>NZ_JBRJIO010000001.1:570000-5073680 GCF_053629555.1 Pseudomonas sp. HLS-6 TE3448 | reverse complement strand
CTCGCGTCTCTGGCCGCTTTCGCGTCAACTTAACCCTAAGCAATTTTTGCCGATGGTCGACCAGAATCAGTCCATGCTGCAGGCAACGATTGAGCGCCTGCAGGGGCTGGACGCCCAAACTCCACGCTTGATTTGCAACGAGCAGCATCGGTTTCTTGCAGCAGAGCAGCTACGTCAGATTGGCCTGGAGCAGGCCAACATTCTGCTGGAGCCAATGGGGCGTAACACGGCACCTGCTATTGCTTTGGCGGCATTGCAGGCCATAGAAGAAGGTCAGGATCCGTTGCTGCTGGTTTTGGCTGCCGATCACTTGATTCAGGACGTGCCTGCGTTCCATGCCAGTATAGAGGCTGCCACGGTGTTAGCCAAAGCAGGCAAGCTTGTCACCTTTGGCATCGTACCGGCCTATCCTGAAACCGGTTATGGCTACATCCAGAAGGGCGAAGTGCTTGGTAGTGAAGGGTTCAAGGTTAACCGTTTCGTTGAGAAGCCGGACTTGCCCACTGCCCAGCATTATGTTGCTTCTGGGGACTATTTTTGGAACAGTGGCATGTTCATGTTTCGTGCCAGCCGCTACCTGGCAGAGCTGGAGGCGTTCCAGCCCGACATTCTTAAGGCGTGCCGGCAGGCATTGGCAGGTGCAGAGCAGGACCTGTACTTCACCCGTATTGATGCAAATGCATTTAGCGAGTGCCCGGACGACTCGATCGATTATGCGGTGATGGAAAAAACGGCCGATGCCGCCATGGTGCCGCTGGATGCTGGATGGAGTGACATCGGGTCATGGTCTGCACTGTGGGATGTCAGCGAAAAGGACAGCAACGGGAATGTCTTGAAGGGGGATGTCCTTCAACACGGTACTCGTCATAGCTATGTGCATGCCGAGCATCGCTTGGTGACGACGGTAGGGGTCGAGGACCTGATTATTGTTGAGACCAAGGATGCTGTCCTGGTTGCCCACAAGAGTCATGTGCAAGACGTCAAAAAGATTGTTGAGCAGCTCAAGCAGGACCAGCGCCATGAGCATACCAATCACCGTGAAGTGTATCGTCCTTGGGGGGTATACGATTCGATCGACAGTGGGCATCGTTATCAGGTCAAGCGTATCACCGTAAAACCGGGAGCCAAGCTATCCGTTCAGATGCACCATCACCGTGCCGAACACTGGATTGTGGTGAGTGGTACGGCGAGTGTCACCAATGGCGACAAAACCTATCTGGTCACCGAGAACCAATCCACTTACATACCTATCGGCCAGGTTCATGCTTTGGAAAATCCAGGCGTTATCCCGTTGGAGCTCATCGAGGTTCAATCAGGTACGTACCTGGGGGAAGACGATATCGTTCGCTTTGAAGACAAGTACGGGCGTGTCAAACCAAAAAATAAAGCATGACTGATAGTGACTCAGGCGGTGCTGGCCGGTGCTGGCGGCTCTGAATTGCTGTGTAGGGTTGGGGGTTTTGGCTGCGGGGGCAGTGCCTGGCTGCAGTGTACGCTAACCAGTGTTTTATAGAGATTGGGGCCTGTTCAAAGACATGCAAGTCACTCATCGGTATCAACCAACATTTGCAGAACGGTATCCCGTTCCTTTTTTTGTCGCGTTAACGGACATGGTCATCGTCTTGGTGGCGGGCTTGTTTGCCTTCCATTACCGTTTTCAGCACTTTGAAATGACGGGGCGTTACAACACCGCAACGATGATTACGGCCATTGTGGTCGTGATCTGCCTGGCGTTGGGCGGTGTTTATGGCTCGCAACGAGGTCAGTCCTTCTGGCGTCAACTCAGTGTCCTGGTGGTTTGCTGGCTGTCTGCCGCAGGCATTCTTTTATCGTTGACGTTTTTCCTGAAGGTTTCAGATAACTATTCTCGCATCTGGTTCAGTGTAATGTTGTTTTCGGGAGGCGCATTGTGTTTGTTGCTGCGCCTTTCCGTATTTTTGTTTTTACGCCGCATACGTGGCTCTGGGCTGAACCTGAAGAGCGTACTGCTGGTTGATTCTGGAGGGCAGTCCGCCAGCCAGCTAAACAGTGGCCGCACCTTGGAAGAGGACGGTTTTCGTATTTCCGCAAACCTTGCGTTTAGTCAAAACGACGACTGGATGGACAGCCTGGTCGCCAAAGTTGATGAGTTAGGTGTGCATGAAGTATGGCTGTGCCTGCCGCTCAGTGAAGGGGGCGTCATTCGCTCCATCATGTATGCTCTTCGCCACCACACCGTTGCGGTTCGCTTCATTCCGGAATGGGGCGATATCCGCTTGCTGAACCACAAGGTGAGCCATATTGCTGGCTTGTATTCATTGGACCTTAGCTGCAGCCCGATGGATGGTTCGGCGTTGGTGGTCAAGCGCCTTGAGGACTTGATCATCGGAGGCTTGATCAGCCTTTTGATACTCCCGGTTTGCCTGATGATTGCTGTCGCAATCAAGGTGTCGTCCCCGGGGCCGATTTTGTTTAAACAGTATCGAACGGGCATCAACGGCAAACATTTCAAAGTGTACAAATTTCGCTCAATGGTAGTGCATAGCGAAGGTGGCGTTACCCAAGCCACGCGCAACGATGTGCGTGTGACTAAAGTCGGGGCGTTTTTACGACGTACCAGCCTTGATGAATTGCCGCAGTTTTTCAATGTGCTCCAAGGGCGTATGTCGATTGTTGGGCCTCGCCCTCATGCGTTGGCGCATAACGAGTACTACAAGGACTTGGTCGAGTCTTACATGCAGCGGCATAAGGTCAAGCCAGGTATTACCGGCTGGGCTCAGGTCAGCGGCTACCGCGGGGAGACTGATACGCTTGAAAAAATGCAAAAGCGTGTCGAGTACGATCTCTGGTACATCGATAACTGGTCGCTTTGGATTGACCTTAAAATAATTTTTCTAACTGTTTTTAAAGGCTTCATTAATAAAAACGCATTTTGATTTTGCTTGGGGAAGTAGTGGTGGCTATGAATGGAGTAGAAGTATTACGGGGTGACTGCTCTAGAGGCCGAAGCTGGCAGCTCGTTTTGATCTGGATGCTGGCTATTGGTTTGTTTATTCAGTTAAGTGGTAAGGTTTGGATTCAGTCCGGTAGCGCGAGGAATGCTCAAGTATATATATGGCTACTTTTGCCGGCGCTGATTTTTGTTTTTTACAAGTTGATTGTTCGGAGTAAATGTTTACCGTCGGCTCACTACATTCCGTGGATTTTTTTTCTGTTTTGGGTCGGCTTGAGTGCACTATGGGCAACAGGGTCTGAAAAGGATGCGTTCTCGCTTGCGAAGCGAGGGTTGTTGATTGCCCTGTATCTTCAAGCGATCTACTTATTAATGTCCTACAATGAGGCCTTTCTGAAAAAAGCGTTGTTGGCAGGGGTGGTCATGGTGGCTGTAGGTGCCCTTGTCAGTATTGTTTATCAGTTTGGCATTCTGGATAAACCACTGGCCTATCGTGCTTATCGTATAGATCGCTCGGGTATCGGCAATTTTGCCAATTACGGCTGGCCTGTAGTGGCCGGTATTTTCCATGGTGCAATTGCTATTTGGGCGCTCGGTGTGGCATTGGATAAGCGCACGGTGTTCAAGTCAGTGCTGTTTTGGCTCGCTATCTTCATGCTGTTGAGCCTCTATGTATTGTTGACCTATACCAGGGGGGCATGGTTTGCTTTGCTGGGTGGTATTGTGGCTGTCGTCATTTTACAAAACTCCAGGCTCGGTTGGTGGTTGCTGGGGATTGGTACAGTGCTTGTTCTTGCACTGGTCATCAAGTTTTGGCCGCAGTTGGTCATTGAATTTCAGGAAAAGCAGTTGTCTGGGCGCGGGCCTATTTGGGTCTATTATTTTAAAGTGATGTCAGGGCACTGGGCCGTCGGGCACGGGCTGGGCACACCCTTTGAGTATCGCTGGCCTGATGGTGTTCAAGTTTCCCCTCATGCCCATAGCTTGTACCTCCAACAGGTCTACGATAGCGGCATCGTTTCGCTTGCGTTGCTAGGCGCGGGTCTACTGGCGTTGGCACATAAAGCGTGGAAACTGCGCAGCAACTATTGGGTGCGCCTTGCATTTCCGGCATTGGTCTTTGCGCTGATCGCCATGCTTACGGATGTTGAGCGGATCTTTACTCGACCTGGTGACTACTGGACGTTGTTCTGGTTGCCAGTGGCTATTTTGTTGGCGGTGCCGATGCGGCCTAAAGATGCTGATCAAACCGCGGCGTTGAATTAGTAGCTTTGAGGCAGGCGCATTGCGCGTCTGCCTTTTTCAACATGCGGGAACTGCGGACTATTGTCCGGAGTTCCCCGGCTCACCCCACAACCACCTCTCCGCAAAACACCCCCCGCCGTTCCTTGCGCCCAATATGCTGGTGCTTGCTCTCCTCGTACACCTTGGCAAACCGTGACTTATCCACAGCCGGGTACGCTTTCAGCGCGTCGTACACCAGCGCGTCGTACCGTACTTCTGTGATGAAGCGATAAATTTCCCGGTGGTAGAAAAAGCCAAACTGAAAACCCAGGGTTTCGCTCAGGTCTTCGGGCGCTTTCAGGAAGCAGTTCTCAAGGTCGATGGCATGTGCAGGGGCGTCGCCGGTATTGGCGAGCATCACATTTGCGGCCCACAGGTCCATGTGGATGATGCCTTTGCTGTTCAGGGCGTGCAGCAATTCGAACGTTTTTGCGATGAGGTGTTCAACCCCATGAGGGTTGGCATTCACCCATTCCAGGCCATCGGTGTGGTCGGGCAGTAGCTCGGTGATGATGATCACGTCGTTTGCCAGCCCCACAGGCGAGCGGGTGTAGCCAAAGGCGATCAACGACGGCACGCATACACCGCGCCGTTGGGCTTCAGCCGTGTTCATCAACTCTTCTATGGGCCAGTCATACATACCGCAGCGTTTGGCGCTGCCTCTGGCGATACGCATTTTTTTCTTCAAGGTGTCGATGGGCTGGCGTTTTGCGAACAGGTGGCAACCGCTGCTGAGTACCGGCGCACTCACGCGTTTGTCTTGGCGTGCCTGGTTTAGCAAATGTTTCATCGCGTCAGCGACACGGGGCGTAATCGGCGTGCTGAAGTGCAGGGTCGAGCGCTGATGGGTGTAGGTAAAAGGGAAGTCCTTGACCAGTTGTTTTGGATCCCTACCCACGTTTGAAGCCCTATATCAAAATGCCATGTGACTGATGAACATAGCATTTTTTGGTTTTTTTACATTTTTTTTACATTTCCTTTACGAATTTTGCATTCGTTTGGGTGGGCGTCTGTTGGGGTATGCAGGTGAGGCTGGGGGCGAATGCGCTGTCGAATTTAGTAAAGAATCCTCGGCTTATCGCGTTTGACGCACGGTACCCAGGGGCTAGGTTTCAGGGGCAGCCAAGGAAAAGCTGCCTCAGCAAGCAAACGACCCAAGGAGTGTCACCTTATGCGCCATATGTACTTGTCCTCTCTGCTGTTAGCCCTGTTCGCGACCTTTTCATTGCCCGCGTCGGCGGCGCCAACGGCCCCGGCCCAGCCTGCAGCTCAGGTTGTTGTTGAGCAAAGCGTGGGTAAGGTTGATTTGAATAAAGCCAGTGCCGCTGCCCTGCAAAGTGAATTGACCGGTATCGGTAAAGCCAAGGCCGAGGCTATCGTCGCCTACCGTGAGGCTCACGGTGACTTTGCGTCGGTTGATGAGCTGCTGGAGGTCAAGGGTATTGGCAAAGCGCTGCTGGAGCGCAATCGCGATAAGTTGACGGTTAACTGATCGGGAGTGGGGCGGATTTGTCGGCGCGGCGTTGTGAGCGTTTGGCGCTGGGGAGGTGTTGCCTTCCATCGCGGGCAAGCCCGCTCCTACTCTATCGGGCGGGCTCGGTCCCGCATGTTTAGCGGTCCTTGGCGTCTTTGGCGTCCATTTCGGCGTTGCGTTCGTGAATGCGTTTGAGCTGTTCTTCGGTCAGCGGCAGTTTTTGTGCGGTGTCGCGCAGCAGCATCAGGCCGCCAATGATGGAGCCAAGGGCAACCACCAGGATCAACCAGGCATACCAGGGCATGGGGTGCTCCTTGTCTAATGTTAGGTGTATTACCTGAAGTATAAGAGGGCTAGCGGGTTGACGGCGAATTCGTGATCAGTGGGCCCCCTTGCGCCGCTGCATCGGCTACAATGCGCGCCGATTTCGACTTGCCAAGAGACTTGCCCATGTCCGTCTGCCAGACGCCTATTATCGTCGCCCTGGATTTCCCCTCCCGTGACGCCGCCCTGAAGCTGGCCGATCAGCTGGACCCTAGCCTGTGCCGGGTCAAAGTCGGTAAGGAGCTGTTCACCAGCAGCGCTTCGGGCATCGTCGAGAGCCTGTGTGAAAAAGGCTTCGAGGTGTTTCTCGACCTGAAATTCCACGACATTCCGAACACCACCGCCATGGCTGTCAAAGCGGCTGCCGAAATGGGCGTGTGGATGGTGAACGTGCATTGCTCCGGTGGCCTGCGCATGATGGCGGCCTGCCGTGACGTGCTGGCCCAGCGCAGCGGCCCTCAGCCGCTGCTGATTGGGGTCACCGTGCTCACCAGTATGGAACGCGAAGACCTGGCCGGCATCGGTCTGGACATCGAGCCGCAAGAGCAGGTGCTGCGCCTGGCTGCGCTGGCCGAGAAGGCCGGTATGGACGGCTTGGTCTGCTCGGCTCTGGAAGCCCCGGCGCTGAAGGCGGCTCATCCGTCGCTGCAACTGGTCACCCCGGGTATCCGCCCTGCGGGCAGCGCTCAGGATGACCAGCGCCGTATCCTGACACCTCGTCAGGCGCTGGATGCCGGCTCCGACTACCTGGTGATCGGTCGTCCGATCAGCCAGGCCGCCGATCCAGCCAAGGCGCTGGCCGACGTGGTTGCCGAGATCAGGGCTTAAGCACCAGCTTGCCGAAATTTTCCCCGTTAAACAGCTTCAACAGGGTTTCGGGGAAGGTTTCCAGCCCTTCGACCACGTCCTCCCGGCTTTTCAGCATGCCGGTGGCCAGCCAGCCGGCGATTTCCTGCGCGGCGGCGGCAAACTGCGGGGCGTGGTCCATCACCACAAAGCCTTCCATCCGTGCCCGATTCACCAGTAGCGACAGGTAGTTGGCCGGCCCTTTGACCGCCTGCTTGTTGTTGTACTGGCTGATGGCGCCGCAAATCACCACCCGCGCCTTGAAGTTCAGGCGGCTGAGCACGGCATCCAGGATGTCGCCACCAACGTTGTCGAAATAGATATCCACACCCTTGGGGCACTCGCGCTTGAGGCCTTCGAGGACGTCTTCGGCTTTGTAGTCAATGACGCCATCGAAGCCCAGCTCATCGGCCAGGTAGCGGCACTTCTCCTGCCCACCGGCAATCCCGACCACGCGGCACCCTTTGAGCTTGGCGATCTGCCCGGCGATGCTGCCGACCGCACCGGCCGCGCCGGATATCACCACGGTTTCACCGGCCTTGGGTGCGCCAACGTCCAGCAGGGCGAAGTAGGCAGTCATGCCGGTCATGCCCAGTGCCGACAGGTAGCGCGGCAGCGGTGCCAGCCGTGGGTCGATGGTGTAGAAGCCTTTGGGCGCCCCGAGGAAGTAGTCTTGTACGCCGAGTGCGCCGTTGACGTAGTCGCCCACGGCGAAGTCGGGGTGTTTCGAGGCGATCACTTCGCCAACGCCCAAGGCGCGCATCACTTCACCGAGTGCCACTGGTGGAATGTAGGACTTGCCCTCATTCATCCAGCCGCGCATGGCCGGGTCCAGCGACAGGTACAGGTTTTTGACCAGCACCTGGCCGTCTGCCGGCTCGTCGACGGGCACCTGCTCAAAGGTGAAGTCATCCCGCGTCACGGCGCCCACTGGGCGTTTGGCGAGCAGGAAACGGCGGTTGTTCAAGGCGGGCATGGCGTCGTTCTCTAATGAAAAGGTCAAGCCTTTTCATAGCCCCTGCGGGCGGTATCGGCAAGGGTTAGCGTTTGGCGAAATACTCGATGATTGATCTGGGTGATTGAGCCTGAAGGGCTGTTTGCCGAATGTGGCCTGTCCCGTACTGCGGGTATTTTCAGGCGGTAACCCAGGCATCGTCAGCGCGACCTTCAGCTTACTGAAAACGACGCACACCTAGCTTTTTGCCATTATTCCGACGCCAAAGGCTTGTGCGGCGGCTTGCGTGATTGCCACTCTGCGTCCTGGGGATTTTCCGGGGTTTCCGGGATGGCAGCAGGGGAGCGGGGCGCAATGAATTCGGCCAGCAAGGGTGGTTTTGCCAATTGGGGAATGGCTCGCAAGATGGGCCTTGGGTTTAGCCTGGTGTTGTTGTTGACGACGCTGGTGGCGGGGCTGGGTGTTGCCGCGTTGTTTGGCGTAGGCAAACGTTTCGATGGCCTCAAGCAAATGACTGCGGTCAACGATGCGTTGTTGCAGGTACGCCTGCGTGAGCAGACCTACGCGCTGACGTCCGATCCCAAGGCGGTTGAAGCCTTGCACCAAGGGGTGGAGGTTTTGCAGGCGCAGGCCCGTGAACTGCCGCAGCTGGCCAGCGCGAGTGTCGAGCCGTCACTGCTTGCCTATCGCCAGGCATTCGACCAGGTCGTCGAGTTGACTCAGGCCAAGGAGCTGGCGCTGGACATGGCCAATTGGTCGGTCTCCAGCGTTGCCAATAACCTTGACGTCTTGCAAGCCGGGCTCGCGGATGACGGCACCTGGACCCTGAAAGACTCACAGGGCACGCGAGGGGCGGAGTTCGTTGAGCAGGCCGGTCAGGTCGCCCAGGTGGCGCGGCTGATGCTGCTGGCCATGGACGAGGCTCGGGTACGGCTGGAGCAGAGCCGCAAGGGCGCAGAGGACGTTCGTCAGGGGCGTATCGAGCAGGCGGAGCAAGCGGCAGCGCTGGTCGCGCAATTGAAGGGCAGTGTGCAGGATGCCGGTTACCAGGCCGTGCTCACGGAGGTGGCCACCCATATTGCCAGCTTTGGCGAGAAACTCGGCGAATACACCGACCTGCTGGCCCGCGAACAACAACTTAAACAGCAGCTGCAGCAGCGCGCCGAGCAGGTCATGGCGCAGGTCGATCAGGCGTCGACCGCTGAAGAGGCGGCCATGCAGGCTGAGCTTGGGCGTAACACCTGGCTGATTATTGCCGCTTCACTGTTGGCGCTGGTGGTCGGTGTTGTTGCCGCATGGTTGATTACGCGGGCGATCGTTGGGCCGTTGCGCCGGGTGATTGGCCGTGCTCAGCAGATCGCTGCTGGCGATTTGAGCGGCGACATTGCCGTTGATCGGCATGATGAGGTGGGCCAGTTGCTGCTGGCCATGCAGCAGATGGGCAGTGGCCTGGCAGGTATCGTCAGCGGGTTGCAGGCGGGTATCGAGCAGTTGGCCGGCAATGCTCAGTCGTTGTCGGCCGTCACCGAGCAGACTAACCGTGAGGTCAGCAGCCAGAAGGAGGAAACGGAACAGGTTGCCACGGCCATGCACCAGATGACCGCGACCGTTCACGATGTGGCCCGCAATGCCGAAGAAGCCGCTCAAGCGGCACAGGCGGCGGATGAAAAGGTTGAGAGCGGCCATCAGGTAGTGCGCCAGAGCATGCAGCGTATCGAGGCGTTGGCCAGTGCTTCCACGTCGGCCAGTGAAGGCATCGAGCGCTTGAGTGCCGAGGTGCAGAACATCGGCAAGGTGCTCGAGGTAATCAAGAGCGTGGCCGAGCAGACCAACCTGCTGGCGCTCAACGCAGCCATCGAAGCCGCACGGGCAGGCGAACAGGGGCGTGGTTTTGCGGTGGTCGCGGATGAGGTGCGGGCACTGGCCAAGCGTACCCAGCAGTCCACCGAAGAAATCGAGCGGTTGGTCAGTAGCCTGCGCAGTAACGCCCAGGCTTCGGTTGAACAGATTCAGGGCAGTGGTGAGCTGGTCAAGCTGGCGGTTGCCGATGCACTGCAGACGGAGAGTGCCTTGGGCAGTATTGCGGCTGCAGTGTCTTTGATTCAGCAGATGAACCAGCAGATTGCCGCCGCTGCCGAGCAGCAGAGTTCGGTGGCGGAGGAGATCAACCGTAGCGTCAGCAACATTCGCTGCAGTGCCGATCAGTCCGCGCTGGCCATGCAGGGCAATGCCAGTTCAAGTATTGAACTGGCACAGCTGGGCACCGAGTTGAAAGGGATGGTCGGGCACTTCCGCTTGTGAGGGCTGGCGCTGCCCACCTAAGGCCGCTGCGCTCAGGCGGCCTTGCGCCAGTTCAGAATCATTAGCGTCAGTACCCCGGCCACGATCCCCCAGAACGCCGAACCCACGGAAAACAGCGTGAAGCCCGAGGCGGTGACCATAAAGGTGATCAGTGCTGCCTCACGCTCCTTGGCTTCGTTCATGGCCACGGTCAACCCGTTCATGATCGAGCCAAACAGCGCCAGGGCGGCAATCGACAGCACCAGCTCCTTGGGCAGCGCCGCGAACAAGGCCGCCAGCGTCGCCCCGAATACCCCGGCAATACCGTAGAAAATCCCGCACCAGACGGCGGCGGTGTAGCGCTTGCTCGGGTCTTCGTGGGCATGCGGGCCGGTGCAGATGGCCGCGCTGATGGCGGCAAGGTTGATGCCGTGCGAGCCGAACGGTGCCAGCACCAGCGAGGCTAGGCCAGTAACCGTGATCAGTGGCGAGGCTGGCACTTGATAACCATCGGCGCGCAGTACGGCAACACCTGGCATGTTTTGCGACGTCATGGCGACGACAAACAGCGGGATACCAATGCTGATGGTGGCGGCGAGTGAGAAGGACGGGGTTGTCCACACCGGCGTTGCCACTTCCAGGCTGAAGCCGCTGAAATCCAGCAGGCCAAGGGCGCCGGACAGCGCCGTACCCACCAGCAAGGCCGCGAGCACCGCATAGCGAGGCGAAAGGCGCTTGATCACCAGGTAGCTGAAGAACATTCCCAGTACCAGCAGGGTTCGGTGCTGGGCTGCAATGAAAATCTCGCTGCCGATCTTGAACAGAATGCCCGCCAGCAAGGCCGACGCCAACGAGGCAGGGATGCGCTTGACCAAACGCTCGAAGCTCCCGGTCAGGCCGCAGATCACCACCAGCACGGCGCAGGTGATGTAGGCGCCGATGGCTTCGCCATAGCTGACGCCGCCCAGGCTGGTGATCAACAGCGCTGCCCCCGGGGTTGACCAGGCGATGGTCACCGGTGTGCGGTAGCGTAACGACAGGCCGATGCTGCATACCGCCATGCCAATCGACAGGGCCCAGATCCAGGAAGAAATCTGCCCGCTGCTAAGCCCAGCCGCCTGACCCGCCTGGAACATCAACACCAATGAACTGGTGTAGCCGGTGAGCATGGCGATAAAGCCGGCGACCACTGCGGAGGGGGAAGAATCGGCCAGTGGGCGCAGGTGCGCAGAAGTGGCGTCGGTCATGCGGGCAGTCCTTGTTCGTGTGTAAGCAGATTTTTCAGACTAACCTGCACTCCCGCGATGTTTGCAGTACAGCAATCGTTGCATTTGGCCGTACAGTCACCAACTATTGCAGACAGTTTCGTTTCAGCACTCAAAAGGGGAGGGGAAATGTACAAGGTCTATGGTGATTACCAGTCGGGCAACTGCTACAAGATCAAGCTGATGCTCCACCTGCTGAACCTGCCCTATGAGTGGCACCCCATCAACATCCTCAGTGGCGACACCGAGACCCCCGAGTTTCTTGCCAAGAACCCTAACGGCAAGGTGCCGGTGCTGGAGCTTGAGGACGGCACCTGCCTGTGGGAGTCCAACGCCATTTTGAACTTCCTCGCGGACGGTACGGAGTATTTGCCCACCGAGCCGCGCCTGCGAACCCAGGTGCTGCAATGGCAGTTTTTCGAGCAGTACAGCCATGAGCCTTACCTGGCCGTGGCGCGTTTCATCCAGTTCTACCTGAGGCTGCCTGAAGACCGGCTGGACGAGTACAAGAAGCTGCAAAAAGGCGGGCACAAGGCCTTGCGGGTGATGGAGAAGCAGCTGCAGCTAACGCCTTATCTGGTGGGTGATGAGTATTCGATAGCCGACGTGGCCTTGTATGCCTACACCCATGTCGCCCATGAAGGCGGCTTCGACCTTTCTGGTTACCCGGCGATCCAGGCATGGCTCAAGCGCGTGGCCAGCCATCCACGCCATGTGACCATGCTGGGCTAACTATCTGAAGTAGCGGCGCCTGCCTCGGTGGGCCGCGCAGGGCATGTGGGTTTTCTGTTGGAGCAGGCTTGCCTGCGATGGCGTCGGCGCGGTGCCCGTGAGTTCGCGGCGTTTGCATCGCGGGCAAGCCCGGCTCCTACAGGTTGCGCGGGGCCTGTTGGAGCTGGCTTGCCTGCGATGGCGTCAGCGGGGTGTCAGCGAGTACGCGGCGTTTGTATCGCGGGCAAGCCCGGCTCCTACAGGTTACGCGGGCTCTGTTGGAGCTGGCTTGCCTGCGATGGCGTCGGCGGGGTGCCAGTGAGTGCGCGGCGTGTGCATCGCGGGCAAGCCCGGCTCCTACAGGTTGCGCGGGGCCTGTTGGAGCTGGCTTGCCTGCGATGGCGTCGGCGCGGTGCCCGTGAGTTCGCGGCGTTTGCATCGCGGGCAAGCCCGGCTCCTACAGGTTGCGCGGGCTCTGTTGGAGCTGGCTTGCCTGCGATGGCCTCGGCGGGGTGCCAGTGAGTGCGCGGCGTTTGCATCGCGGGCAAGCCCGGCTTCTACAGGTTGCGCGGGCTCTGTTGGAGCTGGCTTGCCTGCGATGGCGTCGGCGGGGTGACAGTGAGTTCGCGGCGTCTGCATCGCGGGCAAGCCCGGCTCCTACAGCTGGCGCGTGCTCTGTTGGAGCAGGTTGGCCTGCGATGGCGTCAGCGGGGTGCCCGTGAGTTCGCGGCGTTTGCATCGCGGGCAAGCCCGGCTCCTACAGCTGGTGCGGGCTCTGTTGGAGCTGGCTGGCCTGCGATGGCGTCGGTGGGGTGTCAGTGAGTTCGCGGCGTTTGTATCGCGGGCAAGCCCGGCTCCTACAGGCTGCGCGTGCTCTGTTGGAGCTGGCTTGCCTGCGATGGCGTCGGCGCGGTGCCCGTGAGTTCGCGGCGTTTGCATCGCGGGCAAGCCCGGCTCCTACAGCTGGTGCGGGCTCCTACAGCTGGCGCGTGCTCTGTTGGAGCAGGTTGGCCTGCGATGGCGTCGCCTCAGGCTGCTGAGAAGCGCTGATCCAGGTACGCGATGATCGCCTTGGATTCATACATCCAGGTGGTCTTGCCGTCTTCTTCGATGCGCAGGCACGGTACTTTGATCTTGCCGCCACCTTCAAGCAGGGCCTGGCGATGCTGTTCGTCGTTCTTTGCATCACGCAGGGCCACTGGCACGTTCAGGCGGTGCAGGGTGCGGCGGGTTTTCACGCAGAAGGGGCAGGCGTGGAACTGATACAGGCTCAGGCCTTTTGCATGCTGTTCGATCTTGGCTTGTACGGCCGGGTCACGCTTGAGTTTGCGCGGGCGGGTGATCAGGTCGAGAACGACGATCAGTTGGCCGAGGCCAATGCGAAGGGCTTTGACGATCATGACGGCATCTCACAATAAAAAGCCGACCCCGTGAGGTCGGCTTGAAGGTGTACAACCGATCACTTGATCAGGTTGAGGAACTCGCTGCGGGTGGCGGCATTTTCGCGGAACTCACCCAGCATCACCGAGGTGACCATGGATGAGTTCTGCTTTTCTACGCCGCGCATCATCATGCACATGTGCTTGGCTTCAATGACCACGGCCACGCCGAGGGCACCAGTCACTTGCTGGACAGCATCGGCGATCTGGCGGCTGAGGTTTTCCTGGATCTGCAGGCGGCGGGCGTACATGTCGACGATACGCGCGACTTTCGACAGGCCCAGGACCTTGCCAGACGGGATGTAGGCAACATGCGCCTTGCCGATGAACGGCAGCAGGTGGTGCTCGCACAGCGAGTACAGCTCGATGTCCTTGACCAGGACCATTTCGCTGTTGTCGGAGCTGAACAGCGCTCCGTTGGTCACCTCTTCCAGGGTTTGGGAATAACCGCGGCAAAGGTACTGCATGGCCTTCGCGGCACGCTTGGGCGTGTCGAGCAGGCCCTCGCGGGAGACATCCTCGCCCAGTTGGCCGAGGATCGCGGTGTAGTTCTGTTCCAGGGACATGGATCTACCTGTGGGGAATAATCGCAAACGCGAAGGGTACGGCGGCGGCGGCGGCGCTGCAAGCACAGCTTACTCGTCGCGTCCTTCGAGCATGGTACGTTTGAGCATGACATACACCGCGCCAGTGCCGCCGTGACGGGCCTGGCAGGAGGTGAAACCCAGCACCTGCGGATGTTGACGCAGCCAGGTGTTGACGTGGCTCTTGATCATTGGCCGTTTGCCATCCAGGCGTACCGCCTTGCCGTGGGTAACCCGTACACAGCGCACCTCGAAGCGGGTGGCTTCGGCGAGGAAGTCCCAGAGGGTTTCCCGGGCTTTTTCCACGCTCATGCCATGCAGGTCGAGGCTGCCCTCAAAGGCGATCTGCCCAAGCTTGAGCTTGCGCATCTGGCTTTCCTGGACACCGTCACGGCTCCAGTGCAGGTCATCTTCCGGGCCGACATCGATCACGAACTGGTCGGAAAGCCCGTCGACTATTGTCTGGTCGCTGCGCACGGTCGCCGCTTGGCGCAGGCCGGCCAATTGCTTGCGGTCGGCCTTGGGTTTGCCAATCTCGGCGCGATCATGCTTGATCGGCTTGACGCCGCGCACTTCGCTCTTGAACAGGGAAAAATCGTCGTCTTGCATGTAAGCCTCCGCCTGGGCGGCGCAGTTTACGCGACTCCCCGCGTCTCGTTAATTCAATCGTGCTTTTTCATCAAGTGTGGTGCCAGGTTGAGTTCCCGGCCACGCCGCAGCCGTGCCCGGCAACGGCGCCACAGCCATACGCCCAGCCACAGCAGCAACACGCCCGCGCCGACGATGACAGCCGCCGCGGCTCGGTTGTTGGTCAGCTCGCCCAAGGCGGGTGCATGGCCCAACAGGCTGGCGGTGCCGGCCATCGCCAGCAGTACGCCAAGGGTCGCCAGCAGGGCCGAAAAGGCAGCCGCAAAACGCATTGACCAATTACGCGGTTCGCGTGAGCGAAGGCGCTTGGCGTCGAAACCATCGGATAATTTCATTCCGATTTCCTCTATGGATATCGGGCCTTCGACCTGAAAGTACCGATGTGGTTCCGCCAGCTGTCAGGTCAAATCAGGCTAGCGACTTGGGTCACGCAGGCAAAGTTGTCGGCCATGATCGCCATTTCACTTTGCTGGATCTGCGCTGCGGGTATCACGCCGCCCTTGAAGGGCAGGTCGCGGGTGGTGCAGGCGTCTTCGACCAGGGTGCAGCGGTAGCCGTAGTCCTTGGCCCGACGTACGGTGGTGCTGACGCTGGAGTGGCTCATGAAACCGCAGACAATCAGGTCCAGATGACCGAGTTTCTGCAGTTCTTCATGAAGCTTGGTGTTCTTGAACGCGTTAGGCATGCGTTTTTCGATGATGACTTCATCGCCCTGTGGCTCGAGGCCGGGAATGAACTCGCCACGTTCGCCCTGTGGGTCGAACAGGCCGCCAACCGTGCCGAGGTGGCGTACGTGAATCACTGGTCGGCCGGCCTTGCGCGCCGCGTCGAGCAGTTTGCCGATGTTGGCCACGGCTTCGTCCATGCCTGACAGCGCCAGAGGACCACTCAGGTACTCTTTCTGCGCATCGATAATCACCAGGCTGGCGTTACTCAGCTTGGCCGGCGGATAACCGCGACCGCTGAGGTGGAACATCGTCATTGGAACGGACATCAGGGGCTCCTTTGGATAGGGCTTTTCGCCTATTCTCCCCTGCTTGGACGCAGATGTGAATCGCTTAGCGTACAAGCGGCGTGGTTAGTGGCCTGCAGCCATGTTGGCCAATCGCTTAAAACGTCATGGGCAGCCATATTCCTGGCCAGGCTGTTAGAATCGCCGGTCGTTTCTCTAGGAGTCTACCGTGACCACTTCCCGCCTGCGCACCCTGCGCGACCATATTCGTTGGGCTGTCAGCCGTTTTCACGAGAAGGAGCTGTTCTTCGGCCATGGCGCCGACAACGCCTGGGACGAGGCGCGCCTGCTGGTGCTGGGCGCAGTTCACCTGCCATGGGAAGTGGCCGACAGCTACCTTGACTGCCGCCTCGAAGACGAGGAAGTGGCGCACCTTCAGGCACTGCTCAAGCGTCGCATCGAAGACCGCGTTCCGACGGCTTACCTGTTGGGTGAGGCGTGGTTCTGCGGTATGTCGTTCATCGTCGACGAGCGTGTACTGATTCCGCGCTCACCCATTGGCGAGTTGATCGAAAAGCGTTTCGAGCCGTGGTTGGCGGCAGAGCCGCAGCGCATTCTTGACCTGTGCACCGGCTCTGGCTGCATTGGTATCGTCAGTGCCGAAGTGTTCCCGGACGCTGAAGTGGTGCTGGCCGACCTGTCCTTCGAGGCCTTGGAAGTCGCCAATCAGAACATCGAGCGTCATGGCCTGGAAGAGCGGGTTTTTACTGTTCAGGGCGATGGCTTCGAGGGGCTGCCGGGGCAGCGTTTCGACCTGATCCTGTCCAACCCGCCGTATGTCGATGCCGAAGACTTCGCCGACATGCCGCATGAGTACCACCATGAGCCGGAGCTGGGCCTTGCCTGTGGCGACGATGGCCTGGACCTGGTCCGGCGGATGCTGGCTGAAGCGGCGGATCACCTGACCGAGAAGGGCTTGTTGATTGTCGAAGTGGGCAACAGCCAGGTGCACCTGTCGGCCTTGTACCCCGAGGTGGATTTTGCCTGGCTGGACTTCGAGCGCGGTGGTCACGGCGTATTCATGCTGACGGCGCAGCAGTGCCGTGAGCATCAGGCGCTGTTTGCTTCGCGGGTGTAAGCGCTAGCGGCGTCTGTATCGTTGGCAAGCCAAACCCCACAAGTACGGTGGGGCGCTTGCCAGCGATGGCACCTGCAGGTTGTCAGCGTTGGGTTGCAATCCAGATCAGCAGCCCGGCCTGGAACACGGCGAAGGCGACCAGGCAGGTGATGGTGAAGCGCAGGCCGCTGTCCTCGCGCTTGTATTTGTTCACGCGCTCGTCCCGCTCACGCAGTTGCGTTTCTTTTTCCTGCAGGGTCTGTTCGGCCTGCTGGAGCATGCCCGCAGCCTCGATGATCTCGACCTGTTGGACTTTCTCGTTGTTCCAGCCACCCTTGAGCTCACCTACCTGCACTTCCAGGTAGCGGCCTTTCATGTGCTGGACATCGGCGTACTCGACCTCCAGCCCGACGTTTTTCAGCACATGGTCACGGCGTTGGCGGGTGTCTTCGTTCAGCGCGTCCTTGCTCGGGAGTGCCGCACCCTCGATCCGGTAGTGCGACCACTTTTGTTGTGCCCACTGCACCCCTTGAGCCAGCAGAAAACGTCCGACGCCACGGTTCAGTGGCTCCATCTGCAGGCCACTGTCAGGGCCGAAGCTCACGTGGTGCGTCTCATGGTCGACGCGGATGTCCAGGCGATTTTGCTCCTTGCGCACTTTTTGCCCAGGCAGACGAATCTCCATACGCAGCAGGCTGTGCGTCTTGCTGTGCCGTTCGGCATAGCCGTACTGGACGAAACGCAAGGGCCGCGCACCGGTGGCCCGGTCGGTCGGCAGCGGGGCCAGGCGCAGCATGCGAAAGTGCTCCGGCTTCAGGTCTTCCCACGGCAGCGGGGCAGGTTCTGGAGCGGCCGTTTCGGCGCTTGCTTCGGGGGCATCCTGGGGTGGGGCATCGGTCATCACGGCAATCCTCTTGTGCGCAGCAGGCTGGCCGTAATTTGGATGCCAGCACCGGCTTATCGGCAGGGTTGGCCTGGACTGGAGTGCATTTTTCCGGAACTTCTGCTCAAGCTGCCGGCAATCGACGAATAAACTCGACGATTCTCTCGCCCAGTGCACTGGCCAGTGGCAGCGCCGGGTTGAGGTAGCTTTGCTGTTGTTGGTGCACGTCAGCCGGGGCGATCCGCAGCATATGGTTCATGCCCTCGATCAATGCCAGTTCGGCATCGGGTTTGGCGGCCTTCAGGCGCTGGGCATCGTCGACACTGACCTGCACGTCATGGTTGCCTTGCACGATCAGCGCCGGAACTTTCAAGCGGGCAAAGGCGGCTGCCGGGTCTTGCCGGAACAGTGAAATCAAATAGGGTTGAACGCTGGGGCGCAGAATGTCCTGCAAGGGCGGGGGAACATCGCTCGATGTGCGACCGGCCTTGAGCTGGTCGATGATCGCCTGGGCCCGTGCTTGGTAACGATCAGGTACGCGCTCGGCTATCTGGGCATGCAGCACGTCATGCACCGGGCGCCCGCTGCCAGCCACTGCAATTACTGCACTGGCCCCGGCCGGTTCGGCCGCCAGGCTGGCGATCAATGCACCTTCGCTGTGGCCCAGCAGCACCAGTGGGCCGAAGCGTGGGTCGGCGTTGAGCGCACGGCCCCAGGCTACGGCATCGGCCACATAACCCTCGACGCTCAGGTCACGTTCGTCGGGTGTCGCCTCCTGGCTGGCGGCAACGCCGCGTTTGTCATAGCGCACGCTGGCGATATTGTTGCGTGCGAGCAGCAGCGCCAGGCGTTTGAGGTTGTCGGTGTGAGCGCCGTTGGGGTTGTTGCCGTCGCGGTCGGTCGGGCCTGAGCCGGCAATGATCAACACCACGGGCGGCGGTCGCTCGCTGCGGGGCAGCAGCAGGCTGCCGCGCAGGATGCCGGCGCCTGTATCGAGGTCCAGGGGCCGCTGTAGAACGCTGGGGGCCGCCGCTTGGGCGAGGCTGCTGAGGCACAGAAGAAGCAGGGTGAGGGCGCGTAACATTACAGGGCCGCTGCTGGAAAGATGAAAGTTGGACAAACGCCGGGCTAGAAGGTTCGCCAACAGGGATGAACTCGCCGGTTAGCGTGCGTATACTGGCGGCCTTGTTCAAATCAGGCTGATTCGCGGAGCGTCCTGCATGTCCGGCAATACCTATGGCAAGCTGTTCACTGTCACCACCGCTGGCGAAAGCCATGGTCCGGCGTTGGTCGCCATTGTCGACGGCTGCCCGCCGGGCCTCGAGCTTTCGCTGGCCGACCTGCAACACGACCTGGACCGGCGCAAGCCTGGTACCAGCCGCCACACCACGCAACGCCAGGAAGACGACGAAGTCGAAATCCTCTCCGGCGTTTTCGAGGGCCGTACCACCGGCTGCGCAATTGGCCTGCTGATCCGCAACACCGACCAGAAGTCCAAGGACTATTCGGCGATCAAGGACCTGTTCCGCCCGGCGCATGCCGATTACACCTACCACCACAAGTACGGTGTACGTGACTACCGTGGCGGTGGCCGCAGTTCGGCGCGCGAAACCGCGATGAGGGTGGCCGCCGGTGCCATCGCCAAGAAGTACCTGGCCAGCCAGGGCATCACCATTCGTGGCTACATGAGCCAGTTGGGGCCGATTGAAATCCCCTTCAAGACCTGGGAGTCGGTGGAGCAGAACGCGTTCTTCAGCCCAGACCCGGACAAAGTGCCAGAGCTGGAAGCCTACATGGACCAGCTGCGTCGCGACCAGGACTCGGTCGGGGCGAAAATCACCGTTGTCGCCGAAGGCGTCATGCCTGGCCTGGGCGAGCCGATCTTTGATCGCCTGGACGCCGAGCTGGCTCATGCACTGATGAGCATCAACGCAGTCAAGGGTGTGGAGATCGGTGCGGGCTTCGCCAGCGTGGCCCAGCGCGGTACCGAACACCGCGACGAGCTCACCCCGGAAGGTTTCCTCAGCAACAACGCTGGCGGCATTCTGGGCGGGATCTCCTCGGGGCAGCCGATTGTCGCGCACCTGGCGCTCAAGCCAACGTCGAGCATCACCACCCCGGGCCGTTCGATCGATATCGACGGTAACCCGGTCGACGTCATCACCAAAGGGCGCCACGACCCTTGCGTAGGTATCCGTGCCACCCCGATTGCCGAGGCGATGATGGCCATCGTGCTGATGGACCACCTGCTGCGTCACCGTGGGCAGAATGCCGATGTGAAGGTCAGCACGCCGGTGCTGGGCCAGTTGTAATGCCCCGAGTGTTCGATCGCGCCATGGCCGTTTGAGCCGTGGCGCCGATTCCTTACTGGCGACTGTCCAGCTTCTATCTGTTCTATTTCGCCTTGCTCGGTTCGACAGCGCCATTCCTGGCGCTGTACTTCGATCACCTGGGGTTTTCCAGTGCGCGGATCGGCGAGCTGGTGGCCATCCCCATGCTGATGCGCTGCGTGGCGCCGAATCTGTGGGGCTGGCTGGGCGATCGCACCGGCCAGCGCCTGCTGATCGTGCGGCTTGGTGCGTTGTCGACGCTGGCGAGTTTTTCGCTGATCTTCATCGATAAGAGCTACGCCTGGCTGGCGTTGGTGATGGCCCTGCATGCGTTCTTCTGGCACGCGGTGCTGCCGCAGTTCGAGGTCATTACCCTGGCACACCTGCAGGGGCAGACCGCACGCTACAGCCAGGTCCGCTTGTGGGGGTCAATCGGCTTTATCCTGACGGTTGCGGGGCTGGGCCGGTTGTTCGAATGGCTCAGCCTGGATATCTACCCGGTGGCGCTGGCAGTGATCATGGCCGGTATCGTCCTGGCCAGCCTGTGGGTGCCCAATGCACACCCGCCCGGGCAGCATGTGCGCGATGCTGGCGAGGGGTTTATCCAGCAATTGCTTCGCCCCGGCGTGCTGGCTTTTTATGCCTGTGTGGCCCTGATGCAATTGAGCCATGGCCCGTACTACACCTTTCTGACCCTGCACCTTGAGCGATTGGGGTACAGCCGTGGCACCATTGGCCTGCTCTGGTCGTTGGGCGTGGTGGCCGAGGTGCTGATGTTTCTGGCCATGAGCTGGATCATGGCGCGGGTGTCGTTGCGCCGGGTGCTGTTGGCCAGTTTCCTGTTGGCAGCGTTACGCTGGATGCTGCTGGGTGAGTACGCCGAGCACCTGGCCGTGTTGCTGGTCGCGCAATTGATGCATGCGGCCACCTTCGGCAGTTTTCATGCTGCGGCCATCGCCTTCGTGCAGCGCAGCTTCGGGGCGCGCCAGCAAGGGCAGGGGCAGGCGTTGTATGCCGCATTGGCTGGCACCGGTGGCGCATTGGGTGCCTTGTACTCGGGCTACAGCTGGAATGCGCTGGGCCCCACTACAACCTTTAGTATTGCCAGCGTCGCTGCCGTGGCGGCAGCCGTTATCATTGCGACTCGAATGAAAGAGGACAGGGCATGAGCCTTACCCGTGAACAATTGGCCTTGGAAATCATCGAAGCCGGGCGCTTCCTCTATGGCCGTGGCTGGTCGCCGGCCACCAGCAGCAACTATTCCACCCGCCTGGCGGCGGATCAGGCGCTGTTGACGGTCTCCGGCAAGCACAAAGGTCAGTTGGGCGTGGACGATGTCCTGGCCACCGACCTTGCTGGCAACAGCCTGGAGCCGGGCAAGAAACCCTCGGCGGAAACCTTGCTGCATACCCAGTTGTACGCCTGGCGGGCAGACATCGGGGCCGTGCTGCATACCCACTCGGTCAATGCCACGGTGTTGTCACGGGTGACCGCTGGGGACTACCTGGTGTTCGAAGACTATGAACTGCAGAAAGCCTTCAGTGGTATCTCGACCCACGAGTCGACGGTGCAGGTGCCGATTTTCGAGAACGATCAGGACATCGCCCGCCTGGCGGCCAAGGTTCAGCCCTGGCTTGAGGCGCACCCCGACTGCGTCGGCTACCTGATCCGTGGCCATGGCCTGTACACCTGGGGCCCGCGCATGAGTGACGCGTTGCGTCAGGTCGAAGCCTTCGAATTCCTCTTCGAGTGTGAATTGAAAGTGCGATCGGTTACCGGTCGTTGAGTCGCTACAACTAGGAGTTGCCCCTGATGAGCAGCCTGACCGTGTACCACCAGTCCACCCCGGACATCCCGAACAAGGTGCTGACCCACGTTGAGGACATCGCCTCGACCCTGGCAGAGCAGGGCGTGCGTTTCGAGCGTTGGGCCGCCAATGCGCCGATCCAGCCGGGCGCTAGCCAGGAAGAGGTGATTGCGGCCTACCAGGCCCAGATCGACAAGCTGATGACCGAATGCGGCTACATCACCGTCGATGTGGTAAGCCTGAACAGTGATCACCCGCAGAAAGCCGAACTGCGTGCCAAGTTTCTGGATGAACACCGCCATGCGGAAGACGAAGTGCGCTTTTTCGTCGCCGGGCGAGGTCTGTTTACCCTGCACATCGACGAGTATGTCTACGCCGTGCTCTGCGAGAAGAACGACCTGATCTCGGTGCCGGCCGGCACCCCTCACTGGTTTGACATGGGCGAGAACCCGCATTTCGTTGCCATTCGCCTGTTCAACAACCCTGAAGGTTGGGTAGCGCAGTTCACCGGCGACAAAATCGCCGATCAATTCCCGCGTATCGACGACTGACCGGAGCCTGCATGACTATCAAAGCCATCCTCACCGACATTGAAGGCACTACCAGCGCGGTGAGTTTTGTCTTCGACGTGCTGTTTCCGTTCGCGGCCAGGCACCTGCCCGATTTTGTCCGTACCCATGCGGCTGAGCCTGCCGTGGCGGCCCAATTGCAGGCTGTGCGCACAGACAGCAATGAGCCCGCTGCTGACGTTGAGCGGGTAATTGAAATCTTGCTGCAGTGGATTGCTGAAGACCGCAAGGCCACGCCACTCAAGGCGTTGCAAGGCATGGTCTGGGCCGAGGGCTATCAGGCGGGGCTGCTCAAGGGCCATGTCTACCCGGATGCGGTTGAAGCGCTCAAGCGCTGGCATCAGGAAGGCTATGCCCTGTACGTGTATTCCTCGGGCTCCATTCAGGCGCAGAAGCTGATTTTCGGCTGCTCTGAAGCCGGCGACCTGACCCCGCTGTTCAGCGGGTATTTCGACACGACGTCCGGTGGTAAACGCGAGGCGCAATCCTACCGCACCATCGCCCAGGCGATTGATTTGCCGGCAGAGCAGATCCTGTTCCTCTCGGACATCGTCGAAGAACTGGATGCAGCTCAGCAGGCCGGCATGGCGACCTGCGGGCTGGTACGCCAGGGTGGGGAACTGGCGGGCCACAGCAATGTAGTCAGCTTCGCCTTGATCGACGTAAACCAGTTCTGACGCTTTGCATCACAGGCAAGCCTGCTTGTAGGAGCCGGGCTTGCCCGCGATGCAAACGCCGCGAACTCGCGGGCACCCCTGCGTACCAATAGATTTCTTCTGTTGCATCAATGCGTTATTCCGCGTTGACCCCCAGCCCGTGCTGGCCAAGACTTGGGCTTTTCCGGCAGCCAGGAGCCCCCCATGTCCGACCAACTCACTTGCGAACAACTCAACGACGAAGCCATTGCCTTTGCCGAGCAGGTTTTCGATTGCGCTCGTCAAGGTGATGCCGTTGTTCTTGAGCGCTTGTTGCAGCAGGGGTTGCCGGCCAATCTGTGCAACCACAAGGGCGACAGCCTGTTGATGCTTGCCAGCTACCATGGCCATGTCGAGGCGGTGCGTGTGTTGTTGCAGCACGGTGCCGATCCGCACGTCGCCAACAACAATGGCCAACTGCCGCTTGCCGGCGCCGCATTCAAGGGCGACCTGGCCATGGTGCAACTGCTGGTGGAGCAGGGCGCCAGTGTCGAGGCGGCGACGGCTGATGGTCGTACGGCATTGATGATGGCGGCGATGTTCAACCGAACCGCAATCGTGGACTATCTGCTGGCACAGGGGGCCGACCCCAAACGTGCAGATGCCAAGGGCATGAGCGCATTAGGCGCAGCCCAGGCCATGGGCGCGCAGGACGCCGTGACGCAGTTGCAAGCGCTGGCCGGCTAACCCTCGGTGGGTGTTTACCGTTATCCTTGGCGCCTTTTATCGTCGTAAGGGGCCCCTCATGAAAAACCAACTGGTCGAACTCATCGGCAAAATCAGCTCCGGCTGTCTGCGTGAGGATGACATCGAGCGGATCGCTGACGAAGCCGCTCAGGCGTATGCCGATCCAGCCGGGTTTCTGGCCGCCAACCCCGATATCAACTACGACGACACCTTCCCGATTCCCCTGGGTGAATGGGTTGTGGTGGGCAGCCTGCCGGACACCGTGCTGTTCCAGGCTGACAGCTACCAGGATCTGTTTGCCCAGATCGTCGCCTCCTTCGGCCCCGATGTGGCGTTCAACATCAAGCCCAAGCAATTGGCCAAGACGGAAGCCTTGACCGCACTCAACCGCATCCAGATCCAGATGAGCAGCATGAACAAAGAGGCGGGCGGCTATGTGTTGCTCGACTTCAGTGAGCCGCTCGACGATGAGTTGCAGGTCGTGCTGGTTTACGGCAACGACCTGGAGCGGGTGCTTGAGTTGGCTGCCGAAGTCGGGATTGCCGCCGCGCCGTCGCTTGAAGCACTGCGGCTGGCCTTGCACGTTTAAGTCGGTGTGGACACCAGGGTGTTGAGCGCTGGCTATGCTCAGTGACACATCCCGTCACAGGAGCGGCATCATGGGTTCGACATTTAATGGCTTTCTTGGCCTGATCATCCTGGCCCTGGACATCTGGGCAATCATCAATGTGATTAAAAGCAGCGTAGGGACCGGGCCCAAGGTGCTCTGGGTGCTGCTGATCCTGCTGTTGCCGGTGCTGGGCCTGATCATCTGGGCGATTGCCGGCCCCCGGGGCAATGTCCGTCTGTAGGTGCCTGCGCGGCCTGCGGTGCCTCGACGAATATTCGACCTGTCATGATCGACAACGTACACTGCGCCCTTTTCTATGGCGGGCGCGTTTGCGCCCGTTGTCAGCCGCTTTTATTGGAGGTCCCGCAATGAGCGACTACCTGGAGACGTTGTACGAAGGCTACGGCCAGCGCTTTCGCATGGACAAGCTGCTGCACGAGGTTCGTACCGAGCACCAGCACCTGGTGATTTTCGAGAACCCGCGCATGGGGCGCGTGATGGCGCTGGACGGTGTGATCCAAACCACCGAGGCCGATGAGTTCATCTACCACGAGATGCTCACCCACGTCCCGATCCTGGCTCATGGCACGGCGCGGCGCGTACTGATCATTGGCGGCGGTGACGGTGGCATGTTGCGTGAAGTGACCAAGCACCGTGGCGTCGAGCACATCACTATGGTCGAGATCGACGGTACTGTGGTCGACATGTGCAAGGAGTTCCTGCCGGAGCACTCCAAGGGTGCCTACGATGACCCGCGCCTGAACCTGGTCATTGATGACGGCATGCGGTTCGTCGCCACCACCAAAGAGAAGTTCGACGTCATCATCTCCGACTCCACTGACCCGATCGGTCCGGGAGAGGTGCTGTTCTCCGAGAACTTCTACCAGGCCTGCCATCGTTGCCTGAACGACGGCGGTATTCTGGTCACTCAGAACGGCACGCCGTTCATGCAGTTGTCTGAAGTTAAAAACACAGCAAGCCGCATGCGCAGCCTGTTCGCCGATTGGCACTTCTACCAGGCCGCGGTACCGACCTACATCGGCGGTGCAATGACCTTCGCGTGGGGCGCTACCAACACCAGTTACCGCAAACTGCCGCTGGAAACCCTGCGCCAGCGTTTCGCCGGCAGTGGAATCGTTACGCGTTATTACAACCCGGAGATTCACATCGGTGCGTTTGCCTTGCCGCAATACGTGCTGCAGGCTGTAAACAAGCCCAGCAACGATTGATGCTGCACTACGGCGCCTTAGGGCGCCGTAGTCGATTTCATGAAGCGTGGCAAGTTTCTGAACAGAATTTTCACATTCGATTGCCGACAATTCGTGCGCTCAAATGCCTGTTCGACGAATGGCTCCCCAGTGCCCGGTTGTTTAGGGCAGGCTTGTTATTTCGCTCTTCGTTTCTTTCAAATCTGAATCTTTGGGATCTTCCTATTCATGGCTAACACGGACGCCTTGAGTCATCAGCGTGCTGCTTCGCGCGCGCTGCAACCGACCGTCAAATCGCACCTGGCCTATACGCTGCTGAGCGGCCTGGTGATCATGCTGATGCTCAGCCTGGTGAGGCTGGCGCTTCTGGTTTACAACAGCGATCAGATCGGCAACACCCCGGTCTCGACGTTGGCTGAGGCGTTCGCCAACGGCCTGCGTTTCGACCTGCGCCTGGTGGTGTACCTCTGCATTCCGCTGATGCTGGCACTGTTGAGTGTTCGGGCGATGGCCGCACGCGGCCTGTTCCGTTTCTGGCTGACCGTGACCGCCAGTGTGGCCATGTTCCTCGGCCTGATGGAGATGGACTTCTACCGTGAATTCCACCAGCGCCTTAACGGGTTGGTCTTCCAGTACGTCAAGGAAGATCCGAAGACCGTACTGAGCATGCTGTGGTACGGCTTCCCTGTCGTACGTTACCTGTTGGCGTGGGCCTTCGGGACCTGGTTGCTGAGCCTGCTGTTCAAAGGTGTCGACCGCATGACGCGGCCTCGTGGCGTATACGGCAGCAGTGTGGCCGGTGCGCGTAGCGTAGCGCCTTGGTATGTGCGCGGCGGCGTGTTCTTCATGGTGCTGTTGGTGGCCGTGGTTGCCGCTCGCGGTACCTTGCGTCAAGGCCCGCCGATGCGTTGGGGCGATGCTTACACCACCGATTCGAACTTTGCCAACCAGTTGGGCCTGAACGGTACGCTGACCCTGATCACCGCTGCCAAGAGCCGGATGTCCGAAGAGCGTGACAACATCTGGAAGGCCACCCTGCCGCAGGATGAAGCGCAGGAGACCGTGCGCAGCATGCTGCTGACGCCTCACGACAAGCTGGTCGATGCCGATGAAGCGGCTGTGCGCCGTGAGTTCACCCCGCCAGTCGAGAAAACCCTGCCGATCAAGAACGTCGTGGTGATCCTGCTGGAAAGCTTCGCCGGGCATTCGGTGGGTGCGCTGGGTGCCACCACCAACATTACGCCGTACTTCGACAAACTGGCCAAGGAAGGGTTGCTGTTCGACCGTTTCTTCTCCAACGGCACCCATACCCACCAGGGTATGTTCGCCACCATGGGCTGCTTCCCCAACCTGCCAGGTTTCGAATACCTGATGCAGACGCCTGAAGGCAGCCACAAACTGTCGGGTTTGCCAGCGCTGCTCAGTGCACGCAAATACGATGACGTCTATGTCTATAACGGCGACTTCGCCTGGGACAACCAGTCCGGGTTCTTCAGCAACCAGGGCATGACCACTTTCATTGGCCGTAACGATTTCGTCAATCCAGTGTTCTCCGACCCTACCTGGGGCGTGTCTGACCAGGACATGTTCGACCGTGGTGCTGAAGAACTGGCGAAAAACTATGGCAAGAAACCGTTCTATGCCTTGCTGCAAAGCCTGTCCAACCACACGCCGTACGCGTTGCCGAAAAACCTGCCGGTAGAGCCTGTGACGGGCCAGGGTCGTCTCGACGAGCACCTGACCGCCATGCGTTATTCCGACTGGGCATTGGGTCAGTTCTTCGAGAAGGCGCGCAAAGAGCCGTACTTCAAGGAAACCCTGTTCGTTATTGTTGGCGACCATGGTTTCGGCAACAACCAGCAGGTCACTGAACTCGACCTGAGCCGCTTCAACGTACCGCTGCTGCTCATTGCGCCGGGTATCCAGGAGAAGTTCGGTGCGGTCAGCCACACCGTGGGTACCCAGATCGATATCGTGCCGACCATCATGGGTCGCCTCGGTGGCGAAACCCGTCATCAGTGCTGGGGGCGTGACCTGCTTAACCTGCCGGAAGGCGACCAGGGTTTTGGCATGATCAAACCGTCGGGTAGCGAGCAGACCGTTGGCCTGGTAACGGGTGATCGGATTCTGATCGAGTCCAAGGACATGTCGCCACGCATGTACCGCTACCAACTGGGTCGCGAGTTCAAGGCCGAGCGAATCGAAAGCCCGGACCAGGCTGAACTGACGCGCAAGCTGGAGTCGTTCATCCAGACGGCGACCAAGAGCCTGCTGGACAACACCGCCGGTGTGGTTCACGGCGTGCCGGACTGATCACCGGAACTACGTGATGCCTGTTTGACCAAAGCCCCGATTTATCGGGGCTTTTGTTTTTTGATGTGTCGATACGACTTACATCGGTTGGCACGAGCGCTGCGCAAGCGCTAGGATGCACTCAGGGTCTACCTGATTCACGCTTCCCGGCCCTGTCTTGATCACTAGCTCGAAGGCCCGCGCCTCTACTGTGGGCGATAGCGTCACGCACTGAAGGTTAATCCATCGGTATTTGCGGAGGACGATTCATGAGCAGCCAATATGATGACATCAGCATTAATGTCTTGCGCAGCATGAAGGAAGGCGGGTTCGACTTTGCCCGTATCCACCCCATCGAGTTCTATGCCGTTTTCCCCGATGAGGAGCGTGCCCGCAGAGCAGCCGGGAAATTCCGCGGCGAGTCGCTCAATGCACAGGTCTGTGAATGTGCAGATGGCGGCTGGCATCTGGAGTTGAGCAAGGTGATGTATGCCACCCATGGCGGCATCGATGAGTTCGAACAGGGCTTTGAGGCGGTGATCGCACCGCTGGGTGGTGAGGTTCAAGGCTGGGGGGTCAAGCAAGAGCGTTTGCTGGCCTGAGCCAATCAACCGTCAGCCGGGCACTGCCTCGCAATGAGGCGCCGTCGCCCGGTTGACGGTGTATCTCGCACTGCTCTGGTGCGGTGTTTTTCCCTCGCTTCTATAACCACTTGAAATAAAAGCATTTATGCCGATGGCACGGGGCTTGCGATGACGTCTTGGTCCGGATGACAAGGAGTTCGGCATGATCCGCAGCTTTTATGACGAAATGTATGCCGGCAACGGTGAAGTCCGAGCGCACTACAGCGGATTCGCCAGTTGGCTGGCCGAGACCCCACCGGAACTGTTGGCTCAGCGTCGTCGGGAAGCCGACCTGCTGTTTCATCGTGCCGGTATTACGTTCACCCTCTATGGCGATGAGCAAGGCACTGAACGCCTGATCCCGTTCGACACCATTCCCCGTAGTATTCCCGCCGCTGAATGGCGGGTGATCGAGCGGGGCTGCATCCAGAGGGTCAAGGCCCTCAACCTGTTTCTCGCCGACCTCTACCATGATCAGCGCATTCTGCGGGCCGGCATCATTCCGGCCGAGCAGGTGCTCGCCAACGAGCAGTATCAGTTGGCAATGCAGGGGTTGAATCTGCACCGTGATCTCTACGCGCATATCTCCGGGGTCGACCTGGTGCGCGACAGCGACGGCAGCTACTACGTACTCGAGGACAACCTGCGTACCCCCAGCGGTGTGAGCTACATGCTCGAAGACCGCAAAATGATGATGCGCCTGTTCCCGGAGTTGTTCGCCGCTCAACGCATCGCCCCGATCGATCACTACCCGAACCTGTTACTCGACACCCTGAAAAGTTCCAGCCCGCTGGATAACCCCAGTGTTGTGGTGTTGACCCCCGGTCGTTTTAACAGTGCCTTCTTTGAGCATGCTTTTCTCGCCCGTGAAATGGGCGTGGAACTGGTCGAAGGCGCGGACCTGTTTGTACGGGACGAGCGTGTGTACATGCGCACCACGGACGGCCCCAAGGCGGTCGATGTGATTTACCGGCGCCTGGACGATGCCTTCCTCGATCCGCTGGCCTTCAACCCTGACTCAATGCTGGGCGTACCCGGCCTGTTGTCTGCCTACCGTTGCGGCAACGTGGTACTGGCCAACGCAATTGGTACCGGGGTCGCCGACGACAAGTCGATCTACCCCTATGTCACCGACATGATCCGTTTCTATCTGGACGAGGAGCCGATTCTGAAGAACGTGCCGACCTGGCAATGCCGCAAACCGGCTGAGTTATCCCATGTGCTGGCGCATTTGCCAGAGCTGGTGGTCAAGGAAACCCAGGGCTCGGGCGGCTACGGCATGTTGGTCGGGCCTGCCGCCAGCCGTGCCGAACTCGAAGCCTTTGCGGCGCGGATCAAAGCGCGCCCTGCGGCCTACATCGCGCAGCCGACGTTGTCGTTGTCGACCTGTCCGACCTTTGTCGAGAACGGCATTGCCCCACGGCATATCGATTTGCGTCCCTTCGTCTTGTCCGGCCGGGAAACCCGCGTGGTGCCCGGTGGTTTGACCCGGGTGGCGCTGCGTGAGGGCTCGCTGGTGGTCAACTCGTCCCAGGGGGGCGGTACCAAGGACACCTGGGTCGTTGAGGATTGAATCATGTTGAGTAGAACGGCCTCGGATCTGTATTGGATGTCGCGTTATCTGGAGCGGGCGGAGAACCTCGCGCGGATGCTTGATGTCAGTTATTCACTGTCACTGATGCCGCAGGACGGCCGTGGAGGCGGCCTTGATGAGCTGGCGATGCCGTTGCTGATCACGGGCACCCTTGATGACTACCTCGAGCGTCATGGCGAACTGCACGCCGAGCGACTGTTGCAGCATTTCGCCCTGGACCCGGGCAACCCGGCCAGTATCTACAGTTGTCTTGGCTCGGCACGGGCCTGTGCGCATGCGGTTCGTGGGCGAATTACCGCCGACATGTGGGAGAACATCAATGCGGCCTGGCTGGAAATCCGTGGCATTGCCGAACAGGGCGTAGGGCGTTATGGCCTGAGCCGTTTTTGTGAGTGGGTGAAGGAGCGCTCACACCTGTTTCGCGGCGCCACCTACGGCACCATCATGCGCAACGATGCCTTTCGTTTTATCCGGCTGGGCACCTTTATCGAGCGTGCCGACAACACGTTGCGCCTGCTCGACGCCCGTTATGAAGTGCTTGGTGATGAAGCCGATGCGGTCAGTGACAGCTCGGCCCGGGGTTACTACCAGTGGAGCGCCTTGCTCAGGGCCCTGTCGTCTTTCGAGGCTTACACCGAGATCTACCGCGATGCACCTGCGGCGCGGCATGTGGCCGAGTTACTGTTGCTGCGTGCGGATGTGCCGCGTTCGCTAAGGGCCTGCACTGAAGAGATCGATCAGATCCTGGCCAGCCTGCCCGGCGCCAACGGCCGTCCGGCACAGCGCCTGGCTGCCGAGGTGGATGCGCGCCTGCGCTACACCGGTATCGACGAAATCCTCGATGCGGGCCTGCACCCTTGGTTGAGCGACTACATCCCGCTGGTACGCCAGTTGGGCAACGCCATTCACAGCGCTTACCTGGAGGTCGTATGAGACTGACCATTAGTCATGAAACCGCCTATCACTATGAAGACCCGGTACGCACCAGCATCCAGTACCTGCGCCTGACCCCACACGACACCGAGCGGCAGCAGGTGTTCAGTTGGCACCTCGACCTGCCTCGACCGGCACGGGCGCAAGTAGACCCATTCGGCAACATCCTGCACGTGTTGAGCCTGGATGAACCGCATTCCGAATTGATTATCCGTGCTCGGGGGCAGGTGGAGATCGACGAGCAGTTCGAGGTTGAACATGAGGCGGGTTCAGCACTGCCGTTCTTGCGTTTCACGCGGTTGACCGAGGCCGACGAAGCACTGCGCGCATTTGCCGAGCGCCAATGCCGCAAGCGCCGTGATCGCTCCGCGCTGATTGACCTGATGCATGGATTGCACGAGCGCATTGCCTACACTCCCGGGGCGACGGCGGTGGAGACCAGTGCCGCGCAAGCGTTCGCGGGTGGCGCGGGCGTCTGTCAGGACCACGCCCACGCGTTCCTGGCGTGCGCCCGCAGCCTTGGCATTCCGGCACGATATGTGTCTGGTTACTTGTTCGACAGCGACAGCCAGCACCTGGCCAGCCATGCCTGGGCAGAGGCCTGGCTGGACAATGGCTGGTACAGCTTTGATGTCACCAACCAACTGCAGCGCCCCGAACGGCACCTGAAGTTGGCGGTCGGCCTGGATTATCTGGACGCGTGCCCGGTGCGCGGCATGCGTCGGGGTGGTGGCTTTGAGCAGATGCACGCCAAGGTGCTGGTCACCCCGACCCTCGGCGCGCAGCAGCAATAGCCCTAGGGCTGCTTGCGCCCGGCCATGTGCTGGAGGTAGGCGAGCAGGGCGTCAAGCTCGCCGTCGCTGAGCACACTGCTGCTGAAGCCGGGCATTTTCGCCTGTGGCCACTGACGCAGGCTTTGCGGGTCGCGGATGTAGCGGCGCAGGTGGTCGAGGTGGAAGTACTCGGTCGGGTTGTAGGGCAGGTTCAGGTCCGGGCCAAACTGTGCATCGCCGGCGCCGTTGAGCGTGTGGCAGGCCAGGCAGTTTTTCTGGAACACGGTAAAGCCGAGGTTGACCGGGCTATTGTCTGCAAGCCCAGGTGCGGGGCGCATGGCCGGGAAGCGTTCGGCGACGGCGTCCAGGCGGCGAATGCTGGCAACCTGGAAAGGCCACTGTTCAGGGCTGATATGACCTGCCTGCGGGTTCGTCCATACCAGGTAGAAGGGGCCTGCGCTTGGTTTGCCTTTGCCGAGGCCCGGCCAGGGTTTGGCGGGGTCCTCAATGGCCAGCCAGGCCCGTGCTGGCCCCTTGGCGAGCAGTGGCGCCGCTGGCATCTCGGCGGCGAAGCCGTCCAGCGCAACTGCCTGCAGGTGATCCTGTGCCGAAACCCCGGTCAGCAGGGCGCTGAGGGGGATGGCGCGGTAGTGCATGGCTTTCTTGTAGGAAACATCGTCCGCGATGCTGATCGACTGCGCTTGCGGGTGCTTGAGCAAGTCTTCGGTTTGCCAGTTGATCGGCGCATCACCCAGTTCCAGAACCAGTTGAGCGGCCTGTAACGGTAGGCTCAGCACGGCAAACAGCAGGGCAAGGCAGCGTCGCATGGAACAGTCTCCAACCAATGAGACCGGCAGCATACACTACGGCTGATAGGTTCCTGAGGCGTGCGCGTCGCTCAGCCGAACAGCCGCGATAGATTCGGCAGAATCAAGAGTAGGGTAGTGGCAAAGAGGATGAGCCCTGCCTGACGTACTTTCGTGTGCTTGAACATGGCTGACTGCCTTTTTGTTGTTATTCCTGAATGCCGAGTGGCTTCCCTGTCGAAGGTTTTACGTGTGATTTCGGGCCTGCCAGGCGCCGACACAAACCTGCTGAAAGTGGGTATACAACTAACCTTAGGGTCAACGTCACCCATCTTTTAGAACGGTTTGGTATTTCCAGCGTTTAGAATCTTTGCTTTGGCTATCAGGCGTTTTGCCATGCCATGATGATCGCCCTTGCTAGACACGTGCGTGCAGTTCGTCGGTGGATCCAGTCTGCATGACCGTTCGTCAGTGCATTCTACTTGCTTACAGGCCTTAATCGCGGCAGGCTCTAGCACGCATTTCGCCTTTGTCGTTCGGGACTATCTCTATGTCGCTACGCATCTGCATCCTTGAAACCGACGTCCTGCGGCCGGAACTGGTCGAGCAGTTTCAGGGCTACGGCCGGATGTTCGAGCAACTGTTTGCCCGCCAACCCATCGCCGCCGAGTTCAGCTTGTATAACGTAATGAACGGCGAATACCCCAGCGATGAGCAATCGTTCGATGCTTACCTGGTTACCGGTAGCAAGGCCGATTCGTTTGGCAGCGATCCCTGGATTCAAACCCTCAAGACTTTTTTGCTTGAGCGCTATCAGCGTGGCGACAAGTTGCTTGGCGTGTGCTTTGGTCATCAGTTGCTGGCGCTGCTGTTGGGGGGCAAGACCGAGCGTGCGACGCAGGGCTGGGGCGTCGGTATTCACCGTTATCGCCTGAACGCACAGCAGCCGTGGATGACCCCGGCGATCGAAGACCTGACCTTGTTGATCAGCCATCAGGACCAGGTCACCCGGTTGCCGGAAAACGCCACGCTGATCGCGTCCAGCGAGTTCTGCCAGTATGCGGCCTATCACATCGACGATCAGGTGCTGTGTTTCCAGGGGCACCCCGAGTTCGTTCACGATTACTCACGGGCGCTGCTTGATTTGCGTCAGCAGCACCTGGGCGATGAGGTCTATCGGCAAGGGCTGGCCAGCCTGTCCAGCGAGCACCAGGGTGAAACCGTGGCCGAATGGATGATGCGCTTCGTGGCCCATAAGCCCGAAGGCACGACGGCCTGAGGGTGCACCTCAGAGCCAGCCGGAGCGCTTGAAACTGGCAAAGAGTGCGGAGCAGCCTACGGTGATCACCCCCAGTACGGCAAAGTAGCCGTACTGCCAGCCAAGCTCAGGCATGTTCTGGAAGTTCATGCCGTAGATACCGGCCACGGCGGTGGGGAAGGCCAGTATCGCCGCCCAGGCGGCGAACTTGCGCTGGACGATGCTTTGCCGCGATGACTCCAGCAGCATGCCGATCTCGATGGTCTGGCTGGCGATGTCACGAATACCGGCCAGGTCTTCCATCTGTCGGGTCACGTGAATCTGCACATCTCGAAAGTACGGGCGCATGTTCTTGTCGATGAACGGGAACGTCAGGCGTTGCAGTTCCTCGCTGATCTCGACCATCGGCGCCACATAGCGACGCAAGCGCAGAATGTCCCGGCGCAGGCCGTGCAGGCGCTTGATGTCGTCTTCGTTGAGTGCACCACTCAGTACGCTCTGTTCCAGCTCTTCGATTTCGCCGTGAATCGCTTCGCTGACTGGCTGATAGTTTTCGGTGACAAAGTCGAGCAGGGCGTAGAGGACGAAGTCCTCGCCATGCTCCAGCAGCAGCGGGCGCGCTTCGCAGCGTTGGCGTACCAGCGCGTAGGACTTCGAGTGGCCATTGCGGCAGGTGATGATGTACCCCTTGCCGGCGAAGATGTGCGTCTCGATGAACTCCAGCTTGCCCTCGTGGCGCACGGGTGAATACGTCACGATGAACAGCGCGTCGCCGAATGTTTCCAGCTTCGGCCGGCTGTGTTTTTCCAGTGCATCTTCAATGGCCAGTTCGTGCAGGTTGAACTGGCGCTGCAGATTGGCCAGCGCCTGCGCATCAGGCTCTTCCAGGCCGATCCAGACAAAGTGCCCTGGCTTGCTGGCCCAGTGGCTGCCTTCGTCCAGTTCGATTGACGTAACTTTTCTGCCGGCGCTGTACACCGCGGCTGCAACGACTCGTCCCATGACTGCTCGCTTCTTCAGGTGATCCTGTCAGCTTGGTATGACTGCATCGATCCGGCAACTGCTCAGGCCGACGGCAGTTCGTTTTCCATCGTGTCGATGCAGCGCTGCATCTGTTCTCGGCACTGTTGGATCAACGCCGGGATGTCCTCTTTGCCGAGGCCGCTGGTCGAGATGGGCGCCAGCGAGCGGATGATGACGTCGCCGCTGTTCCAGCTGTTCAGGCGCATGCGCTGTGCATAACGGCTGACGCACACCGGGACGATGGGAACCCCTGCTTCAATCGCCAAGCGGAATGCACCGCTCTTGAAGTCCAGCAACTGGTTGCCGGGGTTGCGTGTACCTTCCGGGAAAATCCAGATCGAGGTGTTGTTGTGCTGCACTATCCGGGTGGTGGCATGGAGCGCCTGCCGTGCATGGTAGGCGTTGCTGCGGTCGACCAGAATGTTGCCGCCAAGCCAGAAGATCTGACCGAAAAAGGGTATCCAGCCCAGGCTTTTCTTGCCGATGCACACCGTGCGTGGTGGGACGACACCGCCGAGGACGAACAGGTCGAAGTTGGACTGGTGGTTGGCGATGATCACGCAGCCGGGCGGCTGGTCGAACAAGGGGCCGACTTCGGCCTTGACCCGCAGGCGCAGCAACCCGCCAATGGGCCAGGCATACAGGCGAGCGAAAATCCGGCTGTTGTCTGGGTTGAAGGGGCGGCACAGGCCAATCAACAAGCCAAGCGTACCCGCCAGCAGAAAGTGTATGCCCAACAGAAGCATACGGATCAGATAAAGCATCGAGTGACTCACACTGGGCAAACGCGGCGCAGTGTACGGCTGTGCACTCGTGGGGGCAAACACTGATGGTGCTGGCCGAGGGCCAAGGCATCGCAGGCAAGGTCGGCCCGGTGTGAAAGCCAGTGCCTTGTGTGGGGCCTGTGGTGAACAGGCTCGCCTGCGATGCGCCGGAGACGTTAGCCCAGGTGTTCCTGATCGAGAATGATTGCATCGTCCAGGGTTTCGAGCAGGGCCTTGCGCACCTTGAGCTTGGTGTTCTTGTGCGCGCTCATGTTGATTTTCTTCAGTTGCCGGGCAGCGGCGAGGGCGGCCTCCTGCAACTGCTCGGCAGCCACGACTTTATCCAGGAAGCCGGCGTCGATGGCGCTGATCGGGTCGAACATCTCGCCATTGATCACCGAGCGGTGAAACGCCGAGCGGCGCAGGCGGTCGCGGGCCAGTTCGATGCCGGCGTGGTGCATGGTCATGCCGATCTGTACTTCGTTCAGGCCGATATTGAAAGGGCCTTCGACACCGATACGGTAATCGGCCGAGAGCAGCAGGAAGGCACCCTTGGCCACGGCGTGCCCGGGGCAGGCGACAATCACCGGGAACGGGTGAGCGAGCAGACGCCGGGACAAGGTAGAGCCTGCCGTGACCAGGCTCACGGCCGCCTGTGGCCCGGAGGTCATCACCTTCAGGTCATAACCGCCGGAGAGGATGCCCGGTTGGCCGGTGATAATTACCACTGCACGGTCTTGCTGCGCACGATCCAGCGCGCTGTTGAACGCGGCGATCACATCGGGAGAGATCGCGTTGACCTTGCCGTTGTTCAGGGTCAGGGTCGCGATACCCTCGTCCAGGTGGTAGGTAATCAGCTCACTCATGAGAGGGATCCTTTGTTAAGAGTGAGGCAGACGTTACTCAGCCTCTGCAGCCAGGTAAAGCGCCAAGGCTGACTGGCCGGTCAGCGCTGGCGCCTGCGGCCCCGTACGCTGGGGGGCGACGGTGAAAGGCGGGTAAAGCGCTTTATAGATTGGCGGCTTTGCCCTATTTGGCAGGCAAGCGTGGCCGTTGCCCTTAAGCGCATGAAAATTCTGAAAAAAACCTTTGCCAAAAGAAAAACTTTCGACTACATTAGCGCCCCTCGACAGGCTGAACAGCTTGACGAGATCCGGTGAAGTGTCCGAGCGGTTGAAGGAGCACGCCTGGAAAGTGTGTATACAGGAAACTGTATCAAGGGTTCGAATCCCTTCTTCACCGCCACTTTCGCAAGACCCCTGAGAGAGCAGTCTTTCAGGGGTTTTTTGCATTTAGCCCGCCCTACGTCTCCCTCCCACTGGAAAGCTCGCCAAGCGACTCATCCGTCTTTCAGCCGTCCAGCAGCGCCCTTGGCTTGCTCGATCAACCAGTCAATGAGCAGCGTGACCTCCGGAAGTGTTCGGCTTTCCTCATTGCAGATGCAGAAGTAGTCCATTCCAGTCGGCACTTTCAGTGCAAATGGTTGAACCAGGCGTCCGTCGTCCAGATCACGTGCCGAGTTGATCTCGTCGCTGAGGGCTACACCATACCCATCCCGCGCAGCCTGGAGGGCCATACCGAAGTCTTCCAGGTGAACATCGGCATCCCCAGGGTACGGCAAGCGCGCTTCGCGCAACCAGTGTCGCCATTGCGTGCCGTCATCTTCATGCAGCAGGCGATGGTGTATCAGGTCGCAAGGTTGCCTGAGTGCATGGGGGCCGCGCAGCAGTTGCGGGCAACAGACAGGGAACATGTGCAGGGCCTGCAGCGGCCGCCACCAGAACCCTTCCCAGATCGGTGCGTCGTAAAGGACGGCGATGTCTGCTCGCCGCCAATCCACTTCCGAAATGTGATCCGCCGTGATGACCCGTAGCCGAATGTGCGGGTGCTGCATGCGGAACGCGAAGAGTCGCGGAATCAACCAGGTAGCGCCGAAAACCGGTTCCGTCGATAGCGTCAGTGTCTTCTCGGCTGGTCCCTGGAAATCCGTTTCGCAGGCCTGACGCACCCCATCGGTAATTTCATGCAGGCCTCGTGCAACCGAACGCTGCAGCGCCAGGCCTCGCGCTGTCAGCACCAGATGCCTGCCCTGTTTTTGGAACAGTTCGATGCCAAGGTTGTTTTGCAGAGACCTGATCTGCTGGCTGATGGCTCCCGTGGTGACATGCAACTCAGCGGCTGCCGCGCCGACATGGCCGAGTCTCGCGACGCATTCAAATACGCGAAAAGCATGAAGAGGAGGGAGTGCCATAGAACTTAACCGTTTAGTTTTATTGCTTATATTTCTAGCAATTTATATAGATTGATTGCTGTTTATACAATCTAAACAATGCCAGGGAGCAAGCCAAAAACAACAACTCCAAAAGGAGGCTCCATGAGGCTAAAACTGCGAGCACCAAGACGATTACAAAAAAGCACGCAAGTGGACTCCATGCTCTGGCGCCGTCTCGGTGCAGGTGCATGCCTGTTGCGTGCCTTGTCACTGGCCATGTTGAGCACTCTGGCAGGTCAGGCTACGGCCACGGAACAGGTTGTTCGGCTTTATGCCTGGGCGGAGTATGTCGTGCCAGAGACCCTCAAGAAATTCGAGGCTGAATCAGGTATCAAGGTCCAGTACGACACCTTCGAAAGTGCTGAAGTGCTGGAAACCAAGATGCTGACCGGCAAGAGCGGCTACGACGTCGTCGTCCCAGGCGTCGCCATGCTGGATCGGCTAATCCGCGCCAAGGCACTGCAGCCGGTGGACCTGACGCAGATGCCGGATCATGCCAACTTCGATCCTCAGTTGCTGGCTCAACTGCGTGCTGTTGATCCGGACAATCGCTTCGCCGTTCCCTACACATGGGGAACCGTAGGGCTTGCGTTCAACCGTCAAGAAGTGGAGAAACGCATCCCTGTTCCCCCCCTGGACAGCCTGGATCTGCTGTTCAATCCTGAGTATGCAAGCAGGTTGAAAAGCTGCGGCATTTCGATCGTCGATTCGCCTCAGGAAGTCATGAGTCTCACGCTGAACTATCTAGGCAAGCGCCCCTACAGCCAGGCCGCTGCCGATCTTCAGGCGGCGAAAGACATGCTCGCTACATTGCGTCCGTCTGTACGCTCCATCACCACCGGCACACAAATGACCGACCTGGCCAATGGCGATCTCTGCCTTGCCCTGACCTACAGTGGCGATGCAGTGCTGGCGAACAGCCAGGCGATGGCCGCGAACAAGCCATTCACCATCGAATACCGGGTGCCCCGCGAAGGGACCCTGACCTGGATCGATACCCTTGCCATTCCAGCCGATGCGCCTCACCCGAAGGAGGCCAAGGCCTTCATCGAATTCATTACTCGGCCGCAATCCATGGCCGAACTCACCAGCACGATGTTCTTCGCCAATGCCAATCTGGCCGCCGCTGGATTGCTGGACGCCAATATTACCCACAATGCTGCCATCTACCCTTCGCAGGGCGCGCGTCATGCCTTGTTCGGCGAACAGCACTTGCCCCTGCGCGCACTACGCGAGCGCACACGTGCCTGGACCACCTTTCGCAACCAGCAATGAGTACCTCATGACTGACTCTTCTCCAATCATCGATCAAGCCATTACGCGTGAAAGCCTCTACGGCACCGCAGCCGAATCCACCTACGGCGGCATCACCAGCTTCATGCGCCGTCGCTATACCCGCGATCTGCAAGGTGTGGACTTGGTCATCAGCGGCGTTCCATTCGACACGGCCACCAGCAACCGCCCAGGCAGCCGATTCGGGCCACGTGCCATTCGTGAGGCGTCGGTGCAATCGGCGTGGGCACGGCACTGGCCTTGGGAGTTTGATCCGTTCGACCTGCTGGCGTGCGTCGACTATGGCGACTGCTATTTCGACTACGGTACTCCGGAGCAGACTCCTGCGGCCATCAGGGCGCACGCCGAGAGGATCCTCGGCTCGGGCGCTGCAATGCTCACGCTGGGTGGTGACCACTTCATCAGTTATCCTTTGCTGCAAGCCCACGCCGCCAAATATGGTCCGCTGTCATTGATTCATTTCGACGCACATCACGACCTGGAGTGTGATGGCGAAGACAAACGTATCGACCATGGCTCGATGTTCTATCACGCCGTCCGCGAAGGGCTGGTAGATCCCTCCCGCTCGATACAGGTTGGCCAGCGAACCACCAATGACGATGTGATGGGGTTCCAGGTGCTCAATGCCAATGAGGCTCACGACCGGTCCCCTCGGGAACTGGCCGAAATAATCCGCGCCCGCGTGGGAGACAGCCCGGTCTATCTGACCTTCGATATCGACTGCCTGGACCCCGCCTACGCACCAGGTACCGGCACTCCTGTCTGCGGTGGCCTCTCGACGCACCAGGCGCTGCGGATTCTTCGGGATCTTCGCGGCATCAATCTGGTCGGGATGGACGTCGTCGAGGTGGCCCCGCCGTACGATCATGCCGAAATCACGGCGTTGGCGGCTGCCGCCCTGGCCATGGAGATGATCTGCCTGTACACGGCCCGGCATAAATTGTGAGCCAAGCGTCAGGCCTGCCCTGACGAACGATCCAGCATTATCGTGGACGCCTGCTATGGGTTTTCCGCCGGTCAAGGCCTCGAAGCGTCACGGTCAAATCCGTTGCAAGTAGCGGGTCAGGTCGACTGCTAACGGGGGGCAAGTCTGTGCAATACCCATTAGCGAACCAGCCCCGCGAAACGGTTGACTGGCACAGTAGGCTGGTACAGCCTATGCACCTACGGAAACGTTGCCCCCTTGTTTTACGGTGGGCAGCAGCGGGTTTTGCTAGGCGTGTGTAGGCTCAAGGGTTGGAATCCCTTCTTCACCGCCAGACAAATGAAAGCCCCGAACGCCAGTAGTTCGGGGCTTTTTTGTTTATGCCATGGAATCAGGGAGTAAGGCGTTTCATATGATCAGTGAATATTTCAACGCGTCACAGGTGAAAGCGGCTGAGCAATTGATCATTGCCATCAGCGCTTCGGACGAGCTGCGCGATCGCCATCTGCAAATGTTGCGCGAAACCGAGCTGGATGGCGACGACGCCGAAGAGGCTGAGGGCGACCCATCCCGGCTGTTGTGGATCATCAAGGACATCATCGACTGGGAAACCGGTTTTTACGTCGACTGGAGTGACACGGAGTCCTTCGTCGAATGCCTGGGCGAACTTGCCGAAAGCCGCGGTGTGACGCTGAGCTTCGGTGTCGACGACCCGCTGGCCGAAGAGTTTCTCGACGAAGTCGAGGTGCCTGAATTGATGCTTCGCGCTCACGCCGAACTGGCCGCGCAAGGCCTGGTGCTGTGGAACTGGGACACCGAGGGTGATGCGTATGGCGGCTGGATCAGTCGCCCGGACGCGGCGCCTGTGATGGCGACCGTTTCCGAGGTCCTGGGTGTCGAGATTCGCGAAGGCAGCGAGTCGTTTTAATGCCAGCGGCCGCCATCCCCCTTCACGGGCGCGATGGCGGCTGTCGACCGCTGCTGCGTCGACCTTAGAAACTGACCGACGCCGATACCCTGGCTGTGCGTGGCGCGCCGGGGAACAAGTAGCCATCCCCCAGGTATTCGCTTGCGTCACGCCAATAACGGCGGTCGAACAGGTTGTCCACTGTCAGGCGCAGTACCGTGTCGTATCCGCCGATGCGGGTGCGGTAGCGGCTGCCAAGATCAAACACGGCATAACTGCCGACGGCCACGCTGCCGGCATGGTTGGCGTATTTGCTGGCGCTGTAGCGGGCACCGCCGAGCAGCGCCAGGCCGGGTAGGCCGGGCAGGCTGTAGTCGGCCTGCAGGGCGGCGCGGAAGTTCGGTACGTTGAGGGCTTGGTGGCCTTCGTAATCGGGGGTGTCGCTTCCCTCGACCCGGGCGCGAATCGCCGCAGCACTGGCATTGATCTGCAGGTTTGACGTTACCCAGCCGCTCGCGCCCAGTTCCAGGCCGGTGTTCTTCTGTTGGCCCTGTTGCACATAGGTGAACGCCCCGGCGCCGTCCGGGCGCATGTACTGATACGCCTGGCGCAACTGAAACAGCGCTGCGCTGAGGCTCAGGCGTTGCCAGTCGCGTTTGATGCCGACTTCCAGTTGGCGTGACAGGGTGGGGGCCAGGGTTTCTGATGCGTTGCTGGAAAAAAGTGGTGCGGTACCGCCCGACGACAACCCTTTGCTGTAGCTGGTGTAGATCGAGATGTCCTGGCGCGGTTTGTAGATCAACGCGGCATTGGGCAGCAGTTCGTAGCGCTGTGTGGTGCGTGTTGAATTGCCGTCTTCATCAAAGGCGTGCTCATCCAGGCGTACCTCGCGTGCGCCCAGCACGGTCTGCCACTGTTCGTTGAAGCTGATGCGGTCACTGATGAACAGGCCGTACTGGCGGCTGTCGAGGCGGCGGGTGCTCTGGCCAACATCCGCCTCGGTTGTGGGCATCGTTGCAGGATCCTGAGCAATATTGCCAGTGCCTACCGGATTGGAAACAGTAGGTCGCTGATCCAGTGTTCGCCGCTGCGCACTGCTGCCGACCGTCAGGTCATGCTCAAGGCTGGCAGCGGTAAAACGGCCATTGAGCGCGACCTGGGCTTCGTCGATGCGTCGGGTATCGTCGGGGCTACGGTAGTCGTAGATATCGTAGTCGCCGTTGGGGCTGAAGAAGTTGCCTGGCGGAGGGTTGTTGCAGGTGGCAGCCCAGCACCCAAAGGCAAACGAGCTGTAGTCGTCGATCACCACCTTGCTGCGCGAGGCGCTGAGGCTGCCGGTCCAGGTATCGCTGAAGCGGTACTCGAAGCGCCCGCCCAGGTTCAGCGAGTCTATGGTCACGGGCTTGGCCCAGCGTTGGTAGGCCAGGTGATCCTCGGGGTCGACACTGTGCGGCAGGCTGTTGCCGCCCAGCAGTTGATAGCCAGGCGCTGAACGCTGCTCGCGCTGCTGATACTCGACGTCCAACTGCAACAGGGCGTCGGGGTTGAGCTGCCAGTCGAACGCCAGCGACGCGAAGTCCCGTTGCCCATCGGCGTGTTCGACATAAGAGCGAATGTCTTCATGGGCCAGGTTGGCCCGCAGGCCGAATTGCCGTTCGCTGCCGAACCAGCCGCCCAGGTCGGCGGCCATGTAGCGCTCGCCCTGATCATCGCCTGACAGGGTTAGTGAGCGAACGTCCTCAGGGCGTTTGGTGACGTAGTTGATCACTCCGCCCGGCGCGGATACGCCGCTCTGCAAGCCTGAGAGCCCCTTGAGCAGTTCCACCTGCTGTTTGTTTTCCAGTGCTACGTTCTGTTCCCCGGCGATGGTCTGGCCGTTGATCTTGTAGCTGCTGGCCGCATCCAGGCTGAAGCCGCGCACCATGAAGTTCTCGTAGTAGCCCACTGGCGCATAGTTTTCGCCGACAGAGGCATCGCTTTGCAGCACCTCGCTGAGCAGACGCACCTGGCGGTCGGCAATCAGCGACTCGGTGAACACCGACACCGAGGCGGGCGTATCGAGCAGTGGGGCGGGCTGGAAGCCACCGACGGCCGCTTCGTGGGCCTGGTAGCCCTCGTCCAGTTGCTCAGAGACTGTCAACGGTGCCAGTGTGATGCCGTTTTCGGCCATGGTGTGCGATGAGCTCAAGGCCAGGCTGAAGCTCAGCAGGCCGAGGGGCAGGCGGTGCAGGGTCATGCGAAAAGCTCCTTGAGGGCCTGCAGCGGGTGCGCCGTTATAGCTCGGCTGCTACCCAAGTGCTGGAGGCCCGGTGCGGCGAAACATTAAGTGCGCTAGAACGCGATAACTACCGGCATTGCGCCGGACAGCTGCGGGGGCGAAAAACGGCCGCTATCTTAGCAGGGGCGCCATGGACAAGGCGCCCCTGAGTTCACCGAAAATTCAGTGAGTTGTAAGAAGGGGGGAGGGCTCTAGTGCTCTGACGGCGGCGACGATGGCTTGTGTTTACGCCACTGGCCGTCAAGCTTTGACCAGGTCTTGCCGTCGGTGACAGCCATCAGTTTGCGCCCGTCCTTGAGCGTGGCCACGAAGGTCACCTCTTCCTCCTTGCCGCCCAGCCAGAGGCCGGCGATCAAGCCAAGAGGGCCTGCCATCAGTGCGCCGGCCACGCCCCAGCCAAGGGCGCTGCTCAGGCTGCGATTAAACTCCTGATTGGCGATTTTCATGTCCCTGATGCGTGACAGGGTGATTTTTTCTCCGGGCATGGGGTTTTTGCAGGTCTTGAGTGTGAGCGATCCATTGCGGTACTCGCCCTCACCTTGCAAGAAATCGCCGGCTTGAACCGTGAGTCTTGTCATAGCGCTTCCCAGTGAGTAAAGGGGCTGTTGACCAACGCCCTACTCAGCCCTTTGCGCTATGACAAGTCAATCACCAGGCGACGGAGGGTCGTGGTCTGATTTTCAGGCGGGACTGATCAGGCGAGCGCGTTTGTACTGTGCCAGTAGCCATACCAGTAGCGCCAGGCCACCGATGATCGTTCCGGCCAGCGCGATCCCGTCCCAGCCATAAGCCTGGAACAGTTGTGTACCGAGCAATGAACCCAGTGCGCCGCCGATGAAGTAGCAGGTGATATAGCCTGCGTTCAGCCGGTTACGTGCCTCCGGGCGCAGGGCAATCACCGCATTCTGGTTGCTCACGTGTACCAGTTGTACTGCCAGATCCAGAACCAGCACGCCAACCAGCAATGCAGCCAGTGACGATTGGGCGAAGGCCAGCGGCAACCAGGCCAGCAGCAATGCCAGCAGGCCGACCAGGGTGCCCATTGAGCCCTTGCCTCGGTCGGCAAGGCGTCCGGCCCAGTTGGCGGCCAGGGCGCCGGCGGCACCGGCCAGGCCGAACAGGCCGATGACCGCGTCGGTGTAGTGATAAGGCTCGGCAGACAGCAGGAAGGCCAGCGGTGTCCAGAACAGCGCGAACAGGCTGAAGGCCAGCAGGCCGAGCAGTGAGCGCAGGCGCAACACCGGCTCTTCGGCGAACAGGCGGAACACCGAGCCGATCAAGGCGGGATAGCGCATGCCTGCGGGTTGATGGCGCGATGGCAGGGCGCGCAGCAGGGCAAGGGTGCACAGGGTCATCAGCCCGGCTGCCAGCAGGTAAATACTGCGCCAGTCCCCCAGGGTTGCCATGAAACCGGCTGCGGTGCGCGCCAGCAGGATGCCCAGCAACAAGCCGCTCATCAGTGTGCCCACCACCCGGCCGCGTTGCCCCGGATCACTCAGGCCGGCGGCCATGGGTACCAGTACCTGAGCCACCACCGAGAACAGGCCGGTCAACGCGGTGCCCAGCAGCAACCAGGGCAGGCTCGCAGATAAGGCGCTGATCAGCAGGCCGAGGGTGCTGATGCTCATCATGGTGACAATCAGGCGTCGCTGTTCGAACAGGTCACCGAGTGGCACCAACAGCAGCAGCCCGACGCCGTAGCTCAGTTGGGCCGTAACGACGATGCTGCCCGCGCTTGCGGTGCTGAGGTTGAACTGCTGGGCAATGCTGTGCAGCAGTGGTTGTGCATAGTAGTTGCTGGCGACGGCGAGGCCCGTGGCAATGGCCATCAGCAGAATCAGTGCGCGGCTCAGCGGTGGCGTGGCGGCGGTCATCGGACGTTCCCTGTATCGGTGGTTGGTGCGTGCTGGTGCCTAGTATCGACAGCGCCTTAATATGACGCCAATGTATCGTTTTCATTCGATCAATCTATAAAACAGATGAATGTATGAACCTCAAGCAGATCGAGTACGCGTTGGCTGTTGCCGATACCGGCAGTTTCACCCTGGCTGCGCAGCGTTGCCATGTCGTGCAGTCGGCATTGAGCCACCAGATTGCCCGGCTTGAAGAGACCTTGGGGGCGCGACTGTTTGAGCGAAGCTCGCGACGGGTGAGCCTGACGCCCGCCGGCGAAGCCTTTGTGGTCAGCGGCCAGGCTGCGCTGGAGGCTGCCCGGCGGATTGGTGATGATGTTGCCGCTGCCTGTGGCGAAGTGCGTGGGCGCTTGTCCATAGGTGAGATCAGCTCCCTGACAGAGCTGGATCTGGTCGACCTGTTGGCAGGTTTCCATCATGAGTACCCGCAGGTTGATATTCGCTGGCTGATCAACAAGAGCGAGGTGTTGATGGCGGAGGTGCGGGAGCGGCGCCTGGATGTTGCCTTTATCGGTGTCTGGCCGGGGGAACCGATTGAGGGGGTGGCGTCGCGGTTGCTGGCCAGGGAAGAGCTGGTGGCGTTGTTGCCTGCGGGGCATCCGTTGGCCTGCCAGTCACGCGTGTGTCTGGCCGACCTGGAAGACCAACCGCTGGTGGACTTTCCAGCGGGTACAGGCGCTCGGCGCCAGACTGACGAGGCCTTCACCGCCGCCGGGGTGCGCCATCGGGTGCAGTTCGAGGTCGGTAGTGTGATGTTGGTGGAAAAGTTTGTTCAGCGCGGGTTGGCCCTGGGGTTGGTGGCTGCACCCATTGCCCGTGGTTTCAAGGGGGTGGTGGCCTTGCCGGTCAGTGATGCCCCTGTGCGCCATGTCTACGCCATTTGGTCGAATTCGCCGTCGCCGGCCGCCAAGGCGTTCCTGCAGGTGCTGGAGCGCTGTCTTGATGCCAGGGCAAATAATTACTGAACGGCAATCACCTCATAGTCCTGGCGTACCCCGGCCAGAACCAGGCTGACGGCGTCGCCTTCCTGCTTGCCCATCAGGCTCTGGCCCAGTGGCGAGCGGGGGGTGATGACGGTAATCAGGGTTTGCGCCTGGGTGATCGTGAGGCCGGCGGCCTCGGGGCCGATGAGCAGATGCCGTTGATTGCCGTTTTCCGCTTCCAGGGTCACCAGGTTGCTGACCTGAATGCCGCGTTCCGGGTCGTAGGGGCGCAGCAGGAGCTGTTGGTAGGCAATTCGTCCCTGGCGGATTTCTTCTGTGCGGCGTGCCTGGCCTGTGGCCAGGTATGAGGCTTCCAGGCCCAGGGTGTCGTATTTGTTCTCGGCGATGTTCTCTTCGTGGGTCGCGGTTTCATAAGCGGTCTGTGCCGCGCGCTGGGCGACCTCCAGGTCAATACCCAGTTTTTCGATGATCTGTTGCAGCAGTTCGGCCTTGTTCATGTCAGTTGCAAAATTCCAGGACGTTGGCGCGGCTTTTATCGGTTGGTGCAGTGCGGTTCTGTTGCAGCCAGAACTGGCACTTGGGGTTGGACAGGTTACGTGGATTGCTTTCCATCTGCTCCTCGGCCTGCTGCACTTCCTGTTTGCGCAGTATTTCCTTGTAGCGCTCGAACATCGGGTTATCGGCCGCAGCAGGTTGTTGAGGCGCCTGTACCGGGGCTGGGCGCAGGGTTTCAACCGCCTGGCTCAGCGGCGCGGTGGCTTGCGGCGCAAAATGCAGGGCCAGCCAGACGGTCAGCGCGATGGCGGCGAACCCCAGCCACAGGCCCAGGGCAATGCAGATGATCAATTGAAACGGTTTTAGGGTAATGCTCAGGGCGTGACGTCGTGCGCGAAGGGGCATGGCAGCCTCCTGGCCAGGGCGAGGAAAATGCAATTGTCGCATGCCGTTCCGGGTTTTTTCAGTGTCGGTGCTTTTGTCTGCGATGATTTATCCGGACAATCCACGCTTTTTTTCTGACCGATACCTGAGGTGCCTCACATGAATGCTTCCTGGGACATCTTCTGTCGTGTGGTCGATAACTATGGCGATATCGGCGTCACCTGGCGCCTGGCCCGGCAGTTGGTGGCGGAACAGGGGCTGGCGGTGCGTCTGTGGGTGGATGATCTGGGGGCGTTCGTACGTATTTGTCCACAGGCTGATCCGGCTGCCGGGCAACAGTGGCAGCAAGGCGTTCAGGTCTGCCAGTGGCCCGTCGATTGGAAGCCGACCCCGGTGGCCGATGTCGTGATCGGAGCCTTTGGCTGTCAGCTGCCGCCTGCCTACGTTCAGGCCATGCTGGAACACCCGACGCCGGTACTGTGGTTGAACCTTGAGTACCTCAGTGCCGAGGATTGGGTTGAGGGGTGTCATGGGTTACCGTCGCCTCAGGCCAATGGGCTGCGCAAGGTCTTTTTCTTTCCGGGTTTTACCGCCAGGACGGGCGGGCTGCTACGTGAAGCGAGCCTGTTGGCGCGGCGTCAGGCGTTTGAACAGGATCCGCTGGCGCGGCAGGCGTTTTTGCGGGGCATTGGCGTGCAACCACACGGCAATGCCCGGCTGATTTCATTGTTTGCCTACGAAAACCCAGGGGTGGCCAGTTGGCTCGAGGCCCTGGCTACCGACAGTCGGCCCAACCATCTGCTGGTGCCCGAGGGGCGCATTCTGGGTGATGTGCAGGCGTGGCTGGGGGAGACGGGGCTGGCGCCCGGTAGCATCGCTCGCCGTGGTGCGCTGACCGTGCAGATCCTGCCGTTTGTCAGCCAGGACGAGTACGACCAGTTGTTGTGGTGCTGCGATTTCAATGCGGTGCGCGGAGAGGACTCGTTTGTCCGTGCGCAGTGGGCCGGGCGCCCCCTGCTCTGGCATATCTATGTGCAGGAAGCGTACGCCCACTGGGAAAAACTCGAGGCCTTTCTTGAGCTCTACACCCAAGGTCTGTCGGCAGCGGCGAGTGCCGCGTTGGTGGATCTCTGGCGTGCCTGGAACATGGATCGTGATATGGGGCCGGCCTGGCAACAGCTGCTTGCGCACTGGCCGGAACTGGACGCGCACGCCCGGCGTTGGTGCGCTACGCAGGCCGCTCAGCCGGACCTTGCCACGACGCTGGTACAGTTTTACCGAAATTGGCTATGATATGCGGCCTCGATTTTTGTAAATCCATCCAAATTCGGATATCTCGTAATGAAAACTGGTAAAGAGCTGAAACCCGGTACCGTACTGCGGATCGACAACGACCCGTGGCTGGTTCAGAAAGCGGAATTCACCAAGTCGGGCCGTAACAGCGCGATCATGAAGACCAAGCTGAAAAACCTGCTGACCGGCTACAAGACTGAAACCGTTTACGGTGCAGACGACAAGCTGGACGACGTGATCCTGGATCGCAAAGAAGCGACCCTGTCGTTCATCAGCGGTGACTCCTACACCTTCATGGACACCTCCGACTACACCATGTACGAACTGAACGCCGAAGACATCGAGGCCGTTCTGCCGTACATCGAAGAAGGCATGGAAGACATCTGCGAAGCCGTATTCTTCGAAGGCCGTCTGGTTTCCGTTGAGCTGCCGACCACCATCAGCCGTCAGGTTGTGTACACCGAAAACGCCGCACGTGGCGACACTTCGGGCAAGGTCATGAAGCCAGCCAAACTGAAGAACGGTACCGAGATTTCGGTTGCTGACTTCATCCAGATCGACGAGTTCATCGACATCGACACTCGCGACAACAGCTTCAAGGGCCGTTCCAAGAAGTAATTTCCTGGCGCCCACGAAAAACCCGGCCTTTGCCGGGTTTTTTTGTGTCTGCAGTGCCGTGAAAGGGGGGGCTTACTGCCAGCGCAGCTCACTGCGCAACGCCAGGTCCCATGGCGGTACCGGGCTGAAGCGGCTCTTGAGGAACTCAAGCAGCAAGCGGCTGCGGGAGTTGGTTTCGTGCTCCAGGCGCAAGGCATAGATGCCGCTGCTTTCCGCTGCTGGCAGGCCGTTGTCGCAGAACAGCGGCAGCAGCTCCCCGCGCAGCAGGTACTCGCTGATCAACCAGGTCGGCAGGTGGGCGATGCCCAGCCCGGCCAGTGCGCCGAACAACAGGGTTTCTGCGTTGTTGGCGCTCATGCGCATGCGTGAGGGCCGTAGCAGGCGCATCTGCCCGTCGATGGCAAAGCGCCAGGCGAACGGCGGGGCCAGGCCGTCCCAGTCCAGGCCATCATGTTCTGGCAGCTCCTGCGGGCTGCTCGGCACACCGCGTTGTTCCAGGTAGGCCGGGCTGGCGCAGGCAATGCGCACCATGTAGGCCAAGGGTGTCGCTACCAGGCGGGTATCGGCCAGTGGTCCGGCGCGCAACACCAGATCGACTTCGCCCAGATGCGCGCCATGCAGGTCGACGAAGCTGTCGATCAGGCGCAGTTGAACATCCAGGCCTGGGTAGGCCACCAGGAAATCAGCGATTGCAGGCGCCAGATGGCGGCGTCCGAACGCGGCGGGCGCATCAATGCGAATCAGGCCTTCAGGCGCGTTGCTCAATGACACGGCTTCGGCCCGCGCCAGGCGCAGTTCTTCAACGATACGCCGGGCGCGTTCGGCGAATGCGTTGCCAGCTGGGGTGGGACGCACCGCGTGGGTGCTGCGCACGAACAGTCGGCTGCCTACGGCGGCCTCCAGGGCGTCGATGCGCCGGGCCACAGCAGACGGCGTTAGCGGGTGGCGTCGGGAGGCCGCGGAAAAGCTGCCTGCCGCCAGAACATCGAGGAAAAGGCTGAGTTGTTCGGTGAGGGCATCAGGGTTCATCGGCTGTATCGCCTTTGCGTAATTGGCATAGCCATTGTGCGTTGCTGTGCGTTTCCCTACTAGCCCTGGCTGGGTAGCATGTGACGATTGATGACCTTCAAGGGGCCGGAATGATCGAGTGGATGATGTACATCGCGTTGGGCGCCGCCTTGGGTACGATGGGTGGGTTGTTTGGCATCGGCGGCGGTTTGATCGCGATTCCTGCGCTGGGCCTGCTGTTTGGCCTCGATCAGCAGTTGGCGCAGGGCACTGCGTTGGTGATGGTGGTGCCTAACGTGTTGTTGGCCCTGTGGCGCTACCATCAGCGCAACCGGATTGCCTTGCAGCATGCGTTGCCGCTGGCCGCAGCGGGCTTTGTCTTTGCCTGGCTGGGGTCGATCTGGGCCGTGGGCCTGGATGCTGGCGCGATGCGCCTGGGCTTTGTCGGTTTCCTGATCGCGCTGGTGGTCTGGAACCTGGCGCGCATGTTCATGCGCAGCACGCCGCCCTCGAGCGAGTTGCGCCAACCCTGGCCGTGGCTGGGCGTGCTGGGCAGTGGCGCCGGTGTTGTGGGTGGCCTGTTCGGTGTGGGCGGTGCGGTGATTGCCACGCCGGTGCTGACCAGCGTGTTCGGCACGACTCAAGTGGTCGCCCAAGGCCTTTCGCTGGCGTTGGCGGCGCCCAGCACGGCGGTAACCTTGGTCACATATGGCGTGCATCAGCACGTGGATTGGAGCATGGGCGTTCCCTTGGCGCTGGGCGGGCTGCTCAGCATCAGTTGGGGGGTAAAACTGGCCCATGCCTTGCCGGAGAAGGTGCTGCGTTCGCTGTTCTGCGGGTTTCTGGTGCTGTGTGCGGTGATGCTGGCTTTCAAGGTGTGAGGCGGACACATCGGTGTGCTACCCAAGCCAGGGTCCTTGAGCGTCAGGATCGTGGCTTGGGCTTTGGCGTTTGTGTCGGCGCGTACAGGTCTAGCGACGCACCTGCTTGAGGGTTTCGGCAATCAGGAAGGCCAGCTCCAGTGACTGGTCGGCGTTCATGCGTGGGTCGCAGTGGGTATGGTAGCGGTCCGACAGTGCATCTTCGGTGATCGGACGGGCGCCGCCGATACACTCGGTGACGTTCTGCCCGGTCATCTCGATGTGGATACCACCGGCATGGCTGCCTTCGGCCTGGTGAACCTGGAAGAACTGTTTGACCTCGCTGAGGATCTGCGCAAAGTCTCGGGTCTTGTAGCCGCTGCTCGCCTTGATGGTGTTGCCGTGCATGGGGTCGGAACTCCAGAGCACCTTGCGCCCCTCACGTTCCACGCTGCGAATCAGCGCCGGCAAGTGGTCGCCGACTTTTTCCGCGCCCATGCGCACAATCAGGTTGAGGCGCCCCGGGTCGTTATCCGGGTTGAGCACGTCGATCAGGCGAATCAATTCCTCGGTGTTCATGCTTGGGCCGACCTTGACCCCAATGGGGTTGTTCACCCCGCGCAGGAACTCGACATGCGCGCCGTCGAGCTGGCGGGTGCGGTCGCCAATCCAGAGCATGTGCGCCGAGCAGTCGTACCAGTCGTTGGTCAGGCTGTCGCGGCGCACGAAGGCTTCTTCGTAGTTGAGCAGCAGCGCTTCATGGGCGGTGAAGAAACTGGTTTCGCGCAGCTGCGGTGCGCTGTCCAGGCCACAGGCGCGCATGAAGGCCAGGGTTTCGTCGATGCGGTCGGCCAGTTGGCTGTACTTCTCGGCCAGGGCCGAGTTAGCGATGAAGTCCAGGTTCCACTTGTGCACCTGATGCAGGTCGGCAAACCCGCCCTGGGCAAAGGCGCGCAGCAGGTTCAGGCTGGCAGTGGACTGGTGGTAGGCCTGCAGCAGGCGCTCTGGATCCGGCACGCGGCTTTTTTCATCGAAACCAATGCCGTTGACGATGTCGCCGCGATAAGCGGGGAGGGTGACACCGGCGATGGTTTCGTCGCCCGCCGAACGGGGTTTGGCAAATTGTCCGGCCATTCGGCCGACTTTCACCACCGGGCAGCCGGCGGCAAAGGTCATGACAATGGCCATTTGCAGGAGCACTTTGAAGGTGTCGCGAATTTTTGCCGCAGAGAACTCCGCGAAGCTTTCGGCGCAGTCGCCGCCTTGCAGCAGGAAGGCGCGGCCCTCGGTGACTTCCGCGAACTGGCGGCGCAGTTCACGGGCTTCGCCGGCAAACACCAGCGGTGGATAACCGGCCAGCGTCTGTTCGACCTTGTGCAGGTGCGTCGCGTCAGGGTAGGTCGGTTGTTGCTGGATCGGCAGGGCGCGCCAGCTGTCAGGACTCCAGGGTTGGCTCATCGCAGACTCGGTTGTTATCAGATTATAAAGAGGGCTGGGGCCATGGTAACAGTTGGAAGGTGCCTTGTTGCACTGCCTGCATTGGCGGACAATGGCGGTTTTGCTTGGGCAGGCATCGGTGCCGGGAGACGAGATGACAGAGGAACGGGTAGAGCGGCTGCTGGCCCAGGTTCACGACGAGTACGGCACCATCAGTGTGCTGGAGGTCGAGGACTACCGCTTCCTTGAGTTCGGTGAGGCCATAGAGCAGAGCTGTGTGTTCACGGCCGATCCAAGCTGGCTGGAGTACGACTACACCCGTGCCATGCTGATTGGCGCGTTGTGCCATGCCGAGCCGGAAAGTGCCTTGTTCCTCGGGCTTGGTGCCGGCACCTTGACCCAGGCCTGCCTGAAGTTCCTGCCGCTGGACGATGTCGAGGTGATCGAGCTGCGCCCGGATGTGCCGCGCCTGGCCATTGAGTACCTGGGGCTGGACGACGACCCGCGCCTGTATATCCGCGTGGGCGATGCGGTGGAGCTGCTGGAAACCGCCGAAACCGCCGACCTGATTTTCGTCGACCTGTATACCGATCACGGGCCGAGCGTGGGGCATCTGGCCTGGCGCTTTTTGGAGAACTGTCAGAAACGCCTCAATCCCGGCGGTTGGCTGGTGATCAACCAGTGGGCGGCGGATGACGGCAAGCCGCTGGGGGCTGCGTTGTTGCGCGGGCTGTATCATCGGCACTACTGGGAGCTGCCGGTGAAGGAGGGTAACGTCATTCTGCTGGTTCCGGCAGACCTCGAGCAGACGCTGGACATGCCTGGCCTTGTCGCTCGGGCCGATGCATTGGCACCACGTCTGGGCTACTCGTTGCAACCGTTGATCGGAGCGATCCGCCCGGCGAGTTGAGGCGGCTGCTGAAATAATCGATTCAGCCCATGCCCCGGGGCGATATGCGCGTAATCCGGGGCGCCGCTCTATGCTGTCATCTTTCGATAAAAAACTCTCACGTGAAGCGCTATTTCAGGTATAGTACGCGCCGGTCTTTTACTAGACCTCGTCTTAGGTAGTGCAATTTCCCGAAGCCAGCTTCGGCTGCGCGTCCGCACAGCGGACTCTCCTTGACGTTCCTTTTTCTTCAATCGTTTTCGCAAATCCCCGCCGACAAAGCTGCCAGGGTGACCCGTGGGTCTTACAAGGCATGCGCAGCTTTGGAGCATGGGTCTTTGCGGATGCACTTAGAGGCAGACCCATGACCCAGGAAACCGGCGGCTTCGCCGCTCTCGACCTTCATCCGAGCATTGTTGCTGCTGTATTGGCTACCGGCTACGAAGAGCCATCCGCCATTCAGCAACAATCGATCCCGATTATTCTCGCCGGTCATGACATGATCGGCCAGGCGCAGACAGGTACCGGTAAAACCGCTGCCTTCGCACTGCCAATCCTGAATCGCATCGACCCGAGCAAGCGCGAGCCGCAAGCCCTGATCCTGGCGCCAACCCGTGAGTTGGCGCTGCAAGTAGCCACCGCCTTTGAAACCTACGCCAAGCAAATGCCGGGCGTAACCGTGGTGGCCGTGTACGGTGGTGCCCCAATGGGCCCACAATTGAAAGCAATCCGTAACGGCGCGCAAATCGTCGTTGCTACCCCGGGCCGTCTCTGCGACCACCTGCGTCGTGATGAGAAAGTCCTGGCGACCGTCAATCACCTGGTGCTCGACGAAGCCGACGAAATGCTCAAGCTGGGCTTCATGGACGACCTGGAAGTCATCTTCAAGGCCATGCCGGAAAGCCGTCAGACCGTACTGTTCTCGGCGACCTTGCCTGCTTCTATCCGTGCCATCGCCGAGCGCCACCTGCGCGATCCGAAGCACGTCAAGATCCAGAGCAAGACCCAGACCGTAACGGCCATCGAGCAGGCTCACCTGATGGTCCACGCGGACCAGAAAGTAGCCGCTGTCCTGCGTTTGCTGGAAGTTGAAGAGTTCGATGCGCTGATCGCCTTCGTACGTACCAAGCAAGCGACCCTGGACCTGGCCAGCGCCCTGGAAGCCAAAGGCTACAAGGCTGCAGCACTGAACGGCGACATCGCCCAGAACCAGCGTGAGCGCGTCATCGACTCGCTCAAGGATGGCCGTCTGGACATCGTCGTCGCGACCGACGTTGCTGCCCGTGGTCTGGACGTACCGCGCATCACTCACGTGTTCAACGTTGACATGCCGTACGATCCTGAGTCTTACGTTCACCGTATTGGCCGTACTGGCCGTGCAGGTCGTGAAGGCCGTGCACTGCTGCTGGTCACCCCGCGTGAGCGTCGCATGCTGCAGGTTATCGAGCGTGTAACGGGCCAGAAAGTTGCCGAAGTTCGCCTGCCGAACGGCCAGGCTGTTCTGGATGCGCGTATCAAGAAGCTGACCAACAGCCTGGCGCCGCTGGTTGCCGACGCTGAGTCGACTCATGGCGACCTGCTGGACCGCCTGACCGCCGACATCGGTTGCAGCCCACGTGCCCTGGCTGCTGCCCTGCTGCGCAAAGCAACCAACGGTCAGGCGCTGACCCTGGAAGCGGTTGAGCGTGAGCAGCCACTGGTGCCGACCTACACTCCGCGTGAGCGTACTGCAGGTGATCGTCCAGAGCGCAGTGATCGTGAGCGTCGTGCGCCAATGCCGCTGGGCGAAGGTCGTGCTCGTTGCCGTACCGCGCTGGGTGCGCGTGATGGTATCGCTGCCAAGAACCTGCTCGGCGCTATCCTCAACGAGGGTGGCCTGGCACGTGAAGCAATCGGTCGCATCCAGGTGCGTGACAGCTTCAGCCTGGTTGAGCTGCCAGAAGACGGTCTTGAGCGTCTGCTGACCAAGCTCAAGGACACTCGCGTTGCCGGCAAGCAGCTGAAGCTGCGTCGCTACCGCGAAGATTGATCCGCGTGTCATAAAAAATCCCCGACTGGTTCGGGGATTTTTTTTGCCTGTCGGCTGGGTGAATGGCTCAGTCGAAGCGGTAAATGTCCATTCCCAATGCACCCAGGGTGAAGCCTTGGTGAACAATGCTGAAATGCTCGCCTGCGCCGCGAGCGAAGTACAGCGGCAGCAAGTGTTCATCGCTGGGATGGTTGCGCACCGCAAACGGTGCCTGGCGGCGATAGTCCAGCAGCGCGGCATCGTCACCGGCTTCGAGCTTTTCCACCATCCAGTCGCGGAATGCCAGTGCCCAGGGTTCTACGCTGTCCGGGCCTGCGTGCCAGGATAGCTCGCGCAGATTGTGGGTGATGCTGCCGGAGCCAATCAGCAGGATGTTTTCCTGGCGCAGCGCAGCCAGGGCATTACCAACCCGTTCCTGTAACTGTGGGCCCAGGTGGCTGGGCAGGGACACTTCTACGACCGGAATGTCGGCCTGTGGATACATCAGTGACAGCGGTACCCAGGCGCCATGGTCGAATGGGCGCTGTGGGTCGAGCGAAGCCGTCAGGCCGGCGCTCTTGAGCTGCTCGACAATCTGGGCTGCCAGTGCTGGTGCGCCGGGGGCGGGGTACTGAACGGCAAAGAGTGCCGGTGGAAAGCCGCCAAAGTCATGCCAGGTTTTCGGGCTTGGGTGGCTGCTCACGCACAACGCCTGGCTCTCCCAGTGCGCAGAGACCACGATGATGGCTTTGGGTCGAGGCAGTGCTTCTGCCAGTCGTGCGAGGGCAGGGCCGCTCTCGCCGGGTTCCAGGGCGAGCATGGGCGAACCGTGGGAAATAAACAGACTGGGCAGCATGGAAGAGGTCCTGAGGTTAAGATGGGGTTATCTTCTGTCAGTTCATTTATCTAAATCTAATATAAGTTTTCGTATCATTTGATCGAAATTTTGGAGCCATTCATGCAGCCGGAATTTTGGCATGACCGCTGGGCGCGTAATCAGATCGGTTTTCACCTGGATCAGGTCAATCCTTACCTGCAGCGACACTGGCCCAGCCTCGGCTTGATGGCAGGCGACAAGGTGCTGGTGCCCTTGTGTGGCAAGAGTCTTGATCTGTTCTGGTTGGCCGGGCAAGGGTTGCGGGTGCAGGGTATTGAGTTGTCCGAGCGCGCGGTAGAGGCGTTTTTCAGCGAGCATCAGTTGCATCCGCAGGTGTCTCGACGTGGCGCTTTCAAGGTCTACCAGTGCGAGGGGCTTGAGCTCTGGTGTGGCGATATCTTTGCCCTGACCGCCGAAGATGTTGGCGATTGCTCGGCCCTGTATGACCGTGCAGCCCTGATTGCCTTGCCCGCACCGATGCGCCAGCGCTATGCCAGCCACCTGCAAGCGTTGCTGGCGGCACACGCCAAGGGGCTGTTGATCACACTGGACTACGATCAATCAACGATCGACGGGCCGCCCTTTGCCGTACTTGAGGCAGAAGTCCGTGCCCTGTACGCAGGGTGGCGGGTTACCCTTGGAGAGACACGAGACATTCTCGCGGAGAGCCCAAAGTTCCAGGCAGCGGGAAGCGCGGGCTTGTTGGAGCATGTGTATCGGCTCGAGCGCTGACCGCAAGCACGCCATCGCAGGCAAGCCTGCTCCAACAGAAAGTTCAGTGTTCTGCACACAAAAAAAGGGCGACCGGAGTCGCCCTTTTGTCTATTGCGTAACGGTCAGCCGTGGCGGCGCAGGGCGTCGATACGGTCTTCCAGCGGAGGGTGGCTCATCAGCAGACCCGCCAGGCCATGCTTGAGGCCGCCATTGATGCCGAAGGCATTCAGGGTGTCAGGCATGTGCACCGGTACGCCCTGTTCCGAACGCAGGCGCTGCAGGGCGCCAATCATGGCGTTGGTGCCGGCGAGGCGGGCACCGGCTTCGTCAGCGCGGTATTCGCGTTTGCGCGAGAACCACATGACGATCATGCTGGCGAGAATGCCCAGTACCAGTTCGGCGACGATGGTCGCAACGTAGTAGGCAATACCTTGGCCTTCTTCGTTCTTGAAGATTACCTTGTCGACAAAGTTACCGATGATGCGGGCAAAGAACATCACGAAGGTGTTGACCACGCCCTGGATGAGCGCGAGGGTAACCATGTCACCGTTGGCAACGTGGCCGATCTCGTGGGCCAGCACTGCGCGTACTTCGTCGGGTGAGAAGCGTTCCAGCAGGCCTTGGCTGACTGCTACCAGGGCGTCATTGCGGTTCCAGCCGGTCGCGAAGGCGTTGGCCTCGTAGGCAGGGAAAATACCCACTTCCGGCATCTTGATACCGGCTTCGCGGGAGAGCTCTTCAACAGTCTGGAGCAGCCATTGCTCGTGACGCGTGCGCGGCTGGCTGATGATCTGCGTGCCGGTGCTCATCTTCGCCATCCACTTGGAGATGAACAGCGAGAACAGCGAGCCGGCGAAGCCGAACACAGCACAGAAAATCAGCAGTTGATTGAGGTTGAGGTCAACCCCGTTGGCTGCCATGAACCCGTTGAAGCCAAACAGACTCAGGGTAATGCTGGCAATCAGCACAACCGCGAGGTTGGTGGCCACAAACAGCAAGATGCGCATCATGGTTGTTACGTTCTCCTGACGGATAAAAATGTAGCGTATGCGGGTATATAAGGTGCCCGCCCCGCTGATTCAACCGGGGGACTATTTCAAACTGTGTACTTACCCGCGTGGCAGGCACCGGATTTTTTCGCGCGCCAACGCTGTAATGGCTGTAGGAAAAAACCTTATTAGGTGTGAGACCTGCGCCAGGGGCGGCGCAGGCTGGTTTTGCGGTGCGTTACTGCTTGTACGTCTTGAGGAAATTGCCGATACGACCGATTGCCTGTTCCAGGTCATCCACACGTGGCAGTGTCACGACACGGAAGTGGTCCGGCCATGGCCAGTTGAACGCGGTGCCCTGGACGATCAGCAGCTTCTCGGAGAGCAGCAGGTCGAGAACAAACTTCTCGTCGTTGAAGATCGGGCAGACTTTCGGATCGATTTTCGGGAACGCATAGAGCGCACCCATCGGTTTCACGCAGCTGACGCCGGGGATGTCGTTGAGCAGTTCCCAAGTGCGATTGCGTTGCTCGAGCAGGCGTCCCTGCGGCAGTACCAGGTCGTTGATGCTCTGGTAGCCGCCCAGTGCGGTCTGGATGGCGTGCTGGCTCGGTACGTTGGCACACAGGCGCATGTTGGCCAGCATGTCGATGCCTTCGATGTAGCTCTGGGCATGCAGCTTGGGCCCGGAGATGGCCAGCCAGCCGGAACGGAAGCCCGCAACCCGGTAGGACTTGGACAGGCCGTTGAAGGTCAGGCAGAGCAGGTCGGGTGCCAACGAGGCGGTGCTGATGTGCACGGCTTCGTCATAGAGAATCTTGTCGTAGATTTCGTCGGAGAACACCACCAGGTTGTGCTGACGCGCCAGCTCGAGCATGCCCAGCAGCAGTTCGCGGGAATACACCGCGCCGGTCGGGTTGTTCGGGTTGATGATCACCATGGCCTTGGTGTTTGGCGTGATCTTGGCCTTGATATCGTCCAGGTCTGGGAACCAGTCGGCCTGCTCGTCGCACAGGTAGTGAACCGGTTTGCCACCCGCCAGGCTGACTGCTGCGGTCCACAGTGGGTAGTCCGGTGCCGGGATCAGGACTTCGTCACCGTTGTTGAGCAGTGCCTGCATCGACATCACGATCAGTTCGGACACGCCGTTGCCCAGGTAGATGTCTTCGATACCGACACCTTCTACCTGTTTCTGCTGGTAGTACTGCATTACGGCCTTGCGCGCACTGAACAGGCCTTTGGAGTCGCTATAGCCTTGTGCAGTCGGCAGGTTGCGGATCACATCCTGGAGAATTTCCTCCGGTGCCTCGAAACCAAAGGGCGCCGGGTTGCCGATGTTCAGCTTGAGGATGCGGTGGCCTTCCTCTTCCAGGCGTTTGGCGTGCTTGAGCACCGGGCCGCGAATGTCATAGCAGACATTGGCGAGCTTGTTCGATTTGCTGACCTGCATGATGTGATCCCGATTAGAAAAGATCGCCGCGCATTGCGCTGTGAAAACGTTTGAAATGCGTGTAACGCGGGTGCCAGACTGGCGTCTGATGAGGCGCAATAATACGTGCCACCCGCGTTGCCGAAAAGACACGACGCGGGCTTTTTCCGTTACAGAGGTTTCCCCATGGACAAGATCGACAAAACCCTCGACGAATGGCGTGCAATGCTTGACCCGGAGCAGTACCAGGTCTGTCGTCTGAAGGGCACCGAGCGGCCGTTCAGTGGCAAGTACAACGCAACCAGGACTGATGGCGTCTACCATTGCATCTGCTGCAGTGCGCCGTTGTTCGACTCTCGGGCAAAATTCGATTCGGGCTGCGGCTGGCCCAGCTTTTACGAGCCGATTGCCGACAGCGCCATGATCGAAATCCGTGATACCTCGCACGGCATGATCCGTACCGAGGTGACGTGCGCGGTCTGCGATGCTCACCTTGGGCATGTCTTTCCCGATGGCCCGCCGCCGACAGGCCTGCGTTATTGCATCAATTCGGTGTGCCTGGACCTGGTTCCTCGAACCTGACCTGTAGACTATTCAAGGAGAGTCGGTCATGGCTGACGCACTGTTGAGCATCCCTTGCACCACGATCAAGGGCGAGCAGAAAACCCTGGTGGACTTCCCGGCCAAGGCGGTGTTGCTGGTCAATACCGCCAGCGAATGCGGGTTCACCGGGCAGTACAAGGGCCTTGAGCAGCTCTGGCAGCGTTACCGTGAGCGAGGCCTGGTGGTGCTGGCATTTCCCTGCAATCAGTTCGGTAAGCAGGAGCCGGGTGATGAACGGGCCATTGCAGGTTTCTGTGAGTTGAACTTCGGCGTCAGCTTTCCGCTGTTTGCCAAGGTCGATGTCAACGGGCCTGCGGCTCATCCCTTGTTCGTTGAGCTGAAAAAGCGAGCCCCGGGGTTGCTGGGGTCTCAGGCGATCAAGTGGAACTTCACCAAGTTCCTCTTCGATCCGGCAACGGGCCGAGTCAGTCGTTTTGCGCCCAGTACCAAGCCGGAGGCCTTGGTGGAGCAGATCGAGTCGCTGCTCAAGTGAGCACTGTCGGCAGTATGCGGCGTGTTACAGGGGCACCCACTGATTGATCAGGGTGAGCAGCTCCTCGCGGCGAAACGGTTTGGCCAGGTAGTCGTTCATGCCCGCCGCGCGGCAGCGCTCACGTTCCTCGGGCATGGCGTTGGCGGTCAGGGCGATAATCGGCAGCGTTGGCCAGCGTCCGCTCTGGCGGATCCTCCGGCTGGCCTCGTAGCCATCCATCACCGGCATGTTGCAGTCCATCAGCACCAGGTCGAAGTCGTTTCGCTCAAGCTGTTCCAGAGCCTCCACGCCTTGCTTGGCGACACTGACGTCACAGCCGAGCTTGGCCAGCATGCCTTTCGCGACCAGTTGGTTAACCGGGTTGTCCTCGACCAGCAGGATGTGTGCTCGACGCTCGCTGTTCAGGCTGCCCTGCTGGGGCGGCGAGGTGGGGCTGTCTGAGCCGTGCAGGGCGCGTTGCAATGACTGGTACAGGGCGCTGCGGGTGAGGGGGCGTGCTTGTTGTTGCAAGGGCGCCAGTTGTGCGGCGTGTTCGCTGGACAGGAAGTTACCGTATGCCGTGATCAGCAGGATCGGTGCTTTGACGGTGGGGCGCAGGTCGAACAGCCCGCTCAGGTTGTCGGTGATCAGCAGATCAGGTTGCTGTTCGGGCAGCGTGTCGAGGTTGTCGTGCCGCCGATAATCAAGGCCCCAGGCAGGCAGCAGTGTCGCCAGCAGTTCATCCAGGCCGCTGTCTGCAGTGCTGATGGCAGCAATCCGTCCTTGTAACGGTGCCGGTGCGATTGCCAGCGTGTGGGCTGGCAACGGTAACTCGGCACTGAACTGGCTGCCAAAACCTGCTTCGGAACTGATGCTGAGACGGCCTTGCATGGCCTCGCAGAGATTATTGGTCAGGGTCAGGCCCAGGCCGGTGCCACCATACTGGCGTGTGATGCCAGCCCCGGCCTGGGTGAAGGGTTGAAATATCCTGACTTGTGCATCGTAGGGAATACCAATGCCCGTATCGCAGACATCCAGGCGTACGCCGCCAGATTCGCTGCGCAGGCGTACGTCCACGCGCCCAAAGCGGGTGAATTTCAGGGCGTTGGACAGCAGGTTGCTGACGATCTGCCTGACCCGAGTCGGGTCGCCAAGCACCAGGGCTGGAAATTTCGGATCGATCAGGCAGGTGAGCTCGACGCTGGGGGCGGCATTCTGCGAAAGCAGGCTGGCGGTGTCCTCCACCAGTGTGCCGAGGTCGAACGGGATTCGTTCCAGCTCCAGCTGTCCGGCATCGAACTTGGAGAGGTCCAGAATATCGTTGAGCAGTTCCACCAGTACTTTGCCCGAGTCGTGGGCAATCGACAGTTGCTGGCGCTGTTCGGCATTCAGTGGGCTGTCCAGTGAAAGTGCGATCATGCCCAGCAAACCGTTCAGCGGTGTGCGGATTTCGTGGCTCATGTTGGCCAGGAAGGCTGCTCGAGCCTGCGCCATGTCCAGGGCGCGGCGTCGGGCGACTTCGAGTTCTTCATTGGAACGGCTGAGGCTTGCGTTGCTGGCCCGCAGTTCATTGGTGCGTGCCGAGACGATGTTTTCCAGTTCGCTCAGGTAGTCAGTCAGGCGATTTTCGGCATTGCGCCGTTGTTGGATCTCGGTCGCCATACTGACGAATTGCTGGTTGGCGACTTTTACCAATACCCCAATCTCATCCTGTTCATGGCCTGGCGGGAAGGAGAGCTTGTTTTGGTTGGGGTTGCGTGAGTCACTGTTGCTCAGCGCACGGATTACCCTAACCAGCGGTTTGGTCAGCATGAAGTAAAACAGGGTCAGCAGAATGCACGTCAGCACCAGGCTGCGTACAAAGCCGCTGAGCAGGGTGACTTCTGCACGTTTCAGGAAGCGGCTGCCGAAGGCGAAGGTATCGACTTCCAGAGACAGGGTGCCGAGGTACTCATCCGGCATGTGGCTGAGCTGCAGGCGTTCCTGGAATTCACGATGTTCGCCGAACAGAAAATCGCTGAGCACCCGGTAGCGGCTTTCCAGGCGTGGGCGCTGGACATCAGCCAATACGGTGTCGTTGTTGTCGATCAGGCGTACCTGGATGATCGCGGGAGACTGCAGCAGGCCCTGAGCCAGTTCCTGGGCGAGCTCCGAGTCGATGTTGTAGGCAATTCGGGAGGCCGGGTTGTGACTGATTTCCAGGAGTGCACGCATCTCGCGGTTGATGGAGGCGTCTTCACTGGCATAATCGATGCCGATCTGGAGAAGACTGAGCAAGGTACCCAGGACAAAGCCTGCCAGGACTGTCAGCCTGGCTTGCTTATAGGACAGGCGGTTGGTGAACTTGATATCCATGGGTTCCGAGCCAGTTTCACATTCCGTGCGCTGCGCAAGCATAGCCGATCAGCCCCGGCTCCTGGCACGTCCTGTTGCATATTCCGCTTGCCCATTTGCCTGAATCTGTCTTGAGGAATTGATGTGGACTCTCGTGTGAATGCTTTTCTTGAGCGCGCTGAAGCTGTATTGGCGCGGTTGGAACCTCTTTTGCCTGCGCCACGCCCGGCCATTGACTGGGGGCATTGCCTGGCTGCCCGTTGGCAGCGTGAAGGGCGCAGTGGCTTCCTGCTGCCGCTGGACGTGAGCCTGGACATGCGCTTGTCCGACCTGATCGGCATCGATCAGCAGCGTGAGCAGTTAAGGCGCAATACCCGTCAGTTTCTCGATGGCATGCCGGCCAATCATGCGCTGCTGTGGGGGTCGCGTGGTACGGGTAAATCGTCGTTGGTGCGTGCGTTGCTGGCGGAGTATGCGACGGCAGGTTTGCGGTTGATCGAAATCGAGCGTGACCACTTGGCTGATTTGCCGCGGGTGGTTGAGCAGTTGCACAAACTGCCTCAGCGCTTTGTGTTGTTCTGTGACGACCTCTCGTTCGAGGCGGGGGAGGGCGACTATCGCGTGCTCAAAAGTGTGCTGGATGGTTCGTTGGAGCAGGCGCCGGACAATGTGCTGTTGTACGCCACGTCCAACCGTCGGCACCTCGTGCCAGAGAAGCAGAGCGACAATGAAAACTGGAAAATGATCGACGGCGAGCTTCACCCCAACGAGGCGGTGGAGGACAAGATCGCCCTGTCTGACCGCTTTGGCCTGTGGCTGTCGTTCTATCCCTTCACTCAGGAACACTTTCTGGATGTGGTCGAGCACTGGATCAGTCAACTGGCGCAAGCCGCGGACCTGGTCTGGGTGCGCGATGAAACACTGGAAAAGGCTGCGATTCGCTGGGCCACGGGGCGTGGCAATCGTAATGGCCGTTGTGCTTATCAGTTCGCCCGTTACTGGGTAGGACTTAAATTGCTGGAGCAGAAAAATGATTGATTTGAATGCAACCGGTGCTGGCTTGTCTGGCTATGGTCTGCTGGCTGCGCAACTGGAAGCCTTGCTGGCTGACGAGCGCGACTTTATTGCCAACGCTGCTCAGTTCTCGGCCTTTCTCTATAGCCAGGTCGATGACCTGAACTGGGCGGGCTTCTACCTTAATCGTAACGAAGAGTTGGTGTTGGGGCCGTTTCAGGGGCAGGTTGCCTGTGTGCGGATTCCGTTTGGCCGTGGGGTGTGCGGTGCTGCTGCCGCTACTCGGCAGACCCAGCGGGTTGAAGATGTGCATGCGTTTCCTGGGCACATTGCCTGCGACAGCGCCTCGAACAGCGAACTGGTGATCCCGCTGGTCAAGGACGGGTGCTTGATTGGGGTGCTGGACCTGGACAGCCCGAAGCTTGCGCGGTTTACGGTTGAGGATCAGGCCGGGCTGGAACGCCTTGCCGAGATATTCCTGCGCTCAACGGACTGCTCCCTGGTGATGTAGGCAGCACGCTGCTCACGGGCAAGTCTGCTTCCAGGGTGTTGTGCACGGTATGGAAGCGGGGCTTGCCAGCATTGCAGGCGTTGTGTTCTCACTGACACCTCCTGATACCGTTGCAGGGGGTGTTTCCTGTTTCAGTCGTAGATGACTTTCTTCTTCCAGTCTTCAGTGGTGTCGGACTTCAAGCCCTCGGTGAGTTCGTTGACCTCGTCTTCGGCAGGTTCAAGCGTACTCAGCACCTGTGCATTGGCGCGCGCCAGCAGCTTCTCCATATAAGCGAGCTGCTCCTGATAGACAGCAGGTTCCGGCTGCTTTCGCAGGTATTGCACGCCGCGCTCGAAGGCCAGGCGGGCATGGCCCGGTTGGTTCTGCTGCAAGGCCTGTTGGCCCAGGTTGTTGAAGAACTCGATATGCAGCAGCACCAGAATATGACGGACTTCCTTGACCCAGTACTTGGCTTCGTTGGTCGGCAGGAAACCTTCCTGGGCTGCACGGGTCACTTGATTGTGCAAGCCTTCAAGCAGAAAGCGCACATCCTTGGCGCGGGCTTCGGTCTGGATCGGCCCTGGCGGGTTGTTTACCGGCAAGGCCTCACCTTTGGCAATCAATCCTTCCAGTTCGGCGATGCGCGCCTTGATCTCACTGTTGTGCTTGTCCAGCGCCAGTTGGCGCAGGTTCAGGTTGAGCTCCAGGCGAGTCAGCAGCAGCTTCAAGGCCGGGGTCATCAACTGGCCAGGAAAGGTTTCTGTGATTTCGCCACAACGGCGCAGGCGTTCGGCCAGCTCGACTTTCAGTCGGGCCCGCTCCAGCTTGTTGTTCTCGACTACATTGTTCAGGTAGCCGATCACGATCAATAGTGCGATCCCGGCCACTATAAGCAGGGTGATCAGAAGTGGTGTCACCGTTAACGCCTCATGCAGGGTTATTTACCGTTTGAGTGTAGTGGCTTAGCTTTTAACCGGATAGACCTGTTCGAGGGTCGTCGCTCATCAGTAAAGGCGCAGTGCCTTCCCCTGTGTCGGCTGATCCTGCCGAGCCTTGAGCGGGCTGGAAAGCAGGGGGAAGTCATTGATTTAAATAAATTTGTATCTGGGGGTTGACGACTCTTCAAAGCACCCCTAGAATGCGCGCCACTTGCAGCGTAAAGCACACAGCGAAGCGCGGCAGGGAGTGAAAAGTTGTAGTGTGTCCCCTTCGTCTAGTGGCCTAGGACACCGCCCTTTCACGGCGGTAACAGGGGTTCGAGTCCCCTAGGGGACGCCAATGCGGGAATAGCTCAGTTGGTAGAGCACGACCTTGCCAAGGTCGGGGTCGCGAGTTCGAGTCTCGTTTCCCGCTCCAGTTTTAACGGTCTTGCTCAAGGGCAGGGCTGGTAAGAAAATCCAGGTTAGGGTCTAAGATTCTGATCTGGCCACTGAAACATGCGTTGCATGTTTTGGGCAGCGTCCCCTTCGTCTAGTGGCCTAGGACACCGCCCTTTCACGGCGGTAACAGGGGTTCGAGTCCCCTAGGGGACGCCATTTTGCGGGAATAGCTCAGTTGGTAGAGCACGACCTTGCCAAGGTCGGGGTCGCGAGTTCGAGTCTCGTTTCCCGCTCCAATTCAAAGAAAACGCCGTTCGATTGAACGGCGTTTTTTTTTGCCTTTGAAAAGCCCATGCACGGTATTTACCGCCCCTGGATCAGGCCTGTGCGGTTTGCTGCTCTGGCTTTGCTGCGCTGGTCGTTGTGTCAGTGGCCTTTAGCGGTGTTCAGGCAGCGCCCTTGAAGAGCCCTGCCTTCACCCTGGCGTTGTCTTAGTGCTTGCTGTCGTCGTTCGACATGCTCAGCAGCTGTTTTTCCTGGTTCCAGTCGAACGGCTCGTCATTCTGCTCCGCTTCGTAGCGGCGCTCTTCCAGTGCCTGATACAGGTCCAGCTCATCGTCTGGCATGAAATGCAGGCAATCGCCACCGAAGAACCACAGCAGGTCGCGTGGCACCAGGTGGGCAATCTGTGGGTAACGCTGAATGACCTGGCACATCAGGTCCTGGCCCAGGTATTGGCTTTCCAGTGGGTCTTGTGGAAGTTGCGTCAGCAGTTCGTCGAAGCGTTCGAGGAACAGGGCATGGCTCTCTTCCGGTACCTGTTCGGCCTCGCCCAGTGCAACCAGAATGGTGCGCAGGTGGTTGAGCAGGTTGAGATGGTAATCCAGATGCGCGTTGGCCATGCTGGCGATCCTCTTGAGCAAAACGGGCGCGGGAGTATACGGCTCCCGGCGCCCGATGTCCCGGTTCGATTGCCTTTAGCGCACCTTGCCGGCGACCGGTAGCAGTGCATCCTTGTCGAAGGCGTCCACGTCAATGACCCGGCGTCGCGCCCGTTCTGCAGCGTGCAGGGTGAGTGCTTCGCTGGCCTGAAGCACACCAGCCTGCAAGGCTGCGTCAATGGGGGACTGCCCGGGGGCGGGCACTACCTGACCGCTTTTCAGGGCCTGGTGCAGGGTGTGCTGCAATGGTTCACTGGCGGCGAGTTGTTGGCTGGCATGGTGCAGGGCGCCAACCGGGTCTTCGGCGTTCTCTGGCCGGTAGCAGCCAGACAGCAGCGCCTCCAGTGCCGGGTCGCCTTGCGCTCGACCGATCAGCGCCGCGACTTCAGCGTCCAGTTCATCGCTTGGGCCGGTATGGCGGCGCCCAAACGGAAACACCAGCAGCCGTAGCGCGCAGCCGAGAAAGCGATTGGGGAAGTTGTCGAGCAGGCGGTCCAGGGCTTTTTCAGACTGGCCGAGGTTTTCTTCCATGGCCCAGCGCAGCAACGGTTGCAAGTGATCGGGTGACGCCTGGTCGTAATAGTGCTTCAGTGCTGCCGAGCTCAGGTACAGGTGGCTGAGCACATCACCCAGGCGAGCCGAAAGTCGTTCGCGCCGTTTCAAACTGCCTCCCAGCAGCATCATGCACAGGTCTGCCAGCAAGGCAAAGGCGGCAGCCTGGCGATTCAGGGCGCGGAAATAGCCTTGGCTGAGGGCGTCGCCCGGCGCTTTCTCGAAATGCCCCAGGCCAAGGCCGAGTATCAGGGTGCTGGCGGCATTGCCCATGGCAAAACTGATGTGGCGCAGCACAAGGGCGTCGAACTTCTTGAGTGCCTGATCGTGGTCCTCGCGCCCGGCCAAGGCCATTTCCTTGAGTACAAAGGGGTGGCAGCGGATTGCCCCCTGGCCAAAGATCATCAGGTTGCGCGAAAGGATATTGGCGCCTTCGACGGTGATGAAGATTGGCGCACCTTGCCAATTGCGCCCCAGGTAATTGTTCGGCCCCATGATGATGCCCTTGCCGCCATGAACGTCCATGGCGTGCTGGATGCATTCGCGGCCGCGCTCGGTCAGGTGGTACTTGAGAATGGCAGAGAGGACCGACGGTTTTTCCCCGAGATCGACCGCCTTGGCCGTCAGTATGCGAGCGCTGTCCATCAACCAGGCGTTGCCGGCGATGCGTGCAAGGGACTCCTGGATGCCTTCGAAGGCGGCCAGCGGCACGTTGAACTGCTCACGAATTCGCGCGTATTGGCCGGTCACCAGGCTGGTGTACTTGGCAGCGCCTGTACCCACAGCTGGCAGTGAGATGGAGCGGCCCACCGAGAGGCAGTTCATCAGCATCATCCAGCCTTTGCCCAACATGGCTTGGCCGCCGATGAGGTAATCCAGCGGTATGAACACATCCTTGCCGCTGTTGGGGCCGTTCATGAAGGCGGCACCGAGTGGTAGATGACGTTTGCCGATCTCGACACCGGGCGTGTCGGTAGGAATCAGCGCCAGGCTGATGCCGAGATCGTCTATGTCGCCCAGCAGGTGTTCAGGGTCGTAGGCTTTGAAGGCCAGGCCCAGCAGGGTGGCTACCGGGCCAAGGGTGATGTAGCGCTTTTCCCAGTTCAGGCGCAGGCCGAGTACTTCCTGGCCTTGCCATTGGCCCTTGCAGACGATGCCGGTGTCGGGCATCGACCCGGCATCGGAGCCGGCCAGTGGCCCTGTCAGGGCAAAGCAGGGGATTTCATCGCCGCGTGCCAGGCGAGGCAGGTAATGGTTGCGTTGTGCTTCGGTGCCATAGTGCAGTAGCAGCTCGGCAGGGCCCAGCGAGTTGGGAACCATCACGGTGGAGGCCAGATCGCCGCTGCGGGTCGCCAGTTTCATGGCGACCTGTGAGTGGGCATAGGCCGAGAACCCCTTGCCGCCATATGCTTTGGGAATGATCAGGGCAAAGAAGCCCTGTTCCTTGATAAAGGCCCAGGCCTCAGGGGGCAGGTCGAGGTCCTGGCTGATCTGCCAGTCGCTGACCATGGCGCAGAGCTGTTCGGTCGGGCCGTCAATGAAGGCCTGTTCCTCTTCGCTCAATTGTGCTTTTGGGTACGCCAGCAGGGTGTTCCAGTTCGGGCGACCGCTGAACAGCTCGCCATCCCACCACACCGTACCGGCATCGATTGCGTCGCGCTCGGTTTGTGACAGGGGTGGGAGCGTGCGCCGGAACCAGGCAAACAAGGGTGCGCTGAACCATTTTCGGCGCAATTCTGGCAGCACAAAAATGCATGACTTTATGATCAGCATCAACCAGAGCAGGGTCATCAACCACGTGGGGGCGCTGCTGAACAGGCCCATTGCCAGTAAGTAGGCAGCAACGATGCCCAGAATCGGCAGTACAGCGATGCGGCGATGCATCAAGTAGGCTGAGCCGACTACGAGAACCACGAACCACAACAGCAACATAGGTCTTCCTCCGTGAAACGTCAGGGCAATGGGTCGTCCCTGACAGCGTAGACGGCATCGCCCAAACGGCCGCCTCAGATCACTGACCGTGGCGCTGGGCAGGTGTTCAGTAGTGAGTGTGTCGAACGATTACCTGAGCAATCGACTGGGTTAGACTGAGGGCACCACAAATGGCTTAAGGATTTGTCATGCTCAAGATTTGGGGCCGAAAGAACTCGACCAATGTCAGGAAGGTACTGTGGTGTGCAGAAGAGCTGGGCCTGGACTACCAGTCGATTGACGCTGGCGGTGCTTTCGGGGTGGTGCAAGAGCCGGAATACCTGGCGAAGAATCCGAATGGGCTGGTGCCACTGATCGAAGAGGACGGCCTGGTGCTGTGGGAGTCCAACACCATCGTGCGCTATCTGGCGGCACGTCATGCGCCGGATTCGAGCTGGTACCCGAGCGATGTTCGGCAGCGGGCCGAGGCGGAAAAATGGATGGACTGGGTAACGTCCTCCTTGGCTACGCCGTTTCGCCCATTGTTTTGGGGCATGCTGCGGACACCGGCAGAACAGCGTGATTGGGTCGCCATCAACGCAGCGCACAAGACCTGCGCCCAGGTCTTGTCAATTGCCGATCAGGCGCTGGCGCGGCAACCTTACCTCAGCGGTGATGCACTCGGCGTTGGCGATGTGCCGCTGGGCTGTTTCGCATATGCCTGGTTCGAGATGCCTATTGAGCGTCCAGAGATGCGTCACCTGCGTGCCTGGTATGAACGGCTGAAAGAGCGCCCGGCCTATCAGGTTGCCGTGATGACGGCGCTGACCTGATTGCAGCGCTTATTCTGATAGTTATTATCGATACACGTGACTGTACTTGTGTGGCCGCGCCCCTCACCATGGCCACTCAGCCTGTTGTTCTTAAACCCTTCCACACTGGTGCATAGACCCGTTATGAGTTCTGCTCTGTCCATAAGGCAGCTAACCAAGACCTACGGCAACGGCTTCCAGGCCCTCAAGGGCATTGACCTGGATGTCGCCGAAGGTGACTTTTTTGCCTTGCTCGGCCCCAATGGCGCCGGTAAATCCACCACCATCGGCATCCTCTCGACCCTGGTGAACAAGACCAGCGGTACCGTGAAGGTCTTTGGCCATGACCTGGACCGCGAACCGGCCGCGCTCAAGCGCTGCCTTGGCGTGGTGCCCCAGGAGTTCAACTTCAACCAGTTCGAGAAGACGTTCGACATCGTCGTGACCCAGGCGGGTTACTACGGCATTCCGTCGAAGGTGGCCAAGGCCCGTGCCGAGCAGTATTTGACCCAACTGGGGCTGTGGGACAAGCGCGATGTGCCATCGCGTTCGTTGTCCGGTGGCATGAAGCGCCGCCTGATGATTGCCCGGGCGCTGGTTCATGAGCCGCGCTTGCTGATCCTCGATGAGCCAACCGCTGGTGTGGACATCGAGTTGCGGCGTTCGATGTGGAGTTTCCTGACTGAGCTGAATGAGCAGGGCATCACCATCATCCTGACGACGCATTACCTCGAAGAGGCCGAGCAACTGTGCCGCAACATCGGCATCATTGATCACGGCACCATTGTCGAAAACACCAGCATGCGCAAACTGCTGGGTTCCTTGCATGTGGAGACCTTCCTGCTCGACCTTAAGCAGGAGTTGCCACAGGCCCCGCAGTTGGCCGGCTACCCGTGCCGACTGATCAGCCCGCACACCCTGGAAGTCCAGGTGGACAAGGCCGCGGGCATCACCGCGCTGTTCGGCCAGTTGGCCCTGCAGAGCATCGAGGTGCAAAGCCTGCGTAACAAAACCAACCGTCTTGAGGAGCTGTTTGTGTCCCTGGTGGAGAAAAATCTGGCGAAGGTGGCGGTATGAGTTCGGAGCTGCGCGGCAATCTGGTCGCCCTCAACACTATCGTCTACCGCGAAGTGCGCCGTTTTACCCGGATCTGGCCGCAGACCCTGCTGCCGCCGGCGATCACCATGGTCTTGTATTTCGTGATCTTCGGTAACCTGATCGGTCGGCAGATCGGTGATATGGGTGGCTTCACCTATATGGAATACATCGTGCCGGGCCTGATCATGATGTCGGTGATCACCAACTCCTATGGCAACGTAGTTTCCAGTTTCTTTGGCAGCAAGTTCCAGCGCTCCATCGAGGAACTGATGGTCTCGCCAGTGTCGCCACACACCATCCTTATTGGCTACACCCTGGGTGGCGTGTTGCGCGGGTTGGCGGTAGGGGTCATCGTGACCCTGTTGTCACTGTTCTTTACTCAACTGCAGGTGCACCATCTGGGCGTAACGGTGTTGGTGGTGTTGCTGACGGCAACGATCTTCTCGCTGTTGGGCTTCATCAACGCAGTGTTTGCACGTAATTTCGACGATATCTCGATTATCCCGACATTCGTGCTGACCCCGTTGACCTACCTGGGTGGCGTTTTCTACTCGATCAATCTGTTGCCGCCGTTCTGGCAGACGGTATCGTTGGCCAACCCCGTGCTGCACATGGTCAACTCGTTCCGCTACGGCATCCTGGGCGTGTCCGATATTCGCATTGGCGTGGCCATCAGCTTCATGCTGGTCGCGACCGCCGTGCTGTACGTCGGCTGCGTGCGGCTACTGGTCAGTGGTCGAGGAATGCGTAGCTGATTTTTCCTTGCGCTGGCGCCACTGCCTGCCCACCCACCAGCGCCAATAGAGCATGGTCAGGCAGTAGGCCAGCCCACCCAGCAGCAGGCCGCAGACCACTGAGCCCAGCAGGAAGGGTTGCCACAGTGTCGAGAGCTGATCGGTGATCCATTCCCAGGTCAGCTCGTCGGGCAGGGTGCGGGGAGGGATCTGCATCAGCCAGGCGCCCATCTGATAGGTGCAGAAGAACACCGGCGGCATGGTAATCGGGTTGGTCAGCCAGACCAGGCTGACGGAAATCGGCATGTTGCCCCGCGCCAGTATCGCCAGGCTGGCGGCCAGCAACATTTGCATCGGGATCGGTATGAATGCGGCGAACAGGCCGACGGCCATGGCGCGTGCCACTGAATGGCGATTCAGGTGCCAGAGGTTGGGGTCGTGCAGCAGTCGCCCGAGAAAGCGTAAGGATTTGTGTTCCCGAATGCTGGTCGGATCGGGCATGTAGCGTTTGAAAAGTCGACGCGGCATGTGGGTTCTCGGCGTTCTTGATCCGCCAGTATGCACGGATTCTAAAAGCCTCCAATTCAGACTTTGTGACAATTAATAAGCAAGCATATGCCGTCGCTGATCTAAGCCTCTGGGGTGATTCTTTTTCAGGAGCTTCAGATCATGCGCACAGGGATGATTGCGCTTGCACTCGGGCTGTTATGCCTGCGTTGGCTTCCTGCACTGCCTTCGGTCGGGGTGTGGGTTGCGCTGATACTGCTTGGGCTGTGCTGTCTGCCGTCGCGGGCCTACCCCTTGGGGTGTTTCCTGCTGGGTTTTTGCTGGGCCTGTGTATCGGCGCAAGGCGCGCTGGATGATCGCCTGTCGTCAGAACTGGACGGCCGCACGCTGTGGGTGGAGGGGCGAGTGGTTGGCTTGCCTGAACACACGGCGCAGTCGGTGCGCTTTGAACTTGCCGAGGTCACCTCACGCCGCGCCCAGCTGCCTCAGCGCTTGCGTCTGAGCTGGTATGGCGGGCCGCCTGTTAACAGCGGAGAGCGCTGGCGCCTTGCCGTCAGCCTCAAGCGTCCGGCGGGCCTGCTCAACCCTCATGCGGCTGATCAGGAAATGACCCTGCTGGCGCGTCGTATCGGCGCGACCGGCAGTGTCAAGGACGGTGAGCGCCTGGCGCCCGCGAGCATGGCCTGGCGCGACGCGATTCGACAACGGCTAATGGCGGTCGATGCCCAAGGGCGCGAAGGGGTACTGGCTGCCCTGGTGTTAGGCGATGGCAGTGGCCTGGCACGCGCTGACTGGCAGGCGCTGCAGGCCACCGGCACGGTACACCTGTTGGTGATCTCAGGGCAGCACATTGGGTTGCTGGCCGGGTTGGTCTATGCGGTGGTGGCGGGGCTGGCGCGTTTCGGGCTCTGGCCGCGTGCGCTGCCCTGGTTGCCCGCGGCCTGCTTGCTGGCGCTTGCCGCTGCGCTGGGGTACGGCCTGCTCGCCGGGTTTCAGGTGCCAGTGCGTCGAGCCTGCATCATGTTGGCGGTGGTGTTGCTCTGGCGTCTGCGTTTTCGTCATCTGGGGGTAACGCTGCCGTGGCTGCTGGCGCTCAATGCGGTATTGCTGATTGAACCGCTGGCCAGCCTGCAGCCGGGGTTCTGGTTGTCCTTTGGTGCTGTCGCGATCCTGATCTTCACCTTTAGCGGGCGGCTGGGTGCCTGGCGTGTCTGGCAGGCATGGACCCGGGCGCAATGGATGATCGCCTTGGGGTTGCTGCCATTCTTGCTGGTGCTTGGGTTGCCCGTGAGCCTCAGTGCGCCGCTGGCCAATCTGCTGGCGGTGCCCTGGATCAGTGTGCTGGTGTTGCCCGTCGCCCTGGCAGGGACGTTACTGCTGGGTGTGCCGGTTCTCGGTACAAGCCTGCTGTGGCTGGCAGGTGGTTTGCTCGATGTGCTGTTTGGTGTGCTCGGGCAGGTCGCCGACTGGCAGCCGGCCTGGGTGCCGGCTGCCTTGCCGTTATGGGCATGGCTGCTGGTTTGCCTTGGGGTGTTCCTGGTGTTGTTGCCCAAAGGGCTGCCGATGCGGGTATTGGGTTGGCCGGCTGTCATGCTGGCGGTGTTTGCCCCGCGTGATGAGGTGCCAGAGGGGCAGTTGGACGTCTGGCAACTGGATGTAGGGCAGGGGCAGGCCTTCATTCTGCGTACCCGTCACCACACCCCTGTTGTATGACGCGGGGCCGGCCATGGGGGAGGTCGATCTGGGGGAGCGCATCGTACTGCCTACGCTCCTTAAGCTGGGGGTGAGTACGCTCGACCTGATGTTGCTCAGTCATGCCGATGCCGACCACGCCGGAGGCGCGCTGGCGGTGAAGCGTGGTTTGCCGGTTGCGCGGGTGCTGGCCGGTGAGGTGCAGAGGTTGCCCCAGGCCTTGCAGGCGCAGCCCTGTGTTGCCGGTGAACACTGGGAGTGGGATGGCGTACGCTTTTCTGTATGGCAATGGCACGATGCCGCCGACAGCAATCAAGGCTCATGCGTGTTGTGGGTCGAGGCGTCGGGTGAGCGTTTGCTGCTCACCGGGGACATCGATGCGGACGGTGAGCGCGCCTGGCTCCAGGCCGCGACAGCGCCCCACGTCGACTGGCTGCAGGCGCCCCATCATGGTAGCCGCAGCGCCTCCAGCCTGGCTTTTCTTGAGGCGTTGGCACCCAAAGGGGTCTTGATTTCGCGCGGGCGTTACAACGCCTTCGGCCATCCTCATCCCGAGGTGATGGCGCGTTTTGCGATGTTGGGTATCACGCCGTACGACAGCGCAGTGGAAGGTGCGCTGTCGCTGCGCTTGGGACGATTTGCCGAGCCTGAAGGGATACGCAGCCAGCGGCGCTTCTGGCGTTAGCCGACATGACGACCTGCGGGCGGTGGGAGCCCTATGGTAAAGTGGCGGACTTTTTCGAGGGGGTCGTTACTGTGTGGGAATTGGTCAAGTCTGGCGGTTGGATGATGCTGCCGATCATTCTGAGTTCCATCGCCGCCATGGCGATCGTCGCCGAGCGCCTGTGGACCCTGCGCGCCAGCCGCGTCACCCCGCCACACCTGCTGGGTCAGGTCTGGCGCTGGATTCAGGACAAGCAACTCAATAGCGAAAAGCTCAAGGCCTTGCGCGCCGATTCGCCACTGGGCGAGATCCTCGCCGCGGGCCTGGCGAACTCGCGGCACGGTCGCGAAATTATGAAAGAGTGCATTGAAGAAGCCGCTGCCCGGGTCATTCACGAGCTGGAGCGCTACATCAATGCACTGGGCACCATTGCCGCAATGGCGCCACTGCTCGGCTTGCTGGGAACGGTGTTGGGCATGATCGATATCTTCAGCTCGTTCATGGGCACGGGCATGTCGGCCAACGCCTCGGTGCTGGCGGGCGGTATTTCCAAGGCGTTGATCACCACGGCGGCCGGCCTGATGGTGGGTATCCCTGCGGTCTTTTTCCACCGCTTCCTGCAGCGACGTATCGACGAGCTGGTGGTGGGTATGGAGCAAGAAGCAATCAAGCTGGTCGAAGTGGTTCAGGGCGACCGTGATGTTGATCTGGCCGAGGGCAGGGCGTGAAATTCCGGCGCAAGCCACGGGAGACCGTGGACATCAACCTGGCCTCACTCATCGATGTGGTGTTCATCCTCCTGCTGTTCTTTGTGGTCACCACCACCTTCACGCGTGAAACCCAGTTGCGCGTCGAGTTGCCGGAGGCGGTCAGTGGTACGCCGGCCCCGGAGTCGGAGCTCAAGCAGCTGGAAATCACCATCAGTGCTGAGGGCGTGTACTCGCTGAACAATAACCTGTTGCCCAAGAGTGATCTGGCGACGCTGATCGATGCCTTGCAAAAAGAGTCGGGTGGGGACACCCGCCTGCCGTTGTCGATCAGCGCTGATGGCAAGACGCCGCATCAGGCGGTGGTCACCGCGATGGATGCGGCGGGCAAGCTGGGCTTCAGCCAGTTGCGCATGACCACGGTCGAGGCGGCGCCGGGGAATCCTTGATGGCCTTTGCCGATCGATTGCTCAAGGCCTGGTATGCCGGGCATCCGGCCCTTGCCTTGTTGCGGCCGCTGGAAGCCCTCTACCGGCGCGTGGTGTTGCGCAAGCGCCAGCGTTTTCTGGCCGGTGAGAGCAGCAGTTACCGTGCCCCGGTACCGGTGGTGGTAGTGGGTAATATCACCGTCGGCGGTACCGGCAAGACCCCCCTGATTCTTTGGCTGATCGAACACTGCCGCCGCCAGGGGCTGCGTGTCGGTGTGGTGAGCCGCGGCTATGGCGCCACACCGCCGCAGCTCCCCTGGCGCGTGCGTGCCGACCAGTCTGCTGCTCAGGCGGGCGATGAACCGTTGTTGATCGTCCAGCGTAGCGGTGTGCCGCTGATGATCGATCCCGACCGGTCGCGCGCGGTCCAGGCGTTGTTGGCTGCCGAGCCACTGGACCTCATCCTCAGTGATGACGGTTTGCAGCATTATCGGCTGGCCCGCGATCTGGAACTGGTGCTGATCGATGCGGCACGCGGCTTGGGCAATCGTCGCTGCCTGCCGGCGGGCCCACTGCGTGAGCCGGTCGAGCGCCTGCATGAGGTCGATGCGGTACTGTTCAATGGTGCTGCGGCCGACAGTGACGAAGGCTATGCCTTTGGGCTTGAGCCGACCGCGCTGGTCAATGTTCGCAGTGGCGAGCGTCGTGGCGTCGAGCATTTTCCGCCTGGCCAGGCCGTGCATGCGGTGGCCGGGATCGGCAATCCGCAGCGTTTCTTCAATACCTTGCAGGGGCTAAACTGGCGATCAGAGCCACATCCCTTTGCCGATCATGCGGTCTATAGCGCCGAGGCCTTGAACTTTACGCCGTCCTTGCCGCTGGTGATGACCGAAAAGGATGCGGTGAAATGCCGTGCCTTCGCCGCTGCCGACTGGTGGTACCTTGCTGTAGATGCGGTGCCTTCGCCGGCCTTCGCCCGCTGGTTCGACGGCCAACTGGCGCGTTTGCTGCCCGGGCATCGGCAACCCTGAACCTTTTCTTTTTCCGGCCACAGGCCTGAGGAATTTCCATGGACACCAAATTGCTCGATATCCTTGCTTGCCCGATCACCAAGGGCCCGCTCAAGCTCAGCGCTGACAAGACCGAGCTGATCAGCAAGGGCGCTGGTCTTGCCTACCCGATTCGCGACGGTATCCCGGTCATGCTGGAGAGCGAAGCGCGCACCCTGACCGACGAAGAGCGCCTGGAAAAATGAGTCAAGCGTTCACGGTTGTGATTCCGGCCCGTTTGCGTTCCACCCGGCTGCCGGGCAAACCGCTGCTGCTGATTGCCGGCAAGCCGATGATCCAGCATGTCTGGGAGCAGGCGCGCAAGAGCAGCGCGGCACGGGTGGTCGTGGCCACCGATGATGCCGAGATCTTCAAGGCCTGTGAGGCCTTTGGCGCTGAAGTGCTGATGACCCGTGAGGATCATGATTCGGGTACCGACCGTCTGGCCGAAGTGGCGACTCAGTTGGGCCTGTCTGCCGATGCGATCGTGGTCAACGTGCAGGGCGACGAGCCCCTGATTCCGCCCGTGATCATCGATCAGGTGGCGGCTAACCTGGCCGCTCACCCGGAGGCCGGTATCGCTACCCTGGCCGAACTGATTACCGAGGTCGAGGCCTTGTTCAATCCGAACGCGGTCAAGGTGGTCAGTGATTGCAACGGTCTGGCCCTGACCTTCAGTCGTGCCCCGTTGCCATTTGCCCGTGATGCCTTTGCGCAGAGCTGCGATCAGCTTCCGCCGGGTGTGCCGTATCGCCGACACATTGGCATGTATGCCTACCGTGCCGGTTTCCTGCAGGATTTCGTCGGCTGGGGACCGTGCTGGTTGGAGAAAACCGAGTCGCTTGAGCAGTTGCGGGCGCTCTGGAACGGTGTGCGTATCCATGTGGCCGATGCCCTGGAGGCCCCGCCGGTAGGGGTTGATACCCCTGAAGATCTCGAGCGCGTGCGGCGCTTGCTGGAGGCTTGATGCGGGTTCTTTTTGTCTGCCTGGGCAACATCTGCCGCTCGCCGACCGCTGAGGGTGTTTTGCGCCATCAGTTGAAGGAGGCGGGCCTGGCTGAGGTGATCGAGGTGGCATCGGCCGGAACCGGTGACTGGCATGTCGGCAAGCCTCCAGACAGCCGTACCCGGCGTGCGGCTCAGTTGCGTGGCTATGATCTGTCCCGGCAGCGTGCGCAGCAGGTCAGTGTTGCCGATTTCGAGCGTTACGACCTGATCCTGGCGATGGATAACAGTAATCTGGGGCACTTGCAGGCGATGCGTCCGGCGCAGGCCAAGGCAGAGCTGGACCTGTTTCTGCGGCGCTTCGAGGGGGCTGTCGATGAAGTGCCAGACCCTTACTATGGTGGCGAGCAGGGCTTTGAGCAGGTGCTCGACCTGATCGAGAGCGCCTGTCGGGGGCTGGTTATCGAGTTGAAGGGGCGTTTATGAGCGTACAGGTGCTATCAGGTGTTTCGCTCAAGCCTTACAACACCTTCGGTATTGATGTGCGTGCAGCGCATTTTGCCGAAGCGCACACCGATGCGGAGGTGCGTGAGGTATTGGCCCATGCGGCTGCGCAGCAGTGGCCGGTGCTGGTGATTGGAGGCGGCAGCAACCTGTTGCTCACGGCCAATATCGACGCGTTGGTACTGCGCATGGCCAGCAAGGGGGTGCGGATTCTCGCCGATGACGGGCAGCGGGTCATCGTGGAGGCCGAGGCTGGTGAGCCGTGGCATGCGTTTGTCCAGTGGACCCTGGCGCAGGGGCTGTCGGGGCTTGAAAACCTCAGCCTTATTCCGGGTACGGTCGGTGCTGCGCCGATGCAGAACATCGGTGCTTACGGCGTAGAGATCAAGGATGTATTTGTCGGGCTGACTGCGTTGGATCGTCAGACCGGTGAACTGCATGAGTTTGCCCTTGAAGACTGTGCATTTGCCTACCGTGACAGCCTGTTCAAGCGTAATCCCGGGCGTTGGTTGATCCTGCGTGTGCGCTTCGCCCTGAGCCGGGTCATGCACTTGCACCTGGACTATGGGCCAGTGCGTCAGCGCTTGAGCGAGCAGGGTATCGAACAGCCAACGGCGCAGAATGTCAGCGATGCGATTTGCAGCATTCGCCGGGAAAAACTGCCGGACCCTGCTGAATTGGGCAATGCGGGAAGTTTCTTCAAGAACCCGGTGGTGTCTGCTGCCCTGGCTGAGCATATTCGTCAGGCTCATCCAGGGCTTGTGGCATACCCTCAGGCAGATGGTCGGGTGAAGTTGGCGGCGGGCTGGTTGATCGAACTGGCCGGCTGGAAAGGCTATCGTGATGGCGATGCTGGTGTTCACCGACTTCAGGCATTGGTGCTGGTCAATTACGGCCAGGCCAGTGGCGCACAGCTTCATCGGCTGGCACAGAAGATCCAGGTCGATATCCTTGAGCGTTTTGGCGTCGAACTGGAGATGGAGCCTAATCTGTACTGAGTGTGGCGCAGCCGCCGTATGCGGTATCGCGGTGAGTCCGGGTTGAGTTTCAGCCAATAAAAAAAGCCCCGCCAGCGTTAGCTGGCGGGGCTTTTTTTCAGCCGTGGGAATCAGGCGAGCGGTTTAGGCTCTTCTGTGGTTTCCAGTGCTTTTGGGCTTTGCTCGGTCACTTCTTCTGCCGTTACGACAGCTTCGGTTGACGGTTGCTCAGCTTGTGCGGGGGCTTCTACTGGTGCCTCGACGGCGGCAGCAGGTGCCTCTGCAGCTTTAGCGGCTGCCGCGGCTGCAGCAGCTTCAGCTTCGCGCTTGCGACGACGCACTTCGCGTGGGTCGTTTGGTGCGCGGCCACTGCTTGGTTGCGGCAGGGCAGGTGCTTCGGCGGCGACTACCGGCTCGGCAGCGGGTGCTTCAACCACAACCGGAGCAGGGGCTTCGACTGCAGGCTCGGCTTCCTTGGCAGCGGTCGGGGTCTCGACTACAACTTCAGCTGGGGTAGGGGTGACTTCCACCACCGGAGCCGCGCCAGGTTCAATGGCTTCGACAGGTACCGCAGGCTGTTCGGCGGCAGGGGCAATGTCGACCACGGCAGCTTCAACTACTGCAGCTTCAACTACCGCAGGTGCGGCTTCTACCGGTGCGGCTTCAACTGCAGGTGCAGCCTCTGCGACGACCTCGGTAGCGGCTACAGGTGCTTCGACAGCAGCGGTAGCGTTTTCAGCTTGCTGGTTGGCCTGTGCTTCGGCTTCAGCGCTGATGGCTGCGCCTGCAGCAACGACAACGCCCGCTGCCTGTTCGGCACTCGACTCTTCAGCCGCTTCTTCGCTGCCTTCAACGACGTTGCCATTGGCATCACGTTGACGTTCACGACGGTTGCTACGGCGACGCTGACCGCGAGAGCGGCGACGTGGGCGCTCGCCATCGGCGCCTTCGGCTTCTTCTTGCAGCAGCTCTTCGTTTGGCAGTTGCTCTTCGGTCGCTTCGGCAGCAACCTCGGCAGGACGTGGCTGACGCTCTTCACGTGGTGGGCGCGGTTGGCGCTCTTCGCGTGGTGCACGTTCTTCGCGTGGTGCACGCTCTTCACGTGGCGCGCGTTCTTCACGCGGTGCACGCTCTTCGCGTGGAGCGCGTTCTTCGCGGGCTACGCGTTCTTCACGAGGGGCGCGCTCAGGACGCTCTTCGCGTACGGCCGGTGCGGCGGCAGTAGCCGGTGCAGTGGCATCCAGGGGTTCGCGCAGTTCACGAACGCGTTCGTCACGGCGACGCTCTTCACGCGGTGGGCGTGGTTGGCGCTCTTCGCGCGGCGGGCGTGGTGCGCGTTCTTCGCGGGCCGGGGTTTCTTCACGGGCTTCGCGCGGCTGACGCTCTTCGCGTGGGGCACGCTCGGCGCGTTCTTCACGTGGCTTGCGCTCTTCGTCGCGACGACCGTTGCGGCTGCGGCTCTGCTGACGACCGCTACGGCGCTCTTCGTTGCGCTGTGGGCGTTCGGCGGCTGGCTTCTCGGTGACAACCGGTGCAGCGGCAGGCGCTTCCTTGCTGGCGAACAGGCTCACCAGCGACTTGACCAGGCCTTTGAACAGGCTTGGCTCCGGCGCAGCGTGCACAGGGGCGGCAGGCTGTTCTGGTGCGGCAGGTACCGGTGCATTGGCGCGGGCCGGTGCAGTCTTGACCGCGGCTTCCTGGCGAACCAGGGTGCGAGTCGCGGCAACTGGCTGGACTTCTTCGGTCTCGGTGGCGGCGATTTCGTAGCTGGACTGGCCGCTCAGCGCTTCTGGATTGTCATCGCGCAAGCGCTGGACTTCGAAGTGCGGGGTTTCAAGGTGATCATTTGGCAGGATCACGATGCGTGCACGGGTACGCAGTTCGATTTTGGTGATCGAGTTGCGTTTTTCGTTGAGCAGGAACGCTGCGACCGGAATCGGCACTTGGGCGCGCACTTCAGCAGTGCGGTCCTTCAGGGCTTCTTCTTCGATCAGGCGCAGGATGGCCAGCGACAGGGATTCGACGTCACGGATGATGCCGGTGCCGCTGCAGCGTGGGCAGACGATGCCGCTGCTCTCGCCCAGAGATGGGCGCAGGCGTTGGCGGGACATTTCCAGCAGACCGAAACGCGAGATGCGGCCAACCTGAACGCGTGCGCGGTCGGCTTCCAGGCATTCACGTACCTTCTCTTCGACGGCGCGCTGGTTTTTCGCCGGCGTCATGTCGATGAAGTCGATTACGATCAGGCCACCAATGTCGCGCAGGCGCAGTTGGCGGGCGATTTCTTCGGCTGCTTCCAGGTTGGTCTGCAGCGCAGTCTCCTCGATGTCGCTGCCTTTGGTGGCGCGCGCCGAGTTGATGTCGATGGAGACCAGGGCTTCGGTTGGATCGATCACGATCGAGCCGCCCGATGGCAGTTCGACCACGCGCTGGAAGGCGGTTTCGATCTGGCTTTCGATCTGGAAACGATTGAACAGCGGGACGCTGTCTTCGTAGAGCTTGATCTTGCTGGCGTACTGCGGCATCACCTGACGGATGAAGGTCAGGGCTTCTTCCTGGGCGTCGATGCTGTCGATCAGTACTTCGCCGATGTCCTGGCGCAGGTAGTCGCGAATAGCACGAATGATGACATTGCTTTCCTGGTAGATCAGGAAAGGAGCAGCGCGATCCAGGGAGGCTTCCTTGATTGCAGTCCAGAGCTGCAGCAGGTAGTCCAGGTCCCATTGCATCTCTTCGCTGCTGCGGCCCAGGCCGGCAGTGCGAACGATCAGGCCCATGTCGGCAGGGGCGACCAGGCCATTGAGGGCTTCGCGCAGTTCGTTGCGCTCTTCGCCTTCGATGCGGCGCGAGATGCCACCGGCACGCGGGTTGTTCGGCATCAGTACCAGGTAGCGGCCAGCCAGGCTGATGAAGGTGGTCAGGGCGGCGCCCTTGTTGCCACGCTCTTCTTTCTCGACCTGGACGATGACTTCCTGGCCTTCGCTCAATACTTCCTTGATGTTGACGCGGCCTTCTGGGGCCTTCTTGAAGTATTCGCGGGAAATTTCTTTCAGTGGCAGGAAGCCATGGCGCTCAGAACCGAAGTCGACAAATGCGGCTTCGAGGCTGGGTTCGATCCGGGTAATCCGGCCTTTATAGATGTTGGCTTTCTTCTGCTCGCGAGCGCCGGACTCGATATCCAGGTCGTAGAGACGTTGGCCGTCCACCAGAGCAACACGCAACTCTTCGGGTTGAGTTGCGTTAATCAGCATTCTTTTCATGTAGTACCGTCGGTTTCCGGGCTGCCGGAAACGGCGTTCGGCACACACGACTTCTCACGGTCGGTGTCAGGGTGCGTCAGGGGTGGCGGGCCACTCCCGTGTCTAGCGAGATTCGGCCTGACTGGAATCCAGTGCTGCCGAAGTCGCGACGACGCGTCCTGCTAGCTGTGGTGTCAAATGCACTCAGTCAGGAGGAGGAATCAGCCTTCGGCCATGGACGCCACGGGGGCATCTTGATCAAGAACGGGTCTGGACGAGTGGGCCCGTAGAGGCCTGTCGACCGGACGCATTACTACACGGTCCGACGGTTGTGCATCTCCACCCTACACGTATCCCTGATAATTCGGGTGCTGCCGCGCGCTGAATCCGCAACGGGTTGCATTTATCGCCGGCTCCGTACGGGAGCCCGCGCATTTATGGCTAAGGCTTGTATTTCCGAAGCGTTCGCCATAACTGCGCGGAAGCGATTGCACTGACGGAGTGGCATCGAAAAAAACGTGAAGGGAGGGTAATGCACCGCTCTTTTTGTTTTTTATCGGTCTTCTCTCGTCTGCGCTGGTGGCTATTCCAGGCATTTTGTAAACTGGCAAACACCCCGTCGGACGGCCTCGCGTCCTCAAGAATTGCGTAGGTCAGGGCCGGCTCAAAGCCATTGGTCCGCTGGCCAGCCGCTTTTGGCGGCGTTCGCGACTATAGCAGCAATCATTAAGTGCTTCAAATCCATAAAAAATTGTTATGATGCGCAAATGACGACCAATACCCCTCCGACCCCCGGCGTTCAGCTGATTGAGGTCGCGCCGGAACTTGCCGGCCAACGTATCGACAATTTTCTTATCACTGCACTCAAGGGCGTTCCCAAGACCTTGATTTACCGCATTTTGCGTAAAGGCGAAGTGCGGGTTAACAAGGGGCGGATCAAGCCTGAGTACAAGTTGCAGGCGGGCGATGTGGTGCGCGTGCCGCCCGTTCGTCTGCCCGAGCGCGACGAGCCGGCACCGGTTGCCCAGGGTTTGCTGCAGCGCCTGGAAGCGGCCATTGTCTACGAAGACAAGGCACTGATCGTGCTGAACAAGCCTGCCGGGATCGCCGTGCATGGTGGTAGTGGCCTGAGCTTCGGTGTCATTGAAGCCTTCCGTCAGTTGCGCCCCGATGCCAAGGAGCTGGAGCTGGTCCACCGCCTCGATCGGGATACCTCTGGCCTGCTGATGATCGCCAAGAAGCGCAGCATGCTGCGCCACCTGCACGCGGCCTTGCGCGGTGACGGCGTAGACAAGCGCTACATGGCGCTGGTGCGCGGTCATTGGGCGACGGCCAAGAAGCAGGTCAGCGCGCCGTTGCTCAAGAGCAATCTGCGCTCCGGTGAACGCATGGTCGAGGTGAACCCTGAAGGCAAGGAGGCGTTGACGCTGTTCCGTGTCCTGCGCCGTTTCGGTGAGTTCGCCACGATGGTCGAGGCGCGTCCGGTGACGGGGCGTACTCACCAGATCCGGGTGCATGCCTTGCATGCCGGGCACTGCATTGCTGGCGACAGCAAGTATGGCGATGAAGACTTCACTCGCGAGATTCGTGAGCTGGGCGGCAAGCGCTTGTTCCTGCACGCCTATGCCTTGAATGTGCCGATGCCTGATGGCGGCGTGCTAAAGCTTGAGGCGCCTGTGGATGACATGTGGTCCAAGACTGTGGAGCGTCTGAGTGCGTCGTGAGTACGACCTGCTGATCTTCGATTGGGACGGCACGCTGGCCGACTCGATCGGGCGTATTGTCGAGGCGATGCACCTGGCGGCAGATCGTGGCGGCCACCCGCGCAGCGAAGTCGAGGCGGTCAAGGGGATTATCGGTCTGGCCTTGCCTGAGGCGATCAGCACGCTGTATCCGCAGCTTGATGCGTCGGCGGTGGCGGCGTTCCGGCAGCACTATGCTGACGTTTACATGGCGCTGGATGAGCAGCCCTCGCCGTTGTACGACGGGGTTGTCGAGGCGCTTGAGGCGTTTCGCGCGGATGGCTATCGGCTGGCGGTTGCGACCGGAAAGGCGCGTCGCGGCCTTGATCGGGTGCTCCAGGCCAATGGCTGGGAGCATTTCTTCGATATCACCCGTGCCGCTGACGAGACCCGGGGCAAGCCTCATCCCTTGATGTTGGAAGAGATTCTCGCGCATTGTGGTGTCGCGCCTGCGCGTGCGCTGATGGTCGGGGATTCGGCGTTTGACTTGTTGATGGCGCGCAATGCAGGTGTGCATTCGGTTGCGGTCGGTCATGGTGCGATGTCGCTGGAGGTATTGAGCGCCTATGAGCCTCGGCTGTCCATCGATCATTTTTCTCAGTTGCAGGATTGGCTGGGCCTTGCTGGCGCGCCGGTCGGCTGTGACGGTATCCCAGGGTAGGTGAGCATGGCTGATGAATGGAAAGCGCCCAGCGCTGAAAAGAATGAAGAGCAGAAAAGCTGGCAGCTGCTTGAAAAAACGCTGCTGGCTGGCGTGCAGGAGCAGCGGCGCGCCAGGCGCTGGGGCATCTTTTTCAAGCTGTTGACCTTCGCTTATCTGTTTGGCGCCCTGATGCTGTTCACGCCGTTGATGGATGTCGAGAAGGCGGCGGCTCGTGGCTCCAGTCATACCGCGCTGATCGAAGTGCGTGGCATGATCGCTGATCAGGAGCCTGCCAGTGCCGACAACATAGTCGGTAGCTTGCGTGCGGCGTTTGAAGATCCCAAGACCAAGGGTGTGATCCTGCGCATTAACAGCCCGGGCGGCAGCCCGGTGCAGTCTGGGTACATTTATGACGAGATTCTTCGTCTGCGTGCGCAGTACCCGGCGATCAAGGTGTACGCCGTCATCAGTGACCTGGGGGCGTCTGGTGCTTATTACATCGCCAGTGCGGCTGATCAGATTTATGCCGACAAGGCCAGCCTGGTAGGGTCGATTGGTGTGACTGCTGCGGGTTATGGCTTTGTCGGAACCATGGAAAAGCTCGGTGTTGAGCGCCGTACCTACACGGCCGGCGAGCACAAGGCATTCCTGGATCCGTTCCAGCCGCAGAAGCCTGAAGAAACCAGGTTCTGGCAGGGTGTGCTGGAGACCACTCATCGGCAGTTCATTGCCAGCGTCAAGCAGGGGCGTGGTGAGCGACTCAAGGATAAAGAGCATCCAGAGTTATTCAGCGGCCTGATCTGGTCGGGCGAGCAGGCGGTGAAGTTGGGGTTGGTGGACGGCCTTGGCAGTGCCAGTTATGTCGCACGCGATGTGATTGGGGAGAAAAACCTGGTGGACTTTACGATTGAAGAGTCGCCGTTTGATCGCTTCTCCAAGCGCCTGGGGGCCAGTGTTGCCGAGCATTTGGCAATGTGGATGGGTTTTCAGGGGCCGACGCTGCGCTGATCGTGCCACGGTGTTGCGTGTTTAGGCAGAAGCCGACCTGAGGGTCGGCTTTTTTGCGCCTCAAGGAATGGTGACGCCTTCCTTGAGCAGCATGTCCACCAGGCGAATCAGCGGCAGGCCCACCAGGCTGGTTGCGTCGACGCCGTGGGTGCTTTGAAACAGGCTGACGCCCAGGCCTTCGGCCTTGAAGCTGCCAGCGCAGTCATAGGGTTGTTCGGTGCGCAGGTAGCGCTCGATGCGTGGCAGGTCCAGTTCGCGCATGTTGACCGTGAAAGGCACGCAGTCAACCTGGGCGTGGCCAGTGCTGCTGTTGAGCAGGGCAAGCCCGGTGAGGAAGGTGACATGATTGCCGCTGGCTGCCAGCAACTGTTCGCAGGCCTTGTCGAAAGTGTGCGGCTTGCCGAGAATCTGCTCGCCCAGTACCGCGACCTGGTCGGAACCGATGATCAGGTGGTTGGCGTGGGTGGTGGCCAGCGCTTCGGCTTTTTCCAGTGCCAGGCGCTTCACCAGCTCTACGGCGGGCTCTTCATCCAGGCGTCGCTCGTCAATGTCCGGGGCGGCCCAGTTGAAGGGGAGTTGCAGGCGCGCCAGCAATTCGCGCCGGTAGGGTGAGCTTGAAGCCAGTAATAAAGGCAGCATGATGAACTCCTGAGCGGGTTCGCCAATTCTAACATGAGCCATGGGGCCTAATTTCCTTTGACAGGGGCGGGGGGCATCCCTAGAATGCTGCGCCTATGTTGAATGACCCGATTCCACCTCACGTTGACCCGCGCAAATTGGCAGATCGTGGCGTTTCCCTTGAAGGGAAAGTGCTGCTGGCCGATTTGGAGAGACTCTGCGACCCGCTTTCCGACAATGTCGGTATGGTGCAGGCGAAATTCGATTTTGAGCGAGACGAACAGAAGACAGTGGTTATACACACTGACCTCAACGTCGAAGTCAAAATGGTTTGCCAGCGTTGTCTTGAGCTGGTTACCCTGCCGATCCATAGCGAATGTACTTACGCTGTGGTGAAGGAGGGTTCGAATACCCAGTCGTTACCGAAAGGTTATGACGTGCTGGAACTGGGCGAAGATCCATTGGATCTGCAGGCATTGATCGAGGAGGAGCTTTTGCTCGCCTTGCCCATTGTGCCTGCTCATCATCCGGAAGAATGCCAGCAGCCGGCGGGCGCCGATGAGCCCGAGCCGAGCGAGGACGAGGTAACGCGGTCCAACCCGTTCAGTGTATTGGCGCAGTTAAAGCGTGACCCAAACGTTTAGGAGTTAATCAATTATGGCTGTTCAGCAGAACAAAAAATCCCGCTCTGCCCGTGACATGCGCCGTTCGCACGACGCCCTCGAGGCCAGCGCTCTGTCCGTAGAAAAAACCACCGGTGAAGTTCACCTGCGCCACCACGTATCGCCAGAAGGCGTATACCGTGGTCGTAAAGTGATCGACAAGGGCGCTGACGAGTAATCCTTGTCCGCTCAGATCATCGCGATCGACGCAATGGGCGGGGACTTCGGTCCCCGCAGCATTGTTCAGGCGAGCATTGCTTGCCTTTCGGCTACCCCCTCGCTGCACCTGGCCCTCGTTGGTCAACCCTCCCTCCTTGAAGATTTGATCGCTGGCCAGTCGGCAGCGGATCGCTCGCGTCTGCAGATTGTTGCGGCCAGTGAAGTGATCGGCATGGATGAGCGGCCTTCGCAGGCGTTGCGTGGCAAGCCGGATTCGTCCATGCGCGTCGCCCTTGAATTATTGCGTGATGGCAAGGTTCAGGCCTGCGTGAGTGCTGGCAATACCGGTGCGCTGATGGCGCTGTCGCGTTATGTGCTGAAAACGCTGCCAGGTGTTGATCGCCCGGCGATGGTGGCAGCCATTCCTACGCAGGCTGGCTACTGTCAGTTGCTTGATTTGGGGGCCAATGTCGATTGCAGTGCCGAGCACCTCTATCAGTTTGCAGTGATGGGTTCGGTGGCGGCTCAGGCGCTGGGTGTCTATCGTCCGCGCGTGGCGCTGCTCAACATAGGCACTGAAGACATCAAGGGTAATCAGCAGGTCAAGCTGGCTGCCAGTCTGTTGCAGAATGCCAAGGGCTTGAACTACATCGGCTTCGTCGAGGGTGATGGCTTGTACCGTGGTGAGGCTGATGTCGTGGTCTGCGACGGTTTTGTCGGCAATATCCTGCTCAAATCCAGTGAAGGCCTGGCAACCATGATCGGTGCGCGTATTCAGGCGCTGTTCCGTGAGGGGGTGTTTGCTCGCGTGGCAGGTGCCATGGCCATGCCATTGCTCAAGCGCTTGCAGGCCGATCTTGCGCCAGCGCGACACAATGGTGCGAGCTTTCTGGGGTTGCAGGGTATTGTCATCAAAAGCCATGGTTCTGCGGGCGTTCAGGGGTTTCAGAGTGCTATTCAGCGTGCACTGATCGAAATCCAGGAAGATCTGCCGCAGCGCTTGCATGGGCGTCTTGAGGATCTGTTGCTTTAGGCATATCGGCAAGGAAGTGGTTAAATGTGACCGCTTGGTTCTCGTTACCATCCAATTTTCAGTTTCTTGCGATCAGTCCTGCGACTGTTCGCTCAATTTTCGACGACAAGATCATTAGGGGCTTGTTCAATGTCTGCATCCCTCGCATTCGTCTTTCCGGGTCAAGGTTCGCAGTCCCTCGGCATGCTGGCCGAGCTGGGCGCCCAGTACCCACTGGTCATCGATACCTTCCGCGAGGCCTCCGAGGCTCTGGGTTATGATCTCTGGGCACTGACCCAGCAGGGCCCGGAAGAGCAACTCAATCAAACTGACAAAACTCAGCCGGCTATCCTGACCGCTTCGATCGCCCTGTGGCGCCTGTGGTTGGCGGAAGGTGGTGCTCGCCCTGCGTTCGTCGCCGGTCACAGCCTGGGCGAATACAGCGCCCTGGTGGCTGCGGGTAGCCTGTCCCTCGGCGATGCCGTGAAACTGGTCGAGCGTCGCGGTCAGCTGATGCAGGAGGCCGTACCGGCCGGGCAGGGCGCCATGGCTGCGGTCTTGGGCCTGGATGATGCGGATGTCATCGCTGTGTGCGCTGAAGCGGCACAGGGTGACGTCGTCAGCGCGGTCAACTTCAACTCGCCTGGCCAGGTCGTCATCGCCGGTTCGAAGGCCGCTGTCGAGCGCGCAATCGAAGGGTGCAAGGCGCGTGGCGCCAAGCGTGCCTTGCCATTGCCGGTCAGCGTGCCGTCGCACTGTGAACTGATGCGCCCGGCTGCTGAACGGTTCGCTGAATCGGTTGCTGCCATCGATTGGCAGGCGCCGCAGATTCCGGTCGTGCAGAACGTCAACGCGACGGTCTCTGCTGACCTGGACACGCTCAAGCGCGACTTGCTGGAGCAGTTGTTCAAGCCAGTGCGCTGGGTTGAATGCGTTCAGTACCTCGCAGCACAAGGCGCTACCTCGCTGGTCGAGTGCGGCCCAGGCAAGGTCCTGGCCGGTTTGAACAAGCGCTGCGCCGATGGTGTGACCACCTATAACCTCAATACCCCAGACGCTGTCGCCGCCACCCGTGCGGCGCTGGCCTGAAATTAGGAGAAGCTTGCATGAGCCTGCAAGGTAAAGTTGCACTGGTGACTGGTGCCAGCCGTGGCATTGGCCAGGCCATCGCCCTGGAGTTGGGTCGCCTGGGCGCTACGGTCATCGGTACGGCCACCTCGGCTGCTGGTGCCGAGCGCATCGCTGCGACCCTCAAGGAGCACGGTATCGCGGGTACCGGCCTTGAGCTGAACGTCACCAGTGATGAGTCGGTTACCGCTACCCTGGCCGCGATTCAGGAGCAGTTCGGTGCGCCGACGATCCTGGTCAACAACGCCGGTATCACCCGCGACAACCTGATGCTGCGGATGAAGGATGATGAGTGGTTCGATGTTATCGATACCAACCTCAACAGCCTGTACCGTCTGTCCAAGGGCGTGCTGCGCGGCATGACCAAGGCGCGCTGGGGTCGTATCATCAGCATCGGTTCGGTAGTCGGTGCCATGGGTAACGTCGGTCAGGTCAACTATGCAGCTGCCAAAGCTGGCCTGGAAGGCTTCAGCCGTGCGCTGGCGCGTGAAGTGGGCTCCCGTGCGATCACCGTCAACTCGGTGGCGCCTGGTTTCATCGACACTGACATGACGCGCGAGCTGCCAGAAGCGCAGCGCGAAGCCCTGCAGACCCAGATTCCTCTGGGGCGTCTGGGACAAGCCGAGGAAATCGCCAAAGTCGTGGCTTTCCTGGCGTCCGAGGGTGCAGGTTATGTCACCGGTGCAACCATTCCGGTCAACGGCGGGATGTACATGTAAGGCAAATGTGACGGATTGCTTCAAAAAAATGTCATACGTGGCGTGTAAAATCCGTTATAAAGCTGCAACCAAATTCTAGTCAGCGGTTGGGTGTGACGTTCGAGAAGCGCTTGGCGCTTGAAAAGCCAAACTCTTTCTATACACTTACACCCCGGCCAGCTGCCTGACATATGTCCATTAGGAGTGAAAACAAGGTATGAGCACCATCGAAGAACGCGTCAAGAAAATCGTCGCCGAGCAACTGGGCGTTAAAGAAGAAGAAGTAGTGAACACTGCTTCCTTCGTCGAAGATCTGGGTGCCGATTCCCTTGACACCGTTGAGCTGGTGATGGCTCTGGAAGAGGAATTCGAGACCGAAATCCCTGACGAAGAAGCCGAGAAGATCACTACTGTTCAAGCAGCTATCGACTACGTCACCAGCCACCAGGCTTAAGACGTTGTAGTCGTCGCTTCTTGTCATGGAAAAACCGCACTGCCTTCACTGGCGTGCGGTTTTTTCTTTGCGAGAGATGTAGACCTTAGAAAAAGGAGAGTGCTGTGTCGCGTAGACGCGTCGTGGTCACCGGTATGGGTATGCTGTCGCCACTGGGTACGGACGTGCCGAGCAGTTGGCAGGGCATTCTGGCTGGCCGCAGTGGCATTGGTCTGATCGAACATACAGACCTTTCTGCTTACTCCACCCGTTTTGGCGGCTCGGTAAAGGGCTTCGAGGTTGAGCAGTACCTGTCGGTCAAGGAAGCTCGCAAACTCGACCTTTTTATCCAGTACGGCCTGGCGGCCGGTTTTCAGGCAGTGCGTAATGCTGGCCTGGAAGTGACCGATGCCAACCGTGAGCGTATCGGCGTGGCCATGGGTTCGGGCATCGGTGGCCTGACCAATATCGAAGAAACCAGCCGCACCTTGCATGAGCAGGGGCCTCGGCGTATTTCGCCGTTCTTCGTGCCAGGCTCGATCATCAACATGATTTCCGGCTTCCTGTCGATCCACCTGGGCGTACAGGGGCCTAACTACGCCATTGCCACGGCATGCACGACCGGTACGCATTGCATTGGCATGGCCGCACGCAATATCGCCTTTGGCGAAGCCGATGTGATGATTGCCGGTGGTGCTGAAATGGCTGCGTGTGGCTTGGGTATGGGGGGCTTTGGCGCTTCTCGTGCGCTGTCGACCCGCAACGACGAGCCGACCCGTGCCAGTCGTCCATGGGACAAGGGCCGTGATGGCTTTGTTCTGGCCGACGGCGCCGGTGCGCTGGTGCTTGAAGAGCTGGAGCACGCCAAGGCCCGTGGTGCGACCATTTATGCCGAGCTGGTAGGTTTCGGTATGAGCGGCGACGCGTATCACATGACCTCGCCACCGGAAACCGGTGCCGGTGCTGCACGCTGCATGGCCAATGCCCTGCGTGATGCTCGCCTCGACCCGAGCGAAGTCAGCTACATCAACGCCCATGGCACGTCGACTTCGGCGGGTGACCTGGCGGAAGCATCGGCGATCAAGTCGGTGTTTGGTGAGCATGCGTACAAGCTGGCGGTCAGTTCCACCAAGTCCATGACCGGTCACCTGCTGGGCGCTGCCGGGGCTGTGGAGGCGATCTTCAGCGTGCTGTCGATCAACGGCCAGGTGGCTCCACCGACCATCAACCTCGATGAGCCGGACGAGGGGTGTGACCTGGACTTCGTGCCGCATCAGGCGCGTGAAATGTCGATCGATGTGGTGTTGTCCAACTCCTTCGGTTTTGGCGGTACCAACGGCTCGCTGGTGTTCCGCCGGTTCGCTGGTTGATGCAAAGCTGGGTCGATGGTCAGCCGGCCGATACCCTGGCACTGCAAAGTCGAGGGTTGGCCTACGGCGATGGTCTGTTTGAGACCATCGCGGTCAAGGCCGGCAGGCCATCATTGTTCGAGTATCACCTCGAACGCTTGGCGCTGGGTTGCCAGCGCCTTGCGATTGACGCCGATCTGGCACTGATTCGCGATGAGTTGAGCCGTTACGCCAGCCTGCTGGGCGAGGGCGTGCTCAAGCTCATTCTGACCCGGGGTGACAGTCAGCGTGGCTATGCGCCCGCCGCTGGCGTGCCGCCGCGGCGTATCTTGCAGGGCAATCCGCCAGCGGCTTACCCCGCTGGCAATGCCGAGCATGGTGTGAAGCTGTTCGAATGCCGTACCCGCCTGGCGGAACAGCCGCTGTTGGCGGGGCTCAAGCACCTCAATCGTCTTGAGCAGGTATTGGCCCGTTCCGAGTGGCAGGATCCCGACTATGCCGAAGGGTTGATGCGTGACATCACCGGCCGCGTGGTCGAAGGGGTCTACAGCAATCTGTTTCTGGTCAGGGATGGCGTGTTGTTGACTGCCGACCTCAGCCGTTGCGGGGTTGCCGGGGTCATGCGTGCGGCGCTGATGGTCGAGGCTGCGCGCCTCGGGATCGACGTTCGTGTCGGCGACCTGGCCCTTGAGGATCTTGCGCGAGCCGATGAGGTCTTTCTCTGTAACAGTGTTTACGGTATCTGGCCGGTGTGCTCGTGTGGATCGATGAACTGGTCGTCGGGCCCGGTCACCCGTAAACTGCAGGCCATTGCCCGTACGTTACTGGATGCCTGATTTGTGAGACGTAAATTCTTGGTACTGCTGGAGATCGGCCTGATCCTGGGTGGCCTGCTGTTGGGGTACTCCGCCTGGAAGTTGAACTCGGCCCTTCAGCAGCCGCTGCATGTGTCCCAGGAGCAGTTGCTCGATGTGCCGACCGGTACGACGCCCAATCGCATGTTCTACCGTATGCAAACGGATGGCTTGCTCAAGGATGCTTTCTGGTTACGCCTGTACTGGCGTTTCAATATGGTCGGTGTGCCGCTGCACACAGGCGAGTATCGTCTCAGCCCAGGCATGAGCGTGCGCGAGCTTTTCGAGCTGTGGCGTCGCGGTGAGGTGGTGCAGTACAACCTGACGCTGGTTGAAGGCTGGAACTTCCGTCAGGTGCGCGCCGCTTTGGCCAAGCACGAAAAAATCGAACAGACGCTTAACGGTCTGAGCGACAGCGAGGTCATGGAAAAGCTCGGGCACGCTGGTGTGTTTCCGGAGGGGCGCTTTTTCCCGGATACCTACCGCTTTGTGCGCGGCATGACCGATGTCGAGTTCCTCCAGCAAGCGTATGCGCGCCTGGAAGAGGTGCTGGCTCAGGAGTGGAATGCCCGTGCCCCTGAAACCCCTTATCGCGATCCTTATCAGGCGCTGATCATGGCTTCGCTGGTGGAAAAGGAAACCGGCGTTCCTCAGGAGCGTGCCCAGATCGCGGGTGTATTTGTGCGACGCATGCAAATCGGCATGTTGCTGCAGACGGACCCAACGGTGATTTATGGCATGGGCGAGCGCTACAACGGCAAGATCACCCGTGCTGACCTGCGCGAGCCGACCCCTTACAACACCTATGTGAATGCGGGCTTGCCGCCGACGCCAATTGCCATGGTGGGGCGTGAGGCGATTCATGCGGCGTTGAACCCATTGCCTGGCAGCAGCCTGTACTTCGTGGCGCGTGGCGATGGCAGTCATGTCTTCTCCGATGACCTGGACGCGCACAATTCGGCGGTGCGTGAGTATCAGCTCAAGCGTCGCGCCGATTATCGCTCGAGCCCGGCACCGCAAGCCCAACAGTCGACACCCGATGACATGGTCGTCGAACCGAGCGAGTCTTCGACAGCGGTCGATGAGTCCTCCCGTACTGATCAAAATTAAGGACTGCCTGTGAGCGGCTTGTTTATTACCCTGGAAGGCCCTGAAGGTGCGGGCAAGAGCACCAACCGCGAGTACCTGGCCGAGCACCTGCGCAGCCAGGGCGTGGACGTGCTGCTGACCCGGGAGCCGGGTGGCACGCCGCTGGCGGAGCGTATTCGCGAGCTGTTGCTGGCGCCCAGTGAAGAGCTGATGCACCCCGATACCGAGCTGTTGTTGGTCTTCGCTGCGCGTGCCCAGCACCTGGCCGAAGTGATCCGCCCGGCATTGGCACGGGGCACCGTCGTGCTTTGTGATCGCTTCACGGATGCGACCTACGCTTATCAGGGTGGCGGTCGCGGCTTGTCGCTAGAGCGCATTGCCACGCTTGAGCAGTTCGTTCAGGGTGAGTTGCGCCCTGACCTGACCCTGGTGTTCGATCTGCCGGTGGAGGTTGGCCTGGCGCGCGCTGCCGCGCGTGGCCGTCTCGACCGCTTCGAGCAGGAGGGGCAGGCGTTTTTCGAGGCTGTGCGTCAGGCTTATCTGGCGCGTGCCGAGGCCACGCCTGCGCGTTATCGCCTGATCGATGCCGCCTTGCCGCTGGAGCAGGTGCAGCGTGCCATTGATGCCTTGCTGCCTGAAATCCTGGAGCGTTGCCGTGGCTGAGGCCTACCCTTGGCAGGACGCGCTGTGGCAACAGTTGGCAGGGCGTACGCAGCATGCTCATGCCTACCTGCTGCACGGTCCTCAGGGCATCGGCAAGCGGGCGTTGGCCGAGCGCCTGATGGCCTTGCTGTTGTGCCAGCGTCCCAAGGGGCTGCAGGCCTGCGGTGAGTGCAAGTCATGCCTGTTGCTGGCGGCTGGCAGCCATCCGGACAACTATGTCCTGGAGCCGGAAGATACCGACAAGCCGATCAAGGTCGATCAGGTGCGTGACCTGGTGTCGTTCATCGTCCAGACTGCCCAGTTGGGTGGTCGCAAGGTGGTGCTGATCGAGCCGGTAGAAGCGATGAACATCAATGCGGCCAACGCCCTGCTCAAGAGCCTTGAGGAGCCGTCCGGCGATACCGTGTTGTTGTTGGTGAGCCACCAGCCCAGCCGGCTGCTGCCGACCATCAAGAGCCGCTGCCTGCAGCAAGCTTGCCCATTGCCGGGTTTCGAGCAGAGCCTGGCCTGGCTCGGCAAGGCGTTGCCCGACAGTGACGAGCAAGAGCGCCTGGAGTTGTTGACCTTGGCTGCGGGCTCGCCGCTTGCGGCTGTCAGCTTGCAGGCACAGGGCGTGCGCGAGCAGCGTGCGCTGGTGGTCGACGGGGTGAAGAAGTTGCTCAAGCAACAGTCGTCGCCCAGCCAGCTTGCCGAGGCCTGGAGCGCGGTGCCGCTGTTGTTGCTGTTCGACTGGTTTTGCGACTGGTCCAACCTGGTCCTGCGCTACCAGTTGACTCAGGATGAGGAGGGGCTTGGCCTCGCTGACATGCGCAAGGTGGTGCAGTACCTTGCGCAAAAAAGCAGCCAGAGCAAGGTGCTGGAAATTCAGGACTGGATTCTTGCCCAGCGCCAGAAGGTGCTGGCCAAAGCCAACCTTAACCGCGTGTTGCTGCTCGAGTCCTTGCTGGCCTCATGGGCGATGCTTACGGCTCAGCGCTGAGCGCCGATTTTTCAATTACTTCTGTGTAAAGACCTCATGCTTGTAGATTCCCATTGCCACCTCGACCGTCTCGACCTTACCGCCTGCCAGGGCTCTCTGGATGCTGCCCTGGATGCTGCCAGGGCGAGGGGGGTTGGGCACTTTCTGTGCATTGGCGTCAGTGCGGAGAATGCTGCAGCGGTGAAGGCAGTCACTGAGCGCTACGGTGATGTCGACTGTTCGGTAGGGGTTCACCCACTAGACCTGGCACCCGGTGCCGAGCCGGCCCTGGACTGGTTGCTGCAGGAGCTGAATCACCCCCATGTCGTGGCGATCGGTGAGACCGGCCTGGATTATCACTACGAGCCTGAAGCTGCCGAGCTGCAGCAGGACTCTTTTCGCCTGCACCTGGATGCCGCGCGTATCACCGGCAAGCCGGTGATCGTGCATACCCGTGCGGCGCGCGCCGATACCCTGGCACTGCTGCGTGAAGCTGCATTGCCGCAGGCTGGCGTGCTGCATTGCTTTACCGAGGACTGGGACATGGCCAAGGCTGCGTTGGACCTGGGTTTCTACATTTCCCTTTCCGGCATCGTCACCTTCCGTAATGCGGATGCCTTGCGCGATGTCGCACGCCAGGTGCCGGTCGATCGCCTGCTGGTGGAAACCGACTCGCCGTACCTTGCGCCGATTCCATACCGCGGCAAGCCAAACCTGCCGCAGTATGTGCGGGAAGTGGCGGAGTTCGTTGCCATGCTGCGTGGGGAAACCTACGAGCGGCTTGCCGAGCAGACTACAGCTAACTTCAAGCGCCTGTTTCCATTGGCGCGTGTCGCCAAGCACTGAATCGCAGGCAAAAAAAACCCGGGTTCTGGGGGGTGAATCCGGGTTAAGACCATTAGGAGTAAAACAAAGGTACTCAATCCTTTCGCACCTTTATCAGCGCGACACTTGGGGGGGGTATGCCGCGCTAACAGTTCAAGTATTGGTCAGGATTGGCGCTATTCCACTGCAGGTTGGTCGATTTTTAAACAAATTTGGAATACGCGTGGGGTTGTTGAGCACTCATTGCTCTGCAAGCCGGCGTACCAAGGCCAGTGTTTCGTCGATCACGCGCTTATCTGTGTAAAAATGTGGGGAAAAGCGTATACCCGGTCCTCGCGGTATGCAGACGACCTGTTCGGCTTTGAGTGACTGGTACACCTGCGCATGTTCCTGGCCATCGATGCTGAACGAAACAATCCCGGCGCGGCGGGAGGGCTCCAGTGGGCTGTGCAGGCGCACGCCGGGGATGGCGGCAAGCCCATTGCTCAGCCATTGCACGCGTTCTTCGATGGCGCTGGCCACGCGCTCCATGCCCACTTCTTCCAGCAACGACAGGCTGGCCTCCAGGGCCACAGCACCGAGCATGTTCGGGCTGCCACATTCAAAGCGCCGTGCGCTGCGCGCCGGCTCCCAGGTGGTGCGGTTGTAGTCACCCATGTGCTCAAGCATATGCCAGCCATACTCGCTGAGCTCCAGCTGTGGCCGAATTTCGGCGCGGCAGTAGAACACCCCGAGCCCCTCCGGGCCGAGCATCCACTTGTGGCCGTCAGCCATGGCAAAGTCGCAGTCATAGGCCTGGACATCAAAGGGCAGGGCGCCCAGTTGCTGAATGGCATCGATGCAGAACAGCACGTTGCGCTCGCGGCAGCCGCGCCCCAGGCGCGTAAGGTCCAGGCGAAGCCCGCTGGCGAACTGCACGGCACTGATTGCCAGTAGCCGCGTGCGCGCATCACAGGCCTCCAGCAGGTCGCCTTCCGGGTCGTGGCCTTTGAGACTGACTTGTCGAACCTTCACGCCTTGGTTGGCCAGCGCCTCCCAGACCACCCGATTGGAAGGGAACTCCTCATCGCTGATGACGATTTGATCGCCAGCCTGCCAGTCGAGGCCGAAGGCGACGAACGACAGTGCTTCCGAGGTGTTTTTGACCAGCGCGATATCATCCGTCGACGGTGCGTTCGTCAGGCGTTTCAGCCGTTCGCGAAGTCTCTGCTCCATGGCCATCCAGTCTGGATAGTCGCGGGCGCCGATCAAAACGTTCTCGTTGGCGAAGCGTGAGACCGCCTCGCTCGCGCGTTTTGGCCAAGGGGCGACGGCGGCATGGTTCAGATAGCGGAGGCCGTCAGCGTGTGGGAACTCATCATGAAACATAGACATGGTTGGATGATCCGTGCATTTTGGCGCAAGTTAGGCATAATACCTGGCTTCGATTTTGATCCAGTCCTTCTTATGCAGAAAGAACCTCGTAAGGTCCGTGAGTTTCGTCGCCGTGAGCAAGAGATTCTCGACACCGCGCTCAAGCTGTTTCTCGAACAGGGTGAAGACAGTGTCACCGTCGAGATGATCGCTGATGCTGTCGGTATCGGCAAAGGCACGATCTACAAGCACTTCAAGTCCAAGGCGGAGATCTACCTGCGCCTGATGCTCGACTATGAGCGCGATTTGAACCAATTGCTGCACTCTGCCGACGTCGACCGCGATAAGGAAGCCCTGTCGCGTGCCTATTTCGAATTCCGGATGCGTGATCCGCAGCGCTACCGGTTGTTCGACCGCCTGGAAGAAAAGGTGGTCAAGGGCAATCAGGTGCCGGAGATGGTCGAGGAGCTACACAAGATCCGCGCATCCAACTTCGACCGTCTGACCCTGTTGATCAAAGGGCGCATCAGTGAAGGCAAGCTTGAGGATGTCCCGCCATACTTCCATTACTGTGCCGCCTGGGCGTTGGTGCATGGTGCCGTAGCGCTCTATCACTCGCCGTTCTGGAGCAATGTGCTGGAAGATCAGGAAGGTTTTTTCCAGTTCCTGATGGATATCGGTGTGCGCATGGGCAACAAGCGCAAGCGTGACCCCGAAGCCTCCGGTAACTGAGCCGCTCGGCAGAGCTTTAGTGCTACTGGCGTGAGTCACTCGGGAATATACTCGAGGATGAGGCTTGCAAATACCTGATTTTTGAGTCAGGTTTTGCAAGCCAACTTCATTCGTGCCGGAGTCATCATGATCGTCGATCATCAAGGCAGACGCTTTCGCAATTTGCGTGTCAGCCTTACTGCCGCCTGCAACTACGCCTGCACCTACTGTGTGCCGGACGGCAAGCGGCTGGTCGCGGCTCAGGATGAGCTGTCGGCTGAGGCAATGGCGCGTGGTGTTGCCTACCTGATCGAGGCAGCCGGTATCGAGCGCCTGCGCATCACGGGCGGGGAACCGCTGGTCAGCCCGAAACTTGAAGCCTTTCTCAAGGCCGTTGCCGGTTTCGGCCTGGATGAAATCAGCCTGACCACCAACGGCCAATTGCTGGCGCGCAAGCTGCCGTTGCTGATAGAGGCCGGAATTGCTCGGCTTAACGTCTCCCTCGATACCCTGAATGCCGAAGCCTTTCGCAGCATTGCGCGTGGCGGTGACCTGGCCACTGTGCTCGACGGCATGCGTCAAGCCAGTGCCGCTGGAATGAAGATCAAGGTCAATATGGTGCCGCTGAACGGGCAGAACCTTGATCAGGTGCTACCGCTGCTGGATTACTGCCTGGAGCACGGCTATGAGCTTCGCTTCATCGAGTTGATGCGCATGGGGCATCTGGCGCGCGACAGCAATGCTTTCTTGCAGCAGTTTGTTGGCCTGCAGCAGTTGCTGCAGGTAATTGGTGAGCGCTACGAGTACTTGCAGGCCGATGCGCCGGTCGATGCGACCGCCTTGCGCTACTGCATTCCCGATCAGGGCTTCTTTGGTGTGATTGCCAATGAAAGCGTGCCGTTTTGTCGTACCTGCTCGCGTTTGCGGTTGTCGTCTACAGGCTGGTTGCATGGCTGCCTCTCTTCCAGCAATCGTCACTATGTCGGTGATCTTCTGGACAAGCCGCGCCACCAGGCACTTCCCGCGTTGCAGGGCTTGCTGGTCAAGGCATTGGCTGACAAGCAGCCGGTGGCCTTCTCCGGTGGTGCAACGGTGATGAAAATCATCGGCGGTTAACCTGGTCCTTCTGGAGCTGGCGCAAAATCTGCATCTGCCGACTATTCGCCGGTTTTCCGTCGCCGGCCATTGGAGGAAAGATGCGTAGCCTGGTTGTGCTGCTGGCGCTGACGGCGCTGAGCGGCTGCATGAATGTCAGCGATATGGGCGAGGGTGCCCGTTACCATTTGAGCGATGCCGGCTTGCTCGATCACAGTGAGACTCGGCGCTCGATGTCATTGCGGCTGCAACCCGACTCGTTTATCTATATCGGTCAGGGGGCGTTCGTACCGCCTGGCGGCGCTTACCCGCGCCCTAACGTTGTGGCTGAAGAGGCGTTCAAGGGTTTCATTGAGTACTTCCCGATGGTGCGTCGTGCTCAGGGGCCGTTGGGGCTGGAAGACGCGTTGAATGAGGCGCGGTCAGTGGGTGCGCATTACCTGCTGTATGCACGCTTTGCCAAGGCTGATGACCGTATTGGCAATGGCGACGAATGGTATGACCAGCAGGCGGTCGATCGCCTGGGGATCGACACCGGTGTGATTCAGTTGATGTTGATCGAAACCAATACCCGCTACTTGATCGATACGGCTCGGATCAAGAGTCGTGGCGGTTTGCTGACGTTCCACGACAATAAACCGGAAGATTTGCTTGCCCAGCCGCTGGAAGACTACGCTCGCAGCCTGTTGGGCATGAGTCTTTGAGGAAGGGATGATGGACGGTACCGGCAAGGCTAACGATTTATTGGCGCAGATCCCCAAAACAGAAAAGGGGCTGCCACCGGTGCATCTGTGGAATCCGGACTTCTGTGGCGATATCGACATGCGTATCGCCCGTGATGGCACCTGGTACTACATGGGTACCCCGATCGGTCGCAAGCCGATGGTTCGGTTGTTCTCGACCATCATCCGTCGAGATGGCGATGACTACTTCCTGATTACGCCGGTAGAGAAGGTAGGTATCAAGGTTGACGATGCGCCTTTCGTTGCTATCAGCCTGGAGGTGCAGGGGAGTGGCGAGCAGCAACTGCTGCGCTTTACCAGCAACGTTGACGAACAGGTTGATGCCGGTGCTGAGCACCCATTGCGTTTTGAAATTGACCCGCTAACGCAGGAGCCTTCGCCCTACGTACACATGCGCAGCAACCTTGAAGCGCTTATCCACCGCAATGTGTTCTACCAGTTGGTGGAGCTGGCGGTGCATCGGCGGATTGATGAGGAAGACTGGCTGGGTGTGTGGAGTGGGGGGCGTTTCTTCCCGATCGGTCGAGCCTGATAGCGCGGTCGTTCAGCACATGGATTGTCAGTGTGCTGAAACGAAAAAACCTCCAGTGCTTGCGCAACTGGAGGTTTTTCATATGTTTGGCTCCGCGACCTGGACTCGAACCAGGGACCCAATGATTAACAGTCATTTGCTCTACCGACTGAGCTATCGCGGAATCTGTGGCATATCTTACTGATTGCTAAGGGGAAGTCAAGCTTTTGCTAACTTCCCCTTGGCAAAAAACAGCTTACAGCACCTCGACGATTGCCTTGGTCACCACGTGAATGTTGCTCTGGTTCAGCGTGGCGACGCAAATGCGGCCGGTATCCAGGGCATAGATACCGAATTCGCTCTTCAGGCGGGCAACCTGTTCAACTGTCAGGCCAGAGTAGGAGAACATCCCGCGCTGGCGACCGACGAAGCTGAAGTCGCGCTTGGCGCCGTACTCGGCCAGCAGTTCGACCATCTGCTTGCGCATGCCGTGGATGCGCTGGCGCATTTCACCCAGCTCGGCTTCCCACATGGCACGCAGTTCCGGGCTGTTGAGCACGGCGGCGACGATGCTCGCACCGTGAGTCGGTGGGTTGGAGTAGTTGGTGCGAATAACGCGTTTGACCTGCGACAGTACCCGTGCGCTTTCTTCCTTCGACTCGGTCACGATGGACAGTGCGCCAACGCGCTCACCGTACAGCGAGAACGACTTGGAGAACGAGCTGGAAACGAAGAAGCTCAGGCCCGACTCAGCGAACAGGCGCACAGCAGCGGCGTCTTCGGTGATGCCGTCGCCAAAGCCCTGGTAGGCCATGTCGAGGAATGGCACGTGACCTTTGGCCTTGATGACCTCCAGGACGTTTTTCCAGTCTTCTGGGCTCAGGTCGACGCCAGTCGGGTTGTGGCAGCAAGCGTGCAGGACGATGATGGAACCCGACGGCAGGGCGTTCAGGTCTTCCAGCATGCCGGCGCGGTTTACGTCATTGGTGGCGGCATCGTAGTAACGGTAGTTCTGTACCGGGAAACCAGCGGCTTCAAACAGCGCGCGGTGGTTTTCCCAGCTTGGGTCACTGATGGCGACCACAGCGTTTGGCGACAGTTGCTTGAGGAAGTCGGCACCAATCTTCAGTGCGCCGGTACCACCGACGGCCTGGGTGGTGATCACGCGGCCAGCGGCCAGCAGTGGCGACTCGGCACCGAACAGCAGCTTCTGTACCGCCTGATCGTAGGCAACAATGCCGTCGATTGGCAGGTAGCCGCGGGAGGCGTGCAGGGCTGCGCGTTGGGTTTCGGCTTCGATGACCGCGCGCAGCAGTGGAATGCGCCCCTCTTCGTTGCAGTAGACCCCTACACCCAAGTTGACCTTGTTGGTGCGGGTATCGGCGTTGAATGCTTCGTTGAGGCCCAGAATGGGATCGCGTGGTGCCAGCTCGACAGCGGAAAACAGGCTCATTATTACCTTGGCTCTGAATGGAGGGTGAAAGAGGTCGCACGCTCCAGTCGGATGCACTAGAGCGGTGCATAAACGGGGAGTCAGTATAGTGATACCCATCGGTCACGGCGACAGCCTGACGCAGCTTTTCCTGCTGTTTGGCCGATTATTTTTTTACCGTTAGTCGATTTACCGGGTTGAATGCAGGAAAAGCACCGCATGTCAGGTTGAAACTGGCGTCAGGTGCCCTTCATTCGGTATAAATACTGTCTATAAATACAGTTGCCTGTATCCGTACATTTCAGGGGTTTGTCATGTCCGAGTTTCAACTCGTCACCCGTTTCCAGCCAGCTGGTGATCAGCCAGAAGCCATCCGCCTGATGGTCGAAGGTATCGAGGCCGGGCTTGCACATCAGACCCTGCTCGGTGTGACCGGCTCTGGCAAGACGTTCAGCATTGCCAACGTCATCGCCCAGGTTCAGCGGCCAACATTGGTACTGGCGCCGAACAAGACCCTTGCGGCGCAGTTGTACGGCGAATTCAAGGCGTTTTTCCCGAACAACGCCGTGGAGTACTTCGTTTCGTACTACGACTACTACCAGCCTGAGGCCTATGTACCGTCGTCTGACACCTTCATCGAGAAAGATGCGTCGATCAACGACCATATCGAGCAGATGCGCCTGTCGGCGACCAAGGCGTTGCTGGAGCGACGCGACGCGATCATCGTGACCACCGTGTCCTGCATCTACGGTCTGGGCAGCCCGGAGACCTACCTGAAAATGGTGCTGCATGTGGACCGTGGCGACAAGCTCGACCAGCGTGCCTTGCTGCGTCGTCTGGCCGACCTGCAGTACACCCGCAATGAAATGGATTTTGCCCGTGCCACCTTTCGCGTGCGTGGCGATGTGATCGATGTGTTTCCGGCCGAATCGGACCTGGAGGCCATCCGCATCGAGTTGTTCGATGACGAAGTGGAGAACATTGCCGCGTTTGATCCCTTGACCGGCGAAGTGATTCGCAAGCTGCCGCGCTTCACCTTTTACCCGAAGAGTCACTACGTCACTCCGCGTGAAACCCTGCTGGAGGCAGTGGAGGGCATCAAGGAGGAGCTCAAGGAGCGTCTGGAGTACCTGCACAAGGCGAACAAGCTGGTCGAGGCGCAGCGTCTTGAGCAGCGTACCCGTTTCGACCTGGAGATGATCCTCGAGCTGGGCTACTGCAACGGTATCGAAAACTACTCGCGCTACCTCTCGGGACGTCCTGCCGGTGCGCCGCCGCCGACCTTGTACGACTACCTGCCCGATGACGCCTTGCTGGTCATCGACGAATCCCACGTCAGTGTTCCTCAGGTTGGTGCGATGTACAAAGGCGACCGTTCGCGCAAGGAAACCCTGGTCGAGTACGGTTTTCGCTTGCCGTCGGCGCTGGATAACCGACCGATGCGTTTCGATGAATGGGAGAGCGTCAGCCCCCAGACCATTTTTGTCTCGGCAACCCCGGGGCCTTACGAGGCCGAGCATGCGGGGCGGGTGGTCGAGCAGGTGGTGCGGCCGACAGGGCTGGTCGATCCGCAGGTCGAGATACGTCCGGCAACCACGCAGGTGGACGATCTGCTTTCGGAGATCCGCAAGCGTGTCGCGGTCGAGGAGCGCGTGCTGGTGACCACCCTGACCAAGCGCATGGCTGAAGACCTGACCGACTACCTTGCTGATCATGATGTTCGGGTGCGTTACCTGCACTCGGACATCGACACGGTCGAGCGGGTCGAGATTATCCGCGACCTGCGCCTTGGAACCTTCGATGTGCTGGTAGGCATCAACCTGTTGCGCGAAGGCCTGGATATGCCGGAAGTGTCGCTGGTGGCCATTCTCGATGCCGACAAGGAAGGTTTCCTGCGTTCGGAGCGCTCGCTGATTCAGACCATTGGCCGGGCTGCGCGGAACCTCAATGGCCGGGCGATTCTCTATGCCGACCGTATGACCGGTTCGATGCAGCGCGCCATCGATGAAACCGAGCGCCGTCGGGAGAAGCAGGTGGCCTTTAACCTGGCCAATGGCATCGTGCCCAAGGGCGTGGTCAAGGACATCACCGATATCATGGAAGGGGCCACTGTCCCCGGTTCGCGCAGCAAGAAACGCAAAGGCATGGCCAAGGCGGCAGAAGACAGTGCGCGTTACGAAGCTGAACTGCGTTCACCGGCCGAGATCACCAAGCGCATCAAGCAGCTGGAAGAGAAAATGTACCAGTTGGCCCGAGACCTGGAATTCGAGGCCGCGGCCCAATTGCGGGACGAGATCGCGGCCTTGCGTGAGCGCTTGTTGACGGTCTGACCGCACAGGTCAGTGTGCTTCCCCGGCCTTGAGTCCTGCTGGCAGTTTACGTGTCAGCAGGACCGCCAGCATGCTGATTGCCAACCCGAGCCCAACCCAGTGGAACGCATCGTTGTAGGCCATGATTTGCGCCTGCTGATGGGTGATCTCGCTGAGCTTGCCCAATGCTGCGGTTTCACTGCCCAGCTTCTCCGCGAGCAACCCCAGGCGTTCGGCAACCTGCGGATTGCTGGGCACCAGTGATTCGCGCAAATAGTCGAAGTAGACCTTGGTGCGGGCGTCCAGCAAGGTTGCCAGCAGGGCAATGCCGATGGCACCCCCAAGGTTGCGCAGGATATTGAACAGGCTCGATGCCGAGCCCGCGTCCTGGGGCAGGATGTAAGCGGTAGCAATCAGCGAAATGGTCACCATGATCATCGGTTGGCCGAGGGCGCGGATGATCTGGATCTGGTTGAACTGACTGCCGGCAAAGTCCGGGTTCAGTACCCCGGAGCTGAAGCTGGCGATGCCGAACAGGGCAAAGCCCAGGGTACAGAGGATTTTTGGCGAAATCACTTTCATCAATTGTGGAACCAGCGGAATCAGAAACAGCTGGGGTATGCCCATCCACATGATGACTTCACCGATCTGCAGGGCGTTGTAGTGCTGAATTTGCGCCAGGTACAGCGGCAGCAGGTAGACCGAGCCATACAAGCCAAAGCCCATGCCGAGGCTGGCAATACTGCACAGGCCAAAATTACGGTTGCCAAGGATGCGCAGGTTGATCAGCGGGTTGGGTTTGGAAAACTGCAGAATGACAAAGCTAATCAGGCTGAAGGTGGCGATGCTGAGCAGGCTGACGATCAGGCTCGATTCGAGCCAGTCTTTGCGGTGACCTTCCTCCAGGAAGACCTGCAGGCAGCCCAGGCCTATACCGAGGCTGACGATGCCTGCGTAGTCGGTGCTTTTCAGCAGCTCCCAGTGCGACGCCTTTTTCTCCAGGCCATAGAGCATGCCGGCAATCATCAGCAACCCGGGCGGGATGTTGATATAGAAGATGTATTCCCAGCCCCAGTTTTCGGTCAGCCAGCCGCCCAGTGTCGGGCCGATGGAGGGCGCGAAGGTGGCGGTCATGGCAAACATGGCCATGCCCTTGGCGCGGTGGTGTTCCGGTAGCTTGATCAGGGTGAGGCTGAAGGCCAGCGGGATAAGTGCGCCGCCGGTGAAGCCCTGCATTGCACGAAAGATGATCATGCTTTCCAGGTTCCAGGCCATCGAACACAGCAAGGATGACCCCAGAAAGCCCAGCGATACCCAGGTCGCCAGGCGTCGAGCCGAAAGCAGTTGTACCAGCCACGCGGTGAGCGGAATCATGATGATTTCCGCGACCAGATACGAGGTGGAAATCCAGGAGCCTTCTTCCAGGGTCGCTGACAGCGCCCCCTGGATATCCTGGAGCGAGGCGTTGGTGATCTGGATGTCCAGCACCGCCATGAACGCGCCAAGCATCGCGCTCATGACGGCAATCCAGTCCCGTCGGCTGGGTTCGCCGATGGGGCGGATCAAGGCGTCACCGGCCATTGTCAGGGTTGCCGGTGCTGCGCAGGTCGACTGTGGCAGTGACAGACATGCCCGGCCGAATCTTGCCGTGCAGTGCGTTGTCTGGGGCGAAGGTCAGTTTCACTGGAATGCGCTGAACCACCTTGGTGAAGTTGCCGGTGGCGTTGTCCGGTGGCAGCAGGCTGAACTGGGCGCCAGAGGCTGCGAACAGACTGTCGATCCGGGCCTCGATCGGCGTATCCGGGTAGCTGTCGAAGCGCAGTTCGGCGCGCTGGCCGGGTTGCATCTTGCCGATCTGGGTTTCCTTGAAGTTGGCCTGAACCCAGATGTCCTGGTCTGGAACGATCGACAGCAGGTAGGCGCCGGCCTGCACATATTGGCCATTGCGCGCGGCACGTTGCCCGATAAAGCCGCTGATCGGCGCATGGATTTCGCTGCGCGTCAGGTTCAGTTCGGCCTGGGCCAGCTCGGCGCGGGCACTGGCGATCTGTGCGTCGAGGCGTTTGATCTCGGCACTGAGGGCGTTGACCTGTTGGCGCTGGCCCTGCAGGTCAGCCTGGGCCTTGCTCACCTGGGAACGTGCGACATGGCTTTCCGCTGACAGCGTAGTCACGCGCTCCTCCGAGACAAAACCGGGTTTACGCAGTGCTTCTGCCCGATTGAGGTCCAATTGGGTGCGCCCGAGCGTGGCTTCGTTGGCGGCAACCTGTGCTTGCCCTGCGGCGATCAGGCTGGCTTGTTGGGTCAGGCGGCTTTCGGCTTGCAAGCGCTCGGCCTCTCGTGTCGCGAGGTTGGCGCGAGCGTGTTCCACCGCCAGGTCGAAGTCGTCACGTTCCAGGCGAACCAGTACCTGGCCTTTCTCCACGCGTTGGTTGTCCTCGACCAGTACCTCGTCGATACGTGCGCCAAGTTGGCTGGAAATACGCGTGATTTCACCTTGAACATAGGCGTTGTCGGTGGTTTCGTAGAAGCGTCCCTTGAAGTACCAATGCGCCAGGAAGGCGAGGGCGACAAGCAGGGCCAGCGTGAAGAAAATCAGCAGGCGACGTTTGAGTTGGGCAGGCATGGGTACGATCGTTCTAAAAATGTAAGCAGATTTAACAGCGTTTGGATCCGCTGGCACAAGTGACGATCGCGCCCATTGCTGGAGCCGAGTGCCTGCTCCCTGTTAACATCCAGCCTTTGTTTCATCTCTTGTTCGAGACTCTCAATGACCACCGTTCGCACGCGAATCGCGCCATCGCCGACTGGCGATCCCCATGTCGGCACCGCTTACATCGCCCTGTTCAACTACTGCTTTGCCAAGCAGCACGGCGGTGAGTTCATCCTGCGTATCGAAGATACCGACCAACTGCGATCGACCCGTGAGTCCGAGCAGCAGATCTTCGACGCCCTGCGCTGGCTCGGTATCGAGTGGAGCGAGGGGCCGGACGTCGGTGGCCCGCACGGCCCTTACCGGCAGAGTGAGCGTGGCGATATCTACAAGCAGTACGCTCAACAGCTGGTCGACATGGGGCACGCCTTCCCGTGCTTCTGTACCGCCGAAGAACTGGACCAGATGCGTGCCGAGCAGATCGCGCGTGGCGAGACGCCGCGTTATGACGGTCGCGCCTTGCTGCTCTCGCCTGAGGAAGTACAGCGCCGTCTGGCCGCGGGCGAGCCTCACGTTATCCGCATGAAGGTACCGACCGAAGGTGTCTGCGTGGTGCCGGATATGCTCCGTGGCGACGTTGAAATCCCGTGGGACCGTATGGACATGCAGGTCTTGATGAAGACCGATGGCCTGCCGACCTACTTCCTGGCCAACGTCGTCGATGACCACCTGATGGGCATCACCCACGTCTTGCGCGGTGAAGAATGGCTGCCCTCGGCACCGAAGCTGATCAAGCTCTACGAGTACTTCGGCTGGGAGCAGCCGGTGCTGTGCTACATGCCGCTGCTGCGTAACCCGGACAAGAGCAAGCTGTCCAAGCGCAAGAACCCGACTTCGGTGACGTTCTACGAGCGTATGGGCTTCATGCCCGAGGCCATGCTCAACTATCTGGGGCGCATGGGCTGGTCGATGCCGGACGAGCGTGAGAAGTTCTCCCTGGCCGAGATGGTCGAGCATTTCGATCTGTCGCGGGTTTCCCTGGGTGGGCCGATCTTCGATATCGAGAAACTGTCCTGGCTCAACGGTCAGTGGTTGCGCGATCTGCCGGTCGAGGAGTTTGCTGCTCGCGTTCAGCAGTGGGCCTTCAACAGCGATTACATGATGAAGATCGCACCGCACGTGCAGGGCAGGGTGGAAACCTTCAGCCAGATCGCGCCACTGGGCGGGTTCTTCTTTGAAGGTGGCCTGAAGCTCGATGCGACGCTGTTCGAGCACAAGAAACTGTCCGCTGATCAGGTTCGTCAACTGATGCAGTTGATCCTGTGGAAACTGGAAAGCCTGCGTCAGTGGGAAAAGGATCGCATCACCGGCTGCATTCAGTCCGTGGTCGAGGCGTTGTCGCTTAAGCTGCGCGATGCCATGCCGCTGATGTTTGCCGCGATTACCGGTCAGGCCAGTTCGGTCTCGGTGCTCGACGCCATGGAAATCCTTGGCCCGGACCTGACCCGCTACCGCTTGCGCCAGGCGCTGGACCTGCTGGGTGGTGTGTCGAAGAAAGAAAACAAGGAGTGGGAGAAGCTGTTCGCGTCCATCGCGTAAGCGTGCTGCCTTGCATAACGCCCCTGTGGCGCCGGCAACCCCGGCCTCACGGGGGGCGTACACCCCTGAATTACCGGGTGTTTTCCCGGTGAGGGCGGTAAGTGTTTGTTATCTCGGAAAAAAACTTTGGATTTTGTTGAAAATTTATTTGACAGGTCTTTGATCCGATCTTAATATGCGCCCCGTCCACAGCGATGAACGAAACGAAGCGCGAAGCACCCAGCCAAGCGATTCAGTTCAAAGCGACTTGTGGGGCTATAGCTCAGCTGGGAGAGCGCCTGCATGGCATGCAGGAGGTCAGCGGTTCGATCCCGCTTAGCTCCACCAATTTCCAGGTTCGCAGTTGTTGTTTAACTGCGAATACGATCAGGATGAAGTCTGATCGATTGGTAGAAGGGTTGCGTCCCCTTCGTCTAGTGGCCTAGGACACCGCCCTTTCACGGCGGTAACAGGGGTTCGAGTCCCCTAGGGGACGCCAGTTTTACACAAGCGATGTCGTAAGAGGTCGCTGCGCCGCGAGGCGAAAAATCTGGGGCTATAGCTCAGCTGGGAGAGCGCCTGCATGGCATGCAGGAGGTCAGCGGTTCGATCCCGCTTAGCTCCACCAATTTTGCCAGGATTCGTGAAAACGGATCTGCACGAAGGTTACATGTCCCCTTCGTCTAGTGGCCTAGGACACCGCCCTTTCACGGCGGTAACAGGGGTTCGAGTCCCCTAGGGGACGCCAATTTACCCGCTTTGCGGGATTTCAAGGCTCATTCGATTATTGAATGAGCCTTTTGTTTTTGTTCCGAAAAAAGTTTTAAGCCTGGCGCGATGAGCGGCGGGCTTTTTTGCTTGCCAAAAAATATTATGTAGATAATATTTCGATCATAATATTTTGAGGTGTGCCATGAACGACAAGAAGGCCAAGACCCGCGATCGGATTCTCGACGCCGCTTGCAGTGCGTTGATTCAGCACGGTCCGGTAGAGCCTAGCGTCAACCAGGTGATGGGGGCGGCTGGGCTTACCGTCGGTGGTTTTTATGCTCATTTCGAAAGCAAGGATTCGTTGATGCTCGAGGCCTTTCGCCAGTTGTTGGGCGAGCGTCGATCCTTGCTGGCACAGGTCGATCCGGCACTTGATGGTGAGGGCCGTCGGGCCCTGGTGGCGGCATTCTACCTGTCGCGTAAGCACCGAGATGCGACCGAGCATGCATGCCCTCTACCCACTTCCTTGAGCGAAATGACGCGCTTGCCCGACAGCTTCCGTCAGGTCCTGGCCGAGCACATCGAGCTGATGATGGTTCAACTGGCCGATCGTCCTGAGGACGCCGACAAGGTCCTGGCTGATCTGGCCTTGATGGTGGGCGGGCTGGCATTGGCGCGTGCGCTTGGTACCGATGAGCTGTCTGACCGTGTCCTGCGTGCCGCCAAGTCGGCGGTGATCTGATCGTGTAACAGGAGCAAAGCGATGAGCCGTTTGAGCTGGATTCGTGGTGTGAACGGTACCCTTGGCCGGCTAATGCCTGAGCGTGTGGCGAGCACGATGCGTCAGGCTTTCATGAGCCCGCGCAACCTGCCGCCCAAGGCCTGGGAGTTGCCGTTGCTGGCCAGTGCCGAGCGGATAACCCTGCGGTTCGGGCTTTCAGCGCTGCGTTGGGGGCAGGGGCCAGCGGTACTGTTGATGCACGGCTGGGAAGGCAGGCCCACTCAGTTCGCGCATTTGATCCAGGCGCTGGTGGCGGCCGGGTATACGGTGGTGGCGCTGGATGGGCCGGCCCATGGCCATTCCCCAGGGCAGCAGGCGCATGTGGTGCTGTTCGCCCGCGCTTTGTTGGAAGCTGCCGCCGAACTGCCACCGTTGCGTGCGGTGATCGGGCACTCGATGGGCGGTGCCAGCGTGCTGCTGGCATTGCAGTTGGGCTTGCGCGCTGACGCCGCGGTGAGTGTGGCAGCCCCGGCGCGTCTGCTTGAGGTGCTGCGTGGTTTTGCCCAGCATCTGGGCATGCCGTCGCGGGCGCGAGCCGCGTTCATTCGGCAGGTTGAGCGGGATGTCGGTGTGCAGGTGTCACGGCTTGACGTTAACGGTTATCAGCTCGAGCTGCCCGGGTTGATCGTGCATGCGCAGAACGACGAGCGGATTTCGCCCAGTGAAGCACAGGTCATTCATGACGCCTGGTTTGACAGTCGCTTGTTGCTGTTGCCTGAGGGTGGGCATCAACGGGTGTTGTCCGCACCTCTGTTCATCGAGGCGGTATTGGCATTGCTTGAGCGCATTACCTTGGCGGCGCGCCAATCGGCCTGAGCATCCGTTACACTTTTTCGGTCTACCTAGCACCTGGAGCGGGCATGAGTTGGGATCTTGAAACGCCATTCGTCATCGACCTGCGTGTTGGCGCAGAAGACATCGATGGCCTTGGTCATGCCAATAACGCGGTCTATGTGACCTGGCTGGAGCGTTGCGCTTGGCGCCATTCGCAGCGCCTGGGCCTGGATCTGGTCGAGTATCGGCGACTTGACCGGGCGATGGCTGTGGTTCGGCATGAAATCGATTACCTGGCCAGTGCGTATCAGGACGATGAGTTGCAGTTGGCGACCTGGATTGTCGATTGGGATCAGCGCCTGAAAATGACACGTCGTTTTCAGTTGGTGCGTCCCAGCGATGGCGCCACCTTGCTACGGGCGCAGACCACCTTTGTCTGCATCGAGTTGTCCACAGGCAAGCCTAAGCGCATGCCCGCAGAGTTTCTTGAGGGGTATGGTCAGGCGCTGATGGCCGGGGCCCGATAGACCTGGCTTTTTGCTAGACTGCGCGCCTTCTTCGCTCGAGACACAACCTATGCAAATTGCCCTGGCCCCCATGGAGGGGCTGGTCGACAACATTCTGCGCGACGTCCTGACCCGGGTTGGCGGCATCGACTGGTGTGTCACTGAGTTCATTCGGGTCTGCGACCGTTTGTTGCCGGCTGCGCATTTCCACAAGATGGCGCCTGAGTTGGCCTTGGGCGCGCAAACCGCAGCCGGCGTACCGCTGCGCGTGCAATTGCTGGGTTCCGATCCGGTGTGCCTGGCCGAGAACGCCGCGTTGGCCTGTGAGCTTGGCGCGCCGGTGATTGACCTGAACTTTGGTTGTCCGGCCAAGACAGTGAACAAGTCGCGTGGCGGCGCGGTATTGCTCAAGGAGCCTGAGCTGCTGCACGCCATTGTTCGCGAGGTGCGGCGGGCAGTACCGGCGCATATTCCGGTGACCTCGAAGATGCGCCTGGGTTTTGACAGCCCGGACGGTGCGCTTGACTGCGCCACGGCGCTGGCCGAAGGCGGCTCGGCGCACCTGGTGGTGCATGCGCGAACCAAGGTGGATGGCTACAAGCCGCCTGCCCATTGGGAGTGGGTGGCGCGGGTGCAGGACGTGGTCAAGGTGCCGGTGTTTGCCAATGGTGAGGTCTGGACCCTGGAAGACTGGCGACGTTGCCGTGAAATCAGTGGTGTCGAGGACATCATGCTGGGTCGTGGCCTGGTATCCCGGCCAGACCTGGCGCGGCAGATCGCCGCCGAGCGCGATGGGGTCGAATTTGTGCCGCTGGACTGGCAGGCGCTGATGCCGTTGCTCCAGGACTTCTGGCGCCAGGCCAGGGCCGAGCTGACGCCACGTGCGGCACCTGGGCGCCTGAAACAGTGGGTGGCGATGCTGACCCGTACCTACCCCGAAGCGACCGCGCTGTTCACCGAACTGCGCCGGGAAACCGACTGTGATCGCGTCGGGCAATTGATCGGTATGCCGTTCACTGAGGCAGCCTGAAAAATTTTTCAGAGGGCGCTTGAAATCGTTTGTCGGGTCCACATCTAGGGAGTACGCGATGCCGAATTCGGGTCGCGTTGAATCCCTCGCTGATTATCAGGAGATGTACCATGACGACTGCTTTTTCTTTGGCTCCACTGTTCCGCCATTCCGTTGGTTTCGACCGTTTTAATGACCTGTTCGAATCGGCGGCACGTAATGAAGCGGGTAGCAGCTACCCACCTTACAACGTGGAAAAGCATGGCGATGACCACTATCGAATCGTCGTTGCCGCTGCTGGCTTCCAAGAGCAGGACCTGGACCTGCAAGTGGAGAAAGGCGTCTTGACCGTTGTTGGCGGCAAGCGCGACAGCAACGCCGAAAGCGTGACCTACCTGCATCAGGGCATTGCCCAGCGGGCTTTCAAACTGTCGTTCCGGCTGGCCGACCATATTGAGGTCAAGGCCGCAGCCCTGGCCAACGGCCTGCTCAGCATCGACCTGCTGCGCATTGTTCCGGAAGAGGCCAAGGCCAAGCGTATCCCGATCAATGGGAACCAGCCTGCACTCAACTGAGTGCGCATGGCGATGAAAGGGGCGCCTCTGGGTGCCCTCACGCTGCACACGAACCCCCGCTTTTAGCGGGGGTTCGTTTTTTAAGCCCCAGACATGCTGGCGCTCACCCCCGCAGACACCCCACCGACTGAGCCCGCGCAAGCTGTAGGAGCGGGTCTTGCCCGCGATGCAGACGCCGCGAACTAACGGACACCGCGCCGACGCCATCGCAGGCAAGCCAGCTCCAACAGAGCCCGCGCAAGCTGTAGGAGCGGGTCTTGCCCGCGATACAGACGCCGCGCACTCACAGACACCGCACCGACGCCATCGCAGGCCAGCCAGCTCCAACAGGGCCCGCGCCAGCCTGTAGGAGCCGGGCTTGCCCGCGATACAGACGCCGCGAACTCACGGACACCGCACCGACGCCATCGCAGGCAAGCCAGCTCCAACAGAGCCCGCGCAACCTGTAGGAGCCGGGCTTGCCCGCGATGCAGCCACCGCGAACTCACTGACATCCCACCGACGCCATCGCAGGCAAGCCAGCTCCAACAGAGCCTGCGTCAGCCTGTAGGAGCCGGGCTTGCCCGCGATGCAGGCGCCGCGCACTCGCTGAGACCCCACCGACGCCATCGCAGGCAAGCCAGCTCCAACAGAGCCCGCGCAAGCCTGTAGGAGCGGGTCTTGCCCGCGATGCAGGCGCCGCGTACTCGCTGAGACCCCACCGACGCCATCGCAGGCAAGCCAGCTCCAACAGGGCCCGCGTACCTGTAGGAGCCGGGCTTGTCCGCGATACAGACACCGTGAACTAACGGACACCCCACCGACGCCATCGCAGGCCAGCCTGCTTGTATGTTTAGACTTGAAGGGGTGGGTGGGACTAAAGCCTCGCTTCTGACTCTGACCAGTACAGACTGTTGGAGACATCGTCCCACCCCTTCACCTAATGCGCCGATAAGGAATGCATCGGCTCGGACCGACGATAGCAACAAGCCAGCGCAACGGTGAACCCCGACAAGTTTCTAAACCCTAGCTCGGAGGGTGAGCGATGACAATCCTTGATTCGCAGGTGGTCGTTGGTGTGGATGTCGCGAAGGACGAGATCGTTGTCTATCGGTGCGACGAAGAGAGCATTTTGGTCGTCGCCAATGAACGATCAGCACTGAGAAACTGGCTTAAGTTATTGCCAGACAACTGTGCACTGGCGATTGAAGCGACCAACACCTATCACCTCGACACGACGGAAATGGCTCATGAACTGGGTCACGACGTTTATGTCATTGATGGCAGCCGCCTCAATAAATACCGCGATGGGATAGGTGTCCGGGCAAAAACAGATGCTTTGGACGCGGTCTTGCTGGCGCGTTATTTGGGCAAAGAGTCCGACAAACTCAGAATCTGGAGTCCGCCCCCCAAGGCTTACACGCAGCTCAAAAGCTTGCTGCGACGCCGGGCTGAGCTCGTTCGACATCGGGTGGCAATCAAGCAAAGTTGGAGGGACGAACCCTTGCTCGAAGAGGCGCTGGATGAATACCTGCGCTGTGTAGAGCAGATTGAAAAAGGCATTCAGAAGACGCTGAAAAACATCGTTAGCGAAGCGGGTATGGACGCTCAGGTAAAACGCTGCCAAGCCGTTGAAGGCATAGGCGTCCTGACTGCCACAGCTGCGGTAACAGCCTTCATGCGCGGAGAGTTTTCCGATAGCGATGGCTTCATTGCCTTCCTGGGCATGGATCCGCGAGTGAGACAATCAGGCAAGAAAGATCAGAAACGCTACTTGTCCAAACGGGGCGATTCGGAGTTCCGGCGCTTATTTCACAACAGCGCAATGGCTGCCAGCCGCTCGCCAACCTGGAGACCGTTCTATCAGCGTTACCTGGACCGAGGCCTCAAGGGTACCCAGGCCTTGGTGATTCTGGCTCGCAAACTGGCCAGAGTGGTGTTTGCCTTGATGAAAAACCAAAGTGAGTACCAACCAAACTCTATGTTTGGGGGTTCCCCCCAAACATAGAATCTCCAACAGAGCCCGCGCAAGCTGTAGGAGCCGGGCTTGCCCGCGATACAGACACCGCGAACTCACAGACACCGCACCGACGCCATCGCAGGCCAGCCAGCTCCAACAGGGCCCGCGCCAGCCTGTAGGAGCCGGGCTTGCCCGCGATGCAGGCGCCGCGAACTCGCTGAGACCCCACCGACGCCATCGCAGGCCAGCCAGCTCCAACAGGGCCCGCGCCAGCTGTAGGAGCCGGGCTCGCCCGCGATGCAGGCGCCGCGTACTCGCTGAGACCCCGCCGACGTCATCGCAGGCAAGCCAGCTCCAACAGGCCCCGCGCAACCTGTAGGAGCCGGGCTTGCCCGCGATGCAGGCGCCGCGCACTCGCTGAGACCCCACCGACGCCATCGCAGGCAAGCCAGCTCCAACAGGCCCCGCGCAAGCTGTAGGAGCCGGGCTTGCCCGCGATGCAGGCGCCGCGCACTCGCTGAGACCCCACCGACGCCATCGCAGGCAAGCCTGCATCCCCCAGAGGCTTCAGCGATCCTCGGGTGCTTCCAGCAGCAGTTCGCGAAACTCGTTCAGCGGCAGTGGGCGGCTGTGCAGGTAACCCTGGTAGAGGTGGCAACCCAGTTGTTCAAGAAATTCCAGTTGCTCGGACAACTCCACCCCTTCGGCAATCACCGCCAGGTCCAGGCTGCGGGCCATGGCGACGATGGCGCGGACGATCTCGGCGTCGTTGGGGTCTACCGGGGCATCGCGAACGAACGATTGGTCGATTTTCAGTGCATCCACCGGCAGTCGCTTGAGGTAGGTCAGTGACGAGTAGCCGGTACCGAAGTCGTCCATGGCGAAGCTGACGCCAAACGTCTTGAGTTCGCGCATTTTGTTGATGGTGTCTTCCAGGTTCTGGATCACGATGCCTTCGGTAATCTCCAGCTTGAGCATCCGGTAGGGCAGGCCATAGTCATCCAGGCTGCGGCGTATCCGCTCGACGAAGTCGTTCTGGCGGAACTGCCGTGGGCTGATGTTGACACACAGGCTGAACTCATCGGCATCGATCAGGCCGTCTTGCAGCATGCGCGCGCAGGCATCGCAGGCTTCGTCGAGAATCCAGCTGCCGACTTCAAGGATCAGGCCGCTTTCTTCCAGCACCTGGATAAACTGGCTGGGTGGTTGCTGGCCCAGTTGCGGGTGATGCCAGCGCAGCAAGACCTCGGCGCCGATGATGCGGTTATCGCGGGCGTCGACCTGCGGTTGGAAGTGCAGTGCCAGTTCACCCCGTGCCAGTGCAAGGCGCAGGTCATTCTCCATGCGCAGGCGCTCGCTTGCGGCCTTTTGCATGGTGTTGTGGAACAGTTGAGTGGTGTTGCGGCCCGAGTCCTTGGCGCGGTAGAGGGCGATGTCGGCGCGCTTGAGCAGGTCGGCCGGGGTCGAGCCATGGTCGGGAATCAGTGCCACGCCAATGCTCGGGGTTACTTGCAGGCGTTGTCCGTCCAGTGACATCGGTTCCGCCAGCAGTGCTCGCAGGGTGTCGGCCAGGCTGCGAACCTTGTCTTCGACCTCTTCACGGCTACCTTCCAGGCCGCTGATCAGTACAACAAATTCGTCCCCGCCGAGCCGCGCCACGGTGTCTTCCAGGCGCACGCTGGCCTCCAGGCGAGCGGTGATGATTTTCAGCACGGTATCGCCCACCGGATGGCCCAGCGAGTCGTTGATGTGCTTGAAGTGGTCCAAGTCGAGGAACAGCAGGGCGCCGCGCAGGTTGTGACGTTTGAGCAAGGCGATCTGTTGGCTCAGGCGGTCCATCAATAAGGCACGGTTTGGCAAATTGGTCAGCGGGTCGTGATAAGCCAGGTGGCGAATCTGCGCCTGGGCGTTTTTCAGTTGGCTGACATCGCGTGCGGTCAGCAGCAGGCACTCGGTTTCATTGAGCGTGATGGGTTCTACCGACACTTCCAGGGTGAGCACTTCACCGCGCTTGTTGCGCCCAAGCATTTCCCGATGGTGGACCCGGCCCTTTTCCAGCAGTTCGGCAAGCAGTGCTGCCCGCTGTTTGTCGTCAGCCCAGACACCGATCTCCAGGGATGTGCGGCCAATGACTTCGGCGGTTTTGTAACCGGTCAAACGGCAGAAACCGTCGTTCACCTCCAGGTAGCGGCCGCTCTCGCGTTCGGTGATGGTGATCGCGTCGGGGCTTGAGTGGAAGGCTTTGGCGAATTTCTCTTCGCTGGCTTTCAGCGCGGCTTCGGCGCGTTGTTGCTGGGTAATGTCACGCAGGGTGGTAACGCTGCACGGCTCATTGTCGACCTTGATCAGGCGGCTGGAGATTACGCAGGTCAGGGGGTGGCCATCCTTGTGGTTGACCAGCACGGCGACATTGTTCAGGGCCTGATCGCGAATAACCTGTTCAATACGCTTGGCCCGTTCGTTCGACTCGGCCCACAGGCCTATCTGTTCAGCGGTGCGTCCGAGTACTTGTTTGGCTTGCCAGCCAAAGGTCTGGGTAAAGGCCGGGTTGATCTCGATGAATTGACCGCTGTCCTGGCGGGTTACGCAAATCGGGTCTGGGCTGGCCTGGAACAGGCTGGCGAATTTTTCTTCCGAGCTGGTCAGGCGCTGTTCGCGTTCGACCTGTTCGGTAATGTCCAGCAGGGTGCCGGCCATGCGCAGAGGATTACCCTGTTCGTCGCGGTAGAGGCGCGCGCGGCTCTCGATGTAGCGCGACGTACCGTTTTCCAGCTGGATACGGTAGGTGATCTGGTAATTGCCGGCAGGGCCTTCGCGCAGGCTGCGATAGGCCTGGCGCATGCTGCTGCGTTCTTGTTCGGGCACGCCTTCGAAGAAGGCTTCGAAAGACTCATGGAATGGAACGGGCTCAAGGCCATGCAGCTGTGCGGCGCGGGCTGATCCATAGAGCATGCCGCTGGGAATGTGCCAGTCCCAGGTACCCAGTTGCGCGGAATCCAGCGCCAGGTCCAGGCGCTCCTGGCTGTCCTTGAGTGCCTGTTCGGCACGTTTGCGTTCAGTGGTGTCGACAAAGGTGCTGAGCAGGTAGGCGACGCCCTCCATCTCGATGCCCTGGGTGCTCAGTATGCCGTCATGGATTTGTCCGCTGCCTGCACGAAACTGCACTTCCAGGGTGATGGGGTCGCTGGTGTTGCGGGTGGCTTCCAGGACCTGATGGCGTTGCTGCGGATTGACCCACAGGCCCAGCTCCAGTGTGGTCTTGCCGATCACCTGGTGGCAGGGCCAGTCCAGGGTTTTCTCAAAATGCTGATTGGCTTCATAGATCTGACCATCGATGCGTCGGGTCAGCAGGATCACGTTGGGGCTGAGGTGGAACAGGGTGGCGAAGCGCTTCTCGGAGTTGATCAGCGCCGCTTCCCGCTCGCGCTGGCGAGTAATCTCGCGTATGACCCCGATCATCTGTGGCTTGCCCTGTTTGTCATGGGTCAGGCTGCCATTGATCTCCAGCCAGTGAACGCTACCGTCCGGCCAGCGGATGCGATGGCGCAAGGCTTGGTCCTGTGGCTCGCCGGCCATTACCGCATAAAAGGTCTGCAGGGTGCGGGCGCGGTCTTCCACGGGCAACAGCTCGAGATAGTCGAGGTCGTTGGGCAGTGGCTGCTGCGGGTCAAAACCGAACAGTGCCTGTGTTCCGCGTGACCAGCTCAGGCGTCCGCTTTCCACATCCCAGAACCAGGCGCCCAGGTGCGCGCCGTTTAGAGCAGCCAGCAATTGCGTGGCGCTTTCCCAGGTTTGCTCGGATTCCTGAGGGTCGGCGGCGTGTATACGGGGCAGGCGCGGAAACCGGTTTGCTGATTTGGGCATCGATACCAGACCTTTGGCGAGTAACACATCCTTTGGATCAGAGCCTTCTGTAAGCGTTCAGCCTGGGCTCAAGGTCATACTGCGTGGCTGTCGAGCAAAGCCATGAAGGCTTTGGCGGCATTCGATAACGTTCGCTCAGTGTGCAGAATGTAGCCTAGTTGTCGCGACAGTTGTATGCCTGGCAACGCGATGGATGCGACCTGATCATCGAGCATAGTACGTGGCAGCACACTCCACGCCAGCCCGATGGACACCATCATCTTGATGGTTTCCAGGTAGTTGGTGCTCATGGCGATGTTGGGGGGAAGACCCTGCGCTTCAAACAGGCGCTGAACGATATGGTGGGTGAAGGTGTTGCCGCCGGGGAAAACCGCTGGGTGGTGTGCGATATCGGCCAGGCTTACCGCGCCCTTGCGTGCCAGCGGGTGTTCGGGGGCGGCGACGAAGTCCAGCGGGTCGTCCCAGACCGGCACGGCGCGAACCAGGGCGTGAGGCTCGGGCGCCAGGGTGATGACGGCGATTTCGGCGCGGCCATGAAGAATTTCTTCATAGGCCACTTCCGAGTCGAGGAACTGAATATCCAGTGCGACGGACGGGTAGGCTCGGGTAAAGGCTCGCAGCAATGGCGGCAAACGGTGCAGGCCGATGTGATGGCTGGTGGCCAGAGTCAGGCGGCCGCTGACTTCGCCGGTCAGGTTGGTCAAGGCACGGCGGGTGTCGTCCAGCACGTTGAGGATCTGGTAGGCCCGCGGCAGCAGCGCACGCCCGGCCTCGGTCAGGTTCACTTCGCGACCCAGGCGGTCGAACAGCCGTACGTCCAATTGTTGCTCAAGCCCGGCAATGCGTTTGCTGACGGCCGGCTGGGTCAGGTGCAGGCGTTCGCCGGCAGCGGAAAAGCTCCCGGTTTCGGCGATGGCAATAAAAGCATTGAGGTTGGCCAGGTCCACTACTCGGATTCCTTTTGGTTATCCAAAGTATAAAAATTATGAATTTGAGTTATTCAATCTAACCTCATAGCATCGTCCGTACAAGCCAAGTGGTTATTGGCATAGAAAGACGCTGATGAGGAACAGTCTGATGGCCGGCAAAACGCTCTACGACAAGCTCTGGGATTCGCATTTGGTCAAGCAGCGCGACGATGGGTCGGCGCTGATCTACATCGATCGTCACATCATTCACGAAGTGACGTCGCCGCAAGCCTTCGAAGGCCTGCGTCTGGCCAATCGCAAACCCTGGCGCATCGATGCCAACATTGCCACGCCTGACCATAACGTGCCGACCACGCCTGAGCGCAAGGGCGGCATTGAGGCCATCGTCGACCAGGTGTCGCGCCTGCAGGTGCAGACCCTCGATGAAAACTGCGACGAGTATGGCATCGTCGAGTTCAAGATGAATGATGTGCGTCAGGGCATTGTTCACGTGATCGGCCCGGAGCAGGGCGCGACCCTGCCAGGCATGACCGTGGTTTGCGGCGATTCGCACACCTCCACCCACGGTGCTTTCGGTGCCTTGGCCCATGGTATTGGCACCTCCGAGGTCGAGCACGTACTGGCTACCCAGTGCCTGGTCGCCAAGAAGATGAAGAACATGCTGGTGCGCGTCGAAGGCCAATTGCCGTTCGGTGTGACTGCCAAGGACATCGTGCTGGCCGTGATCGGCAAGATCGGTACCGCTGGCGGTAACGGCCATGCCATCGAGTTCGCCGGTAGCGCGATTCGTGACCTGTCTGTCGAAGGGCGCATGACCATCTGCAACATGGCCATTGAAGCCGGTGCCCGTGTCGGTCTGGTCGCTACAGATGAGAAGACGGTCGAGTATGTGAAGGGCCGCCCGTATGCGCCGAAAGGCGAGCAGTGGGCGCTCGCGGTCGAAGCGTGGAAAGACCTGGTCTCCGATGCTGATGCCGTGTTCGACACCGTCGTCGAGCTGGACGCAGCGCAGATCAAGCCGCAAGTCAGCTGGGGCACCTCGCCGGAAATGGTCCTTGCTGTCGATCAGCGCGTACCGGACCCGGCTGCCGAGGCCGATCTGGTCAAGCGCGGTTCCATCGAGCGGGCCCTGAAGTACATGGGCTTGCAGGCCAACCAGGCGATCACCGACATCCAGCTTGATCGCGTATTTATCGGTTCCTGCACCAACTCGCGGATCGAAGACTTGCGTGCCGCCGCTGAAATTGCCAAGGGCCGCAAGGTTGCCTCGACCATCAAGCAGGCGATCGTGGTACCCGGCTCGGGCCTGGTGAAAGCCCAGGCCGAGCAGGAAGGTCTGGACAAGATCTTCCTTGAAGCCGGTTTTGAATGGCGTGAGCCAGGGTGCTCGATGTGTTTGGCGATGAACCCGGACCGTCTGGAGTCGGGCGAACACTGTGCGTCGACCTCCAACCGTAACTTCGAGGGCCGTCAGGGTGCTGGCGGACGTACCCATCTGGTCAGCCCGGCAATGGCCGCGGCCGCCGCCGTTACCGGTCGTTTTGTCGATGTACGCGAGTTGATTCAAGGGAGCGCAGCATGAAAGCCTTTACCCAGCATACCGGCCTTGTCGTCCCGTTGGACCGTGCCAACGTCGACACCGACCAGATCATTCCCAAGCAGTTCCTGAAGTCGATCAAGCGCACCGGTTTCGGCCCGAATCTGTTCGACGAGTGGCGTTACCTGGATGTCGGTCAGCCTTACCAGGACAACAGCAAGCGCCCGGTAAACCCGGATTTCGTGCTCAACCATGAGCGCTATCAGGGTGCCAGTGTGCTGCTGGCGCGGGAAAACTTCGGTTGCGGTTCCAGCCGTGAGCACGCGCCGTGGGCGCTTGAGGAATATGGTTTCCGTACCATTATTGCGCCGAGCTATGCCGACATCTTCTTCAACAACAGCTTCAAGAACGGCTTGCTGCCGATCATCCTCAGCGATGAGGAAGTCGATGCGCTGTTCAAGCAGGTTGAAGCGGCGCCAGGTTATCAGTTGACGGTCGACTTGCAGTCGCAGACCGTCACCCGTCCCGATGGCAAGGTGTTGAGCTTCGAGATCGACGCGTTCCGCAAGCATTGCCTGCTCAATGGCCTGGACGATATCGGCCTGACCCTGCAGGACCGTGATGCCATTGCGACGTTTGAAGCCAAGCATCGCGCCAGCCAGCCCTGGCTGTTTCGTGACGCCTGATTGCTGTATTGAGTTTGTCGAGGCTATCGCTGGCGCTGCCGGCGATAGGGCCCAGGAGATCTGCCGATGACCCGCAGCACCGTTCACACCGAAGTCGTCCAGCGCCAGTTCGGCGAACAGGCCGCCGCCTACCTGAGTAGCGCCGTGCATGCCCAAGGCACCGAATTTGCGCTGTTGCAGGGCGCGTTGCGCGACCAGGGCAGTGCGCGGGTACTGGACCTGGGCTGCGGCGCCGGGCATGTGAGTTTTCACGTCGCGCCGTTGGTGGCTGAGGTCGTCGCCTACGACCTGTCGCAGCAGATGCTCGATGTGGTGGCGGCCGCGGCCACTGAACGTGGCCTGGGCAATATCGTTACCGAGCGCGGTGCGGCCGAACGCCTGCCGTTTGCCGATGCCTCGTTCGATTTCGTGTTCAGCCGCTATTCGGCGCACCACTGGAGCGATCTGGGCCTGGCGTTGCGTGAGGTGCGTCGTGTGTTGAAACCGGGCGGGGTTGTGGCGTTCATTGATGTCATGTCGCCTGGCAGCCCGTTGCTCGACACCTACCTGCAAACCGTGGAAGTGTTGCGTGACACCAGTCACGTGCGTGATTACTCGGCCGCCGAGTGGCTGCAGCAGGTCAGTGAAGCGGGCTTGTTCACGCGCAGCCACACCCGTCAGCGTTTACGTCTTGAGTACACCTCGTGGGTGGAACGCATGCGTACCCCTGAGCCGATGCGTGCGGCCATACGCCAATTGCAGCAGGCAATGGGCGAGGAAGTGCGGCAGTATTACCAGATTGAAGCTGATGGCTCCTTCAGCACCGACGTGCTGGTACTGTGGGCCGAGCGCTAGTTTTTTGGGTGGGCCTGTGTCGGCACACCGCTTGAATTGAATAGAGGAAAGCATGAGCAAGCAGATTCTGATTCTCCCTGGTGACGGTATTGGTCCGGAAATCATGGCCGAAGCGGTCAAGGTGCTGGAGCTTGCCAACGACAAGTTCCAACTGGGCTTCAGCCTTGAGCACGATGTGATCGGTGGCGCGGCCATCGACAAGCATGGCGTGCCGCTGGCCGACGAAACCCTGGAGCGTGCGCGCAAGGCTGACGCCGTGCTGCTGGGCGCTGTCGGTGGGCCGAAATGGGACAAGATCGAGCGTGACATTCGCCCTGAGCGTGGCCTGCTGAAAATCCGTTCGCAGCTCGGTCTGTTTGGTAACCTGCGCCCGGCGATCCTCTATCCGCAGCTGGCGGATGCCTCGTCGCTGAAGCCTGAAATCGTCGCTGGCCTGGACATCCTCATCGTTCGCGAGCTGACCGGTGGTATCTATTTCGGCGCCCCGCGTGGCACCCGTGAGCTGGAAGGTGGCGAGCGTCAGGCCTATGACACCCTGCCATACAGCGAGAGTGAAGTGCGTCGTATCGCCCGTGTCGGCTTTGACATGGCGCGTGTGCGTGGCAAGAAGCTCTGCTCGGTCGACAAGGCCAACGTGCTGGCTTCCAGCCAACTGTGGCGTGAAGTGGTCGAGCAGGTGGCCAAGGATTACCCGGACGTCGAGCTCAGCCACATGTACGTCGACAACGCGGCCATGCAACTGGTTCGTGCGCCCAAGCAGTTCGACGTGATCGTCACCGACAACATGTTTGGCGATATCCTGTCGGATGAAGCTTCCATGCTCACCGGCTCTATCGGCATGCTGCCTTCAGCATCGCTGGATGCCAACAACAAGGGTATGTATGAGCCTTGCCACGGCTCGGCACCGGACATCGCCGGGCAGGGTATTGCCAACCCTCTGGCGACCATCCTGTCGGTCTCGATGATGCTGCGTTACAGTTTCAATCAGACCGCAGCGGCCGATGCCATTGAAAAGGCGGTGAGCCTGGTGCTGGATCAAGGCCTGCGTACGGGCGACATCTGGTCGGCAGGTTGCAATAAGGTGGGTACGCAGGAAATGGGCGACGCAGTAGTCGCAGCGCTGCGGAATCTGTAATCTCTCTGGCCCGCTGCCGATTTTTTCCCTTTAAGGCAGCGGCCCACTTTTTAGCAAAGGTGTAGTTGCGATGAAACGTGTAGGTCTGATCGGTTGGCGCGGTATGGTCGGTTCCGTGCTCATGCAGCGGATGCTGGAAGAGCAGGATTTCGATCTTATCGAGCCGGTGTTCTTCACCACCTCCAATGTGGGTGGACAAGGTCCGGCAGTGGGCAAGGAAATTGCCCCTCTCAAGGATGCTTACAGTATTGAAGAGCTCAAGACCCTCGACGTCATCCTGACCTGTCAGGGTGGCGACTACACCAACGAGGTGTTCCCAAAGCTGCGTGAAGCCGGCTGGCAGGGTTACTGGATCGATGCCGCTTCCAGCCTGCGCATGCAGGACGACGCGGTCATCGTGCTGGATCCGGTCAACCGCAAGGTGATCGACCAGCAACTGGATGCCGGTACCAAGAACTACATCGGTGGCAACTGCACCGTCAGCCTGATGCTGATGGGCCTGGGCGGGCTGTTTGAGGCTGGTCTGGTCGAGTGGATGAGCGCCATGACCTACCAGGCCGCGTCCGGTGCCGGTGCACAGAACATGCGCGAGCTGATCCGTCAGATGGGCGCTACCCATGCTGCCGTTGCCGACGACCTGGCCAACCCGGCCAGTGCCATTCTCGACATCGACCGCAAGGTTGCCGAGGCCATGCGCAGCGATGCTTACCCGACCGAGAACTTCGGTGTGCCGCTGGCTGGCAGCCTGATCCCCTGGATCGACAAGGAACTGCCAAACGGCCAGAGCCGTGAAGAATGGAAAGCACAGGCCGAGACCAACAAGATCCTGGGTCGCTTCAAGAGCCCGATCCCGGTCGATGGTATCTGCGTGCGCATCGGCGCCATGCGCTGCCATAGCCAGGCACTGACCATCAAGCTGAACAAGGATGTGCCGATCGCCGATATCGAAGGCATGATCAGCCAGCACAACCCGTGGGTGAAGCTGGTGCCTAACCAGCGTGAAATCAGCATGCGTGAGTTGAGCCCGACCAACGTTACCGGCACCTTGAATATCCCGGTGGGTCGTCTGCGCAAACTGAACATGGGCTCCCAGTACCTGGGCGCGTTCACTGTGGGTGACCAACTGCTGTGGGGGGCTGCCGAGCCGCTGCGCCGCATGCTGCGGATCCTGCTGGAGCGTTGATCGCTTCTGTAGCTGGCACCGAAACCCGCGCTGTCTGACAGCGCGGGTTTTTTGTTTTCAGTCGCGCTGGTCGAGGTTGTTTCCTGCCCGCTTGAGGTGTCCCTTGGGGCAGAATCCAAGTAAAGTGCCGCTCCCGCCGTACCCGCAGAGGATTTTTCATGAGCCAACCCATCAATATTGCCGTGATCGGCGCCACCGGAACGGTCGGCGAAACCCTTGTGCAGATTCTTGAGGAACGCGATTTTCCGCTGGGTACGTTGCACCTGTTGGCGAGCATCGAGTCGGCCGGCAGCTCGGTGGCCTACCGTGGCAAGAACCTGCGCGTGCGCGAGGTGGATGCGTTTGATTTCAGTCAGGTCCAGTTGGCGTTCTTTGCCGCCAGCCCGGCCGTCACCCTGAGTTTTGCGCCGCGAGCACAGGCCGCCGGGTGTGCGGTGATCGACCTGTCTGGCGCCTTGTCGGCCGAGCAGGCGCCTGCCGTCGTGCCAGAAGCCAATGCCGCCCTGATTGCCGGCCTGGCCTCGCCCAAGCAACTGCGTAGCCCGAGTGCCGCCGCGGTGGCGCTGGCGGTGGCATTGGCACCGCTCAAGGGCTTGCTGGAGCTGGAACGTGTGCAACTGACCGCGTGCCTGGCAGTTTCGGCCCAGGGGCGTGAGGCGGTCAACGAGCTGGCTCGCCAGACGGCTGAGCTGCTCAATGCGCGTCCACTGGAGCCACGCTTCTTCGATCGGCAGATGGCCTTCAATCTACTGGCTCAGGTCGGTGCCAGTGATGATGCGGGGCACGGTGTGCTGGAGCGTCGTCTGGTGGCCGAGCTGCGTGAGCTGCTGGATTTGCCTTTGCTCAAGATTTCCGTGACGTGCGTTCAAGTCCCGGTGTTTTTTGGCGATAGCTACAGTGTGTCGTTGCACAGTCGTACGGCGGTTGATCTGGCGGCGGTCAATGCTGCATTGGAGTCGGCAGAAGGCGTGGAGCTGGTCGATGCCGGTGACTATCCAACGCCGGTCGGTGACGCGGTGGGGCAGGATGTGGTCTATGTAGGGCGGGTGCGTGGTGGTATCGACGAAGCCGAGCAACTCAACCTGTGGCTGACGACGGACAATGTGCGCAAAGGCGCGGCCTTGAACGCAGTGCAACTGGCGGAATTGTTGATAAAAGACCTTGCGTAAAAGATACTTGGCAACACTTTGCATAAAGATTCTGGATTGCTGGAAGTGAGCGGCCCTTGGGCGCTTGCGGGGCAGGTTGCAAACATGGCTCGCAGCTCAATGCCGGTCGATGCCCAAGGGCAGTTTTTCACTTCTTCTCGGTTGCCGGGGAAGGCTCACACAAAGGATGAGGTCATGCTTCGAATTCGCAAACTGGTGTTAGCAATAGCTGCCGCGTCGGCGCTGTCGTCCGGTATGGCGCATGCCCTTAGCTTGGGCGAGCTGACCCTCAAGTCGGCGCAGAACCAACCGCTGTATGCCGAAATCGAATTGCTCGATGTGCGTGACCTGACCGCTGCCGAAATCGCGCCGAGCCTGGCACCGAACGAAGAGTTCGCCAAGGCCGGTGTGGAGCGCCTGGGCTACCTCAATGACCTGACGTTCACGCCGGTGATCAATCCGGCCGGCAAAAGTGTGCTGCGGGTGACGTCCAGTCAGCCGCTGCCGGCACCGATGGTCAAGTTCCTTGTTCAGGTCATGTGGCCCAACGGGCGCTTGTTGCGTGACTACAGCGTACTGATCGATCAGGCGAAGTTCTCGCCTCAGTCGGCGCAGGCGGCTGCAGTGACCCCTGCGGTGACCGCGCCGGCACGCTACACCACGGTTCGCCGCGACACCTTGTGGGAAATTGCTGCCAAGGCGCGTCAGGGTGGTTCGGTGCAGCAGACCATGCTGGCTATCCAGGCCCTGAACCCGGATGCGTTCATCAATGGCAACATCAATCAGCTCAAGACGGGCCAGGTGTTGCGCCTGCCCGACGCCCAGCAGATTCAGAGCACACCCCAGCCGCAGGCCGTGAAGGAAGTGGCCGAGCAGTATGCGGCTTGGCGTGAAGGGCGCCGTCTGGGCCCGCGCGCGCGTCAACTGGACGCCACGCACCGCGTCAAGGCTCAGGCTGCACCCGCCCGTATCGTCAAGCAGGACAACCTGCGTCTGGTGACGCCTGGCGCCAAGGGTGCTTCGGGCAACAAGGCGCTGGCTGACAAGCTGGCAACCACTCAGGAAACCCTCGACACCAGCCGCCGCGATAACGCCGAGCTGAAAGAGCGCATGGCGGACCTGCAAAGCCAACTGGACAAGCTTCAGCGCCTTATTCAGCTGAAAAATGATCAATTGGCCCGGCTTGAGGCTCAGGCCGCAGCTGCTCCAGAGCCTGTAGCGAATGCGGCGCCGGAGCAGCCGGTGATTGCTGCACAATTGCAGCCGGCGGCGACCAACCCTGTCGTCACGCCTGCGCCCGCTGCGACCGATACCGCGCCGGTATCGGTAGAGTCGCAGGCAGCCAAGACTTCGCTGGATGATCTGTTGGGCAATCCGCTGCTGCTGGCATTGATCGCAGGTTCGGCGCTGCTGGTGTTGCTGCTGCTTTTGCTGTTGTTGGCGCGTAAGCGCAAGGCTCAGCAGGAGGCGGAAAAGCACCTGCGCATGGCGCGTGCACTGGCTGAAGAGTCCGAGTTGGGGCCTGACCTGGACCTGCCGGAAAGCAGCTTCGAGGGGCTGGAAGTGTCGGCGCCGAGCGTCAAGCTGGCTCCTGCCGTGGTGGCTGCATCCGCAGCGGCGGCCACGGCCGCTGAACAGGCGCCGGTAGAGCCTGCGCCGAAAGCCGTTGAGCCGAAGCCAGTGGAGAAGGCTGCTCCAGTGGTTGAGGATGAGCCAGAGTTGGTCGCTGAGCCCGAAATTGTGGCTGAGCCAGTAGACCCCCTGTTGGCTGAGGTTGACTTGAGTATCGCGCGTGGTCGTTTGAACCATGCTGCCGAGTTGCTTGAGCCAGCGGTTGAACAAGCGCCGCAGCGCAGCGATCTGCGTTTGAAGTTGATGGAAGTCTACGCGCGCCAAGGTGACCGCGATGCCTTTACCGGTCATGAGCGTCAACTGATCGCCACGGGGCAGAATCACGCCGATGTTGAAGCGCTGAAGAGCCGCTTCCCGGCGATGGTCGCCCTTGCAGGTGGTGCGGCTGCCCTTGCTGCAGAACTGGACGCACAGTATGTCAAGGAACTGCTCCAGGATGAGTCGCCGGCCGAGGTTGCGCCACAGGTACCTGAAGATGCCTTGGATGACGCCTTTGATCTGAGCCTGGATGATCTGGAGGGGTTGGACCTGGCGGATGCCACGGTTGTCGAAGAGGCTGTTGTGCCCGAGTTGACCGAGCAGGTAGCTGCGCACACTGAAGATGATCTGAGCTTTGATTCGGTGCTGCAGGAGCAGCTGGCCGCACCGCAGGTACCTGAACCAACGCCGCAGCCTGAGCCTGAGCCTGCAGCAGTGCCTGAAGTGGTTGTCGAAGCTGAACCCGAGCCCGAGCCCGAGCCCGAGCCGCTGGATGATCTGGCTGATTTCGATCTTGATGTGGGTGATGAACCATCGCCTTCGGTTGCCCAGGCGCCCCGGGATATCGAGGCTGAACTTGCGGCATTTGATGAGTCGCTAGGGCTTGAGGCCGACCTGCCAGAGCTTTCAGGCCTGGGAGATCTGGACTTCCCTGATGATTTCGACCTGAGCGTGTCGGGTGATTCGGATGCGGCTTCCGCCAGCTTTGCGTCCGAGCTGGAGGACGTCAATGCCGAGCTCGACAAGCTGTCGCAGGGTTTCGAGCTGCCGCCGGTCGCGCCGCGGTTTACCGCTGAAGATGCCGCCAGTCTGAATGACGAACCCGAGTTCGACTACCTGGCTGGCACCGATGAGGTAGCGACCAAGCTGGATCTGGCTCGGGCGTATATCGACATGGGCGACAATGAAGGTGCTCGCGATATTCTTGATGAAGTGGTCAAGGAGGGTGATCAGGAGCAGCGCCGCGAAGCCAGCGAAATGCGTTCGCGACTGGCCTGAGTCTTTTCCTGCAAGTCCAACGGCAGCCCTGGTGGCTGCCGTTGTCGTTATACTCCCCGCCATTGCGTAAATCGACAGGTTGTATCCCCTTGGACATCATTGATAACGCGGCCGCCGAAGCAGCGGCCGAAGGCTTTTTCAGAATTGCCCTGGGCGTCGAGTACAAAGGCTCGCGCTATCACGGCTGGCAGCGTCAGCGAAGCGGCGTATTGAGCGTGCAGCAGACGCTTGAGGAAGCACTGTCGAAGGTGGCGGACTCACCGGTTTCCCTGGTCTGTGCAGGACGTACCGATGCCGGCGTACATGGTTGCGGCCAGGTTGTGCACTTCGACACTCAGGTCGTGCGCAGTAGCAAGGCCTGGGTCATGGGCGCCAACATCAACTTGCCCCATGACATCAGTGTTGCCTGGTCGCAGGAGATGCCGGCGCATTTTCATGCGCGCTTCAAGGCCACGGCCCGGCGCTATCGCTATGTGATCTACAACGATCAGATCCGTCCGGCCCACCTGGGGCAGGAAGTGACCTGGAACCATCGTCCGCTGGATGTTCAGCGTATGGCCGAGGCGGCTGCGTACCTGGTCGGGACGCATGACTTCAGCGCGTTTCGTGCGGGGCAGTGTCAAGCCAAGTCGCCGATCAAGGAAATCCATCATCTGCGCGTGACCCGTCACGGCAAGATGATTGTGCTGGATATTCGCGCCAGTGCCTTCCTGCACCATATGGTTCGGAATATTGCAGGCGTGCTGATGACCATTGGCGCGGGCGAACGCCCGGTGGCCTGGGCGCGAGACGTGCTGGAAAGTCGTGACCGCCGTAGTGCGGGCGTTACGGCCCATCCTTACGGGTTGTACCTGGTACAGGTCGAGTACCCCGAAGAGTTCGCCTTGCCTGAGCGTTTTATCGGTCCGCACTTCCTGACCGGCTTCGAAGCATTGGCGGCTGACGACCGGCAACTCATTTGCTAACATCCGGTGCTTTCCGGTTCAGCTGAGGTTTTACCGAGTATGTCAGCAGTTCGCAGCAAAATCTGCGGGATTACCCGTGTAGAAGATGCGCTGGCAGCGGCCGAGGCGGGCGCTGACGCCATTGGGCTGGTCTTTTACGCGAAGAGTCCGCGGGCGGTTGATGTGCATCAGGCGCGGGCGATCATTGCCGCGTTGCCGCCGTTTGTTACCACGGTGGGCTTGTTCGTCAACGCCAGCCGCTGTGAACTCAACGAAATTCTCGACGCCGTACCGCTGGACCTGTTGCAGTTTCATGGCGATGAAACGCCTGAGCAGTGCGAGGGATTCAATCGCCCCTGGATCAAGGCACTGCGGGTGCGCCCGGGGGACGACCTGGAAGCCAGTTGCCGCCGGTATCACAACGCCAGCGGGGTTCTGCTTGATACCTACGTGGCGGGCGTACCGGGTGGCACGGGTGAGTCTTTCGACTGGTCGCTGGTGCCGGCGAAATTGAGCAAGCCGGTGATCCTGGCCGGCGGCCTGACGGCAGACAACGTGGCATCGGCCATTGCCCAGGTTCGGCCTTATGCGGTGGATGTCAGTGGCGGGGTCGAGCAGGCCAAGGGGATCAAGGACCCGGCCCGTATCGAAGCGTTTTTACGTGCGGTGCGTCAGGCGTGATACGCGGATGTGACGGTTGGCGGCGGGCCATCGTCCATAGCTATCGCAGCCTGATGCTGCCTGGCTGTGCCGCAAGGCCGGTCGAAATTACCGGGTGGTGCCTGTGGCATCGCCTGTAAAGAGTGAATGGGGTGCGGGATCGACGCGAGACCTCGCGGGTCCGCGCCACCTTCTTATAAACACGAATTGGCTCAAGGGCATACGCGTGACCCGACAGTGCGCTGTCTGCGGTCGCCGCTACTGGAGAAAGAAAGCATGAGCAACTGGTTGGTAGACAAACTGATCCCTTCGATCATGCGTTCCGAGGTGAAGAAAAGTTCCGTGCCTGAAGGGCTGTGGCACAAGTGCCCATCCTGCGAAGCGGTACTTTATCGTCCGGAGCTGGAAAAGACCCTGGATGTCTGCCCGAAGTGTAATCACCACATGCGTATCGGTGCGCGGGCGCGCCTGGACATTTTCCTCGACGCCGAAGGCCGTGCCGAGCTGGGTGCCGACCTGGAGCCGGTGGACCGTCTGAAGTTCCGTGATGGCAAGAAGTACAAGGACCGCCTGAGCGGTGCGCAGAAGCAGACTGGCGAAAAAGACGCGCTGATCTCCATGAGCGGCACCCTGTTTGGCATGCCGATTGTGGTCAGTGCTTTCGAGTTCTCCTTCATGGGTGGCTCGATGGGTGCCATCGTCGGTGAGCGTTTTGTTCGTGCAGCCAACTATGCCCTGGAAAACCGTTGCCCAATGGTCTGCTTCTCGGCTTCCGGTGGTGCGCGCATGCAGGAAGCGCTGATCTCGCTGATGCAGATGGCCAAGACCTCGGCCGTGCTGGCGCGTCTGCGTGAAGAAGGCATTCCGTTCATTTCGGTGCTGACCGACCCGGTGTATGGCGGCGTCTCTGCCAGCCTGGCAATGCTGGGGGATGTGATCGTTGGTGAGCCCAAGGCGCTGATCGGCTTCGCCGGCCCGCGTGTCATCGAGCAAACCGTACGTGAGAAGCTGCCAGAAGGCTTCCAGCGCAGCGAGTTCCTCCTTGAGCACGGCGCCATCGACATGATCATTCCGCGTCAGGAGTTGCGTGCACGTCTGGGCACGCTGCTGGCCCAGATGATGGGGCTGCCGACGCCGAAGATCGTTGCTGCGGTTGCCGAGCCTGTGGTTGTTCCGCCGGCGCCTGCCACGGTATGACCTCGCGTACCCTTGGCGACTGGCTTGCCTACCTGGAGCAGTTGCATCCGTCGGCCATCGACATGGGCCTGGAGCGCTCGCAACAGGTTGCGGCGCGGCTCGGGTTGGGCAAGCCGGCGCCACGGGTAATCACCGTGACCGGCACCAACGGCAAGGGTTCGACCTGCGCCTTCGTGGCGGCACTGTTGCAGGCGCAGGGGCTCAAGGTGGGTGTCTACAGCTCGCCGCACCTGCTGCGTTACAACGAGCGCGTGCAGATCGACGGTGTCGAGGCCAGCGATGCGCAGTTGTGCGAGGCGTTCGTGGCGGTCGAGGCCGCCCGTGGCGACATTTCCCTGACCTACTTCGAGATGGGTACCCTGGCGGCGTTCTGGCTGTTCCGGCAGTCGGCGTTGGATGCCGTTGTGCTGGAAGTCGGGTTGGGCGGTCGGCTGGATGCTGTCAATCTGGTCGATGCCGACCTTGCTGTTGTCACCAGTATTGGTGTCGACCATGCTGACTGGCTGGGCGATACCCGCGAATCGGTCGCCTTTGAAAAGGCCGGGATCTTCCGCCAGGGCAAGCCGGCCTTGTGTGGTGATCTCAATCCGCCACAGCCCTTGCTCGACAAGGCGCGTGAGTTGGCCTGTCCGTTTTTCCTGCGTGGTCGTGACTTCGATCTGTCCAGTACTGACCAGTATTGGCATTGGCGCGGCGTTGATGCACGCGGCAATGTAGTCGAGTTGCAGGACTTGCCGTTGCTTGACCTGCCGATGGAAAACGCGGCGCTGGCCTTGCAGACATACCTGTTGCTGGATTTGCCCTGGAATGCCGGGCAGATTGTCACTGCCTTGAATGCGACCCGGATCGTGGGTCGCCTGGACCGTCGGCAGTTCACCTGGCAGGGCAAGCGTCTGAGTATTCTGCTGGACGTGGGGCACAACCCTCATGCAGCGCAATACCTGGCGCAGCGACTGGCAGCGCGAGCGCCTGAAGGCAGGCGCCTGGCGGTGTTTGGCCTGCTCAGTGACAAAGACCTGGCGGGCGTTATCGAACCGTTGTGCAAGCAGGTTCAGGGCTGGGCGGTGGCGCCGCTGCAGAGCGCCCGTAGCCGACCGGCTGTCGAGTTGCAGGTAGCGCTAGAGAATCTTGGTGCGAACGTGCAGTCTTATCCAAGTGTCGCAGCGGCCCTTGAAGGGCAGTGTGCGCACGCAACGGCAGATGATGAAATCCTGCTGTTCGGATCATTTTTCTGTGTCGGTGAAGCCCTTGAGTGGCTCGCTCGGCAGGCCAAGGAGGACGAGGTAGATGGCGTCGCTGGATAAGGTCGTCAAGCAACGTATGGTCGGCGCATTGGTGTTGGTTGCGCTGGCGGTGATCTTCCTGCCCATGTTGTTCTCGCGTGAGGATGAGTTGCGTCAGGTGCGGGTCGAGGCGCCGGAAGCGCCTGGCATGCCGAATTTGCCGCAGGTTCAGGTTGAGCCGGTGCAGGTGCCCGAGCCGCAGCCGTTGCCTGAGGAGCCGGTTGTGGTACAGCAAGTGCCTGCGTTATCGGCCCCGAGTACGCCGGTCGCACAGGTAGCAACGCCTGTTCCAGCGCCCGCTCCCGCGCCGGCCACCACGCCTGTGCCGGTGCCTGCGGCGGCCAAGCCGGTCGCGCCAGCGGCAGCGCCGGTGAGTAAGCCCGCGCCGACGACTGCTCCGGTTGCGGCTGTTGCAGCGGCCAAGCCGGTTGCGCCGAGCAAGGTCGATGTCAACGGCCTGCCGGTCAGCTGGTCGGTGCAGTTGGCCAGCCTGTCCAACCGTGCCAGTGCCGATACCTTGCAGAAAACCCTTCGTAGCCAGGGCTACAACGCCTATATTCGTTCCTCTGACGGCATGAATCGGGTGTTTGTCGGGCCGTTGATCGAACGTGCCGAGGCTGAGCGCTTGCGTGATCTGCTGGGGCGTCAGCACAAGCTCAAGGGCTTTGTCGTTCGTTTTCAGCCAGAACGCAGCTAAGCCTTGCCGTCCGGTCGTTACCGGACGGCAAATCACCGCTTACCGATAGCGCATCGCTCTGGTAAAATGCGCCGCCTTATCCGTTTGCAGGCAGCACCGTGGCATTTACCTGGGTCGACTGGGCGATCATCGCGATTATCGCCATTTCCTCGCTGATCAGTTTGAAGCGCGGCTTTGTCAAAGAAGCCTTGTCGCTGCTTACCTGGATCATCGCCGGGGCTGTGGCCTGGATGTTTGGCGGCGGTGTATCGCAATACCTGGAAAGCTATATCCAGACGCCGTCGGCCCGCGTCATCGCCGGCTGCGCCATTCTTTTCGTCGCCACCTTGCTGGTGGGGGCAATGATCAACTTTATTATCGGCGAGCTGATTCGTGTCACCGGGTTGTCCGGGACCGATCGTTTCCTCGGCATGGCCTTCGGCGCCGCGCGGGGTGGCTTGCTGGTTGTCGTGGCGGTCGGGCTGCTGAGCCTGGGGCCGGTACAACAGGATCCGTGGTGGCAGGAGTCCCGGCTTTTGCCACAATTTCTATTGGTCGCTGACTGGTCGAAAAACCTTATTCTGGGGTTTACCAGCCAGTGGCTCGCCAGCGGGATCAGCGCACCGGTTGATCTCCCGTTCAAGGAGCAGCTCCTGGGGCCCAAGACGCCTTGAGTGCTGTTCAGTCCAGTTTCATTAAGTAGGGGTTGCGTCGCATGTGTGGCATCGTCGGTATCGTCGGTAAGTCGAACGTCAATCAGGCGCTGTATGACGCGCTAACCGTCCTCCAGCACCGCGGCCAGGACGCTGCCGGTATTGTGACCAGCCATGATGGCCGGTTATTTCTGCGCAAGGACAATGGCCTGGTGCGTGATGTGTTCCAGCAGCGCCACATGCAGCGCCTGGTGGGGCATATGGGTATTGGTCATGTGCGCTACCCGACTGCGGGCAGCTCGACCTCGGCCGAGGCTCAGCCGTTCTATGTCAACTCGCCTTACGGCATTACGCTGGCGCACAACGGTAACCTGACCAACGTCGAACAGTTGGCCAAGGAAATCTACGAATCCGATCTGCGTCATGTCAACACCAGTTCCGATTCGGAAGTGCTGCTGAACGTCTTCGCCCATGAGTTGGCGGTGCGTGGCAAGTTGCAGCCGACTGAAGAAGACGTCTTCGCTGCCGTCACCGACGTTCACAATCGCTGCCGTGGTGGCTACGCCGTAGTGGCCATGATCACCGGTTACGGGATTGTCGGCTTCCGTGACCCGAACGCCATCCGTCCGATCGTCTTCGGTCAGCGTCATACCGACGAAGGCGTCGAGTACATGATCGCCTCCGAAAGCGTTTCGCTGGACGTACTGGGTTTCACCCTGATTCGTGACCTGGCGCCGGGCGAAGCGGTATACATCACCGAAGATGGCCAGTTGCACACCCGTCAGTGCGCGACCAATCCGAAATACTCGCCGTGCATTTTCGAGCACGTTTACCTGGCGCGTCCTGACTCGATCATCGACGGCGTTTCGGTCTACAAGGCTCGCCTGCGCATGGGTGAGAAGCTCGCCGAGAAGATCCAGCGCGAGCGCCCGAATCACGACATCGATGTGGTCATCCCGATTCCCGACACCAGCCGTACCGCTGCGCTGGAGCTGGCCAACCACCTGGGCGTCAAGTTCCGCGAAGGTTTCGTCAAGAACCGCTACATCGGTCGTACCTTCATCATGCCTGGCCAGGCCGCGCGCAAGAAGTCGGTTCGGCAGAAGCTCAACGCCATCGAGCTCGAGTTCCGTGGCAAGAACGTCATGCTGGTCGATGACTCGATCGTGCGCGGCACCACCTGCAAGCAGATCATTCAGATGGCCCGTGAAGCGGGTGCGAAGAATGTCTACTTCTGCTCGGCGGCGCCAGCGGTACGTTACCCTAACGTCTACGGCATCGACATGCCGAGCGCTCATGAGCTGATCGCACACAACCGCACCACTCAGGACGTCGCTGACCTGATCGGCGCCGACTGGCTGGTCTACCAGGACCTGTCGGACCTGATCGACGCAGTGGGCGGCGGCAAGATCAAGATCGAGAATTTCGACTGCGCGGTGTTCGATGGCCAGTACGTGACCGGCGATATCGACGAAGCCTACCTCGAGAAGATCGAGCAGGCGCGTAACGACGCCTCCAAGGTCAAGAATCAAGCGGTCAGTGCGATCATCGACCTCTACAACAACTGAGTGGGAGCAGCGGCATGACACAGGAATGGGATGCCGGGCGCCTCGACAGCGACCTTGAAGGGGTTGCGTTCGATACCCTGGCCGTACGTGCCGGTCAGCATCGCACGCCGGAAGGTGAACACAGCGATCCGCTGTTCTTCACCTCCAGCTATGTGTTCCGTACGGCGGCTGATGCCGCCGCGCGGTTCGCGGGTGATGTGCCGGGCAACGTCTATTCGCGCTACACCAACCCGACCGTTCGGGCTTTCGAGGAGCGCATCGCCGCCCTTGAAGGCGCCGAGCAGGCGGTTGCGACGTCGACGGGTATGTCGGCCATTCTCTCGACGGTGATGGCCCTGTGCAGCGCTGGCGATCATGTGCTGGTGTCGCAGAGTGTGTTCGGTTCGACCATCAGCCTGTTCGAGAAGTACTTCAAGCGCTTCGGTGTGCAGGTTGACTATGTGCCGTTGACGGATCTGGCTGCCTGGGAATCGGCGATCAAGGCCAATACCAAGCTGCTGTTCGTCGAGTCGCCGTCTAACCCGCTGGCCGAGTTGGTGGATATCGCCGCGTTGGCCAGTGTGGCCCATGCCAAGGGCGCGCAACTGGTGGTCGACAACTGCTTCAGCACGCCGGCCTTGCAGCAGCCGCTGAAGCTGGGCGCCGACATTGTCGTGCACTCGGCGACCAAGTTCATCGACGGCCAGGGTCGTTGCATGGGCGGTGTGGTTGCAGGTCGCGCCGAGCAGATGAAGGAAGTGGTGGGTTTTCTGCGTACGGCAGGCCCGTCGCTGAGCCCCTTCAATGCCTGGATCTTCCTCAAGGGCCTGGAAACCCTCAACCTGCGGATGCGTGCCCATTGTGCCAACGCACAGGCACTGGCCGAATGGCTGGAGCAGCAGGATGGCATCGAGAAGGTTCACTATGCCGGGCTCAAGAGCCATCCGCAGCATGAACTGGCCGAGCGTCAGATGAAGGGCTTCGGTGCGGTGGTGAGCTTTGAGGTCAAGGGCGGCAAGGAAGGAGCCTGGCGCTTCATCGATGCCACCCGCTTGATTTCGATCACCGCGAACCTGGGCGACAGCAAGACCACCATCACGCACCCGGGCACCACCTCGCACGGCCGTCTGTCGCCGCAGGAGCGTGAGGCGGCGGGTATCCGCGACAGTCTGATCCGTGTTGCGGTCGGCCTGGAAGATGTGGCTGACCTCAAGGCCGATCTGGCCCGCGGGTTGGCGGCGCTGTGATCGACTGGTCAACCCCCGAAAGCAGCCATAACGGTCGTGTCGCACTGGTCACCGGTGCGGCACGGGGGATTGGCCTTGGCATTGCTGCCTGGCTGATCTGTGAAGGCTGGCAGGTGGTGCTGACCGACCTTGACCGTGCGCGTGGCTCCATGGCCGCCAAAGTGCTGGGTGACAATGCCTGGTTCGTTGCCATGGATGTCGCCGATGAGGCCCAGGTCGCCGTCGGTGTGGCCGAGGTGCTGGGCCAGTTCGGCCGGCTTGATGCCCTGGTGTGCAATGCCGCCATTGCCGACCCTCACAACACGACCCTGGAAAGCCTCAGTCTTGCGCACTGGAACCGTGTGCTGGCGGTCAACCTGGGTGGGCCGATGCTGCTGGCCAAGCATTGTGCGCCTTACCTGCGTGCGCATTGTGGCGCTATCGTGAACCTGGCTTCGACCCGGGCGGCGCAGTCCGAGCCTGATACCGAAGCCTATGCCGCGAGCAAGGGCGGTTTGCTGGCCTTGACCCACGCCCTGGCGGTGAGCCTTGGCCCGGAGATCCGGGTCAATGCCGTCAGCCCGGGCTGGATCGATGCCCGTGACCCCTCCCAGCGCCGCGCCGAACCGCTGACTGAATCCGACCATGCTCAGCACCCGGCGGGCAGGGTAGGGACGGTAGAGGATGTGGCGGCTATGGTGGCCTGGCTGTTGTCGAAGAATTCCGGCTTTGTTACGGGGCAGGAGTTCGTGGTCGACGGTGGCATGACCAAGAAGATGATTTACCGGTAACAGGTTTTACGCTGGGCGCTTCATGAGGTACACGGCGGTTTCTGCTTTTGCGGGCAGCTTGTCGCCTAAGGGTGAAGCAACTTTTTTGCGGTTTTTTAAAAAAACTTCAACAGGGGTATTGACTTAGGTTCGATACCTGCGTAAATTTCGCCACCTCAGCGAAGCACACGGGTGATTAGCTCAGCCGGGAGAGCATCTGCCTTACAAGCAGAGGGTCGGCGGTTCGATCCCGTCATCACCCACCACTTCCTGAGATGTTCCTGACCCAGGCGCTTTTGAAAGAAGGCACCTAATTGAGAGGAACAGGACGCAAGTCCATATGCGCAGCGGTAGTTCAGTCGGTTAGAATACCGGCCTGTCACGCCGGGGGTCGCGGGTTCGAGTCCCGTCCGCTGCGCCACTTTTCTCCAGATCGGTTTAACAGCCGGTTTGAGGTCGGAAGGTACCGAAACCTTCAGGCCAGATCCCAGTTTCAAACGGACGAAAGTCTGTGCGATACGCAGCGGTAGTTCAGTCGGTTAGAATACCGGCCTGTCACGCCGGGGGTCGCGGGTTCGAGTCCCGTCCGCTGCGCCATATCCGCTTCGAGGCCCTTGAACTCCTCGAAGCAACAGAGAAAGCGACCTTAGGGTCGCTTTTTTTGTTTGGGTCACTGCTTCAATCTCGAAAGGGGCTTCCGGGCAATTTACCGCCCAATCTTGCCTCGACACTTCAGTGATGCGCCGATGTGTAGCACAATAGGCGCCGAACGTTCTCCCCAGGATTTGCAATGTCAAAGTCAACCGTCTTCGGTGCGCTCGGGCTGGCCCTAGTGCTGGCGGGTGTTTCCGGCTGCTCCTCGAAAAAAGCCGCCATTTACGAACACGAGAATTTCGACGATTCGGGCACCTTCTCGCGCAGCTTTCCGGTGAGCGAAGCCGGTTCGTGCGAAGCTGCGCGGCGTGCCTTGCTCAGTCAGGGCTACATCATCACTACCAGCAGTGCTGGTCAGGTCACGGGTAACAAGAGTTTCCAGCAGACTGGCGACACTCATATGCAGATCAGCTTCAACGTGGTCTGTGCGGCTGACAACAGCAGCGCCAAGCGCTCAACCATGTTCGCCAACGCCCTGCAAGACCGCTATGCGCTGAAAAAATCCAATACCTCGGCCAGTCTTGGTGTCGGTGTGCTGGGTTCGGTGTCGATGCCGATTGGCTCTACCGACGACTCGATGGTCAAGGTGGCCAGCGAGACCGTAACCTCGGCCAAGTTCTATGAGCGCTACTTCGCGCTGGTTGAGAGCTTCTTGCCCAAAGAACAGAAGAAGCCACAGAAGAAGGCGACTGAGCCAGAGAAGGCGCCAGAGCACGCACCAGAGCCGGCGCCTGCGGCTGCGCCAGCCGTTGAACTGGGTGTGCCGGAAAGCAACCCGGCGCCGGCCCCGACTCCGCCAGCTGCAGCCAGCGTGCCTGAACCTGCTCCCTTGGCGCCTGCACCCGCTGCGCCGCCCGCCGCGCCATCTGCCACGCCGGTAGTCGATGACGGTGCAGCTTCGAAGCCTGTTGCCCCTCCGGTTGAGGCCGCGCCAATCACGGTTCAGGAGGTGCCTGCCGCTCCGCTCGCGCCTGCACTCAGTGAGCCGACACCTGCGGTCAACCCTACGGTGAGTGCGGAGCAACCGGTTCAGTAGGCGGCGCGGATAAATCGTCCGGCGTCTGCTACGTTTATTTCAAACAGCGGTCTTGTCATTTTTTCGTCACTGCGCAACTTTAAGGTGAATGACGAATCAATGAGATGAATGAGAAAAACGGAGCAGACAATGGACGACTATCAAGAAGAGCTTCTCGACTACAACGCCTACGAACTCGATCTGCCAGAGCCTGCAGATGACGCTACAGAGCTCTAGGTGGTGCGCCGCTGACTGCGACGGAAGTCGCCAGGGGTAACCCCGCTCCAACGCTTGAATGCACGCTGGAAGGCCTCTGCCGAAGCAAATCCCAACAGGTAGGCGATCTCGCCAAAGGCCAGCTCCGTATCGCGGATGTAGGCCATCGCCAGGTCGCGCCGCGTGTCGTTCAGAATCGTTCGGAACTGCGTGCCTTCCTCAGCCAGTTTGCGTCGTAGCGTCCAGGTCGGAAGCTGCAGACGGTTGGCGATTTCTTCCAGGTCCGGCTCATGCCCACCGCTGAGCAGCGGCCCCAGCAGTTGCACGATGCGCTCGCTGAGGCTGCGAATGCGCGTGCGCTGTTCCAGTTCAAGTTCGCACAACTGCAACAGGTGCTGCCAGGTGCTGGGGCAGTGTGTGCTGTTGCGCAACTCCAACTGGTTACGGCTCAGGCGTAGCTGGTTGGTCTCGGCAGCAAAATGAACCGGCGTCAGGCACAACCCCTGATACTGCTCGGCATAAGCTGGGGCCTCGAATTCGATATCGATACGTTCGGCGTGTAGCGGCATGCCCGCCACGCTCGACAGTTGCGCCAGCCAGCCCGCCAGGAGTGAGTCGACCACGAAGCGGTTGTAGGCGTTGTATGGGCTGATCGAGTAGAAGCGCAGCCAGGCACCTTGCGGGTCTTCATGAAACGTCGACTGACCGCGGTAGTTGGCGGCATACAGGGGCTCAAAGCGCAGCAGGGTGCGGGCGGCTTCGCCTACGGTGGGCGCCTGGGCTGCGGTCACCCCGGCAAGGCCTGTCTGGCTCAGGCGGCTCAGGCGGCCCATATGCAGGCCCAGGGCCGGGTTGCCTGTGAGGGTGATGGCGGCATGGCCCAGGTGCATGTAGCGCGGTATCGACAGCCGGGCACCTGGCTCGGCCAGGCGCGCCGGCTCCAGGCCATAGTGCGCAAGCAGAGGCGCGGGGTCGTGGCCTAGGTAGCGGACGGTTTCCTCCAGGCTCTGTACGAACCCTACCGAAAGATCTCCCAGGCGTACCCGTGGACGAGGCATCGTCTTACAGCCAGAGGTTGAGCAGGCGCGCGCCAGGTTTGGCGCTGACACTAAAGTTTTGGCCGTTACGGCTGGCAAAACCCTCGCCGTCGGCGCTGACTTCCCAGAAGCGCCCCTGCAGGAACACGCTCATGCTCGCTTGTTCGCGGCCTTTGTTAGCAAGTATCAGGCGCTGCCAGGCTTCGCCCTCGCTCACTTCACCGGGTTTGAGTGGCAGTTGTGTCGCCAGCGGCTGATGGCGGTTGCCACGCCAGGGCGCGCGCCAGCCATGCTTGACGCCGATGAAGGCCGGGTTGGCGATCACCTGCACCGCCTGTTGCTCAAGCTGGCGGTAGTTGTCCGGGTACCAGCTGTCACTGCCCACCAGCACGCCCAGGCGTCCTGCTGGCGTCTCGAGTACTTGCAAGGGTTGTGCGCCGGCATGAATGAAGCGGCGTACGCCGTTGTCCGGGTGTTTTTGGCGTACTGGTTGGCCCAGTATTGAGCCGTCATTGGCGAACACCAGGCTGCTGTTGTACAGGGCACCTGAGCCCACCCGCAGAGTGCCGCCGTCTACATACGGCTCGGGCAGTACAATGGAACCTGCTACGAGGGTGATGTCGAACTCGCGTGCCAGGCCGCCGAACAGTTGCTGGTAGTCGCTCGCCATCTGGGCCGCCTTCATGCGCAAGTGTGCGTCAGCGCGGCGGTCATCCCCTGTGGCGCCAAGCATCGCCAGCCCATAGCGCAATGGGTTGCTCAGCTCCAGCCACTGCCGGGCCTGATCAAGGTGGGTGACCTTGTACATCTCGCTCTTTTCGCCAAGCGCCCAAAGCCAGGTGCCGATGTGTTCGGGCAGGATGACAACGGTTTTACGGCTGATCAGGCCCTGCTCACGTGCGTGCTGCAAGTAAGCCGCCAGCTTCAGGTGCAAGCGTTGCAGGCTTTGGTAGTCACCGGGGAACAGCTCAGGCTCGATACCGAGCAGGTTGCCCTGGTTCGCGGGGATGCCCTGGTTCAGTGTCAGCTCGACACGCAGGTCGGACAGGTAATGGCCGGCGGGACGTTGTTCTGTCCATAGCCCGTAGCCGCAAAGCATGGTGATGACAACCAGGGCGAGAGCCCCGAGCAGGAGTTTTTGCATGAGGCGGGCAAGGCCGACTGAGGATTTAAGCCGTTAGGGTAGTCGTGCTGCGCGGTTGGATCAATAAGTTGTCACTTTCGGTCATTGAGCGACGGGTAACAGCTCTTTAATGTCGACCTCAGATAACTGACGGGTTCCACCTTCGGGTGAGAGGCCTGCATTCCGTGATTAACGCTTGTTGTGGAGTACGTTATGGCCGCTGCCCAATACCCGCATCTGTTGGCTCCGCTGGACCTGGGGTTCACCACGTTGCGCAACCGCACCCTGATGGGCTCGATGCACACCGGCCTTGAAGAAAGACCGGGTGGTTTTGAGCGCATGGCGGCCTATTTTGCCGAGCGCGCCCGGGGTGGGGTGGGGCTGATGGTGACCGGCGGTATTGGCCCAAACGAAGAAGGGGGCGTGTATGCCGGTGCGGCCAAGCTGAGCACGCCGGAGGAAGCCCAGAAGCACCGTATCGTGACTCAGGCGGTGCATGAAGCCGGTGGCAAGATCTGCCTGCAGATCCTTCATGCCGGGCGTTATGCCTACAGCCCCAAGCAGGTCGCACCCAGTGCCATTCAGGCACCGATCAACCCGTTCAAGCCCAAGGAGCTGGACGAGGAGGGGATCGAGAAACAGATCCGGGACTTCGTAACCTGTGCGACGCTGGCACAGAGCGCCGACTACGATGGCGTCGAGATCATGGGCTCGGAAGGTTATTTCATTAACCAGTTCCTCGCCGCCCATACCAACCATCGTACTGACCGCTGGGGTGGCAGTTACGAGAACCGCATGCGCCTGGCGGTGGAGATCGTTCGTCGGGTGCGTGAGGCGGTTGGGCCGAACTTCATCATCATCTTCCGCCTGTCGATGCTCGACCTGATCGAGGGGGGCAGCGATTGGGACGAAATCGTGCAGTTGGCCAAAGCCATCGAGCAGGCCGGCGCCACGCTGATCAACACCGGTATCGGTTGGCACGAAGCGCGTATTCCGACCATTGCCACCAAGGTGCCGCGTGCCGCCTTCAGCAAGGTCACCGCCAAGTTGCGCGGTTCGGTGAAGATTCCGCTGATCACCACCAACCGTATCAATACCCCGGAAATCGCTGAGCAGATCCTCGCTGAGGGCGATGCCGACATGGTCTCCATGGCGCGTCCGTTCCTGGCGGACCCGGAGTTCGTCAACAAGGCCGCGGCCGGTCGTGCTGACGAAATCAACACCTGCATTGGCTGCAACCAGGCCTGCCTGGATCACACCTTTGGCGGCAAGCTGACCAGTTGCCTGGTCAACCCGCGTGCCTGCCATGAAACAGAGCTCAACTACCTGCCGACCCGCCTGTTGAAGAAAATTGCGGTGGTCGGTGCAGGTCCGGCGGGCCTGGCGGCTGCCACGGTGGCTGCAGAGCGGGGGCATCAGGTCACCCTGTTCGACTCGGCCAGTGAAATTGGCGGCCAGTTCAATGTGGCCAAGCGTGTGCCGGGCAAGGAAGAGTTCTATGAGACCCTGCGCTACTTCAAGCGCAAGCTGCAGACCACCGGTGTCGAGGTTTGCCTTGAGCAGCGCATGAGTGTCGAGCAACTGCTCAAGGGCGGCTACGATGAGGTCATTCTCGCTACCGGTATCGCACCGCGTCTGCCGGCTATTCCCGGTATCGGGCACCCTAAGGTGTTGAGCTATCTGGACGTCTTGCTGGCGCGCAAGCCGGTAGGCCAGCGCGTGGCGGTCATCGGTGCCGGTGGGATCGGCTTTGATGTGTCCGAGTACCTGGTTCACCAGGGGGTAGCGACCAGTCAGGACCGTGAGGCTTTCTGGAAAGAGTGGGGCATTGATACCACCTTGCAGGCCCGTGGTGGCGTTGCCGGGATACATCCGCAACCGCATGCGCCGGCCCGTCAGGTGTTTCTGTTGCAGCGCAAGAAATCCAAGGTGGGTGATGGTCTGGGCAAGACCACCGGCTGGATTCATCGCACGGGTTTGAAAAACAAGCAGGTGCAGATGCTCAACAGTGTCGAATACCTGAGCATCGACGATGAAGGGCTGCATATCCGTATTGGCGAGGGCGAGCCGCAGGTTCTGCCAGTCGATAACGTGGTTATCTGTGCCGGCCAGGATCCGCTGCGTGAGCTGTACGATGGCTTGCACGCCGCCGGTCAGTCGGTGCACCTGATCGGTGGTGCCGATGTTGCGGCCGAGCTGGATGCCAAGCGCGCAATCAATCAGGGCTCACGGCTGGCTGCCGAACTCTGATGCGGCAGGTACGGCGGGGTGCGCTAGACTGCGCTTCCCGCCCTGTACCGAGTTTGTTGTCGGAATGTTCGATTCACTTCCCTTGGCCCCACTCCAGCCGCTGTCACTGCCCTGGTTGAGCCGTGCCGGTGTTGAAGCGGCTGTGCTGCGCCTTGACCTCATCGACCCGCTGATCAGCGGCAACAAGTGGTTCAAACTGCTGGAGCACCTGCGTGAGGCCCGTGCGGCAGGGGCTCCTGGCGTCATCAGCCTCGGTGGCGCGCATTCCAATCACCTTCATGCACTCGCGGCGGCAGGCCTGCGCTTTGGTTTCGCTACTGTCGGGTTGCTGCGCGGTCATCCGCAGGACACACCGACGGTCCGTGACCTGCGCGCCTTCGGCATGGAGCTGCACTGGCTGGGTTATGGCGGCTATCGGGCGCGGCATGAACCGGGCTTCTGGGCGCCTTGGCACGCCCGCTATCCTGGCTGGCATTGTGTACCGGAAGGTGGCGGTGGTGCGTTGGGGGTCAAAGGGTGCGCGCAGATTGTAGAGCAGGCGCGATGTCAGCTTTCGGCACTGGGTTGGCCTGACTACGATGGCTGGTGGTTAGCGGTCGGGACCGGTACCACATTGGCCGGTCTGGTGGCGGCTGAAGCAGGCGCGCACTGGGTGCAGGGTGCTTTGGCGGTGCCCGGGGACCACGGTGTTGCCGCACAGGTCGATGGGCTGCTGGGGGCAGGCCGGGCAGGTTACGTGCTGCACGACGCCAGCCGCGCAGGTTTCGCCAAGGTCGATGCAGAGCTGATGGCGTTCATTGAGACGAGCGAAGTGCAGTCGGGCCTTCCCCTGGAGCCGCTGTACACGGGGAAAGCCCTGCTCGCCTTGCGCAAGCAGGTGGAGCAGGGCGCCTTCGCGCCCGGCACGCGGCTGATATTCCTGCACACCGGTGGCCTGCAAGGCCGTCGGGGGCTGGTTTAGTCGCCTTTTGGCAGCATGCGCCGCAGCGTGTTGTCGCGGCTGACATAGTGGTGATACAGCCCAGCCAGGGCGTGCAGGCCGATCAGCCAGTAGCCCAGCGAGGCAATCAGCTCATGCCAGCCCTTGATCTGCTTGCCCAGGTCTGGATCTGGCGCAATCAAGGCGGGCAGGTTGAAGCCATAAAAGGGGATCGGTTTGTCGCTGGCGCTGAGAATCAGCCAGCCGGCCACAGGCAAGCCGATCATTATCGCGTACAGCGCCCAATGCATCAGTGTGGCCAGGCCGCGCTGCCAGGCCGGTGGGTTAGGTTCGATACGGGGTGTCGGGCTGATGACGCGCAGCAACAGGCGCAGCCAGACCAGCACAAAGACACTCAGGCCGAGCATGAAGTGCAGGTCTTTCATCAGGGCGCGCTCGGCGCTGTCCTTGGGGAACATACCCCGTAGCTCGATACAGGCGTACACCGCTGCCAGCAGTATCAGCATCAGCCAGTGAAGGGCAATCGATAGACTGCCGTAGCGGTCCCGGGTGTTGGTTAGCGTCATATGAGCTCCTCGTTATCAGGTCGTATTTCGCGCTCTTGCTTGGCGCTGGGCATTAACTGTAATTGTTTGTTTCAGAGATCATAGGAGAAATAGCAGCAAAATTTCGTTAGTGACCAAACGAACACTCGTTAAAATCCGCCGTCTTTTCCCCTCTACTTTCTGCAAGGCTGTTGTCTCATGCTGATGGCGTCATTGATCTTCCTGCTGACCATCACCCTGGTGATCTGGCAACCCAAGGGCCTCGGTGTCGGCTGGAGCGCGACGTTCGGGGCGTTGTTGGCGCTGATCAGCGGTGTGGTGCACTGGAGCGATATTCCGGTGGTCTGGCAGATCATCTGGAACGCTACCGGTACCTTCATTGCGCTGATCATCATCAGCCTGCTCCTTGATGCAGCGGGGTTCTTCGCCTGGGCGGCCCTGCATGTGGCGCGTTGGGGGCGTGGCAGCGGGCGGCGGCTGTTCGCTTACATCGTGTTGCTGGGGGCGCTGGTGTCGGCACTGTTTGCCAACGACGGCGCAGCGCTGATCCTTACACCTATCGTCGTTGCCATGTTACTGGCCTTGCGTTTCTCGCCAGCGGCAACTCTGGCATTCGTCATGGCTGCGGGCTTCGTGGCCGACACCGCCAGCTTGCCATTGGTCGTGTCTAACCTGGTGAACATCGTTTCTGCGGATTTCTTCGGCATCGGCTTCAACCGTTATGCCGCCGTCATGTTGCCGGTGAACCTGGTCAGCGTGGCGGCCACCCTGGGTATCCTGATGTGGTTCTTTCGACGTGACATTCCGCGCGATTACGATCCGTTGCAACTGGATCGGCCACGCAATGCGATTCAAGACCCGGCCACCTTTGTGGCCGGCTGGCTGGTGTTGTTGATCTTGCTGCTGGGGTGTTTTGCCCTGGAGCCGCTCGGCATTCCCATCAGCGCGATCTCGGCGGTGTGTGCGGCTGTCTTGCTGCTGGTCGCCGCCCGCGGCCACACCATTTCCACACGCAAGGTCCTCAAGGAAGCCCCTTGGCATATCGTGATCTTCTCGCTGGGCATGTACCTGGTGGTGTATGGCTTGCGTAATGCCGGGTTGACCGGGCAACTGGCCACGTGGCTCGACACGTTCGCCCGCTCCGGTGTCTGGGGGGCGGCACTTGGCACCGGGCTGCTCAGCGCCGTCCTGTCGTCGATCATGAACAACTTGCCGACCGTACTGATTGGCGCCTTGTCCATCGACGCCAGCCAGGCCACTGGGGTCGTCAAGGAAGCGATGGTCTATGCCAACGTGATTGGCAGTGACCTGGGGCCGAAAATTACCCCGATCGGCAGCCTGGCGACCCTGCTCTGGCTGCATGTGCTGGAGCGTAAAGGGGTGCACATTGGCTGGGGGTACTACTTCAAGGTCGGCATCGTGCTCACCGTGCCGGTGCTGCTACTCACCCTGATGGCGCTGGCACTACGTTTGACGGTTGTCTAGACGGCGCCAAGGGTGTGTCTCAGCCGGGCAGATTCGGCCAGGTATCCGCCACCAGAAACACGCGCTCGGCTTCCTCCCAAGCGCCGGGCCCGGTTTCCACCAGCCTTACCATGAGTTGCGCAGGGGCCAGTGGATCGAGGGCGCTTAGCCAGGCCTGCAGGTGCTCAGCCGTCCAGGTCTGTTCAGTCGGGTAGCGCGCCGGTGCCAGCCAGGCATGGCGCGGCAGGTGTTGCCAGCGGCCGGTCGGGCTCTGCGCAAAGAAAGCCGGCCAGTCGCGTTGGTGCAGCCAGCGCCCCTTGAGGTGCTCGGGGTGGGCCCCGCGTGGCGATACGGCATGACCCGGCCACGGGTAGAGCAGGTAACCGCCCAGCCATAAGTGTGCGCTGAGCTGCGCGATGTCCAGCGCCGCCAAGGCCTCGCGGCTTTCGGCACGGGCCGAGATGGGAAGCTGGTGCTGGGCCAGATGGGCCAGTTTAAGATCAAGGCGGTCATGACAGCCGGGGCCAAGCCACTGCGCCGGATCGCTGCCGTCGCCTGCCTGTGGTCCCAGGTAGAGTTTGATCGCCAACTCCAGGTGATGTACCCCGTCGCGGTCACGCAGGAGGATATCCAGTTCGCCCAGCGTGTGCCCACCGTCACGGATCGGCAGATTGGCAGCCAGTAGTTCGATCCCGGGTGCGTGATGCAGGGCAAACTGCCAAAGGCGTTCGTAGTACAGGCCCAGTCGGCGGTTGGCGGCCTGTGCCAGCCAGAGCAGCAGCGCGCTGCTGTCCTGGTCCAGGCGCTGCAGCCATTGGCTCAGGTGCGTCGGTTGTTGTACCCAGTCACTGCCCTGCAGCGGATGGCGTTGAGGCCAAGGCGTGGCGCTGAGCATGGGCGGGGCCAGGATGACCCAGGCCAGATCACGCACTTGCGCTTGGCGCAGTTGGCGGGGCAGGTCGGTCAGGTCAGGAAATGGGTTCATTCTGCGAGCATAGCCCTGATGCCCGCTGCAGTGCGAAAAAACGCCAGCGTTTGCCGCTGCACAGCGCTTTCGCCCATAATCGGTGTCTTTCGCCCACTGGCCATTTCACCCGCCGCAGAGCCTTGCAGGAGCCCCATGGAGCAATTTCGCAATATCGGTATCATCGGTCGCCTTGGCAGTTCCCAGGTACTCGATACCATTCGCCGACTGAAAAAATTCCTGTTGGCGCGGCATCTGCACGTCATCCTTGAGGACACCATCGCCGAAGTGCTGCCAGGGCATGGCCTGCAAACTTCGTCGCGCAAGCTGCTTGGCGAAGTCTGCGACATGGTCATCGTGGTCGGTGGCGATGGCAGTCTGCTGGGTGCTGCCCGGGCCTTGGCCCGTCACAACATTCCGGTATTGGGGATCAACCGCGGCAGCCTGGGTTTTCTCACCGATATCCGGCCCGATGAGCTGGAGGTGAAGGTCGCTGAAGTGCTTGATGGCCATTACCTGGTGGAAAACCGCTTCCTGCTTCAGGCCGAAGTCCGTCGGCATGGCGAGGCCATTGGCCAGGGCGATGCGCTGAACGACGTGGTGCTGCATCCGGGTAAGTCGACACGCATGATCGAGTTCGAGATCTACATCGATGGCCAGTTTGTCTGCAGCCAGAAGGCCGACGGCCTGATCGTGGCCACCCCGACCGGCTCGACCGCCTATGCGCTGTCGGCGGGCGGGCCGATCATGCACCCCAAACTCGACGCTATCGTCATTGTGCCGATGTACCCGCACACGCTGTCCGGGCGACCGATCGTGGTCGACGGCAACAGCGAGCTGAAGATCGTCGTGTCCAAGGACCTGCAGATTTACCCGCAGGTTTCCTGTGACGGCCAGAACCACTTTACCTGCGCCCCGGGCGACACCATCACGGTGAACAAAAAGCCGCAAAAGCTGCGCTTGATTCACCCGCTGGACCACAATTACTACGAGGTGTGCAGAACCAAGCTCGGCTGGGGCAGCCGTTTGGGCGGTGGAGGCGACTGATGCTCGATCCCGCGCGCAGTTACGATCTGATCGGTGATGTACATGGGTGCGCCCAAACCCTTGAACACCTGCTGGAAACCCTTGGCTACAGACGCCTGGGAGGTGTCTGGCGGCATTCGCAGCGTCAGGCACTGTTTCTGGGCGACATCATTGACCGTGGGCCACGGATCCGCGAGGCGCTGCACCTTGTTCATGACATGGTCGAGGCCGGTCAGGCCCGTTGCATCATGGGCAACCACGAATTCAGCGCGCTGGGCTGGAGCACGCCGGCCTTGCCGGGCAGTGGCAAGACCTATGTGCGTGAACACACCCCACGTCATGCCCACCTGATTGACGCAACACTCACCCAGTTCGCCCAGCATCCTGGTGACTGGCACGATTTCCTCGGTTGGTTCTATGAGCTGCCGTTGTTCCTCGATGCCGGGCGTTTCCGCCTGGTTCACGCCTGTTGGGACGCCAACCTGATCGAGCCGCTGCGCCAGGAGCGTCCGAACGGTTGTATCGACGAGCGTTTTGTCCAGGCGTCGGCGGTGTCCGACAGCTTTGCTTCTGTCGTATGCAATCGCCTGTTGCGGGGTACCGACATGCGCTTGCCGGGCGGCTTGACCCTGACCGGTGGTGACGGCCTGACCCGAGCATTTTTCCGGACCAAGTTCTGGGAAGAAGACCCGCAGACCTACGGCGACATCGTTTTCCAACCCGACGCCTTGCCCGAGCAGGTTGCCAGCACGCCACTGACCCATACGCAGAAAAGTAACCTGCTGCGTTACGGTGAGGACGAGCCTATGCTGTTCGTCGGCCATTACTGGCGCAGCGGCAAACCCGCGCCGATTCGCCCCAACCTGGCTTGCCTGGACTACAGCGCCGTACTGTACGGCAAACTGGTGGCCTATCGGCTGGACAATGAAACCCGGCTCGATCCGCACAAGTTCGTCTGGGTCGATGTCGAGCGGCCGGAGGCCAATGCATGAGCGTGGTGAATGTGGTCGAGGTGCTGCGCTTGCCGTTGAGCATCGACCTGAGCGGGTTCATCGGCCTGCTGAGGCGCCTGCAGGTGCCTCACCGAGTCAGTGAGGAGGGCGGCGAGCAGGTGTTATGGGTCAGCGAGCCGCTGGCGGGCGAGGTGCTGGCGTTGTATCAGCGCTTCCCTGAAGGCAATGCTGAGTTGGCCGCCGAGCCGCTACCGAACAGTGAACCGGCACGGCCCGGCTTTGTCGATCAGCTTCGCGCGAGCAAGGCGACAACGGCGATCTTGCTGCTGTGCCTGATGGTGGCGGGCTTGACCGGCCTGGGTGACAACCTCTCGACCTTGAGCTGGCTGACGTTTCTCGATTTCACCGTACACGGTGACTACCTGTACTTCACGCCGCTGGCCGAGAGCCTGGCCGCTGGCCAATGGTGGCGCCTGGCAACACCGATGCTGGTGCATTTCGGCCTATTGCACCTGGCCATGAACGGTATGTGGTTTTGGGAGCTGGGCCGCCGTATCGAGTGGCGCCAGGGCGCTTGGGTCATGCTCGGCCTGACGCTGTTGTTTGGCGTGGTGTCCAACGCTGCGCAGTACCTGTTCGGCGGGCCGAGCCTGTTTGGCGGTTTGTCCGGGGTGCTTTACGGCCTGCTGGGGTATATCTGGTTGTACCAGTGGCTCGCGCCCAACCCGCTCTATCGCATGCCGCGGGGGGTGTTGGTCATGATGTTGATCTGGCTGTTGCTGTGCCTGTCCGGCCTTGTCAGTTTGCTCGGCTTCGGCCAGATCGCCAACGCCGCCCATGTCGGTGGGTTATTGGTCGGTTGTCTGAGCGGGCTCTTGGGCGGGGCGCTGGCCCGGCGTAAACTGACGACTTGATTTTGGGAGACGCTATGTCCACTTTTTCGCAAATGATCGAAAACATTACCCCGGAAATCTACGAGAGCCTGAAGCTCGCCGTGGAAATCGGTAAATGGTCCGACGGGCGCAAGCTCACCGCCGAGCAGAAAGAACTGTCGTTGCAGGCCGTCATTGCCTGGGAAATGCAGAACCTGCCGGAAGAGCAGCGCACCGGCTACATGGGCCCGCAGGAATGCGCGTCGAAGTCGGCACCGGTGCCGAACATTCTGTTCAAGTCGGATGCGCTCCATTGATCGAGCTCGGTCGCGGATCCATCAGCAAAATGTCGGCGCGTCTTGAGACGCCCCTGGTTCAGTACGCGTTTCGTCTTGGCGACAGCGAAGTACCGGTCAATCCCTTGTTGGGAACCACCGTGCGCCTCGAGTACCTGGGGGCAATTCACTGCATCCATTGCGGGCGCAAGACCAAGACCAGTTTCAGCCAGGGTTACTGTTACCCCTGTATGAGCAAGCTGGCCCAGTGCGACGTCTGCATCATGGCCCCGGAGAAGTGTCACTATGACCAGGGCACCTGCCGCGAGCCGGCCTGGGGCGAACAGTTCTGCATGACGGATCATATCGTCTACCTGGCCAACTCGTCCGGGCTCAAGGTCGGCATCACCCGAGCCAGCCAGTTGCCCACCCGCTGGCTCGATCAGGGGGCCAGCCAGGCGCTGCCGATCATGCGTGTGGCCACGCGGCAACAGTCAGGGTTGGTCGAGGACCTGTTCCGCGCCCATGTACCGGACCGCACCAACTGGCGTGCGTTGCTCAAGGGCGATGCCGAGGCGGTGGACCTGGTCGCCGTGCGCGATCAACTGTTCGAGCAGTGTGCCGAGGGCCTCCAGGCACTGCACGCACGCTTTGGCCTGCAGGCCATTCAGCCGTTGTCAGATGCTCAAACCGTCGACATTCGCTATCCGGTCGAGGCCTATCCGAGCAAGATCGTCAGCTTCAACCTGGACAAGAATCCCGTGGCTGAAGGCACGCTGCTGGGCATCAAGGGCCAGTACCTGATCTTCGACACCGGCGTGATCAATATTCGCAAATACACGGCCTATCAACTCGCCGTGCATCAGTAAAAGGATCGCCACATGCGTACCGAACAGCCGCAAGTGATTTACCTCAAGGACTATCAGGCTCCCGAATACCTGATCGACGAGACCCACCTGACCTTCGAGTTGTTCGAGGACCACACATTGGTCCACGCGCAGTTGGTCATGCGCCGCAACCCGGCGCGGGGCGCTGGCTTGCCACCGTTGGTGCTGGATGGCCAGCAGCTGGAACTGCTGTCGGTACAGCTCGACGACCGCGAACTGAGCGCTACCGAGTATGAGCTGAGCGACAGTCACCTGACCCTGCAGCCAACGGCGGCCAGCTTCACCCTCGACACCACGGTCAAGATCCATCCGGAAAGCAACACCGCGCTGGAAGGCCTGTACAAGTCGAGCGGCATGTTCTGCACCCAGTGCGAAGCCGAGGGCTTTCGCAAGATCACCTATTACCTCGACCGTCCGGACGTCATGAGCAAATTCACCACTACGGTGAGTGCCGAGCAGCATCGCTACCCGGTGCTGCTGTCCAACGGTAACCCGATCGCCACCGGGCCTGGCGAAGACGGCCGGCATTGGGCGACCTGGGAAGACCCGTTCATGAAACCGGCCTACCTGTTTGCGCTGGTGGCGGGCGACCTGTGGTGTGTCGAAGACACGTTCACCCGCCAGTCGGGGCGTGACGTTACCCTGCGTATCTATGTCGAGCCGGAAAACATCGACAAGTGCCAGCACGCCATGACCAGCCTGAAGAAGTCCATGCGCTGGGATGAAGAGGTCTATGGGCGTGAGTACGACCTGGACATCTTCATGATCGTTGCGGTCAACGACTTCAACATGGGCGCCATGGAAAACAAGGGCCTGAACATCTTCAACTCCAGTTGCGTACTGGCCCGCGCCGAAACCGCCACCGACGCTGCGCACCAGCGTGTCGAGGCGGTGGTCGCCCACGAATACTTCCACAACTGGTCGGGCAACCGCGTGACCTGCCGTGACTGGTTCCAGTTGTCGCTCAAGGAAGGCTTCACGGTGTTCCGCGATGCCGAGTTCTCGGCTGACATGAACTCGCGTACGGTCAAACGTATCGAAGACGTGGCCTACCTGCGTACCCACCAGTTTGCCGAAGATGCCGGCCCCATGGCCCACGCCGTGCGCCCGGACAGCTTCATCGAAATTTCCAACTTCTACACCCTGACCGTGTATGAGAAGGGCTCGGAAGTGGTGCGCATGGTGCGTACTCTGTTGGGTGCTGAAGGCTTCCGCAAGGGCAGTGACCTTTACTTTGAGCGTCATGACGGCCAGGCGGTCACCTGTGACGACTTCATCAAGGCCATGGAAGACGCCAATGGCGTCGACCTGAGCCAGTTCAAACGCTGGTACAGCCAGGCTGGCACGCCACGCCTGGCGGTCAGCGATGCCTATGACAGCGCCGCGCAGACCTACAGCCTGACCTTCCGGCAGAGTTATCCACAAACCCCGGACAAACAGGAAAAGCAGCCCTTCGTCATTCCTGTAGAGCTGGGCCTGCTCGATGCCCAGGGCAATGACTTGCCACTGCGTCTGCTCGGTGAGGCGGCGGCCGAGGGCACCACCCGCGTACTGTCAGTGACCGAGGCTGAACAAACCTTCACCTTTGTCGATGTGGCGGCTAAGCCACTGCCGTCATTGCTGCGTGGCTTCAGCGCACCGGTCAAGCTGAGCTTCCCCTATGACCGCGACCAATTGATGTTCCTGATGCAGCATGACAGCGACGGCTTCAACCGTTGGGAAGCCGGCCAGCAGTTGTCGGTGCAGGTCCTGCAAGAGCTGATCGAACAGTACAAACAGGGCGCCAAGCTGGTACTCGACCCGCGCCTGGTAACTGCACTGTGCAGCGTCCTGAGCAATGATCAACTGGATCAGGCGATGGTCGCTGAAATGCTTTCGCTGCCCAGCGAGGCCTACCTCACTGAAATCAGTGAAGTGGCGGATGTCGATGCTATCCATGCGGCCCGCGAATTCGCCCGCAAACAACTGTCCGAGCAGTTGTTCGACGCACTGTGGGCCCGTTACCAAGCCAATCGCGCGGTGTCGCGCACGACCGCGTATGTGGCCGAAGCCGAGCATTTTGCCCGTCGCAGCCTGCAGAACATCGTGTTGTCCTACCTGATGCTCAGTGGCAAGCCACAGGTGCTGGAAGCGACCCTGGAGCAGTTCGACGCGTGTGACAACATGACGGAGCGTTTGACCGCGCTGGCCGTGTTGGTCAACTCGTCGTTCGAGGCCGAGCGGGCCAAGGCGCTGGAGACATTCGCCGACCACTTCAAGGACAATCCGTTGGTGATGGACCAGTGGTTCAGCGTCCAGGCGGCCAGCACCTTGCCGGGCGGTTTGGCGCGAGTCAAAGCACTGATGCAGCATCCGGCCTTCACGATGAAGAATCCGAACAAGGTGCGCGCCCTTATTGGTGCGTTTGCCGGGCAGAACCTGGTCAACTTCCATGCGGCAGACGGTTCCGGCTACCGCTTCCTGGCGGACCTGGTGATTGAGCTCAATGCGCTCAACCCGCAGATTGCCTCGCGGCAACTGGCACCGCTGACTCGCTGGCGCAAGTACGACGCTGCGCGTCAGGCGCTGATGAAGAGTGAGCTGGAGCGCATTCTTGCCTCCGGCGCGCTGTCCAGTGATGTCTATGAAGTGGTCAGCAAAAGCCTGGTTTGATCGGGTTTTTCACACGCTTGTCGGCGTCTGCTTTCGCTGATGCCGTCGCCGGCAAGTTGGCGCCCACAGGGCTACACAAGGCCCTGTGGGCGTTGGCTTGCCAACGATGCAGGCGCCACGCGCCCGCAGCCTCCTTTCCCGCGCTTAACAAAAGATAACGTCTTGTTCGTTGTCAGCCCTTTCTAAACCCCGATAGGATGGTTCTCAGCTATTGCGGGGCTCTGGAACAGGGTTTTTGGCTGTGCCCGCAACTGGATTTGACCCAAATAACAATTAAATCGGGGGAGAGATCTATGGGTGAGCCCGTCATGGCGCGCACCGGGTATGGTGCAGGACAAGGGCGCAGGGGGCCGACCGTGTTGGTTGGCAGCAGCCTTCTGGCGTTGGCCCTGGGCATGTTTGCCAATGCTATCGAGGCGGGGCAGGCGCAGGCGCCTGCAGCCTCGGCAACGGTCTACGCCATTGAGTCCGATAAGGCGGCTCACAGCCTGTTGCTTGACGTCACCAAGGCCGGCTCCCGGCTGGTAGCGGTTGGTGACCGTGGCCACATCCTTTTCTCCGATGACCAGGGGCAGACCTGGACCCAGGCACGGGTGCCCACCCGGCAGATGCTCACTGCGGTTTACTTTGCCGATGCCCGCCATGGCTGGGCGGTAGGCCATGATGCGCAGATCCTCGCCAGCAGTGACGGCGGCGCGACCTGGAGCAAGCAATTCGAAGACCTCAAGCGTGAAGCGCCCTTGCTGGATGTGTGGTTCCAGGACGCGCAGCACGGCCTTGCCGTGGGGGCTTATGGGGCTCTGCTTGAAACCGTTGATGGCGGCGCAGCCTGGCAAGAGGTCAGCGACCGTCTGGATAACGAAGATCAACTGCACCTCAATGGCATCGCGGCGGTGAAGGATGCAGGGCTGTTCATCGTTGGAGAGCAGGGCGTGATGTTCCGTTCAGCCGACGCCGGGCAAACCTGGAACCGGGTGGAAGGCCCCTACCAAGGCTCGTTGTTCGGTGTGGTCGGTACGGCGCAAGCACGCACGCTGCTGGCCTATGGCTTGCGCGGCAACCTGTTCCGCTCCACCGACTTTGGTGACACCTGGCAAACCATCCCCTTGCATGCCGAACGCGGGCAGTTGGAGTTCGGCTTGTCCAGCGCGACGCTTCTGGACGATGGCAGCCTGGTGCTGGTCGGTAATGGCGGTAGCGTCCTGCGCAGCACCGACGATGGTGCAAGCTTCAGTGTCTATAACCGGGCCGATCGTATCGCGCTGGCGGCTGCCAGCGCAGTCACGGATGGCAAGCTGATTCTGGTAGGCCAGGGCGGCATCCATGTTGCCACGTCATCTGGCGCTGAGAGGGTACAACCATGACCAGTCGGGAATCGTTCGGCACCCACCACCATCAGAACAAGGCGTCGATTCTTGAACGCCTGATTTTCAACAATCGGCCCGCCGTCATCTTCATCTGCCTGGTCGTCAGCCTGTTCCTGTTCTGGCAGGCCACCTTGATCCGCCCCTCGACCAGCTTCGAGAAAATGATCCCGCTTGAGCATCCGTTTATCGAGAAAATGCTTGAGCACCGTAACGACCTGGCCAACCTTGGCAATACGGTGCGTATCTCGGTGGAGGCAGTCGATGGCGATATCTTCGACAAGCACTACATGGAAACCCTGCGCCAGATCCATGATGAGGTGTTCTATATTCCCGGTGTCGATCGTTCTGCGCTCAAGTCGTTGTGGAGCCCGAACGTTCGCTGGACCGAGGTGACCGAAGAAGGTTTTGCCGGTGGCGAGGTCATTCCGAAGACCTACGATGGTTCCGCCGACAGCCTGGATGAACTGCGCAGCAACGTGCTCAAGTCCGGGCAGATTGGCCGCCTGGTGGCGAACAACTTCAAGTCCAGCATTGTCGATGTACCGCTGCTGGAGTCCTACCCCGACCCGCAGGACCAGGGCAAACAGATCAAGCTGGATTACCAGCAGTTCTCCCATCAGCTGGAAGAGAAGATCCGCGACAAGTTCCAGGCACAGAACCCCAATGTAAAAATCCACATCGTCGGCTTCGCCAAGAAGGTTGGTGACCTGATCGATGGCCTGATGATGGTCGCGATGTTCTTCGGCATCGCCTTGGCCATCACCTGGGTGCTGCTGTACTGGTTTACCTGGTGTATCCGTAGCACCATCGCCGTGCTGATCACCACCCTGGTAGCGGTAGTCTGGCAGTTGGGCTTGATGCACGCGGTGGGCTTTGGCCTGGATCCGTACTCGATGCTGGTGCCGTTTCTGATCTTCGCCATCGGCATTTCCCATGGGGTGCAGAAGATCAACGGTATCGCCTTGCAGTCCAGCGATGCCGACAATGCCCTGATCGCTGCACGGCGAACCTTCCGCCAACTGTTCTTGCCGGGGATGATTGCCATCCTGGCCGACGCGGTGGGCTTCATCACCCTGCTGATCATCGATATCGGGGTGATCCGCGAGTTGGCCATTGGCGCCTCCATCGGTGTAGCGGTAATCGTCTTTACCAACCTGATCCTGCTGCCGGTGGCGATCTCCTATGTCGGCATCAGCAAGAAGGCTATCGAGCGCAGCAAGCGCGATGCCACGCGTGAGCACCCGTTCTGGCGGCTGCTGTCCGGCTTTGCCAGTGCCAAGGTTGCGCCTGTGTCAGTGGTGCTGGCGCTGTTCGCGTTCGGTGGTGGCCTCTGGTACAGCCAGAACCTGAAGATCGGTGACCTCGACCAGGGAGCGCCTGAACTACGCCCGGACTCGCGCTATAACCTGGACAACCGTTTCATCATCAGTAACTACTCGACCAGCTCGGATGTGCTGGTGATCATGGTCAAGACGCCATCCGAAGGCTGCTCGGTCTATTCGACCATGGCGCCGGTCGATGAGTTGATGTGGACCATGGAAAACACCCCGGGCGTGCAATCGGCGATTTCACTGGTGACGGTGTCCAAGCAGGTCATCAAGGGCATGAACGAGGGCAACCTCAAATGGGAGACCTTGTCGCGTAACCCGGATGTGCTGAACAGTTCGATCTCCCGTGCAGACGGCTTGTACAACAGCGACTGTTCGCTGGCCCCGGTGCTGGTGTTCCTCAACGATCACAAGGCCGAGACCCTTGATCGCGTGATCAAGGCGGCCCAGACCTTCGCCGATGAACACAACAAGGACGGCCTGGAATTCCTGCTGGCGGCGGGCAATGCCGGGATCGAGGCCGCGACCAATGACGTGATCAAGTCGGCCGAGCTGACCATCCTGATCCTGGTGTACATCTGTGTGGCCGTGATGTGCATGATCACCTTCCGCTCGTTTGCCGCGACCTTGTGCATCGTGCTGCCGCTGGTGCTGACTTCGGTGCTGGGTAATGCGCTGATGGCCTTCATGGGCATCGGTGTGAAGGTGGCGACCCTGCCTGTGGTGGCGCTTGGGGTGGGTATCGGTGTGGACTACGGTATTTACATCTACAGTCGCCTGGAGAGTTTCCTGCGCGCCGGGCTGCCGCTGCAAGAGGCCTACTATCAAACCCTCAAGTCCACCGGCAAGGCGGTGCTGTTCACCGGTTTGTGCCTGGCCATTGGCGTCGCGACCTGGATCTTCTCGGCAATCAAGTTCCAGGCTGACATGGGCTTGATGCTGACCTTCATGTTGCTCTGGAACATGTTCGGCGCATTGTGGTTGTTGCCGGCACTGGCACGTTTCCTGATCAAGCCGGAGAAACTGGTGGGCAAGGAGGGTGGGTCGATTTTCGCCCATTGATCGCCTCGGTTGAGCGCATCGCCGGCAACGCCGGCCCCTACGGGGGATGGGGTGCCGGCGATGTTGTTTGCATTGGAGTATCATTGTGCTTTTCCGCACGATGATACCTCTCTCATGACGACCCTTTCCCACGCCCTGCAAGCCAGCGACATGCTGTTGATCGACGGCCTGCATGCCTTTGATTTCCCACCTTCGATGAGACCGGTCTGCAGGTTGAATGCATGGATGGCCGTGCACTCAAACGCTGGCAGTTCAGCATTGAGCAGATCAATGCCGCCCGCGCGGACGGCGGCGACTGGTTGATCGCGGCCGACGGTGTCGAGCACCGTCTGGTGTGCATGAGTGCCTTGCGCGCCTCGGAAGAGGATGACGATGAAACGTCTACTGACGTGTCTATTGATCAATAGTGTTGTTGCCATGACGGCTACGGCGCAAGGCCACGAACTGCTGGTCGGTAGCTACACCCAGGGCAGCAGCGAGGGGATCTATCGCTACCGCTTTGACAGCCAGAGCGGGCAGATCGAGCCAGAGCCGCTGCAGGTGGTGCAGAGCGTCAACCCGTCCTGGCTGGTCGTGTCCAGTGACCGTCGCCTGTTGTTTGCGGTCAACGAAAACGGCGCCGGGCATGGCCAGGTCAGCAGCTTTGCGCTTGCCCCCGGCAGCGGTGCGATAAGCCCGCTGAGCCGGCTCGACAGCCTGGGTGACGAGCCGACCCACGCCAGCCTCAGTAATGACGGGCGCTACCTGTTCGTTGCCAACTATGCGGTGCAGCCAACCCCGGGCGGGAGCCTGTCGGTGCTGCCCGTGGCGGCAGACGGGCGCTTGTTGCCGGTGGTGCAGCAAGAACGCCATCCGCCCAGCTACGTCAACCCTGAGCGCCAGTCCGGTTCCCATGTGCATGCGGCGGTGTCGTCGCCGGACGGGCGCTACCTGTATGCCTGCGATCTGGGCGCCGACAAGGTGTTCATCTATCGCTACGACAGCGCCAACCCCGAGCGCCCCTTGGGCCCGGCCCGCCCTGCGGCGGTCAACCTGCCGCCGGGCAGTGGGCCACGCCATCTGGTGTTCGCAGCCACTGGCAAACAGGCTTACCTGACCCTTGAGATGAGTGCTGAAGTGGTGGTGTTCGATGTACAGGATGGCGTACTCATCGAGCGTCAACGGCTGCCCTTGAGCGACTCTCAGGCGCCGACCAGCAAAGCGGCGGGGGCCTTGCACCTCTCGCCGGACGGGCGCTTCCTGTACGTGAGTAATCGCGGCACAGCCAACCAGCTGTTGGTGTTCGCAATCGACTCGGCCCTGGGTACGCTGACGCCGCTGCAACGGCGTTCGGTGGAAGGTGATCATCCTCGCGAGTTCACCCTCGACCCGAGCGGTGGCTATGTGCTGGTTGCCAACCAGAAGAGCAACCAGATCGTGGTCATCCAGCGTGACCGGCACACCGGCCTGCTGGGCAAGACTGTGCAGAAGCTTGCCCAGGATGCGCCTTCGGACCTGAAGTTCGTCAATTGACCATCGCGGGCAAGCCCGCTCCAACAGGTAGGAGCAGGTCTTGCCTGCGATGCAACAACAGGGTGGGTGGCTTCAGCGGGCCATGATTGCCTTGAACAGCGCCGAGTCCAGCCAACCCTGCAGCCAAGCTCGCAGCCTGGGGTAGGGGGCTTGGGCAAACCAGGCTGGTTCGACCCCGGCGAACTGGCGAATGAACGGCATCAGGGCCACATCCGCCAGGCTTGGGTGCGAGGTGAGCAGGTAGTCGTGCTGCGCCAGGTGTGCCTCCAGGTCATCAAGGATTTCACAGGCCAGCTGTCGGTATTCCTCACGCGAATGCGCCGGGTAGCGCTCGGCATACTTGTAGTGGTTGAGCCTGACTTTAAACAGGCTGTCGTTACGCGCTATCAGTGCGTTGGCCTGTTGCGCAGCCTGTGAGTCGGTACTCAGCAGCCAGTCTTGCGGGTCATGCCGGGCCAAGGCCCAGCGCATGATGTCCAGGCTTTCCTCCAGCACCTTGCCCTCGACACTCAACACCGGCACCGTACCTTTGGGCGACAAGGCGAGCATGTCGGCCGGTTTTTCCTTGAGGCTGACCTCGCGGATCTCGACCGGGCATTGGCTGTAGCGCAAGGCCATGCGTGCACGCATGGCGTAAGGGCAGCGCCGAAACGAATAGAGGATCATCCACTGACCTCCAGGGTACTCAGGCCATTGCCTTGGCGACGAACCTGGATCTGTACCGGAATCCGCTCGTGCATTTCCTGCACATGAGAGATCACCGCGACCTTGCGCCCTTGAGCCTGCAAACCGTCCAGTGCATCCATGGCCAGTTGCAGCGATTCGGGGTCGAGGCTGCCGAAGCCTTCGTCGATGAACAGCGACTCGATCTTCAACGTGCTCGAGGCCATCGACGCCAGCCCCAGGGCCAGCGCCAGCGAGACCAGGAAGGTTTCGCCCCCGGACAAGGAGTGCACCGAGCGCAGTTCATCCCCCATCTCGGTATCCTGCACCAGCAGGCCCAACAGGCTGCCGCCGCGCTTGAGCCGGTAGCGGCGGGCCAATTGACGCAGCTGTGCGTTGGCATGGTGCACCAGCAGGTCGAGGTTGTAGCCCTGGGCGATCTTGCGGAAGGTATCGCCAGTGGCAGAACCGATCAGGGCGTTCAGGCGCGCCCAGCGTTGCCACTCGGTATAGGCCTGGGCAATCTGTTCTGCCAGCGCTTGGTTGGCCTGTTGGCGGCGCTGGTCGTCGGCTTGCTCGGCGCGCAGTTCGGCACACTGTTGCTCGCGGGTGTGCAGCTGTTGCTGCAACGCGGCCATGGCTTGTTCCAGCTGATCGGCTGGCAGTTCCCCGTTGGCTTGGGCCTGATGTTGCTGAAGGCGCTGTTCGCGCTCTTGCACCAGCACCTGAGTGTGCTCGATGGCTTTTCTGGCGTTTTGCAGGCGCTGACGCAACTGGCTGATCTGTTCGTCATCGAACGCCAGCAATTGTGTCAGGCCGGCATCGTCCAATTCAGGATGGGCGTGTCGCCATTGGCCGATGACGGCCTCCAGTTGACGGCACTCCTCTTCCAGGGCATCTCGCTGTTGCGCTTTGGCCTTGAGCTCGGCTGTCAGCTCGATCGAACGGGTGAGGCTGTCCTGCAGTTGCTGCTGGGTGGTCGCTTCGACGCTGCGCGCCTGTTCAACGGCCTGCTCCAGTTGCTGTTGCCAGTGCTGGGCGTTTTCGTGCTCGCCAAGCAGGCCGTCTAGCGTTGCTTTTGCCTGCTGCTGTTGGGTTTGCCGGGCAACGACCTGCTGCTGCAGCTCCTCCAGCTTCTGTACCCGTGCCTGTTGTTGCAGGCTGGCCTTTTCCAGTTGCTGCTGGCGGTCGTTGTAGTCCTGTTGCTCGTCTTTTTGCCGGCCTATCAGTTCCAGGCGCTGCGCCAGTTGCTGGTCGAGTTGCAGGAAGGCGGCTGACGGTTCCTGACGCAGGGCTTGCAGGATGTCGGCGGGCAGCAGGCCGGCGAAGCTTGCCAGTGCCTGTTCCAGGCGTTCCTCGTCGTCACTCAGCGCCTGCTGTTGCTGGCTCACGTGCAGCGAGGCCTGCTGGCAGGCCTCGATGGCTACCTGCAGTTGTTGCTGCAGGCGGGCGGCGTCCTGCTGAAGCGTAAGCAGTGTGTGCTGGCGTTGCTCGTCCCGGTTGATGTCATCATTCAGTCGGCGCAGTTGAAGCTCCAGCCAGGCCGAGCAGGCGTTGCTGTCCTGATGGGCCAACTGGGCGTAGAGCGGGTGAGCATCGAGGCTGGGGGCCAACGCCTGCTGTTGAGTGACAAGGTGTTCGTGCTGGTGCAGGTATTCCTTGATCTGGCCATTGACGCCGGCCAGTTTCGCTCGCAGTTCATCCAGTTTTTCTTTCAGCCCGTCGACCAGGCGCTGGGCGTTGGCTTCTTCATCCTGGTCATGTCGGCCAAGGCTTTGCAACAGCGCTTCGGGCTGGTGGTACGGGTGTTCCTGGCTGCCGCAGACGGGGCAGGGCTGGTCGTCCTGTAGCTGCGCTCGGAGCTCTTCGACGCTGGCACTGCGGGCCAGACGCTGACGCTCAAGCAGCTGTCGTGTGAGGTTCAGTGCCTGCTCGGCGGCAATCAGCTCTTGTTTGCCTTGCAGTCCCTCGCTGATCAACTGTTCGCGTTGCTGCTGCGCGGCCTGCTGACGTTCACGCAAGGCGTGGATTTGTTTGTCCAGATCCTGCTGGCTGTTCCAGAGCCGGGTCAGTTCTTCGACCGCACGCTGTTGCTTGCGGTTGTCTTGCAGCAGCGTTCCCAGCAGGCTGATCTGCTCTGCCAGGGCCTCGGGTTCAGCGCCGGCTTCGTGGTAGATCTGCGCCAGGTGTGTGCGCTGTTCTTCCAGTTGGCGGGCCGCATCCGTGGCGCGTTGCTGCAGGGCGGGCAGTTCCTCGCGGCCTTTGTTTAGCCGGTTGCCAATGAGCATCAGTTGCTGCAGTTGGCCTCGGTAGGCGCTCCAGGCGTCGCCCAGGCCGGACAGGTGCGCGCTGTGCGCGAGTTGCTCGTCCAGTTGGTTCAGGCGCTCGCTGTTACGCTGCTGTTGTTCGATCAGGGTGTGTAGCTGCTGCTGGCCCTCGCGGGAGGCCTGTTCGGCCTGTTGGTGCAGGGCAAGGCTGTCGGCCAGTTCCTGTTCCAGGCGCGCCAAGGTGTCTTGCTCGGCGAAGGCCTGGCGCAGCAACGGCGCGTTTTGCGCCTGCTGAGCCAGTGCCTGGCTCAGTGCCTCGCGTGCGTGGTGCAGGTGTTGTTCCAGCTGTTGCTGGGCGGCCTGCAACTCAACCTGTTGCTGGCGCTGTTGTTCAATGGCAACGTCCAGTGGCGAGCGCTGGCCGGTCAGCTCCAGTTGTCGGGCAAACTGATGGCGCTGCGGCGCCAACTGCTCCAGCCGCTCCAGGTTCAAGCGTTCTGTGGCCAGTTGCTCCCAGTGCTGCTGGGCACTGTGGGCGTCCTCGGCGGCGGCACATTGTTGCGCCTGCAAGTGGCCTAGCTCTGTCAGCCAACTGCGCTGCTGCTCGAACTGGCGCAGTTGCGCCTGTTCGGTCTTGAGTTGGCGTTGTGCCTGTTCAACACGCTGGTCGAGTTCGGCGCGTGCCTCCGGGCTGAGCGGCGTGATCCCACTGGCCTGTTGTTGCAAGGCCTTGTGGATATCTTCGGCTTCTTTGCTCTTGCTGTAGGCGCGTCGGCCCAACTGGCTGTAGATCGCTGTGTTGGTGAGTTTTTCCAGCAGTTCGCTGCGGTCCTTGTCGTCGGCCTTGAGGAAGGCGCTGAACTCGCTTTGGGCCAGCATGACCGCACGGGTGAACTGTTCGAAGTTGAGCCCCAGCTTGGCCTCGATCAGCTGTTTGTACTCGCTTTTGCTCTGGCTGCTCAGTAACTGGTTGCCGTCCAGGTCATGCAGGCTCTGACGGCTGCCTTGCAGCTTGCCGTTGGCTTTATCGCGGGCGCGGTTGGTCTCCCAGCGTGCCCGGTAACGGTGGCCGTCGATACCGACGAAATCAACTTCGGCAAAGCCGCTGCCGGTGCCCCGGCGTAGCAGCGTGCGCGGGTCGCTGGTAAGGATCTCGCTGTCGACTTCTGGCAGTTTGGTTTCCCGGCCAATGCTGTTCAGGCGTGGTACAGCGCCGAACAGTGCCAGGCACAAGGCATCGAGCAAGGTGCTCTTGCCCGCGCCGGTGGGGCCGGTGATCGCAAACAGGCCAGCACTGGCCAAGGGCTCGGCGGTGAAGTCGATTTCGCAAGGGCCGGCCAGGGACGCAAGGTTTTTCAGGCGAATGGCGAGAATTTTCATGGGTGCTCCTCCTCCTGTTGCACGTCCTGCAGCAGTTGGGCGAAGTCGGCCAGTGTCTGCTCGTCCACGGCATTGCCATAGGCCTGCTCCCAGGCGCGGCTGAACAGGTCTTGCGGGCTGAGTTGGCCCAGTTCAATCAAGGGGCTACTGTCGTCGTCATCCTGTTGAGCGCCGGCGTACTCGACGGCGATCCGTACCAGGCGCACGGCCTTGCCGTTCAGCGCGAGTTCGATTTGCTGGCGCAGGTCCGGTTGCGGTTCATCCAGACTCACGCGCACTTCCAGCCAGGGCTGGCGTTGCAGGTCGGCCAGCAGGTCGACTTCCGGCAGCGCTGCCAGGTGCTCCAGCACCTCGTTCAGGGAGGCAGGGCCCAGGCGTTGCAGGTGCACGGCCCGCGGTACCAGCCGTGGCTCGACGCTGCGCAGTGCCGCGCCGTCCAGTTCCACCTCGAGTATCTGGTGTTGATAGCCAATTTCCGAGAACGACAACGGCAGCGGCGAGCCGCTGTAGCGAATGCGTTCCTCACCGTTGACCCGCTGCGGTTTGTGCAGGTGGCCCAGGGCGACATACGCCACCGAGTCGCTGAACAGCTTGGCCGACAGTGCTTCGGCGTTGCCGATGATCAGGCTGCGCTCGGAGTCTTCCGAAATCGACCCGCCAGCCATGTGCGCATGGCTGATGGCGACCAGCGCCTGCCCCGGTTTGCGTCGGCTTTCAGCGGCAGCGATCAGGCGTTCATGTACCTGGGCGATGCCGTGCAGGTAATCGTCACCCACGTGTGCGCCGGTCACCTCGGCCGGGCGCAGGAAGGGCAGCGCCAGGCACCAGGCGCGGGTTTTGCCCTTGGCATCGGTCAGCGGGATCAGCAGGCGATCACTGTCGAGCTGGCCGTCATCCAGCCACTGCACACGGCCCAGGGCATGGGTGCGCAGGCGGCGCATCAACGGTGCCGGCAGTTCGATACGGGCACCGGAGTCATGGTTGCCGGCAATGATCACGATATCCAGCGCAGGCTGCTGTTCGTGAGCGCGGACGATGAAGTCGTACAGGCGTTCCTGGGCTTTGACCGGAGGGTTGACCGTATCGAAGATGTCGCCGGCAATCAGCAGGGCATCGGGTTGACGCAGGGCCAGTTGGCCGAGCAGCCAGTCGAGAAAGCAGGCATGTTCGAAGTCACGTTCCTGGCTGTGGAGGGTTTGCCCCAGGTGCCAGTCGGAGGTGTGAAACAGACGCATTGAAAGTCCTGTGCAGAGGAAACCGGGTCGCTCTGGGCAGCGTTGGCCAGCAGGGGCGGTCGGCTATGGTAGCGCGACTACGCCCAGGGGTTGCCAGTTTCCGGGATCAGCAGGGCCGAGACAACCGGCGACATGCGAACTTCAGGCATGCGCCAGGGGGAAGTGCACGCTTGCACACAGGCCACCCTGCGGCAGGTTGTCCAGGCTGACTTTTGCGCCGAGGCGCTTGGCGATGGTTTGTACAATGGCCAGGCCGAGGCCGGCGCCTTGGTCGTTGCCACGGCTGAAGAATCGCTCGAACAGGCGATCACGGTGTTCTGGGTCGATGCCAGGGCCTTGGTCTTCGACGCTCAGCAGCACTGCGCTGGCGGTCTCCTCCAGGCGCACGGTGATCAGCCCGCCTTTGGGTGAGAAATTCGCGGCATTGGTGACCAGGTTGTTCAAGGCAATATCGAGGGTTGCGCTATCGCCCAGTATCCGCAGGGGCGCCTCAGGCGCTTCCAGGCTCACCTCAAGGCCCCTGTCGAGCAGCCAGGGGGTCAGTTGTGCCAATGAGTCACGCACACTGGCAGTCAGGTCGATGGGCTGTAGTGGTGCGCTGCCAAGCCGTGGCTCCAGGCGTGCCATGGTCAAGAGTTGATTGACCAGGCGCGAGGTTCGGTCCACACCGGCAATCAGGTTGTGCAGGGACTGTTGGCGTTCCGCGTCGTTGCGCGCTTCCTGCAGATTCTGCGCGTGTACCCTTAGCACTGCCAGCGGGGTACGCAACTCGTGGGCCGCATCGGCGATGAAACGTCGCTCCCGGCCAAGGACTTCCTGAATCTGTCCCAGCAGCCGATTGAGTGCGGCTTGCATCGGCTCCAGCTCATTGGGCAATGGTGACAGTTGTATGGGCTCCAGCGACCCGGGGTGGCGGGCGCGCAGTGTCGTGGCCATATTGGCCAGTGGTTTGAGCCCCCAGCCAATGGCAAACCAGATCATCGTCGCTAACAACAGGCTGCCAATCAGGTTGGGCCCAAGGGTGTGGCGGACGATGCGGTTGACCAGGTCGTTACGCACATCGTCGCGCTCGCCAACCCAGATGCGCAGGGAGTGCTCAGTGTCGACCAGCACGAAGGTACGCCATTGCTGGTTCTTCAGGTCGACCACATCATTGAAGCCGGCATCGCTCGGCGGTGCAGTGAAGCTCGGTGCACTGGCGGTATGCACCAGTAACTGGCCATCGAGGTTCCAGACCTGAAAGGCCATTTTGCTTTCGTAAGGGTGCCCATCGACCTTAGGGGATGCCTGACCCAGCGCCTCGTTGAACGCACGGTACAGTTCGCTGTGATCGCTGTTGTGCATTGGCATGCGCATGATGCCCTGCAGCAAGCGGGCATTTTGTGCCAGTTGGGCGTCGTAGACTTCGGCAATTTCGTGGTTGCTGTCATGCAGGTTGAGCACAGACAGGGTCATCAGGCCGCCGATCAACAGGCCAATGATCAGGGTCAGGGTTCGCCGCCGGATGGATTTCATCGTGCTTCTTGCACCAGGTAGCCAACGCCGCGAATGGTCCGGATCAAGTCACTGGAGAGCTTCTTGCGCAAGTGGTGGATATGCACCTCAAGCGTGTTGCTTTCTGCTTCGTCGTTCCAGCCGTAGAGCAACTGGGTCAGCCGTTCGCGGGTCATGACCCGGCCGGGGGGGGACAGCAGCTCGTACAGCAGTTGGTACTCTTTGGGGGTCAATGAAACTGGCTGTCCCAGATAGGTGACCTGATGGCTGACAGGGTCCAGGCTGATTCCAGCATGTTCGATGCGCAGTTGGGCGCGCCCGGCACTGCGTCGCATCAAGGCGCGCAGGCGCGCCTTGAGTTCGGCCAGGTCGAAAGGTTTGACCAGGTAGTCGTCGGCACCGGCATCAAGGCCGGCAATGCGGTCTTCGGTGGCATCACGCGCGGTCAGGATCAGCACGGGCAGGTTCGAGCCGCTGCTGCGCAGACGCCGCAACACCTCCAGCCCGTCCATGCGCGGCAGGCCAAGATCGAGGATGGCCAGGTCGAAGGTTTCACTCAGTAACGAGTGCAACGCGCTGCTACCGTCTTTGATCCAGTCGGTGGTATAGCCGTCGCGGCTCAGTGCCTGGTAGATACCTTCACCCAGCGAAACATCGTCCTCGATCAGCAGCAGTCGCATGCCGGCTCCTTGGTCAGTTGAGTTTTTTGTCTATTTCAACCAGCAGCGCCTGTATGTCCTTGTGTCGCCCTTTATCGGCGCTTTCTCGACCCGGACGAGCAGGAGCCTGTTGTGCCTTGAGCAAGGCAGCCTTGGCTTCAGCGTAGTGCTTCTGGCGGTAGAGATGGTCGCCCCAGAAGTACAGGTTGTCTATACCGTTGGGGTTAATCTGCAGTGCTTGTTTGAGCAGCGTATCGGCCTTGTCACTGTCACCGAAGCCGACCGGCCAGCCAGGCACTCGATCATACAGTGCAGCGAGGCTGGCGTAGGCGGAACCCTGCAGCGCCGTCGGGTCGATCGACAAGGCTTTTTCCAGGTCGCTGCGCGCCTCTTTGACCTTGCCCAAGGCACCGAGCCCGCCTTGGGCGCCTGCCCAACTGCTGGTGACGATGCCAGACCAGATCCAGGCCTCGGCTGCGGTTGGGCGCTCCTTGGAAAAGGCATTGGCCTTTGCGGCCAACTGCTCGAAGGCATCGGCGCGTTTACCCTCGGGTGTTTCGTACTGGATTTTTGCCCATTGCTGTTGAATATCGCTCAGGCGTTGTTGGTCGGTGGCGTCCATGGCCCACAGTGAGGTGCTTGATACGGTGGCCAGCAGGGCGATCAGCAGTTTTTTCATGGTTTGTTTTTCTCCGTGGAGCCAATATGGCTGAAGCGTCTGATCAACGGCAGCTGCTTGCGCAGGGCGCGGTCTACCAGGCTTGGCAGCAGGTTATTGAGGCTTACAAAAAAACGCTCAGGCCAGCCCAGGTAAAGGTCGCGGCGGTCACCGGCAATGGCGTGGATCACGGCGTTGGCGACCATTTCCGGGTCGTCGGTATTGGCTTTCAGGGCGTCATTGAGCGCCTGTGCAGCCGCGCTGTTCATGCGTGTCTGGGTCGCTCGTGGGGCCACATAAAGTACGTTCACCCGGGTATCGGCCAGCTCTCGACGCAGTGCTTCGGAAAAGCCGCGCAAGGCGAATTTGCTGGCGCAGTAGGGGGAGTACCCGGGGTAGCCGATCGAACCATAGGTTGAACCGACATTGACCACCATTGCTGCTGGGGCCTCTCTGAGAAGTGGCAACAGCAAGCGTGTCAGCGAAATCGGGGCGATGATGTTCAGGTCAAGCATGTGGCTGATGTCGCTGTCTTCCAGTTGCTCAAGCATGGCGAACTGGTTTACCCCGGCGGCGTTGATCAGCAGATTGATGCCGCCCATGGCCTGGGCGGCATTCTGCACTTTATGCCGGTCTGTGGCGCTGGTCAGGTCTGCCGACACCCAGCGCAGCTGGCTGGGGTAACGCGTCATGCTTGGGCGCAAGGCGTCTTCATGGCGAGACACTGCCAGTACCTGAGCGCCGCTGGCGAGCAGCGCATTGGTGATTGCCAGGCCAATGCCACCACTGGCACCGGTGAGCACGACTCGGGCTTCATTGAGCCGCATGATTGCTCTCCAGCAGGGTTGGTGCCTGGGTGTTTTGCGGCAGTGCCCGGAACATGTCCGCATACAACCGGTAGACCACTTTCGAGGCATGAATGACCGCGGCCTGATCAGCCGGGTCGTCGAGGCGGTCCATCAGTTTGCGGTAGGTCTGCATGTGCCCGATATCCAGCGCGCCATGGGAGTTCAGGTAGCTGAAGGCCTCCTCAGGCAGTGCCAGGCGGTCGCGAATGCGTTCGGCGGCATGGGTTGCCAGGGCGATGCTGGTGCCTTCAAGCACGTTGACCATCCCGAACAGGCCCACCGGGTTGCCACGTGCGATCAGGTCATAGAGAAACGCAACCATCAGCTCGATGGGTTGATCGGGTTGGCCGGTGCGCACCGCTTCACGGTCGCCGCCGCAGGCGACGATATCGTTCAGTACCCACTGCTCATGGCCGTACTCGTCTTCGATGTATTCGCACACTGCGTGGCGCAACCACTCCAGTCGCTCGGGCAGGCGTGCACCGCAGGCCATCATCAGCGGTACGGTATGGCGAACATGGTAGTAGGCCTGAATCAGGAAGGCCCGATAGCTCTCCAGTGTGACCTCACCGGCCAGTGCCTTGCGGATGACCGGAACTTCAAACAGCGCGCTGCGTTCCTGGGCGGTTGCAGCTTGCAGGGCTTCAAAAAAACTCATGACGACAGTTCCTCAGAACGATTAAAGGAGTCCAGTGCCGCGTGGTATTGCTCAAGGATGGCATCGCGGCGTGGTCGGCCATTGGCGGTCAGCAAGCCATTGGCAGGGGTAAAGGGTTGAGGCAAACGCAGCCAGTGATGAACGCGTGCGTAGTCGGGCAGGGCTGTATTGGCCTTGGCTACGGCATCGGCAAGGGCCTGGTCGCTGCAGCTCGGGTCATGAGGCCAGAGCAGGGCTGCGTTATAGGGCAGGGCTTCGCCATGCACGAATGCCTGGGCAATGACCCCGCCTTGGGTGAGTTCTGCTTCCACCCACTCGGGATTGACGTTACGGCCGTAGCTGGTGACGAACTGATGCTTCTTGCGGCCCTTGATGTACAGAAAGCCTTCGTCATCGAACTCACCGATGTCGCCACTGGCCAGCCACGCTTCCGGTTGGGCCGGGTTGCCCAGGTAGCCGAGCATGGTCGAGCCTTGAATCAGTACTTCGCCGTCATCAGCCAGCTTGACCTCTACATGGGGCAATGGTCGCCCAACGCTTCCCGGCCTGATAGCGCCAGGTACGTTCAAGCACACCACCGAGGCGCACTCGGACAAGCCGTAGCCTTCATAGGCCGGTATGCCGAGTTGGTGTGCACCTTGAAGCAGGCCTGGGGATACCCGTGCACCGCCTACCGCGGCAAAGCGCAGGCAGGAAGGATCGAATGCCTGCGCTTGCGTTGCACCGACCAGCAGTTGCAGCAATTGCGGGACCAGAATCAGGCTGTGTGGGCGGCGTTCTGCCAGGCAGCGCAGGAAGGTGGGGGTATCGACGCCGCTGGCGCCACGAATACCCAGGCGGGCCTGGCTAGGCAGGCTTAGCACCGCACCTGCAAAGAGGGCGGCATAGCAACCGAGGTTTTCCAGCAGGATCGCCAAGGGCAGCAGCGCCAGGTGATGATCAGGCTTTACAGGCTCACTGGCCGCCGCCAGCTCTCGGGCCACCCGCAGGAAACTGTCGGCACTGAGGCACACGCCTTTGGGGGCGCCGGTCGTGCCCGATGTGAAGGTGATCTTCGCGGTTCCCTCTGGCAGTACCACGGCTGAGACCGCGGCCTTGCTCCACAGGGTGCCCTGGAAGCGGTAGCCTGCCGCTTCGAGTTCGCTTGCCATGCCGGAGTCAGCGACGACCAGCGGTGCCTGGCATTGCTCCAGGCAGTGCTGGCGTTGCGCAGGGCTGAAAAAGGGCGGCAGGGTAAGGCATGGGCGCTCTTCAAAGAGCACGGCCAGGTCCCACAGCATCGCCTCGGGGCTGTTGTCCAGCGCGAGCACTACACAGCCTTCAGGCTGCTCGCTCAGTAACCGGCGGCGATAATTGACCTCTGACCACAGCGCTTCATAGTCCAGACGCAGTTCGTCACCCCATAGGGCCAGGGCAAAAGGGCGCTCCTGTGCATGGCGTTGCAGTTGATTTTCAAACAGGCTCAGTTCAGGCGACATTGCAGGTCTCCCGATCGACGGGTGGTAGGCCAAGTCGTTTGAACAGCCCGACCTTGGCCAAGTGTTGGAAACCACTGCAGATGTTGCCGATGTGGACACTCGGGCGGCTGTCGTAATACTGGCCCCACGTGTGGCGCTCATCGCCCAGGCGCTGAGGATCTGCTGCGCACAGGGTGGTAGGTTTCAAACCGAGGCGATGGAAACTGTTGACCAGGCCGGTACTGCCGGTAAACGAGACCCACTGAAAGCCTGCAGCACCTAGCAGCCAGGTCATGGTGATGATGCTCAGGCGGGCGCTGCCGGTATCGCTGGCGGCCAGATTGCCGACTTCGACAATGCAGTCGCGCTGCGTCGGTTGCTCGTTCTCTGACGGGATGTAGTGCTCGATTGGCGCATCCAGATACTGTTCCAGAAACAACCCTGAGGTGCTGGCGCGGCGAAGGCCAGCGACGGCACACAAGGCATTGTTCTGGTCTTTCAGGCCAAACAGCTCAGGCATGAAGTGACGTATGTCGGCGCCATGTACCAAGTGAAAACGCTGGCGGATGAAGTCCTCGAACAGTGGGCGCTCATCGCTGTTGGGCAACGCGTGCGCCAGGCTCAACATCGCGCTGTTCTCAGGTGCCAGCCGAAGCGGTAAAGCGAAGGGCCAAATGGTGTCGGTGGGCTCAGGCATCGTGCTTGCTCCTGTATATCGTTGGGAGCAAGTGTCGACGAGTTTTCTTAAGGAAGCCTGAAGATGCGCAGGCTAGAGCGGCTGATTACTTGGGATAGAGGGGTGGCAGGCTACTACTTTCGCCGGGTGTCGGTTGAGTCTGTTCAGCGGTTGGGATAGTGCCAATGGCCCGCCACAGCTCTTCGCCTTGCCAGTATTGTCCGGTTTCGCTGTAAAGCGCGCCGTTCAGACCATCCAGGGCATCGGACAATGGAACGAAGCGAGCCGCCATTTCGGCAAGGGTTTCGGGTTGCTGGCGCGCCCAGGCGTCGAGGGCCTGCCGGGTGGCCTGCGGGTCGTTGGCCTGGCAGGCGCGTTTGAGGTCGTCGAGCAGGGTGCGCGGGCTCGGGCCGCTTTGAGCCGCACGCAGCACGGCCGGTTGTGAGCGGGCCCGCCACCAGAGGGCAAAGCCACTCAAGGTGGTCAGGGCCAGTATCAGTGTGCTGAGTTGCCAGGGCCAGAGCGGGCCGTTTTCAAGGGGGATCGACGTGCTCGGCGTTTCCGCGCTGAGTGCCGGGTTGTCCTGAATCTGCAAGGTTCGCGCGGGCAGACTGCTGCGCTCCAGATGGTCTTCTCGGGTGTTCCACCAAATGACCTCCTGGTTGGGCAGCTCCAGTGTGCCCGCATGCGTTGGCACCAGCGCCTCGCGCTCTTCGCGACTACCGAGCAGGCCGCGGTCGTTGATCTCGTTACGCAGTTGCGGTTGGTCAGGGTAGTGGCGCAGGCCTATGACCTCAGTGTTCGCCAGAGGTGGTATCTGTGTGCTGGACAGGCCTTCGGCCTTGATGGTCACTGTACGGGTCAGGGAGTCGCCAATCTGGGTTGAGGCTTGCGTCGGGTCCGGGCTCCAGTGTTGTTCCAGGGTCAGGTTGCGCGCCGGTAGCCAAGGCGTGTTGGCCGGGTAAGTGGCTGGTATGGGTTTGGCCAACAAGGTAATCGGTGCAGAGCTCACGTGGGTCTGTTTGCCACTGCGCGGGGCGCTGTCTTGATCTGTCGCCGGTTCTACGGTGGTGGCACTGAAGGTCAGGGACGGAATGGTCACGTTGCCGCTTTGCTGTGGGTAGATCGCATAGCGCATTTCGATCACGCCATGGCGTACACCGTTGATTTCTTTCTCGTAGGTCCGTGATTCGCCCAGCGGTTCTACCTTCGCGCCCTCCAGCTGGAGCCGGCTCAGGCTACTGTCATCGTACAGGGCTACCGAGTGGTAGATCCTCAGGGTTAAAACGGCTTGGGCCTGCACATAAATGCTGTCCTGGTCGAGGCTGGCTTCGATGAACACCGGAGCCAGGTTCTCGACCACGTTATCCTGTGCTTGCAGCACCTGAAGCTCAATCGGCTGGCTGCTGACCTCGCCCAGCTGCAGCGCGGGTATTTGCAGGCTGCCACTTTGACGCGGAAGCAGGGTGATGATCCAGCGTGTACTGGCTTGGGTTTCGCCATTGAGGGTGGTCAGGTTGTTCACCTGGCGAGTGTCGCGAACCTCAAAATTGGCCTGCAGGGGCTCCAGGTCTGGCTTGCCAAACTGGGTGATGTCCTGGGTTTGAAGGGTCAGCTCGAGCGTTTCACCGGCGTTCAGGCGTGTGCGGTCGACGCTGGCAAGCAACGCGGCGGCCTGTACCTGCAGGCTGAGGGCAAGGCTGAAAACGAGGGCGCAGGCGCGTCTCATCAATGAGTTTCCTGGTGTTGTTGCTGTTCATACCAAAATTTTCGGCGCAGCAGTTCGGCAGGGTTGTCCGGGATCTGTCGCAACCACTGCTCAAGGGCCTGGCGCTGTTCGGCGTCAAGGCTGCTGTCGCTTGGCCGTTGCGGCGGATGAGTGGTTTCATCATCCTGGTCGCCGCTGTTCCCTTGCTGCGTTTGTTCTGCCCCCGACGACGGGTTCTGGCCTTGCTGTTCTTGTGCGCTTTGAGTGTCTTGCTCGCTGTCAGCCGCGGCGGTACTGCGGCTATCCGTGTTGCTGTCAGTCGTTGTACCGGGCGCGTTCTGTTCGGTTTCCGTTTCAGTGGCCGCAGCCTGTTCCTGCTCGGCAGCTTTTTGCTGGCGCAGCAGTTGCTCGACCAGTGCTTTGTTCGTAATGGCCGGCTGAAGTTCCGGTTGGCGCTCCAGCGCCTGTTCATAAGCATCCACGGCGGCCTCCAACTCTCCGCTGCGTGCGAGGGCGTTACCGCGATTGTAGTGGGCAGCCGCCGTGTTGCTTTCAGCGAACAGGCGCACCGCGCCGGCATAGTCACCGGCCTCGTACAGTGCCAGGGCTTTCCATTGCGGGTTCTGGAAGCGTTTTGCTGCCTCGGCGGGGCGTTGTTGTTCAAGCAGGCGCTGGCCTTGTTGGTCCGGGCGTAGCCACAGGTCATCAAGTTCAAAGGCATGGCTGGGTTGTGGCAGCACCCACAGCAACGGCAGGCAGAACAGCCAGCCGCGACGGCCCGCACAGGCCGCCAGCAACAAGAGCGGCAGCAGCAGCCAGTAGCCCTGATCGGCCCAACTGTCCAACTGCACCGTCTGGCCATCGTCATGCAATGCCCGGGGCGGGGCGAACAGGCCGAGGCCGCGCAGGTCCAGGTCGTCGATTCGGGCATGGCGGTACTTGCCGCCGGTTTCCATGACAAACTCCCTCAGGCTTGCGCTGTCCAGGCGGGGCATGAGAATCGTGCCCTCGGCATCCTTGAGGAATTCGCCATTACTCTGTTTTACCGGTGCGCCTTCTGCGCTGCCAATACCTAGCATCAGCAGCTTTGGTCCCTTGCGGCCCAGCGCCTGGACGATGCCTTGCCGTTCCTCGGTGCTCAACGAGGAGCCAATCAGCAGCAAACGGCCTTGGCCAAGGCCAGCTTGTGACAGCAGGGCCAGGCCTTTGCGTACGGCCAGGTCAGCGCGCTGCCCGGTTTGCGGCATGATCGAGGGGTCCAGGGCTTCAAGCAGGTTGCGGCTGGTGTCCAGGTCGTCGGACAGCGGCACCAGTGTATGCGCGCTGCCGGCATAAACGATGATCGCGGTCTGGCTGTCGCGGCGATGCTCGAGCAGGTCGAGCAGTTTTCGCCGTGCCTGCTCCAGGCGATTGGGCGGGCTGTCAGTCGCAAGCATTTGCGGTGTCAGCTCCAGCAATACCACCAGAGGATCGGCTGGGCGCTGTCGGGTTTCCTCCAGGCGCTGCCAGCTCGGCCCCAGCAAGGCAATGACCGTCACGAGCCACGCCACCCCCAATGCCACCCACGGCAACTTGCTGTCGCGACCGTTGCCACCACCCAGCAGTACGGCGTGGAATGCCGGAGGCAAGATCATCTGCCAGCGACCGGCACGCTTTTGGCGATGCCAGAGCTTCCACAGCAACCAGCCCAGCAGCGGTAGTACCAGCAGCCAGGCAGGGCGTAGCCATTGTGGCCAGAGTTCGATCATCGACGCCTCCGCAGACGCAGACGCTTGAGGCGTTCGCGCCATTCAGGGTGCGGTTGCAGGAAGTGTCGGCTGCTGAGCAGGCGTTGCAGCGGATTGTCGTGCCAGCGCTCACGCACCACCAGCAACACGCTCAGCAGCAGCGCCAGTGCCAGTGGCCAGCTGTACAACGCCTCGGCAGTGCGGGCCTGCGTCGGTTGTTGGGCGACGGGCTCCAGGCGGTCGAGTGTTTCGCCAATAGCCGTCAATTCCTTGCCGTCGCGCGCGCGGAAATAGGCGCCATGGGTCAACTCGGCAATCTCCTTGAGCGAGGCTTCATCCAGGTCCAGGCTTGGGTTGATGCCAAGCAGGCCAGCAGTACCGCTCTGTTCGGGGTCTGCGCCGATGCCGATGGTGTAGATTTTCACGCTCTCCTGAGCTGCCAGGCGTGCGGCGGTCAGCGGATGGATCTGCCCGCCATTGTTGGCGCCGTCGGTGACCAGAATCAGCACCCGGCTTTGTGTCGGGCGTAGCCGCAAGCGCTTGACGGCAAGGCCGATGGCATCACCGATGGCGGTGTTCTTGCCGGCGATGCCAATCTGCGCTTCGTTGAGGAAGGTATGCACGGTGCGCCGGTCGAACGTCAGGGGGGCCTGAAGGTAGGCCTGGCTGCCGAACAGGATCAGGCCGATGCGGTCACCCTGACGGGCCTGGAGAAAATCGCCCAATAGCTGCTTTACCAGGGTCAGGCGGCTGACGTCGTCGTCCTGCCAGCGCATGTCGGGAAAGTCCATCGAGCCGGAAACATCCACGGCGACCATAAGATCACGGCCGCTGGCTGCCACAGGCACAGGCTCACCGAGCCATTGGGGCCGCGCGGCGGCCAGTAACAGCAACAGCCAGACGACGATAAACGGCGTCTGTTGCCGCCATGTGGGCAGGTTCAGCCGGGCGCGGCGTCCGGCCAGGCCTTCCAGTTCATCGAGGAAGGCAACCTTGAGCACCGGTTCGCCGCTGTCGGCGGCGGGCAGCAGCCAGCGCGCCAGCCAGGGTAGCGGAAAAAGGGCGAAGACCCACGGCCATGCCAGCTCAAACATGTTTGCGGATCCAGATCTCAACCGCCTGGGTCAGCCCGGCGATTGCTTTGTCATCGAGCTTGCACTCGGGTTTGTAGGCACCTTCGACCAGCACCATCCAACGCGTCAGGCCCGCAGCCGGGCAGCGATTGTCGAGAAACGCCAGCCATTGCCGACCATTGAGGGTGTGGCTATGGCTGCCAGGGTAATGATTGCGGCAGAGCCGCTTGAGCAGCGCATTGATCTGCTGCAACCAGGCACCGGCGGGTGCGCCGTCGTAGGGTTTTGTCAGGCGCGCCAACTCGGCCAGGGCCTCAAGGCGTATGGGGTCAAGCGGCAACTCGGCACGCACGATGGGTTTTTTCCCCGGCCGCCAGTGACGCAGGCGCCAGGCGCCCCAGCCGAGCAGCGGCAGGAGCAGGAGCAAGGCCCACCAGCCAGGTGCTGGTGGCCACAGACCAATCGGCTCCGGCGCGATCAAGGGTTGCAACTGTTCCAGGCCGTTCATCGTTTTTGCCCTGGACGTTGCGGATTGAGGTACTCGCGCAGTTGCTCGATCATTTCACTCTGGGTGCTCAAGGGCATGAGTACCACCCTCAGCTTCTGTGCCAGCAGCTCCCAGCGCTCGATGCGCGCCTCGCCCTGGCTGCGGTAGCTCTGGCGCAGGTTGGCGTCGAGGGTGTCCAGCTCCAGTTGCGCCCCCCGTTGGGCGAAACGTAACAAACCGGCTGCCGGCAGGGCATGATCCAGTGGATCGGAAAGCGGCAACAGCAGCAGGTCGCAATGGCGTGAGAGCAGGCTCAGTTGTTGTTCGACACTGGTGCTCAGTGCCCGCTCGTCACAGATGACGATGGCCAGGCTGCCGGGGCGCAGAACTTCCCGCGCGCGGCGCAAGGCCATGCCCAGGGTATCGCCTTGCGGTTGCGCTTCGGTGTGCAACGCCTGGTTGGCGCGGGCCAGTCGGTTGAGCAACTGCAGCAGGCTTTGCTTGCTGCGCCGCGGCTTGATCTCATAATAGGCGTTGTCGCCGAACACCAGGCCACCGATACGATCATTGTGGCCCAGCGCCGCCCAGCCAATCAGCGCCGCAGCCTGGGCGGCAAGTACCGACTTGAACATCAGGCCGGAGCCGAAGAACAGCCGCTGACTCTGCTCCACCAGGATGTAGATGGGGCGCTCGCGCTCTTCGTGGAACAGTTTGGTGTGCGGCTCCTGAGTGCGCGCCGTCACTCGCCAATCGATATTGCGCACATCGTCTCCGGCTTGATAGACCCGCACCTGATCGAAGTCCACGCCACGTCCGCGCAGCTTCGAATGGTGCAAGCCGATCAGCGGGCTGCGTTGGCCGGGGGCGGCAAACAGCTGCACCTCGCGCACGCGATGCCGCATTTCGATCAGTTCTGAAAGACCGATGCGAATGCCTGGGGCCGCCAGCAGTTGAGAGGGCATGGGATCAGGCCACGGCAACGACGTCGAGGATGCGCTGGATCACCCGGTCCTGGTCAATACCGGCGGCTTCGGCTTCAAAGGAGAGAATGATGCGGTGACGCAGTACGTCGAACAGTACTGCCTGAATGTCTTCGGGGCTGACAAAGTCTCGGCCCGCCAACCAGGCGTGAGCCCGTGCGCAACGGTCCAGGGCGATGGAGCCACGAGGGCTGGCGCCATAGGCGATCCAGTCGGCCATCTCGGTGTCGAATTTGGCTGGAGTGCGGGTGGCCATGACCAGTTGTACCAGGTATTCCTCCACCGCATCGGCCATGTACAGGCCGAGGATTTCCTTGCGTGCGGCAAAAATGGCCTGCTGACTGACGCGACGTTCCGGCTTGGTTTCGCCGTTGAGGGCTTCGCCACGAGCCTGTTGAAGAATGCGTCGCTCGACCGCGGCATCCGGGAAACCGATTTTCACGTGCATCAGGAAGCGGTCGAGCTGTGCTTCAGGCAGCGGGTAAGTGCCTTCCTGTTCGATCGGGTTCTGGGTGGCCATCACCAGGAACAGGGGCGAGAGCTCATACGTGCTGCGCCCGACGCTGACCTGACGCTCGGCCATGGCTTCAAGCAAGGCCGACTGTACCTTGGCCGGTGCCCGGTTGATTTCATCGGCCAGCACCAGGTTGTGGAAGATGGGGCCTTGCTGGAAGACAAAACTGCCGGTTTCCGGGCGGTAGATCTCGGTGCCGGTAATGTCGGCCGGCAGCAGGTCCGGGGTGAACTGGATCCGGTGGAACTCGGCTTCGATGCCCTCGGCGAGTTCCTTGATCGCCTTGGTCTTGGCCAGGCCCGGCGCGCCTTCCACCAGCATATGGCCATCGGCAAGGAGCACGATCAGCAAGCGCTCGACCAGTTTTTCCTGGCCAAGAATCTGGGTTGAAAGAAAGGTGCGCAGCGCGATCAGCGCTTCACGATGTTCCATCGTCGAGGGTTCCTGGATAAAGAGCCGAGGTGCAGTCCGAAAAAGCCGTCGGCAGGGGTTGATACTTTAATCTATCCAGGGGCTTGGCGACTAACCTCCTTACAGTTCGCTGACGTAGGTACCGGTACCCTTGAGGATGTTCTGCAGGGTTTCTTCGACTTCAGCCAGGTCACTGGCCGGCGTGCTGTGAGTGATTTCCAGGTGGTCGTCACCGCCCAGTGCATCCGCGTCGCCAGGCGCGACCTCGATCAACAGGCGTTGCGGGCCGAGGGTGATCTTCAGGCCGTCGAGGGTCGAAGGCTCGTCGTCGAGGGTGATTTCCACCTCGTCTTCATCCGGGTAACGGGTCATCAGGAACATTTCGCCCTTGTCACTGATGCAACACAGCGTCGCCATGTTGTCTTCTTCGTCGTCGCACGGGGTGGCCATCAATTGGGCGGTGGTCAGTTGCATGGAAGGCTCGATCAATAAGGTGAGGCATGATTCTGCCAGTGTTCAGCTGGCGGATAAACGTCAGCCTGCACGTCAATGACCGAATATGTCGCAGCGGCGCAAGCAGGCGCCTCCCAGGCCTCGTTAAGCTGCGTTGTCGATGGTCACCCGTAAAGACACAGCCTAGCTCTGGAGCGGCAGTCGTTTTTGCAGATGCTCATCCGTTGAATTGGTGAATGTGACCAATGGTTTTACCGTCTTCCTGCTCAGGGTTGGCTATCGTTGACCCGTATCAGGCGCACGCGCACGACGCTTCTCTCAATAATAAAGCCCAAGCGGAGTACCACAGATGGCGTTCTTCACCGCAGCCAGCAAAGCCGACTTCCAGCATCAACTGCAAGCGGCCCTGGCGCAGCACATCAGCGAACAGGCACTGCCACAAGTGGCGCTGTTCGCCGAGCAATTCTTCGGCATCATCTCTCTGGACGAACTGACCCAGCGTCGCCTTTCCGACCTGGCGGGCTGCACCCTTTCAGCCTGGCGCATGCTAGAGCGTTTCGATCACGCCCAGCCGCAGGTTCGTGTCTACAACCCCGATTACGAACGTCATGGCTGGCAGTCGACGCATACCGCCGTCGAAGTGCTGCACCATGATCTGCCGTTTCTGGTCGACTCGGTACGCACCGAGCTGAACCGGCGCGGCTACAGCATCCACACGCTGCAGACCACGGTATTGAGTGTCCGCCGCGGCGCCAAGGGCGAACTGCTGGACATTCTGCCCAAGGGCACCCAGGCAGAGGGCGTTCTGCAAGAATCGCTGATGTACCTGGAGATTGATCGCTGCGCCAACGCCGCCGAGCTGAACCTGCTGACCCGCGAGTTGGAGCAGGTGCTGGCTGAAGTACGGGTTGCCGTTGCCGATTTCGAGCCGATGAAAGCCAAGGTGCGAGAAATGCTCGCGCTGGTCGAGCAGACCGCCTATGCCCCGGCCGAGGCTGAAAAGGCCGAGGTCAAGGGTTTCCTCGAGTGGCTGGTGGGTAACCACTTCACCTTCCTTGGCTACGAGGAGTTCGTGGTCGGTAATGATGCCCAAGGCGCTCATCTGCAGTACGACGAGCAGTCCTTCCTGGGCCTGGCCCGCTTGCTGCGCACCGGCCTGACCGTCGATGAATTGCGCATTGAAGACTACGCGGTCAACTACCTCAAGGAACCGTTGCTGCTGTCCTTTGCCAAGGCGGCTCATCCGAGCCGGGTACACCGTCCGGCCTACCCGGATTACGTGTCGATTCGCCAGTTGGATGCTGACGGCAAGGTGATCAAGGAATGCCGTTTCATGGGCCTCTACACCTCGACGGTGTACGGGGAGAGCGTGCGGGCAATTCCTTATATTCGCGGCAAGGTTGCCGAAATCGAGCGTCGTTCGCTCTTCGACCCCAAGGCGCACCTGGGCAAGGAACTGGCGCAGGTGCTGGAAGTCCTGCCCCGCGACGACCTGTTCCAGACGCCAGTCGACGAGTTGTTCAGTACCGTCATGTCGATTGTGCAGATCCAGGAACGCAACAAGATCCGCGTCTTCCTGCGCAAGGATCCTTACGGCCGCTTCTGCTACTGCCTGGCCTATGTGCCGCGTGACATCTACTCCACCGAAGTGCGGCAGAAGATCCAGCAGGTCCTGATGGATCGCCTGAAAGCCACCGATTGCGAGTTCTGGACCTTCTTCTCCGAGTCCGTGCTGGCGCGTGTGCAACTGATTTTGCGGGTTGACCCGAAGAACCGCATCGAAATCGATCCGCAGCAGCTGGAAAACGAAGTCATTCAGGCCTGCCGTTCGTGGCAGGACGACTACGTCAGCCTGACCGTAGAAAGCTTTGGTGAAGCTCAGGGCACCAATGTTCTGGCGGACTTCCCGAAAGGCTTCCCGGCCGGTTACCGCGAGCGCTTTGCCGCCCATTCGGCGGTGGTCGACATGCAGCACCTGCTGGCGCTGTCCGAGCACAAGCCGCTGGTAATGAGTTTCTACCAGCCGCTGACCCAGACCGGTAAGCATCAACTGTTTTGCAAGCTGTACCACGCCGATACGCCGTTGGCGCTGTCTGACGTGCTGCCGATCCTGGAAAACCTTGGCCTGCGCGTACTGGGCGAGTTCCCTTATCGCCTGCGTCATGCCAATGGTCGCGAGTTCTGGATCCATGACTTCGCCTTCACCTACAGCGAAGGCCTTAACCTGGACATCCAGCAACTCAATGACACCTTGCAGGATGCCTTTGTCCACATCGTCAATGGCGATGCGGAGAACGATGCGTTCAACCGCCTGGTACTGACTGCCGGCCTGCCATGGCGCGATGTTGCGCTGCTGCGTGCCTATGCCCGCTACCTCAAGCAGATTCGCCTGGGCTTTGATCTGGGCTACATCGCCAGTACCTTGAACAACCACACGGATATCGCCCGCGAGCTGGTGCGACTGTTCAAGACCCGCTTCTACCTGGCGCGCAAACTCAACGTTGAAGACCTGGACGACAAGCAGCAACGGTTGGAGCAGGCGATCCTCAGTGCCCTGGACGACGTTCAGGTGCTCAACGAAGACCGCATCCTGCGACGCTACCTGGACCTGATCAAGGCCACCCTGCGGACCAACTTCTACCAGCCCGATGCCAATGGCCATAACAAGTCCTACTTCAGCTTCAAGTTCAATCCGAAGCTGATCCCTGAACTGCCAAAACCAGTGCCGAAGTTCGAGATCTTCGTCTATTCGCCACGGGTCGAGGGTGTGCACCTGCGTTTCGGCAACGTCGCGCGTGGCGGCCTGCGCTGGTCCGACCGTGAGGAAGACTACCGGACTGAAGTGCTGGGCCTGGTGAAGGCGCAACAGGTGAAGAACTCGGTGATTGTCCCGGTCGGTGCCAAGGGTGGTTTCCTCCCGCGTCGCCTGCCACTGGGCGGCAGCCGTGATGACATTCAGGCTGAAGGTATCGCCTGCTACCGCATCTTCATCTCTGGCCTGTTGGACATTACCGACAACCTCAAGGACGGCGCCCTGGTGCCGCCGGCCAATGTGGTGCGCCACGACGACGATGACCCGTACCTGGTGGTCGCGGCCGACAAGGGCACCGCGACCTTCTCCGACATCGCCAACGGCATTGCCATCGACTACGGCTTCTGGCTCGGCGATGCCTTCGCCTCGGGCGGCTCGGCCGGTTACGACCACAAGAAGATGGGCATCACGGCCCGTGGCGCCTGGGTTGGTGTGCAGCGGCATTTCCGCGAGCGCGGTATCAACGTACAGGAAGACCCGATCAGTGTGATCGGCATTGGCGACATGGCCGGTGACGTCTTCGGTAACGGCTTGCTGATGTCCGACAAGCTGCAACTGGTCGCGGCATTCAACCACCTGCACATTTTTATCGATCCGAACCCGGAGCCAGCCAGCAGCTTCGCCGAACGCAAGCGGTTGTTCGACTTGCCGCGTTCAGCCTGGAGCGACTACGACACCAGCATCATGTCCGAAGGCGGCGGGATCTTCCCGCGCAGCGCCAAAAGCATCGCGATTACCCCGCAGATGAAAGCGCGCTTTGCCATCGAAGCAGACAAGCTGACCCCGACCGAGCTGCTCAATGCGTTGCTCAAGGCGCCGGTTGACTTGCTGTGGAACGGCGGTATTGGCACTTACGTCAAATCGAGTGAAGAGAGCCACGCCGATGTGGGCGACAAGGCCAACGACGCCCTGCGCGTCGACGGTAACGAGTTGCGCTGCAAAGTGGTGGGCGAGGGCGGCAACCTCGGTATGACCCAGCTTGGCCGTGTCGAGTTCGGCCTGAACGGCGGTGCAACCAACACCGACTTCATCGATAACGCCGGTGGCGTGGACTGCTCTGACCACGAGGTCAATATCAAGATCCTGCTCAACGAAGTGGTGCAGGCTGGCGACATGACCGAGAAGCAGCGCAACCAGTTGCTGGGCAGCATGACCGAGGAAGTTTCCGCGCTGGTGCTGGGCAACAACTACAAGCAGACCCAGGCGTTGTCGCTGGCTGCACGCCGTGCCAAGGAGCGCATTGCCGAGTACAAGCGCCTGATGGCTGACCTGGAAAGCCGTGGCAAGCTGGACCGCGCCATCGAGTTCCTGCCGAGCGAAGAGCAACTGGCTGAGCGCCTGGCGGCAAACCAGGGCCTGACCCGCGCTGAATTGTCGGTACTGATCTCCTACAGCAAGATCGACCTCAAGGAAGCGCTGCTCAAGTCGCTGGTGCCGGACGACGACTACCTGACCCGTGACATGGAGACGGCGTTCCCGCCGTCGTTGGTCAACAAGTTCGCCGAGGCCATGCGTCGCCATCGCCTGAAACGCGAGATCGTCAGTACCCAGATCGCCAACGACCTGGTCAACAACATGGGCATCACCTTCGTCCAACGGCTCAAGGAGTCCACGGGCATGAGCCCGGCGAACGTTGCCGGCGCCTATGTCATCGTGCGCGACATCTTCCACCTGCCGCACTGGTTCCGCCAGATCGAGGCACTGGACTATCAGGTCTCGGCCGAGGTGCAGTTGACCCTGATGGACGAGCTGATGCGTCTTGGGCGTCGCGCTACTCGCTGGTTCCTGCGTAGCCGTCGTAACGAACAGGATGCCGGGCGCGACGCGGCGCACTTCGGGCCGAAAATCGCTGCGCTGGGCCTGAAACTGGACGAGCTGCTGGAAGGTCCGACCCGTGAACGCTGGCAGGCCCGCTACCAGGGCTTCGTCGAAGCCGGTGTGCCGGAGTTGCTGGCGCGAATGGTTGCCGGTACGACGCACCTGTACACACTGTTGCCGATCATCGAAGCGTCCGACGTAACCGGGCAAGACCCGGCCGAAGTGGCCAAGGCCTTCTTCGCCGTGGGCAGCGCCCTGGACCTGACCTGGTACCTGCAGGAAATCAGCAACCTGCCGGTGGAAAACAACTGGCAGGCCCTGGCACGCGAAGCGTTCCGTGACGACATCGACCTGCAGCAGCGAGCAATTACCATCTCGGTATTGCAGATGGTCGATGCACCGCAGGACATGGACGCTCGGGTTGCATTGTGGATGGGGCAGCATGCGGTGATGGTGCAGCGCTGGCGCGTCATGCTTGAGGAGTTGCGTGCGGCGACGGGGACGGACTACGCGATGTATGCCGTGGCCAACCGTGAACTGGTGGATCTGGCATTGAGCGGGCAGTCGACGCTCTGATGCCGGGGTAACAAACCAGGCTGCTGACAAACCCCCGCTTTTTAGCGGGGGTTTGTTTTTAGGCTAACGATGCAGACGCCGCGTCGACGCCATCACAGGCAAGCCTGCATCCCACCTGAAACCCACGCGTTCCTGGGTGCTATTTGAAGCGCCGCTCTACGCCTTTTTCCACCAGGATCTTCGCGGAGATCTCTTCCACCGAGAAGTGGGTGGAGTTGATGTGCGGAATGTTCTCGCGGCGGAACAGGTTCTCCACTTCACGCACTTCGAATTCGCACTGGGCAAAGCTGGCATAGCGACTGTTGGGCTTGCGCTCGTGGCGGATCGCGGTGAGGCGGTCCGGGTCGATGGTCAGGCCGAACAGCTTGTGCTGGTGTTTTTTCAGTGCCGTGGGCAACTGCAAACGTTCCATGTCATCTTCGGTCAGCGGGTAGTTGGCTGCGCGGATGCCGAATTGCATGGCCATGTACAGGCAGGTCGGGGTTTTGCCGCAACGGGATACACCCACCAGAATCAAGTCGGCCTTGTCGTAGTAGTGCGTGCGCGCGCCGTCGTCGTTGTCCAGCGCGAAGTTCACCGCCTCGATACGCTCCATGTAGTTGGAGTTGCCACCGATCGAATGGGATTTGCCCACTGAGTAGGAGGAGTGCGCAGTCAGCTCTTGTTCCAGAGGGGAGAGGAAGGTTGAAAAGATATCGATCATGAAGCCATTGGAGGTCGCCAGTACCTCGCGAATGTCCTGGTTGACGATGGTGTCGAAGATGATCGGACGCGCCCCGTCGCGTTCTGCGGCAGCGTTGATTTGCTGTACCATGGTGTGCGCTTTTTCCACGCTATCAATGTACGGTCGCGTGAATTTATTGAAGGGAATGTTCTCGAACTGCGCTAGTAGGCTTTGTCCCAGGGTCTCGGCGGTGATGCCGGTGCCATCGGAAATAAAGAAAGCAGATCGTTTCATTTGCGCCATGGGCCTTAAGCTGGTGACGAATCTTGGATATGATAGGTTCGGTTTGCCGAACAACCCTTGTCGGCATTCTCACTTATTTTCCAGGTCCAGGCCACAAGCGCCCGGCACGTTCCTAGCGAAATCGCCGGCGTCCTGAGCTTTTCCAATACAGTCAGTGGAGAGATCACCTTGGTAGAGTACGTAGTTTCCCTCGATAAGCTCGGCGTCCATGATGTGGAGCATGTGGGGGGCAAGAACGCATCCCTCGGCGAGATGATCAGTAACCTTGCCGGCGCCGGTGTATCGGTTCCTGGCGGCTTTGCCACTACGGCTCAGGCATACCGTGATTTTCTTGAGCAGAGTGGCCTGAACGAGCGTATCCACGCCGCACTCGACGCGCTGGACGTGGACGACGTCAACGCCCTGGTAAAAACCGGTGCGCAGATTCGTCAGTGGGTGATGGACGCAGAGTTCCCGGCGCGTCTGGATGCCGAAATCCGCACCGCCTTTGCTGAAATGTCCCAGGGCAACCCGAACATGGCCGTCGCCGTGCGTTCCTCGGCCACTGCCGAAGACTTGCCAGACGCCTCGTTCGCGGGTCAGCAGGAGACTTTCCTGAATATTCGTGGCGTGGACAACGTGATCCGCGCCGCCAAGGAGGTTTTTGCCTCCCTGTTCAACGACCGTGCCATTGCTTACCGTGTGCACCAGGGCTTCGACCACAAGCTGGTCGCCCTGTCGGCTGGCGTGCAGCGCATGGTCCGCTCCGAAACCGGTACCGCCGGTGTGATGTTCACCCTCGACACCGAGTCGGGCTTCCGTGACGTGGTTTTCATCACTGGCGCCTACGGCCTGGGCGAGACCGTGGTGCAAGGCGCGGTGAACCCGGACGAGTTTTACGTCCACAAGAACACCCTGCAGGCAGGCCGTCCTGCCATCCTGCGCCGCAACCTGGGCAGCAAGGCAATCAAGATGATCTACGGCGACGAGGCCAAGGCCGGTCGTTCGGTCAAGGTCGTCGATGTTGATCGTGCCGACCGCGCCCGTTTCTGCCTCAGCGATGCCGAAGTCACCGAGCTGGCCAAGCAGGCCATGATCATCGAGCAGCACTACCAGCGCCCGATGGACATCGAGTGGGCCAAGGACGGTGATGACGGCAAGCTGTACATCGTTCAGGCCCGTCCTGAAACGGTGAAGAGCCGTTCCAGTGCCAATGTCATGGAACGCTACCTGCTCAAGGAAACCGGCAAAGTGCTGGTGGAAGGCCGTGCCATCGGTCAGCGCATCGGCGCTGGCAAGGTGCGCGTGATCCACGATATCGCCGAAATGGACAAGGTCCAGCCAGGCGACGTGCTGGTATCGGACATGACCGACCCGGACTGGGAACCGATCATGAAGCGCGCCAGCGCGATCGTTACCAACCGGGGTGGCCGTACTTGCCACGCCGCGATCATTGCGCGTGAGCTGGGCATCCCTGCCGTCGTAGGTTGTGGTAACGCCACCCAGGTGCTCAAAGACGGCCAGGGCGTGACGGTTTCCTGCGCCGAGGGCGACACCGGTTTCATCTTCGAAGGTGAGCTGGGCTTCGATGTGCGTCAGAACTCGGTCGACGCCATGCCTGACCTGCCGTTCAAGATCATGATGAACGTCGGTAACCCGGATCGTGCATTCGACTTCGCCCAGTTGCCCAACGCCGGTGTAGGCCTGGCGCGCCTGGAGTTCATCATCAACCGCATGATCGGCGTGCACCCGAAAGCACTGCTGAACTACGCCGGTTTGCCGCAAGAGCTGAAAGACAGCGTCGACAAGCGTATCGCCGGCTACGATGACCCCGTGGGCTTCTACGTCGAGAAACTGGTCGAAGGCATCAGCACCCTGGCAGCAGCGTTCTGGCCGAAGAAGGTGATCGTGCGCCTGTCGGACTTCAAGTCCAACGAATACGCCAACCTGATCGGCGGCAAGCTCTACGAGCCGGAAGAAGAAAACCCGATGCTGGGCTTCCGTGGCGCCTCGCGTTACATCAGCGAGTCGTTCCGCGACTGCTTCGAGCTCGAGTGCCGTGCGCTCAAGCGTGTGCGCAACGAAATGGGCCTGACCAACGTCGAGATCATGGTACCGTTCGTCCGTACCCTTGGCGAAGCCAGCCAGGTGGTCGACCTGTTGGCCGAAAACGGTCTGGGCCGTGGCGTGAACGGTCTGCGCGTGATCATGATGTGCGAACTGCCATCCAACGCCATCCTGGCCGATGAGTTCCTGGAGTATTTCGATGGTTTCTCCATCGGCTCCAACGACCTGACCCAGCTGACCCTGGGCCTGGACCGTGACTCCGGGATCATCGCCCACCTGTTCGATGAGCGTAACCCTGCGGTCAAGAAGCTGTTGGCCAACGCCATCCAGGCGTGCAACAAGGCCGGCAAGTACATCGGTATCTGTGGCCAAGGCCCATCCGACCATCCGGACCTGGCCAAGTGGCTGATGGAGCAGGGGATCGAGAGCGTCTCGCTGAACCCTGACTCCGTGCTTGAGACCTGGTTCTTCCTGGCCGAGGGGCAAGGCGCAGCAAACTGATGCGCTGAAATGAAGCGCTCGATCGCCGGAGTTTGGCGTTCGAGCGCTTCCACCGAATTTTTCAGGGCGTGTTCCAGTGATGGTGCTCGCCCTTTTTTGTGCAAGAGATCTATGCAAAGCAGCAGTAGCCTTTTTCCCGTGGCCTTGCTCAGTGCCGAGCGCCGGGGAGACCTGAGCGAAGATGTCTACCGCCTCAAGGCTGGCAACAGCCCTGACCGCACGGTAGAACTGGCGGTGACACGACTGGGCCTGGCTGATCAGGAGCAGGTTCGTGGTGTGCCGGTGATTCTTCTGCACGGCAGTTTTTCCAACCGGCGTTTTTGGTACTCGCCGCGGGGTATCGGCCTGGGTGCCCATCTGGCTCGGGCCGGTTTCGATGTCTGGATGCCAGAAATGCGTGGGCATGGCCTGTCGCCGCGTAACCGCGAGTACCGGCAAAACCGCGTGGCCGACTATGCACGCTATGACCTGCCGGCGATTGCCGCGTTTGTGCGTGAGCAGGCGGGCCAGGTGCCGCATTGGCTGGGGCACTCCTTGGGAGGGACGACCTTGGCGGCGGCGCTGGGGGGTAGCTGGCTGGGTGCCGAAGAGGTGGCCAGCGCGGCATTCTTTGGCACTCAGGTCAGTCGCATTTACTGGCCGCTGAAGATTCCACCGGTGGAATGGACCTCTCGGCTATTGCTCAAGCGCTTTGTGCATTTGTCCGGTGCCAGGCTGGGGCGTGGCCCAGAGGACGAACCGATTGGCCTGGCGCTGGAAAGCATGCGCTGGCATGGGCTGTTCGGCCGCTTCGGTGACAAGAAGCAGGACTGGTGGGCCGGCCTTGCCGATGTTCAGGTGCCCATACTGGCGGTGGCAGGGGCAGGGGATCACCAGGACCCCGTCTGGGCCTGTCGCAAGCTGTTCGAGCAAATGGGCAGTGAGCACAAGCAGTTCGTACGGCTGGGCGCGGAGGAAGGTTTTGACAACTTCGGGCATGTCGACATGCTGGTGAGCAAACCGGCTCAAGTGCAAGTCTGGCCAATGGTCGAGCGTTGGTTGCGCGATCCGCTGCTGCCGCTGCTGGACAGTCGCGAACAGAGCATTTCTCCAGAGCCTGGTTACGGCTAATATGTGACGATTGTCGTCGTTTCGGTCACTTTGTGTTTGAGTTAGGGCTATGTTTGTTGCACTAGAGCGTCTGATCAATCTGCAGGAGGGCTACCGCAAGACCTTTCAGGTGAGTGGTCAGCAGCTTTTGCTGCTGGTGGTCGACAATCAGCCGTTGTTGATTGAGAACCGCTGCCCGCATCAGGGCGCGCCCCTGCACAGTGCGACCCTGGAAGGGAATGTGTTGCGCTGCCAGCGACACGGCATCGAATTTCGTTTGCCGTGTGGGCAGCCGGTACAGCAGGCTGCCTGCACCAGTTTGAAGGTGTTCAGCCTCGCCTATGAGGGTGACCGAATCGGCATCGACGTGTAGCCTTGGCCTAAAGCCGGATCGCCATGTCTCGTCAACCGCAAGAAACTGTGAGTTCCGACATCCATTGTCTTGGCAAGTGACAGGAGTTTCCCATGCATTACCTTACGCCCGATTTGTGCGACGCCTACCCTGAGCTGGTGCAGGTGCTGGAGCCGATGTTCAGTAACTTCGGTGGCCGTGATTCCTTTGGTGGCGAGATCGTCACCATCAAGTGTTTCGAGGACAACTCCCTGGTCAAGTCGCAGGCCGACCTTGATGGCAAGGGCAAAGTACTGGTGGTTGATGGTGGCGGCTCCCTGCGTTGTGCCCTGCTGGGGGACATGATCGCGGAAAAGGCAGCGAAAAACGGCTGGGAAGGCCTGGTGATTTATGGCTGCATCCGCGATGTCGATGCCATTGCCCAGACCAATATCGGCGTTCAGGCCTTGGCCAGCCACCCGAAGAAGACCGACAAACGTGGCATTGGCGACCTCAATGTGGTCGTGACGTTTGCTGGTGTGACCTTCCGTCCAGGTGAATACATCTACGCCGACAACAACGGTGTGATCGTTTCGCCAAGCCCGTTGAAAATGCCTGAGTAAGTTCTGAAGCCGGTCTGTGGGGTGGGGATGTTCGAGGAAGAAAACGCGCAATGGGGGCTGGTGCATGCCCTGGTGCTGGATGGAAAAGGCGGTGCGCGTTCGATTGCCCGGACTGAGCTGGATGATCTTCAACTGCAGTCCGAGCAAAGCCTCTGGTTGCACTGGGATCGCAGTCACCCGCAGACCCAGACCTGGCTGCGTCGCGACAGCGGCCTGAACGAGTTCGCCTGTGACCTGTTGCTTGAGGAAAACACGCGGCCTCGTTTACTGCCGCTGCCCGATGCACAGATGCTGTTGTTTCTTCGCGGCGTCAATCTCAACCCGGGTGCCGAGCCGGAAGATATGGTTTCGGTACGCATTTTTGCCGAGTCGCAGCGGGTTATTTCCCTGCGTCTGCGGCCGCTGCGCGCGTCCGATGAAGTGTTGCAGCAGTTGGCAGAGGGCCGCGGCCCGAAATCGGCCTCGGAACTGCTGTTGGCGCTGGCCCAGTTGCTGACCGAAAAGGTTCAGGCGCTGGTCAGTGATCTCTCCGAAGAGGTGGACGGCGAGGAAGAGAAGCTGGAAACCGACGAACGGTATGCGCCTGAGCATGGCAGCATGCTGCAGATGCGTCGTCGTGCTGCCGGGCTACGCCGTTTCCTGGCGCCGCAGCGGGAAATCTACGCGCAATTGGCCCGTAACAAGGTGCCGTGGTTCGCCGAAGAAGACGCCGATTACTGGAACGAACTGAACAACAGCCTGATTCGTTACCTCGAAGAGTTGGAGCTGACCCGTGAGCGTGTCGCGCTGGTGCTGGAGAACGAAGACCGGCGTTTGAGCCAGCGGATGAACAGAACCATGTACCGCTTCGGTATTATTACCTGTATTTTCCTGCCCATGAGCTTTCTGACAGGCCTGTTGGGGATCAACGTTGGCGGTATTCCGGGTTCCGAAAGCCCCTACGGCTTTCTGTTCGCCAGTGTCCTGCTGATCGCGTTGGCCCTTGGGCAGTGGTGGTTGTTTCGTCGCTTGCGTTGGGTCTGAGGCGTCACATGATGATGCAGGTGCCCGGTGTGGCCCATGTGACCGATGCCACGGCGGCCTCGTCTTTGACAGATACTGCGCGAGGTGCCTATGCACGATCCGTTTGAAGAATCCCTGCGAGACCTGTTAAAGGCTTCGCCTTCCGGCCGCGAGCGTGACGATGACGCTTGCCTGGGCCGTGTCCTGAAAACCGCCAACCGCCAGGTCGGTGCCGGTGATCTTTTCAGCTTGCTGGGTCGCTGGATCCAGGCGCTGATGATTGCCCTCAATAATGGCTCGGCGCATGTTGCGCCGGTACGCCGCAGTGCTTCTGCCCGTAAAGCTGATAAGGCCGATTGAATATGGAACTAGATCTCTGGACCCAGAGCCTGGTCACCGCCATGACGGCGTTGTGGACCAAAGTGGCGAACTTCATTCCCAATTTGTTCGGTGCCCTGGTGGTGGTGCTGCTTGGCTTCGTCGTCGCCAAGTTGCTCGACACCCTGTTGTCGAAACTGCTGGCCAAGGTTGGCCTGGATCGCCTGATGGCGGGTACCGGGCTGACCAAGATGCTGGGTCGGGTGGGTATCCAGGTGCCGATTTCTACCCTGGTCGGGAAGGTCGTCTACTGGTTCGTATTGCTGATTTTCCTGGTTTCTGCAGCTGAATCCCTGGGGCTGGAGCGGGTTTCAGCTACGCTGGACATGCTTGCCCTGTACTTGCCTAAAGTGTTTGGTGCGGCTTTGGTGCTGTTGGCCGGTGTGCTGCTGGCCCAGGTTGCCAATGGCCTGGTACGCGGTGCGGCAGAAGGCATAGGCCTTGAGTACGCCGCTGGCGTTGGGCGGATCGTTCAGGGGCTGGTGATCATCATCAGTATCTCCGTGGCGATCAGCCAGTTGGAAGTCAAGACTGACCTGCTCAACCACGTGATTGTGATTGGTTTGATAACCGTTGGTCTGGCCGTTGCCTTGGCCATGGGCCTCGGCAGCCGCGAGATTGCCGGGCAGATTCTGGCCGGAATTTACGTGCGTGAACTCTATCAGGTTGGCCAGCAGGTGCGGGTTGGCGAGGTCGAGGGGCAGATCGAGGAGATCGGTACGGTCAAGACGACCCTGCTGACAGATGATGGTGAATTGGTGTCCTTGTCCAATCGGATTCTGCTGGAACAGCGAGTCAGTAGCCGCTGATCGGGCAATTTCTGCTAATGTATGCCGCCGCAAAATGGCCTCGGGCTATTTTGTGGGGCATTTGACCTGACTCTCGGCCAGATCTGTTTTGAATAAAGTTCACTCGCTGTCCATGCGTTACGACCCCCGCGAGCTCACTGATGAGGAGTTGGTGGCGCGTTCGCATGAGGAGCTGTTTCATGTTACCCGCGCCTATGAAGAGCTCATGCGGCGCTACCAGCGGACCCTGTTCAACGTCTGTGCGCGTTATTTGGGGAACGATCGGGATGCCGACGATGTCTGTCAGGAGGTCATGCTCAAGGTGCTGTATGGCCTGAAGAACTTCGAGGGTAAATCCAAGTTCAAGACCTGGCTCTACAGCATTACCTACAACGAGTGCATTACCCAGTACCGCAAAGAGCGACGCAAGCGTCGCTTGATGGATGCCCTGAGTCTTGACCCGGTCGAGGAGGCCTCGGACGACAAGGCCCCGAAACCGGAAGAGAAGGGCGGACTGGACAGATGGCTGGTGCATGTGAACCCGATTGACCGTGAAATTCTGGTGCTACGTTTTGTTGCAGAGCTGGAATTTCAGGAAATCGCCGACATCATGCACATGGGTCTGAGCGCCACGAAAATGCGGTACAAGCGGGCGCTCGACAAGCTACGTGAGAAATTTGCGGGCATCTCCGAAACTTAGTAGCGCGCAAATATCTCTAACGTACCGGCAAGTTCTGCTAAACTTGCCCGCGAGTTGTCCCCCGGATTTGGTGGGACTGCTTAACAATCACCAGATGGGGATTTAACGGATGAAATTGAAAAACACCTTGGGCATTGCCATTGGTTCTCTTGTAGCCGCAACTTCGTTCGGCGCTCTGGCACAAGGCCAAGGCGCAGTCGAGGTGGAAGGTTTCGCCAAGAAAGAGATGTTCGACAGCGCTCGTGACTTCAAAAACAACGGCAACCTGTTCGGCGGCTCGATTGGTTACTTCCTGACCGACGACGTTGAACTGCGTCTGGGTTATGACGAAGTCCACAACGCCCGTGCTGAAGACGGTCGTAACATCAAGGGCTCCAACACTGCCCTGGATGCTCTGTACCACTTCAACAACCCAGGTGACCTGCTGCGTCCTTACGTTTCCGCTGGTTTCTCGGACCAGAGCATCGGCCAGAACGGTCGTAGCGGTCGTAACGGTTCCACCTTCGCCAACCTGGGCGGCGGTGCCAAGCTGTACTTCACCGAAAACTTCTACGCCCGTGCTGGCGTTGAAGCTCAGTACAACATCGACCAGGGCGACACCGAGTGGGCGCCAAGCGTCGGTATCGGTCTGAACTTCGGCGGTAGCTCGAAGAAAGCTGAACCAGCTCCAGCACCTGTTGCTGAAGTCTGCTCCGACAGCGACAACGACGGCGTTTGCGACAACGTCGACAAGTGCCCTGACACCCCAGCCAACGTTACCGTTGACGCTGACGGCTGCCCAGCTGTTGCTGAAGTCGTTCGTGTAGAGCTGGACGTCAAGTTCGACTTCGACAAGTCGGTTGTGAAGCCAAACAGCTACGGCGACATCAAGAACCTGGCTGACTTCATGAAGCAGTACCCACAGACCACCACCACTGTTGAAGGTCACACTGACTCCGTCGGTCCTGACGCTTACAACCAGAAGCTGTCCGAGCGTCGCGCTGGCGCCGTCAAGCAGGTTCTGACCCAGCAGTACGGTGTTGAGTCGAGCCGCGTTCAGTCCGTTGGTTACGGTGAGACCCGTCCGGTTGCCGATAACGCCACCGACGCTGGTCGTGCTGTAAACCGTCGCGTAGAAGCGCAGGTTGAAGCTCAAGCCAAGTAATTGGTCTGACGCTTGAAAAGCCCGGCTTAGGCCGGGCTTTTTTTGGGGTTCGATATCCCGGTCTTTCTGCCTGAGCAAGGCCTTGAGTTGCTGGATTTCCAGTTGCTCGGCAGTGATCGCTTTTGCACCAACAGGCGTAGCGCCCGATTGAAGTGTCCAAAATCATTAAGCCAGTTCATCTTTCAGGACGTCGCTTGGGCGGCAGCATGTGATTGAGCTTTACCCGCTGCTCGGGTGGCGGCCTCCATCAACTGCTTTTCTATTTCGCTGGCTCTGCGTCGTGCGAACATCTCCAGACCGAAATCGTTGGGGATAAATCGGCCTGATTGGTCGTAGGCGCCCAAAATCATGTCACCGGCAATGTTGTCTCCGAAGTTGATTTCCGTTGGGCTCAAGTTGATCGGACGTGAGTTGGGGTATTTGGCCATGTGGTGATTGGCATAGAGGTGGTAGCCATCCATGTCGATGGTGTCCACGACGTACGTATAGCCCCCGCGTTTCCCGCCGTAGACAAAAGCCCCCGTGTGTTCCTTGTAATAGAACACCGAAGTAGAGATGCCTTTCCCGTCAGGATCCAGTGCATTACGGCCTCCGCCGAAGCCTCCTCGAACGCCCGTGATTTGATGAATGTCTTTCTTGATCTCCGAGACTGGCGTGCGAAGCTGGAAGCCGTCTCTGAAAATGACCTCGGGCGTGCGCATATCGCCACGAAATACCTGGCCCCGGTAAATGATGAGGTTGTGATTCTCCACTGTCTTTTTCATGCACCGTGCATATTCATAAATCATGTCCTGGGCCGCAGTTGGGCCTTGGCTCAGACGTTCGAGCAGGCGCCGCTTCAGGTGCATGGCGCCTAACTCCGAGGGAATTACGTTCCGGTTGATGAGCCGGATGTCGTGATAAAGAGGTGGTGTCACGCCTTCGAACCTCATGCGTTTGAGGACATTCCCGGATATCGCGTTCTTGCTGGTGTTGGTAAGCCCTATCGAGGCTGTCTTGGGGATCATGACGGTCACGATTTCCACGATCGCCGCGATGATCGCCGCTCTGAAGTGCTTGTCAGCGTCCTCCGGACGATCTGCCAACATACCTCTGGTCGCCTCGATACCCGCTGAACACAATCCTAGCAAGGACGCCAACAGCATTCGGCCAGCCAGCCCTGCGCCAATTGTCGGCGCGGCCACGCCCATGGATACAATGTTCAATACTGCGCTGAAGAGCTCAAGCCCTTGATCGACTAGACGCTCGGTGTATGTGAAGACCAGCGTGTCGATGTCGGAGACAAGTCTCTCCAGATTGGTGACGTACAGATGCGAAATAATGTCGTCGCTGTCATGAAACGTCAGGGATGCTTCCCGCAGGTAATCATTGCTGCGCTTCCCGATGCCCTGATACTTCAAGTCAAACTTATCGAACCTGAGACCGTCGTAGATCGAAAGGCGTTTGAGCACGTATTTTTCCATTAGCTCTGATGCTTCAATGACTTCCCTTCTCTTCAGCCCATCGCCGGGAAGCTCGAAGACCGCCTGATCGTCCGGTTCGCCGAGAAAAACCAGAAGGGCCGCATGGGGCTCAACGCCGGTCATGGATCCGCGAGCTTCTAGGCAGACGGCTTGAGTGACGACGTACTCGTCCTGAAAGTAAACACGTTTTGGCTGGATCTGACTGTTTTGATACGCCTTGATCAGGTTTTGGCTGCTGACTGACGTCGTGGGGAGGCCAGCATGATGCTGAAGGTGACGGTTCAGCACCTGCTCGCAGAGCAGCTTGTACGTGTACTCCATGTCCGGGTGAGCGTAATGCTCAATCACCCGATTCTTGTAATCGGACTGCAGGTCTGCAGACTCCAGAGCGGAGATCAGATCCGATGGAAAGTCTTTCGGCCAGATGACGTTGATCATCACCTTGTCTTTGAGGGTGACGTAATGCTGGCCTGCGACGACTTGATTCAAGTCGAAGGTCTGGGTGTGTAAGGGAGAGGGGGCGATGGTGCCGACCAACCCGCCTCCTGAAGGCGCGCGTTCACGGAAAGTCACCTTGATGGGGCTGAGACTGTTCAGCCTTTCTTTGGTCGCCTGCGATGCGCTCGAGGCCTCGATCATTCGTTCTATTTCAGTATTGATGTACTTGGCGGGATCCAGCAGTTCCGGCTTCATGCAAAACCCGAGCAGCTCAGCCAATTCGCGGGCCGTCAGATCTTCGTTGCTCACAGAAGGATCAAGCCAGCGCGGTATCGGCAAGCCATTTTCCGGGTCATAGCTGATCAGGTTTTGTTCGTACAGCGGCAAGTCATCCATAGGTCATTCCTTGACGGTTAGCAGCACCAGGTGCTGTCGCTTCATCCGTTGAAGCGCAAGGAATGGTGGTGTGGAATGCAGGAGCTGTCTGTAAGAGGTTGGCTGATTACAGGGTTACTTTTCGATCTGGTTTTTGGAGGGTTCAGGCTCGCTGCATGTAAGACGATTCGTAAGAGCAGCGAGCGTCTTTACATGCTGGATGCGCGCGCTCACAGAGCCGTTTTACAGCGTTACGTTCAGGCCAAACCGCCTGCTCAGGACCTTCTCCACCAACGCCTTGAACGCATCCGCCATGGCGCGACCGATGCCGCCTGAGCAACACGCTGAGGCGTACCGCACGACCGAGAATCGGCAAGTCACGAACGGTACGCTTGCAATACTCATGCGTGGTAGAACAGGGCTTTTGGCAGCCACCACAGGAAGGGAATCGGGTGGCGTGGGGAGTCATGTTGATCTCACGCGCGTCGCCATCAGGCTTGGTCGTGGCGACAGAAAAGCCCTCCCAAAAAGGAAGGTAAGTATTAATATCGCGCACAAGAACGCCGGTTTGTTGGATGTGTTTGCTCGCACGAACATCATCAATCAAATCGGCGTTCTTGTTTCTGTGTTTCCCGGGATTCCGTGAAGAACCTTTTTTTGCCTGCGATTTAGTGAGCATTTCAAGATTTCAGCAGGTGCAGGAGCAGAATCAGGTTGAGCAGCAGGGACAGCAGCGCCAGGCCGCGCCAGACTTTCAAGGGTTCACGCTCAAGCAGTGGCCGAGGCCGCATTGTTGACGACTGTTGGTCTCCCTGCTCAAGCTGCAATAGCCATTGTTCGGCCGTTTCATAACGTTGTTGTGGGTCGGCAGCAATGGCCTGGCTCAGGTTGCGTTCCAGCCAGTCGGGCACATCGGGTCGCAAGCGCGCTGCGCTGGTGGGTGTGCCAAAGCGCGGGTGCTGGAAGGCTTCGATCTCGCCATAGGGGTACTGACCGGTCAGCAGGTAGAAGAGCGTTACGCCTGCTGCATAGAGATCTTGTTGTGCGCTGGGTGGGCAGCCCTGGAAGGCTTCTGGAGCGATGAACGAAGGTGTCCCGGGCAAGTCCTCCATAGGTGCCTCGGACAGCCCTTGGCAGTAGGCCAGACCAAAGTCCAGCAGGCGCAGTTGGTCGTCCCCGGCAAGGTGCAGGTTTTCCGGTTTGATATCGCGGTGCAGGATGTTGCGTCGGTGCAGTTGGCCGACCGCCCGCAGCAGTTGGCGGGCGACGTTCTGCCATTTCTCCAATGGCAAGGGGCCTTCGCGCTGGAACAGCTCGGCCAGGGTCTGGCCGTTGTACTCGCGCATCAGGTAGTACAGGTGTTGGCGTTGCCCAGCAGTGTGCACCTCGGGGAAATAGCGTCCGGCAACCCGGCGCAGGAACCATTCCTCCATCAGCAGGCCCTGTTGTGCACCTGGGTCGTCCTGACGTGTGGCTGGCAGGGTTTTCAGCAACCAGTGCTGGTGCTGGTTGTCATGTACGCGATAGAGCAGTGATTGGCGGCTGTGGGCGAGCAGGCTGTCGACGGTCCAGCCATCGATAACCTGCCCTGGGCGCAGGCTGGGAGGCAGCGGCCAGTCTTGCAATTGTGCAAGGCTGTGGCCCAGGTTGGCCGCCCCCGGTTCCTCAATACGCACCAGCAAGGCGCTGGCATTGTCCTGGCTGCCTGCGTGATGGGCGGCACTGACCAGTGTCTGGGCCACCTGGTCCAGGTCTGGCTGCTCGCGCAAATGAGCGGCGATTTGCTGTTCATTCAGGCTGGCCCAGACACCGTCGCTCAATAGCACATAACATTCGCCGGCCTGCAGTTCACCTTCGAGAAAGTCCACCAACAGATGCTCATCCAGGCCGAGGGCGCGTTTGAGTACGTGCTGCATGCCGGGCTGATCCCAGACATGGTCCTGGCTCAGGCGCTGCAATTGACCGGCATGCCAGCGGTAGGCGCGACAGTCGCCGACATGCGCGAGGGTAAAGCGTCGGCCACGTAGCACCAGGGCGGTCAGTGTGGTCAGTAGCGGTTGGCCACCGCCGTTGGCCCGCAGCCAGCGGTTTTGGGCGAGTAGCAGGCGCTCCAGCGCCTGAGCGACACCCCAGGTTGCAGGGGTGCTGTAGTAGTCCATGGCCAGGGCCTGCAGGGTGGCCCGTGCGGCCAGGCCGCCGTCGGCACAGTGGCTGACGCCGTCGGCCAGGGCGAACAGGTAGCCCTTGCAGGCTGCCAGCTCGGGGGCGGGGGTCACCAGGCGCAGTGCATCCTGGTTTTCCTCGCGCGGGCCGATGGCGCTGGCCTGGGCAACACTCAATTGCAGGCCCATGGCTACCTCAGACGCGGGCGACGGTGACCGCCGCCGAGCCCCAGGTGGTGCGCCAGCGGCGTTTAACACCGTGCAGGCCAAACCAGGCCAGTACGCCCAGGCTGGCGAACAACCACAGCCCCAGTTGATAGTCGCCGCTGTGTTGCTTGATTGTCCCCAGGCCGGCTGCCAGAAGGAAACCGCCGATGCCTCCGGCCATGCCGATCAGCCCGGTCATTACCCCGATTTCCTGGCGAAAGCGCTGCGGAACCAACTGGAACACGGCGCCGTTCCCCGCACCCAGGCCCAGCATGGCGATGACGAACAACGCCAGTGCGGCCACGGCGCTGGGCAGGTTGAAGCCGACCGCGGCGATGCAGATGGCTGCCAGGCTGTACATGGCCAGCAGTGTGCGGATGCCGCCGAAGCGGTCAGCCAATGCGCCGCCAAGCGGGCGCATCAGGCTGCCACCGAAGACGCAGGCCGCGGTGTAGTAACCGGCGGTGACGGGGTCCAGATGGTACTGGTCGTTGAAGTAGCCGGGCAGGGCACTGGCCAGGCCGATAAAGCCGCCGAAGGTGACGCTGTAGAAGAACATGAACCACCAACTGTCACGATCACCGAGGGCTTTGAGGTAATCAGCTACGGCTTTGGGTTTCGCGCGCTGCGGGGCGTTGCGCGCCAGCAGGGTGAACAGTGCCAGGGTCAGGATCAGCGGTATCAGGGCGAAACCAAAGACATTGCTCCAGCCAAAGCCGGCGGCCAGCACCGGAGCCAAGAGGGCGGCAAACACGGTGCCGGAGTTTCCTGCGCCGGCAATGCCCATGGCCTTGCCCTGATGTTGGGCCGGGTACCACTGTGAAGCCAGCGGCAGGGAGACAGCAAAGGAGGCGCCGGCCACACCGAGGAAAACCCCAAGCAGCAGCGCCTGTTCGTAGCTGTGAATCCCCAGGCGCCAGGCGCAGAACAGTGCGGTGATGACAATCACCTGGCCGATCAGTCCGGCGGTTTTCGGGGACAATCGGTCAACCAGCACGCCCATGATGAAGCGCAGGATGGCACCCGACAGAATCGGTGTCGCCACCATCAGGCCGCGTTGTTGGGTGGTCAACTGCAAGTCGCTGGCGATTTGCACGGCCAGCGGGCCCAGCAGGTACCAGACCATGAAGCTAAGGTCGAAATACAGGAAGGCGGCAAACAGGGTTGGGATATGGCCAGATTTCCAGAAGCTCGTATTCATCGAACACCTCGGTCAGCATTGCAACGGAAGTCGTACCCCGGAGGGCGAAACGAAAAAAACGCCGCTGCCCGACCAGCCTGAGCTGGAGGGCGAGCGACGTCTTTGTCGGAGATGTGTGGCAACCGCCGTTGGCTACCTGTGACTACGAATTAGCAAGAGCCGGGCCAGAATGGCGATCAGCCAAGCAAATCGCTCATGGCAATGACCTGCTCGGCAACCTGAATCAGTTTCTGTTGCTTGCTCATGGCCTGGCGCCGCATCAAGGTGTAGGCCTCTTCTTCGTTGCAATGCTTCATCTTCATCAATAAGCCCTTGGCCAGTTCGATGCGCTTGCGTTCTGCCAGTTGCTGGTCGCGGGCCTGCAGCTGTGCACGTAGGGCCTGATCGCTCTCAAAGCGGGCCATGGCCACCTCGAGAATCGGTTGCAGGCGGCTGGCCTGAATGCCTTCGACGATGTACGCGCTGACGCCGGCATGGATGGCCTGGCGCATGATTTTGGGGTCGTGTTCGTCGGTAAACAGCACGATCGGTCGGGCAAGATCACGGTTGACCAATACCACCTGTTCCATCACGTCGCGGCCGGGTGACTCGGTATCGATCAGAATGACGTCTGGGCGCACCGTTTCGACGCGCAACGGCAGGTCGATGGTCAGCCCGGATTCTTCAATAACCTCGAACCCGCTTTCGATCAGCGCAGCTTTGAGTCGGCCGACTTTTTTCTCGGTGTCGTCGATCAGCAGGATACGCAGCATAGGGGCCTTTCCTCTCAGTGCTGGGCGCGCGCCACGGGCGTGTCGGCCAGGGCATGCAGGCGAAAGCTGCGGGCATATCCATACGGGTCGGTGCCGTCCCAGCGCGTTCCATCGATCAGTTGGCTGCTGCGCATGGCCGATTCCGGGCAAGACACGCCCAATGCGCCGGCGGCTTCGCGGTACAGCGTCAACTGGTGAATGCGCTGGGCAACCGCCAGGTAGTCCGGGTCGTCACGTAACAATCCCCAGCGGCGGAACTGGGTCATGAACCACATGCCGTCTGACAGGTAGGGCAGGTTGACGCGGCCGTTATCGTGCAGGCGCAAGGCATGCGGGTCGTGCCAGTGGTTGCCAAGGCCGTCGTGGTAGTCGCCCAGCAGGCGCGGTTCAATGTGGCTGACCGGGGTGTCGAGGTAACTGCGGCCGCTGAGCAGTTGCGCGGTGCTGCGGCGGTTTTCAGGGCTCTGTTCGATGAACCGGCTGGCAGCCAACACCGCCATCACCAGTGCCCGCGCTGTGTTTGGGTAGCGCTCGACGAAGGCGAGCGTGCAGCCGAGTACTTTCTCCGGGTGGTCTGGCCAGATCGACTGGCTGGTCGCCAGCGTGAAGCCCAGCCCCTGCTCGACAGTACTGGCTGCCCAGGGCTCACCCACACAAAAACCGTCGATCCGGCCGGCCTGCAGGTGCGCGGGCATTTGCATTGGCGGGATCACCACGCTGTTGACGTCTTCCAATGGGTGAATACCCTGGCTGGCGAGCCAGTAGTACAGCCACATGGCGTGGGTGCCGGTCGGGAAGGTCTGGGCGAAGGTCAGTTTTGTCTGGTTTTGGTGCGCGTGGCGCTCCAATGCTTCAGGATCGGTCACGCCCAGGTTTTGCAGCGCCTTGGAGAGGTTGATGCTCTGCCCGTTCTGATTAAGCCCCATCAGCACCGCCATGTCGGTGGTGGTGCCACCCCCGATGCCCAGGTGCACCGCATAGATAAGGCCATACAGGCTGTGAGCGGCATCCAGTTCGCCGCTGATCAGCTTGTCGCGCAGGTTGGCCCATGAGCTTTGGCGCTTGAGGTTGAGGGCCAGGCCGTAGGGCTGGGCAAACCCCTGGGTGGCGGCCACGACCAGTGGGGCGCAGTCGGTCAGGGCCATGAAGCCGATATCCAGGCTGTGCTTTTCAGGCGCATCGCTGCCATTGACCCAGGCCAGTGGGTTTGCCGGGAGAGTAGTGTTCACGTGATGTTGACCGCTCTGTCGTTCTTGCCTGCCCGAATGCAGACAGGTTTCGTGGAGGTGACAAAGCAACCCATATGCCAGGGCGGGGTCGTGGCGCTGTCCTCGGGCCTGTGCCGCCGCTATAATCGCGCTTTTATTTCCGTCGAGCTAAGCCCGCCCATGTATAACCTGGCCCGCCAGCTGCTGTTCAAGCTTTCCCCGGAAACCTCCCACGACCTGTCCCTGGACCTGATCGGTGCCGGTGGTCGTCTGGGTATCAACGGTTTGCTGACCAAGGCGCCGGCCCGTTTGCCGGTGACGGTGATGGGGCTGTCGTTCGACAACCCGGTCGGCCTTGCCGCTGGCCTGGACAAGAATGGCGCGGCCATCGACGGTTTCGCTCAGTTGGGCTTTGGTTTCGTCGAGATCGGTACCGTCACCCCGCGACCGCAGCCGGGTAATCCCAAGCCACGCCTGTTTCGCTTGCCTGAAGCCCAGGCAATCATCAACCGCATGGGTTTCAACAACCTCGGTGTCGACCACCTGCTTGCCCGTGTGCAGGCCGCCAAATACCGCGGTGTGCTCGGCATCAATATCGGCAAGAACTTCGATACGCCGGTCGAGCGTGCAGTGGATGACTACCTGATCTGCCTGGACAAGGTCTACAGCCATGCCAGCTATGTGACAGTCAACGTCAGTTCGCCGAATACGCCCGGCCTGCGCACCCTGCAGTTCGGTGACTCGCTCAAGCAATTGCTTGAAGCCCTGGCCGAGCGTCGTGAGCAACTGGTGACGCAGCACGGCAAGCGTGTGCCGCTGGCCATCAAGATTGCGCCGGACATGAGCGACGAAGAAACTGCGCTGGTGGCTGCAACGTTGCTGGAGTCGGGCATGGATGCGGTGATCGCAACCAACACCACCCTCAGTCGCGAAGGGGTCGAAGGCTTGCCGCATGCTGACGAGGCGGGCGGTCTTTCGGGCGCGCCGGTGCTGGCGAAGAGTACCCATACGGTGAAGATTCTTGCCGGTGAGCTGGCCGGTAAGATGCCAATCATCGCCGCAGGCGGTATTACCGAGGGGCGGCATGCAGCAGAAAAAATCGCTGCTGGCGCCAGCCTGGTACAGATTTACTCGGGCTTCATCTACAAAGGGCCTGCGCTGATTCGCGAAGCAGTAGACGCGATTGCCGCGTTACCAGGCCGCTGAACCGCAGGCATAAAAAAGGGCCCCGTCAGGGGCCCTTGGGCCTTAGCCCGCCGCCCGGATAGGGCTGGCATGGTTAATTGAATTCGATCCTCGTTCAGCCAACGGCGTGAAGTTCGTTGAGTCTGTGGATACCCGCAGTGCCGGTCATACCGTCCCAGTTGTCGCCGCGTCCTTCACGCCAGCCGTTGATCCAGGCTTGGCGAACCGACGGTAGAGTAAAAGGGCAAAGCTCGCGGGATTTGCCGGTGACCCCATATTGGTAGCCACGTGAAAATGCTCGTTCCAACGGATCACGCTTAAGTCTTCTCATAGGGTGTTGCCCTCACTTGTTGACTGTAATGTCCCGTCGGCCTCGTCTGAGGCCGGGCAGAATCGTTCTGCCGGTGTGCGCTCGCTGCCGGCGTGGCGAGCAGTAAGTGTTGCCCCGTTGCGGTGACAACATAGTTTGATTTCTAACCAATGCACGACACACTGTGAATGATCGATTTGTCATAAGGACGTAACCTTTCATAGGGTCACAAGGATAAGTAAAAAATTGCTACTGCGATGGATTCTCGGAAAAGGCCGCTATTATCAGGCTTTGCCCGTAGATGGCGTCATTTGGCCAGTGCTGAAGGTCACCTTCAGTTGAACCAGGAAAACGACGAAGGGTCATCACGATTCTTTTGTAACGGATATTTTCACTCTGCCCGGTGATCAGTGCTGCGTTGTCGCATGCAAGGGTCTGTTCTCCCGGGTGGTCCGGTACCCTGCTCGGGTACCACTCGAGCGCTTGATGGAAGGGCGTTCGATCAAACATCGAAAGGGCGATGCGCTTGCCCTTTCACTTATTGCTCAAGGCTTGGAAAACTCATGTCGGACCGTTTCGAACTTTACCTAACCTGCCCCAAGGGCCTGGAAGGCCTGCTAGCCGAGGAGGCGCGCGGGCTTGGCCTTGAAGAGGTGCGCGAGCACACTTCCGCCATTCGCGGCGTGGCCGACATGGAAACCGCCTATCGCCTGTGCCTCTGGTCGCGCCTGGGTAACCGCGTGCTGTTGGTGCTCAAGCGCTTCTCGATGAAGAACGCCGACGACCTGTACTACGGCGTGCATGACGTCGAGTGGGCCGATCATCTGGATGCCGCCGGGACACTGGCCGTTGAGTTCAGCGGTCATGGCTCGGGTATCGACAATACTCACTTCGGTGCGCTCAAGGTCAAGGACGCCATCGTCGACAAGCTGCGCACTTCAAATGGTGAGCGCCCGTCGGTCGACAAGCTCAATCCGGACCTGCGTGTGCACCTGCGCCTGGACCGTGGTGAAGCGATTCTGTCGCTGGACCTGTCCGGGCACAGCCTGCACCAGCGTGGTTATCGTCTGCAGCAAGGCGCTGCGCCACTGAAGGAAAACCTTGCCGCTGCGGTGTTGATCCGTGCCGGTTGGCCGCGCATTGCCGCCGAAGGTGGCGCGCTGGCCGACCCTATGTGTGGTGTTGGTACGTTCCTGGTCGAAGCGGCAATGATCGCTGCCGACATCGCCCCGAACCTCAAGCGCGAGCGCTGGGGTTTCAGTGCCTGGCTGGGCCACGTCCCGGCGCTGTGGCGCAAGCTGCATGACGAAGCCCTGGCGCGTGCCGAGGCTGGCCTGGCGCGACCACCGCTGTGGATTCGTGGCTATGAAGCCGACCCGCGACTGATTCAGCCAGGGCGCAATAACGTCGAGCGCGCCGGGTTGAGCGATTGGGTGAAGATTTATCAGGGCGAGGTGGGTTCGTTCGAGCCGCGTCCAGACCAGAATCAGAAAGGCCTGGTCATCTGTAACCCGCCTTACGGCGAGCGTCTGGGTGATGAAGCCAGCCTGCTCTACCTTTACCAGAACCTGGGCGAGCGCCTGCGTCAGGCCTGCCTGAACTGGGAGGCGGCGGTGTTCACCGGTGCGCCGGACCTGGGCAAGCGCATGGGTATCCGCAGCCACAAGCAGTATGCCTTCTGGAACGGCGCGTTGCCGTGCAAGCTGCTGTTGATCAAGGTACAACCGGATCAGTTCGTCACGGGTGAGCGTCGTCAGCCTGAGCGCGATGGCAATGACACCGCGCAACCGACCGCCGCATCGGCCAGCGAGCCTGCACGCCTGAGTGAAGGCGGGCAGATGTTTGCCAACCGCCTGCAGAAGAACCTCAAGCAACTGGGCAAGTGGGCCAAGCGCGAGAACATCAGTTGCTACCGCCTTTATGATGCCGACATGCCGGAGTACGCACTGGCCATCGATCTTTATCAGGATTGGGTGCATGTGCAGGAGTACGCGGCACCCCGTTCGATCGATCCGGAAAAGGCGCAGGCGCGTTTGTTCGACGCCTTGGCGGCCATTCCTCAAGCCCTCGGTATCGATCAGAGCCGTGTGGTGGTCAAGCGCCGCGAGCGGCAGTCCGGTACTCGCCAGTACGAACGGCAGAACACTCAGGGGCAGTTCACTGAAGTCAATGAAGGCGGGGTGAAGCTGCTGGTCAACCTGACTGACTACCTGGACACCGGCCTGTTCCTCGACCATCGCCCGATGCGGATGCGCATCCAGCGTGAAGCAGCCGGCAAGCGTTTCCTCAACCTGTTCTGCTACACAGCTACGGCCAGCGTGCATGCGGCCAAGGGCGGTGCGCGCAGCACCATGAGTGTCGACCTGTCACGCACCTACCTGGATTGGGCGCGGCGCAATTTCTCGCTCAACGGTTTCTCGGACAAGAACCGCCTGGAGCAGGGCGATGTGATGGCCTGGTTGCAGGCGTGTCGCGACGAATACGATCTGATCTTCATCGACCCGCCGACCTTCTCCAACTCCAAGCGGATGGAAGGTGTATTCGACGTTCAGCGTGACCATGTCGAGCTGCTGGACCTGGCGGTTGCACGGCTGGCGCCGGGCGGTGTGTTGTACTTCTCGAACAACTTCCGCAAGTTCCAGCTGGATGAGCGTCTGAGCGAGCGTTATGCCGTAGAGGAAATCAGCGCCCAGACACTGGACCCGGACTTTGCACGCAACAGCAAGATCCACCGTGCCTGGAAGATTCAGGCGCGCTGAGTCCGTTTGATTGTGGGGTGCTCAACGCCTTGGTTATCAAGCCTCGGCGAGGGTGCCCCGAAACCGTCGAAGGCTGTACAGGTGCGCTACCTGTACAGCCTTCGGTGCCTATCTGTCCCTGTCAGGGCCTTGGCCTCAAGGTTGTACGGCCGCCGTGCTGTTCATCAGCTTGGGTTGGCGGTACAGGTCCAGCAGCACCTGGTCAAGAATCGCCGAAGCGCCCCAAGGTTTTGGGTCGTTGAGGATCGCTACCACGGCCCAGGTATTGCCGTTGCTGTCGCGGCTGTAGCCCGCAATGGCGCGTACGGTGTTCAGGGTACCGGTCTTGATGTGGGCTTCGCCGGCCATGGCGGTGCGCTTGAGGCGCTTGCGCATGGTGCCATCCATGCCGGTCAGCGGCATCGAACTGATGAACTCGGCGGCATAGGGGCTCTTCCAGGCGGCTTGTAGCAGCGTCGCCATTTCGCGCGCGCTGATCCGTTCGGCACGCGACAGGCCTGAGCCGTTTTCCATGATCAGGTGCGGCGCAGTAATGCCCTTTTTCGCCAACCACTGACGGACCACGCGTTGAGCTGCGCGCGCATCATCGCCATCGGCGTCGGTGCGGTATTGCGCGCCCAGGCTGAGGAACAGCTGTTGGGCCATGGTGTTGTTGCTGTACTTGTTGATATCACGAATGATCTCGACCAGGTCCGGGGAGAATGCCCGAGCCAGAAGGCGGGCATTCTTCGGCAAGGCGTCGACCCGGTCGCGGCCGTCGATGCTGCCGCCCAGCTCGTTCCAGATTGCCCGTACTGCACCGGCGGCATAGGTGGGGTGATCAAGCAGGGAGAGGTAGGTTTGAGAATTGCAGCCTTCGCCCAATTGACCACTGACGACCACGGTGATGCCATCGGCCCGTGTTATCGGGTTGTAGCGCACATCGCCCGCGCACTGCTTGCCGGCTACGGCCTTGACCTGATTGTCGATGTGGATGGTGGCGATCGGTGGTTCGACCGACACCAGCACTTTGCCGCCATCGTTACGGGCAACGAAACGCAGGGCCTTGAGGTTGATCATCAAGGCGTCGGGCTTGACCAGAAACGGCTTGTTCTCATCGCCGCCGTCATCATTGAACTGGGGCAGTTGGGGCTGGACGAAATGGCTGCGGTCGAGCACCAGGTCGCCGGTAATGCGTTGAACGCCATTGGCGCGAAGGTCACGCATCAGCAGCCAGAGTTTTTCCATGTTCAGCTTGGGATCGCCGCCACCCTTGAGGTACAGGTTGCCTTGCAGCACCCCGTTGCTCAGCGGGCCGTCACTGTAGAACTCGGTTTTCCACTGATGGGTGGGGCCGAGCATCTCCAGTGCGGCATAGGTGGTGACCAGTTTCATGGTCGAGGCCGGGTTGACCGAGACATCGGCATTGAACACGGTGGGCGTTCCGGGGCCATTGAGTGGCAGCATCACCAGCGACAGGGCCGATTCCTGCAGTTTGTTGGTCTTCAGGGCCTGTTCGACTTTCGGCGAAAGGGTCGTGTTGACGGCAGCCGCATGGCTTGGCAATGCCAGTGGCAGTAAAAGGCCGGCAACAAGAAGAGGGCGTAGTGATTTGATCATCTGAGGTAGAACCCTGCGAGCGAGGGGTGAAAAAAACGAGGCGATATAAGATGGACGCCCCGGTATGACAAAAATAATGCGTGCATTATGCCCCAAGCTGCGCAGCGATGGGCGGCTTCATCGACCTTGGTTTTGACTTGAAAGCCCGCTGTTCATGGCAGTCGGTTTTCCTGCCGTGGCGTTTTAATCGGGCACCGGGGAGGCAAAACTGATAGAGTGCGGCGCGTTATTACTTAAGAGGATTGTTTCATGGCGACCAACCGTTCCCGCCGTTTGCGTAAAAAGCTCTGCGTGGGTGAATTCCAGGAGCTGGGCTTCGAACTGAACCTGGAGTTCAAGGAAGATCTGACCGAAGAAGCTGTCGATGCCTTCCTCGATGCCTTTCTTGTAGAAGCCATGGACGCCAACGGCCTGGACTATGTCGGCGGCGATGACTTCGGCCTGGTCTGCTCGGCCAAGCGTGGCTCGGTGACTGAAGCGCAACGCGCTGCTGTCGAGGCTTGGTTGAAGGCTCGCAACGAGCTGACCAAGATCGAGCTCAGCCCGCTGCTCGATGCCTGGTACCCGGAAAACGAAATCAATCCGGTTGCTTGATATCCAGTGAAACGGCAGCCTAAGGGCTGCCGTTTTCAGTTTTGCCTGCCTTGTTTTGCTTCCTCCTCACTCCTCCTGCAGGCTTGTTACAGCGCTCAGCTCTGTAATTTTTTCCTGCAAGGCCAGTTCGAACGTCTGCATTTCCCGCAACAGCCGTTGGCGCCGACGCCGGATTACCGGTTCCTGGGCATTTTTGCTGCACGCGTGCTCCAACTGTTCGCAGGCGTCCATCAAGGCTGATGCCTGAACGATACGTGCCGCCCCAAGTACCTTGTGGGCATGGTCCATCAAGGCTTCTGGCGACCCCCGTGTGTCGAGCTCCAGCAATGTCTGCCGGTCGCGCTGATTGCTTTGCAGCAGTTGTTCGAGCAGGCGGCGCAGATCGCTGCGAGAGCTACCTACCACAGGTTCCAGGCGCTCAAGGTCCAGTTCGGCGACGTGTGCCACGTGTGGCGCATGGGGCAGCAGCGGTGCTTGTGCCAGGCGCTGGCCAAGGGCTCTGAGGCTGATCGGTTTGAGCAGGCAGTCATCCATGCCGGCCTGTAGGCACTGCCCACGAGCCTCTGGCTGGGCGTTGGCGGTGTAACCCCACAGGGTGCAGCGAGTCAGCCCGTGTTGCTGCTCGTGCTCGCGAATGGCCTGGGCAAGCTGGTAGCCGTTCATTCGCGGCATGTTGCAATCGATGATAAGGACATCGAAATGCCCCTGCTTCCAGGCGTGCAGCCCGCTCAGGCCGTCCTCGGCGCTGGTGTGGCGCACGCCCAGATAATCCAGTTGCTGAGCCATCAACAACAGGTTGGCCGGATGATCGTCGACGACCAGTACGCTCAGTTCCGCCGGCACTGCGGGTGTTTCCGGTTCCGGTGCCTGGGTTTCGGTGCAGGCCTCAAGCCCGGTCAGCGGCATGCTGACCTGAACATCGGTACCGTGCCCCGGTTGACTGTGAAGGATCAGCCGGCCACCCATCATTTCACACAGGTTGCGACTGATCACCAGGCCCAGGCCGGTGCCACTGCGGGCCAACTGGCTCTCGGGGGAGACTTGGGCAAAGGGATGGAACAGGCGTTGCTGGTCGCTTTGGCTGATGCCGATGCCGGTGTCCTGCACTGACATTTCCAGGGTCAGCCCGCTGGCACCCGGGTTCGGGTACAGGGACGCATGTACAGTGACATGGCCACGTTCGGTAAATTTGATGGCGTTGCTGACCAGGTTGGACAGGATCTGCTTGAAGCGAAGCGGGTCGAGCAATACATCGCGTTGAGCATTGATGGCGATGTCCATGTTCAGGCGCAGGCCTTTCTGACGAGCCAGCCCGTCGAACACCCGTCCTACTGACTCCACCAGTTCGGCCAGATTGACGCGCTCCGGCGCCAGGCTCAGGTGGCCGGATTCGATGCGGGCAATGTCCAGAATGTCACCAATCAATGCCAGCAGGTCGGTCGCCGAGTTGTGTGCGACTTCGATGGCCAGTTGGTCGAGCTGACCCTTTTCGGCGCGTTTGAGCGCCAGTTCAAGCATGCCGATCACCGCATTCATGGGGGTACGGATTTCATGGCTCATGGTGGCCAGGAAGGTGCTCTTGGCACGGTTGGCCTCGTCGGCCTGTTTCTTCGCCAGGCGCAGGTCTTCGATCAGTTGGCGGCGTTCGCTGATGTCGATCCAGCCGCCGATGATGCCCTGAACCTCACCCAGCGAGTCGCGGTACGGCAGGATCCAGTGATAGATGGTCAATTGCCGGTCCTTGAGCAGCAGGGGGCGATCACCGATCAGCGGTGTACCCTGCTTCATGACCATCTCGTAGTCCGCATGGATCTTTCGCGCCTGGCGCTTTCCACCTTTTCCGCCGGATGGCACCGGCTTGCCGAGCACCGCTTCCGCTTTGGCCTCAAGCGCCTCCAGGTAGCTTTCGTTGCAGGTTTGCAGCAGCCCCTGGCGATCCCGGACATAGATGGGGTGTGGGGTGCCGTTGACCATTGCACGCATGAAGGCCAACTGGTCGTTGAGGGCGCGCTCAGCCGCTTCACGCTGTTTGATCTGCCGACGCATCCAGGCGTTCCAGGCCAGCGATAGCAGCAGTAGCGCAGCGGTACCGAGAATGATCTGTACGATCAGGCGCTGATGATTGCGCCAGTACGAGTCACCACCGGCGCTGTAGCCGCGCCAGCGGCTGTTGATGACGCCCAGCTCTTCGGGGGTGATGCTCAACAAGGCCTTGTCGAGAATCGAACTGAGTTCCTGGGCGCCTTTGGCCGTGGCCATCGAAAAGTTTGACGGCTCGGCGCCGACCGTCGAGCGAATGATCAGATCCGGCTCGGAGGCCATGCTGAAATTGGCATTGATCAACGCCGTGATCGTACCGTCCACCTGGCCTTGGGCGAGCAGCGAGGTTGACGTTGAGGTGCTTTCTGTCTCGACCAGTTGAATCGTTGGAAAACGTTGGCGCAGCAGGTTGATGACCGTGCTGCCTCGGGTCAGTGCTACCCGCTTGCCTTGCAATTGCTCCAGGCTGGTTGGCTGATCCGATCCCTTGCGCGTCACCAGGACATAGGAGTTTTCCAGGTAGGGCCGACTGATCGCGAGCGTGGCATCGCGCTCGGCGCTGGGCGAAATGGCGGCGATCACATCGGCATTGTTGTTGTCGATACGGTGGATCATGTCGCTGATGCCCGTGGTGCGTTGCACCTCGAAGCGCAGCCCCGTGCGCAAGCGAATCAGTTCGAGCAGGTCGGCGGCGATGCCGCGAAAATTGCCGGAACTGTCAAAGAAGGTCAGCGGTGCAGCGTTTTCGTTGACCACCACGCGTACCACGGGATGCTCACCCAGCCAGCGCTCTTCGCGCTTGGACAGTTGCAGTTTGCGGTCGCTCAGCAAGACCCCGCTGCCTGCGCTCCAGCGCTGGAAGATGCGTTCCCGCGTGGCGCTGGATACCGCACTGAGTGTTGCGTTGACCATCCCCAGCAGCATCTGGTTGTCGCTACGCAGGGCAAAGCTGAACCCCACGGGTTCGTGTTTGCCGAAGTTGGCCATCTTGACGTTCTGCAAGTAGCCCTGGTTGATCATGTAGTGTGTCGAGATGGTATCGCCGAGAAAAACATCGGCCTGATCGAACGCCACGGCATTGAGTGCGTGCTGGTAGGACACGTAGGTGTGGGTGGTCGCTTTGGGGTAGGTGGTGCGTACCTCGTCCAATGGCAAGTAATGGTAAACCATGCTCAAGCGCAGATTGGCCAGGCCGGTGTTGAGTGGCCTGCTTTCGTCTTCGCGGGTGACCAGTACCGGTTGATCAATCGCGTAGGGGTGTGAGAGTACGACGCCCTGTGCGCCGGCCTCGTAGCCGTTGGCGCTGCCCAGCAGATCGATCCTGCCCTCCGTCAGTGCGCGAACGGCATCCTCTCGGTTGGCGAAACGTTCGACGCGAATCGGGATATCGAGCGTATTGCTCAGCAAGCCGGCGTAGTCCGCCGTCAGGCCCTCGTAGTCACGGCCGCTGGCGGTCATGTCGAACGGGGGGTAATCCGGCGCTGAGGTACCCAGTATCAGTTCGTGCTTGTCATTGAGCCATTGTGTCTGCTCTGGTGTCAGGGTGATGTTGATCCGAACCGGGCCCGAGCGGCTAAGCAGGGCATACTGACCCGGTTGGTCGACCTCGGCCATTGCCGCCTGCCAGGTACAGGCGGATATCGCCAGCATGCATGCGGCAGTGAAGTGCTTCACCATGGCGCTCTTCATACCAGTGCATTGCGTTTTGCCATTTCAATCAATTCCACCAGCGAGTTTGCCCTGAGCTTTTGCATCAGGCGCTTCTTGTAAGTGCTCACGGTCTTGTTACTGAGAAACATGCCTTTGGCAATTTCCTTGTTACTCCTGCCTTGGGCAAAGAGTTGCAGCACCATAAGTTCCCGGTCATTGACGAGTTTGAAGAGATCAATCTCGTTGTTGGTGTTTTCAGCGTCCCGGGCGTGAGTAAGGGCTTGGCTAGGAAAGTAGTTGTATCCCGACAGTACCGCTTTTATGGCGCTGAGCAGTTCGCTGAGGTCTTCTTGCTTGCACACATAGCCGCTGGCGCCCGACTGCATGCAGCGCATGGCAAACAGTGTTGGGGACTGGGCCGTCAGCACCAGTATCTTGAAGGGGAGCGACATGGCATGAAAGCGTGAAAGCACTTCCAACCCGTCGAGTTTCGGGATGCTGATGTCCAGAATAATAAGGTCCGGCTGGCATTCTCGAACCATTTGCATGGCATCTACGCCGTTATCCGATTCGCCGGCTACCTGGTAGCCTTCATTCTCCAACAGCATGCGCACGGCTAAACGTATGACCGGGTGATCATCAACAATAAAAACAGAATACATAGGCCTCTTCCGGTGGGAACCAATAGGAGGGCGCACCTTAGCTCAGATGTAGACCGGTGCGCAGGCATACAGGGGGGAGAGTGGCCAATATGGGATAATTCCTACAATTTAAACAGTGTAGGACTACGCGTTTAGCTCGATACTTGTTGTGTCAATGCTGTTTTTTAATCAATTTGTTGCGCGTTTTACGAACTGTTTAAGTTATTTGTTGTATTTGTAGGTTGTTTCTTACAGAGCGAGTTAATTTGGTATGTAAGCTTCTGCTGTACAAGAGTCCTGACGGGCAGGACTCTTGTGGGCGGGCGTCGGCTCAGACCAGGCTCGAACGCCCGGTCATTTCGCGCGCCATCTCGCTGGCATAGCTGTCGGTCATCCCGGCGATGAAGTCGATCATGCGCATGAATGAGTTGTGCAGGGAGCCTGCCGGGTTCGGCGCATTGTTGCCGAGCAGGTCGAGAATGCGACGGTGCTTGAACGAGGGCGTGCGCCCACCATGCTGTTCCAAGGCTGCACCACAGAACGAGTTGAGGAGGATTTCCAGTGTGGTGTAGGCGCCGATTTCATGCAGTGTCTTGCGTTTGTCCTGGAAGATTTTTTTGCGCGCCATGTCCTTGGCCTGGAGTACGCAACGCTTGGCCGGACCGTGCATATGTTCGACCAGATCCCCCTGCAGCGTGCCGGCGAGCAGCGCGGGTTGCTGCTCGACAAAGGCACGGGCCGCGGCGTTGGTGAGGTGCTCGATGGCCTTGCCGCGCAGGATCGCCAGTTTGCGTCGACGCGAATCAGCGGGGCCGAGTTGGCGGTAGGTTTCCGGTAGGTCATCGCCGACCAGGCCAAGCAACAGCGACTCGACTTCGGCATAGTCCAGCAACTCCATCTCAAGGCCATCCTCAAGGTCGATGAGGGCATAGCAGATGTCGTCTGCTGCCTCCATCAGGTAGACCAGTGGATGGCGCGCCCAGCGCTGTTCTTCCAGTTGCGGCAGGCCCAGCTTTCGGGCGATCTGCTCAAGCAGCGGCAGTTCGCTTTGATAACAGCCGAACTTGTGCTTCTTGTAGCCAAGTGCGTCGGCATGGCGCGCGGTCCACGGGTATTTCAGGTAGGTGCCCAGCGTTGCATAGGTCAAACGGGTGCCGCCATCGAACTGGTGGTATTCCAGTTGTGTCAGCACGCGAAAGCCCTGGGCATTGCCTTCAAAGTTGAGGAAGTCGGCACGCTCGGCGTCGCTCATTGCATCCAGCCAGCCGCGCCCGGCCGCTTGCTGAAACCAGTGGCGTATGGCGTCTTCGCCAGAATGGCCGAACGGTGGATTACCAATGTCATGGGCCAGGCAGGCCGACTGAACCACCATGCCCAGGTCACTGGGTTCACACCATTGGGGCAGGCTATCGCGCAGGGTTTCCCCGACACGCATGCCCAGTGAGCGGCCCACGCAACTGACTTCCAGGGAGTGGGTCAGGCGGGTGTGGATATGGTCGTTGCTTGACACCGGGTGGACCTGGGTCTTGCGCCCCAGGCGGCGGAAGGCGCCGGAGAAGATGATGCGGTCATGGTCTTTGTGGAACGGGCTACGCCCGAGCTCTTCGGGGCTGTGCAGGGTTTTACCAAGGCGTTCGCGGGTAAGCAGGGTGTGCCAATCCAAGGCCATTTCTCCAGGTCAGGTGCAAGGCAGTCATGCCCTAGCTTCCTGTGTCGAGCGCTCGGCTGCAAGTCTCATAGCCCGGCAGCGTCGACATCGATCAACAACAAGCGTCGACCTTCATCGAAAAACTGTCCTGCCGTCAGGCAATACTGGTTGCTGGTAGCATCGCGGTAGGTGGTCGAGAGGATCAGTCGACGCTCTTCCCAGCCTTCAGCGAGCAGTTGATAAAAGTAGGGGCGCCAGGACCAGTTGTGGCCCAGATAGCTGGCATCGCTATGCCAGCGACGCTCCCGCCACTCCAGATTCGGGGTCAGTTGGGTACCATGGCGGTCACATTGAAAAAAGCGTAATACCCAGGGGTAGGCGTCCAGCTGTGGCAGCTGCTTGAGCGGTGCCTTCGCCATGGCCCAGGCGTGCAGTTGTGGCATCAGGGTGCTCAGCTTGCGGCGCATGTCCATCAAGCGTTTGCGCTCGTCAAGCTTGCCATGGACGTACTGTTGGCGCAGATGAGCAAAACGTTCGACAAAAGCCTCGGCCGGGAAGAAGTCGAGTTCGGCCTGTGCAAACAGAAACCCCTGGACGAAGCGTGCACCGCACTCGAGCGCGAAGTTCAGCTCCGCTTCAGTCTCGACCCCTTCGGCGATGATCCAGCAGCCCGTCTTTTCCGCCATCTGCGCGAGGGCTTTTACCACTTCGCTACTGGGCCCGCCTCGAGCGGCGGCTTGAAACAGGCGCATGTCCAGTTTGAGGATGTCGGGCTGCAGCGCCAGCACCCGGTCCAATTGGGAGTAGCCAGCGCCGAAATCATCAATGGCGATCCGTGCACCGGCTTGGCGATAGCGCTTGACCACCTCGGCCAGGCGTTGCGGGTCACCACTGAGTTCGGTGATCTCGAACACCACCCGCTGTGGATCGATACCCTCTTTTTCTAACTGCATCAAGCTTGGCAGCGGTTGCCCGGTCGCCAGCTCACTGACCCAGCGCGGGGAAATATTCAGGCTGAGAAACCAGTCCTCAGGGGCTAGATGGAACTGTCGCAGGGCATGTTGACGCAGTTGCCGATCAAGTTCGCGCAGGTTGTCTATGGGCAGTGAAGGATCGTTGAACAGCGCGCCGACGCTCTGCAGCGAGCCGTCGGCTTGGCGCAAGCGTCCAAGGGCTTCCACGCCGGCGATACGGCCTGTGGCAGTATCGATGAAGGGCTGAAAGCAGGCGAGCGGTTGCCCGTCGAACACGGCGGCTCCTCAGGTGAAGTGGGTTGGCAACGAGGCCTTGCCAGTGCAAGGCCTGCTGGCCGACGCTGCAAGAATGCAGCCAGTTTGCTCAGGGTCTTCCAGAGGGGGGCTGCATGAATACCCTGATCAAGGGAATCAGGCTGCTGCCCAGGCGAATCAGGCGAGCAAGATTGCCGCTTCTGGCGCCCTTGCCGGTGAGGAAACCCAAGGCGACAACCGCGCCCAGCCCCCAGAGCGGCGCGTGTTTGATACCCAGGCCATCCTGCAGGTTGCCCGTCATTTTTTTCAGGCGAGTCAGTGGCTCGAGCAGCTCACCCGAGGCCTGGCGGATTTCCTGGCGGTGCATTTCCATTTGCAAGCGCACCAGCGCCTTGCGCAGGTCATGGCGGTTAGGTTTGTGGGGTAGCTGGGACAGGCTCATGGCAACAGGCGCTCCCGGTCTTTGGCCAGTTCTTCAAGGGTTGCACTGAAGGGGGAGGTCTCGTCGGATATCAGCGCCTTCAGGCGCAAGCCGCAAAACAGCGCCGCCAATCCATGGAACACACACAGGCCAATGATCCCGGCCAGTCGGTAGCTGTCCCAGAGCAGGATCAGTACCAGCACGGACAATGCGCCCAGCAGCAGCAGTGTGAACACCAAGGCCAGCCCGGCCAGCAGCAGCAGGCCGAGGCTTCGCGTTTTCTGTTCCTGCAACTCGATACCGAACAGTTCCACATGGCCGTGCAGCAGGCCCAGGACGGCGGCACCGAGCCGTCGGGAAGACGGCCCGTTGTTGGTTGTTTCGGTTTCCATACCGCAGGGCCTCAGCGACGGCTGGCCAGCAGGCCAATCAGGAGGCCGACACCCGCCGCGATACCCACCGAGCGCCATGGGTTGCTTTGTACATACTCCTCGGTGGCGCCCAAGGCTGCCTGACCGCGCTCGCGCAGAGAGTCTTCGGTCAATTTCAGGGTTTCTCGGGCGCGCAGCAGGCTGTCGTGGATTTGGGTGCGCAGTTCATCCGCCTGGTCGCCGGCCAGTGTCGCGGTATGTTCCAGCAGTTTTTCGGTGTCACGCACCAGGGTCTGGAAATCGGCCATCAGGGTTTCTTGAGCATTCTTTGCCATTTTGCTGGTCATGGGCGTTTCCCTCAGAGGCATGTGAATAGTTCGAGTGTGCAGCGGTATCAAAGGTTCACTGGTACAGCTTTTGCTGTGCTTTGGTGCATCCGTGCTCGTTCTTGCGCTGAATCTGGGCGCAAGGCCCGAGGCTGGTGGATAAACCTTAACCCAATCCAAGACAAACCCCAGAAAAAACTCAAGCAGGTAGTGCGTTCGGCCTTGCGGGTGCGCCAAATCGGGGCGTCGCAAGGGGGGTGCGAACTGCTTTGGTGCTTTTTCTCCCCTTGCAGGCCTGCCTTTACATGGAAAACTTGCAAAGCGCCGTGGACACACTGGTTCATGGCTCCAACACCTTGTTCATCTTGCTGGGTGCCGTGATGGTCCTGGCCATGCATGCCGGCTTCGCCTTCCTTGAGGTGGGAACTGTGCGGCACAAGAATCAGGTCAACGCCTTGTCGAAGATTCTCAGTGACTTCGCCATTTCGACCTTGGCCTATTTCTTCGTGGGTTACTGGATTTCCTATGGTGTCAGCTTCATGCATCCGGCTGCCACGCTGGGTGCCGATCATGGCTATGGATTGGTCAAGTTCTTCTTTCTGCTGACCTTCGCGGCAGCGATCCCGGCGATTATTTCCGGTGGTATCGCCGAGCGTGCACGCTTTGTGCCGCAGTTGTGCGCCACCGCGCTGATCGTTGCCTTTGTCTATCCCTTTTTCGAGGGGGTTGTCTGGAACGGCAATTTCGGTGGCCAGGCCTGGTTGCAAGCGCGTTTCGGGGCTGGCTTCCATGACTTTGCCGGCTCTGTGGTGGTGCATGCCATGGGCGGTTGGCTGGCGTTGGCCGCAGTGTTGCTGCTGGGGCCGCGCCATGGTCGTTACCGTGAGGGACGCCTGGTGGCCTTTGCACCCTCCAATATCCCGTTTCTGGCCTTGGGGTCGTGGATTCTGATCGTCGGCTGGTTTGGCTTCAACGTCATGAGTGCGCAGACCTTGCAGGCCGTCAGCGGCCTGGTGGCGGTCAACTCGCTGATGGCGATGGTTGGTGGAACGTTGGCAGCGCTGCTGGTGGGGCGTAACGACCCTGGTTTTCTGCACAACGGACCGCTTGCCGGGTTGGTGGCTGTCTGTGCGGGTTCGGACCTCATGCACCCCGTTGGTGCGCTGGCAACCGGTGCAATTGCCGGTGCGCTGTTTGTCTGGTGTTTTACCGCGGCGCAGAACCGCTGGAAGCTTGATGATGTATTGGGTGTCTGGCCACTGCACGGCGTCTGCGGGGTCTGGGGCGGTATTGCCTGTGGCATTTTTGGCCAGAGTGCCTTGGGTGGATTGGGCGGTGTCAGCCTGATCAGCCAGTTGATTGGCAGCCTGGCGGGGGTGTTGGTGGCGCTGGCTGGTGGTTTCAGCGTGTACGGTGTGATCAAGCGTGTGCATGGCTTGCGCCTGAGTCAGGAGCAGGAGTATTACGGCGCCGATTTGTCGATCCACAAGATCGGCGCCACCAGCCAGGACTGAGTCCGACTAGCGACCGCCCAGCAGCAGTGATTCGCAGGCTTCTATCGCTTCCAGCGGGCCGCTGAGCACCACGGCGTCGCCCGCATGCAGGCAGGTACTGGTATCGAGTTTCAGATCGTTACCCTGGCGCTGCACGGATTGCAGCTCGACACCCAGTGTCTCAAGGGCCAGTTCGCCCAGCGGACGGCCACAGGCATAGGCGTCGGCACCCAGGCTCACGGCGTGCAGCAGCACTTTGGGTTGCCCTTCGCTGTCGATCAGGCTGGTTTGCGCACCATGATAGAAACCATGGAGCAGGCGATAGCGGGTCCTACGTACTTCGTCGACGCGCTTTTGCACCTGCTCCTGCGGCAGGCCGAGCATGACCAGTGCATGGGAGGCCAGCATCAGGCTGGACTCCAGCAGCTCCGGCACCACCGCGTTGGCACCAGCGGCGCGTAGTTCTTCGCGTTGGCTGTCATCGCGGGTACGCACGAGAATTGGAACGTCACGGTTCAGTTGGCGTGCGGCCTTGAGCACATTCAAGGCAACTTCTGTCTTGTCCACGGCAATGACCAGCAGGCGTGCCCGGTCCAGGCCGATCGCCGCCAGCAGTTCGCCGCGGCGTGAGTCCCCGTAATGGACGTTGTGTTCGCCCGCTGCAGCTTCCTGCACGCGCACCGGGTCGTCATCCAGGGCGATGAAGGCGAGCTGCTCCTGGCGCAGGAAGCGTCCGATCGACTGGCCAACCCGGCCATAACCGCAAATCAGTACGTGGCCGCTCAGGGCCGCGCTCTGTGCGCCGATTTCTTCCAGTTGAACTTCCTGGTTGGGTTTGCGGTGCAGGCGTGCGGCGATAGAGGGCGCCGCGCGCAGCAGCAGGGGGGTGACCAGCATCGAGCAGAACGTTGCCGCCAGCAGCAGGTCGCCGAGCGCCTCGGGCAGCAGTTTGTTGTGTTGCATCTGGGCCATGAGGGCGAAACAGAATTCACCGCCCTGGGCCAGTGCCAGGCCGCTGCGCCATGCGGTCTCGCTGTCGCTGCCACGAACGCGAACCAGGGCAGCCACCACCGCGCCCTTGATAACCAGCAGGGCCAGGGTCAAGGCGAGGATCTCCAGGCCATGGCTGGCGAACAGTTGCAGGTCGATCAGCATGCCGATACTGACGAAAAACAGCCCCAGCAGGATGTCGCGGAAGGGGCGAATGTCCGCCTCGATCTGATGGCGATAATGGCTTTCACCCAGCAGCATGCCGGCCAGGAACGCGCCCAGTGCCGGAGACAGGCCCAGCAGGTGTGTCAGCCAGGCCGTCAGCAGCACGATGACCAGCGCCAACAGAACGAACAGTTCCGCCGAATGAGAGTTGGCCACTTCGTGGAACAGTCGGGGCAGCAACCAGCGGCTGGCCATCAGCAGGCCGACGAAGAGGATGACCGTCTTGCCCAGCGTGAGTGGCAGTGCGAAGTACCACGCCTGGCCGCTTTGCCCGGCAAACACCGGTACCAGGGTCAGCAGTAGAACCGCCACGACATCCTGGAACAGCAATACACCGATCGCGTTCTGCCCGTGGCTGCTGAAAATTTCCCCGAGGCTGGTCAGCTCCTTGCTGACGATCGCGGTGGACGACAGCGCCAGGCCACCCCCCAGCAGCAATGCTGCGTTGGTCGGCATGCCGAGCAGGGCGAGTAGCCCGGCCAGTACAAATGTGGAGCAAATGACCTGCAGGCTGCCGAGGCCGAACACCACTTTGCGCAGCGCCATCATTTTCGACAGGGAAAATTCCAGGCCGAGGGAAAACAGCAGGAATACCACGCCCATTTCGGCAAGGTCTGGCAGTTCTTCGCTTTCATTGACCCAGTCCAGCGCGGTTGGGCCAACGAACAGGCCAACGCAGAGATAGCCGAGCACAGGTGGTAGCTGTACGCGGCGGAAGATGGCAATGACGACCAGCGATGACGCCAGAATGATCAGCAGGTTTGCAAACACAACATACTCCATGTACGAAAACAGCAAAAAAACACAAAAGCATAGCGCCAGGTGCTGCGTGGCTCCTTGATTCGAATCAGTATCGCAGGCGTCAGGGATGGCGTGGGGCAAGTGCCTCGACGGCCTTGTACCCTCGACCTAAAATACCCATTCATTCTTTTTATCGGTAACTGTCAATGCTTCCTGAATGCCAGCTGTTCGGCACCCTGGGATGTCACTTGTGTGAAGTGGCAGAAGCCCTGTTGATGCCGTTTGTCGAGCATGGCCTGTTGGTCGAACTGGTGGATATTGCCGAGGACGAGATGCAGGTCGAGCGTTATGGGCTGCGAATTCCCGTGCTGCGTCGTTGCGACAGCGGTGCCGAGTTGAATTGGCCTTTTGATGCCGAGCAGGTCGTCGCCTTTCTGCGCTGATGTCGTTTCTTCCCGGTGGCTTTTTCCTGGCGCACACCGGGCCTGGACGGGTTCACACTCTACTCCGTTGCCTCGGGAGCGGCAGCGTGTGTGACCTATTCAGCCAAAGGAGTGGCATCCATGAACCTTTCCAAACACTTCACCCTGTCCGAGATGACCGCGTCTCGGACCGCCAGTCGCCTGGGTATTGATAACACCCCGAACGATGAGGCTTTGCTCAATCTCAAGCGCCTTTGCGCCACGCTGGAGCAGGTGCGCAGCCTGGTTGGTCGGCCCGTGCTGGTCAGCAGCGGTTACCGTTCACCCGCACTCAATCGCGCAGTGGGTGGCTCGCCCAAGAGTACGCACAGGCTGGGGTTGGCGGCAGACATCAGTGTTGCGGGCATGGCTCCGCTGGAGCTGGCGCAGTTGATAGCGCAAAGCACGCTGGCGTTTGATCAACTGATACTGGAGTTCGACAGCTGGGTGCACCTGGGGTTATCGGCCTCTGCCGAGCGCCGGCAGATCCTGACGATTCGCAAGGGCACCGGTTACCTGCCTGGCCTGCAGTAAGTGAGGTGCTGTCATTGACGGCGTGCAGGTCACTCAATATGCTGTATATAGATACAGTATTTGCGGGCGGTTACGCCCAAGGACTCGAAACATGGTCAACGTCGAACAACTGAAGTACACCGTCAATCGCATGTCGGTCGAGATGGTCAGTGAGGCGGTGCTTGAACTGCGCCTTGACGGGCTTGTGCTTGAGGGCAAGACACCCTTCAACAAACTGCACTTCAACACCTGCTTCGCTGAAATAGAAGCCTTGTTTCAGCGTGCCGGCTATCACCGCCCATTGGATGTGGTCGGTTATCAGGGGTTGCTGTATGCGCTGTATGACCCTACGCGCTGGGACGCCGTCGATGTACTGCGCTGGCTCAAGGAGTTCACCGAAGCGGCAGCGGTTCAGGCTGGCTGAGCTGGGTGCCATGCGGGATAATGGTCGGCCATTATCCTCTGGGTGTTCCCATGGCCTTCGCTTCATTCGATCCGGCACAGCATCAAGCCAGCACCGTCTGTCTCCCTCCAGGTGCCTGGTTAACGGTACTGGACTGCCTGTGTGATCACTTCAAGGCCATCGGACGTGAACAATGGCTTGACCGTATTGCCCGGGGCCGTGTGCTGGATGCTCAGGGTGCACCGATCCCGGTCGACCTGCCCTATCGCCAGGGGCTGCGCATCCATTACTTTCGTGAAGTACCTAACGAAAAACCGATTCTCGTGCAGGAAACCCTGGTGCATGTGGATGAGCACCTGGTGGTGGCCGACAAACCGCATTTCTTGCCGGTAACGCCCACGGGCGAGTATGTCGAGCAGACCCTGCTGCGGCGGCTGATCCGTCGTCTGGATAACCCGAACCTGGTGCCGTTGCATCGCATCGATCGGCACACCGCAGGCCTGGTGCTGTTTTCTGCCAATCCACAGAGCCGTTCCGCTTATCAATCATTGTTTCCCAATCGGCAGATCGACAAGCGTTATCAGGCTATTGCCCCTGCCTTGCCCGCACTGGCGTTCCCCTTGGTGCATAAAAGCCGCCTGGTCAGCGGGGAGCCATTTTTCCGCATGCAGGAAGTAGACGGGGTCAGTAACAGCGAGACGCTGGCCGACGTGTTGGAAAAAAATGGCGAGTTCTGGCGGTATGGCCTGTCGCCAGTGACCGGCAAGACGCATCAGTTGCGCGTGCACATGACTGCGCTGGGGGCGAGCATCTGTAACGATCCTTTCTACCCCGAGGTGCGTCACGAGGACGACGATTACAGCAAGCCGCTGAAACTGCTGGCGCATAGCCTGCGTTTCAAGGACCCGTTAAGTGGTGAAGAGCGCTACTTCGAGAGCGAGCTGACGCTCGACTGGTAGGTGGGGTGTCGGCGCACAGCCTTGTGGCTGTGCGCCTGACCGGTTCAGCGGTTGAAGCGTTCGACCAGCGAGTACTGGCTGGTGGCGGTGCGAGTCAACTCTTCGCTAAGCAGGGCAGAGTGCTGGGCCTGCTCGGAGGTTTGATCGGCCAGTTGAGCAATGGTGCTGATATTGCGGCTGATCTCATCGGCCACGGCAGTCTGCTCTTCGGTGGCGGCAGCGATCTGGGTGGTCATGTCGGTGATGTTGGCCACCGCTTCGCTGATACCCAGCAGTGCCTGGTCGGCTTCCATGACCCGAGCCACGCCTTCTTCGGCCTGACGATGGCCCGCTTCCATGGTCTGTACGGCGTTGCTGGCAGTTTGCTGCAGCTTGGCGATCAGCCCGTGGATCTGGCCGGTCGATTCGCTGGTGCGTTGTGCCAGTTGACGAACTTCATCCGCGACGACCGCGAAGCCACGGCCCATTTCGCCGGCACGGGCAGCCTCGATTGCAGCGTTCAGTGCCAGCAGGTTGGTCTGGTCGGCGATGCCTTTGATCACATCCACCACGCCGCCGATTTCGTCACTGTCACGTGCCAGTTGCGTCACGGTCTGCCCGGTTTCGCCGACGGCCTGGGACAGGCGCTGGATGGCCTCGCGGGTTTCCCCGGCGATATCCCGGCCGCGTCCAGTCAGGCGATTGGCTTCCTGGGTGGCATCGGCGGTGCGTTGAACGTGGTTGGCCACTTCTTGAGTGGTGGCGGCCATCTGGTTGACGGCAGCGGCGACCTGTTCGGTTTCAACGCGTTGGCGCTCCAGCCCCGAGGAGCTGTTATGCGCCAGGGTGTCGGATTGACGCGCCTGTTCGTTCAGGTGTTCAGCGGTGTCCTGTAGGCGGGTCAGGCAGGTCTTGAGGCGTGCATCCTGGCTGAGCATGGCCATTTCCAGGCGGCCCTGAACACCACGGCTGTCGCTGTACATTTGGGCGATCAGCGGGTCAGAGGTGGTCTGCTCGGCCAGACGCAGCAGGCGCTTGAGGCCGCGTTGTTGCCAGGTCAGGCCCATCAGGCCCAGTGGCACTGACAAGCCAGCGGCCAGGGCAAAGCCCCACGAATGGCCGAGCCAGTTACCGATCAGGAAACCGATCTGGCTGACCAGAATGAACGGTAGCCAGTCCTGCAGCACCGGCAGCCACTTGTCACGCTTTGGAATAGCCGACTTGCCCTGGTTGATTCGCTCGTACAACCCTTGGGCGCGGCGTATTTGTTCAGCCGTCGGTTTTACCCGCACGGACTCGTAGCCGACGACCTGATTGTTTTCAAAAACAGGAGTCACGTAGGCGTTGACCCAGTAGTGATCACCGTTCTTGCAGCGGTTCTTGACGATACCCATCCATGGCAGACCCTGTTTCAGGGTGCCCCACATGTGAGCAAATACCGCCGGCGGCACGTCCGGATGGCGAACCAGGTTGTGTGGGGCGCGCAACAGCTCCTCTCGCGAGAAACCGCTGATTTCGACGAAGGCATCGTTGCAGTAGGTAATCAGACCTTTGGCATCGGTAGTCGAAATCAAACGTTGTTGATCTGGAAACGTCCGTTCGCGCTGGGTAATCGGCTGGTTATTACGCATTAGCTGTTCAATCCGGAAGGCTTTCGAGGGGTATCGGCAGCGAGTTGTTTTTATTGAGTCGATTTTTGCAGCCATTGATCGAGCGCAGGGTTTTCAATCATGACCTGAGTTATGCGAAAAAGCTGCAGCTTTCAGAGAATTGCAAGCATTCTTTCATGCTTTTGACATAAAAGTCAGCAACTGACCAGTCGTTCACACTTTGGCTCATTTATTCAGCATTGGGTAGGTGAACAAACTGAAATGCAGCAGGTTCAGGGTGAAGTGGCTGACAACTGCTGCCAGCAGCCCGCCATGGCGGTAAACCAGGCCGTAACCTGCGCCTGCAATGCTTGCCAGTACCACCCATTGCCAACCGCCACCGAGGTGGGCCAGGCCGAATACGCCTGCGGCCAACAGCAGCGCCAGGCGCTGGCCATGCTCACGGTGCCTGAGCAGGTGTTGCAGGCCACCCTGAATGTACCCGCGAAACAGCACTTCTTCGGTCAGGCTCACCAGCAGCAGGTTGTTGGCCAGCCATAGCCAGCCCTGTGTTGGCCATTTCGGTGCCCAGGCGACCATGCCGAGCAATTGTGCACTGCCCAGGCAGGCCATGGCGGTCATGGCGGTCATGGTTGCAATCATGGGGACGCTGGTGGAGGTGTTGCGTGTGCCGGCCAGCATCCACGGGCAAGCCAGCAGTATCCAGAACGCGATCAGCGGCTTATCCAGGTTCAGGTACATCGAGTAGGGTGCTGCGTCGGTACTCAAGCGTTGCGCGTCGATGACTTTGGCGCTGTTGAAGCCTGGAAGCCAATGCAGGGCCAGCCCCGCCGCGAGCAGCACGAACAGCCCATGGCCGCAGGCCTTCAACCCGTTGCTGCGAGGTCGTTGCACAAGCGCTGCCGCACACAGCAGCAGGATTAACCCGGGTAGGGCGGCACGTGTCAGTTGGCCCTGGCTCAGCGCGAAGGCGTAACCGAGGCAGAGCAGGGCAAGGGCAACCCCACGAGGTGATGGCATATCGATTACCTTACGGTGAAGTCCGCGATGTTGGACTTGAACCGCACGGTAAAAGACACGCCTTTTTACGGGGCAACGACGATGGCCGCAGGGCCATCCATCAGGTCCCCTTGCCGGCGATCAACTGCCGCAGCACGTAGTGCAGGATGCCGCCTGCCTTGAAGTACTCCACTTCGTTCAGGGTGTCGATGCGGCACAAGACCTCCAGGCTATCCTCGCGACCGTTGTCCCGGGTGATACGCAGGCGCAGCGCCATTCCCGGTGAAAGGAAGGCCCCGCTCAGGCCAAGGATATCGATACGCTCATCCCCCTTGAAGGCCAGGGTCTTGCGATTTTGTCCGGGCCTGAATTGCAGGGGCAGTACACCCATGCCCACCAGGTTGGAGCGGTGGATACGCTCGAAGCTTTCCGCCAGTACCGCTTTGACGCCCAGCAGATTGGTGCCCTTGGCAGCCCAGTCGCGGCTGGACCCGGTGCCATACTCTTGGCCAGCGATCACCACCAGTGGCGTGCCGTCGGTGCGGTAGCGCATGGCGGCATCGTAGATCGACAGTTTCTCGCCGCTGGGAATATGCACGGTGTTGCCGCCTTCTTCGCCACCGAGCATTTCGTTGCGGATACGGATATTGGCGAAGGTGCCGCGCATCATCACTTCATGGTTGCCGCGACGTGAGCCGTAGGAGTTGAAGTCCGGCGGGGCCACGCCCTTGTCGCGCAGGTAACGCCCGGCCGGGCTGTCAGCCTTGATGTTGCCGGCTGGCGAGATATGGTCGGTGGTCACCGAGTCACCCAGCAATGCCAGGATGCGTGCGCCGTGAATGTCTTGAATCTGTGGCAGCGGGCCAGTGATGTCATCGAAGAACGGTGGGTGCTGAATATAGGTCGAGTCGTTCTGCCACGCGTAGGTGGCAGCCTGCGGTACCTCGATGGCTTGCCATTGGGCATCTCCTGCAAAGACTTCGGCATACTCTTTATGGAACATCGCCGTATCTACGCAGGCCACGGCCATGGCAATTTCCTGTTGGCTGGGCCAGATGTCGCGCAGGTAGACGGGTTGGCCGTCCCGGCCAGTGCCCAGCGGTTCTTTGCTCAGGTCGATACGTACGCTGCCGGCCAGGGCGTAGGCCACCACCAGCGGCGGCGAAGCCAACCAGTTGGTTTTCACCATAGGGTGCACACGGCCTTCAAAGTTGCGGTTGCCGGAGAGTACCGACGCTACGGTCAGGTCATGCTCGGTGATCGCCTTTTCGACGGGCGCGTCCAGAGGGCCGGAGTTACCGATGCAGGTGGTACAGCCATAGCCCACCAGGTCGAAGCCAAGGTCGTTCAGGTAGGGGGTCAGGCCTGCTGCCTGGTAATAGTCGGTCACCACTTTTGAGCCGGGTGCCAGCGAGCTCTTCACCCAGGGTTTGCGTTGCAAGCCTTTCTCCACGGCTTTTTTGGCCACCAGCCCGGCAGCCATCATTACGCTGGGGTTGGAGGTGTTGGTGCAGGAGGTTATGGCGGCGATGACCACCGCCCCCTCTTGCAGAGCCGGATAATCGCTGCCAGTAGTCACCCCGCCATTACGCGCGCTCGCCTTGGGTTGCAGGCTCATGAAGTCATCGAAGGCTTGGCGGACCTGCGAAAGCGCCACGCGGTCCTGCGGGCGTTTCGGGCCTGCAAGGCTGGCTTCGACGCTGTTCAGGTCCAGTGCCAGGGTGTCGGTAAAGGCGGGCGCATGGCCGGGCGGGCGCCATAGGCCTTGCGCTTTGCAATAGGCCTCGACCCGTTTCACGGTTGCCTCGGGCCGACCCGACAGGCGCAGGTAATCCAGGGTGATGTCGTCGACCGGGAAGAAGCCGCAGGTGGCACCGTATTCCGGGGCCATGTTGGCGATCGTGGCGCGGTCTGCCAAAGGCAGGTCGGCCAGGCCGTCGCCATAGAACTCAACGAATTTGCCGACCACGCCTTTCTTGCGCAGCATCTGGGTGACGGTCAACACCAGGTCGGTGGCCGTGATGCCCTCGCGCAGTTTGCCGGTCAATTGGAAACCGATCACTTCGGGGATCAGCATGGAAATTGGCTGGCCGAGCATGGCTGCCTCTGCTTCGATGCCGCCCACTCCCCAACCCAGCACGCCCAGGCCGTTGATCATGGTGGTGTGCGAATCAGTGCCAACCAGTGTGTCGGGGAAGGCGTAGGTACGGCCGTCTTCCTCGCGGGTCCAGACGGTCTGCCCCAGGTACTCGAGGTTGACCTGATGGCAAATGCCGGTACCTGGCGGTACCACGCGGAAATTGTCGAACGCGTTTTGCCCCCAGCGCAGAAAGGCATAGCGCTCGCCATTGCGCTGCATTTCGATGTCGACGTTTTCACTGAAAGCCTGCTGGCTGGCGTAGCGGTCGACCATCACTGAGTGGTCGATCACCAGGTCCACCGGTGACAGCGGGTTGATGCGCTGAGGGTCTCCCCCGGCCTTGGCCATGGCAGCGCGCATGGCTGCCAGGTCGACCACTGCGGGTACCCCGGTGAAATCCTGCATCAGTACCCGCGCCGGGCGGTACTGGATTTCGCGGTCGGACCGGCGATTTTCAAGCCATTTGGCCAGGGCGTACAGGTCGCTGCTGGTGACTGTCTTGCCGTCCTCCCAGCGCAACAGGTTTTCCAGCAGCACCTTGAGCGACAGGGGCAGTGCGCTCAGGTCGCCCAGGCTGCGGGCTGCCTCGGGCAGGCTGTAATAGTGATAGAGGCGGTTGCCTACCGTCAGGGTCTTGAGGGTATTCAGGCTGTCGAGCGAGGGCATGGGTCAACTCCTTCTGGGCCGGTGATCGGCAATCGCCCTGCGGTCGCCGAACTCACCGTCAAGGTGTCGGTCCGCAACGCACGGACCTGGCTGAAGGGTCAGGTTAGACCTGATTGCCGGGCCCGGCTAAATACTGGACCGGCGGGACGTGTCACTGGTTCCTAAACTCCTTTATCATTCGCCGATTTGCCGCCGTTGCGCCGTGCGCTCGGCCAGGGTCTGCTGCGTGTGCTGCCGACCGTCCTGGAGTGATTGATGAATACCCTGTTTATGCATTGCCGACCCGGTTTCGAGGGCGAAGTCTGTTCCGAAATCGCCGAGCATGCCGCGCGGCTGAATGTGGCCGGTTATGCCAAGGCCAAACCGCAAAGCGCGTGCGCCGAGTTCATTTGCAACGACGCCGAAGGTGCCGAGCGGTTGATGCGTGAACTGCGCTTCTCGCAGTTGATTTTCCCTCGGCAATGGGCCCGTGGCAGTTTTGTCGAACTGCCTGAAACCGACCGGATCAGCGTGCTGCTGGAGACCCTGGCCGAGTACCCGGTGTGCGGCAGCCTCTGGCTGGAGGTCATGGACAGTAACGACGGCAAGGAACTGTCGACGTTCTGCCGCAAGTTCGAGGGGCCGCTGCGCAAGGCGTTGCTCAACGCTGGCCGGCTGGTGGACGACGCTGCCAAGCCGCGCTTGCTGCTGACCTTTGTCAGTGGCCGGCGGGTGTTTGTCGGGTTGGCAGCGGCGGACAATTCGGCCATGTGGCCGATGGGGATCCCGCGGCTGAAATTCCCGCGTGAAGCCCCAAGCCGCTCAACCCTGAAGCTGGAAGAAGCCTGGCACCACTTTATTCCACGCGATCAATGGCCGCAGCGCCTGTCTGAAGACATGACCGGGGTCGACCTGGGTGCCGCACCGGGTGGCTGGACCTATCAACTGGTCAAGCGCGGTATGCTGGTGACGGCTATCGACAATGGGCCAATGGCTGAAAGCTTGATGGATACCGGGCTGGTCCAGCACTTGATGGCCGATGGTTTTACCTACAAGCCCAAGCAGACCGTAGACTGGATGGTCTGTGACATCGTCGAGAAGCCGGCGCGTAGTGCAGCACTGCTGGAAACCTGGCTGGGCGAGGGCCTGTGCCGCGAAGCGGTGGTCAACCTGAAATTGCCGATGAAGCAGCGCTATGCCGAGGTTCGGCGTTTGCTGGAGCGCATCGAAGAAGGCTTCAAGGCGCGCAAGGTCAAGGTATCGATTGGCTGCAAGCAGCTGTATCACGACCGTGAAGAGGTCACCTGCCATCTGCGCCGACTGGATATGAAACCACGTTGAGGCTGTTGCACGTCGCACTGGCCCAGCCAGGCAGTGCAAGACAGTTGTTACCTAGTCTTCGGAGAAAAGCATGACTGACACCGATTCTACCCTGACCGCCGATGCGGTCCTTGATGCCAGCGGTCTGAACTGCCCTGAGCCTGTGATGATGCTGCATCAGTACGTGCGCGATCTTGGCGCGGGTGGCCTGCTCAAGGTCATCGCGACAGACCCTTCGACCCGTCGCGATATTCCCAAGTTCTGCGTGTTCCTCGGCCATGAACTGGTCGAGCAGCAGGAGCTGTCGGGTACTTACCTGTACTGGATCCGCAAGAAGCTCGATTAAGCCGCTGCCTGCCGGATGCGTTTGCGTGCACTGCGCACCAGGCGCACCGAGAGCATCAATGCGGCGCAGGTCAAGCCGACAATCAGGCCTTCCCAGAGGCCGCTTGGCCCGCTGGCCGTGCCCAGCCAGTCGGTCAGGCCGAGCAGGTAACCCACCGGCAGGCCAATGCCCCAGTACGCGAACAGGGTCAGGATCATGGTGACTCGCGTGTCCTGATAACCACGCAGTGCACCGGCGGCAGTGACCTGGACCGCGTCGGAGAACTGGAACAGCGCCGAGTAGACGATCAGCATCGAGGCAATCTGGATGACTGCGCTGTCGGCGGTGTAGATCGAGGCAATGGGTTCGCGCATCAGCAGCATCAGGCTTGCTGAAAAGCAGGCGTAGGCCAGCGCCGTGGCCATGCCGACGCCCGCAGCAAAACGCGCCTGGCGTGGCTCGCCGGCGCCGATGGCCTGGCCGACCCGCACGGTGACGGCCATGCCCAGCGAGTAGGGGATCATGAACACCAGGGAGCTGACGTTGAGGGCAATCTGGTGCCCGGCAACCACGGTTGAGCCGAGGCTGCCGATCAGCAGGGCAATCACCGCAAAGATGCTCGATTCTGCAAATACTGCGATGCCGATTGGCAGGCCGATACTGAGCAGGCGTTTGATCAGGGCCCACTGCGGCCAGTCGAAGCGGGTAAATACCTCGCTTGGGCGATAGACCGGCGCCCGGGCGATCCAGACCGCCATGCACAGGGCCATGAACCACATGACGATGCCGCTGGCCCAGCCGCAGCCGACACCGCCCATGGCCGGCAGGCCCAGGTGGCCATAGATGAAGATGTAGTTCAACGGGATATTCAGCATGAGCCCGGCAAGCCCCAGCACCATGCTCGGGCGTGTGAGCCCCTGGCCGTCGCTGCAGCAGCGCAACACAAAGTAGATGCCTACGGCCGGCAGGCCGAAAGCGATGCCTTTCAGATAACCCATGCAGGGCGCGATCAACTCCGGGTCGACCTTCATCACGTGCAGGATTGGCTCGGCACTGATCAGCAAAAGGCTGGCGGCAATTCCGACCGCCAGTGCCAGCCACAGTGCCTGGCGCACCAACGGGCCAATCTCGGCAGGCTGGCCGGCGCCGAAGCGCTGGGCAACCTTGGGCGTGGTCGCCAGCAGAATGCCGGTCATCAATAGAAACACCGGCACCCAGATGGAGTTGCCCAGCGCTACGGCGGCAAGGTCCCGCGGGCCGACCCGCCCGGCCATCACCGCATCGACGAAGCCCATGGCGGTCGTTGCCAGTTGCGCGATGATGATGGGGGTGGCCAGGCGCATCAGGGTGCTCAATTCGGCGCGAACACGAGCGGGGCGGGAGAGCGGGGTGGTGTCGGTGGTCATGAGTGTCACAAGGCAGGTGTCCCCATTGATGGTGTGGAAAATTGCTTAGTCTAACCGTTGACGGATCGGTCAGGAAATAACCTGTGACTGGATTGGCCGGGGCCGATGCGCCTAAACTGCGCTCCCCGACAGGAGATCGCCATGCTTATTGTTGCCGACGAAAATATTCCGCTGCTCGATGCTTTTTTTGCCGGCTTCGGTGAAATTCGCCGTTACCCGGGGCGAGCCATCGACAGCGCCTGTGTGCGGGACGCCGACGTCCTGCTGGTGCGTTCGGTGACTCAGGTTGATCGGGCCTTGCTTGAAGGCAGCAAGGTGCGTTTTGTCGGTACCTGCACCATTGGTACGGACCACCTCGACCTGGACTATTTCGAGCAGGCAGGCATTCGCTGGTCCAGTGCACCCGGCTGCAATGCCCGCGGCGTCGTGGACTATGTACTGGGAAGCCTGCTGACGCTGGGCGAACTGGATGGCGTTGATCTGGCCAAGCGTACCTATGGTGTGGTGGGGGCTGGTGAAGTCGGACGTCGGCTGGTCGAGGTGCTGCGCGGGCTGGGTTGGTCGGTGCTGGTCTGTGATCCGCCGCGGCAGGCTCGCGAGGGCGGGGATTATGTCGGCCTGGAGCGTATTCTCACCGAGTGCGACGTGATCAGCCTGCACACGCCGCTGACCCGTAGCGGAGAGCACGCAACCTGGCATCTGCTCGATCGCGAGCGACTGGCGCGCCTGCGGCCAGGTGCCTGGCTGATCAACGCCAGCCGAGGGCCCGTGGTGGATAACAGCGCCCTGCGTGAGCTGTTGCTCGCCCGTGACGATGTCCAGGCCGTGCTGGATGTCTGGGAAGGCGAACCACAGGTTGATCTGGCACTTGCCGACCTGTGTGTACTGGCCACGCCGCACATTGCGGGCTACAGCCTGGATGGCAAGCAGCGCGGTACCGCGCAGATCTATCAGGCATTCTGCGCCTGGCGAGGCGAGCCCGAGCAGGTGAAACTGGTCGATCTGTTGCCACGGCCATGGCTGGCGCAACTGAGCCTTGAAGCCGAAACCGATCCGGCCTGGGCCTTGGCCACGCTGTGCCGAGCCGTGTATGACCCGCGCCGTGACGATGCAGATTTTCGCCGTAGCCTTAGCCGTGACCCGGGTAAGCAGCGAGCAGCCTTCGACCTCTTGCGCAAGCAGTACCCGGCGCGTCGTGAAATCGAAGGCCTTGCCGTAAAGGTCAATGGCGAATCGCCAGCCTTGCGGCAGATGATCGCAGCGCTGGGGGCTGTGCAGGTCTGAACGGCAGGCAATAAAAACCCGGCGCTGGCGCCGGGTTCAGGAAGTCGGTACCGATCAGGCTTTTTTGGCGGTTTGTTCCCGGCTCTTTTCCAGGTCCTGGCAAGCCTTCTGGATCATCTGCTCGGTGATCGGGATTTCACGACCCTGAGCATCAATGATCGCGCCGCAGGCCGGGTTGGCGTGGGGCGACGCTTGTTGCCATGTGCTGCTGTTCTGCAAGCTCATATCCTGTCTCCTCATCAGGTTGCAAGCTCAGCCTAGATAGGCGCGATGACCGCCGTGTGACAAGGTCCTTCGCGAGTCGCCGCGCTTGTGCCAAGTCCACCAGAAAGCCATACAAACTGCCAGTAGCACTTTAGAACGAAATCTACTAGGCACTGCAGGGATGCGGCTTAAGTGCTGTGCTCATGCTGCTGCTCGGGTGTAGGCTGCTGCAAATCGACTGAAAGTGGCATTGTCATGATCCTCCGTGTGTCTTCCCGGCAACGCCAAGCCATTCAACTGGCATGGCGTTTTATCCGCCCGTATCGAAAACAGGCATTCGCCGCGCTGGTCGCGCTGGTGCTGACGGCGGCGATTACTCTGTCGATGGGGCAGGGGATTCGCTTGATGGTTGACCAGGGCTTCATGACGCAGTCGCCAACATTGCTTAATCAGTCTATCGGCTTGTTCTTGTTGCTGGTGCTGGCCCTTGCGGTTGGCACCTTTACGCGCTTCTACCTGGTGTCGTGGATCGGCGAGCGTGTTGTTGCTGATATTCGTCAGCAGGTGTTTGATCACTTGGTCTACCTGCACCCCGGTTTTTTCGAGAGCAACCGCAGTTCAGAAATTCAGTCGCGGCTGACCGCCGATACAACGTTGCTGCAATCGGTGATCGGTTCTTCACTTTCGTTGTTTCTGCGCAATGCCTTGATGGTGGTGGGTGGCATTGTGCTGCTGTTCGTGACCAACCCGAAGCTGACCAGCATTGTGGTGTTGGCGTTGCCCCTGGTGCTGGTGCCGATTCTGGTTTTCGGTCGGCGGGTGCGTAGCCTGTCGCGTCAGAGCCAGGACCGGGTAGCGGATGTTGGCAGTTATGTGGCCGAAACCCTGGGGCAAATCAAGACCGTGCAGGCCTACAACCATCAGGCCAGCGACCAGCGTCGTTTTGCTGTGACGGTCGAAGCGGCGTTCGACACCGCGCGCAAACGCATTCTGCAGCGCGCCTGGCTGATTACCCTGGTCATTGTGCTGGTGCTCGGTGCAGTGGGGGTGATGCTTTGGGTGGGTGGCATGGACGTGATCGCGGGGCGGATTTCCGGCGGTGAGCTGGCTGCGTTCGTTTTTTACAGCCTGATCGTCGGCAGTGCGTTTGGCACCTTGAGTGAGGTGATCGGTGAGCTTCAGCGTGCTGCGGGCGCGGCGGAACGTATTGCTGAGCTGTTGGCCGCACGCAGTGAGATCGTTTCGCCGGAGCACGGCGTGATGCACCTGCCGGAGCGGGTCAGCGGCCAGTTGGAACTGCGTGAGGTGTGCTTTGCCTATCCGTCGCGACCGAACTCGGCCGCCATTGATCATTTGAGCCTGGTGGTGGCGCCCGGCGAGACCCTGGCGTTGGTCGGGCCGTCGGGTGCTGGTAAATCAACGCTGTTTGATCTGCTGCTGCGCTTTTACGATCCGCAAACCGGGCAGATCCTGCTCGACGGCCAGCCTGTTGATCGACTGGACCCTCAGGACTTGCGGCGAAACTTCGCGCTGGTCGCACAAAACCCGGCGTTGTTCTACGGCACGGTCGAGGACAATATCCGCTACGGCCGTGCCGATGCCAGCAGCGCCGAGGTCGAGGCCGCTGCACGCAGTGCCTACGCCCATGAGTTCATCCTGCAGTTGCCTCAAGGCTATCAAACCCACCTGGGCGAGTCCGGGCTTGGGCTTTCCGGTGGTCAGCGTCAGCGCTTGGCCATTGCCCGGGCGCTTTTGGTGGATGCGCCGATCCTCTTGCTCGACGAGGCGACCAGTGCGCTGGACGCGCAGAGCGAGCACTTGATCCAGCAAGCCTTGCCAGGGTTGATGGCCGGACGAACCACGCTGGTGATCGCTCACCGCCTGGCAACCGTGCAGCACGCCGACAGGATCGCAGTCATCGATCAGGGCCGGCTGGTGGCAGTCGGCACTCATCGGCAGTTGATTGCCGAAAGCCCCCTGTATGCCCGGCTGGCGGCGTTGCAGTTCAGTGCTGCAGATACGCCACATGAAGCCGATAACAAGGTGTAAGTCCGGTCTTTACATTTTTATGACAGCCTCAATACCGCCTGTCACATTTCTGTAGTAATCCCCTGAGACTATCGTAACCCGTTGTTGCGTAGCACTTGAATGCTTGCCGGCCGTCACGGATGACCGTTTTTTTGCTGATGCTGGCTGCTTGCCAAGGGAGATAAGGATGTCTCCGCGTCTTGCATTGGTACACACACCTCTACCTTGTTGTGAGACCCTGCCCGATGTTCCTGCGTAAATCTCTACGGATGCAAATCCTCGCTCTGCTTGGCGGAAGCGTGTTGGCAATGCTGCTGATTGCTCTGGTCTGCTTCCAGTTTCTCTCTGCCAGCGTGCGTGGATATGGTGAGTTGGTCGATGGGCCGCTGCAGGCCTCGCAGCTGATCGATGAGGCCAACTTGCAATTCAAGGTCCAGGTTCAGGAGTGGAAAAATGTCCTGCTGCGTGGCAAGCAACCTGCGGAACTGGACAAGTACTGGCAGCAGTTCCAGGCACGCGAGCAGCAAGTGCAGGACATTCTTGCGCAATTGATCAGCAGCAACGCACAGGCCTCTCAGCTCCAGGCGCGCCTTGTGCAACTCAAGGACAGCCATCGTCAACTGGGTGCGGCCTATGCCAAAGGGCGTGAAGCCTTTTTGGCAGCAGGCGGTGATCCTGTTGCAGGCGATCAGGCGGTAAAGGGTGTCGACCGGGCAACCAGTGAGCAGATGAGTGAGTTGGTCAGCCAGTTGCGCGCTGATGCCAAGGCGCGCGCTACACACATCAGTGAAGCGGCGCAGCGCACGGTCTGGCTGGGGTTGTTGATCATGTTCGGCTCGGCTGTGCTCGTGGGGCTGCTTAGCGTGTCGCTGGTCAACCGCAACATTGTCGAGCCAATCCGCAAGCTGATCGAGTATGTGGCGAACCTCAGTCATGGCCGTTTCGATGCGCGTGTTGCCAGTGACCGTCAGGATGAGCTTGGGCGCCTGGCGTTAGCGGCCAATACCTTGCGTGACTTCCTTGCCGATACCTTTGGGCGTCTGCAGAGCAACGCAGTAGACCTTGAGTCGGCCAGCGGCGAGTTGCGGACCATCGCCGGCGGCATGGCTCGTGGCACGGATGACCAGTTTCAGCGCACCGATCAGGTCGCGACGGCCATGCATGAAATGTCTGCCACGGCGCAGGAGGTCGCACGCCATGCGGCTGAAGCGGCGCGTGCCGCCGACGAGGCAGATCACAATGCCCAGGCAGGCGAGCAGGTGATGCAGGCGACGATCGATACGATTGCCGCCGTTAATCAGGAAATTCTCGGTACCGCAGGTGTTATTCGCAATCTGGAGCACGACAGTGCGCGGATTGGCAAAGTGCTGGAGGTCATTCACGGTATCGCCGAGCAGACTAACCTGCTGGCACTCAACGCGGCCATTGAGGCGGCGCGTGCCGGCGAAGCGGGCCGTGGTTTTGCGGTTGTTGCCGATGAAGTGCGCAGCCTGGCTCAGCGCACCGGCGCGTCGATTGCCGAGATCAATCAGATCATCAGCGCTGTACAGTCGGGCGCCATGGAGGCGGTCAAGGCCATTGAGAGCGGTCAGGTGCGCAGTGAGGAGGGGGCCGCGCAAGTTCAACGTGCAGGGCAAATGCTTCAGCGCATCACCTTGGCGGTGGAAGCGATCCGCGACATGAACCGGCAGATCGCCACGGCTGCGGAGGAGCAGACCAGCGTGGCCGATGATATCTCGCGCAACCTGGTGGAAATCACGCGGATTGCGACCGCCAACCAGGAAGCGGTGCAACATACCGAGCAGGCCGGTGGTCGCCTGCACGAGCTGTCCGGGCAACTGGGCGCCGTTACCGCTCGCCTCAGCGCCTGATCGCCTCAGGCGGGGGAAATCCGCCACTTGCCAGCCGCTGAGGCGTGGCAATGTGGCGGATTGTCGCCATGAAAACCACCAAATATGCGCGGACTGACACGTTTTAGCCATTGGCCGTTGGTGTAAGTGCAGTTGGCCCGCTTCCTGCTTTAAGGCGGCGTTGGCTTAGGCCATGCAAGCACCCGGCGGTTGCCGCTTCAGATGACCGCGCGGCGTGACGACTGTTCCCCGATCCATCGAACAACCCCAGCCGCCAGCCATCGCGCCGGTGTCCAGGCCTGCTGCCTGAGTACCGGGTCGCCCTCTGCGTTGGCCTGCGCGAGCAAAAACAAAAATCGGGCGTGCACAACGGGGCGAGCAGTCATTGCCAATTACTTCACTTCAATTGGATTGAACTATGAAAAAAATCCTGCTGACGCTCTTGTGCCTGAGCGTCATCGGTTGCTCCAAGCCCAATGAGCCCGAGAAAACCGTAGACGTGCTGCTGATCGGCGGCGGCATCATGAGTGCAAGCCTTGGGACCTACCTCAACGAGCTGGAGCCTGAATGGTCCATCGACATCTATGAGCGCATGGACAAGGTTGCCGAAGAAAGCTCCAACGCCTGGAACAACGCCGGTACCGGTCACTCGGCGTTCTGCGAACTGAACTACACCAGCGAAGGTGCCGACGGAACGATCGATATCAGCAAGGCTGTCGGGGTCAATGAGCAGTTCGAGATCTCCAAGCAGTTCTGGGCCTATCAGGTCGAGCGCAATGTGCTGAACAATCCTAAGTCGTTCATCAACAATGTGCCGCACATGAGCTTCGTCTGGGGCGACAAGAACGTCGAGTTCCTGAAGAAGCGTCATGCTGCCCTGCAACACAGCTCGTTGTTCCGTGGCATGGAATACACCGAAGACCACAAGCAGATCGAGCAGTGGGTGCCGCTGGTCATGGAAGGCCGTGCCGCCGACCAGAAGATCGCAGCCACACGCATGCCGATCGGCACCGACGTCAACTTTGGTGAGATTACCCGCCAGTTGTTCGCGTCGATGACCCAACACGATAACGTCAAGCTGCACGTTCAGCATGAAGTCCGCGACATTGTTCGCAATGCAGACAACACCTGGACCGTGGTCGTTGCCGACCTGGCCAACAAAGGCGTCGAAACCAGCGTCAAGGCCAGGTTCGTCTTCATTGGTGCCGGTGGTGGTGCGCTCAAGTTGCTGCAGAAGTCGGGTATTCCTGAAGCCGAAGGCTACGCAGGCTTCCCGGTCGGCGGTCAATTCCTGATGACGGACAACCAGGACATCGTTGCCCGCCACAAGGCCAAGTTGTACGGCAAGGCTTCGGTCGGTGCGCCACCGATGTCGGTTCCGCACCTGGACACCCGACTGATCGATGGCAAGGAAGTGCTGCTGTTCGGTCCGTTCGCCACGTTCTCGACGAAGTTCCTCAAGAATGGCTCGTTACTTGACATGTTCGCTGCGCTGACCCGCCACAACATCATGCCAATGACCCACGCCGGTATCGACAACATCGACCTGAGCACCTACCTGATGGGCCAGTTGATGCTGAGCTTCGACGACCGCATGGCAGCCCTGCGTGAGTATTTCCCGAACGCCCGGAACGACGACTGGAAACTGCTTCAGGCCGGTCAGCGGGTTCAGGTTATCAAGAAAGACCCTGTGCACGGCGGTATCCTGCAGTTCGGTACCGAAGTGGTTGCGTCCGAGGACGGCACCATCGCGGCACTGCTGGGTGCGTCACCTGGTGCTTCGACTGCTGCGCCGATCATGCTGAGTGTGTTGGAGAAGACCTTCAAGGACCGTATCAAGACCCCTGAGTGGCAGGCCAAGCTGAAGGAAATCATTCCAACCTATGGCCAGAAGCTCAACAACAACCTTGAGCTGACCAACAAGACCCGTGCCTGGAGCAGCGAGCGCTTGCAGCTGAACTTCGTACCGGTATTGCCTGAGGAAGCGCCTGCCCAGGCGGCGATGTAAGGCACATCATTGGCAAGCCTGCTCCAACAACGGTCGCACAAGGCTGTTGGCGCGGGGCTTGCCAGCGATGCAGGCGCCGCGAACCCGCGGGCACCCTGCTGATGCCATCGCAGGCGTTGAATCAGTGGCGACGCTTCTTGTTGCCGTCGGCCAGGTTGTTGCCCAGAGCACCACCGGCTGCACCGCCCAGGCCTGCACCGATGGCCGAGCCGGTGCTACCACCGAGCTTGCCGCCAATCAGCGAGCCACCTGCCGACCCCAGGCCGCCACCCAGGGCTGCCTCGGCTTTGTTGCCCTTTTTCGCGGCCATTGCGCTGCCCGCTGCACCGCCAACGCCGGCACCGACGGCTGCACCGGTGCTGCCGCCCAGTTTTTGCCCGACAACGTTACCCAGAACGCCGCCCAGGCCGCCGCCGATTGCCGTCGTGCCATCGCCCGCCACTGCGCCTTGTGCGCACAGCAGGCCCAGAGTAATGGCGGCAAGAGTCTTACGCATGTGAAACAACCTCAAACAGGAGAAAAGGGCGCGTATTCTGAGGGTGTTCTTCGATGCCGGCAATCGACACTGACCATCGGCGCAGCACGCGAGCCGCCCCGTTTCAGAGGTCTTGGACCGTGCGGACCTGGTCTTTGTTGACGCGGTTGCGCTTGCCGTCCAGTTGCTCGAATTCGTAGAAACCGGAGTCATCATCATACGTTGGCGTGTCGATGGTCTGGATCTCGCGTCCGTCGTTGAGGGTGATCACGGCTGGCGATGAGCAGCCTGCCAGGGTGCCCAGGCCCAGTGCGAGGAGGAACGCTGGGAGTATTCGTTGGATCATCGTGTATCTCCAGTCATGGATGGGACGCTGTACGGTTCTTGAGATGCATGCCTTTACAGCAAGTTCCTTGTTGATTGAAGCATAGCTGTCAGGGGCTGATCGTGGTCAGGGTAGTGCTGGGCGCGAGTTGATGTGGCCTGTGATATAACACCGGGCATGTGTTCCTACCAATGGATTCAAGGTCCCATGAAAGCCAAGGCTGATGTACCTTTTGTGCCGCTTAACATCGCGGTGTTGACCGTCAGTGATACCCGTACGCTTGAAACCGATACCTCGGGTGAGGTGTTCGTCGAACGCCTGACGACGGCCGGGCACGCCCTTGCGGCGCGTGTATTGCTCAAGGACGATCTCTACAAAATCAGGGCTCAGGTCGCGACCTGGATTGCCGATGAGCAGATTCAAGTGGTGCTGATTACCGGTGGTACAGGGTTTACCGGGCGCGACAGCACGCCCGAAGCGGTGACGTGCTTGCTGGACAAGCAGGTCGATGGTTTTGGTGAGCTGTTCCGGCACATTTCGTTGGCCGATATCGGCACCTCCACCATACAGTCGCGTGCGCTTGCGGGCCTGGCCAATGGCACGCTGGTGTGTTGCCTGCCGGGTTCGACCAATGCATGCCGTACCGGCTGGGACGGCATCCTGGCCGAGCAGTTGGATGCCCGTCATCGCCCGTGCAATTTTGTAACCCACCTCAAGCAGGCCGAACCCTGCCAGAGCCGTGGCTGAGGCCGCGGCGGTGAAGCCGCTGATGTCCGTCGAGCAGGCCCTTGAGCGCCTGCTGGCGTTGGCCGATAGCACGCCAGTTCGTGAGTATGAACAGGTCTGCCTGGCTGAGGCTGAAGGCCGCGTACTGGCCCGTGAACTGGTTGCCAGCCTGGACCTGCCGCCGTGGCCGAACAGCGCCATGGACGGTTATGCCTTGCGCCTGGCCGATTGGCAGGGTGAGCCGCTGGTGGTGAGCCAGCGGATATTTGCCGGTCATGCGCCCGCACCACTGGAGCCCGGCACATGTGCGCGTATCTTTACCGGTGCGCCAATGCCGGCGGGCGCCGATTGTGTGGAAATGCAGGAAAATACCGAGGTTCTGGCCGATCAGCGGGTACGCTTCACCCAGCCGTTGCGCGTTGGTCAGAACATTCGTCCTCAAGGCCAGGAAACACGCGCCGGTGAGCAGGTGCTGGCTGCCGGCACACGCCTGGGGCCTATCGAGTTGGGCTTGGCAGCCTCATTGGGCTGCGCTGAGCTGACGGTGGTTCGGCGCGTGCGAGTGGCGTTGCTGTCCACCGGGGATGAGTTGGTTGAGCCTGGCTTGCCGTTGGGCCCCGGGCAGATCTACAACAGCAATCGACGGCTGCTGGCGGCCTGGTTGCAGCGTTTGGGTTGTGAAGTGGTCGACGTCGGCATTCTTGAGGATGACCTGCAGAAGACCCGCGAATGCCTGGGACGTCTCTCTGACGTCGACTTGATCCTCTCTACCGGCGGTGTTTCGGTCGGTGAAGCCGACTACCTGGGTATCGCCTTGCGCGAGGAAGGCGAGTTGGGGCTCTGGAAGCTGGGGATCAAACCAGGCAAGCCGCTGACCTTTGGGCATTACCGTGGTGTGCCGGTGGTCGGGCTGCCCGGTAACCCTGCATCGACGCTGGTGACCTTCGGCCTGTTGACCCGTCCCTACCTGTTGCGCCGCCAGGGTGTTCAGGACGTCGCGCCTCTGCAGTTTGCCGTGCCAGCCGGCTTTGAATGGCCCAAGGCCGGCAGTCGCCGGGAATACTTGCGTGGGCGAATGGAGCACGGGCAGGCGCGGATCTACAAAAACCAGAGTTCTGGCGTGCTGCGCAGTGCCGCCTGGGCAGAGGGGCTGGTCGAGGTTCGTGAGGGTCAGACGCTTGTGCCAGGCGACATGCTGCAGTTCATCCCGTTGAGCGAGCTACTCGGCTGAGCGACTCAGCAGTTCGCTGTCCAGGTGGGGGCCGTGTGCCCTGGGTAGCGCGCTGAGGCGCGCGTGTACTGCCTCAAGTTGTGCCGCTGCAACGCTCCAGTCGTGCGTTGTACTGACGAACTGGCGAGCAGCGTCCGACAGCTGTTGCATGCGCCAAGGTTGGTTGAGCAGTTGGGTGATCATCAAGGCCAGGCCATCGCTGTCGTCGCTGCCCAGGTAGTGTTCGCCATTGTTTACGGTCAGGCCGGCGACGCCATCGCGTGTAGTGACTACGGGCAGGCCGGCCGCCATGGCTTCCAGCACCTTGACCTTGCAGCCACCTTTATGGCGCAGCGGGGCGAGGAAAATCGCCGAGTGACGTTGTATGTCGCGCAGGTCGGGCAGGTAGCCGACCCACTCGATACGCGGGTCATTCCAGTGCAGTTTCAATTGTTCCGGCAGGGCATGGCCCGCGATTGCCACGCGAACCGCCGGGTTGCTCAGCCAGACTTTCGGCATGATGTCGTCGAGGGCCCATTCGATGGCATTGAGGTTGGCGCCGTACTCGAAATTGCCGACAAACAACAGGCGTTGGCTGTGCAGTGCCGGGCTCACAGACTGGTAGTACTCGCAGTCGACGCCATTGATGACCACATGGGCGGGGCGGCCAGTCATTCGGCTGATCAGGCCGGCGTCGTCTTCACTGACCGCAATCACTTCGCTGGCCTGGCGCAGTACCCGTGTTTCCCAGTACCGGTAGCGCCAACGGTCGAAGGTATTGAAAGGGCGCAGCCACAAGGGCAGTCGGTCCTGGCGGGCGGCACCGGCAATGGATTCGACGGTGTGCTCACTGACAATGAATGGCAGTCCGCTCGATTGCAGGGCTTTTTCGAAGGGTTGAAAACTGTAGCTGTGCTCAATCTGTATCACGTCCCAGTGTTCTTGCAGCAAGTGCTCGAAGCAATGCCGCAGGTGGGGCGCCAGGCCGTTGATACTGGCCCGCATCGGGTAGCTGACATAGAACGCTGCGAGCAGGTTGAGCGGGCTGCGCAGCGGGCGCCTGGGCAGTACGATCAAGCGCTCGACCCAGGGTTCGAGCGCTTGCCGTGCCGCGTCCCCGAGAGGAACCTTCGATTGCACCAACAAGGTGATGCGGTGGCCCCGTTGGGCCAGACCGCGTAGCAGGTTGTATTGCCGGGTCTTGCCACCGCTGGTGGTTGGCCAGGGCAGGTTGGGCAGTGTCCAGAGTACGCGCATGAACCCTTTCCTCTATCGCCGGGCGGGTAACGCTGGCCGATATGAAAGGCGCGCCGGCCTGAGTCAGCCGATGATCGGCTCTGGGGCGCGTCCGTAGATATCAGTAAAGCGTACGATGTCGTCCTCGCCCAAATATTCGCCACTTTGTACTTCGATCATCACCAGATCGATGACCCCCGGATTGCGCAGGCGATGGGTGCAGCCGGGTTTGATGAAGGTTGACTCATTGGTGTCGAGCAAAAATTCTTCTTCGCCGTTGGTCACCATCGCCATTCCGCTGACCACGATCCAGTGTTCACTGCGGTGATGGTGCATCTGCAGCGACAGCGACGCTTCCGGGCGAACCATGATGCGCTTGATCTTGAAGCGCGGGCCTTCCTCCAGCACGGTGTAGGTGCCCCAAGGACGTGTCACGGTGCGGTGGAGGCGATAGGCGTCATGGCCCTGGCGCTTGAGCTCCTGGGCGATCAACTTGACCTCCTGACTGCGCTGCGCGTCCGCGATCAGCAACGCATCGGGCGTATCAATGATGATCAGGTTGTCCAGGCCAAGGCCTCCGACCAGGCGGCGAGGCGAATCGATGTAGCAGTTGCTCACGTCGTGAAGTACGGTCTCGCCGTTGCATTGGTTGCCGTTGTGATCGCTTTCCTTCAGTTCGCGTACGGCTTGCCAGCATCCGATATCGCTCCAGCCCAGTTCGCTGGGAAGTACCGCGACCCGTTTTGAGGGCTCCATCACTGCGTAGTCGATGGAGATGTCCGGGACTTGCGCAAAACTGTCAGCATCCAGTTCCAGTTGCAACTCACCGTGACCGGTTTTGCTCTGGCTGCGTTCCAGGCATGCGCTTACGGCTGCGAGCAACTGCGGTGCATGCACCTCCAGTTCGTGCAGGATGGCATCCACACGCATGCAGAACATGCCGGCGTTCCACAGGTGCTGGCCTTCGTCCAGGTAGCGTTGTGCGGTGGCTGCGTCAGGCTTTTCAACGAAGCGCGCAACCTGATGGCCGTGAGCGCCCAGCGGCTGGCCCTTCTCGATATAGCCAAAGCCGGTTTCCGGGCGGCTGGGGACCAGGCCGAACGTGGTTAGCCAGTGCTGTTCGGCCAGTTCCCTGGCATGTCCAACGGCGGTTTCGAAGGCCTGCAGATCACTGATCAGATGGTCGGCTGGCAGTACCAGCAGATGCGCGTCCTCACCGTAGTGGCGTGCGCAATGCAGGGCGGCGGCGGCAATGGCGGGCGCGGTGTTGCGGCCACAAGGCTCGAGAATGAAGTCCAGTGCGACGCGGGCCTGGTTCAGTGCCCGGTACTCATCCAGGGTGCGGAAGAAAACATCGCGGTTGGTCACGGTCAACACCCGCTCGACATCTTTCAGGTTGCTGGCCCGGATGAAGGTCTTCTGTAGCAGGCTCTGACCATCTGGCATGCGCATGAATGGCTTGGGCATGGCTTCGCGGGAAACCGGCCAGAGCCTTGTGCCAGCGCCGCCAGCGATGATGCAGGGAATCAGTACACTCATCTCACATAGCCTCGAAGCAAGGGCGCTGCGATCGTGCAGCGCGACAGGAAGGAACAGGTACCTGGCAGGCGCTTGCACAATGAGTCAATAAACCGACTTTTTTCACCGGCGTCGTCCTTGATTGCCAATATTTTGTCGAATAATGCACGTTAGGCGGCACGCTTTCAATGGCATTTCCATGAATGCGGGTGTTTTCCGACCGTTGATCGTACCCCGCTCTTGCTGTGCCGAGGCCGATATCGGTGCTGCGTGACGTTGCAGCTGGAATGTCGATAGACCTTGGCACAAGGGGGCATGTTAGCGCCTGGCTGTGTCAGGCGTACGCAGGGGGCGTTCAATCGGGATGGCAGGGCGCTTTGGGTGGCAAGCCTGCGGCTCACGGTGTTGCTGAGGGGCATTGCGAGTGCGTCTGCCCGAGGCGTATTCAGTGCTCAGTCGTCCAGGCTGATGATTTGCTCACGTACGGCAAACAGAACCAGGCCGGCCACGTCGTAAATCTGCAGGCGCTTCATGATCTGCGAGCGATGGGTTTCTACGGTTTTAATACTCAGGCCCAGGCCGTTGGCAATCTCCCGGGTGGACTTCCCGCGCACAATCAACCGCAAAATTTCCAGTTGGCGTGCCGTGAGGTTGTGATTATCGGCCGCTTCCGGCTTGTTCGCCTTGGCTTTGAGCAATGCCTGATTGATGACCGTATGGGCAATGGCCGGGCTCAGGTAGCGTTCGTCGCAACGCAGTGCGGCAAGTGCTTGTTCAAGCTCGGTGGCAGTGGTGTCTTTGAGCAGGTAGCCGTGGGCGCCGGTTTCCAGGGCGCGCATGATCAGCTCAGGGTCAGTGTGCATCGACAGAATCAAGACTTTGCAGCGGCTATCGGTTGCGCGCAGCTGTGCCAGTGCGTCAAGGCCGCTGGTTGAGCGCATGGAGATATCCAGCAGGACGATATCCGGGTCAAGCCGCCGAACCAGTTCTGGCAACTGGTTGCCATCATTGGCTTCGCCTATCACGGTGTAGCCCGGAATGTCGGATACCAGTGCGCGTACGCCGGCTCGAATCAGTGAATGGTCATCTACTAGCAGTAATTTACAGGTCATGGGGTCTTACTTGCATTGGCGCGTTCGAGGGTTCGTGGTGCCCATGGGAACAATGCCTGGATCTTTGTGCCGTGGCCGGGCTGGCTGTCTACCGAAAGGCTGCCGCCCAGCAGGTTCACGCGTTCGAGCATGCCGGCCAAGCCGCGCTGGCCGCCCTCGGCAGGGTTGTCTGTGGCCAGGAAACCTTGGCCGTCATCGGTGATCGAGAGCGACAGGCCTTCAGGCAGGCGCTGAATACAGACGACCAGATTGCTGGCGCGTGCGTGTCGCAAAATGTTTGTGACGGCCTCTTGGGTAATCCGAAAGGCGGCGATTGCGGTTTCCTGCGGGATGCCGTCCATGCGTTGCCTGCAATCGAGGCTCCACAGCACATCGGTGTTTTCCAGCGTGCGCAGCAGGTGCGCGCGCAGGCTTGCTTCCAGGCCAAGACTGGTCAGTTGCCGAGGATTGAGGATCGCTGAGACATCGCGGACATTGGCCAATGTATCGTCCAGTGTCTTGCGCAGGGTTGTGCAGTGTTCCTGCAGCTCAGCTGGCAGGCGACGATAGAGCCAGTCGGCTTGAAGTTTGGCGGCGGTCAGCAACTGGCCGATATCGTCGTGCAACTCGCGGCTCAGGTGTTGGCGCTCACTTTCCTGCACTTTCAGCATGCGCTCGGCAAGTTCCTGCGGGCGCAAGGCGATTGAGCGCGCGCTTCGCAGCAATTGCCATGCAATGCACAGCATGGCCAAGGCCTGCAGTGCCAGCAAACTGCCCGGCATGGGTATCGAATGCAGGTACAGGTACAGGTTTGCGGCAATCGAGCTCAGGCAAAGCCCTGCGGTCAACCAGCGTAATAGGGCGGCTCCGGGTGACCAGCGCTTGAACGTCATGAGGCGTAGGAGCATAGGGAATGAAGCCACTGAATATATCGCTGTTGAAAGCCTGTCAAAGGTCGAACAAGAGGTATTGGTCGTATTGCCTTAAACAACTTGTTGATTGTTGGTTTTACATTGGCATGGTGGCCACGCTTTCAACCAACAGGCAATGCCATGAATTAAGCACTGCGATGCTGTGTGTCGACCGCAGTGACGCATATTAGCACTTCACATACATTTGGTCGCGGGTACCGAAGGTGTCTGAATGGTCAGATTTTACTGGGTGGTACGGTCGTTCCGCTTTTGAGGGATTGTAGCACTTCGCTATCACTGGTGCAGGAAAGATACCTTCCCTTACATCAAGGTCGGGTGGGATTTAAGCGCTTTACCTGGAACTAGTCGAACGCGCTCAAAGTTATGGCTTAGTGTGTTTCTTGCACCGTTCAGGTAACGGCTCTATCGCGGGCTTAGTTTGACTTTAGTTGAGGCTAGTTGGCCTTGAAAAACAACGACTGGCATGGGGCGACCCGGCTCATTCTGCGCGGCTCGCCTCTTGCGGGTCCAGGGTGTTGGTCAGGTTACCGATCAGCTCGAGTTGCTCCTGGTTATCCAGGCTGAGAATGCCGGTTTGCGGATCAATCAACTCCAGTTGCCAGCAAAGCAGTGTCAGGCAGTCCGAAAGCACGGTTAGCGCCTCACCGTGCAAACGATTGCGGTATCGCTCTGGCTCAAGCAAGAGTCGTAGTTGAAGGCAGAATTCGGCAATCTCGGATTGGTCGTGGGCCTGTGCGCGATTAGCCAGGGAACCCAGTGTGTCGACCATGCAGTCGATGGCATCCGGATCGTTGCCGATCAGTTCCAGGTGCATCAGGCATTCCTGGGTCTTGGTCAGCAGAACCTCGGCATCAATCAGAAAGTCTTGTAGCGCGCTCGTGCTGGGTGAGTCGTCTTGCATTATACGGCTCCCGCAGTGCGCAGGTTGGCGACGTGCCGATAATCTACCTGGCGGCGGACGTTTTGCAGTGCCGGAGCAGAAGCTGGCCACAACCAAGCGATAGCAAACAAAAGCCTGACTCCATTCATGCAATGAGAATGGCGTCACATTAATGGCTAATGGATATTGCGAACATCAGGTCTCACCCGATTGCTACTAGGGGTTTCCCTGATGCTGTCTGAGGTGCCCGTGGAGGGGCATGAAGAGGATGAGCGCAGTAAAGCATGATGCTAAAGTGACATCAATGGGGTGCCCGGCATTTTATTTGAGGGGTCAAGCTGGGCGAAAAACGGCCGATATACGGTTAATGCATTTAATTTGCGAAACAGGGGTTCTTCTAATGGCTGGCATTCTCGACACGGTAGACCAACGGACGCAGCTGGTAGGCGAGAACCGCCTGGAAATCCTCATGTTCCGGCTGGCAGGTCGGCAGTTGTTCGCCATCAACGTGTTCAAGGTTCAAGAGGTGCTTCAACTGCCGAAGTTGACGCTGATGCCTCAGCGCCATCCGTTTGTCTGTGGTGTCGTCAACTTGCGTGGGCAGACCCTGCCGGTGATCGATCTTTCTCAGGCGATCGGCATGCGCCCGCTGCAGCCAGGGCCGAACAGCACCATTATCGTCACCGAGTACAACCGTTCCGTACAGGCCTTCCTTGTAGGCGGTGTCGACCGGATCGTGAACATGAACTGGGAGGCCATCATGCCGCCGCCGAGCAGTGCGGGCCGGCAGCATTACCTGACAGCCATCAGCAAGGTTGACGATCAACTGGTCGAAGTCATCGACGTTGAGAAAGTGTTGGCGGAAATCGTTCCGTACAGTGCCAAGGTATCCCGCGACAAGCTCGAGGATCCCTTGCTGGCGCGTGCTTTGGGTCGTGAGGTATTGCTGGTGGATGACTCCACGGTGGCGCTCGCCCAACTGCGTGACACCCTGTCTCAACTTGGCGTGAAAATGCATGTGGCCAGTGACGGGCTGAAGGCGCTGCGCATGCTCAAGGCCTGGGCTGACGCCGGTGAAGATATCTGCGAGAAGCTGTTGATGGTGTTCACCGATGCTGAAATGCCAGAGATGGACGGTTACCGCTTGACCACGGAGATCCGCAACGATCCGCGTTTGCGTGGCCTGTATGTGGTCTTGCATACCTCGTTGTCCGGCAGTTTCAACGAATCGATGGTGAAGAAGGTCGGCTGTGACAACTTCCTCTCCAAGTTTCAGCCCGACAAGCTGGTCGATGTGGTGCGCGAGCGTCTGATGCTTGACACGGCCACCGCCTGACGGGTGCAGGCCGGGCAGCGCCAGCCCGGCTGTCGGTGTAAGCTTGCTGCCTTTGACATCTCAGGGAGCAGGCCACATGCAGTTGAGCGCGTTATACCGTTACCCACTCAAGTCGGCCCAGGGAGAATCGTTGCAGCAGTCGTCTTGTGGGCTGTTGGGGCTGACTGGAGACCGGCGCTGGATGCTGGTGGAGCGTGAGAGCGGACGCTTCCTGACCCAGCGTGCGTACCCCCGGATGACTCAGTTGTCGGCCCTTTATGATGCCGAGGGGGGCTTGGTGTTGAGCGCGGCTGGCCAGGATGCACTTCACGTTTCGGTACCGAGTCCCGATGACGCCTTGCGCGGTGTAACGGTCTGGCGCGATACCTTGCGCGTTCCGGACGCCGGTGATGCAGCGGCGGACTGGTTGAGCGTATTCATGGGTACCGCTGTACGCTTGGTTCATGTGCCTGAACAGCGAACCCGCTACCTGCCTGCCGGGTATGGCGAGAACAGCGACCGTGTCGCCTTTGCTGACGGTTTTCCCTTGCTGTTGATTGGCCAGGCCTCGCTTGATGACCTGGTACAGCGCGTTGGCCGACCGCTGGCAATGCAGCGTTTTCGGCCCAATCTGGTGATTGAGGGGAGTGCCCCGTTTGCCGAGGACGGCTGGAAGCGCATTCGTATCGGCACACAGGCATTTCGCGTGCTCAAACCGTGCACCCGCTGCATCCTGACCACGATTGATCCACTGACGGGTGAGCGCAGCGCCGACCGTGAGCCGTTGACTACGTTGAAGACGTATCGGCAGAAGGATGGCGATGTGATGTTCGGGCAAAACCTGGTGGCCGACGGCGAGGGTGTGCTCGAGGTGGGGATGCCGGTGACGGTGCTGGAGTAACCCTGCTGTTCCCTCGGGCTGGGTAGCCTGCTGGCATGGAACCCATCAGGGCTCCATGTCGCGGCAGGCGGGTGGCTTACTGATCGTCAAAATAGCGTTCGTGCCAGTCCACGATGGGCTGCGGTGAGTTGAGCTTTTGCCCGTAGATCACCGAGTAGGACAGCACGTTTTGCACATACTGGCGCGTTTCGTCGAAGGGGATCGATTCAACCCAGACGTCGAAGCTCAGGTGGTTGGCGCCTCGCAGCCATTGTCTGACACGGCCCGGGCCTGCGTTGTAGGCGGCTGAAGCGAGTACCCGGTTGCCATTGAACTGGCCGTGAACCTGGCTCAGGTAGGCGGCGCCCAGCTGGATATTTTTCTCCGGGTTCAATACCTGCGCTGGGGATGCCAGGGGAATGCTGAACTTGCGCGCTGTCTCTTTGGCGGTGGCGGGCATCAGTTGCATCAGGCCACTGGCGCCAACACTGGAGCGCGCATCATCCATGAAGGCACTTTCCTGGCGGGTAATGGCAAATACCCAGCTCGAATGCAGTCCGCGGGCTTGCGCTTCACGTACCAGGGTATCGCGGTGGGCCATGGGGAAGCGGATATCCAGGTCATCCCAGTACTGCGCCTGGCTGATGGTGCGAATGGCCGGGAAGTACCAGCGCATGTCATAAGCCAGTTTGGCTTGGGCAACCATCTCGTCGCGGTTGAAGTGGCGGCTGACGTGATACCACTCGCGGCGCCCGTCAACGATTTGTCCGCGGGCATGGAACTCCAGTGCGCGGCGTATGCCTGGGGTATTGCGAACCTTGTTGATGACCTGTTGGCTCAGCATTAACGGCTTGTTGTTGAGCTGATAAGGCGTTTGTGCGCGGTCGGCAGCAAGGAACCCGTAGTAATCGCGCTCACGGGCGACGTTCTTGTACAGCAGCGGTACTTGTGGGTTCTTCGGCTGCGCCAATTCCAGGCTGCGAACCTGCCAGTAGCGCCAGCGGCTGCTGCTGGCCAGGTCTTGTGGCAGGCGTTTGGTCAGCTCGTGGGCATCCTCCCAGCGGCCCAGGCGCAGCAGCAGGCGCAGGCGCCACTCGGTGACCGTGTTGTCGCGCAACTCCGGGTCATAACGGGTCATCAGCTCGAGCGCGCGCGGGTCATAGCGGCGCGCCAGGGTCAGGCCGATTTCGTTGGCAATCGCAACCTTCTCGTCACGCGAGAAGTGCATGCGGTTGGCGTAGTCGTCGAGCAGGGCCATGGCCCGCTCCGGGTCCTGGCGAGCCAGGCGCCGCAGGCCGAGGCTGACCACGTCGGCCATTGCCTCGTTGGCCGGGGCAAAGCGGCCTGGCTGATTCAGCAGTTCAGGCTTCTGCGCGACGTCGATCAGCAGCCGGCCTTGCGGGCCGAGGCTGTTCAAGGTCTTGACCAGGTTGTTCGCCAGGGCGTAATTGCGCGCCTGGGCGGCCAGCTTGAGGCGCTGCCAGCGTTTTTCCTCGGTCAACTGGCCTTCGGCGGCCCAGCGGTCGAACAGGGCATCGCAGGCGGTGGGCTGTGACTTGCCGACCAGCCAGAGTTTCTCGGCGCTGGCATAGCCTTCGGCACGCTTGCCCTGAATCAGCAGGTGTTGGCCGTTGAGGCAGTCGAGCTCGGTGAAGTTGAGCTTGGGGTCGTAGTAACGGGCGAAGGTGTCCCACTCGCCGCGATCGGCCAGCCAACGCAGCCAGCGAAGTTTCATCCAGTTGGCTTGCGGCAGGTCGCCGTGTTCGGCAAGGAACTTCTCGATTTCGGCATTGCTTGCCGTCTTCAGACGAGCGGTCAGTTCGTCATACGCCAGGTAGGGCTCCAGCGGATAATCGCTCAGCGCCTGGGCGTAACGCCGATACGGGCCGCTGTCGCCCTTGGCCAGGGCGCGCTTGGCTTCATCGTAATACTGGCGCTGCAGCGTGATATCGGCCGCCTGTGCGGCGCTGACCGCAGAGGCAGAGAGAACAATGCATGAAACGAGGGTGTACAGGCGACGGCGCATGATACTTCCGAACAGTTTGACCAGAACAAGTGTCGGCGTCGCCAGCACTGATGGGTATTACGTGGTTAAGCTTAGCCGGTTGCCGGGGGCTGATCAAAGCACTGTGCTTGTATCGAGTTGTAATGAAGGGCTTGGCGCATAGAAGGTGCTTCCTTGATGTGAGTGTGTCGCAAACCGGGTAGAATGCGCGCCCGGTTTTTGGAGAAGATCATGACCCTGCTCAAATTCAGCGATGTGTCCCTGGCTTTCGGCGCGATGCCGTTGCTGGACAAAGTGTCCTGGCAAATCGCCCGTGGCGAGCGGGTCTGCATCATCGGCCGCAACGGTACTGGCAAGTCGAGCATGATGCGCCTGGTCAAGGGTGATCAGAAACCCGACGAAGGTGAAATCTGGCGCTCGCCAGGGTTGAAGATCGGCGAACTGCCGCAAGAGCTTCCGGTCGCCGACCAAAGGACCGTGTTCGACGTCGTTGCTGAAGGCCTGGACGGTGTCGGTGCGCTGCTTGCCGAGTACCATCACCTGAGCCAGAACATCACCAATGATGCCGACCTGGAAAAGCTCATGCATGTTCAGCATGACCTTGAGGCGCGTGATGGCTGGCGCCTGCAGCAGTTGGTCGACAGCACCCTGAGCCGCCTGCAGTTGCCTGCCGACAAGACCCTCGCCGAGCTTTCTGGCGGCTGGCGTCGTCGTGTTCTCCTGGCCCAGGCGCTGGTGTCCGAACCCGACCTGTTGCTGCTCGATGAGCCCACCAACCACCTGGACATCGGCGCCATTGCCTGGCTTGAAGATGCCTTGAGCGGTTTTGGCGGCGCGGTCCTGTTCATTACCCACGACCGTTCCTTCCTGCAGAACCTGGCGACCCGCATCCTTGAGCTGGACCGTGGCGGCCTGATCGACTGGAACGGCGACTACGCCAGCTTCCTGGTGCACAAGGAGGCCATGCTGGCCGCCGAGGAGACCGCCAATGCGCTGTTTGACAAGCGCCTGGCCCAGGAGGAGGTCTGGATTCGCCAGGGCATCAAGGCCCGGCGTACCCGTAACGAAGGCCGTGTGCGCGCACTGAAGGCCTTGCGCGTCGAGCGCAGTGAGCGTCGCGAGCGTCAGGGCAAGGCCAACATCCAGCTCGACACCGCCGAGAAATCCGGCAAGCAGGTGATGGTGCTGGAAAATGTCAGCTTTGCTCACCCCGGTGGCCCGAAGCTGGTGAATGACTTTTCAATGGTGCTGCAGCGCGAGGACCGTATTGGTCTGCTCGGCGCCAACGGTACCGGCAAGACCACGTTGCTCAAGCTGATGCTAGGCGATTTGCAGCCCATCAGCGGCACGGTGTCGTCCGGTACCCGCTTGGAAGTGGCCTATTTCGACCAGTTGCGCCATCAACTGGATCTGGAAAAAACCGTTATCGACAACCTGGCCGAAGGCCGCGACTTCATCGATATCGATGGTCAGAGCCGTCACGTGCTCAGCTACCTGGGCGATTTCCTGTTCAGCCCACAGCGCGCCCGCACCCCGGTCAAGGCCCTGTCGGGGGGTGAGCGTGCGCGTCTGTTGCTCGCCAAGCTGTTCAGCAAGCCGGCCAACCTGCTGGTACTCGACGAACCGACCAACGACCTGGACGTGGAAACCCTCGAACTGCTCGAAGAGGTGCTGTCTGGCTTCAAGGGTACGGTATTGATGGTCAGCCACGACCGGGCGTTCCTCGACAACGTGGTCACCAGCACCTTGGTGTTCGAGGGTGAGGGCCGTGTGCGTGAGTATGTCGGTGGCTATCAGGACTGGATCCGCCAAGGTGGTTCGCCGAAACTGCTCGGTGTGACCGAGAACAAGTCTGGCAAGCCTGAACTCAACAGTGCGGTGGTCAGCGCACCTGAGCCTGAGCCCGCGCCGGCTGCTCAACCGGTAGAGGCGAAGAAGAAGCTCAGCTACAAACTGCAGCGTGAACTGGATGCCTTGCCGGGGCAGATCGATGAACTTGAGCAGAAGATGGCTGCTGTTCAGGCACAAATCGCCGACGCTGGTTTCTATCAGCGCCCGATCGACGAGACCTCGAAGGTGCTGGCGCAGTTGGAGTCCCTGCAGGGTGAGCTGGATGTGCTGGTAGAGCGCTGGGCTGAGCTCGACAGCTGAGGCGGCGGGCCCGGCATGCGATTGCACGCCGGGCCTGGTGTTTTACTCGGCTTTTTTCATCAGGCGTACGGCAAGCACATCGCAGGGAGCGCCATGCAGGACGTCATTGGAGGTCGAGCCCAGTAGCAGGGCCAGGCCATGGCGGCCATGGCTGCCAACCACGATCAGGTCACAATCCTGTTCCTTGGCCAACGTATGGATCTCCTGGCGTGGTTGGCCATAGGGCAGGTGGACGTTGTTCTCGCTCAGTTCAGGGTATTTGTTGATGACGCGATGCATGCGCTCCCTGGCCTGATCGATTTGTTGCTGCTGCAGTTGCGACAGGTCCATCGGCACGTCGCCGCCAAAGGCCATGGCCATGGGCTCAATGACATGCACCAGCGATATTTTGGTTTCGTCGGTGCTGGCGAGTTCGCGGGCACGCTTTATGACCGGATCGCACTCTTCGGTCAGGTCTACAGCGACCAGTATGTGTTCGTACGACATGAGAGGCTCTCCTGGCAATCACAATGGCTAAAGTATGGTCGGTTTCAGGCTGATTGTTCTGGACTGAGATCAATCAGTTCGTCTTTAAGGCTCAATTAGGAACAACAGATATGACGGTCTGGCTGGTGGTGTCAATCCTTGCGCTGATTCTCAGCCCCATGGCGTGGCTGTTGCCGTCCCATCGGCAGAGTGGGCGCATGGCCTTGCGCATGGAGGCCCGGCGTATGGGGCTGGCCATGCAATTGTCGCCGCAAACCTGGCCGCACTGGCTGCCGCAGGAGCCTCCCAGCACGTGTGCGCAGTACCATCGGGCCCGGCGCAAAGGGCGGGTGGACAGCTGGTGCTATTGGCAGGTCGAGGCCGGGCAGTGGCAGAATCAGTGGCGCGAACCCTGTACCGATCCTCACTTGCTGGAGCAGTTCACCAAGCTGCCCGAGAGCGTCTACAAGGTCGAGGCGGGGCCGCAGATGATCGCGCTGTACTGGGGCGAGAAGGGGGAGTCGGCTGTATTGCAAGATATTGCCGAAGTGCTCCGCACCCTGGCGTGAGCCTTCAAGGCCTTCAAGAAAAAAGCCCGATCCATTCGTGATCGGGCTACAGGCCAGGCAGGCCGGCTATCGTTCGTGTTGGTTCGAGTGTAGCTGTGCTGTCGTCTCAGGCATGCACATTCTGATTTTTCTTTTCTCTCATACGCTGAATGTCCACTGATCGCGGCAGGGCTGCGACGACTATCGTTGATATGAATGATGGTCGATCAACCTGGCCGTGGTTTTCCTGTCGCCCAGGAAAAATGACTGGAAAGTCGCGTTTTCACGACACTTTTGTGCATTTGACAACCGAAAGGATTTCGGAGAATGTGTGCACACCCAATCAAACGGGCGTATGAATTGAGCGTTTGTATTACAAGAACGCGCTTACAGAATCCCGACTATCGCGCTGACGGGTGTGCCTGGAGCAAGGGTCCGATAAACGCAGGCTTATGGCCTGTCGAACCTTTCTTCAGCGATCGGCGTGTACTGTTCAGCTTCCATATCGTGGAGATCAGTTGATGATTTACGAAGGTAAAGCCATCACGGTTAAGGCTCTTGAAAGCGGCATCGTCGAACTGAAGTTCGACCTCAAGGGTGAGTCCGTCAACAAGTTCAACCGTCTTACCCTGAACGAACTGCGTCAGGCCGTGGACACTATCAAGGCCGATGCATCGATCAAGGGCGTAATTGTCAGCAGTGGCAAGGACGTGTTCATCGTCGGCGCGGATATCACCGAGTTTGTCGATAACTTCAAGCTGCCCGAGGCCGAACTGGTCGCCGGCAACCTGGAAGCCAACCGTATTTTCAGCGATTTCGAAGATCTGCCGGTGCCGACTGTGGCCGCGATCAACGGCATCGCCCTGGGTGGCGGCCTGGAAATGTGCCTGGCCGCGGACTACCGCGTCATGGCCAGCAGCGCCAAGATCGGCTTGCCTGAAGTCAAGCTGGGGATCTACCCGGGCTTTGGCGGTACGGTCCGTCTGCCGCGCCTGATCGGTGCCGACAACGCTATCGAGTGGATTGCCGCCGGCAAGGAAAACCGGGCTGAAGATGCACTGAAAGTAGGGGCCGTCGATGCTGTCGTTGCCCCTGAACTGCTGCAGGCTGCGGCTCTGGACCTGATCAAACGTGCCATCAGTGGCGAGTTCGATCACAAGGCCAAGCGTCAGCCAAAACTGGACAAGCTCAAGCTCAATGCGATTGAGCAGATGATGTCCTTCGAGACCGCCAAGGGCTTCGTTGCGGGCCAGGCTGGCCCGAACTACCCGGCGCCGGTCGAAGCGATCAAGACCATTCAGAAAGCGGCCAATTTCGGGCGTGACAAGGCCCTGGAAATTGAGGCTGCCGGCTTCGTCAAATTGGCCAAGACCTCGGTTGCCCAGAGCCTGATCGGCCTGTTCCTGAACGATCAGGAGCTCAAGCGCAAGGCCAAGGCCCATGACGAAATCGCTCGCGATGTGAAGCAGGCCGCGGTACTCGGCGCCGGTATCATGGGCGGCGGCATTGCCTACCAGTCGGCGGTCAAGGGTACGCCGATCCTGATGAAGGATATTCGCGAGGAAGCCATTCAACTGGGCTTGAACGAAGCCTCCAAGCTGCTCGGCAATCGCGTCGAAAAAGGCCGTTTGACCCCGGCGAAAATGGCTGAAGCGCTTAACGCGATTCGCCCGACCCTGTCCTACGGCGACTTTGCCAACGTCGACATCATCGTCGAAGCCGTGGTCGAGAACCCGAAGGTCAAGCAAGCGGTGCTGGCTGAAGTGGAAGGTCAGGTGAAGGAGGATGCGATCCTGGCTTCCAACACATCGACCATTTCCATCAACCTGCTGGCCAAGGCGCTCAAGCGTCCGGAAAACTTCGTCGGCATGCACTTCTTCAACCCGGTGCACATGATGCCGTTGGTCGAAGTCATCCGTGGCGAGAAGTCCAGTGATGTTGCCGTTGCCACCACCGTGGCCTACGCCAAGAAGATGGGCAAGAACCCGATCGTGGTCAACGACTGCCCGGGCTTCCTGGTCAACCGCGTACTGTTCCCTTACTTCGGTGGTTTCGCCAAACTGGTCAGCGCCGGTGTCGACTTCGTTCGCATCGACAAGATCATGGAGAAGTTCGGCTGGCCAATGGGCCCTGCCTACCTCATGGACGTAGTGGGTATCGACACCGGCCACCACGGTCGTGACGTGATGGCCGAAGGCTTCCCTGATCGCATGAAGGACGACCGTCGTTCGGCCGTCGATGTGCTGTATGAGGCCAAGCGCCTGGGTCAGAAAAATGGCAAGGGCTTCTATGCCTACGAGACCGACAAGCGCGGCAAGCCGAAGAAAGTCGCCGATGCATCGGTGCTGGAAGTGCTCAAGCCGATCATCTATGAACAGCGCGACGTGAGCGACGAAGACATCATCAACTGGATGATGATCCCGCTGTGCCTGGAAACTGTGCGCTGCCTGGAAGATGGCATTGTCGAAACCGCTGCCGAAGCGGATATGGGCCTGGTCTACGGCATTGGTTTCCCTCCCTTCCGTGGCGGTGCGCTGCGCTACATCGACTCGATCGGGGTGGCTGAGTTCGTTGCCCTGGCCGATAAGTACGCCGATCTGGGGCCGCTGTATCACCCCACCGCGAAGCTGCGTGAAATGGCCCGCAACGGCCAGAGCTTCTTCGGTTAAGCGCCCAACGATATAGAGCGAGAATGAATTTATGAGCCTGAATCCAAGAGACGTGGTGATTGTCGACTTCGGTCGCACCCCGATGGGCCGCTCCAAGGGTGGCATGCACCGCAATACCCGCGCTGAAGACATGTCGGCGCACCTGATCAGCAAAGTGCTGGAGCGTAACGCCAAGGTTGATCCGGGCGAAGTCGAGGACGTCATCTGGGGCTGCGTCAACCAGACCCTGGAGCAGGGCTGGAACATCGCCCGCATGGCTTCGCTGATGACCCAGATCCCGCACACCGCTGCCGGGCAGACGGTCAGCCGTCTGTGCGGTTCCTCGATGAGCGCGCTGCACACCGCCGCCCAGGCAATCATGACCGGCAATGGTGACGTTTTCGTCGTCGGCGGCGTCGAGCATATGGGGCACGTGAGCATGATGCACGGGGTCGATCCGAACCCGCACATGTCGCTGTATGCGGCCAAGGCCTCGGGCATGATGGGCCTGACGGCTGAAATGCTCGGCAAGATGCATGGCATCAGCCGTGAGCAGCAGGATGCCTTTGGTCTGCGTTCGCACCAGCTCGCCCACAAGGCGACGGTCGAAGGCAAGTTCAAGGACGAGATCATCCCGATGCAGGGCTATGACGAGAATGGTTTTCTGAAAGTCTTCGACTACGATGAAACCATTCGTCCGGACACCACCCTGGAAAGCCTGGCTGCACTCAAGCCGGCGTTCAATCCGAAGGGCGGCACCGTGACGGCAGGTACCTCGTCGCAGATCACCGACGGTGCCTCGTGCATGATCGTGATGTCGGCGCAGCGTGCCAAGGACCTGGGCATTCAGCCGTTGGCGGTGATTCGTTCGATGGCGGTGGCAGGTGTAGACCCGGCGATCATGGGCTACGGCCCGGTGCCGGCTACGCAGAAAGCGCTCAAGCGCGCCGGCCTGAAAATTACCGATATCGACTTCTTCGAGCTGAACGAAGCCTTCGCGGCACAGGCCCTGCCCGTGCTGAAGGATCTGAAAGTGCTCGACAAGATGGATGAGAAGGTTAACCTGCACGGCGGCGCGATCGCATTGGGTCACCCGTTCGGTTGTTCCGGCGCTCGAATCTCCGGCACGCTGCTCAATGTCATGAAGCAGAATGGCGGTACCTTCGGTGTCTCGACCATGTGCGTTGGCCTGGGCCAGGGCATTACCACTGTTTTCGAACGCGTCTAAGCGTTGGGTGGTAGGAAGCCGGGGCCTTGTGCCCCGGTTTTTGTTTGTGCAGGATATTTTTCTCAAGAGGGCAGGCAGCATGCAGATACAACCAGGCGTATACCGGCATTACAAAGGGCCTGAGTATCGTGTATTCAGTGTCGCCCAACACTCCGAAACCGAGGAGTGGGTGGTGTTTTATCAAGCGCTCTATGGCGAGTTCGGCCTGTGGGTGCGGCCTCTTTCGATGTTCCTCGAGTCGGTCGAGGTTGACGGCGAGCAGGTGCCGCGCTTTGCTTTGGTCAAGGCCGAAGAGACGTTGTTTACCCGTGGCGATGCCGAAGCAGGCTAGTTCACTGCGCTTGACCTCACTCTGTTGCCACTATATATAGCGGTGCCACGTCAGGTACCTGCCGTGTTTTTATTTTCAGTATTCAGGAATTTTCCGATCCATGGGCAAATCGCTGGTCATTGTGGAATCCCCGGCTAAGGCCAAGACCATCAACAAGTACCTGGGCAACCAGTACGTGGTGAAGTCGAGTATCGGCCATATCCGAGACCTGCCCACCAGCGGTTCGGCCAGCGCCAGCAAGGAGCCTGCTGCCAAGCGCGGCAAGGCTGCCGCGGCAGAGGGGCCGGTGCTCACGCCCAAGGAGAAGGCGCGCAAGCAATTGGTCGCGCGCATGGGTGTCGATCCGGACCACGGCTGGAAAGCCAAGTACGAGATCCTTCCCGGCAAGGAAAAGGTCATCGAGGAACTGCGCCGTCTGGCCAAGGATGCTGACACCATCTACCTCGCAACCGACTTGGATCGCGAGGGGGAAGCCATTGCCTGGCACCTGCGCGAAGCCATTGGTGGTGATGACGATCGCTACAAGCGCGTGGTGTTCAACGAGATCACCAAGAAGGCCATTCAGGAAGCGTTCTCCCAGCCGGGCGAACTGGATATCGATCGGGTCAATGCCCAGCAGGCGCGGCGCTTCCTTGACCGTGTAGTGGGTTACATGGTCTCGCCGCTGCTGTGGCAGAAAATTGCCCGTGGCCTGTCGGCCGGTCGTGTGCAGTCGGTCGCGGTAAAGCTGGTGGTCGAACGCGAGCGCGAGATCCGTGCGTTCATCCCGGAAGAGTACTGGGAGATTCACGCCGACCTGGGCACCGCCAAGAACGCCAAAGTGCGCTTTGAAGTGGCACGTGAGAACGGTGAAGCGTTCAAGCCGCTCAACGAAGCCCAGGCGATGGCTGCGCTGGAAAAGCTCAAGGCGTCCAGCTACAGCATCGTCAAGCGCGAAGACCGCCCGACCAGCAGCAAGCCGTCGGCACCGTTCATCACGTCGACCCTGCAGCAGGCTGCCAGCAACCGCCTGGGCTTCGGCGTGAAGAAAACCATGATGATGGCCCAGCGTCTGTATGAAGCCGGTTACATCACCTATATGCGTACCGACTCGACCAACCTGTCGGTCGATGCCGTGGAAATGGCGCGCAGCTACATCGAAAGCGAGTTCGGCAAGAAGTACCTGCCTGATGCGCCGATTGTATACGGCAGCAAGGAGGGCGCTCAGGAGGCTCACGAAGCGATTCGTCCGTCTGACGTCAATACACATCCAAGCAAGCTCAGCGGCATGGAGCGCGACGCTGAGCGCCTCTATGAGCTGATCTGGCGTCAGTTCGTGGCCTGCCAGATGCCGCCGGCACAGTACCTGTCGACCACTGTCAGTGTGAAAGCCGGTGAGTTCGAGCTGCGTGCCAAGGGCCGTATCCTGAAGTTTGACGGTTACACCCGGGTCATGCCGCAACAGAGCAAGCCGGGCGACGACGACGTGCTGCCGGAAATGGAGCAGGGCGAAAGCCTGAAGCTGATCCAGCTCGACCCTAGCCAGCATTTCACCAAGCCGCCGGCACGCTTCTCTGAAGCCAGCCTGGTCAAGGAGATGGAAAAGCGTGGTATTGGTCGTCCGTCGACCTATGCCGCTATTATTTCCACCATCCAGGACCGCGGCTATGTCACGTTGCACAACCGCCGTTTCTACTCCGAGAAGATGGGCGATATCGTCACCGAGCGCCTGTCTGAGAGCTTCTCCAACCTGATGGACTACGGCTTCACCGCCGCGATGGAAGAAAACCTCGACGACGTCGCCCAGGGTGAGCGTGACTGGAAGAGCGTTCTCGACGAATTCTACGGCGACTTCAGCAGCAAGCTGCAGGCGGCCGAGTCGAGCGAAAACGGCATGCGTGCCAACCAGCCGACGCTGACCGATATTCCGTGCCGTGATTGCGGTCGTCCGATGATGATTCGTACCGCCTCGACCGGCGTGTTCCTCGGCTGTTCCGGTTACAGCCTGCCGCCGAAAGAGCGCTGCAAGGCGACGGTCAACCTGGTGCCGGGTGACGAGATTGCTGCCGATGACGAGGGTGAGTCCGAGTCGCGGGTGCTGCGCAACAAGCACCGTTGCCCGATCTGTGCCACGGCGATGGATGCTTACTTGCTCGATGAGAAGCGCAAGCTGCATATCTGTGGTAACAACCCGGATTGCGTCGGCTACGAAATCGAAGAGGGTAACTACCGCATCAAGGGCTATGAGGGCCCGAGCCTTGAGTGCGACAAGTGCGGCAGCGAGATGCAGTTGAAGACGGGCCGTTTTGGCAAGTTCTTCGGTTGCACCAACACCGAGTGCAAGAACACCCGCAAGCTGCTCAAGAGCGGTGAGGCAGCGCCGCCGAAGATGGACGCAGTGAAGATGCCGGAGCTCAAGTGCGAGAAGGTCGATGACACCTATGTGCTGCGCGACGGTGCCTCGGGCTTGTTCCTGGCCGCCAGCCAGTTCCCGAAAAACCGTGAGACTCGTGCGCCGTTGGTGATCGAGATCGTTCCGCACAAGGACGAGATCGATCCGAAGTACCATTTCCTGTGCGAAGCGCCCAAGAAAGACCCTGAGGGTCGTCCTGCGGTTATCCGTTACAGCCGCAAGACCAAGGAGCAATACGTGCAGACCGAGGTGGACGGCAAGCCTACCGGCTGGCGTGCCTTCTACGATGGCAATGCCTGGAAGGTCGAAGACAAGCGCTGATCGTTCTGGCGCAGTCGAGGGCCGTATCCGACGTGTGTCGGATGCGGCCTTTTTCATTCCAGGGCCAGACACTGCTTGCGGTCGGGCAGGGCATCCCTGAAACTGGCAGGCCCGCCTTGCAGCCTTTCGGAGGGCATCCAGATGGCCCAGGAACTCTATACCCGCACCAATCAGAAGATCTATTTCGCTGGCCTGGCCCTTGAGGCGCTTGGCAAGGCGCAGGAGAGTCGGGCGATGAATGCCCAGGCGCTGGTTCAGGCCGAGCGTGAGTCGGCGCTCTTCCATCTCTATGGGGCGTTGCTGGGGTTGTGCCACGAAATTGCGGGTTTCTACCGTTTGCCGCAAGCCGGCGCATCGCGTGTCGAGCTGTTGCTGACGCCTGAAGTGCTTGAGGCAGTGGCCATCCCCGAGATGGCCGAGCTGATCGAGTTGGCGCGTCAGCCGGAAACCTGGCTGGCGCAACTGATAAGTGCTTATGCCAATTTGTTCCGACCGCCTGTCGCGGCAAAAAAGCCGAAAACCGACGTTACTCAGCCATTGATTCAGGCGGTTAGCCTTGATGAGCCTGAGGTTGAGCCGCTGTCGCGGGAGGCGTTGGAGCTCTGGCGGCAGAATCTCAAAAGCCTGACCGTTCGTTTCCGTGAGGGCTTGAGTGAGTGCTGAGTTCATCGGTGGCTGGTACAATGCCAGCCTTTCGTGGAGAACAGCCTTTTATGCCAACGTCCTTTCTAGAAATTGTCGAGTTACCTGACGGCCGGATCGAACTGCGCCGCGCCGAGGACGAAGGGTCGTTGGTTACCCTGGATTTCTCTGAGGACGCCAAGGCTTTTCTGCAAGGGCAGCACGTTGAAGTGGCCAAGGCTATGCTCAGCGTGGGCGTGCAGATGGCTGGCAAGCTGGTTGAAGGCGAGATCGATCGTGAAGACGGCCCACGGGTTCTGCATTAATCGCCGTTGAGGGCTTCTCCGTTCTGGAGAAGCCTTGCCTGCAGATGTATTGACCTGCTGAACATCAGCCGAGGCGGATGTTCAGGCTTTGCGCGTGCCCGGCACGTGCAGCATTGATCAGTTGTTGGCGGGCCGACGTGCTGACCGGGTTTAACCAGCTCACTACGGTGTGGCTGCGGCCCAGGCGCAAGGCGTCGCATGCCAGTTGCAGGGCGCTCTGGGTGTTGCGTGGCTGTAGCAGAAGGATGCGTTCGCGGTTCAGGCCGGCATCGCGTAGCCAGGCTTGAGTCAGGCTGGTAGGCGGTGCGATCAGGGTCAGCCAGCGGGCATCCTGTTCTTCGCTCAGTTCACGAAGCATTGGGGCCAGCAGGTTTTGGCAGTTCCCCAGTGCGCCTCGGAAGGAAAGCTCACTGAATACCTCGGGATCGTTGTTCGGTCGCACAGGTTCTGCCGGCTTCAGGCGGGGCAGGATCGGCTGGGCCAGGAACGCCTCGAACAACGGCAGTTGGGCTTGCTGAGGTACATGGGGGAACTGCATAACGCCTCCTAATTAGCGGCGAATGACGCCGACGCTCAAGCCTTCGATCACCAGTTCCTGCTCTTTGAGGTCGACTTCGATGGGCGCGAACTCAGGGTTTTCGGCTATCAGCCAGACTTTGTTGCCTTCGCGCTTGAAGCGTTTGACCGTGACTTCGTCGCCGATACGGGCAACGACGATCTGGCCGTTACGGGCTTCGCGGCAGGTGTGAACGGCCAGCAGGTCACCGTCCAGAATGCCGACATCCTTCATGCTCATGCCGTGAACGCGCAACAGGTAGTCGGCCTTGGGGTGGAAGAAGCTTGGGTTGATGTTGCAGGATTGCTCAATGTGTTGCTGGGCGAGAATGGGTGCACCGGCGGCGACTCGACCAATGATTGGCAGGCCACTGTCGTCGCTCTTGGCCTCGAAGCCTGGGATGCGGATGCCGCGAGAGGCGCCCGGGGTCATTTCGATCGCGCCTTTGCGGGCCAGTGCCTTGAGGTGTTCCTCGGCAGCGTTGGGCGATTTGAAGCCCAGCTCCTGGGCGATTTCCGCACGTGTTGGCGGAAAGCCGTTGTCTTCCAGGCAGCGTTTGATAAAAGCCAGAATCTCAGCTTGGCGTGGCGTCAGTTTTAGCATGTCGATCGCTCTGTCTTTTTATACAGTGACTGGGATTATATACAGTGGAAGAGGGTTGGCAATACATAAGCTTCACCTGACGGGCTGTTGGCGCTGCAACGACGTCGACTTGCGTGAGCTTGTTGCCTGAAGCCTGCGCCTTGAAGCTGTGATTAAATACGTGACCCGTGAGCCAGAAAACGGCCGCCCAGACTTGACAATACCCTGGCTTGAAACGTATGTTTCAAACAAGTGTTTGTCAGGCGGAGTAGTCATGGCCCAGTCGGAAACCGTTGAACGCATTCTCGATGCAGCAGAACAGTTGTTCGCGGAAAAAGGTTTTGCCGAAACCTCGTTGCGGCTGATTACCAGCAAGGCCGGCGTCAACCTGGCGGCGGTGAACTACCATTTCGGTTCCAAGAAGGCGCTGATCCAGGCCGTCTTCTCGCGTTTCCTTGGCCCGTTCTGTGCCAGCCTGGAGCGTGAGCTGGAGCGTCGTCAGGCGCGCCCGGAGCAAAAGCCGACACTCGAAGAGCTGCTGGAAATGTTGGTCGAGCAGGCGCTGGCGGTGCAGCCGCGCAGTGGCAACGACCTGTCCATTTTCATGCGCCTGCTGGGGTTGGCGTTCAGCCAGAGCCAAGGGCACTTGCGGCGGTACCTGGAAGACATGTACGGCAAGGTGTTCCGTCGCTACATGTTGCTGGTCAACGAAGCGGCGCCGCGTATTCCGCCAATCGAACTGTTCTGGCGCGTGCATTTCATGCTCGGCGCCGCCGCGTTCAGCATGTCCGGCATCAAGGCGTTGCGCGCAATTGCCGAAACCGATTTCGGGGTCAACACCTCGATCGAGCAGGTCATGCGCCTTATGGTGCCGTTCCTGGCGGCCGGCATGCGCGCCGAAAGCGGTGTGACCGACGAAGCCATGGCCGCTGCGCAATTGCGTCCGCGCAGCAAGTCGGGCAGTGCGCCGATGCCTGCCAAGGCCTGATGCAACGGCGGGGCGCTTCAGCTAAGCTAGCGCCCCATGCCTACTCTCGATTTACTGCATATTTCCATCGCCGATCAATGCCTCTACGGGTTTGCCCAGGGGCGCCTGGTCGTGCGTCTTCCAGTGTCTACCGCGCTCAACGGTGCGGGGGAAACCAGTGGTTCCGGATGCACCCCTCGCGGTCGCCATCAGGTTCGCGCAAAAATTGGCGCGGGCTTGCCCTGCGGCGCGGTGCTGAGGGGGCGACGCTGGACGGGTGAAACCTGGACGCCGGCACTGCATGAGCAGTTTCCCGGGCGTGACTGGATTCTGTCGCGCATCCTCTGGCTCAGTGGCTGTGAGCCAGGGCGCAATCGCCTTGGGCCGGTCGATACCTTCCGCCGCTATATCTACCTGCATGGCACACCGGACACGGAACCCATGGGCGTTCCGCTGTCCCATGGTTGTGTGCGCCTACGCAATGCCGACCTGGTGAGCCTGTTCGAGCAGGTGCCGGTGCATTGCCCTGTGCAGATCGAAGAAGCCGCGTGCCCCGAGTGGGCCACGACCTCCCTCAACTGAAGGATCATTTATGAGTGCCAGCCTGCAAGGCTCCCTGATGGTGGACGTCGCCGGTACCTGGTTGACCGCCGAAGACCGTCAACTCCTGCGCCAGCCCGAAGTGGCGGGCCTGATCATTTTTGCCCGCAACATCGACTGCCCGCGCCAGGTGCGAGAACTGACCGCCTCCATTCGCGCCATTCGCCCCGACCTGATCCTGGCGGTCGACCAGGAGGGTGGCCGGGTGCAGCGCCTGCGTCAGGGCTTTGTGCGTTTGCCGGCCATGCGCGCCATTGCCGACAACGACAATGCCGAGTACCTGGCAGAGCAATGTGGCTGGCTGATGGCGACCGAAGTGCTGGCGGTAGGCCTGGACCTCAGCTTCGCGCCAGTGCTGGATCTCGATCATCAGCGCAGTGCGGTGGTCGGCAGCCGTGCGTTTGAAGGTGACCCCGAGCGCGCTACCGTGCTGGCTGGTGCCTTCATCCGTGGCATGAACGCAGCCGGCATGGCGGCCTGTGGCAAGCATTTCCCCGGCCATGGCTGGGCCGAGGCGGATTCGCACGTGGCGATCCCGACCGATGAGCGCAGCCTCGCGCAGATCCGCGCCGCCGACTTGGTTCCGTTCACTCGCTTGAGTGGGCAGTTGGCTGCTGTGATGCCGGCGCACGTGATCTATCCGCAGGTCGATAATCAGCCTGCCGGTTTCTCGCGGCGCTGGCTGCAGGACATTCTGCGTGGCGAGCTGGGTTTTGACGGTGTGATCTTCAGTGATGACCTGTCGATGGCCGGTGCGCACGTCGTTGGTGACGCTGCCAGTCGAATCGAGGCCGCCTTGAGTGCAGGCTGTGACATGGGGCTGGTGTGCAACGATCGGGCGGCGGCAGAGCTTGCGTTGTCGGCAGCCCAGCGCATGAAGGTAAAGCCCTCGCCACGTATCGCGCGCATGCGCGGGCAAGGCTTTGCCACTACCGAGTATCGCCAACAGCCACGCTGGCTAGCGGCTTTAGGGGCTTTGCAAGAAGCCCAGTTGATCGATTAAGGACACACAATGACTGTTTACGCCATTATCGGCGGTACCGGCCTGACCCAGCTTGAGGGCTTGAACATTCGTCAGGCGATGCCGATGGACACGCCCTATGGCCGGCCGTCGGCTGACGTATTGGTGGGTGAGTATGCCGGTCGTGAAGTGCTGTTCCTGGCCCGTCATGGTCATCCGCACCGCTTTCCACCGCATAAGGTCAACTACCGTGCCAACCTGTGGGCATTGAAGCAGGCGGGTGCTGAGGCAATCCTGGCGGTGAACGCCGTGGGTGGCATTCATGCGGCGATGGGGACCGGGCATTTCTGTGTGCCGCATCAACTGATCGACTACACCAGTGGTCGTGAGCACACGTATTTTGCCGATGACCTGGAGCAGGTCACGCACATCGACTTCAGCTACCCCTACAGCGAGCCGCTGCGTGCCCGGTTGATTGCCGCGCTGGCAGCCGAAGGTGTCGGTTACAGCAGTCATGGTGTTTATGCCTGCACCCAAGGGCCACGCCTGGAAACCGTTGCCGAGATCGCCCGTCTTGAGCGTGATGGCTGCGACATCGTCGGCATGACCGGCATGCCGGAAGCTGCATTGGCGCGCGAGCTGGAGCTGGACTATGCCTGCCTGGCATTGGTGGTGAACCCGGCGGCGGGCAAATCAACCGCCGTGATCACCATGGCCGAAATCGAGCAGGCACTGCACGATGGCATGGGCAAGGTGAAATCGACTCTGGCGCGGGTGTTGGCGGGCTGATTGTGCCGCTGCTTTGATCGCGCTGGCACCCCGCTGATACCTTCGTTAACACCCTCGTAAATACCGGGCTCACCCGCTTTTAGGCGGGTGGCGACGGCCTGGCAAGGGTGCCAGTAGTGCGTCGATATCGTCGTCGGCCAGTTTCCAGTCTCCGGCCTGGCGCCCATCCAGTACACCGGCTGCCAGTGCAGACTTCTCCTGCTGCAGCTGCTGGATCTTCTCTTCCACGGTGCCGCGGGTAATCAGCTTGTAGACGAACACCGGTTTTTCCTGGCCAATGCGGTATGCACGGTCGGTCGCTTGCTGTTCGGCTGCCGGGTTCCACCACGGGTCGTAGTGAATCACGGTGTCGGCTGCCGTGAGGTTGAGGCCGACGCCACCGGCCTTGAGGCTGATCAGGAAGATCTGCAGCCGGCCGCTCTGGAAGTCTGCAACCGGTGCGCGTCGGTCGCGGGTGTCACCCGTCAACAACGCATAGTCGATACCGCGCTGTTGCAGTTCCTCGCCAATCAGCGAAAGCATGCTGGTGAACTGCGAGAACAGCAGCACTCGACGGCCTTCGGCGAGCAATTCTTCAAGCATCTCCAGCAGGCTGTTGAGTTTGCCCGAATTCGCGCTGCGTGATGGGCCGGCTGCCTCCGATTTGACCAGACGCAGGTCGCAACAGACTTGGCGCAGCTTCAGCAGTGCCTCAAGAATGATGATCTGGCTGCGGGCAACACCCTTGCGGCTGATCTCGTTGCGGACTTTCTTGTCCATGGCCAGGCGCATGGTTTCATAGACGTCGCGCTGTGCTTCGGTCAAGTCGACCCAGTGGATCATTTCGGTCTTGGCCGGCAGTTCGGTTGCCACTTGCTCCTTGGTTCGGCGCAGCAGGAAGGGCTTTATCCGTGCATTCAGGTGTTGCAAGCGTTCTTCGTCCCCCTGGCGCTCAATAGGCACCCGGTAATCGCGGTTGAACGCCTTGTTGTCGCCCAGCCATCCTGGCAGCAGGAAGTGGAACAGTGACCAGAGTTCGCCCAGGTGGTTTTCCAGTGGCGTACCACTCAGGCACAGGCGTTGCCGCGCCTCCAGCTGTCGCGCAGCCTGAGCGGCCTTGCTGGTGGGGCTCTTGATGTACTGGGCTTCGTCCAGGATCAGTACGTGCAGTGGCAGGTGCTTGAGGTGGTCAAGGTCCTTGGGCAGCAGCGCATAGGTTGTTAGGAGCAGGTCGTAGTCCGCCAGCTTGTCGAAGTACTGTCGGCGACCAATGCCTTGCAATGCCAGTACCCGTAACTGCGGAGCAAAGCGCTCGGCTTCATCCTGCCAGTTGGGGATCAGGCTGGTGGGCATTACCACCATTGCCGGTCGATCAAGACGGCCTGCGTTTTTTTCAGTCAGCAGGTGGGCCAGGGTTTGCAGCGTCTTGCCCAGGCCCATGTCGTCAGCCAGGATGCCGCCGACGTCCAGTTCGCGCAGCGCCTGCATCCAGCTCAGGCCTTCAAGCTGATAGGGGCGCAGGGTAGCTTTCAGGCCTTCAGGGGTGGTGACGGCCTGGGTACGAATATCGCGCAGGCGTTCGCCCAGGGCGCGAACCCGCTCACCGCCTTCCCAGGTCAGTGGCAGCTCGAGCAGGGTGTTCAGGCGCGCCGCGTCAGGGCTGGCCAGGCGTACGGTGGTCTCGCCCGGCTCGCGCAGGTAAAAATCCCCCAGGGTGGCCAATACCGGTTTGAGCCGCCCGTACGGCAGGGCGATCTGAAGCGTCTTGCGCGGTGCATGAGGGTGGGGAATGGGCACCAGGATCTGCTCGTCGTCACGGCGTTTGGCCAGGTGCGCGCTGTTGAGCAATTCCGGGTGGGTACGCAGCAGGTTGAGCAGGATCGGCAACAGGCTCAAGCGCTCGCCATTGACCACGATGCCCAGCTCGAGGTCGAACCAGTCGCGTTCGGGCGTCTCGACGACCTGGGCGTACCAGTCGTCGACCGGGGTGAGGTCAAAGGCGAAGTCGTCAGCGCAGATGATTTGCCAGCCTTGCTCGCGCAAGTGTGGCAGGTCATTGAGGACAAAGCGTAACCAGGCTGCCTCGCTGGGGAGCTCGAACGGCTCGCCGGCACTTTCCGGCAAGGCTTTGCTCTGCCGGGTGGCAACCTTGAAGCCCAGGCTCAGGAGTGTTTCGCGCAGGCTTTGCTCGGCGCTCAGGTGGCGCTGCAGGGGTTGCGCCTGACGCGCATGCAGGGTGCCGCTGACATAGTCGCCGGCATAGCCGAACGCGAGCGCGGCACGGTGTTGGGTGTAACGCTGCATGCGCCCGTTGCGAGGCTCGAAGGCGCTGAACTCGATGCTGCCCAGCCACAGGCGTGGCTGGGGTAGAAGTGGGGCTATCACACGGTCGGGCATTTCAAAGCTTCGTGACCTTGAGCAGCAGTGCCAGATGGCCGCCGTCAAGGTAGTTCAGGTCGCCAAGGCGCATGTTGCTGTTGCTCTGCTTGAACTGTTCGGTCTGGATAATGCTGCCGTCGGCCGCAAAACGGTTGACCCAGAAACTGGCGTCAGCGCTGATGAAGCGGCCGTCGCTCAGGCTCAGGTTGCCCTCCACGGGGAAGTGGCCGAAGTGCTGTTTGCCGTCACTGATGGCGACCTTGCCCGGTTCGGCGCTCAGGTTCTGTTGCCAGGCTTTGTGCAGCAGGATGGTGTACTGGCTGTCGGCCTGCAGCTTTGCCGCTTCGTCGTTCATTGCGGGTTTGCTTTCGTCGGTGCTGCTTAACGTCTTGGCGTCGGCGGCCCAGTCTTCCGGGGCGTACTGGCTGGTAATGGCCGGCACGCTGTTTTGCCGAACCAGAATCATCTCGATCTGATACAGGCCGTCAGCGAAGGCGCTGGTGGAGCAGAGCGCGGCCAGCAGGGCCAGGGAGCGAATCAGGCGCATCGGTTTTCCTTAAGCGGATGTCGGGGTCAGGCGCTCGAACAGCGCCTCGAGGGTATTGAAGCGTTCTTCTGCGCGCTCCATGGGAACCATGAACTTGAACTGCGTTGCGCCCTCGAACTTGTAGCGTTTGGGTTGGCTCTGGATCAGTTTGATCAGTACCAGTGGATCGACAGGGGTTTCCCCGGCGAATTCGATCTTCCCGCCTTGTGGGCCGGCATCGACTTTCTTGATGCCGAGCTGCTCGGCCTGCAGTTTGAGCAGGGTCAGGCGCACCAGGTTCTTGGTCGGCTCCGGCAGCAGGCCGAAGCGATCGATCATCTCCACCTGCAGGTCCTTGAGGCCGTCTTCATCGGTAGCCGAGGCAATGCGTTTGTAGAGAATCAGGCGTGCATGGACATCCGGCAGGTAGTCCTCGGGAATCAGCGCTGGCACGCGCAGGTTGATTTCCGGGCCGCCGCCGAGCGGTTGATCGAGGTTGGGTTGCGTGCCCTTGCGAATGGCTTTGACCGCACGTTCGAGCATTTCCATGTACAGGGTGAAGCCTACGGCCTGGATCTGGCCGCTCTGGCCTTCGCCGAGCAGTTCGCCCGCGCCACGGATTTCCAGGTCGTTGGTCGCCAGGACGAAACCTGCCCCAAGGTCCTGGGTGTTTGCGATGGCTTCCAGACGCTTTTCCGCATCGGCGGTGATCTGCTGGCGTGGCGGTGTGAGCAGGTAGGCATACGCCTGGTGGTGGCTGCGCCCCACGCGTCCACGTAGCTGGTGCAGCTGCGCCAGGCCGAATTTGTCGGCGCGTTCGATGATGATGGTGTTGGCGCTGGGTACGTCGATACCGGTCTCGATGATGGTCGAGGCAATCAGGACGTTGAAGCGCTTGTGGTAAAAGTCGCTCATCACCTGTTCGAGTTCACGCTCGCGCATTTGCCCATGGCCAACGCCGATACGCGCCTCCGGCACCAGTTCGGCGAGGTCGGCAGCACATTTTTCGATGGTCTTCACATCGTTGTGCAGGTAGTAGACCTGGCCGCCGCGCAGCAGCTCACGCAGCAGCGCTTCCTTGATGGTGCTTTTGTTCTGCTCCATGACAAAGGTGCGCACCGACAGGCGTCGCGCTGGCGGGGTTGCGATGATCGACAGGTCGCGCATGCCGGACACCGCCATGTTCAGCGTCCGCGGGATCGGCGTGGCGGTGAGGGTAAGAATGTCGACTTCGCTGCGCAGTGCTTTGAGCTGTTCCTTCTGACGCACGCCGAAACGGTGTTCTTCGTCGATGATCACCAGGCCAAGGTCTTTCATCTTGACGTCGTCCTGCAGCAGCTTGTGCGTGCCGATGACGATGTCGATCTTGCCGTCGGCCAGGTCCTGGACGGCGGCGTTGATTTCCTTGGCTGACTTGAAACGGCTCATCACCTCCACGGTCACCGGCCAGTCGGCAAAGCGGTCGCGGAAGCTGTTGTAGTGCTGCTGGGCGAGCAGGGTGGTGGGCACCAGGATGGCCACCTGGCGTCCGCCATGCACAGCGATAAACGCGGCTCGCATGGCTACTTCGGTCTTGCCGAAGCCGACGTCGCCACAGACCAGGCGGTCCATTGGCTTGGCGGCGAGCATGTCCTCGCGTACCGCTTCGATGGCGGCTTGCTGGTCCGGGGTTTCCTCGAACGGGAAGCCGGCGCTGAAGGTGGCATAGTCGGCTGCCGGGTCGGCAAAGGCATAACCCTTGCGTGCTGCGCGGCGGGCGTAGATGTCGAGCAGTTCGGCGGCTACGTCGCGGACCTGTTCGGCGGCTTTGCGCTTGGCCTTTTGCCAGACTTCCGAGCCCAGGCGGTGCAGCGGTGCCAGGGCGTCGTCGCTACCGGTGTAGCGCGCGATCAGGTGCAGGTTGGCGACCGGTACATAGAGCTTGGCGCCCTCGGCGTAGGCAAGCGTCAGGAACTCGGCGGCCTGGTTGTCGATCTCCAGCGTCGCCAGGCCCAGGTAACGGCCAACACCGTGGTCGATGTGGACCACCGGCGCGCCTTCGCGCAGTTCGGTGAGGTTCTTGATGACCGCATCGTTAGTGCCGTCGCTGCGCTTCTCGCGGCGTCGACGCTGCATGACGCGCTGGCCGAACAATGGGCTTTCGGCGACCAGCGCCAGGGCGGGGCTTTCTAGCAGCAGGCCGTCGTCCAGTGGCGCGATGGTGATCCCCAGGCGCTCTTTGCTTTGAACGAAGTCGTCCCAGCTGTCGAGGGTCTGTGGGCGCAGCTTCAGGCGTTCGAGCAGCTCCAGCAGCACTTCGCGGCGCCCCGCCGATTCGGCGGTGAACAAGACGCGGCCCGGGAACTGATCAAGGAAACTGGACAGTGCGGCCAGCGGCTGGTTGGCCTTGGCTTCGATCGCCAGGTTCGGTAGCGTCTGCGCGGCGAAGCGCTCGCGGCCAACACCGCCCTCGCTGTCATCCTGGCTGACCACGATGCGCGGCCAGCGCTTGAGTTGGGCGAAGCAGTCTTCTACCGGCATGAACAGTTCGACGGGGGGCAGCAATGGCCGGTTCGGGTCGATGCGGCGCTCGTCGTAACGGTTGCGCACGTCGCTCCAGAAGTGTTCGGCGGCCTGCTCGATACCCGGCAGGGAAAACACCTGGGTGTCCTGCGGCAGGTAGTCGAACAGCGTCGAGGTTTCCTCGAAGAACAGTGGCAGGTAGTACTCGATGCCTGCGGGAATAATGCCGCTGGTGAGGTCCTGGAAGATCGGGCTGCGGCGGAAGTCGACGTCGAACCGTTCACGAAAGCGCGCCTTGAACTGGGTCACGGCGTCCTTTTGCAGCGGAAATTCGCGCGCGGGCAGCAGGCGTACCGAATCGACCTTGTCGATCGAACGCTGGGTCTCCGGGTCGAACGTGCGCAGGGTTTCGATTTCGTCGTCGAACAGGTCGATCCGGTAAGGCAGCTTGCTGCCCATTGGGAACAGGTCGATCAGGGCCCCGCGCACGGCAAACTCGCCATGTTCATAAACGGTGTCGACACAGCGGTAGCCACTGGCTTCAAGGCGCAGGCGCATCTGCTCGACGTCGAGTTTCTGACCGATATCCAGCACCAGGCTGCTGCCCAGCAGGAAGCGTGTTGGCGCCAGGCGGTGCAGGGCGGTGGTGATCGGTACAACGAGAATGCCGTGGTCGAGCTCCGGCAGCCGGTACAGGCTGGCCACGCGTTGAGAGATGATGTCCTGGTGCGGCGAGAACAGGTCGTACGGCAGGGTTTCCCAGTCGGGGAAGGGCAGTACCGGCAACTGCGGTGCGAAGAAGCGCAGTTCCTGCTCCAGGCGGTCGGCCGTCTGGCTGTCGGCGGTCAGCAGCAGGGTAAAGCGCTTGGCGGCGCTGGCGGCTTCGGCAATAGCCAGGCTCAGGGCGGCGCCCGGCAGGTTGCTCCAGGTGTGTTTGCCGGCGGTGGCCGGCAGGTGCGGAAGACGCAGAACTGGCACGGGCGGTCGAGCTCCAAGCGTTGCGACAAAGGGTCGATTGTACCGGGCCTGGGGGCGGCCTGTCAGGCGCGAAGGGGGCAAAAAACCACGGATGTCATGCCGCGATAAGAGGAGCGACAGGCGCGCATTGCTCGAAACACCTCGGGGCGTCATAATGTAGCCCCTTTTTTCTGTCCCTACATGTGGAAGGTTCCCGTGACTCAGAAGCCCGACCAGTGTCTTGGTGAGTGGATTGATCGTGAAGCGCTTGCAGAAGCGATGATCCCGCTTATCGGTCAGCTCTACCGCAATAACAACGTGGTGAGCTCGATCTATGGCCGTAGCCTGATCAACCGTTCAGTGATTGCGATCCTCAAGGCCCACCGCTTTGCGCGTCATCGCCAGTCCGACGAATCCGAACTGTCTGTCCACGAGACATTCCCGCTGCTCAAGGCCATGAGCGAGCTTAAGCTGGGCGCCGCCTCGGTCGACCTGGGCAAGCTGGCTGTCAAGTTCAAGGAACAAGGCAACGGCCGTACCGCCGAGCAGTTCGTGCGCGAAGAAATGGCCGACGTGGTCGGCAAGCAGAACGCTTCGGCACGCAAGGGCACTGATGTGGTCCTGTACGGCTTCGGTCGTATCGGTCGCCTGCTGGCCCGCATCCTGATCGAGAAGACCGGTGGTGGCGACGGCCTGCGCCTGCGCGCCATTGTCGTGCGTAAAGGTGCTACCAACGACCTGGTCAAGCGCGCCAGCCTGCTGCGCCGTGACTCGGTGCATGGTCCATTCGATGGCACCATCACCATCGATGAAGAGAACAACACCATCACCGCCAACGGTAACCTGATCCAGGTGATCTACGCGAAGAGCCCAAGTGAAGTCGACTACACCCAGTACGGCATCAAGGACGCTCTGATCGTCGACAACACCGGTGTATGGCGTGATGCCGAGGGCCTGGGCCAACACCTGGCCTGCCCGGGTGCTTCCCGTGTGATCCTCACCGCGCCTGGCAAAGGTGCCCTGAAGAACATCGTTCACGGTATCAACCACGGCGAAATCAGCCCTGAAGACAAGATCATCTCGGCGGCCTCCTGCACCACCAACGCCATCGTGCCGGTGCTCAAGGCTGTGAATGACAAGTTCGGCATCGTCAACGGCCACGTCGAAACCGTTCACTCGTACACCAACGACCAGAACCTGATCGACAACTTCCACAAAGGCAGCCGCCGTGGTCGTAGCGCTCCGTTGAACATGGTGATCACCGAGACCGGTGCTGCCACCGCTGCCGCCAAGGCACTGCCAGTGCTCAAGGGCAAGCTGACAGGCAACGCTATCCGCGTTCCGACGCCTAACGTCTCGATGGCTATCCTGAACCTGAACCTGGAGAAGGCGACTTCTCGCGAAGAGATCAACGAGTACCTGCGCCAGATGGCCATGCACTCGGACCTGCACAAGCAGATCGACTACGTGAGCTCCCAGGAAGTGGTTTCCACCGACTTCGTTGGTTCGCGCCACGCGGGCGTCGTCGATGCCGAAGCGACTATCTGCAACGAAAACCGCGTTGTCCTGTACGTTTGGTACGACAACGAATTCGGTTACAGCTGCCAGGTCGTGCGTGTGATGGAAGACATGGCTGGGGTCAACCCGCCTGCATTCCCGCACTAAGCGGTCATCAGGTTGCACAAGACGGGAACCCCAGGGTTCCCGTTTTTTGTGTCTGGGCTCAAGGAGGCGTAATGGCGCGGTGGGCAGGTGGGGGGCTGGTGATTCTGGCGTTGTGGCTGTGCGGTTGCGACCGTACGCCTTCGCTGGAACGCATCAGTGGCCCGACCATGGGCAGTACCTACACGGTGCAGTATGTGCGTACGGCTCAGGGCCCGGCGCCGGAACAGGTCCGGCTTGCGGTGGAAGCGGTTCTCCAGCAGATCGACCATACGTTTTCTACCTACAGCAGCGACTCACTGATTGCGCAGTTCAATCGTTTGCCGGCCAACAGTTGTCAGGTCATGCCGGCAGACGTGCTGCAACTGGTGCAGTTGGGTGAGCAGTTGTCGCGGCAAAGCCAGGGCGCCTTTGACCTGACCGTGGAGCCATTGCTTGATGTGTGGGGCTTTGGCCCGCAGTCTCGGGGTGAAGAGGTGCCCGGTGCGCAGGCGTTGGCTGCAGCCCGCGGGCGTGTTGGCCACGAACACCTGCAGGTCGACGGGCAGCAGTTGTGCAAGGATGCCCCGCTGGAGCTGGACTTCAACAGCATCGCTGCCGGCCATGCCGTCGATTTGCTGGTCGAGCGAATGCGTGCGCTGGGTGTGAGCAGCTACCTGGTTGAAGTGACAGGTGAGCTCAAGGCGGTGGGGCGCAAGCCGGATGGCAGTCCGTGGCGCATTGCGCTGGAATGGCCGCGTGCCGATCAGCAGGTTGCTCAGCAAGTGCTGGCGCTTGAGGGTTACGGTGTTTCTACATCAGGAGACTATCGCAATTTTTTCGAGCAGAATGGCCAGCGTTTTTCGCATGTCTTTGATGCGCGGCTTGGTGCACCGGTCAGTCATCGTCTGGCTTCGGTCACGGTGCTTGATCCCTCAACGCTGATGGCCGATGGCATGTCCACGGTGTTGCTGATCCTCGGCCCTGAACAGGGCTGGGCGTTTGCCTTGAAATACAATGTAGCAGCAGTTTTCGTGACCCGTGCCGATACAGGCTTCGTCTCCCATGCGACGCCTGCATTTGAGCGACTGATGCACGCGCAGTAACAGACTGTTGCAGTGTGAGATGTAGTGCAGAGAAAAATAGCCTACGACGCGACCAAGGGTTAATGTGCGCGGCGTTCACGCTTGATTAGACTGCACCCGAATATTTTCATGACGCTCTTGGCGGCATGATCTAGCCCCGATCGCCGGCGTGGCGAGCGGGCCTGTTCTGAAGGAGTACGCATGGCTGTCTACAACTACGACGTAGTGGTGCTGGGGTCCGGCCCGGCAGGAGAAGGGGCGGCAATGAATGCCGCCAAAGCAGGGCGCAAGGTGGCGATGGTCGATAGCCGTCGCCAGGTCGGCGGCAACTGCACCCATCTGGGCACCATCCCGTCCAAGGCCCTGCGTCACTCGGTGCGCCAGATCATGCAGTTCAACACCAACCCGATGTTCCGGGCCATTGGTGAGCCGCGCTGGTTCTCGTTCCCGGACGTGCTCAAGAGCGCCGAGAAGGTAATCGCCAAGCAGGTGGCTTCGCGCACCGGCTACTACGCACGTAACCGCGTTGACGTGTTCTTCGGTACCGGCAGCTTCGCTGACGAACAGACCGTCGAAGTGGTCTGCGCCAACGGCGTGGTCGAGAAACTGGTAGCCAAGCACATCATCATCGCTACCGGCTCGCGTCCTTATCGCCCGGCCGATATCGATTTCCATCACCCGCGTATCTACGATAGCGACACCATCCTCAGCCTCGGCCATACGCCGCGCAAGCTGATCGTTTACGGTGCCGGTGTCATTGGTTGCGAATACGCCTCGATCTTCAGTGGTCTGGGTGTACTGGTTGAGCTGGTGGACAACCGTGGTCAGTTGCTCAGCTTCCTCGACTCGGAAATCTCCCAGGCGTTGAGCTATCACTTCAGCAACAACAACATCACTGTACGTCACAACGAAGACTACGAGCGTGTTGAAGGGCTGGATAACGGCGTGATCCTGCACCTGAAGTCGGGCAAGAAGATCAAGGCGGACGCCTTGCTCTGGTGCAACGGCCGTACAGGCAACACCGACAAGCTGGGCCTGGAAAACATCGGTATCAAGGTCAACAGCCGTGGCCAGATCGAAGTGGACGAGAACTACCGCACCTGTGTGCCGAACATCTATGGCGCGGGCGATGTGATCGGCTGGCCGAGCCTGGCCAGTGCCGCTCACGACCAGGGTCGTTCGGCAGCGGGCAGCATCGTTGACAACGGCAGCTGGCGCTTCGTCAACGACGTGCCGACCGGTATCTACACCATTCCTGAGATCAGCTCGATCGGCAAGAACGAGCAGGAGCTGACCCAGGCCAAGGTGCCTTACGAAGTCGGCAAGGCATTCTTCAAGAGCATGGCGCGTGCGCAGATCGCCGGTGAGCCCCAGGGCATGCTGAAGATCCTGTTCCACCGTGAGACCCTGGAAATCCTTGGCGTACATTGCTTCGGTTATCAGGCGTCGGAGATCGTTCACATTGGCCAGGCCATCATGGACCAGCCGGGTGAGCGCAACACCCTGAAGTACTTCGTCAACACCACCTTCAACTACCCGACCATGGCTGAAGCCTATCGGGTAGCGGCCTACGACGGCCTCAACCGGCTTTTTTGAGCGGCTCCGGCCGGTGGCCTGAGCCGGCCGGGGAGACCGATTTCAGCAATTCTCGAGGGTGGCAGTGGCCAAACCGGGAAAGTCTGTAATCAGGCTGTCTACGCCGAAGTCAGCGAGCCTGCGCATCAGCGCCGGTTCGTTGACTGTCCACACCGACACGTGCAAGCCCTGGCGCTGAGCTTTTGCCAGGCGTTCCGGGCTGCACAGTGTCCAGTTCAGCGCAAGCATCTCACAGCCATAGTTCTGGGCGACCTTCAGTGGGTCGAGCCAGGCGTATTCGGCTACCAGGCCGCGCGAGATGTCCGGGGTCAATTCCAGGGCGGCAGCGAGCACTTCCCGTGAGCTGGAGGTGATGGTGATCTTGTCGAGCAGGCCAAAGCGCAGCGCCATTTCGCGGATAGCCAGTACCGTGGTGGCGGCACGCATGCGTGAGGCGCTCTTGACCTCAAGTTGCCAGTGCTCGAAATCGCACTTCTCGAACAGTTCCTCAAGGCGCGGGATGGGGCAGGGGTGTACCCAGCCCGGCCCACCCTTGCGTGCGTCATAGGTCACCAGGTCACTGGCGTTGTGCTCAACCACCTTGCCGCGTCGACCGGTAGTGCGCTTGAGTGTCGGGTCGTGAATGACCATCAGTTCATTGTCGGCAGACAGGTGCAGGTCGAGTTCGCAACGCCGCACGCCATGGCTCAGGCATTGCTGGAAGCTGGTCAGGGTATTCTCGGGCGCTTCGCCCTTGGCGCCACGGTGGCCGTAGATCTGGGTCACGTTTGTTCCTTCAAGGTAAAGAGTGAAACTCAGGTGGGCGTTGCGCTGTTCTGCTCCAGTGCCTGGCGCCGTTGTTGCGCCTGGCGTTGCAGGATGTAGCGCGCCAGTAGCTGGCGTTGTGCGTCGGTGATGTCGATGAACTCGGCGCCAATATCGAACAGCCCGTCAGGCTTGCTGTCGCAATGCGTGACCTTGGCGCGTAGCAGCAACCCCAGGGCTTGCGGCATCAACACCATTTTCACCGCGACGCGGCTGCCTACGGCCAGCGCCTGGCGCTGGCGGGCCTCGATGCCACCTTCGGAGAGTTTTACGGCGTGTGGTTCGCCGATCTGCCCGAGCAGGCTCTGGGCGACTACCTGGCTGAGCAAGTCGATGCGTTTGTTCTGGGCTTTGAGAAAGGCTGCGAGGGTGCGGTCCTTTTCGCTGAGCTGGCGCAACAGGTGCTGTGACTCGAACTCGCTCAGGTGCAGTTCGCTGAGCAGGTTGAACAGCGGTGACGCATCTTGCAACAACTCTGTGCCAGACGCATCGGCAACGTTCAGTGGGCGAATTTCCAGTGCGATCCTATCCTCGATACGGTAGTATTCGCGGCGATCTTCTTCATCTAATGTCGACATGGCGAACCCATGGTAGCGGCGGTGGTCTGAGTGTAAAGCTGCTGTCCAAGCCCCGCCACAAGGACGTTCCTCTTTCATCCGAACAAGCCCCGACATGTTCAGACCTCTCTTCGTATTTATCGGTACGCGTTATACCCGTGCCAAGCGCCGCAACCACTTCGTCTCGTTCATTTCCCTGACCTCGATGATCGGCCTCGCCCTGGGCGTGGTGGTGATGATCGTGGTGCTTTCGGTCATGAATGGCTTCGATCATGAGATGCGTACCCGCGTACTGGGCATGGTGCCCCATGCCACGCTTGAAACCGGCCAGCCCATCAATAACTGGCCTGCACTTGCCGATACAGTAAAGCAGAACCCGCAGGTGGTGGCGGTGGCACCGTTCACCCAGATGCAAGGGTTGCTGACTCACGATGGCAAGGTGCAGAAAGTCTTGCTCAACGGTATTGACCCAGGTCAGGAGCGCAAGGTCTCGATCATCGATGACTTTATCCGCCAGGGCCGGCTTGATGACCTGGTGCCCGGCGAGTTCGGCATCATGATCGGCGACAAGGCGGCGACCAAGTTGGGCGTCGGCATTGGCGACAAGCTGACCTTCGTTGCACCTGAAGTGACCGTGACGCCTGCTGGCATGTTCCCGCGCATGAAGCGTTTCACCGTGGTCGGCATCTTCCATGTTGGCGCTGGCGAGATCGACGGCTACCTCGGGTTGACCAACCTCTCCGACCTGTCGCGCTTGCACCGTTGGAAGGCCGACCAGGTGCAAGGCCTGCGCCTGAAGTTCGATGACCTGTTCCAGGCGCCGCGCACGGCCTGGAGCATCGCCCAGAAACTGGGTGACCAGGAGTTCTACGCCCGCGACTGGACCCGCAGCCACGGCAACCTGTACCAGGCCATCCGCATGGAAAAAGCCATGATCGGCCTGTTGTTGCTGCTGATTGTCGCCGTCGCTGCGTTCAATATCATCTCCACGCTGGTGATGGTGGTGAACGACAAGAAGGGCGATATCGCCATTCTGCGCACCCTGGGGGCAACCCCGGGGCAGATCATGGCAATCTTCATGGTCCAGGGTACGGTCATTGGTGTGGTCGGTACGCTTATCGGTGCGGTGGTCGGCATTGCCGCTGCCCTGAACGTCAGTGCTGCGATCGCCGGCCTTGAGTTGTTGATCGGCCACAAATTCCTCAATGCCGACGTCTATTTCATCGACTACCTGCCGTCCCAGGTGATGGCCGAGGATGTCTGGATGGTCTGTGGCGCGGCACTGGTCCTGAGTTTCCTCGCCACCCTGTACCCGGCCTGGCGTGCGGCACGCACCCAGCCAGCGGAGGCGCTACGTTATGAGTGAGTTGGGCATGAGTAATAAAGCTGTGCTGAGTTGCCGCAACCTGGGCAAATCCTATGAAGAGGGCCCGGAGTCGGTTCGGGTGCTCTCGGGCCTGCAGTTGGAACTGCACCCGGGTGAGCGGATTGCCATCGTCGGCAGTTCCGGCTCGGGCAAGAGTACCTTGCTCAACCTGCTGGGTGGCCTGGATACGCCCACCGAGGGCAGTGTCTGGCTGGCTGGCGAAGAGCTTTCGGCACTGGGTGAGCGGGCCCGAGGCCTGTTGCGCAACCGTGCCCTGGGGTTCGTCTACCAGTTCCACCACCTGTTGCCAGAGTTCACCGCGCTGGAGAACGTCTGCATGCCGCTGCTGATTGGTCGTACCGCCATTCCTGAAGCGCGCGAGCGCGCTGAAGCGCTGCTCAAGCGGGTAGGGCTGGGGCACCGTCTGAGCCACAAACCGTCTGAACTGTCTGGTGGCGAACGTCAGCGCGTGGCCATTGCGCGAGCGCTGGTCAATCGCCCTGGCCTGGTCATGCTTGACGAGCCGACCGGCAACCTCGACCAGCATACCGCCCAAGGTATCCAGGAGCTGATGAAGGAGCTGAGCAGTTCGTCGCAGACCGCCTTTCTGGTGGTGACCCACGACCTCAGCCTGGCCCGGCAGATGGACCGCGTACTGCGCCTGGAAGAAGGGCGTCTGGTGCCGATCTGATCTGGCCGTGCAGGGTGCCGGTCGTGAATGGCCGGCACCGTGTTCTTTCTCTTTTTCCGGGTGCTTCAGTTCATGTTCAGACCCTTGTCTATTTTCATTGGCGCACGCTACACCCGCGCCAAGCGCCGTAACCACTTTATCTCGTTCATCTCCATGACCTCGATGATCGGCCTGGCCTTGGGCGTGCTGGCGATGATCGTGGTGCTGTCGGTCATGAACGGTTTCCAGCGTGAAATGAGCGCACGGATTCTCGGCATGGTGCCCCATGCTGCCCTGCTGGGCGTCAAGCCGGTGGATGACTGGCAAGCCGTGGCCGCTACTGCGCTGAAGAACCCTCAGGTGATTGCCGCTGCACCGCTGACAGAGCTCGAAGGCATGTTGTCCTACAAGGGCATGATGCAGCCGATCCAGATCAGCGGTATCGACCCGGCTCAGGAAGCCAAGGTATCGATCGTTGCCAGTCATATCGTTCAGGGGCGTCTGGATGACCTGAAACCGGATGAGTTCGGCGTGGTGATCGGTGAGATTACAGCGCGGCGCTTCCATTTGAATGTCGGTGACAAGCTCACCTTGATCGTGCCGGAAGTCAGCACCGCGCCAGGCGGTATTACCCCGCGCATGCAGCGCCTGAACGTAGTAGGCGTGTTCAAGGTTGGTGCCGAGCTCGATGGCTCCATGGGCCTGATCCACATGGCCGATGCGGCGCAGATGCAACATTGGGCGCCGAACCAGGTGCAGGGTGTACGCATCAAGGTGCAGGACCTGTACAGCGCACCTCAGGTGTCGACAGCGATTGTCGGTCAGTTGGGTGACCAGTTCCGCGCCGATGACTGGACCCACACCCAGGGTAGCCTGTTCAGTGCCATGAAAATGGAAAAGACCATGATTGGCCTGCTGTTGATGATGATCATCGCGGTCGCGGCGTTCAACATCATTGCCACCCTGATCATGGTCGTGAACGACAAGGGCGCGGATATCGCGATCCTGCGTACCATCGGCGCCACGCCCGCGCAGATCATGGGCACGTTCATGGTGCAGGGGACATTGATCGGTATCGTCGGCACGCTGATCGGGGGCGTGCTCGGGGTGATCGCCGCGATCAATGTCAGCCAACTGGTCGGTTGGCTTGAGCGTGTAAGCGGGCAGCATATCTTCACCTCCGACGTGTACTTCGTCAGTACCTTGCCGTCGGAGCTGCAATGGGGCGATGTGGCGTTGATCTGCAGTGCAGGGTTGGTGATGAGCTTCCTGGCTACGCTGTATCCAGCGTGGCGTGCCTCGCAGGTAGAGCCAGCGTACGCCTTGCGTTACGAGTAAGCCCGGCTCCTGCAGGATGCGTTGGAGCAGGCTTGCCTGCGATGCAAGCACCGCGAACCTGCTGACACCGCGCCGATGCCATCGCGGGCAAGCCCGGCTCCTACAGGATGGGCTGCAGCCACCCTACGCTGTCGGCAACTCAATCACGAAGCGCGTCCAGCCCTGAGCTGATTCGCCATGAATGGTTCCGCCATGCGCCTTGATGATCGATTGGGTGATCGCCAGGCCCAAACCTGCGTGCTCACTGTTGCCCTCATGGCGGGCCGGGTCGACGCGGTAGAATCGGTCGAACAGCCGCGGTATCAGCGCTGGGTCAATCGGCTCGCCGCTGTTGGCCACTTCCAGCCTCACACCCGCATCCTGCTGTTCAAGCTTCAGGCGGATCTCGCCGCCAGCCGGGGTAAACTGCAAGGCATTGTCCAGCAGATTGGACAGTGCCCGGCGCAACATGTGGCGGTCGCCTTCCAGTCGCGCCTGGCCGATATGGCTCAAGCGTACCTGAGCGTCCTCGGCCAATGGTGCGTAGTACTCCAGCAGTGCGCCAACCTCATCTTCCAATGCCAGCGGCTGGCGGCTGGGCATTAGCAGGCCGTTATCGGCCTTGGCCAGGTAGAGCATGTCGTTGACCAGTTGAGCCATCCACTGCAGCTCTTCAAGGTTGCCGTGCAGGGCCTCGCGGTACTCTTCCAGGCTGCGCGGACGGGTCAGGGTGACCTGGGTGTGGGTCAGCAGATTGGACAGCGGCGTACGCAACTCATGGGCGATGTCGGAAGAGAATGCCGAAAGGCGCTGGAAGGCATCGTCCAGTCGCTCAAGCATGGCGTTGACGGTGTTTGCCAGGTCAGCGAGCTCAATCGGCATCTGTGCTACCGGCAGGCGAGTGGTCAGCGAACGGGCCGAAACCCCGGCCGCCACTTCACCCATCTGCCGTAAGGGGCGCAGGCCACTGCGTACGGCCCAAGCACCGAGCAGGGCGGTGGCCAGTGCCGAGAGGCCAACGGTCAGCCAGATCAGCCGTTGCATGCGCTGCAGGAAGTGCTGGTGATGGGTGATGTCGAGGAACAGTGTCAGGTTCGGTGCGCCGTCGCCGTCGAGAGGTTCGCTCAGGCTGCGATAATCGGCGCCGTCGCTCGTCAGGGTGTTCAGGCCGGGCGCCATGGGGGAGTCCGGCAGGCCGGGCTGGCTATCGAACCACAGGCGTCCGTCGTTGCCGCGGATGCGCACGGCCAGATCGGCCTGATGGCTTAGCTCCGTCTGCAGCGCAGGCAGCCGCGTGTTCAGGCTTGCGGGGTCATGCACGCCCTCAAGTAGCTGACGCATCAACGACAGGCGCCCGCTGAGCAATTGCTGGTCCAGCTCGATGAAATGGGTTTCGCTGGCGCGACTGAACAGTACGCCAGCAAACAGCGAGACCACCGCCGTGCAGGCCGCAAACAGCAGCGCCAGGCGGTTGCCGAGTGAAAGACGGCGCATCAGGCCGTCCGCTCTTCGAGGACGTAGCCCATGCCGCGCACGGTATGAATGAGCTTGTTGTCGTGTGCGTCGTCGATTTTGAGGCGCAGGCGGCGGATAGCGACCTCGATCACGTTGGTGTCGCTTTCAAAGTTCATGTCCCACACCTGCGAGGCAATCAGCGATTTTGGCAGTACTTCGCCTTGGCGGCGCAGCAGCAGTTCAAGCAGGGAAAACTCCTTGGCGGTCAGGTCGATGCGTTGCCCGGCGCGTTCCACCCGGCGGCGGATCAGGTCAAGGCTCAGGTCTGCCACGCCCAGCAGGGTTTCTTGTGTCGGGTTGCTGCCGCGACGCAGCAGGGTGCGTACCCGCGCCAGCAATTCGGAGAAGGCGAACGGCTTGACCAGGTAATCGTCGGCACCCAGCTCCAGGCCGTGCACGCGGTCTTCCACGGCATCGCGCGCCGTCAGGAACAGTACCGGGGTATCCAGCCCGGCAGCGCGCACCGCCTGCAGGATCTGCCAGCCATCACGGCCCGGCAGCATGACATCGAGAATCAACAGCGCGTAATCGCCGCTGAGTGCCAGGTGCTGGCCCGTATTGCCATCGGTGGCCAGCTCTGCGCTGAACCCGGCTTCACTCAAGCCCTGGCACAGGTACTGGCCGGTCTTGGCCTGGTCTTCGACGATCAGCAGTTTCATGGGGCGCTCATGGTAAGGGTGGGCAGGGCGTTATACCGTGGTGTGAATGGCAAAAGGCAAAGCTGACAAAGTTGTAATCTTTTCGTCAGCTGGTTGCCAGTGGCACCTCGTTAGAGTGGCGGGCATATCGAGACAACCCCGGAGTAAACCGACCATGTCACGTTTTATCCTTGCCGGCGCCTTGGCGCTGTTCAGCCTGCCGTTGTTTGCCGCGCCGGCGCAACCCTTTGCCTTCGGTCATCCCGCTACCGCAGACCAGGCAACCCGTACTGTCGAGGTGGAACTGGGCGACATGTACTTTGCCCCGCGTGCGCTGCAGGTCAAGGCGGGTGAGACCGTACGTTTCGTACTGACCAACAAGGGCCAGTTGCCACACGAGTTCAACCTCGGGGATGCGGCCATGCATGCTCGGCATCAGCAGGAAATGCTCGCCATGCCGGGTGGGATGGATCACGCAAAAATGGACCATGGAAACATGAGTCACATGACGATGAATCATGACGGGATGATGCACGGGGGTGGGATGTCCCATGACGATGCCAATGTGGTGATGATCGCTCCCGGCAAAACCGCAGAACTGACCTGGACGTTCACCCAGTCGACCCCGATCGAGTTCGCCTGCAACGTTCCGGGCCACTACCAGGCCGGCATGGTGGGCACGCTGACCATCGCTCAGTGACAGGTGATTGCCCAACGCATGGCACAAACCCGATAAACTAGGCGTATTTCGTCCTTCAGGTTTGAGCCATGCACCCCGCCGCCGAACATTCCCCGCTGGGCAAGTCCAGCGAATACATCGCCACTTACACCCCGTCCCTGTTGTTCCCGATCCCGCGTGCGGCGAAGTGGGCTGAACTGGGGGTCAGCGCCGACACCTTGCCTTGGCAGGGTGTCGACTACTGGAACTGCTTTGAGCTGTCCTGGCTGCTGCCGTCCGGCAAGCCGGTGGTGGCCATCGGTGAGTTTGCGATCCCGGCCGATTCGCCGAACATCATTGAGTCGAAGTCGTTCAAGCTCTACCTCAATTCGCTGAACCAGACCGTATTCGCCTCGGTGCAAGCGCTGCAGGCCTGCCTGGAAAAAGACCTTTCGGCAGCCGCTGGCAAGCCGGTCGGTGTGCGCGTACGCACCTTGTCTGAGGTCGAAGGGGAGGGCGTAGCGGCGCTGCCTGGTGTCTGTATTGATGACCTGGATGTCAGTATCAGCCAGTACGAGCATCCTCAGCCGGAGTTGCTGCGCTGCGATACCGGACGGGTAATTGAAGAAACCCTGCACAGCCATTTGCTCAAATCCAACTGCCCGGTCACTGGCCAGCCGGACTGGGGTAGCGTGACCGTGCATTACCGTGGCCCGGCACTCGACCCTGCCAGCCTGTTGGCCTACCTGATCAGCTTCCGCCAGCATGCGGACTTCCATGAGCAGTGCGTAGAGCGGATCTACCTCGACCTCAAGCGTCTGCTCAAGCCTGAGACGCTGACGGTGTATGCGCGTTATGTGCGCCGTGGCGGGCTGGACATCAACCCCTACCGCAGTACCGATACGATCAGCCTGGGCAATTCGCGGTTGGTACGCCAGTAGCACCAGCGCCTGCAGGGCTGCAGGTGCTGGCTCTGGTACTCAGATACCCATGCTTTGCAGGCTCTGAACGATATTGCGCAAGGTGGCTGTCAGGCCAGGGTGGTCGACTTCGAAGCGTTCGACCGCCAGGTTCACCCCGTCTACCAGGTTGTTCTCTGTGGAGAATTGCTCCAGTTTGAGCTCGGCTTCGATCTGTTGCATCAGCTGATGCAGGTTTTCACGCTCCTCCAGTGAGAGCGGTGGATTTTGCTCCAGTTGCTCGCGCAGGGCCTCGATTTGCTGTTGCAGTTCGCGGGCAGGCATGGTGATCTCCCTTTATGAATAGGCACAGCCATGGACCACCGCCACTGGCGAAAGGTCCATGCCATGTCTGACAGGGTAATCCACTCGGCGTTGCTTTGCATGACCCGGATCAACGGTGGTGTGTCAGGGCTTCTCGCCTTTGAGTCGACGCTGGCCAATATCGGCGAGGCAATCGTCGAGCGCTTCCAGATGGTCGATAACTGAATGCACGCCCAAGGCATAGAGCTGCAGTGTCGCCTTGCCGCGTTTGTGTGCCTGCTCTTGCGGGCTCAAGGCCTGCCACTGGCTGCTGCTCAAACCACATAATGAGCCGCATGCCGCCAGGCCTATGGTCCAGAGCCCCGCGTTGAGCCCGGACTGCAGCAACCTGGGTTCGCCGCTGACCAGCACGCAGCCATCCAGTTGGCTTACTTTCAGCGCCATCAACGCGTGCCAGCACGCGTCTGGGGCCGGCCAGGGCGTGTCGTGCATACTGCTGTGCGGCTTGAGCCAATCGGGCAAGGGGCGGCTCAAGTGTCCGGCCACAGCGATCGGGATTTCATCGATCCAGCCGCAGGGCACGGCTTGCCTGCGCAGGCGCGCCAATGCCGGCAGTGCGCCGGGAGTCGCCTGTGGCGAATGCTCGAAACTATCGCTACGTGCGCCAAAGTCAACCAGGCAGCCGCGTAGTCCGAATAGCAGTGCGGTTAAAGCAGGTGATTGGGGCATGGCATCATCCCTGAAATAACCTTGCAGGCTACGCACAGAGGGTGACAGCCAGATGACGATCAAACAATGTGGCAATTGTTTACATTTTGCTGATCCCGGCCATGTCGCGCTGACTAATCTGAGACATACCCTTTATACTGATTTCATTTTTGAGTTTGGGGCGCTGATAGCGCCTTGTGATTGTCGAGGAGTGAGTGTATGCGCAGGATTGGTACAGGCTTGATTGATCGGATGACCCGTGTCTGCGTCTGTGCCGGGCTGCTGCTGGGGCCCCTGGCGGCCCAGGCGGCAACCGAGGAAGACCCATGGGAGAGCATCAACCGGCCCATCTTCCGCTTCAACGATACGATCGACACCTATGCGCTCAAGCCTTTGGCGCAGGGTTACCAGGCCGTCACGCCACAGTTTCTGGAAGACGGTATCCACAACATGTTTCGCAACATCGGTGATGTTGGCAACCTGGCCAACGATGTCCTGCAGCTCAAGCCTCGTGCTGCCGGGGTCGATACCGCACGGCTGATCTTCAACACCACCTTTGGCCTTGTCGGTTTCTTCGATGTGGGCACCAAGATGGGGCTGGAGCGCAACGATGAAGACTTCGGTCAAACGCTGGGTTACTGGGGCGTAAGCAGCGGCCCATACGTCGTATTGCCATTCCTGGGCCCAAGCAACGTCCGTGATGCCATTTCCAAGTACCCGGACACTTACACCGAACCCTTCCGTTACGTAGGCCATATCCCGACCCGTAACACCAGTATTGGCGTTGATGTAGTGGATACCCGTGCCAGCCTGTTGTCAGCCGAGAAGATGATTCGTGGCGACAAGTACACCTTTATCCGCAACGCCTACCTGCAAAACCGTGAGTTCAAGGTCAAGGATGGGCAGGTCGAAGACGACTTCTGATCCGCAGAAGCGCTAAAAGGCGTCCCGGCCGCCGTCGGCCGATACGCAGCGCGTGCATCGCTGGCAAGACCCGCTCCTGCACCGTGGGAGCACGCTTGCCTGCGATGGTATCGCTGCTGCTTAGCAAGCGTGCACCTCTTTCCTGGGCGTGGCTCAGTGCATTTCGATGATGCGCAGGCCCAGTTTCTGCTGGCCTTCGGCCTGATCGGCGATCCACACGACCCGGGTACTGGCCTCCAGCCCTTTGAGGGCGGGGTGATCAGACTCGATACGCACCTCAAGCGCGTCACCGACCTTGAACGAGCGGGGGGCCTGTACCTGCAGGCCGCTGCTTGAAAGATCCAGACATACAGCGGCGATGACCTGGTCGGCGTGGATCAGGCTGACATCCTTGTCCACTTTCATTCGAATGAAATCGCGCTTTTCGCTGTAGTCTGCGTGGATTCGACTCATACCTGCATCCTTCCATTGGGTTGCGGTCAAAGCCGTTTTTATAACTCCCGGCTCTTTGCGCTGTAAAGAGCGTCAGCGACCATCGGCGTGAGCTTGAAACACCCGGCAGATGGGAGTACCGTCTGCGCCTTACAGGGCACCTCTGATATTTGCTGGGCAGGTCATCTTGTCCTACAACTCATAGAAGAGAGGCTAGAAGTGAATCCAGTAAGTGCGCTCCGGCCCGACCGAGCCGCCTACCCCAACCTATTTCTGGCGCCGTTTGCCCACATGCAGAAAACCAGTGCAACGCTGCTGATAATCGACGATGACGACGTAGTACGTGCCAGTCTCGCCGCCTACCTCGAAGACAGCGGTTTCAATGTCCTGCAAGCGAGTAATGGCCAGCAGGGTCTTCAAGTCTTCGAGCAGAACCAGCCCGATCTCGTGATTTGCGACCTGCGCATGCCGCAGATGGGTGGCCTGGAGCTGATTCGCCAGGTGACTGAGCGCACGCCTGATCTGCCGGTCATTGTGGTGTCTGGCGCCGGGGTCATGAATGACGCCGTCGAAGCGCTGCGGCTGGGTGCTGCCGATTACCTGATCAAGCCTCTGGAAGACCTTGCAGTACTTGAGCACTCGGTGCGTCGAGCACTGGACCGTGCGCAACTGGTACTGGAAAACCAGCGCTACCGGGAGAAACTTGAAGCGGCCAACCGCGAACTGGAAGCCAGCCTGCACCTGTTGCAGGAGGACCAGACAGCGGGTCGTCAGGTGCAGATGAACATGTTGCCGGAAAGCCCTTGGGTGGCTGGTGACTTTTCATTCGAGCACCAGATCATTCCGTCGCTCTACCTCTCGGGCGATTTTGCCGATTACTTCCGTGTCGACGAGCGTCGTATTGCCTTTTACCTGGCGGATGTTTCCGGCCATGGGGCGTCGTCCGCCTTCGTCACGGTGCTGCTCAAGTTCATGACCACGCGCCTGTTGTTCGAGTTCAAGCGCAGTGGCACCCTGCGTGATTTCAAACCCTCGGAAGTGCTCGGGCACATCAACCGAGGGTTGATCAACTGCAAGCTGGGCAAACATGTCACTATGGTAGGTGGCGTGATCGATGAAGACACCGGTCTTCTGACCTACAGTATTGGCGGGCACTTGCCGTTGCCGGTGTTGTATACCCCAGGCCAGAGCCGCTACCTCGACGGTCGCGGGCTGCCGGTGGGGTTGTTCGAGGAAGCCACCTACCAGGACCTGGTCATGGAGTTGCCACCAGCATTCAGCCTTACGCTGCTATCTGATGGCATTCTGGACCTTTTGCCTGGCAGCACACTCAAAGATAAAGAAGCCGCCTTGCCGGAAATCGTCAAGGCAGCGGGCGGCAGCTTGGATGGGCTGCGGCAACGATTCGGATTGGCTACGCTTGGGGAGATGCCGGATGATATCGCCCTATTGGTGTTGAGCAGGAACCTTCAATGAGTACTGGTAGAATCCAGTTCGCCGAGCAGAATGGCACCTTCGTTCTGAAGTTCGTCGGTGAAGTACGCCTTACCCTGTGTTCGGCGTTGGATGCGACTATTGAAAAAATCTTCACCGCGCTGAATTTTTCGGCGATCGTGATTGATTTGACCGAAACCCAAAGCATCGACAGCACCACCCTGGGCCTGTTGGCCAAGCTGTCGATTCTCTCGCGGCAGAAGGTTGGGCTGCTGCCGACCGTGGTCACCACCCACGCCGACATCACCCGGCTGTTGCAGTCGATGGGTTTCGATCAGGTATTCAACATCGTCGACCGGCCGATCCCGTGCCCGGAATGCCTCACCGACCTGCCGTCTCAGGACCAGAGTGAGGACGTGGTACGGGCCAAGGTACTTGAGGCGCACAAGATCCTCATGGGCCTGAACGATTCCAATCGCGAAGCCTTCCACGACCTGGTCAACGCCCTCGAGCGAACCTGATCGTGCCCAGGGGCGCGTTTCTGCGCTCCCTGGTAACTTCTCTGACTACTGGGGTTGCCCGCGAGGAAACTCGGTGGGTGGCGAGCCGTCTGCGTTGAGCTGGAAAACTCGCTCCGGCTGCCCCTGCGCGTTGAAAAACACCTGACCCAGGCCTGCGCTGTTCCACAGTCGCTCGCCAGCCTTGCTGTGTGTCGGGGTGCGCGGAATGACTTCCATACGCCGACGCTTGGTCAGCCAGTTCAGTGGCGAACGGGGTGAATACAGCCAGCGATTGAGGCGGTCGAAGGTCTCCAGCAGGCGCCGTGGAAACTGGTTCTTGATACCGCTGCTGGTGATCTGCCAGAGGTGTGGGCTGCGTTGGCGGTGACGAATCAGCACTTCGTAGACAAACGAGTAATGCACATCACCCGAGAGGATCACGTAATGCCCGGGTGTACGTGAGTGGCGGAAAATATTCAGGATCACCTGCGCTGCGCCCCGATGAGCCATCCAGTTTTCGGCATCCACCAGCAGCGGATAGCCTAGCCAACTGAATACCCGTTGTACGGTTTCAATCAGCTTGACGCCGAAGATCGGCGCCGGCGAGACGATAATCGCCGATGGGTGGTCAAGCAGGGCCTGTTGCAGTTCGCTAAGGGCTTCCCAGTCAAGCAAGCCTGAAGGGCGCTTGAGGTTGCTCTCGCTGCGCCAGCGGCGGGTGCGGGTGTCGAGTACCAGCAGCGCTGGGGTGCTGGGCAGCGCATAGTGCCAGTTCTGGAAACGCAGCAACTCACCGATCAGCGCATCCTGTTGCGGGCTGTTCAGGTAGCGGTCGTTCATGGCGCCGTCGGCCAGGCCCTGCCAGCTTGCCAGTAACCGCGTGAATGCGTCCGGATTGTTGCCCCAGCCCTGGCAAAGCAGATAGCCGATCAGCGCATTGCCGATGATGCGTCGCGAGAAGGGGTGGCCATAGGCACTTTCTTCCCACTGCGCCGACAGGTTCCAATCGTCGGTAATGTCGTGGTCGTCAAAGATCATCAGGCTCGGCAGGTGCGCCAGCACGCGGGCAACCTGGCCAAGGCCTGCGACGAACCTGCGAATCACGGCTTGCTCATCGTCGTAACGTTGCTGGCGCTCAGGCGTCAGTGCTGGCGGTTGCGGATCGATCAGCGTCCAGCAGACGGGCGACCACACCAGCAGGTACATGGCCATGACTTCGGCGAAGGTGACCAAGTGATTGTCGGCATTGCTGCTGGTGAAAATAGGTTTGCTGGCACCGCCGAAAAACCGCTCGCGCAGAGTTTCGTTGCTCTTGATTTCCGGCAGCAGGTCAGCGCGGTGGTAGTAACTTGCGGGGTGCTCGTACAGCGCGGTGCTGTCCTCGACCACCGCGCCCTCCAAACGCTCCTCGAACAGCGCCAGGCGAGCAATCAAGGCATGGATAGCACGCAGCATGGGCCCAGCGACATCGTCGGCGTAGATCTGGTCGCCGCTCATCATCAGCAGTGCCGGGCGTGCCCGTGCAGTGTGTTCGGTCGCCAGCAGCCGGTCGGCGCAGAGCAGGCCGTCTGCCGCGTCGAAGTGCGGTTTGCGGCAAGAGCCATGCAGCACGTTGTCCAGTTGTGCACGCAAGACGAAGTCAGGGCGTTGCTTGCCGTCATACAGCAGGTGCGGTGCCCAGTCGGCGATACGCTGCGGCTCGCTGGCGCCGTGAATGATCAGGTCATAGCCGATCGCTTCATCGACGGGCAAGGGGGTATCCAGCTTCACGTCGATCAAGTGCACAAAGGCATGGCGGCCAATCGGCACAATGCGGCAACGCTCGCCTTCCAAGGGCAGTTCAATGGGGGCTGTGCCCGTGCAGTGCAACAACAGGTCAGGCTGTAGCGGCTGTGAAGCGACCAGCCACATCACCAACCGCGAAGGTTCCAGGCGGCGTAACAACGGGCCGGCCAGCACCAGCGGCAAGGTAGGGTTTTCGGGCATCGGCAACTCAGGTCAACTCAGGCGGGGAGGGGCATGCGCGGGGAGGGCGTCGAAGCAGGCGAACCTGCTTCGGCAGCGCGTTGCCTCAGGCTTTTGCGGCCAGCAAGGCTTCAAGCTTTTCCTGGTCGCGGGCGAACTGGCGAATGCCTTCGGCCAGTTTTTCGGTGCCCATCGCGTCTTCGTTCATGGCCCAGCGGTACTGGCTCTCGCTCAGGTGCTGGCGCGGCTCGCCAGCATGGCCCGGGCTGAGTTTGCGCACCAGTGCACCTTGGTCGTCGGTCAGTTGCTGCAGTAGCTCCGGGCTGATGGTCAGGCGGTCGCAGCCGGCCAACTCTTCGATCTGGCCGATATTGCGGAAACTGGCGCCCATGACCACGGTGTCGTAGCCGTTGGCCTTGTAGTAGTTGTAAATGCGCGTGACCGACTGCACGCCCGGGTCTTCGGCACCGACATACTCCTTGCCGGTGGACTTCTTGTACCAGTCATAGATCCGGCCCACGAATGGCGAGATCAGGAACACCCCGGCATCGGCGCAGGCCACGGCCTGGGCGAAAGAGAACAGCAGGGTCAGGTTGGTCTGGATACCTTCGCGTTCGAGCTTTTCGGCAGCGCGAATACCTTCCCAGGTCGAAGCCAGCTTGATCAGTACGCGGTCACGGCCAACGCCGGCCTTGTCGTACAGCTCGATCAGCTGGCGCGCCTTGCTTAGCAGGGCCGGCTCATCGAATGACAGGCGTGCATCCACTTCGGTGGAAATACGCCCTGGAATGACTTTCAGGATACCGCTGCCGACGGCCACCGCGAAGGCATCGCAGGCCAGCCCCAGGTCGCCCTTGCTGTTACGCACGGCCTGGTCGAGCAGCTCAGCGTAACCGGGCATCGCCGCAGCCTTGAGCAGCAGCGACGGGTTGGTGGTGGCATCGACGGGCTTGAGGCGGCTGATTGCATCAATATCGCCGGTATCGGCAACCACGGTAGTGAACTGCTTGAGTTGGTCCAGCTTGGAAGTCATGAGCGTGCTCTGTCCTGTGCGATTCCTACGACATTACCCGAGCCCTGCCAGCCGCTCAAGGGCCGTGCTGGCAGGCAGGAGGTCGATAACCCTTCGAGTCGTAAAACGCGTACAGGTTCCCGGCTTAGCGCCCTTGCAAAAGCTGGCTGGCCTGATCGAGCAGGCCTAGAGGATCCTGGGTCTTGTGGATGTCCACCGACAGCAACTGGCGGAACTTGCGCGCCCCCGGGAAACCTTGGCCGAGGCCGAGAACATGCCGGGTGATATGGTGCATCGCACCACCTGCCGCCAGGTGCGCCGCGATGTACGGACGCAGCTTGGCCAGCGCGTCACTGCGCGAAATCACCGCAGCCGTGCTGCCGAACAATTGTTGATCGACTTCGGCCAACAGGTAAGGGTTGTGATACGCCTCGCGGCCCAGCATCACCCCGTCGAACGTCTGCAGGTGCGCCTTGCACTCATCAAGCGTCTTGATCCCGCCGTTGAGGATCAGCTCCAGGTCGGGGAAGTCCTGCTTCAACTGCGCCGCTACGTCATAGCGCAGTGGCGGGATCTCGCGGTTCTCCTTCGGCGACAGGCCTTCGAGAATCGCGATACGGGCATGCACCGTGAAACTGCGGCAGCCGGCCTCACGCACCTGGCCGACGAAATCGCACAGCTCGGCATAACTGTCGCGGCCATTGATCCCGATACGGTGCTTGACCGTCACCGGAATATCCACCGCATCGATCATCGCCTTCACGCAATCGGCAACCAGTGCCGGATGCCCCATCAGGCAGGCGCCGATCATGTTGTTCTGCACACGGTCGCTCGGGCAGCCGACGTTCAGGTTCACCTCGTTATAGCCCGCGCCCTGCGCCAGGCGCGCACAGGCCGCCAGGTCCGCCGGAACACTGCCGCCCAACTGCAACGCCAACGGGTACTCAGCCTCGTCATGACGCAGAAAACGCTCCGCATCACCGTGCAGCAACGCACCGGTGGTGACCATCTCGGTGTAGAGCAGGGCGTTTTGCGACAGCAGCCGCAGGAAGAAACGGCAGTGGCGGTCAGTCCAGTCCATCATCGGTGCTACGCTGAAGCGCCGAGAAGGCTCTGATGTAATGGTTTTGGCGGTGTTCGAGGGCATTGGGAGTGTCTGTAGAGGTACGATCGGGGCGATTGCGGCTGTCGTGGAGTTTATCAGGAAAAGGGTGGTTTCGGCTGCGCAAGGACAGTCTGAGCAGGAAGCTCTGAGCTACTGGGCAATGCGGCCTGACGAGTTTGGTAAAGCGCAGAAATGCGAGAAGGCGATGTGTTTTGGGTGCTCTTTGTCACGCTGCACCATCCCTTGTGCAGCATGTGCGGTCATGGCGAGGTGTGTAGAACCCGTGCTGTAAACCGGGTTGCAGCCTGCGGTCAGGCTCGGTATGGTTCGCCCGTCGCTGACTCGTCAGCGAAAGTCACGGTCAATCCCGTGGCCGGGCGTAGGAACCCGATAAGCAAAAGGTGCAACAGCCCACATACCTGGCTGCAGGCGTTTTCGCCTGCAGCGCAGTGCTATGGCGGCTGTGTGCGGGCAGGCTTCGGCCTGGCCGGGTTCCTTTTGCCCCGGTATTCCTACCCCGTGCACAGCTGCCACCCAATCCCGTAGGAAGGATCGTGGCAGCTCCTCTACAGCAGAAGGAGCCTTACCTGTGTCCACTCCAAATTCATCCAAAACCCATCCCCACACCCTCATGCCCAACGCTTGCCCGCCAGCCAGGCAAGGCGGTGCCCAATGACGCCTGAAGAGCGGCAGAGGTTCGTTATTAGTACCGGCCCAGGTGCGTTGTTTCATGGCACTGGCGATGCGGCGAAGCAGGGCAAGTTGTTCGCTGTTGTGCCCGGTGTCGCCATGCCTGATGCGCTGGAGAGTGTGTCTGAATTGCTCGGTACGATGCAGGGCGTGCTGTATGACGCGGCGATGGGGGACGTGCCGCTGCAGGGCAATGCTGCCTGGCTGCTTCGGCATACCTTGAATAGCGCCAAGGCAGTTGTCGATGCGTTGATCGAGGGTTGCGACGAGGCTTTTTAAGCCAAAGACAGTGCATGTTGCCAACGATGCAGGCGCTGCGAACGCACTGACACCCCACCGACGCCATCGCAGCATCTGCATACCTACTCCAAACGGCCGTGTTTTGATCGCGGTATGGCGCCATATCATGGCACGCTAAAGCGAGCGGCTTTAGGCGGTTATCGGTATGGTGGCGATAAGCCAAAAGGGAGTTGAGCTATGAAGCTTGGTCGGATGCAACGCGCTGTTCGTGTTCCCCTCGTGTGTGCAGTGCTGGCATTGATGATGCCGAGTGCTGCATTCAGTAGCCCACCCACCCCCAATGCGCTGGAGAGTGATCCGGCCAAAATGGGCTGGATGGTCGGGTCGCCACCCCCGCCCGAGCGTATTATTCGCTTCGAAGATGGCAGTTACTTCCAGTATCCGCAGTGGCGTTGGAGTGTCGCGCACTTCAGGGAGTTGATGCCGACGATTAATGTGTCGCGTGGCATTGGTGCACCCAACACGCTCGAGCGTGAGCTGCAGGCGGGCATTGATGAGGTGAGTTTTGTCCCGATGGGTAGCGACCGCTCGATGACCTGGCGCGATTCGTTGTTGGCGAACTACACCGATGGCATCGTCGTGCTGCACAAAGGGCGCGTCGTGTTCGAGCGCTATTTCGGCGTATTGAAGCCCGAAGGGCAGCATGCAGGGATGTCGGTGACCAAGACGTTCATCGGCACGCTGGCGGCGATGATGGTGGCCGAGGGCACGCTTGATCCTGAGCGCAAGGTGGTTGAGTACGTGCCAGAGCTGGGCAAGTCGGCGTTTGGCAGTGCGACCGTGCGCCAGTTGATGGACATGACCGCGGGCATACGCTTCAGCGAGAACTACGCCGACCCCAAGGCTGAAGTGTGGGCGCATGCTGCCGCCGGTAGCCCTCTGCCTAAGCCGAAAGACTACACCGGCCCGCGTTCGTACTACGAGTTCCTGCAAACTGTGCAGCCAGAAGGTGTTCACGGTGAGGCGTTCCATTACCGCACGGCCAATACCGATGCCTTGGGCTGGGTGTTGGCGCGGGTGAGTGGTAAAAACGTCGCGCAGCTGCTTTCCGAGCGTATCTGGAGCAAGCTGGGGGCGGAGCAGGATGCCTACATGACCGTCGACTCGACGGGTACGCCGTTTGCAGGTGGTGGTTTCAATGCGGGGCTGCGTGATTTGGCCCGGTTCGGTGAAATGATCCGCAATGAAGGGCGGTACAACGGGCAGCAGGTCGTACCCAAAGCGGCCGTCGATGACATTCGCCGCGGTGCCAGCAAGGAGGCTTTTGCCAAGGCCGGCTACGCCACATTGGCCGGCTGGAGCTACCACGACATGTGGTGGAACACCCATAACGAGCATGGTGCCTTCATGGCGCGAGGAGTCTATGGCCAGGCACTCTATGTTGATCCAAAGGCCGAGGTGGTGATCGCACGGTTCGCCAGCCATCCCGTCGCCGCCAACGCGGCCAACGATGCGACATCGTTGCCGGCCTACCATGCCGTGGCCAAGTACCTGATGAGCCGTTAGCGCCAGGCCGCTATTCAATTGACGCTGCACCCTCTGTTGGGCAGTCTGGTGTCAGCGCCGTTGAATAACTCATAACACGTCGGAGCCCATTACCCCTCATGCCCGTTACCAGCCCCTCTCTCACGCTCGCCCTGCTACAGGCCCGCGAAGCAGCCATGGCGTTCTTTCGGCCATTGCTCAACCAGCACGGTTTCACCGAGCAGCAATGGCGGGTCATCCGCATTCTGCGTCAGCAGGGCGAGATGGAAAATTATCAGTTGGCGGAGCAGGCCTGCATTCTCAAGCCGAGCATGACCGGGGTGCTGGGGCGTCTGGAGCGCGACGGTATCGTCAGCCGGCGCAAGCTTGCCCATGATCAGCGGCGGGTCATGATCAATCTGACGGCAAAGGGGCAGCAGTGCTTCGTGTCCATGATTGACGAGGTGGAGGCGAACTATCGGCGCATTCAGCAGCAGATGGGCGAGGAGAAGCTGCAGCAACTGCTTGGCTTGCTGGAAGAGCTCAAGCAGATCAAGCCCTGAGTGTGTCGCACCTGCCCAGGGTTGCGGGCAGGTGCGCGTCAAGCTTAGAACAGTGCCAGCGTGTAGCCGAGGATGATGCGGTTTTCGTCGATTGCGGTTTTCAGGCCGTCACCGGAGCGGAAGGTCGCGTTACGCAGGCGTATGTTCAGGCCTTTCAGTGAGCCGTCCTGGAAGGTGTAGACCAGGTCGGTATCGCGTTCCCACTCTGTGCCGCCCTGCACGGCGGCAGTCTCGACGTTCTTGGCGTTGACGTAGCGGGTCATGAAAGCCAGCCCGGGAATGCCCAGGCCCGCGAAGTCATAGTCGTAACGGGCTTGCCAGGCGTCGGTCTCGGCTTTGGTGAAGGCGTTGTAGGTCACCAGGTTGACCGAGTACGGGTCTACGCCCGGGAACGCGAAGTCGCCATCTCCCGACAGGTTCTGGTAGCCCAAACCGAATTTATGCGCACCCACCGCCAGGGTAGTCATGCCGTTGAAGAAGCGGTTGTCGATGTGCCCGCCATTGACCCGTGCCGCACCGCGAAAGCGTTTCTCGCCGTCTTCGCCGGTGCTGAAGTAGCGCAGGTCGGTTTTCAGGCTGACGCCTTCGCCCAGTTTCCAGGTGTGTACCAGGCCGGCGAAGTGCTGCTGGTAGATGTCTTCCATCTTGGCGAAGTAGTAGCTCGCCGTCAGGTTCGGGGTGAGGTTGTAGCTACCGCCGGCCAGGTCGAGGTGATCGCTTTCCACGCCGCCGTAGTTCATCTCATCGTTGCTGGATGAGTCGCGCAGGTTGATCTTGTCCAGGCGCCCGGCGTTGAGGGTCAGGCCGTCGATTTCCTGCGAGGTCAGCAGGCCGCCGGAGTAGGTGGAGGAGAGCAGGCGCGTGTCGTTATACGAGACTACGGGCAGGAGGGGCTGCAACGTCCCCACCTTGAGCACGCTTTTCGATACCCGCAGTTTTGCGGTCATGCCCAGTTCGCTGTAGTTGTCTTCCGGCTCCAGGCTTTGCCGGCCATAGGGCAGCAGGCCGGTATTACGGCGGTCACTGCTGGAGTCGAGTTTGATCCCGACCTGGGCGAGTGCATCCACCCCAAAACCCACCGTGCCTTCGGTGAAGCCTGACTCGAAGCGGCCGGTCAAGCCTTGTGCCCACTCTTCGGCTTTGGCCTGAGGGGCATTGTCCTGACGGAAGTCGCGGTTCATGTACATGTTGCGCGCTTCGATGCGTGCGGTGCTGTCACCGATGAAATCGGCCAGTGCGACGCCGCTGAAACTGCTGGCGATGGCACAGGAGAGCAGGGGCAGTGAGCCCAATTTCCTTATCATTATTGTTATCTCTAGGCATTTTTGTTTTTGGAATGAAGGCCCCTTTGCGCGGCAGGGGCTTGCAGCTGAAAGTTAGCTACTTGTTAAGCTGTTAACAACATTTTTTTAGATTTTTAGCCGAAGGAGCTTCCTTTTAAAAACTGAGCAATCATGCTAATTCATTGATTTTTAAGAGTTATTAAATTTTTTGTCGGGATTTTTGGTAGCTTCAGCTCATTTTCAGGCGTGACGAGCTGGTTGATAAAATTAACCTGTTAACGTATCAATGCCTCCCATGCCGGCGCGAACCACGGCTGCGCACACGACTACAAAAACAAAACGGAGCTACCACAATGAAGAAAATCAAAGCTGCCGCCCTGTGCATGGCGATGACAGGTGCCCTGTCTGCTCATGCCGAGACCTACACCCTCAAGGTCGCGCATTTCCTGCCGTCCACCTCCAACGTTCAGGTCAACATCATCCAGCCGTGGTGCGATCAACTGCGCCAGGAATCCCAGGACCGCCTGCAATGCCAGCTCTATCCGTCGATGCAGTTGGGCGGCACACCGGCCAAGCTCGCGGATATGGCCCGTAACGGGGTCGCCGATATCGTCTGGACCGGCCCGTCGTACTCCGCCGGCAAGTTCCCGCGGGTCGAGGCGCTGGAACTGCCGTTCGTGCTGCCTTACGGCGGCAAGGTTGGTAACCAGATCATCTGGGATTACTACGAGCAGTACGCCAAGGACGACTTCAAGGACTACAAGGTGCTGGTGATCCACGGTGACGGCGGCATGAGCCTGCACACGCGCGGCAAGGCAGTGCAGAACCTGGCGGATCTGACAGGCCTGAAACTGCGCGCTTCCAGCCGTACCGCCGCCAAGACCATCGAAAGCCTGGGCGCTACGCCGGTGAGCATGCCGCCCGCGCAGATGACTGAAGCCATTTCCAAAGGTGTGGTGGATGGCGCCCTGGCGTCCTGGGAAGTGGTGCCAGCGACCAAGCTCAATGAAGTGACCCAGTACCACAGCGCCACGCCGGCCGGGCAGCCGGCCTTCGGTTACACCGTGCTGGCCATGCTGATGAGCCAGCGCAAGTTCGACAGCCTGCCTAAGGACCTGCAGGCGATCATCGAGCGCAACAGCGGCAAGGCGTTGTCCGAACGCTTTGCCAACTCCTGGGACAACGCCATGGACCGCGCCCACGACGCTACCCCGGCTGAGGGCCTGGTCGAAATCAATGGCGCGGCCTACGCCGACATGCAGGCGGCGGCTGCGCCAGCGGTCGATCAATGGGTCAAGGAAGTGGCCGGCAAGGGGCTCGACGGCCAGGCGCTGGTGGACGGCGTGCGTAAGCTCTCCCGTGCAGCGCAGTAACCGCCCATGAACGAATCCTTGGACTTCAACGTCGCCTCGGACGTAACACAGGGGAGTGGCCGAAGGGCCTTGATGCAGTTGGCCCAGGGCTTTGCCCTGGCCGGCGGGCTGACGTTCATGGCATTGATCGGCATGTCGCTGGTTTCCATTGTCGGGCGCAAGCTGTTTTCGGCGCCGATCCGGGGGGACATGGAGTTGATGGAGGTGGGTGCCTCCTTTGCCATCGCTGCGTTCCTGCCGTTGTGCGAGCTGCGCGGTCAGCACATCAAGGTCGACGCGCTGACCCAGTGGTTGCCAGCACGGGTGCGTGACCTGCTGGATGTGTTGGCGCACCTGCTGTGCTGCGCCGTGGCGTGGATTATGGCCTGGCGCACCACTCAGCAGATGTTCGACAACCATGAGAACGGCGATGTCACCACATTGCTGTCGTTCCCGCTCTGGGTTCCGTTAATGCTGATCGTGCCTAGCCTGGTGCTATTGGGTGTGTGCGCGCTGGCGCGTATTGCCGACATTTTCCACCGTATGGGAGGTCGCGCATGAGCGGTCTGAGCCTGGGTCTGATTGCGCTGTCCATTACCATGGTGCTGTTGTTACTTCGTGTGCACATCGGCATCACCATGCTGATCGGTGGCGCGGCCTGTTTCTGGGCGGTGAACAACGGCGATCTGTCGAGCCTGTTGTTCACCCTCAATGATCTGGCCTATTCGCGCCTGTCCAACTACGACCTGGCGGTCATCCCGCTGTTTGTGATGATGGGCCAGTTCGCCACCCACGGTGGCCTGTCACGTTCGATCTTTCGCTGTGCGTCGGCGTTCATCGGCCACTGGAAGGGCGGCATGGGCATGTCGGCGATTGGTGCTTGCGCGGGTTTCGGGGCGATTTGCGGGTCGTCCCTGGCCACGGCAGCGACCATGAGCCATGTGGCATTGCCCGAGCTGCGCCGGCACAACTATTCCGGTCGTCTGGCGACCGCGACCGTTGCTGCCGGTGGCACCCTGGGTATCCTGATTCCGCCGTCTGTGCCGTTGATCATCTATGCCGTGCTGACCCAGGAATCGATCGCCAAGCTGTTTGTGGCGGCGATCGTGCCGGGGGTTGTTGCCATCATCGGTTACATGATCGTGTTGCGGATCATGGTCTCCCGTGACGAAAGCCAGGCCACGGTGTCGCCGAAGGCAACGCGGGTGGAGCGGCTCAAGGCACTGGTTCAGGTGTCGCCAGTGATTGGCGTTTTCCTGGTGGTGATCGTCGGCATCTATGGTGGTTGGGCCAACCCCACCGAAGCGGCTTCGATCGGTGCGGCGGCCTGCGGCATCCTTGCGGTTCAGCAAGGCGGCATGCGCTGGGACGGTATTCGGGCGAGCCTGTTGGGTACGGCAGAAACCTCGGCGATGATTTTTCTCGTGCTGCTGGGCGCGGACCTGCTCAACTCCGGCCTGGCCCTGACCCAGATGCCCACGGAGTTGGCCGCGTGGGTGATCAACAGTGGTCTTGCACCGATGCTGGTGCTGGTCGTCATCCTTGGCCTGTACCTGCTGCTGGGCTGTGTGATGGATTCGTTGGCGATGATTCTGCTGACCATCCCGATCTTCTATCCGATGATCATGGGCCTGGATTTTTATGGCCTGGACGCCTCGGAAAAATCGATCTGGTTTGGCATTCTGGCCTTGATGGTGGTGGAGATCGGGCTGATTCACCCTCCGCTGGGCATGAACCTGTTCATCGTCCAGCGCACCGCGCGCGACGTGCCTTACAGTGAAACCGCGATAGGTATCGTCCCGTTCCTGTGTTCGGACCTGCTGCGCATTGTGTTGCTGGTCGCGTTCCCGGCTCTCAGCTTGTGGTTGTTGAGTTTCTAACGGTTACCTGTTGGCGCAGGCTTGCCTGCGATGGCTTCGGCGGGGTGTCAGTGCATTCGCGGCGCCTGCATCGCGGGCAAGCCCGGCTCCTACAGGCTGCGCGGGCTCTGTTGGAGATTCTATGTTTGGGGGGAACCCCCAAACATAGAGTTTGGTTGGTACTCACTTTGGTTTTTCATCAAGGCAAACACCACTCTGGCCAGTTTGCGAGCCAGAATCACCAAGGCCTGGGTACCCTTGAGGCCTCGGTCCAGGTAACGCTGATAGAACGGTCTCCAGGTTGGCGAGCGGCTGGCAGCCATTGCGCTGTTGTGAAATAAGCGCCGGAACTCCGAATCGCCCCGTTTGGACAAGTAGCGTTTCTGATCTTTCTTGCCTGATTGTCTCACTCGCGGATCCATGCCCAGGAAGGCAATGAAGCCATCGCTATCGGAAAACTCTCCGCGCATGAAGGCTGTTACCGCAGCTGTGGCAGTCAGGACGCCTATGCCTTCAACGGCTTGGCAGCGTTTTACCTGAGCGTCCATACCCGCTTCGCTAACGATGTTTTTCAGCGTCTTCTGAATGCCTTTTTCAATCTGCTCTACACAGCGCAGGTATTCATCCAGCGCCTCTTCGAGCAAGGGTTCGTCCCTCCAACTTTGCTTGATTGCCACCCGATGTCGAACGAGCTCAGCCCGGCGTCGCAGCAAGCTTTTGAGCTGCGTGTAAGCCTTGGGGGGCGGACTCCAGATTCTGAGTTTGTCGGACTCTTTGCCCAAATAACGCGCCAGCAAGACCGCGTCCAAAGCATCTGTTTTTGCCCGGACACCTATCCCATCGCGGTATTTATTGAGGCGGCTGCCATCAATGACATAAACGTCGTGACCCAGTTCATGAGCCATTTCCGTCGTGTCGAGGTGATAGGTGTTGGTCGCTTCAATCGCCAGTGCACAGTTGTCTGGCAATAACTTAAGCCAGTTTCTCAGTGCTGATCGTTCATTGGCGACGACCAAAATGCTCTCTTCGTCGCACCGATAGACAACGATCTCGTCCTTCGCGACATCCACACCAACGACCACCTGCGAATCAAGGATTGTCATCGCTCACCCTCCGAGCTAGGGTTTAGAAACTTGTCGGGGTTCACCGTTGCGCTGGCTTGTTGCTATCGTCGGTCCGAGCCGATGCATTCCTTATCGGCGCATTAGGTGAAGGGGTGGGACGATGTCTCCAACAGTCTGTACTGGTCAGAGTCAGAAGCGAGGCTTTAGTCCCACCCACCCCTTCAAGTCTAAACATACAAGCAGGCTTGCCTGCGATGGCGTCGGCGGTGTGTCCGCAAGTTCGCGGCGTCTGTATCGCGGGCAAGCCCGGCTCCTACAGGCTGGCGCGGGCCCTGTTGGAGCTGGCTTGCCTGCGATGGCGTCGGTGGGGTGTCAGTGAGTCCGCGGCGTTTGCATCGCGGGCAAGACCCGCTCCTACAGCTGGCGCGGGCTCTGTTGGAGCAGGCTTGCCTGCGATGGCGTCGGCGGTATCGTGATCAGAAGGCCAGTTTGTAGCCAATCAGCAGCAGCATGCAGGCCAGGCAGGGGCGCAGTACGTTGTCGGAGATACGGCCGGTCAGGTGGCTGCCGATGTAGATCCCGGGCAGCGAGCCAAGCAGCAGGTAGCCCAGCAGGGTCCAGTCCATGTTGCCCATGCTGGCGTGGCCTAGGCCGGCGACCAGGGTCAGGGGCACGGCGTGAGCGATTTCGGTACCGACCAGGCGACGGGTAGCCAGGTACGGGTAGAGCAGGAACAGTGCCACGGTGCCCAAGGCGCCAGCGCCGATGGACGTCAGGGAAACCATGATGCCAAGCACGATGCCGGTGATCACGGTCAGGATGTTCAGGGTCTTGTCGCTGAGGTGGTAGTGGTCGCTGGCGTGTTTGCTGGCGAAGGCCTGCAAGCGGCTTTTGAACAGAATCGCCAGTGCCGTCAGTACCAGTACCACGGCCAGACCCTGCTTGATCACCGCGTTCAAGGCCTGGGTGTCAGTGTGCAGGGTGGTGAGGAACCAGAGTGTCAGCGCTGCGGCTGGAACACTGCCGAGCGCGAGCCAGCCGGTGATTTTCCAGTCGATGTTCTTGTTCTTGCCATGAACCCAGACGCCACTGCCCTTGGTGATGGCAGCGTAGAGCAGGTCGGTGCCTACCGCCGTAGCCGGGTTGATGCCGAACCAGAGCAGGATCGGAGTCATCAGCGATCCGCCACCAACGCCGGTCATGCCGACGATGAAACCGACAACCAAGCCTGCAACGGAAAAACCTAAGTAACCTGCATCCATAATCTATCTAAGCACCAGACGAGCTGTGAGCGGGGCGCGAGAAGCATAACGGCTTTTTTTATAGCCAAATATAATTATGTGCTATTAGGTTATAACCAGATGTTGAGTGGGGCATTGGAGTCAATGCCCCTGTTGCTGCGTCAGGTGATGGCCGCGGCCGTTACCACAGCGCGATGCTGTAGCTCAGGATCAGGCGGTTCTCGTCCAGCTTGTTGCCAAAGTGGCTGGTACGCACGGTAGCGTTGCGCCATTTGATGCCGAAGTTTTTCAACGTACCGCTCTGGACCACATAGCCGATATCGGTATCGCGCTCCCATTCCTTGCCTTCAGGCTTGCCGGCGCCGAGGTCGATGTTGTCGCCCTGCAGGTAGCGGGTCATGAAGGTCAGGCCGGGAATGCCCACGCTGGCGAAGTTGAAGTCGTAGCGCGCCTGCAAGGACTGTTCGTCCTTGTTGGCGAAGTCACCGATCTGTACGAAGTTCACCAGGTACGCGTCGGCGCCGTTGATGTAGGCAAAGCCGGTGTCGCCGCTCATGCGCTGGTAACCCAGGCCAAAGGCGTGGCCCTGGATACCGTAGGTGAACATTGCGCCGAATGCCTTGTTGTCGACGTTGCTGCCACCCTCATCAAGGGAGCGGGCGAAACGCAGGTCGCTTTTCAGCGATTGCCCTTCACCCAGTGCCAGTACGTGGTTCAGGCCAAGGAAATGCTGGCGGTAGAAGTTGTCCAGCCCGCCGTAGCCATAGGTGGTGTTAAGGCTGTCGCTCCACTTGTAGGTGAGGTTGGCGAAGTTGAACTGGTCGCTGGTGGTGCTGCGGGCCTTGATGTTCTTCGCCCCACCGGTGGTGATGGCCATGTCTTCATAGTCGGTGGAGTCGCGCTGGTTCACCTGGCGCACCTGACCGAGGTCGACGTTCAGCTTGTCGATTTCCTGTGAGTTCAGTTGCCCGCCCTCGAAGGTTTGCGGCAGCAGGCGGGAGTCGTTGGCCATCAGCACTGGCAGTTTGGGTAGCAGCGTACCGGCTTTCAGTACGCTCTTGGAGACGCGTACTTTGGCGGTCATGCCCAGTTCGCCGTACTCGTCCTGAGCGCGGCGTGGTGCTTCGCGGTCACGTTGCAGCAGGCCGCTGCCGCTGCGATCCGGGCTTGAATCGAGTTTGACCCCGAGCAGGCCGATGGCATCGACGCCGAAGCCGACCGTGCCTTCGGTGAAGCCGGACTCATAGCGCAGCAGAAAGCCCTGGGCCCATTCCTCAGCCTTGTTCTGAGGCGCGTCGTGCTGGCGGAAGTCGCGGTTGAAGTAGAAGTTACGCAGCTCCAGGTTGGCTTTGCTGTCCTTGAGAAACTCTGCGTTGGCAGGTGCGCAGAGGCCGGCCAGCGTTGCCGAAACCAAAAGGCGGGTAGCGATGGGATGCGTGCGGTACATGGTAAAGCCCTTTTATTGTTATTGAATGGGGGACGGCATGGCCTGCACCGGTCGCGGTTGCGATCGGTGCAGGTGGTTGCAGGTGATACGGTCAGCGGTTTACGCGGATCAATGGGCGACTGCCGTGGCGGCACCCAGGCCGGTTTGGGCACGTACGAACTGATCGTCGAACGCCGCACGTTCGCGGGCGGCTTGCGCACTGCGGTCGAGCTTGGACACCAGCACGATCACCAGGAAGGCCAGTGGCATGGAGAACAGGGCCGGGTGGTCATACGGGTAGATCGCCTGCGCATTGCCAAGCACCGACACCCAGACCGCAGGCGACAGGATCACCAGGGTCAGGGCGGTGAACAGGCCGACGAAACCACCGGCCAGGGCGCCCTTGGTGGTCAGGTCTTTCCAGTACATGGCCATGATCAGTACCGGGAAGTTGGTGGAGGCGGCGATGCCGAAGGTCAGGCCCACCAGGAAGGCGACGTTCTGCTTCTCGAACAGGATGCCCAGCAGGATGGCGATGATGCCCAAGCCGACCGTAGCGATACGGGTTACGCGCATCTCGTCTTTTTCGCTGGCGGTACCTTTCTTCAGTACGGTGGCATACAGGTCGTGGGAGATCGCCGACGCACCGGCCAGGGCCAGGCCCGACACGACGGCCAGGATGGTGGCGAAGGCCACGGCCGAGAGGAAGCCGAGGAACAGGTTGCCACCCACGGCCTTGGCCAGGTGCATGGCAACCATGTTGCCGCCGCCGATCAATGCGCCTTTGAGGTCGCCGCCGACATAGAACTGCGGGTCAGTGCCGACGATCACAATCGCGGCATAACCCAGCACCATGACCACGAGGAAGAAGAAACCGATGAAGCCGGTGGCAAAGAACACCGACTTGCGGGCTTCCTTGGCGTTCGGCACGGTGAAGAAGCGCATCAGGATATGCGGCAGGCCGGCAATACCGAACACCAGGCCAAGCGACAGCGAAGCCGCGTTGATCGGGTCGGCGAGCATCGAGCCGGGGCCCATGATGTTCCAGCCCGTAGCGTGGGCTTCAACCGCGCGGGTTGCCAGGGTTTCAAAGCTGAAGCCGAACTCGGCCATGGCCAGCAGGGCCAGGGTCGTGCCGCCAGCCAGCAGCAGTACAGCCTTGATGATCTGTACCCAGGTGGTGGCGATCATGCCGCCGAAGATCACATAGACCAGCATCAGCACGCCAACCACCATCACGGCAGTGGAGTAATCCAGGCCGAACAGCAGCTTGATCAACTGACCCGCGCCGACCATCTGCACGACCAGGTAGCAGCACACCACGGTGAGCGAGCCGAAGGCTGCGAAGGTGCGGATTTTGGTCTGGTCCAGACGGTACGAGACGATGTCGGCGAAGGTGTAGCGCCCCAGGTTGCGCAGGCGTTCGGCCATCAGAAAGGTGATGATCGGCCAGCCGACGAAGAACGCCACCGTGTAGATGAAACCGTCATAGCCTTTGGCGAAGACCAGGCTGGACAAGCCCAGCAGGGTGGCCGCCGACATGTAGTCACCGGCAATCGCCAGGCCGTTCTGGAAACCGCTGATGCCGCCGCCAGCGGTGTAGAAGTCCGAGGTCGACTTGGTTTGCCGTGCAGCCCACCAGGTGATCATCAAGGTGCCGAGGACGAACACGAAGAACATGCCGATGGCGTGGAGGTTGATCGGTTGTTTTTCCGCCACGACGAGGGGGGCGGCAAAGGCTGCGGCCGGTGCCAGCAGCAGGCTGGCAAGGCCAAGGGAGGCGAGGCGACGGCTCATTTCAACTCCTCCAGCAGGTCGGCACTCAGTGCGTCGAAGCGGGTGTTGGCGCTGCGCACGTACCAGCCGGTGAGCAGCCAGGACAGCACGATGATCGCCGCCGCGACCGGGATCCCTACCGTCAGTTGGCGGCCTTCGGCCAGAGGGGCATGCAGCACGTGCGGGTAGAACGCGACCACCAGCATGAACAGGTAGTAGGCGCCCAGTACGGCGGCACTCAATGACCAGGCCAGGCGCGAACGGCTGCGTACCAGGCGTTGGAATTTGGGGTTGGCGCGGATGCGGTCGCAACTCTGCGCATGGGACAGCTCAGCGTTTTTCATCGGTGTGGCTCCTTGTTTTTTTTATTGCCTGGTGTGCCCTGCAGCCGTTTTTTGGGTGCACGGCGTCGTGGCGATGGGCAGCAGCCTTTCGCCAGGAAAAACGGGTAAGCGTCGAGTGCTGTGTTACGCCGGCGGAATCATGTCGCGCAGCGTTTCAGCTCACTCGGAATCGACTGATCAAAACGGGGGAATGTGGGAAAAGCCGGCGCCAGGTTCGCTCGGGTAGAGCGTATTGAAGGTAATAAGACGCGCGCGTGCAGGGACTGGTCCCTGTGTGAAGATCGACATAACTGGCACCCGGTGGCTGATTATTAGCTCTTGATGTTTGCTGCACCCTTGTCGGTGGGAAGCAGCGCAGATGGCTCCGCGCACCTTATATAACAATGTCGGTCAATTATGGAAGTACTACCTGCGTTGTATAGTATTAGTACTATATATTTTTCCTCGAAAATTCAGGGTTTACGGCTTCCGCCCGGCACGTGCTGTCTTGCTGCAAACACATGGGCGTGCTGTTGTCTCACGTACAGTGGATCAACAAGGTGTCGCGGGTTACACAGGCATTTGATCGTTTTGTTTGTATAAGTTATTGATAATAAAGAACTAAGTAGCTGGCATGGTTTGTGAGACGTACTCGGCAAGAGCGCCTGATGTGGCGTAGAACCTGTTGCGTACTGGAGAACTCCCATGCCCCGTGAAATTCGTTTGAATGCTTTTGAGATGAACTGCGTCGGTCATCAATCTCCTGGCCTCTGGGCGCATCCCCGGGACCGTTCCTGGCAGTACAAGGACCTGGAGTATTGGACCGACCTGGCCAAGTTGTTGGAGCGCGGCCGTTTCGACGGCATTTTCATCGCGGATGTCATCGGTATCTACGATGTATTCAACGGCAATGGCGATGCGGCGATCCGTCAGTCGACCCAGGTACCGGTCAACGATCCGCTGGCGCTGATCACCCCGATGGCGCTGGTGACCGAGCATCTGGGTTTCGGTCTGACCGCGTCGTTGAGTTTCGAGCACCCCTATCCGTTTGCCCGCCGCCTTTCCACCCTCGACCACCTGACCAAGGGGCGTATTGGCTGGAACATTGTCACCTCGTACCTGGACAGCGGTGCGCGTAACCTCGGGCAGAAGGCCTTGAGCGATCACGATGCCCGTTACGACTATGCCGACGAGTACCTTGAAGTGCTCTACAAGCTGTTTGAGGGCAGTTGGGAGGAGGGGGCGATACAGCGTGATCGTGAGCGGCGTATTTTCAGTGACCCGAGCAAGATCCATGGCATCAAGCATGCCGGCAAGCATTTCCAGGTTCCGGGCATTCACCTCTGCGAGCCGTCGCCCCAGCGCACCCCGGTGTTGTATCAGGCGGGAGCCTCCAGCCGTGGCAAGCAGTTCGCGGCGGAGCATGCTGAATGTGTGTTTGTTGCGTCTCCGTCGAAAATCTTGCTGAAGAAGACCGTGGCGGACATTCGTCGACGTGCTGCCGAAGCCGGTCGCGATCCGCGCAAGGTGCTGGTTTTCAACCTGCTGACGGTGATCGTCGGCGAAACCGATGCCCAGGCCCAGGCCAAGTGGCAGGACTACAAGTCGTACACCAGCTATGAAGGCGCTTTGGCCCTGATTTCGGGCTGGACCGGCATCGACTTTTCCGAGTACCAACCGGATCAGGTCCTCAAGCACATCCATACCAACGCTATTCAGTCGGCGGTCGAAACGTTCTCCACGGCCGACCCGAACAAGCAATGGACCGTAAAAGAGTTGGCCGACTGGGTGGGCATTGGCGGCTTTGGCCCGCTGTTGGTGGGCAGTGCGCAAACGGTGGCGGACGAGTTGCAGGCATGGGTTGAGGAAACCGACGTGGATGGTTTCAACCTGGCCTATGCCCTGGCTCACGAAACCTTCGCCGATGTGGTCGAACTGTTGGTGCCAGAGTTGCAGAAGCGCGGTGTCTACAAGACGGAGTACGCCCCTGGCACCTTGCGCGAAAAACTCTTCGGCGAAGGTCCGCGCTTGCCACAGAATCATCCTGCTGCCGATTACCGCGATCTCGCCGCGTTGGCAGCACGTGAAGAAGACGCTTCAGTACTGGCCTGATCCCGGCGGGATAACAGGCCACGATGATTGAGCCGCCCCCTCGTCGATGTGACGAGGGGGCGTTTGCATTAGCCCTGTTTAGCACCACCACCGATCTGCCAGACATACGGTGGTTCGGTGCCGTTGATCTCCCAGTCACCGATGATCCGTTCCTTGTAGATCAGTGGGTTGTGCGAGGCGGCGGTGCGGGCGTTGCGCCAATGACGGTCGAGCAGTTTGCTGGTGCTGGTGGCCGAAGCGCTGAGGGCGTTGAACAGGTCGCTGGTGGCGCGCAGGACCAGCTCGGCAATGACGACCTGGCCTTGAGCCGACTCCAGTTCGGCGGCGATGTTGGCTGCGCGCTCAGCTTCAGCATCATTGCCAAAGTGGCTCTCGTAGGCGCGCTGCGCGGCAGCGGCAGCACGCAGTGCCGTGGCTTCGGCGGCATAGGCCTGGGCCGAGGCCTTGCCGACCACCTGCTGGACCTGGGCATCGTCACTGGCCGCGGCAGCATTGCCCGTGCTGAAAATGCGCGTGCGTTTGCGCACTTCTTCGGCGATGTCGCGCACGGCTGCGCGACCGGAGCCCGCCAGTACCGCCAGCAGTACCAACTGATAGAACGCTGTCTGGTACTTGAAGCGGGTGGCGAAGTCGAACAGGTTTTCGTCTTCGACCACAACGTTATCGAACACGGAGGTGCCGCTGCCAGTGGTGCGCTGGCCAAAACCGTCCCAGTCGTCGCTGAGGGTAATGCCGGGTTGCTGGACACGAACCGCAGCGATGACATCGCCGCCAGTGTCGTCACGTTGGGCGTAGAGGTCGATCCAGTCGGCAAAGATACTGCCGGTGCTGTAGTACTTGGTGCCATTGACCCGCCACTGATCGCCTTGGCGCGAGACACGGGTAATCACCTGCCCCAGTTTCACGGCGCCTACTTCGGTCCAGGCATTACCCACCAGGTCACCGTCCAGAAAACGTTTGAACCAGACGTCCTGTGGCGTGTTGGCGTGCGCGTTGAGGCGATCTTCGACAAAGGCGAAGTGGCCGCGCAGGGCTTGCGGCAGGTTGGAGTCGGCTTCGGCCAGTTCGATCAGCAGTTGGAACAATTGTGGCAATGAGGCGCCGGCGCCGCCGTATTGCACCGGTACGCGCACGGCGCCAAAGCCGGCTTCCTTGAGCCATTTCACCGGCTCATAGGGCAGGCTGCGGGTGCGCTCGCGTTCGAGGGCGCCAGCGGCGATGCGGGTGAAAATCGGCCGGAATCGCGCGGCCAGTTGTTCATAGTCGGTTCCGGTGGAGAGGGGGTGCGGAATGTGCTGTTGCTGGGCAGTCATGCTGTCGCTCCTGTTAGGGCATTAAACAAAGCCGCGAACCGGTCTGGTCGCTGTCCTACGGTGTAATGCACAGGCCATGCCCAGCATGGAAGGCCCCGTAATCCGTGGTGTCTGGCACGTTCTGGCTGCTTTCTGATGTCGGCTGGCGGGCACGTTGTGGAACTGCTGCTGCCCAGGCAACAGCTGTGGCAGGAGGCTGTGCAGGCATGTCGGCAGTGGCCTGCTGCGCGCAAGTGTTTGCCCTGCAACAGATGATCAGCAGCTTGCCTGCTGCGGTACATCGAGCGATGTTCGCTGCTTTATGTTAAGTCATTGAAATATAAGGAATTAATACAGTGGCACAGTTGCTGCTATAGCCCTTGTGTGGATGCCGCGGTGGCATGTCCAGGCAGGGGTCGATCAATGAGCAGAATACTGAAAGTCGTCGCAGTCTCGGGGAGCGTGCAACAGCCCTCACGCACCTTGGTGCTGCTTAACGCGCTGGTGGCAGAGCTGGCGCAACAGTTGCCCATTGAGCTGCAACTGATTGAGCTGGCCAAGGTCGGCCCGCAATTCGCCGGTGTGCTGCGCCGTGAGGATTTGCCCGCCGCGGTACAGGCAGACCTGCAGGCCATCGAAAGCGCCGATTTGCTGATTGCGGCAACCCCGGTGTACCGCGCGTCCTATACCGGCCTGTTCAAGCACCTGTTCGACTTTGTTCATCACGAGGCCTTGAAGCAGGTCCCTGTGCTGTTGGCCGCCACCGGTGGTTCGGAGCGCCATGCCCTGATCATCGACCATCAGCTACGACCGTTGTTCGGCTTTTTCCAGGCGCTCAGCCTGCCAGTTGGCGTGTACGCCGCAGAAGCCGATTTCGATAACTACCACATCAGTAATACGCAGCTGCGCGAGCGTATCGAGCGGGCGGTCGAGGCTGCGGTCGCAAGCCTCGGCCCACGTTTTCAGCGCAACGCCAGCGCAGCCTGATTCAGCCCTTTCAACTCAATGGAGTACCTGCAATGAGCCAAGAACAGATCAAGTTTGCCTATTGGGTGCCTAACGTCAGCGGTGGTCTGGTGGTCAGCAAGATCGAACAGCGCACCAGCTGGGACATCGACTACAACCGCAAGCTCGCGCAAATCGCCGAGAACGCCGGCTTCGAGTATGCGCTGTCGCAAATCCGCTTCACCGCCGGTTACGGCGCGGAGTACCAGCATGAATCGGTTACGTTCAGCCATGCACTGCTCGCCGCCACCACGCGCCTGAAGGTGATTGCTGCGGTACTGCCAGGGCCTTGGACCCCGGCGTTGTTGGCCAAGCAGATTGCGACCATCGACCACCTGACGGGTGGGCGGGTGGCCATCAACGTGGTGTCGGGCTGGTTCAAGGGGGAGTTCACCGCGATCGGCGAACCGTGGCTGGAACACGATGAACGCTACCGTCGTTCGGAAGAGTTCATCACTGCACTCAAAGGTATCTGGACCACCGATAACTTCACCCAGCGCGGTGACTTCTATCGCTTCCATAACTACACCTTGCAGCCCAAGCCACTGCAGCAGCATCCAGAGATCTTCCAGGGTGGCAGCTCGCGGGCCGCTCGCGATATGGCGGCACGGGTGTCTGACTGGTACTTCACCAACGGCAATACCGTCGAAGGCATCAAGGCTCAGGTGGATGACATCAAGGCCAAGGCTGCGGCGAATAACCATACGGTCAAGGTCGGTGTGAACGCATTCATCATCGCCCGCGACACCGAGGAAGAGGCCCGCGCGGTACTCGCCGAGATCATCGACAAGGCCGATCCGGAAGCGGTCAACGCCTTTGGCGATGCGGCGCGGCAAGCCGGCAAGGCCAGCCCGGAAGGCGAAGGCAACTGGGCCAAGTCCAGTTTCGAGGACCTGGTGCAGTACAACGATGGCTTCAAGACCAACCTGATTGGTACGCCGCAGCAGATCGCCGAACGCATCGTCGCCCTGAAAGCCGTGGGGGTGGATCTGGTGTTGGGTGGTTTCCTGCACTTCCAGGAGGAAGTCGAGTACTTCGGGCGCAAGGTACTGCCATTGGTCCGTGAACTGGAAGCCCGGCGTTTGGTCGACAAGGCCGTAGCCTGAGGCGGGAGTCGTTATGGTTCAGTTTGCGCAGCACAGCCCTGATGCCCCTGGCACCTTGCCTGAATGGTTGCAGCGACAGGCAGCTGACCACGGTACACGTCTGGCCCTGCGGCACAAGCATCTGGGTGTCTGGCAGGTGCGTACCTGGCAGCAGTTGGCGGATGAAGTCCGTCGCTTGGCCTCGGCGCTTCAACTGCGTGGTTTTACCGAGGCGAACACCCTCGTGGTGTTGAGCCGTCCACGCCCGGAAGCCCTGATCGCGGCACTCGCTGCGCAATGGTTGGGCGGTGTTGCGGTGTTGTTCGATCCGTTGCAGGGCGGTGCTGCTCAGGTTGAGTTGTTGCGTGAGCTGAACCCTGGTTACTTCTTTGCTGAAGGCGCTGAGGAACTGGCGCAGGTCGGTGCGGCGAATCTGAATGCTGCTCTGCTGTTTTATGCCGATGGTCGAGGCTTGGCCGCCGAGCATGCAGAAACAGCGCTCGATTATGCCGTGCTTGTGGCACGGGCGGCCGACCCGGCGCTCAAGCTGAAGGCGCGCACGGAGCGCAGCGCCTTCATCTTCTACCGTTTGCATGAAGACCGGCACATCGAATTGCAGCGCATCAGCCATGCAGAGCTGGTGCGCGAAGGGGCGCGTCTGGTGCAGCTCGAACACCTTGGGCCGGGGGAGGAAGCACTGGCCGCCCGGGCCTTTGCCGCCAGTGGTCAGGCGCGCTACTTGCTGGCGCCGTGGCTGATTGCCGGGTTTCGCCTGAACTTCCCCGAGAGCCTGCACACCCGTGACCGCGATCGCCGTGAGCTGGGGCCAACCTTGGTGGCCGGGACCCGGGAGACCTATGGCCGCTTGTACCAGGAGGTGCTGGCACGCCTGCCGGATGTGGGCACCTGGCAGCGGCGGCTGGTGGATTGGGCGCTGGCGGCGCAGCCGGGCGTACTCAGGCGTGTGCTCGGTTACTGGCTGGTGAGGCGTGCGCTGCGCGACATCCTTGGCTTCAGCCGCATACAGGCACCGTTGTTGGTCGGGGAGCCGTTGGCAGAACCAGCGCAGGCCTTTTTTGCCGCGCTGGACATTCGTGTGCGGACCTGGCCAGACCCCGCACGTTGGCAGGTGGCGCCGAGTGAGCCTGCCAGCCGTATCAGTGGTTGGATTGACGACCATCCACAATTGGCTTGATGAGGAGAGCGAACGATGTCCACAAGCCACTCTGCTGTTCCGGCGCCGCTACTGGCGCTGGACAATATTTCCCTGTCCTTCAAGGGCGTCAAGGCGGTTACCGGCATCAGCTTTTCGGTCGCGCCCGGTGAGATCTGCGCCTTGATCGGGCCTAACGGTGCCGGCAAGAGTTCGTTGTTGAACGTGATCAACGGTGTGTACCAGGCACAGGAAGGCCACATTCATTTTGCCGGCCAGGTGCGGCGTCGCATGCGTCCTCACGACGCGGCGCAACGCGGTATCGCCCGGACCTTTCAGAACATCGCGCTGTTCAAGGGCATGACGGTACTCGACAACGTCCTGACCGGGCGCAACCTGAAACGGCGTAGCAGTTGGTTGGAGCAAGTGCTGCGGGTGGGGCGAGTCGCGGCTGAAGATGACCTTCAGCGCGCTGCGGCAGAACGGGTCATTGCGTTTCTGCAGATCCAGCCGTGGCGTGATGCGATTGTCGGCACCTTGCCCTACGGTTTGCAAAAGCGGGTTGAGTTGGCCCGTGCCTTGGCCGCGGAACCTACCTTGCTGTTGCTGGATGAGCCAATGGCCGGAATGAATGCCGAAGAGAAGGCGCAGATGAGCCGTTTCATCGTCGACATCAACCGCGAGTTCGGTACCACCGTGGTCTTGATTGAACACGACATCGGCGTGGTCATGGGCATTTCGCACCATGTGGTGGTGCTGGACTACGGCCGCAAGATTGGCGATGGCCCGCCGGATCAGGTCCGGCAAGACCCTGAGGTCATTGCTGCTTACCTCGGTACCCGACACTAACGCGCGTTTACGTGTTTGCCGTCCTGCGTTGGGCGGTTGGCTTCGTATTGCCCGAAAAGCAGGAAACGACATGGATTTTTTCTTTGAAGTACTGATCGGCGGTTTGCTGGCCGGGGTGATGTACGCCCTGGTGGCCATCGGGTTTGTACTGATCTACAAGGCCTCGGGCGTGTTCAATTTCGCTCAGGGCGCGATGGTGCTGTTCTCCGCGCTGACCTTTGTCAGTTTGCTGGAGCGCGGGTTGCCGTTCTGGTTGGCGTTTGTGGTGACCCTGGCGGCGATGGTGCTGTTGGCCCTGGCGGTTGAGCGGGTGGTGCTGCGGCCGTTGGTCAACCGCTCACCGATCACCCTGTTCATGGCCACGCTTGGCCTGTCGTACATGATCGAAGGTTTTGCCCAGGCGCTGTGGGGCGCGCAGGTGCACGGCCTTGACCTGGGTATCAGTGATGAGCCGTTGGCGTTGGGCGGCATGTTGCTGTCTTCGTTCGACCTGTTTGCGGCAGCCACGGCAGCGCTGCTGGTACTGGTGCTGTCATTGCTATTCAGCAAGACCCGTATTGGCCTGTCGTTGCGGGCCGTTGCCGACGATCCCGTTGCAGCCTTGGCCGTGGGCATTCGCTTGCAGCACATCTGGGCTGTGGTGTGGGCCGTGGCAGGGTTTGTCGGCCTGGTCGCCGGGCTGCTCTGGGGCGCTCGCCTGGGCGTGCAGTTCTCCCTTTCGCTCATCGTGCTCAAGGCCTTGCCGGTGCTGATCATTGGCGGGTTCACCTCGATCAGTGGGGCGATTGTCGGCGGCTTGATCATCGGCGCCAGCGAGAAACTTGCCGAGGTCTACCTCGGGCCGTTCGTGGGCGGGGGGATCGAAAACTGGTTCCCCTATGTCCTGGCGTTGCTGTTTTTGCTGGTGCGTCCAGCCGGATTGTTTGGCGAACGTGCCATTGAGCGGGTTTGAGGGAGAGTGCCATGTTGTACAACGAAGCCGGTCAGTTCAGTACCCGTTACGCCCAGGATCGTCGAGTGTTCCGCTTGCGTCAGGATCGCCACGCACTGCTGGCGCTGCTGCTGTTTGCCTTTGTGGCGGTGCCTTACCTGGGCAATGACTACTGGTTCAGTGCCATCCTGATTCCTTTTCTGGTGTTGTCGCTGGCCGGGCTTGGGCTGAATTTGCTGACGGGCTATGCCGGGCAACTCTCCCTCGGTTCGGCGGCCTTCATGGCGGTAGGGGCCTTTGCTACCTACAACATCGAACTGCGAGTACCGGGTTTGCCGCTACTGCTGAGCCTTGTGCTGGGCGGCGTTTGTGCGGCCCTGACGGCGTTGCTGTTCGGTTTGCCCAGCCTTCGCATCAAGGGCTTCTACTTGCTGGTGTCCACCCTGGCTGCGCAGTTCTTCGTGCAATGGGCGTTGACCAAGTTCAGCTGGTTTTCCAATGACAGCGCCTCAGGGGTGATCAGTGCGCCGCCGCTGCACCTCATGGGGGTCGATTTCAGTTCGCCAGCGGGCCGTTACCTGTTCACGCTTGGGGTGGTCGTGGTGCTGTTCTGGCTGGGCAAAAACCTGGTGCGCAGTGAGTTGGGGCGTAACTGGATGGCGGTGCGCGACATGGACACTGCCGCTGCAGTCATCGGTATTCCGTTGCTCAAGACCAAGCTGCTGGCCTTTGCCATCAGCGGCTTTTTCCTCGGCATTGCCGGCGCACTGTGGGCCTTCACCTACCTGGGTACGGTAGAGCCGCATGGCTTTGACCTGAACCGCTCATTCCAGGTGTTGTTCATCATCATTATCGGTGGCCTGGGCAGCTTGCTCGGCAACTTCCTCGGTGCAGCGTTCATCGTGCTGTTCCCGATCCTGCTCTCGAACCTGGCCGGGCTGTTGCCTGCGGGCCTGATTGATGCCGGGCAGGTCGAGAACCTGCAAAAGATGGTGTTCGGCGCACTGATCATCCTTTTCCTGATCAAGGAACCAGAGGGGCTGGCGCGCCTCTGGCAACGCTTTCGCGAGCGCGCACGGCGATGGCCGCTGCGCTACTGAGCGAATCCCTGCAGGCGGAGCGTGCTCCGCAGTTCACCCTTCAGGCGCAAGCCATAGCTCAACGATTCGACAAGGAAATACGCGATGTTCAAACGATCTTTGCTCAGCAGCCTCGCGCTGGCCGTGAGCTTGAGTGCCACTGCCTTCATCGCCAAGGCCGATGGCGAGCAGTACTTCCCGCTGCAAAGCTACCGTGTTGGCCCTTACGCGGCAGGCGGTACCGGGTTCTTTGGCGGGTTTATCGATTACCTCAAGTACGTCAACGCCAATGGCGGGGTCAATGGCGTCAAGCTGACCTGGAGCGAGTGCGAAACCGAGTACGTGGTGGAGAAGGGCGTTGAGTGCTACGAACGCCTGAAGAACGGTTTGAACGGGGCGCCGGCCGCTGCGACCAACCCGCTCTCGGTAGGTATTGCCTACGCCACCCTGGACCGCTCGACGGCAGACAAATTGCCCTTGATCACCATCAACCACGGGCGCACGGACTCTACCGATGGCAGCGTGTTCCCCTATGCCTTCCCGTTGCAACTGAACCCGTATTCCGAAGTGTCGGCGATCATCAATTACATCGGCCAGCAGTCGGGTGGCCTGGACAAGTTGAGTGGCAAGAAGATCGTCACGCTCTACCATGGTTCTCCCTATGGCAAGGAAACCAATGAGGTGCTGCAGGCGTTGGCCGACAAGTATGGCTTTACCCTGACCTTGCTGGAGGTGCCGCACCCTGGCAACGAACAGCAATCGCAGTGGCTGAACATCCGTCGCGCCAAGCCGGACTGGGTCATTCTGCGAGGCTGGGGTGTCATGAACCCGGTTGCCTTGAAGAGCGCGCAGAAGGTCGGCTTCCCGGCGGACCGAATCATCGGCAACATCTGGAGTAACTCCGAGGAAGACGCCGCACCGGCAGGTGCTGCAGCCAAGGGCTTCATCTCGATTACCACGCACCCTTCCGGGACCACGTTCCCGGTGACGCAAGGGATCAAGAAGGACGTTATCGATGCCGGTCATGGCGACCTTGCCGATCCAAAACGCTTCGGGACCGTCTACTACAACCTGGGTGTGGTGAACGGCATTCTCAACGTCGAGGCGGTACGCCTGGCGCAGGAAAAGTACGGCCACAAGCCGTTGAGCGGCGAGCAGGTGCGCTGGGGCTTTGAGCACCTGAAGCTGGATGAGGCGCGGCTCAAGGAACTGGGCGCGCTAGGCCTGGTGCAACCCCTGCAACTGTCCTGCTCCGACCATGAGGGCGGCGGTGCCGTGCGCTTCCAGCAGTGGGATGGGGAGAAGTGGAACCTGATCAGCGATTGGGTGCAGGCCGACCGCGCATTGCTGCGGCCAATCATCGAAGCTTCTGCACAAAAGTACGCGAAGGAGAAAGGCATCACCCCGCGCGACTGCAGCAAAGCGTCCTGATGCTGCATCGACACCGGGGCACATGGGCCCCGGTGTTGTCCCGATAGCGTTGTCCCGGTGTTGTCTGGGGCAACGACCGGGTAGCCGTTGATGAACCGCTGCAAGGACGCGAGGCCACCACCCTAGGAGTAGAACGTCGGGGTTGGCAGTTGAGCATTCAGCGCCCAGTCACCCAGCTCTTGCAGTTTGTAGTCCACAGGATCATGCAGAGACTGTGTGCGCAGGTTGCGCCAGTAGCGGTCGAGGCGCAGGGCCGCGTGGGTGGAACGTGCGCCGGTCACTTCAAACAAGCGGCTGGTCAGGTCCAGGCCGATGCGTGTTGCTGCCACCTTGGCGGTTGCGATGGCGACGGCCAGTTCACCGCGTTCTTCGCTATGCAGTTGATGCTCCTTGCGCCAGGCTTGATCGAGCAGCGCGTTCGCCCGTTCGGTGAGCAATCGCACGCTTTCCAGGCCGACCCAGAACTCGCCATAGTGGCCGAGGATGTAAGGGTCTTCGTTGGCGTGTTCAACCTTGGCCTTGAACCACGGGCGGGTTTCCTTGAGGGTGTAGTTGCGGGCTTCGACGAAGGCGCCTTCGGCAATGCCAAGGAACATGTTGACGAAGGTGAGCTGCGCGATCAGCGGGCGCAGGCAGGCGAAGGGCGTACTCAAGGGGCCGGGTTCGAGCAGCAACTCGTTTTCCTCGACCCGTACCCGTTCAAAGGTCGCACTGCCACTGTCGGTTTGCCGTTGCCCAATGTTGTCCCAGTCTCCGTGCAGGGTAATGCCGGTGCGCCCGCTTGGGATGGCGGCAATCAGCAGTTTGCCCTGGGTGGACTCATCCAGCGCCGAGGCAATCAGCATTTCCGAGTCGGCCGAGCCCGAGCAAAAGCTTTTACGCCCTGAGAACTCACGCCAACCGGCGAGTTTTTTCGAGACGGTACGGGTATCCAGCGGGTTGAGGGCGTTGCCCCAGAACCAGTTGTTGCGTGCTGTCAGCTCGAACCACGGTTGCCATTGGTCTGGCCGGGAGAACAAGCGCACAGTAGCCAGCATCAGGTGCTGGAAGCCAAAGACGTGAGCGATCGAGCTGTCGACCTTGGCAAATTCGCGAACGATGTTCAGCGTCTCTGTCCAGTTGGCGCCCAGACCGCCGTATTGCGTCGGAATGATCAAGCCCAGCAAGCCGCTCTGGCGCAGCGCATCGCGCTCGGCTTTCGGTGTGCCGCCGAGGCGGTCACGTTCCGCGGCGCTTTCGGCGAAGGTGCTGGTCAGCGCTTGGGCAATCTGCAGTGGCGTCAGGCGTGCGGATTGATGAATAGCAGTCACAGGCTGTCCTCATCGGGGGGTAGGGTGGCTTGAGGCGCGTCCATCAGGCTGGTTGCGCTGTTGCCTGGGTGGGCAGCACGTCGTTGGCGATCATTTCGCCAAAGGGGCCTGAGAGGTTGGTGACACCGCGGCCTGCCAGGCTCGCATAGGGTTCCGGCAGCAGCGGAAAGACCAGTTCGGCAAAGCGATAGGCCTCTTCCAGGTGTGGGTAGCCGGAGAAAATGAAGCTCTCGATGCCGAGGTCGGCATATTCCTTGATCAGCCCGGCCACTTGTTGCGGGTCACCGACCAGGGCCGTGCCTGCACCACCACGCACCAGGCCGACGCCCGCCCAGAGGTTCGGGTAGATCTCCAGTTGGTCACGCCGACCACCATGCAGCGCGGCCATGCGCCGTTGCCCCTCGGAATCGAAACGCGAGAAGGACTGCTGCGCGGCGGCAATGGTTTCGTCGCTGATGTTGGCGATCAGCTTGTCAGCGGCTTGCCAGGCTTGTTCGGCAGTCTCGCGGACAATCACATGCAAGCGAATGCCGAACTTCACGGTGCGCCCGTGTTTGGCTGCGCGGGCACGGACATCGGCGATCTTTTCGGCGACAGCCGCCGGTGGTTCGCCCCAGGTCAGGTAGACATCCACCTGCTCGGCGGCCAGCTCGTGCGCCGCGTCGGAAGAACCGCCGAAATACAGCGGTGGATAGGGTTTTTGCACGGGAGGGTAGAGCGCCTTGGCGTTTTGCACTTGAAGGTGCTTGCCGTCATAGTCCACGGCTTCGCCCTGCAGCACACGCCGCCAGATATGCAGGAACTCGCCACTGGCCTCATAGCGTTCACTGTGGCTCAGATGCAGGCCGTCTCCACGGTTTTCGTCCGGGTCACCGCCGGTTACCACGTTGATCAACAGGCGGCCTGCGGACAAGCGATCAAGGGTCGCGGCCATGCGTGCAGAGACCGTCGGCGAAATGATCCCGGGGCGGATCGCTACCAGGTAACGCAGGCGTTCGGTCAGCGGTACCAGGGCAGAGGCCACCACCCAGGAGTCTTCGCAGGAGCGTCCAGTGGGTATCAGTACGCCGTAGTAACCGAGGCTGTCGGCGGCCTGGGCCACCTGTTTGAGGTAGGGCAGGGTGACGGGGCGGGCGCCCTCACTGGTACCCAGCAAATGACCGTCGCCGTGGGTGGGCAGAAACCAGAAAACATTCATGTCGGCGCCTCAGGCAATTTTACGTAGAACAGCGCGGTGGCCGTTGAGCTGCTCGGAGGCTTTTTCCCCGGCCAGGCGGATACGAGCCTGCAGGGCCGTGCTGGTGATCTGGTAGTTGCTGAAATCGGCTTCGGCGGCGTAGACCCCGATCGGCAGGGTGACCGACTGGAAGAAGCTGAACAGCGGACGCAGTTGGTGGTCGATGACCAGCGCATGGCGTTCACTGCCACCGGTTGCGGCGAGCAGTACTGGCGTATCAATCAAGGCATCCTGGCCAATCAGGTCGAACAGGTGCTTGAACTGGCCGGGGTAGGTGCCACGGTAGACGGGCGCCGCGACGATCAGCAGGTCGGCGGACTCGATTGCGCGCAGCTCATGCTCTACGGTTTCCGGCAGCTCTTTACGCGAGAGCGCGCCACCCAGTGGGCGGACGATATCCCCCAGTTCAATGACCTTGCTCTCGATGGGCAGTTGTTGCGCCAGTTCAGCCAGGATGGACTGGGTCAGAACCAGTGTGCGCGAAGGGCGGAACGTGCCACCGGAAACGGCGACGACTTTGATTGGAGTGCTCATGGCTACAGGCCCGTTGCTGTTGAAGGTACAGGGGCAGGAGCAAGAGTTGTTCCATGTGTGAAAAGTCTTTATTTATCAAATTGTTATGAGCTTTTTGCGGGGTACTCAAGTGTTGCTTGAAGTGCGCCCTGTTGAATGGCTGTTGCTGGGGCAACAGTTTCGCTGCTGTTGTTGGCGCAACAGTGGCTGCGCGGGCGGCTGCAGTATGAGGTGTGAAGCCACTGAATTTTTACGGATTCTTTACGCGTCTGTGTGCTGCGCTATAACGATACTTGCGCGCGCCATTCAGTCAGAGCCCGTACATGTCACTTGCCAGAATCCGCTTGATTGGTTTCATCCTCGGTGTCTTCCTCATCACCCTTGCGGTGAGCATGACGATCCCTCTGTTCACCTTGATGCTTTATGAGCAGCAGGACGGGCTTTCTGCATTTGTCCGTTCAGGTGTCATCACCTTTCTCACCGGTATTGCGCTGGTCGCACAAGGGCGTCCCGAGGACGCTCATTTACGCCCGCGAGACATGTATTTGCTGACGACGGCCAGTTGGGTCGTGGTCTGTACCTTTGCGGCGCTGCCGATGGTGTTCATACGGGATATCAGCTACACGGATGCGTTTTTTGAAACGATGTCGGGTATCACCACCACCGGTTCGACCGTGCTGACCGGGCTGGACACCGCGTCCCCGGGCTTGCTGATCTGGCGCTCGATGTTGCATTGGTTGGGCGGCATCGGCTTTATCGGTATGGCGGTAGCGATTCTGCCGTTGCTGCGTGTCGGGGGGATGCGCTTGTTCCAGACCGAGTCGTCGGACTGGTCGGACAAAGTGCTGCCACGCTCCCATGTCATGGCGAAATACATTCTGCTGGTCTATGTCGTGTTGACCGGGATTGGCTACCTGGCGTTCTGGTGGGCCGGGATGACGCCGTTCGAGGCGATCAACCACTCAATGTCGCTGATATCCACCGGTGGCTTCTCGACCTCGGACAGTTCGTTGGCGCACTGGTCGCAGCCGGCCATTCACTGGGTCGCGGTAGGGGTGATGATCCTCGGCAGCTTGCCCTTTACGTTGTATGTGGCGGTGCTGCGAGGCAATAGAGGCGCCTTGTTCAAGGATCATCAGGTACGTGGCTTCATTGGCTTTCTGGTGTTGACCTGGTTGCTGGTCGGCACCTGGCTGCATTTCAACGGGCCATACGGGTGGTGGGAGGCGGTGCGCCTGGTGGCGGTCAACGTCACGTCGGTGGTGACTACAACGGGCGTTGCGCTGGGTGACTACACCCTGTGGGGCACATTTTCGGTGTTGTTCTTCTTCTACCTGACGTTCGTCGGTGGCTGTTCGGGCTCAACCGCCGGTGGTTTGAAGATCTTTCGTTTCCAGGTCGCCGGCCAGTTACTGCATGGCAGCCTGTCGCAACTGATTCACCCGCGCGCAACGATTCGCAGCAAGTACAACGGCCATCCGCTGGATGAGGACATTGTGCGTTCGCTGCTGACCTTCTGCTTTTTCTTTACCACCACCATCGCCGCCATTGCGCTGGGGCTGGCCCTGATCGGCCTGGACTGGACCATTGCACTGACCGGTGCGGCGACGGCCGTCTGCAATGTGGGGCCGGGGTTGGGGCCGGTGATCGGGCCGGTCGGTAACTTCTCCTCACTGCCCGATGCTGCGAAGTGGCTGCTGACCGTCGGCATGCTGCTGGGGCGCCTGGAGATCCTCACCGTTCTGGTGCTGTTCACACCGTCGTTCTGGCGCTTCTAGAAACGCGGGGCGCTGCCAAGCCTCAGCCCCCATCCGGGGGCTGAATCAGATATACTCCGCGCCCCTAAAATGGGGCAGCGCTGTTTAGCGATAAGCCTGTCTGCTTGCTGTTGCTGGCGTTAACGCCTGGACAGGGCCATATCGACCGCCGCGATCAGCTTTCCCAGGTCTTTTGGGGGGGCTTTGTGTACGACGTTGAACAGATAGGCTCTTTGCTCGTCTTCATCGCCCAACTCCGAGAAAAAAGCTTTCAGCTTTATACCCAGCACTTCGGCAAATTTGAACAGTGCTTCAACGCTTGGGGTGTAGGAGCCGGTTTCAAAGCGGCTGATGGTTTTGGGATCAAAACCGGTTTTCTCGCCGAATTCAGCCTGAGTAAGCCCTGCCACCTTGCGGTAGCGCTTTATGGCTGAACCCAAACCTGAAATTGTCATCGCTTAATTCCCATTTAGAATCAAGAACTTAACGGTATTTGGTCGAGCTAGGCAACGCCAGATTCTGTAACATTACTGTCATAAACGTGATGTAATTCGTAGAATTGGATTGTCAGACAAGAGTCTGAATGCCTGGTTCAACATGGACTGGATCCAGGATTACGACCGCCACTAACGGAGTTCTAACGTGCGTCTCAATTTGCCGGTAACCTCTGTCGAACAGACGTTTCCGGAACATCAACGCCTTGTTTCCGCAACCGATACCACCAGTAAGATCACTTACTGCAATGCCGAATTCGCCGCCATGAGCGGCTTCAGTCAGGCAGAACTTATCGGTAGTACCCACAACCTTGTACGTCACCCGGACATGCCGCCAGAGGTGTTCCAGCAGATGTGGCAGTACCTCAAGGCCGGCCAGAGCTGGATGGGGATCGTCAAGAACCGCTGCAAGAACGGCAACTTCTACTGGGTCAGTGCCTACGTCACGCCGGTGCTCGAGGACGGGCGCCTGGTGGGGTACGAGTCTGTGCGGGTCAAGCCAACCCGCGAGCAGGTGCAGCGTGCCGAGACGCTGTATGCGCGCTTGCGTGAAGGCAAGTCTGCCGTGCCATTGCTGCGTCGCGCTACTGTGATCGGCAAGGTACTGGCGTTGCCGGTGCTGGCTGCCGGGGTTTGCATTGCGGTAAACCAGGCCGCTCCCGGTCTGCTTGGCCAGGGCGCCACGCTTGGGCTTTTCGGGCTGGTCGGTCTTTATGGCCACAGCCGCCTTGGGCGCGAGCTTAAACAGATCGTGCAGTCTACGCCCAATACCTTTGCCGACCCGATCGTTGCAATGACCTACACCGATGCCGTGGGGCCGAGCGCTCAATTGCAGATGATCCTGATCAGTGAAGAGGCGCGGTTGAAAACAGCCCTCACACGCCTGAGCGATCTGGCCAGGCAGATGGCTGAGGCAGCGACCGATTCCAGTCGCTTGTCCAGCAGCACGGAGTCGGCGTTGCTCGAACAGCGTGCCGAAACCGACATGACGGCAGCGGCAATGACCGAGATGGCCGCGTCCATCGCTGAGGTCGCCCAGCATGTGCAGCAAACGGCAGGTGAAGCGCAAACCGCCAACCTCCTGGCCGATCAGGGCAGTCAGGTGGCCGGTACCACCCGCGAAGCGATCCAGTTGCTGGCCAGTACGGTCACCCAGATCAACCAGGCAGTCGGAAACCTGGCCGGGCAGACCCAGGACATCATGATGGCTGCGAGCGTGATCCGCTCGATTGCCGAACAGACCAACCTGTTGGCGCTCAACGCTGCCATTGAGGCCGCTCGGGCCGGCGAACAAGGGCGCGGCTTTGCGGTGGTGGCTGACGAAGTGCGGGCATTGGCCGGCAAGACCCGTCAGTCGACCCTGCAAATTCAGGGCGTCATTGAAAGCCTTCGTACGGGGGCCGAGGAAGCCGTGAGCATCGCCAACCTGGGTATTCAGGAAGCTGAGCAGGGGGTTGCGCAGGTGCTGGAAGCACAGCGTGCCTTGCAAGGTATCCGCGAAGCCGTAGAGCGTATCAGTGACATGAGCCATCAGATGGCTGCTGCTTCTCAGGAACAGTCAAATGTCGCCGAAGATGTCTCGCGGCAGATCAATACGGTAGCCAGCACGGTGCAGAAAACCGCGCAGAATGCCAATGCTGCGGCGACACGGGGCGGTGAATTGGAGCGCATTTCTTCGGGCCTGCGCGCTCTGGTCGAGCGATTCAATCGATAGCCGGCAGGGTGCAGAGGACGTCATGGACGATAACTACCGCGCGGCCGTCGATGCGGCCGCGATTTTTTCCGAAACCGATCTGACGGGTCGGATTACCTACGTAAACCAACAGTTTTGCAGCATTTCCGGTTACAGCCGCGAAGAGCTGCTTGGGGCCAATCACCGCATCCTCAATTCGGGCCTGCATGATCCGGAGTTTTTTCAGGAGATGTGGCGGTCCCTGGTGATGGGCAAGGTCTGGAAAGGCGAGATCTGCAACCGTGCCAAGGACGGTTCGTTGTACTGGGTCGACAGTACGATGGTGCCGTTGATTGATCCGCTGACAGGTCGAGTACGCAAGTATGTTTCGATTCGTTTCGATGTCAGCGAGAAGCGCCAGTTGCTGCGCACCTTGCAATGGCGGGTCAGCCACGATGTGCTGACCGGCTTGCCCAACCGAGCCTACCTGTCTGACCTGTTGACCCAGGCACTGGACTTTTCCCGGCAAGAGGGCACCCAGCTGGCGGTGTGCATGCTTGACCTGGATGGCTTCAAGGCGGTGAACGACGGCTATGGTCATGCCAGTGGCGATTTGCTGCTGGTCGAGGTGGCCGCTCGTCTCAAGGGCATCCTGCGCGGCGGTGACGCCGTGGCGCGGTTGTCAGGTGATGAGTTCGTGCTGATTCTGCGTGATATTCACGACCACTATCGTTTGCACATTGCCCTGCAGCGGGTACTCGCCGCCGTCGCATCGCCTTACGCCATCAACGCTCAGGACTTGAGAGTCAGCGCGAGCATCGGGGTGACGCTGTTTCCGCTCGACAATGACGATGCCGACACCTTGCTGCGCCATGCCGACCAGGCCATGTATGTGGCCAAACAAAGTGGGCGTAACCGCTACCATGTGTTTGACGTCTCGCTGGACAAGGAGGTCAAGGCTACCCACCAGACCGTTGAGCGCTTGCGCCAGGCGTTGGCCAAGGGTGAGCTGTGCCTGTACTACCAGCCTAAGGTCAATATGCGCACCGGTGCGGTGATTGGCTTTGAGGCGTTGTTGCGCTGGCAGCATCCGGTCAAGGGGCTGGTGCCGCCAGCGGAGTTTTTACCGTTGGTAGAGCAGACTGACCTGATCGTCGATATCGGTGAATGGGTGATCGATCAGGCCATGGCGCAAATGCATCAATGGCAACTGCAGGGTTTCTGTTGGTCGGTGAGCGTGAACATTGCGGCCCGGCATTTCCAGCGTTCGGACTTTGTCGAGCGGTTGAAACGACTGCTGGCCCGCCACGCAGCGGTGGCGCCAAGCATGTTGGATCTGGAGATCGTCGAATCGGTGGCCATCGAGAACATCCAGCGGGTCAGCCAATGCCTGGATGCCTGTCAGGAGCTGGGTGTGCAGTTCTCCCTGGATGATTTCGGCACAGGTTACTCATCGCTGAGTTACCTCAAGCGGCTGCCAACCCAGACGATCAAGATCGATAAGTCGTTTGTTCGTGACATCCTCCACGATCAGGATGACCTGGCCTTGACCCGCGCGGTGATTAGCCTGGCGGGGGCGTTCGGCCGTCAGGTGATCGCCGAAGGCCTGGAAACGGTTGAGCATGGTCTGTTGCTGATGGACTTGGGCTGCGATATGGCGCAAGGCTACTGCATTGCCCGGCCAATGCCCGCCGCCGATGTGACGCTGTGGGTCGAGGGTTATGTGCAGCCCGTGGAGTGGGCTGCATTGGCACCGCTGACGGTATAGGCGTCAGCGGTGTTGACGATGCAGGCGCCGATGGCATCGCCTGCATCGCAGGTGCCTAGAGTTGGGTTGCGGTGTTCTTCACCACGGCCAGCTCTGGGTGCGCGACCAATTTGTCGATGTGCAGTTCGTCGTTGTTCATCCAGGTCTCGGTCAGCACCCGGTAGTGCTCCATGTCCCGGCAGCGCATGCGCAGGCTGTAATCGAAGTGGCCGCTGATCAGCTGACATTCAAAAACCTGTGGGCAGGCCCGAATGCAGGCCTCAAACGCTCGTTGCGCTGCGCGCCCGCTCTGGTTGGAGAGGGCAACCAGCACCAGCAGCGACAGCCCCGGTGAAACCATCTGCACGTCGATGATCGCGCCGTAGCCTCTAATCACGCCGCGCCTTTCCAGCTTGCGTACCCGCTCAAGGCACGGGCGAGGCGTCAGATGCACCAGTGATGAAAGCTTCTCATAGGTGATCCGCCCGTTATGGCGCAGTACATCAATGATGGCTTCATCGATCCGGTCCAGAGGGGGCGCGCAGTGGGGGCTGTTGGCCTTGTTTTCCATGCGGGTCTGCTTCACTTCAAACGGTTGGATAGAAATTGCTGCAGGCGCTCGCTCTGCGGGTGGTCGAGTATCGCGGCGCTGCCTTGTTCCTCGACCCGGCCCTGATGCAGGAACAACACCTGGCTGGACACCTTTCGGGCAAAGCCCATTTCGTGGGTGACCATGAGCATGGTACGACCTTCCTCGGCCAGCGTCTGTATGACTTTGAGCACCTCGCCCACCAGCTCTGGGTCGAGCGCCGAGGTGGGTTCATCGAAGAGGATGATTTCCGGCTCCATGGCCAGTGCGCGGGCGATGGCAACCCGCTGTTGCTGCCCACCGGAGAGGAACGCCGGGTACTGATCGGCTGCGCGCGATGGCAGCCCGACCTTGTCCAGGTAGGCGCGAGCGCGGGCTTCGGCGTCCTGTGCGCTGACACCAAGCACACGGCGAGGGGCCAGGCAAATGTTCTCCAGCACAGTCATGTGGCTCCACAGGTTGAAGTGCTGGAACACCATGGCCAGACGCGTACGCAGGTTCTGCAATTGGGCAGGGTGCGGTGCGCGCACGCCCGCGCGCCCCTGGCGCATCTCGATGGTTTGGCCGTCGAGGGTAATCGCGCCCGCGTCGGGTTGTTCAAGGAAGTTGATGCAGCGCAGCATTGTACTTTTGCCCGAGCCGCTGGCACCAATCAGGCTGATGACATCGCCTTTGCGCGCTTGCAGCGAGACGCCTTTGAGTACCTGATGATCGCCGTAGTGTTTGTGCAGGTCTTCGACGGTCAGTTTGACCGCCGCTGTCTGGGCGACGTTGGCCTGACGTGCTGTCGTAAGTGGCTCAAGCAGTGGCTCGCGATGGGACGACAAGGCGTGTGCAGAAAGGGTCATGGTTTAGCCTCGGACAGGAACAAGAAAACGCATCCAGCGGCGTTCGGCCAGGCGGAACAGCCCGACCAGCGCGAAGGACAGCAGCATGTACAGCAGGGCCGCGACACCAAAGGCCTGGAAGGTCAGGAAGGTCGCGGCATTGGCGTCACGCGCGACCTTGAGGATGTCGGCGATGGTTGCGGTGAAGGCCAGGGAGGTGGCGTGCAGCATCAGGATCAGTTCGTTGCTGTAGGCCGGCATCGCACGGCGCAGGGCGGCTGGCAGAATCACGAACAGGTTCAGGCGCCAGCCATACAGGCCATAGGCCTGGGCCGCTTCAATTTCGCCGTGGGGGATATTGCGAATCGCCCCGGCGAAGATCTCCACGGTGTAGGCGCAGGTATTGAGGACGAAGGCCAGCAGGGTGCAGTTCAGCGCGTTGCGGAAGAACGCGTCGAGCAAGGCGTTGTCGCGAACGACCTCCAGCCCGTACAGGCCGGTGTAGCAGATCAGCAGTTGTATGTAGAGTGGTGTGCCGCGAAAGACGTAGGTGTAGAACTCCACTGGCCAGCGCAGCCAGCGCTGGCGTGAAACCCTGGCCAGGGCCAAGGGCAGCGACAGCAGGAAACCCAGGACGGTCGTCACGATAAACAACCACAGGGTCACCGCCAGCCCGGAAAAACCGGCGCCATCACTGTAGAGGTAGGCCAGGCCATATTGCTCAAGCAGTTCGATCATGATGCCAGCCCCTTGATGCCCGTGTTGTAGCGCCGTTCCAGGCGTTTAAATAGCCGGTTTGAAAGGGTCGTGATCATCAGGTAGACCAGTGCGGCGAGGATCAGAAAATACAGGGTGTTATTGGTGGTCTTGCCGGCGTTCTGCGCGGCTTTGACCAGGTCGGCCAGGCCGATGATCGAGACCAGTGCCGTGGACTTGAGCAGTACCAGCCAGTTGTTGCCCAGCCCTGGCAGGGCGAAGCGCATCAGTTGTGGGAACAGTACCAGGCGAAAACGCTGGGCGCGGCTCAGGCCGTAGGCGGTAGCAGCCTCAAGCTGGCCTGCCGGTACGCTGAGAATGGCACCGCGAAAGTTCTCGGTGAAGTAGGCACCGTAGATGAAACCCAGGGTGATCACACCGGCCATGAACGGGTCGATCTCGACGTAGTTCCAGCCCAGCATTTCGGTGAAATCGTTGAGCCACAATTGCAGGGTGTAGAAGATCAGCAGGATCAGTACCAGGTCCGGCACGCTGCGTATCAGCGTGGTGTAAAGCGTGGCCGGAGCGCGCAGCAGGCGTAGCGGTGAGCATTTGGCGCAGGCGCCGATCAGGCCCAGGCTCAGGCTTAATGCCAGCGACAGCAGCGCCAGTTTCAGGGTCATCCAGGTCCCTTGCGCCAACAGCGGGCCAAAGCCCTGCAGACTCAGGGCCTGCAGGCCGATTGAGTGGAGGAGGTCATTCACGGGAAAAGTCTCGTCAGAAGCTGGAGTGGAGACCGCTGCGGCCAGCAGGATGGCTGGCCGCAGACAGATTTACTCGTTGTAGATATCCAGGTCGCCGACGTACTTTTTCTGGATTTCGGCGAAGGTCCCATCGGCAAGGACCTCAGCGATGCCTTTGTTCAGCAAGGCCTTCAGTTCGCTATCGTTCTTGCGCAAGCCCATGGCGATGTCCAGCGGCAAGGTGGGGTCCTTGATGGCTGGGCCGGTCTTGAAGTCGGCACCTTCGGGTTTGGCCAGGAAGTTCAGTTGGGCTTCCAGCTTGTCGGTCAGGGTGGCGTCGAGTCGGCCGTTCATCAGGTCAGCATAGTTCTGGTCCTGGGCCTGGTAGGCCTTGACCTGCGCGCCCAGCGGCGCCAGCTTGGCGCGGGCGTAGGCCTCTTGCAGAGAGCCTTGCAGCACGCCGACCTGCTTGCCTTTGAGCGATTCCGGCGTGTCGCCGAAATCAGCACCTTTGCGGGTGATCACGGATGTCGGGCTGAGGAACAGGCGGTCAGTGAAGTCGATCTGCTTCTGCCGTGCCGGGGTCACGGCCATGGAGGACATGATCGCGTCGAACTTGCGCGCACGCAGTGCCGGAATCATGCCATCGAACTCGTTGTTGACCCAGGTGCACTTGACCTGCAGCTTGGCGCAAATGGCATTGCCCAGTTCAATGTCGAAGCCTTGCAGGCTGCCGTCGGCCGCTACCGATTCAAACGGCGGGTACTCAGGGTAGACACCAAAACGGATTTCTTTCCATTCTTGAGCCTGAACCGCGCTTGCGCACAGCGCAAGGAGCAACACGCTAAGGGGCTTTCGAAACGAAGTCATGAGGGTATCCCTTGGTTTTGTAATTGATTTAGGGCAGTAAAAAATCGTGAGGCTGTTTGGGTCTTGAAGTGACTCTTCGGTCTGGCCTCAGAATGCGCGATGAGCGGTTTTTTTTTGTGTCGTTTCAGCCGGCCGTGGCGACCGTAATTTGCTGTTAACGGTTGCCGTGCAGCCGATTCGGCTGTGGCGTTGCCTGTTTTGGCTTTTGCACAGCCGTTTCCGACCTGCCGCGCCTGGGCGCAGCAGGTTTGGCGGATTCAGGCGCGTTTTTTTGCCAGGGTTTCGGCAGGGTTGCGCAGCAGGGCGAAGAGGTCTTTCGGGTTGCTGAGTTCAGGCACCAGCTCGATCTGGCGGCCTATCCCGAGTGCCGTGGCCTCGTCCAGTACATAGCGCAGGGCCGAATAGTCCTCCAGGGCAAATCCGACGGAGTCGAACAGGGTCACCTGGGTGTCATTTTCGCGGCCTGATGCCTGGCCGTTCACGACTTGCCAGAACTCGGTGGTCGGTGAGTCGGCCGGCATCTGCTGGATCTCGCCTTCGATACGGCTTTGTGGCTCGTACTCAACAATCACCCGGGCGTTTTCGACGATGTTGCGGTGCAGCTCAGTCTTGCCTGGGCAGTCGCCACCGACAGCATTGAGGTGCATGCCTGGCTCGATCATCTCCGGGGTGAGGATGGTGGCGTAGGCCTTGTCGGCGGTGACCGTGGTGATGATATCGGCGCCGCGAACGGCGTCGGCCACAGAGCTGGCCTGAATCAGTTTCAGTGCCGGGAAGGTGCTGAGGTTGGCGATCAGCTTGGCGGTCGCCTGCGGATCGATGTCGTACAGACGGATCTCTTCGATGCCCAGCAGGGCATGGAATGCCAAGGCTTGAAATTCACTCTGCGAGCCGTTGCCGATCAGCGCCATGCTGCGGCTGCCCGGGCGCGCCAGGTAGCGTGCGGCCAGGGCCGAGGTGGCGGCGGTTCGCAGGGCGGTGGTCAGGGTCATCTCGCTCAGCAGGACCGGGGCGCCCGTATCGACATCGCCAAGCGCGCCAAACGCCATGACGGTGAGCATGCCGCGCTGGGTGTTCTTGGGGTGGCCGTTGACGTACTTGAAGGCATACAGGTTCGCATCGGATACCGGCATCAATTCGATGACACCATCGGGCGAATGGTTGGCCAGGCGCGCGCACTTTTCAAAGTCGTGCCAGCGCAGGTAGTCCTGGCGGATGTACTCGGCCATCTCGCGCAGGCAGGTGCTCAAACCTTTACGAGTGACCAAGTGGCTCAGGTCGGTGACATCCAGATAACGGGTCATGCTGTTCTCCTTCTTATAATCAGTTTAGTTGCGCACGGGCAGGTGGACTTCGGCGAGCATGCAGCGGGCGCTGCCACCGCCAATGCGTTCGATGTTGTCGATGTTCACCACCACCGGGCGGCTGTGCTGTTCGACCTGTTCGCGTTGGTCGGGCTTCAGCGAAGCCCAGGCGCTACGCGACATCACCAGCAGCGGCTGGCCTTGCTTGTCGTGGACTTCGAGCATGTTGCCGGCGAAGCCTTCAAGCTGGTCGAAGTCCAGTGCCAGGATGTCTTTGCCGGTGTCGCGCAGGGAGCGCTCCAGTGCCTGCCGCTCGCTCGCATCGGGCAGGGCTTGCAGGCACACCACCGAGAGCTCAGTGCCAACGCTCATCATCACGTTGCTGTGGTAGATCGGCGCGTGGTGCCGGTCGACGGCATGGAACACGCAAAGGCGGTAATCAAGTTGTTCGGCGAACTGGCGCAGCGCTTCGGTGTGGGTTCGCCCGGAGTGGCAGGCGTAGCTGATCCGGTGCTCGCGGTCCAGCACCATGCTGCCGGTGCCTTCGAGGAACATGCTTTGCTGCTCCAGCGGGCTCAGGTCGATGGTGGTGTTAATTGCAAAGCGCTCTTCCAGAACGCGCAGTACGCCTTTGTTGCGCTCCAGGCGACGGTTCTGGCCCTCCATCGGATACAGCACCAGGCTGCCGTCCGCGTGGCTGCTCCACCAGTTGTTGGGGAAGATCGAGTCCGGGGTGTGAGGGGCAGGGGTGTCCTGCACCACCAGTACGTCTACGCCGTGCTGGCGCAGGGTGTCGACGTAGCCATCGAACTCTTCCAGCGCTTTCTGCTGTGCCTGTTCCGGGGCGAGAAAGGGTTGCTGAAAGCGGTTGTTGAAGGCCGTGTCCGGGTTGAAGGCGAACCGCGCCGGGCGGATCATCAAGACGGTATTGGTGGTTTGCATCGAGGCACGCATCCAGGGTTGGCTATGTGCCTATTGTCCGTGGGATGCCGTGTAAATCCCGGCTGAAGCCGGTGTGGCGCTCAGCCGGGAAAGCTGAATGCGGTCGTGATGCAGCGGAATCGGCTGTGATGATGGGGGCGAGCGGGTTTGAAAGGCGATCAGGTTTTTCGGGCGCCAACAAAAACGGCACCTTCGCAGGTGCCGTTCGTTCAGTTGCCTGATGCCTTATTTGTGCAGCGTTTCTGCCGCATACAAGGTGTTCTCCAGCAGGCAGGCACGGGTCATCGGGCCTACACCACCTGGAACCGGCGTGATCCAGCCTGCGCGTGGCAGGGCGGTTTCATAAACCACATCGCCGACCAGCTTGCCATCTTCCTGACGGTTGATGCCGACGTCGATGACGATCGCGCCTTCCTTGATCCACTCACCCTTGACCAGGCCTGGCTTGCCGGCGGCAACCACTACCAGGTCGGCACGGCCGACGTGGCCTGCCAGGTCCTTGGTGAAGCGGTGGGTGACGGTCACGGTGCAGCCTGCCAGCAGCAACTCCATGGCCATTGGGCGGCCAACGATGTTCGAAGCCCCCACCACCACGGCATTCATGCCGTACAGGTCCTGACCGGTGCTCTGCAGCAGGGTCATGATGCCTTTCGGCGTGCAAGGGCGCAGCAGAGGAATGCGCTGAGCCAGGCGACCGACGTTATAAGGATGGAAACCATCGACGTCTTTGTCCGGGCGGATGCGCTCAAGCAGCAGCGATGCATCCAGGTGTGCCGGAAGCGGCAACTGCAACAGGATGCCATCGATGTTCGCGTCGTTATTAAGGCGATCGATCAGATCGGTCAGGGCTTGCTGCGTGGTATCGCTGGGCAGGTCAAAGGCCTGGGAGATAAAGCCGACCTCTTCGCAATCCTTGCGCTTGTGCGAAACATAGACTTGAGAGGCGGGGTCGTTGCCGACCAGGATCACTGCCAGGCCAGGAGTGCGCAGGCCTTGCTGGCGGCGCTCCGCGACACGTTGGGCGATCTGCTGGCGCAGGTTGGCGGCGATCGCCTTGCCGTCGATAAGTTGTGCAGTCATGACGCGTGATTAACCATCGAGAGGGAATAAAATGAGCGCGCATTCTCGCATGACACAGCCCTAGGGCAAAGGCGCTTGGTCTGGCAAATGCTCTAAGCCCTTAAATAAAATGAATTTTTTTCAAAAAAGAGTTGACGACCCTGCCACTCGTCTATAACATTCGTCGCACTTGTCGGGCAGAGCCTAGCACTGGTTAGCAAGGTCAGGCAGAATGAGCAGATTTTAAGCTCGTTTGGCGGGACTGAAAAGTTAGTTTGTAATCTTAAACGAAAGCAGATTAAATATGCGCCCGTAGCTCAGCTGGATAGAGCATCCGCCTTCTAAGCGGATGGTCGCAGGTTCGAGTCCTGCCGGGTGCGCCATTAAGGCAGCTTTGGCACAAGTGAAGCAGTAACGTAATATGGTGGGCGTAGCTCAGTTGGTAGAGCACAGGATTGTGACTCCTGTTGTCGTGGGTTCGATCCCCATCGTCCACCCCATATTCTAAAAGGCGCCCGATGAATAGTCCGGCGCCTTTGCTTTAAACGCTTTACGCGGACGTGGTGAAATTGGTAGACACACTGGATTTAGGTTCCAGCGGCGCAAGCTGTAAGAGTTCGAGTCTCTTCGTCCGCACCATCTAAGCGTTTGTTTTTAAAGGCGTTTTTCAAGATTTCCCTTCAAATGGGAACGTTTTGGGAACACTTTGGGAATGAACAGGCGAAAAGGGCAGCCCATGTGGCTGCCCTTTGTCGTTTCTGACTGCTGTTTTTTACCTCTGGGTTTGATCTGTGCCGAATCAGTCTCGACGCCAGTCCACGCTGAGGTAGAACTCGCTGTCGCTGTAGCGATAACTGGTGTCTCCGTCATAAGCAGCTTCCAGGTCGTGGCCGATGCGATTGGCCAGGTGCAGGCCGGTCGTGGTGACCAGAACCTCATCGCCATCCTCTGTTACATCAATCAGTCGTTCCAGGGCGTGCTCGGCCTTTTCCCTTGCTTCTGTATTGCGGACAAGATGAACAAGTTCCTCGCGGTGCTTTTGCAGAAATGCTCCTGCCAGCCGCACTTGGCCCGCTACTGCGCGATCGGCGATACGCCTGCAGGCCGGGCAGACAAAATTTTCGACTGAAACGTGGGATGCGTCAGCATGCCATGACCACTGGCCTGCATGGTATTTGGCACCACAGTCTGGGCATTGCGCTGAGCCACCAGGTCGGTGCGCTTCCAGGTATGGATCTGTTTTGTCTGTTTTGAACAGCTTGTCTTTCTGGCTGTGCTGGTATTTGTCCATTGCTGCTCTCCGATGCGTACTGATGTGCAGCGGTCGGTGACGCATCAAGAATCGAGGTGATCGCTCTGTTAGGGGCTGTGGCATTTTCCCAGATGCCCCTTGTGTGGGCGCGACAAGGGGCAGGTGCGCAGCATCAGCTGCTTTTAATGGGCACGACCTTTTCTGGCTTGATGGCTTCAGGCTTTTTCGGTAGCGATACTGTCAGTATGCCTTTACTGAAGCTGGCTTCGATTTTGTCGGCGTCGACCTCTTTGGGCAGGTTGAATACCCGTTCAAACGAGCCGTAGTGGCGCTCGGAGAGGTAGTAGCCCTTTCTTTTCTCTTCCTTGTCTTCTTTCTTTTCGCCTTTGATGATCAGGCTGCCATTGGACAGTTTGACCTCGATGTTTTTTTCGTCCATGCCGGGAAGTTCGGCTGTGATTTCGTAGCTTTTTTCTTTATCGGAAATGTCCACGGCGGGTACATTGCGGCTGATCAGTTCCCTGCGCCAGAAGGGTTCGGCGTCAAACAGGCCCCGGCCGAATGGGGTGGAAAGCGAGCCTCGGTTGAAATCCTCGAACAGGTGATCAACCTGCTGGCGGAGTTTTTCGAAGGGGCGCCACAAATCTGAGGTGGCCAAGTGTTGGCCGGGTTTTTCTTCTTGCTGGACCGGCATTTTTTTTACGGAGTTAGCCATTTTCATATCTCCTTTACAGTGGTTTTCGACAGTTGTTGCCTTTGTTTGCGCGGTGATTTGCCCGGAATATGGGTGCGAGTCAGGCACTGGGATCAGTGTGCGAAGGGCAGTCTTGATGTTCAGGTTTCAATTGAATCGCAAAAGGCCTGGCCGGGTTTGATCTGGATCAGATGAGCACTATCTGATCGTCGGCGTCGCAAAGACCCGTGTCGCCAAGGTGTTCAGCGTGCGCACGGGTGGTGACAATGGCCTGAAAGCTGATAGATTTCAGGCGGTTGAGGTAGTGGTCGAGCTGTCGGCTGCAGGAAGGAAGAGCTATATGATCGCAAAAGAGTTCCGCCAGGCGGTTGCCCTGGAGCGTTTCGCCGAGGCCAATCCGCAGTTGCTGGCTGAAATTGCCCAGCTTAGCGAGCATGATCAGGCGCAACAGATCCAGTGGGCGTTCGAGGATGAAGCCGAGACGCAGGGGCTCCAGCCCTGGGAACTGGCGCTGCAGCTGATTGCAGCATCTCCCGAGGAGCTGCAGGCCATGCGCCTGGAAGTGCATCGTGAAGTGGCCGAGGCATTGGGCATGAGCTGGGAAGAGTACTGCGGGCTCAATGAGCTCGATGAAGCCGCGCCGTGATGAGCGTCGTGTAGTGTTTTGAAAAGATTTGCCAAGGGTGTGGGCAAAATCGAGCACCGTCTCGTAGTGCCCGGTGCGCCTTGGTTTGCGGGTGTCTGGCCATTTTGGCCGATACCCCTTCATACAAAAGGACCGGTGTGGTTTCCCGTCGTCTTGAACGGGGTGACTTCTGGTGTTTGAGCTACTAGAATGCTTGCCCTTGATTCTGGAGTCGGGTATCGCCGGCTAACGTCTGTGCAACGAGGAATATCCATGCAAGTTTCTGTTGAAAATACTTCCGCTCTCGAGCGCCGCATGACCATCGGCGTTCCGGCCGAGCGCATCGAGACCGAAGTCAACAAGCGTCTGCAACAGACTGCCCGTCGCGCCAAGGTCCCAGGCTTCCGTCCTGGCAAAGTGCCTATGAGCGTGATTCGTCAGCGTTACGAAGACGCAGCCCGTCAGGAAGCCCTGGGCGACCTGATCCAGGCCACGTTCTATGAAGCTGTGGTTGAGCAGAAGCTGAACCCTGCTGGCGCCCCTGCCGTCGAGCCGAAAGTGTTCGAAAAGGGCAAGGACCTGGAATACGTTGCCACCTTCGAAGTATTCCCTGAGTTCGCCGTTGCCGGTTTTGAGTCGATCGCCGTTGAGCGCCTGAGCGCCGAAGTGGCTGACGCCGACCTGGACAACATGCTGGAAGTACTGCGCAAGCAGAACGTCCGTTACGAAGTGGCAGAGCGTGCTGCTCAGAACGAAGACCAGCTGAACATTGATTTCGTTGGCAAGATCGATGGCGAAGCCTTCGCCGGTGGTTCGGCCAAGGGCACTCAGCTGGTGCTGGGCTCCGGTCGCATGATCCCAGGCTTCGAAGAAGGTCTGGTCGGTGCCAAGGCCGGTGAAGAGCGCGTTCTGAACCTGACCTTCCCTGAGAACTACCAGAACCTGGACCTGGCCAACAAGGCTGCCGAGTTCACCGTTACCGTCAACAGCGTTTCCGAGCCCAAGCTGCCTGAGCTGACCGAAGAGTTCTTCGCCCAGTTCGGTATCAAGGAAGCCGGTGTCGATGGTTTCCGCGCCGAAGTTCGCAAGAACATGGAGCGTGAACTGCGTCAGGCGATCAAGACCAAGGTCAAGAATCAGGTAATGGACGGCCTGCTGGCTGCCAACCCGATCGAAGTACCAAAGGCCCTGCTGGAAAACGAAGTGAACCGCCTGCGCGTTCAAGCCGTTCAACAGTTCGGTGGCAACATCAAGCCAGAGCAACTGCCTGCTGAGCTGTTCGAAGAGCAAGCCAAGCGTCGCGTCGTGCTGGGCCTGATCGTCGCCGAAGTGGTCAAGCAGAACGAGCTGAAGCCGGACGAAGACCGCGTACGTGAGCTGATCCAGGAAATGGCTTCGGCCTACCAGGAGCCTGAGCAAGTCGTGGCGTGGTACTACAAGAACGACCAGCAACTGAACGAAGTTCGTTCGGTTGTGCTGGAAGAACAAGTTGTGGATACTGTTCTGCAGAAAGCGACTGTGACCGATAAATCGGTCTCTTACGAAGAAGCTGTCAAGCCGGCGCAAGCACCAACTGCCGACTGATTTCCTTCTCGCGTAGGAAAACACCATAAGCCAGCCTTCGTGCTGGCTTATGCGTATTCAAGACATGACTATTTGGGAGTGAGTGCAGGACATGTCCCGCAATTCTTATTATCAGCAGAGCTCTGACATCCAGGCCGCAGGCGGTCTGGTCCCGATGGTTATCGAGCAATCCGCTCGTGGCGAACGTGCCTACGATATTTATTCGCGCCTCTTGAAGGAGCGGATCATCTTCCTGGTTGGCCCGGTAGAGGACTACATGGCTAACCTGGTAGCGGCGCAGATGCTGTTCCTTGAAGCGGAAAACCCGGACAAGGATATCCATCTCTATATCAACTCGCCGGGTGGTTCGGTGACTGCGGGCATGTCGATCTACGACACCATGCAGTTCATCAAGCCAGACGTCTCCACCATCTGCATCGGCCAGGCCTGCAGCATGGGTGCGTTCCTGTTGGCCGGTGGTGCCAAGGGCAAGCGTCATTGCCTGCCGAACTCGCGGATGATGATTCACCAGCCGCTGGGTGGTTTCCAGGGTCAGGCGTCGGACATCGACATCCATGCCAAGGAAATTCTTTCGATCCGTTCGCGTCTGAACGAACTGCTGGCGTTCCACACCGGCCAGTCGATCGAAACCATCGAGCGTGACACCAACCGTGACAACTTCATGAGCGCTCAACGCGCTGCCGAGTACGGCCTGATCGACTCGGTGTTCGACAAGCGTCAAATGACTGCTTGATCGACTCAAAAGCAGGTGCTGGGCCCGCCCAGCCACCTGCGGACTTGAAAAAGCCCGCAATTGCCTTCATCTTGTGTTGCAAGCCTACCGGATTGGATCGATCGAATGACTGACACCCGTAACGGCGAGGACAACGGCAAATTGCTCTATTGCTCCTTCTGCGGCAAAAGCCAGCATGAAGTGCGCAAGTTGATTGCCGGCCCCTCGGTATTTATCTGCGACGAGTGCGTCGACCTGTGCAACGACATCATCCGTGAGGAGGTGCAGGAAGCCCAGGCCGAGAGCAGTGCGCATAAATTGCCTTCGCCGAAAGAAATCAGCGCCATCCTGGACCAGTACGTCATTGGTCAGGAGCGCGCGAAAAAGGTCTTGGCCGTAGCGGTGTACAACCACTACAAGCGCCTGAACCAACGCGACAAGAAAAACGACGACGTCGAACTTGGCAAGAGCAACATCCTGCTGATCGGCCCGACTGGTTCGGGCAAGACGCTGCTCGCTGAAACCTTGGCGCGCCTGCTGAATGTGCCGTTCACCATCGCCGATGCCACCACGCTGACTGAAGCGGGCTATGTCGGTGAGGATGTCGAGAACATCATTCAGAAGCTGTTGCAAAAGTGCGACTACGACGTCGAAAAGGCCCAGATGGGTATTGTCTACATCGACGAAATCGACAAGATTTCGCGTAAGTCGGACAACCCGTCGATTACCCGCGATGTGTCGGGTGAGGGCGTGCAGCAAGCGCTGCTCAAGCTGATCGAAGGCACGGTCGCTTCCGTTCCGCCGCAAGGTGGCCGCAAGCACCCGCAGCAGGAGTTCCTGCAGGTCGATACGCGCAACATCCTGTTTATCTGCGGCGGTGCGTTCTCTGGCCTGGAAAAAGTGATCCAGAGCCGTTCCACCCGCGGCGGCATCGGCTTCACTGCCGAAGTACGCAGCAAGCAGGAAGGCAAGAAGGTTGGCGAGTCGCTGCGTGAAGTCGAGCCGGACGATCTGGTCAAGTTTGGCCTGATCCCTGAGTTCGTCGGTCGTTTGCCCGTGTTGGCAACCCTCGACGAGCTGGATGAGGCTGCCTTGATGCAGATCCTGACCGAGCCGAAGAACGCCCTGACCAAGCAGTACGCCAAGTTGTTCGAGATGGAAGGCGTGGACCTGGAGTTCCGCAACGACGCGCTGCGTTCAGTTGCTCGCAAGGCACTGGAGCGCAAGACCGGCGCACGTGGCCTGCGTTCCATTCTCGAAGGCATCCTGCTCGACACCATGTACGAGATTCCTTCGCAGAAGGATGTCAGCAAGGTGGTGATCGACGAGAGTGTCATCGATGGTTCCTCGCAGCCGCTGTTGATCTATGAGAACAGCGAGCCGCAAGCCAAAGCTGCACCTGATGCCTGAGCCCTTCACCGGCTCGAATCAGCAAGGGGCCTTCGGGCCCCTTTGCTTTTCCTGTCGTAGAGCTTGTTTTTTTCCGGGGCTGCCCCCACATTAGGTTCAAGCTCAAATTCCATCGGTTTTACGGCCACAAGGCCGCTGTAGAGGCGAAATCATGAAGACAACCCTCGACTTGCCTCTTTTGCCATTGCGTGATGTTGTCGTCTATCCGCACATGGTTATCCCGCTGTTTGTGGGGCGCGAGAAGTCCATCGAGGCCCTCGAGGCCGCGATGACGGGCGAGAAGCAGATCCTCCTGCTGGCCCAGAAGAATCCAGCCGACGATGATCCAGGCGAAGACGCCCTGTATCGTGTGGGCACCATCGCTACCGTTCTGCAACTGCTGAAACTGCCTGATGGCACCGTCAAGGTGCTGGTCGAGGGTGAGCAGCGTGGTGCTGTCGAGCGTTTCAACGAAGTTGACGGGCACATCCGTGCCGAAGTCGCACTGATCGACGAGTCGGAAGCCGCTGACCGCGAATCCGAAGTGTTCGTGCGCACGCTGCTTTCGCAGTTCGAACAATATGTCCAGCTGGGCAAGAAAGTCCCGGCTGAAGTCCTGTCCTCGCTGAACAGCATCGATGAGCCGGGTCGTCTGGTCGACACCATGGCCGCGCACATGGCGCTGAAAATCGAGCAGAAACAGGAAATCCTCGAAATCATCGACCTGGGTGCCCGGGTTGAGCATGTCCTGGCCTTGCTGGATGCCGAAATCGACCTGTTGCAGGTCGAGAAGCGCATCCGTGGCCGGGTCAAGAAACAAATGGAGCGCAGCCAGCGCGAGTACTACCTGAATGAGCAGATGAAGGCCATTCAGAAAGAGCTGGGCGATAGCGAAGAAGGTCACAACGAAGTCGAAGAGCTGAAAAAGCGCATCGACGAGGCAGGCCTGCCCAAGGATGCCTACGCCAAGGCGCAAGCCGAGCTGAACAAGCTCAAGCAGATGTCGCCGATGTCTGCTGAGGCGACCGTGGTGCGTTCCTATCTGGACTGGCTGGTTCAGGTACCGTGGAAAGCTCAGAGCAAGGTCCGCCTGGACCTGGCCAAGGCCGAAGAAATCCTCGATGCCGACCACTATGGCCTGGAAGAGGTCAAGGAGCGCATCCTTGAGTACCTCGCCGTGCAGAAGCGGGTCAAAAAGATCCGTGGTCCGGTGTTGTGCCTGGTGGGTCCGCCCGGTGTCGGTAAAACGTCCCTGGCAGAGTCGATCGCGGCTGCGACCAATCGCAAGTTCGTGCGCATGGCGCTGGGCGGCGTGCGTGACGAGGCCGAGATTCGTGGCCACCGGCGTACCTACATCGGCTCGATGCCGGGTCGCCTGATCCAGAAAATGACCAAGGTTGGTGTACGCAACCCACTGTTCCTGCTCGATGAAATCGACAAGATGGGCAGCGACATGCGTGGCGACCCGGCGTCGGCGCTGCTGGAAGTGCTGGATCCAGAGCAGAACCACAACTTCAACGATCACTACCTTGAGGTCGATTACGACCTGTCGGACGTGATGTTCCTCTGCACCTCGAACTCGATGAACATTCCACCAGCCCTGCTGGACCGTATGGAAGTCATCCGTTTGCCGGGGTACACCGAGGACGAAAAGATCAACATCGCCGTCAAGTACCTGGTGCCGAAGCAGATCAAGGCCAACGGCTTGAAAAAAGGCGAGTTGGATATCGACACCACGGCGATTCGCGACATCATTCGCTACTACACCCGTGAAGCCGGTGTGCGTGGCCTTGAGCGTCAGATTGCCAAGGTTTGCCGCAAGGTGGTCAAGGAACACACCGGGCACAAGCAGGTGGCCGTCAAGGTGAGTGGCGATCAGCTCGAGCATTTCCTCGGCGTTCGCAAGTTCCGTTATGGTCTGGCTGAGCAGCAGGATCAGGTTGGCCAGGTTACTGGGCTGGCCTGGACCCAGGTGGGTGGCGAATTGCTGACCATCGAAGCGGCTGTGGTGCCAGGCAAGGGCCAGTTGATCAAGACCGGTTCGTTGGGCGATGTCATGGTTGAGTCGATCACCGCGGCGCAGACCGTCGTCCGTAGCCGGGCACGGAGCTTGGGTATTCCCGCTGACTTCCACGAGAAGCGTGACACCCATATCCACATGCCGGAAGGGGCCACGCCGAAGGACGGTCCAAGTGCAGGTATCGGTATGTGCACCGCGCTGGTGTCGGCACTGACCCAGATTCCGGTGCGTGCCGATGTGGCAATGACCGGTGAAATTACCCTGCGTGGTCAGGTATTGGCGATTGGTGGTTTGAAGGAAAAACTACTGGCCGCACACCGTGGCGGAATCAAGACGGTGATCATTCCGGAAGAGAATGTGCGGGATCTGAAAGAAATTCCTGAGAATATTAAGCGGGATCTGCAGATTAAACCCGTGAAATGGATTGACGAAGTCCTCCAAATTGCGCTGCAATACGCCCCGGAGCCCTTGCCAGATGTGGCTCCCGAGATTGTCGCAAAGGATGAAAAGCGCGACGGTGATTCCAAGGAAAGAATCAGCACGCATTAATACGTATTTGGTTGGGGGGCTTGGTTGGCGGCAGTTAGAGCCTTTTTTATAGGGCGGCACTTAAATGCCAACTGGCCACCCAGCATCGTTTTGCTTTGATTACATACTTAGAAACAAACTCAATAGAGATATAAGGGGACTTAGAGTGAACAAGTCGGAACTGATTGACGCTATCGCTGCATCTGCTGACATCCCGAAAGCTGTAGCTGGCCGTGCGCTGGATGCAGTAATCGACTCCGTCACCGGCGCCCTGAAGGCAGGTGACTCGGTTGTACTGGTAGGCTTCGGCACGTTCTCCGTGACCGACCGTCCTGCGCGTACTGGCCGTAACCCGCAAACCGGTAAGACTCTGGAAATCCCTGCTGCCAAGAAGCCAGGCTTCAAAGCTGGTAAAGCACTGAAAGAAGCCGTCAACTAAGTCGCTTCTTTCGGGCTTACGCCTCGTCGAATAAGGCCATGGCCTGGTTCGACAGCGAAGCGCAAAGGGGGCAAGCCTCTCGAGAGGCGTCTCCTCCGAAAGCTTAGATATCCCGCTTTCGACCGCTTCGCCAGCTACGAGAAGGCGCATCCTCGGATGCGCCTTTCTTCTATCAGGACTCTACCCACGCTCCACGGTTGCTTTATCAGTACAACCGTTTCTGGGGGACGCATGCTGCAGAATATCAGGGACAATTCACAAGGTTGGATTGCCAAGACCATCATCGGTGTCATCGTAGCCTTGATGGCGCTGACCGGCGTCGATGCCATCTTCCAGGCCACCAGCCACAGCCAGGACGCTGCCAAGGTCAATGGCGATGCCATTAGCCAGAACGAGCTGAGCCAAGCGGTCGACATGCAACGTCGTCAGCTGATGCAACAGTTGGGCAAGGATTTTGACGCCTCCCTGTTGGATGAAAACATGTTGCGCGAAGCGGCACTCAAGGGGCTGATCGATCGCAAGTTGCTGCTTCAAGGGGCCCACGACGCTAAATTCGCGTTCTCCGAAGCGGCGCTGGACCAGTTGATCCTGCAGACGCCGGAGTTCCAGGTTGACGGCAAGTTCAGTGCCGAGCGCTTCGACCAGGTCATTCGGCAGATGGGTTACGGCCGTCTGCAGTTCCGCGAGATGCTGGCGCAGGAAATGCTCATTGGCCAACTGCGTACCGGCCTTGCCGGAAGCGGTTTTGTGACCGACTCGCAGGTTGAGGCATTCGCCCGTCTGGAAAAACAGACCCGTGACTTCGCCTCCATCACCTTCAAGGCAGATGTTGCTGCGAGCAAGGTGAGCGACGACGAGATCAAGGCTCACTACGACGCGCACGCCAAGGAGTTCATGAGCCCGGATCAAGTGGTCATCGACTACCTGGAGCTCAAGAAGTCCGCGTTCTTCGATCAGGTCAGTGTCAATGAAGATGAGCTTCAGGCGCTGTATGAGAAAGAAGTTTCCGGCCTCGCCGAGCAGCGTCATGCCGCGCACATCCTCATCGAAGTCAACGACAAGGTGAATGAAGCGCAGGCCAAGGCTCGTATCGAAGAGATTCAACAGCGCCTGGCCAAAGGTGAAGACTTTACCGCGCTGGCCAAGGAGTTTTCGCAGGACCCGGGCTCGGCCAGCAATGGTGGTGACCTTGGCTTTGCGGGTCAGGGTGTTTACGACCCGGCTTTCGAAGAGGCACTGTACGCGCTGGACAAGGATCAAGTGTCGGCCCCGGTTCGTACCGACTACGGCTTTCACCTGATCAAGCTGCTGGGTGTGCAAGCGCCTGAGGTGCCAAGTTTCGCCAGCCTGAAAGACAAGCTGACGCGAGAGTTGAAGACGCAGCAGGTCGAGCAGCGCTTTGTCGAGGCGACCAAGCAGCTGGTTGACTCCGCATTCGAGGCCTCCGACCTGAGCCAGCCAGCTCAGGAGCTGGGCTTGAAGGTCAAGACCTCCGAGCCTTTCGGTCGTGAAGGTGGCGAAGGCGTGACGGCTAACCGTGCCGTGATTCAGGCGGCGTTCAGCCGTGAAGTCATGGAAGAGGGTGCCAACAGTTCGTCTATCGAGCTGGACCCTGAAACGGTCGTGGTCATTCGTGTCAAAGAGCATCGCAAACCGGCTCAGCTGCCGCTGGAAGCGGTTGCCGACAGCATTCGCAAGCACCTGGCCAAGGAGCACGCCAGTGCTGCTGTGAAGGCTAAAGGCGAAGCCCTGATTGCCGGCCTGCGTGACGGCAAGATCGCGCCGACAGCGGCGTATGAGGGCCAGAGCTGGAAGGTGCAGGAAGCGGTGACGCGTAATCAGGACGGTATCGATCCTGTAGAACTGCAAGCCCTGTTCCGCATGGGCAAGCCTGAAGCCAAGGACAAGCCGCTCTTCGGCAGTGTCAGCCTGGCCGATGGCAGCTTCGTTGTACTGCGTCTGGATGGTGTCAACGAAGGTTCTGCGGCCACTGACGAAGAGAAGTCGGCCTACCGTCGCTTCCTGGCGTCGCGTGCTGGCCAGCAAGACTTTGCAGCCTACCGCAAGCAGTTGGAAGCCAAGGCGGACATCACTCGCTACTGAGTGACGTTCCTCTAGAGCAGCAACGGCAACAGACAAAGCCCCTGACCGAAAGGCCAGGGGCTTTTGTTTGAGGCAAGCGCCACGGCCTACAGCTTCCTGTGGGATGCAGGCTTGGCGTCTGTATCGTTGGCCCACAAATACAAACCCCCGCTAAAAAGCGGGGGTTTGTTTGCAACTACGGCTGTGGCTTACTCGGAGAGATCGCCCATGGCGGTGGTGTTGAAGCCGCCGTCTACGTACATGATTTCGCCGCTGATGCCCGACGCCAGGTCGGAGCAGAGGAAGGCGCCAGCGTTGCCGACTTCCTCGATGGTGACGTTACGACGCAGTGGGGTCTGGGCTTCGTTGGCAGCCAGCATCTTGCGGAAGCTCTTGATGCCGGAGGCAGCCAGTGTACGGATCGGGCCAGCGGAAACGGCGTTCACGCGGGTGCCCTCTGGGCCCAGGCTGCCGGCCAGGTAGCGTACGCCGGCTTCCAGGCTGGCCTTGGCCATGCCCATGACGTTGTAGTTCGGCATGGTGCGCTCTGCACCCAGGTAGGACAGGGTCAGCAGGCTGCCATTACGGCCTTTCATCATTTCGCGACCGGCCTTGGCCAGGGCGACGAAGCTGTAGGCGCTGATGTCGTGGGCGATGCGGAAGCCTTCGCGGGTGGTGACGTCGGTGAAGTCGCCATCCAGTTGGTCGCCCGGGGCGAAGCCAACCGAGTGCACGATGCAATCCAGGCCGTCCCACTTCTTGCTCAGTTCCTCGAAGACCTTGGCGATCTCTTCGTCGCTGGCAACGTCACAGGGGAAGCACAGCTCAGGGCTGGAGCCCCAGCCAGCGGCGAACTCTTCGACGCGGCCCTTGAGCTTTTCGTTCTGGTAGGTGAAGGCAAGTTCTGCGCCCTCGCGATGCATGGCTGCAGCAATACCGGATGCGATGGACAGTTTGCTTGCGACACCGACGATCAGTACGCGCTTACCGGCGAGAAAACCCATGTGTTGTTCCTCTTCAGGTTAATCGACAGCTGTTGGGGCCAAAAAGGCCGCTTCCAGCAGCTGCTGTGTATAAGTATGTTGCGGTGCAGCGAAAATGCTTGCCGCCGGACCTTGTTCAACCACCTGGCCCTGCTTGACCACGATCAGTTGGTGGCTTAGCGCCTTGATCACCGCCAGGTCATGGCTGATAAACAAGTAGGTCAGGTTGTACTTGGTCTGTAGCGAACGCAGCAGCTCCACCACTTGGCGCTGAACGGTCCGGTCGAGCGCAGAAGTGGGCTCGTCCAGCAGTATCAGTGCCGGTTTCAATACCAATGCCCGGGCAATGGCAATTCGTTGTCGCTGGCCTCCAGAGAACTCGTGAGGGTAGCGGTGCCGGGTTTCCGGATCCAGCCCTACCTCCTTGAGTGCCTCTATGATCGCCTGTTCCTGTTCTGCTGCCGTGCCAATCCGATGGATGCGCAGGCCCTCACCGACGATATCGCTCACGCACATGCGCGGGCTGAGGCTGCCGAAAGGGTCCTGGAAGACCACTTGCATCTGCCGTCGGAACGGCCGCACCTGTTGCTGAGAAAGGCAGTCTAGCGCCTTTCCTTGAAAACGTATGGCACCTTGGCTGTGCAGCAACCGCAGAATCGCCAAACCCAGCGTGGACTTTCCGGAACCACTCTCGCCAACAATCCCTAGGGTTTGGCCCTGAGGCAGGCTGAAATTGATGCCGTCCACCGCCTTGACGTAATCGACTGTTCGTCGCATCAGGCCTTTTTTGATCGGGAACCACACACGTAGGTCTTCGACCTCCAGTAGCGGCTTGCCGATCGGGTTGTTCGCAGGCTGCCCACTGGGCTCTGCGCCCAGCAGCATCTGGGTATACGGATGCTGTGGAGCACTGAACAATTCGTTGCACGACGCTTGTTCGACGATACAACCGCGCTGCATGACACATACGCGATGTGCAATTCTTTTTACCAGGTTCAAATCATGGCTGATCAGCAGCATGGCCATGCCCAACCGCGACTGCAGCTCCCTGAGCAAGTTGAGAATTTTCAGTTGGACGGTCACGTCCAGCGCGGTGGTCGGTTCGTCGGCGATCAGCAACTCCGGCTCGTTGGCCAGGGCCATGGCGATCATTACCCGTTGACGTTGGCCACCAGAGAGTTCGTGCGGGAGCGCCTTGAGGCGTTTGACCGGTTCGGGAATTCCCACCAGGTCCAGCAGCTCCAGGGTGCGCTCGGTGGCGGCTTTACCCGTCAGGCCTTTGTGCAGCAGCAGTACTTCGTTGATCTGCTTTTCGATGGTGTGCAGCGGGTTAAGCGAGGTCATCGGCTCCTGGAAGATCATCGCAATGCGGTTGCCACGGATGTGGCGCATTTGCTTTTCGTCCAGTTTCAGCAGGTCGCGTTGCTCATAGTGGATGCTGCCGGAGGGGTGGCGGGCGATCGGGTAGGGCAGCAGGCGCAGGATCGAGTGAGCCGTCACCGATTTGCCTGAGCCGCTTTCGCCCACCAGGGCCAGCGTCTCGCCGCGGCGAATATCGAAACTGATATGTTCGACGGCCCGTTGTATCTGGTCGCCGACGACGAATTCGACGGAAAGGTCGCGGACTTCGATCAAATTGTCCTGATTCATCTTATTTCCTCGGGTCGAAGGCATCGCGGGCGGATTCACCGATGAACACCAGCAGGCTAAGCATCAGCGCCAGTACTGCAAACGCACTGATACCCAGCCACGGTGCTTGCAGGTTGGACTTGCCCTGTGCGACCAGTTCACCCAGCGATGGAGCACCAGGCGGCAGGCCGAAGCCGAGGAAGTCCAGTGCGGTCAGGGTGCCGATTGCGCCGGTGAGAATGAAGGGCATGAAGGTCATGGTCGAGACCATGGCGTTGGGCAGGATATGCCGGAACATGATCGCGCCATTTTGCATGCCGAGGGCTCGCGCCGCACGCACGTACTCCAGATTGCGCCCGCGCAGGAATTCGGCACGCACCACGTCGACCAGGCTCATCCAGGAAAACAACAGCATGATGCCCAGTAGCCACCAGAAGTTCGGCTGCACGAAACTGGCCAGGATGATCAGCAGGTAAAGCACTGGCAAGCCTGACCAGATCTCCAGGAAGCGCTGCCCGGCCAAGTCTACCCAGCCACCATAGAAACCCTGCAGGGCGCCGCTGATCACGCCGATGATCGAGCTCAGGATCGTCAGGGTCAGTGCGAACAGCACCGAGATCCGAAAGCCATAGATTACCCGCGCCAGCACATCGCGCCCTTGGTCGTCGGTGCCCAGCCAGTTTTGTGCCGAGGGTGGCGCGGGGGCGGGGACTTTCAGGTCATAGTTGATGCTCTGGTAGCTGAAAGGAATGGGCGCCCAGAGTACCCAGCTGTCCTTGGCGGCCAGCAGTTCGCGGATGTACGGGCTCTTGTAGTTGGGCTCCAGCGGAAACTCGCCGCCAAAGGTGGTTTCCGGGTAGCGTTTGACCGCCGGGAAGTACCACTGGCCGTCATAGCGCACGGCGAGGGGTTTATCGTTGGCGATCAGTTCCGCGCCCAGGCTCAGGCCGAAAAGGATCAGGAACAGCCAGAGCGACCACCAGCCACGGCGGTTGGCTTTGAAGCGTTCAAAACGCCGGCGATTGAGCGGTGACAGTTTCATCTCATTGCTCCCGGCTTTCAAAGTCGATGCGTGGGTCGACCAGGGTGTAGGTCAGGTCGCCGATCAGTTTCACGACCAGCCCCAGCAAGGTGAAGATGAACAGCGTGCCGAACACCACCGGGTAGTCACGGTTGATGGCTGCCTCGAAGCTCATCAGGCCCAGGCCGTCGAGCGAGAAAATCACCTCCACCAACAGCGAGCCAGTGAAGAAAATGCCGATGAAGGCCGAGGGGAAGCCGGCAATCACCAGCAGCATGGCATTGCGGAACACATGCCCGTAAAGCACACGATTATTGCTCAGGCCCTTGGCCTTGGCGGTGATCACATACTGCTTGTTGATCTCGTCAAGGAAGCTGTTCTTGGTCAGCAGGGTCATGGTCGCGAAGTTGCCGATTACCAGTGCGGTCACCGGTAGTACCAGGTGCCAGAAGTAGTCGAGGATCTTGCCGGTGGTGCTCAGTTCATCGAAGTTGTTCGACGTCAGGCCGCGCAGCGGGAACCAGTCGAAGTAGCTACCCCCTGCGAACAGTACGATCAGCAGAATGGCAAACAGGAACGCCGGGATTGCGTAGCCGATGATGATCGCCGAACTGGTCCAGACGTCGAAATGGCTGCCGTGGCGGGTGGCCTTGGCGATGCCCAGGGGGATCGAGACCAGGTACATGATCAGGGTGCTCCACAGCCCCAGGGAAATCGAGACCGGGAGCTTTTCTGCGATAAGGTCGATGACCTTGGCATCGCGGAAGAAGCTTTCGCCGAAATCGAGCCGGGCATAGTTCTTGATCATGATCCACAGGCGTTCCGGCGCCGACTTGTCGAAGCCGTACATGCGCTCGATTTCCTTGATCAGGGCCGGATCCAGGCCTTGCGCGCCGCGGTAGTTGGAACCGGCTACCGACACTTCGGCGCCGCCGCCGGCAATCCGGCTGGTGGCGCCCTCGAAACCTTCGAGCTTGGCGATCATCTGCTCTACCGGGCCACCGGGGGCGGCCTGGATGATGATGAAGTTGATGACCAGGATGCCCAGCAGGGTCGGGATAATCAGCAGCAGGCGGCGTAGGGTATAGGCCAGCATACTAGTGTGCTCCGCTCGTCGATGCAGTCTCGGTCGGTGCTGCTACGGGCATCACAGGGGTAGTACTGGGTTTGATCCACCAGGTGTTGATGCCAATGTCGAACTTGGGCGGGGTTTGCGGATGGCCGATATGGTTCCAGTAGGCCACGCGCCAGGTTTTGATGTGCCAGTTGGGTACCACGTAGTAACCCCATAGCAATACGCGGTCGAGTGCGCGGGTATGGGCGATCAGGTCTTGCCGCGATTCGGCGTTGATCAGCGATTCCACCAGCGAATCCACGGCGGGGTCTTTCAGGCCCATGAAATTGCGGCTGCCCGGGTTGTCGGCACTGGCGCTTTGCCAATACTCACGCTGCTCGTTGCCCGGGGAGTTGGATTGCGGGAAGCCGCTGACGATCATGTCGAAGTCACGTGAGCGCAGGCGGTTGACGTATTCGGCAACGTCCACCCGGCGAAGGGTCAGATCGATACCAAGGTCGGCCAGGTTGCGTTTGTAGGGCAACAGGACACGCTCGAACTCGGTCTGGGCCAGCAGAAATTCGATTTTCAGCGGTTTGCCCTGGGCATCGACCATCTTGTCATCCTTGATGCTCCAGCCGGCCTCCTGCAGCAGCTTGTAGGCCTTGCGCTGCTGTTCACGGATCATGCCGCTGCCATCGGTGACCGGGTTGGCGAAGGCCTGGCTGAAGACTTGCTCGGGAACCTTGCCGCGCAGGGGTTCGAGGATCTTCAGTTCGGCGGCATCAGGCAGGCCACGGGCGGCCATCTCCGAGTTTTCAAAGTAGCTGCCGGTGCGGGTGTAGGCGCCGTTGAACAACTGCTTGTTGGTCCACTCGAAGTCCAGCAGCAGGCTCAGGGCTTCCCGTACCCGTACATCCTGGAACACTGGGCGACGCAGGTTGAAGACGAAGCCTTGCATGCCGGTTGGCAGGCCGTTGGGGATTTCTTCACGGATCAGGCGACCTTCGCGTACCGCTGGCGTGTCGTAGGCCGTTGCCCAGTTCTTGGCGCTGCTTTCCAGCCAATAATCGAACTGCCCTGCTTTGAGTGCCTGCAGGGCGACGGTGTTGTCGCGGTAGTAATCGACCGTCATCTGGTCGAAGTTGTAGAAGCCGCGGTTGACCGGCAGGTCCTTGCCCCAGTAGTTCTTGTCGCGCACGTAGCGAATTGAGCGCCCGGGCTTGACCTCGGCGATGGTGTAAGGCCCGCTGCCCAGCGGGATTTCCAGGTTGCCCTTGGTGAAGTCACGACCTTCCCACCAGTGTTTGGGCAATACGGCGATCTGCCCGAGAATCAGCGGCAGCTCGCGGTTGTTGTTGTGCTTGAACTTGAACAGCACCCGCAGCGGATCTTCGGCGACCACTTCCGCAACGTCGGCATAGTAGCCGCGGTAAAGTGGGGCGCCGTGCTTGATCAGCATGTTGAAGGTGAACACCACGTCCTCGGCGCGTACTGGGTGGCCGTCGTGGAAGCGGGCTTCCGGGCGCAGGTAGAAGCGCACCCAGCTGTTGTCCGGGGCCTTTTCGATCTGTTGTGCCAGCAAGCCGTATTCGCTGAACGGTTCGTCCAGGCTGGCGCGGGCCAGGGTGTCGTAGATCAGGTCGAGGTTGTCCGCCGAGACGCCCTTGTTGATGAATGGGTTTAGGCTGTCGAAGCTGCCGAAGCCATTCTGGCGGAAGGTGCCGCCCTTGGGCGCGTCGGGGTTGACGTAATCAAAGTGCTTGAAGTTGGCTGGGTACTTCGGCGCTTCGTTGTACAGGGTCAGCGCATGTTGCGGCGCGGCCAGGGTCTGCAGGCTGAGGCCAGCAAGCAACAGGCCAGCCAGTATGCGAAAGCCGGGCAATGGCGTCATTGGGCATTCTCCGAAGGCTTGAGCCACCAACTGTTAAGGCCCAGGGTATAGGGCGGTGTGGCGACGAAGGCGAACCGATTGCGGTAGGCCAGGCGGTGATTGTTCAGGTACCAGTTGGGAATCATGTAGTGCTGCCAGAGCAGTACCCGGTCCAGTGCGCGAGTGGCCGCAACCTGCTCGTCCCGGCTTTTTGCGGCGAGCAGTACCTCCAGCAAGTGGTCGACCACCGGGTCCTTGACCCCTGCATAGTTTTTGCTGCCTTTGACCGCGGCCTGGCTTGAATGGAAATACTGCCACTGTTCAAGACCCGGGCTGAGGGTCTGGTTGAGCGTCATCAGAATCATGTCGAAATCGAACTGGTCCAGCCGCTGTTTGTACTGGGCGCGGTCAACGGTGCGCAAGCGTGCATCGATCCCGATGCTCGCCAGATTTTCGACATAAGGTTGTAGAATCCGCTCCAGGTTTGGATTGACCAGCAGGATCTCCAGTTTCAAGGGTTGCCCCTTGGCGTTGAGCAGGCGTTGTCCGCTCAGTTTCCAGCCCGCCTGGTTGAGCAGTGTCAGGGCCTGGCGCAAGGTATCCCGGCCAATGCCCCGGCCTTCGGTGCTGCTGACCTTGAACGGCTGGGTGAACAGCTCTGGCGGCAGTTGGTTGCGGTAGGGCGAAAGCATTAGCCATTCTTGCCCGACAGGCAAGCCAGTGGCGCTGAACTCGCTGTTTGGGTAGAAACTGGTCGCGCGCTGGTAGGCGCTACTGAACAGGGTGCGGTTGGTCCATTCGAAATCCAGCATCAGGCCCAGCGCCTGGCGAACCCGGGTGTCGGCAAAGGTCGCCCGGCGGCTGTTCATGAACAGGCCTTGGGTCTGGGTTGGAATCTGGTGCGGGATCTGCGCCTTGATCACCTCGCCGCGACGTACGGCAGGGAAGGTATAGCCATTGGCCCAGTTCTTCGCCTGGTGTTCGATATAGATGTCGAATTCGCCCGCCTTGAAGGCTTCAAACGCAACATCGCTGTCGCGGTAGAACTCGAACTCAACCCGGTCGAAGTTGTACTTGCCACGATTGACCGCCAGGTCCTTGCCCCAATAGTTACTGACCCGCTCGAACACCAGGCTTCTGCCGGGCTGTACCTGAACAATGCGGTACGGTCCGCTGCCCAAGGGCGGTTCGAAGGTTGTGGCCTTGAAATCGCGTGTTTTCCAGTAGTGCTGCGGCAGTACCGGCATCTCGCCCAGGCGCAGGATCAACAGTGGATTGCCAGCGCGTTTGAACACGAAACGAATCCGCTGAGGGCTGAGGATGTCGACCCGTTGTACTTCCTGCAGGTTGGTGCGGTAAAGCGGATGACCTTCCTTGAGAAGCGTGCGATAGGAAAACGCGACGTCTGTCGCGGTAATCGGGACGCCGTCGTGGAAGCGCGCTTCAGGACGCAAGTTGAACACCACCCAGCTACGGTCCTCGCTGTACTCGACCGAGCGGGCGATCAAGCCGTAGCTGGACGTCGGCTCATCGCCGGAAGGATCGTACTGGCCGGTACCGACCATGAGGGTTTCGTTCAGCTCGCTCACGCCATACTGCAGGAAGTTCGGCGTGGTTACCGGGCTGCTGCCCTTGAAGGTATAGGGGTTGAGCGTATCGAACGTGCCAAAGGCCATGGCCCGCAACGTACCGCCCTTGGGCGCTTGCGGATTGACCCAGTCAAAATGGGTGAACTTGGCTGGATACTTGAGCGTGCCAAACTGGGCGTAACCATGGCTTTCGATGATTGTTGCGCCCGCAGGAAAGCTCAAGGCCAGGCTGATTGACAGCAGGAGGGGGCGTATCAAGTCGGGGATCCATTCCAGGCGGCTTGGGCTTTGGTCTGGCTACAGTAACAGCTTGTATCGACAGGAAAAAGAGTACCGGGTCGCACAGGGGCGACGCGGCACCGAGTTGATGTGCCGTGCGGCCTCAATGAGGCAGATAGACGGTCAGTGTCTGGCCTGGTTTGAGTGCGTGCGCGGTGCTCGGGTTCCAGCGTTTGAGGTGCTGCATTTCGACGTTGAAGCGTTTGGCGACCATGTACAGCGAGTCACCTTTGCGCACCTTGTACTGGGTGGAGCGTTGCTTCACGGCACCTTTGGTGTCGCGCAAGGCAAGGGTCTGGCCGACCTTGACGTTGCGCCCGGAAAGCTTGTTCCAGCGTTGCAGATCGTTGACGCTGACACGGTTGGCTTTGGCAATGCTGGCGAGGTTGTCCCCCCGCTTGACCCGGTAGCTACGGGCGGTACCCGCTGTGCTGGGTTCCTCTTCGGCCAATGCGGCTTTGAACACGGCCGGCTGAGGCTGCAAGCTGAGCAGCTCTTCGGGCTTCATGTTCGACAGGCTGGTCGTGAGCAGTTGCGCTTTGGCCGTGGGGACCAGCAGTTGCTGCGGCCCATCGACCGTCATGCGTTTCTTGAAGGCCGGGTTGAGCTGATACATCTCGTCTTCGTCGATTTCGGCCAGGGCCGCCACGCGCGAAAGGTCCAGGCGGTCCTTGATCTCGATGGCCTCGAAGTAGGGTTCATTGGCAATCGGGTTGAGGTTTACGCCGTAAGCCTGTGGTGTCAGCACAACTTGCGAGAGTGCCAGCAGCTTGGGCACGTAGTCGCGGGTCTCCTTGGGGAGCGGCAGGTTCCAGTAGTCGGTCGGCAGGCCGAGGCGTTCGTTACGCTCAATGGCGCGGCTCACGGTGCCTTCGCCGGCGTTGTAGGCCGCCAGTGCCAGCAGCCAGTCGCCGTTGAACATGTCGTGCAGGCGTGACAGGTAGTCCAGCGCTGCGTTGGTCGACGCGGTAATGTCGCGCCGACCATCATAGAAACGCGTTTGGCGCAGGTTGAAGTGCCGCCCGGTCGAGGGGATGAACTGCCATAGGCCGACCGCATGGGCGCGTGAATACGCCAGGGGGTTGTAGGCGCTCTCGATCGCGGGTAGCAGTGCCAGTTCCAGCGGCATGTCGCGCTCTTCAAGACGCTCGACGATGTAATGCATGTACAGGCTGCCGCGGTCGCCGACCGTTTCCAGGTGCGAAGGGTTACTGGCAAACCACAGGCGCTGTTGCTCGATGCGCGGGTTGACCCCGATATCGTCCTGCAACTTGAAGCCCTGACGCATGCGTTCCCAGACATCATCCGGTGCCTGTTGTGCAGGCTTGTCGTGGATGAAGACCGGTTTTTGCTTCAGTCGGGCCTGGTAGTTGTGCGCGCGAACGCTCTCGGAGTCACCCATATGACTGGTGCTCTGGCAGCCCACGAGCGTGGCGGTCAGAGCCAGCGCGACAGCTTGTGCGACGCGCGTCAGGGTGACGGAATTGAGGGTTCTGCGGCTAAGGGACGACATTGGCTGGAAGTAAGTTCCTGGCAAAAATGTCGGGCGATTCTAGAAAGCAGCCGGGGGGTGGTCAACCTCTCAGAACTTTTGGTGCCCAGCCGCGTCTGCTTAGAACGTATCTTTCCAAGCCCTTAAGCCAGCAAAAACAGTACTTGGAGAGGCGCTTGTAGTGCCATTCCGTTCGTCCACTTTTTCTTTAACGGATGTTTCGCCGGTGCGCAAAAAGGGGTTCGTCAGCTTCTCCAGTGCCAGCGTGGAGGGTAATGTGATGCGATCATGTGCTCGAAACTGGGTAACGTCGGCGAAGCGTTGGGCAATATGCGGGTTTTGTGGTTCCACCGCACAGGCAAAGCGCAGGTTGCTGAGGGTGTATTCATGTGTGCAATAGACCAGCGTCTCGGCTGGCAGGGCTGCCAGGCGTTGCAGTGACTGGTGCATTTGCTCGGCAGTGCCTTCGAACAGGCGACCGCAGCCAGCGGCGAATAGCGTATCACCGCTGAACAGTAGCGGTGTTGGTGTCTGGCTACTGTAATAAGCAATATGCCCCAGTGTATGACCGGGCACTGCCAGCACCTGGAACGTCAGGCCCAGCACGTGCAGGCGGTCGTTGTCGTTCAGGGCCAGGTCGCGGGCCGGGATTGGCTCTGTAGCCGGGCCGCACACCCGGGCGCCGGTGGTCGCCTTGAGCGTTTCGATGCCGCCGACATGATCGTGGTGGTGGTGGGTGATCAGAATGTCGCTCAACTGCCAGCCAGGGTGATGGTCGAGCCAGGTGAGCACGGGGCCGGCGTCCCCCGGATCGACGACCGCACAACGGCGGCTGGCAGGGTCCTGCAACAGCCAGATGTAATTATCGGAGAAAGCGGGCAGGGCATCGATCTGTATCATGGTGCGATTCGCCAAGCGTGGGACATTGGTGCATCTTAGAGGCTATGGGGTTCCACGAGAACCCGGCAAGCGGGAGAGGGCTATGACCGACAAAGCGTTCGCTCAGGCTGATCCGGACTGGCTTGAGCTGATCAGTCTGGCGAGAGACTGGTTCGGCGGGCCATTGGGGCAGTTGTTGCTCAAAGAAGAGCAGCGGCTGCTGGAGGAGGAACTGGGGCGTTACTTCGGTGGCTACCTGGTGCATTACGGCCCTTGTGCCGAGGCTCCGCCCAATGCGCCGCAAGTGCAGCGCAATGTGCGCCTGGGCGCGCCGTTGCCAGGGGTGGAGATTGTCTGTGAAGAGCAGGCCTGGCCGTTGAGTGAGCACGCCGCTGATGTGGTCGTGCTGCAGCATGGGCTGGACTTCAGCCTTTCGCCGCATGGCCTGCTGCGCGAGGCCGCCAGCAGCGTGCGCCCTGGTGGGCATTTATTGATCGTCGGTATCAACCCCTGGAGTACCTGGGGAGTGCGTCATTTCTTTGCCCATGATGCCTTGCGCAAGGCGCGCTGCATCTCGCCCTCTCGCGTTGGCGACTGGTTGAACCTGCTGGGCTTCGCGCTGGAGAAACGCCGCTTCGGGTGCTATCGTCCGCCGCTCACTTGCGCCGCCTGGCAACAGCGCCTGGAAGGCTGGGAGCGCTTGGCCGGCCGATGGCAGGGCGTCGGTGGTGGTGTCTACCTGTTGGTAGCGCGCAAAATGGTGGTTGGCCTGCGGCCGCTGCGCCAGGAGCGTCGCGAACCCATGGGCAAGTTGCTGCCCCTGCCGATGGCCAAGGTCAACCGACGCAATTCCGAACCCTGAGCGTGCAGGCTTGGGGGCAATTACTGATTAAAAAGGCTGTACATGAGCGAAAGCGTCGAGATCTACACCGATGGTGCCTGCAAGGGTAACCCTGGCCCCGGTGGCTGGGGCGCCCTGCTGATTTGCAAGGGTGTGGAAAAGGAGTTGTGGGGGGGCGAGCGCGAAACGACCAACAACCGTATGGAGTTGATGGCCGCCATCCGTGCGCTGGAAGCCCTCAAGCGCAGTTGCGAAGTGTTGTTGGTCACTGACTCGGAATATGTCATGAAGGGCATTAACGAGTGGATGGTCAATTGGAAGAAACGCGGGTGGAAAACCGCTGCCAAGCAACCGGTGAAGAATGCCGACCTGTGGCAGCAGCTTGACGAACAGGTCGGTCGGCATCAGGTGACCTGGAAGTGGGTGCGCGGCCACACTGGCCATGACGGCAACGAGCGGGCCGACCAGTTGGCCAACCGCGGTGTCGACGAAGTGCGCGGTCTGCGCTGAGCGTAAATCGGTCCGGCAAATGCCCCGGAGCTGAGGTAGAATTCCTCGCTTTCCCAATTGAGCACCCCGTCACTGTCGGCTTGGCCGGATCAGCGACGGGGTGCGGTTTTCTAGATGTGCGCGGCAGGAGATCACCGGCGTGGAGATGCATAACAACAGGTCGGTAGTGCTGGATACCGAAACCACCGGTATGCCGGTTACCGACGGTCACCGGATCATCGAGATCGGTTGTGTCGAGGTGATTGGTCGGCGTCTGACGGGCCGCAACTTCCACGTTTACCTGCAACCGGATCGTGAGAGTGACGAGGGCGCTATCGGTGTTCACGGCATCACCGATGCGTTCCTGATTGGCAAACCGCGCTTTGCCGAAGTCGCCGATGAATTCTATGAATACATCAAGGGTGCGCGGCTGATCATCCATAACGCGGCGTTCGACGTTGGTTTCATCAACAACGAATTCGCCTTGGCCGGTTACGCCGATCGCACTGACATCACCCAATACTGCGACGTGCTCGACACCCTGATGATGGCGCGGGAGCGTCATCCAGGGCAACGCAACAGCCTTGATGCCTTGTGCAAACGCTACGGTATCGACAACTCCGGTCGCGACTTGCACGGCGCGTTGCTCGACTCCGAGTTGCTGGCAGACGTCTACCTGGCCATGACCGGCGGGCAGACCAGCCTTTCGTTGGCTGCCGACGGTGCCGAAGACAGTAACGGCAACAGCATTCAGGGCAGCGAAATTCGCCGGTTGCCGGCTGATCGTCAGCCTGGACGAATCATTCGGGCTAACGCCAGCGAGCTTGAAGCCCATCTTGCCCGCCTGGAAGCGATCGCCAAGTCCGCGGGTGGCCCGTCGTTGTGGCAACAGATGAACGAGGCGAACTGAAGTCGTTCCTGCACACTGGCGGCAACCTTCTAACCTGTGAAGTGAAAGGCTCTTCGGGCCTGTCGTTTCCGGGGTGGGTTGGCGCATGTACAAGGATCTTAAGTTTCCCGTTCTGATCGTTCACCGCGATATCAAGGCTGATACGGTTGCTGGCGAGCGCGTACGTGCCATTGCTCAGGAGCTGACGCAAGACGGCTTTGCGATTCTTTCGGCAGTGGATTACGCCGAAGGACGTTTGGTGGCGTCCACTCACCATGGCCTGGCGTGCATGCTGATCGCTGCCGAGGGTGCCGGGGAGAATACTCACCTGCTGCAGAACATGGTCGAGCTCATTCGCCTGGCGCGGCTGCGTGCGCCACACCTGCCGATCTTTGCCTTGGGCGAGCAAGTGACGCTGGAGAATGCGCCGGCGGAAGCCATGAGCGAGCTGAACCAGCTGCGCGGTATCCTCTACCTTTTTGAAGACACGGTACCGTTTTTGGCGCGGCAGGTGGCACGGGCTGCACACAATTACCTGGACGGGCTGTTGCCGCCGTTCTTCAAGGCATTGGTGCAACACACTGCGCAGTCCAACTACTCCTGGCATACGCCGGGTCACGGCGGCGGTGTGGCGTATCGCAAAAGCCCGGTGGGCCAGGCGTTCCACCAGTTTTTCGGTGAAAACACCTTGCGCTCGGATCTCTCGGTGTCGGTGTCGGAGCTTGGCTCGCTGCTCGATCACACCGGGCCACTGGCTGACGCTGAAGCGCGGGCCGCGCGCAACTTCGGTGCGGACCACACCTTCTTTGTGATCAACGGCACCTCTACGGCCAACAAGATTGTCTGGCATGCGATGGTCGCTCGCGATGATCTGGTGCTGGTTGACCGCAACTGTCACAAGTCAGTGTTGCACGCCATTATCATGACCGGTGCAATCCCTTTGTACCTGTGCCCTGAACGCAACGAACTGGGCATCATCGGGCCGATCCCGCTGAGTGAATTCAGCCGCGAGTCGATTCAGGCCAAGATCGACGCCAACCCGCTGGCGAAGGGCCGCGCGCCGAAGGTGAGAATGGCCGTGGTGACCAACTCGACCTATGACGGCCTGTGCTACAACGCCGAGCTGATCAAGCAGATGCTCGGCAACAGTGTCGAGGTGCTGCACTTCGACGAAGCCTGGTATGCCTATGCGGCGTTTCATGAATTTTTCGCCGGGCGTTTCGCCATGGGAACGTCCCGCAGTGCGGACAGCCCGCTGGTGTTCAGCACCCATTCGACCCACAAATTGCTGGCAGCCTTCAGCCAGGCTTCGATGATCCATGTGCAGGATGGCGGGGCTCGGCAGTTGGACCGAGACCGTTTCAACGAAGCGTTCATGATGCATATTTCCACGTCGCCGCAATACAGCATCCTGGCGTCGCTCGACGTGGCGTCGGCGATGATGGAAGGCCCGGCCGGGCGTTCGTTGCTGCAGGAAATGTTCGATGAAGCGTTGAGCTTCAGGCGGGCCCTGGCCAACCTGCGCGCGCATATCGCCGCCGATGACTGGTGGTTCAGTGTCTGGCAACCACCACGGGTCGAAGGTGCGCGGGCGGTGGCTACTGCTGACTGGCTGCTGCAGCCGCAGGCCGCATGGCACGGGTTTGGCGAGGTGGCCGATGATTATGTGCTGCTCGATCCGATCAAGGTCACGCTGGTCATGCCGGGCCTGACTGCGGACGGTACGCTGGGCGAGCACGGGATTCCGGCGGCCGTGGTCAGCAAGTTTCTATGGGAGCGAGGGCTGGTGGTGGAAAAGACTGGGCTCTATTCCTTCCTGGTGCTGTTTTCCATGGGTATCACCAAGGGCAAGTGGAGCACCTTGCTGACCGAACTGCTGGAGTTCAAGCGCAATTACGACGCCAATACCGACTTGCTCGAAAGCCTGCCGTGCGTGGCAAACCTGGACCCGTCGCGTTACCAGCGGTTGGGCCTGCGTGACCTGTGTGACCAGTTGCACGACTGTTACCGCAGCAATGCCACGGCTAAGCAACTCAAGCGTTTGTACACCCGTTTGCCGGAGGTGGTCATGAAGCCGGCCGACGCCTACGACAAACTGATCAGGGGGGAGGTGGAGGCGGTGCCCATCGACCAATTGATCGGGCGTATTGCCGCCGTGATGTTGGTGCCGTACCCGCCGGGCATACCCTTGATCATGCCGGGTGAGCGCTTCACCGAGGCGACACGCTCAATTATCGACTACCTGGCCTTCGCGCGGGCTTTCGACACCGGTTTTCCCGGCTTTGTCGCGGACGTGCATGGGCTACAGCATGAAGACACCGCCCAGGGGCGGGTCTATACCGTCGATTGCATTACCCCCTGAATGGGCTCAGGGGATGCGGATGATCTCTACACCGCTTTGCACCAGTTCAAAACGGTCTTCACCCAGGTGGTTGACCCGGTCACCGATCGCCAGGCGGTAGGTGGTAACGGGGAGCGAGGCGGCAGTTCCATCGGCCTGCAGGGTAGATTCCTGGAACTCATGTACAGGGTAGATACGTCCTTCAGCATCCCGTGCATGAAATTGTCCGACCAGTACTGCTGTCATTTAACGTGCAACCTCTGAAATAAAAATGCGCTGTCAGCCATAGACCGCTGTAACTGCGGGGAGTTTTGCCAGTGTAGAAAAAAACTGAGGAGCTGCACTGATCGTCTATACCTAAAATTCCCTATGTTTTTCAGGTTGGAGAGCGCTATGAGTCCGGTCTATTCAGTTGCGGTGCTGGTGGGCAGCCTGCGTAAGGAGTCCTTGAATCGCAAGGTCGCTCGCGCGCTTGCCGAATTGGCGCCCCCCAGTCTCAAATTGAGTATTGTCGAAATTGGCGGGCTGGCGCTGTACAACGAAGACATTGATGGCACGCCACCCGCTGCCTATACGGCTTTTCGTGAGCAGATTCGCAACAGCGATGCACTGTTGTTTGTGACACCTGAGTACAACCGTTCGGTCCCAGGTGTGCTGAAAAACGCCATTGATGTGGGTTCACGGCCCTACGGGCAGAGTGCCTGGAGCGGCAAGCCGGGCGCGGTAATCAGTGTGTCGCCGGGTGCGGTGGGGGGCTTTGGTGCCAACCATCATTTGCGCCAGTCGCTGGTGTTCCTCGACGTGCCCTGCATGCAGCAGCCTGAGGCATATGTAGGCGGGGCGGGGAGCCTGTTCGATGAACATGGCAAGCTTTCGGAGAAAACCCGGCCGTTTCTGCAGGGGTTCATTGACAGCTATGCGCGCTGGGTCGCGCTGCATCAGCGTTGAGGTGAGGCCGGCTCCTTTCGGGAGCCGGCACTGCGCAGTCAAACCGCTTGCGGCATCTCACCTCGGGCCAGGCGCTGGTTGATGTCAGCGATCACGCCGGGTAACTCATTGATAGTGTCGATCAGGTAGTGCGGGCGCGAACCTTCGAACATCGCATGAATGCGTTTGCGCTCGGCTTCCAGCGTGTTCGGGTCGAGGGCGCGATAGCCTTCGTAGGTCAGGCCCAGGGCGTTGCCGGAACAGACCAGGGCGACGGTCCACATGCCGGCGCGGCGGCCTTCGAGGATGCCTGGCACGGTGTCATCGACCTTGACGCATGCAGCGACGTCGTCGATGCCCAAGGCAATCACGTTGGCCAGCGCTTGCGCCGGCCAAGGGCGTCCATTAGGGGTTTCGTCGGTGGCCACTACGTGGTCGGCAACATAGCCGTTCTTTGCCGCCAGTTCGACTACCTTGTCCATCACCACTTTCGGATAGCCCGAGCACGAGCCGATCTTCAGGCCGTTCTGACGCAGGCCGGTGAGGGTCTCCAGCGCGCCGGGGATCAGTGCCGAATGCACGGCGATCTTCTCGATCTGCAGCGGCATGAAACGCTGGTAAATGGCGGTCACGTCATCATCGGTCGGGGTGCGCCCGAACACCTTACGGTAGCGCTCGGCAATCTGCGGTTGGTCGCAGAGGGTGCGGATATGGTCCCATTTCCCCATGCCCATCGGGCCGCGGGCTTCCTCGATAGAAACCTCGACGTCGAACTCGGCAAAGGCATCGACGAAGATCTGCGTGGGTGCAAAGGAGCCAAAGTCGACCACGGTGCCGGCCCAGTCGAGGATCGCGGCTTGCAGGTGTGTTGGGTTTTTGTAGTTCATCGGTGAATTCCTTGATCGGTCATGCCATCGGGCGGATTGAAAACGGCTTCAGATATCCAGCACTTCCATTTCGCGCAGCACTTCGGCAATGGCGTTGACGGCGGCGCTCATGCCGTCCGGGCCAACACAGCCGATGCAACCGACGCGGAAGGTTTCCACTTGGGTGAGCTTGCCAGGGTAGAGAATGAACCCCTTGGCCTTGACCCGCTCGTAGAAGTCTTTGAAGGCGTAGCGTGCATCACGAGGGGCGTGAAAGGTGACGATGATCGGTGCCTGGATGTCTGCCGGCAGGAAGCTGCGCAGGCCAATGGCGGCCATGCCATCGAGCAGGGTTTTGCAGTTGCTGGCGTAGCGCTGATGACGAGCGGGCAGGCCACCTTCCTCGTTGTACTGCAGCAGGGCTTCATGTAGGGCCGCGACCACGTGGGTGGGCGGGGTGAAGCGCCATTGGCCGGTCTTGGCCATGTAGCTGTGTTGATCGTGCAGGTCCATTGCCAGGGAATGCGAGTTGCCTTCGGCAGCGGCCAGCGATGCCTGGTTGGCGAATACGAAGCCCATGCCTGGCACACCTTCCAGGCACTTGCCGGAAGCGGCGATCAGGGCATCGAAGGGTACTTCGCTGGCGTCGATCGGCAAGGCTCCGAACGAACTCATGGCATCGATGATCAGGCGCTTGCCGTGGTTGGCGACGACCCGGGCGATGTCGGGCAGCGGGTTGAGAATGCCGGTACTGGTTTCACAATGAATCAGCGCCACGTGGGTGATGCTGGCGTCGGCCTGCAGCAGGCGGTCGACATCGGCAGCCGTGGTCGGCTCGTCTTCTGCGGTTTCGAACGTGCTGTAGGCGCGCCCCAGTACTTTGCAGATTTTTGCCAGGCGCTGGCCGTAGGCGCCGTTGATCAGTACCAGCACTTTACCGTCGCGCGGTACCAGGGTGCCGATGGCCGCTTCCACGGCGAAGGTGCCGCTGCCTTGCAGGGGAACGCAATGGTGTGTCCCGGCGCCGTTGATGATGGCCAGCAGTTGTTGGCACAGGCTGGCGGTCAGTTGGTTGAAGTCACGGTCCCACGAGCCCCAGTCCACCAGCATTGCTTGCCGTGTACGGGCCGAAGTGGTCAGGGGGCCAGGGGTCAGCAGGATCGGAGCGGCAGTACTCATGGTGGTGGTCCTCACAAACTGTGGGCTGAAGGTACGGGGCTTAAGTTGCAATTCCGCGCGCCATCAATCAAATTGTTTGTTGTTATGCCAACTATAAGTGGGGCCGATACTGATGAACCTGTTCCAGCTCCGCGCCTTTGATGCCGTGGCCCGTGAAGGCAGTTTTACCCGGGCCGCCAATCGCTTGTTCATCAGCCAGCCAGCGGTCACCGGGCATATCAAGGCACTTGAAGAGCATTACCAGATCACCTTGTTGCGCCGTACGGCGCGCCGGGTGGAACTGACCGAGGAGGGCACCCGCCTGGCAGCGATCACCCGTGCCATGTTCAGCCTGGCTGAAGAGGCCCAGGCGATGCTTGAAGCTAACCGGCAGTTGCTGACCGGGCGCCTGGAAGTGGCCGCAGACGGCCCGCACCGGGTCATGCCGATGCTCGCGCAATTGCGCGCCCGCTACCCGGGCATCACGGTGAACCTGCGGCTGGGCAATGCTCAGGAAACCCTTGCGGCGTTGTTGTCCGAACATGCCGATGTGGCGGTACTGACCGAGGTGGAACCGCGCAAGGGGCTGTATTTGCAGAGCCTTGGGCCGTCGCATATCTGTGCACTGATTCCGGCCGGGCATGAATGGGCTGCCAGTACCGCGCAGTTGCCCATTGATCAGTTGGATAAACAGATCATGGTGCTGCGCGAGCCCAGTTCGATTACCCGGCGCACCTTCGATCAGGCGTGCAGCGAAGCGCAGGTGCAGCCCAGGGTCCTGCTGGAACTGGATAGCCGCGAAGCAGTGACCGAAGCCGTGGCGGCAGAGCTGGGTATCGGCATTGTCGCCTCGGTCGAAGTCAGCCACGACCCGCGTGTTGTGGCCCGGCCGATTGCCGGCCCGGGGCTGATCAACCAGCATATGCTGGGTTGTCTGGAACGACGCCGTGAGCTACGGCTGATACGGGCATTTCTGGACCTGGCACAGCAGGGCTGAAACGAGCGTTTTCGCTGGCGGAGCTCTAAGATGTCGACCGGCAACCTCAAGGGAAGGTGAAGTACAAGCGATGACGGAGAAAGACACGATCTCCATGCAACTGGTGCGTGAAGCCCTGTTGCAGAGTTGTGCAGCAGGCAGCGCCACGAGCGAGGTACTCAAACGGGTCGGTATCGATCCGCAGCAGTTGGGCCAGCTCGATGCCCGCGTGCCGGCCAGTGCCTATGCGCAGCTATGGCGGCTGTTGGCGCGACGTTGTCACGATGAGTTTTTTTGCATGGACCCGCGCGGCTTGCGCAGCGGCAGCCTGGCATTTTTGTGCCGTTCTTCCATGGCGCAGCCCACGCTGGGCGCCGCGCTGGAGTCGGCGCTGAGCTTCCTGTCATTGATGCTGGAGCACCTGCAACCGGTGTTGGTGCGCCAGCAGAGCCTGGCCGAAATCGTGGTCGGCGAACCTGAAGATGCACCTCGTCGGGCGTTTACCTACTTCACCTTCTGGATGATTGTTCATGGTGTCGCCTGCTGGCTGGCAGGGCGGCGTATTCCGATCCTGGCCATCGAACTGCGCTGTACCGAGCCGGACTTCTGCGACGACTACCGGGTGATGTTTTCCGAGAACCTGCAGTTCGGTCGCCCGCGCACGCGGATGATCTTTGCGGCCGAGTGCCTTGATCTTCCCGTCAGGCGCAGCGTCGATGAGTTGCAGCGTTTTCTGGCCGAAGCGCCCGCCAACATCCTGGTCAAGTACCGCGACCCGGCCAGCCTGGCGCGGCGTATTCGCCACGACCTGCGCGCGCTGCCCGCTGCGGCCTGGCCCGAGACCGAAGCCTTGGCCCAGCGCCTGTGCATTTCCGCCTCGACGTTACGGCGGCGCTTGGCCGATGAAGGGCAGACCTATCAGGGCTTGAAAGACAGTGTGCGCCGGGAACTGGCGATCACCTGGTTGGCCGAAGCCGACGTCAGTTTTGCTGACATTGCCGCGCGCCTGGGGTTTGCCGATACCAGCTCGTTCTACAAGGCATTCCGCAAATGGACCGGCAGTAACCCGGGGCACTACCGCAGCCTGATTCTTCTGCCGACCGACTGAGTGGCCAAACCAGTCATCCAGATTGCGCGCTTTGACCATTGCCGCAGGCAGTGACCAGCGCGACTATCAACAGATCATTCGTTTATTCCAAAAATAAGAAACGAGGAGTCTGGTGATGCGTGAATACAGCGTGGCTGCGAGCAGCTTCAACTATCAGCAGGCCGCCGACGAGGCCCTTGCAGGTAACCTTGAGGCGCTCAACGCCTGTGTTGAGTGCTGTGACCGACATGCCCAGGACGGGCGTATTGCGTTGAACTGCGAAGACCGTGACGGTAACAGCACGCACTACAGTTTTGCCGATCTGCAGGCCCGCGCCGCGCGGTTTGCCAACGTGCTCAAGGCTCAGGGTGTAGGCCCCGGCGACCGTGTGGCGGGTTTGTTGCCACGTACCGTAGAACTGCTGGTGACGATACTCGGTACCTGGCGTCTGGGTGCGGTGTACCAGCCGCTGTTCACCGCATTTGGCCCCAAGGCGATCGAGCACCGACTGGAAAGCTCCGGTGCCAAGGTGGTGATCACCGACCGCAACAACCGCAGCAAGCTCGATGACGTCGAGGGTTGCCCGCGGATTATCTCGGTGCTCGCCCAGGCCGACTCCGGCGACCTCGACTTCCATACCGAACTCAATGCTGCGGCCAGTGAATGCGAGCCTGTGCTGCTGAGCGCCGACGCACCGTTTCTGCTGATGTTCACCTCCGGCACCACCGGCCCGGCCAAGCCGCTGGAAGTGCCGCTGCGCGCGATCGTCGCGTTCCAGGGGTACATGCGCGACGCCATCGACCTGCGCCCGGAAGACGCTTTCTGGAACCTGGCCGACCCGGGTTGGGCTTACGGGCTCTACTATGCGGTTACCGGCCCGCTGTCGCTGGGCCACGCGACGACCTTCTTCGATGGCCCGTTCAGCGTTGAAAGCACCTGCAAGGTGATCAAGAAATACGGCATTACCAACCTCGCCGGTTCGCCGACCGCCTACCGTATGTTGATTGCTGCCGGTGAGGACTTTTCGGCGCCGATCAAGGGTTGCCTGCGGGTGGTCAGTAGCGCTGGGGAGCCGCTCAACCCAGAAGTGATCCGCTGGTTCGCCGAGCAGTTGAATGTGCCTATCCATGACCACTATGGCCAGACCGAGCTGGGCATGGTCCTGTGCAATCACCATGGCCTCGCGCACAAGGTGCATATGGGCGCCGCAGGTTTTGCCGTTCCAGGGCATCGCATTGTCGTGCTGGATGAGCAGCAGCGTGAACTGCCGGCCGGGCAGCCAGGCATTCTCGCCGTGGACCGTGAGCAGTCACCACTGTGCTGGTTCGCGGGTTATCACGGCCTGCCAACCAAGGCCTTTGTCGGCAAGTACTACCTGAGTGGCGACACCGTCGAGTTGAACGACGACGGCAGCATCAGCTTCGTCGGCCGCAGTGACGACGTGATCACCACCTCCGGCTACCGGGTTGGACCGTTCGACGTCGAGAGCGCCTTGATCGAGCACCCTTCGGTGGTCGAGGCCGCGGTGATCGGCAAACCCGACCCGGAGCGCACTGAGCTGGTCAAGGCGTTCGTGGTGCTGGGGAATGGCCACAGCGCCAGCCCCGAACTGGCCGAAACCCTGCGCCAGCACGTGCGCCAACGCCTGTATGCACATGCCTACCCACGTGAAATCGAATTTGTCAGCGAGCTGCCGAAAACCCCGAGCGGCAAGCTGCAGCGCTTCATCCTGCGCAATCAGGAAATCGCCAAACAACAAGCCGCGCTGGGTCAGACTGCCAGCGCCTGAGGAACCCGAACATGCACATTGCCAATAAAAACTTCATCGTCAGCGGCGCGGCCTCCGGGCTGGGCGCGGCCACCGCCGAAATGCTCATCGAGGCCGGTGCCCAGGTCATGCTGGTCGACCTCAATGCCGAAGCTGTAGCGGCCAAGGCGCAGGCCCTTGGCCCCAAGGCGCGTTACGCGGTTGCCGATATCAGCCAGGAAGCCGCCGCCAAGGCTGCTGTGGATGCCGCAGTCGAAGCCTTTGGTAGCATCCATGGTCTGGTCAACTGCGCCGGGGTGGTCGGTGCCGAGAAGATCCTCGGCAAGCAGGGCCCGCACGGCCTGGACAGCTTCAGTCGGGTGATTAACATTAACCTGGTTGGCAGCTTCAATTTGCTGCGTTTGGTCGCGGCGGCCATGGCTGAAACCGAGGCCGGTGCCGAGGGTGAACGCGGAGTGATCATCAACACCGCATCCATCGCCGCCTATGACGGCCAGATCGGCCAGGCAGCCTATGCTGCCTCCAAGGGCGCCATCGCCAGCCTGACGTTGCCGGCGGCTCGTGAACTGGCGCGGTTTGGTATCCGCGTGATGACCATCGCCCCAGGCATCTTCGAGACCCCAATGATGGCGGGCATGCCTCAGGAAGTGCGTGATTCGCTGGCTGCAGGTGTGCCGTATCCGCCACGCCTGGGTCGTCCGCAGGAATACGCGGCGCTGGCCCGTCACATTATCGAGAACAGCATGCTCAACGGCGAAGTGATCCGTCTTGACGGTGCGCTGCGCATGGCTGCCAAGTAATCAGAGAGTAACCATCATGACCCTCGCCAACGATCCAATTGTCATTGTCAGCGCCGTGCGTACCCCCATGGGTGGGCTGCAGGGTGACCTGAAAAGCCTGACGGCCCCGCAACTCGGTGCTGCAGCCATCCGTGCGGCCGTAGAGCGCGCTGGTATTGCCAGCGATAGCGTCGAGCAGGTGCTGTTCGGCTGTGTATTGCCTGCCGGTCTTGGTCAGGCGCCGGCCCGTCAGGCAGCCCTCGGTGCAGGCCTGGACAAGGGCACTACCTGTACAACCCTGAACAAAATGTGTGGTTCGGGCATGCAGGCCGCGATCATGGCCCATGACCTGCTGCTGGCCGGCAGCGCCGATGTGGTGGTGGCCGGTGGCATGGAAAGCATGTCCAACGCGCCGTACCTGCTGGACAAGGCCCGCAGCGGTTATCGCATGGGGCACGGCAAGATCATCGATCACATGTTCTTCGATGGCCTGGAAGATGCCTACGACAAGGGCCGCTTGATGGGCACCTTCGCTGAGGATTGCGCCGAGAAGAATGGCTTCAGTCGCAAAGCCCAGGACGATTTTGCCATTGCCTCGCTGACCCGCGCCCAGCAGGCGATCAAGGACGGCAGCTTCGCCGCCGAGATCGTTCCGGTCGAAGTCACCGTGGGCAAGGAACAGCGTCTGATCAGTGATGACGAACAGCCGCCCAAGGCGCGCCTGGACAAGATCCCGCAACTCAAACCGGCCTTTCGTGACGGTGGTACCGTAACGGCGGCCAACTCCAGTTCGATCTCCGACGGCGCAGCCGCGCTGGTGCTGATGCGCCGTTCCCAGGCTGAGCAACGTGGCCTCAAGCCGCTGGCAGTGATCCATGGTCACGCAGCGTTCGCTGACACGCCATCGCTGTTCCCGGTTGCACCGATTGGCGCCATCGAAAAGCTGATGAAGCGCACCGGCTGGAACCTCGGCGAAGTCGATCTGTTCGAAATCAACGAAGCCTTTGCCGTGGTTACCCTGGCCGCCATGCAAGCGCTCGAATTGCCCCATGACAAGGTCAATGTCCACGGTGGCGCTTGCGCCCTTGGCCATCCGATCGGTGCGTCGGGTGCGCGGATTCTCGTCACGCTGCTCTCGGCCCTGCGTCAGAAAGGCCTGCGCCGAGGTGTGGCGGCGATCTGCATCGGCGGCGGTGAAGCCACGGCCATGGCCGTTGAATGCCTGTATTGAGGTCCACCATGTTAGTGAATGACGAACAACAGCAGATCAGCGACGCCGCCCGGCAGTTTGCCCAAGAACGTCTGCGGCCCTTTGCCGAACAGTGGGACCGTGAGCACCGCTTCCCGAAAGAAGCCATGGTCGAAATGGCTGAGCTGGGCTTCTTCGGCATGCTGGTGCCGGAGCAGTGGGGCGGTTGTGACACCGGTTACCTGGCTTACGCCATGGCCCTTGAGGAAATCGCTGCCGGTGATGGCGCCTGCTCGACCATCATGAGCGTGCACAACTCGGTGGGCTGTGTGCCGATCCTCAAGTTTGGCAATGACCAGCAGAAAGCCCAGTTCCTTACCCCGCTGGCCAGTGGCGCCATGCTCGGTGCGTTCGCCCTGACCGAGCCGCAGGCCGGTTCCGATGCCAGCAGCCTGAAAACCCGCGCCCGCCGTGATGGCGATCATTACGTACTGAATGGCTGCAAGCAGTTCATCACCTCCGGGCAAAATGCCGGTGTGGTGATCGTGTTTGCCGTGACGGATCCGGCAGCCGGCAAGCGCGGCATCAGCGCTTTCATCGTGCCGACGGATTCACCGGGCTACCAAGTCGCCAGGGTCGAAGACAAGCTGGGCCAGCATGCCTCCGACACCTGCCAGATCGTTTTCGATGACGTCCGCGTGCCGGTGGCCAACCGCCTCGGCGAGGAGGGCGAAGGCTACAAGATTGCGCTGGCGAACCTGGAGGGCGGGCGCATCGGCATTGCCGCACAATCGGTGGGTATGGCCCGCGCAGCGTTTGAAGTGGCTCGCGATTATGCCCGCGAGCGGCAAAGCTTCGGCAAGCCATTGATCGAGCATCAGGCTGTCGCGTTCCGTCTGGCCGATATGGCAACGCGCATCGCCGTGGCGCGGCAGATGGTGCATCATGCCGCAGCCTTGCGTGATGCAGGGCGTCCGGCGCTGGTGGAAGCCTCGATGGCCAAGCTGTTTGCTTCGGAAATGGCCGAGAAGGTCTGCTCCGATGCCTTGCAGACCCTGGGCGGTTATGGCTATCTGAGCGACTTCCCGCTGGAGCGGATCTACCGCGATGTGCGGGTTTGCCAGATCTACGAAGGCACCAGCGACATTCAGCGCATGGTCATTGCGCGCAATCTTTGAAGGGAGCCGTTTGCATGACGTACGAAACCATCCTGTTGGACATCCGTGACAAGGTCGGTCTGATCACCCTCAATCGGCCGCAGGCGCTCAATGCCCTGAACGCGCAGATCGTGAGTGAGATCAACCAGGCGCTGGACCAGCTCGAACGCGACCCGAACATCGGCTGCGTGGTGCTTACCGGCTCCCAGAAGGCCTTTGCTGCCGGTGCCGATATCAAGGAAATGGCCGACCTGCGTTACCCGCAGATCTACGTCGATGACCTGTTCAGCGACGCTGACCGTATCGCCAATCGCCGCAAGCCGATCATTGCTGCCGTCTCCGGTTTCGCCTTGGGTGGCGGTTGTGAATTGGCGATGATGTGCGACTTCATCCTTGCCGCTGACAACGCCAAGTTCGGCCAGCCGGAAATCAACCTGGGTGTGCTGCCGGGCATGGGCGGTACTCAGCGCCTGACGCGCGCCGTAGGCAAGGCCAAGGCTATGGAACTGTGCCTGACCGGTCGCCTGATGGGCGCTGAAGAGGCCGAGCGTGCGGGGCTGGTTGCCCGTGTCGTACCTCAGGCGGAGTTGCTCGACGAAGCGCTGAAGGTCGCTGCCGTGATCGCCAGCAAATCGATCCCGATGACCATGATGGTCAAGGAAAGCGTCAACCGCGCCTTTGAAGTCAACCTCACCGAAGGTGTGCGCTTCGAGCGTCGCGTGTTCCATGCGGCCTTCGCCACTGAAGACCAGAAAGAAGGCATGGCGGCCTTTATCGCCAAGCGCGAAGCACAGTTCAAGGACCGTTAAGGCACCTGCTCGCCGGCAAGGCCTGCTCCCGCACACATTGGGCGGTGGGAGCCAGGCCTTGCCAAGGTGCTACGACGCCTCCCAGACCTACTACCAAATAATGAGCCGCCCGCTGCCAACGGCTCATTCGCGGCTATCGACCTGCTGGCTAAGATCGAACCACTGCCTGCCCTTCGGCAGGCCTCGATCAGCAGAGGTTTGCGCATGATTTACGCAGCACCCGGCACCCCAGATGCCCTTGTCAGTTTCAAGCCCCGTTATGGCAACTACATCGGCGGTGAGTTCGTTGCGCCGTTGAGCGGCCAGTACTTCAGCAACAGCTCGCCGGTCAATGGCCAACTGATTGCGGAGTTTCCGCGCTCCAATGCGGCCGACATCGACCGTGCCCTGGACGCGGCCCATGCCGCTGCCGATGCCTGGGGGCGAACCTCGGTGCAGGACCGCTCGCGGATTCTGCTGCAGATTGCCGACCGTATCGAGCAGCACCTGGAAGTGCTGGCCATCAGCGAAACCTGGGACAATGGCAAGGCCATCCGTGAAACCCTGAATGCCGACGTACCCTTGGCCGCTGACCATTTCCGTTACTTTGCCGGCTGTATCCGTGCTCAGGAGGGAGGCGCCGCCGAGATCAATGACACCACGACGGCTTACCATTTCCACGAGCCGCTGGGTGTGGTCGGGCAGATCATCCCGTGGAACTTTCCGCTGCTGATGGCGGCCTGGAAGCTCGCGCCAGCGCTGGCCGCCGGTAACTGCATCGTACTCAAGCCTGCTGAGCAGACGCCGCTGTCGATTACAGTGCTGGCCGAGCTGGTTGGCGACCTGTTGCCACCGGGCGTGTTGAACATCGTTCAGGGGTTTGGCCGTGAAGCGGGTGAGGCCCTGGCCACCAGCAAGCGCATCGCCAAGATCGCCTTCACTGGTTCCACTCCTGTGGGCTCGCACATCCTCAAATGTGCTGCCGAAAACATCATTCCGTCTACAGTGGAGTTGGGTGGCAAATCGCCGAACATTTTCTTCGAGGACATCATGCAGGCCGAACCTGCATTCATCGAAAAGGCTGCCGAAGGCCTGGTGCTGGCGTTCTTCAACCAGGGTGAAGTCTGTACCTGCCCATCGCGGGCGCTGGTTCAGGAGTCGATCTACGAGCCCTTCATGGCCGCGGTGATGAAGAAGATCGGCCAGATCAAACGCGGCAATCCGCTGGACACCGAAACCATGGTCGGGGCCCAGGCTTCAGAACAGCAGTACGAAAAGATCCTCTCCTACATGCAGGTCGCCCGCGAAGAAGGCGCCGAGGTGCTCACCGGTGGTGACCGCGAGCGTCTGGCCGGTGATTTGTCCCAGGGCTATTACATCCAGCCGACCCTGCTCAAGGGGCACAATGGCATGCGGGTGTTCCAGGAAGAAATCTTCGGCCCTGTCGTTGGTGTGACCACCTTCAAGGACGAGGCCGAAGCCCTGGCGATTGCCAACGACACCGAGTTTGGCCTTGGTGCTGGCGTCTGGACCCGTGACATCAACCGTGCCTACCGCATGGGCCGCGCGATCAAGGCCGGTCGCGTGTGGACCAACTGCTACCACCTGTACCCGGCCCATGCCGCATTTGGTGGGTACAAGAAGTCTGGCGTTGGCCGTGAAACCCACAAAATGATGCTCGACCATTACCAGCAGACCAAGAACCTGCTGGTGAGCTACGACATCAATCCGCTGGGCTTCTTCTAATTCACGTCCCTTTCAGCCGCTGGATACCTGGCATTTCTGTCAGTGTTCAGCGGCTGCTTTTTTGTGCTCCACTCAATGCTCGCTTGACGGGATCTGCCCTTGGCAGGGCGCTCGCGTGTGCCCGTTGTATCTGAAGGGCTTGTTGAGGGTATGGCACCAAAGCGCTGCGCCATTTGCTCCCAAAGTAGGAGGCGTGGTTTGCAGGGCAAGTGTTTAATGAAATCACCGCAATCCTGTGGTGCTAGAAGAGGATCGAGCTATGTGGAAAAAGCCTGCGTTCACTGATCTGCGTATTGGTTTTGAAGTGACGATGTACTTCGCCAACCGTTGATCCTTCTCCCGCCGGTCACTGGTTGCAGTGACCGGCGCGGCTTATCTTCGACGACCTTGACGGTCTGATTGCAATCCCGGTCCGATGCTTTAGGCTGGCGCTATCTTAAAAAAAACAAGAAGGCGTTGCATGAGCCCGAACCTGAGCCAGTTGCGTAAATTCGTCTCCCCGGAAATCATCTTCGGCGCCGGCTGTCGGCACCATGTGGCCAACTACGCCAAGACCTTTGGCGCACGCAAGGTGTTGCTGGTCAGCGACCCTGGGGTGATCGTGGCGGGGTGGGTGGCTGATATCGAAGCCAGCCTGCGTGAGCAAGGCATCGAGTACTGCCTGTACAGTGACGTGTCGCCCAATCCTCGGGTCGAGGAGGTCATGGCCGGCGCTGAGCGTTACCGCAGTGAGCAGTGCGATGTGATTGTCGCCGTCGGTGGCGGTAGCCCGATGGATTGCGCCAAGGGCATCGGCATCGTGGTCGCGCATGGGCGGCATATTCTGGAGTTTGAAGGGGTCGATACCATTCGCGTGCCGAGCCCGCCGCTGATCCTGATCCCGACCACGGCCGGCACCTCGGCGGATGTCTCGCAGTTCGTGATCATTTCCAACCAGCAAGAACGGATGAAATTCTCCATCGTCAGCAAGGCAGTGGTGCCGGATGTGTCGTTGATCGACCCGGAAACCACCCTGAGCATGGACCCATTCCTTTCCGCCTGCACCGGTATCGATGCGTTGGTGCATGCCATCGAGGCTTTTGTCTCTACCGGCCACGGGCCGCTGACCGATCCCCATGCCCTGGAAGCGATGCGCCTGATCAACGGCCACCTGGTGCAGATGATTGCCAATCCCGGCGATATCGCCCTGCGCGAGAAGATCATGTTGGGCAGCATGCAGGCCGGGTTGGCGTTTTCCAACGCCATCCTGGGGGCGGTACATGCCATGTCCCATAGCCTGGGCGGTTTTCTCGACCTGCCGCATGGCTTGTGCAATGCGGTGTTGGTTGAGCACGTCGTGGCCTTCAACTACAGCGCCGCCCCCGAGCGTTTCAAGGTGATCGCCGAGACCCTCGGTATTGATTGCCGCGGTTTGAACCATAACCAGATTCGCCAGCGGCTGGTTGAGCACCTGATTGCCCTCAAGCATGCGGTGGGCTTCCATGAAACCCTTGGCCTGCACGGTGTTGGCCTGTCGGATATCCCGTTCCTGTCGCAGCATGCCATGGATGATCCATGCATTCTGACCAACCCGCGTGCCTCGAGCTTGCGTGATGTCGAGGTGGTGTATGGCGAGGCCCTCTGAACCTCGGGCCGATGCCCTTGCCGGGCTGTTAGGGCTGAGCAACCACACCGTTCGCAAGAGCCACTACCCGGAGTTGGCCGTGCGGCTGGAGGAGCTGGAGGCCGAGCGCAATCGTTACAAGTGGCTGTTCGAGCACGCGGTACACGGGATTTTTCAGGCCAGCCTGGACGATGGCCTGCGTGCCGCGAACCCGGCATTGGCACGTATGCTGGGTTACTCGGACCCTCAGGCCGTGTTGTTTGCCCGCAGGGATCTGGGAGGGCATTTGTTTGTCGGTGGGCCGACGGAGCTGTTGCAAATTACCCAGGTGTTGCAGCGCGACGGCGCCTTGTTGGGCTATGAGACACAGTTGCGTCGCCGTGATGGCAGCAGTATCGACGTGCTGATGAACCTGCTGCGACGACCGGATGAAGAGGGCCTGGTGGAAGGCTTTGTTGCCGATATTACCGAGCGCAAGCAGGCTCAAGAGCGCATGCAACAGCTCAACGATGAACTGGAGCAGCGCGTCACCGAGCGTACCAATGAATTGATTGAGGCTCGCGATGCGGCCCAGGCCGCCAACCGTAGCAAGGACAAGTATCTGGCTGCGGCCAGCCATGACCTGTTGCAACCATTGAATGCGGCGCGGCTGCTGATTTCTACCTTGCGTGAGCGACCGCTACCGGCCCCCGAGCAGGTGTTGGTCGAACGCGCTCATCAGGCGCTGGAAGGCGCCGAAGACCTGCTTACCGATTTGCTCGATATCTCCCGGCTGGACCAGGCCGCGATCAAGCCGGACCTTGACCTGTATAGCCTCGATGAGGTGTTGGCCCCATTGGCGTCGGAGTTCCAGCCGGTAGCGGAGGCGGCAGGGCTGAGCTTGCGGGTGCGTAGCGGTCAGCGGGTGATTCATACCGATTTGCGCTTGTTGACGCGGATCCTGCGCAACTTCCTCAGCAATGCATGCCGATACACCGAGAACGGACGTGTGTTGTTGGGGGCCAGGCGATGTGGTCATTACCTGCGACTTGAGGTGTGGGATAGCGGTAGGGGGATTGCCGCCGATCGCCTGGAGTCGATTTTTCTGGAGTTCAATCAGCTCGACGTTGGTCGTGCGGCTGATCGCAAGGGGGTTGGCCTGGGGTTGGCGATTGTCGAGCGTATTGCACGCATACTCGACTGCCAGGTGCGTGTGCGTTCCTGGCCGGGGCGCGGCTCGGTGTTCAGCATTGATGTACCGCTGACCCACGATTTGCCACGCCCACCGGCGGCAGCCGTGTTGCCGCAACCCAGTATCGGCAATCCATTGCCGGGGCGCCGTTTGCTGGTGCTGGACAACGAGCTGAGCATTCTCCAGAGCATGGCCTCGTTGCTTGGCCAGTGGGGGTGTGAGGTGCTGACTGCTACAGACCGTGAGAGTGCGCTGGAGGTGCTGCAGGGGCGTGAGCCGGAGCTGATCCTGGCGGACTACCACCTCGACCACGGAATAACAGGCTGTGATGTGGTCATGGACCTGCGGGCGCACTTTGGGCGGCCGATTGCCGCGGTGATGATCACTGCTGATCGTAGCGATCAGAGCCGTCTGGCGATGCAGCGCCTTGGGGCTCCGTTGTTGAGCAAACCGGTGAAACCGGGCAAGTTGCGTGCGGTGTTGAGTCAGTTGTTGGGGTAGTGTGCATTCACGTGAATGCACAAGAAATTGTTACAGTATCTGAACGGTTGGTTCCCGGGAGCCGGGGGCGGGTGCTGCCGTTTGTCTCTTGCAGTACGCCGGCTAGCCCTTTTATTTGCTATAAAGCCTGCGCTCTCGGGCCATCAGGTGAGTATGACCCTTGGTTTTTTCGGGTGCATCCACTGTCTTTTATGTTGCTGAGTACGAATCTCGGCCTTAGACTGCCGCCCCCTGTAAATTGAGTGCCGGATGGTGCTTGAAGAATTCCGCTGAGCGCGCTCGTCGCGAGCAGCACCCGATTCGCCTTAATGCACGTATTTTTTATAGAGAAATCAATGACAAAGGAAAAGTTGCTGGCCATGCCGGCCGATGACTACATGAATGCCGAGCAACTGGCCTTCTTCACCGACTTGTTGCAGTCGATGAAGATCGAAACCCAGGAGCGTATCGAACAGAGCCGTGTAGCCATTGAAAGCCTGGACTCGCCTGCCGATCCTGCCGACGCTGCCTCGGTCGAAGAAGAGCGCCATTGGCTGGTCAACGCCATCGAACGTGATCAGCGCCTGCTGCCACAGCTGGAGATGGCACTGGGCCGAATTGCCGACGAAAGCTTCGGCTGGTGCGATGACAGTGGTGAGCCAATCGGCCTGAAGCGTCTGCTTATCAGCCCGACCACCAAGTACTGCATCGAAGCGCAAGAACGCCACGAGCAGATCGACAAGCACCAGCGTCAGATCTGACGTCAGCACGGGTGTAGCTCAAGGCCCCAGGGATCAAACCCCGGGGCCTTTGCGTTTCTTGTCCTGTATCAAGCACAGTCGTATTAGGTCCAAGGAAGCATAGATAATGGCTTTATAGTGGCGTTTAATGGCGTCACAAAAACGACAGTGTCTATGGAGCTTGAACCATGATGCGAGAAGGATCTCTGCCAGAGGCCATGCTAACACCGCGCCATTCACCCATTGCCAGGCAGGGGTGGGCGGGGGTCGCGCTGCAAAGTCTGGTACTGCTGGTGCTGTTGGCCGCGATGGCATTTGCCGGGCTGTCGTTCTATGTCTGCGCGCCACTGGCCTTGTTGACCCTGGTGCTGCCGCGTTTTCGCCGGCGCGAACCGGATGAAGTGCATCGTGCAGTCGATCCGCTCACTGAGCTGACCCGTGATCTTTCGCGAACTACCAGTCATAACGCCTTGTCGGCAGCGGGTGTGGCATTTTCTGTGAAGCAACTGGCCGGCAAGCTGCAATCGCAACTTGCTTCAGCCGCTCAGATTGTCAGTAGCGCACACGTCATGATCGATACTGAGCAAGCGACCTCGCACCTCAGCCAGCAGGCCTTGGCTGCCGCCCGTGAAGCACACCAGAGCAGTGCTGCCGGGCGTTCGGTGCTTGCGGAGTCGATCCAGCGGATGCATCAGTTGAGTGCCCGCGCCAGCGAGAGTCGCGAGTTGATCGAGGCCTTGCATCAACGCAGCGAAGACATTGCACGGGTGACCCTGGTGATTCACACCATTGCCAGTCAGACCAACTTGCTGGCCCTGAATGCGGCTATCGAGGCTGCTCGCGCCGGTGAGCATGGGCGCGGGTTTGCGGTCGTTGCCGATGAGGTGCGCGGCTTGGCCGGGCGAACGGCAACGGCGACTGAAGAGGTCGGGCTGATGGTTGCTGATATCCAGCAACGCACGGCCCAGGTCGTGGAGCAGATTCGTGAGTTGTCCGATGACCTGCACACGGGGGTCGATCAGGTGGAGCACACCGGTGAGCAACTCGACAGCATTGCCGGGCTGGCCGCGGGCGTAGAGCAGCAGATCAGCGAGATTGCCCAAGGGACAGAAACCAACCTGGCCCAACTCGACAGCCTGTTCCGCGCTGTCGAGCAAATGCGTAGTGATCTGCAGGTCAGCGACCAACAGACCCGGCAACTGGCCAAGGCTGCGGTGCAAATGGAAGGGCAGGCCGAGAGCATCAGTGAACGCTTGGCTGAGGTCGGCCTGGACGAGTATCACCAGCGCATCTACGACCTGGCGCGCGAGGGGGCGCAGAAAATGGCCAGGCAGTTTGAGGCCGATGTCGCACAAGGCCGTATCAGCCTGGATGACCTGTTTGATCGGCACTATCAGGCGATCCCCGGTACTCGGCCCGTGCGTTATCGCACGCGCTTTGACCAGTACACTGACCAGGTTCTGCCGGCCATCCAAGAGCCTTTGCTGAAGGAGCACGAAGGCTTGGTGTTTGCCATTGCCTGCACGCAACAGGGTTATGTGCCAACGCACAACGCAGCGTTCAATCAGCCATTGACCGGCGATGAAGCGGTTGATACTGCGCATAATCGCAGCAAGCGCAAGTTCGATGACCCGACGGGCATTCGATGTGGCAGCCACCAACAGGCTGTTTTGCTGCAGACCTACACCCGCGATACCGGTGAGCTGATGCATGATCTGTCTGTGCCCATTGAGGTTCATGGGCGTCATTGGGGCGGCTTTCGCCTGGGTTACAAGCCGCAGGTGGCGGCTGTGGGCTGAGTGTTTTGTTGCGGCTGATGTAAAACTGCTATGCAGGCGATAGCTTTTTCCCGAGAGGAACGGGTTTTATCATGGCCCTATCGTTAGTTTGCTAATGACGTTCCGGAGGGAATCATGCATAGCAAGGTCGATGTAGCCGTGATGATCGGTTCTGGTGTGCCTGCATCGATGCAGGCACTTGGCAAGCGAGTATGTTGGGTGGTGCTGGTCAATGGCGAGCGTCGAGGCACCGCTTTTGCCAGCCGCAGCGAGGCTCAGGAATGCCGCGCCGCGTGGCTGGCTCAGTTGAACAAGGCTGCCAGGGTGGGTGCGGCTCGCCACGCCAGCTGAGCGCACGCCTTCAGCGCTCAAGGTCACGCGCCAGTGCGCAGGCTTCCGTGTGCTGACGGCGAAAGCCTTTGACCCGCCCGGTGGTGTACTCGGTTATGTGAAAGAATCCGATACCCGCAGGTACCACAACGAAGCGGGGAGGCTTGGCAGGGTTTCGACTTTCTACGCCACAATACGCGTTGGCCTCTCGACGGAATTCAGTGTTTTCGTGCATATTCAGCTTCCTGTAGTGCATGAGTGATTGTCAGGACACCCCGCTGATGGGGCTGTTCTTTCAGCTATCGCATGTCTGATGCGATATTGCTGTCAGAAAAAGCTTCCTTGATTGAGGAAATCTGCTGAGAATTCGCCAAAAGGCTTATGCCGGCAGGAAATAGTTAACTTTCCTTCAGGCTTGGGTGTTTATCTGCACGGGATAATCATTCGCTAAACCACTACTATCTTAGCCATTCAATACAACGTGCCTTGGCCATTGCGCGGCATTGCTGCCAGCGTTGGCAGGGGCGTGATCAGTCGTTGAGGAATTTTTCATTGGCAGTCAGCAATCTGGATATGCAGGCCCTGTTTGTGCTGGGCGATCTTCGGGCCAAGCTGGTCAAACAGTTTCAATCGCGTTTTGTCTATGTCACTGAACAAAGTGCCGAAGGCCTTTACATGGCCGAAATCGACACTGAAGAGGCGTTGGTCGTTGATGACAAGCAGCGTCTGGAGTTAAAGGTCGGCGACCACTTTCGCGCGGCGGTACTGCCCAGTCGTGAGGGCGGTAAGTTGGAAGTTCGATTCCGTGACATCAAACATACGGTTTATGGTCTGGGCGACTATGCCTTCGTATCGACCCCGGACGGCAACGGAATCGTGTTACGTGAAGGGCAGAGTGTGGTGCTGATATTTGCGGCCCATGCACAACTGCAGGAAGGCTTGAGCAAGATTCTCAAGGCGGCCACCGCCAAAGCGGCCAAGTGGCGCAAGGGCGAGATGACCTTCAAGGCCAGCGAATGACGGATGTCGGCACTGAACTGCGTGGTCGGGCCGAGTTTCATGCGCAGCACCAGGCGCAGGCGCGCGAATTGGCTGAACAATGGCTTGCGCAGCGTGCACAACTTAAGGCCGCCTGGCTTGATTGGGTTGCCGCGCAACTCTACCAACTAAGCCCGCCGGAGTTTGCTTCGATGGTTCGACGTGAGCTGCAACGCCTTAGCACGTGATCTATCAGTTACCCCTGTCGCGCCCGCTACTGATCTCTTCCGGCACAGGCTCATTCGCCATGCGTTTGCGGAAAAGTGCCGCTCGCGCCAGCAGCAGTGTGGTGACTGGTACGGTAATCGAAAGCAGGATCGGGATCAGCCAGGCATGTAGAACCGGCATGTGCTTGAGGCCGGAAAAGTACAGGATCGAGGCCAGTGCGACACACCAGGTCCCCAGCGTCGAGGCAAGGGCTGGTGGGTGCATGCGCTGAAAGAACGTCTTCATGCGCAGGAGGCCGAAGGCGCCTATCAACGCAAACACACTGCCGGTTAGCAGCAGTGCCGCGGTAGCCAGTTCAAGCCAGAATGGCAATGCATTGAACTCGCTCATTCGATCACCTCACCGCGCAGCAGGAATTTGGCCAGGGCGAACGAGCCGACAAAGCCGAACAGCGCGATCAGTAGCGCGCCTTCAAAGTAGGTATCACTGGCGTAGCGAATGCCCAGCACCAGCATCATCAGCATGGCCAGGATGTACAGGTAGTCCAGCGCCAGTACCCGGTCTTGCGCCGATGGGCCGCGGAACAGCCTGACCAAGGTCAAGGCCATGGCCATGGCGAAAATGAACAGGCTGGCGAGAATGGCGTTGGCGAGCAGGCCTGTCATTCGAAGATCTCCATCAGCGGGCGTTCGTAGGTGTGCTTGAAGTGCTCGATGAATTGCGTTTCGTCGTCCAGATCAAAGACATGCAGTAACAAGACACTGCGGTCCAGCGCCAGCTCCGACCAGATGGTGCCAGGGACCACCGTTGTGATCATCGACAAGGCTGCTAGCCCGTGAGCATCGCGCAAGTCCAGTGGAATGCGCACGAAGGCCGACCGTGGTGGGCGCTGGCCGGCAGTCAGGACACTGCGAGCCACTTGCAGGTTGGAGCTCAGCACATCCAGGCCAACCCGCAGGATCAGGCGTACGATGGTCGCAGGTTTGCGAATGCTCACTGACTGTGGTCGCAGGGGGGCCATCAGTAGCGGTGCGAGCACGCCAAGCAGCGCGCCCAGCAACAGGTTGCCGGGGCTTATCGAAAGGTTCAATACCAGCCACAGCAACCACAGCGCCAGCGATATCAGAGGGGCAGGGAACAGGCGCTTCATGGCTGCACCTCCTCAGGTACAGCCAGCGGGCCTGCCACTGGCCGTGTAGCGAACACCGCAGAAATGTACTGCTGCGGGTTCTGCAGGCCGTTCGCAGTGTCCTGCGTGTAGCGTAACAGTGGCTCGGCCTGGATGCTGAGGAGTACGCACAAGCCGAGCAGGGCAACAATCGGCAGGCATTCCAGGCGCCTTAGTACTGGCGAAGGGCGTTCCTGTGGTGTCCAGAAGCGCTTGATACCGACGCGTGCCAGGGCAATCAGTGAGGCCAGGCCCGAAAGCACCAGCAGTGCCAGCAGTGTCCAGCCGGTCATCGGCAACGGCTGTTCGGTCGTGATGCTGAGGCCTTGCGGGTTGAGCAGGGCGCTGATCAGGTTCAGCTTGCCGATGAAACCCGATAGCGGTGGCATGCCGATCACCAGCAGGGCGCAGGCGATGAAGCTCAGGCCGAGAAACGCCATGGCCCAGGGGATGACTTGGCCGACAACGGCCTTCTGATCATCGTCCAGGTTGATGCCTTTGGGCAGTTGGGGTGGCTCGGGTGGCTCGGGCAGGGTGTCGCCGTCGTCGTCCAGCGGAATCTCGTTGACCGAACGAGAGCGTTCGATCAGTTCCGCAAGCAGGAACAGTGCGCACAGCGCGAGCGTCGAGCTGACCAGATAGAACAGCGCCGCTGCGGTCAGGGCGGGTTGCCCGAAGCCTATCGCGGCCAGCAGCGTACCTGCCGAGACCAGGATGCTCAGGCTGGCCATACGTTCAAGACGCTGGGCGGCGAGTATCAACAGTGCGGCACAACCCAGGGTTGCGAGGCCGCCGTACACCAGCCATTCACCACCGAAGAATGAAGAGTCGCCGGCTTGCCCGGAAAACAGCAAGGTCCAGAGACGCAACACGGTGTAGATGCCGACCTTGGTCATGATTGCGAAAAGTGCGGCCACGGGGGCGCTGGCTGCCGAGTACGCCGGTACCAGCCAGAAATTCAACGGCCAGATGCCGGCCTTTGCCAGAAAGGCTATGGCCAGAATCGCGGCGCCAGCGTGCAGCAAGCCTCGGTCGGCCTCAGGCACCAGTGGGATCTTGACCGCCAGGTCGGCCATGTTCAGGGTGCCGGTAACGCCATAGAGCATCGCTGCGCCAATCAGGAACAGCGATGACGCGACGAGGTTGATGGCAATGTAATGCAGGCCGGCCTTGACCCGTGCCCGTCCCGAGCCGTGCAGGATCAAGCCATAGGATGCCGCCAGTAGCACCTCGAAAAAGACGAACAGGTTGAACAGGTCTGCCGTCAGGAAGGCCCCGTACAGCCCCATCAGCTGGATCTGGAAGAGGGCATGGAAACTGGCTCCTGCGCTGTCCCAGCGGGCCATGGCGTAGAGCAGCGCGCTAAGCCCGACAATGCCGGTCAACACCAGCATCATTGCCGCGAGGCGGTCGACTACCAGCACGATGCCGAACGGTGCGGGCCAGTTCCCGGGCAGGTAAACACCCATCGAACTGGCATGCCCCTGTGTGTGTACCCACACCAGTAGCACCACGGAAATGCCCAGGCCAAGCAGGGTTGAAACCAGGTTGATACGGGCCTTGAGTGGCCGTCGCTTTTCGCCGAGCAGCAGCATCAGCGCTGCGGTCATCAGAGGCAGCAGGATGGGGGCGACGATCAGTTGGTTCATCGCATTCATTCACTCGGCTCCCGGCCATCGACGTGGTCAGTGCCGGTCAAGCCACGTGACGCCAGCAGTACGACCAGGAACAAGGCGGTCATGGCGAAGCTGATGACGATTGCCGTCAGTACCAGGGCTTGGGGCAGCGGGTCGGTGTAGTTGAACAGGTCCTGCGGTACGCCGTCCTTGATGATCGGCTCCTTGCCAATGAACAGGCTGCCCATACTGAAGATGAACAGGTTGACGCCATAGGACAACAGGCACAGGCCCATCACTACCTGGAAGGTCCGTGGCCGCAGTATCAGCCATACACCTGAGGCGGCGAGTACACCGATGGCAATTGCAATGACTTCTTCCATCAGGCGGCTCCTGGTTGAGGGTTTTTCACGTGGCCACCGGGGCGATGGCTACGTACCGACTGGTGCGCCAGCGCGGTAAGGATCAGCAGGGTTGAACCGACTACGACCGTGAACACGCCGATATCGAAGAACAGTGCGCTGGCCACATGCAAGTCACCGATCACCGGCAGGTGAAGGTGGGCGGTGTGGGTGGTCAGGAAGGGGTGGCCCAGCAGCATGGCACCCACCCCGGTGAGGGTGGCGCAGAGCAGGCCGGTGCCCATCCAGCGCAGCGGGCGCAGGCTCATTTGCGCTTCGACCCACTGGGTGCCAGCGACCATGTACTGGAGGATGAAGGCTACCGACATCACCAGGCCGGCAACGAAGCCGCCGCCCGGCTGGTTGTGCCCGCGCATGAACAGGTACATCGACACCACCAGGGCAATCGGCAGCAGCAGGCGAACCAGGGCGGCGGGCACCATCATGAAGCCCAGTGCCGTATCGGCGGCGTGCCGTGGGTTGACCAGGTCGGTGACCACGTCCGGCGCCAGCAGACGCTGTTGTGCGGGTAACTCGATACTTTCGCGTGGCGGTCGGAAACGTCGCAGCAGGGCAAACACCGCGAGCGCCACGGCAACCAGCACGGTGATTTCGCCCAAGGTATCGAAGCCACGGAAATCCACCAGCATCACGTTGACGACGTTGCTGCCACCGCCCTCGGGCAGTGCCCGGCTCAGGTAGAACGAGGAGATGTCGTTGGGGGTCGGCCGGGTCAGCATGGCGTAGGACAGCAAGGCCATGCCGGTACCGACCAGCACTGCCAGCACCAGGTCGCGCAGGCGTCGCAGGCGGGCACGTTCCTGGCTGCCCAGTGGCGAGACGCCCTCGATCCGGCGTGGCAGCCAGCGCAGGCCCAGCAGGATCAGGATCGTGGTGACCACTTCCACGACCAGTTGGGTCAGCGCCAGGTCGGGTGCCGAGAACCAGACGAAGGTGATACAGGTCATCAGGCCGCATACGCTGACCATGGTCAGGGCGGCCAATCGGTGATACTTGGCTTGCCAGGCCGCACCAAGGGCGCAGGTAATTGCGATCAGCCAGAGGGCCACGAATACACCGGAACCTGGGATCTTCGGTCGATCACCCCAACTCAGGCCACTGTGCAGCATGGGCAGCAGGCCTGCGAGGAACGCTGCCAGTACCAGCATGAACAACTGCTTTTGCAGGCGTCGGGTCGTGAGCAGGCGCTCGGCACGGCGGGCCATGCGCATCAACAGTACCTGGCAGCGTTCAAACAGTCGCTTGCCGTTGAAACGCTCGATGAAGGGTGGATGGGCAATGCGGCCGAGCTTGAACTGGTTGCGCAGCAACAGGTACAGCACGATGCCGCCCGCCATGGCAATCAGGCTCATGATCAGTGGTGCATTCCAGCCGTGCCAGATTGCCAGGCTGTATTCGGGCAGGGTGCCGCCGACTACAGGCAAGGCGGCCGCGGCAAGCAGGGGGCCTACGGACTGGGCTGGAAAAATACCCACCACCAGGCAGGTCAGTACCAGGAGCTCGACCGGTGCACGCATCCAGCGCGGTGGCTCATGCGGCGTGTGGGGCAGGTCGGTGGCCTGCGGCCCGAAAAATACATCCACGGTGAAGCGCAGGGCGTAGGCCACACTGAAGGTACCGGCCAGTGTCGCGATGACCGGCAGGGTCGTTTCGACCCAGGCAGTGGAGGAAATGAACACGGTTTCGGCGAAGAACATTTCCTTGGACAGAAAGCCGTTGAGCAATGGCACGCCGGCCATCGAAGCACTGGCAACCATGGCCAGCGTCGCGGTAAAGGGGATCAGGCGAAACAGCCCGCTGAGTTTGCGAATGTCACGGGTGCCGCTCTCGTGATCGATGATCCCGGCCGCCATGAACAGTGAGGCCTTGAAGGTTGCGTGATTGAGAATGTGGAACACTGCCGCGACGGCCGCCAATGGGCTGTTAAGCCCGAGCAGCAGGGTGATCAAGCCCAAGTGGCTGATGGTCGAATAGGCCAGCAGGCCCTTGAGGTCATTCTGGAACATCGCCGTGTAAGCGCCCAGCAGCAAGGTGCAGGCGCCCGCGCCGCTGACGATCCAGAACCATTGTTCGCTGCCGGCCAGCGCCGGCCAAAGCCTTGCGAGCAGGAACACCCCGGCTTTGACCATGGTAGCGGAGTGCAGGTAGGCCGATACGGGCGTCGGCGCTGCCATGGCATGGGGAAGCCAGAAGTGGAAGGGGAATTGTGCGCTTTTGCTCAGGGCGCCCAGCAGGATGAGGGGCAGCAGTACCGGGTAGAGGGCATGGCTACGTATCTGATCACCGGCAGCCAGCACCGTGTCCAGGTCGTAGCTGCCGACCACATGGCCGAGCAGCAGCACCCCTGCCAGCAGGCACAGGCCGCCAGCTCCGGTAACCATCAAGGCCATATAGGCCCCGCGTCGTGCATCGCTGCGATGATGCCAGTAACCGATCAGCAGGAAGGAGAACAGGCTGGTCAGTTCCCAGAAGAATACGATCTGGATCAGGTTGCCGGAAATCACCAGGCCGAGCATGGCCCCCATGAACGCCAGGAAAAAGGCGAAAAAGCGCGGCACCGGGTCCTGAGGGGACATGTAGTAACGGGCGTAGAGCGAAACCAGCGTGCCGATGCCAAGCACCAGCATGGAGAACAACCAGGCGAAGCCATCCAGGCGCAAGACCAGGTTCAGCCCAAGGCTGGGTAGCCAGCGCACTTCTTCGCGAATGATGCCGCCATCGGCAATCTGAGGGTACAGCAGCGCCACCTGTACGGTGCCGACAAGTGCAACAAGACCTGCCAGTAGTGACTCACTGTTACGCGCGTTATGCGGCAGGACAGCCGCCAGACAGCTGCCGATGAATGGCAGAAGCAGCAGAACTATCAAGGACATGGGTTTCTAATCTGCAGGAGTTTGTAAGGGATCATACGTGCCGGACCGTCGATCACCAACCCACAAGCTGTCGCAGAATCCTACAAGAACGGTGCATTAAACTATTTTTTTATAACAGTTTTTTTCAGGGATGGCGTGAAGCCTGCTGCCTCAACCCGGTTCGCGCTCTTGTTCGCGTACCTCTTCCTCGACGGACTTCTCCTCTCGACGTTTGACCTTCAATTCGCTGACCACTACCGCAATGACGATGAGCAATGCACCGACCAGCGCGGCGCCCGGCAGGCGCTCTCCCGCCAGCCGTCCGAAGACGCCGCCCCACACGGGTTCGCCCGCGTAGATGAGGGTGGCGCGGGTAGGCGAAACCGATTTCTGTGCCCAGTTCATTGCCACCTGGATGGCTGCGCTCATCGCACCCAGGCCGACGGCGCTGAGCACCAGTAGCCAGGAAAAGTCTGGCAATGCTTCCTGGGTCGGAACAATCATCAGGAATGACAGGGCCGAGGCCGTTGCCAGTTGTACGACAGTGACGCGGCGCACATCGACCTTGCCAGCAAAGCGGCTGATCAGAATGATCTCGGCTGCAATGGCGACCGCGCTGACCACCGTGGCGATCTCGCCGGGACTGAACTGCAACGAACGGCCGTTCGGGCCTGCCAGCAGCATGAGCCCGATGAATGCCAGGCTGATGCCGATGCTTGGCATGAGCCCGGGGCGACGGCTCAGAATCACCCATTGAAGCAAGGGCACGAATGGCACATACAAGGCTGTGATAAACGCCGATTGGCTGCTGCTGATGGTTTGCAGGCCAACTGTCTGCAGGCCATAGCCAAGCATGATGGAGACGCCAATCAAGAAGCCGGCCTTGAGTTCGGTGGTGGTCAGGCCGGACAGCGAGCGGGCCGATACCATGGCAACGAACAGTGCGGCAGCCGCAAAACGCAGGCCCACGAAGAACATCGGGCCACTGACGGTCATCACCTTGTGCACGAGCAGAAAAGTGCCGCCCCAGAGGACAGTGATGAAGATCAGTACCCACTCGGCTTTGCTTGGCCGGAAGGTCACGGTCGCGTGTTGCGGGGCGCTTGAGGTCATGGTCTTGCACACGAATGATGGGCGACGCACAATGCGCCAAAGTGGGCAGTATACTGCGCACACTCTACCAGCGAGCAATATAGTGCACAAAGATTCGAATCACAGGGCGTCTGTGTTGCAGCACGTCAGTCAGAACATCCGTCGCCTGCGTCATGCTGCCGGCCTCAGCCAGACTGCACTGGCGGAAAAATCGGGTGTGAGTCGTCGCATGCTGGTTGCCATCGAGGCTGGCGAAAAGAACGTCAGCCTGACGACACTGGATCGAATAGCCGAAGCACTTGATGTCGCATTCAGCGATTTGATCCAGGCACCGGACAATCGCGATCCCAGTCGAATCAACGAACTGGCCTGGACGGGCGTTCATCCGGGCAGCAAGGCGATTCTGTTGGCCAGCTCCGCGGCCAGCCGCGAGGTCGAGTTGTGGGAGTGGCGCCTGGAGCCCGGCGAAGTGTACCCCTCCGAGGCCGATGCTGACGGGTGGAGCGAGCAACTCTACGTATTTGAAGGTTGCCTGACCTTGTTGATCGAGGATCAGGTACACAGCCTGGCCGCTGGCGAATTTTTTACCTTCGCCAGCAACCGGATGCACGTCTATCGCAACGATGGTGAGGTGGCGGTACGCTTTGTACGCAATGTCGTGATCTGAGCGCTGCCCGGTAGGTCAGTCGCGTTGGGCGTCGAGGTATTCGGCTGTCGACACGACCTGCGCATAACCGAATGCCAGCGACGCCATATAGGCGGCATGCACCTGCTCAGCGGGTACTGTCATATCGTTGAACACCAGTGCGCGGGTAGCGCAGGCATCGTGAATGACTGTGGTCGCGTAGCCAAAGTCGGCCGCCGCGCGTGCTGCCGCGTCGATGCACATATGACTCATGCTGCCGACCAGGGTAATGGCGCTGACGTGGTGATCATCCAGCAGTGCCTTGAGCTCGGTATCCAGGAAGGCATTTACCTTGTGCTTGAGAACCACCGGTTCATTTGCCTGGTTTTCTGCCTTGGGATGTATCTGAGCACCCTCTGAGCCGGGCGTGAAGAACGGTGCGTCCGCGGACTCGAACTCATGGCGCACGTGAACCACCAGGTCGTTCCGGGCCCGCGCTGCTGCCAATACCTGTGCTGCGTTATCGGCAGCAGCCTCGACACCGTCGAGGGGCCATTTGCCGCCGGGAAAATAGTCGTTCTGAATATCAATGACGATCAGCGCGTGTCGGGTCATGTCGCTTTCCTTGTACTGGGAGTGGTTGTGACGTGGCGATAGTTATAGGCTTGATCGACAGGCTTGCAGATTGGCGCAACCGACAAATTGGCTGGAAAAACTGACAATGACTACCGTACGCGACACGCTGGAGATCGGCATTCTGGTGTACCCGGGCGCGCAGATGGCGGCCGTGCAGGGTGTTACCGACTTGCTGGCGGTCGCGAATCGCATGTCCGTCGAGCTCGGCGCGCTGGAGCGGCCGTTGTTGCGTGTCACTCACTGGTGTGAGGTCGATGGCGGAGGGCTGGCGGTCAGCTTTGATACGCATCCGCAGCGCGCTCACCAGCCGCGCGCCATTATCATTCCGCCAAGCCTCACCCAGGCGCCGGATCCTGAGTTGCTTGAGCGGTTCTGTGGCGACCTCAGGCAGTGGCACCGTGAGGGCGCCGTGCTGGTGTCGGTATGCGTCGGGGTGTTCTTTATTGCGGCAAGCGGCTTGCTCGACGGCCGCCCGGCAACCACGCATTGGAACTTTGCGCCATCCCTGGCTCAGCGCTTTTCACAGGTGAAGGTCGAGACCCATTTGCCGTTGCTGGATGACGGCGACATTATTACTTCCGCAGGGTTGATGGCCTGGACCGAGCTGGGTTTGAACCTGGTCGAGCGCTTTCTGGGGGCTACATTGGCGACGGAAACCGCCCGGTTTCTGGCCGTGGAACGGGTGGTGACCGGGCAGCGTCCAGGCAGTGTCTTCAGCCCCTGCCTGGACCATGGAGACGAAGCGATTCTCAAGGTTCAGCACTGGTTGCAAGGCACCGGCGCCAAGGATGTCAGCCTCGAAGGGATGGCCGGTTATGCCGGCCTTGAGGAGCGTACCTTTCTGCGCCGTTTTCGTCGTGCTACCGGACTGAAACCGACCGAGTACTGCCAGCAGGTTCGCGTCGGGCGCGCGTGTCGCATGCTGGAGTTCACCAATCGCAATGTCGAGCAGATTGCCTGGGGTGTCGGGTATCAAGACCCTGGGGCTTTCCGCAAAGTGTTCCACAAGGTCATGGGGTTGGCGCCGAGCGACTATCGCAAGCGCTTTGGCGCGCCGTCGGCATGAACCTACTTTAGTACCGGTGTGGCTGCGTTTGCCGCCGTTTGCCGCTTATCATCCAGATAATTGCGCAAGGAGACGCGAATGCACGCACCATACGCTGCGACGTACCCGGATACAGTCATTGATGTACTCATTGTTGGGGGTGGCCTCAGTGGCGCGATGCTTGCTGCGCAACTGCTACGCCAGCCTGGTCAACGACGTATCGTCGTCGTTGAACCTCGGCCCGAGCTTGGTCGTGGCGAGGCCTACAGTGCGACTGAACCAGGGCATACCCTCAATGGCAATGCCGCGCGGATGAGTGTCGACCCAGATAACCCCGATGACCTGACCCAGTGGCTTACGCAGTGTATTCGGGAGGGCGGTTGGCCTGAGTCTGCCGAGCAACAGGTACCGATTGCCGAGTTGTTTCCGCCCCGTGGCCTGTTCGGCTGTTATGCGCGCCAACGTCTGGCTGACGCTGAGGTCATGGGTGCGCGTTCAGGCTCCAGAGTCGAGCACTTGCGTAGCGAGGTAGACGACCTGCACGTCGACAACGAGGGCGTGCTTATACAGTGTGCCGACGGGCGCCGGCTGCGGGCTGAGCGCGCTGTGCTGGCTACGGGCATGTTTACTGCCGCACGTACCCCGCGCCTTGGTGCAGAGGCGTTGGAGCAGACCACCCTTGACCCTTGGGATGTCTCGGCCATGCGTGGGCTTGATCCTCAAGGGCGAGTGTTGATCATCGGCTCCGGCCTGACCATGATCGATGCGTTGGTGTCGTTGCAGCAGGCTGGGCATCGGGGACCTATCGAGGTGTTTTCCCGCCATGGCCTGCTACCCCATGTCCGTCGGCAGCCCCCGACCTGGGTCGACTTCCTGGCAACTGACCCTGGCTTGCGCAGCCCACGCCAACTGCTTCGAGCTGTACGTGAACAATGCCGCTTGGCGATTGCTCAGGGTGTCGACTGGCAGGCGCCGCTGGATACCGTCCGACAACATATCGCCAGGCTCTGGAGCCAGGCCAGCGATCGTGAGCGGCGCCAGTTTGTGCGTCATGTACGGCCCTGGTGGGAGAGTCATCACCACCGTTCAGCGCCGCCTGGCGCGGCATTGCTCCAACGTCTGCGTGACGAGGGGCGCTTGCGCATTCATGCTGCCTCTTGGCAAGGCGTCGACGCTGTTGAGGGCGAGGCGGTGGGTATTCGTTTGCGTTTCCGCGGTCAGCAGGCGACGACGCGTGTGACGGGGGCGGCACTGATCAATTCAATGGGTATCGAATACGATTGGCGCCGTGTTGATCGGCCCCTGCCGCAAAACCTGCTTGCGCGTGGCCTTGTTCAGCCTGGGCCACTGGCGCTGGGCATTGCTGCCAACCCGGACGGCGCTGTGCTGGATGCTCAAGGGCATGCCAGTGAGCGCTTGTTCGCCATTGGGCCGCCGTTGCGCGGTATGTGGTGGGAAAGTACTGCTGTCACTGATGTGGCGCTGCAGGCGAAAGCCTTGGCGCAGCGCTTGGCGATGTGACCTCTCTGAGGGTTGCTGTCAGGTGTTAGTAACGGGATTATTGGAATATAAATATAATAATTAATAATTTATTGTTCTAAGAGGTCTTGAGGCACTATCCGGGTGAACTTACCAGGAAGGATTGGCGCAGTGCTCGCTCTGCAGCGGCGCGGCGCCAAGCAAGGGCTTGACCTATGAGCAATCTACCGTTGTATTTCGACTACGCCGCCACGACACCTGTCGACGAGCGGGTCATTCAGGTGATGGTCGAGTGTTTGGGCGTATCTGGAAATTTTGGCAACCCCGCGTCCAGTTCTCATTGTTATGGGCAGCAGGCCCGTCAGGCGGTGGAGCGAGCGCGTGCTCAGGTTGCCAGTCTGGTGCGCGCTCAACCCGAGCAGATCGTCTGGACGTCCGGCGCTACCGAGTCGAACAACCTGGCGCTCAAGGGCCTGGCGCAGGGGCGCAGTGGCGGGCACATCATCACCAGCCTGATCGAACACAAAGCTGTACTTGATAGTGTCAGGCAACTTGAACTGGCCGGCTTCGAGGTCACCTGGCTGGCGCCGGATGCTCAAGGGCTCATTACGCCGCAGGCCGTTGCAGGTGCGCTGCGAGACGACACCTTTCTGGTTTCGCTGATGCTGGTCAACAACGAACTGGGAACGCTCAACGATGTGCAGGCCATTGGCGAACACGTGCGTGGTCATGGTGCATTCCTGCATGTCGATGCTGCACAGGCAGCCGGCAAGGTCGAGATTGACCTAGTGCGTTGGCCGGTGGATCTGGTGTCCTTCTCTGCGCATAAGGTCTACGGTCCGAAAGGTATCGGGGCATTGTATGTCGGTGAGCGTGCTCGCCCCGCGCTTCAGGCTCAAATGCATGGCGGCGGGCATGAAGGTGGGTTGCGCTCAGGAACGTTGGCGACCCATCAAATCGTTGCGATGGGCGCGGCCTTCGCGTTGGCCGGCGAACTGTTCGACGAGGAGCTTGCGCGAATCAGGCGCTTGCGTACTCGCTTGCTGGAGCAGTTGGCTGGCGTGCCGGGGCTAGGCTTGAACGGAAGCCCCCAGCAGCGCATTGCTCATACGTTGAGCCTGACCTTCGCCGACAATAGCGTCGATCTGCACGCTCTGGCCACGCGATTGGCGTTCTCCTCCACGTCTGCATGCAATTCAGCCAGCAGTGCAGCGTCCCATGTGCTGCTCGCTCTTGGGCATGACGAGCAAGCCGCGCGCCGAACCCTTCGCCTGAGCCTGGGGCGCTACACCAGTGAGGCCGACATCGACCAGGCTGCAGCGGCCATCAAGGCCTCATCGCAGGCAGCGCCCTTCTGGGCAGTTGCCCAGGGCTGAGGGCTGTTCCATTATCTGCGACCAAGACCAATGGATGTCGTGGTAGCAGGAGTCAGCATGAACAGTGAGTCTTCAACGCAGGTGGCAGTAACGACGCGTTTGGCGCGTATGCGCGACGTGATGAGCCGGGAAGGTGTCGATGCGCTGTTGGTGCCGTCGGCCGACCCGCATCTTTCCGAGTACCTGCCAGGGTATTGGCAGGGACGGCAGTGGCTCTCCGGTTTTCATGGCTCGGTGGGGACGCTGATCATCACAGCGGATTTCGCTGGTCTTTGGGTGGATAGCCGCTACTGGGAGCAGGCCGAAAAAGCGTTGAGTGGCAGTGGTATAGCGCTGATGAAGTTGCTGCCCGGTCAGCCCGGCCCGCTGGACTGGCTCGCTGAGCAGGTGCCTGAGGGCGGTGCAGTTGCTGTCGATGGTACGGTCATGGCATTGGCATCAGCCCGGCAACTGGAGGCGCGACTCAAACTGCGCAATGTGCGGTTGTTGGCAGATAAAGACTTGTTGCTTGATGTGTGGGATGAGCGCCCGCCATTGCCAGCCAACCCGGTTTACCCACATCTGCCACCGTATGCGACGGTCAGTCGGGTGCAAAAGTTGGAAAACCTGCGTCAGACGCTTCAGGCGCGTGGCGCCGACTGGCATTTCCTCGCCACGCTGGATGACATTGCCTGGCTGTTCAACCTGCGCGGCAGTGATGTCTCTTACAACCCGGTGTTTGTGTCGTTTGCCTTGGTCAGCCAGGAGAAGGCAATCCTGTTCGTGGCCCTGAGCAAGGTCGACGAAAACCTGCGTCAGGTGCTCGAAGCCGATGGTGTTCATTTGCGGGACTACACCACCGCAGGTGCGGCTTTGGCCGAAATTGCCCCAGGCTGCTCGTTGTTGATTGATCCAGCCAAGGTCACTCTCGGTCTTGTGGCGAACCTGAACAACGATGTGCGGCTTGTGGAGGAGATCAATCCGACGACCCTGGCCAAATCGCGCAAAAGTGAAGCTGATCTGGCTCACGTCCGCCAGGCCATGGAGCAGGATGGCGCGGCGTTGTGCGAGTTTTTTGCCTGGTTCGAGTCGGCGTTGGGGCGTGAGTGCATCACCGAAGTGACCGTTGACGAAAAGCTGGGCGCGGCTCGAGCCCGTCGCCCCGGTTTCGTCTCGCCCAGCTTTGCGACGATTGCCGCCTTCAACAGTAATGGTGCCATGCCGCATTACCGGGCAACCGAGGAATCCCATGCAACAATCGAGGGGGATGGGCTGCTGTTGATCGACTCAGGTGGACAGTACTTGGGCGGTACCACCGACATTACGCGGATGGTGCCCATCGGCTCGCCAAGCGTCGAACAGAAGCAGGACTGCACCCGCGTACTCAAGGGGATGATCGCGCTTTCACGTGCGCGGTTTCCGCGTGGGGTGCTTTCACCCCTGCTCGACGCCATTGCACGGGCGCCACTTTGGGCTGAGCATGTCGACTATGGGCATGGCACCGGGCATGGCGTTGGCTACTTCATGAATGTGCACGAGGGCCCACAGGTCATTGCCTATCAGGCTGCGCCTGCACCGCAGACGGCAATGCAAGCGGGCATGATTACCTCGATTGAACCGGGAACCTACAGACCAGGGCAGTGGGGCGTCCGTATCGAGAACCTGGTGTTCAATCGGGAGTCGGGGACGAGCGCGTTTGGTGACTTCCTCGAATTTGAAACCCTGACGTTGTGCCCGATTGATACGCGTTGCTTGCTGCCTGAGTTGCTGAGCGCCGAGGAGCGGCAGTGGCTCAACGCGTATCACGACGAGGTGTGTCAGCGATTGTCGCCTTTGCTCGGAGGCGATGCGCTGCAATGGTTGCAGGTGCGCACGGCGGCAATCTGATTGATTGACCGTGCAGCAACGGTAGAAGGTCGCCTGAGGGTAGCCTTCTACCGTGTCCGGGTCAGCGGCAGATCACGATCATGCTGCGACTGGTGTATCCCGCCGGGTTTATTCCAAAGACAAAATCCCCAGGCTCTCCTTCATCATCGCCAGATTTAGCGAGGACTTTATAGCCTTTGCTGCCGCATGAGCTTTCGGCTTTGCTGTAGCACTTGCTCCACGATGACGACAGGCCGGAACAATTGATGTGCAGCCCTTTTTTCCCGCGCTTGACCTCTGTCTTGGCGGTCGCGGCACAGCCTGCGATGGCCAAAATGGCTAGGATGAGCAAAATTCGTTTCATTCCTGTCCTTACTGCGTGCCCGAGCCTTCGAGCCGTCTACATAGCCGATGCATCCTTCCTGGCGCCTACAGCATCCTTGTCTGATAAATGAAAAACTTCAAGCTTGGCGTCAGGTTACAGCTTAAAGATGGCAGGTATTCGACACAATGACCTGCATCGATTTAGATGAAAGTATTTCTCATGTCAGTCGGCGGCAACCAAGGGTTGCGGCTCTCTACGCAAGGACAGTGTGGCGCCAGCAGACGCGGTGATGATCGCCGCGATGGCCAGCCACTGGGTCAGGCTGAGCACCTCATTGAGGAACAGCAGGCCGGAAAGCGCGCCAAAGGCTGGCTCGATGCTCATTAGCGTGCCAAAGGTCTTGGCGGGCATTCGTGTCAGTGCCACCATCTCCAGGCTGTAGGGCAGGGCGGTGGAGAGGATCGCGACGCCAAGTGCTACGGGGATGAGTGCAGGGGATAGCAAGTCTGTGCCTGCATGCGCAATGCCGAAAGGCGCTACGACGAAAGCGGCGATCACCACCCCCAGCGCGGCAGTCTGAATGCCATTATCGGCGCCTGCTTTCTGGCCATACAGAATATAGAGTGCCCAGCAGACGCCCGCCCCCAACGCATAGCTGGCACCTACCAGATCGATGCCTGTACCTGTCTGGCCCACCGGGATAAGCAGCGCCAAACCAAGCACGGCAAGACCAATCCAGAGGAAGTCTACCGCGCGCCGTGATGCGTACAGCGCTACCGCCAGAGGGCCGGTGAACTCCAGGGCTACGGCGATGCCAAGCGGCACGGTGCGCAGCGACATATAGAAGAGGAGGTTCATGCCACCCAGTGCCGCGCCATAGATCAACACTGTCTTGAGTGTGCTGGCGTTTAGCTTGGCGCGCCAGGGGCGCAGCAACAGCAACATGATCACGCTGGCGAATATCAGGCGCAGTGTGGTCGTGCCTTGTGCCCCGATAAGGGGGAACAGGCTCTTGGCCAGTGAAGCGCCAGACTGGATCGAGGCCATGGCAATCATTAGCAGTGCAATGGGGAAGAGGGTTGTTGCCAGGCTGCGGGGTTGGGCATTCATGCTGCGGACGATGTCCTTTCTATATATAAGCTGAGGGAGTCGTCGTATGATGCGCGAACCCTTTGTCAATGAGCAATATAGTGCGCATCTTTCTTTTATCGGTTGTTTTCAATAATACGGCTTGACGCCCCGTTTCATCTCTCTATAATGCGCACCTCTTCCGGCGCAGTAGAAACGGAAAACTCCTTGGTAATCAATGAGTTAGACGTTTAGCGATAGTGTCGGAAGTGCTTCGGTCGAATAGATCGGCAGCGGTGAAAAAAGTGGTTGACAGCGAGTTGAAACGCTGTAGAATTCGCCTCCCGCTAACGAGAGATCGAAGCGAGTCAAGTGGTTGAAGTTGAACGGAAAATTCTGAAAAACTTCAAAATAAACGCTTGACAGGGACAGAGGAAGGCGTAGAATGCGCGCCTCGGTTGAGATGAAAAGCTCTTAACCAACCGCTCTTTAACAATCGAATCAAGCAATTCGTGTGGGTGCTTGTGAAATCAGACTGATAGTCAAAAAGATTATCAGCATCACAAGTGACTACACGAGAAATCGAAATAGTCATTTGAGATTGCTGAGCCAAGTTTAGGGTTTTCTCAAAACCCAAGCAGTATTGAACTGAAGAGTTTGATCATGGCTCAGATTGAACGCTGGCGGCAGGCCTAACACATGCAAGTCGAGCGGATGACGGGAGCTTGCTCCTTGATTCAGCGGCGGACGGGTGAGTAATACCTAGGAATCTGCCTGATAGTGGGGGACAACGTTTCGAAAGGAACGCTAATACCGCATACGTCCTACGGGAGAAAGCAGGGGACCTTCGGGCCTTGCGCTATCAGATGAGCCTAGGTCGGATTAGCTAGTTGGTGAGGTAATGGCTCACCAAGGCGACGATCCGTAACTGGTCTGAGAGGATGATCAGTCACACTGGAACTGAGACACGGTCCAGACTCCTACGGGAGGCAGCAGTGGGGAATATTGGACAATGGGCGAAAGCCTGATCCAGCCATGCCGCGTGTGTGAAGAAGGTCTTCGGATTGTAAAGCACTTTAAGTTGGGAGGAAGGGCAGTAAGCTAATACCTTGCTGTTTTGACGTTACCGACAGAATAAGCACCGGCTAACTCTGTGCCAGCAGCCGCGGTAATACAGAGGGTGCAAGCGTTAATCGGAATTACTGGGCGTAAAGCGCGCGTAGGTGGTTCGTTAAGTTGGATGTGAAATCCCCGGGCTCAACCTGGGAACTGCATCCAAAACTGGCGAGCTAGAGTAGGGCAGAGGGTGGTGGAATTTCCTGTGTAGCGGTGAAATGCGTAGATATAGGAAGGAACACCAGTGGCGAAGGCGACCACCTGGGCTCATACTGACACTGAGGTGCGAAAGCGTGGGGAGCAAACAGGATTAGATACCCTGGTAGTCCACGCCGTAAACGATGTCAACTAGCCGTTGGAATCCTTGAGATTTTAGTGGCGCAGCTAACGCATTAAGTTGACCGCCTGGGGAGTACGGCCGCAAGGTTAAAACTCAAATGAATTGACGGGGGCCCGCACAAGCGGTGGAGCATGTGGTTTAATTCGAAGCAACGCGAAGAACCTTACCAGGCCTTGACATCCAATGAACTTTCCAGAGATGGATTGGTGCCTTCGGGAACATTGAGACAGGTGCTGCATGGCTGTCGTCAGCTCGTGTCGTGAGATGTTGGGTTAAGTCCCGTAACGAGCGCAACCCTTGTCCTTAGTTACCAGCACGTAATGGTGGGCACTCTAAGGAGACTGCCGGTGACAAACCGGAGGAAGGTGGGGATGACGTCAAGTCATCATGGCCCTTACGGCCTGGGCTACACACGTGCTACAATGGTCGGTACAGAGGGTTGCCAAGCCGCGAGGTGGAGCTAATCTCACAAAACCGATCGTAGTCCGGATCGCAGTCTGCAACTCGACTGCGTGAAGTCGGAATCGCTAGTAATCGCGAATCAGAATGTCGCGGTGAATACGTTCCCGGGCCTTGTACACACCGCCCGTCACACCATGGGAGTGGGTTGCACCAGAAGTAGCTAGTCTAACCTTCGGGAGGACGGTTACCACGGTGTGATTCATGACTGGGGTGAAGTCGTAACAAGGTAGCCGTAGGGGAACCTGCGGCTGGATCACCTCCTTAATCGACGACATCAGCTGCTTCATAAGCTCCCACACGAATTGCTTGATTCATTGAAGAAGACGATTAGGTTAGCAACCTTCGATTGGGTCTGTAGCTCAGTTGGTTAGAGCGCACCCCTGATAAGGGTGAGGTCGGCAGTTCGAATCTGCCCAGACCCACCAATTGCTGGGGCCATAGCTCAGCTGGGAGAGCGCCTGCCTTGCACGCAGGAGGTCAGCGGTTCGATCCCGCTTGGCTCCACCACCCCTCTTGCTCAACCGTGTCAAAGCTTAGAAATGAGCATTCCATTGTGATGATGGTGAATGTTGATTTCTGAACTTTTTCAGAATCGTTCTTTAAAAATTTGGGTATGTGATAGAAATAGACTGAATAGCACTTTCACTGGTGTTTATTCAGGCTAAGGTAAAATTTGTGAGTGTCTCTTAAGTCTTAAGAGTATTGCGAATTTTCGGCGAATGTCGTCTTCACAGTATAACCAGATTGCTTGGGGTTATATGGTCAAGTGAAGAAGCGCATACGGTGGATGCCTTGGCAGTCAGAGGCGATGAAAGACGTGGTAGCCTGCGATAAGCTTCGGGGAGTCGGCAAACAGACTTTGATCCGGAGATCTCTGAATGGGGGAACCCACCTAGGATAACCTAGGTATCTTGTACTGAATACATAGGTGCAAGAGGCGAACCAGGGGAACTGAAACATCTAAGTACCCTGAGGAAAAGAAATCAACCGAGATTCCCTTAGTAGTGGCGAGCGAACGGGGACTAGCCCTTAAGTTGATTTGAGATTAGCGGAACGCTCTGGAAAGTGCGGCCATAGTGGGTGATAGCCCTGTACGCGAAAATCTCTTATCAATGAAATCGAGTAGGACGGAGCACGAGAAACTTTGTCTGAATATGGGGGGACCATCCTCCAAGGCTAAATACTACTGACTGACCGATAGTGAACTAGTACCGTGAGGGAAAGGCGAAAAGAACCCCGGAGAGGGGAGTGAAATAGATCCTGAAACCGTATGCGTACAAGCAGTGGGAGCCTACTTTGTTAGGTGACTGCGTACCTTTTGTATAATGGGTCAGCGACTTATATTCAGTGGCGAGCTTAACCGAATAGGGGAGGCGTAGCGAAAGCGAGTCTTAATAGGGCGTTTAGTCGCTGGGTATAGACCCGAAACCGGGCGATCTATCCATGGGCAGGTTGAAGGTTAGGTAACACTGACTGGAGGACCGAACCGACTACCGTTGAAAAGTTAGCGGATGACCTGTGGATCGGAGTGAAAGGCTAATCAAGCTCGGAGATAGCTGGTTCTCCTCGAAAGCTATTTAGGTAGCGCCTCATGTATCACTGTAGGGGGTAGAGCACTGTTTCGGCTAGGGGGTCATCCCGACTTACCAAACCGATGCAAACTCCGAATACCTACAAGTGCCGAGCATGGGAGACACACGGCGGGTGCTAACGTCCGTCGTGAAAAGGGAAACAACCCAGACCGTCAGCTAAGGTCCCAAAGTCATGGTTAAGTGGGAAACGATGTGGGAAGGCTTAGACAGCTAGGAGGTTGGCTTAGAAGCAGCCACCCTTTAAAGAAAGCGTAATAGCTCACTAGTCGAGTCGGCCTGCGCGGAAGATGTAACGGGGCTCAAACCATGCACCGAAGCTACGGGTGTCACTTAGGTGACGCGGTAGAGGAGCGTTCTGTAAGCCTGTGAAGGTGAGTTGAGAAGCTTGCTGGAGGTATCAGAAGTGCGAATGCTGACATGAGTAACGACAATGGGAGTGAAAAACTCCCACGCCGAAAGACCAAGGTTTCCTGCGCAACGTTAATCGACGCAGGGTTAGTCGGTCCCTAAGGCGAGGCTGAAAAGCGTAGTCGATGGAAAACAGGTTAATATTCCTGTACTTCTGGTTATTGCGATGGAGGGACGGAGAAGGCTAGGCCAGCTTGGCGTTGGTTGTCCAAGTTTAAGGTGGTAGGCTGAGATCTTAGGTAAATCCGGGATCTTAAGGCCGAGAGCTGATGACGAGTGCTCTTTAGAGCGCGAAGTGGTTGATGCCATGCTTCCAAGAAAAGCTTCTAAGCTTCAGATAACCAGGAACCGTACCCCAAACCGACACAGGTGGTTGGGTAGAGAATACCAAGGCGCTTGAGAGAACTCGGGTGAAGGAACTAGGCAAAATGGCACCGTAACTTCGGGAGAAGGTGCGCCGGTGAGGGTGAAGGACTTGCTCCGTAAGCCCATGCCGGTCGAAGATACCAGGCCGCTGCGACTGTTTATTAAAAACACAGCACTCTGCAAACACGAAAGTGGACGTATAGGGTGTGACGCCTGCCCGGTGCCGGAAGGTTAATTGATGGGGTTAGCTAACGCGAAGCTCTTGATCGAAGCCCCGGTAAACGGCGGCCGTAACTATAACGGTCCTAAGGTAGCGAAATTCCTTGTCGGGTAAGTTCCGACCTGCACGAATGGCGTAACGATGGCGGCGCTGTCTCCACCCGAGACTCAGTGAAATTGAAATCGCTGTGAAGATGCAGTGTATCCGCGGCTAGACGGAAAGACCCCGTGAACCTTTACTATAGCTTTGCACTGGACTTTGAATTTGCTTGTGTAGGATAGGTGGGAGGCTTTGAAGCGTGGACGCCAGTTCGCGTGGAGCCATCCTTGAAATACCACCCTGGCAACTTTGAGGTTCTAACTCAGGTCCGTCATCCGGATCGAGGACAGTGTATGGTGGGTAGTTTGACTGGGGCGGTCTCCTCCTAAAGAGTAACGGAGGAGTACGAAGGTGCGCTCAGACCGGTCGGAAATCGGTCGTAGAGTATAAAGGCAAAAGCGCGCTTGACTGCGAGACAGACACGTCGAGCAGGTACGAAAGTAGGTCTTAGTGATCCGGTGGTTCTGTATGGAAGGGCCATCGCTCAACGGATAAAAGGTACTCCGGGGATAACAGGCTGATACCGCCCAAGAGTTCATATCGACGGCGGTGTTTGGCACCTCGATGTCGGCTCATCACATCCTGGGGCTGAAGCCGGTCCCAAGGGTATGGCTGTTCGCCATTTAAAGTGGTACGCGAGCTGGGTTTAGAACGTCGTGAGACAGTTCGGTCCCTATCTGCCGTGGACGTTTGAGATTTGAGAGGGGCTGCTCCTAGTACGAGAGGACCGGAGTGGACGAACCTCTGGTGTTCCGGTTGTCACGCCAGTGGCATTGCCGGGTAGCTATGTTCGGAAGAGATAACCGCTGAAAGCATCTAAGCGGGAAACTTGCCTCAAGATGAGATCTCACTGGAGCCTTGAGCTCCCTGAAGGGCCGTCGAAGACTACGACGTTGATAGGTTGGGTGTGTAAGTGCTGTGAGGCATTGAGCTAACCAATACTAATTGCCCGTGAGGCTTGACCATATAACACCCAAGCAATTTGCGTCGAAAGGCCAGATTGCGGTGTTGTGAAGACGAAACGAACCGAAAGTTTGCGACTCACAACTATCACATACCCGATTTGCTGGAGCGTCGAAAGACGGTCTGGTACACAGAATTTCTTGACGACCATAGAGCATTGGAACCACCTGATCCCATCCCGAACTCAGCAGTGAAACGATGCATCGCCGATGGTAGTGTGGGGTTTCCCCATGTGAGAGTAGGTCATCGTCAAGATTAAATTCCGAAACCCCTATCTGCACATGCAGGTAGGGGTTTTGTCTTTTTGGCTTGGAAAAATTGCCGGTTTTTGCGGGCAAAAAAAACCACCCATCACGGGTGGTTTGCTGTTCGTTACGTGCGACTTAGTCGCCGTAATACTCGCAGCCGCTGGTGCAGGTTTCATGAATGCGGACCTTGGAAAGCTCCGGCAGTAACGGCTTGACCTGGTCCCAGATCCACTTGGCAATCACCTCGCTGGTAGGATTCTCCAGGCCAGGGATGTCGTTTAGGTAATTGTGATCGAGCTGTTCATAGAGCGGCTTGAAGATCGCCTTGATCTCGGAAAAGTCGCGGATCCAGCCTGTATGAGGATCGAGAGGGCCGGTCAGGTGCAGTGCGACCTTGAACGAGTGGCCATGCAGGCGCCCGCACTTATGCCCGTCGGGTACGTGCGGCAGGCGGTGGGCGGATTCGAACGTGAATTCTTTGAAAATTTCCACGGTGTCTATAACTCTTAGAAGCGATGCTGGCGAGCAGTTTAACAGCAAGGCTAGTGCAGTGGTTGCAGACGCTCATGCAGCTTGCCGGTTTCTACCCATTCAAGAAACTCGTCACCCAGACGTTGGCTTTCAGCCATTGCCTTGTGCCAGTAGCGTTGTCGCGCGGTGGTATCACCGATGAAACGTTTGAAATCACTGCGATCGGGTAATTTGCCGTATGGCAGGCTGGCCAGGTACTGCGCTGAAGGTGCCACTAACAGCACATTTTTCAGATGCTCGGCATTGCCTCGCCGCCAAGGCAGGGCTTTGTCGAACCAGCCAGGTACAACCTTATCAGTGAAGTGCGGGTACAGGACTATGTCGTCACCGTTGTAGGGTAGGTCGAGGTGGTAGTCGAGTAGGCCACCATCGCGAAAGGTCCCGCGGCCGACACCTGGTATGTCGCGTACACCTTCCATCACCATCGGAATCGAGCCAGAAGCCAGCAGGGCTTGGCGTAGATTGGTGGTACTCAGCGGCAGCAACCGTGACGGAAAGTCGTTCAGTGGCTGTAGAGGCGGAGTAAGGCGGGCATCATGGAGGATGATCCGTTCAAAATGCCGAGCCAAGCGCGAGCGCCCGAGTAGATTGTCGGCAATCACAGCGGATAGCCCTACGCCCAATCGAGCGCGCTGATCGTGCGCGAGCAAGCCATGGCTCTTGACCAGCATGATATTCAGTCGATAGAGCGGATTGTCGAGGATTTGTGCATCGCGTCCTTCAAGCAGCTCATCAAGCATTCGATGGCAACTCAGGCTGACGTTCTCCTGGGTTACACCTTTTGGAAAGTCCAGGGCTGTGTACAGCGCTCCTAGACGGCGTAGCGCTTGCGCAGGCTGGGGGATGCAGGCACTGGCGAAGCGCCAGGAGCCAATAGAAGCGCCGATCAATGACCGCTCACGCGGGGCTGAAGGTAGCCATTGCCCGAACAATGCCAGATCAAGGCCCTGAATACCGAGTGCTTTCGGGCCACCCGCAGCGCCGGGCACGATGCCCACATCTGCTGCCTGCAAGGGGCGCTGACGTAACCTGGCAAAGGCTTGCGTGCCTGCTTTGAAGGTTAGCGCCGGATACTTGATATGGATCGCACTCATACGGACCTCGCAGTCAGAGGCGCTGATTATAGAAAACGCCAGGCATTAGCGGGGTAGTGCTGCGCTATCATGGGGCCAGCCATTTTCAGTTTGAATTAAGTCCAGTTCGTTATTCTGCTCCCCGTGGACAAGATTAACCTTAATGGAGATGCACTATGAAAACGTTGACTGCCCTGTTCGCCACCGCTGCCCTTGCCTTGACCGCCAACATTGCCATGGCGAAAGACCTGGGGCCGGACCAAGCGATGAAGCTGGTTCAGGAGAACAAGATTCAGTCCTTCGAGAAGCTCAACGCTGCCGCCTTGGCCAAGCACCCAGGTGCAACGGTGACGGACACTGAACTGGAAGACGCCTACGGCCGTTACATCTATAAGGTCGAACTGCGTGATGCCCAGAACATAGAGTGGGATGTGGACCTGGATGCAACTACCGGTGCAGTCCTCAAGGACCATCAGGACAAGTGATGAAACACGTTTCTCGAACGGGCTTGGCGCTGCTGCTCATACTGTCAGCGTACTGCGCGCAAGTGCTGGCCCGTGACTTTGATCAGGATGAAGCCCTGCATCTACGCCAGCAAGGCGTCATCCTGCCGCTCGAGCAACTGATGCAACAAGCCCTGGGCCGACATCCCGGGGCGAAGTTGTTGGAGGCCGAGTTGGAGGAGAAACACAACCAGTATGTCTATGAAGTGGAATTGCTGACCACCGAAGGTGTCGTGCGTGAAATCAAACTCGATGCGGCCACCGGTGCGCTGCTCAAAGATGAGGAAGACGACTGATGCGTTTGCTACTGGTCGAGGACAATGTTCCGCTGGCCGATGAGCTGACTGCGGGTCTACAGCGTCAGGGCTACGCAGTCGATTGGCTGGCTGACGGGCGTGATGCGGTGTATCAAGGCGCGAGCGAGCCCTATGACGCGATCATTCTGGATCTTGGCCTACCCGGGCTGCCTGGGCTTGAGGTTCTGGCACAGTGGCGTTCCGGCGGGCTGGCTACGCCTGTTCTGATCCTGACGGCCCGCGATTCCTGGGCTGAGCGTATTGAAGGGCTCAAGGCAGGAGCCGATGATTACCTGACCAAGCCTTTTCACCCCGAAGAACTGCAACTGCGCATTCAGTCGTTGTTGCGTCGTGCGCGTGGCCTGGCCAACCAGCCAAAGCTGGAGTCGGCGGGTTTGCACCTGGATGAAGGTCGCCAGTGCGTGACGCGCAATGGTGAAGACGTGCAACTGACGGCGGCTGAGTTTCGGTTGTTACGCTACTTTATGCTGCACCCTCAGCAGATCCTCTCGAAGAGCCACCTGGCTGAGCACCTCTACGATGGTGAAACCGAGCGCGACTCCAATGTTCTGGAGGTTCATGTCAATCACCTGCGTCGCAAGCTCGGTCGCAGTGTGATCGAAACCCGCCGTGGCCAAGGCTACCGCTTCGGTGGAGTGGGGCAGTGAAGTCGATTCAGGCGCGTTTGAGCCTCGGCCTGGTTGGCGTATTGGTCGTCGTGGGGTTGGTGCTGGCTCAGCTGAGTTTGTGGTTGTTCGAGGTCGGGCTGCAACGCTACCTGGAAACCGGGTTGCGCAAAGAGAGTGAGAACCTTCTGGTTGCATTGGGGCGCGGCCAGTCCGGCCTGGAGCTGGATGAGCGACGGGTATCCTCTGCATACAAACGACCATTTTCCGGCTATTACTTCCGCGTTGATTTCGAGGGCGGCAGCTGGAGGTCCCGGTCCCTGTGGGACATGGACATGCCCATGCCGAAAACTCCTGGCTTGCACGCGGGGCTGCAGCTTGGCCCTGAGGGGCAGCAACTGCTGGTACTGCGTGCAGACTATCGACGCCTGGGCCAACTGATCTCCATCAGCGTGGCGCAAGACTACACCCCCGTACGCGATGGCTTTCGGCGCATGCAGCAGATCGGATTGGGAATGGGGCTGATAGCCCTGTTGCTGATCCTGATACTTCAGCGAATAACCGTTACCCGATCCCTGCGGCCTCTGGAGCGTACGCGCGAACAGATTGCCCAGCTCCAGCAGGGCAAGCGCTCTCAGCTCGATACGCAAGTGCCGACAGAGCTGGAGCCTCTGGTTGCGCAGATCAACCACCTGCTGGCCCACACTGAAGACAGCCTCAGGCGCTCACGAAATGCCTTGGGAAACCTTGGGCATGCGCTCAAGACGCCCCTCGCGGTGTTGCTCAGCCTGGCCTCCAGCGAGAAGCTCAACGATCACCCCGAAATCCGTGAGCAGCTGCGTGAGCAACTTGAGCAGATTCAGCAACGGTTGGGGCGGGAACTGAACCGTGCAAGGTTGGCGGGTGATGCCTTGCCAGGGGCCCAGTTCGATTGTGATGCCGAACTGCCGGGGCTGCTTTCTACCTTGAACATGATTCATGGCCAGGCGCTTATCCTCAATCATGTCTCGGCGCCGGGCCTGCTCTTGCCCTGGGACCGTGAAGACTTGTTGGAGCTTCTCGGCAACCTTCTGGACAACGCCTGCAAGTGGGCTTTCGCAGAGGTGTGCGTCACTATTCAGGAGTGTGCCGAGGGTTATGTGCTGTGGGTCGACGACGATGGCCCGGGTATCGCGGAACATTTGCGTGACGAGGTGTTAAACCGCGGTGCTCGGTTGGACGAGCAGGTCGATGGTCATGGCCTGGGGTTGGGCATTGTGCGCGATATCGTCGACGCCTGGGGCGGGCGCATGAGCTTGCAGGACAGTCCCATGGGAGGATTGCGTGTCAGTATTGAGTTGCCACGCCAAGGCAAGCGGCAGGTCGCCCCGTAGCGGCTGGGCAGCCGCTACGGGGTAGGTTGTCACACCCGGAACTGATCCATCAGGCCTTGCTGCTGGTTGGCCAGGCTGTTGAGTGACTGGCTGACCCGTGCCGACTCATTGGCCTGACCGGCCAACGATTCGGTAACGTCGCGAATGGTTGCGACGTTGTTGTTGATCTCTTCGGCTACCGCACTTTGCTCCTCGGCCGCGCTGGCAATCTGCAGGTTCATGTCGGTGATGACCGTGACGGCATCACCGATCTGGCGCAGGGCGATGACGGCTTGGCTGACGTGTTCGACGCTGCCCTGGGCCTGGCGGTGGCTGCTGTCCATCGCGCCCACCACGTCGTGCGTACCGGCCTGGAGCTGTTCGATGACCTGACGGGTTTCTTCGACCGACTCCTGAGTGCGTCGCGCCAGGTTGCGCACTTCATCAGCGACAACGGCGAAGCCACGACCGGCTTCACCCGCCCGGGCCGCCTCGATGGCCGCGTTCAGGGCCAGCAGGTTGGTCTGCTCGGCGATCGAGCGAATCACTTCCAGCACCGAACCAATCTTTTCACTGTTTTCGGCCAGGCCTTCGACTTGACGCATGGCGGAGCTCATATCGGCCGCCAGGGTGTCGATGCTGCTGGTTGTCAGGTCGATAACTGCCAGGCCCTGGCGGGTGGCCTGATCCGCCTCGCGGGCCGCTTGAGCGGCTTGTGCTGCGCTGCGAGCGACGTCCTGCGCGGTGGCACTCATCTCGTGGGAGGCGGTAGCCACCTGGTCGACCTGGCGGTACTGCTGTTCCATGCCGGCACTGGTCTGGCTGGCAATCGCCGAAGACTGGTCGGCAGTATTACGGGCTGCCTGAACCGACTGTTTGACCTCTGCAATGGTCGGCTGCAACTTGTCCAGGAAACGGTTGAACCAACCGGCCAACTCACCCAGCTCGTCACGTTTGTCGTAGTTCAGGCGGCGGGTCAGGTCGCCTTCGCCACTGGCAATGTCCTTGAGCATCGCTGCAACACTGAGGATAGGGCGGGTGACGCTGCGGGCCATCAACCAGACGAGTAGCAGGCCCACCAGTGCCGCCAGCAGGCCAAGCCCCAGCTCGATCAAGGTGCCGCTGGTGTTGCGTTGATCCAGCTCCGCTTTAAGTGCTTCGGCCGGGCCTGTCAGTGCGCTTTCAGGCACATCCAGTAATACGCCCCATGACTTGGCGCCTGGGATGGGGGCAAACGATGCCAGTACCTTCAAGCGGTTGTTGTGGTGGATGCTGTGCATGGCGCTGGTATCGGCCAGCAGGCGAACCAGTTCGGCGCCGTTGGCGCTGTCGACCTGTTCAAAGCGCTGGGCCAGTTTGCTCGCGTCAGGGCTGTAGCCTGCCAGCAGGCCGACTGGGCTGAGGATCCCGACCTGGGTACGGCCTTCATACAGGCTGCGGCTGGCTTGCTGGCTGAGCCCTTGCAGGCTGTTGAGATTGATGTCGACGGAGAGAGAGGCAACGACCTTGTCGGCCACGATCAGCGGGTAGACGATGCTGGTCATCAGCACCTGTTGACCGTTGATCTCATAAAAGTACGGTTCAACCACGCATGGCTGGCGAGTGCTGCGTGGGCAGGCGAACCAGGTGTTGGCGGGTTCCCCGCTCGGGCCGACGCTGGTGTCGTTGATGTCATGTTCGGGCAATGCCATGGACACCAGATTGCCTGGTGTCGGCTGTGACCAGTACAGCGCAAAACGACCTGTTTCGTTACTGCCCAAGTCCTTCTGGCCAATGAACAGGGCGTCTTTGTTATCCAGTGCATTGGGGTCGAAGACTAGCGACAGGCCCAGCAGTTCGGGGTTGGCCTGCAATGCCGAGCGCACTTGGCGGGTCATGTCTTCACGCAGGTCGAACGCATCCAGGAAGCGCTTTTCGGACTGCTCGCGCAGGAACAGGACCTGGCGGGCGAAGCCGGCACCGTACTGGTAGGCGTCCATGAATTGACGACGGATGCTTGAGGCCTGGACTTCGCCCTGAGACTCGATGCGGGCCTGCGCAGCTTCAGTCAGCATCTGCATGCTGCTGGCCTTGACCAGGTCGGAGTTGTGTTCCATGCGGTACAACGAAAGGCCTACCAGCAGGGTGACAATGCTCGCGAGGCAAAGTCCGGCCAGCAGGGTGATTTTCCATTGAATGGAAAGTTGTCTGAGCGACATGGCGAAGTCCTTTGAATCAAAAATGATTGAGGCTATCGACTGTAACGGCCGCCAATACTGTTTCTTTATTTAAACGCTCAATTGAAAAGCGTCACTTTCGGATGTTCAGGCGACCCCGTGCGGGGCCCCTGCTTTGACAAGGCGGGGTCTCTGCTTCAGAGTGTGCGCCCTCCATAAAAATACTAATTCGTTCGGCCGGGCCATCCCGTTGCCGAAGCGCACGCTTTTTGTCTGGTTTTCAAGAGGTCTCTGGAATGAATGCAGTAATTGCCGCGGTCGGCATCATGCTGATATTGAGCCTGTCCCGCGTGCATGTGGTGATTGCGCTGATCATCGGTGCCTTGGCCGGCGGGCTGGCAGGTGGTCTTGGTATCGAGGGCACCTTGAAGGCGTTCAACGGTGGCCTGGGCGGTGGTGCAACGGTAGCACTGTCCTATGCATTGCTCGGGGCATTTGCCGTGGCCATTGCCAAGTCGGGGTTGGCGCACGCACTGGCAGACCGGGCGCTGGCAATGTTCGATCAACAGCGTGGCAATGAAGGCGGCAAGGTCAAATGGCTGCTGATTTCACTGCTACTGGTGGTGGCCATTTCTTCGCAGAACATTCTGCCGATCCATATCGCGTTTATTCCACTGCTGGTGCCGCCACTGTTGTATGTGCTGACCCGGTTGTCGATTGATCGTCGGTTGGTGGCCTGCGTCATGACCTTTGGCTTGATCACGCCCTACATGTTCCTGCCTGTTGGTTTCGGCAACATTTTCCTTAATGAAATTCTGTTGGCGAATGTCAGCCGCAGTGGTGTGGATGTGAGTGGCGTCAACGTGACCCATGCCATGGCCATTCCGGCGGCCGGCATGCTTTTTGGCCTGTTGCTGGCGGTGTTCTTCAGCTATCGAAAAAAACGCGCCTATGACCTGGAAAAGATCGAGCAGGTCGAGCAGGTCGCAGTACGTTACAACCCGCTGACACTGCTGGTAGCCGGCTGTGCCATCGCTGCCGCGTTCATTATCCAGTTATGGCTGGACTCAATGATCATCGGTGCCATGGCCGGGTTCCTGATTTTCTCGCTGTCGGGCATTGTCCGCTGGAAGGAGACTGACGGTCTGTTTACCGAAGGCATGAAAATGATGGCCATGATTGGTTTCATCATGATTGCGGCGTCGGGTTTTGCCGAGGTAATGAAGGCCACAGGCGAGGTGAAAACACTGGTCGAGGCATCGGCGGTCTGGATCAATCACAGTAAAGGGGTCGGTGCATTACTGATGCTGCTGGTTGGTCTGCTGGTCACCATGGGCATCGGCTCGTCGTTTTCGACCGTACCGATCCTGGCGGCGATCTTCGTCCCTCTGTGCGTGCAGTTGGGCTTCGATCCTGTGGCTACCGTGTGCATTGTTGGCACCGCTGGCGCGCTGGGTGATGCCGGTTCGCCTGCGTCGGATTCGACCCTGGGGCCAACCTCCGGGTTGAACGTCGATGGTCAGCATCACCATATCTGGGACACGGTGGTTCCAACCTTTATTCACTACAATTTGCCGCTGTTGGCCTTTGGCTGGGTGGCGGCCATGGTGCTGTAGGTCGAACGCGACGGACCATCATTCTTGCGCGTGATACAGCGGGCAATCAAATGGACGTCTCTTTCAGACAAGACAACGGGGCCTTGGTACCTGCGCACCAAGGCCCCGTTGGTGGCCCGCCTTAGAACTGCTCGGCGGACAGCGTGTAGAGCGTCGTGCTGCCAGCGCGAATGCTGGCGTGCAGCGAGAGCACGCGTGGCAGCAGGCGCTCAAAGTAGAACGCTGCGGTGGCGAGCTTGGCCTGATAGAAGGCCGGGTCCTGCGCACGGTTCTCGTGTGCGGTGGCTGCCATTCGCGACCACATGTAGGCGTAGGCCACATAGCCAAACATATGCAGGTATTCAACCGACGCTGCACCCACCGCATTCGGGTCCTTGACGGCCTGCTGGCAAAGCCACTGGCTGGTACTTTCCAGTTGGGCCAAGGCTTGCAGCAATGGCTCGCTGAACGGTGCCGCGGTCTCACAGAAGGCGCGAATTTCCCGGGCGAAGATCGCCAGCGACTGGCCGCCATCGGCAACTACCTTGCGACCGAGCAAGTCCAGTGCCTGGATGCCGTTGGTACCCTCGTAGATTTGTGCGATCCGCACATCACGTACCAACTGCTCCTGGCCCCACTCGCGGATATAGCCGTGCCCACCAAACACTTGCTGGCCCAGTACGCAGCTTTCCAGGCCGGTGTCGGTGAAGAACGCCTTGGCTACGGGAGTCAGCAGTGCGACCAGGCGCTGTGCAGAATCACACTCGGCCGCGTCTTCACCGTATTTGCTGATGTCCAGTTGCTGGCCGACGTAGGTGGCGAAGGCGCGACCACCTTCGGTCAGTGCGCGCATGGTCAGCAGCATGCGCCGTACATCCGGGTGAACGATGATCGGGTCGGCAATCTTGTCTTTCGCCTGCGGGCCTCCGGCGGCGCGGCTTTGCAGGCGGTCGCGGGCGTAGGTGGCGGCATTCTGGTATGAGGCTTCGGCGCAGCCGATGCCCTGGATACCGATGGACAGACGCTCGTAGTTCATCATGGTGAACATGGCGGCCAGGCCACGGTTTTCTTCACCGACCAGGTAACCAATCGCTCCGTCGAAGTTCATGACGCAGGTCGCGGAGGCCTTGATGCCCATCTTGTGCTCTACCGAGCCACAACTGACGGCGTTGGTTGCACCCAGGCTGCCATCAGCGTTAACCAGGCGTTTGGGCACCAGGAACAGTGAGATGCCTTTTGGCCCAGCCGGGGCATCGGGCAACTTGGCCAGTACCAGGTGAACGATATTCTCGGTCAGGTCCTGATCGCCACCGGTGATGAAGATCTTGGTGCCGCTGATGGCGTAGCTGCCATCGGCCTGAGGTTCAGCCTTGCTGCGGATGATGCCCAGGTCAGTACCGGCATGAGGCTCGGTCAGGCACATGGTGCCAGCCCATTCGCCGCTGTAGAGCGGCGGCAGGTAGGTGGCTTTCAGGGCTTCGCTGGCGTGAGCGTCAATGGCCAGGCAGCAGCCGGCACTCAAGGCCGAGTAAAGGCTGAAACTGCAGTTGGCGGCATACAGCATTTCCTCAAACTGCACGGCCAGCATCTTCGGCATGCCCATGCCGCCATACGCCGGGTTCCCGGCCAGGCCTACCCAGCCGCCGTCGCGGTAGGTCTGCCAGGCTTCTTTGAAGCCTTGCGGTGTAGTCACAGCGCCTGCCTCGAAGCCGACACCCTCCTCATCGCCACTGCGGTTGAGCGGGGCAATCAACTGGCCGGTAATCTTCGCCGCCTCCTCGAGGATCGCATCGGCAGTCTCTGCATCGACCGCGCCGGCCAGTGCTGGCAGGCGGGCCCAGAGGGCAGGGCCCTGGAAAACCTCATGAAGGACGAAGCGCATGTCGCGCAGTGGTGCATTGAACTCAGGCATCGCGGGTCTCGCAGAAATCGGGTGGATAGGGATCAGAGCGCTTTTGCCCAGTCACGCAGCAAGTACTTTTGAATCTTGCCGGTTGAGGTCTTTGGCAGCTCACTGAAAATCACCGTCTTCGGCAATTTGAAACCGGCCAGGTGCTCGCGGCAGAAGGCGATGATCTCGTCTTCGGTGGTGTCCTGGCAGTGGCCTTTCAGGGTGATGTAGGCGCACGGGGTTTCACCCCATTTTTCATCGGGACGAGCGACCACCGCGGCTTCAAGTACCGATGGGTGGCGGTACAGCGTGTCTTCAACCTCGATGGTCGAGATGTTTTCGCCGCCCGAGATAATGATGTCTTTCAACCGGTCCTTGATCTCGACATAGCCGTCTGGGTGCCAGACGGCGAGGTCGCCGGTGTGGAACCAGTCGCCACGGAACGCCTCGGCAGTGGCAGTCGGGTTTTTCAGGTAGCCTTTCATGACGGTGTTACCGCGCATGAAGATCTCGCCGATGGTGTTGCCATCACGCGGTACAGGCTCCAAGGTTTGTGGGTCGGCGACCATCAGGCCTTCAAGCGTGACGTAGCGAACGCCCTGGCGTGACTTGATGCGGGCGCGCTCATACAGTGGCTTTTCGTCCCACTCGCTATGCCAGGCACACACGGTGACCGGGCCATACACTTCAGTCAGGCCGTAGACGTGCGTCACCTTGATGCCCATTTCCTCGACCGCGCCAATGACCTTGGCCGGTGGCGCTGCGCCGGCAACCATGGCATTGACGGGGTGGTCAATGGCGGCTTTGGCCGTGTCGGGCATGTTGATCAGTGCGTTGAGCACAATGGGGGCACCGCACAGGTGAGTGACCTGATGCTCGCGAATCATGGTCAGGATTTTCTGTGGGTCTACCCGGCGCAGGAATACATGGGTGCCGGCCAGGGCAGTGACGATCCACGGATAGCACCAACCGTTGCAGTGGAACATCGGCAGGGTCCAGAGGTAGACCGGGTGGTTGCCCATTGCCCAGGTGATCTGGTTGCCCAGCGAGTTCAGGTAGGCGCCCCGATGGTGGTAAACCACGCCTTTGGGGTTGCCGGTAGTACCGGATGTGTAGTTGAGCGAGATGGCCTGCCATTCGTCTTCCGGCCAGGTCCAGTCATACTCCGGGTCGCCTTCAGCGAGGAAGGCCTCGTAATCCAGCGTACTGACCGCACAGCCTTCGCCATATTCCGGGTCATCAACGTCAATGACCAGGGGTGGGTTCTTCAGCAGGGCCAGTGCTGCGGTGATCACCGAGTGGAACTCGCGGTCGGTGATCAGTACCTTGGCTTCGCCATGCTCAAGCATGAACGCGATGGCCTCGTGATCCAGGCGCACGTTAAGGGTGTTCAGTACGGCGCCGATCATTGGCACGCCGAAGTGTGCCTCCAGCATTGCCGGAATGTTGGGCAGCATGACGGCAACGGTGTCGCCTTTTCCGATGCCACGGCCGGCCAGGGCGCTGGCAAGGCGTCGGCACCGTGCATACGTGTCTTGCCAGTTACGGCGGATCGAGCCATGGATGACGGCAGGATATTGCCCATAGACAGCGGCCGTGCGCTCGATGAAACTCAGGGGAGTAAGGGCAGTGTGATTGACAGAGGCGGGCGCGAGGCCTTGTTCGTAGATCGACATGACAGTGTCCTGTGCAGGAGGCAGCCGCGCTTGGCGAACTGAAACCCCCGTTGGCTGATTGTTAGCTCTGATCAGGTTTCTACAGCGAGATCGTGGCCCGCTGGGTGTCGCATTTTTTACTCGAAACGCCATAGTATATGGAAGCTAGACTATAGCAATATGGTACTTATACTATAAAAAACGGACCTATTCTTGACGCTATCGACGACTGTCTTGTTTGCCAAGGACCCTCAGCCTACGCTCATACTCGATGCAGCGGCGCGGCTGCTCAGCGCTAATCCGGCGTTTGAGGCGCTGGCCCAGGGGCGCTCCCCGGCGACGGTGCTGCCCTCCAACTACGCCGCCTTGATCCAGGCCTGCCTGTTTCAGGATCGGGCCATTGCCGAGGTAGAAGCGCAGGTTGGCGAGCGTATTCTGCTATGGACGCTGATCCCTTCAGATGATTGCCGTCAGGTGATCGCCCGCTGCCGTGACGCGACCGCCGAGCGCCAGAGCGTGCGCGATGCCAGCCAGGCTCGACGGCTCTATCGGCTGATTACCGAGAACACTACCGATCTGATTTCTCGGCACACGCCCGATGGGTGTTTCCTTGATGCGTCGCCGGCATCCTACCGTTTGCTCGGTTACTGGCCTGAAGAGCTGCGTGGTGTTGCCGTGCAGAGCCTGTTTCATCCTCATGACTGCTTGCAGTCGCTACCCCAGGCTGGCGAGGCACTGGAGCAGGATGGTTATCAGACCATGACCTGTCGTGTTCGCCACCGGGATGGCCATTACCGATGGTTTGAGATTGCCAGCCGGGCGATCCGGGAAACCTACACCGGCGCGGTGGTGGAAGTGATCAGTGTTTCCCGTGAGATTACCCTTCGTGTTGAGGCTCAGGAGAACTTGCGACGACTGGCCGAGGTGGTAGAAGCCAACACGGATCTGGTGTTGTTTACCGACCCGGCGGGGCAACTCACCTACCTCAATCGTTCGGCACGGCGTGCACTGGGGCTGGTTGAGCAGCAGGTGGCCCCGGGCCTTCGTGATGTGCTCGATGATGAGGCCGTGCAGCGCCTGGATGCTGAAGGTTGGCAACAGGCCGAACGCGAGGGCGTCTGGCAGTGCGAAGCGACCTTCAAGCCTTGCGGCGGCGGCAGCCTGTTTCCGGTGTCGCTGGTACTGTTGGCTCATCGTGCCAACGGCGGTGAGCGCTATTACTCGCTGGTGGCGCGGGACATGACGGAGCGCGAACTGCGCGAAGCTCAGCAGCGTCGACATCAGGACGAACTGGCGCATACTGCGCGCTTGGTCACCCTGGGTGAGCTGGCGTCGGGGATCGCCCATGAGATCAACCAGCCGCTGGCCGCCGTGGTGAATTACGCCAGTGCCAGTCAGCGCTATCTGCAGACACTGGAGCACGACCCCAAGGCTGTGCAGCGTGTAGCCCAGGGCTTGCAGCGGATCAATGAACAGGCCACTCATGCGGCTGAAGTGATCAAGCGCCTGCGTGCCTTTTTGCGCAAGGAGCCGCGCCGCCTGCAAGCCTTGCATATCGCCGAGGTTGCCCGTGAAGCCGTGCGCTTGTGTGCGTGGGAAGCCAATCAAGCACAGGTGACGATCGACCAGCGTATGGCGCACAATCTGCCGCCGGTTTACGCCGACCGAATCCTCCTTGAGCAGGTCTTGCTCAATTTGCTGCGCAATGCGTTCGAGGCTAACCGCGAGCAACAGCCCGGGCGGCCTTCTCATGTGCTGCTGAGTGCTGTGCTAGAGGCAGGGTGGTTGACGATCCGGGTGTGCGACCAGGGGCCGGGTGTGGCTGCGGAGCGGCTCGACGGCATCTTCACCCCGTTCAATACCAGCAAGCCGGAGGGGCTTGGCTTGGGTTTGAGCATGAGCCGCAGTATCGTCGAGGGTTTTGGTGGAACGCTGCAGGCCAGTCCGGGCGATGGCGGCGGATTGATTCTGTGTTGTCGGCTGGCGCCGGCAGCTACTGTCTGAACAAGAGGTCTTGATGCAGGAACCGAAGGTTTACGTGGTCGATGACGATCAGGGCATGCTCGATTCCACGGTCTGGCTGTTGGAGTCGGTGGGCCTTCAGGCACTGCCGTTCACCAGTGGCCAGGCCTTTCTGGATGCCTGTGACGCGTGTCTGCCAGCGTGTGTGCTGCTTGATGTGCGAATGCCAGGTATGGGCGGGCTAAGCGTGCAGGAAGCCTTGCGGGCGCGTGGGCTCGATTTGCCCATCATCTTTCTCAGCGGCCATGCCGATGTGCCGATCGTGGTACGAGCCTTCAAGGCCGGGGCCTGTGATTTTATCGAAAAGCCCTATAACGATCAGTTGTTGCTGGACAGCGTTCAAGATGCCCTGGGGCGCTCTCACCGGGCGCAGGCTGGCAGCAGTCAGCGTGATGCGGTGCAGGCACGCATTGACAGCCTTACCCCGCGTGAACGTGATGTGTTCCTGCCGTTGGTGCAAGGGTTTACCAACCGGGAAATTGCTGAGCAGTTGGCTGTCAGTGTGAAGACGGTCGACTTGTACCGCTCTCGGGTCATGAAGCGTATGCAGGCCGAACACCTGCCGGAGTTGGTGGGCATGGCGATTGCCTGTGCACAGGTCGACCCGCTGCAACTGCGCGGGCCCTGACGGTCGCGCAGTTGTTGCTTGCAGGCGTTAACCGCGACGTCCCAGCAGCAGGCCGACGATCAGGCCGACCCCGGCCGAAATCGCTACGGTCTGCCAAGGGTGGCCACCGATGTAGGTTTCAGTCGCTTCGACGACCGGTTTCGCACGCTCACCGACAGCGTTCATCGCATGGCGCGCCTGCTTGAGTTTCTGGCCGACCTGGGTTCGCAAGGTCTCGGCCTCTTCGCCAACCAGCGTGGCGCTGTCTCTCAGCAGCCTTTCCGATTCTTCAATCAGCGCCTGCAACTCACTGAAGGCCTGATCCTTGATCTGCTCGGTATCGGCTTGCACAGTGATTTTCCTGGCCATGAACGCTTCCTCTATTTTGGTGAACATTGATCAATGGATGCTGGCGTCGCGGAAAGTTGCAGGGGTTTGGCCGACGCCAGCGGCTACAGTGTAAGATAACGCCCATTTTCAAGCGGTAGGAAGTCCTCATGAGTTTCAATCTGGCCAACAAGAGTTTTGCCGAACGGGCACAGATCGAAGACGAGAAGTCCCGGCTGTTCGAACTCTGGCAGACCAGCCTGGGCAAAGCCAAGGGCGAGGCTGCACGACTGATCGGCGAAAAGCCACGCCGCAAGGGCAAGTGGGCCGAGTGGGTGCGTACGGAGCTGGACAGCATGTCGCCGCCCGAATACGCCAACATGGTGCGCAGTGAAGTCAACAAGCTGATGGCTGCGTCACGCTGACGTTGGCGACAGCCGTCTCTACAACCTTGCAAAGCCTACGGCTACCAGACACTGCTTGTGGGTTCTGGCAGGTTCAGGCGCCCGCGGTTGGTAAAGCGCACCGTACCCTGTGGCCCGCTGGCCAGTTTGCCGCGTAACTCGTACGGCAGGCCATCGAGGCTGCGCGCCTGACCTAATCCATACGCCTGGCGCAGCATGGAAAAGGCGGTGATGCTCACCGGTACCACCAGTATGTCCTCGCTGTAGCGGGCAACGCTGCCGCGCTGATTGCTGACCCCGGCTGCCAGTGGTTGACCATTGACCTCAAGGTTCAGGGCAATGCCGTTGTAGTTGATAGGGGTTTCGTTGGGGTTCTGGATACGCAGTTTGACGGCCATGCGCAGTTCAAGCTCTTGTCCCGGTAGCGGTTCGATACCGATTACGCTGATGTTTACCGGGTCACGCCCCTGAAACAGCGCGCACGCGCTCAAGGCCAGGATCAGCAGCACGCTCAAGGTTTGACGCAAGGTACGGAACATGGGCAGTCCTCGGTAATAGGGCACAGGCTCAGTGTGGCAAATACACCGGGGTGGTGGTAGCTGATGTGAACAGCAAACCACAGGTTTGTCGCTGAACCTGTAGTGTTCCGGGCTATCCAACGATTGGGCGCAATGCGTTGTGGAGGTGATTCGATGAACACATCATGGCTAGGCGTGCAGGTACTTGGCTTGAGTCTGCTGCTGGCGGCAACAGCGCAGGCGCAACCGGCTGCTCCGTTGTACCTGGCTGCGCAACCCGATAACCCTTATAACAGCCCGATCCGCAGAGCCAACCCGAACAGTCGACAAGGTAGCGTGCCGGCCATGCCGCCAGTTCCTGGGCCGTCTACCCAACCCAATCCGCGCCCGCCTACCCTGGAAAACCGGGGCATCGGTAATGGCGATAACCTGCGCCGGGAACAGCAGGTGCCGAATCTGGAGCCTTCGCGTCCGCCGCGCGACTCCATTCGTGCACCGTAACTGCACTGAGGGCAGGGGAAGGCTGGCGCTCAGGCACTGCCCGGCGGTAGGCTTGGCGTTTTGCCTGAGACGCTCCTGATGTCTGGCTTCAGCGAAGCTTCACCGTTGCAGTTCTACCAACAGGCGGTCGCCTGTAAAGGCTTTGTCGCCGATGCAGCCCAACTGCAGGCGGCGACAGCCCTGCAAGCCTGTTTCGACGCTGTAGAGCAGGGTGCGTCAGCACGTGGCGTCTACCTGTGGGGGCCGGTGGGGCGTGGCAAAACCTGGCTGATGGACCAGTTTCATCGCAGCCTGAAGCAGCCGGCACGGCGCCAGCATTTTCACCACTTCATGCGTTGGGTGCACCAGCGTCTGTTCCAGCTCAACGGTACGGCTGATCCGCTACGGGCCTTGGCGCGCGCCTTGGCTGACGAGATCCGGGTGCTCTGCTTCGACGAGTTGTTCGTCAACGATATTGGTGATGCGATCATTCTGGGTGGACTGTTCCAGGTGCTGTTCGATGAGGGGGTGGTCATCGTTGCCACCTCTAACCAGCCACCGCAGCAGCTCTACCATGATGGCTTCAACCGTGAGCGCTTTCTGCCGGCCATCGCGGCGATCGAGCAGCATATGCAGGTCGTCGCTGTGGACGGTGGGCAGGATCACCGCCTGCACCCTGGGGTGGCCAAGCAGCGCTATTGGGTACGCCAGCCTGGCGAGAGCAGTGTGCTGGGGGCAGTGTTTGCGAGCCTCTGTGGTGATGCCCAATGGTCAGCCGAACCCCTGCGCGTAGAGCACCGTAGCGTGCAGGTAGTGCAGCGCAGCGACCAGGTGCTCTGGTGTCGCTACGCCGACCTGTGCGAGCAGCCGATGGCCGCGCCGGAATTCATGGCCTTGTGCGACCGCTTCCAGGCGATTCTGCTTGGCGAGGTGCCTGCCCTCGGCGCGGCTCAGCGCCCGGCAAAAATTGCCCGGGGCACTGAGGACGGGGTTGAGCGGGTTGCTGCAGGTGACCGCGAGTTGCCACAGTTATCGGTGCAGGATGATGGTGTGCGGCGTTTCATTGCATTGGTCGATGAATGTTACGACCGTCGGGTGGCGTTGTACCTGGAGGCGCAGGTACCGCTGGAAGCGCTCTACACTCAAGGGTATCTCGAGTTCCCGTTCCGGCGTACGTTGAGTCGCTTGCGGGAGATGCAACTGCAACGCTTCTGCTGAGGAGCCGATCATGGCCGAGCCACTGTCGCACCACCTGCTGACCATGGCCTACAACAATGCCTGGGCCAATCACCGCTTGTACAAAGCCTGTCAGCAATTGACTCAGGATGATTTCGTCGCACCACGCTGCGGTTTTTTTCCATCGATCAAGGCAACGCTTGAGCACATTCTGCAGGTCGACACGTTCTACCTTCAGGCCTTGGAGTGTGAGCACCGTGGTGAGCCACCGGACAGCGAGGCAGAAGGGCTCTTCGAGCCACTGGAGGCGTTTGAGAGCTGTGACCAGTTGCAGCGCGAGCAGGCGCAGGTCGATCATCGGCTGATCGCCTACTGCAGCCAGTTGCACGATCATCAATTGCAGCGCGAAGTCAGCATTGTGCGGCCTGATCGTGTGCAGTGCGAGCAGCGCTTGCGTCTGCTGGCGCACCTGTTTCAGCACCAGATCCACCACCGTGGCCAGGTGCACGCGATGCTTGCCGAAACCGAAGTACCGCCGCCGCAACTCGATGAGTTTTTCTGTGCGCAGGAGTCTGAGCTAAGGGCTCAGGACTTTGCCGAACTGGGCTGGACAGAGGAGCAGATCTGGGGCTAGTGCGGTGCCAGTATCAACGGTGTATCCAGCCAAGGGTGAGCAGCGCAAGTATCAGGTAGCGACCACCCTTGGCCACACTGACGAGTAACAGGAAGCGCCAGAACGGCTCACGCATTACCCCGGCAATCAGGGTCAGCGGGTCGCCGATCACCGGCATCCAGCTCAGCAACAGCGACCATTGACCGTAACGCTGGTAGCGCTGCTGGGCCTTGTCCAGTTGCTCGGGCTTGAACGGAAACCAGCGTTTGTCGCGTAGCTGTTCGATACCGCGGCCCAGCAACCAGTTGACGATCGAACCCAGCACATTACCGAGTGTGGCAATCAGTAGCAGGCTGAGCACCGCATCGGGCTCGCCAATCAGCAAGCCCACCAATACGGCTTCGGACTGCATGGGCAGCAGCGTCGCTGCCGCAAAAGCACTGAGAAACAGCCCCCAGTGGCTGAGCATGAACACGCGATCAGTACGTGGCGATCACTTCGTCAGTGCCGTCCTTGGTCAGGCCGATGACCTGGTAGGCGTCTTTGTGGTCACCCATTTCCATGCCGGGTGACCCCATTGGCATGCCTGGGACGGCCAGGCCTTTCAGGTCGGAGCGCTTGGCCAGCAGTTTGACCTGTTCGGCGGGTACGTGGCCCTCGACGAACTTGCCGTCGATCACACCGGTGTGGCATGAGGCCAGGCGGGGGGCAACGCCCAGGCGTTCCTTGACCGCGCTCATGTTCGGCTCGACATGGTCATTGACCGTGAAACCGTTGTCACGCAGGTGGCTGATCCATTCCTTGCAGCAACCGCAGTTGGGGTCGCGGTAGACATCAATGGTCTGGCCGGCTTGAGTCAGGGTGCTGAAGGCCAGCAGGCCAAACAGGGCGATTTTCTTGGTCAGCATGGTTAATCTCCAGATCCAGACGCTGGTGTGTCACGTGTGTTCGAGTGCCCAGCGGTTAGCCGGCAGAATAGCGGAATTGGCGTTCAGGTGCAGCGTGGCCTGTTGCCGCTGGCTCATCCCCCGGTGTGGCGAAGCGGGAGACAGCGATCACGCTGAGGGCTCGATTCTAGCCCGTTTGGCCTGTCAGAAAGCTGAGCGTTGGATTACAGGTTTGTAAGGTGTTGTCAGCGGCCTGATCGGGGCGTTAGCCTTAATTAAGCAAAGGTTATTTGGGCAAGGGGTTTTCATGCAGCAAGTCATCGTCATAACCGGCGCAAGCCGTGGCATCGGTGCCGCTACCGCACGTCTTGCGGCGCTTCAGGGCTATCGGGTTTGCATCAACTATCACGCCGACGATGAGGCCGCCGAGCGTGTGTTGGCTGAGGTCCGTGAGTTGGGTGCCGAGGCGATTGCCGTTCGCGCTGATGTCAGTGTCGAAGATGAAGTCATCCAGTTGTTTCATCGGGTCGACAGTGAGTTGGGGCGGGTGACGGCGCTGGTCAACAACGCCGGGACCATCGGGCACACGAGCCGGCTTGAGGACATGTCCGAGTTCCGTCTGCTCAAGCTGATGAAGACCAATGTGGTGGGGCCTATGCTCTGCGCCAAACATGCGCTGCAGCGCATGTCGACCCGCCATGGCGGGCTGGGGGGCAGTATCGTGAACGTATCTTCAGTGGCCGCCCGGCTCGGTTCGCCCAACGAATATGTCGATTATGCCGCCTCCAAAGGTGCGCTGGACACGTTTACCGTGGGGCTGGCCAAGGAGGTCGCGAGTGAAGGTGTGCGGGTCAACGCCGTGCGTCCTGGCTACATTCACACCGATTTCCACGCGCTCAGTGGCGACCCGGACCGGGTCAGCACGCTGGAGGCCAGCCTCCCCATGGGGCGCGGCGGGCGGGCTGAAGAAGTGGCCGAGGCCATTATCTGGTTGCTGTCGGACAAGGCGTCCTATGCCACCGGCAGTTTTATCGAGTTGGGGGGTGGGCGCTGACGCGCCTGCAGATCAGAACGAGCGGACGATTCGCCCCAGTGTCTCCATGGCCTTTTCCGATTGCTCGGTCCAAGGGCTGCCGTAGTTCAATCGTATGCAGTTACGAAAGCGCTGAGTGGCTGAGAAAATCGGCCCCGGTGCAATGCTGATACCTTGTGCCAAGGCCATCTGAAAGAGCTTCAGGGAGTCCATCTGCTCTGGCAATTCCAGCCACAGGAAGTAGCCTCCATCCGGGTGGCTGACCCGCGTTTGTGCCGGGAAATGCCGGGCAATGGCCGCGAGCATGGCGCTCTGCTGTTCTTCCAGGGCATAGCGCAGTTTGCGCAGGTGGCGGTCATAGCCGCCGTGCTGCAGGTAGTCGGCAATGGCTGCCTGCGCCGGCATTGAGGCGCACAGCGAGGTCATCAGCTTGAGCCGTTCGATTTTCTGGGCGTAGCGTCCGGCGGCCACCCAGCCGATGCGATACCCCGGTGCCAGGCTTTTGGAGAAGGAGCCGCAGTGCATCACCAGGCCATCGGTGTCGAACGCCTTGGCTGGTTTCGGTGCCTGTTGGGCATAGTAGAGTTCGGCGTAGACGTCATCTTCAATCAGTGGCACCTGATGCTGACGCAGCAGTTCCACCAACTGTTTCTTCTTCTCCTCCGGCATGCTGGCGCCCACCGGGTTCTGGAAATTGGTCATGCACCAGCAGGCTTTTACCGGATGCCGCTCCAGTGTCTGGGCGAGGACGCCAAGGTCGATGCCTTCGCGTGGGTGAACGGGAATTTCCACGGCCTTGAGTTTCAACCGTTCAAGAACCTGCAGACAGGCGTAGAACGCAGGTGCCTCGATCGCTACCAGATCGCCGGGTTCGGTGACGGCTTGCAGGCACAGGTTCAGCGCCTCCAGGGCGCCGTTGGTGATCAGTAGCTCCTCCATCGGCAGCATCAAGCCGCCGACCATATAACGCAGGGCTATCTGCCGCCGCAGTTGCGGGTTGCCTGGCGACAGGTCGGTGACCACCATGCGTGGGTCCATTTCCCGGCTGGCGCTGGCCAGCGAGCGGGCCAGGCGCGGCAGAGGGAACAGGTTCGGGCTGGGGAAGGCCGAGCCGAAGGCGACGGTTTGCGGGTCTTTGATCGAGTCGAGGATGGAGAACACCAGTTCGCTGACGTCAACTTCGGTGGACTCGGTGGCCTGCTCGATGATCTGCGGCTCATTGAACTGGCGTGGTGCGTGGGCGTTAACGAAATAGCCGGAACGTGGCCGGGCGCGGATCAGCCCGCGACGCTCCAGCAGGTAATACGCCTGGAACACCGTGGACGGGCTGACGCCGTGGGTCTGGCTGGCATAGCGAACCGACGGTACTCGCTGGCCAGGGCCGAGCACCCCGGAACGGATCAGTTCGGCAATATCGTCGGCGAATTTCTCGTAGCGTTTCATCATGGCTCGGCAGGTTCTGGGTACACGGAGTGTATGTGATCAGCGGTTCAAAGGCGCAACAAAGCGGCTGCGGGCCACGCTGCGTACGCTGGGTTCATCGCTGTCGACAACCTCGAAACTGATCTCCTGGGCGCTGCTGTCCGGACGGTCGGCAAGCATGGCCACCGAGACCGGCAAGTCGCTGATCTCGCCCGGTGCCAGGTTGAACTCGGTCTGGCCGTGGAGTACGAAGCCTTCGCTGTCGACCAGGCGCAGGCGGTAATGCTGGCGCTGTTGGGTTTTGTTGATGACCTTGAGGGTGTAGATGTTCTCGATCTGCCCCAGGTTGTTTTCCCTGAACAGACCACGGTCCTTGCTGACATCGAGCGAGACCATTGGGCGCTGGTTCAAGGCAATCACCAGGGCACCGATCATCACCACCAGCACGGTGCAGTAGCCGAGCAAGCGTGGGCGCAGCCAATGGGTTTTGCCCCCTTGCAGGGTGTGTTCGGATTTGTAGCCGATCAGGCCACGGTCATAGCCCATCTTGTCCATGATCGAGTCGCAGGCGTCGATGCAGGCCGCACAACCTATGCACTCCATTTGCAGGCCATCGCGGATGTCGATGCCGGTTGGGCAAACCTGTACGCACATATGGCAGTCGATGCAGTCGCCCAGGCCCTTGGCCTTGTGGTCGACGTCTTTCTTGCGTGGGCCGCGTGACTCGCCGCGACGCGGGTCATAGGCGACGGTCAGGGTGTCTTTGTCGAACATCACGCTCTGGAAGCGGGCGTAGGGGCACATGTGCATGCAGACGGCTTCACGTAGCCAGCCAGCATTGATGTAGGTTGCCCCGGTGAAAAACAGCACCCAGAACAGGCTGACGCCGCCCAATTGCAAGGTGAAAAGTTCTTCGGCCAGTGGCCGGACCGGCGTGAAGTAGCCAACAAAGGTCAGCCCGGTCAGCACGCTTATGGCCAGCCACAGGGTGTGCTTGGCTGAACGGCGGGCCAGCTTGTTCAGGCTCCAGGGCGCAGCATCCAGTTTGATTCGCTGGTTGCGCTCGCCTTCGGTGATCTTCTCGCACCACATGAAGATCCACGTCCAGGAGCTTTGCGGGCAGGTATAGCCGCACCAGATGCGCCCGGCAAACACGGTAATGGCGAACAGGCCAAAGGCGCAGATGATCAGCAATGCCGAAAGCAGGATGAAATCCTGCGGCCAGAACGTGGCACCGAAAATATGGAACTTGCTTTCGGCCAGGTCCCAGAGCACGGCCTGACGACCGCCCCAGTTCAACCAGACCGTGCCGAAAAACAGCAGGAAAAGAAAGCCGGCACCACCGATGCGCAGGTTGCGGAACAGGCCGGTGAAGCTGCGGGTGTGGATGTGTCCGTCGCTGCTGGCGGCCTTCTTCTTGAAGGGGGAGGGCTCGGCAGTCTCAACGATCTGGACGGGGATTCTATCGCTCATGGTTCGTCGCTCATCAGGCCTCGATCAGGCCAGAGCACTATGGCGAGCGTTCTGTTTGCATAACAGGCTCAGGTATTGCGATAAAAACCGTATCAGATTCAGTCGGGTGGGCACGCAGGCCGCAGATTACCTGGCTCGGGCCGTTGTGCGCGACGTGCCTGCGACTATCCACCGCACCCGTTGCAGAGGCGTGGATCTGTGGGCGATTTTTGAGGAGGCAGGAAGCACTGAGGGGAGCCTAGGCTCCCCTCAAAGATTGTTGCGTGCTCTTTTTATTATTGTGAGGGTGGCCTTTTGTTGTTTTTGTCGGCCACGACCTCTGTGTTGCGGGCGATCCCCATCCGGGATCAAGAGCAAACGTATTTTTTTGAGCGCTGATCTGCTTTCATCATTGCTGATACAACCTGACGGGCGCTACCTTGGGGTAGTTTTATTGTTCTCTGCCTGGTCGTGGGGCACGCCCCCGAAAAGCACATCATCTCCAAAAAAATCTGTTAGCTGCGTCTCTGCCGTGGTTGTTCTTGTTATGCCAGAGTCGTTACGTCTTATTTTTATTGGGTTGTCGCATTTTTTATTGTTGTTGTACCGAACATATAGCAGGTGGCGTGCCAACTTTTTAAAACTCAATAAAATCAATGGTTTAGAGATTTTGTTGAAAAGGTTGGCCGGGAGAATTTGTCGATTTGTTTCTGTGTTACCCGTTTTTTCCCTGAAAAATGTGGGGGCGGTAACACTGGCTGCGAGGCCGGCTGTTACCGCCACGGGATTACTGGGCGTTACGTGCACGCGCAACACGTGAACCGCTGGCGCGGCCCAGAACGTTGCTGATCCGCTGGCCGGCTGCAATCAGTGCGTCCAGGTCGATACCGGTCTTGATGCCCAGGCCCTGAAGCATGTACAGCACATCCTCACTGGCCACGTTACCGCTGGCGCCCTTGGCATAAGGGCAGCCACCCAGCCCTGCGACCGAGCTGTCGAACACGGCAATCCCTTCCAGCAGGCTGGCATAGACGTTGGCCAGTGCCTGGCCATAGGTGTCATGGAAGTGCCCGGCCAGTTGTGCCCGTGGGACCTGCGCACCAACCACCTCGAACATCCGGCGGGTTGCGCCTGGGGTGCCGGTACCGATGGTGTCACCCAGCGAGACTTCATAGCAGCCCATGTCGTAAAGCTCGCGGGCCACCGGGGCCACTTGCTCGGCGCTTACCGCACCTTCATAGGGGCAGCCCAGTACACACGACACATAGCCACGTACACGCACGCCGTGCTGTCGTGCGGCTTCCATGATCGGTACGAAGCGTTGCAGGCTCTCGCTGATCGAGCAGTTGATGTTGCGCTGCGAGAAGGCTTCAGAGGCCGCCGCGAATACCGCGACCTCCTTGACTCCGGCGGCCAGTGCGTCCTCGAAACCGCGCAGGTTCGGTGCCAGGGCGGCGTAGGTCACGCCGGCTTTTTGTTTGATGTGCGCGAACACATCGGCGGAGCCCGCCATCTGCGGTACCCACTTCGGTGAGACAAAGCTGCCGACTTCAATGTAACCAAGCCCCGCAGCAGTCAGGTCATCGACCAGCTGTACCTTGTCTGCCACGCTGATCGGCTGGGCTTCGTTCTGCAGGCCGTCGCGTGGGCCGACTTCGACCAGGCGGACATTCTCGGGCATTGTCATTGGGAAGGTTCCTGTGAGGCCTCAACGGCGCTTTTCTGATTGTTCAGGGTGGTTGCCAGCGCCTGTATGCAGCGCTCTTCGGCGGTATCCAGTTCCAGTTGCATCTGTTGGATGTCGAGTAACTGCTGCTCAAGCTGGGCGCGCCGCTCGGCAATCTTTGCCAACATGCTGTTGAGCTGCTTCTGGTTACCGCTGCTGGGGTCGTAGAGCTCGATCAGCTCGCGGCATTCTGCCAGCGAAAAGCCGATTCGCTTGCCACGCAGGATCAGCTTCAGGCTGACTTTGTCGCGGGCCGTGTAGATACGCTCCAGGCCCCGGCGTTCGGGGCTGAGCAGTCCTTGCTCTTCATAAAAGCGAATGGCACGAGTGGTAATGTCCAGTTCGCGGGAAAGGTCGGAAATACTGTAGGTCTGGCTACTCATGGCAAGGCTCGGCTAGGTGCATGCGCTAAACCTAAAGGCAGCTTTACGTATACGTCAAGCTGGATCGTGATTGTGCACGCGACAGGGTTTGAGTTCAGGCGTGTACGGGCTGCGTTTCTTGCGCGACGACCCGTTGGCACAACTCGATGATCTGCTCGCGCATCCAGCGGTTGGCGGGGTCCTGGTCCGTGCTCTCATGCCAGTACAGGTGGGTTTCCAGCGGCGGAACATCGTTGACCGGCAGTGGTGTGAAATTCAGATGATGGAGGCGAGCAAAGCGTTCAGGCACGGTCATCACCATGTCGGTCTGCTGCAACACCTGCGAGGCCATCAGGTAATGTTGTGAACGCAGGGCGATCTTGCGTTGCAAGCCCATCTTGCCCAGTGCCAGGTCGACATAGCCCAGCCCGTTGCGGCGGCTGGAAATGTGGATGTGGGTCAGGCCCATGTATTCATCCAGGCTGAGCGTGTCTTTGGCCAGCGGGTGGCCCTCGCGCATGGCGCAGACGTACTGGTCTTGCATCAGTTTTACATGACGCACTTGCGGGTCTGTGTTGAGCGGCGCGTCGACGGCGAAGTCAAGGCGCCCGGCCGCCAGCTCCTTGGTGGTCTCACGGCGTTTGCAGAGGAAACTTTCGATGGCCACGGCCGGGGCCAGACGCCGCAGGCGCTGGAACAAGGGGGGCAGAATCACCGCTTCGGTCAGGTCCGTCATGCTGATACGGAAGGTCTTGTTCGCCTGCAGGGGGGTGAAGATACGGCTCTCCTGTACCGACACACGCAGCAACGACAGGGCGTTACGCACCGGGCCGATAATGTTCTGAGCCATGGGGGTAGGCACCATGCCCTGAGCGGTACGCACGAACAAGGGATCGTTGAAGGTATCACGCAGCCGTGCCAGGGCGTTGGAGACCGCTGGCTGGGTAATGCCGACGATCTGCCCGGCGCGGGTCAGGTTGGCTTCGGTGTAGATCGCATCGAAGACGATAAACAGATTGAGATCGACCTTGTTCAGGTTCATGGGCGCTGCTCTTGTAGGTGTTATCTGCTGATCATATATCGCTTATGAATGTTTATATACGGTGAGAATAGGCTAGGTGGATTTTGGCCGGTGAACTACAGTCTGCTCAGCCCCCTTTTTTACGCAGAAGGTACTGCCGATGGATTTCGCCTATTCACCCAAGGTCCAGGCATTGCGCGAGCGCGTCACGGCGTTCATGGATGCCTATGTTTACCCGGCCGAAGCGGTCTTCGAGCGTCAGGTCGCCGAGGGTGATCGCTGGCAGCCGACTGCAATCATGGAGGAACTCAAGCGCAGGGCTCAGGCTGAAGGCCTGTGGAACCTGTTCTTGCCTGAGTCGGAACTGGGGGCGGGGCTGACCAACCTGGAATATGCGCCGTTGGCCGAAATCATGGGCCGCTCATTGCTGGGGCCGGAGCCATTCAACTGCTCTGCGCCGGACACCGGCAACATGGAAGTACTGGTGCGCTATGGCAGTGAGGCGCAGAAGCAGCAGTGGCTGGCGCCCTTGTTGCGTGGCGAGATTCGTTCTGCGTTCGCCATGACCGAGCCGGACGTGGCATCTTCTGACGCCACCAATATGCAGGCCACGGCGGTGCGCGATGGCGACGCGTGGGTGATCAATGGGCGCAAATGGTGGACCTCCGGCGCCTGCGATCCACGTTGCAAGGTCATGATCTTCATGGGTTTGAGCAACCCCGAAGGGCCACGTCATCAACAGCACTCGATGATTTTGGTGCCTACCGATACCCCCGGGGTGAACATTGTCAGGCCGTTGCCGGTGTTCGGTTATGACGATGCGCCCCATGGTCATGCTGAAGTGCTCTTCGAGAATGTCCGCGTACCCTACGACAACGTATTGCTGGGCGAGGGCAGGGGGTTTGAGATTGCCCAGGGCCGTCTCGGCCCAGGCCGCATTCACCACTGCATGCGTTCGATCGGGATGGCCGAGCGCGCCCTGGAACTGATGTGCAAGCGTTCAGTGGCGCGCAACGCCTTTGGCAAACCGCTGGCGCGGCTGGGCGGTAACATCGACAAGATCGCTGATTCGCGGATGGAGATCGACATGGCCCGACTGTTGACGCTCAAGGCGGCCTACATGATGGACACGGTGGGTAACAAGGTGGCCCGCAGCGAGATCGCCCAGATCAAGGTGGTGGCACCAAACGTTGCGTTGAAGGTGATCGATCGGGCCATTCAGATACATGGCGGGGCTGGCGTTTCCGGTGACTTCCCGCTGGCCTACATGTACGCCATGCAGCGCACGTTACGATTGGCCGATGGCCCGGATGAGGTCCACCGCGCCGCGATCGGTAAGTACGAGATCGGCAAGTACGTACCGCGCGAGCCACTTCGCAGCGAGCCTCAGTAAACCCAGACCTCGACCCGGCGGTTGCGGATTCGGCCTTCGTCCTGGTCGTTCGCCGCCACCGGCAGTTCGGCTCCCAGGCCAAGGATCTCCCGAGCGGTCACGCCTTGCCGGGCCAGCTCGCGGCGCACGGCCATGGCGCGCAACTTGGACAGCAAGGTGGCGCGCGCCGGGTCGCTCTTGGCATCGCCGAACCCCACCAGGCTGATCTTCTGGTCGAGCTTGCCGGTGCGCTTGAGGTACGCGACCACCCGTTGCAGATCGGCTTGCGCCTTGTTGTCCAGCGTGGCGCTGCCTTCGGCGAAACGAAAGTTCACCGAGAGCCGTTGTGCCTGTTCAAGCAGACCTCGATAAGCCGCAGGCATCTCGGCATTGGCCCGTACCGGCATCGCCTGGACGGTCTGGGCAATGAAGCCGCTGGTGGTGACGATGGCCTGGCCGGGTTCGCTTTGTGCAAAGCGAATCAGCGCTTGGGCCCAGGGGTTGTGCTGGCCGGGTGGCAGGTAGAAATACAGCCGACGGGCCAGCGGATAATCTTCGCTGGCGATCAGCCCGGGTGTCGGCAACATCGCACTCGCCGCACCGTCGGCGATGGCCAGGACTTTGGCGCCGTGCACTGAGCTCAGGCTGCTGAAACCGATTGCCTGGCGATCACGACGGACTTCGGCGGCCAACTGCTCACCCGATTCAAACCGTGCGGTACCGGTTGCCAGCGTCAGATCATGGGGCTCGAGCACCAGGCTCTTGAACGTTTCGAACGTACCGGAGCGATCGTCGCGAGCGTACAAGCGGATCGGCCCGCTGCCGAGACCGAGCGCGTCCCAGGTCGTAATGCGGCCTGCGAAAATTTTTGCCAACTGTTCGGTCGTCAATTGTGGCAAGGGATTGTCCGGGTGGACGATGACCGCCATGCCATCGAGGGCGATCACCTGCTCGGCCTCGGCACTTTTCAGATCGCCAAGCGCTTCCAGGTCGACCAGTTCGCTGTCTTTGATCGGGCGCGAGGCCGCCGCCAGGTCGGCGTCACCGTTTTTAAGCGCGGTAAAACCGGTGCTCGACCCGTGGGCCGCAATATTCACCTGGATCAACTCGCCCTGAGCAGTGTGGCCTTGTACCTGGACTTCGTTGGCAACCGTGCCGGGCAGGATCTGGATGTCCTGCACGCCTTGCGCTTGCAGCATGCCGCGCACCAAGGCTGGCGCCAGCACACTGCCGATGGTGTTGGAGCCCTGCAGGCGCAGTACCGTTTGCCCGGCGTGCGCGGCGATGGGGAGGGCGGCTAACAGGCTGAGGAGCAGCCGAAAAACAAGGGGGAACATGCCAGTGGGTGCTCGCGGCTAGAGGTCGTGCCGGGAGATTAAGACAGTACGATGACCGCAAGATGACGAAGGGTCAGAGGATTTGGCTGAATGGTACGCCGGCAACATTGGTACTACCCTCTGAGAAACACGCATTTTGCGTGGTTCCCTGTGGCCAAACGCCTGACGTGAGGATCGACCGATGCTGCAACGGTTAAGCGTGACGTTACTGGTTTCTTCCTTTGCACTGCTTGCGGCGTGTGCGACACACGTCGACAGTACCAGTGAGGCATCATTTTCTGCGTCGATGGTGGCCATGAGTCAGGGCATGGACCTGGAGCAGAAAGCGGCGTTCGATCGGGCGCTGACAGTGGTCAGGGAAGCATATGGGCTTGACCGGGCGCGAATGGCCAAGGCGTTGGATGGCAAGGACGCCGAGGATGTCCTGGACCTTGCTGCGGATATCCGTGAAAAACAGGATGAGGCGGCCCTGGCGCAAGCCGAAAAGGATCAGTCTGCTCATCTTGAGTCATCGAAGGCGAACCTTGCGCAGTACACGGAACACTGTGAAGCGCTTGAAACCAAGCGCCTGGCCGAGGATCCGGACAGCCGCGGCCCCAGTCGCTTTGAGGCACACGTGTGTGCGTCCGCAGACAACTATGAACGGACGGTCGACAATCTTGAAGAGATGACGGCGCAGCAGTACAAGGACGCTGATAAAGACACGATCAGCCAGCTCAAGCTGGACTGAACATCGGTGTTGTCTGCCACAGCTTGTCGGTGGGGTACCATGGCGTTCGCGGTGTTTGCATCGCGGGCAAGCCCACTCCCACATGTGGGATGCAGGCAAGCCAGGGGCGGGGCTTAGCTCAATTCCAGCCAGATCGGTGCGTGGTCCGAGGGTTTTTCCATGCCGCGCAGTTCGTAGTCGACGCCTGCATCCTTGACCCTTGGCAGCAGCCCTTGAGAGGTCATGATCAGGTCGATGCGCAGGCCACGCTTGGGTTCATCCTCGAAGCCACGGCTGCGGTAGTCGAACCAGCTGAAACGGTCGCAAACGTCAGGGTTCAGGTGGCGGAAGCTGTCGACCAGGCCCCAGTTTTTCAGCCGTGCCATCCACTCGCGCTCTTCCGGCAGGAAGCTGCATTTACCGGTCTTGAGCCAGCGCTTGGCGTTGTCCGGGCCGATACCAATGTCGCAGTCTTCAGGGGAAATGTTCACGTCACCCATCACCACCAAGGGCTGCTGGTTCTGGAACTGGCTTTCAAGCAGGGTTTGCAGGTCGTTGTAGAAACGCTGTTTGGCCGGAAATTTGGTGGGGTGGTCGCGACTTTCACCCTGGGGAAAGTAGCCGTTCATGATGGTGATCGGTGTGCCATCGGCGTCGGCGAAGGTGCCCCAGATGAAACGGCGCTGGGCGTCTTCCTCGTCGGTACTGAAGCCCTTGAACAGGCTCAATGGCGCTTGGCGCGAGAGCAGGGCGACGCCGTAGTGGCCCTTTTGGCCATGGAAGTTCACGTGGTAGCCCAGCGCTTGAACTTCAGCCAGTGGGAATTGCTCGTCAGCCACTTTGGTTTCTTGCAGGCCGATCACGTCCGGTTGGTGCTTTTCGATCAACGCGGCCAACTGATGGGGCCGGGCGCGCAGGCCGTTGATGTTGAACGAGACGATCTTCATGGAAGCAACAATCCTGGTAAAAGTCAGGATGCTAGCTGACATCGTCGGCTACGACCAGCGTGGCGGCCCTGTCGATCGCCTGCTAACGTGCTTCACGAGGGCGCGCCAGCGTAGCGAGCACCTCGCTGGCAATGAATGCCCAGGCCTGGAGGTTTTCACGATGTCCGAATCGACTGCTGTTACGGCTGAAGTCCGCTTGCTCGATGGGGGCTACAGTCATGAGACCCGCTCGTTGCTTTACCATGCCTACCGCCGCGAGCCGACCTTCGCCTACCTGTTCGAAGCGGCGCGCCCTGGTTACGACCACCGCATCCGCGCCACGGTGCGAGAGCTGGTGCAGCAGCATTTTTATCAAGAACTGCCCGCGTTGGGGTTGCTGATCGGGGAGCGCTTGATTGGCGTTGCACTGATTGCACCACCACAACGTCGGCTCAGCGTCACGGAAAGCTGGGCCTGGCGTATACGCATGTTGCTGAGCACCGGGTTCAACTGCACGCGCCGCTACCTGGATTACCAGGCGGCACTGATGGCCTGCCTACCCACTGACGCGGTTCACGTGCTGCCGCTGCTGGGTATCCATCCGCAATTTCAGGGCCAGCACTTTGGTGAACAGTTACTGCAGGCATTGCACGACTGGTGTGCTGAGGATGAGCATTCTCAAGGGGTTGTTCTGGACACCGGCAATGAGCATTACCTGGCGTTTTATGCGCGGCAGGGCTATCAGGAGATTGGTGAAATTGCGGTAGGGCCTGTTCGTGAGCACGTTTTTTTTCACCCGAACCCCCAGCATTCCCGGCAAATCGGGGCGTAATCGAGCAATGAGCGATGGCCGCGGTCGCCCGACTGCCGTAAAGCTCTGGTAGCATCGGTGCTTATGACGTATTTAGCACCTTTTACCTGTGGTTTGATTCTATGCATCGCCAGCTTCGCCGTCTGTGCACAAAGTGAACTGGTCGTTCGGATAAAGCCTGCCAACAGCGAGCTCAAGGACAATATCGAAGGTTACATTGGTAGCCTGGGTGACCGTGACGAAGAGGCTTTGATGCGCTTCAGTCGCGGTGCCGTCGAGCAGGCCAGAAAAGCGGCCCAGGCCTTGGGTTACTACCAGCCCCATATCGAAACCGAGATCAAACCCCCGGCCAAGGCGAACAAGGGGCCACGCCTGGTGATGACCGTTGAGCCGGGCGAGCCAATCCGGATTCGCGACATCACGGTACGTATCGAAGGGCCGGCCAGTGAACTGAAAGCCTTTCGGATTCCCAACAGCCGTTACTTGCGCTCGGGCGAAGTACTCAACCATGGGCATTATGAGGACGCCAAGCGGCTGATTCAGAACCAGGCTTCCCGCTATGGCTTCTTCAGTGGCCGGTTTCTCCGGCAACGTCTGACGGTCGATCCACTGGCTGGGGTCGCTGACATCGAGCTGGTCTATGACAGTGGCCCGCGCTACGCCCTGGGCAAGGTCCAGTTTAGCGGTGACAGCCCTTTCGATGAGGACCTGCTGCGCAGGATGGTGCCGTTCCAGGAAGGTGCGCCCTATGATTCCGAGCTGATCGCCGAGCTCAACAATGCGCTGCAGTCCAGTGGCTACTTCGAGGGGGTGCGTGTCGATGCGGCACCGACGGCAGCCGTCGGCCAGACAATCCCGGTGGCGGTTCAGTTGCAGACACGCAAGCCCCGTACCATGGGCTTGGGCCTGGGTTTTTCGACGGACGTCGGGCCTCGTGCCAAGGCTAACTGGACGCGCCATTGGGTTAACCCTGAAGGTCATAGCTACGGTATCGAGACCGAGGTATCGGCCCCCCGGCAGAACGTCGGCCTGTGGTACGACGTGCCTCTGGATCCTCCGCTGACCGACAAGTTTCGTTTTGCCGGCGGTTACCAGAACGAAGAAATCGCCAATACCGACAGCCTTAGTAAGCTGCTGACGGTAGGCCCGGAATGGCACAGCAAGTTGCCCAGTGGTTGGCAGCGGGTGATCTCGCTGAAATGGCAGCGTGAAGAGTATCGCCTGGGTGACGACTCCGGGTTGAGCAACCTGCTGATGCCCGGTGTCAGTTATGCCTACCTGCGCAGCGACAACCGCATTGATCCGCACAATGGCTACCGCCTGCAGTTCGACACGCAGGTCGCGAAGGAAGGCCTGCTCTCGGACACCAACCTGGTGCATGGCAATGTCCTGCTCAAGGGCTTGACCACCCTTGGGCAGAACCACCGCTTCCTGGGCCGGGTACAGTTTGGCGGCAGCGCCACCAACGGCTACAAATCAATGCCGCCGTCGTTGCGTTTTTTCGCCGGTGGCGATCAGAGCGTGCGCGGTTACGACTACCAGACGCTGTCGCCGAAGAACTCGGACGGTGACCGTATCGGTGGCCGCTACCTGGTGGCCGGCAGTGTCGAGTACCAATACTCGATTGCCGAGAAGTGGCGCGTGGCGACCTTCGTCGATCAAGGCAACTCATTCAACAGTCTGGAACTGCCCAGCCTCAAGACCGGTGTTGGTCTTGGTGTGCGCTGGGTATCTCCGGTGGGCCCACTGCGCCTGGACCTCGCCCACGCGCTGGATGACGATGGCGGTATTCGTTTGCACTTTTCCATGGGGCCGGAACTGTGAGTCGTGTGTTTAAAGGGATTGCCATCGGCCTGGTCGGCCTACTGCTGATTGTGGTCTTCGGTGTGGCCGCTGTACTGGGTACGCAGGCGGGCAGCCGTTGGGTACTGAACCGGGTGCCAGGGTTGCAACTGGACGACTTCCAAGGGCGGCTGGCAGGGCAGTGGCAGGCCAAGCGCCTGTTGTGGGAGCAGTCGGGTAACCGGGTCGAGTTGACGCAGCCGTTGCTGGCGTGGTCGCCCGCCTGCCTGTTGCGGATGACGTTATGCGTAACCCAGCTACGCGCCGAGCGGGTGGACCTGGCGTTTGCCCCCGGTGAGCCCTCGACAGGCAGCGGCCCGCTGCAGTTGCCGGCCTTGGTATTGCCGCTGAACATCGAGCTGGGTGAGCTGCAGGTTGGTCGACTGACGCTGGATGGCAATGAACAGTTGAGTCAGTTGCAACTGGCGGCGCGTTGGAGCGTCGAGGGCCTGCGTATTGATCGCCTGCAGGTTCAGCGCGAGGATTTGCACCTGGCGCTGCAGGGGATGCTGAAGCCTGAAGGCGACTGGCCCATGCAGGCCAGCGGCCAACTGCAATTGCCTGTAGTGGATGGGCAGCCGTGGCAATTGGCCCTGAAGGTGGATGGTGACCTGCAGCAGACGTTGCGGGTAAGCGCGGACAGTACGGGCTATTTGCAGGGGCGCCTCGATGGGCAGTTACAGCCGCTGGTGGCGAACCTGCCGGCCAAGGTGCGTATCAGCGCCGACGCCTTCAAGGCGAGCGCCGACCTGCCGGATACCCTGCAGCTCAATCAGGTGTCGCTGACCGGTGAAGGCGACCTGAGCGGGGGTTACCGGCTCGCGGGCAATGCCAGCCTGCCGGCCTCGCAGGGCCCGATCGCCCTGGCCCTGCAAGGCCGGGTCGATGCCCGTGGTGCCGAACTGTCAGCGCTCGACCTGAACGCTTCCGCAGAACAGTACCTCAGGCTCAAGGCCACCGCCGACTGGCAACAGAGCATCAAGGCTAGTGCTCAGCTTGAGTGGCTGGACTTCCCCTGGTTGCGCCTTTACCCGCTGGATGACGCGCCGCAAGTCACCCTGCGTCGTTTCAATGGCCAGGTCCGTTACCAGGAAGGGCGTTACGAAGGGGATTTTGCCGGTGACCTGGACGGCCCGGCCGGTGCGTTCAAGATCAGCAGCCCGTTCAAGGGCGACCTCACGGCTATCGACTTGCCGCAGCTTGTTCTGAGTGCGGGGCAGGGTAAGGCCGCCGGTAACCTGCGGGTGCAGTTCGCTCAAGGCATTGCCTGGGATACGGCACTGGAGTTGTCCGCGCTTAATCCTGCGTATTGGCTGGCCGAGTTGCCCGGTACATTGGCTGGGCCGTTGCGCAGCACGGGCGAGTTCAAGGATGGCCACCTGCGTCTGGATGCCGATGTAAACCTCAAGGGCCGCCTGCGTGGCCAGCCGGCGCTGCTTCAGGCCAAGGCTGGCGGTACAGGGGAACAGTGGACCTTGGGCACCCTGGAAATTCGGCTGGGGGACAACCGTATCAACGGTAGCGGCAGCCTTCAGCAGCGCCTTGCGGGCCAGCTCGACCTCGACATGCCCCGTTTAGGGCAGCTCTGGCCGCAACTGCAGGGGCGTTTGAAAGGGCGCCTGGACGTTGCGGGCACACTCAAGGCCCCACAAGGGAAATTGACCTTGCAAGGGCAGCAGTTGGCCCAGGCCCAGAACCATCTGCAACGCCTGGATCTCAGCGCGCAGATGGACTCGGCACAACGTGTACGGATTGAGTTGGAGGCCGGTGCGATCCAGTTGGGTGAAACGGGAATGGGTACGCTTACTGCCAAGGGGCAGGGCGACAGGCGTCAACAGCAATTGCGCCTGGGCCTGAAGGGGCCGCAACTGGTGCTTGACCTCGAATTGGACGGTCAGCTGGACAAAGACAACTGGCGGGGGCGCCTGGCCAGTGGGCGTATCCAGGCCGGAGGCCAGGATTGGCAGTTGCAGGCCCCGGCCCGGCTACAGCGCCTGGCGAATGGCCAGATTGACTTCTTTGCTCATTGCTGGCGTTCGGGTGATGCCAGCCTGTGCGGCGAAGACCAGCGCCTGGCCCCCGAGCCCAAGCTGCGTTATCACCTCAAGCAGTTCCCGTTGCAGAGCCTGGCCCAATGGTTGCCGAAAGACTTTGCCTGGAACGGCCAACTCAATGCCGATATCAACCTTGACCTGCCGGCCAGCGGGCCCAAAGGACGGGTTCAGGTTGATGCCAGTGGTGGCACCCTGAGGCTGCGCGAGAAAGGCCAGTGGCTGGATTTCCCTTACCAGACCCTGCGCCTGGACAGCACCTTGGGCCCACGGCGGGTAGATTCCCGTTTGGCGTTTCGTGCCGAGCGACTGGGTGAGCTGACCTTGGACACGCGTCTTGATCCGCTGGCGAAAAACAAACCTGTCAGTGGTACGTTCAGTTTGAATGGCCTGGACCTTTCCATCGCCCGGCCTTTTGTTCCGATGGTCGAGCGCTTGGCCGGCCAGTTGAATGGCAGCGGCAGGTTGTCCGGCACGTTGCTGGCGCCACAGGTCAACGGTAGCCTGACCCTTTCGCAGGGCGAGGCCAGCGGTGCAGAACTGCCCATCAGCCTGCGTGAGCTGACCTTGCGTGCCGTGATCGCCGGTGAGCAGGTTCAGTTGCAGGGTGACTGGAAAAGTGGCGAGACTGGCCAGGGACAGTTGAGTGGTCAGATCGGCTGGGCGCGCGCGTTGGCGGTCGACCTGCGTGTTCATGGTCAGCGCTTGCCAGTCAACGTCGAGCCCTACGCCGTGCTGGAGGTAGCCCCGGACCTGAACATCGGCCTGCAAGGCGACAAGTTGGCAATCACAGGCAAAGTGCTGGTGCCCAAGGGCAAGATCAGCATCCGCGAGTTGCCGCCATCCACCGTCAAGGTATCCGATGATACGGTGATCGTCGGCCACCAGACCGAAGCGGGTCAGGCCCCCTTGGCGATGGCCATGAACGTCGACGTCGAGGTAGGGCAGGACAAGCTGTCGTTCAGAGGGTTTGGTTTGAGTGCCAACCTGCGGGGTGCCGTGCATATCGGCGACAACCTCGACACCCGTGGTGAGCTGAGCCTGGTTGATGGCCGTTATCGCGCCTATGGCCAGCGCTTGACCATCCGCCGCGCACGATTGCTGTTTGCAGGCCCTATCGATCAGCCGTATCTGGACATCGAGGCCGTACGCAAAACCGATGACGTGATCGCGGGTATTCGCCTCAGTGGCAGTGCTGAACAGCCGACCACCCAGGTGTTTTCCGAGCCGGCCATGAGCCAGGAGCAGGCCTTGTCGTATCTGGTATTGGGGCGGCCATTGGGCAGTACCGGTGAGGACAACAACATGCTTGCACAAGCGGCGCTGGGCTTGGGGCTGGCGGGCAGTTCGGACCTGACCGGTAGCCTGGCGAAAAGCCTCGGTATCGACGACTTCCAGCTCGACACTCAGGGGAGCGGCGCCAGCACCAGCGTGGTCGCCAGCGGCAACCTGACGGAACGCCTGAGCTTGCGTTATGGCGTGGGCGTATTCGAACCGGCCAACACCATTGCCTTGCGCTACCTGTTGAGTAAAAAGCTCTACCTGGAAGCCGCCAGTGGGATCGCCAGTTCGCTTGATCTGTTTTACAAACGCGACTTCTGAGTCAGCGAACGGTTGCAGCGGCGATGAACTCGTTGTCCGCGGATGGCGGTGCAGGATCGGGCTGGCGGCAGGGGGTAATCAGTTGGGTGTACTCTTCGATCAGACGATTCAATGCCTCGGGCGGTTCGCAGGCCTGAAACTGCATGCGAATCTGTACTTCGTCCGGGTCACGATGATCGCCTTGGCGCTTGTTCTGAGCGCCTACGGTGACCATGAAGCGTTCGTGCTTGAGTGCGCTGTTCTCCAGTACATGACTTGCATCGGCCAGTTCGGTGTTCTGGATCTTTACCGAGAGGTCGACTTGCATCCGCTCCAGGGCCAGGCCGCGTGGTGACACCAGCGTGATCAGGGGGATGCTCAAGGTATGTCGGTCATCCATGGCGACATCAACCATCTTGGCTTTCATCGGGGCGCCCAAGGCTTCGGCGTCATAGTCAAAAAACTGGTCAAACAGCTTGATGTACTGTTGTGCGATCAGGTTGTTCGCCGCCGCTGCGGCGTCCTGCAGACCTCGGGTAATGTCAGCCAGGTCGCAGGTGGCAAGGGGCTCTTTGTCGTTAGGACTGCGTTCCAAGAGGCGGGGCTCCTTTGGCGAGGGACGGGGAGGCTCCGCTCATCAGAGCGGAGCCTGTTGTCGCGTGTCAGACAGTGGTTTGTTGTACCTGGTCTGGCATTGGCAGTTTGGATTCAGGCAAGGCGTCCTTGTTCTGCGCCTCGGTGTTGGGAAGCATGACCGGCTTGGTGGCGGCATCGGTCAGGAAGTCGATGACGCGCATCAAGGCTTCTGGCGGATCCTGGCGTTTGACGCGGGTGTTGAACGCGTAACGCGCGCGGGTGTCGGTCTTGCGGGTTTGTGTTGACTTGTGGCTGACCTGGCCTTTGACGCTCATCTTGAACGGGCCCCAGCCAATGGAGGCGCCAAACTCAGCGCTGCCACCGGTTTCAGAGCTGCTTTCGGCCTGCTGGCTGATGGTCAGCTCGAACTCGATGTTACCTTCTTCAATGGCGATGTTCGGGTGGGTGATGGCCGCCAGCAGAGGGATCTGCATTTTCTTGGCGACGGTACCCTGATAGACACCCTGTTCGTCCGTGAGGGTTTCTTCATAGTCGAATTGGATGGCGACAGCCTTGCCATCTTGAATACAGACGCCCATGAGGAAGTCTGCGTAGGATTTACTGGCGCTAACCTGCGCCTGAATCATGGCCTGCAGTGGCCCGGAGATCATCCGGTCCAGTGGCAGTGCGTTCATGACCGAGCCGATGAGGCTGTTATCGATAGTTGCCATGTTGAGATTTCCTTATCGTGAAGTGCGCGTGAGTGCGCGGTTACCGTTACGCGGTGTGGCGGACGTGAGCCTCTTGACGCCGGATATTGCCGATCTGGCGCAGGCTCAGGCCGTATTTGTCGGCTAGCACGCTACGGGACAGGCCGTGCGAGCTTTCCTGTTGAATCTGTTGGTTGCGCAGTTGCCGGTTGAAGTGGTCGGGTTTGGGAATCTCCAGGGCCGTACCGGCATAGCGTTTGATCAAGGCCTCAAGCTGTTCATTGGGCAGTACGTCGGCCAGTGTGGTGCGGCCTGGGTGCTTGGGAATGTACTTGGGCCTGCCGCCGTAGATGCAGGTCAAGCGATACGCGCTTTCCAGCCCGACACACGCGATCAAGGCTTGCAGGGAATGAGGCAGTTGGGTGATGTCGATGCGGTTCAGGTCGCAGAGTTCCATGATCACTTCCTTGTCAATGAGCAAGCCATTTGGGCCTGCAGTAGGTGTTAGCCGTCAGCATTCAGCGTGATCAGCAGTGCCGTATCGGCTGGCTGCGTTGGTCGGCGTCATGGGTTGATTCTCGGGCACTGCGCGACAAAAGATCTAGGTAGCAAGCGGGTCTGTACCAGTAGCTGTTCCTGCTTATGTTCGGTGGGAAAAATGGCGAAGGGATGTGGGTATTCCGCGGCGTAACAGGCGCAAAGCCCCGGTTTTCGGCCCGCCACCACAACGGCATAGCCGCTGCTTGGCGCTACCAGCGTCAGTCGCAAGGGTGGGTGACCAACAGGCTGACCTGAGCCATCAATGCGGTTTGGCGAGGCAGCGCATTGTCGGGGAAGGAACGCCAATCAACCCATAGGCAGACAGCGGTGAGTGGGCTGTTGCCGCGTGCGCCGACGACCTGAGGTGCGAAGTCGCGTCGGTACAACGCCTGGGTTTTTTTCAACCCTTGAACCCGTTCAGCCGAGGCCAGCGTGGCTTTTACCAGTGACGGTACTTCCTGCATGGGGATGGTGAAGGCTTCGCGTGTTTCCGGGCTACCCAGGTGCCCGGCCTGTCGAGAACGTTGCCACAATTGCTGCCATTGGCTGTTGCCTGCGCTGTTCGCCAGGCCGGTTCCGAGTGCTTTCAGGTGCGAGGGGTCGAGGTCTATGGTTTGCAGTGCTTGAGCCTCAATACAGACCAGCAGGCCGACTGTACTGAGCAGGTGGGGTATGCGCATGAGGATGCTCCGCGAGGGACGTTAGTGCTTGAGCGCTCATGTTTGCAAGTTGGTCGGTAGGGCAGAACCGGGAAAATATCCTTGTGAGAGGATTGGACGTTGTATTATTCGCGTTTGATTTTTGTCTTCCACGCGTCAAGGAAACCCACATGACTCAAGGCCAACGCCTTAAATACTCCATCCTGTTGTCCCTGCTGGTGCTGGCAACCATGCTGGGGCTGTCCTACCTGCAGAAAGACGGTGTGATCAGCGAAAAGGTGTTCCAGTACATCGCCATCGGCGTGGCGGTCGTCGTGGTCATCGTCAACGGCATCATGCGCCGCAAGGTCAAACTCTGACTCCAGGTCGGCCAGCGCTGAGGCTGGCCGACACCGGCCGTTACAGGGTCAGGTCACGCAGCAGGAGGCCGTACTCCAGGTTGACCTGCTCAGGAATCGGCAGGTAGACGGTATGGCCATCGCCAGGGGCAACCTCGATCGGTTGGCCCTGGCGATTGCGCAACTGATGCAGGTCGAAATGGTAGTTGCCACGTGGCGTCATCAGTTCAAGGTGATCGCCAAGGCCAAAGCGGTTTTTCACCTGCACTTCGGCCAGCCCATCGACCCGCTCACCGGTCAACTCGCCAACGAACTGCTGGCGATCAGACTGCGAGTTGCCACGTTGGTAGTTCTGGTACTCGTCATGCACATGGCGGCGCAGAAACCCCTCGGTGTAACCCCGTTGCGCCAGTGACTCCAGATTAAGCATCAACGAGCGGTCGAACTCGCGGCCTGCTACGGCATCATCAATTGCCTGGCGGTAGGCCTGAGTGGTGCGTGCGCAATAGAAGTGCGACTTGGTGCGGCCCTCGATTTTCAGCGAGTGAACGCCCATCTTGGTCAAGCGCCCGACGTGCTGTACCGCCCGCAGGTCCTTGGCGTTCATGATGTAGGTGCCGTGCTCGTCTTCGAATGCCGGCATCTCTTCGCCAGGACGGTTGCTTTCTTCCAGCAGGAAGACTTCATCGGTCGGCGCGCCCAGGCCCAGTGTCGGCTCGACTTCGCGGACGATCTCCCCGGTTACATTTTCCGTGGCCGGTGTGGCGCTGTACTTCCAGCGGCAGGCATTGGTGCATGAGCCCTGGTTGGCGTCACGCTTGTTGAGGTAGCCGGACAATAGGCATCGCCCGGAATACGCCATGCAAAGCGCGCCGTGAACGAACACCTCCAGTTCCATTTCGGGAACCTGCTGGCGAATTTCCTCGATCTCCTCCAGCGACAACTCACGGGACAGAATGACCCGGGTCAGGCCCAGCCCACGCCAGAACTCCACGCTGGCCCAGTTCACCGTGTTGGCCTGTACGGAAAGATGAATCGGCATCTCGGGGAAATGCCGACGAACCAGCATGATCAGGCCGGGGTCGGACATGATCAGTGCATCCGGGCCCATGGCGATCACCGGCTCCAGGTCCTTGAGGAAGGTTTTCAGCTTGGCGTTATGCGGTGCGATGTTGACCACCACATAGAACTGCTTGCCCTGGGCCTGGGCTTCCTTGATGCCGATGGCCAGATTCTCATGGTCGAATTCGTTGTTGCGCACCCGCAGGCTATAGCGCGGTTGCCCGGCATAGACCGCGTCGGCGCCATAGGCGAAGGCATAGCGCATGTTCTTGAGGGTGCCGGCAGGGGCAAGTAATTCGGGTTTGGCGAGGCTGGTCATGGGAGATCGGGTCGCAGCTGAAAAAGGCGCAGAGGCTACCTCACTGCGCCGCCGCATTTATTGATCTACAGCAATGCCCGGGTGCGGCGCCATGGGATCAGGTGGCCCCGCTATGGGTAATGGTTCAGCGCAGGCTGTAGGACACGCCAACGTAGGCACCGAAGCCCTCGCCGGGTGTCGAGCGGGCGATGTCATTGCCGTGGACGTTGTAGACCGGCGTCACGGTGGCGGCATACCGCTTGTTGGTCAGGTTGCGCAGGTCCAGCCAGGTTTGCCAGTCGTTTTTCGGCGCGTTGAAGCCAAATGTCGCCCCCAGCAGTGCATAGGCGTCGGCGGGGTAAGAGTTGGCGTAGTCGACCTGTACCTTGGAGGCCATCTGCGTATTGAGCCCGGCGTAAAAGCCCGTCGGATGATCGAAGCGCACTTCGGCCTGGTAGAAATGCATCGGAATGCCGGGCAAGCGGTTGTCACCGAAGGCGTCGTCATCACGGTAGTGGAAATCGCTGAAGGTGTAGGCCTGACGCAACGACACCTTGCCCACGGCAGCACGCTCCCAGAGCAGGCTGTTCAGGCCGGCTTCGATGCCCTGGTGGATCGTAGGGCTGGCGTTGATTTCGGCCCAGGTGCCGGGGCCAGTCTCTACTGTCAGCAACTCATGGCGTACCGCAGCGTAGTACCAGGCCAGATCCCAGCGCCCCAGTGCCGAGTCGCCACGAGCGCCGAGTTCAAGGGTGGTGGCGGTCTGATTCTGCAGTTCGACGGGGGTTTTCTGAAGTTTGGCGGCTGGGCCGCCGGTGAAGCGTTCGTTGGCACTCCAGATCAACGCCCATGGGTGTGGCGGCTCGACCGAGCGGCTGAGGTTGCCGTAGACCTCCAACTGCGGGTTGAAGGCGTAACGCAGACCGACGCGCGGGGCATAGTCCCAGTCGTGCTGGCTGACCTTGCCGCCATCGGCGGGATAGCTGACATCGCTTTCCCGGCGGGTGTAGATCAGCGCCATGCCGGTGGTCAGCCACAGGTCCGGCACCAGCTCCAGCTCGTTGCTGGCGTGCAATACGTTGTCAGAGCCCTGATAGCTGAAGTCGCGGGTTTTGGTACCGATTGGGGTGTTGAGGTTAGTACCCTGTTGCACCCGTACATACTCGGATGCGCCGCTATTGGGCAGGTGCTTGGTCGACCGCCAGCCGATCGAGGTGTTGCTCTCGCGGTCGAACAGGGTGTCTCGACGGAAGTAGTTCAACGTACCACTGACATCGGTGTAGGCCACTTTCAGGCGGTTCAGGCCTTCACGCAGGTCCATCGGGTAGTCGTGATACACCAACCCGGCCTCCAGGCGTGAATCGTCATCCAGAAAGAAGGTAGTCTTGTTCGCCAGCCAGGTGCTGCCCGGCTGTGGACGGCTGGCGTCACGGGAGAGGTAGACCGGGTTCGCAGCACGTGGATCATGCTTGATCTGTGCTTTGGTCAGGCGCCCGGCCAGGTCGTTCTCGGTTTCCCGATAACGCAGGTAGAAGCGGGTTTCCAGGTTCGGGTTGAAGCGGTAGCCGACGTTGGCGGCGATGCCTTTGCTGCTGCCGCTGCTGTGATCCTGATAACCGTCGTATGCCGAGTCGGTAGCCGCCACGTAGTAATCCAGGTCGCCCAGCACCTGGCCGGAACTGATCTGGCGTTTCATGTAGCCACGGCTGCCGGCTTCATAACGGACTTGCAGGGGCGCTGCGTCATACCCGGTGTGGGTGATGTAGTCGATGGCCCCGCCCAATGCCAGCGCGCCCTTGTCGAAGCCATTGGCACCGCGCAGCACTTCGGCGCGGCTCAGCCACAGCGGTTCGAACAGTTCGTAAGGGGTACCACCGGGGCCAGTCAGTGGCAGGCCGTCGAACAGGGTGTACACCCCCGAACCGTGGCTGCCCGGTGCCCGGTTGATACCCGAGCCTCGAATCGACAACTTGACCCCATCATTACCGGCGGATTGCGCAAATACACCGGGTTGGTAGGCCAGCACATCCTGGTTGCTGGCAACCCGGCCTTGCTCGACCTGCTGCATATCCACCAGATTGGTTCCGCCCGGCACCCGCTGCAGGCGCTCTTTGGCCGACGCCAGTTCGCTCTGTTCCTGCTCCTGAATCAGCACCTGACCCAGTTCGACAGCGTCGTCGGCCTGTACGGTGGTAGCGCAGACGAACAGCAGCGCCAGTGGAGAGCGGGGGAGGGTGGATCGCATTATCAAGAATTCCAGGTTATGAGGCGGCTATCTGACGCCGCAACTACAAGACGAAGCACAGTCGTTGCCCGGAAAACAAAACACCCCGCCGAGGCGGGGTGTCTGTTGTTACTGAAGCGATTGTTACCTGGGCGATCAACCGATCAGCTGAAACCCGGCGTGTTGGACCATGTCCAGCAGCGGCTGCGGGTACACGCCCAGCACGAAGGCCAGGATCGCGATGGCCAGCAGCATGACGCCGCCAGTGCGCTGTTCCCAGTTCAGCGGGGCATCGTGACGACGCAGGTTTGGTTCGATCAGGTACAGGGTAACCATGACACGCAGGTAGTAGAACACGCCGATGGCGCTGCCCAGTACCAGGGCGCCGACCAGCCACCACAGCTGCGATTCGACACCGGTCGCAATGATGTAGAACTTGCCGATGAAGCCTGCGGTCAGCGGGATACCTGCAAGCGACAGCATCATCACGGTCAGTACGGCGGTCAGGTACGGACGGCGCCAGAACAGGCCGCGATACTCGTACAGGGCGTCAGCGTCACGGCCGTTGTACGGCGACGACATCAGGGTGATCACACCGAAGGCACCGAGGCTGGTGATCACGTAGGTGACCAGGTACACGCCGATGGCTTCCATCGCCAGGCCCTTGCTGGCCACCAGGGCAATCAGCAGGTAACCGAAGTGGGCGATGGACGAGTAACCGAGCAGACGCTTGAGGTTGCTCTGGGTCAGCGCCAAGAGGTTACCGATCAGGATCGAGGCGACGGCGATCACCGACAGCACGGTGGTCAGTACGCCGCTGCTGGCCGCCGGCGAGATCAGGAACAGGCGTACGACGACGGCGAACACTGCAACCTTGCTGGCGGTGGCCAGGAACGCTGCGACCGGTGCTGGCGCACCTTCGTAAACGTCCGGGGTCCACAGGTGGAACGGTACCAGCGACAGTTTGAATGCCAGGCCAACCAGCATCATGCCCAGGCCCAGTTGAGCCAGCAGGCTTGGCATGCCAGTGGCTGCCAGTGCCTTGCCAATACCGGTGAAGGTCAGGCTGCCAGCGTCAGCGTACAGCAGGGCCATACCGAACAGCAGGAAGGCCGAGCCTGCGGCCGACAGCACCATGTACTTGATGCCGCCTTCCAGCGAACGCTTGTTGAAGAACGCGTAAGCCACCAGGCCATAGACCGGTACCGAGAGCAGCTCCAGGCCGATGAACAGGCCGGCCAGGTGCTGTGCACAGACCAGTACCAGGCCACCGAGGGCTGCCATCAGGATCAGCAGGTACAGTTCTTCACGGTTGCCCGGGTAGCCTTTACCGCTTTTACCTTCACCCAGGTAGGCGTGGGCGAGGGTAACGCAAGCCAGGGTGGCGACCAGGATCAGCGCCATGTACAGGCAGGCGAAGTTGTCGACGGTCAGCAGCGGGGTGACCGCCAGGGGTGTGACTTTCAGGGTTGGAATAATCGACAGCAGGGCCAGGTTCAGGCCCACGGTCGACAGCAGGAAGGTTTGCGAGTGATTGCGGCGCCAGGCGATGGCCAGCATCACCACAACAATGGTGATACTGGTAATCAGCAGCGGCGCAAGCGCGATAAAGTGTTGAATCGTCAGGTCCATAGCGCTCTTACCGGGCCGAAGCGAGTTGAGTGAAAGCGGTGCCGAGCCACTGCTGCACACCACTCATGGTAGCGGCAGAGGTGTCGAGGAACGGCTGCGGGTAAACGCCCAGCAGGATCAGCAGGCCAGCCAGGCCCAGCACCATGATCATTTCGCGAGTGTCCATACCAGCCAGGACTTCATCGGATTTCGCCGGACCGAAGTAGGCACGGTGGATCATGATCAGCGAGTAGACCGAACCGAAGACCAGGCCGCTGGTAGCGATCACAGTCACCCATGGCGAGCTGACGAAGCTGCCGATCAGGATCAGGAATTCACCAACGAAGTTACCGGTACCTGGCAGGCCCAGCGACGCGGCGGCGAAGAACAGGCTGATGGCTGGCAGGTAAGCGATACGGTGCCACAGGCCGCCCATCTGACGCATGTCACGGGTGTGCAGGCGTTCGTACAGTTGGCCACTCAGGATAAAGAGTGCCGCAGCCGACAGACCGTGTGCGAGCATCTGGATCACAGCACCTTGCAGCGCTTGCTGGCTGCCGGAGTAGATACCGATCAGCACGAAGCCCATGTGCGAGACGCTGGAGAACGCGATCAGGCGCTTGATGTCGGTTTGGGCGAAGGCCAGGAATGCGCCGTAGAAAATCCCGATCAGACCGAGGGTCATGGCGATTGGCGCGAATTCCGCCGAGGCATTCGGGAACAGCGGCAGGGCGAAACGCAGCAGACCGTAGGCAGCGGTTTTCAGCAAAATACCCGCCAGGTCCACGGAACCTGCGGTAGGTGCCTGGGCGTGAGCGTCAGGCAGCCAGGAGTGGAACGGTACAACCGGCAGTTTCACCGCGAAGGCAATGAAGAAGCCCAGCATCAGCAGGTACTCGGTACCGGCTGGCAGTTCGGCCTTGAGCAGTGTGCTGTAGTCGAAGGTCAGTACGCCGGTGGTGTTGTAGTTCACCAGTACCAGGCCCAAGATCGCCACCAACATGATCAGGCCGCTGGCCTGGGTGTAGATGAAGAACTTGGTTGCTGCGTAGATCCGGGTCTTCTTGCCGTCTGCCGAGCTGTGACCCCAGAGCGCGATGAGGAAATACATCGGCACCAGCATCATTTCCCAGAAGAAGAAGAACAGGAACAGGTCCAGGGCCAGGAACACCCCGACCACGCCGCCCAGGATCCACATCAGGTTGAGGTGGAAGAAGCCGACGTGGCGCTGGATCTCTTTCCACGAGCAGAGGACCGAAAGCACACCGAGCAGGCCGGTGAGCAAGATCATCAGCAGCGACAGGCCGTCCAGGCCCAGGTGCAGGCTGATGCCGAAGCGCTCGATCCAGAGCACTTTGTATTCGACAGTCCAGGCAGGCTCGGTACCCGGTGCCGGGGCGAGGGTGTAGTCACCGTGTGCCCACAGCCAGAGGCCGATACCGAGCAACAGGGACATGGTCAGCAGCGCAATCCAGCGTGGCAGGGTGGCGCCGAAGCGCTCACCCAGCCAGCACAGCAGGCCGCCGATGAAGGGGATCAGGATCAGCCAAGGCAAAATCATGACGGGCTCAATTCCTTTCGCAAAGTCGCAAGGTTCATATCAGACCGCAGCCAACAACACAGCGCCGAGAACAATCACGGCACCTGCGGCGATCGAGGCGGTGTACCAGCGCAGCTGACCGGTTTCGGTACGGCTCATGGCAGCGTGGCCACCACGTGCCAGACGCGGCACCAGACCAATGCTGCGGTCAACCGGGTCCTTGCGCAGCACATGGCTGATCAGCAGGTAAGGTTTGACGAACAGCTTGTCGTAGATCCAGTCGAAGCCCCAGGCAGCGAACCACCAGGCCGACAACACGCGACCGATGCCGCTGTTGGCGATGGCCGTTACCAGGCGACGTTTGCCCAGGAACAGCACGGCTGCCAGCAGGATACCGGCGATGGCAATGGCGCCCGAGGCGATTTCCAGGCTGTGCTTGGCTTCGCCACCGGCATGGCCGGCGCTCTGCGGCAGTACACCGGCCAGTGGTGGATGAATCCAGGCACCGACGAAGGTGGACAGTACGATCAGCACGCCCAGCGGCAGCCAGTGGGAAATACCGTGGCCAGCATGGGCTTCGGTCTTGGCTTCGCCGTGGAAGGCGATGAAGATCAGGCGGAAGGTGTACAGCGAGGTCATGAAGGCACCGACCAGGCCGGCGTACAGCAGACCGTTGTTACCACTGGCGAAGGCTTCCCAGAGGATTTCGTCCTTGGAGTAGAAACCGGCGGTCAGCAGCGGCAGGGCAGCCAGGGCGGCACCACCGACGATGAAGCTGGCGTAGGCCAGCGGCAGCTTCTTCCACAGGCCACCCATCTTGAAGATGTTCTGCTCGTGGTGGCAGGCAACGATGACCGCACCGGAGGCAAGGAACAGCAGGGCCTTGAAGAAGGCGTGGGTCATCAGGTGGAAGATCGCGCCTTCCCAGGCGCCAACGCCCAGGGCCAGGAACATGTAGCCGATCTGGCTCATGGTCGAGTAGGCGAGGATACGCTTGATGTCGGTTTGAACCAGCGCGGCGAAGCCAGCCAGTACCAGGGTGACACCGCCGACCACGCCGACCAGGTGCAGCACGTCCGGCGCAAGGGCGAACAGGCCGTGGGTACGGGCGATCAGGTAGACACCGGCGGTCACCATGGTCGCGGCGTGGATCAGTGCCGAAACCGGGGTTGGGCCCGCCATCGCGTCAGCCAGCCAGGTCTGCAGTGGCAGTTGGGCGGATTTACCGACCGCGCCGCCCAGCAGCATCAGGGTGGCCATGACGATCCAGAAGTCACCGGCCTTGAAGTGCTCCGGTGCGCGTACCAGCAGTTCCTGGACGTTCAGGGTACCCAGTTGCTGGAACAGGATGAACAGGCCGATGGCCATGAACACGTCGCCGATACGGGTCACGATGAAGGCTTTGAGTGCGGCGTTACCGTTGTTGCGGTTGCTGTAGTAGAAACCGATCAACAGGTAGGAGCACAGGCCCACGCCTTCCCAACCGAAGTAGATGAACAGCAGGTTGTCGCCCAGGATCAGGAACAACATGCTGGCAATGAACAGGTTGGTGTAGGCGAAGAAGCGCGAGTAGCCCGCTTCACCGCGCATGTACCAGGAGGCGAACAGGTGGATCAGGAAGCCGACGCCGACCACTACACCCAGCATGGTGACCGACAGGCCATCCAGGTACAGGGTGAAGTTGGGTGCGAAGCCGTCTACCGACATCCACTGCCACAGCAGCTGGCTGTACGCACCGCCTGCAGGCGGTGCTACGTTGAACTGCCAGATCACGTAGGCCGCGACGATGGCCGAGAGGCCTACCGAGCCAACGCCGATCAGCGCCGAGAGGTTCTCCGAGAACCGTCCGCGCGAGAACGACAGCAGCAGGAAGCCGATCAGGGGAAATACGAAAGTCAGAAAGAGAAGGTTCATCCGCGCATCTCACTGGCTGCATCGATATCGAGAGTGTGGAAGCGGCGATACAGCTGCAACAGGATCGCCAGGCCAATACTGGCCTCGGCCGCTGCCAGGCTGATCACCAGGATGAACATGATCTGTCCATCCGGCTGCGCCCAACGGCTGCCCGCGACAATGAACGCCAGTGCCGAGGCGTTCATCATGATTTCCAGGCTCATCAGCACGAAAAGAATGTTGCGGCGCACCATCAGCCCGACCAGACCGAGGCAGAACAGGATGCCGGCGACGGCCAGGCCATGTTCGAGAGGAATTGCAGGCATGTCGTTACTCCTTCGCCTCGTTGCGGCCGAGGTGGAATGCCGTTACCGCTGCAGCGAGCAGCAGCATCGAGGCCAGTTCCACCACCAGCAGGTAAGGGCCGAACAGGCTGATGCCGACGGCCTTGGCATCGACAGTGGTGTGGCCGATGCCAACACCGCTTTGATTGCCGAACAGCACATAGAGCAGTTCCAGCAGCAGCAGGGCGCCGAGGAACACCGGCCCCGCCCAGATACCGGGCTTGAGCCAGTCGCGCTCCTGGCGAACCGAAGCCGGCCCCAGGTTGAGCATCATCACCACGAAGACGAACAGCACCATGATGGCGCCAGCGTAGGCGATCACTTCCAGTACGCCGGCAAACGGCGCGCCGAGGGCGAAGAAGGTCATCGCCACGGAGATCAGCGAAATGATCAGGTAGAGCAGGGCGTGTACCGGGTTGGTGTTGGTGATCACCCGAAGGGTGGACACCACAGCGACACCGGATGCGAAATAGAAAGCGAATTCCATCTTTCTTCCTTAAGGGAGCAAGCTCTTCACGTTGATCGGCTCGGCTTCGTTCTGCGCAGCGCCTTTCGGCTTGCCGGCAACCGCCATACCTGCAACACGGTAGAAGTTGTAATCAGGGTTCTTGCCGGGGCCGGAGATCAGCAGATCTTCTTTCTCGTACACCAGGTCCTGACGTTTGAACTCGGCCATTTCGAAATCCGGCGTCAGCTGGATCGCGGTGGTCGGGCAGGCTTCCTCGCAGAGGCCACAGAAAATGCAGCGCGAGAAGTTGATGCGGAAGAACTCGGGGTACCAGCGACCGTCGTCGGTTTCGGCTTTCTGCAGCGAGATGCAACCGACCGGGCAGGCCACGGCACACAGGTTGCACGCTACACAGCGCTCTTCACCATCGGGGTCGCGGGTCAGGACGATGCGACCACGGTAGCGCGGTGGCAGGTAGACCGGCTCTTCCGGGTACTGCAGGGTGTCGCGTTTGCGGAACCCGTGGGAGAACACCATCACCAGGCTGCGCAGCTGGGTGTAGGTGCCTTTGATGATGTCAAAAATGTACTTCATGCTCTATATCCTCACTGAACCGCGCCGGCCGGCGTGTTCAACAACACGAGCGCGGCGGTCACCAGCAGGTTGATCAGGGTCAGCGGCAGGCAGAACTTCCAGCTGAAGTCCATCACCTGGTCATAGCGCGGGCGCGGGATCGAGGCGCGCAGCAGGATGAACAGCATGATGAAGAACGCGGTCTTCAGGGCAAACCAGAGGAACGGCAGTTGCGGCAGGATGCCGAACGGGCCGTGCCAGCCACCGAAGAACAGCGTTACCAGCAGTGCCGAGATCAGGATGATGCCGATGTACTCACCGACGAAGAACATGCCCCATTTCATACCGGCATATTCAATGTGGTAACCGTCGGCCAGTTCCTGTTCCGCTTCCGGCTGGTCGAAGGGGTGACGGTGAGTCACGGCAACGCCGGCGATGAAGAAGGTGCAGAAGCCAAAGAACTGCGGAATGATGAACCACAGGTTCTGCGCCTGGTAGTCGACGATGTCGCGCATGTTGAACGAGCCAACCTGCGCCACGATGCCCATCAGCGCCAGGCCCATGAACACTTCGTACGAAACGGTCTGGGCCGAAGCCCGCAGGCTGCCGAGCAGTGCGTACTTGTTGTTCGACGACCAACCGGCGAACAGTACGGCGTAGACCGACAGGCCGGCCATGGCGAAGAAGAACAGCAGGCCGATGTTCAGGTCCGCGACACCCCAGGTCGGGGTGATCGGGATGATCGCGAAGGCAATCAGCAGAGCACTCATGGCCACGACCGGCGCCAGGGTGAAGATCACCTTGTCGACGAAGGGTGGGTTCCAGTCCTCCTTGAAGAACATCTTCAGCATGTCGGCAGCGATCTGGAACATGCCGAATGGGCCGACGCGGTTCGGACCGTAACGGTCCTGCCACCAGCCCAGCAGGCGCCGCTCGACGAAGCTGAGCAGCGCGCCGCAGACCACCACGGCCAGCAAGACCACGATGGCCTTGACGACGGTGATGATCACATCGATCACTTCAGGGGTGAACCAGGTCATTGTGCTGCCTCCTGCAGGCCTTCGACGGTGTGACCGAAGATGGCTGGCGGGATACCGGCCAGGCCTTTCGGCAGGGCAACCAGGCCAGCGCCCAGTTCCTCATTGATACGCAGCGGCAGACGCAGGGTCTGGCCGGCGACGTTCAGGCTGAGCATGGCGCCGTCGTTGACACCCAGGCGGTCGGCTTCGGACTTGGCCAGGGCGACGTAGGCTTGCGGGATACGCTCTTGCACCGGTGCTGCGCGCGAAGAGTTCTCTTCACTGCCGAACAGGTGATAGAACGGCACCGCTTGCCAGGTACCACGAGCCGGTGCGAAGGCGCCAGGAATGTTGGCGAACCAGTTCAGCTTGTCGCCCTGGCTTTCGATCAGGCGGGTGCCCGGATCGCCAGCGCGCAGGTGACCACCGACTTCGTCCTGGAACTTGTTCCAGGCTTGTGGCGAGTTCCAGCCCGGCGACCAGGCAAATGGCACTTGCTGACGCGGTTCAACCGAACCCGAATAACCTTCCATGGAGAAGGCGAATGCGGTGTCCTGGTCTTGTGGAGTACGCGGCTCGTGTACGCTGATGTTGGCGCGCATGGCGGTACGACCGGAGTAGCGCAGCGGCTCGCGGGCCAGTTTCAGGCCTTTGATACGGAATGCCGCCGACGGTGCCGCGTTGACGATGCCCGCCAGTTGCGGGGCCGCTGTTGCGCAGGCGCTGGTGACATGGTCCAGTTGGGTCCAGTCCACCGGCTTGTTCAGCAGGGTCGAGCGCAGGGCGTGCATCCAGCGCCAGCCTTCGTGAACCAGGATCGAAGCGTCCATGTAGGTCGGATCGAACACCTGGAAGAAACGCTGGGCGCGGCCTTCGAGGCTGACCAGGGTACCGTCGCCTTCAGCGAAGGTAGCCGCAGGCAGCACCAGGTGGGCGCGGTCAGTGGTCGGAGTCTTCTGGTGGTCCGCAACGATGACAACCTTGGCGGCCGCCAGCGCAGCATCGACCTTGGCCGCTGGCAGGCGGCTGTACAGGTCGTTTTCCAGTACGACGATGGCGTCGGCTTTGCCGGAAATCACGGCATCCAGCGCGGCATCGGCCGAGTCACCGCCGAGCATGGCAAGCCCGAGGCTGTTGGCTTCAGGGACGACCAGGCTCAGGGAACCATTCTTCTCGCGCAGCTTCAGCGCCTTGGCGATGTTGGCGGCGGCTTCGATCAGGGCCTTGGAGCCCAGCGAAGTACCGGCAACGACCAATGGGCGGTTGGCAGCGACCAGGGCATCGGCGATGCGCTTGGCCAGGGCCAGGGCTTCGGCGTCCAGGCCTTCAACGGCAGGGGCGCTTGGGTCGATGGCGTGGGCGACGGCGAAACCGAGGCGAGCCAGGTCATCCGGGGACGCGTGTACGCATTCTTCGGCGACGTCATCGAGCTTGGTTTCGGCCAGGCTGGCGATGAACAGCGGGTACATGGCGTGTTGGCCGATGTTTTTCACCGCAGCGTCGAGCCAAGGCTGAACACGCATGGCGTCGGCCATGGCCTCGGCCTTGCCCTTGACCGACTGGCGCAGGGCCAGGGCAACGCGGGCAGCTGTTTGGGTCAGGTCTTCACCGAGGACGAACACGGCATCGTGGTCTTCCATCTCGCGCAGGGTTGGCACCGGCAGCGGGCTGTCGTTCAGCACCTGCAGAACCAGGCGCACCTGCTCAAGTTCAGCGGCTTCCATACCCGAGTAGAAGTGTTCGGCACCGACCAGTTCGCGCAGGCCGTAGTTGCTTTCCAGGCTGGCGCGTGGCGAGCCGATACCGACGATGTTGCGACCACGCAGCATATCGGCCGCTTGATCGAGGGCGGCGTCCAGGCTCAGTTTCTGGCCATTGGCGAGCAGCGGCTGGCGTGGGCGGTCTTCACGGTTGACGTAGCCATAGCCGAAGCGGCCACGGTCGCACAGGAAGTACTGGTTAACGGAACCGTTGAAACGGTTCTCGATACGGCGCAGTTCGCCATAACGCTCACCCGGGCTGATGTTGCAACCGCTGGAGCAGCCATGGCAGATGCTCGGGGCGAACTGCATGTCCCATTTGCGGTTGTAGCGCTCGGAGTGCGTCTTGTCGGTGAACACGCCGGTCGGGCAGACCTCGGTCAGGTTGCCGGAGAATTCGCTCTCCAGGGCACCGTCTTCGACGCGGCCGAAGTAGACGTTGTCGTGGGCACCGAAAACGCCCAGGTCAGTACCGCCTGCGTAGTCCTTGTAGTAACGCACGCAACGGTAGCAGGCGATGCAGCGGTTCATCTCGTGAGCGATGAACGGGCCGAGTTCCTGGTTCTGGTGGGTACGCTTGGTGAAACGGTAGCGGCGCTCGTTGTGGCCGGTCATTACCGTCATGTCTTGCAGGTGGCAGTGACCGCCTTCCTCACAGACCGGGCAGTCGTGTGGGTGGTTGGTCATCAGCCATTCGACGACGCTGGCGCGGAACACCTTGGCTTCTTCGTCGTCAATGGAGATCCAGCTGCCATCGGTGGCGGGAGTCATGCAGGACATGACGATACGACCACGCTTGTCGTTTTCGTCGGTGTACTGCTTGACCGCGCACTGGCGGCAAGCACCGACGCTACCGAGCGCCGGGTGCCAGCAGAAATAAGGAATGTCGAGGCCGAGCGACAGACACGCCTGTAACAGGTTGTCTGCGCCGTTGACTTCGAGCTCTTTGCCGTCTACGTGGATAGTGGCCATGGTTCAAAGTTCTTCGTTGGCCCGCGTCTGCGGGCGTGGCTAATGGAAAACTGTGTGCTTGCAGCCCGCGACAGGCGGACCCGGGCGAGCTGTGCAAGCAGCGGGTGGCACGGACCACCCGCGTTCTATTCGTTATGCGCCGACGACAATCGGCTTCGCCAGGTCCGGGCGCACGCCTGCGTTCGCAGCAATGCCAGCCTCGAATTCCGGGCGGAAATATTTGATCGCGCTGCCCAATGGCTCCACGGCACCCGGTGCGTGCGCACAGAAGGTCTTGCCTGGGCCGAGGAAACCGACCAGACCCAGCAGGGTCTCGATGTCGCCCTGCTGGCCCTGGCCTTTCTCGAGGGCGCGCAGGAGCTTGACGCTCCATGGCAGGCCATCGCGGCACGGGGTGCAGAAACCACAGGATTCACGGGCAAAGAACTCTTCCATGTTGCGCAGCAGCGAGACCATGTTGACGCTGTCGTCCACGGCCATGGCCAGGCCAGTACCCATACGGGTGCCAACCTTGGCGATGCCACCGGCGTACATTTGTGCGTCCAGGTGCTCTGGCAGCAGGAAACCGGTACCGGCACCACCAGGCTGCCAGCACTTGAGCTTGAAGCCGTCGCGCATGCCACCGGCATAGTCTTCGAACAGTTCGCGAGCGCTGACGCCGAAGGGCAGTTCCCACAGGCCAGGGTTCTTCACCTTGCCGGAGAAGCCCATCAGCTTGGTGCCGTGGTCTTCGCTGCCTTCGCGGGCCAGCGATTTGTACCAGTCGATGCCGTTGCCGACGATCGCCGGCACGTTGCACAGCGTCTCGACGTTGTTCACGCAGGTAGGCTTGCCCCACACGCCAACGGTGGCAGGGAAGGGCGGCTTGGAGCGCGGGTTGGCGCGGCGACCTTCGAGGGAGTTGATAAGCGCGGTTTCTTCACCGCAGATGTAGCGACCGGCACCGGTGTGGACGAACAGCTCGAAGTCGAAGCCGCTGCCGAGGATGTTCTTGCCCAGCAGGCCGGCGGCCTTGGCTTCTTCGACCGCACGGTTCAGGTGCGCGGCTGCGGTGACGTATTCGCCACGCAGGAAGATATAGCCACGGTAGGCTTTCAGCGCGCGGGCGCTGATCAGCATGCCTTCGATCAGCAGATGGGGCAGTTGCTCCATCAGCATGCGGTCTTTCCAGGTGTTGGGTTCCATTTCATCCGCGTTGCACAGCAGGTAGCGGATGTTCATGGATTCGTCTTTGGGCATCAGGCCCCATTTGACGCCGGTCGGGAAGCCCGCACCACCACGGCCCTTGAGGCCGGAGTCCTTGACGGTCTGGACGATGTCGTCCTGGGACATTTGCCCCAGCGCCTTGCGGGCGGCAGCGTAGCCGTCCTTGGCCTGGTACTCGTCGAGCCACACCGGCTGGCCGTCATCGCGCAGACGCCAGGTCAGCGGGTGGGTCTCGGCGGTGCGGGCAATGCGGTTGGCAGGCCCGAAGGAGGTAAGGGTCATACGTAGCCCTCCAGCAGTTTGGAGACGCCAGCCGGCTGTACGTCACCGAAGGTGTCGTCGTCGATCATCAGCGCCGGGGCCTTGTCGCAGTTACCCAGGCAGCACACCGGCAGCAGGGTGAAGCGACCGTCCGGGGTGGTCTGGCCGAGGCCAATGCCCAGCTCGCTCTGGATCTGGCTGACCACCGACTCGTGGCCGCCGATGTAGCAGACCATGCTGTCGCAGACGCGGATGATGTGCCGGCCGACAGGCTGACGGAAGATCTGGCTGTAGAAGGTTGCGACGCCTTCGACATCGCTGGCCGGAATGCCCAGGATCTCGCCGATGGCGTAGACCGCACCGTCAGGCACCCAGCCACGTTCTTTCTGAACGATCTTCAGGGCTTCGATGGACGCCGCGCGCGGGTCCTCGTAGTGATGCATCTCGTGCTCGATGGCCGAGCGCTCGGTTTCGCTCAGGGCGAAACGGTCGGTTTGGATAAGCGTGCTATTCATGCTTAGCGGTCCACGTCAGCCATAACGAAGTCGATACTGCCCAGGTACGCAATGAGGTCCGCGACCATGCTGCCGCGGATCACCGAAGGGATCTGCTGCAGGTGCGGGTAGCTCGGGGTACGAATCCGGGTGCGGTAGCTCATGGTGCCGCCATCGCTCGTCAGGTAGTAACTGTTGATACCCTTGGTCGCTTCGATCATCTGGAAGGATTCGTTGGCCGGCATGACCGGGCCCCACGAAACTTGCAGGAAGTGCGTGATCAGGGTTTCGATGTGCTGCAGGGTGCGCTCTTTCGGTGGCGGCGTGGTCAGCGGGTGATCCGCCTTGTACGGGCCTTCCGGCATGTTGCGCATGCACTGGTCGATGATGCGGATACTCTGGCGCATCTCTTCAACGCGGACCATGCAACGGTCGTAGGCATCGCCATTGTGAGCCAGCGGCACTTCGAACTCGAAGTTCTCGTAGCCCGAGTAAGGGCGGGCTTTACGCAGGTCGAAGTCCAGGCCGGTGGAACGCAGGCCAGCACCGGTGACACCCCACTCCAGGGCTTCCTTGGTGTTGTACTGGGCAACGCCGATGGTACGGCCGCGCAGGATACTGTTCTGCAGGGCGGCTTTCTCGTACTCGTCCAGGCGCTTGGGCAGCCATTCGACGAAGTCCTTGACCAGGCGGTCCCAGCCACGTGGCAGGTCGTGGGCGACGCCACCGATGCGGTACCAGGCCGGGTGCAGACGGAAGCCGGTGATCGCTTCGATCACGGTGTAGGCGCGCTGGCGGTCGGTGAAGGTGAAGAACACCGGGGTCATGGCGCCGACGTCCTGGATGTAGGTACCCAGGAACAGCAGGTGGCTGGTGATCCGGAAGAACTCGGCCATCATGATGCGGATGACGTCGACCTTCTGTGGCACCTTGATACCGGCCAGCTTCTCGACGGCCAGTACATACGGCAGGTTGTTCATCACACCGCCGAGGTAGTCGATACGGTCGGTGTAAGGAATGAAACTGTGCCAGGACTGACGCTCGGCCATCTTCTCGGCACCACGGTGGTGGTAACCGATGTCCGGAACGCAGTCGACGATCTCTTCGCCGTCCAGCTGCAGGACGATACGGAAGGCACCGTGAGCCGAAGGGTGGTTCGGCCCCAGGTTGAGGAACATGTAGTCCTCGTTGGCACCGGAACGCTTCATGCCCCAGGCTTCAGGGTTGAAGCGGGCGGCTTCTTCCTCGAGCTGTTGCTTGGCCAGGTTCAGGCTGTACGGATCGAACTCGGTGGCGCGGGCAGGGAAGTCCTTGCGCAGCGGGTGACCTTCCCAGGTCGGCGGCATCATGATGCGGGTCAGGTGCGGGTGGCCGGCAAAGTTGATGCCGAACATGTCCCAGACTTCACGCTCGTACCAGTTGGCGTTCGGCCAGATACCGGTGACGGTTGGCAGGCTCAGGTCGCTCTCAGACAGGGCGACCTTGATCATTACGTCACTATTACGTTCGATCGAGAGCAGGTGGTAGAACACACTGAAATCGGCGCCCGGCAAGCCACGGCGCTGGGTGCGCAGACGCTCGTCCACACCGTGCAGGTCATAGAGCATGACATACGGTTTGGGCAGGTTGCGCAGGAACGTCAGTACTTCGATCAGCTTGGCGCGGGTCACCCACAGCACTGGCATGCCGGTGCGGGTTTCCTGGGCGGTGAACGCCTCTGGGCCAAAACGATTGTTCAGTTCGACGACCACATCCTGGTCGTCAGCCTTGTAAGGCGGGATGTAAATAGCGGTGTCCGCTGTCATGGTCTCGGTCGCTTTCGGTCAACGTAGAGAATGAAGCCAGGCCGCCTGTTCCGCAGAGCAGGCAGCAGGTCGCTGGATCAGACTTCGTCGGGGCTGCGCAGGTTGGTGACCTGGATGCGCTGTTCACGACGCTGCTCTTTCTGTGACGGCATCTCGGCGCGGTATACGCCTTGATCACCGACAACCCAGGAAAGAGGGCGACGCTCCTGGCCAATCGACTCCTGCAGCAACATCAGGCCTTGCAGGAATGCTTCAGGGCGAGGCGGGCAGCCAGGCACGTAGACATCCACGGGGAGGAACTTGTCGACCCCCTGAACGACCGAGTAAATGTCGTACATGCCGCCAGAGTTCGCGCACGAACCCATGGAGATGACCCACTTGGGTTCGAGCATCTGCTCGTACAGGCGCTGAATGATCGGCGCCATTTTGATGAAGCAGGTGCCAGCGACGACCATGAAGTCGGCCTGACGCGGTGATGCCCGGATGACTTCGGCGCCGAAGCGGGCGATGTCGTGGGGCGCCGTGAAGGCCGTGGTCATTTCCACGTAGCAGCAGGAGAGGCCGAAGTTATAAGGCCACAGGGAGTTTTTACGCCCCCAGTTCACCGCGCCACTGAGCACATCTTCAAGTTTGCCCATGAAGATGTTCTTGTGGACCTGGTCCTCTAGCAGCGAATCGGAGACGGTTTCCCGTTCTCCGATGGGGTACTGCTCGTTAGGCGCATCCGGATCGATTCTGGTGAGATTGTATTGCATTGCCAAAGCCTCATTGTTTCAGCTTCGCTTGCCGCTTGCGACGACCTACGGGAGCCCAATCGAGCGCCCCTACTCGCCAAAGGTAGACAAGACCTGCCAACAGAATTGCTATGAAAACGAGTGCTTCGACGAATCCGGTCCAGCCGCTTTCGCGAACAGACACAGACCATGCAAAGAGAAAGAGGGCTTCGATATCGAAGATCACGAACAGCATCGCGACCAGATAGAATTTTGCCGAGAGGCGCAGGCGTGCGCTGCCGGTAGGCAGCATGCCGGATTCAAAGGGTTCGTTCTTGCTGCGGCCCCAGGCCTTGCTGCCGAGCAGGCTGGACAGACCGAGCATGAAGGCGCACAGGCCGACGACACCCAAAAGGAAAATGGCAAAGCCCCAGTTGTGGGCGATGAGTCCTGTCGAATCGGGCATGCTGAAAATCCTTAACAGAGCGCTTGGGTCTCTGAGCTTGAAAGAAGTAGAGCAGTGACGATATGTCGCAGCGGGATCTATCGGGCTGATTTTATGGGTAAAGCGGGTGCAAGTAAAATTTCTGCAGCAAATTAATTCGTTAGATTAAGAACAAAAATCTTTCGTAACACGCTGCAGGCCGCATAGGCTGGGCATTGCCTCACCTTTTGTTAATTATGTTTCTTGCTTGGTGTAATGAACGACAAGATTGGTAATGATAATTGATATCATTTGGTGTAGCTGTGTATTAGCGTCTTCTGTTGTCTGAAAAGTTCCTGCTTAGAGTGCAGCGACCATAATTTCCTGCGTTTACCTTTTAGCAGCTTTTTTCCTGGGTTGTGCCGCCTTGGATCAATGCTTCGGTGCGTTGGTTGGTGGCTCATGAGGCAGTCCACCCTGTAGGAGCAGGGCTTGCCCGCGATGCAGTCACCGCGCACTCACGGCCACTCCGCCGAAGCCATCCCAGGCGCACCTGTAGGGGCGCTGATGGGCCTCCCTGGCTCTCCTCATGGTAGGCGCAAAAAACCCGGAGCCCCATCACAGGCCCCGGGTTTTCAGTGCTACCCGAATATCAGCTACTGATCATTGATCAGTGGAACTGCTCTTCTTCGGTGGAGCCGGTCAGTGCGGTTACCGAAGACGAGCCGCCCTGAATCACGGTGGTCATGTCGTCGAAGTAGCCGGTGCCGACTTCCTGTTGGTGAGCAACGAAGGTGTAGCCTTTGGACGCGTCGGCGAACTCTTGCTCCTGCAGCTTCACGTAGGCAGTCATGTCGTTGCGGGCGTAGTCGTGCGCCAGGTTGAACATGCTGTGCCACATGTTGTGGATACCCGCCAGGGTGATGAACTGGTGCTTGTAACCCATGGCCGACAGTTCGCGCTGGAACTTGGCGATGGTCGCGTCGTCCAGGTTTTTCTTCCAGTTGAAGGAAGGCGAGCAGTTGTAGGACAGGATCTGGTCCGGGTATTCCTTCTTGATCGCTTCGGCGAAGCGACGGGCTTCGTCCAGGTCTGGCTTGGCGGTTTCACACCAGATCAGGTCGGCGTACGGCGCGTAGGCCAGGCCGCGAGCGATGGCTTGATCCAGGCCGGCGCGTACTTTGTAGAAGCCTTCCTGAGTGCGTTCGCCGATCACGAATGGCTGATCGTACGGGTCGCAGTCGCTGGTCAGCAGGTCGGCGGCGTTAGCGTCGGTACGGGCCAGAATGATGGTCGGTACGCCGGCAACGTCGGCAGCCAGACGAGCAGCGGTCAGCTTCTGAACGGCTTCCTGGGTTGGAACCAGTACTTTACCGCCCATGTGGCCGCATTTCTTCACGGAGGCCAGTTGGTCTTCGAAGTGAACGCCAGCAGCGCCTGCTTCGATCATGTTCTTCATCAGTTCGTAGGCGTTCAGTACGCCACCGAAACCGGCTTCGGCGTCCGCTACGATCGGAGCGAAGTAGTCGATGTAGCCGTCATCGCCTGGGTTCTTGCCGGCTTTCCACTGGATCTGGTCGGCACGACGGAACGAGTTGTTGATGCGCTTGACCACAGTTGGAACCGAGTCCACTGGGTACAGCGACTGGTCTGGGTACATGGACTCGGCCGAGTTGTTATCGGCAGCCACTTGCCAGCCGGACAGGTAGATAGCCTGGATGCCGGCCTTGACCTGTTGTACTGCCTGGCCGCCGGTCAGGGCGCCCATGCAGTTGACGAAATCTTTTTCGGGGCGGAAGGATGGGTGGGCACCTTGGGTAACCAGTTTCCACAGCTTCTCGGCACCCATGCGGGCCAGGGTGTGCTCTGGCTGGACCGAGCCACGCAGACGGACAACATCAGCAGCGGTGTAGGTACGGGTCACGCCTTTCCAGCGCGGGTTTTCGGCCCAGTCTTTTTCGAGGGCTGCAATTTGCTGTTCGCGTGTCAGTGCCATGAAAATAAACCTCGTCGCATAGGTCTTGGTAAAAATGTTCGCTCTGTCGGCTGCGCTGTTCATTTACAGGGGCAGCACCGATTGCTCGCAGATCAGAAGCATTGGCGATCAGTCGTGTTTGGCGAAATGTGCGACGGTTGAACGAGTGAGGCTCAAGGGGGAAGTGAGCAGGTAGTTGGCGCTTCTGGTGACTGCAGGTTGGCTCGTGGTTGCCGTGCTGCGATCCCTGATGGGCCGTGTACCGTTTGATGCGCTTCCGTCCCTCGGGACAACTTCGTTCCAGTCGCAATCTCGTCAAACGCCTTGTGGGCTGTACAGACACGAATCGGCTCAGTTGGGTAGGTTTAGAGCGCGACTCGAAGGCCCTTGCCAGGGCCTCTGATTAGCGGGAGCGGGGCCATCATGCCTCTGCGATTTGAGGCCGTCAAATGTTTTGTAGTGCTTTTTTGTGGTTACTACATCTTTGGTCTAATAAGACTCGTCAGTCAGTTCCGAGGCCGTTGGTCGAGGCCTTGATTTCCCTGGGATCAGTCCAATGCATCGACTTTTACCCGCAACGTCATGTTTTCACCGCGTTGAGTCGAGTAAGTGAAGGCCTGAGTGTTGCGTTCCGACTGGCTTTGCTGGTTGTTGCCAGCCAGTGTGATCCATTCCCCTAGTTTTCCTGTGACTTTTGTGTCGGTACTTTGAACGTTCACTACATCGGGGCGTTCCTGGCTCATCCGGTCGTTGTTGGTGCTGATGTTCAGGTGCACGGTCTGGCCGGTGACGCTTGCGGTCACGTAGAAACCTTGCGTGACATTGCGGTACTCCGTCTGGCTTTGCAGGCGGCCATAGGTGTCGGTCTGGGTGGTGGTCAGCGGGACGCTCTGGCCCACCTGAATCAGTGCCGGTACGCCTTCGCTGGCCTGAACTTGTTGCAGGCCGCCTTCGCGGTTGGCTGTGCCGTAGCGAATGACGCGTGCGTTGCCGCGATTGTCCTGAAAGTTGCTGTCGTTGTTGTCAACGCTGATCAGCAGGCGCCGTGGCGCGGTATCGAGCTGTTCAAGGAGGGTGCGAAGCTCGTCGATCTTGTCGGGGGCGGCTTTGACGATGAGTTTGTTTTCAAAGGCGCTGACGCTGCCGTCCTTGCCGAGAAAGGACTGTGCGGCGGGGAGGATTTCGGCGCTGGTCCGGTGGCTCAGTGGCAACACTTCAGTGGCGGCCAGGGTGCTGAGGCTGAAGGACAGCAGTAGTGAGGCGAGAAGGGGGCGTAGCGGCATGTCCATGATCTCCGCGGGTGGAGAAGACATGATGGCAAATTTGCGGCAGATGTGGGAGTTGTGTGGTGGAAAAGCATCTCCGGCAAGGCCGCCGCTCTTGAGGCGTTGGCCCTGCCGGGGATTGGCCGTCAAGCCAGCTCTTTGGACTCGCGCACCATGTCGACGTGCGGGATGCCGGCTTCGAGGAACTCCTCGCTGACCACTTTGAAGCCCAGGCGCTCGTAGAACGGCGTGGCGTGAACCTGGGCACTGAGCATCTGCTGCTTCAGGTCGCGGTTCTGGGCTTCGACGATCACCGCTTGCATCAGAGCATCGCCGACCTTCAGCCCGCGCCAGTCCTTGAGGACCGACACCCGGCCAATATGGCCGCTGGGCAGCAGGCGTGCCGTACCGATTGCAAAATCACCTTCGTAGGCCAGGAAATGCACCGCGCTGGTATCGTCAGTGTCCCATTCCAGCTCAGGCGGTACGGCCTGTTCGGCGATGAACACGGCTTCACGAATGCGACGGATGTCAGCGTTGTCTTTCTGCCAGTCGGCAACCCGTACCGTGATCTTATTCATTGGCAAACCCCAGGCTTCCTTGCTTGATCAGTTCGCAGAGCAGGGTAAGGCCATCTTCATGGCTTAGCCACTCGCCAAGGTTTTCAACATGCAATGCGTCGGCGGCACAGATCAGCTTGAGCATTTCGCGCAGGTCGCCCGGCAGCAGGCGGCTCTGGCCGCTGGCGAACAGCAGCAGGTTGTCGTCGACTTCGGACCAGGCCAGACGGGCGCTTGGATTGCGGATCAGGATGGCGCCTTGTTCGAGGCTGTCGATCAGCTCTTCCTCGCTCAGCGGCTCGCCACTGACCAGCTCTGGATAGCGTGGCTCGGTCATGAACTGGCCGAACCAGGTCAGCAGCAGGCGCTCGTCGCCCATGTGCTCGGTCAGCAGGTTCTTCAGGCGGTCGAGGGCGTCGTGCTGGATCTGGTGCGGATCGCTGACCGGCTTGGCGTCGGCGTCGCTGTAGCGGTCTTCATCAGGCAGGAACTGGCTGAGGAAGTCGGTGAAGTGGGTGAGCACTTCTGCAGCGCTTGGTGCGCGGAAGCCGACCGAGTAGGTCATGCAGTCGTCTTCGGCGATGCCGTAGTGAGCCAGGCGCGGCGGCAGGTAGAGCATGTCGCCGGGTTCCAGGGTCCACTCGTCGCTCTGCTCGAAGTCCGCGAGGATACGCAGGTCGCTGTGCTCGATCAGCGGGCTGTCGCTGTCGCAGACCTGGCCGATTTTCCAGTTGCGCTTGCCTTGGCCTTGCAGCAGGAACACGTCGTAGTTGTCGAAGTGTGGACCAACGCTGCCACCGGGGGCGGCGAAGCTGATCATCACGTCGTCGATACGCCAGCTTGGCAGGAAGCGGAAGTGCTCCAGCAGCTCGCCCACTTCAGGGACGAACTGGTCGACCGCTTGTACCAGCAGGGTCCAGTCACGCGCTGGCAGCTGGCTGAAGGCGTCTTCCTCGAATGGGCCGCGACGCATTTCCCATGGGCGTTCGCCATGTTCGAGGATCAGGCGCGATTCGACTTCCTCTTCCAGGGCGAGGCCGGCCAGTTCGTCGGCGTCGATCGGGCTTTCAAAGTCCGGGAAGGCCTGGCGGACGAGCAGGGGTTTTTTCTGCCAGTAGTCGCGCATGAATTCGCGGGCTGTGAGGCCGCCCAGAAGCTGCAGTGGTGTATCAGGATTCATGTGTAACCTATTGAAAAAAAGTAATTTTCTTTCGGTAATAAAAACGCCCGGCTTGGCCGGGCGTTAACGCGCAAGGCAATAATCAGACGCGTTTGGCTTGAGCTGCAGCGTTACCGATGTAGGACGCTGGAGTCAGCTTCTTCAGTTCTTCGCGCGCTTCGGCAGGCATGTCCAGACCGTCGATGAAGGTCAGGAGTGCTTCCGGGCTGATGCCCTTGCCGCGAGTCAGCTCCTTGAGCTTCTCGTAAGGGTTTTCGATGTTGTAGCGACGCATCACGGTCTGAATTGGCTCGGCCAATACTTCCCAGCAGGCGTCCAGGTCGTCGGCGATGCGCTGGGTGTTGATTTCCAGCTTGCTGATGCCCTTCAGGCTGGCCTCGTAGGCGATCACGCTGTGGGCGAAACCAACGCCCAGGTTGCGCAGCACGGTGGAGTCGGTCAGGTCGCGCTGCCAGCGCGAGATCGGCAACTTGCTGGCCAGGTGCTGGAACAGTGCGTTGGCGATACCGAGGTTGCCTTCGGAGTTTTCGAAGTCGATCGGGTTGACCTTGTGCGGCATGGTCGAAGAACCGATTTCACCCGCGATGGTGCGCTGCTTGAAGTAGCCCAGCGAGATGTAGCCCCAGATATCGCGATCGAAGTCGATCAGGATGGTGTTGAAGCGGGCAATCGCGTCGAACAGCTCGGCAATGTAGTCGTGCGGTTCGATCTGGGTGGTGTACGGGTTGAACACCAGGCCCAGTTCGTCTTCGATGAAGGCGCGGGCATTGGCTTCCCAGTCGATTTGCGGGTAAGCCGACAGGTGGGCGTTGTAGTTGCCCACGGCGCCGTTGATCTTGCCCAGCAGCGGGACAGCGGCAACCTGTGCGATCTGGCGCTCGAGGCGGTAGACGACGTTGGCCAGTTCCTTGCCCAGGGTGGTCGGCGAAGCCGGTTGACCGTGGGTGCGCGACAGCATTGGTACGTCGGCGAAGCGGTGGGCCAGTTCACGGATGGCGTTGGCGATCTGGCGCATCAGTGGCAGCAGCACGTCATCACGGCCGGCGCGCAGCATCAGGCCGTGGGACAGGTTGTTGATGTCCTCGCTGGTGCAGGCGAAGTGAATGAACTCACTGACCTTGGCCAGCTCTGGCAGCTTGGCTGCCTGCTCCTTGAGCAGGTATTCGATGGCTTTTACGTCGTGGTTGGTGGTGCGCTCGATCTCTTTCACGCGTTCGGCGTGCTCGAGGGCGAACTCATCGGCCAGGCCGTTGAGCAGGGCGTTGGCTTCGGCGGAGAAGGCCGGAACTTCGCTGATTTGCGGGTGAGCGGCCAGGCGCTGGAGCCAGCGAACTTCAACCAGGGCGCGGAAACGGATCAGGCCGTATTCGCTGAAAATAGGGCGCAGGGCCTGGGTTTTGCCGGCGTAGCGGCCGTCAACAGGGGAAACCGCAGTGAGCGAGGAGAGCTGCATGGGGTGTTCTCGGACAGTCGGGCAACGAAAAGGGCGCATATCATACATGAAAAATGCACCCGGGTCGGGGGTCTGACAAAAGGTAAAGCGCTTGGTGTCTGCAGGAGCCGGCGTTGCCAGCGATGGTGTGGTCGAGCCATCCGCTGTTTCGCGTTGCTTGAATCGCCAGCAAGGCTGGCTCCTGTGCGGTGTTTAGCCGCGCATCATCGGGTAGAGCTCTTTGAGCAGTTTGCGCCGGCTGAACACCAGTTGCCAGCGATGGCCGCCGAGCTGGCGCCAGAGGCGCGCCGCGCGGATACCGGCGAGCAGCAGGGCGCGGATCTTCGAGGCGTTGTTGGGTTGTTGCAGGTGACGCATGTCACCGTGTACCTGAATGCGTTGGCGCAGGGTGCTCAGGGTGTCCTGATACAGGGCGCCACTGGAGGCTATGACGTTCTCGTGCGCGAGGCCGAAATGATCGGCCTGGGACTGGATTTGTGGCAGGCGGTTGCCGATGACTTCAAGCATATCGCCACGTTTGGCCAGTTGGCGCTCAAGGCCCAACATCGACAGCGCGTAGCGCAGTGGTTCACGCTGCAGGCTGGCGGGGTCGCGCTCCAGGGCGCTGACCAGGGCGCGGTAGCCGTCTCGCAGGTTGAGGTCATCGCCGCCGAACACTTCCAGGGTGTCCTTGGGGTCGCGCACCAACAGGCTGCCGAGCATGCAGCTCAGGTTGGCTTCGCTGACCTGGCCGGTACGGGCAATTCGATCGACCAGTACGGCAGCCTGAAAGACGCCGCCCAGTGCAACCAGCTGTTCTTGCGTGGTATTCATCAACGCTGGCTCCAAGGCTCGGCTACTTCGATCACGCCGCCGCCCAAGCAGATCTCACCATCATAGAAGACCACCGACTGGCCGGGCGTTACCGCCCGTTGAGGTTCTTCAAATACTGCCCGATAACCGTCGTTGGTGCGCTCCAGGGTGCAGGCCTGGTCGCTCTGGCGGTAGCGCACTTTCGCGGTCAGGCGGCGTGGGCTGGACAGGTCGATCGGGTTGACCCAGAAGATCTCCGAGGCGAGCAGGGCGCGGGAGAACAGCCATGGGTGTTCATTGCCCTGGCCAACTACCAGCACGTTGCGGGCGAGGTCTTTCTCCAGCACGTACCACGGCTCGTCGCCTGCGTCTTTCAGGCCGCCGATACCCAGCCCCTGGCGTTGCCCGATGGTGTGGTACATCAGGCCATGGTGGCGGCCGATGACGTCGCCTTCAGTGGTCTGGATTTCGCCAGGCTGGGCGGGCAGGTACTGCTTGAGGAAATCGCTGAAGCGACGTTCACCGATAAAGCAGATGCCGGTGGAGTCTTTTTTCTTTGCGGTAGCCAGGCCATGTTTTTCGGCGATGGCGCGTACTTCCGGTTTTTCCAGTTCGCCGACCGGGAACAGCGTGCGGGCAATCTGCTCGCCGCCGACGGCGTGGAGGAAGTAGCTCTGGTCCTTGTTCGGGTCCAGGCCTTTGAGCAGTTCGGTGCGGCCGTCAATGTCGCGACGGCGCACGTAGTGGCCGGTGGCGATCAGGTCGGCACCGAGCATCAGGGCGTAGTCGAGGAACGCCTTGAACTTGATTTCGCGGTTGCAGAGGATGTCCGGGTTTGGCGTGCGTCCGGCCTTGTATTCCGCCAGGAAGTGCTCAAACACGTTGTCCCAGTATTCGGCGGCGAAGTTGGCGGTGTGCAGTTTGATGCCGATGCGGTCGCACACGGCTTGTGCGTCGGCCAGGTCTTCGCGGGCGGTGCAGTACTCGGTACCGTCGTCCTCTTCCCAGTTCTTCATGAACAGGCCTTCGACCTGATAACCCTGCTCCATCAGCAGAAGGGCGGAAACGGAAGAGTCCACGCCGCCGGACATGCCGACGATCACGCGCGTCTTTTCGGGTTCTTTGAGAGCTGGAGTGGACATAGGAATCGCTGCGTATCCGGGTAAAAGGACAAGATTCTAACAGGCTGTGCGCGGCAAGGCGAAAACCATGCTCAATCGCGGATCACCGCCAGGCTGTGCAGGGGGCCGGCGAGGAAGTCGTCAATGCAACGAGGTACCAGTTCGCTGCGCCAGCGCTCGGGGTCGGCGAGCAGTTCCTCGCGTGTCAGCCACACGGCGCGGACGATGTCGCTGTCCAGTGCGCGGTCGGCATTGTGCCGTAGCGGTTTGGCGGCGAAGCAGACGCGCTGGTAGGTCACGCCATTGCTGGGGGCGGTGTAGAGGTAGATGCCGACCACGCCGGTCAGTTCTACGTCCCAGGCGGTCTCCTCAAGCGTTTCGCGCAGGGCTGCCTCGGCCAGCGACTCGTTGGCCTCCAGGTGGCCTGCCGGCTGGTTGAATACGTGCTTGCCGGCTTTGAACTCTTCGACCAGCAGGAAACGGCCCTGGTCTTCGACAATGGTGGCGACGGTGATGTGGGGTTGCCAGGTCATGTGCAAGGTCCTGTGTTGTGCAGGTGGATCGCATGGCCGGTGTTCTCGGCGACGCGGGTGCCACGCCTCTGCAGAAAAGCAGAAACCCCGGTGCGTGGCCGGGGTTTCTGGTGTTACATCAAGCGACCGTTACAGTGCAGAAATCGCGCTGTTGAAGGTTTGGCTTGGGCGCATCACTTTGCTGGTCAGCTCGGCATCAGGGTAGTAGTAACCACCGATTTCGGCTGGCTTGCCCTGGACAGCGTTGAGCTCGGCGACGATGGTCGCTTCGTTCTCGGTCAGTGCCTTGGCCAGTGGGGCAAAGCGCGCTTGCAGTGCGGCGTCGTCGTTTTGTGCAGCCAGTGCCTGGGCCCAGAACAGGGTCAGGTAGAAGTGGCTGCCGCGGTTGTCGATGCCACCAACCTTGCGCGCTGGCGACTTGTTGTCGTCCAGGAACTTGCCGGTTGCCTGGTCCAGGGTGTTGGCCAGGACCTTGGCTTTCGGGTTGGCGTAGGCGTTGCTCAGGTGTTCCAGAGAAGCGGCCAGGGCCAGGAATTCACCCAGCGAGTCCCAGCGCAGGAAGTTCTCTTCGACCAGTTGCTGTACGTGCTTCGGTGCCGAACCGCCGGCGCCGGTTTCGAACAGGCCGCCGTTGTTCATCAGCGGAACGATCGACAGCATCTTGGCGCTGGTGCCCAGCTCCATGATCGGGAACAGGTCGGTCAGGTAGTCGCGCAGTACGTTGCCGGTCACCGAGATGGTGTCCTTGCCTGCACGGATACGCTCCAGGGATACCTTCATGGCCTCGACTGGCGACAGGACACGAATGTCCAGGCCGGTGGTGTCGTGGTCTTTCAGGTACTTCTGGACTTTCTCGATCATCACGCCGTCATGGGCGCGTTGTGGGTCGAGCCAGAAAATGGCTGGGGTGTTGCTGGCGCGAGCACGGTTGACGGCCAGTTTGACCCAGTCCTGGATCGGGGCGTCTTTGGCTTGGCACATGCGGAAGATATCGCCAGCTTCGACGTCCTGCTGCAGCACCAGGTTGCCTTTGCTGTCTACAACGCGAACAACACCGTCGGCAGCGAGCTGGAAGGTCTTGTCGTGAGAGCCGTACTCTTCGGCTTTCTGTGCCATCAGGCCAACGTTCGGTACGCTGCCCATGGTCGTTGGGTCGAAGGCGCCGTGTTTCTTGCAGTCTTCGATAACGGCCTGGTAGATGGTGGCGTAGCAACGATCCGGGATGACGGCCTTGGTGTCTTGCAGCTGGCCTTCGGCGTTCCACATCTTGCCCGAGTCACGGATCATGGCCGGCATCGAAGCGTCGACGATCACGTCGCTTGGCACGTGCAGGTTGGTGATGCCCTTGTCGGAGTTGACCATGGCCAGCGCCGGGCGAACGGCGTAGACGGCCTGGATGTCAGCTTCGATCTCGGCTTGCTTGTCAGCAGGCAGCGCCTTGATACGGGCGTACAGGTCGCCGATACCGTTGTTCAGGTTGAAGCCGATCTGTTCCAGTACGTCAGCGTGCTTGTTCAGCGCGTCCTGATAGTACTCGGCAACGATCTGGCCGAACATGATCGGGTCGGAGACCTTCATCATGGTCGCCTTCAGGTGAACCGACAGCAGTACGCCCTTGGCCTTGGCGTCTTCGATTTCAGCGGCGATGAAGCTGCGCAGTGCCTTGCGGCTCATGACCGAGCAGTCGATGATTTCGCCGGCCTTGACCGAGGTTTTCTCTTTCAGAACGGTGGTGTTGCCGTTCTTGTCCAGCAGTTCGATGCGCAGGCTGTCATCGGCTTCGATCAGCGCGGCTTTTTCGCTGCCGTAGAAGTCGCCGTTGCTCATGTGGGCAACGTGGGACTTGGAGTCTGCAGCCCAGGCGCCCATTTTGTGCGGGTGCTTGCGGGCATAGTTCTTGACCGACAGCGGTGCGCGGCGGTCGGAGTTGCCTTCGCGCAGTACCGGGTTTACGGCGCTGCCCTTGATGCGGTCGTAGCGTGCACGGGTTTCTTTCTCGGCGTCAGTGGCCGGGGTTTCCGGGTAGTCCGGAATGTTGAAACCTTTGGCTTGCAGTTCCTTGATCGCGGCTTTCAGTTGTGGAACCGAGGCGCTGATGTTCGGCAACTTGATGATGTTGGCTTCTGGCGTGGTCGCCAGTTTGCCCAGTTCTGCCAGGTGGTCGGCCACTTGCTTGTCGGCGCCGAGCTGTTCAGGGAAGGCAGAAAGGATGCGGCCGGCGAGAGAGATGTCCCGGGTTTCTACCGCGATGTCGGCGGTAGCAGTGAAGGCTTCGACGATGGGCAGCAGTGAGTAGGTGGCGAGGGCGGGGGCTTCGTCGGTGAAGGTGTAGATGATCTTGGATCGGGTGGGCATATTCGGGTTAACTCTCTGTTTTGCTGAGCGTGCACAGAATCTCGAGGTGCGCAGGGTAATGCGCTTCGCCTGGACACATCCATAAGCAGAAGGTCGAGGGTTCTGGGCGTTGATGGTGATGCATCAGTCGAGTGTCAAACGGCTGGGCTGCGGTAACAGCTCAGTCTTGTCGGGGCGCGGGTCTCATTTCAGGCCGGTTACCCCCAGTGACCCTTTGGTCACCGGCGGAGTATACCAAACCCTTGGTCTTAATCACCAAGACGTAGTGGTCGGTTGGTCACTTATAGACGAAAGATGTAGAGATTTTGGCGCTTTGTGACGGATTGGTGTACGAGGTTTCCGTTATCCGTCAACTGGGTTAGGCTCTGGGTAATGCATGATGACGAACCACACCAAAAAAACGGAGTGCAGCATGGGATACCAGAAAATCAAGGTTCCGGCAGTCGGCGACAAAATCACCGTCAACGCAGACCATTCTCTCAATGTTCCAGACAACCCGATCATCCCGTTCATTGAAGGTGACGGCATTGGCGTCGACGTCAGCCCGGTCATGATCAAGGTTGTCGATGCTGCCGTAGAGAAAGCCTATGGTGGCAAGCGCAAGATCTCCTGGATGGAAGTCTATGCCGGCGAGAAAGCTACCCAGGTGTATGACCAGGATACCTGGCTGCCTCAGGAAACCCTGGATGCGGTCAGGGATTACGTCGTCTCCATCAAGGGCCCGCTGACCACTCCGGTCGGTGGTGGTATCCGTTCCCTGAACGTGGCCCTGCGTCAGCAACTGGACCTGTATGTTTGTCTGCGTCCGGTGGTGTGGTTCGAAGGCGTTCCAAGCCCGGTCAAGAAGCCCGGCGATGTCGATATGGTGATCTTCCGTGAGAACTCCGAAGACATCTATGCCGGTATCGAGTGGAAGGCGGGTTCGCCTGAGGCGAACAAGGTCATCAAGTTCCTGAAGGAAGAAATGGGCGTTACCAAGATCCGTTTCGACCAGGATTGCGGTATTGGTATCAAGCCGGTTTCCAAACAAGGCACCCAGCGCCTGGTGCGCAAGGCCCTGCAGTACGTCGTGGATAACGACCGCGAGTCGCTGACCCTGGTGCACAAGGGCAACATCATGAAGTTCACCGAAGGTGCCTTCAAGGACTGGGGCTACGAAGTCGCCAAGAACGAGTTTGGCGCCGAACTGCTCGATGGTGGCCCGTGGATGCAGTTCACAAACCCGAAAACCGGCCGCAAGGTCGTGGTCAAGGATGCCATTGCCGACGCCATGCTCCAGCAGATCCTGCTGCGTCCAGCCGAGTACGATGTCATCGCCACCCTTAACCTCAACGGTGACTACCTGTCCGACGCGCTGGCGGCCGAGGTGGGCGGTATCGGTATTGCGCCGGGCGCCAACCTGTCCGACACCGTGGCCATGTTCGAAGCTACTCACGGTACTGCGCCGAAATACGCCGGCAAGAACCAGGTCAACCCGGGTTCGGTGATCCTCTCCGCTGAAATGATGCTCCGTCACCTGGGCTGGACCGAGGCGGCTGACCTGATCATCAAGGGCACCAACGGTGCTATTGCCGCCAAGACGGTGACCTACGACTTCGAGCGCCTGATGGACGGCGCTACGCTGGTGTCGAGTTCCGGTTTCGGTGAAGCACTGATCAAGCACATGTAAGGGCGGTACAAAAAATCGGCCAGTCCTTGCGGATTGGCCGGTTTTTTATGGGCGATTCAAAAACAAGGTGTGTCAGGCGAGTGTGGTGGTCGAGGCGGAGGTGGGGGCTGCGGTTTCCGTCTTTGCGGCTGCCCTGATTTTCACGGCGTGCAAGCCCTTGGGGCCCTGGATGATGTCGAAGGCAACGGTTTGTCCGGCTTTCAGCGTCTTGTAGCCGTCCATCTCAATGGCCGAGTAGTGGGCGAACAGGTCTTCGGTCTTGCCCTCCTCGTTGATGAAGCCATAGCCCTTGGCATTGTTGAACCACTTGACTTTACCGCTTGCCATCCTCATATCCCTCTGCAAAGGACTCCATCACTGGAGTATCATCCACTCAATCCGCTGATTAACCTGCGAACTCTGGTTGACTGCGCGGACCTTGTTGACCACGGTGGGTTCTTATTGGTTGTAACACCGTTTTGCTGATAGTCAAGGCGATGCGACGGTCGTCCAGGCGTCGACCCGGCGGTCAACTCACAACCTTAACGTGTCGAAATGATGAAATTCTTTCCATGCATGCACATAGCCAGATTCGACTAACATTCAATCAGGATCACCCGCAATCGCATGAGGACGATGGGTCCGGGCTGGCGGTGCAGGAAGCCAAGCCAGCGCTGCAGGCACCGCCGATGTACAAGGTGGTTTTGTTCAATGATGACTACACCCCGATGGATTTTGTCGTCGAAGTGCTCGAAATGTTCTTTAACCTGAACCGCGAGTTGGCGACCAAGGTCATGCTGGCCGTCCATACAGAAGGACGGGCAGTGTGCGGATTGTTTACCCGTGACATCGCCGAAACCAAGGCCATGCAGGTCAACCAATACGCCAGGGAAAGCCAGCATCCGCTACTCTGTGAAATCGAGAAGGACGGTTAATCGCCGACCACTTGGGTATGAGGTGAAGCTATGTTAAACCGCGAGCTCGAAGTCACCCTCAATCTGGCCTTCAAGGAGGCCCGTTCGAAGCGTCATGAGTTCATGACCGTCGAGCACCTTCTGCTGGCACTATTGGATAATGAGGCAGCCGCCACCGTTCTGCGGGCCTGTGGTGCGAACCTCGATAAACTCAAACACGACCTGCAGGAGTTCATCGACTCCACCACGCCATTGATCCCGGTGCACGATGAGGATCGCGAAACCCAGCCAACCCTGGGCTTCCAGCGCGTGTTGCAGCGTGCAGTATTCCATGTACAGAGCTCGGGCAAGCGTGAAGTGACCGGTGCCAATGTGCTGGTGGCGATCTTTAGCGAGCAGGAAAGCCAGGCGGTGTTTCTGCTGAAGCAGCAAAGTGTGGCCCGTATCGACGTGGTCAACTACATCGCCCATGGCATCTCCAAGGTGCCAGGGCACGGCGAGCATTCCGAAAACGATCAGGACATGCAGGATGAGGAGGGCGGCGAAACCTCTTCCTCGAGCAACCCGCTGGACGCCTATGCCAGCAACCTCAACGAGCAGGCACGCCAGGGTCGTATCGACCCATTGGTAGGGCGTGAGGCCGAGGTTGAGCGTGTGGCACAAATCCTTGCCCGTCGGCGCAAGAACAATCCGCTGCTGGTCGGTGAAGCGGGCGTGGGCAAGACGGCCATTGCCGAAGGCCTGGCCAAGCGTATCGTTGATGGCCAGGTGCCGGATCTGCTGTCGCACAGCGTGGTCTACTCGCTGGACCTGGGTGCGCTGTTGGCCGGTACCAAGTACCGTGGTGATTTCGAGAAGCGCTTCAAGGCGTTGCTCAATGAGCTGCGTAAACGGCCGCAGGCGATTCTGTTCATCGACGAGATTCACACCATTATCGGTGCCGGTGCGGCATCGGGCGGCGTGATGGATGCGTCCAATCTGCTCAAGCCCTTGCTGTCCTCGGGGGATATCCGCTGCATTGGCTCGACCACGTTCCAGGAGTTTCGTGGCATCTTCGAGAAAGACCGTGCCTTGGCGCGGCGCTTCCAGAAGGTCGATGTCAGTGAGCCATCGGTGGAAGACACCGTTGGTATCCTGCGTGGGCTCAAGGGGCGTTTCGAATCGCATCACAACATCGAGTACAGCGATGAAGCCCTGCGTGCCGCTGCCGAGCTGGCAGCGCGCTACATCAATGACCGGCATATGCCTGACAAGGCCATCGACGTCATTGACGAGGCGGGCGCCTACCAGCGCCTGCAGCCGGTAGAGTCGCGAGTCAAGCGTATCGATGTACCTCAGGTCGAGGATATTGTTGCCAAGATCGCGCGGATCCCACCAAAACACGTCACCAGCTCCGACAAGGAACTGCTGCGTAACCTGGAGCGTGACCTGAAGCTGACTGTGTTCGGTCAGGACGCTGCCATCGATTCGCTGGCCACCGCAATCAAGCTGTCGCGGGCTGGCCTGAAGTCGCCGGACAAGCCGGTTGGCTCGTTCCTCTTTGCCGGGCCTACAGGTGTCGGCAAGACCGAGGCGGCGCGACAACTGGCCAAGGCGCTGGGTGTCGAGCTGGTGCGCTTTGACATGTCCGAGTACATGGAGCGGCATACCGTGTCGCGCCTGATTGGTGCGCCACCCGGTTACGTCGGTTTCGATCAGGGTGGTTTGCTGACCGAGGCAATCACCAAGCAGCCGCACTGCGTGTTGCTGCTTGATGAAATCGAGAAGGCGCATCCGGAAGTCTTCAACCTGCTGCTGCAGGTGATGGACCATGGCACGCTGACCGACAACAACGGGCGCAAGGCGGACTTCCGCAACGTGATTGTCATCATGACCACCAACGCGGGTGCCGAGACGGCTGCGCGAGCCTCGATTGGCTTTACGCAGCAGGATCACTCCTCCGATGCGATGGAAGTCATCAAGAAGAGCTTCACGCCGGAGTTCCGTAACCGCCTGGACACCATCATTCAGTTTGGTCGTCTGAGTCACGAAACCATCAAGAGTGTGGTCGACAAGTTCCTCACCGAGCTGCAGGCGCAACTCGAAGACAAGCGCGTGCTGTTGGAGGTTTCCGATGCGGCGCGTAGCTGGCTGGCAGCGGGTGGCTATGATGCGCAGATGGGGGCGCGGCCAATGGCGCGGCTGATTCAGGACAAGATCAAACGGCCATTGGCTGAAGAGATCCTGTTTGGTGAGCTGGCTGAGCATGGTGGAGTGGTGCACGTCGACATGCGTGATGGCGAGTTGGTGTTCGAGTTCGAGACGACGGCTGAAATGGCCTGATAGCCGTCATCGGCAGCCCGGCTCCTGCGGGAGTCGGCCTTGCCGGCGATGGTGCGGGTGGGTTCTCCATGGTTTCATTGAGACAAACGAAAACGCCCGGCTCATGCCGGGCGTTTTCGTTGATGACGCTTAACGGGCGCGGTAGGTGATGCGCCCTTTGCTCAGGTCATAAGGCGTCAGTTCGACGCGGACCTTGTCACCAGTCAGAATTCGAATGTAGTTCTTGCGCATTTTTCCGGAGATATGCGCGGTAACGACGTGCCCGTTTTCCAACTCCACGCGGAACATGGTGTTGGGCAGGGTGTCGACGACAGTGCCTTCCATTTCGAAGCTGTCTTCTTTCGACATGCAGTAAAGCCCTCGGTATCCAGTTAATGGCCCGGTGCGGCTGCGCCAGGCAAAAAAAGTGGCGTGCATTGTGCCCGAAAAATGGGGTTCAAGCCAAGGATTTCAATTTAGCGTCACCCAGCGCTGATTGATCAGCAGCTCGATGGGGCGGTACTGGGTCTTGTAACTCATCTTTTTGCAGTTCTTGATCCAGTAGCCCAGGTAGACCGCCTCCAGGTTCAGGCGCAGCGCTTCGGTGATCTGCCAGAGGATGGCGTAGCGCCCCAGGCTGCGACGCTCCTCATCGGGTTCGTAGAAGGTGTAGACCGCCGACAGGCCGTTGGGCAGCAGGTCGGTGACCGCCACGGCGAGCAGGCGACCGTCCAGGCGAAATTCATAGAAACGTGAGAATGGCAGGTCGCGGACCAGAAAGGTGGCGAACTGATCGCGGCTGGGTGGGTACATGTCGCCATCGGCATGACGCTGTTCGATATAGCGCCGATACAGGTCGAAGTACTCTTCGTTGAAGGCCGGGCGCGCAGCAGTCACGACCAGGTCGGCGTTGCGCTTGAGGATGCGCTTCTGCTGGCGGTTGGGCAAAAACCGTGCAGCCGGAATGCGTGCCGGTACGCAGGCATTGCAGTTTTGGCAGTGTGGCCGGTACAGGTGGTCGCCGCTGCGCCGGAAGCCCATTTCCGACAGATCTGCGTAGACATGCACGTCCATTGGCTGGCTCGGGTCGAGAAACAGCGTCGTGGCTTGCTCGTTTGGCAGGTAGCTGCAGGAATGGGGTTGAGTGGCATAAAACTTCAACCGCGCCAGCTCTGTCATGATCAACCCCTCGGGAGTGACGTTTGTTTTAAGTGTAAGCCAGCTGGAAAAACTCGCCTAGCAAACCCATGTCGCCGAGTTGGCTTGGTCGAGGTAGCGACGCAGGTAGCCGGCGAACGTGGCGCGGGCAATTGCCCGGGCGCCGAGGCTGTGCAGGTGCTCGGTGGGCATCTGGCAGTCGATCAGGACAAAGCCGGCGTTTTTCAGGTGCTCGACCAGCGTTGCAAAACCGACTTTGGAGGCGTTGTCGGCCCGGCTGAACATCGACTCGCCGAAGAACAGGCGGCCCATTGCCAGCCCATACAGCCCGCCGACCAGTTCGCCTTGCTCGCGCACTTCCACGGAGTGGGCAAAACCCTGCTGGTGCAGCTTCAGGTACGCCTTCTGCATGCTGTCGGTGATCCAGGTGCCGTCGGCATAGGCGCGCGGTGCCGCGCAGGCACGGATGACGCCAGCGAAGTCCTGGTCGAAGCTGACCTGGTAGCGCCCTTGGCGCATGACCTTGCGCAACGAACGCGAGACATGCAACTCGTCGGGAAACAGCACGGTGCGTGGGTCTGGTGACCACCACAGGATCGGCTGGCCATCCTGGTACCAGGGGAAGCAGCCATGCCGATAGGCCTGGATCAGCCGTTCCGCGCTCAGGTCACCGCCAGCGGCGAGCAGGCCGTTGGGGTCGCGCAGCGCCTTTTCCAGAGGGGGGAAGTCAAGAGAATCGCGGCTCAGCCAGGTCAGCATCGTCGTTTCAACGGCAGAAGAGGGGAGGGTGGTCAGGATCGCCTGCCAGGGCGATGCGGGTCAACCGCAACTTGCCGGCTGATTTGTTGTCCCTACTACGCAAAAAGCCCGTATAAGCCTTTGTCACAAAAGAGAATGCGTGCTCAAATTGAACATTATGCAATTAATCCCGTCTGCGACGTATTCTGGCGCACCGCCATGGCGGCATACGGGTAGTAATGTTAAAAGTAATGGTTTGTTGGCTGCCTTCGTCAGCCAGCCACCTGTTGGACGCGCAAGCAGCGCAGGAATAGACGCGTTTTGAAGAAATCCACCGCTACCCCAAACCCCTTGCCGGTACCGCTTTGGCGCCAGCAACTGCACTACCGGCTCAAGGAGGGTGCCCTGATTGCCATGGGCGCCCTGTGCCTGTATCTGTGGATGGCTCTGCTTACCTACGACCAGGCAGACCCTGGCTTCAGCCACACCAGCAACGTCGATCAGGTGCAGAACGCGGCGGGCCGCGCCGGCGCCTTCTTTGCGGACGTGTTGTTCATGGTGCTGGGCTATTTCGCCTACATCTTCCCGCTGTTGCTGGCGATCAAGACCTGGCAGATCTTTCGTGAGCGTCACCAGCCCTGGCAGTGGAGCGGCTGGCTGTTTTCCTGGCGCCTGATCGGCTTGGTGTTCCTGGTGTTGTCCGGTGCCGCGCTGGCGCATATCCATTTTCATTCGGCCCCAAGCCTGCCGGCGTCTGCAGGCGGCGCGCTGGGCGAAAGCCTGGGTGACCTGGCCAAGAATGCCTTGAACGTGCAGGGCAGTACCCTGATGTTCATTGCCCTGTTTCTGTTTGGCCTTACCGTGTTCACCGACCTGTCGTGGTTCAAGGTGATGGACCTTACCGGCAAAATCACCCTTGACCTGTTCGAGGTGTTCCAGGGGGCGGCCAGTCGTTGGTGGTCAGCGCGTAACGAGCGCAAGCAACTGGTTGCCCAGCTGCGTGCGGTCGACGAGCAGGAGCACGAGATCATGGCGCCAATGGTTGCCGAACGCCGCGAGCCGGCCAAGGCTCGTGAACGCGTCGTCGAGCGTGAGCCGGCGCCGAGCAAGCCGGTGGTCGAGCGTCCTCAGTCGCCTGCGCCGATCATCATGCCAGCTCCAGCTCCAGCTCCAGCTCCAGCTCCGGCGCAGGTCAAGGCGGCAGAGCCGATCAAGCGTGTGCAGGCGGAAAAACCCGCGCAGGTGTTCGTCGATAGCGCCGTCGAGGGCACCTTGCCGCCGATCTCTATCCTCGATCCTGCCGAGAAGAAGCAGGTCAACTATTCGCCTGAGTCGCTGGCTGGTGTCGGGCAGTTGCTGGAAATCAAACTCAAGGAGTTCGGTGTCGAAGTGTCGGTGGACTCGATCCACCCCGGCCCGGTGATTACCCGTTACGAAATCCAGCCCGCTGCCGGGGTCAAGGTCAGCCGTATTGCCAACCTGGCCAAGGACCTGGCGCGTTCGCTGGCCGTGACCAGCGTGCGCGTGGTCGAGGTCATCCCCGGCAAGACTACCGTGGGTATCGAGATCCCGAACGAAGACCGGCAGATCGTGCGCTTCTCCGAAGTGCTGTCGTCGCCGCAGTACGATGAAGCCAAGTCGCCGGTTACCCTGGCGCTGGGCCATGACATCGGCGGCAAGCCGGTGATTACCGACCTGGCCAAGATGCCGCACCTGTTGGTGGCCGGTACTACCGGTTCCGGTAAATCGGTGGGCGTCAACGCGATGATCCTGTCGATCCTGTTCAAGTCGAGCCCGGAAGACGCCAAGCTGATCATGATCGACCCGAAAATGCTCGAGTTGTCGATCTATGAGGGCATTCCGCACCTGCTTTGCCCTGTCGTCACCGACATGAAGGACGCAGCCAACGCCCTGCGCTGGAGCGTGGCCGAGATGGAGCGTCGCTACAAGCTGATGGCGGCCATGGGCGTGCGTAACCTGGCCGGCTTCAACCGCAAGATCAAGGATGGCGAGGAAGCCGGCGAGCCGGTTTATGACCCGCTGTTCCGCCGTGAGAGCATGGACGACCAGCCGCCGCTGCTGAAAACCCTGCCGACCATCGTGGTGGTGGTCGACGAATTTGCCGACATGATGATGATCGTTGGCAAGAAGGTCGAAGAGCTGATCGCCCGTATCGCCCAGAAAGCGCGGGCGGCCGGTATCCACTTGATCCTCGCGACCCAGCGGCCCTCGGTGGACGTGATTACCGGCCTGATCAAGGCCAACATTCCAACCCGAATGGCCTTCCAGGTGTCGAGCAAGATCGACTCGCGCACCATCATCGACCAGGGTGGTGCCGAGCAGTTGCTCGGCCATGGTGACATGCTCTACATGCCGCCAGGCACCAGCCTGCCGATCCGTGTACACGGTGCGTTCGTTTCCGACGAAGAAGTGCACCGCGTGGTTGAAGCCTGGAAGCAGCGTGGCGCCCCGGACTACAACGACGACATCCTCAACGGTGTCGAAGAGGCCGGCAGTGGCTTCGAGGGCGGTAGTGGCGGCGAGGGTGGTGACGACGCTGAGACCGATGCGTTGTACGATGAAGCGGTTCAGTTCGTTCTGGAAAGTCGTCGTGCGTCCATCTCCGCGGTTCAGCGCAAGCTGAAGATCGGCTACAACCGCGCTGCGCGGATGATCGAAGCGATGGAAATGGCTGGCGTGGTCACGGCCATGAACACCAACGGCTCGCGCGAGGTCATTGCGCCTGGGCCAATGCGCGACTGATGATCGATTTTGCCGGGTGCCAATGACGGTGCCCGGCCCATTCACTGTTCTACGAGGATTCTCATGCGCCTGATTCGCATGTTGTTGGTTTCTGCCCTGACGGTGTCCGCCATTCCGGCCTATGCCGGTGAGCAAGACGTGGCGCGTCTGACCCAATTGCTGGAAAAATCGCAGACAATCACTGCCCGTTTCTCTCAGTTGACCCTTGATGGCAGCGGTACTCAGTTGCAGGAAACCAACGGTGAAATGTCGGTGAAACGCCCTGGCCTGTTCTACTGGCACACCGATGCGCCACAGGAGCAGGTCGTGGTGTCGGACGGGCAAAAAGTCACCCTGTGGGACCCGGACCTGGAACAGGCGACCATCAAGAAGCTCGACGAGCGTCTGACCCAGACGCCAGCACTGCTGCTGTCCGGCGATGTGTCGAAGATCAGCCAGAGCTTCGAGATCTCTTCCAAGGAGCAAGGCGAGGTGGTGGATTTCACCCTCAAGCCGAAGACCAAGGACACCTTGTTCGACTCCCTGCGCCTGTCGTTTCGCCGTGGCCTGATCAATGATATGCAACTGATCGACAGCGTCGGTCAGCGCACCAATATCCTGTTCACTGGGGTCAAGGCCAACGAGGCGATTCCAGCGGGCAGATTCAAGTTCGACATCCCGAAAGGCGCTGACGTCATTCAGGAATAAGAGGTAAGGCAGCCGTTGATGGACCTGTTTCGTAGTGAGCCTGTTGCCCAGCCCTTGGCCGCGCGTCTGCGCCCGGCCAACCTGGACGAGTACGTCGGTCAGGAGCACCTGCTGGCGCGTGGCAAGCCACTGCGTGAAGCACTGGAACAGGGCGCGCTGCACTCGATGATCTTCTGGGGGCCGCCAGGGGTGGGCAAGACCACCCTGGCGCGGCTCCTGGCGCAGTTTTGCGATGCCCACTTCGAAACGGTGTCGGCCGTGCTGGCCGGGGTCAAGGAGATCCGTCACGCGGTAGAAATCGCCAAGCAGCAGGCCGGTCAGTATGGTCGCCGGACCATCCTGTTCGTCGATGAAGTGCACCGTTTCAACAAGTCGCAGCAGGATGCTTTCCTGCCCTACGTCGAAGACGGCACGCTGATCTTCATTGGCGCGACCACCGAGAATCCTTCGTTTGAATTGAACAACGCCTTGCTCTCTCGGGCGCGGGTCTATGTGCTGAAAAGCCTCGACGAAGCGGCGTTGCGCAAGCTGGTGCAGCGTGCGCTGAGCGAAGAACGTGGCCTGGGCAAGCGCCAGCTCAGCCTGGGCGATGAAGGCTTCAAGATGCTTTTGGCGGCGGCGGATGGCGATGGCCGGCGTTTGCTCAACCTGCTGGAAAACGCCTCGGACCTGGCCGAAGACGGCAGTGAGATCGGTGTCGACCTGCTGCAAAGCCTGCTGGGCGATACCCGTCGCCGTTTCGACAAGGGCGGAGAGGCGTTCTACGACCAGATTTCGGCACTGCACAAATCGGTGCGTGGCTCCAACCCTGACGGTGCGCTGTACTGGTTTGCGCGGATGCTCGACGGCGGGTGCGACCCGCTCTACATTGCCCGGCGCGTGGTGCGCATGGCCAGTGAAGACATCGGCAACGCCGACCCTCGCGCGTTAAGCCTGTGCCTGGCCGCCTGGGATGTGCAGGAGCGCCTGGGCAGCCCGGAAGGCGAGCTGGCGGTGGCGCAAGCGATTACCTACCTGGCCTGTGCGCCGAAGAGTAACGCGGTGTACATGGGCTTCAAGGCCGCCATGCGCGAAGCCGCCGAGCACGGTTCGCTTGAGGTGCCGCTGCATTTGCGCAACGCGCCGACCAAACTGATGAAGCAGTTGGGCTACGGGGACGAGTACCGTTATGCCCACGACGAGCCGGATGCCTATGCCGCTGGCGAAGATTACTTCCCCGACAACCTGGAACCGCGCCAGTACTATCAACCGGTACCGCGCGGCCTTGAGCTGAAGATCGGCGAAAAGCTCAAGCACCTGGCCGAGCTGGACCGGCAAAGCCCCCGGCAACGGAGAAAACCATGATTGCGGTTGTTGCGGCGGTGAGTGCAGGCGGCATTGCCGGTACCTTGCTGCGCTTTGCCACAGCCAATTGGGTGAACGCGCACTGGCCACGCCACTTCTATCTCGGTACGCTGGCAGTCAATCTGATTGGATGCTTGTTGATCGGGCTGTTGTACGGTTTGTTTTTGCATCGCCCGCTGGTACCGGTCGAGTTGAGGGCCGGCCTGATTGTCGGTTTTCTTGGCGGCTTGACTACCTTTTCATCCTTTTCACTGGATACCGTGCGCCTGCTCGAAAGCGGGCAGGCGCCGCTGGCGTTCGGCTATGCCGCGCTCAGCGTACTTGGCGGCCTGCTCGCAACCTGGGCTGGCCTGTCTTTGACCAAATTCTGAACCAACGAGAGAACGATATGCTCGATTCCAAACTGTTACGCGGCCAACTTCAGGAAGTGGCGGACCGCCTGGCCTCCCGTGGCTTCAGCCTGGATGTCGCGCGCATCGAAGCACTGGAAGAGCGCCGCAAGGTGGTGCAAACCCGCACCGAGCAGCTGCAGGCCGAGCGTAACGCCCGTTCCAAGTCCATCGGCCAGGCCAAGGCCAAGGGCGAAGACATCGCTCCGCTGATGGCTGACGTCGAGCGCATGGCGGCCGAACTGGCCAGCGGCAAGGTCGAGCTGGACAGCATCCAGTCCGAGCTGGATGGCATTCTGATGGGCATTCCGAACCTGCCGGACGCTTCCGTGCCGGTCGGTGAAGACGAAGAAGGCAACGTCGAAGTGCGCCGCTGGGGCACTCCGAAAGCCTTTGATTTCCCGGTCCAGGATCACGTCGCGCTGGGCGAGAAGAACGGCTGGCTGGACTTCGAGACCGCAGCCAAGCTGTCGGGCGCACGTTTTGCCCTGCTGCGTGGCCCGATTGCGCGCCTGCACCGTGCCCTGGCCCAGTTCATGATCAACCTGCACATCAACGAGCACGGTTACGAAGAGGCCTACACCCCGTACCTGGTTCAAGCACCTGCGCTGCAAGGCACTGGCCAGCTGCCGAAGTTCGAGGAAGACCTGTTCAAGATCAGCCGTGAAGGCGAAGCCGACTTCTACCTGATCCCGACCGCTGAAGTGTCGCTGACCAACATCGTCGCTGGCGAGATCCTCGACGCCAAGCAACTGCCGATCAAGTTCGTTGCCCACACCCCATGCTTCCGCAGTGAAGCCGGTGCGTCGGGTCGTGATACCCGTGGCATGATCCGCCAGCACCAGTTCGACAAGGTCGAGATGGTTCAGATCGTTGAGCCGAGCAAGTCCATGGAAGCCCTGGAAGGCCTGACGGCGAACGCCGAGCGCGTACTGCAAGCCCTCGAGCTGCCATACCGCGTGCTGGCACTGTGCACCGGCGACATGGGTTTCAGTGCCACCAAGACCTATGACCTGGAAGTCTGGGTGCCGAGCCAGGACAAGTACCGCGAAATTTCCTCGTGCTCCAACTGTGGTGACTTCCAGGCCCGTCGCATGCAGGCCCGCTGGCGCAACCCGGAAACCGGCAAGCCGGAACTGGTGCATACCCTCAACGGTTCGGGCCTGGCGGTCGGCCGTACGCTGGTGGCAGTGCTGGAGAACTACCAGCAAGCCGATGGCTCGATTCGTGTGCCTGAAGTCCTCAAGCCTTACATGGGCGGCCTGGAGGTCATCGGCTAAATGGAATTTCTACCGCTGTTCCACAACCTGCGTGGCAGCCGTGTGCTGGTCGTAGGTGGCGGCGAGATTGCCTTGCGCAAATCTCGCTTGCTGGCAGATGCCGGCGCCGTACTTCGTGTGGTTGCGCCCGAGATCGAAGGGCAATTGGCCGAGCTTGCCCGGCACAGCGGTGGTGAACTCCTGTCCCGCGGGTATCAGGAAAGCGATCTGGACGGTTGTCAGTTGATTATCGCCGCTACTGATGACCAGGAACTCAATGCTCAGGTGTCTGCAGATGCCCGCAAGCGTTGTGTGCCGGTCAATGTGGTCGATGCGCCTGCGTTGTGCTCGGTGATTTTTCCGGCCATTGTCGACCGTTCGCCACTGGTTGTAGCGGTGTCCAGCGGCGGCGATGCACCGGTACTTGCTCGGTTGATCCGGGCCAAGTTGGAAACCTGGATTCCTGCGGCTTATGGCGAGCTGGCCGGCCTGGCCGCGCGTTTTCGCCACAAGGTGAAAGCCCTCTACCCAGACGTCAACCAGCGCCGTGGCTTCTGGGAAGATGTCTTTCAGGGGCCGATTGCCGAGCGCCAACTGGCCGGGCAGGGTGCTGAAGCCGAGCGCTTGTTGCAAGCCAAGGTAGACGGCGTACCCGCGCAGACGTCAGGTGAGGTGTACCTGGTTGGCGCTGGTCCTGGCGACCCTGATCTGCTGACGTTCCGCGCCTTGCGCCTGATGCAGCAAGCGGATGTGGTGCTCTATGACCGCCTGGTGGCACCGGCAATCATTGAGCTGTGCCGTCGTGATGCCGAGCGTATTTACGTTGGCAAGCGTCGCGCTGATCACGCCGTGCCTCAGGATCAGATCAATCAGCTTTTGGTTGACCTGGCCAAGCAAGGCAAGCGCGTGCTGCGGCTCAAAGGGGGCGATCCATTCATCTTTGGGCGTGGTGGCGAGGAAATCGAGGAGCTGGCGGAGCAGGGTATTCCATTCCAGGTAGTGCCCGGTATTACGGCGGCCAGCGGTTGCTCGGCGTATGCCGGTATTCCGCTGACCCACCGTGACCATGCGCAGTCAGTGCGCTTCGTGACCGGTCATCTCAAGGATGGCACCAGCAACTTGCCGTGGAACGATCTGGTGGCGCCTGCGCAAACCCTGGTGTTCTACATGGGGTTGGTGGGGCTGCCGACCATCTGTGCCGAGCTGATCCGTCATGGTCGTGCCGCCGATACCCCGGCGGCGCTGGTTCAGCAGGGCACCACGCCCAACCAGCGGGTCTTTACCGGCACGTTGGCTGACCTGCCGACACTGGTGGCTGAGCATGAAGTCCATGCGCCAACGCTGGTCATCGTCGGTGAGGTGGTGCAACTGCGTGACAAGCTCGCCTGGTTCGAAGGCGCCCAGTAAAAACTGGCCCTTGTTGTCGATTGCAGCGATGGGCGCCGCCTGTGCGGCGCCTTCACTGTCAGGCCTGCCGGGTCATTAACCGAGCGGGCGTGCGTCCCAGTACGCCCGTGCCTTGGCGAACGCGTTTTCACGGTCATCGCCCAGCCCGCGCAGGGCCAGGGCCATGGTCGAAATCAAAGCCATTTCACCGTAGCTGTCGCGGGCTTCACCGCGCCAGACCGCCAGTAAATGCTCCGGTTCCAGGCTGGCCGGTTTGACATGGCGCTGTGCAGCGAGCGCTGGCCATTCCTCATCCCAATCCTGCCCGCCTGCCGTGCCATACAAATGGCTGGCGCTGTCCGGGTTGACCTCTATCTCACCCCCGTCGCCCTTGACCACAATGGCCGTGTCACCGAGCAGTCGGCTGGCCTCGCGATGCACCGCCTGATAGCCGGGGTGGAAGATGCTCTGCAGGCCGCAGCGCGCGCCCAACGGGTTGAGCACGCGGGCCAGGGAGTGGATGGGTGAACGCAGGCCCAAGGTGTTGCGCAGGTCGATCATCCGCTGCAACGGGGGCGCCCAGTCCTGCAATGGAGCAAACGCCAGGTGCTGGTTATCCAGCGCCGTGGACACGGCATTCCAGTCGCGGCACAGCGGAATCTGCAGCAGGTCGAGCAGTTGCTCGGTGTACAGGCGCCCCGCGGTATGCGCACCGCCGCCATGCATCAGGATACGCACGCCGTTTGCTGCCAGGCACTTGGCCGCCAGCAGGAACCAGGGCAGGTGACGCTTCTTGCCCGCGTAGCTTGGCCAGTCGAGGTCGATTTGCATTGGCGGCGCTTGCAGGCGCTGGCGCAGGGCTTCGGTGAAGCCTGCCAGTTCCTCGGGGCTCTCTTCCTTGTGCCGCAACAGCATCAGGAACGCACCCAGCTGGGTTTCTTCGACCTTCTCGTCGAGCAGCATGCCCATGGCCTCACGGGCTTCTTCGCGGGTCAGGCCGCGAGCGCCGCGCTTGCCTTTGCCAAGGATGCGCACAAATTGGGCGAAAGGGTGCTCAGCCGGGGTTTCGAGGGTCAGCGGGCGAGGATCGTTCATATGCAATTGGTTGGCTTCGGCAGGCCCGCCAGCTTGGCGGCGAGTTTGGCAGGGGTGCCCTTGAACAGGCGATTCAGGTGCAGGCTGTTGCCTTTTTCCGGGCCCAGCTTCAAGGCTGTGTATTTGATCAGCGGGCGGGTGGCTGGCGACAGCTGGAACTCCTGGTAGAACTGACGCAGCAGTTCCAGTACTTCCCAGTGCTCGGGGGTCAGTTCCAGTGCTTCACGCTCAGCCAGCGCGGCGGCGACCTCGCTGGACCAATCACTCAGTTCCAGCAGGTAGCCCTCTTTATCCAGCGCGATGTCGCGGGTGCCGACAGTCAGGGTACTCATAACCAGCTGTTGACCTTGTCGTATTGCAGGGACAGGGCCACGAAAGCCGGGTAATCGACGCTGCGGGCCAGGGTGTCTGCCGCAATGGCGCGAGCCTGCAGGTCTTCTTCAAGGGCAAACAGGCGCTCGCCAAGGTTGTGGGCGAGCAGGGTGCTCAGCGGCGCGCTGCCGGGTTGCAGGGCATACACTGCATCGCCGCAGAGCAACAGGCCGTCGGTGGGGCCGAGCAGGCGCAGGCAGCTGCTCAGGCGGTCGTCGCCAAAGGGTGAGTGGGAAATGACGTGCAGGGTGCTCATCAGAGGGTTACCACCTGGTCAAAACGGTCAATCAGCGCTGCCAGCGCAGCGTCGTCCAACACTTCTACCGGCAAACTCAACTGCTCGGCACAAAGGCCACGCTCAAGCAGGCTGGTGCGGGCGGCAAACAGTTCTTCTACGCCGAACATGGGCAGCGCCTGCAGGTTGGCTGCAAGGTTCTTCTGCTGCAGCTGTGCGGGTTGTTGGCCGGGTGCGAGCTGGAACACACCGTCATCGAGAAACAGCATGCCCAATGGCAGGTCAAAGGCACCGCCGGCCAGGGCGATGTCCAGCGCTTCGCGGGCCGACGGGCCTGCCCACGGCGCTTGGCGGCTGATGATCAACAGGGACTTGGCCATCTCAATCGCCTCCAAAGCAGACCAGACGGTCGGCGGTTTGTGCGGCCTCATGCAACTGGCCAAGGCCTGACAGCTCCCAAGGCGCCGACAGGTTGGCTGCCTGGCGCTGATAGCGTTGGGCTTCTTCTGCGTTCAGCACGCCACGGCGCAAGGCGGCGGCAATGCACACCACGCCATCGAGCTGTTGCTCGCTGACGAAGGTGCGCCACTGGGCTGGAACATCCAGCTCATCCTGGGGCGTGACCACAGTGCTTGAAGCGCTGTGAACGCCATCCTGGTAGAAAAACAACCGGACGATCTCGTGCCCGCCTGCCAGTACGGCCTGGGCGAACAGCAGGGCGCGGCGCGAGGAGGGCGCATGGGCCGGGGAAAAAACCGCAATCGCGAACTTCATGGGAGGCTCTGTCAGCAAATCTGTGGGAATAATAAAGCAAAAAGCCCGCAGCGGGCTGCGGGCTTCCTGTTCTATCGGTTGCCAGGCGCGAGGCGCCGCCAATCAGGCCTTGTGCGTGCTGCTTTCTGGCAGGAACCAGTTCAACACCAGTGCACAGATCCCGCCGGTGGCGACACCCGACTCCAGCACATTGCGCAGTGCCGACGGCATGTGGGCGAGGAACTCCGGTACTTGCGCCACACCCAGCCCCAGCGCCAGCGACACCGAGATAATCAGCAGTGCGCGACGGTCCAGGCTGATGCTGGCGAGGATATTGATACCCGACGCCGCTACGGCCCCGAACATCACCATCGCTGCGCCACCCAATACCGGCTCAGGCACCGCCTGGATCACACCGGCCACTGCCGGGAACAGGCCCAGCAGTACCAGCATTGCGGCGATCCACACACCGATATGGCGGCTGGCGATACCGGTCAACTGAATCACCCCATTGTTCTGGGCGAAGATCGAGCTCGGGAAGGTGTTGAACACGCCGGCCAACAGCGAGTTGGCGCCGTTCACCAGCACGCCGCCCTTGATCCGTTGCATCCACACCGGGCCTTCTACCGGCTGGCGCGACACCTTACTGGTGGCGGTTACGTCACCGATGGCTTCCAGCGAGGTCACCAGGTAGATCACCAGCATTGGGATAAACAGCGCCCAGGAGAAGCTCAAACCGAAGTGCAGCGGCATCGGCACCTGGAACAGCTCGGCCTGGTGCATGCCGGTAAAGTCCAGGCGGCCCATATAGCCGGCCAGCGCATAGCCCACGCCCAGGGCAATGACGATGGCACAGCTGCGCATCCAGACCACAGGAATACGGTTGAGCACCACGATAATCGCCAGCACCACACCTGACAGCAGCAGGTTTTCACCGTTGGCGAAGGTGCCGTTGGCCATGGCCGCGAAGCCGCCACCCATGCTGATCAGGCCGACCTTGATCAGGGTCAGGCCAATCATCAGCACCACGATACCGGTCACCAGCGGGGTGATCAGGCGTTTGACGAACGGCAGGATCCGGGAAATACCCATCTCCACGAAGGAGCCGGCAATGACCACACCAAAGATGGCTGCCATCACGCCTTCTACCGGCGTGCCTTGCTTGACCATCAACGCACCGCCAGCGATCAGCGGGCCGACAAAGTTGAAGCTGGTGCCCTGAACGATCAGCAACCCGGCGCCAAACGGCCCGAAGCGGCGGCACTGCACAAAGGTGGCAATCCCGGAGATGACCAGCGACATTGACACGATCAGGTTGGTATCGCGGGCTGAAACCCCCAGTGCCTGACAAATCAGCAGGCCGGGGGTCACGATCGGCACGATGATCGCCAGCAAGTGTTGCAGGGCGGCCAGCAGGCCGATCAGCGGGCGAGGGCGGTCTTCCAGACCCAGGACCAGTTCATTGGCCTGCGCAGGTGCGTCGGGCCGGTGTTCGATTGCGCTCATGGGTAGTGTGCTGCCCCGGGAGAAAAAAGGAGCGCATTCTACGGTGGCACACCCATTTGGCAAAGCCCAAACGCCACCCATGAAAAAGCCCACCGAAGTGGGCTTTCGTACACTACCGGGCTATCAGTCGTCGCGACTCATCAGGCCGAACAGTTGCAGCAGGCTGACGAACAGGTTGTAGATCGATACATACAGGCTGATGGTTGCCATGATGTAGTTACGCTCACCACCGTGGATGATCGCGCTGGTCTGGAACAGAATGCAGACCGACGAGAACAGCACGAAGCCGGCGCTGATCGCCAGTTGCAGGCCGCTGATCTGGAAGAACAGGCTGGCCAGTACTGCGCCCATCAGCACGAAGAAACCGGCAGTGATGAAGCCACCCAGGAAGCTCATGTCCTTGCGGGTGATCAGCACATAGGCCGACAGGCCGCCGAACACCAGCGCGGTCATGGCGAACGCCGAGCTGACGACTTCAGCGCCGCCCTGCATGCCCAGGTAACGGTTGAGGATAGGGCCGAGGATGAAACCCATGAAACCGGTGAGGGCGAACGTGGAGACCAGGCCCCAGACCGAATCACGCAGCTTGTTGGTGAGGAAGAACAGGCCATAAAAGCCGATCAGCACCACGAATACGTTCGGGTAGCCGACACGCATCTGCTGGGCCACGTAGGCCATGATGCCGCTGAAAACAAGGGTTATAGCCAGAAGGCCGTACGTGTTACGCAGGACGCGGCTGACTTCTTGCTGCTCGACCTGCAGGCCGTGATTGACGGCGTAATCCTGTTCGCGCATGGCGACACTCCTGTGGTTTTGAAACGTTCAGATGCAAAGATCATAACAGAGGCATGCAAAGCGGCTACACAGAGAGTTTGACAGCTTGTTTCATTTCGGTATTATGGCGCCCGCAAAGCCGAGGAAGCGTGGCCGAGTGGTTTAAGGCAACGGTCTTGAAAACCGTCGATGGGCAACTATCCTAGAGTTCGAATCTCTACGCTTCCGCCATATTCAAAGCCCTGATTATTCAGGGCTTTTTGCGTTTCTGGAGGCGTGAAAAGCAGTCAGTGAACAGCACTCATGGCTGCTTCCAGATGCCGTTATTATGGAAGCGCTTCCAAAACTTTATTTATTTAGTGGGTTTTGCGAGCGCACCGACGCGTCGATAAACGCGCTCAGTGATGTCTCCTTTCGTGTGTCCGAGCAGCAGGCTGGCGTCCTCTACGTCCTTAATCTCAGAGGCGGCTTTCGGGCGGATGTCCCTGAATTGGAACTGGCTGATGCGTTCTGCCAGGTGATTGTCACCGGAAGCTACAGCCTCCTTCACAGCTTCCTCCCGCGCGTCGTCCCACCTGTGCCGCAGCATTGCGGCAGTCACCCGCTTTCCGGTGTCCGTCAGAATAAGGTACGGTGAGTTGTGCGCTTCGTTCCGCGCCAGTATGCGTCTGATCAGCGCGCCAAGGCCGCTTTCCTTCCCGTCCACTTCGAGCAGAATCCGAAGTTTTTTGTGGGTTTTCTTCTGCTTGACCCCTAAGGCACCGTCCTCGATGTCATCCTTTCTCATCACCAGCACGTCCGCAGGACGCTGGCCCGTCAAGTAAGCCAAGTCCATGGCGACCTTCATTTCATCGACTGCCTTCTTGTAGACCGCGTTCCAGATCGCATCATTTGCATAGAAGTCCCGCGGCGCTTCCTTGTTTTTGCGCACGCCTTGGCAGGGGTTTTCTTTAGTGGTGAGCCCCCATTCCCGTGCCATGTTGAAGACGTGGGAGAAGGTCGCCAGCTCACGGTTAGCACGCACCTTTGCGCTCCTCGCGTCGCGGTACTGGGCGATCTGTGCCGGCGTGATGCCGTCAATTGGAGCCTCTTCAAAGTAGGGGCGCAGCTGCCGCAGTTCTGCCAGATTGTCTTTCTGGGTGCGGGGGGCCTTCTTCGGGATGATGTCTCTCTCATACCGATCGAAGATCGCCCTCATGGTGCGAAGGTCTGCCGGTTTTTCCTTTGCCTCTAGCTCTGCCCATTTCAACCTTGCCAAGCTGAGGTCGGTGCCCAGAGCAATCTCCTTTCCTGTCTTGTCCCGGTAGTAGTAGCTGACCCAGGTTTTGCCCGGGTTCTTCTTGCTCTTGCTAGTACGCTTGCGCCGATACACGCCTGGTGGCAAGTCCCTGTTTGCGGTGCTTCTTGGGCGCATATCACCTTACCTTTGAAATATCTGGCGACCACGCAGGCGCTGATGATGGTGGCGGTGCTGTTTGCACTACCTCAAGGATCACGCCCAGTTTCATACGGGCGTACTGGCGGCCAACGAGAGGGCGACCACCGCGACTCTCAACGAAGTGCCAGTGACGCTCATTGAGCCAGCGGCGCTGCCAGCCCCTGGCCTTGTAGCCGGTCAGTTCAGCCAGTTCTGTGTCCGAAAGGATTTCGGTTTCCATGGGATAGGCTCCACGCCGCCGGCGGCGGCAGGTTAGTGGTCAGTCGACCTGGTAGTAGATGTAGCAGTTGACGCCCTGGCTCTTTAGCGACTCGTGCATTGCCCGCACGCCGGCGCTGTGCTGGTTTCCCTGACCAGGCCACGGCGTGTCGAGGTGGACGCCCTGCTGGTGGTAATGGCTCTTCTTCTGCAAGTAGCCCGGCAGGCTGGGCAACTGGCTGGCGCGCAGCCCCGGAACAGGTATGACGACGCGGTCGAGGTTGGCGCTGCCGCCGTCATTGGTGCACGCCGCAGCAGCGGCTTTTCCGGCCTCGGTGGCGATGCGCACCTTTTCGGGTAGGCCGGCCAGTTCTTCTTTTGTCACGGCAATAGCTCTCCATGCCCGCCTACCGGCAGGCTTGAGTTGTTGTAGGGGGAGGGGTTAGCGCTTTTCGAGGTCGGTTGTTACTGCTTCAACTATCACCCGTCCGACGATTCGGGTGCTGGCGGTATGGTCCTTGAACACTTTGTTCAGACGGTTGATCGCTGCCTCTTTCGCCTGCCGGTAAACCTGATCGATTGTGCAATCCGGCCCCCAGCTACCCAGGCTGGACAACTCCAGGGTGATGGTGACTTTGGCACTGGTCGTGGTTCTTGCGATTGGCTTGCTCATAGCCTGGACCCCTTCCAAATCAGATCTGTCATGTTCGACCCTCCTTTCGGCGCTCCACGTCGATCTGGTCGTACAGGGCATCCACTCGCTTCTGTTTGCGGTTGATCGCTTCTGAACGCTTCAAGTGTTCCGACATTGCCTTGCTGTAGGGCTCGATCTTCTCGATGAGTCGCAGCCGCTCATGGGGGCAATTCGACTCGTTGAACTTCTTGGCCAGACGGTCGCGCTCACCGAAGTCGAGGTGGTCGAGGGCGCGATTCTCTTTTTCCATTTCGGCCAATACATCCGCCGACTGCCGTTTCCAGCGAAGGTAAAGAACGTCGCTTTTCTTCGGCTTGAGGAAGAAATGTTGGGACCTGATCCAGTCCAGCAGGTCATCCTTGGTCATTTCGTCGAGCACATCCTTTCGAGAACTCTTGCTCACAGCGAATACCTCTCTTCATTCCAGAGCGCTGGCGCCTGTGTAGGGGTAGGGGTGTCTTGTTCGTGCGGGGAGAGCTGGGGCTGGTTGCCGGCCTGTAGCTGGCTGTCGGGGATGCAACTGATGCCGACCCCATTCAGCAGGTAGCAGGTCACCCCGCGCTGGCTGTCGTGCTGCACATCGATGACGTTCTCGGTTGCGCTGGCACCGGTGGCCATCAGCAGGAGGCAGAGGGCGAGGCGGGTCATGGTTGCACCTCGGCGTTGTAGCGCTCGTAGCCTTCGCCATATTCGTGGCAGTACGTTGCCGGCCAGCATCCCCGGGTACCCTCGGGAACCAAGTTGTACATGCGGTCATAGGTGCCATGACCTGGGGTCGTCTTAACCCAAACGTGAACAGGGCCACCGAGCGCCCAACCGGGATACCGTTTGATTGCCGCTGCCATGAAGACGTCAAGGTCGTGATGCCCTTTGCTCATGACGATGCAGGTGTCTTCGCCGACGCTTTGCACCTCCAGCGGATACTGTTTCAGTCTCATGGCTTCACCTCACGGCGCGCCCACTGCACATGCGGGCCGTCTTCCGTGTCGAAGATGCCCATCAGGAACCACTCAGGACCTGGCGACTGCGGATCCCAGCCATTGCAGTGGGCTTCACCGTCCCAGTACGGGTGGCGAAGCAGGTCGCCATCCATGTCGCTCGTCTTCAGCTCAAGGCCCTGCTCGGCCGCCCAGGCCTTGAATGGACCAGGGTCTTCGGTACCGCCAAAGTCTGGAATGCCTGGGTGGCACCACCAGCCGTCCTTGTCACGCTTCACCTCAACCGGGCCGAAGGTCTTGTCCGCCGAGTGGGCGGCGCATGGTGTTATGCGGTAAACGTTCGAGTACTGGCCATGGCCGTCACTGAAAGCCAGCGTACAGCCGCAGTCGGCCGGCTTATCGTTGACGAATACGATCTTTTCTTCAGACATGACTTCGTCCTTGCCGCCATATCGCGGCTGTTCAATAGAGGGGAGAGGGGTATTTCGAGGTGGAGTACAAATGTACTCTTTGGTCAGCTTGGCTTTGTGTCGGCGTTCAGGGAGTCATGGAAAGCAATCACCGCTCGATTGTATGCAGCGGAACCCTGCACGCTCATGCCGATGATCCGCAGTAGCTCTCGCGCCGAGTGCTCCTGCTCGGCCAGCTGGGCGCTCAGGTTGTCGCGCTCTTCTTCGAGAAGGATGATTTCGTAGCCGCTATGGCGGCACCGCTCCAGCTCGCCAGCCGCCGCTGGATCGACATCGAAGTGGTCTCGCAGATCATCTTCTTTCCAGTGGCTGCCCCATTCGCCTGTGCAGCCGATCTGGTGGCTGCCGATGAACTCATCCAAACCGGTCTCGGCTTCAAGCGCGATGATCATCTCGACCACCTCGGCGCGACCTTGGGCGCGGGCAACCAGCAGCTCCTGCTTCAGCCGCTCAACCTCGCCAGGATCGGCGTTGGTGTAGAGCGGGGTTTCGACCTTGCAGCAGATCTCGAAGGCATCGCCGCAGTCTGCCTTGGTCAGCACGGAACCATTGGCGTAAAGCACAGCAACCGGCTCGCGCTGGTGCTGCCCAGGATGCAGCGGTAGCCGCCCGCGACACGCATCGCATGCGTGGATATGCCGATTCTCGACGCCGCTCAGTAGGCCGCTTCCGTGCCACGGGTGGTAATCAGGGGTGACCCCACAGTAATCGCAGGGCGGATAGCTGCTTGGCTCGGCGTGGGGCTGCTCGGCCAGCTGTATCTGCATCTTACGCAGTAGAAGTTCAGCTTCTCGCTTTGAATCCAGGGCGCTATCGCCTGTATGCGCCTCGCCAAGCGCCTCAATAGCTGCCTGTGCTCTGACAATTTTTTCGGTGTTGCTGGATCGGTTTTCTGCGGGCATGGGATACCTATTGGTCAGCTACAATTAACGATTCATGGGTAGGGAATGGCTATGACTACTTACGCGGTGACTGCGGCTAGGTACGACGAAGGCAAACAGCTTGTCGCGCTTCAGGGACAGGAAACGCACGGCTCTCCGGCCGCCTTAACTGAGCTTTCGAACAACGTGCGCGACTTTTCTGTTTCGGAAGTACTGCGGTTGATTAAGGAAGGGGACAGCTTCCACCCTTTATTCCGATCGGAAGGAGTCCTAGCTGGTTCAATAGTCCCTGATGGAAACGGGTCGCTGACAGAGGACCAGTGCGTGCCAGGAAGACAAATTTCCGATCTTCCTAGATTCTGAAGGCGAAGATCACGCGGCTTTCAGCAGCGCTTCTATCACTCGCTGACCAGCCAGCGGCGGTACTGCGTTCCCGGCCATGTGCATGGTCAGCCGGTGGTTGTCCGGACGCAGGGTGTCTGCTGGAAAGGACATCGCGGCCAAGGCCTCGCTGGCGCTGAGCATCCGCATGCGGTCGCCGTCGACCAAAGCCCAGCGGTCCAGGGTAGTGATGGTGCCAATCGGCCGGTTGATGTCGCGGCCTGTGGTGCCAGAGCCTTTGCCGTAGTAGGGCATGATGAACCGGTCGCCGAAGCGCTGGCGACCGTTGCGCACCCGGTCAAGAGTGGCTTGGGCCCGGCCCGGCTTGTCGATCGGTGACCAGCGCCCGGCATCAAAGTCGAGGAAGCTGGCGGCCGGCACATGCCGGTGTCGGTGAAGCTCTAGCATCAGTGGCGCCTTGCTGCGGGTTAGCACCAAGAACAACCGCACGCGGTGTTGCGGTACACCCAGGTCGGCACAGTCAACGACATGCGGTGCGACCTGGTACCCCAGCGCCTGAACTGCCGCAACCCAGGCCGGGTACAGCGCCCAGTCGGTGAACTCTTCTACGTTCTCCACCAGCCCCGCTTCCGGCCGGTGAAACTCCAAAGCGGATACCACCGCCCAGGCTGTCGAGCGTGACGAGTCGTGCTGCGGGTTTCCCGACTTCTTGCCTCGGGCCTTCGAGTGGCCTTGGCAGCATGGCGAGGCCAGCAGCAGATCGTGCGCGGGCACCTGTTCCCATCGGGCCTGATGCAGATCTTGGCAGACGTGCTCGGCATGTGGATGGTTGGCTGAATGCCACTTCACGGCCTCAGGCCAATGGTTGGCCGCCCAGAGAACCTGGACGCCTGCGGCGCGCGCGCCGGTGCTCCATCCGCCGAGGCCGGCAAACAGGTCGATTGCTTTGGTCATGCTCGATTCTCACGCGCTTGCCAGCTGAAGTTGCTCATTGCCGCCTGTTGCAAGGCCAGGGTTTAGCTCAACGCGCTGACCCGCGAGGAGCCCGGCGATCTGTGCATTCACATCGAGCTCGAACTCCCGCGCCTTCCGAGGTTTTCCAATCTCCTGGCCTGCCAGGTACTGATCGATCAGAGCTTTGTCCTGAGCCTCCACTGCCACCAAGACTTGCCCGCTGGAGTGCTGGGCCAGTGCGCGATCTTCTTCGCCGCGTGGTACAAGTTCGTGAATTTTCCCGTACACAGCGGACACCCACGCGAGTGCAAAGTGATCACCTGCGGTCTCTGGCGAGTATGAGCTGCGTCGCTTGCCTGCTCGCACCTGCGAAACGTACTCGCGTCGGGCGAGCGTCAGCTTTGTGAGTAATGCTTCGTAGGCGTACATGGCGATCTGCGGCGCTGGTGTCACGCCGACGAACAAAGCTCGATCAACCCTTCGGTGAGTGGATTCGCACCAGTGCCTATATGAGAGCGGTCGAACGCCGAAAGCGCGGGCAACAATCGCACTCAGATGGCGATCCCAGGTCGGTCGGCGAGTGGCTCGCGCCATTCCTGACTCAACCTCGCCTACGTCGCTTAGGCGCACGTCCATTTCACTGAGGCGGTACTCACGCATCAGCGACTGCGCCTGGCGCATTGCAGTTGCGGCTTCGTTCTCGTTCGAACTCTTAGAGAGGGCCAGGCAGCGCTTGATCTTGCGGATAACCCGCTCGAGTTTGCTTTCGTCGTGCTGTTGCTCGGTCATGTTGTGGTCCTTGCGTGCAGGCGCCGCCCTCGCCGGGGTGGCGTGATCGTTATCGTTGAATAGGGAAGGCGCTGGCGGGCAGCGCTTGGGAAGCCAGGAAAGGCGATCAGAAGAGGCGGATTTTTAGAAGGTGCATATCAAGGCAGAACTAACCGCCCACCTTTTGGAGGTCCACCTATGAAACTACTTCGCTTGATCCTCGATGTTCTCAAGATCGCCTACCGCATCGCTGTTCTAATTCAGCAACTGCTTAGCGGCGGGTTCATTGCATGACTACAGAAGACGCCGCAGGAGGCGTTAGGCCGCGCGGACCTTGAAGCTGAGCATGGCCGTAGCATCGTCGTTGAAGCACTCGGCTAGCTCTTGATAGGCCCGGTACTTAGCCTGGCTGCGAGTGGCTGCCCATATGCGCCGCACATAGTGGCGCGCATCGCCAAGCATGTACCGAACGTCATCCCAGTCGTACATGCCGTTGGTGAGCACTTCCCACTGTTTTAGCGGGAGCTCTTCGGCCATTTCGCCGTACTGCATCTCCCAGGTGGGGTGGTAGTTGCGGATGCGCTTCTTCGGGTCGCTGTCGAGGATGACACCGATGTAATGCCCGCGGTCGGCGATGATTACGCCAGGCTCGCCATTGGCGATCACGCGGCGCCCGACCTCGGCCGGCACGCCGTAGTGGTTGCGCACATAGGCGCAGTTGTAGTTGCTCATGGGGCGCTCCTGGTCAGGCAGCTTTCGCTTCGGTTTGCTGGGCGACGATAGCCTTGGCGGCGTGGTTGATCAGGTACAGCCGACTGATCAGGCTGTCTCGCGGCTTGTCGATGGTGATCTCCCAGTAGTCGCAGCCCAGGCCCAGCAATTCGTGGTGCTCGCTCATGAGGTGACTGGCCTGCTCGGTGAATTCGACGTGGTCGGCTTCGTACAGGCGATCATTCAGGGAATCCCAAAAGTCGTGGCCGTCTTCGCCATATTCGATGGCGGCGAGCTGCGCTTTGACCAGGTTGCGGAGCTCGTCCCATCGGCCTGCTTCACCAACCCCGCCGTCGTTACGCATCCACTCAGGCAGGGCGGCGTACTGGTCGTCGTCATGGGTGTTTTCGCATATCTTGCTGCAGACACCCGTCACAAGTGCAGCGCGAAAGGCATCCTCATCAAACTCGCGCTCGCGGCAATGCTCTTCGAGTTTCGAGTGGATGTAGTAGCCGATGTCGTCACCGGCCAAGAACTCGATGCCGTAGGAGAGTCCGACGTTGAAGGTCAGGCCGTCGATGTCGCCGACAGTAGCAATGCCGAAGCGGGTGATCAGGATGTCGAAGGCGTAGCAGTTGGTGCCCGGGGCTTTGCAACGCCAGGCCTTCAGCTGATCGGTGTCGGCCAGGACGGTGTACTGGTGGTCCTTCAAGCACTCGGCGGCGCGTTCCCGGCGCTTGGCCTCTTCGGCTTTGCGCTGAGCGATCCATTCCTGGTGGCGTTGTTCATCGTTCATGGCTTTCTCCATGCAGGCGCCATCCTCGCCGGGGTGGCGTGATTCGTTGAAGTGGGGTATCTGTGTTCGGCCCGGCATGGGGCCGGAGGGTCAAAGATATGACGATCGACTTCGAAAAGGCAGTAAGCCGAGCTACAGCAGATTTCTCTGCGATGACTGCGGAAGAGCTGGATGCATGGAACGATATGAATGATGCGGAGCATCGCTCTCAGTATTTAAGGTTTATTGAGGGGTACCATAAAGGTCACTGTTATCTTTGCAATAAGGACTTCAAAACTGTTAGTAAAGAGACTCCTTGCGTTCACTGGTTGCTCAGAAGGGGTAAATTTAAAAACAAAGATATTGTTCTGGTTGCGCAGAAATTTGGATACATCAATATCTGTGCATATCTGAGGTGGTGTGCCAATGCTGAAAAATTGGTCGCGAATATAAATGATCTTAAAGATGAAGCTCCTGTAGGGAAAGTCTTAAGCTCAACAATAAAATGGAAAAACATTGAGTGGTCGTTCGATTGCTCGCCTAACGATTTTGCCGGGCATGGTGGTTCGCATTCGAATTTTCCACATTACCATTTTCAGATGAGAATCGACGGTAGGCAGTTTATAAATTTCAATGACTATCACTTGCCGTTTAGTAATCACGATCTCTTTGTGCTTCGACTCTCAAAAGAGCCTGGGATGCATTTTGATTTTGGAAGCCATGGCATGGGAATGCAAGACGCTATGGATATCGATCCCGAAGATATCGTCAACTACACCTCGCCCACTGAGAACGAGGAAGAGGCTGTATTCAACATACAAACCATGATCATGGCGCCAAACAAACCTATCAGAGGGGAAGACATCGCCGCAGCGCTTGAGGAAAGTAAGAGAACAGGAAGAACAATGGCATCTATATTTCGAGAAAAATTCGATGGGGCCGACGTAGAAGTGAAATCAGTCGTAAGCCCATCCGAAACTGTACCTAAAATTACACCGCGTACTGAACATAAGCCGAGGTAAAGGCGCCTCGCGGTTAACCTGGTCTGTGCCGCAGCCGAATGCGGGTAGGCATGGTAGCTATTTGGGGGCGGATGGCGTATTACGGATGGCCGGCATGGGGCCGGGTTAAGGAGCAACAATGAAGGATCAAGAGTTTCTGGCTGAGTACGGCCGCCTCGTTTGCGAGGTGCAGGCCAAGGCCGCTGCGGCCGATCGATATGCGAAGCATGATGATCCGAATCGTGCAGGACGTGATGAGGAGTTCGCAAGAGTTCAGGAAGAGCTGATGGTAGCTATGCACAACTTGGAGGAGTTTTGGCGGAAGGTCCATTCTGGCCAGATTCAGTTGGCGTGATCACTTCGTCCCCCGGATCCTGCTGAATCATCAGCATGCTCTTGCGGCTGAACGCCAGCGCCACAGACCACGGAATCGTGATTTGTGGCGCTGAGTTAGCTTACTTTGCGTCGAAGGTTCCAAGGGATAGGACAGCAGCACTGCCTACCTTCTCTTCAAGCACTGCCTTGAACTCCTGGGCAATCTCTTCGCGCTGAGCCTCCTCGCCGATCCAGCGCAGCTTCAGTACCGGTTGCGAGCCACTGGTGATGACCGATACGCGCAATCGGATTACCCGCTCGCCCAGTCCCTCGAACGGGATGACCTTGAAGTCCAGCCAAGCCGGCAAGGTTTCTTTGCTGCTGGCCTCGATCTGGTCCATGGTGCTGCGGCTGGCGCGGGTCTCGCCAACTGCATGATCGCTTTCCGACGAGGCTTTCACGGTGATGGTGCGCACTGCAGCGATTGCCTTGGCGATCGACATTCCGGTGCCATCTTCGGCCGTGGCCACCAGGTGCTGGTGCCAATCTTCAATCCAGTCGCTCATGGCCTTCTGGTTCAGGGCCTGGCCGCCTACCGCCTGTACGGCGGCGAACGCTGCCGAGGCCTTCAGGCGCAGCACAGCTCGATCATCGGCGTGGCCAGGGTTCAGTGGGGTGCCGATGTTGAAGAGCACAACGCAGCTCATGGCGTCCTGGTCGATGAAGCCTTTGGCGTCAGGCGCTGCGCGCTCCACGACGTACCCGCTGAAGTCAGCCAGCGAATGGGTGGAGTAGGTGCCACGGAAGCGGCTACGGCCTGCCTGGAAACGTTCCAGGTCGATAACCGTGGCGCTGTCAGGAACCAGAACAGCAGGGGTGTTGGTCGGCAGGACTTTGCCAGCTGCGGCCAAGGCGTTATCGGTGATGAGCTGGAGTGCTTCTTTGCTGAGAGACATTCGTTTTTTCCTTGCAGGCGATGAGGTTAGTTGCGGGGAATTACAGGCGCTTGTTCACGACTGAACAGCTGGTCGTGCTTTTCGGGGAACAGGGAAAGCTTGCCGCCGACGCCGACGTGCATTGGTGTATCGAGGCTGGTGTTCTCGCTGCGGGTGCCGCGCTTGGTTGGCACCTTGTAGTCGAGCTTGTGCTTGATCTTGACCTGGCTCGACTCGCCAATCTGGCTGAAGTCGAGAGTGATAGTCAGCTTCCCGGCTTTGCCGTGATCGACGACGCCGGCGGCGACTTCGGAAAGGGCGTGGCCGATCTGGCTGGCGAAAGCGCCGCCGTTAAGCTCCTCGAGGAACTCGGCTGTATCGGTTGGGGTTGGCATGATTTCGTCTCCGTGGGCAGGATTCCGCTGGGTGGTAGGTCGATATGCTGCTGGCGCCGGCCATGCCGGACGCGGTTTGAAATTCGGCGGATCATGGGTGGCACACCTCCAGAGCTCGCTGGCGTGTGCCGGTCGTGGGCATAACGCAAAGCTGCTGATCGCTGGTGCGATAGACTCCCCAGGCTGTGCTGGTTGCTCTGGCCATGCAGGCGGCGTACTTGATCGCCTCCAGGTGATTGGTGGTGGCGATGATCATTGGTCGTGCTTCGCTCTACTGCTGATCGGCCTGGCAGGGAAGTCGATCTCGTAGTCGCTGATCAGCCGGTCCAGCAGCTTGTCGCTGATGCCCATCTGCTTGGATGCCTGGTAGCGCGATAGGCCGCCATCACGCAGTGCCTTCAGCTGCTCCAGCTTGGCCGCATCCGCCACCCGATCGATGGCTCTGCCCTTGCCGCGTCGTGCGGTACTGACCTTGAACAGGAAGCCGCCTTGCTTGGCGATACGATGCAGCGTGGCCGTGGAGTAGCCGGTCGCTCTGGCCGCTTCGTTGTAGGTCATGGTCTTGGCCATTTCGCGGATCTGCTCGATGCGCCTGGCTTCTTCATCGCGGTGCTTCTGCGCTGCCGCCTTGCGTTCGCCGACCGGTAGCTGGTTGTTGAACTGGGCTTGCGGTCGAGGGACGTACTCGAATGGCTTTCCCACGGTCACCTGACCACCATCAGCGAAGAAGCGGTCGATCTTCGCGTTAAGGTCAGCCAGGATCTGATGGCGCGGATCTGGGATAGGTTCGCCGATCATTGCCGCTGCACCAGCTTGCGACCTGCAGCTGCCTCCATGGCTTCAACGAATACCATCGCCGCCTTGTAGCTGAAGCAAAAGCCTTTGGTCTTGCCGGTGGCCAGCTCCACGACGTGATAGGCCTTGCCCTTGGTGACTACCTGATAGCGAACAGTCTGCACTGGAGCTGGTCGACCGATCATTGCGTAGAAGTCCGGGGTCGCGAGGTGGGCGCGCAGGCGAAGGGCAGCTACGCCCTCCACGCGCTCCTGCATGGCTGGGTGCATGTTGGATTCCTCTAGGTTTTGATGCCCGTCGACCGGGCGGGGAAGGGCTAGCCGGCGGTGGCTGCATTGGAGTGTGATCTGGCCGGTACTGATCTCCGGCTTGGCGGCCTAACTCTCTGATGTCTCAGTAGCCAGCCAACGAGACTAGGTTTGCGCATCAGCCTGCGCATCCAGATCACACACCGATGCAGCCTGGTGATGGGGAACCAGGTGATCGGGCAGTTAACGTCAGGCTGACGTGGCGCTGGTTGTTCTTTGGCGGAGTCAGGCGGCTTCAGGGCTGCGCTTCTCGGCCTGGATGCGCTCATAGATCTCTTCGCGATGCACGGCAACGTCTGCCGGTGCAGCGATCCCCAGCTTCACCTGCTGGCCCTGGACGCTTAGCACGGTCACGCTAATGTCGTCATTGATGCGGATGGTTTCGCCAATGCGGCGGGTGAGTATCAACATGGTCCTACTCCTTGGTTGTCATCCCGCTGCCCACTCAGTGAATGGGCAGAAGTGATGCTCTATTGCTCGGTGCGCAGCTCATGTCGCGGTGTCCAGCCTGTTGGCATCTTCACCATGCAACCGACGCCAAACGCATAGCGGGTTGTGCGATCTGTTTGGTAGCCGTACCAGGCGCAGCCGGTCCAGTTGGCCAGTGACATGGCCGCCATGAACAAAGCCAGTGCTCCGACGCTGACGATCAATGCCGCCCGCGACGCCTTCATACTTCGATGCCGTAGTCTTGAGGGCGCAGACCGAAGTGCAGGCCGATTTCCTTCAGGACGACCAGCTCTGCCTGTTCGATCTCGCCGTCGGCTTGAGCGATGGCGATCATGTTCACGAAGGCTTCCTCGGCATCAGCCTGGACGTTCTTCACGTCGGCCAGTTCGCGCTTGATCGCCAGGCGCCCGACTTGGAAGTTGGCATTGAGTTGCGCGGTGAAGCGGTTGATGGTGTCGGTGATTTCGCTGCCGAAGTGCGCCAGGTTTGGGTTTGCGCGGATCAGCTCGTCGAGCTTGGCGACTTCGGCGGCTTCAATCTCGCCGTCAGCTGCGGCGATCAGCAGGCCGCCACCCACAATGGCCTGCATCAGGTCACGGTTGACGACCTTCTTCATCTCGGCCTGAGCGTTGCCGACTTTCTTGCCAAAAAATTTGCCGAACATGGTGTTTCCTCTGGTTGGGTGATTTCCCGTCTGGCCCTGTCACCAAGGCCAATCGGTGAAAGCTCCCGGCCTCGCTACTGGCGACAGGCCGGGTGTATTGCGTCAACGGTGATCAGTTCGCTTCCCCGCTGCTGATTGCAGGTCCGCGATTCGCTGGGGTGGGCCGCGAGCTTCCTCCAGCGCCGTCAATCAGCGGTGACGGCGCCTTCAAAGGTCCATGCGAGATGCAGCGCTAAAGCTCTGTTTGGCCCCGGTTGAGTGGGTCAGGGCTGCATCAAGTCCGGCGCCCCTCATAGCCGAAGCTCAGGGCGCTAATTCTGTTGCTTGCACCGGCTTACCGAGGTCGATTCGGCCATGCTCAGGGAGTGTCGCCACTGTGAGCACTGAGCAACCAGGGAGCCTCAAGGCTATGGTCACGCTATCCGCCTTTCCCGGCCGGTGCTTTGAAACGTCAGGTTGTGTAAAGAGCGGCGACCTTGAGGGTCGCGGCCAAGTCCGAACCGGGCTTGGTGTTGAGACAAAGTTAACCGGCGGTAATTTTTACGTCAATACCGGCGGTTAATTATTTTTTCGGAATTAAGGGTTAGTATTTTTCGATTGCTGTACGGATATACAGTTGTCGGAGGTGAGAAATGGGAGCGACGCAGGAAATGGCTATGCCAGCACAGCGTGAGAAACTGACCGGCCTGGAGCGCCTCGGGCTACGAGTCTCAGCAATGATCAATTCACCGCTGGCTCAGCAGGGGAGGAAGGTGCTGATACACCGGCTAGACACGGATAGCGATCAGGACTGGGAAGTGATGATGGATCTGCTTGCAGAGACTGATGGTCTGGAAATGACCTTCTGCGATGACGGGTCGGTGATCCTGGAATGGGATGCACCAACTGATGACGATCGGGTGATCGAAATGGAGTGGGAGGTGGAGTCGGTGGAGCGGGAAGAGGAGGAGGCGCCTTTCTGATCTAAACGGGCAAAGCAAACTGCGAGAGAACCTTGTTCTGCTGATGGCATAATGGCATTTGATTTTTGACCTGGCACTGGAGCTGACAATGCCAAAGGATATACAGCCTTACCCTGTGGTTTCCGAAAAAGCCATGCTGTTCGCGGACGATGGCGTCGAAGTCAGCTTGAGATTCGATCCCGAGGAGCAGTCGATTTGGGCTACAGGCCAAAATATTGCTCAGCTTTTTGGTGTCGATTACTCGAATATTTTGAAGCACATCAAAAACGTTTATGCCGACGAAGAGCTTGAGAAAGCAGCAACCATGGCAAAATTTGCCATAGTTCAAATTGAGGGTGGCCGGGAAGTAATGCGGCAAGATGTGCCTCACTACAACCTCGATATGATTATCTCTATTGGCTATCGGGTAAACGCCAAGAGAGCTGTCAGGTTCCGTCAATGGGCTACCAAGACCCTCAAGGCTTTCATTGAGCAAGGCTACGTCATCAACGAGAAGGCTTTACGGGAATCTCCCGAAAAGCTGAACCAGCTGGCTGCTGCCGTGCGAGCCCTTCGCTCGGAAGAGAAGCAGGTGTACGCCAAGGTCCGGGAGTGCTTCAAGATATGCTCATCTGACTATGATCCTGGATCTAAGCAGGTCAGGAGTTTCTATGCGCTTCTGCAGGACAAGTTTCATCACGCAGTAACAGGCATGACGAGCTCCAAACTTATTCTCGATCGGGCCGATCATCATGCGGAAGGCATGGGCGTTCAGACGATGCGTGGCGATTTCCCTACGCTTGATGAAGCCAAGACGGGCAAAAATTACCTGCGTAGCGATGAGCTGTATCGACTGCACATCCTGTCGGAGCAATTCATGCTTTTCGCCGAGGGTACAGCGCTTGCGAAGCGCGAGATGACAATGGACTCTCTGCACAAACAGCTAGATCGACTGCTGGTCCTCAACGACTATCCGGTTTTTAGCGGATACGAAGACTTCATCAAAGAGGAGGCGGTGAACCATGCAAAGCAAGAGCTCGGCCTCTATAAAAAACGCAAGAAGATTGAGGCTTTAGGTTATGCGTACGACGAGGAAGCCCTGGCCGCTGGTGAGTATGACGAACTGCTGATCGAGCATTGAGGTATAGAGAGCTGGATAGTGGCCTCTGTCCAGCTGCTCATGTTGCCTCGGTGCAATATCGTTAAACCTTGCGAGCATTCCACACAAGAAGCACCTTGGCATGGATCGTCACGTCATCGATCCGAGCCTCGAGATCCTTGTTCTTCGGGTTATCCGAGATCAGCCAAACATGATCCTCATCCTTCCGCTGTAACCGTTTGATGAGCAGGTCGCCATGCCAGCTCAGCACGTACACCCCTTCACCTGCATAGTCATTGACACCACGGTCAACAATCACGGGGTCCTTGTCGTTGATCGTGCCCTCCATGCTCTGACCCCATCCAGTGATGATCGCCAATGCTTGAGGGGAGGTGTAACTCACGCCCTTATCACGCAGCAGCTCCTCGCGAATGACCACGTTCCGGATTACTTCGTTGTACTCCGGAGGCAGCTGGCCATGGCCCATTGCGGCGCGGACGTCGTACTGTGGAATTGAGATGTCGCCAGTGTGCACAGCCGGAGCCGACAGCGCCTCGCTGCGTACCAAGGGCGCAGTCTCCTCAGCCAGGCTGTCAGCCACGGCCTGCGCAATCTTGCTCTGGGCGGCAGCATCAAGAGACTTCCCTCCATGCTTTCGCAGCATCTCCAGCACCTTTTGAGCTGCACCTTCAGAGGCTGATTTTGCGCCCTCAGAGCGAGCTCCCTGAATTCCGGCGATCTCACTGTCCAGCCTCGGGCTGAACCGCCGTACGGGCTCGTTGAGTAGGCGTGAGAGAACCGCAGCGAACTTCGCATTCAGCGGGTTGGTGCCATTTAGGTACATGGCGACACCAGCTGGCGAAATATCCGCTGCTTCAGCGATCTTGGCTTGGGTTAGGCCAAGGGCGTTTTTCTTCGCCATGAACAACGCTTTCGCTGCGTCGCACTCGGCTTTCAGCTCGGGGGAGAGTTCTTTCTTTTTGCTCATGCGCGGATTTAACCGGAGGTTAATAAAAAACACCTCAACCGCCGGTGTTGCTATAGAGCTAACCGGCGGTTAATATTTGAGTGAAACCTGTTTCTTTGAGGCAACGAAATGAAAAAGACGCCACTGCCAGATCTGGTCCAGCGAATTGGTCAGTCAGCTGTCGCCAAAGGCCTTGGCGTAAGCGCCCCTGCTATCGCGAAGGCCTTGAAAGCTGAGCGAGAAATCTTGGTCACCGAGCATGAGGACGGCTCCTTTACGGCCGAGGAGATAAAGCCATTCCCGGCTCATGTCTCCTCACAGAAATCCGCTGCATGACCAGTTCCTACTGAACGCAGTGTGGCTGCAGGGTTTGTATGCAAATGATCGCCGCACCAGCGTTAGCCAACCACTGAAATAGATTTGAGGTTTTACGGATGGACAAGTTTTTGCGGGCCTGCCACGACGCAGTCAAGGACAACGATGCCAAGACCCTGAGCGCAAAGATGGGCGTTCCCCACGTCAGTCTGCTGCAACGCGCCAACCCGGATAACGATGCTCACCACCTGACCATCGAGCATCTGTTCGGGATTCTCCTGCACACCGAAGACATGCGCCCACTGAAGGCGCTGGCGGATTCGTTCGGTTTCGACCTGGTAGCGAAGGAAGCACCAGTTCCCAAGGCGCTCACTGCAGCAATGATCAGCGTCGGCAAGGAAGTAGCTGAGCTGACTATCGCTGTACACGTGGCGCTCGAAGACAACCACGTCACCCAGATCGAGAAAGCCCAGATCAGCAAAGAGATTGATCACGTCCGCAAGAGCCTGGACGAGATGGCCTCATCGGTTAAGGCCGCCTGAATCGCAGGCACAAAAAAGCCGGTGGCTAGACCGGCTTCTTCAACAACAACGTGGAGTCGATTATGCACACTGCAATCGATGCAGGCAATAGCGCCACTGTCGCGTCAGGTTCTGGCATCACCGCGAATCTGTCGCGTCAGGTCATGTCGTCGCGAGAGATCGCCGAGCTGACCGGGAAAAGCCACGACAACGTGCTGCGCGATGCCCGCGCCTTGGTCAAACAGGGTGTCCTCAAATCTGAGGAGACCCCCTACACGCACCCGCAGAACGGCCGGGTCTATCCAGAGTTCTTGCTTAGCCAGCGTGACACGCTGGTGCTGGTCTCTGGGTACAACGCTCAACTGCGCGCCAAGATCATCGACCGCTGGCAGGAGCTGGAGAGTGGGGTGGTTGCTCGCCTCCAGGTGCCGGCCAATTTCGCTGAGGCATTGCGCCTCGCTGCCGAGCAGGTTGAACAAAACCAAAAACTGCAGGGTGTCATCGAGCGCCAGGCTCCGAAGGTAGCTGCTATCCAGCGTCTTGCTGGCGCCGGTGGAGCGATCTGCATCACTGATGCGGCCAAGCATCTGCAAGTTCCGCCCTCGAAGCTGTTCGCCTGGCTTCAGCAGCATCGCTGGATCTTCCATCGCAACGGATCGACGCGTTGGATCGCCTATCAGCCTCGCATCAGCGCCGGCCTGATGGTCCACAAGGTCACCGCCCTGAAGCCTGATGCCGAAACCGGTGCCGATCGCGCTGCATATCAACCCCTCGTCACCCCGAAAGGCCTTGCTCTGCTGGCCGAAAAGAATATTGGAGCCTCGCTGTGAGTGTTCAAGCTATGACCTGGGCGCTCTCTCGTCGCGACCTCGGGAAAGACTCAAGCGCACGCCACGTGCTGCTGTGCCTTGCCAACTATGCCGGTACCGATGGCCGTGGCGCCTTCCCATCGGCCAAGACCTTGACCGAAGACACGGGCCTCTCTGAGCGCACTGTGCGGTCGAAGCTGGATCTACTGGAAGAGAAGGGTTTGATCGTTCGAGGTAACCAGGCACTGGCTGCTGTGTACATCGATCGTCACGACCGCCGCCCTGTGGTTTACGACCTCCAGATAAAGCGGGGTGCAGTGGCTGCACCTCGTAATGAACGGGGTGCAACTGACGACACGGGGTGCAACGTACAGCAGAACGGGGTGCAATCTACGACAGAACGGGGTGCAGCCATTGCACCCAATCCGTCACTTAACCATCAAGTAACCGAAGAGCAGCAGCCGCGCGAGTTGCAGGAAGTGATCCCCGATCAAGACCGCCAGGCGCTGGAGTCTCAGGACGACCTTCAACGGTTCGCCATGTTCGCCGAATGGAATCCACCGGTCGACAAGGTGTCCGCCCAACTTACCCTGGCCGGGCTCACCCTCGAAGCGCTCACCGAAGAGGCGCTGAAGGGCTTCCTGGGTTACTTCGTCGCTAGACCCAAGGTGTTCGACAGCAACGGCGGCTGGTGCTTCCGTCTGGCCAAGTGGCTCAAGAGCGAGAAGGCCAAGGCTGCAGCCGAAGCAGAGCTGGACGAGACCAAATCCAACTGGGCACAGAAGGGGGTGCGCCTGTGACCGCGACCAATGTTCGACAGCTTCTTGCCAGTCGCAAAACTGATCCGACCTACCAGTCACCGGCTGAGCCAGGCCACGTACCGATTGATCCAGCAACCCAGCAGGTGATTGAGGATTTATTCCTGCGGTTGCGCGGCGCCTGTGGTGCTTGGCGCCAATCCTGGCCAACGCCTTCCGTGATGGATGCGGCCAAGCTGGAATGGCTCGGCGAGTTCATGCGTTCCGGGATCACTCGCCTCGAGCAGATCGACCACGGCATGCGCGTGCTGAGCGCGAGCAAGTCCGCGTTCGTTCCGGCGCCGGGGGTGTTCGTCAGTTGGTGCTTCGCGCCGGAAGGCCTGGGCCTGCCCAGCGTCGAAAAGGCCTACGCCCAAGGCCTGCGCAACTGCCATCCAGCTATGCGTGGATCGGCGAAGTGGATGCATCCAGCCGTTTACCACGCAACTGCTGCCGCCGGTTTCCATAGTCTGCCGCTGATGTCCCGTGAGCTCGGGCTGATCTGCTTCGAGAAGCACTACCTGGTGCAGTGCAGGAAAATTTGGAAAGGCGAGAGCCTGGGGCCGGTACCGGTTGCCGAGCTTGCTGCACCGCCCGCGCCACGCACTCTCGATGTGGGGCGTGCCGCGCTGCAGGCGCTGCGTGCGGGTCGAGGTGCACGCGCATGACCGATCCGATGCTGGCTGCGCCCGACCTCGCCGAGTACCGATGGGCGCTGTATGCCTGCGGTCACCTGCTGGATCTCACCAATAAACCCCAGCCGCCTGTTGGTCTGTACCGCGACGAAGCATCGGCGCGAGCTCACGGCCTGCGTATGTGGCCATCCACTTTCACTGTCATCGATCTTCACGGAGACGACCGCCAATGAAGCAATCCAAGCTGACCAAGGCCGCGCGCGGTCGGGAGTGCCAGGTGCGCATTCCTGGTGTTTGTAACGGCAATCCCGAAACCACCGTGCTTGCTCATTACCGGATGTCCGGCACCTGCGGCGTCGGCATGAAGCCGAATGACCTGCAGGGTGCTCATGCTTGCAGCGCCTGCCATGACGCTTGTGATGGCCGCAGCAACGTTGTCGACCGTGAGGCGGCTCGCCAGTACCACGCCGAGGGTGTTATGCGCACCCAGGCTCTGCTGATCCGCGAGGGGGTGATTGCCGCATGAAGACCGCCAAGCCAGCGCTATTCGGCACGAAGAAGTCCCGCACCAAGCCTGTTGACCGCGAAGGCCTGGAGCAGGCTGCACTGATGACCGAAGTGCGGCTGCGCTATCCCGATGCGGCAAAGCTGCTGTACCACGTCCCGAACGGTGGGCACCGGGTCAAGGCCGTGGCTGCGAAGCTCAAGGCCCAGGGCGTGAAGGCCGGCATTCCCGATCTGGTGCTGCCGATGGCGCGCGGCGGCTATTTCGGCCTGTACATCGAGTTCAAGGCCAAGCCGCCGTTCGACGCTGCTGTGTCGCCGAGCCAGGATGCCTACATTCAGGCGCTACTCGATCAGGGGTATCTGGCGATCGTCTGCCGCGGCGCCATCGATGCGCTGGAGGCAATTCGCGCTTACCTGCTGCAGCCGCAGACCAAGGTGGCCGCATGAGCAAGACGCTGACCGTTACCTTGTCCGATGCCGAGATTCGCCGGCATGCGGAGAGCGAGGTTCGCGACCTTCGAGACACTCGGCAGCCTGCATTCCGTTTTCGATACAAGCAAGACCGCACGCGCGGCTCTTGGTACCTAGTGCATGGCAGTAAATGGAGCAAGATTGCCAATTATCCCGACCTCAACACAAAGGCGGTGCTGAGCGTATTGCCGGCCGTCCGCGCCCGGATGGTTGGCGAGCCAGGCGCAAACGCAGCTGTGGGTACATGGCTCACCACTGGCCAGTTGTTGAAGTGGTTCGACGAGCGCATGAGCAAGGACCGCAATCTGTCGGATAAGCGTAAGTCCACCGCGCACTCCGCCATGACGAAGCACCTGATCCCTCGCTTGGGCGATCTGCCTTTGGCTGAGGTGAGCAAGTCCGAGATTGATCAGCGCCTGATGTGGCCGCTGCAGGCCGAGTTGTCGCTGGAGTACCTGCGTCTGATCTTTCGTCTGCTGGCCTTGGCCTTCAAGCAGGCGGCCCGGCTGAACATGATCACCACTAATGGCATGGCAGCCATTCGCTTCAGTGACTTCTCCAAGGCCAAGATCAAGCCCAAGCCCGCCCGCCTGCGGGACGTTCAGGTTGAAGGGTTGCTGAGCCAGCTGGAAGGGCATTTCGCTCAGGTTCCGGCCGAGGCCATGCTGGCCCTGATGATGCTGTGCCACGGCACCCGCGTATCGGAGACTCGTCTGGCGGCTTGGCGGGACTTCAGCCTGGATGAGCGCCAGTGGCATATCCCGGCCAAGAACACCAAGACCCGGACCGAGCTGACCTTGCCGCTGACCGAGCAGGTGTGCGGTTTGCTTCAGCGCTATCGCCAGGCGCAGATCGCAAGCGGATACAGCGGCCTGTACCTGTTCCCGGCCAAATCCGGCAAGCCATTGAGCGACAGCCAGGCTTTCGCGATCTTCACCCGTCTCGGTCGTGGCGAGTGGACCAGCCATGACCTGCGCAAAGTGGCCCGCACCGCCTGGGTGGACCTGGGGATCGACTTCCTGATCGGAGAGCTGCTGCTCAATCACGCAATGGGCAGGAACGTGCAGACCTATATCCATTCGTGGGTGGAGACGGGCAAGCGCGAGGCTTTGGAGAAGTGGCACCACTGTCTTGATGGGCGTGGTTTTGCCTCGATCCACACCATTGCCGAGCCATTACGCGAAGTTTCTTGTTTTCCCGTGGAGGCTGCGATTAACGCGGGCTCCAGCCCTTTCACTGACAAACCATAGGCGAGGATTCAAAGGCATGAAAAAGAGCCATGGCCCCGCCTTCCGCAAGCAGGTGATCGAGCTGGCCCAGTGTCCAGCATGCCGGGGGATGGCGGTCATCGAAGGGGTGTTTCACGAGATGGCCTGCGTGCAGTGCAACGCCTCTGGCTGGGTAGTGGCTGCGACTGGCGAGGCGTTGCCGGTTGACGAGCTGGTCACCCAGTTGAGCCTGCGGTTGCAGGCCGCGCAGCGACAGATCGAACAGTTGAACAAGCCAGCGCTCATTGGGCCGGCTGCGCAGTACCAACAGAACAACCGCCGCGGTGCCGGCGGAACGAATTACACCGGGGATTGAGGGGAAGGACATGATCTATAGCAGCGTACTGGCGGCGGTCGTTTCGGCCCTAGCGGTGGAGGCAATCGACAACACCAGCAAGCAGGCCTGGCAGAAACTCTATCAGCCGGGCAGCGAGGACGGCCATGATCTGGCCACGCTGAGCCGTTCAGTAGAGGATGGTGGTATCACTCGGCGCGATGCTGATTGCTGGGTGTTTGCCAGGCTGCACAGTCAGCTTAAGCCGCGGCACTGGGATGCTCTGGTGGCGAAGTACAGCACCCACAAGGGCCGCAAGGTTCAGTCCATCGGCCGGCTGCATCCGCTAGTTGCGTCGCATGCGCCACATCTGTTCATCGTTAGTGCGGTAACGGCCTGGGCGATTCCAAAGCTGAAGGGGGCTGATGGCAAGCGCTCCAGCGACATGATTGTGCTTCCAGCCGAGTACTACGACATCAATCGCTGGGATCCTGAGGCGCGCCCTGAGCGCACTCGGCGCCGATGGAAGAAGGGCATCGAGGATGTACTGGAGGCAATGGTGAGCGAGGCGCTGGAGGCTGCCTCCACTATCCTCGACTACGAAGGTCTCTCGATTAAAAATGCCGCTTGACATCAAATGGCCGCGTGGCCGATTATTTCCCCATCCTGTCATTCCTGCGCGTGTTGAGGAGTGACCCCGAAAAGCCCGACCATCGTGTCGGGCTTTGTCGTTTCTGGTTACTTGCCCAGCTTCTCCATGGCAGCATCAGCCAGGAAGGACGACCGGCTTTTGACATTATGGTCGCGCACATATCGGTCGATCTGCTGAATCACAAAGCCGGGAAGAGTGACGTTGACCTTCTCGGTCTTGCCCAGGTACGGGGTGATGTCGATTTCAAGCATGCCCCAGCCCATGTCTGCAAAGTCCGGATTGCTCCGATGCGCTGCAGCAGTGGTTGGCAGCGGGATAGCCTGGCCGCTCGAAGCGATCTCCTCGAGCATGATGTGAGCGACCTCGACAGCGGCGGTGTAGGCCTCTTCAAATGTGTCACCGGCAGTCACTGCCCCTGGAATGTCCGGCACTTGGATGCCGACTGCGGTTTTCTCGTCGCCCCATTCGATACAAATCGGATACTGCATTGTTGTCTCCTGCGAAGGTGCAAAGGGTGAAGCCGGGTTACTGCAACCCGGCTCGTTCCTTGATGCTCTTTACCGTGCCTATCGGTAGGTCTTTCTTTGGATGGGGCACTGGTATTGAGTTTGGGTTGTTGGGGTGTTTGAAAATGTGGTGGCTTCCAGTGACTCGCTTTAGAACCCATCCAGCAGCTTCAAGCTCCTTGATCAACTGCCTACTTTGCACCTCCGTCTCCTTGTGTGGTTGATGGGTTTATTATACCTCTAGGCGTATAAATATCAAGTTGTTTTGTGTGTCTGGAGTTACTTTATCTGCCTTGCCACCGTGCGGGGCTTTTTCGTTTATGCAGATGACGTGCGCAGGCAGCTGCGCTAAGTCGGTAGTGGCGTCGATCAAAGCCGTGCGCTCCCTGATCGGCTACGCGATGAGAGGCTGGGGTACGTGACCCAGCGATCCAGCCCATCAAGCCGGGTAAGCACCGGCCCTCTGCACTCATACGAGCCTTGGCACCTGCCGGGCCTTTTAACTTGCGCTCCCTGCTACGGGAGGATCTGAGATGCCAAACATGCCCGACAAACCAGACACCTGGCTGCTTGTGCTCGCCTGGCTGAGCCAGCACGCCCCAACCATCTACGCTGGTGCTCTGTCGTTTGTCGTCGGCGCACTGCGGATCATTTACGGTGGTGGCACACGGCGGCAGGCACTGCTCGAGGCCTCGCTATGTACCCTGATCACCATCGGCCTTATCCCGCTGCTCGAGTACTTCGGTCTGCCCCAGAACTTCGCAACGGCTGCCGGTGTGTTCATTGGCTTTCTAGGGGTGAAGAAGATTGCTGATTTGGCTGACCGGTTTGCCGAGTTCAAGCTGCCGCGTCGGAGAGCTGATCAGTGACTCTGCCTTCGCCAGGCGGCGAAAAACAGCCAAAGCCTTATGGCTACCGTTGGCAACAAGCCCGATTGGGTTGGCTGCGTAAGAGTCCTTTGTGCGTTAGATGTGAGAAGACAGGGCTCGTCGTGTCGGCCACCGTCGTCGACCACATCAAACCACACCGCGGTGACATGACCCTGTTCTGGGATCGGACCAACTGGCAATCGCTGTGCACCAGCTGTCATAGCTCCTACAAGCAACGCCTTGAGAAGTCAGGACGCGAGGTTGGGTGCGACGTCAGCGGAAGGCCGCTGGACCCACGGCACCACTGGAATCGGCCCTCCTGAAAGCCTCCGGGCGCTGCGGGGCCCCATGATCCAGGGTAGGGGGGGTGAAAATGTTTTTCCTGAAACCTTTCCTGACCGTTCGCCCCCCTTCGTGCGCAAAGCCGCGAAATGAAATGATTTTTTTTGGGATCAAAAAATGGCTGGGAGAAGACCGACCCCGACAGAGCTGAAGCTGGTCAGGGGGAATCCCGGCAAGCGCCCGATCAACAAGAAAGAGCCACTGCCAGCCAAGCGCATCCCCAGCACTCCGGCGCATCTCACTGATGAAGGTCAAGTGGCCTGGGGGCGACTCACCGTCCTGCTCGATCGCATGGGTGTGCTCACTGAAGCAGACGGCTTTGCGCTTGAGCGACTGTGTGATTGTTACTCCGAGATTCTCGCTTTGCGCGAACTTGTCGACGCCAATGGGCGAACCTACGAGACCACCAGCACACAGGGCGAGCTGGTGATTAAAGCGAACCCTGCTGTTGCCATGCTCGCTGACGCCGACCGACGCTTTAAAAGTTACCTGGTCGAATTCGGCCTCACCCCAGCCGCCCGATCTAAAGTCCAGATAAAAGCCGATGACGACCAAGAAGACCAGTTCGCGGAGTTCTTCGGTTGAGGATCCTGCTACCCAGTATGCGCGTGAAGTGCATTCCGGTGAGCGAGTCGCCGGGCCGGACATACGAAACGCATGCGCCCGTCATCTGAAGGACTTACAGGAAGGGCATAAGCGCGGGTTGGTTTGGGATCTGGAGGAGGCCAACAAGGCCATTCGGTTTTACCGCACGGTCCTGAAACTGAACGGCGGTGAGTTCGAAGGTCTGCCATTTGAGCTGTTGCCTTGGCAGAAATTTATCGTCGGCAGCATTTTTGGTTGGAAGACCAATGATGGTTACCGGCGCTTTCGCGTGGTTTACGTCGAGAGTGGGAAGGGCTCAGGAAAGTCACCGTTAGCCGCCGGAGTTGGGCTGAAAGGCTTGGTCGCAGACAATGAGGCGCGGGCCGAAATCTACGCAGCGGCGACGAAAAAAGACCAGGCGATGATCCTGTTTCGAGATGCCGTTGCCATGGTGCAGCAGTCGCCGGAGCTGACGAAGCGCCTGGCCTGCAGTGGTACCGGTCAAAACATCTGGAACCTGGCTTACCTGAAGGCCGGGTCGTTTTTCCGCCCGATCAGCTCCGACGACGGTCAGTCCGGCCCCAGGCCGCACATGGCGTTGATTGACGAGGTGCATGAACACAAGACCAACCTTGTCGTGGAGATGATGCGAGCCGGCACCAAGAGCCGTAAACAGGCACTGATTTTCATGATCACCAACAGCGGCTCAAACAAGCGCGGACCGTGCTGGGAGTATCACGAGTACGGGGCCAGGGTTGCTTCCGGCGCGCTGATCGACGACGGTTTTTTCGCCTACATCTGCTCGCTGGATGAGGGTGATGATCCGATCAAGGATGAAAGCTGCTGGTTCAAGTCGAACCCGTCACTGCAAGACGCCGATCTACCAGGCATGAAGTACTTGCGTGAACAAGTGACGGAGGCGCGAGGGATGCCGAGCAAAGAGGCGATGGTTAGGCGGCTGAACTTCTGCGAGTGGACGGGCGCCGAATCGCCCTGGATCTCATGGGATGTTTGGAGTCAGGCCGAAGAGCGCGTACCGATGTCGGTCCTGCGAAATCGCCCGTGTGTAGGTGGGCTGGACCTGTCCAGCACCACTGACCTTACATCCTTTGTGTTGCTGTTCTATCCGACCTATGAGGATCCGCACTGGCGGCTGCTTCCGTATTTCTGGATTCCCGATTTCGAGCTGGATAAACGTGAAGCGAGGGACAAGGTGCCTTATGCGGCCTGGATTAAGTCGCGGGATCTTGAAACAACGCCGGGTCGAGCCATCAGCAAGCTGCATGTACTTCGCAGGATGCAGACCATTTGTGACTTCTTCCAGGTGGACAAGATTGCTTTTGACCGGTGGCGTATTGAAGACATGCGTCAATTGATGACTGAGTACGATATCTCGCTGCCGCCGCTGGTTGAATTCGGGCAGGGCTTCAAGGATATGGGGCCAGCGGTAGACGAATTTGAGCGCCGCTTGCTTGGGATGTCCGAACTCAGGCCTGAAGGTGGCGATTCATCAGATGAACTCTTTGATGATGCACCCCCAGTCGAAACGGTGGAGTCCTTGCGTCATGACGGTAACCCAGTCATGACCTGGTGTGCGGGTAACGCAGTGATCGTTTCTGACCCAGCAAACAACCGCAAAGCAGACAAGGCCAAGGCTACCGGGCGAATCGACGGGATTATCGCGGCCATCATGGCGACTGGTATCAGCGGGGCAGTCTCAAGCGGTAGCAGTGGCACATCCATCTATGACGAAGGGGTCGGGGTTTGAACATCATCGCAATTTCAGCGTGGCTGGCTGGTCTGGTCGGCTTCGGCCTACTGGTCGGCGGAGTCGCCCTGATTCATGTACCCACTGCTTTTATCATTGCGGGGCTTGGTCTGATTGGTTGGGCCTGGTTGGCTGACAAGGCTGCCGCCCGCGCTCAATTCAAACGCAATCCCGAAGGGGGCTGAGCATGTTCTTCAGCAATCTGCTCGGCGCCAATGAGGGTGCAGTTTCCGACGGGAGTAGCGGCTTCTGGCGCGGCCTGATTGGCTCTGGTCGGTCGGCAGCAGGGGTGACTGTCACGCCGGACACCGCCTTGGCAATCACGGTTCTCCAGAATTGCGTCACGCTGTTGGCAGAGAGCATTGGCCAGTTGCCGCTTGAGATGTACCGCCGGCTCGGGGATGGCAAGCGTGAAGTTGCTTCAGGTCACCCGCTTTACGATGTGCTGCGCTACCAACCCAACCCGTGGCAGACACCCTATGAGTACCGCGAAGCCGGGCAGTTGGCATTGGGTTTGAGAGGCAATTGCTACAGCTATATTGAGCGGAGTGATGACGGCGCAGTGAAAGCGCTTTATCCACTTCACAACGATAAGGTGCTGGTCCTCAAGGGCGGAGATCTCCGGCCGGTGTATCGCATTGGCGGACATGGACCGTTGCCTATGCGCTTGATACATCATGTGCGTTGGCACACGAAAAACCATTACACCGGCCTGTCGCCCATTGAGCTGCATGCAGATGCGGTCGGCTTGGCCCAGGCGGTTAGGCAGTACGCGGGCAAATCATTCGCCAACGGTACCGCCGTCAGCGGTGTAATTGAGCGACCGCGGGAGGCGCCGCCAATTAAGGAGCAGGTCAGCATCGACCGCATCCTCGATCAGTGGGGGACCAAGTTCTCCGGTATCGACAACGCCAAGAAGGTCGCGATGCTGCAGGAGGGTATGACCTTCAAGCCGGTATCGATGAATAACGTTGATGCCGAACTACTGGGCATCCTCAAGGCTACCGGCCTCGATCTGGCGCGCATCTACAAGATTCCGCCTCACATGGTTAACGACCTAGAAAAGGCCAGCTACAACAGCCTTGAGCAACTGCTGATTCAGTACGTGATCTTTGCCTTGATGCCATGGGTCAAGCGGCATGAGCAGGCGATGATGCGCGACTTTTTACTGCCGGCCGAGCGGCGGGAGTACTTCATTGAGTTCAACCTTTCCGGCTTGCTGCGAGGCGACCAGAAGAGCCGCTACGACGCATATGCGATCGGTCGCCAATGGGGATGGCTGTCGATCAATGACATTCGCCGCCTGGAAAACATGCCGCCGGTGGCCAACGGTGATAGCTACCTGCAGCCGCTGAACATGACTGATGTGGCGCATGGCCTACCCAACATGAACAACCCCGACGTCCGCGCTCAGCTCGAGCAGCAGCGCGACGACATCTTGAGGATGCTTGCCGCATGAAACGACATCTGCGTGCTGCCAGTCTGCTGTTCAATCAGCCGCTGTTGACCACCCCCGATATGCTGGATATGGCTGTGCGCTGGGCCAACCAGACCATGAGCCTGAATATCGTCAATTTGAACATGGGAGGAGCGGCAGCCGATCCCAAGCTGTTTTATGACGATGAGGATTACCAGGCGCAGCAGGATCGCCGCGAAGAGCAGAGACGTGCGGCGATCGCCCAAACGGGTGTTGAGGTGATTCCGGTGCACGGTGTGCTAGTGAGTCGCGGCAGCCATCTGAATGCTTGCGAAACGATGACCAGCTACGAGGGGTTGCGTGCAGCGCTGAATCAAGCGGTGGCCGACCCCATGGTCGAACACATTGTGCTCGATATTGACAGCCCAGGCGGCAGCGCAGTCGGCGCCTTTGAGCTGGCAGCGGATATTCGCGCAGCAACCAAGATCAAGCCCATCACTGGCTTGGTCAACTTCATGGCGTACTCTGGCGGCTACCTGATTGCGGCCGCATGTACAGACGTAGTGGTCAGTCTTACCTCTGGCGTGGGGTCCATTGGCGTGATTGCCAGCCACATGGATCGATCCAAGATGATCGAGGGTATGGGCGTCAAGGTAACCACGGTGTTTGCAGGGGCGCACAAGAATGACCTGAGCCCAAACGAGCCGATCACTGATCAGTCACTTCAGGTGCTCAATGAGATCGTGCAGGAGAGTTACCAGCTCTTCACGACCCATGTTGCCGAGTACCGTGGTCGCGACGTGACCGACATCATTGCCACCGAGGCCGGATGTTATCGCGGTGCGACTGCCATTGCTGTTGGCCTCGCAGATCGCCTGGAGTCACCGCAACTCGCGGTAGATAACTTGTCTCAAGCAGTCGCCCTCAGTCGCGCGCAACGACAGGGCGGCGTTCAAACACGACAGCGAATCAGTGTGCAGGCCTCAGCCTTCGCCATTCAGTCTCAACTCTGACCGCGTTCGCGGCAGTGATCTCAACCGCCTATTGGCGGTTTTTTTATGCCCAGGAGGCAGTATGTCCCTCGTAACTCAATTGCGTAGCGAACGCGCCACTATCAATGGCCAGATTCAGGCGCTGGCCCAACTTGAAGCCGCGGGCACCTCGCTCAGTGCAGAGCAGTTGGCCCAGTTCGAGCAGCTTAGCGTTCAGTTCAACAGCCTGACCGACAAACTTTCTCGAGCTGAAGCCGCCGAGCGAATGGCCGCGACCAATGCGGTGCCCGTCGATGAGAGCGCTCAAGGCCTGAATGGTCCACCCGGAAACATCAGTGGTCCATTTACGGCCAAGCCTGTGCCAGGTGCCAACATGGCGCAGATGGTTCGCGTGCTCGCTGCTGCGCGCGGCGATCAGCATGCCGCCGCCAAGATGGCGAAGGACTCAGGCTACAGCCCTGAAATCGCCATGGCTCTGAGCACCGTTACCCCGGGTGCTGGCGGGGTTCTGGTGCCGCAGAGCTTTTCCAGCGAAGTAATCGAACTGTTGCGGCCTAAGTCGGTGGTGCGCAAGCTCGGCGCCGTCTCCCTGCCGCTGCAAAACGGGAACCTCACAGTGCCGCGAATTAAAGGCGGCGCAGTCGTCGGCTACATCGGTACCGAGGAGGATATGCCGGCTACCGATATGCAGTTCGACGATCTGAAACTGTCGTCGAAAAAGCTGGCGGCCTTGGTTCCGATCAGCAACGACCTGCTGGCGTACTCGGGCACCAACCCGAGCGTTGATCGTCTTGTCGTCAACGATCTGACTGCCTCTGTAGCAACGGCAGAAGACCTGTCCTTCCTGCGTGGCGCAGGCACCGGCAACCTGCCCAAAGGGCTGCGTTTCTGGGCGCCGGCTTTCAACGTGTTCGCGGCACCGGCAGCAGTGACGCTTGAGGCTGTCGAGTTTGCCTTGTCTGCCTTGATCCTGCGCCTGGAGAATGCCAACTCCAATATGACGGCTCCCGGCTTTGCCATGGCGCCGCGTACCAAGCGCTGGCTCTCGGCGCTGCGTGATGGCAATGGCAACAAGGCCTATCCAGAGCTGGACCAGAACATGCTGAAGGGCTTCCCAGTAGGCTCCTCTACCCAGATCCCGATCAACCTGGGGGCCGATGGCGATGCCTCGGAAATCCATTTCGCAGACTTCGCGGACTGCTTCATTGGTGAAGATGACGCGATGGTCATCGACTTCAGCAAGGAGGCTACCTACAAGGACGGCAGCGGCAACGTCATCAGCGCCTTCCAGCGTGATCAGACGTTGGTGCGCGTGATTGCCAAGCATGACTTCGGGCCCGCGGCACGTTGAGTCGGTGGCAGTGATGACCGACGTCAAATGGGGCAGCACCCTCTAACACACCCGGCCCGGAGCTCCGGGCCTTCCATGACTCAGTTTAGGGGAGCATCCCATGTCCAAAGTTATCGTTACCTTTGAAAAAAACTGGCGCGGTTATGCTGCCGGAGAAACTGCAGGCTTTGATTCCAGCGTTGCAGATAGCTTGATTGAGGCAGGCTATGCCATTGAGGCTGACAAGAAGGCTTCAAAAAAGGGCAAGACTGGTGCAAATAGCAATGCACCCAGTGGGGCACAGGGTAGTACCGGAGCAGATGACTCCGGTACCGGTGGCAAACCAGGTGCGGAATCGGATACTGATGGGAAGCCCTGATCATGGCGCGCCGTATCGCCTACACGGGGCCGCCCGTGCTGACGTTGGAGCAGGTTGCGTATCAATGTCGGGCTGAGCCGGAAGATCTGCAACCAGAGTTGATCGAGCAGATCATCATTCCCGGTGTTACCGCGCAATGCGAATCTAAAACCGGCGCCGCGATTCGGGCTGCCCTGTACGAAGAGGACTGGCCTGAGCACTTCGCGTCGGGGCACCCACTGGATGTTGGGCAGGTAACAGAGGTCGAATCAGTTCACCTGCTGGACGACGGCGCAAGCCCTGAGCTGTTTTCCGGTGCGGTTGAGGTTCGTTCCAGTGGGCGGGAAAGCTATCTGCATTTCCCAGGTGGTCGGCCATCAGGTGCGCTGCGTATTCGATACCGTGCGGGCGTGAACATTGAGGCCTACCCCGGTGTACTGAGCTGGTTGCTGATGGCGGCGGAAACGGTATTCACCCACCGGGGGCTTTTGGTCGTCGGGCAATCGCTAGCCGAAGTCCCGGCGAGCTTCGTCGACCACCTGTTGGCGGATATCACCGTGCCGCCGAGGTTCTAGCCATGGCGATCAGAGAGCCTTCCTCGGGCGAGCTTCGCGCTCGCATGGCTGTTCGAGTTCGTGTTGACAAGCCAGCAGGCGCCGGCCTGGCGCCTGAGTTCACCCACGTTTGCAACCGCTGGGTAAAGGTTGAGCCGCTTGGAACGGCGACCTATGCCAATGCTCAGCAAACCGGCAACAAGATCACTCACCGCCTTTACTGCCGTCACATTCCGGGCTTGGACTCGGCGCATGAACTTGTTTGGCATGATCGGGTGTTTCGCGTCCGCCGGCCAACCGATCTGGCTGGGCGCATGGTGTGGTCGGTGATCGAAGTTGAGGAGCTGGGGCCAGATGGTCCGCCTGCCAACGAAGGGGGAAGCGATGAGCAATTCGGTTTCCGTTGACGGCTACCTGCATATCGAAGGCTTTGAAAAGTTCGACTTTGAAGCCTTCAACAAGCGCAAGGTTCGGGCAGGCATGCGCAAGGTTGGTGCCTTGGTCACTGGCCGCGCGCAGATGAACCTGGCGCTTGGCGGTGGGCAGGCGGGCTACCCGGAGAGTCGAACCGGCGCGACGGTCGATTCGATCAGCTACAAGGTGTCGCGCTCTGGCTTTCTGGTGCGTATTGCACCGACCAAGACTGAAAGCATGGAAGAGTTCTATCCCGCGTATCTGCACTATGGGGTGCGGCTTGGGTCCAGGCCTCGGGCGCTTGCCCCGGGTAAGGGGCGTGGCAAGAGTAATCGCCGTGCCAGTGGCCAGCGGCAGGCGTTGGTTGCTGCCCGGCAGGGAAACGGGTGGCGCATCACGCCGCGAGACAACTACATGACCGATGCCTTGGCGGACACCAAAGCGGACGTCCAGCGCATCTTGCGGCAGACCTTTGCCGATGCGCTGCTGAACTGACGCCCCAGGCGCCGCCCAAGCCCCGTAATGGGGCTTTTTTGTGCCCGAGAGGAAAGCATGCGAATCACCCCAGTGATCGAGCAACTGAAACAGCGGTGCCCGTCTTTTAAGGGGCGGGTGGCGGGTGGCCTGGATTGGGATCCGGTCAAGGGCAGTGCGCTGATGGAGCTGCCTGCAGCGTATGTGATCCCCACCGGTGACGGGGCCGATGAGCCGGAGCAGCAGAACGTCATTGTTCAGCAGGTCAGGGACGCCATTGATGTGTGCGTCGTATTGAAGAACTACGACGAGCGCGGGCAGCAGGTTGCCGACCAGTTGCATTTGGTTCGGGCCAGTCTCTGGCGCGCTCTGGTTGGGTTTGAGCCTGATAAGGATTACGGGCAACTGCTGTATGACGGCGGGTCTTTGCTGCTGATCGACCGTGATCGGGTGGTTTACCGGTTCCGGTTCTTCGCTGACTTCCAGCTGGGCAATTTCACCATTGGGTCTGGTACCAGCCCGGAAACGTGGCAGGCATGCACGCTGCTGGACCTTCCTGCGCTGGAAGGGGTCGACACGTCGTTCGACTTTATCGACCCCGTGGTCGACCGCAATGTCGCCCCCGAGGGGCCTGACGGGCGTATCGAAATCAAAACCCGAGAGGACTTATCTCAATGACTCAGATTTACCTGAAGCCGGTAGCGGGGCGTGACAACCCGATGCCGGAGAAGGGCGGCGAACTGCTGCCCGAAGAGGGCGCCTATGTGCCCCGCAATGCGTACTGGGTGCGCCGCCTGAATGCAGGTGACGTGGTAGAAGCCAAGCCCAAGAAAGAGGCCAAGGTATGAGCGTCGGTTTCAGCAGTATTCCGTCTGATATTCGTGTCCCGCTGTTCTACGCCGAGGTTGATAACTCGATGGCGAACAGTGGCGCCGGTGCAGGACTTCGCCGCCTGATCATTGGCCAGGTCAACGACAACGCTGATGCCGCCGAAATCGGTGGTCTGGTGCTGGTGTCGCGCACCGCTGAAGCCATTGCCATCGGCGGCGCCGGCTCGATGCTGGCCGCAATGCACCAAAAGCATCGCGCTATCGACATTGCCGGTGAGGTCTGGTGCCTGCCGTTGAAGGTCGACACCGGCGTGGCAGCGACCTGCAGCGTTACCGTAACGGGCAACGTGACAGCGGCGGGCTTGATCAATCTGTATGTGGCTGGCCAGCGTGTGCGCTCTGCCGTGGTTGCCTCGGCGTCGGCTGAGGCCGTGGCCACCGGCTTGGCGACCAGCATCAACGCCGCCACTGAGCTGCCTGTTACCGCTATGGCTGCAGGCGCTGTCGTGACGCTGACGGCAAAGTTCAAGGGTGACCTCGGCAACGACATTCAAGTCGAGCTGAATCGCCTGGGCCGCGTCAATGGTGAGGTGACACCGGCAGGCCTGGTGCTGGAAGTCACTGCCATGACTGGCGGTGTCGGTTCGCCTGACATGGCCATGGCGCTGGCGGCGCTGGGCGATGAAGAGTTTGAGTTCATTACCCAGCCCTGGACCGACAGCGCTACGCTCGATGACTGGCAAGAAGTCATGGATGACAGCGCCGGTCGCTGGTCGTGGGCCAAGCAGCTCTATGGCCATGTGTACAGCGCCAAGCGCGGTACGCTCGGCCAACTGGTGGCGGCGGGACGCTTGCGCAATGACCCGCACATGACGATTCACGGCTTTGAGCCCGGCGTGCCCCAACCCGTCTGGGAGGTCGCGGCGCAGTGGGGAGCACGCACGGCGGTGTTCATCAGCGCAGACCCGGCTCGGCCCACGCAGACCGGTGTGTTGGGGGCTATTGCTCCCGCTGCTGCGAGCGACCGTTTCATGTTGTCCGAGGCGGATTCCCTGCTGAAAAGCGGCATCGCTACGGCATCGAGCAGTGGCGGCGAGTACCGCATTCAGCGCGCCGTTACGACCTACCAGCGTAACGCCTTCGGCCAGCCGGATGACTCCTATCTGGACAGCGAAACACTGCACCAGTCGGCGCACGTTATCCGCTACCTGCGCAGCCGGATTACCAGCAAGTACGGGCGCTGCAAGCTGGCCAACGATGGCACCAACTTCGGCGCTGGTCAGGCAATCGTCACGCCGCTGGTGATCCGTGGTGAGCTGATCGCGGCGTACCGCGAGCTGGAGCGCGCCGGGATCGTTGAGAACACCGAGCTGTTCAAGGCGCAGCTGATTGTCGAGCGCGACGCGAGCAACCCGAACCGCCTGAACGTGTTGTTCCCGCCGGATCTGGTCAATCAGTTGCGCGTGTTTGCGCTGCTCTATCAGTTCCGCCTGCAGTACGAAGACGCGGCGTAACCCTTCCACATCCACCCCGGCCCGCCTTATGCGGGCTTTTTTATGGGAGATCCCTTTATGGGTCAGAAAGTCGCGGGCACCTGTTACGTCAAGGTCGACGGCGAGCAGTTGACGATTACCGGCGGTGTTGAGGTGCCGTTGTCCAAGTTCAAGCGCGAGACGATTACCACGGGGGTGTTCAAGGAAGAAGACCTGACGCCCTATGTGGCGGTCGATGCGGTCAAAACCCCTGATTTTCCTCGGGCGAAGCTGGAAAACGGCACCAACATGACGGTCACCGCTGAGTTCAAGGACGGCAGTTGTTACGTGCTGTCCGGTGCGTATGTGGTGGACGAAATGAAAGTGTCTGCCGATGACGCAAAGGTTGCGATCAAGTTCGATGGTATTTCTGGAGACTGGCAGTAATGAGCACTATTAACCACCCGTTGGCCGCGCCGATTAATGCTCACGGTGAGCAACTGACCGAACTGAATCTGCGTCGCCCAACCCCGCAAGAAGCATGCAAAATCAAGACGCTTCCTTACTCCCTCAGCGACAGTATGCAGCCGGTGGCGGATATCGAATCCGCGTCGAAGTACATCGCGGTTTGTGCCGGTATCCCGCCCAGCTCTGTTAGCCAGTTGGACCTGTTCGACCTGAACACATTGGTGTGGATGGTCATTGGTTTTTTCCTGTCACCGGCGACGAAAGCCCCCGATTCCGAAGCCTCAAGCAACTGACTGAGTTGGTCTATGACCTCGCTTGGTTCTGGAAAGTGAACCCGAACGAGGTCATGAACTGGCCGTTAGACCAGCTGTTTGAGAGTGAAGAAAACGCGTGGCGAATCCAGGCGATGTTAGGGGGCGGCAATGGCGGATAAGTTCCAGCTAAAGGCGCTCATCACTGGCGTCGACAAGTTGTCGCCGGTGTTGAGTGGGGTGCGCAAGAACGCAGCCGTTCTGCGCAAGCAGTTGAATAGCTCAGGCCTCGGCAAAATCACCTTCATGGATGCGATTCAAGGGGGCGCTATTGCGACCCCTTTTGTCATGGGGGTTCAGGCTGCCATCGGCTTTGAAAGCGCGATGGCCGACGTCAAGAAGGTGGTCAACTTTGAGACGCCGGCCCAGTTCAAGGAGATGGGTGAGGACGTGCTTAGCATGTCCGAGCGGTTGCCGATGGCTGCCGAAGGTATCGCGCAGATCGTCGCGGCGGGTGGTCAGTCGGGTATTGCCCGGGAAGAACTCAACAGCTTTGCCGAAGCGGCCGTCAAAATGGGTGTGGCCTTCGATCAGAGCGCCGCCGAATCCGGTCAGATGATGGCCAAGTGGCGAACGGCCTTCCACATGAACCAGCAGGAAGTGGTCGCGCTGGCCGACAAGATCAACTACCTGGGTAACACCGGTGCGGCCAGTACCGGGCAAATCTCGGCGATCCTGACGGCCATTGGCCCGCTGGGTGAGGTGGCCGGGGTCAACGCCGGGCAGATTGCGGCGATGGGCTCGGCACTGGCCGGGGTGGGTATCGCCCAGGACGTGGCGGCCACGGGCATCAAGAACTTCATGCTGACCCTGACCGCTGGCACGGCGGCCACCAAGTCGCAGCAAGAGGCCTACAAGGCGCTTCGCCTGGACGCCAACGAAATCGCCAAGGGCATGCAAACCGACTCTGAGGGCACGATCAACAAGGTGCTCAAGACCCTGTCCAAGGTCGAGAAAAGCAAGCAGGCGGCGGTGTTAACCAACCTGTTTGGCAAGGAGTCGGTAGGGGCTATTGCGCCGTTGCTGACCAACCTGGACACCCTGCAGAAGAACTTCAAGTCGGTTGGCGATTCAACGCTATACGCCGGTTCTATGCAGGCTGAGTATGAATCGCGGTCGGCGACCACGCAGAACGCCATGCAGTTGCTGCGCAACCGCGTGACCCGGCTGGGCATTACGGTCGGTTCTGTCCTGCTGCCGCCGTTTAACGACTTCATGGCGACGGTCGGGCCGATCATCACCGGCGTGACCCAGTTGGCCGGCGCGCACCCCTGGCTGATCAAGGGCATCATCGGGGCGGCGGTCGGCTTCACCGTGTTGCGCTTGGCCACGGCGGGGGCTACTTCCGCGCTCATGCTGATGGATGGTGTGGCAAAAATGAGCGTTATCGGCCTGGTCGTGCGTGGTGTGGCGATTGCGGCGGGTGTGCTGATTGCGAACTGGTCGAGCGTCGCGCCTTACTTCGCTTGGGTATGGGAGAGGATCAAAGACCCGGCTATGACGGTCTGGTCGTGGATGAAAGAGGCCTTCAACTGGAGCCCGCTCGGCCTGGCCATTGCCAACTGGGGGCCGCTGACTGAGTTCTTTAGCGCGCTGTGGGATCTGGTCAAGGCGTTGTCGGTACCGTTTGCGGAGTTCATGGGGACGCTGTTCGATTGGTCGCCGCTGGGTTTGATCATCAAGCACTGGGAGCCAATCAGCGGTTTCTTCAGGGGACTTTGGGACGAGTTGCGCCCCATCGTTGAGCCGATGATGAAGTTTCTTGGCATCGAGACGGACGGCGCCGGGGTGATCGGTGCTGCGACGGATAAGGTCAAGCAGTGGACGGCCGAGCAGGAAGCGCGCAACGCGCAGACCGGCATGGCGCCGGGGCAACTGGTCAAGCCGATTGCTCAAGCCCCTGAGTTGATGCCAGAGGCCACGAAGGTGGCCAGCCTGATGCGCAACCCCGCCAATCAGCCGTTGCCCGGCATGGCGCCTTTGGCATTGGTTAGCGCGGTACCGGGTACTCAGGTTGCTCAGGTATCCGGTACTGGGCGACCAAGCCTAAGTGCGGGTGGCTCGGCCTTGCCTGCAGGAAGCCTGCCGCAAAGCCGTGGCTCGTTGGTTCAGGCTGCTGCTGCGCGACAGCCGCGGCGCGCACCGAACTGGAGGGGTCCATGGTGGTGCGCTTTGAAAATGCACCGCCGGGCATGCGTGTTGATCCTGCGAAGACCAATCAACCTGGGCTGTCGGTAAGCCCATCAGTCGGTTATCGCTCATTGGGTAGGGAGGCAGGATGACGACATGGCGCGATCAACTGCACCCGGCTTCGTTTCGCGGCGTGGCGTTTCTGGTCGACAGTGACGCCACGCCAGTCGGGCGGCGAGTGCAGGTCCACGAATACCCCCAGCGGGACAAGCCGCTGGTGGAGGATATGGGCAGCAAGACCCGCGAAATCAAACTGACGGCCTTTATTGGCGGTGACGATTGCCTGGACCGGCGGGACGATTTGCTCAATGCCCTGGATAAACCCGGGGCGGGCGAGCTGGTACACCCGTGGTTCGGGCGCTTGCTGGTCACCGCCGGGGATGGCTGCCAAGTTTCGCATGAGCGCCGTGAGGGCGGCATCGTGCGCTTTGAGCTGGTGTTTGTCGAAGCCGGGGAAAAGGGCTACCCGGCCGGGGTGCCGAAGGCATCGCGGCAGGTAGAGGCATCCAGCGAGAGCTTTCTGGAGTCCGCGCTGGCCCGCTACAAAGCCGCGATGACCGTGGTCAACCGGGCACGCATGGCGGTAACGGCGCTGCAGAACAGTATCGCCGGGATTCAGATGGCGATTCAGCGGGAGTTTAGCCAGGTGCTTGGCCTTGTCAGTTCGGCTGAGGCGCTGGCTGACATGCTGATCAATGCCCCGGGTAATTTCTCGGCCATGATCCGGGCGCAGTTTTCCAGCGTGGGGGGCAGCACTCGGTCGTCGGGTTACAGCTGGTCGCCGTCGTCCAGCAGCTCGGCCACGGTGGCGGCTGACCCAGTGTTTGCCAATACCGTGGCGCGCCTGGCGAGCACCGAAGAGGTCTTTTCGGGGTTCGTGGACTCAGGTCGTGGCATCACGTCACAGCTTGAACTGGCCCGGCAGTTGATGGCCGAACAGCAGTTCGATGACCTGATGACCAACCCGCCGGGCGGGCTGGCGACAGCCGCTGCCGTCAAGGCGGCACGGGAGTTGATGCGTGATGCCTTGATCGTCAAGGCCGTACGGGCAGCCGCGCTGATGCCGGTGGTATCGGCGCCTGCCGTACTGCTCGGTGTTCCAGCCTTGGCGCAGCAGGTGGCGTCACCCCTGGAGCGGCCAGAAGTCCCGGCAGCAGATGACGTGATTAGCCTGCGTGATGGGCTTAGCGCGGCGCTGTGGGAGGCCGGGCTGTCGGCATCGCATGAACACTTTGAGCTGATCGAGGCGGTGCGTAAGCACGTTAAAGGGCACCTCTCCGAGGTGGCCCGCTCGGGCGTTCGCCTAGTTGAGATTGAGCCCAAGGAAAGCCTGCCCGCGTTGGTGCTGGCCTATCAGTGCTTTGGCGACGCATCCCGCGCCGCTGAAATCGTTACGCGTAACAAAGTGCCGCACCCGGGGTTCCTGCCTGTCGGGGTGCTGCACATCGCCCAGGAGTAACTCATGGACCCGTTAAACGCTGTCACGCTGCGCGTGAACGGCCTGGATTATCGCGGCTGGAAGAAAGCCAGCATCAGTGCCGGTATCGAGCGACAGACCCGAGATTTTTCGCTGGATGTGACGTGGCGCTGGCCGGATCAGGCTGAGGAAATTCCGGTCAGGCAGGGCGATTTCTGCGAGGTGTTGATAGGTGATGACCTGGTGCTGACGGGCTGGGTCTTCGCTACCCCGGTGAACTACGACAGCAAGACGGTGAACCGGGCAATCAGCGGGCGTTCGCTGACGGCTGATCTGGTCGACTGCTCGGCGATCAATCAGCCCGGGCAGTGGCGTGGCCAGAGTGTGCAGCAGATCGTTCAGAGCCTGGCCGAGCCCTACGGGGTCAAGGTGCAGAGCCAGGTGGCCGAGACTACCAAATTGGCTGAGCACAGCATTGAGCCCGGGGAGACGGTGTTTGAGTCGATAGACCGGCTGCTAACGCTGTCGCGGCTGCTGTCCACCGATGACTCCCGGGGGCGCCTGGTGATCATCAACCCGGGTAGCGCGGGGCGGGCGGTTGACCGGCTGGAACTGGGCCAGAACATCCTGACCGGTTCGGCGTCGCTCGACTTTTCCGGGGTGTTCTCCGACTACAAGGTTGTTGGCCAGCGTTCGGGCACGGATGACGAACACGGTGCCAAGGCCTCCGAGGTGCAGGCTGAAGTCACGGACCCGCGTGCGGCGCGTAAGCGGGTGCTGATGATTCACGAAAGCGGCCAGATGACCCCCAGCCTTGCCGAGGCGCGGGCGAACTGGGAGCGCGGCAGCCGCATGGGTAAGGCGCTGACCCTGCAGTACAAGGTGCAGGGCTGGCGGCAGTCGAACGGGGCGCTGTGGCTGCACAACATGATTGTGCGGGTGGTCGACCCTTGGGTCGGTATCGACCGCGACATGCTCATCAGTGAAATCCAGTACAGCCTGGATGAGAGCGGCACCGTGGCCAACATCACGGTGGCCCCGCCGGACAGCTTCGACCCTGAGCCGAAAGACCCGTACAACAGCCGCAAGCTCAAGAAAGGCGGCAAGGCGGACAACTTTGAATACTTGATCCCAGCAGATTGGAAGCCCGAGCAATGAGCGGACTAAAACAGATTTTGGCCCGGGGCGTGGTCACGCTGGTCAAGGCCACGAGCAAGTTGCAAAGCCTGCAGATGCGCCTGTTGGCCGGTGAAGTGAAAGACGGCATGGAGCACTTCGAGCCCTATGGCTTCACCTCAAACGCGCACCCGGGCGCTGAGGGGATCGCGCTCTTTGTGGGGGGCGACCGTTCGCACGGCGTGGTGGTGTGTGTCGCTGATCGACAGTTTCGCCTGCAGGGGCTGAAAAGTGGCGAGGTGGCGTTGTACACCGACGAGGGCGACCGCCTGCACTTTAAGCGCGGTCGGGTGATCGAGGTCGAGACGCTGACGCTCAAGGTCAAGGCCGACACCGCCGTCGAGTTTGACACCCCGGTGATTCGCACCACGGGCCGTATCGAGTCAGCGGGCGATCAGGTGGCTGGTGGTGTGAGCCAGATGCAGCACGTTCATGAAGGCTCGGACAAAAAGCCAGTGGCAGGAGGGTGATATGCCGCTGATTGAAAGCGACGACACCGACCGGGCTTGGCGTCGGGCAACAGAGATCAGTCTTTTGACCTGGCGCCGTGCAAGCCCTGATGACCCGCTCGATGACGCCCAGCGCTTTGGCTGGTGGGGCGACAGTTTCCCCACGCAGGCCAACGACTGCATTGGCTCACGCCTGTGGCTGTTGCGCCGGCGGACGCTGACGGCGGACACCGAGCGGGATGCTCAAGCCTTCGCCCGCGAGGCCTTGGCCTGGATGCTGGAAGACGGGCGCGTTACGGCGGTCGGCGTAACGACGACACGCGGTGTTGACCGGCTGGCAATGCGGGTGGTGTTGACCTTGCGCGATGGCCGAACCATCGACGTTCCATTTGAGAATTTATGGGTGGTGATCAATGCCGTTTGAAACCCCAAGTTTGCCCGCGCTGATCAGCCGGGCGCAGTCTGACCTGGGCGGCTCGGCCCTGCTGCGATCCGACGCCGAGGTGCTGGCTCGGGTGCAGGCGGCGGCTTCCTTCGGGCGCTACGGGCATCAGGAATACATCGCCGCGCAGATCCTGCCGGACACAGCGGATCAAGACACCTTGCGGCGAATGGCCCGGGTGCGGCTCAAGCGTGACCGCTTGGAGGCGGTGGTTTCCAGTGGTGCCGCGACCTTTAGCGGTGCTGCCTCGGCGCTGCTCGATGCAGGCGTGCTGCTGCAGCGTGATGACGGTGTGCGCTTTCGCGTGACGGCCAGCGTTGTCTTGGCCGGTCAGAGCGGCACGGTCAAGCTGGAAGCCTTGGAGGCCGGCCAGTTGGGTAATACCCCAGCCGGTACGATCCTGCGCTTGATCTCCCCGGTGCTGGGAATCAATGACACGGTGACCGTTGATGCGCCTGGCCTGCAGGGCGGTACCGAACAAGAGAGCATTGAGGCGCTGCGCGCCCGGGTGATTCGCTCGTATCAGGTGATCCCTCACGGCGGCAACCAAGATGACTATGTGACCTGGGCGTTGGAAGTCCCGGGCGTCACCCGTGCCTGGCTTGTGCGGCACTGGATGGGGCCGGGCACGGTTGGTTTGTTCTTCGTCCGCGACGGCGATCTAGACCCCATTCCCAGCGCAGCCGCCTGCGAAGAGGTGCGGGTGTACATCGAGAAACAGCGCCCGGTCACCGCTGAGCTTTACGTACTGCCTCCGCTGGAAAAGCCGGTTCAGTACGAACTGAAGATTATCCCCGACAGCGGCGCAGTACGCCGGTCAGTGGAGGCTGCCCTGGTCGACCTGCACAACCGCGAGTCGGACCTTGGCGCCGGTCTGCTTTGGACGCACATCGGCGAGGCCCTCAGCGGCGCGCTTGGTGAGCGTGATCATCAGTTGATCAGCCCGGCTGCCGACGTGGTAGCGGCGCGCAACGAGATGCTGACCTATGGGGGTGTGCTGTGGCGATAAGGACCGCCTCCGACTACTACGCGCAGTTACGGGCGCTGCTGCCGCCCGGTCCTGCGTGGGACAAAGAACTGAACCCCGAAGTAGACCAGCTGCTGCAGGCAGCCGCCCAGGAGCTTGCCCGGGAGGATCTGCGCGCCGCCGACCTGCTGGAGGAAAGCTTTCCCGAAACTGTTCGGGAACTGGTCCCCGACTGGGAGCGGGTCATGCGGCTGCCCGATCCCTGCCTAGGGGATTCGCCCAAGTTTGAGGATCGCCAGTTGGCGGTGCGCCGTCGTCTGGTCGAGGTCGGTGGCCAGTCACCGGCGTACTTCGTTGAGCTGGCCATAAGTCATGGCTACCCCGAGGCCCGCGTAATTGAGCACCGAGCCCCACGCTTCGGGCGCTCACGCTTCGGCGCGGCGTGCTTCGGTACGTGGGTCGCGCAGTTCATGTGGACGCTTGAAACCGGGCCTCGGCGCCGCCTTGGTCGCCGGTTCGGCGTGAGCTACTTCGGCGAGCAATTCGGCGGCAACCCAAGCGGCGCCCTGGAGTGTGTGCTGCGCCGTAGTGCGCCGGCGCATGCAGTTGAATTTATTAAGTATGGTGAGGACTGAATGGACTACCCGAGGAATGTGCCAGGCGTCGGCCTGGTAAATGGCAAGTTTGTTGATGAAAATTCAGTGACCGGCCAAGTTGGTTCTTTGATCCCATCGGCTTGGGGCAATGCCGTTACCGACGAAATCCTAGGCGTCCTGGCGCTGGCAGGCATTGTTGCGGACGAAGGCAATAACGCCCAGCTACGCGCCGCGATTCAAGCCCTTTTGAATGCTAAAGCCCCGCTGGCCTCGCCGGCGCTGACGGGCACGCCAACGGCGCCGACCGCAGCGGCTGGCACCAATACCGCGCAGATTGCCACCACGGCGTTCGTGGCGGCAGTGAAGGCGGCGCTCGATGCGACCGATGCCCTTAAAGCCCCGCTGGCCTCGCCGGCGCTGACGGGCACGCCAACGGCGCCGACCGCAGCGGCTGGCACCAATACCGCGCAGATTGCCACCACGGCGTTCGTGGCGGCAGTGAAGGCGGCGCTCGATGCGACCGATGCCCTTAAAGCCCCGCTGGCCTCGCCGGCGCTGACGGGCACGCCAACGGCGCCGACCGCAGCGGCTGGAACCAATACCACGCAGCTTGCGACCACGGCGTTCGTGCGCGCGGCTCTGGCCGCTCTGGTGGATTCGTCGCCGGCGGCGCTCGACACGCTGAACGAGCTGGCGGCGGCCATCGGGGATGACCCTAACTTTGCCGTTACCATGACTAATGCCCTGGCCGGCAAGCTTGATATTGCCGTGCCGACTCTTGCCGACTTCAATACCGCCGCCGCTGGGCCGTTTTTGGGCGGGGCGTTGGCCACCGGCTCGCCGGACACGACGAACGGCGTGATATGGGGCTGGACGTTCCTCGACGCTGCCAAGTCGCAGAGCCGCGCGCAGCTGGCCATGCACACGGCGACCGGCGGGCTCTACCTGCGCATTTACAGCGGAACCGCCTGGGGCGCATGGAAGGACTTCACGCCGCCGGCCGCCGCGAAGGTCGCTAGCGCCTGGGTCAACTTCAACGGCGCGGGCACGGTAGCGATTCGCAGCAGCTTTAACGTCAGCTCGATCACGGACAACGGAACCGGCGACTACACAGTGAACCTGGCGGCGCCAATGCCGAATACAAACTATGCCGCTGTGACCAGTGGCGCTGCGACCGATGCGGCTATTACAGGCATCAACTGTACCAAGGCCTACTCCAGAACAACCGGCAGTTTCAAGATTGGCACTACGGGGCAGGCTTCAGGCGTCACTGACTTTGTGTATGTCGACGCGACCGTGTTTAGCAACTAAGGGGGATCGGATGGATAAGCGAATTCTGTTTCAACCCGCCGGCGCGCCGGCGGCTGTACTCATTCCGTGCGACTGCGGCTTGACCCTGGAGGAAATCGGCGCGAAGGACGTTCCGGCTGGCTTGTTGTTCTGGATCGTTGACGCCGATAGTGTCCCTGAGGATCGGGCTTTTCGTGATGCATGGGAATTGGATGCCGCTGTCATCGGTCCTGCGCAAGGTGTAGGGGGTGGCCAATGATTACGATTAATCGTGTCAAAGCTGAAGGAGCTGTACGTGAGCGCTTGCGGATCGAGCGTGAGCCGCGCTTGGCTGAGTTAGATATTGCCTACATGCGCGCCCTGGAGGCAGGCCAGGATGTCAGCGTTATCGTGGCCAGAAAGCAGGCATTGCGGGACGTTACGGAAAAGAACTTGGACGCGCTCACCATCGAGCAGCTCGCCGTGCTGAGCTTAGAGGGCGCACTCGTTCTGCCATGACCGTTTGCCATTAAAGAGCACGACCGCGAAAGCGTTTTTTTCGCCTGTGAATCACCCGCCTTGAGCGGGCTTTTTTTCGCCTGGAGAAAACCATGGCCAAGATTTCTGACTCCCTGGCGGGCAGCAAGAATGCGCTCGCCTTCCTCGACATGCTGGCGTGGTCGGAGGGTACCTCGACCAGCAAGTACACACGCAACGATGGCTATGACGTAATTGTCGGCGGCCTCAACAGCCCGAACACGTTCACCAACTATGCCGACCATCCTGGCGTTCTGGTGACCGTGAACACGAAAGGGCTGAAGTCGACCGCTGCAGGGCGGTATCAGCAGCTCCAGCGCTACTGGCCGCACTATCGTGATTTGCTAAAGCTGCCGGACTTCGGGCCCGTCAGCCAAGACAAGCTGGCATTGCAACTGATCAAGGAGCGTGGCGCGCTGGCGGACGTACATGCCGGCCGCATCGAATCAGCCATCTCAAAGTGCAGGAACATTTGGGCAAGCCTGCCAGGCGCTGGCTACAAACAGCATGAGCGCAAGCTGGACGACCTGATCGCCCACTACATTGCCGCTGGCGGTAGGCTGGCATGAAGTGATTGGGGCTGCGCGTAGTTGTTCCCATTGTTTTGCTGGCCTTGCTGATCGGACTTGCGCTTGGAGGGTTGGGTGCCTGGAAGTGGCAGGCCAATAGCTACGACAAGCAGTTGGCCAAGCAGGGCGAAGACTTCCAACGAGAGCGCAACGAAGCCTCTGTGGCCGTGCTCGACTGGCAGCTGGACGAACAGATAAAGCGCCGAGCGCTTGAAGACCGCCTGCAGGTGAATGACAAAACCCACTACAAGGAACTGCTCGATGCTCAACAACTTCAGGATCGCTTGCGTGACCGCCTTGCTACTGCTGATTTGCGGCTGTCAGTCTTACTCGACGCCTCCACCAAGAGTGGTAGCAGTGGGGTGCGAGAAGCCTCCGGCCCCAGCGGCGTGGTTCATGGAAGCGCGCGAGCCGAACTTGACCAAGCGCATGCTCAACGAATTGCGTACCAAGCACCTGGACAAGAACAGCGGCAGGCTCAAGGTGGTGGAACTGGAGAACGACGAGTCGCCGGATGGCCTGCCGCCGGTGCACACCGACCGGCACATCCACACGGACAAGTCCGCAGCTGAGCAGGCCGCCAAGGCGCGCCTTGCCGCATTCAATCGCAGCACCGCCGGGGTCAGGCTGGAAATGGCCGGCCGCACCGACCTGTTTGCCGAACGCACCATCAACGCCCTGGGCTTCAAGCCGCGCCTCGACGGCGGTCCAGTGCAACGGCGGCAAGAAGGGCAAGGCTGAAGCCAGGGGCAAAAAGGAAGAAGTCACAGCAGCCACTCAGGATGGTCTCGTTGGGCTAGAGCCGGAGTGGCTTTGTGTCATCAAGTGTATGGACTGCTTGCCCCCACGCCCTATCTGGCAGTTATAGGAGCTGGTGCAGCGTTCACCAAGGCGCTTTCTATCGCAGGGTAAACGGCTAGCGCACCACTTGCGCTGAGGTGGTTGTTATCGAAGTACCAGAATTTTCCCTCCCTGGTCAGGGGGCAGATAGCCTCCTGGCAGAGAATGGAATCGAAGTTGATTACTGTCGCTGGTGTTTCGCGAATGGCTTTCACTGAGAATGCGGAATGCTTCAGATGTTCAGCCTTTGATACAGACAACGCATCGTATGCTTGCTCTCGGCCTTTGCCGGTGCGCAACACTTCCTTGGGGTTTTTAAGCTGCTGGGGGTTGTCTTCCACAAGATAGACATTGACGCCTATTTCGCGATAGCGCTTGACCGTATTATCAATCGCCCACTGCAAGTTCTGGGCTGATTGGGCAAGCGTCGGTTGTGTAGTCGGGTCTTTGGCGATGAGGTTGTAGTTTCCAAGTTTTGTGGTTCCTCCGCCGTAATAGGACCACCGTCCCACCAATACAACGGTACTGATCTGCTCGGACTTGATGTACGAAAAAATACGCTCGTTGAGTGCTTGGCAATTGTGTTTTTCAATATCCAGCTCGCCGCGCATGGATTGAATTCCCAGCAATGGCGGGCAGCCAGAGGCAGAAGAAAAGGCGATTGAGAGTGAATGTTCTGCAGCTAGCTTTTCGAAGGCAGGGAGTAGGCTGTAAGCGTGGCTATCGCCAAAAGCAAATATGTCCTGTTTTGGTTTCGCGTCACCTATATGGCAGTACCAGTCACCTTCTTTTTTGTAGGCATGTAGAATATCAATGCATCCAGCGTGGCGTTTTACGTCTGATCTCGCAATGCTGTTTGCGTAGGATTCCAACGCTTTGTTAGCTTGCCGCTCGGGCAGCCCGCCCGCCATATAGGTTACGCCGCCTACAGCAGCGGCAACTACCATAACACTGGAAAGCGTAACTAGCTTGAGACGTTCAGAGCTTGAATTTCTGATCGGGAGTTCAAGGTAGCGGTAGGTTACCCACGCGAGCGCTATCGAAAGCAGCAATGCGGCAGCCATTAGCAGTGTGCTGGGCTCTCCTTCGTTTATGCGCAGCAAGGAGAACAGGGGCCAGTGCCACAGGTACAGCGGGAAGCTGATCAGGCCAATCCAGACCATGGTTTTAGCTGACAGCAGGTTTTTGTTAATCCAGGCCATTGGCCCGGCAAGAATAATTAGGGCCGCACCAATCACGGGGATGAGTGCTTTGGTACCAGGGAAGTTTGCGCCTTTTTTTATGTGGAGAAGGCCAAAAGTCAGCAGGGCGAGTCCCATGAAAGAAAGCAGATTTCGAAGATGTTTTTGCTGGCTGGTCAACGTCGCCCAAGTGGTAGCGGAGATAGGCGTGTCTTTGTAAATTGTGAACCATGCCAGCAGACTGCCTGCAAGGAGCTCCCAGAAGCGTGTTAGTGGCGAGTAAAAAGTTGCGATTGGGTCGTAGTCAATGAGTTTGATATTCAACGCAAATGAGGCGATGGCTGCACAGGTGAGTAGCGCAGCGGGGTTGACCCTGAAACGGCTGAAAATAAAAATCGCAAGCGGCATCACAATATAGAACTGTTCTTCTATCCCTAAACTCCACAAGTGCAGCAGAGGTTTCAGTTGTGCTGAACTATCGAAGTAGCCTGATTCGTTCCAGAGGGCAAAATTCGAAACGAACGCCGCGCCGGAGATGATGTGCTTGCCTAATTGCGAAAACTCTTCTGCAGTCAGCGAGAGCCAGCCCATCACGTAAGTGGCTGCCAGTATCAGTGCAAGCGCGGGGAAAATTCGTTTTATCCGTCTGCTATAAAAATCGGCAAAGCTGAAGGTCTTGTTGTTAAGGCTCTTGAAAATAATGGAGGTTATCAAAAAACCAGAGATGACGAAGAAAATATCTACGCCAATAAATCCACCTCTGAGGAAGGAGGGGAACGCATGGAACAGTACGACGCTAAGTACCGCAATAGCGCGAAGCCCGTCGATGTCGGGGCGATATTTAATATTTGGGTTGCTCATCAGTAGCCTGGTCAATAGGTCAATCGAAAGCGATGCGGTGGCGAGTTTACCTGAAGGCTATTTGTATTGACGAGCACTCGGTCCTGCGGCGTCGACGTTGGCTGGATGACATTTGCAAATTATTCGGGCCGTCAGGCCACAACAGGAGATTCAAGATGACAGTCACCCTCAAGCAGCTGCAACACATCCTCCCTAACGCCGGCCTTCAAGCCGGCGTTTTTCTTCCTGTCCTGAATGCGGCGATGGTCAAGTGGGACATCGTGACCCCGTTACGCAAGCGCGCCTTCCTTGCCCAGGTCGGCCATGAGTCGGGCCAGCTGCGTTATGTGCGTGAACTCGGTGGTGAGCAGTATCTGTCGAAGTACGACACCGGCCGGCTGGGCAATACGCCCGAGGCTGATGGCGATGGTCAGCGATATCGCGACCGTGGCCTGATTCGGGTCACTGGGCATGACAACTACAAGCGCTGCTGCGAAGCGCTGGGTCTCGATCTGCTCGCTCGCCCTGAGCAGCTCGAGCGGCCAGAGCACGCGGCCGATTCGGCCGGCTGGTTCTGGCATCAGGCGGGCCTCAATTCGCTGGCCGACAAGGGGCCGTCGGCGTTCGAGGTCATCACGCGTCGCATCAACGGCGGGCTCAATGGGCTGGATGACCGGCTCGCAATCTACAAGCGCGCCGAGCAGGTGCTGATCTGATGTCGCTCGGTGCGCGGTGGGTGTTGCTCTCCCTGTTGTTTGGGGCGGCGGCGGGTGCACGCCTTGCCTGGTTGTGGCAGGCCGACGAGCTGGAAAAACAGGCAGCGGGGTATGAGCGGCAGCTTGCGCAGAAAGATCAGGCACACAGCCGTGAGCGGGAAGCGGCTGCCGGTGCCGCCATCGATCAGTTGGCGGTGCAGCAGGATGCGCGGCGCGACCTGGAAGACCGTCTGCAGACGCAGGATAAAAATCACTGGAAGGAGATGAACGATGCGAACCAAGCTCAGGCTCGCCTGCGCGACCGGCTGGCTACTGCTGATCTGCGGTTGTCAGTCCTGGTCGACGCCGGAGCCGTTGCCGCCCAGGGTTGTAACGGTGGGGTGCGAACGCCCGCCAGCGCCGGAGGCGTGGTGGATGGAGCCCTACGCGCCCAGCTTGACCCAGCGTATGCTCAACGAATTGTCGCCATCACTGGAGACGGTGATGAAGGATTGATCGCCCTGCAGGCCTGTCAGGCCTATGTGCGTGAATTGCATAAATAGGAGGGTGTGCTCGGTCGGCAGGATGCCGAAGTCTTGGCCTGGCTTATCCATGGAATCGAAAAAATAGTTTCGTTTTCTCATCTGTAGGACAGCTGTCGCATAAAAACGAAGGTTTGCTTTCGCTTAGTGACTCGCGGCTCTGATGAATCTCAGGTGACGATCGGTAAGGGGAGGATAGTGTTCGTTCGGCAGGACGCCGGAGAGGTAGCGTGAACAGATCGTGAATCACGCTGGTTATCAGCGTGTACTTCTGTTCATCTCTTGAGACAACGTGAACGGCTGCGGGCGGCTCAACGTGTTGATTTTACTGGCTTTGCCAGTGGCTATTATGATTTAGGTTCCAGCGGCGCAAGCTGCAAGAGTCCGAGTCTCCTCGGCTCGGATAGTGTCTCTATCGCCCGAGGCCAAGCAACCACCCGCGCCGCCATGGTGCTCTCCGACTTGCTCGCGCGGGCTGATGAACGAGCGTGAGATCTGGCGAAAGCTTATGACGCCGCCCGGACAGCCGGGCGCCAGTGCGAACTCGAGTACGACTCCCTGACGCCGTCAGGCTGATCAGGTTGCCCGGGATCGGCGATTGTGATTACGATATTGTATATATGTACAGTATTGGTGCCCAATGTACTTCCTTCTCGTCCGCCGCCGCGTGAATGGCCAGGCCATCCCATCTGATCAGTTCAGAAAGATCCAGCCTCTTCGCGCCGACATTCATATCGGCGACCATCATAGCGAGCCGCTGGGCCGGGTAGCCACGCAGGCCTGGGTGTTCAACCCGACCCCCTGGGCCCGACATCATCCCGGTCCTGCACGATGCCAAGGTCCCAGCTCGAGATGAATATCAACGGGGTGGAGAGCATCGACGGAGTGCTGTATGCGCAGTCTTGGTAGTGCAGGGCAGAATGATGGCCGGCGTACCGCAAGCTTGGCTGAATGAACTGAACGATCAATTCGCCTTAGCCACCGATCCCGACGGACGCGCCGCCGTGCTTGATGAAATGGCCTATGCCGCCCATCGCCGGCGTGATATGAGCGCCGAGACGCTGGTCGACATGCTGGAGCTGTCCGAGGCTGCCAGAGCCTGGGGGTTGATGGAGATCGATGAGGCGCACCACATCGGCCTGTTTAGTTACGAGATTTCGAATAGCTGGAATGGAGACGAGCCAGGACGGATCGTCGTCGGCAGAACGCCAGGGTGGGGCGCGTATGCTGTCTAAAATCGCTCGAAAGCTTCTCGGTTTTACTGGGCGAAAGTCGACCAAACTCGCCGATGCATATTAGACAGGCTCGACGCATCGGCCGCTAACGGTGCGGCCTGAGGTCGATTTTCCGCACTACTGCTGCAGTACTGGAGGCTTGATAAAGAATTTAGCCAATGGCGTGGCCTAAGCCTTTTCAAGATTTCCTTCAATCTCAGCCATTCCTGGGCCGCCCTTGAACACGAATTTTCTTTTGCTTACGCGACGGCCGCTCCCACCAGCACCGACGCTGATACTCTCAGCATCAGCTTTCAATCCTACGTGGCCCTTGCCGGAGTAATCGAAGTATTCTGTCATTTCGACCTCATGTGCAGTCTCGATACGCCTAGCGATAGCAAGCTCTTGAGCGACTCTCGCTTCCGCCTCAGCCATCCGCATTTCGAGTTCGCGACGCTCAGTCTCCACTCGCAATTCAACGATGCCACTCGGTTCCTCTTTGTCCTTCAGGGACTGTGCGAACGCATCGATCAGGTATGAGGTTGGGCTGGAGACAATCTTTACGCCCTCTAGAATGTTCATCAAAACGTCGCTGGCCATTTGCTATCTCCTTGTATGTGAGGCAACGCTATAGCGGTCTTGTCTTGTTGTCCAGAGGGCGTTGGAAAGCAGTGGAAATCGATTCCAAAACAGAAATGGCGACCCTTGCCGTATGCGGCCTGGAGCCTAGCCATTCCGTGATTGTTTTGGAATCGATTTTGGTGCTGACGCCTCATGGACTGGGGCTTTATCCTACGGTCTTGAAAACCGTCGATGGGCAACTATCCTAGAGTTCGAATCTCTACGCTTCCGCCACATTCAAAGCCCTGATTATTCAGGGCTTTTTGCGTTTCTGGAGGGTGGAAAACTTGAAGCTGAAAAGGCCAAGTGTTCCGCAACTTTTCGATGGTGTTCCGCAACTCCTTCGTAAAAGATGTTTCATCGGGTTGGTTTCACGATCTCCCCGACGCGGCGGTAAACGGTCTGCGTGATCCGCTTATCGGTGTGCCCTAGTAGCCTACTCGCGTGCGCCAGGTCTTCAATTTCGCTCGCTGCTTTGGGGCGGATATCGCGAAACTGGAATTGACGAATGCTGTCGGCCAGGACGCTATCAAGGTCTTCCATCGCTTTGGCGGCCGCCTTGGATCTAGCATCATCAAAGCGAAGGCGTAGCATCGCTGGCGTCACGTTGCGGCCGTCCTCTGTCACGATTAGGTACGGGTTGCGAACCCCTCGCGCCTTGCGTTGGCTCAGAAGGCGCTCAACCAGTATCCCCAGCTGGCTGGTCTCTGTTTCCGACTCAAGACGTATCCTGAGTTTTTTTGTCGTTTTGCCCTGGGCGAATTGCAGAAAACCATCAACCACGTCTGTCGCCCGGGTGGCCAGTACATCAGCTGGGCGTTGACCGGTCAGATAGCCCAAGTCCATTGCATCGCGCAGCTCGGAAGTGGCGTGTTCGTACACCGCATCCCAGATCGCCGGTCCTGCATAGAAGTCCCGAGGAGTCTCCTTGTTCTTGCGGATACCGGTCGCTGGGTTTGGGCGGTCAGTAATGCCCCACTCCCTTGCCATGTTGAAAATGTGAGAGAGAAGGGCGATCTCCCGATTCGCCCTAACCTTGCCCGTCCGCCGATCTCGATACTGGGCAAGTACTTGAGGTGTAATCAGCTCCATCGGGGCATCATCGAAGGCTTTGCGCAGCTGTCTGAGCTCGGCCAGGTTGTCCTTCTGGGTGCGCGGCTTTTTGCCCGGAATGACATCCCTTTCATAGCGATCGAATAGCTGCCCCATCAGGCGCGTTATCTTTGGAACGGCCTTTCTGTCGAGCTTCGCCCATTCCACTTTGGCGATGTCCAGGTCGTTACCTAAAGGTATCTCTCGACGCCTGCCATCTTCGTCCCTGCCGTCGTAGTAGTAAGCAACCCAGATGTTGCCGTTTTTGCGCTTTCGCGTACGCCGAATCATTCGCGGCGGAAGATCTCTATTAGCGGTTTGTTTCGGACGCATCTTGCTAACCCACCCGAGACAAATCGAAAGTCCAAGTCTCTGCGACGGCGTTCATTGCTGTTGGCTTAACGCCGGCCAGCTTTAGGCGAGCGTACACTCGGCCAACGACCGGACGTCTGGCGCCAGATAGGGCGTATTGCCATCCATTACTGGCTAACCATTGAATTTGTTTCGATGGCAGTTGATAGCCAGTGATAGCTGCAATTTCTTCCTCACCCAGAGTTTCAGTCTGAATTTCCATGATTTTCTCCGCGCCGCGCATGGCGGCAGAGGTGATGAGGAATTCGTTCAGGCGCACGTTTGATAAGAACCCAGCGCGGTGTGCTCATTGGGGTGTTCTCTCCCTGCCAGGGAATATCTTTGGGGTCATTTTCAGCGCTCCGTATCAGTCCGTTTGAGAACAAGGTACTGGGGCTCTGGAGGGATAGGTTTCGCTTTCAAACGCTTTTAGCGTCGGAAATTGAAATGGCCGTAAAAGTTATGTTTCTTTTATCTAGGTTCGCTTTGGCGTGGTTTTTGGCAGGAGTCATTGGCTTTCTCAAAAGCTATGCGGTTCATTGTGCATATGGGGATTGAGTACCCCTGAATGCTCGTCAGTATCGTTTCGTCCCCCTCCGCAACCATGAAGCAGGGATGGCCACGACGGAAACGCATTCCCCGCCCGGTGTAATTGCGCAGGATGATTTCCCAAGACTCATCGTCGTAGTAGACGCCCGTGATTTCAGACCAGTTGGCCGAAACGCCGCTTCCAACGATGCCTTCAGGTGTCAGGCAGAAAATTTCTACTTGGTTTTCCTGCGTGACAGGTACGGCGTAAATCCGGCCATTCGGCGCTATGGGTGGGAAAGTCTGTCCATTGCCTAGGTGACGAAATTCCATGGTGGTGCTCCGCATGCATGAGGTTGCTTGACACGCTATGCCAGGCTCTGGAAATCCCAAGCCGGAACAGCTCACAGGCTTATGCCGTTGGGTTTCCTGAAGGTTTCCGTAAGCTGTGGCAATCAAACCAGGGAGTGGCGCCATGGGTAACAAATCAACAACGATCCGAATCGGCTTGCTGGCCGCGACTGTAGCTCTTCTGGTTGGGTGCTCTGGCACCCTGGGGGCTAGGACTGTGCAGCTTCCTGAGCCGAAAGATGTACCGAGGGAAAAATGGTCGGATGCTATGCATGTTCTGACCGCCATGGGGATTTCCGGGCAGCGTGACGTTCCAATCGAGCTGGCAGGGGCAGTTGATAGGGCGAACCCGGCCAGCGGTTCTGGAACAGTGCTCGGGGATGCTGGATTAAGCGCGATGAGCTTCGCTTCGCCACCTGAAGGTTTGAGTGGTGGCGCAGCAGCGGGAATTGGCTTGGGCTTGATGCTGTTGGGTGGGTCGAGCGATCCGGCGCGTGCAACTCAGGTTGTCGCGTGGGTGCCTGCGGACCAGGCAAGCTCGCCGGAGGCGGCGTCTGCTCTCGCATTGTGTAAGGTCGAAGATGCTCGCAAGAGAGTTTTTGCCCATGGCCTATCGAAGTTGCCAATGCTGACTGGTAAACATCCTGATGGCCATGCCCGCGGCTATGCATCGCTGGTAGATAGCTATGCCGAGCGGCCGATTCCATACAGTGAGGAGGCTGCTAAATCGCCGAGCTTTCTGAGATCGCCACTCAGCTACGGGCCTATCTTCATCCGTAACAACCAGTTCACGCTTGATGCCTATAAGAACGACATGACGACGTCGGAAGCCATGTTGCTTGCATCGCACCACCTGCCTGAGTGGATCTACATCTATCACCCTGGCCAGCGATTGAGAAAAAACTCGATTCCTGCGGCAATCTTCAATCAGGGCAGGGCGCTTTACTTCGTAGGGAAGTAATTGAGTAATTGCATAGGCCGGGGATGTCTACCTTTCCGGGGGCAGTCCAGTTTGCGAGCGATCAATTAATAGTGAACCAATTCAGGTTAGGTATTAATGCATGGAAGGTCTTTAGTGCAGCCACCGCCATTGCTGCAGCGGCTAGTGTAAACGTAAATGCCAAGGTGAGAATGCGGAGTGTTTTTTGTTTTGGTTTATCCTCTAGAGTGTAATGAAGCCATATTAAGTTATAAACGCTAAATACTGCTGCCAGGCTCGTTGCAATCGAAAAGCCCAGCAGTGCCACCCATGACCCAAGGCGGGCATTAGCTATAATCGACACTATCTCTGGAATGGCAATTACTATGGCAATGAGTAATGCCTGATTTTTCAAGTAATCAAAGACGGTTTTTAGGTCACCGATATAAGATTTTTTGAATTTTGGCTTGTCTTGGGTGATTATTTTTTTCCTTTGATTATTAAGAAAGTGTCTTCTGTGAGTTTGTTTACTTTTTCGCCTGTTGATAAAAAATAAGATTTTCGCGACGTTTCATAAACGTGCTCGCTGAGAGTTCTTGGTTCTTTTTTTTCTTTTGTGTTTTCAATGATGGTATACGTAGTGCCCGCTGCACACTTAGCTTTAAAACGATCCGTTTCTTTTACGTATGTCATTTGTATTTTCGTTGACTTTATAAGGGTGGTGATGATGTCTTATGGCTATTATACGCTATGAGCAAGATTTATCCTGCCTGTTTAGAGAAAAACGTAGACTTTAAAAAACGACACAGATGTATCTTGACTGCTCTAAACGCTCGCCATTGGCCGACTTCTGTTGCTCAAAGACATCAAATGTGCTAGTCAAATCCCATGCAAACGGCTGGTCAAGTCGAATGCCAATGGGCGGTCACGTGAGTGCAATCACGCAGTAATTCTGCTGGGCTATATTGCCGTGGGTTTTTCTCAAACCTACGGCTATTTTTTGAGTATGCCTAGGCTGATACGGGAAACTTTCGGCTTTGTCAGCCTTTTATATTGAAAAGTAACACCTAAAGTGCAACAGCTTTAGGGCAACACCCTAACTGATACAGGTTGTACTATGTTCATCCGTGCTTATCTCCGTGCATCTACCGACAAGCAAGACGCTGGCCGCGCTCGGGTCTCCCTGGAGAAGTTCGCCAGCGATCACAACAAGGTGATCGCCTGCGAGTACCTGGAGAACGCCAGCGGTGCAGCCGCGGATCGGCCTGAATTACTCCGCCTGCTCAAGGATGCTCGCACGGGTGACGTGCTGCTGGTCGAATCCATCGACCGCCTATCCCGGCTCCCCGCCGATGACTGGGCCAAGCTCAGGGGGGCGATCGACGCCAAGGGCTTGCGCATCGTCGCCCTGGATCTGCCCACCAGTCATCAAGGTATGCGCGATACGCAGGGCGACGAGTTCACTCACCGGATGCTGGCCGCCATCAACTCGATGCTAGTAGAGATGATGGCGGCGATCGCCCGGAAGGACTACGAGCAGCGCCGCGAGCGCCAGGCCCAGGGTATCCAGAAGGCAAAACTGGCCGGCAAATTTCAGGGCCGCCCAATCGACGAGAATCTACACAATCGCATAAAAGAGCTCCTGGCTGCGGGCCTGGGTATTCGAGCCACCGCGAGACACGCCAATTGCTCGTCTACCACAGTACTGCGCATCCGAGATTCCAACCCCTAGAAGCCGACTCGATAGCGCCTGGATATGACCCACGGTGCTATTTTGAAAGGCGACTTGCTAGGTGGCACGAGCCCGAATGCGACACCTATTTCACCGATCATTCGTTGGATCAAGGCATCTTGATTCGACTGCCCTAATCCATCCCACCAAGACGGAGAGGCAAAAACATTTTCAAAATGGTCAAAGAAATACGCTACAAGCGTGGAGGACAGATCATCGTCATTGATTTGCTCCAAGCTTTTGATCAGAGCCGTGCAACACCTGTCGTCCTCAGCCATCCATGAAAAAACTATCTGCCCCTTTTCTCCGCCAAAGAAAGAGGTCACGCTCATTAGTTCTGGGACCAGCGCTAGATCAGCCATATCCTGCAGCTGCCTCCCCCAAAAATCGACATTAGGCGCATAGGTACCACTACACATTACTGGTGGTGCACCTTCTAGCTCGATGATGTAGGAGCGCACCGATGAGTAGTCTCCACTCGTCAAACATCTGTCAAAGCGCGCTTTATGAATCTTTATGTCACGCAACGCAGCATCAATTCCTGCGCCGTGGAGGTGGGCGAACGCCTGGATTTCAATCTGTCGATCTGGCGAACGCCCCCTATCTAGGTCCTTATAAAGCTTGGCCTGCTCCGACGCCGCACGTTTAGTGTAAATCTCTCGTGCATAAGCACGGTACGCCAGGAGGAAGCACTGCTCCTGGCTCCCTACGAATGCATCCTTCTCAATTGGCGCAAAAAGCCCATCATCATGCGTGGAGCAGAAACCGCTGAATGTAGAAGCTCGTCGCACACCCACCCTTTCAGGTTTTAAAACACCATTGTGCTTGATCAGCCCCTCTAGAGACGGCATGAAAGACATAACGTGTCCATCATCTGCGATCTGGTTCAAGCTTCCCGAGCGGGGCACAGTATGCGCAGCAATGATTGACCCCGAGCATTGCGAATGGAAGGGGTCGGGGGCTGAACACAGCTTCTTCGAGAAGTGTTTCCTATGGGCAACGCTAAGATTCCAAGGTTTATGTGGCTGAGCCGACTCGCGACCAAGGTGACATTTCTTAAATTTTTTGCCCGAGCCACACCAGCATTCGTCGTTTCTCCCTAGCTTGTTCATATTGCTTCCCCTGCCGTGCCAGCAAAATTGAGCGCATAAAATAACCCACCGCTTCTTCGCGCGTGAGGCCTATGAACCTGCAATCATTTTTTGCACCCACCTGACATCCATGGAAGGCAGCGTGAATTGTTAGTAATGGCTGCAGGCCTTTTAAAATATGGCGTCTCAGACAGGAACTGAACCTGAAACCTTCACCCTTGGAGGGGCAAACCTTCGGTGCTTAAAAGGGCAGCCTGGAAGGGGGGGGCTGCGTCAGCGCGTTGGTGAACTGCTCGGTGCAGGCATGGGGATTCGGGCTACCGCTCGCCATACAGGGGCCAGTAACACCATAGTACTTATAATCCGTGATCAAATGACCCAGTAACGACGCAGTTTTACATGCTGTCGGGCAGTAGCGACATTCGTGCGAATTCTACCCCGGCTGTATTCTCAGCTTAGGTAGCATTCCGGTCGCCTGTGGAGACTGGCTCGTTTAACGGCCCAGGCGACGGCGCAAGGCTCGAATCATCCTGGGGCGCATGAAAACGGTTGCGACTGACACCGCAAGCGCTATACCGCCCGCCAGTTCGCCGAAACGGACGAAGGCAACGATGTTTACTAGGGCGAGAACCATGATGCCGTAGAACTCTACGTTGGCCCTTCCCGCGGCCAAAGCCTGGCGCTCGGTAAGCATCCACTTTGGCGACAGACAGAAGGGGCATACAGACGACTCAGGATCACCACCCCCTAGGGGAACTCCGCTCACGTAAAGCGGAGCGCTGGTGATCACCTTCGGAACCATCATCCTCTTGCAGCACTGGCATTCTACTTTGCTCACGATGTCATCCTCCTTGACCTGGGCGCATGCTTGAATGACCTGATGGCGCACTTGATTCAATTAATCGGCAGTCGAGTTCGGGCGTGTTTCGCTGTGTTTGCTGTTGTCGTGCTGCTTGTCCAGGTAAGCGGCGATCCTGTAACCAATCGCGGCTGTTACCCCCAAGGCGCAGATCACGCCGAACACTGAATAGATTAGTAGCTCAAACCGCTCCATGTTCTTCTCCCGTGCTGATGTGCATCAGAGTCTAAGAGACTCGTTCACTGTACAGAAACGCACAGCAATTTTTCATGCTGGTTTAACGTTCTAGCGCCGGCAACTGGCGGGCGCTGATTCAGTCTGCGAACGCGCCACCGTGATCGAACTACAGACTCTCGCTCATCGAGTCCATGCCCTAAGCATTGCCCATGACATCGAGGCAGCCATCCATCATCGGCAGCCCGTTGGCCGTGTTTACCCAACCGTATTCCATCAGCTTCATGAAGCTGCTCTGCAGGCTGCAATTGTCAGCCTGAGTCTGCATGACGGGCTCGACCCAGGCCGCGTTATCGTCGATGTGAAGATCGAACGGTTAGGTCGACTTCTCTCCTTCGCCGGTCAGCGACTCGGGATACTGGTACCACGTACGCTCACTGCGGATATTGAGACCGTCATGCAGCACGACTGCTTTCCCTTGGATGGGATATACACGCTGTGGTGTACAGCGGTTTTGTCGGCTGGACGATTGAGGCCATCAAGTTGGCCATAGTGGCGAATAGGGTCATGGTGGCACTCCTCAATGTAGGTGAGCCTAGTCTCCCCTCGACCTCGGAAAACCCAAGTGGCTGATCTGATGCATCTGGGTGGCCCTGACATCCGCTTCGCGACACATCGTAAAAAATAGGGCTCACCCCCCATCTATTGCTTATGGGAGTCTGACGCTTCACTTCCCATAGAGAAACTTACCGATTTGCTGGAAGGGGTGTCGTGAAGGGGTGTTGTGGCCGCAAGCCGCATGAATACTGGGCTTCAGAGATTTCACGGGCTTTTTCCAGGTAGTTGGCGTTGTGAAGGGGTGTCGTCAAGAGGTGTCGTGAAGGGGTGTTGTGGCCGCAAGCCGCATGAATACTGGGCTTCAGCGTTTTCACGGACTATAGCCGGGCAATTGGCGTTGTGAAGGGGTGTCGTTAAGAGGTGTCGTGAAGGGGTGTTGTGGGTGCAAGCCACATGAATACTGGGCTTCAGCGTCTTCACGGGCTTTTTCCAGGTAATTAGCGTTGTGAAGGGGTGATGTCAGTATGATGCCGCTCCTGAGGGAGTAATCTGTTCGCGGGGGAGCCCCAGTGGTAGCGACAAACCAGCGTGAGATGACGATCCGGCATCAAAGGTGTAAGTGCAAGGCTCCGGCTGCGACGAGAAACGGACGGCAGATGACGGTGCGTCTTCCTGAGCGCAGGGCCAGTACGGTGAATGGGCAACGAATGACGACGGTGAAGTGCGTTCATAATAGTCAGATAGTGATCGGTAGACCGAGCCGGTCAAGAATGGCCGCCGAAGGTGGCTGCTTGCGGCCAAAAGCGGACGCCTAAAATTGCCTACGAAACTAGGGGCGATTCACATGCAGTCGGTGGTCATTTTCTAGACACATAGGCTTTTGGTGGCAAAGCCCACAAGGCTTTGGTGCTCCTGCTTTTACGTATAAAGCTCGGATAGCACTTTTGATGGGGAGTGCTCTTGCCTCGCCGTTTCTGCATGAACGATGTCAATGGCCACCCCGGAGGCCCTGGCGCTTTCAGATGTGGGGTGATGGCAATCTGAGTCCATTCGCGTCATCATCGGCTCATTGCAGAGAGCTAGCGCTTGCACGTGCCTAACGCCAGTGAGGCCTTGTTGCGCTCCACCCAGGGAATGGATAAGTGTCCTCATCTTTAACTTTGCCATCACTCAGTGACGTCATAGACAAGCTGTTGAATCAGTCACCGCTAGACGATTTTGTCAAATGCGCTATGGACGTTTCTGTCCCGGCTTCGGGGGCAGCCCCGAAACTAGGCTTACTGCATGTGCGGTTTCAGGAAGACATTCCCAATACGAATTCTTTAGCTGACTTCCTTAGCAGTCAAGCGGTGAACTATGCGCTGAGCCGTAGGCGGCGTGAAATGTACCTTGCACAGCTCACTGCTGGAAAAAATGGTGATTTATCAATCACCACCCAGATTCAGAAAGCTGTCAGGAGCGCGTTCATAGAATTTCGGAAGGAGTTTCCTTCCAGGGCAAGTGAGGTCGGTGAAGTACTCGCCTATTGCGTGGCTGTGCATCATTTGGGTGCGGCTCAGTTGGTGGCAAAGATGTCCTTGAAAACCTCAACCAATATGCCCGTTCATGGCCTTGATGGTATTCATGCCTCGGTCACGAATGGTGTACTGAATGTATTTTTTCTCGAATCGAAATTGGCTGGTAGCGCGGCAAGCGGGACTGCCGATTACGCGGAGTCAGTCGCTGGCTTTGGAAGCGATAAAAAACAGTACCTGCAAGAGTATGGGTTGGTGCGGGATCTCGGAAATCTCGATGCCCTTGCATCGGATGAGAAAGAAAGGATCATGGAGTATCTCGACGTTTTCAAAAAGCCAAATGCTCCGAAGAGAGAAAGGTCGGTGGCAGTGGTTTGTTATTCAGAAACAAAGCATTTCGGTAACAAACTCCCGGTTGATGACGATGATTTAGAAAAGCATGAACTCCATTTTGGTAGGCTTTATGTGAAGGATCATGAGCGCCACCATCAGAATGTGAGTAATCAACTGGCGAAGTACAGCGTCGATCCGAATAAATGCATGATTTACCTAGTGGCGGTGCCAGATGTCGACGAGTTGAGGGAGCAGTTCTATGAATCACTAGGTATTGTGCCTGCTCCATCAGATACCGTATTAACGCAGTCCACGCTCGATGCTGGAGGTGTCGATGAGTAGCTTTGCGTCTGAATTGTCGGCACGTATTATCGGGAACGCGGAGTTCAGAACATCTCTCGATCATCTCCAATCTGCTGGCGCCGCAAACACTCTGCCGACCAATATAGTGAGATCAAAAGAAGATCCAGATCTTGAGGCGCTCAAGAAACTGCTTTACTGTGCCTCGGTGTTCGCGCAGTCAAATGTTGAATCGCATGTGGGCATGGCTCAGAACATTGCGTTCAATGCAATGTTGGTAAGTCGGGAGCCAGGCATACTGGAACGATGCTCTGCGGTACTGGCTGAGCTTGGAAATTTTCCAGGGCTTAAATACAGTGAGCTGAACTTCAAAACTAAGCTGACTAGCTTGGCTAGCATGATCCAGCGCCGAGTTGTAGAGCACCTCAATACAATTCAAGTCCATGGGGAGATGATCGCTCTTACTGACTACCAGAAGGGAGTCTGGGATTCCTTGGAAAGTGGGGCATCTCTCGCTATATCTGCTCCAACCTCCGCTGGTAAGTCCTTTTTAGTAATTGAACATCTCTGCCGCCGTGCGGTTTCCTCTGGAAGCTTTACGTTCGTCTATATAGCTCCCACGCGTGCATTGCTCGCCGAAGTGCATATGAAAATCAAAGGTAGGCTTGCGAGTGAGGCGGAGATCCGGGTGACGGATATTCCTACTTTTGAGGCCGTACCAAGACAAATTTTTGTTCTAACTCAAGAGCGATTCCAGGTCTTACTATCTACTACATCTGTAAAAATCGATCTGGTAATTGTCGACGAGGCACAAAATCTTTCTGATGGTGCTCGTGGGATGATCCTGCAAGACTGTATTGAGCAATGTTTTGGACGATACCCACGAACACACGTTGTGATGCTGGCGCCAGGCGCTGAGGGGTTCAAAGAGGCTATCGAGAGCATTGGGCTGCCACAAATTGCTGAGGTTTCTACAACCGTATCGCCAGTTCTTCAAAACCGAATCGTAGTGACTAAGAGTACTGGTCGTAATCAACTTGACTTTAAGTTACTTTCATCTCATCAGGCAACTTTCGTCGGCTCAATGATGTGCGATAGGGGGCTGTCGTCCCCAGAAACCCTTCTGGCGGCTGTCGCCCTCGAACTTGGTAGTAGCGGTGGGTCTTTAGTGTATGCGAAGACCCCCACTGAGGCTGCGAAGCTTGCGGGCTCAATTGCGCTTGGTGTCACTGATCCCGACGCTATGGGCAAAAATGATGACCTGGTTACGTTCATAAAAGAGCATATTCATCCCGAGTATCATCTTATTGCAATGGTGGAAAAGGGCGTCGCCTTCCATTACGGGCAGATGCCTGCCCTGCTACGAGATGCTATCGAGACCGCTTTTAGGAAAGGCTCCATTAGATTTTTGGTTTGTACCACTACGTTATTTCAGGGTATTAATTTGCCCGCGCGCAACGTCTTTCTTGATACGCCAGCCCGTGGCAAGGGCGATAAAAATATTCTTGATCCGGCACTTCTGTGGAACTTCGCAGGACGAGCCGGTCGAATGGCTAAAGATATTGTAGGTAATGTGTTCTTGGTTGGTTACGACTCATGGAGTGACCAGCCTATGGATAAATTTACTAAATTTACTATTAAATCAGCCTTTAGTGAGTCCATTATCCATAATACTCGGGAAATACTCACTGTGCTGGGTGGTGATGCCCCGCCAGGAAAGTTCCGTGACAACGTGCATAAAAATGCAGTCGCCTCCGCAGGAATGCTAATCAGTAAGGCTCGACAAGGAGATGTCCAGAGCTTTATAACGCGTGTAGCCCCAGAGCTCGATTTCCTTGACTCGCGATTGCTCTGCAATGCTTCGCAAGAGGCTTCAGACGGTTTGAGCCTGCCTGCGACCATCCTGAGCGCTAACTGGACACTAGACTTATTTGCGCTTGATGAGTTGATGTCTTTTTTGGTGCTGAGCTTGGAATCTGGAAAGCTGGACGCGTTGATTCCGAAAAATCCTGCGGATCTTGATAAACAATCAATTGCCCACTACCGTGACATCTTCAACGTCCTATTCAAGTACATAAAAGGTTTTGGTGGTGATTACGGGGCTTACGTCGGGCGAATTGCCGTAAGGTGGATGGAAGGGAGACCATATCCAGTCATACTCAAATACGAAATCAAAGCAAAAAAGGACGAGATCCAGAAAAAGCGTAATTTCGAAAGCATGTATGTTCGTACGGTGCCAGGTTACAAGGCCAAGAGAGTTGCAGATCTGAACCCCAGCAAGGTTATCAAAGACACCTTCGACACCATTGAGGACGTGATACGTTTCCAGCTGGTGCAAATGGGGAAGGCCTACGTTGATATTCTCACACACGTGATGGTGGAAAATGGCTTGGGTTATAGGGTGCCGGAGATTTTTGATTTCTCTCTGGCGCTTGAACTCGGTGTAAGTACCAACACTGGTCGGGCATTTTTGGAGCTTGGTTTGTCTCGAATTGCTGCGGCAGCGCTGCAACGTATTGTGCCGGATAGTGACCTTGACGCGGTGGCAGCTCGACGATTGATCATTGATTTTGATCACACTCCTCATTCGTTGAGCCAAGTCATCGTCGATGAAATCACGAGGGTTCGGGGTGCGATTGTTAACGCTTCGGTGATTGCCGGCTGACTAAAGGCATTTGCATCGAACCGGATGCCCGCGCACGACCACAACGGACAGCCTGTACGTTCTAGAGGCAGGCTTTCGTGAGTTACGAGCGTAGGCGCTCTATTCCAGAGGATATTCCTTCAGCGTGCGCATCGAGCATGCTAAGAACATTGTCGTGGATTTGTGTCGAGCCTCGCTGGCTTACCCACAGCGACACTTCCTCTAAAGCTGCCCTCAAAGCTGTCTGATTCATCATCAGTAGTTCCAGGGTGTCTGCAATGATGGTGGCCTTCTCGTCCATGTAGAATCTCCGGTGAGTGTTCGGTGTGGTGGAGCGTACAGCGTAGCTTTGACCTTTGGCACTGGAGGCTTGCGGTACACTATGGCCACCAACCCCAGCCCCCAGCCGACAGTGTGCAAGTGATTGTCCGCTTTCAACCCATAACAGCCGTTCGTGGAGGGCAGCAAACGGCCACAAGCAGCCACTCGTGAAGGGCTGCTATCGGCCAGATAGCCATACCTGGAGTCATAATAGGCTTCATCAATTGCTATCGCTCCAAGGTTGCGCATTGACAGGTCAGCAGAGCGATGCGCTGCCCATGCTGGCCCGAGTTATGACCAAGGCCGAGGGCTGCTGCGCAAGTACTTCGACAACATAGAGTGTCAATCAGAGTGCCCCGCCCAGCGCGAGTGGTGTCCATCAGAAAAAAGTCTGGGTTCATAATGGCCATGGTTGTCTAGACCTCCAACCTTCAACCTCCGGCGCTCAAGTACAATATATCGCTGCGCGTGTATGTGTACTCCAGGTATGCCCTATGGCGATATGCTATCGTCGCCTGATTACTTTCAGGGGGACTACGGCGTGTCTGGCAAGGAACTAGTTTGGCTGCATCTTTCCGATATTCACTTTCATCCAAAGACAGACTGGCGTGATAGCCATATACGCCGGGAGCTTCTTGACTTTTTGGATGAGAGTTTCAGCGACGGTAGTGTCCCGCGACCACACTTGTTGTTCTGCACTGGAGATATTGCCTTTGGTGAAACCCCCGGTGCACCGCTGGAACAGCAGTACGAGGAGGCTGCGAGCTTCTTCGATGAGCTGCTGAAATGCTGCGAGCTGCCGAGAGAGCGGCTGTTCATGGTGCCCGGAAACCATGACGTGAACCGTGGAGAAATACTAGGCGATCAGCAGGCTCGTCTGATCGAAATGGCCAAAAAGCCAAAAGACCATGTTGCCGATATCAATCGGCGCTTTGACAGCAGTAGCAAGGATCACTGCTCGGCAATGGAACGTCTGCGAGTGTACGGTCAGTTCGTGCAGAAGTACCGGCCGGAGCTGCATTGGGAAAACTACCACCTATACGCCCAGCAGCTAGAGGTGGAAGGTTGGATGGTGGGCGTAGCCGGCTTCAACTCTGCCTGGAGTTGTGCTGGCCCTGAGGATGATCGCCACGTCTGGTTGGCCGGGCAATGGCAGTTCAACCATATGGCTGGTGGCTTGCGTGGCGCCGATGTGAAAATCGGACTTATACATCATCCTTTTGACTGGCTTAATGAAGTTGAACGCCACGAGGCTGAGCAACGCGCAAGTAGGGATCTGCACTTCCTGCTTCATGGTCATACCCATACTGCCTGGGTTCGTCCAAGCGACAATTGCGTGCAAGTGGCAGCCGGTGCCACCGGGGCCGATACCCCGGATCAGTTCGGTATCAATTTTACACAGTTGAACCCGATCACGGGGGCCTGTTGCACCCACCTATATACCTATCAAAATGGCTGGGTTATCGCGCCGGTAGCGACGCACGCAAAAAAAGGTCAATGGCACTTCAAGTCGGGCTTGCGGATTCAGTCGCCCGCCTCCCAGGGGTCCTTTGTTTCTGTCGCTGATGCCGAAACGTTACCGGCCTTGGAGCCTGTTTCTCCAGACCCAAGGCACGCCACAAGACTATTTGGCCGTGATCTGTTACTCAAGCTGCTGTCCCGCAAACTGCAGGAAAAGTCAGCGTTGGCTCTGTACGGTATGCGTGGCAACGGAAAGAGCGAGTTGATTCGTACACTGCAGCAGCAAGAGCCACTGGCGAGTCTGGAGTCGTTACATATCACCGTGGCTGCCGAAACCACTGCGGGCGAGCTGTTTCGCCAATTGCTAAATCTGCTTAATGACCACAGCGAATCTCCGGAAGTACCCAAGGGATCGCTGCTCGATCAGCTAAGGACATTGCAACAACGCTATCCAAATTCTAGGCCTGCATGTATCTGGATTGATCGCGCCCATCTGCTGCTTGCAGGCAAGCAGTGGAAAAGCCCAGAGCTGTTTACCCTAATGGCTGCATTGCGCAAAGCTTTTCCGAAATGGTACTGGATTTTCGAGCTGCGCGAGCGACCAGTGCCAGGAAGCTTTGGTGAGGACTGCCATTTTGAAGAGGTGCTAGGCCTGGATAAAACCAGTCTTGGCGAGTTTATTGCGGCCTGTGCACCGGTCGGGCAAGAAAGTGGATGGAATTATAACGGGCAGAATTTGAAATCGCTGTACCAGTGGCTGGGTGGTGGACACGGACAGCAGGCACATCCACTGGCGACCCGGCTGCTAATTGAGGTTGCGCATGGCCAGAATCAATCACCATGGCAGGTATATCTGCATCTCCGACAAAAGCTGCTATGCAAGGTCGAGGAAGGTTTGCTGGGTGAGCTGTACGGTAAAGTCCTTTCCAAGGGCGAGCGCGAGCTTCTGCAGGGCCTGGCGTTATACCGGGTTGGCATCCCGCATGACCATGCTGACTGGCTAGAAAAAGCGCTGCATGTTGATGGGGCCTGGCAGGCCCTAGAGCGTCGTTGTCTGCTGCCGGTCGATGCCAGCGGCCAGCGCTTCTATTTGCACGGTTTCATCAGCAGTTGGATCTGCCACGAGCAATTGAAAACCGCTGCGCCGGATGATGACGAAGATCAAAATCTACCGGCGGCGGACACCAACGCGGCAAGGTTGCACCTGCAGGTAGGGCGCTGCTGGCAGCAACAACTCGGTAATACTCGACGACTCAGCAATGTGAATGTCGAACGGGCAAACGAAGCCTGTCATCACCTGTTAAGTGCCGGAGCCACCGAGGAAATGGGCGACTGGGTGGAACACCTGTTAGGTGGGCAAGCCGCATGGGGCGCTGAAAAACTCTGGCAATATTACACTCTTCTGTATGTTAACCATGCACCGTCACAAGCTCAGATCAATGTATTGCAGCTGCTGGTACGCCTATATCCACGAGATACCAAAGCGTGGAGTTTCTTGGGGCTGCTTCAGCAAAAGGTACTGGGGCCGGCTTGTAGCGAGGCACTGCACTGTTTCGAGCGGGCACTGGAATGGTCTCCAGGAAATCCACGCAATCTGGCTAATCTAGGCAAGGCTCTGCGTGCTCGTGGACGGGGTGGTGCCGAGCAATTTCTGCAACGACTGGCTGAGCACCGAGCGCAATACCCAGAGGCAATCAACAACTATGTAATGAGCATCGAGACTGATTGCCTGGAGGCATCCGGCCAGACTGATACCGCCTCAAGGCAACGATACGAGCAAATCGAGTCTGCGACCAACAATCAGGCAGCCTACAACGATGAAGCCAGCTACCAGTTGGTGGCAAAAAAAGATCCTAAGGAAGCCTTGCGCATCCTTGATCTAGCTGAGCGCAACCAGTGCAGTAATGACCACGCCGACGCTATCCGTGGCAAGGTGCTGGAGGCATTGGGGGATGGCCCGGTTGCTTCGGAGCTTCGTTGGAAAAGGATCAATGCTGGCAACCTCAATCCGGCATTTTATGCTGACGAAGCCAACTATCAGCTTGAGCAACTAAACGATCCAGAGCAGGCCTTGGACTTGCTGGATCTAATGGAACTGCGGGGCATTGCCAATGCATTCACCCAGACTTTACGGAGCAAGGCTGAGCGGCGACGGTAAGCAGCGGTGAATGCCAGGCTTTGGCGGCTTCTCAATTAATGGTATTCCGCTTTCTAGAAGGCAGCTGGCATGTTTGGCCATCGACTCGAGCGCGCTGAACCAGCAGTGGACGTATTTACATCAGCCAGGCTGCCTGCTTTTGACTGGTAGAAAATCTTGGTGAACGTCTGCTTTGGGTCGATTTCAGCCGATTCCGACAGGCAGCTATTGGCCGATTCCGGCCTGATTCGACAGATTCAGAGCGGCCGGTTCGCAAGCCCGGCAGTTGCCCCAAGCGCTCAGGTACGTCCATTTGGGCGCTGATTACTTATCCCAACCAGGAAAAGGGTGCCTACAAAACCTACAGAACGTGGTTTCGTAGGTTCTGTAGGTTGCCCTACCGGCATTTTGGTAAACAGGTTGGGTCGAGGTTACGTTTTTCGCCAGATGTAGCGTGTTGATGGGCGGCCACCTTTTTCTCCGGCCACCTCGTAGCCAATGATTAAGTCGTGTTCAGCCAGAACTGCGAGTGCGTTGTTTACAGCGTCCTGTGAGCCCAATCCCATCCAGTCCTTCTGACGCACCTCGCGTGGGGTAAACGGTTCGGGTAATTTCTGCTGACGCTCCAAGATCAGCCTGGCACCGAGTAGTGGAGCGTTGATAGCTGCGCCGTAGAGTCTCGAGGCATGGCTCATCAGGTAGCTCGCCCAGTTAATGGCGCGGGACGTGGACTCTGTGCCCACGGCTCTCTGTCCACCTTCGACCAGTTCGAACAGTAGGGCCAACCCCGCAATGGTCTGCGGCATTTTTAGATAATGGGATTGTAATGCTGGGTGAAGTTCTTCGCTCCGGCTTTGTTGCATATGATGCGTATACCAGGCGTTAAATATTTCCTGTGCTTCCGGGCTGAACCTGAGCGCAGTACGAGGCTCGGGTGGGAGCTGGTCGAGGTGGTCAATAATCTGTTCCACGTGCTCAGCGGCAGCTTGGTTCGGCCAGCGATCGACCAGACGCCATTCATGGATATCGTCGGGATAGACGGCGAGTTGTAGGCGCTGAATCAGACCGTCATCCAGTTCGCCGCTGATCGCGGCGTTCACTAGGGAGGCGATTCGTGAGGGTTGGATGCCGCCTATCAGCGATAAACAACATGACTCGATGAACAGGGTGCCTCGGCCAATACGATCGTAGGTAAATGAGCCGTTGCCATCGAAGCACTCCAGGTAGAAAGCGCGTGCCACTGAGCCGTCCTCGCTCTGTATTGTTGCGAGCCAGCCCCCGAGCTCGTCACGTACTAGCAGCAGGCCGTTCGGGTTTTCGTTGAGCAGCTCGCCGAGCTTCTCGACTGTTGAGTCGTTGACGGTGTAACGGCGCTGCACTGGAGGCAGCACGTCACTAGAAACCTTGGTGAGTTCCTCTCGCGCTCCAAGTTTGTCGCCGCTGCCTACAAGTTTCGTGGCCTTGCTCTTAGCAGCCTTGCGCTCGATATCGAGCAGCTCGCTGTTGGTCCTGTATTCGTCCAACGCCCTGTAGTGCTGATTTCGCTCTCTTGTCTCTAATGCGTTCAAGGGACGAAGCGCTTGCTTGAGCGCTGGTGTTTTCATCGCAGACGGCCGTCCGATGATGACCCCCCACTGGTTGGGAACGACAGTCCAATCATCATGCTGTTTCGGGTGGATGGTGAATTTGCGCCCGACCACGGCGCTGACAGCAACTACAAGCGCGACCCCAACAAAATCCGGCGGGCACTGGGTGCGATCAGCGACATCCCGCACGTATTCTTGAAGAACAGCAGGCAGTAGCTCTCCACGCCAGGGCATAACCCTGGCCAACCCGTTCGGCAGTGGCTTTGGCACAATGCTTGGGTTCAGATATGAGGCGCGTGCCGCCTTGGGCATTTCTGCCAAAAACGACGGTATCTGCTCGTGTCCGGTCATTGCTCATCTCTCTCAGAGAAAGCCCGAATGATTCCGTCACGCTCGCTGATCTTGCTCTCCAGCCAGGCTTCCACCTCCGCGACGACGAAATAAACGCCAGCCTGTTTGCTCGGACCGAATTTAATAGGGCGAGGAAAGCTGGGATCGGTTTCGCGCAGCTTTTCGAGGCCAGAGCGGCTCTTGTCAAAGCAATGCTGCAGCGAGGCGTGACTGATCAGGTACTTCTTGGGGGCATGTGTCGGCATGTGTGGGTCTCTGTGTGTAAGCCGACACAGATTTAATACCCCCGGCAGATCGCTGTGGTGCGATTTCAAACCGGAAAATCGTCGGAAAATACAATGCCGCTTGAGGCGAAGGGGACACAGCCGCAGATGTGGAATGGGTTGGGAAGGCTGTCATAAAGCTGGCATTATCCAGCCAAATCAGCCCATCCAGGCACAAAAAAGGCACTTGCGAAAATAGCTAAGCGACTGATTTGTAAGTATTATTTTGTGGAGTCGGGGGGTTGAACCCCCAATCATTCTCAGTGATTGGCGTATAGGATTCCATCATTGTTCGCGGGGCGGAGCCAGAGCTTTACGATGAGAGTGGATTGGTTGTGAACGGTTTACAGCAAGTGAACCGAAACTCGACATTGCAACCGCATTAGATTCAATCAGTCTATTCGGGCTGGATGCGCTGCTTCGTGTGAGTGGGAATTCTGACGAATTGAAATACCTGAACTGGGTACGCACGATTCCCCGCGAGATCACGAGTTATCGCGCTACCGTTTGTACCATTGTGGAAGCGGCTTAGCTCTGGATGGTGGGCTCGAGTCATTACGGAGGGCGTGGATGTTCAGGGGTGGCTCGCCAAAGTACTCGAAGGCATCCAATGCGGTGCCCTTGCTGCGATCAGCTAACAAGTCCATCACAAGCGAGACTAGCGGGCAGGCCGAAACTCTGGCTACATAAGTCGATTTTCCTTGGCATGGAGCTGGTCATGACCTTGATTGTTGCTGGTTACACAGGAGTCGCTTCATGGAACACGAAGCTTTACGACCGAATTTTTTTCGTGGGTGATACCCTCCTGTCTCAGGACGGTCGATTCGATAAACGTGATCGACTCATCGAGATTTTCAAAAAAATCCGTAGCATTCCAGTGAAGGTTTGGAGCCCAAGTATCGATCTGGAGGGCTCCTTCAGGCGATATTTCGAATCGTTTACAAGTACATGTGTCATTGCTTTTTCAGGCAGTGCATTGACATTCGGTCACATGATAAACGGTATCCAGGAGCATCTCGGTCAGCTCCGTTACACCTTTGTAGATGGCCAGTTCAAAATCGTCAAACACTGCTCCGATCAAGCAATCCAAGTAAATCATGCTGAATTTTGGGACGATGACATTGTTTTTGACTCCCGAAATCTTCCAGCTTTGACTGCAGATTTTCAAATGGAGGTGATCTCACACGTAATTCGGCGTGCTCTGAAAGATGTCTCTGCACATCGTTTGTTGGATCAGAGCACCTTCAATGCCATTAGATGTCAACTGGCAGTTGCACTTTACTGCTGGGAAGCACGGAAACCGGCTCTTTACCAAGTGGAAGTGGTACTGACAGATGAGTTTCCTAAGTACGCGACTCTCAAATATCGCAGGCTGGAGGAAAACGAGATTGTTGTGTTAGGTAGATCGCTTCAGGAAGAAGCAGAACAGTTGATGAAAACTCTGCGAGAGGCTCCAGAGCCGCCGGCACGGAAGTCCAAACCCGGAGCCTACTATGATCGGGGGACTGAAGATCTCAGAGTTGCTAAAGGCCTGGTGCGAAAAGAGATTCTGGCTGACGAAGAAGGCGGGTTAAATTACGTCGGAGGCCTAATTGATTGCTGGGAGTTTGCCTATAACGGAAGCACTGAGCAATGGTACGAGCGGCCTACCCCTTAAAGACAGCTGATAGTGAGGTCGAGGGGCGCCACACTCCCTGCACTCACAGGGGCAGCCGATATTCCATCTCGACTGATGGCTCAAGCCTCTGAGCCTTTGCGCCGATATGGAGCAGCGAAAGGTGTGCTAGCTGCAGATGAGGTTGAACATCTCCGCATACAAGCAGTGTCATTCTCCGGAGCTATTCAGGCCTATCAGCTACACGCCCTCGCTGGCGCAGCTCCGTTTCTCCACTGAGAAAGTCTGTAGTCAGCGACTCAAAATCAGTTCCGCAACTGAAAATGCAACCCTTGTTACGGAAGGGTTTCGGCCCGTTCAGATTAGGTGAAATGCGGAACATAAAATTTGCTATATCATTGATTTTTAAAGAAAAAATTATGGACTTGAAAACCGTCGATGGGCAACTATCCTAGAGTTCGAATCTCTACGCTTCCGCCATATTCAAAGCCCTGATTATTCAGGGCTTTTTGCGTTTCTGGGGGCGAGAAAAGTCCCTGCGTTTCCTTCCAAAATACCCAAGCGTTCCATAACTTTTATGGATGTGTTCCAAAACTCTCCTTATTTTGAAGGCTTCGCGATGGCGCGGACGCGCCTGTAAACGCGTTCTGTTATGTCGCCCTTGGTGTGTCCTAGCAGCAGGCTGGCGTCCTCAATATCCTTGATTTCGGATGCAGCCTTCGGACGGATATCGCGGAACTGGAACTGGAACTGGAACTGTGCGATGCGAGATGACAAGAGGCTGTTGCTTTCCTCCAGGGCTGTCGATCTGGCCAGTGCTCGAGCTTCATCCCAGCGATTACGCAGCATCGGCGCAGACATGCGTTTTCCTCGCTCAATGACAATCAAGTAGCTGGAGCTGTGTTCCTGGTTCCGGGCGGCCATCTGCTTAATCAGCTTGCCAAGGCTGTTATCTACGCCGTCCACCGAGAGCATGATGCGCAGCTTCTTGTGTGTCTTGTTCTGCTGCACAACCAGATAACCGCCCTCGATATCGTCCCTTCTCATAACTAGTACGTCCGCTGGACGCTGGCCCGTGAGATACGCCAAGTCCATGGCGTCTTTCAGTTCCGGTACTGCTTTCTTGTAGACCGCATCCCATACAGCGTCATTGGCGTAGTAGTCCCGAGGCGTCTCCTTGTTTTTGCGAACACCCTGGCAGGGGTTCTCCTTTGCGGTAAGCCCCCATTCCCTGGCCATATTGAATACGTGGGAGAGGGTGGCAATTTCACGATTTGCCCGTACCTTCGCCGACCTGGCATCGCGGTACTGCGCAATCATTGCTGGTGTAAGCGCATCGATTGGCGCGCTATCGAACACAGGTCGAAGCTGTCGCAGCTCAGAGAGGTTGTCCTTCTGCGTGCTTTGCTGGCCCTTGCCAGGCTTACTTGTATGGGTAGGCTCTGGCCACGCAATGGGCTGACCATCGCAGCGAGCGATCATGAACAGGCGTTCCCGGCTGGTAGGTGTCCCGAAGTCGCAGGCCTTGATGATCCGACACTCGACTACGTAGCCCATTCCCTCCAGCAGAGTGACAAATCGGCGCCAGGTAATGCCTCGGCGTTTCGGGTCTGGCACCAAGAACTGCTGTTGGGCTGGCACGCGCTCACCTAGTGCAGCAATGCCACCATCCAGCTTCATCACGCGCCCTGTGGTCTTGTCGCGCTTCGCGATCAACGGACCCCACTTCATGATCTGCTTCACGTTCTCCAGGCTGATCACCCGTGACATCTTCTTGCCTGCCCACTTCAGACCGATCCACGACAGGTTGCGGATCTCGCGCTTGCGGGGTTGGCCTCCGGCAGCCTGGCTGTGGTGCGTGCAATCCGGGCTCATGTGGAACCAGCCTACCCGGCGCCCAGCGCATTCTTCGTCAGGATCACCCTCAAACACGTCAGTGGTGTAATGCCGGGCGTGCGGATGGTTGGTGGTGTGCATGCTGATCGCTGCCGGGTTGTGATTCTTGGCCACGGTCACAGGCCGACCAAGGCCCATCTCCAGCCCGGTACCGGCGCCGCCACCACCACAGAAGAAGTCGACCACGATCTCATCATCTTGCGGATTGAGGCCCAGGCCGTATTGGGTTTTAAAGTCGAAGGCGGGCTTTTTCTGAAATGCAGACATAGGGGATCCTCGCCGAGAGCACGTGGCTTCGGCATAATCGTTAATAGCGAATTTTGGAGAGGTGAAACGAAGATGGATCGTATAGTTTGGGCCGGATGTGCGTTACTTTTCTTGGCTGGTGGAGTTTATTTCAATATTCTTCCGTTGCTTACTTGGAAGAAGGAAGTGTCTGTTGCGGATGTTGTGGGAGGCTTTTCCGCAATTGCGGCAGCATTTGCTGCATACGCATCTTGGAAGGGCGGCAAATATATCGAAGCAGTCTGCTGAAGATAGTAAGTCATTTACTAGGGCTCAGCTATATATGAGTCATCGTCAAGATTTTGTTGAGTTGGTTGACTATTTGTCTAATGAGCTAGATATAGTGTTTGTTCGCAAGTACGAGCTGTATCAAAGGTTGTTTCCGCGTAACCACTACTCTGGAAATCATTTTGATGCGGATGGAAGTCCAGCGGTTCTGGACGGCTGGGCTAAAAGGTATCAAGCTATTGTTGAATTGACGGACCACGAATTGAGTGAGGTGGAGTTGGACTTTTGGATCATGGAGTGCGGTAGAATGGGCGAGGATTTGCAGTTTGAGTTTAAGCCGCAAAAAGGTTTGAAGATATTTTTGTTTGGCGACACGCCTTCCGATTCAATAAATACAGGGTTTACATTTGATCCTGCTCGACAAGTGTTTTATTTTGGAGAGGTAATAAATCGAATTTATGCATTTTGTGGGCGTCAATCAATTAGTCCGTTGTTGATGGATGGGCATGACTTTCAGATTAGATTCAAAGAATATTTTATTAAAATTAAATCTGGCCAGACACGTCATCGGGTAGGCGATCCCGGAGCGTTCTTTGAGGCTACGCGTTAGGTGCGCCAAGCGGTGCCGCAGCCGTCGGCGAGCAATAACTATTGCATTACCGACGACTGGACGGTTGCCATAGATAACGCAGTAGCTCGCCTTGCTGTTCGCGATCAGCAAATGGGTGATGTTATCTGGCTGTACTATGGGGCCAAATGGCCGATGGTGAGTGTGGGCAAGCACTACGGTATCAGCAAAGGAAAAGCGAGAGAGCTTGTTAGGGCAGGAGCAGCTTGGATTGATTGCTCTGTTAGTGATATACGCGTCGCTGCTTGAAGTAAGGTCAGAAGTAACCTAAAAACGCAGCTGGAAACCCATTAGTTGAAAGCTATTTTGCAGCACTATTGAAGGAGTTGTTTGGCTCGGAACACTGAAAGCAGGGGCTTTGATAAGCCCCGCTCTCTATGTTGGTACATGCATGCTGTTTGAGATGTTTTGTTGCGGGGCGAAAAAATGAATTTCGGATTTAAATGCAGTGTGCCGGAGCAGTTTTAGAGTTAGTAATAAATCATGGTGAAGCCATTATCAGTCGGGGTGGTATAGAAAGTAAATCCTGCATTTTGCGCCTGCTGCTTTCTCGTCTCAATCCAATCGTCAGATATGTCAGTAAGGATTTTGACAATCTTTGCTATATTGGATGTTTTGCAAAGTACGAGGATTTTGCAGGTTTTGTTAGAGTTGCCCCAGAATATTACGGGTTGCCACGATTTGGCTTCGCCGGCTGAGAGCAGGGCTTCGAAAAAAGCATGGTCTTCGTTGTTGTCAGCCGTGTTGAGGATGTTGCAAACAATATTTTCATCGCTTCCGAAAATCATGGCTGTAATCCTGCTGTTTATCGTGTGAATGGGTTTCCTTTTGGGCCAGGGTCGACGATGCCTGGTTTGGGCTGCTTGGCAGCTAATTCGACAGATAGTTTTCTAATGCTTTCGTAGCGACTGGGGTTTTCGATTAAGTCCTCAACTTTACCTATCGGCATGATGCCGCCACTAGGAAGTATTAGATATTCTGTTGCCCAATACCCGAGGACTAGTGGTTTGTCGAAGGTTTCGTCCATTGTGATGCCTCGTTCGGAGCGTGCAGCTACTTTAAACGAGCCACCTGGAAGAACGTATCCGTCATATTTTCGCTGCGATTCCAGATTGGTAATCTGACCGCGCAGAGAGTTAAGTTGTTGCTGCGCTCTAAGATTGTTCACTCTAGCAATATCGGCTTGCAAAGCTGCTATTTCTGGGTTTCTACTCGCTTCTTCCGGTTCGGGAGGCAAGGCTGGAGTGTCGCCCACAGCTGCATCTGCTTTCTTTAACTCTAGCTGAGTGTTTAAGTAGGTTATGAGCGATTTATAGTTTTCTTCTGAGGAGCTCAATAACTCCGGAGAATTCACTGGGGCGCCCGCTTGAAGTGAGGCGCCTGAAGTTTCATCAAATGTGAGCGAGACGGTGGCTCCTTGAATGCTGAAAGTACGTGTAATAACTCTAAGTATCGTAGGCTCTGAGCTAGTTGAGGCCATGTAAGCAAGAGATGTTTTTTGTTTGCTTGCCCAGGACCAGAGGAGCTCGTTCATGATCTGGTCCGGCAGACCTTGGCTGGTCGCATCCTTCAGAACTACCGATCCAGTGGCACCTTGTGCGCCGCTGGCGGTGAGTGCGACAGGTACTGAATTTAGTGGGATCGCAAGCCCTAACGAACCGCGGTTATCGACCGAAAAGGTATAGCTTGGAAACGCGGCTTTAGAGGGACGATAAAATGAAGGCGGGTCAACTTGAGTGAAGCTGTTGGAGAGCACATCGTTGTATTGTTTTTGGCTTATTGGGATTCGAGCAAAACGATTGACAAGAGGTAAAAAGCCCTTGTTCTCCCAAGTCTCCATTTCGGTGGAAATGGAGTTGTTTGAAATATAAATGTCTCCTGGTCTGATGTCCTCTTCCAGAGGGTAAATCGGCATGACTTGGCTTGCTCGAACTGTCATGCTCCAATCTTTTGCTACTCGTTCAAGCGAATTTTTTGGTGCGATTAGTCCACATGATGTTAAGGCGGCTGCAAGTGAAATCAACGTCATAGGCATGATTTTTTGACGCATAGTTGCCACCCTCTGCCTAGCCGGAAATGTGCTCAGACAGGAAAAAATAGCCTGCGGGATGAACTACCACAAAGAAATTTATAGCTCAGAGTTTTTGATGTATAGGCGGTATTTAAAAAAACAATTGGCTGCGATTGGTGGATTGGTTTCTTCTATTGGTGGTTTTTGGTCGAAAGTTTTCTTTCTACATCCTGAAAGAAGATGTGTAGTTTTCTTGGCAGCGAGTGGGGCATGGTAAAAATTACTTTTCCGCGCGGAATAACTCTGTTTTCATAGCAGCGTATGTTGCTGTGAACGCAGCGCGACGCTTCCAAAAGTCGGCCATTGAACCGGTTTGTCCTATTTAAAGCCCTGCCACTGTGCGGGGCTTTTTTGTTCACGGCCCTACGCCTGCTCCTTGCTTCCAGCGGATGCCGGTGTCGTAGGAGCCGACCTAATTTGAGGAATGCAGATGAACGACGAGCATCAGGCGCTCGCTGATGTGCCTCTGTGGCTGTTGGTGCTGCTAGGCTCTGTACGAAAAGAGATGTCGCAAACACCTCATGGAACAAGCCAGTGAGACCATGGCGGCATAGCTTTTCGCGAGCTTATCGAAGCGTGTCACGATTCGGCGCTTCTCTTTCAGCCAGCCAAACATGCGCTCGATAATGTTGCGCTGTCGGTATTTGGGCCGGTCGAACAGTCTGGGTAAGCCAGGCTTGGGCTTGCGCTTCATCGAGCGCAGCGGGATGACGGGCTGCATTCGATATTGGTCGCAATAGCGGCGTAGCGCTTCGGCGTCATAGCCCTTGTCGGCAAGCAACCATTTACAGCGTTTACGCGGACGGCCACGTTGGCTCGATGGAATGCTGACCTCGTCCAACAGTGGTTGGGCGTAGCTGATGTCACTGGCTTGACCGCCAGATAGGAGGAAGCGCAACGGTATCCCGTTGGCGTCGCAGAGCATGTGGATTTTGGTTGTCAGGCCACCGCGACTGCGGCCTAGAGCGTGATCGGCAGGCTCGTCAGCCCCCCTTTTTTCCGAGCGCCAGATGAGGCTCGGGTTGCGCGTACTGCGGTTGAGTCGATCATCCAGGTTTGCAAATCGATCAAGCCTTTCTCATTCAATCTCAGGTGCAAGCGTTTGAGCATCTGATCGAACGCCCCCTGATTGCGCCAGCCCCGAAACCGTTGATACACCGTTGACCACGGGCCAAAGCGCTCCGGCATATCTCGCCGCGCAGCACCGGAGCAGAGCACCCAGAGCACACCATCAAGCATCAGTCGGTCGTTCAAACGAGGCCGCCCCCGACCATGGGTTTCGATGAAGAGATCGGAGACAACATCCCAGGCCTCGTCCGAGAGTTCGTAACGTTTTGCCATCACAGAATTACTTTCCGTTGATGGCGGGGGACTCTACAAAATCTCAGCGTTCAAGGGGCGCCATTTGGGTTTCTCGGGATTTCGTACAGAGCCTAAGGCTGCGATCATCGCCGATGCGACGCCTGCCTACAGTTGGCGCTTACACAAAGTTGTCTCCTCAAGGGGACATTGATTTTTCGCGCACCGCTTAAAGTCCTCTGCAATTCCGAACGGCTCAGGCCAATAAACATAAAAACCGGAGATGCACTGCGATGCACACACCGCTCGCCGAGCCTCGTCGCTCAATTTATTTCGATTACCAGGTTTTCCCTGCCCACACTGCCAGTGTGAATGCGGCACAGGTCGAGCGTCGCCCTGTGGTCATTGTCGGCGCCGGGCCCATCGGGCTGACTACAGCACTGGATCTGGCCCGCTACGGCATTCCGTCGATTGTGCTGGAGGCTGAACGTCAGGTCAGCGAAGGCAGCCGCGCCATCGTGTTCACCCGCCGCTCCCTGGAGATTCTCCAGCAAGTCGGTGTCGCCGAACGGGTGATGGCGGCGGGACTTAGCTGGCGTTTCGGTAATTCCTTTTACCGCAACCAGCGGGTGTTCCGCATGGAGGCGCCCCACGACCCGGACGATCGCTTCCCGCCGATGACCAACCTGCAACAGCCTTGCCTGGAGCAGTTTCTGGTCGAGACCTGTCAGGCCAACCCGTTGATCGAGTTGCGTTGGGGCAACAAGGTCACTGCGCTCGTGCAGGCCGGGGATTATGCGACGCTGGACATTGATACGCCGGCCGGTAACTACACGCTGGAAGCCAATTGGGTTATCGCCGCCGATGGCGCGCGCTCCGCCATTCGCAGTCTGCTTGGCCTGCAACTGGAAGGCGCCGCCTATGAAGGGCGCTTTGTGATTGCCGACATCAAGATCGACCTCGACCTGCCCACCGAGCGCCTGGCTTACTTCGACCCGCACTGGAACCCGGGCAATACGGTGCTCATGCACCGGGAGCCCGGCAATATCTGGCGCATCGACTATCAGCTGCCGCGCGATGAGACGCCGGAACGCGCCTTGTCCGCCGATTCCCTGCGCGAGCGAATCAATGCACAACTGGCCATCGTCGGGGTGCAGAATCCGCAGTGGGAGCTGGACTGGTGCTCGGTGTATTCGGCGCGGGCGCTGACCCTGCCGAACTATATCCATGATCGCGTGATTTTTACTGGAGATGCCGCACACTTGCTGCCAATCTTCGGTGTTCGTGGTGCCAACACCGGCTTTCAGGACTGCCATGACCTGAGCTGGAAACTGGCCCTGACCATCAAGGGCGTGGCCGGCCCGGGCCTGCTCGCCTCCTACAGCGCGGAGCGGGTAGGGGCCGCGCGAGAGATCATTGCCGAAGCCGGCAAAAGCACGCGCTTCATGACCCCGCCAACGCCGGGCCATTGCCTGGTCCGCGATGCGGTGCTGTCGCTGTCACTGACTCAGGCGTTCGTGCGTCCGCTGTATCACTGGCGTACCTCCCGGCCCCATGACTACGTTGATTCGTCGCTCAATTTCAAGGGCGATGACAACAGTCTCTACAGCAGCGGCCCCCATCAGGGTGCTCCGCTGTTGAACATTCGGCTCGGTGATGACCAGTTCCTTTTCGACAGGCTGGGCGCGTCGTTCTACCTGCTGTATTTCACCGACGCCACCGAGGTGCCGGGTGATATCCAGGCTCAGGTGCAAGCACTGCGTGAGCAGGGTGTGCCGCTGCAGCTACTGGCTGTTACCGGCAATCTGCAAACCGCAGTCAGCGGCGCAGACGGGCAGGTTGATGACCACAGCGGGCACCTGCGCAGTAAATACGGGTCGAAGACGGGCAGTGCTTATCTGGTGCGCCCGGACCAGCACGTGTGTGCACGCTGGCATCAACTCAGCGGCCAGGCGCTGCGCGCCGCCATCGAAACGGCCTTGGGCAATGAGTGAGGACAACAGCATGGAACACAAACAACTGACCCTTATCGACATTGAAACGATCTACGACCAGCTCGCCGACGCTCTGGATCAAGCAGCCCAAGGCAAGCGCGAACTGTTCCTGGTGAAACTGGCGCTGCTCAGTGCTCACGCTCTCGGCGATGCCGAGCAGTTTATGGCGTTGACCCGCACCGCGTTGCTGGACCTGTAACCAGCACCCTGCCAATCGTGCAATTGCCACCGGCTTGAATGATCAAGCCGGTGCGCCTTCCTATAACAATAATCAGGAAGTCCCCAATGACTCGCAGCCCCATTGTCAGTGCGGCCACTTCGGCGGTGGCCGGTGCTCAAGACCGCTACCAGCAGGTGTGTAAAAAGGTCTCTAAAAGACTGATTGGCTTTTTGTTTGTCTGCTTTGTATTGTCGTTTCTGGATCGCATCAACATCGGTTTTGCCGGCCTGACCATGATGAGCGACCTGGGCTTGAGTGGCACCCAGTTCGGTCTGGCCAGCACCTTTTTCTACATTGCCTATATCGCCTGTGGCATTCCCAGCAACATGGCCCTGGCGCGCATCGGCGCCCGTCGCTGGATCGGCAGCCTTATGATTGCCTGGGGCGTGGCCTCCACGTGCACACTGTTCGCCACTGATGCCACCTCGCTCTACCTGCTGCGTATCCTGGTCGGGGTGACCGAAGCGGGTTTTCTGCCCGGCGTGCTGCTGTACCTGACCTTCTGGTTTCCCGCGGCCTACAGGGCCCGAGCCAATGCGCTGTTCATGATCGCCATGCCGTTCACTGCGGGCTTCAGTGCGGCACTGTCGGGCCTGATTCTGGGGTTGGACGGCGTGTGGGGGTTGAAAGGCTGGCAATGGCTGTTCCTGCTCGAAGGCTTGCCCTCGGTGCTGATGGGCTGCGTGGTGTTCGGTTACCTGGATGACCGCCCGCAGCAGGCCAAGTGGTTGGATAACGAAGAAAAGATGCTGGTGCAGAAGGCGCTGGATGCCGATCGGCAGGCGTCGACACCCGCGGCTGCGCAGAATGCGCGCAGCGTGTTGGCCGAACTGACTTCGCCGCACATCCTGCTGTTCTGCCTGGTGTATTTTTGCCTGGTCAACACTCTGGCAATGATTGCGGTATGGACGCCGTTGATCGTAAAAAGCTTCAACACAGCCAGCAGTAACGCCTCGATCGGTCTTCTGGCAGCGATTCCACAGATTTGCACCATCATCCTGATGGTCGTCTGGGGGCTGCATTCTGACCGTACCCGTGAGCGCCGCTGGCACCTGGTGCTGCCCATGCTGCTGGCCGCGGCAGGCTGGCTACTCACGGCGCTCTCGAGCGTTCCAACGGTACAACTGGTGGGTGTGTGCTTGGCTGCCAGCGGCTCCTACAGCGCCATGTCGATCTTCTGGACTACGCCGGACCAGGCCTTGAGTTTTCGCGCACGTGCCGTGGGCATTGCGCTAATCAATGCGGTGGGGAATATTGGCTCGGCCGTCAATCCGTTGGTGGTCGGCTGGCTGAAAGACCTGACCTTGAATTTCGGTTCGGGCTTTGTCTATGCGGCCGTTCTGATGATCCTCGGTGCGCTGTTGGCCCTGCGCCTGCCCATTGCCGCGCCAGCGATGCCAGAGACCTCGCGCTAAACGATGGTAGAGTAGCGGGCACGTGCGGTTGGCAATCACCACATCACCTGTGCCCGACACGTGGAGAGAACCCGTCATGCACTACTGGCCCTTGCGTCCCGGCAGCAGTGAACACAGCCTCAATCTCGGCCACACCGCCAACCTGCTCGCCAGGATCGGCGTGAACCGCAGCCGGTTTTTGGCCGCTGATCTGCTGCAGGTCATCGGCCCCGGTGTACCGCTGGCCCAGTGCACGATCTTTGCCTATCCGAAGCGCCGTAACCCAGAAGTGTTCTCCTTTGCGGACCGGGCGCGTGAAGTGTCGCTGCCGGTGATTTCCAACAAGTATGTCCAGCGCTTCTTTGGCCTGGATGGCAACCAGCAGGCGATGAACCAGAGCAGCGCCGTGCACAACACCATCGTGCAACGCCAGTCCATCGATGACATCGCGCACAGCGAGTACCGGCGCATCTGCTACGAGCAACCACAGATTTCCGAGCGCGTGGCCTTGCTGACCCACTGCGAAAGCAACCGCTGGCTGTCGGTGAACTTCTACCGTGGTCGTGAGCATGGACGTTTCTCGGAACGGGAAATGAACTACCTTGAAACCCTCGCACCGCTGCTGATCCAGGCCGTGCGCCTGCACTATCACGCGTACCTGCATGCCAACGAGATGCCTCTATTGCTGGCCGAGCGGGTGATCAGGCAGCAGCACGTGGAGCTGACCTTGCGCGAACAGGAACTGTTGCGCCTGATGCTGAGCGGCCTGACGGTGGAAGACATCGCCGAGCAGTTGGGCGTTCGGCCCGTCAGCGCTGCGACCTACGTAAAACGCCTGTACCGCAAACTGGGCATCAATGGCTTGCGTGAATTGTTCGGGCTAGCCACGCGGGCCGAGTGGGCCTGAAATGGCCAGCGAACAGTAGCTGCCACTGCAGGAGCCGAAGGTGGTGCTGGTTTTGGTGACGAGGGGAGGGCAGTTTGAAAAGCCATCGTCTATTTGGATTACTGATCGGCGAGGCCGCGCTTGCACCATGGTGCTCAAGCACACGGACCGGCACGACTCGAGGACAATGCGCCTGGTGTGCGCTTTGCCGGGCGGGGCACAGGCCCCTCAATCCGCAGTAGAGGAGTCCGCAGAGGAGTAACGACCACAACAAACAGGTCACCGCTGTGGCAGGCGCGTCACGTGGGGCCGCCGATAGAGGTTCGTTGCTACCGCCCCGCCCTGAATGAGGAAGTGAGGTTGCCGAGAAAAAAACTGTAAAAAAACTATGGCTTTCTGAGAGCATCGTTTGTCTCTATTCTTTAGCCCATCAAGGGCTGGCTTGCCTGGATGGCAGCGATATCAGAGAGAAACGGGAAGATGTCCTTGGTCATGGAAAGCCTGAATAGGCATGAGCGAATTGAATGCTCAAGGGTCACCGCGAGCGGTGGTTTTTACCCAAAGCACACCCACGAAGAGTATGTGATTAGTGCCAACCTGTGCGGGCGAGAACGTATCTGGTACGACGGCAAACAACAGGACGTCAGCAACGGCGAGGTGACGCTCTACAACCCCATGACCGTCCAGGCTTCTCAGTTCTTCGAAGGAAACACCCAGTTCATCAGCTTGCACCTGGATGTGGAGCACGTGCGAAGCATCCTAGGTGAAACGTCTAGCAGCAGTGGCCTTCCCGTATTTACTGAAGGCGTCATACAGGATGGCGATCTGTTCCGCAGCATTGTCAATCTGCTCTCTCCCCCGGATATTTACAGCTGCGAAGAAGCCCAGTTAGAGCTGTTTAGTGAGCTCCTCCGCTTTCGTACAACACCCAGTGCTCCTGACGAACCTCTGCGGGTTACACACTTGATCAGCTTCATGAAAGCGAATCTGTACGAGCCAATTGACCTCGAAGACCTGTGTATCGAGGCCAACCTGTCCAAGTTTCACCTTGTACGAAGCTTCAAGTCCCAAAAGCACCTCCCGCCGATGCAGTACCTGAGACAGTTGCGCCTAATCGAAGCGAGAAGGCGCCTGCGCCTTGGTGATTCTCCCACCCGTATCGCCGTAGACCTGGGCTTTTTTGACCAGGCTCATTTGAGCAACGCGTTCCGCAAGGTCATGGGAGCTTCACCTGGTAGTTACAGCTCAATGCTTGTGGGCGTCGGGTTACCAATGAACTCGGCGTAACCGGTAACTACGACATAGGCTGCAAAGTAGGCAAAGATCAATGCCGAGGCGATGTAGGTGTACCTCACCAACTGTTGCCCCATTAACCGGCCTCCCTGCGCTGCCAGCGTGCACAACACCAGAGCCCAGAATATCCCAGCGACGAAGAAGCCACTTAGGAACAACCCGGCACCTGCTACATCCGAACCCTGCCGGGCAATGATGGCCCCACCCACTGCGGCAAACCACAGGATGGCACTGGGCGACGACATGGCCAACATCACGCCTCTAGTAAAAAGCGCGCGGTTGCTATCACCCCATTGACTAGCCCCGCCCCCCGCCTCATTGCTTTTCACCTTCAAGGCGCTCATGAGCATTTTTACGCAGAGGTAGCAGAGCACAGCTGATCCACCGATCCATAGCACCCAGCGTACCCATTCGATTTGCAGCAGCACACTCATACCGGCCATGGCCAAGATGGCATAGATCAGATCCCCTACGCAGGTGCCAACCCCCAGCCATACCCCTTGAGCAAAGCCCCGCTGCATCGCCAGTGTGATCATCGCCATGTTCGCCAGCCCAATCTCCAGGCAAAGCGAGAGGCTGAGCAGAAAACCATTACTAAATTGCATTCAAGAGATCCCTTCTAAAATTTCCTGCGCATACCCTAGAGTGACGTCGCAGCCAGTCAAGCCGAACATTAAGTCTCCCTCCTCGCCACCCAGTCGATGTGGGCAATATTGCGAGATGAAGGCCTCAAACCGAGATAGATCGCCAGTGAGCCCAGCATTGATCAGGTCTTGAGCAATTGAACGCATAGCCCCAATGAAACGCTCGGTATCAACTGACCATGCCATGGGGTTTGTGCAATCAATCACCCCCAAATCCTGCAAAAGGCGGAGCTGAATGTAGGCAGAGCCGGCATCAGGGAACTGACGGGCTCCTCGTCGCAGGTAGCGTAGAAGCTCAAGCGTATACACACGTACCATCTGAGCGGGTTGCAGCTGTACCGTGTTCGCAATAGCTTGATCAACGCTTAGCAGGAAACCGAACACATCGGCCAGCGCTTCCTGGATTACCATCGACCCCCAGCGATCATGCTTGCTCAGCTGACTAAAACAGGTGCTATCAAGGACGATTGAGTGGCCAAGGTCGTGCCCCCTGAACCAGATAATCAAATAGCGATCAAGCTCGTAGCCAGCGGGCAAATCAGCGGCCTGCCAATTGAAGAGTGGGGCTTGCTGCACTGCAATCCTTTCGAAAAGGCTGCGATAGGTGTTGGCAAAGACGATTGTTCGTTTCACCGGGGAGTATTTCACCCCCTGATCTTCAGGCATGAAGTAAGCAAAATGCTTTGGGAAGTAGTTTGCCTCTCCAGCGATGCCGAAGAGGTCGATGATTTTGTAAGTGCAGTGGGGCAGCACCTTCAGCGGTGCACACAGGTCACTCGCCAGTCGCTGCAATGCTTCGGGGAAATGCTTATCTACACAATCCGATACCTGCTGCAGGCGGGCATTAGGGATACCGAAAAATGCCGAGCTGAATGTCTGACGAGACTTACCCAGCCACGTCGATAGATCACCCACATGGGCCACCAATTCACGTTCATCCAGCCCGGCCACGGCTTGGCTCATCGCGGCAAATTGTGTATCCCCCATCAAACCTTCAGCGATGCAACCGATAGCGGTGCGAGAATCTGCGTCTTGCAAGTGCGCCGAGATTACTGCCAGGTGATTTGCAACGCTCTTCTTCAACTCATTGGCCATGCGCAAGTCGGGATCGCTGAACGCTTGCACGCAACGCATCGCGTCGACCCTCTGCAAAATTTGACGGATCGATTCGATGAGCTCGGGATGGAGCAAAGGGGAAGGTAGCTGGACAGTACGAATCACATGCTGTGGGCGCTGAGGCCAGAAGATTCCGTTCATGGTGATACTCCTTGAAAAAGGAGCCCATCACACCAGTTAGTCCTCTGCGCCTATTGGAAAAAATTGCTCAGATCCCTTTGACATGCTGGGCACGAGAATAGAGACAGAAGCACTCCTCAGCCCTCAGCTACTTGCAGTTGCCTGCTTTACGATACCCCGCCGCCTTAGCGTCAGACTCAGAGTCAAACGTTATTTGGTTTTTCGCCGACACCTGCTCATAACCAGGGCATCCCTGTGAGAGGTGATACACCTGACTCTTCCGATTACCAATGATCAAACTTCCCCCGATCGCGCTTGCCAGGGTTGGCTGGGCTGCTGCTTGCTGAGCTTTCACAGGAAGGGTGCTGACTAGCCCATCACCAACCGTCTTGTATCCTTGCGTCCAGCGACGGTCACCCGTTACGAAAGGATTGGAATGACCCATGATTGCAGCGATGCGCCTATCTCGCTCTTTCTCCCAAGACGAAACCGGGAACTGCTTGTCCCAGGCCATCAGTAGCTGTTGCTGCTGACGAGACATACTCAGTTTGTATCTGTCGAACATGTAAAAGGTTGTCCTTGCGACCAGCCCTTTGACCTCGTCACGTGGTTCGGCAGTTCGTTGATCGAAATCAACCCGCGTCTTGCACTGTCCATACTGCGGCGCTACCCCGTTAGCCATGCCGTAGTTGAAATTACTACGGTCGCCGTTCACCTCCCCAACTGATGGATAGAGGTTGAACAGGTCAGCTTCCATCGCTCGAAACACGGGATCATCGTCCACACAGTGCTCGCGCCCACCGTTCTGCCAGCATTGGCGCTGGTGACCGAATGTCCAGGCAGGAACGATGTGTTCCCATTCAGTCCGTTGCGCGCGGCTCTGTTGTTCCCTGGTTTTATAGCCGCAAGACTTAGCATCAACCCGGCCACCCGACTTACCGACCCATGTCCACTTGCAGCCGCAATACAGCTCGCCCATAGCACTGTTCGCTTGGTCGAGGTAGATCTTCTGCTTTGCTACGACCTTGGCTTCGGAAAAAGTCGACGGAGGATTTGAGAAGGCGGGAGTGATAACAGAGAGGGTTAGCGTTAGGACATAAAACAGTTTTTTCATGAGACAGTGTTTTCAAATTCGGGTCGCGCATCATACGCGACGGACGTAGGGCTACGCCTGTAATCTACGGGAATTTAACTCAACGGTTGCTGGCGCAACGTTGGCTGCAGATAAAAACAGAGTATTGGTTGAGGCCCGATGGTATACGCAGGCGTATGTAAAGCAGGGGCTCGCCAACAATAATCAGGATTTCGTGAAACGCAGATGAGGCTCGAGATTCTTCAAATAAGAGTAACTGTTTACAGTGCGGGGACATCACATCGGAAGGTCAGTGGGTTTGAGACCACCCAGCAGGTTAACAACGGTTTGGACGTTCCAACCCGAGGCCCAGTTACAGGCATTGCTGCATGATGGCTTGTTACAGGGTGACTGGTCATACGTCTGCCCCGAGAACGAGGCGGCGTACCGCCTCATGTGCCGCGAAATGGCTGCCCGTGGCTTGTCCTGCGAGGGGCGCCCGCCGGTGTGGGGTTGGCATTCCTGTGGCGGTTACCAGCGAGCACCAGACGCCGAGCTGGCGCGCCAGTTACTGAGTGACCATCAACTGATCGAGACGCCCATGGTGCTGTTGACGTTCGAGTGCCCAGGTGATCAGGTGCTGAACTCGGACTACAACGTTTGGTGTGATCAGGTGTATTTCCCGCTATCTTCAAATGCAGCGCTCAAGCTATTGCCTGAAGCGGTGCATGGGTTGTTCGAGATCAACTACACGGCATTGGATGACGCACCGATTCAGACGGTGTTGCCGAGCTTGCGGCGCGAGTGGCTGGTGGAGGTGCGAAAAGTGCGTCTCGATGCCTATCATGAAGTATGTATTGCCGAACCTTGGTGGTCGATGTCATCCCCCACCAACATGTAGTGGTTTGCAATCGAAAACAGCCATGCTTGTTTGATGGTATTTCAGGCTCTGATCAATTGATATCTGTACATTCTCAAGCAGGTCTTCTCATACCTGTTACGGTCAATCGTTACATTATCGAGGGCAAGGATGAAGACGCATACCTATGAGGCTATGGTGACCTGGACGGGTAACGTGGGTGAAGGCACCTCCAGCTATACCGCCTACTCACGAGACTTCGTTGTTGATGTGCCAAGCAAACCGGCCCTTCTTGGATCTGCTGATCCGGCATTTCGAGGTGATCCCAAGCGATGGAATCCCGAGGATATGCTGGTCGCATCTTTATCTGCCTGCCATAAGCTATGGTATTTGCACCTTTGCGCGGTCAACAAGGTGAAAGTACTGGAGTACGTTGACCAGGCCCAAGGGAACATGGTCGAAGGTGACGCACATCGAAAAGGACATTTCACCGAGATCACGCTACGCCCGCGAGTTAAGGTGAGCGCCGGTTCAGACACGGATTTGGCGATGCGTCTGCATGAGGATGCACACCATGAGTGCTTTATAGCCAACTCGGTGAATTTTCCGGTGAGCTGCGAGGCGGTTATCACTGTGGAGGAATAGCGCTAAGGCGCTTTGGAGGAACGCATCTGAATGAGAGTCCGGCCATGCCACAACCTTAAAGCAAGCGCCTCCCGAGCGTCGCTCGTGAAATAGCGAAGCGGGTATCGGTTTTATTTATGGGCATTGGCTGCATAACCAGCTTCTTGGCGTCCCTTGTCAGGGGGCAGGCGCCAAGTTACCTGATGGCGCATCCGCAGAAATCGAATCCAAACGATGAGCAAAAACGCTCTTCGAACTTACACAAGCCCAACGAATGACAGGATAATCAGGACGATCACGACAGCCCCGACGATATAGACAATGTTGTTCATGAACGCCACCTCTTGATCTGAGCAGAATTGCAACACACACGGTGTCTTGTTTAGACGATACGGCACCTCTGCCCGCAATTCCGTTCGGCAGCGCACATAGCGCCGTTCCCAAGACGTAACCTGCGCGTAGAAAGGCAAGTTGGCGAGTTGGGCAGGTGCGCGAACTTCTGCCTTTCTGGTGTCGACACCAGAGCTCATGCTGCCTCGTCCGCCATAGCCGCTTGTGGTGCAGCCTTGGGCTTACCCGGCTTCAACCGTGACACGCCAAACAGCACCAGTGCCAGGCCGGCGATTTGGTAGGTCGAGATCGTTTCGTTGAGCAAGGCCCAGGAAGCCAGCATCGTCAGCACCGGCCCCAGGTTACCCACGGCTGCGGTTTGTGTGGCGCCCATGCGCTGGATTGCCAGCGCCGCCCAGTAGATCGGCAGCACGGTGGAAAACACCGCCATCAACCCCGCGTTGATCCAAACCGCCGTAGGTAAATCGCGCAGTTGTGAGGTGTCCGCCACCATCAGGTAATGGGCCAAGACCATGATCGACGACGCAGCACCTGCCAAGCCTGCCAGGCGCATGGAGCTCATGTGTTTGAGCATCATGCCGGTGCCTGAGTAGTACAGGGCGTAGGCCACGGCGCTGGCGAATACCCACAGTGAGCCGAGGATCACCTGGCTGCCCAGGCCCGAAACGCTCAGGTCGTGGACGAAGGCGACGCCCAGGCCGGCGTAGCAGATGCCCATGGCCGCCAAGGTGCGCAGTGTTGGCTTTTCGCGCAGGGCGATCGCCTGAAAGATCAGCACCAGCGTGGGGTAGATGAACAGGATCAAGCGCTCGAGCCCGGCGCTGATGTACTGCAGGCCGTAGAAGTCTAAAAGGCTCGCCAGGTAGTAACCGAACAACCCCAGCAGTAGCACGCGCACGACGCTGCCCAAGGTTAACGGCGCGCTAGCTTGCTGGCGGCTTAACCACACCAGCCAGATGAACAGGGGCAACGACAGCCCCATGCGCAAGGCGAGGAGGGTGATCGCATCCACATGGCTGGCCGCGTAGGAGAGCTTGACGAAGATTGCCTTGAAGCTGAACCCCAAGGCCGCCAGCACCGCGAACACGCTGCCGTTCTGGAGATAACGCTGGAAATGTGCGTGCAAAGGTTTCATAGGAAGTACGCGATAGGATTTGCAAGGCGTTATTCTGAGCAGAATGGTCGTTCACTAGATATCGCTTTTTAGTGAAGGTGCCTTTCTGAAATGGAGAAACCCTCATGCACTTCGATCTTCAGGACCTGCGCCTGCTTGCTGCCGTTGCCGCCACGGGGAGCCTGAGCAAGGCCGCAGCAACCTTTCCGGTGGCCGTGTCTGCCGCCAGCACCAGGTTGCGTTTGTTTGAGGAGCGCTGCGGCCTGACCCTGTTCACCCGCAAGTCTGACGGTATGTAGCTTACCCCTGGCGGTCACTTGGTCCTGGAGGCTGCTCGCAGTGTGCTCGGAGAGGCTCAGAAGCTGCAGGACACGCTAAAAGATCTGGCCGGGGAACGACGTATTACCCTGCATTTGGCTGTCTCCACCGTGACCAACAACACCTTGCTGCCAGCAGTGCTTGGGCCGTTTCTTTCCAACTACCCAGAAGTTGATCTGCAATTGGTGGAACATAGGAGCGTTGATGTCCTGAGGGTGGTTCGGGCCGGTGAGTGCGAGATTGGCGTATATGACGGCAGCCTCATCAATGAGGGGGTTGTGTCCTTGCCGTTCAGCACCGAACGCTTGGTACTGTTGGTGCCGGCGGATCATCCTTTGGCTGCGCGTGAGCAGTTGCACTTGCGCGATGCACTTGGTTACGCGTTCGTCTGCCTTCCTGCAGAGCGGGCGATGCAGCGCTTCATTGAAGAACTGGCCCTGAACCTTGGCATGCCGCTCAAGATTCGAGTGCGCGCACCCAGTTTCGAGGCGATCGCGCAGCTCGTAGCCCAGCGCGCCGGAATTGCCATGCTGCCCGAAACCGCAGCCCATCGTGCCGCGCAGGAGCTGTCTGTCCGCTGGGTGCCGCTGGAAGAACGGTGGGCGACGTTGGAAATGCGACTGTGCTTTCGCGGGTGGGATACGTTGAGTTCCCATGGGAGGCAGTTGGTGAGCTATTTGTCGGGGCAGTGAGGGTTGCACCAAGCCAAGGCACGCCACGCCAGGACAAGCGTGAACAGTGAAGGAGCCGCAATTGCGGCTCTTTTTCATTGCGTCACCTCAGCGCCTCACCGAGCTTGGGGGGCGACGTGTCAATCTCAAGTGATGCCACCTGCCGACGCGCCTTCCTGAGCTTGATACTTTTCTATTGCCGCATTGGCATTGAACAGCATGCGTTCAGAACCCAGTTTTTCATCGAATTTGGCACGTCGCACCATATCCAGTACCCCGGGGTTCAAGCCTGCGAGCCAGAGGCTGGCGCCCAGTTCGGTCAGGTTTTTCTCGCCTTCTATAAGGGCCTGCAGTGCCGAGTATTCGATATCGGGCACCGCGCTCATGTCCCAGACAATCACGTGTGGTTGGTACTGCGCTTCCAGTGCGATGATTTGTTCTTTCACGTAGTCGGCATTGAGGAAAAACAGGCGGCCTTCTGGTCGTACGATCAATAGCCCCTTGAACGTCTCGTCATTGGGGTGCTCTTCTGAAAGAGGGCGCAGTACGTCGGTGCCGGGCTTGCGGCCAAGAACGTAGAGGTGCGGGCGTGCGGTCTGGTAGGCCAGGCTGACCAACGATACGACGATGGCTACGGTAATCCCTTGCAGTGTGCCGAACAACAGTACACCGACCGTGGCAACGAGCGCCCAATAGAACTCCATTGGCCTTACTTTGCGGATTGCCATGAACTCCTGCGGCTGAATCAGGCCCACGGAGTAGTAGATGACGATGGCAGCAAGGGTAGCGTGTGGGAGGAACCCGAGGAGCCCCGAGAGCAGCAGCATGGTGGCCAGTGCCGCTGCGGCCGTGACGATGGACACTTTTTGGGATTGCCCTCCTGTGGCGCGTACAACCGCCGTTTGAGACGTGCCGCCACCGGCCGGCATTGCGCCGAACAATGCGCCGCCAAGGTTGCCGAGCCCGGTGGCAACCAGCTCACGGTTGGCGTTGATGGGTGGGTCGCCGGGCCGGACAAAGGCACGACCTGCCGCAATCGTCTCGGTAAAGCTCATCAGGGCGATCCCGAGTGCACCAGGCACCATCTGCTCGACCAGGGTCAGGTCGGGCAGGGTCAGTGAGGGTAACCCTTGTGGAATCACGCCGACCGTCGAGGCACCAAGTGCTTGCAGGCCGAAGTACCAGGACGCGGCAATACTGCCGCCGACCACCACCAGCGGGGCAGGCGAGTGCGCCCATAGACGCTCCATCAGGATGAGTATCAGGAATGCTGCTGCCGCCACTGCGAGGGTGATCAGCGAGCTTTCTGGCAGGTGATGGATGATGTTGAGGATGTCGACAAAAAAACCGTGTTTGGTGATGTGGATGCCCAGCAGTTTTGGCACCTGGTCCAGCACGATCACCAGGCCGACCCCGGCTTTGAAGCCGCTTAACACCGGGGTGGAAATGAAGTTCGCGAGAAACCCAAGGCGTATCAGGCGTGCCACGAGCAGCATCACGCCAACCAGTGCGGTTAGCGTCGCCGTTGCCGTGATCAACTTTCCGGGGTCGCCATCGGGGACGGCCAAGCTGATCTGTGCTCCGGCCAGGATCGCCAGTGTGGCTGAGGAACTGACGCTGAGTACGCGTGAAGTACCCAGAAATGCGTAGATCAGCATCGGCACGAAGGCGGTATACAGGCCGACAGCAACAGGCAAGCCTGCGACGGTGGCGTAGGCCATGGCTTTGGGCAGCACAACTGCTGCTGCAGTGAGGCCCGATACGATATCGAGGCGAAGTGAGGCGGTGTTGGAGTGAGCGGTTTTCTCAGCCTTCAGGTGCGTTTTCACACTGCCTCTCCTGGTCGGTTCAGCCGCTTGGAACGCCGAATGACTCCCTTTCCCGTGACGTTTGAGCGAATGCTTAGCGTTCAGCAGTCGCACTGAGGCCTGACGTAAGCCAGGCCTGTTGGTCAGGCAGGTTCTTTGTCTGAATCAATGATAGATGGGAAAAAGCGAATGATCGTGCAGTGTGGGCCAGCGAGCCGCTGCAAAAACAGCCAAGCGCCTCGTGAATGAAGATGAAACCGAGACGACTTTGTTGCCCCTGACAAGTCGTCCCTGGTCTCGTGCAGGCCATGGCACCCTCAACGGCGCCACAAGCCACTGTCGAACGATACAACGCCTGGTCTTAGATTCTGGAGCAGGCTTGTGCGGCATCGAGCAACCGCCCTCTGTCATACCATGCGTCTCTCTGGTAGGCAGAGTAGGTGCTGTGGCCGTTAGCGCTGGAAAGTACAACTAGCCCTTCTGTTGTAGTGGGGTCTGTACTGCCGAAAAACAGATCGGTTTTACCGTTATCTTCCACGGTAAACGTTGGGACGCCATTCTTGACCTCGTTTTTTACGCACGCTATGTAGGCGTTATTGTCCCTGGACGTAACGCCATCAACCGTATCGTGACCAACGCGTATATCAGGGTTGTGTGCGCATCCGGAGATAATGAGTAGGGCGCACATCCATGAAATTTTACGACCTCTGATGGGCTTTGAAAGCTTGCCAAGTATCATGCTTTTCATGATGGTAACTCCAAGCTCAAACCGCGGGGCAGCTGAAAGTATAGTCAGCCTCTGCTGCTTGCCGACGGCCCCCACATAAGTGAACGCCTTCAGCTATCGTTAACAGACAGACGCCAAACAGGACGGCATGTTCATCTGCAAGGGTCGGACGCCTGTTAGACCACGTTCTCTCCGGAGAAAGCGTATGTCTGTCTCCATGTACCAAGCCTCTATCCCTGTATTCGTCCGCGGGCTGGATAATCTGGCAGCCATTCTGCGCAAGGCCGCCGCCCACGCTCATGCCAAGGACATCATGCCGGCGTTCTTCCTCAACGCCCGACTTGCCCCCGATATGTTTGCGCTGGTGCGTCAGGTACAGATAGTGTCCGACACTGCCAAGGGGTGTGCTGCTCGCCTGGCCGGTGTTGAGGTGCCGAGTTTTGCCGACACTGAAAGCAGTTTCCCCGAATTGCAGGCGCGCATTGCCAGAACCGTCACGTTTCTGCAGAGCATTACTGCGCAGCAACTGGACGGCAGTGAGGCGCGCCCGATTACCCTCAAGGTACACGACAAGGAAATCCACTTTGCCGGGCAGGACTATCTGCTGTGCTTTGCCATACCCAATTTCTATTTCCATCTGACCACTGCGTACGGCATCTTGCGCCACAACGGGGTGGACATCGGCAAGGCGGATTATCTGGGCAGCCTGTGATGACTGCCCCATTGCGGCGTATGCGCCTTGGGATGGCGGCCTGAATCAGCCTCGCGCCGAGAAAACTGCATTCGTGCTGGGTGGATCAACCCTGTGTCCAGCGTTACAACACGCTGTGGTCAGGCCAGTTCACTGTCGGCAAGGTTTCAAATTCTGGTCTTGCAAACAGGTAGCCTTGATAGAGGTTGATACCCAAGGCCAGCAGTTGTTGAAGCTCGGCAGTTGTTTCTACACCCTCTGCGATCACATTGATATTCAATGCCTCGCAGACGCCTAGAATGCCTTTGACAATCGCTTGCCGTACCGGGTCGGTGCAGATGCGCCGTACAAGGCTCATGTCGAGTTTTATAATATCCGGCTGAAACTCTGCCAGTAGATTCAAGCCAGAATAACCTGCACCAAAATCATCGATGGCGGTCTTGAAACCCTGTAGCTTGTATTCTCGAATAATGCTTTTCAGGTGTTCCTTGTCCACCAGCTCTTCATTTTCGGTAATCTCGAAAATCAAGCGCTCAGTAGGGAAACCAAAGCGCCGCGCCGCGTTAAGCGTGGCACGAATGCAGGTTTCCGCCTTGTATACGGCGTTAGGCAAGAAGTTGATGCTGACAAAACAGGGGATCTGTAACCTGGACGCAAGCTCAACCGCTTTTACCCGGCACGCCTGGTCAAAGGCATAACGGTTTTCTTCGGTGACATTGCCAAGAATGGTGGCTGCGCCACTGCCATCGGTACCGCGTACCAAGGCCTCATAAGCAAAAACACTGTTGTCGCGAAGATCGATAATCGGCTGGAATGCCATGCTGAAGTCGAAATTCAGTTTCTTGCCCTCTTTACAGGCTTGGCAAGGGAGCGTCGAAGGTGTTTCGTCAATCATTTAGGACCTGGCCTTTAGTGCTCATGGGCTTTCGCGGGCTCCTCGGATTTTTAACCCGCTAATGTACAGTGTTCATAACCACTCTAGGCACAGGTTCCTTCTTCTACCTATCGGTTGCAGACAACGATGGGGGCGTTACCGGATGTTCAGGCGATTGCGAGTCCCTCCGTGGTACCGATGTTCGCATGGTGCGCCCCCTGAAAACTGATCTGCCACAGATCGTAACAGGCTTTTGTGGCGGTGCGGATTACTGTAGCTCATTGGCAAAACGTCCAACCGCGCCAACGACCTGCTTGGCGCCGTTTTGGATTTCCACAATCACGGCGCCGGCCTGGCTGGCTAATGCAAGCCCTTGTTCGGCCTGTTCCCGACTGCTGAACATCTCTTGAACGGCCTCGCTGGCGAGCGTCTGGTTCTGCAGTACGACACTCACGATTTCTTCCGTTGCCGCGCTTGTGCGGCCAGCGAGCTGACGGACTTCATCCGCAACCACTGCGAAGCCGCGACCCTGCTCACCTGCTCGGGCGGCTTCAATGGCTGCGTTGAGCGCCAGCAAGTTGGTCTGCGAGGCAATACCGCCAATGGTCTGCACGATGGAACTGATTAACAGTGACTGCTTGTCGAGTGCCTCAATTCGATGGGTGGCCGATTGCATCTGTCCGGCGATCTGCTGCATGGTTTGTACTGTTTCCTGGACAACTGCCGCACCCCGTTCTGCGCTCACATCGGTCTGTAATGAGACGTCATAGGCGACCGCTGCCGCTTCTCTCACCTCAGTTTCCCGTGCGACCTGATCGGTGACGACGCTGGCGAATTTCACCACTTTGCACAGATTGCCTTCCGTGTCGTAAACGGGGTTGTAGGTGGCCTCCAGCCAAACCTCACGACCGCGGCTGTCAATCCGTTTGAAACGGTCAGCGACGTATTCTCCGTTGTTGAGTGTTTTCCAGAACGCCGAGTACTGAGGTGATGCAGCGTCCTCTGCACTGCAGAACATGCGGTGATGTTTGCCTTTGATCTGCTCGAGCGAGTAGCCCATGGCGTTGAGGAACTGCTGGTTGGCGGTTACAACGGTGCCATCCAGTTTGAACTGGATTACCGCAGTAGAGCGGATAAGCGCATCGATGAACGACTCATTCTCTTTTATCTGCTCAATGGTCCGGCTGACTTCGCTGCCGTAGCCCTGAATGTGGGAGAGCTCGCCGTTTTCGCCGCGAATGGGAAACCAATACAATTTCAACCAAGCAAGGCTGCCATCTGCACGCAGATAGCGGTAGTCGTCGCTGATCGGTTCGAACTTTTCCACGGCAGATCTGAACGCGTGAAAGCAGGGCAGTTTACTGACGTAAGGCGGCACAATTTCGGACAGTGGGCGGCCTCTTAGATGCTCGTCTTTGTAGCCCAGCGCTTGCGCGAAATGCGGGTTGAAATCGCAGATACGGGTTTGCGCATCAAGCCGTATCGATAGCATGCCGCGATTCATCTGCTCAATGAGTTGGCGCAGCATGTACAGCTCTGCGCTCTGGTCTTGGAGTGCTTTTTTCAGGCGGCTGTTGAACATTAATGGCTCCATGAGTGTTTACAGGCAGGCAACAGATCTGACCTGTCATCAATAGCGCTATGTAAAATTTGTACAAGAAGTTAAAATTGTACAGGTTTTCCCCGGCTGAGGCGGTGTGTAAAGCGTTATGAGCACCTGTTGGGCCTGTCAAACGTATGATCTCGAGGCAGGAAGCATGCTGAATGGGTGGATACACCTGATAGACGCAAAAAACGCGCGCAACCATTTTTCATCGGACGCTGTGGTATGAGCGGTACTCGACGGCTGTGCCTGGTTCTGGGCGATCAATTGTCCTTCGACCTGCCTTCACTGCAAGGGCTGGATACCGAACGCGATACGGTGCTGTTTGCCGAGGTGATGGAGGAGGCCCGCCACGTGCCTCATCATCCGCAAAAAATCGTGTTGGTTTTCAGCGCCATGCGCCACTTTGCCGAGGCGCTGCGCCAACGTGGTTTCCGTGTGCAGTACGTCGCTCTGGATGATCCGGATAATACGGGCTCACTGCCGGGTGAATTGCGCCGTTGGCACGGGCTATTGCAGCCGGAAGCGCTGCACCTGACCGAGTGTGGCGACTGGCGTCTTGAGCATTCGCTCACGTGCAGTGGCCTGCCTATCCACTGGCATGTTGATAGCCGTTTCCTGTGTAGTCGCGCCGAATTCGCTTCCTGGGCCAAAGGCAAAAAGCAGGTGCGCATGGAGTTTTTCTATCGCGAGATGCGGCGCAAGAGCGGGCTGCTCATCAATGGCGACGGCAGCCCGGTCGGAGGGGCCTGGAACTTTGATGCAGACAACCGCAAGGCGCTGCCCAAGCACCAGCGCGCTCCATTGCCTGCGCGCTTTACCGTGGATGCAATGACCCGTGAGGTGATTGCGCTGGTGGCCGAGCACTTTACTGACCACTACGGTTCGCTGGAGGCCTTTGACTATCCCGTGACGCATGCCGATGCGCAGGCATTGTGGGACTACTTTCTGGACTTTGGCCTGGCGGCCTTTGGCGATTATCAAGATGCCATGGCCCAGGATGAGCCGTTCCTGTTTCATGCCCGTATCAGTGCTGCGCTCAACATCGGCCTGCTGGATGTGCGTCAGGTGTGCGCAGATGTAGAGGCTGCCTACTGGTCTGGCAGGATCCCTTTGAATGCTGCCGAAGGGTTTATCCGCCAATTGATTGGTTGGCGCGAGTATGTGCGCGGTATCTACTGGCTGCAGATGCCCACCTATGCCAGCCTTGATTTTTTCGGCAACAGCAGGCAACTGCCAGCGTTCTACTGGACGGGCGACACGCGGATGAACTGTATGCGCCAGGTCATCGGCCAGACATTGGAGCATGCCTACGCCCATCATATTCAGCGGCTGATGGTGACCGGCAACTTTGCCCTGTTAGCGGGCATCGTGCCGAGCCAGGTGTGCGACTGGTATTTGTCCGTCTATATGGACGCCTTCGACTGGGTCGAGTTGCCCAATACCCTGGGCATGGTCATGCATGCCGATGGTGGCTATCTGGGCTCGAAGCCTTACTGTGCCAGCGGACAGTACATCAAGCGCATGTCGGACTACTGCAGTGGCTGTGTGTACAACGTCAGTGAAAGTACAACGGGCACTGCCTGCCCTTTCAATGCGCTCTATTGGCACTTTCTGATGCGTCACCGTGACCTGCTGCAGCGCAATCAACGCCTTGCCATGGTGTATAAAAACCTCGCACGCATGTCGGAGGACAAGCAGCAGGCGCTCTGGCAGCGTGGCGAGGCGTTACTGGCCATGCTGGATGCCGGTGAGGCGTTGTGAAAAAGAGCGAGCTTCCAGCCAAAACCTGCGTGGTCTGCGGGCTGCCGTTTGTCTGGCGTAAAAAGTGGGCGCGCTGTTGGGATGAGGTGCGCTACTGCTCAGAGCGTTGTCGGCGGCATAGGCGCAGCACGGTCGAGCGGTAGGGGCGGTGCAGGTGACGTCGGTGTGACGCCGTCTTGCACCGGTCCTGGCATCAACTGCGCCGCCCAATCAGTTGCAGGAACTCGTGACGCGTGGTGCACGACTCGCGGAAGGCTCCCAGCATCACGGATGAGGTCATTACCGAGTTTTGCTTCTCCACACCGCGCATCATCATGCACATGTGCTTGGCTTCGATGACCACGGCCACACCCGCGGCATCGGTGACGCGCTGGATGGCGTCGGCAATTTGTTTTGTGAGGTTTTCCTGTATCTGCAGGCGACGGGCGAACATATCGACCACGCGGGCAACCTTCGACAGCCCTAACACTCGCCCGGTAGGGATGTAGGCCACATGCGCCTTGCCGATGAAGGGCAGCATGTGGTGCTCGCACAATGAGTACAGTTCGATGTCACGCACGACGACCATCTCATCGTTGTCCGACTCGAACAGCGCACCATTAACCACTTCCTCCAGGTTCAGGGTGTAGCCATTGCACAGGTACTGCATTGCTTTGGCGGCGCGTTTGGGGGTGTCCAGTAACCCTTCACGTTCAGGATTCTCGCCGACGCCGGAGAGAATTTCACGGTAGTGCTCGGCTAATGACAGGTTCATTTTGACTCCTTGCAGCCATGTGTTGTTTGAAGGGTATGCGGGTTGCCTGGCGCGGATGCCGACTTCGGCAGCGTACAGTGGTTGTCACGACAGCGACGGCTGCCATCGGGATGAGGTAACCAGGCCAAATGGGGGCGTAAGCGGCAGAACAGGCGATAGCCGATGGCAAACAGTGGCCGTATGGGGCGCCATGTCAGTGGTGCGGCCCACGCACCCAGGCCTGCCGCTCGCCAGCTCCAGAGGGTGGCGTCCAGGCCCGTAACCCATTGACCATTGGCAAAGCGCGCATGCAGGACTGATTGCATGCGCTCAAGGGTGAAACCCAGTGCAGGCGCATCGAAGTCGTCGCGGCTGATATCAACCAGTAGCAGCCGGGCGTCTGTAGCACGTCGGCGCAGGAGCTTGATTTCCCGAGCGCAGAGCGGGCAGTCACCGTCGAAGTAAAGCGTCAGGGGCCATTGCTCTATCTTGTACACGACTAATAGCCTTGTATAGGTTTTGTATAAGATAGGTCGAAAAATGCGGCGTTACAATGGCTTTGTTTTTTGCCGTCACATCAATCGTCATGGCCCATAACGAAAAATGCCCGAAGCAGTGCTTCGGGCATTTGATACGGCTGTTGATCAAGCCGGTTTGAAGCAGTAAACGGCTAGTTTGTTGCCATCGAGATCACGGACATAGGCGGCGTAGGCATTGGGTGCCCAATTGCGCGGGCCCGGCTTGCCTTCGTCTTGACCGCCGGATGCCAGGGCGGCCGCATGGAAGGCGTCGATCGCTGCACGACTCGGTGCTTCAAAGCTGATGGTGACGCCGTTGCCGACGGTGGCTGGCTTGCCGTCGGCGGGTTTCAGGACGAAAAAGGCCGGGGAATTTTCGCCCCAGATCGAGCCATTGTCGCCCAGGTCGGCGATACGCTTGAGGCCTAGTTCACCCAGTGCCTTGTCGTAAAAGCCGCGGGCTTTGTTCAGGTCGTTCGTGCCAACGGTGACGTGTGTGAAGATGCTCATCTTTGGGTTCTCTTGGGTTTGTACAATAGGGTCAGGGGCGTGCGGGGCCAGGGGAGTGCTTCCCCAAGGGGTTGTCGCCAAGCTTGCTGGTTCGCGCTCCATCATGCACGCGTGATATCGCCGATGCACTCGAAAGCGTAGCCCACGCGATTCTCCGCCAACCAGTGGTGGGTGTTGATCCTACGCGCGCAGTTCTATGGTCAGTGCACTCGTTGGGCGTGTGCAGCAGAGCAGGATGTTGCCGTTGATGGGGGCATCCAGCGGTTCTTCGAAGTACTCGACAGTACCTTCCCTGAGGCCGACCTGGCAGCTGTTGCACAGGCCTGCCCGGCAGTTGAACGAGGGCGTCAGGCCGGCCTGCTCGGCGAGGTCAAGCAGTGAGTGACAGCCCTGTTGCCAGTCCACGCGGGTGCCAGATGGCAAAAAATGCACAGTCAAGGCGTTGTCTGTCGCTGTGGGTGGGCTGCTGATGGCTGGCGTCACGGACGCTGGGGCTCGCTCCTGATCGCTCTCAAGAACCGTTGCCGGGCCGAAAAACTCATAGTGAATACGCTGGCGGTCGATTCCCAGGTCGCGCAGCAGGCGCCAGTTCGCCTGCATGAACGGTGGTGGACCGCACAGGTAGACCTCGTAGTCGTCCAATGGCAGTAGCGCTTGCAGGGTTTCCCGGTTGATCAGGCCCTGGCTGTGGTACGCCGGGTTGGCCTGATCGTCGACGCTCGGGCTGCGGTAGCAGAAATGCACATTGATCCCGGGGCGCCGATCGGCCAACTGGCGTACTTCATCATGGAACGCATGTACGGCGCCGTTCTCGCAGGCATGGATAAAGTGCACGGTGCGGGTCGAATGGCGGCTTAGCTGATGGAGCATGCTCAGCATGGGGGTCAGGCCCACACCACCGCTTAACAGCACTACGGGGCGTGTGCTTTTTTCGTCGAGGACGAACTCGCCGGCAGGCCCGGCGACTTCGAGCAGATCGCCGACCTGCACCTGATCGTGAAGGTAGTTGGAGCCTTGCCCGGGTGGCAGTTGTGGCTGGTCAGCGGGCGCAGGCTCGCGCTTGACGGATATGCGCAGGTGCGACAGGTCGTTACGGTCGCCTGAGAGGCTGTAGTTGCGCAGCAGTGTGGCGCCGTTGCCCGTGGGCAGGCGAACCACCAGGAATTGACCCGGCACGAAGGGCGGGCACGTGCCATGGTCCGCTGCCAGCACGAACGAGGTAATGACCGCACTTTCCTGTCTCTTTTCGATCACCCGCAAGGCCCTGAAGCCTTGCGCGCTGAGTGCCGTCTTCGGTTGAGTGTTCATCTCACGCCTCCGTCTTGTCGTGCTCGGCCTGCGCTTGGCTGCGGGCGATCAGGCCATTACGTTGTTCGTTGGCGATCAACTGCTCCAGGTTGCGGCGAAAGCGCAGCGGGCCTGAGTCGGAGGCCAGGTCGATGTTGGGGCTGCGCTTGTTGGCCATGCCTTGATGGACGGCGCTGAGCACGACACGATCTTCGGCGAAGGCGTGACGCACGTCTTCATCGAACTGGCGGGAGACGTCCTGGTTCTCGGGGTCGAAATTGCGTACCTGGAACCAGTAGTAACGGGTGTTCTCCTCGTCGATGGGGGTCATGAAGTTGTAGGAGTTCATCAGGAACACCTGCTCGTGCAGTTCGCCCTCGTCGCTGCCCGTGCCGGCCGGGGTGAATATCGCCTTGATAACGGCCTGGGCGGGGTAGTGCACTTCGTAGTGCTGTTTGCGGTCGCAGTTGCCAGTGAACTTGACGAACTTGGCGTAGAAAGGCGCCACTTCCACATCGCGCATCCAGCGCGAAACGATCACGCCGGTATCGGTTACCCGGGTTTGCAGGGGCTCTTGGGCGCACGCGGCATTGCCAAAGGACGACTGATGTACCCAGGCGACATGCGAAGGGTCGAGCAGGTTATCGGTCACGTACAGGTAGTTGCACGGCACGACCATACTGTCGCCACGGTTGAGCCCCCATGCCGGATCACCCCATTCCGGGACTTCACAGATCTTAGCTTCGTCGGCCAGTTCGGGATCGCCCATCCAGATCCAGATCAGGCCGTAGCGCATGGCAAGCGGGTAGCTGCGAACCTTGGCGCCCTGAGGGATGTGTCGGCTGCCGGGGGCACGGACACAGCTGCCGGAACAGTCGAAGGTCAGGCCGTGGTAGCCGCACTCGATGTCATCGCCCTGGCGACGCCCCATGGACAACGGCAGCTTGCGGTGGGGGCAGGCGTCTTCAAGGGCCACCGGGGTGCCGTCGGTCTTGCGGTAAAGCAGCACGGGCTCACTGAGCAGGGTGACGGGGTACAGTGCTTCGCCCAACTCGGCCTCACTGGCGGCTACGTACCAAGCGTTGCGCAAAAACATGGGGTTTCTCCTTATTGTTCTGGTTTTCACCCTGTGCGGCAGGGCGAGGCTTTCGGCGAAGCCAGAATACGAGGCGCTGATAAGGTCAGAATAGATGCTTAAAACTGTTTATTGATTTAGAAAAACTAAATCGTTTTTTGCAGGCAAACCAAAGCGACGCTATGTTGAGCGTCGCTTTGTACAAGGGTGTCAGGCGCTGTGTTTAGCGACGGGCGGCGGGGTGAATCTTGGGTAACGCACTCAAGGCTCGTTCCCAGATATGTTGGGTGCGCAGCCAGACGACGGCGTGCCAGTCAGGGTCCGCCGGGTAGAACTGCTCGACCAGTTCCCGTTTGATGTGTGCCGCGACCTTATCGTCCAGGTTGCCATGCAGGTGCAGCCACTGGTCGTTGCGCAACACGGTGTGAACCTGCTCGCCCGGGTAGGTGCCGCATTCAATGACGAATGGCATCAGGTGTACGTGGGGCAGGGCGTTGAGGATCGCCTGTGAGGTGTAGCCGGTAGCTGTTGCCGCTACGCCGGTGTCGCTGTGGCTGCCGGCTCCGGTCATCAACGTGTACAGCCACGGGCCATAGAGGGCCTGGGCATCGTGCAGTGCCGGGTAGGCAGACTGGGCAATGGTCATCAGCATCGGGTGCCCGTAGTCGCCGGCTCCGGTGTGCAGGTCAAAGCACATGGCAACCTCGCTGTGAGCCAGATGGGTTTGCAAGATCGTGTGCAGGGTGGTGTTCGACCACGCGGGGGACTGGCCGCCATAGAACAGGCCATCGGGATGACGGTACTGGCCGGCCTCGACAATCGACATCACGGTTGACCAGCCTTCGGCGCGAATTCGCTGGTTGAGCAGCGCGTCAGCCTGCTCCCGTAGCGGACCGTGCAGTTGGGCGCAGGTGTAGATAGGGTGCAACGCTTCGTAGGCCTGGTTGTCTGGTAGTGCCTGAGAGAAGTCCAGTTGGTTGCGATTGAGGTCGATGTTGTCTTCGTTGACCCGACGCATCCAGGCGGTGCCCCAGGGGTTGATCAGGTGGATCATCAGTACCGCGACATCAGCAGGCAGGGGCGTGTTGCCGAGTGCGTGCAACCATTTGATCTGGCAGTCGGAGCCATAGAACCCTTCAACGCCGTGAGTGCCGCTGAGCGCAACCAGCACCCGTTTGGCCTGGGGATCACCGAGCAGGGCAACGTCGGTGCTCAGCGGCTCGCCAAAGGGGCCGCGCAAGGGGTGGCGGTATTCGCTCAGGCGTGCGCCGGCAGCGTTGGCCGCCGCTAGAAACTGTTCACGTTGCTGGGCGAAACCGGGATGTTTAGGGAAACCTGCGAGCATGGTGGCCTCGTATCGATAGGCCGGCCCCGGGCATCCAGAGGTTGCCCGGTGGCCAGCAGGGGAATGTGCCGACTTACTTCAAGCGCCCGGAGAGGAACTGCGTCAGGCGTTCGCTTTTCGGATGGTTCAATACCTCACCGGGTGGGCCTTCTTCTTCAACGCGGCCCTGGTGCAGGAACATGACATGGTTGGAGACGTTGCGGGCAAAGCCCATTTCATGGGTGACCACGACCATGGTGCGGCCTTCCTCGGCCAAGGCCTGCATCACTTTCAGGACTTCGCCGACCAGTTCCGGGTCCAGGGCGGAGGTCGGCTCGTCGAACAGCATCACCTCCGGTTCCATTGCCAGTGCCCGGGCGATGGCCACGCGTTGTTGCTGCCCGCCAGAGAGGTGCGAGGGATATTTGCTTGCCACGCTCGCATCCAGCCCGACCTTGTTCAGGTAGTGGCGTGCCCGCTGCTCGGCGTCCTTGCGTTTCACGCCGAGGACGTGGACTGGCGCTTCGATGATGTTCTCCAGCACCGTCATGTGTTGCCACAGGTTGAAATGCTGGAACACCATCGACAGTTTGGTACGGATTTTCTGCAACTGGCGAGGGTCGGCAATCTGCATGGCCCCATTGATATCCAGCTTGGTGCGGATCTCTTCGTTGTTTACGGCAATACGTCCGCTGCACGGTTGTTCAAGGAAGTTGATGCAGCGCAGAAAGGTGCTTTTGCCTGACCCGCTCGAGCCAATGATGCTGATGACATCGCCGGCTTTGGCGCTGAGCGATACCCCTTTGAGGACTTCATGGGCGCCGTATTTTTTATGCAGTTCATCTACGTTCAGCTTGTACATGTTCGATGCTCTCTTATTACTTACGGCGGGTCAGTGAGTCTGTGGCTTCAAGAAGGCTAGCCAGCGCATTTCGCAACGTCGGAACAGCCAGACCAGGGCAAACACCATCAGGGCATACAGCACGGCTGCAATGCCGAATGCTTCGAACGAGGAGTAGGTCTCCGAGTTCACGTCGCGGGCAATCTTGAGCAGGTCGGGCACAGTGGCGGTGAACGCCAGGGTGGTGGAGTGCAGCATCAGGATCACTTCATTGCTGTAGTACGGCAGTGCGCGTCGCAGTGCCGAAGGCAGAATGATCCGACGGTACAGGGTGAACGGCGACATGCCATAGGCCCGCCCGGCTTCGATCTCGCCATATGGGGTGGCACGAATGGCGCCCGCGAATATTTCCGTGGTGTAGGCGCAGGTATTGAGGGCAAAGGCCAGCAAGGTGCAGTTGATCCCTTCGCGGAAGAAGGCATCCAGCACCGGCTGCTCGCGGACCATCTGCAGGCTGTAGATGCCGGAGTAGAGAATCAGCAACTGGATGTACAGCGGCGTTCCTCGAAACACATAGGTGTAGAACCAGACCGGCCCGCGGATGAGTGGGTTTCTCGACACCCGTGCCACTGACAAGGGCACCGAAAGGAGGCCGCCGAGGGCAATGGCCACGACCAGCAACCACAGGGTCATGGCGACGCCCGAGAGCTGATAACCATCGAACCAGAGGTAGGCTTTCCAGTAGTCCTTCATGATCTCGGTCATAGTGCGGCTCCCTTGACGCCGATGTTGTAGCGGCGCTCCAGCCATAGCAGCAGGCCGTTCGAGACGGTGGTGATGGCAAGGTAGATCAGCGCACCGATGATGCTGAAGAAGAACAGTTGCATTGAGTTCTTGCCGGCATCCTGTGTCACTTTGACGATATCGATCAGGCCGATGATCGATACCAGGGCGGTTGCCTTGATCAGTACCTGCCAGTTGTTGCCGATGCCCGGCAATGCAAATCGCATCATTTGTGGAAACAACACCCGGATAAAGATCTGCCGACGGCTCATGCCGTAGGCAACGGCTGCCTCCAGTTGGCCGGCAGGTACGGACTGGAATGCACCGCGAAAGGTCTCGGTAAAGTAGGCACCATAGATGAAGCCCAGGGTGATAACGCCGGCAACGAACGGGTTGATGTCGATCTGCTCGACCTGCATCCATTCCGTGAAGTTGTTCAGCCAGATTTGCAGGCTGTAGAACAACAGCAACATGATGACCAGGTCAGGGACGCTGCGGATCAAGGTGGTGTAGCCGGTTGCCAGGTTACGTAACAGCCGCTGTTTGGACAGCTTTGCCGAGGCACCGGCCAGGCCGATCGTCACGGCTACCAGCATTGAGAGCAACGCCAGTTGGATGGTCGCAAAGGTACCGTCGAGAATGAGCGAACCATAGCCCTGTAAAAGCATGTTCTGTCTCTCCGTAGGCAATGGGGGGCCGTGGGCCGTCCATTGCGAGGCTTGAGTGTTCGGGGAGGGGCTGTGTATCTACAGCGCGCTCAAGCGCTGGATAGCAGGCGTTTGAGCGCGCTGTAGCCGTCTTCAGTTATAGATGTCGAAGCTGAAGTACTTCTTCTGAATGGTGTCGTAGGTGCCGTTCTTGTGCATTTCTGCCAGTGCACCGTTGATGGCCTCGATCAGCTCATGGTCATCCTTGCGCAGGCCGATCGCGATCCCTTCGCCAAGCAGTTCGTCGTGCTTGACGGCATCGCCGGCGAATGCAAAACCGGTGTTCCTCGGTGTTTGCAGAAAACCGATATCGGCCACGGCCGCATCGGTCAGGCTGGCATCGATCCGCCCGCTGACCAGGTCTGGATACAGCACATCCTGGTTCTGGTACGAGACCATGATCACCCCGTGTGGTGCCCACATGGCCTTGACGAAGGCTTCCTGGGTGGTGCCTTGTGCAACCCCGACACGTTTACCCTTGAGCGACTCGACCGTTGGCAGCAGGCCGCTGTCCTTTTTCGCGATCAGGCGATTGGGCGAGTTGTAGAGGCGGTCGGAGAAGGCGACATTCTGTTTGCGTTTCTCGTTGACCGTCATGGCCGACAGCACGCCGTCGAACTTCTTCGCCCTGAGCGCAGGAATGATGCTGTCGAATGCCGTTTCGACCCAGACACATTTGGCCTTGAGCTGAGCGCAAATGGCGTTGCCCAGATCAATGTCGAAGCCAACCAGCTCGCCGTCAGCGTTTTTCGACTCAAAAGGCGCAAACGTCGGGTCTACACCAAAGCGAATAACGCTCAGGTCCTTGGCGAGGGCGCCAGTGGAAGCCAGTGCAAGGACAGTGGCAAGGACAAATTTTCTCATTGTTGTTTTCCTTTGTCTGTTACAGGGGGCGGAGGGTACGGCGCTAAAGCACAGATACATCATGATATGCATGTACTTGTATATACATGATTAGCAATATGCAGGCCAAACTGCGCCAGCGTAGGTGCAAGGCTCTGTTCCAAGGGGTTTGAGTGCTGGAGGGTAATCCAAGGGGTGGGGAGGTGCGCGGTTTCGTTACGCATTGTTACGTCAGGCTTTTTTTTGTTCCCGTCGGTACACGCTGAAGCCCGTGGGGTATCCCATCGGTTAGGCGAGTAACGCGCGACACACGGGGTAGTACGCATAGACATGGTGCTCTCCTTGTTTTTGCTTTTTTGATAGGGGAAGGGGAGGCAGTGCCAAGGCCAGCATACGAGAGTCTGAATTTGCGAAAAGATGCTGAAAGCTGTTGCTTTGTATAGCTGGGCTAAAGTATCAAACCGTCAGCACCCTTTAGGAGAGACTGATGAACAACTTGCCTTCTCTGCGCGCCTTACAGGTTTTTGAAGCGGTCGGGCGCTACGGGGGCATTATCGAGGCCGCCAGGCGTCTGGGGATTTCTGCCGGTGCGGTCAGCCAGCAAATGAAACTGCTGGAAGATAGCCTGGGTCTGAGCCTGACCTTCAAGGTGGGCAAGCGTATCCGGTTGACCGCGGCGGGGCAGCGTTACCATGAGAGCTGTGCGTCGGCATTCGAAAGCCTGCGCATTGCCCAGGTAGAGGTCGAACGCTCGAAAAACGCTAGCAACTTGCGCATCAGCGCGCTGCCGTCGTTGCTTTCCGAGTGGCTGGCACCGCTTATTTACGCGTGGCAGAGCGATCACCCGGGGCTCAATCTGTTTCTCGACGGCAGCCATGCCGAGCCCTCGCCTGATGGCTACGAAGTCGACTTCCGGCTCACGTACGGTGATCTTGAGTCGACCGAAAATGCCATTGAGTTGTTTCGCGATTGTGTCGTTCCGGTGTGTAGCCCCGGCCTGATTCAAGATGATCGGCCACTGGATACCCCGGCCGATCTGTTGGCCTACCCGTTATTGTCGATTGACTGGCTACCAAAGTTCGCTTCGCCGCCGTCATGGCGCGACTGGTTTATGGCTCAGGCGGTCGATTGCTCGTCGTTGCGTGACGGCTACCGTGTTTACTCATTGTCATCAATGGCGATTCAGGCCGCATTGTCGGGGCAGGGCGTAGTACTGGCTCAATGTTCGATGATCGCCGGTGCGCTGGCGGACGGGCGCTTGATCATGCCCTTTGCACACGCATTGCCGATGCCCTCATCGTATTTGCTGGTGGGTGCCAAGGGCGCATTCGACAATGCCCACTGCCGTGACTTCCATCGTTGGCTGGTAGCGCGAGGACGGGAGCAAATGTTCATTAACCAACAGTTGCTGGCCGGTTCCGCTCCATAAACCGAGGTGGCGTTGCTTCGGTGCTGCTATGCCTTGAAACACGTATCAAGCCAATGATCCAGCTCACTGACGGTGTAGTGGGTCCACTCGGTGATTTGCTCCAATCGCATCGCAACGCGAAGCCTGTTTTCGTTGGTCAGGGCGTAGCCGCGTGTCCGCAGGAACTGATCGACGTAGTCCTCGATGTCCAGTATTTCGTTGTCAGCAGACAGCACCGCCTGCATTTTTTCAAAGTGCTGCCGCATTGCGCCACTGTCCCAACTCAATCTGCTCACCCTGCTCAGTATGGAGGTATTTAGTCATCTCTCCCTTACAGTGTAGGCGTGTGTCAAATTTATGGCAAAAAAATAGAGTTGTTGCTCGCTATGCTGGGTTGTTGACGCTGATCAGTTTTGTGAACACGCATGATCGATATCTTGTACGTTTATGCCCAGTAATGCGCGATCAAGCACCGGCCGCGCGCAGGCGGGTAAGTGCTGTGAGATGCAGGGTTGACTGCGAGGGTATCGGTAGGGTGTTGCCGGGGATGCGGTGGTTGTATCCGGCCGGATGGGGTTCCTGCACCGGAAGAAACCACCGCGTTACGCCTGCTGGTGCAGCGGTTACAGGATCGAGATCGGGTAGTCGATGATCAGGCGCATTTCATTGTTGTCGCTCTCAGCCTGGTCGGCGTTGGCATAGTGGAACGACTGACGCAGGCGGAACGACAGGTCTTTGACCGGCCCGCTCTGGATGGTGTACTTGGCTTCCACATCGGTTTCGTGGTGCTTGCCGTTGTCACCATAGCCATAGGCACGGTAGGCGCTGTCTGCCGCCATGTGCGAGCCGTCGATGTTGTCACCGTTGATGTAACGGGCCATGAAGCTCAGGCCGGGCACGCCAAGGGTGTCCATTTTCAGGTCGTAGCGTACTTGCCATGAGCGCTCGCCAGGGCCGTTGAAGTCCGAATACTGGACCGAGTTGGCGAGGAAGATCGAGTCACCAGCAGCCCCCCCGCCGTTATCGCCAAACCCGACATAGTCAAATGGGGTATCGCCATCGACTTTCTGAAAGGCCAGGGTAACGGTGTGGGCGGTCAGGAAGGTGTAGGCCGCCGAGGCCGACCAGGTGGTGTTGTTGATCGAGCCGGCCTTGGCACTGCCTTCATCCAGTGTGCGGTAGAGGCTGAAGTCCAGTGCCACGGACTGGCTGCTGGAGATCGGCAACTGATAGTTCAAGTCACCATAGTATTGGCGCCATATATCCTTGAACTGCGAGGCGTACAGCATCAGGCCGAGGTTGTCGTTCAGTGCATAGCGTCCGCCGAGGTAATCGACATCGCTGGTCTCGACGTTGGCATAGGTGGCCCACAGGCCGCCGCTGGAACTGGTGGTGGCATTGGAGGTGCCGGCGTAGAAATGCCCGGCTTCCAGATCAAGGTTCTGGATCTCGCTGCTCATCAGCGAGAAGCCGGTGGCAGTCTGCGGCAACAGTCGGGTACCACCTGCGGCGAACACAGGGGCGGTGGGTTGCATCTGGCCAAACTTCAGCTCGGTCTTGGAGACGCGCATCTTGAGCGCGCCACCGGCGCGGCCGAACTCGTCTTCAGGGCTGCCGTCGCGGTTAACCGGCAGGTTGCCGGTTCCGGTCTGGCCTGAGCTGCCGTCAAGTTTGATCCCCCAGTAGCCGAAGGCATCGACACCAAAACCGACGGTGCCCTGGGTGTAGCCGGAGCTGAAGTTGGCCATGAACCCCTGGGTCCAGTCGCGGCGTGTGTCACCGCCGTTCTTGCCATCGCGATCGAAGTACATGTTGCGTAGCAGCACCTTGAGGCTGCTGTCTTCGACAATGCCTTTGGCTTCGGCCTGGTCGCTAACGAAGGGTGCTGCGTTGGCCAGTGGTACCAGCCCACCGGACACGGCCAATAGCAGTACGCCATTTTTCAGGTGATTCATCTTTCGGTCGCCCCTCTGCACAAAATGTCTGACAGACACTCGGTTTGAGATTGTTATGAATGGTCTTGTGGAAATGGCAGACAAGTACGCCGCGTTTGGCCCTGGAAGGCGCGTTGGCGTTGAAACATTGTTCTTCTTTTCGTCCGTGTGCACGGATCTTCCGGCATCTTGCCGAAAATGAACGTTTTCTGAATACCGAGGTTTTGTAAAAGACTATTCCCCATTGAGTAACAGTTCGTCATGGTGACGATACTTTTCAGGTATGGCGTCAGACCCACCTAATATTGGACTGCCACTACTTGCAGCCTCTATCGTGGGATAAAGAACAATAAGAGCGCCCTATGATTTCGATACCTTCTTCCCGAGTGACGCTTAACGGGGTTCCGCCTGCGCTATCGATAACGTCATCTGCCTGTTTCACACCCTGCAGTGCCCACTCAAACCGCTGGTCATGGAGTCGGTCACGATGAGTCGTGGATTTCTCGCCGGTATCCTGCAACTGACAGGTGTGTTGATCGCAACGGCGTTACTGGTATCAGAGGTGCAGCAGGCTGCCCTTGGCAGCGTGGCGTTACTGTGCTTTGTGTGTGCAGGGCTGCTGTATCACTTTCGCCCGGCGGCGGTGATTGAGGTGCCGGTTGAATGCATGCCGAACGGTGTGGCAGCGGTTGTGCACGAGCCCGAGCCCGCGCCCGCAGCTTCGATAACCGACGTAATTGCCCCCTTGTGGAGCGACGGCAGGCTGCAGAAGACGCTGAAAAAGCTTGATGACGCCATCATCCAGACCGAGGCCGATATGCAGTTCGCCGACCAGTTGGCGCGTGCTGCTGGTGCGCATGTGCGTTCAAGTGCCGAGAGTATTCAGGCGTCCTCGCACATCCTCTGTGAACTCGACACGTCGATGAGCACGATCGCCCATACCTTCAATGAACTGGGTGCGCAGTCTGTACGCATTGGCGCGTTGGTCGGCAGCATTCAGGATATCGCTCGGCAAACCAACCTGCTGGCCCTGAACGCGGCGATCGAGGCCGCACGTGCGGGTGACCATGGACGCGGTTTTGCGGTGGTAGCCGATGAGGTTCGGAACCTGTCTCGTCGTGTCGCCGACTCCAGTGCCCAGATTCAAACCATTGCAGGCGAACTGCAACAATCGGCGGGTGACGCCCGAGCCGGAATTGAGGGGCTTGGTGCTTCAACACGTTCAGGCATGGAGCAAGCCAGCGTCGCGTTGCGCGCCATGGACGAGATCCGCGGCGCCGCAGAGCAACGCATGCAGATCGTCGAACGGGTCATGGTGGGCTTGAGTGGGCAGCGGCAACTGTCCGGGGCAGCCCAGAGTTTGATCGAGTAAGCCGGCCTTGCCGTCATGCGGATGCCGTGGGCTAGTCTGTTCATAGACGTCACGGCATAGCGCCGGTCCGAGGAGGCAACCATGAAGCGAGTACTGTTGAGCCTTGCCCTGTTCGCGATGGTCGGGTTCGTGAAAGCCGACATTCCATTGGTGAACGCCACGTGCCCAGGGGGTATTGATGTTCACGCCGATGAAGGCGGGCCGATCTACATCAATGGCGAAGAGGGCAAACTGAAGACGCTGAATGAAAATAGCTATGAAGCCATTGGCCAAGGTATCACCATCTCGTTGAGCATCGACCGCGATGGCACACCCTCTGTCTCGTACAGCAGCAAGGACGGGGCGAAAGGGGTCTGCGAGCTGACAGAAGATTGAGGTGCCTGGGCAGTGCAATTGGCTAGTGCGAAATCGCACGTCATTTGACCACCCGAGGCAGGTGTCCTGATCCGCGGTAGTAACCCTACATCTCAACCTGAGTGCCGAGTTCTATCACCCGATTCAGCGGTAGATTGAAGTATTTCAGGTTGCTGTTGGCGTTCTTCAGAAGAAAAGCGAACAGGTACTCTCGCCAACGTGCCATACCGATACGCTTGGTAGGGATGACCGTTTCACGACTCAGGAAGTAGGTTGTACGCATCGGGCTGAAATCCAGTTCAGGCAAGTGGCAGAGGTTCAGTGCCGCAGGTACATCAGGCTCTTCGATAAAGCCAAAATGAAGGTTTACCCGGAAGAATCCGGCGCCATATGCCTGGACCTCAAACCGCTTGTCTGCAGGCACGCGCGGACGATCTTCAGACACCACGGTGAGCAGCACGACCTGTTCGTGCAACACCTGGTTATGCAACAAGTTGTGCAGAAGGGCATGGGGGACAGCGTCGGTGCGGGCAGTCAGGAAGACGGCAGTACCTTGCACTCGATGTGGGGGCTGTGAGTGGAGACTGTCAATGAATAGATGGAGAGGAAGGGCCGTCTCGTCCAGCCGCTCGACAATGATCTTGCGGCCACGCTTCCAGGTCGTCATCAAGATGAACAGGGCAATGCCCGCGATGACGGGGAAAGCACCACCTTGAAAAATTTTCGGAGCATTGGCTGCGAAGTAGAGGCTGTCCACCAGTAGAAAACCAAGCAGCATCGGGATCGCCAGCCAGCGAGGCGATTTCCAGAGGAGCAGGACGACAGCGGCGGACAGGATTGTAGTGATCAACATGGTACCCGTCACAGCCACCCCGTAGGCCGCGGCCAGAGCACTGGACGATTCAAAACCAATGACCAGCAGCACGACGCCCACCATCAGTGCCCAGTTCACCATGCCGATGTAAATCTGCCCTTGCTCCTGGCTGGAGGTATGCTGGATGAACATGCGGGGAACATAGCCAAGCTGGATGGCTTGGCGGGTCAGGGAGAAAGCCCCGGAAATGACCGCTTGCGAGGCGATGATGGTTGCCAGCGTAGAGAGCCCGACCATTGGCAGCAGAGCCCATTGCGGTGCCAGCAGATAGAACGGGTTGCGTACGGCCTCGGGATTCCCCAGGATCAATGCGCCTTGGCCGAAGTAGTTCAACGCCAAGGCTGGCAGTACCAGCATGAACCACGCGCGAGCAATCGGCTTGCGGCCGAAGTGTCCCATGTCTGCATACAGTGCTTCGGCGCCGGTCAGCGCGAGCACCACCGCGCCGAGGATGGCGACGCCGATCCCGGGGTGAACGATAAAAAACTGTACGCCCCAAGCGGGGTTGAGCGCATGCAGCACTTCGGGTCGCTGCACGATGCCGTAGATTCCCAGTGCACCTAGAACCAGAAACCAAAGCACCATGACCGGACCAAACAGGATGCCAATTCGTGCGGTACCGTGTTTCTGTATCAAGAACAGCGCAACCAGAACAAGCAGGGACAACGGCACGACCCAGTGCTCAATTCCGTCAAACGCCAGTTGTAACCCCTCTACAGCGGAAAGTACCGAAATTGCAGGGGTAATCATGCTGTCACCATAGAACAGCGCGGCACCGAACAATCCAAGCAGGACCAGCATTCTGCTCAAGCGCGGGTAGGGTGTAGCGGCGCGACGGGCCAGCGCCGTCAACGCCATGATGCCGCCTTCTCCCTGGTTGTTGGCGCGAAGGATGAACAGCACGTACTTGATCGACACCACCCAGATCAACGACCAAAAGATCAGTGACAGTATCCCAAGCACACCGTCGTGATTGGCCTGTACCCCGTAGTGCCCTGCGAATACCTCTTTGAGGGTGTAAAGGGGGCTGGTGCCAATGTCGCCATACACCACGCCTACTGCCGCGACCAGCAGGCCTGCGGCTGAAGTTTTTGCATGTGAATTTTCGGTTACTTGGGTTGCTGATTGGCTCACTGGGTGTTTCTCGAAAAATGAGGATGCTGAAAAAACGCGTACTGCCCTCGGCCTGCTCCCGGGTACCTTGTGCTGGGTTCTTTCATTTACGCTGGGTTTACGCTAGCAGACGAAAGGTGCCCGGAAACGCCAAAGTGATGAAGACGATCAGGTGAGCTGTCGCGAGGGAAATCGACAAGCGCTGCCATTTTTGCGGGCGCCAGTATCGTTGCAGATCCGATTGGTGACCGTAAAAAATCCGTAAAACTCTGCGTTGTCTACTTACTTTAGTCTTCTATTACGCCTTAGGGGCTGCTTCAGGCGTGTTCTCGAGCGTAAAGGATTACGTATGCGCGCAACTTGTTGCTGCCAAAGGCGCACATCTTGTCGAATGCCGCATGGCTGACAGGCAGGTGCTGGCAGTCGAGTGCTTGTCGGTGCTGGCTGTGATCGATGTCCGGGTCATGCAGGTAGACGAAATCTTCATCGCAGTCTGTGACGATCACCCAATGTGGGGCTTTCGAGCGCGTCAGGCGATAACTGCTGATCAGGACCAAGGGTTGGCCTCCGTCGCGCAGAACACGTGCCAGATCCAACTGGTTGCCACTGATTTGTTGTACATCGCTGTGCTGTAGTTCAGTGCAGAACGCTTCGTGTACCAGACGTATGACTTCCTTTTTATGCTTGTTGCGTACGCTGTTGAGAAACAACGGACCGTCAACGCTGACCTGCAGGCGCACGCGAAACCCTCGGCGCCATGCCGCCAGCGCCAGCCCTTGGGGGCTGCAACCTCCGTGACCCGAGGTCATGAAAACGGTGGTGGCCTCCCGCCAAATCTGCAGCTCCTCCGTGCGCTCGGCCAAGCGGTTCGGCTGCAGCGCGCACATGGCCATCAAGAGGCAGGCCGGCCCGCAAGTGAAGTCAGTGGTCTGCTGGTAGTAGGGCACCGGAACCATACGGCTTTCGCGATGCTGCAGGATCCGCTTCTCCAGGCGTAACGCTTGCGCATGGTCTTCGTAGTAGTCGTTGACCTCGGCGAAACGGCGGTATCCGTTGCGCTCATAGAGCGTGATAGCGACAGGATTGTCCGATCTGACTTCCAGGCGCATGTAGGCACAGTCGTGCGCCAGGGCACATTGTTCAGCTTGGTCCAGCAGCTGTTTCCCCAGGCCCATGCCTCGACTGTGGGTGGCAATGGCTATGGAGTAGAGTCGGGCCAGGGAGGTGCCGCGATGAAACAGCACCAGGCAGTACCCCATCAACTGACTGCCCACCTGCGCGACGATCAAGCTGGCGTGGGCGCGGCTGATCATCCACTGAAAACTGCGTGGCGTCAGTCGGTCAGAGGTAAAACACTGGTTTTCCAGCGCCAGCAGGGGCTTCAAGTCTTCTTGTGTAGCGTTGCGAAATAGCAGGTTCATATAGCCGCCGTAAAAGTTACGTAACGAAACGAGACTTTCTGAAAGGCTCGTGTTTAATAGACAGGAACTTGTTTTTCAGCGGACTTCTTCAAATGTCAGTAGCACAACGTGATGTGCGTGAAGTATCAGAGAAAAAGCAGTTGGCGGCAATGCTGAGACTGAATTGTTCATCTGGCCTGGTACAGGGTTCCAGTCAGTTGGTTATTATTGTCGAACGCAAAGATGACTGGGCTTCTTATTTTCCAAGTGACGACCTGATGACGGCTCAGGAGTACCTCGAAAAAAACCTGGAAAGTGAAGGCGGAAAACGTGTTCAAGTAATTAACCTGTGCCGCAGCTACAAGTACCTGGGGCACGGTTATTACTGCTCATTATTGGCGGAAGCGCGCGGTCATAAGGTAATTCCCTCCGTACGGACGATGAGCGAGCTGACCCGTAAGTCATTGTACGGTGTAGCACTTGATGACCTCGGAAGAACAATCGACAGGGCATTGATTAACCACGTTTACAGTAATGCCGAGGGGTTCACCCTAACCCTGTACTTTGGTACGACCAACCTGGAACCGCTTCAGGAGCTGGCACGGCAAATATTCGAAATATTTCCCTGCCCGATTCTTCACGTCGAGTTTCGTAAAAGCACGAACTGGCGCATTGAAGGCATTAAGTTTGGCGCGTTACACAAACTGCGTGAAGATCAGGAAGATCAGTTTGCCAACGCGTTGGACCGTTTCAGTCGCAAGATTTGGCGAGTACCGCGATCACGGCGGGTGGCACGCTATGACCTGGCCATATTGCATGACCCGCAAGAAGCGTTGCCACCTTCCAACAGCAAAGCATTGGAGCGATTTATCCGGGTTGGCAAAGGACTGGGCATTGATGTCGAACTGATCGAAAAGAAAGACTACTCGCGCATCGCCGAGTATGACGCCCTGTTGATTCGCGAAACTACCAGTATCGATAACCACACCTATCGCTTTGCCAAGAAGGCAGAAAGCGAAGGTCTGGTGGTGATGGACGATCCAACGTCAATCCTTCGCTGTACCAACAAGGTGTACCTGACGGATCTGCTCAAGAGCCACCAGCTGGGGATGCCGGCTACCGAAATTCTCTACAAGGATAGGCCTCAGGATTTTGAACTGGTGAGTAAGCGCTTGGGCTTTCCCCTGGTGCTGAAAATCCCCGATGGTTGTTTTTCACGCGGGGTCATCAAGGTGCAAAGCCAGGAAGAGCTGTTGGAAGCTACCGCACAGTTGTTTGAGCATTCGGTGCTGTTGCTCGCCCAAGAGTACTTCTACACCGAGTATGACTGGCGGATTGGGGTGCTCAATCGCAAGCCGATATTCGCCTGCCAGTACTTCATGTCCAAGGGACACTGGCAGATCTACAACCACAAAGCCAAAGGCCAGGATGTAAATGGTGAGTGCCGCACCCTGGCGGTACATGAGGCACCACGTGCAGTGGTTGATCTGGCGGTGAAGACCGCGAACTTGATCGGAGACGGTCTCTACGGCGTCGACCTGAAGCAATCGGGTGACAACGTGGTGGTGATCGAAGTCAATGACAATCCCAACCTGGATGCGGGTATTGAAGATGCCTATTTGCAAGACGATCTCTACGCGCTGATCCTGGAAGAGTTTATCCGCCGCCTCGAACTCAAGCGTCGCGGTCAGGCGTGGTGAGTAGGTGTTCTCTGGCAAACCCTGCTATATACCGAGCTTGCGTAGTCGATAGCAGTAGAGGACAGAAGTGATCAAGAGTTTTCAACTCGCCCATGGGGCGCTGATACCGGTTGAACGCATCGATGCCGAAGTGATGTTGTTCAGCAATCCCGATGTTGCTGAACGGGATCTGCTGCGAAGCGATTTCAAGCTGGACGATCACGCGCTGGCTTCTGCACTGGATCCGGACGAGGTCTCGCGCATCGAGTTTCACCCGGAAAACCTGTTCTTGATCTGGAAGCGTCCAGAGAGTTACTCGGGTGCCGAAAGCCTCGCTTTCGAGGTGTCGTCATTCGGATTGCTGTTCTCGAAAACGCGCTTGCTGGTAATTGCCACCGATGACTCACAGTTGAGCGGGCTGGGTGATCGGCAACCCTTGCACACACCACTGGATGTGTTGCTGGACATGCTGTTCAACAACCTCCATCACTATCTCGATCACCTGAAGGTCATCAAGATGGTTGCCCGAGAGTTGCAAAAAAAGTTCAACGCTTCCATGGAGAACCAACATCTGATTCAGATGTTCAACCTCAGTGAGAGCCTGATCTACTACATCAACGCTATTCACAGCAACGGCGCGGTCCTGACTCGCCTGCGCAACCATGCCGAGAAAGAGCACTTTGGCGCTGAGGCAATCGCGCTTATCGACGATTTGATCATCGAAAACAACCAGTGCAGCAAGCAAGCGGAAATCTATTCGAGGGTGTTTTCCGGCTTGATCGATGCACGTGGCAATCTGATGAACAACAGCATGAACAACCTGTTGCGCAAACTCACATTGATCAATGTGGTCTTCTTGCCACTCAACCTGATCGCCAGCGTTGGTGGCATGTCCGAATTCAGCATGATGACCTCGGGCGTCCCCTGGTGGATTGCCTATCCGTTGTTTCTCGCGGCGATGTTGACGGTCGGCGGCTTGATGGTGGTCGTGCTCAAGCGTCTGACGCAAGGCTCGACCAGTATGCATGGTCCTCACTGAGGCACGCGGGATAGCGGCCTCGCGGGCTTGCTCCATCATCAAGGGCTCTCAAGGGACAAAGCGATAACCGATGCCTGTTTCAGTGATCAGGTGGGATGGCTGCGAAGGATCCGCTTCGATTTTCTTTCGTAAGCCTCCCATGAACACCCGTAAATACTGTGTGTCTGCTGCATGTGCAGGCCCCCATACCGCTTTGAGCAAATGGAGGTGGGTCAGTACACGGTCTGGGTGGGTGCACAGATGAACCAGCAGGCGGTACTCCAGTGGCGTTAAGTGCACAGGCATGCCAGCGCGCGTCACTACGCGCCTTTCCATGTCAACGTGAACGTCACCAAAGCTCACGATAGAGGCGCCCTCGGCGCTCTTCATACTCCTGCGAAATTGTGCCCGGACTCGTGCCAGCAGTTCACCGGTGCCAAATGGCTTCACCAGATAGTCATCAGCGCCGGTGTCCAGTGCAAGGATTTTGGCGGCTTCGGCACTACGTGCCGACAACACAATGATTGGCACTTCTGACCATGTTCGCAGGTCGCGGATGAGGTCGACGCCATCGCCGTCAGGAAGCCCCAGGTCCAGCACGATGAGGTTGGGGCGGCGCGTCCCTGCCTCGATCAGGCCGCGGGCAAGCGTATCCGCTTCATGTACCACCAGGCCTTCACCCTGAAGCGCCATGCGAACGAAGCGCCGGATGTCGGCCTCGTCTTCGACGATCAGAACATGCAGCGGCGTTTCGTTCATGACTGGCCCTCGTCAGGCAGATCGGACAACGGCTCAATGACTGGCGGCTCGCCACGTTGCAGGCACAAGGTGAAACGTGCGCCGCCATCTGGACGCGTGACGCCATGGACATTGCCACCATGCGCCTTGGCGATGGCACGACTTATGGCCAGGCCCAAGCCAACGCCAGGTTCGGCGTTTTCCTTTTTACCGCGCTCAAACTTGCTGAATATGGCCTCATTTTGACCCTGCGGTATTCCAGGACCGTAGTCGTCCACCCACAACTCAACGGTATCATCGGTGGCCGCAGCACCGATTCGAATGGGTTTTTCAGGAGGCGTGTACTTGCTGGCGTTCTCCAACAGGTTCACTAGAATGCGTTCGATCAACACCGCATCGATGTTCACCAACGGCAGGTCTTCGGGAAGTGCTACCTGAACTGCACGTGTGCCCAGGGCCGGGCGAGCGGCCCTCAGCGAACTGCCCACTACTTCCTCCAAGGGCTGCCACTGGAGGTTGAGCTGTATGGCACCGGATTCGAGTCGAGCCATGTCGAGGAGGTTATTGACCAGTGTGCTCATGCGCTGAGCGGACTCACGAATCGCGCGGGCAATCTCAATGTGCTCGCCAGTCAGCACAGGCTTGGTGAGTATCAGTGTCTCTGCCAGACCGACCATTGCTGCCAGAGGGGTTCTCAGGTCGTGTGAGATTGCAGCGAGCAACGAATTACGCAGTCGCTCCGACTCCATCTGTATTGTCGTGTCCTGAGCGACATGGATGTAGTGGATTCTTTCGAGCGAGATGGCCAAGAGTGACGCACAGGTATCGAGCAGGCGTCGCTGTTCCGGAACGGCCAAGCGTGTTGTGTCGCGAGGCTGCACGGCCAGCACTCCGCGCACTCGCATCGGCGCTGACAGCGGCAGATAGAGTGTCGGGCTCCCCGGAAGTGTATCGGTTCCGAATCCGGCGGCTTCGACTCTGTCGAAAGACCACTGCGCAATAGCAGAGTCGACCTCAGGTGCGTCGTTCGGGGGCATTGATATCTGGAGTTTATCGTTGTCATCTGCGACGAGCAGTGCCGAGCGTGCGCTGAATTGGGCATTGAGGAAACGCGTCCCGATCTCTGCCACTTGCTCGATCATTAACGCAGCAGACAAATCCCGAGACATTTCGTACAGCGCCCGTATGCGGTCTTCACGCCGTTGCGCAACCCGTGCCTGGTAGGTCAGGCCCGCAGTCATCTGACCTATGACAAGTGCAACAACCAGCATGACGCCGAAGGTCACCAGGTATTGGATATCGCTGATGGCGAGCGAAAAACGCGGTGGGACGAAAAAAAAATCGAACGAGCCCACCGAGAGGAAGGCGGCAAGAACCGCCGGGCCACGGCCGTAACGCACAGCGACAATAACGACGGCGAGCAGAAACAGCATCACAATGTTGGTCAGCTCGAACACGTGGGACAGAGGTGTAGCAATCAAGACTGTAGCCAGGCAAATTGCAGCACTCATGGCATAGTCAGGCCAGGCAACGCGCTTTTCACTCCTGGAACTTGTGTTCTGAGTGTGTGTACGTTGCACCGCAGGGAGCGCAATCTGCACCACATCGAGGTCGGTTCCCAGTTCGCCGATCCGATCTGCCAGCATCCTTTTCCAGGGGCTGCGCCTTTTCGAGTCGTCACGACCCAGCACCACTTTGGAGAGGTTATGTTGGCGTGCGTACTTGACGAGGGTGTCGGCAATATCTTGTCCGGCCAAGGTCGAAATGTGCGCTCCCAACTCTTGGGCGAGTTTTAGCGTGCGCAGCACCCGACGTCGGGCGTCGTCTGGCAGGCGCTGCAATGCAGGTGTCTCGACATAGACAGCGTGCCATGGCACGTCGAGTTGAGCTGCCAGACGTGCCGTCGAACGCACGGTTTTTTCGGTGCGCTCGCCAGGGCCGATGCAGGCCAGCAAAGAGTCGCGTGTTCCCCAAACGGGTTGTACTGCACCGTTTTGGCGGTAGTGCAGCATCTCGTTGTCAACCCGGTCGGCCGTTCGGCGTAGCGCCAATTCCCGCAACGCTATCAGATTGCCCTTGCGGAAAAAATTCTGTACCGCATGTTCAGCCTGGTGAGCCATGTAGACCTTGCCTTCCCTCAACCGCTGCAGCAGGTCATCGGGCGGCAGGTCCACGATAACAACCTCATCTGCCGAGTCGAAGACATGATCGGGTACGGTCTCCCACACGCGGATACCGGTGATGCCGCCGACAATGTCGTTCAGGCTCTCAAGGTGTTGAACGTTCATTGTCGACCAGACATCAATACCTGATTGCAGGAGCTCCTCTACATCCTGCCAGCGCTTGGGGTGCCTGGAGCCTGCAAGGTTGGAGTGTGCCAGTTCGTCGATCAGGATAAGTCCTGGTTTGCGCACCAGAGCGCCGTCGATGTCGAACTCGGTCAGCAAACGATCCTTGTATTCGACTTGCTTGAGTGGCAGTTGGTCGAGCCCGTTCACCAACGCTTGCGTTTCGGCTCTCCCATGGGTTTCGACCACGCCGATCAGTACGTCAGCACCTTGCTCCTTTGCCATACGGGCCGCTGCGAGCATTGCGTAGGTTTTACCGACACCGGCGCAGGCACCGAAAAAAATTTTCAGGCGACCGCGCTTTGCCTGCGACTCTTGCTCGCGAATCACCGCTAGCAGTTGATCCGGGTCGGGGCGTTGTCCGTCCATCATGGCCACCGTGTATGAGCCAGCACTTAGCGGGTCGCATCGAGTGCCAGGTTCAGGGCCAGGACATTGACCCGCGGCTCGCCAAGAAATCCAAGCAGCGGACCTTCTGAGTATTCGTTTATCAGCAACCGCACGCGCTCCACTGGCAGGTTGCGCGCACGCGCGACTCGCCCCATCTGGTAGATGGCCGCAGCCACGCTGATATGGGGGTCGAGCCCGCTGGCAGAACTGTAGACCAAGTCAGCTGGCACTGTTGCGTTGTTGCCTGGATCGGCGGCACGCAGTGCTTCGATACGGTTTTTTACGGCATCTGCCAGTGCAGGATTGAGCGGCCCTTGGTTTGATCCACTCGAAGCGCTCGCGTTGTTGCTCATGGGACTTGTCGCGGACGGTCGGCCCCAGAAGTACCCTGGGGCGCCGAACGCCTGACCGATCAGACGGGAGCCGACCGATTTGCCCTCCTTCTGGATCAGGCTGCCTGCGGCCTGATCGGGAAAGACCAGCTTGGCGATGCCGGTCATGGCCAGTGGATAAGCCAGGCCGGTTATCAGTGACAGAGTGATGAACAGCGTCAAAGCAGGGCGGAGGAGGGCGGTCATTTGTGGCTCCTTCAAGCGAGGCCGACAATCGACAGGGTCATGTCAATCAGCTTGATACCGATGAACGGCACAATCATGCCGCCGAGGCCGTAAACCAGCAGGTTTCGACGCAGTAACAGTGCCGCACCGATCGGGCGATACTTGACGCCTTTCAAGGCCAGCGGGATCAGAAAGATGATGATCAGTGCATTGAATATCACAGCAGAGAGAACCGCGGAGTTTGGGCTCGTGAGGCCCATGATGTTGAGTGCGCCGAGTTGAGGGTAGGTCGTGACGAAGGCCGCCGGTATGATCGCGAAGTACTTGGCGATGTCGTTGGCGATCGAAAAGGTCGTTAGAGAACCTCGGGTCATCAGCATTTGTTTGCCCGTCTCCACCACTTCGATCAACTTGGTCGGGTTACTGTCGAGATCAACCATGTTGCCGGCCTCTTTGGCGGCCTGAGTACCCGAGTTCATCGCCACCGCAACGTCGGCCTGTGCCAGCGCTGGCGCGTCATTGGTGCCGTCGCCGGTCATTGCCACCAGCCGACCTTCGCTTTGGTGGCTGCGAATCAGTCGCAGCTTGTCCTCAGGAGTCGCCTCTGCCAGGAAGTCGTCGACCCCAGCCTCAGCAGCAATAGCAGCAGCGGTGAGGCGATTGTCGCCGGTCACCATCACGGTCTTGATGCCCATTCGTCGCAGTTCGACAAAGCGCTCTCTGATACCACCTTTGACGATGTCCTTGAGTTCGATGACCCCCAGCACCTTGGTCCCGTCGGCCACCACCAGCGGTGTGCTGCCGCGACGTGAAACGTCTTCGACAATGGCTTTCACTTTCTCGGGAACACTGCCACCCAGCATCGCCACATGGGTATGGATCGACTCGGCCGCCCCTTTCCTTATCTGCCGGGTACCCATGTCCACGCCACTCATGCGCGTTTGTGCCGAGAAGTGAACAAACTGGGCGCCCAGGCTATGAATGTCACGTTCGCGCAGGTTGAATTTCTGCTTCGCGAGCACGGCGATGCTGCGACCTTCGGGGGTTTCGTCGGCAAGCGATGCAAGTTGCGCAGCATCGGCCAGTTCCGATTCCTTGACGCCTGGAGCTGGCAGGAAGGCCGATGCCTGGCGATTTCCGAGTGTGATAGTGCCGGTCTTGTCCAAGAGCAATACGTCGACGTCACCTGCAGCTTCCACTGCCCGTCCCGAGGTGGCAATCACATTGGCTTCCATCATGCGGCTCATGCCGGCTACGCCCACTGCGGACAATAGGCCTGCGATGGTCGTTGGGATCAGGCAGACAAGCAGCGCCACCAAGACGGTGATTGTGATGGGTGATCCGGCTTTTGTGACCTCAACACCGTACAACGAGTAGGGCAGCAGGGTTACCGTGACACCAAGGAACACGATGGTCAGCGCAACCAGCAAAATCGATAAGGCAATTTCATTTGGAGTCCTCTGGCGCTTGGCGTTTTCGACCATTGCGATCATGCGGTCGACGAAGGTCTCACCTGGGTTGGTCGTGATACGTACGACAATCCAGTCAGAGAGCACACGCGTACCACCGGTCACCGCGCAGAAATCGCCACCGGCTTCCCGGATCACCGGTGCGGATTCGCCAGTAATGGCGGATTCGTCCACGGATGCTGCGCCCTCGATCACATCACCATCGGCAGGAATCAGTGAGCCTCCCAGATCGCCCGCTTCAACGACCACTACGTCGCCCTTGCGCAGGTCGCTGGACTGAGCCAGTTGCCATTGCGCACCATAGCGAGGCTCGCGCAATTTCTTGGCCCAGATTTCCTTTTTGAGGTCACGTAGAGACGCTGCCTGCGCTTTGCTACGACCTTCCGCCAAGGCTTCGGCGAAGTTCGCAAATATCACGGTGAACCATAGCCACAAGGTCACGGCAAGAATGAAGCCGCTACTGGCCTCGCCTTTGCCGACAAGTGCCTGGACCCACAAGCCCGTGGTGAGAATGGCACCGACATAAACGACGAACATAACCGGATTGCGCCACTGCACACTGGGGCTGAGTTTGCACATGGACTCGACAATGGCCGGCCTGATCAATGCTGGTTCGAACAATGTGAATGTTTTTCGGGTCATTTTTCGGCTCACTTGAACAGCATCAGGTGTTCGACGACCGGCCCCAGCGCAAGCGCCGGCACGTAGTTCAACAAGCCGACCAGCAGCACGGTTCCGATCAAAAGAGCGACGAATAGCAAACCATGGGTGGGCATTGTGCCGCCCGTCACGGCCAGGCGTTTCTTGGCCGCCAGGCCGCCAGCAATTGCCAGGACCGGCACGATGACCCCAAAGCGACCAAACCAGATCGCGGTGGCGAGCATCGTGTTGTAGAAAGGTGTGTTGGCCGACAGGCCGGCGAAGGCACTGCCGTTATTGTTGGCGCCCGAGGTGAAGGCATAGAGGATTTCGGAGAACCCATGGGCACCGGGGTTGGCGACACCGATCTTGCCTGCATCGGCCATGACTGCGATGGCGGTCCCGCAGAGCACCAGCAACGGTGTCATCAGGATCGCGATAGCCACCATCTTCATCTCGTAGGCCTCAATCTTCTTGCCGAGATACTCAGGCGTGCGGCCAATCATAAGGCCTGCGATGAAGACTGCGAGAATGGCAAATACCAGCATGCCATACAGGCCCGAGCCGACACCGCCGAACACGACTTCTCCGAGTTGCATCAGTATCAGGGGAACGGCGCCGCCCAGTGGCGTAAAGGAGTCATGCATGGCATTCACGGCGCCGCATGAGGCAGCCGTGGTGACGGCGGCAAACAGACTCGACGCCGAGATACCGAAACGTACTTCCTTGCCCTCCATGTTGCCGGCTGTCGCGTCGACACCCAGGGCGGAGAGCTGCGGGTTGCCAAGCTGTTCGTAATGGGTAACCGCTATGACTGCAATGACGAAGATCGTCACCATCGCCGCCAATACGGTCCAGCCTTGACGCCGGTCACCGACGATTTCGCCAAACACGAAACACAGTGCCGTGGGGATCAGGAAGATTGCAATCATCTGAAAAAAGTTAGCCAGCGCAGTGGGGTTCTCATAAGGATGGGACGAGTTGGCATTGAAGAAGCCGCCACCGTTTGTACCAAGCATCTTGATCGCTTCCTGGGAAGCCACCGGCCCCATCGCCAAGGTTTGCGTACTGCTCGTATTGTCTTGCATCACGGGCTTGCCCAGCGTATCCAGCACGGGGAGGCCAGCGGCGTCGAGCGTGGGGGATTGATAATTTATAACTTCGAGCGTCGTCACCTCTTTATAGGGATCGAAGTTCTGGATGACGCCCTGGCTGATAAGGAACAGCCCAAAGATGACTGCCAACGGCAGCAACACCCACAACGTGACACGCGTGAGATCGGCCCAGAAGTTACCGATACTGGCGGTACTGTGGCGGGCGAAGCCGCGGATCAATGCAACGACGACCACAATACCGGTGGCTGCAGACATAAAGTTCTGTACTGTCAGTGCGAGCATCTGGGTCAGGTAGCTCATCGTCGCTTCGCCGCTGTAACCTTGCCAGTTAGTGTTGGTCACGAAGCTGATTGCCGTATTGAACGACGAATCGGGACTGATGGCGCCGAACCCCTGCGGGTTGAATGGCAGGAAACCCTGCAGGCGCTGCAGTGTGTAGGCTGCCAGCCCTCCCAGTCCGTTGAACAGCAGCAGTGCGAGCGTGTATTGAAGCCAACCCATCTCGGTATCAGCCTTGATACCGGCCAGCCGATACAGCGGCGCCTCAATGCGTGAGCCGAGGGTGAATCGGCCCTCCATTACGGTGGTGAGCCAGCGCGCGAGTGGCAATGCCAGTAGGCCTAGTACCACAAGGAAGGCGCCAAGCAGTGTCCAGGCCTGAAGGGTCACGAGAAGTCCTCCGCAAACAGCAGCGCTGCAATGAGGTAGATCAGTAGCCCGAAAGCCACCACACCACCACAGAGATAGAAGCCGCTCATGAACGCCCCCTTTTCAGCCCCGCGCAGCCGCGGGCCAAGCCAACCAGGATGACAAAGAACAGTACGCCAAGTCCTAGAAAGACGAAGTCCATCGCGACGCCTCCTGTGTTCCTCCTGCGATGCTAGTTAGGCTAGTCGTTCATCTATCAAGATGGTGTAAAGATGATCAGTGGTGAGATAAAAATCTCGAGAGGAGGGGCCGGGAAAGGGGCAGGACGAATCCGTTGCACGGGTAGTAAGAGCCCGACGATCACGTCGGGCTTTGTCTTGGCCTTCTTCGGAGGAAAAGTGAGTACGATGCCCGTGCTAGGTATCAAACCTGGCGACCACCGCACTCAACTCTGCCGCCAGGCGCGACAGTTCATTGCTCGCCGCGTTGGTTTGCGAAGCCCCCGCCGCTGACTGCATTGACAGGTTACGAATGTTCAACAGGTTGCTATCGACCTCCCGGGCCACCTGCGATTGTTCCTGCGCAGCGCTGGCGATCACCAGGTTGCGTTCATTGATTTCGCCAATCGCCGTGTAGATGGATTCCAGCACTTCGCCGCACGCTTGGGTGATGGACAGGTTGGCCTGAGCTTTCTCGGTGCTTGAGCGCATTGACTGTACGGCAGTCTCGGTGCCGCTTTGCACGTTGCTGATCATCTGCTCGATCTCGCGTGTCGACTCCTGGGTGCGATAGGCGAGGGTACGGACTTCATCGGCTACCACTGCAAAGCCCCGCCCGGCTTCACCCGCCCGTGCGGCTTCGATTGCCGCGTTGAGTGCGAGCAGGTTGGTTTGCTCGGAGATACTGCGAATCACGTCCAGTACCTTGCCTATCTCCAGAATCTGCCCCGCAAGCTTTTGGATGTGCCCGGCGCTTTGCCTGATGTCGTCGGCCATGGCCTGGGTGCCGTCGATTGTGCCTCTGACCTGCTGCCGGCTTTGGGCGGAGAGGCTATTGGAGTGGGTGGCGGCCTCGGAGGTCGATACCGCATTACGGGCGACTTCTTCCACCGCGGTCGTCATTTCGGTCACGGCGGTAGCGGCTTGCTCCAGTTCGTGGTCCTGCTGCTGCAAACCCCGGTTGGTTTCTTCGGTGACGGCATTGAGTTGTGTCGCGGCGGCGGCGAGTTGCGATGCCGAGGTACTGATCTGGATGATGGTGTGGCGCTGGCTCTCCTGCATGCGCTGCAGTTCGCTGAACAACAGGCCGATCTCGTTCTGGCTGTCGACCTCAATGGGTTCGCGCAGGTTGCCATTGGCAATACGTTTGAAATGCTGGCCTGCACGCTCCAGCGGGCTCAAGACGCGGCCTGCGATAAACACCCAGCAGAGCACCGCGAGCAGCACGGTCAGGGCCACCAGTACCCCGGCGGTGATCTGCGCGTGCTTGAGTTTCACACTGGCCTCGGCCATCAGCGCTTCACTGCGGCTGTTCAGCGACTGCATCATGCTTGTGCGCTGTTCCTGCAGTTTGCCCATGGCTGTTGAAGCCTCTGCGTTGACGCGGAAATAGCCCGCCAGATCATTCGCCCGCGCCGCTGTGCGCTGCCCTTCGATGGCCTTGCCGTACTCGCTGAACGAGGCTTCAAGCTGCAGGCCCAGGGCCCTGTCCGCGGGGGTTAACAGGGTGGACGAAAAGTTGTCGATCTTTTCCAGGGCGGAACGCCAGATATCCTCCGAGCGGACGAGCCGGGCTTTGGCAGCGTCCTTTTGCCCGCCGATGTCTTCAATGAATGCTGAGGACACGTTGGCACTCGCACGGATGGCCAGCAGCAAGGCGTTGTTGAGCCTGTCGGCCTGCAGCGCAGTGCTGTGCAGCTCCCTGATATGGGCGTCGCTTCGTTCGGCTGCTCGCCACGCGTTGACAGTAGAGAACAGCAGCGCCAGAACAAACAGCAGCAGTACCCAGCACATCCCGGTACGGATTTTAAGATGACGAAACATGGCGATCGCTCCAAAGATCGAAGGAATTTCAGCGGATGCTTCGGCCATCCCGGGCGGGAAGTGGCGCGTCTGGATTGTTGTTATCAGAGTGATCCGCTGCTTCTGTATCTCTGGGCGGGCTGTTGATCTTGAGCGTGTAAAACGGGATTTGTGCGATTATCGAACGCTGATGGCGTCGACTCGCCTCTCTCAGGATTTCATATGCCCCGTCAGTGAGCGCGGAGCGCTTTACGCACCGTTTTGATGCGCGAAGGGCCTCCCTTGGCGCTGCGCGTTGGGTGCCGGGTGAGGGCTATCGGCTATTATTTTTTTCGGAAAATTACGCTGTAAATTCTATATTTTTTGGAGGATATGCACGGATAGATGCCATAAATCGACAGTTTTCTTTAGGTTGGATCGTTAGCATGCTTTCAACATGGCGTGGTAATTGCTTCCAGGTTCGATGCCCAATGTCGCAGCTGGAGAAGTGAATGTCGCTATCAAGCAATTCCATGCAGTTATCCTCCGCCGAAAAACGCTGGTTGCCCTGGTTTGGCAAGACCGGAAAACTGGCCATGAAGTGGTCTTGCCGTCTCAATCGATCGGCTTACCCGGTGATTGAGCAGACATTCGAAGCCATCGCCGAAACCCGGGTGAAGCTGCTGCAGAACTGGGCGCGGGAGCAGTGGGACCATTTGGCTGAACTGGCGGCTACCTTGAGCCGCGACGGTGGCCAGCCTGGCCCGGGCCTGTTGCTGGAGAAGCTGGCCCAGGCTGAAGACTTTTCCGAACTGTTTGTCGTCGACCCCAGTGGTGCGGTGATTGCCTCGACCTGGAATGGCCATGCCGGGCGGTCGCCGTGCAATGCCAAGGCCCTTGCCGCCGGGTTGCAGGCAGCGTTCCTTCACGGCCCCTACAGCGACCCACTGACGTTGCAGATTGGCCCTTCATCGTCGCGTTTTCATGACGAAGTCACGCTGATGTTCTATCAACCCCTGAAGGTCGACGGCAAAGTACTCGGCTGCCTCTGTGGACGGGTTCCGAACGATGTATTGGGTGATTTGATCCAGCGTGAGGCCGGGCACATTTTTGCCGAGTCAGGGGACAACTACCTGTTCATGGTGCAGTCGCGCTTCGATCCGGCAATCCAGCCGGGGGTCGCCTTGTCACGCTCGCGCTTCGAAGACGGTACCTTTACCCACGGCGAAAACCTCAAGAGCGGCGTGCATACGCCCTGGAAGACTGTTCAGGTGCAGCGTCACACTGAACTGGAGCTGCGCTTCACCGATCCGTCGACCCAGGAGCTGCACCCTGGTGTGCGCGAAACCATCCGCACCGGCGCCAATCTGTTTGTCGCCTATCCCGGCTACTCCGACTACCGGCACATTCCCGTGGTCGGCAAGGGCGTTACCTTCCAGTTGCCCGGTTCACCGGACCGTTGGGGGATGATGTGCGAGGCTGACCTGGAAGAAGTCTACCGCCGCCGCTCGCTGAGTTACGGGCTGATGAAGCCTTACCTGGCAACCATGGCAGGCCTGTTTGGCTGCAACTACCTGATCCAGCATTACAGCGGTCTTTCCCAGGGCCTGATTGACCTCTGCGAGATGTCGAGCATGTTGGCTGCGGCGCTGTTGTTCCGTTCGTTGGGCCCCAGGCGCCTGGCGGCACGTTTGAATGAAATGACCGGCGTCATCAGAACCATCGCCGAAGGTGAGGGCAACCTGCGCCAGCGCCTCGACTCGTCGCGCATGGCCAACGATGAGACCGGTGACATGGGGCGCTGGATCAACAGTTTCATCGACCATCTGGACGCCGTCGTCGGGCAGGTGATCAAGGCCAGCCACAGTGTCGGCAAGACCAATCAGATGATGCTGGGGCGTAGCCAGGCGGCCAGTCTCACCTCTGAAGAAGTTGCCCAGGCGGTGCACAGTATGATGATCATCGTCGAAGACCAGTTGGGTGAGATCCAGCAGGCTTCGGCCAGTGCCGAGCAGATGAAACAGGCCATGGATGAAGTGGTCACCCGCGCCCGAGAGCAGTTTCTGGAGGTTCAGAAGGGCACTCAGTCGATTCGCAATGTCGTCGAGCGCTCGTCCTCCAGCGTCCAGTTGCTCGACAGCCGCATGGGTGAGATTGGCACCATCACCGGACTGATCAGCGATATCACCAACCAGACCAACCTATTGGCGCTCAACGCGGCGATCGAGGCGGCGCGCGCCGGTGAGCATGGCCGCGGATTTGCCGTGGTCGCCGATGAAGTCCGCACCTTGGCGTCACGTACCTCGAAGGCAGCCGACGATATCCGGCAGATGGTCGAAGGGCTGCAACGCGAAACGCAGCAGGCGGTGGGTTTTATGGAGGACGGGGTCAAGGATGTCGACAACAGCCTGCGCCTGGCTGAAGAGGCGTCTTCGGAAAACGTGCAACTGCATCAGGCCGTGGAAAACATGTTCGCGATCATTCAGCAACTGAATCAGCGCAGCCTGGACTACGGCAAGACCATCAAGCAGGTCGATCAGTCGTCTGCGCAAATGCGCCAGACCGTCACCGTGCTGCAGACCAGCGCGGAAACCGTCAGGCTCGATGCCAACAAGCTGCAGAAGCTGGTAGGGCTGTTTGAGGTGAGTAGCAATGCCCGGCAACGGGATGCGGCCTAGGGTCTGCAAGAAAAGTCTTGAGACGAAGGTCAGGCAAGGCGAAAACAGCCGAGGAAGCGGAGTTTACGGGTTGTAAATGAGCATTCCGAGGCTGTTTTCAACGCAGCATCACCGAGTATCAAGGCTTTTCGTACAGAGCCTAGAGTGTGCCCGGTGTGCTGATACCCTGCGGGGTGTTTGCCTTTCGATAGCCGAGCTCTTCGCTGATCTTCAGTGCGCAGTGCATCAGCAACTCGGTAAAGCGTGCCTGCGTGCCGTCCGGGTCCATGATCGCATCGGGGCCGGACAGGTTGATTGCTGCGCTGATACGCCCGGTGTGATCACGTACGCCGGTGGCGATAGCCGTCGAATAGTCCGAGCGATGCACGACCCATTGCCGCTCGCGGTCGACGGCTGTGAGCTGTTCCAGTTCCGGCAGGGTGCGCGGCGCTGGTGCCGGGTAGTCATCAAGGCGCACATGCTGGTACAGCAGGCGCAGTTGCGCGGTGCTCAGGTCGCTTAGCAGCACGCGACCCATCGCGGTGCAATGGCAGGCGATACGTGTGCCAATCGGGATGTTCACTGATAAGCGTTGGGCGGCAAAGGCTCGGTAGAGGTACAGGCTGTCGGTGCCTTCCCGGGTGCTCAAGTGGCATGACAGGGACGTGCTGTCACGCAGTGCATTGAGGTGCGGCATGGCGATTTCGACAATGTCGCGGCTGGCCAGGTAGCTGAACCCCGTGGAGATGACCTGGGCGCCCAGTTCATAGTGATTGTTGTACTTTTTCAGGTAGCCCATGTCGGTTAGCGTGTAGAGGATGCGGTAGATTGCCGAATTGCTTACGCCAAGCTGTTCGGCAATGTCGTTGATACCCAACGAGCGGGTGTGAGCGTCGAACAACCCCAGCACACTGAGCCCACGTTGCAGCGCTGGTACGCTGTAGTCGGTTTCCTTTTCAAGGCTTGGCATCATCAGCTCCAGTGGTGTTGCGCGTCGGGTAGCCGGGTCAGCCAGCGGTGGCGACCCGGGCGTTGTACCTCGTTCAAGCCCGTGTGCGGCTTAATCCATCAACACTTCAGGCGCTAGCAAGGCACCGTTGAACTCACTCATGGCGTCCAGCACGGCATCTTTGAAGTAGGCCAGCGAGGCGCGATCGCACAGCAGTTGGAAACAGGGCAGGCCGACGGGGCCCAGGTTGATCACGATGACGTTGATTCGCGCCGCCGAGGTCTGCGCCACTGCACCGACGGGAAACACCTCGGGCCGCAGGTCGACCCCGCAGAGCTTGGCCATGACCTCGCTGATGCAGGCGCCGCTCAGTTGCAGCCAGGCGTGGCTGTCCTGGCGTGGCAGCAGGTAGTTGGCGTTGTGGTCCAGTTCCCAACTGACTTCCTCATCGGCAATGCGTTGACCCTGGTCGGCCAGGCCACCGAGCAGCAGGTACTCGGTCTGGGACAGGCGCGCGACCTGGCTGCCGTCGGCCTGGAGGACGGCGCGGTTGGGCGCTTCGGGCAGCTCGAAACCGCGTACACGCAAGTAGTCGGCACTGTGCGTGCCACGAAAGCCGATGCGGGGCAGCGCGGTCAGGTCAATCAAGGCGCACTGCTGCAGGGCGCCAACATCGAGTAAGGGCTGTGCGTGCAGGTTAGACATGGCTCAGAGCTCCTGGCGCTGGTTGGCGGGGTCGAAGAACGGTAGCTGCACCACTGTGGCTTGAACCACCAGGCCGCCGTCGACGCGGATGGGAATCTGTTGCCCTGGTGTGCTTTGCTCGGGTGCGGCATAGGCCAGGCCGATGATCTGCCCCAGGGTCTGCGAGTGTTCGCAGGAGGTGACGTTGCCGCTGATGTCGGGGCCGTTCAGTACCAAGTGGCCTTCCAGTGGTTTAGGGCTGCCCTTGGGTAGAGTGAAACCGACCAGTTTGCGTTTTGCCGGTTGTGCTTGAAGGATGTCCAGTGAACGGCGGCCCACGAAGAATGGCTTGGTCCGGTTGATCGCCCAACCCATGTCGATCTCGTCGGGATGGGTCATGCCGTCGGTGTCCTGGCTGATGATCACATGGCCTTTTTCCAGGCGTAGCAGGCGTTGCGCCTCGACGCCGAAGGGGCGGATGTCGTAGTCCTTGCCGGCATTCATCAGAGCCTGCCAGAGGGCCGCGCCATGGCGCGACGGCACGTGAATCTCGTAGCCCAGTTCACCGACGAAGCCGACCCGCAGCACGCGGGCCTTGATGCCGGCGACCGTGCCCTGGCGCACCCCCAGGTAAGGGAAGCCCGCGCTGGACAGGTCAATGTCGGTGCAGAGCGTTTGCAATACCTTGCGCGCATCCGGCCCGGCCAGGTTCACGGCCGACAGGGCCGCAGTGACGTTGGCAATATCGACGTTCAGGCGCCATTGGGCGTTCCACTTGAGCATCTGCTGGTAGATGCGATCGACGCCGCTGGTGGTGGCGGTGACGTAGAAGTGCTGCTCGGCGAAGCGTGCGCAGACACCATCGTCAATCACCACCCCTTGCTCGTTGGTCATCAGCGCATAGCGTGAGCGGCCCACCGGTTGCTTGAGGAAGGCAAAGGTGTAGAGGCGGTTGAGCAACTCGCCGGCGTCCGGCCCGCGCACATCCAGGCCACCGAGCGTGGACACATCGATCAGGCCGACTTTGGTGCGTACGTGCAGTGCTTCTTCCTGCATGCACCGCTCGCGTTCGCTGGCCTTGCCGTAGTAGGCAGGGCGTTGCCAGATGCCGGCAGGCATCATCTTCGCGCCGGCAGCCAGATGCTGTGCGTGCATGGGTGTTTGCCTGAAGGGGTCGAACGCCCGTCCGGCGACGTGGGCCAGTTTCTCTGCCTCGAAGGGTGGGCGGGCAGTGGTTATTCCGGTTTCACTGATGCTGCGCTGTGTCGAAGCCGCGACCAGGCGAGCCGTGGGCAACGCCGAGTGACGGCCCTGGGACGGGCCCATGCCGACGGTGGAGTAACGTTTGACCAGTTGGATATCGCGGTAGCCGATCCGGGTTGCGTTGATGATGTCATTGACCTGCAGGTCTTCGTCGAAATCGACAAAGTCCTTGCCCTTTGGGTGAGGGAAGATCGGCCAAGGGAAGTTGACCCGCGCTTCGGCCTTGAACGATTGCTCCGCCGGGTAGGGTAATGCCAACGCAGCCAGGGCCGTGGCGGTGGCATTGGTGGCATCGGCCAGGACGTTGTCCAGGGTATGCCGGCCATTGGCGGAACCGGCTACGCCGAGGTTGTTCGGCAGGCCGCTCAAGGTGAACTCTGCCGATGCGTCGTTGTAGGCCAGTTTGCCGCCAGCCTGACAAAGCAACTGATACACCGGCATGTAGCCGCCGGACATGCACAGCAGGTCGCAGTCCAGCGTCAAGGCCTGGCTGGCCACCTGGCCCTGGCCGGTGATACTGCGCAGTTCGACGCCAGTAATGTGGCGCATGCCTTTGCTGTGCAGGGCTTCGTAGACGGTCGTGGCAAGGTGGCAGCGGATACTGCGTTGCTCCAGCGCGACCAGCAGATCGCGATTGCCCGGACCACTTCGCAGGTCCACCAGTGCGGCAACTTCAACGCCTTGCTCATACAGGTCGAGGGCGGCCAGGTAGCCGTCGTCGTTGCCGGTGAGCACCACGGCGCGTTTGCCGGGTTTCACGGCATACAGTTTCATCAGGCGCTGGGCTGCACTGGTCAGCATTACACCCGGCAGGTCGTTGTTGCGGAAGATGACGGGCTGGTCGAATGAGCCGCTGCAGATCAGGCACTGGCTGGCGCGGACCTTGTACAGGCGCTTGCCTTGAATCACGGGCAGATAGTTGTCGGCAAACCAGCCGTTGCAGGTGGCCTGGGTAAGGATGCGGATGTTGGCATGCTGTTGGACCGCCTCGATCAACTGGTTGCGCAGGGTGTTGGCGCGTCGGTTGTCGATGTCGAAACGGGCATAGTTCAGCGAGCCGCCGAGAATCGATTGTTGTTCAACCAGCAACACCTTGGCACCGGCATTGGCGGCGGTCAGGGCGGCTTGCAGGCCGGCCGGGCCTGCACCGATCACCGCAAGGTCGGCGAACAGGTAGGCCTTGTCGTAGTACTCGGGCTTGAAGTCGAGGTCGAGTACGCCAAGGCCGGCCTTTTTGCGGATGATCGGCTCCCAGACTTTCCACATGCCCTTGGGCTTGTAGAACGAACGGTAGTAGAACCCCACCGGCATGAACCTGGAGAACTTGCCCAGGTAGGCGTCCTTGTCGTGCTCCAGCGAGCCGTTGAAGTTTTGCCCGCTGGCTTCAAGGCCTTGCGTCAACGGCTGGCAGTCGGCCAGGACATTGGGCTCGTGGGGCAACTGGATCAGGCTGTTGGCATCTTGCCCGGCCATGCTCAGTGGGCCGCGTGGGCGGTGGTACTTGAACGAGCGTGACAGCAGAAAACGGCCGTTGGCGAGCAAGGCGCTGGCGATGCTGTCACCCTGCAGGCCCTGATAGGCGGTGCCATCAAAGCTGAAGGTGAGCGGCTGATTGCGATCGATCAGCAGGCCCATGGGGGCCGGAAGGCGATTGGGGAGGCTCATCCTGCGATCTCCTGCGGTTGCGCGGCAGTGAACTCAACCCGCGTGCTGAACAGTTCCCGTGGGTCGAAGGTCCGGATGATCTCGTCAGTGACGGTGTGGCGTTCAGCCAGGAACCAGTAGCTGGAGGGGCTGTGCATCCACCATTCGCGAACCACGCCGAGGGTGTCTTCGCTGTTGAAGACATAGGCCGCCCATTCACTGTCGCTGCAGGTGCTTGGGTTCGGCATTGGCTTGAACTCGCCACCGTAGGTGAACTCGCTGATGTTGCGAGGCCCATTGAGCGGGCAAATCATGATTTTCATCTCATGCTCTCCTGTTAGTGGCTGGCTGCCGTGGCGCCCATTTCGTTGACTTGGGCAAAGGTCGAGAAACGCTCCAGGCTGAACGGTTTGATCAGGTCCGGTACCTTGCCGCCACTGGCGACCAGTTCGGCCATGGTCTTGCCGCAGATGGGCGTGGACTTGAAACCCCAGGTGCCCCAGCCGGCGTCCAGGTAATAGTTCTTCACTGGGGACAACCCCATGATCGGGCTGTAGTCCGGGGTCATGTCGGTGATTCCGGCCCATTGGCGCATCAGTTTGGCGTTGGCCAGGAACGGGAACATTTCGATGGCGTGGGCAAGCAGGCTTTCCTTGAGGTCGAGCGTCGAGCGGGTGTTGAACAGGGGATAAGGGTCCGAGCCACCCCCAAACACCACTTCGCCACGACCGGTCTGCTGCACGTAGCAGTGCAGGGCCGAAGAGCTCACCAACGGATCAAGGAAGGGCTTGAACGGCTGAGTGACCATCGCTTGCAGGGGAAAGGTCTGGATGGGCGAGCGAATACCGGCCTTTTTCATCATCTGCGAGCTCATGCCCGCCACGGCTTGCACGACGCAGCCACAGCGCACCGTGCCGCGGTTGGTTTTCACCGCGCTGATCGTGCCGTTTTCGATGACCAGTTCCTGGACTTCGGTCAACTGATGGATTTCCACTCCCCGTTTGGCTGCCTGCTTGGCGTAGCCCCAGGCCACCGCATCGTGACGCGCTGTCGCACCGTCGATGTGCCAGAGGCCGGCCAGTACCGGCAGGTGCCCTGGGTCCAGATTCAAGGTAGGCACCAGTTCGCGGATCTGCTGGCGATCAATCATTTCGGTTCGCCCGCCGAAGTGCTTGTTCACCTCGGCACGCTGGCGGAATGCACGCACGGTGGCGTCGGTGTGGGCCAGGGTCAGTTGGCCGCGTTCCGAATACATGATGTTGAAGTCAAATTCGTTGGACAGGCCCTGGAACATCTTGACCGACTCGGCGTAGAACTTGACGCCCTCGCTGGTCAGGTAGTTGGAGCGAATCACGGCGGTGTTGCGAGCGGTGTTGCCACCGCCCAGGTATGACTTTTCCAGTACGGCAATGTTGTTGATGCCGTGGTATCGGGAAAGGTAATACGCCGTTGCCAGTCCATGACCGCCGCCGCCGATGATGACCACGTCGTAGGCAGGCTTGAGGGCTTTTGGGGCCGGCAAGTCGACCTCCACCGGGTACTCCGAACTCAGCCCGTATTTCAGTAGGTTGAAAGGCATACGGCCTCCGACTGGCTGCGTTGGGCTTGCTGCCGGGCAGCGATCACGGTGTTTTTCATCAAGAAGGCGATGGTCATTGGGCCCACACCGCCAGGCACCGGCGTAATCGCTGCAACCTTGGGCAGGGCACTGTCAAAATCGACATCGCCGACCAGTCGGCTGCGACCGTTGTCATCAATGCGGTTGATGCCGACATCAATGACCACGGCGCCCTCCTTGAGCCACGAACCATCGATGAGCCGTGGTCGCCCGACGGCGGCGATGACAATGTCGGCGAGCTGGCACAAGGCTTTGGCGTCGGCACTGCGCGAGTGAACCACGGTCACCGAGCAATGGGCCTTGAGCAGCAGGGCGGCCATGGGCTTGCCGACGATGTTCGAGCGACCGATTACCACGGCGTGTTTGCCACTCAGGTCGCCAAGGACCTGCTCAAGCAGGTACAGGCAGCCGCTGGGCGTGCAAGGTGTCAGCACGTCGCGGCCCTGGCTCAGGCCACCGACGTTCTCGCTGTGAAAGCCGTCGACGTCCTTGCTCGGCGCAATGGCTTGCAGGGCCCGGGTTTCCTCGATGTGTGGCGGCAATGGCAGTTGCAGGAGCAAACCATGTACCTGCGGGTCGTCGTTGAGCTTGCCGATCAATGCCAACAGCTCGGTTTCGCCGGTGGTGGCGGGTAGTCGGTACTCCAGCGAGCGGATACCGGCTTCCTCTGCCCGCAGGATTTTGTTGCGTACATAGACCTGGCTGGCCGGGTCCTCGCCTACCAGGATCACCGCCAGTGCAGGTTCAATACCGTCGGCTTTCAGCGTTCGGACGTCTTCGCGCACCTGTTGCAGCACCTGTGCGGCAGCGGCCTTGCCATCAATCAGTTTCAGCGGGCTCATCGGAAGATCACCGTTCTGTCGTTGTTAAGGAAAACCCGGTGTTCCAGGTGGTATTTCACCGCCTTGGAGAGGGCGACGGTTTCGGTGTCCCGTCCGGTGGCTACCAGATCGTCCGGCTGGTAGACATGGTCGACCCGCTGGACCTCCTGCTCGATGATCGGGCCTTCATCCAGATCGCTGGTGACGTAGTGGGCGGTTGCACCGATCAGCTTTACCCCGCGTTGGTAGGCCTGGTGGTAAGGCTTGGCACCCTTGAAGCCGGGCAGGAACGAGTGGTGGATATTGATTGCCCGGCCCGACAGTTGCCGGCACAGGTCGTCGGAGAGGACCTGCATGTAGCGTGCGAGTACCACCAGGTCGGTACGGGTTTCATCAATGACCTTCATCAGTTCGGCTTCCTGCTGCGCCTTGGTGTCCTTGGTCACTGGCAGGTAGATGAAGCGAATGCCTTCTCGTTCGGCCATCGGCCGCAGGTCCAGATGGTTCGAGACGATGGCCGTGATGGTCATGTCCATCTCGCCCTTGTGGTAGCGGTAGAGCAGGTCGGTCAGGCAATGGTCGAACTTGCTGACCATCAGCAGCACCCGCATGGGCTCACGGCTATCGAAGAGCTCCCAGTGCATGTCGAAGCCATCGGCGACGGCCTGGAACGCGTGCTTGAGCTGGTCAATGTCGCCGTCGTGGCCGTCGTTGAAGCGAAACACCGCCCGCATGAAGAATTTGCCGCTGAACTCATCGTCAAACTGTGCCATTTCTCCGATGTAGCAGCCGTTTTCCGCGAGGTAGGAGGTAACGGCGGCGACGATGCCTGACGTCGCCGGGCAGCTGATCTTGAGAATGAACGGGTTCTTTTCGTGTTGCATGGCTGGTCCTCGGAAAGATGGCGGCAGGTCATCGCAGAGCGGAAAAGTTCATCGGTGAATTCGTTTTTTGCGGGCCAATAAAAATCACCCTTGGGAATAAAATATTCCTGTGGGTGCTTTTATAGGTGAAGGAGGGCCGTAGCGTCCAGTGGTTTCTGGAAACTTTTTTTACTTACAGGAATTTTTTTGGTGGGCGGGCGAGGTCAGGCGGGTGCGATGAGGGCGTCATCGCCGGCCCGCCGAGGCCCTGCGCAGGAGCGGGTTTTACTTGCGTGCTGCTTACTCGTTCTGGTTGCCGTAGTTCATGATCGACAGCAGGCGAATCGGCACCTGCACCAGTTGCTCCGGCCCGTGGGGAACCTCCCCGTCGAAGGTCAGGCTGTCGCCGGCTTCCATGCGGTACAGCTGATTGCCATGCCGGTAGATCAGTTCACCTTCAAGTAGGTGGAGAAACTCGGTACCGGGGTGGGAGAAGGTCGGGAACTCTTCGCTGGCGTCATCCATGCTCACCATGTAGGCCTCGAAGTTCTTCTTTGGCCCACGGGTATGGTTGAGCAGGTGGTAGGTGTGGCCTTTCTCGGTACCTCGCCTGACCACTTCAAGGCCTTCACCAGCCTTGACCAGTAGCGCGCTGCTGCCTTGCTGATCGTACTGGCTGAACAGTTTCGACATGGGCATGCCCAGCACGTCGCAGAGACGGCTGAGGGTATCGAGGCTGGTGGATACCTGCGCGTTTTCGATCTTGCTCAGCATGCCCTGGCTGATACCGGCGATACGGGCGACGTCGGCCAGTTTCAGTTCCTGGGCCTGGCGCTGACGTTTGATCTGCATGCCCAGGTACTGCTCGAGCTTCAGGCGGGGTTGCGTTTCATCGGTCATCGTTATCACAGCCTGCACTATTTCTTTTCAATAATTTTATATTCGCACCAGGAATGTGCGATGTACACCCCTGTCGAGCCTGTCCACCCTCGATTATTCGCGGTGGGAAAGCAAGTTTCCCATATAGACAGCAGCAACGCTCCCCTTCGCGCATTCAGGTCAGTGGTATCCCAGAGTTGGCAAGCTGATTGCATTCCTATTGGGAAAGTAACTTTCCTGATTGGAATAATGTGGTTGTCAGGGAAGTCAGGCGTTTCAACCTTCCACAACGCTTTGCCTTTCACGAGGAGTGAGATCCATGTTGCCACCAGATACCCAGCATTTGATCGAGAAGCATGGGATCAAGTACGTGCTGGCTCAGTTCGTTGACATTCACGGTTCGGCGAAGACCAAATCAGTGCCGGTTTCTGGCCTGAAAATGGTTGCCGAAGACGGTGCGGGCTTCGCGGGATTCGCCATCTGCGGCATGGGCATGGAGCCGCATGGCCCGGACTTCATGGCCCGAGGCGATCTGTCGACGCTGACGCCGGTTCCGTGGCAGCCAGGCTACGGCCGTATCGTGTGCATCGGCCATGTCGATGGCAAGCCCCATCCCTATGACAGCCGTTATGTCTTGCAGCAGCAGATCAAACGCCTGAGCGATAAGGGCTGGACGCTCAACACCGGGCTGGAGCCAGAGTTCAACCTGATGCGTCGCGATCAGCAGGGGCGTCTGCAACTGGTGGACAGCAGCGATACCCTGGACAAGCCCTGCTACGACTACAAGGGCCTGTCGCGTTCGCGGGTGTTCCTTGAGCGCCTGACCGAAGCCTTGCAGCCGGTGGGTTTTGACATCTACCAGATTGACCATGAAGACGCCAACGGTCAGTTCGAGATCAACTACACCTACAGCGAAGCCATGGAGTCCGCGGACCGCTTCACCTTCTTCCGCATGGCGGCGGGTGAAATTGCCAACGATCTGGGCATGATCTGCTCGTTCATGCCCAAGCCCGACCCGAAGCGGGCCGGCAACGGGATGCACTTTCACTTGTCGATCGCCAGTGCCGAAAACAAGAACCTGTTCCACGATGCCAGTGATCCAAGCGGCATGGGCTTGTCGAAGCTGGCTTATCACTTTGCCGCAGGCCTTTTGGCGCACGGCCCGGCGCTGTGTGCCTTTGCTGCACCCACGGTCAACTCCTACAAGCGCCTGGTGGTTGGTCAATCGCTGTCTGGCGCAACCTGGGCGCCAGCGTTCATCGCCTTTGGTGCCAACAACCGATCAGCGATGGTCCGTGTGCCGTACGGTCGCCTGGAGTTTCGCTTGCCCGATGCGGGCTGCAACCCGTACCTGGTGAGCGCGGCAATCATCGCTGCGGGCCTGGACGGCATCGACCGCAAGCTCGAAATCGACAAGGTCTGCAACGAGAACCTCTACAAGCTCAGCCTTGAAGAGATCGCCGCACGTGGCATCAAGACCTTGCCGCAATCACTCAAGGAAGCCTGTGATGCCCTGGAGGCCGACCCCCTGTTCGCCGAGGTCATGGGGCCGGAGATCGTGGGCGAGTTCATCCGCCTCAAGCGCATGGAGTGGGTGGAGTACAGCCGCCATGTGAGCGACTGGGAGATCCAGCGCTACACCGAGTTTTTCTGATTCGTTAATCAACCGTTCCTGACGCCCGGTGAGTGGGGAGGGCGTCTTCTGCCCTGGAGTTTCTAATATGTGTGGAATCGTGGGTCTTTACCTGAAAAACCCCAAGCTTGAATCCCAGTTGGGCAAGCTGTTTGAACCCATGCTCGAGGCCATGACGGATCGTGGTCCGGACAGTGCCGGTTTTGCCATCTACGGTGATGAAGTGGCGGATGGTTGGGTCAAACTGACCCTGCAGGCGACCACCGAGGGCTATGACTTCAAGGCGTTGGTTGCAGCCGTCGAGGCCCGCCTGGGTTGCGCGCTGGACTGGTTTCAGAATGCCAGCGCCATTGTCCTGAAAGTACAGGCAGACGAAGCCGCAGTGCGGGCCGTGTTGGCCGAGTTGGCGCCAAGCGTGCGCATCATGAGCGCCGGGCAGAGCATCGAGATTCTCAAAGGCATGGGTTTGCCCAAAGAAATCTCTGAGCGTTTCGGCCTGGCCAGCATGAAAGGCAGCCACATCATCGGTCACACCCGCATGGCCACTGAAAGCGCGGTGACCATGGAAGGCAGCCACCCGTTTTCCACCGGCGCCGACCTGTGCCTGGTGCATAACGGCTCGCTTTCCAACCACTCGCGCCTGCGCCAGAACCTGCGCCGCGAAGGTATCACCTTTGAAACCGAGAACGACACTGAAGTGGCCGCCGGTTACCTGACCTGGCGCCTGCAGCAGGGCGACACGCTCAAGCAAGCGCTGGACAAGTCGCTGGAAGACCTCGATGGCTTCTTCACCTTTGCGATCGGCACACGCAACGGCTTTGCCGTGATTCGCGATCCGATTGCCTGCAAGCCGGCGATCCTCGCCGAGACTGACGACTACGTTGCCATGGCCTCGGAGTATCAGGCGTTGTCCAGCCTGCCAGGTATCGAGAACGCCAAGGTCTGGGAACCGGTCCCGGCCACCATGTACATCTGGGAACGCGAGTCGGCTTAAGGAGCACGCACATGAAAACTATCGATTTGTCCAACGCCTCTGTGCGTGATCTGAACCAGGCCCTGCATGACCAGGCCAAGCATGTGGATGACCGCGAATGGGTCGTGACTCACCCTAACGGTGCGCACAACCTGGCGGTCGGGGTCAACCAGGAGGTCTCTATCGATATTCAGGGCCACGCCGGTTACTACTGTGCAGGCATGAACCAGAAAGCCTCGGTCACCGTGCATGGCAACGTCGGTGTCGGTTGCGCCGAGAACATGATGTCGGGGTATGTGCGGGTCAAGGGCAGCGCCTCGCAAGCGGCAGGCGCCACCGCACATGGCGGCCTGCTGGTGATCGAGGGGGATGCCGGTGCGCGTTGCGGCATTTCCATGAAAGGCATCGACATCGTGGTCGGCGGCAGCATCGGCCACATGAGCTGCTTCATGGGGCAGGCGGGTCGTCTGGTGGTGTGTGGCGATGCCGGCGATGCGCTGGGCGACTCGCTGTACGAAACCCGCATCTATGTCAAAGGCAAGGTCGAGTCGCTGGGTTCGGACTGCATTGCCAAGGAAATGCGTGCCGAGCACCTGGAAGAGCTGCAGCAGTTGCTAGATCGCGCTGGCCTCAATGAAAAGGCCGCTGACTTCAAGCGTTATGGCTCAGCCCGCCAGCTGTACAACTTCAAAGTCGACAACGCCTCCGCGTACTGATCCAGGAGAACCACAATGAGCGAAAAGACCCCTCCAGTGCTGCGCGAGTCCGCCACCTTCGACCGCCTGGCCATTCAGGAAATCCAGCGTGCCGCCGAAACCGGCATTTACGACATCCGCGGCGGTGGCACCAAGCGCAAGCTGCCGCATTTTGATGACCTGCTGCTACTCGGTGCCAGCGTTTCGCGTTATCCGCTGGAAGGCTACCGCGAGAAGTGCGGCACTGATGTTGTGCTCGGCAACCGTTTTGCCAAGAAACCGATTCACCTGAAAATTCCCGTGACCATTGCCGGGATGAGCTTCGGCGCCTTGTCGGCCAACGCCAAGGAAGCGTTGGGCCGTGGCGCGACCATTGCCGGTACCAGCACCACCACCGGCGACGGCGGCATGACCCCGGAAGAGCGTGGCCAGTCGCAGCACCTTGTGTATCAGTACCTGCCATCGCGCTATGGCATGAACCCGGACGATCTGCGCAAGGCCGATGCCATCGAGATCGTTTTGGGGCAGGGCGCCAAGCCGGGTGGTGGCGGCATGCTGCTGGGCATGAAGGTGACCGAGCGGGTAGCGGGTATGCGCACCCTGCCAATTGGTGTCGATCAGCGCAGTGCCTGCCGCCACCCGGACTGGACCGGGCCGGACGATCTGGCGATCAAGATCGCCGAGATCCGTGAAATCACCGACTGGGAAAAGCCCATCTACGTGAAAATCGGTGCCAGCCGTCCTTATTACGACGTCAAGCTGGCGGTCAAGGCCGGGGCTGATGTGATTGTCCTCGACGGTATGCAGGGCGGCACGGCGGCGACCCAGGAAGTGTTTATCGAGCACGTGGGCATTCCGATCCTGCCGGCCATCCCGCAAGCGGTACAGGCTTTGCAAGAGATGGGCATGCACCGCAAGGTTCAGTTGATCGTCTCTGGTGGTATCCGCAACGGCGCCGATGTCGCCAAGGCCATGGCGTTGGGCGCGGATGCTGTTGCGATCGGCACTGCGGCGCTGATTGCGCTGGGTGACAACCACCCGCGTCTGGATGAGGAACTGAAGAAAATCGGCTCGGCCGCAGGCTTCTACGATGACTGGCAGAACGGTCGTGATCCGGCAGGGATCACAACCCAGGACCCGGAACTGTCGAAGCGCCTGGACCCTGTTGAAGGTGGGCGTCGTCTGGCCAATTACTTGCGGGTGTTGGTGCTTGAGGCGCAAACCATGGCGCGTGCCTGCGGCAAGTCGCACCTGCACAACCTCGATCCTGAGGACCTGGTGGCCTTGACGGTGGAAGCGGCTGCGATGGCACGGGTGCCGCTGGCAGGCACCCATTGGATACCTGGCCAACAGTACTGAGCCAGCGCTGTAAACGCAGCACCCCTCCCCGGAGGGGTGCTGTGCATGCCTAGAGGCTTATAAAAGCCCGTCTATCAGTGTCTTTTTACGTGCTGCCAGCAAACCCTTTTTTTGCAGGAGCTTCGAAAATGGTCAAGCGCTTTTCTGGCAATCTCCTCTTGAGCCTGATGGCATTGGGCGCGGTTGTGCCGCTGGCCCAGGCCGCCGATGCACCGACACTCAATACCGGCAGTACCGCCTGGATGATCAGTGCGGCAGTGCTGGTGATGTTCATGTGCCTGCCGGGGCTGGCGCTTTTCTACGGTGGCCTGGTGCGGGCGAAGAACATGCTTTCGCTGTTTACCCAGTGTTTTGGTATCGCCGGCCTGGTAGGCGTGCTGTGGGTGATCTATGGCTACAGCATGGTGGTCGATACCACTGGGATGGTTGAAGGGGAAGTGACCTTCAACAGCTTTGTCGGTGGTCTGAGCCGCGCGATGTTGGCTGGCATGACGCCTGACAGCCTGGTGGGTGAAATTCCCGAGGGCGTCTACGTCACCTTCCAGATGACGTTCGCCATCATTACCCCGGCGTTGATCGCGGGTGCTTTCGCCGAGCGCATGAAGTTCTCGGCGGCGCTGTTGTTCATGGCCTTGTGGTTCACCCTGGTGTACGCGCCAGTGGCGCATATGGTCTGGGGTGGGGCGGGAGCGTTGATGCACAACTGGGGGGTGCTGGATTACGCCGGCGGAACAGCGGTGCACATCAATGCCGGGGTGGCAGCGCTCGCTGCGTGCTTGATGCTCGGCAAGCGCAAGGGTTATGCCAATACGCCGATGCCAGCGCATAACCTGAGCCTGACCATGGTCGGTGCGGCCATGCTCTGGGTCGGTTGGTTCGGCTTCAATATCGGTTCGGGTGGTGGCCTTGGCGGCGTCTCCGGGATTGTCATGCTTAACACCCAACTGGCAGCGTGCGCCGGCATTCTTGGCTGGATGTTCACCGAATGGTTCAAGGTCGGTAAACCCAGTGCGTTGGGCCTGGCCAGCGGTGCCTTGGCCGGCCTGGTCGGTATTACCCCGGCGTGTGCCTACGTGGGGGTTGGCGGGGCATTGGCCATCGGCGTGTTGTGCGGCGTGCTCTGTTACTTGAGCGTCACTGTGCTGAAACGGCGCCTGGGTTATGACGACAGCCTCGACGTGTTTGGCCTGCATGGTATCGGCGGCATCATTGGCGCGCTGCTGACCGGCGTGTTCTGCGTACCGTCCATGGGTGGGCTGGTTGAGGGCGTGAGCATGGGCACGCAGGTGTGGGCGCAGGTTCAGGGTGTTTTGATGACCACGGTTTACTGCTTTGTGGTCAGTTGGCTCATTCTGAAAGTGGTGAATTCGCTGACGGGCTTGCGTGCCGATGAGTCGGTAGAGGAGATGGGGCTGGACCTCGCCGAGCACAACGAGCGGGCGTACAACCATTGAGTTGTAGCAATTGAGTGCAAAAACGCCGGGGCATGCCCCGGCGTTTTTGTGACAGATGCCTGCGCTTCGCTTAGCTGAAGGCGGGTACCACGTGCTTGATGAACAGCTCCAGGGACTTCTTCTTCTCGGCATGCGGCAGGCTGTTGTCGCACCAGAAGCTGAACTCGTCCACGCCCAGTTCCTGGTAGTAGCGAATGCGCGCAATGATCTCTTCCGGGGTGCCGATCATGGTGTTCTTGCGGATGTTTTCCAGCTCGAACTCTGGACGTTCGGCGAACTTTTCTTCCGGGCTTGGCTCAAGGAAACCATTGACCGGGGTTTGCTTGTTGCCGAACCAGGCATCGAAGGTGCGGTAGAAGCGCGAAATGGCCTGGGCACCGACTTTCCAGCCTTCAGGGTCGTCAACGGCGTGTACATGGGTGTGGCGCAGTACCATCAGTTGCGGGCGTGGTACTTCGGGGTTGTTGTTCAAGGCGGTCTGGAACTTGTTCTTGAGGTCCAGGACTTCTTCATCGCCCTTCATCAGTGGCGTGACCATCACATTGCACCCGTTGGCGACTGCAAAGTTGTGCGAGTCTGGATCGCGGGCGGCAATCCACATGGGTGGCATGGGTTTCTGTACGGGTTTTGGCACGCTGGTGGAGGTCGGGAATTTCCAGATATCACCGTCGTGGGCGTAGTCACCCTGCCACAGGGCACGGACGACCGGGACCATTTCACGCAGGGCCTGACCACCGGAGGAGGCGGGCATGCCACCGGCCATGCGGTCGAATTCAAACTGGTAAGCACCACGGGCCAGGCCGACTTCCATCCGCCCGTTACTGATCACGTCCAGCAGCGCGCATTCACCCGCGACGCGCAAAGGGTGCCAGAACGGCGCAATGATCGTGCCTGCACCCAGGTGGATGGTGGTGGTCTTGGCCGCGAGGTAAGCCAGCAGCGGCATCGGGCTTGGCGAGATGGTGTATTCCATGGCGTGGTGTTCACCAATCCAGACGGTGCTGAAGCCGCCGGTTTCGGCCATGAGGGTCAGCTCGGTCAGGTCTTCGAACAACTGGCGATGGCTGACGCTTTCGTCCCAACGCTCCATGTGTACGAACAACGAAAATTTCATGACGCTTACCTCGGATCTTTTGTTGTGGGCCTGTCGACTGCAGGCCTGATATCAGGAAAGAGCGCTGTGCGCTGCCGGGTGGTGTCTGGCCGTTATCACCGGGTACCGAGTGGAACAGGAAGGCCCGGGTACTGAATTATTGGTATACCATAATACGGGATATCTGCAAGCGATTTGTCTTCTGTGCCCAGGCTCAAGCCAGTACTGGCAATGCGCCCATCTTTCCATTGCAGTACACCAGCGGCCCGTTGTCGCGCTGCGGCACAATCAGGTTCTTGACTGCGCCAACCATGATGGCGTGGTCGCCGCCTTCATACTCGCGCCACAGTTCACATTCGATGATGGCCGTGGCGTTACTCAACAGTGGGTTGCCCAGTTCGCTGAGGGTCCATTCGATCCCTTGCGCCTTGTCTTTACCCTTGCGGGCGAAGGCATAGGCTTCTTTTTGCTGGACGCCGGACAGCACATGGATGGCAAAGCGTTTGTTCTTGATCAGGACCGGGTAGGAGTCGGAACTGTAGTTGGGGCAGAACAGCACCAGTGCCGGGTCCATCGACAGCGAACTGAACGCGCTGGCAGTCAGGCCGACGACCTGGCCATCGTCGTCGAGGGTGGTGATGACGGTCACCCCGGACGGGAATGAACCCATGACTTGTTTGTAGAGGGTGGCATCGATCATTGGACTGTCCTCGAAGCAGCAGGAAGAATTGGGTCAGGCTTCAGGTATGATGGTATACCATAATATGATCTTTGCAACGCCTTTTACGTACAACACGACGAGTGTCACAAAGGCGCTTCAGGCCCCGTGTTCTCGGGGGTTTTGGCCATTAAAATCGGGCGTTCCACGGCACGAGGGCAGATCAGCTGGTCGGCAAAAGACCGGCTCAGTCTTGTTAAAAAGTTGGAATACCATAATATGGTGTTCATCTTGGGTGGCTCGCAGAGCCGCCCCGGTTTGGCTTTGTACAACGATAAAAACAGACAAACTCGAGTTGATGAACATGTCCCAGATGTCCAAACAAGACCCGTTGATCGAGAACCATACGGTCGACTACGTACCGCTTGCGGAGCGCCATGGGAAGGCGCGCGATCTCTTTACCCTGTGGTTCAGCACCAACATTGCGCCATTACCCATCGTGACCGGTGCGATGGTAGTTCAGGTGTTCCACCTCAACCTGTTCTGGGGCGTGATGGCGATCATCCTCGGGCACATGATCGGCGGCATTGTGATTGCCCTGGCGTCGGCGCAAGGCCCATGCATGGGGATTCCGCAGATGGTCCAGAGCCGTGGTCAATTCGGCCGCTACGGTGCATTACTGATCGTGTTCTTCACTGCAATCATCTACATCGGCTTTTTCATTTCCAACATCGTCCTGGCCGGAAAATCCATTACCGGCATCGCGCCCTCGGTGCCGGTACCGGCCAGCATTCTGATCGGTGCGTTGAGCGCTACGGCAATCGGCGTGATCGGCTACCGCTTTATCCATACCTTGAACCGTATCGGCACTTGGGTCATGGGCAGTGCCTTGCTGGCAGGTTTCGTCTATATCTTTGCCCACGATGTGCCTGCTGATTTCTTCAGCCGTGGCGGTTTCAACCTTTCTGGCTGGTTGGCCACGGTGTCACTGGGGATCATCTGGCAGATCAGCTTTTCGCCCTACACGTCGGATTACTCGCGCTACCTGCCCGCCGATATCGGCATCGTCCGACCGTTCCTGGCCACCTACCTGGGCGCGACACTGGGTACCATTCTGTCGTTCACCTTCGGTGTCGTCGCCGTGCTGGCCACGCCCGACGGTACTGAAGCCATGGCTGCTGTAAAGCAGGCCACGGGCGGGTTGGGGCCGATTTTGATGGTGCTGTTCCTGCTCAACATCATCAGCCACAACGCCCTGAATCTGTATGGCGCTGTGTTGTCGATCATTACCTCGATCCAGACTTTTGCCAGCCAGTGGACCCCGAGCATCAGGGTACGGGTAGTGTTGTCGACGTTGATCCTGGCGGGGTGCTGCGTGGTTGCGCTGGGTGCCTCGCCGAATTTCATTTCGCAGTTTATCGGCCTGGTTCTGGCGCTATTGCTGGTCCTGGTGCCGTGGGCATCGATCAACCTGATTGATTTCTACCTGATCAAGCGCGGTCAGTACGACATCAGCTCGATTTTCAGCGCCGACGGCGGCGTGTATGGGCGTTTCAATCTGCATGCGATTGTTGCGTACTTTATCGGCACCCTCGTGCAACTGCCGTTTGCCAATACTTCGCTGTATGTCGGGCCCTACGCCAACCTGGTGGAAGGCGCTGACTTGTCCTGGCTGGTCGGGCTGGCAGTGACCTGCCCACTGTACTACTGCCTGGCTACCCGTAGTCAGCCAGCAGCACGCGGCGCCGTCAAACTGGGCTTTACCGACTGATCAAGCGCGTTACTGTTACTCGCCGTCGCTGGGCGCAGCTGGGTTCATACCCAGGTTGCTCGGCGGCGGCGTATTGCGTTTCAAGCGTCAGCCCCGCTGCGTCGATGACGAACCGATAATCCCCCCATCGAGTAATCGAACAAACACCGCTTACTGACCTGGCGTGCAGTGCTCAGGTTAGTGGCCGGGTTGCCTGCACCCTGCGCTTCGCTGCCGCTTTCGGGCATCACGCTTCATACCCTCTCAGCGTTCATACCTCTCAATTGATACAGGCGGATCGGCTCCGGAATACCTGGCTCGCGGACAGGCACGGTACCGACCCGCTGTATGGCTACGCTGGCGGTTAAGCGCGAAGTCTCGTAAGGATTAGCGAAGGCAGGAGAGGGTGTCGTGTTTTATGTAGTGTAGGAAAGGGGGGCGATGCAGGCCGACCAGTACCGTCGGTAGGGGCGTTCCCGTGCAGGGCACGGGAACGTGGAGGGGAGTTAATGCGCGCCAGCGGCCTTGTTCAGGTCGCTTTCAGACCATTGGGTATACACGCAGGCATCACTGGTTGCCCAGCGTACCCGCACGGTGTCGCCAGCGGTGAGTGGCATGCCGGTGGCCGACAGGGCCTTGACGGTCATCGCCGTACCGCCCGGTGTAACCACGCTGCAGGTTTGGCTTTCACCAAGGAAGAGCATTTCGCTGACCTTGGCCGAGACTTCGTTCCAGCCCGCAGCGAGTGGTTCCCGCTGGGCCTGCTCCACACTCAGGGCCAGTGCTTTCTCCGGCCGGATCATCAACAGCACGTCCTGGTCGAGTTGCAGGCCACCGGTCAGACGGATCGACAATGGCTGGCCTTCAAAGCTGGCCACCGCATTACCCTGGGCCTTGAGCTTGAGGAAGTTGGAGTTGCCAAGGAACGAGGCGACAAAGGCATTCGGTGGGTTCTGATAGAGGTCGTAGCCACTGCCCAGCCCAACGATCTTGCCGTGACTGAAAATCGCAATGCGCTGAGACAGGCGCATGGCTTCTTCCTGGTCGTGGGTGACATAAACGATGGTAATGCCCAGGCGACGGTGCAGTTGACGCAGTTCGTCCTGCAGGTCTTCGCGCAGTTTCTTGTCCAGGGCACCGAGCGGTTCATCCATCAGCAGGATGCGTGGCTCGTAGACCAGCGCACGCGCAATCGCCACGCGCTGCTGCTGGCCACCGGAGAGTTGGGATGGGCGCCGATGGGCGAACTTCTCAAGTTGTACCAGCTTGAGCATGGCATCGACACGTTTGTCTCGCTCGCTGGCCGCCAATTTGCGGATGGCCAGGGGGAAACCGATGTTGTCGCGTACCGAAAGGTGCGGGAACAGTGAGTAGCGCTGGAACACCATGCCGATGTCGCGCTTGTGCGGCGGGACATTGACCAGCGATTGGCCATTGACCAGGATCTCGCCGCTGCTGGGTGTTTCGAACCCGGCAAGCATCGACAGGGTGGTGCTCTTTCCCGAGCCGCTGGAGCCGAGGAACGTGAGGAACTCACCGTCCTGGATGTCCAGCGAGATGTTGTCCACGGCGGCAAAGTCGCCGTAGTGCTTGTTCAGGTTGCGCAGGCTGACCAGGGGCTTGTCGCGCTGCTGTGCAGGATCTTTGATGACGGCACTCATGTCGTACTCCTAGGCGCTCAGGCGCTGATTTCATTGCGCCGGCGCAGCGCGGCGGCGATCACCATGACCAGTACCGACAGGCCGATCAGCAGCGTCGAAGCGACGGCGATCACAGGTGTCAGGTCCTGACGCAGGGTGGTCCACATTTTCACGGGCAGGGTTTGCAGGGTCGGGCTGGCCATCATCACGCTGAGCACCACTTCGTCCCACGAGACCAGGAAGGCGAACAGTGCGCCGGCAACCATGCCCGGGCGGATCGCCGGGAAGGTCACCTTGACCACCGCCTGCAGACGCGACGCCCCACAGATCACCGCGGCGTCTTCGATAGACTGATCGAACAGCTTCAGTGAGTTGATGATCGAGATGATGGTAAAGGGCAGCGCGACGATCACATGGCTTACCACGAAGGCAAACAGGGTTCCGGTGTAGCCCAGTTTGAGGAACAGCGCATACACCGCAACGGCGATGATCACCAGTGGCACGATCATCGGCAGGGTGAACAGGCCATAGAGCATTTCCCGGCCAGGAAAGCGCCCGCGAACCAGGGCGAAGGCCGTCGGCAGGCCGAGTGCAACGGCGCAGATTGTCGTCAGCACCGCCACCTTCAGGCTGGCCAGTGCGGCGTTCATCCAGTCGGCATTGGAAAAGAACTGGCTATACCATTTCAGCGTCCAGCCCGGTGGTGGGAACACCAGCCACTGCGAAGAACCGAATGACAGCAGCACGATGAACACGATCGGCAGCAGCAGGAACAGTGCGATCAGGCCGGTGGTAAGGTACAGGCCCAGACGCATGCGCCGGCCCATGGCATTGGGAGTCAGGAGCATGATCGCTTACCTCGCGTTACTGGCACCAACCGGAGACTCCGGTTGAAGCTTCAGGTAGAAGTAGAACAGCACCAGGGTGATCACGATCAGCAGTGCGGCGCCGGCGCTGGCCAGGCCCCAGTTAAGGAACGATTGCACCTGCTGAATGATGAACTCGGGCAGCATCATGTTCTGCGCACCGCCCAGCAGCGCTGGCGTCACGTAGTAACCCAGGGACATCACGAACACCATCAGCCCGCCAGAGAACAGCCCCGGACGACACAGCGGCAAGAACACCCGGAAGAAGTTGGTCCAGGGGCTGGCGCCGCAGATTGAGCCGGCCTGCAGGATCATCGGGTCGATTGCCTGCATGGTGGCCTGCAGCGGCAGGACGATGAACGGGATCATGATGTAGCTCATGCCGATCACCACGCCGGTCAGGTTGTGCACCATTTCCAGCGGTTGATCGATGATGCCCAAGGCCATCAGCGCCTTGTTGATGACCCCGGACGCCTGCAGCAGCACCAGCCAGGAGTAGGTGCGCGCCAACAGGCTGGTCCACATCGACAGCAGGACGATGTTCAACACCCAGCGACCCCAACCGCGAGGTACCAGCGTGATCACCCAGGCCAGCGGAAAGCCCAGCAGCAGGCTGAACAGCGTGACCAGCCCGGCCACCGAGAACGTGTTCAGCAGCACCCGTGCATAGGCCGAGTTGGCGAACAGTTGTTCGTAGTTTCCCAGCCCTGGCGTGGGTTCCAGTACGCCACGCAGCAACAGGCCGATTAATGGCGCCAGGAAGAACAGGCCAAGGAACAGCAGGGCCGGTATCAGGTTGCCGACGCCCCGCCAGCGTTGGGCCAGGGTGGGGGATTGCTTCATGGTGACTGCCTTGCCAGTGGTCGAGCCTGCAGCGCCCTTGGCGCTGCTGCTCGGGTTAGCGTGACGGGACGCAGTGGCCGCCATTTTCATTTGACCAGCCATTCGTTCCACCGTGTCGCAATGGCAGGACCGTTCTTGGCCCAGTATGCGAAGTCGAGAGTGATCTGGTCCTTAGCGTAGGCAGTCGGCAGGTTAGGTGCCAGCACGGAGTCCAGGCGCGCGACGCTGTCGACGTTGACCGGCGCATAGGCGGTCAGGTTGGAAAAGTCGGCCTGGCCTTTGGCGCTGCTGGCATTGGCCAGGAACTTCATGGCCGCATCCTTGTTCTTGGAGCCTTTGGGGATTACCAGGAAATCGGCCATGACCAGGTTCTGTTTCCAGCTTACGCCCACGGGGGCGCCATCTTGCTGCAGGGCATAGATCCGGCCGTTCCAGAACTGCCCGAGGCTGGCTTCACCCGAGGCAAGCAGTTGCTGCGATTGCGCGCCGCCGCCCCACCAGACGATGTCTTTCTTGATGGTGTCGAGTTTTTTGAAGGCGCGGTCCAGGTCCAGCGGATAGAGCTTGTCGGCGGGCACGCCGTCAGCCAGCAGGGCCAGCTCAAGCACGCCAGGGCTTGGCCATTTGTACAGGGCACGTTTGCCGGGGTAGGTCTTGGTGTCGAACAGTGCGCTCCAATCGACTGGCTTGCTGGCGCCCAGCTTGCCTTCGTTGTAGCCCAGCACGAAGGAGAAGAAGAACGAGCCGACGCCGTGATCGGAGACAAAACGCGGGTCGATCTTGTCGCGCTGAATCGTGTTGAAGTCCAGTGGCTCGAGCAAGCCTTCAGCTGCTGCGCGCAAGGCGAAATCAGCCTCTACATCCACGACATCCCACTGCACATTGCCGCTTTCGACCATGGCCTTGAGCTTGCCATAGTCGGTTGGCCCGTCTTGAACCACGGTGATGCCGCTGCTGCGGGTAAAGGAGTCGGCCCAGGCCTGCTTCTGCGCATCCTGGGTTGTACCGCCCCAACTGACAAAGTTGACGCTCTCGGCCGCTGAGACGAATGAGCAGGCCGATGACAGCATGCCTGCAACAAGTACCGCGGCTACACGTTTGTTCAACACCATTTTCACGCCCTCATTTGTTGTGTTTTTGAGCGGGCTGTAGACACCCGCTTATCGGGAGCAGTAGGTCCATCGGGGCCTTGAGAGGCGACCGTGCCAAGGGCTGTTATTTGTGCTGTCCCTGGCGGGCGCACTTGGCAAAAGTGTCCGGTCTACGGAATATCATATTATGGTATTCCAAACTTTCTGCAAGCATTTTGCCGTACCGACCATCCGGCAAAATGCTGTGTTTCTGGACAACATCGCGCATTGCCGCGCTTGAAACAGCGGTGATCAGGCAGAAAATGGAATACTTTCAACCACTTCCAGGTCATAGCCGGTCAGCCCTGCGTATTTCAACGGTGGGCCAAGATGACGCAGTTTGCCCACGCCCAAGTCCTGCAGGATCTGCGCGCCAGTGCCGACTTCCGAGTAGATGCGCGACTGTGAGCGGCTGTACTGCCGTGGCGGTTTGGTCAACTGCGGTATGCGTTCAAGCAGGGCTTGTGAGGATTCATGGTTGGCCAGGATTACCACAACCCCATGGCCTTCCTCGGCGACTTTCTGCAGGGCCGCCCAGAGTGTCCAGTTGCTTGGCCCGCTGTACTCTGCGCCCACCAGGTCACGCAGTGGGTCGATGACGTGCACCCGTACCAGGGTTGGTTGTTCGCGGCGCAGTTCGCCCATCACCATCGCCATGTGCACGCCGCCTTCAATCCGGTCTTCATAGGTGACCAGGCGGAAGGTGCCATGTACCGTCGGCAGCTCACGCTCACCAATGCGCACTATCGTGTGCTCGGTGCTCAGGCGGTAGTGGATCAGGTCGGCAATGGTACCGATCTTGATGCCGTGCTGGCGGGCGAACACTTCCAGGTCAGGGCGCCGGGCCATGGTGCCATCGTCGTTCATGACCTCGACAATGACCGAGGACGGGGTAAGGCCCGCCAGTCGCGCCAGGTCGCAGCCCGCTTCGGTATGCCCGGCGCGGGTCAGGACGCCGCCTTCCTTGGCGCGCAACGGAAAGATATGCCCGGGTTGCACGAGGTCCTCTGGCACGGCATTGCTGGCCACTGCGGCGGCCACGGTACGGGCCCGGTCGGCAGCAGAAATGCCTGTGGTGACGCCGCTGGCCGCTTCGATGGAGACGGTGAACGCGGTACTGAATACGCTGCCGTTGCTGGGCACCATTTGCTCCAGGCCCAAACGCTGGCAGTGCTCGTCGGTTAGCGTCAGGCAGATCAGGCCACGGGCCTCGCAGGCCATGAAGCTGATGGCCTTGGCGTCGCAATGGTCGGCCGCGATCAGCAGGTCGCCTTCGTTCTCGCGGTCCTCGTCATCGACCAGGATCACCATCTTGCCCTGGCGGTAGTCTTCGATGATTTCTTCGATGCTGTTGAAGGCCATGGCTGGACTCTCAGTGTGTGGTATGAAATTCTATGGTATACCATAATACAGGTTGACTGAGGAGGTCACGATGAAGGCTTACTGGATTGCGCATGTGGATGTCACCGACCCGGACGCTTACAGCGAATACACCCGTCGTGCACCTGCGGCGTTTGCTGCTTATGGGGGGCGTCTATTGGCTCGGGGCGGCCGCAGCGAAGCGCTGGAAGGGCGAGCAACGCCACAACGCAGCGTTGTCATCGAATTTGACTCCTACGCGCAGGCGCTGGCCTGCTACCACTCGCAGCAGTACCAAGAGGCCAAGGGCTACCGTGAAGGTGTTGCTCGGGCTGAAGTGATTATAGTCGAGGGCATAGCGCCCTGAATGACGGGCGCGGTGGGGTCAGCGGATGAAGTGGATCTTGCCGCAGTCATCATTGCCAATGTAGATGCCATAGACCCCCGCGCGGCGTTCCTCGATGTAGCGTTCGAGGATCTGCCGTATTGCCGGGTAATAGATGCTGTCCCAAGGAATATCCTCGGGCGCAAAGAACTTGTAGTCGAGGGTTTCCGGGCCAAACTGGCCGGTGACTTCCAGGGCGATGGCGCGGTAGATGATGTACACCTCACTGATCTTCGGCACGCTGAAGATCGAGTAGGGTGAGTGGATTTCCGCTCGCACGCCCGTTTCTTCCCACACTTCGCGCAAGGCAGCCTGTTCAGTGGTCTCATTGCTTTCCATGAAACCGGCCGGCAGTGTCCAGGTGCCCGGGCGAGGAGGGATGGCGCGTTGGCACAGCAGGTACTTGCCGTCCTGCTCGATGATGCAGCCGGCAATGATTTTTGGATTGACGTAGTGGATGTAGCCGCAACTGCGGCACATCTGGCGCTCATGGGTATCCCCCGGTGGCAGCTGGCGAACCAGGTCATTGCCACCGCATTGCGGGCAAAAGCGCGGGGTCATCATTTCAGCGGCCTATACGCGGTTCTTTAAGGGCGATGGGTGCAACGATTTCGGAGATGTCGCCCGTTTCCCCTTGCTTGCGCTTGAGGTACTCCAAGGCCACCTTCGCCGCCGCGCGGACGTGGTCGACCGAGGCCTGGTGCGCGGCCAGTGGATCGCCGCTCTTGATGGCCTCGACGATACGTTCCATTTCGTGGCTGCTGGTGCCACGGCGGTTTTCCTGAGACACCGATGTGGCGCGAAGGTAGCTGATACGGGCCTGCAGCTGGCGTAACTGGGTCGCGGCGATGTGGTTGCCCGAGCCTTCGAGCAACACGTCATAGAACCCTTGAACCGAATCGATGACCTGCTGCAGCTCGCCCTCTGCGAGGGCCTTGCGGTTTTCTTCGAGGGCTTTTTCCAGGGCCTTGATATCCTTGGCCTTGGCACGCAGGGTGAACAGTTGGACGATCATGCCTTCCAGTACACAGCGCAGCTCGTAGATATCGACCGCATCGTCCAGCGTAATGATTGCCACCCGAGGGCCCTTGGCGTCGGCGAATTCCACCAGCCCTTCGGATTCCAGGTGGCGCAAGGCTTCGCGAACCGAGGTACGGCTGACGCCGAGGCGGTCGCACAGGTCGCGCTCGACCAGGCGGTCTCCGGGTAGGAGCTGGAAATTCATGATGGCGCTTCGCAGTTTATCCAGCACGATTTCGCGCAGGGTAACGGGGTTGCGATTGACCTTGAAGCTGTCGTCGAGTGGCAGGCGTTTCATGGGGTCTGCTCTGAGTTGGGCTGTCCAGGTAAAAGGCGCACGTCGATCATCGGGATCGTCCGTGCTCCGTTTGGATCAGCAGCCCAGGTTTAACTGGAGGCCTCTGCATCGGCTTCGGCGAAGGCTTCACGGGCAAGCCGGAAACTGTCTACGGCAGCGGGTACGCCACAGTAGATGCCGACCTGAAGCAGAATTTCGCGTATTTGTTCACGACTCAGTCCATTACGCAAGGCGCCACGGATATGCAGCTTGAGTTCGTGAGGCCGGTTAAGGGCCGATATCATGGCCAAGTTTATCATGCTGCGCTCTTTAAGCGATAAGCCCTCGCGGCCCCAGACGTGACCCCAGCAGTACTCTGTGACCAACTCCTGCAGGGGACGGTTGAAGTCGTCGGCATTCTCGATTGAGCGGTTGACGTAGGCTTCGCCCAGCACCTGGGTACGAATCGCCAGGCCCTTTTCATATTTTTCGTTGCTCATGTCGTGCTGCTCCTGTCGGGTCAAAGCCCGCCCATCAGGGTGTATTTGATTTCGAGGTAGTCTTCGATGCCGTACTTCGAGCCTTCACGGCCCAGGCCCGATGCCTTGACCCCGCCAAAGGGCGCCACCTCGGTGGAGATCAACCCTTCGTTGATGCCGACCATGCCGTACTCCAGGGCTTCGCTCATGCGCCAGGCACGCCCCAGGTCGCGGGTGTAACAGTAGGCCGCAAGGCCGAACTCGGTGTCGTTGGCACGCGCAATCGCTTCGGCTTCAGTGTCGAAACGGAATACCGCTGCCAGTGGCCCGAAGGTTTCTTCCTGCGCGACCTTCATGTCGCGGGTCAACCCGGCGAGGACGGTTGGTTGGAAAAAGCCGTGCCCCAGCGCATGGCGCGCGCCACCGCAGACCCGCTGCGCACCTAATGCCAGTGCATCCTGAACATGCTCTTCAACCTTGGCCACGGCACGTTCGTTTATCAGTGGCCCTTGCTGGACGTCGGGCTCGAAACCATTGCCAACCTTGAGTGCTGCAACACGCTCGGCAAGGCGTGCAACAAACGCATCGTGAATGCCGTCTTGAACCAGGAAGCGGTTGACACATACGCAGGTCTGCCCGGAATTGCGGAACTTGGCGACCAATGCGCCTTCCACGGCGCGCTCAAGGTCGGCGTCGTCGAAGACGATAAAGGGCGCATTGCCGCCCAGCTCCAGCGAAACTTTCTTCAGGGTCGGCGCGCACTGCGCCATCAGCAGTTTGCCAATGCCGGTGGAGCCGGTGAAGGAGAGCTTGCGCACCAACGGGCTGCTGGTCAGTTCTGCACCAATCGCCACGGCGTCGCCTGTGATGACATTGAACACGCCGGGCGGAATACCGGCCTGTTCGGCCAGCGCGGCCATGGCCAGCGCTGAGAAGGGGGTTTCCGGTGCCGGTTTGACGATACATGTGCAGCCTGCGGCCAAGGCTGGACCGGCTTTGCGGGTGATCATCGCGGCCGGGAAGTTCCACGGTGTGATGGCGGCCACGACACCGATCGGCTCCTTGCTGACGACGATACGTGCATCAGCCTTGTGGCTGGGGATGGTATCGCCGTAGATGCGTTTGGCTTCCTCGGCAAACCACTCGATAAAGCTGGCCGCGTAGAGAATCTCACCCTTGGCTTCGGCAAGGGGTTTGCCCTGTTCCAGCGTGAGGATTTCGGCCAGGGCGTCGGCATGTTCAAGCATCAGGCTGTGCCAGCGCTTGAGCAGGGTGCTGCGTTCCTTGGCCGTCAGGCTGCGCCAGCTCGGCCAGGCCGCGTTTGCCGAAGCGATGGCCAGGCGGGCCTGGTCGGCGCCGAGGTTGGGGACTTGGCCGATTTTTTCGCCGTTGGCCGGATTGAAAATCTGCTGATAGGCGCCGTCTGGCGCGTCCAGCCATTGGCCATTGATAAAGGCTTGCTGGCGGAATAGTTGCGAGGCTGCAGGTGTCATGCCGGCTCCCGGAATAAAAAGGGGCCGCTACCGAGGGGGAGGGTAGCGAGTGGCCCCGGAGTAAACGCTTAGGCCAGGGTGGGCAGCGCGCCCAGCTTGCCTTTGTGGTAGATCATCGGCGTAGCTGGCTGATCGGGCAGGATCAGGTTTTTTACCGCGCCGACGATGATGGCGTGATCGCCGCCGTCGTATTCGCGCCAGAGCTCGCATTCAATGATCGCAGTGGCCTTGCTCAGCAAGGGGTTGCCCAACGCACTGAGGTGCCACTCAATGCCTTTGGCCTTGTCTTTGCCCTTGCCGGCAAAGGCATAGGCTTCGGCCTGCTGATCGGCTGCGAGCAAGTGAATGGCAAACTGCTTGCTGTTGCGCAGAATCGGGTAGGTATCAGACGCGTAGTTAGGGCAGAACAGGACCAGTGCCGGGTCAATCGACAGCGCGCTGAACGCGCTGGCGGTGATGCCGACAATGTCACCCTGCGCGTCCAGGGTGGTGACCACTGTCACCCCGGAAGGGAAGGAGCCCATGACTTCTTTGTAAATGCCGGGTTCGATCATGATGCAGGTCTCCTAGCGCATGACAAACGGGTCGGGCATCGGTGCTTGCGAGAGGTTGATCCATACCGTTTTCAGTTCGGTATAGGCCAGCACCGATTCGATGCCGCTCTCGCGACCGTAGCCGCTGTTCTTGAAGCCGCCGATAGGCGCCATGGCCGATACCGCGCGGTAGGTGTTGACCCAGATGATGCCGGAGCGTACGTCCCGGGCCAGGCGATGGGCGCGGCCCAGATCGCGTGTCCAGATACCGGCAGCAAGGCCGAATTGCGAGTCGTTGGCGATCGCCAGGGCTTGGGCTTCGTCCTTGAAACGAATCACCGAGGCCACTGGGCCGAACACCTCTTCCTGCATGATCTTCATCGAGTTGCTGTCGCACTCGAACAGGGTCGGCTCATAGAACCAGCCTCCGCCGGCAATGTCCGGGCGCTTGCCACCCAGGCGCAGGCGAGCACCTTCGGCCAGGGCATCGGCCACCAGGCCTTCGACGACTGCCAGTTGTTGGGCCGTGGCCATCGGGCCCATCTCGGTGCTGTCGTCCTGCGGGTTGCCGATACGAATGCGTTTGGCGCGGGCAATCAGGCGCTCAACGAACTCATCGTAGATTTCGTCCTGAATCAGCAGGCGCGAACCGGACACGCAACTCTGGCCGGAGGCCGCATAGATACCCGCGATGGCTCCGTTGATTGCACTGTCGAGGTCTGCGTCGGCAAAGATGATGTTGGGTGATTTGCCGCCCAGCTCCAGCGACAGCTTGGCAAAGTTCTCGGCGCTGCTGCGAACCACATGGCGCGCCGTGGCGGCACCACCGGTGAAGGCAATCTTGCGCACCAGGGGGTGACGGGTCAGTGCAGCACCCGTGCTGGGGCCGTAACCGGTCACGACGTTGACGACACCCGGCGGAATGCCGGCTTCCAGGGCCAAGCGTGCCAGCTCAAGAATAGTCGCCGAGGCATGTTCGGACGGCTTGAGCACGATGGTGTTACCTGCGGCCAATGCTGGCGCCAGTTTTATCGCGGTCAGGTACAGCGGGCTGTTCCACGGGATGATCCCGGCCACGACGCCGATGGGTTCGTGCACGGTGTAGGCAAACATGTCCGGCTTGTCCAGCGGCAGCGTGCCGCCTTCGAGCTTGTCGGCCAGGCCCGCGGTGTAGTGGAAGAACTCTGGCAGGTAGCCCACCTGGCCGCGGGTTTCGCGGATCAGTTTGCCGTTGTCGCGACTTTCCAGTTGTGCCAGTTGCTCTTTGTTCTCGGCGATCAGATCGCCAAGGCGGCGCAACAGCTTGCCTCGCGCGGTAGCGCTCAGGCCCCGCCAGGCCGCGCCCTCGAAGGCTGCCTGGGCCGATTGAACGGCACGTTCGACATCGGCTTCGTCAGCATCGGGCAGCACCGCCCAAGGCTCGGCGAGCGCCGGGTTGAGGCTTTCAAACGTCTTGCCGTTAAGGGCATCGACCCATTCGCCGCCGATGCACATCTGGAAGCGTGCGAGTGTCATGCAACGATCCCCTCTATCTGGTTGTGTTGGTTTTGTGCGTTATCCAGAAAGTTCAGCAGCACCTGATTGACCAGGCGCGGCGACTCTACCGGCATCATATGCCGCTGTTCGTCGAGTATTGCCACTTGTGCGCCGGGAATGCGCTCGGCCAATTGCCGGGCCATCTCCGGGGTCGAACCGGGGTCCAGTTCGCCGGTGGCAATCAGGGTGGGCACCCGAATGCTGCCGAGGTCGTCAGCGCGGTACATGTCCTGCGTGGCGAACAACTCGTAGGTGGTCAGGTAGCCTTGTGGATCATTGCTGGCCAGTGTCTGGCGGATGGCTGCGATCTGTGCCGGGTTGGCAGCCTGATATTCGCGGCTGAACCAGCGTGACAGCGCCGCTTCGGCATTAGCGTCCGGCCCGTGTTCAGCGGCCTGGGCGGTTCGCGCAATGACGCCAGCGCGTTGTTCCAGGCTACGGTTGAACACGCTGTTAAGGATCACCAGCCCTTGCACGTGCTGCGGATAGTGCAGCGCAAAGGCGCGAGCGACCAGCCCGCCCATGGAGAAGCCAATCACGGTCGCCCGCGGCAGCTCAAGGTGCTCAAGCAACTCCAGCAACTGATCGGCATAGCCCAGCAGGTCGGTACCGGTGGGCGGGCGCTGGCTGGCGCCATGCCCGAGCATGTCGTAGGCAATGACACGGTACTTTGTGGCCAGGCCTACGATCTGCCCGCCCCACATTTCTTTATTCAGGCCCACGCCGTGGATCAATATCACGGGCTGGCCTTGGCCGGTCGCCAGGTAACTGGTGCCAGCCGGTGTGCGTTCAGCAGTGAGCCGAATCATGGAGCGCTCCTACATGCTGTGTGGGTTACTGCGCTTTCTCAGCGGCCAGTTCTTCCAGATCGATGTAGCGGTTGCCGATACGCGGGTGCAGGCGACCACCGTCGGCGCAACCCAGGACCACAACGATTTCGTCGGCACGCGGTGCATCTTCGATCTGCATTTCCAGCGTGATGTAGTGCGAACGCAGACCTTCATCGTCCTTGTGCATCATCGGAATCTGGATCGAGGTGCCAGGGCCACCGCGCTTGTTGGTGAAGCTCAGGTAGCTTTTGGCCTTGACCGCTTCACGGTAATGATTGCCAAAGCGCAGGGTATGGATGACAGCGGAAGCGTGCTCGATTTCACCGTCGGCACCGACGACGGCTGCCTTGCCGTAGGCTTCGATCTTTTCCGCGCCGCCAATGGTTGCCACCAGCCGCTCAACCATCAGGGCACCGAGGTCGGAGCAGTTGGCACGGATTTCCGGCTTCAGGTCTTCAACGAAGCCGCGGCCCAGCCAAGGGTTCTTGATGACCACAGCCAGCCCGACCATGGTCACCGGCTTGTCTGCAGCTTTACCGCCTTCGATGAAGGTTTCTTCGACATAGCTGACGATTTTGCGAATTTCAAAACTCATGAGCGGCTCCATCTGAGTGAATAAGGTTTGTGCGTATGATGGTATACCATAATACTGTAAGCGCAAGTCCCTCAGATGAGTTTGTAGAGCAAGAAGGCGACAGATGGCCTGCAAACAGGGATTCCGCTGTCTGCTGGAGGTGTGCTGGGAGGGCGAGGGGGAAAAGCGAGGGCGTGATGTAGCTGCTACGCCAATCGGCCTTGGCGTAGCATCGCGGAAGATTCAGTGATGGCTGTTAACGGAATTCGAAGTACTAAAGCCCTTGAGGTCAAAGGAAATGACCTGAGCAGCCTACCAGGAGCCCCCCCAGGATTGTTCGATAAGGCCGTTGAAATCACTGAACTCCACATCTGTTTTTGATGGGCACAGTAGGGGTGGCAAGAGATTTTTGCAGGTTGCGCAGGAGGGAGCGGTTGCGTAGGCGGTGTAATTCCTATTGGTGCCCGCAGGGTCGAACAGTACCTCTGACATAGTCCACGGCCGCGGCAGCCTATGGGCAATGGCATGCAGAAGAAGTTTGGGGGCGGCGCACTTGCCGGCTATCGGGGCGTGACCCACGCGGCACGAGCGCATGAAGGCCGCAGAGAGAACTCGCCCACCATGTGAGTGATTATAGCGATGTGGGGTGTTTCCCAATATGGTCAATGGTGGGAGTGAGCGCTTGTGGCGATGAGAGAGCGCTTCTCTGAAGGCACTGTAGGCCGGTGTTCCTTCAGCGGCTGAGCAAGCCGCAACCCACCGCCCATCGTTCGATCGAAGAACGCCGATCATCATGAATCGTCTGACTGCGATGCAGTCGACGATCGTGCGTGCGACGTCGTAGACCTGTTGCGTCTCGTAGATGGGGTGTCGTCCACCGCATGACGTGCAGGGCACATCATCTCCATAGGACTGCCCCGTGTAAGTGTCGCCAGCATTACTACCGAAGAGGCTGCCATGCAGCCTCACGCCTTGCTTGTCGTGCCGAATCATCATGAACTCTTTTGTAGCGTTATGGCGTTTCGCCGCGTAATTGAAATGTTGCTTAGGTCGTGAGGAGGACTTCAGCACATCAAAAGAGTTATGAAAAATCATATGGTTAATAAAATGTTTCGGGTCAAGCGCTTCCCTCGGTGCACGTTCAGTGAAGGCTGTTAGCGGAATTCGAAGAACTCATAACGCAGATTGCCCTCTGGAATCCGCTGTTCGCGCATCAGTTCCTTGACCTGGGCCAGCAGCCCTTTGGGGCCGCAGAAGCTGATCTGGATGTGCTCTGGATTGGTTTCGCCAGCAACCCGGCGCAAGGTCTCAGCCAGTTTGTCGGCGCTGCTGTCATGGCCGACGAACTCGGCGCCGCGTTCTTCAGCCATCGTTTTCATCTGTTCGACACTGGGGAACGCCCGTGAAGGGTTGAAGCAGTAAACCAGCGTGACATTGTCGAAGCGTTTGGCAGCTTTGTCCTGCAACCAGGAAACGAACGGCGAAATGCCCACCCCGCCACCAATCCAGATTTCCCGCTGGGCATCGGGCAGGCGCTTGAAGTGCCCGTAAGGGGCATAGATATCAGCCAGCATGCCGACCTTGACCTGTTTGCGCAGCGCCTGGGTGTAGTCGCCCAAGGCGCGGATCACGAAGTGGATGTGGCCGTTGTCTTTATGGGCGCTGGCGATCGTGAACGGGTGGGGCTCACGCAAGCCCTTTTCCTTCATGGCCAGGAATGCGAATTGCCCGGCCTTGAACGGGAAGCCGCGATGGACCGGTGCCAGTTCCAGGTGCAGGGAGCCTTTGGCGATGGACACCGCAGCAACCTTGTACTCGCCGGCTGTGGCAATGAAGGGGTAGAGCACCAGCTTGTACAGGGCAGCAATGACCCCCAGGCCACAGAGTACGGCTAACCAGATGCCGGAAGGGCTGTTCAGGGTAATCGGTGACTTGAAGCTCAGCCAATGGGCAATGACGATCAGGAACAGCGGGCCAGAGAGTTTGTGCCACCAGCGCCAGACGCTATAGGGGATGTTTCGGTTCAGGGCCAGCAACACGATCATGCCCAGTGCCACATAGCTCAGTTGGCGCACCATGCGCGTCCAGTACTTGGAAAACTCCACAATCGCAGCACTGTTCCAGGCGTCCAGGTTGGCTTTGAACACCAAGTGGTAGCTGGCAAAGACCAACGCCCAGATGCCCAGCCATTTGTGCGTTTCATACACCCGATCCAGCCCGCCGAACAGTCGCTCGATGAGGTGCCAGCGAGCGGCCAGCAGGCATGAAACCGCCATGTTGGCCAACGCCGCAGCGCCCAGCACCAAGCTGAGGGTGGCCGAGGTCATCCAGGTATCGGAAGGAATTTCGAGCAAAATGGTGAGCGTGGTGATCAGCAGGATACCCACGACGCAGTGCCAGCTTTTCAAACGGTTAGCCTCCAGTTATCAACGTTAACAGCTTAACGGTTTTCGAGGCGGTCGGCGCTGACCTGGGTCACGGGCGTGACGACGGTGTCAGTAATAACGGTACTGTAGTTCCGTGCCTTGATGCTCCAACCCAGTATGTCAGCACGGACTTCACGTTAGATAAACCGCTGACTGCAGTCATTTAGCCATCTCCCTCCGCCCGGTGCGCCTTAACCACGGTCAACGTGCCTGTCGGCCCGAGGTACATTCGGGAGGTGCTGCTCAACAAGGTCCAGGATCGACTCGAACGCTTTACGCTTGGCAAACAGTGGGAAGGTACTGCGCGAGAGTTTGTTCAGATAATCGTTGTACCAAGCGAACTCCAAGCCAACCAATTTTTGCTTTCGGTCTATGGCTACCTCTGTAAACCTCGACCACTCGTAGGTATGGTGATGAAAGTCTGTTTGCAAATCACGGTAGCGCGCTGAATTCATGGAGGCATGTGTCAACATCACGCTACCGGATCCACCTACAGCACCGATGAGGAGCGCCGGATCATTGTAGGCGCTTGCCATACACATAAATGCAATCGCCGTGAATGCTGCCAACCCCTTCAAGAAAGTGAGTGTCCACTCCGGAAAAACCTTCCATTTGCAAAATTCTGCTCCAGACTTTGTAAAACGGTAGGCAAAATTCATGCGCTGATGGGTCATGCATACCGCAGGTATAGATATCAAGGCGAAGACAAATACATGCGACAGCGCTCTCCAAGGCTCTTCTATAAACTCGGATGAAAAATACAAAACCAGCGCAATCGCTGACGCAATCATCAACATAACCAGCAATGCCAAGTTAGCAACCGTTGTATTGTAGTTCCTGGCCTTGATTCTCCAGCTCAGCAGTTCAGATTCATGTCCATACTTCCACGTCAGTTGAGACGGAAGCTCTCGTGGTGTGGCCCAGTGGCCCAGCCGGGACTTCACGCGAGACAACCCTTCTGAAACCTTCATTTCGCCATCCCCTCAGGCACCTGAAGGTTCAACCCGTAGAGGCTGTATTTCTCCAACTTCTGTTCTTCAGGCAGCATGTCGGTGAACAGCGTATTTTTTCGCTCGGCCTCCCGTAAAGCGTCGCGCAGCGCCACACGGAACATGTAGCCACGGGCGTCTGCGCGTTGATTGAGCGGTGGCGGGTAATGCACCTCCAGTTCCAGTGCTGCATTGCTCGTGGGTGTCGCCACCCAGGCCTGCCATATGCGGTATTGATCCTTGGCCTGATAGGCAAAGTCGCTCTGTAATTGCTGGCCACCGGCGGCCTCCGGCAGTTGCCCGGCCAGCTCAGGATCAACCCAATGGCCGCGCAGAAAGTGCTCGTAGAGTGGGCTCTGCTGCTGCGGCGTGTGATAGACCGGTGAACCTTCGCTGTCGATCACCACTGGTTGCAGCTGGACAATACTGCCCGCCAGCGTGGCGGGGAGCAGCAGTTGCACCCAGAACCCCAGGCAACGTTGTGGCCCACGGTCCGGGTAGGTGTACACCGCCCGGGCCCAGACGCTGGGCCGCTGCAGGATCTCCAGCAAGGCCATCAACTGGGTTTTATGGCCGTCAATGCCTACCCAGTTTTCCTCTGGAGCTTTGCCCCAGCTACAGCGGTACAGCCATAGGCGCAAGCCTTCGCGCTTATAACGGTTGGCATGTACTGAAAACAGCAGATAGGCAATGCCAAGTGCGCCCAGAACAATGGTGACCGGTGAAGACATGATCCAAGCGAAGTTGAACCAGTAACCCAGTACAGCACCCACAAGCTGCAAACTAGCCACACCCGACATCACGCCAAGAGCGCCGCGCTTTAGAGTGAGAAAATATCTCTCATCTTCACTACTCGCCCCCGCAATATCCTTGGACACCTGCCACGCCTCAACACCCGCAGCAATCGCGCCGAGCGCCGCCCAGGTCGCGGTACGGGCAATCAACCGCTTTGCGGCCTGCGCGAAGTTGATGTCGCCTTGAGCCAGCCATGCCCTGGCGCCCGCTTTCGTCAGTTTCGTGATCTCGTTGCCCAACGGCGCATACATCCCCTGCGCCCGATTCCACGCCGGGCCCACGCACACGGCCATCATTGCGTTACCGGTATAGGCCGCATTGGCGGTCATCATCCGCAGTTCGCTGTTGTTGAACAGGCCGTCGGCACTCGCTTGTTCAAGGCTGTACAGGGTGTTCCAGACATTCAGCCCGACCAGCATCAGCGGCAGCGACTGGCCGAAGTGCTTGCCCATCCATTCGCGGCTGCGGGCGTTGAAGCGCTCGCGTTGTTGGCTTTTGAGGCGGTGCTGGGCCAGGGCCTCCTGCTGCCCGAGGTCGCCCAGTTGTTGGTGGAGGTGGTCGACATGCACGTTCAGGCGGTTGACCGGGGACAGTGTGAACACCAGTTGATGCGGCCGGCTGAAATGCAGGTCCTGCAGTTGCAGGGTCAAGCTGCGTAGCGCGGTGCGGGTCGCAGCCTGATCGTGAGGTGCGCCGGGGCGCGTCAGCGTGCGCTGCTGGGCGTCGATCTGCCGTTGCAAGCCAAGCACCTGCTGCTGCCAGCGGCGGAACTGCGCCTTGAAGTCGGGGTTGAAGCGCAGTTGGGTAGCGTCAGAGGCCTGGGTCGAGATCAAGGCCTGGGTAACTACTTGGGTGAGCACGTCCGTCGCGCTGGCGTAGGCCCGTTGCAGGGCCGGCGCCAGGGTCACGCTCAGGGTGTGCCAGGCGCCTTCGGCACTGTTGTTGGCCACCGTTACCAGGGTGTCGAACGCCCGCCGGGCCGTCGTGCTCAGCGCCTGGTAGGCCTTGCTCTGCTTGACCGAGGGCAGGTCGAGCACGCCTTTGAGTTCGTTCGCACGGGTGGCAACGCTGGTGACATCTGCCGGGTTGCCGGGGTCGACGGGGAGTGTGCTGCCATCGCCCTGGCTACGGCCATCGAGCAAGCCGGTGGTGGCGAAGTTGTGCGCGACCGTGCGTACCAGCGCGGCAATTTCCGGGTTGAAGTTGAACAGCGCCGTGCCCAGCAGGGTGCTCGGTTTCACCGCCTGCCGGCACAGCCAGTCCTGCCCGGCCTCGCCGCCGCCCAACAGGGTTGCTAGGCCTTCGGCAGTCTCCAGCAAGGCGCGGCTGTGGGCTGGGTGGCAGGTGTCGAAGAACAGGGTGTCGGCATTCGGTGCAAGCCGCTCCAGCCAGTTGAGCAGGTCGCGTTCGCTGCGCTGGGCATGGGCCTCAAGCTGGGCCGCCTGGGCCGTGGCCCGGCTCAGGAAGCCTTGCAGTTCATCGAAGTGGACGTCTTCGCGCCACAGGCGTTTGTCGCGCCACTCGGCCAGCGTGCGCCGCCAGGTACCGGGGTGCGGTAGTTTGCCCCAGCGCTGAATGAACTTCGCCTCGAGTTTTTCGACCTCCCAGCGCCACGTCTCGATCATGGGCGCATCACCCGCACTGCCAACCACACGGGCTCGCTCGGCTTCATCATCGGCCTTGAGCAACGTGTACAGGTCATCGGTGTAGGCGCGGGTCAGCGCCGGGTCCAGGGCGACGTGCGCGGGTAGCAGCGGTGTGCAATCAAAGCCGCACAGTGCTTGTACCGCCGTGGCCGTTTGCAGTTTTTCCTGGTGTTCCTGCTCGAACAGTGCCTGTTCCAGGCGCCGCCCGGTGAGGTTCAGGCTCAAGTCGTCAACCAGCGCCAACGGGTCGTCGAGGGCGATGAACAGTGCCGTGTTCTGGTCTGGCACGTAGCCACGAATCAGCGCTTCCTCGAAATCCCGCTTGAACGGCCGGTCGGGGTCGGATGGGTCTGCATCGGTGGGCAGCGTGGTGCTGAGCAGGTTCGGTGCGGGCTGGTCCTGTACGCGGATATCGGCCACACTCTGGCCCAGTTGCACCAGTGGTGCACCGTGGGCAACCTGGTAGGTGTCGCAGTAATCCGGCAGGTCGAGGTCGCGCAACCAGGGCGTTTGCAGGCCACCGGAACGCATGGCCTCGCACAGCCGCCAGGTCCATTGCACCGGCGAAAAGGCCAGGCGCAAGATGCTGCGGCGGGGGTACAGTAGGTACGGCCGTAATTCGCCGGGGTTGGTTCGCAGGTCCTGGCCAATTTCCAATGCGGTCCAGGTGTGGCGGATAAATAGCCGCCCGATGACCTGGTACTCGTGGAAGGTCTTGTCGACGCTGTCCCAGACATACAACCAGCCGTCCCGCAGTTGGCGCAGGGTGTAGCTGCGGGTTTTCAAGGTGGGCTGGAGTTTGGGTGCCCAGCCTTTGTGCAGTGGATGCGGGCCTTGTGCCTGGCCTTTTTCCGGGGACGCGTCAATCGCGTAGCGCACCGGAAAGATGGCAACCTCGGGGGATTTCATCGGGCAACAGCCGCGCCCCACCGGAACATCGTCAAAGGCTTGCCGGAGACGCGCCTGCCTAAGCTCTGCCGGACTGGCTTCCTGATTCATGTTGCATCCTTGTCTAATTCGATTGCCAGGCAGTGGTCATCCATGAAGGGCGTGCCGACAGTGGCCTTGCTGACTGCAGTGGTAATGAGCGGGGTGCTCGCGCATAGCGGAACACCTCGAATGGCAAAGGACTCGAACGCTAGCAGATGCACTTCTGGAGGGATGTAGGACGCTTCCGAAAGTTGTTACAAGGCCGGTGTCGGCAGCTGCGTCTCACATTGTCGGGAGAGGGCGGGAAGGGGGGCAAAAGTCGAGGTTACCGTCTGGGCAATGATTGAGCGCGCGGCTCAAGCTGTTGCCGGGGGATGAGCTGGTATCCGGTCCGGTTGCTACCGGTATCGAAAGCCCCTGCAGGTGCTCATCCCTGCAGGTTAGCGTATCCAGAGCGGTGTATCGGGAGCGGAAGACGAACTGTCAGGGCACTCAGGTCGCTTGTGCAGGACTAGAGTGGCTCTACGAGCCACTCGTTGGCCTTGCGGATATCGGCTTGTGCCAAGCGTCCGCTCCAGCGGTGCAGCACCAGCATGCTGGTGATGAAGCGGTACTGCGCCTGGTAGAGGTCACGGCGGGCGCGGAACTCTTCCTTGATGCTGTAGAGCACATCGACTGCATTCTTGACCCCGTAGCCAAAGGCTTTTTCCGTCGAGATGCGTGACTTCGTTGCCGATTCCAGTGCGCGGCGGGTGGCCTTGATACGTCCGAGTTCGGCGCTCATGCCGATGTAGGCTGTACGGGTTTCCTTGATGATCTCGCGGCGCAAGGCTTCCATTTCCTGCTGGGCGGCGTCCTTGTCGCCTTCCGAGCTGACCACGCGGGCGCTGGTGGAGCCGCCGCTGTACAGCGGTACTTGCAGGTCGAGGGACGCGACATAGTTTTCCGAGCGCGGTGTCAGGGTGCCCTCATAGCCGATGTCGCTGCGCAGTGCGGTCAGGTTCAGCCCAAGACGGGGCAGGTGCCCGGCCTTGGCTTCGGCGATTGCCGCATCGGCGGCATTGACGCTTTGTTGGCGGGCCAGCAGTGCCGGGTTGCTGCTCAAGGCCGCTTCTACCCAGTAATCCTGGGCTTGAGCCGGCAGGCTGAAACTCGGGTTGTCGCCCAGTCGTTTGAGCGGTTCCTGAACGTCACGCCCTACCAGTTCGGAGATGGCCTCGCGGCTGTTCGCGACCTTGTTGCCTGCCTCTATCTCATCGGCCAGCAGCGTGTCGACCCGTGCTTCAAGGTCGTTTACGTCGGTGATCATCGCCATTTGCCGGGCGAACATGGCTTTCACTTGCTTGAGGTTGCGTTCGGTCGCGCTGCGTTCGCTACGTACCAGGGAAAGCTCGTCCTCGGCGGCGAGCACGGCAAAGTAACGTTCGGACAAGTCGATGCTGGCCTGTACCTGAGTGTCGTCCGACTCGTACTCACGCTGCTTGGTCAGTTGCGTGTATTTCTGGTAGCTGCGCCAGACCTGCGGGTCATAGATCACCTGATTCAGGCTCAGGGTGGCGCGCCGCCCGGTGTACTCGGTTCGGCTCAGGTCGTCGTCACGCCGGCTACGGTTGACGCTGGCCCCGGCGCTGAGCTGTGGCAGGAGTTGGCCAAACGCTTCGCGCTGGCGGCCTTCGCCACTGCGAATCAAGGCGTTCGCACGCAGTATGCGTGGGTCGGCGCTGCTGGCTTCCTGCTGCAGTTGCCAGAGGTCGACGGCGTGGCCTGCGGCGCTGCCTTCAACTGGGCTGTTGGCCAGTGCTGCCAGTGGCACGGTTAAGCACATCGCGATCAGGTACTTCATGTCAGTCCTCGATCAGCGAGCGGGCGAAGGCATTGCTGGCAGGTTGTATCAGGTACTGCAGCAGGGTGCGGGCGCCGGTGTTGATCAGGACTTCGGCAGGCATGCCGGGTACCAGCGCCAGGTTGCCGAGGGTTTTTCGACCCGTTTCGGTCAGTGCTACTCGGGCCAGGTAATACGCCGTCCCGGTCTCCTTGTTGGTCAGGCGGTCGGCGGAGACCTGCAGCAATTGCCCCTCTATGACCGGTGTTGCGCTGCTTTTGAAGGCGCTGAAGCGAATGTCCACCAACTGGCCGACCACGATACGGTCGATATCGGTGGGCGACAGCTGTGCTTCGACAATCAGTTCTTCGTTGGCCGGAACAATGTCCATCAGCGGCGTGCCCGGGTTCACCACACCGCCCAAGGTATGCACGGTCATGCCCATGACCATGCCCGACTCTGGTGCCAGCACTTCCGTGCGCTTGTCGCGGTCTTGTACGGTGGCCAGTCGCTCGCGCAGGTCGTAGATCTTGGTGCGGGTTTCACCCAGTTGCCCGGCAACTTCGGTGGCGAAGGTCTTTTTCAACTGGAGAATCTTCAGCTCGGCTTCACCGATTTGTACCTGGGCGCGGGCACTGTCCGATTGATGCTCGGCCACTTCGGCCTGCAGGCGGGAGAGGCTGCGTTCCTGTTCGCGCAGGCGCTGTTTATCAACGTAGCCTTCGGCCAACAAGGCGCGCAGGTCGACGATCTCTTCCTGGTAGGAGGTGGCCAGGGTCTGTTTGCTGGCGATGATTGCCCGGAAGCCGCGAATCTGTTCTTCGATCTGACGGATCGCTTTTTCTTGCAGGCCGATCTCGCCCAACAGCCCGTTGCGGCGGGTCTGGAAGATACGCGCTTCACTGTCGCGGGCTTCACGTACACGCGGGTCGCTGGCGTCGAGGTCGGGCACGGCGGCTGGCTCGGCCGCTCCATCGCGCTCGGCGACCAGCCGCGCTTCCAGTTCGCGCGCGGCGATCAGTTGGCTGCGCATCATCTCTGTCTCGGAGCGGGCCTGGGTGTTGTCCAGGACCAGCAAGACGTCGCCTGCCGTTACTCGGTCGCCGTCGTGTACCCGCAGTTCGCGGACGATGCCGCCTTCCAGGTGTTGCACAGTCTTGCGGTAACTTTTAACGGTGACGACACCGGGCGCCAGTGCAGCGCTGTCCAGGGGAGCAAAGACCGCCCAGCCGCCGAACAGGCCAAAGGTCACCATCACAATAAGGAAACCGACACGACGGGTTGGCCGGTCATCGACAGGCAACTGCGCCGTAGTGACGGAGGCGTGCATAGAGTCTTGCATGGCGTTGATCATCTGCTTGTTCGTTAGGCCGGAGCGGTTTGCGCGTGCGCGGTTATATTGCTGTGCAGGTGCGCCCAGACCTTGTCGCGTGGCCCGTACAGGCTCAGTTCGCCTTGGCTCAACACCAGCAATTTATCCACGTTTGCCAGCACGCCCGAGCGGTGTGTGATGACAAATACCGTGGCACCGCTTTGCTTGAGTTTGCGCAAGGCTTCAGCGAGCATCTGTTCACCGGTGTCGTCGAGATTGGAGTTGGGTTCGTCCAGTACCACCAGCCGCGGTGCCCGATACAGGGCGCGGGCCAGGCCGATACGTTGGCGTTGGCCACCGGAAAGCCCGCCACCATTGGCGCCGATGAGGGTGTCGTAGCCCTGTGGCAGTTGCAGAATCAACTCATGCACACCAGCCATTCGGGCCGCAGCGACAACGGCGGCAGCGTCGACTTCACCGAAGCGGGAAATGTTTTCGCTGATGCTGCCTTCGAACAACTCGATGTCTTGTGGCAGGTAGCCAATGTAGCGGCCCAGTTCGTCGCGGCGCCATTGGCTGATGTCGGCGCCGTCCAGGCGTACCGTGCCTGTCAGGCTTGGCCAGATCCCCAGTAGGGCGCGGGCCAGGGTCGACTTGCCGGCACCGCTGGGGCCGATGATGCCCACGGCTTCACCAGCAGCCACGCGAAAGCTCAGGTTACGCACCAATGGCGTGCGGTTGCCTGGCGAGCTGACGGAGAGGTTCTCGACCGTGATGGCACCGTGTGGTGCCGGCAGTGACATGCGCACCGGTTCAGCGGCAACTTTCTGCAGGAGTTCATGCAGCCGTGAGTACTGTGCACGCGCACCAACGAAGCCTTTCCAGATACCGATCAACTGGTCGATCGGGGCCAGGGCGCGCCCCAGCAGAATGGAGCCTGCGATCATCAAACCGGAAGAAATCTCATGCTTGATGGTCAGGTAGGCGCCCAGGCCCAGTACCAGTGACTGGACAATCTGGCGGAAGGTCTTGGAGACCGCTGCAATGGCACCAGCGCGATCGCTGGCACAGCTTTGTAGCATCAAGACCTTGTTGATGCGCTGGCTCCAGCGCTGGCGCAGGTCTGCAAGCATGCCCATCGATTCGACGACTTCGGCATTGCGCAGGCTTTTCTGGGTGAAGGTAGTGGCCGCCATCTGCTCGCGGTTGGCCGCTTGCAGGGGTGCCTGGGTGAGTTTTTCGTTGAGGTAGGCCAGCGCACCCAGCAGCAGGGCACTGATCACGCCCATCCAGCCATACCAGGGGTGGAAGATAAACATGACCGCCAGGTAGATCGGAATCCAGGGTGTGTCGAAAAAGGCGAACAGGCCATTGCCGGTCAGAAACTGGCGCAGGCTACTGAGGTCGTTGAGGGGTTGGGCCGACGCATTCATGCCGCCGCTGTTCAGCGCCTGCCTGAAGCTGGCATCGAACAGTCGCTGGTTCAGCAGGGTGTCCAGGCGGGTGCTGATGCGCACCATGACTCGTGAACGCACCCACTCCAGGCTACCGAGGGTGACCATCAACAGCAGCATGATCAGCGTCAGCATCAGCAGTGTCGAGAGGCTGCCGCTGCCTACGGCGCGGTCATACACCTGGAGCATGTAGAAGGAGGGCACCAGCATCAGCAGGTTGACGAAAAAACTGAAAAAACCGACCGATAGAAAACTCTCCCTGCATGCTGCGAGGGCGCTTTCCAGTTCAGTCCTGGGTTGCGTTGACATGGTCCCTTACCTGAGGCCCGCGAGGGGGGGCTCAAAAAATCATTGTCTGTAGAGTGAACAAATGCCCACCCCTGGCGGCCACACATCAGTGTTGGCCGTCAGGGGTGGGCACTAGTGTGTGCTGTCTCTGTGGCCATCAAGGCCACAGAGACAGCGATCACTGATGCTTAGAGCACCAGGTCTGCAGCGGTCAGAGCAGTGACACCCACCAGCTTGATCGAGAAATCGGCGCTGTGGTCAGCGTTCGAGGTACCGTACAGCGTCACGGAAGAGCCATCCGTCACGTAGCGCAGTTCCTTGGCCGCCCCGCTGAAGTCGGCCGCTTCACCGATGAACGTGTAGCCTTTGAGCGCGGAGAAGTCGAGCTTGTCGCCTTTGCCTGGGCTCACTGCATGGGTGGTGAAGCCATGGACAACGTCCTGCTTGTTGCCCAGGCCCATTTCATTCAATGCATTGAACTTGATGGTATCGATACCGCTGCCGGCATAGAGCGTGTCGGCACCGGTGCCGCCGATCAGCACGTTGTTGCCACCGTTGCCGGCATACAGGGTGTCGTTGCCCACGCCACCATTGAGGGTGTTGTTGCCGGTGTTGCCCCACAGGGTGTTGTCTGCAGCATTGCCGGTCAGGGTGATGCCCAGTTTACCGGTCGCGCGTGCGTCGAGGTTTTCCAGGTTGGCGCCTAGCGTGATGGTTGCTTTGCCCTGGAAGGCGTTGACGGCAGCGTCGCTCATGCGCAGTGCCAGGGTGTCTACGCCCTGTTTGGCACTTTCGATGACGGTGTCTTCGAGCACCACGGTGGCCTTGCCACCGGCGCCCTTTGCCAGCAGGTCGACGATGTAGGTGTCATTGCCGGCGCCGCCGACCAACTTGTCAACGCCCGCACCGCCGTCCAGCGTGTTGTTCGCCGTGTTGCCGATGAGGGTGTTTTTCAGGGCGTTGCCGGTACCGTTGAAGGCACCATCAAGCAAGGTCAGGTTTTCAATGTTGGCGCCCAGTACGTAGTCGATGGAGGCGTTGACGGTGTCCGCACCTTCGTTGACGTTCTCAATCACACTATCGCCAGCATTGTCGACGACGTAGGTGTCATTGCCCTTGCCGCCGATCAGGGTATCGGCACCAAGGCCGCCGTTGAGGGTGTTGGCTACGTCGTTACCGGTCAGGGTGTTGCTCAGTGCGTTACCGGTCAGGCTGATCGCAGCCTTGGAGTCGACGATGGCGTTTTCAACGTTCGTGGCCAAGGTGTAGCTGTTCTTGAGGTAAGACACGACCCGCACGGTGTCGGTACCTTCGCTGGCGTTCTCGATGACCACGTCCTTGTTGCTGTAGACGTAGTAGGTGTCATTGCCCGTGCCGCCCTTGAGGGTGTCGACACCTTTTTTACCGTCAAGCACGTCATCCCCGGCACCACCGCTGAGGGTGTTGTTGCCCATGTTGCCGATCAGGATATTGTTCTGCGCATTACCCGTCAGGTTAAACAGGCCTGCACCGGCCACGGTGACGTTCTCGACGTTCAGCAGATTGTTTTGGTTCAAGTCGATGGTCAGTGCCTTGCCCTTGTTGACGTAGCCAACTTTCAGGGTATCGGTGCCTTCATTCGCGTTTTCTTGAACCAGCGCCAGTTCGCCAACGTTGTCGAGCAGGTAGGTATCGTTGCCCTTGCCGCCGATAAGGGTGTCGATGCCGACCTTGCCGTCAAGCAGGTTGTCGCCATCGCTGCCGACGATCCGGTTGGCCAGGGCGTTACCCGTCAGGCCAATGTTGAGCTTGCCGGTTGCGGAGGCATCGAGGTTTTCCAGGTTGGCACCCAGGGTCAGCGATGCATTACCGGTGAAATTCTTGGCCAGGTTGGTGTCCATGCGCAGCTTCAAGGTGTCGGAGCCCTGATTGGCAGTCTCGAGGACCGTGTCTTCCAGTACCACGGTTGCCTTGCTGCCTGCACCTTTGCTCAGCAGGTCAACGAGGTAGGTGTCGTTGTCGGCACCACCGACCAGCTTGTCGACACCGGCGCCACCGTCCAGGGTATCGTTGCCTGCACCACCGGTCAGGGTGTTCTTGGCGCTGTTGCCGGTGATGACGTTGTTCAGTGTGTTGCCGGTACCATCGACTGTTGCCGCGCCGGTCAGGGTCAGATTTTCCAGGTTGGCGCCCAGGGTCCAGCTGATTGACGACTGAACGCTGTCAGTACCTTCGTTCAGGTTTTCGATGATCTGGTCCTTGAGGGAGTCGACCACGTAGGTATCATTGCCGGTGCCACCGACCAGGGTGTCGGCCCCGGCAGCGCCGATGAGGCGGTCGTTACCGGCGCCGCCGATCAGTGTGTCGTTGCCAGCGCCACCCTGAAGGGTGTCATTGCCTTCTTCGCCACTGAGGATGACGGCCTTTGCGCTGGTCCAGACCAGCGTGTTGTCGTTGGCATCACCGATCAGGCTGGTAGAGTTGCCATTGGCGTCGAAACGCTGGCTGTGGATGTCGCCATGCAGGTTGTTGGCCGACAGCTCTTCCCAGGTGACGATGAAACCGCCATCGTCGGTGGCGTTGAGGATAGGGAACAGGTCATCGTCGTCGCTGGTGATCAGCATCTGGTTGCCGACCTTGGCGCCGTTCTTGTCATAGATCTGCGCGTACAGGTTGGCGTTACCGGTGTGCGGTGCCTCATCGGAGGTGGCCCAACTGATCACGTAACCGCCGCCTTTCAGCGCGGTAATGGCCGGCTCACCCTGAATTTCCTTGGTGGGGTTGTTCACCCGGGTTTCACCACCCAGCTTCGCGCCACTGGCGCTGTAGCGCTGCATGAACACGTCGCCGCTGATTGCATTCTCATTCTTGTCGTACTGGACGCTGACCCAGGTCACGACATAGCTGCCATCGTTAAGGGTGGCCAGTTCCGGGCCGTACTGCTCCCCGGCGAGGGTGCTGTTGACCCGCACGGCGGCGCCGTCCTTGCTACCGTCGGCCTTGAAACGCTGCAGGTAGACATCGACGTTGTCGGCGGCGTCGTACTCACGCTCCCAGGCAATTACGAAACCGCCATTGGCCAGCGGGGTGATGCTTGGTTCGCTGGCGTAGATCGCAAAGTCTTTGGCGGTGGTGTCCACGTGCATTGGCTTGCCCAGCGGCGCATGAGTGGTGCCGTTGAACACTTGGATGAACAGTTCGCCGCCGATGGTTTCCTGGCCGTTGACCATCTCTTCCGACCATGACACGGCATAGTTGCCGTTCGCCAGTACGGTGACCGAGGCATCCTCCATGTGCACATTGGCTGTACTGTCGGTCTTGGAGATGGTGATCGATTTACCGACGGCCACACTGTCAGCGTCGAAGGACTGGACGATCAGTTTGTCTTGGGTTGTCCAGCCGAGCAGGAAGCCACCTTTGTTGTCTGGGGCGACGATCGGGTTGTTACCGACGACACCGGAGAGCAGACGATCGTTCAGCAGGTCATGGTTCTTGTCGTATTGCTGCAGGTGGATTTGCCCGGCCTGCTCCCAGGCAATCACGTAGCCGCCGTTGCTCAACATAGTCGAGGCCGGCTCCATGGACACGACGTTGCCGCTTTCGTTGGCGTTCTTGCCAGCGTCGATGGTGACCGTGCTGCCGTCGGTAAAGGTGACTGTGTCAACGCCCGTCAGTGTGGTCTTGGTGCTGCCTTTCGTGGCTACGACGTTGCCAGCGCTGTCTTGGCTGAAGGTGTAGTTGGCCAGGTTGCCGGTCAGCGCCTGGTCAACAGGGGTGTCACCACTTCCAGAAGGGATATCGCCGCCACTGTCGACGGTCGTGTCGACACCCAACAGCTCGCCCGTGCTGCTGATGTTCTGCAGGTGGATTGCGGTAGGGCTGTCGTTTGCCAGGGTGCCGGTTTCCCAACTGATGGAAATCGTGCCGTCATCCCGGACGGTCACTGCCGGGGTGTCCCAGAGGATGTCATCGACACCTGCGGTTGCGACCTTGATCGGTGTTGCATCGCTGGCCGTGCCGTCTGCGGCGAAGCGCTGGACATAGACATTGGCTTCGCCCATGGCGTATTCGTTCCAGGCCAGCAGGTAACCGCCATTCGGCAGCGAGGTGATGCTGGCGCCATTGACCGAATAAGCGCTCTCGACTTCCGATGGCGTGCCGACGGGATTGAACTGGCTGTCGTAGCGTTGGGTATGAATGACCCGGTTCATGCCGGAGGCGCTTTGGTCAACCCAACTGACCACATAGCCACCGGTGACGTCGACAACGTTGAAATAGGCAGCATTGCCATAGTTGCTGGTGACAGTGTCGAGGGTTTTTGCCGTGCCTGTGACCACCTTGCCATCGGCACCGATCTGGCTGATCAGGTACTTGGAGGTGTACTGATAGGTCGGCGGTGTGGTGGCGTCAATCACCTCGCCGCGTTCAACACTGTACGCCAGCCAGTAGCTACCGTTGCCGGTGGGCAGCACGGTCATGTCGTCCGCTTCGCCGTCGGCCGGGTTGGCGGTGGCGAGGGTCTGCACAGTGCCGGCCACGTTGTTGGTGTACACCACTGCTTTGAGGTCGGAGGTGTCTTCGCGCTCGTCACCCGAAGGGCTTTCATGGGTCTCGCCCCAGGTGACGATGTATTGGGTGGCGCTCAGTACGGTGACTTTGGCGTCTTCAAGCTCAAGCGGGGAGGTGGTAACGACCACCGGGCTGCCGCTTTTATTGCCATTGGCATCGAACCGCTGGGTGTAAACGGTAGAGGTGTGGGTCGCATCATTTGCCGAGCTCCAGGCCAGAATGAACTGGCCATTGGGCAAGGCGGTGACCGATGGATCGTCGACATCGTTGGAGCGGATCTGGGTACTTTTCAGCAAGTCACCATTGGCCGCGTAGCGATTGACCACCATTCCCTCGAAGTCGGCGTTGTCCACCGACCAGGCAACTACATAACCGTTGTCGGTAAGCCCCGTGAGGTTCGGGCTTTCTACGTTGCCGGAGGCGATGATGGCGCTGGTGTCCGTTTGATTTCCGTTAAATGTAACCGGGGTGCTCATATTCCATTTCCTTGCGTGACCAGGTACGGCGCTAGTGCCGTGACGATCGGGTGTCGGGGTAAACGGCCGTGTCTGGGCATCAGTGCCGAACACGCTAGTGCTTAGTGGTTATTTAAAGCGCAGCTTTTACTTCCAATAGGCCATTGAGTGGTGGCATTTTGGCATGTACGGGGTTTATGTAAAGCGCTTAAGAAGAGCTGCTCTGATGGGCGTCTCGACAGGGAATTGCAGCCTGTATCGGCGCGTTCCAGGCAATCTTTAAGGCGAAATGGCTGCACTTGGGCGTGCATTTTTCGGCAGGCGTTTCAGGCGGGAGGTATTCGGTGTGTGTCTATCGGGTGGATGGCCCGATGGCAGGAATGTCCTGGCGCCCGCGTTACACGTACGGCGCCAGGGCTCGATCGAGTATTACTTCAGGCGAACCTGCTCCGGCAGCATGCGCTTGAGGGTGTTGTCGCGGTTGACGTAGTGGTGGAACAAACCAGCCACGGCATGCAAGCCGATCAGCCAGTAACCCGCCGAGCCGGCCAGTTCGTGCCACTCCTTGATTTCACCTGCCAGCTCAGGGTTCTTGCCAATCAGTGGGGGTAATTCCAGGCCGAAGAACGGGATGGGTTTACCAGCAGCGCTCAACACCAGCCAGCCGGCCAGCGGTGCGCCGATCATCAATGCATACAAGGCCAAGTGCATGAGATGGGACAGTGCCGTCTGCCATTGCGGTGGTGTCGGGGTGATTTTCGGCGTGGGGGCAATCAGGCGGCTGAGCAGGCGTATCCACACCAGGGCGAAGATGCCCAGGCCCAGCATGAAGTGCCATTGTTTGAGCAGTTCACGAGGCTCGCTGCCCTTGGGGAAGTTGCCTTTGAGTTCTATACAGGCGTACACGCCAACCATCAACACCAGCATCAGCCAGTGCAGGGCAATGGTGAGGCGACCATAGCGCTGTTCATTGTTGTTCCGCGTCATAACGATTCCCTAGTTTTGCGCGATTGAGGATGGGTTCGCCGCAGACGGTAATCGGGGGAGCTTAAGCATAGCTTAAGGCCATGAGCTGTCGGGCAGCGGCGCCTCAGCTTTGGCCTCAGCGTGGCATGTAGCGCAGTTGCCAGCGTCGAGGGATCTTCAACGAGATCAGGCCGAGGCTGAGTGTCAGGAGCGCGCTGAACAGCATGGCGCCCAGGCCAAAAGTCGTTTCCAGCAGGGCACCGATAACGGCACCGACGAACATGCCGGTCCAGGGCACCAACTGCACACGCCAGCCGTGCCGACGCTCACCGAGCAACGTGCGGCCCAGGCCGCGGCCGAAGCGCGACAATGCCCCTGTGACGTAGGTCAGGCCGATGGGCAGGCCGTTCACTTCCTCCACCACAGTGTTCACCAGGCCCATGGCAACCACTGCGATGACCAGTGCCAGCAGTTGCAGGGACGTGGGCAGAAGGGCGGTGATGCAGAGCAGAGTGGCAATAGTCAGCAGCAATGGCCATGGCCGACGACCGCTAAGGCGGGCGGCGATGACACCCAAGGCATTCCCCAGCACAAAGGCTGCGATCAGCAACACGATACGCAGGGCCGGGCCAAACTGCTGTTCGCCCAGTGAAACGGCGAGGCGGGTAGTGTTGCCACTCATGAAGGAGACGAAGTCGCCGGTGGCCATGAAGCCGATGGCGTCGGTCATCCCCGCGAGTACCGACAGGCCGGCAACAAAGTACAGGCCCACACGGCCGCGTAACTTCGCGGAATGAACGGTGCGGGCGCTGGCATTGTTTGAATCGGGCAGCATTGGTCCCCCTGAGTGAGCCTTGCGGATGATCGTGCCGCGCAGATTACAAGGCACTTTTGCTAGACTGCGCGGCCATTTATACGTTTAGAGGGATCTAACATGCATCCGCTACTGGTCAAGACCTTTGGTGGTCTATCCACGCAATACTACCTGCGCAACTTCCTGTTCGGCCTGATCTTTCCGGCAATTCTGTTTGCGGCTATCAGCAACACCCCCAAAGGCATCACCTTCGGCCTGGTGCTGTTGTGTGTGATCAACAGCTTGCTGTACCCCTACGCCAGGTTTGTCTATGAAAGCGTGATCGGCTACATCTTTGGCAACAACGTGTTTTTCGTGAATGCGCTGCTGATGTTGATGCTCAAACTGATGACCATGCTGATGTGCTGGAACCTTGCCTTGTTCATTGCACCGCTCGGGCTGGCTTACCTGTATTTCTACCACAGCCGTGCAGCCCGGCAGTAAGACCTTGGTCTATTGATCCGGCTCGCCGAGCCGGTGCGTCCCCCGTGCAGGTCGCTCCATGGAACTTAAGCGGCAAATGATGATCGATTGGCTGGCTGATCATCTGCACGTGGGGAACACATGTTCAAGAAAATAGCGGCTTCCCTGCTGGTGGCCGGTTCCGTCTTGCTGGCGGGTTGCGGCAAAAGCATCGAGTTTCGCAATACCGAAATCGTCAACGGCGCCGTCTACGAAAAGGGTGCCAACCAGCCGTTGACCGGTGAAGTCACCAACTTTCCTGAGCGCTTGCTGGCCTTTCAGGTCGGGCATAACGACCTGCTCGACACACTGAACCGGCTGTTGAACCTGATCGGGAATACCACCGATGGTTTGCTCGGGCAGAACCTGCTGTGCACCATCACGGTCGACGAAGGTCGGCTCGACGGGCCGGTGACCTGTTTTACCCCACGATCCACACTGGTGCGTTATCAGGCCCGCTATGCCGGCGGCACCTTCGAGGGTGAGACCACCGTCTTCAGCCATGACGGTAAGCGCACGCTTGCCAAAGGCCATCTGAAGGGCGGCCTGCTCGACGGTGAACTGGAAGTGCTCCATCCCGAGACCGGCAAGCCGCTGTACCGCGCCGAGTACAAGGATAACCAGACCCAGGGCACGATTGAGAGTTTCAGTGCCAAGACCGGCAAGCGGGTCCTGTCTGCTGGTGCGGTTGCAGGGAAGTACAACGGTCAGATGCAGCGCTTTACCGAGCAGGGCCAATTGATTTATCGCGGCACCTATGCCGACGGGGCAAAGGTCGGCTTGCATGAAGAGTTCTACCCCGACAGCGGCAAGCCATCGGTTTCAGCCGAATGGGCCAACGGTCAGCTCAATGGCGCGGTCAAGCAGTGGAATGCCCAAGGCACGCTGGTGGAAGAGTCCACTTACAAGGACGGCGTCAAAGTCGTCGCGCGGCCGACCGCTCGTGCCGCTGGCAGTGATGATTGCGTCAGCAAAATGGCGGCCGAGTACCGTAAGGAAGCGGGGGCGGCGGCAGTGGTGCGGGCCGGTATGCTGGATGAGTGGGCCGCCATGTGCCGTCAGCTTTGAGGCCTGAAAACACCCCCTTCGACGCTGACGTCGCAGGGGGTATTGGCCAGGCAGGTAGCGCCTAGCCAGGAAACAGGAAAGGATTCAGCGCACTGCGTCCGAACCCTTCGCGTTCCAGTTCCGCATCCAGCGCCAGTGAGGCCAGGTCATCGGCTACCAGCTCCAGGTCACGGTCACGCTCTGGATAGAACACCTTGAGATAGCTCTGGCAGTCGTCACAGCTCTCGGCCTTGATCGGTGCCTCTTTATTCTCCAGCGACCAGTAGTCGAGCGCGCCGGTGGCTTCGCAGTTGCTGCATTTCAGGCGCACCATGTGCCAACGGCTTTCACACAGGCCGCACTGCAGGTAGCGCAGCCCGGCCTGGGCGCCGGTCATGATCACACTGGCGACCGGCGCGCTGGCGCACACCGGGCAATGCTGGCGCGCCTCACCCGGCAGGGCCTTGGCAGAGGCGGGCAGGTGCGCCGCCAACTGGGTGAAGTACAGCGACAAGGCTGCCCAGAGGAATACTGCCTGGCCGCTGTCGACTGCCGTGTAGTCGCCTGCGAGCAGGGCGCTGGCTTGCTGCTCACGTTGTGCAGGTGTTTGCGAGCGCAGCGCGTCCAGGGCGGCATTTACGGTGGGCGTTGCCGCGGCAGTCAGTTGATTGAGCAACTGCTCCAGCACGTCTTGCCAGTAAGGCGCACGCGGGTACTCGTGAATAGGCCAGTGGTGGTTGTGCGCGGCCCAAGCGTTCGGCCAAACCGTCGACGCAGGCCGCCGGTAATGGCCGCGTGTCGAGCAGGTGTTGCTGTGCTGCAACGATGTTGGCGGCGAAGTTCAGGTAATCGGCCATCACATGCTCTTCAGCCAACTGACGCAGCCGCGCGGCACGCGGTGCATAGCGTTGCTTGAGGCTTGGCAGCAGGACGGCGGGGATCTCGGTGATACCCGGCGAGCGCGGCTCGACCGGGGTCAGTTGAATGCTGCTCATTGCTTGCGACCGCTCCCTGGTTGCTTGTTGCTGATCTGCCGGTACCAGCGATCGTGGTGGGTCTTGGCCCAGCGATGCGAGACATAACCGGTGACCATGCCACGGATCGAGCCTTTTACCCAGAACGCCAGGTAGGCGTGGCCGATGATCAGCAGGATCAGGCTGATGCCGGCCAGGGCATGGACGAACAGGCCGATGCGAATAATCGGGATCGAGAACAGCGGCGCGAAGTACGGTCGCCAGATCACCACGCCACTGATCAACAGCAGGGTGATCAGGGCCATGATGCCCCAGAACAGCACTTTCTGGCCGGCGTTGTACTTGCCGATCTGCAGCGCCGGTTCATGCTTGCCGGCCAGTACCTGCTTGATGTTCTTGAACCAGGTCAGGTCCTCGCGCTCCGGCAGGTTGTATTTGACGAAGCGGATGAACAGGAACATCAGCAGCAAGAACACCACCACCCCGAAGAACGGGTGCAGGATGCGCGCCAGTTGCGGCGTGCCAAACACCGCGTTCAGGCCATTGAGCGACGGGAAGAACCACGACAGCCCCGACAGCGCTACGGCAAAGAAGCAGATGACCATGAACCAGTGGCTGGCACGCTCGATGAAACGGGTGCGCAGGATCAGTTTGTCCTTGTTCATGCGTGGGTGTCCTCTTCGTGCGTTTCGTCCTGTTCATCCACCTCGTTCGGCCCGACGCCAACGTAGTGGAAGAGGGTGCCGGCCAGGGTGGCGAAGAACGCCACTGCGGCAGCAGGCTTGAGCCAGCCCTTCCAGCCATGAACGGCGCTGCTGATACGCGGGTCGGTCGGCAGCTTGTGGTACAGGTGCGGTTTGTCGGCATGTTGCAGCACATACATCACATGGGTGCCGCCGACGCCTTGCGGGTCATAGATGCCTGCCCCGGCGAAGCCGCGCCCCTGCAACTCGACCACCCGCTCGCTGGCCAGGTGCTGCATGTCCTGCTTGCTGCCGAAGTTGATCGCGCCCGTCGGGCAGGTCTTGACGCAGGCCGGCTCCTGGCCGACCGAAACACGGTCGACGCAAAGCGTGCACTTGTAGGCTTTGTTGTCTTTCTGGCTGATGCGCGGCACATCGAACGGGCAGCCGGCGATGCAATAGCCGCAGCCGATACAGTGCTCGGATTGGAAGTCGACGATGCCGTTGGCGTACTGGATGATTGCCCCCGGCTGCGGGCAGGCCTTCAGGCAGCCCGGGTCGGCGCAGTGCATGCAGCCGTCCTTGCGGATCAGCCACTCCAGCTTGCCGCTCTCGTCTTCTACTTCGTCGAAGCGCATCAGCGTCCAGGTTTCAGCCGAGAGGTCGGCCGGGTTGTCGTAGACGCCGACGTTGTGACCCACCTCGTCACGCAGGTCGTTCCATTCGTTGCACGCGACCTGGCAGGCCTTGCAGCCGATGCAGATACTGACGTCGATCAGCTTGGCCACTTCGGCCTGGTGATCGCGGGTATGTGGCGCCGGGGTCAAGGCGTTGGTGGCGGAGCGCCTGACGATGTCTTGGGATTGCATGGACATGGGTTCGCTCCGTTACACCTTTTCAATATTCACGAGAAACGCCTTGTATTCCGGCGTATGGGTATTCGACTCGCCGACACCCGGGGTCAGGGTGTTGGCCAGGAATCCCTTGCGTGTGCTGCCTTCGTAGCCCCAGTGGCAGGGGATGCCGATGGTGTCGACGTCCTGGCCGTCGATGGTCAGGCGGCGGATACGCTTGGTCACCACGGCCTTGGCCTTGATGTAGCCGCGCTTGGTGCTGACCTTGACCGTGTCGCCCTGAACGATGCCCTTGTCGCTGGCCAGTTTTTCACCGATCTCGATGAACTGCTCGGGCTGGACGATGGCGTTCAGCCGTGAGTGCTTGGTCCAGTGACGGAACAGCTCGGTGATCGAGTAGGTGGTCGCCACATACGGGAACTCCTCACGGGTGCCCATGCGCAGGCGGTCGCTTTCGTACAGCCGTGCCGTCGGGCTATAGGTGACGTTGGGGTGCAGCGGGTTCTTCGCCAGCGGGCTTTCGGTTGGCTCGTAGTGTTCCGGGAATGGCCCGTCGTTCATGGCACCGACCGAGAACAGCCGGCCAAGGCCTTCTGGCAGCATGATGAAGGGGTTGGTATTGCTGCCCGGTGCGGCGGTGACGGCAAAGTCCGGTACGTCGACACCGCTCCAGCGCGTGCCGTCCCAACCGATCAGTTTGCGCTTGGCATCCCAAGGGTTGCCCTGCGGGTCGGCCGAAGCACGGTTATAGAGGATGCGGCGGTTCTGCGGCCACGCCCAGGCCCAGCCCGGCGTGCAGCCCAGGCCACTGTCGGCATTGTCGCGCCGTGCCATCTGGTTGCCTTGCTCGGTCCATGAACCGGCGAAGATCCAGTTGAAGCAACTGGTGCTGCCGTCGTCGCGTAGTTGCGAGAAGTCGTTGAGCAGCTGGCCCTTGCGCAGGATCAGATTGCCCTGGTCATCGTGCAGGTCGGTCAGGGCGCGACCGTTGGACTCCTTCGCCACTTCTTCAGGTTTCGGGTCCAGCGGGTCGGCATAATCCCAGGCCATGTTAAGGATCGGCGCCGGGTTGGCGCCGCCTTCCTTCTCGTACAGCTCGCGGATCTTGAGGAACAGGTGGCCGAGGATCTTGCCGTCGTGCCAGGCTTCCCCGGGCGGTGCGGCACCCGCCCAGTGCCATTGCAACCAGCGCCCGGAGTTGACGATGGAGCCGTCTTCTTCGGCGAAGCAGGACGAGGGCAGGCGGAACACCTCGGTCTGGATCGCGGCGGTATCGACGTCATGCTGTTCGCCGTGGTTCTGCCAGAAGCTTGAGGTTTCGGTGGCCAGCGGGTCGATGATCACCAGGAACTTGAGCTTGGCCAGGGCAGCCTGGGCCTTGTTCTTGTCCGGGAACGCCGCGACCGGGTTGAAGCCTTGGGCGATGTAGCCGTTGACCTTGCCTTCATACATGCGGTTGCTGAAGTTGAGCACGTCGTAGCTGTCGTCCCACTTCGGCAACCAGTCAAAGCCCCAGCTGTTTTCCCGGGTCGCCTTGTCACCCCAAAGGCTTTTCATCAGGCTGACGAAGAACTTCGGGGTGTGCTTGTAGTAGTTGACCTGATCAGGCAGCAGCGCCGTCGGGGTGATCTGCTTGAGGTAGGTTTCAAGGTCGGTTTGCGCGTCGGACGGCAGGTTCATGTAACCCGGCAAGCGCAGCGAAAGCAGGCCCAGGTCGGTGTAGCCCTGGATGTTGGAGTGCCCGCGCAAGGCGTTGACCCCGCCACCGGCCATGCCGATGTTGCCCAGCAGCAACTGGATCATGCCCGAGCCACGGATCATCTGCGCGCCGTTGGTGTGGTGGGTCCAGCCCAGGGCGTAGAGGAAGGTCGCGGTCTTGTCCGGGGCGCTGGTTTCACCCAGGATCGCGCAGATCTTCAGGAAATCGTCTTTCGGTGTGCCGCAAACCGTGGTGACCATCTCCGGGGTGTAGCGGCTGACATGGGCCTTGAGCAGGTTCCACACGCACCGTGGATGGCTCAGGGTCAGGTCGCGCTTGGCATAGCCTTGCGCGTCCAGTTCGTAGGTCCACGAACTGCGGTCGTAGGCTCGCTTCTGCGCGTCGTAACCACTGAACAGGCCATCGTCGAAGTGGTAGTCCTCGCGGACGATCAGGCTGGCGTTGGTGTAGGCACGTACGTATTCATGCTGGATCTTGTCGTGGCTGATCAGGTAGTTGACCACGCCCATCAGGAAGGTCACGTCGGAGCCCGCGCGGATCGGCGAATAGATGTCCGCTACCGAGGCACTGCGGTTGAACCGTGGGTCGACCACGATGACCTTGGCGCCATTGCGGATCTTCGCCTCGATCACCCACTTGAAGCCTACCGGGTGCGCTTCGGCAGGGTTGCCACCCATGATCAGCACCACGTTGGCGTTCTTGATGTCGACCCAGTTGTTGGTCATCGCGCCACGGCCAAAGGTCGGCGCCAGGGCTGACACGGTCGGGGCGTGGCAGACCCGCGCCTGGCTGTCGGTACCAAGTATGCCCAGGGCGCGGGTGAAGCGTTGATCGAGTGAGCCGGTTTCGCTGCTGGCGGCCGAGGAGCAGAGCATGCCGGTACTCAGCCAGCGGTTGACCGTGGTGCCCTTGGCATTTTTCTCGATGAAGTTGGCGTCGCGGTCGTCCTTCATCAAGCGGGCGATGCGCTCGATGGCGTGTTCCCAGGTGATGCGCTGCCATTTGTCCGAGCCCGGTGCCCGGTATTCGGGGTAGAGCAGGCGTTGTTCGCTGTGGATGTAGTCCACCAGCCCGGCCCCTTTCGGGCACAACGAGCCACGGCTGACCGGATGGTCCGGGTCGCCTTCAATGTGGAAAATGCGGGCCTTGGCATTCTTTGCGCCGTCGCCCAGGCTGTACATGAGGATGCCGCAACCCACCGAGCAGTAGGTGCAGTTGTTGCGGGTTTCCTTGGCGCGCAGCAGCTTGTACTGCCGCGACTGGGTCGCTTGTGCTACGCCGGGGGCGAAGCCGAGGGTGGCACAAGTGGCGGTGGCAGCGCCGACGGTACAGAGCTTGAAGAACTGTCTTCTGCCAAGACCCATGGTTATCTCCTTATACAGACGACGTCAGGCATTGCGCGTCGGGGCCAGGCCCGACAGCAACATGTCGATGGTGGTCTTCGGTTTACAGGCTGGAAATCAGAGGGTGCGCCGGTGCCCATTCTGCGCAGGGCTGAGTGCGCGCTTGCGCCGCAGTCTATTGCCTTACTAAATGTAAGACTAATTGACCTTGTCGATGGCGCCATCGACACGCTCTATCGGTGACGCATGTACAGGCCCGGCTGGAGGTTTTCACGGGCAGGCACGCTCATCAGCCCCGCGCAGTGATACAGTCGCGTTTTCTCAAAGAGGATGGACCATGCGGGTAGTCATCGCGGTTGTTGCCGCAGCGTTGTTGGCGGGCTGTGCGTCCTCGACGATGGATGAAGCACGAAGCAAGACACCGGGCAAAACGTTTTCATCGGCCAAGTCGGCGGACGTCGTTGCCCAGTGCATTCAGTTTTCCTGGCAGGACGAAGCCGTGTTCGGTGTCGATGCCAGTGGTTACCTGGAACCCGGCAAGCAGGGCGGCTTTACCGTCTACACCCGCGGTGCGGAGTCGTTTGCAGACATCCAGAGCCAAGGGGCGGCCTCTCGCGTCAACTACTACGCGGTGAAGCCAGACGCGGTTGCCCAGCGTCGCATGGCCGCCTTGGCCACCTGCCTCTGAACGCGTTTAGTGTGTGGCCGCCAGCTTGGCTTCCAGGTCGGCAATGCGTGCCTGCAGGCGCGCCTGCTCTTCGCGCTGGGCACTGATGTCCTCGTACACACTGATCAGTTGTTCCGGCTCACCGTTCTGGCAGCGTTGCAGGGCGGTACGCGCCCGTACCCAGACATAATGCCCGTCGTGATGGCGCACGCGCTTTTCCACGACATAGCGGTCGATTTCGCCGGCCAACAGACGCTGCAGCAGGGTCAGGTTGGTCGCCAGGTCGTCAGGGTGGGTGAGTTGCTGGAAGGTCATGCCATAGAGTGCTTCGGCGCGGTAGCCCAACAGCTCGCAGAAACTGCTGTTGACCCGCTTCCAGGTGCCGTCCAGATCAATGTAGGCGAGGGCGCCCCAGGCCAGCTCGAAGATCGCCCGAAAGCGTTCTTCACTGTTGCGCAATGCTTCTTCAGCCACCTTGCGGTCCGTGGTGTCCATGCTGATGCCGACCATCCTGATCGAACGCCCGGCGCTGTCGCGGACCACCGTGGCACGCGAAGAGATCCAACGCAGTTCGCCGTCGGGTTGGTAGATGCGGAAGTCACACTCGCAGCCAGTGCCTTCAGCCACGGCCTGGGCGTACATGGCCTGCATGTTGAGGACATCCTCTTCGGGCAGGTGAACCCAGAAGTCCTCGTTACGGTTGACTTGCCAGCCGTAGACCGCTTCGACGTTAGGTGAATAGGTGACTTCATCGCTGATCAGGTTCCATTCCCAGGTCACGATGCGGGCGCCTTCCTGGGCCAGCTTCATGCGGGTTTCGCTTTCCATGATCTCGGCGGTATAGCGGCGACGCAGATCGGTCATCGGCAGTTCGACCACCTGGGTAGTCTGCACATCCTGCAGCGCGTCTTCGCCATAACGCAGCCAGATCCAGTTGACCTTGAGGAAGGCTGCCAGCTTGCGCAGGTTGTCGTAATCGATTTCGCCGCCACGGGTCCATTTGTGTACCGCCGTACGCGAAATGCCCAATGCCGTACCCACCGCCTGCAAGGTGAGTTTGTGGTGCTCAAGCAATTCTTTCAGGCGAAACGCGAAGCTGTTTTCCATCATGCGCAGGGGTGTCCTGGTCAGGTACAGAGCCTGCAGTATACCTAAGCTGTCAACTTGAGGTTGACGGTGTGCGCCCGTGTCAGTCGTCAGGTGGTGCTTGCAGCGCCGACAAGCCAGCACCCCTGTACCACAGGGTTGGGGGCTGGCTTGTCGGTGAGGCGGTGTTACAGGTCCAGCACCAGGCGTGCCGATTTGGCCCGCGACACACAGACCATCAGGCTCTGCTGGGCGGCTTTTTCTTCATCGCTCAGGTACTGGTCGAAATGTTCGGCCTCGCCGTCGATGATCCGCGTTTCGCAGGTACCGCACACGCCTTCCCGGCACAGGCACTCGACGTTGGCGGCCTTGGACTTCTGGATGGCCTGCAGGATGGTCATGCCTTCTTCCACCAGCAACTCCTGACCGGAACGGGCCAGCACCACGGTGAATGCCGCGCCGGTAGCCGGCGTGGCGGCAAATTGCTCCCAATGTACGCGTCGCTCGGCGATGCCGGCCTTGGCGGCAGTGGCGATCACCGCATCGATCAGTGGCTTGGGCCCGCAGACATAGAGGTGGGCATCGTCCGTCAGGCCTGCGCAGAGTGCGGCCAGGTCGAGCTTGCGCTCCAGGCTGTCAATATAGAACCGGGTACGCCCGGCATGGGGGCCGCTCGAGAGGTCATCCTGGAAGGCGCCGTGCTCCGGGCTGCGGAAGGCGTAGTGCAGTTCGTAGTCGGTGTCGCCACCTTCCAGTTCATGCAGTTGCGCCAGGAACGGCGTGATGCCGATACCGCCAGCGATCAGCACGTGGCGTCCTGCGGTCGGGTCCAGGGCGAACAGGTTGTTCGGGCTGGAGATGGTCAAGGTACTGCCGACCTCGACCTGTTGATGCATGAACGCCGATCCACCCTTGGACTGCTCTTCCAGGCGTACGCCGATCTGGTAGCTGCGGGTGTCGCGTGGGTCGCTCATCAGCGAGTAGGCATTGCTGAACTGGCTGCCGTCGGCACCCTGCATTTGTACGATGATGTGGCTACCACCGGTGAAGGCCGGCATCGCTGCGCCATCGTCGCGCGCCAGGGTGAAGCGCTTGATCAGGGGTGTTGCTTGCTCTACTGCGGTTACCCGCACGTTGAACATTTCATAGGGGTTGGCCATGGTTCACCTCGACTGCAGCAACGCGCGGCAGGCCCTGCCGCGCGCTGTAACTCAATGCCTGTTCAAACGGCCAGGCACAGGTACTTGATTTCCAGATAATCCTCGATGCCGTACTTCGAGCCTTCGCGGCCCAGGCCGGATTGCTTGACCCCGCCAAAGGGGGCGACTTCGTTGGAGATCAGCCCGGTATTGACCCCGACCATGCCGTACTCCAGACGCTCGGCCACCTTGAAGACCCGCGCCAGGTCACCGCTGTAGAAGTACGCAGCCAGGCCATAGAGGGTGTCGTTGGCCAGGGTGATCACCTCTTCATCACTGGAGAAGCGCACCAGTGCCGCCACCGGGCCGAAGATCTCCTCGTCCAGCAGTGCCATGCCTGGGCCGATATTGGCCAGCACGGTCGGTTCGAAGAAATTTCCGCCCAAGGCATGGGCCTTGCCACCGAGTACGACCTCGGCGCCTTTGCTCACCGCGTCGTCGATCAGGCTCTGGACCTTGGCCACGGCCTTGTCGCTGATCAGCGGTCCGACCTGCGTGCCGTCGCTTTGGCCATGGCCGACGCCGAGGGCGCGTACGCGCTCGACGAAGCGCTCGGTGAACTGTGCATACACGCGGTCATGCACATAGAAGCGGTTCACGCAGACGCAGGTTTGCCCGGCGTTGCGGTACTTGGCGATCAGGGCACCTTCCACGGCAGCGTCGATGTCGGCGTCTTCAAACACAATGAACGGCGCGTTGCCGCCCAGCTCGAGCGACACCTTCTTGATGGTTTCTGCACATTGGCCCATCAGCAGGCGGCCAACCGGGGTCGACCCTGTGAAGCTCAGTTTGCGCACGGCCGGGTGACGGGTCAGTTGCGCACCAATGGCCGGCGCATCACCGGTGACCACGCTGAACACGCCCGCCGGTACGCCAGCGCGCTCGGCCAGTTCGGCCAGGGCCAGGGCCGAGAAGGGCGTTTCGTTGGCCGGTTTGACCACGATGGTGCAACCGGCGGCCAGCGCCGGGGCGACTTTGCGCGTGATCATCGCCGCCGGGAAGTTCCACGGGGTGATGGCGGCACAGACACCGATGCCTTGCTTGATCACCAGCAGACGCTTGTCGCTGGCCGGGCTTGGGATGACATCGCCATAGACACGTTTGCCTTCTTCGGCGAACCACTCGACAAACGAGGCGGCGTAGCGAATTTCACCCAGGGCTTCGTGCAGCGGCTTGCCCTGTTCCAGGGTCATCAACTGGGCCAGGTCTTGTTCGTGTTCCAGCAGCAGCTCGAACCAGCGGCGCAGTACCTGCGCGCGGTCCTTGGCGGTGCGCCCGCGCCAGCCGGCCAGTGCGGCTTCAGCGGCTTCGATGGCCCGCACCGCTTCGGCGCCGCCCATCAGCGGTACGTTGCCGAGCACGTTGCCATTGGCCGGATCGGTCACGGCCAGGTGGCGACCGTCATCGGCCTCGCACCAGGCGCCAGCAATATAGGCTTGCTGGCGGAACAGTTTGGAATCGTTAAGTTTCACGCAAGGCACTCCGTATACCGCCGCCGACCCGTAGGTCGGCGGCTGGCAGGGTCAGTCGTTGATATGGGCGACGGCGATCAGGTTGTGGAAGTGGGCAATGCCGTGCTCGCTCATGCCGCTGCGCTGACGGTCGGCCATGATCCGGCCCTGACCACGGTAGCCGCGGGACTTCAGGCCCTTCTGCACGCTTTCCACCAGGCGCAGGTCTTCAGGACGGAACACTTCGCGGTACCAGTCGATCAGCTTCTGCTGCTCTTCGGTGATGTCCTTGTTCAGGAAGTAGATCTCGTAATGCTGGAGTGTGGTTTCAGCATCGACCGGGAACTCATAGATCACGGTCATGAAGTTCGCACCTGGCGGTACGTTGAACATGGTGCATGGCCAGGCCCAGAAACCGGCGAAGGATGGGTCTTTCACCGAATCGTCGAACTTGAACGACTGCTCCGACGGTTTGGCCAGACCGTATTGCAGGGTCCAGTTACCGAAGGTGGTGTGGGTGTACTGGCCAACGTCTACCGAGTCGGCGAAGCCTGGGTGGGCCGGCGCGCAGTGGTAGCACTCCAGGTAGTTGTCGACGATCGACTTCCAGTTGGCCGGGGTGTCGCTGACGAAGCGGGCAGCCAGGTGCAGGTCATCAATGACCGCACAGGCTTGACGCATGCGCGCCTCCAGGCCAGGCAGCTGTTCTTCAACGGTGCCGGCTTCCATGTCCATGTTGATGAAGATGAAACCGGCGTACTCCTCGACGCGCAACTGCACCAGGGTGGAGTTTTCCTTGTCGAAGTTCACCACGTTTTCGCAGTTACGGGCATGGGCCAGCTCGCCATCGAGCTTGAAGGTCCAGGCGTGGTAAGGGCAGGTGATGACGTTCTTGGCCTTGCCGCTGCCGCTGAGCAGCTGGTGACCACGGTGTGGGCAGACGTTGTAGAAAGCGCGCAGCACGCTGTCACGACCACGAACAACGATGATGCTTTCGCCGATCACTTCACGGGTGATGTAGGCGTTGTTTTCGGCGACTTCGCTGCGGTGGCCTACACAGATCCAGCTATGGGCGAAGATCGTTTCTTTCTCGTGCTCAAACACCGATTGCTGGGTGTAGAAGTTCGCCGGAATGGTAAAGGCTTCATCGGCGTTGCTGCAGAAGTCGGCGGGCAGACGTTTGAAATCGTTCATGGTGGTTTCCTCTTACAGGCACTGACGCGTTAGCGTCGTACTTTTTACTTGTTGGTTAACGAGTATCTATTGGTTAACAAGCAGGGCAAAAAAAATAGCCTGCCGCCTCGGTCCCTGAGGGCGAGCAGACCGTCGCCGTGGTTACGGCGTTGCGACAACCGCAGGGGCCGGGGCTTTTTCTTCAGGGGACTCACCTGCCAGCCGCGCCGCTTCTTCTTCGATGCGGTATGCCGGCACATGGCTGTAGTCCTGAAGCATCCATTTGAAGAAGCCGTAGATCTTCACCAGCAGGATCAGCATGAAAGGGATCGCAGTGAGCACGACAGCGGTTTTCATGGTCGACAGCGAAGCCTTGGCGAACAGCATGGCCAGTGGTACCAGGGTCAACACCAGGCACCAGAACAGGCGGTGGGTTGGCGTTGGGTCTTCACCTTCGCGCAGGTTCGGGGTGCTGGTGGCGGCGACGGCATAGGCTGCGGCGTCCATGTGCGAGGCGCAGAACACGGCCATGATGAACAGGTACACGGCGAGGAACACCTTGCCCAGCGGCAGGGCGGTCAGCAGCGCACTCACGGCGCTTTCGCCACCTTGTTCCGTCAGGATTTTCGGCACGTCGATGGCACCCGTGATGAACTGGTGCATGCTGTAGCTTTCCAGTGCGCCGAAGAAGAACCAGCACCCGAAGCTGCCACCCAGCAGCAGGGCGAAGACCACTTCCTTGATCTGCCGGCCACGGGAAACGCGGGTCACGAACATGGCCACGCCCGGTGCGTAGGACACCCACCACAGCCAGTAGAACACCGTCCAGTTACGGGTAAATGCACCGTCACCGGCAGGGTCGGTGAACAGGCTCATGTGCACGTAGTTCTGGATCATGATGCCGACGGCGTTGGCCGTGTTGTTGATGGTGAACTGCGTTGGGCCGACCAGCAGTACCACACCGGCAAACACCAGCGCGCCGATACAGACCATCTTGCTCAGACGCTGCAGGCCGCCATCGATGCCGATGTAGGAACTGAGCGAGAACAGCACTGCCACGGCACCGATCACCATCAGTTGCACGGTAAAGGTGTTGGGCGTGCCGGCCAGGTCAGCCAGGCCTCGGGTCAGGGTCGAGGCGGTCAGGGCCAGGGATACCGTCAGGGCGCCCATCATGGTCAGCAGGAAGATCAGGTCCACGGTGCGACCGACCGGGCCGGTGGCCTTGAAGCCGGTTACCGCTTCAACGATCGAGGCCAGGTTCAGGCCGCTCTTCTTGCGGACATGGAAGTGGTAGGCCATGGCCAGGGATGCCAGCGCGTAGATCGACCAGGCGCTGATACCCCAGTGGAAGAACGAGTAACTGACACTGTATTCCAGAGCCTGGCGCGACTGGGGAACAATGTTCAGGCCCGGCGTCTGGTAGTAGTAGGCCCATTCCATGACGCCCCAGTAGAGGGTCGAGGAACCCATGCCGGCGCAGATGAACATGAATACCCATGTGGTCGTGGAGTATTCCGGTTTACCACTGCCGAAGCGGATGTTGCCGTACTTGCTGAAGGCCAGGTACAGCACCGCCAGGGAGCTGATGAACACCAGCAACTGCACGCTGGTACCGAAGGTGCGGGTGGAAAACTCGAACAACAGGTTGGCCGTGGTTTCGGCCTGGGTGGGGAACAAGGCTAGCCCGATGACAGTGAGCAGCACGGCAATCAGGCTCACGGTAATCAGAAACACATCAATCTTTTTATTTTTGTGGGACATCATCGTCTCCTGGACGTTGGCGTACGTAGTGCTTGGCCCGGAGCGAGTCCGGGGTACTGCGGTACCTCTACCTCCTTGTTGTTAGCCAAAAGTTAACATGAATCTTTCGGTTAACAGTTTGCATAGAATCGTCGAGGACTGCAAGCACGCGAAGGCCGGTTGTCGGACAATCCTGACAACCGGCCTTGGGTGATCAGGCCCCGATCAGTTCGGCGATCGCCTTGCCGACCTGTTGGGTGGACGCGTTGCCGCCCATGTCGTGGGTGGTGTCACCGTCGGCGATAACCCGTTCAATGGCCTTGAGGATGTCGTCGTGGGCGGCGCGGTAGCGTGGGTCGGCACCGTCGTTGCCAAGGAATTCAAGCATCAGTGCACCGGACCAGATCATGGCAATCGGGTTGGCGATGTTCTGCCCGAAGATATCCGGCGCCGAACCGTGTACCGGCTCGAACAGCGACGGGAATTTGCGTTCCGGGTTGAGGTTGGCCGACGGCGCGATGCCAATGGTGCCGGCGCAGGCCGGGCCCAGGTCGGAGAGAATGTCACCGAACAGGTTGGAGGCCACGACCACGTCGAAGCGCTCTGGCTGCAGCACGAAACGTGCGCAAAGGATGTCGATGTGCTGCTTGTCCCAACTGACGTCAGGGTAGTGCGCCGCCATGGCGGCGGTACGCTCATCCCAGTACGGCATGCTGACCGCCATGCCATTGGATTTGGTCGCTGAAGTCAGGTGCTTGCGTTCGCGGGTCTGGGCCAGGTCGAAGGCGTACTTGAGGATACGGTCGACACCACGGCGGGTGAACACCGACTCCTGCAGGACGAACTCATTCTCGGTGCCTTCGAACATCCGCCCGCCCAGCGACGAGTATTCGCCTTCGGTGTTTTCGCGGATCACCACGAAGTCGATATCGCCAGGTTTGCGCCCGGCCAGTGGGCACGGCACGCCAGGGAACAGGCGAACCGGGCGAATGTTCACGTACTGGTCGAAGTCGCGACGGAACTTGAGCAGCGAACCCCACAGGGAAATATGGTCCGGTACTTTGTCCGGCCAGCCGACTGCGCCGAAGTACAGCGCATCGAAACCTTTGAGCTGCTCGAACCAGTCGTCCGGCATCATCTTGCCGTGCGCCAAGTAGTAGTCGCAGCTGGCCCACTCAAAGAATTCGAACTCAAGGTTCAGGCCGTGCTTGCGCGCAGCCGCTTCGACCACGCGGATACCTTCTGGGAGAACTTCGTTGCCGATGCCATCGCCAGGGATTGCGGCGATCCGGAATGTCTTGCTCATGGGGGACACACTCGTTGTCTAGGGAACAGGTGCGGACCATGCTATAAGGGCTTCGCTTAGAGATAATCTCGTCAATCATGGATTCTTAGTGCACGTATCGTGAACAATATGCCCAGCCTTGAAGACCTGACCATTTTTGTTCAGGTCGCCAAACGTGCCAGCTTTGCGGCAGTTGCCGATGAGCTTGGAATGTCTGCCGCGTTCATCAGCAAGCGCATTCGCGTGCTTGAAGACAACCTGGGCGTGCGGTTGCTGCACCGCACCACTCGACGTGTATCGGTGAGTGAAGAGGGCGAGCGCGTCTACCGCTGGGCGCTGCATATCTTTGATGCGGTGCAGCGCATGGGCGACGACATCAGTGCCCAGCACCGCGAGCCGGTTGGGCAACTGCGCATTGCCAGCAGCCTGGGGCTGGGCAGACGTTTCGTTGCCCCGGCCTTGTCGGAGCTGGCCGAACGTTACCCGAAGCTGGATATCCGGCTGGACGTGCATGACCGCCTGGTTGACTTGATCGACGAAGGGGTCGACCTGGATATCCGCGTGGGCAACACCATCGCCCCGAACCTGATCGCCAAGCCGTTGGCGAAGAATCGCCGTGTGCTCTGTGCCTCCCCAGACTACCTCGAACGTTGTGGCACGCCGCGAACCCTGGCGGAACTGGCCAGCCATGACTGCCTGGTGATCAAGGAGCGTGACCACCCGTTCGGGATCTGGCAATTGGAAGGCCTGCAGGGCGAGGAGAGCGTGCGGGTGACTGGCACATTGTCGACCAACCATGGCGAAGTGGCCCATCAGTGGTGCTTGGATGGTCGCGGGATACTATTGCGCTCCTGGTGGGACCTGCACGACAGCCTGGCGGCAGGGCGGTTGGTGCAGGTGCTCAGCGAGTACCACCAGCCGGCGGACATCTGGGCGGTGTACGCTTCGCCGCTGGCCAGTTCGGCGAAGGTTCGCGTTGCGGTGGAGTTTTTCCGTCAGTACTTTGCCGAACGCTACACTTTGCCTGGGTAGTCATTGTGTTCTCACGCCCTGTGCGCGGCTTCTGGATCGCCAGCAAAGCTGGCTTACCTATCGGCGCCGTAGCAGGGCGATGAAGAACACCCCGCCAATCGCTGCCGTGGCGATGCCGATGGGCAAGTCTTGCGGGGCGATCAGGGTGCGGGCGGCAACGTCCACCCAGACCAAAAACAAACCGCCGAGCAAGGCGCTGACCGGCAGCAGTCGCCGGTGTTCGGCGCCCACCAGGCGCCGGGCCAGGTGCGGCAGCATCAACCCGACAAAACCAATCGCCCCGGACAACGCCACCAGCACCCCGGTCAGCAATGCGGTGCAGACGAACACCTGCACGCGTACCGCCTGGACATTGAACCCCAGGCTCACGGCCGTGTGTTCTCCGCTCATCAATGCATTCAAGCCACGGGCCAGGGCCAGCAAGGCAAGCAGGCCGAGCAGCAGGCACAATGCCGGCAGCCAGAGCATCTCCCAGCGCGCCAGGCCAAGCCCGCCGAGCATCCAGAACATCACCGAATTGCTGGCGTGTTGGTCGCCGGTGTACAGCAGCAGGTTGACCAGTGCCATCAGCACGAACGACACCGCCACCCCAGCCAGCAACAACCGTTCGCTGCTCAAGCGGCCTTGTTGATTGGCTACCGCCAGCACCAGGGCCATGCTGCCCAAGGCGCCGATGAAGGCGGCCAGCGGCAGGCTGAACACCCCGGCAAAATCGCCGAGGAACAGCACCACCATTACTGCGCCCAGCGCCGCACCGGAGCTGACCCCAAGCAGGTGCGGGTCGGCCAGCGGGTTGCGAGTCACAGCTTGCAGGGCGGTACCGACCAGAGCCAGGCCGGCGCCAACCAGTGCGCCCAGCACCACCCGTGGTGCACGAATCAGCCAGACGATGCGTGACTGGCCCTGCGTCCAGTCACCGCCACCGCCTAGCCCCAACTGCTCGCCAACAATCCCCCAGACGTAGGCCAACGGTACGCTCGCCGAGCCAAAGGCCAGCGCCGTCAGGCACGACACCAGCAGCACGCCCAGTAACCCAAGCACCAACAGGCGGTACGCCGCCACGCTACGTATTGGCATCACTGACCTGCCCGCGCCACGGTCTGCGGATGCAGGGCGTTGGCGATGGTTTCGATGGCCTCGGCGTTGTCCACGGACGGCGTTACCGCCACATAGGGCAGCACGATAAAGCGTTGCGTGCGGATTGCACTCACGCCCTGCAGGGCCGGGTGCTGCAGCAGGAAATCACGCTTCTGTTGCCAGGTGCGTGGGCCATAGTCGACGATCAGGATGACCTCGGGGTCTCGTTCGACCACACTTTCCCAGTTGACCTGGGTCCAGCTGGCGGCGATGTCGTCCATCACGTTGTGGCCACCTGCCGTCGTCAATAGCGCCTGCGGAATACCCAGGCGCCCAGAGGTCATGGGGCGGTCTTCGCCGCTGTCGTAGAGGAATACGCGCGGCGTTTCGTTCGTTGCCGCCAGCCGCGCCTGAACCCGGGCGATACGTTGGCGCAGCTCGTTGATCAACGCTTCGGCGCGGGTTTCGACCGAGAAGATTCGCCCGAGATTGCTCAGGTCACGGTACAGGTCGTCAAGGCTTGCCTCGCGTTGCGGCATGATCCGCGAGCAGGACTCGCTCAGTTCATAGACCTTGATCCCAAGTGGTTCAAGGCTGGCCGGGGTGAGCGGGCCGCCAATCCGCAGGCCATAGCCCCAACCGGCGAAAAAGAAGTCGGCACCCGCGTCCAGCAGGTTCTCTTCGCTGGCGTAGTGGCTGGCGAGTTCCGGCACTCCCTCGAGGGCCGTGCTGAGCCTCGGGTCGAGGGTTTTCCAGCCACTGACGCCGGTGTAGCCGACCATGCGTTCGCGCAGGCCGAGGGCCAGTAACATCCCGGTCAGGTTGATGTCATGGCTGACCACGTGCTGCGGCGCCTGCTCGAACGTGACCTTGCGGTTGCAGCTCTGCACACTCAGCGGGTAATGGCTGGCCTGGGCCGAGAGGGCCGGCAGCAGCGCAAGCCAGGCGAGGTAGGGAAGCGCTCGTTTCATGGTTCGGTGATCCAGGTAATGCGCGGGTAGCCGGCCAGTGGATGGGTGTCGACCAGTGCATGCACACCGAATACCTGGTGCAGGCGTTCGGCCGTCAGTACCTCGGCCGGAGTGCCGCTGGCGACAATGCAGCCGTTGTCGATGACGTAAAGGCGGTCGCAGAATGCTGCAGCCAGGTTCAGGTCGTGGAAACTGGCCAGGGTGCTCAAGCCCAGGCGGCGCAAGTGGCCCAGCAGTTCCAGTTGGTAGCGTGGGTCGAGGTGGTTGGTCGGCTCGTCGAGTATCAGCAGTTGCGGTTGCTGCACCAGTGCACGGGCCAGCAGCACGCGCTGTTTTTCGCCACCGGAAAGGGTGGCGAAATCGTGTTGATCAAGGTTGCCTAGGCCAACGGCGTCGAGGGTCTGTGCGATCAGTTGGCGGTCTGCCTCGTTGTCGCCGGCAAACATCCCCAGGTGGGGCGTGCGGCCCATGGCCACGACGTCAGCCACGGTAAGGCCGAACGCCTGGGGAAACTCCTGCAGCACAACGGCGATGCGTTGCGCGCTCCAGCGCGGGCGCTGTTGCCAGAGGTTAGTGCCGTCCAGGCTGACATGCCCGGCCAAGGGCGGGTTGAAGCGGTAGGCGCAGCGCAACAGGCTGGTCTTGCCACTGCCGTTGGGGCCGATCAGACCGACGAACTCACCGGCCGCCACGTGCAGGTCGATACCGTGCAGCAACCAGTGCTGGCGACGCTCGAGTGCTGCCGGCGTCCAGCGCAGTTGGTGGATATTCAATGCGGTCATGAGCGGCGGTTCCTTGTGCCTTAGAAACGGTAATCGAGGGTGGCGAAGTACGAGCGCGGCGCCCCCATCAGCCATTGCTCAGCGCTATGGGCCGTGACGGCATAGCGGCGGTCGAGCAGGTTATTCAGTTGCAGGCCCAAACGCACCTCCGGCAGCAGTTGCCAGCCGAGATTCCCATCGACCACGGTGTAGCCCGGTACCGTTGCCTGGTTGGCGGTATCGGCATAGCGCGCATCAACGTAACGCAGGCCCAGCCCGGCATCGAGGTTGTTGCGCAGGGCCTTGCTGAGCCAGAGGTTGGCGGTGCGCCGTGGCACACCGATCGGGCGGTTGCCCGTGCGGGACACGATATTACCGGCCACCACCTCGTCGAAGTCATCATACGCGGCACGCACCAGCGAGGCGTTTGCCGAGACGTGCCACTGCTGCGCAAGGGCCAGCTCCAGGGTCGCCTCCAGGCCTTCGGAAGACTGCTGGCCGACTTGCTGGGTGAGTCGCGTGTGGCTGTCGGTGACCACCGGCAGCTTCTTTTTCACGATCTGATAAGCCGCCAGCGTCCACTCGCCACGGCCGTTCCAGAACTGCTGCTTGAGGCCGAGCTCGGTTTGCTTCGACTCGGTCAGGTCCATCTGCTGTGCAGCCGGGCTGAGGCTGATCAGGTCGCCAACCCCGTCTTCACTGGTGGAGTACTGGCCGTACAGCGACAGCTGCTCGGTGACTGCATACACCAGCCCGGCACGCCAGTTGCCACCGTCGAGGCTGCGGTCGCTGCGCGTGCCGTCGACCCGGTTGTCGCGGTCGATATGGTTCTGGTCGCGGCGAATTCCGGTGACCAGCGACCAGCGCTCTGACAATTGCGTGCGGTTTTCCGCGAACAGGGCAAAGGTCTGGGTGGTGCTGTGAGTTTGTGGGCGGGTGGGGTCCTGGCTGCTGAAGTAACCCGGGGCCGGTTGCCACGGGTCGATGTAGTCGCCGCCGTTGTCGGTGTAGGGCGAGTTGCTGTCGACGTCGAAACGAATCCGGTTGTATTCGGCACCGACCACGGTCTTGCTCGTCAGGCCGAACAACGTATGGTCGAGGGAAAAGCTCTGGCGGTCGCCGATTTGCTCCTGATCATGCTTGATGTGCAGGTAGCTCTGGCGCAGCAGTTGGTCGCGGCTGCTGTCCCAGCTGTAGTCCTCGGCATTGCGCCAGTGCCGGCGGCTCTTGATGTAATAGAGCTGGTTGCTGGCCGTCAGGCTCTCGTTGATCGACCAGTCGCTGTTCAGTCGCGTCCATTCATCGTGGTAACGCTGTACCGCGTCATGGAGGTTGTAGTTCTTTTTGCGCAGGCTGTCGCGGTAGTGGCCGTCGATCAGCGGAGTACCGAAGTCGTTCATCGGCTCACTGTCGCCACGCTCATGGGCCAGGGTGAAGCTCAGGTCATCACTGGCATCCCAACGCAGCGCGGCACTGACGGCGAGGTTTTCCGAGTCGCCGCGATCAATCCAGCCGTTGCTCTGCTCACGGTTGAGGGTGAGCCGGTAGCTCAGCCGCTCGTTTAACGAACCACCGCTGTCCAGGCCCAATTGCTGGCGGTCATACGAGCCATAGCCCAGGCGCAGGTGGTTACGGATCTCGCCGGTGAAGGGCTTCTTCGGGATCACATTGATCACGGCCCCGGTTGCCCCTTCGCCATACAGCACCGAGGCTGGGCCGCGAATGATGTCGATGCGCTCGACCATCCACAGGTCTACCGGGAAGCTCTGGGTGCCTGCACCGGTGTACAAGCGCGAGCCGTCGAACAGGGTCATCACCGAGCTGTGACCGCTGAAGCCTCGGGCAGAGAGGGCGGTGTTGCCGTTGCCCGGGGTGCCCACAGAGGTGATACCCGGCGAGCGACTGACCGCGTCCTGCACACTGCGGTTGTTGCGCCCGTCGATGGCCTCGGCAGCGAGGCTGCTGGTGCTGGCAGGCGTCTCCAGCGCACTGAGGTTCAGTCGGGAGCCGGTCGGCAATGGCGTTGCCAGATTGATGGCTTCGCGTTCGCTATCACGATCGCCCGTGATGGCTGTCGAGGGCAGGGCGAGGATGCGCTCGGCATCATCGGTGGCCAGTGTCGGCAGTGAAAGCGAGAGGCAAGCAGAGGACACAAGGGTGTGAAACAGGTAATTGCGGGACATGTCGTTCCAGGCTGAAACAGGAATGAATGAATCCCGGGGGAATAACGCATATAGGCATGACGAGCACGCAGGCGCCCGCCAACCGGCCTGCGCCCGCCCACCGCGGGGTTGCCAAACAAGGCTTCAGGCCGGTCTCCGGGCTTGCGAGGGTCATGAGGCCTTCACCTTCCCATGCCGTGGCACAGTGGTCTGTCGAAGGCCTCGCTCGCTTACCGTTGCGGGGGCAGCGCCGGACTGGTCAAAGAGACGCACCGGCTTCCCGTTTCACCCTGCGCACGGCGGCGCAGGACACCTGAAACTGGCGCGCATCTGAACATCGAACGCCAGCTCAGTCAATCACTTAGCCGCGTTGCGCGGCAGCAGTGGCAGGTGTTGTCGTGCTCGATTTGCGCACCAGGCTGATCATCAGGACGATGCCGGCGACCGCTGCGGTCATCAGGGTTTCATAGCGATATGCAGCGCTGAACAACATGTAGCCGAGCACGCTGCAGATCAAGGCGATGACGAACCAGGTCAGCCATGGGAACAGCCACATCCGAAACACCGGGGTCTGGCCTTTCTGCTCCAGCTGTTTACGCATGCGCAGTTGTGACACCGCGATCACCAGGTACACCAGCAGGGCGATGGCGCCGGTGGTCGAGAGCAGGAAGCCAAAGACCTTGCCCGGCAACAGGTAGTTGATCAGGCAGCCGACGAAGCCTGCCAGGGTGGACATCAGCACGGCCACGGTCGGCACGCCGCTGCGCGAAATGTAGCGGGTTGCAGTCGGTGCTTCGCCGCGTGCGCCCAGCGAGTAAAGCATGCGCGATGCGGTGTACAGGCCCGAGTTCATGCAACTGGTCACGGCGACGAACACCACCAGGTCAACGATCAGTTTCGCGCCTGGCACATTGAGCACTTCCAGTGCGCGCTGGAACGAGCCGACTTGCAGCAGCCGTGGATCGTTCCAGGCAACCAGCGAGACGATGAAGAAAATCGAGAAGATGTAGAAGATCGCAATACGGTAGATCACCAGGTTGGTGGCGCGGCGGATCTTCTCTTTGGGGTTCTCGGTTTCGTCAGCGGCGATGGTGACGATCTCGGCGCCGAAGAACGAGAAGATGGTCACAAGAATGCCGCCCAGTACCGCACCAAAGCCATTCGGCATGAAGCCGCCATTGCTCAGCAGTTGTCCGACCCCCGAGACTTCAGCCAGCGGCCAGTAGCCCAGTACGGCCGCGCTGCATACGCCGATGAAGGCCAGGATGGCGATGATCTTGATCAGGGCGAACCAGTACTCGAAGGTGCCGAAATTGCGCACGCTGATCAGGTTGGTGGCCGACAGGGTGACCATGATCAGGAAGGTGAAGGCCCAGGACGGGATGGCGGGGTACCAGGCATGCAGGATGTCGGCACCGGCGATGGCTTCGACCGGGATGATCAACACCCAGAACCACCAGTACAGCCAGCCGATGGTGAAGCCGGCCCAAGGGCCGATGGCCTCGCCGGCGTAGGTGGAAAACGAACCGCTGTTCGGGTTTGCAACGGCCATTTCGCCGAGCATGCGCATGACCAACAGCACCAGCAAACCGGTCAGTGCGTAGGAGATCAGGATGGCCGGGCCTGCGGTGGCGATAGCGTTGGAGGAACCGATGAATAGACCCGCACCGATAATGCCTGCGATGGAGATCATCGAGACCTGGCGTGTGGTCAGGCCATGCTTGAGCGAGCGTTGCCCGCGGTTGTTATTGTTTGAACTCATGCATCAACCCTCGGTTCAGCAGCCCCCTGGCCCACAGGTCCTTTCGGGGTGAGCCGGCGCTGAACAATCGTTAGTAAGGAAACCTTCCGTGTCGGTACTGCGTCCTGCTCCTGGTAATTGATCCAGATCAGTATTGGTCGACGAGCGGCGCTTCAACAAACGAGCAATACTCAGAACATCATTCCTTGGGGGAATTTAAAGTGTGTATGGGGCGACTGCGCGAGGTCTTAAGGGAAACCCTCTTGCGAAGTGCTTTGTGGCAGGTGACGCCAAATTCGATACTTTTAGGAATGACAGTAGAATTTTTATTCGCTTGTGCCAGGCCACCGTCACTCGCTTAGATAGCCGCCATACACGACCCTCAAGCCACGGGAGCGGCGCTTGTCATGCCTGCGCAAACCATCAGCAATTCCATCGCAATAGTTCACCCGATCGAACTCGATCATGGCCGCAATGCCGAGGTCTGGGATGTCGATGGCAAGCGTTACATCGACTTTGTCGGCGGTATCGGCGTGCTCAACCTGGGCCATTGCAACCCGGCGGTGGTAGCGGCGATTCAGGCGCAAGCAGCACGCTTGACCCACTCGGCGTTCAACGCTGTGCCGCACACGCCTTACCTTCAGTTGATGGAGCGGCTTGTGGCGTTCATCGGCCTGAGCTACCCGGCCAGTGGCATGCTCACCAACAGTGGTGCCGAAGCGGCCGAAAATGCCCTGAAAATTGCCCGGGGCGTTACCCGGCGCACTGCGGTGGTGGCGTTCGACGGCGGTTTTCATGGCCGCACCCTGGCCACCCTGAACCTCAATGGCAAGGTCGCCCCGTACAAACAAGGCATTGGTGTGTTGCCGGGGCCGGTCTATCACCTGCCATACCCCAGCCCGGACAACGACGTCAGTGTCGACCAGGCGCTGAAGGCCATGGAGCGCCTGTTCAGTGTCGAAATCGACGTCAACGAGGTGGCCTGCTTCATCCTTGAGCCGATTCAGGGCGAGGGTGGTTTCCTGGCGCTGGAGCCAGCGTTTGCCCGGCACCTGCGTCAGTTCTGCGATGAGCGCGGGATTCTGCTGATTGTCGATGAGATTCAGTCTGGCTTCGGCCGCACGGGGCAGCGTTTCGGCTTTGGTCGCCTGGGTATTGAGCCGGACCTGCTGTTACTGGGCAAGAGTATTGCGGGCGGCGTGCCGCTGGGCGCGGTGGTGGGCCGTCGGCAACTGATGGACACGCTGCAGCGCGGCGCTTTGGGCGGTACCTATTCAGGCAACCCGATGGCCTGTGCGGCGGCGTTGGCCAGCCTGGAGCAAATGAGCGACAGCAACCTCGCCACCTGGGGCGAGCGGCAAGAGAAGGCGATTGTCGAGCGTTATCAGCGCTGGAAAGCGTCCGGTTTGTCCGCTTACCTGGGGCGCCTGACCGGCACAGGCGCCATGCGCGGCATCGAGTTGGTAAATGCCGACGGCTCGCCAGCACCTGAGGCGCTGGCCACGTTGTTGCAAACCACCCGTGAGGCGGGGCTGTTGATCATGCCGAGTGGCAAATACCGGCATATCGTGCGCCTGCTGGCGCCGCTGACCATCGAACCCGAGGTGTTCGAGGAAGGCCTGGATATTCTCGAACGCTGCCTGGCTGGACTCAGCGCCTGACATCATTGCCCGCCGTACTGCTCACAGCGGCCCTCGGGCCGCTGTAGCACGACGTCCTGAAGACCCTGACCCGGCTGGCGACCTTGCCACCTCGGTAAAAAATACCCTTCACCCCATGAACCTTGTGCAGCGGCTCCAGTCTTAGGCCCTGCCTTGGCCATGTCTTGCCTTGGCTGCGTTACTGCCTTTTCTGTCGTCACCTCTTCAGAGCTGTCTGCCTCATGCGCCAAGCCGCCCACTGTTCCCGCGTTGTTTCGCTCTGCCTCGTCCCGCTGTTACCGCTGCTTTCCAGCCCCGCCCATGCGCGCGGGGAACAGCAACTGGCGGAGGCGATCAACGACTACCGTGCTCATCCCCAGCGTTGCAGCAGAAGTGCGGGCCGCGCCTTGCCGCCACTGGCGCTGAAGTCGAGCCTGGCGTTGCCGATTCGCTATCGCGGTGAAATGCGCGAGGCGTTGAAGGATTCCGGCTATCGGGCCGTTGCAGTGCGGAGTATCCGCTTGGTGGGCGCCTACGATGCTGATGAGGCGTTCGACCAGCTAGCGCGTGATTACTGCGCAGCCTTGCTCGATAACCAGTACGCGGATATCGGCATCCGTCGCGACGACAGTGAGTGGCGAGTCGTGTTGGCGCGCCCCTTGCTCGAGGGGCATCTGGAGGATCGGCGAGCAGCGGGCGCTACCTTGCTGGCACAGGTCAATGCGGCGCGGGCAAAGCCGCGCCTCTGTGGTCGTAAACGGTTTGCCGCCGCCCGGCCGCTTGCGTGGAGTAGCGCCCTGGGGGCCGCAGCGCAAGGGCATAGCCGGTCGATGGCCAGCGGCAACTACCTGGCCCATCGGGACCTTGAGGGTGACATGCCTGCAGACCGGGCATGGGCGGCTGGCTACCGTGGCCGGCAGATTGGCGAGAACATCGCCGCCGGGCAAGGTTCAGCGAACAAGGCCCTGGCGGGCTGGCTGGCCAGCCCTGGCCACTGCGCCAACCTGATGAGCCCGATGTTTACCCAGGTTGGCGCGGCCTATGCGACAAACTCGCGTAGCGATGCGGGGGTCTACTGGACGATGGTGTTCGGTGCGCCCTGAGTAAAGCCCTTGTGCCGCAGGGGGGGATTTCGCGCATTATTAGCACCATCAGCAAAAGGGAGAGTTACATGCGCGTCCTATCATCCGCTTTGCGTTTTGCCGCGTTGTCTGTGGGGTTGGTGTTAGCCGCCACGGCAGCCGCGACCGAGGAGACGCAACTGGTCCAGTCGATCAATGCCTACCGCAGCCAGGTGCAGCGCTGTGCGGGGCAGGCCTCGCAGGAGTTGCCGCCACTTGCATCCGATCCGCGTCTGGTGCTGTCTGCCAGTGGTGTCGGTGACCTGCAGCAGGCACTGGCGCGAGCCTCGTACCCGATGGTCAATGTGCAGGCGATCAGCTTGTCCGGGCCGCGTGATGCGCAGGCGGCGATGAAGGCGGTGCAGGAGAGTTTCTGCCAGATTGTGCTCGACCCGCAGTTCGTCGATATCGGCGTCAGCCGGGAAGACCGTGCCTGGCGCATCGTGCTGGCTCGGCCGCTGCTGGCGGGGCGACTGGGCGACTGGCAAGCCGAGGGCCAGAAGCTCCTCGAACAGATCAACAGCGCACGTGCGCAGGCCCGCCAGTGCGGCACCCAGCCCTTTGGCGCGACAACACCGTTGGCCTGGAATGCGACACTGGCAACAGCGGCTGAAGGCCATACCCGATCCATGGCCAACAACAATTTCTTCGATCACAAGGACCGCGAGGGTCGTACACCGGGTGACCGCGCTGAACTGGCAGGCTACAGCGGCCAACTGATTGGCGAGAACATTGCCGCCGGGCAGGACACCGTACGCAAGGTGGTCGACGGCTGGCTGGCCAGTCCTGGCCATTGTGCCAACCTGATGAACCCACGGTTCCGCGAACTGGGCGCAGCCTACGCAGTCGACCCCAAGAGTGACGCGGGGATCTACTGGACCGCGATGTTCGGTACGCCGTGAGCGCCTGTGATGGTATCGGCGCGGTGTCAGTACGTGCGCGGTGCCTGCATCGTTGGCAAGCCAACTCCCACAGGAGCACTGCGCTTTCGGTATTTGGCTTAGGGGCGTTTCTTTTGCAGGCTTTTCAGGCGCTGGGTTGCGCGCTGTGCGGCGGCCATCTTTTCCGGCCGCTTCATGCGCTTCCATTTCTTGATGTCTTCCTTGCTGCGACCACAGCTCAGGCACAGGTCGCCGCTGAGCTGGCAGACGGAGATACACGGGTTCTCGATATCCTTGGCCATGCTTCAACCCCGCGCCAAACGCTGTTGCCAGTTTCCCGCATGGGTGCGCTGGCATTGTTCTTCCGTGTCGTAGTGCACATGTCTCGACACGGGGTCGAGGGCAATCCCGGCTTCAGCCAGCGCCATTGCCGTCAGCTCAACCATGCGCGCGCCTTGCCCGCTGGCCAGGGCCTGTTGCTTGTTGGTCAGGGTATCGAAGACCCAGGTCACCCTCAGGCTGGAGGGGAACGCCCGGTAATCCACCGTGTGGGTTAGCCAGCAGAACCCGACGATTTCTGCCTTGGCCGTCTCGCAGGCCTCGGTCAGGGTTGCCACCAGGCGGCGCTCGATGTGCGCCTGATCGCGTTTGTTGAAAAACATGGGTTGATCCTTGCCTGTGTGTCGACGTGCAGTCTCTGGGGTGAAACGTTTTTTGCGCGAAGGGGTGACTTGTTCCGCTTGGCCGTCATCTCTGCTTGCATCATAAGCGATGTCCTGATGCCTCAAGCACAGAATGCTTGGTTGCTGATCGATATCGACTACTTCAGCAATCGCGCTGATTCGGGCCGCGGATCAGGCGTTGTATAGCGCGAAAGCCGCAGGCCGCAACCGTGTGGCTGTTCATGCGGCGCTACAGCAGGAGCAGCAACCCCCCGGCTGCCAGGCCTAGCAGGAAGCACAGGCTTTCCACGCCCGCTTTGCGGGAGGCCAGGGTGAAGGCATAGATCCCCTTGACCAGGTTGTTGCTGGCCGCTGCAACGATGATGGCGGAGGCTGCGACCGACAGCGGGGTGCTGCTCACGGCAGACTGCGTCATGCCGAGAATGAATGGGTCTACATCGGTGACGCCCATCACCGAGGCCAGCGAGTAGATGCCCACGGACCCCAAGTATTCGATTGCCAGGTGTGTCGCCACCAGCATGCCGACAAACAGAAATGCGAACAGCAGCGCGGCACTGATTTCCAGCGGGTTCTTGGGTTCAAGTGGCTTTATCGTCGTCGCCCCGGCGTATCCTTTTCGCGACCATAGCCAACCGATGAGTATCGCCATACTGCCCAGGACAATGAACGGAAGTGCCAGGCGGCTCATCAGGTCGCGGTTGAACAGGGCCAGGAGTGCCGCCAGGCGCAAGTACATGGCGCCCGATGCAATCAGGATGGCGCCAGAATAAAGGTGCGCCTGTTCTTCCTGCTGCGAGCGCCTGGCAAGCACCACCGTTGTCACAGTCGATGAATAGGCACCCCCCACGAGTGCCGACATCAACACGCTGCTCTGGTTTTTTGTCACGCGTTGCAACACATAGCTGCCATACGACAATGCGCTCACAGCAACCACAACAAGCCAGGTGGTGAAGGGGTTGATCTGAAACGGGGTGAGCGGTGTGTTCGGCAACAGTGGCAGGATGACTGCGGACAGCAGGAGAAATTTTGCGAAGGTCAGGATGTCCGTGGTTTCAATGCGCTTAGCCAGGTTTTCCAGCTGTGTCTTCAGCTCCAGGAGGATGATGCTCGACACGGTCAGCGCGGTGGCCAGCCAGAACATCTCGTGATAGATCAGGGCGCCCACCAGGTAGGTGGTCAGCCCGGACATTTCCGAGGTGATGCCGGGTGATCCGGTAGAGGAGAGCCGGTGCCAGTAGGCCAGCAACAGGAAGGCCGCCACAACGGCAAAACCCAACGCTTGCGGCAGCAGTTCGCCACTGTTCAACACTGCAATCGAGTAACCGATCAGGCCTATCAGCGGATAGGTGCGGACGCCGCCAAACGCATACTGGTCATTGTTGGTCTTGTGCTCTTCGCGTTCCAGCCCGATGAGAAAAGACAGGAACAGCACAAAGAACAGGTGGATTGCGTCTGTGGGGAGCCAGTCAAAGCTGTTCATCGAATCTCATCAAGGCAGGTGGCAAGAAACTTTCACACTATAGACTCATCCGGGTGGAAAGCTTGCCGGTTACCGGTGTTCGCATCCATGCACCGCCGGGTTAGCCGTGTTTGAGGGGCAAGCGGAACCCGTTGCGCTTCAGTGTCTCACTCGGAAGCTCCTTGAACAGTGCCTGGTAACTGCTGGAGAACCGCCCCAGGTGCCAGAACGACCAGCGCATTGCCACTTCCGCCACGGTCACATCGCGGGCCTTGAGCAGTTCGCGTCGTGCGCCGTTGAGGCGACGCAGGCGTAGCCAGTGGGTCGGGGTCATGCCGGTATAGGCTTTGAAGGCGCTCTGCAGTTGGCGCAACGATCCCCCCGCAATGTGCGAGAGCTCCAGCAAGTTGACGGTTTCCTCGGGTGAGTCGGCCGCCCATTCGCATACCCGGCGCATGATGTTGCGCTCTTCGGTGCGCCGCCACAGCTCGTTCTGCCCAAGGCGGGCACAGGCGTTGTCGAGGATGAACAAACAGTCTTCCAGCAACTGCTCGGCCAGTGCGCCCTGGTCGGGTGAGTCGAGGCTTTGCGAGAGTCGGGTGAGGGTGCTGCTCAGCCAGCTGCTGAACAAGGCATTCTGCTGGGAGTTGAGCGGCGCCATGAACAGGCCTTCCATCGCGGCGACATCCAGCCCGTGCCCACGAACGAACTCCGGGCCAAACACCACGGCCACTTCCTGGTAGTTCTCCGGAGTGATCCAGATATTGCGGCTCTCGCCGTTCAACACGTAAAGGCTGTTGTCGCTGCGGTCGAAACAGAACGCCAGTGAGCCACTGGGTGCGCTGAAGCTCTGTTCTACGCGGGTGTTCATGCGCTCTTCGTAGACGTCCACGCCCTGCAGGTCCAGGCTGCGCACCAACCCCGCGAAATGCCCAGGGGACATTTGCTGATAGTGCTGCGCCCAGCCAGGGGTCGCACGCACCTGTTCGGCAACATCGGCGGTGGTAAAAGCCTGGACACGCAAGGGGTTCAGCGACGTCATGGGAAACCTTCAATGCACTACATTGGTGCATTTTGTTGTGTTCAAAGTGGATAGATCGAAGCCCGATCGCTCACCCAAGATAGTCCTCAACGCGATGCAGGGGAAGCCATGCACCCCGCGATGCGTAGAAGGCGCCATGTCGGGTGCCACCCCAAAACAACAACGAGGTTTTTATGAATACCCCTTTCGATCAGCTGTCCGCCTGGCTGAAAGAACACAAGATTACTGAAGTGGAGTGCGTGGTCAGCGATTTGACCGGGATTGCCCGTGGCAAGATCGCGCCCACCAACAAGTTCCTGCATGAACGGGGCATGCGCCTGCCGGAAAGTGTGCTGCTGCAGACGGTGACCGGCGATTTCGTCGACGACGAAATCTACTACGACCTGCTCGACCCGGCCGATATCGACATGATCTGTCGGCCAGACTCAAACGCGATCTATGCCGTGCCGTGGGCCATCGAGCCGACCGCCATTGTAATTCACGACACCTTCGACAAGCTCGGCAACCCGATCGAACTGTCGCCGCGCAATGTCCTGAAGAACGTCTTGAAGCTGTATGCCGACAAAGGCTGGCAGCCCATCGTCGCGCCCGAGATGGAGTTCTACCTGACCCAGCGCTGCGACGATCCGGACCTGCCGCTGCAAGCCCCGCTGGGCCGCTCGGGCCGTGCCGAAAGTGGTCGTCAGTCGTTTTCAATCGACGCGGCCAACGAATTCGACCCGCTGTTTGAAGACGTCTATGACTGGTGCGAAGCCCAGGGCCTGGACCTCGACACACTGATCCACGAAGACGGCCCGGCGCAGATGGAAATCAACTTCCGTCATGGCGATGCGCTGGACCTGGCTGACCAGATCACCGTGTTCAAGCGCACGATGCGCGAGGCTGCGCTCAAGCACAACGTCACCGCCACCTTCATGGCCAAGCCGATAGGGGATGAGCCAGGCAGTGCCATGCACCTGCACCAGAGCGTTGTGGACATCGCCAGCGGAAAACCGATCTTTGTCGATGCCGACGGGAAGATGAGCGAACTGTTCCTCCACCACATCGGCGGCCTGCAGAAGTACATCCCGAAAGTACTGCCGATGTTCGCGCCCAACGTCAACTCGTTCCGCCGCTTCCTGCCGGACACCTCGGCGCCGGTGAACGTAGAGTGGGGCGAAGAAAACCGCACGGTGGGCTTGCGTGTACCGACCTCCAGCCCTGAAGCCATGCGCGTGGAAAACCGCCTGCCGGGGGCGGATGCCAACCCTTACCTGGCGATTGCCGCCAGCTTGCTCTGTGGTTATCTGGGCATGGTCGAGCAGATCAACCCGAGTGCCGCCGTGCAGGGCCGAGCCTATGAGCGCCGCAATCTGCGCCTGCCGATCACCATCGAGGATGCGCTGGCGCACATGGAAGACTGCCCGACCATCGAGCGCTACCTGGGCAGTAAGTTCGTGCGCGGTTACGTCGCGGTGAAACGTGCCGAGCACGAGAACTTCAAGCGGGTCATCAGCTCATGGGAGCGTGAGTTCCTATTGCTCAGCGTCTGATTTCGGCCACGTCATACCCATCGATAAAACAATATGAAAGGTGTCGATATGCGTCTTATGAAAACCGTTGTTCCGGCGGGCTTTGCCTTGCTGTTCGGTACGCTTGCCCAGGCTCAGCCAAGTGTCAGCGTGTACAACTGGACCGACTATATCGGTGAGACCACGCTCGCTGACTTTCAGGGCAAAACCGGGATCAAGGTGATCTACGACGTATTCGACTCCAATGAAACCCTGGAGGGCAAACTGTTGGCAGGGCGGACCGGGTACGACGTGGTGGTACCGTCCAACCACTTTCTGGCGCGCCAGATCAATGCCGGCGCGTTCCTTAAGCTGGACCGCGCCGCGTTGCCCAACTGGAAAAACCTCGATCCGGCGCTGCTCAAGCTGTTGGAAAAGAACGATATCGGTAACGCGCACTCGGTGCCCTATCTGTGGGGCACCAACGGCATCGGCTACAACGTCGACAAGGTCAAGCAGGTGCTGGGTGTTGACCACATCGACTCCTGGGCCGTGCTGTTCGAGCCCGAGAACCTGAAAAAACTCAGCCAGTGCGGCGTGGCGATGATGGACTCGGCCGATGAGCTGTTTCCGGCGGTACTCAACTACATGGGCATGGACCCGAACAGCACCCGCCCTGAAGACTACAAGAAGGCCGAAGCCAAGCTGATGACCTTGCGGCCGTACATCACCTATTTTCATTCCTCCAAATACGTGACGGACCTGGCCAACGGCGATATCTGTGTGGCGATGGGTTACTCAGGTGATGTGTTCCAGGCCGCCAACCGTGCCAAGGATGCAAAAAACGGTGTTCACATCGCCTACGCCATTCCCAAGGAAGGCAGCAACCTGTGGTTTGACCTGCTGGCGATTCCCGCCGATGCCAAGAACACCACGCAAGCCCATGCCTTCATCAACTACCTGCTTGAGCCAAAAGTGATCGCCAGCGTGAGCAGCACCGTTGGTTATGCCAACCCGAACCCGGCGTCCAAGGCGTACATGGAGGCCGAGCTTGCCAGCAACCCGGAGGTCTACCCGCCGCAAGCCGTGCTGGACAAGCTGTACATCTCGCAAACGCTGCCGCCTGCGATCATGCGCTTGATGACCCGCGCCTGGAGCAAAGTGAAATCCAACCAATGAGTCGAGCACGTACCATGGCAACGTCGTCGGAACATGCCCGTTCGTACTACTACGCAACGGTGAAACACATGGCTGCCTATCCCGCGCTCGCATCGGATGTTATCGCCGATGTCTGTGTGATCGGCGGCGGCTTTACCGGGGTCAACACCGCGATTGAGCTGGCCCAGCGGGGGCTCTCGGTGGTGTTGCTCGAAGGCAGGCGAGTCGGCTGGGGCGCCAGTGGGCGCAACGGCGGCCAATTGATTCGCGGCATCGGTCACGATGTTTCAGGCTTTGCCCGTCATGTCGGCCAGGAGGGCGTGCGCTATCTGCAGCGCGCGGGTATTGAGTCGGTCGAGGTGGTCGGCACGCGGATTCGTGAACACGCGATCGACTGCGACCTGCGCTGGGGGTTCTGTGAGCTGGCCAATACGCCTGCGCAGTTCGCCGCCTTCAGCGAGGAGCAGGAAAGCCTCGCAGCCTTGGGTTACCGTCATGAAACCCGACTGATCAGGCCAGAGCACATGCGCCAGGTCGTAGCGTCCGATGCCTATGCCGGTGGCTTACTGGACATGGGCTCGGGCCACCTTCATCCCCTTGATCTGGTCTTGGCTGAAGCGCGTCTGGCCGAATCACTGGGCGTACGTCTCTACGAGCAAAGCCCGGTGCTGGAACTGATCCACGGCGACACGGTCCAGGTGCGTTGTGCCAAGGGTACGGTCAAGGCAGGAAGCCTGGTGCTGGCGTGCAACGCGCACCTGGACGACCTGGAACCGCGCCTGAGCGGCAAGGTGCTGCCTGCTGGCAGCTACATCATCACCACCGAGCCGCTGGCGCCTGCCGTGGCCAACGCGCTGATCCCGCAGAACCTGGCCCTGTGTGACCAGAAAGTCGGCCTGGATTATTACCGCCTGACCGCTGACCGGCGCTTACTGTTCGGTGGCGCGTGTCACTATTCCGGGCGCGACCCGGCGGATATCGCCAGCTACATGCGACCGAAAATGCTCAAGGTGTTCCCGCAGTTGGCCGACGTGCGCATCGACTTCCAATGGGGCGGCAAGATCGGCATTACGGCCAACCGTTTTCCCCAGGTCGGGCGTTTGCAACAGCACCCGAACGTGTTCTATGCCCAGGGCTACTCAGGCCATGGCCTGAACGTCACCCACTGGACCGCGAAACTGCTGGCCGAAGCGATTCATGCCGGGCACAGCCATGGCCTGGACATCTTCAGCAAAGTGCCGCACATGACCTTCCCCGGAGGCCCGGCCTTGCGCTCGCCGCTGCTGGCGCTGGGGATGTTGTGGTATCGGCTGCGGGAGTTGTTGGGGTAGCGCCAGTATTCTCGTTAAAAGGACGAGGAGGTTACTCGGCCGCAACCACCTGATTGCGGCCGAGGGCCTTGGCGCGGTACATGGCTTTGTCGGCACTGTTCAACAGGTCGTGCAGGTCCATATCTTCGGCACTCGCCGAGGCTACCCCAAGGCTGGCGGTAAGGCGTTGTGTTCGTGTTTTTTCGAACATCAATGGCATCTCGGCAATTGATTTTCCAAGCTGTTCGGCAATGCGTAGCGCCGCCTCCAGGGTGGTATCCGCCAGCAGTACCGCGAACTCCTCACCGCCAAGCCTGCCGTAGACGTCCGATTCGCGAAAGGACGCCCGGATCACTGCACCTATTTGGCGCAGTACCTCATCACCGGCCTGGTGGCCGTGTGTGTCATTGATCTGCTTGAAGTGGTCAATGTCCAGCACCAGGGCGCAAAGGGGGCGCTGATTGCGTTTGCAGTAGCTGTAGAGTTGCTGGGCATGTTCAAAGAATGCGCGGCGATTCTTCAGGCCGGTGAGTTCGTCGGTCTGCGCGGCATAGCTGGCAATACTGTGTGCATGCTCCATTTCATGGGTCAAACGAAAGGCTTTCTCCAGTGCCTCGGAGAGCTCGCGTGTTGCCCGCACGATGGATGCCGAGAACAGCAGGGCGGCGATGGCCATGCCGACCTGCATCGCCGAGGGCTGAAGCAGTAGCCAGAGCGTGCATGGCAGCAAGACCAAGCCCATGGCCGACAAGGTCATGGACCGGTACGCCGAGTAGCAGGACACGGCGCTGCCGGCCATGCCGACAGTAAACAGCAGTACGATCGCCTGCGCCAGTAGGTCATCACTGGGCATTATCGCCAGCGCGCCGAGCCCCCAGAGGCCGGCAGAGAGCACCAGGGTGATCCAGTACTTGCCTTCCCATCGATTAGGAATGCGTTCGCGCTCATGGCTGCGAAAGTAGGCCAGGAACAAGCCGATGCGCAGCAGTGTCGCGCCACCGAGCAGTGAGATCCATAACAGAATGACGGATTGATCCGCACGCTCCCAGCACAGCCAACAGAGCAGACAGGCGGCAATGAAGCTGCCGACCACCGCCGTTACGGACTGACGGAACAGCAGATGCAAGCGGTCGGTACGAACTTGCTCGGCAATGAGCACATTCTGGTCATGCTGTAGTGCAAAAGGGTTCATTCGCGCCGCCCAATCATGACACTGCTCCATCAGCGCAGTTGGGGATGGTTGATGGCCATCGTCCCAGGCGCGTGAGTGCTAAAAACCTTGCGAATATAGAGGATAACTCAGCGACGTATCTATGCAATCCAGAGGCCACCCGGAAAATATCCAACCTGCATTGGCTGCTGGGATGTAGGCGCGTTTGCACTGAATCATTGGGGGATCGGGTTACTGCCGATCGACCGAGAACTTGCCTGCGCCTGTCACGCTGAGCAGCAACAAGCCTCCCATGATGCTGATGTTCTTGTAGAACTGGATCATGTTCGCGGCCTTGTCGGGCTCAGGCATGCTCCAGAAGGGATGGCCAATGAGTGCCGTCCCCAGCACGAACAACGCCATCAATGCCGCCAGTGGCCGGGTAAAAAAACCGACTACAAGGGCAATGCCGACGAAGAACTCCATCAGTATTGCGATCCCTGCTGCCACGGGCGGCATCGGTGCGCCAAGCGACGCAAGATAGCCTGCAGTACCTTCGAAGTTAGTCAGCTTGCTCCAGCCAGACATGACAAAAATAGTCATCAGCAAAAGGCGTGCGATGAGGATGATCAAGTCTTTCTGCTGTTCAAACAGGGTGTAACGCATGGTCTTTACCCGATGCTGAATGTAATGCCATGAGTCTAGTCATTGCATCGCCGAGTGCCAGTACGCGCAAAGGCTGAAGTGAGTACCTGCAGCCAGCCCATCACCGCGCCTCTAAGCTGTTCGCTGTGTTGAACAGGCGTTGCATCTGGTCGGCCGGTCGTGGCTGGCTAAACCAGTAACCCTGGCCATAGTGGCAGCCTTCATTGAGCACAAAATCGAGTTGTGCCGGGGTTTCGATCCCCTCGGCGACGACTTCCAGGCCGAGGTTCCGGCCAAGGCCGATGATCGCCTGGCTGATCGTGCCTTGTTTGCCATCGAACGGGATACCGCCGATGAAGCTCTTGTCCAGTTTGAGAATGTGCAGTGGAAAACGCGTGAGATAGCCGAGTGATGAGTATCCGGTGCCAAAGTCGTCCAACGCCAACAATACGCCCAGGCTGGCCAGTTCATTCAGGCAGGCCAAGGTGTTCGAGTCCTCAATGATCAACTGGCTTTCGGTAATTTCCAGGATCAGGCTGGCAGGGGGCAGGCCGCTTTCCTGCAGGATGTCGATCAGCCTGGGGGTGAAGTCGGTTTGTTGCAGTTGCAGGCTGGAAATGTTCACCGAACAGCGGATGTGCTCATGTCCTTCCTTCTGCCAGGTGCGGGTCTGCTGGCAGGCCTGGCGCAGTACCCATTCGCCGACGTGGATGATTTCTCCTGATTCCTCCAGTGCTGGAATGAACTCCAGGGGTGAAATCAGGCGTTCATCCTGGCGCCAGCGCAGTAGCGCTTCCACCCCGCACACCTGTGGTACCCCTTGGTCCAGGCGATAGATCGGTTGGTAGTGCAGTTCGAATTCATCGTGCTGGAGTGCCTGGCCCAGCGCGGACTCCAGTTCCAGATGGTGCTGTGCATCGTCCTGCAAGGCTTCACTGTAGTGGGCAAAGCGTGCCTTGCCAGCAGATTTGGCGCTGTAGAGGGCAAGGTCGGCGGCCTGCACGACATCCAGCGCCTTGCCATGTTCGTGCATGGGGGCGATGCCAATACTGGCACTGACCACAAGGGTATGGCCGTCGATATGCAGCGGCTGATGCAGGTTGTCCAGAATGCGCTGGGAGATGTGTTCGGCGTCGAGGCTGCAACTGAGGTCGTTAAGCAGGACGATGAATTCGTCGCCGCCGAAGCGGAACAGTTGATCACTGGGACGCAGCGCGTTTCTCAGGCGCTGGGCCACTTCGACCAGCACGCGATCACCGACACTGTGGCCCAGGCTATCGTTGATCAGCTTGAAGCGGTCGAGGTCGATGAACAGCAGTGCTTCGTAGTCGCCGCCCCTGCGTTCTTTCATGATGGTCTTCTGCATTTGCTCATCAAGGCGTATGCGGTTGGCCAGACCGGTCAGCGGATCATGGTGAGCGGCATGCATCAGGCGTTGCTCGACGTCTTTGCGGGCACTGATATCGGACTGCGAGCCGGCCATGCGTAACTGGCCCGGTGTGGTGACTTCGGCGACCCCGCGTACCAGTACCCAGGTATAGTCACCGTTGCTTTGGCGGATACGGTACTCATGGTGTACGAAGGCGGTCTGCCCTTGCAGGTGGGCATCGATGGCTTGACGAAAATCCGGCAAGTCGTCCGGGTGAACGCGGTTGAACCAACTGGCACTGCTCTCGCCCATGCTGTCGCGGCTGAGGCCGAGCATGCTGGCCCAACGCTCGGATACATACAGTCGATCCTGGTCGATGTGCCAGTCCCAGATGCCGTCGTTGGCACCGCGCAGCGCACGGGCGAAGCGTGCTTCGCTGTCTTCCAGCGCCTTGTGCTGCGCTGCGCTGTAGGTGTCGATGGCCAGGGTCATGTCGAAGAACACGGCCTTCAACAGGCTTGAGTAAAGCGTGGCCTGATCGCTGTCACCGAATAGGCTGGCAAGCATATCGTCAAGGTACAGGCGGTAGGTGCCCAGGTACCATTTCAACTCCAGGCCGACCTGTTGGTGGATCACGCCAATGCGCAGGCGGCTGTTGATGTAGGCATCATCGTAGAGACCGGCCCACAAGCGCTGGTAGTAGTCCGCCTGGCTGTGCTTCAGGCGGGTAGTGATCTCGGGCGTGCGCAGCAGTGCAGACGGTGTGGCAAACTGCTCCAGGTGACGGTACAGCCGATTGATGAACGTCGGCTGAGCAGGGGCCATGTGCGCTGCTGCTGCGCTGAGACGCTCCGGCATCCGCTGCGCTCCAGTCGAGAAAGCGAAAGCGCTCGGCGATTTCCTCCTGGTCGAGGCGAATACGTTTAAGCAACTCCGTCAGATCTGCTGTCACCTTCATTCACATGGCCCTGTACTTGTACAGATACGTTTTCTGCTGAAAAAAAAGCGCCGTGACCCTGCATTCTGCTCAAGAACGCATGGTCACGGCGCTTCGTCTTTCAGGCCCTATGTCCTGCTCGGCAAAGCCGGCTCCCGCTTCTAGCGGAACCTTCTGATGGCATAATTACATCATTCTGGATTGTCTGACAACTTCTCCAACAGCCCAACCAGACGCCGCCGTAACATCCCCAGTTCGCGGGATTTGAAGGCATGACGGGTCTGCTCCAAAACCTCGGTCGTTTCGACCAAGGCCGCGTGTACTCGCCCGGTCGACCCGAGGTGCGCGTCACCCAGCCAGCGACAAAGGGGGGCGGCACTGCAATCACTCGGTACAACCAGCACCTCGCAGTCTGGCGCGATGTTAGCCAGCAGCGGGCGTAGCTGGTCGGCTAGCACTTCATTGCTGCAGATGATTCGGGCTGCCTGGTTGGACTCATACATGGCACTGCATCCCTACGAAGGTGGACGGGCTATGTACAGCAACGCCTGTTGCAGTTCACTGACATGAATCAACGTTCAAGCCGACCGTGCCCAGTTGCTGCTGTTTGGTATGTGCGTCTGCCTCATGGTTGATAACAGTATTGAATACTTGGATGATGGCTGATTGATGTCAATGCTGCGTCAGTGTGACGCGTTTAAAGTATCGTCGATACGATCAAGGTGCACCGACTTCAGGCCCGCGTTTTGATTACTGACACCATGACGTTTGGCACACGGGTGCTAAGGAGCGGTTGCGATGTTTAGTGGTAAATGGCGAACGCGAGTTGCCGAGCAGGACGATGAGCTGGTCGCGTTGCGCCGAGAAAACGAAGCCTTGCGCCAGGAAAACCGGCAATTGGCCGATCTGGTTGCCCAGACCCAGGCCGAACAGGCTGCGCTCAATGGTTACAGCCGCTACCAGAGTGAGCTGCATGACAAGCTGGGCATGTTCGACGACTCCATGAAGCAGACCCGTGATGGCGTCGTCCACCAGGCAGAAGTTCTGCGCGGCGAAGTGGATCACCTCAAGGCCAATAGTGGTGTATTTGCCCAAACCTCCGAGATGCTGTCCTCGTTCTCCAGTTCGCTCACGCACATGGCAGAGCAGGGCGTGAGCAGCGTGGAGAGTGTCAGCCAACTCAAGACCCGCGTGAGTGAGATCAGCAACATTGTTGGCTTGATCAAGGCGATTTCTGACCAGACCAACCTGCTGGCACTGAATGCGGCCATCGAGGCGGCGCGTGCCGGTGAGCAGGGCCGTGGTTTTGCAGTGGTTGCCGATGAGGTCCGGGCGCTGGCGCAACGCACCCATCAGGCGACCCAGGACATCAGCGTCCTGGTGGATGGCATCAACACCGATACGGCGGCGGCAAGCGCCTCGATCGGTAACCTGTCCACCGAGGCAACCCGACTGGCCAGCGATGTGTCGTCGTCGGCGCAGACCCTGGATGAAATGGTGGTGATGGGCGACCACATGACCGGCTTGATCGAGAATATCGCGCTCAGTTCGTTCTGTGAGGCGGTCAAGCTTGATCACCTGTTGTTCAAGTTGATGGTCTATCTGCGCTTGTTCAATCAAGACCAGAACCTTGAGCTCTCGGACCACAAGAACTGCCGTCTCGGGAAGTGGTACCTCACGCCTGAAACCCAGGAAACCTACCGAAATGATCGGTCATTCAGCCAGCTCGACGATCCGCACCGTCTCTGCCACGAGTCAGCAAGCGAGGCGCTGCACAAGGCGCAGCACAAGGATTGGAATGCCGTGGTGCAGTCGTTGAACAGCATGGAAGTCGCCAGCTTGAAGGTTAACCAGGTTCTGGTTGCGCTGGCTAACCGGGACGCTTAGTAGAGGAATGCCGAGTACGGGTCGCACTCATGCTACTAGTATGAACATGCAGCCGTTGAGGAGCCTGGCATGATTGCGATACGTGAAGCATGGAAAGCCGGTTTGTTCGGGCGTGAGCATTGGCTAGGCAATCTGGTGTCCGGGGTGGTTGTCGGAGTGGTTGCACTGCCGTTGGCCATGGCGTTTGCCATCGCCTCGGGTGTCAAGCCCGAGCAAGGCATCTACACCGCAATCATTGGCGGCCTGCTGGTGTCGATCTTTGGCGGCAGCCGGCTGCAGATTGCCGGCCCGACGGGGGCATTTATCGTCATCCTGGCAGGTGTCACCGCGACCCACGGTGTCGAGGGCCTGCACATTGCCACGATGATGGCCGGCGTCATCCTGTTGCTGCTGGGCATCACCCGCTTGGGTGCAATCATCAAGTTCATCCCGGACCCGGTGATCGTCGGTTTTACCGCGGGCATCGGCGTGATCATCTGGGTGGGGCAGTGGAAGGATTTCTTCGGCTTGCCGGCAATTACCGGTGAGTATTTTCACGAGAAGTTCTGGCATTTGCTGCTCGCGCTGCCGAACCTGCACATGGCCACGACGTCGTTGGCGTTGCTCAGCCTGTTCCTGGTGCTGATCACCCCCAGAATTGCAGCGCTCAAACGTTTTCCCGGGCCATTGGTTGCCATGGTGGTTGCGACGCTGATCCAGTCGCTGTTCCACTTCGATGGCGTCGCCACGATTGGCAGTGCCTTCGGCGGTATCCCTCAAGGTTTCCCCGACTTCAACCCGCCGCAGATCACCCTGGCGCGTGTTATTGACCTGATTGGGCCGGCGTTTGCGATCGCCATGCTGGGGGCCATCGAATCGCTGCTTTCCGCTGTGGTTGCCGACGGAATGGCCGGCACGCGGCACGACTCCAATCAGGAGTTGATCGGCCAGGGTATCGCCAACCTGGCAACCCCTCTGTTTGGCGGGTTCGCCGCGACCGGCGCGATTGCCCGTACCGCGACCAATATCCGTAATGGCGGTACGAGCCCGCTGGCCGGTATTGCCCACGCCATTACCCTGGTCTTGATCATTCTGTTCCTGGCACCCTTGGCCTCGAACATTCCTCTGTGCGCCCTGGCGGCCATCCTGTTCGTTGTCGCCTACAACATGAGCGAGTTGAAACACTTCAAGCGCATGGTTCAACGTGCCCCGCGCGCCGATGTAGCGATTCTGCTCATTACCTTCACCCTTACCGTATTCAGCGATCTGGTGATCGCCGTGAACATCGGCGTGATTCTGGCGATGCTGCAGTTCATGCGGCGCATGGCATCCTCCGTCGAGGTGCAGCAGGTCGTCGAGCACGAGCTCGAACACGAACTGCGCCAGAACGGTCACCAGCACCTGCCGCCTGGCGTGTTGATCTACACCGTCGAGGGGCCGCTGTTCTTTGGTGCGGCGGAAACCTTTGAGCGTGCCCTGGCCCAGACGCATACCGATCCCGTCGTACTCATTCTGCGCCTTAAACACGTACCGTTCATGGACATCACCGGCCTGCAAATGCTCGAAGAAGTGATCCAGCAACTGCACAAACGGCACATTGTCGTAAAACTCTGTGAAGCCAATGCCAAGGTGTTGGGCAAGCTCGGCAGGGTAGGCATCCTGCAAGCCATTGGCAGCCAGCATTACCATGCGGCGTTCAGTGACGCACTGGCTGACGCTGCCGAGCTTGCGCGCTGACCTCGGACACAGGACGTTGCGCTGACTGCGTCATTTTTGTATCTACATTGGGAAGCGCCACACAAGGCACAGCACAAGGGCTGGAATACCGTGGTGCAGTCGTTGAACAACATGGAGGTCGCCAGCTTGAAGGTTAACCAGATTCTGGTTGCATTGGCTAACCGGGATGCCTGGTTCAAACTCCCGGTCGACCGCTTTCTGCGACGCTCGTCAACGTGCTCACTGGTGCAGCCCTACCTAGTCCCGCTGCAATAATCCGTTCTGGATCCTGACACGGTCGCCAACGTTCAGACCGCCAGTCGAGCTTTGGTTCAGGGTCTGGTAGGAGCCGTTGTCCATGCGGATGGTAATCGCGTAGCTGGCAGGTTGCTGATTACGCTGTTCCAGTTGGTGTCCCACATAGGCGCCGCCTGCTGTGCCCGCGACCATCGCAACCGTTTTGCCGGTGCCTGACCCTACTTGGCTGCCGGCAAGTCCACCGGCGAGGGCACCGATCAGTGTCCCTAGCCCGTAACCCGTACCCGCCAAGCCCTGGTAGCCCTGATTGGCTGGGACAATCGATTGCACGACACCACGGCCAGAATAGGCTGATGTTGTCTGGATGACTTCTGGGCTGTTGTAGATCGGGGTTGAGGTGTTGTTTGGGGGATAGAGTTCAGCGCATGCGCTGAGGGTCAGGCCACAGGCCAGGCCAACGATGGCGTTGAACGTGTTCAGGGTACTCACTTCACATCTCCTCTTGTGCTGACTGCTGACTGCTGACTGCTGACTGCTGACTGCTGACTGCTGAGCGCGTGGGGGCATACAGAAAGGGCTTGGAACACGCGACCACACGCCATTCAACGACTGTGATCAACATTGCGCTCAATACCCGGAAACGTCGGTGCGGTAGCGCACAATGCGGGAGGGTGTTAAGTGCCTTGGGCGGACCGCATAGCGCTATGCTTGTACCGCGCTTGTTTTCTGCATAGGGAGTCACTCATGAGGCACATCGAAGTCCATAAAACTCATCGTATAGGGTGGCTGCGTGCCGCTGTGCTTGGCGCCAATGACGGTATTGTTTCCACTGCCAGCCTGATCCTGGGTGTGGCGGCGGCCGGCGCAAGTGCTGCAAGTATTCTGATCGCCGGCGTTGCAGGCCTTGTTGCGGGGGCGATGTCGATGGCCGCTGGCGAATACGTGTCGGTTAGTTCGCAGGCGGATACCGAGCGTTCCGACCTGGACCGGGAACGCAAGGAGCTGGCGGCTGATCCTGTACATGAACACGCCGAGTTGACCGAGATCTACGTTGGTCGCGGGCTCGATAAAGAATTGGCCAGCCGCGTCGCCACACAGTTGATGGCACACGATGCGCTGGGTGCGCATGGCCGCGATGAACTGGGCATTTCCGAAGCATTGGCCGCGCGACCGGTGCAGGCTGCCCTGGCCTCTGCAGGTTCGTTTTCAGTCGGTGCGGCACTGCCACTGCTGATCGTTCTATGGGTGCCGCAATCGCTGCTGATGTATGCCGTGGCTGGCAGTTCGCTGCTGTTTCTGATGCTTCTGGGGGTGTTGGCAGGCTACACCGGTGGCGCGTCTGTGGTAACGGCTGCAGCCCGCGTGACCTTTTGGGGCGCACTGGCCATGGGCCTGACGGCGGGGGTCGGTGTTTTGTTTGGCGTCACCGCTTGACGGGCGTGCGCCAGGTTATGTGGCCGCCGTAGTCAACGGCCGCGACGCCGGGACACCACCGCCTCGATATTCTTGCGACCTATCAGTTTTGGCTGCTCATGCGGCATAGCTTCGCCTAGCCATTTGTACATCACCAGGCAGTCCACCAGGCCCAGGCGTGCGTGCTGGTAGGCCTTGGGCAGGCGCCCGACCACCTCGAAACCAAGCTTTTGCCAGAGGGCCACGGCCACTTCGTTGCTCGACACTACCGAGTTGAACTGCATCGCCATGAAACCGTTGTCGCGAGCCAGTTGCTGAGAGTGTTGGCACATCGCCTGCGCTACGCCTCGGCCGCGTGCGGCCTCGGTAACCATGTAGCCGCAATTGCACACATGGGCGCCTGGGCCGGCAGCGTTGGCCTTGAGGTAATAGGAGCCCAGCAGTTCACCGTTTTCCTCGGCTACCAGGGTATGCAAGGGCATTTCCAGCCACAGTTGGCGTGCCTGTTCGACAGTGATGGCGGGGTCGAAGGCATAGGTTTCGCGGGCGCCGACGATGGCCTTGAAGGTCGGCCAGAAGTGCTCGAAGTCGGCGGCGGTCATGGGGCGGATGTGAATCATGCTGTTCTCGGAGGGGGCGTGCGGGTGGGCTGGCTGCAACGGACGTGTCGCGCCAGCCTGGCGATGGCGGGATTATGGCTCGACCTTGCCTACCGCATCCAGTGCCCGTGCCGAGTAAACCAGTGCTGCACCCGCGTTCATCGCGATGGCAACGCCCAGTGCTTCGGCAATTTCTTCCCGGGTGGCACCGTGTTTCACGGCCTGTGCCGAATGCACGGCAATGCAGCCATCGCAACGGGTCGTGACGGCCACGGCCAGAGAGATCAGTTCGCGGGTCTTGGCGTCGAGGTGGTTGGTTTTTTCGCCGGCAGCACTGGCGGTCAGGTAGCCGCTGACCGTGTCCGGTGAGAGTTGCTTGAGGTCGCGAATGCCGGCCGTCAGCTGTTTACGGTACTCGTTCCAGTCCAACATGGTGTTCACCTTGTGTGTTTCGACAAAATGAACAGTGAAGCTAGTTTTTCGGCAGTTGCTGCGCCGTTGGTCGATAGGCGCAGGGCAGGGACGTGGGCAGCCTTTGCAAGACGTGGGCGCCGACTGTGTCGGCGCCGCCATAACGGGTCAGATGTAAATGAAGATCAGCGCCAACACGGTCACTACCGCCCATTTTTCGGCGTAGTAACGTGCGCGGTTGCGTTTCTTCAGTGCCTTGCCGCGCTCGCGGATCTTGTAGATCCGGGTGAACAGGCGGTTGATGCCGCCGGTCTTGTCCCCGTCAGTGTTCGGCGCGGCAGCCGCGGCCATGACATTGCGGCTGAACCAGCGGTTGAACGCAGTGGCCCAGCGGTATTTCAGGGGACGCTCGATATCGCAGAACAGAATGATGCGGTTTTGATCCGTCTGGTTGGCGGCATAGTGAATATAGGTTTCATCGAACACGACACCTTCACCGTCACGCCAGTGGTACTTCTCACCGTCCACGTCGATGTAGCAGTCCGGGCTGTTGGGGGTGTCCAGGCCCAGGTGGTAGCGGTAAGAACCGGCATAGGGGTCGCGGTGACGAACCAGTTTCGAGCCCGGTGGCAGGGTGGCGAACATGGCTGCCTTGACGGTGCCGATACCTTGCAGCAGCTCTGTGGTACGTGGGCACAGCTTCATCGCCGAAGGGTGACTTTCGCCATACCACTTCAGGTAGAAACGTTTCCAGCCACTTTTGAAAAATGAGTTGAAGCCCACATCGTCATAACGCTGCGAGCTTTTGATTTCGCCGACATTCAGGAGCTGTTGGGCCTCTTCGCGGATGGCTTCCCAGTTGTCCTGCAGGGGTTTGAGCTCGGGAAATGAATCGGTGCTGAGGTAGGGCCGGGCGGGCAGCCTGGAGAACAGGTAGAGGAAGACGTTGACGGGCGCCAGGAAGCTGGAGTGGTCGCCCAACTGACGGGTCAGTTTGTGTCGAACGCGACCGCGCAGGTGGACATAGGCAATCGAAAAAACGAACAGAAGAACGAGAAATAGTTTCATGCACGGTTACTTGTCGGTGTGGCTATGAGCCATTGCGTAAGTGCGCCAGCATAAACAATCGCGCCTAGTCTTTGAACATATTGTTACTGTTTGGCAGGTCGACTTATGTGCAATATCCAGCCGGGATTTACCCGTTAATCAGCCGATAATCCTACACATCGACACTGCCTGGACTCACTTTCGAGTGCCGCACCGCGTGTGGCAAATCAGTCATTGGAGAAACCCGTTTGAAATGTTCCCGACTTGCCCTGATGGGTGTATTGAGTCTTGCCTCTACGTTGGCCTTGGCCGAAGGCGGCAGTGATCGCCTGCAGGCGCGCTATGAAGCGATCTTCGCCGCTCAGCAACAAGCCCCTGACAACGTAGCCTCGGTCGAAGCCCCTGAGCAGGCCGCTGAACACACCGATGCCGAGTCAGAAGGCTAGTTACACAAGCCCGCTTGCCGGCGATGCTGTCGTTGGCAAGCCTTCACTGCTTCACGCCGCACCGTTCATCCACCAGCGAAAGACGAAGAAAAACGCCATGCTCAGCAGCATGCTGATCAAGGTGTTACGGGTCAACAACACCAGCACGACTGCCACCATCGAGCCCACCAGGTAGGGGTTGGCCGGGTTGAGGTCGAGCTGGTGGTCGGGCATGAAGATGATCGGCCCGCAGATGGCGGTGAGCATGCCGGGCACGGCAAAACCGAGAAATTGCCGGGCATTTGAACTCAGGCGCAATGGCAGGCGGGGCTCGAGAAAGGCGTAGCGGTTGAGAAACACGACCAGCCCCATGCCGACGATCAGCAGGAAAATCATGAGCGGCCTCCGCTCAGTTTCTGGCAGATGAAACCGGCGCTCATGCCCAGCAGGCCGGCCAGCACCAGCGCTGTTTCCCAGTGCCAGAAACTGAACAGCACTGAACTGAACAGCGAAACCGCGACGCACACCACCGTTGGTAGGTTGCGTACCAGCGGCGCAATCAAGGCTACAAACGTGGCAACGATGGAGAAGTCCAGGCCCAGTTTGTCCAGGTGCGGAATGTTCTGGCCCAGGACGATGCCGGCCAGGGTGAACAGGTTCCAGGCCACATAGAAGGTCAGGCCTACGCCCAGCGCATACCAGCGGTTGAACTGTTGTTTGTCGTACTGGCTGGTCAGGGCGAAGAATTCGTCGGTCAGCAGAAAGCCCAGCCCCACCCGCCAGCGCACAGGCAGGTCAGAAATCACGGGGCGCATCGACAGACCGTAGAGCAGGTGCTGTGAGGTCAGTAGCAGAGTGGTCAGGATGATCGAAAACAGGTTCGCGCCGCCCTTGAGCATACCGATGGCAACCAGTTGTGCGGCACCGGCGAAGACAATTGCCGATAGCCCCTGACCTTCAAGGGGTGTCAGGTTGGCTTCAATGGCCATCGAGCCGGCCAGCAGGCCCCAGGGGGCAACGGCCAACGACAGCGGCAGGATGGCAATGGCGCCATGGATGAATGCCTGGCGGGCGAGGTGTGGGTGAGTCATGGTCTACAAACGCGACTGAACAGGGGGGGCATAGCATGCCAGAGTGCCAGCTGCGCTGCTTGAACGATCTTGCCAGGCTGCGAACTGGCGCAGGTCACCTCACTCAGCGCTGGCTGGTCAGGCGATGCTGGGCGGTTGCGCAGCCATTGGCATCAACCGCCTTGCGGTACCACATCTGGCGCTGCGGTCGGTCGACGGCACCGAGCAGTCGATAGACCTCGGCCTGAAAGTCACGTTGCTGGCCCCATTGCAGCGTCAGCCCCCGACGGCCTTGCGGTTGGCACTCCAGGCGCATGGCCGGTTGCGGGTAGTAGGTGGCATAGCGCGTGGCGTCTTGTACGGCTTTCTTCAGCGCTGCCCGATAGGCACCGCTGTCGCGGTACTCGCTACACAGCGAGTTGATCTGCAGCGAGGCCGGTGCGAACCCCTGGCTGAGGCTGGCGGCAAGTAGCGGGCAGGCCTGTGCCGGTACCTCGGCGGGGCTCAGGTAGGTCATGTAGTAGAGCGCCAGTCGGTACTCGGCCACCGGGTGGTTGAGCGACGCTGCCTTGCGCAGCAGTTCCACACCTGGCGTCAGGGTTTGCACCAGTGTCGTGCCCTGGCGCAACAGGTCGTCCTGGGTTGCGTTGGCTTGCGGGCTGAAGGTACTGGCCTGGGTGTCAGCCTGCTCCAGAAACGGCAGGGCCTGGCGGTACAGCAGGTCGGCGTGAGGGTCGATAGGGCTGTCGGCCAGGCTCAGGCAAGGTGCCATTACCGAAAACACCGTCAACAGCCGCAGGCAGCGGTTCACTTCGCGCAACCTGTGAGCAGGGATGAGTGCTCGACGTGTACACGCCAGAGCGAAGCAGATGAGCCGACGACGGTATGCATGAGTCGATCCGATGGTCCAGCAGTGGAAAGGGCGTTACCTGACGCTCGCTATTCTAGCGGTTGCAGGCAGACAGCTGAAGTGATGCCTTATGCCCTGTCATGCACCTTGTCGGCAAGCAGCCGCAGGGCCGCGTTATCGACATCGTTGCGGTTAAGCGCAGAGGACACGACGGAGCGGGTGACAGCTCGGGTAGAATCGAGGCTCACGATTCAGTTCAGGGGTTGCAGCGGTGGATGTACAACAGGGCTTCGTCCTGACCCGGCATTGGCGGGATACGCCAGACGGCACCCTGGTGGAATTCTGGCTGGCGACCGATGCCGGCCCACGCCAGGTGCGGCTGCCGGTGCAAACCTCCGTGGCCTTTGTCCTGGCCGAGCAGCGAGACCGCGTCGAGGCCTTGCTGGCTGGCGAGCGAGAGGTCGAGCTGCGCCCGCTGGACCTCTGTGACTTCCAGCACCGCCCCGTACTGGGCCTGTATTGCCGCCAGCACCGTCAGTTGATGCAACTGGACAAGCGCCTGCGTGCGGCCGGCATTGAACTGCTGGAAGCCGATGTTCGTCCGCCGGAGCGCTACCTGATGGAGCGCTTCATCACCGCGCCGGTGAGTTTCGCCGGGCGCGTCGACGCCAGCGGTGTATGGCTGGATGCTCAGCTCAAGCCCGAATCAGGCTACCGCCCACAGTTGAAGCTGGTGTCGCTGGATATCGAAACCACCGAACGCGGTGAGCTGTACTCCATTGCACTGGAAGGTTGTGGTCAGCGTCAGGTGTACATGCTGGGGCCGGCCAATGGCGACGACCAAGCCGTGGATTTTGCCTTGGAATATTGTGCCAGCCGTGCGCAATTGCTTGAGCGGCTGAATACCTGGTTGGCCCGTCACGACCCTGACGCGATCATTGGCTGGAACCTGGTGCAGTTCGACCTGCGTGTACTCCATGAGCATGCTCAAAGGCTGAAGGTCCCTTTGATCCTCGGGCGTGGAGGCGAGCCGATGGAGTGGCGCGAGCACGGCAGTCGTTCTCATTTTTTTGCCGGTGCCGCAGGGCGCTTGATCATCGACGGCATCGAAGCGTTGCGTTCGGCGACCTGGAGCTTTCCGTCGTTCAGCCTGGAAAACGTTGCCCAGACCTTGCTCGGCGAGGGCAAGGCAATCGACACGCCTTATCAGCGCATGGACGAAATCAATCGCATGTTTGCCGAGGACAAGCCGGCCCTGGCGCGCTACAACCTCAAGGACTGCGAACTGGTGACACGGATTTTCGCCAAGACCGAATTGCTCACCTTCCTGCTGGAGCGTGCCAGCGTCACCGGCTTGCCCGCGGACCGCAGTGGCGGCTCGGTGGCGGCGTTCTGTCACCTGTACATGCCGCTGATGCACCGCCAGGGGTTTGTGGCGCCCAACCTCGGTGGCCGTCCGGACGAAGCCAGCCCGGGCGGCTTTGTCATGGACTCGCGACCGGGCTTGTACGAGTCGGTGCTGGTGCTCGATTACAAGAGTCTGTACCCGTCGATCATCCGCACGTTCCTGATCGACCCGATCGGCTTGGTCGAGGGCCTGCGCGAACCTGGCGATGCCACGTCGGTGCCAGGTTTTCGGGGGGCGCGTTTTTCGCGTACCCGGCATTGCCTGCCCTCGATTGTCGAGCGGGTGTGGCAGGGGCGTGAAGCGGCCAAGCGTGAGCGCAACGCCCCGTTGTCCCAGGCCTTGAAGATCATCATGAACGCGTTCTACGGGGTACTCGGCTCCAGTGGTTGCCGGTTCTTCGACCCACGGCTGGCATCGTCGATCACAATGCGTGGTCATGAAATCATGCGTCGCACCCGCGAGCTGATCGAGGCCCAGGGGTATGAAGTGATCTATGGCGATACCGACTCGACCTTCGTCTGGCTCAAACGCACGCACAGTGAAGAGGATGCAACGGCCATCGGCCGACGCCTGGTGCAGCAGGTCAACCTGTGGTGGCAAGCACACCTGCAGGCAGAGTACGGCCTGACAAGCGCTTTGGAGTTGCAGTTTGAAACCCACTACCAACGCTTTCTGATGCCGACCATCCGAGGTGCCGAGGAGGGCAGCAAGAAGCGCTATGCCGGCTTGGTGCGCCGTGCAGACGGGCGTGACGAGATGGTTTTCAAGGGCCTGGAAACCGTGCGTACCGATTGGTCGCCGCTGGCCCGGCAGTTCCAGCAGGAGCTCTACCAGCGCATCTTTCTGCGCCAGCCTTACCAGGCTTATCTGCGTGACTATGTGCGGCAGACGCTGGCGGGTGAACGGGATGAGCAACTGATCTACCGCAAGCGCCTGCGTCGACCCTTGGCGGACTATCAGCGTAACGTCCCGCCGCACGTGCGTGCCGCGCGCCTGGCTGATGACTACAACGACCGTCAGGGGCGTCCACGCCAGTATCAGAATGGTGGCTGGATCAGCTACGTGATCACCTTGGCCGGGCCTGAACCCTTGGAAAACCGCAACGCGATGATCGATTACGACCATTACCTGACCAAGCAGCTGCAGCCGATCGCCGATGCAATCCTGCCGTTTGTGGGCGATAGCTTCAGTGCCTTGATTGACCGGCAGATGGGGTTGTTCTAACGCCGGGTGCCTTCGCGTGGATTAGATGAAACTCGATGCTGCGAGCCGATGGACGGCAGCAAAGTGCAGACCATCAGCTATCCTCTGGTTCAATGGATTCAGCCTTTCATAGCGCGTCGGGTGGGGCTTGGTCATCGGAAGTTACCGTTGTCTTGCGTACATGGTCGGTACAGTCGTTTAGGCTCGCAGGTCGGATCTTTCGTCAGGATTCGTAGCCTATGGAGCATTGAAACAAGAAGGAGATGCGTATGCTCACTCGTTCACTGACCCTTGCCACCCTGCTGGCTGTTGCCTGCCCCTTGATGGCCGCTGACAGTGACGGCCCCCTCGCTCTGGAGCGGGGTAGAACCCGACCCTTGATCATCATTGCGCCCAGTACAGTAGACCCGACGCTGGTCAGCCTGAAAAAGGCCCTGGATGAACCGGCCAACCGTCAGGCGTTCACTGAGCGCAACATGGTGCTGTTCACCATCGCCAATACCATCGGTCAACGCGACGGCAAGAACATGGACCCGCAAACCACCATGGCCTTGATTCGCGAGCTCAAGCTGGGTGCCAGCGTGGGTACCAAGGTGATTCTGATGGGCAAGGATGGCGAGAAAAAGCTCGAGCGCATTGGTACGGTTGAGCCCAAGGAGCTTTTCACCACCATCGATCAGTTGCCGGCCAGCGAGAAAGAAATGGTTACGACGACACCTGTCGTGACAGAGGCTGCGCCAGGTAAGGAAGGCAAAGAGGGCAAACCGGTAAAACCGGCGAAGCCAGCAAAACCGGCAGCGCCGCCCAAGCCGCTTGAAGACTGATCATTCCCGGCACGTCAGCCCAGTGCCTGCAGCAATGCGGCAGGCACTCACCGCGATACCCTCCTTTCGGTAAATGATTCTCGCTAAGCAGTAGGATATTGCTCACTTTATTGTTATGTTATTACATAGTTAATAAAGGAGCCCCCATGAATCACCCGCTAGGAAGGTTGTACCTTGGCCTGTCTGCAGGCCTGTTGAGCGTGCCTGTCACTGCCGAACAAACCATCGTCCTCGATGCCGTCACCGTCAGTGACAGTCGTTTTGAAGAGCGTGCCGATGGCCCGGTACAGGGTTACCGGGCCACGCGCTCCAGCACCGCGACCAAGACCGATACCGACATCCGCGACACCCCGCAGAGCATCAGTGTGGTACCCGCCCAAGTGCTCGATGACCTCAACAGCACCCGCATTGATCGCGCACTGGATTTTGCCGGGGGTGTGTCGCGGCAGAACAATTTTGGTGGCTTGACCTTCCTCAACTACAGCGTGCGGGGCTTCACCACCGGCGAGTTGTACAAGAATGGTTTTGCCGTCAACCGGGGCAGCTACAGCGCGCCGGATACCTCAAGTATCGAGCGTATCGAAGTGCTCAAGGGGCCTGCTGCCAGCCTGTATGGGCGAGGTGACCCCGGCGGGTTGGTGAACATCGTGACCAAACGGCCCGAGGCCGAAGCCTTCACCCGCTTCAAGGCCAGTGCCGGCAGTTGGGACCGCTACCGCAGCAGCCTGGATGTGAACACCCCGCTCAACGACGATGGTTCGCTGCTGTCGCGGGTTAACCTGGCGGTGGAAGACAACGGCAGCTTCCGTGACCATGTCGACAGCCAGCGGCGGATTGTCAGCCCGTCGCTGAGTTGGCAGCTCAACCCGGACACGCAACTGTTCGTCGATACGGAATTCTCCCGTACCGAGTCGGTGTTCGACCGTGGCATTGCGGCCGTGAACAACGAACTGGGTTCAGTAAAGCGTTCGACCTTTCTGGGTGAACCCAACGATGGCCGTATCCGCAATGACAATCAGACGCTGGACCTGGCGCTGGAACATTACCTCAATGACAGTTGGAAGCTGCGTCTGGCCAACCATTACACCCAGGGCACCCTCAACGGTGACAGCTCGGAAGCTTCACGGGTGGTTGGAACGGCCATCAGCCGGTTCTACCGTCAGCGGAATTTTGAATGGAACGACAACATCACCCAGGCAGAACTGCATGGCCGTTTCGATGTGGGCAATTGGCAACACCAGACACTGATTGGCCTGGAGTACGAGAACTACCGCAACAGCCAGAAGTACCCGCAAAGCGCTACGACCCTGGACTATGGCCTGGATGTTTACAACCCGGTGTATGGCCAACCCAAACCTGCCATCGTCAAGGCCAACGACTTCTTCGAGCGCACCGAAAGTTACGCCCTGAACCTGCAGGACCAGATCGTTTTCACCGAACGGCTGCGGGGGTTGCTCGGCGTACGTCTTGAACATATCGAGCAGACCGCTCAGAACCGAGCAACGCAGGTCAGTAACACCCAGGAAAAAGATGCCGTTACGCCTCGGGTGGGCCTGTTGTATCAGCTGACACCGCAGGTGGGGGTGTTCGCCAACGCATCGACCTCGTTCAAGCCTAACGGCATGGGCACCCAGGGCGAGGTCTACAAGCCGGAGAAAGGCCTGGGTTATGAAACCGGGGTCAAGCTCGACCTGTTCGACAGCCGTTTGGGCGCGACGATTGCGTTGTTCCAGATCGACAAGGAAAACGTCATCACCACCGATGCCAATGGCGACAGCATCGCGGCGGGCAAGGCACGCAGCCAGGGCCTGGATGCGCAGTTCAGTGGCCAGTTGAGCGATGCCGTGCGCGTGATTGGCGCCTATGCCTACATCGACGCCGAAGTCACCAAGGGCGATGCCAGCGTGCCCAAGGGCAGCGACTTGCTGGGTATCCCCCGGCATAGCGGCAGCCTGATGGCGGTGTATGAGTTCCAGGACGGTGCCTTGCGCGGTTCTGACATGGGGGTGGCGGCCAACTATGTAGGCGAGCGCTCGGGCCTTGCTGGCAGCGATTTCCGCTTGCCCGGTTACAGCACGGTCGATCTGTTGGCCCATTACAAGGCGACGGAGAACCTTACGCTTGGTTTGAACCTCAACAACCTGTTCGACCGCACCTATTACGAGCGCAGCTACAACGCGGCGTGGGTCATGCCGGGTGATCCGCGCAACGTCAGCCTGAGCCTGGCCTTGAGCCTGTGATTCTGGCTTGGCCCCGTGTGCCAGGCTTGCCTGCGATGGCATCGGCGGGGTGTCAGTAGGTTCGGGGGGCCTGCATCGTTGGCAAGCCAACTCCCACAGGTGGGAGCAGGCTTGCCTGCGATAGTCTCAACTCGGTTCGCGTGCGTACCTGATGCCGTCAGGCGGTAACGGCTTGTGCGGGAGGGACAGCCAGCGCCGTTTGCTTCAACTGCTGTCGATAACGCGGCAGTGCCAGCGCCAGGAAAACCGCCGCCAGCACCAGCAGCGAGACGGAAGAGGCGAGTGCATAGCGCAGCGACTCGCCGCCCAGGGTCGGGATGAAGAAATCACTGAGCATGCCAATCAGCAGCGGACCGACACCGACACCGAGCAAGGTCATCGACATCACAAAAATAGCGGTGGCCTGGGCCAGTCGCGAGGCCGGAAACAGGTGGGTGATCGCGCTCAGGCAGGGCGTTGCCCACCAGACACCGAAGAACCCGAACGCACTGTAGAACAGGAACGCTTGCGGTACGGCGATGCTGCCGATATGGAAGGCAACGCCTTGTGGCCAGAGGAAATAGGCCAGTGCAAAGGGGATGCTGATCAGCGTGCCCAACAGGGGTACACCGATTTGCCAGCCGACATCGCGCCGTGCCATTCGGTCGGTCAGCAGGCCGCAGGTCAGGGTGCCGATAGTCGAGCCGGTGCCGCCGACCACGCCGACCAGGAACCCAGCCTCCTGCAGGTTCAGGCCATGGGAGCGAATGAGGAAACTCGGGCTCCAGGTACCAATCGCATACCCGGCAATGGCCGCCGCACCGCCGGTGAGCACCAGCCACAGGAATGATGGCATCTGGAACAGCTCGACCAACGTCTTGAGCCAGCCTTCCTGCTGCAGTGCAGCCTTGTTCAGGTGCGCTGGCGGCAGTGCAGGTTTTGGCGCGCGTACGGTCAACAGCAGGAGCAGGCCAAGGAAGATACCGGGGGCGCCGATCAGCAAGAAGGCGTAGCGCCAGCCATGGTGCTGGGCAATCCAGCCGCCTAGGCCGAGGCCGACAATCGCACCCAGGCTTGAGCCCAGCATCAGCACGGCCAGTGCTGTCGAGCGGCGGCGTGCCGGGTACAGGTCCGAAACCATCGCCACTGACGGCGCGGTACCGCCGGCTTCACCGACAGCGACGCCGATCCGTGCCAGTACCAGCGTCAGAAAGCTGCCAGCCATGCCGCAGAGCATGGTCATCAGGCTCCAGGCGATGCAGCTGAAGGCAATGACCGGTTTACGCCCGATGCGATCCGACAGGCGCCCCAAAGGGAAGCCAAAAACCGTATAGAACACCGCGAAGGTCACGCCCGACAACAAGCCGATGCCGGTGTCCGATATGCCGAACTCGAGCTTCACCGGTTCGATCAGAATCGCCATCAACTGGCGGTCGATGTAGTTGAAAACGTAGATGCTGGCGAGCACGAAAAGCGCGTAATGCGTTCGCCATGTCACGGGGTTGGATGCGTTCACTGCGGGTGCTCCCGGTCTTGTTCTAGTGGGCTTGATCGTCAGTGCATCCGGCTGTTTTTTCATCGTCCGTTCAGACCATTTTTCCCGTAGTTGCGGGCATTTGGCTGCGATGTCCAGGCCGGTAAATCTAGTCTTGTCGGACGATGTTTCAGTTGCGTTCAAGGTGAATCATTCAGCCCATATCCGGTTCTGCGCAATCCCTGGCCACCTTGCGGTGAGCCGCTTGGCATCGCCGGAAACAATAAGACGTTAAGGAGCTGACATGAGCATCTTGTTCGAGCCGGTGTGCCTCGGCGAACTGCAGCTGGCCAATCGTATCGTCATGGCGCCGATGACCCGCAGTCGTGCCGATGCCGGTGCGGTGCCAAGTGCCGACATGGTCGAGTACTACCGCCAGCGTGCCAGCGCCGGGTTGATTGTTGCCGAGGGTACGGCGCCATCGGCCAGTGGCCTGGGCTATTGCCGTACACCGGCGATCTACACCGGCGAACAGATTGCCGCCTGGCGCCAGGTGACCCGTGCCGTGCATGACCAAGGCGGTCGCATCGTACTGCAACTGATGCATGTGGGGCGCGCTGCCAGCCATTACAACAAACCCGGCGGTGCGGCTACCGTGGGCCCGTCGGCGGTGCGCGCACGCACTCAAGTGTTCAGTGATGCCGTTGGCCTGGTGGACACCGATAGCCCGCAGGCGTTGACCCTGGAAGGCATCGCCGCGGTGATCGAGGACTACCGTCAGGCAGCGTTGAATGCGCGTGAAGCTGGTTTCGATGGCGTCGAGTTGCATTGCACCAGCGGCTACCTGCCGATGCAGTTCATGGCCTCGGGCAGCAACCAGCGTACCGATGCCTACGGCGGTTCGGCGAGCAACCGGGTACGGTTTGCCAAGGACGTGATCGAGGCCATGGCCGCAGCGATTGGCGCTGGCCGTGTGGGCTTTCGGATGTGCCCGGGCAACCCCTATAACGATATCGACGACCTCGACGCGGCAGGCACCGCTGTCGCACTCTGCGCCGCCGTGGCCCCGCTGGGCCTGGCCTACCTGCACATCATGCGTTCACCGGTGGCGGGGCTCGATGCCTTTGCCCTGGCGCGCGAGCATAGCGCCCATGGACTGATTCTCAACGACGGTTTTGATGGCGCTTCGGCCCGCGCCGCGCTGGAAGCAGGCGAGGGCGCAGCGGTCTCCTTCGGCCGACACTTCATTGCCAACCCCGACCTGGTCGAACGCTTGAAGCACGGCCTGCCGTTGGCCGGCTTTGACCGCAAGACCCTCTACACCTCTGGCCCTCGTGGCTATACCGACTACCCCGTCTATCAGGCCGATGCACTGGAGGTGACGCCATGAGCTTGAGTAACCTGGCCAGCGTCTTGCCGAGCTGCCCTGTGCCCCGTGAACAGACCCAGGCGATTCTGGATCGACGTTCGGTAGCCAGCGCGCAGATCAAACCCCGTGACCACTACACCCTGGCCGATCGGCTCGAGCAGCAGGCCATCCGTCATGCCGACCGGGCGTTTCTGATCTATGGCGACGAAATCCTCAGCTACGCCGAAGTCGATGCGCGCGCCAACCAGATGGCCCATACCTTTTACGCCAATGGCCTGCGCGCCGGTGATGTCTGTGCCATCGTGATGGAAAACCGCCCGGCGTTCTTCTGCACCTGGTTTGGCCTGGTCAAGCTGGGGGTGGTGGTTGCGTTCATCAACACCCAGGTCAATGGCCGGCCCCTGTTGCATGCGCTGGAAACCACCGGGGCCAAGGCACTGGTGGTCGGGGAAGAGTGCCTGGCCAATGTCCAGGTTACCGAGGGCCTGCCTGAGCTGCCCTACTGGCTGGTACGCGACCCAGAGAACCCATGGCCCGAGGCGCTTCCCAAGGGGGTCGACGGGCATTTCGCTGCGCGCCTGGACAGTGCGCCACGCAGTGCCTTCCCCCGCGATGTGCGTGCGGACATCGAGGCCCAGGCCCCGACCTTGCTGATTTTTACCTCGGGTACCACCGGGTTGCCCAAGGCCGCCCGTTACAGCCATATGCGCTGGATGTCGTCTGGCGATGTAATGGAGGTAACGCTGCAGGCCACCTGCGACGACGTGTTCTATTGTTGCCTGCCGCTGTACCACGGGGCCGCCGCCACCTCGGTGACCTCGACCGCGCTACGTGCCGGCGCGAGCATCGTGGTGCGCCGCAAGTTCAGCGTGCGTGAGTTCTGGAGCGATGTCGCCCGTCACCGTATCAGCGTCTTCCAGTACATTGGCGAAATCTGCCGCTACCTGCTCAACCGGCCGGTTGTACCGGGTGAACGCGAACATAGCCTGCGCTGCATGCTCGGTGCCGGCCTGACACCTGAGTCGTGGCAACGCTGGATTGAACGTTTTGGACCGATCCAGGTTTTCGAGGGCTGGGGTGCCACCGAAGCCAACACCAACCTGATCAATGTCGACAACTATATCGGTTCGTGCGGGCGTATACCTGACTGGAACAAGACCAACCTGCGGCTGGTGCGCTTCGATGTCGAAAATGACTGTCATCCGCGCGACGAGAATGGCTTCTATCAGCTCTGCGAGGTCGGCGAAGTGGGTGAAGCCATGGGGTTCATCGTCGATCATCCGGATATCGGCGGTGGGCGCTTCGAAGGCTATACCTCGACCGAGGCCACCGAGAGCAAGATCCGCCGCAATGTCTTTCGCGAAGGTGATGCCTACTGGAGTTCGGGCGACTTGTTGCGCGAGGACGCCGATGGCTACTGCTATTTCGTGGACCGTATCGGCGACACCTTCCGCTGGAAGAGCGAGAACGTCTCCACCCAGGAAGTCGCCGATGCCCTGGGGGATCTGCCGGGCCTTGAACTGATCAATATCTACGGTGTGCAGGTACCGGGGCATGAGGGGCGTGCGGGCATGGCCGCAGTGCTGATGCAGCCGGGGCAAGTGTTCCAGCCCGAGGCCTTGTACGCACTCACTGAAGCGTGCCTGCCGCGTTACGCCGCGCCAGTGTTCGTACGTGTGACCGCGGCGGCGGACCTGACCAGCACCTTCAAGCTGCGCAAGGTCGATTTGCAGCGCCAGGGCTATTGCCCGATTGCCTGCAGCGATCCGTTGTTCATTCGTGATGAAAGCACGCGAACCTACCAGCCCTATTCGCCAGAGGTGTTGGCGCGAGTCGGTCTGGCGCCGTTCGCAGGTGCGCATCATGGCTGATCTGGACCCGAACGGCCATGAGCTGCGCAGCGGCCTGCGCTACCCGTGGCCGCAGGCCCCGGCCGCCGGGCAGGTCTGTGAAGTCACGCCGGGGGTGCTCTGGCTGCGTATGCCGCTGCCGTTTCGTCTGGACCATATCAACCTCTATCTGCTGCGTCATGGCGATGGCTGGGTAGCGGTGGATACCGGCATGAACACCGTGCAAACCCGCGAGGTCTGGGAGCGCGTGTTGAGTGAGGCGTGCGCGGGGCTGCCGCTGCTGGCGGTGGTCTGCACGCATTATCACTCCGACCATGCCGGTGTCGCCGCCTGGTTGGCCGAACGCTTTCGCTGCCCGGTGTACATGACCGCCTGTGAATACCAGTCGTTGTACGTCAGCGTCCCCTCTGATCAGCCGCCCGGCTGGGACTTCCTGGCGTTCTACCGCAAGGCCGGTTTCAGCAGCGAGCAGGCCGCCCAGATGTACGAGGTGATCCAGAACGGGCATTTCCGTCCCGCGCATTTCAACAGTTACCGGCGCTTGCGCGACGGCAGCCACCTGCGCATCGGCGGTCGCCTCTGGCAGGTCGTGGTCGGCCGCGGGCACTCGCCCGAACATGCCTGCCTGTTTGCTGAAGAGGATGGGCTGCTCATTTCCGGGGATCAGGTGTTGCCGCGCATCACCCCGACGGTCGGCGTGCATGCCACTGAGCCGGAAGCCGATCCGCTGCGCGACTGGCTGGCCTCCCTTGAGCGCTTGCGTGACTTGCCGGACAGCGTTCTGGTTCTGCCGGCCCATGAACGGCCGTTCTTCAACCTGCATCAGCGCCTGGACCAGTTACAGGCCCATCACCAGGCTCACCTGGCGCTGCTGTTGGCCAGCTGTGAGGAGCCGCGTAGTGCGCTCGAACTGATGGCTGTGTTGTTCCCGAAGCTTTCAGGTCGTTTCGACGAACTGATGGCGCTGGGAGAAACGTTGGCGCATGCCAACTACCTCGTGGCCGAAGGGTCGCTGTTGCGGGAGGAACACCGCGGGCTTCACCAGTATCGGCGTTCCCCGCAGGGGGCACCTGCTGTCACCCCGCTCGTGGTGTTTTGAGCGGCCGGTGCAGCGGCAATGTTCAACATTCCAGGCGGCCAACCGGTTGCCCTTGAGGAGAGTCAGTGTGATCGATAAGAACAACAATAATTGTACTGGCCTTGGTTCGCGCGGTGTTCAGGCAGTCAGCCTGACGGCGGCCATCGCTTTGGTTTCGACACCGGTATGGTCGGGGGAGACGATCGAGTTTGATAACGGCACGACCCTCGACTGGTCGGTAACCACCAGCTACGGCGTGGGCGTGCGCCTTAACGATCAGAATGATCGCTTGCTTGGGGTCAACGCTGACGATGCCAACCGCAACTTCGATCGCGGCAGCCTGACCACCAACCGTGTGGGTGCGCTGGGTGAGATGATCCTGCGCAAGGACAACTACGGTGCCGTCGTGCGCGGCAGTACCTTCTACGATGATGTCTACCACCAGGAAAACGACAACGATTCGCCCGCGACCGTCAACAAGGCCGGGCGTAATGACGAATTTACCAGTGATACCCGTTACTACAGTGGTGGTCGCACGCGTTTGCTGGATGCCTACGTATTCAGTGGCTGGCGCTTTGACAATGACTCCATGCTCGACGTCAAGGCGGGCCGCCATATCGAGTCCTGGGGCGAGAGCCTTTACTACCCCGGCGTCAACGGCGTACAGAACCCCTCCGATGCGGTGAAGGCGGCGCAGCCGGGCGTTGAGGTCAAGGAAATCCTGTTGCCGGTAGGGCAGTTCTCCGGGTCCTATCGGTTGAATCCAAGCCTTACCTTTGGCGCTTATGTGCAGTACGAATGGAAAGGCACCGAGTTGCCGCCAGTGGGCAGCTACCTGTCTGGCAGTGACGTCGTCGGCCCGGGCCGCGAATTCATCATCACCCAAGGCGGCAAGGTTGCCTACCGTGGTACCGACGAGCCTCGCGACGGTGGGCAGTGGGGGGTACAGGTTCGCTACCGCCCCGTACCGGCTCTTGAATTGTCGCTGTTTCACGTCAACTACCACGACAAAAACCCGGCCACTGCGCTGGTGGGGTATGACCCGTTGCCCGTGGGTGGCGGCCTCTATGCCTTCACGCCCAACGGCTACCGGGTGAAGTATTTCGAAGACATCAAGCTGACCGGTATCAGCGCCTCGACCAAGCTGGGTGATACCCAGGTCGGTGCTGAGTGGTCCTACCGCGACGGTGCGCCGGTCATGGTCAACACTGGCCTCGGGCCGGTACCGGCCAAGGGCAAGGGCCAACAGATGCAACTGTCGGCGATCCGCATTCTCGGCGATCGGCCATGGGCCAGCCAGACCAGCCTGACGGCGGAGATTGTTCACGTGCTGGTCGACAGCGTCGAATCCACTTCGGCCGCGGGCAATCTGCAAGGCGTGAACCTGTTGCCTTCGCTGGCACCGTTGGTTGGGGAGTCGGATGACTACACCTACAAGACCAGTTCTGCCTGGCGCACCAAATCGGCTAGCGCCTACACCCTGGGCGCCTCGTTCAGCTACCCGGGCGTTTTCCAGGGCTGGGACCTTGAAGTGCCCGTGCGCTTTTCCAACGTATTCAGTGGCTCGACCCCGATGGCCGGCAGCATTTCCGGCGTTCAGGGCGACCGCCGCATGAGTATCGGTACCACATTCAAGTACCTGGGCAACCTGGAAGTCGGCATGAACGTGACCAGCTATCTGGGCGCAGCGGATGCGATCAAGCGGCCGTTTGCCGACCGTGACTACGCCACGTTCTCGATGAAGTACACCTTCTGATCCCGGCTGTTTCGTCTTGACCACTCAGGTCCGGGGCAGGTTGCCTGCCTCGGGCCTTAACCATCACTTGGAAATGTCCGAAGCCCGGCGCTTCGGAGTGGAGGCACTATGGGGCTCAAAGGGCATGCGGCCATTATTGGTACCGCGCAGTACAAACCGGAGAAGTACGCGACTGCGCCGAAGATGTTTCACCTTGAACAAGTCGCCGACCTGGCGGCCCAGGCTCTGCGCGATGCGGGGCTCAGGGCTGAAGACCTTGACGGGCTGGTGATCAACGGCCCGCAGTTTCATGAGGCGTCGGTGTTCGTCCCGGCAATGGCCGCCGAGTACCTGGGGTTGCGGCTGAATTTTGCCGAAGTGGTGGACCTTGGCGGCTGTACCTCAGTGGGTATGGTCTGGCGCGCCGCCGCCGCCATCGAACTGGGGTTGTGCCAGGCGGTACTGTGCGTACTGCCTGCACGCATGGCACCGCTGGGCCCGGATGAAGACCCGAGCTGGATGGCCAGGGCCATGCGCTTTGGTGGCCACAGCACGGCGTTCGGTGCGCCGGAGGCTGAATTCGACCTGCCCTACGGGCACATGGGCCAGAACACCGGTTACGCCATGATCGCCCAGCGGTATGCCGCCCAGTACGGCTACGACCCGGTGGCGATGGCCAAGATCGCCGTGGATCAGCGCACCAACGCCCAGGCCAACCCGCAGGCCATGTTCTATGGCCAGCCGTTGACCATTGAGCAGGTGCTGGCGAGCAAAATGGTTGCCGATCCCCTGCACATACTGGAAATCGTCATGCCCGTGGCCGGCGGTGCGGCAATGATCATCGCTTCCAAGGAAGTCGCGGCACGGGCGCGCAAGCGGCCCGCGTTCATTACCGGTTTTGGCGAACACCTGGCCTTCAAGTCGCCGTCCTATGCGGCAGACATGATTCACACGCCGATTGGGCCGGCGTCGCGACGGGCCTTCGAGATGGCCGGGCTCAAGCCGACCGATGTCGACGCCGCGCAGATTTACGACTGCTACACCATCACCGCGTTACTGACCCTTGAGGATGCAGGTTTCTGTGGCAAGGGCGAGGGCATGGCGTTTGTGCGTGAGCATGACCTGACCTGGCGGGGTGATTTTCCGATGAATACCCACGGCGGGCAGCTCAGTTTCGGTCAGGCCGGTTCGGCCGGCGGCATGTCCCAGGTGATCGAGGCGGTGACGCAAATCGCCGGTTCGGCCGGCGAACGTCAGCTTGGACGCTGTGACAGCGTCTATGTCTCCGGTACCGGCGGCGTGATGAGTGAGCAGGGCGCATTGATACTTCAGGGAGCATAAGCACCATGTCCAACAATAAACCGATGCCTGTACCGACGGAAATTTCCGCACCGTTCTGGGAAGGCCTGAAGGCCCGGCGCTTACTGATTCAGCAATGCACAGCCTGTGCGCACTGGATTTTCTACCCGCGTCGGCATTGTCCCGCCTGCATGGCCCATGACCTGGCCTGGCGCGAGGTCGAGGGCAGCGCGACGCTGTACAGTTACACGCTGACGCGCATTCCCACCTTGCCCGATTTCATGGATGAAATGCCGCAGAAACTGGCGGTTGTCGAGTTGGCCGAAGGTGTGCGCATCAACACCAACCTGGTCGGCCTGGCTGAAGACGAAATACACATCGGCATGCGTTTGAAACCGGTGTTTGCCGAGGTCGACGCCAAGGGCAATCGCTTGTTGCGCTTCACCGGCCTGGACAAGGAGGCTGCCAGCCTTGAACGCTTGCCCGCCGTTGACAGCGAACCGACACCGACGCACTCGCAACCCGAGCCACGCAAGATCGATTTCAACGATGCCGCGAGTCTGCAGGCGCTGGTCAGTGAACAGTTCAGTGACTGGAGCAACAGCATCGTGGTGGATCAGGCCCTGATCGATGCCTTTGCGCAGTTGTCTGGCGACGACTACTGGATCCATACCGACCCTGAGCGTGCTCGTCTGCAGAGTCCGTTCGGCGGCACCATCGCCCACGGCGCCTTGGTGCAGGTGTTGCAGTCGCGGATGAAGCTGGCGCTGGGTTTCGAGATCACAGGGTTCACTACCCAGATCAACTATGGCTCCGACCGTTTGCGCTTCCCGGCACCCGTGCCAGCGGGTTCGCGTATCCATTCGCGGGCGCGGGTCAAGCAGGTCGAACTGCTTGCCAGAGGCACCCAACTGACATTGGAGCTCAACACCCATGTCGTCGGTCATGAACGGCCGTCGGTCATCAACGATCTGGTGATTCTCTACCGGGCCTGATCGTGCCCGTCTTGCGCCCACGGCAAGGCTGTGGGCGGCATTGCCGTGCGCCTTTGCCGCGCATTTCCGACATACGCCATTCACGCCATTTTTAAGCCGTTTGGACGATGTTTCAAACGGCCCTACACCTGAGTATCCCCCCTAGGCAATGCCCACTTAGCTCGCTGCGACCCAAGGCGTGGCGCCATACAAGAACAAGAGGACTGGCCCAATGACCCCCACTTTGCACGCGTGTCACGAACAGGAGCGTCCCTCATGCGCTCAGTGATCGGATACCTGGTCTGCCTGGTTGTCGGGCTGACCATCCTGTTTACCTTTTCCCCCAAAACCGAGCCCGAGCAAGCACAAGTCGCGCTGCGTTCGGACCGGGTTCAAATCAACGGTTTGCTCAGCCTGGGGACACGTGTCGTGGCCGTGGGCGAACGCGGCAGCATCCTGTTCAGCGACGACCAGGGTGTGAGTTGGCAGCAGGCCAGTGTCGACCGGCAACGTGATGTCGCGCTGACTGCCTTGGTGGCACTGGGTGAGCAACGCCTACTGGCGGTCGGGCACGACGGTTGGATCCTGCGCTCCGAGGATGCCGGTAGCCACTGGCAGGAAATGCGCTACGACAATGAATTGGGCGAGCCGCTGCTGGGTGTCTGGGCGGCCGGTGACGAGAGTGTCCTGGCGTTCGGCAGCTTCGGTAAGTTCTATCAGTCCGATGATGCCGGGCTGAGTTGGCGCAAGCTGGCACTTGATGTCGACAGCGCGCACCTCAACAGCATGGACGGCGGCCCTGATGGCCGAAGGATGTTGGTCGGCGAGCAAGGCCTGGTGCTGCGTACCCGCGATGGCGGCAAGCATTGGCAGACCCTGCCTGCATTTTACAGCGGTTCGTTGTTCGGCATCGTGCGCCTGAGCCCAGAGCATTGGGTGACCTATGGCATGCGCGGCCATGTATTCGTCAGCCACGACTTCGGTGATAGCTGGGCACAGGTCAACGTCGGTAACCAACTGCCGCTCTACGGGCATGTGCTGTTGCCCGACCACTCTGGCCTGGTGATCGTCGGAGCTGGCAGCTCGGTCGTTCGGCTGGATGCTCGGGGTGCGCTGGTTGGTGTCAGTCGCTTGGCCGGCCTCGGCACCTTGACCTCGGCGACGATGGTCGGTTCGCGTCTGCTGGTCGGTGGTGAGCGCGGGTTACTCCAGGGTTCTGGTGGCAGCGTTGCCGCCCTAGGTAAATGAGAGGCGGGCAATGAAACAAGCTAAAAGCTGGGTGACGCACAGCGTCGAAGCGGTCGCGGATCGGCTGATGGCATGGCGCAAGGGGTTGTTAGTGCTGTTTGTGCTGGTGACCGCAGGCCTGGGTTACAGCGCTACCCACACGCAACTGGACCCCGGCTTCAACAAGCAGATTCCGGTGCGACACGCGTACATGGTCAACTTCCTGAAGTTCAGCCAGTATTTCACCGGTGCCAACCGTTTCCTAGTCAGCGTGCATTGGAAAGGCGAGGGGGATATCTATAACCCGGTGTTCCTCGACACCTTGCGCAAGGTGACCGACGATGTGTTCTTCATCTCCGGGGTCAGTCGCGCCAGCGTCACCTCGTTGTTCACCACCAACGTACGCTACATCGAAATCACCGAGGAGGGTTTTTTCGGTGATGTGGTCGTACCGCCACGCTTCAGCGGCACCGAACAGGACCTGGCTCAGGTACGCAGCAATGCCGCCGCGTCCGGGCAGATCGGGCGCTTGTTGGCCAACGACCTGAAGTCGGCCATGGTGCGTGCCGACCTGCAGGATATCGACCCACAGACCGGCGAACCGGTGAAATATGCCGAGGTTGCCCGCCGTCTTGAAGAGCTCCGCGACAAGTACAGCAATGAGCAGATCGAAATCAACATTGTCGGTTTCGCCAAGCTGGTCGGTGATGTGGTCGAGGGGTTGAACACGGTCATCGGCTTCTTTGTGATCGCCTTCGTCATTACCGGGCTGCTGCTCTGGCTGTATTCGCGCTCTTTGCGCCTGACGGTGGTTGCATTGGTGGTGGCGTTGCTGCCGGTGGTCTGGTTGCTTGGCCTGTTGCCGCTGTTGGGGCTTGGCATTGATCCGATGTCGATCCTGGTGCCGTTCCTGATTTTCTCCATCGGTGTGTCCCATGCCGTGCAGATGACCAATGCCTGGAAGCAGGATGTGGTGGCGGGTAGCGATTCGTTGCGGGCCGCGCATTCGGCATTTTGCAAAATCTTCATTCCCGGCTCCCTGGCGCTGTTGATGAATGCCCTGGGTTTTGCGGTGATCATGTTGATCGATATCCCGATCGTGCATGAACTGGGTGTGACCGCCTGTATCGGCGTGATGCTGATGATCATCACTAACAAGCTGATGCTGCCGGTGATCATCTCCTACCTGCGGCTGGAGCCCGGGTTGCTGCGACGGGCGCAAAACCGTCAGGCCGGCAGGCATCGGCTGTGGTGGCGGTTGTCTGCGCTGGCCGAGCCGGGACCTGCACTGAGTGTGTTCGCCATCAGCCTGTTGCTGCTGGTGGCCGGCGCCTACAAGGCACGTGACCTCGCGGTGGGCGATATCGGTGCGGGCGCGCCGGAGCTCAGAGCCGACTCGCGCTACAACCAGGACAACCGCAAGATTGTCGACAGCTATTCGATCGGTCTCGACGTAATGTCAGTGTTTGTCGAAGTCCAGGGCATCGAAGAAGGGTGCTTGTCGCCGGAAGTGATGCGTGCGGTAGAAGCCTTCGATTTCCGCATGCGCGCTGTCACCGGTGTGCAGTCGGTCCAGAGCGTCGCCGGCATGGGCAAACGGGTCATTGCCGGTAACAACGAAGGCAACCCGCGCTGGGCAGCGATCCCTGGTTCAGCACGCGGCCTGAGCCAGGGCGCACGGGCCTACATGCCGGACGACGGGTTGGTGACCGACGGCTGCCAGCAAATGCAGATCCTGGTGTTCCTGGCCGACCACGAAGGGGCCACGGTGGCCCATGCGATCAATGAAGCCAAGCGCATCATCGCCGAGGTTCGCACCCCGCAGGTGGCGTTTCTCCTGGCGGGCGGAAACGTGGGTGTGATGGCGGCATCCAATGAGGCGGTGAAACGGGCGGAGATCATCATGTTGGCGGCACTCTTTGGTTCGGTGGCGCTGTTCTGCTGGCTGACCTTCCTCTCGGTTCGCGCCGTGCTGTGCATTCTCGTCCCCCTGGCGATTGTAGCGATCCTCTGCAACGCGCTGATGGCGATGCTGGGCATTGGCCTGAAAGTCGCGACCTTGCCGGTGATGGCGTTGGGTGTGGGGGTGGGTGTCGATTACGGGATCTACCTGTATGAACGTATCCAACACGAAATGGCCGGTGGTGCGAACCTGCGCGAGGCGTTCTACGAGGCGATGTGCCAACGGGGCACGGCTGCGGTGTTCACAGCCTTGACCATGTCGATTGGTGTGTGCACCTGGGCGTTTGCGCCGCTGAAGTTTCAGGCAGACATGGGCGTGCTGTTGTCCTTCATGTTCCTGGTGAACGTCTTGGGGGCCATATTCCTGCTACCGGCGCTGGCGGCCTGGTTCAACCGTGGGCGCCGGTTGGTGGCCACGGAAAGTCCCGTGGCCCAGGTCCAGTGAGCCGGCAAAAGGTCTTGTAGGAGCGGGCTGGCGCGGGCTCTGTTGGAGCGGGCTTGCCCGCGATGGCATTTAGATATTTAGTAACTAAAAATAAAAGGTCAACACCTATTGTGGAGTACGTAGTGGACAGGGAGACTGTGGCGCGGGCCCTGTTGCAGGCCTGTGCAAGTCGCGTGTAGTCAAAAAGGGGGCGTGCTGCCCTCAAGCCGAAATTATAAAAATAACAAGGGAAGGTCATCGTGCCTTACCCGTGCGCGGAGAAGACTATGGTAAGTGCTGTCTTGACCCATGAGGTTTTGGCCAGCGTCGGCCTTGACCTGAGCGAATACGACCGCCTGGTTGGTGAAGTCTATGAAGGAGCCCTCGACCCAAAGTTGATGGCGCGTGCTCTCAAGAGCTTCCGTACGCTCTACGACGCCAACTACGTCACACTGATCCTGCGGGTGCCGGACCAACCGGACATGGGTGTGATGATCATCGCCGGCGACATCGAAGGGGCCGGCGACGTCAGCTACATGACCTACCCCCAGACCAATACCCCGTTTGCCAACCAGCCGCTGGACTACGTGTTCACGGTCGACGACGTCATGACGTCCGCGGAATGGGAGCACAGTGCCTACTTCAAGATGTTCTGCGGCCCGCAAGGGGTGTACCACGTGATGGGGGCCGATATTTCCACCCCGGACGGCGGCAAGTTGCGCTTTCGCATTACCCGTCCCAAGCACGCACCCAACTTCTCGGCCAACGAACGCGCGTTGTGCGGCGTGTTCTTGCCACACCTGCGGCGGGCGCTACAGGTGCATAACTTGCTGGACCGCAGCGAGTCGCTGAGCGAGCTGTATTCCCAGGCAATCAGTCGGCTGTCGGTGGCAACCCTGGTACTGGATGAAAGCGGCAGTGTGCTGCGGGTCAACCCGGTCGCCCAGGACATCCTCGCCAACGCCGATGGGCTGAAATTGGTCGGCGGTCGCCTTGAGGCCAGCTACCCAAGTGACAATCGCGAGCTGCAACGGCTGATTCGTGCCGCATTTTCCCCGGATGCCCCCAAGAGCGCCGAAGCGATGTCTGTCACGCGGCCGTCCGGGCTGGTCAACCTGGGCCTGGTGGTCGAGTCGATTCCCTCGCTGGACTGGGCGGAAGAGAAGGGTAAGCCCGCCGCGCTGGTGTATATCCGCGACGCCGCGAGCAAGTCGCTGGCCAGCGAAGTGGTGACCAAGCAGTTGTTCAACCTGACCAGGGCCGAGACTGCCCTGGCAATGGAGTTGGCCAACGGTTTGTCCCTGGAGGAAGCGGCCGAGGTGCTGAACATCCGGCGCAATACCGCGCGTGCCCATCTGCGTTCGATTTTCTCCAAGACCGGCGTGCGCCGGCAGACCGAACTGGTGCGCATCATGCTCAACAGTGTCGTGGCGCTGGGCAAGCCCAAGGTCGCCCTCAAGGCTGTTGAAAAACTCAAGGTTCCACCGCCACAGCTGGCGGTAGCTGCCCGTCAGGCGTGAGTCGCCATTCTGTTTCCGGGCGGCAGGCAGTCGCCCGGCGCCACCACGAGCCTGAACACCCTTAGTCCGCACAGACGATGCAGCCTCGTGGTCGGTCTCTGAATACTGCCCGAACCTATCACGGAGAATACCTATGCCAGTTACAGCTATCAGCGGCAGCGCTTCGGGAATCGGTGCCGCGGTGAGCACTGCGTTACGCGCCGCCGGACATCGTGTCATCGGAATCGACCGCAGCAATGCCGAGGTGATCGCCGACCTTTCAACGCCCCAAGGCCGCGAGGCCGCCATTGCCCAGGTACTCGAGCTCAGCGACGGGGTACTCGACGGTCTGGTCTGTTGTGCGGGTGTCGGGGTAACGGCCCCGTCCTGCGGGTTGATCCTGGCGGTCAACTACTTCGGCGTCAGCCAGTTGCTGAGTGGCTTGGCCGGGGCTTTGGCCAAGGGGGATAGCCCGGCTGCGCTGGTGATCGGCTCGGTGGCCGCGACCCAGACCGGTGCCGATCAGCAGGCGATGACCGAGGCGATGCTCGCCGGTGATGAAGCCAATGCACTGGAACTGGCCAATGCCCTTGGTCAGCCCCATGTGGCCTATGCCTGCTCCAAGTATGCAATCACCCACCATGCCCGGCGTACCTCTTCCAGTTGGGCGAGCAAGGGTATTCGCTTGAATGTGGTGGCACCGGGGGCGGTGGAAACCCCGCTGCATCAGGCATCGCTCGACGATGCACGTTTCGGCAAGGCGGTACGGGAGTTCGTTGCGCCCTTGGGCCGTGCCGGGCATCCGCAGGAAATTGCCGCACTGGTGGCCTTCCTGCAGTCCAGGCAAGCCGCGTTCATCCATGGCAGCGTGGTGTTCATCGATGGCGGCATGGACGCCATGGTTCGCCCGCAGCGTTTCTAAAAGGACTTCTCATGAGCAAGGTGGCATTCATTACCGGCGCCAGCCGTGGCATCGGTCGCGAAGCGGCATTGGCGTTCGCGCGGGCCGGCTTCGACCTGGCGATCAGTGCGCGCACCCTCGACGAAGGTGAGCAGCACCCGCACGCCCTGCGCGACGCTGCAGGCGCGCCGCTTCCCGGCAGCCTCAACGGCACCGCCGAAGCGATCCGGGCACTGGGACGGCGGGTACTGGTCGTGCCCATGGACCTGCTCGACAGTGCCTCGGCCATCGGCGCCTGTGAGGCGGTGCTGGCCGAGTATGGGCGGATCGATGTACTGATCAACAACGCGATCTACCAGGGCAGTGACCTTAATGCGGGCTTCATGAGCCTGCAGCCGGAAACGCTGGAGCGGATGTACAAGGGCTACATCCTGACGCCGTTCCTGTTGACCCGGGCAGTGGTCGAGCACATGGCCGAGCAGGGCACTGGCGTGGTGATCAACGTTACCTCCGGGGCCGGCGAGAGTGACCCGCCCGTGGCGGCCGGCAAGGGCGGGTGGGGGTATGCCTACGGCGCTGGCAAGGCGGCGGTATCGCGCCTTTCAGGGATCCTCTCGGTAGAGCTGGGGGAAGCCGGTGTGTGTGCTTACACCCTCAACCCGGGAGTGGTGACGACCGACGCGCTCAAGGCGACCATTGGTGACAAGGGCGTGATCGCCTTGCGTGCCGGCAGTGCGCCGCCGCAGGTTCCTGCCGAGGTGATGCTCTGGTTGGCGACGGCAGAACAGGCGCCTCGTTACCAGCGTCGAACCATCGCTGCGCAGCCGTTTGCACTGGAGCATGGCATCGTTGCCGACTGGCGTTGAACGCTTGATGTATTGACACCTTGATGTGAAGTTATTGGCGACTCAGGTCGCCAATAACGTAGGTGCAGGATCAGCCGATACCCAGTGACTCAGGCCTGGCGGCGTTGCCGGGCGAGGGTCATGGCGGTGTCCTCGATCATGTCCTCCTGGCCACCCACCATGCCGCGACGGCCCATTTCGACGAGGATTTCCCGCGCCGAGACGCCGTACTTCTTCTCGGCTCGCTTGGCAAACAGCAGGAACGAGCCATAGACCCCGGCATAGCCCATGGTCAGTGCATCGCGGTCGCTGCGGATCGGGAAGTCCATGATAGGTACGACCAGGTCTTCGGCCACGTCCTGGATGCCGAACACACTGACACCCGTCTCGATGCCCATGCGGTCGCAGACCGCGACCAGTACTTCCATGGGTGTATTGCCGGCGCCTGCGCCGAGGCCGGCACAGGCGGCGTCAATGCGGGTGGCCCCGGCGGCGATGGCGGCGATCGAGTTGGACACGCCCATCGACAGGTTGTGGTGGCCATGGAAGCCGATCTCGGTTTCCGGTTTCAGTGCCGCACGCATTGCCGCTACCCGGGTGCTGACGTCATGGGGCAGCAAGTAGCCTGCCGAGTCGGTCAGGTAGATGCAGTTGGCGCCGTAGCTTTCCATCAGCTTGCCCTGCTTGACCAGGCCTTCCGGGCTGTTCATGTGGGCCATCATCAGGAAACCGACCGTGTCCATGCCCAGGCTGCGGGCGTGGGAAATATGCTGCTCGCTGACGTCTGCTTCCGTGCAGTGGGTGGCTACGCGAATGGTGTTGACGCCCAGCTCATGGGCCATCTTCAGGTGGTCGACGGTGCCGATCCCTGGCAGCAGCAGGGCCGAGACCTTGGCCCGTTTCATCAGCGGGATGACGGCCGACAGGTAGGCCTCGTCGCTGTGCGCGGGAAAGCCGTAGTTGACCGAGCTGCCGCCCAGGCCGTCGCCGTGGGTGACTTCGATCAGCGGGACGCCAGCTGCATCCAGGCCGCAGGCAATGTCTTTCATCTGTTGCAGGCTGATCTGATGACGCTTGGGGTGCATGCCATCGCGCAGGCACATGTCATGAACGGTGATGTGTTTACCGCGAAGATCCATGGTCGATTCCTCAGGCAAGGGCGGGTTGTGCGTGGGTGGCGTGCAGGACCAGTTCGCCCTTGAGGATTTCTTCGGCGAACATTTCGGCGGTACGCGCTGCGGCGGCGGTCATGATGTCGAGGTTGCCGGCGTACTTGGGCAGGTAGTCTCCCAGGCCTTCGACTTCCATGAACACCGAGACGCGGTTGCCCTCGAACACCGGGCCATTTACCAACTTGTAGCCGGGGACATAGCGCTGCACCTGCAGGATCATTGCCTCGATAGCGGCGGTGATGGCTGCCTGATCGGGTTCCGTTTCGGTCAGGCAATGCACGGTGTCGCGCATGATCAGCGGTGGTTCGGCGGGGTTGATGATGATGATCGCCTTGCCCTTTTTCGCACCGCCGACCTGTTCGACCGCGCTGGATGTGGTGCGGGTGAACTCGTCGATGTTCTTGCGCGTGCCCGGGCCGACCGATTTGGAGGCCGCGGTTGCGATGATTTCGGCGTATTCCACCGGCTGCACGCTGGATACTGCCGCGACCAGCGGAATGGTGGCCTGGCCACCGCAGGTGACCATGTTGACGTTCATCACGCCCAGGCCGAGGTTGGTCTTGAGGTTGACCGGTGGTACGCAGTAGGGACCGATGGCGGCAGGGGTCAGGTCGATCATCAACACCCCCAGCGCATTGAGCTTGCGTGAGTTCTGCTCGTGAACATAGGCGGATGTGGCGTCGAAGGCGATCTGTACCTGGTCTTCGATAACGTGGGGCAACAAGCCGTCGACCCCGTCAGCGGTGGTTTTCAGGCCCAGCTCACGTGCCCGTGCGAGGCCCTCGGAGGTGGCATCGATACCGACCATCCAGACCGGCTCAAGCACCTCGCTGCGCATCAGTTTGTACAGCAGGTCGGTGCCGATGTTGCCCGGCCCGATCAGCGCGCATTTAATCTTCTTGCTCATTGTCTATGGCTCCAGGGGAGGGATTGCGTAGGGTTCACTCAGGGCACGAAGCGCAGGCTGGTCTGGCCCAGGCCACTCATGGAAAGGCTGATGCGGTCGCCCGCCACAACCGGAACGAGCGGTGCCAAAGCTCCCGAAAGGATGATTTCGCCCCGGCGAAACGGGATGCCGAGCTCACCCAGGGTGTTGGCCAGCCAGGCCACCGCCGCACACGGATGGCCTTGCACCGCCGAACCCAGGCCGCTGCCCGCCGGTTGGCCGTTCTTGGACAGCTGCATTTCGACCCGGGCCAGGTCCAGCCCGCGAGGGTCTATGCGCTGTGGGCCGAGGGCAAACACGCCGCAGGAGGCGTTGTCGGCCACGGTGTCCTGAATACGGATCTGCCAGTTGTCGATGCGCGAGTCGACAATCTCGAAGCACGGCACCACGTATTGGCTTGCCGCCAGCACGTCTTCGGCGCTGATACCTGGGCCTTGGAGGTCTTCGCCGAGAACAAAGGCGATTTCGCCTTCGGCGCGCGGCTGAATCAGGTTGTAGCGGGCCAGGCTGACATCGCTGCCGTCGTCGACCTGCATGGCATCGGTGAGGAAGCCGAAGTCCGGCTGGTGGACATCGAGCATTTCTTGTACCGCGCGGCTGGTGACACCGATTTTCTTACCGATGACACGCTCACCGAGGGCTTCGCGGCGTTGCAAAAAATGCAGGGAAACCCGGTAGGCCTGCTCAAGGGTGATGTGCGGGTAGCGGCGGGTCAGGGGGGCGAGCGTCTGGCGTGTGCGCAGGGCGTTGAACAGTTCGTCACCGAGTGCGTTGATCAAGTGGGCGTCCATGACGGGGTGCTCTGTATGAAGGAAATAAAAGGGCCGGGCCCAACGGGCTCAGGGCGCCGGCCAAAAAAGGGCGATGTTCAGCCGGGCCAGACCGTGGAGTCCGCGCCGCCGTCGACATCGATGATTTTTCCGCTGACCCAGGCCGAGGCGGGGCTGGCCAGGTACAGGGCCGCGGCGGCGATATCTTCCGGGCTGCCCAGGCATTTGAGCGGGGTATTGGCTTCCATGGTCTGACGCATGGCCGCCGGCATCACGCCGTTCAGCGCTTCGGTCAGGGTGGGGCCGGGCGCGACGGCATTGACCCGCACCAGCGGAGCAAAATCCTGTGCCAGCAAGCGGGTCAAGTGGCTCAGGGCGGCCTTGGCGGCGCCGTACGCGCTGAAGTGCCGCTGTGAGTAGCGGGCGGCTACCGAACTGATGTTGACGATGTTGCCGCCACCGGCCTCACGCATCAGTGGCACGCACAGTTGGCAGAAGGCGTAGGCGGTGGACACGTTGAAACGCAGGATCTCGTCGAACTGTTCCGGGCTCATGCTCAGTGGATCGTTGGGGCCGCCACCACCGACGTTGTTTACCAGATGAGTGATGCGCCCCATCTGCTCATGGCTCTGGCTGACCAGCGCCTTGCGCTGCTCGCTGTCGTTGACATCGCAGGCGATGGCCAGGGCGCGTCGGCCCAAGGCGCGCACTTCCTCGGCAACGCGTTGCACATCCTCAAGCGAGCGCGCGGAGCAGACGACATCGGCACCCGCTTCGGCATAGGCCAGCGCGATGGCGCGGCCAATGCCTCGGCCACTGCCGGTGACGATGGCGACGCTACCGTCCAGGTGGAAACGCTGCAGGATACTCATGGGCTGTCCTTCCTCAAGGTAGGGGTTGGGTTGAACCGGTTTTCAATGTATCGAATATCCCGAGACTGACTCGCGGCTGCATCGTCTCAATGGACTAACGCAGGTGACCCGCGCCCTTTGCGGCAGCGGGTGTCCTAGTCCGCTTTGACGATGAACGATCCGTCACTCGCCCCGATGATCAATCACGGCTCGCGCACCGGCGCAGCGAGATTGGGAGAATTGAGTGATGCAAAGCATGCGAGAAAGGACCCAGGACGAAATCGAACTGATCGAACGTGCGCGGCGCCTTGTGCCGGCACTCAAGGAGCGTACGGCGCAGGCTGACCGCGACTTGAAGGTCCCGGACGAAAGCATTGCCGAATTGCAATCGGCCGGGCTGCTGCGTGCCTTGCAGCCGCGTGCGTTCGGAGGCTATGAAGTCGACCCGCGAACCTTCTTTGAAATCCAGATGATTCTTGCCGAAGGCTGCATGTCCACGGCCTGGATCTACGGTGTGATGGGGGTCCACCCGTGGCAGTTGGCGCGCTACCCTGTCGAAGCCCAGCGTGAGGTCTGGGGCAACGATCATGATGCCCTGATTTCCTCGACCTATATGCCGTCGGCCAAGGTGACAGTGGTCGAGGGTGGTTATCGCATCAGCGGCCAGTGGAGCTTTTCCAGTGGCAGCGAGCACTGCCAGTGGGTGCTGCTGGGTGGCATCCTGCCCGCCGAGGGTGATGTTGCGGCGGAGCACGGCACCTTCCTGCTGCCACGCAGCGACTACCGCATTCAGCGCAACTGGGATGTACTCGGGCTGCGCGGTACCGGCAGCCACGACATTCTGGTCGAGGATGTGTTTGTGCCTGCGCACCGGGTTCAGCGCACCAACAACTGCACCATCGAGGCCACGCCAGGGCGTCTGGTCAACACCAACCCGATCTATGCGATTCCGTTTGCCCAGGTGTTCTCCCGCGCGGTCTCGACCTCGGCCATCGGCGCGCTGCAAGGGGCGATCAATGAGTTCCGCGCCAATGCCGCCAAGCACATCGGCAAGCATGGTGCACGCACGGCGGATGACCCCGTGGCGCAAACCGCGGTGGCCGAAGCGACGATTACCGTCGACAGCCTGAAGCTGGTGCTGGAGCGCAACTACGAGCACCTCATGAGCCTGGCCAGGGCCGGCGAATACCCGGACACCGAAACCCGCTTGTTGTATCGCTACCAGTCCGCCTACGTGACCAACGTCTGTGCCGACAAGGTGAATGACCTGCTGCGCAGCATGGCAGCGTCCGGTCTGTACAACACCAACCCGGTTGCCCGGCTGTTCCGTGACCTGCACCAGGCCCGTGGGCACATCGCCAACAACTTCATGGCCTACGGTCGCGCCTTCGGTGCGGTGCAATTGGGCTTGCCCAACCCGGACCCATACGTCTGAGGCTGCCCGGCCGTTCTAACGCCATCGCGTCTACACCCGCCTGTCTCCTGCAGGCGGGTGTTAATGAGTACCTGACCTATGAATGATTATCTTGCCCTGCGCGTGGCGCGGGTGATCGAGGAAACGGCCGACGCGCGCTCTCTGGTGTTCGACGTACCCGAGCACCTGGCCGAACGCTTTCGTTATCGCCCCGGTCAATTCCTGACGCTGCGTGTCCCGTTTGAAGATGGCTGGTTGCCCCGCTGTTACTCATTGTCCAGTACGCCGATGCTGGATGAGCCGTTACGTGTGACGGTCAAGCGCGTGCATGAGGGCCGCGCCTCGAACTGGCTCTGCACTGAGCTGCAGGAGGGGCAGACCTTGCAGGTGCTGCCGCCAGCAGGCGTGTTCGTGCCGCGTAACCTCGACAGCGACCTGCTGCTCTTTGGTGGCGGTAGCGGCGTCACACCGGTGCTGTCAATTCTGCGTTCGGCATTACTGGCGGGGCAGGGGCGGATCCTGCTGATTTATGCGAACCGCGACGAAGGCTCGGTGATTTTTCGCGATGAGCTCAGGTTTCTGGCCAGTGCTCATCCACAGCGCCTGCAAATCGTCCATTGGCTGGATTCGGTACAGGGCATTCCGGTGGTCGGGCAACTGGCCGAACTGGCCCGGCCGTTCATCGATGCGCAGGCGTTCATCTGCGGCCCAGGCCCGTTCATGGACGCTGCGGTCAGCGCCCTGAAAAGTCTGGGCATGCCCGATGCCAGGGTGCATGTAGAACGCTTCGTGTCGTTGCCGGGCGAGGGTGAGTTGCCAGTGGTCACCAGCAGTGAGGCTGCCGTAGCCGCGCAACTTGCCGTTCGCCTGGACGGTGAGGAGCACAACCTGGCCTGCGACAGCGGCGAAACCCTGCTGGCAGCGATGCAACGCGCCGGCCTGAACCCGCCGAGTGCGTGCCGTGTCGGTGGCTGCGCCTCGTGCATGTGCACCCTGGAAAGCGGCGACGTCGAACTGCTGCACAACGATGCCCTGGATGACAACGAGTTGGCCGAGGGCTGGATCCTCGCCTGCCAGGCCGTGCCGACCAGCGCGCACCTGCGTATCCGCTTTCCCGAATGATGCAGATGACCGAGCCTACGATGAATCAGAGCCTGAAGTGTTCCCCGCCGGTGCTCGACGCGCCGACCACCATTGCCCAATTACTGTTCTCCAGCGCCGAGCGGTTCGCTGGGCATACCGCCATTGAAGAGAATGGCCAGTGCACGGACTACGCCGAACTGCCCAATCAGGCGCTGACCATCACCCGTGGCCTGATGGCGCTGGGCATTCAGGCCGGTGACCGGGTCGGCATATGGGCACCGAACAGCCGAGACTGGATCCTGGCGGCTTTGGGTATCCACTGTGCCGGTGCGGTGCTGGTGCCGATCAACACCCGCATGAAAGGCACCGAGGCGGCCGATGTACTGGCGCGCAGTGGCTGCCGGGTGCTGTTCGTTCAGCAGCGCTTTCTCGACGTCGATTACCCGGCGATGCTTGAACCCTACCGACCCGCCAGCCTTGAGCATCTGGTGGTGTTGGCCAGTGACACGCCGCTGCGCTCGGGCGATCTGAGCTTCCAGCAGTTTCTGCTGGGGGCTGCCACCTACGACACCGAGGCGGCGCGACGTCGTGCGCTGGCCATTGAGCCGCAGGCGATGTGCGATCTGCTCTTCACCTCGGGTACCACGGGCAAACCCAAGGGCGTAATGAGCGGCCATGGGCAGAACCTGCGGGCATTCAGCGAGTACGTCAAGGTGATTGGCCTGGTGCCGGGTGACCGCTACCTGATCGTCAACCCGTTCTTTCATGCCTTTGGCTACAAGGCTGGTTGGTTGACCTGCCTGATTGCCGGGGCAACCATCCTGCCGCATGCGGTGTTCGATGCTGATGCGGTGTTCCAGCGTATTGCCAATGAGCGCATCAGCGTCTTGCCCGGTGCCCCGACCCTTTACCTCTCACTGCTGGCCCACCCACGCTTGGCCGAAACCGACCTGTCCAGCTTGCGGATTGCCGTAACCGGCTCGGCCAGTATCCCGCCGAGCCTGATCGAGCGCATGCGCAACGAGTTGGGTTTCAGCGTGGTGACCACCGCCTACGGGCTGACCGAATGCGGCGGCCTGGCGACCCTGTGCGACCCGCAGGATTCGGCGCAGGTGATCGCCGGCACCAGCGGGCGGCCGATTGCCGGTACCGAAGTCAGCATCCGCGACCCGCACAACCACGCCTTGGCCAATGGCGAAACCGGTGAAATCTGCTTGCGCGGCTTTCATGTCATGCAGGGCTATTTCGAGAACCCCGAGGCCACCGCCGAAGCCATCGATGCTGACGGCTGGCTGCACACCGGCGACGTCGGGCGCCTGGATGAAGCGGGCAACCTGATCATCACCGACCGCCTGAAAGACATGTACATCGTGGGTGGCTTCAACTGCTACCCGGCGGAAATCGAAGCCGCATTGATCGCCCACCCGGCCATTGCCCAGGTTGCCGTCATCGGCGTTGCGGACGCACGCATGGGTGAAGTGGGGTGTGCCTGTGTGGTGTTGCGTGAAGGCCAGACGCTGGACGAAAGCGCGTTGATCAGTTGGAGCCGTGAACGGATGGCCAACTACAAGGTGCCCCGTCTGGTGCGCTTCTTCGATGCGCTGCCACTCAACCCCTCGAACAAGGTTGCCAAGAACGAACTGCGCGCTGCGATCAATCCAGGCTGAAGGGCAACAGGCTGACATAACCAAACGGACGATGCGCAGGCCCAGGCAGTTTTTCAGACTGGGCCCGCAAACCGGAAAACAACAAGAAAGGAGAGGAGCATGTCTACGTTTAACCCTGCGGCGCTCAACGCGGCTAACGGTACTCGCCGGCACTGCCTGCTGGCCGTGGCCGTTGCGCTGGCCAGCGGTACGGCCAGCGCCGGGCCCACCATCGAGTTGGGCGAAAACACCACGCTGGACTCGTCGCTGACCGTCAACTACACCGCGTCGGTACGTACCGCCAAGCCTGCCCAGCAATACCTCAACGACCTGAACAATGACGACGGTACGCGCAACTTCGACCGCGGCTCGATGATCAACAACCGGGTCAGCCTGTTTGGTGAGCTGCTGCTCAAGCACGACAATCTCGGCGCAGTGCTGCGCGGCAGTCATTTCTACGATGACGTCTACCACGAGCGCAACGACAACGATTCGCCGGACACCGTGAACAAGATCGGTCGGGCCAACGGCTTCAGTGAAGACACCCGTCGGCTGAGCGGGAGCAAGGCGCGCCTGCTCGATGCCTATGTCTACGGCAACTTCGATGTCGCCGACAGCCAGTACCTGTCGGTCAAGGCCGGTCGCCACCTGGTGGCCTGGGGTGAAAGCCTGTTCTGGCCGAACATCAGCCAGGGGCAGGCGCCGGTGGACGCTACCAAGTTCAACGTGCCAGGCACCGAAGCCAAGGACTCCTACCTGCCGGTGGGGCAGGTGTCCGCGTCCTGGTCGCTCAACGAAGACCTGGCACTGGTCGGTTACTATCAGTACGAGTGGGAGAAGACCCAGCTCAACCCGGTGGGTGACTACTTCGGCAGCGACTACTTCGGCCCGGGCGCCGAGTTCTTCCGGCTCAACGCGGGGGTGATCAACAGCCTGCCGGACAAGACCTTTACCGGCGTCAACTATGCCGGTGAAGTCGATGCCCGCGACAGTGGCCAGTGGGGCCTTGGCGCGCGCTACCGGCTCACCGAAAACACCGAAGTGGGGCTCTTCCATTACCGCTACCACGAGCGGGTCGGGTCGATCTTTTTCGACTTCAGCGGCAGTACCCAGTACTCCTCGCTCAAGAGCATCGGCGAGCGCTCGAACACGGCTGTTGCGCCGGCCTACCGGTTGGGCTATTTCGAGGATGTCGAGCTGACGGGGATCAGCTTCAGCTCCAAGATCGGTGACTCGGTACAGTATGCCGGTGACTTGAGTTACCGCGATGGTGCCTCGGTTTATCTGAACAATGGTGCACCGACGACCGGGCAGCTCTGGCAGGCCAACCTCAACGCTACCTACATCCTGGGCCCAAGCTTCCTGGCCCAGCAGACCACCTTCCTCGGCGAAGTGGTGCATCAGCGTATCGAAGGGGTCGACACGTTGGTGGTCAGCGGTGGCGGTCCCGGTATCGACGGGACATTCAACCAGTTTGAATCCAACACCCAGACCCGCGGTTCGACCCTGCTTGGCGTGGGGGCCTACATGGATTATCCGGCAATCAGCGATGGCCTGGACCTGACCACCAAGGTGGTCTGGACGCAGAACGTCGACGGCAGTGCCTACCAGGGCCTGGGCCGTGATGAAAAGCGCCTCACCGTTGGCGGCGACTTCAAGTACCTGGGCAACTTCCAGGTGGGCCTGACCTATGTCGCTTACCTGAGTTCGCCGGATGTCGCCCAAGGGCGCCTGTTGGCTGACCGCGACTACCTGTCGTTCAACGCCAAGTACACCTTCTGATGCACTACCGGCCATGCCCAGCGCCTAGGCAGGCGTGGCCGGTATTCTCCGATAATCTGCTGCCAAAAAAGGGTCTGCCATGAACCTTCATCCGACACCGTCACCGTTCAGCCCCATTACCATTGGCCCGCTGACGTTAAAAAACCGATTCATCAAGGCGGCGACCAATGAGGGCATGAGTGCCCAGGGCGTGCCCTCCAAGCAATTGGTCAAACTGCATGCCGCCCTGGCCAATGGCGGCACAGCGCTGACCACCGTGGCCTATTGTGCCGTGAGCCGCGATGGTCGCACGCTGCCCAACCAACTGATCCTGGCGCCTGAGAGCCTGCCGCACTTCAAGGCGTTGACCGATGCGGTACACCGCGAAGGTGGGCTGGCCAGTGCGCAGATCACCCATGGAGGCTGTTTTACCTTTATTCGTGAACGCTCCACCCCGCGTCCGCTGTCCGCCAGTGGCGGTTTCAACAAGATCGGCATGATGAGCGGCATGTTCCTCAAACAAGCGATGAATGAGGGCGATATGCAGCAGGTTGTGCAGGATTTCGCTCGCGGTGCGCGGCTGGCCCGGCAGGCCGGATTCGACGCCGTGGAAATTCACATGGGGCACGGCTACCTGCTCAGCCAGTTCATTTCGCCGCTGTACAACAAGCGTCGTGACCAATACGGCGGCAGCCTGGAAAACCGTCTGCGTTTTCCGCGTCGTGTGCTGCGAGCGGTACTCGATGCGGTTGGTCGGGACATGGCCGTGATTTGCAAGTACAGCATTACCGAAGGTGTACGCAGCGGTAACAGCGCCGAGGATGGTGCCCAGATTGCCCGCATGCTGGAACAGGAGGGCGCGCACCTGCTGGTGCTCAGTGCCGGCATGAACGCCGAGTCGATTACCACCATGTTTGGCTCCTCGTTTCCCAAGGAGAATCGCGTCCAGCAGAAAAACCCGGTGATCGCCCTGGCGATGGCCATTCAGCGACTGACCGATCCCAAGGTGGAGTTCCGAGAGCTTTACCTGCTTGAGCATGCTCGCAAGGTGCGTGCCGCGGTGAAGATGCCGCTGGCCTATCTGGGCGGTGCGAAGAGCCTCAACAGTATCGAGCGGATCATGGCCGAGGGCTTTGACCTGATCGCCATGGGGCGGGTGTTGTTGGCGGAGCAAGACTACGTCAACAAACTGGCCAGCGGGGCGAGCAAGAACTCGATCTGCACCGCCTGCAACCGCTGCGTGGCCATGATGTACACGCCAGGCGGCACCTCGTGCGTACTGGGCAAGCCCGGCGATGCCGAGCTGAACCGGCAACCGGCAGCGGCCCAGTAGGGCGGCTTGTTCTACCCAGGCACCGCCAGGATGCGTGAGCCCTTGTAGGTCAGCGCATCCTGGGTGCATCTCGGCGAGGCTACAGCGGGTGTAGCCCCTGTTCCCAGGCTCAGCCGTGCTGCAGGAAGTCGATGCAGCTGCGGTTGAACAGCTCGGGATGTTCGACCTGCACCCAATGCCCGCAGCGGTTGAGCACAATGAAACGGGCGTTTTCGGCTCCGTCGATAATGCGCTGGACACCGCTGACCGGGTTGAAGTTGTCGTTGCTGCCCCAGAAGCCCAGGATCGGGCACCTGATCTCGCCCAGGCGGGCTTCCATGTTGGGCACCATCATGGTGCTGAACAGGTTCTTCGGTTGCGTCACCGCGACCGCTACGCGTTCCAGCAGCAGGCTCTCTGGCAGGATCGAGTCATCGAACAGTTGCAGGCGCATCATGCTGCGCATTTCTTCCAGGCCTATGGGACCTGCGTTGAACAGGTTGACCATGCGCACGATGCCTTGCATCTGGAAGTAGGTCTCGCGTTCTTCGACGCCACCGGGTGCCAGCAGAATCAGGCGCTCTGTCAGTGATGGATAACGCAGTGCCAGCCCCAGGGCAATCGCACCCCCCAGGGAATTGCCCAGCATCGTGCAGCGTTCTACGCCGATTTCCGTCAGGAAAGTGCCCACACAGTCGACGAAGAAGTCCAGGTTGTACTGCACATCGTCGGGTTTGTCCGAACGCCCGAAACCCGGTAAGTCCAGCAGGATGTTGCGGTAACCGGCCTCGACGAATGCCGGGTAGTTACCTTTGAAATTGCTGAAACCACTGGCGCCCGGTCCGCTGCCATGCAGCCACAGCACCACCGGGCCGCTGCCTTCGTCCAGGTAGTGCAGGCGCAGGCCGTTGGGCAGGGTCGCGTAATGGCCTGTAGGCAATGGCAGGTCTACGGCTTGATTCATGGGGGTTCTCCAGAGTCTGCGGGTTCATGAGGCGCTTACCGGCCGGGCCACATTGATGCCTGAAGGGGATGCTGATGCCCGGCCCGGTTTGCGCAGAACAGATCCTGGGCTGCCGTGGTCCTGATGGCATCGTCCGTTCAGACCACGCCGATCGGCGTGCCGTTAGTCCTATCGGACGATGTTCGTATCGGGGTGGCAGCTAATCATGCAGGTGACTGGCTCGCTGCACCTGCAGCGGGTTGCGATGCTCGTCAATCCAGGAGAACGCAATGAAGTTGCTGAATAAAGTGGCCTTCGTGACAGGCGCAGGACAAGGTATGGGCCAGGCCATCGTGCGTCGGTTCGTCGCCGAAGGGGCGAAGGTGGTGGCGGTTGATCTCAACCTGCCAGCCTTGGCTGAAAGCCTCGCAGACCTCGGTGACAGTGTGCTGGCCTTGGCCTGCAACGTTGCCGACAGTGGATCGGTTGCCGATGCCATGGGGCAGACCGAACAACACTTTGGTGGCCTCGACATCCTCGTCAACAATGCCGGTGTCGGTGCCCTCGACAGCTTCCTCGACACGCCGGACGAAAGCTGGGCGCGGGTGATCAATGTCAACCTGGGCGGGACCTTCCTGTGCTGCCGCGAAGGTGCCAGGTTGATGGTCAAGGGGGCTCGCAAGGGCGCCATCATCAACCTCTCCAGTACGGCCGCACTGACCGGTGAAGGGCCTGGCCACTACTGCGCGTCGAAAGCCGGCGTCATGGGCCTGACCCGCTCGATCGCCCGCGACCTTGCTGCCAGTGGCATTCGTGTCAACACCCTGGTACCCGGCCCGACCAACACACCGATGATGGCCGGCATTCCCGACGAACACATGCAGGCGCTGCTCCAGAACGTACCGTTGGGACGCATGTGCGAAACCGACGAAATCGCCCGTGTCGCGGTATTCCTGGCCAGCGAAGACGCCAGCTTCATGACAGGGCAGAACATTGCGGTCAACGGCGGCATGGCCTTTATCTGAGAGAGGAGTGACCTATGAGCAAGCGTCTGGAAGGAAAAATTGCCTTTGTCACCGGCGCAGGTTCCGGTATCGGTGAAGCCACTGCGTTGCGGTTCGCCGAGGAGGGCGCCACCGTGGTGTTGTGTGGCCGACGTGCCGAACCGTTGCAAGGCGTCCAGGAGAAGATCCTAGGGCTGGGTGGTCGCGCTGAAATCGCCGTTGCGGATGTGAGTGATGAGCAGGCCTATGTCGGCGCACTTGAAGCTGCAGCGCAACGTCATGGTCGCCTGGATATCCTGGTCAACAACGCGATGGCCTACACCTGGGGCGGCATCGACACGATGTCTACGGCAGACTGGCACGCCAACTTCGCCACCACCGTGGACGGCACCTTCTGGGGTACCCGTACCGCCATGCAATTGATGAAGGCACAGGGCGGTGGTGCCATCGTCAATATTGCCTCCATCTGCGGCCTGTTCGGTACGGCCTGGATGGCGGGCTACTCAGCGGCCAAAGCGGCGGTGATCAACTTCAGCCGTGCCGCTGCCAGTGAAGGCGCACCCAACAACATCCGCTGCAACGTGATCATCCCGGGCGTGGTCGATACCCCAGCGACCGCCGGCATGCTCAGCGACGACAAAACCCGCAGCAACACCGAAAAAGTCATCCCCATGAAACGCGTCGGCCTGCCGGTGGAACTGGCCAACGCCATTCTCTTCCTGGCCAGCGATGAGGCGTCGTACATCACTGGTGCGAGCCTGGCAGTGGACGGCGGGCGTAGTTCCGACCTGTACACGGTGCTGGATTGATGAACATGGATTCGACCTCACTGCTTGAACGGATCGACCGTCTGGAATCGCTGGATGCCATTCGCCAACTGGCCGGCAAGTACGCGTTGGCGTTGGACATGCGCGACATGGACGCCATGGCCAACTGCTTCGCACCGGATGTTCGGGTTGGTCGTGACAAGAGCGGGCGCGCGCACCTCAAGGCCTGGTTGGACGAAACCATGCGCAAACAGTTTCACGGCACGTCTCATCACCTGGGGCAGCACATCATCGAGTTCAGCGATCCGGACCATGCCACTGGCGTGGTCTACTCCAAGAACGAGCATGAGACCGGCCCTGAGTGGGTCATCATGCAGATGCTGTATTGGGATGACTATGAGCGTATAGACGGCCGCTGGTGCTTCCGTCGGCGTTTACCGTGTTACTGGTATGCCACCGACTTGAACAAACCACCGATTGGTGGCTTGAAAATGCGCTGGCCGGGGCGTGAGCCTTACGCGGGGAGTTTTCACGAGTTGTTCCCGTCATGGGATGCGTTCTGGGCACAGCGCCCGGATAAAGACGCATTGCCACACATTGCCGAACCGGCACCGCTGGAAGGGTTTCTGGCGAACCTGCGACGGGGTGCGGGTGATCCCAAGATTCGTGTTCGGTAGGTGACGTTTTTCGCAGGTAAGCCTGCTCTCACTCCTGTGAGCGTTGGCTTGCCCGCGATGCAGGCGCCACGTATTCACTGACACCGCGTCGACGCCATCGCAGGCAAGCCTGCTCCAACAGAAAAGGCAGTGCCCTGCGCAGATCCCTGTAGGAGCCGGGCTTGCCCGCGATGCAGGCGCCGCGTATTCACTGACACCGCGTTGACGCCATCGCAGGCAAGCCTGCTCCAACAGAAAAAACAGTGTTCTGCGCGTATCCCTTTAGGAGCCGGGCTTGCCCGCGATGCAGTCGCCACGCACGTACTGACACCCCGCCGACGCCATCGCAGGCAAGCTTCTCCAACAGAAAGGCAGTGCTCTGCGCAGATCTCTGTAGGAGCTGGGCTTGCCCGCGATGCAGACGCCGCGCACGTACTGACACCGCGCTGACGCCATCGCAGGCAAGCCTGCTCCAACAGAAAAGCAGTGCCCTGCGCAGATCTCTGTAGGAGCCGGGCTTGCCCGCGATTCAGGCGCCGCGCACGTACTGACACCGCGCTGACGCCATCGCAGGCAAGCCTGCTCCAACAGAAAAGCAGTGCCCTGCGCAGATCCCTGTAGGAGCCGGGCTTGCCCGCGATGCAGGCGCCGCGCACGTACTGACACCCCGCCAAGGCCATCGCAGGCAAGCCTGCTCCAACAGAAAAAGCAGTGCCCTGCGCGGATCCCTGTAGGAGCCGGGCTTGCCCGCGATGCAGACGCCGCGCACGTACTGACACCGCGCTGACGCCATCGCAGGCAAGCCAGCTCCAACAGAAAAGCAGTGCTCTTCGCAGATCCCTGTAGGAGCCGGGCTTGCCCGCGATGCAGGCGCCACGTATGCACTGCCCCAGAACCTGTGTATCAACCACGCACACGCGCTTCGCGTGGCATCCCCAGGGCCCGTTCAGCGATGACATTGCGCTGGATCTCGTTGCTGCCACCATAGATCGTGTCGGAACGGGTGAACAGAAACAGCGACTGCAACCGGCTCAATTGGTAAGGCGCACCTTCGAGAATCTCCCCCTCGCTGCCCAGCACGTCCATGGCCAGCTTGCCCAGGTCGGCATGCCAGGACGACCAGGCCAGTTTATAGATCATGGCCTCGCGGCTCAGGCTGCCGTCCTGCGGCCCGGACAGCATCCGTAGCGAGTTGTAGCGCAGCACCTTGAGCCCGGCCCAGGCCTGGGCAATGCGTTGTCGCAGCAACGGGTCGCGGGAGGCGCCGTTGTCACGGGCAATGCGGATGATCTCGTCAAGTTCGTTCTGGAACTGCATCTGCTGACCCAGCGTCGATACCCCGCGTTCGAAACCCAGCAGGGCCATGGCGATTTTCCAGCCATCACCGGGTTGTCCGATCAGGTTGTCAGCCGAGGTGCTGGCCTGGTCGAAGAACACTTCATTGAATTCACTGGTACCGGTCAGTTGCTGGATAGGCTGCACACGGATTTGCTCCTGGGCCATCGGCACCAGCAGGAACGACAGCCCATGATGCCCGCTGCTGCCCGGCTCGGTTCGGGCCAGGACGAAGCACCAATCGGCCTCGTGGGCCAGTGAGGTCCAGACTTTCTGGCCACTGATCAGCCAGTGCTCGCCGGCGGCATCAAGCCGGGCGCGGGTTTGCACGTTTGCCAGGTCAGAGCCGGCACCGGGCTCGGAATAGCCCTGGCACCAGAATTCAGTACCGTTGAGGATGCCCGGCAGCAACCGCTGCTGCTGGGCTGGGGTACCGAACGCGGCGAGTGTCGGCCCGACCAGGCCTTCGCCGATGTGGCCCATGCGTCCAGGACCGCCGGCGCGCGCGTATTCTTCATGGAAAATGACCTGCTGGCTGATGCTCAGACCGCGCCCACCGTGCTCCTTGGCCCAGCCCACACCGATCCAGCCGCCAGCGGCCAGTGTTCGCTCCCAGGCTTTGCGTTCGGCAGGAAAGCTGTGCTCGTCGCCAGGGCCGCCGCGAAAACGCAGGGGTGCGAAGTCGCCTGTCAGGTGTTCGGTCATCCACTGGGCAACCTGTCGACGGAACGCTTCATCTTCGTTGTTGAAACCGATTTTCATGGTTGCTCTCCAAATAGATGCGCGGCCAGGCGCTCGCGGTGGAATGCGGGTGTGCCCAGCAACTGCTCGCTGGCACGGGCCCGCTTGAAGTACAGGTGCGGGTCATATTCCCAGGTGAAGCCAACGCCGCCGTGCAGCTGAATGGACTCGGCGGCGCAGTGGAAGAACGCTTCGCTAGCGTGGATCTTGGCCGTTGCGGCGGCTGCATCGAGCTCGCTCGAGACGGCGGCATCGCCCGCTGGATCAAGGCGCTCCTGGGCTACGCAAGCGGCGTAGTAGGCTGCCGAGCGGGCGCATTCGACCTGCAGCATCATGTCGGCGCAGCGGTGCTTGATGGCCTGGAAGCTGGCGATGCTGCGGCTGAACTGCCGGCGTTCGGCGGTGTAGGCCAAGGTCAGGTCGAGGGCCTGTTGCGCGCCGCCGGTCTGTTCGGCAGCCAGGCCGATGGCGGCGATCTGCAAGGTGTCACGCAGCAACGGCCAGCCTTGGCCGGTTGCGCTCAGCAACTGGGCGTCGCTCACCTCTACCGCGTGCAGTTCGATCCGTGCCAGGCGCCGGGTTTGATCCAGCGTCGGCAGTGCCTGGCACACGACGCCCGCGGTATCCGCAGGCAGTGCGAACAGGCTGATGCCGTGTTCGCCCTGACTGCCAGGGGTACGCGCCGCGACGATCAGCAGGTCGGCCTGGGCCCCATCGATCACTTGGGTATAGGTACCTGTGAGGCGAAAACCGCCGGTGCAGGGGCGGGCCTCGGTCTGCACGCTGTTGGCGTCCAGGCCCGGGCCACTGGCGAAGGCCAGGCTGGCAGTGGTCGTGCCGGCCGCAATGGCGCTGAGCCAGGTGGCCTGCAATGCGGCGTTGTCGCCCAGCAGCAGGGCTGGGGTCGCCAGGCAGGTGGTGGCAAACAGCGGTGAGCAGAGCAGGTAGCGGCCGCTTTGTTCGAGCAGGATCGCCAGCTCGACAAAGCCCAGGCCCATGCCGCCCAAGGCTTCGGGCACCATCAGGGCGGGCCAGTACAGCTCCTGGCCGATGCGTTGCCAGACGGCTGGGTCGTAGCCGTCAGGGCGGCTCATGGCGGCGCGTACCGCATGCGAGTCGCTGACTTGTGTCAGAAAGCGTATCGCGCTGTCCCGAATCATCTCGTGTTCTTGAGTAAAGGCGAACTCCATGGGGCTGTCTCTGCTGGGCGGATGGATGCCCGAGTCTAGGGTTGTGGGGCTTTTAGCCGAATCATTGAAACGGACTAGTCCGCCATCTACCCAAGGGCCCTGGAATGGCCAAGTTGCGTAGTCTCAACGGACGATGAAGGCAGCGCCGTGGGTTTGCACAATGTTCATCAGGCAATGAACTCAGCCATTGAGGAACATAGGCATGATCGACATTCGCGGTTTGAGCTATTTCGTCTCGCAGATCGAGAACCTCAGCCAGTGGCAGCGTTACGCCGAGGACGTCCTCGGTATGCAGGTCCATCCGGCGCCAGGTGGCGGCCTGTACGTGAAAATGGACGAGCGGCCGTTCCGCATGCTGATCGTCGAGGGCAGCGAAGCGCGTTATCTGGCCTCCGGTTGGGAGTTGGGTTCCGAGCAGGCGTTCAGTGATGCACTTCAGCACCTGACCCAGGCCGGCGTTGAGTGGGAACTGGGCAGTGCCGCGCAGGTCGAGCAGCGTGGCGTGCAGGCACTGGCGACGCTGGTCGACCCGTCCGGCAACCGTCATGAGTTGAGCTGGGGGCATCGCTCCGACTGCCAGCCGTTCGTCTCGCCCCAGGGGGTGCCGCGTTTCGTTACCGGCGACATGGGGCTGGGGCACACCGTGCTGCCGGCACCGAACTTCGACGCAACGCTGGCGTTCGCCAAGGACGTCCTCGGCTTTGGCCTGTCGGACATTTTCAACTTCCGTCCTGATCCGGCGGCCGCGCCGATCCGTATCCACTTCCTGCATTGCCGCAATGCCCGGCACCACAGCCTGGCGCTGGCCGAGTACCCGGTGCCGTCGGGCTGTGTGCACGTGATGGTCGAGGTTGACTCGATGACCGAGGTTGGCCGTGCCCATGACCGCCTGCTGGCACATGACGTGCGCCTGTCGGCGACGTTGGGGCAGCACCTGAACGACCGCATGACCAGTTTCTACATGAAGACGCCGTCCGGCTTTGACCTGGAATACGGCTACGGCGGGTTGCAAGTCGATTGGGCCGAGCACTCGGCATTCGAATTCACCCGCGTGAGCATTTGGGGGCACGACTTTTCGGTCGGCCAACAGTAAGGAACCTGCACATGAACAAACAACTGACAGCGGCCGATGCGGTTGCTCAATTGCGTGACGGCATGACCATCGGTTTCGGTGGATGGGGGCCGCGGCGCAAGCCGATGGCGATTGTCCGCGAGATTCTCCGTTCGCCAGTCAAGGACCTGACCGTGGTTGCCTACGGCGGCCCCGAAGTGGGCATGCTCTGTGCGGCGGGCAAGGTGCGCAAGCTGGTGTTCGGTTTCGCCACCCTCGACGCTATTCCGCTCGAACCTTACTACCGCAAGGCCCGTGAAGCCGGTGAGCTGGAACTGCTTGAACTGGATGAAGGGATGTTCCAGTGGGGGCTGCGCGCTGCCGGCATGCGTTTGCCGTTCCTGCCGACCCGATGCGGGCTGGCCACCGATGTGACCCGTCTCAACCCGGAACTCAAGACGATTCAGTCGCCCTATGCCGATGGTGAAGTGCTGTTGGCGATGCCCGCGTTGAACCTCGATGTGGCGTTCCTGCATGTCAACGTCGCGGACCGCCTGGGCAACTGCCTTGTGACCGGGCCAGACCCGTATTTCGATCACCTGTTCGCCCGTGCCGCCGCGCAGTGCTTTGTCTCGTGCGAAACGCTTGAAGAGCGCCTTGAGCTGAGTGCCGAACTGGCCCGTTTCAATACCTTCGAGCGTTATCTGGTGAGCGGTGTGGTGCATGCGCCGCTGGGTGCGCACCCGACCTCCTGCCCGTCGGATTACGGCTGGGACCTGGAACATCTCAAGCGCTATGTCGCCAGCAGCCAGGAAGAAAACGGCTGGCACGCCTATGTCGAGACTTACGTGGCGGGTGGCGAGCAGGCCTATCAAGCGCAGAACGGCGGTGCCGTACGCATGGGCGCCTTGCCCCTACCCGTGTTCTGAGGGGTATGAACAATGTCTGCAACCTGTGATTTCACCCTCGCGGAATTGATGATTGTCGCCGCAGCCGAAGCCTGGCGCGGTAATGGCGAGGTGATCGCCTCGGGCCTGGGCGTGATCCCCCGTTTGGGCGCAAGCCTGGCCAAGCTGACCCACAGCCCTGAACTGCTGATGACCGACAGCGAGGCCTTCCTGGTCGAAGAGCCGATCCCGCTTGGGCCGCGTGGCGATTTCGTGCCGCGCTACTCGGGCTATCTGTCGTTTGAGCGTGTGTTCGAATGCGTCTGGGGCGGCCGCCGTCACGCGATGATCGGGCCAACCCAGATCGACCGTTGGGGCCAGACCAACCTGTCGTGCGTCGGCGACTACCAAAAGCCGAAGACCGCGATTCTGGGGGTGCGCGGCTTGCCGGGTAACAGCATCAACCACCTCAATTCGTTCTTTGTGCCCAACCACAACACACGGGTGTTCGTCAGTGGTGAAGTGGATATGGTCTCGGGCGTCGGCTTCAAGGCCGAGCGCTGGCCTGAGGGGGTTCGCCGCGACCTGATGGACATTCGCCGGGTGGTCACGGACCTCTGCACCCTGGATTTCGACGGCCCGCAACGTGCCGCCCAAGTGCGCACCCTGCACCCCGGGGTGAGTTTCGACGAGGTTCAGGACAAGACCGGCTTCCCGTTGCTCAAGTCTGCGCACCTGCAGGAAACCGCGCACCCCAGCGCTGAACAGTTGGCGCTGATCCGCCGACTTGACCCCCACGATTACCGGGCCTCGGCGATCAAGGGCAACCCGGCCGGTATCCGTACGGCCTGAGGCGAGGACAGCGAACATGCACAGCCGCGACAGTGAATTCGTCGTCCGCGAAGACCAGGCGGTCTATGAGACAGATGCACCGGTGCTGTACGGCGTGGCTGAGGGTATTGCCACGCTGACACTGAACCGACCGACCTTCAACAATGCACAAAACTCGCAGATGACCTATGCGCTGGACGCCGCCTTTCGCCAGGCGGTCGACGACGACAGCGTCAAGGTCATCGTCTTGCGCGGCAACGGCAAGCATTTTTCGGCAGGGCACGATATTGGTACCCCAGGGCGGGATATCAACAAACCGTTCGAGCGGGCGCACCTGTGGTGGGACCACACCAACAAGCCGGGCGGGGAGCAATTGTACGCCCGAGAACAGGAAGTCTATCTGGGCATGTGCCGCCGTTGGCGTGACCTGCCCAAGCCGACCATTGCCATGGTCCAGGGCGCCTGTGTGGCCGGTGGGCTGATGCTGGCGTGGGTCTGCGACCTGATTGTCGCCAGTGAGGACGCGTTCTTCCAGGACCCGGTGGTGCGCATGGGCATTCCGGGCGTTGAGTATTTCGCCCATCCGTACGAGTTGAACCCGCGCATCGCCAAGGAATTCCTGTTCTGCGGTGACCGCATGAGCGCCGCACGGGCTTATCAGATGGGCATGGTCAATCGGCTGGTGCCGGGCGAGGAACTGGAACAGGCGACCTACGCGCTGGCCGCCGGTATTGCCCGACAACCGCGCATGGGCCTGGCCTTGACCAAGCAGGCCATCAACCATGTCGAGGACCTTCAAGGCAAGCGCACTGCCATGGACGCGGCGTTTGCCTGGCACCACTTCGCCCATGCCCACAACGAATTGCTCTCCGGCGACAAGCTCGGCGGCTTCGATGCCAAAGGCATGGCCCAGGCCAACAAGCGGGCGGCCACAGCCGAGGATAAATCCGTATGAGTCGCTGGTTGAACACACCGCTGACCGAGGCCCTGGGCTGTCGTTACCCGATCGTGCAAACCGCCATGGGCTGGGTCGCCGACGCCAACCTGGTGATCGCCACCACTCAGGCCGGCGGTTTCGGTTTCCTGGCGGGCGCGACCATTCCCGCGGATGAGCTCGAAGGCGAGATCCGCAAGGTGATCGACGCCACCGGTGGCAGCAACTTCGGGCTCAATTTCCACATGTTTCAGGACAACGCTGCGCAATGCGTTGACCTGGCCATCCAGTACCGCTTGCGTGCCGTCAGTTATGGCCGTGGGCCGGACAAACAGACCATCGCCCGTTTCAAGGCGGCCAAGGTGCTGTGCATCCCGACGGTTGGTGCGCTCAAGCATGCGCTGAAGGCGGTGGAACTGGGTGCCGACCTCATCACTATTCAGGGCGGCGAGGGCGGTGGCCACACCGGCGGCGTGCCCAGTTCGATCCTGTTGCCGCAAGTCTTGGCGGCGGTCAACGTACCGGTGATTGCCGCTGGCGGCTATGCCACCGGGCGCGGCCTGGCCTCGGTGCTGGCGGCAGGTGCCAGCGGGATTGCCATGGGTACGCGGTTTCTGATGACCCGCGAGTCGCCAACCCCGCGTGCGACGCTTGAGCGTTACCTGAAGGTGGCCGATCCACAGCAGGTGCGGGTTACCACTGCGGTGGACGGCATGCGCCACCGAATGATCGAAAACCGGTTTATCAATGAGTTGGAGCGGGCCGGGCCTTTTGGCCGGTTGCGCATTGCCCTGGGCAGTGCCTGGCAGTGGAAACAGCAGACTGGCATGAGCCTGGCGCATATGGCCGGGGTGTTCTTCCGGTCGCTGCGCGAAGACCCGTCCGCCTTGTCGCAGGTGGTCATGGCTGCCAACCAGCCGGTGCTGCTGCAGCGTTCGATGGTCGATGGGCACCCGGACGAAGGCATCTTGCCCAGCGGCCAAGTGGCTGCGGCCATCGATGAGCTGCTGAGTTGCCGCCAGGTGATCGAAGGCATCGCCGATGAAGCCGAACAGTGCCTCGACGCGCTCCTGGCCCGTTGCCAGCCCACCGCCGAGCCGTGCCAACCCCATCATCCCGCCAGCATTGGAGAACCCCTGTGAACCAGGCCTTTACCACGCAGCTCAATCAGGGGATCGCGGAACTTGTGATCGCCAAACCACCGGTCAATGCACTCGACAGCCAGGAGTGGCTGGCATTGGCCAAGCAGATCGAAGCGCTCGGAGCCAACCCCGAGGTGCGCGTCATCGTCATCCGCGCCGAAGGCCGGGGGTTCTGCGCCGGGGTGGATATCAAGGAACTGGACGCTCACCCGGAGCGCATTGTCGAGGTCAACGCGGGCAACTACGCGACCTTCAAGGCCGTACACCGCAACCCGGTGCCGGTGATCGTCGCTGTGCACGGTTTCGTGCTCGGTGGTGGCATCGGCATTACCGGCGCGGCCGATATTGTCGTGGCCTCCGAATGCGCAACCTTTGCGTTGCCGGAGGTCGATCGCGGCGCCATGGGCGGCGGCGCGCATTTGCAGCGGCTGTTTCCGGTGCAGAAGGTCCGTTACCTGTTCTTTACCGGCGCCTCGATTGGTGCCATCGAGGCTCAGCAATACGGCTTTATCGAACAGGTAGTGCCGAAGGATCAACTGCGTGAAACCGCACTGGAAATCGCTGCGCGCATCGCGGCGAAAAGCCCGGGGATGATCCGCATTGCCAAGGAGGCCTTGAACGGTATCGAAGACGGCAACCTGGAAGACAAATACCGCTGGGAGCAGGGCTTCACTTTACAGGCCTACAGCAGCCCCGATTCGGCGGAGACCCGTCGGGCCTTTGTCGAAAAACGCGACGCCAAGTTCTGAGAGAACGCCATGGAACTGACTTACACGCCAAAACAAAAAGCCTTCCGCGCCGAAGTCCGCGCGTGGTTGGCAGACAATCTGCCGCGTGAACCGCTGGCCAGCTACGACACCCGCGAAGGCTTTGAGCAGCACCGCGCCTGGGAGGCGAAGCTGTTTGACAGTCGCTGGTCGATGGTGATGTGGCCCTCTGAACTGGGGGGCCGTGGTTGCGACCTTATCGAGTGGCTGATCTTCGAGGAAGAGTACTACGGTGCCGGGGCGCCGATGCGCGTCAACCAGAACGGCCAGTTACTGCTGGGCCCCACGCTGATGGAGTTCGGCACCACCGAGCAGAAACAACGCTTTCTGCCGCGTATGGCGGCCAGTGCTGACATGTGGGCCCAGGGCTGGTCGGAGCCTAATGCCGGTTCTGATATGGCGGCGATCACCAGCAAGGCGGTACTTGAGGGTGAACACTACGTCATCAACGGTCAGAAAACCTGGTCTACCCGGGCGATCTTTGCCGACTGGCTGTTCGGACTGTTCCGCAGCGAACCGGGCTCCACCCGGCACCACGGCCTGTCGTTCCTGATGGTGCCGCTGAATGCGCCGGGGGTGAGTATTCGCCCGATCAAGGCCCTGAATGGCAAGGACGCGTTCGCCGAAGTGTTTTTCGACGACGTGCGGGTGCCGGTCGGCAACCGTATTGGTGCCGAGGGGCAAGGCTGGCATGTAGCGATGGCCACTGCCGGTTTTGAGCGCGGGTTGCTGCTGCGTTCACCGGCACGTTTCCAGCACACCGCCCGCAAGCTGGTCGAACTGTACAAGGCCAACCGCGAAAGCGCCGACCGCGACCCCGGCCTGCGTGATGCCGTGCTTGAGACCTGGATGGGCGCCGAGGCCTACGCATTGTCTGCGTACCACACCGTCGGTCGGCTGAGCCGGGGAGAGGCGATTGGTGCCGAGTCGAGCATCAACAAGATCATCTGGTCGGAACTGGACCTGAAGATGCACGAGACCGCCATGCGCATTCTCGGCGCGCGCGGTGAGCTGCTGGCCACTGCACCTGTCGCTGGCGATGCGGCGGGCTGGCTGGAGGGTTTCCTGTTCGCCCAGTCCGGGCCGATCTATGCCGGTACCAACGAAATCCAGCGCAACATCATTGCCGAGCGGATGCTCGGCTTGCCGAAGTAAGGAACAGGCCATGGACTTCACTTTTACCGATGACCAGCTTACGTTTCGCGAAGCCATCAGCCGTTTTCTGATGACCGAAGCTGCGCCGGAAATGCTCCGCGAAATCTGGGAAACCGATGCCGGGCGCTCGCCCGACCTGCGTAACAAGATCGCCGCCCAGGGCCTTACTGCACTGTCGGTGCCCGAAGCTGAAGGTGGCCTGGGCATGGATGACGTGGCGTGGGCCTTGATGACCCAGGAGTTGGGCTACTACGCCATTCCCGACTCCATGGCCGACACCGCTTATGTCGCCACGGGCCTGCTTGCAGGCCTGGCGCCAGCGCATCCGGCGCGTGCTCGCCTGCTGCCCCGTATCGCCGAGGGCACCTTGCGCCTGGCCATCGGTCACCCGGTCAACCCGCTGGTCAGCGATGCGCAACTGGCCGAGGTTCTGATCTTGCTTGATGGGGATGACATTCATGTCGTGCCGCGGGCGGAGGTTGATGTCGAGGCCAACCCGAGTATCGATGCCTCGCGGCGCCTGGGTCGGGTGACCTGGAACCCCAGCCCGGCAACATTGATCGCCAGCGCAGAGCAAGGGCGCGCCTTGCAGGCCCAGTTGCTCGACCGTGGCGCGTTGTCGGTGGCCGGGCAACTGCTGGGCTTGGCGCAACGCATGCTCGACCTGTCGGTTGACTACGTGGCCCAGCGCAAGCAGTTCGGCAAACCGATCGGCAGCTTTCAGGCGGTCAAGCACCACCTGGCTGATGTGGCCCGGCAAATCGAACAGGCCAAACCGGTGCTCTACCGTGCCGCCCATGGCCTGGCCCGGGGTGAGCGCAATGCCAGCCTCTGGGTCTCCCAGGCGCGCCTGGCCTGTTGTGAAGCGAGCTGGCTGGCGGCGCGCAAGGGTATCCAGGTGCATGGCGCCATGGGGTACACCTGGGAAGTCGATTTGCAGATGTTCATGAAACGCGCCTGGTCGCTCGACGCATCCTGGGGTGACCGTGCCTTCCACAAGTCGCGTGTCAGCGACTACCTGTTCGCCGACGGCGCCCGACTCGGGCCAGGGCATACCTTCGAGGAGTGATTCATGGCACAAGCCTATATTGTCGATGCGCTGCGCAGCCCGACCGGCAAGCGCAAAGGGGCGCTGTCGGAGGTTCACGCGATTGATCTGGGTGCCCACGTGCTCAAGGCACTGGTGGCGCGCAACGTCATTCCCGGCGAAGACTATGACGATGTGATTTTTGGCTGCGTCGATACCATCGGCTCACAGGCCGGGGATATCGCCCGCACCAGTTGGCTGGCTGCCGGGTTGCCGCTGAACGTGCCGGGTACCACGGTCGATCGCCAGTGCGGTTCGTCGCAGCAGGCGCTGCATTTTGCCGCGCAGGCGGTGATGAGTGGCACCCAGGACGTTGTTGCCGTGGGTGGTGTGCAAACCATGACGCGCATCCCGATTTCCTCGGCGATGCTGGCCGGGCAGGCGCTGGGTTTTGCTGACCCGTTCTCCGGTAGCGAAGGCTGGCGCTCGCGTTTCGCCAACCAGCCGGTCAACCAGTTCTACGCCGCGCAGCGTATCGCCGACCATTGGCAGATCAGCCGCGAGCAGATGGAAGTGTTCGCCCTGCAGAGCCATCACCGCGCCTTGGCGGCCATCGAGAGTGGGCGCTTTGCCCGCGAGATCGTCGCCTGCCAGGGGCTGCAGCATGATGAAACACCGCGCCTGACCAGCCTGGAAAAAATGGCCGAGCTGCAACCGGTAGACCCGCAGTTTCCTTCGATCACCGCTGCCGTCTCCAGCCAGACCTGTGATGCCTCGGCCGCCTTGCTGGTGGTGTCGGAGGCCGCCCTCAAGCGCTACGACCTGACGCCACGGGCACGTATTCATCACCTCACGGTGTTGGGTGATGACCCGATCTGGCATTTGACCGCCCCGATTGCGGCGACGCGCCACGCCCTGAAAAAGGCCGGCATGCGCATGGCTGATATCGACCGGGTGGAGATCAACGAGGCCTTTGCGTCGGTGGTCATGGCTTGGGCCAAGGAGCTGGATTACGACCCGGCGCAGACCAACGTCAACGGCGGCGCCATCGCCCTTGGCCATCCACTGGGCGCCACCGGAGCACGGTTGATGACCACCTTGCTGCACGAACTGGAGTGCAGCGGTGGCCGTTATGGCCTGCAAACCATGTGCGAAGGCGGTGGCCAGGCCAACGTCACCATCATCGAGCGCCTGTAGTCCCGTTCCCTCAATCAATCCGTGCCGCCGCCCTCAGGGCGGGCGGCCTTGCAGTCAAAGGAGTCAAACATGGCTATTTGCACAGACCGCACCGTGATCATTACCGGTGCTGGCGGTGGGCTTGGTCGCGCCTACGCGTTGGCGTTCGCCGCGCAAGGCGCCAATGTGGTGGTTAACGATATCCGTGCCGACGCGGCGCAGGATGTTGCTGGCGAGATCCGCGCCAGTGGCGGCCAGGCCATCGCCAACAGCGACGACATTACAACCCTGGACACCGCTCAGCGTATCGTCGACGCCGCGTTGGCGGCCTTCGGTGAGGTGCATGTACTGGTCAACAATGCCGGGGTGTTGCGCGACCGAATGTTTATCAGCCTCTCGGAAGAGGACTGGGACACGGTGATGCGTGTTCACCTCAAGGGGCATTATTGCCTGGCAAACCTGTTGGGGCGTCGTTGGCGCGACCAGGCCAAGGCGGGAACCCCGGTCGCTGGGCGGATCATCAACACCAGCTCCGGTGCCGGCCTGCAGGGCTCGATCGGGCAGTCGAACTATTCCGCAGCCAAAGGGGGAATCGCCGCACTGACCCTGGTGCAGGCCGCTGAGCTGGCTCGATATGGGGTCACCGCCAACGCCCTGGCACCGGCGGCACGGACGTCCATGACCGAGAGCGCCATGCCCGACGTGGTGAAAAAGCCCGAGGACGGCAGCTTCGATGCCTGGGCGCCGGAAAACGTCGCCCCGCTGGTGGTCTGGCTCGGCAGCCTTGAATCGTCCCATGTCACGGGGCAGGTCTTCGAGAGCCAGGGCGGGCGAATCTCCCTCGGCGATGGCTGGCGCACCGGCACCACCCGTGACAAGGGCGGGCTTTGGCAGGTCGAGGAAATTGGCCCCGTCGTCGATGCGATTCTTGCTGAAGCGCCTGCGGCCCAGCGTGTCTGGGGCAGTTGAATCGGGGGCCGTTGAAGCGGCCCTGAAATGGCCGCTTCATGCGGCCATACCCCGTTTTGACGATGTGCCCGCCGGGGCGGCGCTTTATACCTGACAGCGTATTGATTTCTTCGGAGGTAATCGCTGTGAAACAAGCTCCCCCTTATGTACCCGGCCATCAACTGCTGGCCGGCAAGTCCGTACTGATTACCGCCGCTGCGGGTGCGGGTATCGGTTATTCGGCGGCCCGCCGCAGCGCCGAAGAGGGCTGCCGGGCATTGATGATTTCGGATGTGCACCCGCGCCGCCTGGAAGAGGCGGTGGAGCGGCTCAAGGCCGAGACGGGTTTACAGGCCATTTACGGCCAACTGTGCAATGTCACGGTAGAGGAAGAGGTTCAGGCCTTGGTCGACAGCGCCGAAACCCTGCTGGGTGGTGTCGATGTGCTGATCAACAACGCCGGCCTCGGTGGCCAGAAGCGGCTGGTCGACATGAGCGACGAGGAATGGTCGCGGGTACTCGACGTGACGCTTACCGGCACCTTCCGCATGACCCGCGCCATGCTCCCGCACATGCAGCGGCGTGGTGCTGGTGCCATCGTCAACAACGCTTCGGTACTGGGCTGGCGCGCCCAGAAAGATCAGGCGCATTACGCCGCCGCCAAGGCCGGGGTGATGGCCCTGACCCGTTGCAGCGCCCTGGAGGCTGCGGAATTCGGGGTTCGGATCAACGCTGTCTCGCCTTCGATTGCCCTGCACGACTTTCTCAAGAAAGCCTCCAGCGAGGAGCTGCTTGCCCGTCTTGCGGACCGCGAGGCCTTTGGTCGTGCGGCAGAAGTCTGGGAAGTGGCCAACGTGATGATGTTCCTGGCCAGCGACTACGCCTCCTACATGGTTGGCGAAGTGTTGTCCGTCAGTTCGCAGCAGGCCTGAGGAGTCCGTGATGAGTCATACCTTCAGCAGCGCCCAGGCGTTGCTCGAGGCCGAGGGCCTCGATCTTGGCTACACCGAATGGCTGAGCATCAGCCAGGAGCGGATCAACCTGTTTGCCGAAGCCACGGGCGATCACCAGTGGATTCATGTCGATCCCGTGCGTGCCGCCAGCGGCCCTTTCGGCGTTTGTATCGCCCACGGCTACCTGACCCAGGCACTGGCGAACCTGTTCATGCCGCAGTTGCTCACCCTCGAAAACATGGCGATGGGCGTCAACTATGGCAGTGACCGGGTGCGCTTTCCCGCGCCGGTCAAGGTCGGTTCGCGTGTACGCGGGCATGGCGTCATTGTGCGCGCCGAGCAACTTGGCGAAGCCGTGCAACTGGTGGTGCGCATCACCGTGGAAATCGAGGGCGAAGCGCGCCCTGGCTGCGTGGTGGACACCATCAGCCGTTACACCTTCAACCCTATTGCCGAGTGAGCCTGTTCATGGACCTGAATGAAGTTGTGATTGTCGCCACCGCGCGTACTGCGCTGGCCAAGTCTTTCCGTGGATCGTTCAACGACACCGAGGCCCCTGTGCTGGGCGGCCATGTGGTACGTGCCGTGGTCGAACGGGCCGGTATCGAAGCTGAGGCGGTAGAGGATGTAATCATGGGCGCTGCCGTGCAGCAGGGCACCCAGGCCTACAACATCGGTCGTCTGTGTGCCTATACCGGTGGTTTGCCGGACACTGTGCCTGGCATGGCCCTGGACCGCATGTGCGCATCAGGCCTGATGAGTATTGGTGTCGCCGCCAAGGGCATCATGACCGGCGAGATGAGTATTGCCATTGCTGGCGGCGTCGAGTCGCTGTCCCTGACCCAGACCAAGCACAAGAACACCTACCGTGCCCAGTCCGAGGCGGTGCTGGAGGTGATGCCCAGTGCTTACATTCCAATGCTGGAAACGGCCGAAATTGTTTCGCGTCGCTATGGCATCAGCCGGGCTGCGCAGGATGAGTATGCCTTGCAGAGTCAACTGCGCACTGCGGCCGCGCAGCGTGACGGGCTGTTCGACGATGAAATCGTCGGCCTGACGGTCGACAAACTGTGTTTCGACGAGGCGGGCCAACCTAGCGGGCATACCCGGGTGTTGGTCGAGCGCGATGAGTGCAACAGGCCAGGTACCCGTCTGGAGGACCTGACGGCGCTCAAGCCGGTCTGGAAAGACGGCAAATGGGTCGCACAGGGCGAGTTTATTACCGCGGGCAACGCCTCGCAGTTCTCTGACGGCGCCTCGGCAAGCCTGTTGATGAGCCGTGCGCAAGCCCGGCACCGTGGGCTTACGCCGCTGGGCATCTATCGCGGGATCGCCGTCGGCGGTTGCGCACCCGAAGAAATGGGCATTGGCCCGGTGGTGGCGATCCCTCGCTTGCTCAAGCGCTTTGGCCTGAGCGTGGCGGACATTGGCTTGTGGGAAATCAACGAGGCCTTTGCTTGCCAGGTGTTGCATTGCCGGGACGCGCTGGGCATCCCGGCCGAGCGCTTGAACGTCAATGGCGGGGCCATTGCCATTGGCCATCCGTTCGGCATGTCGGGCGCTCGTATGGTCGGTCACGCCTTGCTCGAAGGCCGCCGTCGCGGCGTGCGTTACGTGGTCGTGGCCATGTGCATTGGTGGCGGCATGGGTGCTGCCGGCTTGTTCGAGCTGCCGTGATCGCCAACGAACCCGGCCGAGCGCTCTGACTAGGCCGTTTGGACGATGTAGCACGGGCGGGGCGGTCTGATGATCCTTCAAACAAAATCAAGAGGATCGCCCCATGATGCCCGTCCCGTGCCCCTGCGTTTCGCCATGGAGTCCAGTATGCGCCAGCTGATTGGATACGCCATGAGCGCCATCATCATCGCTGCGGTGGCCTTTGCCTTCTCGCCGCGTAACCCCACACCGTTGGCGATCACCCGGATCAATGCCGACCGGGTTCAGGTCAACGCCTTGCTGGCCAATGGTTCGCAACTGATCGCGGTGGGCGAGCGTGGCACGATTCTGACCAGCACCGACAGCGGCCTGTCCTGGCAAACCAGCCAGGTGGCTGCCGGGCGTGAGGCGACCCTCACCGGGGTCATTGCCCTGAGCCCCGAGGTACTGGTCGCGGTTGGCCATGATGGCTGGATCCTGCGTTCAAGCGACAGCGGCAAGACCTGGCAGGAGATGCGCTATGACGCACAGCTGGGTGAGCCGTTACTGGGTGTGTGGAGTGGCGACGGCAAGCACGTGGTCGCCTATGGCAGCTACGGCAAGTACCTGGAGTCGAGTGATGCCGGCGAACACTGGACGCCCCGTGACATGCCGGGCGAGGGCGCGCATTTCAATGGCCTGGACGGCGGCGCTGATGGCCGGCAGATGCTGGTGGGCGAGCAGGGGCTGGTGCTGCGATCCAGTAATGGCGGGCAAGACTGGCAGAGCCTGACGCCGTTCTACAACGGCTCGCTGTTTGGCGTGGTGCGCTTGTCGGCCTCCCGCTGGCTGGCGTACGGCATGCGCGGGCATGTCTTTATCAGTACCGATTTCGGGGACAGCTGGAGCCAGGTCGATATTGGCAGCAGCCAGCCAATTTATGGCCATGCGTTGTTGCCCCAGCACGCTGGCCTGGTGCTGGTCGGTGCCGGTAGCCGGCTGATCCGACTGGATGCCGACGGCGCGTTGGTCGACAGCGCTCAACGGGCTGGCTTGGGCACCTTGACCTCGGCGGTGGTGCTCAACCCCCGTCGTTTGCTGGTGGCCGGGGAGCGTGGGGTATTTCAGGGCGCAGACGGTGGTCTTGCCGCCGTTGCACAGTGAGAAGGCATATGACACAGACTACAGGTTGGATCGAACGCCGCGTGCAAGACTGCGCGGACGTATTGCTGAACCATCGACGCTGGTGGCTGGGGCTGTTCATGCTGGTGACGGTGGCCCTGGGCTATAGCGCAACCCAGGTGCGGCTGGACCCCGGGTTCAACAAACAGATTCCGGTACGCCACGAGTACATGTTGAGCTTCCTGGACTTCAGTCGGGTGTTCACGGGCGCCAACCGGTTGCTGGTGAACGTGCACTGGAAGGGCGAGGGTGACATCTATAACCCGGAGTTTCTTCGGGTGCTGCAGCAGGTTACCGATGACGTGTTCTTCATTTCCGGGGTCAGCCGCCCGAGTGTGACCTCGCTGTTTACCCCGAACGTGCGCTATGTCGAGATCACCGAAGAAGGGTATGTCGGTGACCTGGTGGTACCGCCGCAATACGCCGGTACCGATGAGGACCTGCAGAAGGTCCGCAGCAATGCCGCCCGCGCCGGGCAGGTTGGCCGGCTGCTGGCCAACGATCAGCGCTCGGCCATGGTGCGGGCCGACTTGCAGGACACCGACCCGAAAACCGGGCAGCCGGTGTCCTATGTCGAAATCGCCAAGCGCCTCGAAGAGATCCGGGCCAAATACAACAGCCCGACCATCGAGATCAACGTGGTGGGGTTCGCCAAGTTGGTCGGAGATGTGGTCGAAGGGCTCAATACCGTCATGCTGTTCTTTGTCGTGGCGTTCATCATCACCGCATTGCTGCTCTGGGCTTACTCGCGTTCCTTGTCATTGACCGTCGTGGCCCTGATCGTAGCGCTGTTGCCCGTGGTCTGGTTGCTCGGGCTGCTGCCACTGTTGGGGCTGGGCATCGACCCGATGTCCGTGCTGGTGCCGTTCCTGATCTTCTCCATTGGCGTGTCCCATGCGGTACAGATGACCAACGCCTGGAAGCAGGACGTGCTGGCCGGCAGTTCCTCGCTGCAGGCGGCGCGCTCGGCGTTCTGCAAGATCTTCATTCCAGGGTCCCTGGCGCTGCTGATGAATGCCCTGGGTTTTGCGGTGATCATGCTGATCGATATCCCCATCGTGCATGAATTGGGGGTGACTGCCTGCATGGGCGTAATGTTGATGATCATCACCAACAAGATGATGTTGCCACTGATCATTTCTCATTTGTCCCTGGGATCGTCTGCGCGTGCAGCACGACCGACGCATGACGAAGCTCGCCACCCATTGTGGTGGCGGTTGTCGGCGCTGGCTGAGCCGCGTCCGGCACTGGTGGTGTTCGCCATCAGCCTGGTGTTGCTCGGCTTCGGCGTGTTCAAGGCGCGGGAACTGGCGGTCGGCGACATTGGCCCGGGTGCCCCTGAGCTGCGCGCCGACTCGCGCTACAACCAGGACAACCAGCGCATTATCGACAGCTACTCGATCGGCCTGGATGTGCTGGCGGTCTTCCTGCAGACCCAGGGTATCGACGAAGCCTGCCTGAACCCGGGTGTCATGCGTGCGGTCGAGGCCTTTGACTTCCAGATGCGCAATGTCGCGGGCGTGCAGTCGGTGCAGAGCGTTGCCGGCATGGGCAAGGAAATGATTGCCGGCAATAACGAAGGGAACCCGCGCTGGTCGGCCATCCCGGGTTCGTCGCGCGGCTTGCAGCAGGGTTCGATGGCCTATTCACCGGATTCCGGGCTGGTCACCGATGGTTGCAAGCGCATGCAGATCCTGGTGTTCCTCAATGACCATGAGGGCGCGACGGTGTTCCATGTGGTCAATGAGGCCAAGCGGATTATCGCCGGTATCCGGGCCCCTGGGGTTGAGTTCAAGCTGGCTGGCGGCAACATCGGGGTCATGGCAGCCTCCAACGAAGCGGTGAAACGTGCCGAAGTGTGGATGCTCGCGGCGTTGTTCTGCTCGGTGGCGTTTTTCTGCCTGCTGACCTTCCGTTCGTTGCGCGCAGTGCTGTGCATTCTAGTGCCGATGGGCATCGTGGCGATTCTTTGCAATGCGCTGATGGCCATGCTCGGTATTGGCCTGAAAGTCGCCACCTTGCCGGTGATGGCGCTGGGCGTCGGGGTCGGGGTGGACTACGGCATTTACTTGTATGAGCGCATCCAGCATGAAATGGCTGAGGGCCGGGACCTGCGTCATGCCTTTTATCGCGCCATGTGCCAGCGTGGCACGGCAGCGGTGTTCACCGCCCTGACCATGTCGATCGGGGTTGGTACCTGGGCCTTTGCCCCCCTCAAGCTGCAGGCCGACATGGGCATTTTGCTGGCGTTCATGTTCCTGGTGAATGTCTTTGGCGCCATCTTCCTGTTGCCCGCGCTTGCGGCCTGGTTCAATCGTGGCCGGCCACTGGTTGCTGTGAAAGCCGCTTCACTCGGCACCAAGGCGTCGCCGCCGTTCTCCGGTGTGCTCGCAGGTCGTTAAGCGCGCAGCTAACCCATCACAATAAAAAATCATGCAGGCCCTGGTGGTTCAGACCACCACAGGGCCTGCGCTTGGGGAGTGTCTATGCAAACTAGCGTGCCCAATACTCAGGTCCTGGCGGAAATGGGGCTTGAGTTGGCCGAATACGAACAGATCATCGGCAATATGTACGATTCGGCCCTGGATACCCGCCACATGACCGAATCGCTGCAGCAGATCCGGACATTGTTCCAGGCCAATTTCGTCACGCTGATCCTGCGGGTGATGGATGAGCCGTTCCTGTCGCCGATGATGGTCGCCGGCGATATCGAACTGGGGGAGGGTGGGATCAACCATTACGCGTACTACGCCAAGTCCACGTTGTTCAACAACCTGCCCACGGATCAGGTGTTCACCATTGATGACCTGATGAGCGATGCCGAGTGGGTCAGTTCATCGTTCTACCTGCTGTTTTGCGAGCCCTACGGCTGCTACCAGATGCTAGGCGCCGACATCGGCATGCCCGATGGCGGCACCTTGCGTTTCCGCATCAACCGGCCCAAGGACCACCCGCGTTTTTCGGCCGCCGAACGGGCCATGTGCGCGATGTTGCTGCCGCATTTGCGTCGCGCCTTGCACATGCACTCATTGCTGGACCGCAGCGAGTCGCTGGGTAGCCTGTACTCGCAGACCATCAGCCGCTTGTCGGTGGCGACGATTGTGCTCGACGAGGGCGGCAACGTACTGCAACTGAACCCGGTGGCGCGGGAGATCCTCGACAGTAATGACGGCCTCAAAGTGGTCGGTGGGCCGGCTGGAGGCCACCTACCCGAGCGATAACCGAGAGCTACTGCGGCTGGTGCGCAATGCGTTCCTGCGGGCCAGGCAAGGCGGCGATGTGTTGCAAGGAGCCGAGGCGATGTCGATCTCCCGGCCATCCGGGCAGGTCAGCCTGGGGGTCGTGGTGGAACTGATCCCGTCACAGGAACTGGTCGAGGGCAAGGGCAAGCCCACGGTCATGGTGTATGTGCGTGATGCCGTGAGCAAATCGCTGGTCAGCAATGCAGTGACCTCGCAGCTCTACAACCTCACGCCGGCAGAGACGGCGCTGGCGCTGGAGCTGGCCAACGGCCTGTCGTTGGAGGAAGCCTCCGAGACCCTGAACATCCGCCGCAATACGGCACGGGCGCACCTGCGCTCGATTTTCTCCAAGACCGGTGTGCGGCGCCAGACCGAACTGGTGCGGATCATGCTCAACAGCGTTGTTGCACTGGGTAAGCCGGGCGCGTTACCGGTGGCGGTAAGCGTTGGCTAGCGTGTCGCCGTAAAAATGCGTTAGTCCGTGCGGACGATGCTCCTGGCTCCATTGGCTGCTGATACTGAGGGACCGCTATCGGTAACCAAGGAGAATAAGAAATGACCGGCAGTAATCTGGCCTCTCGTTGTTCTGTTTCGCGGACTGCCAATGTCACGCATAGGTGGACGTTAGCGCTGTTGCTGGGGTGCAGTGTGATTGGCACGGCCAGTGCGGCGCCGGAAGATCTGGCACGCCTGGGCAAGGATCTGACCTGTTTGGGGGCTGACAAGAGCGGTAACGCCGACGGCAGCATCCCGCCGTACAGTGGCAAGTGGCTGGGGGTTCCGCCGCATGTCGACTTCAAGGGTACTGGCAACCACCCGGTTGACCCTTACCCGGACGAAAAACCGCTGTTCGTGATCACCGCAGCCAACCTGGCGCAATACAGTGACTACTTGTCCGACGGGCAGAAAGCCTTGTTCAAGCTTTACCCCGCAACCTTCAACATGCCGGTCTATCCGTCGCACCGGGACTTCCGCGTCCCCGACTCGGTGTGCCAGGCGACCCGCGAGAACGCCAGCGTTGCCCGCCTGGTCGATGACGGAGAGGGTGTGGTCGGCAAAACCGGCGGTACGCCGTTCCCGGTACCCCGCAGTGGCCTGGAACTGCTGAAGAACGCCTCGACCTTCACCCTGCGTGCCTGGACCGAGGAATACACCTCCGACAACGCCTACGTGCTCAAGGACGGCAACATCAACTGGGGTCGCGTGCATTCACGCAACCTGGCGCCGGCACTGGAGCCGGGCAAGATCGGTGACACCGTTGGCAACTCCTCGTTCTACTTGAACGAAACCTTGCTGCCGCAGCGTGACAAGGGCGAGATCAACACCGGTACCGAATTCTGGAACGACAAGACCGAACCCCGCCAGAGCTGGCGCTACGACCCGGGCACCCGCCGCGTGCGGCAGTCGCCGGGGTATGGCTTCGACATGTCGTTCCCGGGCAGTGGTGGTTCGATCACCGTCGACGAGGTACGCCTGTTCAACGGTTCGGGGCAACGCTATGACTGGAAGATCGTCGGCAAGCGCGAGATGTACATCCCCTACAACGCCTACCGGCTGCACGCCTCTAACCTGAAGTACGCCGACCTGCTCACCCCAGGCCACATCAACCCGCAGGCCATGCGCTACGAGCGCCACCGCGTGTGGGAGCTGGAAGGCACCCTCAAGCCGGGTTACCGCCATCTGTATGGCAAGCGCAAGTTGTACATCGATGAAGACACCTGGTTCCCGATGCTTGCGGACAACTACGACAACCGTGGCGAGCTGTGGCGTACCTCGATGGTCAACTACTTCTATGCCTACGAAAGCCAGGCACAGCAAGCGGGTGTGGGGCTTTACCACGACCTCAACGCGGGCAGCTACCTGGCCTTCAACCTGATCAACGAGCAGCGCAACGGCTATCAACTGAACAAGCCAGGCTTCAGCCCGCGCGACTTTGGCCCGGAGGCCGCACGTCGCTTCGGTCAGTAGTGCTTGAGTGGGGCGCCGTTCAGGCGCTTCGCCTGCAGTGTGGTGACAGGGGCGAATCCATCATGGGGTGGCGTGTTGAGAGTCGATCTCGCTTGATCTAGTCCAATTGGAGGATGAGCACCTTGCTCAGGCTGCTCAATGATGTCTGCCATGGATTCACCCTGTTTTTTCAGGGGGTATTGCTCCCCCAGAGTTTCCAACAGAGGAACAACAACAATGACGAAACTCGCTGAACTCTCGATCGAGAACGCCCAGCGTACTCACCGTTATGCCCGTGGCTGGCACTGCCTGGGCGTGGCCGACGATTACCGCGATGGCAAGCTGCACACCCTGAATATCTTTGGCACCCGTCTGGTGGCGTTTGCTAACAGCGAGGGCGCGATCAGCATTCTTGACGCCCATTGCCCGCACATGGGCGCCGACCTGTCCCAGGGCACCATCGAGAACGATACCGTGGTGTGCCCCTTCCACCATTGGAAGTACGACACCACCGGCAAGTGCGTCGAAATCCCTTACTGCAAGCGTATTCCGCCCAAGGCCAAGACCCGCAGTTGGCTGACCTGCGAGGAGAACAACCTGCTGTTCGTCTGGAACAACCCTGAGGGGCGTCCGCCGAAAGACGGCGTGATCATCCCGCACCTGGCCGAGATGGACGATCCCGAGTGGATTCACGACTGGAACATCGACACCATGCTGATCGAAACCAACCCGCGCGAGTTGGTCGACAACCTGGTGGACGCCCAGCACTTCGGGCCTGTGCATGGCACCCCGACCAAATATTTCGCCAACGTCTTTGAAGGGCATATCGGCCGGCAGATTTTCCATGGCGATTCCGAGCGCCTGGGCGGTGACTTGATCGCGCCGTCGGCCTACTACGGTCCTGCTACCCACTTCACTCACCTGAGCTCGATGTTCGGTGACGTTCGAGTGCATGCCATTCTGCTCAACAGCCACGTGCCCGTGACCCCGGACAGCTTTGAGCTGCGCTTTGGTTGCATGGTCAAGCGGATACCGGGCTGGAGCGAGGAGCAGAACCTCGAAGTGGCCAAGGCCTATGTCATGGGTAACCGCGCCTCGTTCTACCAGGACGTGGACATCTGGAAGCACAAGATCCGTATCGACAAGCCGGTACTGGCGGAAAACGACGGCCCGGTGTACCAGCTGCGCGAGTGGTACCAGCAGTTCTTCACCGATGAAGACCTGGTGCCCGCGAGCATGGCCGAGCGTCGTGAGATCGTCACTGTCGACGAGCGCTGAGTTGTAGCGGGGCCGTGAACGGCGAGCGGGCAATGCGTGCTTGCCGTTTGACGGGCTCCGGCCAGGGAGGGTGAACCTGTACTTCGTCACGTTGTAACGACGTAGGTCCGAATCAAAGGTCACGAGAAAGCCGACAATGAAAATAAAAAGCCTTCTAGCCTATTCCGTTCCTCTGTTGATCCTGCTTTTCCTGGTGTTCACCGTGCTTGTCTCGGTGCCACCGGAAGCGCACAGTCCCTGGGCCTGCAAGACGTCCCCGGCCTGCGTTGGGGTGACGCCAAGCTTCCAGGGCTGGCCGAACGTGCGCTAACGCCAACGTTCGCACGGCATCTGGCTGATGCAAACAGCACGGGCAGGGCCCGGCGCTGTTCGGCTCGGAGTCAAGTTTCTCCGAGCCTTTTTTCGTCTGTAAACAGCGTTTGTGCGTGAACCTACAGCAGGTTTTCCAGTTCCGGGACGGCCTCGAACAAATCCGCCACCAGGCCATAGTCGGCCACCTGGAAGATCGGCGCTTCCTCATCCTTGTTGATCGCAACGATCACCTTGGAATCTTTCATACCCGCCAGGTGCTGGATGGCACCGGAGATACCGACAGCGATATACAGCTGCGGCGCAACGATCTTGCCGGTCTGGCCGACTTGCATGTCGTTGGGTACGAAACCGGCGTCGACGGCGGCACGGGAAGCACCGACCGCAGCGCCCAGCTTGTCGGCCAGCGCATACAGGTGCTTGAAGTTGTCACCGTTCTGCATGCCACGGCCGCCGGAAACGACGATCTTGGCAGCGGTCAGCTCGGGACGATCGGACTTGGCCAGCTCTTCACCGACAAACGCCGACTTGCCCGCGTCGTGGGTAGCGGCAACCGCTTCCACAGCCGCCGAACCGCCTTCTGCAGCAACGGCGTCAAAGCCGGTAGCACGCACGGTGATGACCTTGACCGCAGCGCTCGACTGCACGGTGGCAATGGCGTTGCCCGCGTAGATCGGACGCTTGAAGGTGTCGGCCGACTCAACCGAGATGATCTCGGAGATCTGGTCAACATCCAGCAGTGCGGCAACCCGCGGCAGGATGTTCTTGCCGTTGGAGGTCGCAGGTGCCAGCACGTGACTGTAGGCCTTGCCCTGCTCCTGGATGAGCTGCGTAACCAGCGGCGCAACGTTCTCTGGCAACTGGTGCGCGTAGGCAGCGTTGTCGGCAACCAGCACCTTGCTGACGCCAGCGATGTTCGCAGCGGCCTGCGCTACGGCGCCAACGCCTTGGCCAGCAACCAGTACGTGAATATCACCACCGATTTTCGCAGCAGCGGCAACAGTGTTCAGGGTAGCCGGGGCAACGGCACCGTTTTCGTGTTCAGCGATAACCAGGATAGCCATCAGATCACCTTCGCTTCAGTTTTCAGTTTCTCGACCAGTTCAGCCACCGATTTGACCTTGATGCCGGCGCTTCGGTTAGCTGGAGCGTCGACGCGCAGGATCTGTTGGGTAGAGACAGTGGATACGCCCAGGGCGCTCGGGGTGACGGTTTCCAGCGGCTTCTTCTTGGCCTTCATGATGTTCGGCAAGGACGCGTAGCGCGGCTCGTTCAGACGCAGGTCGGTGGTGACGATAGCGGGCAGGCTCAGTGCAACGGTCTGCAGGCCGCCATCGACTTCACGGGTCACGTTGAGCTTGTCGCCTGTCACGTCAACCTTGGAGGCGAAGGTGCCCTGGGCGAAACCGCTCAGCGCTGCCAGCATCTGGCCGGTCTGGTTGTTGTCGCTGTCGATGGCTTGTTTGCCAAGGATCACCAGCTGTGGCTGCTCCTTGTCGACAACCGCCTTGAGCAGTTTGGCCACGGCCAGGGAATTGAGCGCTTCATCGGCTTCGACCAGGATCGCACGGTCGGCGCCCAGCGCCAGCGCGGTGCGCAGTTGCTCCTGAGCCGTGCTCGGGCCGATGGTAACGACGACGATCTCGGTCGCCACGCCTTTTTCCTTCAGGCGTACGGCCTCTTCCACAGCGATCTCGCAGAAGGGGTTCAGGGCCATTTTCACGTTAGTCAGGTCGACGCCGGAGTTGTCCGCCTTGACGCGAACCTTGACGTTGTAATCGACCACTCGTTTGACGCTTACCAGCACTTTCATAGCGCTCTCCAAAGGTGGTGCATCGTGATAGCGGGCAGTGACGGCAGCAGTGGGCCGCCCCGCGTGGATCGCGAATCAGATCGCGGTGGGTGGTGCCGACAGAGTGCGTCGGGCAGGCGTTCGTTAGTGTGTTTCAGGGCCGCAGCCGTACTGCCGTGGCGCCGTTTACGATACCGACGCCCCTGCGGTGTCCGAATCGTCCGTTCGGATCAGGTCAGGCCTTGTTTTCTGGCGCAATGCCGCCGCCAGCAGGCGGCGTGGCCTTTTTCAGTGAGGGTGCCCGCTGGCGGCGGCGCGTACTTCCTTGGCGGTGCAACCGAAGCGTTGGCGGAAGCTGCGGGCAAATTGAGCCTGATCACTGAAGCCCCAGCGCATTGCCAGTTCGCCGATGGACAAGTGGCAGTAAGGGTCATGCAGGTCTCTGTGCACCGCTTCAAGACGCCGTAGGCGGATCCACTCGCTGAGGCTGTAGGGGGTGGCCGTGAACAGTTTGTGCAGATAACGCACCGACAGCTTGCAGGCGTCAGCGATCATTTGCGGGGCGAGATCCGGGTTGCCCAACTGTTGCTCGACGTAGTGTTCAATACGCTGCAAATGCAGGGCAGCCAGGCTTGAACTTTCGCTGTTGAGTACCCGCTGGTCATCGCGTAGCGCCATCAGCAAGGTTGAGAGCGCTTGCTCCAGCAGCATATGGCGGGCGGTATCGTCGCATTCATCGAAGCGTGCCGCGCACATTGCCAGTTGGTCGACGAAGATTCTCCCCAGCCCGCGCTTGGCATCGAAGCACAGGCGGGTATAGCGCTCGGCGCCGCGCAGTTGGCCATGCAGGGCGCGTTCGGGAAGCTTGAACACCCACAGGTCGTTGTCGCTGGCGTAGTGAAAGCGGTAGGGCGCATCACCGCGCTCAAAGATAAACCCGCCAGGCTGGCAGTGCAGTACGCGGCCATCCTGCTCGAAGTGCACCTCGCTGCGGCGCGGTACCGTGACCAGGTAGCACGCCTCGCGGTCTTCGCTGACCTGGGCCTTGCTGCGCGAGTAGCCCATTTGGGTGGAGCGCAGCCGTGACAGGGTCAACGCGGTGCTTTGGGTTTCCCACACTTGCAGGTTGCCACTGAAACGTGCGCCGGGATCGAAATTCAGTGACAGCGGGAAATAGGTACTGCCGATCGCCGCGGCCCAACGTGCCTGGCGTTCGTTGTCGGGCCAATAGCGGCTGCTGAGTGTGATTGCCATGGCCGATCCTCGTGTCTTTTTTATTGTGAGGACGGTGCCGGGGAGTAAGCCCCGGCACCGTTGCTTTGCCATAATTTGCCAATGCTTAGCTAAGGTCAATCACTGGGCGTCAGCCGGTAGGTAGCCGAAGGCGCCAGTGTGGCTTGCCAGCCCGGTGGCACGACGATGTTGGTCGTCGCTTCCTCGATCACGCAGGGGCCTTGAACCGTGTGCCCGGCCTGCAGTCGATCACCGTTGTACACGGGGGTTTCCTGCCAGGCGTCTTGCGCGTCGAAGAGCATGGCCCGGTGAGCGATCGGGCTGGCCGGATCGAGGTTGGCCTGCACGGGCAGTTCCGGCATGGGTGGGCGCTGCAGGCGGGCGATCACCGAGCACTCCAGGTTGACCAGCTCTGCCGGGCTGTCCGGCTCGCTGTAGGAGAAGAGTGCCTTGTGTCGCTCATGGAACGCCGTGCGCAAGGCTTGAAGGCGCTCATGATCCAGCTGATCGCAGTCCAGTTCGACACTGCACTCGTGAACCTGGCCCAGGTAGCGGATTTCCAGGTTGTACAGGCATTCGACCGCATTGCCCGCACTGAAGCCATCATCGCGCAGGTTGTTCAGGCCGCGCTCGCGCAGGGTGCGCAGGGTTTGGTTGAGCAGTGGCAGGTCGACCAGGTCGTCGTCCAGGCGCATGGGCAGGGTGCTCAACTGATCGTAACGGATGTCCGAGAGGATCTGCCCGAACGCGCACAGGCCGGAGGCGACTTTAGGGATCAGTACCACCTTGCTGCCGATTTCCTCGGCCAGGCGCATGACGTGCATGCCCGCTGCGCCACCGGCGCCGATCAGGGCAAAGTCACGGGGGTCGTAGCCGCGTTCGACCGATACCCGGCGGATGCCGCTGACCATGTTCAGGTTGACCAGGGTAATGATACCGATGGCCGCACGCTCGACGCTGATGCCCAGCGGTTCAGCGATCTTGTGGCGAATGGCATCAATCGCCGCTTGCCGGTTCAGGCGAATGCTGCCGCCCAGCAGCGCACCGTCGGCCAGGTAGCCGAGTGCCAGGTTGGCGTCGGTGACGGTGGGTTCGACGCCACCTTTGCCATAACAGACCGGGCCAGGGTTGGCACCGGCACTGCGCGGGCCAACCTGCAACATGCCAAAGTCATCCAGGTAGGCAATCGAGCCGCCGCCAGCGCCCAGCGTTTCGACCTGGATCATCGGTACGCCAATACGGTAACGCAGGAAGTCGGTGTCTTTGCTGAAGTTGGTTCGCCCGGACTTGCTCAGCGTGATATCGAACGAGGTGCCGCCCATGTCCACGGTGATCACGTTGTCGATGCCGAACGGCGCCGCCACGCACAGCCCGGCTTGTGGGGCGGACGCCGGGCCTGAGTTGATCGCATTGACCGCGCGCTCGCGCATCACGACACCCGGCGCCAGGCCGCCATTGGACTGGAAGTAGCGGGTGGGTTGTTGCGCACCGAGCTCTTCGAACAGCGCATCGATCCGTTCGATGTAACGGCCCATGACCGGGCTCAGGTAAGCGTTGACCACGGTGGTCGAGGTACGGGTGTATTCGCGAATCTGTGGGAACACCTCGTTGCCGGTGCACACGAACACGCCGGGCAGGGCGTCACGGACCATGGCTGCAGCGCGTTGTTCATGGCTGGGGTTGCGCACCGACCAGACGAACGAGATGGCCACGGCCTTGACGTCCTGTTCGCGGAAGTAGTCGATGGCTTCCCGGATGGCGTTTTCGTCAAGCGGGCTGTACTCGCTGCCGTCGCTGAGGATGCGGCCACCGACAGGGCGGCGCAGATGACGCGGTACCAGCATGTGCGCCGGCGGGTAGCTGGCATCGTAGCGGTGGCCATCTTCCTTGTGGCCCAGGCGGATTTCCAGGCTGTCTTCATGGCCCTCGGTGCACAGCAGGCCGACCTTGACGCCGGTTTTCTCGATCAGGGCATTGAGGGCCACTGTGGTGCCGTTGATGCACAGGTCGCAGTCGGCAATGATCTGCGCCGGTGTGCGGCCGATGGCGTCAGCGATTTGCGCCAGGCCATTGCGGATGGCGAGGGTGCCGTCCTGTGGCGTCGAAGGCGCTTTGAACAACTGAACGTTGCCACTGCGGTCAGCGAGGATGAAGTCGGTGAAGGTGCCGCCGGCGTCGATGCCCAGGCGATATTGCTGCTTAGTCATGGTAAAAGTCTCTGCATTGCTCAAGGGGCATCAATCAGTGTGCGGCGCGGATGGCGTGTGTCGCGGCTTCGTCGAGGTTGCCGTTGCTGTCGAGCACCACGCCGTATTCCAGGCGGGCGCCTTCAGGCGACACCAGGCCGTTCAGCACGTCGTTCAATACCGTGGCGACAGGCCGGCGCATCGGGTTGCCGTAGCCACCACCCCCTGGATTGACGTTGATGACCCGCTCGCCCGGTTGGGCAGTCAGCAGTGCGTTGTAGGTAAAGTGGGCTTCCTCACCGTCGACTTGGCGGTGGATCAGGCGGCCAAGCTTGGGTTCGAGCAGGACGTTGGTCGCACCCGCAGCGCCCGCCGTTGGCAGTTGCCGACCTTCACCAAACCCCACCACGGTCATGGCATGGTTCAGTGGCTCGATCTCGATGCGTGTGCCCGAGCCGCCTCTGAATTCCCCGGCGCCACCGCTGTCGGTCATCAGGCTGTAGCGGTGGATCAACACCGGGTAGGAATACTCCAGCAGCTCGATATCACCGGACATCAGCGCACCGAAGCAGCACAGCGGGCCGCAGGCCGGCCAGCCATCCATTTCCTTGTTCGCACCTGCGCCGGAAATGATCGAGGCCAGCACCATGGTCACGTATTCGCCGTTGCCGTTACGCGGATCGTGACCGGCAATGTTGATGCCGCTGGCGTGGCCCCAGGAGGCGGTGACCCGCTCCGGTGCGGCTTGCTCAAGCGCCTGGCGCACGGCGTCGGCGAGGGTTTCCATGGGCGTGGTGGTGCTGTTGACGTGCGGTGCCGGTTCCTGCGCGTTGCACAGGGTGCCTGGTGGCCCGAGGTCGACGCTGACGCAGCGGTAGAGCCCTTCGTTGTAAGGCGGTGGCACCTGGGCAAACATCATCAGCCCCAGGTACACCCCGGAGACCGAGTTGCCGGCATAGGAGTTGATGAAGTAGGGCACCTGTGGCGGGCTTTCGATCAACACGTGGGCTTCGTCACCGCGAATCTCCACCTGAGCGGTGATCGACAGTTGGCCCAGGCCATGGCCTGAGTCTTCAAGCACCGCCGTACCGCTGTAGATACCGTCAGGAACGTCTCGCAGCAAGGCACGCATATGGCGGTCAGCCATGTCTTTCAACTCGGCGATGCAGGCGCGAACCTGCTCCACGCCATAGCGGTCAAGCAGCTCGATCAAGTGCCGCTCGCCGACACTGCAAGCACCGTATTGAGCATTCAGATCACCTTCCTGGTAAGCCCGGGCGCGCATGTTGGTCAGCAACAGGTTGATGACGTCTTCGCGGCGCTGGCCTCTGGACCACAGCTTCACTGGCGGAATACGCAGGCCTTCGGCGTAGATTTCCTTGGCGTCCGGGTTGTAACCGGCCGGTACCGGGCCACCGATGTCGGTCAGGTGGCCTTTGCAGACCGTCCAGAACACCAGTTCCCCTTTGTAAAAGACCGGCTTGTACATGCAGCAGTCGAGAATATGACTGCCATTGTAGGCAGGGTCGTTGTGATAGATCACGTCGCCTTCAAGGATGTCATCGCCAAAGAAGCCGGCAACGCACTTCATCGCGGGGATCAGCGACCCCAGGTGTATGGGGATGTCCTGGCCTTGCAGGATCATTTCCGGCAGGTGGTCGAAGAGGGCGTTGGAATAGTCGTGTGCCAGGTTGAAAACACTCGAACGGCCGGTTTTTTCCAGCGTCAGGGTCATTTCCCGCTGCGCGGTTTCGAGTGCGCCTCGCACGACGGCCAGGGTGATCGGATCTACTGTACTCATGGGTCACCAAGAATCTTGTTGTTATCTGGGTGGGGCAGGACGGATGCCTGACCCACGACACAAAGCTACGCGTACCTCGAGGCGGCAGGCTTGTCGCCGCGTGCACTGTTTTTTGATACTGAGGGCACTGGTACTGCCGGGCGGGGTCAGAAGTAGTACCCGATGTTGGTGTAAAGCTGGTTCTCCCATTGATTGCTGCCACCCGCGCCCAGGCTCTGGGTGAAGCTGCTGCCACCGATGTACGGGTCGTTCTTGCCGTGCAGCCACTCCACGGCTATCCAGAGGTCCTTGAGTGAGAACGACGTGCCGAGAATGAAACGCTGGGAGTCATGGAATGCGCTGTCGCGCTTGTCGAAGAGGCTGTAGTTGCCGTACAGCTTGATGCCTGACAACCAACCGTATTTCCCGGCGATGTCATAGCTGAGGTCGGTCACATACAGGTCACCCTTGGCCGCAACGTTGAATGTCGCGTCATAGCTGCCGAACGTGACGTACTTGTCGTTACCGGGATTTCTCGGCGTCATGTCCTGGCGTGTGGCCTGCAGTTGAACGCCCCAAGGGCCGTTCTTGCCCATGTAATGCACGGCCACGGCGTTACGTCGACCGCTGTCATGGGTGTCGCGGTTCTCCAGTTCCGAAGTAAGCGCCGATGCACCGACCTCCGACTGCCAGTTGCCGAGCTTCAGGTTACGGGCCAGGCGTCCGACGACAATATTGCGCTCCTGGTTGCTGCTGCCGTCCTCCACATAGGTGTCGGCCTTGGCGACGCTGGTCGAATAGGTACGTCCACCGCGGCTGGTGCCCTGGCCCTGATCAATCGGGCGCAGGTAATAACCGGCCTGCAGGTTCCAGTCCGGGGTGTTCTGGATGTACTTGATGCCCAGGTCCTGAATGTCCTCCAACCCGATCACATTGCCCAGCGATTCAAAGAAGGGGCTGCCGAAGTAGGGCTGCAAGCCAAACGGAATGTGGTTCAGGCCGACCTGTACCTGTTGCGAATCGTTGAATTTGTAGCCTAGCCAGGCGTACTCGGGAAAAGAGATGTCGCCGATGCTGTCTGTGTAGGAAAAGGGGTAGGCATCTCCGTAGAAGCGGTATTTCGCGGCGCCTATCCAACTGCTGGAGGTGTAGGTGGCGGTCAGGAAAAACGTATCGAAGCTGATTTTTTCCAGGTCTTGATCCGGGTCGTAGTCAACACGCGCACGGATGGCGCCGCCAATATCCAGGTTTTCGTTGATGGCCACGGCAAACGCGGGAGCGCCGTACAGGGTCAGTAGTTGTGCAAAAACTGCAGCCGTCACCGTGCGATAGTTCACTGAACGCATGTGTATGTCCTTGGGTCTTATTGTTGTTTCAGGCGCGTAAAAAAGCCGAACCGCAGTCATCCCGCGGCTCGGGGAGGTAAAGCGCTTTCAGGTGCTGAAAAGGGGTGGTGTGAAGTGGTTGTCAGGAACAGTGCGGTCGAACGAACCAGCTGCGTTTGGCACTGTTGAGCAACAGCCAATAGGCAGCAAAGGCACTGATGAACGTCACCGGGGCAGAAAAAGTGGCGAGCGTGGCGCTGCCCGAGTTGAGCAGGAGAATCCCTAGCCCGGCGGCGAAGAACCAGGCGCCAAGACCGCAAGGGTTTATCGCGCTGACACGTTCCAGTTCATACTCGATCTTGCCGTCGAACAGTTGGTGGTACTTGGGCGAGAAAATATGCGCCAGTGCAATCGCCACCCAGGCCACGACAAAGATGCTCTGGTAAGCCAACGCCTGCAGGATGTAGTCGAACACGTTCAAGCGCATCAGTGCGTAAACCAATGCGCCCACCGCGACTGCCCACGCGATGTAAGGCACCCTGGCCAAGCCCAGGCGGCCAAAGAAGGCTTGCATGTTGGTCGCCGCCAGGAAGAAGTTTGCCGAGTTGATGCGTGTTTGGCTTACCCAGACGAAAATCAGGCCCCACACCCCCATCAGCTCGACGATCGCCTTCACGACCGAAACTTCTGTCAGCCCTCCTGGCGTGGGAATCGTCCCGGCAATGAAGATTCCCACCAGGCCGTTGATGAGAAAGGTAAAGGTGTAGAACGGCAGGCCGAAGTTGAATCGGCTGTGGAAGGACACGTCCTGTTTACGGCCGAACCGGGCATAGTCCCAGGTGTACATCATCAGGATCCACACGCCCATGAAGTAGCTGAAACACTGCCACCAGCCGTTTTCCACCGGGCCGCTTGCCGGCCCCATGTGCAACCACGCCGAGCTGTAGCCGTATTCGGCGATGGTCATGATCACCAACGCAACCAGGCCCACCAGGTAAAAAGGCAACAGCACCCCGTTGAGCTTGTCCATCCAGTTTTGCACGCTGCCGAAGATCAACGGCACGCTGTACAGCACAACCAACAGGTAGGCCTGATTCAACGACATTGACGACACGTAGTCATGAATGGCGATGGCAATGACCGAACCTTCAAAGACGCTGTAGTAGGTGGCCGTGGCGAAGAAGATCAGTGTGGCAAGGGTTGCACCGGTTCGCCCGAACAGCACCCGGGAGAAAAGCGCTACCGAAAGCCCGGTTTTCATTGCATAGCGGGAGATGACGGTGTTGATAGCGGCATAGGCGATGACCGACAGCACCAGGCCGATAATGGCCTGTTGAGTGCCGAAGGTCATGGCCAGCGTGGCCGAGACCACTAGCCAGAACATCGCGCTGCAGATGCCCCACCAGGCCATCGTTAGCGATAGTTTACTGAGGCGATGCGTGTCCGGAACGGCGAAGGCGGTGCAGTCGGTACTGTCGACCTGTTTGGGGATGGGTGTGGCCATGGCTCTTCTCTTTATTGTTGTATGAAGAGTCGCGATTATAAAAAGGCTCATCCGCTCAATAATTGTGCTTGGCTGCACTGTCTTTTGCAGGTCAGCGCATTGAGACCCTGTGGAGCATTGGCTTGCCAACGATGCAAACGCCGCGCACTCACTGACACCGCGCCGAGGTCATCGCAGGCAAGCCAGCTCCAACAGGCCCCGCGCCAGCTGTAGGAGCCGGGCTTGCCCGCGATGCAGACGCCGCGCACTCACTGACACCCCACCGACGCCATCGCAGGCAAGCCAGCTCCAACAGAGCTCGCGTAACCTGTAGGAGCCGGTCTTGCCCGCGATGCAGACGCCGCGGACGTGCTGACACCCCACCGACGCTATCGCAGGCAAGCCAGCTCCAACAAAGCCCGCGCAGCCTGTAGGAGCCGGGCTTGCCCGCGATGCAAACGGCGCGAACCCACTAACACCCCACCGACGCCATCGCAGGCAAGCCAGCTCCAACAGAGCCCGCGCAAGCTGTAGGAGCCGGGCTTGCCCGCGATGCAGACGCCGCGCACTCACTGACACCCCACCGACGCCATCGCAGGCAAGCCAGCTCCAACAGAGCCCGCGCCAGCTGTAGGAGCCGGGCTTGCCCGCGATGCAGGCGCCGCGAACTCACGGATACCCCACCGACGCCATCGCAGGCAAGCCAGCTCCAATAGAGCCCGCGTAACCTGTAGGAGCCGGGCTTGCCCGCGATGCAGGCACCGCGCACTCACTGACACCCCACCGACGCCATCGCAGGCAAGCCAGCTCCAACAGAGCCCGCGTAACCTGTAGGAGCCGGGCTTGCCCGCGATGCAGGCACCGCGCACTCACTGACACCCCACCGACGCCATCGCAGGCAAGCCAGCTCCAACAGAGCCCGCGTAACCTGTAGGAGCCGGGCTTGCCCGCGATGCGGGCGCCGCGAACTCACGGATACCCCACCGACGCCATCGCAGGCAAGCCAGCTCCAATAGAGCCCGCGTAACCTGTAGGAGCCGGGCTCGCCCGCGATGCAGGCACCGCGCACTCACTGACACCCCACCGACGCCATCGCAGGCCAGCCAGCTCCAACAGAGCCCGCGTAACCTGTAGGAGCCGGGCTCGCCCGCGATGCAGACGCCGCGAACTCACGGTCACCCCACCGAGGCCATCGCAGGCAAGCCAGCTCCAACAGAGCCCGCGCCAGCTGTAGGAGCCGGGCTTGCCCGCGATACAAACGCCGCGAACTCGCTGACACCCCACCGACGCCATCGCAGGCCAGCCAGCTCCAACAGAGCCCGCGTAACCTGTAGGAGCCGGGCTTGCCCGCGATGCAGACGCCGCGCACTCACTGACACCGCGCCGAGGTCATCGCAGGCAAGCCAGCTCCAACAGGCCCCGCGCCAGCTGTAGGAGCCGGGCTTGCCCGCGATGCAGGCACCGCGCACTCACTGACACCCCACCGACGCCATCGCAGGCCAGCCAGCTCCAACAGAGCCCGCGTAACCTGTAGGAGCCGGGCTCGCCCGCGATGCAGACGCCGCGGACGTGCTGACACCGCGCTGAAGCCATCGCAGGCAAGCCAGCTCCAACAGAGCCCACGCAGCCTGTAGGAGCCGGGCTTGCCCGCGATGCAGGCGCCGCGGACGTGCTGACACCGCGCTGAAGTCATCGCGGGCAAGTCCCGCTCCTACAGGAAATGCAGTGTTCTGTGGGGATCGCTGTGGGATTCAGCCTGGAAAAACAAACCCCCGCTAAAAAGCGGGGGTTTGTCGTTCACATGCCTTCCTGGCGTATGACGGTGACTTAGCGGCTGGCGTTGAACCAGTGCTCCGTCTCGTCAAGCGAACGGGCAAAGCGCTCGACGATCAGGCGGATCTCCGCTTCGCTGGAAATCAATGGCGGGCAGAAGGCAATCGCATCACCCATGTTACGGGTAATCATGCCGTGCGCCTGGGCGCGACCGGCCAGGAAGCGTCCCAGTTTGCCGGTGACCTCGAACGGGGTCTTGAGCTCGCGGTCGGCAACCAGTTCGACCGCCGCAATCAGGCCACGGCCACGGATTTCGCCCACCCGTGGGTGGTCGGCGAATTGGTTCAGACCCTCATGAAGAATCGCGCCCATGGCCGCAGCATGCTCGACCAGGTTCTGTTCTTCGATGATCTTCACGTTTTCCAGCGCAACCGCCGCCGCAACCGGATGGCCACTGGCGGTGAAACCATGGCCAAGGGTGCCCAGCGAATGGCTTTGGTCAGCAATGCCCTGGTACAGCGCATCGTTGATCAGGATCGCCGAGATCGGCTGGTAGGACGAAGACAGCTGTTTGGACAACACCATCACGTCTGGTTTGATACCGAAGGTCTGGCTGCCGAACAGGTTGCCGGTACGGCCGAACCCGCAGATCACTTCGTCGGCGACGACCAGTACGTCATATTTGCGGCAGACCGCCTGGATTTTTTCCCAGTAGGTGCGTGGCGGCACAATGACGCCACCGGCCCCCATCAAGGGCTCGCCATAGAAGGCGGCGACGGTTTCCGGACCTTCACGCAGGATCAGGCTTTCCAGCTCGGCGGCGAGACGGTCGGCAAACTGTTCTTCGGTTTCGCCTGGCAGCGCATGGCGGTAATGATGTGGTGCGCCGACGTGGAAGAAGCCCGGCAACGGCACGTCAAAGCCGCGCTGGTTGGCCGGTAAGCCGGTCAGGCTGGCGCTGACGATGGTGATGCCGTGGTAGCCGTTGAGGCGGCTGATGAATTTCTTCTTGGCCGGCTTGCCAATGGCGTTGTTGCGGTACCAGATCAGCTTGACCACGGTATCGTTGGCTTCGGAGCCCGAGTTGGTGAAGAACACCTTGCTCATCGGGACCGGCGCCATTTCGATCAGCTTGTCCGCCAGCTCGATGCTGGGGGCATGGGCCTTGTGGCTGAACAGGTGGTAGAACGGCAGCGTGCGCAATTGCTGCTCGGCGGCCTTGATCAGGCGTTCGTTATTGAACCCCAGGGCAGCGCTCCACAGGCCGGACATGGCCTCAATGTATTGCTTACCCTGGTCGTCATACACATAGATGCCTTCGCCGCGCTCAATGATCAGCGGGCCAAGCTCTTCGTGCATGCGGGCATCGGTGTAGGGGTGCAGTTGATGCTGGACATCTTTTTCAGCCAACGACAGTGTTTGCTTGCTCATTCGTCAACACTCATCAAATAGGTAAATGGACCTGTCAGCGCCCCAGCGCGACAGGGATGCCACTTTGTGCGGTAGCCAAGGCCTTGGCTTTGGCATGGCGACGGCTGACCAACAAGCCCGAACAGACCACCAACAGGCTCAATACGCCAGTGGAGATGACTTCAAGCTGATGATCGGGACGGAACAGCATCACGATGAGCACGGCGCTGATGAACAGGATCACGCCCCAGGTCAGCCACGGGAAAAGCCACATGCGGTAGTTGAGCGTCTTGCCTTCGGCGATCAGCTTCTTGCGCATACGCAGTTGCGAGATGGCGATGACCAGATAGACCAGCAGGGCAATGGTGCCGGAGCTTGCCATCAGGAAGCCGAATACCTTGGAGGGCACCAGGTAGTTGGCGATGACCGTCAGGAACGCCGCGCCGGTAGACAGCAACACGGCATAGATCGGTGTGCCGATGCTGTTGGTGTAACGGGCGCAGGCCGGTGCTTCACCACGTTTGCTGAGGGAGAAGAGCATGCGCGAGGCGGTGTACAGCGAGGAGTTCAGGCAACTGGTCACCGAGGTCAGTACGACCACGTCGATCAGCAGCTTGGCGTGCGGAACACCCAGGATTTCCAGTACGGTTACGTAGGAGCCTTGGGAGGCCAGGCGCGGATCGTTCCAGGGTACCAGGGCTACGACGATGAAAATCGACAGGATGTAGAACAGCGTAATCCGCCAGATCACCGAATTGGTGGCCCGGGAGATCTGCTTCTCGGCCGCGTCGGATTCGGCGGCCGCAATGGTCACCACCTCGGCGCCAAGGAACGAGAACATGGTGATCAGCATGGCACTGATGACTGCGCCGAAGCCGTTAGGCATGAAGCCGCCATTGTCCCACAGGCGCGAAACGCCGCTGACCGGGGCATCGGGCAGCAGCCCGAAAATGGCGCAGGCGCCCAGTGCGATGAAACCGACGATGGCGAGTACCTTGACCAATGCGAGCCAGAACTCGAATTCGCCATAGTTCTTCACGCTGGCCAGGTTGGTCGCGGTCAGCACCAGGGTGATGATCAGGGACAGTACCCAGATATCCCACTCGGGCACCCAGGTGTTGATGATGGTGGCGGCGATGTTGGCTTCGATCGGAATGATCAGTACCCAGAACCACCAGTACAACCAGCCGATGCTGAACCCCGCCCATTTGCCGATGGCGCGGTCTGCATAGGTGGAAAACGAACCGGTATCCGGCGACGCAACGGCCATTTCGGCGAGCATGCGCATCACCAGCATGACCAGAATGCCGGCAAAGACATAGGCCAGAACAGCCCCTGGGCCGGCTTCGGCAATCGCACGTCCGGAGCCGACGAACAGCCCGGCGCCAATCACCCCGGCAATCGAGAGCATGGTGACATGACGGGATTTAAGCCCGTGACTCAAGTTGTTTTTATGTTTGTTGTTCATGGTCTTACCTTTTTAACGCGATGTCGTTGCCCGCGTGAACGCAGGGCGGCCGCTGCACGCGTAGTGCGGCCACCCTGCTGTTTCGTGTTCACGTGGGCAACGACAAGTGGAGGTCTTACGCCAGTTCGTTGAAGCACTCACCGATGATCGTCAGACCGCGAGCAAGGTCCTCGTCGCTGACGGTCAGAGGTACGAGGATGCGCAGGACGTTGTAGTAAGTACCGCACGACAGCAGGATCAGACCTTTCTCGCGAGCGAGGGCAACAATCTTGCCGGTCAGTTCAGCGGCCGGCTTGTGTACGTCGCCACCTTCGCACAGCTCCACGGCAACCATGGCGCCGAGGGTCCGCACTTCAAGAATGCTGGAATGCTGCTCAGCGATCTTGCGCAGGCCGGTGCCGAGGATTTCGCCCACGGCCTTGGCACGATCCAGCAAGTGCTCTTGCTCGAAGGCTTCGATGACGGCCAGGGCCGCAGCACAGGACACAGGGCTGCCGGCATAGGTGCCGCCCAGGCCACCCGGGGCAACGGCGTCCATGATTTCGGCCTTGCCCGCCACGCCCGCCAGTGGGAAACCACCGGCGATGGATTTGGCGAAGGTGGTCAGATCGGCGGCGACGCCCATCTGTTCCATGGCGAAGAAGGTACCGGTACGACCGGCGCCGGTTTGTACTTCGTCAGCGATCAGGACGATCCCGTGCTCGTCGCACAGGGCGCGCAGGCGCTGCATGAAAGCTTTTGGCGCGACGTTGAAACCGCCTTCACCCTGTACCGGCTCCAGAATGATCGCGGCGATATCGCTCGGCTGGGCATCGTTCTTGAAGATGCGCTCGATGCTGGCGATGGCCTCGTCGGTAGAGATACCGTGCAGTTCATTCGGGTACTGGGCGCGGAAGATGCCGCCTGGCATCAGGCCCATGCCAGCAGAGTAGGGCACTACCTTGCCGGTCAGCGACAGGGTGTAGTGGGTACGGCCATGGTAGGCGCCGGTGAAGGCGATGACACCGGTACGGCCGGTGGCAGCACGGGCGATCTTGATGGCGTTTTCGACGGCTTCAGCACCGGTGGTGACCAGCAGGGTCTTCTTCGCGAAGTTGCCTGGTACCAGCGTGTTGAGTTTCTCGCACAGTTCGACGTAAGGCTTGTAGGCGAACACGTGGAAGCAGGTGTGGGTCAGTTTGGCTTGTTGTGCTTGCACGGCAGCCATGACTTTTGGGTGCAGGTGGCCGGTGTTCAGCACGGCAATGCCGCCTGCGAAGTCGAGGTACTCACGGCCTTCGACATCCCAGACAGTAGCGTTTTCTGCGCGCTCGGCGAAGATCTGGTGGATCTGCCCGACGCCACGTGGGATGGCGTCCAGACGACGTTGCTGCAGCGATTGGTTGGTGTCGCTCATTATTACCTCATAAACCGCAACGGGTTGCGGTCTTGTCCGATGTAGAAAGGAAAGGTTCAGATACCGATGCAGAGGTACTTGATTTCCAGGTAGTCCTCGATGCCGTACTTGGAACCTTCACGGCCCAACCCCGAAGCCTTGATGCCGCCGAACGGGGCCACTTCGTTGGAGATGATGCCGGTGTTGATTCCGACGATGCCGTATTCCAGGGCTTCGCCGACACGGAACACCCGGCTCAGGTCACGGGCATAGAAGTAGGACGCCAGGCCGAACTCGGTGTCGTTGGCCATGGCAATGACTTCGGCCTCGTCCTTGAAGCGGAACAGCGGTGCCAGTGGGCCGAAGGTCTCTTCCTTGGCTACCGCGGCGTTACGCGGTACGTCGACCAGAATCGTCGGCTCGAAGAAGGTGCCACCCAGTGCATGCGGCTTGCCGCCTGCAACGACGCGAGCGCCTTTGCTAACGGCGTCGTCGATGTGCTCCTGGACTTTGGCCAGGGCCTTGGCGTCGATCAGCGGGCCGGTGGTGATGCCATTTTCCAGACCGTTGCCGATGTTGAGCTTGGCGACGGCTGCGGTGAGTTTTTCGACGAAGGCATCGTAGACACCGTCCTGAATGTACAGGCGGTTGGCGCAGACGCAGGTCTGGCCGTTGTTGCGGTATTTGGAAATCAGCGCACCGTCGACAGCCGCGTCCAGGTCGGCATCGTCAAACACGATGAAGGGCGCGTTACCACCCAGCTCCAGGGAGACTTTCTTGATGTCCTTGGCGCATTCGACCATCAGCTGGCGACCGATTTCGGTCGAGCCGGTGAAGGTCACCTTGCGCACGATCGGGTTGCCGGTCAGCTCGCCACCGACTTCACCCGCGCTGCCAGTGACAACGCTGAACACGCCTTTTGGAATGCCGGCGCGCTCGGCCAGTTCAGCCAGTGCCAGTGCCGAGTAGGGGGTCTGGGAGGCAGGCTTGAGCACCATGGTGCAACCGGCGGCCAGTGCCGGGCCGGCTTTGCGGGTGATCATTGCCGAAGGGAAGTTCCACGGGGTGATCGCTGCCGTTACACCAATAGGCTGCTTGAGCACCATCAGGCGCTTGTCGACCTGATGCCCAGGAATCATGTCGCCGTAGATGCGCTTGGCTTCTTCACCGAACCATTCCAGGAACGATGCAGCGTAGGCGATCTCGCCTTTCGACTCGGTCAGTGGCTTACCCTGTTCCAGGGTCATCAGACGGGCCAGGTCTTCCTGGTTGGCCATCATCAATTCAAACCATTTACGCAGCTTGACCGCACGTTCCTTGGCGGTCAGTGCACGCCAGGCCGGCAGCGCGCGGTCCGCGGCTTCGATGGCACGACGGGTTTCGGCCGCGCCCATCTTCGGCACGGTGCCGATCGTTTCGCCTGTGGCCGGGTTAGTGACCGTGATGGTCTGGCCGTTGTCGGCTTCTACCCAGGCGCCGTCGATGTAAGCGTGTTGGCGAAACAGTTTCAAATCGTTGAGTTGCACGTTGAGTTCCTCGTTACTTGGTCGCGGCGGATGCCGCTGCCACGGCAGGCCGGGCGGTATTGGCGGGCTTGACGAAGCTGGCGCCCTGACTGGAAAGCTGTTCGCGTACCTTGTCGACGATGTGGGCGCCGATAGGGATGGCCGAGGTCGCGGCAGGAGAAGGCGCGTTACACACGCTGATGCTGCGTTTGGTGTTCACGAACAGGAAGTCGTCGATCAACTTGCCATCCAGCGAAACGGCCTGCGCGCGCACACCGGCCGGGTAGGCGGTAAGGTCGCTCTTGACGATGCTTGGGCAGTACTTCTGCACTTCTTTCAGGTAGCCACCCTTGAACATCGAGTTCTTCATCTCGATCAGGCCCGGGCGCAGGTTCTTCATCAGTACCTTGAGGATGCCCGGGGTCGTCAGGGTTTCGAACAGGTCGGGAATCGAAATGTCGGTCTTGCGATAGCCTTCGCGCTTCATCGCCAGCACCGCGTTCGGCCCGACAGTGACGGTGCCATCGATCATCCGGGTCAGGTGTACGCCGAGGAACGGCATGGACGGGTCCGGGATCGGGTAGATCAGGTGGTTGACGATCTGGTTGTGCTGCTTGGGCAGCAGGTAGTACTCGCCACGGAACGGGCAGATGATGAAGTTCGGCTTGACCCCCAGCATGCGCACCACGCGGTCGGCCATCAGGCCCGAGCAGGTGATCAGGAAGCGTCCGTGGTACTCGTGGCCGTCGGTGCGCACCAGCACTTCATCCGCACGTTCGTCGATGCCGTTCACTTCACTGTTGTAGCGGATTTCGCCACCGGCCGCTTCGAACTCGCGCCCCATGGCGGCGGTCACTTGTGCGTAGTTCACGATGCCGCTGGACGGCACGAAGATGCCACCCATGCCGACAATGTTCGGCTCGCGTTCGTGCAGTTCTTCAGCGCTCAGCCACTCGCGTTTCAAGCCATTGGCTTCGGTGCGGTCCCACAGCGCACTCATGCGCTGCATTTCCAACTCGTTGGTTGCCACCAGCAGCTTGCCGCACTCGTCATAGCGGATGCCGTGCTTGTCGCAGAACGCCTTGGTGGCCTTGTTGCCTTCCAGGCAGAAGCGCGCCTTCAGGCTGCCGGGGGTGTAATAGACGCCGGCATGAATCACGCCACTGTTATGGCCGGTCTGGTGTTTGGCCGGGCCGGATTCTTTTTCCAGCAAAAGGATTTTTGCGTCGGGGTAAACCTGGATCAGTTGCATGGCCGTGGACATACCCACGATGCCGCCACCGATGATAATGAAGTCGTACATAGCCATTAGCCTGCACCCACCTGAATTAGGTTTATTGGAGAGACGACGAAGGCCACCCGGTGGTGGCCTCGTCGCTTCAGCGTGTTGCGCGCATTATTGGCCGCGCTTGTACAGGGTCTTCTGATAGCTGATGTAGCCGCGCTGACGCATCAGTTCACGACGCAGTTCCGGGTGCGGGGTGAAACGATCACGACCGTGCAGCCAGAACATGTTGTTGATCAGTACGAAGCTGCCAACCGGTACCGGTACCGAAAGCTTCTTCTGGCTACCTTCGATCGACTCGGACATGGCGTTCAGCCAGATGCCTTCCTCGAAGTCCTGCGGCTGCACGAACTGGTCGATGTAGCGCATGGTTGGACGGCCCTGGTCGTCATTGTCAAACACCGGGTGGAAGACATCTTCACGCACGTTCTTGCTCGGTGGTGCGGTGAAACGCATCTCACGGCGCGCCAGTGGGTGAGAGAAGTAGTGGTCGATGTCTTCCCAGTCGTCCAGGTGCAGCAGCAGGGTGTTGCCACCGACCATGTTCTGCTCGTCGATCTTCATCATCAGCACGTAGTCGGTGTGCTCTTTGACGAAGGTGCCGTCGTTGTGCAGTTCCATTACACGGTGAGGCTGACGCAGGTAGCTGTCGGAGTTGTCGGTGTTGACTACCACGAAGCGGGCGTAGAACTGACCGCTCATGGCATCGAAGTTCGAGCGACCGATCAGGTGCGCGATGGCCGAGGAGAACTTGACCATGTCGTCGGCCTGGGTCACGTCACACAGGCCCTGCGGGGTGACCAGCATGCCGCCGGTAGCGCGGTCCAGGATGGTGTTCAGCAGTACCGGACGCAGTGTGCCTTCACACAGTTCGTCGAGGATCTGGCCGACGCGGAAACGCAGGAACGACTTGTACTCCAGCGCCTGTACCGGCCATTGGGCTACGGCGCTGACGAAGGCGTCGACGACTTCCTTGCTGAAGGTCAGTTCCAGCAGGCGCGGAGACTGCTTGGACGGGCTGACGGTAAAGCCCTTGGTCTCTACCGGAAGCGGCATAACGGGGTCTTGAATGTGAGTGAAGGCGTTCATGGAGGCTCCTGGCAGAGGTAGTAAAAGGCGTCTTCCAGCAATGATCTGGATCAGGCAGGAGTAAAATATCGCTACAAATTAAAAATGTCTACATTTTTCAATTTGAGCGACAGATAATCTTTTTGTCTAATGTTTTTCCGCTGCAAGCGGTTTGGGTATGATTGATTTTTTTGAGTTCAGGAGCAGTACCTTGGAAAGCCTCGCCCCCAGGCATAACTCTGCATTCAGTGGGTACGAGCGGCTTAAGCACGACATCATTCGCGGCGTTTTCAAGCCGGGTGAAAAGCTGCTCATGAGCGGGCTCAAGGAGCGCTATGACCTGGGCGTCGGCCCGCTACGCGAGGCGCTGTCGCAGCTCGTGGCAGAGCATCTGGTGGTGGTTATCAGCCAGAAGGGCTATCGGGTTGCGTCCATGTCGCTGCAAGAGCTTCAGGATATCTATGATGCTCGCGCGAACCTTGAAGCCATGATCGTGGGCCTCGCCATCGAGCGCGGTGATGATGCGTGGGAAGCGCAGGTCGTGGCCCAGTCCCATACCTTGTCCAAAGTGATGGATGTACAAACCCGCGAAAAAGTCCTCGATGTCTGGGATATGCGGCACAAGGCTTTTCATAGCGCCATCGCCGCAGGCTGCGGTTCCAAGCACTTGTTGCAGGTGCGCACCTACCTGTTCGATCAGGCCGAGCGCTACCGCCATCTGTGGTTGACCCAGACGGTGTTCTCGGAGGAAGCGTTGGAGATCAAGCGCAAGGAGCATGCCGCGCTGGTTGAAGCGATCCTGGCGCGGGACACGGAGCGCGCGACTACCATGATGCGTAACCACCTGATGTCGCCGGTGCCGATCATTCTTGAGGTCATGCAGCGTGAAGGGTTGGGGAAGGCGGTATCGCTTGTCCCGGCTTCCTGACACGCTCGGGCAGTGATGCAGGGGCGCACGGGCGCCCCTGTCGATCAGATCAGATGCGGAAGCTGTCCACCAGGCTCTTCAGGCGTTCTGCCTGTTCGTCTAGCGCCTTGCAGGCTTGCAACGTTGCATTGAGGTTGGAGATGCCTTGTTGGTTGAGGCTGTTGATCTCGATGATGTCGACGTTGAGTGACTCGATGACCGAGGTCTGCTCCTCTGTTGCCGCCGCGACGGACTGGTTCATCCCGTCGATTTCCACGATGCGGCCGGTTACGCCATTCAGGTGTTCGCCCGCCTGATTGGCAATCGTCACGCTTTCCTCGCTGTGTTGCTGGCTTTCCGTCATGGTTGCCACGGCTTCGCGTGCGCCGACCTGCAACTCTTGAATCATCGTCTGGATTTCCTGTGCGGACTCCTGGGTACGATGTGCCAGGCTGCGTACTTCGTCCGCCACCACGGCAAAGCCACGTCCTGCCTCACCCGCCCGAGCCGCTTCGATGGCCGCGTTCAGGGCCAGCAAATTGGTCTGTTCGGAAATGCCCTTGATCACCTCGAGGATTCGACCGATGTCGACGGTACGGTTGTTCAGGGTCTCGATATTGAGGCACGACGCACTGATCTTCGAGGACAGCTCGCTCATGGCCTGGAGGGTTCGGGCCACGACCTGGCCTCCGTCCTCGGCTTGCAGGCTGGCGCCTGACGCCTGGCGTGACGCATCTGCCGCGTTGCGCGCAATCTCCTGGGCTGCGGCGCCCAGTTCGTTGATCGCCGCGGCGACACTGTTGGTGCGTTGGCTTTGCTCGTCAGAACTGCTCATCGACGACTCTGACGATCGGATCACTTGCTTGACGACGTTGTTGACCTGAGCCGTGGTAGACGCCACCTCGCGGATAGACCCATGGATGCGCTCAACGAAGCGGTTGAAGGCGATGGCCAGTTGGCCGAACTCATCGCGCGATTGCACATCGATTCGCCGGGTCAGGTCGCCTTCGCCTTGGGCGATGTTTTCCATTGCGCGAGAAAGGTTGTTCAGGGGTTTCATGAGCACCTGGATCAGCATCCCCAGCAGGGCGATGATCACCACGACCGCCACAATGCTGGCGATCAGTGCGCTGGCACGAAACTCTCGTTGTTGGCTGTAAGCCATGTCTTTGTCGATTGACAGGCCAATGTACCAGTCGACTGAGGGCAGGCCCTTGATGGGCGTGAAGCTGACGATGCGGGGTTTGCCATTCTCTTCAGCTTCGGCGAAGCGCTGGTCGATACCCGGGGTATGGTTCGGGTACAGATCCTTCAGCGATTTCATGACCAGTTTGCGGTCCTGGTGGACCAGAATCGTACCGTCCCTGCTGACCAGGAAGGCATAGCCGGTGCCATTGAAGTCGAGGGCATTGATCATGTCCGTCATGGTCTTCAGGCTGAGGTCTACACCGGTGATACCGGCCAGGCGCCCGTCGTGCCGCACAGGTGCGGTGATCGACATCACCAGCTCATTGCTCACCAGGTCCATGTAGGGGTTGGTCAGTATGGCCTGGCCTGCAGTCTCGGCCTCTTTGTACCAAGGGCGGACCCGTGGGTCATAGTCTTTGCCCAGGTCCGTCGGCTTGTTGGCCAGGAAGCGGCCATCTGCCTGGGTTCCGATGTAGGCCAGTTCGAATGCCTGACGGATGGCTTTCAATGACATGGCTGCCATGATTGAGTCATCACTCAGGTCGCGCTCGATGTTTTGCTGCATCGACTCAAGCAGGGCGACGCGTCCGGAGAGCCAGCTCTGGATGTTCTGTGCGGTGAGTGTTCCGTTGTTCTGCAGGTCACCCCGCAGTTCGTTCTCGATGTAGGCGCCTTGGCGAACATCGTTGTAAACCGAGAACAGCGAGAGAATGGCGATCACCACCAATGAGGCAGCGATCAGGATCTTGTGGCTGAATTTCAGGTTTTGCAGCACGGCGTTTAGTCTCCGACTAAGACCCTGGTGGTGTGAAATGCACGCAGCGAGGCTTTTTATAATGTGTGGTCTGTCAGCGCTTGAGCGAGACAGGGGGCCTGATGTGGCTGGCAGAACTTCGGCATGGCGACGACGGATCAGCGGTTCAGGTCGCCAAGCGGTTAAAAGTATCGCTAAAAACTAAAAATATCTACGTTTTTGATGGGCGCTGCTGAGGTTTGCGCGTGGCACGCAGCTACAACGCCTTTGGCAGGCATGAACAAGCACCGTACGCGGGTTCAGGAGATACTCTTGCAGTCACTTGGGAGAGGTCCCTCGGTGGCGACGGCACTATCTTCATTGCGCTATGTTTAGCCGCCAGCCCGGTCGCTGGCGGCTTTTTTTATGACGGTGACTCGAGGTATTTGAAACAGGCTGCGCTTCAGCGAAGTACTGCCAGTTTGATGCCAAATCCCAGCAGGCATGCGCCTGCCAGTTTTTCCAGGGCACTGGATACCTTCGGATTTGCACGCAAACGCTCGGCCAGAAAGTGAGTCAGCAGCACCGCTATCAGGCCATACAGAAGCGTGAGCACCGCGATTGTCACGGCCATGAAGGCAAACGTCACCAGTCCCTGGTGGCGTACCGGATCGACGAACAGCGGAAAAAACGCCATGTAGAAGACGATGGCCTTGGGGTTAAGCAGCGTGATCATCAGGGTTTGGCGCAGGTAACGGTTGGGCTTCATCTGCCGGAGAGGGGCTGTTCCCGGTTTTGCCAGCAGCATCCGTGCGCCCAGCCAGGCCAGGTAGGCTGCACCGAGCCACTGCACCAGATGGAAGGCTGCCGGGTAGGTGTTCAACAGTGCCGCAACGCCCGCGACCGCCAGCCACAACAACACCTGGTCACCGAAGATGACGCCGAAGGTGGCCGCGAGCCCGCCTTTTATTCCGCCCTTGCCGGTCGACGTGATCAAGGCGAAGTTACCTGGGCCGGGGATGGCCAGCAAGATAATGAAGGCAATGACAAAAGCGCTGTAGTCCGTTACACCAAGCATGAACATCTCCATCGGTATCTGCCGGCCAGAACAGTGTCTGGTTCAAGACAGGATACGCCTGTTGGGGTTTAATCTGACTTGCCCCGTACGATTTTTCCTTCTTTGATCTCGTCTGCGTAGGCTTTCAGCCTGTCAGAATCCTTGTACAGACGATTCATCAAGTGCAGTACCGCCACAACATCGACGTCTTTGACCCGCTCGGCGAGTTTGCTGATTTCCCCGGCGGTTCGTTCCAGGTTTGATGCAACCGCTTTCAGGTCGCGCTTCAGTTCACTGGTTGATTTCCTGGTGCCCATTCCTACCTCTCAAAACATCGTCAGGTGCTGTCACCTGGCGCTTGCTGGCCGCGGAGTGCCGCCGGTCAGAATACTCAGTCAGGTTTGAATTTTCATCTTCACGTTGAAACTTCCTACTCATGGTTGGCCTGATTTCAGTCATACAGTTGCATGCCTCCCAGAAGGATTTCCGGTTTTCCATTGTTGGCCCGTACCTTGCTCCAGACCTTCCTGCTGTCCTTACATCAGCGCGTCAAAGTGGAGGTTCATATGTCTATCTCTAAGTCTGTTTTGGCTCTGGCGATGGGTGCGGCTCTATCCGCGTCAACCGTGCTCATCCCTGACACGGTATCCGGGTTTTCGTCGGTGTATGCCAAGGATGGCGGCGGTGGCGGTGGCGGCCATGGTGGTGGTGGTGGTGGTGGTGGTGGTGGTGGTGGTCACGGTGGAGGCAGCGGCGGAGGAGGGCACGGCGGCGGTAGTGGCGGTGGTCATGGCGGTGGTCATGGTAGTGGCGGTGGTCATGGTAGCGGCAGTGGCCACGGTAGCGGTCACAGTGGCGATGGCGGCCACCATAGTGGTGAGGGTGCCTCGGGGCATTCCTCGTCGTCAGGGCGTTCGGGGGCTCATTCCGAGCCTGGAGATGATCATGGGGTACACAGCGCTAATGAGCCGGGTGACGACCATGGTGTACACAGCGCAAACGAACCGGGCGATGACCACGGTGTTCATCGAGGCGCAGAGCCAGGCGATGACAAAGGCGGGGCGTGACGACACCTGCTAGGTACCAGGCTGTAAAGCCTCTGGGGGCTGGTTTCGGGTTAGGTGCTCTTCAGGGTAGAGCATGTTTTTTGGCAAAAATACGCCATGCCCCCCATCAGCGGGTCACCCATTGATGGGGGTAATGTGCCCCGCAAACGCTTTGTTCGCCTGATCGGATCAACCGCTCGTCGCGTCGTTCTTCAGGGTGGCGGTGAATGGCTTCAGATGAAATGTGCACACTGTTGCCCCCCGAACCATGCACGTCAGGTGTTCAACCGTGCTGTGTCCCAGGCTGCCGATCAATGCCAGATCCAGTTCGCAGACCTCGGGGTGGGTTTCGGCCAGGTGATGGAAGACACAGTTGTGCGCGACAATTTCTTTTTCGCCACCGGAACGGAAAAAGACGTTGGCTTCATAGCCTGCGTTGTTCATGTGTTCGACGATTTTTTCTTCTTTAATCGCCTGTTGTTCAAGGTCGGCTGCCATCTTGCTACCCAGATTGCGCATCAGGGTGATCAGGCCGTCATGGCCGACGAGCGTGGCAACCTCACCAATGACCAGGCTGGCCAGCAGGTGGTACTGGCGGGGAAACAGCTCCTTGCCCCGGTCAGTCAGTTGGTGCAACTGCTCGGGTCTTCTGCCGGTCGGTCGCGTTTGCCCGCGTGCGACCAGGCCGTCGCGCTCCAGTGCGGCCAAGTGCTGACGCACAGCGGTGCGTGTGATCGTCAGGGCATGCGCCAGCTCATCGATGCTCATGCCGGAAGGCTGATAGAGCAGGGCGCTGAGCAGGTCCTGTTGGGTGCGGCCCAATCCTTGAAGCATTTAGTTGGATCTCCACTCGATAAGTTCGGGCGAGGCGCCAGAGACACCCCGCGCGGCTTGCTCAGAACTTGTCCGGGAACTGTTTGACCAGTGCGGCGGTGAGGGTATCGGCCAATGTCAGGATATGTTCGCGCATAGCCATCCAGGTTTTGGCTTCGGCAGCGTAGTCCTTCATGGCCAATTGATCGATCTGGGCTACATGATGCCCGCCATGAGCACTGAGCATGGCCACCAACGAAGCTTCAGGCAGGTTTGGGTTGGCCTTGGCCAGGAACGCAGCTATCGCTTTGGCATTGCTGGTGAGCTCGTTTACGGCGGTGTCCTTGCCCGCGGCATTCTTACTTACCGTTGCGTCACTGTAGTGTTTCACTGCCCCCCAGTGCCCCGCCAGCAGTTTGAGCAACTGATCAGCGGCGGGTTGGCCATAGAGCGGTGCCAGGCTGTTGGCAATACGGGTAGCATTTGCGACGACTTCTGTACTGGCGACTGTGGCTTGCTTGCTGTCGCCGGCCTGGTTGGCAATCGCGTAGTTTCTGATCCAGAAGATATGTTCGACCCACAAGTCCCGTAATGCCAAGCGTGTGCTAAGTGCAGCGGGCTCACTGGCGACAGGTTTTGCAGTGTGGTTGGCAGGTTCACCGTATGACGCACTCCAGGCGGGTTGTACGCAGAGCGCGAGCAACAGCATTGCCAGAATCTTGATGTTCATGACGGAATCCTCGTGGCATGGATGACCTTGCAATATCAATTAAAGCATAAAAATATGCCATTAACAGGTCGAGTGCATTTTTCCAGCAGGCGCACATCCAGGCAGGATTCTTTTGGGCGGGCAGGCATAAAAAAACCCGCACTGGGCGGGTCAAGGGAGATTCTGTAGGAGCGTTGCCAGAATAGGACGCTCGACGTGAACTGTTTGTGAAGAGGGTGTCGAGAAAACGCAAAACCCGGCGCCAGGCCGGGTTTGTGTCACGAGGGATCAATCGTGCTTGTGGTGACGTTTGTGCTTGTGTCGCTTGCCACCATCGTTGTTGTCGCCACCGTCGCCCAGATGGTTACCCAGTGCGCCACCCGCTGCGCCACCGAGGCCTGCGCCGATAGTGGAGCCGGTGGAACCGCCGATCTGGTGACCGATGATCGAGCCGCCCGCAGAACCGAGCCCGCCACCCAGGGCGGCTTCGGTGCGGTTGCCTTTCTTGGCGCCGACAGCACTGCCGGCCGCGCCGCCGACACCGGCACCGATCGCTGCGCCTGTGCTGCCGCCGATTTGCTGGCCGATGACATTACCCAAGGCGCCACCCAGGCCGCCGCCGACTGCGGCAGTACCATCGCCTGCAGCCAACGCGCATTGAGACAAGAGAAGACCTAGAGCAAGGGTAGGCAATGTAAAACGCATGATATGAGCCTCAGAAAAGGGGGCAGTGTTCAAATGGGCAGGTCGTTCAACAAACATGTCAGCGAGGGCCTTAGCGGTCCTCGTCCCGGTAGCGATCATCATGTCGGTGATGACGGCGGTGATCCCGGTCTTGCGAGTAGCGGTGGTCCTGATCGCGCCAGCCATCGTCATCCCGGTCATGGTAATGATGGTGATAACAGCCGGAGGACGCCAGGAGGGTGGCGATCAGGGCGAATTGTGAAAGGCGAGTCAGCACTGTTGTTTCCTTGATCCGCAGCGCGGTTTTCTAGTTGCAAGGCTCTGACAGTGTTTTCTGTTATTGGTTTCGGCAGGATGCCGCATTTGTAGGGTGTATGGAGCGGGTCGCCTAAAGGGCTGGATTACTGTTCTGGATGAATCGCAGGCAGCAAAAAGGCGCCTATCAAGGCGCCTTCTCTAATATGGTGCGAGTGGCGGGACTCGAACCCGCAAGGCTCACGCCGGCAGATTTTAAGTCTGCTGTGTATACCAATTCCACCACACTCGCATGCTCGATTTCTTTACTGCGCTACATCAAGCAGTTCAAAGCAAGCTACATCAAGCAACTCGGCGCAACTAATCAGTGGCGCAAAATCGAGGCGTCTTTATAACTCATCGTTATATTTGAGTCAACCGGGCAGGGGCTTTGCCCTGTTCAAGCTGTTGCTGCTCAATGCTCTGCGCCACGTCGCGCAGGTCATCAATAGAGGCCTGTAAGCCTGCTATTCGTCCCTGCATATCGGCGGCATCCTGTGCATGTACCGAGTGTTGCAGGTAGAGCGCATGGCCCGCTAACGTTGTCGCAACCTGCTCAAGTTTCTCGGCCGTGTGCTCCAAGTCGTCATGAATTCCCTTCATCCGCATGTCTGATACCAAGACCTTATCCTCTAGTCCCTTATCGGCAGTGGGCTTTGCTATGGCCGCGGGGGGACTATAGCAAGTTACCAGTGCCTGATCAGGTGTTTGCGCAGCGAAGGGAAGGCCGAGGGCCGGTGCGCGGACAATGGCAACTACGGTTTGCCACAGTTCGGTGGGTTGCAGCTTTTCTACTGCGGAACCTGGCAGGTGCGCGGGAATAGTGTTTACGGTCAGTGCTGAAGTCGGTTTGCCCGATGGTCAACGGTTACCGGCATTTGTGGCAGGCACACTCATCCCGCTGTTGTGGCTGAACCTGCGTGTTCCAGGACGAAATCCTGAGCAAGAGACGCCTCAATAGTCGGCTATTGGCTTTTCGCTCATGGGGCGGCACGTTGCAGTTGCAGGCGTTGATCGGCGCGCCGGGGCCTCCTGAAAGGCATGCGGTCTGCGGTCATGGCCGGTCGTCAGCGACCAAGCGCATCCGTGCGACTCGAGTCATGGGCTGTTAGTGCTGATCGTCTCCTTTCTCTGGTGCTGGGTTGCCAGCCTGGATGCGCTTGAAAATCTCTTCTCGATGCACTTGTACATCTTTGGGTGCATCAATGCCGATCCTCACTTGCATCCCCTTGACGCCGAGAATGGTGACCTTGATGTCATCATCGATAACGATGCTTTCGCCGACCTTTCGGGTGAGTATCAGCATGTATTTCTCCTTGGTAGCTTGAATTGCCTGGCAACATTGTCGCCCAGGCCGGTCGCGCACTATATGCGCTTCCTCTTTCCTTTATTAAAGACGCATTCGTTGAAAATAAATTCTCCGAGCAAAGATTCTGCTGCGTGTCTTTAGTCGCAGGAGGCGACTGGGCGGATGCAAACGTAGGAACGCACCTTTGCCCGCAGACGCAAGCATAGGGGGGTTCGACGAATATGGGAAATTTCTCTGCTAGGTATGAGCAAAATCTTAATATGCCGTATCCCAACAGCCTAGAATTTTAACCCGTGGCACGTGTGATCAGCCAAGCAAAGCCACTGATTTAATCTGCGCCCAAAGCTGCTGCCCTTCATGGATACCCAGTTGGTCGTATGAGAAGCGGGTAATGCGCGCCAGCAATGGCGTGCCACTGGCATCAAGGCTGATCAGTACGTGGGCGTCATTGTCGGCAATGCGGTGTTGACCAACACGCACGGGCAGGCGATTGAGGATGCTGGAATGGTCGTTTTCGACCAGGCTGAGGCTCACATCGCGCGCGCGGACCTTGACCCGCAGGTACGTTCCAAGCGCCAGCGGCGCATGAGTGACGCGCAGTTGCAAGGCTGTGCCGGGCAGATGCAGCCCCAGCAATCGATAGGCCGGGTCATAATGTGCGACGCTGCCTTCGATGATGACCCCGGCATCTTCGTCCTGCGCCAGCGGCAGGTCGATGCGCGCCAGTGTTGGCGCTATGGCACCGCTGGCCAGTACGCTGCCCTGTTCGATGATCACCAGGTGATCAGCCAGTTGTGTCACTTCGTCCAGCGCATGGCTGACGTACACCAGGGGAATCTCCAGTTCGTCGTGCAGACGCTCAAGGTACGGCAGGATCTCGCGCTTGCGCGGAGCATCGAGTGCCGCGAGCGGCTCATCCATCAGCAGCAGCTGCGGGCTGGTCAACAAGGCGCGAGCGATGCCTGCGCGTTGCCGTTCGCCGCCAGAGAGCGTATCAGGCTGACGCTCAAGCAGGTGGCCGATGCCAAGCAGTTCGCAGGCCTGCTCAAGCGCCACTTTGCGCTCAGGGGGCGGGGTGCGGCGCTGTCCGAACTCCAGGTTGCCGCGCACTGACAGATGGCTGAACAGGCTGGCTTCCTGGAACACGTAGCCAATGGAACGCTTGTGCGCGGGCAGGAAGTACTGCCGGCGTGAGTCTTGCCAGACCACGCCATTGACCTCGATATACGCTTCTTCCGCTCGCTCAAGGCCTGCCAGGCAACGCAGGCAGGTTGTCTTGCCGGAGCCGGAGTGACCGAACAGGGCGCTGATCCCGCGGCCGGGCAACTGCAGGTCGACGTTCAGTTCAAACGCCTTCCAGGCCACTTTCAAGCGGGCATGAATCATGGGGTGCATGTTTAGCTCCAGCCCGGTTTTTCACGGCGGCTGGCATACAGGGCCAACAACACCACAAATGAGAACACCAGCATGGCGCCCGCCAGCCAGTGTGCTTGCAGGTACTCCATGGCTTCCACATGGTCGTAGATCTGTACCGAAACCACGCGTGTTTTGTCGGGAATATTGCCGCCAATCATCAACACTACGCCGAACTCGCCAACGGTGTGGGCGAATCCAAGAATGCTGGCGGTGATGAAGCCGGGTTTGGCCAGCGGCAGTACTACGCTGAAAAAGGTGTCCCAAGGCCCGGCGCGCAATGTTGCCGCAGCCTCCAGTGGACGCTCGCCGATGGCGCTGAAGGCGTTCTGCAAGGGTTGTACGACGAAGGGCATGGAATAGATCACGGAGCCGATTACCAGGCCGCTGAAGCTGAACACCACAGTGCCCAGGCCCAGTGCCTGGGTGGCCTGGCCGATCAAACCATTGGGGCCCATCGCCAGCAGCAGGTAGAAACCGATGACGGTGGGCGGAAGGACCAAGGGCAGGGCGACGATAGCCCCAACCGGGCCGCGCAGCCACGAGCGGGTGCGTGTCAGCCACCAGGCGATGGGGGTGCCCAACAATCAGCAGAATCAGCGTGGTCAGGCTGGCCAGTTTGCAGGTCAGCCAGATCGCGGCAATGTCGTTGGCGTCCAGTGGCATTAGCGTGAGTAACCGTAGGCGGCAATGACGGCAGCAGCCTTTGGACCCTTGAGGTAGTCAACCAGCGCCTGAGCGGCTGGGTTGTCTTTGCCTTTGGCCAGAATCACGGCGTCCTGACGGATCGGTTCATGCAGTGCTGCGGGCACTACCCAGGCTGAGCCGCGGGTGATCTTGCCCTCCTGGTAAATCTGCGACAGCGCCACAAAGCCCAGTTCCGCATTGCCGGTGGCGACGAACTGATAGGCCTGGGTGATGTTCTGGCCCTCCACGAGCTTGGCCCGGGTTGCATCGGTCAGGTTCAGCTTCTGCAGTACTTGAGTGGCGGCAAGGCCATAAGGTGCGGCCTTGGGGTTGGCGATGGCCAAGTGCTGGAACTGGTTCTGTTTCAGCACGTTGCCTTTGGTATCGACATAGCCGTCTTTGGCTGACCACAGCGCGAGCGTGCCGATTGCATAGGTAAAGCGCGAGCCCTTGACGGTATCGCCCTCGGCTTCAAGTTTGGCCGGTGTGGTGTCGTCTGCGGCGAGGAACACCTCGAAGGGTGCGCCGTTCTTGATTTGTGCATAGAACTGCCCGGTGGCGCCGAAGGCTGTGACCAGCCTATGGCCAGTGTCTTTCTCGAATTCTTTGGCGATAGCCTGAATGGGCGCAGTGAAGTTGGCTGCCACGGCAACCTGCACGTCATCGGCCCAGGCGCTGCTGCTGGTAACCACGGCGGCCAGGAGGGCCAGGGCGAAACGGGGGGCTTTCATACGCATTAAACACGGCTCCGTGTGCTGAAGGGGTATCGCTATGTACGTAAATATATAGCGATACGCAGGTACACCGGAAGGATTGTTTCAGCGTGCGAGGAGCGCCAGGGCCTTGTCCGCCAACTGTTGGGTGAGTTGTGCAGCTGTCAGTTCAACGCCCAGCCTCAGCGCCTGGCCGGACCACAGGTTGCTGAAATCGGTATTACCCTGAGGTTCGCTGATTGCCCGCAGCGGCATCAAGGCACCACCTGCCAGTGGAAAGGCGGGTGCGGCGGGGTTCATCGGGCCAAGCTCACGCATGATGCGGGTAGTAATCCCGCGGGCCGGGCGCCCGGTGAACAGGTTGGTCAGTGCCGTATCGCTCTCCGCATGGGTGTGCAGGGCCTGGCGATGGGCAGCCGAGATCTTGGCTTCCGGGCAGAACAAGTAGGCGGTTCCCATCTGTACGGCTGAAGCACCCAGTGCAAACGCTGCAACGATGCCGCGTGCGTCGCCAATCCCGCCAGCGGCAATAACCGGGACCTGCACGGCATCAACAACCTGGGGGACCAGCGCCAGGGTGCCGACCTGGGTATTCAGGTCGCTGCTGAGAAACATGCCGCGGTGCCCGCCGGCTTCGTAGCCCATGGCAATGATCGCATCGCAACCCTGTTGCTCCAGCCACACGGCTTCAGCGACGGTCGTTGCGCTCGACAACACCTTGGCACCCGTTGCCTTGACCCGCTTTACCAGCTCGGCGTCTGGCAGGCCAAAGTGGAAGCTGACAACCGCCGGGCGGAAGGCTTCTACCAGCTCGCAGGCTGCGGCATCAAAAGGGGCGCGGTTTGAAACCGGTGTAGGCGCTTCGAAATCGGCGCCCAAGGCGTCGTAATACGGTTTTAATGCCTGTTTCCAGCGCGCATCGCGTTCACTGTCGGGTGTTGGCGAACGGTGGCAGAAGAAATTGACGTTAAGCGGGCGTTGGCTGGCCTGGGAAAAGGCCTGCAGCTCCTGGCGCATCTGCTCGATGCTCAGGGTTGCGCAGGGCAGGGAACCCAGGCCGCCAGCGTTACTGACAGCAATGGCCATGGCAGACCCCGTAGCGCCGGCCATCGGTGCCTGGATAATGGGCAGTTCTATGCCCAGCAAATCGAGGATACGGTTGTCTGGCCAGCGGCTCATTGCCCGGTTCTCCTTGTGGCGTAATGTGCAGTCCTGCGGTTAAAGCGCTCGGGTGACGCGAATTTCAGTGATGCGTTCGGCGTCTTCGCCGTGCATTGCCTTGAGTACAGCTCGAGCTTGTTCGAGCGAATCATCAGTCAGCTGGGCAAAGTCCCAGCGGCGTTGATCGTCGAGTTTGTAATGGATGACGTACTTGCGTGTGTCGCTCATGTTCAGCTCAGCTTTGAAGAAGATCGACGGATGATCTTGATGGAATGGGTGAACGTCGTCTTGCGTGAGGCGGCATTGTTCAGGCGCGGGCCGGCGGTATCGATGGTGATGTTCCAGAAGCCGGAACTGGGTACCGTGATTTTTGCCGGGAACCGGTCGAAAGCGCCACCGTGGTAGGTATGGCGACCACCATTCTTGAAGCTGCGGAAGTTGGCATCGCTCATCAGGCGAATATTGCAGCGCTGGGAACACTCGATAACGACAATGTCGTCCTCATTGAGATGTTCGCGCCGGTGTACAAATTTCATGTGGCTCTCCGCAACGGAACTTTTCGCAAATCAAAACGATACCACGATGTCGGTTACACTGTCGGCCTTCGCGCCAGACCTAGGAGAAATCTGCCAATCAAGGGAGCAAATCTGTCGGCGCGTGGTCAGAACTTTTTTCGATGGAGTGGTATCGATGAGATGGCTTGTCCCAGCGTTGGCAGTAACGCTGACTGGTTGTGCGAGTGTGGCAGAGCTTGAGCAAACCCCCGAGACCCTGGATGTTATTTCAGGCAAGTCGCCCCAGGCGTATGCCCATTGCGTCCAGCAAGCGCTGGCCGACAGTCGCGCACCTTTGCAACTGGAAGAGCGCCATGATGGGGTTCGCTTGATCGTGCCGCAAAAATTCTCCGCTGGGCCTGCAGCGGTATTCGATATTGAAAAACGTGGCAGTGGCAGCAGCATCAAGTTGTATGAACGCTTGAACAACTTCCCAATGCGTTTGGGGGATGTGAAAACCGCAGCCACGCACTGTATCTCGGGCTGAGGCCGGTGTTTCGATGATGGCCTCCAGATAGAACGATTCAGTGCGGTATCCCTCCTTTTCCAGTGTTAGCGCAATGTTTGTAGCGTGCGGTATATAGGCCTACTATCCATAGGCTTATATTTTATGTGCCTAAGCTAATAACTAGAAAATGGAGTTCGTGATGATCCCACTGGATCGAATCCTGGCGAGCGGCGCATTGCTGCTCTCGCTTCAGGTCGCGCAGGCTACGGAAGGTCAAAACGTTTTCACTCAAGGCGGCCAGAACCCCGCCGCCATGGCATGCATGGGCTGTCACGGCGCTGATGGCATGGGCATGGCAGCGGCCGGGTTCCCACGGTTGGCAGGCTTGCCTGCCGGCTACCTGAGCAAGCAACTGGCCGACTTTCGTAGTGGCAGCCGCAAGAACCCGATCATGGAGCCGTTGGCCAAGGCCCTGAGCACCTCGGAAATCCAGGCAGTCAGCGCTGCCCTGGCAGCCATGCCCACCCCGAAAACCCCGCTTGTCCGCCGTCAGCAGATGGCGAGCAGCCCAGATGAGAAGCTGGCGCTGTACGGCGATTGGGCACGCAGCATTCCTGGCTGTGTTCAATGCCATGGCCCTGGCGGCGTGGGCGTCGGCGAGCATTTTCCGCCACTGGTGCATCAGCCGGCCACCTATCTGGCGGCACAGCTCAACGCGTGGCGAGACGGCACTCGCAGCAACGATTCCAACCAGCTCATGGTTGGCGTAGCCAAGGCATTGAGTGACGACGAGGTCAAGGCGGTAGCGGAGTACTTTGCCAACCTTGGCAGCCAGGAGGGCAAACAATGACGCGCTTTATCTTGGCTTCGCTGGCATTGTCCATGGGCAGTGTTCACGCTGCACAGGTTGTCATGGAGGACCAGTCCCAGTTGAACGTGCCACCTGCCAGCACGGCAAAGGGCTTCGCTGCGCCTGCCGAACGTGAACTGCCGGACAACGCGTTTGGCAAGATGGTCCGTGATGGCTACGCCCTGTTCGTCGATACTCGGCGGCTGATGCCGAACTACGTCGGCAATGGTCTCAATTGCAGCAACTGCCACCTTGATCAGGGGCGCCTGGCCAACTCGGCCCCGCTGTGGGGGGCGTACCCCATGTACCCGGCCTATCGCAAGAAAAACGACAAGGTCAACACCTTCGCCGAGCGTATCCAGGGGTGTTTTCAGTTCAGCATGAATGGCAAGCCGCCTGCAGCGGATAGCCCGGAAATGACCGCCTTGTCGGTCTATGCCTACTGGTTGGCCAGCAAGGCGCCGATTGGCGTCGAGACACCCGGGCGTGGTTACCCCGACGTACCGGAACCTGCTCAGGGTTACGATTTCAGTCGGGGCGAGCAGGTGTACAAGGATCAGTGCGCGGTGTGTCATGGCAACAACGGTGAAGGCCAGAAGGTTGCCAGCGATTATGTGATGCCGCCACTTTGGGGCAAGGATTCCTACAACTGGGGGGCGGGCATGCAGCCGGATCAATACGGCCACCTCGTTCATCAAGCACAATATGCCCTTGGGCAAGCCCGGCAGCCTCTCGGACCAGCAAGCCTGGGACGTGGCGGCTTACATCAACAAACACGAGCGCCCTCAGGATCCACGGCTGATCGAAGGCTCCATCGAGAAGACCCGTCTGAAGTTCCACGCCAATGATGGCGTGAACCTGTATGGGCAAAAGGTCGAGGGTGTCTTGATTGGTCAAGGCACTGAGTAAGCACAGCCCCTGCCATTTTGTGCCTGTCGAGGGTGATCGGCAGGTGCAATATTTACCTGGCCAGGGAACTATCTACACTGGTATTTCTCTATTTGGCATCGGCTAACCGTGGGTGGGGCATTGTAAGGTGACCGCCGCCTGATTAGACTGCGCCGAATTTCGTACGCACAGCCCTTGTTAAGGACTTTTATGATCAAAAAATGCTTGTTCCCGGCAGCCGGTTACGGCACTCGCTTCCTGCCAGCAACCAAAGCCATGCCCAAGGAAATGCTGCCGGTGGTGAACAAGCCACTGATCCAGTACGGCGTTGAAGAGGCGCTGGAGGCAGGTCTGAACGAGATCTCCATCGTTACCGGTCGTGGCAAGCGTGCTCTGGAAGACCATTTCGACATCAGCTACGAGCTGGAAAACCAGATCAAGGGCACCGACAAGGAAAAGTACCTGGTCGGTATTCGCCGCCTGCTCGACGAGTGCTCGTTCTCCTACACCCGTCAGACCGAAATGAAAGGCCTGGGCCACGCGATCCTGACCGGTCGTCCGCTGATCGGCGACGAGCCGTTTGCCGTAGTACTGGCCGACGACCTGTGCGTCAACCTGGAAGGCGATGGCGTGTTGACCCAGATGGTCAAGCTGTACAAGCAGTTCCGCTGCTCGATCGTGGCCATCCAGGAAGTCGATCCTTCGGAAACCAACAAGTACGGTGTGATTGCCGGCGAGATGATCCGTGACGACATTTACCGCGTCCACAGCATGGTCGAGAAGCCAAAGCCTGAAGATGCGCCGTCGAACCTGGCCATCATTGGTCGCTACATCCTGACGCCGGACATCTTCGACCTGATCGAGCAGACCGAGCCAGGCAAGGGTGGCGAGATCCAGATCACCGACGCCCTGATGAAGCAGGCGCAGAACGGCTGCGTAATGGCCTACAAATTCAAGGGCAAGCGTTTTGACTGCGGTGGTGCCGAAGGCTACATCGACGCCACTAACTTCTGCTTCGAAAACTTCTACAAGACCGGCAAGGCCTACTGATTTGTTGGCGTAACCGTTGAAGTCGAAAAAGCCACCTTCGGGTGGCTTTTTTGTTCCTGGCTGTCGCCGGGGTTATGCTGATGGCCTGCCAAGGAGACCTGAGATGGCCTACGATTTTGATCTGTTCGTGATTGGTGCCGGTTCCGGCGGTGTGCGTGCGGCACGCTTTGCCGCGGGTTTCGGTGCAAAGGTGGCGGTTGCCGAAAGCCGTTACCTGGGGGGGACCTGCGTAAACGTTGGCTGCGTGCCGAAAAAACTGCTGGTCTACGGCGCTCATTTCGCCGATGACTTTGAGCAAGCCAGTGGTTTTGGCTGGTCACTGGAAGATGCACAGTTCGATTGGGGGCAATTGATCGCCAACAAGAACCGTGAAATCGAGCGGCTCAATGGTATCTATCGCAACCTGCTGCTGAACAGCGGCGTGACCTTGCTTGAGGGGCATGCGCGGCTGACCGGGGCCCATGAAGTGGAGGTCGACGGGCAGCGTTACAGCGCCGAGCACATTCTGATCGCTACCGGTGGCTGGCCGCAGATTCCGGACATCCCGGGTAAAGAGTTGGCTATCAGTTCCAATGAAGCTTTCTACCTGAAGGACCTGCCCAAGCGCGTGCTGGTGGTGGGTGGCGGTTACATCGCGGTAGAGTTTGCCGGTATTTTCCAAGGGCTCGGTGCCAAAACTTCGCTGCTCTACCGAGGGGACCTGTTCCTGCGCGGCTTCGACGGTGCCGTGCGTGAGCACCTGAAGGAGGAACTGGAAAAGCGCGGCATGGACCTGCAGTTCAATACTGAAATTCGCAGTATCGAGAAACAGGCGGACGGAAGCCTCAAGGCCACCCTCAACGATGGCCGCGAACTGATCGCCGATTGCGTGTTTTACGCCACCGGGCGTCGTCCGATGCTGGATAACCTGGGCCTGGAAAACACCGGTGTCGAGCTTGATTCGCGCGGCTTCATTCGCGTCGACGAACTGTTTCAGACCACTGAACCATCGATTCTGGCGATTGGTGATGTGATCGGACGTGTGCAATTGACCCCGGTGGCGCTGGCCGAGGGTATGGCCGTGGTGCGGCGCCTGTTCAAGCCTGAGCAGTACCGTAAGGTTGACTACCAGAACATACCGACAGCGGTGTTCAGCCAGCCGCCGATTGGCACTGTTGGCCTGAGCGAAGAGCAGGCGGTCGAGCAGGGCTATGAGGTGAGTATTTTTGAAAGCCGTTTCCGGCCAATGAAACTGACCCTCACTGAGTGCCAGGAACGCACCTTGATGAAGCTGGTAGTCGATGCCAAGACGGACCGCGTCCTTGGCTGCCATATGGTTGGCCCGGATGCTGGCGAGATCATCCAGGGGCTGGGCATTGCACTGAAGGCGGGTGCGACCAAACAGCAATTTGACGAAACCATCGGTGTGCATCCAACGGCTGCCGAAGAGTTTGTGACCATGCGCACGCCGGTTCGCTAACCGTCGCCCATTGCAGGCACCTGTGTTGGAGCGGCCTTTGTAGCAGGCTTGCCTGCGATGGCGTCGGTGGGGTGGCAGTAAGTGCGCGGCGTCTGCATCGCGGGCAAGCCCGGCTCCTACAGGCTGTTTAGCTTTTGTTGGAGCTGGCTTGCCTGCGATGGCGTCGGTGGGGTGGCAGTAAGTGCGCGGCGGCTGCATCGCGGGCAAGACCCGCTCCTACAGGCTGTTTAGCTGTTGTTGGAGCTGGCTTGCCTGCGATGGCGTCGGTGGGGTGGCAGTGAGTGCGCGGCGTCTGCATCGCGGGCAAGACCCGCTCCTACAGGCTGTTTAGCTTTTGTTGGAGCAGGCTTGCCTGCGATACAAACAGAAATCTTCTATTAATCGCTTCGGCTTATAGCCAAAACCAATCGGCGGCATCAGCTTTGCCAATGAGCGATTTTTTCGATAAGTGACTAGGATTCTCTCCATCAGATTTCTCAACCCCTGAAGGAGCGTCACTCATGCCTATCATCAATAGCCAGGTCAAACCGTTCAACGCTACCGCTTACCACAACGGCAAGTTCGTCGAGGTGTCGGAAGCTGACCTGAAGGGCAAATGGTCTGTAGTATTTTTCTACCCGGCCGACTTCACCTTCGTCTGCCCAACCGAGCTGGGCGACCTGGCCGACAACTACGCCGAATTCCAGAAGCTGGGCGTAGAGATCTATGGCGTGTCCACCGACACCCACTTCACCCACAAAGCGTGGCACGACACCTCGGACACCATTGGCAAGATCCAGTACCCGCTGATCGGTGACCCAACCCACGTCATCTCCCGCAACTTCGACGTGCTGATCGAAGAAGCCGGTCTGGCTGACCGCGGTACTTTCGTGATCAACCCGCAAGGCCAGATCAAAATCGTCGAGCTGAATGACGGCGGTGTCGGTCGTGATGCCAGTGAGCTGCTGCGCAAGGTCAAGGCCGCTCAGTATGTTGCCGCCCACCCAGGTGAAGTCTGCCCGGCCAAGTGGAAAGAAGGCGAAGCCACCCTGGCGCCATCGCTGGACCTGGTCGGCAAGATCTAAGACCGTGAACCAGCCGAGGGCGGTCTACCGCACCTGACGTTGTCACCGCCCCGCAAAACGCCCGGGCGCTTTCGCCCGGGCGTTGTTTTTTCTACTGTTTAAAAAAGGAATCGCCCGTATGTTGGACGCCACGCTTAAAACTCAGTTGAAGTCCTACCTGGAGCGGGTCACTCAGCCGATCGAGATCGTTGCTTCCCTCGACGACGGCGCGAAGTCCCGTGAATTGCACGACCTGCTGCGCGAAATCGCCAGCCTGTCGAACCTGATTACCTTGCGTGAGGATGGCAGTGACGCCCGTCGCCCGTCGTTCTCGCTCAATCGCCCTGGCGCCGATATCAGCCTGCGTTTCGCGGGTATACCCCTGGGGCACGAATTCACCTCGTTGGTGCTGGCGCTGCTGCAGGTCGGCGGTCATCCGTCCAAGGCCGGCGCCGAAGTGATCGAGCAGATTGGTGCGCTCAAGGGTGAGTTCAACTTTGAAACCTACTTCTCGCTGTCCTGCCAGAACTGCCCGGATGTGGTCCAGGCGCTTAACCTGATGGCGGTACTCAATCCGAGCGTGCGCCACGTCGCGATCGACGGCGCGCTGTTCCAGGATGAAGTCGAGTCACGCAAGGTCATGGCCGTGCCAAGTGTGTACCTCAATGGTGAGGTCTTCGGTCAGGGTCGTATGGGGCTGGAGGAGATCCTCGGTAAACTCGACACCAGCGCCGGTGAGCGTCAGGCCGAGAAGATCAATGCCAAGGATGCGTTCGATGTGCTGGTGGTCGGTGGTGGCCCGGCCGGTGCTGCAGCGGCCATTTACGCAGCGCGCAAGGGTATTCGTACCGGTGTTGCTGCTGAGCGTTTTGGCGGTCAGGTACTGGATACCATGGCAATCGAGAACTTTATCTCGGTGCAGGAAACCGAAGGGCCGAAGCTGGCTACGGCGCTGGAGGAGCACGTCAAGCAGTACGACGTCGACATCATGAACCTGCAGCGTGCCGACGCGCTGATTCCAGGAACCGATGGTGGCCTGCACGAGGTGCGCCTGGCCAGTGGTGCGTCGCTCAAGGCCAAGACCGTCATTCTTGCTACTGGTGCGCGCTGGCGTGAAATGAACGTCCCGGGGGAGAAGGAGTACCGCAGCCGCGGTGTCGCCTATTGCCCGCACTGCGATGGCCCGCTGTTCAAAGGCAAGCGCGTGGCGGTGATCGGTGGTGGCAACTCCGGTGTGGAAGCGGCTATCGACCTGGCGGGTATCGTTGCTCAGGTCACCCTGATCGAGTTTGACAGCCAACTGCGTGCCGATGCGGTACTGCAACGCAAGCTGCACAGCTTGCCCAACGTCAAGGTCATCACCAGCGCCTTGACGACTGAAGTCCTGGGCGATGGGCAGAAGGTCAGCGGCTTGCGCTATAAGGACCGCACGACTGAAGTGGTGCATGATCTGGCGCTGGAAGGGATCTTTGTACAGATCGGCTTGCTGCCCAATACCGATTGGCTCAAGGGCACCGTTGAACTGTCCGCGCGTGGCGAGATTGTGGTCGATGCCCGCGGTCAGACCAACCTGCCAGGTGTTTTTGCCGCCGGTGACGTGACCACTGTGCCGTACAAGCAGATTGTCATTGCGGTCGGTGAGGGCGCCAAAGCATCACTGGCAGCCTTTGATCACCTGATTCGTACCTCGGCGCCAGCCTGAGGCCTAGCCTGACCATTACCGAAAGCGCTTCTACCCCAGGAGGGTGGAAGCGCTTTCGGCTGTCTGTGCCCCTGTGACGCAAGCGCCCGGGGCATCGCTTAGAATTCAGTAGGCTGAATGATCTCGACCCAGTAATCGTCCGGGTCCTTGATGAAGGCCAGATGCTTCATGCGGCCATCGCTCAGGCGCTTCTGGAAGGTGACACCCAGTGCTTCAAAGCGTTCGCAGGCCGCGCGGATGTCCGGTACCGAAATGCAGATATGGCCAAAGCCGCGCGGATCGGTGTTGCCATTGTGATAGGCGAACGCAGGATCATTCTCGGTGCCGTGGTTGTGCGTCAATTCAAGGATGCCAGGAATCGACTTCATCCACTCGTTACGTGCTGCTGGATCGCTGGGGATCTGCGCCTTGTCGACCAGGGCGAGGAAGTACAGGCTGAATTCAGCTTCCGGGAAATCGCGCTTTTCCACCAGGCTGAAGCCCAGTACACGGGTGTAGAAGTCCAGGGATTTGGCGACATCCTTGACCCGCAACATGGTGTGGTTGAACACGAAGTTTTGGGTCGCAGCGTCCGGTTGTGCAGTGACGCCAGGAAGTGTGTCGAGATGTTGCAAGCTCATGGGCTCTCCGCAGAAAAGGCTGGCACGGTGGTGCCAGCGAAACGGTCAGACGGCCATGATACGGAAGTGAAGCGATTGCGCAAACGGTTTGCGCCCTGCAGACGGGGGTCGGCAGGGCGCAATCAAATAAGTAGCCCGCCGGAGCGGGCAAATGGGGCGCTAGTCCTTTAGCAGCTTTCATCCTGGAAGAGATGATGTGAAAAATATGTGAAGTAAAAGGGCGTTTTTCAGTGGCGTACCCAGCTCTCGACCGTCTGCGCACCGTACTGTTGTTTCCAGGCTTTCAGGCCACGGTGATTGCCCCCTTTGGTTTCGATCAACTCGCCGGTGTGGGGGTTTTCGTAGACTTTTACCACGCGTGGACGACGTTGCCGGACAGTGGCGGGCGATGTCTTTTCGGCTGCTTTGGGATCGAGTATTTCGATCACATCGCGCAGGCTCTTGCCATAGCTGTTCATCAGGCCGACAAGTTTCTGCTCGAACTCTATTTCACGTTTTAGGCCGGCATCCTTTTTCAAGGCCTCCAGTTGAGCAAGCTGTTCCTGGAGCGCTCTTTCGGCAGCACGAAACTCAGCAAGTCGGGACACAATCATTACTCCTCTTTATCTGCAATGGCGTTGTATGCACGGCCATCATTAGCGTATTGAAAAGCACAGCGGTCGCAGGGGCATGGCGTCATAGTAATAATCAGTGTAGTCAATAAATAACGCGCCGCGGTTAGGCTTTTATAATGACGGTGTGCAGAACTATTGAACTACAGCGCTTTCCGCTATTTGAGGATTAGTCGAGCGGCCGAGGTGTCTAGACCAAGGTCCAATGGCCCGTTCTAGAGCGGTTTGGTGATAATTTAAGGTCGCCGCAGGTGGTATGTCGGTGCATGTGGCCGGTGCCAGGAAGGGCGCCGGTTGGTTCTTTGCCTTTATTCGGATTGTCGTAACTCATGTTCCCCCCCTCTCCATTTGTCCAAGGGCGCCATCTGGCGGGCCTAGTGGCCCTGTTTGCCGGTTTTTCGGCCCAGGCCGCCGGTTTTCTTGACGACACCAGTGCCAAAGTCGAGGCACGTAATGTCTATTTCAATCGCGACTTTCGCGATGGTCACACCAGCTCGCAACAGGGGGGCTCAAAACGTGAAGAGTGGGCTCAGGGCTTTATCCTGAATGTGCAATCCGGTTATACCGAAGGGCCTGTCGGGTTTGGCGTTGATGCACTGGGCATGTTCGGTTTCAAGCTCGACTCCAGCCCCGGCGACAGTAACAGTGGACTGTTGCCTTCCAGTGGCCACAACCCCCGGCATTCTGCGGACCAGTATGCAAAGTTGGGCGTAGCGGGGAAAGTGCGCTACTCGAACACCGTGCTCAAGTACGGTGCGATGATGCCCGATGTGCCGTTGCTCAAGTACAACGATGGCCGTTTGTTGCCAACCATGTTCCACGGCACCCAGTTGACCTCTGAAGAGGTCAAGGACCTCAAGTTCATGGCGGCGCGCCTGGATCGCTACACCGCGCGGGATTCGACCGATGCACAAGAGATTCGCGTACATTGCAAGAACAAGCGCTACGCCTGCGATACCAAGGCCGATCACTTTGACATGGCTGGGGTCGACTACCGTTTCAATGAGCGGCTCACGGGTCAGTATCAGGTTGCGACCCTGGACGACATCTACCGTCAGCACTTCCTGGGCGTGCTCGCCAGCCAGCCCCTGAGCGTGGGCAGCCTGTCGGCAGACCTGCGGCTTATCAAGAGTGACGACATCGGCGCAGCCAAGGCTGGCAGTATCGATCACCGTGCGTTCAGCGGCATGCTGGGCTACGGCCTCGGCGGGCACAAGCTCAGCGCTGGCTGGCAGCGTATGTATGGCGAAAACGCCATGCCGTACCTCGATGGCAGTAATCCGTACCTGGTCAACTATTCTCAGGTCAACGACTTTGCCGCCGCTCAGGAGCGTTCCTGGCAACTGCGCTACGACTATGACTTCAAGGCACTGGGTGTTCCGGGGCTGACCTTTTTCACCCGCTACATCAACGGCGACAGTATCAAGGTGCCGGGCAGCCAGGCCGAAGGCAAGGAATGGGAGCGCGATACCGAGTTCAAGTACCAGGTACAGAGCGGTACGTTCAAGGATGTCAGTGTGCGCCTGCGTAACGCTACCTACCGCAGCAACTACGAAAAATTTGCCCGCGACATGGACGAAACCCGGGTGATTGTCAGCTACAACTTCTCGTTGCTGTAAACGGCTTTGCCAGGAATACGCGGCCGTTCGACAATGGCCGTGTATTCCTGGGAGCGACAGTGATGAAACACCTGCTGCTGATCGGCATCGGCCCGGGCAATCCCCGACAGATCACGCTGGAAGCCATTGATGCACTGAACCGCGCCGACGTCTTTTTCCTGCTGGACAAGGGGGCGGGCAAGGATGACTTGCTGCGTTCGCGCATGGAGCTGCTTGAGCAGCATGTGCATCGGCCTTACCGGGTGGTTGTGGTTGATGACCCGCTGCGTGACGCCGGGGCACCGGATTATGTCGAGGCGGTACAGGGCTGGCACCGCCTGCGCGCGTGCTTGTATGCGCGACTGCTGGCAGATGAACTGCAGCAGGGGGAATGCGGCGCTTTCCTGCTATGGGGCGACCCTGGGCTGTATGACAGTACATTGCGCATTCTCGATCTGATCGAAGCGCGGCACTTTTCCCTTGAGGTCATTCCCGGCATCAGCAGTGTCCAGGCGCTGGCTGCGCGTCATTGCATCCCCTTGAACCGCATTGGCGAGCCCTTGCAGATACTGCCCGGTCGGCGTTTGGCTGATGTGTCGCCAATTGAAAACGTGGTGGTGATGCTCGACGCCCACTCGGTCTTTGCCACGCTGGACGATCCGCAGTTGCACATCTATTGGGGCGCTTATCTGGGAACGGATGATGAAATCCTGATCCAGGGGCCGTTGCTGGAGGTCAAGGCACAGATCCTTTCCCGGCGCGAGCAGGCCAGGGCCAGCAAAGGCTGGATCATGGACACCTATTTGCTGCGACGGCTGTACTAAAACAGGCCACGCAATTCTGTTTAGCGACGCGTCTGTCGCAGAGTTCAGACGCATCCTACATCCTTCTGAAAACACCCCTGCTAGCGTCAAATCCCTTCGTATGTGGGGTGCTCATGCTTGCACGAGCGCCTCGCCCATCACCGTCGCGATAGGGACAAGGGATGTTCTCAGCCGCCAATCACGCGCACTTCAGCCTGACGATCGATGACCTTCAGTACGACCTTCAGGTGCTGTCATTCACCGGCACGGAAGCCATCAGCACACTCTTTGCTTTTGACGTGGCCTTGGTCAGCGAGCGCGCAGACCTTGAGCTTGAAACCTTGCTGCACAAGCAGGCTTTCCTGGCGTTCAACGCGCAGGGCGCCGGCATTCACGGGCAGGTTTACCGCGTTTCGCAGGGCGATGCAGGCAAGCGCCTGACCCGCTACAACCTGAGGCTGGTGCCGCAACTGGCCTACCTCGGGCTGCGCCGCAACCACCGGATTTTCCAGCAGCGCACGCTGGCGCAGATCATCGCTCAGGTGCTTGAGGAACACGGCATCCTCAGCGATGCCTACCAACTGCACCTGGAAAAGACCAGTACCCCACGGGAGTACTGCGTGCAGTACGGCGAGTCCGACCTGCACTTTCTGCAGCGCCTGTGTTTCGAGGAGGGCGTCAGTTATACCTTCCGGCACAGCCGCGCCGGGCACACGATGGTGTTCAGTGACCACCAGACCTTTTTCCCCAAACTCGGCCAGCCCACCCCCTACCAACAGGACAGTGGCCTGGTGGCCGACGAGCCGGTAATCAGCCGTTTCAACGTGTGCGTGGAAGCGCGCACCCGGCGCACGCTCTGGCGCGACTACGACTTCGAGAAATCCAGCTTCGTGCTCGAGGCCGAGCGTCAGGCTGATACGGCCTACCTGGAGCCGAACCCGGAGGATTACACCTACCCCGGTGGTTTTCTGCAGGGCGAGGAGGGCAAGCGACTCAGCCAGCGTGCCCTGGAACGCCACCGGGCCGAGCACCGGGTAGCGCAGGGCCGAAGCGACCAGCCGAGCCTGGTGACGGGCCATCTGCTGGAGCTGTCCGGCCACCCGTGCCAAGCCTGGAACGACCTGTGGCTGCTGACTGAAATTCAGCATCAAGGCAAGCAACCGCAAGTGCTGGAGGAGAGCATGACTGCCGACTGCGCGGCGGCGGATGATGGCTTCTCGCAGGGCTATCGCAACCACTTTACCGCCACCCCCTGGGACGTGTTCTACCGTCCGCAGCAGGCGTACCACAAGCCCCGTGTGCTGGGCAGCCAGACGGCCCGGGTTACCGGCCCGAAAGGCGAAGAGGTCTATTGCGACGCCTATGGCCGGGTCAAGGTGCAGTTCCACTGGGACCGCGAGGGCCAGCACAACGACCAGAGCAGTTGCTGGCTGCGGGTCGCCTCGGGCTGGGCCGGCAATGGCCACGGCAGCGTCAGCATTCCACGGGTGGGCATGGAGGTATTGGTGGTCTTTTTGGAGGGCGACCCGGACCGTCCGCTGGTCAGCGGTTGCCTACCCAATAGCCTCAACCCGGTGCCCCATGCCTTACCGGCGAACAAGACCCGCAGCGTGTTTCGCAGCCGCAGCACACCGGGTGGTGGTGGCTACAACGAACTGCATGTGGAGGACCGCAAAGGCCACGAACTGATCTACCTGCGCGCCCAGCGAGACCTGGAGCAGAAGGTCGAGCGTGACAGCCGGCTGGAGGTGGGCGGTGAGTACACGGCCCGGGTCGCGGGCAACAGCATCACGGTACTGGAGGCGGAGGAGCACCACACGGTCAAGGCGGATCGCAAGGTTCAGCTCAAGGCCAGTGAGTACCTGGACGTGGGGGCCAGCAGCCACACCCGGATCGGGCAGACGCTGGTGGTGGAGGCGGGGCAACAGATACACCTGAGCTCCGGGTTGAAGGTAGTGCTTGAGGCCGGGGCCAGCCTCACCTTGAGGGCGGGAGGCCACCACCTCGTCATCAGCGCCGGAGGGATATTCAGCAGTACGGAAATTCAACTGGGCGGTGCACCCATGACCGGCACGGCTGCAGCCTCGGTGTTGCCTGGGCTGCCGCTTCTCAGCCTGCCGACCTACCTACCGCAAGTGCAGGCGGGCTCACTGTCGCCAGAAACAACCTGTGACTGCGGTGGTTTATGCGAGTGCCCAGTTCATCAATCAGGGAAGCCAGCATGATCACATCCATTACTTCGCCGTTCGAGGCGCCTGTTGCGTCGGGAACCCTGTGCGTCATCCTCGACGCCTGTTTCGACATGAACCTGCCGACCACCCTCCAGCATGCCTATGGCTACACCGCCGCTTGTTGCGCGCCATTGTTCGAGGGCACGCCCTACGCCGGGCTGCAAGCCGCGGGCCCCTATGTGCTGCGCTGCCCGGCCCATGGCGAACTTGCCGACTACGCCCGTGGCCTGCTGGAGCGGGCCGATGCCGGTTATGTGGCGTACCTGGCAGACGACGCCACCCTTGCGCAGGCCGTGGAGCATTGGCGCAGCCTGCTGACGATGCGCACCAATACTTCCCTGCGGATGCTGCGTTTTTTCGATCCACGCTGGCTCGAACCGTTGCTCACCAGCTTCGACGACCGTGAGCGGGCGCATTTCATCGGCCCCTGCACTGACCTGGCCTGGCGCAACGAACTTGGCTGGCGTCACTGCACGAACCCTTACCCCGAGTGGGACGGCGAACTGCGTGCGCCGGGTTGGCTGTACCTGAGCCAGGCGCATCAGGCAGGGCTGGAGCAGCGACAACTTGAGGTGCTGGCGCAACGCCTGGCCCAGGACTATCAGCGGGCGTTACCCATGCGTGAACCGGTCGAGTTTGTGCTTCGACAACTGCTGGGTGCCCGGCAGGCGGGGTACTCGCACAGGCTTGATATGGAGCGCTGGTTACGGATAGCGCTGGTCAAGGGCGACCACTTCTGGCGTAACACGCCACACGCTGAATATCTGGTGCGTAATGACCTTGCCGGTGCGGACAAACTCAGCGCGCTTGAACGCCTCTAATTGGAATAACGTACAAGGACGACAAACAGATGTTGGTTAACACCTACACCGTCAAAGCCGGAGACACGCTGGTGCTCATCGCCCAGCAGAATGGGTCTAGCGTGCCAGAGGTACTGGCGCTCAACCCGATCATCAAGGATCCCGATGTGATCAAGGTGGGCTGGCAACTGAACCTGCCCGCTACACCGTCACAGATACCGTTGCCGCCCCTCAGCTTTGCCAATGACCAGACCTGCCTTTCCATTAAAGGCCGAACCGAATGCCAGGAAGAACTGGTCGATGTGGTCCATGTGACAGGCTCGCCGCACCTGTGCGTGTTGACCGCCCCGCAGGCCAAGGCCCTGAAACAGGAAGTCGCCTTCGTTCGCGAACTGATGGACGAACTGCACGAAACGCTGGCAGCCGCCCAGCCTGTCAGCCACTGCGCCCGCATCGAAGTGCCTTATGCCGCGTGCAGTTGCACCCGTTGCGTCAAAGAGGACTGGACGCTCAAGGCCGAAGCCGCAGGCGTGCTCACCCGTGAGGCGCCGGTCGAACCTGCTGAGCCGAGCACACCAACGCCGACGACCGAGGAAGATCTGTCCGGGCAACTCCATACCCTGCAGGAAGCCCGCGACTGGTACCAACGCTATGAGCCCAGCCTGTTCTCGGGCAGCCGCAGCGAAAGCAACTGGGAACAACTGCAGCAACGGAAAGTGCAGGATATCGACGCGCAAATCACCGAACTGCGCACGCAGTTGGCTGCCCAGCGCAAGGGCGAAGCCGAAGCCAGCAGCACCCGCTCCACGGCGGCCATGCCCGACCTCAAACACGGTAAAGGCCGTGAGCGCAGAACAGAACAAGGGCATCAGCAGCGCACCGGTATTCATGTGGTGGAAGTGATCCTGTTCAGTGACCCGAGCCGACGCTATTACATCCGCACAGCGTTTCATGAGCGTGTCGACTGGAACGGGCGTGTCAGTACACGGATTCTGGCTGGTAAACCCTTCAACAAGCAGCTGGCCGGTGAGCTGATCAAGGACATTCAGTCGGCGATCAGCACCAGCCGTAAATCAGGGCCACTGGGTAGCCTGGAGGCCAAGCTGGCTTCGTGGAGCAGTGACAAGGACAACCTGCTCAACACCCTGCACCAGGAAGTCTCCTGGACCTCCAACGCCGCCGATGCGGCCCGCTACGCCGTCTCGGCCGACGCCCAGGCCTTGCGTTTCGCCGCCAGCGCCAGTGCCGGCATCAATAGCTGGAACCCGGCGCAGGGGTTGATCGACGTCGGGGTCAAGGGCATGGCCGAATTTTCCCTGGCCGACGCCGCGGTGTCCTTCAACAGCTACTTCCCAAGCCAAGGCGGCTACCTGACCAGCATCACCTACCGCAACGGCGAGGGTAAGACCGTGCGTCACCCCCTGGGCGTGTTCCGCCTGAGTGGCCGGCTGGAACTGAGTTGCTTCGTGGGCACCCAATTACAGGGGGAAGCGGCAACAAAGACACAGTACAAACCCCGCGAACAGCCCGCGGGCGCAACGGCCTTGCTCGGCACGCCAACCCTGGACGTCGGTAAAAGTGGCTATATCGGGGTCAAAGCCACTGCGTTTGCCGGCGCCCAAACCGGTGGCGCCCTGACCGGCAGCTTTCAGTGGATCGAACCCGACCTGCAAGGCACAGGCAACATCGAGCCCGGGCAGGCGAATGCCAGCAGCAACTGGGTGGATTTGGCGCAGATCAAGGCGGAGGGGAATGTTGCGCTGGGGGCTGGGCTCAGCGGTGAGTTTGGGATCAGTATTTCGAAAGGACGGTTAGCACTTAAATGCAAGGGCTCTATTGCTCTAGGACCTGGTGCCGGCGGTGGTTTTACCTCGATGGTCGATATAGAGCTGGTCGGAAAGCTGGTACTACTATTTTGCAAGGCATTGGCCGAAGTGGATTACCGGTATCTGTTGGATGTTACAGAAGATGCTTTTGACTTCCTTACCACAGGACTGTTCAAGGCGGCAACCGCTTCAATATCTAAAGCGATGGATGCCTTTGGGGGCGAGCGCGATGAAATGTCCATTTGGTGGCGTACAAGGCAAGGCACCAAAGCAGAGGCTTACGCTTTGGCAGACCATCTGATGCAGTATCGGGCAGTGTCGTTGAAGGCGCAGCCTATTCCATTGAACTTGTTACCGCCGGAAACTATGGGGCCGATGGTTCACTTGCTGACCGAAAGTTATGTTGAGAGCTTCGAGGACACACAAGAGAAGGCATTGGTCATGCTGCTTTCGGCGCTGAGAAGCTGGCGGCAGTTTATTGAGGTGTTGGAACACTGCGATCCTCAAGCCCGAAAGGTCAACGCGATGGAAAGTCTGGCGCGAATCAATGCATTACTTGATTGGCACCAGCAGGATGAATTCAACAATTTCATCGATGCTTTGACGGTAAATCAGGGTGCTCAGAAAGATGAAAAAACAGTGGCTTGGACTCCCGGACCGCACCGCTACAAAACGGAAGTTCTGCTGGCAGCACAGCGCAGTGGGAGGTTTATAGGGTTAGCCTAGGGTGCTGATCAATAGGGGTGATTGTTATCGCCCCTTTGGTTTATAAGACTTTGCCGAAGTTAACGGCGCAACGAAAACTGGCGCCTGGAAAATAACCTCTTCTGACCGGATCATAAGGAAATCTTCGTACGGTGTTTCCCGTAATTAAAGGGTCATCACCAACGTCAGTGCCTCGGCGAATTTTTTGCGTCCCTGAATCAGGTCCTTTGGGATCTTCTAGGGGCGAGTTTCGGTAATAGTCCTCATCGAACCAGTCATTGACCCAGTCAGTAGCGTTTCCTGACATGTTGTAGAGCCCGAGCGGGTTGGGTGCATAACTATCCACGGCAAACGTATGGCGCTCGCGTGGTGCTGGGAAGTTGCGCCCATAGTCCAAACCGCCATTGTCAGTAGGAAAGAGCACGTACTGACCACGACTGCGTGCAGCATATTCCCACTGAGCCTCGGTTGGTAGATCTACCGGGTATCCACTGAGCGTTGCAAGCCAGCTACAATAGTCTTTGGCCTCCTGCCAGCGTTGAGTGGGTGCAGGCAAGTCGGGTTTGTACAGGAACTGTATATCCTCACGCTTGCGATTTTTCGCGTCATACAGCGGTTTGCCTTGGGCAATAAAAAACAGATCGAAATCGCGAATCGTGGTCTGAAATTTTGAAAGGTAGTAGCTGCTTAGCTTTACCGGATGAACAAAATCATCATCCCCATCCATGCTGATATTGCACAACCGCTCTGGCTCAACCCCACACGGCCACTCGCACATATTGCTGGGGTCATAGTCACACTTCCAGCCAAAATCCCCCATTTGAAACTCGCCACCTTCGACAAACACCATATTGTCCAGCGACTGCACCACGGTATTGAGCAGTTGGGTGCGTATGTCGGTGGGCAGCTTCGGGTAGGTCTGGTCGATGGTCGTCGCGATCTGCGCGACTTTTTCCGCGGAGAGCTTTTCGCTTTTGGGCAACGGCAGGGATTGGGCCTGGCAACCGGTCAGTAGCAGCAGTGCGCAGGCGGGCAGAAGTACGCGAACAGTGGGCAGGTAGAACATGGCAGCATCCCTGTGGGCCAAGCGTCAGAAAAGCTTGGACGCTAGCAGATCCGGCTACTGGTTGGATGTAGGACCTTTCCCAAACTGCATTACCAGCGAATGTGCATGCATGGATAGCGAAGGTAACTATAGGCGCATGGTTTTAGAGAGGCTGATGGGACTGTACGGAGCAGCGGAAACCAGTTCCTGGAAAGTAGCCTCTTCTGACAGGATCATAAGGGAAGCGTCGTACAGTGCTGGCGGTCAGCAATGGGCTTTCGCCTACATCGCTGCCTCTAAGGATTTTTTGGATTCCAACATTAGGTCCTTTAGGGTCTTCCAGGGGCGAATTTCGGTAATAGTCCTCATCGAACCAGTCATTGACCCAGTCAGTAGCGTTTCCTGACATGTTATAGAGCCCGAGCGGGTTGGGGGCATAACTGTCCACGGCAAACGTATGGCGCTCGCGTGGTGCTGGGAAGTTACGCCCATAGTCCAAGCCGCCATTGTCAGTAGGAAAAAACACGTACTGGCCACGACTACGTGCAGCGTATTCCCACTGAGCTTCGGTGGGTAAATCTACCGGGTATCCACTGAGCGTCGCGAGCCAACCACAATAGTCTTTGGCCTCCTGCCAGCGTTGAGTGGGTGCAGGCAAGTCGGGTTTGTACAGGAACTGTATATCCTCACGCTTGCGGTTTTCCGCGTCATACAGCGGTTTGCCTTGGGCAATAAAAAACAGATCAAAATCGCGTATCGTGGTCTGAAACTTTGAAAGGTAGTAACTGGTCAGCTTTACCGGATGAACAAAATCATCATTGTTACGAAAGCTTATCGGGCACAACCGCTCTGGCTCAACCCCACACGGCCATTCACACATATTGCTCGGGTCGTAGTCACACTTCCACCCAAAATCCCCCATCTGAAACTCGCCGCCTTCGACAAACACCATATTGTCCAGCGACTGCACCACGGTGTTGAGCAGTTGGGTGCGTATTTCGGTGGACAGCTTCGGGTAGGTCTGGTCGATGGTCGTCGCGATCTGCGCGACTTTTTCTGCGGAGAGCTTTTCGCTTTTGGGCAATGGCAGGGATTGGGCCTGGCAGCCGGTCAGTAACAGCAGTGCGCAGGCGGGCAGAAGTACGCGAACAGCGGGCAGGTAGAACATGGCAGCATCCCTGTGGGCCAAGCGTCAGAGAAGCTAGGACGCTAGCAGATCCAGTCAGTGGCTGGATGTAGGACCTTTCCCAAACTCAATGACCAGCGAATGCGCATACATGAGGTAGGCGCTGTAGGGCTGCTTTGGTGCAGAGTTTTAGAGTGGCTGATCGGACTGTATGGAGCAGCGGAAGCCAAAACCGGGCAAGTATCGGCTTTTTACAGGCTCATCAGCCCAGCGCCGAACCGTACTCGCAGAAAGTAGCGGCCCTTCGGCATAGGTTGAGCCTCTGTGCACGCGCAGCGTTCCGGTTTCTGGGCCGGTTGGATTTTCTACGGGGGAGTGACGGTAGTAATCCGCACCATACCAGTCATTGACCCAGTCAACGGCGTTGCCAGACAGGTTGTAAATGCCCAGGGGGTTGGGTACGAAGCGGTCTACAGCAAAGGTGTGAGTTTCATCGGGGTGAGGAAAGTTTCGCCCATAGTCCAAACCACCATTATCGGTAGCAAAAAAAACATACTGGCCACGGTTGCGAGCGGCATATTCCCATTGAGCTTCAGTAGGTAAATCTACAGGGTAGCCACTCAACCGGCCTAGCCATCCACAGTAATCTTTGGCCTCTTGCCACGCTTGAGGGAAGGCGGGATTTTTAGGCTGGTACCGGAACTGCAAGTCCTCTCGCTTTCGTAGCTCTTTATCAAAAAGTGGTTTGCCTTGGGCAATAAAAAACAGATCAAAGTCTTTTAGCATGGTCTGGAATTTCGAAAAATAGTAACCGCTCAGCTTTATCGGATGAACAAAATCATCATTGTTACGAAAGCTGATCGGGCACAATCGCTCTGGCTCAACCCCGCACGGCCACTCGCACATATTGCTGGGGTCATAGTCACACTTCCAGCCAAAATCCCCCATCTGAAACTCGCCGCCTTCAACAAACACCATGTTGTCCAGTGACTGCACCACGGTGTTGAGCAGTTGGGTACGTACATCGGTGGACAGCTTCGGGTAGGTCTGGTCGATGGTCGTCGCGATCTGCGCGACTTTTTCCGCGGAGAGCTTTTCGCTCTTGGGCAATGGCAGGGATTGAGCCTGGCAGCCGGTCAGTAACAGCAGTGCGCAGGCGGGCAGAAGTACGCGAACAGCGGGCAGGTAGAACATGGCAGCATCCCTGTGGGCCAAGTGTCAGAAAAGCTTGGACGCTAGCAGATCCAGTCGCTGGCGGGGTGTAGGACCTTTCCCAAACTCCATTGTCAGCGAATGCGCATACATGGGGCAGGAACTATAGGGCTGCTTTGGTACAGGGTTTTAGAGGGCCTGATCGGACTGCACTGAACAGCGGAAACCGAATCCTGGAAAGTATCCACTTTTGACTGGTTCATCAGCCCAGCGCCGAACCGTACTCGCGGAAATTAGCGGCCCTTCGGCATAGGTTGAGCCTCTGTGTACACGCAGTGTTCCCGTTTCTGGGCCGGTTGGGTTGTCTATGGGGGAGTGATGGTAGTAATCCGCACCATACCAGTCATTAACCCAGTCAACGGCGTTGCCAGAGAGGTTATAAATACCCAGGGGGTTGGGTACAAAACGGTCTACAGCACAGGTGCGCGTTTCGTCGGGGTGAGGAAAATTTCGCCCATAGTCCAAACCACCGTTATCGGTAGCAAAAAAAACATACTGACCACGGTTGCGAGCAGCATATTCCCACTGTGCTTCGCTGGGTAAATCGACTGGGTAACCACTCAGCGTACCCAGCCAATTGCAGTAATCCTTGGCTTCATCCCAGCTTTTGGGCGGTGCAGGATTATTGGGTGTGTACAGGAACTGTATGTCCTCACGCTTACGATCTTCTGCGTCATACAGCGGTTTGCCTTGGGCAATAAAAAACAGATCGAAATCGCGTATCGTGGTCTGAAATTTTGAAAGGTAGTAGCTGCTCAGCTTTACCGGATGAACAAAATCATCATCCCCATCCATGCTGATGTTGCACAACCGCTCGGGTTCAACCCCACACGGCCATTCACACATATTGCTGGGGTCGTAGTTACACTTCCAGCCGAAATCCCCCATCTGAAACTCGCCGCCTTCGACAAACACCATATTGTCCAGCGACTGCACCACGGTGTTGAGCAGTTGGGTGCGTATGTCGATGGACAGCTTCGGGTAGGTCTGGTCGATGGTCGTCGCGATCTGCGCGACTTTTTCCGAGGAGAGTTTTTCGCTTTTGGGCAACGGCAGGGATTGGGCCTGACAGCCGGTCAGTAACAGCAGGACCGCAACTGGAAACAGCATTTGAGTCGTTGGCAGGCAGAACACGGCAGCATCCCCAAGGGCCTCAAGGCCAGAGGTTTGGACGCTAGCAGATTGGACCGACGACTTGTTGTAGGACCTTTCCGAAAAGGCGATCGCTGTGAAGGGGCTCAGTGATCACCTCGGGGCCTGTCGCTGCGCGACGGTTATGAGGCCTGTGTCGGTAAGCGGTTTTTCGCTTCGATCCACTGGGCCATGTACTGGGTGCTTTTGTGCTGGTGATGACGAAGCATGGCGCCGGTGAAGTTGTTCAGGCGTTGTTGTGGCAGGTCGGCCAGGGTTTGTTCGATACGTTCGACCAGCGCGGTCGCGTGGATGCGCCGGTTGAAGCGTGTCGCGATGAGCGGCGTGCATGCCTGTTGTGCCGCGTTCCAGCGGGCTTCGTCCTGGTACAGCTGCACAGCCGCTTCGGCCAGCGCTTCGGCGGTGACTTCAACAGCGCCAGGCCAGGGCAGGGCACCGTGCATGGCTTCGGCCCCTATCGGGGTGGTGACGCTGGGGGTGCCGCAGAGCATGGCGTCGGTCAGTTTGCCTTTGATCCCGGCGCCGAAGCGCAGAGGCGCCAGGCACAGGCGTGCGGCGCTCATGACCTCCAGGGCATCTTCGGCCCAGTTCAGTACATGAAAGCCTTGCGCCGGGTTGTGCAATGCGGTGGCCTTGGGCGGGGTGTAGGCGCCGTAGACATGCAGTTGGGCCTGCGGCAGTTGTCGACGGATCATCGGCCACAGGCTGTGCTTCATCCAGAGCACGGCGTCCCAGTTCGGGGCGTGGCGGAAGTTGCCGATGCTGAGAAAGTGCGCGCGTTCGGCAAAACCTCGTGCAGGGGGTGCCGGCTGGTCAAGCATCAGCGGGCACCAGTGCAGCAGCGCGGGTGGAACACCGAAATGCGCGGTCAACAGGTCGATTTCTGCATCCGAGATCATCAGGCTCAGGTCGCTGCGGTAGATTGCGGCCACTTCACGTTGGGTCAGGTCGGCGTTGGCCATGTGGCGGTAAAGGGCTGCGCTCGGGGTGGCAAACAGCGCGCTGAAGTCGTTGCTGTCCAGGCCCTCGATCAAGCGGCGGCGCAACAGCTGTTGACGGGCATCGCGCAGGCTTTGCAGGTCAGAGGTTTCCAGCACGCGCAGCGCCGCAGGGCAGTGTTTCTCGACACGCCAGCCAAACTGCTCCTCCATCATGAAGCGGTCGAACAGCACGACATCGGGTGCCAGTTCCGCGACAAAATGATCGAAACTGCTGCAATTGAGCACGATGGCCTGTTCGGCAATGCCCAGTGCGGCAAGGTCCGCCTTGTGCTCGCCAACGGTGGCCGGGCTGCTGAAGGTGATTTGCCAGCCGCGTTCAAGAAAACTCTCGAGGATCTGCATCATGTGCCCGCCAGCGGCTGACGAGCGCGGTTCCGGCCAGACATAACCAATAACGAGAACCTTGAGCGGTGATGCGGGCATGAGCGATCGGCCTTCAGCGAAAAATGCGTATTTAACCACAGTGCAGCCTGCCGACGTGGGCACGCAGCGATTGTCGGTAATCTGCCTGAAAGGCACGCTTTCTATGCTGCTCAAGGGTTCTAGCGGTTAGACTCCAGCCCTGGCGAGTGCGTTGCGTTACAGCACGATTGCGAAAATGGAACTATTACTCGAGAGAACGCCAGACTCTCTTGTCCTGATACACCGTTACGGGGGCTTTTTAAGGATGATTCAGCCAACCGCAATCGACCAACGGAGTTTTCGCAAGCTCCTGGGTCGTAATATCAGCTTGCCGTTGGGCGTTGGATTGCTCAGCGCGGTGGTGTTTGTTGCCGTCATCAGCTACTTGCTGTCAGTGATCCAGTGGGTGGAGCATACCGACCGGGTGATCAACAGTGCCAATGAGTCGATCAAGCTGTCCATCGACATGGAGACCGGGCTGCGTGGGTTCCTGATTGCCGGTGATGAGCATTTTCTCGAACCCTACAGCGTGGCCAAGCCCAGGATAGACGCCGACCTGGCTTCGCTGCAGGCACTGGTGTCGAACAACCCTCAACAGGTTGAACGGGTGGCTCGGATAAAGTCCCTGCAAGCCGAGTGGAATCGCTTTGCCGAGCATATGATCGACTTGCGACGCAGCGCAGGTGCTTATGTCGAGGCGATGCGGGCGGGTCATGGAAAGCGCCTGACCGACCAGATCCGAAGGGAGTATGAAGCTTTCGTGTCCACCGAGCAGCAACTGCGCCAAGCGCGCAGTGATCGCGTGCAGAGCACGACGGTGGCCTCGATTTCGCTGTACCTGGGCTTTGTTGTGTTGCTCAGTGGCATGCTGGCCTATTTTGGTCGGCGGGATCTGTTGGGGTTGTCCAGCAGTTACAACAGTAACCTCGAAGCTCAACAACGCAGTGCATTGAGCCTGCAGCAAGAGGCCTGGCTACGCACGGGCCAGACCCGCCTGGCCGAACAACTGCTGGGGCAGTTGAGCCTGCCGTTGCTGGGACGCAACGCCCTGCAGTTTTTTGCCGAGTATCTGGGGACGGTGGTCGCGGCGCTGTATGTTCGTGATGCACAGGGCCACTTGCGTCGCGTGGCGTCCTATGGCCTGCCCCGAGAGCAAGAACAGCAGGAGCAACTGATCGGAAGCAATGAGGGTATGGTGGCCCAGGCGGTGCTGCAGGAACGCGTGTTGCGTCTGGACGACTTGCCGGGTGACTACCTGCGGGTCAGCTCCGGGCTGGGTGAAGGTTCGCCACACAGCGTTCTGGTAGCCCCGACCCGCAATGATGGGCAGATCAATGGTGTTGTCGAACTGGGCTTCCTGCGTCCGCTGGAGCCGCGAGATGTCGACTTGCTGGAGCGGGTGGCCAATAACCTGGGCATTTCGATCGAGAGCGCCCGATATCGACAGCGTTTGCAGGAAGTGCTGGCTGAAACCCAGTTGCTCAATGAGGAGTTGCAGGTTCAACAGGAAGAACTGAAATCCGCCAACGAGGAACTGGAAGAACAGTCACGTGTGCTCAAGGAGTCACAGGCGTATTTGGAGGCCCAGCAGGCAGAGTTGGAGCAAACCAATGAGCAACTGGCGGAGCGCACCGAAGCGCTTGCCCGGCAGCGCGACACGCTGGACTGCAAGAACGCTGAGCTGAACGAGGCTCAGGCCGAACTGGAGCAACGCGCCGAAGCGCTGCAGCGTTCAAGCCAGTACAAATCCGAGTTTCTTGCCAACATGTCCCATGAGCTGCGCACGCCATTGAACAGTTCGCTGATTCTGGCCCGGTTGCTGGCTGAGAACGAACAGGGAAACCTCAGCGAAGAACAGGTGAAGTTTGCCGAGTCGATCTATTCGGCCGGTAATGATCTGCTCAATTTGATCAATGACATCCTCGACATTGCCAAGGTCGAGGCCGGCAAGCTTGAGGTGCGCCCGGAGACCACTCAGGTCGAGGGCCTGACCGAGCGCTTGCGCCAGCTGTTCGAGCCGCTGGCTGAGCACAAGGGCTTGGGCTTCAGTATCAACGTCGACGCCACGGCCCCAAAAGCCCTTTACACCGACCACCAACGCCTGGAGCAGATCCTCAAGAACCTGCTGTCCAATGCGGTGAAGTTCACCGAACATGGCGAGGTCAACCTGAGCATTGCTCGACAGGCGGGCGAGGGGATTGTTTTTCGTGTCCGCGACAGTGGTATCGGTATTGCGGCCCATCAGCAGCAGACCATCTTTGAGGCCTTTCACCAGGCCGATGGCACCACCAACCGGCGCTATGGCGGCACGGGCCTTGGGCTTTCGATTTCTCGCGACCTGGCCCAGTTGCTGGGTGGCCAGATCAGCGTCGAAAGCCGTTTGGGGGAGGGCAGTGAGTTCGCCCTGATCCTTCCGGAGCGCTACGAGCCGATTGTCGAGCAAACCGTTTCGCCGGTTATCATCCGTTCATCCGTTGTGCCGGTTCAGGCTGATTGTGCGGCGCCAGAGGCAGTGCCGCGCGCGCCAGGTTTTGCTGATGACCGCCAGCTAGCGCCGTTCAGCAAACGTTGCATTCTGGTGATTGAAGACGAGCCGGACTTCGCTCGCATCCTCTTCGATCTGGCCCATGAACTGGGCTACAGCTGCCTGGTGGCGCACGCGGCCGATGAAGGGTTCGACCTGGCCGTCAGTTATGTGCCCGATGCCATATTGCTGGACATGCGCCTGCCGGATCACTCTGGGTTGACGGTGTTGCAACGGCTCAAGGAACAGGCGCTCACCCGGCATATCCCGGTTCATGTGATCTCGGTGGAGGACCGCGTCGAGGCGGCGCTGCACATGGGGGCGATTGGTTATGCGGTGAAACCGGCCAGTCGAGAACAGCTCAAGGCGGTGTTTGGCCGGCTGGAGGCCACGCTGACCCAGAAGCTCAAGCACGTCCTGCTGGTCGAAGATGACGACCTGCAACGTGACAGCATTGCCCGACTGATCGGCGATGAGGATATCGAAATCACGGCGGTCGGCATGGCCCAGGACGCCCTCGAATTGCTGCGCGAGCAGGTCTACGATTGCATGATCATCGACCTCAAGTTGCCTGACATGCAGGGCAATGAGCTGCTTCAGCGCATGGCCGAGGACAGTATCCGGGCCTTCCCGCCGGTGATCGTCTATACCGGGCGCAACCTGAGCCGCGATGAAGAGGCCAACCTGCTCAAGTACTCGCGCTCGATCATCATCAAGGGCGCACGTTCTCCAGAGCGCCTGCTCGACGAAGTAACGCTGTTTCTGCACAAGGTCGAATCGCAGTTGTCCCACGAGCGCCAGCGCATGCTCAAGACCGCGCGCAGCCGCGACCGGGTGTTCGAGGGGCGCACGGTGCTTCTGGTTGACGACGACGTTCGCAATATCTTCGCCTTGACCAGTGCATTGGAGCAGAAGGGGGCCATTATCGAGGTCGGCCGTAATGGCCGCGAGGCCATCGACAGGCTTGAGCAGAACGAGGCTATCGATCTGGTCTTGATGGACGTGATGATGCCGGAAATGGATGGCTATGAGGCAACCCGATTGATTCGCAAAGACCCACGCTGGCGCAAGTTGCCGATCATCGCCGTGACGGCCAAGGCGATGAAGGATGATCAGCAACGCTGCCTGCAGGCGGGTGCCAACGATTATCTGGCCAAGCCGATAGAACTGGAGCGGTTGTTCTCGCTGATTCGCGTGTGGTTGCCGCATCTGGAGCGCATTTGACCAGTGAGTGCAGTGCCGATATCGAGATTCAAGGGCTGATCGAGGCGATTTACCTCACCTACAGCTATGACTTTCGCAACTACTCTGGCGCCTCTATCACGCGTCGGATACAGCACGCGTTGCGTCAGCTCGGCTGTGCGACCGTAGCGGCCTTGCAGGCGCGCGTATTGCAGGACCCCGCGGCCTTCATGGCGTTACTGCAATACTTGACCATTCCGGTCAGCGAGATGTTCCGTGATCCCGAGCACGTCCTTGCATTGCGCCGGGAGGTGGTGCCGTTGTTGCGTACCTGGCCGTCGATCAAACTCTGGATCGCCGGTTGCAGCACGGGTGAGGAGGTGTATTCCATGGCCATCTTGTTGCGTGAGGAGGGGCTGCTGGAACGCTCGATCATCTACGCAACCGACATCAACCCGTATTCACTGGAGCGGGCCAGGCAGGGTATCTACTCGATGCAGGCGATGGAGCGGTATGCGCGCAACTATGAAAAGGCAGGAGGCCTGCAGAGGCTCAGTGATTACTACACGGCGGCCTACGGCAGCGCGATACTCGACAGTAGCCTGCGTGAGAAGGTGACCTTCGCCGATCATAGCCTGGCGACTGACAGCGTATTTTCCGAGACCCACTTGATCTCGTGCCGGAATGTGTTGATCTACTTCAACAAGCCGTTGCAGGACCGGGCACTGGGTTTGTTCCACGAGTCATTGTGCCACCGTGGTTTTCTGGTCTTGGGCAGCAAGGAAACCCTGAGCTTTTCGGGTTATAGCGAGCGTTTCGAGGCGTTGGTCAAAGCCGAACGAATCTACCGCAAGTCCTGAACCGTGTGGCGGCAAGGGTTATCGCCGTAGAGTAGTGCAGGCGAGGCGCTGCCCTTTGCGGTACGCTTGCAGGTGGCACGCCACGTGCAGGAAATTGACCGGCTGCAGGCAACCTCTGCCTGACGCTGGGGTCGGATAGCGATTGAATTGAAAAACAAGGCGTTGATATGAGTGAAGATGCACAAGATGTCGTGCTGATCGTCGAGGATGAGCCGGCGATCCGCAGGGTGCTGCACGATTATCTGGCCAGGGAAGGTTACCGGGTACTGGTGGCCGAAGATGGTGCGCAGGCGTTTGAAATGCTTGCCAGCAAACCGCACCTGGACCTGATGGTCACGGATTTTCGTCTGCCGGGCGGGATCTCGGGGGTCGATATTGCCGAGCCCGCGGTGAAGTTGCGGCCCGAGCTGAAAGTGATCTTCATCAGTGGCTACCCCGAAGAAATTCTGGAGTCCGGCAGTGCCATTGCGCGCAAGGCGCCGATCCTGACCAAACCCTTCGACCTCGATACGCTGGGCGAGCGCATTCAACAGTTGCTCGCCTGAGTGCTTCAGGCAGCGCACACCTGAGCGCTATCGTGCAGCGTCCGCTCGATGGCGCCCAACAGCAGGTTCTGCATCAACGTCAGGCGCTGGGCTTCGGGCAATTCACTCGACTGTAGCCAGCCCGGCAAACTGTTGAGCAGTGTCGCGATGGCATGGCCGGCCGCCTGCCGTGCCGCCTTCGACAGCGCCGCCGTCGGTGCGATCAGGCGCAGCAACTGGCATTCGTAGTCATCGCGCAGGTGCTTGATCCGGGCCTGTTGCTCGTCGGTCAGGCAGCACAGGTCACGCTCGGCCAGACGAAACTGTAGCGGACGTTCGCGGTGCAACTGCCAGTGCGCATCGATGACGCTCGTCAGCCAGTCCTCGCTGCTGCCACGGCTGCGCCGTGGCGGTTGCAGCGTGGCCAGCAACTCCTCGAACAGCTCTTCGATCAGGTCGAACAGCAGGTGCTGCTTGCTCGGGAAGTGGTGGTACAGCGAGCCTGCGGTCAGGCCCAGGTGGCTGGCCAGTTCGCGCATGCTGACCTGGCCGAAGCCCTTGACTGCAAGGAGTTCGAGCGCCTTGTCGCGCCGCTCTTCATAGTAGCCACCGCGTTCGGCACAGGTCATTGGCATGGTGATAGCCTCAGTAGGTGTAGAAACCGCGACCGCTCTTACGGCCCAGGTAGCCAGCGGCGACCATTTCCTTGAGCAGTGCGGCCGGGCGATATTTGCTGTCGTTGAAACCGTCGTAGAAGGCTTCGAGGATCGCCAGCAAGGTGTCCAGGCCAATCAGGTCAGCCAGGGCCAGCGGGCCGATCGGCTGGTTGCAGCCCAGGCGCATGCCGGTGTCGATGTCTTCCGGGCTGGCCAGGCCTTCCTGCAGCACCATGATCGCTTCGTTGATCATCGGAACCAGAATCCGGTTGACCACAAAGCCCGGACGGTTGCCGGCGCTGATGGCGGTCTTGCCCAGTGCTTCGGTCAGGGCCAGCGCTGCTGCGTGAGTCGCGTCGCTGGTCTGCAGGCCACGGATCACCTCCACCAGGGCCATCATGGGCACCGGGTTGAAGAAGTGCACCCCAATGAAGCGCTCTGGCAGGCTGATGGTCGCGCCCAGCTGGGTGATCGACAGCGACGAGGTGTTGGTCGCGATGATGCAGGTATCGCTGACACTGGCTGCGACCTGGCCGAGAATGCGCTGCTTGAGCTCAAGGTTCTCGGTAGCCGCTTCGATGACCAGTTGCGCGCTCTTGAGCTGGGCGTAGTCGGTGCTGGTGCTGATTCGTTGCAGCGCCGCCTCGGCCTGCGCAGCATCCAGCGTTTGCTTGTTGACCTGACGCTCGAGGTTCTTGCGCAGGGTGGCTACGCCACGCTCAAGGGCAGCGTCGGAAATGTCGATCAGGGTGACCTGGAAGCCGGCTACGGCACAGACCTGAGCAATACCGTTGCCCATGGTCCCGGCGCCGATCACGGCGATGTTGTTGATTGTCACGGTATAAAACTCCTTTGGGCTCAAGTGCGTTCGAACAGTACGGCGATACCTTGGCCGCCGCCGATGCACATGGTCGCCAAGGCATAACGGCCCTGGATGCGGTGCAATTCATGAATGGCCTTGGTCGCGATGATCGCGCCGGTCGCACCCACTGGATGGCCGAGCGAGATACCGGAGCCGTTGGGGTTGACCTTCTCAGGGTCCAAGCCCAGTTCGCGGGCAACGGCGCAAGCCTGGGCGGCGAAGGCTTCGTTGGACTCGATCACATCCAGGTCAGCGACGGTCAGCCCGGCCTTTTCCAGCACCTTGCGGCTGGCCGGAATCGGCCCCAGGCCCATGAGCTCCGGCTCAACCCCGGCATGGGCATAGCCCACCAGGCGGGCGAGCGGCTTGAGCCCTTGGCGGCGTACCGTATCGCCAGTGGCCAGCACCAAGGCCCCGGCACCGTCGTTCAGGCCGCTGGCGTTACCGGCGGTGACCGTACCGTCCTTCTTGAATACGGTTTTCATGCCGGCCAGTTGCTCAAGGCTGACCTCGCCGCGCACGTGTTCATCAATGCTGAACTGCTGTGGCCCTTTGCGCCCAGGGACTTCGATCGTGACGATCTGCCCGGCGAAGCGACCCTCGGCAATGGCACGGGCTGCGCGGCGCTGGCTGGTCAGGGCCAGTTCGTCCTGCATTTGGCGGCTGATGCCCAGTTTGGCCGCGACGTTTTCGGCAGTGATGCCCATATGGAAGTGTTCAAAGGGGTCATGCAGGACGCCGACCATATAGTCGATACCCTGCAGGTCGCCCATGCGCGCGCCCCAACGGGCCTGTGGCAGCAGGTAAGGGCCACGGCTCATGGATTCGGCACCGGTGGCCAGTGCGACTTCGGCATCGCCCAGCATCAGGCTCTGGGCGGCGGAGACGATTGCCTGCAGGCCCGAACCGCACAGGCGGTTGACGTTGAAGGCCGGGGTTTCCTTGGGAATGCCGGCATTCATTGCTGCAACGCGGCCCAGGTAGGCATCGCGCGCTTCGGTTGGAATCACGGTGCCCATGACCACATGGCCGATCTGGGCCGGGTCGATGCCGGCGCGCTCGATGCCGGCGCGGCAGACTTGAGTGGCCAGATCCGCCAGCGGCAGGTCTTTCAGCGAGCCGCCAAATGTACCAATGGCCGAGCGTACGGCGCTGACTACATAGATTTCGTGGTTGTTCATCGTCGACTCCAGAGTGCGAAAGCGTGGCGTGGCAGTGTTCGGCTCTGCGAGAATGCCGGGCACCAGCTTCAGGATGCAGTCGAGTCTAGGCAAAGGGACGCTGTCGTCCTATGCCATAACTGTCCAGACGAGCTGGCATTTTTTGCCATACCAGTGCGTGTTACAGCGGAACCAGCCATGCGGGAAAACGATTCGGTCGCGGTGTATTTTGTTCATGTCATGCTTCATGGCTTGCGTGATCAGCCTGCGCGCGCGGCTGCGCTGCTGGAGCAGGCCGGCATCGCTGTTGAGCTGCTTGACGAGCCGGGCGCCCGGGTGCCGGCGAAGGCCTTCGCCCGGCTCTGGCTTATTCTGATTCACGAACTGGATGACGAGTTCTTCCACCTCGACAGCCACGGCATGCCATTGGGCAGTTTTGCCTTGATCTGCCGTGGCCTGATCCAGGAGCCCAACCTGGAAAAAGCCTTGCGCCAGTGTTTGAGTTACTTTGCGCTGTTCCTGCGTGACCTCAAGGGTGTATTGACCCTCAAGGGGCAGCGCGCGGTGATCCGCCTGGAGTCGACGATGGCCGATGCACAAACCCGGGTCTATGCAGAAGAAACCTTCCTGGTGCTGGTGATCAGCCTGTTGTGCTGGCTGAGTGGGCGGCGTATCGGCATCGACCGCACGGAGCTGGCCGACTCCCGTGCCCCGCTGGATGATGACGCGCTGCTGTGGGGGCCGAACCTGCAGTTGGGGGCGGGGCATACCGAAATCGAATTTGCTGCCGACTACCTGCGCCTGCCGGTGGTTCAGGACCTGGGGGCACTGAAGACCTTCCTGCACAGTGCGCCGCAGTGGCTGGTGATTCGCTACCGTAATCAGAACGGCCTGGCAGCAAGGGTTTATCGGCATTTGCGTGCACGGCAGTACGGGCAATGGCCGACATTGTTGGCCATGGCCGAGGGGGAAGGCTTGAGCCCCAGCAGTTTTCGTCGGCAGTTGGAGCGTGAGGGCTGTTCGTTCCAGCAGATCAAGGATGAAGTGCGCCGGGCGATGGCGTTCGAGTGCCTGCGTGGCAGTGAACTGAGTGTCGCGGAAATTGCCGAGCAGACGGGTTTTCAGGAGCCCAGTGCCTTTCACCGGGCCTTCAAGAAATGGACGGGTGAGAGCCCGGGAAGCTATCGGTTACGGTTGGCCACGACGCGCTGAACGCACCAGGGCCAACCGCAAGCACTCAACGCAGGTCGCCGACCATCGGCGCTAGCGTATCCAGCACCGCACTGGCCAGCGCTTTGGAGCGCTGCCCAGACCAGCCGGTAACGGCATTGGGTGCGTCGTCGTGGTCTTTGAACGGCATTTCGAGGGTCAGTGCCAGGCAGCCATAGGCCTGCGCAACGCTGTTACAGGCCAGGGTCAGGTTCGCCTGCCCAGGTTTGTCGCGCGGGTAGCCATGCACTTGCTGGAAGTCCGCGGTCAGGCGGCACAAGCGCTCACGGAACGCGCTTTCCAGTTGCTCGATACGGGGCGTGTAGCCTGGTGTACCTTCGCTGCCTGCGGTGAAGACGTGAGGGATTTCTTCATCGCCGTGAATGTCGAGGAACAGGTCGACACCTTGCAGTTTCATTTGTTGCTGGGCAAAGAACACTTCCGGACTGTGTTCGACACTGGCGTCCTGCCAGGCGCGGTTGAGGTCCTTGCCCTGAGCATTGGTGCGCAGGTGCCCGTGGAAGGCGCCGTCGGGGTTCATGTTCGGGATCAGGTACAGGTCGGCCACCTTCAGCAGCGCCTGAACCGTTGCATCGTTGGCCTGCAGGCGATCAATCACGCCCTCCATGAACCACTCGGCCATGTGCTCGCCGGGATGCTGCTGGGCGATGATCCACAGCTTGCGTTTGCCTGCTGCGCCGTCGCCTGCGCGCAGTAGCGGGATGTCTCGCCCTTCGACGCTGCGCCCTGTGGCCAGCAGTTCCACGCCAGGCAGGCTGATTGCCCGTTCAATCAGTTGGTTGTGGCGGGCGCGGGAGTAGGGTTCAAAGTAGGCAAACCAGGCCTGCTGTTCGCCGGCCTCAAGCTGGAAGTGCAGTGCCTGGCCGTCGAACTGGGTCGGTACCCGAAACCAGTGTTGCTGATCATAAGAGGCAACCGCCTGATAGCCGTCCCATGCCTGGTTATAGGAGGATTGCCCAGCGTTCTCCAGGGTGAAGCGGTGTGTGTGCCCTGGGGTCAGCCCGCTGGCCTTGAAGTGAAACCACTGGAAATGATCGCTGCGGGTATCGGGACGGATCGCCAGGCGCACCTGAGAGGGCTCGCTGGCGTCGCGAACCACGATGTTACCGGAATCGAAATCGCAAGTGATGTGCAGGGGGGACAGCGTCACGCTCATTACCAGGCTCCTTCAGCGTTGTTGTGCCCTTTACTCTACACCCCTGCGTCAGGCGCAGAAACCGAGTGTCAGCAGCGTACCGAGCAGTACGGCAATGGCGACCGAGCAACCACCCAGGGACAGTACCGGACGAACCCGACGGTAGCCGCGGCCATCGCCCAGTACCTGCGCGGGTGCGAGCAGGCTGCGCCAGCGCAGCTCAGTGGCATGGAAGGCTTTCAGGTGGGCGGGGGCGCTGTCCAGCCAGCGGCGAAAGTCGATACGTTCGCTGGCGGTGATCTGCGGGTTTTGCAGGCGCACATACCAGTACCCGGCCTCACGGGCTAGCGGGTCAGTGGCGGGTTGCACGCTTTGCAGCACCTGGTTCATGTACCGCTCCACCGTGCTTGGAGGGACGGCCAGGTGTTCGGCGATCATGGCAAACGACCATTGATCGAGGCGATTGAGCAGGAACACCTGTTGAGCGCGGCGCGGGAGTTTTTTCAGGCGCTGCAGCAGTGCCTGATCACCAGGGGCGGCGAGGGCAGGGGATTCAAGGGGCAGCAACAGAGGGGTCATGGTACGGGCTCCTTGCAAGAAAACGGGTGGGGCGTGGTGCTTGAATGCGGCCATTCGGACGGGACAAGCGCAAAAAAAAAGACCCGGCAAAAAGCCGGGTCAAAAACCGTGATTAGCCTGATGAGGAGATAACCTGAGAGTCCGACCTGTGAGCTTTCAGTTTATCCAACCAGTCTCGCGACCAGTTGCTGCCAATAATAATCGTTATCATTTGCAGGTCAAGTGAATTTTCTGTCATGGCAGAAAATAGGTTTCTCGGTGTGTCTGTTTTCCCGCGTGATGACCCATTCGGGCCATTACTCACCCGCCGAGTCAGGTGCTTTCGATTCCTGGCGGCAAGCCAGTTCGCTCGCCCAGGCTGTGCTCCACCAGAGCCAATGCCATGTTGATGATGTGCACCACTGACAGCGCCATGTCGCGCCGTGTGCCTTTGAGGTCGTCTGCCATTTCATAGGTGGTTGCCGACGCACAGCGCAGCAGGCTGCAGGCGTGTTCGCTGGCTTTCAGGCGGCCAAGATCGGGGCGCGGGACAAAAAACGGTGCCTCCATTTCTGCGGCGCGCTGTGGGGGGTTGAGGTAGTAGTCCAATGCACGTCGGGCGGCGTCGCTGCTGCTCAGCGATTCGCTGTCCAGTTTGGCATCCAGTGCATCCGGTGAATGTGAGCTCATGGGGGCTGCCTGTGGCGATTGTGGGTGGGTGTATTAACGATAAGTACGAGATGTATTTATTTCGACGTTTTAAATACTACAATTTGTGTATTGAGAGCTTCGGGGCAGTCCGTATCGTGCCAGCAATGGATAAATGGATTGCCCTGGTCAGGGCCAGAATGTGTGAGCTGAAGATCACGCAGGAAAAGTTGGGTGAGCGCATTGGGGTGACCCAAGGCGCCGTCGGGCATTGGTTGCGCAACGAGCGCCGGCCAAAACTGGAGACGATGAACCAGATTCTGGTGGTGCTCGGATTGCCGCCGATGGAGTTCGCGCTGGTTACCGAACTCGCCGAATCCTCCGGTTCCTATGGTGACGATCAGAATTCGGCTACAGATGCCGAAGGACGTATCCCACAGCACAATCTGTATTTTCGCTACCCGGTCACGCACTGGGAAAGCCTCGGGGTGGAAGACCCTGAGGCACGTTTTGAAGCCACCGATTATTACGCCCAGGGTTCGGCGTTCTGGCTGGAGGTGCAGGGCGATGCGATGACGGCGCCGGTGGGCTTGAGTGTGCCCGCCGGGATGCTGATCCTGGTGGACGCGGGGCTATCGGCACTGCCCGGCAAACTGGTGATTGCCCGCTTGCCCACGAGTACGACGCCGGTCTTCCGGCAGTTGATCGAGGAAGGCGGGCAGCGTTATCTGCGCCCGCTCAACCCGACCTATCCCAAGGTTGTATGCGATGACGCGTGTGAAATGATCGGTGTGGTGGTGCAGGCCACGATGAAGTTCTGATCGGCACCCTTCGCTCGGCGCCAGCAGCCGGTCTCCCAGGCTACTGGCGTCGCAGGTGGTATTAAACGTCCGTGCCTTCCAGCTCGACCAGTACGCTGCCTTCGCTGACCATGTCGCCTTCCTCACAGAACAAGGCTTTCACTGTACCGTTATGCGGTGCACGGATGCTGTGTTCCATCTTCATGGCTTCCAGCACCACCAGTGGCGTACCGGCTTCGACAACCTGGCCGACTTCCACCATGACCCGCACAATGCTGCCGTTCATGGGCGCGCCCAAGCCGCCTTGATGGCTGTGGCTGGCATCGGCTTCGGCAATCGGGTCGAGCTGAGTGATTGCCTGGAGTTCGCCATTCCACTGCAGATACAGCGTATTGCCACGGCGGATCGCCAGGTGCTGGCGACGCAAGCCGTTGTGCTCGTGGACCAACTGCTCTCCGCGCAGCGTCAGGGTTGAGGGCGCGCTGTGGTCAAGGCTGACAGCCTGTTCTTCGGTATTGCAGCGCAGGTGCAGGCTGATATGCGCTGGCACGCCCAGGCGCAAGCCGCTGTGGGTGGCCCATGGCGAATGCCGGTCGTCATCGCGTTGTACCAGCGGTTCACTCTGGATGAAGGCTTCGGCAGCCGCTTGCCAGAACTCGGCAGGTAGCGTGTCGGCTTCAGGCAACAGTTGCGCCTGATAGCGTGGAATGAACCCGGTATCCAGCTCGGCGTCGGCAAACGCCGGGTGCGCGAGAATGCGCCGCAGGAAGGCAATGTTGGTTTTCAGGCCACCGATGGCGAACTCGTCGAGCATCGCCAGCAGGCGCAGGCGTGCCTGCTCACGGTTTTCGCCCCAGGCAATCAGCTTGCCGAGCATTGGGTCGTAGTAGGGCGAAATGCTGTCGCCTTCGCTGACACCGCTGTCGACCCGACGCCCAGCACCGGGAGCCGACTCGCGGTACAGCGTCAGATCCCCAGTGGCCGGGAGGAAATCGTTGGCCGGATCCTCTGCGTACAAGCGTACTTCGATGGCGTGACCGTTGAGCGGTACCTGTGCCTGGGTGATCGGCAACGGCTCACCGCAGGCAACACGGATCTGCCAGGCGACCAGGTCGAGGCCGGTAATGGCTTCGGTGACCGGGTGTTCGACCTGCAGGCGGGTGTTCATCTCCATGAAGAAGAATTCGCCCCGGGCGTCGAGCAGGAATTCTACGGTACCGGCCCCCACATAACCGATGGCTTGAGCCGCGCGCACAGCGGCTTCACCCATCGCCTGACGTTGTTGCTCACTCAAACCGGGCGCTGGCGCTTCCTCGACGACCTTCTGGTGGCGCCGCTGAATGGAACAGTCACGCTCGTTCAGGTACAGGCAGTTGCCGTGTTGGTCGGCAAATACCTGGATTTCCACGTGGCGGGGCTTGAGCACGTATTTTTCCACCAGCATGCGGGCATCGCCGAACGACGACAGCGCCTCACGCTGGGCCGACGCCAGGGCTTCGCCCAACTGGCTTTCCTGTTCGACCACTTTCATGCCTTTGCCGCCACCACCGGCCGTCGCCTTGAGGAGTACCGGGTAACCGATCTTTTCGGCGGCCGCGCGGAAGGTTTCCAGGTCCTGGGCTTCACCGTGATAGCCCGGTACCAGTGGCACACCGGCGGTTTCCATCAGGGCTTTGGCCGCTGACTTGCTGCCCATGGCCTCGATGGCCGAAGCGGGTGGGCCGAGGAATATCAGGCCGGCCTCTTCGATGGCGCGGGCAAAGCCGGCGTTTTCCGAAAGGAAGCCGTAGCCGGGGTGAATGGCCTGGGCGCCGCTGGCCTTGGCCGCAGCAATCAACTTCGCAACATCCAGGTAGCTTTCAGCGGCTTTTGCTCCGCCCAGGTCAACGCGGATATCGGCTTCGCGGCTATGCCGGGCCTCGCGGTCCACAGCACTGTGAACGGCCACGGTGGTCAGGCCAAGGGCTTTGGCGGTGCGCATGACGCGGCAGGCGATTTCGCCACGGTTGGCAACCAGCAGGGTGGTCAGCGTGGGACGGCTCATGGGCGCGGTTCCTTCTTGTTGGGTTCGACGTGCCAGTTCGGCGTGCGTTTTTCCAGAAAGGCGCGCAGGCCTTCCTGGCCTTCGGCGCTGACCCGGATTCGGGCAATGGCGGTTTCGCAATAGCGGCGCAGGGCAGGGGTGAGCTCGCCATGGCCGACTTCACGCAACAGCTCTTTGCTGGTGCGCATCGCCTGCGGGCTGTTCTGCAGCAGGTTGGTGACCCATAGCTCGACCTGCTGTTCCAGTTCGGCCAAGGGGTAGGCTTCGGCCAGCAAACCCAGATCACGGGCACGCAGGCCGCTGAAACGCTCGGCGGTCAGTGCATAGCGGCGTGCGGCACGCTCCCCCATGGCTTGAACCACGAACGGGCTGATCACCGCAGGGGCGAGGCCGATACGTACTTCCGACAGGCACAGTTGGGCATCTTCGCTGCCAATGGCCATGTCGCAGCAACTGATCAACCCCAGCGCACCCCCGAAGGCGGCGCCTTGCACCACTGCCAGGGTCGGTAGCTTGAGCTTGGCCAGGTTGTACATCAGCTCGGCCAGTTCGCGGGCATCGTCCAGGTTGGTGTTGTAGTCCAGTTGTGCCGATTGCTGCATCCAGGCCAGGTCTGCCCCGGCGCTGAAGTGCCGTCCGCGTCCGCGCAGCAGCAAGAAGCGCAGGCTGGCATCGTTGCCGACGGCGTCGATGGCCAGGATCAACTCACGGATCATCTGTGCGTTGAAGGCGTTGTTCTTGTCCTCGCGACTCAGCCACAGTGTGGCGAAACCGCGTGGGTCCTTGATCAGTTCGAGGGTCGTGAAGTCGCTCATCGGTCACATCCGGAAAATGCCGAAACGGCTTTGCTCGATCGGTGCGTTGAGTGCCGCCGACAAGGCCAGGCCCAAGACATCGCGGGTCTGTGCCGGGTCAATGACGCCGTCGTCCCAGAGCCGGGCACTGGAGTAGTAGGGATGGCCCTGGTGCTCGTACTGGTCAAGGATCGGTTGCTTGAGCCGCGCTTCGTCGTCGGCGCTGAATGGCTGGCCGCTGCGTTCGCTCTGCTCGCGCTTGACCTGGGCCAGTACCCCGGCCGCCTGTTCGGCACCCATCACGCCGATTCGGGCGTTCGGCCACATCCACAGGAAACGTGGGTCGTAGGCCCGGCCGCACATCCCGTAGTTGCCCGCACCGAAGCTGCCGCCGATGATCACGGTGAACTTCGGCACCTGGGCGCAGGCCACGGCGGTGACCAGCTTGGCGCCGTGCTTGGCGATGCCGCCGGCTTCGTACTTCTGGCCGACCATGAAGCCGGTGATGTTCTGCAGGAACAGCAACGGAATGCCACGTTGGCACGCCAGCTCGATGAAGTGCGCACCTTTTTGCGCCGCTTCGGCAAACAGGATGCCGTTGTTGGCCAGGATCGCAATCGGGTAGCCGTGCAGGTGGGCGAAGCCGCACACCAGGGTGGTACCAAACAGTGCCTTGAACTCATCAAACACCGAGCCGTCGACCAGGCGGGCGATCACTTCACGCACATCGAACGGCTGTTTGGCATCGGCTGGAACCACGCCATAGAGTTCCTCAGCGTCATACAGCGGCGCGATCGGCATGCGCTGCTGCAAGGTGCCGAGCTTGTGCCAGTTCAGGTTGGCCACGCAGCGCCGGGCAATCGCCAGGGCGTGTTCGTCGTTGTCAGCGTAGTGGTCGGCGACGCCACTGGTCTTGCAGTGTACGTCGGCACCGCCGAGGTCTTCGGCGCTTACCACTTCGCCGGTGGCCGCTTTCACCAACGGTGGGCCGGCAAGGAAGATGGTCGCTTGCTGGCGAACCATGATGGCTTCATCGGCCATGGCCGGCACATAGGCGCCGCCTGCGGTGCAGGAGCCCATCACCACCGCGATCTGTGGAATGCCGATGGCACTCATGTTGGCCTGGTTGAAGAAGATCCGCCCGAAATGTTCGCGGTCTGGGAATACTTCGTCCTGACGCGGCAGGTTGGCCCCGCCTGAGTCCACCAGGTAAATGCAGGGCAGACGATTCTGCAGGGCAATCGCCTGAGCGCGCAGGTGCTTTTTCACCGTCAATGGGTAGTAGGAGCCGCCTTTGACCGTGGCATCGTTGGCCACGATCATGCATTCGACGCCTTCGATACGGCCGATGCCGGCGATTACCCCGGCCGCCGGAACGTCCTCGCCATACACCGCATGGGCGGCCAGTTGGCCGATTTCGAGAAACGGTGAGCCGGGGTCAAGCAGACGGTCGATGCGCTCGCGCGGCAGCAGTTTGCCACGAGAGGTATGCCGCTCCTGTGCCTTGGCGCCGCCGCCCTGGTGAACCTGGGCGAGCAGGGTGCGCAAGGCCTGAACCTGTTCGAGCATGGCCGCGCTGTTGTGGGCGAACTCCGCCGAGCGCGGGTTGATCTGGGAGTGCAGGATAGCCATGGGCGCCTTTTCCTTATCGCAGCTCAGCGGGATTCGTTGAACAGTTCGCGACCGATCAGCATCCGGCGAATCTCGCTGGTGCCGGCACCGATCTCGTACAGCTTCGCGTCGCGCAGCAGGCGGCCGGCAGGGAATTCATTGATGTAGCCATTGCCGCCGAGAATCTGGATGGCGTCCAGGGCCATCTGTGTGGCGCGTTCGGCGCTGTACAGGATCACCCCGGCAGCGTCCTTGCGGGTCGTCTCGCGGCGGTCGCAGGCCTGGGCCACGGCATACAGGTAGGCACGGCTGGCGTTGAGCTGGGTGTACATGTCAGCCACTTTGCCCTGGATCAGCTGGAACTCGCCGATGCTCTGGCCGAACTGCTTGCGGTCATGGATGTACGGCACGACGATGTCCATGCAGGCTTGCATGATCCCGGTCGGGCCGCCGGACAGTACCACGCGCTCGTAGTCCAGGCCGCTCATCAGCACTTTGACGCCACCGTTGAGGCTGCCGAGGATGTTTTCTTCCGGCACCTCGACGTCGTCGAAGAACAGCTCGCAGGTGTTGGAGCCGCGCATGCCCAGCTTGTCGAACTTGTTGCTGCGGGTGAAGCCTTTCCAGTCACGCTCGACAATAAAGGCGGTGATGCCGTGCGCCCCTTTCTCCAGATCGGTCTTCGCGTAGATCACGTAGGTGTTGGCGTCCGGGCCGTTGGTGATCCAGGTCTTGCTGCCATTGAGTACATAGTGGTCGCCGCGCTTGTCAGCGCGCAGCTTCATCGAGACCACGTCGGAACCGGCGTTGGGTTCGCTCATGGCCAGTGCGCCGATGTGTTCGCCGCTGATCAGTTTCGGCAGGTACTTGGTTTTCTGGTCGTGGGTGCCGTTACGGTTGATCTGGTTCACGCACAGGTTGGAGTGCGCACCGTAGGAGAGGGCGACCGAGGCCGAGCCACGGCTGATTTCTTCCATGCTTACCACGTGGGCCAGGTAGCCCAGGCCAGCACCGCCATATTCTTCCGGTACGGTGATGCCGAGCAGGCCCATGTCACCGAACTTGCGCCACATATCGACGGGGAACAGGTTGTCGTGGTCGATTTGCGCGGCGCGTGGCGCCAGTTCCGCCGCAACGAAGGCCTGGACCTGGTCGCGGAGCATGTCGATGGTTTCGCCAAGGGCAAAGTTCAGGGTCGGATAACGCATGCTGGCACCTTTAATGGTTGTTCTTGGGAGGTGTGTTCTGTGAGGTCCGTGTCGCAGGCTTTCAGCGACTGGCCAGTACCGTGGCCGTTCATTTCTAACCTTTACGTTAACGTAAACCTGCCGCTGTTAACTGTCAATCGCACCATGACCTTTACGTTAACGTAAATTTGCGCCAGAGTAAGAGCCGCTTGAATCCGCTCCCAGAACAAACACAAAAAGGGACCGCCATGAATCAACCGAGCTACACCCAGGGCCGCCAGGACAAACCCTTGCTGGCCAAGACCATCGGCCAGGCTTTCGACCACACGGCCTCACGCTTTGCTGATCGTGAGGCCCTGGTGGTGCGTCACCAGCAGATACGTTACACCTGGCAGCAACTGGCTGACAGTGTCGACCAGCATGCCAAAGCGTTTATGGCGCTGGGCATGAAAACCGGTGATCGACTGGGTATCTGGGCGCCGAACTGCGCTCAATGGTGCATTGCCCAGTTCGCCAGTGCCAAGGTCGGTGTGATCCTGGTCAACATCAACCCGGCCTACCGCACCAGTGAGTTGGAGTATGTACTCAGACAGTCAGGCTGCCAGTGGCTGATCTGTGCCGATGCGTTCAAAACCTCGAACTACCATGAGATGCTCGGCGAGCTGTTGCCTGACCTGGCACATCAGGCGCCTGGTCAGTTGAACAGTGAGCGTCTGCCGGATCTGCACGGTGTGATCAGCCTTGCGGCACAACCGCCGGGCGGTTTTCTCGCCTGGGGTAATCTGGCTGCGTTGGCCGAGGGTGTCAGTGAGCAGGAGTACCTGGCCCGTCAGCACAGCCTGCAGTTCGATCAGCCGGTGAACATCCAGTACACCTCCGGCACCACCGGCTTCCCGAAAGGCGCGACGCTGAGCCATTACAACATCCTCAACAATGGCTACATGGTGGGTGAAAGCCTGGGGCTTACCGAGCACGACCGTATGGTGATCCCGGTGCCGCTGTACCATTGCTTCGGCATGGTCATGGGTAACCTGGGCTGCGTCACCCATGGCAGCACCATGATTTACCCCAACGATGCCTTCGACCCATTGCTGACCCTGAGTACGGTCAGTGAAGAGCGGGCCACGGCGTTGTATGGCGTACCGACCATGTTCATTGCCTTGCTCGATCACCCGCAACGTGGTGAGTTCGATCTCTCCAGCCTGCGCACGGGGATCATGGCTGGTGCGACCTGTCCGATTGAAGTGATGCGCCGGGTCATCAATGAGATGCACATGAGTGAAGTGCAGATCGCCTATGGCATGACCGAGACCAGCCCGGTGTCGTTGCAGACCGGGCCGGACGATGAGCTGGAGCTGCGGGTGACCACGGTAGGGCGCACCCAGCCGCAACTGGAAAGCAAGATCATCGATGAGCACGGCTGCGTCGTCCCGCGTGGGCAGATTGGTGAGCTCTGTACCCGGGGCTACAGCGTCATGCTCGGTTACTGGGGCAACCCGTCGGCAACCAGTGATGCCATCGACCCGGCAGGCTGGATGCATACCGGTGACCTGGCGACGATGGATGAGCGGGGGTATGTATGCATAGCCGGGCGCAACAAGGACATGATCATCCGCGGCGGGGAGAACATCTACCCACGCGAACTGGAAGAGTTCTTCTTCACCCATCCCGCGGTGGCCGATGTGCAGGTCATTGGCATTCCGGATGACCGCTATGGCGAGGAAATCGTGGCCTGGATCAAGTTCCACCCGGGCCACAGCGCCAGCGATGTCGAGCTGCAGCAGTGGTGCAAGAGCCGTATTGCGCACTTCAAGACACCGCGTTACTTCCGCTTTGTCGACGAGTTCCCGATGACTGTTACCGGGAAAGTGCAGAAGTTCCGCATGCGCGAAATCAGTATCGAGGAGCTGCGCACGCGTCAGGGCAACAACGGGTAAATCAACGTCGATCAGCAGACGCCACCAAGGAGTGATGCAATGTCGCCTCCCGGTGGCGTTTTGCTTGCCATACACTATACAAAGTAATAGATTGTTATTATCTTAATTGAATAGCCCGCCTGACATGAATAGCCACGTGCAGCCCCTCGATATCCAGCAACTGCATGCCAATGCCGACCAGGCCAGTCAGTTGCTCAAGGCCCTGGCCAACCCGGATCGTCTTCTGTTGCTGTGCCAACTGACCGAGGGCGAGCGCAATGTCAGTGAACTGGAGGCGCTGCTGGGCATTCAACAACCGACGCTGTCGCAACAGCTCGCGGTGTTGCGTCGCGAGGGCTTGGTTGCCACCCGCCGTGAAGGCAAGCAGATCTATTACCGGATCAGCAGCCCGGCGGCGCTGGCGGTGATCAATACGCTGTATCAACTGTTCTGTGCAGGAGAGGCTTCGTGAACATCGACTGGTTACATTTCACGCCAGGCTCATCCCTGGCCGGTGGTGCGCTGATTGGCCTGGCGGCCAGCCTGTTCGTGCTGGCCAACGGGCGGATTGCCGGTATCAGCGGTCTGCTGGGTAGCGTGTTGCAGCGCGACGGCGAGGGGCGTAGCGAAAAGGCGCTGTTTTTGTTGGGGCTGCTGGTCGCGCCATTGGTCTGGGGGCTTTTTGCTGCGCTGCCAAGCCTTGAGTTCCAGAACGGGGTGTTTGGTCTGGTAAGCGCCGGTTTGCTGGTTGGTATCGGTACACGTTATGGCGCCGGGTGCACCAGTGGCCATGGGGTGTGTGGCATCTCACGGTTGTCTGGGCGCTCGCTGGTGGCAACCTTGTGTTTCATGGCCAGTGGTTTTGCCACGGTGTTTGTCCTGCGTCATCTATGGGGAGGTTGAGCATGAACAAGCTGACAGCGTTTCTTGCAGGGCTGTTGTTCGGTATCGGGCTCCTGCTGGCGGGGATGGCCAACCCAGGCAAAGTACTGGCGTTTCTAGACCTGGGCGGTGCCTGGGACCCCTCGCTGGCACTGGTGATGGTGGGAGCGATAGCTGTGGCCTTTGTGCCTATGAGCGTGGCCCGCAAGCGCTCGACGTCGTTACTGGGCCTGCCCATGCAACTGCCGGTCAAGCGTGAGCTGGATCGTCGCTTGATCGTCGGTGGTCTGGTGTTCGGTATAGGCTGGGGAATTGCCGGTATCTGTCCGGGGCCGGCGGTTGCAGTGTTGTTAACCGGGCATTGGCAAAGCGTTGTCTTCGTGTTGGCCATGCTGGCCGGCATGTTGCTGTTCGCGGCGCTGGAGCGTCGGCGCGCGCATTGATCGGGAGATCACCATGAACGCAAATGTTGGAACCATCGACGGTAGCCTACGTGTTATCGCTGGCCTGATCCTCATCGGCCTGAGCCTGGCCGGGGTGATCGGCGTTTGGGGCTGGATCGGCGTAGTGCCGGTATTGACCGGTATTTTCCGCTTTTGTCCGGCGTACGCATTGTTGGGTATCAATACCTGCAAGCGCGGTTAACGCCAGCGCGCATATCAAGCGCGCACGCTGCGTTCAGTCGTCTATGCTGCTGCCAGGGTGTTGGCTGGTGCAGGGGCTCATGACGCCGACCGCCCAAGCGGTTGGCCGTGTCCTTGCATGGTCTGCATGGGCTTATCAGTACCTGGGAGAGCAGTAGATGAGCGTGCACAAGCGGGAGCAGGGGCGGCTTGACCAACGGGATATCGAGGCGCTGGTAAAGGCCGAGCATGCCGATCCGTTTGCAGTCCTGGGGCCGCACCTTGATGGTGCCGGCGCTCAGTGGGTCACGGTCTACCTGCCCAAGGCATTGACGGTACAGGTATTGGCCCGTGACCGTGATGAGGTGCTCGCCGACCTGGTGCAGGGTGACGTAGAGGGACTGTTTACCGGGCGTATCGGTACGGCACAGGCTTATCGCTTGAAGATCGGTTGGGAGGGTGACGAGCAAATCACCGAAGACCCCTACAGCTTTGGCCCGCTACTGGGTGATACGGACCTTTACCTGTTCGCCGAAGGCAATCACCGCGACCTGTCCTCGCGTTTCGGTGCGCAGCCGATGCAGGTGGACGGTGTTGATGGCGTGTGTTTCTCGGTGTGGGCGCCCAATGCCCGGCGGGTCTCGGTAGTGGGTGATTTCAACAACTGGGACGGACGTCGGCATCCGATGCGCTTGCGCCATTCCAGCGGGGTCTGGGAAGTGTTCGTGCCTCGGTTGTATCCCGGCGAGGCATACAAGTACGAAATTCTCGGCCATGAAGGGATCCTGCCGCTTAGGGCCGACCCCTTGGCCCGGGCCACGGAGCTGCCACCGAGCACGGCGTCGAAGGTGGCTGGGCACCTGCAGCATGACTGGCAGGATCACTACTGGATGCAGAATCGCAGTGCTCGCCAGGCCACCGATGCGCCATTGTCAATTTATGAACTGCATGCGGGTTCCTGGCAGTGCGAGCTGGACGATGAGGGTGAGGTTGCAAGGTTTTACAACTGGCGAGAGCTGGCCGAGCGCCTGATCCCCTACATCCAGAGCCTGGACTTTACCCATATTGAACTCATGCCGATCATGGAGCATCCGTTCGGCGGCTCTTGGGGGTATCAGCCGTTGTCGCTGTTTGCGCCCACGGCACGCTACGGTTCGGCCGAGGATTTCGCTGCCTTTATCGACGCCTGCCATCAGGCCGACATCGGTGTGATTCTCGATTGGGTACCGGCACACTTCCCGACCGACACCCACGGCCTGGCACGTTTTGATGGCACGGCACTGTATGAGTATGACAACCCGCTGGAGGGCTTTCATCAGGACTGGGATACGCTGATCTACAACCTTGGCCGTACCGAAGTTCATGGGTTCATGCTGGCTTCGGCACTGCACTGGCTCAAGCATTTCCACATTGATGGGTTACGGGTCGATGCGGTGGCCTCGATGCTGTATCGCGATTATTCGCGTAACGAAGGTGAGTGGATACCCAACCGTCACGGTGGTCGTGAGAACCTTGAGGCCATCGACTTCCTGAAGCATTTGAACGCGGTGGTTGCCGAGGAAGTGCCGGGTGCGCTGATGATCGCTGAAGAGTCGACGGCCTGGCCCGGTGTCAGCCAGCCGACTCAGCAGGGCGGGCTGGGCTTTTCCTACAAGTGGAACATGGGCTGGATGCACGACACCCTGCACTATATCCAGAACGATCCGGTGCACCGCGTGCACCACCACAACGAGATGAGTTTCGGCCTGATCTATGCCTACTCCGAGCATTTCATCCTGCCGATTTCCCATGACGAAGTGGTGCATGGCAAGCACTCTCTGATTGACAAGATGCCGGGCGACCGTTGGCAGAAATTTGCCAATCTTCGTGCGTACCTGACCTTCATGTGGGCGCATCCTGGCAAGAAGCTGCTGTTCATGGGCTGCGAATTCGGCCAGTGGCGTGAGTGGAACCACGACAGTGAGCTGGACTGGTACCTGCTCAAGTACTCCGAGCATCTGGGCGTTCAGCGTCTGGTGGGGGACCTCAATCGGTTGTACCGCGAGGAGCGCGCGTTACATGAGCAGGACTGCCTGCCAGGCGGCTTTCAATGGCTGATCGGTGACGATGCACACAACAGTGTCTACGCTTGGCTGCGCTGGAGCGCGAAAGGTGAGCCGTTGTTGGTGGTCGCCAATTTCACCCCTGTGCCGCGTGAGGGCTACCGCATCGGTGTACCCTGCGGTGAGCACTGGCGTGAGGTGCTCAACAGCGATGCCGAATGCTATGCCGGGTCCAATTACGGCAATGGTGGCAGCGTGGCCAGTGAGCCGATTGCCAGCCATGGGCAAGCGCGGTCACTGGCACTGAACCTGCCACCGCTGGCGGTGTTGATCCTGCGTCCGGCATAGCCGCCTGCCGCCTGCTGGGGCTGGTATGCCGAGCCCCATGCAGGAACCGGCGTTGCCGACGATGGGGCCACGCCACTACCAGCGCACCCGTATACCCAGATTGCCAATCAAGCCATTCAGGGCGTTATCGTCGACAACGCTGCTGTAGTCGGCACTGACGAACAGGCTCACCTTGGGTGTCATCCGCGCGACCAGGCCCATCCCCAGTTCAATCGTGGCAGAGCTGCGGCTACTGCTGACTTTGTCTACCTTGTCGAGGCTAAGGGTGTCGGCGTTGGAGAAGTCATACCAGACGTTGGTGCGCACGTAGGGCTCGATCGGCATGCCACGCACTTCATAGCGTCCAGACAAGCGCGCGCCGACGCGTCCGCTCCAGTTCGGCAGGCTGTCGTGGCTTTGCAGCATTTCGGCCTGGTTAGGGTTCCCGGGGTAGTACTGTTGGTTGATCAATTGTGCCTGTGGTTCGATCACCCAGTTGTCACCCAGGCCAATGGGGTAGCCACCTTCTACCGAGAGGGTTAGCGCATGGCCTGTACCGTCCAGGCGAGTACCGCTTTCGTTGCGGCCGCTGGCATCGAAGCGGGTACCCATGGCGACAGCATCCACATGCCAGCCTTGGTCATGGGTCATGCTCCAATAGACGCCCAGGCTTTCACCTTCCAGCTTGACCGCATTTTTCGGTTCGCTGCCGCGTGGGCGCATACCATCAAAGCGGCTTTGCAAGTTGCTGTGACCGACGAAGAAACCAGCACGGTGAGTATTGCCATCACTGGTTTCACGGACGAACAGGTCGGGGCTGATCTGCAGGTTCTGGTTCGGCGCGTCAAGGTTGTACGGTGCAGTGCCTGCAGGCTTGCCAGGGGATGGAAGGAACTGCGCCCATTGGCTGGCAATGCTGTCCTGTGGAACCTGAATTGCGCGCTCCGCCTGGCGTCCAGAGAAGCCGCTCAGGCTGCTCAGGCTCAACCCCGCAACGCTGACCGGTTGCAGCGACACAACCGGCAGGTCCGCCGATTGTGCGTAGAACGAATCGTTATCCTCTAGGCTCACTGCATGGGTTTCCACAGGGGTTGCGATTAGCAGCGACGTGGAAACCGCGTAGAAAACATACTCAAAGCCCGAAGGACTCGATGTTTTTTTCATGGCGGATCTCCTCTGTTGTAACAGCCAATGGCCTGGCTGAATGTCACGGGCTGTACGACAAAATCAGAGGGCGACACGCGCCAGCAAACCAGCCCCAGGCTTGCGCGAAAAGACGCGAGCTAGAGGCCCGGAATGAGTATTTTTGTATGGTTTCACTCCCTGAAGCTAAGGAGAGGTCAAGGCATGCGTCAAGAAATTGTGAATGTGTCGTGAGGGGAGCGTTGGAGCATCTAATGTGCTGAAAATTATGATTTCTTCATTTTTAATAGCCCCGGAGGGTCTTTCAACGGGGCTGGCTATTTCGAATCATTTCTAAGGAGTGCTTGCGGGCAGTGCACTGCAACGGTGTTGAATCTTTCCTGGCGCGCTCGTTCCTTGTTGCGCACTTTTCGTGTCTTTCGGTATGAAAAATGATCAAGGCGTGCGAAAAGGCTTAACTATCTGATTTGTAAAAACTAAAAAAACGAGCCTGCCGCCTCGACGAAGATCAGCACGCCCGAAATCACGCATCCTCGGCAGCGTGCAGTTCCAACAACACCAGAGAACGGCCGCTGACCTTCAGTTTGCTGCCGAACGCCAGCCGTCTGGTCTTGCCCTCCGCAGGCCGGGCGGTATTGAGCAGGCAGCTCCAGTGGTTGCCATCCGGGACTGCAGGCAAGGTGAAGGTGCGTGGGTCGTGGTAGGCGTTGACGATCAACAGCAGGCTCGCGTCGTTCCCCGGGCGCAGGATGCCGCTGGCCTGTGCCCGCCCGTTCAGCAGCATGCCCAGACAGCGCCCTTGGTGGTCATGCCATTGCTCTATGGTCATTTCGTGGCCGTCGGTTGCCAGCCAGGTGACATCCTTGACGCCCAGGGCTTCATTGAATGTGCCCACCAGGAAGCGCGAACGGCGCAGCACCGGGTAGTGCTGGCGCAGTGCGGTCAGGCGTTTGACGAAGTCGAGCAGGGCTGTGCCCTCTTCATCCAGGTCCCAGTTGACCCAGCCGATCTCGCTGTCCTGACAATAGGCGTTGTTATTGCCGTGCTGGGTACGGCTGAACTCGTCGCCCGCGACGATCATGGGGGTGCCTTGGGCCAGCAGCAGGGTTGCGAAGAAATTGCGCATTTGCTGCATGCGCAGGGCACGGATCTCGGGGTTGTCGGTAGGGCCTTCGACGCCATGGTTCCAGGACAGGTTGTGGTCGCTGCCGTCCTGGTTGTTCTCGTCGTTGTCCAGGTTGTGTTTCTGGTTATAGGACACCAGGTCGCGCAGGGTGAAACCGTCGTGGGCGGTGATGAAGTTCACTGAGGCGAAAGGCCGTCGGCCACGTCGGTTGAACAGCTCGCCGGAGGCGGTCATACGCGAGGCGAAGTCCGTCAACTGGCCCTCGTCACCCTTCCAGAAGGCACGCATGGTGTCGCGGAAGCGGTCGTTCCACTCCGCCCAGCCGGGAGCGAAGTTGCCCACCTGATAGCCTCCGGGGCCACAGTCCCAGGGTTCGGCGATCAGTTTGAGCTGACGTAACAGTGGGTCCTGGCGACAGGCAACAAGAAAACTGTGACGCTCGTCATAACCGCTATGGTAGCGACCAAGGATGGTCGCCAGGTCAAAGCGGAACCCGTCCACGTGCATGTCGCCAGCCCAATAGCGCAAGGAGTCGGTCACCAGTTGCAGCACGCACGGGTGGCTCAGGTCGAGGGTGTTGCCGGTGCCTGAGTCGTTGATATAGAGCCGCTTGTTATCGGGCATCAGGCGGTAGTAGGAGGCATTGTCGATACCGCGCATGGACAGGGTCGGGCCTTGCTCATTGCCTTCGGCGGTGTGGTTGTAGACCACATCGAGTATGACCTCCAGCCCGGCATCGTGCAGGTGCGCGACCATCTCCTTGAATTCGGCGATTTTGCCGCTGGCCAGATAACGCTGATGAGGGGCAAAAAACGCGATGCTGTTGTAGCCCCAGAAATTGTTCATGCCTTTTTTCAGCAAGTGCTGGTCGTTGACAAATGCATGAATGGGCAGCAGTTCAACGGAGGTAACCCCCAGCTGTTTGATATGGCTCAACAACGCCTCGCACATCAAACCGGCAAAGGTGCCGCGGTGGGGCTCCGGTACGGCCGGATGGCGCATGCTGATGCCGCGTACGTGTGCCTCATACAGCAGGGTTCGATCCCAGGGGACGTTGACGCGCTGATCGCGCCCCCAGGTGTAGGCCGGGTCGATGACCTTGCACTTGGGCACGAAGGGCGCGCTGTCGCGGGTGTCAAAACTCAGGTCGCCGTCGGGGTGGCCGATGGTGTAGCCAAACAGTGCTTCGGACCACCGCACTTCGCCGACCAACTGTTTGGCGTAGGGGTCGATCAGCAGTTTGTTGGGGTTGAAACGGTGGCCGTTTTCCGGCGCGTAGGGACCATGCACACGGTAGCCATAGAGCAACCCTGGGTGCGCGTCGGGCAGGTAGCCGTGGTAGATCTCGTCGGTGTACTCAGGCAGTTCGATTCGCTCAAGTTCCACCTGACCGTCAGCGTCGAACAGGCACAGTTCAACTTTGGTTGCGTTGGCTGAGAACAGTGCAAAATTGACGCCCAGGCCATCCCAGGTTGCACCCAGCGGATAGGGCAGGCCCTCGCGCAATCGCGAAGGTTCATGGAGTGGCGCAGCGGGCTTGCGTGTCGTCATGGAGGTCCTTGCTTCATGGGGCCGGTGGGTGGGGGCGGTCGCAGTTCCGGGCCATCTCGTGCCGTCAACGGATGCACTCGCCGTTCATCTGTCGCTTGCTCATACGTCGGCCTGTGCAGGCAGGCCGACGTTGCAGTGCGCTTACTGTGCGGCAGGCTTTCTGGTGGTGCGTGGCTTTTTCACCGACGCTGGCTTGTCTGCGCTGGCGGGGCTAGCACGTGAGGGGGCGCTGGCGGCAGCTTTGGGTTTGCGCGGTTTTGCCTTGGGTGCCAGTGCTTCGGCCTCAGCCAGTTTGCGTGCCATCTCCCAATGGCGATGCTCCTGGCCGTCGGGTTTACCTTCCGACTCCCAGATCAGGTAGGCGAATTCTTTAATGCGTTTTTCCTCGACACTCATCTTGATGCTCCTGTTTCAGGCGATAGGCTGGATAACGAGATTGACGGGAAATGTGTCAGCACGTCCCGAACAGCTGGCAGAGGACAAGACAAAGGGTAGAAGCACAGGTGTGTTGTCCCGGTTCTGTGCCGGGATCAAGTGGGGTGTTGCAGTGGCAGGCAAACCGCTGGGCAGCAGCGCCGAGATCGCCGGGGTTGAATTCATCTGTCACGCTCGAAGGCTTGTTCACGGGCTCGCGCCAGCAGCTCCAGGCGGCGAGCGGCGTCCGGGTCATCGAGCAAGGCATCGGCGTTCAGGGCGAAGCGTCGACGCCAGTTGGGATGGCCGCTGACCGTACCCGGAAGGTTGGGCTGTTCATCAATACCCAAGGCATCCTCCAATGGCAGCAGCACCAGCGGCGCGCGGGTATGGCCGATAAAGCGTACGCAGGCATCGATGAGCGAATCACTGTCCGGGAGCGACTGGTGGTAGTTCTGTTCCAGAATGCTGCGCAGGCCTTTGCATTCCGTTACGCGGGTTTCGCGCCAGTGCCGCTCGGTGATGGCGTCGATCAACCCCAGACGCTGGTTCCAATCGATGTCGCGGGCCTGCAGCCAGCCGGCCAGCGGTGGCAGGTCGTGGGTGCTGCTGGTGGCCAGCGCATCGTCCGGCCAATCAAGGATCGGCTTGAACTGGCCATGTCCATGCTGCTCAAACAACAGCACACGAAGGCCGAGTATGGCCCGTGCGGAGAGCTTGTCGCGCAAGCCTTCCGGTATGGTTCCGAGGTCTTCACCCAGCACAATGCCCTTGTGTCGCACCGATTCCAGGCTCAGCAGGCGCAACAGGTCGTCGAGCGGGTAGTGCAGGTAGGCGCCGTCACCCGCTTCGGCGTCCAAGGGGATCAGCCAGAGCCGCTGCAGGCCCAGTACATGGTCGATGCGCAAGCCCCCGGCATGCTGAAAGCTGGCCCTGAGCATCTCGATAAAGGCGCGAAAGCCATTGCGCCGCAGTCCTTCAGGGGAAAATGCACACAGGCCCCACTTCTGCCCGGCACGGTTGAGCAGGTCGGGCGGCGCGCCGATGCTGAAGTCGGCCAACAGTTCGTCCTGGCGACTCCAGGCCTGGCTGCCAACACCGTCAGCACCGATGGCCAGGTCGCTGATCAGGCCAACGCTCATGCCGTTGCTGCGGGCAGCGTCCTGTGCACGTTCAAGGCTGCGGGTAATCAGCCATTGGCAGAACGCGTGATAAGTAACCCGTTCGGCGTGCTGCTCGGCGAAGGCTGCGACCTCCGCGCTGTAGGGGTTGTGCCAGGTTTTCGGCCAATGCCGCCAGTCAGCGTCCATGCCGCGTTCAGCGGCGGCCTCCAGCATGGCTTCAAAGCGGCAGTGATGCTCCAGGGCTTGACCACCGGTGTCGCGAAAGCTCTGGAAGTCGTTGTACAGCGGGTGTTCCTGCTGGATGAAGTCTCGGTACAACGCCTCTAGCAGGCGCTGCTTGGCCTTCGCGGCACTGGGCCATTCGATCAGTGGAAGGTCTTCGAGGCGTTGCAGTTCCTCTTGCCCGATCTGTTCATTTGCCTGGCGTACGGCACGCTCGCCAAAAATAATCGCCGGGCTGGCGTACAGGCTGTTCAGAAACAGTCGGCTGGACGGTGAGTAGGGGCTGTAGCGTTCAGTGTCGCTGGCAAACATCGCATGCACCGGGCTGATAGCCAGGGCATCAGCACCGCGCTCGGCGGCACTGCGTGCCAGCGCCTCCAGTGCCAGGCAGTCACCGAAACCGCCATCACCCGGGCGACGCAGGCTATAGAGTTGAGCGCTCAGCCCCCAGCAGCGTGGATGATCGGTACCCAAGGCATCCGCCAGGCTGTAGCAACGCAAAGGCGCAACGGCGAGGGTGAAGGTGCGTCCGTCAATCGCCACCTGGTGGTAGCCGATTGGCAGCGTGCCGGGCAGCATGGCATGGGCGTCCAGTTGCAGTGACTTTTCATGCGTGTCTTCCAGTGTCACCTGGCAGGTGCTGCCTGCGGCAAAGTAGTGCGATAGGTCCAGAGGATGCCCCAGATCCACCGTCAACAGGGGGGGGAGATGCTTGGCGTCATGGGCTTTGAGCAGTGCGCTCAGGCTCTTCTCGATGGCTGCTGGGGTGTCGGCTGGGTGGCCCAACCCGGCCAGCATTTTACGCAGGACGGTGTCGGTGACCCGTTGTTGACGGCCGTTGGCGTCGGTCCAGTCCACTTGCAGGCCGGCACGGTGCGCCAGCAAGAGCAAGGCGTGGTCAGTCATGGGAAGGCTCCGGTGCCCGGAGCGCGAAACGGCTAGTTTCGTGCTCCAGCAGGTGATTACCGAGGGTTGGCAACTGGGCCGGGCTTTTGGGCATGCCCGTTACCTCGTGCTCATGAGTGACCTTGAGTGGCGCGTTCTACCAACGCTTCATACAAACGGGCGTAGGGCTCTACCGCCTGGCACCAGTTGAAGGGTTGGGTCATCGACAGGCAGCGCATGGCGTGCAGCAGGTCTTTTTTGGCATAGACATAAAAGGCCCGGCTCAAGGCTTCGCGGTAACTCTCCACCGTAGACTCGTTGAACAGAAACCCGGTGACGCCATTTTCGATGGTGTCGGCCAGGCCGCCGGTATTGCGGGCTACCGGCAGTGAACCGAAGCGCTGCGCATACATCTGGCTGAGGCCACAGGGTTCATAGCGTGACGGCATCAGCAGGAAGTCGCTGCCGGCAAACATGCGCCGGGCGTCAGTTTCATTGAAACCGATGCGTACGCCGATCTGCCCTGGAAAACGTAGCGCCAGGTCACGCATGGCCTGTTCTTCTTCCGGCTCGCCACGACCGATAATCGCGATCTGGCCGCCTTGTTGGACGATGTATTCGGCAACGCCCAGCGTCAGGTCCAGGCCTTTCTGATAGACCAGTCGTGACACGACTGCAAACAGTGGCCCCTCGCTGGGCTGCAAACCGAACAGTGTGCGTACCTGTTGGGTATTGCGCGCCTTGCCCTCCCAGTCGTTGAGGCTGAAGGGGTGGCTCAGGTGGGTGTCGGTAGCCGAATCCCAGCTCTCGTCGATGCCGTTGGGAATGCCACTCAACAGGCCCGACTGCGCCTTGCTCGAGAGAAAACCGTCGAGGCCGCAGCCAAACGCTGGTGTGGTGATTTCCTGCGCGTAGGTGGCGCTGACTGTGGTGATGTGGCTGGAATAGGCAAGGCCGGCCTTGAGGAAGGACAGCTTGCCATAGAACTCCATGCCTTCCTGCTGCAGGGCGTGTTCTGGGATGGCCAGTTCCGGGCAGCACGCCCGGCTGACCACCCCCTGATAGGCGAGGTTGTGAATGGTGAACAGGGTTGGGGTATGCAGGCCGCGCCAGTGCATGTACGCCGGCGCCAGGCCAGCGGGCCAGTCATGGGCATGCACCAGGTCGGGCTTCCAGTGCACCATGCCCTCGCCAGCCGCGATCTCGGCGGCGGCCAGCCCCAGGCGGGCGAAACGGATGTGGTTGTCAGGCCAGTCGCGGCCATTGTTTGCCCCGTAGGGCGTGCCTTCGCGCTGGTACAGTTCTGGGCAGATCAGGACATAGATCACCAGGCCGTCGGCCAGGTCCATGCGGCCGATCTTGCAGGGAGGGAGTGCGGCGTGCCCGCCCAGTTCCCCGACCAGATGAATCGGATTGTCGCTTTCCAGCACCTGCGGATAGCCGGGGATCAGTACCCGCACGTCATGCAGGTGGCTCATGGCGCGCGGCAAGGCAGCCGAGACGTCGCCCAAGCCACCGGTCTTGACCAGATCGGCGATCTCGGAGGTGACGAACAGGATTTTTTTCTTGTTCGGGTTTTGCTGTGGTACGGGCCTGGATGGCGTCGCTGCAGGTGCGAAAGGGGGACTGGCCGGCTCGATGACTTGAGCAGTGAAATGCGTTACATGAGGTTCGACAGCAGCATCAATCATACGTCTCTCCGTCCCTATGCAAACGGGTGTAATGGCACCCGAAATGGTCATTAGCGGTAAAGCGATTTCTCTGTTTTATACGTCGTGTTGAAGTGTTCGTTTTCTTGCATGCAAACGCCGCACCCATTGATGCTTTCCGCCGAAGGCGTGTTTCAGACGGAGGGTGGAAGGGGCGCACCTGTTGTCAGGAACCCTGGCCTGGGTACTACTGGGTGGTTAGCCCGTTTTTCAGGCGTGACCGGTGCGACAGGGCAAATTCCCCAAACGTTATCCGGGCAGCTTTATGAGTGTAGGAGAGCTTGAGTGAAATATGTGACCCGCTGGTCACTTTAGCGAGGGTTTTGCGAAGGTTAAGCGGTTTTGTTGCAGGGCGGTATCAGGATACCGCGTGGCATTGGCAGCACTGCGTTCAAATCGGGCCTTCAGTTCTATACAAGAAGGCTTTTCAGATGACAGACCTACACTATGCCCAATGGCGCGAGCGCCATGTTTCACAGGCAATGACCTTGGCCGGGATCGTTGCCTCCCGACCCACCCTGGGCACGGTGGCCGAGCAACTACTGAGCCGAGAATGGGCAGCGCGGCAATTGCCCGCAACGCTGGACCCGCTGCATGTCACCGTGCGTGGGCCGGTCTCTGACCAGGCGAGTACCGCGCTGAGCCTGGTCCAAGCGGTGGTTCAGCAGTGTGCCAGCAAAGTGACCTGCAACCTTACCCCCGGCCATGATTTCCTGACGCAAGAGCAAGGCGCCGAATTTCCTCAAGCCCTGACGCTTGATCTGCATGCCGTGGAGTTGCTGATCAATGCCTGCGGCACTGCACTTCTCGATGCGTACAAACAGGCGCTGGTCGAATTCTGGAACCGCGCATTACCCAACGGGCAAACGCCGCTCAGTTGCACTGAGCACTGGCTGCGGCAGCATTTTGCAAGCGCAGTCCAGGTCGCGAAGGCGTCGGGTCGCCTTACCGTTACCCAGCAGTCACTGCTGACGGAACTGGCCCGCTACCCTGTCGAGGCGGATCGTTCACGGGTTACCGAACTGGCCAAGGTAAAGCTGTACGTGCTGGGTGTACCGCCGGGCGAGCAGGGGGGCGCTGGCGAATTGATGAGCAGCCTGATCATCAGTGGGCTGGAGGGTGAGCACAATACCCAGGTGTACCTGTACGACCTGAGCGGCTATCTGCAACCCTTCGACTCACTCCAGGCGTTGCTGCAGTATGTTGAACAGTGGTTCGAGCACCGTGCGACCGCCTGTGCCGTTTCCCGTACCCTTGGCGATATGTTCGAGGCTCAGGCGCGTTTGCTGCTTGAGCAGCAGCTCCATTGGATTGACCTGATGGGCACGCGCGCGGACCTTGATGGCAGTGCCTTCGCTGCAACGCTGGATGGCGTGATCTCGATGCAAGCCATCGGGCAGCTGCAGGCCATTGATTATGCACGTGAGCTGTCCCGGCATCTCCCAGAGTGGTTGTTGAGCGCACGCAAAAGCGACCAGGATCGCTACCTTCAGTGCCTCAAGGCAGTGGCACAGATACCGGAGGTCATGAGTGGCCGTTCTTATCTCGACGGTATTCCGACCATCGAGGTCTTTGCACAAAAGCGCCTGCAGCAACAAATGCTGCTTGATCACCCTGATGCCCAGGCCGTGGCGATCGAGCAGATCGAAGTCCTCAATCATGAGGTGATCGGTGCAGCGTTGGGTAGCGCTGGCAACCTGACGGTGCAGGGTACGATTAAAACCAGCGTCCGCAGCCTGACACAACTGGCACTCGACAACCTCGAGAGCTTGCGCCCCGGGGCACTTGAAGTCCGCACCCGAGGCGCTGCTGCCTTGCCGGAATGGTTCGACATTGACTATGTCAGGCACCTGGTCCGCAGCGTCGATGCAGGCGCGCAGTATCAGGCCTTGTTGGCAAACCAACTGCGTGATGATGCTGCGCAGGTTGAACTGCGCTATCCGTTGTTCAGGGCCCAATGGTATGGGCAACTGCCGTTGCTGGCACTTGAATACACCATTCGCGGTGCATGTGGCTTTACCGAGGCGGGCTATGAATTGGCGGTTGCACTGACGTCATCGCCTGCGGAGCCGTCGCCAACGGTGTCCGCACTGGCCTTTGTCGCTGAACCGGGCGCCTCGGCAGACAAGGTAGAGAACACCTACTTGATAGAGCCTTCCTCGCCGGGGCCTCTGCTGTTGTTTCGACCCCTGCACGCCACGCCGCTGTTGCAGTTTGCCTCACGCAAGGCACTGTTGGAGCAGATTGTGGCTGACCCAGGGTTGCAGGCGGACATCCTGTCCCGCTTGGCCGATCTGGTACGGCCGATCTACGACCATGGCGGTTTCAGCGAGCCGCACCTGCGAAGGGTTCTGCTGGAACCCGATTTCCAGGCCATCGAAACGCCGGCACCTGTAGTGTTGAGTAGCCTGGCACTGCCGGGTGAGGCCGCTCGGCATATCTATGAAGGAACTGTTGCGCAACTGCTGCGCATTGCCGACCTGCAGTCCATCTCCAATGCCGAGGACCGTGCAAAGCATTGGCAAACGCTCAGTTGGCTGCTGTTCAATACGCTGTTGCCATTTGTGCGCGGCCCCTTGGCCGCTGTGGGTTGGGCGCTGGCGTTCGCCCATGGTGTACAGCAGCTCAATGGCCAGACCAGCCCGTCGCAACTTGTACCGGCCTTGCTTGATCTGTTGTTCTGCCTGATGTACGTCCTGGAGTTACTGCCGCTACCGGTAAGGCCATCGGCTGCGGGAGCTGCGCCGTTACCCCCGGCAACCGAGGCTCCGATATCGCTGCGTGTTGAAGAGGCGCCCGCGGTATTGAGTAACGGTACGGTGCTCAATCAGTTGGACTTTTCCTGGTCCTCGGCTCAAGGCGAGTTGTCGAGTGCACAGGTTCGGGCGCTGGCACGTTTTCGCTCAGCTAAATCAATCGACACACTCGGCTCGCCGGATGCGCAGGGCGTGTATTCCTTTCAGCACAAAAACTGGGTTCAGATCGGCCATGACGTTTACCCGGTGCGAGTGGATGAGGAGGGGGTGCGCATCGCCGACAGCCGCACACCGGATGAGCCGGGGCCCTGGCTGAAACGTCAGGCCGATGGCACCTGGGCGTTGGATCTGCGTTTACGCCTGCGCGGTGGCATGCACGGCAGTGCGCGTATACGTGCGGCCCAGGTGAGCAAGCAGGCGCGTATTGCAGCGTTACAGGGAGAGCTGACAACCCAGCGTGCGCAACTGGAAGCGCTGCGGGACGCACCCAGGCGCCCAGAGGAATTATCCGGGGCTGAATTGGCCAGCCTGATTGAACGGCTGCGTCAGCACGACGAACTGGTCGGGCAGGTGATCAGCAACATGCAAACGCTGAACGACCTCTCGGCGGTAAGCGGCTATCGGCGCATTATGGCCGAAATGCTCAGGCAGCACATGCTGGTCAAGGGGCAACTGTCTTCAGAGCTGCGTTTGCAGCGCTTTAGCGTCAAGCAGTTGATCGACCGCTTGGTCGACAGTTTCGAGGGGCGAGGCGGGTTGCCTGCGTTGCTCAAGGGGCACGGTACGCCGGAACGTGCACTGTTGGAGAAGTATTGTGCCAAGCAACAGGCCCAAATCACTGAAATTGCCGAGACGACTTACGCCATGGAGTCGCTGGCGCCAGTATTGGAAAAAACGCTTCCTGATGGCCCTCGTTACTTGACGGAAATTCAACTGCTTCAGGTCGGGTTGTCATCCTCCCTGGCCTGGCGGGGGACGCAGTTGTACACGATTGCCCTCGGGATCATGCTGAAGATCGAAGACAGCAGCACGGTGTTGCTGGAACAGGTCGTTCCGCAAGCCAAACTGGCCTGTCGGTTGAGAATCGATGCGAAGGACCCTGCCTTGTCGGCGCAGGAGCAGGTGGAGGTGTTGGATAACGCGGTACGAAGCTACCAAAAATCACTCGACACGCTCGATAACTACCGTCAAAGCCTTGATGAAGCCGAACATCAGGCGTTGCTGGCGCCGCTGCGCGATCTGATTCATAAACTCCTGGACCAGGCATTACAGGCGCTGGCAGAGCAGATCACTCACCTTCCCAAAGCGCCAAAGCCCAAACCGGGGCCTTCCAGCCGGGGTAAAACGCTGATTCGTACCCGAGGGCAGCGCCTGGTCATCGGGCAGCGCCGTGCTGAGGGGCACGCGGGGCAACCGGCGATTGTCGATGTAATGGACCCGATCGAGAACACGGTCATTACCAGTTATGAACAGACCCCCGGCGAGTCGGTGTGGCGCGAGGTGCCAATGGCCCAACGGACACAGGCCGCCGCGCAACCGGGTGTTGCCCTGCGGACATTGTTGGGGCGTGCCGATGCGCTGTTGCGTCAAGCCGATCAGTCCATTGCGCGTGCTCAGGCCCAGTCACTGACGGCTCAGTTGCCTTCTGACATGGAGGACCTGCTGGTGTTGCAGGCTCGGCCCTTGATTGACTTGTACTCGCAGATCGATGCGCTGCTCATTCGTGACAACGCGACCGATGAGGCGGTGACGGGGCAGTCTGCAGAATTGATAAACAAGGCCTTATGGGACAAGTCCGAGCAGATGCGCGAGGCTGGCAAGCGGATTCGTATCGAGATGATCAAACGCCAACTGCCAACGGCTGCACGGATTGCCTACCTGCACGAGCAGAAGGCGATCACCATCGCACGTACCGTCAGGCGTAAACCGTTGAAGGACAAGCAGCAACGGCTGGTGGACTACCTGGATGAGTACGAAATACGTGACAAGGATGGCGAAGTGCTCTGGTATGCCCATTTCCATTACGCCAGTGCCGACGCAGCCGAGCGTGACTTCAGCGCTGCCCATGTGAAAACCCGCGAGCAACGACGACAAGGCTTGCAGTGGCAGAAAGCGCAGGCCAGCGACGGCCAGCAGGTGATTGCGATCTATCGCGCCAAACTGGACAAGAAAACCGCAGATGACGTGTTTCTCGGCCAACCCTGAGTGAACGACGGCGCTGCTGCAGGCGTTGGCCGGTCAGTCATCGCGCGTCGGTGCGCTTTATGACGGCCAATGCCTCTCTCTGGACTAATCTTGAGCCCAACAACGGGCTGAATTTTCCGACATCCAGTGGAGCCATCGTCATGCAATTGGGAATCGTGGGGCTGGGCCGCATGGGCGGCAACATCGCGAGAAGGTTGATGCGCCATGGCCATCTTCCAGTGGTTCACGACCGTAACGTGGAGGCAATCGATGCCCTGGTCGTTGAAGGCGCGCGCGGCGCGCAGAGCCTCGAGGACATGGTTGGTCTGCTGGACAAGCCGCGGGCCGTGTGGGTAATGCTGCCAGCTGGTGAGGCTACCGAGCAGACCATTGCCCGGTTGGCCGACCTGCTGGAAGCCGATGACGTGATTATTGATGGTGGTAACACCCACTACAAGGATGACATCCGTCGGGCCGACACCTTGGCCACACGTCAACTGCATTATGTCGATGTAGGAACCTCGGGCGGCGTCTGGGGCCTGGAGCGCGGCTATTGCATGATGATCGGTGGCGAGGCAGCCATCGTGGAACGGTTGGAATCGTTGTTCATCGCGCTGGCGCCGGGGGTTGGCAACGTTACCCGTACCGAGGGGCGCACGGGGCCGCTCGGGCGCGCTGAGCAGGGCTACATCCATGCCGGGCCTGCAGGTGCCGGTCATTATGTGAAGATGATCCACAATGGCATCGAGTATGGCCTGATGCAGGCTTATGCCGAGGGCTTCGACCTGCTCAAGAGCAAAGCCAGCGCAGCACTGCCCGCCGAGCAGCGTCTTGACCTCGACCTGGCCGAGATTGCCGAAGTCTGGCGCCGTGGCAGTGTCGTCACGTCCTGGCTGCTAGACCTGACCGCCAGCGCGCTGGTCGCCGATCCGCAACTCGACAGTTTCAGCAGCGCCGTTGCCGACAGTGGCGAGGGGCGCTGGACCATTGATGCGGCAGTCGAGCAGGCAGTGCCCGTGCCGGTGTTGTCGAGTGCCCTGTTTGCGCGCTTCCGCTCACGCCAGCAGCAAGGCACCTATGCCGACAAGCTGCTTTCAGCGATGCGTTTTGGTTTTGGTGGGCACAGTGAGAAGTTCGAATGACGCTAGCCAAGGCTGAAACCGCTGCACCGTGTACGCTGTTTCTGTTTGGTGCCAATGGCGATCTGGTCAAACGTCTGCTGATGCCCGCCCTGTTCAACCTGCAGCGTGATGGCTTGCTTGACCCGCGCATGCGTATTGTCGGGGTCGATCACAACCCGTCCGCCGACCGTGAGTTTGCCGCGCGTCTGGAAGCCTTCATGCGTGAACGCGACCAGGGTAATGAGTGCGCACGCTGTTTTGATGAAAAACGATGGGGGCGCCTGGCCAGGCGTATTCATTATCTGACTGGCGATTTCCTCGCCTCGACCACCTATCAAGCCATCGCACAACGGATCGACAAGAGCGGCACGGGCAATGCCATCTTCTATCTGGCTACCGCGCCGCGTTTTTTCGCCGAGGTGGCCCGGCAACTGGGCGGTGCAGGGTTGCTCGACGAAGCCAACGGCTTTCGTCGGGTTGTGGTGGAAAAACCGTTCGGTTCCGACCTGGCCAGCGCTGAGGCGTTGAATGCGTCGTTGCTCGCGGTGATGAGCGAAAAGCAGATCTACCGCATCGACCACTACCTGGGCAAAGAGACGGTGCAGAACATTCTTGTCAGCCGCTTCTCCAACGGCTTGTTCGAGGCCTTCTGGAATAATCACTACATTGATCATGTGCAGATCACCGCAGCCGAAACCATCGGCGTGGAAAGCCGTGGCGGGTTTTACGACCACACCGGGGCATTGCGGGACATGGTGCCAAATCACTTGTTCCAGTTGCTGGCGATGGTTGCCATGGAGCCGCCAGCGGCGTTTGGCGCCGACGCCGTGCGCAGCGAAAAGGCCAAGGTGATCGGGGCTATCCGGCCTTGGTCGATGGCCATGGCTTTGAAAAATTCGGTGCGTGGGCAGTATACGGCAGGCAAACAAGGGCGCAAGAAACTGCCGGGGTATCGCGAAGAGCCCAGGGTTGGCCCGCATAGCCAGACCGAAACCTATGTTGCGTTGAAAGTCATGATCGACAACTGGCGCTGGGTCGGGGTGCCATTTTACCTGCGCACCGGCAAGCGGATGAGCGTGCGTGATACCGAAATCGCCATCTGCTTCAAGCCGGCACCTTATGCGCAGTTTCGTGACAGCGATGCCGAGCGGCCGAAGCCCAACTACCTGAAAATCCAGATCCAGCCCAATGAAGGGATGTGGTTTGACCTGCAAGCCAAACGCCCGGGGCCAACCCTTGCCATGGAGACGGTGGAGTTCGGCTTTGCCTACAAGGATTTTTTCAAGATGCAGCCATCAACGGGCTACGAAACGCTGATCTATGACTGCCTGACCGGCGACCAGACGTTGTTCCAGCGCGCCGACAACATCGAGAATGGCTGGCGTGCGGTACAGCCTTTTCTCGATGCGTGGCAGTGTGGCGGTGATGTACAGCCGTATGCGGCTGGCGAAGATGGCCCGGCTGCAGCGGATGAACTGCTGGCACGGGATCACCGCGCCTGGCATCCGATTGGCTGAAAATTGGCTGAAAAAAACAGGGCTTCGACCGGCGGTTGCCTGTCGAAGCCCTGTTCGGCGCTCAAGTGTGCTGTTGGCCTACAGCCAATAGGTCACGGCCCACCAGCCCAGCCCGCCCATGACGATGGTGTAGGGCAGGGCCATCCAGACCATCCGCCCGTAGGACAGGCGAATCAGCGGTGCGATGGCCGACGTCAGCAGGAACAGGAACGCCGCCTGGCCATTCGGGGTGGCCACACTCGGCAGGTTGGTGCCGGTGTTGATCGCCACCGCCAGGGTTTCGAAATGCTCGCGGCTCATGCTGCCCGCCAGGAACGCCTGCTTGACCTCGGTGATGTAGATCGTGGCGACGAAGACGTTATCGCTGATCGCCGACAATAGGCCGTTGGCAATGAACAGCATGCCGGGCTGCTGCTCGGCCGGCAGGGCCAGTACCGCTGCAATCAGCGGGCTGAACAGTTGTTGTTGGTGGATGACCGCGACCACGGCAAAGAACACCACCAACAACGAGGTGAATGGCATGGCGTCCTGGAAGGCGCGGCCCAGCCGATGTTCATCGGTAATCCCGGTGAAGCTGGTGATCAACACGATGACCAGCAGGCCGATCAGGCCCACTTCGGCGATGTGCAGGCCAAGGCTGACAATCAGGATCAAGGCGGCCAGGCCCTGAATCAGCAGTGCGGCGCGTTGCTGGGAGGTCCGGGCAGCATCGTCTTCGGCGGCGTAGGCGGCGAGCACGCGGCGCACGTTGTCCGGCAGCAAGGTGCCATAGCCAAACCAGCGCAGTTTCTCCAGCAGCACGCAGGTCACCAGGCCGGCGGCCAGTACGGGCAAGGACACCGGTGCGACTTTGAGGAAGAAGTCGGCAAAGTGCCAGCCCATTTCATGACCGATCAGCAGGTTCTGCGGCTCACCCACCAGGGTGCAGACACCGCCCAGTGCCGTGCCGACTGCGCCGTGCATCAGCAGGCTACGCAGAAAGGCGCGGAACTGTTGCAGGTCTTCATGGTGCAGGTTGGCCAGGTGCTGATCATCATCGACCAGCGACTCTTCGCGTGGGTTGTTGCCTGATGCCACCCGGTGGTACACCGAGTAGAAGCCCACGGCGGCACTGATGATCACCGCGGTCACGGTGAGGGCATCAAGGAAGGCCGACAGAAACGCCGAGAGGAAACAGAACAGCAGCGACAACAGGGCCTTTGAGCGCACCCCGAGCAGGATGCGCGAGAACACGAACAGCAACAGCTCTTTCATGAAGTAGATGCCGGCCACCATGAACATCAGCAGCAGGATCACCGGGAAGTTGTGTTGCAGCTCTTCGTACAGTGTTTGTGGCGTGGTCATCCCCAGCAACAGGGCTTCGACCATCAGTAACCCGCCTGGCATCAATGGGTAGCACTTGAGCGCCATGCCCAAGGTGAAAATGAATTCGATTACCAGTACCCAGCCAGCCACTACCGGGCCGAGGGTAAACAGCAACAGTGGGTTGAGCAGCAGGAACAGGCAAATGGTGGCTTTATACCAACGTGGCGACTGCCCGAGAAAATTGTGGGCCAGGGCGCCGGCCAGGGAGCGGGACATGAAAAATGTATCCTTATGATTCAACAGCTGCGCAACTTGCCGGATGTGGGCGACAAGATCAAGGCGGATGTAGTCCTTGTTTTGGCAAAACCACGGTCTGGGTGTCGGCCGTCACCTTGATATAGTCCTGCGACTAACCCTGCCTTAGCCCGAGGAGTGCCGTTGTGACCGACTATCAAGCGTTCAAGGTCGAACTGTCGAACAACATTGCCCATGTACAGATCAACCGTCCGGAAAAGGTCAACGCGATGAACGCCGCGTTCTGGGCGGAAATCATCGACATTTTCAAATGGATCGACGATACCGATGCTGTGCGGGTCGTGGTGATAAGCGGCGCGGGCAAGCATTTCTCGTCCGGCATCGACCTGATGCTGCTGGCCTCGGTGGCCAACCAGTTGGGCAAGGACGTTGGCCGCAATGCGCGCCTGCTGCGGCGCACCATTTTGCAGATGCAGGCGTCCTTCAATGCCGTTGACACCTGCCGCAAACCGGTCCTGGCGGCCATTCAGGGCTACTGCCTGGGGGGTGCCATCGACCTGATCACCGCCTGCGACATGCGCTATGCCGCCAGCGATGCACAATTCTCGATCAAGGAAATCGACATGGGCATGGCGGCGGACGTCGGCACCTTGCAGCGTTTGCCACGTATCATCGGCGATGGCCTGGTGCGAGAGCTGGCCTATACCGGCCGTACCATCGACGCAGAAGAGGCGCGGCAAATCGGCCTGGTCAACCGTACCTTCACCGATCAGGCCAGCCTGCTCGACGGGGTCTTTGCCATTGCCAAGGAAATTGCGGGAAAATCCCCCATTGCCGTGGCCGGCACCAAGGAGATGCTCAGCTACATGCGCGACCACCGCATCGACGATGGTCTGGAGTACATCGCCACCTGGAATGCTGCCATGCTGCAGTCCACCGATCTGCGGGTAGCCATGGCTGCCCACATGAGTAAACAGAAACCCGAGTTCGCCGACTGAAACCACCCAGCCGCGGGCTCGCACAAGGAACCGGAATATGTCAGTGCGTTGGACAACCGCGGTACTGGATACGAACATCAGCGGCGGCTTGGCGGTCGCCCGCTGTGCCCAGGGTTTTCTGGTCGACGATAATGGTGCCTTGTTTCCCCGCGATTGGCTCAAGCGCCAGGGCCTGGAGGTGTTGTGCGAACACGGCATCGGCTATTTTGATGGGCAACCGGTGTTTCTGTTGGAGCTCAAGGCCGAGCAGGACGTACCCGGCTGCAGCTGGCGTGGGCTGCGCCAGTTCATGCTCGAAGGTGACTTCGAGATTTACAAGGTGCTGGGGTACGCCGCGCAGATCGGTACCTGGGCCCGTGAACACCGCTTCTGCGGCAGTTGTGGTCAGCCGATGCAACAGATCCACTGGGAGCGCGCGATGTACTGCGCGCCGTGCGACCTGCGTTTCTACCCACGTATCTCGCCCAGCATGATTGTGCTGATCACCCGTGGCGATGAAATCCTGCTGGCCCGTTCACCACGCTTTGTCACCGGGGTGTACAGCACCCTTGCAGGCTTTGCCGAACCAGGTGAGTCCGCTGAAGACTGCCTGGTTCGTGAAGTGCGTGAGGAAGTGCAGGTCGAGGTGAAGAACATCCAGTACGTCGGCAGCCAGTGCTGGCCGTTCCCGCACTCCATGATGCTGGGGTTCCATGCTGAGTACGCCGGGGGCGAGATCGTCATGCAGCCTGACGAGATCGAGGATGCCCGGTGGTTCCGGGTCGATGCATTGCCGCCGTTGCCAGCAAGCCGCTCTATCGCCCGGTACCTGATTGACCTTTATGTAGCCCGTCGTTCAGGCCTGGCTGAACCAGTGTTGCCAAGCTAAGCGGACAGTCAGTCCGAGCACGACGGTGATGAACACCGGGCGGATAAACTTGGCGCCGCCGCTGATGGCGGTGCGTGCACCGAAAAACGCACCCACCATCAGCGCTGAACCCATGGACAGCCCGATCAGCCAGTCCACTTGCCCCGAAAAGATGAACACCGACAGTGCAGCTGCGTTGCTGACAAAGTTCATGCTGCGCGCCACACCGCTGGCCCGTACCAGGTCGATGGGGTACAGCAGCAGGCTACTGACGGTCCAGAAGGCGCCCGTGCCAGGGCCGGCAACGCCGTCATAGAAACCCAGGGAAAAGCCTTGGGGAAACTGCCTGCCTTTCTTGATTGGCGCGTTGGCGTCCAGTGGTGCCTTGGGCGTGCCGCCGAACAACAGGTAGACGCCGCAGGCGAAGACGATCACCGGTAGCATCTTGTTCAACCACTCGGCGGGCAGGTAATGGGCGGTGACCGCGCCAATCAATGCACCAATCGCCGTACCGATCAGGCCTCGACGCCATTGAATGGGGTCGAACAGCTTGCGCCGGTAGAACGTGAAACCGGCGGTAGCCGAGCCAAAGGTCGAGCTGAGTTTGTTGGTACCCAATACCAGGTGCGGTGGCAGGCCGGCAGTCAGCAGGGCGGGGGTGGTAAGCAATCCGCCGCCACCGGCGATGGCATCGATAAAGCCGGCGACAAAAGCAACGGCGGCGAGGATGGCGAGGGTGGTCAGGTCAACGCTGAGTTCAAAAGGCATTTAATCGGCTTAATTCGGCAGGGCGCAGAAGGGCCGACATGGTACCGCCAGGTGCCTGCTGGAGCCAGCCTTGCTGGCGCCTGCAGCCGCAGGCAAGCCAACAAACCGCCTCGCCGCGCGGCTCAGGACAGGAAACCGCCATCGACGTTCAACGCCACCCCTGTGGTGTAGCTCGAGGCATCGCTGGCCAGATACAGCACCGCACCCGCCATTTCCTTGGGATCGGCCACGCGCTTGAGCGGAATCTGTTGCAGGGCCGTGTTGAGGATGGCCTCGTTCTTGACCAGCGCGGAGGCGAACTTGGTATCGGTCAGGCCGGGCAGCAGGGCATTGCAGCGGATACCGAACGGGGCGCACTCCTTGGCGAACACCTTGGTCATGTTGATGACGGCGGCTTTCGTTACCGAGTAGATGCCCTGAAACAGCCCCGGCGAAACCCCATTGATCGAGGCGACGTTGATAATACTGCCGCCGCCGTGCTCGCGCATGAGCTTGCCGGCTTCCACCGACATGAAGAAGTAGCCGCGGATATTCACATCAACGGTCTTCTGGAAGGCACTCAGGTCGGTGTCCAGCACGTTGCAGAACTGCGGGTTGGTGGCGGCATTGTTTACCAGAATGTCCAGGCGCCCGAATTGCCCGCGAATAACGGCAAAGGTCTCGCGGATCTGTTCCATTTCGCCGATGTGACATGCCACGGCGGTCGCCTTGCCGCCTGCCGCGATAATGGCATCGGCGACGTGCTGGCAGCCTTCGAGCTTGCGGCTGGAGACGATGACATGGGCGCCCTGCTGGGCCAACAGGTGCGCAATGGCTTCGCCGATGCCACGGCTGGCCCCCGAGACAAAGGCGATCTTGCCGTCGAGGTCGAACAGTTGGGTCTTGGACATGGGCTTTTCCTTTCTTCTTGTTGGTGTCAAAGGCTGGATTTTTCGATGACCTGCAGGCTCATATGCTCCAGCAGTCTGTTCATGTGGATGAACGGGGCGAAACGCTTGTCCTGGGTTTGCCCGTGATAAAAGCGGTAGTAGATCTGCTGGATGATACCGGCCAGGCGAAACAGGCCGTAGGTGTAGTAAAAATCAATATTATCGATCGTGATGCCCGCCCGTTCGGCGTAGTAATCAACGAATTGGCGACGGGTCAGCATTCCGGGGGCGTTACTCGGCTGGCGGCGCATCAGTTGTACGGGGGCAGGGTCTGTTGCTTCGATCCAATACGCCAGGGTGTTACCCAGGTCCATCAGCGGGTCGCCGAGGGTGGTCATTTCCCAGTCCAGTACGCCGATGATCCGCATTGGGTTGGCGGCATCGAGGATCACGTTGTCGAAGCGGTAGTCGTTGTGAATGATGCCGGGGCGCGCGTGGTCTGCCGGCATCTTCTCGCGCAGCCAGGCGACCACGGCTTCCCAGCGCGGCGCGTCAGGGGTCAATGCCTTCTCGTAGCGACTGCTCCAGCCTTCGATCTGGCGCTGCACGTAACCTTCAGGCTTGCCAAGGTCGGTCAGGTTGCAGGCGCTATAGTCGACCTGATGCAGCTCGACCAGGCGATCGATGAAGCTCTTGCACAAGGCTTCGGTGCGCTCGGCGTTCAGGTTCAGCTCTGCCGGCAGGTCGGCGCGCAGGATGATGCCCTTGACCCGTTCCATTACGTAGAATTCGCTGCCGATCAACGAGGCGTCGGTGCAATGCACATAGGCCTTGGGGCAGTACGGGAAACCACGGTTGAGCTGGTTGAGGATACGGAACTCACGGCCCATGTCGTGGGCCGATTTGGCCTTGTGCCCGAAAGGCGGGCGGCGCAGTACCAGTTCCTGCTGCGGGTACTGCAGCAGGTAGGTCAGGTTCGAGGCCCCGCCGGGGAACTGACTGATGCGCGGCGTGCCGTCCAGGCCGGGAATCTGTGCTTTCAGATAAGGGTCGATGAGGGCGACGTCGAGTTCTTCGCCGGGACGGACCTGGGTGGACTGGTCGTTGAGCGTCATGCTTATCCCTTATGATTGAGGCCTGAGATTATTGGCTAATCTAATTCTGGCCCTCGGGCCGAACAAGTGCCGCAGGGCCTTATTGGCGGTCGTGTTGCCGGTCGATCAGCGGTCCTGATGGGCCAGCAAAATGCAGGCGAAAAAAAACCGAAGCAGGCAACACTTCGGTTTCAATTGCATCCGGCAGACGGCTTAAACCGGGAACAGCTCGCTGAGCTTCATCGACAGCATCATGTCGCCCTCAACGCGCAGCTTGCCGCCCATGAAGGCCTGCATGCCGTCGGTTTCGCCGCTGACGATACCCTTGAGGGTTTCGCTGTCCATGACCAGGGTGACGTTGGCGTCTGGGTTTTCGCCTTCCTGCAGGTCACAGGTGCCATCCTTGATGATCAGCGCGTAGTGCTTGTCTTCGTCGGTCACGTTGAAACCGAAAACCAGGTCCAGGCCAGCAGCGGCAGCTGGGTTGAACTTGGATTTCATGGCTTGAACGGCATCAGCTACAGAGGTCATGGTGCATTCCTTATTAAGTGATTTCGGCGACCGGCAAAGGTCACCATGGGCCGGTACTCAACGATAGGTCATGAGTTCCGGCGCCTTCAACAGCTGCACATGGGCTTGGCTGTTGAAGGAAGCCAGGGCCACCTCGCTGCCACGAAACTTCAATTGGCTGAGCGAGGTGTTGATGATCTGCCAGTTCAGTGCGAAGGCCTGGTCTGGTGTCATTCGGGTAATCAGGTGGAGCAGGGCAGTAATGGTGCCGCCCGACGTAAAGATCGCGATATTGTCGCCATGCTCGGCCTGTTGCAGCACGCGTTGCAACCCGGCATCTACCCGGGCGACGAAACCCTGCCAGCTTTCCACCTCGGGGTGATGGTAGTCACCCGTGTGCCAGCGGCGAACAATCAGGGCGAAAATACGCTGAAACTCACTGCGGTGTTGTGCCGCGTTGCGCAAGACATCCAGTGCGTGGGGCTCGTCTGGCAGCAGGCTCGGCAGCAGGGCGCGAATCAGCGTATCAGCATCGAACTCGTTGAAGGCGCTGTCGGTTTCCAGCCTCGGCACCGTGGCGCCTGCCTCCTGCATGCGCGCCAGTGCCAGGCGCCCGGTATCCTGCTGGCGACGCAGATCGCCGGCCAGGCAACGGTCCAGGCGCAGGCCCAGTTCGGCCAGGTGTTCGCCAAGCACGGTGCTCTGGCGAACACCGACGGGCGATAGGACGTCGTAGTCGTCTGCACCAAAGGAGGCCTGGCCATGTCGAATCAGGTAAATGCTGCCCACGTTGCGACCGTCTGCCGGAATTAAGGGTTTCGGCGAGGTTAGGTTGCCGCTGTCAGGCTGTCAATGAAAAAACATACAAGCGTTTGAAAAGGTTGTTTGAACTGTAATGCCGGTGTTTTCAGGCGCTGGCAGGGGCGGGGTAGCGTCGGTATGCTTGAGCTCTGGTTCGCGCCGTATGGGCGCAGGCATGTTAAGGAGTTACTGTGGAGTTTCTGGCTGAGTACGCAAGCTTTCTCGCCAAGACCGCGACCCTGGTGATCGCGATACTGGTTGTTCTGTCGGCCCTCGCCGGCCTGCGTGGCAAGGGTCGGCGCAAGGCCAGTGGGCAATTGCAGGTTACCAAGCTCAACGACTTCTATAAGGAGTTGCGTGAGCGGCTGGAGACCAGCCTGCTCGACAAGGCCCAGCTCAAGGCCTTGCGCAAGCAGCAGGGCAAGGCCGAGAAGTTGCAGAAAAAAACACCTGACGAGAAAAGCCGGGTCTTCGTGCTGGACTTCGACGGTGACATCAAGGCGTCTGCCACCGACAGCCTGCGGCATGAAATTACGGCGCTGCTGACGCTCGCGACGCCGCGTGACGAGGTCGTGTTGCGCCTGGAGAGCGGCGGCGGCATGGTCCACAGCTACGGCCTGGCCGCTTCGCAGTTGGCGCGCATTCGCCATGCGGGTGTACCACTGACCGTGTGCATCGACAAGGTCGCGGCCAGCGGCGGCTACATGATGGCCTGTATCGGCGAGAAAATCGTCAGTGCACCGTTTGCCGTGCTGGGCTCCATCGGCGTGGTGGCGCAGTTGCCCAACGTCAATCGCTTGCTGAAAAAGCATGACATCGACTTTGAAGTGCTGACCGCAGGTGAGTACAAGCGCACCCTGACCGTCTTCGGCGAGAACACCGAGAAGGGGCGGGAGAAGTTTCAGGAAGACCTGGACGTCACTCACCAGCTGTTCAAGGATTTCGTGTCGCGCTATCGCCCTCAGTTGCACATCGATGAGGTCGCCACCGGCGAAGTCTGGTTGGGGGTTGCCGCGCTGAACAAGCATCTGGTTGATGAGCTGAAAACCAGCGATGAGTACCTCAGCGACCGTGCCCGAGAGGCGAACCTCTATCACCTGCATTTTGCCGAGCGCAAAAGCCTGCAGGAGCGGGTTGGCTTGGCCGCCAGCAGTTCGATCGAGAACACGCTGCTGGGCTTGTGGAGCCGTTTGAGCCGCTGGCGCTGAGTCAACGGTGTCCTCGGTGAGGCAGCTGGTCGGGCTTTTTGCATTTCGGACTGTAAGTCTGCAAATGACCAGCTAGTCTCAGTTTCTGTTGATGGCCGGTATTTTCAGGTAATCGATGGGTTACCGGTAGCGGTCTATCGCAGAAGGGGGCGCAAGGATGAGTGATCCTTACATTGAAGACGATGGGGACGAGTTTCCAATCAATAGCCGGGTCCGCTGTGGCCAGGCGGCAGTCAGGCTCGGTTTCGCCAACATGACTGCCGACGATGCGTCAGGCCTGAACCCGCCTGTCAGTCAGCAGCGGCGTCGTCTGGCCAAGTTCGTGCCCAGGGTTGTGGTACCGAAGCGTTAACGAACACGTCAAGAATAGCCCCGTCTGCATGAGGGGCTTTTTAATGCCTTTTGTCGGTAACAGCCTGTTGAGCAAGGTATTTTTTCTGATTGATTGATCTCGCTCAAACGCCTGAGCAGTTGGTCTCGCGGCTGTAACACTTGTGTGTCTTACTAGGTGCGATTCAATCGAGGAGGACCTCAATGCGTATCAGGGAAGCGACTTATTGGCGCTGGGCAGACCGGCAATTGAGCTGCCGTAGCCATGATGAAAAACTCAGCGACGGCATCAGTATTGATGTGAAAACCCGCCTTTCACGTACTGGCGCTACACAGTTGTTCGTGGGTATCTATGCCCGCAACGGCAAGGCGTTGGTCGAGGAATACTATGCGAACCGGCCTTGCGAAAGCATGACCCGGGCGTTGGTGTGGGGGGTTGATCGGGCCCGGGCCTTGGCCACGGGCGCGATAGCGATTGAAACCCAAACGTTACGGCGCCAGGCCTAGGGCGTGCCGTGGCGATTGTGGCTGGCCTGGACAATGCGTTGGGCTGGCACGCGTAACTGCGTTAGCAGGTACTCGGCAAAGTCCGCGTCGTAGGGTTGCAAGGCAATGGCCTGTGCCATGCACTCAAGCCACAGGGCGCTATGGGTTTCATCGATCGGCCACTGGGCATGGAATGCCGGGATCGAGATGGGCCCATAACGCTCACTGAACAGCCGTGGTCCACCCAGCCAGCCGCTGAGAAAACAGGCCAGTTTGTCCCGGGCCATGCTCAAATCTTGCGGGTGCATGCGTCGAATGAGTGCAGCTTCCGGGCGTTCGTCCATTAACCGATAGAAATCGTCGACCAGTCGGCGCAGGCCATCAATGCCGCCAGCGGCTTGGTAGGATGCATCGCCGGTACCGAATGCAGGTTTGTTCATCCCCAGGACTCATGAGCTCAAAGCGTCATTGTAGCCAGAGCCGGCACCGCCTTGAACGAAAAAAGCCCGACCTTTTCAGGCCGGGCTTTCTCGTTGCAATGACGTGATCAGCTGTAACGGTCGATCAAGCGTACGCCAGGCTGGTTTTGTACGGCGGCCCATTCATGTTGCAGGGTCTGCAGTACGTTACCGATGAAGTGGGTATCGGCAGCGGCCTTCTTGCCGACGTAGCCATGGCCACGGCGGTACATCTTGAAGCGGGCACGCATGTTCGGGTTGCGTTGCTCGAACTCTTCTTCGCCAGCCAGCGGCGAGACCTTGTCGATGCGAACTTCGCCCGAGTCGCAGACCCAGAGAATGTGGCTGTCGAGACTGTCCTTGCGTGCTGCGAACAGCCGGGCCAATTCGTCGATAGTAGGTTGATTGTTCAAGTTCATCATTAAAGCCCCCTTAACCACCATTAATTGTTGAGTTATTGCTTGGCGCCAATCATGTAGCGTTGACAGAAAGCTGCTACAGCAGCGTCACAACAGGGGGCTTCTACTTTCTGCCTTTTGGGCAGTACCCATCCAGCGACAGCTCTTGGATCCGTTGAGCCGTCTGGAACACCCTTGCCAGCGCTCCCGATCGGGGAGACGTCTGCATCATGCAAGCGGCGATGAACGGCGTCAATAGGGTTTGTAGTGTTTTTTTATCTTCACTACATATTGTCCGACAATACCGGCCCCGGGCTTATTGATCCGCATCAGCGCAGGTGTCATCGGGATGGTGGATCATGACCGGCACATGCCTTTCAGGGAGATCCTCATGCATTCACCGGCCTCCGCGCCTTCTTCAGAAACCGCCAAGGCTTCGCTGCCATTGGGCCTTATGGTCGGTATTGCGGCCTTGATTGCGGTGCTGTTGCTGCCATTGCCGGCTGACTTGCCTGTGGCGGGGCAGCGGGTTTTGGCGATCCTCGCATTTGCCGTGGTCATCTGGATCACTGAAGCGGTGTCGTACGAAGCCAGCGCCATCATGATCACCTCGCTGATGGCGTTCTTGCTTGGCACGGCACCGACCCTGGCCGACCCCTCGGTGACGTACGGTTCGTCCGCCGGGATCACCATGGCCTTGACCGGGTTCTCCAACGCAGCGCTGGCGCTGGTGGTTGGCGCTTTGTTCATTGCGGCGGCCATGACCCATACCGGGCTGGACCGGCGTATCGCACTGGTGACCTTGTCCAGTGTCGGTGTCAGCACCCGGCGCATCCTCTTGGGCGCCGTCGCAGTCACGGTATTGCTTAGCCTGGTAGTGCCCAGCGCGACGGCGCGCAGTGCCTGTGTCGTGCCGATCATGATGGGGGTGATTGCGGCCTTTGGCGTCGACAAGCGCTCAAACATCGCCGCCGGGATCATGATTATCGTTGCGCAGGGCACCAGTATCTGGAACATCGGTATCCAGACCGCAGCGGCACAGAACCTGCTGACAGTGGGCTTCATGGACAAAATGCTCGGCGGGCGGGTGTCTTGGATTGACTGGCTGATCGCCGGTGCACCCTGGGCGGTGCTCATGTCGTTGGTGCTGATCGTCGTGGTACTGAAAATGCTTCCGCCAGAGAGCGACAGCATTCCCGGTGGCAAGGCGGCGGTGGCGGATCAGTTGGCCGCATTGGGGCCGATGACGTCTGCGCAGAAACGCCTGCTAGGCGTTTCGGTCCTGTTGCTGCTGGCCTGGGCCACCGAAGGCAAGTTGCATCGCTTTGACACGACCTCGACCACCTACGCCGGGCTGGTCTTGCTGTTGCTGCCGCGCTTTGGCGTGATGACCTGGAAAGATGTGCAGTCGCGCATTCCGTGGGGCACGGTGATTGTCTTCGGTGTCGGGATCAGCCTGGGCACTACCTTGCTCACGACGCAGGCCGGGCAGTGGCTGGGGCAGCAGGTCGTGGCCCATACCGGCCTGGACCAACTCGGTACATTGGGGGTGTTCTCGATTCTTGCGGCGTTCCTGATCCTTATCCACCTCGGCTTCGCCAGTGCCACCGCACTGACCTCGGCGCTGCTGCCCATTCTGATTGCCGTGCTGCAGACGCTTCCGGGCGACTTCAGTCGCCTGGGGATGACCATGGCGTTGGGGTTTGTCGTCAGTTATGGCTTCATCTTGCCGATCAACGCGCCGCAGAACATGGTCTGCCTGGGTACCGAAACCTTCAATGCCAGGCAGTTTGCGCGGGTCGGTGTGGTGATTACCCTGATCGGCTACCTGCTGATGCTGGTGTTCGCGGCGACCTGGTGGCACTGGCTGGGCTGGATGTGAAAACAGGGTGAGACTTCGCGGTGGCGTCGCCACCGTGTGGGAACTGGCGTGCCAGTGATGCACACACCGCGAACTCACTGACACCCAGTCAACACCTTTGCAGGCAGGCTCACGCTCGCAGGCGCTTGCCCGTCAGAAGTTCGCCGGGGTGTTGGCGCTGATGATTTCGGCTTCATCCGGGCCGATGTTCTTGAAGCTGTGGGGCAGGGTGGTGGGGAAGTAGTAACCGTCACCGGAATTGAGCACGCTGACCTGGCCATCGACGCGCAATTCGATGGTGCCACGGGTAACCAGGCCGCATTCCTCGCCCTCGGTATGCACGATCGGCTCTTCACCGGAGTCTGCGCCGGGTGCATACAGTTCGCGCAGCATACGCATTTGCCGACCTTCCACGCTGGCGCCGACCAGCAACAGGCGCAGGCCGCTATTGCCCAGGTCGGGTTGTTCGTTGGAGCGGAACACGAAGCGTTCCTGGCGCGGCGGTTCATCGAAGCTGAAAAACTCTGCCAGAGACATCGGGATGCCTTCGAGCAGTTTCTTCAGGGAACTGACCGACGGGCTGACGCGGTTTTGCTCGATCTGCGAGATCGTCGAGTTGGTCAAGCCGCTGCGTCTGGCCAGTTCCCGTTGCGAGAGCTTGTTGCGTTCACGCACCAGTCTGAGTCGTGTCCCCGTATCCATAGCTGCCTTAGTGTCAAAAATAAATGGCGACGCATTAAAGCACACTCGGGCCCTCAGTAGCGCACGCTCAATTGACACGTCCCGACCACATGCTGCGTAACACGCCGTCGCGGCGGATCAAGCCGTGAACCAACGCCGCCGCCAAGTGCAACAACACGGTCGCGAAGAGCAGGTAGGCGAGCCAGCCATGCGCCTGGCGAAGGACGGCGTAGACGCGGATATCCTGAGGCAGCAGTGCAGGTAACTGCAGGGGTAATGGATAACCTCCCGCCGAAAGCATGCCCCAGCCAAGCAGCGGCATGGCCAGCATCATCCCGTAGAGCACCAGGTGCGATGCCTTGGCTGCCCAGCGTTGAGGCGATGGCAAGTCGCTCGGCAATGGGGGGCTTCCAACGCACACGCGCACGCCGATACGGATCAGTACCAAGACCAGAAGGGCCAGCCCCACCAGCTTGTGTACGCTGACCAACAGGGTGTGCCGGGGTGACAGGTCACTGATCATGCCTGCACCGATGAACAGCATGCTCAGGATCAGCAGAGCCATCAGCCAGTGCAGCCCGCGCAGCAGGGGATGGAAGGAGGGGTTCATGGTTGTACTCCTGAATGGGCCGCTTCGCGGCTGCGGCGGTTGAAGGATTCCGAGTAGGCGGCCGAGCGGGCGGCGAGAATCGGATCAGCAGACGGTTCAATGCCGGTTGGCAGAATCAGCGGGTCGAAGTTCAGGTCACGGCAGGCGCCTTGCTCGGCCGCATCGACCTGCTCAATGACCACGGTGCCCGCGTTGACTTGCCGCCGTTGCTCAGGCCAGGGTTGAGCAGGGTCGTTAACCGCATCGCCCGGCTCGGCCAGGGTCAACAGCAGGTTCCAGCGCAAGGGGCCTTCGGTCAGGCGTTTGCGCAGGTCATTCTGCAGGTAATTCGGGTCTTCCACCTGGGCCGGTAATGCACTGAACGGGGTCAGTGGCTGTAGTTTCCAGCGCACGTAATGCGGGGTGCCCTTGGCGTCGATCAGGCGAAAGGCGTTGATGCTGTGGTAAGCCGAACTGGCAAAGCTGTCGGAGGGCTTATAGTCCTTGACCCACTGGCGAAAGGCCGCGCTTTCCGGGTGTGCGGCAAAGAAGGCCTGCAACCTTGCCGGGTCGGGTTTACCGGTGGCGGGTACCGGGGTCATTGCCAGTACCTGTTCGTAGAAACCCTCGATGGTGTTCACTGCCAGTACCGGCGGGGTATTCATGCCACTGCGCCAGCGTTGCCCATCATCGGTGGTGAATTCCACGGCCAGGCTGCGAGTGGCGACGCTGGCATCGGCGCTATGCGGGTTGGCGCCGCCGATGGCGAAGCGGCCAATAACCGGTACCCTTGGCTGGGCAAACACCCGAGCGCTTGAGAGTTCGGCGGCCTGGCCGCTGCTTTCAAAGTAGCCGCTGACGCACAGGCCTTTGGCGTGGTTTTTCCGGTAGCCAGGGTAGTGTCCGGCCTGAGCTTCGAAGGTGTCGACGATACGTTTCGGTGTCAACCGGTCCGGGCCGATCCAGCCGGCGGTAAAGGCAAAGCCTGCGCCCATTGCAGCGACGCCAAGGCCGATGGCAGTCAGGCGCAGCGTACGGGCGCGACCGTTTAGCGGAGTGCTCATGGTGCTATCCAGGTCAGTAAATGAGCGGGTACGACGCACCCGCTGAAGTTTTATTCCATTGGCCTGGAATAAAATTCGCGGTCGGCCGTCTGCCTCGTACACTGACTGCACGAAGATCACGGATCACTCGATGAACGAACTGGATGACGACCAACTGCGCGAGATGCTTCAGCGGCTGCGCCGTTTCGCCTTGTGGTTGACCCGCGAGGGCACGAGCGCCGACGACCTGGTGCAGGCGACGGTTGAGCGAGCATTGAGCCGGGGCGCGCAGCAGCGTGATCCTGCGAGCTTGCGTGCCTGGCTGTTCTCGATCCTCTACCGGCAGTTTCTCGACAGCAAGCGTCGAGAGCGCCGCCATATGCGCTGGCTGAGCTGGTTCGGGCGGGCCGAAGAGGTCGGGAACAATACCGAGGACATTGTCGAGGCTCAGTCTGGCCTGGCTGCCTTTGCCAGGCTTTCGGCAGAGCAGCGCGCCTTGTTGATGATGGTGAGTGTTGAAGGCATGAGCTACAAGGAGGCCGCGCAGGCCCTGGATGTACCGATTGGCACGGTGATGTCGCGTTTGTCGCGGGCCCGTGCAGCACTGCGAGAACTGACCGAGGGCACGCCGTTGCCCCCTGGGTTGCGGAGGTTGAAATGAGTCGGTTGATCCCATCCGAAGAGGAATTACAGGCTTACGTCGATGATCGGTTGCTGCCCGAACGCCGACGTGAGGTTGACAGGTACCTGGCGGCACATCCGCAGCGGGCCGCCGAGCTTGATGCCTGGCGTGCCGATGCCCGGCGTTTGCGTGCTGCCCTGGCAGGGCAAATCGAACAGGCGCCTAACCCGCGTCTCGACCCGGGCTGGGTTCGCCGCGACCTGCGTCAGCGTCGCCAGCGCCGCTGGGCCAGTGCTGCGATGCTGCTGGTCGCCTTGGGTGTAGGGGGGCTGGGTGGCTGGCAGGCGCGGGAGGTCAACCTGATGGCAGGCAACCCGCCGATGGCCGACGCCGTGCAGGCGCACCGGTTGTTCGCCTATGCATCCTCCCTGGATTTGTCGGTAAACACCCCAGAGCAACTGCAGGCCTGGTTGGGCCAGCACTTCAGGCATGCCGGTAATCTGCCGGACCTCTCGGCCTATGGGTTTACCCCGGTAGGGGCACGGTTGCTGAGCAATGAGCAGGGCCCGGCCGCGCTGCTGCTGTTCCAGGACCGAAACGGTGAGCGTGTCAGCCTGTTCCTGCGTTCTCCCAGTGAGCGTTATGTGCGGATGCCCAGTGGTGAGCGCACCGAGGGCGAACTGCAGGCGCGCTACTGGTCTCGCGGTGACTATAACTATGCATTGATCAGTGACGTTGCCGATGCGCGTGGCGCGCAGTTGCGTCAGGTACTGGGCACCGCCCTGTAGCCCGGGTGCTACCTGCTATTCATTAATCGAATACCGTAAATCACTGCGTTCGATTTATCGAATCCCGAGTCCCGCTCTAAGATCCTCGGCACTGACTCATCACTGGCCCCGCGGCCATAGCAGGAGAACCCGATGAACATTTTGATGGTGCTCACGTCCCACGACACCCTGGGTAATACAGGCCACAAGACCGGCTTCTGGCTGGAAGAGTTCGCAGCCCCTTACTACGCATTTCTCGATGCAGGGGCGCAGGTCACCCTGGCCTCGCCCAAGGGCGGCCAGCCGCCGATCGACCCCAAGAGCGACGATCCCGGCGCGCAGACTGCCGCCACTGAGCGCTTCCAGGCCGATGAGGCTGCACGCAAGGCCCTGGCCAGCACCCTGACCTTGGCTCAGGTCAACGCCGATGATTTCGATGCATTGTTTTACCCCGGTGGTCATGGTCCGCTCTGGGACCTTGCTGAAGACCCGCGCTCGATCGCCCTGATTGAACGTTTCCAGGCACTGGGCAAGCCCGTTGGTGCGGTCTGCCACGCTCCAGCGGTGCTGCGCCACACTGTGGACGCCAACGGCGCGCCTTTGGTCAAGGGCAAGCAGGTGACGGGTTTCAGTAACACCGAAGAAGCGGCTGTCAACTTGACGGACGTGGTGCCTTTTCTGGTTGAAGACATGCTCAAAGGCCATGGTGGGGTCTACAGCCGTGCCGAGGACTGGCACAGCCATGTGGTCGTCGATGGCCTGCTTGTAACCGGGCAGAACCCGGCGTCCTCCGATGCCACCGCCCACGCCTTGCTCAAGCTGCTCTAAGGCCTGCGAGCTGGCTGCCCCTGAGGCAGGCGCTGTTCAGCCTGCCTTCTCTTCGTTTCAGCATCAGACGAGTTGATTACATGTCCGCACTCTTTACCCCGCTCCAGCTCAAGGGCGTGACCTTGCGCAACCGCATTGCCGTCCCACCGATGTGCCAATACACCGCCACCGACGGCTTGATCAATGACTGGCACCTGGCGCACTACACCAGCCTTGCGCGTGGTGGTGCCGGCCTGGTCATTGTCGAGGCTACCGCTGTTTCGCCGGAAGGGCGCATTACCCCGGGTTGTGCCGGCATCTGGAACGATGCCCAGGCCGACGCGTTGGCTGAGGTCGCCTCTGCGATCAAGCGCGCCGGTGCCGTACCGGGTATTCAGATCGCTCATGCCGGTCGCAAGGCCAGTGCCAATCGTCCGTGGGAAGGCGACGATCACATTGGCGCAGAGGATGCCCGTGGTTGGGACACCCTGGCACCCTCGGCGATTCCTTTCGGTGCTCATCTGCCGAAAACCCCAAAGGCCATGACCCTCGAAGACATTGCCCGTGTTCGCGCGGACTTCGTGGCGGCGGCACGCCGTGCCCTGGCGGCCGGTTTTGAGTGGCTGGAGCTGCATTTTGCTCATGGTTACCTGGGCCAGAGCTTCTTTTCCAGCCATAGCAACCAGCGCGATGATGCCTACGGTGGCAGCTTTGAAAACCGTAGCCGCTTCCTGCTTGAAACCCTGGCGCAGGTGCGTGAGGTCTGGCCAGAGCACCTGCCGCTGACCGCGCGTTTCGGTGTCATTGAATATGACGGTCGCGATGAGGCGACGCTGGAAGAGTCCATCGAGCTGGCCAAGGCATTTCGCCGGGGTGGGCTGGACCTGCTCAGTGTCAGCGTGGGTTTCACTGTGCCGGACGTCTCTATTCCATGGGGGCCAGCGTTCCTTGCGCCGATTGCCGAGCGCGTGCGTCGTGAAGCGGAACTGCCGGTGGCTGCTGCGTGGGGCATCGACAGCCCGGCAATCGCGCAAGCTACCCTGGCCGAGGGTCAGATGGATTTGGTGATGGTGGGTCGCGCTCACCTGGCCAACCCCAATTGGCCCTACCAGGCGGCACTGCAACTGCAGGTAGAACGCCCTTCCTGGGTGCTGCCCACGCCCTACGCCCACTGGCTGGAACGCTATCAGGTCAGCCAGTAGACTGGCCGCCCTTCAGCACTGAATATCGCAGAGAGGAGACTGTATTGATGATTCACGTCATTGCCCGTGTAGTCGCGTTGCCGGAGCACCAGGCACAGGTTGAGGCGGAGCTGCGCACGATGGTCGCCGCTACCCGCCAAGAGCCGGGTAACCTGTGCTATGACCTGTTTGCGGACCTTGACGGTGGCGCCGGGTTCTCGTTGTTCGAGACCTATGCCGACCAGGCAGCACTGGAGGCTCACCGTGACAGCGCGCATTTTCAGGCCTACCGCAGTCGCATCAGCGGCTGGCTGGCGACACCCCCGCAAGTCCAGGTGCTACGCGCCCTGGATCAGGCGCAGAAGCCCCGCGCCTGAAGCCCGTCTTGATACCCGACACCGCTAGCGGGTGATACGCAGGGCTGTCGTTGTCGTAGAGGTGGATCACGCCGCGCGGGGCTGATTCACCTCTACCGTAATGTGTACCAGTTCTTCGTGAATACTCAACCGCCGGCGCACGGCATCGGCGTTGAATGAGCCGTGGCTGACGAGGGAGAGGATACAGGCGTACTTTCCTTTACCAACACGCCAGACATGCAGGTCGGCGATTTCCGCCTGGATGGGGAACTGCTCGATCACCTCGCGGATTTCCTCGACGACTGGCGCGTCCATCTCGGCATCCAGCAGCACGCGCCCGGTTTCACGCAGCAGGCCTACGGCCCAGATCGCAACCATTGCCGCGCCGACAATCCCGATCAATGGGTCCAGCCATACCGCGCCCCAGAGTTTGCCGCCGATCAGGGCGATGATTGCCAGCACCGAAGTCGCCGCATCGGCAATGACGTGCAGGTAGGCTGAGCGCAGGTTCAGGTCGTGATGGTGGTGGTCATGTCCATGTCCATGCCCTTCATGAGCGTGCCCGTGGTGATGATCGTGATGATGCGAGTGATCGTCCTTGAGCAGCCAGGCGCAGGCCAGGTTCACCGCCAACCCGACAATGGCAATCGCGATGGCTTCGTCATAATGGATCGGGCTGGGGCTGAACAGTCGCTCGACGGACTGGAACAGCATCAAGCCCGCGATACCCAGCAGCACGATGGCGCTCGAGTAGCCACCCAGTATCTCGATTTTCCAGGTGCCAAACGCAAAGCGCCCGTCATTGGCCAATTGCCGGGCCGCGCGATAGGCAAACACCGACAAGCCCAGCGCCAGAGCGTGTGAACTCATGTGCCAGCCGTCGGCAAGCAGCGCCATCGAGTTGGACAACCAGCCGCCGCAGATCTCTGCGACCATCATCACCAGGGTCAAACCCAGGGCCCAGCGGGTCTTTTTTTCCGCCAGCGGATTCCCTTCGTCGAAGACATGGGAATGCCGGTACTCGGAGGCCAGTGAATTCATGGGTATCATGCTCGGGATATCAGGGGGTTCGAATACTATACCCCAGTATACTAATTGGCGAGAATGCAATGGCACACACAACCAAAGGCAAGAAGCAACTGCTGACCCGGATTCGCCGGATCAAAGGGCAGGCAACGGCACTGGAAACGGCACTGGAAACGGCACTGGAGCAGGACACTGACTGCATCGCGATCCTGCAGCAGATCGCGGCCATTCGCGGCGCCGTCAATGGCTTGATGACTGAGGTGATGGAGGGTCACATTCGTGAGCACCTCGGAGCAGAGGATTTGACAGCGCAGCAGCGGCAAGCCGAAGTCGACCAGATTGCCGCTCTGCTCAGGTCTTATCTGAAGTAGGGCAGGGCGATTGATAGCGCTTAGTGGCGTGCCATGCGCTGTTGCAGGTACTCGATGACGGCCTGTTGTTCGCCAACGAATTCAACCCGTTCGCCCTTGCTGGCGCGCTGGAAGGCGTACATCGGGTCGTAATACTCGTTCAGCAGGCCTGCGATCCAGCCGCGGTGCAAGTCAACCTGAGCACTGCGTTGCTGCTCATCGAGCGCGTCCTGCAGCAGGGTCGAGAAACGCTTGTAGCGCTCGCCACCCAGGCGTTTCTGGATGTTCGCCATGCTGTTTTGCAAGCGCTGGGCATACTGTGCGAACCCCGTCTCCTCGCCGTGGACAGCGATGAACTCGGCACACAGGCCCGTGACGTAGTCCTGAAGGATGCGTTCGATACGGTGTTCCAGGCTGTCTTCGAGCCAGATCATGGGGTACTGCTGCATGCCCTGGTAGAGCTCCAGGGGCAGGTTGCAGCTGCCGACCAGGCGGCTCTCGTCCTCGAGTACGAACTGTTCGATACCGGCATCACGCTTTTTCAGCAGGTCGATTGCCAGGCGGTTTTCAAAGTCAATCTGTGCCGGCTGGCCGGTAGCGCGCTTGCCGAAGCTGGAACCACGGTGGTTGGCCAGCCCCTCCAGGTCGATGGCGTTGCGCAAGGCATGGATCACCTCGGTCTTGCCGGTGCCGGTGAGGCCGCCGACCAGGACGAAATCGCACTGCGCCACGGCCTGCTGGGTGGTCTCAAGGAGGAAGGTGCGCATTGCCTTGTAGCCACCGACTACACGCGGGTAGTCGATACCGGCCTCGTCCTTGAGCCACTGCTGGGTGATCTGAGAGCGCAGCCCGCCGCGAAAGCAGTACAGGTATCCGTTGGGATTGGCCCGGGCAAAGGCAGCCCAGGCGGCAATGCGCTCGTCCTTGGTAGCGCCGCAGACGAGTTGGTGACCCAGTTCAATGGCCGCCTGCTGGCCGCGTTGCTTGTAGCAGGTGCCGACTCGCTGACGTTCCTGATCATTCATCAGCGGCAGGTTGACTACGCCAGGAAAGGCACCTTTGTTGAATTCAACGGGGGCACGAACGTCCATCAGCGGCACATCATTGAGAAAGAGTGTGCGGTAGTCGTGGGTGTTGTCAGCCATTACACCACCTCTACCGCGTACCGCTGTCGCTCGACCAGCTCACCGATCGGGGCCAGTGTCAGGCCCAGTTCGGCGGCTACAGACAGGAATTCGGCTTCACCCTCGGGGCTTACCGCAACTAACAGGCCGCCGCTGGTCTGCGGATCGCAGAGCAGGTTTTTCTGTTCATCACTCAGGGCTGCGATCTTCTCGCCGTAACTGTCGAAGTTGCGTTGCGTGCCGCCAGGCACACAGCCTTCGGCCAGGTAGTAATCGACCCCGGGCAGGCGCGGTACGGCGCTGTAGGTGATGCGTGCGGTCAGGTTGCTGCCGTCGGCCATTTCCACAAGGTGGCCGAGCAGGCCGAAACCGGTAACGTCGGTCATCGCCTGAACACCTGGCAACTTGCCGAAGCGGCTGCCGGGTGTGTTCAGTGTGCACATCCAGTCGCGGGCCAGGTGTTTGTCTTCCTCGCGCAACCGGGCTTTCTTTTCTGCCGTGGTGAGAATGCCAATCCCCAGCGGCTTGGTCAGGTAGAGGCGGCAGCCCTGTGTGGCGGTATCGTTGCGTTTCATGTGGCGCTTTTCGACCACGCCGGTGACGGCCAGGCCGAAAATCGGCTCGGGTGCATCAATGGAGTGGCCACCGGCCAAGGGAATGCCTGCGGCATCGCATACGGCGCGGCCGCCACGGATCACTTCGCGGGCCACTTCTGCGGGCAGCAGGTTCACTGGCCAGCCGAGAATCGCGATGGCCATCAGTGGGTCGCCACCCATCGCGTAGATATCGCTGATGGCGTTGGTGGCGGCAATACGGCCGAAATCATAGGGGTCATCGACAATCGGCATAAAGAAATCGGTGGTCGAGACCACGCCGCGCTCGTCATCGAGTGCGTAGACGGCGGCGTCATCGCGTGAGGCATTGCCGACCCAGAGTTTCGGGTCCAGATGCTGGGCGCCGCTACCGGCCAGGATCACGTCCAGCACCTTGGGGGAAATCTTGCAGCCGCAGCCGGCACCGTGGCTGTACTGGGTCAGGCGAATTGGTTCGCTCATGTCGCACCTCAAGGAGTTATAGCGCCGGATTCTAGCAAAGCTGGTCTTTGCGCTGCTAACTCCTATAATTCGGCACCTGTAAGCCCTACCTATTGCGCTGTCGAACCGGAGAACTCCCATGCTCAAAAACACCCTGGCACTGCTTGCCGGCCTGGTACTGAGTGGTTCCGCTTTTCTGGCTCAGGCCACCGAAACCTTGCGCGTCAGCGCGATTCCCGATGAAGCCCCAACCGAGCTGCTGCGCAAGTTCAAGCCGCTGGGCGCTTATCTTGAGCAGCAATTGGGCATGAAGGTGGAATTTGTGCCGGTGGCCGATTACCCGGCGGTGGTCGAGGCTTTGGCCAGTGACCGTCTGGACCTCGCCTGGCTTGGCGGTTTCACCTTCGTTCAGGTTCACCTGAAAAGCCCTGGCGCCACGCCGCTGGTACAGCGCGAGCAGGATGCCCGGTTCACCAGCAAATTCATCACGGCCGACCCGCAGGTCAAACAGTTGTCTGATCTCAAGGGCAAGACCTTTGCCTTTGGCTCGGTATCGTCCACTTCCGGTAGCCTGATGCCGCGTTACTTCATGCTCAAGGACGGTATCAAGCCAGAAACCTTCTTCAGTCGCGTAGCGTATTCCGGTGCCCATGACGCCACGGCTGCCTGGGTGCAGGCGGGCAAGGTCGACGGCGGTGTGCTCAACGCCAGTGTGTGGGACAAACTGGTGGCCGCTGGCAAGGTCGATACCAGCAAGGTACACGTGTTCGCCACGACGCCTACGTACTTCGACTACAACTGGACCGTGCGTGGCAGCCTTGACCCGGCGCTGGCGCAGAAGATCAAGGCGGCGTTCCTGGCCCTTGATCCGGCCAACCCCGAGCACAAGGCCATTCTTGATCTGCAGGCGGCTACCCGTTTCATCGAAACGCGCCCGGAGAACTATGCGGGTATTGAAGAGGCCGCTCGGGCTGCTGAACTGCTGAAATGACGATCCGACTGACCGGGGCCTGCCTCAATCATGGTGCGCTGCAAGCGCTGCGTGACCTGAACCTGACCATCGAGGCCGGCGAGCAGGTGGCGATTATTGGCCCCTCGGGTGCTGGCAAGTCGAGCTTGCTGCACCTGATCGCCACCGCCATCAAACCAGGCAGCGGTGAGCTGGAGGTGCTCGGCCAGCGGCCCTGGCACCTTTCGGCGCGGCTGAGGCAAAAGCTGCGTACGCGCCTGGGGCTGATTCATCAGGTGCCACCCTTGCCGCCGCGTCAGCGGGTGGTCACGACCGTACTGGCCGGCCGGCTGGGGCAGTGGGGGACCCTGCGTGGGTTGCTCAGCCTGCTGCGGCCCGTCGATGTGGCCGGCGCGCGCGCCGTGCTGTCGAGCCTCGACCTGGCGGACAAACTGTTCGTGCAGTGCCAACAACTCTCCGGCGGGCAATTGCAGCGAGTCGGCATCGCCCGTGTGCTGTACCAGCAGCCGGACCTGCTGCTGGCCGATGAACCGGTCTCGGCGATGGACCCGGTGCTCGCTGCGCATAGCCTGGCGACCCTGTGCAGCTACGCCAGCGTACGGGGTATTACCCTGGTTGCCAGCCTGCATGCGGTGGACCTGGCATTGGCCCACTTCGCGCGGGTGATCGGTATTCGTGAAGGCCGTCTGGTGTTCGACAAACCGGCGGCTGAAGTGACCGAGGGCTTGCTTGATGCCTTGTACGCCAATGAGCAACTGACCTCGCCGGTTCAGCCCGTCGCGCCGCTGACCCTGCAGATTCCCCGATGCTGAGTCGTGACCTGCGCGACCCGGCAACCGCGCCACGGCTGTTGCTGACCCTGCTGGCGCTGGCACTGCTCTGGCCGGGGCTGCACCTGAGCGAACTCGACCTCGGTGTGTTGTTTCAGGCCGACAGCCGTCGTCAGATCGGCAGCTTCGTCAGCGCTTTCTGGCCGCCGGCTCATGACCAGGCGTTCCTTGAGTTGCTATGGGACGCCACGCTGCAAACCCTCGCCGTCGCCACGGCGGGCATGACGCTGGCCTTGCTCCTGGCGGTCCCGGCCAGCCTGCTGGCCACCCGTGCGTTGTCGTTGTCCGCAGCCTCCCGGGGCGGGCGCCCCAGTGCCTTGGCTGTGGCACTGCGCTGGCCGGTGCGTGCGCTCATGGTGTTTCTGCGCAGTGTGCCGGAAATCGTCTGGGCGTTGCTGTTCGTAAGGGCCGTGGGCCTGGGGCCGACTGCGGGCGTGCTGGCCATCGCCATTACTTACAGCGGCATGTTGGGCAAAGTCTATGCGGAGATTTTCGAGTCGGTCGATCAGCGGCCTGCCCATGCGTTGCTGCAAGCTGGCAGCACGCGTCTTGGGGCCTTTTTCTACGGTATTTTGCCCTGTGCGGGTACAGAGCTGGTGTCGTACACCATCTACCGCTGGGAGTGCGCGATTCGGGCTTCGGTGGTGATGGGGTTTGTTGGCGCTGGCGGGCTGGGCCAGCAGATCGATTTGTCGATGCGCATGTTTGCTGGCGCGGAAGTGGCCAGTATGTTGCTGACGTTCCTGGTGCTGGTCTGGCTGGCCGATCAACTCAGTGGCTTGCTGCGCAGGAGGCTGGCATGAGGCGCCTGATCAACCTGCTGGTGCTGTTTGCGGTGTTGGCCGCGATCGTGTCGTCGTTTGCTTACTTGAGCCTGGATCTGTGGGCGTTGGTGGGTGAGGGCGGGGCGGGCAAGATGGGGGAGTACGCGGCGCGTTTCCTCAACCCTGATACCAGTCGCGAGCACCTGCAGGCCGTGGCGCGGGGTGCGCTGGAAACACTGGCCATTTCGGGTGTAGGCACGCTGTTGGCGGCGGCGCTGGGCCTGCTTCTGGCATTGCCTGCGGCCGGATTGTTCGGCGGAGCCTTGCGTGGGCTCGCACGGCTGCTGCTCAATGCCTTGCGGGCGATACCCGAACTGGTCTGGGCGGTGCTGATGGTACTGGCCGCAGGGCTTGGGCCAAATGCCGGTACTCTGGCGCTGGCCTTGCACACGGCGGGTGTGCTGGGCCGGCTGTATGCTGAAGCCTTCGAGAACACACCCACTGCAGCGGCCCAGGCCATTCGCTTGCAGGGCGGCAGCCAGGTTTCGGCGTTCTGCTACGGCATGCTGCCCAACCTTTGGCCGCAACTGTTGGCCTACACCCTGTACCGCTGGGAAAACAACATCCGTATGGCTGCGGTACTGGGTTTCGTCGGTGCCGGAGGGCTGGGCCAGATGCTGTACATGACGCTCAGCCTGTTCCAGGAGTCTCGGGCCAGCACCGTGATCATCGCCATGCTGGCGCTGGTGTTGATCGTCGACGCGGTGAGTGACCGCATTCGCCAGCGTTGGGTGCTCAACTGATATGGGTTTTTCTCCGCCACCTTGGCCGTGTCGCCGGTAAATGTTTTCGCGTAGGCGCTTCAGCTAATGCCGTCACTGGCTTACCCTAGTGTCTTTTTGGCGCGGCACTGTGCCGAATGCCCTGCCGATGGAGTTCAAGCATGTACCAAGACACAGCCACCGTGACCGTCAGCGCTGAGCAAAGCGCGGGAGAGGTCGAGGCGGTCGACAATGAAAACGTAGCCATTGGCCTGGAAGCGGTGACGGACAACCTGAAGAAGGTGCATTTCACTGGTCAGCTGGCTGCGCCGGAAGCACCGACGCATGTGTGCATTACCCTTAAGAACGGCCTGTCCTACTACGGCCCGATTGTTAACGGCCATGCCGAACCGAATGGCGGCTGGCTGGCCTTTGAGTGCGACATGATCGATCCGCAATTGCTGGGTTAATCCCGCCTCGGCATCGCCGTGGGCCGACCATGGCGATGCTGTGCAATGGCCGTTAGAAATACTTGAGCCAGGCAATATCACGGCGTTGAGCCTTCAAAGTCGCGAACCTGCGTACTGCAGGGTATAGCGCCACCGCCAGCACCCCGGCGGTCAACCAGATGGCCCAGATGCCATCGAATCCGAAATAGTCGCCCTGGTTCAGCCCAAACAGCGCCACGGCGAGCACATACAGCCCTTTCAGTGCGTACAGATGCAGCAGGTAGAAGAACATTGGCGCCGACCCGAGCACGGTCAACGGGCCGATGGTCTTGTGTTTCTGGAGGCGCTCGAACGTTAGCAGCAGCAACAGGCCAAGGCTCAGGGTCAGGGCAAGGAAGAGCAGGGATGGCGGGTACTTGGTGATGTTGAAGAAGCTCATCAACGTATGCAGCGGAGTTTCGCCGGCCGCCCAGGGGCGTTCGCCGTAGCCATTGAGCAGGCGCAAGGCAACAAAGCCAATTAAACCGAGGCTTGCCCAGCCTAGCAGTTTGCGTTGGCGTGCAGCCGGCGTTGCACTGCGTGCGAACCAGGGGCCGATGGCATAGCCCAGGCCGATGACGCCAATCCACGGCAGCACGGGATAAGAGGTGCGCAGCCGCAGGGTATCCGACAGCTCGATCCAGCCGCGATCATGCAAAATCGCCCACGGCACGTGCAGCGCCGTCCCTTCCGGGAAGCACAGCGGGTCGAGCAGGTTGTGGCCGACAATGATCAGCAGGCTCAAACCCAGCAGGACCTGCCGCGGCAGCCAGACCAGGGCTGACAAGGCAATCATGCTCAGGCCAATCGCCCAGATCACCTGCAGGTAGATAACCGTGGGTGGCAACTGGAACGTCCAGGCGAAGTTGACCAGGGTGAATTCCAGTACCAGCAGAAACAGCCCACGCTTGAACAGAAAACCGCTCACATCGCTTTTACCGGCGTACTTTTCACCGAACAGGTAAGCCGACAGCCCGGTCAGCAAGACAAACACAGGCGCACACAGGTGGGCCAGGGTCCGGCTGACGAACAGTGCAGGTTCTGTCACCGTTATGTCCATCGGGTCGGACACTTGTCGATGGAGCAGGAAGGTCTCCCGGACGTGGTCCAGCAACATGAAGAGCATGACCAGCCCCCTCAAGGCATCAATCGAGAGCAACCGGTTGGCAGTGGCAGTGGTCGTGGTGTGAGCAAGAGCAGGGGTCATGGGTCGTTCGCAATGCGGGGTTGTTAGGCATTCATCTGGTTACTCTATAACATTGCCTGTGAGAATAAAAATCTTTACCCCGCCGGGTTTTCGCAATATTGGGACGTACGTGCCTTGATTTACGCGGCTTCAGGGCCTTGAAGTGCGCGAGTAAACCCATTTTAAATATGGTTTTAGCTCAGGACGCCTTATACAATGGCGACCGCCCGCAGCTGACGGTATCCATGCTGCTATCGGAAACACAGCCTGATTGTGCCTATGACCTATCCGAGCAGTTCTTCTCCGACACTCCCCGCTACAGACCGTCAGCCTCGCGACAGCAACCACCTGACCATGGTCGTTGTACTCGGCGTTGCGCTGCTCGCCATATGGTTTGCGCCGCCGGCCGTGCATGGCAGTGCCGACTGGTTCCCGGTGGCGGTGCACGCGATTTGTGAGATCTTTGCGATTACGGTCGCGGTACTGGTGTTTGCGGTTACCTGGCATAGCTACCGGGCAGGGCAGCCCAGTAACCTGTTGCTGCTCGGTTGTGCGTTTCTCTCTATTGCGCTGCTTGATCTCGCCCATGTGCTGTCCTACAAGGGCATGCCCATGTTCGTTACCCCGGCGTCCCCTGAAAAAGCGATTGATTTCTGGTTGGTGTCGCGTCTACTGATCGCAGCGACATTATTGCTGATCTCGATTCGCCCATGGCGTCCGTTGACCAGCCGTACCCCGCGCTTGCCAATGCTGCTTGCGGCATTGACGATGGTGGCGATGGTTTATGTACTCGGTCTGTTTTTTCCCGAAGTCTGGCCGAGTACCTTCATTGAGGGCAGCGGTCTCACACCGTTCAAGATCGCCATGGAGTGGGCCATCATCGGCTTGCTGGCCATTGCAGCAGCGCGCTTTTGGCAGGCGCGGTATAACCATTCCTTCGACGCTAATGGCCTGCTGGCCGCCGCGCTGATCTCCATTCTTGCGGAGCTGTGCTTTACCGCCTATCACAACGTCAACGGGCTCTACAGCCTGACCGGGCACCTGTACAAGGTCCTCTCGTACTGCCTGATCTACCGCATTGTGTTTGTTTCAAGCGTGCGCGAACCCTACGAGCGTCTTGCTGTAGAAATCGCCGACCGCCAGGCTGCCGAGAAGCGCATCGAGGTCATGTCGTTCTACGATACGCTGACCGGCCTGCCTAATCTGGCATTGCTGCAAGACCGGACGCTGCAGGCGCTGGTCAGTATGCGGGGTGACGACCACCCGGTCGTCTTGCTCTTTCTGGATGTCGATGCATTCAAGCTGGTCAACGATTCCCTGGGCCATGCCCACGGCGACGACCTGCTGCGGGCGATAGGTGAGCGCCTGCGTGAGGGGTTGCCTGCGACGGCTACCGTGTGTCGCTATGGTGGTGATGAGTTTGCTGTACTGCTGACTGGCCCGGTGAATGCAGATGACATTGCCAAGGTACCGCAAACCATTCTCGACCTGCTGGCTGCGCCCTTCCGGATTGCCGGGCAGGCAATCTCAACCTCAGTGTCTATCGGCGTCGCCCTGGCCCCTCACGATGGCGAAGCACCGGCTGAATTGCTGCGTAATGCTGAAACGGCCATGTACAAGGCCAAGCAGGCCGGCCGCAAGACCTGGCGCTTCTACAGCGCTGCCATGAACTTGGAGGTCAGTGAGCGCCTGCAACTGCTCAACAGCCTGCGCCAGGCCATCGACCAGCATGAGCTGACGCTGCATTACCAGTTGCAGTTCGAGCTCGGCAGCGGTCGTATTGTCGGTGCCGAAGCGCTGGTACGCTGGGAGCATCCAACCCAAGGGCTGATTTCGCCAGACCGATTCATTACTGCGGCTGAAGAAAGCGGGTTGATCGTGCCAATGGGCGACTGGATTATCCAGCAGGCCTGCCGGCAGGCCGCACAATGGCGGGCCAGTGGGCTGGATATTCCAAGAGTCGCGGTCAACCTGTCGCCCGTGCAACTGCACCACCACTCGCTGGAAACGGTGATCAAGCAGGCGCTGAGCGATGCCGGCTTGCCAGCGTCGGCACTGGAACTGGAGCTGACGGAGTCGAGCCTGATCGAAGACACCGAGCAGGTACTGGCGACGCTGATCAGCCTTAAATCCTATGGCATCAAGCTGTCTATCGACGATTTCGGCACCGGCTATTCCTCGCTGGCGTACTTGCGTCGGCTGCCGGTAGACACGCTCAAGATCGACCAGTCCTTTGTGCGCGGGATGACCAGCGCCGCCGATGGCCACGCCATCGTCGAAGCGATCATCCAGATGGCGCGCTCGCTGGGGCTGGCAACCCTGGCCGAAGGCATCGAAGATCAATGCACCGCCGACGAACTGCTGCGGCTGGGCTGCGAGCTGGGCCAGGGGTACCTGTTGGCACGCCCGGTGCCAGCGATAGTGATACCGGCACTGGCAGGGCGCCTGCGCGGTTGAGCGCGGTTTTGCTCTGGTACCCCCTCATCATCGGTGAGCCGTGTAGCAGGCCAGCGGCGTAAAGACGGGGTATTATGTCAGCGCCCAGCGCCAACGTCTCAGGCCATGGGCATGCCTTAGTCCCGGAGTTCGAAACGCAATGTTCACTGTCACCCGCCTTGAAAGCCCACCCCCCGAGGCGATCAGAAGCCAGATCATGCAGATGGTCGTCGATTACGTCACGGACATCAGCGCGGTGGCCATTGCGCCGAGCAACCCGCTCTATCGGCTTTACCAATACGGTGTTGGCTACGAGGTTCATCTTTATCTAGAGGCGATGGACGGTTCCAGGGGAATGCCTGTCGAGCTGATCGTGGCCCTGGATGCCGACGACCCGGCAACGGTTGTCGGCTTTCTGCTGTACCTGCCCGCGACGGGTGATCCCGAGGCGTGCTCGGTCGCCTATATGGCCGTGCCGATCAGCCACCGGCGTCAGGGCGTTGCCCGGGCGATGGTGCAGGCCATGCTGAGTCGCTACCCACATGCCGAGCTGGCGTGCTTTACCGGTAAAGTGCCGTGCTTCGAGTCGATGGGGTTTCAGGTCATCGGCGTGCGTGGCCCGCAAGTACTGATGAACACCCGTGACCACAGCACCCACGGGCATGTGGCAGTGCTGGATGTAGCGCCCATCTACCGTTCAGTGGAGGTACGCCAGATACACACCTATCTGCTTCAGCAACAGGGCAAGAAAGCGATGGTGGAAGCGGAAAAGCAGCGTGACCGGCATCTCGATCAACTGACCCGCCAGGCGCGTGCCTTTGTGCAGCAGGCCGGGATATCCGTATAAACGCAAGCGGCTACAGGTAGGCGGCAATATCCACCTCGTCGATCAGCGCCGGGGGCATGTAGCGTTCGGCGTATTGACGATAGATACCCGAGCGCAGGAACAGCGCGAACAGCTCCGCGTCGATGTGCTGATCCTTGCGCATGAAGCCCATGATCCTGATCGCCTCGGACAGGGTCTTGCCCTGTTTGTAGGGGCGGTCGACGGCGGTGAGCGCCTCAAAGATATCGGCAATCGCCATCATCCTGGCAGGCACACTCATCTGCTCGCGTGTCAGGCCCTTGGGGTAGCCGGTACCGTCCATTTTCTCGTGATGGCCACCGGCGATCTCCGGCACGCGCCGCAGGTGCCTTGGGAACGGCAGCTTCTCCAGCATGATCAGGGTCTGGATGATGTGTTCGTTGATCTTGTAGCGTTCTTCCTCGACAAGGGTGCCTCGGTCAATGCTGAGGTTGTAGAGCTCGCCGCGGTTGTACAGATGTTCAGGCACCTTGACCTTGAAGCCCCAAGGGTTGTCGGCAGGCATCTGTTCGCGCGGCCCGCGAGGGAAAATGTGTTCGGGTTTGTCGGCCAGTAGCGACTCGTCGACGGGCAGTGCCGGCTCCGGGTTGAGGTTCTTGCGCGCTTTCTCCTCATGGGAAATGCCAAGGCGATCGGACAGGGTACGCCGCCAGGTGCGCGCGGCGATGCGCTGTAGCCGCTCGACCCGCTCCGGGGCCATGAACTCGCCGCCTTCATTACACTGGGCAACGAAGGCGAATTCCTCGTCCAGCTCATGCAACTGCTCAGCCAGTGCGGCCTGCAGCAAATCGCTATCGCCACCCGCCGCGATTGCCTGCCAGCAGGCCAGTTCTGCGTCGCGCTTGAGCACTTCAAAGCGCATGCGTATTTCATGGATACGATCGTGCAGGGTTTCCAGTTTGGTTGCCTTGTCCACCACGTACTCCGGCGTCGTGACTTTGCCGCAGTCGTGCAGCCAGGCGGCAATGTGCAGTTCCTCCCACTGTTCTTCAGTCAGGTTGAAGGTAGCGAAAGGCCCGCTGCGCTCGGCACAGGCGGCGCGAGCGAGCATCTTGGTCAGCTCAGGCACACGTTGGCAGTGCCCGCCGGTGTAGGGGCTCTTGGCATCAATGGCCCCGGCGATCAACTGAATGAAGGCTTCCAGCAGAACCTTCTGCTCATCGATCAGGCGCTGGGTGTTCAGCGCCACCGCCGAGGTTGTGGACAGTGCCTCGACAAAGGCCATCAGTTCCGGGTTCAGCGCGTGGTGCTGCTCGTCGACCAGCAGCGCCAGTGCGCCAAGCAGATCGCCTGCCCGGCTCTTCAGCGGCAGTACCCACAATGACAAGGGCTGATTGATGTTGCTGAACGGCGGAAAGTTGCGCTGCAACTCATCAGCCGACACTGCGCAGGGTGTGGCCGCGCGCATGGCCCGTACCACGGGATGATCATGAGCCACGGCAAGCTCGATATCACTGCCAGGCTCTGCGTCGAACGGGCCGTTTCGGCAGTGAACACGGGCCAGTTGCAGGCGAGTGGCATCAGCATCTGCCAGGTAGATCAGGCTGACCTCGGCGCTGGTGATCTCCTGCATTTCACGTACCAGATGGGCCAGCAGCCGCTGGAAGTTGGTCTCGCTGGAGAGGGCAATCGATAACTCAAGGAAGCGGTGAATGGTGTTTTTCATGCTGCCCATGGCGCGAGACAGGTCGACCACCTCGGCAATCTGCGACTCTACCTCGATGGGCTCGTCGAAGTTGAAGTGCTCGATTTTTTCTGCTTCGGCGGTCAAGGCTTGCAGGGGTTTGGACGCCAGGCGCGCCATGGCCAGGGCCATCAGTACGCCAAGGACCAGCAAGGCCAAGGCAATCAGCATGCCGCGGTTGCGCAGTGCGATGGCGTCGGCCAGCAGCTCACGGTAGGGCGCCGCCATCAACAATGTCAGGGTCTGCCCGCCGACAGTGGGCAGGGCAATGCGGATGCCTTGCCAGTCGTCGCCAGCAGCCTGAAAGCTCAGGCCGTCCTCTGTGCGCTCGTTCAGTATGCTCACCAGGCGTTGCAGTATCGGCGCCTGCAACTCATCCAGGCGAGGTAAGCGCAGTTTGCCAGCGCCGTCATCAAGCATCTGCGGTGCACCTTTTTGCCAGCTGAGCACTTCGCCCTTGGCGTTGAGCAGGGCGATGCGGCTGTCCGGGGTGGCTTTAAGCTCCAGCAGCAGTGCGTTCAGCGAGCTTAGGGTGATGTCTGCCCCCGCAACGCCGCTGCCGTTCTCGGTGGGGTGGGCAAAGGACACGCCGGGCTGTCCAGTGGAGAAAAACACGTACGGATCGGTGACGTACAGATCACCGCGCTGTTTAGCGGCGATAAACCACTGACGGCCGCGTGGGTCGTAGCGGTAGTCCGGCCGTGCCCGTCGCTCTATCACCTGAAAGTCCGGACCGATGAACAGATGCTCACCCAATGGCTGACCGTCGATCACCTGGATACTCTGCACGATCCAACGTGTCCCGGCGGGAGGGTTGAACAGCGGAACCAATGCGGCTTCATTGCGCCACGGACGGATCATGAAAAAATCACCGGTGTCGTAGCCCATGTACAGCGAAGTCAATGCGGGCTGGCTATCCAGGGCGGCAGCCAGAAACTGCAGGCTATCCAGGCGTGCCTCAAGCGTCTGCGCACGCATCAGGCGCTGATGGGCCAGTAATGACACCGTACTCACCGTGGGTCGGTAGAGGGCGTCCAGTTCGGAAATGGCGAGCTGACGGACCAGTTCAAAGTGTTTTTTCGCGCCACTGACCATCTGTTCGCGGTTCTGTAGAAACTGATAGCCGTTGCTGAAAATGGCGAAGGTCAGCAGCAGGCCAACGAACAGGTAGGCAATGTGGACATAAAGTGGAATTCGACGCGATGGCATCGCACGCTTCCCTGTCAGCGATAGGAGATTGGACTATAGGCGCTGATGATCAAGGCTGCCGCCACGTCGCATAAAGCAAGGTGAGCAGGTGGCGAAATCTGTGGCCCAATGCTTGATGTCTGTCATGGCGACATGGGCATAGAGCTGCGAAACTGAGGCGGTTGAACGGCCTGCCTCCCGGAGAAACCATGCAGATTCTCGATAAACGCCAGGCCATGAGCACGTGGCCATTATTGCGCCTGAGTTTTCGGCCCTTTTTTCTGCTTGGCAGTACCTTGGCCGCCTTGGCCGTGCCCCTCTGGGTTTTCGCCTTGCTGGGGGATGGCATTACAGCGCAGCCCGTGGGCGGCTGGCTGGCGTGGCATCGACATGAACTGGTCTTCGGTTTCGCTGGAGCGATCATTGCCGGTTTTCTGCTGACTGCGGTACAGACCTGGACGGGGCGCCCCGGCCTGTCTGGCAAGCCCCTCGGCGTGCTGGTGGTGATCTGGTTGGCGGCTCGGCTGGCATGGTGGGCGGGTTCACCACCGTTGCTGATGACGGCCAACCTGATGTTCTTTGCCTGTGTGGCCCTGGTCATGGCGTATCAGCTGTGGGCGGTACGGCAAACCCGTAACTATCCGATTGTGGCGGTCCTGGTGTTGCTGTTGGGGGCCGATCTGTTGACGCAGCTCGGGCTGCAGCAGGCAAACGACGGTTGGCAGCGCCAAGGTGTCTGGGCGGCAGTCTGGCTGGTCGCCGCCATGATGGGGTTGATTGGCGGGCGGGTGATTCCATTCTTCACCCAACGGGGGCTCGGGCGTGCGGCTGCCGTTCAGCCTTGGGCCTGGCTGGACTGGGCGTTGCTGATTGTCACGGTTTGGCTGGCGATCCTGTATGCGTCGGGGCTTGCGCTGCAGGTGCACGCCTGGCTGGGGTTGGTCTTTATTGCCTTGGCCGCGGGGCATGGTATTCGTCTGTTGCGCTGGTTTGATCGTGGCCTGCTGAAGCAGCCGTTGTTGTGGTCACTGCATGTGGCGTATGCCTGGTTGGCAATGGCCTGCTTTGGCATGGCGCTCTGGCATTTCGGTCTGCTCGGCAGTGTAAGCCTGGCGTTGCATGCGTTCACGGTCGGCGCCTTGGGCGGGTTGGTCCTGGCCATGCTGGCGCGTGTCTCGCTGGGGCATACCGGGCGTCCTCTGGTGCTGCCACAGGGGTTTGCCTGGGCATTCGTATTGCTCAACCTGGGCAGCCTGTTTCGCGTATTGGCGGTCAGTTTCTGGCACCAGCCGGCTCTTTGGCTGGCGGCTGCCTGCTGGGCGGGGGCCTTTGCCCAGTACCTGTTCTGCTATGCGCCCATGCTCTGGCGCACCCGCGCTGATGGTCACCCAGGCTGATGGAGACGCTATGAGTTACCTGTTGTTGAAGTTTATCCACCTGACGGCGGCAGCCTTTTTCATTGGCGGTGTTTTTTTTGAGGTGATGATCCTCAGTCGGGTGACCCGACAACTGGAGCAGGCCCCGCGCGAGCAGTTGTCCAAAGCCTTGGGCCTGCGTGCGCGCAGTGTCATGCGCTGGGTGATACCGGTGCTTTACGGTGCAGGCCTGGGGTTGGCCTGGCAGTATCGCGCGGTGCTGCACAACCCCTTGGCCAGCAGCCTCGGGACCATGATGGCGCTGAAAATCGGCCTGGCCCTGAGTATCCTCGTGCAGTTCATCGGCGTGGTGTACCTGATGCGCACCGGCCGCATGACCGCATCACGATCACGGTGGCTCCATCTCAGTGTGCTGTTGCATATGCTCGGCATCCTGTTTCTGGCCAAGGCCATGTTCCTGCTGAACGTGTGATGCCTGGCCGCAGGCCTGCTCAAGCGCTGGTTTTACAGCGTTTCGAGAAAACGTATCAGTCGCCAGATACACGGCAACCAGCCAACGGTTGCCGCCTGTATTGCTAGACGAATGATTGACCGTGGAAGCCCCTTGGAAGTCGCTGACGACCGGGCATTGCGGCGAGTTTTGCCCGCCAATCCGCGCGCCAGTCATTGATGGCGTGAGCCCCCTTTGCGTGTCGTGCGGAACGGCGCGTGGCGTTACGCAGGTCTCTGCGGGCTGCCTTGAAGGCATCGGTGTTACGGCAACTGCGGCATTTCACCTTTGAAAGCTCAAGTGTGGCGCTGAGGTTGTCGCCGTGATGGCCGCAGGCGAGATGCCCGGCGACCTTGAAATGAATGACCATGGTGTACGTCCTTTGTCGTGAGTACAGGGCAGCGCAGGGCGTTTGCTCGCGCTACGCCTTGGAGCCAATCGGAACGCGGTGTCGAACCGTGCCGCTCCGTTTTCTGAGTTTGAGGGATTGGCGACACAGGGTCTGTTCGCTGAAACACATAGGCCTACGTGTACTAGCGCACAGACGCTGGCGGACGGGCACGCGCATGCTGGGTCATAGGTAGATCCCTGCCAGTATTCGTCGGAGAACAGTATGAGCACCTTGCACAGATTCACGTATAGCGCCTTGATGGTGGGTTTGCTCGTCAGCCTGAGTGGCTGTCCGAGCATGTCGACACAGGGGCGTAACACGGCCATTGGCGCGGGCGTTGGCGCTGTCGGTGGTGCCGTTTTGACCGGTGGCAGCACCATGGGCACTGTCGGCGGCGCCGCGATTGGCGGAATCATCGGCCACGAAGCCAAGTAGTTGTCACCCCTATGCGCGCTAGCGCATCAAGGAGCACGTCATCATGATATTCACTCATAAACTGACACGTTCAAGGCTTGCCTTGGCGCTGCTGCTCGGGCTGTCTTCAGCGATGCTGTACGCGACGACTGAAGAAACAGTCGATAGCTCGGCGGTACAACTGGAACCTCAGGAGCAGAACGGAATCCGCTACCTCAGCGGAGGCATTGGCCTGGACGAGTCGACGGCCCTTCAGCAGACGAAGGGCTATAACCTGCACCTGACCTTTTCAACGGGGCCCGCTAACCAGTACGTCAGCAATGTCGATCTGGTGATTCAGACTGAAAGTGGCAAGCCTGTACTGTCGCTGAGTCAGGTAGGGCCGCTGGTGTATGTACAGTTGCCGGCAGACAAATACCTTGTGATTGCCCGCACTGATGGCCGTGAACAGCGGCGCAGCATTGCGCTCGCCGGCACGTCAACCGGCACGGTTAACTTCCACTGGAGTGAGTAGCGCAGGGGCAGCTATCGCGAAGCGTCCGCGCGGTGCCCTTGAGACCGTAGGTCCAGCCGTAGGGGTATGGTCGACCTGTCGCGCTAGACTTCAATCCTCAGACCACGCTAAATGACAGTGGAGCCCTTATGAGAACCGCCCTTGTTCCCTGCGTAGCAACGCTCCTCTCGCTATTTTGCCTTGGCGCCACGGCCGAGACCGTTACACCGCTCAAGGGCCAGTCCCCGGAGACTGTCCAGCAGGACATCAGCGCCTGCCAGGCACAGGCTGGCAGCGCCAGCAGCACCAACACTACGCAATCGGGTGGTCGTGCCCGTGGTGCCGCTACCGGCGCGGTCGCGGGGGCGGCGGTTGCCGGGGCGCGCATGCGTCAGCATGACGAGGTGTATGACCGGGTCGACGATGATGTAAAGCAAGACTACCGGCAGAACCAGGCCAAGAATGCCGCGGTGGCCGGGATGGCGGTCGGTGGATCGCGGCAGCGCCAGGACCGGCGCCAAGACCGGCGCAATGCGGACCAGAACAGCGCCAGTACATCCTCTGCCTACAGCACGTGCATGCAGCAGCGCGGCTATCAAGTGACGCCATGAGCCTGAAGCGTTAATGCCCCGCACGCTCCTTCAGTTTTGTAGAACTTGCCATGGTGGTCGGTGGCGACCAGACTGCCGTGGGTGTAAAGGCGTGAACATCAAGCCACTTGGTACCCGATGCAGGAGCGGTAAGCGGTAGTTCCGTATTTACAGATCTGCGCGGGGTTAGGTAACTGCCATCCCTGCCGCGTCCCTTAAGCAGCGACCATTAGGCTAATTAAACATCGGCATCAATGTATTTCGTCATAACGTGCTGTACCGTCTCAGCCTGTTCTATCAGTGCCATAACACAGTCTTTATCCAGCTTCCCTTGATCCGCGAGAAGGCTGAGCTCCGCAAAGGCCTCGTCCAGTGACCATTGTTTCTTGTATGGCCTTTGAGAGGTGAGCGCATCGAAGATGTCCGCAACGGTCACAATGCGCGCCTCTAGCGGCACTTCATCACCGACAAGGCCTCGTGGATAACCCGTTCCATCCAGAAGCTCGTGGTGGCACAAGACGATATTCCTGAGTATGGAGGACTCTGGAAATGCGTTGATACCTCCTTTGCCCATCATTCGTTCGATGATCTCCATGCCCTTCTCGACATGGGTTTCCATAATCGCGCGTTCATCGGCATCCAGCCGGCCTGGCTTCAGCAGGATTCGATCCGGTACGGCTATTTTTCCAACGTCGTGCAAAGGGGCAAACAGGCACACGCTTTCGACAAACTCGTCGTTGAGCCCGCGTGATTTCGCAACTGCGCGCGCAATGATGTGCGAGTAGCGGCCCATGCGTTCCAAGTGCGCACCGGTCTCGAAATCGCGCATCTCGGTGAGCTGACGCACTACACGCGTCGTCTCGACTGCCATCCTGATGGCTGATATCTCGCTGGTAATCGACATGCGGATCAAGCTGGTGTAGAGGACAAGGTCTCTCTGTACCTGCACGTTAAATGTGGCAGGTTGACTCGAGTCGAAAAAGACGAATCCTAGCAGCTCGCCCTCATCATAGATCGGCACAGTGAAAGATGACTGGTAGCCTTGATCTTTGAGCCAGATTGAGTGCGCAGAGTCAGAGAAAATCGCTGAAGCAATCTCATCCAGAACCCGAAATTCGCCACTATCGGCTAACGCTTTAAGTGAGTAACTGTCAGACAATGGGTACTCATACCCTACCAAGGCAGTTCCATTGTGTGTGCTGTTGATGAATGTCTTTAGTGTGTCTTCCTGCGGGTCGTACAGCGCGCAGGCGATGCGGTCTACACCTGGAACCGTCTCGATCAATTTCGTATGCAGGGCCGCCAGCCGATCTGTCAGCGATCGGGAACTCTCAATGAGCGCTCGCGTAATTTTTTTCATGATGATGGCCAATACCTTTAGATGATATTCGTCACGTTATGACGCGAATTGCTCCCTGCTCTGGACGGCTCCTTGATAGCCTTAAGGTGCGGGTCAACACGTCTGGTAGCAGATTGCTGCGTGTGCGCGGTAGAAAAAATACTAGTTCGTGAGTGCCAGGCTTGAGCGGACGATATCTCTCAGGCGTTTTGTACGGAGTGATGCTATTTATCATTTCTAGGAAAGCAAGTGGGATTAAGCCCGAAAAGCTTGATGCACGACATTCTGCGGTCAGCAGAGCCTACGATACATCACTCGTGGGGGAGAACAGCGAAAGTGACAGCCTGAAAAAGACCTTACGCCATCACGCCGTCATTCACCTGACCACCTGTTTGCATGCGACGTGACCACTGCATTCGCAACCATCATCGTTGATGAGTAATGGATGCAGCTTGCCTTGCTCAGTTTCGAGCTGTGTTCCGGTATGGAGAGTCTTGCTGGTAATGTATGGAGAACGGAATGACGATCCTCGCAACGGAAATTGTTGGCAAGCAATTGGAGCGCCTTCGCACTGCCCTGGAATCCGCTGACTTACCAGCAGACGATATTGAGCTGCCAGGCCGTACCTTTTTTGAGTTCACGCTGAATGGTACGACGGTCGGATGGGGAGGGTTTGAAACCTATGAGGCGGATGGATTGCTGCGGTCAATAATCGTTGATCCTGCATATCGATCAAAAGGCGTTGGGGTATCGCTGCTTCAGCTCATTGAGCTAAAGGCAGCCGAACTAGGCGTTACTCGATTGCACCTGCTAACTACAAATGCCTCAGGTTTTTTGAGCAGCAGGGATATGAGGTACGTCAACGAGGCTCTGAGCCGCCTATGATCTCTCAAACAGAGCAGTTCAGAGACCTATGTCCTGGCTCAGCTGTCTATCTGTGTAAAAGAATATGCAAGGCAGTAAGCGATCGATAGGCCTCCCCGTACTGGGTTATGCCGGTTAGGCGGTGCCACGACCGTCTACTTTGGCTCCCAATGCCCTTGGCTGACCGCCTGGCACTGTGCGGTCCGGCTGGGTTTCAACGTTATGGGCTGGAGGCCTGCCTATGCGTCAACCTGCTCTTTGTGGGCCTGGATACACAGGAGCAAAGCCGCCGCCCAACGTACGGAAGTTGGTTGTCTGGCCTTGGTATAGCCGTGCGGCCACTGACAGTACCTCGCCAGCATAGGCGTAGTTACGAACGTCGAACTTCAGCACTGAGACTGTCGTTTCGGCTGATAGGGTTCTTTGGCCTGGCAGGATCAAGGCTTGGGCTACATAACTACCTGCAATAATCTCCTGCCAGACCCGCTGGGTGAGCTTGTCACCACGGTAGGCTGCCCGGCTGCCAAATCCGGTGCAAGGTTTGAAGAACAGCCCCCGGCGCTCCTGCCAAAGGCGCTCAGCATTTTCTGCCGTAATGACTTCGGTATGCGGAATGCTGGTCAGTAATAGATCTTGGGTCGCTTGTGGAACCTTCCATGCGTTCAATCGTTGGGCATCACAGAGTAAGGCCAAATTGCGTTTGTCTGCGTATAAGGCATGGGCTTGCGGGTGTGGTGTGAGTAGCGTGGCTCGTTCAAGGTAGGCTTGGCGCAGTGTGGCATTGCCAACGGCCTCGAGGGAAAAGTCGGTTAAACGGTTGTAGACCATGTCGATGGCCAACTGTTCATGCCAAAGCTGTCCATCCCTCAGGCTCAGTTCGGAGGGGTCGACGATCACTGCTTCTATACCGTTGCGTTGGAACAACTGCTGGAACAGCAGGAACTCTGGGTACAGGTATTGTTGCTTGGGCGTCTCATCGACAATGGCAATACTGCGCAACGGTTTGTCCCGCCCATACTGTGACCACTCCTGACGAAACATTGCACTAATGCTGCTCTCAATTACCTCAGCTCTTCTTGATGGTGGCAGCAACTGCTCTATAGCCGGGCAGCAGGCGTGCTGCGCTCTTGATAACACTGCATTGAGCATCGCCCCACCCGCATTGGTGTTGATCTCGATCAGGCCGAAATTGTTCTGGGTGACATGGAAGTCATACCCAAAGAACACTCCCTTGGCCCCACCTGGGTCATGTCGTGCGATAGCAGGAGAGTGAGCCAGCACTTCCTCTCGGTAAGCCGGGAGTGCAACGACTGATTCGACCGCGCGCACGACCTGCGCCATTCGATCCAAGTGGGCTGGTGCGATAAAGACCGGATGGGCGGCAAATAGGTGGGGGCAGCGTTGCTGCACAAGCTCAAACAAGCCAGGCTGACCGAGAGTCGACTCCAGGGTCTCGCGCAGGGCGTCTTTATCCAGGCTGATGCAAAAACACTGACTGTTTAGGGTTTCGATAGGCACTCCTGCAAGAGCCGCCGCAGCGGCGGCCGTCGAAAGAAACGCTGCGTCATTGTCGGGCAAGGGTATAACCAACTTAGGCATCGCTGTTTCCCCAAGGGCTGGTCAATGACACGCCCCACCTGTCGCGCTGATTACAACCTTGGTATCCCAATACTTGTCGTCAGAGTGTACTCGCAAGCCATGCGCTGTGCGCTCCACAAGCATTCAGCGCTCGGGTGGCAGAAGTAAAGCACACTGGAGCTGCCAGCGCTGCGGCGAGGAAAGAGGATCAGTGGTCGTACGGTCAATGCTCGCGGCTGCTATGCCTTCACAAGGGAGCAGTGTTTCAGTTCACTCAGGAGCAATGTACAAACGGTACAAACGGTACAAACGGTACTAACCGCAGCGTATCTGGGTTGTTATGCAGGCTCGGTGCGCGAACCGAAAAACAGGTGCCAATCCCTGGCAGGAGGTGGCCGATGTTGTTCATTGTCAGTTGGTCAATTTCGTCGGAACGTCGTAACGCGGCAATCGAGCGGTTTCTCAAGACGGGAGGCGCTCCACCCGCAGGTGTGACCCTGCTGGGGCGCTGGCATGCCATCGGGCGCATGACCGGTGTCGGTATCGCAGAAGCCAGCGATGCCGCGCTGATGCAAAAGTGGGCACTTGAATGGACGGATCTCATGAGCATGGAGATTCACCCTGCACTGACCGATGAGCAGGCGGCGCCGTTACTCGCCGCAGTGATCGCCAACAAATAGCCCGTGACGGGCACGATGCCGCTGGCAAAGGTACCGTCGGGTCGCTGAAGCCCAGCGCTCCCTTTGCTGGCTGGCATGCAACCACAGTGCGACCCCATCGTTCATGCTCACTGCTGCGACAGCGATTCCGGTACACAGACCCTTCCTTCGAACAACAGCCTGGCGGTACGGATCAGGCCGCAGCCGGCGATCTGGCCGTTGTGCAGGCGGATCTCGACGCTGAACTCGCCGGTTGGATGCTCCACCGATATACGCTTTACCTCACCGCCCGGTAGGTGCGCGATGGCGTGTGCGACAGAACCTTCGATCAGGCAGGCGGTGGCCGCACTCACGGCCCCGAACACGCCGATAGCGGTATGGCAGCGGTGGGGGATGAACGAGCGGGTGCTGATGGCACCCCCCGACTGCGCCGGCGCGACCAGGCACATTTTCGGCACATTGCGCGCGCTGACGTCACCCAGGTTCATGCGCGGTCCTGCCTGCAGGCGGATCGACTCAAGGCGGGCCTTCAGCAGTGTGTTTGCGTCTAGTTGTTCGGGGCTTTCCTCACCACTGCAGCCCAGGTCTGCAGCGCGCACCAGCACGACCGGCATGCCGTTGTCGATGCAGGTCACTTCGACGCCGTCGAAGACATCCCGCGCATTGCCGGTTGGCAGCAGCGCGCCGCAACTGGAACCGGCGACATCCGCGAACTCGATGAGTATGGGCGCGGCCTGACCGGGTACGCCGTCGATCCGGGTTTCCCCGGCGTAGCAGATGGCACCGTTCGGTGTCGGTACCTGCGCGACCGCGACTTGTCCGGTGTTTTCCATGAAGATCCGTACCGGGGTGATGGCTGCGTGAATCGCGACCAGCCCCTTTTCGATGGCGAACGGACCGACACCCGCAAGAATGTTGCCGCAGTTCTGGCCGTAATCCACCCGTGGTTCATCCACCAGTACCTGAGCGAACAGGTAGTCAACGTCGGCATCGGGTCGGTCAGACGGCTTGATGATCGCGACCTTGCTGGTGAGCGGGTCGCTGCCTCCGATGCCATCGATCTGGCGTTTGTCCGGTGAGCCCATGACCGCGAGCAACAGGCGGTCGCGCTGTGTCGGTTGGCTGGGCAGGTCGCTGGCCAGGAAGTAGGCGCCCTTGGAGGTGCCACCGCGCATCAGCAGGCAAGGTATACGTACCTGGCTCATGCTCAGCCCTCCAGTTCATCCAGGCTATCGACGTAGCGCAGGCCCTTTTCGGCCAGGCGCTGGCGCATGTTGTAGAGGTCCAGACCGAGTTCGCCATTGGCCAGGCGTACACGCTTTTGTTCCTCCAGGTCGGCGCGTTTGCGCGTGGCCTCTACGACCTGATGCACCTCGTTGTGGCGTACGACCACGACGCCATCGTCGTCGCCCACCAGAACATCCCCGGGGTTGATCAATTGGCCGGCGCAGACCAGCGGCAGGTTGACCGAGCCCAGCACTTCTTTCACCGTGCCCTGGGCGTTGATGGCGCTGGACCAGACCGGGAAGCCCATCTGACGCAGTGTGTGGCTATCACGGATGCCGGCGTCGATCACCAGTGCGCGTACACCGCGTGCCTTGAGCGAGGTGGCGAGCAAGTCGCCGAAATAGCCGTCGGTGCAGGGTGAACTGGGTGCCACGACCAGGACATCGCCTGGCCGGCACTGTTCGACGGCGACATGAAACATCCAGTTGTCGCCCGGCGCCACCAGTACCGTGACGGCTGAGCCGCTGATCGACACCCCTTGCTGGATGGGCCGCAGCGACGCGCCGAGCAGCCCCTTGCGCCCTTGTGCTTCATGCACCGTGGCTACGCCGAAGCGCCCCAGTTCGTCGATCAGCGCGGCGTCGGCACGGGGGGCGTTGCGTACGACAATCCCGGTTTTTCCGATCAGTGCGCTCATGCCAGGTGCTCCGTAACCCGTGGAAAGAGGCTCTGGTAACCCTCGGCGTAGACAATGTTGCGACTAGAGGTGATGCCGACATTGCGTTTGGCCTGTACGCCCCGCTGCAGTGCCACGCGGGTGTAGTACTCCCAGAGGTGTTCCTGACCGGCCATGCACTGGATCGCAGCGTACTTCTTGTCCCAGACCTCCGTGATGTCGAGGAACACATCCGGGCGCCACTCGCACTGCTCTGGTTGGTGCGGCTCGAAGCTGTAGACCGGCGGTGCCCCGAGGATTTTCTCGCCGGGGTTGTAGCCTTCGGCCTGGGCGATGATGCGCGCCTCCTGGGTCAGGTTCATGGCCAAGGGGTGGTCATAGTTGTAGGGGTCCTTCAGCGAGTGGCTGAGGACAAAGGCCGGTTGCACGCGACGGAACACATCGGCCAGGCGAAACAGGGTGTCTGTATCGGCACGCATCGGGTAATCGCCGATGTCGAAAAACTCGACGCTGGCTCCCAACACCTCTGCTGCTGCCAGGGCTTCGTCACGGCGCACGGCCTTGACCCGCTCCTCGCTCATGTCGCCCTTGCGCCACAGCTTGGCGGACTCACCGCGTTCACCCATCGACAGGCAGACGATATGTACGGCATAGCCTTGTGCGGCATGCAGGGCGATGGCGCCGCCTGCGCGCCAGACGAAATCGGCGGAATGTGCGCTGACGACCAGTGCGGTTTTCTGTACATCGATCATGGCGAGGTGTCCTCCTGCTTTTTGAAAAGCATGTCACTCAGCGCCACTGGCGAATAATGCGTTCAGTTGTTCGAGGTATGCGTTTTTCTTATTGATGTCCTCAAGACGCAGGGGCATAGTTCCGCCAGCATGAGACTTCCAGAAGGTATGAGCACGAATGTTGGCTGATGAGCTTCCAAACCTGATGCAGGTGCGAGCGTTCGTTCGGGTGGCTGAACTGGGCAGCGTGTCGAAGGCCTCCGAGGCTGTTTACCGGGCGCAGTCGGTGGTCACGCGGGCAATCGCCGAGCTGGAGGCGCGCCTCGAGGTGCCGCTGTTTGAGCGGCATGTCAACGGCATGCGCCTGACCGACTATGGCGCCCGGGTGCTGCCCCGAGCACGGCGTGTTCTGGCGGAGCTGGAGACGGTGCCACGGCTATTGGAGGGGGCAGCGGGCAAAGCGGTCGAGCCGCTCTACCTGTTCCAGGCCCGGCGCTTGCAGGTGTTCGTCAAACTCTGCGAGACCTGCCACATGCAGACGGTGGCGCGCCATTTTGGCTTGAGCCAACCTGCCGTCAGTGCGGCGCTGAAGGTGCTGGAGGGTGGTTGTGGGCAATCGCTGTTCGAGCGAACACCACGGGGCTTGCAACCGACGCGGGCCAGCCACGAGATTGTCTTTCCGATCCGTCGTGCGCTGAACGAACTGCGGCATATTCAGGCCGATATCACCGCAATGCGCGGCACATTGCAGGGTGTGGTGCATGTCGGCGCGCTGCCGTTGGGGCGTACCCGCATACTGCCGGACGCCATCGTTCGGCTCACGGCCGCGCACCCCGGCATTCGCGTGATCACCAACGAGAGCCCGTTCGACCTGCTGGCTACCGAACTGCGGGCCGGCGATGTCGATTTCATTCTGGGGGCCTTGCGTTCGGCCGACTATGCCTCGGACCTGGTCGGCGAGGCCTTGCTGACGGAGGAAATGGTCATACTGGCGCGCCGTGACCACCCGCTGTGCAGCGTGCCGGTTGGACGCGAAGCGCTCAGTGAGGCGCACTGGGTGTTGCCACGGGGCGGCTCGCCGGCGCGGCAATTGTTGGACGCGTGGTTCACCGACTCGGGCCTGGCCGTGCCCTGGCCGGTGGTCGAAAGTGGCGACTTGGCGATCATTCGCGGGCTGTTGCTGCGCTCGGACATGCTGGCCATTGTGTCCGCCCACCAACTGGAGCAGGACATTGCCTCGGGGGCGCTGTGCATCCTGCCGGTGCAGCTGAAGCAGACCACCCGTGCCATTGGCCTGACTTACCGCAGTGGTTGCCTGCATTCGCCCGCCGCGCAGGTCATGATGACGATCATTCGCCAGGCGATTCGCGAGCAGGTGGATGGCTAACAGGCCGGCCGAACGTTCGGCCAGCCTGTTGCGGGTGGATCAGAGCAGGCTGAGCGGATAACTGATGATCAGACGGTTCTCGTCGAAGCTGTTGGTGCTGCCCCAGTCACGGCGGATGCTGGAGTTGCGCCATTTGACGTTGAGGGCCTTGAAGCTGCCACTTTGCACGGTGTAGGTCAGTTCGCTCTCGCGGCCCCATTCGGTGCCATCCGTGGTGCTGCTGTTATGCACGTCGGTGCCGTGAATGTAGCGGGTCATGAAGGTCAGGCCCGGTACGCCGAAACCGGCGAAATCGTGGTCGTAGCGCAGTTGCCAGGAGCGCTCCCTGGCGTTTTCGTAGCTGGAGTTGAAGCTGTCGTTGGCCAGCACGCCGCCACTGGTGCCGTTGACGCGGAACCACTCGTCTTTACCCATGACTTTCTGCAGCCCGACATAGAAGGTGCTGGCGCCGTACTTGGCGGAGAACAACCCGGAAGCGGTGCGGTTGTCCAGTTCGCCAGCCCGCGCGCTGCCGTCTTCCTTGCCCCAGAAATAGCCGAGGTTGGCGCCCAATACCCAGCGCCCCAGCGGTTGTGAGTGCTGCAGTTGCAAGTATTGTTGCTGGTAGATGTCCTTGAGTTCGGCGTTCCACAGGCCAATCAACGTGCGGTCCTGATTCAGCCGGTATTCGCCGCCCGCAAAGTTGAACCGGTCAGTGGTGTACGCGGTACGGGTGAACAGCGACAGGTCTTCCATGCTGGCGTCGTTGCGCGGGCTGTTGCCGCGGATTTGCCCGCCGTAGAGGGTCAGGTGGTCGATTTCCCGCGAGCTGATCTGGGCGCCCTGGAAGGTCTGCGGCAGTGACCGTGCATCATCGGCGCGCAGGATCGGCAGCACGGGCATCCACTCGCCGACTTTCAGTTCGGTTTTCGATACGCGGGCCTTCGCCGCAAGGGCCAGGCGTCCATAGTCGTCTGCAGGCCGACCGTCGTCATGTACCGGCAGTAGCTGGGTGTTGGTGGTGCCTTTGCCGCTATCGAGCTTGAGGCTGTACAGGCCGAGTACATCCAGGCCAAAGCCGACGGTGCCTTGGGTGAAGCCAGACTTGGCGTCGAGAATGAAGCTCTGCGTCCATTCTTCGGCCTTGCCCTGTCTGGTCTGATCGACGAAGTTTCGATTCAGATAGAAATTTCGAAGAGTCAGTGTCGCACTGGCGTCATCGCTGAAACCCTCTGCGAACCCCTCCAGTGGCAGTGCAGATGCAATCGCCAGGGTGCAGAGCAAGCGAGGGGTGACGGTTGTTTTCATTGTTGTTGTTCTCCGTTTTTTGAGCAAAGCGTGGCCCGCCGCCCCGTTGCAGGGCAGGTCGAATGGGGCTGTTGCAGGGTTGGCCTGGGCGGGCGCTGGTGCAGCGGGTGGGGGTAGGGGCCTTCGCCTTTTCGCGCTGGCCCCGCCCATGGATCAGCGTGCGGTTTTACCTGCTACCGAGTACAGCACTTGCTGGTTGCGGGTTTTCATGAAGTCTTCCAGGCTTTGCCCGCGCATGGCTGCATAGACGTGCAGGTTGGGGATGCCGAGGACGGCGGCGAGCTTCTCCAGGACGAAGAAGATCGCGCCGTAGTGAATCAATCCCCGCCAATCACGTCGGCGCAGCAGGTCGCGTTCTTCTTTGCTCAGCCCGGCTTCCTCGAACAGGGTTTCGGGTGCGTCCAGAAAGCGCTGGCGCCAGTTCGGTTCGATCATGCGGTGCAGGAACTTGTTCAGGCGATAACCCTTGGCACTGCGTTCCAGTGTGAACGGGTAGGTGCCTTCCAGCTTCTCGATACCGGCCAGTTGACGGCCCATGTGTTGCAGGTGACGTGCGTTCAGTTCGGCCGGCACTGGGCGCGCCTGGTTTTCCAGCAGCAGCGTGGCGATGCCGGTCATGGAGGGCAGGTAGTAGTCGTAGTGCAGTTGCTTCACCGTCGATGACAGCGCGCCGCGCATGATCAGCCAGGTGATCACTTCTGCACCCTCCATGCCGCCGAGCGTGGCGTATTCGGCCAGGGTCATTTCACTCAGGCGCACCGGGTCGTTGACGAACAGGTCAATGAACTGGGCATCCCACTGCGGGTTATTGAAGCCGCAGCGCTCGCCGTGCACCTGATGCGACACACCGCCGGTTGCCACGATCGCAACCTTGAGGTCTTGCGGGTAGCTCTCGATGGCGCGGCGCAGGGCCTGGCCCAGTTTGTAGCAACGCGCTGCGCTGGGAACCGGGAACTGCAGGACGCCGACCTGAAGGGGGACGATTTCCACTGGCCAGTCGGGTTCACAGGGTAGCAGGGCCGACATGGGCGAGAAGAAACCGTGATCCAGCGGTTTGTCGCGGAAAAAGCCCATGTCGAACTCATCGCTCATCAGGCTTTCGCCGATGTGCCGTGACAGTGCCGCATGGCCCCTGATGGGCGGCAGCGCACGTGGGTTGCCACCTTCATCAGCCACGTCGTAGCGCTCGTCGACACCCAGGGTGAAGGCGCCGTAATGGTCAAAGAAGAACGATGTGACATGGTCGTTGAAGATGTAGAACAGCACATCGGGTTGCTGTTCCTTCAGCCAGGCCTTGATCGGCTCGAAGCCTTGGAAAATCGGCGCCCAGGCTGCCTCGTCCTGTTTATCGTGATCGACTGCGAAGCCGATGGTTGGGGTGTGCGAGACCGCAAGACCACCAATAATACGTGCCATGTGAGTTTCCTTTAAACGAAGCGGATCATTGCGCGATCAACGTCTGGTTGGCGCGGCGCCTTGCCTGACCGTTGGCCAGAATCGCCAGGGCCGCGATGAAGGCCGGCAAGCCAAGGAGGGTGAACAGGGTGGGCAGGCCCAGCCCCAAGCTTAGAATCACGCCACCGATCAGCGAGCCGAAAATTGCTCCGAAGCGACCGATGCCGAGCATCCAGCTGACGCCAGTGGCGCGAAAGTCCGTTGGGTAGTAGTTGGGCGCAAAGGCATTCAGGCCGGTTTGCGCACCGCTCATGAAGAAGCCCGCGGCAATCACGCCCACGGCCAGCAAGTTCGACTCCAGGCTCAAGGCCCCAAGCAAGAGAATGAAGGTGCCTCCCAGGGCATAGGATGTGGCGATGACGCCGTTCGGGTTGCGGCGGTCCATGATCCAGCCGACGACGATGGCGCCGACGGTGCCGCCGATCTGGAACAGGCCGGTCAGGGTGGCTGCCCGCTCGATGCTCAGGCCGCTGTCACGCAGCAGTGTTGGCAGCCAGCCCATGGTCAGGTAGATCACCAGCAGGCCCATGAAGTAGGTCATCCAGAGTGCCAGGGTACCTAGGCGATAGCGCTCACTGAACAGCATGCGTACAGGTGCTTTATGCTGGGCCTTGGGTTCGGCAACGGTAAAGCAGGTGTTCGCATCGAAGGTGCCGCCCAGCCGGTTCAAGACCTTGGCGATCTGGCTCGCGGGTGCATTGCGCGCCGCCAGGAAACGCGCCGACTCAGGCAGCAGGAACCAAAGAGCGGGCAGGAGCAGCAAGGGCAGAATACCGCCGGCCATCAGTACCGATTGCCAGCCATGCAGAGGGATCAGCCAGGCGGCCAGCAGGCCACCGGCACCCGAGCCCAGGTTGAACCCGGTGAACATGAGGGTGATCAGCAGTGAACGATTGCGCTCGGGGAGGTATTCCGAGAGCAGGGTCGTGGTGTTTGGCAATGCCGCGCCCAGCGCGATACCGATCAGCAGGCGCAAGGCCGCCAGCTCATAAGGGTTGCGGGCAAATGCACAGCCCAGGCTGAGGAGGCTGAAGCCGGTCACGGCGAAAACCAGTACCCGCTTGCGCCCGAAGCGGTCGGCGTAGGGGCCGGCGGTCAGGGCACCTATTGCCAGGCCCACCATGCCGGCACTCATCACTGGGCCGAAGGCCGCACGGGACAACCCCCATTCCTGCATCAGCGAAGGGGCGATGAAGCCCATGACCGCGACGTCGAAGCCGTCGAACAGGACAATGAGGAAGCACAAACCGAGAATAAGCCACTGGTAGCCTGTCATGGGCCGGTTGTCGATCCACGCTTTCACATCGACAGTTTGATTGAGCATGCGCATTCACCTTTTGTTTTTGTAGTGGTGAAAATTCCGCCGGGCATTCGAAAACACTGATGACCGGCAGGAATCACCTGACCGCATCGCGGAGTGGGGTGAGTCTACGGCTGCAGGCCGTGGGGCGGCCTCTTGGAAATCTTTAAGCGGGTATCGCTTTTGTTTATCGCGGGGTTTTGCTGCGTAGCAGTACGCGGATCCCTGGCGAACTGTTCGCCAGGCAACAGGCACCCAACACTTTGTTGCTTTTTACACTGCTTGGATTTCAAAAATAATCATAAGATACTGAAATATAAGGATAAAAATACTGGCATGGCTCCTGCATTGCCTCATCAAAAGGCCGCCGAAGGTGGTGGCCGACGATGAGTAAGCCGTGAGGAACCTATGCCGAACACCCTGACCAGCGCGCACTACCCACTTTCCGAGCCGGATGCGCATGTGATCCGCAGCGATGCCGAAGCCATTGCCGTTGCGCACAAGGTTGCAGCTTTCCTGCTGGAGGGCGACGCCGAGCGTGATCGCCAGCGCCAGGTGCCCGCCGAGGTGGTGGATGTGTTCTCCAACAGCGGCCTGTGGGGTATTACCGTGCCCAAGGCCTTCGGTGGCGCTGAGGTGTCCTACGCCACCCTGGCCGAAGTGATTGCCATTATTTCCGCGGCCGATGCGTCGCTGGGGCAGATTCCACAAAACCACTATTGCTTGCTCGAAGACATCCGCCTGCAGGGCAGTGAGGCGCAAAAGCGCTTTTTCTTCGGCCTGGCGCTCAAGGGCAATCGTTTCGCCAACGCACTGTCCGAGACGGGCGGCAAGACGGTACAGGACATCCAGACGCGCTTTACCCACGATGGCGAGTCCATCGTCATCAATGGGCGCAAGGGTTACTGCACCGGTTCGCTCTACGCTCACTGGCTGGGCGTCTTGGCGCTGGATGCCGAGGGCAGGGCGCACCTGGCCTTTGTGCCACGCCACACCGATGGGCTGACCGTGGTCGATGATTGGGCCAGTATCGGGCAGCGTAATACCGCCAGCGGTACGGTACTGGCGCAGAACCTGCGGGTACCGGCGTTCAATGTGTTCCAGACTTACCGCTCTTACGAGAACCCGACCCTGGCCGGGCCGTTTGCGCAGATCACCACCGCCGCCATCGATGCCGGTATTGCCCAGGCTGCGCTGCGCGACACCGTGCGCTTTGTGCGTGAGCATGCGCGGCCATGGATCGACGCCGGGCTGGCCAAGGCCAGTGAAGACCCGCTGACTATCGTCCAGGTCGGCAACCTGAGCATCCGCCTGGAGGCTGCAGAAGCATTGCTGGAGCGCGCCGGCAAGGTCATGGACAGCGTGCGGGCGGCGCCGGACGAAGACGGGGTGGCACGGGCTTCGGTGGCCGTCGCCAAGGCCAAGGTACTGACAACGGAAATCGCCCTGGAAGCCAGTAACCGTCTGTTCGAACTGGGCGGCACGCGTTCCTCACTGGCCCTGCACAACCATGACCGGCATTGGCGCAACGCCCGCGTGCATACCCTGCACGACCCGGTGCGCTGGAAGTACCACGTGGTGGGCAACTGGTTGCTCAATGGGGTTAAACCGCCACGCCATGACTGGTCGTAGGGCGGACTGCACTGGGGAGTGAAGGGATGAACGAACTGTTCGCCAATCTCAATGGTGGGGAAATCGCTCAGGCCTGCCTCGATACCCTGACCATGCTCGGCGCTGCGCTGAGCTTTACCGTGCTGTTGGGCTTGCCGTTGGGGGTGTGGCTGTACCTCACCGGCAAACAGCAGCTGCACGAAACCCCGGGTGTGTACCGCGGCCTGTCGGTGCTGGTGAACACCCTGCGTTCGTTGCCGTTCATTATTCTTCTGATTGTTCTGGTACCGGTAACCACGCTGTTGACCGGTACTTCGCTGGGCGTGGCAGGCGCCATTCCGCCGCTGGTGGTGGGCTGCACGCCGTTCTTCGCCCGGTTGGTGGAAACCGCCCTGCGCGAGGTCGACCGAGGCCTGGTCGAGGCAACCCAATCCATGGGCGGCAGCACCTGGCAGATCATCTGGCACACCTTGCTGCCTGAAGCACGCACCGGGCTGATCGCTGCCGTGACCGTCACCGCCATTGTCCTGGTGGATTACACCGCAATGGCCGGGGTGATCGGTGGCGGTGGCCTGGGCGATCTGGCCATTCGCTTTGGTTATCAGCGTTTCCAGACCGATGTGATGGTGGTCACCGTGCTTTTGCTGATTGTCCTGGTGCAGGCCCTGCAGGTCAGCGGTGACCGGTTGGTGGTGCGTTACAGCCGACGCTGAAAAATATCCTCCCGAGTGGCAGCCGGGTAGTGCTGCCAACTGTGGCCCCACGTCCACCCCACGACGGCCAATCCTCTACTGTTCAAGGAGTCACTGTAATGAAAAAGGCTATTGCCATTCTGGCTGCCGTGGTCGCGTTCAGCGTGCAGGCGGGTGAAAAACTGGTCGTGGGTGCTACCCCGGTTCCCCATGCGGAAATTCTCGAATTCGTGAAACCGGCACTGGCCAAGGAGGGCGTCGATCTGGACATCAAGGTGTTCTCCGACTTCATCCAGCCCAACCTGCAACTGGCAGAAAAGAACCTCGACGCCAACTACTACCAGTACCGGCCGTTCCTCGACGAGTTCAACAAGACCCGCCACACCAACCTGGTGCCGGTGGTCGGCGTGCATATCGAGCCCTTTGGCGCCTATTCAACCAAGATCAAGGACTTGTCGGAACTCAAGGACGGCGCCTCGGTGGCGATACCCAACGACCCGGTCAACACAGGCCGGGCATTGGTACTGCTGCATGAAGCTGGCCTGATCAAACTGAAAGACCCAAGCAACACCTTGGCGACCCAGCGCGATATCGCCGAGAACCCGAAGAAACTGAAGATTCGTGAGCTGGAAGGCGCACTGTTGGCGCGCTCGGTAAGCCAGGTCGACCTGGCTTTCGTGTTTGCCAACTACGCCCTTGAAGCCGGTATCGACACCAGCAGTGCGCTGATTGTCGAGAAGGGCAAGGACCTCTACGTCGAGTACCTGGTCGCCCGTCCGGACAACCTGCAGAGCCCGGCCGTGCAGAAACTGGCCAAAGCGCTGAACTCGCCACAGGTGCGTGAATTCATCCTTGCCCGTTACAAAGGCCAGATTGCCCCAGGGTTCTAAGCCCTGTCGGCATCGTGGCTGTCAGGAAGCCCATTCAGATGACCCAGTACACTGCACTCAAGGTTGTACCTGCTGATCTGGCGCCGGCGCCCTCCGCCCGTCGCGGGGCGCAGGTGAGCACCCTGCATGAACCGGCGCATATCCGCCTGCAAGGGGTAGGCAAGCACTACCCGGGCAATCCCCAGCCAGCGTTGAGCAACCTGAACCTGGCAATTCGTCACGGTGAGGTATTTGGCATCATTGGCCGTAGCGGCGCTGGCAAGTCATCGCTGATTCGCACCCTCAATCGCCTCGAGCAGCCGAGCAGCGGTCGGGTGCTGATCGACGATCAGGATATCGGCCTGTACAACGCCGCGCAGCTGGTGCAGTTGCGGCGGCGAGTGGGCATGATTTTTCAGCACTTCAACCTGATGTCGGCGAAAACCGTCTGGGACAACGTGGCACTGCCCTTGCGCATGGCCGGGGTGGACAAGACGCAGATTGCCAGCAAGGTCAGCGAACTGCTGGCTCTGGTGGGGTTGCAGGACAAGCATCAGGCCTACCCGGCGCAACTGTCCGGAGGGCAGAAGCAGCGCGTCGGCATTGCCCGTGCCTTGGTGCACCAGCCGCAAATCCTGCTTTGTGACGAGGCTACCTCAGCCCTCGACCCGGAAAGTACTCAGGCAATCCTGGCCCTGCTGCGCGATATCAACCGCCGCCTGGGCCTGACCATTGTATTGATCACTCACGAAATGGAAGTCATCCGGGCGATCTGCGACCGGGTGGTCGTGCTGGAGCGCGGAGAGGTGGTGGAGCAGGGCGAGGTCTGGCAACTATTCGGTGACCCACAGCATGAGGTCACCCGCACCCTGCTGGGCCGTCAGCTCAGTGACGTACCTGCCGATCTGCAGCAGCGGTTGCACGCTGGGCCGGGCGCCGTGACGGATGAGCGGCTGTTGAGCCTGCAGTTCAGCGGCCACCGGCACGAGGTGGACCTGCTGGCGATTGCCCGGGCTCTGGGGCCCCAGAGCCGTTTGCTGCACGGCGGCGTCGAGCGTATTCAGGGGCGCGCCCAAGGGCGCTTGCTGATCGGCGTGCCGGTTCAGGGCGATGCCGAGGCGCTGATCGCAAAAGCGGCGACGCTGGCCGACCGGGTGCAGTTGCTGGGGTACCTCGCGCCACGCTGAAGGGGCTTGCGCTGTTGAAGCTGAAAAGCCCGGGGCTATCGATGGGATAGCCCCGGGCTTCTTTGTATTGATCACGGGTGTTCAGATTGACAGGTTGAATGCCCTGGCACCGGTCTCGCGTGGTGCGGGTTGGCGTTTATTGACCACCAGCTCGCCGCTTTTGATCAGCATTGCCCGGGTGATGTTGCGGCTCAGGCCGAGCAGGTTGGCGGTGTGCACCTGGTTGTAGTGGGAGAAACGGTAGGCGGCGCGCAGCAGCAGTGCCTCGACCCGTTCATGCAAGGCACCGCTTTCCTCTTCGAACAATTTCTGGAAGGCCTGTTCCAGCAAGGCTTCGGCGCTGTCGTTGTGGTTGCTGCTCTCCTGGCGCTCTATGCGCAAATTGGACAGGTGCAGGTCATGTGCGCGTATCAGGTTGTCACGGCAGATCAACAACGTGTGGTGAATGACGTTTTCCAGCTCGCGAATGTTGCCCGGCCAGGAATAGTTCACCAGTTTCTGCTGAGCCTCGGCATCCATCACAATCTCGCCGTAGCCGAGGCGTCTGCTGTACTCGGCAATGAAGTGGCGAATCAGCGGCAGGATATCGCCTGGTCGCTCACGCAGAGGGTTGAGCTCCAGGCTGACGACGTTCAGGCGGTAGTAGAGATCCTCGCGGAAATGCCCGGCATTGATCGCCTTTTCCAGTTGCACGTTGGTGGCGGCCAGCACCCGCACATTGATCGGGATGCTCTTGCGTGAGCCCAGGCGCACCACTTCCCGCTCCTGCAGCACGCGCAACAGTTTGACCTGGATGGGCATTGGCAAATCGCCGATCTCGTCAAGGAACAGCGTGCCGCCGTTGGCCTCTTCAAACCAGCCGGCCTTGGCGCTCAGGGCGCCGGTGAAGGCGCCTTTCTCGTGGCCGAACAACTCGGCTTCCACCAGCGTTTCAGAGAAGGCGCCGCAGTTCACCGCGATAAACGGCTTGTTGCGCCGGGCACTGAGGTTGTGCAGGTGACGCGCCACCAACTCCTTGCCGGTACCGGTTTCACCAATGATCAACACGCTGGCGTCACTGGGCGCGATCTGTTGCAGGTGCGCCAGCAGCGCTTGCGATTTAGGGTCTTCGAAAACCTGCGCAGTGGCGCGGATCGACGTGGCCAGTGCGGGTGAGGGCGGCAGCGTGAGTAGTTGCATGGTCGGGCCTATGAGTAAAAAGACGGTGTTTGTAGCGCCCCGTTTGGCGCCCAGCCGTCCAGTCGTAGACGGGCTGTTGGGCTGGCAACACTGCTGAGCTGCGTAAGGCACAACAGTATCGGTGTGTGCGCTGTTGAATGTAATTGATCTAACAACCTTTAAATAAAGACATTTTAGTTATTAGCTTAAGGCGTTGCCGTGACGTGCCGGGGGGCTCTGGATCGCGGCCTGTGGATTTTTCTGCGGGTTCCCGGTGCAGGTGTTTTCCTGGCAACAGCCAATCAACAGTGTTGTTGGCTGGGCAATAGTTGCCACGCCGTCAGCGGGCTATGAGCGCTGGTCGCTCGGCCGGTTTTCTCCGGCCCGAGAGGCTTTTAGCCGGGCCCGTCGGCAGCTGGTACAGCTCTTGCTCACCGCTGTCCCATACAGCCACGTTGCTGCTCAGCGCGCCGCAGAGCGCGCGCAACATACCGACGGCACGGATGCCGCGCGCCTTGCGCCAGAACGGGTTGCCCTGTCAGCCGCGCATTCCTTATTGAGGCCTGTACCTATGAGCTTGGAGATTTTCTGGTTTCTACCCACCTCTGGTGACACCCGCTACCTGGGCAAGTCGTCGTCCGGTCGCCCGGCGACCAACGCCTACATGCGCCAGATTGCAGTGACCGCTGAAAGCCTGGGCTACGACGGTTTGTTGATTCCAACCGGCAGCAGTTGCCTGGACCCGTGGGTCACCGCTGCGAGCCTGGTGCCGGTGACCCAGCGGATCAAACTGCTGGTCGCATTGCGCACCTCTGTGAGCGGCCCGACGGTGGCGGCGCGGCAAGCCGCCACCCTCGACCAGGCGCTGAACGGCCGCCTGCTGCTCAATGTCGTACCCGGTGGCGATGCCACTGAGCTGGCGGCAGAGGGCGTCTACCTCGATCACGACCAGCGCTACGAAGCAGCAGACGAATTCCTCACCGTGTGGCGCCAACTGCTGGCTGGCAAGACCCTGGATTTCCAAGGCAAACACGTCAACGTCAAACAGGCTTCGAACGTCTTCCCGCCAGTACAGACACCCTATCCACCGCTGTACTTCGGTGGCTCCTCGGCAGCCGCCCATGAGCTGGCGGCCAAGCACGTGGATGCTTACCTGACCTGGGGCGAGCCGCCGGCCGCGGTGGCCGAAAAAATTGCCGATGTGCGTGAACGTGCGGCGAAATACGGGCGTACAGTGCGTTTTGGCGTGCGTCTGCATGTGATCGTGCGCGAGACCACCGAGCAAGCCTGGGCTGCCGCCGAACGGCTGATCAGCCACCTGGACGACGACACCATTGCCAGCGCCCAGGCCAACTACGCCCGCATGGACTCCGAAGGCCAGCGACGCATGGCCGCCTTGCACGGCGGGCGGCGCGACCAACTGGAAGTCAGCCCGAACCTCTGGGCCGGGGTCGGTCTGGTGCGTGGCGGCGCGGGTACGGCATTGGTCGGCGACCCACAAACGGTTGCGGCGCGCTTGCAGGAGTACGCCGAACTGGGTGTCGACAGCTTCGTACTGTCGGGTTACCCGCATTTGGAAGAGTCGATTCGCTTTGCCGAGCTGGTGTTCCCGCTGTTGCCTGGGAAAAAGCCGGTGACGCTTGCAGACCAAGTGCTGACGGGTGGCGCTTTCGACGCACGGGCGACGGTAAAACCCACGGTGAACGAGCCAGAGGTCCTGGCGTAATCCCAAACATGACGAGGGCCAAGGCGCAGGAGGCGGGCAGGGCGATCGACTATGCTCTGGTTGCATCAGCGGCGGGTATGTAGTTCCCGCCGGCCAAGGTCATCGTCAGGGGGTACTCGATGAACAGGGGGGCCGATCGTTCGCTTCCACGTATCCCGCGAACGGTCTGGACGCTGGGTTTTGTCAGCCTGTTCATGGACCTGTCGTCCGAACTGGTGCATAGCCTGTTACCCCTGTATCTGGTGGGTGAGCTGGGCATCAGCATCCTGGCGGTAGGTATCATCGAAGGGGTGGCAGAAGCTACCGCCTTGATCGTGAAAGTGTTTTCCGGTGCGTTCAGCGACTTCATCGGGCGGCGCAAGGAGTTGCTGTTGCTTGGCTATGGGCTTGCGGCCCTGACCAAGCCACTGTTCCCACTGGCCAGTTCGGCAGGCGTGGTATTTACCGCACGTATTCTGGACCGGATCGGCAAAGGTATACGCGGCGCACCACGCGACGCACTGGTCGCCGATGTGGCGCCTGCCGACATTCGCGGTGCCTGCTTTGGCTTGCGCCAGGCGATGGACACCGTGGGCGCCTTTCTCGGGCCACTGCTGGCCATTCTGTTGATGACCATCTTTGCCGGGGCGATTTCGTCGGTTCTGTGGTTTGCCGTGATTCCTGCAGCGCTGGCCGTCGGGTTGTTACTGGTGGGGATCCGCGAGCCTGTCCATGAGGCGGGCGAGCGGCATTTCCGTGCGCCGTTGCGAATGGCGTCGTTGAAGCAGTTTTCCGCTGAGTACTGGTGGGTCGTGGCCATTGGTGCGGCGTTTTCACTGGCACGTTTCAGTGAGGCGTTTCTGATCCTGCGTGCACAGCAGGCAGGTTTCGCGGCGACTTGGGTGCCTGTGGTCATGGTGGTGATGGCGGGTTTCTACATGGTGTCGGCATACCCGGTCGGTAAGTGGTCGGACCGAATGAGCCGCACGGCGCTGTTGTCCATGAGCCTGGTGTTGCTGATACTGGCTGACGTTGTACTGGCGTATGCCCAAAGCGCCTGGGCGATGATGGCCGGGGTTGCGCTGTGGGGGCTGCACATGGGCTTTAGCCAGGGCACGCTGGCCACACTGGTCGCCGATACCACGCCCGCCGCTCTGAAAGGCACGGCATTCGGGGTGTTCAACCTGGTCGGTGGGCTGGCCTTGCTGCTGGCGAGTGTGATTGCCGGCTGGCTTTGGCAAGCCTATGGTGCGGCGATTGCGTTCTACGCGGGTGCCGTGTTTTCGGCGCTGTCATTGCTCCTGCTACTGGGCAAAACGCGCGCTGACTGACCGGGCCCGTACCCGTGCCGTTGCTGCACAAGCACCTTAAGGAACCCTTAAGTACCGCTGAAAGCCTGTTCAGCTTCCATTAAGTAATGGCCGTTATCGTGAAGCCATCTTTTCCTCTGCCTGAGGGCTTCTCGATGAAAAAGGCTGTCTTTTCCCTTGCACTCGCAGGTGTCGCCGCTGCCCCAGCATTTGCTCACGCTCGGGAAGTCACCCTCACCAGCACCCTGCAATCCTATCGGGGCAACGGTGCCTATGTTGCCATTTACCTGACCGATGCCCAGGGCAAGTACGAACGTACCCTGTGGGTGGCCGGCAAGAAGGCCAAGTACTACAAGCACCTGCGTGACTGGGCCCGTGGCAGCGGCCTGAATGCTGCCGAATTCGACGGCGTCAGTGGCGCCAGCGTCGGCAGTGGTGAAACGCTGAAAGTGTCGGTGGACATTGCTGATGCATTGATCGACGCCGGCTATCAAATCCGCATCGATACCGCGGTGGAAGACAAGCGCGAAAACAGCGCCGAAGTCCAGGTGCCGCTGACCCGCGAAGGCTCAGGCAAGGCCACGTCGGGCAACGGTTACGTCGATAGCTTCCGTTACGATCTCTGATACCGGTGAGGTACAGGCTAATGCTGCGCAAACTTCATTCATGGCCAGGTGTGGCGCTGAGTGTGCTGGTCATGGTCGTCGCCCTGAGTGGTGTGACCCTGGCACTGCAACCGACACTCACGCGTCTGGATGTCGGCAGCCCGCTGCAGGGTGTCAGCGCCGCCGTCGTCGCCTCGCGGATTACCCAACAGGTTGCCGGTGTCGAACTGATCGAGCGCGCACCGTCAGGCGAAGTTCGGGTGACCGTCGACTCGAAGCACGGCGGTGACACCTTGCGTGTCGATCCGCGCACAGGAGCAGCGCTTGGGTCCTACGAGCCGGGTGCCTTCATGGCCTGGATGCGGGACTTGCACCGTTCGTTTTTCGCGGGCGATGTGGGGCGCGGCGTCAGTGGTGTCGTCGCCCTGGCGATGGCGCTGCTGTCACTGTCTGGTGTGGTGCTGTTGGCCCGCAAAATGGGCGGGTGGCGCATGCTGCTGTCCCGATCAACGGGCGACCGTTCTCAGCGCTGGCACTCGGCCGCTGGCCGCCTGAGCCTGCCGGGGCTGATACTGCTGTCGGTGACAGGCCTGTACATGTCCGGTGTCACCTTTGGCCTGATCGACGATGGCATGGCGCTTGAGCCGGCCTATCCCAGCCAGGTTGCACAAGGCCCGCATGCGGCCGTTGCTGACCTCAAGGCACTCAAGGCGGTTGATATCGCTGACCTGCGTGAGCTGGAGTTTCCCAAGCCCAATGACAGCAACGGAGTCATCACCCTTAGAACTGCGTCTGGCGATGGCTACGTCGACCCGGCATCAGGCGAACTGCTGAATTATCAGGCCCACACGCTGACGCGTCAGGTGTATGAGACGGTCTATCAATTGCACACCGGCGAAGGCTACTGGTGGTTGAGCCTGCTGTGTGGCCTGTGTGTGTCGGCAGTGCCGTTGTTGGCCATTACCGGCACACTGATCTGGTGGCAACGGCGCAAGCTGACGCCGACACTGCGTGCCAACGTCGGCGCGCAACAGGCGGATACCGTGGTGTTGGTCGGCAGTCAGTCGGCGACCACCTGGGCATTTGCCAGTGCCGTGCATGATGCGCTGACGAACGCTGGCCATGCCGTGCATACCGCCACCATGAACAGCTTGCAACCGCGCTATCGCCAGGCCAAGCGCCTGCTGGTACTGACCTCGACCTACGGCGACGGCCACGCCCCGGACTCCGCCAGTGCGTTCATGGCGCGTCTGCAACAGGCACAGTTGGGCCCGGACCTGAGCGTTGCGGTGCTGGGCTTTGGTGACTCGCGTTTCAAACAGTTCTGCGCCTATGCCCACCGGGTACAGGATGCCTTGCAGGGCGCGGGTTGCTCGATGTTGCTGCCCTTGGCAACGGTTGACCGTGGCGATGCCGAGGCCTTCAGCCAGTGGGGCAGTGCCCTTGCCGAACAATTGGGGGTCGAATTGCTGCTGAAACCGGCACGCGTCTCGGTGCCGACACGCAGCCTCGAATTGATCGAGCGGGTGGTCTATGGCGAAACCGAGGCAACCAGTACCGCCGTCTTGCGTTTTGCACCGGTACCCGGCAGCGGTCGTAATCTGCTGTCCCGATTGCTGGGCAAGGACCGCTTGCCAGCGTTCGAGCCCGGTGACTTGCTGGGTGTGGTACCGAGCCGCGGGGAAGAGGCGAGGTTCTACTCGATTGCCACCAGCCGTAGCGATGGGGTGGTGGAGATCTGTGTGCGCCGGCATGCGCAGGGGCTGTGCTCGGGATACCTGCATACGCTGCCGCTTGGCGGTCGCATCGAAGCGTTTGTTCAGCAACACCCGCATTTCCGCCCCAGTGCCGGGCAGGCACCGGTCATTCTGGTGGGCGCGGGTACCGGGATCGGACCTTTGGTAGGTTTTATCCGCAAGAACCACCGGGCGCGCCCGATCAACCTGTACTGGGGTGGGCGTTCGGCCACAACGGAGTTCCTCTATGAGGACGAACTGGGTACTTACCTGGAGGACGGACGGCTCCATCACTTGAGCACGGCGTTTTCTCGCGGTGCGGAGCGCGCTTATGTTCAAGACCGTATTCGCGCCGATGCGCTGAAGTTGCAGGCGCTCATCCAGAGCGGTGCGCAGGTGCTGGTCTGCGGTGGGCGTGAAATGGCAGAAAGCGTCAGGCAGGTGTTTGATGGGCTGTTGGCACCCATTTGCCTGAACGTCGAAACCCTTAACGTACAGGGGCGATACCGTGAAGATGTGTTCTGAAGCGGCGGCGCTTGAGCGCTACAGCCTGAATGGCGAAACCATGGGAACTCGCTACAGCGCCGTCTTCTATGCGCCAGCGGGCCAGGACTTGGCGGTGTTGGGTGCGCAGTTGTTTCAGGCGGTCGATGCCGTGGACCAGCAGATGTCCACCTGGAAGCCCGACTCCGCTTTGATGCAGTTCAACGCCTTGCCGGTGGGGGCGTGGAGGGTGATTCCCGACGCCTTGCTGTGGGTCTTGTCGACTGCGCTGCGTATCGAGCATGAGTCACAGGGGGCCTTCGATATCGGCGTGGGCGACCTGGTCAACGCCTGGGGGTTTGGTGCGGGCGGCCAATCCGCCGAACTGCCGCTGGTGAAGGGTAGCCAGAAGCGAAACCGCGCCTCTGCGGCCCTTGAACTCGACTTCAGCGCTCAGCGTGTACGTAAACGCTTGCCCATTACCCTGGACTTGAACGGCATCGCCAAAGGCTTTGGTGTCGACCAACTGGCTCACTGCCTGGAACAGGCTGGCATCAGGCATTACCTGGTCGGCATCGATGGCGAGATGCGTGCCGCCGGGCACAAGCCCTCGGGCGAACCCTGGAACATCGCGATTGAAAAGCCGCTGCGTGGCCGTCGAGAGGTGCTGGGGGTCATGGAGCTCAGCGATGCCTCCATCGCCACCTCCGGTGACTACCGGCATTGGGTCGAGCGCGACGGCGTAGTGTATTCACACACCATGGACCCGGCCCGTGGCCGCGCACTCAGCTCGCCGCTGGCGGCGGTTTCGGTGGTTGCCACCAGTTGCATGTACGCGGATGCCTGGGCCACCGCGTTGATGGTGCTGGGCCCGGATGAAGGCGTTGCCTTGGCGCAGCAGCGGGGTATGGATGCGGTGTTTTTGCTGCGTGACGGCGACGGATTCAAGCAGATCGCTGTATTGGATGGCCAACTGCAATAGTTGGCACCTTGGTATTTACCCCCGCCAATACCGTCGTAGGCAAGTCACTTCACAGGGGGCTTGCCTGCGATATTCCACGCCAAGACGCCCGCGCTTGGCGCTCTGAGTGAGCTTCAGAAATTTCCTACTCGGTTTGCTGAAACGGATGAGCGCGTATTGGCTTACTGTTGAATGAATAGGAAAAAGTACTGCGGCTTGTCCGACACGTTAACTGGATACCCCACTCACTGTCCTCTCACGGAGCGAGAAATGATTGTTCGACTGATTAAAGGCGACCTCTGCGGATTCACGAAAAAGCCTGGGGCAGGCGTTGCGCCTGCGCGTTTGTCCTCTAGACGTCCTATGGCTCTGTAGGAAATATCTATGGCCACCTTCATTCTTCTCCCCGATCTGCTCTCGCGGTCGAACACGGTCGTCAGCTTTTCCGGTACAGCAGGTAAGCATTATGAGTAGCGTTCATGACCAGGCCATGCAGTATGTCTATCGACAAGTCCTTCAGCGACTGATGGAACGCTTTTCCCAGGCTCAGCGCGCTTCATTGCAACTGTTGATCCAGCGCGTAATCGTCGCCGCGGGCGGCTATGAGCGCGTCGGTAGCTTCAAAGTGATGTATGCCCATGGGGGTGGCAAAGACAGTGTTCATGCCCTGGCATTTCTGCGGGCTGCGCAATTGAGTATTGCGGCTCGCGCTCACGCGACCTTCAACCTGCGCATTGCCACCGCCCGGCATGCCGGCATGACCGCTGACGTCATCGCGAACATCGAGCGTGGTTACTCGGCACTGTTTGTCCAGGATGACCCGCGTGTTGAAGTGCTGGTGCTCGACGATGGTGTCATGCAGCCGTTCGACAGTGCTCAGCTCTCGTCGCCGAACCAGCGTCAGGCAGACCGCAACGATCTGTTGTTGGCCGGGCATCTGGCGGGCGGGGTGGCTTGCCCCCCATTCTGTGGGTGCTGTTACGCGGGCCTGGCCGACCTGTACCGGCATGCAATAGCATGGGACGGCGGTGTGGATGCGGTCATCAGCGCCGACCCCTTGCCTGAGCGCAAGCGCTACCTGGCCTGGGGGCGGCGCAAGCTGAGGCGAGCGGGTGTTGGCCTCAGTGCCCAGGTCGCGACATTTCCCCGGGCGATGATCGACGCGCTGAGCGCGGTGCGGCGTCAACACCTGCAACGGTTGCTGGGCCTGTCGCTGCAAACCCAGTACTTCTCCGGCAATCAACGCCCTTTGCGGTTCATTGCGATCGATGATCTGGTTCACCAGCCGTTTGACGCGGAGTCTGAGGTGTTAAGCGCGTTTCTTGGTTTCCAGTGCAGTGAGCATTCGTGCGTGCTCAGCGAGTCGGATTGCGTCACACCACTGCTGAGCGCGCACCTGTGGGGCCTTCGGCGCGAGCATGTACACGGGCAGTGCTACGCGGACGGCGTGAGCGATTACCTCAAGCGAGCCGGTATTCGGATGCAGCGCAAGCAGATGTCGCCGCTACTGCAGCGCGAGGTCCTGGTAGCGTGGCAGGGCGCCGATCAGTTGGCGCAGCGTCGCCAGCAGGCCGCTGATCTTGCCACTCAGGCCTATGGCTTGAGTGAGGCTCAGTTGATCTGTCTGCTGTTTGCGCCCTTTATCGAAGGCGGCAAGCGGCTGGAGGCGTTTTTGCGCCAGTGTCACCCGGGTATGCTGGTTGCGTTGCCCTACATGCACAAGGCGCTGCGTGAGCAGCGGGCACCTGAGCCGGTTGTTCAGTGGCTGGTGAATATCAGTGGCTTGCCGCTGTCGACCTTGCAGAAGTTGTACTGGCTTGAAGCCGAGACGTTGAGTAAAACGCTCGGTCACCCGGTAAGCGATCTGTCACCTGGCAGGGCCATGGCAAGCCGCTGATCACGGGAAGTTGCCAAGAGAGCTGATCTGTATGTATAACCAGTGCCTGGACATTCTGGTTGCCTGCCTGCTGTGATCGCTCACCCTGTTTCTGATCCGTTTTACTACCTCCACAACTTCCAGCAGGTACTGGACTGGTTGCTGCTGCGTTATGCCGATCTGCTCTCGGAGCAGGAGCATGATTTCATTCGCCAGTTCCGCCAACAACCGCAGGCCACACGGGCGATGCTGGTGCGCATGGTGATGCGCAAGGGGCAGTTGTTCCGCGCAAGCAAGTTGGAATACGCCGAAATCGGCCCGTCAGCCGAGGCCCTGGCGCCGTTGGTGGTCCTGGCGTGGGTCGACGATGATGCCGTGCTGAGCCTGGAACAGCTGTTCCAGATGCTGCGCAAGGATGAAATCGTTGACTGTTTCGCCACGGCATTGACGCGCCCGCGTGCGGCCAAACCCGAGCTCTTCGCGCAACTGGCACCGCTGTACCCAGAACCACGTCGTTTGTCCGAGTGGTATCCGGGGTTTGCCGAGGTTGTCTACGCGTGGCGCTTGCAAGCCCTGTGCGACCGCTTGCGCCTGCTGTTCTTTGGCAATCTGCACCAGGACTGGTCCGAATTCGTATTGGCTGACCTTGGCGTACTGCGTTACGAGCAGGTGGCGTTCAGTGCCGATTCCCGGGCGATGCGTGAGCGCAACGATGTCGAGGTCGCCTTGGCCCTGCATGAGTGTGCCGAGCAGTTGGCTGCGGGGGGGGCTGTCGAGCAGGTACTGGCGCGTGCCGAGTGCCTGCACAGCCTTAACCCCTGGCTGGAACGCCGTCGCGCTCGTTTGCTGTTCCACCTGGGCCAGCAGTGTGAGCGCGAGGGTAACTGGGCGCTGGCCCAGCAGATCTATCCGCTCAGTGCGCACCCGCAGGCGCCATTACGCCACATACGGGTGTTGGAGCGCGACGAACAGTGGGCGGCGGCGCTGAATCTGGCCGAGGCGGTCAGTGAACAGCCGCTCAATGCACTGCAAGCGCAGGCGTTGGACCGCGTACTGCCGCGCCTGCGGCGCAAGCTGGGTGGGCCCGCGCAGCCGAGGCGCAGCGCACCTGACGTACACCGGGTCGACCTCAACCTGCCTCGCGAGCATTCGACGCTGGGTGTCGAGCGGGCAGTCCAGCAGCATCTGGAGGAAGAGGGCGGTCAGGTGTTCTACGTCGAGAACTGCCTGTTCAATGGCCTGTTCGGCCTGCTTTGCTGGGACGCGATTTTCGCGCCGCTGCCGGGTGCGTTCTTCCACCCTTTCCAACGTGGCCCTCAGGACCTTCATGATCCCGGTTTCCACGCACGTCGTGAGGCGCTGTTTGGCGATTGCCTGGCGCAGTTGGAAGACGGTCGCTATCACCAGACGATTCGCGCCAACCATGCGGTGAAGCGCGGCTTGCAGTCGCCTTTCGTGGTGTGGGAGGTGCTTGACGAAACGCTGTTGGAGCAGGCCTTGGCGTGCCTTCCCGCTGAGCATCTGTCCGCGTGTTTCCGGCGCTTGCTGGAAGATATCAAGCATAACCGCGCCGGCATGCCAGACCTGATTCAACTGTGGCCCGAGGCGCGGCGTTACCGAATGATCGAGGTCAAGGGGCCTGGCGACCGCCTGCAGGACAACCAGCTGCGCTGGATAGCGTTCTGCAGTGAGCATGGCCTGCCGGTCGAGGTCTGCCATGTGCAATGGGCGCCGCAGGCGTCATGAGCTACGTAGTCGCGGTGCGTGCCCTCTGCGAATTCACCGCAAAACAGGGCGATCTTGACCTGCGCTTCACCCCGTCGCCCACGGCGCAGGAGGGAGTGGCCGGGCATCGCCGGGTGGTTGCTCGGCGCGGGCCCGACTATGAAGCAGAAGTCACCCTGGAGGGCTGTTACGAGCAACTGCGCGTGCGCGGCCGCGCCGACGGTTACGCGCCATCAGCCAACCGTCTGGAGGAGATCAAGACCTACCGGGGCGACCTTGCCAGCCAACCGCATAACCACCGCGAGCTGCATTGGGCGCAGGCGCGCATTTATGGCTGGCTGCTGTGCAGCGCGCGGCAACTGACCGACATTCACCTGGCGCTGGTCTACCTTGATGTCGACAGTGACCGCGAGACGCGTATCGAGCAGCACTACCAGGCCGAGGCATTGGAGCAGTACTTCAAGCAGCAATGTGCGATGTTTCTGGGTTGGGCGATCCCGCAGATGCAGCGCCTGAGCGAGCGTAACAGCGGGTTGCAGGCATTGAGCTTTCCCTATGCGCAGATGCGCAGCGGCCAGCGCGATCTGGCCGAAACGGTGTACAAGGCGGTCAGCACCGGCCGTTGTCTGATGGCCCAGGCCACAACGGGTATCGGCAAGACCCTGGGCACGTTGTTCCCGATGCTCAAGGCTGTCGTGCCGCAACAGCTGGACAAAGTGTTGTTCCTGACCGCCAAGACGCCGGGCAGGGCCTTGGCGCTGGAGGCGGTGCGCCAGGTCATGACCAGTGCCCCGACGTTGGCGCTGCGCAGCCTTGAGCTGGTGGCCAGGGACAAGGCCTGCGAGTATCCGCAGAACGCCTGCCATGGCGAATCCTGCCCGTTGGCCAAGGGCTTTTATGACCGATTGCCGGCGGCTCGCCAGGCGGCCCGGGAAGTCGCCTTGCTGGATAAAGCTGCGTTGCACGAGGTGGCGCTGACGCATCAGGTCTGTCCCTACTACTTGAGCCAGGAGATGGCACGCTGGGTCGATGTGGTGGTCGCCGACTACAACTATTACTTTGATCAAAGCGCCTTGTTGTACGGCCTGGCCCAGGTCAACCAATGGCGGGTGGCGGTGTTGGTGGACGAGGCGCACAACCTGGTCGAGCGCGCCCGCCAGATGTACAGCGCGAGCCTCGATCAGTGGTTGTTGCAGAGCCTGCGTCGCAGCAAGCCTGTCGGCATGAGCAGTGCCCTGCAGCAACTCAATCGTCAATGGAATGCCCTGCACAATGACCAGGTTGCGCTCTACAGGGCCAGTGCCGAGTTGCCGACGGCCTTTCTCAAGGCCTTGCAGCGCTGCCTGACGCTGATTCAGGAACAGATGAATCAGGCCCCGTCGGGGCTGGACCCTGCACTGATGGACTTCTATTTCCGTGCGCTGCAGTTCAGCCGCTTGAGCGAGGTCTTTGATGGGAACTTCCTGTTCGACATCAGTAAGCGCGAGGGGCAGGGGCGGCGCAGCCTGTCCACCCTGTGCCTGCGCAACGTGCTGCCCGCGGCATTGATCGCGCCGAAAATGGCGGCGGCGCGCAGCGTTGTGCTGTTTTCCGCCACCCTCGGCCCCCGGCAGTTCTATGCCGACTTGCTGGGGATGCCAGGCGACACTGCCTGGCTGGAAGTGGCATCGCCTTTTGTCGCAGAGCAGTTGCAGGTGCGCGTGGTGAGCAATGTGTCGACGCGCTACCAGCACCGTCAGGCATCCATTGCCCCTATCAGCGAGCTGATTGCCGAGCAGTACGCCCGGCAACCAGGCAACTACCTGGCGTTTTTCAGCAGCTTCGAGTACCTGCAGCAGGTGGCTGAAATGCTGGCAACGCGGTACCCGGCCATTCCCCAATGGCGTCAGTCGCAAGGGATGGCGGAGGAGGCACGCCAAGCGTTTCTCGAACGCTTTGTCGAAGGTGGGCAAGGGGTTGGTTTCGCGGTGTTGGGCGGGGCGTTCGCCGAAGGGGTCGATCTACCGGGAACCCGCCTGATCGGCGCATTCGTCGCCACCTTGGGCCTGCCACAAGTCAACCCGGTCAACGAGCAGATCAAGCAGCGCATGGCCGAGCGGTTTGGCGCGGGCTTCGATTACACCTACCTGTACCCGGGCGTGCGCAAGGTTATCCAGGCCGCAGGGCGCGTCATTCGTGGCCCGCAGGACCGTGGGGTGGTCATGCTGATTGATGACCGGTTCGCCGAGCAGAAGGTACAGCAGATGTTTCCAGGCTGGTGGGCACCGCAAAAAAAATAGTCGTCAGGGCAGGGAGCTTCCTCGTCGCCTTAAGGTCAAACTGCCAGTAAACTGTGTCCTTTCATTACCCTGAACACCCATTCTTGAGGTTTTGCATGAAGCTCAGTCCCCTGGCGGGCAAACCGGCACCTGCGTCGATTCTGGTCGATATCCCTCGACTGCTGACCGCCTATTACTCTGGCCGGCCGGACGCCGGCATCGCCACCCAACGCGTGGCGTTTGGTACCTCCGGGCATCGCGGCAGTTCGCTGGAGTTGAGTTTCAACGAAGACCATGTGCTGGCTATCAGCCAGGCCATCTGCCTGTATCGCAAGGTCAAAGGCATCGATGGTCCGCTGTTCGTCGGCATCGACACCCATGCACTGTCCACCCCGGCAGCGGCTACCGCACTGCAGGTACTGGCGGCCAATGGCGTCGAAGTGATGCTGGCCAAGGACGATGAGTACACGCCAACGCCAGCAGTGTCTCACGCGATTCTCTGTTACAACCGTGGTCGCAGCCGCGGGCTGGCTGATGGTGTGGTCATCACGCCGTCGCACAACCCACCACAGAGCGGCGGTTTCAAGTACAACCCGCCCAATGGCGGCCCGGCTGACAGCGACGTCACCAAGTGGATCGAGGCCAAGGCCAACGAACTGCTGGCCGATGGCCTGAAAGATGTGAAACGCATGGACTACGAGCAGGCGCTCAAGGCCAGCACGACCCATCGCCATGACTACCTGGGCAACTACGTCAGCGATCTGATCAATGTGATTGATTTCGATGCTATTCGTGGTGCCAACCTGCGCCTGGGCGTTGACCCGCTGGGCGGTGCCGGTGTGCGCTACTGGTCGGCCATTGCCGATCACTATCGCCTGAACCTGGAGGTGGTCAACACTGAGGTCGACCCGACCTTCCGCTTCATGAGCGTGGACTGGGACGGCCAGATCCGCATGGACCCGTCCTCGCCTTATGCCATGCAGGGCCTGATCGGTCTGCGTGAGCGTTTTGACGTTGCCTTTGCCTGCGATCCCGACCATGACCGCCACGGCATCGTAACGCCGAACGGCCTGCTGGCACCGAACAACTACCTGGCGGTTGCCATTGACTACCTGTTCCAGAACCGTCCGCAGTGGCGCGCCGATGCAGCCGTCGGCAAGACGGTGGTCAGCAGCGGCCTGATCGACCGGGTGACGGCACGCTTGGGGCGTCGCCTCTACGAAGTACCGGTGGGTTTCAAGTTCTTCGCCGAAGGGTTGTTCGACGGTTCGCTCGGTTTTGGTGGCGAAGAGAGTGCAGGCGCTTCGTTCCTGCGCAAGGATGGCAGTGTCTGGGCCACCGACAAGGACGGCCTGATCCCGGCGTTGCTGGCGGCGGAGATCACCGCACGTACCGGGCGTAACCCGAGCCAGGCCTATGCGGCACTGACTGCCGAGCTGGGTGAGCCATTCGCAACGCGTGTCGAGGCCAAGGCCAACCCGCAACAGAAAGCCTTGTTGAGCAAACTGGCGCCGGAGCAGGTGAAGTCCACTGAGCTGGCCGGTGAGCCGATTCAGCAGATCCTCAGCCATGCTCCAGGCAATGGCCAGGCCATTGGCGGTTTGAAAGTGATGACCGCCAACGGCTGGTTTGCGGCGCGTCCGTCGGGTACCGAGGACATCTACAAAATCTACGCCGAAAGCTTTATCGATGATGCGCATTTGCAGCGCCTGGTAAGCGAAGCCCAGGAATTGGTCGACAACGCCATTTCTTGATCATCGGTCGCGCACAAGCCCCGCGCCTACAGCTTGCGCGGGCCCTGTTGGAGCAGGCTTGCCTGCGATAGCGTCGGTGGGGTATCCGTGAGTTCGCGGCGTTTGCATCGCGGGCAAGCCCGGCTCCTACAGGCTGCGCGGGCTTTGTTGGAGCAGGCTTGCCTGCGATAGCGTCGGTGGGGTATCCGTGAGTTCGCGGCGTCTGTATCGCGGCAAGCCCGGCTCCTACGGGCTGCGCGGGCTCTGTTGGAGCTGGCTTGCCTGCGATAGCGTCGGTGGCGTATCCGTGAGTTCGCGGCGTCTGTATCGCGGGCAAGCCCGGCTCCTACAGGTTGGCGCTGGCTCTGTTGGAGCTGGCTTGCCTGCGATGGCGTCGGTGGGGTATCCGTGAGTTCGCGGCGTCTGTATCGCGGGCAAGCCCGGCTCCTACAGGCTGTGCGGGCTCTGTTGGAGCTGGCTTGCCTGCGATGGCGTCGGTGGGGTGCCTGTGAGTTCGCGGCGCCTGCATCGCGGGCAAGCCCGGCTCCTACAGGCTGCGCGGGCTCTGTTGGAGCTGGCTTGCCTGCGATAGCGTCGGTGGCGTATCCGTGAGTTCGCGGCGTCTGCATCGCGGGCAAGCCCGGCTCCTACAGGTTGGCGCTGGCTCTGTTGGAGCTGGCTTGCCTGCGATGGAATCGGTGGGGTGTCAGTGAGCTCGCGGCGTCTGCATCGCGGGCAAGCCCGGCTCCTACAGGCTGGCGCGGGCTTTGTTGGAGCTGGCTTGCCTGCGATGGCGTCGGCGGGGTATCCATGAGTTCGCGGCGTCTGCATCGCGGGCAAGCCCGGCTCCTACAGGCTGTGCGGGCTCTGTTGGAGCTGGCTTGCCTGCGATGGCGTCGGTGGGCCAGTGGGTTCGCGGCGTTTGTATCGCGGGCAAGCCCGGCTCCTACAGGTTCTATGGGAGCAGGCTTGGCGGGGGGCGGTCAGGCGACATCCACCAGAACGATTTCGCTGTCCTCCAGCGCAGTCACCCGCAACAACGATTCATCTTCGATCGCCAGGCCGTCACGGGCAGCGGCGCGCACGCCGTTGACCTCGACCAGCCCTTTGGCCGGCACCAGATAGCCGCGACGTCCGCTGTCCAGCACGTACTCGGCGCCTTCTCCGGCTTTCAGGGTAGCCGCGACCAGCCGTGCGTCAGCCCGAATGTGCAAGCTCTGCTCATCACCTTCACGGCCACTGGCCAGGGTCACGAAGCCTTCACCGCGCTCACCCTTGGGAAACGGACGGGTGCCCCACGAGGGTGCTTCGCCGCTGCGCTCTGGAATGATCCAGATCTGGAAGATGCGTGTATCAACCTTCTCCAGGTTGTACTCACTGTGGACGATCCCGGTCCCGGCGCTCATCACTTGCACATCGCCGGCTTCCGTACGGCCTTTGTTGCCCAGGTTGTCCTGGTGGCTGATGGCGCCTTCGCGGACATAGGTGATGATTTCCATGTCGCGGTGTGGGTGCGGTGGGAAACCGCTGCCTGCGGCGATCAGGTCATCGTTCCAGACCCGCAGGGTGCCCCAGTGCATGCGCTCGGGGTCGTAGTATTCGGCGAATGAAAAGTGATGATGGGCATCCAGCCAGCCGTGGTTGGCATGGCCCAGTGTGGCGAACGGGCGAAGTTGCAGCATGATTCATCTCCTCGGCAAGGTTTATGTAAACGATGATCGCGCAATTAATAATCGAAATTAAGCGTAAATTATGGCTGATTCTGATCGGTTTATTAGATGCTTAAGGTGCAGTGATTGATTCACTTCATCGCCTAATTGACTGATCTGTAAGCATTCGGCTGGTGCTTTGCGGTCAATGGAGCGAACATGGCGGCAGAGCCCTTTTCAGTTGGAGTCGGTGTGTCACACGAGCGCCCCAAGCACCCCCCGGAATTAACCCCGCCGGCCCAGTTACCCTGGGTCAGACGGCTGCTGGCCCGTGTACTGGGTCGAGGCCTGAGCCGGCTGCAGGCTCAGCACCGCGACTCGTGGTTTCAGGGGCATGCCAGCGGTCAACGTACCGGCCATGCCGAGGGCCTGCGCGAGGGTTATGAGGAGGGCCGTGTCGATGGCTTCGAGGCTGGCCGCCAGGTTCTGGTGATCCGTGATACTCGCCCCGATGCCCACGCAGTGCCGGGGCAGGACGACAGCCTGTTCGACGATTGGCGCCTGCCGCTCACCACGGAGCTTAAAAAACGCTTCAAGGCCGACGTTGCGCAGCGCTTGCCAGCCCAGGCGCAGCCAAGCACCGCGCAATGGAAAATGATCTTCAGTGAGACGCCTTCGACCTGCGTGATTGCCGGTGCCGGTGCCGGCAAGTCGACGTCCCTGGTGCTGCGTATTCTGCTGTTGCGTCACTACCTGGGCTATGAACTGGACGCCATGACCGTGGTCACGTTCACGCGCGAGTCGCGCAAGGACTTCATCGCACGACTGACCCAGGTGTTTGCCCTGTGGGGCATCAACCTGAGCCCGGTAGAGGCCCGCGAGTTGGTGCGCACCTTCCATTCGCGGATTCTGCCACTGGTGCGCAGCCTGCCGGGCTTCAGCCAGCTGCGGGCCTTTGAGACGCTGGGCAGTGAGTTACCGGGTGGCAGCGAGTCGAATGCCGAGACCAACCCGTTCGACCTGCGTATCAATGATGCCCAGCGTCAGCAACTGAACCTGTGCTACCGCGACCTGATGCAGGGCAGCCCACGCTTTGCCGAGTTGATCATGTCCCTGCGGCGCCAGGCCTTGCAGCTCAAGGCATTGGACCGCGATCATCCCGACGTGCAGAAGCGTGTGGCCGTGACGCAACTGTCCGCCGAGCGCGACGAGGAGTTGTGCGACACGATTGAAGACCTCTGGTTCAGGGCGGGCGCGTGGCCGATCAAGGGCATTGAGCCACGCCGGGAAACCGTGGAGATCAATGGCAGCCGTTTTCACGTCCATGGCTATATTGCCGAACTCGATGCCTGGGTGGTACTGGGCTTCGATCCCGGTGAAAACAAGGACTACAAGCGTTCGAACGCCAAGTTACCGGTGTGGGCCGAATGGGTTATCAAGCGCACACTGTTTCAAGCTTTCTGCGATAAACCCTTGATATGGCTGGAAAACTATTCTGCAGCCAAGCGCTTGACTGCCTCCCTTGCAACGGATGCCGTGGCCGGGCCGGGCTTTGACTACAAGGTCAAGGGCGAGCTCTCGTCGGTGCCGCTCCTGGATGCTTTCGTCAGTGCTGCCGGGTTCATCGAGAACCTCGGGCTGGACGTGGGCGCGGCAGTCGCAAGCATGAGTTTTCCGGCAGGTGATAGCGATGCACTGTTCTTCGAGGCGTTGAGCCTGTACTGGCGGGCGCTGGAGAACCACCTGTTGGCGCAGTCGCCGCCGATCATGAGCTACAACCGGATGTTCGCCCTGTTCTCGGAGAACAACCCCGAGAACCTGCGCTTGTTGCCCGATGCCTTGCTCAGGCCTTTGGCGCACTTGATGATCGACGAATTCCAGGATGTCTCGCCGCAGATCGTTTCCTGGCTAAGGGCCAGCCTGCGTGAAATCCGTAGGCGTGGGCCGGCATTGCATGTGGGGCGCACCGCCCAGCATTCGTCGCTGCTGTGTGTGGGCGATGACTGGCAATCGATCTATGGCTGGCGGGGTAGCTCACCCAAGTACTTCATGGAGTTCGCCAAGGAATTCGTTTCGCCAGCCAATACGCGGGTGATGCTCAGCGACAATTACCGCAGCCACCAGCACATCATCGATGCGGCCGAGCACATCGTTAAGCCGGCGCCGGCGATCAATGGCAAGAAAGCCAAGGCCTGCGGCCTGGCGGCCGAGGGTGCGGTGCCGGTCACGGTACAGCCGCGTGACGAGGCTGCGCTTGCCCAGCAGTTGATGGCGCATTACCGGCAGGGCGATTCGGTGATGATGTTGTATCGAAAAAGCAGTGATAAGTCATTGATTTCAGAGCATTTGTATTCGCTGGTCAACCATGAGAAAAGCCTTGCGCCGGGGCAGCGCCGGTTCCGTCAGTTGACCTACCACAGCGCCAAGGGGCTGCAGGCGGATGCGGTGTTCATGCTTGGCGATTGTCAGCACGTCACCCGTTCCCCGTACAAGAACCAGGTCTATCGCCAGGCGGGGCTTGGCCGTAGCGGTGACCCTGAAGCCTACGACAACGCGCAGAAGGACGAAGTCCTGCGCCTGGCCTATGTCGCGGTTACCCGCGCCGTCAGGCATTGTTACTGGCACGTCGAGACGCCGACCGGGGAGGCGCAGAACCTGCCCCGGGCATCGTCTCAGGTTGATGGCAGTAAAGCGTTCTTCAACGACCTCAGGCCTTGAGTGCGGTCGCTATATCGCGTTTCCGTGTCCGGTTCGCGCTTGCTGACAGTCATGGCACCAGGTGCTCTGGTGAGTTGAAGTTGCTCAAGCGTGGATCGTCCAGTGGATACTCCAGCGCCTGCAGTGGCTGCGCCAGCAGGGCTCGCAGCAGGCTGCGCTCACCCTGGCTCCAGCGCTGGCGAAGGTCGTCGAGCAGGCTGCTCGGCAGCAGGCAGAACATCGGTTGCCACTGGCCATCCTGACGAATCATCGCCGGTCGCCCCTGATCGTTCGCCTGGCTCAGCAGGTCAAGAACCAGTGTGCGGTCGATCAGCGGTGCATCGCACGCGAGCACCAGTAGCCACGGGTGACGCGCCTGGGCCAACCCGCTGAGCACACCGGCCAACGGGCCTGGATAGTCGCCTGATTCGTCACTGACCAGATGATCGGCATAGGGCCGGTACTGCTCGGCGTGGCGGTTACAGGAAATGATCAGGTCATCGGTCAGTGGACGCACCACGGCCTGGGCGTGGGCAATCAGGGGCTGCCCGTGCCAGGGAATCAGGCCCTTGTCGCGTCCGCCCATACGCTGGCCACGACCGCCCGCCAAGAGGAGGATGGAGCAGGGCGACGGAAGCTGGATCATGAATGTTTACCTGTAGCGCCAAAGCCGCTCACGATCCCATGACCGGCTTTGGCTGTCCATCAGCTTTCCAGGCTGACCGTGCCCTCAGGCTGGCGTCGTCGCGTGCCCGCCAGGCGCATGACCACCACGAAAAACACCGGTACGAATACCACGGCCAGCGTTGCGCTGAGCATGCCGCCAATTACCCCGGTGCCGATTGCCTGCTGGCTGGCCGAACTGGCGCCAGTGGCGATGGCCAGCGGCACGACGCCTAGGATGAACGCCAGTGAGGTCATGACGATGGGCCGCAGGCGCAGGCGCGCGGCCTGTACCGTCGCGTCTATCAGGTCGTGGCCTTCGTCCACCAGATGCTTGGCGAATTCGATGATCAGGATCGCGTTCTTCGCCGACAGGCCGATCAAGGTGATCAGGCCGACCTTGAAGAACACGTCGTTGGGCATGCCTCGCAGGGTCACTGCGAGCACCGCGCCCAGCACGCCCAGGGGCACCACCAACAGCACCGCGGTCGGGATCGACCAGCTTTCATAGAGTGCCGCCAGGCACAGGAACACCACCAGCAGCGAGAGCGCCATCAGCATGGGCGCCTGGCTGCCGGACAGCCGCTCCTGCAGCGACAGGCCGGTCCACTCCAGGCCCATGCCCAGTGGTAACTGGCTGACCAGGCGCTCGACCTCTGCCATGGCCTCGCCCGAGCTGTAGCCAGGCGCTGGTTCACCGGACACCGCGATCGCCGGGTAACCGTTGTAGCGCGTCAACTGTACCGGCCCGGAGACCCAATGGGCGCGGGTGAACGCCGACAGTGGCACCATCTTGCCGCTGCTGTTGCGGACATGGATTTTCATCAGGTCTTCGACCTGGCTGCGGCTGTCGCCCTCGGCCTGTACCACCACCCGCTGCATCCGGCCCTGGTTGGGGAAGTCGTTGACGTAGGTCGAACCGATGGCGGTGTTGAGCACGGTGCCGATGTCGGCAAAGGAAACGCCCAGGGCGTTGGCCTGCTTGCGGTCTACCTCCAGTTGCACCTGCGGGCTTTCGGCCAGGGCGCTTTCACGTACGTTGATCAGCACCGGGCTTTTCTCGGCAGCGGCCAGTAGCTGATCGCGTGCGGCCATCAGGTTGGTGTGGCCGAGACCGCCACGGTCCTGCAGGCGGAACTCAAAGCCGCTGGACGTGCCAAGCCCGTCGACCGGTGGTGGCAGCACCGAGTAGGCAATTGCGTTCTTGAACTGGCTGAAAGCGGCGGTGGCGCGCTCAGCGATGGCCGCTGCACTGTCCTCGGCGCTTCGCTCGGACCAGTCCTTGAGTGTGGTGAAGACCAGTGCCGCGTTCTGCCCGGTGCCGGAAAAGCTGAAGCCCATGATCACCGTGGTGTTGCCTATACCGGGTTCTTCGGCGTTGTGCGCTTCGATCTGCGCCGCAACCTGCTCGGTACGTGGCTTGCTGGCACCGGGCGGGAGCTGGACGTCAGTGATGGTGTAGCCCTGGTCTTCGGTCGGCAGGAACGAGGAGGGCAGTTGGCTGAACAGGTAGCCCAGGCCGGCCAGCAGCAGGCCGTACACCAGCAGGTAGCGTCCGCTGCGCTTGAGGGCATGGGTCACCCAGGATTGGTAGCCGTCGGTGAGGCGTTCGAAGCGCCGGTTGAACGCGCCAAAGAAACCGCGCTTTTGCGCATGACCGCTTTCGATGGGCTTGAGCAAGGTGGCGCACAGGGCGGGTGTCAGGCTCAGGGCGAGAAAGGCCGAGAACAGGATCGACACGGCCATCGCCAACGAGAACTGCTGATAGATCACTCCCACGGAGCCTGGCATGAAGGCCATCGGCAGGAACACCGCGACCAGCACCAGGGTAATCCCGACGATGGCCCCACTGATCTGGCCCATGGCCTTGCGGGTGGCCTCTCGGGGCGGCAGGCCTTCCTCGGCCATGATCCGTTCGACGTTTTCCACCACCACGATGGCGTCATCGACCAGGATGCCGATGGCCAGCACCATCCCGAACAGGGTCAGTACGTTGATCGAGAACCCCATGCCGAGCATTACTGCAAAGGTCCCCATCAGCGCCACAGGCACAACCAGGGTCGGGATCAGGGTGTAGCGGATATTCTGCAGGAACAGAAACATCACCGCGAACACCAGCAGCATCGCTTCGAGCAGGGTGTTGATGACCTGCTCGATGGAGACTTTCACGAACGGCGAGGTGTCATAGGGGATGTCGTAGCGGGCGCCTGCCGGAAAGTAGCGCGACAACTCGTCCATCTTGGCGCGGACCAGGGTCGCGGTTTGCATGGCGTTGGCACCCGGTGACAGTTGCACGCTGAAGGCGGTCGACGGCTTGCCGTTAAGGCGCGTGCCGAACTGGTACTCCTGGCTGCCAATCTCTACCCGTGCGACGTCGCCGAGGGTTACCCGCGAGCCATCCGGGTTGGCCCGCAAGACGATGTCGGCGAACGCCTCCGGTGTCGACAGTTGGCCTTTGACTACCACGTTGGCGGTTATTTCCTGGGTCGCCCGCCCTGGCAGGTCACCGATACTGCCGGGGGCTACCTGGGTGTTCTGTGCGGCAATGGCCAGGTTGACGTCTTCGGGGGTCAGGTTGAAGCCGATCAGTTTCTGCGGGTCGATCCAGATGCGCATGGCGCGCTCGGCGCCGTACAGCTGCGCCTTGCCGACACCGTTGAGGCGGCGGATCTCGTTCATGACGTTGCGCGCCAGGAAGTCGCTGAGGGCGACTTCGTCCAGAGACTCGTTTTCAGCCGTCAGGGTCACCAGCATCAGGAACCCGGTGGAAACTTTCTCCACTTGCAGGCCTTGCTGAGTGACCGCGCGCGGCAAACGCGACTCGACGATCTTCAGGCGGTTTTGCACATCCACCTGAGCCAGTTCAGGGTTGGTGCCCGGCTCGAAGGTGGCGGTGATGGTGGCGCTGCCCAGGCTGCTTTGCGACTGGAAGTACAGCAGGTGGTCGGCACCGTTGAGCTCCTGCTCGATCAGGCTGACGACGCTCTCATCGATTGTCTGTGCCGATGCACCCGGGTAGACGGCATAGATCTCTACCTGTGGCGGGGCTACGTTAGGGTATTGGGCCACCGGCAGTTGCGGGATGGCCAGCGCGCCGGCCAGCAGGATGAACAGCGCGACCACCCAGGCGAACACCGGGCGGTCAATAAAAAATTGCGGCATTGATCAGGCCCTCATTGGCCAGTGGTCTGTACGACAGAAGCGGCTTCCTTGGCGGCAGGGGTGACGTGCACCTGATCACCTACTCGCACATGTTGCAGGCCTTCGATGACTACGCGCTCGCCCGGAACCAGGCCTTCGCTGACGATCCAGCGGTCCTGTTGCGCGCTGCCCAGCACGATCGGGCGCTCGCTGATGCGTTGCTCGGCATCCACCAGCAGCACTCGCGGTTGGCCGGCGCTGTCACGCAGGATGGCGCGCTGCGGCACGCTGATTGCCTGTTGCTTGATGGCCTGTTCCAGGCGAACGCGTATAAAACTGCCCGGCAGCAGGTCAAGATCAGGGTTGGGGAATTCGCTGCGCAGGGTAATCTGCCCTGTGCTCGGGTCGACACTGATGTCCGAAAACAGCAACTTGCCGGGCAATGGGTAAGCCGTGCCGTCGTCCTGGATCAACGTGGCACGTGCCTGGTCCTGGCCGACCTGTTGCAGCTCGCCGGCGCGCAGTGCCCGGCGCAGCGCGTTCAGTTCCCGGGTGGACTGGGTCAGGTCGGCGTGGATCGGGTCCAGTTGCTGGATCGTCGCCAGAGGCGTCGACTCGTTCTGCCCGACCAGTGCGCCCTCGGTGACCAAGGCACGGCCAATGCGCCCGGAAATCGGCGCGGTGACGGTGGCATACCCCAGGTTCAAGCGCGCACGCTCAAGTGCAGCCTTGGCAGCGGCGACGTCCGCATTGGCCTGGAGGGCGGCGGCGCGGGCGTTGTCGTAGTCCTGGCGGCTGATCGCATTGATGGCGATCAACTCGCTGTAGCGCTGGTCCTGCAGGCGCGCCTGGAACTGGTTGGCCTCGGCTTTGGCCAGGGCGGCACGGGCGCTGTCGTAGTCGGCTTGAAACGGTGCCGGGTCGATGCGGAACAAGACCTCCCCCTGTTTGACGTCGCTGCCTTCGCGGTACACCCGCTTGAGCACCACGCCGGCGACTCGCGCGCGTACCTCTGCGGTGCGCGGGGCCAGAATGCGCCCGGACAACTCGCTGCTGATGGCCAAGGGTTCGACACGCACGGTTTCCACCGAAACAGGGCGTGGCGGTGCTTTTTCTTCGACCGGGGCTTGCTTGTCGCAGGCCGCCAGCGCCAGGCCGAGCAGGACAAGGGCGGGCAGGGTGCGTAGACGGGAGGGGCTTGGGCTGGACATGCGGATCTTCCGAAAATGACACGGCCATGCTAAGGCAGGCACCCCCGGCGCAACTGTTAAGCTCTGTAGGCGGTCTGTGAAAAAGTGTGAAGATTACCGCCTCGCGTGTGCGAGGTTAGATATCCTGCCGAACTCATTTGCGCTTACGCACTTTCCATGACAAATATTCTTTTGGTCGAAGACGACAGCGCGCTGTCCGAATTGATCGCCAGCTACCTGCAACGCAACGGTTTTTTCGTCCGGGTGATCGCTCGCGGCGACCACGTGCTTGAGGAAGCGCGCCGTAACAAGCCCGACCTGGTCATCCTCGACCTGATGCTGCCGGGCCTGGACGGTTTGCAGGTGTGTCGCCTGCTGCGTGCCGAGTCGGCCGTGTTGCCCATCCTGATGCTCACCGCGCGTGATGACAGTCATGACCAGGTGCTGGGCCTGGAAATGGGGGCCGACGATTATGTCAGCAAACCCTGTGAACCTCGGGTGCTGCTGGCGCGGGTGCGCACGTTGCTACGGCGCAGTAGTGTCAATGAACCTCAAGTGGCTTCGGACCTGATCCAGATCGGTGGCCTGCAGATCGACCTTACCGAGCGCACTGTGCACTGGGACGCGCAACCAGTGGAGTTGTCCAGCGGCGAGTTCAACCTGTTGGTGGTGCTGGCGCGTAATGCCGGCACGGTACTCAGCCGGGATTGCATCCTGCAGCACCTGCGCGGTATCGAGTTCAACGGCACTGACCGCTCGGTGGATGTCGCTATCTCCAAGTTGCGCCGCAAGTTTGACGACAATGCGGGCGAAGCACGCAAGATCAAGACGGTGTGGGGCAAGGGTTACTTGTTCAGCCGAGTCGAATGGGAATGCTGAAGGCGCTGCCCGAACCATGCTGAAAATCCTTGTCCGCCTGTACCTGATCACCATCGTCAGCTACGCCGGGGCCATCTTCCTGATTCCCGAGCTGATCCTGAGCGTGTTCCACGAGCGCTACGAAGCCTACAACCTGCAGCAGGCCCAAGGTGTGCAGCGCTTGATGCTCAAGCAGTTCCAGCACGTGCCCTCGACCCAGTGGCCTGAAGTGGCGCAAGCGTTGGCGGCTGACTTTGCACCGCTGGAAGTCGAATTGCGCCGCCAGGACGAGACCGAACTGAGCCCTGCCGAGCGCGCGAGGCTGGGCGCCGGGCAGTTTGTCGTCCGGGTGGGCGAATGGGGCTACTACAGCACCGCCATTGCCCCCTTGGACGACCAGTGGCTGGTTGAGTTGCGCAACCCGCCGGACCCCCTGGAGATCAACCTGTTGTCCTGGGGGATTACCGTATTGATCGGCGCGGCCTTGCTCAGTTGCCTGTTGCTCTGGGTCTGGCCGCACTGGCGAGACCTGAAACGGCTGCAGGCGACGGCCCAGCGTCTGGGCCAAGGGCAGTTGTCGGAGCGTACGCACATTTCGCCGCGCTCGGATATCGGCGACCTGGCCACGGTCTTCGACACCATGGCCCAGGATATTGAGCGCTTGTTGACCCAACAGCGTGAATTGCTTAATGCCGTCTCCCATGAACTGCGCACTCCACTGACCCGGCTCGACTTCGGGCTGGTGTTGCTGTTCGACGAAGTGCCGCCGGCCAGTCGCAAGCGCCTGCTGGAACTGGTTGGCCATGTGCGGGAACTGGATGAGCTGGTCCTGGAACTGCTGTCCTACAGCCGCTTGCAGACGCCAGGGCAGTTGGCTGAACGCGTCGAGGTGTCGTTGACCGAGTATGTCGACAGTATCCTCGGCAGTTTCGCCGAGGAACTGGATGGCCGTGGCATTGAGTGGGAGGTGCGGGCCGAAGCCGGCTTGCCGCGTTTCGTGCTCGACCCGAGGCTCACGGCGCGGGCGGTTCAGAATCTGATACGAAACGCCATGCGCTACTGTCACCGCAGTTTGCTGTTGCGCGTGGACATGGACGAGCAGGGTGCCTGCCTGTTGACGGTGGAAGACGACGGCATTGGCATTCCACCTGAGGAGCGTCAGCGGATTTTCCAGCCGTTCTACCGCCTGGACCGCAGCCGCGATCGCACCACCGGTGGTTTTGGGCTTGGCCTGGCGATCAGCCGACGGGCGATCGAGAGCCAGGGTGGAAGCCTGACGGCGGAGCAGTCGGCGCTGGGCGGTGCGCAGTTCCGGATTCGCTTACCCCGTGGGTAGTCGGCAGGCGTCATCACGCAGGTGCGGCACAGGTAGGTGTAGTGCACTATTTTCCGGTAACTGTATGGCTGTTGCCGCTGCGGGTTCCGTTAGTGTCGTGACACAACGACTCCAAGGATGCCGCCGCCATGTTTGCCTCCCTCGACCTGCTTCTAGCCTTTGTGCTCTTTGCCTTTGTGTCCTCGATTACGCCGGGGCCGAACAACACCATGCTGCTGGCCTCCGGGGTGAATTTTGGCGTGCGTCGTTCGATTCCTCACGCCGTCGGCATCAGTGTCGGATTCATGGTCATGGTGCTGGCTGTAGGTTTTGGGCTCGGTGAAGTATTCAAGACGTTTCCTCCCCTCTACACCCTGTTGCGTTACGTGGGGGCCGCGTACCTGTTGTACCTGGCCTGGAAGATCGCAACGTCCGGCCCGCTGTCGGCGACCCGCTCGGAAACGCCCAGGCCACTGGGGTTCTGGGGCGCGGCGGCGTTTCAATGGGTTAATCCGAAGGCCTGGGTGATGGCGGTTGGTGCGATTACCACCTACACCCCGGCGCAGGGTTACCTGACCAATGTCATGGTCATTGCCACACTGTTTGCATTGGTCAACCTGCCCAGCGTCTGTGTCTGGGTCATGTTTGGCAGTGCGTTGCGCCAGGTGTTGCAGAACCCGCGCTGGTTGATGGCATTCAATTGGCTGATGGCCGCATTGCTGGTGATTTCGCTGTACCCATTGTTGTTTGCCTCGCACAGTTTTCAGTAAGCGTGCCAGGCGTGGAACCGGCGATTTCAGACAAACACGCCGACTAAATCGCAAGGTGCTTGAACTTGCCAGGGGGCGACGTTGTAATCAGCCTCCCTGGCTATTGTGCCGCCCTGTATTCAGTGACCTGCATGCACCTCGTTCCGTGGTCTTTTCCGTCTTCAGCCGGTTTCACCTTGCGTGGCTGGCGTTCGCCGCCCAGTGGCAAGCCGTTGTTGCATTTTCTGCACGGCACCGGCTTCTGCTGCCTGGCCTACCGGCCCATGCTGGAGGTGCTAAGTGAGTCCTTCGATCTGTGGCTGAGCGATGTCCAGGGCCATGGCGACAGCGACCATGGCGGGGTGTTTCTTGGTTGGAACCGTACCGCCGAGTTGGCTGTTGAAGCCTTTGAGGCCGGGCGTGGCGCCTATGCCGACGTGCCCTGTTTTGCGCTGGGGCACAGCTTCGGTGGGGTATTGACCAGTTTGATCCTGGCCCATGAACCGACGCTGTTTCAACGGGCGGTGCTGCTTGATCCGGTGCTGTTCAGCCGCTCGATGATCGCCGTGTTGGGCGTGGCGTCGATGGTGGGCATGCACCGTCGTCATACCTTGGCGCGCAAGGCGGCCACGCGCCGCAGCCACTGGCCGGACCGTGCCGCTGCCCATGCAGGGCTTCAGGGGCGGGGAACCTTCAAGGGCTGGAGCGATGCGGCGCTGCAGGCTTATGTGGAGCATGCCTTGACGGATTGTGGCGAAGGGGTAGCGTTGAAGTGTCGGCCCAGCCGCGAGATGGAATTGTTCAGTTCCTTTCCGCGGCGGTTGTGGGCATCACTGGCCAAGGTCAGGACGCCAACGCTGGTTTTGCACGGCGAGCAGACCTACCCCTTCGTACCGCCCTCGGTCGCGCGCTGGGTAAGCATCAACCGTTGCGTCACCTCGGCAGTGGTGCCCGGTGGGCATTGCTTCATGCAGGAGCATCCTGCTGACAGCGCCAAGCGCGTCGAGGATTTTCTCTTGCACGGTCCTGCCCCGACTGTTCTGTAGATGGAACGCTGAGGGCGTTTTTGCGGGTCTACCGCCACTGTCGTTGCATACGTATTGTTATAGCCATGCACGAGAGGAGGTATCTCATGAAAACGATCCAAGGCATCTACCGCAGCCCCCAGCCCCATTGGGTGGGTGACGGCTTTCCGGTTCGCAGCCTGTTCACCTACGACAACCTGGCGCGGCACATCAGCCCGTTTTTGTTGCTGGACTACGCCGGCCCATACACCTTTACCCCGACCGCTGCCCGGCGTGGGGTCGGGCAGCACCCCCACCGGGGGTTCGAAACGGTGACCATTGTGTATCAGGGCGAGTTGGAGCACCGCGATTCAACGGGGGCAGGCGGCTTGATCGGCCCGGGTGATGTGCAGTGGATGACCGCGGCCCAAGGCATTCTCCACGAAGAATTTCACGCTGCGACGTTTGCGGCCACCGGCGGTACCCTGGAAATGGTGCAGTTGTGGGTCAATCTTCCGGCACGCGACAAGCTCGCAGCGCCGGGCTACCAGACCCTGCTCAATGGCGATATCCCGCGTGTGCCATTGGCCAACGATGGGGGAAGCCTGCGGGTGATTGCCGGTGAGTACCTTAGCCATAAAGGCCCGGCCCGGACCTTCACGCCCATGAACGTCTGGGACATCCAGCTGAACGCCGGGGCGTCATTGTCGCTGCCGCTCGAGGTGGGCCATAGCGCGGCGTTGGTAGTGTTGCGCGGCGAGGTGAGGGTCAACGGCGAGCAGGGCGCTGGTGCGGCACAACTGGTGCTGTTTGAGCGTGACGGCGATGAGGTGCTGCTGGAGGCAACTCAGGATGCCAGCGTGCTGCTGCTCAGTGGCGAGCCGATTGACGAGCCGATCGTCGGTTACGGCCCGTTCGTGATGAACAGCGAGGCCGAGATTGCCGAGGCGTTTGACGACTTTCATGCCGGTCGCTTCGGCCAGATGACCAAAGGCAAGGCCGGCGACCACAACGCCGACTAGTCTGGTGTATCCGTATTGCGATCCCGCACGTTGTGCCTCAACTACAAGGAGCAAGACCATGAGCGTCCCTTGCACCCGTCTGGACAAGCACAATGCAGCGGTTTTGTTGGTCGATCATCAGGCCGGGCTGGTGTCGTGACCGATGCGTCCGGCACTGTCAATGAGATCACCTGGCCATTGGCCTTTTGGCGGCGCTCTATCGGGGCTGTACAAGGCTGTACAAAACAGTGAATCAACACTGTTGTTGTACAAGAATAATGGCGGTGCATGACGCTGTTCCCAAGCATCGTATTTATCAATTTGAAATGCGCGGAAAACAGGGGGATTACTGCCTTTTCAACCACCTTATACGCAGGAGTTGATCATGTCATTACACGGCATTTGCAGCCTTGAATTACGTCAGGTCATCGAACAGGCTTTTTTGCCTTCTCACTGCGTGGTGTCCTGCCTCGATGATGGCTCACTGACGATTCAGCTGGAGCAGGACGCATATGGTCCAGCGTTGACCGTGGCCGGAATTCGCGCGGATGAATTGTCCAGCAGTCGGGCTTTGGCAGATCTGGTCGCCCATGTAAAGGCAGAGCGGCAGCATCCAACTCAGCCTGTGGAAGCCCCTATGATTCATCCATAGCGCCTAACCCGGCCCTAGCCCCACCATCCCTGGGGAAAGTGGGGAATGTCGGGCATTAAGCCCCACCTTTTTCTGTTTGTTCACAATAATGTATTGAATCAGAAGGGAAAATTGTTGTGGCATGGCGCTTGCTGATCAGGGTTTGACGTTCATACGTAACCCGAGGCAAGCCCCGATGATCACAATCAAAGGCAATGTCCTGACCCCTTTTCTGTTGCTCGCTACGGCCTTGCTTGGTTTGCCGGGCTACACCGAAGCCGCTGTCAGTTGTCAGCGCACCTGGGTGGCTAACATCGTCGCGCTAGACCAGCCAATGATGTTCAACCGTCTGGGGGCGCAGAACGCCAACGGTATGATGTTCGCCCTGCGTGGGGACGTGGTCGATGAGCACCAGGTGTCATTGGCTCGAGGTGGCGCAGCTGTTCCCGGCAAGGTTTCGCTGCGCCCGGACAAGCGCCCGCGGCCCATCGTGCTGCGGGTTGCAGCGGGCGATTGCCTGACCGTCAATCTGCAGAACCTGCTGGCGTACCAGGCCAACCCGAACAAGGACCTGGTGGACGATGAGCATGACCTGATTGTCGACGATCAGGTTACTGACCGTCATGTCGGTTTCCAGGTCAACGGTCTGCAGCCGGTCAACAGTATTGGCGATATCGCCGCCAACACCGGACGCAACGCCAACTTCCTGGTTGCTCCTGGTGCCTCTCGTACCTACACCCTTTATGCGGAGCGCGAAGGGGCGTTTGCCGCCACCAGCAAGGGCGCGACCTTTGGCGGTGAAGGCGCTGCGGGCAACGTGTCCAATGGCTTGTTCGGGCAAGTGGTAGTTGTACCCAAAGGTGGGCGCACCTACCGTAACACCCTGACTGAAGAGGAAATGCGCCTGAGCGCTACCGGTCGTGCCCCGACCGGCCAGCCGATTGTCGACTATGAGGCACGCTACCCACAACGTGAGCCTTGGCTCAGTGAAGGCAAGGCCGGTATGCCGATCATTGCCATGGTCGACGGTAACGAGATCATCTCCAGCGAAACCGATGCGATTGTCATGGGGCCTAACCCTGACGGCTCATTCCCACCCTCGACCTATCCGCTGGAAAGCATTGGCAAGCGCAACCCGGCGTTGCCCAATCGGCTAGAGCCATTCCGCGACTTTGCCTCGATGTTCACTGATGAGGTGGCAGGTACTCAGGCATTTCCGGGTTACTGGGCTGATCCGGTAATGGGCCACGTACTCGAACCCACACGCGATTCGTTCATGATCAACTACGGCTCAGGTGGCATGGGCGCGGAGGTCATTGCCAACCGGCTGGGTGTCGGGCCTATGCATGACTGCCTGTCATGCGCCTATGAAGAGTTCTTTCTGAGCGCTCACACTGTGGGGGACGTGGCAATGCTGGTGGATGTGCCGGCCAACGTCGGCCTGGAAAACATCCGTCCTGGCGAGGTTCCGGATGCGAAGGATATCGGGGTCAAGGCCAGCATGGCGCTCTATCCTGCGGAACCCTCGAACGTCAATCACAGTTACATCGGCGACTTCGTCAAGTTCCGCAACACGCACAATGGCCATGAGCAGCACATTTTCCACCTGCACGGCCATCAGTGGCTGTTCAACCCCAACGATGACAACTCTGACTATGTCGACGCCCAGGGCATTGGCCCTGGTGCCGGCTACACCTACGAAATCGCCAACGGTGGCTCGGGCAACCGTAACCGTGTAGCGGGCGATGCCATCTACCATTGCCACTTCTACCCGCATTTTGCCCAAGGCATGTGGAGCATGTGGCGGGTGCATGATGTGTTTGAGGAAGGTACGCGACTGGAGGTTTCCGAGCAGGGCCAGGCCGGTTTTCACGACCAGCCTTGGGCATTGCGTAGCGGTAAGCCCGCCACGGGGGCACGGGCATTGCCGGATGGCGAAATTGTCGCTGGTACGCCGATTCCTGCCGTGGTGCCGCTGCCTGGCAAGGCGATGGCGCCGATGCCGGGCAAGGTTGCGGTGGTGCCGAAGCTGGCCGAGACCCTGGTGGCGGATAACGACGACGATGATGAAGGCGAGGTGGCTGGCGACGACAGTGATGCTCAGGATGCTGCGCCTCGCGCTATCGGTTCGTTGGCATTGGTTGATCGCAGCGAAGCCAACCGCAACGCCGATGGCACGTTGAAAAACCCTGGCTATCCGTTCTGGATCGGTGGCCTGGAGAGCACAGTGGGGCAACGCCCGCCAACCCCACCGCTGGATATGCTCGACCCCGCCAAGGCCCGTGAATTGCGCGACAGTGGCAATACACTGTGGAGCAATCTGGACCCCGATCAGGTCGGTGGCTGGGACGGGGGCTTGCCACGGCACGCCCTGGACGGTGTTGCCGCGGGCGGTCAAGCATTGACCACGACGACCGCCCTGGACTTCTCCAAGCAGGTTACCCGTGCCAAGGCCGTGTTCCTGCCGGAAGAGGGCACCGATGTCGAGCAGTCGGCCATGGCCTACCACGCCAAGCCCGATCACCCCAGCTTTGCGGTGCTGCCGGGCAACCAGTTGGTGGCGCGTAACTTCCGAACCAATGGTGCCTTGCCCATGGCCGGTGCACCGTTCTATGAACCGTGCATGGACGACCGTGGCAAACGTCTGACGCGTGGCGCCGGCACGGGTGAGTTCAACAGCGGCGAGCGCCTGGACGGTATGAGCTTCACCGGCGCCTCGGCGTTCACTGCAGATCATCCGCGGGTGTACAAGGCCGCCAACATTCAGTTCGACGCGGTGTACAACAAGGTGGGCTATCACTTCCCGCAAGCGCGCATTCTTGCTCTTTGGGAAGATGCCTGGGGCGTGATCAACAAACAGCGCCCGCCAGAGCCTTTGGTGATGCGCATCAACACCTTCGATTGCGTGATGTACCAGCAGACCAACCTGATCCCTTCGTTCTATGAGATGGACGACTATCAGGTGCGCACGCCAACTGACGTGATCGGCCAGCATATCCACCTGCCGAAGTGGGACCTCACCGCTGCCGACGGCTCGGCCAACGGCTGGAACTATGAAGATGGTGTACTCTCGCCCGGCAGTGTGGTGGAGCGTATCGAGGCCATTCGTGAGTTCAACGACTGCCAGCCGGGTGATTCCCGCGAAGGTACGGCGCAGTGCCCGCATGCCAAGGCGCATCCGTTCTTTGGTCGCTATGGTCGGGCTGACTGGGTGGGCGCACGCACCGCCATGCAGCGCTGGTTCGCCGACCCGGTGGTCAACGTGAACAACGTCGATCGCGGTTTGGGCACTATCTTCACCCACGACCACCTCGGCCCATCGACGCACCAACAATTGGGCCTGTACGCCACTGTGCTGGCCGAACCTGCAGGCTCCACCTGGTTCCATGCCGAGACGGGTGAGGCGCTGTACAACACCGCATTGCGTCAGGATGGTGGTCCAACCTCATGGCAAGCGGTGGTCAGTACCGGTGACCTGGACGGTGACGGGCGCAATGACAGCTACCGTGAGTTCTTCCTGGAGTACAGCGACTTCCAGCATGCCTATGAAGCTGGGGTGTATGTCGGTGCCGGACCAGACGGTATACCCAATGCTCAAGCGTTCCCGGCAACTGCCGACAGCTTCCGCTATGCCATCAACCCGCCGGTTCGCAAAGCCGCTGCCAGCCTGCTCGAAGCGGTGGCAGAAGCCCGTGGCGGGTTGATGCCTGGCTGTCCAAGCCGGCCATGCCCACAGGCTATCTCGGTGGATGACCCTGGCATGTTTGTCGTCAACTATCGGAACGAGCCTTTGGCGCTGCGGGTGTTCGACCCGAACCGTATCGGCCCGGACGGCAAGCGCGGCATGCAGGCCGATGGCCTGGCAGGTGACCTCGCCTATGGCATGCAAAGCCGCACCGACCGTGCTATCCCGGCCATGAACCTGGCCCCTTCGGCGGTCACTTCTGCAGTTGGCCCAACCGGTGGCACGACGTTGTTCCCGCCGCACATCAACAAGGGTGGCAGTGAGCCGGGTGACCCGTTCACGCCCATGCTGCGCACCTACTCGGGTGACAATGTGCGCCTGCGGATGCATGCCGGCGGTCACGAAGAGGAACATAACGTGACCCTGCATGGTGTGAAGTGGCTGCAAAGCGGTTCGGGCTTTGGCAACAGCTCCAACTCAGGCTGGAAGTCGTCGCAAATGGTCGGGATTTCCGAGCAGCTCGGCTTCATGGCGCCGGTGTCGATGGTTTCCAGCTCGGCTGCGCCGACCGGCGATTACCTCTATTCCCTGGACGCATCGCTGGAAGGCTACTGGAATGGTTTGTGGGGGGTGATGCGTAACTACACGGCAGTCCGCCCAGACCTGTTTGCGCTGCCGAACAACCCTAAACCGATTGCCGTGCGCAATACCATCGCCTTTGATGGCGTGTGCCCGCGCTACAGTCCTAATCCCAACGGCATTGGTACTCGGCCAACACCGCAACGCAGCTATGAGGTTGTTGCGGCACTGGCTAACGATATCCTCGGCAATACACTGAACCTGGCTATCAATGATCCGGCTGGTATTGGTCAGCACGTCGGTGGTCCGCTCAAGGCCAATGGCGGCACGTTGGTCTATAACAGTCGTCCGATCAGCATTGCGCAAGTGACGGTGACCGATCCCGAGGACGGCGAAACCTTCACTATTGGTGGTCAGAGCGGCCCGCTGCATGACCCGACGGCGGTGCTGTACGTACGCAAGAGCGACCTTGATCCGATCACGGGCAAACTCAAGCCCGGGGTACCGGTGGAGCCGTTGGTGCTGCGTGCCGCCGCGGGTGACTGCATCAATGTCACCCTGGAAAACCGCCTGCCACTGGTGATGCCAGACCTTGCCAGTACTGCCGTGATGCATGGGGTGGTCAAGCGTAACCGCAATGACAGTGAGGGTTCGACCACCTTCAACAACAACCTGATGCGGCCCTCCAGCCATGTTGGTTTGCATGCTCAGCTGTTGGCCTATGACATCACCAAGTCGGACGGCACCAACGTCGGCATCAACCCGGTGCAAACCGTACCGCCGCGCACGGGCAATGGTGCTTATCCGAGCAAGGTCTATCAGTACTACGCCGGGCACCTGGAGCGTGAAGGCAAGCCGGTTTCGCAACTGGGCCGCCAGGTGGACAACATCAACAGTACGCCCATCGAGTTCGGTGGCCTGAACCTGACGCCAGCCGACCCGATCAAGCAACCGCAGAAAGGCTTGGGCGGGGGCATGAGCATCGTGCCGGTAGGGGCGACCTGGAGCGAAGATGCACATAGCCGTGCTTCGGCGACGGTACAGGCGCCGGGCCAGACGAGTTACCGTGATTTTGCCACAGTCTGGCAGAAGGCCCTGAACCTGCGTTGGGCCAATGGGCGGCCGGTGGAGGGTATCGCTGCTGAAGGTAACGGCGCAGGGAGTGACCCGCAGGACAACTCGGCTATGGCCATCAACTACAAGGCCGAGCCGCTGTGGCTGCGCTTCGGCCTTGCGCCTAACGCGCCGTTTGGGCATGCCGATGGCCATGGCTGGGCCGATGTGCCTGACGTGCATATGGCCTATAGCAATGCGTTGGTGGGCGGTGATCCGCAAACGCCGGTGCTCTGGGCCAAGCCGGGGCAACCGTTCCGTACCCATATCCTGATGCCGTCCGGCGGTAGCCGTGGCACCACGTTCCAGCTCGATGGCCACGTCTGGGCACAGCACGCCTTGCAGTCCGAGAAGTCGGACGCCCTGGGTTACCCGATGTTACTGCCGGGCATCGGCTCTGTGCGCTTCGGTTACAACCCACAATCGATGTACATCGGTGCCCAGGAGAGCGTGCTGCCGGCTGCGCACTTCAGCTTCATGCACCGCAGTGCCGGTGGTGCCAATGCCATACCGGGTGACTACCTGTTCCGTGATTACGCTGCCTACGGTAACGCCGCAGGGCTGTGGGGGATTCTGCGGGTCACCAACGAAGCACCGCCAGCCACTGCGCCAGCACAGTAGTCAGACCGTAATCGGGATGGGGGACAGGCAATGAACAAGAGAAACAAGCCACTGTACCTGGGGATGCTGGCGGGGTTGACGCTCATAGGCCTGGGGATCAGCTATGAAAACCTCTGGTGTGATCCTCGGGCCGAGATCGCCGCGGTGGGCGCCACCACTGATCTCGATAGCGCCCATCGCTTGAGCCGTGATGGGGTCACCGTAGAGTTCGAGGCCAGGCCGTTGGGCTCTGCCGGCGCCTTGAGTGAGGGCGGCTTTGCCAGTATTCGCTTCAAGGTCACCGAGCAGAACACCGGGCAGCCGTTGTCGGGCGTGTCACCCGGGGCCTGGATCGACCCCGCACGTGTCGGTGAGGCGGCCAGTGAGCGTGACAAGAGTTGCAAGGCGCGGGTTGGCCTGTTCCTCAAGAGCAGTATTGGTGCCCGGCCGTTACTGGACTTGAACAGTTACTTCCTGCTGGTGTTGAACAAGGATGCCAGTTTGACGGTAATTGATCCGTCGGTATCGGTGGGCGGCGTGACCAGCACGCTGGCACGTATCGACCTGCCTCAGCCTCCGATGGATTGGGTGGCCAGTGCCGATGACAAACACGTGTTTGTGACCCTGCCCGCAGCGGATCAGGTCGCACTGGTGAACACCGAGACGTTCCAGATGGCCGGGTTGCTGAGTGCCGGTAAGCAGCCCGTACGCATTGCCATGCAGCCGGACCAGCGCCTGCTCTGGGTTGGCAACAATGCGACTGATGCCACGCAGAGCGGTGTGACAGTGATCGATGGGCAAACCCACAGGACCTTGAAGTTCATTGCTACCGGAGCCGGGCACCACGAAATTGCCTTCAGCCAGGACTCGCGTTATGCCTTTGTCAGTAATCGCGATAGCGGTACTGTCAGCGTGATCGACAGTAGCGACTTGAGCCTGGTGAAGAGCCTCAAGGTCGGCCCGCACCCCTTGTCAGTGGCGTACTCGGCATTGTCTCAGGCGATCTACGTGGCCGATGGGCGTGATGGCGGCATCAGCGTGATCGATGTGGCCAGCCATCGACTGCGCAGCCGTATTCAGGCCAGGCAAGGCCTAGGGCCAATGAGCTTCAGCCGTGATGGGCGTTTCGGGATCGTGCTCAACACGCTGGAAAACCGGGCGGTGATCATCGATGCCAGTACTGACAAGGCGATACATGAACTGGAGGTGTCGGCAGAGCCTTATCAACTGACGTTCACCAAGGCCTATGCCTATATCCGTGGCCTGGCCTCACCCAAGGTCACCATGATCAACCTCGCCACCCTGGGTGAAGGTCGCCAACCGATTACCCAGGGCTTTGATGCCGGGCCTGCGGCACCCCGTCAAGCGGGTGACCTGCCGTTGGCCCGGAGCCTGAGCGTGGCCCGCGACGAGAACTCGGTATTTGTTGTAAACCCCGTGGACAACACCACCTACTTCTATGCCGAGGGGATGAACGCGCCGATGTCGGGTTACCTCAACCGTGGGCATAACGCCCGTGCCGCCCTGGTCATCGACCGCAGCCTGCGCGAGGTGGCCCCTGGGGTCTACAGTTCGACGGTGAAACTGCCAGCGGCGGGCAAGTTCGATGTGGCCTTTCTGCTCAATCAGCCGCAGATCATCCATTGCTTCAGCACCGAAGTGCTGGCGTCGGCCAATGGGCCTCGGCAGCACATACCGCGGGTAGAATTTCTGCTGGAGCGGCCACAGGTGGTGCAGGGCAACCCCTTTGTCGCGCGCTTCCGGATCGTCGAAGGCGATGGTACCCCGCGCAATGGAATCAAGGACCTGACACTGCGCTATTTCCTGGCACCGTCTTCGCGAGCCAAAGACAGCCCGGTGCGCGAGGTCGGTGAGGGTGTTTATGAGGCGCCGCTGGAGTTGGCTGAGGCGGGCGCCTGGTACCTGCATGTACAGGCGCCCTCACTGGGCAAAGGCTTTGCCGAGAAGAATTACACCAGCGTGCGGGTGTTGCCCGCCAATGCCCAATGACCCACTGCAGACGGGAGTTCGCCATGAACGCAATCAAACATAGTGCTGTGCTGACACTCTGCGTGCTGGGTATCAGCCTGGGGGCTGTTCAGGCCCATGACGGGCACGCCGGGCATACCGCGCCAGCACCCACTCAGGAAAAGGCACATGTGCGCTTTGCCGATGTTCAGTTAGTGAACCAGCACGGTATGCCTGTGCGCCTGGAAAAGGACCTGGTGGGCGACAAACTGGTGGTCATGGGCTTTATCTATACCCATTGCACGACGGTATGCCCGGTGGTGTCGTCGATCATGGGCAAGGTTCAGCAGCAACTCGGCGGGCGGGTGGGAGAGGAGGTGCAGTTGGTGTCGATCAGTGTCGACCCGCAGCGTGACGACCCGCAGCGCTTGCTGGACTACGCGCGGACCTTCCAGAAAGGCCCGGGTTGGAGCTGGTTGACCGGTACGCCATATGCGGTGAATGAAACCCTCAAGGGCCTGGGCAGCTTGAGCCCGGATCTGGGGCAACATCCCCCGCTGATTCTGGTCGGTGACGGGCACAGTGGCCACTGGACCCGCTATTACGGTTTCACCGATCCGGCGTTGCTGATTGCCGAGATCAACCGTCTCAGCGCCCGTCGGGTGCATGCCCGGCATACCGCTGTCGCTCAGGAGCAGCAGCCATGAGCCAATCAACGGGTGTACCGCGCAGCATGAAACGCCTTGAAGGGGTGGCCCTGGGGGCCTGCCTGTGGCTTCTCGCCTCGCTGGCCATGGCCCACGAGGGCCATGCCGCGCCCAGCGCGACGCCTGCGGTATCGAGCACGGGGGCTGGAACACGGGACGCGCAAACCTGGTTCACTGACACCACTGTGCTGGACCAGAACGGCAACAGTCTGCGTTTTTACAGCGATGTCCTGAAAGACCGTGTGGTGCTGTTGAATGTGATCTTCACCCATTGCAATGATGCGTGCCCGCTGATCACCCGCAAACTCAAGGATGTCCGCGATGCGCTGGGTGAGTCGTTGGCCCGCCAGGTGTACTTCATTTCCGTGACCAGTGACCCGCAGAACGACACGCCAGCGGTGCTCAAAGCGTTTGCGCAGAAGCAGGGTGTCGATGGACCGAACTGGCTGTTTCTCACCGGCGGGCAGGCCGAGGTCGAGCAGGTGCTGGCCCGGCTCGGGCATCTGGTGCCCAGTCCGGAGCAGCATTCAACCCTGCTGATTGCCGGCGATGTCGCCAGCAAACGCTGGAGTAAGATCCGCCCTGATGCGCCGCCGCAGGCGATCGCCCAGCGCCTGCAACTGTTGACCCAACCGCTGGCTGGACGTTGATCATGAATCGCTGGGGGCTGTTTTGGCTGGCGCTGCTGATGGGCGTGGGTAGCGTCGCGCAGGCCCTTGAGTTGACGCCACAGGAGCAGGCCGGCAAACGCCTGTACCGCGAAGGGCTGGCCACTGGGGATGCGCAGGTGTCGGCCCGGGTCGGGGCTGCGGACATTCTGGTGCCGGCCAGTGTGGTGCCCTGTGCCAGTTGCCATGGGGCCGATGGCACAGGCCGACCGGAGGGCGGGGTTCGTCCGCCAGCGTTGAACTGGCAACGCCTGACTCGCGGGGCCGGTGAACATCGGGTCAATGGGCGGCAGTACCCGGCTTATACGGAGGCGAGCCTGGCGCGGGTCATTCAGGAGGGCCGCGATCCGGCTGGAAATGTACTCGATCCGGCCATGCCACGGTTTGTCCTGTCCATGGCCGATCAACGCAACCTTACGGCGTACCTCAAGCGCCTTGCCGAAGACCGCGACCCCGGGGTCGAAGAGCGGCAACTGCGTATTGGCACACTGTTGCCGCAGAGCGGGCCGTTGGCCGAGGCCGCGCGGGTGGTCGGTGCTGTGCTGCAAGGCAGTATCGAGCGTATCAACCAGCAGGGCGGTATTCATGGGCGCCAACTGCAGCTCACCGTGGTCGATCCCGGGCCTGATCGAACCAGTGCTGAACAGGCGCTCAAACGGCTCATTGAGCAAGAGCGGGTGTTCGCCCTTTTATCGCCCTTGGCCCCTGCGCTGGGTACGGCATTGCCGCCTATGCTCGAGCGCAGCGGGGTGCCGATGATCGGTGCGTTGAGCCTGCCCGCTGCCAGCGTGCAGAGCCGGTTGATATTCGAGCCTCTGCCCGGTGTGCGAGAGCAATTGCTCAGCCTGGCCGATTACGCCGCCGAGCGTTTGGGGGTGAAAGAGCAGTCGGCATTGATCCTCTACAGCGGGCCGGAGCAGGCGGCCCTTGCTGATGTATTACAGCAAGGCTTGCATCAGGAGGGCTGGCGGGCGCTGCGCCGAGAGGCTTATGAGGCCCGTCAGCCGCTTACCGATGGGGTGCGCTCGGTGTTCTTCCTGGGGGATGGCGCAGGGTTGACACGCTTGACCGAGAGCCTGCTGAACGCCGGGCAGGCACCTTATCTGTTTGCCGCATCCAGCCAGGTCGCCGGCGAGGTTGCGAACGTGCCTGCCCAGTGGTCGCAACGGCTGTTTCTGGCCTATCCGTTCGTACCCGGCGACTGGACCGAGGCTGGCCGCGCGGCACTGGCCGAAGTGCGCAAGAACCAAGGGCTGGGGGGGCAGCAGACACTGCTTCAAGTCACCGCCTACTGCTCGTTGCAACTGTTGGTTGAGGGTTTGAAGCGCGCCGGGCGAGATGCCAGCCGGGAAAAACTGCTGGCGGCGTTGGAAGGTGTGTATGGATTTGATACGGGGTTGACCCCACCGCTGAGCTTCGGTCCAGGCCGACGCCAGGGCTTGAGCCGTGCTCATGTGGTCGGTGTCGAGTTGCCGGGCCCACGCTTTCACCTCCAGTAGGTGTCAGCCTTGGCCGTGTCTGTATCGCTGGCGAGGCATCCCTGTGGTTTCGACGGAGGTGGATCATGCGCGTGTTCATTCTGTTGTGCTTGCTCTGCTCCAGTATCGCGGCATGGGCGGACGACAGCCCGCCCGTGGTGCGGGTCAACGACGTGCCGATCAGCCAGTTCCGTCTGGAGCGCTATTTTGCCGACTACCTCCAGGCTCAGGGGCGGGCATTGACCAGTATTCGCAGCCCAAGCCTGTACAAGCGTCTGCGCGAGCAGGCACTGACTGAACTGATCGATAAGGAGCTGCTTTGGCAGGAAGCCCAGCGCCGGGGTATTGAAGTCAGCGATGCCGCTGTTGCCAAGCATATCGAACAACTGCGTCAGGCCTTCGGTTCGGCCGATGTGTTTGCGCGACGCCTGGCTGAAGCTGGCTTCGATGAGCCTGGGTTCGCGCTGTACACGCGCCGCGAAATAGCCGCGCAACAGGTATTCATTCAACTGTCCCAGGTAGCAGAGCCTGACGACACGCAAGTCCTGGCCTTTCAACAGACATTGGCGGCTGAACAGAACCTGGAGCTGTCTGCCGCTGTCAAAGGGGAGCAGGGGCTTGCGCTGGCGAAGCAAATGCTGCACGAACGACAACAGATGCAGGCACGTCAGGCGTTGTTGAAACGCTTGCGTGATCACGCCGTCGTTGAACGACTGGAGTCGCGCTAGACTTCCCCAGTATTGGGGGAAAGACTAGGGGCAAAAGGCCAGCCAGTCCCCGGGGTTGGGGGGGCTATGTTCAGTTGTCTTGGGCGAAGCTCGGAAAATCAATGCCATACCGTTGCCAAACACACCCTATCGCGCCTGGCATGAAGTGTGCGTAAGCCTGTACAAGGCCGCACTCAGTCAGACCGGAAAGCCGGGTCTGTGAAGTTTCAAGGAGTCGACCTTGGTTAACAGTGTTCTGATTGTCGATGACGAACAGACCCTTGCGCAGAACCTCCAGGCGTACCTGGTTGCACAAGGCCTGCACGTCCATGTTGCCTACGACGGCGAAACCGGCATTGGCCTTGCTGCCAGCGTCAACCCCGATGTCGTAGTGCTCGACTTCCGGTTACCCGATATGGAGGGGTTTCAGGTTCTGGAGGCTGTCCGCCGGCAAGGCAGGCGCTGCCATTTCGTGCTGATTACCGCGCATCCGACCGCCGAGGTCTGTGAGCGTGCCACTCAGCTGGGTGTCAGTCACATCCTGTTCAAGCCGTTTCCGCTAGCGGAGTTGGCACGTGCAGTCTTTGACCTGATGGGCGTTGAGCACCAGGCGCGAGCCGGGGCAAGCATGGCTGAAGGGTTCGTCGAGCGACGTCAGGGCAAGAAGGAGTCTTTCCCCATGCAGTTGTATGACGGCAGCTGGGTACTGGCGGATCGCAGGCGTAACAACGCCAAGCCGCCGGGGCTGGATGACGACAAGCAGCGCACCGGGGAGTAGGGGCGCGATAGACGTTCCGGCATCCGCCGAGAGAGCCTCCCGCGCCAGTTGGGCTACCGCCCCCGCTGCGTTGGAGTGCTTGCCATGCAACCATCGTTTCCTGGCCTACAAGCAACCCTCGATGCTGCTGTCAGCGCTCCTCTGGGGCGCGAGCAGATGGCGCAGGCCAGGGCCCGGGCCGAGGAAACCGGTGAGCGCGTGCTACAGGCCCTCGAGGCCATCAGCGAACAGCCACTCGCGGCGTTCGTGGCCAGCCTGGGCGCCAGCCTGCACTATCCGGTACTTGATACCCAGGCCCTGTTTGCTGCCAACCCACTGTTTGAGCGGGTCAGCCTGGCCCAGTGCCTGAAGCGCGAATTCATCCTGCTGCAACATGCCGGGCAAACCATTGGTGTGTTTGCCGACCCCTTCGACGACGCACGCCTGGCCTGGATCGATGAGTGCTTGCAGGGTGCACCGTTGTACCTGGTGCAGGCCGCTGACCTGGCAGCTTTTCTGGCGCGTCATGAAGAGAGCTTCCATGCCGTCGACTCCCTCGACAACGAGGTTGAGGGGTTGGAAGCCGAAACCCTGCAAAGCCTGTCGCTGGCCAGCATCAGCGAAGACCAGAGCCGTGTGGTCAAACTGGTCAACTCGACCCTCTATGACGCTCTGAAAATGCATGCCAGTGATATCCATCTGGGTATGACCGGCAGCGGCCTGGTGATCAAGTACCGTATCGACGGCGTACTCAACACCATCAGCAAGATCAGCGGCGTGGAGTTCGCCGAACAGGCCGTCTCGCGGATCAAGGTCATGGCGGAGCTGGACATCGGCGAAAAACGCGTGCCTCAGGACGGTCGCTTCAAGATCGGCATCAGCGCTCGGCAGATCGACTTCCGGGTGTCGATCATGCCCAGCATCTTTGGCGAGGATGCAGTGCTGCGGGTGCTCGACAAGCAGGACCTGGCAGATCAGGTCAGCGGTGTGCAGCTACAAGCCCTGGGCTTTGCCGATGAAACCCTGCGCAGCCTGCGTCGGCTTGCCGGCGAGCCCTATGGCATGGTGCTGGTCACCGGGCCCACCGGCAGCGGCAAGACCACCACGCTGTACGCGATGATCAGTGAGATCAACCGGGGGGTGGACAAGATCATCACCATTGAAGACCCGGTCGAGTACCAGTTGCCGGGCGTGCTGCAAATCCCCGTGAACGAAAAGAAGGGCCTGACCTTTGCCCGTGGCCTGCGTTCGATCCTGCGCCACGACCCGGACAAGATCATGGTCGGTGAGATCCGAGACCCGGACACCGCGCAAATTGCCGTGCAGTCGGCACTCACCGGTCACCTTGTGTTCACCACCATCCATGCCAACAACGTCTTCGATGTGATCGGCCGCTTCAGCCAGATGCAGGTCGACCCCTACAGTTTTGTCTCGGCCCTCAACGCCGTGCTGGCCCAACGCCTGATTCGTCTGGTCTGCCCGCATTGTGCGGTGCCTTGCACGCCCAGCGACGAGGAACTGGCTGCCTCCGGCCTGGCCCAGCAGGACTGCCAGGACTATCGCTTTGTCCACGGCAGCGGCTGCGGCCAGTGCCGGGGCAGCGGCTACCGCGGGCGTACCGCCATCGCCGAGTTGCTTCATCTGGACGACGAGTTACGCCAGATGATTGTCGAGCGCCAACCGATTGCCCGGATAAAGGCCCTGGCCTGCCAGCGTGGCTTACGCCTGCTGCGCAGCTCGGCACTGGCGCTGGTGCGTGAGGGGCGGACCACCCTGGAGGAGATCAATCGTGTCACATTTATCGTCTGATCCATTCATCGCGGTCCTGGGTGCCAACGGTGTCGGTCTTGGCCAGCGGCGCTGGTTTGGCAGCCAGGGGTTCGTTGCCGAACGCAGCCAGGCTGTCGCCACAGCCCTGCAGGCGCTACGTAACCTGCTCGGCGAGCAGCCCCGTCGGCGTAATGAACTGCGCGTGCTGCTGTCGGCCGACTACTGCCGTTTCTGTCTGCTGCCCTGGAGCGACGCGATTTCCACCCCGGCAGAGTTGCAGGGCTATGCCCGTGCCTGTTTCGAGGCGCACTACGGGCAGAGCCTGGAGGGCTGGCGGATTTGCCTTTCGCCGGAGGCGAGTGGGCGGGCGAGGGTGGCGGCGGCGGTGCCGGAAGCGTTATTGCAGGGGTTGGAGCAGGTGAGCGTCGAGTCCAGGCTGCGCTTGCGTGCAGTGCAGCCTTATCTGATGGGGGCCTACAACCGTTTTGCCGCACGCTTTGGGCAAGGCGACTTTCTGTTTGTCCTGGCCGAGCCGCAACGCAGCCTTGTGTTGCTGGCCAGGCAGGGTGGTTGGCAACAACTGCGCACGCAAAGCGGCAGTGACGGTGATGCCTCCTTGCAGGCGTTGATTGCTCGTGAGTGCCAGTTGCAGGACGGGCAACCCCTGGCAATTTTCGTCCATGCCCCGGGGCGCGTGCAGAGCCGCCCGCAGCTTGATGGTGTCGAACTGTGTGAGCTGACACCCCTTGTGGAGCCGGGTCAGGACGTGCTCAGCGTCATGGCTCGGGTGGTGGCCTGACATGCGCCGCCTGGAACTCGACTTTCAACCACGCCGCAGTGGGCGACTGGTCTGGGTTGTGGCTGGCCTGAGCCTGGCGTCGCTGGTTGGCCTGCTGTGGCTACAGCAGAGCCTGGAAAGCGAGCAGGTCGCCCTGCAGGGCCGGTTGCACCAGGCCGAACAGAAACTGGGGACTGGCCCACGCCCGCAACCGACACTGTCGGCCAGTCAGCGCCGTGAGCAGGATGAGCGCCTGGCGCAGATGCGCAGTGTTTCCGAGCAATTGCAACGGCCTTGGGAACATCTGTTCGCCATGCTCGAAGGCATGTCGCTGGAGGATGTCGCATTGCTTGCGCTGAGCCCGGATGCCCGCAAGGGGCAACTGCGCATCGCAGCCGAGGCGCGCGACCTTGAAGCAATGCTGGCGTTTCACAAACGCCTGGAAGCCAGTACCGAGCTGCGCGATGTATCGCTGCTTAATCACGAAATTGTCGTGCGGCAGGCCGAGCACCCGGTGCAGTTCAACTTGTCCGCCACGTGGGAGACCGGCAATGCGCATCCCTAGCCTGATTGTCCACGAACAGCTGTTGCGCCTTGGCTGGCCAGGCCTGGCGACGGTCGTACTGGTGACGGCAACGCTGCTGCTGACCGGCCTTGGCCTGCTGCCGCAGTGGCAGCAACTGAATGCTTTGCGTCAGCAGTACGCCGAGGCTGAGCGGCAGTTGCAGCGCCTGCAGCGCGGAGAGTGGGTGGCGCCGGTGTCGTCGCATAACCCACTGGACGATTTTCACAAGCAACTGCCGGCACAACCGCAGGCCACCGAGGTGATCGACAGGATCTACGCGCTGGCCCGGGCCGAAAAAATTAGCCTGGCTCGCGGCGAGTATGCCTTGGGGGTCGATCCGAAGACCCGCTTGGCCCGCTATCAGATCCTCCTGCCGTTGCGCGGCAGCTACCCGCAGATCCGCCGTTTTCTGCGCGCGTTGCTCGGACAGTTGCCAGCGCTGGTACTCGAAGACCTCGACCTGCAACGCAAGCAGATCGGTGACAGCGAGCTTAACGGGCGTATCCGCATGACCCTTTACCTGTCGAGGTCGTGATGAACACTCAACGCACGGTGCTGTGGTTGGTTTTCCTGGGTGTGGCGGCCGCCGCGGCCTGGGCGCCAGGGCATTGGTTCGAACAAGCCGAACAGGACATGTCCGAGCCTGTGGCCACGGTCAGCCGCAGCCCGGCGCAGGCGCCTGTGAACAAGGCCATCCGCGCGCATTCTGCTCCGCTGGCCGCAGTCGATCTGTTCGCCAGTAAAAGCTGGAAGCCTGCCGCAGTGTTGGCCACGGTCACCGAGGCGCCTGTAGCCGTGGCCCCGGTTGAAGCGTTACCTGTGCCCCCGGCGCTGCCGTTCCACTTCGTCGGGCGCCTGCAGAACCGCGACGATCAACAAGTGTTCCTGCAAAGCGGCGAAAAACTCTATGTCGTCCGTCAGGGCGACGTGATTGATGACACCTACCGGATCGAGCAGATCTCCGCCACGGAGCTGAGCCTGGTCTACCTGCCGATGCAATTGTCCCAGACTTTGTCTGTAGGGAGTGCACAATGAATTCGCCAAGGATTTGCAAGCCTGCGCCGTTCCTGCTGTTGGCGCTGTTTGTGGCAGTGGCTGGTTGTGGTTCGACCGCTGCCCGCAAGGATGGCCTGGCCTTGATCGAGGAGGGCCAGTACGAAGCCGGCATTGCTCGGCTCGAAGAGGGCCTGAAAAGCGCACCGCGTGATACCGAATTGAACATTGCTCTGGCCCAAGGCCGGGCAAAGTCGGTTGAAGCGCTGCTGACGCAGGCCGACAGTGACCGTTCGCGGCACGACTTTGCCGGGGCGCGGATGGGCTATGGACGGGTGCTCACCCTTGAGCCGAACAACCGTCGGGCGCAGGACGCGGTGCGCCAGATTGAACAAATGCAGGACCTGGGTGAGCGCATCGCGCTGGGGCAGGCGGCATTGCGTCAGGGCGACCTGTTCGGCGCGGAGCGGCACATGCGCGAGGTGTTGTTGCTCGATCCGCAAAACGCCGAAGGCCTGACACTGCGGCGCAATATCGAGCAGGTGCAGGCGCGTACCGCTCAGCCCAACCCACAGTTGCGTACCCGCTTGGAAAAGCCGGTCACGCTGGAGTTCCGCGATGCCAACCTGAAGACCATCTTCGAGGTGTTGTCGCAGGTCGCCGGGCTCAATTTCATTTTTGACAAGGACCTGCGGCCAGACCTGAAAGCCACGATCTTTGTGCGTGAGGTGCGCATCGAAGACGCCGTGGCCCTGCTGTTGGATCAGAACCAGTTGCACCAGAAGGTGGTGAACGAGAACACCTTGTTGATCTACCCCGACTCGCCGCAGAAAACCAAGGACTACCAGGAACTGGTGATGCGCACCTTCTACCTCACCAGCATCGATGCCAACACCGCGATGAACATGATCAAGACCATGCTCAAGACCCGTGATGTGTTCGTTGATGAGCGTTTGAACACCATGACCATGCGTGATACCCCGGATGCCGTTCGCATGGCCGAAAAACTGCTGCAGTCCCAGGATCAGTCCAACCCCGAGGTGGTGCTGGAAGTAGAGGTCATGGAAGTGGCCCGTTCACGCATCCTCGACCTGGGCCTGCAATGGCCAAACACCTTCGGGGTGGTCACCAGCGAGGGCAAGCCTGTGAGCGTGCTCGACCAACTGCGCGGCATCAATTCCAGCCGGATCACTATCACGCCGTCGCCACAGGCGAAGATCAATGCGCAGGACAATGACATCAATACCTTGGCCAGCCCGGTGATTCGGGTCAGCAATCGCGAGCAGGCGCGTATCCATATTGGTCAGCGCGTGCCGATCATCAGCGCCACTTCGGTGCCGTCGACCCAGGGGCCAGTGATTACCGAGAGCGTTACCTACCTGGACGTCGGTCTCAAGCTGGAGGTGACGCCGGTGGTGCACCTGAACAACGAAGTGGCGATCAAGATTGGTCTGGAGGTGAGCAACGCCACGCCGCTGGAGCCGACTCGCCAAGGCACCATTCCGGTTCAGGTCGATACCCGCAACGCCCAGACTAGCCTGCGCCTGCACGATGGCGAGACGCAGATCCTTGCCGGCCTGGTACGCAACGATCATGGCGCTTCCGGTAACAAGATTCCGCTGCTGGGCGATATCCCCGGGCTGGGCCGACTGTTTGGCAGCAACAAGGACAACATGGGCAAGTCTGAATTGGTGCTGTCGATCACCCCGCGCATCGTGCGCAACCTGCCTTACCAGAGCCCGTCGGACATGGAGTTTCCTACCGGCACTGAAACCAGCATGCAGATCCGTAACCTCAACCGCCCTAGCGACGTGCAGGAAGCACCGCTGGCCGTTTTGCCGAGGCCTTGAATCATGAAACGCAGCACTGGCGGTTTCACCCTGATCGAAGTGGTGGTGACCCTGGCCCTGATCGGGCTGCTCGCCGCCATGGCCGCACCATTGGCCGAAACCCTGGTACGCCGTGGCAAAGAGCAGCAACTCAAGGCAGCGCTGTATCAGGTGCGTGATGCCATTGATGCCTACAAACGCGCTTACGACGCCGGTTACATCGAGAAGAACCTCAATGCCAGCGGTTATCCGCCAAGCCTGGCGGTATTGGTAGAAGGCGTGCGCGATGTGCGCAGCGCCAAGGGCGCGAAGTTCTACTTCCTGCGGCGTATTCCCCATGACCCGCTGCTGGAAGCCAAGCGGGACGATGAGGGGGGGTGGGGAGTGCGTGCCTACAACAGCCCGGCCGACAGCCCGCGTGAAGGTGATGACGTCTTCGACATCTACTCTCGCGCCCCGGGCAGGGGGCTCAACGGCATTGCCTACAGCCAGTGGTGACCGATATGCGCCGGAACAAAGGTTTCACCCTGATCGAACTGCTGGTGGTGATGGCGATTATCGCCACCCTGATGACCATCGCCGTACCGCGCTACTTCAACAGCCTGGACAACGCCCGTGAGACTACCCTGCGCCAAAGCCTGGCGGTGCTGCGCGAGGCGCTGGACCACTACTACGGCGATACCGGGCGTTACCCCGATTCCCTGGAGCAATTGGTGGAACAACGCTACTTGCGGGCCATGCCTCTGGACCCGATTACCGAACGACGCGACCTCTGGCAGCTGCAGCCCCCTCCTGAGGGCGTGTCGGGCGCAGTAGGCGATATCAAGAGCGGCGCAAGCGGGAGGGCCCGAGATGGCAGCCTCTATGCTGAATGGTAAGGCCCAGGCCGGTTTCACTTATCTGGGCATGCTGATGCTGATCGCCGTGCTGGGCATCGGCCTGGCTGCAACCGGGCAGGTGTGGTCCAGCGTTGCTCGCCGCGATAAAGAGCGCGAATTGCTCTGGGTCGGGGCCCAGTACGCCCAGGCCTTGCGCAGCTACTACCGCAGTTCTCCGGGCCTGGCCCAGTACCCCGCATCGCTGGATGACCTGGTCGAGGATGACCGTTTCCCGCAACCGCGTCGGCATTTGCGCAAACGCTATTCGGACCCGATCACCAACAGCAGTGAGTGGGGCCTGATGCGTGGGTTGGATGGGCGTATCACCGGCATCTACAGCCTGTCACATGACGTACCGCTCAAACAGGCGGGGTTCGACGCACAATGGTCCGATTTCGAGGGGTTAGGGCATTACAGCGACTGGCAGTTCGTCGCCGAGAAAGCCTTTGCCGAGAGCGCCGGGGCCCGGCGCTCGGGTAGTCGGCCATGAACCGGCTGCTGCTGGCCGTGGTGCTGCTGGCCCTGGCCGGTCCGGCGCTGGCGGCAGAGGAAGACGAAATGACAGGGTTCATCGTCGATAACACGATCTCCCATATTGGCCGCGACTTCTATTACAGCTTCGCCGAGCGACTGCGCGCCACCAGCCGCCTGGATTTCAACCTGGTGGTGCGTGAGCGGCCGTCGGCTCGCTGGGGCAGCCTGGTGACAGTCGAGTATCAGCAACGCGTGATCTACCGGCGATTTTTGCCGCCCAACACCGTGGAACTCAAGGACGCAGCCTATGAAGCTGCCGACCTGGTCAGGGCAGAGGTTGTCCAGCGCAAGCTTCAGAACCTGCTGCAAGACACCACCGATCTGGAGAGGGATGAACTATGAGCACTGTTTCTCGCGCACTCTGCCTGTTGGCCGCTGGTGTTGTCTGTCAGCAGGCATCGGCCACCGAGCTGGTCTACACCCCTGTCAACCCAGCGTTCGGCGGCAACCCGTTGAATGGCACGTGGCTCTTGAACAACGCGCAGTCGCAGAATGATTACGAGGACCCGTCGATCAAGAGCCGATCCTCTATCGCGGGCACTTCGGCCCTGGAGCGTTTCACCAATCAGTTGGAGTCGCGGCTGCTGTCGCAACTGTTGGACAACATCTCCAATGGCAACACCGGCAGCATGTCCACGGATTCGTTCCTGATCAATGTGATCGACGATTCGGGTGCGCTGACCATCCAGGTGACGGACCGGGCAACCGGCGAAATTTCCGAAATCCAGGTAAACGGCCTCAATCCTTGAGGTGTGTCGGGTCAATGGGAGTGACGATCATGAAACGACTTCTGACGATGCTGTTGATCCTGGCCGGTCTGCAAGGCTGTGGTCTGCGCACACCAATGCCGGCGGAACACGACACCGAGACGCCAACCCTGACGCCTCGCGCCTCCACCTATTACGACCTGCTCAACATGCCACGTCCGAAGGGGCGGTTGATGGCAGTGGTTTATGGTTTCCGTGACCAGACCGGGCAATACAAGCCAACCCCGGCCAGCTCCTTTTCCACCAGCGTGACTCAAGGCGCTGCCAGTATGCTGATGGATGCCATGCAGGCCAGTGGCTGGTTCGTGGTGCTGGAGCGCGAAGGGCTGCAGAATCTGCTGACCGAACGCAAGATCATTCGAGCTTCGCAGAAAAAGCCCGATACTCCGGTCAACATTCAGGCAGAGCTGCCACCTTTGCAGGCCGCCAACCTTATGCTTGAAGGCGGCATCATTGCCTATGACACCAACGTCCGTAGCGGTGGTGAAGGCGCACGTTACCTGGGTATCGACCTGTCCCGCGAATACCGGGTAGATCAGGTATCGGTCAACCTGAGGGCCGTGGATGTACGCACGGGCCAGGTACTGGCCAACGTGATGACCAGCAAGACGATCTACTCGGTCGGTCGCAGTGCCGGGGTGTTCAAGTTCATCGAGTTCAAGAAGCTGCTGGAGGCCGAGGTCGGCTACACCACCAATGAGCCCGCACAGCTGTGCGTGCTGTCAGCGATTGAATCGGCCGTCGGGCATTTGCTGGCCCAAGGTATTGAGCGCAAGTTGTGGCAGGTGTCGAACGACGGCAGTGGTGACAACGCCGTGCTGGAGCGGTACTTGAGCCAGTACCAGGCACAGTGATCGGCCAGACCCTGTTGGTGCCTTGCGTACAGATCAATGTTGCCGGGTTATCGATAGGGATTGGCCAGGGCCTTGGACAGGTTCTTCTCGGCCGTTGACAGTTTCATTTCGTTTTCGGTCCGGCGTAGCACCTGTGTGGCCTTGTTCAGCTCGCTGGTCAGGCTGGCCAGCTCTATTTGCAAACCATGGATTTTCGCTTCACGCGACTTTATGGGGAGCAAATGGTCATTCATTACGGCTTTGAGTTCGTCCATCTTCTCGTTGATCCGCTCCTGGATTTCCCGAACCGACTTCAATACCGTCTTCACGGTTTCGGGCAGGTTGCTGGCGTCGATATCCGCGTGCTTGCCGTTCTCCTGCGCCGACTTGTGCGTGCCGGTTTCTGACAGGTTGACCTGCACTCCGTACTGAGGTGCGGGCTTTGCCAGGCTGACAGACACTGCGGCAGGCGCAGGCTGCAAGGTTGCCTTCATGTGGGGTGTGGGGGGCAGGGCGGCGGCGTTGACGGAAACCATGTTCTCTCCTGTGATGTGTCGGCAGCATGTGTGCTGGTCGGTGCAGGAGGAAAGCATACCCTTGCGATTGAGCTTATTTGGTCACGTCAGGCTGATTGGGAAAAATCCTACGACTATTCAGGAATTTATTACCTGCCGGTGGGCCGGGGGCCGTCGAGCAATCCTGTCCGCCGAAAAGGGCGCACCAACGGCTGCGGACGGCACACAAAAAAAGACCGCGACCAGCCGATCACCGGTCGCGGCCAAGGCGGGATGATCACTGCTGGAGCACGGCAGCCTGGTTGCCGGTACCGAACTGCTGGATGGCGGCGTTCATGTTGGTACCACTCTGATCGACCGTCGCCTGGTTGGCTGAGCCGCCTTGGGTCACATAGGCCAGGTTGACGCCATCGGTTTGCTTGATGTCGACCTGGTTATGATCCCCGTACAACTGGTTCACATAGCTTTGGTTACCCATGCCGGACTGATCCAGCTTGACGCTGTTGGCAACGCCGGTGCTGATGCCCTCTGCGTAGTTGGCAGTACCCCGTTGATCGGCGATCAACATGTTGTCGCTGCCGTTCTGTTCAAAGTACAGCTCGTTGTTGCTATCGGCTTGAGTGAAATTGGCACTGTTGTCGGTGCCTGTCTGTTTGATGTCGGCACGTTGTCCACTGCCAAACTGGCCGCCGGCCTTGTCACCTTTCCAGCTACTTGCCAGTACCTTGTTACCCGTGCCGTTGGCGCTGGCTTTGAGCGTATGGTTGTCGCCTGTCTGGTAGGTGTAGTGGACGTTGCCGTGGCCGTTCTGGAACAGGTTGGTCACTGAGTTCTGCGATTCAAACTGATCGGCGTAGATCGCGTTGAAACCGCCGGTTTGTGTCAGGGTCGCCAGGTTGTCGGCACCGAAGCTCTGGTCGATCACCGCTTCGTTGGTTTGCCCATATTGGTTCAGGACGGCCTGGCTGGCGGTTTGTTGGTCTTGCCAGACTTCGGTGGAGTTCAAGGCACCATTCTGGTTGATGGTGATGGACCCGCCCTGGCCGTCGCGTTGATCACCGTAGGCCCAGTTGCTGTCACCCGTCTGGAAGATGCCGATCTGACCATTCTGGTGGCTGAGGTGTTCGGCAGCACTGAAGTTGCCGGTGCCGGTTTGCATGATCAAGGCCTGGTTGGCGGTGCCGCCAAACAGTTGCTCGACGTTGGCTTCGTTGCCATTGCCCCACTGCTGAGTGATGGCCGTGCTGCCGTTCTGGCCATCCTGATAGACGAAGGAGAAGTTGTTGCTACCTTCCTGGCTCTGTTGCGCCAGGTTGCCGTTACCCAGCGACTGACTGGCATGGGTGTTGTTGTAGCTGCCGACCGCCTGTTGCTTGATCTGCCCTGCGGTTTCCATCAACTGTTCAGCATAACCGGCGTTGTATTGGCCGGTATGGTTTTGCTGGATGTCACCCGTAGCGTTGTCCTGCAAGGCTGCGGAATTGTTGCCCTCACCGTACTGGTTTTGAGTGGCTGAGCTGTAGCTTGCCATGGTCTGTTTGACCTCGGCGATGTTCTCGTTACCGTACTGGTTCTGGTTTGACTGGCTGTCATCTGCCATCGCCTGGCCGGAAAGGCCCAGGACAATGGCGACGCTTAAGGGAGCGAGCTTGAACATGGTAGTGCCTCCAGGGTTTAGCGGTATTGGGTGACCTGCACCTGCTGGCCGTTTCCGGCTTGAACCACGGCGCTGGAAAGTCCGGTGCCGGTTTGTTCGATACTGGCGTTGTTGCTGTTGCCGATCTGAGCTATTTCTGCCCGGTTGTGACTGCCGTTCTGCCGGATCGATGCGCTGTTGCCGTAACCGTACTGGCTGATACCGGCCATCAGGTCATTGCCTTGTTGCAGGATGTACGCCTCCTGTGCGCTACCGGCCTGGACGATATGACCGAGCAGGGCCTGGCCATCCTGGCCAAGGGTGGCGTTGTTCGCCTGGCCTTGTTGCTCTATCAGCGCTTGTTGAGTGGATGGCGCCGTTGCGGGCAGCAGTGTCATCGACTCGCCCAGGTCTGAGCCTGCGACCAGGTCGGCGTTATCCATCAGGTCGTCGGCCTGCACCGCCTGGCCGATCAAGGCCAGGCAGAGCAGCAGGGAGGGTAGGCGCGGCATCGCACAGTTCTCCTTGGGTTACTGCACGTTGACCGGCACGGTACGTACAGTGCCTTGGCTGGTGGTGATGGTCGCTGTTGGGTTGGCTGACGGGATCACCGTGGTGCTGTTACTGACCGACAACCGCCAGCGTCCGGTGATCGGCACCGCTGTACTGCCCAGGGTGACCAGCCCGTTGGTGGTGGTGACCTGCACGGTGACGGTATTGCCGGTGGTCACTGACGAAGTACCACTGAAGTCCCAGTTGTAGCGGTTGTTGGAACGTGCCTGGACCTGTGCCGTGGTGACCGTGAACGTTTCCTGGGCCGGTTTTGGCGACACTTGCATGCTGACCGTTGCCGGGGTCGACAGCGCCCCGAACGCGTCACTGGCGATGTAGCTGAAGCTGGTACTGAAGGCGCTGGTGACGGTGGCAGGTGGCGTGTAGGTGACTTGTGTGCCATTGGTGGTAACGGTGCCGCGTCCGGTTGGCGGTTGGGTGACGCTGGCCACTGTCAGTGGGATGTTGCCCTCGGGATCGGTGTCATTGGTCAGCACGTTGATGGTTATCGGTACGCCCAGCGTGGCTGCGCTGTCGTTGACGGCAGTGGGCGGTTGGTTCGGTGCGACATTGACGGTCACCGTCGTCGCGTCCGATTTCAGCCCTTTGCTGTCCTGGGCCTTGTAGCTGAAGGTTGCGACCAGCGGTGCGTTGACCACCGGCGGTGGGGTGTAGACCACGGCGGTACTGCCACTCAAGGCCACGCTGCCAAGGCCATTGGCCGGCTGAGTCAGGTCAACGATCGTCAGCGGTACGTCACCGTCCGGGTCGCTGTCATTACTCAACAGGTTCAGCGTCAGCGGTACGCCAAAGCTGGTACTGCCGCTGTCGGCCAGTGCGACCGGAGCCTGATTAGCCGCTTGCACCGGCGCATTGCCAACGACCTGCACAAGTTCAGTGTCGCTACCGCCGGCAGCGGACTTGACTGTGACAGTGGCGGGCGGTTGCTTCAGGTCGTTGATGGTGAGGCTCTGCGTCGTGCCGTTTTTCGACAGACGACCATAGCCTTGCGCGATCAGGTCAGGGACCTGCACTTCATCACTCGAGCGGGCCTCGATCAGCAGCCGTTGGTTGCTCCAGTCGTAGCGAGCGGTCTGCACCTTGACGACATCATGCAACTTGCCTGACAACGCGGTGGGTTGGGTGCCTCCGCTGGTGCTGCTGGCGGTCAGGACCACCACTGAGGGTGGGGCATCGGGTATCAGCCGCTCGACGAAGAACAAGCCGTTATTGTCGGTCAGCAGGTTGTACTGACAGGCCGAAGGAGGTGTTCCCGGTACCAGGGCCACCGTTTCACGCAGGCACAGGGTCGCATCCGCGGGAGCCTTGGCAAACACTTCAAGGCGCGTGCCCTGAGCCGTGCGCTGATAACTGGCACGCTCAAGCTCCACCGGCGTTTGCGCACGCGGATCTAGGACCTTGCCGGACAGTGTGAACAGGTTGGTCTCGATGCTGCCGTTAGGGCCCTGAATGCGGACAAAGTTGGTGTCATTTGGGCTGCCGGTGACCGGTTCGGTGAGGTTTGGGTCACCAATGTAGGTTTCGCTGGCGCCGGTGTCGGGGTTGATCTCGGTGTATGGGCCGTTGACGCTGCGCAGGAACGGTCCGATGTTGCCGTTCAACGCGCCAGTGAAATCACCCGGTGCGCCAATACCGATATCGCGGGTGATATTGATCGCACGCCGACCGGGGCTGGTGACATTGACCGTTTCGACCCCGTAAGGGTGAGTGATGGTGTAGGTACCGGCGACGGGTACCGACGCGCGGATGCGAATCCGGGCAAAGCTCTGTTGGTCACCATCAAGTGGATTCCCCGAGGCGAATGCCGCTTCAATGCCGGCGACGTAGGCGTCCAGGGAAAACCCGCTGTTACCCACGGCCGGGATAGTGGTCTCGGCCAGGAACCAGAACATTTCCGGTGGCCAGTTGTCCGGAAATACCAGCGGCAGGGCATCGTCGTAGATGCCAGGTTCCGGCAGCAAGGTACACATATAGGCCGGAGGGACTGTCGCGGCAACCCGCGAACTGGCAGCCCGCGACTGGCACAGTTCCAGTGACAGGTTGGCGTGATCCTGATACCAAATGGGATAGCGTCCGGTAGCCAGGGTGTAGGGCCCGGGGTCTACCGCTGCGAGGCCGGCCCAGGCATTGCCGGCCAGCGAGAGAGAGAGCCCGGCTGCGCAGAGCGCCAGGCGTGGCCAGTTATTCATGCTGCCTCCTGCTACGGGTCTAAGCGTGATCGCGTTCATGGCACGAGAACCACTTCTTCGCTGTCGCTGCCGCCGTTGCTGCTGGTCACCTGGACGCTGGCGGGCGGAATCGGCGAGAGACCGGTGGTCAAGCTCTTGAGCGCTCCGTCGCCGCTCAGGTCGCCAATGGCGCTGCCGTTACCGGTGGTGGCAGTGAGGGTGGGAGGGCTGGTTTCGTCGCTGCTTGAGGCGACCAGGGTCAGTTGCGCCGAGGCCAGGCTGTACTCGGCACGCTGTATGGTCACTAGGTCAGTGAGCGGCATTGCCTGGGTGGTGGGCGTACTGCCTGGTATTGCTGTCTGGTTATCGGCGGTTACCTGCAGGGTGGCCGGCAGGCTTGGGTTAAGTGTCGATTGGGTGTACCAGGCGCCGGTGGTATTGGCTTCGGTCAAGGCCCGGGCAGGGGCCTCACTGCTCAGTGTGACCGTCGCCGGTTGTGGCGGGGCCTGGACGAATACGTCTTGTTGCGCTCGCAGGTTGCCGTCTTCAGTGTGCCGTGAGTAGGTACTGCGCAATGGAATCAGCGGCGTTGGGCGGACGACGCTGGAGAGCTTGCCGGATACCGAGAACAGTTCGGTACGCAGGTCCAGGCCGTTGGGCCCCTCGATCCGCAGGTAGTTGGTATTGAGCGGGCTGCCGGTAACCGCTTCAACCAGGTTTGGATCGCCGATGAAGCGTTCGCTGGCCCCCGTTTCCGGGTTGGTTTCGGTATAGGGGCCGTTGACGCTGCGCAGGAACGGGCCAACATCGCCTTTAAGTGCGCCGGTGTAGGTTTGCGGGGCGCCGATGCCGATGTCACGGGTCATGTTGATGGCCCGCCTGCCGGGGGTGGTGACGTCAAACACCTCGACACCGTAGGGGTGCGTGATGACATAGGTGCCGGCGGTGGGTACGTCGACGCGTATACGCACCCGGGCGAAGCTGACTTGGTCGTTATCCAGTGGCAGGCCGCCACTGAACGCCGCTTCGATGGCCGCGCCATAGTTCAGGTCGATACCGCGTGTGGCATCGACAATGGCGGCATCGGCAGTGAACCAGAATGCTTCATCAGGGAAGTTTGTGGGGAAGACGATGGGTTGGGTGTCGTTGAACACATCCGGTGTTGGCAGCAGCGTACACATGTAAGAAGGGGCGCCAGGTGCACCGGCAACCCGAGTGCTGATTGCCTTGGACAGGCACAGATCCAGGACCCGGCCATGACTGTCCTGATACCAGGCGGCGAACTTACCGTTGGTCTGCAGGTATGGGCCGGGGTCAACATCGAACAGCGCGGCCTGTGCCGTGTTGTGTAAAAGTGTTGCCAGCGCCAGCAGCGCCATAGGGTGGGGCGGTAGACGGTGCATGAGCGTTCCTCCTACAAGCTGACCCATGATTTGGGGCGTCTGCAGGGGTTCGGCAAATTCCATGCCAAGTGTCGTAAACGTCGCTTCAGCCTCAGCAGGGCGCGGGCTTCAGCGTTGCAACAGGCCAGAAAAACACGCCTTGCCAGACGGGGATCCAGCCCCAGGGTTGGGGGCTGGCTGGGGCAAAGGTGTGGGGAATCAGGCCGGGGGCATGGCAATAGGCTATAACCCTAGGAGTGCCAACGTTGGAGACCACGATGGACTGTCAACCAAGCCTGAACGCCGTTGCGGTGAGAAAGCCGTTCAACCTGCTGCGTTGGTACGCTGCTGTGAGCCTTGCCGTGATCGCTTCGGTCGCGGTAGGCCTGGGGGTAATTTCCAGCCGCTTTGTCATCAGTGAAAGTGTTGAGCGCGATGCGTTGCTGACTGCGCAGTTCATCCAGTCAATTGCCTTGGCCGAAGTGCGCCATGTATCGATTCCCAACGTGCGGACCATGGGTGAACTGCTCGACCCGCGCCTGGACAACGCCTTCGCCGATGTTGATCCCGAAGCCCGTCGCGCCGCGCGCGGAGAGTTTCTTGATCACATCGCGCACCTGCCCGATGTGCTTTTGGCCAATATCTATGCGCCGGATCGGATGGTGATCTGGTCGAGCAACCCGGCGTTGATTGGCAAGATGATTGAGTCCGACGATGACCTGGACCGGGCGTTTGATCACAAACGGCGTGTTTCGGCCAGCTACCACGATGTTGAGGATGCGCGCAGCGAGCGCAAATTCATTACGCCCCCCCAGCAACTGTTCATCGAGAACTACATTCCCCTGTTCGATACCGATGGGGAACGCGTGACGGCGATGGTTGAAATCTACAAGGAGCCTCGGGACCTGATCGACCGCATCGAGCAGGGGCTGCTGCTCCTTTGGGTTGGCACTCTGGCAGGTGCTGCGATTGTCTACTTCGGTCTTTACGGCATTGTGCGCAGGGCCGCGCGCACCCTGGCGCAGCAACAGCGGCGATTGGTTGCAAACCAGACCTATGTTGCTTTGGGCGAAATGTCATCAGCAGTGGCTCACAGTCTGCGTAATCCACTGGCGAACATTCGCTCAAGCGCCGAGTTGGCCGATGAGTTCGACGATGGCGCGGCGAAGAAAAACATTGCTGACATTATCAGCCAGGTTGACCGGATGTCGCAGTGGGTACGCGAGTTGCTTCAGTCATTGCGTCCGCTGGATGGTGACGCCATCCCGGTTGATCTGGCCCAGGTTCTGCATGAGTGTCTACAGGCGTTCAGCGTGCAGATCGCTCAAGCCGGGGTTCAGGTCAGCGTGGCGTCATTGCCGGCAACACCTGTGATGAGCCAGCCGGTGCTGTTGGGGCAATTGTTCAACAGCCTGATCGCCAATGCGCTGGAGGCAATGGCAGGGGGTGGAAGGTTGAGCGTGGAGTTCGTTCGTCAGGATCGACGGAGCCTGGTGCTGCGGGTCTGTGATAACGGCAAGGGGATGAGTATTCAGCAACAGCGAATGGCGTTCAGGCCCTTCTTTACGACCAAACAGGGTGGTTTGGGTGTTGGTCTGATGCTGGTCAAGCGTGTCATGGAGCGTTTCGGCGGGACGGTAAGGTTGAGTAGTCGAGAAGGCCAAGGCACTTGTGTGCAACTGAGCTTTCGTCTGGCTGATGCAGAACTCGATACAACCGCACTCTAGGCTTCAGTACAGCAACGGCTGTTGAGGAGCAATCCAATGCAGATGCTCGATGCGCGAATAATCGAGAAAGAAACGCAGGCGATCAGCCAGCGCCCCTTCAATTTACTGCGCTGGTTTTCGGTCGTGAGCCTGTCGATCATCGCATCGGTCGCCATAGGCCTGGGTTACGTATCGACACGCTTCGTTGTCACCGACAGCGTTGAGCGCGATGCCATGTTGACGGCTCAGTTCATTCAAGCAATGGCCCAGGCCGAGGTGCGTCATGCACGGATCATTGCCGGGGTGAGCATGGGTGAGCTGCTTGACCCGCGCAACGATGGCACCATCGAGGGGCTGCCGCTCAAGGAAGCTGTTGCCGCCAGGACGGAGTTTTTTGATCACATCAAACACCTGCCCGATACCCTGTTGGCGAACGCCTACGCTGACGACAGGACCGTCATCTGGTCAACCAACCCGGAGCTGATTGGCCGAAAAATTGTCGGTGATGAGGACCTTGAGGAGTCGTTTAAGTCGAAGCTCTCGGTTTCCGCCAGTTATCACAAAGCCGAGGAGGGGCGTGATGAGCAGCGGTTCGAACGCGAGCCACGGTACCTGTTTATCGAGAACTACATTCCTATGTTCGATGCTACCGGTACGCATGTTGTATCGATGGTGGAAATCTACAAGGAACCTCAGGACCTGGTGAGGCGTATTCAGCGTGGTTATGTGCTGATCTGGGGCTCTACCATTCTGGGTGGGCTGTTGATCTATCTCGGCCTGTTCTGGATCGTTCGGCGTGCAGCCGGGATGATGCAGAGCCAGCAATCGCAACTGATCGCCAGCGAAACCTTCGTTGCGCTGGGCGAGATGTCCTCGGCGGTAGCCCATAGCCTGCGCAACCCGCTGGCAACCATCCGTTCCAGTGCAGAACTCGCTCACGAGGTTGCCAGCCAGGGTGCTCAGAAAAATATCGGTGACATCATCAGCCAGGTTGACCGAATGTCCCGCTGGGTACGCGACCTGCTCGCGTCCCTGCGCCCCGTGGATGATGATGCCGAGGCGGTCGATCTGTTGGCTGTGCTGGAGGACACTCAACTTGCATTCGCCCAACAGGCCGAGCGTTGCGGGGTGCGGGTCGAGGCGCGCTTGCCGGCCTCGGCGAGGGTGATCAGCCAGAAAGTGTTACTCACGCAGATACTGAACAGCCTGTTTTCAAACGCCCTGGAAGCGATGCCCAAGGGGGGGCGCCTGAGCATTGAGGTGACACTGCTGGCTGATGACCAGCAGCTACAGTTGACGTTGAGCGATACCGGAAAAGGTATGAGCGAACAGCAGGAACGGATGGTATTCAAACCGTTTTTCACGACCAAGCAGGGCGGTCTAGGGGTCGGCCTGATGTTGGTCAAACGTATCATGGAGCGTTTCGGCGGGGCGGTCAGCCTGACCAGCCGTCAAGCGGAAGGAACCCGTGTCTGCCTCACTTTCAAATTGGCCGGAGGGGACCATGGAACACAGCATTCTGCTAGTGGAGGATGATGAAATACTTGCCGGAAACATCCAGACCTACCTGGAGCGCAAGCAGTTTGAGGTCACGGTGTGCCACAGCGCGGAGGAAGCGCTCGAGAAACTGGAGCATCTGCAGCCCGATGCGGTGCTGACCGATAACTCGCTGCCGGGCATGAATGGTCATGAACTGATCAGAACTCTGGTCGCCCGGGCGCCTGAGCTCAAGGTGATCATGATGACCGGTTACGGCAATGTCGAGGATGCGGTCGCGGCGATGAAAGAGGGAGCCTTTCATTATCTGACCAAGCCCGTGGCCTTGGCCGAATTGAAGTTGATGCTTGACAAGGCACTGGTCACCGACCGCATGGAGCGGACGTTGTCGTTCTATCAGGAGCGCGAGGCGCAGAAGTCCGGGTTTCAATCGTTGATCGGCGAGTCGCCGGCCATGCTCGCGTTGAAACAGACCCTGGGCCAGTTGCTGGACGCTGAACGACGCATGGACGGGGGCGACCTTCCACCTGTGTTGGTGGAGGGTGAAACCGGCACCGGCAAGGAGTTGGTCGCCCGTGCGCTGCATTTTGACGGCGTGCGCAGCAAGGGGCCGTTTATTGAGTTCAACTGTGCCTCTATCCCGGCCAACCTGCTGGAGGCCGAGCTCTTCGGCCATGAGAAGGGCGCCTTTACCGATGCCAAGGATCGCCGGCTTGGCCTGGTCGAAGCAGCAGATGGCGGTACGTTGTTCCTCGATGAAATTGGCGAAATGGATCTGTTGCTGCAAGCCAAGCTGCTCAAACTGCTGGAAGACCGGACCATCCGCCGTATTGGCGCGGTGAAGGAGCGTAAGGTCGATTTACGGATCATCAGCGCGACCAACTGCAACCTGGAACAGATGGTTCAACAGGGCAAATTCCGCCGCGACCTGTTCTTTCGCCTGCGTATCATCTCGATCAAGGTGCCGCGACTGTATGCCCGTGGTGAAGACATTCTTTTGCTGGCTCGGCATTTTCTTGCTCAGCATGGCAAGCGCTATGGCAAGCCGAACCTGCGTTTCAGCGACGAGGCCGAGTCGTTGCTGCTTTGCTACAGTTGGCCGGGCAACGTCCGCGAGCTGCGCAACATGCTCGAACAGACGGTGCTACTCGCTCAGCACGATGTGATTGCACCGCATCAGCTGAACGTCTGCATGAGCCTGGTGGATGAGCCCCTCGAGTATTCAGAGCCGCTCGCCGAGTGGCGTAATGGCAATGGAAGCGTTACTGCTGCCGTCGATAACATGAGCCTTCCGGAGGTGGAGCGGGACATGGTGCGCAAGATGCTCGATCGAACCGACTGGAATGTCACCAAGTCGGCTCGTTTACTGGGTTTGAGTCGCGACATGCTGCGTTATCGGATTGAAAAGCTGGGGTTGACCCGGCCCGACAAGCGTCAATGGTGAGTGCGGCCTCAATCGCGTTCGCGCATGAAAAAGCCCGCCACGTACTTGCGGAAGGTGTCCAGGCTCTTGAAGTCGGCGTAACGCTTGAAGTGTTCGACCTCCGGTTCCGGGCCCAAGGGTTGTTCGGTCAGTGACACCGACAACACGCGGTCCTGGTCGGAGCTGAGCACCAGCTCATCCATGACCTCGGCGCCGATGACCGGTCGGCGCATGATGACCTTGACCCCCTTGCTGGCCATCCAGTCGATCAGCGACTGCAGCATCTTCAATGGCTCGCGCTCTTCGTCGCGGTAGATCGGAAACAACTGCCCGCGCGAGAGTACGGGTACGCTGGCGACATGGATCAGTTCGTAAAAGTGGCTGCCTGCACGGGTCGGGGAATAGATCGCCAGCGCCAACAACGGCCCCGGGGTCTTGCTGCCGCCCCAGAGCAGGTGATGCCCCTGGAAGTCGAAGCCGTCTTCGCTACGGTCGTTGAATACCTTGCGTGCCTTGATCTGGTTGACGCAATCGAGGATCAAACCATAGCGCCGGTGGTTGCCAAAGGCCGATGATTCTCGCAGGCGTGCCTTGAGCATCATCATGTGCTTCATGTCCAGGCGGGTTTCCAGGTAGTTGCTCGCCGGTACCCGCTCGACCAACGGGTAGCGGCTGGCGACTCCGCGCAGCTCGGCGAACTGTCCGCTCAGGTCTTTCTTCAGGTGTGTGGCATAGACGTTCAGGCCGCTGGCTTCGATCAGGGTCAGCAGCAGGGACAGCAGCTTTTGCTGTTCGCGTTTTTCGCCCGTGCCGCTTGCAGTGCTGGTGTCCTCGTCGCGAGGAAAGTCCCCGATCAAGCGCAGTGGCGTATCAGGGGGCAGCCATGCCGCTGGAAACTGAGTGTGTTCGCTACGTATGCTTTCACCCTCGCGTGCTGCCTTGCCGAATGGACAGTCGACAGCATGTTCGGGGGTGCCTGGGTTGTTCTTCAGAAACAGCGTGCCGGTGTTGCTATTGAGGGTGACATTGAGTATTGGCATCACCTGTTGCTGGCATTCGCATGCCAACCAATGGCCAGCGGCGCGCACCTTCATCAGGAACTGGTTGGCCTGTAACAGGCGATGACCTTCCAGGCTGCCGTCGACAAAGCGACAAACCAGGTCGTTCTCGGCGGCGGTAAGGGTGCGCACCAGCGTAGTGTTTTTCTCGATGATTCTCATGCACGGTCCTGGCCAGAAATCCTTTGTCGGCAAGGTAAGCGAAATGCACCGCAACGTCACCTGTCACCCACACAAGGCAGTGATTCTTGCGCTGGGAAACGGGAATGTCAGCGGTGCTGCTGTCGTTCAGAAAATATAGTCGGTAGTGAGGAAGCTCGACTCGCGGTTACGGATAATGTCGCTGATCAGTTGCTTGTTGCTTTCCTGGAATCGGGTTGCAACCAGTGTACGGATCGAGAACACGCGTAGCGCGTCATGGACCGACAAGGTGCCCTCGGCAGAATTTTTTCGGCCGTTGAACGGGTAGGTGTCCGGGCCGCGCTGGCACTGGGCATTGAGATTGATGCGGCCCACCTGGTTGGCAAAGGTATCGACCAGGCTGCCAATCTGCGCAGAATTATTGCCGAACAGGCTCAGTTGTTGGCCGAAGTCCGAGTCCAGTACATAGTCGATCACGGTCTGTAGATCACGGTAGGGCACAACCGGTACTACCGGGCCGAATTGTTCCTCGTGGTACACGCGCATGTTGGCGTTCACCGGGTAGAGCAGGGCCGGGTAGAAGAACGAACCGCGGCTGTCCCCACCATTGGGGTTGATCACCTCGGCGCCTTTGGTGAGGGCATCGGCAACCAGGCCATCGAGGTATTCGATTTTTCCCGGCTCAGGCAGTGGCGTCAGGCTGACACCGGCCTCCCAGGGCATGCCGGGCTTGAGCGCTGCCAGTTTCTGCTGAAATTTATCGAGAAACTGCTCGACCACCTGTTCGTGCACAAAGAGGATCTTCAGTGCAGTGCACCGCTGGCCGTTGAATGACAGCGCACCAGTCACTGCCTCGTTGACTGCGTTGTCCAGGTCGACGTCCGGCAGCACGATCCCCGGGTTTTTCGCATCCAGCCCCAGGGCTGCGCGCAGGCGGTGTGGGCGCGGGTGGAGCTTTTTCAGGTCGCTGGCGGCCTTGTTGGTGCCGATGAACGCGAAGACATCAATCTTGCCACTGGCCATCAGCGCGCTGACGGTATCGCGGCCACGGCCATAGATGACGTTGATGACCCCGGCAGGGAAGCTGTCACGGAACGCCTCAAGCAATGGGCGGATCAACAGCACACCGAACTTGGCTGGTTTGAACACCACGGTGTTGCCCATGATCAGCGCTGGAATCAGGGTGGTGAAGGTTTCGTTCAAGGGGTAGTTGTAAGGCCCCATGCACAGCGCAACGCCCAAGGGCGCACGGCGTATCTGCCCGAGGGTGTCCTGCTCCAGTTCAAAGCGGCTGGAGCGGCGGTCCAGTTCCTTGAGCGCGTTGATGGTGTCGACGATGTAGTCGCAGGTGCGATCGAACTCTTTCTCCGAGTCCTTCAGGTTCTTGCCGATTTCCCACATCAGCAGTTTGACCACGGCTGAACGCTGTTCGCGCATGCGTGCCAGGAACGCCTCGACGTGCTGGATACGTTCAGCTACACGCAGCGTGGGCCAGGCGCCGCGACCCTTGTCGTAGGCACGTACGGCGGCATCCAGCGCAGTCAGCGCGGTCTCGGCATCCAGTAGTGGCGCGCTGCCCAGAATCACCTGCTGTTCGCCGTCAGGGCCTTTCAGCCAGATCGGGCTGCGCACGGTCGCCAGCGGGCCATGCCATTGTTGCAGTTGGCCGTCGACCAGGTAATCGCGCTGCTCCAGCGGTTCACTCAAACGCCAGGCTTCAGGCACTTCGGTGGCGTTGGGGAACAGTGAATCAAGCAGATGGTTCATGCGTAGCACCTCTTGTTGGAATATGGGTGAAACGATTCAGTTGCAGCATAGCGCCAGCCTGTAAAAAAAAGCCAGTACCGCTCAATGTTGTTCGAAAAAGGTCGATAAACTGTCGCCCCGTCAGTGAAAAGCAGGCGTATGACAACCAGAACCGTAACGTTTGCTCGTATCTGGATTTGGCCCCGCAGCATGCGCACGCCTTTGTTCAGGCTATTACCGATCGGTTTCGCGGTGGTGGGCATCGGTTTGTCGGTGACATTGGGCCATCTGGATGTGCAGCGCCAGGAAAGCGAGTTGATGGGCAATGCCAGTGCGCGGCTTTCAGGCTTGCGTGCCGGCCTTGAGGCTCAACTACGTTCTGCGTTCGGCGAAACCGAAGGAATTGCTCAGCTCATCAGCGCTGATGGCACCATCACGCCTCAGCATTTCCGCGACATGGCCCGTCAGGCCATTGCTTCAGTGCCCTATATACGGCACATCGCTGTGGCACCTGCGGACGTTGTCGCTGATGTCTTCCCGCTAGAGGGCAATCAACGTGTGCTCGGGCTGGACTATCGGACATTGCCGACGCAATACCCGATGCTACAGCGTGCGCGGGACAGTCATCATGCGGTGCTGGCCGGGCCCGTTGACCTTTATCAAGGCGGGCGAGGGCTGATCTACCGGCGTCCCGTGTTTGTCGGTGGTCCGTCGGGCAATACCTATTGGGGCAACCTTTCGATCGTTGCCGATACCGACCGCCTGCTCAAGGCCGCGGGCCTGGATCAAGACGGCGCGTTTGAACTGGCTTTGCGGGGCGCCGACGGTCGCGGGGATCAAGGCGCGGTCATTTGGGGGCAGGCTACGTTGTTCAACGAGCCTGGCGTGACGCTCAACGTTGATGTGCCGGGTGGGCATTGGCAGTTGGCTGCAACCCCTCATGGCGGTTGGCCGACGATGAGCCTGTTCGCTTCGCCGCTGTTTATGTTCTCTCTGGCCTGCACAGGCGTGTTCTGCTTGTTCGTAGCGCAGTTGATCCGTAGCAACCAGGTGATTCATCAGCGTAACGATGAGCTGAAACGCTCGCAGGCTCGGCTGGAACAGTCGGCGCATTATGATGCCGTGACGGGGCTGCCCAATCGGCTGTTGTTCCAGCGGCGTCTTGAACTTGCCATTGCCAACGGCGAGCGCTTGGGCGTGTTGATACTGGATATCGACGGTTTCAAACTGGTCAACGACAGCCTCGGTCACCCGTTGGGCGATCTCCTTCTTCAGCAGACCACCCGGCGTTTCGTCGAGCTGCTCACGGCCCAGGACACGGCGTGCCGTTTGGGCGGCGATGAGTTTGCATTTGTATTGTGTTGCCCGCAGGACGATCAGGTCATGGCGCAGGTACAAGGGTTGCTGCTGGCCATGCAGCAGCCCTTCGATCTCAAGGGCACGGCCGCGCTGGTCACCGGTAGTATAGGTGTCGCCTTCTACCCCGAGCACGGGCATACCTGTGACAGCTTGCTGCGCCATGCCGATACGGCGATGTATGCGGCAAAGGAAAGCGGCCGTAATACCTATCGCACCTACCATCCCGACATGACCCAGCAGTTGCAGCAGCGGATCTTTCTTGAAGGCGCGTTGCGCAGGGCGTTGCAGCAGAATGAATTCGAACTGTGGTACCAACCCAAGATCGACCTGTTCAGTGGCCGTGTCGAAGGCGCGGAAGCGTTGTTGCGTTGGCGTGATCCAGAGCACGGCCTGGTGTCTCCGGCAGATTTCATTCCGCTGGCCGAACGTACTGGTCTGATCATTCCGCTCGGTGAGAAAGTCCTCGATCTTGCGTGCGCTCAGCTTGCCTGCTGGCGTGCGCGTGAACGCTTGCCCGGGCCGTTGGCAATCAACGTGGCGGCGTTGCAGATTGAGCGCAGCAACTTTGTCGAGAGCCTGTCTCGTGCCTTGCAACGTTACGATCTTCCCGCAACATTGCTGGAGGTGGAAATTACCGAGAGCTTGCTCATGGAGAGCCCGCAGCACGCCTGCGAGATTCTTACGCAGTTGCAGCAGATGGGCGTGGCAACGGCCGTCGACGACTTCGGTACAGGCTACTCTTCGCTGGCCTACCTGAAAGTGCTGCCGATTGATCACCTGAAAATCGACCGCACGTTCATCAAGGATCTGCCTGATGATGACGACGGGGTTGCGATTACCCAGTCGATCATTGACCTGGGGCACGCGTTGGGCTTTCGCATTACGGCAGAAGGTATCGAGACACATGCCCAGCATGCATTTTTACGCAATGCCGGCTGTGACCAAGGGCAAGGGTACCTGATTGGTCGACCCATGCCTGCCGACAGCTTTGAGCGCTGGTTAGCCGAGCAGCCGCACAGTCAGCAACCGATGCTTCATTTTTGACCGCCGGGCGTAGGTTGGCCTTGTGGACGCTACCTGCAGGCGACCACAAGGCGTGCTTGATGCTTAGAAGTAGTACGGGAATTTCAGGCTGAAGGTAAAGTCCGGGGCGTCGTCGGTCAGGCCGATCGACAGGTTGGGGACGATGGTCAGCTTATCGGTGGCAGCCAGGGTCATGCCAACGTTGAAGTAGGCGGCGTTGGCATCGCTGCTGGGCACCGTGACCCAGCCATCATTGGTATCCGTTTGGTTGATTTTTGATTTTTTGACAATCAGGTCGGACACCGAGAACGACATACTCATCTTTTCGTTAAGCGCAAACGCGATCCCCGCACCCACCTGGAAACTGTCTCCCAGCCTGACCTTGCCCGGATTGCTCTGGCCGACGGTAGAGCTGATATCGCTGAACGACTCTTCCAGGTTGTGTGTGTAACTCAGGCTGCCGAACAGCACCGCCGGGTCGAACGTCTTGACCAGCGAGATGCCCGGCGTGATCGACCAGACACCGTTGCCGGTCGGCAGGTCCTCGGGGTAGAACAGGCTGTCGTTGTTGGGGTCCTGGAGCAGCTTGATACCGAAGGGTTCCTGGCCGGTCGGCGCTTTGACCCGAAGGGTAAAGACCGTATCTGGCAGGCTTTCCGATTCGTCGAGGAACTTGTACGCCACGCCAAAGTTGACATCACCGATAGTGGGGTCACGGGTAACGGTTTGTTCGGTAATACCTTGAGCGTTATTTTGAGCACCACCGGATTGGTAGGTGGACTCGCGGTAGACCACAGGTACGTTTACGTCGAATTGCCAACGCTGGTTAAGGTTGTAGCGCCCGGTAACGTCGAGGGTCCAGTTGTCGGCCTTGATCCGGTCGAGGTTGATATTACCGAGGAAGATCGAGTCCAGTGCCAGGAAGCCGTTGAGAATCAACTGCCGGGTATCGTAGCGCGCGTAGGTAATACCGGTTTCAACGCTGAACTTGCCGCCACCAAAAAAGCCGCTGGCTTCGTCATAGAGGTTGGAGACACTTTGCGCCGGTTGCGAATCGTCTTTCAGCGACTCACCGTAGGAGCTGCCAGTGCCCGATGCAGCAACGGTCTGGCCCGTACGCGGTTGTGAGGCCGGTGAGCGTGTCAAGCGTTTGGGCGGCGGCGCTGCAGGTTGCTCTTCGACTTGACGAACACGTTGCTCCAGGACCATCAGTGCCTGCTGCTGAGCGTCATAGCGCTGGCGCAGTGCCTGCAGTTCCTGTTTCAACGCTTCTACCTGAGGGTCCGGCGCCGCTTGGAGGAACGTCGCCGGGACTAATGTGCTTAAACATACTGCAGCTTTCAGTGAAAACGAACGATGCATGGGTTAGCCGTCCCTTCCATCTACGAATGTTGAGACAGAGCGTAGTTCAATATCCTGAGATGCGAAGGCCCTTGAGTTGATCAAGGTTGCAGTTCAGCGCTCCAGCCGTGGGCATGTTGTCACGCAGGACGACATTGAGCTGTGTCATGTTGCTGACAACGTTGTTCCCGCCCAGCAGCACTGCTGCCTGCGACAAGCCGCCTTGGGCCAGGCTCTGCACGGTATAGCCCTGATTGTTGCTGGCGTTGATGCCCATCTTGATGCCATTGGCGCCTGCCGAGATGTTCAGGGTGCCAGCGCCGTTGCTGCCGCTGATACTTGAGCCGCCTGCCAGCACCTGCCCTGAGGGTGTTCCATTGGCTGTTGCGGTCTTGCCCTCTTTCACGTTGATGGATACGTTGTTGTACGCGGTGTTGTAGTCACCGGCAGCCTGCAATGTCTGGGTAACGCCCTGGGTGTTGTTTAGCCCTGAACCGCCCGACACGCTACCGGTGCCTGGTGGCGTGGCGTTGCCATTACCTTTGTCGTTGATCAGCGAGACATAGAACTGCGGCTTGAAGGTGTTTTGCTGAACATGCATTGTGGCCGTTGCACCGATGCGGTCGCCATTGGCATTCTGCCAGGTGCTGTTCATCACAACACCAAAGCTGATGATTCGCCCCGGCATCACATAGCGCCCGCGCAGATCGGCCAATTCGCTGTCTTTTACCTCGATCGGTTTAAATACCTGCGCCTGGGCAGGCAAACTGGCTGCCAGGCAGGCGGCAACCAGCAAGGTTGAAGTCTTCATCGGGTATCTCCCCAGAGCTTCATGCCCCTTGTCATTAGAAAAAGTCACTCTGAATGAAGCCGAACTCCATCAATTCCGCATCCTGGACGGGATGGAAATTGTTGATTTTGTTCTTGGCGCTCAGAGGTACGGGCGGGTCGAGCAGGGCATTGGCCTTGTCGTACCCAGGGCCGATCACGGCGAAAATGATCCCGTTCCAGCCTTTGATGAAGTCGTCGAATGCATAACGTTTGTGGCCAAGTACCGGGTCACCAACGTATACCCAGTCTTTTTCGGTGCGCTGTAGCACCACAAAATGCTTGTAGCCACGAATGTCCATCAGCACCACAACCGGAATGCTGACGCTTGAAAGGTTCTCTGGTGCGATGCGGTAACCACGGGCGCGCATGCCAATGCTCTCGACGTAGCGTTTCATGTCGAGCATCGAGAAACCTTGGGTTTTCACCAGTTCCTGATCGGAGTTGGCCAGCATGCCCTCAATGATGTGGGCCTCGTCCACGTCCAGCCAGTAGGCTTGCTTGAGTACGGTTGCCAGCGCTGCAGCGCCGCAGCTGAAATCGGTTTTCTGTTGCACCAGGTCCGCGAAGCGTCGCTCGCGCAGGCTTTGAACTGGCTTGTAAATGACCGTACCGCCAGGCAGGGCGGCGATGGGCATCTGTGCAGCTTCGGCCACGCTGGCCAAACCTATCAGCGCCGCTAGCAGGGCTATTCGCATGGTATTCACACCCTGTGAAAGCAAGGAAAGGGGCCCCGAAGGGCCCCGTTCACTGTTGCGTCTACAGGCAAGCCTTGCAGCCTGCTGCGATGGACAGCGAGTTGCTTTGTTGGTTGCCCGAGCCCGCCGAGACGTTGGCACCGACGTTGCCCGACACGCCGTTCAGCGAGTTGGTCAGCGAGGCGCTGTTGGTCACAGGGTTGATCCAGCCACTTGGGGTCAGCACTTGATAGGTGGCTACGCCGCTCAGCACAAAGGTGCCTTCTTCGTGGAATTTGAGCGGTTGTTTGTCGTCGTCATGACCACCGCCACCACCACGACGGTCGTCGTTGTTGTGGCCGCCACCACCATGGTGATCGTCGCCGCCGACCCAGCCTTTGCCGTCGCCTTGGTAGGAACCCGAAGCGTAGAAGGAGGAGCGGAGTGTTTTGGTGTCGTAGGTGCGGTCAGCTTTGTTGGTGACGTCCAGGCCAGAGGTGGTCTGAGTGGCATTCGCTGTGGCTGAGGCCACACGGCCACCGGATACGGCGATCGCCATGTTGTTTTTCTGTTGGTTGAAGTCGCCAGCGGTAACGTTAATACCAATGTTACCCGAGCTGCCGTTGGCCGAGTTGTTGAGGGTGGCAGCGTTTTGGGTCGAGTAGTTTTTAACGGTGTTGCCGGTGTTATTTTGAGTTGCGGTGGAGTCGGCGATAGCGCTACCGAAGATGAAACGCTCATCGGCTGTGGCGATAGCGGCAACGTTGTCTTGTTGGTTACCGTCACCAGCGGCCACGTTAACGCCCAGGTTGCCCTGAGAGTTGTTGGCCGAGTTGTCCATCGTGGCGGTATTTTCAGTGGCTTGGTTGGTGACACTGTTCCCATAGTTGTTTTGGGTGTCGCCAACTTTGGCCAGGGAGCCTGCATTGATCAGCAGGCCCAGCAGAACGCTTTGGCCATTATTGTGACCACCATTGTGGCCGCCATTATGACCACCGTTATGGCCGCCGTGGTCGTCATTACGTCCGCCTGCGTGTGCAGCAACAGCCATGACCGCTGCGAGTGCGAAAACCAGAGGCTTAAGTGCCATTTGAGGTTTCATGGTGTTTCTCCGCTTTTTTTAGGTAGTTAAGTGTTGTTTTTACTTGGTTACCTGTCGGGTCAGTCCGCAACCCGTACGCTCAGGGTGTTTGCCATTCGGTTGCCCACCCCGGCGCTCTGATTCAACTGGATCACACCACGGCTGCCGGTGAAGGCCCGATCGCTGTTCGCGATCTGGCGGCTGCCGGGTGCTTGATCAGTTGGGTCGGAGCCTTTTACCAGCGCCACGTTTTGTTGATCGAGGACGCTGTCGTCGATGCTTTGCGGAACGGCACTGATGCTGACCCGCACGGCATTGACTTGTTGAGTATTGGCACCGGCTGACTGGTTGATACCCAGTGCGCCGCTGCCATTGCTGAAAGAGTTGCCGCCAATACCGGCCCGGGCATCACGTGCCTGGCTCGTGGCAGTATCGATGTGTTGACGAATCTGGGTTGAGGCATTGGCGTTGGTGCCGATGGCAATAGCCCGGCTGTTGTTCTGTTGCTGCTGATCGCCCGCTGCCTGGTTGATCGCGATATTGCCGCGGTAGCCTTGGCCGCTTGTGTTGATACTGGCATTATCCTTGACTGGGGATCCGGCCAGCGCGAGGCCGCTGCTGCACAGGGCCAGAAACAGGAGTGAGTACCTCATTTCAGCGGCCTCCCGTCAGGATCTGCAGCGGAGCCATGCCACGCTGAACGTTTTGATTGACCTGATTGGAGATGCTGTTACCGCCACCGCTGCCCGCCCCGGAGCCGCCGGCCATGCCAGGCAGACGCACCTGTTGCGCCGCGCCCAGGCCGCGAACAGTGCCGGAGTTGTCTGGGGTCAGTACGCGCGTCATCAGCGATGAACCGCTGGCAACACCTGCGAAATCGCCGTCACTGAGCTCATTATTGGTTTGGGCTGTTACGCGTTTGGACGGATTGGCGCTGACGGTAGTCGGGTGCGGGTCTGGTGTACCGGTGGGACGTACCGCTGGGCGGGCCTGTACATCGCGTTGCAGAACGATGACCCCATTCCCGGCAGCCTGAACGGGCAGGCAGAAGGTGGCGCTCAATGCGCATCCCATCAGCAGAAGACGAAGCAGGTGGTTGTTCTGATTCCCCACGGCGGCGGTTCCTTCTTCAAGTTCGCTGGCCCTATCAGCGTTGTGAGAAGGAGAGCAGAAGGCGTGCCGCTTTTGGTTTATTTTGAAATATCAAAGAGTTGCGGATAAGCGACTGCGGGGAGGGCAGGGCGATGTAACGGTGGTGAGACAGATGTTGCCCTTCTGGGCACCCCGTACCCTGTTACGCCAGGTTTACACTGCTCGGCAATCATGGAGTCAACCCATCAAGACCGGGGGTTAGCGCAGGTGGCAGTGTATCGCTGATGTAACAACCCAATGGCTTAGTGGTACAGCAAACCTGCAACCGCATCAAAAACCGCGTTTTTTCGTCGGTTCCAGTCACCGTCGATGGCGATGAACGGTTGTTGATGTTGCTCCAGCCAGGCGCGGCTTTCCTCGAAAAATGCCAGGCGCTGGGCCAATTCCGGTTGGCAGCGCTGTCCGTCGTCTACCCATTCAACTGACGTTGGGCTGAGCAGCAGGTGCAGGTCGTAGCGGCGCTCAAGCAACGCTGATTCGACCCAGTGTGGGCAGTCACCGAACAGCGTGCGGCTCCAGAGCAGGTTGCTCAGCAGATGGGTGTCGAGGATCAACAGCTCAGGCGCTCTGCCGCGCGCTGCATCCTCCCAGGCCAACTGGCCACGGGCGATGGCCGGGATGTCGGCGTAGCAGGTGTCACGTTGCTCGCGGTCAATGAAGTGGCGTACGTATTCGCCAACCAGTTCGCCGCCGAAACAGGCCTGGATTTCGCTGCCAAGCCAGCTCTTCCCGCTGGACTCGGGGCCGCTCAGCACCAACACTTTCACGCGTTCACCAAGGCAGGGTCGCGTTGCCACTCACGCCAGCCCTGGACAGCGATCAGGGTGAACAGGGCGTAGAGTGCTGCCGTCAGGTAAAGCGCCTTGTACACAAACAAACCGACGAAGATGACGTCAAGGACAATCCATAGCGCCCAGCATTGCAGGCGCTTTTGCGCCATCCATAATTGCGCCACCAGGCTGAAGGCCGTCAGCGTGGCATCCAGCCAGGGTTGCGCCGCATCTGTCCAGGTGGCCATGGCCGCACCCAACCCCAGGCTTGCCAGTGCGCCCAGGCCCAGGCCAAACAGCAGCGGTGCAGGTTGCAGGGAGCTGACCTGGCGTGCCTCGGCGAGGCGCTCGGGGCGTGTCCATTGCCACCAGCCGTAGACCTGCAACAGCGCATACACCAGTTGCAGCAGCATGTCGGAGTACAGTTTCACCTCGTAAAAGACCACGCTGTACAGCAGCACCATCACCAGACCAATCGGCCAGCACCAGGGGTTCTGTTTGACGGTGAGCCAAACGGCAATGACGCCGAGCACGGCGGCGAACAGTTCGAGGCCGGACATCGGCATTCCTTGAGGCAGGTTCGAAAGAGGCGGGGATTGTAACCTGTGGCGCAGAACACGCCACAGGTGCGCGGGGCTTTAGACGTGGAACTGGCGCAACAATTGTTCAAGGCGCTCGCTGAGCTGGCGCAATGCCAGGCCGGCACTGCTGGACTGTTGTGCTGCACTGGCGGTTTGCCGAGACAGGTCGGCAGTTTCTGTCACGTTGCGATTGATCTCTTCAACCACATGGGATTGCTGCAAGGTGGCGCTGGCAATCGAGGCGTTCAGGGCATTGAGGTTGAGTAGCACCTGGCTGATTGCATCGAGGCTGGCACCGGCTTCACTGGCCTGCTCAACCGTTTGGCGCGAAGCGGTGCTGCTGGCACCGATGGCCTTGACTGCCGCTTCGGACTGCCCTTGCAGGTGTTCGATCATGGTCTGGATTTCGGCGGTGGACTGCTGAGTGCGCTGCGCCAGCAGGCGTACCTCATCGGCAACCACCGCGAACCCGCGGCCTTGCTCACCTGCGCGGGCCGCCTCGATGGCCGCGTTGAGCGCCAACAGGTTGGTCTGCTCGGCAATGGCCCGGATCACTTCCAGAACGCTGCCAATCTTCGTGCTCTGGTTGGCCAAGGCCTGAATGACTTCAACGGCTTCATCAATGGTGCCGGAGAGTTCACCGATACGTTGCAGGCTGCCCTGGATGCTCTGCTGCCCCTGTTCTGCACGGTGCTGGGCGTCTTGCATCTCGGTGGAGGCTTGTTCGGCGTTCTTGGCCACATCCTGTACCGCGTAGGTGACCTCGTTGATGGCGGTGGCGACCTGTTCCATCTGCTGCGACTGTTGTTCGCTGCGCAGTTCGGCCTGGTTGGCGTTGTCGCCCATCTCGACTGCCGAGTGGCCCAGCGCGCGTGCAGCGTCATGCAATTGGCCGACCACCTGCTGCAGCTGTGCCGTGAAGCTGTTGAAGTGTGTCCCCAATTGCGTAATCTCGTCGCGGCCATGGGTGTCTAGGCGGCGGGTCAGGTCGCTTTCGCCGCTGGCGATGGTGGCCATGGCATCGACCGCCTCCTGCAAGGGGCGGGAAATGCTGCGCGCGATCACTACGACCAGCAGTCCCATGATCAGCGCAATAGCCAACCCCAGCAGCGAGGCATCACGCAGTTGCCGGTTGAACTCGGCTTTCATGTCATCGATATAGATGCCTGAACCAATGATCCAGCCCCAAGGCTTGAACAGTTGGATATACGACGTTTTCTGTACCGGATCGCTCGCCCCGGGTTTAGGCCAGCGGTAATCGATGCTGCCAGCCCCCTTGTCCTTGGCCAGCGCAACCATGGCATTGAACAAGGCGAAGCCGTCTGGGTCCTTGATGCCTGAGAGTACCTGGCCGTCGAGCTTGGGGTTGGCCGGGTGCATGATCATCTTCGGCTCGAGGTCGTTGATCCAGAAGTACTCGTTCTGGTTGTAGCGCAAGCCGCGTACAGCGTTCAGCGCCTGTTGCTGAGCCGCATCGCGGGTCAGGCTACCGCTTGCCTCAAGCCCTTGGTAGTAGGTCAGGATGCCCGCAGCAGTTTCGACCACATGGCGGGTTTTTTCGGCCTTGGCCTGGTAAAGGTCACCGTGAATCTGGCGCAGCATCAACAGCCCCAGGGCAAACAACATCACCACCGCCACCACCAGGATGAGCCAAAGCCTGCGGCTGATCGACATATTCCGTAGAGTCTTCATGTAGGTCACTCAGGTATTTTTATTGTCTTGTGCATCCAAGCACGTTTTTACTGCCCTTACCTAGTCGACCAAGGGCTAAGTGCTTGATCCAGAGGCATCTGTTGCGTAGATCAGCAGCGTTTATCCGGCAGGTCTGCTAGCATTTCGGCGCCAAAGCGATAAACCTTGAGGGGCGTGAACCTTTTCCGTGGTTTCACGATCCACTGTCGCTGTGATTTACCGTGCATACACCACTTTAGAAAACATGAAGGGGCCTGCCTTGAGCAGCGCTTCACGGGGGAATGATGGATTTTTGGACCGCCATGCAGGCTGTAATACTTGGGATTGTCGAGGGCTTGACGGAATTTCTGCCCATCTCCAGTACCGGCCACCAGATCGTTGTTGCCGATCTGATCAATTTCGGCGGTGAACGGGCCATGGCCTTCAACATCATCATCCAGTTGGGGGCGATCCTGGCAGTGGTCTGGGAATTTCGGGGCAAGATCTTTGACGTGGTCGTTGGGCTGCCGCGCCAACGCCAGGCGCAACGCTTCACTGCCAACCTGCTGATCGCATTCACGCCGGCAGTGGTCCTGGGTGTGCTGTTTGCCGACCTGATTCATCACTACCTGTTCAACCCGATTACCGTTGCGACGGCGTTGGTGGTGGGCGGCGTGATCATGCTGTGGGCCGAGCGTCGGGAGCATGTGGTGTCTGTCGAGCATGTAGACGACATGCGCTGGAGCGATGCCTTGAAGATCGGTGTAGCCCAATGTCTGGCGATGATTCCAGGCACTTCGCGTTCAGGCTCCACCATCATTGGTGGTTTGCTGTTCGGGCTGTCACGCAAGGCTGCGACCGAGTTCTCGTTCTTCCTGGCCATGCCGACCATGGTGGGTGCAGCGGTGTATTCGGGCTACAAGTACCGTGCACTGTTCCAGGCCGGTGACTTCCCGGTGTTCGCGATTGGCTTTGTGGTCTCGTTCATTTTTGCCATGATCTCGGTGCGTGCGCTGCTGCGGTTCATTGCCAGCCACAGCTATGCCGTTTTTGCCTGGTACCGGATTGCCTTCGGCCTGATCATTCTGGCCACCTGGCAATTCGGGCTGGTCGACTGGGCAACGGCGCAGAGCTGACCGGGTGCGTCAGGCTGCTGTCAAGCCGCGCCCGGCCCCAGTCCGAGGCGCGGTTCAACACCTCAAGCTCAAACTGTCGCTGTTTGCCGGTATCTGCCTGTTTCCGTCCTGGGGTGTGCTGCAGATGCTGCAGGGCGGGCATTCCTGGTTGCCAGCAGTGCTCTACCCGATAGCCAGCCTGCTCAGCGTCTTCCTTTATTGGAACGACAAACGCAAGGCGCGCAACAATACCTGGCGGACCCCGGAAAAATGGCTTCACGTCGTTGAGCTGTGTGGCGGTTGGCCAGGCGCCCTGGTGGCTCAGCAGGCCTTTCGGCACAAGACCCGCAAACTGTCGTTTCAGTTGATCTTCTGGGCAATCGTCGCCGCGCATCAGGTGTTCTGGGTTGATTATCTGGTGCTGGCGGGGCGCGGGCTGGGCAGACTGTTTCAGTAAGCGCTGAGCCTGCCCGCGCCAATCAGAGCAACAAGCCCGCTTGCAAACGCTTCGGTAAGCGTCGTACCACCAGTTGGTGCGACCGTTGCAGCAGATCGCACAGTTCTTCACGGCCCATGGGGTAGGGCTGCTCCATGCTGACCCAGTGGGCGCGAGCCAGATATGGTGCCGGGCGAATACCGGGCCTGTCCACATAGCCAAGGAACAGCTCGTTGTCGACCTTGAAGGCCAGGTCGGCGCGGTTCAGGTTGATCAGGGCGAACATCTTGTTGCCGGCCACAGAGAACACCCGGACGCCCCCCCATTTGTAATCGTCCTGTACGCCCGGCAGGCTCAGGCAAAACTGCACCACGTCATCTTCAGACATAACGCTCTCCACAGGCTTCAAATGAAATGACCAGGTGATCAATCCAGGCGCGTACGGCAGGTAGTACACCTCGCCTGTGCGGGTAGACCGCCTGCAGATAGCCGCTGGGTAGCGACCAGTCGGGCAATAGGCGGATCAGTTCGCCGCGGGCGAGTTCTTCTTCGCAATGCATGATCGGCAGGGCCGTGAACCCCAGGCCGGCAACGGCGGCGGATTTTCGTACGACAAAGTCATCAATACCAAGCCTCGCCTCCAGCGCCAGGTCCTCGCGATTGCCCTTGGCATCCAGCAGGCGCAGGTGAACCAGGCGGTCAGCCTCCAGCGCGCCCAGCACGGGTACATTGATCAAGTCCTGTGGTTGCTCGATGACATGCTCGGCGGCGAAGTTCGGTGCTGCGACCAACAGCATTTGTGCCTGGCGCAAACGCCGCGTGACCAGGGTAGGGTCTTCGTCGCCCTGGTCGCGTACGCGCAATGCAACGTCAATACCCTCGGTGATCACATCAACCCGACGATTGAGCAGCACCATGTCCAGCTGTACCTGTGGGTAGCGTGCCAGGAAGCTGCTGATGACTTCTGGCAAGAATGCATGGGCCAACGCAACCGGTGAGGACACGCGCAAGCGCCCGCGTGGTTCGCTGACCATGCTTGCAACCGCTTCGTCGGCCATCTCCGCTTCCAGCAGCATGGCCTGGCAATGACGCAGGTAGCGCTCGCCAACCCCGGTCAGCTTCAGTTGTCGGGTCGTGCGTTGCAGCAGGCGAGTCCCCAGGCGTTCTTCCAGTTCGGCAATGCGTCGGGATAACCGGGACTTGGGTATACCAAGCAGACGCCCGGCCGCAGAGAAGCCTCCGGCCTCAACCACCCGGGCAAAGTAATAGAGATCATTGAGGTCTTGCATAGCTTGTCCTGCACTGTTCTGTATTTAGGACAAACTAACGCATTTTTGCCGACTAATCCTCTATTCGCTGTTTGGGTAGGATTCTCTCCATCGTGATCGCCGACTCGCGGTCTTCAAAATCCAGGAGAACACCCATGAAACTGTTGCACATCGATTCCAGTATCCTCGGCGAAAATTCGGCTTCCCGTCAGTTGAGCCGTGAAGTCGTGCAGGCCTGGCAGGCGGCTGACGCCACTGTAGAAGTAACTTACCGCGACCTGGCCAGTGATGCCATCAGCCATTTTTCCGCTGCCACCCTGGTCAGTGCTGGTACGCCAGAAGAACTGCGCGATGCCGCCCAGAAGCACGAAGCTCAACTGAGCAGCGAAACACTGCAAGAGTTTCTGGATGCCGATGCGGTGGTGATTGCCGCACCGATGTACAACTTCAGCGTTCCCAGCCAACTGAAAGCCTGGATCGACCGTATCGCGGTTGCCGGTAAAACCTTCCGCTACACCGAGGCTGGCCCTGAAGGCCTGTGTGGTGGCAAGAAAGTCATTGTCGTATCCACCTCGGGTGGCCTGCATGTTGGCCAGCCAACCGGTGTCGGTCATGAAGATTTTCTCAAGGTGTTCCTGGGCTTTATTGGTATCACCGATGTCGAGTTCGTCCGCGCCCATGGCTTGGCATATGGCGATGAACACCGCAACAATGCCATGAGTGCAGCGCGCGCTCAGATCGATAACGAGCTGTTTGCAGCTGCCTGATTTCGAGTAACCACCGCATAAGCCGACTGCCGGGGTAACCGGCAGTCGGTTTTTTCATTCAGTTTTCATCTGGCGCGCAGTGCGCCAGCCTATGCTGATCGCTGGCTATAAAGGGACAAGGTGTCAGCCATGCAGCGTCTGTCTGGTTTGTTCATCCTCGCGGTGATCGGGATCGTGTTGTCGCTGCCGGGCGAGGCGGGCGAGCGCTGGCATGTGGGGTTGCACCGGATGATCCTCGCCGACCCGCTGGACGAACAGCCGATGCAGGCCTTGGCCTTTTACCCGGCCACTGGGCCAGCACATTGGAGCCGGGTTGAAGGCTATCGGGTGGAAGCCGGTTTTGAGGCACCCATTGCGATGGGGCGTTTCCCGCTCTTGATGCTTTCCCATGGCAATACCGGTACGCCATTGGCATTGCATGACCTGGCAACGGCACTGGCACGCAAGGGCTTTGTGGTGGTGGCGGTGGTGCACCCGGGGGACAATGCCCAGGATCACAGCCGACTGGGCACCCTGAGCAACCTCTATGGGCGTCCGCTGCAGATCAGCGCTGCCATCAGCGCAACCCTGAACGACAAGCTGCTGGCGCCCTATGTCAACGCCGAGCAGGTCGGGGTGATTGGTTATTCGGCGGGTGGTGAAACCGCGTTGATCCTTTCCGGCGCACGCCCGGAACTGGATCGCCTGCGCCGTTATTGTGAAGAACGCCCACTGGATGCTGACGCCTGCAAGATGCGCGGGCAACTGATCGCCGACCGTGACGACCTGCTGCCCGCCGCAGACTCAAGGATCAAGGCATTGTTGCTGATGGCGCCGTTGAGCCTGATGTTCGGTCGTCATGCCCTGGCCGGGGTAAAAGTACCGGCGCTGATCTACAGTGGTGATCGCGATCAGTTGCTGGCAATCGACAAGAACGCCGCTGCGCTGGCGCGTAAACTGCCTCGCAGTCCTGATTACCGGCTGCTGGCCGGTGCAGGGCATTTCATTTTCATGGCGCCATGCGATGAAGCCCAGCGTGTTCACATGGCCGCGCTATGCACCGACGCCGAGGGCGTCGACCGTGCCAGCATTCATCATTCGCTGCAGTCGGAGGCGGCGTTGTTTTTCAGTCAGACGCTTGGGCGAGCGGACCGTACGGGATGGCGTACGGCTGATCAGTGAGTATGTGCGCTGCGCCGCGACAGCAGCAGTACCAACCCGACTCCAAGTAATGCCAGCAATGACGCGATACCGAAGATCGATTCATAGCCTAGATGTGCAGCTACCGCGCCCATTAGCGGCCCGGCGATGGCCAGGGCCAGGTCGAAGAACACTGCGTAAGCGCCCAAACCCGCGCCACGGCTGCTACTGGGTACTTGTTTGATGGCTTCAAGGCCCAGTGCCGGGTAGACCAGCGACAGCCCGGCACCGCTGAGGCCCGCGCCGAGCAATGCCAGTAGCGGGGAGGGCGCCAGCCAGAGCAACGCCAGGCCAGCGGCTTCAGTCGCCATGCAGACAACCGCAACTGGATAACCGCCCCAGCGATTCACCGCATTGACGAACAGCAAGCGGGACAGAATGAAGCAGACCCCGAACGCACTCAGGCACCAGGCTGCGCCGGTCCAGCCACGCTCACTGTAGAAAAGGGTCACGAAGGTGGTCAGGGTGCCATAGCCGATGGACGCCAACGTCAGGCCAACACCACAGGGCGCTACCCGCCCGAAGGCCGTCCAGAACGGCAGGCGCTCGCCGGCAACGACCGGTAGCGAAGGCTTGTTGCGGATCACCAGCAGGGCCAATGTCGCCAGGACAAACAGGACCAGGCCGATGCTTGCGAAGTTCAGCAACTGGTTCAGTTTCACCCCAAGCGGCGCACCAATGGCGATGGCGCCATAAGAGGCGATGCCATTCCAGGAGATGACCCGTGCTGTATGCGCTATCCCCACCTGGCTGATGCCCCAGCTCAAGCTGGCAACACCAATCAACCCTTGGGCAAGGCCCAGCAGCACGCGCCCGGTCAGCAATACCGCCAGGCTGAGCAAGGGCATACTGACCAGCAGTGTCGAGGCCGCCGTCGCCAGGCCGCTCAGGGCAATGGCGAGCAGGCCGTAGATGATTGCACGCTTGCCGCCCAGGCTATCAGCCACGCGCCCGGCCATCGGCCTGCTGACCAGCGTGGCGAAGTACTGCAAGCCTATGGTTATCCCGGCCACAACCGGACTGAAGCCCAACTGCTCATGCACGTAACCCGGCAGCACGGCAATTGGCAGCCCTACGCAGAGGAAGGCGATAAAGGTATAGAAGATGATCGAGACGATTTTTCGGGTAATCGTCGTTGCCGGCAGTGCGGCGGGTTCTAGCGCAGACATGGCTACACAGGATGGGCGTTTGGAAACGCCATCATCGCTGTATGCGAGGGAAAAAGAAAGCAGGCTAACGAATCTTGGCGGTCCGTTAGCCTGCTTTTATAGGCGTCCCGCTTGTGGCGACGGGGCCGGGTAGCACGCCATCGCCTTCAAGCAGGCTTTTTACGAGTGTTAAACGATTACACCCTGGCTACGCAGGTAGTCATCGTAGGTGCCGCTGAAGTCCACGACACCGTTGGCGCTCAACTCGATGATGCGGGTGGCCAGCGAGGACACGAACTCACGGTCGTGGCTGACGAACACCAGCGTACCCGGGTAGTTCTCCAGCGCCATGTTGAGGGCCTCGATCGACTCCATGTCCAAGTGGTTGGTCGGTTCGTCCATCAGCAGTACGTTGGGCTTTTGCAGGATCAGCTTGCCGAACAGCATACGGCCTTGCTCACCACCGGAAATCACCTTGACCGACTTGAGGATTTCATCGTTGGAGAACAGCATGCGACCCAGCGTGCCGCGAACCAGCTGCTCGCCGCCCTGGGTCCACTGGCCCATCCAGTCGAACAGGCTGACATCGTCTTCGAAGTCCGAGGCGTGGTCCTGGGCGTAGTAACCGATCTCGGCGCTTTCGGTCCACTTCACTTCACCGCTGTCTACCGGCAGTTCGCCGACCAGCGTACGCAGCAAGGTGGTTTTACCAATACCGTTCGGGCCAATGATCGCCACGCGCTCGCCGGCTTCGACCTGGAAGCTGAAGTTCTTGAACAGGGTATTGCCATCGAAGCCCTTGGAGACGTTCTCGACGGTAACTGCCTGACGGTGCAGCTTTTTCGTCTGCTCGAAGCGGATGAACGGGCTGACACGGCTCGAAGGCTTGACTTCAGCCAGCTGGATCTTGTCGATCTGCTTGGCCCGCGACGTGGCCTGCTTGGCTTTCGAGGCGTTGGCCGAGAACCGGCTGACGAAGGTCTGCAGCTCGGCGATCTGGGCTTTCTTCTTGGCGTTGTCCGACAGCAACTGCTCGCGCGACTGGGTCGCGGCGATCATGTACTCGTCGTAGTTGCCCGGGAACAGGCGCAGCTCACCGTAGTCCAGGTCGGCCATATGGGTGCAGACACTGTTCAGGAAGTGCCGGTCGTGGGAAATGATGATCATGGTGCTGTTACGCGCCGTGAGGATGTTTTCCAGCCAACGGATGGTGTTGATGTCCAGGTGGTTGGTCGGTTCGTCGAGCAGCAGCACTTCCGGGTCCGAGAACAGCGCCTGTGCCAGCAGCACGCGCAGTTTCCAGCCTGGGGCAACTTCACTCATCGGGCCGAAATGCTGCTCGAGCGGAATACCCAGGCCCAGCAGCAACTCACCGGCACGGGACTCGGCGGTGTAGCCGTCCATTTCGGCGAACTCGGTTTCCAGCTCAGCGACGGCCATGCCGTCCTCTTCGGTCATTTCCGGCAGCGAGTAGATGCGGTCGCGCTCGGCCTTGACCCGCCAGAGCTCTTCGTGGCCCATGATCACGGTATCGATCACGGTGAATTCTTCATAGGCGAACTGGTCTTGACGCAGCTTACCCAGGCGTACGTTCGGCTCCAGCATGACCTGGCCTGCGGATGGCTCCAGGTCGCTGCCGAGGATTTTCATGAAGGTCGACTTGCCACAACCGTTGGCGCCGATCAGGCCGTAACGGTTGCCGTTGCCGAATTTGACCGAGACGTTCTCGAACAGCGGCTTGGCGCCGAACTGCATGGTGATATTTGCGGTAGAAATCAAGTGCTTATCCTGCGGGGGTTCCAGAGGTGTGTTTAGGTGCCGTAGTCTATTTTGGGCCAATCAGACTCTAGTCGGCAGCTTCTCCAGCTCCCTCCAATCCGAGGAGGAGCTGATCCATTTTGCGTAGGTAGAAAGCAGCATCTCGACGCTGTGGCCGAGTTGGTTCGCGATGAACGCAGGGTTCATCCCAGCCATTAGGCACATAGTTGCGTAGGTATGGCGCGTGTCGTACTGCCGACGTTCACGGATGCTCAGCGCAGCGAGCGCGAGCTTGAAGTGCTTGATTGTAACACTTGGCTCCCTGATCCACATCCCGCCTTTTCCTGGTTGGAATACAAAGGGCTGGATGGCGTAGCGGACTTTGAGGCCATTTTGCGCAAATCAGCAAGGCGCCTGGCCTGCCCGAGGGCATGAGGTGCATATAAGCCCCTGAAAATTTACAGAGTCATGCGCTAATGGAGCGTCACAATCCTGCAACTTTCGCCAAGCCTGATCCGGTCCAGCGCCCGGTTTAACGAATCCAAGGCATTGATGAGGGCTTTCGTCTCGGCCTCGCGGTCATCCCCCCAAAGGCGTTCAGCCATTTTATTCAGGGCCTGAATGGATCTTTCAATGTCAACAGCGGTTGCTGTGGCGGTGTCTGTAGGCCGCTTCTTTTTTGGCATTTTTAGAGATTCCGCGGCGACCGCACGACGATGCCGACGATCTGGCAATTGCTGGACGAAACATTCTCGATATCCGGGCCGGGATCATTGCTGATCAAGCTGCCTTGACGGCGGCGCAGCCCTGTATAAATGAACTGTGTTTGAATTAGATGTGGCGGGATTTCAGCGCTGGACGCGCTCACAGTTGTGATACGTCCGGGCTGGATGATTGCTCTTCATTCTGTAGGTTGCTGATAGAAATTGGCGAGTTGGTTAACACCACGCTGTAGGTGCCGAGGTCCTCGTCGTTGCGCTGAGAGCAGATGGATATGCTTTCGCCCTCCCATTGAAGAACTTCGTTATCAAAGGTGGCGCCTGATTTCATTTTAACCAGATTGATCTTGCTAGCTGTAGGCGGGCCGTAATCAGTTCTCAGCATATCGGCAACGAGGGCGCTACTATTCGACGGCCCCGCGAACACAAGCTTTTCAATTTTGTTGTCGGATAGGTGGACAATAAGCTGGTAGCCGAGCAACACGCGGTTGGACTTGGCGCCCTGGATCAGAAATTTGGCCGGAGTTTCGGTAGCGATGCGACAGGGTTCTGTTGAGGCGCTTTTGCTAGCCGAGCACTCATCTACATTTTTGAGGAAGTCCCCCTGAAGATCCACGCCCATGAAGGTCTTAGGCTCTTGAGTCCACGCTGTGGGCTGGTTTGCATCGATAGCTAAGGCACAGGACGGAATCAGGATTCCGGCCATCATGAGCTTGACTGAATACATAACTTCTTCGCTGATAAGTTTTTGCGGAGCCCATTATTCTCGCCGATGCCGACAAGCACAAGTACACGTACAAGCCTTTGTTGGCGATGTTAGCCGTGAACGAATAGTCTAACTGGCTTGAGAGGCCGCCTGGACTGCCCTGACCGAATGATCGGGGCTCAGTCATGGACGATCTGGAAGGGAAGATGAAAGCCGGTCAGCCGTTATGGCGGCAGGCAATGGACGCACTGCGCCGTTACAACGAAGCTAACGGCGTTCTCTTTCCGGAAGAGGTTGAGCGAAGGGAAGTGCCTTGCTCCGTGATTGGGAGAGTGACGGTGAAGATAGGCGTCATTTTGCCGGGAGACAGGCCGTGGCAGATGAAGCGGGAGATGCTCTCTCAAGGGGATACGACAAGCTGGAAGTAGCTGCCGAGGGTTGGGTGAGCGATTTTCACTCAGCAGTAGTGGAGATCTACCACCACCAAGCTAAATCGACTTAAACTTGGCCCGACGTGGCAGATAGCCATCCCTCGTAGAGTTTCCAGCAGTATCACGCTTGATCGTCCTGCTTGCTCCACCGCGCTGCCATCTAAGGAAAGAGACTTAATGAAGAAAATAGTTGCAACCGCACTGCTTACGTCTATCTTCGCGTCTGCTTACGCGAATGAGAATTATGATCTGGAATGTACGCTCGATACTGGCGAGGTCATGACCCTCAGTCACGTCAGTGATACAGTATATATCGAGTTTCTGGGGGCAGATGATGACCCTGACGAAGGCGGGAGTGTGATTAAACTTGATGCTCCTTCCGGTGGCGCACAGCAAATCTTGAATAATGCTGGAGGGGTGCAGTCATTCGTTCTGCGTGGTACTGACGCTGATATTGATGGTGCAATCGCTGTTGTTTACGAAACGCGTGAAGGTAAGCAAGGTGCTTATTTTAGTCTCATGGATCAAATGGGAAAGGAAACAGGGAGTCACACATGCAAGCCTGAAAGCATTAAGGCGTCCAGAACGTTGTTAATGGCTGGGCTTTCTGGGCTTAAAAGCCCGCTCGACAATAATTTGGCGAACACAGTCGCTGAAAAGCCAAAAGCAGAAACATCGCCCGTCAAAATAAATGTCGATGAAAGACTGTTTAAGTATGGCGCTGTCAGAACGCCGTATCGCACAGTGAATATAGTGAGTGTTGCGGACGACTTAACGATCAATGGCGTCATAGTAAATCGCAATCAGTGTACGGAAAGCATGGCTAATCCCAAAAAGCCAGTAAGCTTGCCTTTTGGTAAAACGATTACTTATAGCTACAACATCGAATATCGACGCTGTGATGTTGTCGAGGTTGTTGTTGATACTAGCAAAGGGACGTGGACTTTCAACCCTTAATGAACAATAACGTATCCCTGCTGCATTCGCGCAGGAGGGATACATGGGTATGACGGCAGTTATACGGCTTCCGGTCGTGAATGCCCCGTTTGGTGATGAGAGGTCGCCATTGGTGGGGGCGACCTTCACAGGTCGAATTCCTGTTTCACGCGCTACACGCTCAGGCTCTCAATTCAGTGATCGCCTTCATCGCCTGCCCGTACTCGCGTCTTCCACAGTGACAACAATACCCCACCTGTGAGCAACGCAAGTGTGACGCTTAGCGATACTGCAGCAGGTACCTTGCCGACGATGTCGTGTAGAAAGATCTTTGCGCCGATGAACACGAGCACCAGAGCCAAGGCGTATTTCAGGTAGGTAAAACGATGAATCATCGCGGCAAGTGCAAAGTACAGTGCGCGAAGGCCCAAGATGGCAAAGATATTTGATGTGTAAATGACAAAGGTATCTTGGGTGATTGAGAAGATGGCGGGAACACTGTCAATGGCAAATACCAGGTCGGCACATTCAATCAGAATCAACGCCAGGAACAAGGGTGTAATCCAGAGCACCTTCTTGCCTGTCTTGTCCGCTTGACGAATGAAGAACGATTGTCCGTGAAGGCGCTCTGTTATGCGCAGATGGCTGCGCAGGAATTTGACGAATCGATTGTTCTCCAGATCGGGTTGATCGTTAACCGACGCAAAAAGCATTTTAACACCCGTGAACAGCAGGAAGGCGCCGAATATATAAAGAACCCAGCTGAACTCGGCGATCAAAGCAGCGCCCAAGCCAATCATGATGGCCCGGAGCACGATCACACCCATGATTCCCCAGAACAGTACGCGATGCTGAAGTGCCCGGGGAATGGCCAGGAATCCGAAAATCAATGCGATGACGAAAACGTTATCCATCGAGAGCGACTTCTCGATCAAGAAGCCGGTCAGGTAATCCATACTGGCGTCGGCCCCCTTCTGGAAGTAGACCCAGACGGAGAAAAGCAAGCCCATGGATATGTAGCCCGCCGACAGTAGCAAACTCTCCTTTACATTGATTTCTCGGTGTTCGCGATGCAGGACGCCGAGGTCAAAGGCGAGTAATGCGATGACGATCGCAAGGAAAGTCAGCCAGAGCCAGGCGGCAGTGCCCAGCACATCAGCGAAGATGATCGAATGTAAGACAGTCATGAGCCTCTCCTGTTAGTCGTAGTTTTACCAACTATGACTCCGACATGGCGGCTGCATGCCGTCAGAGGGGCCCGGCGTCACTGATGACAGACTAGAAATAACCGCTTTGATTCTTCAAGCGCTGTTTTTTTGCAAAGTGTATCTGTGGCGGATGATCGGTGGGTATACGGCACAGATACACTTTCCAGGACCCTGGGGTACAGGGCATTAGCGCCTAAATGCAGGGGGCAGCCAGATCGCTGCCTATACTCCAGACGAGCGAGCAAGCCTGGGGGCTGCACCATGGATCTGACCGAGATGATGAAGGCGGGTGAGCAGCTTCTAAAAAGAGCCCTTGAGGCTGTTTGCGCGTATCACAAGGCTAGAGATTCATCGACGCCACCTGAAGAGGTTGAGCGTCTTCGCCTGGAAGCCGAGTCGCTGATGCGGGCCGTGCAACACTACCAGCAGCGCGCACTGGGGGTATCTGGGAAGGGGCCGTATCCTTCGCCACGCTCCGGATCTGCGGCATCGTAACCAGGAATTATCAGCAGTTGCGAGGCTATAGTGTGGTGCTGATTAAGGGGATAACCATGAAGTGCTTGATCTGTTCTGCAGACGCGCGGGAAGTGGACTCTGAAATGGATGGCATTGAGCTCGTATGCCCGGAGTGCGGGCACTTCGGGGTTTCATCCCTGATCATGAAGCAGAGGGCCATGCGGGCTTTTGATGTCGAGAGAACTCAGACGTTTCTTCATTGTGAGCGTGAAATCAACCCTGATCGACTACCGATAATCAATAGCGAGACGGTCATTTGGGCGTAGCGTGGGACCGGTCGTCGAAAGATAATCACGCCGATGCTGGCTGACTAGAATCTAGTGGGGGGATCACGTCAACGTAACCTGAAAAATCAGGAGGCTTACGATGAACAGAGTACCCTCACTGGCATTGCTGGTGACAGCCGGCTTGCTCTCAGGCGTGGCAACAGCGGGTGATCATCAGGTGGTCAACGTTGCTCTTAACGCCACTCAGTACAACACGGGCCATGTGGCATCAGCGTTGTTGTCGCCAACGACGGGAAACAGGACGGGGCTTTCGATTGTTTTGGGCGGGGTGCCAAGCGGTACGGCATTACCTGTGCACATCGACACGTATATCTACTCAGGGACGTGTGAGCGCATGGGGCCAAAGCCGGTCTATGAGATGAATCAGTCGATGACGACAAGGTCTATGTCGTCACCAATGCGGCTGTCCACCATAGCGCCTGTTTCACTGGCTGCGCTTCGCTCTGGGGACTATGTCCTGGTCTTGAGGGCCGGCCCGATGGACGGGAGTGTCAATCTCTTCTGCGGCAACATCACATGATGCCTGAACCGGCAATCGCAATAACCTGATGCTGAATGGCAACGCTGTAATGCCTACCGCCAGTCCCCACACGCATTCAAGCCCTGGCGAGCAAAAAAAAGCCCGCTAGGGGAGGCGGGCTGATGTGGAGTTTCCAAAGGAGCAGTTGCGACCTTAGGCGTTGGGCTGTGAAGGCTGCGTGAAAGTGATGTAATCGAAAAGTCAGCAGTCACGCCGTGCGCTAATAGCCGCTGCCGCCTATCCGCCCTAGCTAGACCTTTGGTGAGGTCACAACCCCGCCGCTTTGATCTAAAGTGCCGGCTTTTGCTCAAGGTGTGCCATGCAGAAGACAGTCGTCGCCGCGATGATCAGCGTGCTCCTGGCGGGATGCTCATTGCCAGTGGCCCTCACGCCCAATTCCCCAACGATTTCAGAGCGCTCGGCAAAGTCGCCGGACGACTATAGCGCGTGTGTCATGGCGCGTTGGCAGCAACAGCAGCATGCTCAGGTGGATCGCAAGGCGATCTCCAGAGGCTATGAGCTCAGCGTGTCAGGCAGCGTGACTGCCAGTGACTACCTTGAGGTTCATCGGCAAGGTGAGGGCAGCCTGATTTCCTTCTATGAGGGCGCGCCTTGGCATGCATCGGTTAAACGTGCTGTGTACGAGTGCCTGTAGTTCCCCGTTTGCAAACCTCCGTTCACGGATTGGCTTGCCTGAGGCGTGAAGGCACGTGTTCAGGGCGGGCTATGCTTGAAGTAAATAGCCCCTTTCGGCCTTGGCCAGGTTCAGCTCGCGTTCGAGGAGCAGATCATCGACTCTTCGCCGTCCTGGATTGTCTTCGTGAAAACCTGAGCCTCGTATCAGCAGGAGGGGCGCGGTGGGACGCTTGCAGCGCGTTGCGCGTAATGAACGGGGCCGGGATTTCGCGGTCGGTGATATTCACGGCCATTTTCGGCGGTTGGAGCAGGCACTGGCATTGATTGGCTTCGATGCCAGCAGGGACCGCCTGTTCAGCGTGGGCGATCTGGTTGATCGCGGGCCAAACAGCGAAGAGGTGCTTGCCTGGTTGCAGCGCCCCTGGTTCTTTGCCGTGCAGGGCAATCACGAGGCGCTTGCCGTGGCCCATGTTCAAGGACAGTGGCTCGATGTTGAATTGTATCGGGCCAATGGTGGTGCCTGGTTCCTGGACAGCCCTGCCGCAGAGCAGGCCCGATATGCCGAGCAATTTGCCCGTTTGCCGCTGGCGTTGGAGATCGACACGCTTGCTGGCCCGGTCGGTGTGCTGCACGCCGACTGCCCGTGTCCCAGTTGGCAGGCGTGGTGTGATCAACTGGCTGTTGGTCCGGTGAAAGCCGCGCAGGACATTTGCCAGTGGTCCCGTCGGCGCTTGCAGCAGAATGACCCGACACCTGTCGCGGGTTTGCGGGCGCTGATTGTCGGGCATACGCCAGGGCCATCAGTGCGGGTGCTCGGTAATGTCTGGCATATCGATACCGGCGGCTGGTTGAATGGGCATTTCTCCTTTCTGGAGTTGGCCGCGCTTGACGTGAGGTCGGCCAGGCGAGAGTCTTGAGGTTTTTGGAGTGGCCCATGGACATCTCGAGCCTCTTGCTGTTTGTGCCCGCCTGCTTTGCCTTGAACATGGCGCCGGGGCCCAACAACCTGCTGTCCCTTAACAACGCCAGCCGCTACGGTCTGCGTACCGCTTGCGTGGCGGGTGCCGGTCGCCTGCTGGCCTTTGCCGGGATGATCGCCCTGGCCGCGACCGGGCTGGCCGTGGTCTTGCACGCCAGTGAGTATTTGTTCCTGATGATCAAGGTGCTGGGGGCGGCCTACCTGTTCTACATCGCCTGGCAGTTGTGGTGGGCGCCGGTCGGGCAAGACGGCGTGGCCGTGGAGCGCGATGCCGGTACCCTGCGCCTGGCGCGTCAGGAATTCTGGGTCGCAGCTGGCAACCCCAAGGCCATTTTGATCTTCACCGCGTTCCTGCCACAGTTCGTCAATGTGTCCAGCGACACTGCAGTCAGTGAACAGTTTGCGGTATTGGGTGGCTTGTTCCTGCTGCTGGAATGGTTGGCCATTGCTATTTATGCCTGGTTGGGGGCGTACATGCAGCGCTGGTTCAGCCAGCCGGCTCGGCGCCGGCTGTTCAACCGCGTCAGTGCGTCGTTGCTTGCCTGCGCAGGTGTTGGTCTGCTGGCTGCCCGCCGCGCGTGAGACCCGCTACCACCTCACACGCAGGCCGAGGTTGGCGCCGACCTGTTCCTGTTGGCGGCTGTCGAGGTTGTAGCCGTAATCCAGGCTGGCGTAAACGCTGAGGGAGGGGCTTGGCTGGGCGCTGAGGCCTGCGCCGACATCCATCCAGGTGCTTTTGTGATCTGTCTTGATCGCATCGGCAGCGTCGAAGCTGACGCTGTCGCGCCCGCCGAAGCTCTGCCAGATGTTACTGCGCAGGTAAGGTTGCACGGGTACTCGACCGGCCTGGAAATGGCCTTTAAGGCGTGCGCCCACGCGCGCGCTGATGTCGTGCTGGTTGTCGTAGCTGATCCGTGAGATCCCATCATTGGCACTGTGCAGGCTGACCGACTGGACGATCAGTTGTGCCTGCGGTTCCACCACCCACCGGCTGTTCAAGGGCAATGGATAGCCGCTTTCCAGCGAGCCGGTAATCGTGTGGCCGTTCAGGTCCAATGTGACGCCGCGATCTGAGCGGGTGCGACCGTCCAGGTCGGTGTACTGCAGCACGCCATCCAGGTACCACTGTTGCGGGCCGACCAGCGTCCAATAGGCGCCTATGCTATCGCCATCCAGGCGCACGTCACCGACGTGATTGTCGGTGAAACCCAAGGCAAAACCGCTGATATCACCCGTGAGCCGGGCATGACCGAGGTACAGCCCCAGGTGGTGGCGGTAGCCGTCATTGTCGAGCGCGGCATACAGATCATGCCCCACCTGATAGCCGCGCAGATCGCCGTCAAGGCTCGGGGTAACCGTACCAGACCAACGTTGCCGCAGTTGATCACCAACAGTTCGCGCCCAACCGGCGGCAATCGGCCCGGTTTCGTTGAGCAGGTTCTGTTCACCCTGGCGCTCATGGAACGTACTCAGGGTCAGGCGCGGCAGCAGCGCAGCTGCACGGCTTGCTGCCGCATACAGTGGCACCTCTGCGCGGTAAAGGGGGATGCTCTCACCGGCGATCGCTGTCGGTAATGCCGGGGTTCCAGGGGCCGCGACCGGCACACTCAGGGCGGGCGGCGCCTCACCCGGCTCCGCCGTTGTGACGGGGGCGATCACGCTCGAGCGCAGGTACCAGTTGTTCTCGCTGCCCGCCGTGACGCCGCCTTTGAACAGGTAGTACTCATACGCACCGGCAGACAGCGACGAGCCCAGGCGGAAGGCATCGGCGCTGCTGGTTGCGCCGGCTGTCGCCTCAACCACCTGTATCCCGTTTTGGGCAGTTTGCGCGCCAACGCCGTTCAGGTTGTTGACCTGCAAGGTTGTGGTGCCGGAAATGCTGCCTTCGCTGACGATCAAGCGGTCGGAATGGGCTGCATCGCTGGCCAGGACGCTGTTGAGTCTGAGAACCCCATTGAGCCCGATGTAATCGCCGGTCAGTGTCAGGCGCCCTTGCGCATCGCTGCCACCACTCAGGTCGACCAGCCCTGCATTGTTCAGCGTGGCGTGCTGCCCGGCGGCCAGTGGCGCTACGGCGCCGCTGTGTGACAGCAACTGGCTGCTGGAATCGATGTTCAGCACGCCAGTGCCACTGTTTGTATCGCCCAGCAAGAGGGTATCGTTCAAGGTGAGCACCGAGCCATTGTTCAATGACACGGTCTCCCATCCCACATAACGCGCGCCGTTCTCCGGGCTACTGGTGTCGAAGATCAGGTGGTCATTGCCATCGCCGCCATCAATCAGCCGGGTAGTGGCCAGATGTGTTTCATCAAGGTTGATCAGCAATGCCTGATCATCATCAGGGCCTGTTTGCACGCTGCCGCGGATTACACCGCCGTCTTTCCAGATGAAACGGTCGTTACCGAAACTCAGCAGTACGTCGCCACCGACCTCGCCGCCGCTGATGGTCACGCTGTCGGTACCCCCGCTGAGACTGATGTTGCCGCCGATGTTGCCATTGCTGAGGAGGATCGTATCGTTGCCGAAGCCGGCCACCAGGTTGCCGTCGATGCTGCCCCCGGACATGTCGAACAGGTTGTCGTCCAGTTTCATGTTCACGCGGCCAATCCGGCCACCCGTCATGATGGCGTAGTCGCCATCCTCGAACGCGCCGACGATGCGCCCACCGCTCATGAGAAAAGTATCGAGGCCATCGCCTTGGGTGAGTGATTGGATCTGTCCTCCGTTCATGACGAAGGTGTCGATACCGCCCCCTTGGCCGACGTTGCCCGCAATGGTGCCGGAATCAATCTGCACCCGATCACGTCCAGCGCCAAAGGTCACGTTGCCCGTAATACTGCCGGTGCCATCCGTGGGCATCAGCAGGCTGTTGTCGCCTGAGGTGTCGGACAGTGATGCAGCGATGCCACTGTCACACACGTAAGCATCGTCGCCACTCCCCGGGGCGAAGCTGCAGGCTGCAAAAGCGGCGTCACCCAACAGGGGCAAGGCCCCGAGGGTCATGAGCCAGCGAAATTTTCGCATGCTTGAGTACCTCAATGGCGCACGTCTGTGTGCTCCAAGGGGTATAACCCAATGGCCGAAACTGACAACTGACAGAAATGACAGGTGGTGAACGGTTACCGCGGCTCGCCGCTGGAGAAGCCCGGGCCGGGTTCAGTCGCGGAAGAACACCTGCACCAGGTGGTAACCGAATTTACTCTTGATCGGCCCGTGCACGGTACGCAGGGGTTTCTTGAAAATTACCTGGTCAATTGCACCGACCATCTGCCCGGGGCGCACTTCGCCCAAATCGCCGCCGCGCTTGCCGGAAGGGCAGGTGGAGAACTTTTTGGCCAGCACGTCAAAGGCTTCGCCCTTGGCAATGCGTTGCTTGAGTTGCTCGGCCTCTTCGGCGGTTTTGACCAGAATATGGCGGGCCTGTGCTTTCATGGCTGTAGGTACCTCTGTGACGCCTGAGAAAAGCGCCGATTATGCCTCATCGCGCAGCTCTGCGCGGTCGCGAAAATGTGCCAGTGCTTCGGGGTTGGCCAAGGCATCGGTATTTTTCACCGGCTGACCGTGAACCACATTACGTACTGCCAACTCGACGATCTTGCCGCTGATGGTGCGTGGGATATCGCTGACCGCCACAATCACTGCGGGTACATGCCGTGGTGTCGTGTTGGCACGGATGGTCTGGCGGATGCGTGTTTGCAGGGCATCATCGAGGACGATACCGTCGCGCAGCCGGACGAACAGCACCACCCGAACATCGTCCTGCCAGTGTTGACCGATGGCGACGCTTTCCAGCACCTCGTCGATCTTTTCTACCTGACGGTAGATCTCAGCCGTACCGATGCGCACGCCGCCGGGGTTGAGTACGGCGTCGGAGCGGCCGTGGATGATAATGCCGCCGCTGGCCGTTTCCTCGGCATAGTCGCCCTGTGCCCACACACCGGGAAACTGGCTGAAGTAGGCCGCCTTGAAACGCTCGGCCTGCGGGTCGTTCCAGAACCCCAACGGCATCGCCGGGAAGTGTCGGGTACAGACCAGCTCGCCTTTTTCGCCAATCACCGGGTGGCCCTCATCGTTCCAGACCTCTACTGCCATGCCCAGGCTCTTGCACTGGATCTCGCCACGCCTTACGGGCAGGGTGGGGTTGCCGATCACGAAACAGGAGACGATGTCGGTACCGCCCGACATCGACACCAGATGCAGGTCGTGCTTGAACGCGCGGTACACGTAGTCATAGCTCTGCGGTGACAACGGCGAGCCGGTGGACAGTAGCAGGCGCAAGCGCTCCAGACGGTGGCTGAGCCGCGGTTGCAGGCCTTCATGCTCCAGTGCAGTCAGGTACTTTGCGCTGGTGCCGAACACGCTGATTGACTCGCTGTCGATCAGGTCGAGCAGGCGCCCCGCGTCAGGGTACAGCGGCGAGCCATCGTACAGCACCAGCGTCGCGCCCAGGGCCAAGCCGCTGACCAGCCAGTTCCACATCATCCAGCCACAGGTGGTGTAGTAGAACAGGGTGTCGCCTGGGCCAAGGCTGTTGTGCAGGCCATGTTCCTTCAGGTGTTGCAGCAGCACACCTCCGGCCGAATGAACGATGCACTTGGGCACACCGGTAGTCCCACTGGAGTACAGGATGTAGAGCGGGTGGTCGAACGGCAGGGGCGTAAACGTCGGTGTACCGCCTGGCTGATAGAAGTCGTCCCACAGGCTGACCTTGGCCGCGCAGTGGAAGTCCGCAGTCTGCGCTTGCGTGCGGGTGTACGGCAGCACCAGCACCTGCTCAAGGTTTGGCAACTGGGCCAGTACCTCGTTGATTTTATCGGTCTGGTCGATGTCTTTGCCGGCGTAGTGATAACCCGCGCAGACGATCAGCAGTTTGGGTTCGATCTGGCCAAAGCGGTCGACAATGCCATGGGTACCGAACTCTGGCGAGGAGCACGACCAGACGGCGCCCAGGCTGGTGCAGGCGAGCATCGCCACCAGGGTATGCCAGGTGTTAGGCAGACAGGCCGCGACACGGTCGCCGACACCGATACCGATCGCCTTGAAACTGCGCTGCAGCCCTGCAACCTGGGCGGCCAGCTCCGTGTGGCTGAGGGTGAAACGGCTGCCGTCTTCGCGCAGAGACACCACGGCGCAGTTGTCACGGCGGAGGTCGTCGCGGCGCAACAGGTGCTCGGCGAAATTCAGGGTCGCGCCGCTGAACCAGCGAGCATCGGGCATGTGCGGGCCTTCCTCGAGCACTTGCCGGGGTGGCTGATGCCAGCGCACCTCGAACGTGTCGGCCAGGGCCTGCCAGAAGGCCTCGCGCTGCTCGATGCTCCAGCGGTGCAGGTCATGGTAGTCGTCAAGGTGCACCCCATGGCGACGGTTGATCTGCCGACGAAAGGCATCCATCGGGCTGGCCTGGATTTGCGCCTCGGTCGGGCGCCAGAGCACCTCGTTCATGCCATGTCCTCTTTGTTATCGTCCTGAGAACAGTGTATTCGCCAACCTCGGGGCTGACAGCCAGAATTGCTGTGTTGGCCGCAGCCCGTCTGGCAAAGCACCTGCCTTACTGGGCCAGCCAGCCGCCGTCGATGTTCCAGGCGGCGCCGCGAACCTGGCTGCCAGCCTCACTACAGAGGAACGCTACCAGCTCGCCCAGGTGTTCGGGGGTGACGAAGGCCAGTGACGGCTGCTTCTCGGCCAACAGATCGTGTTGCGCCTGCTGCGGATCGATGCCACCTGCGGCGCGGTCGTCGATCTGCTTTTGCACCAGCGGCGTCAGCACCCAGCCAGGGCAGATAGCATTGCAGGTGATCGGGGTCGTGGCGGTTTCCAGCCCAACCACCTTGGTCAGCCCGATCACCCCGTGCTTGGCCGCAACATAGGCGGCTTTACCCACCGAGCCGACCTGGCCATGCACCGAGGCGATATTGATGATCCGCCCCCAGTTGCGTTGGCGCATGCCCGGCAGTGCCAGCCGCGTGCTATGGAACACGGCCGACAGGTTGAGCGCGATGATCGCGTCCCAGCGCTCGGTGGGGAAGGACTCAACCGGCGCAACGTGCTGGATGCCGGCATTGTTGACCAGGATATCGACACCCCCGAACTCGCGGTTGGCATAGGCGAAGAGGTCTTCGATCTGCTGCACATCACTCAGGTCGGCGGGGTGGTGGCCCACGCGGGTGCCGTGACGGGCAACCTCGGCGATGGCCGCACTGGCGTCACCGAAGCCGTTGAGTATGAGGTTGGCACCGGCTTGGGCCAATACCTGCGCGATCCCCAGGCCAATACCACTGGTAGAGCCGGTCACCAATGCGGTTTTACCGTTGAAGTTCATGTTGTGCTCCTTAAACGATGCCCGTGGCGTAGAAAGTGGCGATAACCACGAATACCGCCAGGGTCTTGATCAGGGTGATGCCGAAAATGTCCTTGTAGGCTTCGCGGTGGGTTAGCCCGGTGACTGCCAGCAAGGTAATCACCGCGCCGTTGTGGGGCAGGGTGTCCATGCCACCGCTGGCCATCGAAGCCACGCGGTGCAGTACTTCCAGCGGAATGTTCGCGGCGTTGGCGGCAGCGATGAACGTCTCCGACATGGCTGCCAGGGCGATGCTCATGCCGCCGGACGCAGAGCCGGTAATGCCCGCCAGCAGGGTGACGGTGACGGCTTCGTTGACCAGTGGGTTGGGAATGCTCTTGAGCGCATCGGCCAGCACCAGAAAGCCCGGCAGCGAGGCGATGACTGCACCGAAGCCGTACTCCGACGCGGTATTCATCGCGGCCAGCAAGGCACCGTTGACGGCGCTCTTGGTGCCCTCTGCCAGGCGCGTGCGAATGGCCCTGTAGCCGCACACCAGCACCATCAGAATGCCAATCAGCAACGCGGCTTCTACCGCCCAGATTGCGGTGAGCTTGGCGATATCGCTTTGTACCGGGGTGCTCATGCCGGGCAGGCTCAAGCTATGGGTCTTGCCGTACCAGGCGGGAATCCAGTGGGTAAACAGCAGGTTCATCACCCCCACCAACACCAGTGGCGACAGGGCCAACAGCGGGTTGGGCAGGGTCAGGTCGGTGGCTGTTTCGGGCTCGTTGCGCAAATCCGTGCCGTAACCTTCGCCGGCCCGTTGGGCCTTGTTGCGTTGGCGTTGCAGGTAAAGCATGCCGGCACAGAAAACGAACACCGTACCGATCAGCCCCAGCCACGGCGCTGCCCAGGCGGTGGTGTTGAAGAAGGTACTGGGGATGATGTTCTGGATCTGTGGGGTGCCGGGCAAGGCGTCCATGGTGAAGGAGAACGCGCCCAGGGCAATGGTGGCCGGGATCAGCCGCTTGGGGATGTTGCTCTGGCGAAACATTTCGGCCGCGAACGGGTAGACGGCGAAAACCACCACGAACAGCGAAACGCCACCATAGGTCAGCAGGGCGCAGACCAGTACGATCACCAGCATTGCCTGGCGGGTACCGAGGACGCGTATGGCTGCAGCGACAATCGAGCGGGAAAAGCCGGACAGTTCAATCAGCTTGCCGAATACGGCACCCAGCAGAAACACCGGGAAGTAGAGCTTGATGAACCCGACCATTTTCTCCATGAACACCCCGGTAAAGGCGGGTGCAACGGCAGAAGGGTCTGTCAGCAACACCGCGCCAAGCGCGGCGATGGGGGCGAACAGGATAACGCTATAACCACGGTAAGCAGCCAGCATCAGCAGCGCAAGCGCTGCCAGGGCGATGATTACACTCATCGAGTGTCTCCTTGAGGCATCTTGTTTTTGTTGATGCGACGGAGATAGCGGGATTCGTGCCAGTTTTACAAGGTATTGAAATATAAGGGTTTTATTGTTTTTGAGCGCAATGCGAGGCGCTATTTTCTCTGAACAGAGACAAGTGATTGGCCTGAGTGCGCTGTGGCGCTGGAAATCAGCCGGATTAGCGCTGTATAGCTTCTGTCTCTATAAAGAGACGGTGTTTCTCTTTATGGAGACAAGCGCTGCGCGCAAGGCCGGCGATGATCACAACCCCAGCGCAACCATTTTCTTGTACAGGGTCGAACGGCCAAGGCCCAGTTGTCTGGCGGCTTCTGGCACGTTGCCTGCGCACTGCGCCAACGTATCGGTCAGTAACTGCCGCTCGAAATCTTCGCAGGCCTGTTTGTAGGTTTTCTGTGGCGCTTGTTGCGCCAGCGGTGCCAAGGTGCCCAAGGCGGCCTGGATGTCGCTCGCGCCGAGTCGTGGATGATCGGCCAGCAAGGTCGCTCGCTCCAGTACGTTGCGCAGTTCACGTATGTTGCCCGGCCAGGCATGCCGGAGCAGCAGCGCCTGGGCCTCGGCCTCCAGCTCATGCTGGCTGCCCAGGTCTTCCAGAATCGCCTCGCTCAGGGCCGGCAGATCTTCCAGCCGTGCGCGCAGCGGTGGCACATTGATCGGCAAGACATTGAGCCGGTAATACAGGTCGGCACGGAAGCTGCCATTGGCCATGGCAGCCTCCAGGTTTGTCGACGTGGCCGCGATGATCCGTACGTCACTGCGCATCACCTGGTTGGAGCCAACGGGTTCGTACTCTTTCTCTTGCAGTACACGTAACAGCTTGCTCTGTAGCGGCAACGGCATGTCGCCAATTTCGTCGAGGAACAAGGTGCCGCCTTGGGCGATCTGCAGTTTGCCGGGGCGGCCCTTGCGGTCTGCACCGGTAAAGGCGCCTGGCGCCGTGCCGAAGAACTCGGCTTCCAGCAAGGCCTCGGGGATGGCCGCGCTGTTGATGCTGACAAACGCCTTGTGCGCACGCGGTGAGGCCGCGTGAATGGCATGGGCCAGGAGTTCCTTGCCGGTGCCGGTTTCGCCGAGCAGCAGCACCGGGGAGTCGCTGCCTGCACCGCGTCGGGCACGGCGTTTGATCTCGAGGGTTGCCGCGCTGGTGCCAATGAACTGGGCGAAGCTGTACTTGGCCTGGCGCGCCTGCAGCAGCGAGCGGGTCGAGGCCAGTTCCTGCTGCATGCTCGAATAGCGCTTGAGCAATGGCGAGAGGCTGCGCAGCTCATCAAACAAGGCGAAGCCAATGGCGCCGATCACGCCGCCTTTGGCATCCTGAATGGGCAGGCGCATCACCACCAGCGGTTCTTTGGGGGTGTCGAGCATGTCGAGCAGTATGGGGCGCCCGTTGCTGACCACTTCACGCATCAGGGTGCCGGGGATCACCGCTTCGCACGGTTGGCCGATGGCGCTGCTGGCATCCTCCAGGCCGAAGCGGCGGGCATAGCGCTCGTTCATCCAGACGATGCGTGCATCGCGGTCAACGATCACCGTGCCTTCGCTGGATTGCTCGATGATTTCGAACAGCGAGCGAATCGCCAGTAAGCGTACCCGCTGATAGTCCTTGAGGTTGTCGCTGTCGTGCATGAACCGCTCCTTGGGGCCGGGTCAGGAATTATGCACCGCTCAGGCCCGAGGATCGAAGGCTTCGCGCAAGGCATCGCCAATGAACACCAACAGTGACAGGATCAGCGCCAAGGCGAAGAAGGCGGTGAAGCCCAGCCACGGTGCCTGCAGGTTCTGTTTGCCCTGGTTCACCAGTTCGCCCAGCGAGGCGCTGCCGGCAGGCATGCCAAAGCCAAGGAAGTCCAGGGCGGTAAGGGTCGAAATGGCCCCGGTGAGAATGAATGGCAGGTAGGTGAGGGTGGCACTCATGGCGTTGGGCAGGATATGCCGGAGGATCACCAGCCGATCAGGCAGGCCCATGGCCCGTGCTGCCAACACGTATTCCAGGTTGCGCCCACGGAGGAATTCGGCACGTACGACATCCACCAGGGCCAGCCAGGAGAACAGGGCCATGATCCCCAGCAGCCACCAGAAGTTCGGTTCGACGAAACCAGAGAGAATGATCAGCAGGTACAGCACCGGCAAGCCCGACCAGACTTCCAGCAGGCGTTGACCGATCAGGTCGACCCAACCACCGTGATAGCCCTGCAGTGCGCCAGCGGCAACGCCAATCAGCGTACTGACGGCGGTCAGCGCCAAGGCAAAGAGGATCGATACTCGCGTGCCGTAGAGCACCCTCGCCAACACATCGCGGGCCTGGTCGTCGGTGCCTAGCCAGTTGTCTGTCGACGGCGGGCTGGGGGTAGGTTGCAGCAGGTCGTAGTTGGGGGTGTCGGCGCTGAAGGGGATCGGCGCAAAGAGCATCCAGCCACCCTGTTGCGCGATCAACTGGCGCACGTACTGGCTGCGGTAGTCGGGCTGAAAGGGCAACTGCCCGCCAAAATCCTGTTCGGTGTAGCGCTTGAAGGCTGGGAAATACAGGTCGCCTTTGTAGCCCAGCAGCAAGGGTTTGTCGTTGGCGATCAGCTCAGCCCCCAGGCACAGGGTAAAAAGGCCGATGAACAGCCACAGCGACCACCAGCCACGACGGTTGCGCCGAAAACGCTGGAAGCGCCGAAGGGCTAGCGGTGAAGGCTTGAACATCATGCGCTCCTCGTCGCGAAGTCGATGCGCGGGTCGACCAGGGTGTAGCACAGGTCGCCCAGCAAGCGGATCAGCAGGCCGAACAGGGTGAAGATGAACAGCGAGCCGAATACCACCGGGTAATCCCGTGATACGGCGGCTTCGTAGCTCATGCGGCCCAGGCCATCGAGGGAGAAAATCACCTCGATCAACAGCGAACCGGCGAAAAATACCGAGATCAGTGCCTGCGGAATGCCGGCCACCACCAGCAGTATCGCGTTACGGAACACATGGCCATACAGCACCCGCCGCTGGCTCAGCCCCTTGGCCCGGGCGGTGAGTACATAGTGGCGGGTGATTTCGTTGAGAAAGGCGTTCTTGGTCAGCAGGGTCAAGGTGGCGAAGCCGCCGATCACCAAGGCGCCGACCGGCAATACCAGGTGCCAGAAGTAGTCGGCCACTTTGCCCAGCAGGCTCAGCTCGGCAAAGTTCTCCGAGACCAGGCCGCGTACCGGGAACCAGTTCAGTGAGGTGCCGCCGGCGAACAACACGATCAACAGCAGGGCGAAGAGAAAGGCCGGCAAGGCATAGCCAATCACGATCAATGTGCTGCTCCAGGCGTCGAAGGCACTGCCATGATGCACCGCCTTGCGAATGCCCAGGGGGATGGAAACCAGGTAGGTAATCAAGGTCGCCCAGAAGCCCAAGGACAGCGTGACCGGCATTTTCTCGAGGATCAGGTCGGTGACGGTCGCGCCGCGAAAGAAGCTCTTGCCGAAGTCGAGCCGGGCGTAGTTGCTCAGCATCAGCCAGAGCCGTTCGGGCGCCGATTTGTCGAAGCCGTACTGGCGCTTGATGTCATCCAGTAGCTTGGGGTCCAGGCCACGGCTGGCCCGCGAGCCGCTGTGCAGGGTTTCGCTGCTGGAACCCGGGGCGCCAGCACCGATGCCCTGCAGACGGGCGACGGCTTGTTCCACCGGGCCGCCAGGTGCCGCCTGGATGATGACGAAGTTCACCAGCAGGATGATCAGCAGGGTCGGCACGATCAGCAGCAGGCGTCGCAGGATATAGCCGGTCATGGTTTGCTCCCGGCCACGGTGCCCTTGCCAAGCTGTTCAGCCATCTGTGCGTTGGTCAGTGGTGTGGGGCTGATTTCCCACCAGGTGTCCAGCGCCTCATCGTTGCTGGCCTGCACCTTCGGCTGGCCGAAACGGTTCCACCACACAGTAGAGGAGCCCGGTGGATAGTAGTTGGGAATCCAGTAGTGGTTCCATTGCAGCACCCGGTCCAGTGCATGCGCATGGCGCAGCATGTCCGCCTGGGTTGCGGCTTTTACCAGGCCATCGATCAAACGGTCCACGGCCGGGTCGCGCAGCACCATGTAGTTGTTTGAACCTGGGTCGTCGGCGGCTGCGGAACCGAAGTAGTTGTACAACTCAAGGCCTGGGGAGGGCGATACGGGGTAGCCGGTGACGATCATGTCGTAGTCGCGTTCCATCACGCGGTTGATGTACTGCGAGGCGTCGATACGGCGGATGTCCAGGGTAATGCCGATCTGTGCCAGGGTTCTCTTCCACGGCAGCAACAAGCGCTCAAAGCCGTTTTGGGCATTGAGGAAGGTGAAACTCAGGGGTTCGCCCTGGGCATTGACCAAGTGGTCGCCTTGAGCTCGCCAGCCCGCCGCGTTCAGCAACGCCAGGGCCTGGAGTTGCTGGGCGCGGATCAAGCCTGAACCATCGGTTTTCGGCGCCTCGAACACCTGGCTGAAGGCTTCATCGGGAATCTGCCCGCGCAACGGTTCGAGCAAGGCCAGCTCTTCTGCATCTGGCGGTTTCGTTGCCGCCAGTGCTGTATTGGCAAAGTAGCTGTTCTGGCGGATGTACAGGTTTCGCATCATCTGCCGGTTGCTCCACTCAAAGTCCCAGAGCAGGGCCAATGCCTGACGCACGCGCCGGTCCTGGAACACGGGCCGTTGCAGGTTGAAGACAAACCCTTGGGCGCTTTGTGGCGCTTCTCGGGCCAGGTGTGCGCGCTGCAGGCGACCGTCGTCCAGTGCCGGGCCGTTGTAGCCCAAGGTGTAGCCGGTGGCAGAAAACTCGCGGTTGTAGTCGTAGCCGCCGCCGCGCAGCACCTGCCGTGCTACATCGGTATCGCCGAAGTACTCGATGCGGATCTGGTCGAAGTTGTAGCGTCCGCGATTGACCGGCAGGTCTTTGCCCCACCAGTCGCGATTGCGCTCGAAGGTGACGCTGCGACCATTGTCGATGTGTGCAATGCGATAGGGGCCGCTGCCCAGTGGGGCTTCAAAGCCGCCACCGGCTGCGAAGTCGCGGGTTTTCCACCAGTGTTCAGGCAGCACGGGCAGGGTTGCCAGGTCCAGCGGCAGGGTGCGGTTCTGATTGTTCTTGAAGAGGAAGCGCACCTGGCCTGGCTGCTCCACTTCGACCGCGGCAACATCGGCAAACTGTGTGCGGTACTTCAGGTTGCCCTCACGCATCAGCAGCGCGAAGGTGTATTTCACATCTTCAGCGCGAATCGGCGTTCCATCGGCAAAGCGCGCGCGCGGGTCGAGGTAGAAACGCAACCATAAGCCATCCGGGCCACGCTCCATTCGCTCTGCGACCAAACCATAGACGGTATAGGGCTCATCTTCGCTGCGCACCGCCAAGGGTGCGTACAACCAGCCGTCTACCTGGCTGACGCCGATGCCCTTGTCGATGTAGGGCAACACATGGTCGAACTGGCCGATTTCCAGCGCCGAGCGGCGCATCGTCCCGCCTTTCGGAGCAGCGGGATTGGTGTAGGCGAAATGCTGGAAGCCGGCGGCGTAGCGGGGGGCTTCACCGTAGACGGTCAGTGCGTGTGAAGGCGCTGCCAATGCGGTGATTGGCACCAAAAGCAGGGCGAGGACGTAGCAGAATGCTGACCGCATGGAAGGTTGGCCTGATCGTTTGGCGGTGTGTGTCTGTTCGTTCTGACAGTGTACGCAACGACGGCGGGGCAACGCACTGCGATCCTTCCAGGCCCAGTGCCAGGCGCACGACCCACAGGGGCCGTGCGCTGGATGCCGATGACGTTTAGTCCTGGCGGCTGGTGACTTCCAGCAGGTGGTAACCGAACTGGGTCTTCACCGGGCCTTGTACGGTATTGACCGGTGCGCTGAAGACCACGGTGTCGAACTCCTTGACCATCTGGCCAGGGCCGAAGCTGCCCAGGTCGCCGCCTTGGCGGCTGGACGGGCAGGTGGAGTGCTTCTTCGCGATTTCAGCGAAGTCGGCACCGGCTTCGATTTCGGCTTTCAGTTCGTTGCACTTGGCTTCGCTGGCAACCAGGATGTGACGGGCAGTGGCTTTGGCCATGATACAGGGCTCCTTGGCGTTAAAATGGCGAGCCTACAGGATTGCGCCGGGTTTTTCCCGCGCATTCTCGCGCAGTGCGTCGGCGGCATTGGTGAGCAACGTCTCTGTGCTGTTCCAGCCCAGGCAGCCGTCGGTGATCGATACCCCATAGCGCAGTGGTTGCTTGCCCAGTGCCTGGCAGCCGTCGAACAAATGGCTCTCCAGCATGACCGCAACCAGCGCGCGGTCACCCTGCAGGCGCTGCTCCAGCACCTCGTTGAACACCTGTGGTTGGCGGGCCGGGTCCTTGCCGCTGTTGGCATGGCTGCAGTCGACCATGATACGCGGCGCCAGGCCGACGCTTTCCAGCCCTTTGCGGGCCTGCTCAATGCTCTGGCGATCGTAGTTGGGGCCCTTGTGACCACCGCGCAATACCAGGTGGGTATCCGGATTGCCCAGGGTCTCGATGATGGCCGGGTGCCCTTGGGCATCGATGCCGAAATGACGATGGCCATGAGCGGCGCTGCGAATGGCATCGCAGGCAATCCCGATACTGCCGTCGGTGCCATTCTTGAAGCCCACCGGCAGGGCCAGGCCACTGACCATCTCGCGGTGTACCTGTGACTCGGTCGTGCGGGCACCGATGGCGGCCCAGCTCAGCAGGTCGTCGAAGTAGCCTGCGGCCATGGGTTGCAACAACTCGGTGGCAATCGGCAAGCCCAGCGCAAGCATGTCCAGCATCAGGCGCCGTGACAGGTTCAAGCCGCCGTGCATGTCATCGCTGCCATCCAGCTGCGGATCATAGACCAGGCCTTTCCATCCGACCGTAGTGCGTGGCTTTTCGATGTAGGCGCGCATCACCAGCAGCATCTGGTCATCGACGCGTTCGGCCAGATGGGCCAGGCGCTCGGCGTATTCCAGTGCAGATTGCGGGTCGTGGATGGAGCAGGGGCCGACGACGACCAACAGGCGTGGATCGCGGCCTTCGAGGATGGCTTTGACGGCTTGGCGGTGCTGCTCGACCTGTGCGCTGAGCGCATTGGATAGCGGCAGGTGCTGCTTGAGCATGTGGCTGCTGGGCAGGCGCTGGCTAACAGCGGTATTGGCGGCAACCTGAGGTTGCGGGTGAGTCAGGGGCAGAGCGAGGCTGGACGATTGCATGTTCGGGAATCCTTGGCGAAGAGCGGGTTCTGGCCCGCGCAGCCGGCCCTATCGAGGTGTTCGACAGTGGGCCGGATTAAGATCATCTGTGTCGTTGCCACCTGTGTTTGACCGATCGGCGGCGGCTGGCAGGCCCGAACGGAACTGGCTAAATCGCCACGCGATGCAACCTGGGTAACGGTAATAAGTGCTGTAGTTCATGTGCTGTTCCTCAATGTGTGTGGTGTACGACGCCCAAAAAACAAAACCCCCGGTCGGGGAGCCGACCGGGGGTTGAGTATTCTCTGTGCCTGGCGTCCCCTTGGAAGTGGGCGCCGGTGTAGGTATCAGCGGCGCCGTTGGCTAAACCAATACCCAAAATAAAAGCTGGCTGGAGCGCAGGTACCGCACTCGGCAATAGCCAGCAGCGGCTGCGCGAGGCGACCGGTGTGACGTGCTTGAGTGAGGGTGGTAAGTGACATGTCTGGCTCCAGTTGATGTTCCCGAGCTTACTGTAGGGCGGCCCGCTGATTCAATAGTCTTTTTGCATGAGTGCGATAAACCTGCCCGCTCAGCGTCGCAAGTAGGCGGTAAAGTCGATGTCGCCGGCACTGAGAATCGCCTGCACCCGGTTATGCACGTTGAGCTTGCGCAGAATGGCCGAGACATGGGCCTTGACCGTGGTTTCGGCGATATCGAGGTTGTAGGCGATCTGCTTGTTCGACTCACCCTTGGTCATTCGTTCAAGCACCAGCAGTTGCTTGCGGGTCAGCGCCTGGAGCAGTTCCGGGGCAAACCCCTGAGGCTCGCTCTGGCTACGCCGGCTGGTGTTTTTCTGGGTGCGGATGATGTCAGGCGGCAGGTAGACATTGCCGTTCAGGATCTGCTCGATGGCTTCGGTCATTTGCGACCGTGGTGAGGATTTGGTGATGAAGCCCACCGCGCCATAGGTGATGGCCTGCAGGACCACTTGCTTGTCCTGTTCAGCCGAGACAATGACCACCGGTACTGTGGGGGCCTCGTTACGCAGGTTGATCAGCCCGCCGAGACCGTGCATGCCCGGCATGTTCAGATCAAGCAGGATCAAGTCGAGGTCATCGGCGCTCTGAGTGAGGGCCAGGGCACTATCCAGGTCGGCGGTTTCCAGCACTTCACTGCCTGGGAAGCCGTCACTGATCACATTGTGGATGGCCTCGCGAAACAGCGGGTGGTCGTCGGCGATCAGAATCTTGTACATGGCTTTGCACCTTATTGTTGTGGTCATGCTCGCAGGCAGGAAACTCAGGGGAAGACTTCGGGTGTTGCAGCGCTCAGTGGCAGCCCGGCGGCCTCCCACGCGTCGATGCCGTCACGGTACCAGTACAACCGGGTGTAGCCCAGCCTGGCAGCACGTTTGACCGCGTTCCAGCTTAACCAGCAATCAGAGCGGCAATAGAACACCAGTGGGCGTTGCCGGTCGCCAGCGCTCAGGCGGTGCAGGTGTTTCTGGAAGTAGGCCGCCCAGTCGGCGCTCAACTCGCCATCTCCGGTGTTGGCCAGCCAATGGCTACCGGGCAGGTTGGCATGCGCTTCGCTATCGATGAACTGGCCATGCAACCAGGTGCGGCGGTAGACATCGATCAGCACAGGCCCCGGTGTTTCCCGCAGCAGGCTTTGCAACTGTTTGGTGTCGAGGGTTTGCGCCGGTTCAGCGTGGGCAGGGGTGGGGCTTCGATACAGTGCAATGCGGTAGCCATCGCTGGAAAACAGCGGCGTTTCGGCAAGCACCGGCAGTGCCACGACGGCAGATAGCGTCAGGCAGAGGAGGGCGGACATGGCACGCAACATGGTCGGCAGTCTCATTTTTGTTATGCCTTCATTACAGGCCAGTCGTGACGCTTTGTGAATGCGACCATCGACAGCTAAAGCAGTACCAAAGTATTAGATTGTGCGCGTTGTGGCAGCTCTAGCATGAAGGTCTGCGACGACCAACCCACTCACTGCCGGAGGCTGTATGGAGATCTTGCTGGTCGACGACCACCCGATGGTCCGCCTTGGCCTGGCACACACCTTGCGCCAGGCGTTGCCCGAGCTGCTGATTGCCGAGGCGGCCAGTGGTGAGGAGGCCCTGCAGCGGGTGCAGGAGCAACTGCCAGGGTTATTGATCATGGATTTCGACCTGCCCGGTATCAGCGGCCTGGAAACCACCCGGCGCCTGCGTCAGCGCGTACCGCAGTTGCGAATCCTGTTTTTCAGCGAACACACCGAATTGAGCCTGGTGCGACAAGCGCTTGATGCCGGCGCCTGCGGCTACTTGTCCAAAGCCGTGAAACCTCAGGTACTGGTGGAAGCGGTTCGTCGGGTGCTGTCCGGGCATGCCTACATCGAACAGTCCTTGGCGACCCAACTGGCCTGCCAGTCCCACCCTATGCAGGCAGGCGACGCACGCCTTCGCGGCCTCACGCAGCGTGAGACGGAGATCTTCCTGATGCTGGCTAAAGGTACGCCGAGCCGGCTCATTGCCGAGCAGTTGTGTATCAGCGCCAAGACCGTTTCCAACTACCTGACCTTGCTCAAGAGCAAACTGCAGGTCAGCTCGCAGGCCGAGCTGGTGCACCTGGCGATTGACGCCGGCCTGCTGCGGATTGCCGCTTAGTCCCACGAAACCGGGCAGCCTTGGCAGGCCTCCATATTGCTGTCCTGAAAATTCGCATAGTGCTGGCGACTGCCGCGCAGGTCGGCCTGTTCCAGGTTGCTCTCACCCAGTTTGGCTTCTTGCAGGTTGGCATCGACCAGGCTGGCGCCCCTGAGGTCGGCTTTGCTCAGCCAGGTCATTTCCAGGTCCGCAGCTTGCAGGTTGGCCTTGTGCAGCTTGGCACCGGAGAGTCGACCAAACTCCAGGTAGGCTGCGCTGAGGTTGGCATCGTTGAAATTGGCACCCTGAGCAAAGACCCCCCAGGCTTGCGCCGCTATCAGGTTGGCGCCGCTCAGGTCAGCCAGGCGCAGGTTGCTTTGTTGCAGGCTGGCGCGGGTCAGGTTGGCGCCTTGCAGGTTGGCTTTTTCCAGGTTGGCCAGGTCGAGGCGGGCGTGCCGCAGGTTGGCCCCGCGCAGATCCGCGCCCGCCAGGTTCATCTTGCGCAGGTCCTGGTTGCTCAGGTCGGCATTGCGCAGGTCTGCATCGGGGCACTGGCTTTCGGGCTGGATGACGCAGCCGTTGATCGTCAACGGCGTGTCGTCGCCGGTGTCGCTACTGGCGGCGAAGACGGGGCTCATGGCCACGGCGAGCAGCAGTGGAAGGTACTTCATGGGAGTCTCCTGGGGCAGTGAGAGGGCTATCGCTGGCAAGCCGGCAGCTACAACGCGTTGCGGTAGCTGCCGACATTGCTGGCGATGGGCGCCAGAGGCGCCCCTGAGGTTCACATCAGCGCTGAGCGGTCTTGGTGTCCCAGGCCGGGATCTTGAACACCCAGAACGAACCACCCTGTGCCACCGGCTTGGTCAGCTCGGCCATGTCGCCACCCCACAGTGGTACCGCGCCGCCATAGCCGACGGTTACGCCAATGTACTGCTCGCCGTCTTGCTCCCAGGTAATGGGCGGCGAAACGATGCCGCTACCGGTCTGGAATTTCCACAGCTCTTCACCGGTCTTGGCGTTGAAGGCCTTGAAGAAGCCGTCACCGGTACCGGTAAACACCAGGTTGCCCTTGGTGGCCAGTACACCGGCCCAGAGCGGCAGGCGCTCTTTGTGTTCCCAGACCATCTTGCCGGTGGTCGGGTCCATGGCTCGCAGCGAGCCGACGTGGTCTTCGTACATGCGCTTGATACGGAAGCCCATGCCAAGGTACGCCGAGCCTTTCTTGTAGTTGACCTCTTCGGTCCAGTATTCCTCTTTCCACTGGTTGGACGGCACGTAGAACAAACCGGTGTCCTGGCTGTAGGCCATTGGGTTCCAGTTCTTGCCACCCAGGAACGGCGGCGAGACTTCGACCGGCTTGCCCTTCGTCTGGCCTGGCTCAGGCTTGGCTGGACGCTGCCCCGGGTTTTCGACCGGGCGACCGGTCTTGAGGTCGATATGGCTGGCCCAGGTGATGTTGTCGGCGAACGGGAAGGCGTTCTTCAGCTTGCCGTTGGTGCGGTCAACCACGTAGAAGAAACCGTTACGGTCGGCGTGGGCGGTGGCCTTGTACTGCTTGCCATCCTTGTCCTTGTAGTCAAACAGCACCAGTTCGTTGTTGCCGGAGAAGTCCCAGGCGTCGTTCGGGGTGTGCTGGTAGAACCATTTCACTTCGCCGGTGGTGGCGTCGACGCCTACCTGGCCGGAGGTGTAGAGGCTGTCGTAGTCGTGTGGGTTGCCGTCTTTGGCGGTACGTGCCCAGGTGTTCCACGGGCCAGGGTTGCCGGCACCGACGATGACGGTGTTGGTTTCGGGATCGAAACTGGCGCTCTGCCAAGGGGCGCCGCCGCCATGGCTCCAGGCTTCGACCTTGCCGGTTTCGGTGGTGGGGTCGTTCGGCCAGGACGGCGCCTTGACGTCACCGGTCGGGGTGCTGTCCTTGCCGTTCAGGCGGCCCATGTGGCCTTCAACGAACGGACGCATCCAGACTTCTTCACCGGTGTCCGGGTCGCGGGCGAACAGTTGGCCGACCACGCCAAATTCATCGCCAGAGCTGCCGTGAATCATCAGGACCTTGCCGCTTTTCTGGTCTTTGACGAAGGTCGGCGCACCGGTCATGGTGTAACCGGCGCTGTGGTCGCCGAACTTCTTGTTCCAGACGACCTTGCCGGTGTCCTTGTTCAGTGCGATGACCCGGGCGTCGAGGGTGCCGAAGTAGATCTTGTCGCCGTAGATGGCGGCGCCACGGTTGACCACGTCGCAGCACGGACGGATGTTGTCGGGCAGGCGGTGGTTGTAGGTCCACAGACGCTTGCCGGTCTTGGCGTCGAGGGCGAATACCCGCGAGTATGAGCCGGTCACATAGATCACACCGTCGTTGACGATGGCCTGGGATTCCTGGCCCCGCTGCTTCTCATCGCCAAACGAATAGGACCAGGCGGGGGTCAGCTTGAACACGTTCTTGTCGTTGACCTGAGCCAGCGGGCTCCAGCGCTGAGCGTTGGTGCCCATGCCGTACTGCAAGACGTTTTCGGTGGTCGTGTGGTCGTTGGCGATGTCTTCCCAGCTCACGGGCTTGGCATGGGCGGCCGGGGCCAGGGCAAGGCTGCCGACCAGCAGGACGGTCTGCACGGCGATGGACAGTGGCGAAAGCGCGGCGGGTAACGATCTTATTGTCATGGTGAGTGTTCCCAATGGAGGTTTTGGCCTGCATAGACTGGAACGCTGCTGCGCTGCGTGATACGGAAAAACTCCCGCCTGCCCCGGGAAAACTTCCCACCCCGGATATGATTTGGCACTGCCCCACAAGCCCTACTACCAAGGGAGTAAGGCGCGACCACCAAAGCAGCATGGGGGCACCTCTGCGGCCTTCCTAAGATGCCCGGCAGAACCTTTCAGTCGAGAGGTTTTCGCGTGCATCGTGCAGAGAAGTCGAGGGCAGAACAATGAAAACAGTAAAGAAAGCCTGGTTGAGCCTGATCGTGACGGGCAGCCTGTTGAGTGCGGGCGCAGTCTTCGCCCATGGCAACGTCGTTCCCCAGGCGGTCAAGACCGACGGTCTGGAGCAACTGGGCAGCGAATGGCGCACGGAAAACCCTTATCGCAACACCGAACAACAGGAAAAGGCGGTTTCGATCGGTGCGTCTGCCTATAACCAGAACTGCGCCGCCTGCCACGGTCTGGAGGCCAAATCCGGCGGTATTGCACCGGACCTGCGCCTGCTCGATGCCGGCGTGAACGGCGATGAATGGTTTGTTGAGCGCGTACGCAACGGCGCGGTGCGCGACGGTCGTGTGTACATGCCGAAAATGGCAGATTACCTGAGCCAGGAAGCGCTTTGGGCGGTACGCAGCTACCTGGACAGCGTGCACGTCGAGGAGTGAGCCATGAGCCGCGGGCCGTTGCTGCTGGCGCTGCTGATGCTCGGTATGCCTGTGCAGGCCATTGAGCCAGGGCCGGACCCGGTACCGTCGGTGATGTGGGAGTTCTACCGTAAACAGTGGATCAAGGACGACCCCTATCTTTTTGATGCGCGGGTGCGCGTGATTGCCCCGCCATTTGCCGAGGACGCCCGCCAGGTGCCGCTGCAAATCGATGCGCGTGACGTGCCGGGTAAGGTTACGCGCATCATTGCCTGGGCAGAGCTCAACCCCTTGCCGACAATCGTCGACTTTAAACCGGGGCCTCATGTGTTGCCTTGGCTGGCGATCCGTATCCGTATTGAGCAGGCCACGGCCTTGCGCGCAGCCGTGCAGACCGAAGACGGCATCTGGCATGTCGGCTCGACCCTGATCGATGCGGCGGGTGGCGGCTGTACGGCGCCCAGCGTGGTGCGTAGCCAACCTGACTGGGAGCAGCGCCTGGGCCAGGTACTGGGTGGCCGCTACCCGCGAGAGGGGTTCAGTCGCCTGCGCGTGCACGTTGCGCACCCCATGGACAATGGCCTGGTGGCGGGCACACCGGAGTTTTTCATCGAGCAGGCTGAACTGTTCGACGTCGCCGGCCACTCGTTGGCGACCCTGGTGTTGTACCCGGCGGTGAGTGAGAACCCCAGCCTTTCTTTCGATCTGCGCGATACCGGCCCGGTACGGCTACGCTTGCGCGACAACAACGGCAATCAATTCGATGCTGCCCTGGAGTGAGACCCACCCATGCGCTTGATAGTGCTATTGCTGGCTGCGTTCAGCCTGCCGAGCCTTGCCGATCTGGACTACCGGCTGATGCCGCGCCAGATCGCCACCGACACCTGGATGCTGGAGGGCAGCACCGAAAACTTCTCTCGCAGCAATGGTGCAAACATCGTCAACAGCGCGTTTATTGTCACAGAAGCCGGCGTTGTGGTGATCGACACGGGGCCGTCGCTGCGTTACGGCCAGGCCTTGCGCCAGGCCATCGCCCGTGTGACCGACAAGCCGGTCGTGCAGGTGCTGTTGACCCACCATCACCCCGACCATGCGCTGGGTAACCAGGCGTTTGCCGATGTGCCTGTCGGGGCCCTGGCCGGGACGGGTGTGCGGCTCAAGGAGCAGGGCGATGCCTTGGCCGAAAACATGTACCGGCTGGTGGGTGACTGGATGCGCGGCACTCAGGTGCGCTTGCCAGACCAGGTGCTTGAGCCCGGCCAGCAGGTGTTTGGCAGCCACCCCTTGCGTCTGTTGGCGCTCAGCGGCCACAGCGGTGCGGACCTAGCAGTATTCGATGAAAAGACCGGGGTGCTGTTCGCCGGTGATCTGTTGTTCTATCAACGCGCCCTGACCACACCGCACAGCCCGGGGCTGGACGTCTGGCTGCAGGACTTGCAGCAGTTGAAAGGCTTGCCCTGGACGGTGCTGGTACCTGGCCATGGTCCGCTGGCCAATGACTCGGCGCCCTTTGAGCAAATGGTGGATTACCTGGGATGGCTCGATGGGCTGCTGCACGACAGCGCCCTGCAAGGGCTTGAGATGAACGAGGTATTGGCAACGCCGATCCCTGAGCGCTTTGCCGGGATCAGCCTGACCCAGTATGAGCTGACCCGAACCGTCAGCCATCTGTATCCGCAGTATGAACGTGACGTGTTGCGTCGGGTGGATCGCTGAGGTTTGGCCGCTATTACGCTGCGCTTGTAGCGCTGGCAAGCCAGCCTCTCACAGCAGAGGCTGGCTTTTGTAGCGGTCAGAGCGGGTAGTGCTTCAATTCCCGCGCAATCAGCATCCGCTGGATTTCGCTGGAGCCTTCATAGATCTGGGTAATCCGCGCATCGCGGTAGTAACGCTCAACCGGGTAGTCTTCCAGGTAGCCATAGCCGCCATGCACCTGAATCGCCTTGGAACATACTCGCTCGGCCATTTCCGAGGCGAACAGCTTGGCCTGGGAGGCTTCCGACAGGCACGGCAAGCCAGCGCTGCGCAGGCGCGCGGCGTGCAGGATAAGCAAGCGTGCGGCGTTGATCTGCAACTGCATGTCGGCCAGCAGGTTGGCGATGCTCTGGTGTTCGTTGATCGGCTTGCCGAACTGGATACGGTCGCGGGAGTAAGTCAGGGCCGCTTCAAACGCAGCGCGGGCGATGCCCAATGCCTGGGCAGCAATGCCGATACGCCCGCCTTCAAGGTTGGACAGTGCGATGGCCAGGCCTTTGCCGCGCTCGCCCAGCAGGTTGGCTGCAGGAATACGGCAGTTGTTCAATGTCACGGCGCAGGTGTCGGAGGCACGGATACCCATCTTGTGCTCGCTGCGATCGACGACAAAGCCTTCGTTGTCGGTAGGCACCAGGAAGGCTGAGAGGCCTTTCTTGCCCAACTCTGGATCGGTCACGGCAAAGACAATCGCCAGGCCAGCGCGGCGGGCATTGCTGACGAACTGCTTGGCACCGTTGATGACCCAGTGATCGCCTTGCAGCTCGGCACGGGTGCGCAGGTTGTGGGCTTCCGAGCCGGCTTGTGGTTCGGTGAGGCAGAAGCAGCCGATGACCTTGCCCGTGGCCAGTGGCTCAAGCCAGGTCTGTTGTTGCTCGGCGCTGCCATAGGCCAGCAGCGGGCCGCAGCCTACCGAGTTGTGAATACTCATCAACGCGCCTGTGGCGCCGTCACCCACGGAAATCTCTTCAACCGCCAGGGCGTAGGCGACGTAGTCGGTGTAGCTGCCGCCCCATTGTTCCGGCACGACCATGCCGAGCAGGCCGAGTTCGCCCATCTTCGCGACCACACCATCGTCGATCCAGCCGGCTTTTTCCCATGCTTGGGCGTGGGGGGCAATTTCGCCTCGGGCGAAGTCGCGCGCCATGTCGCGGATCATGATCTGTTCTTCAGTCAGTTCCAGGTCTTGCATGTGCGTACTCCAGCCCTCAGAGGCCTTCGAAGAATTGGTCGACGCGCTTGGATTCCAGCGCCGCTAGGGTCGGCGGGTTCCAGCGCGGTTGTTTGTCCTTGTCGATGATCAGCGCACGTACGCCTTCGATCAGGTCGCCGTGCTCGAACCATTGCCGGTCCAGGTGCAGTTCCATTTTGAAGCAGTCTTCAAGGCTTAGCGTGCGACCCCGACGAAGCATCTGCAAGGTGACCGCCATGGCCAGCGGTGAGCGACTCTCGAGGATCTCTGCGGTTTTCAAGGCCCACTCGCGGCTATCGGCGACGCTCACGCTGCGCAGTTGCTCGATGATGCTCGGCAGGTCGGGCTGGGCGAAGAAGTGGTCGATGGCAGGGCGCAGGCCTGCCAGTGGCGGATTGTCCAGCGCCTGGGTGCCGAGCTTGGCCAGTACGCCTTGCAGGTCCTTGAGTGGGTTGGCACTCCAGTTCAGCTTGTCCAGGCGCTCGTCCAGCACGGCCAACTGGCTGCTCTCGACGTACCAGTCAGCCAGCCCGCAATAGAGTGCATCGGCGGCCTGCACCTGCACGCCGCTGACACCCAGGTAGATGCCCAGCTCGCCGGGGATGCGCGAGAGGAAGTAGCTGCCGCCGACATCCGGGAAGTAGCCGATGGCGGTTTCCGGCATGGCCAGGCGGCTGCGTTCGGTGACGATACGCAACTCGGCGCCTTGCGCCAGGCCCATGCCGCCGCCCAGTGTGAAACCGTCCATCAAGGCGAGGATCGGTTTGCGGTAATGATGGATCGCCAGGTCAAGGGCATATTCCTCGACGAAGAAGTCCTTGTGCAGGCTGTCACCGGCTTTGTAGCTGTCATAGAGCGAGCGGATGTCACCACCGGCGCAGAAGCCCTTCGGGCCTTCGCCACGCAGGACGACAGCACGTACCTGAGGATCGCTGCTCCAGGCCTTGAGGTGCTGGTGCAGGCTGCGCACCATTTCCAGTGTGATGGCATTGAGGCCGGCGGGGCGGTTGAGCGTCAGGTAACCGATATGGTTGCGGACCTCCGCCAGTACTTGGGTCGTGTCGACAGAGACCGGAGGGTGGGCTTGCGCGGTCATCGCTATCTCCCTGCTTTGTTATTGATTTTCCACATGAATTGTCACGCTGTGGATGAGCCTTCAAGGATTGCCGGATCGTAGCAGTGCAAATTTGCCGAATACAATCCGCAAAACTGCAGTCCTAATCTGCATTTTTGCATGGCGAACCACGCCTTATGCCTACAGTACTGGCACTTTAGCGTTGTGGCACCGCCGTACGCGGTACTAGTGCCCTTGGCCCACCGCCTGTCACGCCGGGCCAAAGCAGCAGCACTTTGCCTCCAATGCAGTGTAGGGCAGCCAGCGCAGGCTTCCGATAATCGCCTCCGACACCTGTCCCCCTGCTTGCGGAGAGCGCCATGCACAACAATAACAACGCCAATGCCCGTTTCCTGCCCTTGCTCGCCAGCGTCGCAGCCCTGGGCCTTAGCCCCTTGGCCGAGGCCGAAATCATGCTGTACGACAAAGACCAGACCACCTTCGCTACCGACGGCTACATCAACGCCTTCTACGTCAACAGTGATGTCGACCGTGCGGGTGAGCAGTACGATCGGCGCCAGTCACGGGTGAAAATGGGCTTTCTGCCCAACTACCTGGGTTTCAACATGACCCGTCAGGTCGATGACCTGAAGCTGGGCGGGCGTGCTTCGTTCTGGGTGACCATCAACGACAGTGAGACCAACGGCACTGACACGGCCATCGACGTCCGGCAGTTCTACGGCACCGTGGCCAACCCCGAGTGGGGCGAAGTGCTGATCGGCAAGGACTTCGGTCTGTTTGCCCGCTCCAACATCCTGCTCGACGAGTTGCTTGCCGGTTATGGCCAGGTCAGCGACACCCTGGGGCTGGTGGACGGTGGCGGGGTATCGTTCGGCAACATCGGCAGCGGCTATCCATACCCGTTCCCGACCTCACAGATTACCTACCGCACGCCGCTGATGGACGGGCTGCGTGTGGCGGTGGGGATCATGGATCCGGTTGATACCAACGATGACAGCGATGTGGGCAAGGCCTATCAGGAAGCCCCGCGTACCGAGAGCGAGATTACCTATCAGTTCGACCTCGGTGGCGCGCAGATCTACAGTTGGCTCAACGGCTCCTACCAGACTTCGGAGAACACCGACAGTACGGTCGATACGGTGACCTCCAAAGGGCTCGGCTACGGTGTGCAGGCCAAAATGGGCAGCTTTTCGCTGACCGGCTCCGGCTTTACCGCCAAAGGGATCAACCCGTTTTTTACCAACAATGCCGGGGAAGCGACGTTGCGTGAGGTGGACAGCAAGGGCTACCTGATGCAGGGCTCGTACCGGTTCGGCAAGAACCGCGTGGCATTGTCCTATGGCAAGACCAACGACGATGGCAACGGTGCGGTCAATACCGGGGCGGATTACGAGACCCGAGGTGTCGCCTTGTTTCATGACATCAACGACAACCTCAAGCTGGTGGCCGAGTACAACCAGTTCGAGATCACCGGGCATGAGGGCGATGCCCAGAACGAAGACACCGATACCTTCGCGGTGGGGGCCGTGCTGACCTGGTGAGCTCCCATGCCTCTGGTTCCTGACCGGGCCTGCGCCTGACACCCACGGCACTACAACCAACGACACGCCAACCCAGTACCCAAGTAGCATTCGGCCTGTGCTGCACCGCTCGTACACTGCCGCCATGAGCTATCGCCCCACCCAGGAGGCCGTTATGCAGCAGTTTCAGGCCGAAGGTGTCATCAGCGCCATGTCACGGGCCGCAGCCGCCGACGAGGTGGCGCAGGACATGGCTCGGCAACTGCTGCACCCGCATTTGGGGTTTGTGCTGTTTTTCTGCTCGGCCGAGTACGACCTGCCAGCCTTGGCTCAGGCGCTGGGGCAAAGCTTTGGCGGGATCCGCCTGGCCGGTTGTACCAGTGCCGGAGAGATCACCCCTGACGGCTACGGTCGCGGGTGTGTCACGGCGCTGGGTTTCGACCATCGGCAGTTTTCCATTGCCGCCGAACTGGTCGATCACATGCAGCACTTCAGCCTGATCGATGCTCAACACATGGTTGAGCGTCTGGTCGGTGGTTGCCGGGGTAACACCCTGGCACCGATCAAGGGCCACAGCTTCGCCCTGACCTTGCTTGATGGCTTGTCCAGTCGTGAAGAAATGTTCCTCGCGGCCCTCAGTGCGGCACTGGGGGATATCCCGCATTTCGGTGGTTCGGCCGGCGACGACAACTACTTGCACCACACCCATGTCTATTTTGACGGCGCCTTCCACACGGGCGCGGCAGTGGTACTGCTGGTCAATACCTGGCTGGATTTCGAGGTGTTTACCACCCACCACATCCAGCCACGTACAGAGAAGCTGGTCGTCACCCGGGCTGACCGCAACCTGCGCCGTGTGTATGAGCTCAATGCCGAACCTGCGGCATTGGAATATGCACAACTGATCGGCGTGCCGGTTGAGGCGATCAATCACCGGACCTTTGCTGCGCACCCGCTGGCCGTTCGGCTCAACGAGCGCTTCTACGTACGGGCCATTCAACAGGTTCACGATGACTTGAGCCTGAGTTTCTACTGCGCGGTGGAGAACGGCATCGTGCTCAGCGCCATGCACCCCGGGCCGCTGATACCCAACCTGGAGCAGTTGTTCGAAGGGTTGCAGCAACGCCTGGGGCCGCTGCTGTTGACCATCGGTTGCGACTGCTTCCTGCGGCGCCTTGAGCTTGAAGGCAGCGATGACTTTGCCGCCGTCAGTACATTCCTGCGCGAACGCCGAGTGCTTGGCTTCAACTCCTATGGAGAACAGTTCAATGGCATGCACATCAACCAGACCTTCACCGGTGTTGCCATTGGACGGCCCCGAGATTTGCGCAGCGGAGCAGATTGCACAGCTCCAGCGGGCCAATCAAAAACTGGCCAGAATCAATGCGGCGCTGATTGAACGCCTGGAGTCGGGGGCTGCGCGTCCTGACGACTCCTACGCAGCATTCCAGCACTCGGTCGTCCTGGCCGAGCAGGTGCGCGAGCGTACCGATGCGTTGAACCAGGCGATGGCTGAACTCAAGGCCAGCAATCATTTGCTCAGCGACGCCCGATTGCGCGCCGAGACGGCCCATCAGCACCTGGTCGATGCGATTGAGAGCATCTCGGACGCGTTCGTGCTGTTCGATCAGGACCTGCGTATCGTGTTGTTCAATAGCCGGTTCAAGGCCTTTTGGGCCGGTAGCCGGATCCGCATCATCAGTGGCATGCGCCTGGCCGAGGTCAAGCGCCTGATGCACAGCACCGGCCTGTTTGCCGAGGCGTTGCGCGGCTCGGCTGAAGAACACGCGGTGTACCGCCTGCATAACGGGCGCTGGCTGCAGGTCAGCGAGCGCCCGACCCGTGACGGTGGGCGGGTGATGCTGTTCACCGATATCACCGAGGTCAAACTCAGTGAAACCCAGCGCCGTGAGCAGGCGCTCGCACAGAAAACGCGGCTGTTGCAACGGGCCGTCGACAACCTCTCCCAAGGGGTGGCGATGGTCAGTGCCGACGGTGTTCTCGAATTGTGGAATCGACGCTTTCTCGAACTCAGCGGGCTGGCACCGATTGCCGCCCATCGTGACTTCGCCGAAGTGATCGGCGACAGCGAATTGGCCTTGCTGACCCCCTCCAGTCGCGATGCCAATGGCCGCGCCATCCGCGAACTGGAGCAGCGCCTGTACGATGGGCGCATGTTGGAGATACGTACTCATCCATTGCCCGCAGGTGGGTTCGTCAACACCTTCACCGACATTACCGAGCGTTACCAGCATGCTGAAGCACTGAGCGAAAGCGAGCGCTGGATTCGCCTGATTACCGACCACGTACCGGCGCTCATTGCCTACCTCAATGCCGATCTGGTCTACGAGTTCACCAACAAGGTGTACGAGCAGTGGTATTGCTGGCCACGCGGCCTGATGCTCGGCCAGAGCCTGCGCGAGGCGCACAGCCCCGAGCACTGCCAGCGCCTGGAAAGCTACGTCGAACGCGCGCTGGCGGGCGAGAGCGTGACCTTTGAAATGGCTGAAACCAACGTCAACGGCCAGGAACGCTACATGCTGCGCTCCTATGTCCCTAATCAGTTGGCCAGTGGTGAAGTGGTCGGAATCTTCGTGCTGATTCGCGACATCACTGAGCGTCGGCGTACTGCAGAGGCCTTGCACCAGGCCTATCAACACCTCGAAGTGCGGGTACGCGAACGTACCGCCGAGCTGACAAGCCTCAATCAGCAGCTGTTGCGCGAGATCGAGGAACGACGCACGGCCGAGGCGCGGCTGCGGGAGGCCAAGCAGGATGCCGATCGGGCCAACCTGTCCAAGACCAAGTTCCTCGCTGCCGTCAGCCATGACTTGCTGCAGCCACTCAATGCGGCGCGATTGTTTACCAGCGCGTTGCAGGAGCAGCCCAGCAGCAGCCCGGCGCTGGTGCGCAATGTCAGCAACTCGCTGGATGATGTGGAGAACCTGCTCGGTACCCTGGTTGATATTTCCAAGCTCGATGCCGGGGTGATCAAGGCCGATGTTGCGCCTTTCGCGCTGAGTGACCTGCTCGATAACCTTGCGGCGGAATATGCCCACATTGCCGACACTGAAGGTTTACGGTTGGATTACGTACCGTGCAGCCTGAAAGTGCGCAGTGACATCCAGCTGTTGGCGCGCATCCTGCGCAACCTGCTCAGCAACGCCATCCGCTATACCCCCCGAGGCCGCGTGTTGCTGGGCTGTCGTCGGCGCGGTAAGCGGTTGTTGATTGAGGTTTGGGATACCGGTATCGGTATTGCTGCCGACAAGCGCGGAGAGATCTTCCAGGAGTTCAAGCGCGGTGATGTTCAGCGCCCGGATCAGGATCGCGGTTTGGGGCTGGGGTTGGCCATCGTGGAAAAAATCGCCGGCATTCTAGGGCACCGGATCGCGGTACGCTCGACGCCGGGTAAAGGCTCTGTGTTCTCCATTGAAGTGCCGCGCAGCAAGCGCGGGCCTCGCAGTCGCATCGCCGCGCCACCGCTGGAGCCGTTTGTGGAACGCCTGCAGGGCGCGCGCGTCTGGGTGTTGGACAACGACGCGGCGATCTGCGCGGGGATGCGCACCTTGCTTGAACAATGGGGGTGCGAAGTGGTGACCGCGCTGAGCGAAGCAGACCTGGCTCGCCAAGTGGCCATCGACCATACCGGTGCCGACCTGTTGATTGCCGACTACCACCTGGATAACGACCGCAATGGTGTTGACGCCGTGGCTGCGATCAACGCCCGGCGCGCGACACCCTTGCCCGCCTTGATGATCACCGCCAACTACAGCAACGAACTCAAGCAGCAAGTGCGGTCCTTGGGGCACAGCTTGCTGAACAAACCGGTGCGGCCGATGAAGCTCAAGGCTGCCATCAGCCACCTTCTGGGCCCGGTACTCAGCGCGGCAGACGTCCGCTGACGAAGTGGCTGACATCGTTGTAGCCATGGGTTGAGGCATGGCCCGGGGTCACCAGCGCGTCGATGAAGGCTTCGTCTTCGGCGTTGATCTCGACCGACAGGGCGCCGCTGTAGGTGTCCCATTGGGCCTCGGTGCGCGGGCCAACGATGGCTGAACTGATCAGCCGATTGTTGAGCACCCAGGCAATGGCGAACTCGACCATGCCAACGCCTTTGGTTTCGGTGTAGGCGTGGATCTTCTGGGCGATTTCCAGCGACTCGGCTCGCCATTCCGTTTCCAGGATACGTTTGTCCTGGCGTCCGGCCCTGCTGTTGGCGTCGGGGGTGGCATTGGGCGCGTACTTGCCGCTGAGCACGCCGCGGGCCAGTGGGCTGAAGGGGACGATGCCCAAGCCATGATGGGCGGCGGCGGTGAACTGCTCAGGTTCGGCCTGACGGTTGACGATGTTGTACAACGGCTGGCTGACCACGGGTTTTGCGACACCCATGCGCTCGGCCAGGTTGACGATCTCGGCAATGCGCCAGCCGCGAAAATTCGACACACCCCAATGGCGGATCTTGCCCTGGCGCAGCAGGTCGCCGATGGCGGATACGGTGACCTCCAGCGGGGTGCCGTGGTCTTCGCGGTGCAGGTAGTAGATGTCCAGGTAGTCCGTGCCCAGGCGTGTCAGGCTGGCTTCGATGGCATTGAAAATATGCTTGCGGCTCAGCCCGCTGCGGTTGGGAACGCCATCCACGGGGCCGAAGCCCACCTTGGAGGCCAGCACCCAATCCTGACGATGGCGGGCGATGGCTTCGCCGACAATTTCTTCGGAGCGGCCGCCGTTGTAGACGTCAGCGGTATCGATGAAGTTGATGCCCTGGTCCCAGGCCTTGTCGATGATACGCAGCGAGTCTTCGGCGCTGGTCTGTTCGCCGAACATCATGCTGCCCAGGGTCAGCGCGGACACTTGCAGGCCGCTTTGGCCCAATGGACGGTAGATCATGATTGAAACCCCTGTGCGTTTTGGATCCGATCTGTTTTACACAGATCTGTGATGGATTAAAAGCATTGCTTGCAGGCCCCTGAAAGATGCGTCGTGTGCGGCAGATGACGCAGTTCAGCGTGCTGATCATCGTCCTGTCGAATTGCAAAACCTTTCTACGCCGGTTCGACCTCGGCCTCTATATTTGAAAGCCCCGCAGATCAACGTCTGCGGGGCTTTTGGTTGCGGGCTGGAAAACCGATAGTTCCAAAGCTATCTCATTGTGAGGGCTCCATCCAAAGGCGGGTGGCGGCCGTAAGCCTTATCCATTGGAAACCATGCGGCACATCCACCTGCTGCAAGACGGGTTTTCGCTGAGCACCCCGGCCATGGCAGAAGCGACAGGTTCTCGGCCTCTTGTGTCGTGTGCTCCATATCGCCTATGAACGCAGGGTATATTGATTTTTATAATTTGTATTCATGAGGCTCCATAAGTCATGCGTATTGATTTTTCTATTTTTGGTTTGTATTTGGCCATTATTGGTTCATCGATGTTTTATGCGTTGTTCGTTGTGTGGGGCGTGACGGCAATAGTTCCGATTGAGGGTCATTACTATTGGGGTGTTGTTGGAGTTGTTTTTCTTATTATTGCTGCCTGCAGCTTACGTTTTTATGTTCCAAGGTTGCGTAATCTGTGGTAGTTAACGGCCCTGTTTTTCGCATGCTGGTGCATAACTCAACGAATTCATCCTGAAGGCTGTACGCCATTTGTCCTGCATGTTGGCGGCATAACTCCACCAAAAAACAAGGCTTTATATGAACCGTCATGTTCGGCCGTTACCTGCGTCGCCCCGGAAAGGTCGACCTAAACTCCGCTCTCGGGAATAGCTCCCGCTGCCCCTCTGGCAACAGCGACTACACTGGCGAAAACACCATCTGCGATGGTCGTCTGTGTCGAGGGGGCTGAGAGCGTATGCGTAGTCGGGCGCTGGTAGGGATACTTTTGTGGTGCTGCTGGCTGATGCCAGCCTTGGGTGTTGCCGCCGACACGCCAACAGAGCCGCTGCCCAGCGCTGAGTTGAAGATCGCCAACCGCACAATTACGGTCTTTCGGGCATCGTTGCTTGGCGAAGTGCCGGAACTGCGGGTGAAGCACGCCACTGCAGTAATCAATGAGGCACTCGACAGCGCAGACTCGCTTGAGGTCAGCGTTGATCCGATGTTGGACAGCTATCTGGTGCTGATAGGGCCCAGGCGGGCTTTCATCATCTCTCCCAAGGACGTTGATGAACTGCAGTTCGAGTCGGTGATGCAAGCGGCACAGGGTGCTGCGCAGAACTTGCGCCTGGTCGTTGCTGAAACCCAGGAAGCGCGAAGTGTGCAGCAAATGCTCCGGGCTGCGCTGGCCTCTGCGTTGGCCTCTCTGCTGCTGTTTGGTCTGTTGTGGTTGATCTTTTTCATTCGCCGCAGGTTGCTTGCGGTACTGCCGGCATTGATGAAACGGCATGCGCTGTCGTTGAAGATTGGCCAGATGCCGCTGATCGACGCCAGTTACCTGTACCCCTTGATTAGCCGTGTCTTGTGGTTCGTGCGTTGGGTGCTGGTGGTGTTGCTCACGTATCAGTGGTTGGGCTTTGTGCTTTCACGCTTTCCGTATACGCGCCCTTGGGGTGAGAGCCTGAACAACTACTTGCTCAGCGTTGCCCAGTCATTGTTCGAGAGCATGATCGACGCTGTGCCTCGGCTGGGTGTTGTGCTGGCGATTTTCCTCATTGCTCGTGGCTTCAGTGGTTTTAGCAAAAGCGTGCTGCGGCGTATCGCCATGGCGGGTGTTTTCGGTTGGCTCAACGAAGAAACCCTGCAACCCACCACGCGCCTGACCTCGCTGGCCATCTGGCTGTTTGCTCTGGCAATGGCCTACCCGTACCTGCCGGGCGCTCATACGGAAGCCTTCAAGGGCCTGTCGGTACTGATCGGCCTGATGATCTCGCTGGGCGCCAGCAGTGTGGTCGGGCAGGCGGCGGCCGGGTTGATACTGACCTACACGCGTACATTGCGCCCGGGCGAGTTTGTGCGTATCGGTGAGCATGAAGGCACTGTGACGGAGCTTGGGATGTTTACGACTCGCATTCGTACCGGGCTTGGAGAAGTGCTGACCCTGCCCAATTCGATGATCACCAATGCGGTGACCAAGAATTACTCGCGCACCGTGCAAGGAGCTGGTTATGTCGTCGACACCACTGTCACCATTGGCTACGACACGCCTTGGCGGCAGGTGGAAGCGATGTTGTTGGAAGCTGCTCGGCGTACCACGGGCGTACTCGAACAGCCTCCACCGCAGGTGTTCCAGACGGCGCTGTCGGACTTCTACCCCGAGTACCGGTTAGTGGCGCAAGCCATTCCGAGCCAACCTCGTCCGCGTGCGGAGTTGTTGACCCTGCTGCATGCCAATATCCAGGACGTGTTCAATGAGTACGGCGTGCAGATCATGTCGCCGCACTATCTGGGCGACCCGCCCGAGGCGAAGTGGGTGCCCAGAGACAAATGGTACAGTCCGCCCGCCGATCCGGACGGTGATCACCGGGCACCTTAGGGGCTCGCTGCTTCAGGGGGCGACTTGCGCTGTGGGTGCCAGGTAGATCAACCGACCAGGGCAGGGCTCAGAGACCGTCTTTGTCCAGGTTATCCAGGTTGATCGGATCCCCCGGCTTGATACCCAGTTTGTCGCGAATATCCTTGAACATCGCGTCGTATTCGCTGTGATTGCGCATGATTGGGCTGGCATTGGGTGGTACGCCATTTTTGACCGCATGCTTGGCAATCAGGCTGGCAAAGTTGTGCGCGGTATCTCGGTGCATGTCGAACTCTTCGGAAAAAGCACGACCATTGACCTCCCCGGACATCGTGAAGTGCATCAGCATGCCTTCTTGGGGAACCTGACGGACCTCATAGAACACCTCAATGTCGAACGTTGGAACGCCAGGGATATTCGGGTTGTTAGTGCGACGCAGATGACCGGGTGTAAACATGGACGGTTCCTCAGGGTTCAAGTTTTTCTCGAGTTGCCAGTATGTTGCAGGGCACTTGATAGAGCACATGCTCGGTGGTGCTGCCTACTCGTTTATCAAGACCTGTGTGATGGGTGTTGCCCATGACGATGACGTCTGCGCGGTGCTGCGCGGCAAATTCGGCAATCGCCTTGATGGGGAATCCGGCCAGAAGGTGTTGTCGCTCAGGCGGTATCCCATAGTGTTCGGCAAGCTGAGTGAACGCATGCTGCAGTGCTTTGCGTACTTCACTGTTGAACCCTGGCATCGTTACCGTCCCGGCACCTGCATCGGTGATATGGGTGTGTGCCGTATCGTAGGCGTGCAGCAAGTGGAGCTCAGCATCGCATTGTTCAGCGAGCCGGGTAGCCGTCGCCATGATGCAGTCGTTGGTAGTTGAGGCCGGGTTTTGCGTGTGTTGTGGGGCGAGGTCCACGGCAGCGACGATGACACGTGGCAATGGGCATTGAATCTGGCTGACAAAATGCACAGCAGCCGGACATTCTCTGAGCAAGTGCCAGTCCAGCGGCGTGATGAATACACGTTTGAGCAATGACTCATGGTGAACGTCTTTGATCACCAGGTCCGGCTGCAGCCGCTTCACCTGCTCAAGCATGTCTTCGTACACGGTACGGGTGAGCACCACTTCGCTGGTGACATCAATGCCGCTGCGGCGCATGACGTCAGCCTCATCGGCAAGCCACTTGCGGTGCTCATCCTGCAGTTGTTTGCGCAAGGCTTCGCCACCGCTCATCAGGCCCAGAATGTCGACATCTTCGATAAACAACGTGATGTGCAGGGCCGCCCCGGTCGCATCGGCAATTGCTTGCGCGCGCTGCATGGCGGGCGAATGGCGCATGCTCGGGCCGGCGATGAGAAAGATGCGCTGATATTGGCTCATGTGACACCTCCAACGGTTTGGATGGTCCGCTAGCTCCCCGGAATAGCGTGGGTCAATGAAGGTGTCAGGCGCGCACGCTTCACCGGCATCGACACCTTCAATATAGGCCGACATTCAGCGCATACGCAGAATAATGGCTGCTTTACGATAAGCAGTCATCGCGGGGGCTTGGCGGTCCAGGCGTCGACTGGGTTGAGGCTTTACGTGTCATATAAAGATTTCGCCTACAGAACTATCAGACTTATCCGGCGTTCACGGGAGGCGGATAGCCGGAAAATGCGCGTTTTACGTGCTTCCGAGAAGGTATGCCCATGTGTGAATGTAACGAGCAACGCAATACGGCCAGCCAAGCCAGTCGCCGACAGTTTTTACGTTTTGGTGGCGGTGCCGCCTTGTTGACAGCTGGGGCGATGATGCTACCGGCCATGCCAGCGATCGCTGCACCCAAGGATGGCCCGTTACCCAAACCACAGAATGCCCTGACGCCCGACCTGGCGCTGTCTCGGTTGATGGCCGGTAATCAGCGGTATGTCGAGGGCGTCGCCCGTCGGCATGACTTCCTCTCCGAGCGGGAAGCCTTGGCATCCGGGCAAAACCCCTTTGCGGCCATCCTCAGCTGTGCAGATTCACGCATTGCCCCGGAGTACGCCTTTGACAGTGCCCGTGGCGACATCTTTGCTGTGCGCGTGGCCGGCAATTTCGTTACCACCGATGGCCTGGCCAGCCTTGAGTACGCCGTAGCGGTGCTGGGCACCCCGGTGATCATGGTGCTGGGTCACGAAGCCTGTGGCGCGGTAAAGGCAGGGGTGCAGCGGGCAACCGATGGCACGACCTTCCCAGGGCATATCGACACGCTTGCCAAAGCGGTGGAGCCTTCGGTCAAGGCCGTGATGGGCAAATCGGGCAATGTGCTCGACAACGCAATTCGCCAGAACGTTCTGGACAACGTCGAGCGCCTGAAAGGGGCGTCTGCGGTGTTGATCGAAGCGCTGGCCGCCAAGCGCTTGAAGATTGTCGGTGGGGTCTACGAGTTGGCGAGTGGCAAGGTTCAGTTGCTGGGCTAAAACGCCAGCAAACACGCCGGTCAGCACACGCTGTGCTGACCGGCGCTGTTCTATTGCACCTCGGCTTGATCAGTCGCGCTCAAGTGCCAGGGCAACACCCTGACCACCACCGATGCACAGCGTGGCCAGGCCTTTGTGGACATCACGTTTGATCATTTCATGCAGCAGGGTCACCAGCACCCGGCAACCGGAAGCACCGATAGGGTGCCCAAGCGCGATGGCACCTCCATTGACGTTGACCTTGTCTGCATCCCAACCCAGCTCTTTACCTACCGAGAGCGCCTGTGCGGCGAAGGCCTCGTTGGCTTCGATCAGGTCCAGTTGGTCCAGGGTCCAACCAGCCTTTTCCAGGCAGCGACGGGTTGCGTTGACCGGGCCAATGCCCATGATTGCCGGGTCAACCCCGGCATTGGCGTAGGCGGCAATGCGGGCCAGTGCGGGCAAGCCCAGGGCCTTGGCTTTCTCTGCACTCATCAACAGCACCGCTGCTGCGCCGTCGTTGAGGCTGGACGCGTTGCCAGCGGTGACACTGCCGTCTTTCTTGAACGCTGGCTTGAGCTTGCCCAGGGATTCGGCAGTGGTTGCGCTGCGTGGCTGTTCGTCGGTGGCGAACGCAATGGGCTCGCCCTTGCGCTGCGGGATCAGGATCGGTGTGATTTCATCGATGAAGCGACCGGCCTCGATGGCGGCGCAGGCCTTCTGTTGGGAGGCTGCGGCAAATGCGTCCTGCGCTTCACGGCTGATCGCGTACTGCTCCACCAGGTTCTCGGCGGTAATACCCATGTGATAGTCGTTGAAGGCATCCCACAAGCCGTCACTGATCATGCTGTCGATCATGCTGGCATGGCCCATGCGCAGCCCCGTGCGGGCGGCCGGCAGTACATAAGGCGCCAGGCTCATGTTTTCCATGCCGCCGGCGATGATCACCTCGGCGTCGCCACACCGAATGGCCTGGGCACCGAGGTGCAGCGCCTTGAGGCCTGAGCCGCAGACCTTGTTCAGGGTCAGTGCTGGCACCGCATGGGGCAGGCCGGCGAGAATCGCCGCTTGACGTGCCGGGTTCTGGCCACTGCCAGCGGTGAGTACCTGGCCGAGGATGACTTCATCCACTTCACTGCCGCAAATCCCGGCCTGTTGCAGCAGGTTGCGTATCACCGAAGCACCCAGCTCCGTCGCAGGGATCGCAGCCAGTGAGCCTTGAAAACTGCCGATCGCGGTGCGGGTGGCGGCGACAATGACGACTTCTTGCATTGACTCTCTCCGTGTTCAGGGCCATTTGTGCTGAAGTGTTGCGCCAATACATATATTTGTTAAATTGATTTTTAAGATGAATTGATCGATAAACCTCAATAAAGCGCAGCGATACAGGAGCAGTCATGACGGTCAAGCAGATACGGGCCTTTTGGGCGGTGGCGCAGAGCCTGAGTTTTGCCGTGGCCTGCGAGCGGTTGCACCTGTCGCAATCAGCGCTGAGCCTGACCATCAAGTCCTTGGAGGAGGGGTTGGGTGGGCGATTGTTCAGCCGCACCACGCGCACGGTTACCCTGACCCCGGAAGGTGAGTCGCTATTGCCCCTGGCCCGCCGCCTGATCGCCGACTGGGACAACGCAGAGGATGAAATCCGCCAGCGGTTCACGCTCCAGCGCGGCCGCGTCACCCTGGCGGCGATGCCATCGTTCGCCTGCAACCTGCTGCCGCCGATCCTGAAAACCTTTCGTACGCGATACCCCAAGGTTGGCGTCACGGTAAACGATGTGATCAACGAGCAGGTGGTGGAAATGGTCCGCGATCGCCAGGTGGAGCTGGGCGTCGCTTTTGAGCCGCTGCAGAGTTCGTCACTGGCGTTTACAACGCTGTACCGTGATCGATTCGTTGCCGTGGTGCCGCTCGACTCGCCGCTGGCTGAACTTCAAGAGGTCGACTGGCAAACCTTGCTTGAGCAGCCCTTTATTACCTTGCAACGCCCCTCAAGCGTGCGGGTGATGCTTGAAGATCACCTTCAAGCGCGGCAATTGAAGTTGGCGGTGGAGTTTGAAAGCCATCAGCTTGCGACCGTTGGCCGAATGGTTGCCAGCGGGCTGGGTGTCAGCACGGTACCGGCGTTGTGCGCCAGGCAAATGCAGGAGTTGGGCGCACGGTGCATTACCTTGCGCGATCCGGTGGAGCGGGCTATTGGAGTGTTGACCAAGCCCGGCCATGAGCTTTCGGCTGCGGCGCAGGCGCTGTTCGATATTCTGCTGGGCGCGCAGCCCGACGCACAGATGCCCGGGTGGCCGTGAGCTCAGTCGGCGGGCGGTTTTTCCGGCGTGTCACTTGCGTCGGGACCGTCATCTGGCAGTGTCTGATAGACCCAGTTCATGAAGAGCTGATACCCCACCGCCAGAATCACCGGCCCGATGAACAACCCGATGATGCCGTTGCTCAACATCCCGCCCAAGGCGCCAATCAGCACGACCGGCATCGGCACTGCCACGCCTCGTCCCAATAGCAGGGGCTTGAGAATGTTGTCCGAAAGCCCGGCAAATATCATCCAGGCCGTGAAGACGATGGTCGCGACGCTCACGCCATCATGCGCGAACACATAGATCACAATAGGCAGGAGGATCAAGATCGTCGGCAGCTGGGTAATGCCCAGCAGCAACACGACCAGTGACAGCAACCCGGCTGCGGGCACGCCCATCGCGACCAGGCCAATACCCACCATCAACATCTGGATAAAGGCAATGCCGACAACGCCCTGGGCCACTGCACGGATGGTGGAGGTACACAGCGCTGCAAGCTGTGTGCCGCGCTCTGCACCGGAAATGCGTGAGGCGATAGCCACGGCACTGTGCTGCAGACTGTCGCCTTTTGCCATCATCAGGCCGGCGATCATGAGGGCTGCGACAAACACCAGGACGCCTGTCCCGATGCCCGCCAGCTGGACCAGCAGGGTTTTGCTGACCCCTTTGATATGGGGGGCGATCTGCGAGTATGCCCAGCTCAAGTCATTGGACGCACGGCTCCAGATACCAAACAGGGTTTCACCGATCAAAGGCCAACTGCGCACCGAGTCTGGCGGTGGAGGAATTTCGAGGGCCTGGTTATGTAGCGTCTGCATGCTGTTTTGTACGGAGTTGGCGACTGAGCTCCCCAGCAAGCTCAACGGGCCAATCAGGCAGGCGAGCCCCAGCAGAATCAGCAGGATGCTGGCCAGTCCCGGTCGATTGCCGAATACGACCGCGAGTTTCTGATTCAAGGGGTAAAGTGTGATTGCCAGGATCACTGCCCATAGCATCAGGTTCAAGAACGGCTGGAAAATCTGAAAGCACCAGCTCACCAGCACGGCGATCATCCCGGCACGAATCAGCACGTCCAGCAGCTCCCGACCGCTGTTTACACCGAGAAAGCGGTTTGCAGGCATACGTATGTCCCTCCTGAACGGGATCGGAACGCCGCCACCCGTGTCGGCCAACAGGTGGCGTTGCGGACGGTGCCGCAAACCCATCAGCTCACTATAGAAGTGCGCTGCAATTGAGCAAACGCAACAGGGCGACGAGCCGGTGCGCAAGTACCCGCTCGTCCAGTGGCTGGGCCGTATGCCGTTGACGCGTCAGAAGGTATAGGCGATGCCCGCCTGAACCGTACGCGGCGCACCGGGATAGACGTAGTTGTTGAACGCGCCTTCGTCATAGCCTTTGTTGAATACGTTTTTCACGTCGAGGTTCAGACGTACATGTTCGTTGAGCTTGTAGAAGCTCAACAGGTCGACCACGTTGTAACGGTCCATGGTGTAGGTCTGTGCGATGGTCTGCCCGGCCCGGTCATCGACATATTTGACCCCCATGCCCAGCCCCAGCCCCTGGGCTATGCCATCCTGGAACTCATAGACGTTGAGCAGGCTGAAGGTGTTGCGGGGAATGTTGGCCAGTCGTGTCCCAGTCTCCAGTGAGTTGTCCTTGGTCACCTCGGCATCAACGTAGGCATAGCCCCCGATAATCCGCCACTCGGGCGTGAGGTTGCCTGCAATGTTGAGGTCCAGACCACGGCTGCGCACCTCGCCCGCTGCAACCTTGTAGTCATCATTGACTGGGTCGACGGTCAGGACGTTTTCCTTGACGATCTGATACACCGCTGCATCGACGCTCAACTGACGTTCAAGTGCTTCCCACTTCATACCCAGTTCGACGGATTTGCCTTTTTCCGGAGCAAACCCCTCATCCTGGCGGCTGGCACCGCTGTTGGGCTTGAACGAGCGCGCCGTGTTGGCATACACCGCAAGGGTATCGGTCAGGTCATACATCAGGCCAAAGCGTGGGGTGACAGCGTTGTCGGCCGCTTCCCAGCCTTGGCTGTTGGGCAGGTAGTTGTTGTAGTCGTGCTCGAAGCGCTCGACGCGTACCCCGGCCAATGCCTTGAGACGCTCGGTCAGGGCTACCTGGTCCTGGACAAAAAACGCCCAGGTCTTCAGGTTTTCCTTGTCATGGGTTGTGGTTCGGGTCAGGGCAGGGCGGGGTTGGCCGAGCACGGGATCGAAGATATCGATGGGGTAAGCCGATGCCCCTGTCGCAGAGCGCTGGATGATCGACTTGTAGTCGTAGTCCTCGTACTCGACGCCGGTCAGCAGGGTATGGGCGAAACCGGCGGTATCGAAGTGCCCCGTCAGGTTCAGTTGCACGTCCCGATCGGTCCACTCCAGCTTGCGATAGTTGAAGTTACGGTTCAGGGTGTGGCCGTCCGCTTGCAGGGCGTTGGCTTCCACGGCGTTGCCTTCGAGGCTGCCGTCAAGCATCTGCACGCCACCGGCCAGTGTCCAGTCGTCGTTCAGCGCGTGGTCGAAGCGCAGTTGAGCCATGTTGTTGTCATTGTGCAGCAGGTTGTCGCTGCCTTTTTCCCAGATGTTGGTATCACGCGAGGCGCTGCCTTTTTGCGTGGCATAGCGCGTCAGGCCTCGGTCGAGCGGGTGGTTGTTACGCATGAAGTCACCCTCGAAAACGATCCGGGTAGTCTCGTTGACCTGCCAGCTCAGCACGGGCGCAACGTCGTAACGCTCACTCTCGACATTGTCGCGGAAACTCTCGCCACCTTCGCCCAGCAGGTTCAAACGATACGCCAGTGAACCCTCCTGGTTGAGCGCACCCGTAGCATCGAGGGTGGCGCGGTGCATGCCTTGGTCGTCGATCTGGCTGCCGACAGTCACCTTTTGCTCAACCTGCGGCTGTTTGCTGACCACGTTGAAGGTGCCGCCGGGATCGCCACGGCCGTAAAGGCTGGTAGCCGGGCCGCGTAACACCTCGAGCCGCTCGACGGTGTTGGCATCGGGGGCGTTCGGGTAGCCGCGGTTGATAGGAAAACCGTTGCGGTAGAACTCGCCGGTGGTAAAGCCTCGGACAGTAAAGGTGGTCAAGCCCTGGCCACCGAAGTTGTTGGCCCGGCCAACGCCGCCAGCGTAGTCCAACGCGTCCTGCAATCGGGTCGAACCGGTGTCTTCAAGCACATCGCGTGGCACCACACTGACGGACTGCGGGGTTTCATGCAGGGCGGTGTCGGTACGGGTCGCACTGGCCGAGCGGGTTGCCTTGTAGCCTTGCACCGGGCCGTCGGCGCGCTCGGCATCGGCGGCGTCGGCATTGATACTCAAGGCTTGCAGCTCGACCAGCGGTGGCTCGGTTTCATTTGAAGGATTAGCCCACACGGTGGGTGTAACAGCATGAAGCAGGCATAGCGAGACGAACGTGCGACGCATGGAAGGCGCAATCCTTGGAGGCGAGTGGTAGCAATTTGAAGGCGCGATAATAATAGTAATTATCGTTAACATTCAAAGTGTATTTTCCCACTTCACGCTTTCTCGCTGACAAGGCCCTTGAATGACAACAGGGCCCTTGGAAAACCAGGGGCCCTGTTGTAGGTGCAGGCCGAAATCAGGGGATGCGGCTTGCCTTGAGCGCTACATGATTACTCAGTGAGGGGCGCGAGGAATGGTCTTGAGCAAATCTTCCGGGCTGATGTGCCCGACGACCTGTTCCACCACACTGCCCGGTTGCGGCAGGTCAAGGATGTGGCCCTTCATCTTGCCGATGACGTGCATTTCGCAAGGCTTGCAGTCGAACTTCAGCGTCAGCACCTCGTCGCCATGTATCAGTTGCATCGGTGCGACCTTGGTGCGCACACCGGTGACGCCCTTGGCCTGTTTGGGGCAGAGGTTGAAGGAAAAACGCAAGCAGTGCTTGGTGATCATCACCGGCACTTCGCCGGTTTCCTCGTGGGCCTCGAAGGCGGCGTCGATCAGCTTCACGCCATGGCGGTGATAGAAATCGCGGGCCTTCTGGTTGTAGACGTTGGCCAGGAACGACAGGTGCGACTCCGGGTATACCGGTGGCGGATCTGTCTCGGCTTTGCGGCTGCCACGTGGGTGGGCGTTGATACGGGCCATGGTCAGCGCATCGATGACCTCGCGGCGTAACGCCTTGAGCTGCGAGTTGGGGATGAAATACGCCTGGGGTGCATCCAGCGTGATGGCCGTGGCGTGGTACTGGGTGGTACCCAACTGGCCAAGCAGGTCATGCAATTGCTCCAGGGCCTGTTCCGGCTTGTTGGCCAGGCCGAACGGGCCGTCCAGGGCAGCGCTGGCGGTGATGCCTTCCTCACTGGTGGCGGTCAGTTCCAGGCGATCTTCGCGCAGGCGAGCGAGCCAGGAAAGACCGACCCGGCGCTCGGCGGACGTCTTGAGCAGCGCTTGCTGCCAGTTGTGGTCCAGGTTGCGGCTCAGCGGGTGGCCTGGGCGCAACTGGTGCAGGCCCTCGGGCATTTCGTTGGGTTCGACGCGGTAGCGGTAACGCTTTTCGCCATCTTCTTCGAACTCGCCCTTGGCTTCGGCGATGTTGGCGCGAAAACCCACCACTTCGCGTTTGACCAGCACATTGAGGCCGTCGCCGTTGGACAACGGCTCATGACTGACTACCAGCAGATCACGCTTGCCGACCTTCTCGACGACACCCACCGGCAGGCCGGTGAAGGTTGGCGAATCAAAGGCGCCGATGTCGATCTTGCGCTCGCTGACGAAGTAGTCGGTACTGCCGCGGTGGAAGGTCTTGTCTGGATCGGGCACGAAAAAGTGCGCGGTGCGGCCGCTGGAGGCACGGGCCAGGTCTGGGCGGTCTTCGAGGACCTCGTCCAGGCGCTGGCGGTAATAGGCGGTGATGTTCTTCACGTAGCCCATGTCCTTGTAGCGCCCTTCGATCTTGAACGAGCGCACGCCGGCTTCCACCAGTGCGCGAATGTTGGCGCTCTGGTTGTTGTCCTTCATCGACAGCAGGTGCTTTTCGTAGGCAACCACGCGGCCTTGATCGTCTTTCAAGGTGTAGGGCAGGCGGCAGGCCTGGGAGCAGTCGCCGCGGTTGGCGCTGCGGCCGGTCTGGGCGTGAGAGATATTGCACTGGCCAGAGAAGGCCACGCACAGCGCGCCGTGAATAAAGAACTCGATCGCCGCATCGGTTTCGTCGGCGATGGCGCGGATTTCACTGAGGTTCAGTTCGCGGGCCAGTACCAGTTGAGAGAAGCCAGCCTGGTCGAGGAACTTCGCCCGCTCCAGCGTACGGATGTCGGTCTGGGTACTGGCGTGCAGTTCGATTGGCGGGATATCCAGCTCCATCACGCCCAGGTCCTGGACGATCAGTGCATCGACACCGGCATCGTACAGTTGATGGATCAGCTTGCGTGCCGGCTCCAGCTCATTGTCGTGCAGGATCGTGTTGATGGTAGTGAACACCCGGGCGTGGTAGCGACGGGCGAACGCTACCAATTGAGCGATATCACTCACTTCGTTGCAGGCGTTGTGGCGGGCGCCGAAGCTCGGGCCGCCGATGTACACGGCATCAGCGCCATGCAGGATAGCCTCGCGAGCAATGGCAACATCGCGGGCGGGGCTGAGTAATTCCAGGTGATGCTTGGGCAGGGACATGTTTTTCTGGTCGTTTGTCACGGTCAAGGCGCGCATTGTAGCTGCGAAACGCTTGACCGGCACCCACCTGCTGCCCGGTGGCGGCCGCTCGCGGAGGGCCGCCACTGGATAACACCGTGTATTCAGCCCTTGGCGGCCATCGCCGTGACTTCTACGCGCATGCCTTCAACGGCAAGGGCCGCCACGCCGATCGCGGCGCGCACCGGCCAGGGCCTGGCGAAAAAGCGCTGGTAAACCTCATTGAACGCGGCACGGTCGGCCATGTCGGTGAGGTAGATGGTCAGGTGCATCACACGGTCCATGGAACTGCCTGCGCGCTCCAGCGCAACCTTGAGTGCCTGCAGGGTGCATTCGCTCTGCTCGACGATGCCGCCCAGCTCCAGGCTGCCGTCAGCGCGGGTCGGGATCTGCGTTGAAACCAGCACGCCGCCGAAACTGGCGACGTCAGATGAGATGGATTCCGGGTCGGGATCGGGGAGGAAAGTGAGGTCGTGGTTTGCCATTAAGGGTCTCTTGCTTGAGGTGATCATCTGCGGCTGTCGTGCCGGGGGCACGGCATCGTTAAGGCGCTCAGTTTAAGCGCACTGGCCGGGGCATGCATGCACCAAAGCGTTCACCCTGGCCGTTAACCGTGACAGGGCATCTGAGGCCCGGCGCGCAGGCATCTGTGGTCAATAGGGTAACGACGCCTTCATTTCGCAGGAAGCGTCCTACATTGCTGCGGTAACTAAACCTACTTTCACGGGCCCTGTTGATCAGCACAATAGCGTCGTCGGCAAACACCGATAGATAGAACATGCTGACAGTCATTTCAGTAATTGGGTCGCTATCAGGGTATTGAAAAACAGCCCGCTGCATTTTTAGTGGTTGCGTGCTTATAGCGCTTCTTCACGTTTCCCCGTTTGTATTCAAGGCCTGGGCAGCAATGTTGTCATGCCCCGATCAACAAGTTTCGCAACTAACGTTTGTTGCAAAAGGCTAACGCATGAGTGTGGATAATTTTATTGCTGCGCTTGCCAATGAAGGGTGTGGTGAGCATCTTGAATACGATGCAGAGTTCCTTGAGCTGTTCAATCAAGTAACGGTGCGGGAAGAGTCGCAATACGGCGATTATGTATTTGTCCCTGAACCCATTGACTGGATTTCCGTCGAGGCGCGCTGCATCAGTTTGTTCAAACGCACACATGATCTTCGCGTGGCTGTTTGCCTGGCGCGCGCATGGCTTGAGCGTGAGGGCTTGACGGGCTTTGCCAATGGCCTGCAGTTGATTGCCTTTTTGCTTCGGGAGCGTTGGGAGAGCGTGCATCCCCGGCTCAGTGCCGAAGATCACTTTGATCCGTTGGTCAGGGTCAATGCGCTTGCAGAACTTGCGGTGCCGTCGACCATCGGTGTCAGGCTGCGCCGCGAAGTGCTAGCCCGTATCCCAGGGGGCGACAACCTCTGTTGTTCGGACCTGGCATTGATTTCCAGTGCAAACGAGTCCGCGGAGCGTGACGCCTCGCTGGTGCGCTTGACCGGGTTGATCGAGCCACTTTGTTCGGCGGATCTCATGCGCGGGTTGGGCGTGCTGAAGCGCCTTAAAAAGCTGTTGGTCGATATCGGTCAGTGCCTGGATGAAAAGACCGGCCTGGACGCGGTTTCGCCGCTGCATTCCATGGTGCTGCTCCTGCAGCAATGGATTCAGGTCGTTGACAGCCGGTTGCGTAACACGGCCCAGGCAGTGGCCATTGAGCGACTGGAGGAGCGACCGACGCCACCGCCGGTGGTTTACCAGCACGCAGGGTCAACAGCGTTTTCCTCGCGAGAGGAGGTGGTCGTCGCGCTTGAGGCGATCGAGGCGTATTACAGCCGTCATGAGCCCAGCAGTCCGATCCCCATGTTGGTCCGCAGAGTGCGCCGGCTCGCGGGAAAAGAGTTTCTGGAAATAATCGCCGAACTTGCACCGTCAAGTGTTGGCGAGATGCGCGCGTTGGCGGGTGAACAGGAAGATTGAGGGTTTAAGGTTTCTATTTGAGGGGGTGTCATGTCGAGTAATAGTGGGCAAAAGTTTATTGGTCGTAACCGCGCGCCGCGGGTTCAGATCGACTACGACGTCGAACTCTACGGGGCCGAGAAAACAGTAGAAATTCCTTTTGTGAACGGTGTATTGACGGATTTGTCGGGTGCTAATACTGCGCACTTGCCGTCCGTGGCCGATCGGAAGTTTCTGGAAATTGATATTGATAACTTCGATGAGCGCATGAATGCCATTGCGCCGTCGTTGAAGTTTGCAGTCAAGAATGAGCTGACCGGCGAAGGCCAGCTGTCCATTGCCCTGGATATCAAGAGCATGGACGACTTCAGCCCGGGCGCTATCGCACGCAATGTCGAACCCCTCAACAAGTTGTTGGAGGCGCGCAATCAGCTCTCCAACCTCTTGACCTACATGGATGGCAAGAGTGGCGCTGAGCAACTGGTCGCGCAGTTGCTCCAGGACCCTGCGCTCATGAGTTCGTTGCTGGCGCAAGCGAAGTCTCCTGCCCAAACCACTGAATGAGGTAAGCCGCCATGGTTGCAACTGAACAGATACAGGTCGCTGACAGTCAGCTGACGACCGATGCTCCCGATAGTTTCGGCAGCCTGCTGCAACGCGAGTTCAAGCCGCGCAGCGAGCGGGCCAGTGAAGCGCTGCACGCTGCGGTGCACACCCTGGCTGAGCAGGCGCTGAGCGCGACGCACCTGATTGCGGACGACACGCTGAGCACCATTGAGGCGCTTATCGCCGCGATCGACAGCAAGTTGTCGAGCCAGATCAACGCGATCTTGCACCACGACGACTTCCAGAAGCTCGAAGCGTCCTGGCGCGGCTTGCATTATTTGGTCAGCAATACGGAAACCGACGAGAAGCTGAAGATTCGCTTCTTCAACGTCTCCAAGGGCGATCTGGCCCGTGAACTGAAAAAGTTCAAAGGCGCGGCCTGGGACCAAAGCCCGTTGTTCAAGAAGATCTATGAGCACGAGTACGGCCAGTTTGGTGGCGAGCCCTTCGGTGTACTGATTGCCGACTACTACTTTGACAACAGCCCGCCGGATGTCGAACTGCTGTCGTCCATGGCCAAGATCGCGGCGGCAGCCCATGCGCCACTGATCAGCGCTGCCGACCCAGGCGCGCTGCTGATGGACTCGTGGCAAGAGCTGGCCAACCCACGTGACTTGAGCAAGATCTTCCAGACCCCTGAGCATGCGGCGTGGCGCAACCTGCGCAGTTCCGAAGACTCGCGCTACGTGGGCCTGACACTGCCGCGTTTCCTCGGGCGTATTCCTTACGGTGCGAAAACCGCGCCGGTGGAAAATTTCAACTTTGAAGAAGTGACCCAGGGTGACGCCAGCAACTACCTCTGGGTCAATGCGGCTTATGCCATGGGCTTGAACATCAACCAGTCGTTCAAGCAGTTTGGTTGGTGCTCGCAGATCCGCGGTATCGAGTCGGGTGGTGCAATCAGCGGGCTTCCCGTGCACACCTACCCGAGCGAAGACGGTGGTGTTGACATGACCTGCCCAACCGAGATCGCCATCAGTGATCGTCGCGAGCTGGAACTGGCGAACAACGGTTTCATGCCGCTGGTGCATTGCAAGAACACGTCGGTAGCGGCGTTTATCGGGGCGCAGTCGCTGCATAGCCCGCAGCAGTACGACGACCCCGATGCAACCTCGAACGCGCAATTGGCCGCGCGCTTGCCTTACCTGTTTGCCACCTGCCGTTTTGCCCATTACTTGAAGTGCATCGTGCGCGACAAGATTGGTTCGTTCAAAGAACGTGCGGATTTAGAGCGCTGGCTTAACAGTTGGATCATGCGCTATGTCGATCTGAACCCGGCAACGGCGACGGATATCGATAAAGCGCGCAAGCCGCTGGCGGCTGCGGAAGTTATGGTCGAAGAGGACGCGGCGAATCCAGGGTTTTATCGGGCCAAGTTTTTCTTGCGTCCGCACTACCAGCTGGAAGGCCTGACGGTTTCATTGCGCCTGGTTTCGAAGTTGCCATCTGTAAAAGCGTGAAATACTCACTATTTTATATGCTAGGAGAAATACATGATTTTGGTAAAATTTGAGCCGGAGATTAAAGGGACTTCCACCGTCAAGGGTTATGAAGATTGGATTGTCTTCGAATCGTACGCTATTAATTCCGCACGACACATTCAAGTGCATGGGAATGATCGTGATGTTAGTAATGCCCATGTTTCTGAGCTGATGCTGACAAAGGGAGCGGATAAGACGTCGCCGGAGTTTTTTATTCAAGCGAAAATTGGTACGGCGTTCACTAAGGCTACTATAGTAAGTTTGCACGCCGCAGGGTCAAATAAAACGCTGCAGAAAATGGTGTCGCTTGAGTTGGGCGATCCAATCGTTAGCTCTTATTCTACGCAAGGCTCAAGTGGTAATCGTCCGTCGGAACACATTACGCTGAATTTTTCAGAGATCAAATACGAGTACCATTATTTTGATGGTGGGGTGAAAAAAGGCTTCGTGGAAAAATCGTACGACTTAATTAGTAACAGCGCACCAGCTGCGTAACAGCACGGTCGGCATAGCCAAGGTGAACGCTGATTGGGGTTCACCTTGAGCGTGTTGTATCGATTCTGTTGTGTTTCCAGTTAATCGTGACCGATCAGGTTTACCCATGAAGAGCTGCGCCCATACCTTGCTGGAGCGTTTAAGCGTGAACTTCCATGCTGTGGCTTCCCCGAACGCCACAGCAAGCAAGGATGGGCAACTGTCCCGTTTACGCGAAGATCTGAGCACGCTGCTAAATACCCGTGGGCTTGTCAGCACACTGGACCTCAGCCAAGCGCCTTACGTCGCTCGCTCTGTACTGAACTACGGGATTGACAGCATTGCGGGCGAGACACTCTCCAGTTTTTCTCCGGAGGCTCTGGTGAAGCGTATTCATCAGGCCATTCTGGCCTACGAGCCAAGGGTGATTCGCCACAGCTTGCAGGTTTCCTGGATAAGCCGCACCGAAGCGCCCCTGTTCGAAATACAGATGGTCATCGAGGGGCAACTGCGCGATGCAGAGGTCGCTCACCCGTTCACCTTTCGCTCCATCTGGAATACCCAAAGTGGTGCGGTACACCTCGATACAGCACCGTTCAGGGGGCGGCATGGATGAGCGACTGTTGCGCTTGTACGAGCGCGAATTGCAGTTCCTGCGAGAAGGGGCTGCCGAATTTGCCAAGGCCTACCCCAAGGTGGCAAGCCACATTGGCCTGGACACCCAACACAGCCACGACCCCGGTGTGGAGCGTCTGCTCGAGGGGCTGGGGTTCCTGACGGCCCGCATTCAACTGCAGATGGCGTCGGAGTTTCCGCAGTTCACCGGCAACCTGCTGGAGCAGCTCCAGCCTCAATCGTTAATGCCACTGCCGTCCATGGCGGTGGTGCAGTTCACGCCGGACAAACATCAGGGCAGCCTGCTCAATGGCTTCTGCCTGCCCGCCAGTACCGCGTTGAGCGCGGTTGCCGAGCTTGACGGGCGCACCGTGCGTTGTGAGTGGCGTAGTACTCAGCCGGTCACCTTGTGGCCGGTGCAGATCGAGTCTGCCGACTACCTTGCCAGTACCAGCCTGCTATCAGGGTTGCCTGCCAGGTTTACCGGCCAGGCGCACTCGGTGTTGCGGCTGCGCTTGCGAACCACCACGGGCGTCACGTTCAAGCAGATTGCTCTGGACGCGCTGTGCGTGTACTTGAGTGGGGCAGGGGCGCTGGCGGTTCACGAAGCGCTGCTCTCGCGTGCAGTCGGTGTGCTTGCAAGGCCGTCTGAGGACACCCCGGCGTGGTGCGAATTCATTGAGCCCGCGTGCATCACCCAGGCCAATCTTGAAGGCGCGCCTGACACACAGGAACCCTTGCGTGGCGTCAGCGGGCACGCCGGCTTTGCGCTGCTCAGGCGTTTTCTGGCGTTTCCCGAAGGGCAGCGCTTTATCAACCTGTCCGGGTTGGGCCCCGCAGTACGCCGGTGCGATGGTGAGCACCTGGAACTGCTGATCGTGTTGGCGCCGTTGTCCAATCAGCTGCCCGCCGGGCTCGATGGTTCGATGTTCAATCTGTTCTGTGCGCCGGTGCAGAACCTGTTCCAAAAACGTACTGATCGCATCAACGTGTTGCACCATCGGCCGGAGATTCCTGTGCTGGTCGACCAGGCGAACCCCTTGAACCACGAAGTTCATCAGGTGCTGGAGGTGCACGGCTACTTTAGCGGCAGCCGCGAGCGCCAGCGCTTTGTGCCATTGTATTCGCCGCAGGCGCGGGCAACCGACGCAGCCGGCACCGGCTTTTTCCAGGTACACCGGGCGCCCAGCCGCCCGCGCTCGGCTGCCCTGCATGGCAAGCCGTCTTATGCGGGCAGCGACCTGTCGATTGCCCTGGTAGACTCTCAGCACCCGCCGTATCGACCAGACCTGCATCAACTGGCGGCTGAAGTGCTCTGCTCAAACCGCGACCTGCCGTTGCACATTGGCTTTGGCAAGGGCAATACCGATTTTGTCCTGGATGTCAGTGCGCCCGTGCTGGCCATTCGCAGGCTGGCCGGCCCGTCGACGCCGCTCGCTGTGCCGGTTTCGGGCGAGGGGCCCTGGCAGGCAATTCAGCATTTGTCGCGTAACTACCTGCCACTGGCCAATGACGATGGACAGGCCGGGGCGCAGGCGTTGCGCGAACTGCTATCGCTTTACATCGCCCCGGATGATGCGGTGCTGCAGCGCCTGCTTGAAGGCATCGTTTCCTTGCGCGCCACCGTGCTGACGCAGCGCTTGCCCGGCAGCGGGCCGGTAGCGTTCGGCCGTGGCTTGCAACTGCATCTGACCCTCGATGATGCCGCGTGCGAGGGCATTGGTACTGTTGCTTTCGGTGCGGTGCTGGATGTTTTTTTCGCCCGCTATGCGGCCATCAATGCGTTTACCCAGACCGTGCTGTACACCGTGGGACGCGGGATGATCATGCGCTGGCCGGTGAGGAGTAGCCAATGCATGACCCTGTGAGCCCTTGGGAGCAATTGCAGCGTCAGGCCTGGCGTTTTGATTTTTTCAGCGCGTTGCGCTGCCTGGATGCGCTCGACCCGCAGCGCCCGCGCCTGGGCACGTCGGAACACCTGCGTGAGGATCTACTGCGCCTGGGCCAGGCGGTGTCACTGGCCTTCGAGCCGGCCATGCTGCGCAACCTGCAACTGCGCGAGGGGCTGCCGCCACAGTTGCGGGTGACCTTTTTTGGCCTGACCGGGGTCAATGGCCCGATGCCGTTGCCCTTCAGTGAAGAGGCCTTGTCCCGGCAGATCAACCACAACGACGGAACACTGGCGGGTTTTCTGGACATCTTTCACCACCGCCTGCTGTGCCTGTTGTATCGCAGCTGGGCGATGGCGCGCCCGGTCGTCTGCGCAGACCGACCAAGCCAGGACCGTTTTTCCGAGTATGTGCAAGCGTTCGTTCCGCACAGCGAACGCTATTACGCCAGCCAATACCTCGACCAGCGACGCAGTGCCGAGGGCCTGCTGGGTGTGTTACGCGATCACCTGCAGGTGCCCGTCACCCTGCATCAATGGCATGGGCGCTGGAGTGCATTGGCGCCGACAGATCAACTGCAATTGGGTGCTGGCACCGAGGCCGCGCAACTGGGGCGCAGTTCCTTGCTCGGGCGCAGGGCGTGGAATGTCCAGCACAGCGTTCGCGTGACACTCGGGCCGCTGTCGCTGGCCGATATGACACGCTTCTTGCCTGGCACCGAGGCGTTGCGCGACCTGGCACGCCTGGTGGATGACTACCTGGGCTGCGGCTTTGAGTGGGATGTGCAACTGCTGCTCGCACCGAGTGCCAATACGCCGATGCGTCTGGGGGGCAATCTGTCCCTCGGCCTGACCTCCTGGTTGTCCAGCAACCGCCCCGCGACTCAACCACGAGCCTGTGTTCTGACCCCGGCTCGTCTTCAATGACTACAACAGGAACTGCGCCATGACTGACATCAGCCGCGCCAAGCTTTTTGGAAAGCTCGACACCTTGGCTTATCAGGCGATGGAGTCCGCCACAACCTTGTGTCGGGTACGAGGCAACCCTTACGTTGAGCTGGTGCATTGGTTCCAGCTGGTGCTGCAACAGCCAGACTCCGACCTGCGACGCATCAACGAGCGCTTCGGCCTGAACGCGGGCACGCTTTCCAGCGATTTGATCAGTGCCCTCGACCGCTTGCCCGCGCAGGCGGCCTCGGTCGTCGACCTTTCCGCTCAGTTGGACGAAGCCATGGAGCGCGGCTGGTTGTATGGGGCGCTGCAACTGGATGCGAGCAGAATTCGCAGCGGTCACTTGTTGCTCGGTGTGCTGGGCACGGGAAGCTTGCGGCATACCTTGTTCGCAATGTCCCGTGAGTTCGAGAAGATCAATCGTGAGACGCTGCTCGAACAGTTCCACGAAATTGTCCAGCGTTCACCGGAGCAGCCCGTGGTACCCGGTGACGGAGCACCAACGGACCAGCCCCGTGAAGCTTCCAGCACATTGCAGCGTTACACCAGCGACCTCACCGAGCAGGCACGGCTTGGCAACCTCGACCCGGTGCTGGGGCGCAATGAGGAGGTGCGTCAACTCATCGACATTTTGATGCGTCGGCGTCAGAACAACCCATTGCTGGCCGGTGAGGCGGGCGTTGGAAAAACCGCTGTGGTCGAGGGCTTTGCCCAGCGAATTGTCGCCGGTGACGTGCCCGAAGCGTTCCTCGTGGCCCGCGTGCTGGCGCTGGATATCGGCTTGTTGCAGGCCGGTGCCAGCGTCAAGGGCGAGTTCGAGCAGCGCCTGCGCCAGGTGGTCGACGAGGTGCAGGCGGCCACGCAACCGACACTCTTGTTCATCGACGAAGTGCATACCCTGGTCGGCGCAGGCGGCCAGGCCGGTACCGGTGACGCGGCCAACCTGCTCAAGCCGATGCTGGCGCGGGGCAAACTGCGTACGATCGGCGCCACGACCTGGAGCGAGTATAAAAAGCACATCGAGAAGGACCCCGCGCTCAAGCGACGTTTTCAGGTGCTGCGGGTAGACGAACCGAGCCCCGAGGTTGCGATCACCATGTTGCGCAGTGTGCTGCCCACGTTGCAGCGTCACCATCGGGTGCAGATCCTCGATGAGGCGGTGGTGGCTGCCGTCCACCTGTCACACCGTTATCTGCCGGATCGCCAACTCCCGGATAAAGCCATCAGCCTGCTCGACACCGCCTGTGCGCGGGTTGGCATCAGTCAGCAAGCGATGCCCGCACAACTGGCTGACAGCCGCGAGCGCATTGCAAACCTGCGCGCTGAAAAAGTGGTGGTGCAAACGGAGCAGGCCATTGGCCTGCTCGACCCTGAGCGCCTGCAACGTCTTTCGCAGCAACTGCGCGATGAACAGCAGCGCAGTGCTGAGCTGGAAAAGCGCTGGCAGGCGCAAACCGCTTGGGTCGGCGAGATCCAGCAGTTGCGCGAACGCCTCTGCACCGAGCACCTCGCGCCAAGCGTGGAGCAGGCTGAACTGCAGGCCGCCTTTCTGGAGCGCACCGAAGCATTGCAGCAGCGCTTGCACGCCGCCCAGTCTGAAGTGCCTGCCCTGGTACTGACGGATGTCGACGCGCAGTCGGTGGCCAGCGTGCTGCAAGGCTGGACCGGCATTCCGCTGGGCACCCTGCAGCGCAATGAAATTGAAACCATCCTCAACCTCGCCGAGCGCCTGGGTGAGCGTGTCATTGGCCAATCTCATGCGATGGAAGCGATTGCCCGTCGTATTCAGACCTCCCGTGCCGGGCTCGATCACCCGGGCAAACCGGTAGGGGTGTTCCTGCTTGCCGGCCCTTCTGGCGTAGGCAAGACGGAAACCGCCCTGGCCCTGGCGGAACTGCTGTATGGCGGTGAGCACAACCTGGTAACGATCAACATGAGTGAGTACCAGGAGCCGCACACCGTTGCTTCGCTCAAGGGCGCGCCGCCGGGCTATGTCGGTTACGGTGAAGGCGGTGTCTTGACCGAGGCGGTGCGCCGTCGGCCGCACTGCGTGATCCTGCTCGACGAGATTGAAAAGGCTCACCCCGACGTCCATGAAGTGTTCTTCCAGGTGTTCGACAAGGGCTGGATGGAAGACGGCGAGGGCCAGGTCATCGATTTTCGCAATACCTTGATCCTGATGACCACCAACGTGGGCTCCGAAGTGCTGTTCAACCGGCAAGGCACCGAGACGGACCAAGACCTTGAACAGCGGCTCAAGCCGGAACTGCTACGCGTGTTCCCGCCCGCGCTGCTCGGTCGCCTGGTGGCCATTCCGTACTTTGCGCTCAACGACGACATGTTGGCCCGTATTGTCGAGTTGCAACTAAAGCGCGTTGCCGCACGCGTAGAACAGCGTTATCAGGTACCGCTGCACTATGACGCGGTATTGGTGGACTATATCGTCAGCCAGTGCACCGATATACACAGTGGCGGGCGCATGGTTGATTCCATTTTGACGAATGGGCTTTTACCGCAGCTCAGTCGCGCATTCTTGCTGGGCGAAATAAATCAGACCGTGCCTCAACGGGTCAGTTTATCGGTTGGCGATGCAGGGATTATTTACGAGTTTGCCAATGACTAAGGCCTTTTTTAGTCGGCACTCCCCGTTTTAAGGCGCGTGGCTCAGGCCACAGAGGCTGCTTCGCTACAACTCGGTTTAAAACAATTCGGTTTAAAACAGCACGGTTTAACACCGCGCGCCTGTTGGCTATGTGGGCGCGAGGTGTTTGCTTGTTTGGCGTACTGGCAAATGAGTTTGGCGGGTGAATAGATGAAATGGGTGTGCGATCAAACCATTGGGTTAAACAAAACGCTGTCTGAAAATCCTTCGTGCCTCTCGGATTTTTCCTATTTAACGCTTCGTGGTTTTGGCCAAAATACCGCTTCACGTTTTCATCGGTGTCGGTTGCCGCATAACGTAACCAATTATTCAGCGGAGGGGCTGCTGTGCCAGAACAAGTTGTAATGGGGGCGCTGTTACGGTGTTCATTCGGGGCCGCGCCTGCGAACTTGGCTGTACTGCCGGTAAACCGCTACAACGTTGAAGGCCAGCCCGCCGCCAACATCATGGACCACAAGCCGATGGTCAACATCGCCCCGTTCGGCGTGTGTTCGTCGATGACCAATCCGACGGTCTCCGCCGCGACGTCTGCGGCAATGGGGGTACTGACCCCAATGCCCTGTGTGCCGGCAACGGCCTCGCCCTGGACACCCGGCGCTACCAAGACCCATCTCGCGGGGCAGCCGGCGCTGCATAGCCAATGCACCTGCCTGTGCAACTGGGGGGGCGTGATCAAGATCGTTCAGCCCGGTACCCGTAAAACGATGATTGCCTGAGGGCTGCACGTGACTAGCGCTTCTGCAAAACACGCCCCTACCTCCTGCTCCTTCGCCGGGCCGCCAGGTTCCAGTGCGCTGTTGTTCGCCGGCCTGGACGGTAGCGAGGGGCTGAGCCAGTTGTTTGAATACACGGTCAAGGCCCTGAGCCCGGAGGGCGAACTGAAGGCCGATGATTGGCTGGGCCAGCCCCTGGTCGTCGAGCTCCCGTACGACGTTCAAGCGCCTGCACGTGTCCTGCACGCGCACATCTGTGGTTTCCGCCGTGTGGCGGATCAGGGCCAACTGCCGTGCTATGAGTTTTTACTGCGCCCCTGGTTATGGTTTGCAACCTGTGCGAGCAACAGCCGGATTTTTCAAAACATGTCGGTACCTGAGGTGCTCAAGGAGGTACTGAGCGCATACCCGGGAAACCTGGACTGTGTGCCCCTTGAGCAGTACCCGGCGCTGGAATACTGCGTGCAGTTCTGTGAGAGCGATTTCGCCTTTGTCAGCCGCCTGATGGAGGAGGCCGGGCTTTACTACTTTTTCCGGCACACCGCTGAAGGGCACTGCCTGGTGATCACCGATTCAATGAGCGAGCACACGCTGCTTGAAGGTGATCATCGGTTTGAACTGGGTGGAGGGCAGCCCGAGCTGTTCAATCGCTTTTCGGCGTGGGTGCCGGAGCAGGTGGTGTGCAGTGGTCGAGTGCGTGCCACGGACTTCGATTTCACCAAGGCCAACACCCGCGAAGCCAGCGTGCTCGGCGCCGATGCCTCGGTGGTCATGGCACATGATCAGGCCACTTATGAACACTACCACTACCCAGGGCACTTCAATGATGTCACTGCGGGGGAGGCAGCGACCAAGGTTCGGGTACAGGCGCTGAATGCCGAACAGCAGCGCATCCGCGCAGCAGGTTGCGCGCCGTATCTTCTGCCCGGGGGCTGCTTCACCCTTGAGGGGCATCCCGAGGACAATCAGAACACGCAGTACCTGATCGTCCAGGCACAGCTTCAGGCAACCTGTGTGACCTCGACCTACGGCGTCAGTGGCCCACGTTTCAGTTGTCAGCTCGTGGCGATCCGCAGCGACGGTTGCTACCGCGCCGAACTCAAGACGCCACGGCCAAAGATCGTTGGTCCGCAGACCGCGTTCGTCGTCGGCAAGGAGGGCGAGCCGCTGTGGGTCGACGAATTCGGGCGGATCAAGGTGCAGTTCCACTGGGACCGTAGCGACCAGCGCAACGAGAACTGCTCATGCTGGGTGCGTGTCGCGCAACCCCTGGCCGGGCAGCGCTGGGGGGCGGTTTTCCTGCCACGGGTAGGCCAAGAGGTCGTGGTGGAATTTCTCGACGGCAATCCTGACCGTCCGCTGGTGACCGGGAGCCTCTACAACGGCGGCATGCGGCCACCCTACGCGTTACCCGCGCAGGTCGCTCGCAGTGGCATCAAGAGTCAGTCGCTGGGTGCCGAGGATGTCTACAACGAACTGCGTTTCGAGGACAAGGGCGGCGCCGAGCAGTTGTTGTTCCATGCCGGGCGCAACCAGGACATCACGGTGCGTAACGATGCCTTTGAACACATCGGCAACGACATACACCTCAAGGTAGGCGGCAACGCTTACCGCCAGGTGATGAAAGACGCCCACGAGCACATCGAAGGTGACCTTAACGCTCGGGTCAGCACGGACTACTCGCTTGATGTCGGTGGCGACCAGGCCTGTGCGATCAACGGCAGTTGCTCGCTCGAGGTGGGCGCTGATCAGCAGGTCAAGTTGGGCGGCGCGCATTCACTGGACATCGGCGCAGACAGCGATACCAAGGTTGGCGGCAAGTTCAAGCTCGGTGCCAGCAGTGTCGACGTCAAGGGCAGCCAGACGATCACCCTTGAAGCGGGCCAGACGCTGGTGCTCAAGGCCGGTTCCAGCACGGTGGAGTTGGGCCCCAAGGGGGTTTCGATCAATGGCGCGATGGTGGCCATCGACGGCAAGGGCAAGGTCGATATCAACGGGGGCGGCGAGGGTAGCTCGGCGTCCGCAGAGGCGCCGTCACCCAAACAACCGCAAAAACCGAAAAAAACCAAAGCTCCCAAGGAGGCTGATGATGGCCGCGACTAACACCATTGCACAGGTCCCGCGCACGGTGCTGCGTGGCACATTGCTGATGGCCCTGGGATTGCTGCAGGGCTGCCAGGCATTCGGCTGGTTTCAGGCGCCTGCGCCACTCGACCCGAAAAAGCGCGTGGACATTGTGGCGGCGCTCGATGTCAATCCGAACCTCTTCGGTCGTCCGTCTCCTGTGTTGCTCACGTTCTATCAGCTGAGCGATGCCACAACCTTCCTCAAGGCGGATCTGTCACGGCTTGAGCATGCCAATGAGTCGTCGGCCGATGCGACCTGGCTCATGCGCGAGACGTTTCAATTAAGCCCTGGCGAACGGCGCGAACACCTTTTCGTACCCCATCCGCAGATGCGCCTGGTGGGCGTGGTCGCGGAGTACCGCGACCTGGATAACGCTCAATGGCGCGCGGTAGATGTCTTTCAAGCCCAAAGCCCCGAGGTACTGAAGGTGAACCTGGCGCGTGACAGGGTATCGGTTCAGGCCATTCCACTAGCAGAGGGCTTAACACATGCTCAGCAATGACGGGGTTGTTTGGTCGGAAGGCATGTTCCTCCAGCCGCAACATTTCCAACAGCAACAACGCCACGTGCAGGCGCAGTTGGTTCAGGGGTTGCAAGCGGTACAGGCTAACGTTTGGGGGTTCAGCGCACTGAAACTCGACCCGGCGCAGTTGCTCCTGGGGCGAATCCAGTTGCTCGAGTGTGCAGGTGTTCTACCCGATGGCACGCTGTTCAGCCTCGATAGCCAAGGCCTGGCGCAGGCCGGCTTTGTTGTCCCTGAAGGCGCACGCGGGCTGGACGTGGTATTGGCCTTGCCCAGGGCGGGCGCTGCACACATTGACGTCGAGCACGCACCTGCCGCCGACAGCCTGTCGCGCTACCATCGGCTGGAGGCCACGGTGCAGGACAGCACCGCCGAGGGTGCCGCAGAGGCGACCTTGCAGCTTGCCCGGCTCAACCTGCGCCTGGCACGTCGGCAAGACGTCGAGCAGTCACATGTGTATCTGGATGTCGCCCGGGTGCTTGAACGCAGTTCCGGTGGCCAGGTCAGCCTGGATGAGGCCTTCATTGCTCCGGTTCTGAACTGGCGCCTGGCGCCGCGGCTGGCGGCATTCGTGGATGACTTCCTCGGCCGTGTTCGGCAGCGGGGCTACATGTTGGCGACCAACATGGGCGTACCAGGGCTGGGTGGAATCGCCGAGGTCCATCATTTTCTGATGCTGCAGACGATCAACCGAGCCGAGCCGATGCTCGCCCACCTGGCCAGCTACCCAGGCTTGCACCCCGAGGTCCTGTTCCGTGAGTTGGTCGCCCTGGCTGGTGAGTTGGCGATTTTCTCTGAAACCAGCAAGCGGCCAAAGTCCTATCCGGTGTACCGGCATGATCGGCTCGCCGACAGCTTCGACCCCGTCATGATCGACCTGGCTCATATCCTCAGTGCGCAGGCCGGAACCGATGTAGTGCCCCTGGCCTTGAATGAGCGTGAACACGGTATTCGTGTTGCCGCGGTGCTCGACACCAGCCTGTATGGCAGCGCCCGCTTTGTACTTGCAGTGCGTGCGCAAGTGCCGGATGACGAACTGCGCAAGGTGTTCCCGACGTGCCTGAAGGTTGGGCCAAGCGAACGCGTTGCCGACCTCGTCGACCTGCAGCTACCCGGAATCAACGTCTGTGTTCTGCCGGCCGCGCCGCGTGAACTGCCGTATTACGCAGGCTTCAGCTACTTCGAGCTTCAGCGCGACAACCCGTTGTGGCAGGCACTTGGCAGCAGCGCCGGTTTCGGCCTGCATGTGGCCGGTGATTTTCCGGGCTTGCAACTGGCCTTCTGGGCGATCAAGGAGCCTCAATGAAACGCCGTTTCTGGACCCCTCTTGCAAACATCAAGGCGCGCTGGGGCGCGTCGGCGTTGCCGGCCCCGACAGCGCGGCCACATGACGCCTTGCCCGCGCTGAGCAGCGAAGGGCTTGGGCTGCATGCCAGTGACCTGCTGTATGAGGTCGTGCTGCTGCGCAGCCTTGAGCAGGCGCCCGACCTTGATGATCTGCGCGCCCATCTGGTCACCCAGATGCGTACGTTCCATCGAAAGGCGGTGGAGGATCGCGTACCGGTCAGCCTGGTTGAGCGCGCCCAGTATGCGATGTGTACGCTGCTCGATGAGACCATCTCCAGTGCTGAATGGGGCAGGGGAGAGTGGTCGAAACACAGCCTGCTGATGATCTTCCATGGCCAGACCTCGGGAGGAGACGGTTTTTTTGGCTACCTCGATGCAGCAGAGCTCAAGCCTGAGGAAAACCTCCCGCTGCTGGAAGTGATGTACCTGTGCCTGGCACTTGGCCTGGAGGGCCGCTACCGCATTCAGAGTGAAGGGCGCGCCGCGCTTGCGCTGCGGCGTAACCACCTGTTCGAAACGATTCGCATGCAACGCGGCTACCTGCCCGCGGTCAGCCCGGATGAGCAGGTGCGTGGTTGGCGTCATGACTACTTCAGCCGTCGCCGTTATGTCTGGTGGGGGTGTGGGGCGTTGCTGGTGATGCTGGCGGCCGGCTTGGCCTATCACCTGGAAAACCGTTCCTACCAAACCCTGGTGCGGTTGCAGGCACTGGAGCAGGCACCGCTGAACACCTTGGCGCAGCAACTGGCCCTGGCGCTTTCCGCAGACGTACGGGCCGGTCGCCTGTACCTGCTTGAAGACGGCCTTGGCGTGCGCATCACGATCAGTTCCTCCGGCTTGTTTGCTGCCGGCGGTAGCGAAGTGGCGTCGCTCTACGAGCCTGTATTGAAGCGTATTGCCGCTGCACTGGAGCAGTGGCCGGTGCACATCAAGGTGATTGGCCACAGTGACGACACGCCGGTGGCGACCCGCTTGATTTCCAATCAGGCATTGTCGCTGGCCCGTGCCGAGACCGTGCTTCGCGCGCTGGTGGGCAATGACATTGACCCTCTGCGCTATACCGCCGAGGGGCGTGGTGAGCTTGAACCGTTGTTCGCCAATGACAGCCCGGATAACCGTGCCCGAAACCGTCGCGTGGAAATTTTCGCCTATCCCACGCAAGGCTGACTGAGACGGCATTCCCACACACCTTTTACTTGCGGATGTTGCTGCCATGCTTCTGCGCGCCATGAAAACCCTGCTGTTCGCCTGTTCGGCGCTGCTGGGCCTTGTAGTTATGATGTACCTGGTCCTGATGCATGGCCAGCGTCTGGCAGTCGATGGTTACGCACCCTTGGCCAGCGTGGCTAGCCGTCTGCTGCTCTGCGCCGGGCTTGCCGTCCTGGCTCTGGTGCTATGGCTGCGTCGGCGTCAGCGCACAAAGGAAACCGATCCAGCGCCTTTGGCCGACGCCGCGCCGCAGGAGGCCTGTTCGGACCGGGAACGGCTGCTGCGCGAGCGGCTGCAGGCCTGGTTTCAACGCGCCAGTGGCCGATTGCCGGGGTTCTTGCTGATCGGCCCGCCCGGGCTGGACAAGGGCCCGTTGCTCGGCCTGAGCGGCAACGCCGATGACGACCTGCGCTGTGCCACGGTGAGTGGTTTCGCCCTGTTCGATATCAACGGCAGCCTGCTGAGCCCGTCTCAACCTGAGCAGGCACGGCTGTGGCGTCTGTTGCTCGATGAGCTCAAACAGGCTGAGGTTGGCGGCACACTGCCGCGCGGAATCCTGCTGGTGCTGTCGGCGCTGCAGTTACACAAAGCGAGCGTTGCCGAACGCGATCAGTTGGCACTGATGCTCCGTGCGCGCCTTGAAGAACTGGCCAGTCGCTTTGGTAACGCCCTGTCGGTGCAGGTGATCGTCAGCGGTTGTGAGCAACTGCCTGGGTACACGGAGTCGCTGGCGTGGCTGGCGGCAGACCGGCGTGAATTGAGCCTGGCGTTTGCGCCTGCCCTGCGTAACCGAGACCTGCTCGCGACCTTAGGCCCGCGCATGAGGGCGCTGATTGCCGACCTGCACAGCACCGCGCTCGAACGTCTTCAGCGCGAGCCGGATGTTCAGGTGCGCTCCATGCTGTTCGGCTTCACGCCGATGTGGCGCGCACTCTCCATGAGCCTGCAGGCGGTGCTGGAAACGGCCCTGGCCCAAGAACGCGGCATTGCCCAGGTCGCCCTGCAGTCGGTGCGTTTCAGTGCACAACCGGCCACGGTCGAATCGCCGGCCCCGGTCTTGTTGCGGGCGTTGCACACCTGTTGGCGCCCCGGCCGACTGCGCACGCCAATGCGCCAGGGGCTGGCATGGGGCAGGTCATGGGCACACGTTCTGGTGCCGGCAATCAGCCTGATGCTCGGCCTGCTGTTGCTCAGCCTGCACCGCGATCAGACCCGTCGCCTGGAACACGCCGATCAACAGATAGCAGCGTTACAGCAGGCGCCCCATCATGCCAACACCCCGGTGCTGGGGGGCGACACCCTGCTGCGGCTTGATCGGCTCGCCCACATGGCGCACACCCTCGACCAGGGCTGGTTGCCCTGGTCGACCGGTCGTCAATTGCAGTTGCATGCGGCGCAAGCCTATGCGCATGCCCTTGAACAGCAGGTGCTGGCCGATCTGCTGCAGCGTCTCGAAGATCGTCTACGCCGTGCTCAAACCCTTAGCGAAGCAACACTGCGCCAGAGCCTGTCGTTGTACCTGATGCTTGGCGGTGAAGGGCGCTTTGATGCGCAAGCGCTGGGCGAGTGGTACGCCAGCGCCTTTCGCGACAGTGCCGGAAGCCGCCTGAGTGACGCGCAGCATCAGCAGTTTGACGAGCACCTGCAACGGTTGCTCAAACGCCTGGCACTGTCTACGCCACGGCCACTGGACCGCGGGCTCATCGAGCAGGCGCGCAACCAGCTGGCGGCTGAACCTGTGGCGCATCGGTTGTACCGGCAGCTACTGGAGCAGGTGGATGATCGCACCTTGAGCGAATTCAGTATCGCCTCTGTACTGGGCGCGGGCGGCCTGTTGCTGTTCACCAAGCGCAGCGGAGAATCCCAGGCCCGTGGGGTACCGGGGCTTTACACCGTGGAGGGGCACCGGCGTTTTAGCGCACGCGTCGAGCCAATGCTGGCGCTAGCGCTTGTACAAGAGCGACGCCTGATGGGGCAGGCTGAGGTGCTGAGCATCAAGCCCATCAAGGACGAGGTGCTAGCGCTCTACCATCAGGCCTATATCGAGCAGTGGGAGGCGTTTTTCGACGACCTGCAAGTCAGCGGCCTGGATCAGTCCGAACATGTACCGCGCCGGTTGTTGCAACTGGCGCAACGCGACTCGCCGTTGCTGGAACTGTTGCACGCGGCGGCGCGCCACACCCAGCTGTCGCCCGTACTACCATCCCACGGCTTGCTGGAGCGCGCCCTGCAGAAAGGCGAGCATTTGCAGCAGCGGGTTGGCCTGGCTCAACCGGTACCGGCGGTCAGCCCGTTGCCTCATCCGGTCACCCAGCATTTCAAGCCCCTGCACCAATGGCTGGCGGCCGAGGCACCGGCGAGCACGTCCGAGCAGTTGCTGCTCGCCTTGAAAGACACCGCCTTGTTCATCGACGCCAGCCAACAGGGCGTGCGGCAGAAAGTGCCCATGGACGCCAGCGATTCGTTGCAACGCCTGAGGGAAGAGGTGGAGCAACTGCCCGCGCTGCTTCAACCCATGATGCTGGACATCGTTCAGGTCGGTCAGCAGCACGTGCAGCAACACACCCGACACGTGCTTGAGCGTGCATGGGCCAGCGACGTCGCGCCCCTCTGTGAGCGTGCGCTGAGCGGGCGTTACCCGTTCGACGGCGATTCAGACACCCAGGCGTCGCTGGACGATTTCAACCGGTTGTTTGCGGCTGACGGCGTGCTGCAGCGCTTTGTAGAGCAGCACCTGGACGGGCAGCTTGATACCCGGTCACGCCCCTGGCGCTTGAACGAGGGCGCTTCGGTGGGCGGCGTCAGTGCGCCACTGCTGGCCACCCTGGAGAACGCCGCACAGCTGCGCGACAGCTTTTTCCCGGCGGGCCAACACCAGGCACAGCTGGCATTCGAACTCAGCCCGCTGATGATGAGCGAGCGCATCGCCCGTTTCACCCTGGACTACGACGGTGCGCGCTTGAACTACAGCCATGGGCCGCTGGGGTCGGCGCTGTTCGAATGGCCCGGCAAAGCCCTGGGCAGCGAAATCCGGGCCAGCGTGACACTGCTTGACGGCCGCACCCTCATCCGCAAAAGCACCGGGCCGTGGGCGTGGTTTCGCCTGATCGACCAGGCACGGCAAATCCCGACCGAAGATCCCGAGGCACGTCAGCTGGTGTTTGATTTCGAGGGCGAAGAAGTGCGCTTGCAGTTACGTGTGGGTCGTGCGGGTGCGCCGTTTGATAGTCAGGGGGTGAGGCGGTTTGATTGTGTGGATGTTAATGCAGCGTTTGTGTCAATAAATGTGCGTGGGAGGCCATGAGTGGCAATTTAATAGCTTGAAGGTGGTTGTTGTAATTCTTTAACAGGATGTGGAGGTGTGCTATGAGTAAGGTTGAGATTTTGAGGCGATGGGAGACAAATAAATTACGGCCGGGCCGGGCATTGATACATACAATACGTGAATGCTATGAGACCACCAGTCCGCTGCTGAATAATCCTGCGGAAGATCTGTTTAAAACATGGGATATAATCAGTGCATCGCTCTTTGATGCGAGTGCCATGACGGCTTTGGATATACTTTTACCAAGGCGGACGCTTGCTTTTGGTGAGTTGGGCTTTGTGTTGGATGTGCCGATTCAGAACATTTTGGGCACGCATCATCGTGATCTCGCTTTTCCTAATCATATTGGGACTGAACAGGACGTAAGTGCCAAGGGGGGGCGGCGAGTAACGAACTCCTTTGCTTTGGCAGATGCTATTTTTTCAGGGGTAAATCTTCGCAAAAAGGTAGTAATGCCGGGTGGGTTTAATCAGATTCGTACTCCGGAAGATTTGTTGGTGAACACGTTTAGTTATAATGAGGTGCTGCTCGTGGGTAAGGAAGGCATCAATATTTATCCAGGTTTGCCAGAGACTGGGCGAATAAAGGTTATCGAGGTTTGTGTTTTTCGTAAAAACATGGACAGCCTTCCTGAGCATAGAGAGAGGTATAATCGCTTGATGATGCTTGCTGAAAGATTACGGATTGTAAATGAAATAGGTCACCCTGTAAGGGTTTTTTGATGATTTAATTGTGCCACGCCACGCCCGTAGTGGGGCAAAAAGTGCGTGATTAAAAAATTCGATGTGTTATTGGTGTGAGGTCCTCTGAATAAAATATATTCTTTTTAATGGTCTCGTATTTCATACGTAAATTACTGTCTCAAACGCCACGTAGCACAAGTAGGTGAGGCCATCGCCGCATAATGTTTTGCGAGTTTTTCTAGGCGCGTAACTATGCGGCGATTTTCGTTTAGCTATCCGATACGATCCACGACTCCCCCTACCCAAACCTTCCACTGGCCCCCGCAGGTTAGCAGTACGACCCAAGATCTCAACCGATGCGGCTTGGTGGGCCGGTGAATGCCCGACTCGATATCTACAGCACACAATTGCTGCCGCAAGGCTAGCGCTACCACCTGTTTGCGTGGGTGAAGTGTTTCCTGTTAGCGTTCGCAACTGTAAACTATTCTCAATAGCGACAGTCAACAACGTCTACAGGGAGCGGGGAGCGTCATGAAATTGGGGTCTAGTGCAGGGAAATTCGGGGCCGGTGCGTTCTCGTCACAGTGGCTGGGGCTGGGGGCTGTGACGGCGTTGAGCTCGCTGCTGCCGATGGGCGTGGCGTACGCTCAGAACGCAGCCGATACCGGCTCCGGGACGTATGTGGAGTTGGCGCCTTCGGCAGTGGAGGCCAAGGCGGTGGAAGACACCGGTTACGTCGCCACTCAAGCGCAGGGCATCACCAAGAGCAACGTGCCGCTGATCGAAAACCCGCAGTCGGTTACGGTAGTCACGCGCAAGCAAATGAACGCACAGGATGCGCAAACCCTCAGCGAAGCCCTGCGTTACACCGCAGGGGTAAACGCCGAGCCGTTCGGTGCCGATAACCGCAATGACTACATCTACATCCGCGGTTTCGATCAGTCCAACGATGGCCTGTTTCTCGATGGCCTGAACCTGCTGAACCGCAACTACGGCATGTGGCGTGTCGACCCTTACAGCCTTGAAAGTGTTGAAGTGGTGCGTGGCCCCAGCTCGGTGCTGTTCGGCCAAAGCTCGCCGGGCGGTCTGGTCAACCAGGTCAGCAAGCGTCCGACCGCGGCGCCCATTCGTGAGATCCGGGCCGAGTACGGCAGTTACGACAAGAAAGTCGGTGCGTTCGATATTGGCGGCAAGCTGGATGACGATGGCCGTTTCCTGGGGCGTCTGACTGCGCAGATAAAGGACGGCTCCACGCAGATCGATCATGTCGACGAAGAGAGCTGGTTCATCGCCCCGGCACTGACTTGGAACATCGATGACAACACCTCGCTGACAGTCCTTGCGCAGGTTCAGCACGAGCGCCTGGGCTCGGTGTTCCAGTACCTGCCGTACGAGGGCACGGTCAAAACCAACCCATTGGGCCGCTATGACACCGACCTGTTCGCTGGCGAGCCGGACTTCGACCACTTCGATCGCGATCAGGAAAGCATCGGCTACACCTTCGATCATGTGTTCAACGATGTCTGGAGCTTCAAGCAGAATTTCCGCTACCGCCATTTGACCCTGGACTACAAGTCCATTTATGGCCTGGGTTATTACAACCCTGCACCAACGGCAGACCTGGCACCAGGCGACTTTGGCCAGGGTTACCGTGGTGCGTTGACCTCCAAGACCACCGTCACTGGCTGGGCATTGGACAACCAGGCCCATGCAAACTTCAACACCGGCCCTGTCGAGCATAACGTCACCCTGGGCGGTGACATGCAGTACACCACCTACGACATCTTCAACCAGGGCAGCCCGGGCGGTGACCCGAACCCCTTCGATCTCTATAACCCAACCTACGGCAACTGGACACCGAGCGACCTGGCGACGTCCAACGACGTGGTCAGTAAGGTGCGTCAGCTGGGTATCTACACCCAGGATCAGTTCAAGATCGACAAGTTTGCCTTTACCTTGGGTGGCCGGGTTGACTGGGCGCGTGTGAACCAGGACAGCGACGGTGGTACCGGTGCCTACGCGACTGCGCGCAACGCAGCGGGTACCAACCAGCGTAACGACCGCAAGGCGACCTACCGCGCAGGTGTGGTGTATCTGGCTGACAATGGCCTGGCGCCGTACTACAGCTATTCTCAATCATTCGCCCCCAACGTGGGCCTGACCACCGACCTCATGAAGCCGACCACCGGCGAGCAACATGAGCTGGGTATCAAGTACCAGCCCAAGGGCTCCAACAGCTCGGTGACGCTGTCGTTGTTCGACCTGCGCAAGAAGGACGTTCCGACCCCCGATCCAACCGACCCGAGCGGCCAGCGGCAGGTCCAGATTGGCGAGGTCCAGTCTCGCGGCGTCGAGCTGGAAGCGGTTGCCAGCATCACCGAATCGTTCAACGTGATTACCAGCCTGACCTACAACAAGGTCGAGATCACCAAGGACACCAACTATGAAGGCAACCGGCCGTACAACGTGCCGGAGAAAATGGCCTCGATCTGGGCGGATTACACCTTCAGGAACGGTGATATCAAAGGCCTGGGCTTTGGCGCTGGCGTGCGCTATGTCGGCTCCAGCTACGGTGACGATGCCAACAAACTGGATATTCCGGCCTATGCCCTGGTGGACGCCATGGTGCATTACGACCTGGAAAACTGGCGTGTGCAGTTGAACGCCAAGAACCTGCTCGACAATAACTATGCCACCTGCCAAGGCACGGAATTCCGTTGCAACTACGGTTACCCGCGCATGCTCTCCACCTCTGTGTCCTACAACTGGTAAGCGTCTGTAGCCATCTTCGCCCCCTCCAGGATCGAGGGGGTGAACCCATCCGCCAAGCAAGGTGTTGTCATGATTTTTTCTCCTTTATCCCTCCTGCAGGTCGATGGCCGCCGACTGTCCATCGAGCAGCAGGGTGATCAATTGAACATCGACCTCGAAGGTCGCTTTGTGGGCTCGCTCGTCGTGGCTACGGGGGGCCAACGTGCCCGGTTGATGCTGCGGCCGTGCGAGGTCGAGCGGGTCAAGGACCTGACACTGGCCGCCTTGCATGCGGCGTTCCTGGTGCACCCGGTACGTGAGCTTGCACTGTCGGTTACTGGGCAGGCTCAGGTCAGCCTTTTGTTGCGCGAAGGCCTGGCGGTTCATGCACCCGACAGCGAAGCATTGATTTGCCCGCAGCACTTGTTCCGCCAGCATCCTCAACCCTGGCTGGCCTATCCACCGTCCAGCCAGTATCCGTTGCAGTACCGTTTGAGCAATGGCAAGCGCCATCCGCAACGTGCACCGCGTCAGCCTGGCACGGTGTATCGACGTTACGTGGCGGAAATCGCTGAGACGATTTCGTTGCGCACGCTCGATCCGCAGCAGGATCTGGAGGTGTTCAGCCGTTGGCAGAATGACCCGCGTGTAGCGGCGTTCTGGGAAATGACCGGCAGCCAGCAGGCGCATCGCGACTACCTGGACGCTTTGCTGGCAGACCCCAAAGTGCACCCCCTGATCGCCTGCTTCAATGATGAGCCTTTTGCGTACTTCGAGGCCTATTGGGCCCGCGAAGACCGCATCGCGCCGTACTACGACGTGCAAGATTACGACCGTGGCGTGCATATGCTGGTCGGGGAGCAGCGTTACCGGGGTGCTCACCGGGTGAGTGCCTGGCTGTCGTCGTTGGCGCACTTCCTGTTTCTTGATGACGCCCGCACCCAGCGCGTGGTGGCCGAGCCGCGTGCCGACAACGCGAAGATGATCAACTATCTGCAGCGGGCCGGTTTCTATCGCGAGAAGGAATTCGACTTCCCGCACAAGCGCGCAGCCATGATGATCTTGCCGCGCGAAGTGTTCTTCGCCGATGCGCCGAACCATGGCCAACAGGCGCTGGTGACTTGCGCTTAAATTAAAATCATTCTCATTCGTCACTTCCTCGACAAGCCCAAACAGGTTGTAGGCATCTGCCTACGAATCATTTCGATGATTCCGTTCGACAGGAAGGAACACTATGAGTTTTGACAGTGAAAACGCAGTCTTCGTCGTGGTCGTCAATGGTGAGCAGCAATACTCCATATGGCCCGAATACAAGGCGATTCCCGAAGGTTGGCAGGAGGCCGGCAAGCGCGGCCTGCGGCAGGAGTGCCTGGCTTACATCGCCAGCGTCTGGACCGACATGCGGCCCTTGAGCCTGCAACAGCAATTGGCCCACTGACAGGCCGGCGACTGCCGGGAATTGAGGGGCGGATGCGTTTGCTCCGCCCCATGTATCAATGCCTCCTTGTCTGACCGAAGTCGGTAGCGCGGGGGCACCAAGAGGGAGCGCGTGATGGAACTGCTGCAAATGGCCAAGCGTCTGGATGTCGCCGGAATCGGCGTCGGCCCGTTCAACCTGAGTCTGGCCGCGCTTATGGTCCCCCAGGCACAGCTCAACAGTTGCTTCTTCGAGCGCAGGCCGCGTTTCGACTGGCACGCCGGGATGATGTTGCCCGGCACCTACATGCAGACGTCCTACCTCAAGGACATGGTCACGCCGGTCGACCCGGCCAGCCGCTATGGTTTCCTGAACTATCTGGTCGACAAAGGCCGCTTCTACCGATTCATCAATGCGGAATACACGAATGTGCGCCGCGTCGAATACGCGGACTACATGCGCTGGGTGTCTGAGCAGTTGACCAATGTCGCGTTTTCCAGCGACGTTCAGGAGGTAACGTTCGATGGCCATGATTTTGTCATCGGCTTCGCCAATCGTCCGTCCTTGAAAGCCCGGCATATCGTGGTCGCGACCGGTTTGCTGCCGCACATTCCCGAGTGGGGGCGCGTGCTGGGCGGTGAACATTGTCAGCACAGCCATGGCTACATGCATGCGCAGCATTCGCTGGCCGGTAAGCGGGTGACCGTGGTGGGCGGCGGGCAGAGTGGCGCGGAGATCTTCCTTGATGTGCTCTCCGGGCGTCGAGGGGTGGTGTCCGAGCTGAACTGGATCACGCGCCGTGCCAACCTTGAACCGCTGGATGAGACCCCGTTCACCAACGAATACTTTTCTCCGGACTACGTGCGTGAATTCTATGCGCTGCCGGAAGCCGACAAGCGCCGCTTGGTGGTTCAACAGAAACTGGCGGGCGACGGTGTATCGCCGGTGACCTTGCGCGAATTGTCCCAGGCGCTGTACGAGAACGAGTTCTTGAACACGCAAGCGGTGCCTGCACGCATTTTGCCGCAGCGTGAAGTGGTGGCCATGCAGCGCCACGGCGGCCATTTCCAGCTCACGAACCACAACGGTTTCAACGGTGCCCGCGAACGCCTCGATGCCGATGAGGTGATTCTCGCCACGGGTTATCAGCAGACCCTGCCCAAGTGCATCGCCGCCTTGATTCCGCGGCTGGTCCATGATCAGGAGGGTGGCCTGGTGCTCAATCAGGACTATTCCGCGCAGTGGGATGGCCCCGCGAGTAACCGGATTTACGTCCAGAACGCGGGCCGATACACCCATGGCATTGCAGACCCGCAACTCAGTCTGGCCGCGTGGCGATCGGCAGTGATCATCAACAGCATCGCGGAAAAGCCGCTGTATGCGACAACGCCCGTGCCACCACCGCTGACCTGGAGCCATGCGCGTGAAGAGGGCGGTCGACAGGCGCGGGCGTAACCGCTGCTGGCAGTGGCCGTTGCAAAGGCTGTTTTTCGCAACCTGTTTAAACCAAGGGAGGACGAATGGGGGTGCTTGGCTTGATCTACCGGCAGTATCGCTGGCCGTTGCTAGGGGTGTTGCTGTTGAGTGCGGCCAGCGCGGTGCTGAATGTTGGCGTCATCGCCTTCATCAAGAACCGCCTGATGGACGCCGAGGGGGCTGTCGAAGGTGCGATGCTTGCGTTCGCGGGTTTGTTGGTATTGCTGTTCGCGTTGAGTTTCGGCGTGCAGGCCTTCATCGCCAGCCTTGGGCATCGATTTGTTCATGGTCTGCGCCGCAGGTTGGTCAAGCAAGTGCTGGATTCGGATGTGGATCGTCTCGAAAGCCTGGGCAGTGCGCGTCTGTTGGCCAGCCTGAGCGGCGACGTGCAGAAGATCACCATCGGGTTCATCAACCTGCCGGAGATCGTCTATGGCTCGATCCTCACCTTGGTCGCTTTTGGCTACCTGGCCTGGTTGTCGTTGCCCTTGTTTGGCGCGACCCTGGCCTGGCTGGCGTTGATGGTGGTAGTCAGCCAGCAGCTGATGTGCCGTACCCAGGCGCACATGCGCCAGTTGCGCGAGGCGGATGATGCACTGCACGCGCATTACCGCGCAGTTATCGAGGGGCGACAGGAGCTGGCACTGAACCGCACCCGGGCGCAGCACCTGTACGAGCAGGAGTACCTGGCCAGTGCCGGTGACTACTTTCATCACGTGGTGCGTGCCGATACCTTCCATTGGTCCAACAGCAACTGGGTCAACTGCATGATCCTGGCCAGCCTCGCGCTGGTGTTTGCCTTGGTCGGTGGCTACGGTTGGGCCGATTACACCGTGGCGTCGACCTTTGCCGTGGTGATCCTGTTCGTGCGCGCACCGTTGGTGTCGAGCATGGGCGCGATTCCCAATCTGCTGGGGGCCAACGTGGCGCTGGAGAAGCTGAATGCCTTGCAACTTCAGCCGTACCGGGAAGAATTCGACCTGCCCGCTGCCACGGCGTTCGAGGGGTGGCAGCGCTTGCAGCTGGACGCCGTGACGTACCGCTACCGCTCCGAGGACGGTTCGGGTTTTGTTGTCGGCCCCCTGGACCTGACCCTGCAACGCGGCGAGCGGGTGTTCCTGGTCGGTGGCAATGGTAGCGGCAAGTCCACCTTGGCACGCTTGATCACCGGGCTTTACCGGCCCGATACCGGTTGCCTGCGGGTCGATGGTCGAGCCGTGGGCGAGCATGACCTTGCTGCCTACCAGCAGTTGTTCAGTACCGTGTTCAGCGATTTTCACCTGTTTCGCCAGCTCCTTGGCGTGGCGGGTGAGGATGCTCCGCGTGATGTTGTTCAGGCCTGGCTGGCCCTGCTGCGCATGGCGCACAAAGTTCGCATCGAGCAGGCGCGCTTGCTTGATCTGGAACTGTCTCAAGGCCAGCGCAAACGCTTGGGCCTGCTGCTTGCGGTGCTCGAGGGGCGGGGCGTGTTGCTGCTTGACGAATGGGCCGCCGATCAGGACCCGGCGTATCGCCGTGCCTTCTATCAGCAGTTGCTGCCGCAGTTGAGCGAGCAGGGTGTGACCGTCATTGCGATTACCCATGACGATCATTACTTTCACCTCGCTGACCGGCTTCTGAAAATGGAGGGCGGGCAGCTCTACGCGTTACCGGTGCCTGGCCCAGACGACGTGCATAGCGGGAGGGCATGGCCATGAGACTGATGCGAATGCTCTTTGGGCGCCACCCCGGGCTCGCGCTGTTCATTACGCTGCTGAGCATCGTGAATGCCGGCATCGGTGTTGGCGTGATCGCGTTCATCAACCAGCGTCTGGCTCAACCCGGTACGGCACTCGGGCCTGCATTGGCCCAGTTCACGGTGCTCTTGCTTGCCGTCATGGTTTCGGGGGTGATTGCGCAGATCGGCATGACCACGCTGGGTCATCGCGGCGTGCTGGCGCTGCGCAATACCGTGCTCAAGCGAATGCTCGACACGCCCCTGGCGCGCCTCGGCGCTTTGGGGGCGCCGCGACTCCAGGCCAGCCTCAGTGTCGATGTACAAGCCTTGTCGGTAGCCTTCGTACGCCTGCCGGCGGTGGTTCACGGCGCACTACTGACCGTCGCCGCCAGTGCTTACCTGGCCTGGTTGTCCTGGCCCTTGTTTCTGGCGACCCTGGCCCTGATCGGGGCGGCACTGTTGGTGGCCTGGCGCTTGCTCGGGATCACCAACCGGGAAGTGGCCAGTGCCCGCGAGGCCGCCGATCAGTTGTACGGCAGTTACCTTGCCGTGCTGCAAGGGCGTAAGGAATTGCGCCTCAATCGGCACCGCGCGCGGCGGGTCTATGAGGAGGAGTTTGAGCGCAGTGCCCAGGCGGACCGTTATCACCAGAGCCGCGCCGACCTGTTCTACAGTGCCTACAGCAACTGGATCAGCGTCATGCTGCTGGTGGCCATCGGCGTGAGTTTCTTTCTCGCCAGCCACTTTGGTTGGGCTGACCGTGCCGTCGCCACCACGTTCGCGATCAGCCTGTTGTACCTCAGTACACCGCTGGGGCTGCTGGTCGGGGCGATGCCCGGGCTGATTGCCGGCAATGTCGCGCTGGCCAAACTCGACAGCCTGGCGCTGGCACCCTATCAGGCGGGGTTTGCCTTGCCTGAGGCGCTGCCAGCGGACTGGGAGCACCTTGTGCTGGAAGACGTGTGCTACCGGTACGCCGAGCGTGACGGTGAAGGTGGGTTTGCGCTAGGGCCGTTGAACCTGACCCTGAAGCGCGGCGAAGTGGTGTTCCTGATCGGCGGCAACGGCAGCGGAAAGTCGAGCATGGCACGCCTGCTGTGTGGCTTGAGCATCCCCGACAGCGGCCGGATTCTGCTTGATGGTCAGCCTTTGGCGGTGGAGCAACTTCCTGCCTACCGGCAATTGTTCGCGGCGGTGTTCTCCGACTTCCATCTGTTTGCCCAGTTGCTTGATGGCAAGGGCGCTACGGCCGATTCGACGCTGGTGGCGCAATGGCTGGAGCGCCTGGCCCTCAGCGACAAGGTGACGCCCAGCAACGGGCGATTGCCGAGCACGGCCTATTCCCAGGGCCAGCGTAAACGTCTGGCACTGATGCTGGCTGCGCTGGAAGAGCGTCCCGTATTACTGCTGGATGAATGGGCCGCAGACCAGGACCCGGCATACCGTCAGCTGTTCTACCTCGGCGTGCTGGAGTATTTGCGCAGTACCGGTAAAACGGTGTTTGCCATCACCCATGACGAGCGCTATTTCCACCTCGCCGATCGCTTGCTGAAGATGGACGGCGGCCAACTTGTCGAGCTCCAGGGGCCTTCCCGGGCTCGCGCCTCTCTTGATGCCGTGGCAGCCCTCAGCGCAAGCGACTGAGGGCGCCCGGTGATTGCCTATCGATCAGTTGAAACGGAAGCCCGATGATCTATCTGAAACGCTTGGCCATCCTCCTGCTGGCGGCGTTACTGCTGCTGGCAGGTGCCATGGCGGTCTACGCCTGGCGCTCGTTGCCGCAAACCGAGGGCAGGGTGTCGGTGAGCGGCTTGTCTGCCGCTGTCGATGTGCTGCGTGATGCCGATGGCATCGCACACCTGTTCGCGAAAACCCCGGCTGATGCCTATTTCGCCCTTGGCTACGTGCATGCCCAGGACCGGATGTGGCAAATGGAGATGAACCGGCGCATGGCCACCGGCACCTTGGCCGAGGTGTTCGGCGCCCAGGCGTTGCCCAGTGACCGGGTGTTTCGCACCCTGGGGTTGCAGGCCATCGCCGAACGCAACCTGGCCGTGCTGGATGCCAATACCCGGGCCACGCTGGACGCCTACAGCCAAGGCGTCAACGCCTACCTGGCCGGGCACCCGATATTGGCGCCAGAGTTCGTGATTGCCGGCTTTCGCCCAGGGCCCTGGCAGCCCAGCGACTCGCTGGCGTTTTTCCGGCTCATGGCCTGGCGCATGGCCGGCAATCTCTGGGATGAGTTGGCCACGGCACAACTGAGCCAACAGTTCAGCCCGGCGCAAGTGGCCGAGCTGATGCCCGCCTATCCCGGCGATCAACGCCCCGTGCTGCCTGACCTCAAGCAACGCTATGCCGGCACTGGCAGCCCATGGGCCGGGCTGTTGGCTGCCTTGCCCGAGCGGCAGCCAGTGGGCATCGGCTCCAACAGCTGGGCGCTGGCCGGTAGCCGTACCGACAGTGGCAAGCCACTGTTGGCCAACGATCCGCACCTGATGCTCAGCGCGCCCACTTTATGGTACCTGGCGCAACTTCATGCGCCGGGGCTGGATGTCATCGGTGCGACATTGCCGGGCATGCCCGGGGTCATTCTGGGCCGTAATCAGCACGTCGCCTGGTCATTCACCAACACCCATTCGGATGTCGTCGATCTGTTTCTGGAAAAGCAGTTGCCCGGCGACAGCAGCCATTACCTGACGCCTGAGGGCAGTGCTGCGTTTGCCGTGCGTGAGGAGCGTATTCGGGTCAAGGATGGCGACGATGTTCTGCTGCGTGTACGTAGCACACGCCATGGCCCGGTGATTTCCGATGTGCTGGAGCGCGCCGGGCACCTGGCGGGCGAGGGCGGGGTGATGGCACTGGAGTGGGTCGGGCTGCGTGATGACGACCTTTCCCTGCAATTCCCGTTGAAGGCCGCGCTGGCAGTCGATGGTTCGGGATTGCTGGCCGCAACGCGGAACTTTCACTCGCCACAACAGAACATCGTTTATGCCGATACGGCCGGGAGCATCGGTTTTATTGCTGCCGGCCGGGTGCCGCAGCGTCAAGCCGATAATGACCTGATGGGCCGCGCCCCGTCACCCGGTTGGGAGGCCCGCTATGACTGGCAAGGGTTCATACCGTTTGACGACTTGCCGCAACAGCGCGACCCGGCCAATGGCGAGCTGGTCACCGCAAACCAGAAAATCACGCCACCGGGCTACAACCGCTGGATTACCTCCAACTGGGTACTGCCGTATCGCGCTGAGCGTATTCATGAACTGCTGGCTGAAGGCGTCAACCATTCGCGCGACGGCATGCAGCGCATGCAAATGGACGCCAGCAATCCGGTAGCCCGCCAGTTGCTGCCGTTGATGTTGCAGGTTCCTGAGCGAGACTCCCGCACCCGCGAAGCCTTGCAACGCCTGGCCAACTGGGATGGCGCGATGCTGCGTGAGCGCGCCGAGCCGCTGATCTATGCCGAGTGGTTGCGCCTGTTCACCGAGCGCCTGTATGGCGAACGCCTGGGGGACCTGTTTGAGCAGATTGGCGCACACAACCCTGCCTTTATCGCTTCGGTGCTGTCGGATCGCGCGGGGGCGAGTCGCTGGTGTGGCGAAGCCCTGGGTGAGGCAGACGGCGTCACGGCCTGCCGACGTTTGCTGGGCGACTCCCTGGCTCAAGCGCTGGATAATTTGAGCCAGCAGTACGGCGATGCCATGAGCGGGTGGCAGTGGGGCGATGCGCACAAGGCCGTGTCCCGTCATGCCGTGTTCGGCGATGTGCCTGTGTTGTCGCGGCTGTTCAACCTGAGTATTGCCAACGATGGTGGTCGGGATACGGTGAACTATGCCGGTTACTACTACGACCCGGTCAGTAGGCAGTACCTCGACGATGTCGGGCCAGGCCTGCGTGCGGTGTATGACCTCAATGATCCGCAAGCGTCCGGTTTCATCCTCAGTAGCGGTCAGTCTGGCAATCCCTTTTCAGCGCACTACAGCGACATGCTGGAGGGCTGGGCCAACGGTCGCCTGGTGCCGATGATCAGCGAGCGTAAACGGCTTGAGCAGCAGGCACATCACACCCTGGAACTGGCTCCTAGGCCTTGATCTGGTTCTGTATCACTTGTTGTAAATTATTCTCATTGTCATTCGTCTTCTCTGCATAACGTTCCATACACGCATCAGGTTCTGTGGTGCGTTGTAGACGATTGGTGGAGAAGACCTCGTGGTAAAACTCTTCTGTTTCCCCTATGCCGGGGCCAGCGCCCAGTGCTATGCACGCTGGCGCCGCGGCTTGCCGGCCTGGCTCGATGTTCGACCGGTCGAGCTGCCGGGCCGTGGTGCTCGCTTTGGCGAGCCGTTGCACGAGCAGTTGGCCCCTCTGGTTGCACAACTGGTCACCGAGTTGCGTGCCGATCTTCATGCGCCCTACGCCTTTTTCGGTCACAGCCTGGGCGCACTGATTGCCTTCGAGGTGGCCCATGCCTTGCGCCACGGCGGGTTGCCGCAACCTGAGCAACTGTTCCTCTCTGGTGCCAGCGCGCCCGGTCATCGGGACGATGAGCGTTACACGCGGCTGGATGCCGACGCTGACCTGATCGACGAGTTGCAGCGGCTTGGCGGCACGGCTGCAGCGGTCATTCACAGCCCTGAGCTGATGGCGATGGTGTTGCCGGTGCTGCGCGCCGATTTTCGCCTGTGTGCCAACTATGCCCCGGTACCCCGGCCACCCCTGACGTGTGCCGTGCACGTGCTGGGCGGTGATGGCGACGCGATAGGCGCAGCCGCCCTGCAAGCCTGGCGCGGTGAAACCCTCGGCACCTTCAGTTGCACCTCATTCGTCGGTGATCACTTCTTTTTGCATGCGCGCGAAGCCCAGGTGCTCGACCACCTGCGCGCACACCTTGCGCGATTGCGCCGCAGCGAACGGGTGTGCGGATGAATCAGCAGGCCGCCGAGGCGGCGTTCAGGAGGATTACACAGATGCACGAACGCATGAGTTGCACCGATTGGGGCGTCGACGTCCAGGCATTGATTCCCGGCCAGAGCCTGCCGCTATTGATTACCCCAAAGCAGGAGCGGGCGCCCCTGATGGCCAACTTCGCCGCCCTCAGCGACCTGGCCGGTGCGCGCCTGGAGCAGGCCGGGGGGCTACTGTTCCGCGGTTTCGACGTCAACGGCATCGATGAATTCCAGGGCTTCGCGGCGGCGTTCGGCCATCCGCTGCTCAGCTACGAATTCGGCTCGACACCCCGCAGCAAGGTGTCGAGCGGCGTCTACACCTCAACCGAATACCCCAAGCACCAGCACATTCCTTTGCACAACGAGCAGGCCTACACCCGCGAATGGCCGATGCGCATCTGGTTCTACTGTGCCCAGGCCGCAACGGTTGGCGGCGCCACGCCGATTGCCGACAGCCGCGAGGTGTACCGGCGTATCGATGCGCGCCTGCGCGAACACCTTGTCCGCCGTGGCCTGCGCTATGTGCGCAACTTTGGCAACGGCCTGGATGTGGCTTGGGAAGATGTCTTCGGCAGTACCGACAAGGCCTATGTCGAAGCCTATTGCCGCAGCCACGGCGTGGCCTGTGAGTGGAAGGAGGACGGTGAGCTGCGTACCAGCCAGGTATGCCAGGTAACGGCGGTGCACCCACGCACCGGCGACAACGTCTGGTTCAACCAGGCGCACCTGTTCCACGTCTCCAACTTGCCGGCTGAGGTGCGTGCCTCGCTGCTGGAGGTGGTCGAACCGCACGACCTGCCGCGCAACGTGTACTACGCCGACGGCTCGCCGATCGAGGACAGCCTGCTCGATGAAGTGCGCGGCGTACTCGCCGAACAGGAGATCAGCTTCCCCTGGCAAAACGGCGACATCCTCATGCTCGACAACATGCTCACCGCCCACGCCCGTCACCCGTTCGAAGGGCCGCGCAAGGTGGTGGTAGCCATGGCTCAAGGCCACCGAGCTGATTGAAACGGGTCAATGGCCTCTTGATGACTTCGCATTGTGCAGACGCCCAACCGGGCGCTGCTTTTCTACTCTTTCTTAGCGAGTGATGTAATGAGCGTGCAAATTCCCGCGGACAGCACTTTCGTCGAACGCCTGCAATACCTCGCCGAGCGGCAACCTACCCGTACCGCGCTGCGCTGGCTGGTCGATGGCGACGAAACCAGCCAGACCTGCAGTTTCGCCCAGTTGGATGTACGCGCCCGTAGCGTCGGCGCTGCCCTGCAGGGCAGTGCAGGGGCCGGTGAGCGGGCGGTCTTGCTGTTCCCCAGCGGCCTCGATTATGTCGGGGCGTTCTTCGGCTGCCTGTACGCCGGTTGTGTCGCTGTGCCGGCTTACCCACCCGAATCGCTCAAGCCACAGCACCTTGAGCGTTTGCTGGCGATCATCGGCGACGCCGAGCCACGCTTCATCCTCACCGACAGTGCCTTGCTGCCGGGCCTGCAAGCGCTACAGCGCGATCTGCCGGCACTGGCCGGCATTGAACTGATGGCGGTCGATGTACTCGACCCGGCCCTGGCTTCGCTGTGGCAGCCGCCGTGCATTGATCCTGACGGCCTGGCCTTTTTGCAGTACACCTCCGGCTCTACCTCGACGCCCAAAGGCGTGATGGTCGGTCACGACAACCTGATTGCCAACGCGCGGGCGATTCGCAGCGGTTTCGGCATTCATGACCGCGATGTGATCGTCAGTTGGTTGCCGCTGTATCACGACATGGGCCTGATCGGCAGCCTGCTGCAAGGGATCTACAGCGGCATCGAAGTGGTGTTGATGTCGCCCCGGCACTTCCTTGAGCGCCCGTTGCGCTGGCTGCAAGCGGTGTCGCGCTTTGGCGGCAGCGTCAGCGGCGGGCCGGATTTCGCCTTTCGCCTGTGCGTCGAGCGGGTGCGTGACAGTGCCCTGGCCGGCCTTGACCTCAGCGGTTGGCGCCTGGCGTTCTCGGGCTCCGAGCCCGTGCGTCATGACACCCTGCAAGCGTTCTGCGAGAAATTCGAACCCTATGGGTTCGACCCACAAGCGCTGTTCCCGTGCTACGGCCTGGCCGAAGCGACGCTGTTCGTCAGCGCCGGTCAACGAGGCCAGGGCTTGCGCGCCGAGCACTTCGTGCGCGATCAACTGGCGCAGGGGCAGGCCGTTGCCGTAGAACAGGGCGATTGCCTGGTGGGGTGTGGCGGGCCGGTGGCCGAGCACGAGGTGCGCATCGCCGCGCCGGGCTCACTGCACGCGCTGGCCGACGGGCAGGTTGGCGAAGTCTGCTTTGCCGGGCCGAGTGTTACCCACGGCTACTGGCGCAATCCCGAGGCCACGTCAGCAGCCTTCGTGAGCGACGGCCAGCAGACATTCCTGCGCACCGGCGACCTGGGCTTTGTACACGATGGCACGTTGTTTGTCAGCGGTCGAAGCAAAGACCTGATCATAATTCGCGGGCATAACCTGTACCCACAGGACATCGAAAAAAACCTCGAGGATCAAGTCGATCTGCTGCGCAAAGGCCGTGTGGCGGCGTTTGCGGTGCAGGTCGATGGCCGCGAGGGTATCGGCATTGCCGTGGAAGTCAGCCGTGCGGTTCAGAAGCGGGTCACGCCGTCCGCCTTGTTCAGCGCGATTCGCGAGTGCGTGGCGCTGGCCCATCAAGAACCGGCCAGTGTGATTCTGTTGTTGCAGCCAGGGACATTGCCGAAGACCACCAGTGGCAAAGTGCAGCGCTCGACCTGCCGCCACTTGTGGTTGGCCGGCAGCGATGACGTGTATGCGTCTTACCCGACCGATCAGGTGCGCGAGCCGGGCAACGCGCCAGCCGCCGCCTTGAGCCCACGGGAAGCGCATGTCGCCGCGCTGTGGCAGGACGTGCTGAAGGTCGAGCAGGTGTTACCCGAAGACAGCTTCTTTGCCCTGGGCGGCACCTCCATTCTTGCCATGCAGGGCCTGGCCCGCCTGCAGGATGAACTCGGCATCCAGTTGGCGCCGCGCCTGCTGTTTGAAGCGCCCACCCTGCGTGCGTTCGCTGCGGTGCTGGACACCGTGCTGGCCAGCGGTCGACCGGCCTTGGAGGTGATCAGCCGGTTGCCGCGCAGCGGCGCGCTGCCGTTGTCCCTCGGTCAGCGCCGATTGTGGTTCCTTGCTCAGCTGGAACCGCACAGTAGCGCGTATCACATCGCCGCGACCTTGCACCTGCGTGGCGTATTGAACCGCCTCGCGCTACAGCAGGCCTTTGGCCAATTGTTCGCCCGTCATGAAAGCCTGCGCAGTGAGTTCCCGCAGCGCGATGGCCAACCCTGGTTGCGCCTGCTGCCTGTCGATGCCTTGCAGGTGACCTTCAACCATTGGCCTGCCGACAGCCTGGAGCAACTGCGCAGACGAGCCGATCAGGCAATGCGTGAGCCGTTCGATCTGCAGTGCGGGCCATTGATCCGTGTACAGGTGCTTCAGCGCGCCGACGATGAGGCGTTGCTGCTGGTCAACCTGCACCACATCATCGCTGACGGTAGCTCGATGCACGTGCTGATCGACGAGTTCGCCCGGCTCTACACGCATTTTTGCGAGCAGCCCTGCGACCGCACGGCGTTGACCTTGCCAGCGCTGCCGGTGGGCTACGTCGACTTTGCCGATTGGCAGCGCTTGCGCCTTGAGCGTGACGACGAACAGCAGCGGCAATTGAACTACTGGACGTCGCGCCTGGGCGGCGAACAGCCGCTCCTGGAGTTGCCTGTCGATAGCGTTATCGGCGAGCAGTCATCCCTGTTGGCGTCCCGTTACAGTGTGGTCGTGCCGGCCACGCGGGTTGCACTGTTAAGGCGCCTGGCGCTGGGCGAAGGCAGCACCCTGTTCATGCTGCTGCTGGCCGCGTTCCAGGCCTTGCTGCAACGCTTGAGTGGGCAGCGTGACATCCGTCTCGGCGTGCCAGTGGCCAATCGTCCGCGTCGGGAGCTGCAAGGCGTGGTCGGCTTCTTCGTCAACACACTGGTACTGCGTGCCGATGTCGATCCACAGCAAAGCTTTGTTGCGCTGTTGCGCCAGTCGCGCAGCGAGGTGCTGGATGCCCAGGCCCATCAGGATCTGCCGTTCGAGCAACTGGTGGACGCCTTGGCGCCTGAGCGCAGCCTGGGCCACAACCCGTTGTTCCAGGTGGCATTCAACCACCAGCAACAGGATCACAGTGCCTTGCACGCCTTGCCGGGCCTGCAATTGCTGGGCCTGCAACGGCTGCTCGGGGATGCCCCGTTTGACCTCAGCCTGGACAGTGAAGAACAGGCCGACGGCAGCCTTGTGTTGACCTTCAGCTACGCGCACAAGCGCTTTGATGAGCGCAGCGTTGTGCGTATCGCCGAGCGATTGCTGGCCCTGCTGGCGCAGTTGCCTGAGCGGGCGTTTCGACCGCTGGCCGAGCTGGACCTGTTGAATGCCGACGAGCATCGCCAACTGCACACCTGGAGCCAGCCAGCGGGCGTTACGCCACACCTGCCGCTGGTGCATGAGGCCATCAGCCAGCAAGCCGCCTTGCGTCCCGACGCCGTGGCGCTGGTGTGCGGCGAGCGCTCGCTGACCTTCGCTGAGCTGGAGCAGCGAGCCAATCAGTTGGCCCATCGCTTGATCGCCCTGGGCGTGGGCCGGGAAACCCTGGTTGGCGTCGCGCTGGACCGCTCGCTGGAACTGATTCTCGCCCCGTTGGCGATCCTCAAGGCCGGGGGCGCCTACGTGCCGCTGGATCCGGAGTACCCGGCCGAGCGCCTGGCCTACATGGTCAAGGACGCGGGCCTGAAGTGGGTGCTGAGCGATGCTTCGCTTGCACTGGCGTGGCCGGAAGGCGTCGAAGTCGTGGCCCTGGACCAGTTGGACCTGAGCTGCGCGCCAACACAGGCGCCGTTACTCACGGTCGCCCCGCAGCAACGCGCCTACATGATCTACACCTCTGGTTCGACCGGCCAACCCAAGGGCGTGACCGTCGAGCACGGTGCCCTGAGCATGCACTGTCGTGCTGCTGGGGAACTGTACGGCATGAGCGCCGACGACATTGCCCTGCATTTTGCCTCGATCAGTTTCGATGGCGCGGTGGAGCAGTGGTTGTCGCCGATGATGTTCGGTGCCCGGTTGGTGCTGCGTGGCCCGGGGCTGATCTCGGCAGAGCAGAGCTACCAGACGCTGGTGGACCAAGACGTTACCGTGGCCTATTTCCCCACCAGCTATGCCCATCAACTGGCCGAGTGGGCCTTGGCGCATCCGCAGTCGTTGCGGCTGCGCTCCTGCACCATTGGCGGCGAAGCGGTGTCGCGGGGGACCTTCGAGCTGCTGCGCCGTGGCCTGAAAGCGCCGCGCATCATCAACGGTTACGGGCCGACGGAAACCATCGTCACCCCGACCCTGTGGCGGGCAGACGGCGATGTACCGTGCGAAACACCCTATGCCCCCATCGGCCGTGCGGTCGGCAACCGCACCCTGTACGTGCTCGATGCCAACCTTAACCTGCTGCCACCGGGTGTCGCGGGCGAGCTGTACATTGGCGGCGAAGGGCTGGCCCGTGGTTATCACCAGCGCCCAGACCTGACCGCCGAGCGCTTTGTGCCCGACCCGTTTTCCGCCACCGGTGGCCGCTTGTACCGCTCCGGCGACCGCGTGCGCTGGCTGGCTGACGGCAATCTGGAATATCTAGGGCGTATCGACCAACAGGTCAAGCTGCGCGGCTACCGCATCGAATTGGGTGAAATCGAAGCGCGGCTGCAGGCCCATGCCGACGTCGGTGAGGCGGTGGTGCTGCTGCGCGACAAACGCCTGGTGGGTTATGTGGTGTCGAACCGCGATGATGGCCTGATTGAAACCCTGCTGAGCGAGCTGAAACAGCAACTGCCGGACTACATGGTGCCGAGCAAGATCCTGATTCTGGAACGCTTCCCGTTGACTCCCAATGGCAAGGTGGACCGCAAAGCCCTGCCGCAACCGGTGTGGGAAAGCCAGGCCTTCCAAGCGCCGACTTCTGTCGAAGAGTTGGCCTTGGCTGCGATCTGGCAACAGGTGCTGGGGCTGGAACAGGTCGGGTTGCACGACAACTTCTTTGAGTTGGGTGGCGACTCCATCGTCTCGATCCAGGTGGTTAGCCGTGCGCGGCAGGCCGGTTTGGCGCTGACGCCCAAAGACCTATTCCAGCACCAGACCCTGCAAGCCCTGGCGCGTGCGGCCAAACCGCTGGAAGGCGGGTTGGCCATTGACCAGGGCCCGGTCAGTGGCGCGGTGCCGCTGACGCCGATCCAGGCCTGGTTCTTTGAACAGCCGATTCCTCAGCGGCACCACTGGAACCAGTCGGTGCTGCTCAAGGCTGCGCAACCGCTGGACAGCCAGGCGCTGAACCGCGCCTTGCAGGCCTTGGTGGCGCACCATGACGCCTTGCGCCTGAGCTGGCAGCAGCAGGGGAGCCGCTGGGTTCAACACCATCGAGCTCCGAACGAACAGGCCTTGCTGTGGGAGCGCGAAGCGGCTTCTGCTGCTGAAATCACCGCCCATTGCGACGAAGCGCAAGCCAGCCTCAGCCTGCAAGACGGCCCACTGCTGCGCGCCGTGCATATTCGGCTGGCCGATGGGACGGCCCGCTTGCTGCTGGTGGTGCATCACTTGGTGGTTGACGGCGTGTCGTGGCGCATCCTGCTGGAGGATCTGCAGCAGGCCTACGCCGGGTTACCGTTGCCAGCCAAGACCAGCGCCTACAAGCACTGGGCCGAACACATGGAGGCCTTTGCCCACGGCGAGGTGCTGCAAACGGAAGTGGCGTACTGGCAACAGCAGTTGGCCGGGCCCGTGGATCAGTTCCCGGAAGATGGCACCCCTGGCGGCGGTATCGAAAGCCTGACCCTGACCCTGGACAAGGCCCGCACCGCCCAGTTGCTGAAAACCGCGAACACAGCGTACCGCACACGCATTGACGACCTGCTGCTGACGGCCCTGGCCCGGACCTTGTGCGCCTGGAGCGGGCAGCCCAGCGTGCTGATCGATCTGGAAGGTCATGGCCGCGAGGCGCTGTTCGCGGACCTCGACCTGACCCGTACCGTCGGTTGGTTCACCAGCCTGTACCCACAGCGTTTGATGCGTTTCGAAGGCATCGGCGAGAACCTGAAGGCAATCAAGGAAGCCTTGCGTCAGGTGCCCAACAAAGGCGTCGGTTACGGCGCCCTGCGTTATCTGGCGAGGGCGTCCCAACTGGCTGAGTTGCCTGCTGCGCAGGTGACCTTCAACTACCTCGGCCAACTGGACGCCAGCTTCGCTGCGCAGGGGCTGTTCGTCTTGGCAGCGGAGTCGTGCGGGCAAGTACAGAGCGCGCAAGCCCCCTCGCTCAAGCGCCTGGAAATCAATGCCCAGGTGCATGGCGCCGAGCTGAGCCTGAACTGGCGCTTCGACACGACGCAGCACAGTGTTGCCAGTGTGCAGGCCTTGCTGGACGGCTACGCCGAGGCGTTGCACGAAGTCCTCGAACATTGCCTGAGCACCGAGGCGGGCGGGGTGACGCCAAGCGATTTCCCGCTGACCCGCCTGAGTCAGGAGCAACTGGACAGCTTGCCGTTGGCGGCCCGCGAAATCGAAGACGTCTATCCGTTATCGCCGCTGCAACAGGGCATGCTGTTCCACGCTCTGCAAGACGGCGCCGAGGATGCCTACTTCTACCAGCGTGGCTTCCTCATCGAAGGCCTGCTGGACCAGGAGGCATTGATTGCGGCCTGGACCCGGGTTGCCGAGCGCTATCCGGTATTGCGTACCGCCTATTACTGGGAAGAAGTCGGCATGCCGTTGCAGGTGGTGCAGCGCCATGCCCGGGTCACTCTGCAGGCCCATGACTGGCGCGGCCTGAGCCTGAGCGAGCAGCGCCAACGCCGTCAGGACCTGCTGGACGGGGAACGCCGTGCCGGTTTCGATTTCCGCCGTGCCGGTGAAATACGCCTGGGCCTGTTACATGTTGCTGAAGAGCAATGGTGGATGATCTGGAGCAACCACCATATCGCCCTTGATGGCTGGAGCATGGGCCTGATCCTGCGCGATGTGCTGGGCCATTATCATGGCCATGCAGCCGGGGCAGGCGCGATCGGTTCACGGCCGTACGCCGACTATATCGGTTGGCTGCAACGGCAATCCGTAGCGGCTCGCCAGGACTTCTGGCGTGGGCAATTGGCCGACTGGACGGCGCCGACGCCGCTGCCGGGTCGCCTTTCAACGGCATCCGGGCAACAGGGGTATGCCGAACTCGGCAGCACCTTTGCAAACAGTGAAACCGCGCATCTGCGTGCTGCGGCGCAGCGTCTGGGGGTTACCATCAACACCCTGTTGCAGGGCGCCTGGGCCGTGTTGCTGGGGCACTATGCCAACAGCAGCGATGTGCTGTTCGGCATCACGGTGTCTGGTCGCGGCTTGCCGCTGGCCGGGGTCGAGGAAATGGTCGGGCTGTTCATCAACACCTTGCCGCTGCGGGTCCAGCTGCCGACGGAGCAATCGGTGGCGACCTGGTTGCAAGCATTGCAGCGCACCAACCTGGACTTGCGTGCGCTGGAGCACAGCCCACTGGCCGACGTGCAGCGCATGGCCCGTCCCGGCGACGGCGTGCAGAGCGGCGCACTGTTCGAGAGCATTCTGGTGTTCGAGAACTACCCGCTGGACGAGGTGCTGCGCCAGCAACCGGCGGGCCTGAAACTGAGCCTGCTCGACGATCAGGCGGCCGAGGCAGCGGCATGTGGGCGTAACAACTACCCGTTGAGCCTGATCGCCAGCCTCGACGAGCAACTGCACCTTACGTTCTCGTTCCAACGCGCTGCGTTCACCGCCCAGCAGATCGAACGTTTGCTGCTGCAAGTGCGGCAGGTGCTGATGGCCATGGCCAACCAACCTGAACAGCCTGTGCAGCAACTGCCGGTGGTGCTACCAGGCGATGCAGCGCACGCGCTGAGTGAACTGCGCGGCGATACTCGTGAGTTCCCGTGGGTGACGGTGCTCGATGGCTGGGCCGAACAGTTGGCCCTGAATCCCGATGCCCCTGCGCTACAGGACGAACAGCAACGGCTGAGTCGCGCCGAGGTCGAAGCGGCCGCCAACCGCCTGGCCCATGCACTGATCCAGCGCGGTGTATGCCCGGAAACGCCGGTTGGCCTGTGTGTCGAACCATCGGTTGACCTGGTCATCGGTTTGCTCGGCATCCTCAAGGCCGGTGCGGTGTACCTGCCGCTGGACTGTCGCCAGCCCGCTGAACGCCTTGGCAGGCTGCTTGACGGTAGCGGTGCGGCGTTGCTGCTGTGCCACGCAGCCACCCAAACGTTGGCCGTGGCTTGCGCGCATCCGCTGTTGGCGCTGGACAGCGCTGAGCTGAGTGGCCAGAGCGCCGAAGCCCCGGCACTGAGCGTGTCCGCCGAGCAGGGCGCCTACCTGATCTACACCTCGGGCTCTACCGGGCAGCCTAAAGGCGTTCTGGTCGAACATGGCGCATTGGCCAACTATGTACAGGCCATTCTCGAACGCCTGCAATTGCCCTCCGAGGCAAGCATGGCGCTGGTGTCGACCAGTGCTGCAGACCTGGGCCATACCCAGCTGTTCGGCGCTTTGTGTAACGGCGGCCTGCTGCATGTGCCCGGGCAGGAGCGGCGCTTTGACCCCGACCGCTTCGCCGAGTACATGACGCGCCATCAGGTTGAGGTATTGAAAATCGTGCCAAGCCACTTGCGTGGCCTGTTGCACGCCGAGCGCGCAGCCGATGTGCTGCCCGGCCATACCCTGATCGTAGGGGGCGAAGCCTGCGACAGGGCGCTGTTGGAACGCATTCGCGCATTGCGTCCGGATTGCCGGATCATCAATCACTATGGCCCGAGTGAAACCACGGTGGGCGTGTTGACCTGGGCACTGGGCGCTGATCACTCGACACCCGATCGCCTGCCGTTGGGCCGGCCGCTGGCCAACGTGGTTGCGCGGGTGCTGGATGCCGAGCAACGGTTGTTGCCCGCCGGGCAGCCGGGAGAGCTGTACCTCAGCGGTCGCTGCCTGGCGCGAGGGTACCTGGGGCAAGCCGGGCAGACCGCTGAGCGCTTTGTCTTCGCGCCTGCATTCCCGGGCGAGCGGCTGTACCGCACGGGGGATCGTGTGTGCCTGCGTGAGGGGCAACTGGAGTTTCTCGGCCGCACTGACGATCAGGTGAAGATTCGCGGTAACCGCGTCGAACTGGGTGACATCACCGCCTGCTTGAGTGCATTACCGGGGGTCGCGGCCGCTGCGGTGCGACTGGCCAGCCTGAACGCCGATGAACATCCGCAATTACTGGGCTATCTGGTAGCAGAAACAGGTACACACCTGCACCTGGCCAGCCTGCGCGAGCACGTTGCACAGCACCTGCCGGACTATCTGGTGCCGGCCCGACTGATCCTGCTCGAGCGTTTGCCATTGAATGCCAATGGCAAGCTCGATCGAAACGCCTTGCCCTTGCCCTTGCCCTTGCCCTTGCCGACCGCACCGGCCGAGGCCAGCCCCACGCAGCACTTCGCGGCCCCGCAAGGCGAGCACGAAACCCTCCTGGCCGAGATCTGGCAGGCGGTGCTCAAGTGCGACAAGGTCGGTCGTGACGACAATTTCTTTGAACTGGGCGGCGACTCGATCCTGAGCCTGCAGATTATTGCCCGTGCCAGAAAACGTGGCTTGAAGCTGACACCGAAACAGTTGTTCGCCATGCCGACCATTGCTGCCCTGGCGGCATTGCAACCGGCGCCGACGGCCTTGGCCGCACCCGAGGCGCCGGCTATTCCCCGGCTACCGCGCACGGGCGTCTTGCCCCTGTCCGCGGCGCAACAACGGCTGTGGTTCCTGGCGCAACTGGACCCACAAAGCAGTGCCTACACCATTGCCGGTGCCTTGCAACTGAGCGGCGAACTGCAGCATGACGCCTTGCGCCAGGCCTTTGCCCAATTGGCGGAACGCCATGAAATGCTGCGCGCCGCGTTTTTCGATGAGGCTGGGCAACCGCGACTCAGGATCGTCGCTGGGCGCAGACCGCAGTGGCGCGATGTCGACGTGAGTCATGTAACGCCGGGGCAACGCCTTGCGGCAGTGCATCAGATAGCCGCCGACGAGATCGCCCGTCCATTCGATCTGGAGCATGCGTCGTTGCTGCGGGTCACGCTGATGCAGCTTGAACAGGACCGCCACGTCGTGCTGGTGTGCCTGCATCACCTGATCGCCGATGGCTGGTCCATGGCATTGTTGATGGACGAACTGGGTGAGTGCTACGCCGCCGCCAAGGCTGGGCGGACTGCGCAGTTGCCTGTGTTGGCGTGGGACTACGTCGATTACGTCGCCTGGCAGCGTCAGCGTCTGGATGGCGCCGAGATGCAACGCCAACTGGGTTACTGGACCGCGCAACTGGAGGACGCGGGCGAACCGCTGGCCCTGCCGTATGACCGTGCCCGCCCGGAACTGTCGGAGGGGCGTGGCGCCTGCCATGGCTTTACGCTGGACGGGGCATTGCTCGCGGATCTGCGCCACACCGCGCAAACCAATGGCTGTACCTTGTTCCATGTGCTGCTGGCCGGTTTCGGTCTGCTGCTGCAGCGGTACAGCGGGCAACACGATGTGCGCATCGGCTTGCCGGTCAGTGGCCGCGAACAGGGCGAAAGCCAGGGGCTGGTGGGTTGTTTGATCAACACGCTGGTACTGCGCCTGCAATTGGCTGCTGTGCAGACGGTTGGCGAACTGCTGGGCCAGGCCCGGGATGTCACCCTCAACGCCCAGGCCCACGCCGACGTGCCGTTCGAGCAGTTGGTGGAGACGCTGGTCAGCCAGCGCACACCCGGGACGCACCCGCTGTTTCAGGTGTTGTTCAACCACCAGCGCCGCGATATCGCCGGCCTGGCGCAACGCGCCGGGCTCGGCTTTGAACGCCTGGAACTGACTGAGCGCAGTGCTCAATTTGACCTGGTGCTGGACACCGAAGAAAACACTGACGGTGTGGTTCACGTACGCCTGTTGTATGCCGCCGAACGCTTCGAACACTCGACCATTGAGCGGCTGGGCGCACATTGGCTGCAGGTGCTCAAACAACTGGTGGCTGGCAGTGACACAGCGCTGGGTGGGGTGCAGCTCAACAGCGCTACCGAGCGGCAGCAGTTGGCGCAGTGGAGTGCAGTTCAGCAACACTTCCCGGCGTTCGTGCCGGTATCGTCCCGTATTGCCGCGCAGGCGGCGTTGCGCCCTGACGCCGTGGCGATCCGTCATCAGGGCGTCAGTGTCTGCTATGCCGAACTGGAGCAACGTGCCAATCAACTGGCCCATCGCTTGGTGAGCCTCGGTGTGGGCAGCGATGTGCTGGTCGGCGTGGCCTTGCCTCGTTCAGCGGAACTGATCGTCGCCCTGTTGGCCGTGCTCAAGGCCGGCGGTGCCTATGTGCCGCTGGATCCGGACTACCCGGCGGAGCGGCTGGCCTACATGGTCGAGGATTCCGGCCTGCAACAGGTCATCAGCCTGTCCAGTCTTGACTTGCAGTTGCCGGTACAGGTGTTGGCGCTCGATACCCTGGACCTTTCTGCAGAATCGTCGAGCGCACCACAGGTGACTATCGACCCGGAACAACTGGCCTATGTGATCTACACCTCGGGCTCGACCGGTCAGCCGAAAGGCGCGCAGTTGACCCAGCGCAACGTCGAGCGGCTGTTCCAGGCCACCCAGGGCGATTTCGGCTTCAACCAAGACGACGTCTGGACCCTGTTCCATTCCTACGCCTTCGACTTCTCGGTGTGGGAAATCTTTGGCGCCCTGGTGCACGGCGGTTCTTTGGTGATCGTGCCGTATTTCACCAGCCGTTCACCGGAAGACTTCCTCAAGCTCCTGAGCGAAGAGGGCGTGACGGTGTTGAACCAGACGCCGTCGGCGTTCCGTCAGTTGATCCCGCTGGCGCAGAAAAACACGGCGCCGTTGAGCCTGCGTTACGTGATCTTCGGCGGCGAAGCCCTGGAACTGGAAAGCCTGCGACCGTGGTTCGAACGCTACGGCGATCGCCAGCCGCGCTTGATCAACATGTACGGCATCACCGAAACCACGGTGCATGTGACCTACCGGGAAATCACCGGGCAAGACCTTTCACATAAGGGGCCGAGCCCGATTGGCCGACCGTTGGCCGACCTCAGCCTGCACGTGCTGGACGCCAACCTCAACCCGCAACCGGTCGGCATTGTCGGTGAGCTCTACGTCGGTGGTGCCGGCTTGGCCCGTGGCTACCTGAATCGCCCGGAACTGACCAGCGAACGTTTCATTGCCAGCCCGTTCGATGCCAGCCAGCGGCTGTACCGCAGCGGCGACCTGGCCCGGCGCCTGTCCGATGGCAGCCTGGAATACCTTGGGCGTATCGACCAGCAGGTGAAGATTCGTGGTTTCCGCATCGAGCTGGGTGAAATCGAAGCGCAGTTGCAAAGCCACCCCCTGGTCAGCGAAGCGGCGGTGCTGGTCAAGGATGGGGCCGGTGGCCCCCGGCTGGTGGGTTATGTCGCCAGCCCGGACCCGGCGATTCAGGACGAGCTCAAGGCCCACCTGCACGAACGGCTGCCGGAGTACATGGTACCGGCACAGATCGTGGTGTTGGCGAGCTTGCCCCTGACCGCCAACGGCAAGCTCGACCGTCGCGCGCTACCCGAGCCGGACGCTGCTGCAGGCCGCGAGTACCGGGCGCCGCAGACCGATACCGAGCGGGCTGTAGCCGGCCTGTGGGCCGAGCTGTTAGGCGTTGAGCGGGTCGGCCTGGACGATGACTTCTTTGAACTGGGCGGCCACTCGCTGCTGGCAACCCAGGTGATTTCCCGTGTGCAACAGCAGTTGGGTACTCAGGTTGCACTACGCGAGCTTTTTGAAGCCACCACCCTGACGCGTTTCTGCGCGCAGGTCGATGCCTGCCACAGCCAGGCGTTGAACGCCGACACCGCACGCCGGATGGCAGCACTTCTCACCGATTTGGAGATTGACTGAACATGCTTGACCAGACTGTCGCGCTAGAACTGGCACAGCGCTTCATGGCGCTGCCCGGTGAGAAACGTCGGGTGTTTTTCCAACGCTTGGGGGAACAGAACCTTAACCTCAACCTGCTGCCGATCCCTGCGGGGATCGGTGCTCACAGTGGGGTACTGTCATACGCGCAGCAACGCCTGTGGTTCCTCGCACAATTGATGCCGCAGAGCAGTGCCTACAACATCGCCGGTTCGCTGCGCCTGAGCGGCACACTGGACCGTGCCGCCCTGCAGCGTGCGTTCGAGCGGATCGTTGCGCGTCATGAAACACTGCGCAGCCGTATTCAGCGTGGTCACGATGATCAGCCACAGTTGATCGTGCTGAACCAGCAACCGCTGGACATCCGCGAGCAGGACCTGCGCGATTTGCCGGCCGCTAAACGTGAAGGCGCTGCGCGAGACGCGGCCACGCTCGAGGCCCTGACGCCGTTCGACCTTCAACACGACGCGTTGCTGCGGGTTGGCCTGCTGCGTCTGGCCGATGACGAGCAGGTGCTGTTGGTAACCCTGCACCACATCATCGCCGATGGCTGGTCAATGAAGGTACTGATCGACGAGTTCGCCAAGGCCTATGCAGCGTTCAGCGCCGGCAGCGAGCCCGAACTCCCGGCCTTGACGATCCAGTACCGTGACTACGCGTTGTGGCAGCGCAGTTGGCTGGAAGCGGGTGAGCAGGATCGCCAACTGGCCTACTGGCGGCACCAACTGGGTGAGCGTCAGCCGATGCTCGAACTGCCCGCCGACCACCCACGCCCGGCAGTGCGCGATTACCGTGGCAGCAAACATGCGCTGGTCGTACCGGCGGCGCTCAGCGATGAGCTGCGTCAGTTTGCCCAGCGTCACGGCTGTACCCTGTTTCAGGTGCTGCTCGGGGCGTTTCAGGTCCTGTTGTATCGCTACAGTGGTCAGCGGGACCTGCGTATTGGCGTGCCTATCGCCAACCGTCAGCGCCTGGAATGTGAAGGGTTGATCGGTTTGTTCGTCAACACCCAGGTGTTGCGCAGTGAGGTGGACGGCGAACAGGGCTTCGCCCACTTGCTTGAACAGGTCAAGCAAGCGGCCCTTGGGGCACAGGCACATCAAGACCTGCCGTTTGAGCAACTGGTCGAAGCGTTGCAACCTGAGCGCAGCTTGAGCCACAACCCGCTGTTCCAGGTGATGTTCAACCATCAGCGTCGTGACCTTGATGCCCTGGCTCGGTTACCGGGGCTGCGTGTCGAGCCGTTCGAGCGTGAAAGCCGTAACGCGCAGTTCGACCTCAACCTGGACAGTGAGGAGGACAGCGCTGGCGTCTTGCGGCTGACCTTCGGCTACGCCACTGACCTGTTTGACGCGGCCAGTATTGAGCAGCTCGCGCGACACTTCCTGCGCCTGTTGCAGGTGCTGCCGCAGACCCCGGATTGTGCACTGGACGCGGTGCCATTGCTCGACGAGGACGAGCGTCGCAGCATCGTGGCCTTGGCCAACAACACCCGCAGCTTCCCGGAACTGACAGCGGTGCACCGCCTGATTGAAACCTGCGCCGCACGCCAGGGGGATGCACCTGCGCTGGTTGCCGAGGGCACAACCCTGAGCTTTGTCGAGCTGGAGCAACGGGCCAATCGTCTGGCGCATCGGCTGCTGGCACTGGGCGTTGGCCCCGATGCGCGGGTAGGGGTCTCGCTGGAGCGATCTCCCCATCTGCTAGTGGCGTTACTCGCCGTGCTCAAGGCCGGTGCTGCCTATGTGCCGCTGGACCCGGAGTTCCCGGCGGGGCGCCTGGCCTACATGATCGAAGATTCGGGCCTGGAGCTGCTATTGACCAGCACCGTGGTCGCAGATCGCCTGAACGTGGCGCAAGGGATCCAGGCCTTGCATCTGGACACACTGGACCTCGGCGCAGAGCCGAGCACGGCCCCGAACATTGCCGTGGCTGAGGAGCAGTTGGCGTACGTCATCTACACCTCGGGCTCCACCGGCAAACCCAAGGGGGTGATGGTCCGTCATGGCGCATTGAGCAACTTCCTGCAATCGATGGCCGAGGCACCGGGCATCGCTGCCGGTCAGTCCTGGCTGGCGGTGACCTCGCTGTCGTTCGATATCGCCGCGTTGGAGCTGTACCTGCCGCTGACGCGTGGCGCCTGCGTGCTGCTGGCCAGTGCCGAACAGGCCCGCGATGGCCTGGCGCTGCAAGCCGCGCTGGAAAAGGCCGACGTCATGCAGGCAACCCCGGCGACATGGCGCATCCTGCTGGAAAGCGGGTGGCAGCCGTCATCGCGGCACACCCTGATCTGCGGGGGAGAGGCCTTGCCGCGCGATCTGGCCGAAGCGCTGGGCAGTAACGGTGCCCGGCTATGGAACCTGTACGGTCCCACCGAGACCACCATCTGGTCCACCGCGCAAGCGATGCGCGCCGTCAGCCCGGCGAACCAACCCATTGGCCGGCCCATCGCCGCGACCTCGACCTATGTACTCGATGCGCGTCTTGAGCCGGTTGCAGTCGGCATCACCGGAGAGTTGTACATCGGCGGCGCAGGCCTGGCCCGTGGTTACCATCAACGCCCGGACCTGACCGCCGAGCGCTTTGTGCCAGACCCGTTCGGTGAGCCGGGGGCGCGTTTGTACCGCACAGGCGATCTGGTGCGCTGGCGGCGCGATGGCGTCCTGGAGTACCTCGGACGTATCGACCATCAGGTCAAGGTTCGCGGCTTCCGCATTGAATTGGGTGAAATCGAAGCGCAACTGCTGGCCAACGCCGAGGTGCGTGCTGCCGTGGTGCTGGCCCGAGAAGCCGCCGCTGGCACGCGCCTGGTCGGTTATGTCGCGGCTTCAGCGGGGGAAACGCTGGCCGAAACCCTTAAAGCCGAACTGCGTCGCAGTCTGCCCGAGTACATGGTGCCCGTGCAGATCGTGGTGCTGGAGCAACTGCCGCTGACACCCAATGGCAAGATCGACCGGCTGGCCTTGCCTGAGCCGGTATGGCAGGCCCGCGCATGGCGAGCCGCCGACAGCGAGCCTGCGATCAGCCTGGCCGGGATCTGGGCGCAGGTGCTGGGTGTTGAACGGGTAGGGCTGGACGACAATTTCTTTGAGCTGGGTGGCCATTCGCTGTTGGCAACCCAGGTGATCAGCCGCATTCGTCGGCAACTCAAGCGTGAAGTGCCGTTGCGTTGCCTGTTTGAAGCCGCTGACCTTTCCGGCTTTGCCAGCGCTGTCGCACAGTTGCCTGAACAGGTTGCGGCGCAGGCACCGTTAAGGGCTGCACCTCGACCATCAGTGTTGCCGTTATCGGCCGCACAGCAACGCCTGTGGTTCCTCGCGCAGATGGAGCCTGATAGCGCGGCCTACAACATTCCGGCTGCGTTGCAACTGCAGGGCACGCTTGATCATCAGGCGCTGCAGCAGGCGTTCGACGCGCTGGTGGCGCGTCATGAAAGCCTGCGCACACGCTTTGCGCTCGACGCCGCTGGCCAACCGCAACAGCTGATTGATGAGCCTCGACCCATTTCCATCACCCGTGTACCGATGCATGGGCAGTCGTTCACCGCCGTACTCGAAGAAGCCCGGCGTGAAGCCTTGCGCCCGTTTGATCTGGGCAATGGGCCATTGTTGCGCGTGACCCTGCTGGAACGTGCGGACGACCGCTGGGTGTTGCTGGTGACCCTGCATCACATCATCACCGACGGTGCCTCGATGGGCATTGTGATCGAGGAGTTTGCCGAACTGTATCGCGCCGCCAAGGAGCGCCGCGCCGCGCGTTTGCCAGCGCTTTCTCTGCAGTATGCCGACTACGCGCTGTGGCAACAGCAGCGGCTGGACGGCCCACAGGTCGCCGAACAACTGGCGTACTGGTGTGACAGGCTGGGCGGCGAGCAGCCGTTGCTGGAGTTGCCGCTGGACCATCCGCGCCCGGCAATGCCGAGTCTGCGCGGTGCCAAGCATGTACTGACCTTGCCAGCCGCCTTCGGCACACGCTTGCGCGCATTGGCCGGGCAGCACGGGGCATCGCTGTTTCAGCTGCTCCTGGCGTCCTATGCCTGGCTGCTGTATCGGCACAGTGGCCAGCGTGACCTGCGCATCGGTATTCCTCAAGCCAACCGTAACCGGTTGGAACTCGAAGGCCTGATCGGCTTTTTCGTCAACACCCAGGTGCTGCGTATTCAGGTCGATGGGCGCGAGGGCTTCGCGCAACTGCTGCAGCAGGTCAATGCCCTTGGCCTTGAAGCCCAGGCGAACCAGGACGTGCCCTTTGAGCGGCTGGTGGACGCGCTGCAACCGGAGCGCAGCCTGAGCCGTACGCCGTTGTTCCAGGTGATGTTCAACCATCAGCGTGAAACCGCAGAGGGTTTACGGCAGTTGCCAGGCTTGAGCGCCGAAGTGCTGCCCAACCACGTGGGTAACGCGCAATTTGAACTGATTCTGGACAGCCTGGAGGCGGCGGACGGTTCATTGCAGTTGAGTTTTACCTACGCCGTCGAACTGTTCGAAGCACGGAGCATTGCCCGTCTTGCTGAGCGCTTCGAGCGCTTGCTTGGGCAACTGCTGGCCCAGCCTCGCGCACCGCTGGCAGGCCTGGACCTGCTACTGCCCGCCGAGCGTCAGCTACCGGCAGTCGCCAGCCGCTACAGCGGTGCACTGCCCATTCATCAGCGCATCGCGCAACACGCGGTTGAGCGGCCGGATGCGGTGGCACTGGTCTGGGATGAGCACGGTAAACGCTTGCACATGAGCTTTGCTGAACTGGATGCGCACAGCAACCAGTTGGCTCAGCGCTTGCTCCGTGACGGACTGCAGCCGGAGCAGCCCGTGGGCGTGTTGCTGCCAGCGCACGCCACGCGCCTTGATCGCCATGCTGGCCGTGCTCAAGGCCGGCGCTGCCTACCTGCCGCTGGACCCTGAATTGCCGGTCGAGCGCCTGACGCTTATGGCCCATGAAGCCGGTCTTGAGTGGGTGCTGGCTGAAGCGCTGACCGAGATGAGCCTGCCGACGGGTATTGGCGCCTACGTGCTGGACCGGATGGACCTGCAACATGAATCCAACAGCCAACCCCAGGTCACGGTGCATTCCGGGCAGTTGGCCTACCTGATCTATACCTCCGGTTCCAGCGGCAAGCCCAAGTCTGTGGCTGTCAGCCATGGTGCATTGGCCGGTCACTTGGCGGCGATGCAGGGTATCTATCAGGTGACGCGGGATGATGCGATGTTGCTGTTCGCCTCGCTGGGCTTCGATGCCGCCGCCGAGCAGTGGTTGCTGCCGCTGGCCGCTGGGGCACGGGTGGTGATGCGCGGGCAGGATGTATGGGGCATCGAGCGTTTGTTGCAGGTGCTGGACAGCGAGCGGGTCAGCCTGCTTGATCTGCCGCCGTCCTATGCCCAGCAGTTGGGCGACACCCTGCGCGGTGAACCGCGGAAGCTGGCGGTTCGCCTCTGCACCTTGGGTGGTGAAGCGGTGCCAACGCAAATCCTGAGCCTGCTCCAGCAGACGCTGGGTTGCCAGTTGATCAATGGCTACGGCCCGACCGAATGCGTCATCACGCCGATGCTCTGGCAGGCCGATGGTCGGCCGTCAACGCGCGCCTATGCGCCATTGGGTGATGTGGTCGGGGCGCGTCAGGCGCATATTCTCGATGCCGACCTCAACCCGGTTCCGACGGGCGTGATCGGCGAGTTGTACATAGGGGGCGAAGGGCTCGCGCGAGGTTACCACCAGCGCCCGGACCTGACCGCCGAACGTTTTATCCCCGACCCGTTCTCGAGCACCGGTGGCCGCCTGTACCGTACTGGTGACCGTGTGTGCCGTCGTCATGACGGGCAACTGGAATACCTGGGGCGTATCGACCAGCAGATCAAGTTGCGCGGTTACCGCATCGAACTGGGTGAAATCGAAGCCTGCCTGCTGGCCCATGCTGCGGTTCGCGAAGCGTTGGTAGCGGTCAATGGCAAGCATCTGCTGGGCTATGTGGTCGCTGCGGCGGATGACAGCCTGGCTGAAACCTTGCTCGCTGAATTGAGGCAGCAACTGCCGGACTACATGGTACCGAGCAAGATCCTGGTGCTGGAGCGCTTCCCGCTGACCCCGAATGGCAAGGTGGACCGCAAGGCCCTGCCGGAGCCGGTGTGGGAGAGCCAGGTTTATCAGGCACCGGGCACGCCGGAAGAACGTGCACTGGCTGCTATCTGGCAGCAGGTGTTGGGGTTGGAGCAGGTCGGGTTGCACGACAACTTCTTTGAGCTGGGTGGCGACTCCATCGTCTCGATCCAGGTGGTTAGCCGTGCGCGGCAGGCCGGTTTGGCGCTGACCCCCAAAGACCTGTTTCAACACCAGACTCTGCAAGCCCTGGCGCGTGAGGCCAAACCGCTGGACGGCGGGTTGGTCATTGACCAGGGCCCGGTCAGTGGCGCAGTGCCGCTGACGCCGATTCAGGCCTGGTTCTTTGAACAGCCGATTCCTCAGCGGCACCACTGGAACCAGTCGGTACTGCTCAAGGCCGTGCAACCGCTGGACAGCCAGGCGCTGAACCGCGCCTTGCAGGCCTTGGTGGCGCACCATGACGCCTTGCGCATGAGCTGGAGACAGGAGGGGAGCCGCTGGGTTCAACACCATCGAACTCCGAACGAACAGGGCGTGTTGTGGGAGCGCCAAGCGGCTTCTGCCGCAGAAATCACCGCCCATTGCGACGAAGCTCAGGCCAGCCTGAACCTGCAAGACGGCCCACTGCTGCGCGCCGTGCATATGCGGCTGGCCGATGGGACGGCCCGCTTGCTTCTGGTGGTGCATCACCTGGTGGTTGATGGTGTGTCGTGGCGCATTCTGCTGGAGGATCTGCAGCAGGCCTATGCCGGGCAACCATTGCCAGCCAAGACCAGCGCCTACAAGCACTGGGCCGAACAGATGGAAGCCTTTGCCCACGGCGAGGTGCTGCAAACGGAAGTGGCCTACTGGCAACAGCAGTTGGCCGGGCCCGTGGATCAGTTCCCGGAGGACGGCACCCCCGGCGGCGGTATCGAAAGCCTGACCCTGACCCTGGACAAGGCCCGCACCGCCCAGTTGCTGAAAACCGCGAACGCGGCGTACCGCACACGCATTGATGACCTGCTGCTGACGGCCCTGGCCCGGACCTTGTGCGCCTGGAGCGGTCAGCCTAGCGTGTTGGTTGATCTGGAAGGCCATGGCCGCGAGGCGTTGTTCGCGGACCTCGACCTGACCCGCACCGTTGGTTGGTTCACCAGCCTGTACCCGGTTCGCCTTGGCGCTCACAGCGATCTGGCGACGACGCTGAAGGCGAGCAAAGAGACCCTGCGTCAGGTGCCGCATAAAGGTGTTGGTTATGGCGCCCTGCGTTACTTGGCAAGGGCCGCGCAGTTGCATGAGTTGCCTGCGGCACAGGTCACCTTCAACTACCTGGGGCAGTTCGACGCCAGTTTCGGTGCCGACGACCTGCTGCACCCCGCCAGTGAATCGGCAGGGGTGGAGCAGGGGGCGGGTACGCCCGCATTGGCTGCGCTGGAAATCAACAGCCAGGTGTATGCCGGCGAGTTGCGCTTGAGTTGGCGCTTTGACGCTGCCCGTTTCAGTCGTGCCCGGTTACAGGTGCTGTTGGACGATTACCAGCGCGAACTCATCCGCTTGCTTGATCACTGCATGAGCCCAATGGCCTGCGGTGTGACGCCCAGTGATTTTCCACTGGCGCAACTGACCCAGGCGCAACTCGATGGCCTGGCCGTCCCACCACGTGAAATTGAAGACATCTACCCGCTGTCGCCTATGCAGCAAGGGCTGTTGTTCCACTCATTGTTCGCACCGCACGCCGGTACTTACATCAACCAACTGTGTGTTGATATCGACGGCCTAGATGTCGAGCGTTTCCGCGCCGCCTGGCAGGCTGCACTGGAGCGTCACGCGATCCTGCGCACGGGCTTTGCCTGGCAAGACCTGCCAGCGCCGGTACAAGTGGTTCATCGTCAGTTACAGGTGCCGATGCAGGTGCTCGACTGGCGTGAACTCGCCGTTGACGAGAAGGCGCTGGTACAGGTTGCACGCGAAGAGCACGCCCGTGGCTTCGATTTGCAGCGCGCACCCTTGCTGCGCTTGTGCCTGGTGCGCGTCAGCGACCAGCGTCATCGACTGATCTGGACCAGCCATCACCTGTTACTCGATGGCTGGAGCAACGCCCAACTGATTGGCGAGGTACTTCGCCACTACGCGGATCCCTTGGCACTGAAACCGGTCAAAGGCGGTTTCCGTGACTACATCGACTGGCTCCAAGAGCAGAATGTTGAGGCCAGTGAGCACTTTTGGCGTGCACGGCTGGCGCCACTGGACGAACCGTGCCTGTTGGCCAGTGCTGTCTCCCAGAGCCAGGAAAGCGGTTATGGCGCATGCGCACGGGTGCTGACCAAAGACGAAACACATCGTCTGCGCGAATTTGCACAGCGCCAGCGGATCACGCTCAACACCTTGGTACAGGGTGCATGGTTGCTCTTGCTGCAGCGCTACACGGGCCTTGAGCATGTGTGCGCCGGCGTCACCGTAGCGGGTCGCCCCACGCAGTTGGAAGGGGTCGAGTCCTGGCTGGGCCTGTTCATCAACACATTGCCGGTCATTCAGCAGCCGCTCGCCGAACAGGCGGTGGGCGACTACTTGCGCGCCCTGCAAACCGACAACCTGGCCATGCGCGAGCATGAACACACGCCGCTGTACGCGATACAGGGCTGGGCTGGGCAAGGCGGGCAAGCGCAGTTCGATACGCTGGTGGTGTTCGAAAACTACCCGGTGGATCAGGCGTTGCGCCAGCATCAGGACCAGGCCCTGCAGTTCGGCCCTGTCGATCAATTGGAGATGACCAACTACCCATTGGCCCTGACCGTTAACCTGGGTGAAGCATTGGCGTTGGCCTGTAGCCATGACCGTGCGGCATTCGATGACACAACCGTGCAGCAGCTGATGGCACAACTGTGCTACTTGATGCTCGGTATGGCCCGCGATGCCGCGCAACCGCTTGGGCGGCTGGAGCTGAATGACGTCACCGCGCGTCAACAACTGGTGCACTGGAGCGCAGTGCAGCAACACTTCCCGGCGTTCGTGCCGGTATCGTCCCGTATTGCCGCGCAGGCGGCGTTACGCCCTGACGCCGTGGCGATCCGTCATCAGGGCGTCAGCCTCTGCTACGCCGAGCTGGAGCAACGTGCCAATCAACTGGCCCATCGCTTGGTGAGCCTCGGTGTGGGCAGCGATGTGCTGGTCGGCGTGGCCTTGCCTCGTTCAGCGGAGCTGATCGTCGCTCTGTTGGCCGTGCTCAAGGCCGGCGGTGCCTACGTGCCGCTGGATCCTGACTACCCGGCGGAGCGGCTGGCCTACATGGTCGAGGACTCCGGCCTGCAACAGGTGATCAGCCTGTCCAGCCTGGACCTGCAGTTGCCGGTACAGGTGTTGGCACTCGATACCCTGGACCTTTCTGCAGAATCGTCGAGCGCACCACAGGTCACCATCGACCCTGAGCAACTGGCCTATGTGATCTACACCTCTGGCTCGACCGGCAAGCCGAAAGGCGCGCAGTTGACCCAGCGCAACGTCGAGCGGCTGTTCCAGGCCACCCAGGGCGATTTCGGTTTCAACCACGACGACATCTGGACCCTGTTTCACTCCTATGCCTTCGATTTCTCGGTGTGGGAAATCTTTGGCGCCCTGGTGCACGGCGGTTCTTTGGTGATCGTGCCGTATTTCACCAGCCGTTCACCGGAAGACTTCCTCAAGCTCCTGAGCGAAGAGGGCGTGACGGTGCTGAACCAGACGCCGTCGGCGTTCCGTCAGTTGATCCCGCTGGCGCAGAAAAACACGGCGCCGTTGAGCCTGCGTTACGTGATCTTCGGCGGCGAAGCCCTGGAACTGGAAAGCCTGCGGCCGTGGTTCGAGCGCTACGGCGATCGCCAGCCGCGCTTGATCAATATGTACGGCATCACCGAGACCACGGTGCACGTGACTTACCGCGAAATCACCGAGAGAGACCTTGCCCATAAAGGCCCGAGCCCAATTGGCCGGCCGTTGGCCGACCTCAGCCTGCACGTGCTGGACGCCAACCTCAATCCGCAACCGGTCGGCATTGCCGGTGAGCTGTATGTCGGTGGTGCTGGCTTGGCCCGCGGCTACCTGAACCGCCCGGAACTGACCAGCGAACGTTTCATCGCCAGCCCGTTCGATGTCAGCCAACGTCTGTACCGCAGCGGCGACCTGGCCCGGCGACTGTCCGATGGCAGCCTGGAATACCTGGGGCGTATCGACCAGCAGGTGAAGATTCGCGGTTTCCGCATCGAGCTGGGGGAAATAGAAGCGCAGTTGCAAAGCCACCCGCAGGTCAACGAAGCGGCGGTGCTGGTCAAGGAGGGCGCCGGTGGCCCCCGGCTGGTGGGTTATGTCGCCAGCTCGGACCTGGCGATTCAGGACGAGCTCAAGGCCCACCTGCACGAACGGCTGCCGGAGTACATGGTCCCGGCACAGATCGTGGTGTTGCCGACGTTGCCACTGACCGCCAACGGCAAGCTCGACCGTCGCGCGCTACCCGAGCCGGACGCTGCTGCAGGCCGCGAGTACCGGGCGCCGCAGACCGATACCGAACAGGCTGTTGCCCGTATCTGGGCGCAGGTACTGGACGTGGAGCGTGTAGGCCTTGATGACCACTTTTTCGAACGGGGCGGGCATTCCTTGCTGGCGGTACAGACCGTTTCACGCCTCAAGCGTGAGTTCGATCTCGACGTTGGTGTGCGCGAGCTGTTCGAACACCCACAGCTTGAGGCCTTCGCCCGTTATGTCGAGGCATTGCGCCCTTACGCCGAGGCTGCGCGCCAAGAACTGCAAGACGATATCCATGCGGCATTGGCGGAACTCGACGGTCTTTCGACTGAAGAACTTGAAGCCCTGCTGGCGGAATAGGACAGAACTGAATTTATGCAAAGCCTGATCGCATCCTTGAAAGACCTTGCCCCTGAAAAACGCAAGGCACTGGCCGCACTCTTGAAGAAGAAAGGTATCGACCTGTTTGCGCAGATGCCTATCAGCCCGGCTGATCGCACCCTGCCACTGGCCTTGTCTTATGCTCAGCAACGGTTGTGGTTTCTCACGCAACTGGAGCCGGCCAACAGTGCCTACAACATTCCGGGCGCGCTGCGCCTGCGTGGTCAACTCGATCGAAATGCGCTGCAGAACGCTTTCGATGGGCTAGTGGCGCGTCACGAAAGCCTGCGCACCCGTTTTATCGCAGATGCCGATGCACAGCCACGGCAGGTGATTGATGCGCCGACGCCCCTGGCCATCAGGTCGATTGATTTGCGCGGGCAGGGCCCGGAAGCCCTGGCTGCCGCCGTTGAAGCCGAAGCCTTGCAACCCTTCGACCTGGCTAACGGTCCGTTGCTTCGGGTCACCCTGTTGACCTTGGCCGATGACGAGTACGCGCTGCTGTTGACCTTGCACCACATCATTGCCGATGGCTGGTCTATGAACGTGTTGGTGGATGAGTTTGCTGCCGCCTATAGCGCTAGTGTTCAAGGCCATGCGCTGGACCTTCCGGGGTTGCCGGTGCAGTACGCCGACTATGCGCAATGGCAGCGCGAGTGGCTCGAAGCCGGCGAGCTGCAACGCCAGCTCGAGTACTGGACGGCTCAGTTGGGGGATACCTCAGCGGTGCTGGAGCTACCGGGGGACTTCCCGCGCCCAGCGGTGCAAAGCTATCGCGGTGCCCAGCAGCGGCGTGTACTTGACGAAGCCTTCGGTCAACGCCTGCGCGAGTTCGCTCAGGCACAGGGCTCGACGACCTTCCAGATACTGCTGGCGACCTTTGCCGTCTGCCTGCACAGGGCCAGTGGCCAGTGCGACCTGCGTATCGGCGTGCCGACGGCCAACCGCAATCGGCTGGAAATCGAGGGGTTGATCGGTCTGTTCGTCAACACTCAGGTGCTGCGCTGCGTGGTCGATAGCCACGCAGGCTTTGCCGACCTGCTGGAGCAGGTACGCGAACGGGCCCTTGGCGCCCAGGCCAATCAGGACCTGCCCTTCGAACAATTGGTTGAGGCGTTGCATCCAGAACGCAGCCTGAGCCACAACCCGTTGTTCCAGGTACTGTTCAACCATCAGCGGCAGCGCTTTGGCGCATTGGCTCACCTGCCGGGGCTGACCCTGGAAGCCTTGGATCAGGTGGAAACCGCCGCTCAGTTTGACCTGGGGCTGGACAGCAGCGAAGACGATAGCGGGCGTATTGTGCTGTCGTTCACCTATGCCGTGGATGTGTTCCTGCCTGCCAGTATCGAGCGCTTTGCTCAGCGTTTTGAGGCGGTGCTGCGCCAAGTCATGGAGCAACCGCAGCAACCGTTGCTGGCGTTGGACTGGTTGACCGATGACGAGCATCGCCAACTGCACACTTGGAGCCAGCCAGCGGAGGTTACGCCACACCTGCCGCTGGTGCATGAGGCCATCAGCCAGCAAGCCGCCTTGCGTCCCGACGGCGTGGCGCTGGTGTGCGGCGAGCGCTCGTTGACCTTCGCCGAGCTGGAGCAGCGTGCCAATCAGCTGGCCCATCGCTTGATCGATCTGGGCGTGGGCCGGGAAACCCTGGTTGGCGTCGCGCTGGACCGTTCGCTGGAACTGATTCTCGCCCCGTTGGCGATCCTCAAGGCCGGGGGCGCCTACGTGCCGCTGGACCCGGAGTACCCGGCCGAGCGCCTGGCCTACATGGCCAAGGACGCGGGCCTGAAGTGGGTGCTGAGCGATGCCGCGCTGGCACTGGAGTGGCCGGAAGGCGTCGAAGTCGTGGCCCTGGACCAGCTGGACCTGAGCTGCGCGCCAACACAGGCGCCGTTACTAACGGTCGCCCCGCAGCAACGCGCCTACATGATCTACACCTCTGGCTCGACCGGCCAACCCAAGGGCGTGACCGTCGAGCACGGTGCCCTGAGCATGCACTGTCGTGCTGCTGGGGAACTGTACGGCATGAGCGCCGAAGACATTGCCCTGCATTTTGCCTCGATCAGTTTTGACGGCGCGGTGGAGCAGTGGTTGTCGCCGATGATGTTCGGTGCCCGGTTGGTGCTGCGTGGCCCGGGGCTGATCTCGGCAGAGCAGAGCTACCAGACGCTGGTGGACCAAGACGTTACCGTGGCCTATTTCCCCACCAGCTATGCCCATCAACTGGCCGAGTGGGCCTTGGCGCATCCGCAGTCGTTGCGGCTGCGCTCCTGCACCATTGGTGGCGAAGCGGTGTCGCGGGAGACCTTCGAGCTGCTGCGCCGTGGCCTGAAAGCGCCGCGCATCATCAACGGTTACGGGCCGACGGAAACCATCGTCACCCCGACCCTGTGGCGGGCAGACGGTAATGTACCGTGCGAAACACCGTACGCCCCCATCGGCCGTGCGGTCGGCAACCGCACCCTGTACGTGCTCGATGCCGACCTTAACCTGCTGCCACCGGGTGTGGCGGGCGAGCTGTACATTGGCGGCGAAGGGCTGGCCCGTGGTTATCACCAGCGCCCAGACCTGACCGCCGAGCGCTTTGTGCCCGACCCGTTTTCCACCACCGGTGGCCGGCTGTACCGCTCCGGCGACCGTGTACGCTGGCTGGCCGACGGCAATCTGGAATACCTGGGGCGTATCGACCAACAGGTCAAGCTGCGCGGCTACCGCATCGAATTGGGTGAAATCGAAGCGCGGCTGCAGGCCCATGCCGACGTCGGTGAGGCGGTGGTGCTGCTACGCGACAAACGCCTGGTGGGTTACGTGGTGTCGAGCCGCGATGATGGCTTGGGCGATGAAATTAAAGCACAGCTCAAGGATGCGTTGCCGGACTACATGGTGCCGAGCAAGATCCTGGTGCTGGAACGCTTCCCGCTGACCCCCAATGGCAAGGTGGACCGCAAGGCCCTGCCGGAGCCAGTGTGGGAAAGCCAGGTTTATCAGGCGCCAAGCACGCCGGAAGAACTTGCACTGGCCGTGATCTGGCAACAGGTGCTGGGGCTGGAACAGGTCGGGCTGCACGACAACTTCTTTGAGTTGGGTGGCGACTCCATTGTCTCGATCCAGGTGGTCAGCCGTGCGCGGCAGGCCGGTTTGGCGCTGACGCCCAAAGACCTGTTCCAACACCAGACTCTGCAAGCCCTGGCGCGTGCGGCCAAACCGCTGGAAGGCGGGTTGGCCATTGATCAGGGCCCGGTCAGTGGCGCGGTGCCGCTGACGCCGATTCAGGCCTGGTTCTTTGAACAACCGATTCCTCAGCGGCACCACTGGAACCAGTCAGTGCTGCTCAAGGCTGCGCAACCGCTGGACAGCCAGGCGCTGAGCCGTGCCTTGCAGGCCTTGGTGGCGCACCATGACGCGTTGCGTTTGAGCTGGCAGCAGGAGGGGAGCCGCTGGGTTCAACACCATCGAGCTCCGAACGAACAGGGCGTGTTGTGGGAGCGCCAAGCGTCTTCTGCCGCAGAAATCACCGCCCATTGCGACGAAGCGCAAGCCAGCCTCAGCCTGCAAGACGGCCCACTGCTGCGCGCCGTGCATATTCGGCTGGCCGATGGTACGGCCCGCTTGCTGCTGGTGGTGCATCACCTGGTGGTTGATGGCGTGTCGTGGCGCATTCTGCTGGAGGATCTGCAGCAGGCCTACGCCGGGTTACCGTTGCCAGCCAAGACCAGCGCCTACAAGTACTGGGCCGAACACATGGAAGCCTTTGCCCACGACGAGGTGCTGCAAACGGAAGTGGCCTACTGGCAACAGCAGTTGGCCGGCCCCGTGGATCAGTTCCCCGAAGATGGTACCCCTGGCGGCGGTATCGAAAGCCTGACCCTGACCCTGGACAAGGCCCGCACCGCCCAGTTGCTGAAAACCGCGAACACGGCGTACCGCACGCGCATTGACGAACTGCTGCTGACGGCCCTGGCCCGTACCTTGTGCGCCTGGAGCGGGCAGCCTAGCGTGCTGGTTGATCTGGAAGGCCATGGCCGCGAGGCGTTGTTTGATGGCCTCGACCTGACCCGTACCGTCGGTTGGTTCACCAGCCTGTACCCGTTGCGCCTTGGCGCTCACAGCGATCCGGCAACGACACTGAAGGGCTGCAAGGAGGCCCTGCGCAATCTACCTCACAAGGGCGTCGGTTTCGGCGCACTCCGCTACCTCGGTACGCCACAGGTCCGGGCCGCGATGCAGGCATTGCCGCGGGCTGACATCACCTTCAACTACCTCGGCCAGTTCGATGGCAGCTTTGCTGAAGGCGGCTTGCTGCAACCGGCCGTTGAGTCTGCCGGTCGTGAGCATGGCGCGCAATCCGGCCCGGCTCGGCGCCTGGAAATCAATGGCCAGGTCTATGGCGGCGAGCTGAGCCTGAGTTGGCGCTTTGACACCTCCCGCCATAGCACTGCCCGCATGCAAGCGCTGGTGGATGACTACCGTGACACCTTGCAGGCGCTGCTCGACCATTGTCTGGAGGCCGGTACTGGCGGCGTGACGCCGAGTGACTTTCCGCTGGTACGTTTGAGCCAGTCGCAACTTGATGGCCTGCCGCTGGGCGCTGATGCACTTGAGGACATCTACCCGCTGGCACCGATGCAGCAGGGCCTGCTGTTCCATTCGTTGTACGCACCCGAGGCCGGAACCTATGTGAATCAGCTTTGTGTGGATGTCGACAACCTGGATGTCGAGCGTTTTCGCGCCGCCTGGCACATAGCGCTGGCACGCCATGGCATCTTGCGTACGGGCTTTGTCTGGCGCGGTGATCTACCTGAACCGCTGCAAGTGGTTCGGCGCCAGGTCGCGGTGCCATTGCAGGTACTTGACTATCGTGACCGGGGTGACGTGCAGTCGTTGTTGCAGCAATTCGCATCTGCCGATCACGCCCGTGGCTTTGAGCTGGACGAGGCGCCTTTACTACGTTTGACCCTGATCCGTTTCGAGCCCGAACGTTACCGGCTGATCTGGACCAGCCATCATTTGCTGCTTGATGGCTGGAGTAGCGCCCAACTGATCGGTGAGGTGCTGCAGGCCTATGCCGACCCGCACAGCCTGCGGCCAGTCACTGGCGGTTATCGCCAATACATCCAGTGGTTGCAGGCTCAGGATGCAACCGTCAGCGAGGCGTTCTGGCGTGAGCGCTTGAGCCTGCTCGATGAGCCATGCCTGCTGGCCAATACCATGGTCGCGCCTGCAGCCGGCGAGGGCTCGGGCAACTGGAAACAGGCAATGACGGTCGAGCAGACGGCCGCTCTGCAAACGTTCGCCCAGCGCCAGCGGATTACGCTCAACACCTTGGTACAGGGCGCATGGCTGCTGTTGCTGCAACGCTATACCGGCCTGCAGAGCGTGTGCACCGGTGTCACCGTGGCTGGGCGTCCGACACAGCTGGAGGGCGCCGAATCCTGGCTGGGGCTGTTCATCAATACTTTGCCGCTACTGGTTCGGCTCGACGCCGGGCAGGCAGTGGGCGACTACTTGCGCAAGCTGCAGGCCGACAACCTGGCGCTGCGCGAGCACGAACACACACCGCTGTACGCGATACAGGGCTGGGCCGGGCAGGGTGGCCAAGGCCTGTTCGATACGCTGATCGTGTTCGAGAACTACCCGGTGGATGCGGCATTGCGTCAGGCATCGGACAGCGGCCCACGCTTTGGCCCAATGGAACAGTTGGAGATGACCAACTACCCGCTGGCCCTGACCGTCAACCTCGGTGAACGCCTTGAGATCGGCTACAGCTACCACTGTTCATGCTTTGATCAAGCCACACTGATGCGCCTGGATGGGCAGTTGCGGCAGATCTTGCTGAATATGGCCCAGGATGCCGAGGTTGCGTTGGGGCGTATCCCGCTCAACGATGCCGTGGCGTTGCGACAGTTGGCCCAGTGGAGCGCAGTGCAGCAGCATTTCCCGGCGTTCGTGCCGGTATCCGCCCGCATCGCTGAACAGGCGGCCCTGCGCCCTGACGCCGTGGCGATTCGTCATCAGGGTGTCAGCTTCTGCTACGCCGAGCTGGAGCAGCGCGCGAACCAACTGGCCCATCGGCTGATACGCCTGGGCGTGGGCACTGATGTGCTGGTCGGCGTGGCCTTGCCTCGTTCAGCGGAACTGATCGTCGCCCTGTTGGCTGTGCTCAAGGCCGGCGGTGCCTATGTGCCGCTAGACCCGGACTACCCGGCAGAGCGCTTGGCCTACATGGTCGAGGACTCCGGCCTGCAACAGGTCATCAGCTTGTCCAGCCTGGACCTGCAGTTGCCGGTACAGGTATTGCCGCTGGACACCCTGGACCTTTCTGCAGAGCCATGCAGCGCACCACAGGTCACCATCGACCCGGAGCAACTGGCCTATGTGATCTACACCTCTGGCTCGACCGGCCAACCGAAAGGCGCGCAGTTGACCCAGCGCAACGTCGAGCGGCTGTTCCAGGCCACCCAGGGCGATTTCGGTTTCACCCAAGACGACGTCTGGACCCTGTTCCATTCCTATGCCTTCGATTTCTCGGTGTGGGAAATCTTTGGCGCCCTGGTGCATGGCGGCACTTTGGTGATCGTGCCGTATTTCACCAGCCGGTCACCGGAAGAGTTCCTGGCGTTGCTGGTCGACGAGGGCGTGACGGTGTTGAACCAGACGCCGTCGGCGTTCCGTCAGTTGATCCCGCTGGCGCAGAAAAACACGGCGCCGTTGAGCCTGCGTTACGTGATTTTTGGCGGCGAAGCCCTGGAACTGGAAAGCCTGCGGCCGTGGTTCGAGCGCTACGGTGATCGCCAGCCGCGCTTGATCAATATGTATGGCATCACCGAAACCACGGTGCATGTGACCTACCGGGAAATCACCGAGCGAGACCTTGCCCATAAAGGCCCGAGCCCGATTGGCCGACCGTTGGCCGACCTCAGCCTGCACGTGCTGGATGCGGACCTCAACCCGCAACCGGTCGGCATTGCCGGTGAGTTGTACGTCGGTGGTGCCGGTCTGGCCCGTGGCTACCTGAATCGCCCGGAAATGACCAGCGAACGTTTTATCGCCAGCCCGTTCGATGCCAGCCAACGCCTGTACCGCAGCGGCGACCTGGCCCGGCGCCTGTCCGATGGCAGCCTGGAATACCTGGGGCGTATCGACCAGCAGGTGAAGATTCGCGGTTTCCGCATCGAGCTGGGGGAAATCGAAGCGCAGTTGCAAAGCCACCCGCAGGTCAACGAAGCGGCGGTGCTGGTCAAGGAAGGGGCCGGTGGCCCCCGGCTGGTGGGCTATGTCGCCAGCCCGGACCCGGCGATTCAGGACGAGCTCAAGGCCCACCTGCACGAACGGCTGCCGGAATACATGGTCCCGGCACAGATCGTGGTGTTGGCGAGCTTGCCACTGACGGCCAACGGCAAGCTCGACCGGCGCGCGCTACCCGAGCCGGACGCTGCTGCAGGCCGTGAGTATCGGGCGCCGCAGACTGATACTGAACAGGCTGTTGCCCGTATCTGGGCGCAGGTGCTGGAGGTAGAGCGTGTGGGCCTTGACGATAACTTCTTCGACCTCGGAGGCCATTCGCTGTTGGCATTGACCTTGACCGCTGCACTGCAAGACCGACTGGGCCTGAAGGTCCGGCTCGATCAACTGATGCAGTACCCGCGCTTGAGTGAGCTGTTGCAACGGGTGCAGGGGGCATCTGCCGAGGTGTCGCCGCGTGTGCCTCTCAATCAGGCCAGCGCAGGAGCCCCTCGGCTGTTTTGTGTACACCCGGGCGGCGGCACGCTGTTTGGTTACTACCCCCTGGCGCGTGCATTGGAAGCGACCTGGCAGGTTGATGGTTTGTTGTGCCGCAGTTTTGTAGAGCCGAGCTGGCGCGACAGCTCTCTGGAGCAGATGGCCCACGACTATGTACAGGCGATTCGCCTGGTTCAACCGCAGGGGCCGTATCACCTGCTGGGCTGGTCCCTGGGAGGCGCCCTCGCGGTGGAGATGGCGCGGTTGCTGCGTGAGGCCGGTGAACCGGTAGCCTTCCTTGGATTGGTCGACCCGTTCGTTCCTGGCGTGGGTGCTGCGACGGGTGAGGCGCAGCACGCCGACCTGGACAGCGGTTTTGCCCGTTACCTGGTGGAGTTGTTCGGCGATGTGCCGCTGGCCGCTGTCCAGGCTCGTATCGCTGAGGCGCGACGCGAGGGCTGCAGCGATGCCGAGTTGATCGAGGGCGTACTGGCCTGGGCGGTCGCACAATCACGTGGCGATGCGCCGCGTATCGAGCAGGGGGATATCGCTCAAGGTTTCGCCGTGATGCGCCACCTCAATGGTCTGACGGCTAACTGCACATTGAAGCCTTGCGATGTGGCACCGCAGTGCTGGTGGTCAAGCGAAGTGGCAGAGGTTTCCATGGCTGCGCAGACCGCATTGGAGCGGGGGATTGGCGTGCAGACGCAAAGCAGGCAGGAGATCGAGGGCAGTCATGCCGGGATCGTCCGGGAGCCAGTGTTCCTGCGCAGCCTGGCTGAGGTGTTGCCTGGCGCCTGAATGGTTTGAGCGCAACTTAACCACGTGCCTGGATGGGTCCATGCACGTGGTTTTGGCTTCATTGAGCGCACAGGCGGTTTCGCCTCGAACGCGGCGTAGTAACACCTTGTCATTAATTGCTAATGATAATGGTTTGTAATAGCATTATTCGCGATCGGACTCACCCCTTCTTATTGACCTGAAGGTGTTTCGCTTTGACGACTCATGGAACGAACAACAACCCGGAGCTACTGATGGCTTTTCTGGACAATCGCCAGGCATTGATCGACAGAGCCAACGCCATACTGGGCTGTCGTTATCAGGCAGAAGATGTTGCTCAGGATATCTACCTCAAATTGTGTGAACAGCCTGTTTGTCTGCCTGTGGCCCATCCGCTGGGTTATCTCTACCGGATGGTGCGCAACCTGTCCATCGACCGTCTGCGGCGTCAGCACTGGGAGAACTGCCACAGCGTTGGGGAAGAGCAGGCGTATGTTCTGTTGTGTTCCAAACCCTCGCCGGAGGCTGCCGTTATCCATCGGGCAATGCTTGAGCAGGTGCACCGCGCCTTGTTGGAATTGCCCGAGCGCACCCGGCGCATTTTTGAAATGACCCAACTGCAAGGGCATACCCAGCGCGAAGCCGCACGCCGTGAGGACGCCTCGCCGACCCTGATCAATTTTCTCCTGCGTGATGCCCTGCGTCATTGTCGCCAGCGACTGGGCGTTGTGCCTGCAAACCGGGCACAGTAATGCCTTTTGAAATGACTTTTGGCCCGCCTCTTACACGGATGTACAGCTCTTGATCGATGTATTGGCCCCTCTGTTTTGTGGAGAACTGGCGGTATACGCCGAAGGCCTGAGCCTGAGTGCCGGCGACCAGCCGGTGGTGTCAGGGCGACGCTTTGTTGAAGCCGAGCAGCTTGAACAGTGCCTGGACCTGTATGCCGTGGGGTATCCCGGTGCCGACCGGCGCGCCTTGGCCTCCTTATGGTCCAAGGACTATTTCCTGACCGTGCTGCCTGCGGTGGTGGCGTCAAGCCTGGTGCTGGGGTGGCACTTGCCCGTCACGCTGGACGACATCGAGGTGGTCATCGATGCGCAAGGGCTGCCTGCCCGCCTGGTATTGCCGAACCAGGGTCAGCGGGTAGCGCCTGATGATGCCTGGCAGCGATTTGCACCCTTGATAGAGGGCAACCTGGAGCCTTTCATCGATGCACTGGCACGCGTGGTCAAGCTGTCGCCCCGGGTGCTATGGAGCAACGCCGGCAACTATGTGGAGAGTATTGTCGGTGTGTTGGCCGAGCGTGGCTTTCCGACCGACACCCTGGCCCATGGCGAGGCGCTGATCAGGGTTCGCGAGTGGCCGCACGGCAAGCGCAACCGGCTGTTCGAGCCGGTGCGCTATGTGCAGATGCCAGGGCCACAAGGCCCGCTGCAGATCCGCCAGCGCCGCCAGTGTTGCCTGCGTGACGGGCTACCCGGTTATGAATGCTGTAGCGATTGCCCGCTGATCAGCGATGAGCTGTTGTTGCGCTATGCCTTGGCTGAGCGCGGCCTGAGCGTCGAATGAGCCGGCGGCTCAGCGCCGCCACAACTGCAGCATCAGGTAAGGCCCCGCGATCAGCGCCGCCAGCAAACCGGCGGGCATCTGGTAAGGGTAGAGCACATTGCGCCCCAGCCAGTCTGCCGCGACCATCACCAAGGCCCCCAGCAGAATGGCGCCCATCAGTTGTGCTCGTGCCCGTACCAGCCCGAGCATACGGGTCAAGTGCGGAGCCAGCAGGCCAATGAAGCTCAAGGGGCCAATGACCACCGTGGCGCAGGCTGTCATCAACGCACTCAAGCCCAGTAATGCCAGGCGGCTACCACGAAGGCTGACACCGAAGCCTCGGGTTGCGGCCTCACCCAGTGGCAGAATGTCCAGCCAGCGATGAAGCATCAGGCACAGCCCGCCGAACAGCATCAACATCCCCCCAAGCAGCCACGCCGTCTGCTCATTGGCGCGGTAGGTGGAGCCTGCCATCCAGTTGAGCATGTGTTGTGCGCGTGAGTCGCCGTTGGCCAGGAGTATTTGCAGCAAGGCATCGAACAACGCGCCGACGGCGATGCCCACCAGCAACAGTTGGGTTGGCGAGAAGTTGTCACGTCGGCTCAAGGCCAGCAACGCGGCGAAGGTGAGCACGGCGCCTGCGGTACTGGCTCCGACCAGCGTACCGTTGCTGGCAGCGGGCAGTGCGATCAAGGCGAGCAACATGCCCATGGCTGCCCCTGAACTGATGCCGAGCAGTTCCGGGCTTGCCAGTGGGTTACCGGTGAGGCGTTGGATCAGGCAACCCGCCAGCGCCAGCAAGGCTCCGCAGCCCAGTGCGGCGAACACCCGTGGCGTGCGCCATTCCAGCAACGCCTGAAGCATCGGGCCGTGGCTCCAGGTCCAGCCTTGCGGGCCATCGCCCACGGCCAGCGCTACCATCACCGTGGCGACCAGCAACAGCGCCAGGCCCGACAACAGTATGCGGTTTGAATACCGGGGGCGGCTGCTGTGGGCGCTTGAGTGCGGCGCATCGCCGCGCAAGCGCAAGCCTTGTATCAGCCAGATCAACAGTGGGGCACCCACCAGCGCCGTCGCTGCGCCGGTGGGCAGGAAGCCGCTGTCAAAGCCTTCCAGGCTTTGCACCAACAGATCGGTGAGCCATAGCAGCAGCGCACCGAGCACCGGTGACCACAACAGTCGATCCTTCAGCCGGCGCGCACCGAGCATGCTGCACAGGCTGGGGGCTGTAAGGCCAATAAAACCGATCATGCCGACGCTGGCCACCACGCAGCCGCTTAGCCACAGGGCCAACACCAAGGCAATCACACGGCTGCCATTGAGTGAAAGGCCCAGTGCGCGGGCGCCGGAATCTTCCAGGCCAAGCAGGGTCAGCGGACGAATCAGCAGCAGCACACCCAGGGCCGGCAGCAGCCGTGGCAGCAAAAACGCTACTTGCTGCCAGTCCTGTTGCACGAGTGAGCCGGCCCCCCAGATGAACAGCGGCCCCAGTTCCTGGCCGTGGATGATCATCAACCCGGCATTGACCGCACCGAAGTACAACGACACAAGAATGCCGCCCAAGATCAGTGCCAACGGGCTGAAGGCTCTGCGCCAGGCCAGGGCGAACACCAGCAGCAGCGCCACCGCGCCGCCGGCCAGCGCAAGCCATTCGCGGCCATGGACGAGCAGCCCGGGTGCCCACAGGGTGGCCATGCTCAACGCCAGTTGCGCGCCTGAAGCAATGCCAAGGGTGGCAGGCTCGGCCAGTGGGTTGCGTAACGCTTGCTGCAGTATGCAGCCGGTCAGCGCCAGGGTTGCGCCACACAACCAGGCCATGGCCATTCGCGGCAGCCAACTGTAATGCACCAGCAGTTGGTCGAGTTGTTCTGTCTGGGGGGCGCTGACGGCTTGCCACCACAGGCCAGGGGGCAGGTGCGTGGCAAGGTTGCCGGTTGCCAGGGCAAGTGCTGCGAGTAGCATCAGGGTCAGTAGCGGTGCGGGGTGGCGATTGATGTAACGCAGGATCATGGCTGGGCGCTCGGGGCAAAACGCTGCTTTAGCAGCAGGGCGAGGCGCTCGGCACTGCTGACGCCGCCGTAGGGCCATACGGCAGGAAGGCTGTCGACGCGCTGCTCACGCACGGCGCTCAGGGCTTTCCAGATGGGGTTGCGATTCAGCGCAGCGGCGTCCGGCAACGGCTCGAACAGGACCAGGCGTGCATCGGACGGGGTGGCAAGTGCCGCCAAGGTAATGGTCGCAAACCCCCAGGAACTGGTGGGGCCGTGCCAGGCGTTACGTAAACCGAGCTCATCGAGCACCGCCTGGTAAAGGCCTTGCCCACCGTTGACGCGCAAGTGCCGCTCATCAAGAAAGGTGACCAGGTACAAGGGTTCCAGGGCTTGCCCGGCGAGCGCGGCCCGGGCTTCGGCGAAGTGATTGTCGACTCGCTTGAGCAGGGCATCCGCCTGCGCTTGGTGATCGAGCATGCGCCCAAGCAGCGTTGTGATCTGCCGCGAGCGTTGCAACGGCTGGCCACTGTCATCGAACGTGGCCAGGAGCATGGTCGGCGCCACCGCGTTCAACAGCGGCAGGATCGAGGCGTACTCGGGTGTTGCCAGGATCAGGTCCGGGCGCAACTGGCTCATGGCTTCCAGATTAGGCTCGCGACGAGCCCCCACATCGGCCACGCTGGTCGGTAACGCCGGGGTCGATACCCAGCGGCGATAACCGTCTGGTTCGCCGACCCCTACGGGAGTGACGCCGATGGCCAGCAGTTGCTCCACAAGCCCCCAGTCGAGCACGATGACCCGGCGTGGTGGTTGCTTGAAGGTGACGGGACCAAAATCATCGTTCCAGGTCACAGGCTGTGCGAAGGCGGCAGGTAGCAACACAGAGAGCACAATCGTTAGAGCGGCACGCAGCGCGATGGCAGGCAACAGGATGCTCTCCGGGTCAGTAGACGAAGCTGATGGGTGAGCCGCCTTGAGGGTGGGGCAGCACGCCCATGGCGATGCCGTAGATGTTCTCCAGGGTGTCGCTGCGCATGAGTTCGGCAGGGCTGCCTTCGGCCATCAGGCGCCCCTGATGCAGGGCGAGCAGATGGTCGCAATAGCGTGCAGCCATGTTGACGTCGTGGAGCACCACCAGCACGCCAAGCCCTAACTGAACGCTCAGGTTCTTGACCAGCGCGAGCACTTCTACCTGATGGGCGATATCCAGGGCCGAGGTGGGTTCATCCAGGAGCAGGTAGCGGCTGTTTTGCGCAAGCAGCATCGCCAGCCAGACACGTTGACGTTCGCCGCCGGACAAATGGTCGACCATGCGCTCGGCAAAGACGAGCGTGTGGGTGAGCTCCAGGGCGCGTTGTACCTGCTCGCGATCCTCTTTGCCAAAACGCCCCAGGGCGCCGTGCCACGGGTAGCGGCCAAGGCTGACGAGCTCACGCACGGTGAGGTTGTCGGCAGGTGGCAGTTGCTGCGGCAGGTAAGCGACCTGTCGCGCGAATTCACGGTTCTGCCAGCCTGACAGGGGTTTGTCGTCCAGCGTGATCTGCCCTTCGGTTGGCAGTTGCTGACGGGCCAGCAGCTTGATCAATGTCGACTTCCCCGAGCCGTTATGCCCGATCAGGCCGACCATGCGGCCGTGGGGGATTCTCAGGTTCAGCGGGTGCAGCAGGGTTCGTCCGGGAACACTGAAGCTGACCGATTGCAGTTCAAACATCGTGTTTTCGCAATAGCCCCGGCAGTCAGGGCGCGTGAAGTAGGGCTGCTGAAAGTAACACTAATGGTAATGGTTATCAATTATTTGTCTTTTCATCGAGCACCTGCTCGTGAGGAGTCGCCGCGACCACAGCCCTGACGCAGGGCGCAGAAAGAGGCGGAACTGGCCGCTGGATAATCGTCAGCTATGCTCTTGTACGAACGATTTCCTACCCCTGGCTACAAGGACGTGCACATGAACGCAGAACAGGACAGTCGGGTCATAACGGGTATTATCCGTGCCTATGGCGGCTCATCCTACAAGATGACCAGAACCTATACCCCGGCAGTAACAAGCGCTGGCCTCTATATCCTCTATTTCGTCACGTCGACCGCGGACGGCGCGTGCTTCCCGGTCTATTGCGGCTATACATCCCGCACGCTGGAGACTCGCCTCAAGGAGCACAGTCAGCCCGGTGGCCAGATCAGCAAAATGAGGACGCCTGGCGGGATAGTGACCACCACCGGGGTTCCGATCGCCACGACCGACGGCGAGGTTTATGTCGGGTTTATTGGATGCACCGGCATGCTGGCGAAACTGATAGAAAGCAGCGTTCTGTTCAACTATGACTTTGTGCTCAATGCTTCTGAAAATGGTCAGCGAAGGGCGCTCGATGTTACTGAGGTTCAAGAGTCCAGTTGGGCCGCGCTTGACGACACCCATACCGCCAGGGAGCAAATACACGCGTGGAATGACGCAGTAGAAAGCACCGTCAACGAAGCGATAGACGATGCCAGGCAACTGAGCTTGTATCTGGAGCAGTTTCGAGGGTTTGTCTAGCATTGGCGCCACAAACACCTCGCTATGGCACAGCGGTGGGTACTGGTCGGGCTGCGCATGAGCAGCCTGCAGCCGGTGACGGGCTCGCACAGATCGAAGAGGGGCACCGGCTGTGCCTCTCTCGTCGCTACGAGGATGCCGAGGTCTGTTTCAGGGCTGTTGCGAAACAGCAGCCAGACTGGCCTATGGCTCATAACAACCTGGGCTGGGCCTTGCAGGCGCAAGGCAAGAATGAAGAAGCTTTGGCCAGCTACAAGACGGCTTTGCAACGTGACCCCGGATTTGAACTGGCGCGTGCGAACCTTGCCTACCTGCTTGCCCATTTGTATGTCCACATTGGCAAGTTCGACGAAGCAAGGGCAATGTGGCGGGTGCTGGTCGAGCGCTACCCGCATGACCCGGAAATACTGGACAACCTGATCAGCACGGCATTGAAGGCCAACGATCTCGTCGATGCGGGCTACTGGGCGACCCGGTATGCCGCAGTCACCCGGGCCAGTGTTTATCACCCGATGCCAGCCCATCCGCCCTTGGTAACGATACCCGAGCCAAGGTTATCGACGGGCAAGCTGCAGCATGACCTCGAACAGTACCGGTATTTACGCAGTCACGGCCTGCTGGGCGAGGTCTTCGATGGCATCATCGACTGCTATGGCCAGGCGGTTCAGTGTTTTAACGAAAACGACGCTGTGTTGAGGCAGCGCGTGGCTGACGCTGTGCACATGAAGAGCACTTACGGGCGCATCGTTCATCATTATCCGGCGGCGAGGCTGCCTGAAAACGCGTTGTCGCGCACCGGGGTAAACCTGGACGCTGAGAAGGCCTATCTGGCAAGCACGCTGGGTATCGTGGTAATCGATGATTTCCTGACGCCGAAAGCACTCTCGGAGTTGCAGACGTTCTGCCTGGAATCCACCGTCTGGCATGCCAACAGGTATGCCTATGACCGCCTGGGCGCGTTCTTCAGGGACGGCTTCAATTGCCCGTTGTTGTTGCAGATTGCCGAAGAGATCCAGCAGGCATTCCCGAATGTGATTGGTCGCCGGCATCCGCTGTTGCAGATGTGGGGGTTCAAGTACCGGCATGACCAACCTGCAACGCACCCTCATGCGGATTTTGCAGCCGTGAACGTGAACTTCTGGATTACGCCAGATGAGGCGAATCTGGACCAGGCGTCTGGTGGGCTGCTGATCTATGACGTGGAAGCACCAATGGATTGGGATTTCGAGGCCTACAACCGACAAGGGGACAGGATCTCTGCCTTTTTGAGAGACGCAGGTGCGAAGCCTGTTGTCATACCGTATCGCTGCAACCGGGCAATCATCTTCAACTCGGACCTGTTTCATGCGACGGCGCCGATCAGATTCCGACCGGGTTACGCTGACAAAAGAGTCAACATAACCTTGCTCTATGGCGAGCGGGAACGCTCAGGCACAGAATGACCGCGCAGGCTCCCGATCAGCCCACTCGGGTGTTTGCCAGACAGCCGCCCGATTATCTGCAACGGCTGCCTGGTGGCTGTGTACTAGCTGGGTTGGGTAACGATATGTACCTCTAGTGTCCCGTGGTTATCCTTCAGCCCAGCGCCATAGATCCCATTGACGTCATCATTGATACACAGGTGCATCTGCCCGGACTGCCCGACCGGTGCCTGGCCCAGGGTGCCTACCAGGAAAGGCGCATTGTCGCCAATCCTGGCGACCAACGCACCTTCCGGTGCACCGGGCAGGGTATACCCGGGTTTGGCGATGAATGCGCGGTTGCCAGCGGGGCCCACCATGCCGGTTGCGGGGTTGGCGGTCCATGAGCCCTGTGCGCTGATTTGTGTGTCCTGGCGACCTGTGACATGCAACCCGGTGGCTTGCCAGGGCTGGTTGGATTGCACCGTGACTGTGATGGGGTAAAGCACATTCACCGCATCGGCTGCGGTGTTCGCATCGAACCCGGCGCCGGTCAGGGCGCTTAACATCACTGCTGCCGGCGTGTCTGGAAAAACCTCGGCGGCAAGGATGACGTTGCCAATGTCGAGGGCCGACAGTGCGGGGTAGCTCTCATGCAGGATCATGGCCAGTTCTGCGGGGCTCAGTGGCGCGAATACCTGGGTCAGGGCGCGTGCCACGGCTTCACTGCTGGCGATGATCGCCTCATGGGGCACTACCAACGCAACCGAACCGTCGCCCGCCGATGCTTGCGACAGCAGGGCATTCACCGCCTGAAGCGGGCTCATGCCCTGCTGCTTCAAGGGGGCCAAGAGGCTGACTATGTGTTGTACGTCCATCATCATGGTGACGCTCCTTTGTAGTGATAATGCAGGTCGTGCGTTTGTACAGGGCGGTCGAATGCCACCCGACCTTGGGGCGATCAGCACACTTTGCGTGACCGCATGCTCTTTGCCTCAGTGATAAGCACTCACTAGCGCGACGGACATCTCCAGTGGCGACAGGGCTGGGAAGGCCGCCTTCAATCCGCTTGACGTGTCATCGGCCAGATACCCGGCTTGCGCCATGGCGCTTGCCATCTCCTTGGCGGTCAGGACAGGGTACGCCTTGATCAGGGCCTGAGCGCAATCTGTGCCAGGGGCTCCCTGATGGCGCATATCCCGCGCGATTTGAACCGGGTCCGGATAGGCCTGGGTCAACGCCGCCGCCAACGCAGCCGGCGGTGTGTCTGGCCAGGCGCGGAGCAGTCCTTTGCTGGTGTCGGCGGCTGCATAACCGGCTTGGGCCATGGCGCTGGCCAAGGTGTCCAGGCTCAGGTTCGGGAACGCGTCTAGCAGCAATTGGCCGCATCGCCCCCCCTCGACTGCTTCGGCGATAAGGGCCTTGGCCATGTCGGCGGCGCTCGAAAACGCTGTGATCGTGACGTTCACCGCGTTCGAAGGTGCCCCGGCAATGACATTCAACTGACCCGCAACGGGTACCGCCTGCACGGCCAATTGGTAGACGAGCGACGTTCCAGGGGCCCCCTTGAGCGTCAGTAACGCAATCAGATTGTCGCCCTGTGTACTCGCGTTCAGCAGGCTGACCTGGAGGGCGCTGTCTGCGTCGGTGATCAGCGCTTGATAGCCGGAGGCACCGGGGACTGGCTGCCAACGAAGGGTCGCGGTGACGCCTGAGCTTGTTGCCTGCAGGTTCACCGGCGTGCCGAGGCGAGTCAGTACCAGAGCCTCGCTCGGCAGGCTGGGCACCGTGGCAGAGTTGCCGTGGGCGACAAGGGTGAAGCTGAAGTCGCCAGCCGGCGCGACCGTATCGAACAACACATTGCAGCGAGTGGGCGGCGCCTGCCCCGGCGTCGTCGGCTGGAGCGTTTGATCCGGCGTCCAGGTGCTGCCTGCATGGGTACTGGAAAGCACGTACGACAGGGCATTCTGCACAGCCGTCCAGCTCAAGGTTACGCCAGTGTTCGGAGGCTTGAGGCTGTCGTCGGGATGAGCGGCCAGGTCCGCGGGTGTCGGCAGGCGCTGAAACGGCGCCTCAACCCAGGCGCTGGCGGATGACGCATTGGTGCCCTGTACCTGGGCCTTGTACGTGCCGGTAGGCCAACTGGAGGCGAACTCGAAAGTGGTCTGGCGTGCCTCGATGGCCAGCCCGGGCTGGTCGAGCAGAACTTTTGCGGCACTGTCGAGCAGTTGCGCATGGTAGCCACTGTTACCCTGGCCTCCGCCCCACGTCAGTGTCACCACCGTGTTGTTGATATTGACGGCGGGATGGGTAGGAGCACTCTGAGTGCCAGTGCCAGTGCCAGTGCCAGTGCCAGTGCCAGTGCCAGTGCCAGTACCGTTCAGGATCGCCACGACAGCCGTTACCGTACCGGCTACGGCGGCGGCAGCACCCGCCGCACCGGCGGCAGCGGCTTCGGCAGCCGCCAGTGCCGCCGCTGCGGTGCTCGCTACTGCGTCGGCGGCCGCACCTTCGATCAGTTGTTGGCACGCCAGTGTGGCAGCGTAGGAGGCGGCCGCCTTGCCGGCTGTCAGGGCGATAAGCGTGGCAATGGCTTCGCTGTTTTTGAGTAGCCCCTGCACGAACGACTCTGCCGCTTGTTCAAGCGCTTTATCGATGTAAGCGCCTAGTTCAGAGAGCTTGGCAGTGTTGGGCAGGGGGATCGAAACGATGCCGGGAAAGGGGATCGCCACAGCAGTGAGGGCGGTGTCGGCGATCGAAAGGGTGTAATTGCCGTCAAGCTGCAAGCTTACGCCGTTACTCTGCGTACTGAACGACACGCTGATGGTGAAGTTGGACTTGAGCAGCGTATTGAAAGCGAAATCTGCCAGTTGGCCGCAGCCAGGCTTGCCTTCACTTGACAGCTTCTGCAGGGTCTTGATGAAGTCGATGGCCTTGGTCAGGTATTCAAAGTTTGGCCAGTGGGTAATCTGGAACCCGCCATCCTTGCTGTAGCGCACCCCCAATGACGTGTTCTTGGGCAGGAAGGGGGCGTAATCGGAGAGGGCGGTGAGCGTTCCATCGATCTGCAGGTTGCCGCTTTGGTTCTTGCTTGCTGCCACGGTGATATCGACGCCAAATGACGCTTGCATGAACCACAGACTGCCGGCGAACCCCATGGACGCGTTATCGCCGACCGTGGAAATGTACAGCGTCGGCCCGCCTGTGGCGCTGGTCGCCTTCGGTGCAGCGATGGTCAGAATATAGATGTCGATGGGTTTGGTCAGGGCAATGGACGCAGTAATGCCATCCTTGGCAATCTGAATGTTACCGATCACTTCGAGGGTGCTGACGAGCGTCAGGTCAAAAACAGCCTGAATATTGAAACCGGGCAGGTACGGAATGCTGCTGGCCGGTGGTGCGACGGGCACCACGCCTGTCCCTCCCGACGCCGGGCAGGCGAACGTATTCAGGCTCAGCGGCGCGGCGCCTGCGGTTGCGCAGTAATAGAGTTGGCTGCCGGCCTTGAAGGTGATGTCTATCAGCGAGGTGGGCGGCTGCTTGATACCCAGGCACTGTCTGAACAGATCGCCGATTGATAGGGTCTGGTCGACCTTGACGCTTGCCACCTGAGGCGTGCCGTTTTGCAGGTAGATCTGCCCGGTGAGTTGAGCCGATCCCACCTTCACCGAACCTTGCACCTGAAAATGCTTCTGTGCCGAGGCATCGCCATACTGGACATAGGCGCCGAACACAAGGTTTGAGAACGAGATGCCGGTCATGGCCCCCCCGAACAGCGAGGGTATCGTGGCATCAAGTTGCGCCGCCTGCAGGCAGGCCGTTACGGTTTTCTTTGCGTCATCGGAAATCAGCGCACCGGAGAAGGCATAGTCGTTGCTGAACACCGTCACGGTCAGGTTTCCGCTGATGCTCAGTCGCCTGGCCGTGGTGAACTGGTAGCCCACCTTGATGTTCTCGAAACCGAACATGCCGAACAACTTGAAGTTCGGCAGGGCCACCTCATAGACTGCCTGCTTTACGGCAGAGCCTGCAGATGTGCCGCTGGCCAATAGTGCGGACAGCGAGAGCGTGTCTCCGGCGCCTGCTGAGGTGTCATAACCGATCTGGATCAAGCTGTCGAACAACTCGATGTCCTTGAGTCGCACCGTGAGCCAGAAGCCACAGGTGCTGTCCATGGACAGGGTCGTTTCAGCCACGCTCATGGGAATCGGCGTCTGAGGGAATACATTGAGCAGCGTCGTACCGCTCGGTGGCGCGCCATCGCCAAAATGGCTGAAGGTGAAAAAGCCGGCATCCTGCACCAGGATCTTTCCTGTGGGCAGTTGCGTGTCGAACGCATCATTCAACAACGAGAAAACGTCGAGCCCGGTGCCGCCAGGAGTGGCCAGATCGGCGTAGATCAGACTGTATTGCCGCGATAAGTCCAGTTCGCAGGTGCTCTGGCTATTGAATTTTCCACCAAAAATTTCTGACCAGCCGAACTGGGCCGAGATGCGGATATCCATGGGCGAAGGGCCCTCCCGCAGACGATAGGCTTCGATGCGGCGAGGTGGTCAGGAACACCCCGTCGCACATTCGAGCGCTGCTTAGCTGAAGGTATGCTTCTCGCGGTTGTAGGTGCCTTCCGACACGACAACATTCAGGTCTTGAACCACATCACTGCCGATGGCACCGGAAATCACATCCATGGGCGGTGAAACGGCAACGAACACCTGGTTGGTACTGCCTACGGCGACCTCGAGCAGTGTCTGCGGAGCCGGTGCTTTACCTCCATCGGGCGTCGGAGCCTGCGAGATCACGCTGAACTGGAAAGGTGCGTCCTTGGTGGGGGCGGAACTCGGGATGTTGAGGGACGCGGTGTAGGTTTTGCTGTCGATGTTGAAGACAGCATTGACGATAGCGCTGATTGCCATATGAGAACTCCATTCTGCACTGACTGGCTATTGCGGGATGTGTGAAAGACAAGACTCCTGAAACACGAGCGATGGCGCGTTGAAACTGTAGTTCGAGATTATTCGACGGGCAAATTCAGTCGTAAAAAAAGCGATTTCCAGGCCTGTGGCGCGGCGCACCCGTGACCTGCCCACTGCATTCCCCCTTCGAAACGGACTTCAACGTAAACGACTTGCCTTGAACTGATAAAAATCAAGTCGTCCGCGCCCGAAGCGCTCAACCTTGAGTGGTCGTTCTAGCATTGAAATGGCCCCGCGCCGAGGTGCCTCATGTCCCAGACCCAGCGTTTGCTCTTGATTGCCCCATCATCAATGACCCGTACGCCTGCGTTTGAACGCGCAACGGCCTTGGCTCAGGCGATGCAACTACCTTTGCATATCGTGGCATTCGATTACCTCGAAGCCTTGGCGGTGGCCGGTTTTTTTGCCCCCGAGCAAATCCGGCAAGCCCGTGACGGCTACCTGGAGAGCCATCGGCAATGGCTTGAGGAGCAAGCCGCGCAGGCGAGAAAGCACCGGATCGAGGTGACCAGTGAGGTGGTCTGGGTTCAAGACCCCTATGAGGAAATCCTGCACTTCGTCAATGAGATGCCCTTGGCGCTGATCATCAAGGATGCCCAGGAGGAGTCGGTGTTGAAACGGATCTTCTTTACGCCACTGGATTGGCGGTTGTTGCGCGATTGTCCGGCGCCCGTGCATCTGGTCACCAATGCCCTCCACCCAAGGCCGCGCAACGTGCTGGCGATCGTCGATGTATTACGCAGTGAAGCGCAGGGCCTGGTTTTCAACGACCAGATCATCGCCGCAGCCGTGAAGCTGGCCGAACAATGCAACGCACAGCTCGACCTGGTCCATGTGTATGACTGGGCCGCGGTGTATGCCATGGATATGGGGGGCGGTGCATTGCCGCTGGCCACCGGTATCTGCGAAGCGTTGTCAGAGGCCCAGCACGAAGCCTTTTCGGCCCTGATCGAACGCAATGGCGTTCCAGCGGATCGCTGCCACTTTATCGAGGGCACACCCTTGCCGAGTATCTGTGCGTTTGCAGTTGATCATCAGACTGACGTGATCGTCATGGGAACGGTGCAGCACAGCGGTTTGAACAAACGCTTGGGCAGCACTGCCGAGTACCTGCTGCACCAGGCGCCGTGCAGTGTTCTGGCGATAAAGCCAAGTGAGTGCCCATGAGTTCAGATCAAACGGCTGCGGCCCCGCGTCCAGCGATCGTCTCGCGCGGCCTGACCAAATGGTTCGGGGAGGGCGACGCACGGATGAAAGCGGTCGACCAGGTCTCGCTGGTTGCTCAGTTTGGCGAAATGGTATTCATCGTCGGCCCATCCGGGAGCGGCAAGACCACGCTCCTGAGCATGATCTCGGGCATCCTGAGGCCTGACGCCGGAACCGTGCATATCAATGGATGTGATATCTGGGCCTTGAACAATGATCAATTGGCAGCGTTACGCCTCAATAGCATTGGGTTCGTGTTTCAGGACTACCATCTTTTTGCGCGCTTGACCGCTGCCGAGAACGTCGCGATTCCCTTGATCCTCAAGCATTGTGACTGGGACGCGGCCATCGCGCAGGCGAAGCAGAGCCTTGAAGTGGTAGGCCTGAAGGACCGTGGTGATGTGCTGCCGCTCAAGTTGTCCGGCGGCGAACAACAGCGTGTGGCGATTGCCCGTGCGATCATCGGCAGCCCGCAGATACTGATTCTCGATGAGCCCACTGCCTCTCTTGATGGCGACACGGGCAAGATGATCATTGCCTTTGTAAAGTCTAAGATCCTCAACAAGCAGCGTTGCATCCTGATCGTCACTCACGATGTGCGGATCAACGAGTACGCCGACCGAATCATCCACATGGAGGACGGCCGTATCAGCGAACCTGACTGGACTTCATCATGAAGAACCGGGTGCTGTTTGTGCTGGCGATCATCGGCGTACTGGCCGGGCTGGTTGCTGCGTATCTGTTCGGGCGTACGCCCCATGCCTTGCCGCCAGCCTTCGCCCCGGCGAGTAGCCCCTATGAAACCGCCATTTATGCCAATGGCATCATCGAAAGCGAGCAGCCCGGTGGCTCCAACATCGTGATTTATCCGCAGGTTTCCGGGCCGGTCACTCACGTCTTGGTGCACGAGGGGCAGGTGGTCACCCGCGGCATGCCTTTGGTGAGCATCGATGATGCAGTGCCCAGGGCAAACGTTGAATTGGCCCAGGCCAACCTGCGAACCGCCCAGGATCAGTACCTCAAGCGCGTGGCCTCATACCAGATTGACCCCAAGTCCATCAGCAAAGACACGCTGGACACTGCAAAAAATAACGCCGCTCAAGCACAGGCTGCGCTCAAGGCCACGCAGGCCTCGCTGGCGCAATACGCGATCATGGCGCCGGTGGATGGCGTGGTCCTGGCTATCAATACCACGGTGGGCAGTTATGTATCGCCTCAGGGCGCTTATGATCCGTACACCCAGCAATTCAGTCCGCTGCTGGTGATGGGGGCTGAACAGACGCACCTGGCGGTACGCTGCTATGTGGACGAGATCCTGATTACCCGCTTGCCCGCGCCTGAACATATCCAGGCACAGATGCTGATTCATGGCTCGGACATCAAGGTGCCGCTGGAATTTGTCCGTGTACAGCCGTACGTGTCGCCGAAAATCCAGTTGTCCAATCAGCGGCAGGAGAAAGTCGACCTCAGGGTGTTGCCGGTGCTTTTCCGGTTCGAGAAAAAAGACCTCCCGATGGTGTATCCGGGGCAGTTGGTGGATGTCTTCATAGGACGCAAATGATGGACCTGTGCAGCGTCTATCGACCTTTGTGGCCACAGGCACGGGCGCTGTCCATGCTCGTGCTGATGTTGATGAGTGCCTGCACGGTAGGCCCTGATTTTTCACGCCCGGCAGCGCCGCCGCAGACCGCCTATGTGCGTAATCCGGTAGCGGCCACCCTCCCTGCGCAGGGCCAGACGCAACATTTTTCGCCGGGTGCTGACGTTGCGTTCGACTGGTGGCGACTGTTCAAGTCTGACGCTCTGAACTCGGTGGTCCGCCAGGCAATCGCCAACAACCAGACCCTGCAGGCTGCCGAGGCCAGCCTGCGGCAAAGCCAGAATACACTCATGGCCGGTCATGGCGTTTTCTATCCGCAGCTTGATGCGCGTGCTGGTGCGACCCGTGAGCGTAGTTCTCCGGTACAGCCAGGGCTGAACAGTGCAGGGTCGACGTTCAATGTTGTCACCCTGAGTGGAACGATCAGCTATACGCTCGATATCTTTGGGGGCGCGCGCCGCACCGTGGAGGGGCTGCAGGCAGAAGTCGACCACCAAACCTGGTTGACCCGCGCGGCCTACCTCGCCCTGACCGCCAATGTCGTCAATACAGCCATTGCACGGGCGGGCTATGCCGCACAACTGCGCACAACGGAGCAGTTGATCGGGCTGCAAAAGCAACAGTTACAGACCATTGAGGTGCAGGTACGTAGCGGTACGGCGCCTTATTCGGACAGCCTCAGCCTACGCAGCCTGATTGCCACGAACGAGGCTTTGCTGCCGGCACTTGAGCAGAAAATCAGCCAGTCCGAACACCTGTTGGCCACCCTCGAAGGCGTCGCGCCGACGGAGGTGCGCGTCCCCGAGATCGAACTGACAGCGCTTTCACTGCCCACCGATTTGCCGGTCAGCCTGCCTTCGCAACTGGTGAGGCAGCGACCGGATATCTTGTCCGCTGAAGCGCAGCTACACCGCGCCAGTGCCAACATCGGCGTAGCAACGGCGGCGATGTTTCCCAGTTTCAGCCTGACCGGGACCTATGGGACGGCAGGCTCAAGCCTGGGCTCACTGTTTGCGGGTGCCGGGAGGTTCTGGAGCATCGGCCCCTCGATCGACATCCCGTTGTTTCAGGGGGGGAGCCTGTGGTTTGGTCGTCAAGCCGCGATTGATGCTTATCAGCAAGCGGCGGCGAATTACCGACAGACCGTGCTTGAGTCTTTCGCCCAGGTGGCCGATGCCCTCAAGGCGTTGGAGTTCGATGCGAAGGTCCTTCTGAAGCAGGCGCAGGCGCAGGCCAGTGCTGAGGAGGCGTTGCGCTTGCTGCAAGCCAACTACCGATCCGGCCTGGTGACTTATCTGGACCTGCTGGTGGCCGACGTCCAGCTTCAGCAGATCAATATTGCCTATCTGCAAGCACTGGCTCAGCGGCACCAGGACACCGTCGGGCTGTTCGCTGCGCTTGGGGGCGGCTGGTGGAATGCACCCCCAAGCGCCGATAGCAGGCAAATGCCATGAAGTACTCAGGCATCCTGAAAATCGGCTTCAAACTGCTGGTGAACGACAAGGCCAAGTTTTCGGCGTTGCTGGTCGGGATTACGTTCTCGGTGTTCCTGATGATGCAGATGACTGCAATGTTCGCCGGCATTCTGAACCGCGCCTACTCGACGGTGACCAATATCGGTGCAGCGATGTGGATCATGGACCCGGCCGTGAATACGCCGACCAGTGTCATTCCGCTGCCGGATTACCTGCTCGATGCTGTACGCAGCATGGAGCAGGTGCGCTATGCAGTGCCTGTATTCATTGGCGGGGCGCAAGTCAGGTTAGCCAGTGGCACCTATCAAGCGGTCAGTGTGGTAGGCCTGGACGACACCAGCCTGTTCGGTCGCCCAGAGCTTGAACAGGGGGCTATCGAAGACATCTACGCAGACAACGCATTTATAGTCGTTCGCGATACTGAATATTCGAAACTGGAGAGTCCCGGGATCGGCACCGCCTTCGAGCTCAATGACCACCGCGGCACCATCGTCGGCATCGCCAAGGTGCTGACCAGCGGATTGACCGGCGTACCGACGCTCTACACCACCTACCGACGCGCCATCGAATACATCCCGACCACCCGCTTTACGGTGTCGTACATTCTGCTGGAGCCCAGGAACGAGGCCGCACAAGCCGCCATCAAACTGCAGGTTGCCCAGTTGGGTTATCTCGCCTTGACCAGGGAAGAGTTCAATCAGCGCATCACCGAGTACTACATCTATCAGACCGGGGTTGGCACCAACATACTGACGATGACCATCATCAGTTTCCTGGTCGGGCTATCCATCTCGGGGCAAACGTTTTACACCTTCATCCTGGAAAACCTGGACAAGTTTGCAGCCCTCAAGGCTATTGGCGCCAAAGGCCGCGAGCTGATCTACATGATCCTCTTCATGGCGACCTTCACAGCCCTCACGGGGTACGGTCTAGGTGTCGGCCTGGTCACGTTGATGATCGTCACGGTACGCACCTATCTGCCCAATTATGCCGCGATCATCACATTCTGGAACCTGGGGCTGGCCTTCGGCCTGGTGCTGCTGATTGCCGCAGCCTCCAGTTATGTCGGGATACGCAAGGTGCTCAGAATCGAGCCGTTCGACATTTTCAGGGGGTGAATTTGAACCGACATTCAGGCGATGTCTGATGTATATCAATGACAGGTTGGCGGGATCGGCAATGCTGATCTGATGACGTCCATCGAGTCGATTGCGCTATGAAGCTGACCGTGGCACCTCTTCAAGAGCCGGCACCCGCTTTGCCTTCTTCGGCCACGGCCGGGCAGGTGGTCGGAAATGATCAGATCGCCGCCGTCTTTGAAGATATTGCCAATCTGTTGGAAATCGAGGATGCCAATCCCTTCCGTATTCGGGCCTACCGCAATGCAGCAAGGACCTTGAGGGCCTTGACCTTCGAGGTGGCAGAGCTGATCGCACGGGGGGAGCCGCTTCCTAAACTCAGAGGTATCGGCGTTGATCTTGCGGGCAAAATCAATGAAATCGTTACCACCGGCGACTGTGCGCTACGCCAACGGCTCTGTACCGCATTGCCTGCGGGCTTGGTCGAACTGCTTTCCATCGCCGGCTTGGGGCCCAGACGAATCAAACACCTCTATCACGACCTGGGTATCGAAACCGTTCAGCAACTGTGTCACGCCGCCAAAGAGGGGCTCATTCGTCATGTGCCCGGCTTCGGTGAAAAGATGGAGGCCCGGCTGCTGCAGGCGGCACAGAAGGGGATCGGCAGGGACCACAGGCTGCCGCTGGCCGTTGTGGCTCCCGTGGCCAGTCGCCTTGCCGATTACCTGAAACAGCTCCCGGGTGTTGAGGTTGCCACGGTTGCCGGCAGCGTTCGACGCATGCGCGATACGGTCGGGGACATCGATATTCTGGTTGCCGCTGCGCGGTCGGTGGACGTCACCGCACATTTGCTCAAGCATCAGGACGTTTCCACTGTGCTGGTGCGCGGGCGCACGCGTGCCAGCGTGGTGCTGGGCACCGGTATGCAAGTGGATCTGCGTGTGGTCGAACCAACTGCCTATGGCGCAGCCCTGGTGTATTTCACTGGCAGCAAGGCGCATAACATTGCGATTCGCCAGCTGGCCCAAAAGCAAGGTCTCAAACTCAGTGAGTACGGCGTATTCAGCGCAAGAAAATGCGTGGCCAGCGCCACTGAGCGCGCTGTCTATCAGGCGCTGGGGCTGGAATGGATGACACCTGAACTGCGTGAGGATCGCGGCGAGATTGCGGCGGCACAAGCGGGCACCTTGCCCAAGCTGATTGAGTTGGGCGACCTTAAAGGCGATTTGCATGCCCACACCGATGCTTCGGACGGAAGTCACAGCCTGGAAGTGATGGCGTTGGCCGCACAACAGGCCGGGTTGGAGTACCTGGCGATCACCGAGCATTCGAGATCCCTCAGGGTCGCCCATGGCCTGGATGTCGACAGGTTGCTCAAGCAGATCGATCAGATTGATGCGCTAAATGCCCGTCTGAAGGGCATTACCCTGCTCAAGGGCATCGAGGTGGACATTCTCGAAGACGGCAGCCTGGACCTGCCGGATGACATCTTGGGCCGGCTGGACGTGGTGGTTGGCGCAGTACACAGTCATTTTCTCCTGACACTGCGCCAGCAGACCCAACGCTTGTTACGGGCCATGGATCATCGCTATTTCACGATGCTGGCGCACCCGTCATGCCGACTCATCAACCAGCGCGACCCGCTGAACCTGGATTTGCCCGCAATCATCAAGGCTGCTCGCCAGCGCGGTTGCTGCCTTGAGCTCAATGCACAGCCCCAACGCATGGACCTGCTGGACCTGCAGTGCCGGTACGCCAAGGATGAAGGTGTGCTCATCAGCATCAACTCGGATGCCCACCGCAGCGCCGACTTTGCCTATTTGCAGTATGGGGTCGCACAGGCACGCCGTGCCTGGCTGGAAAAACATGACGTGCTCAACACCCGCTCGCTGAAGGCGCTCAAGGGATTCCTGAACTCAAGTTCTGCCTGAGCTTAACTTGCTGTTGATGGGGTGATTGAAACGGTCCATTCCTTTTCGGCACCAATGGCACGCACATGAAAATACATCAGCAGTCGGTTACCGATGCCCTGGCCAGCCTCCACACCACGGCCCAGGGGTTGTCTTCTGGCGAGGCACAGCGGCGCTTGCAGCAGTTCGGGCCAAACCACGTGGCACCGGCCAAGCGCCGAAACCGCTTGTGGGCATTGCTCGCAGAGTTCACGCAACTGTTCTCCGTTGTGCTCTGGATTGCCGCACTGCTGGCCTTTGCCGTTGAATGGCAGGTACCCGGTGAGGGCATGGGGCGCCTTGGCGTGGCTATCGTTGCCGTCATCCTGATTAGCGGGGTGTTCTCATACTGGCAGGAGTACCGCATCGAAAAGGCTTTAAGCGCCTTGGTCAAGTTGTTGCCACAGCAGGTGCAGGTACAACGTGATGGAACCGTTCAAGCGATCATGATTGATGATCTGGTGCCCGGGGACCTGATGCTGTTAGCGGAAGGCGACAGTGTCCCTGCGGATGGTCGGCTGATCGAAGCCTCTGGCATGCGGGTCAACAACGCCACGATCACCGGCGAAGCCACTGCCGAACTGCGCGATGCATCTGCCTGCGACAGTGAAGACCGGCTGCATGCCCGCAACATCGTGCTGGCCGGTACATCCATCACGTCCGGTAAAGGCACTGCCGTCGTATTTGCCACGGGGCTCCACACCGAGTTCGGGCGAATTGCACACCTGACTCAAGTCAGCGGTGATCAGATGTCGCCGTTGCGTCTTCAGATCATCCGCCTGAGCCGAAGCATCCTGGCACTTTCATTGGGCATCAGCGTGCTGTTTTTCTTTCTGGGCAACCTGTTTGGCGTTCCGTTCTGGGAAGACTTGATCTTCGCCATCGGCCTGATTGTGGCGATGGTACCTGAAGGGCTCTTGCCGACGCTGACGTTGGCGCTGGTGCTGGCTACTCAGCGCATGGCTCGCCAGCAGGTACTGATTCGACACTTGCCTTGTGTGGAGGCGTTGGGCTCTGTGACGGTGATCTGTACCGACAAGACCGGGACACTGACGCAAAACCGCATGACCGTACAAACCCTATGGCTGGACGGCAGTGAGTACCCGGACGTCGAGCAAGGCCTGCCACCGACATTGTGCGAGGCGAACCTGCCGTTTTTCTGGGTTGCCGGGCTTTGCCATAACGTGCGCCTTGTCGGGCAGGGTGAAACCGCGACGTACTGTGGCGACCCGATGGAGCAAGCGCTGATGCACATGGCCGCGCCACAGATCGCCCCGTGGAATGGGGCACAGCGTATCGACGAGCTGCCTTTCGACGCCGTTCGCATGTGTATGTCGGTGATTTATGACCTCCCCGAAGGGCGGGTGTTGCTGTGCAAAGGGGCATTGGAAAAATTGCTGCCGCTGTGCGAGTCGACCTGGAATTTGCAGCGCCAAGAACCGCTTTCACGCGAGCTGAGGGCTAACATTCTCAACGCGCAAGAACGCATGGCCGATCGAGGGTTGCGTGTCCTGGCGCTGGCCTGGCGATGGTTGCCACCTGGGCAGGAACCGTGTGAGCGAGGCTTGATACTGGCAGGGCTCGCAGGCCTGCAGGACCCACCGAGGCCAGAGGTGCCTGCGGCAATCATGGCCTGTCGGCAGGCCGGCATCAAAACCATCATGGTCACGGGTGATCATCCTAACACCGCTGTTGCCATTGCCCGGCAGATTGGCCTGGTGACCATTGCGTCGCCGCTGGTGCTCAGTGGCGAGCAGATCACGAACCTGTCGCATACCCAGCTACTGCTGGCGCTCGATGCACCGCAAATCATCTGTGCACGTATTTCGGCGGATCAGAAGCTGCGTATTGTCACGGCGCTTGAAGGCAAGGGCGAGATCGTTGCCGTCACGGGGGATGGGGTTAACGATGCGCCGGCGCTCAAGCATGCGCATGTCGGTATCGCCATGGGCGTATCGGGAACCGATGTCGCCAGGGAAGCGGCCGACATGGTTCTGCTGGACGACAACTTTGCGAGCATCGTTTCCGCCATCGCTGAAGGCCGGGCAGTCTTCGACAACATCCGCAAGTTCCTGACCTATATCCTGGCCCACAACATGGCTGAGCTGATCCCCTATCTGTGTTTCGCACTTGCCAGGGTTCCGCTGGCAATCACGCCGCTGCAGATGCTGGCCATCGACATGGGGACCGACTCATTGACCGCGCTGGGGCTTGGGGTAGAGCGGGCGGACGCGGATATCATGCGCAGGCCACCACGCCCTCCCAAGCAACGTCTGTTCAATCTGGCCTTGGCGTTACGAGGCTATCTGGTTCTCGGGCTTGTTGAAGCGCTTGGCACATTGGCAGCGTTCTTTTTTGTGCTGACGCGGGGAGGGTGGACGTGGGGGCAGGCACTGCCTTCCAGCGATGCGCTCTACTTGCAGGGAACCACGGCCAGCATGGTCGCAATCGTCGTGTTGCAGATCGTCAATGTCTTCATGTGCCGTAGCGCAAGCCGGTCTTGCCTGCAAACAGGGCTGCGGGGGAACCGCTTGATAACCTGGGGTGTCATGCTCGAGGTCTTGCTGATCCTGGTGTTCGCCTATACCCCTTGGGGCAACCAGTTGCTGGGAACCAGCCCGGTTTCCTGGCAGGTGTGGCTGTTGTTAATACCGTTCGTGCTGGCGCTGATCGGGCTTGAAGAGTTTCGCAAGTACTGGAGTCGACGCCGGATCTCGAGAAAGGCCGCACGTTACGTGTGAGCGGCCACGACCTTGGGCCAGTCCTTACCCTTGCTTGGTGGAGAAAATCGCGGGCATTTGCAGTTCCTTGTAGATGGCGAGAAACCTCAAGCCCGAGGTGAATATCAAGGCCACCCAACCGGCAATCCAGATCGACGGAAATGCACTGCGCAGCAGGACATAAAGGCTGCACCCAAACAGGATCGGCGTGGCGTAGATCTCACGTGAGATCAGCAGCGAGGGTCTTGCGGCCAGAACATCACGCGCGATACCACCTCCAATACTGGTCAACAGGCCCATCATCACCGCCAGCGGCGCAGCAAGATGCAGTCCCAGCACTTTCTCGGTAGCGACCAACCCAAAGAGGGCAGCCGCCAAGCCATCAAGGTAGAGCAACAGACGATAGCGTCGTTGCAGTCGCTTGGTGAGAAAAAAAGCCAGCAGCGCTGCGAACAAGGCAACCCAGATGTAGTTGAAATCTGCAATCCAGAATATCGGTTGATCGAGCAACAGGTCTCTAAGGGTGCCACCCCCAATTGCCGTGATGATGCCCAGGACCACGGCCCCAAACAAATCGACACCAACCTTATGGATCGCCAACACCCCGGTAATGGCAAACACGGCGGTGCCCAGCATTTCCTGAAAGTACAGCATGCTTGACTCCGCCCTCAGGTTATAAAGTGAACGACAGCTAAGTGAAGGTCCGTGCCTTTGCCGAGCTGCAATGCATCGCCGTCGGCAAGGATGTGCAATGTCTAATGGTAGCTACTGCAATTGGTTTCACAGATATCCCGATCAATCCTTCAGCTGTCGCACCATGTCAGCGATCACACCATGAACGATTCGCCTGACAAGCCTGCTCTCACCGGCATTCATTGCATGAGCGGGATACCCTCTGGCTTCCAGACCAGTTCGGCCTCTAGCCAAGGTGCTGCGAACTCTCCATAGACCGCCGTGCACAAGAGGTCGTAGTGAGGGGCAAGGTAGTAGGAGTCCGCACGCACGAAAAATGATAGATTTTTCAGGTGGGCATCAGGTTGTCGAAGAACCATTGAACAGGGCGCTCTGAAGAACCATCAACGATCACGCCCTTTGCTCTTGCAAATGCGGGAGACAGGTCGTAACCGTCGGCGCTGGCAATCCATTCAGGGGTGTATTCAAGGCTCCAGACGCCTGCGGTGTCTCTCAACGTCGCGACGTGATTCGCATTGATCACAACCTCGAGTGTTCTCATTTTCCGGGTATATCCATGTAGAGGCGTATGCCTAACTCCTGCATCACGAGCAGAACGCTGGCCAGAGAGACAGTGCCTTTTCCTGTTTCGATATCTCTCAGCAATACGTGACTCTTCCCAGCGATCAATGCCAGATCTGACTGAGTGATGCCTTGGGCCTTTCGAACCTTGCGTACCGCCTTCCCCAAGTCATCAGGGGTATGGATCTGTATGAGCGCGCTCATGGTGTGGTCAACCTGTCTGGCTGTCAGTAAAAACGAAGCTATAACTGCGATTATGTGGGCGAAACCCATGAAGTCAAGGAAAACTAAGCCATAGCTTCGTTTTTACGATTTAAGCTGGATATTCCATGAAAACGAAAGTATGGCTTCGATTTTCATTGCAGGCGTGTTGAGCCTCAGAAAACAGTGCTGTGCTGATCAAGGGTGAGCAAATCGATTTTTTGGAAAGGCACTGTTTGGTCAAGAGGGTAAAACAGCAGGGTGTTAGCCTATGCACCAGATCGCAGTGTTTTACCTGAGAGTCCTCACTGCTTATACCCCATGGTCAAGGAAGCAAAATGCTATTGTGCGATTTGAGTCTTGGAAAAGACGTATATCAATCGTTATGTGAAGAATGAATCGTCAGTTATTTATTTCTCTGGATGGGCCCAAGGGGACCGGCAAAACCACACTGTTGGAGGCCGTTACGAAAGTGCTGAGGGCGGACAACAAGAAGGTGATCCGACTTTGCGAGAAAAAAAGCGATCCCTACAGGGGGGAAACAATGGCCCTCGTTAACACGCTCGTCAGAAATCCCAGCCGGGATTTGGAGTTGGGGGTTTGTGAACGCTTTGCTGATAGCCGTACCTGGATTTCCCAGCACGTGCTGGTTAAACAGCCACCGGACAGCATCATCCTGATCGATCGCTGGTACCCGTCGGATGCCGCGTTTCGCCGGATAGTCCCGTTTGCAGAGATTCTGCAGTTGAATATTGAGCGAAACGTGCGAGTGCCAGACCTGCATGTAGGGGTTGTCACCGCCCCTGATATTTCATGGGCGAGGGCAACGGCACGATCGCGTGGGCTGAGCAGTACGCTGCTCCATACCCAGGAGGAGCAGGTCGCGAGTACCAAGGCGTTCGAGCGAGCGATTGCAGATCACGGCTGGTTTCTATGCCGCAATGAAGGAACGCTCGAAGACGCAACGATGCACGTGGTTTCCGAGATTTACAGGCTGCTTTGATGCCCCGTGGCAGACGCTAGAAAATGGCGTTTCCAGGACGCAGCGACCGCTTGGCCTGCCTCTTCTGCGTGAGCTTTTGCTCCGTCCCCTTCGTTTGAATCAAACCCTATGACCTGAGTAGCTGGCGCTGGATTTCACCCAGCGCTTGCTGCTGCGCGAGCACCTGCCTTGACCAATGGTCCGGCCAAATTCAGCGTTCGACTTGACCTGTGAAATTTTTCATGTATTTTTTCATGAAAAATAACTCAAATATTTTCACGGCATGCTCCTGAACAATGAAGATGCACGAAGAAGTCGAAGGCCTGGCGATCTTTATCCACGATCTGCGCACATTCAAGAACCTGACACTGGGCGAATTGGCTGAACGTGTCGATCGTTCGGATGACTTTCTTTCCAAGGTTGAGCAGGGGGTGTCGCGCCCGACCGTGGCGGACCTCACGGCTATCAGCGAAACACTCGGTGTATCGACCGCGTACTTTTACAACCTGAGTAAGCCACGCGGCATCAGTTGGGTTACTCGCCCCCATGAGCGTCGCACACTGTACCTCGGCTCAGGTATTACCGATGTACTGGCCTCGCCTCGTATTACTGGCAGCTTCTCCATGCTCGACAGCCGTCTTGAGCCGGGTGCCACCAGTGGCGATCAGTACCTGAGCGACCGTTCTGAGCAGGGCTGTTTCGTGCTCGAAGGCGAACTGACGGTTTGGCTGGAAGACGCCGACCCCGTGACACTCCATGCAAACGACAGCTTCCAGCTGCAACCCCACACGCATTTCCGTTACGCCAACCTGACGGACAACCTCACCCGCGTGTTCTGGGTATTCAATTGAATTCGTTCACCTCACAAGGAAAAGAAGATGAGTGCCATCTTTCCGGATCTGCTGACTGAAGTGCGCTCTTTTCGAGCGAAGTACCCTGAAGTTCGTTACGTGGACTTGATTGCGCTGGATATTCCCGGGCACTTCTATGGCAAGCGCTACCCCATGGATATGCTTGAGAAAGTCGCAGCGGGGGCACCCCTGAAGTTGCCTCAGAACTGTGTACTGCTGGGTACCCAGGGCGGCCTGTACAATATTGGCGACTATTGCTTTGCCGATGGCGACCCGGATGCATCACGGCGCCTGGTGCCGGGTACGTTGAAACCGGTGCGCTGGGAAAAGGACGTGATCGCGCAGATGCTGATCACTTCGGACGGCACCTCGAAGCCTATCGAGTTCGAGCCCCGTGAAGTGCTGGCCCGTGTGATCGAACGCCTTGCCCGACGTGGCGTGCGCCCGGTGGTTGCCTTCGAACTTGAGTTCTACCTGTTTGATCGCAAGCTTAAGGACGGCCTGCCACAGTTCCCACGCGATACGTCGACCGATGATGAAGACGACCAGCCGAACATGCATATCGAACGACTGTCGCGTTTTTCGTCGGTGTTGCACGAGATGGTCGATGTTGCCAACGAGCAGGGCGTGCCGGCGAATGTCATCACGGCGGAACTGGGCCCTGGCCAATTCGAAATCAACTTCTCCCACAGTGATGATGCTCTGAGTGCGGCGGACTGGTCGGCGCTGTTCTGTCGCAGTACCCGCGGCGTTGCGATGAAACACGGCTATCGCGCCAGCTTCATGAGCAAGCCTTACCTGGACGCCCCGGGTAGCGGGATGCATGTGCATGTCAGCCTGTACGACGAGGCCGGAAACAACCTCCTGGCACGCTTCGAGCAGCGCAACCTGCGCCATGCGGTGGCGGGGTGCCTGGAATTGCTGCCCCATTGCATGCCTATCTTCGCGCCCAACCACAACGCCTACCGCCGCTACGGCGCGATGGTCAACGCTGCAAGCCTTGCTAGCTGGGGCTTTGAAGACCGAGACGCGTGCATTCGCATTCCCGAGTCCGACCCGCGCAACCTGCGTATCGAACACCGGCTGGCTGGCGCCGATGCCAACCCATATCTGGTACTGGCGGCCATTCTGACGGGGATGGAGCACGGCCTGGATCGCGGCGTCGAACCCATTGCGCCGCTGAACGAAAACCGCCAGAGCGGCATCGACTTCCCCAAGGACGCGCTGAGCGCAGTGGCTGCCATGCGCCACCACCCGGTGATCAATGAAGGGCTGGGCAGTGAGTTCGTGATGGTCTACTGCGAAAACAAGCGCCAGGAGCAACTGGATTTTCTGAACGAAATCAATGCGCGCGAATATCGCTGGTTCTTGTAAGTCCTGATGCGCTCGTTACGCCGCACGCTCTACCCACAAGTTTGAATACAACTCGAAAGATTGATTTGCCGGAGAATGATATGCCACGTGTGCCAGTTATCGGCATCACTGCATGCACCAGCGAAATTGAGCTGCATGCTACCCAGACCATCAGTGAGAAGTATGCCCGTGCTGCGAGCAAGGCGGCGTGCGGTTTGCCGATCGTGATTCCCAGTCTCGCTGACCTGATAGATACCGCCGACATCATTGACCTGGTGGATGGGCTGATCTTCACCGGCTCGCCGTCCAATATAGAACCGTTCCATTACAACGGTCCGGCCAGTGCGCCGGGCAGCCATCACGACCCAGCGCGTGATGCCACGACCTTGCCGCTCATGCGTGCGGCCATCGCGGCGGGTGTTCCGGTGCTCGGTATTTGCCGTGGCTTTCAGGAGATGAATGTGGCGCTGGGAGGCACCCTCCACCAGAAAGTTCATGAGACCGGCTTGTTCATGGACCATCGTGAAGTCAAGGGTGAGCCCATGGAAAAGCAGTACGGCCCACGCCACAAGATGCATATACAGCCGGGCGGCGTGATGGACCGCATGGGCTTGCCGCCGATCATCGATGTCAATTCCATACATGGCCAGGGCATTGATTCACTGGCGCCTGGGCTAAGAGTGGAAGCACGCGCACCCGATGGATTGGTGGAAGCGATCTCGGTTGAAAACAGCAAGGGTTTTGCCCTTGCCGTTCAATGGCATCCAGAGTTTCAGGTACTTGAAAACCCGCATTACCTAACGATCTTCCAGTCGTTTGGAAAAGCCTGCCGGCAACGCTCGGTACTGCGCCAACTGATGTTGAAGTCCGCCTGAAAACTGGCCGTTATCAATATAAAAAAATGCCCCCGCAGCCAGGCTGCGTATTTTGATGGAGAGAAGTAGATGAGTGAAAAGAATTCGCAAACGCTTGCCTGGCAAGCGATGAGCCGTGATCATCATCTGGCACCCTTCAGCGATGTCAAACAACTTGCGGAGAAAGGCCCACGCATCATCACCTCGGCGAAGGGCGTGTACCTGTGGGACAGCGAAGGCAACAAGATTCTCGATGGCATGGCTGGCCTGTGGTGCGTGGCAGTCGGCTACGGTCGTGACGAACTGGCCGAAGTGGCCAGCCGGCAGATGAAGGAACTGCCGTACTACAACCTGTTCTTCCAGACCGCGCACCCGCCAGCGCTGGAGCTGGCCAAGGCGATTGCCGATGTGGCCCCACAAGGTATGAGCCATGTGTTCTTCACTGGCTCCGGCTCCGAAGGCAACGACACCGTATTGCGCCTGGTTCGCCATTACTGGGCGATCAAGGGCAAGAAGGACAAGAAGGTCATCATTGGCCGCATCAACGGCTACCACGGCTCCACCGTGGCTGGCGCGGGCCTGGGCGGCATGGCCGGCATGCACCAGCAGGGCGGCCTGATTCCGGATATCGTGCACATCCCGCAACCGTACTGGTTTGGCGAAGGCGGTGACATGACCGAAGCCGAGTTCGGCGTGTGGGCGGCCGAGCAGTTGGAGAAGAAGATTCTGGAAGTCGGCGAGAACAATGTCGCCGCCTTTATCGCCGAGCCGATCCAGGGCGCCGGCGGCGTGATCATCCCGCCGCAGACCTACTGGCCGAAGATCAAGGAAATCCTCGCCAAGTACGACATCCTCTTTGTCGCCGACGAAGTGATCTGCGGCTTTGGCCGTACCGGTCAGTGGTTTGGTTCTGACTACTACGGCCTCAAGCCCGACCTGATGACCATCGCCAAGGGCCTCACCTCCGGTTACATCCCCATGGGCGGTGTGATCGTGCGTGACGAAGTGGCCAAGGTGATCAGCGAAGGCGGCGACTTCAACCACGGCTTCACTTATTCCGGCCACCCTGTAGCGGCGGCGGTGGGCCTGGAAAACCTGCGTATCCTGCGAGAGGAGAAGATTATCGAGCAGGTTCGCGAAGTGACCGCACCGTATCTGCAAAAACGCCTGCGTGAACTGGCTGACCACCCGCTGGTGGGCGAAGTGCGCGGCCTGGGCATGCTCGGTGCGATCGAGTTGGTGAAGGATAAGGCCACGCGGGCGCGTTACGAAGGCAAGGGTGTCGGCATGATTTGCCGCCAGCACTGTTTCGACAACGGCCTGATCATGCGCGCGGTGGGCGACACCATGATCATCGCACCGCCGCTGGTGATCAGCATTGAAGAGATCGACGAATTGGTGGAAAAGGCTCGCAAGTGCCTGGACCTGACTTATCAGGCTATCCATTAAGACATAGCACCTCGGCATGATTCTGCAGACAGTCTGCAGACTCATGCCGAGCTGCTCGCTTTGCGCTCAGTCGCTGAAAGGCATCACCCTTCAGAGCCCTTGATCTTGACTTGCCCTGGTACATCGTCAGGGTTTTGCCCCGCTAGCGACAACGTGCACCGCTCGACGCTGCGGCCGAGTTTCGTGACGCGCTTGATTTGTGAAATTATTCATGTATTTTTTCATGAAAATAACTAAATAATTTTACAGCTGCGCTTAACCATGGCCCACAAACTCGCTTCACAGCCTGCTGATTGCGATACTGACATCTTGCCTGGCCGACCTCTGCGCAGCGCTTTGGGAGCGATTGGCCTTGTCCTCTCTACCCTCACGTTTCACAAAAATCTCGGCAGCTCCGGTGTTGATTGACGCGTATGTGAACCGTGTCCTGGACAATAAGGCGCAAGCATTCGTGTTGTCGGTTTTTTGAGGCGTTGAGTAAGGGCTTTGCAGCGCATGCACTTTTTGATCGATGGGTTTAATGATGAAAATGCACGAAGAAGTTGAAGGCCTGGCAATACTGATTCGCGACTTGCGCAAATTCAAAGGGCTGACGCTGGGCGAGCTGGCTCAACGCATTGGCCGATCGGTTGGCTTTCTTTCCCAGGTTGAACGGGGTGTGTCGCGCCCAACCGTGGCAGACCTGACGGCTATCAGCGAAACACTCGGTGTATCAACAGCCTATTTTTACAACCTGAACAAGCCCCGTGACCTTAGTTGGGTAACGCGTCCGCATGAGCGTCGTACGCTGTATTTCGGAGGTGGTATTACCGATGTCCTGGTCTCGCCCACGATAGCGGGCGGCTTCTCCATGCTTGACAGCCGTCTTGAGCCTGGGGCAACCAGCGGGGAAGAGTACCTCGACGACAGTTCGGAGCAGGGCTGCTTCGTGCTTGAAGGCGAGCTGACCGTCTGGCTGGATGAGGGCGATCCCGTGACGCTCTACGCAAACGATAGTTTTCAGCTACAACCCCATGCAAGCTTCCGTTATGCCAACCTGACGGATACGCTCACCCGCGTGCTCTGGGTGTTCAATTGAGTGTGATCAGGCTCAATTGTTCATCGTGTTCGCGACCTTGCGGGAGCGGCATCAGCTTTATTTAGCGCTAATAGCTTTGTGGCTTTTCCACATTATGGAAAATCCTAAGCATAGGATTTAATTGATTTTTTTTGATTTCATGCTTGACGCTCCAGCCGTAAAAACGTTTAATTCAGCTGCGGCCCAGATAGCTCAGTCGGTAGAGCAGGGGATTGAAAATCCCCGTGTCGGCGGTTCGATTCCGTCTCTGGGCACCACTACTTCTAAACCCCTGACTCCTAATGGTTTCAGGGGTTTTCTATTTTTAGCGACCGCAGCTATTTGAGAGCACGGGTTCTATCCATCTTCAGCGATCAAGGCAGTCGTTTACGACTTCAGTCCGAGCCGCGCGGGCGAGCATGCCCGCCACGTCCTTAGCTCTGGATACTGCCTCAAGCGCTGGACGGCACTGACTCGGTATTAACGTGGCCATGCTGTCAACAATCTGCCCTTGTCAGACGCGCGCTGATTGATCATTTGCTCGAGCAATTGCTTGAGCAAAACAGGATGGTCGGGAAGGTTTTCGGGCATGGAAATCACGCCGCGGATTATACCGAATCAGGCAACGTAACGAGGCGTCAAAACCTGATGAGAGTGTTAGTGGCTACCCTAAGCAGTAGTGGGCCATCAACGTGGCGACGATGTGCTGGGCGATGCTGCGAAAAGGCTTAGCAACTCATCAACCAAGCAACGAATCTTGGGGCGTAAATGATTGCTCTTGGACCACAGGGCATGAACTTCTACAGGCTCCGGCTCATAGTCCTGCAGCACCGGCACAAGTGCCCCTTTCGCGATCGATTGTTCCAACAGGCAGATGGGCATCTGGCAAATCCCCAGTCCCGCCACGGCCGCCGCGATCATGGCCTCGGCATCATCGAATTGGTACGTGGCAGGAGGCGAATACTTCATTGCCTGGCCGGCCTGAGTCATTTTCCATGGCAACAAGCCGCCACGGCGATAGCCAACGATGGCGCGGTGGCCTGCCATGTCCTCAAGTGTCTTGGGGCAACCGAATTCGTCGAGATATTCCGGGGACGCGCAGGTTACCCAGCGGTGGGAGGTCAAGCGCCGCGCCACTAGACCCGGCACGCTGTCCACGCTGCCGAATCGGATGGCCAGGTCGATTCCCTCGTCAGTCAGGTCCACCAACTGATCGCTGAAGGTCAATGTCAGCTGCAACTGCGGGAAGCGGCGGCTCATGCTAAGCAATACGGGCAGCACCACTTGTTTGCCGAACGCCACGGGCATGTCTACTCTCAACCGGCCTGCTGGAACCCCCAACTGACTGCCAAAGCTGCTCTCGGTTGAACGTATTTCCTCTAGCGCTGATGACCAGACGGCGAAGTAGGCTTCGCCATCAGGTGACAGGGACAGCTTGCGCGTGGATCGGTAGAACAGGCAGGTCCCGAGTCGCTCCTCCAGCCGAGCTATGGCTTTGCCTACTGCGGATTTAGATAGCCCTAAGCGCTCAGCCGCTTCGGTGAAGGTAGCTGAGCGTGCCGTTACGAGAAAGATGTTTATTCCGCTGAACGTGTCGTCAGTCATGCAGACTTACCAGATAGGCGTGAGTGCTACCCAAAAGGATACCCGAGTGCTCAACGTAAAGGGGTGAGCGCAAAGGTGTTGTCCAGCCATTGCGAGAAGTCAGCCAGCTCTGGCGCAACGATTTCGTGACCCATGTTGTAGTAGTGCGTTTCGTGAGCGACCCCCAGTGTGCTCAGCCAGGCGTCGGCTTCCTTCGCCCAGTGCTCCGGCAGCACGTTGTCTTCATGGCCGTGGGCAATGAATGCGTGCAGATGCTTGCGGCGATTCGGCTCGGCGATGATGGGGGCCAGTTCACGGAGTATACGGCCGCTGAGAATTGCAAAGCCTGCGACTCGCTCAGGCTCGGTTAGGGCGACGCTGGCACTCATGATGCCGCCTTGGCTGAAGCCGGCAATCACAGTTGGCAATGCGGGGAGGGCATCAATGAAGCGTAGGAGCAGTTGCCTGCTCGTCTCAGCCTGCACTTCATTGTACGAGGGACCGTCATTGGTGAATGTCACCTGGAACCAGGCAAATCCTTGCGGGCTGAGTTGCAACGGACCTCGAAGCAGAATCACTTCCAGCTCTTCGGGCAGCGAGGCGGCCAAGCTTGCCAGATTGGCTTCATTTGAACCTACTCCGTGCAGCAGGATCAGGCGCCCCTTCGGCGACGAAGTGGTGCAGGCCTTACGGAAAATCAGACCCGTACCCGGTTCGCGGGCGGGGTCGGAGAACGTGGTGTCACGCATGGTTGGCATTGCCTCTGTTGAACTGAGTCGGCTCGATGTGCGCTTGGGCTACCGAGGAAAAGACATAACTGTCCATCGCCAGCACCCCATAGGTGATACCGCCCTCCAATATCCGTACATGGTAGGTTTCACCTGCGGCGCCCAAGGCAATGAGCAACGGCAGAAAGTGCTCGTCGGTTGGATGGGCTCGCTCGGCGCCAGGCGCCAGGCGGCGGTAATCTAGGACTTGTGCGGTATCTCCGGCCTCGAGCACGTGCGCTGTCCAGGCGGCAAATTGTTTGACGTATGCTTCGCCGTGAGTAGTTGCGCCTCTGAATTCGTACAGGTTATGGGTCAGGCTGCCCGACGCGACAATTAGCACGTTCATGTCGCGCAAGGGCTTCAATGCCTGGCCCAGCTTCAATGCGCTGTGAGTATCCATTGGCATGGGCATGGATACCTGGATCACTGGCGTGGATGCTTCGGGCGCCAGGTAAAGCAGCGGTACCCATGCGCCATGATCGAGCCCGCGGCGAGCGTCCAGCCGTGCCTTCCAGCCGGCATCGCCCAACAGATCTACGATCTCCTGCGCCAGAGACGGTGCACCTGGTGCGGGATACTGCAGCTCGTACAGCGCGTCCGGAAAACCACCGAAATCATGGATGGTTTCTGGATGAGTGCTCGCAGTGACACAGACCTCGCCGCGGGTCATCCAGTGCGGCGAGATGACCACAATGGCGCGCGGTTGCGTCAGCTCGCGACCGAGCTTGGCCAGTTGATCCCCTGCTTGGCCGGGCTCGATTGCGAACATGGGAGCCCCATGAGACACAAAGAGAACAGGTAAAGGCGTGTTCATGGCATATCCTCAAAAAACGTTTACTTGCTCAACCACACCGGGGCAATAGACGTGCCCAGGCCTGCGCCATAGCCGAGATAGATGTTGAGCCCGGCCAGCGGCTCCAGATACCGCGCATTAACCAGTCCACCGGCGTCAACGGTGTTCCAGCCCATGCTTTGAGCCAGCGCGATCGCGGTTTGTTTGGCACGCTCATGGTCGGCGGCAACAAACACGGTGCCTCGTTGGCTGTCGGCGAATTCAGGGCCGTCGGCAAGCACTTGGGCGAACAGGGTGTTGAAGGCTTTGACGATGTGCGCCTGGGGTACCGCCTTGGCGATTTCTTCAGCAGCGCTGGATGAGTGGCCAATGGTCAGCGACATGTAATCGGCGCTCAGTGGGTTGGTTATATCGATGACCACCTTACCGGTTAGGTCGCCCAAGCCGTGCAATGCAGGAACTGCATCGTTGTAGGCCGTCGCAATGATCACGGCATCGCTGTCGCCCAAGGCTTCGGATGCGGCGTACGCAGTGACATTCGGATACTGATCTGCCAAGGCTTGCGCTTTTGCGAGGTCGCGGCCGGTGACACGTACGGTGTGACCCGCGTTGGAGAGCTGCTTTGCAAAACCCGAACCCATGTTGCCGGTACCAATTACTGTGATTTTCATAGCTACCTCTGATCGTTGGTTTGCGTTTCGATCAGGTCATTCTATAGGCCATTAAAATGAGATAAACCAGCCAAAATGTGATTAATAGTCTCACTAATCGAGATTGTTGGTATGACTGAAACAGAAAAGCCAAGACCATCGGGCCTTGGCTTTCTTGAGGCAATTTCGCAGTTGACTTCAGATGCGCAGCTCACATGCGAGCTGGCAAGAATGATTGCCAGGTGGCGATCTTTATTTATGAAGAGGCGCCCGCTATGCGCCGTTGGCCGACCATCCAGGAATGAAGATCAAGGGATGGCCGCTACCGGCTTCCCAGTAGCTCAGATGGACATTGTCACTGGTGCGAAAGCTGCTGATCGTCAGCGCTTGAAAATCGGCAGGCCGCAGGGCTGGCCAGCGATTTAGTGGGGGAGGTGGAAGTCGTCTCCAACGAGCGATCGGAGCGATAACCTGTCGATGGGGAAGCTCAAGATACGGTCCTCGGGGGGGGGCAGGTATAAAGTTGGATCTAGCCACACCGAGTCGCCCCCCTACCGGTGAATAGAGGGGCTTTGCGGTCAAACCAGTTCCAGAACCTCATGCACCGCTTTACGGGGCTTCTGGGGCCAGTTGGAGGCACCGGGGTAACCGACAGTAACCAGCATCACAGGGACGTCATTCGCCGTGAGGCCGAATGCTTTGGCTACCGCCGCGGCATCGAAACCAATCATCGGGGTCGACGCCAAGCCTTGACCCTGAGCTGCCAGCATCAAGGTCATCGCTGCGAGCGAGCCCGAGCGAATAGCCTCGTCACGCTGCAGTTGCAGGTTGTCCTGGTACATGCCCTTAGCGGCCTGGACCCACATGTCATAGACCGACTGGTCGATAATGCCGGCATTGCGCGCGGGCTCCAGTGCCGATGGCAGCGACTCATGGGGGGCGAGTGTGCCGCACACGATGAACGTCACGGCGGCGTCCACTACCTTCTGCTGACCGAACGCCAAGGGCAGCAGTCGGGCTTTTTCTTCTGGGCTTCGCACCGCCAGAAAACGCCAGTTCTGTGAATTGAACGCCGAGGGCGCAAGTGTTGCCAGTTCAACCAGGTTTGCGATCTCTTGGTCAGTCAAGCCTCGCTCGGTGTCGTACTGGTTGATGGAAGTGCGCGACCTGATGGCTTGAGCAATCGTCGACATGAAGAACTCCTTGAATAAAACGGTTAACGGCTGAAGCCATCGAAAGGTGTCATGTACACAGCGCCGAAGGGGTCGAGGCGTTTGCGGATTTCAGCATCCGGGGTGCCATAAACGACCAAACCTTTCACTGTGCAGAGCTCGAGAAAGCGCTCACCGAAGGGAGCGAAGGTGGTGTCCACATGGCTGACGACTGCATCAGCGTTGTAACGCTCCAAAATATGGACGGTGTTGGTGTCTTCATTGACGCTGTATTCGTAAACCAGCGTGCCCGGTTCCTGCTTGGTCACTGCAACGATCTTGCTGATCAGCGCTTTGAATTCCGGAAAATCGGTCGGTTTAACGGCGAGGGTAAAAAGGCAGGAAATGTAGGGATGCATGGGATGAATTCGTCGTGGGCGATGATCTGGCCTGGATGGGAGCGCGCCGTCACGTTCTAACGGCGCGAGAGTGTTCACACGGTTCAGGTGTTCTCAGGATCGTCTGCGAACAACTTTCCGGCGCCAGCCCAATCCGATGGTTTGACGTCTTCAAAGATGACGTAGATGTACTCTGCCGGTGTGCCGGTGTTTTTGACGATCGTCTCGGTGATGTCTGCGGCAACAGCGGCTTTTTGTGCATGGTCTTTGCCTTCGAACCAGCTGACACGTACTACGGGCATAGGAACAATCCTTTTGAATAGTGATTGGACGAGTACCTCAAAGCTTGCTGACGGGAAGAGGGCAGACGTTAAGTCAGCAGCTGAGGCAAGCAAGGAAAGTAGTGTCTGCTCTCGAATCAAACTGTGGATTCATCGTAGTGTAGAAATTGATAACGATAAACTGCCTTTAAATCCAATATTTGTAGAATTTATATCTACCTTCTACGGAGAGGTACAACTCTTTCAAGCGGGGCGAAAAGAAAATCCCGGCCAAGGGAACACGGGAGCGAGAACCTGGCCGGGCAAAGCGCGATTAGCAGAAAGGGAAGGTAGCGTTGAGCCTGCAGTCAGCTCACGCTTTCACGGCGGGTTTGGCTGCGTATGCGCCATCACCCAACAGGGCAACGACCAAAGCACTGATGGTCAAGTAAATCGGATACTCCCAGCCGCCGTTTGCGTTGGTGAAGCTCCAGCCATTACCGAAGTGAACGGTAGCGGCAACGAACAGCTGAATCACGGCTACGCAAGCTACCCAGCGAGCATAGACACCCAGCACCAGCATCAGGCCGCCGATGACTTCGAACGCCATGACCGGGTATGCCAGAAAGCCCGGGAAGCCGATCGACTCGAAGAAACCTGCAGTGCCCGAAGGGGTGAATACGAAAACCTTGGTCAGGCCGTGTGCAATGAACATGATGCCCAGGGCCAGTCGCATGGCAAGGGCGGCGTAGGGGGCGGTGCGAGTGTCAATCATGATGAGTATCCGCTTTTGAAATTAGGTAATTGATGCATTTGATCTGCCTGGACAAGGCCGATGAGCACAGTCTATAGGCTTGAATTTTGGGATAAACTCACATTTATGTGACTTACAGTTCCACTTAGTGAGACAAAAATGGATCGTGCACTCGAAATGCAGGTGTTTTGCACTGTGGTCGACAAGGGCAATTTTGTCGGCGCTGCAGAACCCCTGGACATGTCCAAGGCCGCAGTATCGCGTCATGTCAATGCGCTGGAAGAGCGGCTTGGGGTGCGGTTGATTCAGCGCACTACCCGGCGGCTCTCGTTGACGGATGAAGGCAGGCAGTTCTATCACCAGGCGCGGGAAGTGCTGGCATTGATGGATCAGGCAGAGGAGGCGGTCACTTCAGCCTCGCCGGAGCCCACCGGCGTGCTGCGGGTCAATGCGCCTTTGAGTTTTGGTGTACTCCACCTTGCGCCAGTCTGGGCGGACTTCATGCGGCTCTATCCAAAAATCGAGTTGGACATCAGCCTCAACGACAGGCAAGTGGACCTGGTTGACGAAGGCTTCGACGCGGCGGTGCGCATTGCCCGAATGGAAAGTTCGTCGCTTATTGGTCGGCGTCTTGCCGGGACACGGATGCGCCTTTGCGCTTCGCCCGATTACCTGGCCAGTCACCCCGCCATAACCACCCTGTCGGACCTGGAACAACACGGTGCAATCGCCTACACGAACTTTTCGAGCGGTAATGAGTGGCATTTTACAGGGCCCTCTGGCCCCGAGAGTGTACGCACCCGGTCGACGGTGCGCTGCAACAATGGCGATACCTGTCGCAGCATCACGGTCGCAGGGGGCGGTATTTCTTTGCAGCCGAGCTTCATGGTCAGCAATGACCTGAGCACGGGGGTTTTGGTGGAGGTGTTGCCTGAGTACAAGTCAGTTGAACTGGGTGTCTACATTGTCTACCCGACACGCAAACACCTGTCACCCAAAGTTCGCGCGCTCATCAACTTCCTGGCTGAACGTTTTGCCTCGCCGCCTTGGCAAGACTGAAATACCCAGAAGGTAGACTAAATTGCTGCCAATTTCGGATTTTAAAGGAATTATGGTCAATTACGGAGCCGTCGAAAATGCCTCAACTGGCTCTATCCCGCGGCTTGGCCAAATGGCTGCTGGCAGCCGATTTCGTCATGTCGCATCGTCCCACTTCCTTGATTCAGCGCGCGGCGACTATGGACGAAGTCGCCAACATGGTGGTCTACGTCTGTTCGACGCTTGCTTCTGCTACCAGCGGCGCTGCACTTCGCGTAGATGGCGGGGTGGTGGACGACATTCTCTGAGGGTAGGAATATGAGCGGGATTTCTCCCGCTCGAGCCCAAGTTTTTCAATTGTCCAGCAGGTCTGCAATAGACTGCGCAGCCAATTGATAGGATCGGCAGCGCGCTACAGGGTCATGGATTCGCGCATCGATCATCAGTTCATCGACTTGTGTGGTGGCGATGAACTGACGAAGCCAGGTGCCCACGTCGTCGATGTCCCCGATTGCAGTGCAGGCCATTGCCTGATTCAAACCTTCCCGGTCGTAATCAGAGATCTTGTTCAGATACCCTTCTTCAGGCATTGGCAGTAAGCCGGCCCGCCCTGCGTGCAGCTTCACCACCCATTGCTGGTGTGAACTCGCCAGCCAATGCGCTTGCGCTCGTGTTTGTGCGGCAATCACGTTCACTCCTGCCATGGTGTAGGGCTTGGCGAGGAACTCGGAGGGGCGAAAGCTCGTGCGGTAATGCTCGAGTGCCAGCATCAGCATCTGCGGTGCGAAGTGTGAAGCGAACGCGTAGGGAAGCCCCATCTTCGCAGCCAGGTCTGCGCCCTGCATGCCAGAACCCAGCACCCATACCGGTACGTCATGGCGCCCTGGAAGGGCACTTACTGGCTCGCGCCCATTGTTTTGCAGGTAATTGATCAGCCGGGCAACGTCCTGGGCGAAGTCGCGCTCTTGCGCCAAGCCGCGGATGGCACGAATGGTCGGACCGCCGCTGCCAGCAGCACGGCCTACACCGAGGTCGATCCGGTCGGGAAAAAGCGTATGTAACGTACCGAACTGCTCAGCAACGATCAGCGGCGAATGATTGGGCAACATGATGCCGCCGGCGCCGACGCGCAGGGTCGAAGTCGACGCCGCCAGGTGCTGGATAATTAACGGTGTGGCCATCGAACCGATGCCTGGCAAGTCGTGGTGTTCGGCGATCCAGTAACGGCGATAGCCGTGCTGCTCGACGTGCCGGGCCAGCAACCGGGCGCCTTCGAGCGTATCGGAAAAGGTGTTGCCTTCACCGATCATCATCAGGTCAAGTACTGAGAGTGCAGTCATGAGAGCTCCTTGTAGAAGAGGCGGGCGCCAGGCATCGTTGCTCGGCACCCAGAGCGTTAGCGAGCGAGCGGGATGTCTGCCCAGGTTGGGTGTTCAGCCAGGCGCTGCTGGATGCCGCGCATGGCTTTGAGCGATCGCTGAAGCTTGATATAGACGTCACCGCAGTAATCCCAGCCGAGAAGACCGATCCGGCCGTTGTATCCCATGCGTTGAAGGGCACCCAGCAATGCGAAGTTGTCCAGTTCCCCCCGGTCTGGCGGTTCCATGGTCGCAACACCTCCCCACCCCAATTGTGAAAGGGTCGACCCTGAGGTGGTCACTTGCATCAGCCAAGGCTTCATGGCGTCAAGACGCCCTTGCAGGTCGCCTTCTTGGCTGGCATACCAGTGGTAGCCATTGAAGACTGCGCCGAGTTGAGGATGATCGAAAAATCGACACACCTCTACGACTTGGGATGTGGTCTCGGTGACATGATTGCGATGTGGGTAAAGCGCTAGCTTTAGCCCCCTGCGCTCGACAATAGGCAACAAGCGCTCGATGGACTGCAGTATCGCCTTTACGCCGTTGATCGAGGTTTGAATGGCCAATTCGATGAGTTGCACGCCCTCGACTGACTCGACGATTTGCTTGACCAGGTGATCATTGCGCCCTTCATGCAGCACCAAATACAGGGCTGCTACATCCAGCCCATGCTTTGCCTTCACCTGCGGCAGCAGTTTCAAATCGGTCAGTGGGTGTCCGCTCCAGGCCGCCACGGTTATTGCGTCATAGCCGACTTCAGCGACCATCTCGCATTGTGACTGGAAGCTGTATACCCCCATTGAGGTATAGAAAAAGGAGTCGAGCGCGTGGATGGGGTTGTTCATGGCGTTCATCAGTTACCGCTGCGTCAGCGTGGAAGATCGGTCATAAGTGCCCAGTGCGGATTACGCGCCAGACGCTCTTCCATGGAGCGGAATGCCGTGAGCGAGCGCAGCAGATTGCCATGCACATCGCCGCCCATGCTTTCCCACCCTAGGAACCCATAGCGGCCCTTGTAACCGCGGCGCTCCAGCGCGCCGAGCAACACGAAGTTGTCCATCTCCCCCTCATCCAAGGGCTCGATGGTTGCCGCTCCTCCCCAACCAAGTGGAGAGAGGCGGCAACCTGCAATGTTCACCTGACGCAGCCAAGGCATGACGGCATCCAGTCGTTGCTCCAGTGCCCCTTCCTGGCAGGCATACCAGTGGTAGCCGTTGAAGACGATGCCAAGATTGGCGTGATCGAAACGCTCGCACAGTTCAACAGCCTCGCGGGTCGTCTGCATGCCGTAACGGATATGCGGATACAGCGCGATCTGGATGCCGCGTTGCTCGCAGATCGGCAGCAGCCGCTCGAGCATGTGCAGGTCATGGTCTTGAATGCTGTCACCGGAGTGCAGGGCGAGCTCAATGGAACTACAGCCTTCTAGCGTTTCGAACAGGTTGATCATGCGGCCTTCCAGGCCCTTGCGGTAGATCGCATAGATGGCGCCTACGTCCAGGCCCCATTCGCGCTTTACCTTTGGCAGGTCCCTGAGCTCAGCGCTCCAGGACGATACGGTGATGCCCTGGTAACCCAGGGAGGCGAGCATTTCGCACTGCACCGCCAGGGGATAGGTCCCCAATTTGGTCTGAAAGATGAAATCCATCGCATGGACAGCGTGTTGCATAGTGAAACTCCGTTGAGATGGGTTATGCGCCTGCGGGAACATGGGTAGGGAAATGCGGAAGCACGTACTCACCAAGCTCATCGATGACTTCAGAGGCGGGGCGATGTTGTGGTTTAAAGTTCAGGGCGACATGCGAAACGCCTTGGTCCTGCTGGCGCAACCACAATTCGATGAGGGTATTACGGCCGGCACGCATTACCCGCCCTTGTTGCAGTGGTGCATTCGGGTCTGAATCGAGGTCGAAGAAGGTTCCGTAACCGTATGGCTTGAACGGTTTTCCGGCAGAAGCCTGTTGCCACTGGGACACGATGCTCGGCACGCGGATGGGGTTATTGAGGTAGCCGATCATTCCGTCCGTGTGTTCGGCAATCCACTCCAGCGTCTGTCCGGCCATGCCCACAACCAAGGTTGGCAGCCTGGGTGCCAACGGTTTGGGTACCAAGTCGAGGCTGCCAGTGAGTTGTCCATAAAAAAGCGTAGAAACAGTTGGCCAGTCCTGTTCCGTTGCTGCCCTGAGCACCGCAAGCGCATCGCGGAAGCGGTCGGCGCGGCTATCGAATTCAACCCCGAACGCGGGGTATTCGATGGGCCGGTCACCGCCCGCAAGGCCCAGAATCAAGCGCCCTCCCAACAATTGGTCGACACTTGCAGCTTGCTTTGCAACGATCAGTGGGTCGCGCAGTGGTAGCACTATACCGGCGGTACCGATCGCGATATTACGGGTGACTGCGGCGAGATAGCCGGCATAGACCAACGGATCCAACACCTGTGCGACATCGCCAAAATGGGGGTCATAGAAGGGAACGTCCCTCAGCCAGATGACGGAGAACCCTGCCTCATCGACTTTCTGAGCCATGGCCGTGTGATTGGCCAGTGTCGGGCCAGGGGTTTCCGGGTAGCTCTCCAAAGGCGCAATGAAACCGAAGGTCAGGTGCCCGGGGCGGAACACTCTTGCAAACCCTCGGTGGCTGGACAGTTCGGTTGGCAACGTTGCGGACGGATGTTTGAAGCTCATCTTTACCTCGTCGATTCGTTTGAGCCCATGATCAGAGGCTCGACAACAGCGGTTGGACGACTATAGAGAGGATTATCGTGAAGAAAAATAAGCTACAATTCCTAACATTCAGGAATAATTGGATGCAATAATGTCTGCGATGATGGATCAGATGGGGGGCTTGGGGGCGTTTGTCTATGCCGCGGAAGCACGCAGTTTCACGGAGGCCGGCAGGCGTCTGGAGGTGTCCTCATCCGCTATCGGCAAAGCCATTGCCCGGCTGGAAGAGCGGCTTGGCGTACGGCTGTTTCATCGTTCCACCCGAGCCATCACCCTTACACCAGAAGGCGCGCTATTCCTGGAGCGCTGCCACCGAATCTTCGCCGAACTCGAGGTGGCTGAGCGCGAACTGCATCAGTCGGCGGCAAAACCGCAAGGTAAGCTGCGACTGAGTTTGCCGCAGTTGGGGATGCGCCTAATGCCCCACCTGATCGCATTTCAACAGACCTACCCAGCCGTGGAGCTGGAGATGGACTTCAGTGATCGCCTCGTGAATGTGATCGAGGAGGGGTTTGACGCGGTCATGCGTATAGGTGAAGTAGAGGACTCCAGATTGATGATGCGCAGACTGCAGGGTTTCAGTCATCGCATCGTCGCTACTCCAGGCTATCTTGAACAACGTGGCACGCCGAAGCGTCCCTCGGAGTTGGTAAGTCACGCGTGTTTACACTATCGCTATCCCTCGAGCGGCAAGCTGGATGCCTGGCCGTTGAGCGAACACGGCAAACCCGTGCATCTGGACCTTCCTCAAAGTGCGGTCGCCAATGCCATCGATCCCTTGCTGGCAATGGCTGAAGCCGGGCAGGGTATTGCCTGCCTTCCCGACTTCATACTGGTCGATGCTCTTGCACAGGGGCGACTGGTATCTTTGTTGGAAGCGTATGTGTCAGATCGGCGCAATTTCACTATATTGTGGCCGTCGAGCCGGCAACCATTGCCCAAGATAAAGGCTTTCGTCGACTTCATGGTTAACCGGTTACCAGCGGACCGCGGGTAACTCAATGCGTCAGCACTGGGCAGGATGAGCCTCCGTGAGTGATAACGAAGGCTCACTTTTATTTACAGCGCATCTTGCAAGGCCTTCAGCATGCTTTCGATCAGCGCCTCATTACTGATCGGGAAAGTGCACAGCAGGCTGTTTCAGCCACGAGAGTATTTGACGACGGATCGGGTGTGCCAAGGCTTTGATCAACACATCAAGATCATCGGTTTCTACTGTGGTGCGCACGTTGAGCACGGCATTGTTCCTGTGATAAGTCGATTAAGGCGAGGGCCTTCAGATCCCTTGTTAAGGCTAGCGCAACCGTTAAATGGTTATCGAACGGGTGTTTCGTGATCCGAGAACAGGTCGAACATCAGTTGTCGCAGCCAGCGATTGGCGGGATCTTTATTGAAGCGGGCATGCCAGAACAGGTTGATTTCGATGTTCGGCAGTTCAACCGGGGGCGGCAATATACACAGGTCGAAAGGGCCTTCACAGCTGATCGCGAATCGCTCTGGCACCGTTGCTAGCAGGTCGGTTCGCTGCAGAATGTGGCCCACTGCAACGAAGTGGGGAACTTCCAGGCGAACGTTGCGCACCACGCCTGCTCTTGAATAGAAAGTATCGACTTCGCCGTGACCTGTATTAGCGGCAACGACCCTGACGTGGTCATACTGGGTGAAACGCTCTACGGTCAAGGGCTCCCGCGTGGCGGGGTGGCCTGCCCGGCATAGGCACACGTAGCGATGATGGAACAGGCGGCGCTGGAAGAAACCTGCTTGCAAATGGGGCAACAACCCGACCGCCAGATCGATGGTCCCGTTTTGCAAACCTTCGGCAAGGGTATCGGCGGTATTGCGCAGCGTGCTGATGGTGCAGCCTGGCGCAAGCTCAGCCAAAGCGTCCATCAACTTGGGCATGAAGTAGATTTCGCCGATGTCGGTCATGGCCATGGTGAAGCGCCGGTTGCAAGTGCGGGGGTCGAACACATCCTGTCGACCGAGCGCGTCTCGTAACGTTTGAATTGCGAGTGTCACCGGCTCAGCCAGTTGCAACGCATAAGGTGTGGGCTCCATGCCCTGATAGGTGCGAACGAACAGTTCGTCCTGCAGTGCCGTGCGCAGTCGCTTGAGCGCATTGCTCATCGCAGGCTGGGTCAACTCAAGATGCTCAGCAGCGGTGGAAACCTTGCGGTCGATCAGCAGTTGGTTGAACACCAGCAGCAGGTTCAAATCCAGGTCGCGTAGTTCCATGATGCCTCGTCGTCGCTTAACGATTGATGGTCGAGATGATTGCCAGGCAGCGCTGGGTTATGGGACTGATGTCACTGGCCCACGGTGAGACCTGTAATCAGCTCCGGCAGTACGGCATAGAGCGTGGACAGCGCAAAGCCTATGCCAAACCATTGCCGCTGCCCTTCACCTATACGCCTGGTGTTTTCGCATACCTGTTCAAGCTGCTTGAGCAAGGTGACGCTCTGCTCATAGAAAAACCGGCCTGCGTCGGTTGTCTGCGCTCAAGCAATGCTGTGCCCAGATGTTCTTCCAACTGCTGAATCTGGCGACTCAGGGGCGGCTGGCGATGTTCAGACGCTCGGCAGCGCGGGTGAAATTCAAGGTTTTCGCGACTGCCTGGAAGTAACGAACATGCCTGAGATCCACGATACCTCCTGAGTATTGTTCGAGATGAAAACAATATTGGACTCAATGAATGCAATGGATCGATCCTACGGTACACGAAACAAGATCCTATGGGTATTGATGCAATGGCATCGCACCCCAGCCTCTACCTTGCGTAATGGAACCCGAAATGAAAGCAGCCCGAATCGAGCGCCTTGAGACGATCATCGTCGACTTGCCGACCATTCGCCCGCACAAGCTGGCCATGCACACCATGCGCAGCCAGACACTGGTCATCCTTCGTTTGTTGTGTAGCGACGGCATCGAGGGGATCGGTGAGGCCACCACCATTGGCGGGCTCGCCTACGGCAATGAAAGCCCAGAAAGCATCAAGAGCAACCTGGACAGCTACTTCGCGCCTTTGCTGATCGGCCAGGACGCAGAGAACATCAATGCGGCGATGCATCGCCTGGACAAAGCCATCAAGGGCAACACATTCGCCCGCTCGGCAGTGGAAACGGCGTTGCTCGATGCCCAAGGCAAGCGGTTGGGGCTACCTGTCAGCGAGTTGCTGGGCGGCCGGGTGCGTGATGCCCTGGAAGTGGCCTGGACCCTTGCCAGTGGCGACACCGGCAAGGACATCGAAGAAGCCGAGTGTATGCTCGAGCAACGTCGCCACCGCATCTTCAAACTCAAAATTGGTGCCAATGCCCTGGAGCATGACCTTGTCCATGTGGTGGCCATCAAGAAAGCATTGGGCGATCGCGCCAGCGTACGTGTCGACGTCAACCAATACTGGACCGAGTCTCAGGCCATCAAGGGCTGCCAGGTGCTGGGTGAAAACGGCATCGACCTGATCGAACAGCCGATTTCGCGGATCAACCGAAGCGGGCAAGTGCGGCTTAACCAGCGCAGCCCGGCGCCCATCATGGCGGACGAATCCATCGAAAGTGTCGAGGACGCTTTCAGTCTGGCGGCCGATGGCGCTGCCAGCATTTTCGCGCTGAAGATCGCCAAGAATGGCGGCCCTCGCGCCGTGCTGCGCACCGCCCAGATTGCCCAGGCAGCAGGCATTGCGCTGTATGGCGGGACCATGCTGGAAGGGGCAGTGGGCACCTTGGCATCGGCCCATGCGTTCATCACCCTGGATCAGATGCAATGGCACACGGAGCTGTTCGGCCCACTGCTGCTCACCGAAGAAATCGTGACCGAAGCGCCTGTGTACCGCGACTTCCAGTTGCACGTCCCTGCCACGCCGGGCCTCGGGCTGACGCTCGATGAAGAACGCCTGGCCAGATTCCGTCGTACTTGAAACCTTTTATAGGAGATTTGGCAAATGCTGTTTCACGTGAAGATGACTGTAAAGCTGCCAGTGGACATGGACCCGCAAGTGGCTGCCCGCTTGAAGGCTGACGAAAAGGAACTGGCCCAGCGCCTGCAGCGTGAGGGCAAGTGGCGTCATCTGTGGCGCATTGCCGGCCACTACGCCAACTTCAGTGTGTTCGACGTGGACAGCGTCGAAGCGCTGCACGACACCCTCATGCAACTGCCGCTGTTCCCCTACATGGACATCGAAGTGACCGGCCTGTGCCGCCATCCTTCGTCGATTCATGAGGATGATCGCTGAGTACCACGCTTGCCATTGTGAATCATCACCGATGCAGACGGTCGGTACCGTGCTCGCAGCATTGTTCCTTCCGGCTACGGTTGTGAGCCATAGGGGACAAGTACCTCTGGGATGACTTTGCCTATGCCACGCGCGAAGAGCTGATCGGGGAAGTGCGCTTTATCGAGGATGCGGGTCTGGCCGCCAAACAAGGTATAGAAGGGCGCTTTGCGGAACTGTCCTTTGACTTCCAGTTGCAACCGGCAGCTGAAACTCCCGACGAACAACACAGCTTGCGGCCGCGCGCGCTGCAGGCGTAACGCAGAGGAGGGCAGCAACCCCAGCCTGACCTCTCTCTGCTCTCTCTGCTCTCTCTGCTCTCCCTGGCCGAACCGTATCCCTGCACGCTCGCCCCAGGCGTTAGATGAAAGCATTTCCCATATCGGCATCAGGTGTGTGAAGTGGTGACGAATATTCAGGATGGAAATACTGGTTATTCGTTTCGCTGCATGTGAGACCACTGTCGGCTTGGTCATGATGACCCTCAGCGCACTTCAGCCTGTTGGTCACCGTCCAGCGATACACCACGGTGCTGAGGGCGTAACAAGGGGGTTGAAGCCCCGCCATAACAATTACAAGAATGAGCAATGCCATGCGAACAATCGACGTTTCGGCCCTGATAAACGGGGCGCGTTTCAATGCCTTTCATGCGCGAATTCTGGTCTGGTGCGCACTTATCATCATCTTCGACGGCTACGACCTGGTGATCTACGGCGTGGTGTTGCCGTCGTTAATGACCGAATGGGGGCTCAGTGCAGTGCAAGCGGGCGCACTGGGTAGCTGTGCGCTGGTCGGGATGATGTTGGGCGCCTTGTTTTTCGGATCGATCTCAGACCGGGTCGGTCGCCGCAAGACCATCATGATATGTGTGCTGCTGTTTAGCGGCGTCACCGCATTGAACGGTCTTGCATCCAGTCCTGCGGCCTTCGCGCTGTGTCGCTTCATTGCGGGGCTTGGGATCGGTGGCGTGATGCCGAACGTCGTGGCCTTGATGAATGAATACGCCCCGCAAAAATCACGCAGCACCTTGGTTGCGATTATGTTCAGCGGCTATTCGCTGGGCGGGATGTTATCCGCGGGGCTGGGTATGCTGTTCATCCCGCAGTGGGGATGGCAGGCGGTATTCTACGTTGCCTTGATCCCGATGCTGATACTCCCGCTGCTGCTGCGGCAGTTGCCGGAGTCGATGGACTTTCTGCTGCGCAGCGGGCAAATCGAGCGGGCCAAATCCTTGTTGGCGCAAACGACGCGAAGCTACTTGCCCGAAGCAGACGATCAGTTGGTTCATTCGGTTGCGCGTGGCTCAACCGCCTCGATCGGGGAGCTGTTCCGTGATGGCCGCCTCGTCAGCACCTTGGCCTTGTGGGTCGCATTCTTCTGCTGCCTGTTGATGGTCTACGCGTTGAGTTCGTGGTTACCCAAGATAATGAACAGCGCAGGTTACGGACTCAATTCGAGCTTGGCGTTCCTGTTGGTGCTGAACGGTGGCGCCATTGTCGGCGCTATCGCAGGTGGCTGGCTCGGCGACCGGGTGGGCATCACCAAGGTCTTACTGATGTTCTTTGCCTGCGGCGCCTTGTCATTAAGCCTGCTGGCAATAAAGGCGCCTTTGGCGGTGCTGTATCTGCTGATCGCCATTGCTGGAGCTTGCACCATCGGCACTCAAATTCTGGCCAATGCTTGCGCTGTGCAGTATTACCCGCCGCATGTGCGGTCCACGGGGTTGGGCTGGGCAATGGGAATAGGGCGAACCGGGGCAATCATCGGCCCGGTACTTGGCGGGCTATTGCATGGGTCAAACTTGCCATTGCAGGCCAGCTTCCTGGTTTTTGCCATACCCGGTGCCATTGGCGCGGCAGCGATCCTGGTCTTTCTGAAGCACCGCAAGGTGCTGTCGCCTGTGCAGATCAGCACGCAGGCGGCTTCCTGATGGGCGCGTGTTCAGCGGCTTGAACGTCGGCCTGCGTGCTTGAAATCAGGTAACGCATGACGTTCGTGTTCGCGAGCAATATTCATAGCTGTGATGTCGTTTATGGGTTTCACGGTATTTATCAATAGCGACGCAGCAGTAATCATCCGTGAACTCCAATAACAATCAGCCCCAAGGGTACCTTGCTATGCAAACCTCTACTTCTGCTCTGAACGTCTCGATTATCGGTGGTGGTATCGCAGGCGTTGCTCTGTCACTGGATCTGTGCCGTCACACTCATCTGAATGTCCAACTGTTCGAAGCAGCGCCCGCTTTCGGTGAAGTAGGCGCAGGCGTCTCCTTCGGCGCCAATGCCGTGCGCGCCATCGCTGGCCTCGGTATCGCCGAGCCCTACCGCAACATCGCTGACAGCACGCCTACGCCTTGGCAGGACATCTGGTTCGAATGGCGTATGGGGCGCGATGCCCAGTATCTGGGGTGCAGCGTTGCCGAGGGTGTCGGGCAATCGTCTGTGCATCGTGCCGACTTCCTCGACGCCCTGGCCAGCCAGCTCCCTGAGGGCATCGCCCAGTTTGGCAAACGTGCCCAGCGCGTGGAGCAGGACGGTGAACAGGTTCAAGTAACGTTCACTGATGGCACTGAGCATCGCTGCGACGTGTTGATCGGTGCCGATGGCATCAAGTCTTCGATCCGTGACCATGTGCTGCAAGGCTTGAACCAGCCACTGGCTGCGCCTCGTTTCAGCGGTACCTGTGCCTACCGAGGCCTCATTGACAGCCAGCAACTGCGCGAAGCCTACCGGGCACGTGGCGTTGATGAGCATCTTATCGATGTTCCACAGATGTATCTTGGGCTGGACGGCCACATCCTGACCTTCCCGGTCAAGCAAGGGCGCTTGATCAACGTCGTCGCGTTCATCTCCGATCGTAGTCAACCAAACCCGGTCTGGCCCAGCGATGCGCCTTGGGTGCGTAACGCAACACAAGCAGAAATGCTGACCGCGTTCGAGGGCTGGGATGACGCCGCGCAGGTGCTTCTGGAATGCATTCCAACGCCTTCGCTGTGGGCACTTCACGATTTGGCGGAGTTGCCGGGTTACGTCTATGGCCGTGTCGGCCTGATCGGGGACGCTGCCCATGCCATGTTGCCGCACCAGGGCGCTGGTGCTGGGCAAGGGCTGGAGGATGCATGGCTGCTGGCGCGCCTGCTGGCTGACCCGAAAGTGCTGGAGAAGCGTCCACAGGCAGTGCTCGACGCCTATGACGCAGTACGCCGGCCACGTGCATGCCGCGTGCAGCGGACCTCTTGGGAAGCTGGCGAACTCTACGAGTTCCGTGACCCAGCGGTACTGGAAGACAAGGAACGGCTCGGCAAGGTACTCGCCGAGCGGTTCGACTGGCTGTGGAATCACGACATGCAGGAAGACCTGCTGCAGGCCCGTGAGCAGCTCGGCTTGCACGCGCAAGCGGCTTGATCCAATTCCAAGATAGGGCAGGGCGCTGATGCCTTGCCTCGCTCAGAACACATATAAGAAGGTGTCATCACCATGGCGATCACTATTTCCAACCTGCCTGAAATTCAAGCGTTTTTCCGTCAAGCTGCCGGCTTTGATCACGACCAGGGCGATGCTCGCTGCAAACAGATAATCCTGCGCGTGCTGCAGGATGTCGCGCGACTAATCGAAGACCTGGAAATTACCGAAAACGAATTCTGGAAAGCGGTCGACTACCTGAACCGTCTGGGTGCCAAGAACGAAGCCGGTTTGCTCGTCGCCGGCCTGGGTATTGAACACTTTCTTGATCTTCTGGCCGATGCCAAGGATGAAGCCGCGGGCCGTACTGGCGGAACCCCGCGCACGATCGAGGGCCCACTCTATGTCGCAGGCGCTCCGATCTGCGAAGGTGTCGCGCGCATGGATGACGGGACTGAGGATGACCGTGCGACCGTGATGTTCCTTGAGGGGCAGGTGGTCGACTTGCAGGGGCAGCCGATTGCTGGTGCAGTCGTGGACCTGTGGCAAGCCAACACTGAAGGGAATTACTCCTACTTCGACAAGAGTCAATCCGAATACAACCTGCGCCGCCGGATCATCACGGATGAGCAGGGCCGGTACCGCGCGCGCAGCATCGTACCATCCGGATATGGCTGCAACCCGGCCGGCCCTACCCAGGAGTGTCTCGATACGCTTGGCAGACACGGGCAGCGTCCAGCGCACGTGCATTTCTTCATCTCCGCGCCTGGGCATGAACATCTCACTACCCAGATCAACCTGTCCAACGACAAGTACCTGTGGGATGACTTCGCCTACGCAACCCGTGACGGCCTGATCGGCGATATCCAATTTGTCGACGACGCTGAGCGCGCCAAGGCAAGGGGTGTGGAAGGGCGTTTTGCCGAAATGACCTTCGACTTTTGCTTGCGCCCTGCAGTGAGCCAGAAAGCGACCGAGCGAAGCCAGCGACCACGTGCACTGCAACCAGCCTGATCCGCACCGCTGGCCAGTGTGAGTATTCGAGGAGAAGCAAATGTCCCACGATAATATGCAGAAGATGCGTATCCAGGCGGCAGTCCTGCGAGAGTCAGGTGCACCTCTGAAGGTCGAGGATGTGCTGATCGAAGCACCCCGTCCCACTGAAGTTCGTGTACGGGTTGTGGCATCGGGTGTCTGTCACACCGATATGGTAGTACGCGACCAACTGTTCCCTACACCGATGCCGATCATTCTTGGCCACGAGGGCGCAGGTGTGATCGATGCGGTCGGCTCTGCGGTGACAACGGTCAAACCGGGTGATCATGTTGTGATGACCTACATGTCTTGCGGCCTGTGCCTGCCTTGTGAGACAGGACACCCGGCGCACTGCACGCACATGCACCCGCTGAACTTTGGCGGCGGTCGCTTGGATGGCAGTGCTTCAAGCTGCGGCTGTGAATCGGGCATGCCAATACATGATCATTTCTTTGGTCAGTCATCCTTCTCGACGTATGCCATCGCCAACGAACGCAACGTGGTCAAGGTCGCCAAAGAGGCTCCGCTGGAATTGCTGGGGCCACTGGGTTGCGGTATTCAGACAGGTGCAGGGTCTGTACTGAACGCACTGAAGGTCGAGGCTGGCTCCAGCTTCGTCGCCTTCGGCGCAGGAGCAGTCGGCCTGGCCTCAGTCATGGCTGCCCGTATCGCTGGTGCGACCACCATCATCGCGGTGGATGTCACCCCGAGCCGACTTCAATTGGCGCTGGAACTCGGTGCGACACATGTCATTAACAGCTGTGAAGAAAACCCGGTCGAGCGCATACAACAGATTACCGCAGGCGGCGCCAACTACAGTCTGGAGTGTTCGGGGCGCGCGGAAGTGCTGCGCCAAGCCATCGATGCACTGGCCACGCTTGGCACCTGCGGCATCGTTGGCGCGACCAAGTTCGGAACTGAAGTAGCGTTCAACATCAACGAAGTGATGATCCCTGGCAAACGCATCATGGGTATCGTCCAGGGCGACGTGGTCGCCAACGCGTTCATTCCGAAGCTTGTGGATCTCTACCTGCAAGGTCGGTTCCCATTCGACAAGCTATGCAAGTTCTATGAGTTCGATCAGGTCAACGAAGCCATGGCGGATAGTGAGCGCGGCGTGACCATCAAGCCGATCTTGCGGATGCCGGCAGTATCAGCAGCCTGATTTTTTTGTTACCTAGAGGTATCTACCATGACTGTACAACTGGTGATAGATAACCAGAAGCAATCCGCATCCGACGGCAAGACCTATCAGCGAGTCGATCCCATCAGCTCGCATACTGTCAGCGTCGGTGCCGCTTGCAGCGTTGCAGACGCACTGCGTGCCGCAGAATCGTCCGAGCGAGCGTTCCGAACCTGGGCTGGTACAGGGCCAACAGAGCGTCGTCGTATCTTGCTGGCCGCCGCCGATGCACTCGAAGCCAAGATGACGGATTTCTGCGTCGCAATGGCCGATGAAATCGGTGCCTCGCAGCTGTGGGCGCAATTCAATGTGGGGGCATCTGCAAACCTGCTGCGTGAAGCTGCTGCAATGACCACGCAGATCAAGGGTGAAACCATACCCACCGACAAGCCCGGCGCTCTGTCTATGACCCTGCGCCAACCTGTCGGTACGGTACTTTCGATCGTGCCATGGAACGGTCCGGTCATTCTCGGCGCGCGCGCTATCGCGTATCCACTGGCGTGCGGCAATACGGTGATCTTCAAGGGGTCCGAGAGCAGCCCGCGCACCCATGCTTTGCTGGCTGAGGCATTCTACGAAGCCGGCTTGCCAGCGGGCGTTCTCAACTTTCTGATCAGTGCTCCGGAAGATGCTGCGGCGGTTACCGAAGCACTGGTTGCCCATGACACCGTACGTCGCGTCAACTTCACAGGCTCAACCAAGGTCGGTCGCATGATTGCGCAAACCTGTGCGAGCCATCTTAAGCGTTGCCTGCTGGAACTGGGGGGCAAAGCGCCTTTCATCGTTCTGGATGATGCTGATATCGAGGGCGCTGTAAACGCCGCAGTGTTTGGCGCGTTTTTGTACCAGGGGCAGATTTGCATGTCCACGGAGCGCTTCGTGGTGGACGAAGCTGTAGCGGACGTGTTCGTCGCCCGCTTTGTCGAGCGAGTCAGCGCACTCGAGACGGGCTTGCCGACGAAATCTCCAGCCTGTGTGATCGGCCCCATGATTGGTCAAGGTTCCGTACAGCGGATCAATCATCTGCTGGATGATGCGGTTAACAAGGGAGCCAAAATTGTCACTGGGGGGCTCGCCCAGAGCGCACTGATGGGCCCGACATTGGTCGACTGCGTGACCCGGGAAATGGCCATCTACGATGAGGAGACCTTTGGCCCGGTAACCACTATCGTCAGGGTAAAAGGGGCCGAGCAGGCCTTGGCCGTTGCCAACGATACAGCCTACGGTCTTTCATCTTCGATCTTCAGCCGTGACGTCACCAAAGCACTCGGCCTCGCCAGCCGACTGGATGCTGGCTGCGTTCACATCAATGGTGCGACCGTGCAAAACGAGCCGCAGGCGCCTTACGGCGGCATGAAGAAAAGCGGATATGGCCGCTTCGATGGCAGTGCAGTGATCGAAGAGTTCACTGAGGTGAAATGGGTAACGGTGGAGCCGTCGGGCCAACCATATCCTTTCTGAGTTTTATCCCGACACTGCTGCTTTGGTTTTTGGGTCGTCCGTATCGTTCGGGTACGGACGGCTCTTTTTTCTAGCACGGCTTTCCCACGGCTGCGGCTATCGGATGGCGAACTGCGCCGCCCGGTTGACCCAGCGGCGATCTATGCCGGCTTCTTTCACCGGGATACCGGCGTAACGCATTGACGATTTCGTGATGGCAAATCACCTGAAGGTTCTTTGAACCGCCGATACCCCCAGTGCCATGACCGCGACAACGATTACAAACCAGAAGTATTCCATGCTGGCAATCAGGGTTGATTGCTGGTGGAGGTTCTGTGTCAGCATCGACAGTGAGATCTGGTTCGCCGCCGCCGTGCCGACCTGAGGTGTCAGGGCCTGCGCAAGGTGCTGCGACTGTTCAAGATATACAGGGTCCCCGGGGCTGAAGTGTCCATTCAAATTGTTGTACTGGAGTGTCGTGCGCCACTGCAGGAACAAGGTAGCCACTGCTGTACCCATGGCCATGGCAATCTGACCTAGCATGCTTTTGATTTGGTAGGCGTGGGCGAACAGTGTGTCGTGATGGGTTACATCGCGGAAGGTCTGCATGGCCGCAGTTGCCAGTACCAGCATCACGAAGCAGCCATTCAAGAACAGCGCAGGCAAGATGTTCGACCACATGTTGGCGTCCGTTGTGATGGATGACATTAGCCAGCCAAACCCTGTCAGCGCGCCGAAGCCTGCCAGGAAGAATTTCTTCGGGGCCGGGAATTTCGGAATGAGCACGGCCATGATCAGCCACGTCACCAGTGCACCGCCGAGCCCAAACGCCTGGAAAGTCCCGATGGTATCCCAAGAGTATCCAAGGCCTGTCTGCAGAAAGTACGGCAGCATGTAGTTATTTGCGCCCAGTACCACATAGGTGAAGCAGAAGAGTGCGACACCGAGTAGGTAGCGTGGTTGCATGAGGTCCCTGACCTTGAGGAACGGAGCGTCTTTGCGGTGTTCGGCGTGGAAGAAGATGTACAGCCCCAGCGCTGCTAACAGTGAGAATGTAACGAGAATGAATGTCTCGTTATAGAAGTCGTAGTAGGAGCGTTGCAACACGTACAAGAGAAAGAAGCTGCTCACGGACAACAGCAGAATGTTCGCAGGCGTCGAGGGTGTTCGATCGTCAATCGGAGCGGGCGCACGGGGTAGGAATCGCATACCCAGCAAGCCAGCGACCAGGGCCCCGGTAATCAGAACCCAGAAAATCGCATGCCAGGTATCCTCAATAACCACCATGGACGAAATGAAAGGTGCGGAAGCGGTGCCGACGGCCAACCCGGTGGCGAACACTTTTACACCGATAAAACGGCCTGGTCCTGGGGGCAGGAAATTGACCATCAGGCGGGCCGACGTCATGAAAGATGCGCCGCCCAATGCCATTATCACTCTGCCTGCGGTAAAGGTCGTCAAGTCGTCGCTGACTCCACAGACCAGCGCGCCAACTACGAAGATGCTGATAGAACCCAGCATGAAGTTACGCCACCCGAGCCTCTCCACCAGCCAGCGCTGCTTGGAGATCACCACAACGGCAATGCAGGCATAAAGCGCCGCGACAAGTGTGAATTCTTCAGGGCTGGCGTCGATCTCACCGCGAATCGGCGCCGAGGCGAAGGCAATCATTCCGGCCTGCAAGTACTCCAGTGCGCAAAGCAATCCGACCGTTACAAGTAGGGCAGCATTTTTCCGGTACATGATGCCCCTCGTTAAAGTTTGACACTTTGGTTGTCACGCCCATGATCCTCGTTGGCGCTGATCACCTGCTCAACAACCTGATTGGCATCCTTGAGCTCGTTGTCGAAAATGGAAGTGCTGTAGGCCGGACGGGTAGGGCTGGCCGTGTTCAACACAGCACCGTTTTGATCGTGTGTATCTACCGAGACCCGCATGGACAGGCCGAGACGCAATGGGTGCCGTTGCACTTCTTGGGCATCCAGGGCGATGCGCACAGGTACGCGCTGGGTCACTTTGATCCAGTTGCCTGTTGCGTTCTGCGCGGGCATCAGGGAGAACGCGCTACCTGTGCCGGCATCCAAGCCTACGATGGTGCCGTGGAAGACGATGTCACGGCTGTAAGCATCGGCACGAAGTTCGACCGGTTGGCCAATACGTAAGTCTTCGATCTGGGACTCTTTGAAGTTGGCGTTGACCCAGACCTGATCGACCGGCACCACCGACATCAACGCCACGCCGGGATTGATTCGCTGACCGACTTGAACAGTGCGTTTGGTGATCAGCCCGCTCACCGGCGAGCTGATTTGCGTACGGTGCAAAGCGATGTATGCATCCCGCAAATTGCTGGCGGCCACCAAGACATCTGGGTGCGTGCGCAGCGTAGTGTTATCGACCATCGCCAGACGAACCGCCAGCGCGTGCTGGGTTCCCTCAAGGCCCGCAACTGCGTTTTTCAGCACTTCCTGAGTATGGCTGATCTCTTCCCGCGACACGGCGCCGCTGGACGCGAGCTGATTACGTCGACGCACATCGTCCTGGGCCTTGCGCACGTCGTTCTTGCGTTGGCTGACCTCGGCTTCCAGTTGCTGAACCTGGTAATACTGGGTTCGTGCTTGGCGCACCGCCCTCGCCAGGTTGGACTTGGCACGCTCGAACTGAATTTCGGCATCTACTGTGTTGAGAGTCACCAGCGGGCTATGAGCAGCAACATAATCGGTATTGTCGCCACTGATGACCGTTACCGTACCACTGACTTGGGACGTAACCTGGACGATATTGCCCTCAACGTAGGCATCATCGGTAGACTCTGCGCCCATACGGGTCGCGTACCAGCCTCCAAGGACCACGACCAGTAGCACGATGGCCAGGGCCAACAGCAACTGTGGGGAGCGGAAGGGTCTGGCTTGCTCTGGGGAGGAGGGTGTCGGTGTTTTGCTGGTCATGATTTTTGGGCTGCTGTGGAAGTTACGTCGGCATCAGGTTGAATTTGAGGGCGATATCCGCCCCCCAGCGCTCGGCTGAGGTTCGCCTGCAAGGAAAGTGCACGAGACTGCAAAGTGACGAGTTGTCGTTTCTCGGACAACGTAGCGTTTTGTGTGGCGAGTACCTGCAGGTAAGTTGCCAGGCCAGCCGCATAGCGACTGTTGACCAGATCTGAGGCCGCCTGGGCCGTAGCGACAGCCTCGTTTTGTTGGGCCAAGCGTTCTTTGAGCCAACGCAGGGATGCAATCTGGTCGGCAATGTCTCGCAACGCATCGATGACTGTCTGGTTGTAGTTCTCTACTGCTAGGTCGTAGGCTGCATTCTGCGCATCAAGGTTGCCACGCAGGCGACCCCCTTCGAAGCTTGGCAAGCTGATGGCCGGGGATACACCGAGGATGCGACTGCTGTGGTCGTTGAAGGTGTCGAATGCAAGGCTCTGCATGCCAATGAAAGAAGTGAGGTTCACGTTGGGGTAGAACCGCGCCTTGGCGACTTCGATCTCGTGCCCTGATGCCTCTACTCGCCAGCGCTGGGCTACGACATCCGGGCGGTGACCGATAAGTTCGGCGGGAAGATCCGTTGGCAGGGTCACAGTACTGCTTGCCCGCATATGTGGCCGTGTGATTGTTCGGCCACGGTCAGGTCCTTTACCCAAGAGCGAAGCCAATTTGTTCTGGTTGAGCTCGATCACTTCCTTCAGCGCAGCGATGTTGGCCCGGCTGGCAGGAAGAGCTGCTTGAGATTGCTTAATGTCTATCTGCGTACCCAATTCGGCGGCAAATCGCTGCAGAGTCAGCTTCTCAATCTGCTCCTGCTGATCCAGCAGTGCTTGGGCCAGGTCCAGTTGCTCGTAGTTGTCCTGCAAGGCTATGTATGTCTGTACCACCGAAGTCGAGAGCATGAGTGCTGCCGCATGCTCGTCTACCTCCAGGGCATGACGGCGCCCGACCGCAGCGTTCACTGCCTCGCGGTTCTTTCCCCAGAAGTCCAGTTCGTAGCCTAGGTTGAACGTACCCAGATGGACGTTCTGCCAAGTTCCTTTTGCCGGCGCAGGCGTTGTGCCGTTGGAGCTGAAGTGCTCGCGGGTAACACTCATGCCAACCTCTGCATGAGGCAACAGCGATGCCCCCTCTATGTCTTCCAGAGCATTGGCCTGATGCACGCGCGCGGCCGCGGCACGCAGCGTCGGGCTACCGGACAGCGCCTCTACGACCAACACATTGAGTTGAGCGTCGTTGTAACTGGTCCACCAGGTTTCACTGGGCCACGCAGCAGGTGACAGCTTGATGTCGCTATCGGCCAGGGTCTGCTCCATACCCTGCGGCGTATTCATATGGGCGCTGGTTGTCAGGTCACTGAATGCGCAGCCGGTGAGGGCGCCTAGCAGCACGGCGATAGAGGTGTACGCGCTATGGCGTAACGTAGATGGAACCCTTCTAAAAGCCCGGTGTTTTCTGGTGTTCATGAACGGGATTCTCTGACGCAAAAAATGCCTACGCACGGTTGGCGCGAGTGGAGGATGGGCAACCTATAAAAACTATCAGTGTCGTTATGGGCGTTAGAAAACATCGGCATTTATTCCCTGTAAGGCATCAGCCGATGCGAAGGCCTCGTACAACAAGCGCAACCGAACGATCGATGTCTTCCAGGTTGTCCAGATTTGCGGTGACCAAGTGCAACCAGGATGTCCCGGTCAGCATTGCTACGGCAGCATCAATGGCCGGCCCTTCGACGATTTCACCTCTGCTCACAGCTCTGGCAAAAATTTTCCGCAGTGTTCGCTCGCGGCGGGGAAGAAAGGCTGTACGAAACTCCTCGATGGCTTCGATGTCGAGTTGAATTTCGATAAACACACTGCGCAGCGTCTCGCCAGCACTGGATGAGCGCCACCACACCCACAAGGATCGCAAGTGCTCGATCAGGTCTTGCTCGAGGTTTCCGGTATCGGGGGATGTAACGAACGTCACAGCTGCACGCTCATACACATCGCGCAGTAATGCGCCTTTACTGCGCCACCATCTATAGATGGTGGGTTTGCTGGAGCCTGCACGCTCTACCAATGCGTCCATGGTGAACGCTTTGTACCCATTTTCCTTGAGGATGGCAGTTGCCGCATCAAGAATCGCTTCGGTGCTTTGAGGGCTGCGCACAGCCCCGATGGATGAGCGGCTTCGTGGCTTGGCGCTTTTGATCGGCTTGGCTGTATCGGTCATGGAATCTGGCATCAAGAGATTGGAGGTAAGCGTCAGGCACAATAGAAACTGTGAGTGTTTATAGCGCAGTATTTTTTGAGGGTCAATGTGGGGGCCGTCATGACTCATTGAATTACACAGGCTTCCGTCGTTTTTTGAGGCAGCGCCATGGACAACATGCGCACGTTCTTGTGCGTGGCGCAGACAAGGGCAGGGCTTTGAATTTCCTTCGGTCGAAGCGTCCGAGTTTGGAAAATTACCGTCCAGGGATTACGAAACGCAGACAAAGAAGGCGTCGCAGCCCAGAAACACTATTTAACATAATATACATTATGGGCACCTTTGTGTGGATGCGTTGTGGCTCTGCGTGTGCAGATTTGAAGTGAGAACCTGTCGAGGTCAGAGCTCTGTCGTTTACGCATCAGCCAAGCAGCTAGCGATGCCTTCCTGGCCAGCATCCACTGTAACGGTTTATCGGGATCATCACGATTGGCTCATAGCATCAACGTCTAACTTGCCCAAAGCGTCACCGGGTTTGTTTCGGTCGATTTTGGCGGCGCGGTGCAAATGCTGGTGAGCAACCTTAGGTGCAACTGAATCAGATTTTTAGGTCTCTACGAACATGTACGGATTACGGCCAGGGATATGAACCCAACTTTTTAGATTTTCATGTCGATCACTGTGTTGCTCCGAAAAGCGTGTGCTCGATGCTGAGCATAAAGAGGTTCTGATGACCTGGTTTGATTATCCTGGCTGCCCGTCGTCCAGCCTGGATAAGGCAACTATCAATGCCATTGTGTATGCTAGTTGTCCTTGGTACTTAGGTAATGCAGGTCCTTCAGGCGAAGCAGATCGAAGATATTTACGGCGATGCGAAAACATGTGTAGAAGCGCCCTGACCCATCGGATACGATAAGTTAATAATCAGAAGTTATAACTCAACTAAATGAGTATTTAATTGAGTTATTAATCACCGGTGATTCACCCCTCCACTCACCCTGCCCTTACTTCATGGGAAATCGCCAAAGCAACACCGGCCCTTGGGCTATGATCAATCTGTCGGCCCTCAACGGGAGCGTGCCATGCCGATCATACCTTCGGGTCAACGGTTGCGTTTGTACGACAGTGATGAACTCGATTGCATATTGCAGGCGATGGCAAGACAGGCTGCGGCGCTGTTACCGCCCACTCAAGCAGTACTGATCGGTATCCAGCGCCGTGGTGAGCCCCTGGCCCAGCGTTTACAACGACTTCTGTCATGTCAGACCGGCCTGCCGGAACTGCCGCTGTATCCGCTGAAGGTCAAGCGCTATGCCGATGACCTGAAAGTGCTGCATACCCACACGCAATTGACCGAAAACCCGCTTCTGGGTGCGCTAGACCTCACGGGTAGCACTTTGCTGATTGTCGATGATGTGCTTTTTGAAGGCCATTCGCTCCTGCGTACCTGTGCGTATCTCGCGCAACTCGGCGCTCGCCGGATCTATACTGCCGTACTGGTCGACCGGCATGTCTGCCAGCAACCGGTCCATGCCGATATTGTAGGTGTACATCTACAAGTCGCTGCCCATGATATTGTCGAATGCAATGTTCCGCCTTACGAAGCGGAATTTTGTATTGACGTACTGCGTCATGGCGTCACCCTCGACGGCGGATCTGAAAAAAACGCCGGAGTGAGCGCAACGTGATGGAAAAGATGAACATCAGTAAAGCGTTCACGCTGATCGAATCAGGTCCGGTTGTTTTCGTTACCACGAATGAGGGTGAGAAGAACAATATAATGACCCTCTCATGGACCATGGTGGTTGACTTTACGCCGATCATTGCGATCACCACAGGGCCTTGGAACTACTCATACGCCGCGCTCAGTAAATCCAGGGCGTGCGTGATTTCAATTCCTACGGTGGATCTGATTGATCATGTCGTGGGTATTGGAACCAGCAGTGGCGCCGACACCGACAAATTTGCATTGTTCGGGCTAACGCCTGTGAAAGGAAAGCATGTTGGGGCGCCCTTGATTAAAGAGTGCGTGGCGAATATCGAATGCAAGGTCATTGATATCGTCGAAAAATACAACATCGTTGTCCTCGAAGGCATCGCCGCATACTTCGACAGTTCACGCAAAGAGCAGCGAACGCTTCATGCTGTGGGGGATGGCACGTTCATTGTGGACGGTAGAAGACTGGATCGAAGAAAAATGATGCAATCGAAGATCCCGGACGGCGTGTAGCCTTCATGCTACAGACGCCACGATCAAGCGGCTGACATGGGGCAGGTGCAACTCGCTACCCTGCCCTGTTGACAGCCCTTCGCTAATGTCACTGTACCTGGTTACGGCCATTGCGCTTGGCACGGTACAGAGCATCGTCGGCACGCGTGATAAGACTCTCCACGCTGTCATCACTTTCGGCAAAGGCAACGCCGAATGATGCGGTTACGGTGTCGAGCAATTCATCTGTGCTCCGTGTCTTGATTCGCAGCGTTCGGATTTTCAGGCGCAACTGCTCGGCAAAGGCATAGACGCTATCAATATCGGCACATCGTTGCAGGATGACGCAGAATTCTTCGCCGCCATAGCGCGCCGCTACGCCATGAGGAGGAAGTGCGTTGCGGAGTAGTTGGCCAACATGCTGGAGTACTCGATCACCTAGTGGATGCCCGTACTGGTCGTTGAACTGCTTGAAGTGGTCAATGTCCAGCATGACCAATGCTACGCCATCATCAGGCCCTTTGCTCAGGGCTTGCTCCAGCAAGCGTGTGAAGGTGTTTCGGTTGAATACCTGCGTCAGGCTGTCGACCGTAGCCGCGAGTTGAACGCGTTCAAGCTTTGCTCGCAGACTGGTGATCTCGTTTTGGGCCGCGCGCAGCTGGCCGAGAAAAAGCGCCTGTTGATCCTGTATGAGCTGGGTGCTCTGTTGCAACTCGCTCAGTATGCTGGGCAAGGCGATCGGTTCATCAAGCATCTCTATGCAATGCTCCAGGCTGGCCTGGAAGTTCAGATTAACCTTTACGCTATGCGAGACGTCACGCTCCATGTCGTCAACGAGGTCGATAGCTTGCTGTTGCCCGGCGCGGGCCTCTTCCAACTCGTCTCGAATGATGAAGTCGCGAAAAAGCTTGGTGGCGGACTCTGCGGGGAAACCGCCTTCCTCCAGGACAAGCCGATCCAGTTGGTGATTGAGCTCGGGCTCCTGCCCTCTGCAGTACGTATACCAAAGCGCGTAGTGCACAGGGTTGGTAGGGATGCTGTGACGCATCATCAGGGGTACAGCTTGCTTCAGCAAGGCCGCCGCTTCTTGTGTGTCCTCTGGGTACAACGCTAGAGCAGTAGCGCGCCTTTCTGGTTCTCTCATCACGTGATAGTCGCTGGTTATTATTCGTAAGAATATACAACAAGAACCGTATAACTATAAGTCTATTACGGTAAGAAACGCTGTGTGTTTCTCCGGCCTGGCAAAACCACGCCCTCCTCCGTGCAGGCCCTTGCCCTACGCGTGTTGCACTTTGTTTCGGGTCTTCCTGCGCTGGAATTTTCCTCAACCGCTAGGTAGCATGCGAAAACCTGATATAGCACAACTCCGGCGCAGCCATAACGCTCTAGGCTGAGGTTCGACGGATGATGAGGCATGGGTCTATCGGCCCAACAATAAAAACAAGAAATGCAATGCGACGGCAGGCCGTCACCGACGCCCAAATGGCGGGCATTGCAGATCAAGGTGATTGAGCATGCTGTACGAAGGCTTGGCGAAAAATTCCACCTTAACGATCAACGGCCTTCCAGCCGAGGGATCCTGCGCGCGCGTTACGCAAGCCCTGAGTGCTCTTCCCTCCTGTTTCGATGGCCGGCTTCTGCTGCACGCCTTTTCCGTCTCGAGCGATCCTATTCATCCACAAGCAGGCCTATCTATGGGCTCTTGGCCCTGGCGCGCCCTTCACAAGCGAATTTCCAGTTCTGCGAAACTGGCCGTAATCACTGTATCGACTACCCTCTTTCAGCCAAACATCCAGCCGTTTACCGCGAACCGCGCCTTGCCCTGCAAGGCTGAGCGGCATTCCTGTATTTCTGGATTAATTTGGTGCAATAACAAAATTTTAACAAATTTGTGACATTTTTTTTCAGAGCTCTCGCAAAGCATCTCGGCCTGCCTGCTACCAGGTGTATAGCATGCGTTTCGATAAGGAATAGCAAAGGATGAAGGTCACTGTTTTTGGAACCGGCTACGTCGGTCTTACACAAGCTGCATGCCTTGCCGAAGTCGGGCATTCGGTGTGCTGTGTGGATGTCGACGAGCAGCGGATAGCTTCTCTGCTTGAAGGGCACTGCCCTATTTTCGAGCCCGGTCTCCCAGCTTTGTTGGAAAAAAACCTCGCCTCAGGGCGGCTCCAGTTCACCACGGACGCCGCGTTGGCCACTGCCTTTGCCGACATCGTCTTTATTGCAGTGGGCACCCCTCCCTGTGAGGACGGCAGTGCTGACCTGCGCAACGTTTTTGCGGTGGTCGAAACACTGATGGCTTACGCCACACACGACAAGGTCATTATCAATAAATCGACCTCTCCTGTAGGCACCGTCGACCGAATCAAGAGCATGATTGCCGATCGATCCAACGGCAGCGCGCTACGTTTTGAAGTTGTCAGCAACCCCGAGTTCCTCAAGGAAGGCTCCGCCGTCAATGATTGCATGCGACCTGAGCGCATCATTATTGGGGGTGCACAACCTGCCACCATTGAATTGATTCGCGAACTTTACCAACCGTTCAGCCGGAATCGCGAAAAAATCATCGAGATGGATGCGCGCAGCGCCGAACTCACCAAGTACGCCGCTAACTGCATGCTCGCCACGAAAATCTCCTTCATCAACGAGATGGCCAACCTGGCGGAGCATTTGGGTGCCGATATCGAGATGGTCAGACGTGGCATCGGTTCCGACTCGCGAATTGGTTACGACTTTATCTACCCCGGCTGCGGCTTTGGCGGTTCCTGTTTCCCCAAGGATCTCTCAGCCTTGCAAAAAACAGCCGAGCTTGTGGATTTCGACACCCAACTGTTGCGCGCCGTAGACGCGGTCAATCAGCGACAGAAGCACCGCTTGTTCGAAAAGATACAGCGCCATTATCGCAACGAACTGCGCGGCAAGGTCTTCGCGGTGTGGGGGCTTGCGTTCAAACCCAACACTGATGACATTCGTGAAGCCTCCAGTCGCGTGTTGCTGGAAGCCTTGTGGAAGGCCGGTGCGCGGGTTCAGGCCCATGATCCTCAAGCGATGCAGGAGTTTGAGCGTCATTATGGTCAACGCTCTGACTTGCAGTTGATGCCATCAAAGGAAGGCACATTGCAAGGTGCCGATGCGTTGGTGATCGTCACCGAATGGCAGGATTTCCGCGTGCTTGACCTGGAGCAGGTTCCCCAACTGCTTGCTGACCGGGTGGTGTTTGACGGCAGGAACCTGTTTGACCCCGAGCACATGGCCGCCGCAGGCCTTGCCTACTACGGCATTGGACGTGGGCGGGTGGACAGCGAATGACGGTACTGATTACAGGCGCAGCAGGTTTTATCGGCTTCCACACGGCTAAACGCTTGTGCGAGCAAGGTGTCGACGTTCTAGGTATCGACAACCTCAATGACTACTACAGCGTTGAGCTCAAGCGTGACCGGTTGAAGGCATTATCCGGGTTTAAAAACTTCCGTTTTCAAACCATGGACATCGTCGACAAGCCAGCATTGCTCGCCTTGTTCGAAGCGCACGCCTTCAGCGAGGTCATACACCTGGCTGCACAGGCGGGGGTCCGCTATTCCCTGGATAATCCGGATGCATACGGCTCATCCAATCTGGTTGGTTTCCTGAATGTGCTCGAAGCCTGTCGATATCACATGCCCCGGCATTTGATCTACGCCTCGAGCAGCTCGGTCTATGGCTCGAACGACAAGCTACCGTTCTGTATCGAAGATGCCGTCGATCACCCGGTTTCGCTGTATGCCGCCAGCAAGCGCGCCAATGAGCTGATGGCTCACAGTTACTCCCACTTGTTTGGTATTCAGGCCAGTGGCTTGCGCTTCTTTACGGTCTACGGGCCGTGGGGACGTCCAGATATGGCGCTGTTCAAATTTACCCGGGCGATCCTCGAAAACCAGCCAATCGATATCTACAACGACGGAAATATGTCGCGCGACTTTACTTACGTCGATGACATTGTCGAGAGCATCGTACGCCTTCGGTTGAGACCTCCGTCGTGGCAGTCGCCCGAGAAGGACGCCGTCGCACCGGCCGTTCCTAGCAAGCTTTACAACATCGGCCGCGGTCAGCCGGTAAAGCTTCTGGACTTCGTTGAGTGCCTTGAGTCCGCTCTGGGTATCAAGGCAAAACGCAACTTATTGCCCATGCAGGCAGGCGATGTTGAAAAAACCTGGGCTGATGTTTCGGCGTTGGCCAAATGGGTCGATTTTTCGCCTTCCGTTACAGTTCAAACGGGCGTCGCTGAATTTGTGAGGTGGTACCGAAACTATTACCGAGTCTAGGCAAGGCACAACACCATAGAAATAGTTGCGGGAGCGTCATGAGCAAGAACATTTACATCTCTGTGCTGATTCCAGCAAAGAATGAAGCGGCAAATCTACCACCTTTGCTGCACGAGATACGTGCAGCTCTCGATGGCGAAGCGTACGAGATTATCGTGGTCGACGATGGTAGTACCGACAACACGCTGGAAAAACTGCGCAACTTGAAAAGCAGCGGTTTCGATCAGTTGAGAATCTTGCATCAGGCGCGTTCGCTCGGGCAGAGCACTTCGATCTATAACGCTGCTCAGGCCGCGCATGGGCACTGGCTGGTGACGCTCGACGGCGACGGCCAGAATGACCCCGCCGATATCCCAAGCATGATCGCATTGGTTCGTGGCAGTGAAGGCGATGCCGACGGCATCAAACTCGTCGCAGGACACCGGGTGAACCGTCGTGATACAGCCAGCAAGCGCTGGGCTTCGCGATTCGCCAATGGCCTGCGCAGCCGCATGCTCAAGGACGCTACGCCAGACACTGGTTGCGGGCTCAAGCTGATAGAGCGGGCAGCGTTCTTGCGCCTGCCCTACTTCGATCATATGCACCGTTACCTGCCAGCACTTATCCAGCGCAATAAAGGCCGAATGCTGGTGCATCCGGTCAATCACCGCCATCGCCAGGCCGGGACCTCTAAGTACGGCAACCTGGACCGTGCACTGGTGGGGATTCTTGACCTGCTGGGTGTCTGGTGGCTAATCCGCCGTACCCGTTTCGACGCCACCCCCCAAGAGGTGGATGTATGAACATTACTCGGGAAACACTCTGGCTCATCCTGGGGTTTACCGGGCAGGCTGTCTTTACCGGGCGCTTTTTGCTTCAGTGGATCTATAGCGAAGTCAAAAAACGCAGCCTGATTCCTGTGGGGTTCTGGTACTTGAGCATTCTTGGCAGTGCACTGCTGCTGGTGTATGCGATCTACCGGCAAGACCCGGTTTTCATCGCCGGTCAAGCCTTCGGCTTCATCGTCTACTTGCGCAATCTACAGCTGATTGCCCGTAACAAAACGCTTAAGGAATAAGCCTGGTGCGTATGTTCACCTCCCACAGGACTGAACGCCTCGCGTTTGCCCTGCTAGCCCTTGTACTGGTGGGCGCCGGCCTCGGCTTGCGTCAACCAATGAATGTCGACGAAGAGCGCTTTCTTGGTGTGGCTCTGGAAATGCTGCAAAGCGGTTCCTGGTTCATTCCACATCGTGCCGCTGAAATCTATCCAGATAAACCGCCGTTGTTCATGTGGGCGGTTGCGTTCTTCACCTGGTTGACGGGCCTGCCAAAGGTCGCATTGTACTTGCCCGGGCTACTTTCGGCGGTCACCGCCACGGTAGTGCTGCATGATCTCGGGCGTCGTTTGTGGAACCGCCGTGTCGGCCGCATTGCTGCCCTGCTCTTCCTTGCCACCTACCAGACCTACAGTATTCTGCGTACAGGCCAGATCGACAGCTTTTTATGCTTGTGGGTGGCGCTGGGCATGTACGGCCTGGTTCGTCATCTTTTGCTTGGTCCCGCCTGGGGCTGGTTCTACCTGGGCTGTGCGGCGATGGGCTTCGGGGTGATCAGTAAAGGGGTCGGCTTTGTCCCCGCGCTCATGTTGATCCCCTACGCCTATGCCGTCAGCAAGGGCTGGAAGGGTGTGGTTGCCATGCCTGGGCAAGGGCGACGCTGGTGGCTGGGGTTGCTGGTCATGCTGCTGGCCATTGCAGTCTGGCTAGTACCTTTGGTGGTAACGGCGCTGTCGAGCGGCAATGCTGCAGAGCTGGCCTATATCAAGGAAATCCTGTTACGCCAAACCGCTCATCGCTACGCTAGTGCATGGGATCACCGTGAACCGTTCTGGTACTTTTTCGTCAAGGTAATCCCGCAGTATTGGCTGCCGATGTTCCTCGCCTTGCCGTGGCTGGTACCCGCGTGGCGCCGGCAACTGCTCAAGCACGACGGGCGTGTGCTGGTATTGCTGGGCTGGGTCATTCTCGTGGTGCTGTTCTTCTGCTTGAGCACCGGCAAACGCAAGTTGTACATCTACCCGGCTCTGCCCGGCCTGGCCTTGGTTGCTGCCCCCTTGGTGCCTTGGTTGCTTCGCCGCTGGTTCGGCCAGCGCCCCATGGGGCGCAAGATTTTCACAGCAGTAGCGATCCTGTGGTTCTGCCTCTGGTTTGCTCGCGGTTTTGTCGAAGCTCACAAGGAAGGTCGCAATCCACATGAAACGCTGATGAACGAGACCGCCGCACTGACCCAAGGTGCCGATCTGGTGCTTGTCAATTGGCGCGAAGGGCACTGGTTGTTCGCGAAGCAGCCGATTGTCCACTTTGGCTTCCTTAGCGGATCGAAGATCGACCAGGCTGCCTTATGGTTGCATGAGCATCCCAAGGCCTATGCACTGGTACCCGCCAGTGAGCTTGAGCGCTGCTTCCAGGCAGACAAGGCTCGTAAATTAGGCGAAACGTCGCGCGCGCAGTGGTTCCTGGTCGGTGCCGACGCCGATAACGGTAGTTGCCGCCCGGCACCGCCAACCAACGTGTACCGCTTCAGCTGGCACACCAGCCCCCTGTAATTCCTTGATTTGATCACCAGGCCGTCAGCGGCCTGGTTACCTCGTATTGCCTGGAGATTGATGCAGTGATTTCAGTTGCAGGGAAAACAGCGCGTGGGCTACCGGTTCTCGCTACACCGAAGTGGATTGGCGCAGCGTTATTGTTGATCGTGCTCGTGTTGGCCTATACCGCATCGTCACGCTATTTCATACATCAGCAGATCTACGCTCAATTACGCACTGCCTGGGCAGGAGACACGGCGCCTGGTCAGAACATCTGGTTACCTGACTACAAGGTGGTCATTGATGGAAAGGTGGTGGAAAGCACGCTGAGGAATCTCTCAGCCATCACGTACGACTACGATCAGAATCGCCTGCTGGCCATCACCAACAACACGCCAATGGAGTTGTTGGTACTGAGCAAGGCTGGCGATATCGTCAGTCGCTACCCGCTGGAGGGTTTTAAAGACACCGAAGGCTTGGCTTATCTGGGTCAAGGCCGTGTGGTGGTAGCCGACGAAGACCTGCAACGACTCAATGTGATCACCCTGCCGACAGAGGTTCGCCCGATCAAAGCCGATGACACTCAATTCATCAGCCTGGAGATCAATCTTACCAACACGAACAAAGGGTTTGAGGGTGTGACCTACGATGCTGAACATGACCGGTTGTTCGCCATCAAGGAGCGGGATCCCCGTCAGCTGTTTGAAGTCACCGGGATGATCAATTCCATAGGGGCGCCACTGAAGATCAAAGTGGCTGACCTTACTTCGTGGGTCGATCGCAGTGTCTTTGCCAGGGATCTGTCGGATGGCTACTACGATGCTGCCACCGGCCATATGCTGATTCTGAGTGATCAGTCGAAGTCCATTACCGAAATGGATCGGGACGGGAATTTTGTCAGCATTCGTTCGTTACGCGGTGGTATTAGCGACATGAAGGACAGCGCTCCTCAGGCCGAAGGCATGACGATGGACAGTGATGGCAACCTGTATGTGGTCAGTGAGCCGAACCTGTTTTACCAGTTCAAGAAACAGTAAATACACCTGACGCGGCTGTTCGAGGGGGTTGCACATGAAGTTTGCTGCCGGCAACGCAACACGCGCCTTCACCATCATCGCTTTAATGCTGGTCTTGTTGTTGCTGTTCTGGGGCTTGGGCAGCATACCGCTCTTGAGTGTGAACGAGGCACGCCGTGCCGTGACTTCTCGAGAGATGCTGGAAACTGGTCAATGGCTTTTGCCGTATATGAACGGTGATCTGTACCTCTCCAAGCCGCCGCTCTTCTACTGGTTGACGCTGATGTCCTCTCAAATGCTGGGGGCACTGAGCGAATGGAGCCTGCGCCTGCCGTCAGCCCTGTTTGCCGCGCTTTGCTGCGGCCTTGTCTACTGGCAGGGGGTGCGTCTGGCAGGGCGTCAGGTTGGTTTGTTCGCCTTGATTTTTCTTGCCGCCAATGCCGGTTTCAGCCTCTTCGCGCGCCGCGCAGAAATTGAAATGACGCTCACGGGCCTATGCTTCATGGCCTTGCTTGCCGCCTGGCAGTACCTGTTTCATGAGGGGCGTCGGGGCTGGGTATGGCTCAGTTACGCCCTGTTGGGATGCGCGCTCCTTACCAAGGGGCCTGTTTGTTTGCTGTGGGTGACTGCGCCTGTTCTGGCGTTTGCATGCATTACGCGCTCCGCAAAGGCCAAGGCTTACCTGTGTGACGGATGGGGCTGGCTGATCGCCTTGGCAATCGGTAGTTCGTGGTACTTGGCTGTTTCGCTGCAGGAAGGCTGGGGCATTTGGGCTGGCATCCTGAATGAAGATATTGTCAAAAAAATCTCGGGCCAGGGGGCTGAGTCCTGGTATGCCTACCTGTTGTACCTGGCTGGCGACTTCTTTCCATTCTGGCTGGTGTTGCTGGTTCAACCGCGCCAACTGTGGCGCAGCCTTCGCGCCCGTCCCGAGCTGATGCTGCTGTTTTGCTGCAGTGTACTGCCCTTGATCCTCTTCTCACTGTTTACCGAAAAACACGCCAAGTACCTGCTACCCACCTATCCGGCGGTTGCATTGCTGCTGGCCTGGCAGTGGAGCGAGGTGTTGTCGCGCGTGGGCAATGCCTGGCGCAAGCTGATGATCGGTCTGCCGCTTGTCGTGCTGGCGGGTTTTACCGTGTTCTATATGGGCTTCGAGTCCAGAGCCTTTGCGCATCGGATCGCTGGGTTCCCACAAATCAGTAGCGCTGCTGCAGCCCATCCTGAACTGCCTGCTTACAGCCTGCTCCCCCCGGATATGCGCCTGGTCTATTACATGGGGCGTCCAGTTGCGACGATAAGTGCCGAGCAGGCGCTGGCACGCACCGAGGCCCCCGGGTTGCTGTTTGTCCAGGCACCACTCCCGGCAGAACTCAACGCACTGCAACCCTGCGTGCTGGCGCAGGTTGAGCCCTATCTGAAACCAAAACGGCGCGCACTGTTGATCGGCCTTGGAACGGCCTGCCCCAAAACACCTCTTTCTGTCACACAGTGACACTACCCTTGTGTTTCCCTGCCCGGGCCTGCCGGGTGGGGACGCGCGGATGAATTGCCAGATGCTTGACGGCTACTGACCCTTAGCCGTTTTCACACGCCCTTCACACCCGTTTGACGAGTCATTTCTTCCCGCGTCGCTATCTTCTGCGCACAACGCTCTTTCGCGGTGCTTTGCCGCAGCCCCCTCAAAAATATTGCACTGGAGTTGCATGATGCTGCACGCAGTGATTGGCCGGGCAGAAGCCCTTCCCCTTGCGCTACGCCACAAGTACGCGCGCCCTCTCAAACTTGCCGCTGGCCTTGCGGCGGCAGCTGTACTGGGGGCGCTTGCCGTCTGGTTCATGGCATGGCCGCATGTGCCGGACCTCAGCGCCAGCGGTGCGATGGCCAAAGCCGGCGTTTATGAGGGCTGGAAAAAAGGCGAAGTTGTTGTACTGATACGCCACGCGGAACGCTGCGATCGCTCAAAGGCGCCCTGCCTTGCTGCGCACGAGGGGATTACCATCAATGGTAGCCAGGCCGCTGCACAGGTCGGCAAGGGACTCAAATCGCTTGGTCTTGCGCAAACCGATATTTTCGCCAGTCCTTTGCTAAGGACACAGCAGACAGCTGATCGGATTGTCGGTAATGCGGTCGCCAGTCAAGACTGGTTGAAGCTCTGCGACAAGGGGTTTGCCAACAATGTGCTTGAGCACAAGACGCCCAATCGGAATCTGGTGCTGGTGACTCACAGTGGCTGTATCGATCAGTTTGAGCGTGAGCAGAATGTGCCGGGCGGCGAACGCTCGATTGCCTATGCACAGGCGTTGTTTGTTTCGGTCAGTGACAAAGGCCTGCCACGAATTCTCGGTAGCATTTCAGCTGATGAGTGGCAGAAAGTCGCACAGCAAACGGTGAACTAACAATGCAGGCCATATCGCGTAAAGCGTTTTATCGGGCGAACGTGGGTTATGTCCTGTTGTTTGCGTTGGCGGTGTTTGTCCTGTTCGACCTGGCAGACCTGGCAGACCTCGACCGTTTATTCAGCGATCTGCTCTATGACCCCGTCACCGGTGTGTTTCCACTTGAACACAACACGCTGTTTGAAAAGATCACTCATAAATGGGCCCGGGTAATCCCGGACTGGACAGGTGAAATAGCGATCATCGGATCACTGCTGTCGTTTATCTGGCCTCGACTCGCCCCTCATCCCCAATCGCGGGTCACAACTGTCCTGGAAGCCGTCCGTATCGCGCCCGTGTTGCGCTTTACCACCCGTTATCGCCGCGATTTTCTGTTTGTCGTATTGGCCTTTTCTCTGAGCACGGGTGTTATCCACTACCTGAAAAGCCACACGGGCGTGTATTGCCCCGTAGAAACCACACTGTATGGCGGCAAGGAAATTCGCATGGAGTGGTTCCATAACTTCTCTTTGTGGCAAAAGGCAGGCCCTGGAAGATGTTGGCCAGGGGGTCATGCTTCCGGTGGCTTCAGTATGCTGGCCCTGTACTTCATTGCGCGACGCTACCGTTGGCAACACACTAGAAAGGTGCTGATGGGGGCGCTATTGCTTGGTTTTGTCTTCGGCACGACGCGGGTGCTGCAAGGCTGGCACTTTATGTCCCATACCTTTTGGTCGGGGATATTTGTCTGGCTAAGTACATTGATGGTCGCACTGGCGCTTTATGGTAGAGAACGTTTGTCCCAGCCGCTCGCCGCGCCGTTGCCAGGGGTGGCAGAATACACTCACGCCGGATGTGACAAAATGGCACACTGACGCACTTTTACATCTGCGCCCCACTGCGGCTAAATAGTGGCTTCTTAACTCAGCCCTTCCCCTCATGGCCTCGTTGAAACGCATAAGCCCCTGGATTGCCTGCCTGGCTGTGCTGCTCAACCTGTTGGCCATGCCCATAGGCCGTGCGCTACAGACGCAAGATCTGCAGTTGCCGCTGTGGGGCGGTTTCTGCTCCGCAAACCCTTCTACCTCTCGTGTGCCTGCGCTCGACAAACTGATCGATACACATGCACCCGCGTCACTGAAAATCAGTATGCAGCATGGCGATTGCTGCTGTGGCCACAATGGCCAGGCTGCGTTGCCTTCGCCGTACTTTCGACATGTCTTTGGATTGTTCGCTGTCGATTCCGAACTGCGTAATCCGGTGCTCCCACCATCGTCTCCCCGCCGGCTCTGGCCACGTCTCAACCCCCGCGCCTCTCCTGTTGCCTGATCACTAAGTCCAGGCCTTCCAGACCGTATCTGGCAAGGCATTCATTGTCAGGTCTAGGGCGATTTCGCCCCGGCCATTGGCACGATTGAATTTTCTTGGTCATCAGGACGTATGCGTTATGCCTGCTCCATGTAGTTTGCCGCGTGTAAAACAACGCGTTGTTTCCCGCTCGTTTCTTGCCTTGCTCAGCGCCAGCCTGTCTGCATTTGATCCGCTTTCAATCGCCGTTGCAGCAACCTCAAGCAGCGAAGACTCCACACTCACCCTTGGCACTGTCACTGTTTCAGGTGCAGCAGCAGGCCCCTTGGCAACCAGCAGCGTAGTCAGCTCTGTCGATGTTCTTGGGGGCGATATCCTCGAAAAAATGCCAGTCAACTACAGCTGGGAGCTGTTCAGCCGCGCACCGGGGGTTATGCTCACCGAGTTCAACCAAGGCACTACCTCGGGGAAAATTTCTTTCCGAGGCTTCAACGGTGAAGGCGAAGTGAATGCCGTCAAGTTGTTGATTGATGGCATTCCGAGCAACAGCAACGACGGCAACATGCCGTATATGGACATGATTTTCCCCCTCGAACTCGACAGCATCGAGGTGGTGCGCGGCACCAGTGATGCGCGTTACGGTCTGAACAACATCGCAGGCAATGTGAACATGTTGACCCGTACCAGCGGTGACTACACCAAGGCCAGGGTCCGCTATGGCAGCTTCAATACCCAAGAGACCCAATTGGCCAAGGGCATCGAAAGCAGCAACTGGACTCAAAACTACTTCATTGCCTACCAGAAAGCCGATGGCTACCGTGACCATGCCGAGGCTGACCGGTATTCCATGTCAGGCAAGTGGTTCTATACCCCGGACGACGACAGCTACCGTATAGGCCTGATTGCCCGTCACTATGAAACCGAAGCTCAGGAGCCCGGCTACCTGACAGAAGATGACGCCCGCCATCATCCCACTATGACCAACAGCTACAACGCGACGGACAAGGGCACGCGGCGGATGAACCAGGTCAGCCTGCATTTCGATACCGAGCTGACCGACAGCCTGGCCTGGTCGGCTAAAACCTACGTCAATACCTACGATGACCGTCGCTGGACACAGTACTGGCGCACCAGCTCCCAACAGGAGCGCGACACCTATGAAACCCAATACGGTGCCCTTACCTCCCTGACCTGGCGCCCTGAAGTCAACGGGTTGTATGACTTTGCGCTGGAAGCCGGTGCAGATGTGCAACAGCAACAGAACAAGAGTGAGCGTTACAAAACCAAGTCTCGTGTGCGCCAATCTCAGACGCGTGATCAAGCATTCGACTTTGACACGTACGGTGCTTATGTTCAGGCCGAGATCAAACCGTTCGAGTCGTTGAAAATCGTCCCTGCCTACCGGGTCGATAAAATCCAGGGTGATTTCACCAATGAAATGACCGGCACGGATTACGACATCAACGACTACGGGCTGATCAAACAGCCCAAGCTCAGCATTGTTTACTCACCCTGGGAAGTGGCCAGCGTTTATGCCAACTGGGGGCGTACATTTCAGGTGGGTACAGGCGCAGCCGCGTACAAGATTCCTCCGCGTACCACCGACCTGGAGCCCTCGATCAATGAGGGCTGGGAAACCGGCGTCAAATTCACCCCGAGTGACTGGGTCGATGGACGTATCGCCTATTGGCAACAGGAGGCCACCGGTGAGGTCAGCCGCCGTCTCAACGACCCGAGCGGAGAGTCGGACAACGTTGGTGAAACCCGGCGCTGGGGATACGACCTGCAGGTGAATATGCACCCCAACGAGCGCACCGATTTCTGGATGGCCTACGCCTGGCAATATTCAAAGATCCTGCAGCCCAGTGCGACCTTGCCTGACAGTAAAGGCCAGGAAATCGACCACGTACCGCATCATTTGTACAACGCCGGCGTCAGCTACCAGGCCACCCCTGCCCTGCAGTTGACGGCATGGATGAATGGACAGACCAATTACTACCTGGAACGGCAGAACACCCAAGGTACCTACGGCGGTTATGTATTGATGAACCTTGGTGCTGTCTACAAGGTAACCGAGTCGGTCAGTGTCGACGTACAGCTCAAGAACCTGACAAACCGCTATTACGAATACGTCTGGTACGACCCGGATGGCGCCGATGCGTCACTGCATTCACCTGGCGACGGGCGTGCGCTCTACACCGGCATCACGTTTGATCTCTGAACACCCGTTTGCAGTGGGGGCACTCCGCCCCTGCTGCTGCCACCTCAAGCGGGCAGCAAAGTGAAAAACTATGGGGCTACAGTAGCGCTTGGCGATTAAAAACGCGCCGGTTGATTTGCTCAATTGCAGCGCACTTCTATATTGAGCTAGTGACAGCGGTTCCTCGCCCTTTGCTAGAGCACAGATCATGGTGAAAACTGATCGTCTGATCATTTGCGAACACTGTGACTGCGTGTACGAAAAAGTCACGCTTGCCAAACATCAGAAAGCCTTGTGTCAGCGTTGCGGCGCAGTGCTTCAACGGTACAACGGAATGACCTTGCAGCAACGTCTGGCGTTGAGCCTTACGGCGGCAGTGCTGTGGATTTTCGCCAACTTCTACCCGGTCATGAGTATCAGTCTGCAAGGCCTGAGCAACAGCGCAACCCTCTGGGATTCGGTGCGGGCCTTGAGTAACGGGCCTATCACCTTCATTGCACTCGTGGCAGCCATCGCCATCATCATCGCGCCGCTCTTTCAACTCGTGCTGTTGATCTGGGTGCTGACCTTTGCAATGGCTACCAAACGCTCTCCCGCGTTCAAGCTGTGCATGCGTTGGCTTGAGACCTTGAGGCCTTGGAGCATGCTTGAGGTGTGCCTGCTTGGCGCGATGGTCGCGGTTTTCAAACTGGCGGGCATGTTGGATGTGCTGCCTGGTATAGGTCTGATTGCATTGGCCGTGTTGAGCTTGCTGATCATAAGGGTTGCCGGGCGCGATGTTCGCGATCTGTGGGAGATGTTGCCGTGAGCACGCCTGCACTCGCCGCCGAGCTGAACCTTGCCCTTTGCCATGCCTGCAACATGGCTTGCGACATGACCGATCACCCGCACACCTGTCCTCGCTGCGGCGCGGCGCTGCACCTACGCAAGCCTGATGCGTTGGCCCGCACCTGGGCCTATATGCTTGCCGCCTTGATCTTCTATATCCCTGCCAACCTTTTACCGGTGATGAACACGAGCCTGTTCGGCAGTGGTGCCGACAGCACGATCATGAGTGGTGTCATCGAGTTCTGGGGGCACGGCGCCTGGGACATTGCTTCGATTATCTTCATCGCCAGTATCGCCGTACCCGCGACCAAATTCGTCGCCTTGACCCTGCTATTGGTCACCGTACAACGCCAGAGTGACTGGGCCCGCAGAGAGCGTGCACAGCTCTACCGCTTCGTCGAGGTCATTGGCTACTGGTCAATGCTCGACGTCATCGTGGTCGCCCTGGTGGCGGCACTGGTCAAGTTTCAGGCACTTGGCGACATTGAACCGCGCCCGGGAATTCTCTTCTTCGGTCTGGTGGTGGTGTTCACCATGCTTTCGGCGATGAGTTTCGACCCGCGTCTGATTTGGGAACCCAAAAAAACCGAGGAGCGCATGGATGAAGCCAGCAACCCCTGATAGCCAACCCATGCCCGGCCAGCCCAGCATCAAGACCCGCCGCTTCAGTGTTTCGGTGGTGTGGATTGTTCCGATCATTGCAGTCCTGGTGGGCATTTCCCTGGTGGTGCATAACTGGCTGCAACAAGGCCCGGTCATTACTGTCACCTTCAAGACCGGTGAGGGGCTGACCGCCAACAAAACGCCGGTGAAATACCGTAACGTCGTGATTGGCCAAGTCACTGACGTCCAGTTGAGCAGCGACCAGAAAAATGTGACTGCAACCCTGAAACTGGATAAACAGGCGGAACACTTTACCCGCACCGGTTCGCAGTTCTGGGTCGTGCGTCCACGCATCGGCGCCGGTGGTGTCTCTGGCATCGACACGTTGCTGTCCGGTGACTTCATCGGTGCCGATGTCGGTCAAGGTGAGGGGCGATCCAAAGCGTTCACCGGCCTGGAGGTGCCACCGCCCATCACCTACGGCGAGCCGGGAAAGCGTTTCACCCTGCGCGCACCTGACCTGGGTTCGCTTGGCATTGGCTCGCCGGTGTATTACCGCAAGATTCCCGTCGGCCAGGTGGTGTCCTACACCCTGGCGCCCGATGGCAAGGGCGTGGACATTGAAGTGTTTGTCCATGCGCCCAATGATGCCTTCGTCACCAATGACACCCGCTTCTGGAACGCCAGCGGTGTCGACGTCGAACTCAGCGCTAATGGGTTTGCGGTGAGCACTGAATCGTTGTCTTCCTTGTTGGTCGGCGGTATCGCCTTTCGTGCACCGGACTACAGCCCTGACGACCGGCCAGCACTTGAGGATTCCCCCTTTGAACTGTTTGCCGACCAGGAAACCGCCCTCGCGCCACCTAACGGCAAGGCGCAGTACCTGTCACTGCGTTTCGATGAAGCACTGCGCGGCCTGAAAGTCGGCGCTCCGGTGGAGTTTCTTGGCATAGACATCGGCAAGGTCGTCTCGGTCAACCTGGACTACGATGAGCAGCGCCACAGCTTCCCGGCGAACATTGGCATTGTGATCTATCCGCAACGCTTGGGGCCCGCTCACGCCAAGATGCTCAAGGCGCTCAAGCATGATCCCAGTGACGAACAGGCCAGCGTACGCCTGTTCGGCACCTTCATCGACAATGGCCTCAGGGCTCAGGCGCGCAGTGGCAATCTGCTGACCGGGCAGTTGTATATTGCGCTGGATTTTTACCCTGATGCGAAGAAGGTGGTCTTCGATCCAAACGCGCGCCCCGTCAGCTTGCCTACGGTGCCTGGAAGCCTGGAGCAACTGCAGGAAAAACTTCAGTCAATGCTCGACAAACTGGACAAACTTCCACTGGAGCGCATCGCCAACAACCTGGACAGTAATCTGGTGGAACTGCGCAAGGGCCTGCAACAGTTCAACAGCAACACGCTGCCGGGTGTTCACGGCACGCTGCAAGAAATCAGCAAAACCCTGCAATCGGCAAATACGACCCTGGCCGACGACTCGCCACAGCGAGAGCAGCTCAAGCAAACCCTGGATGACGTGGGGCGTATGTCGCGCTCCCTGCGGGAGCTGTCGGACTATTTCGGGCGTCATCCCGAGTCGCTGTTGCGCGGCAGACCCAAGGATGCACCCGCAGAAAACCTGGAACCCTCGCGTAACTGATTGCAGGAGTTTGCACCATGCGGCTACCGCTCAAACCATTGTCGATCGCTTTGGCACTGTTGCTCACAGCGTGCCGCAGCGATCCGATTCACTACCACACCCTGATGCCAACCCAGGCCCCCGCCGTATCGGGCTCCAGCCACCTCGATATCCAGATTGAACGGCTCAGTCTGCCGCCGCAGGTCGACCGCCCGCAAATTGTCGTTCGCCAAGGCAACAGTGGCCTGGCCGTTCTGGAGACAGAATGGTGGGGCGCGAGCCTCGCCGACGAACTGCAAAGTGCGCTTGTCGATTTGCTCCCCAGCAATGGAGCCTCGCACAAGATCGGCTTGAGGCTGGATGTTCAGCGATTCGACTCGGTGCCTGGGCAATACGCCTTGCTCGAGACCAAATGGCGACTTCGCGCGTTGACCACAGGGGACAACACGCCCTCCTTGAGTTGTCGGAGCGTATTCAGAACGGCCTCGGGGGTAACGATTGAGGACTTGGTTGCCGCGCACCAGCATAACGTTCAAGCACTGGTAACGTTGATTACACAAGCAGCCAGTGACGGGCGCAGTACCTGTCCATCGCCACAGTAACCGCACATGTACCAGAACCTTGCGCTATTCACAGCCTTCCTGCTGGTTTACAGCATTTTCGCCGGGCGTTTCGAGAAGCGGCTGTTCAATGGCCCCCTGGTGTTCATGCTCGTGGGGATCGTACTCGGCCCTGCGCTCTTGGGCATTCTGCAGCCGCGGATAGACAAGGATGGCCTCAGGGCATTGGCAGAATTGACCTTGGCCATTGTATTGTTCAGCGATGCTGCGAATGCAAACCTCAAGGTACTGCGCGCCCATGAGGGGTTGCCGTTACGCCTGCTGTTGATCGGTCTGCCTCTGACCATCGTACTGGGCTGGTTGGTGGGGCTCTGGGTCTTCCCGCAGGTACGGCTGATAGAGCTTGCAATCCTGGCAACCCTGCTCGCGCCTACCGACGCGGCGCTGGGAAAAGCCGTCGTCACCAACCCGAAGGTCGCCGAACCCGTGCGCGAAGGGCTTAACGTAGAAAGCGGCCTTAATGATGGGATCTGCGTACCGGTACTTTTGCTTTTCCTCGCGTTACTGGTTGAAGAGCAAGCGCAACACCCGGTACTTCTCGCCCTGGAACTGGTCGCCGAAGAGCTTGGCATTGGTGCGCTCAGCGGGATACTCCTCACGCTCATCGCCTGGCAACTACAAAAGCTCTCCTGGAAACATCAGTGGCAAATGCAGGTATGGTCGCAACTCACCCTGCCGGGGCTGGCGGTGCTGTGCTTTGCCACGGCGCAAGTGCTGGGTGGCAGCGGCTTTATTGCCGCATTCGTCGGCGGCCTGCTTGCCGGGTACCTGTTCAAGGAGCAGAAACATCACCTGCTTCAGGCCAGCGAAGAGTTTGCCAGCTTGCTCTCGGTGCTCACCTGGGGCGTATTTGGTGCGGTGGTGATACCGAAAGCGTGGAGCAGCCTGACCTGGGATATTTGGCTGTATGCCCTGCTCAGCTTGACCCTCGTACGTATGCTTCCCGTGTTGCTGTGCCTGCTGGGAACGCGCTTCGACCTTGAGACGCGCCTGTTCATGGCGTGGTTTGGCCCACGAGGGCTGGCGACCATTGTCTTCGCGGTAATGATCATTGACTACCCACTGGCGTCCACCAGCACCTTGGTCGCCACCGCCATTTGTACCGTTCTGCTGAGTGTGCTGTTGCATGGCCTGAGCGCCAACCCGTGGGTGGCCCGCCTGGTTCGTCGTACACCCTGAGTGAAGTGAGCACACATACCGTTCAGCCGCCGACTATCGGCAGCGCATATCGGATGGCAGTGGCTACGCTTCACTCCAATAGAGCTGCGTAGCGCAAAGGAGCAACGATGAAAAACGAGAAATCTACAGCGCGCAATCCTGCCAAGCCATCGCAAAAAAAGCTCGACCGCAAGACCTATGAAAAGCAACTGAAGGCATTGCATGTTGAGTTGGTCAAGCTACAGCAGTGGGTCGTGGAGACCGGTGCAAAGGTTCTGGTGGTTTTTGAAGGGCGCGACGGCGCAGGCAAAGGCGGCACCATCAAGGCATTGACAGAGCGTGTCAGCCCGCGGGTCTTTCGGGTTATCGCTCTGCCCTCACCTACCGAGCGGGAAAAAAGCCAGCTCTACTCGCAGCGCTATATGCCGCATTTCCCCGCCAGTGGTGAAGTGGTGATTTTCGACCGCAGTTGGTACAACCGGGCGGGTGTCGAACGTGTCATGGGGTTTGCCGATGAAAACCAGGTGCGCACGTTTCTTGAGCTGACGCCGATGTTTGAACGGCACATCGTGCGCTCGGGCATCATCTTGCTCAAATACTGGCTGGAGGTCAGCCCCAAAGAACAGGAGCGCCGCCTCAGAGCCCGAATTACCGATGGCCGAAAAACCTGGAAGTTGTCGCCGATGGATGTGTTGTCGTTCAACCGCTGGGACGACTACACACGTGCCCGGGACGAAATGTTCAAGGCAACGGACACTCAATGGGCCCCATGGTTCGTTGCACCGTCGGAGGACAAGAAACGGGTGCGGCTTAACCTGCTGACGCACCTGCTAGCGCAAATACCCTATACGGAAATCAAACAGCCGAAGGTCAAATTGCCAAAACGCAGAATCGGCCGTTACAAGGACATCAAATACCCCTTCAAGTACATCGACGAACCTTTCTGAAGCACCGGGACGACGCGAACTCGTCCCGGTTGGAACAGAATCACTCCATGTGCATGTGACCCGACATGTGCTCATGGTCTGGCATGTTCAGCGCGCGTGCCGGCGCGCTGACGTTGATGCGTTCCAGCTGGCCCTTGGCATCTTTCACCACCAGCGTCAGCGGTACCGCGTCGCCTTCCTTGATCTGCTTGACCAGGTCGATCAGCATCACATGGTAGCCAGCAGGCTCCAGCGTAACGGCTGTTCCTGCCGGCAGCGCCACCGACGTCACGGGCTGCATGCTCATGACGTCATTTTTCATCTGCGACTGATGGATCTGCACGGTCTTGGCAACCGGGGATTCAACGCTGAGCAACGTGCTGTCACTGTCGGCTGTGATTTTCATGAATGCCCCGGTTGCCGCCTGATGAGGCACCGTGGCCCGTACCCAGGCGTCATCAACGACGGTTTGCGCTACCGCAGGCAATGTTGCGCCCAGCAGCATGAACAGTGCCACAGCGCGGTTGAGTGGTTTGGCTACCATCGAGCTAGCGAATGTGGAACGCATCAACATACCTCCATAACAGTGAGCAGGTCTTCTGCACATTCCTTTGCCGTCAGGGAATGCGACAGGCCAAGACGTAGCACGCCTCGGGAGTCATAAACATAGCTGGTTGCCGTATGGGACAACGTGTAGGTCTCGCCGCTGGGGATCTTCTCGTAGAACACGCCAAACTCCTTGGCGGTCTGCGCAGTCTCTTCCAGCGTGCCGGACAATGCGACGAACGAGGGGTCGAAGGCTTTTACATAAGCATCGAGCACCTCTGGCGTGTCGCGCTCGGGGTCGAGCGTAATGAAGATCACCTGAAGAAAATCGGCATCCTTGCCCATCAGTTTCTTGATCTGCACCGCACGTGCCAGCGTCGTTGGGCAAATCGCCGGGCATTGGGTAAAGCCGAAGAACACCATGGGCATCGAGCCCCGGAAACTCGACAGGGTTCTTTCATTGCCTTGAGGGTCTTTCAGCTTGAATGAGCGCCCGAGGATCTGATTGCTCATGTCTTTACCGTGCTTGAACGACAAGCCACCTGAGCTATCACAACCTACGAGAGCACCCAGGCCCAGCAGGCTGATCCCGGCGACAACCTGGCGTCGGGTCAGTAAATCAGTCATGTATTACCATCCTTTCGGGAAGGTACCAGTCCTGGGAGTGGAGCCTTCAGCAAACGTTATGCAATCACATATTCTGTCATGCGAACGGCCAACGGTTCCAGCAATCCGTCGCTCGACCTCTGTCGTAGGCCCTCTTCAAACCACCATTTCCCTCCCCCCCCCTGGTATTTCTGTCAGTAGACGACCCCTTCGCGCAGCGCCTACTTTGATCCCATTCGTGAACAAGGAAGGAGTGGCGAAATGGCGCGACGTTTGAAATCGGTCATCGTGATTGTTTCTCTAGGCATGAGCCTGCTCGCTCATGCGGCCGAGCGGCCATTGAAGCCACTGGCCGAGGAGCCACTACAACAACTGCGCGGCAGCGCCAACCCTGTCCTGCGATACCTTGCCGACGACAAGACGACCCTGTCGATATCGCTGGTTCAGGTACAGGGCGAATTAATCGCTGCAACCAGCCGGGACTTGCAACTGGACCTTGAGGCCGGGGTCTCCAGGGTATTCCACAAGGCCCGAATCAGTACTCAGCCTGATGGCATTGTTACTTGGCAGGGTACCGTCAGCGCCAGGCAAGGCCCGACAGATGACCAGAATACGGCCTACCTGACACGGCATGGGGCGCATCTGGTGGGGGTGGTCAAGGTTGATGACCAACTGTATCGCATCGAGCCGTTGGGTGACGGGCGGCATGCGGTCGTCAAGGTCGACGCGTCAAAATTCCCCGAGGGCAATGACGAGGTCAACGAGGAGCCTGCGGGCATGCCTGCAACAACGCCGGCAGCGCCCGCCAAACCCGCGGCACACGCGGCACCCGTTGTGATTCGTGTACTGACACTGGTTTCCAATAAAGCATTCGAGCTGATGCCCGACATGGACGCCAGCGTCGCCAATGCGCTGGCCATGGCCAATAGCGGCCTGGAAAACAGTCAGATCAATGTGCAGTTTGAAAATGCCGGTGTGCAGCGCATCGACTGGACGGAATCGGGCACTGCAACCGGCAAAGAGGTGCTCTCCCGGTTGTGGAATGTCAACGATGCACAATTGGGACAACCCGCACGGTATCAACGAGATGCCAGTCGGGCCGACCTGCTTAGCCTGCTTACTGTGATACCCGACGTGTGTGGCTTGGCCTACACCGCCTTGAACAAGAATGCCGGCGTCAGCATCGCCGACCCGAAGTGCCTCAGCAACCATACCTTCGCCCATGAGTTGGGCCACAATTTGGCTGCCCGGCATGATCCGGATCAGTACGATGCGCCTGTCACGCCTGTTTATGCCCACGGTATTCGCTGGCCCGGGCATTGGCGTACCGTCATGGCCTATGAGTGCCCGGGTAACGCCAGCCAGCGCTGCAGCCGCATCAACTATTGGTCGAATGCCCAGATGACTTACCAGGGCTTGCCTCTGGGGTCGAAAGACAAGCATGACAACGCCCGTGTATTGCGGGACGCCGCGCCTACTGTAGCGGCCTACTACCCTGCGCCAGACCCAAGCCCCCCGAAGTCAGCGTATCGGTCGCCGGCGGAACCGTAGAGCCAGCGACGGTTCAACTGAGCGCCAACGCCACTGCCAGTGGCAACGCGACAATTCACCTCGTGGAGTTTCTTCGTGGCACCGACGTGATCGGGCAAGACAGCACGTCACCTTACACCTTTACCTGGAACAACGTGGGCGCAGGCGTCTATCGCGTAAGCGCCCGCGCCAGCGACAGTGCGGGGCACCGTGTGACCTCTGCCGAACAGACCGTAACCATCACTGCGGCACCGTCAGGGTGCGACTACCGAGACCCCGAGGCCGAGCAGGTAACGCCGTGGGAGGCGAAGGATTACGCCTCGGGTATCAAAGTCAGCGCCGAGCACGCGGTGTGGATCTCATCCTGGTCGACCGGCACCGCTCCGCCTTCCAGCAACGACGCCTGGAGCCTGCTTAGCACCATCCCGGTGCCCTGGAGTGCCCAGCGCTATTACACCGCGCCCAATGAAGTGCATTACCACGGGCAACGCTATGCGGCAAAACAGTGGGTCAAGGGTACAGCCCCTGCCCCAGACAGCCAGGTCTGGCGCTTGCTGGGCCCTTGCTCGGCAGTCAAAGGCTAAGTCATTTCCTCTTGGTATGAGTGCAACGAGGTTACTACTATGGCGACTCCCCGCGTACCTGCGCAGCATCGTCTGCGTGCGCCTTACCTGTTTTTTACACTGACCGTTCTTTGCAGTAGCGCTGTTTCGACGCAGGCTCACGCACAGAACAAGGCTGCCACCGATGGCAAGGTCATGCAGCGCCCCTCTTCCAGCCAGTTCGAACCGGGTAAGCAGGCAAGTGCCGAGGCCTGCAAAGCCGAACAATACGCGCTTGATGCCGTGAAGGGGCAAGGCAAGCCAGGCAACGCCAACGCCGGCAAAACCTTGAAGTACCAACAAGGGGCCTGGGTAACGAATGTCGGTCACGCATTTGAGTGCTGGAAGGACAGTGAGGCCCCCTATGGCGTGGGCAGTTGGGCCTGGTGTAACCAACCGGCTTATGCGCCCGGCCAGTCGGCGAACTGGGGGGATGCCTGGAAAGACCTCGGCGAATGTAACGCCGCGCCGAGCAGCAACAAACTTGAGCTGAGCTTTTCCACCGTTACGCGTGATTTTCCTAACAAAGCCACCACCCTGGGTGTAGGCCCCGGTAGCGATATCGAAGTCACCGGCGTGCTGCGTTGCAAAGGCGAATCGGTGCCGATCGCCGGAAAATCCAATACCACCCTAACCATCGAAGGCCTGAAGGCCTGTGACTATGACCTGATCATGGACCCGGCGCAGGGCTACCTGCCGCTGACGACACCCAATAAGGTCAGCTTCACCCAAGAGAGCGGTGAGAAACAGCAGTTTGCGGTCAAGTACCGCCCCCCGGTTGATATCAGCCAGCTACGCGGCCTTCCTGGTATCAAGGTTGAGCTGTTTGCCCAAGGATTGTCTCAGCCTCGGCAGATGGCGATGGGCAACAAGGTGTTGTATGTCGGCTCCAGTGCGATCCCTAACTATGTGTATGACGGTCGTACCGCCAACTTCATTTACGCACTGCCATTGAACGATGAGGGCAAGCCAACGGGAATCTACCTGGTTGCCTCGGGTCTTGAGGAACCCCATGGCGTGGCATACCGCGATGGTGACCTGTTCTATTCCACCACTGGCGGTGTGTACCGGGTACGAAATATCGACAGTACGTATACCGATCCCAAGCCAGAGCGGGTTATCACCTTCCCGGCGGATGACACCCTGGTACCGTTGGTCCATCCGGGGTACCGCATCTGGCACCAAAAGCACCCGTTAAAATTCAATCCCGTTGATCCAACGGACAAGGGGCTTTATACCGCGGTTGGCATCCCCTGCAACCTGTGCATGATTCCTGGGGATCCACGCTACGGGACAGTGCTGCGCTACGACCTTGAAACCGGTAAGTCGGAGATTCTGGCCAAGGGCGTGCGCAACTCGGTGGGCTTCGACTGGAACCCCGACGACCACAAGATCTGGTTCAGCGACAACAATCGCCAGGGCTTCCCCAACGCCGATGAAATCAATCGAATCGCGCGTTCTGCTGTAAAAGGTAAAAATGATGCGATGCACTTTGGCGTGCCTTACGTGTTTGGTCGTAGTACGCCCGGCTTTACCGCCGATGAATTCAATAATCCAGGAGACACTCAACCACCGCTGGTAAAGGGTGCAATCATCTCGGACAAACCTCTCGCCGCCATCAATCAAAGCGACCACACCCCGCCAGCCTATGAGTTGGGTAGCAATACCGCACCGCTGGGCATCAAGTTCTGGAAGCCTAATCCCCTGTTTGGCCAGGGCATACAGCCCCTGTTGGTTGCTACGCACGGTGTGGGGGCGACAGGTGAGCCTGGGCTTGAGATTCGCATGCTGGGTATCCAGAACAATTCCAAGGTGGTTAATCAGATCCCGTTGATCAATGGCTGGGTTAAAGATCCGAACAATTTCGATGTCTATTGTTTGACCAACAGCTGCGTTGGCCGCCCGGCCGACTTCCTCGAGCTGGCAGACAAGAGCTTGCTGGTTTCAGACGATGTGGCTGGCGTGATCTACCGCGTCAGTTTCGACGCCAAGGAGTGGATGCAAGCCGGTACGGTGCTGCACCTTCAACCTACCGTTGTACCGGATGCGCACTTGGCCGACCAGATGGTCAGCGGCACCTTGAAGGACCCTGATGGGCATACTCGAATGTTCCAGGTGGCATGGAACACCCCTGACTTTCAAACCCCTGACTTGCAGATTTATGGCTTGAAGCCCGGCACGTACGAAGTACGCTTGAACGATGTCGCAGACTGGATTCCTGTCCAACGCACGACAAATGTCACATTCGCCAGTAACACACAGGCCGGAACCAAGATCGATACCCAAACCCGGGCCGTGAAACTGGAATACCGTAAACGGCCAACACATGTGGAGGTTGAAGCCACACTCAAGGCGCCCGCCAAGCCTGCATCCGTCAATGACGCATTCTGGAAGGTCACCGTGCTCAGCAAGAGCGCAGGCGCCGCACCTCGTGAGGTCCAGGTGCCCTGGGGCGGTCAGGCCAAGGAAATTCTGAACTATGGCGAATATGACTTCATCTACCCCTACTATCCAAAGGAGCTTCCAGAACCTACGAAAACAACGGTATCCATCAACGAAGACAGCAACAACATTGAGCTGACGCCGATTACCTACCGCGCCGTCACTGACCTGGGGCAGGAGGTATTGGCAACCAGCTGTAGCACCTGCCACTCCCCTGACTACTTCAACGATCAGAACAAGGCGACCACCTGGAACGTTGCCGGCAGCGATGCGCTGGTCAAACAGATCATGAGCATGCCCGTGAGCGGGCACTGTGACGTGACGTGTGCGTCGGAAATTTCCCGGCACCTGTTTGATGTGGTCTGGGCACCCTACCTGAACCCGGCAGAGTCTTATGGTAAGCGCCAACTGCGGCTGCTGACCCCGTTAGAGTATGCCAACAGTGTTCAGGATCTGTTTGGCGTCACGATAAACACTGAAAAACTACCGGCGGATAAATCACCGAAAACCTTCAAGTACCCGGGCGATGCAGACCATGGCCTGCTGCAGGCTGATGACGTGAAATCGCTCTACGACATGGCCTGGTTCGTTGCCAACGCGGCGTCTGCAAACACCGAGACGCTGGCAGACCTGGGGCATAAGGTGTTCCGCCGGCCGCTGTCGAATGAAGAACGCACACGTTATCAGCGCTTGAAGGATGAACATGGCCAGACATCGCTGATTGCCGCGCTGCTGCTGTCGCCGAACTTCCTCTACCGTTCGGAACTGGGTGTTGCCGATGCGCAGCGCTCCGGCACCTACACACTGACACCGAGTGAAACAGCGACCGCGCTGTCGTTCGCGATCCTCGGGACCACTCCGGACATTGCCCTGTTACGCAAGGCCGAGCAGGGGCTGCTGAACACACCGGAGCAGATCAGTGCGCAGGTCGATGAAATGTTGCGGTCTGATCGTGGTGTGGAGCAGTTCAATCGCTTCATCAGCTATTACATCAAGACCAATCGCGGGGCTCAGGAAAAACCCGGCTTGAGTGCCAGTCTTGTTCAAGACATGGCCGCCGAGCAGTACCGACTGGTACGCGAGGTGATGACCAACGGCAATGGCAGCTTCAACGCCTTGTTCAACCCGGGTTATACCTTCCTGAACCAGGCGCTGGCCGAGCACTATGGCATCTCCGGTGTCAGTGGCAACGAAATGCGCAAGGTGACGGTCGATGACCGTCGGGGTGGCCTGCTGCACCTGGGCCTGACTCAAGCTGCAACGTCAGACTATCAGGCCACCTCCTTGGTCAAACGCGGGATCATGGTCCGTGAGCAGTTGTTCTGCCGCGAATTTGGCGCACCGGTCGATACGATGCCCGGAGAGCCAACGTTCCCGGCCAAAGCGGTGACCACCCGTGAGCGCTGGGACCTGGTCAACGGCAAAGAGGCCTCGCAGGGCAGCTGCTGGCAATGCCACCAGTACATGAACGATACCGGTGCATCAATGGAGCACTATGACGCGACCGGGCGTTACCGTACCGAGGAGAATGCCTACAACTATGGCCAGTACCCGGTAAAACTGCCGATCAATGCCGCCGGCCCCTTCGTCGACAACACTGGCCTCATCGAATGGGCGCATGTTCAGGACGTTCGTGACATCGCCCGGCTCATTCCCACCAACAACGCAGCCCAATCCTGCATGGCCAATAGCTACATCCGCTTTGCGTTCGGCAACGAGCCAGATGCGGGCACCGCCGGCACCTTGAACACGTTGGCAGAGGGGTTGAAAACCTCGGGCTCGCTGACCGACATGATACGTAACCTGGCTACCTCCAATGCCTTTCTCCATAAAAAAGGACGGGAATAATCATGGACATGCTCAAAAGTCGCCGTCGCTTCCTGATGCAACTGGCTGCCACCGGTGCGTTGCTGCCCTTAAGTCGTGTCGGTTTGGCGAAGATGGCCCTGCTGGGGGAGTCTCAGCAAGCCAAACTCAAGGTGGTGTTCTTTATTGTCCCCGATGGATTGGCCGTCGACTCATACAGTGGCCCGGAACATAACGGCAATGGTTTGTGGTTCCCCACTGTCGCCGGTACTGCCAGCCGTGGCCTTGACCTGAAAAACCGTGATTTCACGCTCGACACCAGTGATTTTACGCTGAATGCGGTCAGCCAGGAGTTGGCGGCTTACCGAGAACAGTCGCTGTATTTGCGCGGATTTATCCTCGGTCCGGGCAATGGAGGCCACAATGGTTGGAACTATGCCCTGCGCGACAACCTGGCAAGTAAGCCTTCGATCGACACCCTGTTGGGTGATGCCATGCCCGGCACTCAGCCCTCGCACCGCAGCCTGTTCGCCGGGCCACACGCGGGTACCGATGGCACCCCCTGGTATGTGTCGTGGTCTGCACAGGGGATCAGGGCACCTCACCAGAACCCGGTACGCATGTACGAGGCGGTGTTCGGCGCGGTCAGTCAAGACGCGCGAGACACTCAGGCGCGTGGGGCACATGTGTTTGACCCAGTGCTGGCAGACATACAGGAGGTCCAGTCGCGCCTTTCCGGTTCACAACTGCAAAAGCTCAAAGATCACCTCGACGCCGTGGAGCAAGTCAAGACCGATATGGACGGTGCCATCCCCTCGGTGTGTGAGCCGCTCAGTATCGAGGACCACCCGATCAGCTCAGCCGCCTTCCGTAACCAGGTTCAGGCTAGCCATCACCAGGTCGTTGCGACGGCCCTCTCCTGCGGTGTGACCCGGGTCGCCACCCTACAGGTGGGTCGTTCTGCCGAGTCGCTGAACATACTCGACGTCAGCGCAACAACCAACCCGCACGATTGCGCACACCGCTACGCAGGTGAAGAAGTCTGGAGGGGTTCGCGGCAGTGGTACGTGCGCCAAGCCAAGCTGTTCATGGACGAGTTGGCAAGACGCGCAGACCCTGATGTACCAAGCGACAACCTGCTCCAACACACACTGGTCGTGCTCACCAGTGAAATGGCCGACGGCGCGCCGGAGCACACACGCAACATGCCGTTGGTATTGATGGGCGGCGCATCCGGGTTGCTGAAGAGTGGCAATGGCAATGGTCGTTTTTTTGATGTCCGCACGCAGGGCGACCACAGTGACTGGCTGGGCAATTATGTGAGCATGCAGCGGGTATGGGCCAGCATCGCCCTGGCAGCCGGCACCACGGTGCCGTATGGGGGTAATGTGTCACCGATCAACGGGATCTTCACCACGGTTGGAAGTTGAGGTGTCGTGCAGTGACAGGTCGTTGTGCGGCCGATCTTCGATAGGCTGATCGGCTTCATGTAGTTGCCTCAATGCGTCTTCACGCTCGCGTAAAGCCGCTTCCAGGTGCTCGCTGCGCTGGACCAGCAGCACCTGTTGCAAGCGGCTTTCTTCCAACTGCTGGGCCTGTGCCTGTGCCTGTCGAAGCAACTCTTCACGCGCCCCTTGTGACTGCGCGAGGCTGGCATTAAGTGCCTGGAGCTGCTGTTGCTGCTGTTCATGTTGAACCTGCAATGCCATTCGTTCGCGCTGTAGTTGCCGAGCTTCAACGAGCAGGCGCTCATTGTCGCGATTCAGGCGCGTCAACTCGTCCTGTTTGACGATCAGGCTCTGTTGCAACTGGCGAATCTCCATCTGCACCTGCTGCAGTTGGCCCTCATGACGGCGTTGGTCCTGCTCGCGCTGTTCACGGCTCGCCGTGCGGTAGTGCTCCAAGGCATCACGGGCATGCCGATGTTTGTCTTCGAGCGACTGGATCTGCTCGTCTTTGTCCGCCAAACGCACCTGCAGTTCACCTACGGCCTGATTCAGTGTCGCGTTACGGGTCTGCTCGGTCTGCAAGGCACTGCGGGTGGTCGCCAGTTCGGCGGATTCGCTGGCCAGCGCGGCAGCCTGAATCTGCTGCTGTTGCTGCAGCGCCGCAAGGGCCTGCTGGCTGAGCTGCAACTGCGCCAGCAATGTCTGTTTCTCTTCCTCGAACACGGCGCAGGCATCGCCTACCCGGCAGTCAGCCTCTTCGCGCAACTGCTCAGCCAGTTGGCCAACCAAATGGCTCAGTGCATCGCTTAGCGTGTGCGTGCTGGCGACCGTGGCCGGTTGCTGCGCCTCGAGCTCTTTCAGGTAGCGGTGAATTGTGGTTTTCGAACCGGTATTGCCCAGCTCGATACGTACTGCATCGATACTTGGGTGCTCGCCCCTGGCCAGCAGCGCTTGCCTGGCTTTCTGAACGACTGCCTTGTTGATACCGCCTCGGGCCATGGGTGCTCCTACGATTTCGTATTGTGGTACGTACCACGTAATTACATATCAGATACTACCTCGAAAATTACTTAAAAAACAAAATTCTAAGATTAAATAATCAAGGCTTATCGCATCTTAGACGCTAGAATGCGTACCTGAAGCTTGTCAGGCAGTACGTATTCGCAAGGAAAGGGCAATGAACAACGTCGATCGCTATCTACAGGCCGCCGTGCGCGAGAACACACGGCGTAGCTATCGTGCGGCGGTAGAACACTTCGAAGTGACCTGGGGCGGCTTTCTCCCGGCAACCGCCGAAAGCATTGCCCGCTATCTGGCCGACTACGCGGGCGAGCACTCCATCAACACCCTCAAGCAACGCCTTGCCGCGCTAGGGCAATGGCATGCCAGCCAGGGCTTTGCCGACCCGACCAAAGCGCCGCTGGTGCGCCAAATGATCAAAGGCATCCGCAGCTTGCACCCCACGCAGCCCAAGCAGGCAGCTCCCCTGCTGCTGCAACACCTGCAAGGTGCGGTCGCGCACCTGGAGCGCGAGGCCACGCACGCGCAACACTGCCAGGACATGCCCGGACTGTTACGCGCTCGCCGCGACAGCGCACTGCTGCTGCTCGGCTTCTGGAAAGGTTTTCGGGGGGACGAACTGGCACGTTTGCGCATCGAACACATTCAGGCGCAAGCAGGTGCCGGCCTGTCGATCTACTTGCCGCAAAGCAAAGCCGACCGCCTGGCCTTGGGTGTTCACCATAAGGCGCCGGCACTGAAGGTGCTCTGCCCGGTTCAAGCCTATCTGCGCTGGCTGGAGGTTGCGGGGATTGCCTACGGCCCGGTGTTCCGCAAACTTGACCGGTGGGGGAACCTCGGCGAGCACGCGCTCAACAGCAACAGCCTGATCGGCCTGTTACGCCGTATTTTCGAGCGCAGCGGTGTTCCCGCGGCGCTTTACACCGGCCACTCGCTGCGTCGCGGCTTCGCCACTTGGGCGACCGCCAGCGGCTGGGACCTGAAAGCACTGATGAGTCATGTGGGCTGGAAGGACGCCAAGTCCGCGATGCGTTACATCGATGCCTCGGCGTCGTTCGGAGAACTGGCAATGCTCAGTGGCGACCCGTCAGCGAATCTGATGCTTGTGCAGCAGCCGATAGAAGGTGGGGCGTGAAACGCCAAGCACGCGCGCAGCAACACTCAGGTTATCGCTGTGGCGATTGAGCACGTCACACAGCGCCTGACGCTCTGCACGGTGCTTGTAGTCCTCCAGCGTGCCCATCGGAACCACCTCAAGGGCAAGCCCGTGCAGGCCCAGGTCCTGCGCTTCGATCTGCCGCCCTTCGGCCAGCACCAGGCCTCGACGCACGCGGTTGGCTAACTCGCGCACATTTCCCGGCCAATCGTGCCTGCCCATGGCCGCCAAGGCATCCTCGCTGAACGAGCGCGGGCGACGGCCGGTTTCCTGGCTGTAGAAATGGGAAAAATGATTGGCCAGCATCGACAGATCGCCATGCCGGTCACGCAGGGGCGCCGTAACCACCTGCAGCACATTGAGCCGATAGTACAGGTCCTCCCGGAACCGTCCTCGGGTGATCGCCGATTCCAGATCCACGTGTGTCGCCGCCAAGACCCTTACATCCACAGGAATTGGCTGACTGCCACCAACCCGCTCGATATGCTTTTCCTGAAGGAAGCGCAGCAGGTTGGCCTGCAGCTCCAACGGCAGGTCGCCGATCTCGTCGAGAAACAGCGTCCCGGTATTGGCCGCCTCAATCCGGCCGACCTTGCGCTGATGGGCGCCGGTAAATGCGCCTTTCTCGTGACCAAACAGCTCTGACTGGATCAGATGCTCCGGGATCGCCCCGCAATTGATCGCCACAAAGGGCTTATCTCGGCGCAGCGATTGGCGATGAAGCGTGCGTGCAACTAGCTCCTTGCCCGTGCCGCTTTCGCCACGGATCAATACCGGCGACTCCGTGGGCGCAAGCTTGCTGAGTAACTTGCGTAACTCACGAATCGGCAGACTGTCGCCGAGCAACTCGTGCTCAGGCTCGCCCACATGCACCGCGCCTTTGCCGCGCAAGCGCGCCATACCAAATGCACGTCCCAGCGTGACCTGTACCCGGGAGACGTCGAATGGCAGGGTGTGAAAGTCAAAAAACCATTCGCAGACAAAATCCCCCACATTCTGCGTACGCAACTCCTCTGCACTCAGCACAGCAATCCATTCCGTACCGCTACGACTGATCAAATCCTTGACGGCATCCGGGTGCTGCAGGTGCGACGCCTGCAAGCGCAGCAAGCCCACATCGCAGCGCTGCTCGGAGGCCGCCGCCAACGTACAGCTATCGACATCCCAGCCGACACTTCGCAACCCAGGCAGCAGGCGATGGCAGTCGTCGCAGGGGTCAACAATCAACAGTCGGCGACTCAGAGCGGGCTCGAGCATGAACGATCCTTGACGTCAATTATTGGGAAAGTCAGTGAAAACAGCAGGTTGGCAAGTCCGTTTGTAACAGTAGCAACGAACCGTCCAGTCCCCACTACCGTTTGTCCATCAGGTGCTGGCAAGAAAGCGATGCCGGGAGTTTTTTATGGCGCCGAATATCCAACAACACCCGCAAAACAACACGTTAGCGTAGCGCGCTGATTTTTTTTAATAAGGCATGTGACTTGAACAAGCCCTGCGCGCATCAGTACAAGTAACTCACCGCTGTAGCGGTCTCCATGAATGTTTGGGTATTACGAGAGGACCTGACCCGATGAACGCCTCGCTGCGTGTCAACGAAGCACTGCTAATCACCACTCACGCGTTTGAACCCTTCCAATGCGTAACGTGGGATTCACCTAACGGTACAGGCGTGCTGAGCCTGGCGGTGATCGACCGGACCAGCACCCGTATCGGCAGCAAGCAAGTATCGAGCAGTACCTATTCCGACCCGGCGCAACTGGCGCATTTCATTGAAGAAGTGCGGGCAGAACTGAGCGAAAAAGGCTACGACCTACAACCATGGTCGATGCCTGAATAAGCAGTAAGGTCAATGTGGAAGTGCGTCACTCTGACGCACTTCCACGCAGGAACTTATTACGCGCCTTATAACAGTGATATCAAACCGCATTATCAGTGCCATCACTTAAGTGGCTGGCCTATAACGGCTTGAACTGCTCGATATGTTGATAGTCGGCCTGTAGTTGTTCGGCCATCAGACGAGCGCGCCCCAGGCGTACTGGCGCCATTTCCATGTCAATCAACAGACTGGTGCAGGGTAACGCTTGCAACATTGGCCAGGCGCTAAGCCGTCCGTCGGTCAGAATCAGGCAACGCCGCTGTTCGTCCGGGTAACGTTTGGCCCGCTGCAGCAACCACTGCCTGGCCTGTTCCAGCGCCGCCAGCAAGGGTGTACCACCGCCAGCGCCCAGCGCTTCCAGCCAGGGGCCAAGCGCCCTCGACGCTTTTAACCCCTGACGCTGCCACCGTGGCTCTTTGCCGCTGGCCGTCAACAGTGCCAGGCGTGCCCGTTGCCGATAGGCCTGATCGAAGAACTCGGCCAACAAGCCTTTGGCATGGCTCAACGCCTTGTAACGGCGAGTTGAAGCCGAGGCATCGACGATCACCACCCACAGTTCATGGGGTGAGGCGCTACGCTGAACCCAGCATAGGTCCAGGCGCTGACGTGGACGCCCTTTGAGCAGCGTGGCAGGCCAGGCAACGCGTCCCTGCCTGCTGGCAACGGCTGCGCCCCGCTCACCTCGCTTCAATCGACCGGCATGTGGCCTTGCATCCGCCACAATGTGCTTGGGCGGGCGGATGCTCAGGGCTTTTTTGGCCAGCTGGGCGCCTCGCGTCGAACGCCAGTCGCGGTTGCCTGCGGTGGCAACTCCCCCCACTGACCCTCTGACTGCGCTTGTGCCTGGCTGCTGCCTGTCGACTTGGGCGGTTGTGGCTGCGGCGAATCGGTCGCATGATCACGACGGCGATGGCGCAAGGCGAATTCCGCCACCGCATCGATATCCTGTTCGCTGATGTGCTGAGCGCCGCGCCACGCTGCATGGGCGCGCGCGGCACGTAACCAGACCAGATCGGCACGCAGGCCATCGACGCCCGCGGCAAAGCAGCGCTCGGTAATGTTCACCAAGGCTTGATCGTCCAGGGCAATGGCGGACAAGCGTTCACGTGCTTCATGGCAGCGCAGCCGTAACGCGGCTTGCGCCTCCTCCCACTGCGCGCAGAACGCAACGGGGTCGCTGTCGAACGCCAGGCGCCGGCGAATGATATGCCCACGCGCTTGCGGCAGTGGCTGGCCCTCCAGGGCGACATTCAACCCGAAACGGTCAAGCAGCTGTGGTCGCAGTTCGCCCTCTTCCGGGTTCATGGTGCCAATCAACACGAAACGGGCACTGTGGCGGTGAGAGATACCGTCACGCTCGATACGGTTGGTGCCACTGGCAGCGACATCCAGCAACAGGTCGACCAGATGGTCGGCCAGCAGGTTGACTTCGTCGACATAGAGCACGCCACCGTCGGCCTTGGCCAGAACACCCGGTGAAAACTGCGCGCGTCCTTGGCCGAGTGCGGCATCCAGATCGAGCGTACCGACCAGTCGCTCCTCTGTCGCGCCCAAGGGCAAGGTCACGAATGGTCCTTCGCCGAGCAGGTCCGCCAGGCCTCGGGCCAGCGTACTTTTGGCCATGCCGCGCGGACCTTCGATCAGGACACCACCGATCTTCGGATCGATTGCAGTCAGGCACAATGCCAGTTTCAGGTCATCGGCACCGACCACCGCAGCCAGAGGAAAATGTGCAGCTTCAGTCATTTCAGTTCTCTTCTTCACCGTCCAGCAACTGTTCTTCAAGCGCCTCTTTATAGGCGCCTGGTGTTTGCCAGAGGCCCCGCTGCTGGGCTTCCAGCAGGCGTTCGGTCATATCGCGCAAGGCATCGGGGTTGTGCTGACGGATAAAATCCCGGGTTTCGCCATCCAGTACATAGGCGTCGGCCAGCGCCTGATAATGATGATCGTCGATCAGGTGCGTAGTGGCATCAAATGCAAACAGGTTATCGACGGTCGCCGCCAACTCGAAGGCACCCTTGTAGCCATGACGCTTGACCCCGTCAATCCACTTGGGGTTCAACGCCCTGGCGCGGATGACGCGGTTCAACTCTTCCTTGAGGGTGCGGATGCGTGGCCGTTCCGGCTGGCTGTGATCGCCATGATAGCTGGCCACCGATGCGCCACCGAGGCTTTCCACGGCGGCCAGCATGCCGCCCTGGAACTGGTAGTAATCATTGGAGTCGAGTAAGTCGTGCTCGTGGTTGTCCTGGTTCTGCAGCACGGCCTGAACCTGGCTCAGGCGACGGGCAAAATGACCGCGAGCAGGCGTACCTTCGTCTGCGCCACCATAGGCATAACCGCCGTAGTTCAGGTAAACCTCGGCCAGGTCCTCGCGACGATTCCACTGCCGACCATCGATCGCGTTTTGTACACCCGCACCATATGAGCCGGGCTTGGCCCCGAACACCCGCCAACCTGCCTGACGTCGCGCCCGCTCCGGTTCGACGCCGGTTGCCAGCAACTCCGCCTGTTCGGCCCGTACGCGCGCGGCCAACGGGTTGAGGTCGTCCGGTTCGTCCAGCGCTGCAACCGCTTGTACGGCGGCATCGAACAGTTTGATCAGGTTGCCGAAAGCATCGCGAAAGAAGCCCGAAACCCGCAAGGTCACATCAACCCGAGGCCTGTCGAGCAGGCTCAACGGCAAAATCTCGAAGTCATCGACGCGCTGACTGCCACTGGCCCATACCGGGCGTACGCCCATCAGCGCCATGGCTTGGGCAATGTCGTCCCCGCCCGTGCGCATGGTGGCCGTACCCCACACCGACAACCCGAGCTGACGCAGGTGGTCGCCGTGGTCCTGCAGGTGGCGCTCCAGTATCAGGTTGGCCGAGGCAAAGCCCAGGCGCCAGGCAGTCGTGGTCGGCAGGTTGCGCACGTCCACGGTATAGAAGTTACGGCCAGTTGGCAGTACGTCGAGCCGCCCCCGGCTCGGTGCGCCGCTCGGGCCGGCCGGCACGAATCGCCCATCCAGCGCATCGAGCAGGCCCTGCATTTCTGCCGGCCCACAGGCATCCAGCTGCGGTGCGACGGTTTGTACCAGCGCCTCTAGAATCGCCCGGACATCGTTCCAGGAGGGTTCTTCCGGCAAGCTCACGACGCCGCCCAAGGCCTGCTCGATCAAGCGCAGTGCGTACAGTTCCAGTCGCTCACGGGTGTCACCCGCCGTACGCCAAGGGTCGGCACTTAGCTCATTCAACAGATGCGGACGCGGGCCTTGCCAGGCGGCGCCCAAATCGCAATCCAGCGGATCGACGCCCAAGGCAAATGCCTTGGCCAGCGCCCTTGGCAAGCTGGCATGCTGACCACGGCCATCGCCCCGCTCTACCCGCAGCAATGCCTGCAAGGTGTCCAGGCGCAGGCGGCCCTGGGGCGATTCTCCGAACACATGCAGGCCGTCACGAATCTGCGACTCTTTGAGGTCGCACAGGTACGTATCCAGCCTTGGCAACCAGACGGCGGCGTCATCCAGGCTGTTTTCCAACTGCAGTTCGCGATCGATATGATTGTCACGAACCAGCGCGAGGATATCGCGCTGCAACTCAGTGGCTCGGCGTGGGTCGAGCAGTTGAGCTTCGTAATACTCGTCGGCGAGCAATTCCAGGTCGCGCAACGGGCCGTAGGTTTCGGCACGGGTCAAGGGCGGCATCAGGTGATCAATGATCACCGCCTGAGTCCGGCGCTTGGCCTGGGCGCCTTCACCCGGGTCATTGACGATGAACGGATAGATGTTTGGCAGCGGGCCCAGCAGTGCATCAGGCCAGCACTGCGCTGAAAGACCGACACCCTTGCCTGGCAACCACTCCAGATTGCCGTGCTTGCCGACATGAATCAGTGCATCGGCGGCAAAGCCATGACGCAACCAGAAGTAGAAGGCCAGATAGCCATGAGGCGGTACCAGGTCGGGGTCGTGGTAAACCGCACTGGCGTCCAGTTGGTAACCACGCGCAGGCTGAATACCGACGAAGGTCAGGCCAAAACGCAGGCCGGCGATCATCATCCGCCCACTGCGGAACATCGGGTCCTGCTCAGGTTCACCCCAACGCTCCCGCACGGCAGCCTGGTTGGCCGCCGGTAGCGCGGCGAATGCGGCGCGGTAGTCCTCCAGCGCCATGCTTTGCGCACAAGGGCGCTGATCAAGGCTTTCCAGATCGTTACTGACACCGCCGAGCAGGGCCTGGATCAATGCCGTGCCAGTGTCCGGCAAGGCGCCAACCGGATAACCCTGCCCCTGAAGGGCCCGTAGAATGTTCAGCGCTGCAGCCGGGGTGTCCAGCCCTACCCCGTTGCCAATTCGCCCGTCACGGGTCGGGTAGTTGGCAAGCACCAGGGCCACACGCTTCTGGGCATTGGGCAGTTGCGCCAGTTCACACCAGCGGCGTGCGAGCTCTGCAACGAAGTCCATACGCTCCGGCTGTGCACGGTAACAGACAACATCCGACTGGCTGCGCTCACTGCGCCACGCCAGGTCCTTGAAACTGATCGGGCGGGTGATGATGCGCCCATCGAGCTCCGGCAAGGCAATGTGCATCGCCAGATCACGTGCGCCCAAGCCCTGCTCGCTGGCCTGCCAACCGGGTTCGTTGTCTTGGGCACAAATGGCCTGCAGCACCGGAATATCGCGGCGAAATGGCCGAAGGTGGGGCTTTTGCGGGCTGGACTGGGCAAACCCGGTTGTATTGATGACCAGCGCGGCCTCGACCTGGTCCAGCCAGGCTTCCACTTGGGCCAGGCACTCGGCTTCCTTGAGGCTCGCCACCGCGATGGGCAGCGGGTTGAGCCCTGCGGCGCGGATGCGCTCGCAGAACACATCGATAAAGGCTGTATTGGCCGCTTGCAGGTGCGAGCGGTAGAACAGGACAGCCACCACCGGCTGACTGGCTACCCAGTCAGCGAACCAGTCGTCCAGTACCGCCGCCTCGCGCTGCGGGTGATACACCACCGTGCGGGGCAGCTGCTGGGGGATATCCCAGCTGTAGTCACGCCCAAGCCATTGATTGGCCATGCATTTGAAGAGGTTCAGCGCGTTGGCCTTGCCGCCCTGCCGCAGAAAGTGCCAGAGCCGCTCCGCGTCTGCCGCCGGCACGTTGCCAAGGCTGCTCAACTCCGGATCCGGACGGTCATCCCCCGGCACCAGGATCAACTGCACGCCTTGGGCAGCCAATGCCACCAACTGCTCGACGCCATAACGCCAATACCCAATGCCGCCGTGTAGCGACACCAAAATGACCTTGGCATGGCGCAGCACCTGGTCAACATACAGGTCTACCGACGCATGATTCTGCACCTGCATCGGGTTGGCCAGACGCAGGCTGGGATAATCCTCCGGCAATTGCCGGGCCGTTTCGGCCAGCAGTGCCAGGTGTGAATCACCGCTGCAGAGAATAACCAGCTCGGCGGGTGTCTGGCCCAAGTCGGCAATACTGTCATCCGGCACAAAGCCGCCGGGCTGGGTCCGCAGCAGGTGCATGGGTCAGGCGCCCAGCGCTGTACGCAGTTCAGCTTCCAGTGTCGCACCATCCAGCGCCTGGCCGATCAGTACCAGACGGGTACTGCGCGGCTCGTCTGCGCGCCAGGCACGATCGAAGTGCTTGTCGAAACGCGTACCGACACCCTGGATCAGCAGGCGCATCGGCTTGCCCGGAATGGCTGCAAAGCCTTTGGCGCGGAGGATGCCGTGACGTACGACCAGTTGGGTCAAGGCATCAAGCAGCAAGCTCTCGTCGGATTCAGGCAGCTCAATCGAAATGGAGTCGAAAGCGTCGTGGTCATGATCATCATGGTCTTCGCCGTCATGATGGCTGTCATGGTGAGTGCGACGACCGTCAATGTGCGCTTCCGATTCCGCAGCCAATCCGAGCAAGACTTCAAGCGGTAGACGGCCACTGCTGGCCTCGACGACTTTGACCGCGGGTGGCAGCTCTTCGGCCACTTCGGCGCGTACCGCTGCCAAGGCATGCGCCTCGATCAGGTCGGCCTTGTTCAGTACCACCAGATCGGCACTGGCCAGCTGGTCGGCAAACAGTTCATGCAGCGGGGACTCGTGGTCCAGGTTCGGGTCGAGTTTACGCTGGGCATCCACCTGGTCCGGATACGCCGCAAACGTACCGGCAGCCACGGCCGGGCTGTCGACCACGGTAATGACCGCATCGACCGTGCAGGCGTTACGGATTTCCGGCCACTGGAAGGCTTGTACCAGAGGCTTTGGCAGGGCCAGGCCACTGGTTTCGATGAGGATATGGTCCAGGTCGCCACGACGCGCCACCAGCTCGCGCATGACCGGGAAGAACTCTTCCTGCACGGTGCAGCACAGGCAGCCGTTGGCAAGCTCGTACACCCGGCCGCTCGCCTCTTCTTCAGTACAGCCGATGCTGCATTGCTTGAGGATTTCACCGTCGATGCCCAGCTCGCCAAACTCATTGACGATGACTGCAATACGGCGACCCTGTGCATTGTCGAGCATATGCCGCAACAGCGTGGTTTTGCCCGAGCCGAGAAAGCCGGTGACGATGGTGACGGGGAGTTTTGCCAGTGTTTTCATGTCGTTGCCCTTGGCAGCAATGGCGGGCGGGCACGACGAAAACCACGGGGGTCATGTGCCCGTGCGCGTTCGCTACCGGATCACCCCGCCCGGTTGAATGTCGGAAACTGTCCGAGGCAGGTCTCCTGGCTTGCGTCGTGCTGGCGAACATACCAGCGGCACCGGCGCCTTCCCGCAAAACTACGCAGTGGCAATGCCAGGCTTTGCAACGCTTACAGTTGCGGGGGCAGCCGCGGCTTAAACCGCGTTCCCGTCTTAGCTCCGGGCTGACCGGAGAACCTCGAAACGGCAAGGCTACGCAGTCGTTCAGGGTCGGTCAACCGTCGTTGTGATTGACGCGCACCTGCGCCCATGATTTGCTACCTCCTTCGTTTGGGTGCCTTTAACGAGGTGAAACGGGAAACCGGTGCGTCGCGGCCTGAGTTACGCGCGACAATGCCGGTGCTGCCCCCGCAACGGTAAGCGAGGAAAGCGTCTAGACCACTGTGCCAGCAACGCGGCATGGGAAGGTGACGCTCCAGGCTAAGCACAGTGCCAGCCCTCGCAAGCCCGGAGACCGGCCCAGTACAGAATTGACAAACCCGCGGTGGGCGGGCGCTGTTGCAACCTCTGGGTGAGTCCGCCCATGGGTTTCTTGCGCATGCCTGCTGCTGATAACCCCTCAGAGGAAAGCACCATGCCCGTCACAACCGCCCACAGCCACTCCGCCGCCATCAGTACCACTCGCAGCCAGCGCCTGGTCGTCGCTATCGGCGCATCGCTGCTGGGCTTGTGCCTGGTTTACTTCGCGGGTTTTTCGCACATCGAGGCGGTTCACAACGCTGCCCATGACACCCGTCACAGCGCCGCGTTTCCTTGCCACTAAGGGACAGCGCCATGATCAAGCACATTGTCCGCACGGCCGGCTTCACCGGCCTGCTCGCTGCCCTGCTGCTGACCTTGCTGCAAAGCCTGTGGGTCACCCCGCTGATTATCAAGGCGGAAGCCTACGAGAGTGCAGCGCCTGCAGTCGAAACCCACAGCCATGATGCGGGTACCGCCGAACATCATCACGATGCGCAAGCCTGGGCCCCCGAAGACGGCTGGCAACGGCTGCTGGCCACGACCGGTAGCAACCTGGTAGTGGCCGTCGGTTTTGCCCTGGTACTGGCGGGGCTGTATACCTTGCGTGCGCCTGCTGGTTGGGCCGCAGGCGTACTGTGGGGCCTGGCAGGCTTTGCGGTGTTCTGCCTGGCGCCCACGCTGGGCTTGCCAGCGGAGTTGCCAGGAACGGCCGCGGCCGATCTGGCGCAACGCCAATTCTGGTGGATCGGTACTGCAGCGGCCACCGCCATTGGCTTGGGGCTTATTGCATTCGCCAACAACGGTTTGCTCAAGTTACTGGGCGCCGTACTGCTGGTCATCCCTCATGTAATCGGTGCACCACAGCCAGACGCGCATGAGGCCTTGGCTCCGGAAGCACTGGAGGCCGAATTCAAACTCGCCTCACTGCTGACCAACGCTGCCTTCTGGCTGGCATTGGGCTTGATCAGCAGTTGGCTCTACCGTCGCCAGAGCCAGGCGTAATGCCTGAACGGCCCAATCCGTTGCGAGTATTCGCCGGGTTGGGCTGTCGCCGAGGCTGTTCGGTGGCAGCCTTGAGCGATCTACTGGATCAAACCCTGCAGGCCCATGGCCTCAGCCACGATAACCTGCTTGGCCTTGCCAGTATCGAACTGAAAAGCGAGGAGGCCGGCCTGCATGCCCTCGCCGCTCAACTCGGCATTCCACTGCTGTTTTTCAGCGCTGCCCAGTTAGCCACCTTTGAATCACGCCTGACCCACCGTTCGCTCACCGCCTTCGCCCACAGCGGCTGTTACAGCGTCGCTGAAAGTGCTGCACTTGCATTGGCCGAGCACTACGGCTCAATGCCTGCACAGCTCCTTGTTCCACGCCATGCCAGCCTTAATGCCACCCTGGCATTGGCCTGCGGCGCGTCCTTTGACGGATAATCTGCGCCTCGCATCGACCTTACCTTCAGGATTCACCCCATGACCGTCTATTTCATCGGTGCCGGCCCCGGCGACCCGGAGCTGATTACCGTCAAGGGCCAGCGCCTGATTCATCGCTGCCCGGTCATTATCTATGCTGGATCCCTGGTGCCCGCTGCCGTGCTCGAAGGGCACCGTGCCGAAACCGTGATCAACAGCGCTGAGCTTCACCTGGCGCAAATTATCGAGGCCATGCGTGAAGCCCATGCCAAAGGCCAGGATGTGGCCCGGGTACACAGTGGCGACCCGAGCCTGTATGGGGCCATTGGTGAGCAGATTCGCCATTTGCGCGAACTGGCGATTCCCTTCGAGATCATTCCCGGTGTCACCGCTGCTGCCGCCAGTGCCGCTTTACTCGGTTGCGAGCTGACCCTGCCAGAGGTTTCGCAGAGCGTCATCCTCACGCGCTATGCCGACAAATCGCCGATGCCCGCTGGCGAGGAACTGGCCAGCCTGGCCGCACACAAGGCTACGCTTGCCATACACTTGGGAGTGCAGCACCTGGCAAAGATTGTCGAAGAATTGCGCCCCCACTATGGCGGGGACTGTCCAATCGCGGTCGTGCACCGTGCGACCTGGCCGGACCAGGACTGGGTCAAAGGCACGCTGGACGATATCCTGACGCAAGTCCAGGCCAAAGGCTTCCGGCGTACTGCATTGATTCTGGTAGGACGGGTACTGGCAGCAGATGCCTTTGCCGAATCGGCGCTATACCGTGCCGGCCACGCACACCTCTACCGGCCTTAGACGACCTGTGTGCGACAGCACACTCACTGAGTATGAAGGAGTCGACCATGCTTGAACTGCGCCCCAACTGTGAATGCTGTGGTACCGATCTGCCTGGCGACAGCCAGGACGCGTTCATCTGCTCCTTCGAATGCACTTATTGTCGAGACTGCAACAACAATGAATTGAAGGGCCTCTGCCCAAACTGTGGCGGTCAACTAACGGCCCGTCCGCCACGAGTTGGTGCAGCATTAGTGCGCAACCCTGCTTCGAAACAACGCATCGTCAAGGAAAGCGGCTGTCCAACCCGCTCGAGCAAGTAGCCTCTCAACTGCAGGACACACCGAAACGCGTCTTCATATGAGGCCGCGATTCCGGTTTTTCCAATAGCAGTTAGGCATGCTTCACCTTGATCGTAGGATTTTTCACTTAAACAACCTATATTTTTCTACGCTCCTATACTCTCCATACTCATTGGCTATTATTCTGCGTATCGTACGCTGCTTGCCGACAACGGCCTGGCGCGCCTTCCTGAGAGAATCAAGAAAAGGCCCACATTCACGACAAGGAGTTGCGCATGGCGAAGGTCTTAATCGTCGACGATCACCCCACTATTCGTATTGGCTTGAAGATGCTGCTGGAACAGCAGCGGCACCAGGTCCTGGGCGAGTGCGGCGACGGCGCAGAATCTATTCAGTTGGTTGAAAAGCTCAAACCCGACGTTGTCATTCTTGACCTTGGGCTGCCACGCCGTGATGGCCTGAGTGTGATCCAGCGTCTGCTGAAAGCGGATCAGCCGCCGCGCATTGTGGTGTACACCGGACAGGCAGCAGAGCTGTACGCCCGAAGGTGCCTGGATGCAGGTGCTTCCGCCTTTGTTCAAAAGGAAGAGACGGCCGACTCCCTGATGGCGGCCTTGAAAGCGGTTGTGTCCGGTTACTCCTACTTCCCTGACATGTCCTTGCGCGGCCCGATGAGCACTGAGAAGCAGCGCCTGGAAGAGTTGTCCGCTCAAGAAATGGTCGTGCTGCGCTTGCTCGCCAAAGGCCGCTCCAACAAAGATATCGCTGACGACATTCAGCTCAGCCCAAAGACCATCAGTACCTACAAAACCCGAATCATGGAGAAGCTACAGGTCAATTCGCTGGTCGAAATGGTCGATCTGGCCAACCGTAATATGCTATGAAGCGCCCGAGGCTGGCCCTTCTGGCCTGCTGTCTGGTATTGCTGACAGCCAGTCACACCTTCGCTGATAGCCAGGGCGAACCGCGCACGCTGCTCGCCCGCTCCTTGAGCAGCAGTAAACCCTTGTCGCTGTCGGAGGATGACCGTCAGTGGTTGAAAGACAAGCGCACGCTGGTATTGGGCACCTCGGCGCCGGACTACCCTCCGTTCGACATCAACCTCAGCCAGACCGACTATGAGGGCCTGACTGCCGATTACGCAGGCCTGCTCGGCGAGCAGTTGAAAATTCCGATTGAAGTGCAACGTTTCTCAAGCCGCCGTGAGGCCATCGCCGCCCTGGATGCAGGCCGCATCGACCTGCTGGGCAGCGCCAACGGCTATGAGGCGGCAGACACTACGCTGATCCTGAGTCAGCCGTATGCCGACGACCAGCCCATCATTGTCACCCCACTGGGCAAACCCCGCAGTGCAGAGGACCCACTGGCAAACGTGACATTGGCCATGGTGGACCACTACCTGCCAGAGGCCGAGGTTCGCCAGCTTTACCCTGCTGCCCGCTTGCAACTCTATAACTCGACCCTGAGCGCCCTTTCTGCCGTGGCCTTGGGCCAGGCCGAGGCCTATTTCGGTGATGTCGTCAGTTCTGACTATCTGATTGGCCGGTACTTTCAAGACAGCTTGCGGATCTCGCATTTTGTCAAAAATGATCGAAGCAGTTTTTCCTTCGCGCTGTCCCGCGACAATCAGACCTTGCTACGCCTGGTCAACCAGGCCCTGGGCAATATCGCTGACAGCGACCGCCTGAACGTACTGCGCCGCTGGAGCAGTGGTAACGCGAGCATCCTGCTCAACCGCGAAGCGTCATCGCTGAATGCGACTGAGCGTGCCTGGATTGAACAACACCCCATCGCACGGGTTGCAGTGAACAGCACCTACGCGCCGCTTACGTTCATGGATGACAACCAGCACTTTCGCGGTATCACCGTTGACTTGCTGGAGCAGATCACATTACGCACCGGCTTGAGGTTCGAATTTGTAGATGCTCCCTCGGTATCGGCAATCATCGAGCAGGTTGAACATGGCCAGGCTGACATAGCAGGGGCGCTGATGTATGGCCCGTCCCGGCAAGCCCGGCTCAATTTTACCCGCCCCTACCTGGCCAACCCCCAAGTGATTGTCACCAGCCTGCGCGAGGATGCACCGCAGAGCCTTGAGCAGCTCAAGGACCGACGCCTGGCGGTGGTGCGCGACTATGCGTTCAAGGACCAGTTGTTGAAGCAGCACCCGGATATTCAGTTGGTCGAGGCGCCCAATGCCATGGCGCTGATGGAGTACGTCGCTCAAGGCCGGGCAGATGCCGCCATCAGCACTCACTTGAATGCCGTCTACTTCACTCGCAGGTTGTTCAAGGACAGTCTGCGGATCTGTGCAACGCTGGGTGATACACCGGTTACCGCCGCCTTCGCCACCGCGCCCGATGCCACGGTTCTGCATTCGATTCTTAACAAGGCGCTGCTGAGCATCCCCCCGGACGAGATGGTCCAGTTGACCAACCGCTGGCGAACCAATGCACTGATCAGCAATGACCGTTGGCAGAACTACCGTGCACTGATCCTGCAGATTCTGATCGGCGCCGGCCTGGTGATTGGCGCCATTTTTTTCTGGAACCACTACCTGCGCAAACTGATTCGACAACGTACCGAGGCCGAACAGGCGCTGCAGGAACAGTTGGGTTTCAGCAAACGCTTGCTTAAAGAGTTACGTGAAGCCAAAGAACAGGCCGATTCAGCCAACAGGGCCAAAAGTACCTTTCTGGCAACCATGAGCCATGAGATCCGAACGCCGATGAACGCAGTCATCGGCCTGTTGGAGCTGGCCGTCATCGATGCCGAACAAGACCGCGCAGACCCCGCTTCACTGAAGGTTGCCTCTGATGCTGCCAATGGCCTGCTGGAACTGATCGGCGATATTCTTGACATCGCCCGGATCGAGTCAGGGCACATGACCCTGACACCTCAGCCGACCGACCTGCTGGCCGTGATTGACGCGACCGTGCGCATGCATGAAGGCAGTGCAAGGCTCAAGGGGCTGACGTTGCGATCCGACTTGCAAAGGCCCTTGCCCGGCCTGGTATTGATCGACCCCCTGCGTTTCCGGCAGGTACTGTCGAACCTGTTGAGCAATGCCATCAAGTTCACCGAACACGGCCATGTCACCGTCAGCCTGCGCGCTGACAGCACCTCTTCAGACCCGCACATGGACCTGCAGCTTGACGTGGAAGACACCGGTGTCGGCATCAGCCTCGAAGACCAGGCCCGCTTGTTCAGCCCCTTTGTGCAAGCCAGTCATCAGCGCTCCCAGCAAGGTACCGGGCTGGGGCTAGTGATCAGCCGCACACTGTGTGAACTCATGGGTGGGCGCCTGACGTTGCACAGCACACTTGGCCAAGGCACCCGGATCTGTATTGAGCTTTACCTGCCACGAATAGACCCCAGTAGCGTGGCAACCCTGCCAACCGAGGACGCGCCGCAGAACGGCATCAGTCCGAAGCTGAGCATTCTGGTCGTCGACGACTACCCCGCCAACCTGATGCTGCTTGAAAAGCAACTGAGCGTGCTGGGGCATGATGTCACCCTGGCGGATGACGGCAGCCGTGCGTTACAAGCATGGCAGAACCAGCGTTTCGATGTAGTTATCAGCGACTGCAACATGCCCATCATGGACGGGCATGAACTGACCCGGCGTATTCGCAGTGCAGAAGCCGAGAACAACCTGCCCCCCTGCTTGATCCTCGGCCTGACCGCCAATGCCCAAGCTGAAGAGCGAGAACGCTGCCTGGCCTCCGGCATGAATGACTGCCTGTTCAAACCCATCGGCCTGAACGAGTTGCGCCGCCAGTTGCAGACAGCCGGGGCCGGCCCTCAAGCCGATCCTGCACCTGCAAGTGGCCTTGGCCCTGTAGACAGCGCATCCAGCGCAGACAGCAGCGGCTTCGATATCGACAACCTGCGCTACCTGACACTGGGCGATCCGAAACTGATCACACGCCTGTTGGGGGAACTGGCAGAGAGCAACGCCAAAGACCTTGAGGCACTGCAGTCACTTGGCGCTTCTCCCACGCATCAGGATGTGCGTGCACTGGCGCATCGGATCAAAGGGGGGGCCAAAATGCTCAAGGCCCGCGGCGTCGTGCAGTGTTGTGAAGCCCTAGAGCAGGCCTGCGCCGGAAAACCCTCGCAACAGGAACTGCACGCCCTGATCCTGAAACTGGAAAAGAGCATGACCGACCTGGATGCGCATTTGAATCAACGCACCCCAACCCACTAGGCTCACTTCAGCATGAGTGTCGAGTTGATCTGACTGATTGCATCGACCACATGCTGCGAGCCTTGCTGGATCTCCAGAATCACCTCACCCGCCTCGTTTGCCAGCTCAACACCACGCCCGGTGCGAGACAGGCTCGACTGCATGCTCGCCACTGCGTTCAGCGACAGGTCTTGATTCTGCTGCACGACATCGACGATCTCCAACGTGGCCTTGCTGGTCCGTGAAGCCAGGCTACGTACCTCGTCGGCAACTACCGCGAATCCACGGCCATGATCGCCTGCACGCGCGGCTTCGATGGCCGCATTGAGTGCCAGCAGGTTGGTCTGGTCGGCGATACCGCCAATGGTCTGGACGATCTGCGCAATCAGTTTGGATTGCTGGCTGACGGCATCAAGGTTGCGCGCAGCCGCGTTGAGCTCTTCGGAGATCTCTTCGATCACGTGAACCGCCTGCTGGACGACCTGTGAACCTTTTCGCGCACAGGCATCGTTTTGCAATGAGGTCGCATGAGCGGCCTCCGCTGCAGACTGCTGGGTACTGACCTGGGCCGTGATGTCGCGGGCGAACTTGACCACTTTGTACAACCGTCCCTTGGTATCGAAGATCGGATTGTAGGACGCCTCCAGGTACACAACCTGCCCCCGTTTGTTGACCCGTTCAAAACGGTGCGAATGGTATTCGCCACGGTTCAGCGAGGCCCAGAACTCCCGGTAAGTTGCCGACTCGCGCTCACGTGGCAGGCAAAACAGGCCATGGTGCCGACCGACCACTTCGTCCAGACGATAACCCATGGTCGTGAGGAAGTTTTCGTTGGCATGGATCACCCTGCCTTCGGGGGTAAACTCGATGACCGCCATGGAGCGGCTGATAGCATTTATCAGGCTCTTGGCCTCGTGCTCCTGGGTCACCCGTTGGGTGACGTTCGAGGCCACCTTGATGATACGGGTCAGATGTCGGTCAGCGTCGAATACCGGCATATAGCTGGCTTCAAGCCAAACCTCCTGCCCGGCCTTGGTCAACCGCGCAAAGGTGCCGCTCAAGGGGTTGCCATGGGCCAGGTCACGCCAGAACTGGCGATAGGCTTCACTCTTGGCGAACGTTTCTTCGCAGAAGATACGGTGATGCTTGCCGCGTATTTCCTCAAGGGTGTAGCCCATAGTGAGGCAAAAGTTGTCGTTGGCCTCGAGTATCACCCCGTCCGGGCTGAACTCGATGATCGCCATGGATTGGCTGATAGCGGTCAACTTCCCGTTTGCATCAGCCAATGCCCGATTACACCGCTCGATTTCTGCAAGATCGGCCTTACGATGAGAATCAAACATGCCATTCAGCTCCTTGCCGTTTTTTGCCGAGCATAGATTACCCTTAGCCACTCGCAAGCAAAAAGCCATCACCCTGCATTCGTTCAGCACAGGCTCAGGTGCTTTCGCGAACAACCAGCTCGAAGCCCAGGTCCTGTGCCGATTGCACGCCTTTCTTGCCGTCCAGCACCGCCAGCAGTGCTTGCGCCGCGCAACGCCCGACAGCGGCGCGTGGTGTTCGTATCGAGGTCAACCGGGGTACCAGGTGAGCCGATGATGGCAAGTCGTTGAACCCCACCATCGCGACACGCTCTGGCACTGAAATCCCCTGGCGCAACGCTTGAAATATCGCACCCTGCGCCAGGTCGTCGTTACAGAAGAAAATCCCGTCGAGGTCAGGGTGTTGGGCAATCAATTGGCTGAACAGCTCACTGCCCAGGCCAATGGATGAGGGTTGTGGTGCCAGCAACTCCAGCTCCGGCGCTTGCAGCCCCGCTTCGGCCAACGCCTCTCGAAAACCTTCAGCCCGCTGCATGACACGAGGATCCAGCTGTGCGGCGATAAAGCCCAGCCTGCGTCGCCCCCGGGCCAACAGGTGTTGCGCGGCAGCGCGGCCAGCGTCGCGCTGGGAGAACCCTACCGAGATCACCCCTTCTGCGTTGCCAAGTTCCATCATGTGTACGCAGGGCACAGCACTGGCGCTCAACATCCGCTGCGCTGCCTCGGTGCGATCGAAGCCAGTCAGCAGAATGCCGCAGGGTTGATAGGCCAGGTAGTTGCGGATCAGGTTCTCCTCTTCGGCAAGGTCGTAGTGGTAGTTACCGATCAGTACCTCCAACCCGCGCGGGCGCATGACCTCATGGATCGCTTCGAGCGTGTCGATGAACAAGTGGTTGGACAACGACGGAATCAGCACGACCACCGACTGGCTTTGCGCCGAAGCCAACGCACGCGCAGCCGGGTTGGCGACATAGCCCAGTGTCGCCGCGGCCACCTGGACTTTTTCTACCAGCTCCGGGGCAACCGTACTGACACCGCGCAATGCGCGGGACGCTGTGATCGGGGAAACCCCGGAAAGCCTGGCCACTTCTGCCAGGGTGGGACGACCGGTAGTGCGGGAGCCGATTCGGGTCATGGGCCTGATATTTTTGTCTTGCAAAGAATGGGGAACGAGCACTAAGGTAGCGCTGTCTCATGCGTCAGGCAATGCAAAACTGCGTGCGTGCTGCAAGGAACACCCAGACTGCTAATACAAAATCAATAACATCTGGGCAGGTAGCGTCCGAGCCAATCTTTCTACCGGCAAAAGACAGCGCTATCTTGCTCTGCAGGAGGTACCGATGAACACTTCCCAGGCCGCGATAGTGGTAATGGGTGTAGCTGGATGCGGCAAGAGCCGCATTGGTTCAGCTATTGCCGAACGCAGTGGTGGGCACTTGATCGAAGGCGATGCCTTTCATCCAGCCGCCAACATCGAAAAAATGAGCGCAGGCATTCCACTCGACGACCACGACCGCGCCGGTTGGTTGATACGCCTGGCTGAAGAGCTGCAGGCTACGATCGCCGCGGGCGAGCGCCCTATTCTCACCTGCTCGGCCCTCAAGCAACGTTACCGGCAGACCTTGCGTGATGCCGTGCCGGCGTTGTGTTTCGTCTTCCTCGAATTGTCCCCTGAAGAAGCCACCCGGCGCGTCCGCGCCCGTCCGGGGCATTTCATGCCCGCCAGCCTGATCGACAGCCAGTTCGCAGCGCTTGAAGCCCCCCATGACGAGCCGCTGACACTAGTGCTGGATGCCACCTTGCCGGTCGATCAGTTGGCAACCAGGGTGGACCAATGGCTAAAGCCCTGCGGTGAGTCGGTACTGGCGCAAACAGCCTGACCACGGCTGATTTTTCGGTTCACCAAAGATAGCGCTATCTCAGGCATTTCAAGCACCACCCATACTGCCCAAAATAAAGACAATATGAGGCTCTGAACCATGTTCGGACTGGCAACTGACACGTACCTGCTATTGGACGCCCTGCTCACCATCATCGGCCTGGTGCTGCTGATTACCTACTTTAAAGTCCACCCCTTCGTCGCCCTGACACTGGCTGCCGGTTTCCTCGGCCTGACCTCCGGCATGCCGGTGGCCAAGGTGATGAAGTCATTTCAAGACGGTTTCGGCGGTGTGCTCGGTTTCGTCGGTATTGTCCTGGCACTGGGTACCATGCTCGGCAAACTGATGGCCGACTCTGGCGGGGCCGACCAGATCGCACAGACACTGATCCGTGCGTTCGGCAAACGGTACGTCCATTGGGCCATGATGTTCGCGGCCTTTCTGGTGGGCATTCCGCTGTTCTTCGAGATCGGTTTCGTCTTGCTCATCCCGCTGGTGTTCATCGTTGCCCGACGCTCCGGTGTGTCGCTGATCAAGATCGGCATCCCGCTGCTCGCCGGCCTGTCAGTGGTACACGGGTTGGTGCCGCCACATCCAGGTCCGCTGCTGGCGATTGGCATTTTCAATGCTGATATTGGCAAGACGATTTTCTACGGACTGATCGTTGCCCTGCCGACCGCCATCATCGCTGGCCCGCTGTATGGCAACTTCATCTCGCGTTATATCCCAGGCTCACCCTCACAGGCATTGATGGAGCAGATTGCGCGTGAGTCCGATCAGCAGAACCTGCCGAGCTTCAGCGTGACGCTGATGACCGTGCTGCTGCCGGTGTTCCTGATGCTGCTGAAAACCTTCGCCGACGTTGTGCTGCCCGCCGAGCATATCTTCCGCCAGTGGATGGACCTGATCGGACACCCGATCACCGCCCTGCTCGCCGCACTGTTGCTGGCGTTCTATACCTTTGGCTCAGCCCGCGGGTTCAACCGCCAGCAGATCATGAAACTGCTGGACCAAAGCCTGGCCCCTACTGCCGCCATCGTGCTGATCGTTGGCGCCGGTGGTGGCTTCAAGCAAATGCTGGTCGATACCGGTGTCGGCAATGTCATCGGGCAGATGGCCGTCCAGGCGCAGATTTCGCCGATCATGCTCGCGTGGCTGGTAGCGGCGGTGATTCGCATCGCCACAGGATCAGCGACAGTCGCAACCATCACAGGCGCCGGAATTGTTGCGCCGGTGATCGGGATGATTCCCGGAGTGAACCGCGAATTGCTAGTACTGGCCACCGGGGCTGGCTCGTTGATCCTGTCTCACGTCAACGATGCGGGGTTCTGGCTGGTGAAGCAGTACTTCAACATGACCGTAGCGCAGACGTTCAAGACCTGGAGCATGATGGAAACCATCCTCTCCGTGGTCGGCATCATCTTCATCATGCTGCTGTCGTGGGTGGTTTGATCAACGTGGCGCCGGTCAGCCCGGCGCCAGCTTTACATCAGAACGCAGCCTCAAAGATGGCTTCAATCTCGGCCTGGTTCGTGGCGTGTCCGTAGACATACACCGGACGGTTTCGTTTACCGAGCCGCTAGACCGCATTGCGACATAATTTCGGATAGCTTTTCGGAAACTCCCTACAGCGCATCTGAAACCCTTGGAATAGGATGTTCAGCTGATTAAAAGGAGTGGTAGGTATGGCGAACCACGATTATATGCCGATCACCGACAGGGCTAGAGAAGAAACAAACCGCACTGCTAACTTCTAGCGAATTTTACCGTTCGGCGAGTACCGTTCATGGGGATGTAACGAATGGGTCAGTTAAAGAATAATTGCAAGCCAAACAGCTGCGATTACTGGGCTGTAAGCAAGGCCGCTGGCAACTTGACTAATCAAGCCTGCACATTAGGCGCCCGCCACATTGAAGATGGCACATTGCGCTTGCAATTTACCCGCGAGGTATCTTACTACGCAAGAAGCATTGTTAATGATGTTGCACAGGGCAAAAAGAGCCCTGAACAAGGTCTGGCAGCTATAAAAAATGAACAGAGCAGCTTGCTGAGTCAGTCATGGGAGGCTGCAAAAAAAGGCGCCGGCACAATCGCCGGGGCAATGCAGATTATAACAGGCGCAGGGATATGCTATGGCTCAGCCGGTACGCTATGTCTCTTGGCGGGTGTGCCGATGATAGCCCATGGAGCAAACAACGTTTATGAAAACGGGCGCAATCTTTTAGACGATCGTACGGACACCGAAGGTCCAATCAGGAAGGGATATCACATAGCAGCAACAGCAGTTGGTTATGGTCATCTTGAAGGGAACATAGCCTATGGTTCGGCCGATTTAGGGCTGTCTGCATATGCCCTCGGTCGATACGTATTAAAGCCGGATGCCTGGCGCTTATTTAGATACATCAGGACAGACTATATGCGCTCCTATAACGGCATGGGCACTGGCGCGATGGCTTTTGAAGCGTATACCGACTTTCAGACAGTAAAGCAATCATTTCAAGAGCCTGGCAAATGATTTTGTGGTTCTTCCCTGTCTTAGCCATTTTCGGGATTAGTGCGGCCTACCTACTAAAGGTACACCTATCTGGCAGCGATTTAAGCTACGCCAAATTTTATTCCTGCCTGGTATTTAATGGCTTTTTTGTGATCCCTTACATAGAGATACTTCAAAATAATGACTTCCTGTTTCTGGGGCATCGACCAGAGATAACCTCAGAGCCCCCCTTTATTGGATGGATTGCGTTTATTTGTATATTCATTCATTTGTTTGCGCTCCCTGTTAAACGAAAAGTCAAATGGTGGTTTTCACGAGCCTAACCTCACTCGTAATAAATACCGGGCCACGCGGACATTTCAAGGTAGCGTTCTGGTTATCCGCCTGCAGGTCATGCGCAGGATTGCGCAGTGGTCGCAGTTCACTTCGTGCAACCGCTGCCAATGACCACAACGTGGCGCCGGGCTGACCGGCGCCAGCGTTACATCAGAACGCAGCCTTGAAGATGGCCTCAATCTCGGCCTGGTTCGCCGGACGTGGGTTGGTCAGGCCGCAGGCGTCTTTCAGCGCATTGGCCGCCAGCGTCGGGATATCCTCTTCGCGGGCACCGAGCACCGCCAGGCCAACCGGAATGTCGATAGCCCGTGCCAGGCTGACGATCCCGGCGATGGCCGCATCACTACCCTGCTCCGGGGTCAGGCCGTTGGTTTCGATACCCATGGCCGTGGCCACATCGCGCAAGCGCGTGGCACTGACGCTGGCGTTGAAGCGCTGTACATGAGGCAGCAGCACGGCATTACAGACGCCATGCGGCAAGTCATAGAAGCCACCCAACTGATGAGCCATCGCATGCACATACCCCAGCGAGGCATTGTTGAATGCCATGCCCGCCAGGAACTGCGCATAGGCCATGTTCTCGCGGGCCTTGAGGTCGGAGCCTTCGTTAACGGCCTGACGCAGGTTCTCGTTGATCAACGCTATCGCTTTCAGCGCGCAGGCATCGGTAATCGGCGTGGCTGCCGTCGACACATACGCCTCAATCGCATGGGTCAGCGCATCCATACCGGTTGCAGCGGTCAGTGACTTCGGCATAGCCACCATCAACGCCGGGTCGTTGACCGACAACAGCGGTGTCACGTTACGGTCGACAATGGCCATTTTTACGTGGCGGGCCTCGTCGGTGATGATGCAGAAACGAGTCATTTCACTGGCGGTGCCGGCGGTGGTGTTGATCGCAATCAGTGGCAATTGCGGCTTGGCTGAACGGTCGACACCTTCGTAGTCACGGATATGCCCGCCGTTGGTGGCACACAGCGCGATGCCCTTGGCACAGTCATGGGGCGAACCACCGCCCAATGAAATGACAAAGTCACAGCGCTCACGCTGCAGCAGGGCCAGCCCTTGCTCAACATTGGCGATGCTGGGGTTGGGTTTGGCACCGTCAAAAATGGCGGCATCGATGTCGCGCACCGCCAGCTGCTCGGAAATCCTGTCGGCAACACCGGCCTTGGCCAGGCCGCTATCGGTGACGATCAAGGCCTTGCGAAAACCGTAGCCGGCAATGGCATCCATTGCCTCTGCCAGGCAATCGATGCCCATGATGTTGACCGCTGGAATGAAAAACGTACTGCTCATGGTCCGATCCCTCATGCAATGTGCGATTGCACTCAGGATCTACCTGTAGGCTGAACGGCGTGTTGATCTGAGGCAACGCTGGGCTTAACCCAGAAACAACTGGTAGGCCGGATTATCCGTTTCGTCCCAGTAGCGATAGCCTATGGCGTCCAGCATCGCGGGTAACTCGGCACGCTCCTCTTCTGGCACTTCAAGAGCGGTAAATACCCGGGCCTCAGCCGCACCGTGGTTACGGTAGTGAAACAGGCTGATGTTCCAGCGCTTGCCCAGCCGTTCAAGGAACGCCAGCAAGGCGCCTGGGCGCTCTGGAAACTCAAAGCGCAGGACCCGTTCGTTGGCACTGGGGCCAGCATGGCCGCCAACCGTGTGACGAATGTGTAGCTTGGCCAGTTCGTTATCCGTCAGGTCGAGCACGCTGTAGCCCTGATCACGCAGGCTCGCCAACAACTGCGCACGAGGATCCCGCTGGGGGTGGGTTTGTACGCCCACGAACAGGCGAGCCTCCTTGCCGGGGTAATAGCGGTAATTGAATTCGGTGATCTGACGCTTGCCCAGTGCCTGGCAAAACGCCCTGAAGCTGCCCGGTTGTTCCGGGATGGTCACCGCGATGATCGCTTCACGTTGCTCCCCCAGTTCTGCGCGCTCGGCTACGTGACGCAGTCGGTCGAAGTTGACGTTGGCCCCCGAGTCGATGGCCACCAGCGTCTGCCCCTTCACACCGCGCGATGCCACATACCGCTTGATGCCGGCGACGGCCAATGCGCCCGATGGTTCGGTGATCGAACGGGTGTCATCGTAGATATCCTTGATCGCCGCGCAGATTTCATCGTTGCCAACAGTGATCACCTCATCCACGAAGTGACGGCACACGTCAAAACAATGCGCACCGATCTGCGCCACGGCCACACCGTCAGCGAAACTGCCGACCTGTGACAGTACCACCCGCTCCCCGGCCGCCATGGCCGCTTGCAGGCAGTTGGAGTCCGCCGGCTCGACACCAATGACCTTGACCTGCGGACGCAGGTACTTCACATACGCCGCGATCCCCGCGATCAACCCACCACCACCGACCGGCACAAAGATCGCATCCAGGTTGCCAGGCTGCTGACGAAGGATTTCCATGGCGACAGTGCCCTGCCCGGCAATGACGTCCGGGTCATCGAAGGGCGGCACAAAGGTCATGCCCTCGGTGTCGGCCAACGTCAGCGCATGAGCCAGGGCTTGAGGGAAGCTGTCACCGTGCAACACCACGTGGCCACCACGGGAGCGCACACCTTCGACCTTCAGTTCAGGGGTGGTGGTTGGCATTACGATGGTGGCGGTCATGGCCAACTCGCGGGCCGCCAAGGCAACGCCTTGAGCATGATTGCCTGCCGACGCAGTGACCACGCCACAGGCGCGCTGGGCGGCAGTCAAGGCACTCAGTCGGGTATACGCGCCACGGATCTTGAAGGAAAAGGTGGGCTGCAGGTCTTCACGCTTGAGCAACACCTCGTTGCCCAAGGCAGCCGATAGTGCACGGGCCGATTGCAGTGGTGTTTCAATGGCCAGGTCATACACCGGTGCGGCAAGAATCCTGCGCACATAGTCCGACAGCATCGTGGTCAAGACGGTGGGTACGCTGGGGCAAGCGGTAAGGCTGGTCATCGGTGACTCCTGGTTTTTTTCAAAGTGCCCAGGAGAGAGAGAAAGAACCCGCCTCCAGGGCGGGTTCGGTGCAAGTGCCAGCTAGCCCGCCAAAACGATAATGGCGGTAATAATGCTGTGCTGAGGCAAATGCGGGAGTAAAGTCATGAACAGGAAACTAGCTCAGGTATCCCCCCTACGTCAATGACTTGTGCCAGGCCTGCTACGCTGCTTGGCCTCAAGCGTCCGACCAAGCGATTGGACAAGCTTTCGGGCAACTGCTTGTATCTAACCTTTACAGGAAATGATTACCGTACAACTTTTAGCACGCGCAAGGAGGCTATGAGGAGCACGAACATGCCCTATAAAGTCATGATGGTTTTCGGCACACGCCCCGAAGCGATCAAGATGGCGCCGCTGGCGAGGGTATTGCGCCAATGGCCCGACATAGCGCTGAACATCTGCTCCAGCGGGCAACACCGGGAAATGCTCAATCACGTTCTGAAGGACTTCGGCCTGACCGTCGACATCGACCTTCAGGTCATGACCGACAACCAGAGCCTCAACGGATTATCCCAACAGTTGCTGGGTAAACTCGACCTTTACTACGAGCAGGTGAAACCGGATATCGTCCTTGTTCACGGCGACACCACCACCAGCTTCATCGCTGCGCTCTGCGCCTTCAACCGCCATATCCCGATTGCCCATGTCGAGGCCGGCCTGCGTACCGGAAACCTCAAGGCGCCCTGGCCCGAGGAAGCCAATCGTCGTCTGACCACGATCATCGCCGACCTGCATTTCCCCCCAACCAAGAAGGCCCGCGATAACCTGCTGCACGAAGGGATCGTGCTGGAGCAGATCGAAGTGACCGGCAATACAGTCATCGATGCCTTGCTGTGGATGCGCGAACACCTCAAGAGCAGCCACTGGAAACCGGCAACCGGCTCGCCACTGTCGGCCTTGCGCGATGACCAGCGCATGGTGCTGATCACTGGCCATCGCCGGGAAAACTTCGGGCATGGCTTTGAGCGTATCTGCCTGGCCATAGCCGAACTGGCCCTGCGTTACCCCGATGTTCAGTTCGTCTACCCGGTGCATCTTAATCCGCACGTCCAGAAGGCCGTCTATTCGGTGCTTTCGCATCAGCCGAACATCCTGTTGGTCGCACCTCAGGACTATCGACACTTTGTCTGGCTGATGGACCGCGCCTACCTGATCCTGAGCGATTCCGGAGGAATACAGGAAGAAGCACCGGCACTGGGCAAGCCACTGCTGGTGCTGCGCAAGGTAACAGAGCGCCCCTCGGTGCTGGAGGGTGGCACGGTATTGCTGGTGGGCACTCAGACCGAACGGATCGTCAAGGAAACCAGCCGCCTGCTTGAAGAGCCCGACCTCTACCACCACATGAGCCGGGTGCTCAGCCCTTACGGTGACGGGCATGCCAGCGAGCGCATTGCCGAACGACTGAGCCGCTGGCTCGAGGACAACGCCAACGGGCGAGAGATGCCATGAGCCTGGGCCTGGTCGACGCCCTGACCTACGTGCTGTTCGGCCTCAAGCTGCTGGCCATCGTACTGGCCAGCCTGATGTTCCTGCTCGGGCTCGACGATCTGTTCATCGACCTGATCTATTGGTTGCGCAAACTCGTACGACGCTTTCGCATCTATGACAAATATGCGCGCGCCGACGAGCGCCGCCTGTTCGAGGTACCGGAAAAACCGCTGGCAATCATGGTGCCGGCCTGGCACGAAGTGGGCGTCGTTGGCGAGATGGCGCGCCTGGCAGCCTCGACCCTCGATTACGAGAACTACCAGATTTTTGTCGGCACCTACCCCAACGACCCGCAAACCCAGGCCGATGTCGATGCGGTGTGCCTGCATTATCCCAACGTTCACAAAGTCATCTGTGCCCGCCCCGGTCCCACCAGCAAGGCCGACTGCCTGAACAACATCATCGACGCGATCCTGCGCTTCCAGCGCGATGCGAGGATCGAGTTCGCCGGTTTCATCCTGCATGACGCCGAGGATGTCATCTCGCCGATGGAGTTGCGGCTGTTCAACTACTTGCTGCCCGACAAGGACATGATTCAGATACCGGTCTACCCCTTCGCCCCCCAATGGCACGGGTTCACGGCGGGTCATTACGTCGATGAGTTCGCCGAAAACCATGGCAAGGATGTCATTGTCCGCGAAGCGCTCAGCGGCCAGGTTCCCAGCGCAGGTGTCGGTACCTGCTTCAGCCGCCGGGCTATCACGGCACTGCTTGAAGACGGCGACGGTATCGCATTCGATGTACAGAGCCTGACCGAAGACTACGACATCGGCTTCAGGCTCAAGCACAAAGGCATGAAGTGCATCTTTGCCCGCTATTCGATAAGCGACCCGCAACTGGCGCTCAAGCGCGAGTGGCATTGGGGCATGAGCCGTGAATTTGCCCAGGTTATCTGCGTGCGCGAACACTTCCCGCGTGACTGGCGAAACGCGATCCGCCAGAAGTCGCGCTGGATCGTGGGGATCGTCTTTCAGGGCACCAGCAACCTGGGCTGGAGCCGCATCGGGGCACTCAACTACTTCCTCTGGCGTGATCGCCGCGGGCTGTTTGCCTACCTGCTGAGCTTTCTGGTTAACCTGTTGTTCCTGGTGTTGCTGGCCATGTGGCTGGTGACGGTAATCGCGCCCGACGCCTGGCGCTTCCCGTCCATCCTGTCCGACAGCGCCCTGTTGTCGACACTGCTCTGGCTCAACGGCCTGCTGTTGATCAATCGTTTGCTTCAGCGCGGTTATTTCGTCACCCGTTACTACGGCATCATTGAGGGCCTGCTTTCGGCACCCCGAATGATGTGGAGCAATTTCGTCAATTTTTTCGCCAACCTGCGTGCCCTGCGCCAAGTCCTGGAGATGGGCGACTCGCGACGGGTCGCCTGGGACAAGACCACTCACGAGTTTCCGGCCCTGACCACCCCCATGCGCGAACCGTTGGGGCAGCGTTTGGTCGCCAAGGGGCTGATCAGTGAAGCACAACTGCAGGATGCCCTGACCAGCCCGGTACGCCGGCGCCTGGGGCGTGAGCTGCTATTGCGAGGGTTGATCGACAGCGAGCAGTTGGTCCAGGCACTTGCCGAGCAATTTGACATGGCGTGGGCGCCGCTCAACCCGTTCAACATTACCCCGGCGCTGATTGCCCAGTTGCCTCGTCGGCTGGCTATTCTTTATGCGGTGCTGCCGGTCGCTGAAGACGGCCCGACGCTGGTTCTGGCCAGCGAGGGGCCTGTCAGCCAGGTAGCGCTGGGTGTGATCAGTCGCCAGTTGAAACGTCCCGTACGCTGCCAACTGGCCCCCCAGGGGCGAGTCACCCTGGGATTGAGTTATCACTACCCAAGCCCTTGGCAACCGGAGGACACGCGGCAAATGCTCGCAGTGCTGGCCAAGCATCAGGACGACGCTGCGCTCCTTGAGCGGGTCAGCCATCACCAGGTCATGCTTGGCGCACTGCTGCAGGTGCGTGGCATCTTGCCAACCAGCTTGTTCAATCAGGTACTCATTGACTACAACCCGGAGCAGATGTCCATCGGCGAGCACCTGGTGGCGCGCGGTTTGATTACCGCCGAGGTTCTTAAGGAAACGCTGGCCGAGCAGGCCGCCGAGCTGCGGATCGCCTATCAGATGGCGCAGGAAGTGGCATGAAACGACGTCCACTGCTGATTGCTGCCAGCCTGCTGGTGGCGTGTATCAGTTCACAGACGCTCGCCGCGCCGCTCAGTAGTTTTGAGCGATTCCGCAGCTTCCCCTATATGGACCGCAGCTACCGCGAGGCGCGCAACAACAACTGGCAAGAGGTCGAGCGGTTGACCCGGTACCTGCTGGAGAAAGTGCCCAACAACGATGATGCACGCGCCCTTCTGATCGAGGCGCTTACCCGGCAACGACGCTACCGCGAGGCTGAACAGGTCGCCGAAGCCTTTGACGCCAGCGCAGATCACGCCGACGCCCTGCTGCAACTGCGCCTGACCTGGATTGAGCAAGACCCGCCCGGTAAAAGCCAGGTCGAGCGCTGGATCGCGGACAGTGACCTCACACAACGCATACGCTTATGGCAAGCCTATAGCCTGAGCCTGGCCAAATTCGGGGGCGCCCAACGGGCATTGGACTGGCTCGACCAACTGCCAGGCAAAGGTGATGATCGTCTGCTGCGCATGGCGCGCGCCAACTGGGCCGAGCAACTGCACAACAGTGAGCAAACCATCGCACAGCTCGCGCCTTTGGCCGCGCGCGGGCCGTTGCCTGAAGAACCGTGGCGGCGCCTGGCCAATGCCTACGTCCAGCGCCTGGACGAAACAGCACTGAGCGCACTGTTGGCCAAGCCGCCGTCTGCCGAAGCGGCACGCCAAATGCGCCTGGCAATGATCGACCGAGCCATCGCGCTGGATCAAAAAAACCTGGCGCTGCGCTGGCTGCAAGCATTACCCAAGCAGGACCTTGAGCAACCGCAACGGCGTCAGCAACTGAGGGAACTCGTCGAGCAAAGCGACCGCAGGGCCTTGGCCCAACGCCTGCCGGTCGAAGCAGTGGCGCATCCTCTCGATCGCCCGGGTGAAGCCATTGATGCCTGGGAGCGCCTTTACCACCTCAACGGTAGCCTGGAGGCGCTGGATCAGGCGACATACCTGCAACTCACACACCATCAGGATGACCGTGCACAACAACTGCTCGAACAGGCCTACGACCGTCGCCAAGGCGCCTGGCCACCGGTGTTACTGCAACGGTTAGGTGGTTTGTACAGCCGCGTCGACAGACCACTGGATGCAGGCCGTGCGAAAACCCTGATCCCGCAACTCGACAGCGCCAGCCGCGAGCAACTGCTGGCACGCTTGGCACAGAGTGGTCACTGCGAGGTCGTTCGCGCTGCGACTCCGCCAATACCTCGTGAAATCGGTGAGTTGCGTGCGCTGGGCCGCTGCGCGATGCCAGAACGCCCCGGCGAGGCCGTCGCCTATTACCAGGCGGCCGTACGCCGTGGCGACCCGGCCAGCCAAGTGCCATTGGCCTATGCACTGGACGCGGCGGGCGACGCCGAAGCCGCCTACAGGATCTGGCAGCAACTGCCCTCCGATCAGTGGACCGCCAATGCCCGACTCACCGCCGCCCGTAGCGCCTTGAACAGCAACCACACTCAAGAGGCCTGGGAGCATTGGCGTGCTGCGCCACACAGCAGCGCCGACGACTGGGCATTGGGCGCGGCCATTGCGCAACGCCGTGGCGCTTTCGCCGAAGCCATGGCCCTGCAACGCGAAGCCCTGCGCCATCAGCCGCGCGCCGATCACTACTATGCAGCCTCCGTGACCGCACAACACGCCAACGACCCGCAGCAGAGCCGTGAATGGCTGGCAGAAGCGGCACGGCTCGCCCCCGACAATCCGCGCTATCGCGCCGACTACGGCGTGCGACTGGCCGCCGCCGACACACCACAACTGCGCAGGCAATCGCTGCCCTACCTGATACAGGCCAGCCACGACTTTCCAGAAGACTACCGCATCGGCGAAACCCTGGCCTGGCGCTACGACGAGGTTGAAAACAGCGCGGCCGCCCGCCAGGAACTGCGCCGTATCATCGACCTGGAACAGAACATGGTGGACGACGGAACCGATGACACCCGCCTTGCCGCCCGTGTGTACCGGCAACGCCGCGCCCATCAAAGCCTTTCGCAACGCGACAGCATCAGCGTGGCCAGCACCTGGTCGCCGGCGGGCGTCTCGACCAACGACACCCTGCGCAGCAACAACCCGCAACGCCGTGCTGCCTCGCAAAACGTTCAGCTGGCCCTGTGGGACCATGCCCTGGGTGATGAGCCGAGCCGCAACGGCAGCACACTGTCGGTGTATGGCCGAGTGCTGTTCGGCGGCCAGGACCGCAGCCACTATGCCCAAAGCATGGGGACCGGGCTCGGCCTGCGCTACAAGCCCTTGGGCACCACCAACCTGAACCTGTACGCCGAGTTGTACCAGCAACGCCAGATCGACGATCAGCACTACAGCGGCCTCAGCCTCGGCCAACTGCTCAGCCCCGGCAAGGTCGCTGACAACTATGGCGACCTGCGCGGCAATGCCCAGAGCAGCAATGACCTGCTGATACGCGCGACTGCTTCGTTCCTTGATCAAGGTGACTACCGCAATGACTGGCGTGTCGAGGAGAACCACTGGAATGAACGGTTTCTCTATCTGGACGCTGCCTGGTGGACGCACGCTGGCGAACACCAGTGGACATCACGCTTCCAGCAGGGACATACCTGGAAACTGCCATCTACCCGCCCGCAAACACTGATGCCCTATGGTTTTCTGGCGTTTTCCAGCCAGGATCCCGGCAACGACTGGCGTCAGGACCTGCGCACCGGCCTCGGCCTGCGCTGGCAATGGTGGTTCGATGACGATCGCTACAACGCCTACCGAGGCCATCTGACAGTTCGCACCGAATACCAGCAGGCGCTGGGCGGCAATCTATATGAGCGGGCCAACGGCGTGCTCCTGGGCGTGGAGTTGAACTTCTGATGCGGCGATACGTACTGGGCGTGCTACTGCTGATACTGAGTGTTCTGGTCAATGCTGACGAACGTCTGTTTTACCAGCCGCTCAGCCGCGATGCGGCGCTGAGCCCGGCACAGTGGCGCACCCTCTGGCGCGAAACCGCAAACCAGGGCGTCCAGACCCTGATCGTGCAATGGAGCCGCTACGGCAGCGAGGACTTTGGCGGCGCCCAGGGTTGGCTCGCCAACAGCCTGCGCCTGGCCCATGAACAGGGCCTGCAATTGGTACTCGGGCTGCACATGGACGACGCCTACTACAGGCGTATCGACGAACTGGACGGCGCGGGCCTGATCGCCTACTGGAAAGCACAACTGGGCCAATCGCTGGCTCAGCAGCAATGGCTAAAGGACACCTGGGCGCTTCCGGTCAGCGGTTGGTACCTGCCCATGGAACTGGATGACCTGCACTTCCAACAGGCCGACCGCCGTGAGGCGCTGCACACGCTGCTGCAAGCCTTCCTGCGCGAAGCAGGTGGCCCCATGCACCTTAGTGTCTTCAGCACTGGCAAGCTGTCACCGAACGGACAAGCACAGTGGCTGGAGGCATTGGCCCGTCTCGGCCTGACGGTATGGTGGCAGGACGGCGCGGGGACCGGGCGCCTGCCTGAGTTCGTCCGCCAGCAGTATGCGGCAGCGCTCGCCTGCGAGATTGGCATCATCCGTGAAGCGTTTCGCCAAACCAGCACGGAAGGTCAACCGTTCAAGGCCACCCCCGCTCCACCGCAAACCACTACAAGCTGCCATCCGCAGGCCGTGTTTGAATTGCATTACCGGCCGTGGGCCAAGCACCTCCTGTCCGCGCCAGACGGTACCTGAGCCAGCTTCTGCTAGTCCGCCGTATCGGCTTCGCTGCCAGGCCCGGCGCCGACCGGCAAGCCACCAAAGCGCTTGTAGAACCCTGCGCTGGCATCCGGCAACGGCCCGTCGGCGGTCTCCATCGCCGACTCCAGCCACTGCTCGGCTGCCGCATAGATCAAGCGATAGATATTCCGGCACAACTGCCGCGCTGCACGCCCTTCCCAATCGCCAGGGAGCAATTCGTCAGGCAACTGCGGGTCACGCAGCAGCAGCTTGCGGTACTCATGAATCAGCAGGATGCGCGCCAGGAAGCATTCCTGTGGGTCGAGTTGCTCCTGCTCGCGCAGGCTTTGCCACAGTGGCCGGAACAACTGGATGAACTCGCTGTAATGCGCAGCCAACTCATCGATGTTCCAACTCTCGCGAACCTGCATGCGCAGTGCTTTTGAAGCCATCACATCCTGTGCAGTGGTCTCGAACAGCAGTGTGTCTTCCTGTGCGCCGAGGTCCAGAAGCGTGGCGTTCACATCGGCCCGGTCGCAACGTGGACACGCCAGCACCACCGGAGAAATCGCACCAAAGCCTTGCCACTCCAACTCTTCGCGCACCTGCTTGCGCTTGTCGGCCGGCAGTTGAGTCAACATTGCCAGGCACCACGAGCCGTCCCAGGCCGGTAAAGTGCTGGCGTAGACCCGCTTGAAGGCCTTGTCGAAACGACGCCGTCCCGTGCCGGTCAAGCTGTAATAGCTGCGCCGCCCGACTTTTTCAGCCGTTAGCCAGTTCTCCTTGGTCAAGCGAAAAATGGATGTGCGAATCAAGCGCTCGTTGATCCCAACGGGTTCGAGCAGCTGGATCAGGCTTCCCAGCCACACGGTACCGCCATGAGGCTCAATGGCATCACCGTAGAGCGTGATGATCAACGAACTGGCGCGAATGGGCGTTTGCTGCTGGAAACGGTCGATCAGTTGAGTGAGCGGAGCTAGGGACGACATGGGCGTTCCGGTCGAAAAATAAGAAATATACCCCTGGCAGTCAGCAATGACCATTCAGGGCACAGCCGGGGCGCTGTTCAGGCGCTGCCCGAGGACTTGGGGCGCAACCCGCTGTCATGGATACGGCGGCGGTCGGCCTCGACGACGCTCAGTGGCGTGCATTCCTGCAGCGAGGCCATGCAGCGTTGCGCCAACACTTGATATTCGCGAGTACCGGCCTGCTTCCAGGCCACTTCCTCATCGCTGAGCCGACGCTTGACCTGCGCAGGTGAGCCCAGCACCAACGATTGCTCTGGGCAACTGAAACCGGCCTTGACCAGCGCACCGGCCGAAACGAACGAACGCGCAGCGATATGCGCGTTATCCATCACCACTGCATTCATGCCAATCAAGGCATCTGCACCGACCCGGCATCCGTGCAGTACCGCGCCGTGACCGACGTGGCCATTGCGTTCAACTACCGTGTCGCTGTCCGGAAAACCATGCATTACGCAAGTGTCCTGAACGTTCGCGCCCTCCTCCAGCACGATCCGACCGAAGTCACCGCGCAAGCTGGCCAATGGGCCGACATAGCAACGCGGGCCGATGATTACATCACCGATCAACACGGCGGATGGGTGAACGTAAGCCGTTGGATGAACCACTGGCGTCAGTCCATCGAGGCTGTAACACGTCATAGGCACGCTCCTCGCGTCTAAAGCTGGAATTTTGTTCGCTGAAAAATCGTCTTTCTTGTATCACATTGCAACAGCACCAAACATCCAGAAATGACTCATTCGACAAGAAAAATCGGCAGAAATAGTACGCGGCGCGAGTAAGAGACACGCTAATTTAAGACACGCTATTTTATTTTAGTATTGTATTTGCGTATCACGTTGTGGCTATACTCTGGAAAAACGGCCCTGGGGCCCGTCCAAAAAACCAGTCCGGCCAAAGGCCGCGTCCGCCTTGCGAGAGTCCTTGCCATGCCGCAAACACTTGCCGTGCAATCCCACCAGGCGGTGTGCCTGATCACCCTGCAGCGCCCTCAGGCGCTGAACGCACTCAGCACCGAACTGCTCGCCGAACTGGCGAACGAACTGGAACGCTGCAACCACGACGACACCATCCGCGCCGTGGTGCTGACCGGTAGCCGCAAGGCGTTTGCGGCAGGCGCCGACCTCAATGAAATGGCTGAGCGCGACCTCGTCGGCATGCTTAACGACCCCCGCCAGGCGCACTGGCAGCGCATCACCGGCTTCGCCAAACCCTTGATCGCTGCAGTCAACGGCTATGCCCTGGGGGGCGGCTGCGAGCTGGCCATGCACGCGGACATCCTGATCGCTGGCGAAGATGCCCAGTTCGGTCAACCCGAAATCAATCTGGGGATCATGCCGGGCGCAGGCGGCACCCAACGGCTACTGCGCGCAGTTGGCAAATCGCTCGCCATGCAGATGGTCCTGAGCGGCGAGCCCATCAGTGCACGCCGTGCACTGGAGGCCGGGTTGGTCAGTGAAATCACACCACCAGAGCTGACGGTCGAACGCGCCCTGCAGATTGCTAACACCATCGCCAACAAGGCCCCGCTGGCGGTACGCCTGGCCAAGGAAGCGCTGTTGAAGGCGCAGGACCTCGACCTGGCCAGCGGCCTGCGCTTTGAACGCCACGCCTTTACCTTGCTCGCCGGCACCGCCGACCGAAACGAGGGCATTCGCGCCTTCCAGGAAAAACGCCCAGCCCGCTTCAACGGCCAGTAAGCCCCTGCGTCCGTTTCGCGACATTGACAGACCTGCAACCAAAGGCAGCCACCATGACGTTTGAACACATTCTGTTTTCCATTGAAGACGGCGTTGCACGCCTCAGCCTCAATCGCCCTGAGCAACTGAACAGTTTCAATACCCAGATGCATGAAGAGGTTCGCCAGGCACTCAAGACGGTGCGTCAGAGCGGCGAGGCGCGGGTACTGTTACTCACTGCCGAGGGGCGTGGCTTCTGCGCAGGTCAGGACCTGGGCGACCGCAATGTCGCGCCAGGTGCAGCGGTGCCAGACCTGGGCGAATCCATCGAGCGTTTCTACAACCCGTTGATCCGCACGCTGCGTGAGCTGCCAATGCCGGTTATCTGTGCGGTCAACGGCGTGGCAGCCGGTGCCGGCGCCAACATTCCGCTGGCCTGCGACCTGGTGCTGGCCGCCCGCTCCGCGAGCTTCATCCAGGCGTTCTGCAAGATTGGCCTGATTCCCGACTCTGCAGGCACCTGGGCCCTGCCTCGATTGGTCGGCATGGCTCGGGCCAAGGCCCTGGCCCTGCTGGGAGATCGTTTGAGCGCCGAGCAGGCCGTGGAGTGGGGCTTGATCTACCGCTGTGTCGACGATGCTGACTTGCGTGATGAAGCACTGAAATTGGCCCGACACCTGGCGACTCAGCCGACCTATGGCCTGGCCCTGATCAAACGTAGCCTGCACGCCAGCCTGGACAACACCTTCGAGCAGCAACTGACGCTCGAGCGCGACCTCCAGCGCCTGGCCGGGCGTAGCGAAGACTACCGTGAAGGGGTGAGCGCCTTCATGGCCAAGCGCACCCCAGTGTTCAAGGGGTGCTGAACATGCCCGCCTTGAATCCGCACACCCTGATCGCAGTGATCGGCGCTGGTGCCATGGGGGCCGGCATCGCACAAGTGGCCGCCCAGGCCGGGCACCCGGTACGGCTGTACGACAATCGTCCGGGCGCGGCCGCGCAGGCGATCGCCAACATCGACCAACAGCTGGCCAAACGCGTTGCCAGCGGCAAGCTGGCGGCCACCGCTCAGGCCGATTGCATCGCCCGGCTGCAGCCAGCCGATAGCCTTGAGGCTCTGGCCGATGCCGGGCTGGTGATCGAGGCCATTGTCGAGAACCTGGAGATCAAGCAGGCACTGTTCAGCGAACTGGAAGGCCTGTGCCGCAGTGACTGCATCCTGGCCAGCAACACTTCGTCACTGTCCATCACCCGCCTGGCGGCAGGCCTTCAACGCCCGGCCCAGGTTGTCGGCATGCACTTTTTCAACCCGGCACCGTTAATGGCCCTGGTTGAAGTGATCAGCGGCCTGGCCACCGATCCAGAGGTTGCAGCCTGTATCCTGGCCACCGCCCGTGCCTGGGGCAAAACACCGGTGCTGGCCCGCTCGACGCCGGGCTTTATCGTCAACCGCGTGGCTCGCCCGTTCTATGCCGAAAGCCTGCGTCTGCTGCAGGAGGGAGTGGCCGATTGCGCCAGCCTCGATGCACTGTTGCGCGAAGCCGGTGGTTTTCGCATGGGCGCCTTCGAGCTGACAGACCTGATCGGACACGACGTCAACTATGCCGTCACCTGCTCAGTGTTCGACGCCTACTACCAGGACATGCGCTTTCAGCCTTCATTGATCCAGAAAGAGTTGGTCGACGCTGGCCACTTGGGTCGCAAGCGTGGACTTGGCTTTTATGACTACCGTGAAGGTGCTGTGCGCCCCCAGCCGAGCAACCTGCACAGCACCGCCGTGGTCGAGCAACTGATCGTGGAAGGCGAAAGCGGCCTGCTCGAACCGCTGGTCACGCGACTGGCAGCCAGCGGCATCAGCGTGGTACGCCGAGCCGGCCGCGGCGTGCTGCGGGTCGGCGATGCCACCGTGGCGCTGAGTGATGGTCGATTGGCCAGCCAACGGGCCCGTGAGGAGGGTCTGGACAACCTGGTCCTGCTCGACATCGCCCTTGATTACCAACAAGCCTCTCGGTTGGCCATCAGCACTGCGGCAGACACCCCTACGCTGGCCCGCGACCAGGTCGTCGCACTGCTCAACCGTGCCGGTATCGCCGTCAGCGCCCTGCGGGACAGCCCGGGCCTGTGCGTACTGCGTACCGTCGCCATGCTGGCCAATGAAGCAGCTGACGCCCTGTTGCAAGGCGTTGCCAGCGCCAAGGACCTGGATCTGGCCATGTGCGCGGGGGTCAACTATCCCTGCGGCCCCCTGGCCTGGGCGGATGCCATCGGTATCGAGCGGGTTGTCCAGGTGCTGGGCAACCTGCAGGCCGCTTACGGCGAAGAACGTTACCGTCCTTCTTTGCAACTGCGTCGGCTACTGGCCGAAGGAGCACTGTTCCATGAATGACTGTCTTGATCTGGCCAGCCGCTGCGCCCAGGCCCTGTTCCAACGCGACCAGGCCAGCCAGGGCATGGGCATGCGCCTACTCGCCACCGCCCCTGGCAGTGCGCGGGTCGGCATGAGCGTGCGCGAGGACATGCTCCAGGGCCACGGCACCTGCCACGGCGGTTACCTGTTCGCCCTGGCGGATTCGGCCTTCGCTTTTGCCTGCAACAGCTACAACGATGCCACCGTGGCGATTGGATGCAGCATCGACTACATCGCCCCGGCACGACTCGGCGACACGTTGACGGCGGTGTGTACCGAGCAAAGCCGCAGCGGCCGTACCGGCAACTACGACGTACGCATTGAAAACCAGCAGGGCGAACTGATCGCCCTGTTTCACGGCAAGTCCTACAAAGTGCGCGGCAGCGTGCTGAACACGGAGACCCCGGCATGAACGACGCATTGATCATTGATGCCCTGCGCACCCCCATTGGCCGCTACGCCGGAGCGCTCAGTGGCGTGCGCGCTGACGACCTCGGTGCGGTTCCGCTGCGTGCACTGATGCAGCGCCACCCACAACTGGACTGGAGCGCCATTGACGATGTGTACTACGGCTGCGCCAACCAGGCGGGCGAAGACAATCGCAACGTCGCGCGCATGTCTGCCCTGTTGGCCGGTTTGCCGCTGAGCGTGCCCGGCACCACCCTGAACCGCCTGTGCGGCTCGGGCCTAGATGCCATCGGCAGTGCGGCCCGGGCCATTCGCAGTGGCGAAGCCGGATTGATGCTGGCCGGAGGCGTCGAGTCGATGTCCCGTGCACCACTGGTCATGGGCAAGGCCGAGCAGGCTTTTTCGCGCCAGGCGGAGCTGTTCGACACCACCATTGGCTGGCGTTTCGTCAACCCGCTGATGCAACAGCAGTACGGCATCGATTCCATGCCGGAAACGGCAGAGAACGTCGCCGAACAGTTCAACATTTCCCGTGCCGATCAGGACGCGTTCGCCTTGCGTAGCCAGCAGCGCACCGCCGCGGCGCAGGCCCGTGGCCGACTGGCCAAGGAAATCATCGCCGTCCAGATCGCCCAGCGCAAAGGCCCACCCAAGGTGGTCGAATACGACGAACACCCGCGCGCCGAAACCACGCTGGAACAATTGCAGAAACTCGGTACCCCGTTCCGCGCCAATGGCACGGTCACCGCAGGCAATGCCTCCGGCGTCAACGACGGCGCTTGCGCCCTGCTCCTGGCCAGCCGCGCCGAAGCCCAGCGCTATGGCCTGAAAGCTCGCGCCCGGGTCGTGGCGATGGCCACCGCCGGGGTTGAACCACGGATCATGGGCATTGGCCCGGTACCGGCTACCCGCAAGGTTCTGGAGCGGTCGGGCCTGAGCCTGGCCGACATGGATATCATTGAGCTCAATGAAGCCTTTGCCGCACAAGGGTTGGCAGTGCTGCGCGAACTGGGCATCGCCGACGATGATCCACGGGTCAACCCCAATGGTGGCGCGATCGCGCTGGGGCACCCGCTGGGCATGAGCGGCGCCCGCCTGGTGACCACCGCGTTGATCGAGTTGGAGGAACGTCAGGCGCGCTATGCCCTGTGCACCATGTGCATCGGTGTAGGCCAGGGCATTGCGCTGATCATCGAGCGCCTTGACGGCTGAACGTACACCCCAGGCCATGGCGCCCAAGGTATTCTTGGCGTCATGCACTCAGGCCGGTAGCCCCGGCCCTTACAAAAACAATTTGAGTGAACCCATGAACATGCAGATCAGCAATGCCGCCGTGCTCGACCCGATGGAAACCGCCAGCATCGACCAACTGCGCCAGCATCAGCTGGAGCGCTTGCGCTGGAGCCTCGGTCACGCCTACCAGAATGTCCCCATGTACCGTCAGCGCTTCGACGAAGTCGGCGTACACCCCGACGACATCCGCAGCCTCGACGACCTGGCAAAACTCCCGTTTACCTACAAGGCCGATCTGCGCGACAACTACCCCTACGGCATGTTCGCCGTGCCCATGCACGATGTCGTCAGGCTGCACGCGTCCAGCGGCACCACCGGCAAGCCAACCGTGGTCGGCTACACCCAGAACGACATTGACACCTGGGCCAACGTGGTCGCCCGCTCGATCCGTGCCGCCGGTGGGCGCAAAGGCGACAAAGTTCACGTGTCTTACGGCTATGGCTTGTTCACAGGCGGCCTTGGCGCCCACTACGGTGCCGAACGCCTCGGCTGTACAGTGATTCCGATGTCCGGCGGCCAGACCGAGAAGCAGGTGCAACTGATCCGTGACTTCCAGCCCGACATCATCATGGTCACGCCGTCCTACATGCTGAACATTGCCGATGAAATCGAGCGCCAAGGCATCGACCCGCACCAACTGGCCCTGCGCCTGGGTATTTTCGGCGCCGAGCCCTGGACACCTGAGCTACGCAGCGCCCTTGAGTCGCGCCTGGGCATCACGGCCCTGGACATCTACGGCCTTTCGGAAATCATGGGGCCGGGCGTCGCCATGGAGTGTGCGGAAAGCAAGGACGGGCCTACCGTCTGGGAAGACCACTTCTATCCCGAAATCATCGACCCGGTGACCGGGGCGGTACTCCCTGATGGTGAGTTGGGCGAACTGGTGTTCACCTCCTTGAGCAAAGAGGCGCTGCCGATGATTCGCTATCGCACCCGCGACCTCACTCGCCTGCTGCCTGGCACTGCCCGACCGATGCGACGCATCGACAAGATCACCGGACGTAGTGACGACATGCTGATCATCCGGGGTGTCAACGTGTTCCCGACCCAGATCGAGGAACAGGTCCTGAAAATAAAACAGCTTTCCGAGTGCTACGAGATGCATCTGTATCGCAATGGCAATCTCGACAGCCTCGATGTACACGTTGAGCTCAGGCCCGACCAACAGCACCTTGGCGAGGATCAGCAGAAAGCCCTGTGCGGCGATCTGAGCCGACACATCAAAACCCACATCGGCATCAGTGCACGTATCGTGCTGCAGCCCGTGTTTTCGATTAAACGCTCCGAAGGCAAGGCCTGTCGGGTGTTCGACAAGCGCACATAACCCGCCCCATAAGGGCTATTCCAGCAGCACGAAAAGAGCCTCGCTTCGGCGGGGCTTTTTTTCGCCCGCCGTTCGGGTAAAAGCGATACAAAAATTTTATACGACACGTATTTTTGTGTTTGATATTTGATTATGTATCACTTATAACTACTGCCAGACCCAAGCCCACCCCTCAAGGCTGGAGACACAGCATGTACGCACAACTGGTTGAGACCGGCGTAAAACGCCTCAAGACGCTGGAGGAGATGTCCGAGCAGGAGCGCGCGTTCCAGGAAAAGATCGATGCGGAAATCAAGATCGAACCGAAGAACTGGATGCCCGATGCCTACCGGCAAACCCTGATTCGACAGATTTCCCAGCACGCCCACTCGGAAATCGTCGGCATGCTGCCCGAAGGCAACTGGGTCACTCGCGCCCCTAGCCTGAAGCGCAAACTGCAACTGATGGCCAAGATCCAGGACGAAGCGGGCCACGGCCTGTACCTGTACAGCGCCATGGAAACCCTGGGTGCCGACCGTGACGAAGAAGTCGCCAAGCTGCACAGCGGCAAAGCCAAGTACTCCAGCATCTTCAACTACCCGACCCTGAACTGGGCGGACATGGGTGCCGTTGGCTGGCTGGTCGACGGCGCCGCGATCGTCAACCAGGTCGTGCTGCAGCGCACCAGTTACGGCCCCTACTCGCGGGCAATGATCCGTATCTGCAAGGAAGAGAGCTTTCACCAGCGCCAGGGCTACGAAATCCTCCTGACCATGATGCGTCACGGTACCCAGGCACAGAAGGACATGGTTCAGGACGCCATCAATCGCCTGTGGTGGCCTGCCCTGATGATGTTCGGCCCAAGCGACGAACACTCACCCAACAGCGCGCAATCGATGGCCTGGAAGATCAAGCGCCAGAGCAACGATGAACTGCGCCAGCGCTTCATCGACCAGACCGTACCGCAACTGGAACTGTTGGGCTGCACCGCACCCGACCCGGAGCTGAAATGGAACGCTGAACGCGGCCACTACGACTTCGGTGCGATTCAGTGGGAAGAGTTCTACGAGGTGCTCAAGGGCAACGGCCCCTGCAACCAGGAACGCCTCGCTACCCGTCGCAAGGCCATCGAAGACGGTGCCTGGGTACGTGCCGCCGCCGTTGCTCACGCCCGTAAAAAACACAACAAGAACGCCGCCTGATCTGGAGTAGCCGAGATGTCCGAGTGGACCCTTTTCGAAGTTTTCGTGCGTAGCAAGCACGGTTTGAACCACAAGCATGTCGGCAGCGTACATGCCGCCGACGCCGCCATGGCCATCGAAAATGCCCGTGAGCTGTACACCCGCCGCAACGAAGGGGTGAGCCTCTGGGTAGTGCCCTCGGCACTGATCACCGCCTCGTCGCCAGACGAAAAAGACCCGTTGTTCGACCCCGCCCAAGACAAGGTCTACCGCCATGCCAGCTTCTATGAGCTGCCGGCTGAAGTGGGGCATATGTAAGATGAACCAGGACCTGATCCAATACCTGCTACGCCTGGGCGACAGCGCCCTGATCCAGGGCCAGCGCCTGTGTGAATGGTGCGGTCGGGCGCCCGCCCTGGAAGAAGAGCTGGCCTTGATGAACGTTGGCCTGGACCTGGTTGGCCAGGCCCGCAACTGGCTGGAGTACGCCGCCGAGCTGGCCAATGACGGTCGAGATGCCGATCACCTGGCCTTCCGCCGCGACGAACGTGCCTACCGCAACCTGTTGCTGGTCGAGCAACCCAATGGCGATTATGCCGTCACCGTGCTCAAGCAGTTCTTCTATGACGCCTGGCACCTGGCGGTACTGGAAGGCCTGACCCACTCCAGCGACAGCCGCCTGCAAGGCATCGCCGCCAAGGCCGTGAAAGAAGTGACCTATCACCTGCGCCGCTCCAGCGAGTGGGTCGAGCGCCTGGGCGACGGCACCGAGGAAAGCCACCAGCGCATGCTCGCAGCCATCCCGCAGCTGTGGCGCTTCACCGTCGAGCTGAGCGACAGCGATGCCGTCGAGCAGCGCCTGCACGCGGCGGGCCTTATCGGCGACCCGCAGCAGATCGCCACTGCCTGGCAACAGCAGGTCGAGCGAACGTTCGACAGCGCCACCCTGCCCGTGCCGGCACCGGCCTGCCACTTCTACCTCAGCGGTCGTCAGGGCCTGCACAGCGAGCACCTGGGCTTGCTGCTGGCTGAAATGCAGTTCTTGCCACGAGCCTACCCCGATGCGACCTGGTGAGCTGATAGCCAGCGACCTCGGCGCCCGCAACGCGGCGCCCGGCGACCTCGACCAGGCCTGGCAGGTGCTGGGCCGGGTCATGGACCCGGAAGTGCCCGTGATCAGCGTGGTAGAGCTGGGGATCGTTCGTGCACTGGCCTGGAATGCCGGGCATTTGCATGTCGTGGTCACCCCGACCTATTCCGGTTGCCCCGCCACTGAAGTCATCGAAGCCGATATTCGTCAGGCCCTGGAAGACGCTGGGTTTAGCGCGCCGCAGCTCGAACGACAGTTGCACCCGGCCTGGACCACCGACTGGATCACCAGCACCGGCCGCGAGCGCTTGCTGGCCTACGGCATCGCGCCCCCGCTGGGCAGTGCCAACAAACGCAGCCTGCTCGGCGATGACGGCACCGTGAACTGCCCGCAATGTGGCAGCGCGCACACCGAACTGCTCAGCCAGTTTGGCTCGACCGCCTGCAAAGCCCTGTACCGCTGCTGCGATTGCCGCGAACCCTTCGATTACTTCAAGTGCATCTAAGCGCGTGATGGAGAGCCACCATGAGCCAATTTCACAGCCTGACCGTCAAGCAAGTACGCACAGAAACCCGCGATGCGGTGTCGATTCTGTTCGACGTGCCGGCGACGCTCAGCCAGCAGTTTCGCTTTACCCAGGGCCAATACCTGGTCATGCGCACCCAGCTGGACGGTGAGGAAGTACGCCGTTCCTATTCAATCTGCACCGGGGTCAACGACGGCGAGTTGCGTGTGGCCGTCAAGCGGGTACCGGGTGGTCGCTTCTCGGCCTTCGCCAACGACGTGCTGAGCGCAGGCGATGTGCTCGAGGTCATGCCGCCAGCTGGCAGCTTCAACATCGCCCTCGCCCCTGAGCGACAGGGCCGCTATCTGGCGGTTGCCGCTGGCAGCGGCATTACCCCAATCCTGTCGATCATCAAGACCACCCTGGAAACCGAACCCAACAGCCACTTCACCCTGCTCTACGGCAACCGCGCCAGCAGCAGTGCGCTGTTCCGCGAACAGCTTGAAGACCTGAAAAACCGTTACCTGCAGCGCTTGAACCTGATTTTTGTCTTCAGCCGCGAACAGCAGGACATCGACCTTTATAACGGCCGAATTGATGCGGACAAGTGTGGGCAACTGTTCAGCCGTTGGCTTGATGTGCCGCGTCTTGATGCTGCGTTCATCTGCGGACCACAGGCCATGACCGAGATCGTCCGCGACCGCCTCAAGGACAGCGGCATGGCGGCCGAACGCATCCATTTCGAGCTGTTCGCCGCAGCCGGCAACGAGCAGCGTCGCGAAGCTCGCGAGGCGGCACGCCAGGCAGATTCTGCGGTCAGCCAGATCACCGTGATCAGCGACGGCCGCGCCCTGGCCTTCGACCTGCCGCGCAACAGCCAGAGCATCCTCGACGCCGGCAATGCCATCGGCGCCGAACTGCCCTACTCGTGCAAGGCAGGCGTGTGCTCGACCTGCAAGTGCAAGGTCGTCGAAGGTGAAGTGGAGATGGACAGCAACCACGCCCTTGAAGACTACGAAGTGGCCGCCGGCTACGTGCTCTCGTGCCAGAGCTACCCGGTCAGCGACAAGGTCGTCCTGGATTTCGACCAGCTTTGATCCACCCGCAGGGGCCGGCAATGCCAGCCCCTGCCGCAAGCCGGCAATACCCCCAAAACAACTACAAAAAAGATCAAGAGAGCGCCATGACACCCAACGATATCGAAAGCATCTGCAAGCACCCGGACTTTCAACAGCTGGTCAAGCGTAAACAGCGCCTGAACTGGTCGCTGACCTTGGCCATGCTTGTCATCTACTACGGCTTCGTCCTGCTGGTTGCCTTCTCACCCAGCACCTTGGGTCAATCCCTGAGTGGCGGGGTCACCTCGGTCGGCATGCTGGTCGGGGTCGTGATCGTGCTGTTGTCCTTTGCCTTGACCGGCATCTACGTCTACCGCGCCAACAACGTACTCGACCCGCTCAACGACAAAGTCCGGCAGGAGTGCGCCCAATGAAACCCGTATTTACCTTACTGCTGCCGGGCCTGATGATCAGCGACCTGGCGCTCGCCGCCGATGCTGCCCGCCCGTTGAACTGGAACGCCATCGGCATGTTCCTGATGTTCGTCCTGTTCACCCTGGGCATTACCCGTTGGGCTGCACGGCGCACCCGCTCAGCCAGCGACTTCTATACCGCCGGTGGCGGCCTGACCGGTTTCCAGAACGGCCTGGCGATTGCTGGCGACATGATCAGCGCGGCGTCGTTCCTCGGCATTTCCGCCATGATGTTCCTCAATGGCTATGACGGCCTGCTCTATGCACTGGGCGTCCTGGCCGGGTGGCCGATCATCCTGTTCCTGATTGCCGAGCGCTTGCGCAACCTGGGCAAGTACACCTTCGCCGACGTGGTCTCCTATCGTCTGGCACAGACACCCGTACGCCTGACCTCGGCGTTTGGCACCCTGACCGTGGCCCTGATGTACCTGGTGGCGCAAATGGTCGGTGCCGGCAAGCTGATCGAGTTGTTGTTTGGCATCAGCTACCTGTATGCGGTCATTCTGGTAGGCGTACTGATGGTGTTCTATGTCACCTTCGGCGGCATGCTGGCCACGACCTGGGTGCAGATCATCAAGGCCGTGCTGTTGCTGTCTGGCACCACCTTCATGGCACTCATGGTACTGCGTCACTTTGGCTACAGCACTGAAGCGATGTTTGCCGGCGCGGCAGCGGTACACACCAAGGGGCAAGCGATCATGGCGCCCGGCGGGCTGTTGTCCAACCCGATCGACGCGATTTCGCTGGGCCTGGGCATGATGTTCGGGACCGCCGGCCTGCCGCATATCCTGATGCGCTTCTTCACCGTCAGCGACGCCAAGGAAGCGCGCAAGAGCGTGTTCTACGCGACCGGTTTCATCGGCTACTTCTACCTGCTGCTGATTGTCGTCGGCTTTGGCGCCATCGTCATGGTGGGCACCGAGCCAGCCTACCGCGATGCCAGCGGCGCGATCATCGGCGGCGGCAACATGATCGCCGTGCACCTGGCCCAAGCGGTTGGCGGCAACCTGTTCCTCGGTTTCATTTCGGCAGTGGCCTTTGCCACCATTCTGGCGGTGGTCGCCGGCCTGGCGCTGTCCGGTGCCTCGGCGGTCTCCCATGACCTTTATGCCTGTGTCGTACGCAAGGGCAAAGCCACCGAGCAGGAAGAAATGCGCGTGTCGCGTATTGCCACCCTGGCCATCGGCGTTCTGGCGATCATCCTCGGCCTGCTCTTCGAGTCGCAGAACATCGCCTTCCTCTCCGGCCTGGTATTGGCCATTGCGGCCTCGGTGAACTTCCCGGTGCTGTTCCTCTCGATGTTCTGGAAAGGCCTGACCACCCGCGGCGCAGTCGCCGGCAGCATGGCTGGCCTGGTCTCGGCTATCGCCCTGCTGGTGCTCAGCCCGGCGGTCTGGGTCAACGTCCTGCACTTCGACAAGGCACTGTTCCCCTACAACAACCCGGCCCTGTTCTCCATGAGCCTGGCGTTCCTTGGCGCCTGGGTGTTCTCAGTGACCGACAGCTCACCACAAGCAGCGCAAGAACGCGGTCGCTACCTGGCCCAGTTCATTCGCTCGATGACCGGAATCGGCGCCGCCGGTGCCAGTAAACACTGACCACTACGTAACGCTGTCACAGGACTGTTGGGTATAAAAATAATGAACCACATACGTACTGCTTCCGCTCCACAGCTTGCCGCCATGCTGGCTGGCCTCACCCTGCCGATGGCCGCCGCACCGGCCTTGGCTGACTTTATCGAGGACAGCCACGCCAAGATCGAACTGCGTAACCACTACCTGAATCGGGATTTTCGTCAAAGCAACGCGCCACAGGCCAAGGCCGACGAATGGGCACAGGGGTTTACCACGAAAATCGAGTCGGGCTTCACCGAAGGCACGGTGGGCTTCGGTGTCGACGCCATGGGCCAACTGGGTATCAAACTGGACTCAAGCCGCGATCGTCGGGGTACGGGCCTGCTGCCTTACGGCCGTAACAGCCTGGAGCCGGACGATGATTACAGCGAACTGGGTTTGACCGCCAAGCTGCGCGCATCAAAGAGTGTCCTGCGCCTGGGCACCCTGCAGCCGCTGCTGCCGGTGGTGGTCTACAACGACACCCGCCTGCTCGCTTCGACCTTTCAGGGTGGTTTGCTGACCAGCCAGGAACTCGACGGGCTGACCTTCAACGGCGGGCGGCTGACCAAAACCAATCTGCGCGACTCCTCCAGCCGTGACGATATCGGGTATGGCGCAGCCACAAGTGACGCCTTCGACTTTGCCGGCGGCAGTTGGGCAATCAACCCGCAACTGGCACTGAGCTACTACTACGGCAAGCTGGAGGATATCTACCGCCAGCAGTTCGTCGGTCTGGTGCATACCTGGCCATTGGCCGAAGGCTTGAGCCTGCGCAGCGATATCCGCTACTTCGACAGCCGTGAAGACGGCGCCGAACGCGCCGGGCGCATCGATAACCGCAACTTCAACGGCATGTTCACCCTGGGTGTCGGTGCCCACAAGTTCAGCACCAACTTCCAGCAGCAGTCCGGCGACAGTGCGTTCCCGTTCCTCAATGGTGGCGACCCCTATGTGGTCAACCTGGTGACCTACAACACCTTCACCCGCGCTGGCCTGGACTCCTGGCAAGTGCGCTATGACTACGACTTCGCCGCCCTCGGCGTACCGGGCCTGAGCTTCATGACCCGCTACACCGACGGTCGTCACGCCAAGACGGCCAGCGTGGACAACGGTCGTGAGTGGGAACGCGATACCGATATCGCCTATGTGGTGCAGAGCGGGCCACTGAAAAACGTCAGCCTGCGCTGGCGCAACGTCACCTTCCGCTCCGGCAATGGCCTGACCAACGCCGTGGACGAGAACCGCCTCATTGTCGGCTACACCCTGGCGCTCTGGTAAGCGCCCTCCCGCTGCGCCAGCGCTGGCGCAGCGGCCTTATTCACGTAGGAGAACACCTGATGTCTCACGCCCCAACCTTGCAAAGCTTCATCGGCGGCCGCTGGATAGGCCAGCACGGCGCTCAACCCCTGCGCAGCGCCCTGGACGGCCATGTCCTGGCCTACAGCCACGAAGAGCGCCCAGACTTCGCCGAAGCCATTGAACACGCACGGGCACGTGGGCTGGCTGAACTCATGGCCATGGACTTCCAGCAGCGTGCCGCCCGGCTGAAGGCCCTGGCGCTGTACCTGAGCGAACGCAAGGAGCAGCTGTATGCCCTGTCGCACCACAGCGGCGCCACCCGTGCCGACAGCTGGATCGACATCGAAGGCGGCAACGCCACCCTGTTCGCCTACTCGGGTATCGGTACCCGTGAACTGCCTTCGGGCAACATCGTCCATGAAGGCCCGGCCATGCCGCTGGGCAAGCAAGGCCACTTCGCCGGTAGCCATATCCTGGTGCCGCGCGCGGGCCTGGCCGTGCACATCAACGCCTTCAACTTCCCGATCTGGGGCATGCTGGAAAAGTTTGCGCCGACCTTCCTTGCGGGCATGCCGTGTATCGTCAAGCCGGCCACCTCCACCAGCTACCTGACCGAGGCAGTCGTGCGCCTGATGGATCAGTCCGGCCTGTTGCCGGTCGGCAGCCTGCAATTGGTGATCGGCGGCACCGGCGACTTGCTCGACCGCTTGCAGGGCCAGGACGTGGTCACGTTTACCGGTTCTGCCGACACCGCAGCCAAACTGCGCGTCACGCCGAACCTGATCCGCAATTCGGTACCTTTCACGGCCGAGGCCGATTCGCTGAACTGCGCGATTCTGGGCCCGGACGTAACCCCGGACGACCCGGAGTTTGACCTGTACATCAAGGAAGTGGTCCGCGAGATGACCACCAAGGCCGGGCAGAAATGTACCGCCATCCGCCGCGCCATCGTCCCGGCCAAGCACATCGACGCGGTCGCTACCCGCCTGCGCGAGCGCCTGAGCAAGGTGGTGGTCGGCGACCCATCGGTGGAAGGCGTACGCATGGGCGCACTCGCCTCCCATAGCCAACAGGCCGATGTCGCTGAACGTGTGCAGAGCCTGTTGCAAAGCTGCGACCTGCTGTTCGGCGAGCGCGATGGTTTCGCCCCGGTTGGCGAAGGCGTCGCGGAAGGTGCGTTCTTCGCCCCGACCCTGCTCCAGGCGCGCAATCCACATGCCGAGGGCGGTGCTCACGATATCGAAGCCTTCGGCCCGGTCAGTACACTGATGGCCTACGACGATCTGGACGAAGCCCTGGCGCTGGCAGCGCGCGGCAAAGGCAGCCTGGTCGCAACGCTGGTCACCCATGATCGCCAGGTCGCCGCCAAGGCGATACCCGCCGCTGCCGCCTGGCACGGGCGCCTTCTGGTGCTGGACCGCGAAGCGGCAGTAGAGTCCACAGGGCACGGCTCGCCACTGCCACAGCTCAAGCACGGCGGCCCCGGTCGAGCCGGCGGCGGTGAGGAACTGGGCGGCCTGCGTGCGGTCAAGCACTATCTGCAGCGCGCCGCCGTGCAGGGCTCACCGAGCATGCTGATGGCGGTTACCGGTGAATACGTCCGTGGCGCCGAGGTGATCGAAACCGAGGTGCACCCGTTCCGCCGTCACTTTGAAGACCTGCAGATTGGTGAGTCACTGCTGACCCATCGACGTACCGTGACCGAAGCCGATCTGGTCAACTTCGGCTGCCTGTCGGGCGACCATTTCTACATGCACTTCGATGACATCGCCGCCAAGGAATCGCAGTTCGGCAAACGCATCGCCCATGGTTACTTTGTGCTATCGGCGGCAGCTGGGCTGTTCGTCAGCGCCGCACCCGGCCCGGTACTGGCCAACTATGGCCTGGACACCCTGCGTTTTATCAATCCGGTGGGCATCGGCGATACCATCCAGGCGCGCCTGACCTGCAAGCGCAAGATCGACCAGGGCAAAAAGAGCCCGCAGGGTATCCCGCAAGGGGTCGTGGCCTGGGATGTCGAAGTCACCAACCAGCTCGGCGAGCTGGTGGCCAGCTACGACATCTTGACGCTGGTGGTAAAACGCCAAGGCTGATTCACGCAGCAAGCGTGCGCCGCTAGACCGCAGGAACGCCAGCACCCATGCAGTCAGTATGGGTGCTGGCCTGCCGGCAGAGTTGATGGTCACACCCTGACGGTTACGATGGTCGCCATTCAGTTCTACCGTTCGATTGGCGCACAGCCTCAGGATGCGTAGGTGCGCTACCGGATGGAAGGCCAGACCTTGCACGCGTTTGCGCGCGGCGACCGCTAAAGCGGATCGGGCATTACTGAATCGGGCAGTTGGCATCGGCAGGCACACCCAGGTGCGCGCAAAGGCAGGGCTCAACGTGACTGCCCAGGCTCACGCTGCCCACCTGTTGCTGAACACCTCCGCGAATACGACGATTGCGCCGCTGATGGGTTTCGCGAACCTGTTGCCAGCCCGCGGCGCTGTGGGCCAGTCGTGCAGCATGCGTTGGATGGTGGTACCTGGCGCCGTGTGAATAAACCAGCTTGCTCCAGCGATCCAGTGGCGCAGGCGGCACACTGTTGATGTTGCCACCATGATGACTGGCTACCAGCCCTCGATAGCCACACGCCCGAACTTGCGGGTAATGAAGGTATAACGACGCGTAGTCGGCATCGCCCACTGTTAGCAGGTACTGCGGCTCACGCCTTGAAGCACCGGCATTGATCAGCAGTGCCAGGCCCGTGTTGTTATTGTCATTGTGGCCACCCTGTGGCTGACACTTGATGATGCGATGGCCCTGACGGCTGACAACGCCATTGAGCTGACTCGGCCAGATGTAGAGGTTACCCCGCCGCGCCAAGGCGAGCGCCAGTCGCCAGCCCATGCTGGAAACACGCTGACCGCTCTGCGCACGCCCTTGATTGGGTACGATCCAGGGGCGATCAAGCGCCCGTGGATCCCACGCGATGCGAATACCACGGCCACCGAAAAGCGGCTGTCCGGCAGCAGCGCCAGCCCAGTGGTCCATGTCCCAGTGCGACAGGATGACCGGTGCCTCGGCTGACGCGTTGGCAAAGGGGTCCAACGGCGGGCTGGGCAAGGTGGCATAGTTGTACCCAGTCGGGACACCGCAGTCGTAGAACAGCACGGCGTGTTTGCCTCGGCACGGGCAGATCGCACTGGGATACAGTGAATTCCAGTTAGCCTGGCCGACATCATGCACGACCAACATCGGCCAATCACAATTATCGGTAGCCTGCTGGAACAACTCGGCAATACTCGCCTTGGAGGAAACCGGCAGGCCGCGCAATTGGCTAAAGCGCACCAGTTTGCGAAGCGTCTCGCCTTTGTCCAGCACCTGCACATCGAGGATTTCCAAAGGCGTTCGCGCATCGTCAAGCGCCCTGAAGGCATACAGCGACGCTTGTGCATCGGGCGATGACGACAGGCGGAAGTCGACCTTGAACCAGTTCAGGCCGGGCTGCCGTTCCCCTGGCCAGCTCGCCATGGCCAAGGGGCTCAGGCGCAGCAACCAGGACTCGGGCTCCCACTCACTGTTCAGCGCCAGGCCAAGGGAGCGCGGGGCGGCATCAAACGAGCGCACCTCAACCCCATCCAACACCGTGTCTTCACCCTCACCCGCCTGAGACGGGTCGATCAGCGCATACACGGAAACACACCTTTCAAGCCGTGCCTGCAGTTGCTGCCTGTCCTTGAGATCCTGCCCGTTCATTCCCTGATTCCGGTGTTACCAAAGCCAGCAAGCATGCCACAACAGGCGTTGCCAGTGGGTGGCCGCTCAGGGTTCCAGCCCGATACCTCGCAAGATGACGCAGGTGACGGTCTGCACAGCGCGCTCAAACTGCAGGTCATCGAGGGGCTGATGCGCGTTCAGCAGGCTGACCTGATGGCTGAAATCGGCGTAGTGCTGGGTCGAAGCCCAGATCATGTACAGCAACCCTGAGGGCTCGACCGGCAGGATGCGTCCGTCTTCGACCCACTGACGAATTTTCGCCTCCTTCAGTTTCGCCCAGCCACACAGGCTGTCATCCAGGGCTGTGCCGAGGTTGGGCGCACCATGGATAATTTCATCGGCCCAGACCTTGGAGCCATGAGGCCGGCTGCGCGAATGATTCATCTTGGCGCGTATGTAGCTGCTGAGCACGATCCTCGGATCGTCATACAGCTCGAAACACAGCGCATCCTGTTTCCACACCTCAAGCAAGCCGAGCACTACAGCCTGATACAACTCTGCCTTGGTACTGAAGTAATAGTGCACATTGCTACGCGGCAGTTCGGCAGCCTCGGCAATGTCGGCCATGGCGGTGCCGGCAAAGCCTTTTTCGGCAAATACCTTTTCCGCAGCGAGGAGAATACTGTCGACATTGCGTTGGCGAATACTGGGTTTGCGCGGGGCCATGGGCGAATCCATTGCGGCTGACACGGCAAGGCTACGCCGATTCACTCACCTCAGGCAAAAGCCTTGTGTGCGGTCATGGTCACTCAACGACGTTCAGCAACACCTACACGCACCATGACTGCACTCAGGCCATAACATCAACGGCGGCGGATCAACCGCCATGGTTGCAGGCTTGCGCCAGTTTCAGGTAGTCCAGGCTACGCAGTTGCCCGGCCGAATCCTTGTAGACCATACGTGCCTTTACCACCTCACACAGCATCGACTCCGGCTCACTCAGGTTGACCACCTTGGCCACATCCAGCGGCATGCCATAGTGATACAACGGTACTGCTTCTTGTGCCTGCACAGCAGCACAGGCCAGCAAGGCCGATACCAACACCCAACGGGCTTTCATGAGGGTTGCCCTCCAAATGGAAATGGCTGACACCCTTGAGTGTGGCGTCGCACAGACCACGCGTAGGTTTTGCGGATCAACGGCACGCCTTCAGTTACACGGGTGAAACACCCGCCGCCCATCATCTGGCCACAGGGCTCGCCTGACGCTTACCCTCCTCGCTCATGGCGCCGGCATAACCGCCCGGAGAAAAGCGCAAGGTCACCACGAGCATCAGTACCACTGTCAAGGTCAGCAACAACCACGAGGCCTGGAAATCGCCGCTGATATCCCGCAGCCAGCCTGTCAGGTAGGGAATGATGCCGGTGATGATAAAACCGATACCTTGGACAAACGCCGCCAGTGCCCCTGCCTCGGCAGGCTTGCCGCGCAAGTGTTCAAGGGTGAGGGTCAGGCTCAGGCTGAAGCAGGCGCCCAGGCCGAAACCAATCAGCGCCACCCACAGCCCCGACCATAATGTAGGTTGCATCAGCAGGCCGACAAAGCCCAGCAACTGTGACAACAGGGCCAATAACAGCCCCGGGCGCCGATCAGCCAAACGCCGCAACAGCAACGGCAGGCCCAACGCACCCAACACCTGGAAAATTGTCATCAAGCCGATCAACTCGCCGCCGCCCTGGGCGCTGCCACCGATCTGCCGATAGTAGGCCGGCAACCAGGCAACCATGCTGGTGTAACCACCGTTGATCAGGCCAAAGTAGCCCGCCAGCAACCACGCGCGGCGGCTGCCGAAAAAGTGTCGCCTGGCCTCTGACCCACTGCGCGCCTGCTCCGCGCTGGGGCGCGCCACGCACCACAAGACCAGGGCCAGCAGCGCCGGGAGCAGCCACACTCCAAGCCCTGCCTGCCAGTGCCCCGCCGTTTCCGCGATCCGCGGGCCGAGCACGGCGGCGATTCCGCCACCGCTCATCAACGCGGCCGAATACACGCCCATGGCCAACGCCAGGCGTGAGGGGAACCAACGATTGACCAGGCCTGGCATCAAGGCCTGGATAAAGGCCACGCCCAGGCCAGCCAACGCGGCACTGGCAATCAGCGCCGAACCGCTGTGCAGAAACAGGCGCCAGGTACACGCCAGGGCAATGGCTGCAAGCCCGGCAAGCATCCCGTGGTGCTCGCTCAGCCAGCGGCGTAGCCAGGGTTGCAGCAACGGTACCAGGCCCATGCACAACACCGGCAACGCGGTGAGCAGTGCCGCCTGCTGGTAACCCAGGCCGGTGCTGTTGCGAATCTCCTCCAACAACGGGCCGATGCTGGTCAGGATCGGCCTGAGGTTAATCGCCACCGCCACCACCAACAGCCAGCCGAGCGCGCCGGTCCGACTCAGGTGCGCGTTCATTTCGCTGTTCATGCTTGCGCCTTTTAATGAGATTCAACAGAGGCCAGTGATTATCCTGAGACGCCGGGGTAGTATGAAATTAATTGATTTCATGCATGCCAGTGGGATTTCGAATGCTTGACCCTTTACTGTTGCGCAGCTTCGTCACAGTCGTCGAAGCCGGCAGTTTCACCCGCGCTGGCGAGCGCCTGCACCTCACCCAATCAACCATCAGCCAACAGATCATCCGGTTGGAGCAACGCCTGGGCTGCCGTTTGCTGGACCGCAGCCAGCGGCAGGTCTGGCCGACCGAAGCAGGCGAACGGCTGCTGGGCTATGCCCGGCGCATCCTGCGCCTGGAAGAGGAAGCGCGCCACGCCCTGAGCCCTCAGCAACCGGAGGTGGCGTTGCGTCTTGGGGTGCCGGATGACTTCGCGGGCGAGATTCTCACGACGCCATTGAGCCACCTGCTGGCCGAGCGGCCACGCATGCGCCTGGAGGTCGAGTGCGGCCTCAGCCTGCCGCTGCTGCACTTGTACCGTAATGGCGAACTGGACCTGCTGCTGGTCAAGCAATGGGGCGCTGACAGTGACTGTCATGCGTACTGGCCGGAACCGTTGGCCTGGGTCAGCAGTGCCAGGCACCCGATAACCGACCCCGTGCCCTTGGTGGTGTTCCCCGTGGGTGCGCTGTATCGCCAGGAAATGATCCATGCGCTGGAAGCGGCCGGGCGCCCTTGGCGTATCAGTTACTCCAGCACCAGCCTAGCCAGCATCAGCGCGGCAGTGAGTGCAGGCTTGGGGGTTAGCCTGATCCCGGCACGCAGTGTTGAACCCAGCCATCGCGTACTGGGTGTCAATGAAGGCTTCGCGCCCATCGCCGGGTTGACACTGGCACTCTACGCCCGCCCGGCGCTGGACGACGATGGCGCGGCACTGCGCGACAGTCTTGAGGCCTTGTGTGAGCGTCGCGCCGCACACTGAAAGCCCCAAGGCACCGTAACACTGCCAGGGCTCAAGATCGCTGGTCGCCTGTGTCGCTATTGGGTAAATTAGCCGCGCTCGCTCTAGGTGGGCTGTTCGTTCCCCTTACGCCAAGGAACCCACGTTGACTGCAAAGCCGCCCTCTTCGTCCTGGATTCACTCACCCTTGCGCAGCTTGCGCCAGCGTATGCAACGCGGCTCTACCCTCAACGATAGCCCCGCTCAGCAGTTGCGCCTGTGGTTCCAGCACAAAGCCCACGAACAGGGCTACACCCTGAGCCACAGCCAGCAACAGGTGATCGGCTTCATGGCCGGGCAGGTCGAAAAACTGGCGCGGGGCCAGGCACGCAGCCTGTACCTCTATGGCGGTGTCGGGCGCGGCAAAAGCTGGTTGCTGGAGGGATTCTTCCGGGCAATCATCCTGGAGCAAAAACGCCGCCTGCACTTTCATGACTTCTTCGCCCGGCTGCACGACGGCATGTTCCGTCATCGGCATGCCGACAATGCGCTGGCCTGCACCCTTGACGAGTTGCTCGAGGACTGCAAAGTCCTGTGCTTCGATGAGTTCCATGTCCATGACATCGGTGATGCCATGCTCATCACCCAACTGTTCAAGGCGTTGTTCGAGCGACGCATCCTGCTGCTGGTCACCTCCAACTACCCACCCGAAGGGCTACTGCCAAACCCGCTCTACCACCAGCGTTTCGAACCGGTCATCCGCCTGATCAAACAGCACATGCACGTCGTCGAAGTGGGCGGCGAGGACTACCGGGGCCTGCCGGGCAGCGGCAGCCACCAGCGTTTTACCCAAGGTTGCTACCTGTGGCCAGGCAATGCCGAGCAACGCGCTGCCCTCGACCTGCCATCGGCGCAGCCCACCGCCCTTGCAGTGGGAAAACGAGATGTACAGGCCTGGCTAGTTGACGGCGAGCGTGTTGCGTTCGACTTCGCGGCCCTTTGCGAACAACCCACCGCCGTCATCGACTACTTGCAATTGGCACAGCGCTTCGAGCACTGGGTCATCGATGGCCTGCCAAACCTGGCGGACTGCTCGATCGCCGCCCAGCAGCGTTTCATCAACCTGATTGACGTGCTCTACGACCAGGACAAGTACCTGGTGCTGATTGGCGAACAGCCATTGGAAGCCGCCCTGCAAGGGACAGCCAACGACCTGGCCCGCACCCGCAGCCGCCTTGGGCAGTTGCAGCAGATTGCGCAAGGGTGAAGCCTCGCGGTACATGGGGTTGGGGACAACGGAACAGAAAGTGCAATCAAGGTCAGCCCCCTCGTTTCTCGACCTACCCACAACCTTATCAGGACATATTTTTCACGGCCCCGAAGTCGGCTCTTGGGGTCGAAATATTTTTTATAGATTTTCAGAAATGCCCTACAGCACAGCTCAAACCCTTGTAATAGGATGACCGGCGGACTAAAGGAGTGTCACGCATGGCTAACCACGGTTACATGACCATCACCGGCAAGGCTCAAGGACTGATTTCGGCGGGTTGTTCAACCCAAGACTCTATTGGCAACAAGTGTCAGACAGCGCATGCAGACGAAATCATGGTGTTGTCTTACACCCACAACATGGTCAACATCGGAAATATTAATAAGCCTACACATAGTCCAATCATTATCACCAAAAACGTGGACAAGGCTTCACCGCTCCTCGCTCAAGCGCTCTCATCCAGAGAGGAAATAAGCTGCACAATCAGTTTTTATCGAGTGTCTTCTTTTGGATTGCAGGAGAAATTCTATTCTGTAACCATCAATGGCGGGATTATTGCTGACCTGACATTTGAAATGCCTCACGCTATTTTGCAGAGTGACGCCGAGCCGCAAGAACATGTAGCCATCCGTTACCGAGACATCACGTGGACTCACCACGTTGCTGGCACTAGCGGATATAGCACATGGGAAAATAACGAATGAAGCCAGCAAGTGAAAGCTGCATGCCAGGTAGCTGTGATTACTGGATGGTCAGTGCCGCTGCTGGAAAACTTGGGAACCAAGCCAGCACCTTAGGTGTTCGACATATCAAAGACGGCGCACTGCGTTTACAATTCAACCGCGAGATCGCTTATTACGCCAAAGGCATTGTTAATGATGTCTCGCAGGGCAAAAAAAGCCCTGAGCAAGGCCTACAGGACCTAAAAAACGAACAAGACAGCCTGCTAAGCCAGTCATTTGAGATCGCTCAGAAAGGCGTTGGCGCAATCGCAGGGGCATTTCAGATAGCAACAGGGGCCGGGATCTGCTACGGATCAGCCGGAACACTTTGCCTTTTCGCGGGTGTCCCGATGATGGCCCATGGATCAAATAACCTCTATGAGAACGGTCGTAACCTCTTGGAAAATCGCGCTGACACCCAAGGGCCCGTCAGGAAAGTTTATCAGGAGGGCGCTAAACTAATCGGTGGCGGGGTCCTTGAAGGCAATATGGCTTATGGTACTATTGACTTAGGGCTTTCTGCATACGGCGTCGGGAGAATGGTATTAAGACCAGACTCATGGCGACTATTTAGATATATACACACCGACTACATAAGATCATACAAAACAATGGGGGCCAGCACACTTACATTTGAAGCGGTAAGCGATAGCGTTACAGGTAGATCAATGTACCTGGAGCACAAAAATCAATGACAAGCACTATTATCGTTTCAGTTATATATCTCGCACTGTCCTTGATAACGCTTTTTTCTTTATATTTTTTATCGAGGTTTTTTTCCGGCGAAAACTTCAGGTGGAAATGGTTCTTTATATTATTGTCCCTAGCCATTTTCTTTGGGTCTTTTCACATGAGCACCGTGAAGTACGGGTACGATGTCGTTTTCCCTACATTAAAACCTATCATTCAAGGCAATGATGCCGTTGGATGGATTGCATTTGTAAGTATTTTTCTCCACACATGCTGTATTCCCACCCAATATGAGCCGAGACGCTGGTTTTCACGAAAGTAAACTCACACTAAATCAATATCCATCCAGTTGCAGATTTATGAACTGACAGCACCCTATCGACGCGATGAAGAGCTGGATAAGACCCTATATGACAGGCTGACCGACATCAGCCAGGAAGCCGAGATACGCAATTGCTTTATCGAGGCATATGCCTAGAAAGAAGGCGCTGGACACCTAAGTGCACGATCTATTCCGCTCCTGCGCAAACTCCAACATGGCCTGGAGCACAGGCCATGTTCCGTCAGCGCCTTAGCCTGCCCGAGCAAGGCTGGCGAGCACCGCCTCGATCTCATCCAGCACGGCGGGGTCATCGAGCGTCGATGGCGGTGTATAGGGCTGTTGATCGGCGATCTTGCGCAACACGGCCCGGAGAATCTTCCCTGAGCGCGTCTTGGGCAGGCGCTTGACCACACGAACCTGATTGAAGCAGGCCAGTGCACCGATCTGCTCGCGAACGCGGGCAACCAGCTCGCTCTGCAACTGCTGCTCACTGATTGGCGTCGCGTCCTTGAGCACTACCAGTGCCAATGGCACCTGGCCCTTGATCTCGTCGTAGACACCGATCACCGCACATTCGGCCACGGCCGGATGGGCGGCCACCAGGTCTTCCATTTCACCGGTCGAGAGGCGATGGCCTGAGACGTTGATCACATCATCGGTGCGCCCCATGATGTAGACAAAGCCGTCATCATCCAGGTAACCGCCGTCTCCGGTATGGTAGTAACCCGGATACGTCTGCAGGTACGACTGTACGTAACGTGCATGGTCGCCCCACAAGGTCTGGCTGCAGCCGGGCGGCAGCGGCAAGGCAATGACAATGGCACCTTGCTGATTCGGCCCCAGCAAATGCCCGTCGTCATCCAGTACCTGAACGTGGTACCCCGGTACCGCACGGTTGCTCGATCCTGCTCGCACGCCACTGCCATCAAGGCCGACACAAGGCGCTGTCACCGGCCAGCCGGTTTCGGTCTGCCACCAGTGATCGTGGACTGCCTTGCCACTGGTTGCCTCGAGCCATTGGTGGGTGCTGGAGTCAAGTTTCTCGCCGGCCAGGAACAACTGACGCAACGAGCTCAGGTCATATTTACGCAGCAACAGGCCTTCGGGGTCCTCCTTGCGAACCGCCCGCATCGCTGTCGGCGCGCAGAACATCCCGTTAACCTTGTACTGCTCTACCACACGCCAGTAAGCACCGGCGTCTGGTGTACGAATCGGCTTGCCCTCGTAGAACACACTGGTGCAGCCATTCATCAGCGGCCCGTAAACGATCAACGAGTGCCCGACCACCCAGCCCACATCGGAGATCCCCCACCAGACATCACCCGGCTGCATGCCATAGATGTGCTGCATGGCGAACTTCAGCGCCACGGCATTGCCGCCGTTTTCGCGCACGATACCTTTGGGTTTTCCGGTGGTGCCCGAGGTGTACATGATGTAGAGCGGGTCGGCAGCGCCCAACTCGACCGGCGCGACTGGTTCAGCGCTGGCGACGGCGGCCTGCCAATCCAGATCGCGTCCCTCGATCATCTCGGCACGAGCTTGCGGGCGCTGAAGTACCAGTACCTGCCTGGGTTGATGTTGTGCCAGTTGCAGGGCCCGGTCGACCAAGGGTTTGTAGGCAATGACCCGGTCGAACTCCAACCCGCAGGAGGCAGTCAGCAGCAGTTTTGGCCGGGCATCATCGATGCGCAGGGCCAACTCATTGGCGGCAAAACCACCAAACACTACCGAATGCACCGCGCCAATGCGGGCACAGGCGAGCATGGCCATGGCGGCCTGGGGCACCATGGGCATATAGATGATGACACCGTCACCCTTTTCCACACCCAACTGGCGCAGCAAGCCGGCCAGGCGTGCGACTTCGTCGCGCATTTGCAGGTAGGTAAAGGTTTGCTGGGTGTGGGTTACCGGGGAGTCATAGATCAGCGCGACTTGCTCGCCACGGCCTTGCTCGATTTGATAATCAAGGGCCAGGTAGCAGCTGTTCAAGCGGCCATCGCTGAACCACTGGTGCGTACCATCGGCGTTTTCGGTCAGCGTCTGTGTCGGTTTTCGGTACCAGGCCAAGTCATTGGCTTGCTCGGCCCAAAACGCAGCGGGGTCAGCAATGGAGCGATCATAGCAGTGCTGGTAAGTCATCGATGTCGAACCCTGAGCTTGTTGTTATTTAAGGGCGAACGATGAGTATGGACCGCTTCAATGAAGCCGCCATGGTACTAAGGTCTTATTTTTCGGCGCCGCACCGCGCCAATGAGTCCTCGAACACCTTCCACAATGCGGCCAGCCGTCGGGCATAGGCCTCAGGCCCGGCGTAGATCAGCTCCACCGCCAAACTGTCGACAATTCCCATGTAGGCATCCCGGTAGAGTACGGCCTGCTCATCCTCGAACGTCGGCCGATAGGCCTTCATGCGTGCAACGAACAACGCCGCCAACCGCGCCAGATAACCCTCGAAACCCGCAGAGATCCAGGCCCGCAGCTCCGTCGGCGGAAAAAACGCCGTGCGCAGCAGGAAACGCAAATGCGCCGACCCTAGATAGCGTTCACCCAGACGCTGGCAGTACAGCCCGCCGGGAACATCGCCATGCGGATGAGCAAAACAGTCCTCGACATACAACCGCTCTGCCTCCACCGCACGCTCGAAGACGGCCTGGAACAGGTCGTCCTTGCTGCTGAAATGCGCATACAACGATGGCTTGCGCATACCCGCCGCCACCGCAATGTCATTGAGCGAACAGGCGTCGTAGCCGCTGTTGGCAAAATGCTCGACGGCAATCACACATATCTTTTCTGCCGAAGGCGACAGGGTTCTCATGCAGCGTTCTCCAGAAAACAGTTACCCGGGCCTCAGTGCCCGGCCAGATGCTGCTGCTCGCCAGGCGCACAGCGCACACTGGCGCGTACCAGCACCGCTACCAACGCAGCCGACAGCGCCAGCAGCAGCGCCCAATGCGATGCGCCCAAAGGCGCCATGATGCCTGACAACGGCGTGGCGAACGACGAAATGATCAACTGAAACGCCCCCAGCAACGCCGCCGTAGAGCCTAGTGCACGGGTTTGTGAAGCCATGGCCATCGACATCAGCGTGGCCTCGGCAACGCCCAGCCCAAACATGGCCAGGGCCATGCCTGCGACGATCCCGACCAGCCCGCTGGCGGTAACAGCGCCAGTCAGTACCAGTAGCGAACCGAGCAACATACAGCCGGCACCAACCAACGCCAAACGCCCAAGCCCTTTGCGCGCCACCAGCCGCCCCGCCGTGATCGCCCCCAGCAAAATCGCAATGCCGGTGGCTCCGAACAGCGTGCCAAACGCCTCGACCGACAGCCCATAGTGGCGCTGATAGACGTACGCGGCGCCACCAATGTAGGCGAACAGGAAGAAAAACACTGCCGCCAGCGCCAACGCCGGGCGCAGGAACTGCCGGTCACTGGCAATCCCTGCATAGGTACGCAGGCACGCCCTGGGTCGAAAGGCCATGCGCTGGTCTGCAGGCAAGGTTTCCTTGAGCACCAGGCTGGCGTTCAGCAGCACGACGGCACCCAGCGCGGCCAACACCAGCATGACCATTCGCCAGCCATAGTGCGCACCAACAACGCCCCCCAAGGCCGGCGCAACAACCGGCGCCAGGCCTTCAATGGTCATCAGCAAGGCAAAGAGTTGCGCCGCCCGGGCGCCTTCGGCGACATCGCGCACCATGCTCATGATCACGACCAGCGTCAGGGCACTGCCCAAGCCCTGGACAAAGCGCGCCACAACCAACGCGTCGAGGGAGTCTGCGCGGGCCGCCCATACCGAACTGAGGATGAACACCAGCAGCCCTGCCAACAATGGCCGACGTCGACCCAGCATATCGATCAGTGGGCCAAACAACAGTTGCCCGGCGCCCATGGCCAGCAGGAACACCGTCAAGGTCAACTGCACGGCGGCGTATGACGTTCGGAATTCGGCAGCAATTGTCGGCATGCTGGCCAGGTACATGTCGACTGCCGAAGGGCCCAGGGCGCCGATCAGTGCCAGCGCCACGGCAAACCGAACAGGCGGTGATGGCGTTTTCGTTACGGTATGCATGTGCTCGATTTCCAATTCGCCCCAGACAAAACCTACCGGTCGGTAGGCTTCTGAGTGGCGCGAGCGTATACACCTCTTTTCAACGGGTCAAGTCATCAACACAGGCGGGCCGGAGCGACACCCCCGTTGCACGGCCAACAGGGCTGCCATTCCAAAGACGTACAACCTTAAGCGGGGGTGTGAGCCTGTTGGCGCAGGCGTTCGGTGTCTACACGAACAAACACCGAGTCGGCGGTCACGGTCAGGACATCACCGGCCCAGATTTCGCAAATCACCCGGCTCTTGCGCCCTACTTCGCCTTCAACGCGGGCCTTGAGCACCAACTCGACGCCCATGGGGGTAGGCTTGAGGTAGGTCAGGCTCAGTTGCCCGGTCACGCAGTCGATACGTGGCAGGCTACCCGGTTCACGGCCCTCGGCACGGTAGTGATAGGCCATTGCCGTCCAGTTGGAATGACAATCGACCAGCATCGCCAGCAGGCCGCCGTAGACCAGCCCCGGCCAACCATGGAATTCACTTGCCGGGGTGTGCTTGCACAGCACATGCACGCCGTCTTCGGCCCAATGGCTTTCAACGTGCAGACCGGTAGGATGGGAGCAGCCGCAGCCGTAGCAGGAACCCTCGGGCGAGGCCAACTGCTGAATGGAAAGTACATGGGTGTTGTTCATAAACGTCCTGATTGTTGTTATGGGAACAATTGCAGGACCGATGTTAACGCCATGCTGGCGTCTCGACCACCGGGCAGGCAACGAGACTGCCCGGCAGTGTGACGGGAAGGTATTAGCCTGCCAGACCGACGTAGACGTTTTGCACGTCGTCGTGGTTATCGATGGCCTCAAGGAAGGCTTCGACTTCAGCGAGCTTTTCTTCGCTGTCGAGGGTGACGGGGTTCTTCGGTACATAACCGATTTTCGCCGAAATGACGCTGAAACCGTGCTCAGGCAGCGCCTTCTGCACCGCATCCAGATCGGTGGTTTCGGTAATGAACAGGGTCGCGCCCTCTTCGGCAGGCTCGAAATCCTGGGCGCCGGCTTCGATGGCGGCCATTTCCGGGTCGGCGTCGGCGCTGTCCGGGCTGGCTTCGATCAGGCCAACGTGGTTGAAGTCCCAGGACACCGAACCCTCGGCACCCAACTGGCCCTTGCGGAACAGTACGCGGATTTCAGCAACGGTGCGGTTGACGTTGTCGGTCAGGCACTCGACGATCAGTGGCACCTGATGCGGAGCGAAACCTTCGTACTTGACCAGGGTGTACTGCACGACGTCACCCGACAGGCCAGCACCTTTCTTGATCGCGCGCTCCAGGGTTTCGCGAGGCATCGAGGCCTTCTTGGCCTGCTCGACCACCAGACGCAGGCGGGAGTTCATGTCAGGGTCGGCACCACCGCGTGCGGCGATCTGGATTTCCTTGGCCAGCTTGCCGAAGATCTTGCCCTTGGCATTGGCTGCTGCTTCTTTATGTTTGGCTTTCCACTGTGCGCCCATGTCGACTCTCTTTCTGTGCTTCAAGCGCCGGTTCAGGTAGCGACCGGCAAAGTGGGTGCAGTTTATACGCCCTCTTTGCCGCAATCGACAAAAAATCGCCTCAACCCTTGTCGGCCTTGCCAGCCGCTGCAGCAAACCTGGCTAGGTGCACATCCAGGCGGCGGGGTCGGCGCCCATGGTCTTCGGCCTGCTCCTTGCGCCGGATCGCATTGCGCACCATCAACGACCCCAGGTAACGGATCGGTTCAGGTGGAAAATAGCCCAACGGGCCATTGACCAGCGGCGAGCGCGTCCAGGGGTTGTCGAGCCCCAAAACCAATGAGGACAGAATCTGCCCGCCCATATGGCAAGGCCCCACCCCACTCCCGGAGTAGCCAAAGCCATAGAACACCTGGCCCTCGCCCTGCAACCGGCCAAAAAACGGCAAGCCGGTGACCGAGCGGTCAGAAGGGCCATTCCAGGTCGCCGCGATCCGTGCGTCGGCCAATGCCGGGAAAAACTCGCCAAGGCTTCGCCGCAACAACGGCTCGTAAGGCGACGGCTGATCGAACACCGGCAGCATTTTTCCGCCATAAGCAAAGGTATTACCGCCTTTGCCAAGCATCAGCCGGCCATCCGGGGTGTTGTGGTAGTAATGCACGAAAATCCGCGAATCCAGCACACTGATACCTGTGTTCAAGCCCATCTGTTCGAGTAACTGTGGGTACGGCTCTGTGATGATCATGTCGCTGGAGACAATCGCTACGCTGCGTTCGAACTGTGGGAACGCCCGTGCCATCCAGGCATTCAAGGCCAGCACCACACGGTCGGCGTGTACCGTACCGTGGGCGGTCTGTACCTGTGATTGTCGCCCCTGCTGCAGGCCGGTCATCGCAGTCTGTTCGTGGATGCGAATGCCCCGCTGCAGCGCGACCCGGCGCAAACCACGTACCAGTTTACCGGGCTGAACCGTTGCTGCCGCCGGCGAGAACCACCCCTCCAGGTGCTTGTGCGAACCTGCCAGGCGCTGCACCTGCGCCAATGGCAAACGCTGGAACGAATTCACGCCCTGGCGCTCCAGCGCGGCGATCACACGGTCTGTCGCCCCCACTTGAGCGGGGTTGGTGGCGGTGTACAGGGTGCCATCCAATCGGTAGTCGGCGTCGATGCCATGGGCAGTACAGTAGTCGCCGATAGCCCGAATACTCTGTTCCGACTCCCGGACCAGGCGCACGGCCTCCTGAACCCCAAACAGCCGCTCCAGCGTGAAATACTTGGCCGACCAGGACAAGGCACAGCCACCATTGCGCCCGCTGGCGCCTGCACCGCAGGTATCCGCCTCAATCAGCAGGATATCCAGCGTCGGCTGTTGCTCCTTGAGCATCAGCGCGGTCCACAAACCGGTGTAGCCGCCGCCGACGATGCATACATCGCAACGGCTGTCACCGGCCAGCGGCGCACAAGGCGCCGCCTCTTCCTGGTCCAATGCCTGCTGTAACCAGAACGGCCTCATTGTGTGTCTCCTTGTCGACTCAGGTGCGCATTGGCTTGATTGCCATTGATGTGTTCGGTGCGACGGCTGCCGTATCGGCCAGGCTGGCCGGGCGGCTGTTCCAATGCGGTACCAGTACCAGCGCCGAGAACAAGGCGCAGCCAGCAAACACAATGAACACCGTGACCGTATCGAAGTAGCCAGGCAGCAGGCCGCCAAGAATGGCCCCCACCGAGCCACAGCCATTGACGAAACCAGCAGCAGTGGCGCCCGCTTTGGCGGTACCGAAGTCAATTGCGGCGGCGCCGCTGATCATCGAATCCGGCCCATAGAGGGTCAGGCCCATGACAAACAGCAAGGCCACGACCAACATCACGCTGCCGGTGTGCATCGCACCCATGAACAACCCCAGCGTCACGGTCAACACCAGCAGACTGAGCACACAGGCGGGCATGCGCCGGGCGCCAAACAGTTTGTCCGAGGCCAGGCCAATCATGATCGGCCCCAGCAAGCCGGCCAGTTCAAACGCAGTGGGCACGATGGCCGCGCCAACCTTGCCCAGCGACGGCATTTGCTCGAAGACGATGACCGGCCCCCAGAGCAGAATCGCGTAGCGCGCCGGCTTCAACATGAAATAGGCCAGGCCCAGGGTGAGCACCGTGCGGTTGCGCAGAATCTCGCGTAGAGGTGCCCAGACGCTGCACAGGGTGGTACCAGGCACCATGCTTTCCGGCTCCGGCTCAACCGCCGGCAAGCCAACGTCCTCGGGCTTGTTGCGCTGCAGGAAGAAGAACAGCACTGCCACCACAGCGACCACCGCAGCACTGGAGAAAAATGCAGCGTGCCAGCTGCCAATCAGCGTGTACGCCCACCAGCCAGCAAACGGCGAGGCGACCAGGCCGCCGAAGGCGTAGCAAGAGCTCCACAGCCCCAGTACACGGCCGCGCTGAACCGCCGGGAAGAAGCTGCCAATGTTCTTGCACAGCCCTGCCCAGCCGGTGGATTGCGCCAAGCCCTGAATCAGCATGCAGGTGGCGAAAATCGGGAACGTCGCATAACTCCCCATGACCACCGCCGCGGCGGCCGAAATCACCAGGCCGCCCAATACCACCACCCTGGGACCAAAGCGGTCGGCGAGCATGCCCCAGGTGAACTGGCCGACGGCATAGGCCGTCAGGTAGATCGCATCGAGGTTGGCCATGGCCATTTTGTCGAGGGTGAAGCTGGGGTCTTCGCCAATGCCCAGTTTGGCCACCGAGAAAGCCTTGCGGGTGAAATAGAACGCCGCATAGGCCAACCAGGTGATGGCGAAGATCTGCATGCGCCAACGTTTGATGCTTGCGATGTGTTTATTCATGGTGAATCTGACCTCGGAATCTGAGTGTGCCGGCAGAATTGGGAAAAAACGCCTGTCTTGTTCTTGTGTTGCGCACTGCGTGACGGCCAAGCAAGGCCATCACCTGGTCAGATGGATCCCGGGGATACGCGGTTGTTGTTTGCGCTGTCGTCCAGAGCCCATGGCCCGGGACACACTCGAACGAATGTTGCCAGCGGGCTGAGAGCGATGGAAACAATTACTGACTGATAAATAAAATCGATTTATCGTATTTCAAATATAAGCTCAGCTTGTAACAGGTGCCGCCATGTCCGTTTCACACGCTCAACTCAAGGCTTTCCACGCGGTTGCGCTGCACGGCAGCTTCACCCGTGCCGCCGAACGATTATTCCTCACTCAGCCGGCGATCTCCGATCAGGTGCGCAAACTGGAGGAGCGTTTCGGCATCCTGCTGTTCCACCGCAACAAACGCTCGGTGCAACTGACCGATCTGGGTGAGCGCTTGCTGGGCATCACCCAGCGCCTGTTTGCCTGCGAGGACGAAGCGCACGAACTGCTGCAGGATTCACGTGCGCTGCAAACCGGCACCCTGGTACTGGCGGTAGACGCCCCGGTACACGTGCTGCCGCAGATCGCCCGGTTCTGCCAGCGTTACCCCGGCATCAGCGTAAAGATCGAGACGGGCAACACCGACGAGTCGCTGCTGCGCCTGTTCAACTACCAGGCCGACCTGGCCCTGCTGGGGCGCGATGTCGACGATCAACGGCTGCTCTGCGTGCCCTTGCGCGACGACCCGATGGTCGCCTTCGTCTCCCACCAGCACCCGTGGGCAAACCGTGCCTCGATCAGCCTTCAGGACCTCGACGACACGCCCATCGTGCTGCGCGAACCGGGCTCGGTGACCCGGCAAACCCTGGAAGAGGAAATGCAACGCGCAGGCCTGCGCATTCGCCCGGCGATTCAGGTCGAAGGCCGCGAAGCGGCGCGGGAGGCTGTGGTGGTGGGCATTGGCGTCGGGGTGGTGTCGGCGGCCGAGTTCGGCGCAGATGCGCGGGTTTGTGCCCTGCCGATTGTCGACTGCCAACGACGCTTGACCGAAACCCTGGTGTGCCTGCGCGAACAGAGCTCACGGCGACTGGTGGCAACCTTTCTGCAGATGGTTCAGGAAAGCCTGGATGAAGACAACCTCATGACGCAAAGCCCGCGTTCGACGCCCTGAATTGCCCCTGTGGGACGTTGGCTTGCCAACGATGCAGGCGCCACGCATTCACTGACGCCCCCTCGAAACCATCGCAGGCAAGCCCGTCACAGAACCCTGAAAGCGGTCAAAATAACAAGCTAGAATTTACTTTAAGTACAGGTATTTAATCTAATTAAAACAAGTAGATACCCTATACACATAATGTAAATTCGAGATCATGCCGCTTCCCGATCACGCGCTATGGCCTGCGCTGCCGACAACATCGCCCGCAGCAACACCGCACACCCATCGGCGAGGTCTTGCGGTGCGGCATTCTCGATTTCGTTGTGGCTGATCCCGCCTTCGCATGGTACGAATATCATCCCGGCCGGCCCCAGTTCTGCCAGGAAGATCGCGTCATGCCCGGCACCGCTGACGATGTCCATGTGTGACAGGCCCAACCCCTGGGCGGCATTACGCACCGCCTCCACACAACGTTCATGGAAGTACAGGGGCGGGAAGTCGGCGGTCGGCGTCAGGGTGTAGCTCAGGCCATGCTGACGACAGGTGTCAGTGATCACATCCTTGACCTGCGCGATCATCGACGCCAGGCGCTCGGGCTCCAGGTGACGGAAGTCCAGGGTCATGCGCACTTCGCCAGGAATGACGTTGCGCGATCCCGGGTAGGCCTGCAGGCACCCTACGGTGCCACAGGCATGCGGCTGGTGCTCCAGTGCCACGCGGTTAACGGCGGCCACCACAGCGCTTGCCCCCACCAGCGCATCCTTGCGCAGGTGCATGGGTGTCGGCCCGGCGTGGGCCTCGACCCCGCGCAGGTTAAGGTCAAACCACTTCTGGCCAAGGGCACCGAGCACCACGCCAATGGTCTTTTGCTGGTCTTCAAGTATCGGCCCCTGTTCGATATGCGCTTCAAAATAGGCGCCCACCGGGTGCCCGGTCACCGCACGCGATCCTGCGTAGCCGATGGCATTGAGTGCTTCGCCGACAGTGATGCCCTCGGCATCGGTCTTGGCCAGGGTTTCCTCAAGGGTGAACTTTTCGGCAAAGACGCCCGAACCCATCATGCACGGAGCAAAACGCGAGCCCTCCTCGTTGGTCCAGACCACCACCTCCAGTGGCGCTTCGGTCTCCACCTTCAGGTCATTGAGGGTGCGCAACACCTCAAGGCCCGCCATCACCCCGAAGCAACCATCGAACTTGCCGCCCGTAGGCTGCGTGTCGATATGGCTACCGGTCATCACCGGCGGCAGTGTCGGGTTGCGCCCTGGACGACGGGCAAAGATGTTGCCCACCGCATCCACCGTCACCGTACAACCGGCAGCCTGCGCCCACGTCACGAACAGGTCACGGGCCTGGCGGTCCAGGTCAGTCAGTGCCAGACGGCAAACGCCACCTTTGGCGGTGGCACCAAGCTGCGCCAGCTCCATCAGTGAACGCCAGAGTCGACCTCCGTCGACGTGGTGGAGGGTAGATTGCAGAACGTCCTGAGCTGTTTGCATGTGCATCTCCTGCATCAGTCAACGGGCCTCCACGGGCCTGAGGGTTTAAACGCTGGCTTTGACGCTCGCAGCGCGGTAAGCCTTGAAGCTGCCAAGCATGTAGTAGATCAGCCCACCCAAGGCCGAACCGGTAAACCAGCCGTAATCATAGAACCAACTGAACGCCGTGCTGCCTAGCGACAACAGGGTCAGGGCCACCGGCACACCGAAGGCGACGAAACCGGCCAGGTTCCAGGCGGGATACACGTCGTCGCGGTAGAGGCCAGCCAGGTCCAGGGTCTGCCGACGAATCAGGAAATAGTCCACCACCATGATTCCGGCAATCGGCCCCAGCAGGCTGGAGTACCCCAGCAGCCAGTTGGAATAGACCGACTCCAGGCTTACCTCAGAGACGATCAGGCCGAGCTTTTTCAGCAACTCATGGGCCATCAGCAACAGCCCGACCACGCCGGTCAGCATGACGGCACTGGTACGGCCGATCCATTTTGGCGCCAGGTTCTGGAAGTCGTTGGTCGGCGAAACAATGTTTGCAGCCGTGTTGGTCGACAGCGTGGCGATGATGATCAGGGCCATCGCCAAGGCAACCCACAGCGGGTTCTGGATGTGCCCGATCAGGCTGACCGGGTCAGACACCGTTTCCCCTACCAGCGATGCCGATGCGGCCGTCAGTACAACCCCCAGGGCGGCGAAGAGGAACATGGTCAGCGGCAAACCGATGATCTGCCCGACGATCTGGTCCTTCTGGCTTTTCGCGTAGCGGCTGAAGTCAGGGATGTTCAGCGACAAGGTGGCCCAGAAACCGACCATGGCTGTCAGTCCGGCGAGAAAGTAACCGGTCACGCTCGCGCCTTCCGGGCGTTTCGGCGGTTGCGCCATCAGTTCGCTGATGGAAACGTTCGGCAAGGCCCAGAACAGCAACCCAGCCCCCACCAGCACCAGCAATGGAGCCGAGAGGGTTTCCAGCCATTTGATCGACTCGGCACCGCGCAACACCACCCATAGGTTCAAGGTCCAGAACAGCAGAAAGCCGATAACCTCACCGGTGCCGCCCAAGGCTTTCCATTCGGGCGAGATCGCGCCAAAAAACAGGTGGATAGCCAGGCCGCCGAACATCGTCTGGATGCCAAACCAGCCACACGCCACCAAGGCACGGATCAGGCACGGCACGTTGGAGCCGATGATGCCGAATGAAGAGCGCAACAACACCGGAAAAGGGATGCCGTATTTGGTCCCGGGAAAGGCATTGAGTGTCAGTGGTACCAGCACCACGACGTTTGCCAGCAGGATCGCCAGCAACGCCTCCCCAACCGTCAGACCGAAGTAGGCGGTCAACACACCGCCCAGTGTGTAGGTTGGCACGCAGATCGACATGCCGACCCACAGCGCAGTGATATGCCATTTGTTCCAGGTGCGCTCGTGGACTTTGGTCGGCGCAATATCGTGGTTGTACCGGGGGCTCTCGAGAACATCACTGCCGGCGTCGAGCTCGAACAAGCCGTCGCGTTCGCTCACTTGCGATTTGATCTGCTGCATGGCCGCTCCACTGTTGTTCTGATTGTCTGCACATCGTGACGATGGCTGGAGTTCTTGCACTTGCATTGAACAATCGCGGCTCCGGCCAACGCACAGCGGCGGCAAACAATAAGCGTGCCGAAACAGGCGACGGCGGCTGCGATTGTGTTGAAACCGGCGTACAACGCCGCTTTCCCGGCACCGACAGCACCGATGGACGCACCCCGGCGGCGACTGGGTTCACGGTCACCTGACGCAGGTACGCCCCTGGGGAACCAAAGGGGTGCAGGGAATATTTTTGGGTGATTGCCATAGGCCCGCACCTGTCCCGGTCAAACCGCTGATTTCCCATGAGAAATCTTGACCATTTCGGCTTTCTGTCAAGTGCGTCAATTTGGTGAGCGCCTGCACCAATTTGTTGATTTTGTTTTTTTATCCTTAAAAATCAGTAGCTTGAATTAGGAATAAGCTTATTAGAAATATTCTTGCCCAATCGAAAAAGCACAACTAGATTCAATTTCTGACAGCAGTGGCAGGATTCTGCCAGCAGCGTCCCGTGGCACAAAACGTAGAACCGGAACACCGGTCAAGCCTGTGAGGAGCTTCGCTATGACGTTGTTGATCCGTGGCGCCACCCTGATTACCCATGAAGAGCGATACAGGGCTGATGTGCTCTGCGCCGACGGCCTGATCAAGGCCATTGGCGACAACCTCGAGGTCCCCACTGGCTGCGAGGTACTCGACGGCAGCGGCCAGTACCTGATGCCGGGCGGCATCGACCCGCACACCCACATGCAATTGCCCTTCATGGGCACCGTGGCCAGCGAGGACTTTTTCAGCGGCACCGCCGCTGGCCTCGCCGGTGGCACCACGTCAATCATCGATTTCGTCATTCCCAACCCGCAGCAGTCGCTGCTCGAAGCCTTCCACCAGTGGCGTGGCTGGGCCGAGAAGTCCGCCGCCGACTACGGCTTCCATGTCGCAATCACCTGGTGGAGCGAACAGGTACGGGAGGAAATGGGCGAACTGGTTCAACAGCACGGTGTGAACAGTTTCAAGCACTTCATGGCCTACAAGAACGCGATCATGGCCGCCGACGATACCCTGGTAGCCAGTTTCGAGCGCTGCCTGGAACTGGGCGCGGTGCCTACCGTACATGCCGAGAATGGCGAACTGGTCTACCACCTGCAACGCAAGCTTCTGGCCCAGGGCCTCACCGGCCCCGAGGCGCATCCCTTGTCGCGGCCATCGCAGGTCGAAGGTGAGGCGGCCAGCCGCGCGATCCGTATCGCCGAAACCCTCGGTACGCCGTTGTACCTGGTGCATGTCTCGACCCGCGAGGCACTCGACGAAATCAGCTACGCCCGGGCCAAGGGCCAGCCAGTGTACGGCGAGGTCCTGGCCGGGCACCTGCTGCTGGATGACAGTGTCTACCGCCACCCGGACTGGCAGACGGCCGCCGGCTACGTAATGAGCCCACCGTTCCGCCCAATCGGCCACCAACAGGCGCTGTGGCAAGGCCTGCAATCAGGCAACCTGCACACCACCGCCACCGACCATTGCTGCTTCTGCGCCGAGCAGAAAGCCGCCGGGCGCAACGATTTCAGCAAGATCCCCAATGGCACGGCCGGCATTGAAGACCGCATGGCCGTGCTTTGGGATGAAGGGGTCAACAGCGGCAAACTGTCGGTGCACGACTTCGTCGCCCTGACCTCGACCAACACCGCGAAGATCTTCAACCTCTTCCCGCGCAAGGGTGCCCTGCGCGTCGGCGCCGATGCCGACCTGGTGCTCTGGGACCCGGAGGGCACGCGGACCATTTCGGCCAAGACCCATCACCAGAACGTCGACTTCAACATTTTCGAAGGCAAGACCGTGCGCGGCATACCCAGCCACACCATCAGCCAAGGCCGCGTGGTCTGGGCCAACGGTGACTTGCGCGCCGAGCGCGGTGCCGGGCGCTACCTCGAACGGCCCGCCTACCCTGCGGTATTCGACCTGTTGAGCAAGCGTGCCGAATTGCATAAGCCGAGCGCCGTGAAACGCTGAAAGCAAGGCCGTGACGCTGCTCCACAGGTCGTAGTGACTCTAACAATCAGAACAGAGGCCACCACCGTGATCGACTCCTTGAATCACCTCCCCCGCCCCGGCGTCGATAACGCCACCCTGGCCGAGCGCTTCAGCGACCTGGCGCCGCCGCTCAATGCCCGCCAGGCTGCGCTGGAAAGCGCACGCTGCCTGTATTGCTACGATGCGCCGTGCGTCAACGCCTGCCCCAGCGAAATCGACATCCCCGCCTTTATCCGCAACATTCATCAGGACAACCTCCAGGGCGCGGCCGAGAAAATTCTCTCGGCCAACATCCTCGGTGGCAGCTGCGCGCGGGTCTGCCCGACTGAGGTGCTGTGCGAGCAAGCCTGCGTGCGCAACCATCATCAGGAATGCGCACCCGTGCTGATCGGCGCGCTGCAGCGCTACGCCCTGGACCACGCTGACTTCGACGCCCACCCTTTCCAGCGCGCGCCCGTTACCGGCAAGCGCGTCGCGGTGGTCGGTGCCGGCCCGGCCGGGTTGGCCTGTGCCCATCGGCTGGCCTGGCATGGCCACGACGTGGTGATCTTCGAGGCACGGCCCAAGGCCGGAGGGCTGAACGAGTACGGGATCGCCAAGTACAAGCTGGTCGACGACTTCGCCCAGCGCGAACTGGCGTTCGTGCTGCAGATTGGCGGCATTGAAATACGCCATGGTCAGGTACTGGGCGACAACCTGAGCCTGTCGGATCTGCGCCAACAGTTCGATGCGGTGTTCCTTGGCCTTGGCCTGAACGCCAGCCGTCAACTCGGCCTGGCCAACGAAAACGCGCCGGGGTTGCTCGCCGCCACCGACTACATCTGCGAACTACGCCAGGCCGACGACCTGAGCCAACTGCCAGTGGCCGAGCGCTGCATCGTGCTCGGTGCCGGCAATACCGCCATCGACATGGCCGTGCAGATGGCCCGCCTGGGTGCTCGTGAGGTCAACCTGGTGTACCGCCGTGGCTACCCGGACATGGGCGCAACGGCACATGAACAGGACATCGCCAAGGCCAATCAGGTGCGTCTGCTGACCTGGGCACAACCCGACGAAGTCCTGCTGGATGAACAGGGTCGGGTGCGCGGCATGCGCTTTGCTCGTACCCACCTGGACGAAGGTCGCCTGCAGCCTACCGGGGAAACCTTCGAACTGGCCGCCGATGCCATCTTCAAGGCCATCGGCCAGACCTTCGATGAACACGCCCTGAACGACGCCAGCGGGCAACTCCTGGCCCGCGACGGCGACCGCATTCGCGTCGATGAACAGATGCGCACCAGTCTCCCCGGTGTGTATGCCGGTGGTGACTGTACCCAACTCGGGCAGGACCTCACCGTCCAGGCCGTGCAGCACGGAAAGCTGGCAGCCCAGGCCATTCATGCCCAACTGATGAACCACGTGGAGGCCGCATAAATGGCAGACCTGTCGATCGAATTCGCGGGCATCAAAGCGCCTAACCCTTTCTGGCTGGCCTCCGCCCCGCCCACCGACAAGGCCTACAACGTGGTCCGTGCGTTTGAGGCCGGCTGGGGTGGCGTGGTCTGGAAGACCCTTGGCGAAGACCCGGCTGCGGTCAACGTGTCCTCACGTTACTCGGCGCACTATGGCGCCAACCGCGAGGTTATCGGGATCAACAACATCGAGTTGATTACCGACCGCTCACTGGACATCAACTTGCGCGAAATCACCCAGGTCAAAAAGGACTGGCCCGACCGCGCCCTGATCGTGTCGTTGATGGTGCCCTGTGTCGAGGCATCCTGGAAAGCCATCCTGCCGCTGGTGGAAGCCACCGGCGCTGACGGTATCGAGCTCAACTTCGGTTGCCCCCACGGCATGCCTGAGCGTGGCATGGGGGCGGCAGTCGGCCAGGTGCCGGAGTACGTCGAGCAGGTTACCCGCTGGTGCAAGACTTACAGCAAGCTGCCAGTGATCGTCAAACTCACGCCGAACATCACCGATATCCGCCAGTCGGCACGTGCGGCCTACCGTGGCGGCGCTGACGCGGTGTCATTGATCAACACCATCAACTCCATCACCAGTGTCGACCTGGAGCGCATGGTCGCCCTGCCCATTGTCGGGAATCAGAGTACCCATGGCGGTTACTGCGGTTCGGCGGTGAAACCGATTGCCCTGAACATGGTTGCCGAAATCGCCCGAGACCCGGCCACCCAGGGCCTGCCGATCAGCGGCATCGGTGGTATCGGCAGTTGGCGCGATGCGGCCGAGTTCATCGCGCTGGGCTGTGGTTCGGTACAGGTCTGCACCGCCGCCATGCTGCACGGCTTTCGAATCGTCGAAGCGATGAAGGACGGCCTTTCACGCTGGATGGACAGCCAGGGTTATCACACGTTGCAGGATTTCAGCGGGCGGGCCGTCGGCCACACCACCGACTGGAAGTACCTGGACATCAACTACCAGGTCATCGCCAGGATCGACCAACAGGCCTGCATCGGCTGCGGTCGCTGCCATATCGCTTGCGAAGACACCTCGCACCAGGCCATCGCCAGCCTGAAACAGCCCGATGGCAGTCACCGCTACGAGGTGATCGACGCCGAATGCGTAGGCTGCAACCTGTGCCAGATCACCTGCCCGGTGCAGGGTTGTATCGAGATGGTCGCGCAGGATAACGGCAAACCCTTCCTCGATTGGCAGCATGACCCGCGTAACCCCTATCACGTAGCACCTTGAGGGGCTTCTCAGCGACCAGGGGCCAGCCGCAGCCGCGGCTGGCCGTCACTCATGTTAACCGGCGCAGCCCCAGCGACCCCGTTAAAATAAAACTGCGGCCCGTAATGGCAGCTGGATTATCCTGCTGCGTAACAGGGACCGTAAGCCGATTCAGGAGTGATCATGTTGTACCGTCTGGGCGCCGATGGTTTGGTGCTGTTTCATCTGCTGTTCATTCTTTTTGTGCTCTTTGGCGGACTGCTGGTGCTCAAGTGGCGCCCGCTGATCTGGTGCCACGTGCCGGCCATTGCCTGGGGCGCAGCGGTCGAAGGCTTTCATTTGACCTGCCCGCTGACCGCCTGGGAAAACACCTTGCGCCAGGCCGCCGGCAGTTCGGGCTACAGCGGCGGGTTTATTGAGCACTATGTCTGGCCGTTGATCTACCCGGCCGGGCTGACCGCCTCGATCCAGATCGTACTGTGTGCCGTGGTGCTGCTGGTCAACGGCCTGGTCTACTGGTGGGTATTGACCCACTGGCGTACTACCCGGCGAGTACGCAACAGCTACTGAGCCACTCTACTGCGAAACAACCTTGGCCGGCGCGCTGTAGCGGTAGGTGGTCACCACGCACACCAACAGTGCAGCCCCGGCCAGCAGACCACCGACGACGCCGATGTGAGCCACACCCACGTGGCTGATCACCACGCTACCGAGCAAGGCTCCACCACCGATACCGATGTTGTAGATCGCCGAATGCAGCGACATCGCCACGTCGGTGGCATCCGGCGCCAGGTTCAGCACTTTGGCCTGCATCACCAGCCCGAAACACATGATGGCCACACCCCACAGTACGCACAGCGCGCCCAGCGCCAATACCCCACCGGAGAGGGGCAACAACAGCGCCAGGCACAGCGCCAGTGCAGCGATTGAGGCCATCAGCAAACCGCGAGGGAAGCGGTTGTTGTAGCGGCTGAACAGCAACGAACCGAACAACCCCGCACCACCGAACAGCAATAACAGCAAGGTGGTCACCTCGCCGCTCATGGCCGCCACGACGTCGACAAACGGCTCGATGTAACTGTAAGCGGTAAACTGGGCGGTAATCACCATTGCGGTCAGCACATAGAGCGACACCAGCGCCGGCCGCTTGAACAGCACCGGCAGGCTTCGCAGCGAGCCGGAATTCTGGCTGGGCAGCAACGGCAAGGACTTGGCCAGGCACAGCATGGTTAACCCGGACACCCCGGCAATCGCCATGAAGGTCATCCGCCAACCCAGCGCCTCGCCCACCACCCGCCCGAGCGGAATGCCCAACACCATCGCCAGTGTTGTGCCGGTCGCCAGCAGGCCGAGTGCCTGCACCTGCTTGCCCGGCGGCGCCACGCGCACGGCCAGCGAGGCGGTGATCGACCAGAACACAGCGTGCGCCAACGCAATACCGATGCGGCTGAGCAGCAACATGCCAAAGCTCCAGGCCATGCTGGACAGCACATGGCTGGCAATGAACAGGACAAACAGCAGAACCAGCAGCTTGCGCCGCTCGATATTGCGCGTAAGCAGCATCATCGGCAGCGAGGTCAACGATACGACCCAGGCATAGACCGTCAGCATCAGGCCGACCTGAGCGGTCGACAGTTCAAAGCTCGCGCCGATGGCGCTCAGCAGGCCGACCGGAACGAACTCGGTGGTGTTGAAAATAAAAGCCGCCAGGGCCAGCGCAATCACGCTCAACCAACTACCGGCACGCGTATCCGTGGGTGTATTTGTCAAAAGATGGGCAACGCTCTGGGAGCACACCGCCTACAGGGGCCGCTGCCGGGCTGGTCTAGAACCAACCCGGTACCTGTACGGGCACTCGAAACTCAAATTCATACGCAAAAGACCTGCGCAGGCTATCGCCACCCAAGGGCGCAGCCCTGGGTAAAGCGAGCAGTCAACAGATCATTATGAGTATGGAGGGTGCGGCCTGATGCCCGGGATTCTACGCCGCCCCCCTGCGCTGAACAACACGGCCGTCGGCAGCGCCATGGAACGCGGGCCCCAGGCCTCCGCGAACACAGGTGATAACTGCGGGCCGACAACGCAACTTACCGCCTTCTCAATGGTCGAACAGTCGCTAGAATCCACCGCCCTTATTGCCGATCAGCCTTGGTTCCAGACCCCTCATGCCAGCCGCTTCCTTGCGTACACTGGGCCGTTCGATGGCCCTGAGCATTACCCTGTGCAGCCCCCTGCTCGCCTCTGGCGCCACCACACAATGCCCCACCGGCCAGTACCAGGTGTGCATGGGCAGCTGCTTCTGCGCGCCGGTCAGCCAAACAGAGATCGGTACCGTCTTTGCGCAAGTCGGCCAAATTGCGGCTACCGGCCTTGCCGGATGGATCAAGCAGTCGCGCAATTCAGCCGCTGCGGGTGATGTTCAGCCGATTCCGCTGAACATCCGTGTGCAACTTGAACCCTACTACGACTTCCAGGTCCTCGACAGCGCCCGCTACAAGGTCGGCGATACCCAGGAGCTGAACGCCGCCAATGCCATGCTGCAAAACCCCGACGTGAATGCCGTGACCTTGATGGACATCATCGTCTTCCGCCATGAGCAGGACGCCCTGAACAACGTCGCCCTATGGGCCCATGAGCTCAAGCATGTGCAGCAGTACCAGCAATGGGGCGTCGATGACTTTGCCGCTCGCTACACCCGTGATTACGACGCGGTGGAAGCGCCGGCCTACAAGATCCAGGCCGATGTCGCCAAGGCGCTCGGCAAACACGGCTCCTAGCCAGCACGGGGCGCGAGCCGAACGGATCACCGTCACTACGGTGCGGAACTATACTTAAAGCCTCCCCCCAGATGTAACGGCCGGAGGTCACCGACCTGGTCGGTGCCTGCGTTGATAGTGGTCTTCTGAAAGGAGTACACACCATGGACGAGGCCAAACTGAATGACTTCATGGGCAAGCTGGTGACCGACATGGGAGCCGCTGCAATGCTTGCCAACGTAATTCTTGGCGAAGAGCTGGGCCTGTATCGGGCCATGGCCGACAGCCAACCCACCACCCCTGAAGCGCTGGCCAGCAAAACCGGTTGCAATGCCCGGTTGCTGCGCGAATGGTTGAGTGCTCAAGCGGCGTCAGGCTACATGGAGTATGCCGAGGGCCAGTTCCGCCTGCCTGAAGAGCAGGCCATGGCCCTGGCGATAGAGGACTCGCCGGTGTACGTCGCCGGTGGCGCCGTGGTGATTTCAGCGTTGTTCCACGACAAGGACAAGCTGGTAAAAGCCATGCGTGGCAACGGTGCCCTGCCATGGGGCGAGCACCACGCCTGCATGTTCAGCGGCACCGAGCGCTTCTTCAGGCCCGGCTACCGTGCGCACCTGGTCGCGGAGTGGCTGCCCGCGCTGGACGGCGTCGTCGAAAAATTGCGTGCAGGCGCCAAGGTGGCCGATGTCGGCTGCGGGCATGGCGCCTCGACCGTGATCATGGCCCAGGCCTTCCCGGCGTCGCGGTTTACCGGCTTTGACTACCACGCACCGTCCATTGCCACGGCAACACAGCGCGCGGTGGAAGGCGGTGTAGAGGATCGCGTGCAGTTCATACAGGCCAGCGCCAAGGACTATCCCGGTGCGGACTACGACCTGATCTGCTACTTCGACTGCCTGCATGACATGGGCGACCCCGTGGGGGCTGCCCGGCATGCCCGGGCAACACTGAAACCGGACGGCACCGTGTTGCTGGTCGAGCCCTACGCCAACGACACCCTGGAAGAGAACAGCAACCCGGTGGGCCGGCTGTTCTACGCCGCCTCGACCTTTATCTGCACGCCCAACTCCTTGTCCCAGGAGGTCGGCCTGGGCCTGGGTGCGCAGGCCGGAGAGGCACGCTTGCGCAAGGTGTTCAACGAGGCGGGATTCAGCCGGTTCCGCCGCGCAACGGAAACCCCCTTCAACCTGATCCTGGAAGCCCGTGTGTAAGGGCTGCGAACGCAGAGCGGTAGTAGTCGGCATTGCTGGCGATCGGTGTATCGCCGGCAATGCTGCCGCTTACACGGGAGACAGTCCAGATGACGTGCTCGATTTTTCGGATAGAGATGTCGCAGCGCTAGGAATGGTCCTACATTGGTTTTCATAGGCATTTGTTAGCGTCCCAACCTTCATCGCTATGCGCACTCAGGGCTGCGGCTTGGCCATGAGGGCCGCTAACGTACAAGGACGACAAACAGATGCTGGTTAACACCTACACCGTCAAAGCCGGCGACACGCTGGTGCTCATCGCCCAGCAGAATGGGTCTAGCGTGCCAGAGGTACTGGCGCTCAACCCCATCATCAAGGATCCCGATGTGATCAAGGTGGGCTGGCAACTGAACCTGCCTGCTACGCCTTCGCGTCCGCGGTTGCCCCCGCGCATGCACGCGGACAGCCAGACCTGCCTTTCCATTAAAGGCCGAACCGAATGCCAGGAAGAACTGGTCGATGTGGTTCATGTGACAGGCTCGCCGCACCTGTGCGTGTTGACCGCCCCGCAGGCCAAGGCCCTGAAACAGGAAGTCGCCTTCGTTCGTGAACTGATGGACGAACTGCACGAAACGCTGGCAGCCGCCCAGCCTGTCAGCCACTGCGCCCGCATCGAAGTGCCTTATGCCGCGTGCAGTTGCACCCGTTGCGTCAAAGAGGACTGGACGCTCAAGGCCGAAGCCGCAGGCGTGCTCACCCGTGAGGCGCCGGTCGAACCTGCTGAGCCGAGCACACCAGCGCCGACGACCGAGGAAGATTTGTCCGGGCAACTCTATACGCTGCAGGAAGCCCGCGACTGGTACCAACGCTATAAGCCCAGCCTGTTCTCGGGCAACCGCCGCGAAAGCAACTGGGAACAACTGCAGCAACGGAAAGTGCAGGATATCGACGCGCAAATCACCGAACTGCGCACGCAGTTGGCTGCCCAGCGCAAGGGCGAAGCCGAAGCCAGCAGCACCCGCTCCACGGCGGCCATGCCCGACCTCAAACACGGCAAAGGCCGTGAGCGCAGAACAGAACAAGGGCATCAGCAGCGCACCGGTATTCATGTGGTGGAATTGATCCTGTTCAGCGACCCTAGCCGTCGCCACTACATCCGCACGTCGTTCCACCAGCGCATCGACTGGAAAGGGCATGTCAGTACACGGATTCTGGCTGGTAAACCCTTCAACAAGCAGTTGGCCGGTGAACTGATCAAGGATATTCAGTCGGCGATCAGCACCGCCCGCAAATCAGGGCCACTGGGTAGCCTGGAGGCCAAGCTGGCCTCGTGGAGCAGTGACAAGGACAACCTGCTCAATACCTTGCACCAGGAAGTCTCCTGGACTTCCAACGCCACCGACGCGGCCCGCTACGCCGTCTCGGCCGACGCCCAGGCCTTGCGCTTCGCCGCCAGCGCCAGTGCCGGCATCAACAGCTGGAACCCGGCGCAGGGGCTGATCGATGTCGGGGTCAAGGGCACGGCCGAATTTTCCCTGGCCGACGCCGCGGTGTCCTTCAACAGCTACTTCCCCAGCCAGGGCGGCTACCTGGCCAGCATCACCTACCGCAACGGCGAGGGTAAGACCGTGCGCCACCCCCTGGGCGTGTTCCGCCTGAGTGGCCGGCTGGAGCTGAGTTGCTTTGTGGGCACCCAATTACAGGGGGAAGCGGCAACAAAGACACAGTACAAACCCCGCGAACAGCCCGCGGGCGCAACGGCCTTGCTCGGCACGCCAACCCTGGACGTCGGCAAAAGCGGCTACATCGGGGTCAAAGGCACTGCGTTTGCCGGCGCCCAAACCGGAGGCGCCTTGACCGGCAGCTTTCAATGGATCGAACCCGACCTGCAAGGCACAGGCAACATCGAGCCCGGGCAGGCGAATGCCAACAGCAACTGGGTGAATCTGGCGCAGATCAAAGCGGAGGGGAACTTTGCCGCAGGCATTGGCGCCAGTGGTGAGTTTGGGATCGAGATTGCCGAAAGGCGTGTGGCTATCCGCTGCAGTGGCTCGCTGGTACTGGGACCAGGGGCAGGAGGCGGTTTCACTACCGTAGTTGATGTGGAACTGGTCGGAAAACTGGTCCTGCTGTTTTGCAAAGCATTGGCAGAGGTGGATTACCGGTATTTGCTGGGGGTGACTGACGAAGCATTCAGTTACTTGGTAGCAGGGCTATTTAAGGTCGCTAGTCACCCTATAGATGAGAGCCAGAGAATACTTCATGAAAGCTTGTATGAAATGGCTGCTTGGTGGAATAAAAGAAATGCGACCAAGCTGGAAGCAGAACGGCTGACAGACCACTTACTTAAGTATCACGCTGTATGGATAGGTGGGCAACGTATTCCCCTGAGTCTGCTACCGCCCGAGACAATGGGTCCCATGGTCCACCTGTTGTCAGAGAGCTTGGTTTGGAGCTTTAACGAGCGTCGGGAGCGTGCATTGATTATGCTGCTTTCAGCTGTGCGCACTTGGCGACAGTTTATCGAGGTGTTGGAACACTGCGATCCCAAAGCCCAAAAGGTAAATGCCATGGAGAGTCTGGCACGAATCAACTCGCTACTCGATGCCCGCGAGCAACGCTTCTTCAATCGCTTTATTGATGGGCTAGCCGTCAGTCCGAAAGCCGGACGCAGTGAGGAGCGCATGGCCTGGTCGCCGAGCTCTTTTAGCACCAAGCAGGACATTCTATTGGCTGCGCAACGCAGCGGCAGGTTCACAGGGCTAGCGTAAGCACTGAAAGTGACAAGGGCGGATGATTACGCCCTTGTCTGCTACTTACTCAGAGTGGCTGATCGGACTGTATGGAGCAGCGGAAGCCAAAACCGGGCAAGTATCGGCTTTTTACAGGCTCATCAGCCCAGCGCCGAACCGTACTCGCAGAAAGTAGCGGCCCTTCGGCATAGGTTGAGCCTCTATGTACACGCAGTGTTCCCGTTTCTGGGCCGGTTGGATTTTCCACCGGGGAGTGATGATAGTAATCCGCACCATACCAGTCATTAACCCAGTCAACGGCGTTGCCAGAGAGGTTATAAATACCCAGGGGGTTGGGTACAAAACGGTCTACAGCAAAGGTGCGCGTTTCATTGGGGTGAGGAAAATTTCGCCCATAGTCCAAACCACCGTTATCGGTAGCAAAAAAAACATACTGACCACGGTTGCGAGCAGCATATTCCCACTGTGCTTCGCTGGGTAAATCGACTGGGTAACCACTCAGCTTGCCCAGCCAATTGCAGTAATCCTTGGCTTCATCCCAGCTTTTGGGCGGTGCAGGATTATTGGGTGTGTACAGGAACTGTATGTCCTCACGCTTACGATCTTCTGCGTCATACAGCGGCTTGCCTTGAGCAATAAAAAACAGATCGAAATCGCGTATCGTGGTCTGGAATTTTGAAAGATAGTAGCTGCTCAGCTTTACCGGATGAACAAAGTCGTCATTGTTACGAAAGCTGATCGGGCACAACCGCTCTGGCTCAACCCCACACGGCCATTCGCACATATTGCTGGGGTCATAGTCACACTTCCAGCCAAAATCCCCCATCTGAAACTCGCCGCCTTCGACAAACACCATATTGTCCAGCGACTGCACCACGGTATTGAGCAGTTGGGTGCGTATGTCGGTGGACAGCTTCGGGTAGGTCTGGTCGATGGTCGTCGCGATCTGCGCGACTTTTTCTGCAGAGAGTTTTTCGCTCTTGGGCAATGGCAGGGATTGGGCCTGGCAGCCGGTCAGCAGCAGAACCGCAGCGGGAAACAGCAAGCGAACAGTGGGCAGGCAGAGCACAGCAGTATCCCCATGGGTCGATAGCCCGAAAAGCTTGGACGCTAGCAGATCCACCTGCCGGCTGGCTGTAGGACCGTTCTGAAATCAACAACTCGACCCGTATCAACCCACGCGACGCGCATAACGTTGTGCCAAGACCGCGCAAACCATCAACTGGATCTGGTGAAAGATCATCAGCGGCAGGATTACCGCGCCAATGCCACCCCCGGCAAACAAAACCTGAGCCATTGGCACACCGGTGGCCATGCTTTTCTTTGAGCCGGCAAAGAGGATGGTGATGCGATCCTCCAGGTTGAAGCCCAGCCAACGGCCCAATGCCTGGGTGCACCACAGCACTACGGCCAGCAGTACGCAACACGCCACCGTCAGGCCCAACAGTCGTGAGAACGCGACGGACTGCCAGAGCCCGCTGACCACCGCATCGCTGAAGGCGGTATAGACCACCAGCAAAATCGAGCCCTGGTCCACGCTTTTCAGCCACGCAGCGTTACGCATGACCCAGGCGCCAATCCAGCGTCGGGCCAGTTGCCCGGCCACGAAGGGCACCAGCAGTTGCAGAACAATCTTCAACAGCGCATCGAGGCTGGAAGCCCCCTCGCCCTCCACCCCCATCAACAGCACCACCAGCACAGGCGTCAGTACGATACCCAGCAAGCTCGATGCGGCGGCGCTGCAGATTGCCGCCGGAATATTGCCACGGGCCAGTGCGGTAAAGGCGATGGCCGACTGCACCGTCGCAGGCAAAGCACAGAGGTACAGCACGCCCAGGTACAGCTCATCGCCAACCAGTGGCAGGAACAGCGGTTTGAGTGCCAGCCCCAGCAGCGGGAACATCACGAAGGTGCACCCAAACACCAGCAGGTGCAGACGCCAGTGCCCTGCCCCGGCCACGACCGCCGCGCGGGAAAGCTTGGCCCCGTGCAGAAAGAACAGCAGGGCGATTGCCAGGTTGGTCAACACACCAAACACCAAGGCACCCTGCCCTTCGCATGGCAACAGCGTGGCGACGAGGATCACTGCGAGCAGCGCAAGGGTGAAATTATCGAACAACACACGTAACGACTTCATCGGGCGTCCTGGCAAATGAGGTTAGGCTTGAAGCTTGCCGGGCGAGACGATACGGTCTGTGGCCCATTACGACTAACGCCAGAACGCTGCCAGTGTCGCCAAACGGACAACACGCAATACGCCCCACACAACGCCTCGCCGCGCTCAAGCGGCTGCCGCGTCCGGTGTACGGCCATGCACACGCATTACCCAACATTGCGCTCGGCTACGCCCATCGCCACCCGTGGGCGCAGTTGTCCCATGCCATCAGTGGCGTGTTGGAAGTGCATACCGAACACGCGTTCTACGTCGTACCGCCACACCGCGCGGTATGGATACCCGCCAATACCGTGCATCGGGTGACCTGCACGTCGGGCACCTGTATTCGCAGCCTGTACCTGGACCAGGCTGCCAACTGCAGGCGTACCACCGACTGCCGCGTACTGGGCATCAACCCGCTGCTACGCGAACTGATCTCCACCTTCAGCGCCCTACCGGTGGACTACGAACAACACGGCGCCGATGGTCGTCTGGTGCAGGTATTGCTGGATCAACTCGCCAGCGCGCCTGAGCAAGACATGCGTTTACCGCTGCCCGGCGATAAACGACTGCGTGGTTTGTGCCAGCGCTTGCAGGAGCACCCCGACGATGCAACAGGGCTCGCGACCTGGGCTTTCCAGCTGGGCGTTTCGGAGAAAACCCTCAGCCGAGTGTTCCGACGCGAGACGGGCCTGACCTTTCGTGCCTGGCGTCAGCGGCTGCGTATGCTGAGTGCGCTACCGGCACTGGAGCGTGGCGACCGCGTGACCGATGTGGCGCTGGCGTGCGGTTACGAGTCGTTGTCAGCATTCATTGCGGCTTTCGGTCAGCAGTTCGGCAGATCACCCGGCGAGTGGCTGCGAGGCAACACCAAGGCCGTGGCAGTACCCTGAGCTAGCCACCTAAACGCCACTCGCCCACAGGTCGATATTGGCCTCTATGGGACTCGAACAACGTGAAATGGCCGGCATTCAAATGAAAGTCCGGCGGCGCACTGCTTTCCGGGACGGCAGTACGGTAGTCGCGCATCAGTGTCAGGTGCGGCCGGAAATCCTTGGGCAACTCAGTGAAGCCCAACGGCAACATGGCTTCCCGCAGGGCATAGACCAGTTGACGCAGCAGCAGCGGCGTCTGCACGGAAGTCAGCAAGAGCACACGGGACTGACGCCACACCTCCAGGCGATCAAGTGGCACTGTCAAGTGCTGGCCTGCTCGCGCAACAGTCGCAGCCGCCGCACAGAGGGCAGGAACCTGCGTTACCGCAACGGCACCAAGAAATAACAACGTGACGTGGAAATTGTCGACCGGCACCGGGCGCCCGCTGTCCACGTGGAGAGCACCGCGCCATTGAGCAATGGCTCGACGTTGTGCCTGCGCACAAGGCAAGGCGAAAAACAGGCGCTTGACGGGTTCACCCGGCTCACGCGATTCGTTGCGCATACACGCCTCCCTCTCGGCAGAGCCCTGTGACTGGCTAGAAAAGCAGAACACCTGCGCGTGCAATACCCCTTTAAAGCCTACGCCTAAAGCTCAATTTACGAGTCAAAACCTTTCGGATTCAATACCAGTGGCCCACGCAGATGCTTGCTGCTGCGCGTGGCCAGCACATGGCACGGGTGTGACTCACCACATGACTGCCTGGTGCAGCCAGGCACCTCACCCCAAAATACTTGTACATAAAATTACTTATGTACAAGTATTTGGTGCACAATGGTACGACAGTATCAAATTGCCTTCTGCGACTCTCACGCTACGCTTCTCTCTGGAACTCCCGGCATGTTCACACGTAAATCCACCCTTCTGAAAAACGCCCTGGATGCCTGCCAGCAGCGCCTGGCCGAGCGGAACGCCGAACACGAGGCCCTGCGCGGGTCGATGGCAATCATCGAATTCAGCACTAGCGGTGAAATTCTCGATGCGAACCCGTTGTTCCTCACCCTGATGGGGTACTCCCTGAGCGCCCTCATGGGCCGCCATCACCGCCTGTTCTGCACCAACGAGTATGCCAACAGCCCGCAATACGCGGCACTCTGGCGCCGCCTGCAACAAGGCGAGCCTGTCAGTGGTGAGTTCCAGCGCCTGTCGAGCACGGGGCGAGCGGTCTGGCTGGAGGCCACTTATCTGCCGGTTCGCGGCGCCAATGGCCAGGTTGAAAAAGTCATCAAAGTGGCCTCCGACATCACCGAAGGTACGCTGCGCAACCAGATGCACGCCAGCGTAATGGATGCGGTGAATCGCTCGATGGCAGTGATCGAGTTCGACCTGCAGGGCAAGGTGGTGAACGCCAACGATAACTTCCTGAAGACCATGGGATACCGCCTGGAAGAGATTCGTGGCAAACACCACAGCACCTTCTGCCTGCCCAGTGAAGTGCACGGCGCCGCCTATAAAGATTTCTGGCTGGGCTTGTGCCGAGGTGAACCGCGTTCGGGGCTGTTCCAGCGCGTAGCCAGGCAAGGCCGACACGTCTGGCTGCAGGCTACCTATAACCCGCTCTATGACGTCGACGGCAAGTTGTACGGGGTCATGAAACTGGCGAGCGACATCACCGAGAGAATCGAGCAGCGCCGGTCCGAGTCACAGGCGGCGATGCTGGCCTTCGAAACCTCGCGTGAAACCAATGAACACGCCAGTCAGGGGACGGCCGTGGTTGCTCAGGCGGTCAGCCGGGTACAGGACATTGCCGAGGAGCTTCGGGAGGCCGCCGACAGCATCAATGCCCTGAGCCAGCTGTCCGAAGAAATTGGCAGCATTGTTGGCGCCATTCGCGCCATTGCCGAGCAAACCAACCTGTTGGCGCTCAATGCAGCCATCGAAGCGGCACGTGCCGGTGAACAAGGCCGCGGTTTTGCAGTGGTGGCCGACGAAGTACGCAACCTGGCGACACGCACCAGTACCTCCACCCTTGAAATCGGCGAGGTGGTAGCGCGCAGTCAGGCGCTTGCCCAGCAAGCAGTCAAAAGCATGCACGACAGCACCCTCAAGGCTGAACAAGGCCTGGCACTCGCAGAGGAAGCAGGCGCTGCCATGCAGGCGATTCACGTGGGTGCCAAACAGGTGGTCGAGGCCATTGGCCGCTTCTCGGATATCCTCGAGAGCAATCAGGGGGCGAAGGGTACCCTGCCCTGAATCAGCCAACCTGACTGAAATGTAATCACCTGCCCGATTGCGCTGTGGCATCGTAATGTCCATAGCGCCTGGCATCCGCAAAAATGCCTCCCGCCCTGAGATAACACGTTCTCTCCAATCGAGAGATTCTGACTGACGGGACACCACAGGCATGTCTTCCACGACCTCCAGACGCACCTTTGTCAAAGCCCTGGCCGCAGGCGGATTGCTGGCAGGCTGCGGCCTGTGGCGCACGCCAGTATGGGCGATTGCCAGCCCTGGCCAGCCGAATGTACTGACCGGCAACGACTTCGATCTGGCCATTGGTGAAATGGGCGTTAACTTCACCGGTACGCCACGTACCGCCATGACGATCAATGGCAGCCTGCCAGGGCCGCTACTGCGCTGGCGTGAAGGTGATACGGTCGCCCTGCGAGTCAGGAACCGTCTGAAAGAAAACACCTCGATTCATTGGCACGGAATCATCCTGCCGGTGAACATGGACGGCGTACCCGGCCTGAGCTTCCACGGTATCGAGCCGGGTGGTGTGTATGTGTACCAGTTCAAGGTCAAACAGAACGGCACCTACTGGTACCACAGCCATTCCGGGTTTCAGGAGCAGGTTGGTGTCTATGGGCCTCTGGTCATAGACGCGAAGGAACCCGAGCCATTCAGCTACGACCGCGACTATGTGGTGATGTTGTCGGACTGGACAGACGAAAACCCGACGCACGTCATGAAAAAGCTGAAGAAGCAGTCTGACTACTACAACTACCACAAGCGTACCGTCGGTGACTTTATTGATGATGTCGGCAAGAACGGCTGGGCCGCCACTGTAGCCGATCGAAAGATGTGGGCACAGATGAAGATGAACCCCACCGATCTTGCCGACATCAGTGCGGCCACCTACACCTACCTGCTCAATGGTCACGCTCCCGACGCTAACTGGACCGGCCTGTTCAAACCAGGTGAGCGGCTACGGCTGCGGATTATCAACGGCTCGGCCATGAGCTACTTCGACCTGCGCATTCCCGGCCTGAAAATGACCGTCGTCGCAGCAGACGGCCAATACGTCACGCCGGTAAGTGTCGATGAGTTACGTATTGCCGTGGCCGAAACCTATGACGTGCTCGTCGAACCGACCCTGGAGGCCTATACCCTCTTTGCCCAATCAATGGACCGCACCGGCTTTGCCAGGGGCACACTCGCCGTACGCGAAGGGCTGAGTGCTCCTGTGCCAACGCTTGACCCACGGCCGCAGATCAGCATGAGCGACATGGGCATGGGCGGTATGGACCATGGGAGCATGGACCATGGCGATATGACCAACATGGACCAAGGGGCTATGCAGAGCATGGACGGCCTGCAAACCATGGATGGCATGCAGAGCATGGACCATGGCCAGCCAGGCACAACGCCTGAGCACAGCATGCATGACATGAGCGCGATGAGTGGAATGGAGCGCCACCCAGCCTCTGAAACCGATAATCCACTGGTAGACATGCAAACCATGGCCCCGGCCCCCAAGCTCAGTGATCCCGGCATGGGCCTGAGAAACAATGGCCGACGCGTACTGACCTACGCTGACCTAAAGAGCACCTTCCAGGACCCCGATGGCCGCGAACCGAGCCGCACGATCACCTTGCACCTGACCGGCCACATGGAGAAGTTCTCGTGGTCGTTCGACGGCATCAAGTTCGCCGATGCCGGGCCGATTCGGCTCAAGTACGGGGAGCGAATCCGTATTGTCCTGGTCAACGACACCATGATGACGCACCCGATACACCTGCACGGCATGTGGAGCGATCTGGAAGATGAAAACGGCAATTTCATGGTTCGCAAACATACGATAGACATGCCACCCGGCACCAAGCGCAGTTACCGCGTCACCGCCGATGCACTGGGTCGATGGGCCTATCACTGCCATCTCATGTACCACATGGAAATGGGCATGTTCCGCGAAGTACGGGTAGATGAGTAGGAGAATGGCATGAACATCGAAAAAACCGCGAAACCGTTGCGCACAAGCCTCGTGGCTTTCAGCCTGGGGCTATTGCACCTCCCTGTGGCGGTGGCGCAGGAACAGTCGATGCAAGGCATGGACCCTTCCCAGATGCAGGGTATGGATTACAGCCCGATGCAGGGTATGGATTACAGCCCGATGCAGGGCATGGCCCCAAGTCCAACGCAGGAAAGTCGCACACCGATTCCGGTGCTCACGGACGCTGATCGCGCAGCCGTCTTCGAGAGCGCGGGCGGCCATCAAATGCATGATGACGCGATCAACTCAAAGGTGCTGATCGATAAACTCGAATGGCAGGACGCGGACAATGGCGCCGTACTCAACTGGGATGTGAACGGCTGGATTGGCACCGACCTGAACCGTTTGTGGGTACGCTCCGAAGGTGAGCGCAGCAACGGTGTCACCGAAAAGGCCGAACTGCAGGCGCTTTGGGCGCATGCCATCGGCCCTTGGTGGGACGTCGTCAGCGGGATACGTCAGGACTTCAAGCCAGGAGATCCGCAGACCTGGGCAGCACTGGGGGTGCAAGGCATGCCCCTGTATGACCTCGAAACGAGGGCAACCGCCTACGTGGGCGAGAACGGTCAAACGGCCGCTCGACTTGAAGGTGAGTACGACGTATTGCTCACCAACCGCCTGATCCTGCAGCCAACGGCTGAACTGAACCTCTACGGCAAAAACGACCCGCAACGGGCTACAGGCTCCGGATTGGCCAATACCGAGGTAGGCCTGAGGCTGCGCTATGAAATCCGTCGAGAGTTTGCACCTTACATTGGCGTTACCTGGAATCGTACGTATGGCAAGACCGCCGATTACGCCCTTGACGACGGTGAAGACCGCAGCGAGGCACGCTTGGTGATGGGCGTGCGCATGTGGTTCTGAACAGCGGCCCCCCCTTGAAGCCCACCACACACTAACCCAACCACGGCCCGGGCCGTCAGGAGCCTTGCATGTCCCCTCTGAAAACACTCAGCGTCGCTGCCGCACTCAGCGCCGGTCTGTTCCTTAGCCTCAGCGCGCAAGCACATCCCAAGCTGCTCTCCTCCAGCCCGGCAGAGGGCGCCACTGTCGCCTCACCGGCGAAAATCGAACTGCACTTTTCCGAGAACCTGGTGACGCAATTCTCAGGCGCGAAGCTGATGATGACCGGCATGCAGGGTATGGCGCACGCCCCGATGGCCGTCAAAGCCGCGGTCAGTGGCAGCAGTGACCCGAAAGCCATGCTCATCACGCCGGCAGCGCCGCTCAGTGCGGGCACCTACAAGGTCGAATGGCGAGCCGTGTCTTCCGACACCCACCCTATTACCGGTGCTGTTACCTTCACGGTGAACTGAGAGCATGGATGACCTGCTCAACATCGCCTTGCGTCTGGTGCTCTGCATCGACCTGATGCTGCTCTTTGGGCTGGCAGCCTTTCGCCTGTACAGCCCTGCGACGCAGGTTGTGGCCGAAAGCTCGGCAGCGCGCTTCAGCGCACTGCTTGCCACTGGCGCCGTGTTGGGTGTGCTGTTGTCGGCCCTCGGCATACTGCAACTGACGAAAACGATGAGTGGCGCCTCAGATTTCACTGAACTGCACCCGCACATGCTGCAGATGGTACTGATGGAAACCGATGCCGGGCACATGTGGTGGCTGCGCATCGGCGCGCTAACCCTCGCGACCCTCGTAGCCCTCGGCGTAGGGCGCGACTCACCCGTGGGCCAGTGGCTGGTGATGCTGTGTGGCGCAGTGGCCCTGGCAACCCTGGCCTGGAGCGGACACGGTGCCATGGACGATGGTTACAGGCGCTACCTGCATTTCACCAGCGATATTGCGCACCTGCTGGCCGCAGGTGGCTGGCTGGGAGCATTGTTCGCCTTTGCCTGGTTGCTTAAGGCCAATCACCCCACAGCAAACCAGCAACTGCGGGCACTGGCCCAGGCGCTCAGGGGTTTTGAAGTCACAGGGACATTGATCGTGGTTGTGCTGGTGTTCACCGGCGTCGTCAACTACCTGCTGATCGTCGGGATGACGTTGGAACCGCTGACAAACAGCACATACGGTGGGTTGCTGTCGCTCAAACTCATACTGTTTGCCGGCATGCTGGTGTTTGCCGCACTGAATCGTTTCCAATTGAGCCCACTGCTGGAAACCTCGCTACAGACCGGCCATTACCAAAGTGCTATCAACGCCTTGCGGCGCAGCATGGTCCTGGAGCTATCGGTAGCTGTGATCGTTCTTGGCCTGGTGGCCTGGCTGGGTACCCTTAGCCCGGAGGTGGAGCTGCCCAGCGGCTAGGCTGATCCGGGTTTGAGGTGGACGCCTCGAAAGCATCCAGCGGATGGCCTACCCTACTCAGGTGCTCCCCGTGCAAGTGTGCTACCCATGCTAAAGGTCGAAAACCTGTACAAGTCCTTCACCACCGCCCAAGGCACACTGCCGGTTCTGCGGGGCGTAGACCTGCACCTGCCCAACGGGACGAGCATGGCGTTGATGGGCGAGTCCGGCAGCGGCAAGAGCACCCTGCTGCACCTGATCGCAGGCCTGGAGCGGGCCGACAGCGGGCACATTCTGATTGATGGCACACCGCTTCAAGGGCGTCGGGAAGCGGAGCTGGCACGCTGGCGACGGCTCGGCATTGGCCTGGTGTTCCAACAGTACAACTTGATCAGCAGCCTTGATGTGGCCGCGAACCTGACCTTTCAAGCGCGCCTGGCAGAGCGTCACGACACCGCCTGGGCCACCTACCTGGCCGAACAACTGGGGCTGCGCCCCTTGCTTGAGCGTTACCCCGAACAACTCTCCGGTGGCCAACAGCAACGCCTGGCCATTGGCCGCGCGCTGGCAGCAAAGCCCTCGCTGATGCTGGCCGACGAACCGACGGGCAGCCTCGACGAAGCCAGCAGCGACACAGTACTCGAGCTGCTCCTGCGGCTGGTCGGCGAGGCCGGCAGCAGCCTGTTGATGGTCACCCACAGCCCACGCCTGGCTGCCCGACTGTCCCGGCAATGCTATCTGCACCTGGGCCGTGTCCAGCCCCAGGCGGTGTAATGAGCAGCCTGAGGATCAGCCTCCAGGCCCTGCTCAGCCACTGGCGGCGCCACCCGCTGCAGTGCTTCAGCATTTTCACCGGGCTCTGGCTGGCTACCGCACTATGGGCCGGCGTACAGGCACTCAATACCCAGGCACGGGCCGACTACGCCCGGGCCAGCGCCGTACTCGGCGGCGTGGCGCAGGCATATTGGGCACCACGCCAAGGCCCGCACATCGGCCAAGCGGTATATGTTGCGCTGCGCCGTGAGGGCTGGCCCGTCTCTCCGCTGCTCGAAGGCCGCCTGAACCTTGTGGGTGATGCCGCGCTTAACGTGTGGCTGATCGGAATCGAACCGCTCACCCTGCCCCAGGGATCAGCCATCGCCGGGCAAGCCAACGAAGGACTCGACCTTGGCGGCTTCATTGGCCCGCCCGGGCAAGCCTGGGTCGGCCCAGACACCTTGCAACGCCTTGGCCTGAAACCGGGCGCCCAGGTGCAGACCGAAGATGGTCAATACCTGCCGCCCCTGCACGTGCAGGGGCAATTGGCCCCTGGGGTAATCGTTGTCGATATTGGCTACGCGCAAACACTGCTGAAAGCGCCAGGGCAGGTTTCACGGCTGCTGATGCCAGCGGCCTTCGCCGATAGCGCACCGCGCCTGCCGGCCAACCTGGCTGGCACGTTGCAACTGCACACTTCAAGCGACGCACAGGACCTGCAGCGCCTGACCGAGAGTTTCCACCTGAACCTCAGCGCCCTTGGCCTGCTGGCGTTCCTGGTCGGCCTGTTTATCGTGCACGCCGCCATTGGCCTGGCCCTGGAGCAACGCCGCAGCCTGTTACGCACCTTACGCGCCTGCGGCGTAAGCCTCGCCGCACTGGTCAGCGCACTGGCACTTGAGCTTGGTCTGTTTGCCCTGTTGGGCGGTCTGGCCGGCGTGCTCAGCGGCTACCTGCTGGCGGCCTTGCTGCTGGATGACGTCGCTGCCAGCCTGCGCGGCCTCTACGGTGTGCAGGTGGCCGGGCAACTGAGCCTGTCACCCACATGGTGGCTGACAGGCCTGACCATCAGCCTGCTCGGTGCACTCTTGGCCGGAGCAAACAGCCTGTTGCGCGCAGCTCGCCTGCCACTGCTGGCCCTGGCACAACCACACGCGTGGCAGGCGGCACAAAACCTCTGGTTGCGCCGCCAGGTCCTGTTGGCGGTTGGCCTGGCGCTGCTGGCCTTGGCCTGCTGGCGGTTCGGTGACAGCCTGCGTATCGCCTTTGTGATGATCACCGCCTTGTTGCTGGCCGCCGCTCTGCTACTACCGGCCTTGCTCGACGCAGCGTTGCTGCTGCTCGCACGCTACTGTCAGCGGCCGCTGGCGCACTGGTTCATTGCTGACAGCCGCCAACAGCTACCGGCGCTGGCCCTTGCCCTGATGGCGCTGCTGTTGGCCTTGAGCGCCAGTGTGGGCGTGGGCAGCATGACCGAAGGCTTTCGCAAGACCTTCATGAGCTGGCTCGACCAGCGTCTTGCCGCCGAGCTTTACCTGAGCCCACGCGATACTGCACAAGCGCAGGCGATCAATGACTGGCTGACTGCCCAGCCGCAGGTCGAAGCCGTGCTGCCGCGATGGCGCGTAGAACTGCGCCTGCAGGGGTGGCCCGCTCAGCTCTTTGGCATCACCGATCACCCTTACTACCCGCAGCACTGGACGCTACTTGAGCAACATGATGACGCCTGGCGACAACTGGCCACCGGCCAGGGCGTGATGCTCAGCGAACAACTGGCCCGCCACCTTCACCTGAGCCTGGGTGATCGCCTGTCACTGCCTGCCCCGGCTGCAGCGCCCAGCCTCAGGGTTGTCGGGGTGTATGCCGACTATGGCAACCCGAAGGGGCACCTGCTGGTCAGTGCCGATTGGTTGCAGCGCTACTGGCCCGAGGCAGATTTCTACGCCCTGAGCGTGCGCCTGGCCACGCAGCAGGTAGCGCCTTTGATGGCGCAGCTGCAACAGCAGTTTGCCCTGGACAGCAACCAACTGACCGATCAGGCGTCCCTCAAACGCTGGTCCCGCGAGGTCTTCGAGCGCACCTTCGTCGCCACCGCTGCGCTCAACAGCCTGACCCTGGCGGTCGCCGGAGTGGCGCTGTTCATCAGCCTGCTGACCCTTGGCCAGAGCCGCCTCGGGCAGTTGGCCCCGCTGTGGGCGCTGGGTGTCGAGCGGCGCACGCTGGCCTGGTTGAGCCTGGGGCAAACCTTGATGCTGGCCGGCCTGACGGTGTTGCTGGCAATCCCCTTGGGGCTGTTACTGGCCTGGTGCCTGGTTGCTGTGGTCAATGTGCAGGCCTTTGGCTGGCGGCTGCCGTTGCAGGTGTTTCCATCACAACTGCTGCAGTTGGTTGTACTGGGCCTGCTGACCAGCCTGTTGGCGGCCATCGGGCCGTTGTGGCAACTGCTGCGTAGCCAACCGGCTGACCTGTTGAGGCAATTCGCCGATGAAGCGTAAGGTCCGGATTATCGCCTGTGCCCTGCTGCTGAGCGGGTGCGACAAGGCCCCGCCAGCGACTGAAGGCTTTGCCGGGCTTGGCCAGGCAACTGCGACCTACACACCGGTGGTGCGTGGACAAGCGCTGAGCTTTCCTGCTGACCACGGCGCCCATGCGGGCTACCGCATCGAGTGGTGGTACGTCACGGCCAATCTCACCGACGAGCAAGGACATGACTGGGGTGTGCAATGGACACTGTTCCGCTCCGCCTTGCGCCCAGGCGCCGAGGTACCCGGCTGGTCCAGCCCGACCGTGTGGCTGGGGCACGCCGCGCTGAGCAGCGCGTCCAGCCATCAATACAGCCAGACCCTTGCCCGTGGCGGCATCGGCCAGGCGGGTGTCGACGCGTCCCCCTTCCGTGCCTGGATCGACGACTGGTCACTGGCCAGCACGGCAGGCCAAGGGCTTGACCAGTTGCAGATGCGCGCTACCGGCAACGGCTTCAGCTATCGCCTGCAACTGATCAGCCAAGGGCCGCTGGTGCTGCATGGCGACCGCGGCTACAGCGAGAAGTCTGGCCAGGGCCAAGCGTCGTACTACTACAGCCAACCGTTTTATCAGGTCAGTGGCGAGGTTGAGCGCAACGGCCAACGCTACCCGGTCACGGGACGCGCCTGGCTCGACCGGGAATGGAGCAGCCAGCCGCTGAGCAACACACAACAGGGGTGGGACTGGTTCTCGCTGCACCTGGAAAACGGCGCCAAGCTGATGCTGTTCCAGGTGCGCCAACGCGACGGCCAGCCCTATCGAGCAGGTACCTGGATCAGCCCCGACGGCCACGCCGAGCCGTTGCGAAGCGAGCAAATCCAGCTCGACCCGCAAGCCTGGACGCGCCAGGACAACGGCAAGCAGCTCCCCACTCGCTGGCGCTTGCAAGTCGCCACGCACAACCTGGACGTACAGGTCGCGGCCCTGCAACCCCATGCCTGGATGGGTACTACCGTTGCCTACTGGGAAGGCCCGGTGCAACTGCTGGGCAGCAATACCGGGCGTGGTTACCTGGAGATGACCGGCTACTGACGACGTTCAGGCAATCTCGAACAAACCGTTACGGATGGGCCCAACCTCCAGGCGCGCACGCACATCATCATCGATGCGCGGATCATCCGGCCGGTACAAGCGGACCTGACGGTAAGCATTGATCCGGTTGATTTCCGGCCCCAGGTACTCCCACACCACTCGGGTGCAGGTCGGGGTGCGCCGGTCACCACTGGAGACTCCGGTCTTCAGCCCATTGAGGCGGGTGATGCGGCTCTTGAAGCTGGGGATGAGGATGGTCTGGCTCATCTCGTTGACCGTCAACGACTCGTAGTCGACCAGAAACAGGCGATCCTGCAGTTGGAACGCTGCCCCCAGGTAGCGGCAACGCACCCAGTCTTCAGCCTGTACGTCGATGCTGCTGGTGCGTTCCTGACGCTCCTGGCGCTCGAACAGGAACGTGCCCCGCTCTTCACGCAAGTGCACCAGTGACAGCAGGATCGAGCCCGGCACCGACATGCAGTTGGAGTACTCGAAGTAGTAACCGCAGTAACGCGACAAGTTACCGCCGTGATCACGCAAAGGACGCAGCAAGTCGACCAGCGGGTCCTCCTGACCGGCGCCAGGCAGCACGGTAACGCGCGCGCCGATGAGACGGGCGAACTGCTCTGGCGGCAAACCCAGCTCGTAATCCTCGACACCGAAAAAGTCGCCGATGCGCTTGAGGTTGTAAGGCGTCGGTTGGCTCTGGCCGCTGAGGTACTTGTTGAACTGTCCACGGTTGATCGACAGCTGGCGGCAAACCTCCGAGATAGAGCGGTAGTGGCTGCAAGCCAGTTTGAGGTTTACGCCCAGGTTTTCACTCATTGATGCACTTCCGATTGATGCTAGCGGCGCCAGTTTAGCATCAAGTCGCATCATTTCAGATCAACCCGCGAAATTGTAACCAGGCTTTTCTTGGCCAACCATGCGCGCCATGCCTGCACCGCACTGTTGCGGTCGTTTGTCTTTCACTTAAACAATAAGAATCGAGGTCTCTTCATGCTCGAAGCGCTCAACGATTTCCTTTCGGGGAAACTCCTCATCGTGCTGATCGTCGGACTGGGTAGCTACTTCACCTTGCGCTCTCGTTTCGTCCAGTTCCGTCATTTCGGCCACATGTTCAGTGTGTTCAAGGAATCGCTGCGCGGCCAGGCAGGCCAACTGAGTTCGTTCCAGGCCCTGATGCTGAGCCTTGCCGGCCGTGTCGGTGCCGGGAACATCGCCGGTGTCGGCATTGCCGTTACCCTCGGCGGCCCAGGCGCGGTGTTCTGGATGTGGGTTACTGCACTGGTCGGTATGTCCAGCAGCTTTTTTGAATGCACCCTGGCCCAGGTCTACAAACGCAGCGACGGAGACGGCCTGTACCGTGGCGGCCCGGCGTACTACATCCAGCATGGCCTGAAACTGCGCTGGATGGCAGTGGTGTTTGCCGTGTTGCTGCTGGTGACCTATGGCTTCACCTTCAACGGCCTGCAGTCCTATACCGTTACCCACTCGCTGCAAAACGCGTTTGGCTTTGAACCACAGCAGACCGGCTTTGCCCTGGCAGCCTTGCTCTGCGTGGTGTTCATCGGCGGCATCAAACGTATCGCCTCGGTGTCCGACCTGCTGGTACCGGTCAAGACCCTGGCCTACATCGGTGTCACACTGTACGTGATCATCACCCAGATCGAGCACGTGCCGGCCATGCTGGAAACCATCATCAAGAGCGCCTTTGGCCTCGCCCCAGCATTCGGCGGTCTGCTGGGCAGCGCCATCGTCATGGGCGTGAAGCGCGGGGTTTTCGCCAACGAAGCGGGCCTGGGCAGTGCGCCTAACGTCGCCGCTGTTGCCGCGGTGCGCCACCCAGCCGCACAAGGCGTGGTACAAGCCTTCAGCGTGTTCCTCGACACCTTTGTGATCTGCACCTGCACCGCTCTGCTGATCCTGCTGTCGGGTTTCTACACACCCGGTTTTGAAGGTGACGGTATCGCCCTGACCCAGAACTCGCTGGCCGCGGTAGTCGGTGACTGGGGGCGTCTGTTCGTCAGCGTTGCGCTGTCGCTGTTCGTCTTCACCTGCATCCTCTACAACTACTACCTGGGCGAAACCAGCCTGCAGTTCCTCAGCCGCAACCGGCTGGTGCTGATCGCCTACCGTGGCCTGGTGGTACTGCTGATCCTGTGGGGTTCGGTGCAAGACCTCTCCACCGTCTTCGCCTTTGCCGACATCACCATGACCTGCCTGGCCTTCGTCAACCTGGCCGCCCTGGCCATGCTGTTCAAGGTCGGCCTGCGGGTCATGCGCGACTATGACGAGCAGCGCCGTGCTGGTATCGCACAACCGGTGTTCGACGCCGCACGCTTCGCCGACCTCGACCTGGACCCGCAAGCCTGGCCCGTGGGCCAACACGCCGAAAGCCCGGCGCACGCTGAACCCCAACTGGCACCGGCGCAACGCTGAGTGACCACCTGAAGGCCGCCCTATGCCGGGGCGGCCTTCCCTGCCACCGCTCCCGCGATCTTTCACACCGCACTTTCCATCTGCCTGGACGCTTCCCATGCGCGCAGTAAAGAACCTTCTTGTCCTCTATACCGGCGGCACCATCGGCATGCTGCAAACGCCACAAGGCCTGGCCCCGGCCAGCGGCTTCGAGGCACGCTTGCACGATTACCTGCTGGAGCACCCCGATACACCGGCACCTGCCTGGCGCCTGCTTGAACTGGAACCGTTGCTGGACAGCGCCAACATGCAGCAAGCGAACTGGCTGGCCATGCGTGACACCATCGTCAACGCCGTGGTCGAAGATGGCCACGACGGCGTCCTGCTGCTGCACGGTACCGACACCCTGGCCTACAGCGCAGCGGCGTTGTCATTCCTGTTGCTCGGCCTGAATATTCCAGTGGTGCTGACCGGCTCGATGCTGCCGGCGGGCGCACCAAACAGCGATGCCTGGCAAAACCTCAGGGGTGCCCTCGGCATCATGGCCTCGGGTATCGAGGACGGCGTACACCTGTACTTTCACGGTGCCCTGCTGCACGGTGCCCGTGCCAGCAAGCTGCGCAGCGAAGCCTTCGATGCGTTCGCCGAACTGCCTCGTCATCGTGAAAGCGCTCGCGCTGAAACACTGCCAGCACGCCTGTGCTATCGCCAGCCACGCACACCGGTCAAGCTGGCGGTGCTGCCACTGTTCCCCGGCTTTCAAGCTGAACAGCTGCGCAGCGTGCTGAACAGCGGCATCCAGGGCTTGCTGCTGGAATGCTACGGCAGCGGCACCGGGCCATCCGACGATGCCGCACTGCTGCAGGTGCTGAGTGAAGCGCGTCAGCGCGGCGTAGTGCTGGCGGCCATCAGCCAGTGCCCACAAGGCAGCGTGCTGTTCGACACCTACGCCGCCGGCAGCCGCCTGCGCGATGTCGGCTTGGTCTCCGGGGGCGGCATGACCCGGGAAGCGGCCTTGGGCAAGCTGTTCGCCCTGCTCGGCGCCGGGCTGAGTGTGGACGAGGCCGAACACTGGTTCGCCCTGGACCTGTGCGGCGAACACGCGGCCTGACCGGCCACTGGGCACGGGCTGGCGCGCAGCTGAGCCCAGAGCCCACGTAATGGAGTACATTGGTGCTGATGTGACGGGCCAAATGGCCGCATCCTCACAACCGCGAAGCAAGCACCATGAGCACACTCGATCTGTTTGAAGGCCTGCACACACCGACGCAGGCCATGGAACCCCTGGCACAACAGGCCTGCGTGTTGCGCGGCTTTGCCCTGCCCTTCGTCGAGGCAGTGCTGCCGGCCCTGGCCCACATCTGCGAAGTCGCGCCGTTTCGGCACATGGTCACCCCAGGCGGTTTCAGCATGTCCGTGGCCCTGACCAACTGCGGGCATCTGGGCTGGACGAGCGACCGCAGCGGCTACCGCTACAGCCCGATCGACCCCGCCAGCGGGCAGCCCTGGCCGGAACTTCCAAGCGCGTTTCTAGCGCTGGCGACAGCGGCGGCAAACGCAGCAGGCTTCCCCGATTTTGTGCCCGATGCCTGCCTGGTCAACCAATATCAACCCGGTTCGCGGATGTCCCTTCACCAGGACAAAGATGAACGCGACTACACCTGGCCGATAATCTCGGTGTCTCTGGGCATCCCGGCCACTTTCCTCTTTGGCGGCCATCACCGGGCCGACAAGCCCCAACGCGTGCCACTGTTTCATGGCGATGTGGTGGTCTGGGGTGGTGAAGACCGGTTGCGTTACCATGGTGTAGCGCCAATCAAGGAGGCGCTGCATTCAGTGATGGGCGCGCAACGCATCAACTTCACCTTCCGTAAGGCGGGTTGACGAAACACCGTCTCATCGTGTCTCGATGAGTGACTCATGCTGTCGATGGAATTCAACCGCAAGAGTCGGAGTGCCTCACTGCGGATAGCAGCTTAACGTGCAGCCTGTAGGTCACTGACAGCGGGAACAGCATTATGAACACAGACAAGGACAGCACCACAGTGCCGGCCACTTCAGTGGAGCGAGACCCGCGCTGGCAAGCCGTACTGGCACGCGACACGACCGCCCATGGGCAGTTTGTCTATGCCGTACGCACCACCGGCGTGTACTGCCACCCAGGCAGCACTGCGCGCTTGCCGCGACCGGAAAACGTCGAGTTTTTCAACACGCCCGAGGCAGCAGAGGCGGCTGGCTATCGTCCCTCGAAACGTGCCGGGGCTTCGCCGTCCTTAGTGCTGGCCCAGCATGCAGCGCGAGTTGCCGATGCCTGCCGGCTGATCGAGAGCAGCACTGAACTCCCCTCACTCGCTGACCTGGCGACCTATGCCGGTTTGAGCCCGTTTCACTTTCATCGGGTGTTCAAGTCCGTGACCGGCCTGACCCCAAAGGGCTACGCCAATGCCCACCGCGCACGCCGGGTACGCGAGCAACTGGCCCTCGGCGGCCGGGTCACCGATGCCTTGTATGAGGCGGGTTTCAACTCCAACAGCCGTTTCTATGCGGCTTCGGACCACCTGCTTGGCATGCGCCCGAGTGATTACCGCGCTGGAGGCCAGCACCTGGATATCCGCGTTGCCGTGGGTGAATGCTCACTGGGCTCGATTCTGGTCGCGCAGAGCGCGCGGGGTATTTGCGCGATTCTCCTGGGAGATGACCCGCAACAGCTACTGCACGACGTGCAGGACATGTTCCCCAATGCCAACTTCATCGGCGCAGACGCCAACTTCGAGCAACTGATCGCCACCGTGGTTGGCTTCGTCGAAGCCCCGGCCCTGGGTCTGAACCTGCCTCTGGATGTGCGGGGCACGGCCTTCCAGGAACGGGTATGGCAGGCCTTGCGCGAAATCCCGGCCGGCAGCACCGCCAGCTACGCGCAGATCGCCGAGCGCATTGGCTCACCGAAGGCGGTGCGCGCCGTGGCTCAGGCCTGCGCCGCGAACACACTGGCCGTGGCCATCCCCTGCCATCGCGTGGTGCGCAGCGACGGCAACCTGTCGGGCTACCGCTGGGGCGTGGAGCGCAAACGCGCCTTGCTGGCGCGTGAAGTCAAGCCCTGATGACCGGTCTCAAGTAACCGCCGGTATTACTTCAGAAATTTCTGAAGTAATTATTTCCCTACGCCGATTCCCTCGACCTTACTCACTGTCGGAACATCCACCCCACTTATGTCCGCCAGTGCGGGCCCATTACACGCGTACACAACAACAAGACATGAGGTTCCCAGTGAGCAACGCCAACAAGGTCACCGCTCGACCGAAAATCGAGGTTCGCTCCATCGACTACGTGCCGCGCACCGAACGCCATGGCAAAGTCTGGCATCAGGCACCATTCTGGTTTACCGGCAACTTCGTCCTCACCACCATGGTCACCGGGTTCACCGGCCCCGCACTCGGCCTCGGCGCCTTGTACTCGATTCTTGCGATCATCATCGGCGTCTGCTTCGGCACCTTCTTCATGGCCTTTCACGCCAACCAGGGCCCCCGCATGGGTCTGCCACAGATGATCCAGTCACGCGCCCAGTTCGGCCTCAAAGGCGCCATCGTGCCCTTCGCTGCCGTGGTGTTCGTGTACATCGGTTTCAATGTGTTCAACGTTATCCTCGCCACTGACGCCATCAACACCGTACTGCCCGGCCAGCGTGCCCCCTGGTACCTGGGCGTCATCGCCGTTGCCGTGGTGCTGGCGGTGGTGGGTCACGACCTGCTGCACACGGTTCAACGCTGGCTGACCTACGTGATGATCGTGGTGTTCGGCGCCTTGACCGTCAGCGCCGTGATGACCCTGCAGGCCGATGCGGCCCTGGACAACGCACACTTCTCCTGGGGTGCCTTCCTGGTACAACTCTCTGCAGCAGCGGGCTACCAGATCAGCTACTCGGTGTACGTCTCTGACTACTCGCGCTACCTGCCTCATGATACGCCTGCCCGCAAGGTGGTGTTCTGGACCTACCTCGGCGCGGCCGGATCGGCCCTGTGGCTGATGTCGCTCGGCGCCTTCCTGGCCTCGGCCCTGCCATCGCCGGATGCCATCGGCAGCGTGCGTGAAGTGGGCAACCAGTTCATCCCGGGGCTGGGCACCTTTACTGTACTGATCTCGATACCGGCGCTGGTCGGCATCATGGCCGTCAACTGCTACGGGGCGATGCTTACCAGCATCAGTGCCATCGACAGCTTCCGCAAAGTTACCCCGTCACTGAAAATCCGCGTCTCTGGCATTGCCATCATCGCTGCCATCGTCTTCATCGTCGCGCTGGCGATTCCCGAGAGTTACCTGGGCAGCTTCAACACCTTCATCCTGTTGATGCTGTACTTCCTGGTGCCATGGACGGCGGTGAACCTCGTCGACTTCTACGGTGTGCGCAAGGGTCACTATGTGATCAGCGAGATCTTCAACCCCAACGGCATTTACGGCGCCTGGGGCAAGGCCGGCCTGAGCGCCTACGGCATTGGCCTGCTGGCGATGGTGCCGTTCATGTCGCTGAGCTTCTACACCGGCCCCGCAGCCGCCGCCCTCGGCGGTGCCGACATTGCCTTCGCCGTTGGCCTGCTGGTAACCGGTGTGATCTATGCGCGCCTCTGCCGAACCCTGGACCTGAACGCCGAACAACGCCTGCTGGCCGCCAACGACCGCCAGCTTGAGGAAGCCACACGATGAAACCAACGCCCATACATCTCACCGTCGCCTGCTGCCAGCTGGCCCCCAGGGTCGGCGACCTTGAGCACAATCGGCAACAGGCACTGGCCGCCATACGTGCGGCAGCCAGCCAGGGCGCGCAGGTGGTGGTCCTGCCAGAGTTGGTACAGAGCGGCTACGTCTTCATCGACAAGGCCGAAGCCCTGAGCCTGGCTGAAACCGCCCACGGTGAAACCCTGCGCCAATGGGCGGCGCTGGCCACGGAGCTGGATATCGTCATCGTCGGCGGCTTCTGCGAGCGCACCGAACGCGACGAGCTGTACAACAGCGCGGCATTGATCGATGCCAACGGCGTGCAGGCCGTGTACCGCAAAGCGCACTTGTGGAACGATGAGAAACGTTTTTTCACCCCCGGCAACTGCCCGCCGCCGGTGGTTGAGACGCGCTTTGGCCGCATTGCCGTGATGATCTGCTACGACCTGGAGTTTCCCGAATGGGTGCGCCTGCCGGCACTGGCCGGCGCCGAACTGCTGTGCGCCCCCGTGAACTGGCCGGACGGCCCTCGCCCTGCCGGAGAGCGTCCTGCTGAAGTGGTGCGGGTGCAGGCCAACGCCTCGGTCAACCGCCTGTATATCGCCGCCTGCGACCGTCGTGGCACTGAACGCGGTGTGGACTGGGTCGGCGGCTCGGTGATTGTCGATGCCAACGGCTACCCCTTGGCCGGGCCACTGCACGGCGCCGCTGCCGACCCTGCGATCATCCTTGCCCACCTGGACCTCAGCGAGGCCCGCGACAAGCGCATCAGCGCCAACAATCACGTACATCAGGACCGCCAGCCGGCACTCTACGATTGAGTGCATTGCGCGGCTGACACCGCCCCTGCCAAACCGGCGTCGGCCTTGCCGGCGCTGCCTCACCCACACACCTCGCCCCATGCCCGACAAAACCACTAGAATGGCCACCTTGCTGATCAGGTGCATTCATGGATATCGAGCTGGCCCGAACCTTTCTTGAGATCGTCCGTTGCGGCAGCCTGGCCTCGGCGGCCGAGCGCTTGCACGTCACACAGACCGCCATCACCGCCAGGGTGCAGAAACTCGAACAACAACTGGCCTGCCAACTGTTCGTGCGCAGCCGCAGCGGCGCCAGCCTTACCGCCGACGGCGAAGCCTTCGTGGTGTACGCCAACCAACTGGTGCAAACCTGGGAAGCCGCGCGCCGCGACCTGCCGCTGCCCGATGGCTGCCATCAGGTGCTGCACATCGGCGGCGAAGTCAGCCTGTGCAACCCACTGATGCTCAATTGGGTCAGTGCCCTGCAGCGGGAACTGCCAAACCACGCCGTGCGCTGTGAAGTCGGCGAGCGCAACAGCTTGCTGCAAGAGCTGGAGCTAGGGGTACTCGACGCGGTGCTGGTCTATCAGCCAAGCTACGGCCCGGGCCTGCAGGTCGAGCAACTGATGGAAGAGAAGCTGATCCGCATTCGCAAGGCCTGCACGCCCGAACCCTACGTCTACATTGATTGGGGCGATGCCTTCCGCCGCCTGCACGATGCAGCCTTGCCCGAATGCGCCCGCCCGGCACTGAGCTTCAACCTCGGCCCGATGGCCCTGCAGTACATACTCGAACACGGCGGAAGCGGCTATTTTCGCACACGCGTGGTACAAGCCTACCTGGACAGCGGCGTGTTCGAGCGCGTGCCGCAAGCGCCCGAATTCACCTACCCCACCTACCTGGTGTATGCCCGCGAACGCGACTCGCAAGTGCTGCAACAGGCGTTCAGCGTATTACGCGAAGTCGTCGCCCGCGACAATGACTGGTCACAACGCTGGGACCCGCAGATCTGAGCGCACTGTTGCCACTTTGCTGAGCAACTGACGCTTGAGCGCGGCAATAAGGTCGGTCTGAGTGATCACCCCTACCACCTGCTCACCGTCCAACACCGGCAGGCAATGCAACCCTTGCTCACAGAGCAACGGCAGCAGCGTGACCGCCTGCTGCTGACTGCCGACACTGACCACACGCCGGCTCATGATGGTCTCCAGCCGCACCGGCTGACGCCGACCAAACAGCGCACGCCAACTGAACCGTTGCTGGGCCATGGCCGGGCCGATCAAATCACTCAGGCTGACAATACCGACCAGGCGCTTCGTCTCATCGAGCACCGGCAAAGCCTTCACATGATGACCCGACAACTGCTGCCAGGCCTGCTCCAGCGTGGTGCCGGGCGTGGCGAACTGTACGTCCCGTGACATCACCCTGGCTGCGGTAATCCCGCCAAGGCTACGCTTCAACGCCTGCTGCTCGGTGGCCATGATGATCCGTTCCAGCTCATCACGGGTGACATCGACAAACTCGCCCAACGCTTCCAGCGCCTGATCCAGATCTTCGCCACTGACCCCTACCCGTTCACTCGGCAATGGGTCGAGGGTATGGTGCAAGTCCTTGCGCGGCGCAGCCGTCTTTGGGTAGCGCACCCCGGTTGCCCGGTTGTACAGCACCGCCACCAGCAACAGGCACAAGGCGTTGAGCAACACGGGCTCCAGGACCTGCACACCGAGTGCAGCGAGCGAGGGGTCCGCCAATGCCAGGCTCACCGCCAGTGCCCCGCCCGGTGGATGCAGACAACGCAGCAGGCACATCAGCAGAATGGCCAACATCAGCGCCGAACTGGCGGCCAGCAGCCCGGGGCCGATCCAGTGGTGCAGCCCCAGCGCCACCAATGCGGCGATGACATAGCTACCGATCAGCGGCCACGGTTGTGACAACGCCCCGGAGTGCACCCCGAACAGCAACACGGCCGACGCCGCCAAAGGCCCCAGCAGATGCAGGGCCACCGCGCTGCCGAACAGCGCGCTGCACACCGTGCCCGCGAGCAAAACACCGAGCAACGCGCCAAGACCGGCGCGAAACCATTCTTTGGGGGGGATGTTCAGCGTTGCCGGGGCAAGGCGCTGCAGCCAGTGACGCAGACCACGGGTAGACATGGGAGGAGCAAATACCTTTTGAAAAAACACGCACCGTCAATACCGAGCGATACACCTTGCGCAAGCAGCCATGCGGGGCAAAACTCGATTGCGCAGGAATTCTGAAGGAGATGAGTACGCTGGCGGTAATGCAAAAAAATGAAGGGAAACTGCATTATTTTTGAGGGGTGCGACGAGGGGGTGCCTTCCCCCTTGAACCCTGGGCGGGAATGGCAATGTGCTGATGGTTATCAGAACGTCACACTGACGTGCGTCGCAGGCCGTATTGCAACCAATAACTACCAGAACGTGCCGCTTCAATGGAAGTCGACCGTAGCAGCAAACCGTTACACTAACGCACCCGCTCCTGGTGTGTTGATAGACAGGACGCCCAAGCGCTTACCCGGCCCAGCGTGCAAGCCCGGCCCCTGCCGTGCAATGAGAACCGACATGAGACACCCTGTTCAGACAACTGACATCCCAGTATCCAATTCCCCGTGTGACGGAGCACCCGCAGCATGATCGAGGTAACCGAGGTTTCCATTGCCGACCTGCGTGCGGCGCTCGAATCCGGGCAGACAACAGCGGTCGCGCTCGTCCAGGCGTACCTCGCCAGGATCGACGCCTATGACGCCCCTGGCACAGCCACCGCGCTCAATGCAGTGGTGGTTCGCAACCCGGACGCACTCAAGGACGCGCAGGCTTCCGATGCCCGTCGGGCCAGGGGTGAAACCTTGGGGCCACTCGATGGCATTCCCTACACCGCCAAAGACAGCTATCTGGTCAAGGGCCTCACTGCCGCCTCTGGCAGCCCGGCATTTGTCGACCTGATTGCCTATTGCGACGCGTTCACCATCGAACGACTGCGCGCCGCCGGTGCAATCTGCCTGGGCAAGACCAACATGCCGCCCATGGCCAACGGCGGCATGCAGCGTGGGGTCTACGGCCGAGCAGAGAGCCCGTACAACGCCGACTACCTCACCGCCCCCTTCGCATCGGGCTCATCGAACGGCGCCGGTACTGCCACCGCGGCCAGCTTCGCAGCCTTCGGCCTGGCGGAAGAGACCTGGTCGAGCGGGCGCGGCCCGGCCTCGAACAACGGCCTGTGCGCCTATACGCCTTCGCGTGGGGTGATTTCGGTGCGCGGCAACTGGCCGCTGACGCCGACGATGGACGTTGTCGTGCCGTACGCCAGAACCATGGCCGATCTGCTCGAAGTGCTCGATGTGGTGGTCGCAGAAGATCCCGACACCCGCGGCGATCTGTGGCGGATGCAGCCCTGGGTGCCGATTCCGAGTGTCGCCTCGGTTCGTCCTGCCTCCTACCTGTCGCTTGCCGCGAAGCCTGAGGCACTGGCTGGCAAACGGCTCGGCGTTCCCCGCATGTACATCAATGCAGACCCCGAAGCGGGCACCGCGGAGGCCCCAGGCATCGGTGGTCCGACCGGGCAACGTATCAATACCCGCCCGTCAGTGATTGCGCTCTGGGAAGACGCACGCAAGGCACTCGAAGCCGCCGGGGCTGAAGTGATCGAAGTCGATTTCCCGCTGGTCTCCAATTGCGAGGGTGATCGCCCAGGGGCGCCGACCGTGTTTACGCGAGGCCTGGTGTCCAAAGAGTTCCTGCATCACGAACTGTGGGACTTGACCGCCTGGGCGTTCGATGACTTCCTGCAGGCCAACGGCGATCCGAAGTTGAACCGTCTGGTCGATGTGAACGGCCCGCTGATCTTCCCCCACGACCCGGGTACTCTGCCTAACCGCGAGGGCGACCTTGCCGCTGGCATGGACGAATACGTGCGAATGGCCGAGCGCGGGATTACGCCGTGGGACAAGATCCCGACCGTGCCAGACGGGCTGCGTGGGCTTGAAAAGACCCGCAAGATCGACCTCGAAGACTGGATGGAACGGCTTGGCCTGGATGCGGTGATCTTCCCGACAGTAGCCGACGTTGGGCCGGCAAATGCCGATGTCGACCCTGAAGCTGCAGACATTGCCTGGAGCAACGGCGTATGGGTCGCCAACGGCAACCTCGCCATCCGCCACCTCGGGGTTCCAACCGTCACCGTACCAATGGGCGTGATGAAGGACATCGGTATGCCCGTGGGGCTGACCTTCGCTGGGCGTGCCTATGACGATTCAAACTTGTTGCACCTTGCTTGCGCGTTTGAATCGACCGGGAACAAACGAATGATCCCACCACGCACACCACCACTGTCGGCTGGCCAGTAACCGAAATGCCGGGATTGGGGCAGTAAAGGCCCCGATCCCGGCCATCAAACGCACGGCACAGGAACAAGACAGTGGGCCAATCGGTGCTATGCCAGAGACTTTACATGGAGGTAAATATTGCTGATTCAGGAAACACTAGATCGCGCTTCCCGAAAAGACGAACACCCTGAACTCGAGCAGAATCTGCGCGCTGAGCCATACGTGGATGCTGATAGAAAATGGCAGGGGCGGCTGGATTCGAACCAACGCATGGCAGGATCAAAACCTGCTGCCTTACCGCTTGGCGACGCCCCTGTATCTGTTGCGACGAGTGTCATGCACTCGATTGAAGATTCTGCAGCTTGCGAACCAGTGCCGCTGCAGGAATGTGCGAAATTTATCAACTTTCGCGCTGTATGGGAAGCCTCAAAAACAAAAAAATCGGTTTTAAAACAGCAATTTACTGTCTCACCGCCAAGAGCCCCCAATCAGGCTACCGTCATTCCTCGTTTGCTTGCAGCAATGTCGCCTAGAGGCATCGCCCAGGACGGGCCCCTTGCGAACCCGCGAAATGCGTGCAGAAACTAAATTCCTGCACGGTAGAAATCAAACTGAAAACACCTCGATTTCATGAAGATTTCATTACCTGGCCGAAGGTTAGCAGTGCTTTCAGTACCCTACGCGTACTCAGTGCACCACGCGCGGTAGCAGGAAGCTCAACAGTTCGGGGTCATCATCCGGCTCGATAGCCTGAACCGCGCGCGGCAGGTGCTCCATGACTGAACCCCAGAATGCCGCTGCGGCTTCATCCTGATAGTAGTAACGCACCAGCCAGGCATGCTCCGCACTCATCAGCATCTGGGCCGCTACAGCACGCCCGATGCCTTTACGGCGGTACTTTTTCAGGATGAACAGATCCGCCAGTTCCAGGGCATCGATACCGGGTAAGTCACTGCGCTCGATCAGCAGAAAACCGGCAATGAAACCATCGACCAGCAACAGGTTGGCGCTCCACTGCGGCTCTTGCCAGTAGCGCTGCAGGTGCTCATCGTGGATATAGAAGCGACCGTCCAGTTCAACGTCTTCCTGCTCCCAGTCCGAGGACTCGTAGGCATAGAACTGGTACAGGTTACGCACCAGTTCGATTTGATCAGGGCTGGCCTGCACCAGTTCAAGGGTGATGTCAGTCGTCGAAGGCATGGGAAGCTCAAAGAGAAAATACTAATGGCGGCCGCAGGCAACGGCCGTTTTGCGCGCGCTATTGTTTATAAAAAAAGGCGAGAATGCTACCGGTGATCCGTGCAGTTGCTAAGGATCATGCGGTTGGTGTTGCAACGCCATCACCGTCAAGGTCCTGCTGGCACACCTGACTGATCGTCGTAGTGGGCTCGCAAACGCTGCGCTGAATCATTGGCCGGTTTTGTCGATTGCTTTAGTCTAGCGCCGGGCCACCCTGCAAGACGCGTTGGTGGCGATGAGAACTGAGGACGCTATGACAGACCGCGAACAGCTCCATCGAGAGGGTTATGTGCTGCTCCGTCGCGCAATCCCGAGCGAGTGGCTGAGTGACCTTCGTGCCGTGTTCGATGCGGGCGTGAAGCCGTCTGACCAATGGCCAGTGCCGCGCGGCATGGACTGGCGTCACTCGCTGCTGGACACTGACGCGACGGTTCAGGCGGTGTGTCGTCTGCCGCAGGTACTGACGGTGGTTGGCGAGCTGATTGGAGAACGGTTCTTCCTCGCACAGGTCGAGGGTCGCGAACCCCTTGCAGGTGGCGGCCATCAGCAACTGCACCGCGACTTGTCGGCGCAACGACCAGGCGACATCGTCGGCGCTTTAGCTTATTTCGACGATTATGGCCCTGAGAACGGCGCAACCCGTATCGTCCCCGGCAGCCATCGCCCCGAGCACGGAGCGCCGCCGTTCGACTTCAACGACGAATCCAGATCTGTGCAGCTTTCAGGCGCTGCGGGTGACATTCTGGTGTTTGATGTCGATCTGGTGCATGCCGCCAGCCTGAACGCAATCGGCGCACGCCGTCGCACCCTGCTGATCAGCTATTTTTCTGAGCGTCTGTACGCGTCGCACCTGGAAACAGTGGGCCTGCGAAATGTACGGATGGACACGAGCGATCGATTCGATCCTTCGGATTTAGCCTTCGTTGGGTATGACGATGGTGGTCATTCTGTACGCTCAACCGACCCAAGCGTGGTTCAGGCCGGTTGATTGAATCGTTAGTGCACAATCGCGTGCCGAGGCAAGGCCACGGAAATCAGTGCGGCCAACAGGACGAATGCGGTGGAAACCCACAAGCACGCCTCCAGCCCGTAACGCTGATAAATCCAGCCCGACAACACAGTGCCCAGTAATCGTCCCATTGCATTGGACATATAGTAGAAGCCTACGTCCAAGGACACCCCATCTTCCTTGGCGTAGGAAACGATCAGGTAACTGTGCAGCGACGAGTTCACGGCAAACAGTGCGCCAAACACCAGGAGGCCGCCCAGCAGCACAAGTTGCGGAGAGCCGCCCGCCGAGAGTCCCAGGGCAATGGCCGCAGGCAGGCCTGCCAACAGCCCCGCCCAAACGAAGGCAGCCCGCCCATCAGGAACGTGGCCGCGTTTCTTTCCTGTGATGTTTGGAGCCAGCGATTGGATAATGCCGTAGCCGATCACCCAGGCAGCCAGGAATCCGCCCACCTGCCAGAAATCCCAGCCAAACACGCTACTCAGGTAGACCGGCAAGGCCACCACGAACCACACATCGCGGGCACCAAAGAGGAACATTCGCGCTGCCGAGAGGATATTGATTGCCCGGCTCTTGGACAGGATGTCGCGGAACTTTGGCTTTCCTTTGGCCCTGCCAAGATCTTTCTTCAGCAAGAACAGGCTAGCTAGCCAGATCAACGCCAAGACCGCCGCCATGACCAGTACTGCGCTTTTGAAGTCCATCAGCGCGAGCAATGCGCCGCCTAGGAAGAAGCCAACGCCCTTCAATGCGTTCTTCGAGCCGGTAAGGATCGCTACCCACTGGTAGAGCGTGCCTTGTTGACTGTCGGGCACCAGGAGTTTTATTGAACTCTTGGCGCTCATCTTGTTGAGGTCTTTGGCAATCCCCGACATTGCCTGGGCACCCATCACCCAAGGGATGGTCAGCCAAGCCGCAGGTACGGCAAGCATCAACAACGCCGCCACCTGGAGCCCCAGACCAATGTTCATGGTGCGATTCAGACCCACCCGGGCGCCAAGGTAGCCACCCAACAGATTGGTAATGACCCCGAAGATCTCGTAGAACAGGAACAGGAACGCAATCTGCAACGGGCTGTAGCCCAACGCATGGAAGTGCAACACCACCAACATGCGCAGTGCACCGTCGGTGAGCGTAAAGGCCCAGTAATTACCGGTGACCAGCAGGTACTGGCGCACCTGCGGGGAGAGGGCTGACAGCGCGTGCATGATCACTCTCTTCTCAGCCTGCCAAACCGACCAGCCTGGCCAGCTCGACAGCACGGTTGGCGTACCCCCACTCGTTGTCGTACCAGGCGTAGATCTTCACCTGGGTGTCATTGACCACCAAGGTCGAGAGCGCATCAATGATCGAGGAGCGCGGGTCGGTGCGGTAGTCGATGGACACCAGCGGGCGTTCTTCATAGCCCAGGATATTTTTCAGCGGGCCCTCTGCGGCCGCTTTAAGCAACGCGTTGACCTCATCCACGGAGGTAGCGCGCTCGACTTCGAACACGCAATCGGTAAGCGAGGCGTTGGCCAGCGGCACGCGCACGGCATGGCCGTTCAGCTTGCCGCGCAGCTCAGGGAAGATCTCGGCAATCGCGGTGGCAGAACCCGTGGTCGTCGGGATCAGGCTCATGCCCGAGGCACGGGCGCGACGCAAATCCTTGTGCGGCTGATCAAGGATGCTCTGGGTGTTGGTCAGGTCGTGAATAGTGGTGATCGAGCCGTGGCGAATCCCCAGGTTTTCATGGATCACCTTGACCACCGGGGCCAGGCAGTTGGTGGTACAGGAGGCTGCGGTCACGATACGGTGCAATGCCGGGTCGAACAGGTGTTGGTTAACCCCCATGACAACGTTCAGCGCGCCGCTTTCCTTGACCGGCGCGCACACAACCACACGCTTCACACCCTGATCCAGGTAGGCCTGAAGTACCGCAACGGTTTTCATCTTGCCGCTGGCTTCGATGACCAGATCGCAACCCGACCAGTCGGTGTCGGCAATCGCCTTGTTGGCGGTCACCTTGATCCGCTTGCCGTCAATCACAACCTGATCACCCTCGGCGCTCGCTTCGTGGCACCAGCGGCCATGCACCGAATCGAAGTTGATCAGGTGCGCATGCGTTGCTGCGTCGCCTGCCGGATCGTTGATCTGCACGAACTCAAACTCAGGCCAGCTCCAGGCTGCACGCAAGGCAAGACGACCGATGCGACCGAAACCGTTGATACCTACTTTTATACGCATGTGTTTGTTCTCTTGAAGCAACGGCCTGCAGGTAGTTACGACGTGACGATGTCGGACTTGTAGATGCCGTTGATAATGACGTACGGGCATTACGAAACAGTAACGAACCCTTCAAATGGCGCGTTGATTGACACGCCTGGAGAGTTCTTCTGCGGACTCCTTTCGCTCGGAATAACGGTCGACCAAATAGTCGGAGCGCTCACGCAACAGCAGGGTGAATTTCACCAGTTCTTCCATCACATCCACGACGCGGTCGTAGAACGTCGACGGCTTCATACGGCCCTCTTCGTCGAATTCCAGGTAGGCCTTGGGTACCGACGACTGGTTCGGAATGGTGAACATGCGCATCCAGCGTCCGAGTACGCGCAACTGATTGACCACATTGAAAGACTGAGACCCTCCACTGACTTGCATCACGGCCAGGGTCTTGCCCTGGGTCGGACGCACGGCGCCCATGGCCAGCGGTACCCAGTCAATCTGCGCCTTGAACACGGCAGTCATCGCACCGTGACGCTCAGGTGAGCACCAAACCTGCCCCTCCGACCACTGCATCAGCTCGCGTAGTTCCTGCACCTTGGGATGGTTGTCCGGAGCATCGTCAGGCAAGGGCAGACCGGATGGATTGAAGATTCGTGTTTCGGCACCGAAATGCTCCAGCAAGCGAGCGGCTTCCTCCGTCAGCAAGCGGCTAAACGAGCGCTCGCGGGTCGAGCCGTACAGAAGCAGGATGCGTGGCTTGTGCGTGGCCAACAGGGTACTGCCAAGCTTATCGGGAGTCGGCAGTTCGACCAGTTCAGCATTAAGGTTGGGGAGATGTTCTTCAGTCACGGATTGACTCCTGAGCAAGTGCGCCCTGCGGGCTATCTCATAAAAGCCGAGCACAGCTCGGGCAAGCGTTGACTCAACAGCAAGCAGAAAGGCGCTGTGGGCGGTCACCCATCACGTCAAGGCGCTTGGCGTCGGGGCTGAGCCAACGCTGGTTGGCGTCAAGGGTGCTCTTGAGCACAGCGATCACCCAGGCCGGGAGGTTGGGATGCAGGCGGTAATAAACCCATTGCCCCTGCCGACGATCCTCAAGCAAACCGCAATTGCGCAGCTGTGCCAGATGACGGGAAATCTTGGGCTGGCTTTCATCGAGCGCACAGGTGAGCTCACAAACGCACAGCTCTTGCTCACGAGCAATGAGCAACATCAGGCGAACGCGGGTCTCATCGGCCAGGCATTTGAATACGGTGGTTGGCGTCAGGGGGTCAGCCATAGGGGTCTCGACGTTTGGTTTTCACCAGCACAAACCTCTTGATATGTTCATGGCTGTCGTGAAGAGGATGGCGGTAAGCATCGGGCTTGCCGCTCATTGCCAAGTTCAGGGGCTTATATGGTTAAACGAATATATGATTTTTCAAATATACAGTAAAGCGCCACCTTCGTTTCCTGGCTGGTTGGCGAGTCAAGAGGCCTGTGGTTTGCACGAAACGCAAAACGCATAGCAGTCATGGCCATCTGAAAATGCACTTTTTTCGCCTGATAATCGCAATGGCTTTGTGAGCCAGATCAGTTGGCGTCAAAACGGAGTCGCTATACTAAGCACCGCCCCGCATCGACTCCAGGCTCCCCTCCCATGGCTCATCCGCTTAGCAGTCAACTAGACATCGTCATCATCGGTGGGGGCCAATCAGCCTTGGCTGTAGCGTATTTCCTGCGCCGCACCCAACTTTCTTTCGTCATCCTCGACGCAGAGGAAGCGCCAGGAGGCGCCTGGCGTCATGGCTGGAACTCACTGCGCCTGTTCTCACCGTCCACCTGGAGTTCAATCCCCGGCTGGATGATGCCCCCCACGCAAGATGGCTACCCGACACGAAATCATGTGATCGGGTACCTCAACCAGTACGAGCAGCGGTACCAGTTTCCGGTCGAGCGCCCAGTGCAGGTCTCGCGTGTGGAGCGTACAGCGTCTGGCTTGCGAGTACACGCTGACGACAGGCATTGGGATGCCAAGGTTGTCATCAGCGCGACAGGTACCTGGAGCAACCCTTACATTCCTCACTACCCCGGTGCCGAACAGTTCGCTGGGCGGCAGTTGCACTCTGCGCACTATGTTGAAGCACATGCATTTGCGGGCAAGAAGGTGCTGGTGGTGGGCGGCGGTAATTCCGGGGCGCAGATTCTGGCAGAAGTTTCCAAGGTCGCCGAGACCACATGGGTAACCCCTGCTGAACCGGTGTTTCTGCCTGACAATGTTGATGGGCGGGTACTTTTCGAGCGTGCGACTGAGCGATTGAAAGCTCAACAGGAGGGGCGTGTCATTGACCAACCCGTCGGCGGGTTGGGAGACATCGTCATGGTGCCTCCCGTTGTCAAGGCTCGTGAGCGTAACGCTCTCAGATCTGTACGCCCTTTTGAACATTTCACTCGCAACGGCGTGAGGTGGGCCGATGGAACTGAATCTGCCGTGGATGTGGTGATCTGGTGTACCGGATTCAGGCCAGCCCTGCAGCATCTGAATGGACTTGGCGTAATCAATGCCGAAGGCCGCGTTGACGTCGAAGGCACTCACTCGACCCAAGAACCGAGGCTATGGCTGGTCGGCTATGGCGAGTGGACAGGTTCGGCTTCTGCCACGTTGATCGGCGTAGCACGCAGCGCACGTAGCACCGTCAACGAAATTTTAGCCTTTCTTGGCCATTCGTCCGTGGTCTAGTGCGTCTGCACCCTGGGAGTCGTGTGCATGAACGAAGTAATTGTGCGCTGGCCTGAACGTAACCCCCGCCTCTTTTTGGCAGTGGCCGCGTCTGTCTGGTTCGGACTGTATGAGGCCCTGATTCCTGCGTCCGAAGCGTTGGTCGCAACGCTTCCGGTTGATCGCAATAGCCACCTTGGCGGCGCCTTACAGTTTTTCTTCTACGACACACCCAAAGTGCTGATGCTGCTGACCGGCATTGTGTTCTTGATGGGCATGATCAACTCCCACTTCACGCCTGAGCGCACCCGCGCAATGCTGGCGGGACGCAGCGAGGGGATGGCCAATGTCATGGCCGCGTCACTTGGTGTGTTTACTCCATTTTGCTCCTGCTCAGCCGTTCCTCTATTCATAGGTTTTGTTCAAGCGGGCGTGCCACTAGGGGTGACGTTCTCTTTCCTCATTTCCGCGCCTATGGTGAATGAGGTAGCGCTGACACTGTTGCTTGGCCTGTTCGGCTGGAAGATCGCACTGCTGTACCTGGGCTTGGGTTTGTTTATTGCGGTTGTCGCAGGTTGGGTCATTGGACGACTGAAAATGGAGGCCTATCTGGAGGACTGGGTTCGTGAAATGCCCAAAATCCAGGCAACCGCCGGTGACACGAGTATGCCGCTGTATGAGCGGATAAATGCCGGGTTTAACAGCGTGCGTGAAATCGTTGGGAGAGTATGGCCTTACATCCTTGCCGGTATTGCCATTGGCGCGGGCATTCACGGGTATGTGCCTGAGGATTTCATGGCCAGCTTCATGGGCAAGGAAGCCTGGTGGTCGGTTCCGCTCGCGGTGCTTATCGGTATCCCCATGTACACCAATGCTGCAGGCATCATCCCGATCGTGCAGGCACTGCTCGCAAAGGGCGCGGCGCTGGGCACTGTGCTGGCCTTCATGATGAGTGTCATCGCCCTCTCCCTTCCGGAGATGGTGATCTTGCGCAAGGTGCTGAAGGTTCGCCTGATAGCCACCTTCATTGGGGTCGTCGGCGTCGGCATTCTCATCGTCGGTTACCTCTTCAACTTCGCGCTTTAATCCACGTATTGAGGTTTTTATGAAAGACATCAAGGTTCTGGGTAGCGGTTGTGCCAAATGCAAATCAACGGTGGCCATCATCGAACAGGTGGCGAGCGCGACAGGCATCCCGGTGAAGCTGGAGAAGATCGAAGACATGCAACAGATCGTCAGCTACGGGGTTATGTCCACGCCCAGCGTTGTGATTGATGGAAAGGTTGTTCACTCAGGGGGCGTCCCCTCCCGTGACAAGGTCGAACAGTGGCTCAGCGCTTGAGATAGGCAGCCACTGCGTTACCTGTGCGCATACGCGCACAGGTAGTTCCCGCATCAATACACCACCTACTTGGGCCCTAGTCGCCGAGGCCGTTATCGACTCACTCGGTAGCACATTCTGTAGAGCCGTTAATGCAATCTAAAAGTGCCAGTCCTCGGCATCGACAACACGACAGAATGCCCCCGCCAGTGTTGCATTGTGGTGCGCGACGATCATCTCGGCCGTCAATGCCGGGGTATCGCTGCAGGTGTGACCATCAGCAATCAACACCGTATCAAACCCACTATCTCGCGCCGCGCGGCAAGTACTGTCGACGCAATACTGGGTTTTCATCCCGGTAATGACCACGCCCTCTGAGCCGCACACCCGCAACCGGGCGGCCAAGTCCGTCATGGCGAAGGCACTGGGTCGGTGTTTCTCAAAGATGATTTCGTCGCCGTGTAGCACCAGTTCCTGAACCAGTGCTGTCAACGGGCTGCCCGGCTCGATAGGCGAGCCAGCCGGGCCGACATGACGCGCCAGAAAAACCGGCGCACCCGCCTTCCGGGCTTTGCTCAACAGGCTGTTCAGTGTGCTCAGCAGCGCCTCGCCACGCCACGGCTTGTCAGGGCCGTGAAAAAGCCCAACCTGCATGTCGAGAATCAAGAGTGCATGCATGCTGCGTTTCCTTACATTGAGCCAGCGACACAAGGGCAAAAAAAAGACCCTGTCCATCGCTGACGGGGCCTCTAGGGTTCGTACGCTTACTGGCTCACGACACCGCTCACGCCCCGCCTCTGGCGGTCGTGGTAGTGGTTGTCGAGGTAACACGTGATTGACTCATAACGTTGACCCTATCGACTCCCGACGTGGCTGGCAAGTGACCTTGAAGTTCTGTGGATGAAATCGACAGCGTGCAGCCTCGCTATTCATCATTTCGACAAAACATTACCTGCCCACCAATATGATCTATAACCAATAACACGGCGGCTTTGGGTCGGAATCTGGGCGACCTGCGGCCCCATGAAGGCCCAGCGCTACTTGCGCAACAACTGTACGGCCGAGGTGCTCAAACGGCACGTGGCAGACGTCGACGGTCACATCGCCGCCTAAGGCGCCTTACCCTATACGCCTGGCGTGCTCTGTGCAGTACCTGGGGAAGTAGAGTGCGGAGTATTGTTGAAACAGGACGGTGGACGCACTCGCGCTTACGGCTACGTGCTCAAGACTTGACGCTACACACGCTATCCACCCTCAAGGAGCCTCCCCGATGAGTCAATCGCAAACGCGCTTACCCGCCGACATGGTTCAACGCTTCCCCGTCCTGATCGTGATCAATGCCAAGGGGCACGACGACAGCATCATCGTGCGCAGCGCCCACGCCATTGCTGAAGCGCTGCATGAACATGAACTCGGGGTGGAGCTGGTGGGGTCGCTTGATGAGGCAGAGATCGCCATCAGTGCCAACTCAACTTACAGCTGCGCCATTATCGGCTGGGGGCTATGCGACGCGGCACCAGAACAGGCGCTGCGACTGATTCGCCTGATCCGGCGACGCACCGCACAGTTGCCGGTCATGCTGGGCCTGAGCCAAGCGACCCAAGGCCAGATTCCGCTGGCGTTCTTCGAGCACATCGACGGGATTATCTGGCAACCTGAAGACAGCCCTCAATTCATCGCCGGACGCATCGAAACGGCTGCCCGTCGCTACCTCGACAGCATCCTGCCGCCGTTCTTCGGTGCACTGGTGAATTTTGCCGGCACCCATGAGTACTCCTGGCATACCCCGGGCCATACCGGCGGCACGGCGTTCATGAAGACCGCCGTAGGACGTAGCTTTCTCGAATTCTATGGCGAGCAAATGCTGCGCTCAGACCTTAGCGTCTCGGTTGGCGAGCTAGGCTCGCTCAACGACCATTCCGGCCCGGTGGACGAAGCAGAAAAATACGCCGCGCGGGTGTTTGGTGCCGACTATACCTTCTTCTCGATGGGCGGCAGTTCAGCGAGCAACCAGATCGTCTTGCACGCTGCCGTGACCGACGGCGATGCAGTGCTGGTCGACCGCAATTGCCATAAATCGTTGAACTATGCGCTGAACATGTCCGGTGCGGTACCGCTGTACTTGCGCCCACGCCGCAATGCACGCGGCCTGATCGGCCCTGTACCGCGCAGCGAACTGACACCGGCAGCCGTGGCCCAGAAACTCGCCGACAGCCCCTTGGCAACCCACAAGCAGGCACGTCCGGTATTGGCCGTGCTGACCAACTCGACCTACGACGGCCTGTGCTACAACGTGCAGGTCACCACCCGAGAGCTGAGCCAGAGTGTCGACCGCATCCACTACGATGAAGCCTGGTTCGCCTACGCGCGTTTCAACACGCTGTATGAAGGACGCTACGGCATGCACCGTGGCGAGCGGCATGCCGATGATGCGACAGTCACCGTCACCCACTCGACCCACAAACTGCTGGCCGCGCTGTCACAGGCGTCGATGATCCACATCCGCTCAGGCAAGGTGCCGGTCAAGCCGGCACTGTTCAACGAAGCCTTCATGATGCACACCTCGACGTCACCGCAATACAGCATCATCGCGTCGATCGATGTCTCTTCGAAGATGATGGACGATGCCGGCGAGTACCTCACCGACGAATCGATCAGCGAAGCGATCGCCTTCCGCCAGGCTATGGTGCGCCTGAGCAACGAACTGCGTGAGCGCGACTCCAGCGACTGGTGGTTTGGCGTCTGGCAACCGGATGAGGTCAACGGCGTGCCCTTTGCCGAAATCGCCCCCCATGCGCTACACCGAGGCGATGCCTGGGTGCTCAAACCAACGGCCAGTTGGCACGGGTTCGGCGACCTGGGTGACGACTACTGCATGCTTGACCCGATCAAGGTCACGGTACTTACACCCGGCCAGACACTCGAAGGCGCAATGGAGCCCAGCGGTATCCCGGCCCCCTTGGTCTCGACCTTCCTCGCCAGCCGTGGAACCGTGGTGGAAAAGACGGAACCGTACTCGATACTGCTGCTGTTCAGCATCGGCGTGACCAAAGGCAAATGGGGCACGTTGGTCGCTGGCCTGATGGAATTCAAGAGGCACTACGACAACAATTCGCCGCTGGAACAGGTACTGCCCGACCTGGTCGCCAGCCATGGTGATCGCTATCGCGACATGGGCCTGAAGGACCTTGCCGAGCAGATGCACCAGGACATGCTTGCCTCGAAAATGCTGCACAACATGGATGCTGCCTACACCCTGCTACCTGACCCGGTGGCCTCCCCGCGCGCCACCTACGCCAGGCTGGTTCGTGGCGAAATAGAACAGATTGCCGTACGCGACATGCTTGATCGAACGGTCGCGGTGCAGATCGTTCCCTATCCGCCGGGCATCCCGCTGATGATGCCGGGAGAGAAAGCCGGTGCCGACAAAAAGGCCATCGTCGATTACTTGCTGGCAATGGAGCTGTTCGATGGTCACTTTCCGGGTTTCGAGCACGACAACCATGGCATCGAGATCGAGCGTGATGGCCAGGGGCGGCCAACCTACAAGGTGTATGTGGTCAAACAATAGCGTTTAGCCCCCTCCCCTGCGGCCTGCAGTAAAGCGCCGGAATCAGGGTCAGTGCTTTTGAGAGCGTAAGGAGTTTTCAGATGGCTGATTCAAGCAAGAAAATGAGCCTCGTGGGGCTGACCACTCTGGTAACGGTCAACATGATGGGCTCCGGCATCATCATGCTGCCCACAAGCATGGCCCAACTCGGCGCAGTATCACTGTTGTCATGGCTAGTGACCGCCGTTGGGTCCATGGCCATCGCCTACTGCTTTTCCCAATGTGGCATTTTCTGCGCACGATCAGGCGGATTGTCTGCCTATACCGAAGAGGCGCACGCAAAGTCCGGGTTCTTCCTCTGTTCGTACCTGTACTTCCTGTCGCTGGCCATCGCCAACGTCGCCGTCGCCATTTCCGCAGTGGGTTACATGACCTCATTCGTGCCCTGGCTGGGCAGCGGCGCCATTCCGTTGTTCATCGGTACAGTGGGCCTGCTCTGGTTGACCACCCTGGCCAACTTTGGCGGGCCCAGCATCACCGGCAAGATCGGTGCAGTCACCGTCTGGGGCGTGATCATCCCGGTGGCAGGCCTGTGCATCATCGGCTGGTTCTGGTTCAAGCCTGACGTGCTGGCCGCGGCCTGGAACCCTAACAGCCTGCCGATCTCAGAGGCAGTGAGCAAGGCCATTCCCTTGACCCTGTGGGCATTTCTGGGCATGGAGTCGGCCGCGCAGGCCTCCGATGCAGTGGAAGACCCCAAACGTACAGTACCGCTGGCCTGCCTGTTCGGCACCCTGGGGGCTGCGGTGGTGTATGTGCTCTCGACTACCGTCATCCAGGGCATCATCCCCAACGCTGAACTGGCCAACGCGTCGGCGCCTTTCGCACTTGTCTATGCGCACATTTTCAACCCAACGGTCGGCAACATCATCATGGCGCTGGCAGTGATGGCGTGCGTGGGCTCGCTACTGGGCTGGCAGTTCACCCTGGCGCAAACGGCCAAGATGACCGCCGACCAAGGCATGTTCCCGAAACTGTTCAGCAAGGTCAGTGCACGGAATGCACCGATCATCGGCATGATCGTCTGCGGCGTACTGCAGACCCTCATGGCACTGTCGACCATTTCGCCCAATGCCAGTGCCCAGTTCAGCAAACTGGTCAACCTGGCGGCAGTGACCAACCTGATTCCCTACGTGACAGCGCTCACCGGGCTGCTGGTCATGATGTACAAGGCCAAGGCTTCATCAGCAGTCAACACACGCAATACCGCCGTGCTGCTGGTTGCCGTGGCCTATTCGTTGTATGCCCTCTATGCCTGCGGTAGAGACGCCGTGTTCGGTGGCACTCTGGTGTTGGCCTTCGGTTACCTGCTCTACGGCTTCCTCGCCAAACGTTTTGTCAATGAGCCTCAAACCGCCCAGGCCAGGGCCGGCAATCCTTAGGCGTTGCTGTCAGGACTGCATAGACATTTGAACACGGGGAACAGGATATGAACGTACAGTTGACCAAACCCGCAAGCCTGTTGATGACCTGCCTGCTTGCGCTGATGCCGGTCGTGGCCAGCGCGAACACCCTGGAGCGCGTTCGCACCAACAACACCTTTAACCTGGGCTACCTGCCAGACTACGCACCGTTCAGCAGCATGGAGGGCGACAAGGTCGGCGGTTACGCCATCGACCTGTGCCTGAAAATCGCCGACAAGGTCAAGGCCGAACTGGGGCTGACCTCGCTGCAAGTGCACTACCAGCCCATCAACATCACCGAGGCCACCAGCGCCGTCGGCTCGGGCAAGATCGACATCCTCTGTACGCCAACGCCGGCGACACTGGAACGGCGCAAAACAGTGAGCTACTCAATACCGGTCTACACCGCCGGGCTTTCCGTGGTCGTGCGTGACAACGCCAATGAGGCGTTACTCAATGTGCTCAATGGCAAGGTGGCCCACAGCGGGCCGACCTGGCGCGCCACCGTCAACCGTGGTCTCGCCAACCAGACCTTCGTCACCACCGGAGGCGGCGTCTCCGAGGCGTGGATCCGCGAGAAAATGCGCTTGCTCGGCGTAGTTGCCACACTGATAACGGTCAAGGACAACGACGAAGGGATAAAACTGGTCGCCGATGGCAAGGCCGATGCATTCTTCTCTGAACGGATGTCGCTCAAAACCCATGTCGCCGCCGATTACCCGAGCGGAAAGCTGATGATACTGGACCGTATCTTTGAATTCGCACCTGTCTCATTGATGGTGGAGCGCGGCGATGAAAACTTCCGCTTGCTGGTCGATACCACACTCAGCGAGATGTACCGTTCCGGCGAAATCGAACAGGCCTACGACAAGTACCTGGGCGGCGCTGGCGAGACGGCCAAAAAACTCTTCAAGGTGTATGCCCAACCCTAGGACCGGAGACTCACCGTAGCGGAGCGGCTCAACGTGCTAGTACCCAGGGAGTCTGATCATGAACCTCCTCCCAGCGATGGCCACGGGCCTGTTGCTCACGTTGGGCTTGTGCCGCCCAACGCAGGTCAGCGCCGAGGACTGGCAACTGGCCGCGAACGAGGACGGCATCCAGGTCTACCTGAGCAGCGTGCCGGGCACTCCCTATCAGCGCTTTCGTGGCGTAGCGCTGATCAAGGCCAGCGTGGCCACCCTCAGCGACCTGCAGGAAAACCTTCGGGTCGCCTGCAAATGGCTGTACGCCTGCGCAGACATGCGCCTGTTGAAAGTCGAAGGCGATGACACCTGGGTCTACCTCACCACCGCCCTGCCATGGCCGGCCAATACCCGCGACATCGTACTCAAGGTACACACTGAGCGTACCGACGACGGCGCAGTCATACGCCACCTCAGCGCCGTGCCTGGCATGGTGCCTGGCGTACCGGGCCAGACCCGTGTGCGCAAGCTGAGTGGCCTATGGCAAATGGTGCCCAAAAGCGATAGTGAAACGCAGGTGACCTACCAACTGCAGGCCGACCCTGCGGGGGATATTCCTTCATGGCTGGCCAATCAGTTCGTCATCGACGCCCCGATGATTACCCTCAGAACATTGCGCGCTGTCGCCGAACGGCAAGGCCTCCACCCGGCCTCGACCGACAGCAGCGAACCTCGCAACTGAACACCGCCGGCCTATAGCCAGTACTTCGGATAACTGGAACGGCTACGGGCGTTGTTCAAGCACCAGGCAACGGCAACGATCACGATTGAGCCGGCCAATACCGGTGTGAGCAGAAAACTGAAAGGCGCACCGGCCGCCAACACCACCAATGGATTCCCGCCTGCCGGTGCATGCAATGTGCGCGTGTGTTGCATCGCTACCAGCGCCAGGCCCACGGCCAGCGCACCGGCCCACCACGAATTCCCCAACGTGTGCAGTACCAGCAACCCGACCAGTGTCGATACCAGGTGCCCACCGATGATGCTGCGCGGCTGGGCCAAGGGTGACTCCGGCAACCCGAAGGCGAGTACACAGCTTGCACCAAAGGACGCCATCAACCAGGGAGCTCCAGACACATGGCTAAGCCAGCCTGTGGCACCAATCGCGATAACCGCACCAATGAATGACAACAGGCTGAAATGCAGCGAAGGCGCGGGGGGCGCACTCGATTTGAGGATGGGGCCGATGGGCATCGTAGCAACTCCAGAAAGGCTTGAGATCGCGCAAAAGATACCGATCGGTATACATGCATGTCAACCGATCGGTGTACACTACGCCCAGCACCCTGGAGGCCAGAACACATGAGCACATACCAGACCATCACCGAGTCGGCCTTGCGCTTGTTTTACCGCCAGGGCTACCACGCCTCCGGCGTAGAACAACTGAGCCAGGTGGCCGGGGTCACCAAGAAAACGCTGTATCGGCATTTTCCGAGCAAAGAACACTTGATCGAGGCCGCGCTACAGCTTCGCCATACCGAATTCATAGCGCAGATGAAGGCAGCGGTAGAGGCTACGCCTGGCCCGCTGCGACCACTGGCCTACATCGATTTCATTGCCGCTTGGGCACAAGGGCCAGACTTTTGTGGCTGTGCCTTTATCAACGCTGCTGCTGAATACAGTGACCAGCACGAAACACCTCACCAACTGGCAAAGCAGCATAAGCAACAGGTGCTCGCCTACCTGGAAACGATCTGTACCGAGGCACAGCTCAAGCAACCGTCTGTGGCTGCGATGCAGCTTTTCGTGATCGGTGAGGGGCTGATCGTCACGTGCCAGGTCAATGGGGCTTCGACGGCATTCATCGAGGCTGCACGAGAGATGGTTGCGGGGATGCAAATGCCTGCCAATCCTCTATGAAACGCGCCATAAGCTAGAGGGGCTTTTCAGGTCTTCCATGTGCGAGTACGTTGCCAAGCCTGCTACAGATGCGGTTATTCGAGGTTTGCCAGCCCATGGAACACAAGACCCTACGCGACGCTTTTGCCGGCCTGACCGTATTTTTTGCGGTGGCGCGGGACCGGAGCTTCACCAAGGCAGCCGCACGCCTGGGCCTGTCCCAGACCGCCGTCAGCCACGCCGTGCGTACGCTGGAGACGCGCCTGGGTGTGCAGTTGCTGTCACGCAATACCCGCACCGTGACCCCAACCGAAGCCGGTGAGCAGTTGTTGCAGACTGTTGCGCCGCAAATGGAACAGATCGACGCCGAGCTCGAAGCGCTGAATGATCTGCGCGACAGCCCGACCGGCACCCTGCGCATCACCGCCTCGGACCACGCGGTTCATACCGTGCTGATGGGTAAGCTGAAGCGCTTCCTGCCCAAGTACCCCGGTATCAAGGTGGAGGTATTCACCGACAACGGGCTGGTGGATATCGTCGCCGAGCGCTTCGATGCCGGCGTGCGGCTCGGTGAGTCCCTGGACCAGGACATGATCGCCGTGCGCATCGGCCCCGACGCACGTTTCGCTGCGGTGGCAACCAGAAGCTATCTTTCCCGACACCCCGCACCTGAACAGCCTGAGGACCTGATGCACCATAACTGCATCAATATCCGCCTGCCTACCCATGGCAACCTGTGGCCCTGGGAGTTCGAGAAGGACGGCCGCCGGTTGAACATCCGGGTCGACGGTCAGTTGATCTTCAACACGACCTTCGACTGCCTGGACGCCGCCATTGCCGGACTGGGCGTGGCGTATCTGCCGGAAGAACTGGCCGAGCCCTACCTGCGCTCCGGGCACCTGGTGCGACTGCTGGATGACTGGTGCCCGATGTGGCCCGGCTTGCACCTGTACTATCCCAGCCGACGGCAACCCACTGGCGCCATGTCTCTATTGATCGCGGCACTGCGTCTGGAGTGAAGCGTCCCACCCTGCCGGTTTGATTAATCAATTTCTTGCATAGGTACATGCGCTTTATGCGGGTTACCCGCTAGTCGAGCAGCACCTAGAGTAGGCAACTTCGTCCCCTTGGGGACTTGTCGCATACGAAGGAGAGCACTCATCGCTGGATGGGGGCTGGCCTCACGCACAAGTGCCTTCAAAGCCTTGCCCTTGCAGGAACACCATGAAAACCCTACCCACCTCGCTCGCCAACGTCCAACCCGAGGGCACCGCAGCCTGGGGCGCTGTACTGGCGATGGCGCTCGCCGCCTTCGCCTTGGTCGCCTCCGAGTTCATGCCGGTCAGCCTGCTGACGCCAATCGCCACTGAACTTCGGGTCAGCGAGGGCCAGGCCGGCCAGGCCATCGCCGTTTCCGGCGCGTTCGCCTTGCTGACCAGCTTGTGCATCGCCTCGTTGGCCGGACACCTCGACCGCAAGCGTGTGCTGGCCTCACTGGCGCTGTTGATGATCCTGTCCGGTACCGTCATTGCCTTCGCCCCCAATTACCTGACCTTCATTCTCGGCAGAGCGCTGATCGGCGTGGCCATTGGCGGTTTCTGGTCCATGTCCGCCGCCACAGCCATGCGCCTGGTGCCGGCGCCGCAGGTACCCAAGGCGCTGGCGATCCTCAATGGCGGCAACGCACTGGCTACCGTCGTCGCCGCACCGCTGGGCAGTTTTCTCGGCGCCATCATTGGCTGGCGCATGGCCTTCTTCGCAGTGGTGCCGGTCGCCGCTATCGCACTGTGCTGGAAGCTGCTGAGCCTGCCGACGTTGAAAGCCGAACGCACCCAATACCGCGCCAGCCCCTTCAGCCTGCTCAAGCGTACCCCCGTGGCGCTGGGCATGGCCGCATCGAGTCTGTTTTTCATGGGGCAGTTCTCGTTGTACACCTACCTGCGTCCGTTCCTGGAAAGCGTTACTCAGGTCGATGCCGCCACCCTGTCACTGTTGCTGTTGGTGGTCGGTGTTGCCGGGTTCATCGGTACCGCGCTGATCGGCAGCTTTCTCAAGAACGACGTGTATCGCCCCCTGGCCCTGATTAGCGTCGTCATGGCGGCAATCGCACTGGCGCTTACCCTTCTGGGCAGTTCACTGATGAGCACCGCCCTGTTGCTTGGCATCTGGGGCCTGATGGGTACGGCAGCGCCGGTGGGCTGGTGGACCTGGCTAGCCAGGAGCCTGCCCCACGACGCCGAAGCCGGTGGAGGTTTGTTGGTTGCGGTGGTGCAGATGGCGATCATGCTCGGGGCGACGCTGGGCGGCCTGCTGTTCGATGCACTGGGCTACCGCGCCACCTTCGAGATGAGCGCAGCGCTTCTGCTCTGCTCGGCACTGCTGACCGTGCTGACTGCGAGGGCCGAACAGCACGCGCCCAATTGACCATTGCGGCCGAATCACGCTCGAATCCGCCCTGGCCCGATTACACTGAACGTTAAACCTTGCATGGTATTGATCAATGGCCAAGGAGCATTACAGCCAATTGCTGTCACTGATTGCAGTGGCACGTGAGCGCAGTTTCACCCGCGCCGCCGCGCAATTAGGCATGTCCCAATCAATGCTCAGCTACACCATCCGCGCGATGGAAACGCGCTTGGGCGTGCGCCTGCTCACACGCACCACCCGCAGCGTTTCAGTAACCGAAGCCGGCGAACGCCTGCTCAAAGCTGTAGCGCCCAGGATCGAACACATCGAGGCGCAGTTGCGCGCAGTGGCTGAATTGGGCGACACGCCAAGCGGCACATTGCGCTTCACCGCCAGTGACCACGCCATCGACACCCTGCTCTGGCCAAAGCTGGCCACACTGTTACACCGCTATCCGCGCATTCAGTTCGAGATGCACTCGGACTATGCACTTGTCGACATCGTCGAGGGCCGCTACGACTTCGGCGTGCGACTGGGTGACGAGCTGACCAAGGACATCTGCGCGGTGCGTATCGGGCCGGATTTTCGCCTGGCGATCATCGCCGCGCCCAGCTATCTCGCCGAGCACCCGATGCCCACGCGCCCCGAGCAGTTGATGGCCCACGCGTGTATCAACCTGCGCCTGGCAACCCACGGCAACCTGTATGCCTGGGAACTCAAGAACGGCGCACACGCGCTGAATGTGCGGGTCGAGGGCCGGCTGACCTTCAACGGCATCTACCAAGTGCTCAACGCAGCGCTGGACGGCCATGGCCTGGCGTACGTACCCGAAGACCTGGCCCGCCCACACCTGGCGTCGGGCCGGGCAGTGCCGGTGCTCGAAGAATGGTGGCGCAGCTTTCCCGGCTATCACCTCTACTACGCCGCCCAGCGGGAGACCTCACGGGCCATGCAGGTCGTGATCGACGCCTTGCGCCTGGTGGACTGATTGCCTTCAGACGCACTACGGCATAGCCCGTTTTATCAAGCTCATCGCTAGGTCTTAGCAATACCCTGCGGGCATCGCCGGGCCGACCTTGTGCTAGCGTCTTTGGATGACGTGCGCCTGGCGTATTGCTCCCACGAGAAAACCGAGACACCAACCGACTGATTGCAGGTGAGCCATGGAGCTTCGAATCAACCAACAGACCTACCAGGTCGATGCCGACGCGGACACACCACTGCTGTGGGTCATCCGGGACGACCTGGGGCTGACCGGAACCAAGTACGGCTGCGGCCTGGCACAGTGCGGCGCGTGCTCGGTGATGGTCGACGGCAACGTGCTGCGCGCCTGCGTCACCCCCATTGCGGGCGTCGTCGGGCGCGATATCACTACCATAGAAGCCATCGAAGCCGATGCGGTGGGCAAACGGGTGGTCGCCGCCTGGGTCAAGCATCAGGTCGCCCAGTGCGGCTATTGCCAGTCCGGACAAGTCATGGCGGCCACCGCCCTGCTCAAGCACACGCCCCATCCGACCGACGCAGAGATCGCGGCGGCAATGACCAACCTGTGTCGTTGCGGGACCTACAACGCCATCCAGGCCGCCGTGCATGAAGTAGCGGCCGATCAGGAGAACAGCTGATGAACGACAGCATCTTCAGCAGCCCCGACGGACAGCCATACCCGCTCGGAGAACCGGTGAATATTTCCCGACGCCGGTTTCTCCTTGCGTCCGCAGGGACCGCCGCAGGCGCGTTGGTGCTCGGCTTCGGCCTGCCAATCAGCCTTACCCGAGCCCAAGCCGCCGCAAGTGGCGGTCAGGCGGCGGGCACACAGGTCCCGGCGTTCCTGGAAATCCGCCCGGACAGCACTGTTCGCCTGCTCAGCCCCTTCATGGAGGGCGGGCAAGGCACCTTCACCGCCATGGCACAAATCGTCGGCGAGGAGCTGGATGCCGACCCTGCGACCTTCCTGGTCGACAGCGCCCCGCCCGGCGAACAATACGTGGTCATGGACAACGGCATGCGCATCACTGGCGGCAGCATGTCGGTACGTACCAGCTACCCAACCATGCGCCGCCTCGGTGCCCTGGCCCGGGCCATGCTCCTGCAGGCGGGCGCTGAACGCCTGGAGGTGCCGGTCGGCGAACTGACCACCGAACCCGGTCGCGTAGTCCATGCCGCCTCGGGCCGTGTCCTGAGCTATGGCGAACTGGCCGAACGCGCCATGGACCTGCCGGTGCCTGATCCTGCCCATGTGCAACTGCGTGATCCGAGCCAGTTCCGCTGGATCGGCAAGCCGGTGCAGCGGGTCGATGGTTACGACAAGTCCACCGGAAAAGCCGTCTACACCATCGATGTCAAACTCGACGGCATGCTGCACGCAGCCGTGCAGCATGCGCCGCGCCTGGGCATGACCGTGGGCGCCTTGCGCAACGAAGCGCAGGTAAAGGCCATGAAGGGCGTGCATTCGGTTCATCGCCTGCCTGGCGCAGTCGCCGTGGTTGCCGAGCGCTGGTGGCATGCCAAGCGCGCCGTGGAAGCCGTGCAGGTGGAGTGGCAGGAAGCTGGCAAAGACTCGCCGCTGCGCCCGATGCCTGCTGACTTCTCCAGTGACGCCTTTCGTGAGCGACTGGCCGGTGAGCCGGGCCCAGGCCGCGATGCGGAGAACGAGGGCAACTTCAGCGCGGCGTTCGCCTCGGCGCCAACCAAGGTCGAGGCCACCTACCACAACCAGTACCTGAACCACGCGCAGCTTGAGCCGCCCTCGGCCCTGGCACGCTTCAACACCGATGGCACGCTTGAGCTGTGGTTGCCCAACCAGGCACCCGACATGTTCCGCGCCGACATTGCCAAGCGTACCGGCCTGGACCCGTCACAGATCACCCTGCACTCGCCCCTACTGGGTGGTTTCTTCGGCCGTCACTTCCTCTACGACAGCGCCAACCCCTACCCACAGGCGATCCTGCTGGCCAAGGCAGTCGGGCGCCCAGTCAAACTGATCTGGAGCCGCGAGGAGGAGTTTCTGCGCGATGTCCTGCGCCCCATGGCGGTGGTCAAGTTCCGCGCGGCACTGGACGCCGAGGGCCTGCCCGTAGCGCTTGAAGCCGTGAGCGCGACCGAAGGCCCAACCGAAGCAATTGCCGGAAAACAGGGCGAAAAACTCGACCCCTCGGCACTCGAGGGGCTGACGGGCAAGTCGTACGCCATCACCCACAAGCGCATCGCCCAGGTGTACGTCAAAGGCCCGGCAATGCTGGGCTACTGGCGCTCGGTGGGCAACTCGATGAATGACTTCTTCTACGAAGCGTTCCTCGACGAACTGGCCGACCACGGCAAAAAGGACCCCTTTGAGCTGCGCTTGCACCTGCTGCGCGGCAACGACCGCCTGACCCATCTCCTGAAGGCGGTCGCCGAGCTGTCGGGTGGCTGGAAACGCGGCCCGTTCACCGCCGAAGATGGTTCGCGCCGGGCACGGGGCGTGGCCATGGCCTCGCCGTTCGGCTCGGAGGCGGCGGTGATTGCCGAGGTGTCCATCGAACAGGGCCAGGTAAAAGTCCACGATATCTGGCAAGCGATTGATCCGGGCAGCATCGTCAACCCGGCCATCATCGAGGCTCAGGTCAATGGCGCCGTAGCGCTGGGATTGTCTCAGGCCCTCGTGGAGGAAGCGGTGTATGCCAACGGCCAGCCACGTGCACGCAACTACAACCTCTACCCTATCCTGCCACCGCAGCGCATGGCGCGGGTGCATGTACGCATCATCGAGAGCGGCGCGAAGATGGGCGGGATTGGCGAACCGCCGTTGCCGGCAGTCGCACCGGCGGTGGCCAACGCGGTGGCGCGGCTGACTGGCCAGCGCATCCGTAGCATGCCGTTGTCCAGGTACACCTTCGGCTAGGCAGGCCTGGAGCCGCGAGGCCGATGAACATCGAGCCTCAGGCTCAACCTGTGACGCCGCAGTGCTCACTGAGGAGATTCCATGGAAAGCATTGACCTGCTCGTTCTTCGCACCGCCCGGGATTGGCTCGCTGCCGGCGAGCGCTGCCTGCTGGCGACAGTGGTCCGCACCTGGGGCTCGTCGCCAAGACCGGTAGGCTCGATGATGGTGCTGCGCCACGACGGACGCGTCGTGGGCAGCGTCTCCGGTGGATGCATCGAGGATGACCTGATTCACCATTACAGTAGTGCCTACGAAGGGCCCGGCTTGCCGGAGGGTGCACCGCAGCTTGTTCGTTACGGGGTGAGCACCGACGAAGCACACCGCTTCGGCCTGCCCTGTGGCGGCACGTTGGAGATCGTCCTCGAATTCGCACCGTGCCAGCAGGCGCTGGAACAGCTTCTGGCGCGACTTGATGAAGGCATGCTGATGCGTCGCCACCTGAACCTGGCGACCGGCGAGGTCGCACTCGAAGCAACCACCACACCAGATCCGTTCAGCTTCGACGGTCAGCGCATCAGCAACCCACTCGGCCCGGGTTACCGCATGCTGCTGATTGGCGCCGGCGCACTGGCTGAATATGTGGCGATCATGGCCCAGTTCAATGGCTTCAAGGTCTCGGTATGCGACCCCAGGCCCGAGTACATGAACACCTGGACGGTTACCGGCGTCGATACGGTGGTCGGAATGCCCGACGACGTCGTCCGGGCCTTCGCACCCGACGTGCGTACCTGCATCATTGCCCTGAGCCATGACCCGAAACTGGACGACCTGGCCTTGCTCGAAGCCCTGCACGGCCCGGCGTTCTACATTGGAGCCATTGGTTCCCGGCGCAACAGCCAGAACCGCCGAGAGCGGCTGATCGAGCATTTCGGTGAGACCGAAGCGTCGCTCAGGCGCTTGCATGGGCCGATCGGCATTTACATCGGCAGCAAGACCCCGGCGGAAATCGCGGTCAGTGTCATGGCCGAAGTGCTTGCCGCCAAGAACAATGTCGCGCTGCCGGGCGAGCTGTCCGTGGACCGGGCCAAGCGTACGAGGGAGCAACACGACAGGTGTAATCAGCAGCCTCATGGCTCGCAGGGCGGCTGTGTCGCGCTGGTACTGGCAGCGGGCCGCGCCGAGCGCTTTGGCAGCGACAAGCGAAAAGCCCGACTGCGTTCGGGGCAATCACTACTGGCGGCAACCCTGGCGCGTGCGCGGGAGGTGTTCGACGACGTTCGGGTGGTGCTACGTCCAGGTGACGTCCCCGAACAGTTGGCAATCGACCTCCAGGTCGACATCGTGTGGGCGGCGCATGCCGATGACGGGATGGGGGCCAGTCTCGCGGCGGGCGTACGCGCACTTGAGCATTCAGGGGCAAAGGCCGTGGCGGTTCTGCTCGGTGACATGCCATGGATCGACGCGCAGACGCTTAAGCAACTGCGCACGTTGTCCAGCACCGACCATATCGTCCTGCCCTTCCATCAAGGACAGCGGGGGCATCCCGTGGTGTTTGGTCGGCGCTTCTGGCCAGCGCTTGCTCATCTGCAAGGCGATCAGGGCGGCAGGCAGGTCATCCTCGACAATGCTGATGCCTGTATTCCGGTAGAGGTTGAAGATTCAGGTGTCCTGCTGGATATCGACTCACCCACAGACATCCTCAGCGATCAGCACATGGAGCGGGTAGCCGCGGCCAGTGCCAAACAAATCCAGATGCGCTACAACAATACATAGAACTTCAGGGCCTGACAGGAAGCAAACGTGGATGAAACACAAACGCTGCGTCGTCAGGCTGGTTCGATTCGCATCCGCTTCGCTCGTCATCACAGCCCCCAACGCAGTCGCAGAGGATCTCGAACCCAGGTCTTACGCCAATACGCCGGTCGGTATCAATTTCCTGCTGATGGGCTACAGCGATCTCCATGGCAGCGTGACGGCCAACCCCTCAGTTCCGCTCCAGGATGCCAAGCTCAACATCAAGACAGTCGTGTTTGCCTTTGCCAGGTCCCTCGACGTCTGGGGCCGCTCGGGGAAGTTCGACATCGTCGTGCCTGAGGCAAAACTGAGCGGCTCTGCCCTGTTCAACGGTGAACCCAAGGAGCGCAATGTCACGGGTTTGATCGATCCAAGATTGCGCTTCTCGGTGAACCTGTATGGCGCCCCGGCGATGTCCCTGGCTGAATTCCCCCGCTATCAACAAGATGTCATTATCGGCGCCAGCCTGGCGATCACAGCGCCTCTGGGGCAATACGACGCGAACAAACTGGTGAACCTGGGCAACAACCGCTGGTCGTTCAAACCCGAGCTTGGGATTTCCAAACGCCTGGAACCAGTGACCCTGGAGTTATCCGGCGCGGGTACCTTTTACACCGACAATAACGAGTTCCTCGGCGACCACACGCTGTCACAGAACCCGATCTACCAAGTACAAGGGCATCTCATCTATGCCTTTAGCAATGGTGTTTGGGCGTCGCTGGATACAACCTATTTCGCGGGCGGAAGTAGCTCAGTCGATGGGGTCGGCAACCATGACTTTCAGGAAAATACACGCTACGGATGCACCCTTACGCTGCCATTGAACCGCAACCATTCGCTAAAGCTGAACGCGAGTAATGGCGGGCATACCCGTACGGGCAGCGAATACGATGCCATTGGCATCGTCTGGCAGTACCGCTTCGGCGGAGGGCTCTGACCCCCAGGACATGCGCTGCATCGCCTTCATGGGGTCGCCTGGCATGTGTCTCCTCAATCAGGGACAACTCAGTCAAAATCGAGCGTCACCTGAGCTGATTCGACGGATAAAGGCCGGCAAGCCGCGCGATGACAACACCCACGTAAAAGACGCCTGAAAATTGTTCGACCATCACCAGTGAGCGGGCGTGGTCGGTCAACGGGATAACATCACCATAGCCAGTGGTCGTGAGCGTCGTGAGGCTGAAATAGATCAGCTTGAAGAACGAGCCGGGCTGCATGAAGTCGAGTTGGCCGGGGCCGAAGGAACCCGCGCTGGATACCTCGACCAGGCCATAGACGAAGGACCAGACGAAGGCCAGCATGATGTAACCTGCAAGCGCACCATGCAGCTTGTCGGCTGTAATGGGCCCGCGCTTGAGAATGTAGCGGAGCACGCCGCTAAACGAGACGGCAAGCGACGCCGCATAACATACGGCGGCAAAGACAAGAGTCGCGACACTCTCCGCCCACAACGCCGTCCATTGAAGGCCAACCCCCAGCAACGCCAGGCCCAGCTTGAGGATCAACCCCCGCCGAGTCTGCCGAGTGGCAGAGGCGCCCACCAGCAGCACGATTGAAAACAGAATGCCGAGCAACGTGCGGGCCAGTATCCCCTCCTCGAGAAAAGGAAACAGGAGGATCAATCCGAGCAACAGCAACAACAGGTAGGTGCAGGGGCCCCGCCCTATTACCATCTGGGCCAGATCCTCTTCGGATTCGGTTTTGTCTTGCAGATTTGCCATACCGGTATCCCATAGACGGAAATAACACTAGCGACCTGACATTGCAGGGTTGAAACCGGACCTGGCTTTAGAAGGGTCGGCAGTGGAATTCTAGTCGCGAATGCCGGTGAGAGCGCATCGCTGATCGGTCGCAGGACAGATGACGTTGCAACACACTCAGTAAATTTCCACGACTGCCTGCTTAAGGCTAAAGTGGTTTACTGATATGACTCTGAGGGCTATTGCGTATGTCCGATGCAAGCGAGTTCGTTAATGACAGTGAGGTGTACAGAACCTTGCTGGAGTCGACCAAGGCGATTCCTTGGAAGATTGATTGGACCTCGATGAAATTCGCCTATATCGGCCCTCAGATCGAAGCGTTGCTGGGCTGGAGCCCTGAAAGTTGGGTGAGCGTGGAAGACTGGGCTATGCGCATGCATCCAGAAGATCGCGAATATGTGGTGAATTTCTGCGTAACACAATCCCAGGCTGGCGTGGACCATGAGGCGGACTACCGAGCGCTGACCAAGGACAACGGCTATGTGTGGATTCGCGACGTTGTGCACGTGGTGCGCAATGACAGAGGCGAGGTCGAAGCACTGATCGGCTTCATGTTTGACATCAGCGAACGCAAGAAGACCGAGGACCAACTGCTGAGCTTGCAGAAAGAGCTAGAGGTGCTTTCGTTCAAGGACGGTTTGACGAGTATCGCCAACCGCCGCCGCTTCGATAGCTGCTTCGAGTTGGAGTGGGAACGCGCGCGCCGCGAGCGCCAGCCACTGTCTCTGCTGTTGTTTGACGTCGATTTTTTCAAGCAGTACAACGATTTGTACGGCCATATTCAAGGCGACAAATGTTTGATAGCGATTGCACAGACGCTGAGTTTGGCGTTGGATGGCCCTCGCGATCTTGTGGCTCGCTACGGAGGCGAAGAGTTTGTCGTGCTGCTGCCCGAAGCCAATGCCGAGGTGGCGCGTAGAGTTGCTGAGCGCTGCCAGCGGTTGATTCAGAAGCAGTCCATCGTGCATGCGCTATCGCCGCATGGTCACCGCGTCACGGTCAGCATAGGCGCGGGCTCGGTGGTGCCAGGTGAGTGGGAAAAGCCTACAGACTTCATCAACGCCGTAGACCAGCAGCTATATGCGGCTAAAAACAATGGACGGAACCGCATTGAATATGTGCAATTGGAGGGGGTGGCGTACTGGTCTGCAGTTGACAGTGCAGAAGAGCAAACAACTACCGGTCATTCATAGAGAACCTGCAAGCGTCTGCTAAGGGTCGATAGCACTCATCCATGACCAGCAGCCCTTTACCCAAAACTGCCCTTCGCGGAGGGCAGGTAACGGCCAGAAGCGATCGCTCGATTATTTACTATCAAACGCGATAGTTAGGCCTGTTTCTGAGCACTTGCTCAGGGCGTCTAGGTATCCATGAGGACACAGTCGTCACCTCCCGTTTTCTGAGACTGATGAGCAAATTTCATGAACCCTTGCCGATTTAACCGTCTAGTGCCCGCTCATTAGCTCGCTTACTGTTCTCCCAACGCCAAATGTCGGGAGATCCAAATGCACAAGCGCACACTCGGAAGCAGTTCACTCGAAGTGTCAGCCCTGGGCTTGGGTTGCATGGGCTTGAGCCATGGCTACGGCCCGGCGACTGACACACAACAAGCCATTGCTCTGATCCGATCGGCGGTTGACCGAGGCGTCACGCTCTTCGATACCGCCGAGGTTTACGGCCCTTACCTGAACGAACAAGTCGTGGGCGAAGCCCTGGCACCGGTGCGTGATCAAGTGGTCATCGCCACCAAGTTCGGCTTCACCTTCGGCGACGACAATAAACAGCAGATTCTCAACAGCCACCCCGAGCACATCCGGGTCGCTGTCGAGGGTTCGTTGCGTCGACTGAAGACCGATTACATCGATTTGCTTTACCAGCACCGCGTCGATCCGGACGTGCCGATCGAGGACGTCGCCGGAGTAGTGAAGGATTTGATTGGCGAAGGCAAGGTCAAGCACTTCGGCCTGTCGGAGGCCGGTGCGCAGACCATTCGCCGTGCGCATGCGGTGCAGCCGGTCACAGCGCTGCAAAGCGAATACTCGCTGTGGTGGCGCGAGCCTGAGCAGGAAATCCTGCCGACGCTTTGGGAGTTGGGCATCGGCTTAGTGCCGTTCAGCCCATTGGGCAAAGGTTTTCTCACCGGCACGGTGTCGGCGGAGGCCACTTACGGCAGCGACGATTTCCGCAGCGTCGTCCCGCGTTTCCGCCGGTCGGCGCTGCAAGCCAATCAGGGCCTGGTGGTGTTGATCCGTCAGATCGCCGCGCAGAAACAAGCCACACCCGCACAGATCGCGCTGGCATGGCTGCTCGCGCAGGCGCCGTGGATTGTGCCGATTCCGGGGACGACCAAACTGCATCGTCTGGAAGAAAACCTCGGCGGCGCAGACATCACGCTCGACGCCTTCGAACTGAAGGCAATTGATACAGCATTGGCGCAGATCCGCATCGAAGGCGAGCGTTATCCCGAGGCCCTCAAGGCGCGTGTCGGTCGATGAGCAACGATCATGATCCGCTGCGGCGCACGGTGATCGCCGCACTGGCCAGCGCCCCGCTGCTATCGCTCGCCGACACGCAAGGCGCTAGTGAAACACCGCGCTCAGGCTCGCGGATTCTGGTCGCGTATTTCTCGCGCTCGGGCAATACCCGCGTCGTTGCAGGGCTGATCCAGCGTGGACTGAGTGCCGATCTCTTCGAGATTCGCCCGACCCACGCCTACCCCGAGGACTATCTGCAAACCGTGGAGCAGGCGCGTCAGGAGCGTGACAGCGGCTTCGAACCCGAGCTGCAAAGCAAGATTCACGCCCTCAGCGACTACGACACGATCTATCTCGGTTTTCCGATCTGGGGTGAAACCGCCCCGCCGATCGTGCGCGCCTTTCTCAGCGCCCACGACCTGACCGGCAAGACCCTCATCCCCTTCAACACCCACGGGGGTTATGGCTTGGGCAACAGTCGCAGCGTGCTGGTCGAGCACGCGCCGAAGGCTAGGGTTCTGAAGGGATTTGTGATGGAGAGTGAGCAGGAGCGCAAGACTATGGAACGCGTGAACGCCTGGCTGAGCGATCACCCCCGCACGCGTTAATCGAATTCTGTACGGAGTGACATCATGAAAATCCGCACGTTGGGTAATGGCCTGGAAGTGTCCGCACTGGGCCTGGGCTGCATGAGCATGACCTCGGCCTATGGGCCGGCTGCCGACAAAGCCGGCATGATCAAGCTGATTCGTTCGGCTCACGAGCAAGGCATCACCCTGTTCGACACCGCTGAAGCGTATGGCCCGTTCGCTAATGAAGAACTGCTGGGCGAGGCCTTGCAGCCGATTCGCGAGCAGGTCGTCATCGCTACCAAGTTCGGCTTCGATATCGACCTGATCACCGGCGCACGCGGCGGCGGCACCAACAGCCGCCCGGAGCATATCCGCGCCGTGGCCGAGGCATCGTTGAGGCGCCTGCGCACCGACTGCATCGACCTTTTTTATCAGCACCGCGTTGATCCGCAGGTACCCATCGAAGACGTCGCCGGTACCGTCAAGGAGCTGATCGCCGAGGGGAAGGTCAAGCATTTCGGCCTGTCTGAGGCGGGTGTGGAAACCATTCGCCGGGCACACGCGGTGCAAGCGGTTACGGCGGTACAGAGCGAATATTCGCTGTTCTGGCGAGGCCCAGAGCTGGAACTGCTGGCAGTGCTGGAAGAACTGCGGATCGGCTTCGTACCGTTCAGCCCGCTCGGCGCCGGTTTCCTCACCGGTCAAATCGACGAGCACACGCAGTTCGACGCCAGCGATTTCCGCAACTTTGTACCACGCTTTTCCCCTGAAGCCCGCAAGGCCAATCTGGCGCTGGTCGACGTGGTGAAAGCCGTCGCGCATCGCAAACACGCCACACCGGCGCAAGTGGCGCTGGCTTGGTTGCTCGCACAGAAAACGTGGATTGTGCCGATCCCGGGCACGACCAAACCCCATCGACTCGAAGAGAACCTGGGCGCAGTCGAGCTTCAATTGACCAGTGACGATCTGCGCGTGATCAACGAGCAGATGGCGCAGATTCAGGTGCAAGGTGAACGCCTGCCAGAATCGGCACTGAAGATGACAGGACTCTGAGTCTGCCCAACGCGCCGCCACGTGCGGCGCCGCTTTCACGCCTGACCGGAGTTGACCCGATGAACCGATTGATCGCACCACTCGTTGCTTTGTCATGCATGGCGGCAGAATCCCAGGCCGCCAGCGAAATCCGCGTTACGCCGAACGGCTCGCAGCCCTCGGTCAAGGGCGCGGCGCAAAACTTTACCGGCACAGTGCGCGTTGATGGCCTGTTTAAAGGTGATGCGCCGGCGCGCATCGGCGGCGGCACGGTGACCTTCGAGCCCGGCGCACGCACGGCGTGGCACACCCATCCGCTGGGGCAAACGCTGATCGTCACCGCAGGCGTCGGATACGTGCAGCAAGAGGGCGGCCCGCGAGAGGAAATCCGACCGGGCGACACTGTCTGGATTCCGCCGCATACCCGTCACTGGCATGGCGCCACGGCCAGCAACGGCATGACCCACATCGCCATCGCTGAAGCCGAGGACGGCAAGACCGTCACCTGGGCGGAACAGGTATCGGAGGCGCAGTACGCCGGCCAATGAAGTTACGGAATGTGTCGAAGTTGCTCTCCCGGCACCTTTGTCACAAACCGTCATGCGCCCTAGAGGCCCCGTATCAGTGGGGTCGCGCCGGAATTGCAGCGGTTATGTCAATGTCGACTCATGAGTTCTGCTCAGAAGTCCATGCGAAATTTCGGGATTAATCGCAACAACCATCCTCCGTACGATCCAGTGACACCGCAGTGACCCGCAATGGATGGAGCCTTTCACGATGACCACTGACGCACGCAATAGCACTGCCCTCCCCACACTCATGGCACTTTGTCTGGGCATCGGGGCGATGTTCAGCGTTACCACTCAAGCAGCCGAGGCATCGCAGACCATGGCCAGCACGCCAGCCAGCGCAGCTACCTTGTCGCGCCAACAACAAACGATTCCCCTGATCGCCGCGTTCATGGCAACCAGCGACATACCCAACCTCAACACCGCGCTCAATCAAGGGCTCGATGCCGGCTTGACCATCAGCGAAACCCGGGAAATTCTGGTGCAGCTATACGCCTATGTGGGCTTCCCCCGCAGCCTCAACGCCTTGAACGAGCTGATGACGGTGGTGCAGACGCGCAAACAGCGCGGTATCGAAGACGCGCCGGGGCTTGAGCCGAGCCGGGCGATTCCGATCGGGAATGAGCTGCTGGCCGCCGGAACCGCGAATCAAACCAGGATCTCCGGCGCCCCGGTCAAAGGCCCGGTGTTCGAGTTCGCTCCGGTGATCAACCGGTTCCTGCAAACCCACCTGTTCGGCGACATCTTCGAGCGCGACAACCTCGACTGGCAAAGCCGCGAACTGGCGACCGTCGGGGCGCTGGCCGCAACGCCAGGTGTCGAGCCGCAATTGCGCTCACACATGGCGGCGAGCTTGCGCGTCGGTCTGAGCACGGCACAGTTGCTCGAGGTCACGGAACTGCTGAAAAAACACGGCGATGCGCAGACGGCTGAACGTGCCAATACCGCGTTGACCCAGGCCCTCGCGGCTTCGGGGAAATGACATGAAATCTGTAAAGTACCTGCTGAGCATCACGCTGTTGAGCCTGTTGGCGGCCTGCGCGAACCAACCCGATGGCTCGTTGCTGATTCAACAACAAGGCAGCTTCGCCGCCGGCGGAACGGTGACAACTGCACCGGGCACCTTCAACCCGCACAAACCGATGACGCCCAACGGCCAGACCTACCACGGTGACCACGTATACGCCTTCTATCAGATTCCGGTGGATGCGCGAAAACTGCCCATCGTCATGTGGCACGGTGCGGGTCAGTTTTCCAAGACCTGGGAAACTACCGCCGATGGTCGCGAAGGCTTTCAGAACATCTTTCTGCGCCGCCATTACGGCGTCTATCTGATCGATCAGCCACGGCGTGGCGATGCCGGGCGCAGCATGGTCGAGGCCACAATCAAGCCTGTGCCTGACGAGCAACTGTGGTTCAACCAGTTCCGCATCGGCCTGTGGCCCAACTACTTCAACGGCGTGCAAGTGGCACAGGATGCCCAGACCCGCGAGCAGTTTTTCCGGGCGATGACGCCGAACACCGGGCCGTTCGACATGGGCGTGGTCTCTGATGGCGTGTCAGCACTGTTCGACAAAATCGGCCCGGGGATTTTATTCACCCATTCGCAAGGTGGCGGGCCGGGCTGGTTGACGGCGATCAAGAACACCAAGGTGAAAGCCATTGTTGCGTTCGAGCCAGGCAGCAGCTTCGTGTTCGCTCAAGGTGAAGTGCCTGCGCCGATTCCCAGCGCGTTCGACACAGTGCAAGGCGCGGCGGTGCCGATGGAGCAATTCATGGCTCTCACGCGCATTCCGATTCTGATCCTTTACGGCGACAACATCCCGGAGCAGGCGGTCGACCTGCCCGCTCAGGACAGTTGGCGCGCACGCCTGAAAATGGCCCGACTCTGGCGTGACGCGGTCAATCGCCACGGCGGTGATGTGCGACTGATCCACCTGCCGGAGATCGGCATTCACGGCAATACCCACTTCCCCATGTCGGATCTGAACAACGTGCAGATCGCTGACCTGGTCGCGCAGTTCCTCAAAGAAAACCAGCTGGACTGACCCAAATACTTTTGCCACTGCCGCCCTTTTGATTGCTCAGGAGCTTCACGTGAAAAACACACTCAAAGCCACATTCATGTCGGCATTGGTCGGCCTCTCCGCGGGCGAAGCCTTGGCCGCCGATTACAAAAAGAACCCGTTCACCCTCGCCTACGACGGCGCGATCAGCAAGAACGAACCGGGCAAGGTCAACATCCATCCGGTCAGCTACAAGCTCAACGGTCTGGATATCGCCGCCAACGTGTACACACCGGCTAACTATGACGCGAAAAAGACCTACCCGACCGTGGTCGTTGCACACCCCAATGGCGGCGTGAAAGAACAAGTCGCCGGTCTGTACGCGCAACGCCTGGCCGAACAGGGCTACATCACCATCACGGCCGATGCGGCGTATCAGGGTGCCAGCGGTGGTCAGCCGCGCAGCATCGATAAACCGGCGTATCGCATCGAAGACATTCACGGCATGGCCGACTTCATCAGCCAGTTTGCCGGCGTCGATGACAAGCGTCTGGGCCTGCTCGGCATCTGTGGTGGCGGTGGTTATTCGCTGGCGGCAGCGCAAACCGACAAACGCTTCAAATCGCTGGCAACGGTGAGCATGTTCAACTCGGGCCGGGTACGTCGCAACGGCTACAACGACTCGCAAATGGACAGCATTCAGCAACGCCTGCAACAGGCGTCAGCAGCCCGCGCGCAAGAGGCGGCCGGCGGCGCGGTGCTGTATTCGGGCGATGCCAACCTCGCCGACGAGCAGATTGCCAAACTGCCCTTCGAGCTGTATCGCCAAGGTTATGAGTACTACTGGAAGACCCACGCGCACCCGAACTCGACCTTCAAATACACCACCAGCAGCCTGATCGACTTGATGCGTTTCGACGCCACTGACCATATCGAGCTGATCAACCAACCGTTGCTGATGATCGCTGGCAGCAAAGCCGACAGCCTGTACATGACGCAGGACGCCTTTCCGAAAGCCACCGGCACCACCGACAAGGAAGTGTTTATCCTCGACGGCGCGACCCACATCGAAACCTATTGGGTGCCGCGTTATGTCGATGCCGCGATTGGCAAACTGACCGCGTTTTACGCCCGCACCTTGTAATCAACTCTCTTGGGGGTCGCGCATCCGTGTGCAACCTGCTTTCATGGATTAATCCCGCGCCCCTCATGAGAGGTTCTCATCAATGTCCCGCGCCAATCTCAACGACCTGCAAGCCTTCGTGATAATCACCCGCGAAGGCAGTTTCACCCGCGCGGCCGCCCAGCTTGGCGTTTCGCAGTCGGCGCTGAGCCACACCATGCGCGCGCTGGAAAGCCGATTGGGTGTGCGCCTGCTAACGCGTACCACGCGCAGCGTTTCGCCGACCGAGGCGGGTCAGCGGCTGTATCAGTCAATGGCGCCGCGGTTCGATGAGATTGAACTCGAACTGGCCGCAGTCAGCGAGTTTCGTGACACCCCGGCAGGCAATGTGCGGATTCAAGCATCCGAACATGCCGCCAACAATATTCTGTGGCCCAAGCTTTTAAAGGTGCTTCCCGACTATCCGGACATCAAAGTCGAAATCACCGTCGACTACGCCCTCTCCGACATCGTCGCGCAACGCTATGACGCCGGTGTACGCCTGGGAGATCAGGTGGCTAAGGACATGATCGCCGTTCCTATCGGGCCACCCTTGCGCATCGCAGTCGTGGGCTCACCTGAGTATTTCAACAAGCGGCCAGTGCCGAAGGTGCCCGGTGATCTGGCGGCGCAAAATTGCATCAATCTGCGCCTCCCCACCCATGGCAACCTGATGCAATGGGATTTTGAAAAGGATGGTCACGAACTGAAGGCCCGTGTCGAAGGGCAATGGACATTCAACAGCAGCCTGCCGATCCTGCGTGCGGCCGTGGCGGGATGTGGCTTGGGTTTCCTGCCGGAGGACATGGTGGCGAAAGAGCTAGCCAACGGTAGCCTTGTGCGGGTGTTGGAAGATTGGTGCCAACCCTTTGCCGGTTACCATCTCTACTACCCCAATCGCCGTGAACATTCATCAGCGTTTGGCGTTGTAGTTGAAGCGTTACTCTACAAGCGCTGAGTCATCGACCTTCAAGGCATCTGAATTCTACCCGCCCCACAAACCCGCGAATGAGCAGATGCTTTTGATCGATTGCAGTCGTACGCGACCGGTTGAATCCACAACCCATAGCGGTCATTGGGAATGGCAGGAATCGGCCAGGAGCCTTCACTCCATGCACGTACAAAAAGAGGATCGATTCAGTTTTCGATTCAGTCGCATATCCTACTGTGAGGCGAATTGACTGAACCCTCCACGCAGATACCGTCGATAAACATATCCAAGAGGATAAACTTACCCTGCGAGCATAGCTCACTTCCTCGCAACGATTTGTGCAAGAGCAATCCGCCCCTCTTGCAGGTTTCGACCCTGATTCTGCGCCATTACCTTGAAATCAGCGCCAAGCAGCAAATGGAATCCAAGGGATGGTAAGCCTTCTTTCTGGATCTTCTCGGCCAGGGTCACAAACCACGCGCGCGCCGCTTCTGTTGTGTCAGACCAGTCGGTAATCGTGAATGCTGCTTCCTCGAGAAGCGCGCGCAACTCAGTTGGCGACACGAGGAAACTCGTATCCGGTGTGCGCGCCCACGGAACTGGAAACAGCACCGGGCCAGACGGACCAGCAAGTACATCGTAGATAGCGAGCGTGCCGCCCGGCTTTAGAACGCGGTGCATTTCCTTGTACAGCCGCGTCTTGTCCGGGATGTTCATTGCCACATGCTCCGTCCATACGACATCGAATGTCTGGTCATCAAATGGCAGCTTGGTGGCGTCGCCTTGGCGGTAGTCGACGAGGTGTGCAAGGCCAGTCTTGGCCGAGAGCATCGAAGCAGCGCGGCAGTACTCGTCTGTAAGGTCGATGCCCGTGACACGGCAACCGAACTCCTTCGCCAGGCAACGCGAGGTCCCGCCTACGCCGCTACCCACATCAAGTACGTGCTTTGATGCATCGAGCCCTGCAGCCCGGGCAAGCTCGAGCGTCGCCGCCCGGCCGCGGATATGAAACTGGTCGATGAGCGCCAAGTCTTCGGGCGTGAGGTGGGTTTATGTCCTTGCCCGCTTTCTCCAGCGCCGTCAGTATGACGTCTCCCAAATCCGCACGGGTGTAGTGCGTCTGGATTGCTTCATTGATACGCGTTTGCATAGACACGGTCCTCCTCATATTGGCGCTGCCTGACGTGTGATGAGGCGCACCTGCCCGTTTATCCTAGGTCACCTTCCGCGGTGAATCACGGTGTGGGCTATGCTGCCATTCTCGCTGCGTTCTCGAATACCGGCCAGTGGCGGACGCCCATAATCCTGACTTAACCACCCACTGCAATACTCTGCACCTCGACACACCGCGCCCGGATGAACCGTAAAAAATTATGGGGCCCTGCTCCTGATCAACAGGCTATAGCTAAGCAGGCCCATGGCAATAGATTGCTCACACCGCAGTCGGGCTGAACTAACTTTCTGTAAAGGAGATACACCATGACCTCTACCCAAACGCTGCAAGGAAAAGTCGCTTTCGTTCAAGGTGGCTCCCGCGGTATCGGTGCGGCCATCGTCAAACGCCTGGCCCGTGAAGGCGCGGCAGTAGTTTTCACCTATGTATCGTCTACCGAGCGGGCCAATGTTCTGGTCAGTGAAGTGGTTGCCGCTAGTGGTAAGGCACTTGCCCTCAAGGCCGACAGCGCTGATGCCGCAGCCGTGCAACAGGCCATTCGTACGGCAGTCGAGCACTTCGGCGGCCTGGATATTTTGGTCAACAACGCCGGCGTGCTGGCCTGGGGCAACACTGAGGAAATCACCCTGGAGCAGCTTGACCACACCTTGGCGGTGAACGTGCGCAGTGTATTCGTCGCCAGCCAGGAAGCTGCCAAACATATGCTCGACGGCGGGCGCATCATCAATATCGGCAGCACCAACGCCGAACGCATCCCGGTTGCTGGCGGCGCAGTGTACGCCATGAGCAAATCGGCGCTGGTCGGCTTGGCCAAAGGCATGGCCCGCGACCTGGGCCCGCGCTGCATCACCGTGAACAACGTGCAACCCGGCCCGGTGGACACTGAGATGAACCCGGCCGATGGTGAGGGCGCCGAGTACCTGAAAGGTCTGATGGCACTGGATCGTTACGGCAAGGCCGAGGAAATTGCCGGCTTTGTCGCCTACCTGGCCGGCCCGGAAGCAGGCTACATCACCGGCGCCAGCTTGACGATTGATGGGGGGTTCTCGGCCTAGTTCTTTGCGCCCCGGAGCCCGCTATTTGCTCGCCCCGGGGCGCCTCTGTTCTGCCTGCGCACCTGAATGGCTGCAGTTGACCGGTTTCAACTGGTATTGGCAGCCATCAAACGCCCTCAGTACCTCTTTTGCAAATCTCCAGCACTAGACTCCGAAGCCATTGATGAGCGGGGTCAGCTCCATATCTTGGATGCCAAAGCAAAGAAACGGTGAACTCTGCGGTGCGAACCGGAAGCGCAAAGCTATGCATCCCCTGGCGCAAACTTGCAGTATGGCGCTCAGGAACGCTAGCGATCAGATCAGACCCCCGGGCCAAACCCAGAGCGGTCGAAAAGCCTCCGACGATCGTAACAACCTTGCGCGTCAGTCCAAGAGACATCAAAGCGTCATCAATCGGGCCTTTGTCCAGCCCCTCTCGTGACACAAAGATATGTTTGCCTGCAGCATACTCAGTAGGCGTTACTTTCTCACGACTAAGTGGATGTCCTGATCGCACAACGCCAACATAGTTGTCCCTGAACAAGGCCTGCCCCCGCAACTCAGGAGCGGTCGAGAGTTCTATCACACCGGTTTCCAGATCAACAATCCCATCGCGAAGAGGCTGGCTGTCTTTGTCTGGCTTCTGCAAAAAACACAGTCGCACTCCAGGGGCATCTTCCTCGATGCGTGCGATAAGCTCGGGCCCAAAGCACTCCACAAAACCTTCGCTAGTCCTAAGAGTAAACGTTCTAACGAGTTGACTGAAGTCGAGCATCTGTGTAGGACGCAACACATCCTGCGCATCCATCACCAGTTGACTGACACGGTCACGGAGCTCTAGCGCTCTAGGTGTTGGCACAAGCGCCCGACCCGCCCTGACCAAAAGTGGATCGCCCGTTGTTTCCCGCAACCGCGAAAGCGCTCGGCTCATGGCCGACGGGCTAAGGTGCAGGCGCTTGGCTGCGCGAGCAACACTCCCTTCAGCGAGGACCGCATCAAGGGTAATCAGCAGATTGAAATCTGGAATCGTCATGGGTTGATGTTAGCGCACCCCACAGGTGATAGGGCGTCAAACGCATCAATAAAGTGCAAGTGGTGCGTCTTCCGCCATGCACCATTGCTACCTACAGTTCGAGCTATCGGGACATCCGTACTGAACTAGATAGGGGAAGCATGTATGAACTCATTGGACAAATTCGTTAGCAACGTCAGGTCAATTTGGGGGCCTCTGAGCGCTGAGTTAGTTGCAGGCTGTCAACAGCAACTGGATGAACTCTTGGATACCCCTATCTCGGAGCAGTGGTTGGCAACATTGCACCTGGAAGCATTGGCGCAACAAGAAGTTTACAGAGACCCGACAAGTGGATTCATGCTGTTGGCGCACACTGAACCTGAAGGGCTCTATCGGCCTCCACATGATCATGGAAGAGGATGGGTAATTTATGCGGTTCAGCAGGGTGCTATCGAAATGGGCACCTATTCCCGGATCAAGGACCAGGACGGTAGGGTGAAACTCGTAAAACGGGGCTCCACTGTAATTTGCTCCGGACAAACTCAGGTGTACCTGCCTGGCGACATTCACGATACGCGCTGTATAGATGGGCCCGCGCTGTTATTCCGGTTTACCGAACGGGATCTGAAGAAAGAGGACAAAGAGGCCCAAAGGCTGACGAGGTATGTCGAGCAAGACGGTGCCTGGGTGCCGGAGGCAAGGCGGTGAAACCTCGCCCTAATAGCGCCAGGACGTTGCGGCTCTGCGCAGAACCGTTGCGCTCATGCAAACAACCTGAATCAGCATCGTCGGCAAGATACCCTTCGCCACACTCAACAGATGCGGATTCAGACCTGCCCGAGCCATTATGTGCAATTGCGATCGGTTCCGTGCTGGCGGCCATGGTTCTGGTGGTACTGAACACGGTGATAGTAAACGTCGCCCTGCCAACGATTGCCGGATCGTTAAAGGTCTCCGCTGCGATGTCCGTCTGGATTGTGACGGCTTACCAGACAGCACTGCTAATGGCTCTACTGCCATGCGCTGCACTGGGTGAAAGCATGGGCTATCGCCGGGTATTCCGATGGGGTGTTGTGCTGTTCACAGGCACCACTTTGTTGTGTGCTTTGGCTCCCTCCATAACCTGGCTCATCGCTGCCCGTTTTTTACAAGGACTTGGAGGAGCGGCAGTCATGGCACTGGGGATTGCGCTACTTCGCACAGTAGTACCGCATCGGCAGCTCGGTGCCGCGATAGGCTGGAATGCCCTTGCTGTAGCACTATCATCGGCAGCGGGGCCGGTAATCGGGGCGGCAATACTCTCGGTGACCAACTGGCCTTGGCTCTTCGCTGTACACCTCCCCTTAGGCGTGCTGGTACTGATAGCAGCCAGTGCATTACCTCGCACTGAGGGCACTGCTCGTAGGATGGACCTGCTGAGCGTGTTGTTGAATGCGGGTGTATTTGCAACGTTGGTCATCGCAGCCTGGATCATCACAGACAAGCCCGCGCTTGCTAGCGCTCTCATGGCCATCTCAGCCATTCAATTGACGTTGCTGGTAAGACGGGAAATGCCCAAAAAAACGCCACTGATCCCGCTTGATTTGCTTAGATCCCATTCATTCCGCATTTCAGTGATCGCCTCGACCTTTTGCTTTGCGGGACAGACCGCAGGAATGGTCGCACTGCCCTTTTACCTGCAGCACAATTTAGGACTAGGGGCGGTTAAGGCAGGCCTCTTTATGATTCCCTGGCCATTGACCGTTGCAATCGTGGCACCGCTCGCTGGCCGCCTTGCAGACCGAACCTCGATGGCTCGCCTTTGCTCCATAGGCGGCTTGTGTCTAGCTACCGGGCTGGGGGGCACCTCACTGTGCCAACCGACGGGCCAATACCTTCTGCTTGTAGCACTGACAGTGCTGTGCGGCTTGGGTTTCAGCCTTTTCAATGTGGCCAACAATCGTAATATGTTCCTATCTACGCCCGTAGAGCGAAGTGGTGCCACCGGGGGCATGCAGGGCACTGCTCGGCTGCTCGGGCAAACCGCTGGAGCAGTGATTATGGCGCTGCTCTTTAAACTGTTCCCAATCGAATCCGCACCTCAGATCTGTCTTGGTACCGGAGCTATTCTGACGTTGGTCGCTGCCCTGACAAGCACGCTGCAACGTAAAAAGATCGCAAGCATCTATTCGCAAGTTTCATAAGCCCTTTATCACTGCAATCTGTTCCTGTTCATCTATTGTTAAGGTCCGCTTCTCGTCGATAACAATACAGAGGCGCCCAGCAAACGCCTGACAAAAAAAAGCCAGGCAGTGCCTGGCTTTTCACGGCTGCGCTATTAGCGGCACAGCTCCGACACATTGGCCCGCGCCGTGTGCAGTTTTTTATAGCTCTCGATCAGACGCAGGTGCCTGTCGAGCCCCTCCAGTTTCATGCTCGTAGGCGTCAAGCCGAAGAAGCGCACGCTGCCGTCCACTGACCCCAACACGGCGTCCATCCGCGGGTTGCCAAACATCCGGCGGAAATTGACTTCGTAATCTTCAAGCGCCAGGTCATCGTCCAACAGCACTTCCAGCACCACGTTCAAGGCCTGATAAAACAAACCGCGCTCGACCGTGTTGTCGTTAAACTGCAGGAAGGCTTCCACCAGCTCTTTCGCCTCTTCAAATTTCTGCAAGGCGAGATAGATCAGCAGCTTCAGCTCTAGAATCGTCAGCTGACCCCAGGCGGTATTGTCGTCAAACTCGATACCGATCAAGGTGGCTATGTCGGTGTAGTCGTCCAGTTCACTGTCTTCTAAACGCTCGACCAGTGCTTCCAGGCCGGCGTCATCCAGACGGTGCACGTTCAAGATATCCTCGCGGAAGAACAACGCTTTGTTGGTGTTATCCCAGATCAGATCTTCTACCGGATAAATCTCCGAATAGCCCGGTACCAGAATGCGGCAGGCGGTTGCGCCGAAATGCTCGTACACCGCCATGTACACTTCCTTGCCCATGTCTTCGAGAATGCCGAACAAGGTCGCAGCTTCCTCGGCATTGGAGTTTTCACCTTCGCCGGAGAAGTCCCACTCAACAAATTCGAAATCAGCTTTGGCACTGAAGAAGCGCCACGACACCACACCGCTGGAGTCGATAAAGTGCTCAACAAAGTTGTTCGGCTCAGTCACTGCATTGCTTTCAAAGGTAGGCTGAGGCAAATCGTTCAGGCCTTCAAAACTGCGGCCCTGCAGCAGTTCCGTCAGGCTGCGTTCCAGCGCCACCTCAAAGCTTGGGTGCGCCCCGAACGAGGCAAATACGCCGCCAGTACGCGGGTTCATCAAGGTGACGCACATCACCGGGTACGCCCCGCCAAGCGACGCGTCCTTCACCAGCACCGGGAAGCCCTGCTCTTCCAACCCCTGAATACCGGCGAGAATAGCGGGGTATTTCGCCAGCACGTCGTGCGGGACATCAGGCAGTGCGATTTCACCTTCCAGAATTTCGCGCTTCACCGCACGCTCGAAAATTTCCGACAGGCATTGCACCTGCGCTTCAGCCAGCGTATTACCGGCACTCATGCCATTGCTGAGGAACAGGTTTTCGATCAGGTTGGACGGGAAATACACCACCTCACCATCCGACTGGCGCACATACGGCAGAGAACAGATGCCGCGCTCTACGTTGCCAGAGTTGGTGTCGTACAGGTGCGAGCCACGTAGCTCGCCGTCAGGGTTGTAAATTTCCAGGCAATACTCGTCGAGAATCTCAGCCGGCAGTGCATCTTTACGGCCAGGCTTGAACCAGCGCTCGTTCGGGTAATGCACGAACGCCGCATTGGCGATGTCTTCGCCCCAAAACTGGTCGTTGTAGAAGAAGTTGCAGTTCAGCCGCTCGATAAACTCGCCCAACGCCGACGCCAGTGCGCTTTCCTTGGTCGCGCCCTTGCCGTTGGTGAAGCACAGTGGCGAGTGCGCATCGCGAATGTGCAGCGACCATACGTTGGGGACGATATTGCGCCACGAAGCGATTTCAATCTTCATGCCCAGGCCCGCCAAAATTCCCGACATGTTGGCGATGGTCTGTTCCAGTGGCAGGTCCTTGCCGGGGATGTACGTGCTCGCGTCTGACGCTGAGTTCAGCATCAGCAATGCCTGGGCGTCGGCATCCAGGTTTTCCACCTCTTCAATCACAAACTCAGGCCCGGTTTGCACCACCTTCTTTACCGTACAACGGTCGATGGAGCGCAAAATGCCCTGGCGGTCTTTTTCGGAAATATCCGCTGGCAACTCCACCTGAATCTTGAAGATCTGGTTGTAGCGGTTTTCCGGATCAACAATATTGTTCTGCGAGAGGCGAATGTTGTCGGTGGGAATATTGCGCGTTTGGCAATACAACTTCACAAAGTAAGCCGCACACAAAGCCGATGAAGCCAGAAAGTAATCGAACGGACCCGGTGCGGAGCCATCACCCTTGTAGCGGATAGGTTGATCGGCCACCACCGTAAAGTCATCGAACTTGGCTTCAAGCCGAAGGTTGTCGAGAAAATTAACCTTGATTTCCATGCGGGATTACCTGAATACGAGCCAAACGATTTGGCCGCCATTATCCGGCTTTTCGGCCGGAAGTCTTGTGCTTTTGAGCAATGGCCGCTGGCCGGTCCCGTCAGGCCAGGCCAGGCTAGGCTGCGCAGCAGCAACCCGCGTTGCTGCTGACGGCCTCACACCGCACCCGGCGTTCTGGCAGGCTCAGGTATTCAAGATTCAACGCCCGGTGCAGGTGAGCCTTACACCCAGCGGATACGATTGATATGAATACGGCAATGAATGCGTTTGTACTTTTAAAACACGCTGTAGTTAGTTGTGGCCGCAATAACACAATTCAAAGCAGCTGAGGATATTGACAGGCCCGATCGCATTAACGGTCGGACCTGTATTTACGCTTGCCTGACGATATCGACCGAGATCTCCACCGCCGAAATCGCGCCTCTGTTCTCAAGCCAGTGGGTGGTGTTCCTGTCCTCGGGCCACCCTACTCCCGGCCCGTAGTCCGTGGCGACACCATTGCGATGGTCAGTGATCGTACCTTGCAAGATGTAAACGGTACCTGGCCTGTCTTTATGGCTGTGCATCGGGCCGAAGACGCCTCCGGGTTCGATAGTCACCAGGCGCATTCTCAGTTGGCGCCCTGCCATGCCGGCGATCTCAGGGCCAAGGTCAAGCGTTGCAAGTAACTTCACCGTCACACCGTGTGTCTCAGGTGCTTCCTGTTCGTTGCTCATCGCGCGGTCCTCTCTGTGATCCCCCACTGCCCAACAATAGGATGTTTCGATAAGTCAGGCTACGGCATGCAAGGCCTCGGTAGACAGTTCAGCGTGCAGGCAGACGACACAGAGCACCCGTCGCAAGCACAACGATCAGCGCGACAGGTAAAAGCGTCAGGCGGTTCTACTGACCGCCGCCCCACGTGCTAATCGTGATGTTCATGGTACTGCTGCTAAAACGCATCCACATCACTGCGCTGCAGGCTTTCGCGCGGAATGAAACTGCGCCACTCCTCACCGAGCAACTCGGTTAAACGTGCCTGATCGGCGTGCTCCGTCCCCACGGCCTCGACGAACGCTTGAGCGGCCTTTTCAGGCGTTGGAAATGCCTACTGTGCGGCAGCAATGCACGACCATTCCACACTGGCGGCTATCACCAACAATCGCCCCACAACGAGCCAATGATCACCAGTGTTTGCGCTCTCGGTCGCATCCAGTGGTTGCGCCAGGCAGGAAAACCCGCTCAAGAACAGTGCTGCGGACACCGCGTAAAACAATGGAATGCGCATTGCACCTCCAATGTGGTCAGGCAGGCTTGCAACAAGTGGGTCAATGCCAGGGAGGCGAAGGCCGACTCTGCACGCTGCAGACCTCCATCTCGATGCCGTTCGTTAATGGTAGCAAACCTATAGCGTTGGCCACTCATTCACTGCAACGCATGGGGGGCAGACGCTTACGGTCTAATTGAGTCTTGGTCGGACTCAGCAGCCAGCTTCAATCGATCAGCCTTACTCACATATTTAGGCTTGTTCTTCGGCGCCAGTTTGGCACTCGCCTTTTTGGCATGAGCCTTTAACAACTGGTTTATTTTTTTACGACGGTTCATTTGTGTCTGCTCAGCATTCAATTTGGCGAATGATATCAGCTTGGAATATTCAACCCGAAGCCCTGATAACATCCCTTGTTCATGCGTAACGACTCGATCAGCCTGAGTGCCGCGTTAGCCAACACTGCCTGCGTGACGGCGTGTTAGTCGAATGTTGAGGGGCGTAGGCAACCGAGCGCCATGGCCACCAGGCTATCGAGTAACGCCGGGGATTCGAGCTGGTTCGGCATGTCCTCCAGTACGGACCGGATGACGCTGCGCAGTCCCTGCCCGAGCAAGTAAGCCGCCAAAGCAGGGTGCTCGGTGGCGATCTCATCCTGGTAAAGGTGCAGGAGCGGCAGCCATGTCGCTTCGATGAACTCTCCCGCCGTATGATAAGGGCCGCGCCACATTCCCAGGTGCAAGGCCGAGTGATAACGCAAGTGAAACGCCTTGTTCAAGTTGAACAGACGTGTTTCGACCCGAATGATATTGGCCAGAATTACCCGCAGCGCCGACTTCAAGGGCACGCCAACCAACCTTTCGCGCAGCCTCAATAATGCCTCGGATTCCTCATCGAGTACTCGCTCGTACAGCAAGGCGACGATCGCGTCCTTGTTGGGGAAATACTGGTAGATCGACCCAACTGCGACCCCTGATATTTCCGCGATGCGCGCGACGGTCAGCGCTGCCTCGCCTGCTTCATCCAGAATCTGCAGGCACGCCTGCTCCACAGCATCGACCAGTGCGCGAGAGCGTGATTGAGTCGGACGCTTGCGTAACGCAGGAAGCTGCTCCGGCTTAGACGTTGGGGCCATCGTGGTTTCATCGCCTCTCTTGCTCATGAAAACCCGAGTGCTGCGTTTATCGCCGCACCACGATTTATATATTTATCCATTTAAATCAATCACTTAACTTCAAATTCCAGGGCTTCCGGAATGCGAATATCTCAACGTTGGCGACGTGAGTATGATCATTTTCGTCGATCAGACAACGTCTAAACGCAGCGTGATACGGCCCATAAGATCGGATATTCCAACCCTACCGGGAGATTGCCTATGTCTTCATCGTTCAGCGTCCAGCCTCTTGGCCCAAACCTGGGTGCCGAGGTGCTTGATCTAGATCCCGCTTCAATCGTTTTGCCGGAAACGCTGGCGGCGCTTGAGGCGCTACTTATAAAACATGAAGCCATAGTGCTGCACGTCCCAGGGCTAAGGCCCGAGCAACATTTGGCAATGGCACGGCACTTCGGTGAGCCTGAAGTTCACACCTTCTATCCCAACCTGGGCGAAGGCTTTGAACAGATCACCGTGATCGACTCAAAGCTGGGCGACCGCGCCGATATGTGGCACCACGATGAGAGCTTTCTGCCAAGCCCACCTATCGTCACCATGACACACGCACAGATCTTGCCGCCGAGTGGCGGCGACACCTGCTGGATCAGCATGACCACGGCTTACGACGAGCTGTCCGAACGCATGAAGCGTTACCTTGAAGGCCTTGGCGCCTGGCACGACATGAACGGACCGATGACGGCCGCACTGCGCCAGAACGTTGTCACGCATGATCGCTATGTCGAGGTCATCAACATGAACCGTCGACACCTGCATCCGCTGGTTATTCAGCACCCGGTATCAGGTCGCAAGGCGTTGTATCTGAGCCCGACCTACACCACCCATATCGACGGCCTGGCCACCCAGGAAAGCGATGCGATCCTTGCCTACCTGAATGCACATTGCCAACACGTTAAATTCGGCTTCCGCCATCGCTGGCGAGTGGGTGACATGGTGCTCTGGGACAACCGCAGCGTGCTCCACAACGCCATCCTGGACTATCAACCGCATCAACGGCGCATGCAGCGTACCTCGGTATTCGCTCGCGGGCCTTTCCACGCGTAACTCTCAAGGAAACAGCCATGCAGAAGGATGAACTGAACTACGATTTGCTGACCCGTTACATACCCAGGCCAGGTCGCTATGCGCTGCTGCCTGAATTGACTCCGCGCCAGAGCGTGGCGCTACTTTGCCGGGTGTTATCTCGCGAAGGCTATAACGACCACATCGCCGGTCACATCACCGTTCGCCAGGACGATGGCACTTACCTGGCCAACCCTTGGGAACTCACCTGGGGAGAAGTGACCGCCTCGGATATCGTGCGCCTCGATCAGGAAGGCAAGGTGATCGAGGGGGAATGGAACATCACGCCGGCCATCAATCTGCATATGGATGTGCACGTAGCCCGTCATGATGTGGGCGTGGTGATCCATAACCATCCGCGATGGGGATCGGTGTGGTCGGCGGCCGGACGAATTCCGCCGATTTACGACCAGACATCCGCGTTGGTTGACACTGACCCGGTACTCTATGACGAGTATCGAGGCACGGTGGAAGACACTGCATTGGGCCGAGCTGTCGTAGATGCACTGGGCACGCATAAATGGGCGCTGCTCGCAAACCACGGCGTACTGGTGGTGGCCAATGGCATTCGCCAGGCGCACTTGCGCGCTATCACATTGGAGTGGCGCAGCCGTCTGGCCTGGCATGTCGAAACGCTAGGTGGCGGCTCACCATTGCCCGCTAGCGTCGCTCTCGCAACCGGAACGCGCACCGATACGAATGGCTTCCCGTTCCTGTGGGAAGCCATGGCACGCGAGGAAATCCGCCGCGACCCTGGCGTTCTTGAGTAAGCCTCTCTCAGCCAGGTCGGAACGGCTGTCAGAGCGTACGACTGACCGAAACCTCCAGACGCATCACGCCCCGAACGCGCGGAGCAGCGTTGTTGTGTCTGGACCACCAACAAACCCGCCTGAGTGGTGAGCCCCCTACTGAAACGTCTTTCTTTCAGATTTACGCGAGTAAAAGCTCGACCTCCACCATTGCTTGAGGCGCTGGCTGAGTGGCTGGTTGTCTTGCTTTAACTGGCCACTCAGCTTTTCAAGCCCGCTCTCGTTGCCTTGTCCAGGCCAGCTTTATGTTCTCAACGCTTGGTACAAACCTGGACATATGCCGTATTCCCACAACCGGTACCCTCCGCCCTGCGATGGTAGCGGTGAACCCGTACGTCGCACGGTAGGAAGACGAATCGACATGGTCCAATGCCTCACCGTTGCCGAATGCCTCCCACATGATCCTCGCGGCGGACGGGCTCCCCAACCCATTGCTGTACGCGATGATCAGTTCTGGTTCAGCGAGCGACATCGTCACCCGTTGGAAAAACTGCATTGATTTGCGTGTCAGTGACTCCAGGCTCGCAGCAGAGGATCCTCGCGCAACTTTTTGTATCGATGCGGCATCTTTGGAGCACATCAACAGTGCATTGGTGTAAACGGTATCGCGCCACTCAAAACCCAGTGCGGTGGGTAACTCTGTCAGGCGCCGAGCCAGGGTTTTCGGCCCCCAACCGCCATCAAGGCCATAGGCAACATTGGAAAATTCAGGCTGATCGTAACCTGCACCTATTGAACCGGCGTTGGTGTGGACGGCATCGGCAAGAGAGCCGTTAAAGCCGACCATGATCAGACGCTTGCGGCTTGGTGGTGCCGCGAGCAACTCGAAAGCGCAGTCGAAGGGGCGTGCGTTGTAATCTCCAATGGCCAGGTCGCCAAGTGCTTCAAGAATAAAATTGCGGGTTTGCAGAAGCATGACCTCGTCCTTTTGGCATAGCGGCCCATTGACATTATTGAGCCTTAACATGACTGAACAGGGTCTCAGCGAGACCGTCCACCTAGCGCAAGAGGTCAGCGGTCAGATTTTCCAGGAGCACCACCATGACCAAGATAGTCCCCGATCCCCCGCACACCAACATCCTGAAAACCACCGCCTGCGCCACGTTCGGTTCCTGCGAAGACACTCACGATCCGCTGTTCAGTGTTCGCGCCGGGCTCAACGTCGAAGACGTGCTGATCCACCTCACCATCCTGCTACGTTCCGCTTACGCCACCAATGAACAGGCCTGTCAGGTGGTCGACAGCGAAACCCGTCATCTGCTCTGGTCCACGCGCACAGCCGTTGATATGGCTCAAGGGCTGGCGCAGGCGTTACTCGGAGGCATGGAGGCCGACCGGTCAAGGCCGGAAGCACGCTAGCGGTGTATGCGGGTAGTGGCATAGCGCCCTGCCCGCTTGGTGTTCATGGCCGCCAATCAACTCACAGACGCGGCGGCACCGTTGGTGGGGTCCCCCTCACAAAGCATCTGTTTGAGGCGTTCACGCTCCTGTACGCCCGGCAGCACACCCGAGGTCAAAGCCTCCAGCACCGTGACGCCTTCTGCGTTGAGTATTATCACCTCGGCCTTTGCCTGCCCCCGCTCGTTGATGTCAGTGATGCGCCAATGGCACGTGATCTGTTCGCCTGGGTAAACCGGGCGTTTGAACTCGAATTGCATCCCTGTCGCCAGCCAACCAATCTGCCCGCCGATTTCAGTGAGAAGGCTGGCCGTCAGAAGACCGTGGGAAATGGGCGCCTTGAACCTGCGCAGTTCGGCATAGCAGGCATCGCAGTGAACCGGGTTGTAGTCCCGAGATATCTGTGCGAACTGACGAACATCGTCCTCTGAGAAACAGCGGGATACTGTAAAGCAGTCGCCGACCTGAAGACCTTCAGCAGCACGTTCTCTCGGGGTTTTCATGTGGGGTTCCTTGGCTACTGATAGTCGGCGGTTAAAACGTATGCTCGGGGCCGGGAAATGTTCCTGCCTCTACCTCACCTGCAAAGTCCCTTGCCGCGGTGTGAAGGATCGAACGTAGATCGGCGTACTGCTTGACGAACCGCGGTAGCCGCCCCGTGCGCAGCCCGGCCATGTCTTGCCAGACCAGCACTTGGGCATCGCATTGGTTACCCGCGCCGATCCCGACAGTAGGAATCGAAACAGCTGCAGTGATCGCGCCACCCACGTCCCCCGGCACCATCTCGATCAAGATAGCGAACGCGCCCGCGGCTTCAAAGGCTTTGGCACTGTCGATCAGTCGCTGTGCATCTTCGCCACGACCCTGTACGCGGTATCCACCTAATTGATGTTCCAGTTGTGGAGTAAAACCGATATGCGCCATGACGGGGATACCCGAGCTGACAAGCTTCTCAACCTGCGGCAACACCTCGATACCGCCCTCCAGTTTCACAGCGTGCGCACCGGCCTCCTTCATGAACCTGACGGCCGTGTTAAAGCACTGCTCCACCGAAGCCTGGTAAGCACCAAAAGGCAGATCCGCAATCACTAGTGCTCGCTGTGTCGAGCGAGTTACCGCGCGTACCAGCGGGATAAGTTCATCAACGGTTACCGATAGGGTGTTCTCATTGCCATAGACATTGTTCCCGGCAGAATCCCCCACCAGAAGGACAGGTATCCCGGCCTCTTCAAAGATAGCGGCGCTGTACATGTCATACGCAGTGAGCATCGCCCACTTCTGGCCGTCAACTTTCATCTGTTTCAGGTGTGAAATTCTGACGCGGGTCGCCTGTTGGGCACGAGGGGCACTGCCATAAGGTGAAGGCTGGTCGCTCATCGGGGGTCGCCTCGCTGAAATAGAATTAACCGGACAGCTGCCCGGCGAGCAGCACTAACGCGATGATGATCATGGTTGCACCAGAGAGCCGGCTGATGAGGTGCGCTGCAGCCGGGCGTGCCCGAAGAACGGCTTGTGAACCAAACCCGACCAGCAGATAGATCACACCGCAACTCAAGGCGTGTATGAGCCCCAGCGCAATGATCTGCATGGGAACGGGCCATGGCGCGGTGACATCCGTGAATTGAGGCAAGAGTGCCAGGAACAGCAGGAACACTTTCGGGTTCAGCCCGCTCACGCAAAGCCCCTTGACTGCCCAGCGCGACCAGGAGCCCGATGCCTGACGGGCATCAGCGTGCGGTGTAGCCGGATGGGCAAGCATATTGATGCCCAACCAAAGCAGATAAGCGCTCCCGGCAACGGTCAGTGCCGACAGGGCTACCGGGTGGCTGGCAACCAGCGTGCCGACACCGCCTGCCACAATCACGGTTGCAATCAAGTGGCCAGACAGCAGCCCGGCCACCGCAGGTATGACGACACGCCCCTTCAGGCCCGCCGAAATCGCATACGCCCAATCCGCGCCGGGCGTGATAATGAACAGGATCGACACCGCCCAGAATGCAACGACCACACTGAACGTCATCGGGCCACCCGCCCCTGCTGCTTACTCATCGCCATCTGCATCGTCTCGCTCCGTGAATCAAACGCCGCCCTCCTCTGGTCGCCAGAAAAGTGCAGCTGTTAAGGGTGCGAGGAAGATTAGTGAAATCTTGCTAGAATTTTCTTTCGAATATCATCATGTACGTGCCGCTAACTGGGAGATTCTTCTATATGGATAGGACTGATCGGAAGATTCTTGCCGAGCTTCAAAAAGATGGTCGTCTATCGGTCACCGAACTGGCCGAGCGCGTGGGCCTGAGCCTTTCTCCGTGCCATCGGCGAGTACGGGCACTGGAAGAGTCTGGCGTGTTGCTGGGTTATCGAGCACAGCTGAATCCCGGCGCACTGGGCCTGAACTTTTCTGCCATGGTGTTTGTCACGCTCCGAGAGGGCGACAGGCGCGCGGTCGAGGCGTTCGAGACGGCGCTGATTGACATTCCCCAGGTGGTCGACGCTCAGCGACTGTTTGGCGAGCCGGACTACCTGCTTCAGGTCATCACTCAGGACCTGCCGGCCTTCCAGCGGCTCTACGATGAAAGCCTTTCGACACTGCCCAATGTGCAGCGGCTGACCTCCACCCTGGTAATGAAGCAAGTCATCCAGAACAGGCTTCTTCCTTTGTGATGGCGCAAGCCTGGCAGACAGGCACCGGCTCGAAGCCATGCCCGACGTGCTCTGCCGAACATGCACAGGTGACCACAGATCAGCCATCCGCTGAACATCCATCCGTTGTAAAGCCCCAGCGTCCGAGGCTTAATCGCTGCAACTGCGATCTACACAACCTCATGCACTGACGAGAACAAAGGGCAGAACATGACCCTCAATGAAATGATCGACAACGGGTGCGAAAACCATCCTTTGCTCGCCGAATTGATCCGTCTTGAGCCAACCACCTGGTTCAATCCGGCGCTGGCACCGACAGCACAGGCGCTGGGTGATGTGCCCCTGAACGTCGCCGATGTCGACGACGCCGCCTCCCGGCTTGAACGCTTTGCCGCATTTATCCAATCAGCCTTTCCCGAGACGCACGCCAGTGACGGCATCATCGAGTCGCCGCTGCTGCCGCTGGCCCAGCTCCAGGCTGCCTTGTGCGCGGAGCAACAGCTGCCGATACAAGGCCGGCTATGGCTGAAGGCCGATAACCTGCTGCCGATTTCTGGCTCGATCAAGGCCCGGGGCGGTATCTATGAAGTACTCAAGCACGCTGAGGACCTGGCCCTGGCCGGCGGCTTGCTTCAGCCCGGCGACAGCTACAGCACGCTGGACAGCGATGAAGCCCGGGCCTTTTTTGCCCAGTACAGTATCGCGGTCGGCTCCACCGGCAACCTGGGCTTGTCGATTGGCATCATGAGCGCCCGCCTGGGGTTCAAGGCCACCGTGCACATGTCCGCCGATGCCCGGCAATGGAAGAAAGACCGGCTGCGCGCCTGCGGGGTCGAGGTGATCGAATACGCCTCCGACTACAGTGTGGCGGTGGAGCAAGGCCGCAAACAGGCCGAGATGGACGCGAAATGCCATTTCGTCGACGACGAAAATTCTCTGAACCTGTTCCTTGGCTACGCCGTAGCCGCACGCCGGCTGCAACGCCAGCTTGACGCTGCAGGCATCACGGTAGATCAGGCGCACCCGCTGTTCGTCTACCTGCCTTGCGGTGTCGGCGGTGGCCCTGGCGGGGTGGCGTTCGGTCTCAAGCAGGTTTTCGGCGATGCGGTGCACTGCGTATTTGCTGAACCGACGCACTCGCCCTGCATGCTGCTGGGGGTTTACACCGGGTTGCACGATGCGGTCAGCGTCTACGACGTCGGCATCGACAACCACACCGCCGCCGATGGCCTGGCAGTGGCCAGGCCATCAGGCTTTGTCGGGCGCGCTATGCAGCGCTTGATCGACGGTTACTACACCGTCACCGATGACGAACTCTACCGCCTGCTGGCCCTGATGGAGGCTACCGAAGGCCTGAAGCTGGAGCCCTCGGCACTGGCCGGGCTGCCCGGTTTCCTGCGGGTGTTGCAGGAGCAACAAGGCTACAGGGCACGCCTGGGGCTGGATGACCTACGTATGGCCAAGGCGACGCACATCATGTGGGGCACTGGCGGCAGCATGGTCCCGGACGAAGAAATGGACGCCTACCTGAGCCGGGGCCGTACACTACTGGCTGGACACTAGCCCTTGATCGCAGTGCCGTGGCCACAGGTTATTCGTCCACCCCAACCGCGAAGCCATGCCCCAGCGTGTACAGGTGCTGATTGACTGGCTCAAGCAGTGTGCCGACGAACCCGTGCAGCCTTGACTCAGGCGCCCTTCAGCAACCGCTCAACCTGGGCCAGTTCCCAGGTACTGAGCAAACTGACCGGGTCGGTACGTTGCCAACTGTCGCAGGCCCCTATACGGCCATCCGGGCTCTGACCACGCAGGCAGTGGTGCAGGCTGTTGCCGCTGAAGTCGAGCGTCAGTTGCCACCCTTCAATGGCAACCTCCAACAGGCCATGCCCAGACGGCTGGTCAAGGCGCTGCAAGGGTCGAATGCCCAGGGCGGCGTCTCGCAAGCATTGGTACACCTCGCGGGCAGTCAAGGCGGTCATCAGTTCACACTCGGCATGTGCATGGGCGCTACTCGCTATTTTCCAGAGAGGTAAACGGTTGTTGCTTGATCTACCTAGCGGCGGCCAGGATGTTACCGTATTGACGACTGACGCTGCATGCAAGGACGACGCGCACCCGCGCGCCGGTCAACTTAAGGGCAGGCACAAGGAGAGATGAGTGCATGTATTTGAAACGCCGAGGCTGATTGGGCGGCATCTATCACAGCACGATCTACCCGCGCTGGCAGCAATGCTGAGCGACCCTGAGGTGATGAGGTATTCGGTGCGCGGGGTATGTAACGAGCAGGCCACCCGGCGTTTTATTGAATGGTGCCAGGCCTGCTACGCCTCGCTCGGCATAGGCCCATGGGCCTTGGTCGAAAAAGCCACGAATGACCTCGTCGGATTTTGTGGCGTTGGGCCAGAAGTGATTGATGGCGCAGAAGAGGCCAATCTGGGGTATCGCCTGGCCAGAAGGTACTGGAACCAAGGGCTTGCCTGCGAAGCGAGCAACGCTGTTGTTGATGACGTTTTTGCTCGAAAACAACTGGCGTCTGTCGTTGTAGTCATCGAACCGGAGCACATCGCCTCGTTGAGGGTGGCTGAAAAAACCGGCTTTACGACATTCGAGTTACGCGAGTTTCATGGCCGGCCAGTGCGCATGTACCGCTTGAGTCGTGAGAACTGGATGAGTTTGCGGCACGGCGCACGCCAGCACCAGGACGGGTAAGGGCAAGCCCCTACCCGTCCAACACTGCGCCTTGGCCCACTTGGCGCAGCGGCTGGCCGCAATCAGATGCGGAAGGTTCCGACCAGATGCTTTAGGCGGTTGGCTTCGCGCTCCAGATCGTTGCAGGCGCGCAAGGTCGCTTGCAGGTTCTCGACACCGTCCTGGTTGAGGGTATTGATCTCGTTGATGTCCAGGTTGAGCGCCTCGATCACCGACGTCTGCTCTTCTGTCGCCGTGGCCACGGACTGGTTCATATTGTCGATTTCACCAATACGCTCGGTGACAACCCCAAGGCTGGAGCCGGCCTGATTGGCGATCAAGACGCTACTTTCGCTGTCGCGTTGGCTTTCTACCATCGTTTCTACCGACTGCTTGGAACCAACCTGCAACTCCTCGATCATCTGCTGGATTTCCTGCGCCGAGCTTCGTGTGCGATGGGCAAGGTTGCGCACTTCATCGGCGACCACAGCGAAGCCGCGCCCGGCTTCACCGGCACGCGCTGCCTCAATGGCGGCGTTGAGTGCCAGCAGGTTGGTCTGGTCGGAAATGCTCTGGATGACCTCAAGGATCTGCCCGATGTCGACCGTCTTGCCGTTCAGCGCCTCGATGTTGCCACACGAGTCACTGATCCTGGCGGACAGCTGGTTCATCGTCTTGATGGTGGCGTCCACAATGCTCTGGCCTTCTTCCGCCCGCGCCCGCGCATCGGTGGCCTGGTGTGCAGCCTCTGCCGCATTGCGTGCAATTTCCTGGGCAGCAGCACCCAGTTCATTGATGGCCGCAGCCACGCTATTGGTACGGCTGGCTTGTTCGTCGGAGTTGAGCATCGACGAATTGGAAGCCGTGACTACTTGGGTCGCCACATCGCTCAGATGGAAAGCCGACGACGACACTTCGCGGATGGAGGCATGAATGCGCTCGACAAACTGGTTAAAGGCCGTGGCCAGCTCACCAAATTCGTCCTGAGTATGTACCGTCAGGCGCTTGGTCAGGTCCCCTTCGCCCTTGGCAATGTCACGCATGGCAACACCCATGGCGTTCAGCGGGCGCATCAGCACGTGGATCAGGACGCCGAGCAACAGCATGATCACAGCGACCGCGACCAGCGTGGTGATGATCGCTGACGTGCGGTATTCGCTGAGCAGCGAGTAGGCCTTGGCTTTATCAACGGACAGTACGATGTACCAGTCAGCGGAAGGCAGGTCGTCGATATGGGAGAAACTGAGAATGCGTGTACCGTTCTGGTTGCTCGCCTCGCTGAAGTTGTCGCCGATACGTGGCGTATTGTGAGGGTAGACGTCCTTCAGGTTCTTCATGACCAGGCTCTTGTCTGGATGAACCAGAATCCGGCCATCACTGCTCACGAGGAATGCGTAACCCAAGCCATTGAAGTTCAGCGAATTGATGGTGTCATTCAGCACGTTTAGGTTCAGATCGCTGCTCAGCACACCCGCGCTGCCTGCAGGCGTGGCGATGGCTACGGCAAGCCCGCCGGTGACCGCATCGACATAGGGCTCGGTCAGGATGGTGCCTCCAGCCGCCTTGGCGGCCAGGTACCAAGGTCGCGTGCGGGGGTCATAGCCATCCGGCATCTTGCTGTCCGGGCGCATGGTAAAACGGCCGTCAGTGCTCCCCAGGTAGGTGAACACAAAGTTCGACAGCAGCGTTTTTTGTTCCAGCAGGCTAACGACCTCCTCGGGTGCCGGGTTACGCGCAATCGACTGGGCGGTGTTTTCCACCAGCAAAATACGCCCTGCCAGCCAGCTCTGGATGCCCTTGGCGGTGGCGCCGCCAATATCGTTGAGGTAGTTCTCCAGGCTCTTGCTGACCGCATCGCGCTGTAACGAGTAACTATAGAGGCTGGATAAGGAGAAAATCATCACCACTACCACAGCGGCAGCGAGCAAAATTTTCTGGCTGAATTTAAGCTGATTGAACATGCACATAATCCTTGGCGGCCACGACGTGTAAAACGCTCTGGCAAAAACTTTATATCCGATGATTTTCAGGCGAGTGGTACTGCATCGCAGCGTTCATGACGTTAAATCGCCAGGCACACGGCAAACCCTGAATAAGTTGAGCGGTTATGAATGCGGTATGTGAAAGTTACAAACCCGAGGGTCCTTTTTACGATGCCATCCGTGCATACGCTTATAAATAATCTGCTCCTGGGCCGATACGCACACCCTCACAGCTCAGACTTGCACATCGCCAGCGCAGAATAATATCACTTTAACATCGCCCCGTGAGCATTTTGACGTCATTTTGCCGACGTCATGTTTAAGGCTTGTGACAGGCCAGGGAAAACCTCTGACAACACCGCGCACAGATTGATAGCCCACTATCCATTCGTCGTATACCGCACGATTTTTTGCTCACAGAGGGTTAACATTAACCACACTAAATCAATGGATTACCGGGTTTTTTAATGTTGTCACGGAAACACTCTGCGCAAGCACTGCCTGTAGACGCACACTTCCTAGCCTTGCTGAATGCCACCGACTGCGCCAAAGCTACTTGGCAAAACACCGTGGATCATCTAAGTACTGTATCCGACGAGGTTTGGCTTTCTAGAATGCAAGAGCTTGATGAACTAGAACGCCAATACCGGACGTGCCAGGACACGCTGTTTCAGCACATCAAGAACACCCTCGAAACTGTCGAAGAATAACCACCCTCAGACGTGGAAAAGCCCTTGCCAGAAAGCAAGGGTTTTTTATTTAAAGAGCCCGCTACCCAACGGCAAGTACTAACGCCTTGCGCGGCCGCTGCGTTGGCACAACACTAACGGGTGACAGGTAACCCGAACCGCCGCCAAAACGAGAACTCCCTGCATGGAAATCAACGCCGACTTCGACCAGCGTATCGTGCTGCACGCAGCACACATGCCCTGGGTAGACTCCCCTATGCAGGGCGTGCAGCGACGAATGCTCGACCGCATCGGTAACGAAGTTGCACGCGCCACCTCCATCGTGCGCTATGCGCCTAACAGCCAGTTCAGCCCTCACACCCATGACGGCGGCGAGGAGTTCATCGTACTGGAGGGTGTGTTCCAGGATGAGCATGGCGACTACCCTGCCGGCACCTATGTGCGCAATCCTCCAACCTCGCGGCACACACCCGGCTCCAGCGATGGTTGCATCATCTTCGTCAAACTCTGGCAGTTCGATCCGGCAGACCGTCATCACTGCGTGATCGACATGAACCACGCAACACTGACACCGGATGCCCAACGCCCGGGTATAGGCGTTATCCCATTGTTCCAGGACAATCACGAAACGGTACGCCTGGAAGTGTGGGTGCCAGGCACGCACATCGAGATGGCATGCCCGGATGGCGCCGAAATGCTGGTGCTGGCCGGTGAGGTGGAGGTTGATGGCGACCTGCTTACAGCCCTGTCGTGGATGCGCCTGCCCAAAGGCGACCATTTGGTCGCCACAGCGGGCGCTGATGGCGCCAGCGTTTGGATAAAAACAGGACATTTACGTCGCATTACAACACCACACAGTGCCTAGCCAGCACACGCCGATCAGCTCCAGGGGTGGCGAGGTGGCTTGACGCCATTGAGCGCATAGTTGCCAACGATGTGGTACTTCCAGCGTACCGGGTCGTGCAGCGTATGCACACGGGCGTTGCGCCAATGACGGTCAAGCCCGTATTCCTCAAGGGTCGACCGGGTACCCGCCAATTCAAACAGGCGGTTGCTGGCCAGGATTGCCACTTCGGTGGTCAGCACCTTGGCTTCGGCGGTGAGCAGCGAGGCCTGCGCCACGTTGTCTTCTGTCGGCTCGCGCAGTGCATGGTCAATCGCATCAGCCGCCAGGTCCAATACCGCATCAGCGGCACGCAAGCGAATCTGCAAATCGCCCACCTGCTGAATGATGTACGGATCATCCGTGGCTTTCTCCAACCCCGAGTCGATCCATGGACGGGTATGCCGGCGCACATAGTCCCGGGTATCGTTGAACGCGCCGCGGGCAAGGCCCGCATCGATGGCAGCCTGGATGAACTGAGAAATGGCACCGCCTGCGGTCGGACGGTCGAACGCCTTCCAGATCGGCACCACCTGCGCGGCAGGTACCCTTACCTGATCGATCAGCACCGTACCGCTGGCGGTGGTGCGCTGACCGAAACTGGACCAGTCGTTCACCACCTTCAGCCCCGGTGCATTGCGTGGCACCACGGCCAGGTGCGGCAAGCCTTCCTCGGTAACCGCGACAATCGGCACCCAGTGCGCCAACAGCGCCCCCGTGGAAAAGAACTTCTGGCCACTCACTACAAAATCGTCGCCTTCAGCGCTGATACGGGTCTGGAAGTCTGCTACGTGCTTGCTGCCACGCTCGGAGAAGGCATTGCCAAAGCGTGCGCCTGACAGTGCCAGGTCGAAGAAAAAGCGCTTCTGCTGCTCACTGGCGTCAAAGGCGATGTGGGCCAGGATAACGAAGTGGTTCTGCGCCAGTTGGCCCAGTGAGCCGTCCGCCGACGAGATCTGCTTGAAGACTTCACCGACCGTTCGGTAACCGGCGCCCAGCCCACCGTACGCCTTGGGTACCACGATGCTCCATAGCCCGCTCTGGGAGTATGCGTCGAGTTCGGCAACCGGCAGACGCCGCTCGCGATCACGCGCAACGGCCTCACGGGCAAACTCGCTGGCCAGGCGCCGGGCCGTTTCAATGGCCTGCGCTTCACTGGTCAGGCGCTGTGCCGGCGTGCTTGATTGGGTTTGGATAAAGGCGTCGGCCTGCTCGGCCAATGGGGTGTTCAATTCAGTCATGGCGAGTTTCCTTCAAAAACGATAGGCAAGGTTGAGGCTGTACACCGTCGGGTCGACATCGACGCTGCCGACCTTCTGGCCGTCGATCTTCACGGTGCTGTCGATTTTCGCGTAGCGCACATCGCCGCCGAGGCTCCAGTGCTCATCAATGGCAATATCGAGCCCCGCCTGGAAGGCGGCTCCCCAAGAATCGGAAAGCTCCAGCTTGGCGCCGTTATCCAGATGTTCGTCGTAGAAATAGGTGTAATTCAGGCCGACACCGACAAAGGGCCGCACAGGGGCGTCGGGGGCGAAATGCCACTGCAGCGAGACAATCGGCGGTAATTGCTTGGTGCTGCCAACCTTGCTGCCGTTCAGTTTGATGTCGTGTTTGAACGGCAAGCCGCCCAGTACGTCGATGGCAAGGTTTGGTGTCAGGAAATACGCCAGGTTGAAGGTCGGGCCGGCATCACTGTCGATATCGACCGTGCCAGGCTGAATGCTGCCAGAGTCGGAGGTTGGGACGATATTGCTGACGCCCAGGCGCACTTGCCAAGGGCTGTCTGCCGCCAGAGCGAGGCCATTCGCCGCCAGCAGCAGCCCCCCCAGGGCGGCATGGCGAAGCCAGTGTATTGACATGCGGTTCTTCCTTGTCGATTTCGATTGGACCTGGGTGCGGGCTAAACACCGCACCGGCTAAGGCACTGTTTCGGTATGTCCGGCGGACAGGCTGCAGGACTATCAGCAGCTTTTGTGCCAATCGTATCCATTTGTTTTTATTGAATATTTTTTCAGGAAGAACACCGCTACTGTTGTTCGCGCAACAGCCCTCATGCAACGCTGTTAGCTACTGGACAGCAGCTTGCGCACATTAGAAGGCGCTGTACCGCACGGGCGCTGAACGACCGGTTCGCCACCTATACTTAACAGGTAGCGTACTGGCGGGGGGGCAGGCACAGCAGACCCCACCCATTGTCGAACCTCATCTGGGGGACTGCGGTCTTGAATCGACGTTCCCTGACCGTGCCCCTGATCATTGCGCTCCTGGCGGGTATGCCTGGCTGCGCCTCAAAAGCGCCGCCCCCCGAGACGCAGGCGCCCGTGGTGGTACCTGAATCCACCTGGCAGCAGGTGGACTGGGAAATCGTCAGTGCTTCGCAGGCAGTCACAGAGTCGGTCAAAGACTACGCACGCCGCTCGATGAAAGCCTGGCGGGACCGCGTCTACCAGCAGACCGAAGCCGACTTCATTCCCTGGTTCACCAGCTACTGGACCCAGCAATGGCTGACCATCAAGGTTGCCTGGTACAAAATGAACGCCGGCAATGACACTGAACCCGGCGAAAAGCGCCTGGCTGCATACCTTCAAGAGCAATACCACGAACGAGTGTTGGAGCCGGTCGCCAAGGAGATTGATCCCGATGCGGTCATGCAACAAGCCATCGCGCTGTACGCCCAACTGCTCGGTCCGCAACTTCAGGGTATCGTGCAGCGCTATCGTTTACCGCCCGACCAATTCAACCTGCGGCTCAGCCGTATCCCTGCGATCAGCCTGGGGCCACCCCCTACCCTCAACGCATCGCTTTACCAGTTGGTCTACACCAACCCAGTCAGCAAACTGCCGGCGTATGCGGCACTGGTAACGCAGGTGCGCACCGCGACGGGCGCAGGTGGCGCAGACCAGGCAGATGCGGTGTTGTCCTCGGTTGCACAACGCACCAGCGAAAAACTGGAGTCCACCCTGCCCGTGCGCGGTGCGGCGAGCGCAACGGCGGCCGCCGTTGGCCGGGTTGCCGGAATGATGATTTCACTGGTAGTGACGGGCGTTGGCGCGCTGATGCATGACAGTGAGCGGCCTGAAATGGTCGAGCAGCTCAGGGTCATATTGAACGTCGCCCTGGACGAAGAATGGGCAACACTGCTGGAAAACCGAGCCTCGGGAGTCATGGCCGGGGTGTATTACCTGGCAGAGCAGATCGAAAGCAGTGTTCGCGCTACCGATGCCCCGCCACAGCAGTACGAACCGCAACCGTAAGGCCTGACCTGTCGTTAAATCAAACGATACAGGCACTGCGGCTCAACCAGGCCCAAGCCGTCAGTGAGGAGCAAGCTCCAGCACAATCCGCCCGCCACACGGGCACTCATCCATATGCCGATGCGCGGCGACAAACGCCTCGAACGGATAGACCTTGCTGATCTGGGGTGTCAGCAAGTGGTCGGCGGTGAACTGGTTGATGTCACGCAGTGCACGCTGCAATGCCACATGGTCCTGCACAATGCCCAGTTCCGGCTTGCCGGTGAAGTTGCCAATGCAGTGAACGAAAAACTGAATGTTCTTCTGGAAGGCCGCACACGCCGGGAACGGCGTCTGGTTACCGCCCTGCAAGCCGTACAGCACCAGGCTGCCACGGGGTGCGAGGACATCCCCTAGCAACGACATCTGCGGCCCGCCGAGCCCATCGAGCACCATGTCAACGCCACGGTTTTCGGTGTACTTGTTGATCTGCATGAGCAGGTCCTGCTCTTCAGTGACGATCACCTTCTCGGCACCCAAACCAAGCAAGTAGTCACGCTCACTCGCTTGCTTGGTGGCAGCGATGACCCGAATGCCCAGCGCCTTGCCCAATTGCACGAAGGCAGGCCCGGCACAGTGGCTGGCATCGGTCACCAGTGCCGTCTGCCCGGCCTTGGCCCTGGCCAGGTCGACATAGGCAAAATAGGCAATCAGCAAGGGCGTGTAATGAACACTGGCCTCGACAGGGCTGAGGACATCGGGGTAGCGCGTCAAGGCATCTCGCGGCAACACAATGACTTCACCGTACACCGGGTGCGTATTGGCGCTGCTGGCCGGAAAGCTGGCGACCTTGTCACCAACGGCGAGGTCATCGACACCCTCACCCACGGCCATGACCACGCCCGCCATCTCATGCCCGATGCCGGCCGGCAGGCGAACCTGAGACGAGGCGAGGTTCTGCCGCCAGAGCACGTCGTACCAACTGACGCCGATCGCCTGGACGCGAATCTGCACCTCGCCGGCAGCCGGGGTCGGCGCTGCCTGCTCTTCGCATTTGAGCACCTCGGCCGGACCGAACTTGTGGAAACGGATCATGCGGGACATCGCAAACCTCGCCAAGTGAATCGCTAATACCCTGAACTCTATCGGGGCTTTCCTGGTTAGGCCATCCGTGGCTATTAATAGTCGACATGCCTGTCATTGATTGAAGGTACTGGCATACGTTCAATTTATTCGGTGCAGGGTAGCAGCCTTTCCCCTTAAGATTCACCCCTGCCCCATCCAGTGAAGCAAAGCGATGAACCGTAACGACCTGCGCCGCGTCGACCTGAACCTGCTGATCGTCTTCGAAACCCTGATGCATGAACGCAGCGTGACCCGTGCAGCGGAGAAACTGTTCCTCGGCCAGCCGGCCATCAGTGCCGCACTGTCGCGCCTGCGCACGCTGTTCGACGATCCGCTGTTCGTTCGCACCGGCCGCAGCATGGAGCCATCGGCACGTGCGGTAGAGATCTTCGCCCTGCTCTCCCCCGCGCTGGACTCCATCTCCACCGCCGTCAGCCGTGCGGCCGACTTTGACCCCGCCACCAGCACGGCGGTCTTTCGCATCGGCCTCTCCGACGACGCCGAGTTTGCCCTGCTGCCGCAACTGCTCAAACGCATTCGCGCCGAAGCCCCGGGTATCGTGCTGGTCGTGCGGCGGGTGAACTACATTCTGATGCCGGCCTTGCTCGCCTCGGGCGAGATCTCGGTGGGTGTAAGTTACACCAGTGACCTGCCGGCAAATGCCAAGCGCAAGGTACTGCGGCGCAGCAAACCCAAGCTGCTGCGGGCCGACAGCATGCCGGGCAGCCTCAGCCTGGACGACTTCTGCTGCCGCCCCCATGCACTGGTGTCGTTCGCCGGTGACCTGAGTGGTTTCATCGACGAAGAACTCGCCAAGCTCGACCGCAAGCGCCATGTCGTACTGGCCGTGCCACAGTTCAATGGCCTGGGTAGCCTGCTGACCGGCACCGACATCCTGGCCATCGTGCCCGACTACACCGCCGAAGTGCTGACCGCTGCAGGCGGCTTGCGCGCCGAAGAACTGCCGATCGACGTCCGCAGCTTTGAACTGCACATGGCCTGGCGCGGCGCACAGGACAACGACCCAGGTGAACGCTGGCTGCGTTCGCGGATTCAGATGTTTTTCGGCGACCCTGAGAGTCTTTAGGTGTCGTCGGATAGGCTGTTTTTCTGATTACTTCTGCCTTTCCACAGACCATGGAGCTCCATTCACTTCCAGTGGGTTGCTACATTGGGGGCAAATCTGAGGGTATGCTTTGGATGGTTTGAAAATGATCCCCCCAGTCTAAGGTCCATCTGTAAGGGGCCGGCGACCACACCTTCCCGACTCCACCGCCGAAGGCCATGGTGTTCACTTAATACGCGGGCAACATCACCCTTAATGCTGGAGTTCGGAAGGTGACTTTGCCGAACGCTTACAAACAGAAATCGAATGCTCCACATCCTTCACCAGCGCCCTCGCTATCCCGCTCAAGTAATCGCTGCCCACACCAGGCCACAATCCTGCCCTGTACCTGCCTATTGCATCCAGGTCCTAGTCACTGCCGCCTAGCCACCAGAATATCGGCACTCATTGCAATTTGATATCACTGTAAGCAAAAATCGGATCCAAATATGTCTGAATTGGTCATTTGCTGAGGGGTGGTAATGAGCAGGATTGGCGTCAACTCAATCACGGTGCGGCTGCTGAAGCCGAACTTAGATCCAGAGGATGGCCTCAGCCCAAAATATGGGCCAAGCGGCGCTAAGGAGTTGAAGGGGCAGGACTGGGAGGGTGGCGGAGAAGGCATCCTCTACTATGGCCAGGTGTATGACCGAACTCCTGAATGGCTGGCCCTGCTCGAGCCCCACATCTCAGATCCTCTCGGAAGCCTGCACTCCAGCGGTTCTGCAGCCATCCTCTTTTTGTACGTACAAAACCGCTGGATGGCCCTTTGTTTTGGCTATGCCCACCTCGCGCTGGAGGAAGATGCCTTCGTTCACCAATTTGGACTGAAGGTGGCGCTCAACACTGTGCCGCGAGGTAGCTTGCTTAGCCTCGATCTCGCCACTCCAGACGCGGTGACATTTCAGAAGCGGATACAAGCCAGCAAACTCTCGGATTTCAGCCAGTTTGGTATGGACACACTACGAGACCTGGCCAGGGTGGCGGGCGGTCAGCCCAGTGACAATGGATTTGCCAAGTTTGTTGCCGGCAAAGACGCGCTAAGCCTAGACGCCCCGCTGGCTCCGTCCGAGTTTCACGACAAGTGCGCGGAAATTCTTAAGGCTTATAAGTCAATCACCTACAAGCGCGATTACGCCTGGTTTGACAACGTCAGGGTGGAGACCAGTTCTGAGCGGTTGAAGATCCTGGATCGGCAGCTCTACAGCGAGATTCGTGCGATCCGCAGAGGCGCCAACAGCCTATTGCACATGTCCCCTCCAGAGATCCTTGATTACCAAGAGGGCGCGGAACTGGGGTACACCGGTTTTGGTAGCCGCAAAAGCGAGTTCACCAAGCTATCCATCACCGATTACGTAGACGAGCTAAATCGGCTGACCTGCGCCCAAACGATGGACGTCATGAAGTCCTCGCATCGGGTTCGTTCCGTGAGCAAAAAGTCTGGTGAACCGATTGGATGGAAGGTTTATGACTGCCTGAACTGGGAATACACGCTAACCAAGCCGACTCGGACGCACTACGTGCTATTTGCAGGAAAATGGTACGAAATTTCCGCAACCTTCAAAGATCTGGTCGAAAAACATTTCGATAGCATTCCGGATTTCAGCATCATCGGTCGAACCTCATGTCTGAACGAAGAAGAGCTGATTGCGGACATCACTGCTAAGCGTCCCGACTTGATCAAGCTAGACCGTACCAAAATCAATCCCGAGGGCGTCACTGCGGGCAACCTTGAGCCTTGTGACTTCTACTCAAACGACAAGATATTCATCCATTTGAAGGATGGCGGTTCATCAGGGCCCATCAGCCACCTGTGGATGCAAGGTGTTGTCAGTGCCGAGGCCTTCGTGGCAGACAGCAAATTCCGCACGAAGCTGAAGGACACTGTCTCAAAGACCAAGGGTGGGAGCGCATTTTTGAAGTCACTCCCGGATGGGCGAAAATCTGACTTCAATCGCAGCGACTACACCGTAGTGTACGGAATCATGCGGCCACCCTATAAAGGCGGCTCTTTGGGAATCCCCTTCTTCAGCAAAGTTAGCCTCATGGCAGCCTGTGATCGACTGCGACGCACGGGTATGAAGATCGGCAAAGAGCTGATCGAGAAGATTCCACCTACATCAGGTGCGTCAACCAAGACGAAAAAAGCAAAGGCCGCGACTAAGGCAGGGGCCGCGAAGCCCTCCAAAGCGCCTTGAAACCCTCAATGAGCTCGCCAGTGGGCGCCACTTGCCGTCAGATGGAGAGGCCCACTCGCTGCTCGTCCACGTTTATACATTCCCTAACCTGGTAGCCATCCACACGCCCCGTCCACCCGTGTGGATTCGCTTGGTGCTGGCTGGCCCTGGGTAAAGCAAAGGAGTTGCGATGAATATTGAAACACATAACGCTGGTCTCGACCTTCTGGTACCAGAGGTCGTAATGGCCGAGGAGCCGCCACTGCCGGCCCAGGAGCAAATTGAACCGCCGCAGAACGCGCCGGAGGCGCTCTTCCGACTGATGAACATCCATCTCATCGATTCGCTTTCCCGCGGGCGAGTTCAGACGATGGGTATTGATGGTGGCATGGCGCTGACCGGGCGCAACGGCCGAGGCAAAACCTCCCTCCTCTCTTTGGCGCTGCTCTTCGCCGGCGTTGAGCCCCGCGACGTGGTTTCGCAAGGTAAGGATTCGTTCATCGACTGCTACCTACCGAACCAGACTTCCTACCTCGTGTATGAGTATGAACGTCCCGATGGAACTCGCCGGCTCGTGGTCGTGCTCAGCAACTCTACCGCCGACAAGATCCGTTTTCGGTTCGTGAACAGCCATTTCCGACGTGACATGTTCGTCACCGATGACGGCCAGTTTGTACTCAATAAGGAGTTCCGCCAGCGCCTGATCTACCTGAAAATCCCCCATGCTGACAGACTGGTGGACACGTACGTCGACTACAGGGCCATCATCCAGGGATGGCAGCCGCCGCACGTAGACCCTACGCACAGGCGCTATCTGCTTGGGATGTCGGACATGTACGGATTCACTACCTACAACCGTCCTTTGCGGCATCTTGAGAAGCTCACCAAAGGTATGTTCTCTCGAAAGGTCAATTTTGATGATCTACAGCAGGTGGTGGCCGACTGGGTTTTCGAAGGCAAACCTTCCGCCGGCATCCAAACAGATGCGCAAGCGTGTAGAAAACTGGCCGCGAGATCACAAGGCTTACCAAAGTATCAAGAACATCACACCGCTGGTTGATGAGGCCAGGGAGCACCGAGCGAAACTCGAAGCCGCTGAGGATGCCATTCGAGAGGTCAAGGAAAAGTTCATCTTCCTTCAAGACCATCTTCGCTTCTCAAAAGCCCAGCGAGAGAGCGAAGAGTCCCTCAAGCAAACGTATCTTGAGCAAGAAGCTGTCGCCCACGAAGCGAATGCCCTGGAAATCACCAGGGCCATTCATAGCACCAAGGCTGATATCGAATCTTACGATCGTAATCTCACTGAAATCGAAAGTGCTCGCCAAGATTACGAAAGCAAGGGGGTCGAGGAAAAGCGCGCACGTGCGGCTCAAAAAGCAGTTTTTGAGGACGCGCTCAGAAGTGTAAATACCAAACTGGATCTGGCCCTCGGCGCAGCGAGAGAGGTCAAGGCCAAATACGAGAAGCAGATCAACGAGGAAACCAAGCTGCACAACGATTTCCACGCTGCTGCCATCGAGAAAACCAACATCCTTCGCGAACAGGCCCGGGACGCCGTGGTCAAGCTCGAAGATGCATGTGAAGACGCCCTGAGGGTGCTGGACGACTCATCCGCCGATGAGCTTGCCAGGCTTGTGCTAGAGCTACAACAACGCCATGGCGACATGGGACGAGCTCAGGCGTACGTCGCCAATCCTTCCGTAGACCCCTCAATTCAGGATGAAATCGATAAGAGAGACATCGAGCTCAGGGACGCACACAAAGCCATCGGTGCCGCCCACGCATGTGTCGCGGCGAAGCAGCGTGTCGTCAACGATCTGCAGGCCCAGTCTTCCAAATACGATCTGACGATCGAGGCTGTGAAACACTCAATCGGCAAAAAAAAAGACCTGATTGCCCAGATCCGACAAGCTCATGAGCCTGAACAGGATAGCCTTCTCGCGTTTCTACGAAGCAATCGTCCAGATTGGTCACAAGACATCGCCAAGGTCATAAACCCCGATCTCCTCCACCGTAACGATCTTCACCCCCAGCTGACAGCCATATCTGAAAGCCTCTACGGGATCACACTCGAGCTGGAATATGTCGATGCAGCTGACGAGGCAGATGAGTCGAAGCTTCGTGAAAAGCTTGAGGATGCCAACCAAGCCTTGATGGCGTTTGAAGCTCAGTTAGAACGCGCCGTTGATCAGCAGGTCGAGCTACGCAAAGCGATTAAGACAGCATCTGAAGATCTATCGCTGGCGAACTCAGGCCTGACGAAGGCTAGATCAACGGCCCAAGGTTTGGAGAGACAAGTCGACGAGCTTAAAAAGCAGCTACGTGAGGCACTGGACGAAGCTCGCCAGCTTGCTCAGGCGCAATTGGCAGAATGCGAGCGCCTCCTCGGTCATGCTCAGAAAGCTCACGATGATCTGATCCAGCGTATCGCAAGTAAGAAGGCTGCCATCACCCAGCAATGTAAACAGGACATCTCGGCCCTCAACACTCGGCTTGGTTCTGGAGTTCGCGATATCCAAGCTGGTGTTGCTGCTCACAAGAGTACCTGCGACACCAGCATCAAGTTCTATTTGGAGCAGCAGAAGAAAGAACTCGCTGGCGAGGGCGCTGATGTGAACGTAATCACCGCCCTCGAGGACGAGCGTGATGACCTAAAGAAGACGCTTGAGGATATCAGCTCATGGAGCGAGCTCTTGTCCATGTGGCAAATCTGGAAAAACCAAAGCCTCCCGCAGATCCCGGTGCTCCAGGCTAAGAAGGAGCAAAGCCAAGTAGACTTCGCACGAGACACCACTCGTTTAGAAGAGACTACAGCGGCCTGGCTACGAAAACGGCAGCAGGTACTCGACGCTATCAAAGAGTGTCGATCAACTATCATAAGCATCGATGGGCAATTGATGATTGTCGCTACCTGTCTTGAGGAACGACTCAAAGCCTACGAATCCACCAGTCGCCATAATTCGTACGACACCGCATGGGAAGCCCTACCCTTGAGGGCTGCGATGGTCGCATTCCAGCAGCAGATCACTGAAGCTGAGACACAGCTGCGGAAGCTTACTTTCAAAATGCGCCACGCTTTCCTCGACGTGCCGAACGCTGCTCCGTCGACTTACTTCCAAGATCGCCTCCACAACATCCGCACTGAAACTGGTGAGGATGTCGATGCCCGCGTGACCCTTCGAGTTGTCGAGGACTGGTTCGCCACTGAGCATGATAAGAGCCGACGGCTTCTGGTCGCAGATGCCAAAACCATTTTCGGCGAAATCCAAGGCCTTCACCGTGAGCTGCAGACCTTCAACAAGAAGCTCTCCAGCTTCAATACGTCCCTGCAAGAGCATCTGGAGCACAGCTCGGCGGTGTTCGACAACCTCTCCGAACTGAAGATCTCCATCTACTCGGGTGTTGAAGAGCTCGACTATTGGTCTGTGATCAACAAAATCACCAATGACCGGGAGGAATGGACGCAGGAGGACAGTCTGCCCAGCGCGGATGCCGTTGCCTATCTGAACGCCTTGCTCGCGATCTGGGATGGCAATCGCGGCATCAGTGCTCAGTTTAAATCGTTGGTCAGTATCCGCGGCTCCGTGCGGGAACAGGGCAACTTCCGGCAGTTCCGCAATCGTACTGAACTCGAAAACGTGTCTTAGTTTTTCTTATTGATCAAGGTAAACCTCATCTGATAGTTTTCTTTGATCAATAATGTAAACATAATGAAAAGCGTCAAAATGACAGAAAAGCACCAGGCACGTACAAGGAAAGCCTCTTACCTCTGGCAACCCCTGGTGAAATTTTCTACCTGCAAGGTCGTGGTGCGCGGCCCATGGGGAGTGGGAGGAGCAAATCCCTTCAGCCCCCTCTGCCTTAAAGCCCGAAACGCCGCGATCCGAAGCAGCGAGCCTCAAGTCACCAGCGCTCGAAACACCGTAGCGTGCATAGAAGGCACTGAATTCCCCAGCAAAGACGCCATCCGGCAAGCTACGGAGTTGCACTGTGAAAGATGAGTTCACCCAACTGCTCCCTGAGGACGCGATTCCGGTTGAGAGCGAGACCGCCCTGAAGCCTCCGGCTTCGAGCCCCTCAACAGAGCAAATCAATGAAGGCGTTCCCATCACCTACATCACCGGGACTAATGGCCAGGTGGTCACTTGCACCTACCTGAATCACCCAGGGTGGGATCCGAAAACCAATCTCTGCTTGAGCCTCCACTTCATCATGGTCAAGTGCGCCCCGCGGCGCACTTCAAGCTGGGGCTACCAGCTCCGACTGGCTATTGATTATTTTCTGAACTATCGTGCCGAACTTCACGCTTGCAGCCCAGTTCCAAATAGGGGTCTAGGCGCCTGATTTCGGAGATCGCACCTTTGTGATCACCACACCAAGCCAAAATCACCGCGTATTGACTCCGGACTTGAACCAGCCTGCCAATAAGGCCTGCCCGGCTAACAACCGGCAGAACATGCTGCTCCATGACCTCTTTTGCACCCACGAAGTCCTTGGCATCCACGAACGCATCGGCCAAATCCTGCCCGACACGCACAATTGACTCGTATCCTTCAACCATTCCGTAGAACTTCATGGCATGGATACGCTGAAGGCGTGCCTCCAACCCCTGAGCTTCGCGAGCTTTGGCATACACCTCCAGAGCATCCGCGAGGTGCTTGATGTGCTCATGGACATCAGGTGGTCGCTTGATGACTTCCCAGAGGGCATCCGAATTCTTGCCCATGACACCTCTAGGCGTCAGCCCCAGAATTTCGAAGTACTCACTGACTATTTTCTGGCACATCGCTTCAGCGACTTTGTTGCGCTTCAACTTCCAGAGCGCGACCGCGTGGTTGTAATCGAATATCCGGCGGTAATCAGCGTCAGGGATTCTGGGAGTGGCGTACGCTACAGCCTGCTTGACCTCGTCTTCACGCCCCTGATCAGATGCCAACAGCACTTTTCGCATCGCCCACCCAATTTGCTCACGGGGCTCGAACCCGTGGGTATCCAGGAGCTGCTGCATCATGGCGACTGGTTCAGCCGCCTCGTCAAAGCGCCCTTCTCGCATGTAAGAGAACGCTAGGGCATCAAGCGCCCAGAACGCTTGGTGTGGATTAAGTTCGCCCGCTTCAAGCGCCCGCTTCAAGCTGGAGGTGATATCGACCGATATCCCCATCTCGTAGAACAGCTCTTCGCCTGCGAGGCCAATCAGGGTCATCACGTCGTCAAGTCTGATAAATACACGTGTGAGCAGCGAAAACCGCGAGACATCACGACGCTTCTTCAGGCTCTGAATCAGCAGCTCCTTCAGCGTGACCAAGGCCTCAGTGATCACGGGCGTGCCCATGAGCTCCAGGTGGCGTAGGCCTAGAGCACGGACAGCATCATGGGCTTTAAGTGTTTTGGCCCCAAACACCTCAACTGTCCCTGTGGCGAGAATTTTTTTGATGGCCGCAGCTGCGCCGCCCTGTGACAGCTTGAGCGTGGCCGATAGCAGACGAACAACTTCCTCATGCGTGAGCCCTGTATCAGCCAGGCTGACGACGGCCAACGCGTTCTGGGTAACCTGGTCAAAACCATCGTAAACGCGAGCCAGGATGACCTCTTGGGCCGTTTCCACCACGTTCGCTTGCTGGCTGAGATCGACACAGAGCGCTTCGATGTCCCCGCCATATTCCGACAGTGCAACCGCAATGGCGCTGTCAACATACAGCGGCAGCCCGCCAGAGTATGTCCGGAGTTCTTCAAATGCCTGAGCACTGCCGAACGCCCCGGCTTCATTGGCAACGCGCGCCACGGTATCCAGATCCCATCCAAGAAGCGTCTCACGTCGCAACGTCATGACCGCTTCAAGTTCCCGGACATTCTCATGCGGCTGGCACAGAAGCGTGAAACGGATGTGGCGAGTCGCGTTCAGCAAGTCTCGCAGGTGGGATACTGGAACGCGGTGTGCGTTGTCGGTCACAACAACCAAGGGTGTCTGAGTCTGCTCCAAAAATCGGTCGAAGGCGCGAATCGCCTCGTAACCGCTAGCACCAGGCAAAAGAATTTGCCGAATACCTTCGGGGTCTTTTGGGGAGTACTTGGAGGCAAGCTCGCGCACGATTGAGCTCGCAATAGCGGGCCCTGGGAGGTCACCGACATCATAGTAGGCACATGGTTCGGGACTATGCAGAGCCGCATAGGCTGCCCAAGACGTTTTCCCTGCGCCGGACAACCCACAAATGATCCGCACCCGCTCCGCCGACACCAGAGCAGGCTCGTTCTGTTGCGGCTTGTAGGAAGCAGGTGGCGTAGGAAAATCTTGGAGCTGCACGATCAATTGCTCGAACAAGCCCGGCAAATCCGAAGTGCGGAACACGTGCCTGGCGTTGCCATTGCCGGCAGCGGACGCCAACATCACCAATCCCGCCATTTTCCAGGTCAACGACGAAGGCGACAGGAGTGAAAATTGCAGCTTTTCAGCCTGTGTGACACACCACTGGGCCGCCTCCTCCAACGTCGCCCACGCGGGCGGAAGGTAGTCTGGGCGCGGGGCCGTCGATCCGGGATAGAGGTAGATCAGATCCGAAGGTGTCTTCTTCTCGTCCACCTGGGTCTGGAGCGTTTTACCGAGCGGCTGGTTCGCAACGATCACAAACTCTGGGTTCCCAGCCCTTCCCTCCGGCCCATGCGTGCGTCGGATCTGCTCAAAGCGCTCCAGTGCACCAGAAGCGTCGCCAGGCATCAGGGGCTGAGAACGAGTTTTGACCTGAACATAAACCCACCCGGAATCGGTGCTGAGCTCTATGTCTTCATCCAGCTCGACCAGCACCTCGTTGACACCCGCAGCCTGCGCCAGGAATAAGCAGCCTACACCATACAGATGTTGATACAGGAAACCTCTGTGTAAGGACTCGATGCGTTTGAGCTGGGCGGGATCGAGCACGGCCAAGGTAGTGAGTTGGTCATCAGGTTGCATAGGGGCTTCGACTTGGCTCTGGCAGATAGATTTTGTGCTCAGGCAGAACCGAGCACCGGTGACGGTGTGCCATTCTGTGGTGAACGGTGCAAAAGAACGAGCAAAAGCCCGCAGCAGAGGCTAGGAGTGCGGGTGGTAGTAACTGCAACCACATGAGTTGCAACGCCCCCATACAAAACCGGAAGCTTGAGCGAGTCCTGGCCCCTCGGCCAGGAGAGCCGTCCAACAGGAGTTGCCATGACCCGCCTGCGTTTCATCCCCGTTCAACTGACCCACTATCCGCACACGAACGAAGCATTGTTCGCCATTACCCTATGGCCTGTACTGTTCGCGCTCGGCTGCTGGCGAACCCCACAAATCGCCCAGTTCCTGAATGCTCACGGGGTTGAGGTCAGCATGTTGCAGTTCTTTATGGCGGGCCTTGGCGCCTACCTGTTTCTGCTCGGGAAACACCGTATGCTCAACAACCGCTACTTCGAGCGCCATGCAGTCGATATTGCCTGGCATCGCCAGCTGTGCGAGGTTGACCAGGACATGGTTGCAGCAGGCCTGGCTGACACCGATGCGCACAGGGCCGTCACGAATGAGATGGCTCAGCTACGCAAGCGACTGGGCTTTCTGGTCGATGCGGATAACTTCTACCACAGGCTGAAAGTCCTGATCCGGGTAATGGGCTGGGTGCGCGACAAGCTCAAGTAACTCAGTGATTTGCCCCCTACAAAGCACAGTCCGGGTTCGCAGCGCTGAACCCGGCATCTTCAGTACACGATAAGGATATTGGAGTACACGTCATGACCATCGAGCTAAACACCCTAGCCATCAGAGGGCTCACCCGTCTCGCGCTTCCAGCTGACGATGGCTACATCTACCGGCTTGGGGTCGCGCTGTACGGCTTTGCCTCCTTGAGCAGTATCATGGCCGAGCTCGCTCACCATTTGGATCCGCTCGTAAACCGCACTGAGCTTCAGGCAAAAACGGGCGGCCAGATCCTCAGCGAATTCCGCAAGTGCGTAAAGAAGGCCAAGGTAACGAGGCCGGCGGTTGAACCTATTGGCCGCGCCGCCGCTGATATGTTCGAAGCGCTGAACACCCGGCGTTCGGACATCATGCATGCCTACCCAATCACCAACCAGGCTAGGCAGCAAATTCTGCACCATCGCTTGGACGAGAAAGGTCGCTACTTCGAAGTCACCAACGAGATACGGGAGGAGTTCATCAGCGAGCTACACGACGTGAGCAGCTTGCTGTACGACATCCGCGCCATCATGAAACCAGAGCTCGGTGACTGAACGCTGGGCTCGCCACCGATGTGATGAGACTGGCGTCGCATGAAAGCCCCGGAACCCTTCCCTGGAGATTCGTAACCCCGGGGTATCTGGGTACTTGGGCAATTAAACACAATTGTAATCCCGACCTCCTGAGACAGCACCAGGCAGCCTGCTTGAACTTGAGCAGGAGCAGGAGCAGGAGCAGGAGCAGGAGCAGGAGCATCAACCTAATGTGGTTATACCTATGCACACCAAGACGCTTTACATCATTGGAAATGGCTTTGATCTGAACCACCACATGCCCACTGGATACCGGCATTTCAAGGCGTATGTGAAGTCACATGATCGTGACGTCTATGACTGGATGGAGGACTACGTGCCAGCCGGTGAACACTGGGCAGACCTGGAGGCAGCGCTCGCCCACCTGGACACCGATCACATCGTCAATAGCCTCAAACATTTCATGGGATCGTACGCCGACGAGAACTGGAGCGACGCGGGCAATCACGATTTTCAGTATGAGGTCGACCGGGTGGCCGAGGGGTTGTCAGGGACACTCCAAACGCTATTCGCCCAATGGGTCAGGACAATCGAGATCCCCGACGCATCCAATGCGCAGAATCGCCTGGCGGAGCTGGACACCAATGCAACCTACCTGACCTTCAACTACACAGGCACCTTGAGCAGCGTCTATCAGGTGCCTGACTCGAACATTCTGCATATCCATGGCGAATCAGAAGATGATGACTCTGACCTTGTACTAGGCCATGGCTGGGCACCAGAAGATCGATCATCGCTATTCAAGGCCGTAGATCACGAGGATTCAGACCATCGCATCATCGAAGCCATGAAGTCTTTGGACGACTATTTCGCGGCGACCTTCAAACCTTCGGGAGAGATCATCAAGCGCAATGCCGACTTCTTCGCACGCTTGCACGATACCGACCAGGTCGTGGTGCTTGGCCACTCGCTTGACCCGGTGGATGGCCCTTACTTTGCCTCCGTGGTGCATGCACTGGGAGGCAGGTCGGTACCTTGGACTGTAGCGGTACTGCCTGACGATGACCGGGAGGACAAGACCGCTCGCCTTGAAGTGTTTGGCGTGGCCTCTGCGCTGATTCGCTACCGCCTGTGGAGCGAGCTTCATGCTGTTGCCCATAACGTGCAGCAATAGCTTCAGCATCCTGCTTCGCCGGCCTCCAAGCTTGCCCCACCAGGTATGATGGGGCCCTCTTCTTTTTGAGTTCGAACATGACATCCAGCACTACAGCCTTGGAATGGTGTTACACCCCAGCGAATCTCATACCAGAACCCCAGGTTCTCGACACTCATGGAGCATCTATGGTGATCCAGGATGGTGTAGCTCGTGCGGATCTGGACGAAGCGCTATATCGGGGTGACAGCTCAATCGCACAGAAGCTGCTGAAGGTAATCCGAGCCCGGTTGGCACCGTACGAGCAACAGAGTGCTGAGCCAGTGATCATCGAATCGTCACCTGTGCTCACGATCACCCATACGGATGGTCGACCGCGCGAACTCCACCTTGAGTGCCATGCGACCATCTCCGTGACTGAGACGCTAGACATCAAGATCTACCGCAATGGCGTGCTGATTGAAGACACAGCGCAGGAACGCTCAAAACGGCTTCAGGGTGAGGCTGAGCTGCTGTCGAAACATGCCGACGATGACCTGCTCTGCCGCTTGCTAGGAAGCCTCAGTGCATCAAAACGCAATCCTGGCAATGAATTCACCCACCTCTACGAAATCCTAGAAGCCCTTCAAACCACCTTCGGAAAGCCTCCGAAGCTGACCGACGCGCTGGCTATTGAGAAGGCCAAGATCGGGAAGTTTCATGCCGTGTGCAATGACCCATCCAGCGTCAGCAGACACCGAGGCCAAACAAACGGCCCTCTCAGGACTCCGACTGCGGAGGAGTTCAGTCATGCACGAGATTTTGGGTGGGAGATGATCCTGGCCTACGCGCGCTGGCTGGAGCACCGTCAGCAACGACAACAACCCACGGGCTGAAGCGGGTAGTCGCAGATCACACCAGGCGCGATTGCTCAGCCAGGGGTGCGACCGCTTTCGATGCGTGCGCTTTCAAGAACACGCGTTGCGAACTGCACCAGGTCAGTGATCTGCCCTCCCCCTGTTCTGTCCAGATGGTACCCAGAAATGCCTACCAGAGCAGGGCCATCCCGATCACACCGTGGCGAGTCTCCGATTATGACGACGTGATCGGCGGGAGTAGTTACATCCCAGGGCAAGGGGAAGCCTAACCGACTGCAGATATGGCGATAAATGTCAGGATGCAGCTTCATGATCCCCAGCTCTGAACTCAGGGCAAATGCATCCACGTCATCAAAACGCTGGCAAAGAGCCGGCCCGCAGGCTGCAGCCAGAGCGACAGCCTGTGTCTTGAACTCGTCAGTGTAGGTACGGCGGGTGCGTTTAGACATAGCAACCTCCAAGATAGCGATTTAAGTATCGCTTCTTGGCGTCCGTTGTCAGGGGGCTGGCCCACAGAGACGATTCACGGCTTCCCCTAAGTGCAATCAAGCCCTCTTGGCCTGCCGTTGGCGTTGGCGGAATCGCTTGATGAAATCTGCATCGACGAGCTCATCTACGTTCAAGTCCAACCCGCAGTTGACGAGTGAAGCCAAGGTGCTGTCATAGAGCGCAAAGCTGTTGGGTATGAAACCGCATGCCCTCACTTTGTTGTCGTCAATGCGAGCAAGAAGCGCTTTTACGAAGTCCGAGCGACCGGATTTGCGGCTTTCCGTGGCAACCGCAGTGGCCTCATCATAAGCGGTAACCTCTGCCCTCTCGGCATCGTCACCGATGGCCTGAACGACCTCACCCAATTTCGGCCAGTACTTCAAGTCGTACCGGTATTGGAGGCGCTCCACCTCATCCTTCACGTAGCTCTCGTAGTGATAATTGTGCTCTGACGCTTCGTGCACAATGTCCATGATGTGGTACTGGGTACCCGAGCGAAATCCCGAATAGTTATGAAGCTCATCACGCCGGTCGAGCAGTGCTGTCATCTGGTCAGCGAGCTCACTGATCCGGCTGTTGATCCCCACCAGCTCATATCGCGCCTGCCTGGCGGCTCGGTTCTTTTCTGGATTCCACCCATCGGCAGCGTGAACGAAGGCATCCCAGAATGCGTAAAGGGCCCTGGGAGTAGTGGCCAGCGCGGCATGCACCTCATCGTAAACATCTGCGAGCTCGATGCGGCGTTTGAGCATGCCAGCAATCCTGCTGCGCACGTTCGGCCAGATACGCTTGGCTTGGAAATCCTCCATCATGGTGCGCAAGAGGGTTTCGCATTGAAATACAGCTTCGGAAGGTGTGTGCACTCGGTGAGTCCTGTTGGATAACGTGTGCCAAGGCTACCGCTCGACATCTGAGGGGGCGGTACCTATTTGAAATTCTTTTCCAGACCGATAGGTACGCGCAGATCAGCTTGTCCTTTCTATGTGCCCTGGAGGCCCTGAGTCTTGGCCAATCCGGAGGTAACTCACGGGGATCCAGCGGACTTGATTTCACAGACAGGCGCCCTTACGTCTAAAGGGTGGCAATAAGCCACTCATCCAGGGAAGCGCCATGACAGATTTCTGCGTCTCAGCCGTAAAGTATGACCAAGCAGAGCAGCACATCGAGTGGTTGGAAGTCCGTGAAGACTTTCCAAGCCGCGTAGGTGACGTGAGGAAAGTCCCTCGTGAATTCGTGGCAGATTTGATTCGGAAAGGATGCGCCACCTTCCAGACCATCACACGCAATCCCTCCACGAAGAAGTGGGAGAATGGTGCGACTTTGCATGTGATTGGTGATGACTACTTGTCGACTGACCCGAACGATATCAAGAAAGACAACCTTGGGAAGTTGCCCCGGTTTACCTGATAGTGCCCCGGCAACATCGACTCGACAGTGCACCACGGGAATTTTTCGGTCTGAACGATGGCGTCCACGCGGTACAGTGGACGTCATGCATGCCATCGGAGCTGATTCGTCGTAAGCAGTGACGATCGCTTTGATCTAGCCAGAGACGGTCACCTCTCCAGGCCATCCTCCGCTGAGCCACCACTTGAGCAGTGCAAGGATTCGCGATGCCCAGATACCTCAGTAACAGCGCAATACGTCTTTTGGAAGCGAGTCAAAAGTCTTTGGCCTTGGCGCTGCATTGTCTAGGCACTCCAAATCGGGGAAGCCTGAGAGTTGAGGTAGCTCGATACTCACCCGCGATTGGATTGATCGGAGCCGCCGCTGAGCAGGCTTTGGCTGCAATTATCGTTCAGGTTCGGGGCGATGAGGCTCTGGCTGCTTCCCCCACCCAGTACAAAAGTGCGCGACAGATTTTGTCGGACATGAGGGATTTACTCCGCGCGCCCATTCCTGCCAGCTCTTTCCTGACCGCAGGCGTAGCCGACCCGGCTCAACACCGTGAGTCGATCCTGCAGGCGTCAGAAGGATTTTCTGTGCTTTTCACCTACCGGGCGACCGGGCTCCATGCTGGCCTTGGTTTGTCTCGCACAGTGACACTGAAACAAGCCGTGAAGGTTCACAGTTTCCTTGAACTCCTAGCCAGGTCAACACGTATCCGCGCCTATATGGATCGGTTGCCGATACCACCAGATGAAGTCATCGATCAGACTGTATTGATTGATGACCTCATTCAAAAATTCCAAAGTACCGATGCAATGACCGAGCGGGTCAACGCCTTACGATCTTTGTTTCTGATCCTCCCCGAAGTCCCCCCAGAAGCACCGGAGTGGCTTGAAGCGTTTGACCGCTCCGTGGTCTCGCCACGCCCTGCCGACATCACTTTGCTATTGGAAACACTTGAACGCGCGGCACCAATGAGATTCCGTCGCATGAATGCAGGGGGCCAAGCACTACCAGTAGTTGTCCGGCCAAACGACCCAAATGCGTTACCTATCGCCTTGCAGGACATGCGCCAAGCCTTTGGCCACGCGCGTGAGCAGTTTGGCGCAGACGTGGGAAATGCAAATGGACGGCTCGATCAAGGTATTCTGGATCTGCCCCCAGAGTCCTTCTTGCTCGATTTGTGCCTCCAAGGCCCAGAGCAGCTACGCGAGACTCTGGATCGGCAAACGCTCACCGGCCAAGAAGTGTGGCCTTTCGTGGCTACTGCATTGAGCCAGCAAGGAACAGAGCGCCCATACTGGTTCTTGGTATCGATGGTCGACGACATCGGTCAGCTAATCGGCCAGCTTCGTAGGGCTTCGGCGGTATCGGCTCAGGGACAGTTCAAAGAACGCTGTACCGCAGCCATCAAAGCCCTTGAAGCCAAAAGACAGGAGCGCACACTTCCGCCAGCTACAGAAATTGCGACCTTTACTGTCACACAATCTGCTGCGGCTGAAGCCGCACGAGAAAGCATCCCCGACTCGATGGAGCGCAACGAAGACACTGTTCGTGAAGCCTCTTTGGAAGCAATACCGCCACTAGCCGCGTTATATGCCGGCGAATTCACTGCCGGCCAGGCTTTTCCTGCGGTGTATGCGTCTGCGAATCCAGATTCTAAGAAATACTGGACTCGCCAGTTGCTCATAGCAGCGACCGATGCCAGCGACCGCTCAATGCTTATCACTGCCCTGCGAGACACTGAATTCGCCAACCTAAAGACGGATGCTCGAAAAGCGCTGCGCCTAGTGGATATTCTGACCTATGGGCCGAATATCGAACTAGGGTGACCACGATCCGTTCAACGACATCGGAGCCCCCCTGCGCATGCCTCGAACCCAGCAAAACCTCACCAGCCTGCGAGACACCTTCAGCCAGATCTTGGGCAACCAGAAAGACCACTACACGGATATTCGACTTAGGCGCCCTACTTTCTAAAGGAATCTACATGCTGATCGAGCTCGATCTGAACATAAATGACGCCCAAGCGCTTCTGCACCACTGCACCGAGCACCAACCAAACTGTGGGGATTTTCGAGAAAACGCTCGGCTTAGGGAAGCACTGGAGACGCTCGCAGCCGCTATCAAGGAAGCGGTGAGCCCCGAACATAGAAGCGCTGAGTCGCCGGATTGATCTACAGCGGCTGGATGCAGCCATCGCCCTAATGGGCTCTATCGAAGGCGCCTTGGCGCTCGTCGAGCGCCTTGAACACGGCTTTGAATCCTGAAAAGCCCACGACTTGATAGATCCGTCAGACCGACCGGATCTCAAGCTCTAGGTGGACTGATCTGTTGAAGAATCGTCAACGATTTAGCTTCAAAGTGCCCTTCAGCGCCGGCGGCTCCTCTCCGAAGTAAACCTTCAGTGGCAGGCTGCCGATTTTGTATTCGGCCCTTGGGACATCTTCAGGCCAGAGTAATGAGTAGGGTTCCTGTGCTGGCTGGAGAGCCCACTTGTACAAACCGCCACCCAGGCTTGATACATGTTGCGGGCTCCAACGACACCAGCCAGGAAGCTGAATGGTGATGGGACGGTTCCAATCCTGAACCAGCACCCCCTGAATGCCTACGATGATACGCTCATTAGGCTCCTAGCCTTCAAAAAGCAGAGCTATCGCTCCGTCTTTCGATGAGCTTGGGGGGAATACTTCCTCGAAAAGCAGTTGGTACATGTGAGAGCTCCTTGTAATTTCATAAATTAGCCGGAAAGAGTTGCGCCCTATCGAACACTTAGGTTCACGAAGTCGGTGCGCAGTGGTTTCCCGTTTATGAGACTGACGAGTCTTTGCAATAGCGATATGAGCCCAGCAACCAAATGCAAATTTATGCATTTAATTCGCCGAGATAATTCAAGATGGATATATTTCTATGGCAATCTAATTAGACTGATGCCTATTAAGATTGTGAGTAGAGGAGTGTATGGAAGTGGCCCTTAAGGTGGCGCATCACCTATCTCAAGCTCGCACTTTCTTAGTGCTCAGCTCGGTATTGCATACTAGGGGATGCTGCCATTTCTCGTCAAGGGGCGATCCCACGCCCCCTCTCGATACGGCTTCCTCCTAGCGCATCAGAGGTTGGCCACCGCAGCCGCTCAAGGCCTTTACACGGCAAACGGCATCGCCCCAGAACAGTGGCTGCGCCGTCAGCCAATACGAGGATCCAAGATCATGTCTTGCAGATTCTCAAGCTCGATCTCACCACGGCTGTCTTTCAGTTCGCGATAGACCTCCAGCATTTGATCGAGGATGGCATTTTGATACTGTTCACACGTGATAGGGGAAAAAGCACCCCACGCACTTCGCTTATCAACCCATCGAACCAAGGTTGCCATTTCATTGAGTTGAGGAAGGCTGACCGAGAAACCTTTGAACTCTAAAGGTACGCCCTTACGATTGCTATACTTTTTGATGGATTCAGCCACCCCATCTCTATGCTCGGCCCGATCCATACATCTTTTAATGCTGTTAAGCATCCGCACCACTTCACAGACATATTCCAAGTTACAACTCGTTTGTGCATTCGGCTGCCTATCAAGGAGCGCAGTGACAGCATCGACCGCGTACCCTTCGCCTAACTCAGCCAAAGACTTAGGCTCTAGCTCGAAAAACCAAAAAAACCGCTTCTCGTAAACTTTCCTGACGAGTTCTTGAGGGTCGATTGAGGTGGGCTCATCGTTGTGGTAAAGATCGATTTTTGACGCTTTTTTTTCTGCGAGGGGGAGACGCATTAGCGCCATCTGGAAAAATACGCTGAGACGCTCACCTAGCGAAAGCTCCTGCTCACGGCGAGAGGACTCTGCTACACCTTGCTTATGACGCTCAATGCCTTGAGCAATGTACATGCGAGCCACGTCAGAGCGGGTCAGCGTGTAAGGAGAATCCGTTGAACTGCGGATGGCATCCAGCTCGTCGAGCTGCTGCTGGGGAATGCGAATCTCAAGCCTCTGATCTTTGACGTCCATAGCAACCTCGGAAACGGATGGGTAATCACCATTAGCCGTACGATGTACGGCACAAGAAAAGAATGTACGGCCAAAACCGTACACTTGCAAATTTTTTCTGCGCGGATCGGAATGCCCTCACATCCGTGCCGACAGCGATTGCGAGTAGGCATTAATCAGAGCCGACTCCCTCGCCCTAGCGATTTACATCACTTGATGACCGTCCACGTGGGGATTGGCGAAGCTGCCGACATCCTGAGCGTCTCCATAACAACACCACACATGGGCGAAATCGAGCCTGCATTGGGACGATGTATTGAGTCGATCCAGCTTTTCGGGCCCAGATCCGACGCCTCCAAACGCGTGAAATCCAATACCCTGACGTCACTGTTCAATCTGAATTCGCCACTCACGACGGTACCTCCGACAGGAGGACGAAGCTCAGCAATGCATGTCAGACGCTCTAGAGCGCCATAGAAAGCCGGCACGCCGGCTGGGTTCATTCTCCCCTCTCCCGCCCTGTCTTTCGGCGGTGCCCCAAGGTTGCGAGCGGGATTGGCGGTGATTTCACTCAGACTGCCTGAAGTCACGCATGTACGAGCACGATAAATCGGCGGCGCATTATCGGGCGTCAACACTCGGACAACAGCGTGTTCGTCCGACGATGCGGAGTACTTGCTCAGGTCTTTGAACAGCCAGCCCAGAAAAGCCTTCGCGCTCTCGTTAAAAAAACGATTTCCGTGCTTGATCCCCTCCTGGAACTCACCCCACTGGTAGCGGATATCATTAGGCATGGATGGCAACTGGGAATAGTTCACGTCCTCGTCGTAAGACGTCAGCTTGTCGCACACCGCGCGCACGATAGAGTCGGTGTTATCGCAACCAAACACCTCGCTGACCCAGTATTCGATCGTGTCTCCTCGCTGATACTGCTCTGGGCCATCGCCCCTCCAGCGGAAATCAAAGTCACCTTGACCGATGTGAAGCTGAAGGACTGCTTCCACACGGGTGACGATCTCAGAAAGCGGCACGCTTCTACGCTTTGCGCCACACAGACTGCAGCAGGTGGACGTACCTTTGCGCTCAATCTGCCCACCTAGAAATTTGTCCATCACGCATTTGAAGCACACATTTTCTACAGCCATGCCGATCTCGTCATCCTTTCGCACAATGGTGGCAAAATACAATTGCGCAGAAGCTGAGGATGATCGCTGATCGCACGTAGCAAACCAACACCTCGCCTGCAGGTTGGCCCCGCCCCACAGTAGCGAGTAACGCCCCCTAAACGTCAGAGGACAGGACACCCATGAGCTCGATCAAGGACTATTTTTTCGAAGTTCAGCAAGAAAAATGCATCGAATGGATTCGCAAGACGTATGGGCTTGAGGTCGATCCCGACGAGGATGAAGATCAATGGGCAGAATTAGCGGCTGAGTATTCGGCCATGCTGGATGCAGAGGAGGAGGCAGCGGAGTTCGAATGGTTGCACCGTCACTCCCACAGCCAATTCTTTCTTGAGTTCTCGGCGGAGTTAGAGACGGCGTTCAGTTTGCTAACGATCTCGAACAGCCCCTCGCACACTGGAACGATTAACAAGCTCGTCTATGCCCATGCCGTAACGCTCCTTGAAACGTTGATCAGCTCGGTCATTCAAAAGCTCCTCGTGAGCGAGCGAGACCTACTTCTGAGCTTGATAACCCATTACAAAAAGCTGAACGGCATCCCCATCACTCTCCAGCAGATCGCCCAAGAGCCGAAGATCGTGGAAAGCACCGTTCTCAAAAAGCTTTCCGAGCTGTCCTTCCACAACGTATCCACGATCCAACAAGTTCTGCAGGCAATGTTCGGCGACGCCATGAAAGGGATTGATGTGAGCGCGATTGGTCGCATCACCGACAAGCGTCACGACATCGTTCATCGCAATGGCAAAACCATCAAAGACGAGCCAATTCAACTCACCACTGAGGAGGTTCAACAGGCGATACGCTCAATCCGCAGTTTTGCTGAAGATCTGAAGAGCAGGATCAACAGCGCGCTTACCGCCCGCGATGTAGGTTTTTAACCAGAGGGGCCAGCACTCAGCTGGCCTGCCTCCACGGAAGGAAGCAGCATGTTCACATACAAGGTTGCACAACCCACTGACACGATGCGCCTGACTGAGATTCTCGATCTGGAGACGGGTCAAACAGTCGATCTTCAATCCTTTCTCAGTCGCGAGCTCGGCCTGGTCATGAAAGACCGTGGCGAACTGGCAAGCCGGTATGCACGCAATCCCGAGCAACCGTGGTTGGTATGCGAATGGTGCACCACTCCTGTGATTCTCGTGCTGACTCAGGAACGACGATTCCACTTTCGTCACCACCCCAGAGAAGAGGGTAGGCACAAATGCTCTGTCTCCACGCGAGGCAAATTCAGCGCCGCCCAGATCAATTGCATGAAGTACAACGCCGCGCAGGAAAGCGCTGCGCACCTACGGCTGAAAGGGATCATCCGTGACAGCCTGATCGCCGATGAGAACTGTTCAGAACCCCTGGTGGAAAAGATCTGGAAAGGGATGCCGCTGGCAGATCGAGCTCAGTGGCGTAAACCGGATGTCCAGGTCGAACGTGCCGGCCAGCGGCTGGCATTCGAAGTGCAGTTATCGACCACCTACCTCACCGAAATCGTGGGTCGATGAGAATTCTATCGTGCCAACAATGGTGGTGTGATCTGGGTTTTTCAGAGCTTTGATCCCAATGAGACCCGCACCTCCGAGGAAGATATTTTTTACCTGAACAACAACAACGCGTTCATCGTGAACGAGGAAACGCTGGAGCGCTCCCGCCGCGCCAAACGCATGGCTTTGGACTGCTGGTTTGCGATCCCACACCTCAAGGGTCGAACGATCATCGATCAGTGGATCAAAGAGGAAATATTTCTCGATCAACTGACCATCGACACCAAGGCACAGAAGGTCTACTACCGGGATTACGATGCTGTCCGTGCTGAGCTGGAGCGACTACTGGACATATCAACTGCTCGGCAGGCTTTTTATGATTTCTGGTTTGAGCACGCCGCACACGATTGCCGGGAGACAGACACTGCCTGGCAAGCATTAAGAGAGCAGATGCGCGTCGCCGTGCCACACCTCCTCCTTCCCATGGACTACCGCATGGACAAGTTCCATGGCGTGGTTTCGCTGATGCTAAGCGCTCGCTTCGGCCGTCCGGTTGGCTACAACTTGCCGCGATTGCTCAACGTTGCAAACACCGCGTTCGATCACTACAAAGAGTATTTATACGCTTTTGGCTGGACGCTCAGGCTATGCGGATACGAGCAAATTCTGAAAGACCAGGACACCAAGGGAACATGGATCCGTCGCACCAAGGTCATAAAGGACGGTATGGGAAATCACGATGTGGCTTTCCGACAGGATCCGTCTTACAACCGAGTCATCGCTTTTCTCGTTCCCGAGGTCAGTGACAAGCTGGCTCAAATCAGAACCTGAGAACACGTAGCAGCAGACTGCGAGTGCGCTGGTGCCAGAGCAAGGGAGCCCATATGCATTTTTCCACGTTGGATCAGCATGAAGAAAAGAAAATCGCTGAGGCAGTGAAGAATTGAGAAATCATGCCGATTGGATCATTACCTCGGGCAGAAACCTGTGCACACGGGTACCCCCCCTGGCCAATGCTTGAGATAGAGCTGCTGAATCGAGTTAAGACTCACTGCAGTTTCCATGATCCATACAAGGTTTATGACAACCCTATGACGGCAATCGAAAACATCACCATCACCATCACTGACACGGACATTGAGCGCACGCTCAAGCAATCCCCATTTCGCGACGTGTGCTTCCGCGCATTTGTCTTCGTGGTGATTGCATCTGTCGCAACTCTCACGGGCATCAAGCACTTCGATCCTCTGGCCTACCTCGATGGCGTTGGCCGTTCGGTGGCCCCTATGCTCAATATCATGGGCAGCATCGCATTGATTCTCTGTATCCCGGCTCTGATGACCAAGGATCTAGAGGTCGCCCTGAGAAATGCACAGTACCGAGCAATGGCCAGAGGTCGTTTGGCCGGCCTCTCTCGCCGGCTGGCCAGCGATCTGACATTGTGGTCACTCGGCGCGCTCATTGGGCTGCTGACCTCGTTGCTGATCGTGATGACAAAAGTCCAGCTTCGGCCAGATGACTATCCACCGGCAGCCGTAACCATCACCTGGATTGTCTGCTTGATCATCGCCATGAGTATGGCGAACATTCAGATTCGGTTGCCTCGACCTACCCCGCTGGCCTCTCTTCATCCAGCACTCGTGGGCCTAATCTATGTGGGAGCATTCGTCTTTATCACTTACTTCGGCGTGGTGAAAGCGGCACTGGTCTAAATAAAACCTGGTGAACGGCAGTATTGAGCCTGTGACTGCAGCGAGCTCAATCTGCCGGCACGGGGCTACAAGCCAACCTCAACAGCCAAAAACGCCTCCAGTACCGGCTCGGTAGCACGCGAGCGCTCGATCAGGTAGCGCTGCAGGTGACGGAAGAGGTGAACCCTCAACGGCATCCGCAACTCGACGTAAACTGGCGAGTGAATCTCGGCGTGGCTAAGAGGTCGCTTGTGTAGCGCCATGATCAGCGCCAGGATATCCAATGCGCTAACCTGTGCATCTTCTCCATGCGTTGGAGCGGCAGTAAAGGTAAGGCCGACGAAGCCTATGCAGGGCAACTGCCCGCCTCCGAGGAGGCGAGCGTCGCCTGGCCGATTACAGTTTCAGGAATTCGAGCAGCAGGTACCCAAGCTTCACAATGATCTTCGCCCATTCAATGAGCCGGTCAGCCCAGGAGCGAGTAGGAGGTTGCGGAGCCTTAGTCGAGGCGCCCGCACGTCCTGTGGAAAGATTGGAGTAATTTGCTGCAGGCGCGAAATCCCGAGCCGGCTCCATTTCTCTGGAGCAGGTAGCGCAGATACAACGATGGTCAGTGTTCATGCTGGTCATCCCGTTCGAAAATGGAGAATTTTTTCGAAGGGAATCAACGAAGACGGTGTTTGTATCCGCTGAGTTCAGGCCCATCCGCGAAGAGAGGTACCCGAAGAACAGCTCGCTGAGCACGAGCCTGGAGGGAATTGAGTGTCGCCAGCGCATTCAGGCAGTAGGCGAGGAAAGCGAACCAAAAACGATACTGATGAGCAAAGAAGTCAGATGGGCCGAAGGCACCCACGGCCTGATCGAGAGCCTCCAGGGCAAAGAAAGCTCGCTCAATGGCGCACATTATCATGCGTCGAGCGCTTGGGCGAGTAGGATCAAGGTCGTCGAGGATGTGCATGGACAGCCGCATCCGCTCTCTCGCGTCCTTCTCGGCTTGCTCCAGTCGTGCGAACTCCGCTCTGAGCTCCGCCGTGACCGGATCCGAGGGCACAGGCCCACCTGCAGCCTGGACTGTAGGATTTTCAGTTGATGATGGATCGTCCATAAGGAGTCTCGGTTGATGTCACCGGCTCACCATAGCGGCTCCGATGCGCCAGTTCAATCGGCTATCGATGGCAAAATGTGAATTCGGTTTCTGCAAGAAGGTCGGACGGCTGTACAGAGGCGTGAAGGTATCCTAACTTAGCCCCCTTGCAGATGGCCCTATCGCTTGAATCAATCTCTACGCAAATCGGAACTCTTTCAAACCATCTTTGAGGCGCTTTACAAATGAAGTTAAAAGCGAACAATCATCAGCGCCCTTTGAAAGAAAAGCCTAATTCAGCTTGACGGCTTAACTTTCTGGAAGAAGTCGGTCACAAACTTACCGAACGCTACTTTTGAATCGCTTTCCAACCTAGCCTTTTCGAGCTCAACAGTGGTCTGATCCTTCGTGAGAACATGATTACGCTCAGTTTCGGCAAGCTTGGTCACGACCACGCCAATCAAAGTATTATCGCCAGCCTCCCTGGCAACGTCGGTAGCTATCTGCTTAGCCTCAATGTTTGTAAGCTCGTTTTGGAAATATTTGACTTCCGCAAGACCAGCCTTATAAAGACGCAAGAAGAAATACGCAAGAACTTCAATTAGTATAATCAAAGAAAGCCTAGGAAGATAATGAGAAACAAGACTTATAATATCCTTACTCTCAGCTGTCTCATATACAAGCGTCACCCCTAAAAGCAATATACCAGCAGCAGAAATCCCGGCACCGATAGCTAAATTAATATCTCCCTTTCGATTAAGATCACGTATTTCCTGCATTAAACGAACACGACACTCTTCAAACCGAGTGCAAGTCAAGCTTGAGCTTACACTTTGATGAACCTTCGAGGCCAAAATTGCGTTAGCTTTATCAGCAATTTCCGCAGCAGAGTTATTTAAGAACGCGCGCCTAAAATCACTATCAGCCTCACTAATCTTCATAAAGGCGTCGCTATCAACTATACCTTTAATCTTTTCCACTTCATCTCGTAACCCCGACAACTCATCAACAGGGTAATTCGAGCGCTTTATTTTCAACATTCTTATTTCTGGCCCTAGCATCCCCGCCATGGATGAAGGGTCTTTGAGCTTTGCAAGTTCGGCTTCGACCTCATACTCTTTAGTCAGAGCAAATCCGGTCTGCAGATAATTTATGACAACGAAACCTGCTGAAACCCCAATCAAACCAATAGACAGGAGCCCAACTGGCAAAACAAGATTGGAGTCCATTAGCACACCGTAAAACATTGAGTGCACCACAAATAGCAGTCCTCCCAGAACCCCTGGAAGAATCATGCCCACTATACGTACCCGCCGTTTTTGCTCGACAGTCTGCTTCGCCTTTGCCAACAAAAAATCCGGTTCTGCTGAACTCACTGGCTTCTCATCCAAAATCCATTAATCGGTCGCTAAGCGTCGCGCGCCCAAGCGGCGCAGAATGATATCTCAGTGACATCAGCGCCGACAAACTGCCGGAATCACTCCCTAGATAGAGGTAACCAGCGCAGGAAGCGACCGGAGGGTGGATCGTGATTTGTGGGCAAATGCTCTTGCCGGTTGCGCCGAGCTCTATGCAAAATCGGAGAGCTTTCGGCATCAGGCGCTTCGGATTTCGCTTCGTTAGCTTTGCGGAGGTCGGCCCACTGAATGACCTCATTTTTTTGACTCGTGAACAGTAGAATGTAAACGCTGGAGGCCGCGAATTCCGTGGCTTGTTTACATCGCACCGCTTCAACACCTAGCCCGAGCCACCTGGAAACCTGTGTCTGGGTTTACATCCACAGTGAAAAAAGCCCCAAAAAAGGCTTGTTTACATCGTGGATCTGTTGCAGAGCAGCGTCGTGACCTTTATACACCGCCATGTTTGATGAAGAACCTTGAATTCATGGGATTCTGGCTAGGCGGGGATGGCGAAAGGTTTACATACCCCACAACCCGCAATGGGTTTACCTGAGAAGGTAGGAAAAACTAACATCTCGTCGAACGGTCTCAGTTACCTGGTGCTCATCATCCTGTTCCTGGGGTTCATTTGTAAGGTTCGGGGCAACGCTCCTGTACAGCTGACCTGGTGTGTCGATGAGCTCAAGGCGATTGATGCCGAGAACATCGTGTCGCTCTGCAACCTAGGCCAGAACAGAATTACTCTGTGCACCGCTTTCCCCGATCCTGACGCTGAGACGCTGATGCTGTTTGAACACAAGTACAAATTGGATGCTGAACGACGCCTGGTGCATTGCGAACTCGCCCTGGAAAACGACGCAACCGATGACAGCGAGCTTGAGCTTGCCTGGGAGGACGGCGAATGAGCACCTTTGCCCGGGTAGCGACTGCTCTCATGCAGGGCGGGTTCATCTGCCAGATTACCGACTACGAAGGCCATCAGTTCCTGGCCAACAACGGCAACCAGGGCGATGTTGATCAGTACCTCAGGCGCATTGACCTCAGGTTGACCACCACGCGGGATGGCGGTGCATTCTTTGCCGCGCATGCTGACATCGACATCGAGGGGAAAAAGGATGCAAAAAAGCGCTTCACAGAGGTCAAGAATGTTCTGCGCCCCATGGTGTCTTTCCTTGAGCTGGTGATGCGCATCACTGGGGATGATGAGTCCGTTGCTGCCGGCCAGGTTTTGAACCTCAATCAAATGATGGCCAGGATCTCTGAGAATCCCAGTCTATATCTACAGCTGCGGCAGACGACGATCGACATCAACACGAAGGATGGCTCCGATCGGGAGCGCCTGAACAAGATCGTCAAGCGCTTCCAGAATGAGGGATACCTGCTCCTCGTCAATCCTGAGTCCGAAATCTTCATGTTCACTGGCCGCATCGAGTGGCTGATGGAAGCTATCGAGTACATCATGCTGCACGACGAGATCTCTGAAGAAGATAGCGAGTACGACAAGAGAGCCGAGTCATGAACACGCTCGAAGAGTCGGTGGCCAGTCATCTTGAAGTGTTGCATAAATATCGCAGAGTGATATCACAGATGTATTCGGCCGGATATGTCACCCGGGATGATGAGAATGCTCGAGCGCTGACGAAGCTTCAGCAGATCAGAGCAGTGCGTATCAACGCCGCAGTTGAGAACACCTACCGGCTCTCGCCTACCCTCAATCGTCTGCTGAACGAAGCAACCCATCGTGCTCGGAATTACGATATCTCGGCCGATTTCGGTGAGCAGATGGCACGTCTCATCACGCTGATGGACGACTACACCGACGCCTGCCTACAGAATCGCATCGAAGACTCATTACTCATTCAGGGCGATATCGATGCGACCCTGTACGAGATGGCGGAGGCCATGAATGACTTCCTCCTCCATGTTCGCACGGCGGCCGAGAACAATTTCGGCAACGTTACGACCTATAAGGAGAAGGAAAAGCAGACCGAGCACTATCTCAACCAGCTTGAGCGGATCCTCAAGGCCCTGAGTATGTTCGATGGCGAGGCAATCCTTGACGAGTTGACGCCACCGGAGCGCGAGACCCTAGAGGTTCTGTATCAGAGCCACATTTTGGACAAGCTTTCAGAGTGGCGCTCCAGGACAGTCGACATCATCCATGTGCTTAAGACCTATCTCTACAAAATCAGGACAGTCGCCCCTCGCGCGCGTCGCATTCGTGCGCTGCAGCTCTATCTTCAGAAACATCCTGAGTACGAGGTGCGATCCCCAGATGAATATCCTGAGATTCCGGAGTGGGCTTACCATCACGAGCCTCTGAAGATTCAGCTGGTGCCTGACTTGGGCGCCCAAAACATCAGAGACTCATTGGTCGATATTGCCAAGAGCATTGAAAAGGCGGTGGCTGTCCCCGTCAAAACCAGAAAGCCCGGCACACCGGTCGATGAGGCGCCACCGAAAGCTGCGCTCATCAAAGGCTCGCCAGTTGTAGTGATCAGTCAGCGCCTTCTCAATGAGGCTGCTAAATCCCCCACCCCGATTTCGGCTGCTGGCTACTTCATACAGGCCGAGGAAACCAAGGTACTGGATCAGGAGTCCTGCATGATGTGCTTCCTCACGCTTGTCGAGAAACAGATCAACGCCAACGCCAGGATCATCAGGCGGCTGTCCATAAACCACGTTGCCAAGAATGAGGACGATACGCTCAGCGGAAACGTGATCATCAAGGATGTGCTGCTATGCCAACGCTAGCCCTCACCAAGAAGCTCCTGTCTATCTTCCAGTCAGAGGAGCAAGACTTTCGCCCAAGCAAGATGCTGAACGAATTCTGTGAGGATTACAGCGTCGGCCACCGCGTCGGATCTGTTTGGCGATTCAGTCCAAGCCACAAGGCGAAGATTGCGACCTACCTTCAGAACGAGGCCAAAGTCGACCCAAACCAATCGCTTGATGCGTGGGAGGGAGAGTCACGCCATGGCGCGCTGAAGAAAGGCGGTGATGAGAAGTTCACCACCAAACGCCTGCGTGGTAAGCGTGTAGCAGTGAAGGCCCTACCCGGTCGGCCTTTATTGCTAGGCCCAACTCCAATTCACATCCCTCCAGGTTCAAGCTTGGATCTCGATCGCAATTGGGTGGTTGAGCACTGCGCGCACGACAGCGTATTGCTTATCGAGAACTGGGAAAACTTTGAGCTTACTCATGAGACACCCTTTCTCCAGCAGGTGCCTGGCAATCCGCTGGTGGTATTTCGAGGTGCGCCAGGAAGCTACAAAACGGATAGCAGCCAGGCGTTGTTGGCAGAGCTAAAGCTGCCAGTAGTAGCCTTCACTGATTATGATCCTGAGGGCATTTGCATTGCTGCCACCCTCCCCGGTTTCTCTCGGTATCTGGCGCCTTCAGACGAGTGCTTACAGGCACTCATGGACGAGATCAATACCGAGCATCGGTACCAGAAGCAGGTCGCAGGTAAGCTGGCCTTTCTCGACAGCTTGACTGACCCTGAGCTTGTCAGGGTTTATCAGCTCGTCCGTAAGGCGGGTAAGGCGTTACCGCAGGAAAAGCTGATAGGCCTAGAACAAACTTGAGCCACTGAAGGGGTTCTCTGTGCCCTAATAGAGCCATTCCAAACCTCCGTGTACCAGTATTCACACACCGGTGGGAGGCTCACGCGATCGTGTCCCTGGAAGCGGTGTAACTCACCTTGCGCCGCTATTGAGCGTCCTCCCCCGCCTATGTTTGATCAGCAGAAAACCAGGATTGACCTCGTAAGGATTATTCCTTACCCTTCAATCAATACATCCGGGAGAACGCACATGCCTGCCATCCACGAAATCGCAACGCTAACCTCGAAGGGGCAGGTCACACTGCCCAAATCCGTTCGCCAGCTTTTGGGCATAGACACTGGTGGCAAGATCGCATTCGACGTACGCGGGGGCGAAATCGTGGTCAGCCGCGTAGAAACCACCCACGAAGACCCTGCCATCGGTGCGTTCCTAGGTTTGCTGGAGGCTGATATCCGAAGCGGACGCAACCTCACCACCCTACCGGAAGACTTGGCGCAAACCATGCTCGCCAACGCAAACCACTCCGTAAACCTGGACGAAGATATCGATGGTGAGGTCGCGATCTGATGCTGCGACATGGCTGGACACTGTTGTTCCATGAAGGTGTGACTTTACAGCTACGCAAATTGCAAGAAGCCGCCGCCCGGGCCGAGCAGAACGACCCGCAAGGTTTTGAGAGCAACGCCAACGTGAAGCTGTTTCGGGCATTGAGCCATCTGATCCTGGAGGCTGTGCCTGCCGATCCGGGCCGTGATGAGTTCCGCCAAGGTAATACGCTGGGCACCGCCTACCGACATTGGCGCCGTGCAAAAATCGGCAGGCGCTTTCGGCTGTTCTTTCGCTATGACTCAAGGTCCAAGGTCATCGTCTATGCATGGGTCAACGACGAAAATACTCTGCGCTCCGCAGGCAGCAAATCCGATCCCTACGCCGTATTCGAGAAGATGCTGGGCCGCGGCAACCCTCCGGATGACTGGGATGCGCTGACTGCTGCAACGCATAGCGACTGGGACGAGCCCAAAGCATAAATTGCGCAAGTGGGTGTGGGATTGCACGTTCGAAACCGATCCCTCCTCGTCGCGTCCACTGGAATCCACTCGTAGCGGCTGTTGAAAGGGGTACATCTGTGGGTACAAATCCAATTTCCCGTTCATAACCTTTTGATTTACATGAATTTTCAAATATTCTTCGGGGATCCGGATAGCCTTTGACGCTTGCGACAAACCTGTGGGGCTTTATTCATAGGTCAGTGCTCTGCATCCGCCCGTTCAAATTCACCATGCTGGCTCGTCTGCCGCGCCATGAGACCAGCCAGTATCGGCTGCTCCAGCAACCACTGCACGATCGCCTGGCTGCCTTCAGGCCCGGGATGCAAATGGTCGCCCGAATCATGCAAGGCCGACAACCGTTGCGGTTCCTGCGGATCACGCAGCAGTGCGTCGATATCCAACACGGCGTCGAAGCAACCGGCCTCGCGGATCCAGCGATTCAGACGCTGGCGCAGGCACTCCTTCGCCGGTTGATAAAACGCCATGAAGGGCGTGCCGGCGAATGCCCCTTCGAACGGGGTGAGCGTCATGCCCAATACCTGGACGCCCCGCTCATGGGCAGCCTCGACCAACGAGGCATAACCGGCGGTCAGAGCTTCGTAGCTCGGCAGCGGCGCCCCAGGATCGACCACGGAGTCGGCCCAGCCGAGGTCGTTCAAGCCTACCTGGAGGATCGCCAGCGCAACGCCGGGCTGCTGCAACGCATCCCGCTCGAACCGATTTAGCACGCTGATGCCGATCTTGTCACACAGCAGGCGGCCACCCGATTGCCCGGCATTGACCAAGGCAATTCCCCATGGCGCCAGGTGGCGGGCCAACAGGTCCGCCCAGCAGCCATGGGTGTTCTTTTCCAGGCCATGGCCATTGACCAGCGAATCACCGATTGCCACCAGGGCCGCGCCTTCGGCCTGGACCTCGATGGCATGAACCAATACCCGAACATTCAACGGCTGGGCGTCGGGCAATGCACTGTCGTTGCCCATGCGATCGCCAGGCTCAAGGCTGCCCGTCTGGCGCGCATCCCAGTGAAACGTTCCGATCTCGAAAGCCTCGGGCAAATGCAGGGCCACCTCCAGGTCGGCAAGATCCGGGATGTCCATCATGAGGGGATCGCTACGCAGACGCTGGCCGGGGGCCAGGGTCGCCTGGGGCCGACCAGCGAAGGTGACATCGCTCCAGACGCGGGCCTGACCTTGCTCACGCAAAGCCAGCCGGCAACATCCAAGGCGCAGTGGCGCGTAGCCATACTCGTTGGAGAACAGCAGGCGCACTGCCTTGCCCCCTTTGCTGATACGCATGGGTTGGCGCACGGTACATGGACCGATCAGTGCGGGAAGCTGGGTGGGAAATGGCAATTCGGCCCCCCAGACAGGTTGAGCCGGAGCGGTCCAGGTGGACAGCCAGGAGGTAGCGCCCACGCTATCGCGTGGATCAGGAACAGAAGAAGCAGACACGCGGAATAATCCCTTTCGCAGAAGCTGGCACCCTGGCCAACGGTGCCTTATGCAACCGTGGCCAGAGGCTACTGCAGGAGCAATCAAAACGCTACTGATGGCCGCCTAGCGCGTCCATCAGGAACTGACATGCATAGGGGCGCCCATCCTGTTGTGGTCTCTCATTCGCGGCGCCCCGTCAGCGTGGACGAGCGGTATCAGGCGATCAACGCCTTAACCACACCGTCATCGGCCGCCGCGGCAATGGACGCCAAGTATTGCCCGTAGCTGGTCTTCTTCAGCGCCGAGGCGCGCGCGAGCAACTGGGCCTGGTTGATCCAACCGTTCTGGAACGCGATCTCCTCCAGGCAGGCGACCTTCAGGCCCTGACGGCTCTCTATGGCCTGAACGAAGTTGCCAGCCTCGAGCAGCGAGTCATGGGTTCCCGTGTCGAGCCAGGCGAAGCCGCGCCCCAGGACGTTGACGTTCAGTGTGCCGCGTTCCAGATAGGCGTTGTTGATATCGGTGATCTCCAGCTCGCCACGGGCCGACGGCTTCACCTGGGCGGCGATATCAAGCACCTGGTTGTCGTAGAAGTACAGGCCGGTCACCGCGTAGTTGGACTTCGGCGCCTTGGGCTTTTCCTCGATGCTGACCGCCTTGCCTTGCGCATCGAATTCAACCACTCCGAAGTGCTGCGGCTCGGCCACATAGTAGCCGAACACCGTGGCGCCGCTGACGCGGCTGGTGACCTGCCGCAGCGTCTCGCTGAACTGGGTGCCGTAGAAGATGTTGTCTCCCAGCACCAGGCAGACGTTGTCGTCGCCAACGAACTCCTTGCCGATGATGAACGCCTGGGCCAGCCCGTCCGGGCTGTGTTGCTCGGCATAGCTGAGCTTGATGCCAAACTGGCTACCATCGCCCAGCATGCGCTGGAAGCCCGGCAGGTCGGTCGGCGTGGAGATCACCAGGATTTCACTGATACCTGCCAGCATCAGGACCGACAGTGGATAGTAGATCATCGGCTTGTCGTAGATCGGCAGGGATTGCTTGGACACCCCCAGGGTGATCGGGTGCAGGCGGGTGCCCGAACCACCGGCCAGCAGGATGCCTTTGTACTTGGTCTTGTTCATGAAACAGCTCCCTTGAAACATGAATGAAGGTGTAAGGATCAGGCGGCGTTACCCAGGCGTTCCAGGCGGTAGGCGCCGTTGAGCACGCGCTGCCACCAGCCGCGGTTGTCCAGGTACCACTGCACGGTCTTGCGCAGGCCGGTCTCGAAGGTTTCCTGCGGAGTCCAACCCAGCTCGTCGGCGATCTTGCCAGCGTCGATCGCGTAACGCTGGTCATGCCCCGGACGATCGCTGACGAACTCGATCAGGTCGCTGTAGGCCCTCACGCCTTCCGGCTTGTTCGGCTGCAACTCCTCGAGCAGGGCGCAAATGCCCTGTACCACCTCGAGGTTGCGTCGCTCGTTGTGGCCACCGATGTTGTAGGTCTGCCCCACCGCGCCACGGGTCAGTACAGTGTAAAGGGCACGGGCATGGTCCTCGACATGCAGCCAGTCGCGGACCTGTGACCCGTTGCCGTAGACCGGAAGCGGCTTGCCATGCAGCGCGTTGAGGATGACATGCGGGATGAGCTTCTCCGGGAAATGGCAGGGGCCATAGTTGTTCGAGCAGTTGGTCACCAGCACCGGCAGGCCATAGGTGCGCCCCCAGGCACGGACCAGGTGATCGCTGCCGGCTTTGCTCGCCGAATATGGCGAGCTGGGCGCATAGGGCGTGTCCTCGGTGAAGTAGTCGTCGGTCCCTTCCAGATCGCCGAACACTTCGTCAGTGGAAACATGGTGGAAGCGAAACGCTGCGCGGGCCTCTGGCTCCAGGCCGTTCCAATAGGCCCGAGCGACTTCCAGCAGGGTCGCGGTCCCCAGCACGTTGGTTCGCACGAACGCATCCGGCCCCTCGATGGAGCGGTCGACGTGGGATTCAGCCGCCAGGTGCATCACCGCCTGAGGCTGGAACTCGCTGAAAATCTGCTTCAACCGGGTCTTGTCACAAATGTCGGCCTGGTAGAAGCGATAGCGTTTGGAATCGCAGACGCTCGTCAGCGACTCGAGGTTGCCGGCATAGGTCAGGGCATCGACGTTGGCCACCTGGCAATCGGTCTGTTCGATCAGATGACGGACCACAGCCGAGCCGATGAAGCCCGCACCGCCGGTAATCAAGATATTCACGCAAGTACTCCTGTAATGAATGTGACGCGTCCGTTCAGCGGGTTCAGTTGACCAGGGCGACCCAGTACTTGCTGAGCGCCCCTTTGAGGATCAGCAGCGACTGGATGCAGGTGAAGCTTTCGTCGGTGGTCGCCGACGTAGTGTTCAGCGGGCCAAAACCGCCGTCCTGCTTCTGGTGCTGGGCGATCCAGGCTTGGACGCCCAGCACGTCGCGCGGGTGGGCATCGAGCAGGTACAGGGCAGCAACGGCCATGTAACTGCCGACCAGGCTGACCGCCTTGCCCGGGCGATAGAGGAACGCCCCTTGCGGTTGTTGCAGCCCTTGCAGCCAGGACACGGTGGCGGAAGGGTCGACCAGCTCGCGGTCCAGCGCATGCAGCAGCGACAGGGCCCGGTAGGTGGAGAAGGTATCCGGCGGGTTGCCCGGACGGTTGGCGAAGCCACCGTCGGCGTGACGGCACGCCAGGATGAAATCCAGCAGCGCCTGCGGCTCGCTCGCCTGCGCCCCCAGCACATGCAGCGACAGCGCTGCCAGATTGCTGTGCCAGATGTCCGACTGGTAGCCCGGTACGTTGCCAAAGCCGCCATCGGCCTGCTGACATTGGTGCAGGTAGGCCACGCAGGCTTGCACCGCACGCGGTTCGCTACCCAGCAGGCGCAGGGAAATCACTGCGCAGTAAGTGGCGAAAACATCGCTGAGCTGGCCAGGCTGCTCGGAAAACCCGCCATCGACGTTCTGCGAACCCTGGATGCAGGCAACCAGGCTGGCCGTGTCGTCGATGTCCGCCTTGAGGGCATACAGGTCTGAGATCACATGCAGCGCTGAGAACACTTGCCAGCAACGGTCGGCGCGAAAACCCTGGGGCGCCATTTCCGCGGTCAGGCCATATGGCACAGTCAGGGATGAACGCGCCTGGCTAAGCCAGGCGAAATAGGCCGGCAGATCGACATCCAGCGCTGGCGATTGTCCAAGGTGAGGCTGTTCCAGCCGGCCGCGGTTGTTCACGACACGCAGGATGCTGGCGTCGACCTTCGTCGGCGCCGATGCTTGCGGCAGGACTGCGCCATGCGCCCGCAGTGCGCCCAGGCAGGCCAACTGCCCTTCAAGGCTTTTGATATGCAGCGGCAGGTATGAAAGATTGCCAATGTGGAACACACCCAGCTGTCGGGGCGGCGCCCAGAACTGGCGAATGAACGGCACGGTCGGATCGACCGGCGTCGACCAGAAATACCCCTTGCCGAGGAAGAACCCACCATGGCGGCTGTCATGGAAGTCGGCCAACGCCTTGAGCAGTTGCTCGCGACGCACGCTGGTCTCGCCCGGGTGCGCCAGCTCCAGCGCCTCGAGCAGCAAGGCCACGTCCAAGCTGGTCTTGATCGGGAACGGCGACTCATTGCGCTTGAACGAAGTCAGCCAGTCGGCGCCGACGCGCTGGTCGTAGCGCAGACGGTCCCAGTAACCGCCGTAGGCGCTGTCATGCAGGCGCTCGAGGGTGTCGTCGAGCAGCTTGCGCGCCAGTTGCAGCATTTCCTGGTGGCTGTTGGCCCGGGCCCAGCGCACCAGTGCCGATACGGCACGGGCACGGCTGGCGGTCTGGCGCAGCGGGCCGGCGCCCAGCCCGTCGAGCTCGGCACGCACTTCGTCCTCGAGCTTCCACACATGCTGCTGCAGGTGCGCGGGCAAGGGGTTGTCGCCCTTGCAGGTGCACAGGCTGCACAGAAGGTTCAGCGCGGCGATGTCCAGCTCCAACGGCATAGGACCGTCGACGACTGTCGTCCAGTCGCTGCTGAGCACGCCGCCGAACAGGCGACTGTCGTACACCTGCTCCAAGCGCTGCAGAACACCTTTGGTCACCCCCTGCAGTCGGGCATCGTCACGCCGCTGGCGGCGGAACTCGAGCAACGCGCGCAGGGCGTCGAACTGCAGCGCCAGGGTCCGACAGCGACCGGACCCGTGCGCGTTCCAGTGCCGGTCGGCCAGCTCGGTAAACCCCTCCTGCTCGCCGTCGTGCAGCGCCAGCAGCCCGGCCAAGGCGAACTCGGCCTGCTGTTCGTCGCCATGATGGGTGAAGAACAAGGTTGCTGCCACCTGATCTTCCAGACGTTTGTCACTGCTGATGCGCAACGCGCCAGCCGCATCGGTGATGGCGAGAAAGCCACCCACTTCCCGGTCCATCAAGGCGTCGGTCAAGAAGGTAAATGAGGTGCTGTGCATGGCACCCTCCCTGAAAGTACTGTGGATGTTCACGCTTACTGCGCCAGGCTGAGGATCCGGCTGGCCGCACGCTGGGCGCCGAGCCCGTCAGGCGAGGCCACACGCTGGTGCGCGCCGAAGTAGCTGGGGGTACCTGTGTCCTTGTCCAGTTCGGCATCGATCAACTCGGCGATGGTCGCGGCCTGGCAACCGAGATAGGTCGGGAAGCCAAGGCGTGCCAGGCGCTCGAGCGCTTCGGCTTCGTGGTACTCGGATTTCGACGGCAGCACGAACAGGGTCGGAATGTTCAATGCCGCGATCTCGGTGACAGTGATCCAACCTGGCGCCGACACCAACAAGCTGGCCTCGCGCAGCAGGCCCATCCAGTCCGGGTAGTAAGGCACGCTGATGACACCCTCCCGTGGCGTGATGTCCTGGCGCCCGAGCAGTACCATCTTCAGTTCGGGACGCTCGGTGCGCAGCTTCTCGAACGCCTCCAGGTAAGCATTGAGCAGGCTCTGCTTGCTCTCGGCGAACATGGTGGTACCACTGATGGAGGCGACAATGAAAGGTCCGTCGCCCAGGCCGAGGTCAGCCCGCACGGTAGAGGCGTTGGTCTGGCTGAAGTCGCGGATCATTGGCCCGACGAAGTGTGCCTTGCCTTCCTTCAGTGCGCTGGCCACCGGCGTACCGTTGTCCATCTCCGGGATGTACGGTTTGTCGGTCAGCACCAGCTGACTTTGTTCGATCATCCACGAGAACTGCTTGTGCAGGGCCTTGCGCGCACGCTTGAGGTCTTCGGTATTGAGCTCGAAACCACCTTCGCTCAGGTCCTGGTCGGTCAATTGACAGAGGGTGAAGTCATACCGCTCGGTGACGAACACCAGGGGCGTGCGACTGAAAATCGCCGCGAGGCAGGCTGCCATGTTGAAGTCGGAGATCACCACGCGAGGCTTGTGTTCCTCGATGATCGCCAGGTAAGCAAGCATGCGCTCGCTGGACAGGAAGGTGTTGGAAATATAGCCGGCAATGTAGCTGCCCCAGTCGAGCTGGCGCGACAGATTGCTCTTTTTTGAATAGTCCATCAGTTGCCCGGCCACATCAATCACATCGATGCCGGAGCTTTCGAACATCGGGGTGAACACATCCTGCAGCGAGGCCAGGGCCACCGTTAGTTCGATACCAGGATTGCGCTCGCGCAGAGCACGACCGATCGACAGCACACGCATGTTGTGACCAGATCCCGTTGGAGCGGGGGCGAACAGAATCATGCGACTTCCTCCTTGAGTTGAATGATGCCTTTGACTACGGATTTTGCGGGTACATCGCGGATGACGACGGCGTAGGGTTCGACCCTCACGTCGTCGCCCAGAGCAACGGGACCGACGATCAGCGCGCCGGCACCGATGTGGCAACGCTTGCCAATGCGGATCGGCGCAGCCTTCCAGGGCAGCGACCGAAAACCGTGATCATGGGACGAGGAAACCAGGGTGACATGGTCGCCGAGACAGCTGTGCGCGCCGATGCTGACACCGCCAGCGCCTTCGATGACCACCCCGCGCCCGAGCACGACCTGCTCGCCAAGGGTGATGCCGCCAAGCTCGTGCATTCCGCCAAGTCGGGTACTGCGCCCGATCAGCACGCAGTCCGCACCGACCTGCACCAAGGGGCCGCCGCGAAGCTCGGCATCGATCAGCGCACCCTCCCCGATCCGCCAGGCGGCCAGTTGCGGATTGAGCTGGCGCACACGGTCCATCGCGCAGGATTCAGGGTCGAGGAAAGACGGCAACCCTTCTCGCTGGCGCTTGAGCACTTTCTGCAGCACAGGTGCAGGATCCGGCCAGCCATCCTCACGGATCTGCCGACGAGCAATGATCCGTGCGGGGCGACCTACGACGATGCAATCCTGTTCGACGTCCTCGTTGACCAGAGCGCCAGCGGCCACAACCGCACCGGCCCCAATACGCACACCAGGCGCAAGGGTGGCCCGGGCGCCGACCCAGGCGCCCCGCCCGATACTGATCGGACGCTCACGGGTACCACGGGCGACGACACCGGTGGCCAGCATGCCGCGATCGGCCACTTCCAGGTGCTCGAGATGGCAGTTGAAGCCGACGAAGCAACCTTGACCGAGGGTCACCCCTTCCAACTGGTTGCCAGCGCGAACCCAGGTCGCTTCGCCGATACAGCTGTCGGGCGAGACGCGCGTTCCTATTTCGACAAGCCATGTTGTCTGCATCACACACTCCCTTGCGTGTTCGGACACTGTCGTTGCTGCCGCCTGAGCGGTGCTTCTACCAGCGTCCTGCTTGCCAGTCCTTGGTGGGGCTCGCCCTGCTGAGCAGGGGGAAATTGAGCGGCCTTGCGAAGGAAATAATGTACTAGTCAATTAGTACTGTTCGCACATCCTAGTACATACAAATTGCCGAGGCAACACGTTTTCTGTGCTGGTCGTTAGAAAATTTAAGCGGGGCCAGAACACATAAAAATGTTTCGATTGTATGAAAAAAAGCAGAATTTAACGTGCAGCCTGCACATAAATGCACAGGCGTGACAAAGACGAGGGCGGCCACTCTAGTGGCTGAGTCGAGGGAGGATAAACACAAGAGCTGGCCAAAGGCCAGCTAGAGAGTGGGCGTCAGTGCGCCAGGTGATGCGGAACGATGGTGTCCCAAGTGCCCATGGCATGGCCTGCCACTTTTTCCAACGTGTCCCGTGGCGAGCCATCGCGTGCGACCATCGCCATCCCGCGCTGGACCACACCATAATAATTGGCCACGCTCTCGCAATCGACGTGCTCACTGATTTCCCGACTGGCCTGACCAAGACGCAAGCGGTTCTTCAGCATCTCGAACGGCTTGCAGCGCAGCACCTTGAGTCCGACCCTGAGGTTGGGCAACGGTGACTTGAGATCGGTCTGGGTAACAAAGCAACCATGCGGTCGGTCCTCACGGGTCAGGCTTCTCGCGGTTGCCAGCAGGACGGCGTGGATCGAGTCCTGTGCCCGCTCGTATTTGTACAACTCGCTCCAGATCTCCTCGCCAACTGTCGACCAGTAGAGCTCCAGCGCTTCCAGAAACAGGTCTTCCTTGGAGCCGAAGGCGGCATAGAGGCTGGGGGACTTGATGTTCATCGCGGCCATCAGCTCATTCAGCGACGCCCCATCGTAGCCCTTGTCCCAAAACAACAGCATGGCTTTGACCAGCGCCTGGTGTCGGTCAAATTCCCGGGGTCTTCCACGACCACTCATATCTACTTCTCCCTTCTCACAGCGGGTGGACCGCGACCAGGGCAGTCACAGCCCGAGATTTTAAAGCGTCATTCACGTCCACCTGTGGCTCACGCGCCTCATACCACGCGGGTTTCACAGGCAATAGATAGACTGCGCTACAAAAATATTTGTATTGTACTAATACATCCGTACAATCAATGATATGCGTCCGCCAGAGGGGTCCGTCAACCCTGGCTTACAAAGTATCGACAATGGCGTACATGCATGATAGCTAAAGGTTTTTCGCTAAGGACTGCCACACTCAATCAATAATGGAGCGTTTCAGCAATGGATGTTGCCACTTACAGAAATGCCATGGCCCGACTAGGCGGCGCCGTCTCGATCATCAGCACCGACGGCCCCAGCGGCAGGCACGGTTTCACGGCCTCGGCGGTCTGCAGTGTCACCGACACTCCACCTACCCTTCTGGTGTGCATGAACAGCCAGTCACGCCAGCGCAGCAGCTTCGAAGAAAACGGCGTGCTATGCGTAAACGTGCTGCGCGGCGACCATCAGCATCTGTCGGGTATTTTCGCCAATAAACACCTGGACATGGAGCAGCGTTTCCTCGCCACCAAGTGGTCCACCGGCCACAGTGGCGCACCGACGATGGACGAGGCACTGGTGTGCTTCGACTGCCGGATCAGCGAAATCCACAGCGTGGGCAGCCACAGCATCTTCTACTGCCAGGTACTGAATATCGACAGTGCCCAGTACCCGGAAGGTCTGATCTATTTCGACCGGGCGTATCACCGGATCGCCGTGGCCAGCCAGCCAGCCGCCTGAGTTTTCCGGAGAACACGCGCTATGGACGATTTCTGGACTTCACTGCCGCTGCCTGGCCTCTGCGACGATCAGCATCACTGGCTGTTCGCCCCCGGCTCACTGACCCTGCGCCTGAAGGCGCTGGGTCAGTTCGGCCTGGAAGTGGCCGGGCAACGGGTCGCGCTTCCCGGACAGGGTGAAGCACGGGCCCTGGGCATCGCCCCGGGCCTGCCGGTCTGGATCCGCGAAGTGGCATTGAAGGTCGATGGCCAGGTCATGGTCTGCGCACGCAGCCTGACCCCCATGCACAATGACCTGCCGGCCTGGCCGGAGCTGGCGGGCTATGGCAACCAACCCCTGGGCAGCATGCTGTACACCTCGACAGCGATCCATCGAGGTGCTTTCGAGTGCCAGCGCCCGCAGGGCGATTCGCCACTGCTGCGCCTGGCCCAGTCACTGGGCCAGCCTTGCGTAGGCCTGCTGGCCCGCCGTTCGCGCTTCACGCGCGATGGCCAACCGCTGCTGATTGCAGAATGCTTCGTGCCTGGATTCTGGAAACGGCTGCAGGAAACAGGCGCGCCGCTCAAGCTGGCGATCTGAGCCAGGGGCGCGCCCAGGAAGGAAGGCGACTCAGCCTTCCTCCAAACGTGCTTCGTTGTCGCGAATGACCTGCACGGTCTGCGGGTCATTCGCAACGGCTTCGAGCAGAGAGCTCAACAGCCCGGGGAAACGGCTCTCCAGGTCTTCGCGGCGAATCGACAGCAGGTTCTCGCGACCATAAGGGCGTTGCCAGATCACACCGCTGTCACGCAGGACACGCCAATGGTGGGTCATGGTCGATTTCGATGCCCCCTTGAGAATGCGCCCACAAGGGTGTTCCTCACCATCGGAAAGTACCTTCAGCACGGTCAGGCGCAACGGATTGCCAAGTGCTGTCAGGACGTTTTCCAGGCGGATCTGTTCAATGCTGGGGTGGTTGGCAGTGTACATGCGATACCTCAATAACCTTACAAGGATCACCGCGTACTGAAGCATGGAAGCGCGTCGGCACAGCGGTTTCCTCGTATTGAACAGGTACGATTCCATGTCGCGCCCTTGGGGGAAAGCAATCTCCCATTGACCTCGGGCCGTCAGCCTATGGCTGTCTGCATCTGGAATCGCGACTGTTTGTTAGTACGAGCAATGTAGGACTATACACCAGTTTTGCAGCGCTCCGTGAGCCAGACACGGCAAACGTGCTACCGGATGCCCTTGAGGCGCAACCCATTGGGCCTTGCAAAACAAAGGGTTGAAAACCATGCGGGGCGGATAAAGGGATTGTTTCAAGGTGTAAAGCCGGCGCCAGAATGCAACCCTGGCGCCGGAAGACGGGCATCTACTGAACGTTCACTGACTCGGGCTGGTAACCACCGCCCAGTGCCGTCACCAGGCCCACTGCCGAGTCAATCTGCTTGCTGCTCAACAGGGCAAGACGCAGTTCGTCCTCAATCAATTGCTCCTCGATATTGAGCGAATCGAGGAAGTTGTTTTCCCCGACTTCAAACCGCTCTACAGCCAGGTCGAAGGACGACTGGGCCGTATCGCGCGCAGTACGCTGCAGGCCGATCTGCCGGTTGACGGCCTGCAATTCGGTCACCGACGTCGCGACCTGGTGCAACGCCGTGTTCAACGTGGCGTTGTAGCGGGCGATCGCCAGGTCCAGGTCGGCGTTGCTCTGTTTGAGGTCGGCACGCAGGCGACCGGCATCGAACAACGGCACGGTCACGGTTGGCGTGATGTTCCAGAACCGGCTGACGGTGTCGTTGAAACTGTCGCCAGACATGGCATGGATACCGCCTGCGGCACGCAGGTTGATGTTGGGATAGAAACGGGTCTTCACCGAGGCCACCGTGCGAGACTCGGCCTCAACCCGCCAGCGGGCCGCGACGATGTCTGGACGCCGCCCAAGCAGTTCGGCAGGCAGGCTCTCCGGCAGCGCCGCCTCGGTGCTTTTCAGCGGCTTGGGCCGGACGATGTCGCGGGCACCGTCAACGCCCGCGCCGAGCAGGGCCGATAGCTGCAGGCGGGCAATTTCCACATCGCTGCGCGCCCCCAGCAGGCTCGCCTCGGCGCGCGCCACCAGGCCATCGACCCGCTGCAGTTGGGACTTGTTGTCCAAACCGTTATGGAAGCGGTCACCGGTCAGGCTCTGCAGGTTGCGCAAACGCTTGAGATCACGCTCGCTCAGGTCGACCACGTCCCAGGCATAGGTCAGCTGGTTGTAGGCCTTGACCACGTTGGCGGCCAGCAGCAAGCGCGCCGACTGCAGCTCGACCTCCGCGGCCCGGGCCTGGTTGACCGAAGCCTCCCAGGCACTGCGCTTACCGCCCCACAAGTCAAGGTCGTAGTCGAAGGTCACGCCCAGGCTGCGCACACTGACATAGCGATTGCCCTGTCCGGCGAAGTCCTCGCTGCGCGACAGCCGCGAGCGGGACACACCACCTGCGGCATCGACCTGTGGAGCACGGTCGGCGTCGTAGTATTCCTGGTAGGCGTTGGCCTTGTCCGCCCTCGCCCGCACTTCCTGCAATCCGGGGTTGCTCGCCCAGGCCTTGGCCACCAGACGGTCGAGCTGGGCATCGGCATACTGCTGCCACCAATTGTCGGTCGGCCAAGGCGCGGCTGGCAGCCGCGCGTCGGCCAGGGACGCCGAAGGCGCTCCCTCGGGGGTCAGCAGGGTCTGACGATGGTCGATGCCGGCGTAGTTCACGCAACCACCCATTACCACCAGGGCCGCCAGCGACAGCGGCCGTGCACATCGTGTCATTTTCAACATTGGATTATCCCCGCGCCGCGGCATCGATGACCTGGCCGTCGTGCTCCGCGACGGGCAGCACCTTTGGCTGCCTGCCAGTGCTCAACAGGCTGTAGACCGTCGGCAGGATGAAAAGCGTGAACAAGGTGCCGATCAACATGCCGACGACAATCACAAGGCCCAAGCCGAAGCGGCTGTTGGCACCCGCGCCGGTGGCGAAGATCAACGGTGCGAGCCCCACCACCATGGCCGCAGTGGTCATCAGGATTGGCCGCAGGCGCACCTCGGCCGCATGCCGGATCGCCTCCAGCTTGCCCATGCCGTGCTGCATCTGCAGTTCGTTGGCGAACGCTACCATCAGGATACCGTGCTTGCTGATCAGCCCTATGAGCGTGATCAGGCCGATCTGCGTGTAGATGTTCAGCGAGGTGTAGCCCAGCGCCAGCGGCAGCAGCGCCCCGCAGATCGACAATGGCACACTGATCAGGATGATGAACGGGTCGATGAAGCTTTCGTACTGGACTGCCAGCACCAGGTAGATGATGACCAGGGCGAAGGCGAAGGTCAGCACCAAGGTGTTGCCCTCCTGCACATATTGCCGGGTATCGGACTGCCAGTCGTAGGTGTAGCCAGCCGGGAACTGCCTGGCCTGCTCGCTCAGGAAGGCCACGGCGTCGCCCAGGGTCACGCCTGGCATCGGGATGGCCTGGAAGGTCGCGGCATTCTGCTGGTTGAACTGCGGACGCAGGTTCGGCTCGACTTTGACCTGGATGGTAGCCAGGGTCGACAGCGGCACCAGGTTGCCATGCTGGTCCTTGACGTAGTAGCGATTGAGCGCCTCGGGGGTCAGGCGGTCCTGGGGCACCGACTGGGGAATCACATCGTAGGAACGGCCATGGTAGGCGAACCGGTTGACGTACTTCTCGCCGATCAGGCTGTTGAGCGTCCTGCCGATGTCGCTCATGCGGATACCCATGGCATTGGCCTTGGCCCTGTCGACCTGAACCTCGACCACCGGGTTGTTGAAGTCAAGGTCGCTGTCGACCACAGCGAACAGGCCGCTACTGCGAGCACTGGCCTTGAGCTTGTCCATTACGTCGAACAGTAATTGGTAGTCCTGGTCGCTGCGCACCACCATCTGTACCGGCAGGCCACCTGTGGAACCTGGCAGCGGCGGCATCTGGAAGACGAAGATGCTGGTGCCTTCGATCTGGCTCACCCGTTGCTGTAGCAGTGGCTGGATCTGATTGGCACTGCGCTCGCGCTTGTCCCAATCCACCAGGTTGATGCCGCCGACACTATTGGACAAGCCGTCGGTACCGTTGGCCACCCAGTCACTGTAGCCTTCGGGGAATTCCTGGAACACCTCGTGGAGCTTCTGGGAAAACGCCTCGACATAATTGATGTTGGCATGCTGCGGCGCCTTGATCGCGGTCAGCAGGATGTTCTGATCTTCCAGCGGGGCCAGTTCGCTCTGCGCCGACTTGTACAGCACTGGCAGGCTGAAGAAGATCACCAGGGCGATGGCCAGGCTGATCCAGCGCATGGACAACGACATGCCCAGCAACTTGCCATAACGCTCGGCCAGCCAACTGAAGAAAGCCTCGGCCCTGCGCGCCATGTAGCCTTCGCTCGACTTGGCATCGAGCAGGCGGGTGCTCATGATCGGCGACAGCGTGAGGGCGACGATGCCTGATACCACCACCGAGCCGGCCAGGGTCAGCGCGAACTCCTTGAACAGCGTCCCGGTCAGCCCCCCCATCAGACCGATAGGCGCATACACCGCCGCCAAGGTGAAGGTCATCGCCACCACCGGGCCGGCCACCTCACGGGCGCCGAGCAAGGCCGCCTCGAACGGTGTCTTGCCTTCTTCGATGTGACGGTGAACGTTCTCCACCACCACGATGGCGTCATCCACCACCAAGCCGATCGCCAACACCATCGCCAGCAAGGTCAGCAGATTCAGGCTGAAACCGAACATCTGCATCAGCACCGCTGCACCCAGCATCGACAGCGGAATGGTCACCAGGGGAATCAGCACGGTGCGGAAGGTGCCCAGGCACAGGTAGATGACCAGGACCACGATCAACAGTGCCTCGACCAGGGTATGGGTCACCTCGTCGATGGACGACTGGATGAAATGCGCCACCTCGAACGGGATCTGCACCTTGACGCCTGGCGGCAGGGTCTTCTCGATTTCGGGGATCAGTGCCTTGACCGCGTTGACGATGGTCAGTGGGTTGCCGGTGGGAGCCGCGTCGAGGCCCAGGAACATCGCCGGGACCGCGCTCATCGCACCGCTGGTGTCGAACGACGCGGCGTTCAGCTCCACGGTACCGACGTCGCGCACCCGGATGATGTTGCCGTTGTCGTTGCGCAGGACCATGTCCTTGAAGTCGTCGACGCTGCTCAGGTCGGTGTTGACCCGCAGGTTGCTGACCACATACAGGCCCTTGACCTGGCCGGGCGCGGCCTGGAAGTTGTTTTCCTTGATCGCATCCGCCACGTCCTGGCCCGTGATGCCGTAGCCGGCCAGCAAGTCCGGGTCAAGCCACAGGCGCATGGACAGGGTCTGCCCGCCCAGCACGTTGATCTTGGCGACACCATCGATCCCCGAGAACATCGGCTCGACCACTCGCGAGATGTAGTCGGCCACTTCGGGCATCGACAGCTGCTCGCTGGAAAACGCCACGTAGGCGACACTGGTGAAGCCGCCCGAGGTGCGCTCGATCACCGGGTCATAAGCTTCTTCGGGCAGCTTGTAACGGATCTGGTTGACCTTGGCCATCACCTCAGTCAGAGCATTGATCGAGTTGCTGTTGAGCTGCATGCGCACGGTCACCAGGCTCTTTCCCTGGGTAGAGGTGGACGACAGGTAGTCGATGCCTTCGACCGAGGCCACGGCCTGGCTGATCGGTTGCGTCACGAAGCCTTGCATCAGTTCCGACGAGGCGCCGGGGTACTGGGTAGTGATAGTGATGGTAGAGGTTTCCAGCATCGGGTACTGACGCACCGGAAGCTTGCTGAAAGCCATGATCCCGAACAGCAGGATCAACGTGCTGACCACCAGCGCCAGCACCGGGCGGCGCAGGAAAATATCAGTGAAATGCATGATCGCTCCTCAGCGCTGGACGTTCAGTCGCACCGTGTCGGTCACGGGCTCAATGGCAACGCCGTCCTGCAGTTTGATCTGCCCGGACGTCACCACCTCTTCACCGGCCTGCAACCCCTTGAGCACCACCGCCAAGCCATCGCGACGCTCGCCGATGCTGATGTTCTTGCGCCGCACCTTCTTCTGGCCATTTTCCTCGTAGGTGACGAAGACGCTCTCGCCATAGGCGTTGTAGGTGATCGCGGTCTCCGGCACGACCAGCTCGTCTTTGCCCGGCAGTTGCACCTTCACCTTGGCGTACATGCCCGGGCGCAGCTTGTCCTGATGGTCCTTGAGCAGCGCCTGGACACGAATCACATGGGAATTGTTGACCTGCGGATCGATGGCGCTGACCACGCCTTCGAACGTCATGCCGCCCCAGGCATCGACCGCCACTTCCACGGCCTGCCCCTTGACGATGCTGGCACTGTCACGCTCGGACACGGTGAAGTTGACCCGCAGCCCGTTGAGGTCGGTGAGCGTGGCCAACGGTCGGCCAGCCTGGACGTAGTCGCCCAGGTGAACCTGGCGGATGCCCAGCTCGCCGGAGAATGGTGCCCGGATGGTCTTCTGCGCGATCTGCGCCTGGATGTTCTCCAGGTTGCCCTTGGCCGCATCGAACTGCGCCCGTGCGCTGTCCAGCGCCCGCTGGCTCTCGGCACCATTGCGCGCCAGCGCCTGCAGCCGTGCGTAATGGGTCTTGGCGGCCTCGAACTCGCCACGCAGGCGGGTGAGCTCACCCTCCTCCGGCGAAGTGTTGAGCCTGACCACCACATTGCCCGCCTTGACCCGGTCGCCCGAGTCGAAGGCCAGCGCCACCACCTGCCCACTGACCTCGGCCGACAGCAGCACCTGCTGGCGAGCCTCGATCTGGCCGATGGCGACCTGGTAATAGGTGTACGGCACTTGCCGGACCAGAGCCAGTGCCGCGGGTACCAGTGCAGGGGCGGGCGCCGGTTCCTCTCCGTGAGCCATGTAACGCAGCGTCAAGCCGCCCAGCACAACAAGCGTGACCACCGACGCCGTTACCTTCCCTAGATAGTGTTTCGCCCGCATGACTTACCCCCTGTCGCCTCTGACGGCGACCGCCTGGAAATTCAACATTTAAAAAACTCCAACCTGCATCAGCCCTGGCCCGACCGGGTTGACCGGGAGCCGCACGAACTGACTGTCACGGATGGACGACCGATGCCGCCCGATCAATAGATCTTGCTGGTCTGCGCCTTGCCCAGATACAGCTTGCCCAGGCCGAACAGGTTCAACGGCGACAGGACAAAATGCTTGGAACCGACATGGATGTCGCGCAGGCTGCGCTCCAGCGCACACGCCTTGTAGACCCCCTTGGAGCCGGTCAGGCCATGGAGCTGGTTGACCGCGTTGACGGCATGCTCGTTGAGCATCGACCCAGCCAACCCGACCCGCACGTTCAGGCCATCGCCATCGGCCTGTTGGGCGTGGCTGATGGCATCCTCAAGCAACAGCTGGGCGGTGTGCAGTTGCGCCAGCACGATGCCGGTCTTCTCGCAGGTCAGGGCGGCCACGCCTTCGTCGGCCGGCACGGTGCGCTCGTCGCGAAAATACTCCAGCGCGCCCTTGGCAACGCCCAGCACAGTTCCCATCGCGGCGATGGTGCCGAAGTCGTAGTAGCCCACCTTGTAAGCCAGGGAATCACGCGGTGCCGGCGCTTTCTTCAGCGCCTCGGTGTCGACGCAGTAATGGGCTGGAACCCAAACATTGCTGCACTCAAAGTGGTTGCTGCCAGTGCCGCGCATGCCCAGCACATCCCAGGTCTTGATGATGCGGCACTCGTTGCGCGGCACGAAGAACATGCGCACCTGGGGTTGCGAACCGTCGGCGACTTCCTGCTTGAGCGTCGCAGTGCACACCAGCCAGTCAGCGTGCGCCGAGCCGCTGGCAAAGCCCCACTTGCCGCTCACACGGTAGCCATCCTCGACCGCGATGGCTTCGCCGCCCGAATGGATCGCGCCCACCACGAAGCCGTGGCAGGAACTGTAGATTTCCTGCGCGGCCTGCTCAGGCAGGTAGTCGGCCAGGCGCCCCATGGCGACCTGCACCATGACCTGCCACGAGACCGAGGCATCCAGCGCGGCCAGGCGCTGTACGATCTGCGAAATGACGCGGATATCCAGTTGCTGGCCACCAAAGGCCTTGCTCACGCACAGACGGGAAAAGCCCAGCTTGAACAGCTCGGCCATGACTTCGGGATGGGTTTCACCGTGTTCTTCGGCGTAGTCGCTATGCCGCAGGATCAGCGGCCGTACCGCCTCGATACGCGCCATCCATTCCTCCGCCTCGGCAGGCAGGTCACGCCACTGCATCAATGTCTTCATGTTCAGCTCCTTGCTGGGTGGGATAAATCCTGGGGTCCGTGTCGACATCGAACGAGGCCAATGTACGCATACAGTCGTACTGTTGCAAGCCCTTCGTACAGTCTTTCTGTAAAAGGCCGCATGTAAACGCCATTCACAGAAAACGGGTTGAAAACACCGTTAAACATCAGCTCGCACAGGGCACTGCCCAGATATCTGTAAGGCAATGCATAGAAAGACACGGTGCCGCACACCGTCCCCCAGGTGGGCATCAACGCTCGTCGAAAGGGATCCCGCCCTTGGCCTTGTCGCCAGGCTGTGCCTCGACGATCTGCACCACCACGTGCTCGCGGGCAATTTCGAAGCTGCTGGCAACGGCCTCGGTGACCGAACGCAGCAATTTCTTCTTCTGCTGCTCGGAACGGCCGGCGGTTGCATAGACGATGACTTCTGGCATGAAGGGTCTCCTTGTCTGCTTATCCATGGACGTCGCGGCCAAAGCGCCGGCGACAGGACGATAATACGCCGGGGAAAAGGAGTTGAACAGTTCGCGTACATGCGTACAATCGAAAAAAATCTCGACTACTGGAGGCAAGGATGCAATTCGGAATCTACAGCGTCGGCGACGTGACCCGCGACCCGACCACTGGACGTACCCCGAGCGAAGCCGAGCGACTGCAGGCCATGGTGCGCATCGCCCTCAAAGCCGAGGAAATCGGCCTGGACGTGTTCGCAACCGGCGAACACCACAACCCACCGTTCGTGACCTCGTCGCCCACGACGCTGCTGGCATTCATTGCCGCACAGACCTCCCGCCTGATTCTTTCCACCTCGACCACGCTGATCACCACCAACGACCCGGTACGCCTGGCCGAGGAATATGCCGTGCTGCAGCATCTGTCGGGTGGGCGCATGGACCTGATGCTCGGGCGCGGCAACACCGCGCCGGTCTACCCTTGGTTCGGCAAGGACATCATGCAGGGGCTGCCCCTGGCACTGGACAACTACGACCTGTTGCACCAGCTCTGGCGGGAGGAGAACATCGACTGGGAGGGGCGCTTCCGCACGCCACTGCGTGGTTTTACCTCGATTCCGCGTCCACTGGACGGCCTGCCACCGTTCGTCTGGCATGGCTCGATCCGCACCCCAGAGATCGCCGAACAGGCGGCGCGCTACGGGGACGGTTTCTTTGCCAGCCATATCCTCTGGCCCAAGGGTCACTTCCAGCGCCTGGTCACCTTCTATCGCTCTCGCTACGCCTACTACGGCCATGGCACTCCTCAGGAGGCCATCGTCGGGCTTGGCGGGCACATCTACGTCAACCGCCAGTCGCAAGTCGCCCGCGAGCGTTTCCGCCCGTTCTTCGACAACGCGCCGGTGTACGGCCATGGCCCTTCGCTGGAAGAGTTCATGCGCGATACCCCTTTGTCAGTCGGCAGCCCTCAGGAAATCATCGACAAGACCCTGACCTTCCGCGAGCAGTTCGGCGATTACCAGCGCCAGCTGTTCCTCTTCGACCATGCCGGTATCCCACTGCCTGAAGTGCTGGAAATGCTCGAGCTGTTCGGTAGCGAGGTCCTCCCAATTCTGCGCCGTGAAACCGCCAAGGCACGCCATCCCGGCGCGGCCCCGGCGCCGACCCACGCCGGTCGGCTGGCGCAACGCGCACCGCTCGAGGTCTGAGCAAGAAAATTCGATGTCTGCCGGCTATCACCCTGATCGAGCATCAGTGGGCAGTGTCCTGCCAGGACTCGTCCAGCGTCGAGGAGGCCGGCTTGCCGCCATGGATCAAAGATCCGTAGCGCCGACTTTACGCCTGGTTGTAATGGGCCTCTAGCGTGTTATCGTTTTCAGCAAAACTAGTAGATTCGTTATCAAATCTAAGTGATCGTTAGCGTTTTCGCGCCCACCAAATTACTGTTTTCACGCACCATTTCCTTCTGGCTATCATTTTTCAGCTCTCATTAGGGGATTCGACAATGCAAGTAGGTTTCAAGGCACTCGCCGATCGCTACGGTATCGCACTTGCACAACCCCTACGCGTCGAATCGGTGATCGGTACAAGACGGATGAGTCGCGAGAGCAACGGACATATCGAGGGCAAGTATCCGGCCAGCTACCAGCCGACGGACGACTTCGCGGGGCATTTCGAGTTTGGGCTCAAGTATGAAGAAATTCACCTCGAGTTTTTCGCCCGGTTGTTTGCGGCTGTTGGCCCAGAGCCCATCGAAGCCTGGTGCCGACAAGCGCCCTTTGGCCAATATGCCCGCCGCACCGGATTCCTGTACGAGTGGCTGACCGGACAACGGCTGGATGTACCAGATATCAACAATGGCGGCTATGTCGATGCCATTTCGCCACTGCAGTACCTGACCCGCGTTGAGCCACTGCGGATACGGCGCTGGCGCATCAACGATAATCTGCCCGGCGTGCCGGAGTTCTGCCCCTTGGTCCGCCGTACCGAATCCGTACAGGAAGCACTGCAATTTGACCTGGATGCGGCACTGCGCGAGCTGAACCAGACCTTTGGCGCAGACATCCTCATGCGCACAGCCAGTTGGCTGACATTCAAGGAGTCGCGTGCGAGTTTTCTGATCGAGAAAGAGGCAGACAAGGCCGACAGGATCCAGCGGTTTGCCCACGTGATCGCCAAGTACTGTGGCCATATCGAGGATCCGCTGAGCAACGACAGCCTGCACAGGTTGCAAGCCGGTATTTTGGGGCATGACGCCCTCGGACTTGGCCTTCGGCACTCGCCGGTCTTCGTCGGGCAAGCGACCATGCGCGAGGACATCGTGCACTACATTGCGCCGCAATTTGAGGTGCTGCCGCAACTGCTCGAAGGCCTGAAAGCATTCGAACTGGCAACGCGGGGCGCCGAGCCGCTGGCTCGAGCAGCGGCTATCGCTTTCGCTTTTGTATACATCCACCCCATGCGGGACGGCAATGGCCGGATCCATCGCTTCCTGATCAATGACACACTGATCCGCGATAAAGTGGTGCCAGATGGCGTGATCCTGCCAGTGTCGGCCACCATCACGAGCTCGATCGATTTCCGGGCACGCTACGACCGTACGCTGGAGGTGTTTTCGCGGCCACTCATGCAACGATACGCAGCATCCTATCGATTTGGCGAACTCGTCGTCTACAAAGATGGCACACAAAGCAACCTTGTCTTCGATGACTACAACGACGCGCAATTCGCATGGCGCTATCCAGATTTGACCGAACACGTTCTTTACACGGCTAAGGTCGTTGCGCATACGGTCCGTACCGAAATGGCAGACGAGGCCCGTGTGCTGGTTATTTTCCAGCGTGCTCAGGAACGGCTGAAAGAGGTGCTGGAAATGCCGGATCAGGATGCGAGCCGGATCATTCGTTCTCTCAAGGAGAACGGCTGGCAGGTTTCTGGCAAGCTGAAAAAAGCGTATCCGCAACTGGACGACGCTCACCGGGCAGAACGTGTTGTGGAAGCCGTGCGCTCCGCATTCGAAGAACCGGACTCGGTTAAGGACCCGGACAGTCCTTGAGATCAGTTTCTAAATCAGCGGTACGCGTTCGTGTACCGCAAGCTGAGCACTGCCCCCACCATTCAGAACTGCACCTTCAGCCCCGCATAGAACGTCCGCCCTGGAGCAGGTTCGTAGTAACGACCAGCATTGTCATTGATCCGCAAGTTGTCGTAGTAACGCCGGTCCGTGAGGTTATCCAGCCCCACATAAGGCTCCAGATTTTTCGCCCTGCCCTTGAGCGACATGCCGGCTCGCAGGTTAACCACCGCATAGCCACCCACCCGTGCGGTGTTGGCGCTGTCCGCGTACTGGCGGTCGTAGGCCGAGGTGTTGATGCGTGCATACCAGTTGTCCCGGCTATAGCTCAGCTCACCAAACAGGCTCGTCACGGGGATGCCCGGCAGGCGCTTGCCATCGTAATTCTCGAAACTGCGGTAGCTATAGTCATTGAGGCTGTAGGCGGTGGTCAGTTGCCAGTGCTCGTCGGGCTGCCAGCGCGCGCTCAGCTCCAGGCCGTCGCGGCGAGTGGAGCCGGCATTGCGGTAGAAGGTACGGCCATCGACATAAGGCACCAGCTCATCGCGTGTGTCGATGCGGTAGGCCACCGCTTCGTAACGCCAGTGCGCGGTTTCGCCCTTCAGGCCGATTTCCTGGTTGAGGGCGTGAGCCGGCTCCAGGCTACTGTTGAAACCGCCTCCCGTGGGGTTCGCCAGTTCGCTGACCGTCGGGGTTTCGAAGGAGGTCGCAACGCGCGTGTAAAGGGTGTGGTGCTCGTCCAGGCGATAGCTGAGGCCTGCGCTGTAGTTAAGGTCGCGCAAGACCCGATCACCGGAGTCATCGCGGCCATCACTGAAGAAGTGGTCGGCGATGCTCAGACGCACTTCGTCATGGCGCAAGCCAAGGCTGAGCATCCAGTTTTCACCCAGCGCGGTCTGGTTTTCAATGAACAGTCCAAGGCTCTGGGCCTCTTCACGCTGACGTTGGGTCAAGGCACCTTTTTCGCCTCCGATGAGGTTGTTGTTGCGATCACGGTCGTCGCGCAGGGACTCCAGGTCCGCACCGAACGTCAGCGTATGGCTCAGGCCGAACCAGTCTGCGACATGGCTGTAGTGCGCGCCGACACCATCGAACAGTCGCTCGTAGCTCGTCTGCCCGTTGGCCGCCAACGGTAGGTGGTTGGTGAAGTCGCGCTGACCAACGTAGCTGCGTACCTGATACGTATCCTCGCCCACCGACTGGCCGTCCCAAACCAGCGACAGACGCTGCTGGGTGATGCGCTCGTCAGCGTCGAAGCTCAGGCTTTGCGGACGCGCCTGATGACGATCAGTACGAACCTGATCGAGCGTCAACCCACCGGGGTCTTCTGATCGATTGTCGAGGGCGTGCAAGGTCAGCGCCAAACGGCCGGTCTCACCCCACCAGCGCAGTTTGCCTGTGAGATTGTTGGCTTCGCTGGTAGCGTGATCACGATAGCCATCCATCTGGGTCGAGCTGACCGCCACCAAGGTGCCGAAGTTGCCTTCGGTGCCGCTGGCTTCGACGCTCCGCCAACGATAGCCGGAGCTGCCAAAACCGAAGTTGCCGGATACGCTCGGATGGTCGCCCGGCTCGCGGGTGTTGATCGCCAGTACGCCACCGGCGCCGTTGCCATAGAGCACCGCGGCCGGGCCACGGATGACTTCCATACGCTCCACCAGGCCGATATCGACGCCGTCGAGTTCAGTCTGGCCGTCGGGCATGGTCAGGGGCACGCCGTCCACCAGCACGCGGATGCCGCGCACGCCGAAACTGGAGCGCGAGCCGAAACCGCGGATCGTCGGCCGCAGGCCCTGGGCAGCGTTGTAGCGGCTCTGCACGACGACACCGGGCACGCTGGAAAGCATATTGCCGAGGCTCAACGCCTGCTCGCCAGGGCTGTCAGCGGCATCTACGACGCTGGCCGACAGCGCGGTCTGCGCCCACGGGTCACCAGTGCGGGTAGCCGTGACGACTACCGGTTCGACTTCGACGGATGAGTCCGCCAGAGCGCCGGTGGTGGTCAGTAAAAGTGCGCCGAATGCATTACGGCGATGTGCGGCACGGTGCCGCTGGTTATTTTTCATGGGTTGTTCCACTTGGCAGCGCTGGACATTTTCCAACGTACCGGGGCGCCCTCTCTTGGGTTGGGCGCTGTTTAAGGCAGACCATGCGCAAGCTCACAGGCACACGGCTATTAAGCAGGACTTAGAAGCGCAGGGTACGAAGGTTGGTCACTCGAAGGCAGGAAGTTGGGGCCGCCGTGCGGCCCGTTACCCCAGCGAGTCGGATCAATAGAAATACGCCAACCGAAACTGCAGCGAATTATCGATTTTCACCCCCTCACGCACCGAGGTGTCGTGCATCACCTGCCCCATCAACTGCAATTGCTTGTTGACCATGGTCGCCATGGTGAAACCGACAGTGCCGTTGTTGTGGCTGGTGGCCAGGGTCTCGCCGTCGAGGGTTTCCCGTGCGCCCCAGTTGTGCCTGTAGCTGATGGCGGCATAGGTGTCAGGCGTGAAGTTGTAGCGCAGGTGATTGTGCAGCTGCAGCAGCGTGTCCTTTTTCGCGTCGGTAGAGCGCTGATCGTCATAGAACTCAGCTTCGGCGATCACATCCCAACTGATTTTGTCAGTCAGGCCCTTGATGTAGCCCACCTGGAAGTCCACGGCCCAGCGGTTGTTGCTGAGGGCAAAACCTTCGTTCTTGTCACTGCCGGTAGGCGCCGTGAAGAACACCGACCAGCCAAGGTGCTCGTTGTGTTCCAGATCGCCGATGGTCCACAAGGTGCCGCCGAAGGTGATGTCGCCCAGCCCTGACGTCTTGCTATGGCTGGCGCCGATATCCTGCTGGCCGAAGGGGATAACGATCTGTGGGTCCCAGGTATACCCGGTGCCGAAAAAGTCGGTGAAGTGGATCAGACGCAGAACGCCGACGGTCATGTCCAGGTCGAGGTCGTCGGCGACCTTCTTGCCGCCGGAGTAGACCTTGTCGCCGCGCGGGTTCTGCTGGTAAAGCACGACCACGTCGGTGCCCTTGGGCAGCGCCGTATAGTCACCCGGATCGGGCTTTACGTCGGCCAGCGCGGACAGGGAAATACCAAACACAGCCAGGCCGGTCGCCAGGGTCGAGGGACTGATGATCTTCATGGTGAACTCTCGTTGTTGTTTTTGTTGGCGTGAAGCGCCCCGGGCAGCCCCTTTTCAGGGGCCACCAAGGCTTTGGTTGGGTCGGCGGTGAGACTTAGTGCGCGGCAGTGGCCTTCAGGTCGGCCTCGAGGTCATGGGTGCGCTTGATCAGGTACTGACGGATCAGCTCCATGTCCTCGCGCTTGAGGATGTCGGAGAAGTTCGGCATGCCGCGATAGATCAGCGCGCCGCTGACGAACGCCGGGAAAGCCGCATGTTTGTCCTTGGTCAGGTAGCGCAGGTCCGGGACCACACCACCGCTGATGGCGTTGAGGCCATGGCAGCCGGCGCACAGGCCGTTGAACATAGCGCGGGCCTGGACCAATTGCTCCGGCGTGGCGGTCAGTTTCAGGTCGACGTTGGGGAACACAGGTGCCTGACGCGGCGGCGGCAGTTCACCCTTGGCGCCCAGCTTGAAGGCGATGATCCGCGACTCTGGCTGCACCTTGCCCTTGTTAGTCAGCGGCCCAGTCAGCAACGGCAAAATACCGCCCCAGCCCACGGAGAACGCCACGTACTGGTCGTTGCCAACGGTGTAGGTAATGGGGCCAGCCATCACGCCGGAGTTGGCGCGGTGCTCCCAGAGTTTCTCGCCCTTGTCGGCGCTGTAAGCCACAACCCTTCCATCGGCGGTGCCTTGGAACACCAGGTTGCCGCCGGTGCTCAGGGTGCCGCCGTTGCCTGCACTGATGTACGCCTGCTTCCAGGCCGGCGCCTGCTTGACCGGGTCCCACGCGATCAACTCGCCGGTCCAGGCGTCGCGGATCTGGTTGAGGATCTTCGGGTCTTCCGGCAGGTCGGGCACGTCCAGACCGAAGTTCACTACCGACTTGTTCGGGAAGAACACCGGCTCCTTGGCCGCCTTCAGCTCGGCCAGGGTGTGCTGGGCAGGAATGTACACATAACCGGTGTTGGGGTTATAGGACATTGGGTGCCAGTTGTGTCCACCGAGGAAGCTCGGTTGTACGACTTTCGGCTCCTTGGAGTAGTCCGCGGCGCCGGTCAGCACCGGACGACCCGTCTTCAGGTCAATCTCACTGGCCCAGTTCACCGGCACGTAGTTCTTCGCCGAGATCAGCTTGCCGTTGGTGCGGTCTAGCACATAGAAGAAGCCGTTCTTCGGCGCCTGCATCAACACCTTACGCACCTGGCCATCAACCTTGATGTCGGCGAGAATCATGTGCTGGGTTGCGGTGTAGTCCCAACGGTCCTGCGGCGTGACCTGATAGTGCCAGACGTACTCGCCGGTGTCCGGGCGCAGGGCCAGGATCGACGAGACGAACAGGTTGTCGCCCTTGCCCTCGCTGCGGAACTGGTAGTTCCACGGCGAGCCGTTGCCGGTGCCAATGTACAGAAGGTCCAGCTCCGGGTCATAGGCCATGGAGTCCCAAGCCGTGCCGCCGCCGCCCCACTTTACCCAACTGTCGCCGGTCCAGGTTTTGAGGGCCATGGCCATCGCCGGGTTTTCCGGCGGCAGCTTCGGATCGCCCGGTACGGTGTAGAAGCGCCAGGCTTCCTTGCCAGTCTCGGCGTCGTAGGCGGTGACATAACCACGCACGCCAAACTCGGCGCCGCCGTTGCCAATCAACACCTTGCCTTTGACGATGCGCGGCGCACCGGTGATGGAGTAGCTCTTGGAGCGATCGAGAATGGTGTCCACCGACCAGACTTCCTGACCCGTAGCCGCGTCGAGAGCGATCAGACGGCCGTCGAAGCTGCCGACGTAGACTTTACCGTTCCACACCGCGACACCGCGGTTGACCGGGCCGCAGCAGCCCTGGCTGAGGTTGGCTGGCGGCACTTTCGGATCGTACTTCCACAGAAGCTCACCGGTGGCCGCATTCATCGCATAGACGATGCTGAAGGCACCGGTGGTATACATCACCCCGTCAACCACCAAGGGCGTCGCTTCAGTACCGCTGTCGATATCCAGACGAGTGGTCCAGGCAACGCCCAGCTGGCTGACGTTCTTGTCATTGACACCACTAAGCGGACTGTAGCGCTGTTCATCATAGGTACGACCGTGGCTCATCCAGTTGCCGGGTTCGAGATTGGCGTTCACAAGGCGTTTCGTATCGACCTGGGCAGGGTGCGTGCTTTCCACAGCCGAGGCATGCAGGGAGGAAAGCAGCAATGGGAGACCCGCCAGCAGAAAGAGGGTTTTCATGTGTTTCTGACTCCAACGACACATTTATTGTTTTTATGAATCCACAGGGCAGACCGCCCCCGCGGGTCACGCAATAGCAGGGCTTGCGCTACGTAGAGGTATTAGAAGTTTTGCGGGAGGGCTGCGCTTGACTGTGGCCGCCAATTCAGTTGGCATTTTCTGCCAGTACCGACTGGGCTTACTTCTGGAACGCATGCGCCCGGTAATCACGGGGCGAGACTTCGAACTGACGCTTGAACGCCCGGCTGAAATGGGCAACATCGACAAAGCCCCACTTGAAGGCAATCTGGGTGATTGACTGACTGCGCAATGGCGGGCTGCACAGGTCATGGGCCACTTTACTCAGGCGGGTTCGGAGTATGTAGCGCGACACGCTTTCACCGTGCTCTTCAAACAGGCGATAAAGGCTGCGCACAGACGTGTGCAACTGATCGGCGAGATAGGCCGGGCCCAGATCGACATCATGTAAAGACTCATCCACCAGGCGCAGCGCAGTCAAATACAGATTACTGCTTTCCAGCGGATGCTCCTGCCCTTGCGCCTGGCCGGACATCGCCGGCAGCACCAGGCTGACCAGCGCACTCTGGATCGCCTGTCCATCGTCACCATTGGCGGCACCGTCGCCAAGCATGCCGATCGACTGCACCAGCGAACGCACCATGCGACTGGAAACGTTATTGCGTGACAGTTTGCCGAACAGGTTATCGCCCTTGAACTTGCAGGTGACGATGTCCCGGGGCAGATGCACCGAGACGTTCTCCACCAACCCCAGCGGCTCGATTTCGAACAGCCTCGCCGAGTCCACCAGTGCAATGTCCTCCGGCCCCAACTCCACCTCCACCCCGGCCTGACGGATCCGCTGGCGGCCGCTGCGCTGATAGATGAGGAAGCAGTGACTGTCATCACTGTCGATACCGATACGCTCACGACTGATCAAACGGGCATTAGTACGGATATGCGCCGTATCCAGCGCCCCAATCGCCTGGCTGTGGATTTCGCCGATGAAATGCCGGGTAAGGCTAGAAGGCAGCGTGCTGAAATTGCCGCAGATGCTGCGTAGGGACTGGCACCAGCGTTCGAATCCGATCTGCTCGCTTGATGACAGGAACATGGCGCCTCCAGGATTTATTTTTATTAACATATTATCTAAATTGCTGGAGGGCAAGGTCTGGGGTGGTCGCTTCGTAGTGCTGGACCAGATCAACCGTGACAACGTTTCGAAGCTGGCGCCAGCCTGGACCTACCACATTGGCGCCATGGCCATCAGTGATGGCAATGGCGCCGAAGACCAAATGACGCCGTTGCAGGTTGGCGACAGGGTATTCATCTGCACCCCGCACAACAACCTCATTGCACTGGACCCCGACACCGGCGAGTACTGCCAAGGCTTCGCAAAAATGGCCAGGTTGAACTGAAGGTCGGTCTGGGCAATGTGCCTAAAGCCTATTACCAGCTGTCCTCGGCGCCCCTGATATGCGCTGGGCATTCGACCTGCCGATGCAACCAAGCCTGATCGATTTCACCAAGGCTGACGGCGGCAAAGTCCCCGCCGTTGTGATCGGCACCAAAGCCAGCCAGATCTATGTGCTGGACCGCAACACTGGCCAGCCGCTAACCAAGGTTGAAGAAGTTCCGGTCAAGGCGGCCAACATCCCGAACGAGCCTTACTCGCTGACCCAGCCGAAATCGGTAGGCATGCCGATGGGCAGCCAAAGTGGCCCGATGACCTACGTATCGCCAAAGACGGGCAAGCAGTACGTCGTCATCACCGCTGGCCGCTGCCGAAGATTGCCTCCTCCTTGATTTTGCAAGCTCAAGGTCGACAGCACGGTCGAATTACAGATTCACGCCGGGGGTCAACGCATGGCATCACGCAGTTGCACCAACGCCGGGTTGTCCAGCGCCTGGGCCGAATAGCACAGGCCAATGCGGCGCTTGAGATCAAGCATGGGCAATGACCGTACGAGAACTTCAGGCTGCTCGTCGGCCAAGGACTTGGGTACCACCGCGATGCCCTGACCGGCAGCGACCAAGGCCAGTGCCAGCCTGAAGGAGCCGGCCTGGGCTTCAGGCGTGATGGCGCCCGCACCATACAAGGGCAGCAAGCGCTGGTGACTGGCATGGCCTGGGCATGTGATCCAGGCTGCCTGCTCCGGTGCAGGGTCGACGGTCGACTCACCCTCTGCCAGGCTGTAGTCCATAGGCAGCGCCAGTACATAAGGCTCGCTCCACAACGGCAAGAACAATTCGTCTTCACAGCGCAGTTCCTCGCTCGCCAGCCGCGCATCCCCTTCACAGCCCTCCAACAGCCCCAGTAACACGCCGGGAACGACTTGACTCGCACCGCGAATCAGCGCCTGAACGTAACACTGGGCAATGTCCTGCTCCACGCCGACCTGCAGCAGCACACGGTGACGCTTTTCTCGAAATTGTCGGGCCAGACTGTCGACATCCGCCACCATGCGTCTGGCCTGCGGGTAAAGCGCGCGAGCATCTTCGGTGACCTCCACCCCACGCGCCTGGCGCACAAACAATGGGGTACCCAAGGCTTCTTCCAACAGCTTGATGCTCGCGGAAAGTGCCGGCTGGCTGAGGTGGATACGCTGCGCAGCAACCGTGATGTTGCGCGCCTCAAAAACGGCGATAAAAGCGCGAAGCTGGCGGTAGTCCATTGCTAACCCATAACAAAAACCGATGGCAGGAAGAAGAATAATCCATTTTTCAGGCTTTCAAGAGAACCCTATAGTTTTGCTCACCTCGAGCCATCAAATATTCCGATTCCAGGAGCACCTTTCATGACGACTACCCGCAAGCCTCTCATTGTCATCACTGGCGCCAGTTCCGGTATTGGCCAAGCCACCGCCCGACTGCTCTCCCGTCGCGGACACCCGCTGTTACTGCTGGCTCGTCGCCTGGAGCCCATGCTGGCACTGAACCTGCCTGACACACTGGCGGTATCAGTGGATGTAACCCACCGCGCCGCGTTGCTCGACGCGGTCGCCCAGGCCGAGCATCAGTTCGGCCCGGTGGATGCCATCATCAACAATGCCGGAGTCATGCTGCTGGGCGATATCACCCGACAGGACCCATCGGAATGGGACCAGATGCTGGACATCAACGTACGCGGCCTGCTCAACGGCATCCTCGCGGTAGCCCGCGGCATGGTAGAGCGTAAACACGGCACCATCATCAACGTCAGCTCTGTCGCCGGGCGCAAAACCTTCTCCAACCACGTGGCCTACGTCGGCACCAAGTTCGCCGTCACAGGTCTTTCGGAAAACCTGCGTGAAGAGCTGGCCCCCCACAACGTCCGGGTCATCACCATTGAGCCAGGCGCGGTAGAAACAGAACTGCTCAGCCACACCACCGACGAAACCATAAAGACCGGTTACCACGCCTGGAAACAGGACATGGGTGGCGTGGTGCTCTCGGCCGACGACGTCGCCAATGCCATCGACTACGCCTATGGCCAGCCCCAAGGCGTGTGCATCCGCGAGATCGTTCTGGCAGCGACTCGCCAGCAGGCCTGATGCCCAATGGCCCTGGACGGGCCAGGCGATGCCTATCGCTGATACTGATGATAGAGATCCAACACCATCCATCATTCCCAGTGATAGTTACCTTCGCCTCGTTCGATTCGTTGTCGACCGCTCTAGCACGCAGAATTCGCCCACTTTCAATAATTGGCGGATTCTCTCCATGGAGCAGTCACTCAAACCCTTGCGTTATCCCCTCGCCGCCCTGGCACTTCTGGTCATGAGTGCCTGCGGCCGTACCCCTGAAGCCGTACAGACACCCAGCGCGCCCACGGTCAGTGTGGCCAAGGTGCTGGAGCAGCCTGTCAATGAATGGGACGAGTTCACCGGCCGGCTGGAAGCGCCGGAAACCGTAGAGGTTCGGCCTCGTGTCTCCGGGCAGATCGATCAGGTGGCCTTTACCGAAGGCGCTCAGGTGAAGAAAGGCGACCTGCTGTTCCAGATCGACCCGCGCCCGTTCCAGGCCGAAGTCCGCCGCCTTGAGGCACAACTGCAGCAAGCCCGTGCCACCGCCACCCGCAGCGCCAACGAAGCCGAACGTGGCGAGCGCCTGCGCAGCAGCAATGCGATTTCCGCCGAGCTGGCCGAGTCGCGCACCAGCGCCGCTGCCGAAGCGCGCGCCGGCGTCGCGGCGATTCAGGCACAACTGGACCTGGCCCGGCTGAACCTGAGCTTCACCCGCGTCACCGCGCCCATCAGCGGTCGCGTCAGCCGCGCCCAGTACACCGCAGGCAACATTGTCAGCGCCGATGTCACGCCGCTGACCAGTGTGGTCTCCACCGACAAGGTGTATGCCTACTTCGATGCCGACGAGCGGGTCTACCTCAAGTACAGCCAATTGGCCCGCGATGGTCAGCGTGGCCAGAGCACCCCGGTGTACCTCGGCCTGTCCAACGAACAGGGCAACCCACACCTGGGGCAGATGAACTTCGTCGACAACCAGGTCAACCCCAAGACCGGCACCATCCGTGGCCGAGCCGTGTTCGACAACCGCGACGGGCAATTCACCCCTGGGCTGTATGCACGCCTGAAGCTGGTCGGCAGTGCCACTTACTCTGCGGTATTGATCAACGACGAAGCCGTCGGTACCGACCTGGGCAAGAAGTTCGTACTGGTGATGGACAAGGACAACAAGGCCGATTATCGCGCGGTCGAACTGGGACCGAAGCTGGAAGGCCTGCGCATCGTTCGTAGCGGCCTGAACAAGGACGAGCGCATCGTGGTCAAGGGCCTGCAGCGGGTTCGCCCTGGCTCGCCAGTCACCCCGCAGGACACACCGATGGCCAGCGAAGCGACCTTGGCCGCCCTCGCCCGGCAACGTCAGGCACTTGAAGCCAGCACCCAGGGCAAACCGATGGGCAACACCACGGTCAAGCTCGCCAGTAACCAGGCACCACGCGGTTAAGGGACACCACCGATGAATTTTTCCAAGTTTTTTATCACTCGGCCGATCTTCGCCGCAGTGCTGTCACTGCTGATCTTGATCGCTGGCAGCATTTCGCTGTTCCAACTGCCGATCAGCGAGTACCCGGAAGTGGTACCACCGACGGTGGTAGTGCGCGCCAACTTCCCGGGCGCCAACCCCAAGGTCATTGGTGAAACCGTCGCCGCACCGTTGGAGCAGGCCATCACCGGCGTGGAGAACATGCTGTACATGTCCTCGCAGTCCACTGCCGACGGCAAGCTGACGCTGACCATCACTTTCGCCCTGGGCACCGACCTGGACAACGCGCAAGTGCAGGTGCAGAACCGCGTGACCCGAACCCAGCCGAAACTGCCCGAAGAAGTGACGCGAATCGGCATCACCGTCGACAAGGCCTCGCCCGACCTGACTATGGTCGTGCACTTGACCTCGCCGGATAACCGCTACGACATGCTCTACCTGTCCAACTACGCGATCCTCAACATCAAGGACGAGCTGGCGCGCCTGGGCGGTGTCGGCGACGTACAGTTGTTCGGTATGGGCGACTATTCGCTACGGGTCTGGCTCGACCCGAACAAGACCGCATCGCGCAACCTGACCGCCAGCGATGTGGTGGCCGCAATCCGTGAACAAAACCGCCAGGTTGCCGCAGGGCAACTGGGTGCGCCACCCGCACCGGGCACCACCAGCTTCCAGCTATCGGTCAACACCCAAGGCCGTCTGGTCAGCGAAGAAGAGTTCGAGAACATCATCATCCGTTCCGGTGCCGACGGCGAAATCACTCGCCTGAAAGACATCGCCCGGGTCGAGCTCGGTTCAAGCCAGTACGCGCTACGCTCGCTGTTGAACAACCAACCCGCCGTCGCCATCCCGATCTTCCAGCGTCCAGGTTCGAACGCCATCGAGATCTCCGATGAAGTGCGGGCCAAGATGAACGAGCTGAAGCAGAACTTCCCTGAAGGCATGGACTACAGCATCGTCTATGACCCGACCGTGTTCGTCCGTGGCTCCATCGAAGCGGTCGTCCATACCTTGTTTGAAGCGCTGATCCTGGTGGTACTGGTAGTCATCCTGTTCCTGCAGACCTGGCGCGCCTCGATCATTCCGCTGGTGGCAGTGCCGGTTTCGCTGATCGGTACCTTTGCGGTCATGCACCTGTTCGGCTTCTCGCTCAACGCGCTGTCGCTGTTCGGCCTGGTGCTGGCCATCGGGATCGTGGTGGACGACGCCATCGTCGTGGTGGAGAACGTCGAACGCAACATTGGCCTTGGCCTCACCCCGCTGGAAGCCACCAAGCGCGCCATGGGCGAAGTGACCGGCCCCATCATCGCCACGGCACTGGTGCTGTGCGCGGTGTTCGTACCGGCGGCGTTCATTTCCGGCCTCACCGGGCAGTTCTACAAGCAGTTTGCCCTGACCATCGCCATTTCCACCGTGATCTCGGCCTTCAACTCGCTGACCCTGTCGCCAGCCTTGGCAGCGGTGCTGCTCAAAGACCACCATGCACCCAAGGACCGTTTCTCCAAGGCCCTTGAGCGCCTGTTGGGCGGCTGGTTGTTCGCCCCGTTCAACCGTTTCTTCGAACGCGCCAGCCACAGCTACGTGGGCACCGTGGGACGGGTTATCCGCAGCAGCGGCATTGCCCTGTTCGTCTACGGCGGGCTGATGGTCATGACCTGGCTGGGCTTTACCTCGACGCCGACTGGTTTCGTCCCGGCTCAGGACAAGCAGTACCTGGTGGCCTTCGCCCAGTTGCCCGATGCGGCCAGCCTTGACCGTACGGAAGCGGTGATCAAGAAGATGAGCGAGATTGCCCTCAAGCAGCCTGGCGTTGCCGATTCGGTCGCCTTCCCGGGCCTGTCGATCAACGGCTTCACCAACAGCCCGAACAGCGGCATCGTGTTCACTCCGCTCAAGCCCTTCGATGAGCGCAAGGACCCCAGCCAGTCGGCCGGCGCCATCGCTGCCGCATTGAATGCCCAGTTCGCGGACATCCAGGACGCCTACATCGCGATCTTCCCCCCACCGCCAGTACAGGGCCTGGGTACCATCGGCGGCTTCCGCCTGCAGATCGAGGACCGTGGCAACCTGGGGTATGAAGCGCTGTACAAGGAAACCCAGAACATTATCGCCAAGAGCCGTGGCGTGCCGGAGCTGGCGGGGCTGTTCACCAGCTACCAGGTCAACGTGCCACAGGTCGATGCCGCTATCGACCGCGAAAAAGCCAAGACCCATGGCGTGGCGATCAACGACATCTTCGACACCCTGCAGATTTACCTGGGTTCGCTGTACACCAACGACTTCAACCGTTTTGGCCGCACCTATCAGGTTAACGTCCAGGCTGAACAGCAGTTCCGCCTTGATGCCGAGCAGATCGGCCAGTTGAAGGTGCGCAACAACCAAGGCGAGATGATCCCGCTGGCAACCTTCATCAAGGTCAGCGACACCGCCGGCCCCGACCGGGTGATGCACTACAACGGCTTTATCACGGCCGAAATCAACGGTGCCGCAGCACCAGGCTACAGCTCCGGGCAAGCCGAGAAAGCCATGGAGAAGCTGCTCAAGGAAGAACTGCCCAACGGCATGACCTTCGAATGGACCGAACTGACCTACCAGCAGATCCTTGCCGGCAACACCGCGCTGTTCGTGTTCCCGCTCTGTGTGCTGCTGGCCTTTCTGGTGCTGGCAGCCCAGTACGAAAGCTGGAGCTTGCCACTGGCCGTGATCCTGATCGTGCCCATGACGCTGCTGTCGGCCATTACCGGGGTGATCCTGTCCGGTGGCGACAACAACATCTTCACCCAGATCGGCCTGATCGTGTTGGTGGGCCTGGCCTGCAAGAACGCGATTCTGATCGTCGAGTTCGCCAAGGACAAACAGGCAGAAGGCCTAGACCCGCTGGCAGCGGTACTGGAAGCCTGCCGCCTGCGTCTGCGGCCCATCCTGATGACCTCGATCGCCTTCATCATGGGTGTCGTGCCACTGGTGTTCTCTTCCGGTGCCGGTGCTGAAATGCGTCATGCCATGGGTGTCGCGGTGTTCTCCGGGATGATCGGGGTAACGTTCTTCGGCCTGTTGCTGACCCCGGTGTTCTTTGTCTTGATCCGTCGTTATGTCGAACGCAGCCAGGCCCGCAAGGCGGCCCGGGTTGCACAGCGGGAGCAGCACGCATGAGCCACGTTAAACTGTTGATGCCCAGCCTGCTGGTGCTGGCCCTTGCCGCCTGTGCGGTCGGGCCAGACTACCGCGCACCCGATACCGCAGCGGCACACCTTAGTGCAGCGGACCAGCCGGGGGCGCCCAAAGCCTTCGACCGCAACCGTTTTGAGGCAGCCTGGTGGCGCCAGTTCGATGACCCGGTGCTGAACCAGTTGGTGGCTCAGTCGCTGGCCGATAACCGTGAGCTGCGCGTGGCGTTCGCCCGTCTGAAGTCCGCGCGGGCGATCCGCGATGACGTCAGCAACGATGCCCTGCCAACCGTGACCAGCCGCGCCAGCAGTGATCTGGGTAAAGGCCAGATTCCAGGCCAGAGCGACCATCGGGTCAACAGCGAGCGCTATGACCTGGGCCTGGATATGGCCTGGGAGCTCGATCTGTTTGGCCGCATCCAGCGGCAACTGGAAGCCAGTGAGGCGCAACAGGACGCTGCCGAAGCCGACTTGCAGCAGCTACAGGTCAGCCTGATCGCCGAGCTGGTCGATGCCTACGGCCAACTGCGCGGCGCCCAGCTGCGTGAAAAGATCGCCGTGGCCAACCTGAAAACCCAGCAGGACTCCAGGGCCATTACGCAGACCCTGAACGAGGCCGGCGTCGGCAATGAGCTGGATGTGGTGCGTGCCGATGCGCGTCTGGCCGCAGTAGAAGCTACGGTGCCGCAATTGCAGGCAGAACAGGTACGGGCACGTAACCGTATCGCCACCCTGCTGGGTCAGCGTCCGGACACCTTGAGCGTCGACCTGTCCCCGGCGCAACTGCCCGCCATCGCCAAGGCGCTGCCGATCGGTGATCCTGCCGAGCTGCTCAAGCGCCGCCCGGACGTACGCAGTGCCGAACGCCAGTTGGCGGCGGCGACCGCGAATGTCGGGGTGGCAACCGCAGACCTGTTCCCACGGGTCAGCCTGAGCGGTTTTCTCGGTTTCACGGCCGCACGCGGCTCCCAACTGGGCTCCTCGGCGGCACAGGCATGGGCCTTGGGCCCGAGCATTACCTGGGCAGCCTTCGACCTGGGCAGCGTCAAAGCCCGCTTGCGCGGGGCCAATGCTGAAGCCGAAGGCGCCTTGGCCAGCTACGAGCAGCAGGTGTTGCTCGCCCTGGAAGAGTCGGAAAATGCCTTCAGCGACTACAGCAAGCGCCAGCAGCGCCTGCTTGCCCTGCTACGCCAAAGTGAGGCCAGTCGCAAGGCGGCCGAGCTGGCATCCATTCGCTACCGCGAAGGCACGGTGGACTACCTGGTGCTACTGGATGCCGAGCGTGAACGGCTCAGCGCCGAAGATGCCCAGGCCCAAGCGGAAGTTGAACTCTATAGCGGTGTCGTCGCCATCTACAAGGCACTGGGTGGAGGCTGGCAAGCCGAAACCGTCGCCTCGGCGCACTGACGCAACGGCTCCTTTGGTTGGTTGCAAACCAACCCTTTGCCCCGCAGCTCCTGGCTTGCGGGGCTTTTTTATCCGGCTTTGAATTGGCCGCCACCCAGGCGTCACGCCGACAACCGATTTGACTCCAACAGCGCACTGCCACAAGCTGCCCTTTTGGCTCCAGCCGTACACGCGGATTCAGCATGCCCAAGCGTCAAACTTACACGCTGATCAGTCTGGCCCTGCTCATTGTTCTCGGGCTGGGCAATTACTTTTGGCGCGACGACAGCCCTGAGCCTTCCCCAGCGCTCACAAACAGCTACGCTAACGCCTTGGCCCAGGCCCATGACGGCCTTCCAGGCGCCGCACGCGTGCTCTACCAGCAACTGGCCCGCAACGACTTGTCGCCCATCCGCCGAGCCAGCTTGCATGCCGAATTGCCAAACTACCCTTCTCCCTTGGCGTTGAAGCTGGCCAGCAAAGACCTGCAGCATGAAGACCCGCAGGTACGCCGCGCCGCAATCACCAGCATTGCCGCCTTGGTTCCGGCAGCGCAGCGCAGCCTGTTGCTGGGGCCGTTGCTCGATGAAAAGGATCAAAGCGTACGTTTTGCCGCTGCCGACGCCCTGCTGGGGCTCAGCCCTGATGAAATCGGCCTGTACTTTGGCCCGTTGCAGGATGTACTGGAACAGTATCAACACGTACTGCAAAGTGTCGACGACCCCTCCGCTCAAGTGCATCTGGCACGGCTGTACATCCACGAACAACGCTTCGACCAGGCAGGCATCGCACTGCAACGCGCATTGAGCCTGGCGCCCGATGACTTGCAGGCACTGGCAACCCAGGTGCGCCTGCTTGAGCGCCAAGGCCATACTGACGCTTCTCGCGAGGTGCTGGCCAAGGCCCTGCAACGCCACCCCGAGTCTGCCTTCCTGCAACATGAGCTGGGCCTCTGGCTGCTGCGTCATCATCAGGACGAATATGCACTGCTGGCGTTTGCCCGAGCCCTTGAGCTTGAACCGGCCAACAACGATTACCGCTATACCCTGGCCACCAGCCTGCACGACCTCGACCAGACCGATGCAGCACAGAAACAGCTGGAAACCATCCTTGCCCGACAGCCGGCCAACCGCAAGGCCAGGGTCTTGCTGATCAACTACTGGAAGGAAACAGGCCAGTTGCAGAATGTACAGATTCTGTTGGCCCAACTGGAACAGCAGAACCCAGACGATCCATTGGTACAACAAGGCCTCTGAGCGCTGCGGCGATTGCGCAACGCTCAATCCTGAGTCAAGTGCCGAGGCAACAGCAGTCTTACCCGAGTGCCCTTGCCTGGTTCGGACTCGATCAAGGCTCGTCCCCCCGACTGCCGGACAAAACCGTAGATCATCGTCAACCCCAGTCCATGCCCCTGCCCTGCAGGCTTGCCCGTAAAAAATGGCTCGAAGGCTCGCACCACAGCCTCAGGCCCCATGCCACAACCGTTATCCTCTACCTGCACGTAGGTGTAATCGCCAGGCAGCAGGCCGTCATGGCCCTGCTCGCACGCGTCATAGCGCACATTGCCGGTGCTGACGATCACCCTGCCGCCGTTCGGCAAGGCATCACAGGCATTCAAGCAGAGGCTCTGCAACGCGCGCTGCAGTTGCTCGACATCCACCAGCACCGTCCAGGGCAACAGCTCCAGGTGCATCTGCAGGGTGATCTGCGAGCCGAGGGATTGGCTTAACACCGCTGCCATGCCATCAATCAGTTGAGTGACATTGACAGGTTGAGGGGCAAGCGCCTGGAAACAAGAAAAGGCAAGTAACCGATCTGCCAGTGCAACGGCCTGGTTTGCCGCCACCCTGGCGCTTTCAATACAGGTGTCCAGACGCTCCAGGTGCCCCTGCGCCAAACGTTGTTCGAGTAATGCCAGGCTGGAGCAAATACCACCCAGCAGGTTTTTCACATCCTGCGCCATGCCACCTGACAACTGCCAGAGATGCTCAAGGTCGGCGGTGCGCGCCCGCACTTGCTGTTCATGGGCAAACGCCAGCATGCGCCATTGCTGCTCGGACTGAACATGGGCCGTGGTTTCGATCACCTTGTCGAGCACCCCGACAATGGCGCCACTCTCATCCCGTACAGGCGTGCAACTGAAGGTGAAGTAACTGGGTTCTGACGCCCCATTACGGTTGATGATCAACGGAAGGTTTTCGATCAGCGTCGCTTCACCCGAAAGCGCCTTGAACAGGATCGGGCCGACCTTCTCCCAACTCTCACCCAGCACGTCATCAAAACTGCAGCCCAATACCTGGCGCTTGCCCAGCATCTCGTTGAAGGCGTCGTTGTAGATCGTGGAAAGTTGCGCGCCCCATACCAGGCACGTCGGCACCTTTGACACCAGCAGCATGTCCACCGCAATGCGCAAGGTCGCGGGCCAGCTCAGGATAGGCCCCAGCGGCGTGTCTTCCCAAGGGAACTGCCTGACTTTTTCACCCATTTCGCTCGGTGGCATGAGCGGCGAAGCAAGGTGCTTCATGCGCATTGTCGACTCCATGTCCTGAAATGCTGCAACTGAAACTTATAGACCGATATCTTCGTTCCACAACTTCGGATTATCGGCGATAAAATCGTTCATCAGCTTGATGCAGTCGGGATCCTGCAACACTTGCAAATGCACGCCCCGCGACTTGAGCAGGGCCTCCTCCCCCATGAACGTACTGTTCTCACCGATGATCACCTCCTTGATACCGTAGAGCAGAATCGCCCCACTACACATCGAGCAGGGTGACAATGTGGTGTAAAGGGTGGCTTGCCCATAAACGCTGGCAGGCTGGCGACCGGCATTCTCGAAGGCGTCCATTTCGCCATGCAGGATTGCACTGCCCGACTGCACACGACGATTGTGGCCGCGCCCGATAATACGGCCCTGATAGACGATCACCGAGCCAATCGGAATGCCGCCCTCGGCGAGACCGGCGCGGGCCTCATCGATAGCCGCCTGCATGAATGACGAGTGGTTAGTGCTCATAAGGCTGACTCAATGGCATTTGGATAAATGAACACTAGCACAAGGCCATCAACACAACAGTCGTCATGGCACCTTTCAAGCCGACAGCTATGCTCAAAAGTCCGAGATTGAGCTGCCGGTGTACGCCAAAACACCGATCGTCTAAGGAGGACCGTAATGAGCAAGAAAATCCTGGTGGTGTTGACCAATACTGCCAAATACCCCTCACTCAAACGCGCCACAGGGTTGTGGCTGGGCGAAGCGGTGCATTTTGTCGATACGGTTCAACAGGCGGGCCTGGTAGTTGACTATGTCAGCCCTGCGGGTGGCTATGTCCCCATCGACCCACATAGCCTGAGCATGGCTGCCGATATCGATTGGGCCTGGTATGAAGACAAGGCCTTCATGAACAGGCTGGGCACGACCCTGAACCCAAAGCAGGTCAAGGTGCAGGACTACAATGCCATCTATTACACCGGTGGTCATGGCGTGATATGGGACTTCCCGGAAAACACGGCATTGCAAGGCATTGCTGGAACGATTTTTGACAACGGCGGTATTGTTTCGGCCGTGTGCCATGGCGCCGTTGGCTTGCTGAACATCAAGCTCAGCGATCACACCTTGTTGGTCAAGGACCGTGAGGTCACGGGTTTCTCCAATATTGAAGAACAACTGGCAGAGTTGGACAAAACCGTTCCGTTTTTAACGGAAACCGAGTTGATCGCACGCGGCGGGCTTTATCAGAAAGCTGAAGAGCCCTGGGCGTCCTTTGTCGCCGTTGACTCAAAGGACGGCAGGCTGATTACCGGGCAAAATCCGGCATCTGCTGCGGCAGTAGCGCAGCGGGTACTGGCAACACTGCCGCGTGCCTGACCGATACGCCTGACCTTCGCTGTTGACCGATACCACGGCGGATCGTTTTCAGGGACTACAGGAGCGCCCCACAACACCCTTTATGCTGACGACACAGTCGAAAAGCTCGCAACGCCCCTCTGCGGGGCATACGAGCCCTGGCTTTCACTCAGCGTCCAGAGGTGAACCGTGGCTATCCATAAAAAACGCGCAGGCCGTGTCCTGCTCGAATTCCTGACGATCATGTTGATCGGTTTGACCCCTGTGGCCAGCGGCCTGCTGATCATTGCCCTGCAAGTAGACCGAAAGCATTTGGAGGCGGCTGAAAAAGCCGCTCATGAAGCGCTTGATCGAATCGAGACCGTTATCGAAACGCTGCACACTACCAGCAGTAAAGTGCTCAGTCTTGCAGAGCTGGCCTGTGATAAAGCAATGCCAAAACTGCGCGTGGAAGTCGTCTCCGAGCCGAATCTGCGCTCATTGGTGCTGCTGAGAGAAAACCGCGCCTACTGCAGCACTCAACATGGAGAGAGCGAAATCATCGTCGACCCAGGCACTTTCCATAACCAGAAACTGTTGCTGGCCGCCGGTAACCAGGTAACACCCGACTCCCCTGTTCTGTACTACCGCCTTCAGGAATACCCGTTCGGAGTACTGGCGCTGACCAACGGCTTGCTTTTGCAGCAAATGATCAGTGCCATCAAGGAGCCCGCGACCGTGGTCGTTCAATTCGGTACGGAATACTTGTCAGCGACGGACATTGTCGAAGATTTAAGCCACACCAACATCAACGAACAGTACCTTCACGTCGTGTCCCACAAACACGGCTTTATCGTACACAGCGGCTTTGCGGACGGTAGCACCTGGCAGGAAGTGCGCAGCAACATGCTTGCCAGTGCGCCCTCGCTACTACTGGTCGGCATCATTACCTCCGCCTTTGTGTACTGGAGCCTGTTTTCCCGACGCAACCGCAAGCTTTAGGGCAGCACGAGCAGGCGTCATCACCTGAAAAACAAAGAGGCCAGCGTACGAACGCTGGCCTCTTGTGTATCACGCTATCGGTAATCAGTCGGTAGCCAATACACCACGGCGTACCTGATCACGTTCAATCGACTCGAACAGTGCCTTGAAGTTACCTTCACCGAAACCGTCGTCACCCTTGCGCTGAATGAATTCGAAGAACACCGGCCCCATCAGCGTCTCCGAGAAAATCTGCAACAGCAGGCGTTTGTCGTCAGGCTGCGAGGAGCCGTCGAGCAGAATGCCCCGCGCCTTCAGCTCTTCTACCGGCTCGCCATGGCCAGGCAAGCGGCCTTCCAGCATTTCGTAGTAGGTCTCCGGCGGGGCGGTCATGAAGCGCATGCCCAGTTTCTTCAGCGCATCCCAGCTCTTGAGCAGATCATCGGTGAGGAAGGCCACATGCTGAATGCCTTCACCGTTGAACTGCATCAGGAACTCTTCGATCTGCCCGGCACCTTTGGACGATTCTTCGTTCAACGGAATGCGGATCATGCCATCCGGTGCGGTCATGGCCTTGGAGGTCAGGCCGGTGTACTCGCCCTTGATATCGAAGTAGCGGATCTCGCGGAAGTTGAACAGCTTCTCGTAGAACGCCGCCCAATAGGCCATACGACCGCGATAGACGTTGTGCGTCAGGTGATCGATGATCTTGAGGCCCGCACCCTCCGGGTGACGGTCGACACCCTCAATGAAGTTGAAGTCGATGTCGTAGATCGAACTACCTTCCTCGAAGCGGTCGATCAGGTAGAGTGGCGCGCCGCCAATCCCCTTGATCGCTGGCAAGCGCAGCTCCATTGGCCCGGTTTCGATTTCCACCGGCTGCGCACCCAGTTCCAGTGCACGGGCATACGACTCGTGGGCATTACGCACGCGAAACGCCATACCGCACACCGACGGACCGTGCTCGGCAGCAAAGTACGAGGCAATGCTCTTGGGTTCGTTGTTGAGGATCAGGTTGATACCGCCCTGGCGGTACAGATGGACGTCCTTGGAGCGGTGGGTCGCCACTTTGGTGAAGCCCATGATCTGAAAGATCGGCTCCAGAACCCCGGGGGTCGGTGCAGCAAACTCGATGAATTCGAAGCCCATCAGGCCCATCGGGTTGTCAAAGATATCAGCCATGCTCGTGTCCTCATCAATACGGTAAAAACAGGTTCAATTGCTATCGATGTCGAGCAGACGGGGTGGCGCGCAGGAGATGCCCCTCACACTGCGTGCGAGGTAGTCACCAAAGATCAGTTTGAACCCATGACACTTCATATGGACCCATTCTCGGCGGGTTTGATTCCCCGGAGGCGGAGAACCTTATTATTGTATGCGTAACCTGATTCTACATGGCGTAAAAACATTTGTCCGCACTTTAGTTCACGCCACTGCTTGCACGGCCATGGGGGTTGCAGGGCACACTCTCGGACAACGCCGGTGCCCTATCAGGATGGTGAGTACACTGTAGCCATAATAGACTACTGCCACACCCGCTATCACAGGCGGGCGGGGCAAGCGCTATGCTTGCCAACGAAGGACCCTTTGCCATGACAGGTAGTCAACCATGCCCCTTTCGCGAAAACGCCGCAGCCGCTCCACTGGACGCGTCCTGCTGCCCTGGCTGGTGGGTTTCATTCCGGTAATTTGCGGCGTGCTTCTGCTGAACTGGCAGGCACAGCGAGAGCTGCACGCCAGAGCACAGCTCAACGCAGAGCACGCCATCGAACAGTTCGACCGGGTGCTGGACAACATCGCCCAGGCCGCACGCAACCTGCTGCCGCTGGCGGGCCAACCTTGCGAGCAGGTCAAGCTGCCCTTGCGTGAACAGGTCACGCGAGGCACCTTCGTTCGTTCGACCAACCTGTTCTACGACGATGCCCTTTACTGCAGCTCACTGTTCGGCAGCTACCGCGAAGCAGTCAACCCTGGCGACTATACCGACGGCAGCCTCTGGCTGATGGATGGCAACTCCGTCTCCCCGGGGCACCCGCTGCTGGTCTACCGCCTCAGTGAAGGCAGCAAGGGAGCAATCACAACCGTCGATGGCGATCACTTGATACACCTGTTGCGCCTGATCGACCCGGATTCCGACCTGCGTGTAAAGGTGGGCACGCACTGGATGGGAACTGACGGCCGGGTGCGCAACGACCCCGTGCCAGACTTTGCCGTGGTCCCGACAGCCCTGAAGTCCTCGCATTTCAGCTTCACGGTCCATAGCGGTTACCCGGAGGGCGAGGTATGGCGCCTGATGCAACGCCAGTACGGCCCCTTGTTCGGCCTGCTGGTCTTCCTCGGCATCATTGCCGGAGTAGCCTGCAACTGGCAACTGAAGCGCGCCAATTCGCCTCGGGCTGAACTGCAACGGGCACTCGAGGCAGATGAATTCGTGCCGTACTTTCAACCCGTCGTACGCCAGGGTGACTATCGTTGGGCCGGCGTCGAAGTGCTGATGCGCTGGATGCACCCGCGTGACGGCCTGGTACGTCCTGACCTGTTCATTCCCTACGCCGAGCACAGTGGCCAGATCATCCCAATGACCCGTCGCCTGATGCAGCAGGTCGCTGAACAACTGGCACCCCATGCGGACAACTTCGAGGAAGGTTTTCATATCGGTATCAATATCAGCGCAGCCCACTGCCAGGACCTGGCGCTCTACGATGACTGCCAGAAGCTGCTGGCGGCCTTTCCAACTGGGCGCATTCGGCTGACCCTGGAGCTGACCGAGCGTACGCTGATAACCCCCACCGACTGCACGTTCAACCTGTTCGCCAAGCTGCACGAATTGGGGGTGATGATTGCCCTGGATGACTTCGGCACGGGTCAGTCGAGCCTGACCTACCTGCGCCAGTTCAAAGTGGATTACCTGAAGATCGACAAGAGTTTTGTCGGCATGATCGGTGTGGATGCCTTGTCACTGCACATTCTCGACAGCATCATCGAGCTCTCCAACAAGCTGGACATGGGCGTCGTTGCCGAAGGCGTAGAAACACAGGCGCAACGGGATTACCTGGCCCAACGCCAAGTGGACTTCCAGCAAGGCTACCTGTTCGGCAAGCCCTTGCCGCTGAACGGTTTCATCGACGCCTTGGCCCACCAGAAAAAGGAGCCTGCGGTTGCCCAGCCCTCCTGCCCCTGAGATCATTGCAGGTCAACCGTTCTGTCACTTGCGTTAGTTAGAGGCACCCTTGTCCAAAGGTATCGTTTCATCCGTCATGGCTTCGTTCCTGTTTGCCGTGATGTATTTCTACACCTCGCTGCTCAGCCCGCTGGACGGTGAGGAGATCTTCGGCTGGCGCGTACTGCTGACAATGCCCTGCGTTACCCTGTTCATGCTGATTTCCAGGGACTGGTCACTGGTCATCGGGTTACTCGCCAGAATCCGTCAGAAGCCGATGTTACTGCTGGGTTTGTGCGCCACGTCGGCACTGATGGGCGTGCAGCTCTGGCTGTTTCTCTGGGCACCGCTACACGGTCGTAGCCTGGAAGTCTCCCTGGGCTACTTCCTGCTGCCGCTGAGCATGGTGCTGACCGGGCGCATGGTCTATGGCGAACGTCTGTCACGCCTGCAAAAACTGGCCGTGCTTTGCGCCATGGCCGGTGTTGCCCACGCGCTCTACCAACATGGCAGCTTCGCCTGGGAGACCCTGCTGGTGGCCGGCGGCTACCCTGTGTATTTCGTACTGCGGCGCAAACTGCGCACCGATCACCTGGGCGGGCTGTGGACCGACATGTGCCTGCTGCTGCCAGCGGCACTCTATTTCATTGTACAGGGACCACTGTCGGCGGCCGATCTGGTTGAGCATCCGGGGCTTTACGCGCTGATCCCGCTGCTCGGCGTGATCAGCGCGCTGGCCCTGATTTGCTACGTACTGGCCAGCCGGCTGTTAGCGTTCAGCCTGTTCGGCCTGCTTAGCTATGTCGAGCCGGTATTGCTCGTCGCGGTAGCGCTGATGCTGGGTGAAAGCATCGACGCCGACCAATGGCTGACCTATATCCCGATCTGGCTGGCTGTGGTGGTGCTGGTGCTTGAGGGCATCAAGCACCTGCTGCGTCAGCGTCGCCGCCTGGCGTAAGGCGCACCTGCCGCACCCTGCGCTCGGCCACCGCCACCACCGTGAGCTGCCAGCCGTTCCAGTTCAGCTTGTCGCCGACCATCGGCAACCGGTCAAGCAGGCTCATGACCAGGCCCGCAAGGGTCTGGTAATCCTCGGTGGCCTTGGCTACAAAGCCGGTACGGGCCTGAATCTGGCTCAGGTTCAAGGCGCCGTTGACCAGGTACCCCTCTGGGCCTTCGACGATGTCCGGCCCCTCGACCTCAGTGGCATCCGGCAACTCGCCGGCAATCGACTCAAGAATGTCGGTCATGGTCAGCACACCAGTGAAATCGCCGAACTCGTTCACCACAAAGGCGATGTGAGTCGACTGGTTGCGCATTTGCTCAAGGGCATTGAGCACGCTGAAGCTTTCCAGCACATGCAACGGTGTGCGCGCCAGGCGCTCCAGGTCTGGCTCATTGCCGGCCAGCAGCTCTTTGAGCAGTTCTTTCTTGTGCACAAAACCCAACGGCTCTTCGACGTTCCCATCACGGATCAAAGGCAAACGCGAATAGGACGAATGCATCAGTGCCGTGCGAATCGCCTCTGCCGATTGTGCCAGGTCAATGACATCGACCTCGGCCCGAGCCGTCATCACGGTCTTGATCGGGCGCTCGGCGAGGTTCAGCACGCCACTGATCATCACACGCTCGCGGCGATCGAATAGCACCTGTTCGGTTCCACCCTCGACCAGATCGGCGATCTCCTCGCCGACTTCGTCTGCCTCAAGCCGGCGCCCGCCGAGCAGACGCAGCACGGCATGGGCGGTGCGCTCACGCAGTGGTCGGTGCTGCTGCAGGCTGCGCTTGCGGCGCACACGGGCCAGTTGGTTGAACACTTCGATCAGAATCGAGAAACCAATCGCGGCATACAGGTAACCTTTGGGTATGTGGAAACCCAGGCCTTCGGCCGTCAGGCTGAAGCCGATCATCATCAAAAAGCCCAGGCAGAGCATGATCACGGTCGGGTGGGCATTGACGAAGCGAGTCAGCGGCTTGCTGGCGACAATCATGATGCCGATGGAGAACACCACCGCGATCATCATGATCGACAAGTGCTCGACCATACCCACCGCAGTAATCACGGCATCCAGCGAGAACACGGCGTCGAGCACCACAATCTGCGCCACGATGGGCCAGAAAGCCGCGTGACGAACCGTTCCGCCTGTCTGGGCAACATGCCCCTCAAGGCGCTCATGCAGCTCCATGGTGGCCTTGAACAACAGGAACACACCACCAAACAGCATGATCAGGTCTCGCCCGGAGAACGACTTGTCGAGAATCTCGAACAGCGGCGCGGTCAGGGTCACCATCCAGGAAATACTGGCCAGCAGGCCCAAGCGCATGATCAGCGCCAGGCTCAAACCAATCACCCGCGCGCGATCACGCTGATGCGGCGGCAGTTTGTCGGCAAGGATGGCGATGAATACCAGGTTGTCGATGCCCAGTACCAGTTCCAGGACAATCAGCGTGGCAAGGCCCAGCCAGGCCGTGGGATCGGCTAGCCATTCCATGGGGAGGTACTCGCAAGCAAGGCGTCACAGGGACGAGAGAAAGGCCAGGACGGCCAGCTACTGGGGGGCTCCGAGAACGAAGTCATATCAACCTTGATATCAATAAGGGACATCGATCCTACAAGCGTCAGGTGCTCTTGATATAGCGGGAAACTATTACAAAAGCTGTAACGCCCTCCTCCATGACGCCTCTCTAGGGTGATTTTCTTCAATACCCTGCCTCCCCTGCTGCTTAGGCTATGTGACCGTTCCCCTTAACCCAGAAGGTCACTATGAGCCTGATTTTATCCATGGCCGCCTTTGCGCTGGCCGCTTCGATTTCTCCCGGCCCGGTCAATATCGTCGCCCTAGGTGCCGGAGCCCGGCATGGTTTGCGCGCCAGCCTGGCGCATGTCACGGGGGCGACGCTAGGCTTTTGCCTACTGTTGGTGCTGGTCGGGCTTGGCCTTCACGAGCTGTTGCGCCACTGGCCCGGCCTGGCCCGCCTGCTGCAGGCGGGGGGTGTGCTGTTTCTGTTCTACATGGCCTGGAAGCTGAGCAGCGACAATGGCGAGCTTGGCGCAGGGAACCGTGAAGAGCCGCCCTCCATGCTCTACGGGGCAACACTGCAATGGCTGAACCCCAAGGCCTGGCTGGCGAGCGTTGCCGGTATTGGCGCGTACGTCGGCGAAGGCGAGGTGGGCCTGCTGTGGCAGTTCACCGGGTTGTATTTCGTGATCTGTTATCTGTCTGTCGCCAGTTGGGCCTGGGCCGGTAGTGTCATCAGCCACTACCTGAACAACCCTCGACGCATGCGCCTGTTCAATCGCAGCCTGGCGCTATTGTTAGTGGCCAGCGCGATCTACCTGTTACTCGGCTGAACGGTAGTGCCCGGGCGTGGCGGCCAGGTGCTGCTTGAAAGCCCGCTGCAGGTGGGCCTGATCGGCAAATCCGGCGTCGGCGGCCACCTCGGCAATCAGCCGCCCCCGACGCAACTGCGCCCGGGCATACTGGATGCGATGGTCAAGCAAGTAGCCGTGAGGCGTCAGGCCGTAGTGCTGCTTGAAGGCCCGAATCAGGTAAGACGCCGATAGCCCGGCGGCCTGACAGATGTCCTCCAGTTTCAGCGGCTCGGTGCAGTGCTGGCGAATATAGTCGGCGGCACGTTCCAGACGCTGGTTGCCCTGCGCTGGCTCGACCCAAACGGGCCCCAATTGATCCAGCAGCTGAACAAAGAATGCCTCTGCTGCCGCGGCCTTCTCCTGGGGGCTGCGTGCTGGATCAACCAGCCACGCATACAGCCTCAAGAGTTCGCTGTACACCTGTACCGACGTGGTATGGGTCGCCGCCAATGGCTGAAATCCCAATCGCTCAAGCCAGGGGGTATCGACATACAGCATGAGGTAGGACCAGGGCTGATCGGCAATCGGGTTGCAGGCATGCACCGTACCCGGGTTCATCATGACCACCGTGCCTGCGCTGATCTCGTGCCAGTGATCACCGTTCAGGTAGGTGCTGCGCCCCGCCGTGACGGCACCGATGGAAAAGCCGGCGTGGGAATGTCGCGCATAACAGACCTTGCGTCCGTCTTCCACGCTGCGGGCCTCAATGAAGGGCAAGGCCGGGTCACGCCAGAATTGTGAATGAATGCTCATGGCTGGCTCAGGTCCTGAAGGCTCGTCTAACCGTTCATCTCATGCACCACCACCAGCAACTGCGCGGGTTGTGGCCCCAGCGAGCGCAATCGATGCGGTGTCTGTGCGTTGAAATACAGCGCATCACCGCGCTCTAGAATGACCCGCTCGTTCATGAAGTCAACTTCTACCTGGCCTTCATGGACAAACAGGAATTCTTCGCCCTCATGCTCCTTGAACGTTGAATCGCTGAACTCGCTTGGCGGGCTGAGCATGAACGGCAACAGGCTGCGATGGCTGATCTGGCTGGCAAGCACGGCATAGCCGGAGACCTCGCGGGCACCTGGCAGCAACTGGCGCTGGTGGCTGCGCACCAGGCTATAACGCTCTTGCGTTGGCGTGTCGGCGACAAACAACTCCTCAACCTTGACGTTCAACGCACTGGCCAGTTTCAAGGCAGCGGCAATCGAAGGGGTGTTCAGGCCACGCTCGACCTTGGACAAGTAGCTCTTGGTCATACCGGCTTTTTCAGCCAGCGCCTCCAGCGTTATCCCCAATTTTTTTCTCAATAATTTCAATCGGATAGACATGCGAAGCCGTAGATCCCCACAGGCGTGTGCGATTTTGCCTTGCCAATGACACATTGTGTCATATAGCATCCTTTGTGTCATATGCGTGTCGCCGCGCCACCTCCCAGCAACCCGGCGACATACCTCCCTGACACCCATGACTACTGCACAGGACATCTCCATGGCCAAGACATTAACACTGCCCAAGGATCAATTGATCAAGCAGGCCCTTGCGCACATGCAAGGCTCGCTTGCCGATAATACGTGGACTACCCGAGAAAAGCTGGCCCTCACCTGCCGGATTCTCTTTGAACATGGCCACGACTCCGGTCTGGCCGGGCAAATCACTGCACGTGGCCCGCAGCCCGGGACCTATTACACCCAACAGTTGGGCCTGGGTTTCGATGAGATCACGGCCAGCAACCTGTTGCTGGTCAATGAGGACCTTGAAGTGCTCGAAGGCGATGGTATGCCCAACCCGGCCAACCGCTTCCATAGCTGGGTGTACCGTGCTCGCCCGGACGTCAATTGCATCATTCACACCCACCCGACCCATGTCGCGGCCTTGTCGATGCTGGAAGTTCCCCTGCAGGTCTCCCATATGGACCTCTGCCCGCTGTACGAAGACTGCGCGTTCCTGGAGGCCTGGCCCGGGGTACCGGTGGGCAACGAAGAAGGCGAAATCATCAGCGCCGCACTGGGTGACAAGCGGGCGCTGTTGCTCTCGCATCACGGCCAATTGGCGACAGGGGCCAGTGTTGAAGAGGCCTGCGTGATAGCACAGCTGATCGAACGTGCCGCCAAGCTGCAGTTACTGGCCATGGCCGCAGGGCAGATCAAACCGATCGAGCCGGCCCTGGGTCGTGAAGCCCATGACTGGATCGCCCGCCCCAAGCGCCACGTTGCCGCCTTCAACTACTATGCCCGGCAAAGCCTGCGCCAGCACGCCGACTGCCTGAACTGATCACATTCTTATCGGAGCCTCGTCCATGTCCACCGCAATTCACGGCATCATCGGCTATACCATCACGCCCTTCACCGCAGACGGCGAAGGCCTTGATCTGCCCGCGCTGGGCCGTTCTATCGATCGTCTGGTCGAAGGCGGCGCTCACGCTATCGCGCCCTTGGGTAGCACTGGCGAAGGCGCCTACCTCAGTGATCACGAATGGGATCAGGTGGCGGAGTTCAGCCTGGCGCACATCGCCGGCCGCGTCCCCACGGTCGTCAGTGTTTCCGACCTGACCACTGCCGGCGCCATACGCCGTGCGCGACTGGCCGAACGCCTGGGCGCCGATGCGGTCATGGTGTTGCCGACCGCGTACTGGAAACTCAGTGAAGCGGAGATTCTCCAGCACTACCAGGCCATTGGCGACAGCATTGGTGTGCCGATCATGCTCTACAACAACCCGGCCACCAGCGGCACCGACATGTCGGTGGAGCTGATTCTGCGCATCGTCAAGACGGTGGAGAACGTGACCATGGTCAAAGAGAGCACTGGCGATATCCAGCGCATGCACAAACTGCAGGTGCTCGGCGAAGGCCAGGTGCCGTTCTACAACGGCTGCAACCCACTGGCGCTGGAAGCATTCGTGGCAGGCGCGACAGGCTGGTGTACTGCCGCCGCCAACCTGATTCCGGCACTTAACCTGGCCCTTTATCAGGCAGTACAAGCCAACGATCTGGAGCGCGCAAAAGCACTGTTCTACCAACAGTTGCCATTGCTCGACTTCATTCTCAAGGGTGGCTTGCCGGCAACCATCAAGGCCGGCCTGGCGCTAACCGGCCTGCCCGTGGGCGAGCCGCGTCGCCCGGTGTTCGGGCTGAATGAAACTGGCCGTATGCAGTTGCAGGCGTTGCTGGATCAACTGATCTGACAATGCCCGCCCGCAAGGCAGGCTCCGCTCTTTGCAGGAACCCGTCTTGCGGGCGACAGGCCCGGTACGGTCAAGATAAAAACGACTGCTTAGAAGGTCATTTCCTTCACATCGTCCGCGACGATCAGCTTGCCGGCCGTTTTCTCGATGATTTCCTCGACGCTGACGCCCGGAGCGGTCTCGCGCAGGATGAACGCACCGTTCTCGATCTCCAGGTAAGCCAGGTCGGTGAGTACCTTGCGGATGCAGCCCGCACCGGTCAGCGGCAGGCTGCAGCGCGACAGCAATTTGGACTCGCCATCCTTGGAGGCGTGGGTCATGGTGACAATGATGTTGTCGGCACCGGCCACCAGGTCCATCGCCCCGCCCATGCCCTTGACCAGTTTGCCCGGGATCATCCAGGAGGCGATGTTGCCCTCCACGTCCACCTCGAAAGCGCCCAGTACGGTCAGGTCGACGTGGCCGCCACGGATCATGGCGAAGGACTCGGCAGAGTTGAAAATCGAAGCGCCGCGGCGCGCCGTTACGGTCTGCTTGCCGGCGTTGATCATGTCGGCATCCAGTTGTGCTTCGGTCGGGAATTCACCCATGCCGAGCAGGCCGTTTTCCGATTGCAGCATCACGTCCATATCGGCCGGGACATAGTTGGCCACCAGGGTCGGAATACCGATGCCCAGGTTCACGTAGTAGCCGTCCTTGAGTTCGCGGGCGACGCGCTGGGCCATTTGTTCGCGGGTAAGTGCCATGGTCAGGATCTCTTTGTTGTTCTGTGCGGGGGCGGGTCAGGCTTTGACGGTGCGCTTCTCGATGCGCTTCTCGAAGGTGCCGACGATTACCCGGTCGACATAGATACCTGGGGTATGGATCTCGCTGGGCAGCAGGACACCTGGCTCGACGATTTCTTCGACTTCGACCACGGTGATCTTCCCGGCCGTAGCGGCCAGCGGGTTGAAGTTCTGTGCGGTGTTGCGGTAAATCACGTTGCCGTAGTGATCGGCCTTCCAGCCCTTGACGATGGCGAAGTCGCCGGTAATGGCTTCTTCCATGATGTACTTGCGCCCATTGAACTCGCGCACTTCCTTGCCTTCGGCAACCGGGGTGCCGTAACCGGTGGCGGTATAGAACGCCGGGATACCCGCACCGCCAGCGCGCATTTTTTCCGCCAGGGTGCCTTGCGGGGTCAGTTCCACTTCCAGTTCGCCGCTGAGCAACTGGCGTTCGAATTCGGCGTTTTCACCAACGTAGGAAGCGACCATCTTGCGGATCTGGTGCTGCTCCAGCAGCACACCCAGGCCAAAGCCATCGACACCGCAGTTGTTGGAGACAACGGTCAGGCCCTTGACGCCACGGCGCTTGATTTCAGCGATAAGGTTTTCCGGGATGCCGCACAGGCCGAAACCGCCGGCCAGTACCGTCATGTTGTCGGTCAGGCCTTCGAGGGCCTCTTCATAGGTTGCTACGCGCTTGTCCAGTCCGGCCATGCTGATCCGCCTTTTGTAGTTGTAGAACCGACCTCAGGTGTCGGAGGAGCGTCTGGCCCATCTTCACCCCTCCTGACTCATTTGTTAATTTTGTTTTTTTCATTGATTAATTGGTTTTAAAGAATAATAGACCCTCTACCGTTCCCTGCGCAGGCATCGACCCGCAAGCGGCGCTGGGCGACGCGCTGACACATCAATGGAAGTCCCGGCTGCGCACGTCCAGCCCGCTCAACAGCGGGCTGAGGTCTTCAAGGCGTCGGGCAATCACATGGCGCACCCCACCCTCGCACTCCAGCCGACCCACCACCCGTAACAGCCGTGCCCCCACCAATATTCGGCGCTGACGCTCGGCCAGCGCACGCCAGACCACCACATTGATCATGCCGAACTCGTCCTCCAGGGTGACGAAAGTCACCCCACTGGCGGTCTGCGGTCGTTGTCGTCCGATGACAATACCAGCGACGCTGACCCTGTCAGCATGAGCCAACTCGACCAGCCGCTGCGAACTGCGACAACCCAGGCCTTCGAGGCGACGCCGCAGCAAGGCCAATGGATGCGGCCCCAAGGTCGTGCCGGTGCTGGTGTAGTCGGCGAACAGGTCCTCACCCAAGGTTGGCGCGGGCAAGGCCACCGCCTCGTCTGAAGGCGCCGCCAGCCCGGCGAACAATGGCAACTGGGCCTGCACCGCCGCCACTTCCCAGCGCGCCTGGTAACGGTGCCCGACCAACCCCTGCAAGGCTCCGGCATCGGCCAACAACTCACGCGCGCGCGCATCCAGACCGGCCCGCTGGCTCAGGTCGCTGACATCGGCCCATGCCTTCACGGCGCGCGCCTGCTCAATACGCCGGCCATCTTCCTCACGAAAGCCTCGCACCTGACGCAGCCCCAGACGAATCGCCAAGGCATCATCGGTGCCCGGCTCCAGGCTGCAATCCCAGTTGCTGTGGCACACATCCACCGGGCGAATCTCGATGCCATGTCGCCGCGCATCCTGAAGAATCTGGTCCGGGCTGTAGAAGCCCATCGGCCAACTGTTGATCAACGCGCAGGCATAGATTGCGGGCTCATGGCACTTGAGCCAGCAACTGGCGTAGGTCAGCAAGGCGAAGCTGGCCGCATGGGACTCGGGAAATCCGTAACTGCCAAAACCCTTGATCTGTTCAAAGATCCGCGCAGCAAAGGCCTCGGTATAACCATTGTCGAGCATGCCGCGGGTCAAGCGCTCACGGTGTGGCTCCAGCCCGCCATGACGTTTCCAGGCCGCCATCGAGCGACGCAGTTGATCGGCCTCGCCCGGGCTGTAGCCTGCCGCAACGATGGCCAGCTCCATGACCTGCTCCTGGAACAGCGGCACGCCAAGGGTGCGTTCAAACACCTTCGCCAGCGCAGGCGAAGGGAAATCGACAGGTTCTTCGTTGTTGCGGCGACGCAGGTAGGGGTGGACCATATCGCCTTGAATCGGCCCGGGGCGAACAATCGCCACTTCAATGACCAGATCATAGAACGTCTTCGGCTTGAGCCTCGGCAACATGGCCATCTGCGCCCGCGACTCGATCTGGAACACGCCGATGGTATCGGCCCGACCGATCATGGCATACGTCGCTGCATCCTCGGGAGGCACCGTGGCGATGCTCAACCGACGCCCACGATGGCGCTCAAGCAGGTCAAAACACCGACGCAAGGCGCTGAGCATGCCCAAGGCCAGGATATCGACCTTGAGCAACCCGACCAGGTCGAGGTCGTCCTTGTCCCACTGGATCACCGTACGGTCTTCCATGGCCGCGTTCTCCACCGGCACCAGGCTGTCCAATGGCTGCTCGGAAATGACAAAACCGCCCGGGTGCTGGGACAAGTGCCGGGGAAAGCCGATCAAGGTTCCCGTCAGTGCCAGTACCCGGTGCAACAACGGGCTTTCAGGGTCGAAACCCGCTTCACGCAGGTGCTCGGCCGACGGCACACGGTCACTCCAACGGCCACAGCAATCAGCCAATGCGTTGATCTGATCGGGCGGCAACCCCAGCACCCGGGCAATATCCCGCACAGCACCGGCGGCATGGTAGGTGCTGGCCACGGCCGTGAGCGCTGCGCGATGACGCCCATAACGACGAAACACGTACTGCAGCACCTCTTCGCGGCGCTCGTGCTCGAAATCGACATCAATGTCCGGAGGCTCGTTACGCTCACGGGAAAGAAAACGCTCGAACAACAGGTGCGAGGTCATGGGGTCCAGTTCGGTGATACCCAGCACGAAGCACACCACCGAGTTGGCTGCCGAGCCCCGCCCCTGGCAGAGGATGCCCTGCTCGCGGGCAAACCGCACGATGTCATGGACCGTGAGAAAGTACCCTTCGTAACCCAGCTCGGTGATCAGGGCCAGCTCATGCTCCAGCATGCCACGGGCCTTGTCGTCGACACCCTCAGGCCAGCGCCAACGTAGACCGTGCTCGCACAACTGACGTAGCCAACTGGTCGAGGTATGGCCGTGCGGTACCACTTCCCTAGGGTACTGATAGCGCAGTTGACCGAGGTCGAACTGGCAGCGCTCGGCGATTTGCACACTGGCCTGGAGCAGTTCGGGCGGGTACAACTCGGCCAGGTGCTGCAACGGTCGCAAGTGTCGCTCGCCATTGGCGAACAGACGGTGCCCGGCCTCGGCCACGGTCGTGTGATGGCGGATAGCGGTCATGCAGTCCTGCAAGGCCCGACGTCCACGGGCATGCATATGCACATCGCCACAGGCGACTGCAGGAATGCCGGTCTCAGCTGCCAGCGCCAGCAGGTTCGCCAGGCGCTGGCGGTCGTCCGGGCCACGGTGCAACTGCACCGCCAGCCACAGGCGCTCAGCAAACACCTCACGCAACCAGTGGCCGTTGCTGGCGTCACGCTCGTCATCCGGCACCCACAACGCCAGCAGCCCCGGGGAAGGGCTGTTGAAGTCATCGCGGTGCAGGCAGTACTCGCCCTTCTTTGCCCGACGACGCCCCAGGGTGATCAGCCTGCACAGGTGCTGATAACCACACAGGTCCTCCACCAACAGCACCAGTTTCGGGCCATCTTCCAGGCGTATTTCGCTGCCAATGATCAGCGGGAGGCCGCAGTCCTTCGCTGCCTGCCAGGCCCGCACAATACCGGCCAAGGTACATTCATCAGTGATTGCCAGAGCCTGGTAACCCTGCTGGCGGGCACGCGCGAACAGCTCCTGCGCACTGGAGGCGCCGCGCTGGAAACTGAAGTTCGACAGGCAGTGCAGTTCGGCATAAGCAACGCTCATGCGAACCAGCCTTGCAACCACAGCGCGCGACTGTCGCCGACATTGCGGTAGGCCCAGCCGCGCTGACCGCTGACGGTTTCGATCAGGTAATAGTCACGGCGTATATCGTCACCGTCCCACCAACCGGACTCGATACGTTCAGGCCCGGCCAACACCTGCAAACCGTCCGGCAGCAATGCTTGCGGCTCGGCCAACAACCAGCCAGGACGTGGTGCAGCCGGCAGCGACACGTCAGCCGAACGCCCTTCCCCTGAGTACCAGGCGCACTCGGGACGGTGGTCAGCCTGCACCTGCAGCGTCCCTACAGCGTCATCACCAAGGCGCGCACGCAACCGCTCGCGCAACTGCTCCCATGGCTGGTACTGCTGCGGCCGGACGTCGAAAAGCGCTGCCAGCGGCGGTACGAAACGTGGCAAATCCTCAGCCAGCAAACGCAGATTACGCACAGGGGCCGCAAGCTGCAGCGCCTCCAACCGCCCACGGGCCAGCTCGAACAACATGCCCGCCTCACGCTCAGCCGCCAGCAAGCCGACCACCACGCGGGTGTCTTCGACCTCGGCATGTTCCAGGTGCAGCGTAAAGCGCTGAACACCCACATCTCGTCCGACCAGGAACACCGCCAGGTCGTTGATCAACCGGCGCAAGGGGAACAACAGCGCCTGATGGGATTCAACATCGAAGTTCAGCTCCAGCCGCGCATCGAAACGGTCTGCCGGCATGTAGCACGTCAATGCCATGGCCCGCAGACCCAGCAGCCGGTCCAGATGCAACTGCACCGGCGCGGCGAAACGTCGGGCCAGCGCATCACGCGGCAGCGCCAGCACCTGATCCAGGCGGCGCAACCCCATGCGCGCAAGCGCCGTGGCGGCGTCCGGCGCTAGACCGATACGCTCAACGGGCATCCGCACCAAGGCAGCGCGGGTTTGTTCGGGGCAGAAAGCGGCCAGCCCGTCATGCCCATTGGCAAGCATCCGGGCAGCTACCGGGTTGCTGGCCAGCACGATGCGATGGCGAAAACCAAGGGCCGTCAACTCCTCACGCAAGCGCGCCTCAAACACAGGCCAGGGCCCGAACAGCCCCAGGCTGGACTCGACCTCCAGCAACAGGGCTCGGGGGTAATCCAGGCTGACCTGCGAGCTGAAGCGGTACGCCCAGGCCGCAAGCAATTGCTGCAAGTGTTCCGTGGCTGCGGGGTCATGCTCAACACACGTAAACCCCTGGGCCAGGGCTTGCGCTGTACTCAGCGTTTGCCCGGCACGCAAGCCAAAGGCATGGGCCGCCGGGTTGACGGCCTGCAACACCCGGCGCTGGCTAGGCCCGCTGATCAATACCAACGGTGCGTCGGGCTCATCACGCCCGCGCAGTACACCATCGAGTGCCAGCTGCGGCAGCAGGATACAGGCCCAGAGCATGCTGCATCAGCCTCGCCAGCACGCAGCAATGGGGGCTGCCGGAGCCCGTCCGCCACGGCACTTGAGCACCCGCCACTGCGCTGGCTGGCAATCGACGGCAATACGCAAGGCCGCCGGTGAAGGGTTCAACGCCGCGTGTTGAGGACGACAGGCAAAGGCCAGGGCCTGGCCCGTTTCGGCAGCGACCTGCAAACGGCGCAGGGCCCGATCATCGGCATGCTGCGGCCAACACAGCACTGCGGCGCAACTGCCCGAGCGCAAGCATTGCTCGGTGGCCCAGAGTGCATCGCTCGGGGCGGACTGCACCAGCGACAGCCAGCGCAAGTCGACCCCAGCGGCCTGCCAGGCAGGGGCATACGGGATATAGGGTGGCGCTACCAGCACCACCCGCTCGCCGCCTGTGGTCAAGCGCGCCAGGCTCGGCCAGAGCAACTGCAGCTCGCCACTGCCCGCGCTCGCCAGCAGCACTTCGGTCAGCGCCCCGGACGGCCAGCCGGTATCGGGCAAGGCTGCATCCAGCGGCGCATGCCCGGTGGGTTGTACCTCACGCGGCGGGGCAACCGGCCGCCCTTTCCAGACCTGGCGCGTGTCCAGCAGCCCGTCGAGACTGACAACGGCACCCATCAGCCGCGCCTCAGCAGGCCACAGAACACACCTTCGATCACCAGCTCATGTTCGGGGCCAACGTCAATCGGCGCATAGGCCGGGTTACGTGGCAACAGGCGGTAATGCCCATCGGCACGCTGGAAGCGCTTGATGGTCACCTCACCGTCCAGGCGGGCAACCACGATCTGCCCGTCACGGGCATCGGCTTGTTGTTTGATGCCGACCAAATCGCCATCGAAGATACCGTCGTCGATCATCGAGTCACCACGCACCTTGAGCAGGTAGTCCGGGGTACGACTGAACAACTGCGGGTCCAGCAGCAATTGCTCATGAATATCGATATCCGGGCCAATCGGTCGCCCGGCCGCCACCTGCCCCAGCACCGGAATCTCCAGCACCTCGGGCCGACGCAACACACCGGCCAGGCGGATACCGCGTGCCTGGTTCGGCGTGACCTCGATCAGACCGGCCTCGCAGAGGGCCTGAATGTGTTTACGCGCCACACTGCGCGAAGCAAAACCAAAGGCCTGGGCGATATCGGCCAGGCTCGGTGGCTGACCGTGCTCGGCAATGCGTTCACGGATGAAGGTCAGGATGGCGGTGCGTTTGGGCGATAATCTAGTCATGGAGTACACTTGTACTCTTTTCGTAAAACACTGACCAGCCCCATTGATCGCCCCAAGGCGAAATGAGTCCGTTATGATCGTCGCCATCAGACCTGTAGCGGAAACCCACCATGCTCAATGCCCTGCTGTTCGACCTCGACGGCACCCTGACCGATACCGACAAGCTGCACCTGCTGGCCATGCAGCAGTTGTTGCTCGAAGAAGGCCGGGTCTTTACCGAAGAAGAGTTCGATGCGCATGTCAGTGGCCGAGCCAATGCCGATTTGTGCCGCTACCTGTTCCCGGAACGCTCGGTTGCCGAGCACCGGGCCTTCGCCGAGCGCAAGGAGGAGCGCTTTCGCGCCTTGTCGCCGCGCCTGCAACCGACACCCGGTCTGTCGCGCCTGCTTGCACATGGCGAGGCTGCCGGCCTGGGCATGGCCGTCGTCACCAATGCACCACGGGCCAATGCCGAGCACATGCTCGCCGCCATGGGTATGGCCGGGCGTTTTCGACATATCCTGGTGGCCGAGGAACTGCCCTGCGCCAAGCCCGCCCCCCTGCCCTATCTCACCGGCCTTGAGCGCCTGCAAGCACGCGCCGAATACGCATTGGCGTTTGAAGACTCGATTCCTGGGGTAACGGCAGCCAGCAAGGCCGGCATTTTCACTGTTGGCCTGAGCACCAGCCAACGGCCAGAGGTGCTGCTAGCCGCTGGCGCGCAACTGGTGGTGGAGGACTTCACCGATGCCCGCTTGTGGGCATTGATTGACGGGATGTCCAACCAGGCTCAGTGACGCCGGTAGCTTTTCTTGCCACTTGGCGTCAGGCAATACACACCACCCCGAGGGCCGGTACAGAACGCCCCACTGCCACACGAGCAGCCGTCGTTGCTGCCTTGCAGTGATTGACGCGCCACCTGCGAACGGCTGCCGCCCAGATAGGCCGTGCAGCTTTTTTTCGAACCACTGATAGAACCGTCATTGCACAGGAACAGGTCGCCATCACAACCTGCCACCCCACCCTTGCGCCCAGAACAGGGGGTATTGGCGGCCATGACCGATGTTGCACTGCACAACAGCAGAATACCAAGCAGCAAGGGCCAGCGATGTTGCTGAGTAACCCGTTCCATGGCAATGATCTCCGGCAGTAGATGGCCGAATGCTACCATTTCGAGCAGGCCATTGCGCGCAGAGACGGCCTGCCACCGATACGCATCGCTTGCCCATGGGACGAAACACGACCGTGCGGCCTACAGCGGCGCATCCACGGCAATCCCTTGCAGACGCCGATACTGGCGCAGCACACTCGGCACATAACGCTGTGTCTCTGCAAACGGTGGAATCACCCGACCACGGCGGATCACCGCATCAGGCCCGGCGTTGTAGGCGGCCACCGCTAACGTTATGTCGTTATTGAACAGGTTCAGCATGCGCTTGAGGTAACGTGCGCCCCCCTGCAGATTGGCAGCCGGGTCGAGCACATCCGTGACACCCAGTTCACGCGCCGTATCGGGCATCAGTTGCATCAACCCGGCCGCCCCCTTGGGCGAGCGTGCATTGGCGTTGTAACGCGACTCTGCCTGAATGACCGCATGCAGCAGTGCCTCAGGCACGTCATGGGCCTTGGCGGCGTCGGCAATCAATCCCGCATAGGGCATGCCAGTAATCAACTGCGGCTGCAAGGCACTCGCCTGCACAGGCCCTGGCTCAACCACCACGCGCTGGTAGTGGCGCCCCGGGCGATGCACATTCGACAGTACATAACTGCCAGTGCTGGAAACCGAGATGTAGACATCCGCCAGAACCGGGCCACTGCACACCCACCAGGTCAAGAGCACAGCCGTCACGCGCTTCATCGCGAATCCCTCCCCGTTGCGTCCCCAGAAAGTGGGGCTTATGCCCCGCTTTTCCAGGCTCCACAGCACTGACGCAAGCAGCGTGCCGCTTTCCAGGCGCATCGCTGCGGCTGCCAACTGAACGCGCATGGCAATTGCATAAGCCACTTCAGGCGCACAACGGAGGTCTACGGCATGAACAACAAACGTCACGCGCAACAGGGTTTCACCCTGCTCGAATTGCTGGTGGTGCTGGTGGTGCTCGGCTTGTTGGCCGGCATCGTCGCGCCCAAGTATTTCAGCCAACTGGGGCGCTCGGAGGCGAAGGTGGCCCGCGCGCAGATCGAAGGCCTGGGCAAGGCACTGGACCTGTACCGACTGGAGGTCGGCCATTACCCGTCCTCAGAGCAAGGCCTGCAGGCATTGGTCAGCGCGCCAAGCGGTGAAAGCCGCTGGACTGGCCCCTATCTGCAGAAGCAGGTACCGCAAGACCCCTGGGGGCGCGCCTACATTTATCGCCAGCCCGGAGAAAACGGCGAATATGACCTGCTGTCTATGGGCAAGGATGGCCAACCCGGCGGTGAAGGCGAGAATGCCGAGATCACCAGTTGGCAGTGAGCGGAGGGTCGAACCATGCGTTTTGAACTCAAGGCCTTGGGCAAGGCTGGCGTAGTCTGCCTGACGCTTGATGCGCCTGACCCGGCTCAGGCCCGTCAGTTGGCCGAACAGCAGGGCCTGCGGGTGGTCAGCCTGCGCAGCCGCGATCGCTGGCCCGGCCTGAACTGGCGACATCGGGAGCACTTTGACCTAGTGCTGTTCAGCCAGGAACTGACCACCCTGCTCAACGCAGGCCTGCCACTGATCGACGCGCTGGAGAGCCTGGCGGAAAAAGAAACCGCAGCGGCCGCTCGCAAGGTTCTCGATGGATTGGTACGCCAACTCTACGAGGGCAAGTCGTTCTCGCTGGCGCTGGGGCAATGGCCGGCGGTCTTTCCGACCTTGTACGTCGCGCTGGTGCAGTCCAGCGAAAAAACCGGGGCATTGGGCGAAGCACTGGGCCGTTATGTTGCCTATCGCCAGCGCCTGGATGAAGTACGCCAGCGGATTGTCGGCGCCTCGATCTACCCGTTCTTGCTACTGCTGGTCGGTGGCGGTGTAGTGCTGTTTTTACTGGGGTATGTGGTGCCACGCTTCAGCCTGGTATTTGAAGGGCTTGGCTCGAACCTGCCATGGCTATCGCAGGTACTGATGCATGCTGGGCTGTTCCTGCATGCTCACCAAGGGCTGCTGGCGGCGGGTTTTGGCCTGCTGATGGCAACCCTGGCACTGCTGCAACGCCAACCGGTTGTACGCCGCTGGCTAGGGCGACAACTGGAGCGGGTACCCGCCTTGCACCGCCGCCTGGTGATGTATGAACTAGCACGGTTCTATCGCTCGCTGGGCATTCTGCTGCAAGGTGGCATTCCGATCCTGACCGCCATGGCGATGGCCCGTGGGTTGCTTGGTGCCACGGCAGGTCAACGCCTGGACCAGGCGTGCGAGCGTGTCCGCGAAGGCCTGTCACTGTCTGCCGCACTGGACGCCGGGAAACTGGTCACCCCGGTCTCGCTACGCCTGTTGCGCGCCGGTGAGCAGGCCGGCAATCTTGGGCAGATGATGGAGCGCAGCGCTGATTTCTACGATGAAGAGGTCGGCCGCTGGATCGAATGGTTCGTGCGGCTGTTCGAGCCGCTGCTGATGACCTTTATCGGACTCTTGATCGGGGTGATCGTGATCCTGATGTACATACCGATCTTCGAGCTGGCGTCGAGCATCCACTGAGCGGGAAGCTCGCGACGCCGACCGCTACATATCAAAACGATCCACCGCCCGCCGCCGCTCGTTGTCGTCGCGCATGTCATAGTTGGCAGTGGTCTGGATGTTGCTGTGGTGCGCAAGTTTCTGGGCAATCGACAGGTCGTGCTCTTCGATCACCCGGGTAATGAACGAGCGGCGAAAATCATGGGGCATGATCTTCACCCCGACCTGCTGCCCCCGCTGGCGGGCGATGTAATAGATCGCATGCTTGGTGATGCGTTCGCGGGTGATATGGCTGCCCCGTCGTATGCGGTTGAACAGGAAGTCGTCATCGGCCTGCCCTTCCGGCAGTTGCGAACGACGAAAGGCCAACCAGGCATTGAGCCTGTCGAACGCCCAGGCCGGCGCATACTTGATCAGTTGCTTGTTGCCTTTGCCCAGCACCTGCAGGCTGCGCTCGGAAAAGTCGATCTGCGACAGTTTCAGATCAACCGACTCGGACTTGCGCATCCCTGTGCCATAGAGCAATGCGATTACCGCTGCATCGCGTAACCCTTGTGGGCGTGGGTCAGCGGCGCACACCTCCATGAGTTCGCGTATCAGGCTGCGCTTGAGGTTACGCCCCACGGGCAGGCGTACACCCTGGGTGGCTTTCACCGTGCGAATCTTCAGCAGCTGTTCGTGGCTGATCAGGCTCAACCGCCAGGCCTCGTTCATGACGCCCCGTACCGCATTGACATACAGCGATGAGGTGTTGGGGGTAAACCCGTCGGCACGCAGCGCCGCCACCAGTGCGGTGACATGTGCGGGGTCGAGCAGGTGCCAGGGTACCTCGGCGATGTCGCAATCCTCAAAGCCGAGCCGGTCGGCAGCATCCTGCAGGACGTACTTCATGGTCAACTGGCTGGAGGGCGCCAGACGCGCAAGGTATTGCAGCAGCGGATTGTGCAGTGAATCGGGCAAAACGGGAGGTCCTGTAGCAGCGCCAGCATGGTCCGAGGCCAGAGCCAGGTCATTGATTGCCAAGCATTTTGACCTGGCACCGGGCGGATGGTAACTCATCCCGCGTGACGCTGCTGCCAATAGCCGACAAGCCCTCCCATCATGGAAACCGATACCCCGGTCGAGCAGCCGGCATCAGGACAAACCAACAAACCTAATGGGACTTGAGTTTCTGGAACGACAGGTTCATATCCGAGGCCCACGTATCCAGTACGACCTTGACATCGTCCGGGACCAATACCTGTTTTTCATTCTCCAGGGGTTTGCCGCTGCCCTTGCGCACGACCTGAGCCAGTACCTTGTTATTGCCCCCATCGAGAAATGCCGCTTCGGTGGCGATCTCGGTTTCCTGGTCACGGATTCCCGAAGCGGTACTCACAGCAGCAGCAACCAAGGCGATCGGAATCACTTCATACGGTTTCAAGCCTTCGGTCTTGCTGCTGACCGCAGTGATTGCCGGCCTGACGACAATAGTGCCTGGGCCAGGCCCCGTGGCCAGCGGCATCGATTTGCTGATTTCTCGCTTGAGTGCGGCGTCATAGTAGCGGGTAATCCCTTGCAGGGTACTTTGCGGTATACGCTCGGTCGCCTGTGGCTTGGGGTAGAACTGGCTGGGCTCAATGTAGACGCTCGTGTAACGGCCAACCTTCAGGTCAGGGTCCACCCAGCGCATCACCGTTGCCCCGGAAGGCGATGTGTTTTCAGTCAAACGGCTGTAATCCCTGAGGAAACCGGAATATTGCTCCGGTTCGACGACTTTGCTCGAACAGCCGGACAGAACAAGCCCGCTCAGGCACAGCGTACCGACGATCAACGCTCTTTTCATGCTCTCGCTCCATGGCGCGCAAAGGAAGGCTCTGTAGGTATAGGCTAGAGTTGCGCAGGCATCCAACAAAACGAGGCAGCATGGCATTTCACAAACTGGCACACACTCATCCACGCTTGAGCGCAGCGGCTCTACTAGGCGCTATTGCAGGCATACTGATTCCCGCACATGACCTGATCCAGCACATCTTGATTGGCTGGAACATCGGTGTCTGGTTCTACCTGGCACTGGTGCTCTGGCTGACCCTGCGAGCCAACCCGGAACGGGTTCGCAAGGTGGCAAGCATCGAAGACGAAAATGCCGGGCTGGTGCTGTTCACCGTGAGTATCGCCGCCATCGCCAGCCTGGCCGCCGTCACCCTCGAACTGGTCGGCAGCCGGGGCCTGGAGAATGGCCAACAGCTGTTGCGCTATGCCTTCACCGGGCTCACCGTAAGCGGTTCATGGCTGTTGATCGGCACTGTCTTCAGCCTGCACTATGCGCGGCTGTTCTACACCGATGAGGCAAAGGCACCCTTGTTGCGTTTTGCCGATGGCGAATGCAACCCCGATTACTGGGACTTCCACTATTTCTCATTCACCCTGAGCGTGGCCGTACAAACCGCCGATGTCGGCGTCGCCGGGCGTGAGCTGCGCCGCGTGGTATTGGCGCACTCACTGATCGGTTTTCTCTTCAACACGGCCATCCTGGGTTTCACGATCAATATTGCTGCCGGCTTACTGAGCTGACGGGCCCTGCCCCTCAAGCGCTTGCACCGCACAGCGGGCAATGCGCTGGCAGGCCAACACCAGTCGTTGACTGTCCAGTACCAGGCCCAGGCGCAGATGCCCAGCGGCACTGGGGCCGAATGCATCGCCGGGCAACACCGCCACACCATGCTCCTCCAGCAGGCGCTCAGCGAAGGCCCGTGCACTCAAGCCGGTTTCACGGATATCGATCATCACGAACATGCCGCCATCCGGCTTGTGCACACGGATTCCCGCACAGCCTTCCAGGCTGGCGCACACCCGGTCACGCCGCTCGCGGTAGGCTTCGCGCATCTGCACAAGTTCTGGGAGTTCGTGCTCCAGGGCCACCCGAGCCGCATTCTGGATGAAGTCCGGCAGGCCATAGAGCATGCACAGGGCCAAGTGCGTCAAGTGATCGGCCAGGGCTGGCGGACCGATCATCCACCCTACCCGCCAACCGGACATGGCATGGGACTTGGAGAGGCTGTTGATTGTCACACAACGCTCAGCCATACCCGGCAGGCTCGCCGGGCTGACATGTTCGCCGTCATACAGCAATTCGCTATAGACCTCGTCGGAGATCAGCCACAAGTCATGCTCGATACACAGCCGCGCCAGGCGCTCCCATGTGGCCCGTGGCAGGCTGGCGCCTGAAGGGTTGTGCGGGCTGTTGATGAGCAGGGCCCGCGTGCGCGGGGTGATCAGCGCCCGGACATCCGCCGGTTCAATACAAAACCCCTTCTCGGGCTTGACCGCAACGGGCACCGACTTGGCCCCACAAGCACCGAACACCGCGTCATAGGTGACATACATGGGTTCGGCGACAATCACCTCATCACCCGGATCAAACAAGCATTGGGCCACGCCGTACAGTGCACACTGTGCTCCGGCCAGCACGACGACTTCTTGCGCATCCACCGCTCGCCCGCTAAGCCGTGCATGTCGGCGGGCAATGGCCTGGCGCAAGGCCAGGCTGCCACGCACATCCGAATAATGAGTGTCGCCTGCTGCGAGGCTGTCGACCGCCGCCTGGACAATCGACTTCGGCGTGTCGAAATCAGGGTCGCCAACCGACAGCAACAGAATGTCGCGGCCTTGCTGCTGCAGTTCCAAGGCTCGGTAATGAATGTTCCAGACGGCAGCACCATCACCGGCAATACGTTGGGTCAGGGTTGAATACTGCATGGAGGGCTCCTTGACTGATGGCACACCTCGGGCGTACCGCTGGTCAGAAACCTCCAGGCGGGCATCCCAGCCGACTGCCGGTAAAAATAGCAGAATGCCGTGTGCCTGGCGGCTCAACCCCCAAAGACAAACGTTTGCGTTGAAAAACTATCCGAACGAAGGGCCATGACCAGGGTCAAACAACCGGTGATAAACCGCGCTCAGGTCCCGGACAACGTCCCAGTGAATGCTATGGTTAGGGACGCGCTGTACCCTGAGAAATAGCCAACACACCGTGTGACGCTGAAAATCAAGGAGGCCAGCATGAGCAAACTGACGTTTCCAAACGCCTGTCAGGTAATGCGTTGGCATTTCCATCCATTGGGCTTTGAGGCAAGCATGAATGCGCCCAGCAGCATGGTAGCCCGCCTGTTTGACCGCGCCACGGGCGAAACCTTGCTGGCAATTACCGGCATTCCTTGCGCCACCGTGATGCAGGCTACCGATGTCGAGTTGATCATCGAGGCCGTGGAGGCCAAGCTCGATGCCTTTGCACCGTCCAGCACCTTGCACTCGGCATGACAGCTAGGCCGGTACACCGGCCTGGCTGGCCGATTCGATTCTGGCCATGAAGTCTTCGGCAGACTGCGGCTGCCCCAACAGATAGCCCTGCAGCGAGTCACAGCCCAAACGCGTCAGGAAGTCCTGTTGCCGATCGGTTTCCACCCCTTCGGCAACGATGCGCAAGCCCAGCGCCTGGCCCAACGCAACAATTGCCGAAACAATGGCCGCATCGTCGCCATCGTGTTCCAGATCACGCACGAAACCGCGGTCGATCTTCAACTCGTTGGCCGGCAGCCGCTTGAGGTACATCAAACTGGAGTAGCCCGTGCCAAAGTCGTCGATCGACAAGTCCACGCCCATGTCCGAGAGCTGCTGCAATACCAGCAAACTGGCATCGGCATCATGCATGGCAGTGGTCTCGGTAATCTCCAGCGTCAGGGTATTAGGCGGCAACCGATGCCGTGCCAATGCCCCGGCAACGCTCTCGACCAGGCTGGCATGGCAGAACTGGATCGCCGACAGGTTCACGGCGATGCGCCAATCGGCATAACCTTGATCGATCCACAGGCGCATTTGCCGGCACGCTTCATTCAGCACCCAATCCCCGATTGGGATGATCAGGCCGGTCTTTTCCGCCAGCACAATGAAACGATCCGGCAGCAACAGACCGTGCTGTGGGTGCTCCCAGCGCAGCAGGGCCTCAGCGCCAATGGGCTGGCGCTTCTGGGCATCGAACTTGGGCTGGTAGAAGAGACGAAACTGCCCCTGCTCCAGCGCCATGCGCAGATCCTGAAGCAATTGCAGCTGCAAGCGGGCATTGCTGTTCATCGATACATCGAAAAAGCTGTAGCCGTTCTTGCCCGCGCTTTTGGCGTGGTACATCGCCGCATCGGCATTGCGCAGCAGTTCGTGCTGATCGGTGCCGTTGCCGGGGTACAGGGAAATGCCGATGCTGGCGGATACCTGAAGGTTTTGATCGCTGATGCGAAACGGTCGTGATATCAGGTTGACCTGCTTGGTCGCGACACCCAGGGCATCATCCGGCTCATCCAGTTCTACCAGCAAGACAAACTCGTCGCCGCCAATACGCGCCAGGGTATCCTGGCTGTGCAGGTGCCCGCGCAGACGCAAGGCAACCTCTTTGAGCAACTGGTCCCCCGTATGGTGACCGAAGGCATCGTTGACCGGCTTGAAGCCATCAAGGTCAATAAACATCAGGGCAAAGCAGCCGCCCTGCTCCGCCACCTTGCTGATGGCCTGATCGATCCGGTCGGCCAGCAAGGTACGATTGGGCAGCCCGGTCAAGGTGTCATGCAAGGCCAGTTGGGTAAGTTCCTCGTTGGCCAGCGTCAACGAGCGCGCCAGTTCAGCCGTGCGCGCTTCCAGGCGCGCATCCAGCACCGACGTCAACAACGCCACGGCCAATACCGCCAGGGTGGTGATCAACACCAGATAATCCAGACCACTGCCGCTCAGACCGCCCTGGGCGCCACAGAAACTGCCATCGGCGAAGTTGGCCGCGGCCATGCCGGTGTAGTGCATGCCGACAATGGCGACCCCCATCACCACGGCGGCACAGCCACGGAACTGACGAACATAAGGGGTGTGCAGGCGCAAGCGGAACGCGATCCACAGCGCCGCCGCCGATGCGCCCCCGGCGATCAGCAAGGAGGCTACGAACAATATAGGGTCGTACTCGATGCCCGGCTGCATGCGCATGGCCGCCATGCCGGTGTAATGCATGCAACTGATGCCGGCACCCATGATGAAGGCACCCAACCCCAACGTACGCCAAGGCAAGCGCGGCTGGCTGACCAGCCAGAGGGCGAAACCCGACGACAACACCGCAACCAGCAATGACAAGGCCGTCAAGGTGATGTCATAACCCAGCGGGATCGGCAGGCTGAAGGCGAGCATCCCGATAAAATGCATCGACCAGATGCCAAAGCCCATGGCCATGGCCCCTCCACCCATCCACAGGTGTACCGCACGCCCCTTGGCCGTCGCAATACGGCCGGAGAGGTCTAGCGCGGTATACGATGCAAGGATGGCCACACACAGGGAAATCAATACCAGCGAGGGGGCGTAACTACCAATCAACATGAGGCCTTTGACAACCGGGTTGGAGGGCCAGTGTTGAGGCCCGATAAAACCGATGATTGTACTCAAGCTTTAGCGAAACGCACGGAGTTTCAGTGGCGACGTTCCAGCCTCCGTGAACTGCGGTACCGTGCCAGAGCGGGCACCGTACCGCCACCCTCGCTGACAGAACCGTCAAGGCTGCGGGGCGAACGCCGTCTGTGTGTCCCAGCCACCACCCAGGGCCGCGATCAACTGCACACTGGCCACCAGGCGCCCCTGCAACAAGGTAAGCACGCTGCGCTCATTGCTCAAGGCAGTGGCCTGCACATTGACCACATCCAGGTAGCCAATCAAGCCGGCCTTGTACTGATTATTGGTCAAGCGTAACGACTCGCGGGCCGAGGCCAGCGCCTCGTTACGCACCTGGGCCTCATCCTCATACACTTTCAACTGCACAAGGTAGTTTTCTACCTCACGAAAACCGTCCAGCACCGTCTGCCGGTACTGGGCGACGGTCTGGTCATAGACCGCTTCGGTACGGTCGACCTCAGCGGCGCGCTTGCCGCCGTCGAACAAGGTCAAGGCCAGTTGCGGCCCGACCGACCAGAAACGGTTCGGCAGGCTGACCCAATCATTGAAACTGCTACTGCTGTAACCACCACTGAGGCTCAGGCTCAGGTCGGGGAAGTAAGCCGCCTTGGCCACGCCAATACTGGCATTGGCAGCCATCACCTTGCGTTCAGCCGACGCGATGTCAGGACGACGCTCCAGCAGCTGTGACGGCAAGGCCAGCGGCACCTGAGGCAACGTCGGGATGCGATCGCTCGCCGCCAAGGCAAACTCGGACGGTGCCTTGCCAAGCAATACGGCAATCGCGTTTTCCAACTGGGCACGCTGCCAGATCAGATCGATCAGGTCAGCCTGTGTAGTTTTCAGCTGGGTTTGTGCCTGAGCCACGGCATCCTTGCCGGAGATGCCGGCACGGTACTGGTTCTCGGTCATTTTCAGCGAACGCTGGTAAGCCTCGACAGTCGCCTCAAGCAGGCGTTTTTGCTCATCCAGCACCCGCAGTTGCAGGTAATTCTGCACCAGCTCCGACTGCAGGCTCAGACGAATCGCCGCCATATCGGCCAGGCTCGCTTCAGCACTGGCCTCGTTGGCGGCCAACTCCTCGCGCAGCTTGCCCCACAGATCAGCCTCCCAACTCACGCCCAGTTGGGTGCTGTAGGTATTACGGATACCACTGCTGTTATTGCTCAGGCTCGAGCTGCTGCTACCGGTGCCCTGGCTTGAGCGCGTCTTGCCGGCGCTCAGGTCAATGCTGGGAAACAGCGAGCCGCGAGCACTGCGCACCAAGGCCTGGGCCTGACGGTACTGAGCCTCATACTGGGCGACCGTCTGGTTATTGGCATTGAGTTGCACGATCAGGTCGTTGAGCAGGCTATCGCCATACAGCTCCCACCAGGCGCCTCGGGCCAATGCATCGGACGGCGTTGCCGGTGTCCAGCCTTCGGCATACTTGAACGGCGCTTGCGCAGGGGTTTCCGGGCGCTGGTAATTCGGGCTCAGGGTACAGGCGCTGAGCATCACCAGGCACATGCCGGTCGCCAGCAAGCGCGAGCCTCGAGCGGCTAGCAACTGCTGCAGGGTGCGGTCGGAAAGTAACGGGCGTTGAGTCATAGCGGGGTTTCCAGAGCAGCATCGGTACGCACGCCACGCCAACGGTTGAAGCGATGGCGCAGACGGTCCAGGTAGAGGTAGACCACTGGGGTGGTGTAAAGCGTGAGGATCTGGCTGAAGACCAGCCCACCAATGATGGTCAGGCCCAGCGGTTGACGCATCTCGGCACCCTCGGCACCGCCGAGCAACAGCGGTAGGGCACCAAGGATGGCCGCCAGGGTGGTCATCAGGATCGGCCGCAAACGCAACAGGCACGCGCGACGGATCGATTCTTCAGGGCTCAGCCCGTCATGCCGCTCCAGCTGCAAGGCCAGGTCGATCATCAGGATGGCGTTTTTCTTCACCACGCCGATCAGCAGGAACAGCCCCAGCAACGAGATCAGGCTGAACTCGCTGCCCACCAGGTACAACGTGAGCAAGGCGCCGACCCCGGCCGACGGCAGCGTCGACAGAATGGTCAGCGGGTGAATGTAGCTTTCATACAGAATGCCCAGCACCAGGTACACCGCCAGCAGTGCGCCGAGAATCATGAACGGCTGGCCTTTCTGGCTTTCCTCAAAGGCATTGCCGGTACCGCCCAGCTTGGCGATCACCTCTTCGGGCAGGCCGACCTTGGCCACTGCACGCTCCACGGCGGCCATGGCCGCTTCCTGGCTGTAGCCTTCAGCAATATCGAAGGCAATGTCTTCAGAAGCGAATTGACCTTCATGACTGACCCGGTCGCTGGCCAGGCTGTTTTCATAGCGGGCAAACGCCGACAGCGGCACGCGCGCGCCCGCCGCAGTGATCACCTGCACCTGCTCCAGGGTACGTGGGTCCTGGGCGTACTGCGGGTTGACCTCCATCACCACCTGATACTGGTTCAGGCTGTCGTAGATGGTCGAGATCTGCCGCTGGCTGTAGGCATTGTTCAGCACCGCAGTGACCATGTTCATGTCGATGCCCAGGCGCTTGGCCTGTTCGCGATCGACCACCAGCGTCACTTGCTGGGTACCGCTGCCTTCACGCGCATCGATCGCGGTGAGCTCTGGCAAGGTCTTCAGGGCGGCAACAACCTTCGGGTACCACTCGCGCAACAAGGCCAGGTCGCCGCTTTGCAAGGTGTAGAGAAACTGTGAAGAGCTCTGCTCGCGCCCACTACCGCCAAATTGCAGGTCTTGATCCGCCATCAGGAACAAGCGCCCGCCCGGCACCTTGGGCATGTTCTTGCGCAAACGTTCGATGACTTTCTGTGCCGAGTCCTTGCGCTCCTTGATCGGCTTCAGGCGTACCAACACCATGGCGTTGTTGATGCCGCTGTTGCCACCGATGAAGCCAGCGACACTTTCCACCGCAGGGTCTTGGAGCAACGCCCGACGGTAGGTCTCCATCTTCGGCTGCATGACCGAAAACGACAGGCCATCGTCACCGCGCACGAACCCCATGAGCTGGCCGGTGTCCTGCTGCGGCATGAAGGTCTTGGGCACCACGACGTAAAGGGCAATGTTCACACCGATGGTCAGCAACAGGCTGATGAGTGTCAGCCGACGATGACGCAGTGCCCAGCCCAGGGTACGGTCATAACCGGCCATCATGCGCTGGTTGAGTTGCTCGCTCCAACGCTGCAGGCGGGTCTGCTGGCCAACCGGGTGCGGCTTGAGCCAGCGTGCGCAGAGCATCGGTGTCAGGGTCAGCGACACCACCAGCGAGACGATGATCGCGGCCGCCAGGGTGATGGAGAACTCACGGAACAACGACTGAACAATGCCACCCATGAACAGGATGGAGATGAACACCGCCACCAACGACACGTTCATCGACAACAATGTGAAACCCACCTCCTTGGCCCCGAGAAACGCTGCACGCATCGGCGCGATGCCTTCATCGATGTGCCGGGAAATGTTTTCCAGCACCACGATGGCATCGTCCACCACCAGCCCGGTGGCCAGGATCAGCGCCATCAGCGACAGGTTGTTCAGGGAAAAACCGCACAGGTACATGATTGCGAAGGTACCCACCAGCGATACGGGTACCGCCAGGGTCGGAATCAACGAGGCGCGCAGGTTGCCGAGGAACAGGAACACCACCAGGACGACCAGGGCCACCGCAATCAGCAAGGTATGCTCAGCCTCCTTGAGGGTGGCCTTGATCACGGGCGAACGGTCCATGGCCAGGTCCAGTTTGACACTGGCCGGCATCAGGGCTTCAAGGGCCGGCAACTGCTCCTTGATCTTCGCCACGGTCTCGATGATGTTGGCCCCGGTCTGGCGGTTGATGACCAGCAGCACCGCGTCCTGATCATTGAAAAAGCCACTGTTATAGCGGTTTTCCACGCCATCACTGATCTTGGCCACATGGCTCAGGCGCAGCACCGAACCGTCCTGGTAACGGATCACCAGGGGCTCATAATCCTTGGCCTCGTACAGTTGATCGTTAGCCTGGACCTGCCAGTTGCGCGCACTGTCTTCGACGAAGCCTTTGGGCCGGCGCTGGTTGGCGTTGGCGATGGTCTCGCGCACCTCATCCAGGGCCACGCCATACTGGTTAAGCATCTGTGGTTCCAGCTCGATGCGCACCGCCGGCAGCGAGCTACCACCAATCTGCACCTCCCCTACCCCGGGCACCTGGGACAGGCTCTGCGACAGGATGGTCGAGGCAAGGTCGTACAACTGACCTTTCTGCAACACGCTGGACGTCAGCGCCAGCACCATGATCGGTGCCTGGGCCGGGTTGATCTTCTTGTAGGTCGGCATGCTTTTCATACCGCTGGGCAACAGGTTGCGCGAGGCATTGATCGCCGCCTGCACTTCGCGGGCAGCGGCGTCGATATTCTGCCCTTGCTCAAAGCCAAGAATCACCCGCGTCGAGCCCTGGCTGGACCGGCTGGTCAGGGTGTTGACCCCGGCAATGGCGCCCATCGAGCGCTCCAGCGGGGTCGCCACGGTCGAGGCCATGACCTCGGGGCTGGCCCCCGGCAGGTTGGCCGACACCACGATCACCGGGAAATCGATCTGCGGCAGCGGTGCCACCGGCAGCAAGCCGAAACTCACGCCACCCAGCAGCATGATCGCCAGGCTCAACAACATCGTCGCCACCGGACGGCGAATAAACGGGCCGGACAGGTTCATCGGCGGCAGCTCCAGTCCAACGTCATACCGGCACACCCGCGGCACTGCGACCACTGAAACGCCGCGCCAGCCGATCGAAATACAAGTAGATCACCGGCGTAGTGAACAGCGTCAGCACCTGGCTGACCAGCAGGCCACCCACCATCACCAGGCCCAGTGGCTGACGCAGTTCTGCGCCAGAGCCAGTAGCCAGCATCAACGGCACAGCGCCGAACAGCGCCGCCAGGGTAGTCATCAAAATGGGACGGAAACGCAGTAACGCCGCTTCATAGATCGCCGTTTGTGGATCAACACCGCGGGTACGTTCAGCCTCCAGGGCGAAGTCGATCATCATGATCGCGTTCTTCTTGACGATACCGATCAGCAGGATGATGCCGATGATTGCAATCATCCCCAGGTCATGGCCACTGAGCAGCAAGGCCAGCAAGGCCCCGACCGCAGCAGACGGCAAGGTCGAGAGGATCGTAACCGGGTGGATGTAGCTCTCGTAGAGCACCCCCAACACGATGTACATGGTTACCACGGCAGCCAGGATCAACAACAAGGTACTCGACAGCGAGGCCTGGAACGCTTCGGCTGCGCCCTGGAAGCGTGTCTGCACCCCGAGCGGCATGCCAATGTCCTGCTGCACCTGCTCAATCGCCTTGACCGCCTCGCCCAGCGCAACACCGGGCGCCAGGTTGAACGACATCATCACTGCTGGGAACTGGCCGATATGGGCAATTGCCAACTGCGCCTGACGCTGCTCGATACGTGCCAGGCTCGACAAGCGGACCTGCCCGCCATCGGCACTCTTGACGTAGACCTGCTCCAGCGCCTGTGGGCCAAGGGTGGCAGCGTCAGCAGCCTGCAAAACCACACGGTACTGGGTAGCCTGGGTGTAGATGGTGGAGATCTGGCGCTGCCCGAAGGCGTCATAGAGCGCGTTGGTGATGTCGGCAACGCTGATACCCAGGCGTCCGGTCGCATCGCGATCGATGACCAGGTACACCTGCAAGCCCTTGTCCTGCAGGTCGCTGGCAACATCAGTGAGTTCCGGGCGCAGGCGCAAGGCATCGACCAGCTTGCCGCTCCACTGCGCCAGCAACTCGGCGTCCGGCGATGACAGGCTGAACTGGTACTGCGTGCGGCTGACCCGGTCTTCGATGCTCAAGTCCTGCACCGGCTGCATGAACAGGCGCATACCGACCAGCTTGTCGACCTCTGGCTGCAGACGCTGGATCACCTGGGCCGCAGTCAGGTCACGCTCATTGTGCGGCTTGAGGTTGATCAACAAGCGGCCACTGTTCAGCGTGGCGTTGTCGCCATCAACCCCGATGTAGGACGAAAGGCTCTGCACCGCCGGGTCCTTGAGGATGATCGCCGACAAGGCTTGCTGACGCTCACTCATGGCGGCGAACGATACCGACTGCGGCGCCTCGGAAATCCCCTGGATAACCCCGGTGTCCTGCACCGGGAAGAACCCCTTCGGCACCATCAGGTACAACACGACGGTCAGGCCCAGGGTTGCCACCGCCACCAACAGGGTCAGCGGCTGGTGACGCAGCACCCACTGCAAACCCTGGCCATAATGACCAATCATCCAGTCGATCCAGGCGCCGCTGGCACGGTAGAAACGGCTCTGTTCCTCTGCCTTGGGTTCACGCTTGAGCAGCCTCGCGCACATCATCGGCGTCAGTGTCAGCGAAACCACCAGGGAAATCAGGATGGCCACGGCCAGGGTAATGGCGAACTCACGGAACAGCCTGCCCACCACGTCGGCCATGAACAGCAGTGGGATCAATACCGCAATCAGGGAGAAGGTCAGCGACACCAGGGTAAAGCCGATCTGCCGGGCGCCCTTGAGCGCAGCCTGCAGCGGCGTTTCGCCTTCTTCGATATGCCGGGAGATGTTCTCCAGCATGACGATGGCATCGTCCACCACAAAGCCGGTGGCAATGGTCAGTGCCATCAGCGTCAGGTTGTTGATCGAGAAGCCCGCCAGGTACATCACCGCGAAGGTGCCGATCAATGACAGCGGCACGGTGATGGAGGGAATCAAGGTGGCGCTCAAGCGACGCAGGAAGACAAAGGTGACCATGACCACCAGGGCGATGGCGATCAACAGCTCATACTGTACGTCCTTGACCGAGGCCCGAATGGTCTGGGTACGGTCAGTGAGTATCACGACATCAAGGCCGGCTGGCAGGTTGTCGGTAATCGACGGCAGCAGGGTCTTGATCCGGTCGACCACCTCAATGACGTTGGCCCCCGGCTGGCGCTGAATATTGAGCAGCACTGCCTGGTTCTGGTTGGCCCAGGCCGCCAGACGCTCGTTCTCGGCACCGTCGACGATCTCGGCAACATCCTTGAGCCGCAGCGGCGCGCCGTTGTTGTAGGCCAGGATCAGGTTGGCGTATTCCTCGGGCGAACGCAGCTGGTCGTTGGCGTCGAGCATCGACACCCGGGTCGGGCCGTCAAAGTTGCCCTTGGGCTGGTTGACGTTGGACGCACCGATCAATGTACGCACATCGGCCAGGTTAAGCCCGGCCGCCGCCAGGGCATCGGGGTTGACCTTGATGCGTACCGCCTGGCGCTGGCCGCCGGCGATGCTGACCATCCCTACCCCGCTGATCTGCGCAATCTTCTGCGCGACCCGGGTATCGACCAGGTCATTGAGCTTGGGCAACAGCATGGTTTTCGAGGTGATGGCCAGGGTCAGCACAGGGGTATCGGCCGGGTTGACCTTGTTGTACACCGGTGGCGCCGGCAGGTCGCTGGGCAGCAGGTTGCTGGCAGCGTTGATCGCCGCCTGCACCTGTTGCTCGGCGACGTCCATGTTCATGTCCAGGCTGAACCGCAGGGTCAGCACCGAAGCACCGCCCGAGCTGGTGGAGGCCATCTGGGTCAGCCCGGGCATTTGCCCGAACTGGCGCTCAAGCGGCGCGGTAACAGCGCTGGTCATCACCTGAGGGCTGGCACCGGGATAAAGCGTCATGACCCGAATGGTCGGGTAATCGACCTGCGGCAACGCCGCCACCGGCAGCAACCTGTAGGCGATAAGGCCAGCCAGCACGATGGCCAGCATGCTCAGTGTGGTCGCCACCGGGCGCAGGATGAACAGCCGCGAGAGGTTCATGCGCCCGCCTTACCCTTGGCAACCTGAGCCCCCGGACGCGCCGAGGCATCCTGCTGCTCCTGCCCCTGCAAGTGCTGGCCGGGGGTCGCAGGCACCTCGGAACTGTCATTGACCACATCCACATCACTGCCATCACGCAAACGGTCGGTGCCTTCCAGCACCACCCGCTCGCCCTTGGCCAGGCCCTCGATCACCACAGTGTGCTCACCATCGCTGGCACCGACCTTGAGTTTGCGGATGCGCACCTTCTTGTCGCCGTCCATCACATACACGAAGGATCCCTCGGTACCGAACTGAATCGCTGCCGACGGGGCCAACACCACGTCTTTCAGCGTATCGGCCAGCAAGCGCACATTGACGAACTGGTTGGGGAACAACACTTCATCCTGGTTCTCGAAGCGTGCCTTGAACTTCAGGGTGCCTGTCGTGGTGTCGATCTGGTTGTCCAGGCTGCTCAGCACCCCGACAGCCTGCTGCTTGAGATCCCCCCGATCCCAGGCTTCCACCGCCAGCTTGGCGCCACTGCGATAACGCGCAAGCACCGTCGACAGTTCGGCCTCGGGCAAGGTAAAGGCGACAGTGATCGGCTGGGTTTGAGTGATGACCACCAGCGCCGTGGTGTCGTTGGCCGCCACCAGGTTGCCGACATCAAGCTGGCGCAGGCCCAGACGACCACCGATCGGCGCACGGATCTTGCTGAACTCCAGGTTCAGCCTGGCATCGCCAACGGCCGCCTGATTGGTCTTGATGGTGCCCTGATACTGCTCAACCAAGGCCGCCTGGGTATCGAGGGTCTGCTTGGCGATGCTGTCTTCAGCATAAAGGCCCTTGTAACGCTCCAGGTCGATCTGGGCATTTTTCAGTTGCGCAAGGTTCTGCGCCAGGGTGCCTTCTGCCTGTTGCAAGGCGATCTGGTAGCTGCGCGGATCGATCTCAGCCAGCAGATCACCGGCTTTCACCTTCTGCCCTTCCTGGAAGTTGACCTTGACCAACTCACCGGCCACGCGGCTGCGCACGTTCACCGTGTTGGTGGCCGTAACCGTGCCCAATGCCTTGAGGTACACCGGAAAGTCCGCCACGGTAGCAGGCGCAACACGCACCGGCACCGGCCCACCAAAGGCCCCGAAGCCCGGTCGACCGCCCTTTCCTGGCGCCATGCTGGTGTTTTTTACCGGCGTCGAAGGCCACAGCCACCAACACAGGCCGGCGACCAGCAACAGGATCAGCAGGCCAACGAGCCAGCGACGAGGGGAACGGGAAGCAGGAGCATGCATTGGGTGATCGACCATTGTGCGCAGGGATATCTTTTGAGAAGGCTGAACGATAAGCAGATGAGACCGTTAAGCAAAGCGCCTTTACCGGCAATTTACTTAGCGCTTACAGAGGCAAGATGCTGAACTATAAATAAAAACGGCCTGGACGAAGGCCAGGCCGTTACAAACGCTTGCAAATCTGTACGCCTTGATCACCGGTAATACCGGCGATGGCGTCGGATTACTTCAACGTTACTTCAACGCAGCCAGGGCCGCGTCGTAGTTTGGTTCTTCGGCGATTTCCTTGACCAACTCGCTGTGCAGCACCTTGTCGTTCTCGTCCAGAACCACTACAGCACGTGCCGTCAGGCCAGCCAGCGGGCCGTCAGCAATGGCCACACCGTAGTTTTCGATGAACTCGCGGCCGCGCAGGGTCGAGAGGTTCTTGACGTTTTCCAGGCCTTCGGCGCCGCAGAAACGGGCCTGGGCAAACGGCAGGTCAGCCGAGATGCACAGCACAACGGTGTTGGCGACATCGTTGGCCTTGGCATTGAAGGTGCGCACGGACGTGGCGCAGGTCGGGGTATCGACACTCGGGAAAATGTTCAACACTTTGCGCTTGCCGGCGAAGTCTTTCAGCGACACATCAGCCAGACCAGCGCCGACCAGGCTGAACGCAGGTGCCTGGGTGCCAACTTGCGGCAGTTCCCCATTGACCTGAACCGGATTGCCTTTAAGAGTCACTTGAGCCATGAACGGAGTCCTTATGCGGGAGTTGAGTAAAGGACCAGAGTTAACCACGAAAGTGCCCCGTCACCTATGGGCAGACAAAAATTGTTGAGTTTTCAGACAATTCTTGTAGACAATCTGCAAGCTTAAACCCGGCCCTCGGCATACTGTTCGCCCAATTAGCGGGATTGGTCAAGCACCCTCAAACACGCACCCTCCTGATGAAAGCAGGCATATCCATTCGCGATGTCGGGCCTGATACCCCGTTCCGCCTTTACGGCGTGTCACTTTTGTCGGGGCCGTGCTGAAGGGACAATTTGGCAGCGCCTGCAAGTTCAGCGTATGAAAAAGCATCGCCGGCAAGGTTGGCGCCTTGATGGATAACGTCGATTTCCTGCGTGGGCTTTGTTTGTCAGTGCGCGCAGTGGCAGGCGCTGCAGGGTGTCCCTTCAGTAGGCTGAGTGGAGCCGTCGCGTAGTGGGGTGCGAGGCATGGATGCCTCGCAAGCGCTGATGGGCCATGGATGGCCCGTCGGCGCGTCCACACGGGAGCGATGGCGTAAGGAAGGAACCCGAAGCGCAGCGTAGGGCCGGATGTCGGGACAGGGCGTTTTGCCCACTTTTGTGCCGTTCAAAAGTGGGTCGCCGTAAAAGGCGAAAGCAGCCGGTGGTGCCACTGCAGGGAATGGATATGTTCGCGAAGTGAATGCCACACATCACAAGCGTGTATCGCCGCTGATGGAAGCAGGCATATCCATTCACGATGTTGGGCCCGATACCCCGTTCCGCCTTTACGGCGGGTCACTTTTGTCGGACAAAAGTAACCAAAACCCCTCGTCCCAACATCCGGCCCTCCGCTGCGCTGCGGGTTCTCTCACTCCGGCAGTGCTCCCGCCGGGGCCGTGCTGAAGGGCCTTCCTGGCCCTCAGCCCTTGCCAGGCATCCCTGCCTGGCACCCAGCTACGCACTGCCTGCGTTCGACCTCCTGAAGGGACAATTTGGCGGCGCCTGCAGGTTCAGCGTATGAAAAAGCAACGCCGAAAAGCCCAAAATCTTCGCAGGCAAGCAAAACAGCGAGCATCTGCCTGTCAGTGCGCGGAATGTCAGGCGCTGCGGGGCGTCCCTTCAGTAGGCTGAGTGGAGCCGTCGCGTAGTGGGGTGCGAGGCATGGATGCCTCGCAAGTGCTGATGGGCCATGGATGGCCCGTCGGCGCGTCCACGCGGGAGCGATGGCGTAAGGAAGGAACCCGAAGCGCAGCCTAGGGCCGGATGTCGGGACAGGGCGTTTTGCCCACTTTTGTGCCCTTCAAAAGTGGGTCGCCGTAAAAGGCGAAACCAGCCGGTGGTGCCACTGCAGGGAATGGATATGTTCGCGAAGGCGAGTGCCACCCACCACAAACACGCCCACCGACCCTGATGCAAACAGGCATATCCATTCACGATGTCGGGCCTGATACCCCGCCGGGGCGGTGCTGAAGGGCCTTCCTGGCCCTCAGCACAAGGCATCAGCCCAGCAGCGAATACACCAGCGCCGAAATGGCCACCAAGCCCACCGCGACCACGAACACGTTGGACAGCGCACCGCTGTACTGACGCATGGCAGGTACACGACGGATGGCGTACATCGGCATCAGGAACAGAATGGCTGCGATGACCGGCCCGCCAAGGGTTTCGATCATGCTGAGGATGCTTGGATTGCGCGTGGCAACGATCCAGCACACCACCAGCATGAACGCTGCGGTAACCCGGTCCAGCGCCTTGGCGCCCGGGCGCCAGCCGCTTTTGACGATCATGCCCTTAAGGCCTTCGCTGGCACCGATATAGTGACCCAGGAACGACTTGGAGATGGCCACGAAGGCAATCAGCGGCGCGGCAAACGCAATGGTCGGGTTACTGAAATGGTTGGCCAGGTACGACAGGATCGACAGGTTCTGCGCCTTGGCTTCGGCCAGTTGGGCTGGCGTCAGGGTCAATACGCAACTGAACACGAAGAACAGCACCATCACCACCATCAACAAGTGGGCACGGGCCAGGATCTGCCCGCTGCGCTGCTCAGCGTTCACACCGTAACGGCGTTTCTGGTCGACGGCGAAGGCCGAGATGATCGGTGAGTGGTTGAACGAAAATACCATCACCGGAATCGCCAGCCACAGGGTATGCAGAAACGCAGAGGCCGACGGAACTTCGCTGGCCGTCGTCAGGATGCCGCCACTCCAATGGGGAATGAGGAACACCGCCAGAAACGCCAGGGCGACGATAAACGGGTACACCAACAGGCTCATGGCTTTGACGGTGGCCTGTTCACCACACCGTACTACGGCCAACAAACCGAGGATCAGCACAAGGGACAACACCGCGCGCGGTGGCGGCGTAAGGTGCAACTGGTGCTCCATGAAGCTGCTGACGGTGTTGGTCAAGGCCACGCTGTAGATCAGCAGGATCGGAAAGATCGCAAAGAAGTACAACAGTGTGATCAAGGCACCGGCCTTGAGCCCGAAGTGCTCCTCGACGACCTCGGTGATATCCGCGCCATCACGGCCTGACAACACGAAACGGGTCAGCCCACGGTGAGCAAAGAAGGTCATCGGAAATGCCAACAGCGCCAGGACCAACAGCGGCCAAAAACCGCCGAGACCCGCGTTGATCGGCAGAAACAAGGTGCCTGCGCCGATAGCCGTGCCGAACAGGCCCAGCATCCAGGTGGTGTCATGACGGGCCCAGTTGCCAAGGGCAACGGGGGTCGATTCAAAGCGTTGATCAACGCTTGGGGCCTGCTCGTTCATCCGGGTGCAACTCCACTCGCAAGACTACAACAGGGCCAGGAGCTGCGAGACAGACGCCTCATCGCTCCCAACCTATAGTAAGGGGGCGCGATTTTGCGCTGATTGGTTGCACTTGCAAAGTGCTACCAGAGGAACGGTTGCACCTGGCGCAACATCACCCAGGAAAACAACGTCAAACCGGTACTACCTCATCACAGGCAGGCCAGCCCCCACGCGGCTCGGTGAGCGCCGGGAGCAAGGCTTGCCTGCGAGGGTATCAGTGAGGTGTCAGCACAGGCGCGGCGTTACGCCTGACGCTGCACCGCAGCAAACGCCTTCGCCACCTGCTGCAGGTTGTCCGGGCGCAGGCCCGCCATGCACACCCGGCCGCTGTCGATCAGGTACACACCAAATTCGTCACGCAGACGACGAACCTGCTCAACGCTGAAGCCGGTGTAGCTGAACATGCCACGCTGACGCAGGAAGAACTGGAAGTCCTGACCCGGCAACAGCGCGGCCAAGGCATCGACCAGCCCCTGGCGCATTTCAAGAATACGCAGGCGCATCTGTTCCACTTCGGCTTCCCACTGGGCATTCAGGCCCGCGTCGCCGAGCACGGCTGCGACCAATTGGGCACCGAAGTTCGGTGGGCTGGAATAGTTGCGACGCACGGTGGCCTTGAGCTGGCCCAATACACTTTGTGCACTGGCCACGTCATCGCAGACTACCGACAAGCCGCCTACGCGCTCGCCATACAGCGAGAAGATCTTCGAGAACGAATTGCTGACTAGGCAGGGGACGCCTGCACGGGCAACTTCACGGATGGCGTAGGCATCGTCTACCAGGCCTTCGCCAAAGCCCTGATAGGCAATGTCAAGGAACGGGATCAGGCTGCGCGCCTTGACCACCTCGATCACCTGCTGCCACTGCGCCTGGCTCAGGTCGACACCGGTAGGGTTATGGCAGCATGGGTGCAACAGCACAATGCTGTTGGCCGGCAGGGTCTGCAACGTCGCGAGCATGCCGTCAAAATTCAGCCCGCGGCTCTGCTGATCAAAGTACGGGTAGGTATTGACCTTGAAACCTGCACCTTCAAAGATTGCGCGGTGGTTGTCCCAGGTCGGATCACTGACCCAGACCTGCGACTCCGGGAAGTAACGCTTGAGGAAGTCAGCCCCTACTTTCAATGCACCCGAACCGCCGACGGTCTGCACGGTAGCCACACGTCCACCCTCTACCGCAGGATGACCGGCGCCGAACAGCAGGGTCTGGATAGCCTGGCGATAGCTGCCCAGGCCTTCCATCGGCAGGTACAGCGATGCCTGGTGAGGCTGGCCGGCCAGGCGTTTTTCCGCCTCGGCCACGGCGCCCAGTTGCGGCACCACACCGGCAGCATCGTAATACAGACCGATACTCAGGTTGACCTTGTCGGCACGAGGGTCGGCCTTGAAGGTCTCCATCAGCGAGAGAATCGGGTCGCCGGCATAGGCATCAACATGTTTGAACACAGCGTGCAGCTCCTTGGGTCAGGACAGTTCGGACTAACAGCTGTCGCGAGGATACCTGTACTGAACGCCAAGGAACATGTCTTCGCGTGCAACTCGTCAGTGCAGCGCTGCACGGCCCCGCATCGCCGTCATCGGCTCATTGCTCTCCCGCAAGGGCGCGCAACTGCTCCAGCTCCTGCACCGCCAGGGTCACGCCCTGCTGCGCCGACAACTCGCGCTCGCGATAACGCCGCTCACCCGGCATACGTTTCAAGCCCACCTCATGCATCTGGTTCACCAGCTCGCGGCTGCGCTCGGCAAAGCGATTACCCACTGACTTGGCAGGGTCGATGACAATGATCAATTGCCCGGTCCAGGGCGTCTTGGCACCGGGGTGCTGCGACCAGTCGAACTCGAACGAGAAGTGACCGCCCGTCAACGCTGCCGCCAGCAACTCGACCATCATCGACAACGCCGAACCCTTGTGCCCACCAAAAGGCAGCAGCGCCCCACCCTCCAGAATCGCCTTGGGATCACAGGTCGGCTGGCCGTGGCTGTCCACCCCCATACCCTCCGGCAATTGCTCTCCCTTACGCGCAGCAATCTGCACGTCGCCGTGAGCCATGGCGCTGGTGGCCATATCAAAGACGATGGGGTCGCTGCCCGCGCAAGGTGCAGCGAAAGCGATCGGATTGGTGCCAAACAACGGCCGCTGCGCACCATGAGGGACCACACAGGTCATGCTGTTGACCACGCTCAGGGCAACCAACCCCTCTTCGGCGAACGGCTCTACGTCGGGCCAGAGGGCCGCAAAGTGGTGGGAATTGTGAATGGCCAGCACCGCCACACCGGCACTGCGCGCCTTTTCCACCAGCAACCCACGGGCAGCGGCCAGTGCAGGCTGAGCAAAACCACCCCTGGCATCAACCCGGACATAACCAGAGGCGACATCTTCGACGTCTGGCTGCGCCTTGCCGTCTACCCAGCCACTGGCCAGGGTTGATACATACCCCGGAATGCGAAAAACACCGTGGCTGTGGGCGCCGTCACGCTGAGCGCTGGCGCAGTTGTACGCCAGCGCGTCGGCAACGGCCTCGCTGGTACCGTGACGAACGAATATCCGATGCAGCAAAGCCTGCAGTTCGGCAAAGGCAAGGTGCGCGACTGCGGTATCAGGACGTGCGGACATCTGAAGCTCCCTTGTTGGAATTGGACTGGGCTACAGCGATGAGCAGGCTGGAAACTCTCGCGCAGTGACAGCTATCTGTCAAATGTTGACTTGATGACAGAAAACATTCATTTTCTTCGTCAAGCGCAACCGCCGTGAGAGTCGTCCGTGAGCCAACCGATCAAACAACGCCTGGAAAGCAGCCTGCAGAACGCCTCGGCGTCTGGGCGCAAGATCGCCACTTACATGCTGGGCAACCTGCATGAACTGCCTTTCCAGACCGCTGCCAGCATCGCCGACAAACTTGGCATCAGCGAGTCCAGTGTCGGTCGTTTCTGCCGCGCACTGGGCTATGAGCACTTCAAGGCGCTCAAACACGACCTCAAGAATGACCTGGGCGATGGCCCCTGGCTGGTCGGTGATCGCCTGCAAGAATTCCGCCAACAACGGCGCGAGTCTGAAGAAGGTGCCTCTCGCAGCTTTGAACTGGAAGTCGCGGCCTTGGTGCGGGTGCATGAATACAGCCACACCGCGCTCTGGCACAGCGTCGCCCAACGCCTTTCTGAACGACGGAAGATATTCGTCGCCGGCTTTCAGACCGAGCGCGGCATCGCCCTGTGCATGGTGCACCTGCTGCAATACCTGCGTGATGGCGTGCATGCCGTCGATGGCAGCGCCGGGCACTTTGGCGACGTGCTGCTCAGCCAGCCGGACGACTGTGCCCTGGTGGTGTTCGAGGCGCGCCGCTACTCACGCCATGCCCTGAACCTGTGTCGCAAGGCACAGGAAGCGGGCATCCCGGTAACACTGGTTACCGACACCTTCTGCGACTGGGCCGATGCCCACGCCGACGAAGTCTTTCGTATACCCACCGATTTCAATCTGTTCTGGGAGTCCACCGCGACGATGCTGTCGTGGGTACACCTGATGGTCAACGAGGTCTGCAAGAAACTCGGACCGGATGTTGAAAAACGCTTGGAAGCCACTGCCGCTCTACACAACGAATTCGTTGGCTACACGTCAACGAGCAAACAATAGCCAGAGTGCAAAATACCAATCGAGGTACATGATGAAACGAGTCGTCCACCTTGCAAGCGCTTGCGTACTGATGCTCGCCGGAATCGGCGCAGCCCAGGCAGAAACCTTGAAAATCGCCACCGAAGGCGCTTACCCCCCGTTCAACTACGTCGACTCGGATAACAAGCTGCACGGCTTCGACGTCGATATCGCCAACGCCCTGTGCGAACGCATGCAGGTGCAATGCACCCTGGTCGCCCAGGACTGGGAAGGCATCATTCCGGCACTGATGGCCAAGAAATACGATGCCGTGGTCGCGTCGATGATCAACACCGAAGAGCGCCGCAAGAAAATCGCCTTCACCAACCACTACTACAAGACCCCCCTTTCGGTCGCCGTGGCCAAGGACAGCAAGATCACCGACGCACAGACCGACTTCAAGGGCTACACCGTGGGCGCACAATCGTCCTCGACCCAGGCCATCTATGCCGAAGACGTCTATGGCAAGGCCGGCGCCGAGGTCAAGCTCTACCCTACCCTTGATGAAGCCAACGCCGACCTCGCCGCAGGCCGCCTGGATGGCGTGATTGCCGACAAGTTTCCGCTGATCGAGTGGCTGAACAAGTCCGGCAAGGACTGCTGCAAGTTCATTGGTGATGTAAAAGGCACCACCGCCGATGCCTCGATCGCCGTTCGCAAGGACGACGACGCCCTGCGCGAACGCCTGAACAAGGCGCTGGACGAGATCGTCGCCGACGGCACCTACCAGAAGATCTCCAGCCGCTACTTCGACTTCGATATCTACCAATAAGCCCCACATCCCTGCAGGAGCCGGCCTTGCCGGCGATAGGCGCCAGGCCTAGATCGCGGTGACAACGCGTCGATGCCATACCGGCTCCTGCACGGTCTAAAAAGAGGGTTCGAGCATGATCGAACAACTGTCACTGCTGTCGTTTGCCAGCGGCGGCTGGGGCCAGGCATTGCTGGCCGGCGCCGTAGTCACCATCAGCCTGGCCCTGGCCTGCCTGCCCATTGGCTTGCCCCTGGGGCTGGGTGTCGCCCTCGCCGCCCGCTCGCCAAAGCGCTTCCCGAAGGCTGCAGCTACCGTCTTCTCCACCGTGTTCCGGGGCCTGCCAGAGCTGCTGACCCTGCTGATCATCTATTACGGCTGCCAGATTGCAGCACAGAAAATCCTCGCCGCCATGGGTTATGAAGGTGAGGTGCTGATCAACACCTTCCTGGCCGCGATGATCGCCTTCAGCTTCGTCTTCGCCGCCTTTTCCAGTGAGATCTGGCTGGCAGCGTTCAAGACCGTGCCCAAGGGCCAATACGAAGCATCGGCGGCGCTGGGCCTGAGCAAGACCACAACCTTTCGCAAAGTGGTGTTTCCGCAACTGGTACGTATCGCCTTGCCCGGCCTGTCGAACAACTGGCTGTCGCTGCTCAAGGACACGTCGCTGGTCTCGACCATCTCCTTGGTAGACCTGATGCGCCAGACCAACCTGGCGGTCAGCGTGACCAAGGAGCCCATGTTCTTCTATGCCGTCGCCTGCTTCGGCTACCTGCTGTTTTCGGCCCTGTCGGGACGCGCCTTTAACGTTATCGAGCGGTATTTCAGTCGCCACCTGCGGAGCGCACGCCCATGACTTTCGATGATCTGCTAAGGCTGTTCCTCGATCCCGAACTGCTGGAGCGCTACGGCCCGCGCTTTGTCGATGGCCTGCTGGTGACCGCCAAGCTGGTGGCAATCTCGTTCACCCTCGGCGCAATCCTCGGCCTGCTGCTGGCCCTGGCGCGGCTGTCGAACAACCTGGTCGTGCAGCGCCTGAGTGCCGGCTATATCTACTTCTTCCGCGGTTCGCCGCTGCTGGCCCAACTGTTCATGCTGTATTACGGCCTGAGCTCCTTCAAGGGCTTCTGGCAGGACGTCGGGCTCTGGTGGTTTTTCCGCGAGGCGTGGTACTGCACCCTGCTGGCGTTCACCCTGAACACCGCCGCCTACCAGGCCGAGATCTTCCGCGGCAGCCTGATGGCGGTCGCTCCCGGGCAGTATGAAGCCGCCAAGGCACTGAGCCTGAAGCGCTCGACCACCTTCTTCAAGGTCATCCTGCCCCAGTCACTGATTGTCGCCGTTGGCCCACTGGGCAACGAATTGATCCTGATGATCAAGGCCAGCGCCATTGCTTCGCTGGTGACCATCTATGACCTGATGGGTATCACCAAACTGGCCTTCTCGCGCAGTTTCGACTTCCAGGTCTACCTCTGGGCTGCAGTGCTCTACCTGCTGATCGTCGAGATCGTGCGACGCAGCCTCAAACACATCGAAGGCCGTCTGGGCCGTCACCTGCGCTAAACCGTGCAGCCTTTCGAGGACCGTTCCATGCAATGCCAAACCATCGTTCTGGGCGCCGGTATCGTCGGCGTCAGCACCGCCCTGCACCTGCAAGCCCGTGGGCGCAAGGTGATTCTGATCGACCGCGCCGAGCCTGGCAGCGGCACCAGCCACGGCAACGCCGGGCTGATCGAGCGCTCCAGCGTGATCCCCTACGCCTTCCCCCGCGAGCTTTCCCGCCTGCTGCGCTACAGCCTGAATCGCCAACCCGATGTGCGCTACAGCCTGCGCTACCTGCCCAAGGCTGGCCCCTGGCTACTCAAGTACTGGCAGAACTCCTCGCCTGCCGGTGTCGCCGTAGCCACCCGCGCCATGCTGCCACTGGTGGAACGCTGCGTAGAGGAGCACGACGCCCTGATCGAAGCTGCCGAGCTCGGCGACCTGATCAAGGCCAAGGGCTGGATCGAGGTGTACCGCAATGCCGAGGCCTTTGCCACTGCACAGGATGAGGCCCATGCGCTCAAGCCCTACGGCCTGCGCTACGAGATCCTCGACCGCCAACAACTGCACGCCCGCGAAGTCGATCTCAGCGAAAACGTCGTTGGCGGCATCCACTGGCTGGACCCCAAAACAGTCAGCGACCCAGGTGGCCTGACGCGCGGCTATGCCGCACTGTTCGTCAAACGCGGTGGCCAGTTCATTCATGGCGACGCCCGCACCCTGCGCCAGGTGGCCGGCGATTGGCAGGTCGACAGCCGCCAGGGGCCGATCAGCGCGGCTGAGGTCGTCATCGCCCTTGGCCCGCAAGCCGCCGATCTGTTCAAGCCGCTGGGCTACAGCATTCCGCTGGAGATCAAGCGGGGTTACCACGCCCATTATCGCCCCCGCGCCGGCGCCGAGCTGACGCACTCGATCTGCGACGTACAGGGTGGCTTCGTATTGGCCCCCATGGTCAAGGGCATCCGCCTGACCACCGGCATCGAATTTGCCGCCAGCGATGCGCCGGCCAATCAAATCCAGCTGGAACGTTGCGAGGCCATCGCACGCAAGCTGTTCCCTCTCGGCGAGCGCATCGAAGCCGAGCCCTGGCTGGGGCGCCGTCCATGCCTACCGGACATGCGCCCGGTCATTGGCCCGGCACCGCGTCACAAAGGCCTGTGGTTCAACTTCGGGCATGCTCACCACGGCCTGACCCTGGGCCCGGTCAGCGGCCGCTTGCTGGCGGAAATGATCACCGGTGCCAAGCCTTTCACCGACCCTGCGCCCTACAGTGCACAGCGCTTCAACTGACTTCGGGAGAACAATAACAATGCCTAGCCCCCTGAGCCTTGCCACTGCCCAACCCATCGCCCAGCCCGACCCACGCAACGTCGTGGTGAAGATTGAAGGCCTGAACAAGTACTACGGCGCCTACCATGTATTGCGCGATATCGACCTGCAGGTACGCGAAGGCGAACGCATCGTCCTCTGCGGGCCTTCAGGCTCGGGCAAGTCGACACTGATCCGCTGCATCAATCGCCTGGAGATCGCTGAAAAGGGCACGATTCGGGTCAATGACACCGACCTTGCCGAAACCACCCGCCAAGCCGCTCAAGTACGCAGCGAGATCGGCATGGTGTTCCAGCATTTCAACCTGTTCCCGCACATGAGCGTGCTCGACAACTGCACCCTGGCGCCCATGAGCGTGCGTGGCCTGTCACGCCAGGAAGCCGAGGAGCGCGCACGTTTCTACTTGAACAAGGTCGGTATCGAAAGCCAGGCAGGCAAGTACCCCAGCCAGCTCTCTGGCGGGCAACAACAGCGGGTGGCGATTGCACGGGCACTGTGCATGAAACCGAAAATCATGTTGTTCGACGAGCCCACCTCGGCACTCGACCCGGAAATGGTCGCCGAAGTACTGGACGTGCTGGTAAGGCTGGCCGACACCGGCATGACCATGCTGTGCGTTACCCACGAGATGGGGTTCGCCCGCCAGGTGGCAGAGCGCGTACTGTTCCTGGATGGTGGTCAGATCATTGAGGACAGCCCGCCTGAGGCGTTTTTCAACAACCCTCAAAGCGCACGGGCCAAAGGCTTCCTCGCGCAGATCCTGCACTGAGCCAAGGGCCTTGCGCGATCCTGTCTCGCCAAGGCCCGTACTCCCGCAGCGCGCGCCAAAAACGTTAAATATAATGAACTACAAAAATCACAAATTACCTCTATATTTCAAACACTTAGCAAGCTGAACGGCAAAATTAGTAGCTTACTAAGCAATAATTTTACACAAAGCTGTTTGACATATTTAACGGCGCTGGCAAGCTATGTAACAGGTTTCGACTGGAAACAGGCCATTGCGTGCCTTCCGGCAGTGCTCGAAACCTCAGGTAGCATCAGGCTGGATCGATGCGCCTGCACAACAATGACAGGCTGCGCCTGTCCAAAGGTGACATATGCCCAACAGCAACATTGGCAATAAGAATCAGACCCTCCGCAAGCCCGTCGTCCTGATGACCATGGGTGCCCAGGAGCGCAAGGGCCACGACTATCAGGTCATGACCCACAAGTACATCGTTCCACTGGTCGAACTGGCAGGTTGCGTACCGGTTCTGGTACCGACCTGCTGCGGTGCCGACGACCTTGAGCAATACCTGAACATGGCCGACGGCGTTTACCTGACCGGTGCGGGCAGCAACATCGACCCAAGCCTTTACGGCCAGGAAAACCACACCCCAGGCAAAGCCCAGGACAAGGCTCGCGACCTGTTCGACATCCCGTTGGTGCATGCCGCAATTGCGCGTGGCCTGCCAATCTTCGGTATCTGCCGCGGCATGCAGGAAATCAACGTCGCGCTGGGTGGCGATATCTATCAGAAGGTCTACGCCGAACCAGGCTTCAACGACCATCGGGAAAACCCGGAAGACCCAGTGGACATCCAGTACCAGGCTGTACACGGCGTACGCCTTGCACCGAACAGCTGGTTGCGTGAACTGTTGCAGACCGATGAAATTCGCGTCAACTCACTGCATGGCCAGGGCTTGAAAACCCTCGGCAAAGGCCTTGAGCCTATCGCCCACGCCGAAGACGGCCTGGTCGAAGCCGTCCATGCACCCAGCCTGTCGCCGTTCCTCTTCGCCGTGCAGTGGCACCCGGAGTGGCAAGCTGCGAAAAACCCGGACTCGGTCAAGATGTTCCAGGCCTTCGGCGATGCCTGCCGCCAACGCGTGCGCCTTGCACTAAAAAAGCCTGAAATCGCAGCCTGAGTGCTGCGATGCATCGCCAGCAAGGCCAACTCACACTGAGAGCCAACCTTGCTGGCGATACAGAGGCGACCATCATTTGTTGCGAATGACACGCCCACCCTTCTTTTCCGACTGATCGACTGCGCTAACGCGCAAAGGCGCTGGCAGCGCCAGGCCTTTGTCAATCTGTCGCAAACACCCTAGTAGTAGGCGTTCTCTTTCTGAGAGTGGTCGGTGACGTCACGTACGCCCTTGAGCTCGGGAATACGCTCAAGCAGGGTACGTTCGATGCCTTCTTTCAAGGTCACGTCAGCCTGGCCACAGCCCTGGCAACCACCGCCGAATTGCAGTACGGCAATGCCGTCATCGACCACCTCAATCAAACTGACCTGACCGCCATGGCTGGCCAGCCCCGGGTTGATCTCGGTTTGCAGGTAATAGTTGATACGCTCGTTGATAGGGCTGTCGGCATTGACCATCGGCACCTTGGCGTTCGGCGCCTTGATGGTCAGTTGACCACCCATGCGGTCAGTCGCGTAGTCGACCAAGGCATCCTCAAGGAAAGGCTCGCTGACCGCATCGATCCAGGCGGTGAAGCTCTTCAGGCCCAGGGCGGTATCTTCGGCCTTCTCTTCGCCCGGCTTGCAGTAGGCGATGCAGGTCTCGGCGTACTGGGTGCCCGGCTGGGTGATGAAAATGCGTATGCCGATGCCCGGAGTGTTCTGCTTGGACAGCAGGTCAGCCAGGTAATCATGCGCAGCATCGGTAATCGTTATGGCACTCATTGAAGTGGTTTCCTCACAGACTTGGCGGCAGTTTACGCCAACCTGACGCGCGAACAAAGTCCCAGTATTTTTGTCGGAAAAACAACAGCCGCTTCGGGCGTCCTGAGCAGAAAGCCCAAACGCCGGAAGCGGCCTGATGAAGGGAGGATCGCCCTAGAGGTTTTCGTAGCGGTTCATGTCCAGCACACCCGCCTCCACTGGCTCGGTTTCCTTGATGTAGGTGCTCAGGTCATGGAAATACTGCCAGAACTGCGGATGACTGCGGCGTACACCCCAACGCATGACAATACGCTCGAATTTGGCGGTGTCGTCACGGGCCGCTTCCATGTCCTCGACAAACTCCGGTACATCCCTGGCCGGAATATTGAACATGAAGTTCGGGTAGCTGCTCATCACGCCGGGGTAGAGGGTCAAGGTATCCAACCCCAATTGGTACCGCGACTCCTCGCCCAGCATGAAGGCAACGTTGCTGTGGGCGTGGTTGCGCAGCATGGAGTAGACCTGCCGCTTGCCGCCCTCGCCTTCGATACGCAGCATGGTCGCTTCCGGCAACTGGTTGATCACCTTCAGCCCCGCTGCAGGACGCGAAGCCAGGCGGCTCAGCGACTGTTCGACATCGCGGAACTCGTCAGTCATCTGTGGCCGTGAGCAGTAGGCGCCATGGCAGCGATTGATCGGGTCAGGGGCTGCGTTGAGGCTACCGGTCCGCTCGATCAGCTTGAGGCCAAAGTCACGTTTCGGGTCACGCTTGTCCAGCTTCAGGGCGCTCGGGGTGCTGGTGTCGATCTCCTCGTAGTCCATCCACATTTTCACCTTGCCGCCGTTCTGATACCAATCGCTGAGGATGGCACCACGCTTGTTGGCCGGCATCAGGCGCAGGAAGTTGACCTCGGCGCCATTGCGGATCAGATCGAAGTACAGACGGGTCTGGGCCTGGTGCGACACGTTGCCGAACACATCGAAGTTCACCGCCAACTGATAGTAGGTACGCTCGAACAGCGGGTAGTCGAACAGCCACAAGGTCAGCGGCACATCACCAATGAGGCCCTTGTTGACCGAGGCACTGTCAAAATGCCGGAAGATGGTCAGCAAGGCATTGTCATTACCCGCCCATAGGCTTGACCAGCTTGGCGCCGGCATGTCGGCATAGGCTTCACGGCGCAGGCTTTCATACTCGTTGCGCTTGTCACGGTAGGTGTGCCAGAGGGTCAAGATACTGCCAACATCGTCGATCTGCCCAGGCATTGCCAGCAATGGCGTGGCTTCAGCGCGGTACTTGGCATCCGTCAGGTAGCGATCATGGGCCGGCTCCTGGAACAGCGCCCAGAAGTGGTCACGGATCACGTCAGTGGCGATCTGACCGCGGCACACCGGGCCGCGAATGAAGGTGCGGACGAAATACTCGGCGTTATCCAGCATGAACTGATAGCGCGCTACCGCCGGGATCGCCTCGAACGTCTCGAACGGGTTGGCGCGGTGGCGCGGACCATAGCCCGGCAGCGCAGCCGCGTGCCAGTCGCCACTGTAGAACAGCTGTTTGACACGTTTGAGCTTCTGCGGCCCCATCGGGTAGGTGATGTGGGTCTTGTGTACGATGACGCCCTGTACGGGCATCAACCGGTAGTAGAAGTCGGTGCCAGGCGGATCGTTAGGCCGACGCGTGGCAATCAGGTCAATCGGTTGGCCACTGGGTGTACGGGAACGTACCCATTGGAAGAAGTGCCCCGGCTCCCCGCCAACAAAGTAAATGTGTGCCAGGAACAGGTGTTCATACAGCCAGCGGCCTACCAGCGCTTCGGTCGAACCCGGGCTGTTGAGCAGCGCTTCCCATTCCTGGATCTGTGCCGCCTCCTTGGCGCTGGGCTGGATCGGGTTGTGCTCGACTGGCGCACCCGCCGCCAACCAACGCTGCAGGGTCTGGTACTGGGCATCGGTCAGGCCGGTGACCGCCAACGGCATGCCCTCACGGGGATGCGCCTTGGCATAGGCGTCGAACTCGCCGGGCAGCGGGCAGACATTTTCCCGGTTCAAGCCCAGCACGATGTCTTCAGGCAGCTTGGCGTTTGGCTTCAGCGGGGTTGAATGCCCCAGCTCCAGCATCCGCGCCATCAGCGCGGCCTGGCTGCCCTGGTTATCCAGCACCGAGTAGAAGCCCTTGCGCCGCCAGGCATCGACACTGTGGGCGTCGTAGAACAATCGGGTCGGGGGCACTGCAGTCGTGCGGTTGCCCTCGTAGACCGGCACCTTCGAAGCGCCACGCTCGGCGCCTTCAGCACTTTCCAGCTTGAGCTGGCAGGCAGCATCGTTGCAGGCATGGCAGGCAACGCATTTCTCAGTGAAGATGGGTTGAATGTCCCGGGTATAGGAAATAGCCGGGCTGGATTGAGGCGCTTGCCCCAACGCCATGCCACTGATCAGCAGCGCGACGGCGCCGGCAAGTAAACGATGCACCATGTGCCAATTGTCCTGGAAATTAAAAGCCTCACGATTCTACCGGTGGCAGCACCGTGCCAACATGAATGAAATTCATGCAAATCAGTGGCACGTCTAAAAACCGCGCAGCTTTGTTATTATTCCGCAACTTTTGTCTTTGCCCGACCAGGTAGTCCTATGTCTGACCGCAGCGCTCGTTTCCAAGCACTTCAGAAAGCACTCAAAGAGCGCATCCTGATCCTCGATGGCGGCATGGGTACTATGATCCAAAGCTACCGTCTGGAGGAACACGACTATCGTGGCACGCGCTTCGCCGACTGGCCCAGCGACGTCAAGGGCAACAATGACCTGTTGCTGCTATCGCGCCCCGACGTCATCGCCGCAATCGAGAAAGCGTACCTGGATGCCGGTGCCGACATTCTGGAGACGAACACCTTCAACGCCACACAGATCTCCCAGGCCGACTACGGCATGGAAGCGCTGGTGTATGAACTGAACGTCGAGGGCGCCCGCATTGCCCGCCAGGTGGCCGACGCCAAGACCCTGGAAACCCCGGATCGCCCACGCTTCGTGGCCGGCGTGCTCGGCCCGACCAGCCGCACCTGCTCGATCTCCCCGGACGTCAACGATCCCGGCTACCGCAACGTCACGTTCGACGAACTGGTGACCAACTACATCGAGGCCACCCGTGGCCTGATCGAAGGCGGTGCCGACCTGATCCTGATCGAAACCATCTTCGACACCCTCAACGCCAAAGCGGCAATCTTCGCCGTGCAGCAGGTGTTCGAGGAAGACAATGTCGAATTGCCGATCATGATTTCCGGCACCATTACCGATGCCTCGGGCCGCACCCTGTCCGGGCAGACGACCGAAGCGTTCTGGAACTCGGTACGCCATGCCAAACCGATTTCGGTGGGCCTGAACTGCGCCCTGGGTGCCAAGGACCTGCGCCCGTACCTGGAAGAACTGTCGAGCAAGGCCGATACCCAGGTCTCTGCACACCCTAACGCCGGCCTGCCGAACGCGTTCGGCGAGTACGACGAAACCCCGGCGGAAATGGCTGCCGTCGTTGAAGAGTTCGCCGCCAGCGGCTTCCTGAACATTATCGGCGGTTGCTGTGGGACCACACCTGCGCACATCCAGGCGATTGCCGAAGCAGTGGCCAAGTACCCGCCACGGGCTATTCCGGACATTCCCAAGGCCTGTCGACTGTCGGGCCTGGAACCGTTCACCATCGACCGCAACTCGCTGTTCGTCAACGTCGGTGAGCGCACCAACATCACCGGTTCCGCCAAGTTCGCCCGGCTGATCCGCGAAGAAAACTACACCGAAGCCCTGGAAGTCGCCCTGCAGCAGGTCGAAGCCGGCGCCCAGGTCATCGACATCAACATGGACGAAGGGATGCTCGACTCCCAGGCGGCCATGGTCAAGTTCCTCAACCTGATTGCCGGCGAGCCGGACATCTCCCGCGTACCGATCATGATCGACTCCTCCAAGTGGGAGGTGATCGAAGCGGGCCTGAAGTGCATTCAGGGCAAGGGCATCGTCAACTCGATCTCGATGAAGGAAGGCGTCGACGCCTTCAAGCATCACGCCAAGTTGTGCAAGCGCTATGGCGCTGCCGTGGTGGTGATGGCCTTCGACGAAGTCGGCCAGGCCGATACCGCCGCGCGCAAGCGTGAAATCTGCCAACGCAGCTACGACATTCTGGTCAATGAAGTGGGCTTCCCCCCGGAAGACATCATTTTCGACCCGAACATCTTCGCCGTGGCCACCGGCATCGAGGAGCACAACAACTACGCTGTGGACTTCATCGAAGCCTGCGCCTACATCCGCGACCACCTGCCCCATGCACTGTCCTCGGGCGGTGTGTCCAACGTGTCGTTCTCTTTCCGGGGCAACAACCCGGTCCGTGAAGCGATCCACTCGGTGTTTCTCTACCATGCGATCCAGAACGGCCTGACCATGGGTATCGTCAACGCCGGTCAGTTGGAGATCTACGATGAGATCCCCCCTGCCCTGCGCGAACGGGTCGAGGACGTGGTACTCAACCGTACCCCCGAAGGCACCGACGCCCTGCTGGCCATCGCCGATGACTACAAGGGTGGCGGCGCCACCAAGGAAGTCGAAAGCGAGGAATGGCGTTCACTGCCCGTCGGCAAGCGCCTGGAGCACGCCCTGGTCAAAGGCATCACTGCGTTTATCGTCGAGGACACCGAGGAATGCCGCCAACAGTGCGCACGCCCGATCGAGGTCATCGAAGGCCCGCTGATGAGCGGCATGAACGTGGTCGGTGACCTGTTTGGCGCTGGCAAGATGTTCCTGCCGCAAGTGGTCAAGTCGGCACGGGTGATGAAGCAGGCGGTGGCCCACCTGATTCCGTTCATCGAAGCCGAGAAAGGCGACAAGCCGGAAGCCAAGGGCAAGATCCTCATGGCCACGGTAAAAGGCGACGTGCATGACATCGGCAAGAACATCGTCGGCGTGGTGCTGGGCTGTAATGGCTACGACATCGTCGACCTCGGCGTGATGGTGCCGGCCGAAAAAATCCTGCAAGTGGCCCGTGAGCAGAAGTGCGACATCATCGGCCTGTCCGGGCTGATCACGCCGTCACTGGACGAAATGGTGCATGTCGCCCGCGAGATGCAGCGTCAGGACTTCCACCTGCCGCTGATGATCGGCGGCGCGACCACCTCCAAGGCGCACACAGCGGTCAAGATCGAGCCCAAGTACAGCAACGACGCCGTCGTCTACGTCACTGACGCCTCGCGTGCCGTGGGCGTCGCCACGCAGTTGCTGTCCAAGGAACTGAAAGCCGGCTTCGTCGAGCGCACCCGCCAAGAGTACGTCGAAGTACGTGAACGTACCGCCAACCGCAGCGCCCGCACTGAGCGCTTGAGCTACGCTCAGGCCATCGCGGCCAAGGCATCGTTCGACTGGGCGGGCTATCAGCCGGTCGTGCCGACTTTCACCGGCGCCAAGGTACTGGAAAACATCGACCTGAACGTACTGGCCGAGTACATCGACTGGACGCCGTTCTTCATCTCCTGGGACCTGGCGGGCAAGTTCCCGCGCATCCTCACCGACGAAGTGGTCGGCGAAGCGGCCACGGCGCTGTACGAAGACGCCCAACAGATGCTGCGCAAGCTGATCGATGAAAAACTGATCAGCGCCCGGGCAGTGTTCGGCTTCTGGCCGGCCAACCAGGTCAACCACGACGACATCGAAGTCTATGGGCAGGATGGCCAGCCACTGGCCCTGCTGCACCATCTGCGCCAGCAGACCATCAAGACCGACGGCAAGCCCAACTTCTCCCTGGCCGACTTCGTGGCACCGAAAGACAGCGGCGTGACCGACTATGTCGGTGGTTTCATCACCACCGCCGGCATTGGCGCCGAAGAAGTCGCCAAGGCCTATCAGGACAAAGGCGACGACTACAGCTCGATCATGGTCAAGGCACTCGCCGACCGCCTGGCCGAGGCCTGCGCCGAATGGCTGCACGAACAGGTGCGCAAGCAGTACTGGGGCTACGCCAAAGACGAAGAACTGAGTAACGAAGCGCTGATCAAGGAACAGTACCTGGGCATCCGTCCGGCCCCTGGCTACCCTGCCTGCCCGGACCACACCGAAAAAGGCACCCTGTTCCAACTGCTCGACGGTACCGAAATCGGCGAGCAAGGCCAGAGCGGCGTCACCCTGACCGAGCACTATGCAATGTTCCCGGCAGCTGCGGTCAGCGGCTGGTACTTCGCCCACCCACAGGCGCAGTATTTCGCCGTGGGCAAGGTCGACAAGGATCAGGTGCAGAGCTATACAGCGCGCAAAGGCCAGGACCTGAGCGTCAGCGAGCGCTGGCTGGCACCCAACCTGGGATACGACGCTTAAGCATCGGTCATCGGTCATCGGTATGGGCAGCTGCAGGGTCGACGTTGTGTCGCGCCCTGCAGACGTTCCTTGAGGGGCTACACTGTGGACAGGCCTTCCGCCCACAGGAGCTGATCATGGACGACCCCGCCCAAGGCAAGCCACCGACCTTCTGGCAAATGCTGCAAAGCGTGCTGGCCGCCGCCTTCGGCGTGCAGAGCAACAAGAACCGCGCGCGCGATTTCACCCACGGCAAACCCAGTCACTTCATTGTGCTGGGTACGCTGTTCACCTTGCTGTTTATTCTGGTACTGCTGGGGTTGGTAAAACTGGCCCTGCACCTGACCGCCGCCTGAAACGCAAACCGCCCGCAGGTATCCATGCTGCAGGCGGTCTCATGCTACCCAGCGGGTGATGTCACTGATGACTGACCCAGTACACGGCTGTCACGACCACCAGGATGATCAGGCAGAGTGTCGCCCAAGCGTCGACATGACTGTCACTCTTAACCGACTTGGTTGAATTTCCCATTGCATCGCCTCTTGTAGTGGTTATGGGAATGCATGACACCTGTAGCAGTTAAGCCCAGCGATGCCCTTTGCTCAAGCCAGGTCTTTTGGCTGTTCGTCGGTTAGGGTCTGCATGAAAAGTCTTGAGACGAAGGTCAGGCAAGGCGAAAACAGCCGAGGAAGCGGAGTTTACGGGTTGTAAATGAGCATTCCGAGGCTGTTTTCAACGCAGCATCACCGAGTATCAAGGCTTTTCGTACAGAGCCTAGTAGTCCACCGGCGCCGTCAGGAATGGGTAGCGAAAACTGCGCGCCTTGCCTTCGGCGCTGAAACGATTGAAGTCCAGGCCATAGTCGGGCTCGTTGACCAGCTTCAGCCAGCGCCGGGCTCGAGCGGGATCAATAAGCTGAAGCACAGGCACCTGGTACCGATGCTGGCCATCGCGGCTGATCGGCAACCCGAGCGCATCATCGTGCAACAACACCATGGCCCAGCCACCGAGCGAGAAGTGCCCGCCCATGAGTACGCTCAGGCGCCCGTCGATACGCGCCTGCAAGGCCTCTGGCGAGCTGTTGACGGCGCTGAAGTAGACATCCTTGCCGGGTTTGCGCCCGGCTTCCTCGAACGCCTGCATCGCGCCAAAGGCCATTTCATCGTTAGCCGACCAGACCAGTCGGGTGTTCGGATAGCGATGCAGCAACTGACTGGCCTGCTCATACGCCCGTTCCCGACCCCAACCGCCATAGACAACCTGGCGAAGGTTCACCTCGGGGTGCTCGGCAAGCGCCCGACGCATGCCGCGCTCGCGCAGTTGCGAGGCCGGGGTGATTTTCATCCCGGAAAACGCCAGCAAGTCGATTTGCTGGCCCTTCGCAGGCGCCGGCACCTGGGCAATCAATGCCGTGAGCATGCGATAGCCCGCCTCCTCGTCATTCGTGACCAGGGTCGCGATAGGTTGTGGGTATTTGTCCGGGCTGTCGGCAATGAGCCGCGTCTGGTCGGGCGTCAAACCGTTGTTGACCAGAAACAGCTTTACCCCGCTGCCACGGGACAGGCGAATGATCTCCGGCGCTATATATTGCTCATTGACCAGCACCAGGTAGTCAGGGCGCTGCGGCCCCTCCAGCACTTGCCGTGCCAGCGTCATGGCACGCGCCGGCTCACGTTCGCTGTATTCGACCCGCAACTGCATGCCAAGATCGCTGGCAGCCGCTTGCATGAAGCGCGAGTAACTGACCCAGAAAGTCTCATTGGAGTACCCCGGGTTCAAAAAAACCACCGAGGGCGCCTGAGCATTGGCTGCCAATGGCAGACTCAGCAACAGGCATCTAGCCAGAGCTTTCAGCATGGGGGACAGGCTCGCACAGAATAAAGCGGCGCAGTATAACGCCCATGCCCTGCCCTATGGCTAAACGCAACACAGTCTCACTTAGTCCAAATGGTTCTTTGCATATGCAAAAACTTCACTTTTGCGCATAAACACAAGCTGATATCTTTCCACAGCTCCGCTCCGGAGTGCGCGGCCGTGCGCGCGATTAGCTGCCTGCAGCCTGAAAACAGGACCCTTATGTACGTATACGACGAGTACGATCAGCGGATCATCGAGGACCGCGTCAAGCAGTTCCGTGATCAGACCCGACGCTACCTGGCCGGTGAGCTCAGTGAAGAAGAGTTTCGCCCCCTGCGCCTGCAGAATGGCCTCTATATCCAACGTTTTGCCCCCATGCTGCGGGTCGCGGTGCCCTATGGCCAGCTGACGTCGCGTCAGACGCGGATGCTGGCGAAGATCGCGCGCGACTACGACAAGGGCTACGCCCACATCAGCACCCGGCAGAACGTCCAGTACAACTGGCCGGCACTGGAAGACATTCCGGAGATTCTGGCCGAACTGGCTACCGTGCAGATGCACGCGATCCAGACCAGCGGCAACTGCCTGCGCAACGTCACCACCGACCAGTTTGCCGGTGTGGCCGCCGATGAGTTGATCGACCCGCGCCCATGGTGCGAGATCGTTCGCCAGTGGACCACCTTCCACCCTGAATTCGCCTACCTGCCGCGCAAGTTCAAGATCGCCATCAACGGTTCGGTCAACGACCGCGCTGCCATCGAAGTCCATGACATCGGCCTGGAACCTGTGCGTAACGCAGCCGGCGATCTGGGTTTCCGTGTACTGGTCGGTGGCGGCCTGGGCCGTACCCCGGTGGTGGGTGCATTTATCAACGAGTTCCTGCCGTGGCAGGACCTGCTCAGCTACCTGGACGCCATCCTGCGGGTTTACAACCGCTACGGCCGACGCGACAACAAGTACAAGGCGCGGATCAAGATCCTCGTCAAGGCGCTCACTCCAGAAGTGTTCGCCGAGAAGGTCGAGGCCGAAATGGCTCACCTGCGTGGCGGCAGCACCACGCTGACCGAAGCCGAATTGCACCGTGTCGCCAAGCACTTCGTTGACCCTGAGTACAAGGCGCTGGAAAACCTCGACCACGAGCTGGCCGAACTGGAGCAGCAACACCCAGGTTTCGCCCGCTGGCGTGCGCGCAATACCCGTGCGCACAAACGCCCAGGCTACGTGGCTGTCACCCTGTCGCTGAAACCGACTGGCGTGGCCCCAGGCGACCTGACCGACAAGCAACTGGACGCCGTTGCCGACCTGGCCGAGCGCTACAGCTTCGGTCAACTGCGCACCTCCCACGAGCAGAACATCATTCTGGCCGACGTCGAGCAACGCCAATTGCACGCACTGTGGCTTGAGCTGCGCGAAAATGGCTTCGCCACCCCGAACATCGGCCTGCTGACCGACATCATCTGCTGCCCGGGCGGCGACTTCTGCTCCCTGGCAAACGCCAAGTCGATCCCGATTGCCGAGTCCATCCAGCGCCGCTTCGATGACTTGGACTACCTGTTCGACATCGGCGAGCTGGACCTGAACATCTCCGGTTGCATGAACGCCTGCGGTCACCACCACGTAGGCCACATCGGTATTCTCGGTGTGGACAAGAAAGGCGAAGAGTTCTACCAGGTTTCCCTCGGTGGCAGCGCCAGCCGCGATGCCAGCCTGGGCAAGATCCTCGGCCCTTCGTTCGCCCAGGATGCCATGCCGGATGTGATCGAAAAGCTGATCGACGTGTACGTGGAACAACGTACCGAAGACGAGCGCTTCATCGACACCTATCAACGTATTGGCATTGACCCCTTCAAGGAGCGCGTCTATGCAGCGAATCATTAAGAACAACCAGGTCGTCGACGAAACCTGGCACCTGCTGCCCAAGGACGTCACCCTGGACGAGCTGAGCAACTGCGACGACTACATCGTACCGCTGCAGCTGTGGCGCGATCACGCCCATGCCCTCAAGGCCCGCGATGGCGGCCTGGGCGTGTGGCTGGACAGCGACGAAGAAGCCGAGGAAATCGGTGAAGATGCCGCCCAGTTCCAGGTCATCGCCTTGAACTTCCCGGCATTCACCGATGGCCGCAGCTACTCCAACGCACGTCTGCTGCGTGACCGTTACCAGTTCAAGGGCGAGCTGCGCGCAATCGGCGATGTGCTGCGCGACCAACTGTTCTACATGGCCCGCTGTGGTTTCGATGCCTTCGCGGTACGTGCCGACAAGGACCCATACGAAGCCCTGGAAAGCCTCAAGGACTTCTCGGTGACCTATCAGGCCGCCACCGATGAGCCGCTGCCGCTGTTCCGCCGCCGCTGATAGCGAAAGCCCGCAGATGCGGGCAACGCTGAGTCACGCCAAAACACCCTGCAAGGCCTACGCCTTCGCAGGGTGTTTTTTTGCAGGCCACCCGCGCTTCAGGACACTTGCGCTTGAGTCGCACGCAAACGCTGCAGCAGACGCGGGCCAAACACGTTGATCAACAAACCGCCCATGACCAGCAATGCGCCCCAGCACTGCACATCGCTCAACCGCTCGTCCAGCAACAGTGCCGAGGAGCTGAGCCCCACCACCGGTACCAGCAACGAAAATGGCGCGACCTTGCCTGCCGGGTGACGCGACAGCAACCGGCTCCACAGGCTGTAGCCGAGCATGGTCGCCACAAAGGCCAGGTACGCCAGCGAGAGGATCGAGCTCAGGCCGATACCTCGCAGCGAAGCCTCAATCAGCACTGGCCCTTCCAGCCACCAGGACAACGCAAAAAACGGCAGCGGTGGAATCAAGCCACCCCAGATGACCAATGCAACCAGGTCCACATTGCCGAAGCGTCGAGTGATGATGTTACCTATCGCCCAACTGGCGGCAGCACACAACGTCAGGATCAGGGCGAAAACCGGGACACTGGTACCGTTTTCACTGCCAATCAACACCAGCCCACCCGCCGACACCAGCAGCCCCAGAACGCTGGCCACACGCAGGCGCTCGCCAAGAAACATGGCGGCGAAAAACAGGGTGAAGAAGGCCTGTGACTGCAACACCAAGGACGCCAACCCCGGCGGCATGCCGTTACCCATGGCCTCGAACAGGAAGGCAAACTGGCCCAGCGAAATCGTGGCGCCGTAGGCAATCAGCCAGCGCCAGGGAAGCGCGGGACGCTTGATAAACAGAATCGCCGGAAACGCCACCAGCAAAAAGCGCAGCCCACCCAGCAGCATGGGCGGTAGCCCATCAAGGCCCACCTTGATCACCACGAAATTGACACCCCAGGCGATGATCACCACCAACGCCAACAGCAGATCCTTGACTGGCATCCTTCCCTCGCACGCCTTGTAATATGTCGAAACAGCATAGCCTTATGCGCGGGCCCGTCATACCTGCAACTGCCACCCGATAGTCTGTTTGCGTCATCGCTGCAGCCATTCACAACCGCGCAGGAAAAAGGCCCGATCGTTGCCGAGTCGGGCCCTGTTCGGCGCATTACTGCACTTACCAGAGCGGCAGGCTGTAGCTGAGGATCAGACGGTTTTCGTCGATGTCGCTGGCAAAGCTGGAGCGGTAGGTTGCATTTCGCCATTTGATACCGACGTTCTTCAGTGGACCACTTTGAACGACATAGCCGATATCGGTGTTACGTTCCCATTCCTTGCCCTCGCCGCCTGCCGCGCCAAGCTCGATCTGATCGCCTTTGACGTAGCGGGTCATGAAGGTCAGGCCGGGAATACCCCAGGCCGCGAAGTTGTAATCGTAACGGGCCTGCATGGAGCGCTCGTCCTGGTTGGCGAAGTCGTTGATCTGCACCAGGTTGACCAGGTAAGGGTCGGTACCCTGAACGTTGGCAAAGCCGGTATCACCGTTCATTTTCTGGTAGCTGAGACCAAAGGCATGAGCCCCCAGGGTGTAAGTGAACATGCCACTGAGCAAGGTGTTGTCGACGTTGCTGCGGCCATCATCGCTGGCATCGGCAAAACGCAGGTCGGACTTCAGGGATTGCCCCTCGGCGATGGGCAATACATGCACCAACGTCAGGAAATGCTGCTTGTACAGGTCTTCCAACTGCGCGTAGTGGTAACCCGTGCTCAGCGTCTTGCTCCAGGCGTAGGTACCACCGACGAAATCGAACTTGTCCGATGTCGCCTTGCCGGTGGTGACGATATTGCGCCGAGGGCCCTTCATCAGGGTCATGTCTTCACGGTTGGTCGAGTCGCGCTGGTTCACCTGAGTCAGGCGCCCGGCGTCGAAGGTCAGGCCACTGAGGTCCGTGGAATTCAGCCAACCACCCTCGAAGGTCTGCGGTAGCAGGCGCGAGTTGTTCGGCGTCAGCACCGGCAGCATGGGGATCAGGGTGCCGACCTTGAGGGTGGATTTCGAGACCCGTACCTTGGCGGCCAGCCCCAGCTCGCTGTAGTCGTCAGGTGCCCGCTTCGACTGGGCGCCGCGCGGTAGCAAGCCGGTTGCGCCAGCACGGTCGGGGCTTGAGTCGAGCTTGACCCCGAGCAGGCCCAAGGCGTCGACACCAAAGCCTACGGTGCCCTCGGTGAATCCGGACTCATAGCGCATGATGAAGCCCTGCGCCCATTCCTCGCCCTTGTTCTGCGGCGCCGCGTGCTGGCGGAAGTCGCGGTTCATGTAGAAGTTGCGCATCTCCACACTGGCTTTACTGTCCTCCAGAAACGCAGCGGACGCCGGTGAGCAAACGCCAATGGCCCCGGCAAGGCCAGGTAACAACAGAATGCGGGTAGAACGAATTGCGCTCATAGGTCTCTCTTCTTATTAGCGTGCTGATGCACCCGTACCAAGCCCAGACCAACGTCTGTGCGGTATTCCCCCAGCGTTGCCTGCAACGCTGCCCTTAGAAATTGCGCCGTGCGAGTTTCAGCACCCAGCCGACGATGCCGACCCGGAACAACAGCACGCAGATGACGAAGATCAAACCGAGGATCACATGCACCCACTCACCCAGAGGCCCATTGGACAGGTAGCTCTGCAGGGTGACCACGATGCCGGCGCCGACCAATGGGCCAAACACCGTGCCGACGCCACCGAGCAGGGTCATCAGGATCACCTCGCCGGACATGTGCCAGTGCGCGTCGGTCAACGAGGCCAGCTGGAACACCACGGTCTTGGTCGAACCGGCCAGGCCGGTCAACGCTGCGGAAATCACAAAGGCCAGCAGCTTGTGCGCCTCGACGTTGTAGCCCAGCGAGATCGCCCGTGGTTCGTTCTCGCGGATGGCCTTGAGCACCTGGCCGTAAGGTGAATGGATCGTGCGCTGGATCACGGCGAAGCCGAACACGAATACGGCCAGAACGAAGTAGTACAGGGTCAGGTTGTTGTTCAGGTCGAAGACCCCGAACAGTTGCCCACGGGGCACGCCCTGCAGACCGTTCTCGCCTCCGGTGAACGGCGCCTGGACAAAGATGAAGAACACCAACTGCGCCAAGGCCAGGGTGATCATCGCGAAGTAAATACCCTGGCGCCGGATCGCCAGCAGGCCAAACACCAGCCCAAGCGCGGTGGACGCCAGGGTTCCGGCAAGAATGCCCAGCTCGGTTCCCAGGCCGCTGTACGTACTCAGCACGTAACCCGTGACGTAGCCGCCCGAGGCGAGAAACGCCGCGTGGCCGAACGACAACAGCCCGGCATAGCCCAGCAGCAGGTTGAACGCACAGGCAAACAGCGCAAAACACAGCAGCTTCATCAGGAACACCGGGTACACCGCCAGTGGTGCGAGCAGCGCCACACCCACCAGCGCCAGGTAGAACCAGCGCTTGCGCCGTGCCGCCGCCTGACGACGCTCCTGTACGACATTCGGTTGCAGGACGCCAGCGCCCTGCTTGATCTCCAGACTCGTCATCGTCACACCTCTTTCCCGAACAGTCCCGCAGGACGAACCAGCAACACGAGCACCATCACCAGGAACACCACGGTGTTGGCCGCCTCTGGATAGAACACCTTGGTCAGCCCTTCGATCAGGCCCATGGCCAGGCCGGTGACAATCGCGCCCATGATCGAACCCATGCCGCCGATCACGACTACGGCGAACACCACGATCAGCAGGTTGGCGCCCATGGTCGGCGTCACCGAGTAGATCGGTGCCGCCAATACGCCGGCGAAGGCCGCCAAGGCAGCACCGAAGCCGTAGGTCAGGGTGATCAGCAGCGGCATGTTGATGCCAAACGCCTGCATCAGTTTCGGGTTTTCGGTACCCGCACGCAGGTAGGAACCCAGGCGTGTGCGCTCGATCATGAACCAGGTCGCCAGGCACACCACCAAGGCCGCTACCACCACCCAGGCGCGGTAGATGGGCAGGAACATGAAGCCCAGGTTGACGCCGCCCTTGAGTTGTTCAGGCATGGGGTAGGAGGAACCGGAAACACCGAACAGTTTGACGAAGGTGCCTTCAACGATCAGCGCCAGGCCAAAGGTCAGTAACAGCCCGTAGAGGTGGTCTTCACCGGCGATGCGCCGCAACAGGCCGCGCTCGATAAGCATGCCCAGCGCGCCGACGAGTAACGGCGCCAGCACCAGGGCAACCCAGTAGTTCACACCCAGGTAATTGAGCCCAAGCACGGCCGCGAACGCACCGAGCATGTACTGGGCGCCATGGGCGAAGTTGATGATCCGCAGCAAGCCGAAGATGATCGCCAGGCCCAGGCTGAGCAAGGCATAGAACGTCCCGTTGATCAGCCCGAGCAGCAGTTGACCGAGCAGTACGCTCAGGGGAATGCCGAATACGATAGTCATGAATTACCATCCGCTGGAAGTCCGTGACACCCGGCTGCAAGCAACCGGGCGCGTAGCCTGATTCAGTTGCCGATCAGCTTTTCGGCAGCAGTTTGCAGGTGCTTTCGGACAGCGGCCGGTAGGCCTCATCGCCGGGAATGGTGCTGACGATCTTGTACAGGTCCCACTCCCCCTTCGACTCGGCCGGGGTTTTCACCTGCGCCAGGTACATGTCGTGAACCATGCGGCCGTCAGCGCGGATCTTGCCGTTCTTGGCGAACATGTCATTGACCGGGGTGGCCATCATCTGGGTACGTACCGCCTGCGCCTCGTCACTGCCGGTGGCCTTGATTGCGTTCAGGTAGTTCGTGGTTGCCGAGTAGATGCCCGCCGGAACCATGCCCGGCATCTTGCCGAAGCGTTTGTAGTAGCGCTGGGCCCAGGCACGGCTTTCATCATTCATGTCCCAGTACCAGCCCGTGGTCAGCATCAACCCTTGGGTAACGTCCAGGCCCATGGCATGGATGTCGTTGAGGAACACCACCATACCCGCCAGCTTCTGCCCGGACTGGGCAACACCGAACTGGCTTGCGGTCATCAGCGAGTTGACCGTGTCGGCACCGGCGTTGGCGAAGGCAATCACATCCGCACCAGACCCTTGGGCCTGGAGGATGTAGGAGGAGAAATCACTGCTGGGGAACGGATGGCGAACCGTGCCAACCACCTTGCCACCGTCGCTCTGGACGACCTTGGTGATGTCCTTCTCCATCGCATGACCGAAGGCATAGTCGGCGGTCAGGATGAACCAGTTCTTGCCTCCGGAAGCGAGTACCGACTTGGCCGTGCCATTGGCCAGGGCGTAGGAGTCATAGGTCCAGTGGATGTGGTTGGGCGAGCAATATTCGTTGGTCAGGCTTGAGGCCGCCGCGCCGGAAATCAGCGCCAGTTTGCCGGACTGCTCTACCACCTTGCTTGCCGCCAGCACGACCGAGGACGCCACCATCCCGGTGACCATGTCGACATTGCGCTCATCAACCCACTGACGCACGGTGTTGGCACCGACATCCGGCTTGTTCAGGTCGTCGGCGCTGAAGACCACGATTTTCTTGCCATTGACCTGACCGCCGAAATCTTCGACCGCCATGTTCAGCGCCTCCAGGCCGCCCGGACCGGAAAGGTCACGGTAAGTACCGGACATGTCGGCCAGGTAACCAATGCGAATTTCATCGTCGCTGATCTGAGCCTGGGCTGCACCGGCGATCAGGCCGGAGGCGAGCATGGCGCAAGCAGTCTTTTGGAAAACCTTCATGTAGTTCACCCACTTTCCACAGTTATTGTTGTTGTAAAGGGCAAAGCGACCCCCGCCCGGCATGACTGAAGCCACGCCGACGTAAACAGCACAGGGGTTAAACGGCGCTCAGACGCCGAGACAGCGGTTCAGCAGTTCCTGTTTCGCATCCAGCTCGGCAGCACTGATTTCCTCGACGATCTGGCCGTGATCCATCAGGTAATGACGATCGGCCAGCGGCGCCGCAAAACGGAAGTTCTGCTCCACCAGTACGATGGTCAGGCCCTTCTGCTTGAGCTTGATCAACACCTCGGCCAGCTTCTGCACGATGACAGGGGCCAGGCCTTCGGTGATCTCATCGAGCAGCAGCAGGTTGGCCCCGGTGCGCAGGATGCGCGCCATCGCCAGCATCTGTTGCTCGCCACCCGACAGGCGTGTGCCCTGGCTGAAACGGCGCTCATAAAGGTTGGGGAACATCGCGTAGATGTCGTCCAGGCTCATGCCATCGCTGCGCACCATTGGCGGCAGCAGCAGGTTTTCCTCGACGTTGAGGCTGGCAAAGATACCGCGCTCTTCAGGGCAATAACCGACCCCCAGACGCGGGATCAGGTGAGCGGCGATGCCGATGGTTTCGTTGCCATTGACCATGATCGAGCCGGTGCGGCGGCCGACCATGTTCATGATCGCGCGCAAGGTCGTCGAGCGCCCCGCGCCGTTACGCCCCAACAGGGTGACCAGTTCACCCCGCCGTACCTGCATGTCGATGCCGTGCAGGATATGCGACTCGCCATAGAAGGCATGCAGGTCGCTGATACGCAGTTGCTCGAAATCCGGAACGTTCAGGCTGCTCATGCATGGGCCTCCTCGAGGCAGACCGCTTCACTGCCCAGGTAGGCTTCACGCACCTGCGGATTTGCCGAAACACTGGCGTAGTCACCTTCAGCGAGGATCGAACCACGCGCCAGTACCGTGATGCGGTCGCACAACTGGCTGACCACATTGAGGTTGTGCTCCACCATCAGTACGGTGCGCCCTACTGCCGCGCGACGCACCAGGCCAATGACCATTTCAACGTCCTCGTGGCCCATGCCCTGGGTCGGCTCGTCGAGCAACAGCACGGTCGGGTCCAGCGCCAGCGTGGTCGCCAGCTCCAACGCGCGCTTGCGCCCATAGGGCAACTCGATGGTCAATGTGTCGGCATAGGGCAGCAGGTCGACGTCATCCAGCATCTGCAACGCACGCTCATTGAGGGCGTCGAGGCTGCGTTCGGACTTCCAGAAATGAAACGAGTTGCGCAACTTGCGCTGCAGCGCTACCCGCACGTTTTCCACCACACTCATGTGGCCGAACACCGCCGATATCTGGAAAGAACGCACCAGACCAAGACGGGCGATTTCGTTGGGTTGCATGCCGGTGATCGGCTTGCCGAGGTAGTGGATCTCGCCACGGGTGGGCGTGAGGAACTTGGTGAGGAGGTTGAATACGGTGGTTTTGCCGGCCCCGTTAGGCCCGATCAGCGCGTGGATGTGTCCCTTCTGTACACGTAGATCTACCGAGTCGACCGCGGTAAAACCGCGAAATTCCTTGGTCAAGCCACGTGTTTCCAACACGAACTCTGGTGACATGTGTAGCCCTCTAACCTTGATTATTTTTATTGGTTATGGCGCTGCGGGTGTTCTTCCCTTTACGTAAACGCAAACACTAGACGAAGATGACCTTTACGTAAACGGTAATAACATGAAGAGCAGGAAGAAATTTTAACAGTGGCGAAATGTGACAAAAAATGTCGGGAAATGACGGGCAAAATCGGGATAAAACACTTTGCCCGTGCTGAAACGATACTTGACTGTGATCTACGCCGTAGTTGGTTTTTCGTAGACGCGCAAACGACCTAGCTCGTTTTGCCAGACCAGCTGAACACGCCTGCCAGCGAGCCCCCTACTCCGACACCGAAGCCACCTGACAAATGGCGGTTTTCCAGAACGTATTTCTTCAAGCTCAGTTGATCCGCGTCATCCAGGCATAGCCCCGGGTTCTTGGCCAGCGCCACTTTCACAGCGCCGTACGTATCCCCAGCCAACACCACCTGCGTCGCCTTGCCCAAGCCCGGATTCCCGGCCAGGTTGAGCCGTACGCTCTGCAGCGGGTCTTTGGCCAGCAGCAACTGCACACTGTGCGCCAGCTTCGGATGCAGCGAAAGCATGATCTTCAGTGCCGCATCGGCATTCTTCAGCAACAGCTGCTGCTCGGCCTCGGTCAGTTCAGGGCGTTTGGCAAAGGCTTGCTTGATACTGCTGTCGCCATGTTCAAGCAGTTGCCGTTCTGCGCCACTCGCCAACGAAGGGTTGAGAATCAACGCCGCCACGACCGAGGTATCCTTGTCCTTGAGCAGCTGCAACTGCATGACCTCAGGCAGGGCCGGGTTGCTCGCCAGCCCTCGACGCACCTCAACCTCCGGGTCGCTCGCCAACAACTGCAGCAGCATCGGGCCTTTCACGCGACCGGCCAATTTGGCCCGCAGCTCCCTGGCAACCTGCCCGTCCTTGACCTGACGCACCAGCAGATCTTCTGGCGCGTTATCGTTCAGGCAGGCCAACGCGAGTAGTTCAACATCATAGAGCGGGCTGTTCTGTGCAATGTTGATACGCATCGTCAACAGCCGCTCAGGGCAGCGTGGGTTCTCGTAAACCGCCTTCACCACACTGCGTTGCGAATCACCCGCCAGCTTCTCCAGTTGATCGTCCGGGCAATCGGGGTTGCTTGCCACTTCTTCACGTTTCACCTGATTGGGGTCTGCGGCCATCCTGATCATCTGCGCCACACTCAAGCCTTGATACTCGGACGCCGGGCGCAACTTGAGCTTCTCGAACAGCTCTTCATACTTACCAACCTGCTCGCGCAAGGTTTCCCGCAAAGGAATGGTGGACTGGATAGCCTCAGCCAAATGCGCTTGCGTCAGCGGGCTGCCAGCAATGAAGGCATTGGCCAGGGCTTCGTTGACCGCGTTCTCGATATCCGCACCACAGTAGTCACGGCACTGCTGGACAAGCGCAGGCAAGTCCAAGCCGTCCACCGGCTGGCGGGCCTTGCGCAGGTGAATCTTCAGAATATGTTCGCGCTCCACCGCGTTGGGGAAGCCGACGTAGAAAATCTCGTCGAAACGGCCTTTGCGCAACAACTCAGGTGGCAGTGCGCTGATGTCATTGGCGGTGGCAATGACGAACACCGCTCCAGTCTTCTCCTGCATCCAGGTCAGGAAGTAGCCCAGCAGCCGCGCAGTGACTTCCGAGGCATTGCCGCCGCCCATGCCGACAAAGGCCTTCTCCAGCTCATCGACCCAAAGAATGCACGGGCTGACCATCTCCGCCATGTTCAAGGCGCGACGCATGTTGTGCTCGCTTTCACCGACGTATTTCCCCAGCAGCGAGCCGATATCCAGGCGCAGCAGGGGCAATTGGAACAGGCTGGCAGCGACCCTGGCGGTCAGCGATTTACCGCAACCGGGCATGCCTGCAATCAGTACCCCTTTCGGTGCCTTGACCCCTTGCCGGGTGGCTTTGTCCAACTGCGACACAATGGCCGCACGTTGTGCCAGCCAGTGTTTGAGCTTCTCCAGCCCGCCGATGTCGTCCGGCGCTTCATCGACGCGAACCAACGCCAGTACACCGCTTTTGGCGATGATCTGTTCCTTCTCATGGAGCATGGTTTTCAACCCCTGCTCAGTCAGCACCGGCGTCTGCAGGCTGACTATCCGCAACAACCGGCCGATCTCGCTGGCGGTCAACCCGCTCAGTCCGGACACCGCCAGGTCAACCAGATCGCCTGGCAGGGTCAGTTGCCCACTGGCATCAGCCTGCGCCAGCAGCGCTTGAATGTCCTCGCGATCCGGCAGTGGAAGCGGCAACAAGGTGACTTGAGACTCGATCGAAGCAGGGATGCACACCGACTCGGACACCAGGATGACCGAACAACCAATGGCATGGCCACGCTCGATTCGGTTGAGCAATTGTTTGAGGCGGGCAATCGCCAGGCGGTTGTTCTCCAGCGCAAGCCGCGCCCCCTTGATCAGAATCAGCGTCTGCTCCAGGTCTGCATCCAGCAACTGAAGCAGCGCGTGCTCCAGCTCGGTAGTGCCAGAGTCCGGGTTGCTCAGCGGCTGTTTGTTCGTGAAGTCGACCCAGCCATGGCCCAGGTTCCACTCATGGATACGTTTGAGCCCGAGCCGCTCTTGAAGCGCGATCAGCAACTGATCGACACGGGCTTCTTCGGCGGAGTGGATGAAAATGGCGGGGGCACCGGCGCGCAACTGCGCTTCCAGTTGCGCCGCAAATACCGGTTTGTTCGTCATCGACATCACCTCAGTTGAACAACCCACCGACGAAATTCTTCACGCCATCGGCAAACGCCGACACCGCCTCCCTGATCCCCTCGCTGACTTTCCTGACGACCTTGCTGGCCACTTCGACAATCTTCCGGCCGCCCTTTTCAATGAGTGCGCCCACCGCCTTACCACCAAGACGCCCGGCAATACCGCCCAACATGCCACCCACGGCCACGCCCTGAGGGCCAAACGCTGCGCCTAGCGACATGCCCCACTGCGTGCCGAGCTCTGCGCCTTTTTCTTCGGCCATCTGCGCCAATGATCGCGCGGCCACCAGCGTGGTCTGTTCGATGGCATTAATGGCACTGTCGGCAAGGATGTCACCCTGCCCCAACTTGTACAGCGCCTTGGCCTGCTCAAGACCGGTATAGGTCGTTGCAGCAATCACCTCGACCGGCGTTTCAGCGGGCAGGCCCAGCCAACCGCGCTTGGCGGCCACCAGCACCCCGCCCGAAACGGCAACCTGTGCGCCGACGTGCTGGGCCGACTTCAGCGAGCTGTCGAAAAATGCCTGCAGGGCCTCGCTGGCCGGTGCGTTTTCCTCACCCCGCATCCAGTTCCAGGCCCGCTGGCCGAGAATGCGTGCACCGTGGCAGGAGGCATTCAGCGCCGCATTGAGCAGCGCCTGATTGTTGATCTCCTTACTGACCGCCAGCCGGGCGTTGTCGTCCCAGATACTTGGGCGCAGCACTTCACTGGGCAGCGTGGTCTGGCGGATGTCCGGCTGCATCCCCGGCAACAGCGCAGCATTGGCCGACTGCAGCATCCCCTGCACCTGAGCGGCGTAGTCCGGCAGCTTAAGGTCGGGGTTACGCTGGGCGTCCTGCTCCAACTCCCTGGCCAGCCAGTTGGTCGCGCTTTTGCCCATGTCCAGGTGCTGCTGCAGCGAGGCCTTGTGCTGGTTTGTGCGGATTACCGAATCAATGAGCACCTGCGCGACACGTTCAGCCTCAGCCTTGTTCGCCCACAGGTCTGGCTGCTGGTTGAACTCGTGCACCAGCCACTGCGCCAGCGGCATCTCATGACGGTGCTGATCATAGGAGCGGATGAACCGGCAGATCACCTCGATAGCCTTGGGTGCACTGCTCACGTCCGCGAATGCCGCATCGCTCAGAACATCCGCCTGCTGTTCGTAAACAGCATCGTCTTGAGGAGAATTTGCACAAACATTAGGCATGACGGGTCCTTGTGGCTGGCTCATGGCAGCGTGTCCTGAGGGTTTTTAAACGTGCGGGTATGGGAAAGGGGCCGTGGCAAGCAGGCATCACGGCCAGCGATCAGTCGAGGTTACGCTCCCAACTTTCTTGATCTTCACGATCAAACTCATCCCACTCGGCGTCGTCGTCTTCGCTATCGTCGTCTTCGGCGTGGTCGAATAGCGGGTTGGCTTCAGCCTCTACCGCGTCGAAGTCTTCATCGAACTCATGATCGAGCAGGTGATCGTGCTCGGGTTCGTGAATATCAATCTCGTCGTTCATGAAGGGTTCCTGCATTGAGCCAATACATCCAAGGCGCCTGTATAGGCGTGCTTGGCGTAATCGTCAATGGTCCGCTTCAGGAACCCTCGCGCTCAGGGTTTGATCTTCTTCAATTCGTTCAGCAAGCCCATCAGTTGGTCGAGTTTCTCTTCACCGAACTGACGCTGGATCTCCTGGTAGTTGCGCTCCATCTGCTCGCTCATTTCCAGGAAGCACTGATGGCCCTGCACAGTCAGGCTTATGAAGATACGCCGCTGGTCTTCCGTGGATTTGCGCCGTGACACCAGGCCATCGCGCTCCAGGCGCTTGAGCACACCACTCATGCTTGGCTTGAGAATGCACGCCAGGTGCGCGAGTTGATGGCTTTCAAGTTCGCCCTGCTGACGCAGGATACGGATGACCCGCCACTGCTGCTCGGTCAGGTCTTGGGCGTTCAGCGCCGGGCGGAAAAAGGACATGGTCGCTTCACGTGCCTGAAGCAACGTGAGGGTCAGGGAAGGTCTGGGAATAGCCATGATTGAGTTAAACAATGAATGAGGTGGCAGTTTAAGGGTGCCCCGAAGTGGCAGCAAGGGCACCCACGAAAAATAAACATGTTAACAAAATACAAATTGTTACCCACTAGAACCTTGGCGACCTCCAGGGGCACTCCCCGGCTGGAACTGGCCTGCCAACCCGGAACACGCCTCGCCACGCCCCAGATAGATCAGCAGGAACGCACCAAGGCTGCCAACACCGGCAGCCGCCATGGCCAGGCACATCGGCAATGGCGTGCCATTGGCGAAGTAGCTGACCAGCGCACTGAAACCGGCGCCACAGGCAAACTGCCCAGACACCGCCAAACCAGCGGCGGCGCCAGCCTGCTGAGGGTACAGGGCCAATAGACGCGCCACGCTGTTGGCACCCAGTAGCCCGGTAACGCTTACATACACGAGGATGCACGTCGCCATTGCCGCCAGACCGGCCACCCCGGTGAAGCCGACCACAGCCAAGGCCACCCCCGAAAGCGCCGCCAACACCGCGCCTACGCCCAGCATCGGTAGCGTTCCCACCCGCGTGACCAGCCGTGCGTTGACGAAGGTCATGACGATGATTCCAGCGATGTTCATCCCGAACAGCCACGCGTAGTCACTTGGCGAGACGCCAAAATACTCCACATAGACGAACGGTGAGGCGGTGATGAAGGCAAACATCCCGCCAAAGGAGAACCCCATGCACAGAATGCAGCCCAAGGCCCGACGTTGCGTGCCAATGTGCCAGTAGGCAGCAAACGCAGCGCCCACTGAACGGCCACGGCGGCTGGCCGGGTGGGTTTCCGGGATCCAGCGCAGCGACGCCAACAGGCACAGCACCGAGAACAGTAGCAATGCGCCGAAAATACTGCGCCAACCACTCAGGCTCAGCAGCGCGCTGCCCGCCAGCGGTGCCGCCAGGGTGGCGATCATGGTCACCAGGTGCATCAACGACAGCGCTCGCGCCGCCTGATTCAGCGGATACAGGTCCCTGACAATGGCCCTGGCCAGCACCGAGGCTGCGGCACCACCCAACGCCTGAAAGAAACGCCAGGCGATCAACTGCTCCACACTGGATGCAGCCATGCAGCCGACACTGGCCACCAGGTACAGTGCCAGGCCGGCCAGGAGAATCGGGCGGCGACCAAAGCGGTCTGAAAGCGGCCCGTAAAACAACATGCCGATGCACAAACCGAGCAGAAAAACGCCGATGGTCATTTGCACCTGCGTCTGGCTGGCCGCCAGGCTATTGGCGATCTCCGGCAAGCTGGGCAGGTAGGTATCGATCGACAACGGGGCAAAGGCGACGAGCGCAGCCAGCAGCACAAGCAAGCGATCAGGACGGGCAACAGTAGTCATGGGCACACAGACACCGACGAACAGGGGCGAGAACGTTAGCATATTAACTATGCAACTGAAGAGCCCTACCGTCTACCCGTCATGAAAAGTGCAATACATCACCCGGAAAAGCCATTTCCGCGCAGCCCTGCAGGCGCCACCATCGGCCAATAAAAAAGGCAGAGGCGCCATGCACTCCCTATCGCAAGCCCACCTGACGCTGCCGGTACTCGCCTGGCGTGATTTGCGCGTAACGCTGGAAAAACCGGCTGAAGTACGCCGGATCCTTGAAGCCCAGCTGATAACAGATCTCGTTGGCCGAACTGCCGGTAAACAACAGCAGCCGCTTCGCCTCCTGCATGACCCGCTCCAGCACCAAGCGCTTGGACGGCAAGTCAGCAATGCGTCGGCATACGTCATTGAGCCGCGCCTCGGTCACGCCGATGGCCGAAGCATAGGCCGACAGCGCCCAGTGCTCGCGGTAGTGGCGCTCGATCAACTCATTGAAGCGGTGGAAGATCTGCAAGTCTTCGTGGCGAGCCGGTGTTGCCTCGAGCGAATTGGCGCACAGCCGCAGCAGGCTGATCATGATCAAGCGCGTCAGGCTCGACAATGCCGAAGCGTGGCCGGGCAACGACTGACTGTTTTCTTCGCGCAGTGTCTCGAACAGGAACTCCAGGCGACGCGCCTCGTCCTGGTACGGCCCCGACAGCCGACCGAGGGCCACGCAGGCAGCCGGCAAACGCGGCCCCGGAATCAAGCCGGGCTCTGCCTCCATCAGTTGCCAGACCAGTTGCTGGCGCACGGTCAGGACATGGCCATCGGCATCGGCTTCGGTGACAAACGAGTGCGGAATGGTCGGCGGCGTGAGGAAGAACATCGGCCCCGCCTCCACGTACTGCTGGTCATCCAGATAAACCCGCACCGTACCGCTCTTGACGTAGTGCACCTGAACAAAACGGTCGTGCCGGTGCACCGGCATGTTGCGGCCGAAAAAGCCGGCGAGATTACCCAGCTTGTCGTAATGCACTTCGCTGTCGCTGTAGCGCTGGTCGTACACCTTGCCGATGTTGATGTTTGGAATCGGATGGCGATCTTTCATCGCGGGCTACTCATGCTGTTCTTGGTCGCCACGCTGGACCTGTTCGCACGTCACGCGGCGTTTGCCCATCGTACCACTGCCACGGTAAAGGCCGACGCGATGGCAAATACCTTGACGGTCGTTAACATATTAATTATAACGATAACACATTAACAAATAGACGCAGGGCAGCCCATGTCCTGCCCCTGCCAGGAGAAAAGCATGAGCCGTGCCCTGCATGACGTTGCGACCGGCACCTTGTTCGGCGTTGCACTGAACTATCAGGGGCTGCTGAATCAGCACCTCGCCGCCTTTAACGAGCCGCCCTACAAGCAACCACCGGTCAAACCAGTGTTGTTCATCAAGACCCCCAACACCCGTAACCAGCATGACCATGCAGTGGTTTACCCCCAAGGCATCGAGCACCTGCAACCAGGCCCCGCGCTGGGCGTGGTCATCGGCAAGGACGCCAGCCGCGTCAGTGTCGAAGACGCGCTGGACTATGTGGCCGGCTACACCATCGTCAACGAATTCAGCCTGCCGGAAGACAGCTACTACCGCCCTGCCGTCAAAGCCAAATGCCGTGACGGTTTCTGCTCGTTCGGCCCGGAGCTGGTGCCGACCTCGCAGGTTGCCAACCCTCAGACGCTCGATATCAAGCTCTGGGTCAACGGTGAACTGCGCCAGTCCAACAGCACCGCCAACTGTGTCCGCTCGGTGGCGCAGCTGATTGCCGAACTCAGCGAGTTCATGACCCTGCATGAAGGCGACCTGCTGATCACCGGCACCCCTGAAGGCCGTGTCGATGTCCTGCCTGGCGACCGCGTCGAAGTCGAAATCAGCGGCCTGGGCCGCCTCGTTAACCACATCGTGGCCGAGTAAGAGGAGCCCTCATGAAACACGCCCGTATCCGCTTTGAAGGCGAGGTTCACCTCGCCACGGTCGACGCCGACAACGTCCTGCACCTGGCCGATGGTCGCCGTATCAACGAAGACCAGGTCGAGTGGCTGCCACCGGCCACCGGCAGCATGTTCGCCCTGGGCCTGAACTATGCCGACCACGCCGCCGAGCTGGCTTTCGCACCGCCGACAGAGCCACTGGCCTTCATCAAGTCGCCCGGCACCTATACCGGCCATAAACAGATCACCTGGCGCCCGGACAACGTCGCCTACATGCACTACGAGTGCGAACTGGTAGCGGTGATCGGCAAACCGGCACGCAACGTCAAGCGCGAAGACGCCCTGGCGTACCTGGCCGGCTACACCGTGTGCAACGACTACGCGATCCGCGACTACCTCGAGAACTACTACCGCCCCAACCTGCGGGTGAAGAACCGTGATGCCACCACCCCGGTCGGCCCATGGATCGTCGATGTGGCGGACGTACCAGACCCAAGCAACCTGACACTGCGCACCTGGATCAACGGCGAGTTGAAACAGGAAGGCAGCACCCGGGACATGATTTTCGACATTCCCTACCTGATCGAGTACTTCTCCAGCTTCATGACCCTGCAGCCGGGCGACATGATCGCCACCGGCACACCTGAAGGCCTGGCCGATGTCGTGCCAGGCGATGAGGTGGTAGTTGAAGTCGAGGGCGTCGGTCGCCTGGTCAACCGCATTGTCAGTGAAGCTGACTTCTTCAAGAACAAAAAGGCTTGAACACCATGATCAAACACTGGATCAACGGCCGCGAGGTCGAGAGCAAAGACACCTTCGTCAACTACAACCCGGCCACCGGCGAGGCCATCGGTGAAGTCGCAAGTGGTGGTGCTGAAGAAGTCGCGCAGGCCGTTGCCGCCGCCAAGGAAGCGTTCCCGAAATGGGCCAACACCCCGGCCAAGGAACGTGCGCGGTTGATGCGCAAACTCGGCGAGCTGATCGAGCAGAACGTGCCACACCTGGCCGAACTGGAAACCCTGGATACCGGCCTGCCGATTCACCAGACCAAGAACGTGCTGATCCCGCGCGCCTCGCACAACTTCGATTTCTTCGCTGAAGTCTGCACCCGCATGGACGGTCACACCTACCCCGTCGACGACCAGATGCTCAACTACACCCTGTACCAGCCAGTGGGTGTATGCGGCCTGGTGTCGCCGTGGAACGTGCCGTTCATGACCGCCACCTGGAAGACAGCGCCGTGCCTGGCACTGGGCAACACCGCCGTTCTGAAGATGAGCGAACTGTCGCCACTGACCGCCAACGAGCTGGGTCGCCTGGCCGTTGAAGCCGGCATCCCCAACGGCGTGCTGAACGTGATCCAGGGCTATGGCGCCACCGCAGGCGATGCCCTGGTTCGTCACCCGGATGTACGTGCCATCTCCTTCACCGGCGGCACCGCCACCGGCAAGAAGATCATGCAGACCGCCGGTTTGAAGAAGTACTCCATGGAGCTGGGCGGCAAGTCGCCGGTGCTGATTTTTGAAGATGCCGACCTTGAGCGCGCACTGGATGCGGCTCTGTTCACCATCTTCTCGCTGAACGGCGAGCGCTGCACCGCGGGCAGCCGGATCTTCATCCAGGAAAGCGTGTACCCGCAATTCGTTGCCGAGTTCGCCGCCCGTGCCAAGCGCCTGATCGTCGGCGACCCGCAAGACCCGAAAACCCAAGTAGGCTCGATGATCACTCAAGCCCACTACGACAAGGTCACCGGCTACATCAAGATCGGTATCGAAGAAGGCGCCACCCTGCTCGCCGGTGGCCTGGAGCGCCCGGCCAACCTGCCGGCGCACCTGAGCCGCGGCCAGTTCATCCAGCCGACGGTATTCGCGGACGTGAACAACAAGATGCGCATTGCCCAGGAAGAGATCTTCGGCCCTGTGGTCTGCCTGATCCCGTTCAAGGACGAGGCCGAAGCACTGCAACTGGCCAACGACACCGAATACGGCCTGGCCTCCTACATCTGGACCCAGGACATCGGCAAGGCCCACCGCCTGGCGCGTGGCATCGAAGCGGGCATGGTCTTCATCAACAGCCAGAACGTGCGTGACCTGCGCCAGCCGTTCGGCGGCGTGAAAGGTTCCGGTACCGGTCGCGAAGGCGGCCAGTACAGCTTCGAAGTGTTCGCCGAGATCAAGAACGTGTGCATTTCCATGGGCAGCCACCACATTCCACGCTGGGGCGTCTGATACCTGCACGGGAGCCGCCGTTGTTGGCGATAACGACAGCACCCTGTATAGGGTGAGCACAGCGTCGGCAAGGCCGGCTCCTACAACGCACAACAAGAACAATTTTCAGGAGTTTCATCATGGGCGAAGTCGTCCTGGCAGCCAAAGTCTGTCATGTGCCATCGATGTACCTTTCCGAACTGCCGGGCAAACACCATGGCTGCCGTGAAGCCGCCATCGCCGGCCACAAGGAGATTGGCCGCCGCGCACGCGAACTGGGCGCCGATACCGCCGTTGTGTTCGATGTGCACTGGCTGGTCAACAGTGCCTACCACGTCAACTGCGGCGAACATTTCAAGGGAATCTACACCAGCAACGAGCTGCCGCATTTCATCAAGGACATGCACTTTGAGTACCCTGGCTGCCCGGAACTGGGTGAACTGATCGCCGCCGAGGCGAATGCCGCCGACGTGCGCACCCTGGCCCACAACATTCCGAGCCTGGAGCTGGAGTACGGCACCCTGGTGCCCATGCGCTACATGCACATGGACGTTCCGGACGAGCAAAAATTCAATGTCGTTTCGGTTGCGGCCTGGTGTGCCTGGCATCGCCTGGAAGACAGCTTCACATTCGGCGCCGCCGTACGCCGGGCCATTGAAAAGAGCGACCGCAAGGTCCTGGTGCTGGCCTCCGGCTCGTTGTCACACCGTTTCTCGGACGACCGCAACGCTGAAGCGAACATCCACAACTGGACCCGCGAATTCGACAAGCAGATGGACATGCGCGTGGTCGAGCTATGGAAGCAAGGCCGCTTCAAGGAGTTCTGCGCCATGCTCCCGGACTACGCCGCGCACTGCTTTGGCGAAGGCGGCATGCATGACACCGCGATGCTCCTGGGCCTGCTCGGTGGCGCCGACTACAACAAGCCTGTCGAGGTGCTCACCGAGCCGTTCGGCAGCTCTGGTACCGGCCAAATCAACGCCATCTTCCCGGTTTAACGTAGCGCAAGCCTTGAGCAACAGGCTCAAGGCTGCCCGGCGCAGAGGAGTTCCCATGCCGCATTTCATTGCCGAGTACACCGACAACCTCGAAGAGCAGGCTGACCTGCCCGGCCTGTTCGAGAAGGTTCATGCCACCTTGGGCGCCAGTGGCGTGTTCCCACTGGGCGGCATCCGCAGCCGTGCCGTTCGCCTGGACACCTGGCGCATGGCCGATGGCAAGCACGACTATGCCTTCGTGCACATGATCCTGAAAGTCGGCCATGGCCGGGACCTGGCCACCCGCCAGCGTGTCGCCGAAGCCCTGTTCGAGGTGATCAAGGCGCACTTTGCGCCCCTGCAGGCCGAACGCCTGCTGGCCTTGTCCTTCGAGATGATCGAGCTGCACGAGGTCCTGAACTTCAAGGAAAACAACGTCCACGCGTTCCTCAAATCACAAGGCAACTGACCTCGTTGCCTTTACCCCTGATCTCTCTAATAAAAAGCACAAGATCATGAACACAGCCCATAGCGTTCAAGGCATCACCGCCGCTACCCAGGACCGTACCCACAGCATCGTCACCTGGCGACTGATGCCCCTGCTGCTGATTTGTTACCTGTTTGCCCACCTCGACCGCATCAACATCGGCTTCGCCAAGATGCAGATGAGCACCGACCTGCACTTCAGCGATACCGTCTACGGTTTCGGCGCAGGCCTGTTCTTTGTCGCCTACGCACTGTTCGGCGTACCCAGCAACATGGCCCTGGACCGGGTTGGCCCACGCCGCTGGATCGCCACCCTGATGGTGGTCTGGGGCATGCTCTCTACCGGCATGCTGTGGATCGACAGCGCGAGCGGGTTCTACGTACTGCGCTTCCTGCTGGGTGTAGCCGAAGCAGGCTTCTTCCCCGGTATCCTGGTCTTTCTCAACCGTTGGTACCCGGCCGGGCGCCGTGCGCAGGTCACCGCCTTGTTCGCCATTGCCGTACCGATGGCCGGGGTGATTGGCGGCCCACTGTCGGGCGGCATCCTCGAGCGTTTCCATGAGTTTGCCGGGCTGCGTGGCTGGCAGTGGATGTTCCTGATCGAAGGCGCTCCTGTCGTACTGCTGGGCCTGATCGTACTCAAGTGCCTGCCTGACAGTTTCGAAACCGTGAACTGGCTGTCCGACGAGCAGAAACGTCAGTTGCGCGAACAGCTCAGCCATGAAGAGCAACGCAAGTCGATCACCTCGTTCTCCGGCATCCTCAAGGACTCGCAGGTCTGGCTACTGGTCGCCGTGTACTTCGCAGTGATGCTGGCGGTCAACACGCTGGCGTTCTGGATGCCCACCCTGATTCACGGTGCCGGCATCGGCAGCGACGGCAAGGTCGGCCTGCTCAGCGCCGTGCCCTACCTGTTCGGCTGCCTGTTCATGATCGCCTGCGGACGCTCTTCGGATCGTCACCGGGAACGCCGCTGGCACCTGTGCGTACCGCTGCTGATGTCGGCACTGGGGATCGCAGTGGCCGGCCTGGCACCCGCCAATCCGGTCATGGTGCTCAGTGGTCTGGTTGTCGCCGGCATGGGGGCCAGTGCCGCCTTGCCGATGTTCTGGCAGTTGCCACCGGCATTTCTTTCCAACAGTACCCAGGCGGCCGGCATCGCCCTGATCAGTTCGTTCGGCAGCATCGCCTCGTTTCTTGCGCCTTACCTGATCGGCTGGATGCGCGACACCACGCACAGCGCCAGCCTGGCCTTGTATGTACTGGCGTTGTTCATCGCTCTGGGCGGTTTCCTGGTGCTGCGCACCCGGGCTGCCATCGTTAATCCACAGTAAGAGAGCCTTTTCCATGCTTGACCACAGCCTGATTTTGCAAGCCGCTGCCCAACTCGACCGTGCCGAACGCTCGCGCGAACAAGTCCGCCAGTTCTCGCTCGAACACCCGGCCATCACCATCGAAGACGCCTATGCCATCCAGCGCGCCTGGGTAGCGCAGAAGATCAAGGACGGTCGCAAGCTGGTCGGGCACAAGATCGGCCTGACCTCAAGGGCCATGCAAGTTTCCTCGAACATCACCGAGCCGGACTACGGCGCCCTGCTCGATGACATGATGTTCGAAGAAGGCAGTGACATTCCCTTTGACCGCTTCATCGTGCCTCGGGTCGAGGTGGAGCTCGCGTTCATCCTCGGTAAACCACTAAAGGGCCCGAACGTCAGCGTGTTCGACGTGCTCGACGCCACCGAGTGGGTAATCCCGGCGCTGGAAATCATCGACGCACGTATTCAACAGATTGACCCGCAGACCAAGGCCACCCGCAAGGTCTTCGACACCATCTCCGATAACGCCGCCAACGCCGGCGTGGTCATGGGCGGACGGGCCGTGCGCCCGACCGAGATCGACCTGCGCAAGGTACCTGCCGTGCTCTACCGCAATGGCGTGATCGAGGAGTCCGGCGTATCTGCGGCCGTACTCAACCACCCGGCCAAGGGCGTGGCATGGCTGGCAAACAAACTGGCGCCGTATGACGTCACCCTGGAAGCCGGTCAGATCATTCTTGGCGGCTCATTCACCCGTCCGGTTGCGGCCAACCCGGGCGATACCTTCCATGTCGACTACGACATGCTCGGCTCCATCGCTTGCCGTTTTGTCTGAGGAGCAGCCCATGGACATGCCCATCAATACCTTCAAGCAACGCCTGAAAAGTGGCGAAGCCCAGATCGGCCTGTGGCTCGGCCTGGCCGATGCCTATTGCGCGGAGCTCGCGGCCAATGCCGGTTTCGACTGGTTGCTGATCGATGGCGAACACGCCCCGAATGACCTGCGCGGCATGCTCGGCCAGTTGCAAGCCGTGGCGCCCTACCCGAGCCAACCGATCATTCGCCCGGTGATCGGCGATACCGCCCTGATCAAGCAGGTGCTGGACATCGGTGCCCAGACCTTGCTGGTGCCCATGGTCGAAAGCGCCGAGCAGGCGCGCGAACTGGTCCGCGCCATCCACTACCCGCCGCAGGGGGTTCGCGGGGTTGGCAGCGCCCTGGCCCGCGCCTCGCGCTGGAACAGCATTCCCGGCTACCTGGATCACGCCGACCAGCAGATGTGCCTGCTGGTGCAGATCGAAAACCGTGAAGGCCTGGCCAACCTGGACGCCATCGCAGCGGTCGACGGCGTCGACGGCGTGTTCATCGGCCCGGCCGACCTCAGTGCCTCACTGGGCCATCGTGGCAACCCTGGCCACCCCGAAGTCCAGGCGGCCATCGAAGACGCCATCGTGCGGATCCAGCAGGCTGGCAAAGCAGCCGGCATTCTCAGCGCTGACGAGGCACTCGCCCGGCGCTACATCGAACTGGGCGCAGCCTTCGTCGCCGTCGGTGTCGACACCACCGTGCTGATGCGTGGCCTGCAGGCCCTGGCCGGCAAATTCAAAGGCTGCGCCGCGCCCACCAGCGCGGGCGGCAGCGTCTACTAACTGCTGAGCATGACCATGACACTCAACGACTTGAAACTGCTACGCGAGCACGCCTACGTCAACGGCCAATGGCTTGAGGCGGACGACCATGCCCGCTTCAGCGTGAGCAACCCGGCCAACGGCGAAATCATCGCCACCGTCAGCTCCCTCGGCCAGGCCGAAACTGCCCGCGCCATCGACGCTGCTCATGCGGCCCTGCCAGCCTGGCGCGACAAAACCGCTAAAGAGCGCAGCGCGATTCTGCGTAAATGGTTCGAGCTGATCATGGCCAACCAGGAAGACCTGGCGCGCCTGCTGAGCTGGGAACAGGGTAAGCCGCTGGCAGAAAGCCGTGGCGAAATTGCCTATGGCGCCAGCTTTATCGAATGGTTCGCCGAAGAGGCCAAACGGGTCTATGGCGACGTCATTCCTCACGACAAGCCAGGCCGTCGCCTACTGGTCATCAAGCAGCCAATTGGCGTCGTCGCCGCGATTACCCCGTGGAACTTCCCCAACGCCATGATCACCCGCAAGGTCGGCCCGGCCTTGGCGGCAGGCTGCACCGTTATCGTCAAACCGGCCTCGGAAACCCCATTGTCGGCACTGGCGCTAGCCGAGTTGGGCGAGCGTGCCGGTATTCCTGCAGGCGTGCTTAATATTGTGCCTGGCACCCGCTCGCGCGAGATCGGAGCGGAGCTGACCGGTAACCCGCTGGTGCAGAAGCTCTCGTTCACCGGCTCGACCGGTATCGGCAAGCTGTTGATGGCGCAATGCGCTGAAACCATCAAGAAAGTCAGCCTGGAACTGGGCGGCAATGCGCCCTTTATCGTCTTTGACGATGCCGACCTGGATGCGGCTGTTGAAGGCGTGATCGGCTCCAAGTTCCGCAACACCGGGCAAACCTGCGTCTGCACCAACCGTATTCTGGTGCAGAACAGCATCTACGAGGCCTTCAGCGAACGCCTCGCCAGCGCCGTCAAGGCGCTCAAGGTTGGCAGTGCCGATACCGACGGCGTCCAGCAAGGCCCCTTGATCAATGCCAAGGCGGTGACCAAGGTCGAAGAACACATCAACGATGCGCTGGGCAAAGGCGCGACGCTGCTCGCCGGCGGCAAGCCCCATGCCTTGGGCGGCAACTTCTTCGAGCCCACCGTGCTCGGCGATGTAACCCCGCAGATGCTGGTGGCCCGTGACGAAACCTTCGGGCCACTGGCACCGATCTTCCGCTTCGACACCGAAGCAGAAGCCATCGCCATGGCCAACGACACCGAGTTCGGCCTGGCCTCCTACCTCTATACCCGCGACCTCGGTCGTGCCTGGCGCGTCAGCGAGGCGCTGGAATATGGCATGGTCGGCGTAAACGAAGGGCTGATCTCCACCGAAGTGGCCCCCTTCGGCGGCATCAAGCAGTCCGGCCTGGGCCGCGAAGGCTCCAAGTACGGCATTGATGACTACATTGAGCAAAAGTACATGTGCCTGGGTATCAAGTAACGGCCAGGTCCATTGACCAACACGGCCTGCTGAGCAGGCCGTGTTTCAGCTAAACCCCGCTCGCGTCAGCCCACCACCTTGATGTCGAAATGGCGTTTCTTGCCCAGGCTCACCCGCCATTGGCTGGCCTGCCGGTCCATTTCCCGCTCAGCCGACTCAACCAGCTCCCCATCCAGCCGCAGCCCACGCCCCTCGGCCAGACGACGTGCCGCTGAGCGTGATGCCTGCAAGCCCGTCTCGACCAGAAGCTCGGCCAGGCTGATACCGGCCTGCACCTGGGCGCGCGAAATATTCAGCGTGGTCAGCTCCGCCGCCTCACCGTGAGCAAATAAGGCAGTTGCCGCCGCATGGGCTTGCTGTGCCGCAGCCTCGCCATGGGCCAGCGCCGTAGCGTGATCAGCCAATACGCACTTCGCCTGATTCAACGCGGCACCGCCCTGCGCCGTGAGCGCCTGAATCTCCTCCAGCGGCAGCTCGGTGAACAGCGCCAGGAAGCGCCCGACATCGCGGTCATCACAGTTGCGCCAGAACTGCCAGAAATCGAACGGTGCCAGGCGGCTACCGTCCAACCACACCGCGCCACTGACCGACTTGCCCATTTTCTTGCCATCGCTGCTGGTCAACAGCGGCATGGTCAGGCCAAACAGCTGGCGATTGTCACGACGGCGCCCCAGCTCCACACCATTGATGATGTTGGCCCACTGGTCAGCACCGCCCAGTTGCACCGTGCAGTCGTACTGGCGCGCCAGCTCGGTAAAGTCGTGGGCCTGCAGCAGGGTGTAGCCGAACTCAAGAAACGACAATGAATGCTCGCGCTCCAGGCGCTGGCGAACCGCGTCGAAGGTCAGCAAACGATTGATGGAGAAGTAGCGCCCCACCTGATCCAGAAACTGCAGGTAACCAATGCCATCGAGCCATTGGGCGTTATCGACGACAAAACCAGCGCCCTCTCCCAGGTTCAGGTAACGGCCAAAGGTACGGGTAATGCCAGCGATATTGGCCTGGATCTGCGCTTCGCTGAGGATCGGCCGGCTCTCGTCACGAAAGCTCGGGTCACCGATACGGGTCGTGGCGCCACCTATCAACAGAATCGGCCGGTGCCCGGCCTTCTGTAGCCAGCGCATCAGCATCAGGCCTTGCAGGTGGCCTACGTGCAGGCTGTCGGCGGTGGCATCAAAGCCGAGGTAGATCGTTCTTGACCCCGTGGCCAAGTGCGTGCGCAAGGCTTCCAGGTCGGTACTCTGGTGAATAAAGCCCCGCGCCTGCAGGTGGTCGATCAAACGGTCTTGGGTGTCGTTCATTGCTGTCTCCAGGGGTAAGGCCCGAGGAGAAGGGAGCACTATCCGATTCGCCTCAGGCGGATCGGGTGCACGCAGCAACTACCGCCTCATGGGGTGAGCGGGTAGCCGTAATAGTCGCTGCGACAGGTCATTAATGTATTCATGAAACGATCATCCGAAATGCAAGGGCTGCCGTCAAGCGGCCCGGCCTGAAACGCCTGCGCTGGCAGGCCGGATCAAAGCCCTCGGCACGCAGAGTCAAGACACCTACCGTTCGTTAGGAACTTAATAGGCCCCAGGGGACAGCGCTTGCGAAAAGCCCTGCCGTCGTGCCAATTCAACCGTTCAGGCTGCGCCATGATCACTATCGAAACGCCTACGTACTACTCGGCTACCAAGAAATACAACCTCAGTTTCCCGACGCTGGAAAGTGACATTGAAGCGGACGTCGTCGTGATTGGCGGCGGTTTCTCCGGCATCAACACTGCGCTGGAACTGGCCGAAAAAGGCATCACCAACGTTGTGGTGCTGGAGGCACGCTACCTGGGCTTTGGCGGTACGGGCCGCAATGGCGGGCAGATCATGGCCGGGATCGGGCACGACCTGGAGAAGATCAAGAGCAGTGTCGGCGAGCAAGGCCTGCGCGAGATCTTCGAGATCAGCGAACTGGGCGCCGGGATCATCAAGGAGCGTATTGCCAAGTACGCCATCGACGCAGACTTCTGCCACGGCTATGGCTACATGGGCTTCAACGCCCGCCAGGAAAAAACCCTGCGCGCCTGGGAGAAAGACTTCAAATCGATCAACAACAAGGACGAGATCCGCTTCCTGGCCGGCGCCGAGGTCAAGCAGATCATCGGCTCGGACGCCTACAGCAGCGCCCTGCTGCACATGGGCGGCGGCCATGTGCACTCGCTGAACCTGCTGCTCGGTGAGGCCAAGGCGCTGGTCGGCCTGGGCGCACGTATTTTCGAGCATAGCCCGGCCCTGGAAGTGAGCTACGGCGAGCAGATCACCGTGCGTACCGGGCGCGGCTCGGTGAAAGCGCGCAAGCTGCTGTGGGCCTGCGACAGCTTCCTCAACAAGCTGGAGCCAGAGTTGCACGCACGCACCATCAACACCTACGCATTCCAACTGATGACCGAGCCGCTGTCCGACGAATTGATCCGGCGCATCAGCCCGATCCGCGGTGCCTACAGCGATATTCGCCCGGTCATCGACTACTACCGGGTCACCAACGAGAACCGCCTGCTGTTCGGTGCCGCCACACCATTCATCGAACACATCCCCAAGGACCTGAAGGCCTGGAACCGCAACCTGATGCTGAAGATCTTCCCGTACCTGAAGGACGTGCAGATCGACCTGGCCTGGGGCGGCCCAATGGCCACCGGCGCCAACCTGTTCCCGCAGATCGGCACACTCAGCGGCCGCCCGAATGCGTTCTATGTACAAGGCTACTCGGGCTTCGGCGTCACCCCGAGCCACATCATTTGCAAAATCCTCGCCGAGGGCATGAGCGAAGGTTCATCGCGTTACGACCTGATCAGCTCGGTCAAACACGCCCAGATCCTCGGCAAAGACCACATTCGCCCCCTGCTGCTGACGGCCGGCAAAAGCCTGCATCAGCTGTCTGGCTACTTCAACGGCCGGCGTTGAAACCCCTTATCGTTCACTCACTGGAGCACTGCCATGACCCTTACAACTGTACAGAACAACATTGCGCTGTCCGAACTCGACGCCTGGGGCACCGTTGCCGACCTGGGTTCCGAGATTCTGGAAGGCGAAGTCAAAGCCTTCGGCAAAATGACCTTCGGGGCACCGACCGATCCGGTCAGCAGCGCCTACTTCGGCACGACCCAAGGCAAGTTCCGCATGGTCTACCCATTCAACGAACAGGCCGTGGTCGTCACCGGCGAAGTGCTGCTCACTGATGAGTCCACCGGCCAGAGCACGCGCTACAAAGCCGGCGACAGCTGGTTCGTGACCAAGGGCACCCCGGTGCTCTGGGAAGTCGTCAGCGAGAGCTTTGTGAAGCACTACTTCGCGGTCGTCTGACCCGTCTCAAGGCTCCCCTTCACCAACAAACCCTCGCTTTCAGCGGGGGTTTGCTTTTTCCAGCCAACGTAGCCGCTTTCACAGACTGCGGCACCCCTCTGTTGGAGTTGGCTTGCCAACGATGCAAGCGCTGCGCACTCACTGCCGTACCGGCTCACCCAATGACACTACCGACCGAAAGGTAGGTAGTGCGCACCGAGCTTGCCGACGACATACGGACGTCCTGGGTAAACGTGCTATCGAGTGATTAGGTTATCGGTTACGCCGTGCCGGCCATAGCAGCGCTGAGTACGTGAGCACGAAAATCTTTCGGCGATTGTTCGAACTGCTTCTTGAACGAGCGGCTGAAGTGCGCCGAGTCGGTAAACCCCCATTTGTAGGCAATGGCGGTAATCGATTCGGTCTTCAGGAACGGGTTGGAAAGGTCGTCGGCGCTGCGCTTGAGGCGGGCACGCTGAATGTAGCGGCAAACGCTGTCGCCCTCCTCCTCAAACAGACGGTAGAGGTGGCGCACCGAAATGTTCAGGCGACTGGCCAGGCTTGCCGGGCTCAAGCCTGGCTGGGTCAGTGATTCATCGATCACCTTCTGCACGTAGCTGCGCAGGTTGACACCATTGACGGTCAGCGAAGTGCTACTGGCGTCGGCGCGTTCGAAACCCGGGCTGAGCAACGAAATGAAGGCACTCTGCAGCGCATCACCTTGCGCATTGGCCGAGGAATGCTCATCGGTGTCCTTGCACAGCTCATCCATCAACACATGCAACATGCGGCCACACGCGTTACTGGAGGAAATTTTGCCAAAGGTCTCGCCCTGGCCTTTCAGGTGCTTGCGCACCTCAGTGCGCGACAACGACAACGAGGTGTGTTCAATCAAACCGAACGGGGTGATTTCGCAGGGGCCGACAGAGTCCATCAAGAGCATCTCACCCGGCGCAAGCTGGATTTTGACGCCCCCCTGAGTGATTTGCGAATAACCGGTACGCTGGCTGACCAGGAAACAATGCTGGTCATCGTCACGGTCAGGGTTGTCACCAAAGCGCTTGATGTTGCCCGCATTGGTTCGCAGGTTGGACAGTTGCAGACCGGCCCGCAGGCTGGTCGATATTTCACCGATGAACAGCGACCGGTTAAACGCCAACTCGGTCTCGAAACGACCACAGACACTTTGCATGGCTGTGGTCCAACGCTCCAGTCTGTTGCCATCAAGCTGGGGGATGCTCATGAATACCTCCACACGCGAACTTATTTTTATGACTCAATTGTTAACATGTTACCAATGAGCGCACAACCATAATCCATCACGCAATGTGGAGCAGTATTCATGCCACCCTTTGGCTAACGTGCCAGTAACACGCGTTGCAGAGCCGTCAGCGTATGCTCAAGCAGCACTTTCTGTTCGCTGCTGAATTTTACGTAGCGACGAAAGGCAGGCATACGGTTGACGACTTCGCTGCCCCCCATGTGTTCCAGAGTAACCGTCCAGCCATTGAGCGCGTATTCGATGCTCAGGTGCTTGAAATCCAGCGGCATCAGCGCCGCGCTGAGCCTGGCGTCGCCCAGCAGCCGCTTCGACACGGCCTCGAACAGCGTCCGGTCGCCGCTACGGTAGCGGCAACGAATACCGGTACGCTTGAGCGAGCCAGTATGGTGCAGATCAAAGAGGACGTTGCCCTGTTCAAAGGCAGGCACCTGGAGACGGAACTCGGTCATGACCAGATGCATCAGCAACTGCGCTTGAGTACGCTCGCTGACCTGCACGCGCAGCCCCGTCGCCCCCAGATCGAACTCGGCACGGCCCGTCTCCGTCAGGTGGAAACGGTGTATTCCCAGGTTGCGCCGCAGCAACTCCAGGGTGACCCCGGGCCGATAACCGGCCGGGGCCCGCTGGGCGCTGAACAGGTCAAACAGCTTTGCTAGCATGATGGACATGACCGCTAAGGTGAATGCCAGGCTCGTTGGCGAACTCCACCGCCAGGACGTCTTCGACCCGTGCCGGGGCAAACGGGTTGACCTTCTGCACACACAGTGTCCAGAACAGCGCATAGGCTGCCGTGGCCGCCAGCATGATGCCGAATGGAACGTAGATGTCGGCGGGGTTCATGCCCGGTGGGGTAATGAACCACATCCCCAGCAGGATACCGACACTGGAGAGGATCTGTGGCAGCGGGAAGAGCGGCGAGCGGTAGGCACGTGGCAGGTCAGGACGGCGAATGCGCAGGATGACCACCGACAGGGTCACCAGCAGGTAGGCCGTACTCCAGGCGCACACCGCAGCCAGTACTAGGTGCAGGATGTTGTCTGCATTACCCCCCAGGTACCAGGCATGCAGGCAAGGAATCAGTACCGCGACGAGGATACACAGCAGCGGCGTCTTGAAGCGCGGATGCAGGTAGGTGAACACCTTGGGCAATGCACCGTCCACCGCCATGCCGTAGAGAATCCGCGGTACGCCGGCCATCAGGGTATTGATGGTCGCAGCGCCGGCGAACAGGAAGCCGATACCCAGCCACAGCGGGCCAATGTCACCCATGACCTGGGCAGCAAACTTCGGAATGGCCATCGGCGTGTCCAGCAGGTGCAGCCCGGTGGCAGGGTCAAGCACGATGTTCTCGACCTGACGCTTCATTGCCGCGCCATAGATGAACATGCACGACGCCACACCCAGCAGCCCCAGGGCCATGGCCTTGGGCATCACCGAGGCAGACCTGCGCAGGTCCGGGGCTAGCGGCGTGACGAACTCGCAGCCGACAAACATGAACATGGCCATGCCAACCAGCGACAGGATGGTGATCAGGTCGGTGCCCACCAACGACTCACCGAACAGGCCGTCCAACTCTACTGCCGGCGCAGAAATCAGGCCAAGCACGCCAAACACCATCAGGGTGGTCCACATACCGAAGGTCAGGATGATCTCCGCACGACCGAAGGCGCTGACGCCGAAGGCATTGAGAATGCCGAACACGATCACGAACGCCACACCCAGCAACCACGAGCCACCGGCGGATTCGGCCAGGGTATTGAGGTGCTCAAAGTTCACCAGGGCCATGACCCCTGAGAGGATGGTCTCGGCGGTACCGGCGAAGACATGGACGATCAGGTAGGCTGAAAGCGTACCGGTAATGGCGAAAAAGCGCCCCATGCCGCAGTTGATGTAGTCGTAGACCGAACCGGTGGTTGGCAGAATCGAGGCCGCTTCGGCAAAGGTCGTCGACTGAGCCAGCATCATGACAGCGGCAATCACCATGGCCACAGCGAAGGCACTGCCACCAATCCCGAAGCCCATGGTTGCGGTCAGGATGACCGGGCTGGCCATGATCAGACCAACCGTACTGGCCAGTGCCGTGGGAAATCCGACGGTGCCGCGATTCAGATGCTCGGTGAGCTTTTTATTGATTGACATCTGGATAATGCCCCTGACTTCAGTGTGTGACATAAATGGCGACAAAACCCGTCAACCTGCAACGCCCCTTCCAGGTGCGGGTTGTCACCGTGTACGTCCACTGTGCGCTTCGCCTCCGCTCATCGTCTTGCCCGTGGCTGCCGTCGTCTTTGTTGCAGCCTGCCACATATGAAGGTCGAGCGCTTGCCTGCAACCGACCTCGCCGGTTTTACTGCCGGTGCAACATGGCCTGGATTTGCTGGGTGGCCTGGCGGGTACTTTCGGCAAGCTTCTTCACTTCATCGGCGACCACCGAGAAGCCGCGCCCCACCTCACCGGCACGTGCCGCTTCAATCGCGGCATTCAAGGCCAACAGGTTGGTCTGCTCGGCGATGCTCTTGATGACCCCGACAACAGTCGCGATCTGCGCGTAGGTCGCCTGGTTCTGGGTCAGCATCTGTTCGTGACTGGCCTGTGCACTGCGCTCGTCACTGATGTCGCGCACCGCGCCCAGCACACGGGTCAGCACGCCCTGTTCATCACGTACCGCACGACCACGCTCACGGCACCAGATAAAACCGCGGGTCTTGTGCTGCATCCGGTACTCGAACACATACTCGCCGCTACCACCGGGCTTGAGGATCTCCCGGTCGAAAACCGCCATGATCTCAGCCAGGTCGTCCGGGTGCGTGATACTGACCTGCGCATCCCAACCATCGGGCAACTCCTGCGGCAGATAGCCCATCAGTGCACGGAACGGGTTAGAGATACGCATTGAGCTGGAGGGGTGGCGTACATCGCCATGGGCGACCGAGATGTCCCAGGTGCCTTCGGTGAGGGTCGACTGCAACAAATCCCAGATCTGCGCCTGTTGAACAAGCGCCTGGGTCTCGTGCTGTTGATCCAGTAACGCGGCCTGCAGCGCCTCGCAACGCTGTTGCAGAAGCGTATGCTGCGCCTGTGCGCTCTGCAGATGGTGTTGTTCCTGATCGAGCCGGGTGGCCAGCTCTGCTGCAGTGGCCTGCGCCTGCGCCAACTGCTGGTCGACCTGTTGGCGCTCGACGCTGAGGTTTTCCAGCGTCGCCCGCAACTGCGGATGGCTGGCCAGCAACGGCGCCTGATGCGCCGCACCGGGCTGGCCGGCAATTATTTGCAGCAAGACCTCAGTCAACTCACCTGCCCAGTGATTGCGTTTGAAAAACATCAGCGCACCGTTTGGCTATCCAGTCGGGGGGGATAGTGAGTTGACCGTATTCCCAGATCGCCGTCTTGCGCCGCCGTGCCAAGGTAGTTGTTCGCCGCTGCCAGGGCGTCAGCTCTTGATCACCGCCTTGAGCACCGTCTTGAAGGTTTCGATCTGCTCTTCGCTGAACTGACCAAACACCTTGTCCTGCTGTTCACGGGCAATCGCCCACAGGGCTTCGGTTTCTTCAATGCCCTTACCCGTCAACACCACCCGCTCGTGGTCATCGGACACCAGCCCTTTGCGCTTGAGGTTGGCAACAGCCTCGACGATCTCGCGCTCGGGCATCGCCACTTCACGCTGCAGGTCAGCAAGGCCCAGCCCCGCATCGTTCTCCAGCACCATCAGCATGCGCGCCTCACTGGTGCGCAAGCCGGTGGACAGTTGCCGAGGCTGGTAGCTGGTCTGATAGGCCCGCAAGGCCTGAGTCATCAGGTAGTACAGGTTATGGCTCAGACGGCCCTGGAAGTTGCTGCTGGGCGGCTGCCCCTCCTCACGCTTGGTCATGCGTGTGTGTGGCAACACCATGGAGTAGGCACCTTGGTGATACAACAGTGGCGAGCGCCCGCAATCATCGAACGCCACTACCTTGCCGACCAGAATCCAATGGTCCCCGCCGTCCAGTTGCTGGTACTTCTCGCAACTGAAACGCGCTGAGCAATCCGCGAGCAGCGGTGCGCCACCCTCACCGGCCTCGTAGACGATCCCGGCGAAGCGGTCATCCTTGGGGCGGGCAAAGTTGTTCGACAGGTCGATCTGGTCTGCCGCCAGGATGTTGACCGCAAAGTGGCTGGCCTCCTCGAACACCTCAAGGCTGCTCGAGCGCTTGTCGATGCTCCACAGGATGAGTGGCGGGTCCAGGGATACCGAGTTGAAACTGTTGGCGGTCACGCCAACTTTGCGGCCGCTGGCATCGGCAGCCGTCACTACGGTGACACCCGTGGCAAAGTTGCCCAGCGCCCGGCGGAAGGCCCGTGCGTCGAAGGTGGTTTCAGTAAGGGTGGACATGCAAGACTCCCGGGCTGTCGCGACGACAGCCTCGTTTGTTGTTATTCGATACGCGTGACGAGAAGAACCGCTGAATCAGACCATCGAAGGATCAGGCTCAAGGCCCATCAGTTCACGGCCGAGGATCTGCGCACAGACATCGTAGTCGGTGTAGGCGTGAGCACCGGTCAGGTGCGCATCACGGAACAGGCGCTGACTTTCATTGCTCTCGAACCACGCACCGCCGCCAGACGCATCCATCAAGCGATCAACCGCTTGAATGCACATCTTTACAGCGTAGCCCTGATTGGTCCGCCAGAATGCCAGGGTGCCGCGGCTTGGGTACTCGTGGCGCTCGCTGTGCTCGGCAATGTCCTGCCAGCTTTTTTCCAGCAAGGCGCGGGCAGCAGCGACCTGATGGGTGGACTCGGCCAGACGCATCAGCGCCGGGGTGGCGGCACCTACGGCAGCACCGGTGTAGGCACGCACGCGGTTACGGGTTTTCTCACGGAAGACCTCAAGCATGCGCTCGGCAATGCCCAGGCTCACGGTGGAGAAGCCACTGGCGAAATACGGGCGATAAGGTGCGTAGAAAATCTTGCTGTCGGGGTACAGGCCAAAGCCGGCGGACTTGCCTTCCATCATGTCCTTGGCCTTCTGGATACGGTGCTCAGGCACGAAGGCGTTGTCGATGATCAGGGTGCGGCTGCCGCTGGCGCGCATGCCGACAGCGTACCAGTCATCGCGGATCTGGTAGTCACTGCGCGGCAACACGGCGAAGCAGTAGTCCTGAGTGCCCTCGGCGTTTTTGCGGCGAAAGCCGACAATCGCCCACTCGGCGTGATCGCAACCACTGCTCCAGCCCATTTCACCGCTGAAGGTGACGCCACCGTCAACCTCTTCGGTACGCCCGAACGGGGCGATGCTGCTGCTGGCGGTGGCATCGGGGTTGCTGCCCCAGATCTCCTCCTGCAGTTTGGCCGGGAACATCGCCAACTGATGGCTGTGGGTGCACAGCAGGCTCATGGCCCAGGCGGTGCTGGCACAGGAGCCGGCCAGCAGTGCAATGCACTCGGCAAACTCGGGCAGGGAAATTTCCAGGCCTCCGAACTTCTTCGGCAGAAATGCGCGGTGCAGGCCAGTGCCTTTGAGCAGCGCAATGTTCTCGGCAGGTACGGTACGCGCCTTCTCGGCCTCGTCCGCATTAGCGGCGATGGTTGGCAGAATAGACTTGAGATCTTCCAGCAAGGAGTTTGGCTTTTTCATGGTCTGGCTCATTATTATTGGACCCAAGTGACCTGCCGCGGCCAAAACCCATTTGGCTGCGGCATTGAGCGCTGGACGCAGTAGACCAGGCGCCGCTCACTTACGAATGCCGGGCCAGTATGCGAGGCAGTCTCGCCCAGGAAAATGCACGTTCCAGATGGAAGATTGTACTTTCCATAGCCAACACCCTCTTCAGGCCACACCCGACAGCAGCCACCTGCCTGACCGATGGCAGGCACAGACATGTCGCTGACAGGCAGAGTCAAGATCGCCCCGCCAGCGCCGGGTAAGCTCGTGCCATACGTCTATTTCAGCGCGGCAAGCCGCCGCCTGCTTCCCTGCCTGGAGTCTGCCCAGCATGAGCGATATCGCACTGCTTCCCTCGGTCAACGCCTTCCTTGAGCGCGACCATAGCCTGTACATCGACGGCGGTTATGTCGCCAGCAGCTCAACGAACAGGCTCACGGTGCTGAACCCGGCCACTGGCGAGGCGATTGCGCAGGTCAGCGATGCAACCCAGGCCGATGTCGAGCGCGCCGTCGATTCGGCCAATCGCGGCTTCAAAGTCTGGTCACGCACCAGCCCGGCGGCACGCGCCAGCGTGTTGTTCAAGCTCGCCGACCTGCTGGAGCGCCACCGTGAGGAGCTGGCGCAGATCGAAACCTGCCAATCGGGCAAGATCATCCACATTTCACGCGCTTTCGAGGTCGATCAGGCGGCCCACTTCCTGCGCTACTACGCCGGCTGGGCAACCAAGATCACTGGCGAAACCATCACCCCATCGCTGCCCTCCTTTGCTGGCGAGCGCTACAGCGCCTTTACCCTGCGCGAACCGATTGGCGTGGTGGTCGGCATTGTGCCGTGGAACTTCTCCACCATGATCGCGATCTGGAAGCTGGCCTCAGCCTTGACCACCGGTTGCAGCATCATCATCAAACCGAGCGAGTTCACCCCGCTGACCATCCTGCGCATCGCCGAGCTGGCAAGTGAAGCGGGCCTGCCTGCCGGAGCACTCAACGTGCTGACCGGCGGCGGCAGTGTCGGCAAGGCGCTGATCGAGCACCCAGGCACCGACAAGGTGTCCTTCACAGGTTCGGTCCCGACCGGCATCGCCGTGGGCCAAGGCGCGATGGGTGCCAAACTGACCCGTGCCACCCTGGAGCTGGGCGGCAAGAACTCGGCGGGCTTTCTGCCTGACGTCGATATAGACAAGGCCGTCAATGGCATGATCGAAGCCGGCTTCCTTCACTCCGGGCAGATCTGCGCCGCCGCAGAACGCTTCTTCGTCCACCGCTCGCAGATCGAGCCGATGATGGACGCGCTGTCCAAACGCCTGGCGCAACTGAAGGTTGGCTCGCCACTGGATGAAAGCACCCAGTTTGGCCCGGTTGCGAACAAGCAACACCAGCAGAAACTGGCCCGGTTCTTCGCTACCGCCCGCGCCGAAAACAGCACCATCATTCATGGCGGCCAGATCAGCGAAGGCCCCGGCTGCTACGTGGAGCCGACGATCATCCTGGCCAACTCGGTGAACGACACCCTGCTCAATGAAGAAACCTTCGGCCCGGTCGCGACCTTCTTCCCGTATGACACCGAAGAGGAACTGCTGGCGCTGATGAACAACACCGCCTACGGCCTGAGCGCCAGCCTATGGACCAACGACCTGTCCAAAGCGCTGCGCCTGGTACCGGAAATCGAAGCCGGCACGGTCTGGGTCAACATGCACACCCTGCTCGACCCGGCCGTCCCCTTTGGCGGCACCAAGTCCTCGGGTATCGGCCGTGAATTCGGTGGGGCCTTCATCGATGACTTCACCGAACTGAAGTCGGTGATGATTCGCTACTGAACGCGGTGCAAGGCGAATAATCTGTTGGCACAGGCGCATGACAGGACGGCACACTAAGTTAATATGTGAACATTATCAGCCGCTGACGGGCGCCTTGTCGTGAACCACCCCCAACCTTCCACGTCGTCTCGCTGGCCCTCCTCGATCCGGGCGCTGCGCCACCGTAACTTTCGCCTGTACTTCGTTGGCCATGCGATTTCCACGCTAGGCACCTGGGTGCAGATGGTGGCGTTGTCCTGGCTGGTCTACCGGTTGACTGATTCCGCAGCGCTGCTGGGCATCACCACCTGCGCCAGCCTGTTGCCACAGTTGTTTGTCGGCCCGATTGCCGGGGCCTGGATTGATCGCCACGACAAACGCAGGTTGCTGATACTGACCCAGAGCCTGCTGGGCCTGCAGGCACTGTTACTGGCGCTGCTGACCTACAGCGGCCACATTGGCGCGAACCTGATCGTGCTCATGTCGTTCGTCCTGGGCGTGCTGAATGCCGTGGACACACCGCTGCGCCAATCGCTGCTCAGCCGTTTCGTCGATGATGTCGACGACCTGCCAAATGCCCTGGCCTTGAATGCCTCGCTGTTTACCTGCTCGCGCTTCGTCGGCCCGCCGCTGGCCGGGCTGCTGCTCGGCATGACCGGCGAGGCGGTGTGCTTCGCCCTGAACGCGCTGTCCTACGGCGCACTGATCACCGGCCTGCTGGCCGTGCGCATGAGCGCCGGTGTGCGCGCCAACGGCAGCATGCGCAGCGTCTTCCGCGAAGGCCTGACCTACGCCTTGCAGACGCCATCGGTACGCGGCCTGATTCTCGGCGTACTGATCGTGAACATCACGGCCTCAAGCTACGCCGTGCTGCTGCCGGTGTTCGCCCGGGACATCTTCGCCGGTGATGCCAGGACGCTGGGCTGGCTTTGGGGGGCGGCCGGGTTCGGCTCGCTGCTTTCGACCCTGCTGCTAGCCGCTCACCGGTCCGCCGAACAACTGCAGCGCTTGATCATCGCCACCGCCGGCGCCAGTGCCGTCGCCTTGCTGGTGTTTGCAGCCAGTACCCAGCTGGCATTGTCGTTGGCGGCAATGGCAGTGCTGGGCTTCGGCGTGACGATCAACAACGTCGGCACCAACATCCTGCTGCAGAGCCAGGCATCTGAAGTGCTACGTGGCCGGGTGGTATCGCTCTACACCTCGACCCGTTTCGGCTTCGACGCCATCGGTGGCCTGCTCGCCGGCCTGCTGGCGGCACGCTTTGGCGGCCCATGGGCCATGCAGATCGCCGGCGCTTTGCTCCTGCTTTACTGCGCCTGGCAACTGCTGGCGCAACGCCGAAGCGCCCGGCAACAGGCACAGGCACAGGCCAGCGAAACGCATTGAGCACGCACCCGGCCGTTTCAACCGATCAATGAACAGACAAGGTCGCGACATGAACGAACTGCTACGCCAGCAACCCACCATCACCCTGCGACTGGCCATGCAGGCGCTGCAAGCAGCCCTGGAAAAAGCCGAAGAAGAACAGGTACGCATCAGCCTGGTCGTGGTCGACCCAAGCGGCCTGCCGATTCACAGCGCGCACATGGACAGGGCGCCCCGGCCATCGCAGGACATTGCCTTGAACAAAGCACTGACGGCCGTGGGCTTCGGCATCGCCACACAGGGCTGGCAAGCCCGCCTGGAAAAATGCTCCGAGGGCGTCCGCCAAGGCTTGCCGCTGCAACGCAATATGGCCCTGTTTGGTGGTGGCGCACCCTTCCTGCATGAGGGGCAGGTAATCGGCGCCATTGGCGTTTCCGGTGCCTCCGAAGCCGTCGATGGCCGTTGTGCCGAGGCCGCCGTCGAACGCGTCCGCACGCTGCTCGGCCACTAGACTCAAGGTCAACGGTTACGCCTGTAGCTCGCTTGAAGGCCAAGGCCCGCACCGTCGCCTCAAAGGGCGCATCCTGTTTTACCTCACAACCCTTGTTCCAGGTGGCAGCCATGATCAACATCGAAACGCCAACCTACTACACAGCGACCAGGAAGTACGACCTGCACTTCCCGGACCTGCAAACCGACCTGGAAGCGGATGTCGTGGTCATTGGCGGTGGCTTTTCCGGTATCAACACCGCATTGGAACTGGCCGAAAAAGGCATCACCAATACCGTTGTGCTGGAGGCACGCTACCTGGGCTTTGGCGGCACCGGGCGCAACGGTGGGCAGATCATGGCGGGCATTGGCCACGACCTGGAAACGATCAGGCAGGATGTCGGCGAAGCGGGCCTGCGCTCGATCTTCGAGATCAGTGACCTCGGTGCCGACATCATCAAGGCGCGTATCGCCAAGTACGCCATCGACGCGGACTTCTGCCACGGCTATGGCTACATGGGCTTCAACCGCCGCCAGGAAAAGACCCTGCGCAGTTGGGAAACAGCGTTCAAATCCCTTGGTTCAAAACACGAGATCCGCTTCATGGCCGGCGCCGAGGTCAAGCAGATCATCGGCTCAGACGCCTACAGCAGCGCCCTGCTGCATATGGGCGGCGGTCATGTGCATTCCTTGAATCTGTTGCTGGGGGAAGCCCAGGCACTGGCCAGTCACGGCGTAAAGATCTTCGAGTACAGCCCGGCACTGGAGGTGTCCTACGGCGAACGGATCACCGTGCGCACGGCCAAAGGGTCGGTCAAGGCAAGCAAACTGCTCTGGGCCTGCGACAGCTTTCTCAACAAGCTGGAACCCGAACTGCACAAGAGCACGATCAACACCTATGCGTTCCAGATGATGACCGAGCCGCTGTCGGACGCACTGATCCAGCGCATCAGCCCCATCCGTGGGGCCTACAGCGACATTCGGCCGATCATCGACTACTACCGCGTCACCCGTGAAAATCGCCTGCTGTTCGGTTCAGCCACACCGTTCATCGAGCACATCCCGCTTGACCTGAAAGCCTGGAACCGCAGGCTGATGCTGAAGATTTTCCCGTACCTGAAGGACGTCAACATCGACCTGGCCTGGGGTGGCCCGATGGCCTGCAGCCCCAACCTGTTCCCGCAGATCGGCACCCTGCCCGGCCGCGCCAATGCCTTCTTCGTGCAGGGCTACTCGGGCTTTGGCGTCACCCCCAGCCATATCATTTGCAAGGTGTTGGCCGAGGGCATGAGCGAAGGCTCGGCGCGCTACGACTTGATCAGTTCGGTCAGACGTATTCAGGTGTATGGCAAGGATCATTTCCGGCCACTGCTGCTCAGTGCCGGCAAAAGCTGGCACCAACTGTCAGGCTTCTGGTCTGGCCGCCGTTAACCCCCTGCTGCGGACGAAGACTGCACCATGCCTGCCTACACCGAAGCACTCGGCCAACACTGCCTGCACGCCTTCAGCCAGCAGGTACCCACGTCGCTAGGGGCGTTCTATCGCATCGACACGCAGCTACAAGCCTGTGATTTCCAGCTATTGGGCATGCAAGCGCCCATGCACCAGACCTACCTGGAGCACTACCGTCACCTCGACCCACTGCAACCCAGCAACTGCATGGCCATCGGCTTGCCGGTGGTGTCGCTGCGCCAAGGTCTGGCTTACCAGAGCGAGGCGAACGGCCGCCGTTACCAGCGCTTTCTCAACCAGCATCAGGTGGTGGACGTGGTCGAGGTAATTGCCCACGTCGATGGCCGCCCGGCCGCCGGCCTGTCGTTGTTGCGCTGCAGCGGTCTGGGCCTGTTCCAGGCGCACGAACTGCAAAGCCTGTTACCGCTGCACGGCCTGATGCAACTGGCGGCGCGTCAGCTGCCAAACACGCCGAGGGATGATCGCCTGCAACGGTTGACCCCACGCGAACGCGAGATAGCCATGCTGTTACAGGAAGGCGTGAGCAACAAACAACTGGCGCGCCATCTCGACCTTGGCCTGCCAACGGTGAAAACCCACCTGATCAACCTGTTCCGCAAGGTCGGCGTGAAAAACCGCACCGAGTTGGTCGGGGCACTGTTCCTCCCGGAAAACACTGGAACTCAACCCTCTGGTTGATACCGCCGTGCGCCAGCGGGAGGCACCATCCGTGCATCTTCCACCGCACGAGCAACCACCATGAATACCCCCCACTCAGACTGGATCACTGTAGGCGCCCTGGCCGAGGGCTTCGCCCCCGAAGCGTTTATCCTGCCGCAGCTCGCCGAACTGGCCGGCAAGCAATTCAACCTGTTCTTCGCCAATGGCTGGGAAATCGTCCACCGCTTCGACGCCCAGCAGCTGCACTGGGTCGCCGCCGACGGCCACTCCAGCGGCAGTGCCAGTTACCGCGCGACCTCGATACGCCCGGGGATCTACCTGGTGGATTTCCTCAAGAACGAGCACGGCCAGGACTGGTCGATCTCGCTGGTACTGGACACCCTGACACACTCCTTTACCGCCGTTATCGGCCGTCTGCCGCGTGAACCAGAAACCCATGAGGGCCTTTACCACCTGGCCCTGGCCGGGAAAAGCCTGACCCGCGTGGACGCACAATTTTTCCACGGCAGCCTGGACACACCATGGCGCGAAGGCAGTTGCCCGCATGCACCGACGCAAGAACTTGTCGGTATCCGCAACCGCTACCGCTACAGCCCGACCGAGGTCTACGAGCACATTTACCTGAACGAGCACTACTATGCCTGGCAGTGCCTGAAAGGTGTCGAACAAGGCCTGTGCGACACCGACCGCGCGCACTACTACAAGATCGCCGATCAGCTCTACCTGTTCGTCTGGCGCGAGAAGATCGTGCCAACGCTGGGCCTGGTGATGATCGACCTGAAAAACCACCGCAGCGACGGCAAGATTTTCGGCTATGCCGGCGGCAGTTTCGATGAACTGTCGAACTTCCCGGTGTCCTCCTACTGCAACCTGGTCAACACCACGGTCCACGCGCATGACTAAGACGATCCTGATTACCGGTGGCGGAACCGGGATCGGTGCAGCCTGCGCGCGACGCTTGGCCGACCAGGGCGCCAACCTGGTGCTGGTCGGTCGTCGCCGGGAAGCACTGGAACAGGTCGCTGCCGCAACGGGCGCGCTGGTGCTGGTCGGCGATGCCGCCAGCAGCCAGGCCTGGGCCGGTTTCATCGAGCAGATCCGCAAGCGCTTCGGTGGCCTCGACGCACTGATCGCCTGCGCCGGTGGGCATGGCCTTGGCGCGGCGCTGGGCACCTCAGACGACGGCTGGCATGCGGCGCTGCGCAGTAACCTCGACAGCGCCTTCCACAGCGCCCGCGCCTGCCTGCCGCTGCTGATCGAGCGACGCGGCAGCATCGTCCTGATGGGATCGATTGCCGCCCTCGCTGCGGGCCCGCAAGTGTGCGGCTATACCACCAGCAAGCACGCGCTGATCGGCCTCAACCGGTCGCTGGCACGCGACTACGGCCCTCTGGGCGTGCGGGTCAATTGCGTCTGCCCAGGCTGGGTGCGCACGCCCATGGCCGATGAGGAAATGCAGCCATTGATGCAGCACTACCACGAAGATCTAGAGGCGGCCTACCGTCGGGTTACCGCCGATGTGCCACTGCGGCGCCCGGCCAGTGCCGACGAAATCGCCACGCTTTGCCAATTTCTGATCAGCGACCAGGCCTCGATCATCACCGGGGCGGTCATTGCCGCGGACGGCGGCTCAAGCATCGTCGATGTGCCGACCCTGGCCTACACCCACCTGGAGGGTGCCTGATGAGTACACACTTCGACTTCAGCGGGCAGACCGTCCTGGTCACCGGCGGCGCACAAGGCATAGGCCGCAGCATCGTCGAGGGCTTCGCCGCCAGTGGTGCCAAGGTGTTGATCGCTGATCTGAACCTGGCTTAGGCGCATGCCTTGGTGGCTTCATTGCAGGCCGAAGGTCGAACGGCCGAAGCCATTGGCATCGACCTGGCGGACCCAGGGGCAATCTTCAGCCTGCTCGCACGCCTTGAGCGGCTGGATGTGCTGGTGCATAACGCAGGCTACTTTCCCCTGACACCGTTCACCCAGATCACCCCCGAGGTCCTCCAGCGCACACTGGCGGTGAACCTCTCGGCGCTGTTCTGGCTAACCCAGGGCGCCCTGCCACTGTTCCAGCGCCAGGGCGCCGGCACTGTCCTTGTGACCTCATCGGTCACCGGTCCCCGGGTCGCCTTTCCGGGGCTGAGCCACTACGCCGCGTCCAAGGCCGGGGTCAACGGTTTCATCCGCAGCGCGGCATTGGAACTGGCCGCCTGTAACGTACGGGTCAACGGAGTCGAACCGGGCATGGTGCGTACACCTGCAATGGCCAACCTGGGCGATGAAGCACTCAATGCGCGCATTGCTCAGGGTGTTCCCCTGGGTCGTCTGGGCGAACCGCAGGACATCGCCAACGCCATGCTGTTCCTGGCCTCGGAGCGGGCTGCCTACATCACCGGGCAAACCCTCATTGTCGACGGCGGTGCAACACTACCTGAAACCCAGGCCTCAGCCCCGCAACATCCTTGAGCAACACGCGACCGTGGCGGCAGCCGAGCAACTGCCGACACTGGCCGCCGGGATCAAGGGCACTGGCAGCCACGAACAAGACTTGCCCCCCACAACAACGCGCTAATAGCCCGTCGCCAGCCAGCACGCGACGACGATCTTGTCTGAACAAGGTAGTCCTTCAATCAAAAAACGCAGCCGTCCGTGCTACGAAGAAAAAACGAGGGAGAGTTTCATGGGTAAAAAAATTCACCTGTTGCCGTGGGTACAGGCCATCGGCCTGAGCGTCGCCACATTCGCCACCAGCCAGACCGCCACGGCTTACGCACTGTATGCCGACGACGACACGCACCTGAACGCCGACTTTCTAGCGGTCTATGGCCTGTTCAACAGCCGCAAGAACTACGATGGCACAACGGGTGGCTCCACCTGGCGGGAAGGTTTCATCAAGTACGGCGTCAGCGGCGATCAAGGGCTGGGCGGCAAAGGTACGGCCTATGGCGCACTCAACTGGGTCAGTTCGGGCACCTGGGGTGACGGCGACGCGGCAGGCAATACCGACGGTTCCGAACGCACCACCAAGATTGAAGACGCCTACCTGGGCTGGCGTTCAGCCGATCTGTTCCCGGTGCTGGGCAAGGACGGTGTCGATATCTCCGCAGGCCGCCAGGTGGTCAAGATCGGCAGCGGCTTCTTGCTTAACGACGACGGCCCGAACCTGGGCAACGGCCCGGCCGACGGCGCACTGAACCGTGGCGGCGCCTACTACCTCGCCGCCCGTCATGCCTTCGACCGCACCGCCGTACTGCGCCTGGGAGGCAAGGACGGCCTGCATGGCAGCATGCTCTGGCTCAAATCCGACAACCGCGCACAGGCAGAGACCGAACTGGCCGCCGGCACCCTGGACTACACCGCTGACGTCGGCACCCTGGGCCTGACCTGGATTCATGGCCTGGGTGTCAGCGAGCAATGGGCCAGCGACTTCCAGAAGCAACGTGATGGCATGGATGTCTACAGCTTGCGCGGCGAAGGCAACGCAGGCATCGAAAACGCCAGCTTCGCCTTCGAGTACGCCTGGCAGGACAAGGACGCTGGCGCCGAAAAAGCCTGGTACACCGAGGCCGGCTACACCTTTGCCGATGTCGCCTGGGCACCAAAGTTGACCTACCGCTACAGCCGTTATTCCGAAGGCTGGGACCCGCTGTTCAACGGCCTGAGCACCGGCTACGGCACCTGGTTCCAGGGTGAAGTGGCCGCCAACTACTCCGGCCCGTTCAACAGCAACACCGGTGTGCACCACGTCGGCCTGAAGGCTAACCCACTGGAAAACGTCACCGTCGGCGCGCTGTACTTCGACTTCAACACCCTGCACAAGAGCAATGCGCTGAACCTGGACGCTCGCGAGCTGGACCTGTACGTCGAATGGGCGGTCAACGAGCACCTGGTCATCAGCCCGCTGGTTGGCCTGTACCAGCCCAAGAAGGATGAAACCAACGGCGGCAACCAGGTAGGCGGCAACGGCACCAACGTCTACAGCCAACTCACCGTGGCCGTTCCGTTCTAACGACCCACCTCGCATGACCACCGCGCACATCAAGCGGTGGTCGCTTCCAGAGGGCTGGGCACGTCGCAGGTCAGCGTGGCACCAACAAGCCGGGCTGGATAAAAACCGCCAGAAGCGCCATCCTCCACGCCTTTTTCAAGCGACGCTCACACGTTACGCGCGTATACCGAGGAACAGCCCCATGCACACCCATCCCCTAGACGCCACTGACTTCACCTTTATCGAAGACACCTTGCTGAAGTACGGCGATGATCACTCGGTGCTCAACCCCTCCGAACTCGACGGCTACTTCACCGCGCTGGTCTCCAGCCCTGTGCAGGTGGACATCGCCGAGTGGTTCCCGGCCATTTGGGGCGGGCAAAACCCGGACTGGGAAAGCCCTGAGGAGTGCAGGCAGTTCATTGAGTTGAGCGTACGCCACATGAACACGCTGGCCTCGCAATTGGCCCTCGACGCGCAAGCCTTCAAGGCACGCTTTGAACAGACCGAACACCAGGGCCAGGCACTCACGCTGGCTGAAGAATGGTGCTTCGGTTACCTGCGTGGGGTCGCCGTAGGCAACTGGCCCGAGCTGCCAGCACCTCAAGCGGCACTGTTCCAGGCGATCAGCACCTGCGCCGAACAAGACAACTTCGAACTTCCGGCAGACCTGGATGTGGTTCGGCACCGCTTGCAGGTAGAGGCCATCGAGCCGGCTGCCCGCGCCCTGCATGACTACTGGGTAGCTCAGCGCCAGGGATGATTGGCACGCCATGAAACGAAAAAGCCCCGTAGACAGAAGTCTGCGGGGCTTTTGAATATCGAGGCCTGACACTCAACCAGGCAATCTGGCTGAGCGACCTTCCATCAATTTCAATGCGATTTTTTCGATCCCGACGTCCCTGCTTTGCTCAACCCCTTCGAATTGTGGTCACCTGGGGTAGACGTCGAAATTGCAGTGGCTTTAGTGACACCGCGCGTATCTTTGGAATGGGCAATGCCAGAAGTCGTGGTGCCATGGCCGCGATCATTATTGCGATCACTGCCGAAGTGGTTGCCGCTTGTGCCATGGTCGCGCACAGCCTTGCCGGTATGATCGGCGTCCAGCCCTTTACCACGGCCGTTACTGTCGGCGTTGCCAGCGTGGTCTGAACCACTGTGACCACCACCATTGCCATTGCCGCCGCCATTGCCACCACCATTACCGCCACCGTGACCACCACCATCCTTCGCATAAGCGGAGCCCATGATGGACAGGCCCGCAGGGAGTAATGGGGCCGCTGCAAGCGCCATGACGCACGACATTACAGCAACGAGACTCTTGTTCTTTAAACGCATGATGGCTTCCGTGAAGGTTGATATCGCACGTCCTATGACGCGCCAACCACTCAACAGTTCACGCCCTCGCGACGGACGGGTGTGCTTTGTGATGGTGATCACTCAATCGTCAATCAAAAGCACCGTTGATGACCTCATAGATGAGCCCGGTTGCCAGCGTAACCAGGATCAGGTCGGCACCCACCTGTTGCCACTCGTACCCATCATAGTGAGGCAACCTGCCAATCAGCCGACCATCGAGCTTTTTAGCGATTCCCGGCGGAAGCGGCTTACCGCGGGCCAGGTTCTTTTGTATGCCGGGTGGCAAGGCTGGCCCTGGGCTCCAGTAATCTCGATAGCCACCAACGATGTCCAGGACACTTGCCCGGTTGATGCTGGGGCCATTATGCCAGTCACTGCCCCCTGAGTTTTTTCCGTTGTTGCCATGAGCACCTTGGTTGCCGTAGTCCTGGCCGTTGTGCGGATTTCCCTTGCCCCCACCTTGCCCTTTGCCATTACCAGGATCAGCCACAGCCGTGGCAGGACCGGAAACCAGCGTCAAACAGGTAACCGCTGCAATCAACGCGCGAGATCTGAACATATCCGTCCTCTCAGAAAGTGATGATCCTCTGGAATGTAGACGCTCCAGAGTATTTTGGTTCCATAAACACTCGCTCATCACGGACGGCGGCGCATCGACCGCTACTTCTGAGAGAGCGCAGCAATCGACATACCCGACGCGACAAAGGTCAGCCCCGCCCCCACGTTCAGCCCATTGACGAGTCGCGGTCGCTGACGCAGGCACTGCGATAGCGCTGTGGCAAACACACCCATGAGCGCAAATCCCACCGCGGTGAGCGCAGCGAACCCTATGCCGTACACCAACATCTGTATGGTCACTGAGCCCCGTTGGAGCTAGAAAAGCCTTGCGGCGCAGGCGAGGAATAGCAGCGTTGTCCTTAGGTGAGCAGCATTGCCTGCCAGCTGTTTGCACGCAAAACGTTCAAATCAAGTAAGGCTCAAACAGGCTCCGCACATCCACCCGCGCCTTCAGCTTCGCGGCCAACAGGTACAAGCCTCCCACCTTGCGATGCAGAAACAGTACATCCACCGGCGGAGTGCCCCAGAAGTCGCGGTCGGCGCCCAGTTGCCACCCGGCATCACGCAGGCGTACGGCGAGGTCAGAGGCCGCAAAGTCATAGGCGCCTTGATGCCGCAGCGGCTCGCAGGCCTGGGCGATCAGGTCGGTCAGCAACGCCCGATGTCTGGGCAGGGTTTCAGGCTGAAAGTAGCCGATGTCCAGCGCGGCGTCGGCGATGGCGGCGCGGTCTTCACGCAGGCCTGCAATCAGCAAGCGACGAAAGGCCTCGGTGCTGTTGCGGGCATAACGGCGCGTGGCGCCGAAATCGAGCAACACCATCCGGCCGGTGTCCCGCTGATAGCGGTAATTGGCAAAATTGGGGTCGGTCTGCACGCACTGGAACTCGAACACCTCGCGCATAAGCAGGCCGAACAGCAACGCGATGATCCGGTCGCGCTCTGCCTGAGGCGCGTGCTCCAATGACTCCACCGCGACCCCATCGACGAAAGACATCACCAGAATGGTTGGCGAGCAGTACTCGGTGTACGCACGAGGAACCAGAAAGTCAGGACTGTCGGCCAACAGTTGATGAAAGTACCGTAAGTGCTCGGCCTCTTTGAGGTAATCCGCTTCGTCCTGCAGTTGACGCTTGGCCTCTTCGAGCAGCGGCGCAACGTCCATGCCTTTAGGCAGCAGCCCGGAGATGCTCAGCAAGGTAGCGACGTTGTCCACATCGCTGGAAATGCTCTCGCGCACGCCCGGGTACTGCACCTTGATCGCCAGGCGTTGGCCGTCTTTGCCTTGCGCCGCATGAACCTGGCCGATGGACGCCGCCGCCAATGAGGTAAAGGAAAACCGTTCGAAGCGCCCTTCCCAGCCCTTGCCCCAGCTTTCGTTGAGAACTGCGACCAGCTGGCTCATGGGCATCGGATGCGCGTCCGAGCGCAGACGGGAAAGGATGTCGCTGAGCTCGCGCGGCAACAAATCACCTGCGTCCATCGACAACAACTGCCCGACTTTCATGGCGGCGCCACGCAGTTGCGACAGCTGATTTGCCACGCGCTGTACATTGCCAGGCGTCAACAGCAGGTCACTGAGCGCCGGACGTTTGCCTTGTGCCAACTGCCGAGCGCCTTCGGCCAGCATGCCGCTCGCAACGCCCGAAGCCAAGCTGCCAAAACGTATCAGCCGCGACAAACGACTGCCCGGCACAGACGACGAACCGGGCTCTCGCGGCTTCATGAGTGGGTCGCCATAACGACCGCGCCAAGCAGCAGGCAGAGGCTCGCCACGCCGGTCAAGCGCAATCGCATCGGCAGGTACCAGTCAGGCAGGCTAATAACCCGAAACAGCTGCCGGTCCTGCAAATAGTGGACAACAAACCCGACGATCAACAGCAAACACCCCCAGGACACCGGCAGTAACGTGGCAGCCCACGCGACAAGGGCCGGGATGACGCTCCAGATGAATCGGTCGCGGCGCTGCTCGGCGCTCAGGTCTTGCGCGGTCATGGCGAAGCCCCAGTGCAAGGCACCAACGAAGCTCAGAATGACCGCGCCGTAGGTGACCAGCGCCACCGACAACAACGGCCGATATTCAAGAGAAAACGGGAGCAGCAGCGCCAGTGCAATAAACGGCAGCAAACCGCCGTACCCCAGCAGAGCAACGTGCCGTGGCGGCAAGGTCGAAGACAACAGGTTCATTTGAACTCCTTATCAGTGGCAGACATTTAAGACTGTAGGCCCAAAAGCCCCGACGTGACTCCAGCGCACGCGTTCAACCCGCATCCAAATGAGCGGCTGTATCCTCCAAAAAACACAGGTCTGTCACTACTGGACACGGAACCCTCTTGCTAACGTACCGTTCCCCTCTGTTTCGAATGGACTCCTCATGCGCCTTAAACTCTACCAAGTCGATGCATTTACTTCCGACGTCTTCTCCGGCAGTCCTGCAGCCGTAGTACCCCTTGAGTCTTGGCTTCCCGTAGAGATGATGCAGTCAATTGCGATTGAAAACTCGCTACCGGAAACAGCGTTTTTTGTCCGTAACGCGCACGGGCAGTATGAGATTCGCTGGTTCTCACCACTCACCGAGATCGACTTCTGCGGTCACGCAACCTTGGCCAGCGCTTTTGTGCTGTTCAACCAACCGGGTGCCTCCAAATCCATCACGTTCTGGGCCAAAGCGGTTGGAGAGATCCCGGTGACGCAGTTACCCAGCGGTGAGATCGAGTTGAATTTTCCTGAGCTCGCGCCTCAGCCGCTTGTTGATGTGCCTGCCCAATTGGTGGAAGGTCTTTCGATCACGCCCAGCGAATATTGGGTCAACCGACAAGCCTACTTTGCCATCTATGCCGATCAACAGCAGGTCGAGACCGTGGTGCCACAGCTCGACAAATTGATCGAATTGGGCCCGCGTGATGTGGTCGTGACGGCACCAGGTGAGCAGTACGACTTTGTCTCGCGCTACTTCTGGCCAGCCAACGGCGGTGACGAAGATCCGGTCACCGGCTCCATTCATGCGGGGTTGGCACCCTTTTGGGCAGAGCGTTTGCAGAAATCGCGATTGTTAGCGTTGCAGGCCTCACGCCGACGCGGTGTGCTGGACTGCCGCGTTGAGGCAGGTCGGGTGTTTGTATCAGGGCACGCGGTGCAATATCTAGAGGGGAGCATTAGCGTGTAAAGCGGCCGGAAATGTAGCCGCCATTAGCGAAAAGCTGCCGTTGCGCGCCACACATAACAGCATCACCAACTGTGGCGCGCAAGCGTGGGCATTTTCGCAAGCGCGAGGCTCTGGGAACCCGCTGGAAACGCTGACTACTTGGCCTGCAACCGAAGGTTATTCAAGTGCTCAAGGGAGGCCATCTTTTCCGCTGTGCCTGCCGGCCCATCGCTCCCCATGATGGACGCATACGCGTCCTCGTACACCTTCGCAACAATCTGGGCATTCTCGGAGTGTTTCAGGAAAGCCATCAGAAGGTGTTCTACCGCATCGACTTGCGCTTGATTCAGGCTCACAACAACCTCCTTGGCCCGGCCCAATGCCGGTTACCCGTAATACCCCATCCAACCTCAAATAGCCACCCGGGTGAACGGCTGAGGACTGTTTCGGATGCGGTGAAAATACTCAACGAGAAGCGATCAGAACTGGCGAGCAGCCCTACAGGCCGCATGCCACTGGGGTGTTCACGTCGAGTGTTGGAACCGAAGAGATATCAAATAGACATCACTGTGATAGCCTTGGCGACTCCACGTTAAAGCGTCAAGGATCGAGAATGAAAGAGCTTATTCTGGTTGCGGCACTGGCTGCCTTTGGACCCGCCATGGCCTCTGCATCCAGCAATGTTGGCCAGTGCGTCTACCCTAAAACGACCGTTGCCAAAGATGGAAGTCTGAAGTTCAAGCAAAACGTTGTGATTTTCAGCGAACCCAATGCTCAGGCTGGCAATTCTGTCCTGAAGACGTTCAGCGCATTCACCATTGGCGCGGAAGCAAATGGCTTTGTGCAGCTACTGACGGTTCCTGATTACGACGCCGCTGACCCGGAGCGCGATGCAGGTAAAGTGTTTGGTTGGGCGAAGATGAAAGACTTCGACTATCAGGCTCTGCGCAACTGCACCTGATTGACGCTCTACTCAGCCAGGCTGCTTACGCCTGCCTGAGCGAAGCACACCGCCGACATCAGCGATTCGGCCATGGCTACCTGGCTGTTGCTCAAACCAACGACTGGAACCTACATGAATAGCCTGGATAAAGCTTTGGCGTTTCAAGCGCTTCATTCGCGCAGACAACCCCTTGTTCTGCCAAACCCGTGGGACGCTGGCAGCGCAAAAATTCTGACGTCCATGGGGTTTGAGGCATTGGCAACGACCAGTGCTGGTCTGGCATTTAGCCTGGGCCGTCGGGATGCGGAAGGCGCGGTGTCGCGCGAGGAGATACTTGCCAATGCTCAAAGCATCGTCGAGGCAACCCATTTACCTGTCAGTGCCGACCTTGAAAACGGATTTGGAGACTCACCTGAGGAGGTTTCCGAAACTATCCGCATGGCTGCTGCAATTGGTCTCGTTGGCGGTTCAATCGAAGACGCCACGGGTAACCCGCAAGCGCCAATCTACGCATTCAACCATGCGCTGGAGCGAGTTATTGCGGGTGTTGAGGCTGCACGCAGCCTGTCACTGCCTTTTGTATTTGTGGCGCGTGCTGAAAACTTCAGTGCTGGCGTACATGATCTGGACGACACCATTCGCCGACTCATTGCATTTGAGCAGGCTGGAGCCGATGTCCTCTTCGCCCCCGGCCTGCCCGATTTGAATGCTATCCAGCGGGTGTGCGAGGCGTTACAAAAACCGGTCAACGTGGTGATGGGCTTGGCAGGCTCTACGTTCACCGTGGATGAGCTTGCAGCGGCTGGTGTCCGAAGAATCAGCCTCGGTAGTTCATTGGCCCGGGCCGCACTGGGTGAGTTTATCCGCGCGGCGCTGGAGGTAAAAACCATGGGGACGTTCAACTTCGCCAGTAACGCCATCAGCTTCCGAGAGGCCAATTCGCTCATGGCCCCCGCCAGGAAATCTGACTAGGTTTGCGTTGTAATCAGGCTAGGCAGAGAACGACTCTATGCAGGTGTGCAGGCTACCAGTGCCCAGGCCTCCCCGCAGGTTGCCCTGGCTGCTGTGAATCGTGTTTCCTTGGCACAAAAAAGCCCCGTTCGATGACGGAGCTTAGAAATATAAGAATTAACCAAATGACTTGAATTCGTACTTGGCGACGTTGGCTCTCATGTCGTCAAGCAGGTCATGGCCTTTCCATGTGAGTGAGATCAAAGTCTCAACGCCTGCAGCATCCAAGGTGTACTCCACGAACGCTTCCTTGATGATGAGCTGGAGCGCGTGGGTCCCTTGTTCCTTTTTGGCGTGATCATGAATGTCCGGGCCAAGCGCTCCCTTCAGGGCATCCTCTTGAAGAACCCCTTTTCTGTTGGCCCGTTCAACTTGCTCAAGAAGGCCCTTGATGTAGTTCCAATTCCGCTTCATATTCACGTTCTCTTCTGCCATCTCAGGTCAGTTGAGAATAGTCAGAGGGATGGAAAACACATACAAAATGCCGACGCGGTGGTCGGGTTTTTCATGCTCCCCGCCGAGCGGGAACGCAATAGCCCCTCAAGCGGCCCTCTGTAGCAGCTAGCTAAAGGCTGGCTCTGTCGCCATGAGGGATGGCGAGGTTACGCACGACTCTCCAGACATACTTCAGGATGTGAGGGGAGATTTTTCTTGAAGCCGCTGCCCCCTGGATGCCCGATTGAGCCGCTTGACGAGAATTGCCGGCCGGTCGGCATGGTTGTGGGCGCTGCAGAGTCTCTAAAAATGCCGAAAAAGAAGCCGCCAACAGACACCGCCACAGCAACCGCTGCTGACATTGAAAAATCTATTCAGGCCCTGAACAAAATGGCTGAACGCCTTTGGGGCGATGGCCGCGAGGCCGAGGCGAAAGCCCTCCTCGATGCCTTGGATGCGTTAAACCGGGCGCTGGACCGAATCAGGATTGGCGAAAGTCGCAGGGCTGTGACACTGCACTAAGGAAATAAGCGTTAAACCGGTTTCCACAGACGCCCCAGCAACGGGCAACTACCAAACGAAGTAAACCCGTCTTTACGGGCTTTTCACTGCCCTGTCATCCGCTCGTAACACCGTCAGAACATAATGAGTTCAGCCAAAGGGATTTGGCCCCGTCTACAGAGAGCCTGGCCAAGCGCCGGGCTTTTTTGTGCCTGCTACGTTCCCTTCGAAACGGAGGAAACACCATGCCAGACGATCCAATCCCCGCCCTTCTCTAACGCCTCAATCGACACCATCACCCCTGCCATGGTTGCCCAGTACAGAAAGCCCTCAAAATGAGAAAGTTTGGGACTGCCCTCTAAAAGTTTTGGGACTATCGGTTTTCCAGCCCACAACGAAAAAGCCCCGCAGGAGGACTTACAGGAAGGACCTTGAAATATGGACAACCCCATCTTGCAGACAGTTAATTGTCTGACCCACTTATTGAACGTACAGGTACCGGTTTGCGTACAGCATTGGACAGAACCAGCGAGGTTGTGACTGAACCATGGACAGCCAGCGCATCGACTATGGACTCCAAGTCAGCGGGTTGAGAAAACGCGCAGCGAACGATGAAGCAATCCTCCCCGGTGATCCTGTCTGCTTCTAAGACTTCAGGTATATCGTTAAATAAATCCAGGTAATGTTTGATGTGCTGATGGGTTGTGCGAACGCGTAGGATTGCTTGCAGACCTAGTCCTACCTTACGCAAATTTATTCGAGCGCAATAACCTTCTATGACACCAGCAGCTTCAAGCTTCTGGACTCGCTCGCTCATAGCTGGCTGCGAAAGCCCAATGCGTTTACCCAACGATGCCAGACTTTGCCGTGCATTTTTTTGTAGAGCCTCCAGAATCTGCAGGTCTTTGCTATCAAGCCCCATGCGCCCTCCCCGCTGAATAATCCGATGAGTCATCGGTCAAAGGTACTTCATTTCAAATGACTTGCCATCCAAGGTCGATGCCTCATTCGCTACATTTTGCGGACACCACTTCCGAGAAACAAGAAATGACACCTTCAATATTGCTTCTACCAGGCATTGGCAATTCCGGACCAGGGCATTGGCAAACAATATGGGCCAACAGCGATACCTCTATGGAGCGTATCGAGGGGCAAGATTGGAAGCGCCCCGTTTGCGCAAAATGGGTCGATAATCTGGAGGCTGCTATTCACCGAACTGGACCTAACACGGTGTTGGTAGCCCATAGTCTCGGCTGCTTGCAGGTTGCCCATTGGGCGCAGAGTAGACACACAGCGATCCGAGCCGCCTTGCTGGTTGCCGTACCTGACCCTGATCGCCCCACTTTTCCAAACAAGGCTCTGGGGTTTAGTCCGTTAGAGCTGAAGCGTTTCGCATTCCCTAGTGTTGTTGTCGCAAGTACCAACGACCCCTATGCAGATACAGACTTCAGCTTGCGATGTGCTGATGCCTGGGGCAGCCGTCTGGTGAACATCGGAGACCAAGGACATATCAGTTCGGCCAATGGGTTCGGTGATTGGCCTCAAGGTAGAGCATTGTTGAAAGAGCTTCTTGCAACCTCGATTCAGCCCTTAGACGATGCGCTTTAAAGAGCGAGGCTCAACGAACACGCATGAGCGAGTCCGCGAGCATCTTGAGATGCTGACAGACAATGCCGATGTCATTACCCGGCTTACGATTGACTTGGTTACCGGGTGTAAGCCAAAGGAAGAAGCTGACCCGAAGCGGTTATAGACTGTCTGGCATATACCATGTGTAAAATTTGTTTTGCCAATATTCAAAGGAATGATCGAATGATTACTTGTCACGTCAGGTACGTAATTGACCCTTACGTCTTGGAAGTGGAGGGGGCGAAAAACAGCCTGGGCCTGCTGCTTGAGCGAATCATGCGCAGGACCAGCGAGCACCTTTCGCCGTTCTTCATTGTCAACGAGCACGGCAAGCGTATGAGCTGGCCTATGTTGCGCAACCGGTGGGCAGACGCCCGTGAGGCCGCCAAGGTGAAGGCCGAGGTCGAGAAGAAGCCGGACCTCGCCAACCGGATCGCCCAGTTCCAGTTCCGCGATATCCGACCGAAGGCAGCGTCGGAGATCAACGATCTGAGCGATGCGAGCGTGCTGCTGGGACACTCGAAGGAAGGCATTACCGAGCGCGTTTACCGCCGGGTCGGCGCCATCGCCAAGCCCTCGAAGTAGGAAAGTTTCGGAACTCCGCCCTCAAAGTTTCGGAACTCTTGGCTTTCCGCACCACAACGAAAAAGCCCCGCAGACGTTAATCTGCGGGGCTTTCAAATATGGAGGCCGAGGTCGGAATCGAACCGGCGTAGACGGATTTGCAATCCGGAGCATAACCACTTTGCTACTCGGCCTCAAATGTTCGAAGCTGCTATCGCTGCTTCAAACTCGCTTCAACTCTTTGTTATCTAAAGAGTTTTTGCTGACTCCCTGTGGAGTGAGCGGGATTATGTACTCGTTTTTTGACCTTGGCAACCCCTTGTTCACATTTTTTCTTCTAAGCGCGCTAACCGGGTGCCTGAACACTGTCGCGGGCATAGCCTGCCGAGGCTTCTGGTGCAACAGGTGCCAACCGCACCGTGTTTCGGCCGGAGGCTTTGGCCTCGTAGAGGGCGACATCGGCCCTGGCAATCAGGTTCGCCGTGCTGTCGCCTGGCTCGGGAGTGCCGCACCACACGCCGGCACTGAAGCACACCGGGATACTCAGCCCATCGACCACCGCCGGTGCCCTCGCCAATGACATACGCAGTGCGTCGAGAACGGCCAGCGCGCCCTCGGCATCGGTGGACGGCAGCAGCACGAGGAATTCCTCGCCGCCGTAACGGCCAATGATGTCGGCATGACGCAGGCGTTTCTTCAAGTGCCGCGCACAATGGACAAGCACCGAGTCACCAACAAGGTGACCGTGAATATCATTGATCTGCTTGAAGTGGTCGATGTCGATCATCGCCACCGCCAGGCTGGCCCGGGCCAGATACGCGCGCTCCAGTTCGTCCGCAAACCGCTCCAGGATCGCCCGTCGATTGAGCATGCCGGTCAAGACATCACGATGGGCCATATGCTGCAGCTTCGACTCGCTGCGCTCCTTCGACAGCAACACCAGGCCGAGTGAGTACATCATCACCGTCGCCGTCCCGATACTCACGGAAATGGTTTGCGTCAGGTTGCTGACGTTATATTGCATCTCGGCTGCGCCACCGAGCAGGATCGCCACCACACGCATGCCCAGGCCGATCAGGCTGATGCTCCCGCCGATAATCAGCAAGACCTGCGCCCTACCCCCGGGCTCGCTGTACCGGTAGGCCAGACAAACAATCAACAGGCATTGCAGGATCAGCACCAGCGATGCCGCCAACATGCGCAGTTCCAGGGTGTCGATCAGCAGCGCCATCGACACCAGCATGACTAGCGGCAGGCTGAACACGCGAAGCCAGGGCACCGTCAGGTCACGAATCCGGAAGATACTGATGGCGTAGTAACCCAGAGCAATCGACAACAAGGTGTTGGCCGCGCCATAGGTGAGCCACAAAGGGCCGTGCCCATAGAGGGTGTAGCAGACATAGGCAGCCGCATGGGCAAGCAAGCCGACCCCGGTGGTCAATACACCGTCACGCTGGTTGTACTGGGCCACGAGAATCAAGCAGAACGCCATGATGGTTGCCACAAGGGCAACGGAGGCAAACAACGTTGGCGTATGCGCGACCATGGCAGCTCACTGCGTCCTTGAGGTGGGGATACCGCATAAGCGCCAGAGCTTGCGCTTACACCGCCATGCTGGCAAGTCTTGCCGGCGTCATGCTACTCAGGGTCGAAGGCTGGCCGCCAGTGAGCAGCCTCAGGCATAGCCTCTATCCACGCCTCTCAGGGGCATTTACCGGCGAGGGGTGAAAGACAGCGGCAGGCCCTGGCAATCGTCGAACAATTGCCCCTGATGCCAAGCCAACTGTCCCGAAACCAGGGTGGTGGCCACTCGGTGATGAAATGCGCGACCGCTGAACGGCGTCCATTGGCAATGGGCAAGCAACGGATCGAGGTCGACAGCGCGCGGCTGCGCCAGGCGCTCGATCAGCACCAAGTCCGCCCAGTAGCCTTCGCGCAGGTAACCCCGCTCCGAAATCGCGAACAGCTCAGCGACGGCATGGCTGGTCTTTTCCACCAGACGTGTCAGCGGCAATAGGCCTTGCTCAACCAGTTCCAGCAGCGCTGGCAACGCGTGCTGCACCAAAGGCAGGCCGGACGGTGCCTGACTGTAAGGCACGCTTTTCTCCTCAAGGGTGTGCGGGGCATGGTCGGTGCCGATCACGTCCAGGCGATTGCCCAACAAGGCTTGGCGCAAGGCATCGCGGTCCGCCTGGGACTTGATCGCGGGGTTGCACTTGATGCGGTTGCCCAACGCTGGATAGTCACGGTCGTCGAACACCAGGTGATGCACACAGACTTCGGCGCTGATGTGCTTTTCAGCCAGCGGTTTGTCCTCGAACAGTGCCAGCTCACGGGCGCTGCTCAGGTGCAGGACGTGCAGCCGCGTACCAAAACGCCGCGCCAGCTCCACCGCCAGGTTCGATGAGCGAAAACAGGCCTCGACATTGCGAATCTGCGGGTGCAGCGCGGGGCTGATAAGGTCACCGTAGCGCGCGCGAAACTGTGCTTCATTGGCAAGAATCGACGGCGTGTGCTCGCAATGGGCCAACAGCACGGTCGGCACACAGGCGAACAGCCGCTCCAGCAGCAACGGGTCATCGACCAGCATGTCGCCGGTAGACGCGCCCATGAACACCTTCACCCCCGCCACCTCGCGCGGGTCAAGGCGGGCTACCGTCTCAAGGTTGTCCTTGCTGACGCCAAAGTGAAAGCCGTAGTTGGCCACCGAACTGCGCGCAGCGCGGGACTTCTTGTCGGCCAGCGCGTTCAGGTCCAGCGTTGCCGGGTGGGTATTGGGCATGTCCATGTAGCTGGTGATACCACCGGCCACGGCGGCGCGTGACTCGCTGGCGATGCTGGCCTTGTGCGGTGCGCCAGGTTCGCGAAAATGCACCTGGTCGTCGATCATGCCGGGCAGCAACCATTGCCCCGCGGCATCGATTTCCACGCTGGCGTTGCGCCCCTGAATGCTGCCCGCGATCTTTTCGATACGACCATGGGCAACCAGCAGGTCAGCGTCGACGATGCGCCCTTCATTGACCAAGCGGGCATTACGGATCAGCACACTGCTCACGGCTGACCTCCCGGCGCACCCTGTACCTCGATCTGCTGACCGCAAATCACATTGTAAAAACAGCTTGGGCGCCCGGTATGGCAGGCAGGCCCGTGCTGTTCCACCTGCAGCAGGATGGCATCGCCATCGCAGTCCAGACGCGCTTCGATCAATTGCTGGACATGCCCGGACGTATCGCCCTTGCGCCACAGCTGATGCCGACTACGCGACCAGTAACTCACCCGCCCGGTGGCCAGGGTTTGCTCCAATGCCGTACGGCTCATCCAGGCCAGCATCAGTACCTGGCCCGTGTCATGCTGCTGTGCAATGGCCGCAATCAAGCCCTGCTCATTCCAGGGAAGGGCATCGAGTGCTTGTGAAAGGGGGTAACGAAAGCCCGCCGGGGCCTTCTCCAACGCGAGAAGCGACATGCTGAGGCACCTGATTCCGGAAACAAATGTTATCTTATAACATTAACATTCCAAGTGCCTCTACACCGCATCACTGCGTATCACGACTGTCTAGCCCACGCGCAGGTGATGGTGGTTCACTCATCTCGTTTGAGCATCGTCTGAATCTGCTGCACCGACTCCTGGGTACGCTTGGCCAGGTTGCGAACCTCATCGGCCACCACAGAAAAACCCCGCCCCTGCTCACCAGCACGGGCGGCTTCGATGGCCGCGTTCAGTGCCAACAGGTTGGTCTGTTCGGCAATCCCCTTGATCGCACCTGCCACCTTGGCGATTTCTCCATAGGTGTTCCTTATCGTGTCTTGCTCACGGGTACGCAGGGCTTCAGCAGCCTTCTCGTCACTGATGTCACGTACCGCACCCACCACCCTGAGCAACACACCTTGAGCATCGCGCAGGCAACAGCCACGCTCGCGGTACCAGGTTTCACCGCGGGTTTTGTGACGCATGCGGTATTCAACGGTGTAGGTAGACTGAGCCGAGTTTTTGGCCGTGCACTCAGCAAACACCCGCATGACATTTTTCAGGTCCTGCGGCTGCGCAACGGCAAAAAAACTGTCCCAACCATCTGCGAACTCTTCAGGGCTGTAGCCGATAAGCTGGCGAAACTGGTCAGACCACCGGATTATGTTCTTCGGATGATCAGCATCACCATTAACGACCGTGAGGTCCCAACACCCCTCTGTCAGCGCCTGCCTGGTGAGCGCCCACGCCTGCTCATCTTCTACCCGACGATTTTGCACCTCGGCCGTTGCCGCCCGTTCTTCGCGGCAATGCGCCAACTCGGCCTCAAGTTCAAGACGCTGATGCTCGACATCGGCCAATTGCGCGAGCAAACGCTGATAGTCCTCAGCGCTGCAAGGCGCCGTCGGCACCATGGCAGCCTGACGCTGCCACTGCAGATGAGCGTGCCATTGCTCGCTCAATGCCTGAAAAACGGCAAGCAATTCAGGTTGACGCTTCAACCCCACGGCCTGATTGATATCTGCCGGTTGTTCGACCAACAGGCACTTCATCATGCGGGTAAGTTCAACGGCCAGCGCGGTTGCGGAATGTCTGAACCACATGGCGACTTCTCCTGACAGTGAACACTACGCTCGCGTTGTTCTGGCGAGTGCGCGGGTGAGCAAACGCCTGTCGGACTATAACAAGGGGCTTCGCGCCACACAGATACCTCTTTGTGGGTATATCGCCAGTGGTTTCTATCAAGCTACCTCTTTAGGCATACCTCTTTTTCCGGATTGAGCAGAGATTCCTTTTGGGCAAGTATTTTTCCGGACAGGAATTATCGCATCACTGATGCGGAACACGCTGATGTCAATTCGGACTAAGAGGCACACCCATGAACTCACGCGTTGCAATTATTGGTGCAGGCCCTTGCGGCATGGCACAACTTCGGGCGTTTCAATCGGCTCGGGACAAAGGCGCTGCCATTCCCGAACTGGTCTGCTTCGAAAAGCAACAAGACTGGGGCGGCATGTGGAACTACACCTGGCGCACCGGCCTGGATGAAAACGGCGAGCCGGTCCACGGCAGCATGTACCGCTACCTCTGGTCGAACGGGCCGAAAGAGTGCCTGGAGTTTGCCGACTACACCTTTGAAGAGCATTTTGGCCGACCGATCGCCTCTTACCCTCCCCGTGAAGTCCTCTGGGACTACATCAAGGGCCGCGTCGAGAAAGCCGGTGTACGCGATTACATCCGCTTCAACACGGTGGTGCGTCAGGTCAGCTTCGATGAGCACACTCAGCGCTTCTCCGTTCTGGCCCATGACTACCAGAACGATACCGAGACCCTGGAAGAATTTGATTACGTGATCAATGCCTGTGGGCACTTCTCGACGCCAATAGTCCCCTACTTCCCAGGTTTTGAACATTTTGCCGGGCGTATTCTGCATGCCCATGACTTCCGCGAAGCACTGGAATTCAAAGACAAGAACCTCTTGATTGTCGGTAGCAGCTACTCTGCCGAGGACATTGGGTCGCAGTGCTACAAGTATGGCGCCCGCAGTATCACCAGTTGCTATCGTACGTCGCCCATGGGCTACAACTGGCCATCGAACTGGGAAGAAAAGCCCCTGCTGCAACGCCTGGAGAACGACCGGGCCTACTTTATCGACGGCACCAGCAAGCCGATCGACGCGGTGATTCTGTGCACCGGGTACAAGCACCACTTCCCGTTCCTGCCTGAATCGCTGAGTCTGAAAACCGACAACCGCCTTTGGCCGCGCAATCTCTACAAGGGGATCTTCTGGGAACCCAACCCGAAGCTGATCTACCTCGGGATGCAGGACCAGTGGTACTCCTTCAACATGTTTGATGCTCAAGCCTGGTATGCGCGCGATGTGATCCTGCAGCGTATCGCCTTGCCTGACGCAGCCACCCGCAACGCCGACTGCCTGCAATGGCAGGCACGCGAAGCCGAGCTGCAAACCAACCAGCAAATGTTCGAGTACCAGGGGGCGTACATCCAGCAACTGGTGGACGCAACGGACTACCCAAGCTTCGATATCCCGGCAGTGAACGAAACCTTCCTGCAATGGAAGCACGACAAAGCGACCAACATCATGGGCTACCGTGATAAGTCCTATCGCTCGCTGATGACCGGCACCCAGTCACCACCCCACCATACCCCCTGGCTCGAGGCGCTGGACGACTCAATGGAGGCCTACCTCAGCGAGCCACACGTTACCGTCAAATCCGCCAGCTAAGCCGCCCAGGTACTCAGGACACAGGAGAAGCGGCATGCAAGCACCGCGTATTTCACGACCATGGGAACCCGGGCTGCTCACACAGACAGCGGCGACCGAGCACTACCGGGTCAACGGCGGCGGCCTGACACTGGTCGAGCTGGGCCCGGGCGATACCCTGCAGATAACTGATGTCGAGGGCCTCCAGCCCTGCGAAGTCATGGCCTTCAGCACCAGGATCAACCCAGCGTTGGCGAGCCTGGGGCTGATCGCTGGCAGCGGTTTCGGCTTTATCCAACAGGCGCTGGCAGGCAATAGCCGACAGGTACAGCGCATACTGCAGGCACTCACCAAACGTGGCTTCGACACCCAGCGCCTGCCTGGCGCAGGGATGCTGTGGAGCGTCGACTCGGCGGCAGGCTACAGTCGCCAGTTCACCCTTGGCGAGCCACTGCTGCTGATCATTGCCGCGCCGGCTCACGCGACGTCAGTGGACGCCCAGCAAACACCCAGTGAACTGCGGATACGGGTGCATCGTGCCAATCCCTCGTTGGTCCATGTGCCCACGCTGCCAGAACCGCTGGCCGACCTGGTGGACGAATTTACCTTGCCTGCCGGTAGCGCCCGCAGCTATGCCGTGAGCAAGGGGCAGTACATTCAGGTCATCGATGTCGCCGGGCGCCAGTCCTCGGACTTCGTTGCCCTGAACCGTCGAGACTTGGACAAGGGCCTGGAGTTCGACCTCGACCAAACCGTTACCCGCACCCTGAACGGCAATGCCTATCCAGCCCCTGGGTTGTTCGCCAAGTTCTTCGATCGGCAGATGCGGCCCATGCTTGAGGTTGTGCGCGATACGGTCGGCCGTCACGATGCCTTTGCCCTGGCCTGCACCGCACGCTACTACGAAAGCCATGGCTATTTTGCTCATGACAACTGCAGCGACAACCTCAGCCGTGCCCTGCAGGCTCATGGTGTACAGGCTCGCAGCGGCTGGCCGGCGATCAACTTCTTTTTCAATACGGCCATCGACGCCCATCAACAGATGGTCATGGATGAGCCCTGGTCGCGGCCGGGTGACTACGTCCTGATGCGGGCCATGAACGACCTGATCTGTGCCAGTTCCTCCTGCCCCGATGACATCGACCCGGCCAACGGCTGGAACCCGACCGATATCCATATTCGTGTCTACGCCGACAAGGAACGATTCTCTATCGCCATGGCCAATCGAAAAACGGCGGATGCCGACCCGGTGCTGACCCAAGAGACAGCATTCCACTCCCGCACCAGCGCCTTGACCGGCAGCTTTACCAATTACCGCAACTGTTGGCTGCCGCTGCGCTTCGATGGTTTTGGGGCAATCGACGAGTACTACGGCTGCCGTGAGCGCGTTGCCGTCATGGACCTGACCGCACTGCGCAAATTCGAGATCCTGGGCCCCGACGCCGAGGCGTTGCTGCAGTACTGCCTGACCCGCGACATCAGGCGCCTGGCCGTCGGCCAAGTGGTCTACTCGGCCATGTGCCATGAGCATGGCGGCATGCTCGACGACGGCACATTGCTGCGCCTTGGCCAGGACAACTTCCGCTGGATCTGCGGCGAAGAGTACGCCGGGGTATGGCTACGTGAACAGGCGCAAAAGCTCGGCATGAAAGTCTGGGTCAAGTCCGCCAGCGAGAAGATCCACAACCTGTCGGTGCAAGGCCCGCTGAGCCGTGAGCTGCTTAAACAGATGATCTGGACACCCGCAACTCAACCCGGGCTGGACGCTTTGGGCTGGTTCCGCTTTCTGGTAGGACGACTGGACGGTTTCGACGGCTGCCCGGTCATGGTTTCCCGTACCGGCTACACCGGCGAACTGGGCTACGAAGTATGGTGCGCACCGCAGGATGCGGAACAGATCTGGGACCGTATCTGGGCCCTGGGCCAACCCCTGGGGATCGTGCCCCTGGGGCTAGAGGCCCTGGACATGCTGCGCATCGAGGCTGGGCTGATTTTTGCGGGCTACGAGTTCACCGACCAAACCGATCCGTTCGAGGCCGGTATCGGTTTCAGTGTGCCACTCAAGAGCAAGACCGATGACTTTATTGGCCGTGAGGCCTTGCTGCGGCGCAGTGCGCATCCCACGCACAAACTGGTCGGGCTGACACTGCAAGGCAATGAAGTGGCTCATCATGGTGATGGCGTGTACCACGGGCGCGCGCAGGTCGGTGTTATCACCAGCGCCTGTCGCTCGCCATTGCTGGCCAGCAACATTGCTCTGTGTCGGGTCGATGTGGCCTACGCGGAGCCTGGCCAAGTGCTGCAGGTGGGTAAAGTCGATGGTTTGCAAAAACGCATCGACGCTACGGTCTGTGCGCCGATCTTCTATGACCCGGACAAGAGCCGCGTGCGCGCCTGACCCGGCACGCTAACCGGAACACCTATCGACGCCACAAAGTCCATCGCCGCTGGCTAGCCAGCGGCGACTGGCCGCACCTCAAAAATCGCGCCTTCGATACCCAGCACCTCGCCGCCATCGGTGAAAATGCCCGTGCCCTCTTCCTGCACCCACTTGACCGTGCCATTGGCGCAACGGATCTGATACGTCAGCGAATACGGTTCGCGCCTGAGCAATGCGGTTTGTACGCCATACCAGATGTAATCAGCGTACTCCGGCAAGATCAGCCGACCATAGCCGCCGGCGTCCCGGTCCTCGATAGCTTGCGCGCTGAAACCGGTCAGTTGCTCACACCCTCGGCTGACGAACTCCATGCTCCACTCACGATTGATCCGGCCGCGATAAATCATGAACGGCAAGTTGTGCAACAGGTCGCTGGCACTGCGATGGCTGGCCAGCAATTGAATTTCCTGCTGACGCCGAGAGGTGCGGTCTTGAAACGACAACAGGGCACAGCCGGCCTTGAACCGGCAAGACACCTCACACCAGAGCAACCCGTTGCCCTGATCGATCAGCCGCAGCTCAAGGGATTGCGCTACGGGTTCTGGCGTTTGCCAACGGGCGATGAAGGCCTGCCACAGCCCTTGGTCTTCATGGTGAACCGCATCGCTGAGCAGGCTGCCGACCGTCGGCGTCATGCGCTGTGACCAGTGGGCGTTGTGCCCGATGATCCGTGCCTCGCCATCGAGCACCACCAGCGCGACAGGAAAGTCATCCAGCAGGTTGGCCACGCTCGCGAACTCAGTGAACGGCATTCGTCCTCCCTCCGACAAACTGGGTGGCACAGTTCTGGTGAACCCAGGCCGCCAATTCAAGGCGTGAGCGCATCTGCAATTTGCGCATCAGGTTCTTCACGTACACCTTCACCGTCCCCTCGCTGATCCGCAGGTCACGGGCAATGAGTTTGTTGCTCAACCCATGGGCAAGCAGGTTGAGGGTTTGCTTCTCCCGCTCGGTGAGGCCCGCGAACTGGCCATGGGCCGCGCTTGCCGCATCGCTGACGGCTGTGCCGGAAGCATCCGCGAGCAAGGCCACCAGGCTCTCGTTAAGCACCGCCGAGCCTCGGCCACAACAGCGGACATAGTCGAGCAACACCTCGGGATCGGTGTCTTTAAGCAAGAAGCCCTGAGCCCCGAGGCGCAACGCGGTGACCAGTTCCACCCGGTCAAGCGAGGCCGTCAGCACGATCACCTGACATTCACACTTGAGCCGGTTCAACTCCTCAAGCACCTGCAGCCCCGTCATGCCAGGCATGTGCAGGTCGAGCAAGACGCAATCGGGCTTGAGCCCCAGCACCAGGTCGATCCCCAGCAGCCCTTCTGCCGCCTGCCCGACCACTTCATGGTCGCCGCTGTCGGCGAACATTTCCGATAGGCCACGGCGGAATAAGGGATGGTCATCAATCAAGACGATCGATGTGTGATTCATGGGTGACTCCTCATGGAAAATGCGTCTGCTGGGAGCACCAGCGCCAGGCGAGTGCCTCCACCCTGGCGTGCCCCGACCTCAAACCCGGCGCCGATCAGCGCCGCCCGTTCCTGCATGATGGACATGCCAAAATGCCCAACCTCATGTGAAGCCGGTTGCAGCCCGATGCCGTCGTCCTCGACATGCATCAACACCCCGGCGGCATTGTCACGGACAAGGCTGATCCAGACATTGCGCGCCCGCGCATGGCGCAGCGCGTTGACCAGTGCCTCGCGAACAATTTGCAGCAGCTGCAGTTCGACGTCGCCCGACAACAGACCATCGGGCAATCGGTTGTCCAGATGAAACACCATGTTGCTGCGCCGTGAGAGCTCCTCGACGGATTCGCCGAGAGACTCACGCAGGGTTTTGCCGTTCATGGTCAGCCGCGCTTCACTGATCAGTTCGCGGACTTGCCGCTGTAACCTCGACAGCCCGCCCTTGAGCACCTCGACGATGGCCAAGGCCTTGTCTGGCTGCTGTATACGACGCTGCAGCCGAGCGGTCTGCAGTGACAGATAGGCCAGCTCCTGGGCGACCCCATCGTGCAATTCCCGGGCAATCATCGACTGCGGTACTGCACGTTGGCCGGGTGATAGCAGGGAGCCTTTGAATGCATGCAGCAACACGCGCTCAATAAAGCGGGCAAGCTCCAGCAGCAGCGTCCGCGCACCCTCGGGAGCGGCCTCCACGACACTCATCGTCAACCGTCCATGCCCCTCTTGGCCGGGCACGTGAACGTTGACCGCACGTTCGTCTTCGGGCGCGGCCGGCATGTGCAGGTCCAGGTGCAGGCTCGCGCCCACAAGCAGGCTGGAGGCTTGGGCAACAAAGCCCTCGAGCAGCAGATTGACGTCCTCTTCACCCAGCAGGGCAAACAGCAACTCGGTTTGCAGTAACGCCAACGCCTTCTGGTCGATAGCCGCGTACTCGCTCATTGGACAATCCGTCAAAGACCCTCCTCCTGCATGCCGACAGTGGTGTCATTGCAGGATGAATCAATGAGCAAGTTCCGTACCCCTTTGCATTACCCCTTAAGAGGTACTCCCAATGAGCGAATTGCCAGGTAATTCCCTGTAGGAAACTATATCCACCAACAGGAAAGAGCGCCCTGAGCCATCCGTGCAAGGCGCAGGCGCTGCCCGAGGCGAAACAGCGCGCACCAACAGAAGGCCTGAAGGCCTCGATTGCATCAAAGCGTTGCACGCGACCTTACGACTTGACCCTGCCACTGATGAGCCTATCCCGCCTGGCCAGTCCTTCAGGCTTGCCAGGGTGATCCACCCAGCAGAGAGCGCACATGGCCAACTCAACGGCAAGCCCCCATGCTCCATTCAAAAGCGTCCCTTACTACCCGCCCATGGCAATCAATCCCGATGCCCAGTGCCACCTTGTGATCAGCGACGGCAGTGACTTGCCGCGCACACAGGCACTGGTCAGCCGCCTGGCGCAAACCCGACAGGTCGACTGCCTGGTTCTGGGAGCCGCGGACAGCCCTTCGCTGCAGAGCCTGCAGCAGGTCCTGGAGCAGCGCTTTGCACGCCTGCATGTGGGTGTGCAACTGCATGTGCTCGGCAGCGAAGCCTTCATCTGGGCGATCCATGCACAGGCCATCACGCACGGTTTGTCGGACGACGAAATCAGCCTCTGCGCCCCAACCGAAACCGTGCAACGCCCTGTTTACTGTGTGCACTGCTCCAGCGTGCACAGCCACCCGCTGGCCGACGCGGTGAAATGCCCGGCCTGCGCTGTTGCCTTGGAGGTGCGTGGGCATTTCTCACGACGCTTGGGTGCCTACCTGGGCGTTTGCCTGAATGCAGACGCCCCCTACTCGGAGCTGCCAGCATGAATGACGTTATCCAGGTACGCGTGCAGGCTGCCATCAACATCACCCCGGTGATTCGCGAGATCACCTTTGAAGCCGTCGACACCGCCCTGCCCCCTTACTCGGCGGGCAGTCATATCCAGGTACATGTTCCGCTGGCACAACGCACCCTGCGCAATGCCTACTCACTGCTGAACGCACCTGCAGGCCGCACGGCCTATCGCATTGCCGTGCGCTTGCAGGAACACTCACGCGGCGGTTCAAGGTACCTGCACGAAACCCTGAAGGTGGGCGACGTGCTGAACGTCTCTCGCCCCGCCAACCTGTTCCCCATTCATACCCTGGGTCGTCATCACATCCTGATCGCCGGGGGTATCGGCATCACACCGTTTCTGGCCTACAGCGAGCACCTGTTGCGCGAAGGCGCCTCATTTGAGCTGCACTACGCCTATCGCAGCGGCCTCACCGATGCCTATGTACAGCCGCTGGCTGCGCGCCTGGGCGACAGGCTGCATGCCTACGACAGCCTTGAGCGGCCACTGAACCTGGCACCGATCCTGAGCAACCAACCGCTGGGCAGCCACCTGTACATCTGCGGGCCGCAGCGACTGCTGGCCAGCGTCCGGGAACAGGCCAGTGCCTTGGGCTGGCCGGACGGCCGTATTCACTGGGAAGCCTTCAGCAGCGCCGAACCCGGCGTACCGTTCAGCGTTGAATTGGCACAGAGCGGACGGCGTATCGAGGTCGGCGCTGACGAAAGCCTGCTCGAAGCCCTCGAGGCCAATGCTGTCGAAATTCCCAACCTCTGCCGTGGCGGGGTTTGCGGGCAATGCGTGACCCGCTACGTGAAGGGCGATGTGACCCACCGCGACCACTTCCTTGCCGCTACCGAGCGCGCTGACCGCCTGATGCCGTGTGTATCCCGCGGCTGCGGCAGCTCGCTGGTGCTCGACCTCTGATTTTTGCCTGGAGCCTGGCCATGACACCGACCCTCAAACCCATCGAGACGTATCGCGACGACTTCACCTTTAGCAACAGTCCCCATGCGATCGCACGTTTTCCGTTCCCATTCCCGGAAGACCAGTACATGTACTCGGTCAACATCGAACCGGCCACGCCCCGCGAGCCGGGCTCGGTGTTCGAGCACTGGTTCGACATTGACGAGCACTACCGCTCCGATATGGCCGAGCGGGCGCGGGTAGTGCAGCAAGACCCGCGCCGCTATCTGGTCATGCCACATATGCAGACGGCTTCCTGGGACGCGCTGCAGATGTTCATGGAACACCTGAGCAACGACTACCCGACGCTATTCAGCCTCACCCGCACCGGTGACCAATGGCATTGGCAGAACCACGTTCTGGGTATCGATCAGCACTTTACCTTTGGCGATCCCGACACACTGCCCTGCGAACCACTGGAGTTCATTACCCGCCAGGTCCAGGGGGATATCGCCCTGCTCGACCAGCGCGACAACGACCTGTTCATGGATGCGGGCATGGTCACCAGCCCGGCGGACTGGTCACTGGCCTTCGACGCCGGCATGAGTTTCAAGCAATGGCACACCCCAGTGCCCATGGCGCATGAACTGGGCGTGTTTGACCGTGCCTTGAAATACCTGCTGAACATTCAAGTGGACAAGCCGGTACGCCGCTTGAACTGGACGCTGACGATCAATCCGCGCATGGACACCTCGCCGGAAACCTTCCATGAATGGGGCCACGACCGCAGCACCGTCACCGCAGAAAACGCCGGGGCCTTGGTGCACCTGCGGGTCGAGCTGCAATTCATGGCGCGCCTGCCGCGCAGCAACGGGCTGATGTTCAGTATTCGTACCTACCTGATCAGCCTCAACGAACTCGTCACCAACCCCGCCTGGGCCAAGCGCCTGCATCGCGTGCTACGCGACTTGCCCGCCCCCATCGCCGACTACAAGGGCATGACCCGCTACCGCCAGCCATTGCTGGAGTGGCTCAGCCAGTTCGACCCACACGCCTGACTCTCTCAACGACCCGTTAGAAGGAAACGATCAATGGCTCATTCATGGCGCATCAGCGCACTGCGCGACCGACACCTGGCCCTGGGCTCCGCGCTCGAAGACTGGAACGGCATGGGCACCGCCTGGACCTACGCCTCGGACCTGGCCGACCATCACGAGGCGATCCGTACCAAGGCTGGCCTGATGGATGTCTCGGGGCTGAAGAAAGTCCACTACGTCGGGCCTCACGCCGAAAGCCTGCTCAGCTACGCCACCACTCGGGATATCAGCAAGGTCTACCCGGGCAAGTCGGTGTATGCCTGCATGCTCAACGAAGACGGGAAGTTCGCCGATGACTGCGTGATCTATCGCACGGGCCCTAACGCCTTCATGGTCGTGCACGGGGCAGGCAACGGCCATGAGATGCTGGTTCGCCAGGCGGCGGGGCGCCAGGTCGCCCTGCTGTTCGATGACGACCTCCACGACCTCTCGCTGCAAGGGCCCTTGGCGGTGGACTTCCTTGCCGAACACGTGCCGGGCATTCGCGACCTGCCCTACTTCCACCATGTCCAGACCACACTCTTCGGTCGCCCGGTGATGATCTCGCGCACCGGCTACACCGGCGAACGCGGCTATGAGATCTTCTGCAAGGCCGCCGATGCCCCCTTGATCTGGGACACCATTCTGGAGAAAGGCCGTCCTCTGGGCATCATCCCCTGTGCGTTCCTCGCCCTGGATTGGCTGCGCACCGAAAGCTACCTGCTGTTCTTTCCCTATGACAATTCCGAGATGTACCCGTTTGCGCAGGAAAAAGCCGGGGACACGCTCTGGGAGCTGGGCCTGGACTTCACCGTCTCGCCAGGCAAGCAGGACTTTCGCGGCGCCCACGAGCACTACCGCCTGCAAGGTCAGGAGCGTTTCAAGATCTTCGGCGTACTGATAGACGCCCCACTCGCCGCCGAACCAGGCGATACCTTATGGCAGGACGGCAAGCAGGTCGGCGTTATCACCTGCCCTATGTACTCACGCCTGACACAACGTTCCCTGGCCATCGCCCGAATGGACACCGCCATCGCCGTGCATGGCACGCCACTGGTGGTCAAAGGCAGCCTGGAAGCCAGCGCCATCGCCCATGAAATGCCGTTCGACGACCCCGAGAAGAAAAAACGTACCGCCAAAGGCTAACCCGACACACGGGGCCGCACCCGCGCGCCCCGTGTGCTGTCACCCATTCCCTCCATCGGATCACCCCGCCATGAACCAGTTCGTCTTGAAAATCAGTTGCCCGGCACGCTCGGGTATCGTCGCCGCCGTCACCACCTTCCTTGCGAACCAACAGTGCTACATCAGCGAACTCTCGCAGTTTGACGACGAAGTCACCTCGCGCTTTTTCATGCGCGCGGTGTTCCGCTTCAACGACGGTTGCGAGCCCGACATCGACCGTGTGCGCAGCGGTTTCGTTGACGTTGCCACGCCACTGGAGATGCAATGGGAACTGTTTTCCTCCAGCCAGCCGCCCAAAGTGCTGATCATGGTCAGCAAGTTCGACCATTGCCTGGTGGACCTGCTGTACCGCCATCACAAAGGCGAGCTCCACATGGAGATCACCGCTGTTGTCTCCAACCACCTCGACCTGCGGCACATGGCCGAACGCGAGGGTATCCGCTTCATCTACCTGCCGGTGAACAAAGACAACAAGGCCCAGCAGGAAGCCGAACTGATGAAAATCGTCGAGGAGACCGGAACCGACCTGGTGGTGCTTGCGCGCTATATGCAAATTCTGTCCGACGACCTCTGCCGCAAGCTGTCTGGCCGCGCAATCAACATCCACCACTCCTTCCTGCCCGGCTTCAAGGGTGCCAAACCCTACCACCAGGCCTACGCACGTGGCGTTAAACTGATCGGCGCCACCGCCCACTACGTGACCAGCGACCTCGACGAGGGCCCGATCATCGAGCAGGAAGTTCAGCGTGTTGACCACGCCCACCAGGCCGAGCAGTTGGTGGCAATCGGCCGGGATACCGAGACCATTGCACTCTCCAAAGCACTGAAGTACCACTTGCAGCACCGGGTGTTCATTAACGGCGACAAGACCGTTATCTTCAGCTGAGCCCCACTCGCCAGCCGTTGCCAGAGACGCGGGCCACCGGCAGAGATGTCGGTGGCTCTTGCGCAGCAGGCGCCCTCACCTGCCCCTTCACGGATAGCGCCCTCAGCCCAGCGACGGCAAACTCAGCTCAACCGCTGTCAGCGGTGCGTTTACGACAAAGCCGTTCCACAACTCGCTGAACGTCTGCCCATTGCGCGGATGCCGGCAGGTTGGCGCCAGCTGGGCCAGGGGTTTAAGCACAAAGGCCTGCTCCAGGATCTCTGGCCGTGGCAACTCAAGGTCACCGAACTGTCCAACCTGCTCGCCATACATCAACAGATCAATGTCCAGGCTGACCTGATCCGGGGTCTGCCGGCAGCGGCCGAAATGCGCCTCCAGCGCCTTGAGCTCAGCAACCAGGGAGGCCAGGGAACGGGTGGTCTGCGCCTGCACGACCATATTGAAAAAGGCCGGTGCTTCTAGCCCGACCGCGCTGCTCTCAAAGACCGGAGAACAACGCAATGGCCCCAGTGACGCCCGCAACGCGATGCACGCCTGACTCAAATGCCATTGCCGGCGCAGGTTGCTACCCAGGCCCAGGTAGATGTCATGGACCTGGATGTCCGTGACCCCGACGGTGCGAATCTGTAGAGCGGTCATAACAACACCCTGAAAAACACCGACCATCAACCGTGATGCAAAGGGGCGACCTGCATCCACAGGTCGCCCCTTTCGCCCACCCTCGAGGCTCAGACCGCGTCGGCGCCAACCTCTGCGGTACGAATCCGGACAACCTGCGACGCCTCGGTGACGAACAGCTTGCCATCACCGATCTTGCCCGTGCGTGCAGCGTTGATGATGGCTTCCAGCGCTGCCTCGCACAGCGCATCGGTGACAATCGCTTCAAGCTTGATCTTGGGAATCAGGTCGACAACGTATTCAGAGCCCCGATAGATTTCGGAGTGCCCCTTCTGCCGACCGAAGCCCTTGACCTCGGTCACCGTCAACCCTGTCACTCCCACTTCAGCCAAGGCCTCACGTACATCGTCGAGCTTGAAAGGCCTGATGATCGCAGTGATCACTTTCATGAGTGCGCTCCTTAATTCGAGTACTTGTAGCCCACTTCACCGTGAGACGACAGATCCAGACCGTCCACTTCATGTTCTTCGTCGACACGAAGGCCACGGCATAGCACGGCGGCCACCTTGAAGGCGATAAAGCTCGACACCGCCGAGAACAGGATGCTGAACGCCAAGACGCCACCATTGACCAACAACTGATCCAGCACGCCGCGCTCCCCGCTGAAACCCAGCCCGCCCAGAGAGGTCATGGCAAATACCGGGGTCAGCAAACCGCCGACGATACCGCCAACGCCATGCACGCCAAACACATCGAATGCGTCATCCAGCCCAAGGATCGGCTTGAGTTTTTCCACGGCCCACAAGCAGATCGGCGCAACGATCAAACCCAGCAGGATAGACCCCATTGGGCCTACGAAACCGCAGGCCGGCGTGATCGCGACAAGGCCGGCAATAGCCCCGGACAACGCACCCAGCATGCTCGGCTTGCCACGATGCTTCCACTCGACGAACAACCACGCCAACGCCCCTGCCGCGCTGGCGAGCATGGTGTTGACCATCACCAGCATGGCAAAACCATTGGCCACCAATGCACAGCCGCCACAGAAACCCAGCCAGCCCACCCACAGCATCGAGCCACCGGTCATGGTCATGGTCATGTTATGCGGCGCCAGCGCCGAGGTTCCGTAGCCGCGACGGCGCCCCAGCAGGAAGGCGCCGATCAGCGATGCAATGCCGACATTGACGTGCACCACATTACCGCCCGCGAAGTCCTGAACACCCAGGTCGAACACCCAACCGCCTCCCCAAGCCATATGCGCCATGGGGAGATAATTGATCGTCAACCAGATGGCCATGAACACCATGACCGCCGAAAATTTCATCCGCTCAGCGAAACCGCCGCAGATGATCGCCGGGGTAATGGCTGCGAACAGCAGCATGAACAAGAAGTACAGCAACTCAGGAATGGTGCCTTGAAGTGCGTCGGGGCCTACGCCCTTGAGAAACAGTTTATCGAGCCCACCAATAACCGCTTGCCATTCGCCACCTGACGTGAACGTCAGGGAATAGCCGTAAATGGCAAATAGCACCGACATCAACGATGCAACTGAAAACACCTGCATCAGAATCGAGAGCACATTCTTGCTACGTGCCAGGCCACCATAGAACAACGCCAAGCCAGGCAAGGTCATCAACAACACCACCAACGCGCACGTCGTCACAAAGGCGGTGTCACCGCTGTTAAGCGCAAGCGGCTGATCCGCCGCCCACGTAGGGAGCGTCACTGACGTGAGCGCAGCGACCGCCGCCAATCGGCCACCTCTGAAAGAGCCGTTCATGTGTATTCCTCAACAGTGATGCAGCATTGCTCTCATAAGTGGCGTGCGATCAATCGCCCGCCCCTAGCCTCAGGTTCGTCAACAAAATTTCCCAAAAAGAAAATTTCATTCCCGAAGGTAAAAGCAATCTATCTGCCAAACTGCCTGCCGTTACCTCCAAGGAGGTAACAAAAACCCGCATGGATCGACAGGAACACCGGAGGAATCGAGGTACAGGGATAAGAATGCGCGTAGCGGAAGGTACTCGCCGCTACGCGCTGGTGCATCACGGCTGTGAACAGAACAAAATCGGGCGTTTTGCCCGACCGCGTCAGCGCTTCACCGCCAGCGCGGCCAACAATGCGCCATCACGCCCGTAAATATCCGGAGCGTAGGACACCTTGCCCTGGCGGTCGGCCTGAGCCGTCCAGTAGCTGAGCACAATCGGTACTGGCGTTGCCAGGCGGAACTCATGGGTAAGCCCGGTGCTCAACAGCTGGTCCGTGCGGGCACGCTCGGGCGGGCTCAACAACAGATCGCGCAACTGCAACGCGTGCTCGACCCGCACACAACCCGAGCTGAACGCGCGAGGCCCTTTGTTGAACAGCGCCTGGCTGGGCGTGTCGTGCAGGTACACCGAAAACGGGTTGGGGAAACGAATCGCCATCTGCCCGAGCGGGTTCCTCGGCCCCGCACCCTGACGCAAGAGGATGTTGCCGGGATTCTCCCAATCGATATCCTCCGGCGCCAATGGCTGCCCATCGCTGTCCAGCACCTGAAGGTTCTGCCGGCTCAGGAAGGCCTGATCCCGACGGATTTCCGGGAGCTTGTCTTCACGCAGAATGGTTGGCGGCACCGTCCAGGTCGGGTTCAGGGTGAGGCGCGTTACCTGGGACTTCAGCAGCGGGGTCTGGCGCTCGGCACGGCCCACCTGCGTGCGCGTCTGCCATACCGGTAACCCGTTCTGATAGACGATCAACTGGGCCGCCGCGACATTGACCAACAGGCTGGTAGGCTCCATTTCCTGGGCCAGCCAGCGAAAGCGTTCAAGGTTGATGCGCAACTGCTCGCGCCGCGCCGCCGGGCTGACGTTCAACTCGTTCAAGGTTCCCGGCCCGATCACCCCGTCCGCTTGCAGCGAATGGCTCAGCTGGAAATTTTTCACTGCATTAACCAGCGTGGCACTGTAGTGCGAATCGACGGTAACCGGAAGGCTGCTCAAATAGCCCTCGTTCAACAACCGCTGTGCAAGCTGCGGCACCCGCTCATCCTGCATGTCCGGGCGCAGCAACGGGCCGCTGGCAAGCGACTGCCAGTGGGGCAACGGCTGCTGGCGCTGCTGGGCATACACATGACGCAGGTATTGATACTGTTCCAGGCTCGGGCGGGCCTGGGCAAAGGCCCCGGCAATGTTCTGCAGCCCCGGACCGGCGAGCGCCAGCACCTCGGCCTGTCGGTCGCGTTGTACCTCATTGGCATGCCACAGGGGCTCGAAACGCGCTTGCTGCAAACGACCATAGTGCAGATCCTGTAAAGCCTGCAGGTACTGTTGGCTGATCTGGATATCAGCACACAGCGCGTCGCCCGCCCCATTGCCAGCCGGCAACGCGTAGTTGGCCGGGTCCAGGCCATCGTCGGCCACGTGCTGCAACTCGGCCTGCAAGGCCGCCACACGCCCGTTGACCGACCACACCGCAAGGCCCTGTTGCTGCTGATAGAAGGCCTGCAGCAGCGCCTGCGTCGGCGTGTCCACGTGCTTGGCCAGGCCCGGGCACGCGACCGCCAATTGGGTGAGCGCTAATTGCAGCGGGCTTTGATTCTCGGCAGGCGCCACTTCGGCAAACGCGACCAATGGCGCAGCGAGCAAGCAAATGCTCAAGTAACATGCGGACTTTTTGAACAACTGCTTTACTCCAATCCATGGCCGTCACGGTTGACGGTCAACCTTTGCAGCAGATACGACAAACAATCGGGCCAGTGTACAAGCTAGGCTGCCGAGGGGGACGACACGATGTCAGGAGTCAAAGTGGCAAGGGAGACTCTTCACACATGCTGACCTTTTTGTGCCGACTTTTTCTGGCAACAGCAGCCTTGGGCGTGATCTGCACGCCAACGTTCGCCGCCAACACAAACAACCCTGCTTTGTATGACAGCCTCTCGCAGGCCGCTCCAGAACTCAATCCCCAAGCGCTGAAAGGCGCCCTGAGCGCCATGCAATGTGCCGTCAACAATGGCGCCCGGCAAGCACGGCACCTGGCCGTGATCGACTACTCGCAACCCTCCACGGCACGCCGGCTCTGGATCTTCGACCTGAACAAGAAGACCGTAGTGCTGCGCGACCTGGTCGCCCATGGACAAAAGTCCGGGGAAAATTTCGCCACCCAGTTTTCCAATCGCCTAGGCAGCTACCAGTCCAGCCTAGGGCTGTTCCGCACCCAGGAAAGCTATGAGGGCAGCCACGGTTACTCGCTACGCATGGACGGCCTGGAGCCGGGCTTCAACGACCAAGCGCGGGACCGTGCCATCGTGATTCATGCCGCCGACTATGTGAACCCCTTGTGGAGCAAGCGCCAGGGCCGTATCGGCCGCAGCCAGGGCTGCCCGGCTGTTCGACCACAAGTGGCGCGCCAGGTTATCGACAAACTCAAGGGCGGCCAGTTCATGTTCTCCTGGTACCCCGACCAACGCTGGCTGAAATCCTCGGCCTACCTCAACTGCCAACCACGGCAGGTGGCAAGCATCCTGACCGCCAGCGGGGGCTGAAACGCAGCAGCACACTAGCCAGGAATATCGGCGTCCGTCGGCCCATCGACCAGATTGCCACGCACCTCGATGGCATGGCCGAAGAACAACTCACCGTCCTCATGCCAAAAGGTGAAATCCCCGGCATCGTCGATCTCGATGGTCAGCAGCTTCATGCGTGACAGGAAATCTGCAGCAGTGCATTGCGCTTCATCCTCGCCAAGCCAGTGTTCGTTCTTCAGCGGCAACAATTGGCTCAACGCAAAATCGCTGATACGACGATGCCACTGCTGCTGTGCCTGAAACAGGCCCGCCGCTAGCGAGATGACAGCCTGAGGGCTCTCAGGGTCGGCGCAACGCAACAGCAGGTTGATCTCTGAACCGTTCCAGAGCGCCGTCCCTTCAAACTGATCGGAGCACTTTTCCCGCTCAAGCACGCCAAATTCCGGGGTATCCAACCGCACAGGGATTTGCAGATCGTCCGCAACGCGTTTCAGCTCGGCATCGGCGGCCTGACAAGGCGTAATACTGCGCACCAGGACTGCACCGCTCGCCGCCTCCCCCTGCACATGGAGGGTATGCTGACTGTAGGCACGAACCTGACGCATCCAATGTTCGACTGCACTCTTCTCTACCGGCATCTCACACCGCTGCCGCTGCTGCGTCAGGGCACCGTCCTGGCTTTTCCAGGCGGCCAGGTAGAACACCAGCGTCCATTGCTCAGCGTTGCCAATACAACCCGCCCCCGAGCCAAAGGCATCGACCAGCCCGGTAACCGGTTCATCCGTGTTCAACATGCGCGCGTTTCCTTTGTCTGTAGTTGGGGGCGCCTTATTGTCCACGTATCAGCGACTGTGCGCACGCCTCACGCGAGAGCGCCTATTTCTCGTGTGATGGCGGTTGCGCGAGGGGGGCCTTCGGGTGCGCTGGGCTCCTTGAGCCCTGCTCCGAGCCAGAGATGTCTGGGCCATCCGCGCAAGACTTCAGCTTGCTGAGAAGACACGTGATTTGGCCCTATTCAACTTGGCCATCGAGAGCAAGCTGCGTGCCTGTGACTTAACCAAGCTGCGAGTCCGGGACATAGCCCATGGGGAACATGTGTCGTCACGGGCCATCGTGATGCAGCAGAAAACCCACCCAGTGCAATTTGAAATTACTAAACAAACCCGCATGGTTCTGGAAGCTTGGAAGCTTCAGGCGAACCTACGCAGCGAGGACTTCTTGTTTCCGAGCCGGCTGCACTCTTCAGACCATCTTTCCACCAGGCAATATGCTCGAATAGTTAAAGCGTGGGTAACAGCAATTGGCCTTGACCCAACCCTGTACGGTACTCACACGCTACGAAGAACCAAGGCATCATTGATCTATCGCAGGACGAAGAACCTGAGAGCTGTCCAACTCCTGCTTGGTCATACGAAGCTTGAAAGCACCGTCAGGTACTTGGGAGTCGAGGTAGATGATGCCCTGGAAATGGCGGAACAGACGGAAGTCTGATCATCCATAGTGACGTTCGATGCTAGACCGTCGCTATCCGACCCATAGGAGCCTCTGGCGAAGGGCAGCGATCGGCCAGAAGCGGACATTGGTCAGAGGGCCCGTTCACCCGACTAAATTACTTGGCGTGTCTGGGAAAGTGGAAGCGAGTAGTTCAGTATTCAAAAACTATTTTTCAGGGAACGAAAGGATATGCATATTGAGACCGTTTGGGTGCGTAACTTCCGTCGTCTGAAGGACACTCGCATCGATCTGGCGTCCGATATTTCAATATTCGTCGGGGCCAACAACAGCGGTAAAACATCTGCGGCGCACGCTTTGCAGCTTTTTACCTCCGCTTCGAAGGATCGATTTACCCTCCATGATTTCAGCTCAGAGTGCTGGGACGCCATCAACGCTTTCGGAGAAGGGGCGGACGGAGTCGAACTGCCAACCATTTCCCTCGACATCTGGTTCTGCGTCACGCCAGCCGATCTGCATCGAGTTGTAGATCTGCTACCTAGCCTAGATTGGCAAGGTAGCCGGGTTGGTATTCGAGTGGAGCTCGCAGCAGCAGATGCCGGCCTTCTGAGAAGCAGTTTCCAAGAAGCACGGGCCAGCGCGCGGCATGCTCTGTTGCAGCCAGCAGAGGAAGGCGTGGCACAGGGAGACGTGGAGCCAGCCATTGGGCAAGACGGGTACAACCCGCGACCGCGTGACCTTTGTGACTTCATTGCAGATACCGTAGGTGACAGGCTACGGCGTGATTTCGAATTGAGGTACTACATACTCGATAGCGCCGGATTTGACCCTGAGTTTAGACAGCTTGATGGTTTCGTGCCTCTACGCCTGATTCCTGATAAGGGTCGCAGTGGAAGGGATGTGCTGGCTAGCTTAGTAAAGGTCGACTGTTTACATGCTCAGCGTCACCTGTCCGACTCCAATGCTGGATCTCGATCTGAAGATCTCTCCCGCTGTTTGAGTCGTTTCTATGAAAGGAACCTTGAGAAGCGCGGCGAGGATTATGACGCTCAGCGCGCACTATACCAGTCCGAGAGCCTGCTGAATGACCACCTGGAACGTGTCTTCGGACCCACTTTGGAGCGGCTGGCCGATCTGGGCTATCCCGGGGTCAACAATCCTCGGCTGCTGATCAAGACTGCATTGAACCCTGCGACCATTCTGAGTAGCCATGAAGGGGCACGTGTGCACTACGCGCTCGGCGCTCTCGGAGCAGCAGAGGTCACGGCAACCTTGCCTGATAGGTACAACGGCCTAGGTTTCAAGAACCTGATTTATATGGTTGTTGAACTGCTCGATGTTCACAGTCGATGGTTGGACATTGAGGAAAACCGCCCACCGCTCCACCTGATATTCATAGAAGAGCCGGAGGCGCATCTCCATGCACAGCTGCAGCAGGTTTTCGTTCGGAAAGTGTTAGACATCCTCGCCGTGCCCGAGGAAGACAGCCCATTTTGCACCAGCCAGCTTGTAGTCTCGACGCACTCACCTCACGTTCTTTACGAGCGAGGCTTCAAACCTATTCGATATTTTCGGCGAGTAGCGGATGCCGGCATACAGCAATCTAAAGTGCTCAGCATGGCATCTTTTTATGAGGCGGCCCTAGATCCTAACGACCCGAATGACCGCACCAGGGATTTTCTTGAGCGATATCTCAGGCTAACTCACTGCGACATGTTCTTCGCTGATGCGGCCATTTTGGTTGAAGGGAACGTCGAGCGGCTGCTGATGCCGCAAATGATTGCTAAAGCTGCACCTCGCCTTCAGTCGAACTATTTGAGCGTTTTAGAGGTGGGAGGTGCGTTCGGGCATCGATTCAAAGGCCTCATTGATTTCTTGGGGCTCACTTCGCTGATCGTGACCGACATTGACAGTGTTTCTCCGCCCGCAGCGGGCGCTTTAGCCGCAAACGGCGAGTTGCCGGTTGATGAGGATCCTGCGGATGCAGAGCCTGACGACAATGAGGACGCGGAGGAGGCTGAAGCGAGACGTAAAGGGCGCAAGGCGTGCATGGTTCATGAAGCCGGGGCTCTTACTTCAAACCAGACGTTGATCAAGTGGCTGCCTGGGCACACCACGATTGACGATTTGCTGGCTGCGACCGCCGAACAGCGCACTCAACTCCGAAACGAAGAAGGCGGCGCCCTTGTACGCGTTGCTTACCAGACTCCAGTAGCGGTGGTGTGGGGCGGAGCGACTCAGGTGAGGACAGGCAGGACGTTGGAGGAAGCGTTTGCACTGCAAAATCTAACCTGGACGCAGCACCTGGACCGCAAGGATCTCGGCCTACGTATCAAGGGTTCCAACAATCTGGAAATCGCAGGTATTGCGGAGCGCCTTTACCGTAAGGTCAAAAGCTCAAGTTTTCGTAAAACTGATTTCGCTCTCGGGCTGCTGGCTCAAGAGCCGTCGGCATGGACGGTGCCAAATTACATTTCGGACGGTCTTCGTTGGTTGGAGGATCTGGTCGCCCCGCCACCGCCCGCAGTAGCTGAGGCGGAGGCGCTTCTCAACGGGGGTGAGGTATGACAGCGCGTATCGGTCAGCCGGATACTCAAGCAGATATCGAACTAAGGTTGTGCCTGGACCAGCGCCCTCAACGCAGCTTTGTCATGGTTGCTGGCGCGGGTTCTGGAAAGACGACGTCGCTGGTAAAAGCCCTTGCGCACCTTGGCCAGACGCGAAGACTAAAGCTCAACATGCGTGGTCAGAGAGTTGCTTGCATTACCTACACTGAAGTAGCGGTCAAGGAGATCTGGGGGGACGTAGGTAACGATCCGCTATTCCATGTCTCGACGATTCATAGTTTTCTGTGGACGGTAATCAGGCCCTTCCAGGTGAACTTGAAGGCTTGGGTCATCGCAAGGATCCACGAGAAAATCGCCGAAGCGCAGCAGCATCACGACAAGCCTAGGACTCGGGCAGCAACTCGTGAGCGGCTCGTGAAAGATATCGCGCGTTATCAGCGTCACCTTGAGGCCGTAAGGCATTTGACTCATTTTAACTACGGCGCCGGAAGCGATTTCGGGCGAGGTGTACTCGGGCACTTCGACGTTATTTCGGCGGCGGTCGAGCTAATCGAGCAGAGCCAGTTGCTTCGTGATGTCATCGCCAGCAGGTATCCAGTCCTTTTCATTGATGAAAGCCAAGACACGCGTCCGGAAGTAGTGGCTGCATTTAGAAGGATCGCCGAGACGACTCCTGTGGAGTTCTGCCTCGGATTTTTTGGCGATCCGATGCAAAAAATCTACCTTGAAGGTGCTGGAGTTATTGAGACAGCCGAAGGCTGGGAGCAAATCACCAAGCCAGAAAATTTCAGGTGTCCGCTGCGAGTGCTCCAGGTAGTGAATGCTATCCGGGAGCCCGATGACGGTTTATCTCAAACACGAGGCCGGATGAACTGGGTCGACGGCAATCCTGAACCTGTTATGGGATCTGTTCGATTCTTCCTACTGAGAGCAGATGACCATCGCTCTATGAAGCTAGCTAAAGTTCGTGAATGGATGCGGCGTACGAACGATGACGATCATTGGGTGAGTGATGATCCTGTCGCTGACTTCAGGGTTTTGGTTGTCGTGCATCGGATGGCGGCAGCGAGGCTCGGCTTTCCGAATCTTTACGCTGCTTTGAATGACAACGATGCACCACCGTCCATCAAAGAGGGCCTTAAGGACGGTACCGCATGGCCGCTGCGGCCGTTTCTGAATTACTTGCTACCCTTGGCAACGGCGGTTTCAGAAGACCGAAGGCTCGACGTCATGACTTTTCTGCGTTCGGAATGTCCGTTACTGCAGCCAACGGCTCTGGTCGGTAGCGATCCGGTAGCGGTGCTTCGGGCATTGCAAACATCCACGACAGAGTTGGCCAGACTTATTTTTTCGAGCGATGCATTGCTGCAGGACGTGCTCGTTCACTCCCAGGCAGCAGGTCTGCTACAACTGGACGAAGCGTGGACAAAATACTTGGGCCTAGACCGCACAGCCGACGATGATGATCCTGAGATCCCCGCCGTGTCGGCTTTCCTACGTTGCGGTGTCAGTGAATTGGCTGGCTATCGTCACTACCTCGAAGATCTTTCACCGTTTGCGACCCAGCAGGGAGTGAAGGGGGCGGAATTCGAACGCGTTTTGGTGCTCATAGATGACGAAGAAGGCAGAGGACAAAGGCAGTTCTCCTACGAAAAATACTTCGGCATTGTGGAGCCCTCAGATACTGATCTGGAAAACCTAGCACAGGGCAGGGATAGCGTGATGGATCGCACCAGAAGGCTTTTCTACGTGTGTTGCTCTCGAGCGACCAAGGATCTCGCTGTGGTCATGTTCGTGCAGGACATCGAAAACGCTCGAGAAAAAATTGCTGAAACCGGCATCTTCGATTCTGACGACATTGTGGATGAGGAGGCTTTGGAAGCCGCTCTAACTTAGCGCTGGCATATGTCCGCGTTCACTGCTTCTGCCTTTCATGACTGACCGGTATCAGTAGGCTGCACCTACGGCTACTGACTCATGTCGGCCAGAAGTGGACGGTCAAAAGTGAACCGATGGCGGGCGCCGACTAGGCTAGCAGTCAGCGCCGCCGTTATTTTTTCTTCCACTTCCACCAGGCATGTTTGGTCGCAACGGGAGGCGATACTGGTACCTCTACGGCTTGGACACCAATTAGCGTCTGTGCACAGATCGAATTCCACACCTTGGCGTTTAGCGGTAAAACTCGCGACCAATCTATTTCGCCTACAAGCGCTGGATGGGGGGCAAATCCGAAGAACTGTCCCGCATCACGAAGGACGCCCTCTCATGGAGCAGCGCGACTCCTTGGCTCAGGAGATTCTGTTCCTGCCACTCCTGGGAGTTCATCAATTTGGAAAATTGCTGAAAGCTCTCCGCGACAAAGTGCAGTCCGCCCTTGAGCACATCAAACTTCTCTACTTCGCCGGTTTTGCGCTCAAAAAAAGATCGCCAAACACCGACGCTCCGGTTGGGCGGATCTGCTCAGCTATCACGCCGGGCCACTCCTGAAGCAAGGCGTCAAAGTCGAGATTCGCAGCTTCTACAAATAAATCGTCCCAAGTTAATGCGCTCACGCTTATAGACCCCCTTCTATCCACAGCTTAGATTTTGCTTAGAAGCAAGCAATACATCTCTTCGCTAGAGGTCAGTTCGATTTTTTCTTATCTATCTTAGGGCGCATATCTGCCGCAACGCTGTAGATTGTATGAGTATTAATTGTTTGAAGCTTTTTAAACCCCATCCCAAAGTCCCTCATGCGACCATCGAGGACGACTAGATATCCAAGATTAGTATTCCTATTCTTTTGGTAGTGAATAATTTGACTCTCACCCGAAATTGCATATGTGGAAGTATATCCGCCGCCGCACATTTTAAGCTCGACAACCACCCTGAGTCCGCCAGGCAATATTGCATATAAATCGATGAATCCCGCACCAGCTCTAGGCTCTTGGAGAATTTCCATCTCGCCTTTTCCGAATTTTCCATTCAGAAAGGTAATCAGCATTTGCTTGGCTAGTTCCTCAGGCTTACTAACCCACTTATAGTCTTTGATTTCTTTATCTTGATACCAGAAGTGCATCCTTGAATCTGAACTAATAGAGGCTGCAAACTCCTCTAGGGCAGTATAGAAAATATCGGCACTGACTGGCTTTTCCTTGGCGACATTGTGGCCGGTGAAATTAGCCAGCTCATGATTACTTAAGTTGTTCAGGCACTTGGAAATATATGCTTCTCTTTGCTTAATACCTGCATCAGACTTACTAAGATACTTGAGCGCCAGAGTATATTTTCCGCTTTCACACAAAGCCTTGCCATACGCAAAGCAAATATTAGGGAGCTCGCCGACCAGCTCAATTCGATCCCGCAAAAGGCTCTCTGCCTCCACCCATAGATTGGCATCAAATAGCATTGCAAGACAGTTTTGCGCTGCAGAGCTTGAGAACTGATTATAGGACAATGACATCTTATAATTAGCAAGAGCCTCGGAAATCATTCCTTCCTTTCGGTATCTTTCTGCGATAGAAAAATAGACAATCTCAAGCAGTCGCTTATCGCCGTCTTTGTCTTTCTCGAGAATTAACCTGGCCCTATCCAAGCTTTCTAATGCCTCTTCAGTGCTTAGGTCGGCTGTGCACGATTGGTAAAGCAGTGCGGCAGAAAGAATTGACTCATCTTGAAAGGCAATAATCTCAGAGAATAACTCTTCATTGATGGCGCCATTGCTCATCATGGCATCACTGAGTCGCATCCGCAAATCGAACCCTAGATCATCAATTAGGCTGGAGATACATTGCGCCTCTTCTTTGTAATTTACTGCGGCTTCATGATCGCCTATCTCTTCAGCGATTATGCTGGCAAGGGAAAAATTGGCATGAAGGTCTATCTCATTACCTATTAAACCTTTGCGCAGTTCAATTGATTGAACTGCATAGCTCATAGCTTCCTGAGGCTGACCGATACGGTGTAGATACTGTGCTTTTTTGTAATTTAAGGAGCCGATAAGGTCGCGATCCAGTAGCTTTTCTGAGTTATAAAGATCAATGCAGCGATCAATCAACTCCAAGGATTTTTCAGGACTACTATTCTCCATTGATTCCGATAGAACCAAGAAATTAACAATTGCTTGTTGGCGATTACCACTCTCCAAGTGCTTATCGGCGGCTTTCTCAGTGAAAGAAATCCGGTCTTTTTCATTATCAGAAATTAAGGATAGTCCTTGATAGGCCCACGCAATGGTTCCAGGATCTGCATCGGGAAACTCAATAACCTTTCTATATAGAACGGACGCTTTGTTACGAAGATTTTCTTGAGCGGCAACATTTGCTTTTTCAAGAAAAAGATTTTGAATAAGTACAGGATCAAGATCGTCGCGAAACTCATCTAGTAATGAGTCCAAGTCATTTTGAGTCAAATGCCGCCTGCCAATATGAGCAGAATATGCAACTCGAAATAACAAGTATTCCTTGCGTTGCTCTTTTTCTAGCTTTGATACATCTAGCTTTAGTAGGGCAATGAGGATATCTGTGCTTTTAGAGAACTGAAAAAGGCTTTGATTTTTTTCGAAAACCTCATAAGCTTCAGCGCACTCACCACTTGAAACCTTTTCTTCAAAGTCTTTGATCCATGCGCTAGAAATATCTAAAAATGTACGAGATAGAGACTTTATAATTCTTCTACCTATATCTTTTTCACTGTCCGTGATCGCATCGGAGCTGCCGACAAAGTGATTACTTCCCAAGTCAAACTCTAGCGTTACTAGTGTCTTTTTCGCGTTCATGATGCGACCTATAAATTTATTGTAATGCTAATGCGATGACGGTTCGCAGGTGTCTCCAATCTAGTGATTTTCTCACCTGATAGGGGGCGGTGTTCAATAACTTTGTGCCTTGGTTTCCACCTTTGAGCAGCGTGCTCAGGATTTCAGGCTGTTCGAGCTGGAGCTTCACAATTTCTGTGAGAGCAGCATTGGCATACGCCTTGGTGCGCAATGTTGGCTCGTTAAACGTAGAAGCAGAATTAAAACAAGCAGTGGTATGTAAGCGTCCGAGCTGTTTATCCATGAGAGGAAACCCCATGCAGGCATTTTGAAATCATGTGATCATAAACCTGAGTCTCAAGCAGCTCCAAGGCTGCCTCACTCACTTTGCTGGAGTTTTTCTTAATGACCGCAGTGGCCCTCTGAATGTCCGCTTTTGGCCGATAGCTGCCGTTCGCGGATGACAGCTTTCGGCCAAAAGCTGCCGTTCGCGAGTAGCCGCCACAACCCAACGCAGCCTCTGACCGGCAGCAGCCCTGGACTGATTCCTTTTAGACCGGGAACCGACAATCTATCGGGATACTCTTTGGTCTCGGGTGCCAGCGCGAAGCGCCAACTCGGCCGGGCCTCACCAGCAACCGCGGATCACAAGAGCCCTAGCACTTTCATCAGATGTTGGAAGCAGGCAATGAAACGAACTTGCCAATGGCCTCTTCCGTACCCTGTGGCGCAAACACAAAGTCCGCTAGGTCAACCTCCCACCATGTTCCTTGCAACTCACTGGTCAGTGTCGAAATCGAAAACGCATCCCCCTTAGGATATTCGGCCTCTTCCCACTGCTTTTTGATATCCAAAACCGAACTGTCATTCAGCCAATAGGCATAGATACGAATTGCTGGCGTCGCATCAGGAAGGCTGAGCGGATCAGGCTGCCCGCTACCTTGACGATTCCGCTTGAGAACTGAGGGGTCCGTATGCAGCTTAAATTGGATAACAGCCTGCTGTTCTTCATCAGTTCGTGCATATACGAATTGAGCATTAAGCAGAGGTAAGTAATCCCAGGCCCACTTGCTCGAAGGTTTGGTGGTAGACCGGCATGGACGGTCAAAATTGATGGGATCCCAGAACCAGAAGCCGGCTCCGAATTTGGCAGCCAGTTCATCCAGAGCAGGTAAGAGACGTCTGTAGAACCCAGCCAGTAAGCGATGAGAGTTCTGTACCTGATTTACGAGAGAAGCGGCTTGTTCGCGAGTCATTTCCACTGTACTAATTCTTCCTTTTCTAAAAATTTCGTAATCGGCAGCAGGTCAGCCCAGTCTTGGGTACCAGCGCTTAGCGTGGGTATTTTTGCAATGGCCGTCCAGCTTTGAACAAGCTCAAGCTGTTTGTGGAAACTTCCACATCCGTTACACAGCGGCAGCAGGTCACTGAACGGCATGGTATCGCTCACCATGCCGAACAATCGAAAAGCTTCGAACCAGTCTTGGAATACTCGATCATCCCGAACGTCTGCTAGATCTCGGATGAGTCCGAGCCCTCTCAGAAGTTCTGGCCAGTCCAGACAAACTACACGGAGGCCTATTGATGAAAAATCTCTTTCGAGCTTGTCTGCCGAACTCCTCCATTCGGGATGATTGCGGCCTAGGGCAAGTAAGATGATTTGTTTTGGCTCGTCGTTTTGTCTGTGAAGGGCCTGGACCTCCGCTCGCCATTGCTTGGAGGTTTGCATACCACCAAATGGCGGCTTCACTTCGATCAGCAGCCGATGATGTGGATACTCTATCAACACATCTGGTTCGACATATCTGCGACCTTCACTTTCACTCAACCTTGGCCAGAACTGAACATCACTCAACTGTCCAAAATCCCCCGCGTATTCATTACCGAGCAGGACGCGTAAAAACGCATCATGGACACAGTCAGACAAATAAGGCATGCGCCCGAACAGCACGCTCGTCAGGAGATCTTCACGTTTGCGAAACAAGGCGCGCCAACTTAGCTGGCGCCCATCAATCTCAACGCGGCCTGCCTTCCCGTGCAAGATTGCCGTCAGCATTGGCTGCCCTCGATTTGAGGGGCAATTACATTAACCGCCGAAATACGCATAGTCATAGAATCCTCCCATTCCAAGAAATAGATTCGCGTCGAGCTTCTACCAAAGCCCGCATTATGTCACCAACGTACGTTCCCCACTGAAGAGCTACGCAAACGCATCTCAAACACCAATGCGCCGTCCTATCCGAAGAAATGATTCATCGTACATGTACAAACAGGAGCGCGGATCATAGGGAATCCAAGCGTCAAACCATTACCTCGAATCAGCGAAGCATGCCATTTCAGTTTCCTGTCGCAGTGCAAGCCTGACGCGCAGGCATTGCTCGAAAAAGAAGCGCCAGGCGATGGCATCATCGGAGTGGATGGTGACAGTGGTCGCCCACGCGGGTTAATCCACCAGCAGATTACCTTGCTGGTCAGCAAATTTCTGGTGCAGTCATCTGGCTACAAAGAGGTCTGCCCAGGCGCAGCTCCTGCGCGGTGAGCCTGCAATACCATTTCTGTCAGTGCCCATCATCATGCCGGCACGTGAACCACATCGTCTGTATGGATGAATAACCGGGGCGGTCGCACTTGTACCATGGTGCCTGGGCACACTCTGGCTCAAGGAGATGGCATGACCTCTATTGATCAACTGGAAACCCGCCTGCGCACGCTTGAAGATGTCGAAGCGATTCGCCAGCTCAAGGCGCGCTATCTGGCGTGTTGCGATCTGAAGGATCCGCAGGGCATGCGCGACTGCTTCGCGCCGGGCCCGGTGCTTATCGACTACGGCCGGATCGGTGTGTTCGAAGACCGCGATCAACTCGTGGCGATTTTCCAACAGCTCGGCTGCCATCCACATGTTGTCGAGATGCACCATGGCGTCAACCCGCAGATCGATGTGCTTGATGACACGCACGCCCGTGGCACCTGGGGTTTGCATTACCAGATGATCGACACGCAATCGCAGGCTATCACCCAGCTTGGCGCGCACTATGACGACGAGTACCGCAAGATCAACGGTCATTGGAAGATCAGCGCCACGCGCTGCGTGGTGACGTCCACGCTGATCGCCAGCTATGAGCAGACCGAGCCCGGTGTGCGCTTCGCCGGTGTTCAGGCGAGTGCCACAGAAATGGGAGCACCTGCAGATGAGTAACGATCACAGCCAATTGGTCGCGGTTGTAACAGGCGCGTCGCGTGGTGCCGGCAAAGGCATTGCTCTGGCACTCGGCGCGGCGGGCGCGACGGTGTACGTGACCGGCCGCTCACAGAACGAGGGCGATGCGCCGTTACCAGGCACGATCCACGAGACGGCGCGCCAAATCGATGCGTTAGGCGGCAAGGGCATCGCCGTCGCGTGCGATCACGCCGATGATGAGCAGGTGCGCAGCCTCTTCGAGCAGGTCGAGCGAGAGAGCGGGCGGCTCGACATCCTTGTCAATAACGCGACGTTTCTACACGATCAACTGATAAACCCCGGACCGTTCTGGGAGAAGCCGCTCGATCTCGTCAAGATCCTCGACGTCGGTTTACGCTCCGCCTATGTGGTGAGTTGGTACGCGGCTCCGCTGATGGCCAAGCATCGTGGCGGACTGATCGTGTTCACCTCGTCATTTGGCTCGAACTGCTACATGCACGGCGCTGCCTATGGCGCGCAGAAGGCCGGTGTCGACAAGTTCGCCAAAGACATGGCCGTGGACTTTCGCCCCTACGATGTCGCGGTGGTGTCCATCTGGATGGGTCCGCTGCGCACGGAGCGCACGACACGCGCATTGCAAGAGCACCCGGATCGCTACGAGGAATTTTCGTTCGTCATGGAAAGCCCGGAGTTTACTGGCAAGGTCATTCACGCGCTGTATTGCGACCCTGACCGAATGACGCAGTCCGGGCAGGTCCTGATCGGGGCAGAAGTTGCGGTGAAGTACGGCATTGTCGACCTGGATGGCCAACAGCCTCCATCCTATCGCGACATGCTGGGCAGTCCAGTGCAGGCTCATCCGGCGATTGTCGAGTAGCGAGACAGTCGATAGCAGCGGAAGAGATAGCCGTAGATGTAGATCTTTAGCGAGATCGCGGGTCAGGTGCATGAACATCGCTGATGTCGAAACTCCTTTTACCTTCTCAGCATCTACCGAAAAGCCTTTCTGGCGCCCTTTCTAACGCTCTAGCCAGCGTCCATACAGTTTAGGGAATTGTTCGCGCACCCAACAAACAAAGACCTCGACCTGCGGTGCAAGGTGCGAGCGGCTGGGGTACAGCACCGATACGGGTCTTGGATGCGGACGAAAGGCACGCAACACCTCAACCAGTGTTCCGTCTGCTAGAAAACGGTCCAGAGTTATGCCGGGGGCCTGAAGTATGCCGAAGCCCGCCACGCCACACTCGACATAAGCGTTGGATTCGTTGACGGTAATGCCCTGGCGACTGATGTGCGATTGCTCGCGACCGCCATCCATAAACTGCCAAGCCAGTGGGCGCTGGTTCTGCCCGGAAAGAAAGGTCACGCCGCGGTGCGCGCTCAGATCCTCCAAGGTTTTGGGCTCGCCGTGTTCCTTCAGGTATCGCGGCGCCGCGCAGGTGACCATGGTAGCCATACCGATGCGAGAGGCTACGAGGCTTGAACTTGGTAACTCGCCGATTCGCAACGCACAGTCCACGCCTTCTGCAACCAGATCGACGGTCCTGTCGGTGACCCCCAGAGCCAACTCGATTGCAGGATAGAGGGTTGAAAACGCTCGCAAGCTCTCGATCAGCCCAGGCTGCGAAAACGCGGTAGGGATATCAACCCGCAATCGACCACGCAAGGTTGAACCTGGAGACGAGAACATCGCCGTGGCATCCGCAACCTCACCGAGAATCGTTTTGACACGCTCGTAGAATTGTTCCCCTTCTGAGGTGAGCCTGACCGTACGGGTGGTGCGCTGAAACAGCCGAACGCCAAGCGAAATTTCCAACTCCTGTATCGCGCGGGTTACTTGCGGGCGGCCGATCTGCATGGCATCCGCCGCACGGGTAAAACTGCCAAGTTCGGCCAATCGGGCAAACACTTGCATAGACTGGAGTAGTTCCATAGCGTCTTCTCACTTGTCATTTTTATTGCCGGATAGGCGCAAACATCTAGTCTGATTGTTGCCTTAAAAAATAACAATCCTTTGCCGACCTGAGCATTTATTGAACGCTCCAGCTTGGGGAGAATGTCGCCACTAGGTCACCCTAACTGGAGATAGGCACATGAAAGCATGGCTTTTGAATGATTTCGGACTCGATAACTTGGCACTCGGCGAAACCGCTACGCCCGCTCCCAAGGCAGGCGAGTTGCTGGTAAAGATCGGAGCGGTTTCCCTGAATTTTCGCGATAAGGCCATCGTCGATGGCTTCTACGAACCCCACTTGGTACCCAAACCGCTGATTCCGGTCAGCGATGCATCAGGCACTGTCGTCGCCGTGGGCGAAGGCGTAAGCCGATTCAAGGTGGGCGACCGCGTCAACTCGCACCTCTACTCGCGTTGGATTGATGGTGAGCCAGGGCCGGACGAACCTGCCTACTGCTTCGGCATGCCGCTGCCCGGTGGCTTGGCCGAATTCATGATCATTCACGAAGAAAGCGCTGTTCGTGCACCAGACAACATGTCCGACGAAGAAGCTTCGACGCTGCCGATTGCAGCGCTGACCGCATGGTATTCGCTGGTCGACTACGGCCAGATCCAACCGGGCCAGACCGTTCTGGTGCAGGGCACCGGCGGCGTATCGATTTTTGCCGTGCAGTTGGCAACCGCACTCGGCGCCAAGGTGATCGTTACCTCCAGCAGCGACGCCAATCTAGAGGCGGTGAAAAAGCTTGGCGCAGTGGCTGGCGTGAACTATCGGACCTTCCCTCGATGGGAAGAGGAAGTTCTGAAACTCACCGACGGCAAAGGCGTAGACCTGCTTCTGGATGTGGCCGGTGGCGAGGGCCTGAACCAGTCTATCCTGGCAACCAAGGCCGCCGGCAAGATCGCCCAAATCGGCTTTCTCACCGGTCAGACCACCTCGCTGAGCCTGATGCCGCTGATCTTCCGCCAGACAACTATTCGTGGCATCGCAGTAGCACCTCGTTCGTCGTTTGATCGCATGAATGAATTCCTGAACGAACACGCGATCCGCCCAGTTATCGATCAGACCTATTCGTTCGACGACGCCCACAAGGCGTTCGAGCACCTGGCCCGAGGCGCCTTCGGCAAAGTGGTTATCAAGGTTTCCTAACTCGTTAGGTCAAGCGACATAGCGGTGACCCGATATGTCGCCTCGCCATGCATATTGGCAAGGCAAGCTTCAGGGTGCTGGTGCCATGCTGAATGGCCTCGCCCGGAGGCTATGGCGTCGAGGCATGCTCAGGGACAGACAGATGAGGAATAGTCTGTCCGTTGGCAATGGCACTAGCTTCAAGCTTCTCACGCTCCGCTTCCAAAAAAACATACGCGGCTTGCAGGGTGGTGATCTTCGCTTGAATTTCGGCCATCTTGCTGGCGACCAAGGCCGCGCCTTGAGCACAATCGATCGTATTGCCCCGCCTGGCCGCGAGGATGTCGCCGATCTCAGCGAGTGAAAACCCTCCACTCTGGGCACTCTGAATGAATGCCAAATCAACAACGGTCTGATCGCTGTAGCTGCGGTAGTTGTTGGCCTGTCGATGGGCCACGATCAGCCCGAGCTGCTCGTAATAGCGCAATGCATGGCGCCCGACGCCACTTCGGCGCTCCAACTCCCCAATGTTCACATTAAAAATTCCTTGACTGTAGAGCAGGCTCTACACCTTAGCCTGCGCCAATCGTCCAAACAAGGAGTCAGGCATGAGCGTTGAATGCTTCGTCACAGGCGGCAGCGGGTTTGTGGGTCAACATTTGCTGGCCCGTCTTACTGCCACAGGGCACACGACCTGGGTGCTTATGCGCAGCCCTGAAAACATTGAGCGCCTCAGAGAGCAGGTAGGCCGACTGGGCGGTAACCCCGCGTATATCCATGCCGTTGAGGGCGATATCAGTAGAAAGGGGCTTGGACTCAGCGAGGCAGACATGCAGCGCGTGTCTTCGGCCTCTGTGGTTTTCCACCTCGCGGCGCAATTTACCTGGGGGCTTACAATGGAGCGCGCCCGCACAATCAATGTGCAAGGGGCCCTGAACGTCGCCAGGATTGCGGCGAGCCAGCGCATCCGATTGTTGATGGTGGGCGGCTTTATGCTGCAGAACCTTACCCACCTTGCCAGTATCGGGGTTGATAATGAGCACCCTGAAAACACACATTGGCCCGCAGTCTACAGTCGTGTAGGTGGCTACGAAGGCAGCAAGCTCGAGTCCCATTTCGCAGTCATTCGTTACATGCAGGAAGCGGGCGCGGATTACACGATCGTTCATCCTGCTACGGTGTGCGGCCACAGCGAGAGTGGGCACATCCTGGAAGGGCAACCGCTGGCCGAACTCATTCGAAATCTGGCACAAGGCCGGTTCAAAGCTGTCCCCGGTTCCGCCGCGCACTGGCTGCCATTGGTCAGCGTCGATTACCTGGTGACGATGATAACCTGCGTGGCGTTCGACCCTTCGATGGCCAACCGGCAGGTTCTGGCGCTCGATGAACGCACACCGAACTTACAAGGGATGCTTCAGCAGGTCGCAATAACGCTGAAGGTCAAGGCACCCCGCCGCCATGTAGCGATAGGGGTGCTCAGGTGGCTTTTGACGATTCCCGGACTGGCAGCCCGATTCGCGATCAGCGCCGAGTCACTGAACTTTATTCAGACGCAGCGCTTCGACATGAGCGATAGCAAGCAACTGGAAAGCAAGTATCAGTTAACACATCCCAACCTGGCGCGAACGTTGGAAAAGACGGTGCGCTATGTCGAGGGTTACCTGCCCAATTGAGCCAACCACGTCAGGCAATCTTCGATGAAGTAGCAAATTCCCTATGCTGTACTGCGCGCTCCGGCAAGGCGCTGTGGTGCCAGTACCTTCGCGGTGTTTGTATCGCAGGCAAGCCTGCTTGTATGAATCCCCCACCGGACTGCAGTCCATCTTGTGGGAGCGGGCTTGCCCGCGATGGTATCAGCGTGGTCTCAGTAAATTCGCGGTGCTTGCATCGCATCCACCGGTTGAATCCGCACCCCAAAGCGGCCCTTCGCGGAGGTCAGCTCTCGGCCAGAAATGGCCATCCTGTCTTGTTCATATCAAGCCCAGCATGAGCAGCCATCGCTCAATGGTGCATACAGTGCCCCCCTTCGCTCAGCAGATGCTTTAATTCATGCCTGTTGCTTCGTGCTATGGCGGTTGTGCGTGGGGCACCTTCGGGTGCGCCGGGACCTGGAGCCCGGTCTGTCAACCCGCGTACAACTGCCACCCTTATCGGGTATCAAGGACATTCGCATAAGTTCGTACAATTATGCGTTTGAATACACACTTCAGCCCAATTACCCTCTTCCACATTGCGCCCAATACAGCGGCCGATTTCAGCAGCCCAGCCCTCGTTCAACAGGTGCTTTAATTCTTGCCTGTTGCTTCGTGCTATGGCGGTTGTGCGTGGGGCGCCTTCGGGTGCGCCGGGTTCCTTGATCCCTGGTCTGCTAACCCGCGTACAGCTGCCACCCTTGATGGGCATCAAGGACATTCGCGTCAGTTCATCCATACCAGCGCTTGAATCCAAATCTCTGCACCGTTAACCTTCCACGGTCGCTGTAAATCCAGCGAACGGGTTTGGTAGCCCGCTTACTCTATGGCGTGCAAGCGCCCCATCCGAACTAGTTGGCGCTTTTTTTGTGTCTGCTACTTCGTGTTATGGCGGCTGTGCGCAGGGCGCCCTCGTGCGCGCTGGGTTCCTAGAGTCCCGGTCTACCAACCTGTGTACAGCCGTCACCCATTCGTTTGGTAGCGATAGGTGGTGGCTCACTACTCTAGGAGCGTCACCATGACCAAGATAGTCCCCGATCCCCCGCCCACCAACATTCTGAAAACCACCGCCTGCGCCACCTTCGGTTCCTGCGAAGACAGCCACGATCCGCTGTTCAGTGTTCGCGCCGGGCTCAACGTCGAAGACGTGCTGATCCACCTCACCATCCTGCTACGTTCCGCCTACGCCACCAATGAACAAGCCTGTCAGGTGGTCGACAGCGAAACCCGGCATCTGCTCTGGTCCACCCGCACGGCCGTTGATATGGCTCAAGGGCTGGCGCAGGCGTTGCTCGGTGGTATGGAGGCCGACCGCTCAAGGCCGGAAACGCGCTAACGGTAAAACGGGCAGTGGCTCAGCTGCTGCCTGTTTGATGTGCACAGCCAGCAGATGATGGCGTACTTACAGGCGAGGTGTACTGCCATGAACGCGGATAACCCATCAGGAAATCCACTGAGGCGCCATGATCACGGCGCGAGAGGAAAAAAGCGGCACCCGATGAGTGCCGCTTAAGCATGCTTACTCGGCCTTGAAGCAGTAGACGGCAAGCTTGTTGCCATCGAGGTCACGGGCATATGCAGCATAGGCATTCGGTGCCCAGTCACGTGTCCCTGCTGCGCCTTCGTCTTTGCCGCCAGCACTCAGTGCAGCGTCGTGGAAGGCGTTGATTTGGGCACGATTCTGAGCTTCGAAGCTCACGGTCACGCCATTGCCCACACTGGCCGGCTGGCCGTTGGCTGGCTTGAGTACAAAGAACGCGGGCTTATCCACGCCCCAGATCGAGCCGTTGTCGCCCAGATCAGCAAGGCGCTTGAAACCCAGCTTACCCAACACTTCGTCGTAGAATTTGCGGGCTTTGACCAGATCATTGGTCCCAACAGTTACATGAGTGAAAATCGACATGAAAGTCTCCATTGCAGGTGGGGGTGTTGCAGGAAGAAACCGGTACCTCCTGTGAGGCACCGGAGAATCATTTAAAAGTGGACGACTGAGCGAATGCTCTTGCCTTCGTGCATCAGGTCGAAGGCGTCGTTGATCTGCTCCAGCCCCATGGTGTGGGTGATGAACTTGTCGAGCGGGATCTCGCCCTTCTCGGCTTGCGCAACATAGCTCGGCAGTTCGGTACGGCCTTTAACGCCACCAAAGGCACTACCGCGCCAAACACGGCCGGTGACCAATTGGAAAGGACGCGTGCTGATTTCGGCGCCGGCCGGGGCGACGCCGATGATGGTCGACTCACCCCAACCCTTATGGCAACTCTCGAGCGCTGCGCGCATGAGCTGGACATTGCCGATGCATTCAAAGGAGTAATCGACACCGCCATCGGTGAGCTCGACGATGACCTCCTGAATCGGCCGATCATGCTGCTTGGGGTTGATGAAATCAGTGGCACCCAGCTCCTCGGCAATAGCGAACTTGGCCGGATTGATATCGACGGCAATAATCCGAGAAGCTTTTGCCATCTTGGCACCGATGATCGCAGCAAGACCGATACCGCCCAAGCCAAAGACGGCCACGGTAGCGCCCTCTTCCACCTTCGCGGTGTTGAGTACAGCACCGATACCGGTGGTCACACCGCAACCCAACAGGCACACCTTTTCCAGTGGCGCTTCCTTTGGAATTTTCGCAAGGGAAATTTCGGGCAGTACGGTGTACTCGGAGAAGGTCGAACACCCCATGTAGTGGTAAACAGGCTCGCCGTTGTAAGAGAAACGGGTGGTGCCATCAGGCATCAAACCCTTGCCTTGAGTGGCTCGTACGGCCTGGCAGAGGTTGGTCTTGCCGGACTTGCAGAACTTGCACTCTCCGCATTCAGCCGTGTAGAGCGGGATGACGTGATCGCCGACCGTCAGCGAGGTGACGCCCTCACCTACCGCTTCGACGATGCCACCGCCCTCATGACCTAGAATGCAAGGGAACACGCCTTCCGAATCCTGGCCAGACAAGGTGTAGGCATCCGTATGGCAAACGCCAGTCGCAACGATCCGAACCAGCACCTCACCAGCTTTGGGGGGCTGAACATCAACTTCAACGATTTTAAGTGGCTCATTAGGTCCGAAAGCGACAGCTGCGCGCGACTTGATCATGGTAACGGGTACCTACCGTGTGTTATTTAGTTGTCTCTACAATAAAAAAAATCGATTCGTTACGCTGATGAAAATGGCGCTGAATTCGGCCAAGCTGGCATGAAATCAGGCCAAGCACTACACAAGAGATATAAGTATGCTCCGTTCTGATACGGCCACACGCCGAACGATCGATATCGTGATTTATCCTGAGTTCAAGTCATTCGAGGCCATTGGCCCCATGACCGTCTTCACGTATGCAAATAAACACTTGGAAGCACAGGGAAAAGCGCCAGGCTACGAGGTTAGAATTGTCTCAACACAGTTGGGGCCCATCCCGTCAGATACGCTAATGTCCTTAAGTGCAACTCATACACTGGACGAGGAATCGCTTCCGCACTCGATCTTGGTCGTTGGCGCACACGAAATTGAGCGAATTGTCGAAGAACAATCGGAAATTGTGGCCTGGACTAAACGGGTCGCAACAAGAGTTGAGCGCTTTGCTGCCCTGTGTTCAGGAGCGTTTTTCCTGGCTGCAGCCGGCCTGCTTGACGGCAAGCGAGCAACCACGCACTGGAGAATGGCTGAGGTCATGCAACAGAACTACCCCCGCATCCAGGTCGACATTGACTCCATTTTCATTCATGAAGGAAACCTCTGGACGTCAGCAGGCGTAAGCGCTTCAGTGGATTTGGCGCTTGCCTTTGTCGAAGCTGATTTCGGTCATGATCTTGCGCTGCAAGTGGCACAAGACCTGGTGATTTTCCTCAAGCGGCCCGGCGGTCAGTCACAGTTCAGCGCCAACCTGACGAGCCAGATGACCCAAGCCTCAGGAATGCGTGCAGTTCAAGAATGGGTATTGAACAATATTGACCAAAAGATCAATGTATCGCTTATGGCCAATCACGCTTCAATGAGCCTGAGGAACTTTACAAGAACCTTCCATAAGGAGGTGGGAGTCTGCCCCTCTGAGTTCCTGGAGAAAGCCCGAGTTGATAAAGCGAGGCGCTTATTGAGTGAAAGCGGACTGCCAATGAAAAGTGTGGCATTCAAGTGTGGGTTTGCAACCACTGACCAAATGCGCAACGTATTCAAGAAGTACTTATCGGTAACACCAAAGCAATACCAAGAGCGATTTCTTGGCACCTGATCCTCACGTATTCAACCAACTAACTTAGTTATTTAAATACACATCTTCAGACATATGACCCATGCGCAAGTCCCGCCCCTGAGGGCGAAGCACTGCCTGCGCATGGGCCCTTACATCAGCGTTTTCCGGTAATCATCGGCAGGTTCAGGCCTTGTTCCTTGGCGCAATCGATGGCGATCTGATAACCGGCATCGGCATGGCGCATCACGCCAGTGGCCGGGTCGTTGGTCAGAACGCGGGCGATTCGCTCGGCAGCCTCGTCGGTACCGTCACAGACGATGACCATGCCGGAGTGCTGCGAGAAGCCCATGCCGACACCGCCGCCGTGGTGCAGCGAGACCCAGGTCGCGCCACTGGCGGTGTTGAGCAGTGCGTTGAGCAATGGCCAGTCGGACACAGCGTCGGAACCATCCATCATCGATTCGGTTTCGCGGTTCGGGCTCGACACAGAGCCTGAGTCCAGGTGGTCACGACCAATCACGATCGGTGCCGACAACTCGCCGCGGCGAACCATCTCGTTGAAGGCCAGGCCCAGCTTGGCCCGCTGCCCCAGACCAACCCAGCAGATACGTGCTGGCAGGCCCTGGAAGCTGATGCGCTCACGGGCCATTTCCAGCCAGTTATGCAGATGCGCATCGTCCGGAATCAGTTCCTTGACCTTGGCGTCGGTCTTGTAGATGTCTTCGGCGTTACCCGACAGGGCCGCCCAGCGGAACGGGCCGATGCCACGGCAGAACAACGGACGAATATAGGCCGGTACGAAGCCTGGGAAGTCGAATGCGTTTTCTACGCCTTCTTCCTTGGCCATCTGACGGATGTTGTTGCCGTAGTCGAAGGTCGGAATGCCCTGCTTCTGGAAATCGAGCATGGCCTGCACGTGTACGGCCATCGACTGCTTGGCCGCCTTGACCACGGCAGCCGGCTCGGTTTGTGCGCGGTCACGGTACTGTTCCCAGGTCCAGCCTGCTGGCAGGTAGCCGTTGAGCGGGTCATGGGCGCTGGTCTGGTCGGTGACCATGTCTGGACGCACGCCGCGCTTGACCAGTTCAGGCAGGATTTCAGCCGCGTTGCCCAGCAGAGCAATGGAAATAGCCTTGCCTTCGGCGGTGTATTTGGCAATGCGTGCCAGCGCATCGTCCAGATCGGCGGCTTGCTCGTCGACGTAACGGCTGTTCAGGCGGAAGTCGATGCGGCTCTGCTGGCATTCGATGTTCAGCGAGCAGGCACCGGCCAACGTTGCAGCCAGCGGCTGCGCGCCACCCATGCCACCCAGGCCGGCGGTCAGTACCCACTTGCCCTTGAGGCTGCCGTTGTAGTGCTGGCGGCCGGCCTCGACGAAGGTTTCATAGGTGCCTTGAACGATGCCCTGGCTACCGATGTAGATCCAGCTACCGGCAGTCATCTGGCCGTACATGGCCAGGCCCTTGGCATCCAGTTCGTTGAAGTGCTCCCACGTGGCCCAGTGCGGCACCAGGTTGGAGTTGGCGATCAACACGCGCGGGGCGTTGGCGTGGGTCTTGAACACGCCGACCGGCTTGCCGGACTGCACCAGCAGGGTTTCGTCGTCGTTCAGGTTGGTCAGGCTCTCGACAATCTTGTCGTAGCACTCCCAGTTACGCGCCGCACGGCCAATGCCGCCGTACACCACCAGCTCTTTCGGGTTTTCCGCGACTTCAGGGTCGAGGTTGTTCATCAGCATGCGCAGCGGCGCTTCGGTCAGCCAGCTTTTGGCGGTCAGCGTAGTGCCGCGCGGGGCGCGAATTTCGGTGTCACGGTATTTGGTCATGCCAGGCTCCTTGGTAGGGGTATTAGTACGGAGTGACGTCTGTGCATTTCTCCACAGTAAACCGGAGGAAGGCATCGCACATCTACTCACATATATACTTGTATGTACAAGTACATTCAAGCAAGAAATTGCAGACGTTCACCGTCTGCAGAAACCACACGAAAACTAGATTGATTTGCGAAACAGGAGGCACGCCGGGAGTCCACCCGCGGTGATCAGGTCCGATATCGACCGATCAACGTCTGGAGCTCACCCGATACGTTCGTGAGCTGTCGAGACTCTGAATGGGACTTCTGAGCAAAATCGACCACCTGCAACGCATCGTCGAGGACGCCTGCAATGTGGCGATTGATCTCTTCTGACACTTGATGTTGCTCCTCCGCTGCGGTGGCGATCTGTACGTTCCTGTCCCGAATGTCGTCCACCGCGCTCTGGATACTTTGAAAGCTGGCCTTGGCAGACTCGATACGTTCGACACTTCCCTGCGATAGCAAAAGGCTTTGCTGCATTTGGCCAGTAACGCGGCTTGTCCGCTCGACAAGTCCTCCCAGGACTTCACCAATCTGCCCTGTCGAATCGGCTGTGCGCCTGGCCAAGGCACGCACCTCGTCCGCAACGACGGAAAATCCACGCCCCTGCTCACCGGCGCGAGCGGCCTCAATAGCAGCATTGAGAGCCAACAGGTTAGTTTGATCGGCTATCGATCGAATCGTATCGAGGATTGCGTTAATGTTCTGGCTGTCCTGTTTCAGCAGCTCCAACGCGTCGGCAGCCTGCCCCAGGCTGATACTCAACTGCTCGACGCTCAACGCGGCATCGGCAATCTGGCGCTGACCATCCACAACGTGCCCCTGCCCTGCATCGGCAGAGTTGACCGCCGAGCCGCACGCTTTGGCAACGTCGTTTGCCGTCGCCACCATCTCGTTAAACGCCGTCGATACCAACTCCAGCGACTCCCTCTGCCGCTGGGCGGCATCATTCATATCCGTCGCAAACATCATCATTTTTGAGGACGTTTTGTTTAGCACCTCAGACGCGCCGGTGATGCGCACCACAAGCTGGCGGATCGTTTCCAGGAACGTGTTGAACCAGCGAGCGAGTATGGCGGTTTCATCCTTTCCTGCGCACTGAAGCGAACGGGTCAGGTCGCCCTCACCGTTGGCAATGCCTTCTAGTCCCAAGACGACCCCTTGGATAGGCTCCACTATGCGGCGTGCGAGGGTCGCCCCCAGGAGTGCAAAGCCGATGACTAACAATGTCGCTACCAGGCTGAGGTGCCAGGCTAGCCGCTGAGCCCCGGCCAGCACTTCTTCTTTCTCAATCAGCCCGACGAAGCGCCACCCCAATCCAGGAGAACTGACTATGTTGGCCATGTAGCTCTTTCCACCGAGCTCAAGCTCAAGGTACCCGTCCGAGGCGACGTTCAGGGGCGCATACTCAGAGCCAAGCTCCGCCAACGACTTGAACGAATGTTCGGTAGTGCTCGCATCCGCCAGTACTGTTCCGTCGCGCTCAAGCAGCATGAGATACCCGGTGCTACCGATCTTGATCTTGTGCACCAGATCGGTCAGTTGTTTGAGTGACACATCGATGTCCAGTACACCGCTGACCTTTCCCTCAGGATTGACGACCGCCTGTACCGTACCCACTAACGCAATGTTTCCCTCTTTCCATTCGTACGCCTCAGTGCGCACAGGCTTTCCGGGATGGGCAAGTGCTACTTCATACCAAGGCCGCACTCTGGGGTCATAATCTTTGAGCGGGTAGTCGGGCCAAAAAGCAACACCACCATCGGAAGAGCCCAAGGTAATGAAGGCATAGGCAGGATGAGTGTTGGCAAACGCTGTGAACATGTTTAATAACGCCTGCCCGCGCTCACTGGGAGGCAAGCGTTCAGGCGCAGAACCTTGATATGATTTGAGCAGCCCATCTGCAGTCCGAACCAACTCCAGATTTGCCAAATAAGAGACATTCTGGGAAATGCCATCAAAAAACAGTTGCATGGCACCGTCAATCTGCCGAATTTCACGACTGCTGCTCTCAACAAATATGTCCTTTGCCTGCTGGCGCTGGTCGAATATCACCCAAGCAGCAATCAGCAGTACAGGCACGCAAGCCATGGCGATAAACACCGCCACTAAACGCTGTTTAATACTCAACCCGATTGAACTCCAGCAAGCAGAAAACGCCCGGCATGCACTAAACCGGCAACGGCCAAGCGTCATCTTGATAGTTTCGTTTAGCCTCAAGGGCAGCGAACAAAGAGAGCCTCGCATCGCGAGAGACGAGCACTCTCTTGATCGCAGTTACAACGACAGGCGCATATTCAAACCAAACAGGCCTGACAACAGCCTGCACACAGATGTTGATTAGAAGATATTCAGCGGATACGAGGTAATGATACGAATTTCGTCCTCATCAGAGCCGGAGTTGTGGCTTATATCTTCATTGCCGCGGTAGGTCGCCTGTCGAATTTTGAACGACAAATCCTTGGCGACACCTTCCTGAACGACGTAATGAACTTCGACGTCCCGTTCCCACTCTTCACCGTTACGAATAGTGTTTTCAAAACTGTAGGCGCCATGTGCATCCGCACCCGTACCGTCTGCATCTTTACCGGTAACGTAGCGGACCATGAAGCTCAGCCCAGGAACACCCAGCGCGCCTGCATCGAGGTCATATTGCACCTTGTAGGATTTTTCGCCTGGGGCATTGAAGTCGGCCCATTGCGAGGAGTTCGCCAACCAGATTGAACCGGCACCAACATAGCTGCCCGAGTGCTCTCCCCCTTGACCACTGATACCCAGGTAGTCAAATGGCGTGTTGCCATTGATACGCTGATGAGCAACGGTAAGGCTGTGGGCGCCAGCCGTCAGTTTCAGGGCGATACTGTACGCATCATTGTTTATCTTGCCGGCTCTGGCGTCGCCTGCGTCATCCGTCTTGTAATAGTTCAAGCTCGTAGCAAGCGACAGACCATCGCTGATATTAAAATGATGATAAAGGTCAGCGTAGTATTGATTCCACACGTCTTCGTAGTTCGCGGCGTGCAGACCACCTGACAAATTATCGCTGAAGGTATAATCGCCACCGACATACGTGGCGCTGTCCACCCGAGTCCAGCCATAGGCAGTGCCCAAATTACCATCATGATTGGTGCTATTGTCGGCGTTGCCGGAAGTAAAATGACCACCCTGCAGTGCAAGATTTTTTATTTCGTGACTGCTGAACAAACCGCCATTGGCATGTTGCGGCATCAGATAGCCGTCCCATGTACCAAACACAGGGCTTTGCGGCATCAGGGTGCCGACTTTAAGTTCAGTTTCAGATATGCGCATTTTGACAGCGCCACCGGCCATACCATAGCCGTCCTGCGCCTGGCAGGATCCGGTAATGTCATCACAATGACTTGCATTGGTCGGAAAAACCTGGCTGCCGCCGGTACCACCACCGCCATTGAGCCGTACAGCACCATTAGCAAAGGCATCTACGCCGAAACCGATAACACCCTGGGAATAACCCGACGTGAACGTCAGCAGCTCTGCCTGCCCCCACTCGTTGATGTAATTCTGCGTACCTGGATCAGTGTTTTTATAGTTCTTGTAAAATGCGACGTTACGGCTCTCCAGGTGCAACGTGCTGTCTTCAACAAAGCCATTGCTCTTCGCTTGACTGGAGCCTTCCATGACCGGAGCAAGAGAGGTTGCTTCTTCTGAAGCAAAGGCGTGTTGAACTGTTGCCGCAGCGATGGCCAAGGCCAACACGCGCCACTTATTAAGCTGCATGACAATTAATCCTTATTCTTGTTTTATGATCACTTACTTTTTTATCGACAACAGAATACCGCCACGCGATAGGCCACCCTTTTATTAACAGCGCAGACTAATGCACTGCAATATCAGCAATGACAAACCACCACGTTTGTAGTTGAAACTTAAAAATCAGTTACCCAGAACAGCGCCCAATGCGGAATGCTTTCGTACCAAACGCGCAGCACTTTCAATATCAGGTGCTAACCAGCGGTCCTCATCATAAGGCGGAACCTGCTCGCGCAGGAGGCGCCAGGCAGCCCCAGTGCCATCGCCGAATCGTTGTTCTTTGAGGAACTCGAAGGCCTGTGCTGCCAGAAGGTATTCGATGGCGAGTACCTGGGTCGTATTGTCGATAACCTTGAGCAGCTTGAGGGTTGCACCGGTACCGAGACTAAGGTGGTCTTCCTGCAGGGCAGACGTCACAAAGTTATCGACCACTGCAGGCTGTGCAAGGTGTCTGTTTTCTCCGACCAAGGCAGCCGCGACATATTGCGCGATCATCATTCCCGAGTTCACCCCGGGCAAGCTGACCAGGAAAGGAGGCAGCCCACTAATGAGAGGATTGATCAACCGATCCAGACGGCGCTCTGCAACCCCCGCAAGCTCTGCAACTGCGATACACAGCAGGTCAGCAGCCATCGCCACGGACTCTCCGTGTGGGTTGGCCTGAGACAGAACGCGATAGTCGTCTGGTGTTCCGACAACAAGTGGATTATCAGTCGCCGAAGCCAATTCGATATTGATCTGCTGTTCGGCGTGAGTCAGCTGGTCACGACAGGCGCCATGAATCTGGGGGATCGAGCGAATACTCAAGGCATCCTGGGTGCGAATGCCGCGGCTGCTGGCAATCACTTCACTACCTGCCAGCAGCGCGCGCAGTCTGGTACCAACGTGCTGAGCACCAGGATGGGGTTTCAGTGCAAGGACGGCCTCATCAAACGCATCGATCTGCCCTTTAAGTGCCTCGAAACTCATCGCACCGATGACGTCCGCCCAGTCGGCCAGATTGAACGCATCGGCCAACCCCAAACATGCCAAACCCGTCATGCAGGGCGTGCCATTTACCAAACTGATACCGTCTTTGGCGGTCAGTTCCAGCCTAGCCATGCCAGCCTGATGCAGTGCTTGTTCAGCAGGCATCAACCGCCCCTGCCAGCTAACCTCGCCAAAGCCCAGCAACGCGACACCAACGTGCGCCATGTGAGTCAAATAGCCGACAGAGCCCTGTGAGGGCACGACTGGCGTAATGTGCTGGTTGAGTAATGCGATCAACGCCTCTATTACATTACGGCTGATACCTGAGTGGCCATGGGCATAGTTGTTGATTGCCGCGCAGATGATGGCCCGCGTTTGCTCAACCTTTAGCGGCGCCCCGACGCCACAGGCATGGCTTAACAGGGTATTGCGCGACAACTGCGCCAGTTGCGGGCCCTCCAGTCTCACGCTACTGAGTGCGCCAAGGCCGGTGCTGATTCCATAGGCCCGCTCACCCCGTGCCACGATGTGATCGACGATGGCGCGAGCGTTATCGATACGGGCCCAGGCTGAATCACTGAGGCTCAATTGTGCGCCATCGCGCGCAACCCTGACGATCTCTCGCCAGGTCAACGGGGTATCGCCAAGGATTACGCCCAGGCTGTCCTCAGCCGTGATGCCTGCTGATGCCGGGCCATTGTTGACGCGATATGAGTGGGTGGCGGTGCTCATTCCGCACTCCTTAACTGGTGGCTGGCTACAAATTGGCGAAAGCGCTCGGTGGGCAACCCCTCGAACAATTCGGCTGGCGTGCCTTGGGCGTCGATATGACCGTTCTGCATGAAGACGACTCGATTGGACACATGACGGGCAAAGCCCATCTCGTGGGTCACCACCAGCATCGTGCGACCTTCTTCCGCCAGCCCGCGCATGACCTTGAGCACCTCGCCCACCAACTCCGGATCAAGTGCCGAAGTCGGCTCATCAAAAAGCATGACTTGAGGGTTCATGGCGAGGGCCCGAGCAATCGCCACGCGTTGTTGCTGACCACCGGACAGATGGGCCGGGTAGTAATCGCGTCGGTCATACAGCCCGACCTTCTGCAGTAACTGCTCGGCCTCTTCAACACATTCGGCACGTGAGCGCTTGAGCACTCGCATAGGCCCTTCTATGACGTTCTCAATGACGCTTCTGTGCGACCACAAGTTGAAGCTTTGAAACACCATGCCAAGACGGCTGCGGATCTGTTCAACCTGGCGCGTATTGCTGGGCACTTGACGACCATCACGCAGGCGCTTCATTTCAATGGTTTCACCATTGAGGCTAATACTGCCCTCATCGGGTGTTTCGAGCAGATTGATGCAACGCAAAAATGTACTTTTCCCCGAACCGCTTGCACCGAGAATCGACACAACGTCGCCCTTGTGCGCATTCAGGGATATGCCCTTGAGCACATGCGCTTGACCATAAGACTTCTGGATGTTGCTGACCGACAACGCGGCCATAGACTGAGTATTCATAGTGAGCTCCGCAGGGATTTCGGATTGCTGCCGGCGTCAAGTTTGGCTTTCGTTGGGATATGCACTGGCCGCTCACGCAGGTGCGGCGTCAGACGATGCTCGAGCCAGCGCATGGCGCGTACGATGAGGTAGTTGAGTACCAGATAGATAAACGCGGCACAGGCGAACACCTCCATGGTGCGGTAGGTCCGCTGAATGATCTGTTGAGCGATACCGGTGACATCCCAGACGGTAATCAAGCTGGCCAGTGCGGTGGCCTTGAGCATCAGGATCGCCTCCGTGGAGTAAGCTGGCAGAACCTGGCGCAACGTGACCGGAGCGATGATCCTGCGCAACAGCGCCAAGCGCGACATACCGATGGCTTGCCCCGCCTCGATCTGGCCATAGGGGATACTGAGCAGGCCGCCGCGGATGATTTCTGCGGTATACCCAGCGGTACACAGCGCCAGTGAGACGACTGCACAGCCATAAGGTGAGCGCAGGACAACCCAAGCGAAACTCTCGCGGACCACCGGAAACTGCCCAAGCCCGTAATAGATCAGATACATCTGAATGATCAGCGGCGTGCCGCGAAAGATCATGATGTAGCAACGTGCTGGATAGCTGAGCAATGGGCAGCGGCTGACACGCATGCCGACAATGCCGAATGACAGCAACAGGCCCAACGAAAGGGAGCTGAAAAACAACATCAGCGTGGTGGGCAGTGCCGACAGCAACTTCAGTAGTGTGTCGAGCAAAAATGCAAAATCGATCATTTGAGGCTCACCTGTCTCAGTGCTGAAGAGGACTGCGGCGCTGCGTGCGCTGCACCCGAGCCTCGGCGATATTGAAAATGCGCCCTGACAACCCGGTCAGTAGCAGATAGCCGATGCCGCCAATGATGTAGAAGGCAAAGTACTGACGGGTAGAACCGGCTGCCATCAGGCTGGCACGCATCAACTCGACCAGGCCAATGACTGAAATCAGCGCTGAATCTTTCAGGGTCATCTGCCAGACATTGCCCAAACCTGGGAGCGCATAACGCATCACCTGGGGGATCAACACGCGCTTGAAACGCATGAATCGCCCCATGCCGATGGCCAGGGCCGCCTCCAGTTCACCTCGAGGGACTGCCATGAAAGCGCCACGATAGACTTCAGCCTGGTAAGAGCCGGAAAGCAGTCCGACCGCGAGTGCGCCCACCAGAAAGGGGGGCATGCCGATGTAACCCGTGGCGCCGAACCAGTGACCTACAGCAGAAACGACGGTGGCACCGCCAAAGTAGAACAGGTAAATCACCAGTAGCTCGGGAACGCCTCTGAACAGCACCAGGTACGCGTCACCCAGCCAGCGCAGCCCAGATCGGCGTGACAGTTTGGCTGCCGCGACCAGGCTACCGAACACTGCACCGACGAGCAGCGACACCACCGTCAGTAACAGCGTCATGCCGATGGCCTTCGACAAGGCCAGGCCCCAGCCGGTGTCACCGAAACTGAGCATCTGCAAGGTATCCATAACTGTATCCTTTATATCGAAACGCTTCTTTTCTGTTGAAAGCCCATAAACGGGCTCACAACGACGCGTTACGGAGTTACAGGGTCGGCATTGACTGGCTGTTTATCCGCAGGCGCGGGGACAGCTCTCTACTTCCGACCCAGTAGCAATCTTCTTATGGTGTGATATCAGCCTTAAACCACTTTTCGGACAGTCTCTTCACCGTGCCATCCGCCAACGCAGCGCTTAATGCTTCGTCGAACTTTGCCTTTAACTCAGGGGTATCCTTACGGAAGCCAAGTGCCTCTCCCGGCCCCCAAATAGGGCCACCGATCTTGGAACCCACCATGGAAACCGACTTGTTCTCAGGCATGTCCAGCACCGAGCTGAAAAAGGTCACGTCATCGAAACTGAAATCAATACGTCCGGCCTGCAAATCCAGAACGTGCTCATCGGACTTCTTGTACTCACGGATGGAGGCAATGTCCTTGAAGTTGGTTTCGATGAACTGGGTATAGGCAGTGCCGGACGATATGCCGATGGTTTTACCCTTGAGCAATGTCCGTAGATTGTCGATAAAGGGTTTATCCAGCGTGGCATCGCCGGTGAGCTTGACGACCTCTGCGGCTACGCCTGCCTTGGCGATCAACTCCGGATCGCTGGCAGCAAGTACACCTTGGGTCGCGGCATAGGGCCGAGAGAAAGCAATCACTTTCTCGCGCTCGGGGGTGATGACGATGGCATCCATGATGAGGTCGAACTTGCCAGCCTGCAGGCTAGGGATCATCCCATCCCAATCCTGGGCTTGCAGGGTGCACTTGAGCTTCATGCGCGCACAGAGATCAGCCATCAACTCAGGCTCAAAACCACCGATGGCGCCTCCGGGAAGCGTCATGTTCCAAGGCGGATAAGCAGCTTCGGTAGCGATAGTGACAGAGGTCCACTCTTTAGCCTCGGACACTGATGCGCAGAGCCAGGCGACACCGATCAGAGCAAACTTGATCTGTTTTGTTAACGCCTTGATTTTTATTGTTGTCATATGCGTTCTCCGTTGCAATCAACGTTGAATGGTATAACTCATGGCTTCTCACATAAGCGCAAGAAGCCGACCTGGAGTCCATTCATCACTTTCCGGTAATACTGATCAGTACGCGCGACCGTAAAAACCGATGCTTTCTTCCTCGCTAAATTTCACATCCTGCCTCTCGTAATAAGAGAAAATGGCAATCAGTCGTTCCTGCGAACCTTCGATAGGCGTTACTCGGTGCAGGGCGTTGACACCGCGGAACACATTCAAGGTTCCGGCTTCCAGGGTCAGGGTTTTGACCTCTGGGTCGCGTCCGTCGAGAACGGCTGCAACGCCATCATAGTTGGGGTTCTCAGCCGAGCGCAGATTGCTCCGGTACTGGAATTTTCCGCCCTCGAATGGCTCCTGCAGCAGCAAGGTAGTGGTGAACTCACTGCGGTCAAAATGCCAGTTCAACGCCTCACCTTCGCGGTAGCTCATGACATTGGCACGCGCCAAAGGGTCCTGCATCATGTGAAGTGATGGCTTCTTCATGACGGCCGCAATAAAACGCAGCAGTGGTGGGTACTCGTAAATAGCCAGCACGATACTTTTTTCAATCTGATCAGCACACAGCGTGTGGTTGGTCGACTCGACCTCACGTAGCGCCGGGTGTTTTGGATCCAGCTCCTTGAAGTCGGGCAGAAAATAGATGTTGTGCCGACGCGAGTGCGTGTGAGACTGACTGTCCATTTTGGGCTTGATTTCCGCCACCGCCTTTTTGATCGCTTGCGGCTTCATCAACTGCGTCAGATTGAACATCCCCGTCTCTTGCAACTCAACAGCGGCTCGATCGACCATCGCCTGCCATTCGGGGCTACCTTCCTGATCCAGCGGATAGCGCTCCAAATCTAGAATGTCTCGCATAGGTACCTCCTAGTAAGTGAGGCATGAACGTACCGCGAGAAAAACTTTCTCACAACGGCAGTAATTGTTAACTTACCATTAGAAAATCTTTTGCTAGGGGAGCAACATGAGTCGTCTACCACCGCTGAATGCCGTTAAAGCGTTTGAGGTTGCGGCGCGGATGGGCAGCTTCGTATTGGCAGCTGAAGAACTGGGCGTATCCGCGGCTGCAGTTAGCCAGCAAGTCAAACATCTTGAAGACTTCCTGGAGCGCAAACTTTTTGTGCGAACCGGAAACCGCATCACGCTGACAGATGCCGGGCATGCCATCTATCCGCAGACCTCCCGTGCATTGAACGACATCGCCGCCATGACAACACGTATCTTGGAGGGGGACTTGCACTCACGACGGCTGGTTGTCAGTGTTCCCTTTTCATTGGCTGAAACCTGGCTCGCACCAAAGCTCTCAACACTCCTGGAGTCTTATCCGCAATTAGCGGTTGATATCCGGGTTGAAGACGATCCGATAGACCTGATCCGTCATGACATTGACATTCGGGTCAGTTATGGCGATTACCATTACCCTGGCGTGACGGCCATACACCTGGTACGCGATGAGGTGGTTCCGGTCTGTACACCTGAATTTTGGTCGGCTCATGGTAATGACGAGTTTGACCTCTCGCAGATCCCCCAGAACTTGTTCATCCATACCCACTGGGGTGCCAGCTATGCGTCAGGCCCCACCTGGCACGATTGGTTTTCGCTGATATCCAGCAACCACTACCCCGACCCGAAGCAGGGCGTACGATGTGGCCTGTCCAGCTTGTCGGTTTCGCTGGCGCGCCTGGGCCTTGGTATTGCTCTCGGGCATAGACTTATTGCTCGAGCTGACCTGGATGCGGGGCGTTTGATCAGCTTGTCGTCGGTGTCGCTCCCACTCGGCCACCCCTATTGTGCGTTTATACCGGCCTCAAAGGTGGGCCGCAAAGACATCACTCGAATGATGGAATTGCTGGCGGATCAATAACGAAACAACGAAGGCTCAAGGGCTGGCGCAGGCGTTGCTCGGTGGTATGGAGGCCGACCGCTCAAGGCTGGAAACGCGCTAACGGTAAAACGGGCAGTGGCGCTCGCCCTGCCCGCTTTTCAGGCCACGGCAGGTTCTGCGTCCAGGCCTTTCTGCACGTACCAGGACAACGGCAGCGTCAGCAACAAGGTGGTGGCCACGATGATCACGGCGAAGGGCACCCCCGTGATATCGCCCAGATGACCAAACACCACTGGCGCCAGCGCACCGCCACCAATCGTGCCGGTGTAGAACACGGCGAAGGCCTGTTCGCGCTTGCCTGGGCCGGCCAGGTCCGGCACGGTGCCATAGAGCACCGACGACGTACCGTTCAGCACCAGCCCCAGCAGCGGCAGGGTCGCCATCAGGCCGTAAAACGGCAGGTACACCGCCAAGATGATCAGCGCAGCGGTAGAGAACTCGGTCAGCCATACGGTCTTCATCATGCCAATGCGTACGCCCAGGTAGCCGCACAGCAACTTGCCGAACGCCCCACCGACGAACAACATCATCAGCGCCAACCCTATGCCTGCCGTCCCGGCCCCTTTGGCTTGCAGCAGGAACGGCAAGAAGGTGAGGAACCCCATCCGCACCGCGCTGTCCAGCGTGCCGGTCAGGACCAGGGCACGCAACCCGCCGACAGAACCCCGCCCGGCGTTTGCCGCGAAGGCTTTACCCTGAGCCGACGCGGGCTGCGCCTGCGCCGGAATCAGCCACCACAGCAGGCCCGCAGCCATCAGGCCGAGCAGGCCCATCAGGGTGACGCTGGCGCGCCAACTGATCAGCATCAGCAGCAGGCCGACAACGCCCGGCAGCAGCGTTTTACCGATGTCCCCAGCGAAGTTGTACTGCGACAACGCTTGCTTGACGCCCCCGCCCGCCTCGTGAGTGTCCGTAATCAACGAAGACGCCAGTGGGTGTTGAGTACTCGCACCCAATCCCCCCAGCAACAGCGCCATCAACAGTAGGCTCAACCCACCAGCCTGCCCTGCCAACACATAGGCAAGCCCCGCAAGTGCGGTACCGGCCACCAACAGGCGTGCTCTCCCCCAGCGCCTCGCGGCACGGCTTGCCAATAACTGGAAACCGGCCATCATCCCCGAGTAGGCACCACGCAACAGGCCGATCTGGGCATAGCTCAAGGCAAACTGCGCCTGCCAGATCGGCAACAGCACATAGATAACGTCGGTCAGGCCATCATGGACAGCGTGGGCGCCACAACCCGCAATCAATGAGCGGCGACGCACCGTAGCGTCGGCAGATTGCACCACAGGCAAAGACGGTCCTTCGTCGTTGAGCGCATTCATCGTGTAGAAATCCCCGCGGGTTGCACGCTGATCACCTCATAGAGTCCTGGATGAAGGATACATCGCGACCAAGGGGTTTACAGCCCGTCGAGATCAACCTGCGTCACACACTCAATACGCCCCTCTCAGGGTAAGCGTAAAACTGCGCGGCTCACCATAGAAGTTGTAGATGTTGGGGGTACCGACTGAGGCGTAGTAGGTGCGGTCCAACAGGTTGTTGATGTGCAGGTCAAGGCTGTGTTGTTTGTCCAGCTGATAGCCGATACGGCCGTTGACCACGGCATAACCACTGTTCACCAGTTCGTCGCGCCAGCCACGTGAACTCTGTGTGGCACCATTGGCCAGTACCCCAAGGCCGACACTGAATCCCGCCAGGGCGCTCTGCTCGTCAAAGCGGTAGTTGCTCCACAGCTTGAGCTGGTCCTTGGGCGTCTGGATCGAGTAGGTTCGCCCCTGGTTCTCCCGGGCTTGCAGGTAGCGCGTCTCCAGGCGGGTGTAACCTGCCGACAGGTCGAGCCCAGCGGCGGGCTTGCCACTGACTTCCAGCTCCCAGCCCTCGCTCTCTACTTCGCCGGCGTTCAGGTAGTAGTTGTCGTTTGGATAAGCCGGATCGGCGTAGGCACGGTTCTCGTCGCGCAAATTGAACCAGGCCAACGACAGCCCCAGGCGCCCTTCCAGCCATTCGGTTTTGCTGCCGACTTCATACTGGCGCCCTTCACGCGGCTTGAGCACGCTGCCATCCGCCTTCAGTTGGGTCTGCGGTACGAAAATGTCGGTATAGCTGGCGTACAAGGTGATGTTCGGGTTCAACTCGTACAGCACACCGCCGTAAGGGCTGATCTGCTGATCGGCTTCAGCGCCGTCTCGCCAGTCCGAGGCATTGGATGGCGCAACGTCGCGGGTACGGCTGCTGAAGGTCGTGGTGCGAGCCCCCAGCACCAGCGTCAACGGATCGGCAAGGCTAATGTTCAGCCGCGAATAGAGACCGTACTGTTCGGTTTCACTCTCTCTGCCCGAGGTGTATGCAATCGTCGGTTCGGGCAGGTCGTCGAGCCCGTCAAAGGTTGTGCTCCCGCCCACACCACGCCCGGAGCGGCCACGGCTGTTGTACACCTCAGCGTTGGCCCCCAGCAGCAGGTTGTGGGTACGCCCCAGCAACGCGAACGGCCCGCTCAAGAACACGTCCATGCCTTCGCGGGTGTAGTTGTAGGCGCCTTGCATGCTGCTGTAGCGGAGGGTATCGGTCAGCGGTGCCAGGCCCGATGAGGCATAGGCGTACTTGTAGTTCTGGTACTGTTCCCGCCGGTTGACCGCGCCCTTGAGTACCCATTCGTTGTCGAAGCGATGTTCAAGGCTGGCCGACCACTCATGGGTGTCGTAACTCAGCCGTCCCCAGTCAGGGGCATGGAAGGTTGAGCGCGACACATCCAGCAACCTGTAGTGCCCCTTGGCATCCACCAGGTCATACGCCGGTAATCCGGACCAGGGCGCCTGCACCTGCTGCTCTTGGGTGCTGTAGGAAACGTCCAGTGTGGTCTGCGGATTCAGGTCGTAAGCAAGGGCGGCCATCCCCAACCATTTGTCACTGCTGGTTCGATCGTAGAAGTACTGGCGATCCTCGCTCGACAGCACCAGGCGACCGCGCAGGCTGCCGCTGTCATTCAACGGCCCGCTGATATCGCCCTCACGGCGGTAGGTATCCCAGGAACCGGCAGAGAGGGCCCAGTTGGCGGCGAAATGATCCAGGGGCCGTTTCTTGACCAGATTGACCACGCCGCCGGGCTCACCCGCGCCCTGCAGCAGGCCGGACGGCCCCCGGAGCACTTCGATGCGCTCGTACAGCGGCAAGTCGAACTGGTTGGACGGGGTCATGCCGTTGTAGGAAGGCACACCGTCGTACATCACGCCCAACGCATAACCACGGGACAAATACTGGTAGCTCAAGGTGTCATTGGCGATGAGGGTGACGCCGGTCACTTGCTGCATGGCGTCGGCAACACTGACCATGCCCTGGTCGTCCATCTGCTGACGCGTCACCACACTGACCGACTGAGGAACCTCTCGTGGGCTGAGCGGGGTTTTATTGAATCCACTGACGGTTTCGGCTTTATAGCCGGGCTCACGTTGGCCGACGACGGTGGTTTCCGGCAAGGCCAGTGGTTGCTCGGCAGCGTTGCTGAACACGCTGACCAAAACCAGGGACCAGCCCAGTGGCGCAGGGCCAGGACGTTGTTTTAAAACCATGAAGGTGCTCGCTCGATAATCTGGCGGCAGCCGTCCGGCATGCTCCACAAAGCCCTGATAAAGCGCTCTGGATGGCGCCAGCGACTACCCTGTCAACGGACGGCGCGACTCTAGTGCCTCAGGGCCTGCTGCTAAAACTGCGACAGCCCGCCGCACGGCTTGGCCGTGTTGGCCAGCACGCGCGGACGTCTTGCAGCCCTCACGTTTATTGACCGCTCACGGCAGCCGTGCGTAAACGAGCTGCGTCGTACTGTCGCGGGCCGGACGTCCTGCTGAGTGCCACCTGCGCAGGCAATGACGGCTCAGTGCTTGTGCTTCCAAGGGTCGGAAAAGCGCGGGTCTTTGAGCAGCGATTCGTCCGTCAGGGACTGCAGAAACGCCAGTAGATCCCCCTTTTCCTCATCGCTGAGGTCGAGCCTGGCTATCAGGCCGCTCTTGTGCGGATTGAGCCGTCCATCTCCCTGGTTGGGGCCAAAACGAATCACCCGACCGCCCGCAGAATAAAAGTCGATCACCTCCTCCAGGCTAGCGATGCTGCCATCGTGCATGTAAGGCCCGGTGACGGCTACGTTGCGCAAGCCAGGCGCACGAAAGGCGCCCATGTCCTCGGGCTTGCCGGTGCTTTCGTACAGGCCGCGGTTGGGAAAAGGGAAACCACCGGCGGTGTCGATGTTGTAGAGCCCGGTGTTGTGAAACGGCGTTTCCACCACACGGCTCCTGGCATGTACCACCTGATCGTTGAAATTGAAGCTGCCATGACAGTGATGGCATTCCGCTCGCTCACCGAAAAACAGCGTCATACCCCGCTGCTCTGCGGCGCTCAGGGTCTGCTTACCCTGCAGATAACGGTCATAGCGGCTGTCCGCCGAGACAATGCTGCGCTGGAACGCTGAAATCGCCTTGATGATCGAGGCCATGTTCAGCGGTGCTGCCTGCTCTGGAAAGGCCTGCCGGAACAGGGGCAGGTACAGCGGATCGTCACGCAGGCGCTGAAGGATCTGTGCACGATTGTTGTCATTGACACCCATCTCGATAGGGTCATCGCCAAACAGCGGTATTTCCATCTGTCGCTCCAGCGACACGATCGCAGGCGCAGCCCAATTGTAGGTGGCATTCCAGGCACTGTTGGCCAGGCTGGGCGCATTTCGGTGGGTCAACTGCCCGGCCATGCCCTCCGAGCGCGCCCGGCCATCGGTAAAGGCCCGATCGGGATGGTGGCAAGAGGCGCATGAACGGCTGCCGTCGGCAGACAACCGGGTGTCGAAGAACAACCACCGCCCCAACTCGACTTTGGCCGTCGACATCGGATTATCTGCAGGTACCCGAGGCTCCGGCACATGGGAAGGCAGGTTCCATGACCAGGTTTGCGCCATCACCGGCAGCGCTGCGCCGATGCCGACAAGTACGCCCAGACACATCGCCAGCCGGCGCGCACTCATGGCTTGGGCTGTGCCCTGAAGGCAGATAGTGCTCCTGACTCCCGCGACACACCCAGATGTTCAAGTAACGCCACGCATTCAGGATCGTCGGGGCCGCTCATGCAACCCACGGCCCCACCCTCATCACTGGACAGCTGGCTGCCTTGAAACAGGGTGGCCAGGTCCAGTGTGACCACCTGTTTACTCGGCTCAAAGCCCTTCATGCGTAATAAAACACGGTTGCCACGCGGGCAAGACACGGTCTCCCCGGTAACCGGGTTGCCCGTGCAACCGGTCGAGCCCAGGTGTAGATACCAGGTGGCGGCTTTCGAACCATCGGCCCTGGTCACCCCTCCTTCGGGATCGACCTCGATCTTGGCGAACTTGCGCCCGACCTGCCAACTCCAGCCCATGGCGGCCAGGTCCAGCGGCGGGCCTTGCAGTTCAGTGCTGGTGTGATTGAGGGCCTCTGGCACGCCCACTGTAAAGGCCAGCCCGGTGTAGTGCCCGGCAGGTAACGTGCCCACAACCGTGGTGTTGGTGCCGGGCGTACCGCCACTGCAATGGCCGGTACCGTCCTCAAAGTCGAGCAAGGCAACCTGAGCGTTTTGCCACTCATTGAGGCTTAATCGCAGCGGTACTTGCCGCCCGGTTTCATCGATCAGTGCAACGTCTTGGACATAGAAGCGTGCATCATGTAACCACACTCGTTTTTGATCGCGCCCCAAAGGCCCGAACATCGCCCCGCAGTGCACTGGCCGCCCAGCAGCCATCAGTGAAAAACCAATGGTCACGGGTTGTACATCTGCAGTTTCCGGCTTGTTGCCCGCGCAGCCTGCCAGCCACGCCAGCACGACGAAAACAACACTCAACGTTAACGAACGCATCAGGTGTGGCTCCTGGAACATAAAAAATGCCAGGGTCATTACAGCCCCCTGACATTCAGTGCCGCGGCGTACCCTGCCAAGAGCAATCAACGCGTCGTCCAGGACTCTAGCATGGGGCTGCCTTGGCGCTGACCTGCGACATCCCGCCACGGCCAGGTCATGCCAGGGCCTCCCAGGCAAGCCGCTTTATGGGCGGCTGCCAGGGATGCGGCAGCCTGTCGCACAAAGCCGACAGGCTGGCTCGCCACCGACGTGCCCGGCAAGCGCTACTCAGGGTACCGGCAACCACCTGCGAAACCCCGTGCCGCCCTTGCCCGTCAGTGGGCACCAGGCAAAGTCCCACGGCACTGGAGGGAGTTCTTCCTGCTCCACATCGGGCGCGAGCATTGGACGAGGCGCCACCTTCCAATCGAAGAGCATCTGCGGTGAGCCTTGCCAGGCCAAGACCAGCCCGCGCGCCAGGCTGTCATCGGTATTGATCCAACGCGCTGCAGCAGCACTCATGAACGACTCGATGTGCGCGTCGTTGATCCGTGCCCGGTAGCTGGAGCCGAGCAGCCAGCGACACACGCTCAGGTAATACGTCCAGTTCAGTGGCGGATGATTGCGGTACGCCCAGGTCATGAAACCACGAAAGATATTCAGACCATCCGGAGGGTCGAGCTTAAGCAGCGCCGGGCACACATCGAACAACGTGTGCCAGTACGGCAGCAGACGGGCATCCAGGTGCACGAAGCTGCGTGCGTTGCTGGGGTAGTCGGGAAACGGCAGCAGAAAATCCCCTTTTTTCCCCAGTCGGGAAGCCTTGCTGACCAATCGCGAGGCGCCTGACGGAACCGCTAGCGCTCGCATGTCAGCCTCCCCAATGGGCGATTCAAACCTTCAATACCACGCGCCATGTTGCGCTCCTTACCCTGTCACCATTAACCATGGGCACACCCGATTCGGGTGTGCAGAAAAAGCCGGTCATGCGTGACGAGCAGGAGACGCTCGGGGGTTGATCGATGGCCAGCGGGCACGGGGCGACACCCAGAACAATGGCGGTGTGAACGGCCGCGGTGACGCCGCGATAGCACCGATCAGCGCCACCGACGCTGGCGGAATGAATACGGCTTCAAGCGTTTGAGAACAGCAACAATGGAATTGGTCAGCCTTGCCCGCAGAGGATGGCTGCTGTTTGTCGAGCGCAAGCGTGACCTGCTGCACGCTGCCCACCGAGCAAAAGCTGCCCGTCAGCAACTGCTCAATGCTCAACGCACCAAAAGCACCGGCCATCGGCAGCGCCATGACCTTCAGCACAATCGCCAGAAACGCCGCGACCCAGACGTTCTGCTGACTGGCGTTACTCATACCACCCTGCATGCAACACCCTAAGGATGATGACAATCAAACACCCGCCCCACGCTGTGGCGCATGGGCGACAGCAAGGCGAATAGCGGACGAAGGCCTGCAGCGGTCACCGGCCAATAAGGCCGTCCGCTTGCGAGCGTTAAATCAGAGGGGATGCGCGAGGATTGGCCGAGGGCCAGGAATAACGCGGGGGCGCCTTGCAGCGTTGCTCACGGCCGGGGCGTTGTGTTCGCCCCAGCCGTAGCAACCAGCCGAGGCAGAACAGCATGGCGACGCCAAGGCTTAGCGCAGAGCAAATCGGACACGAAAAACTGGCGCCCCAGCCGCTGGCCGAAGGGTTGCCGAGGTCAGTGCTCGGGCTGGTGGCCTTGCCGCCGAGGGAGGCGCAGAACTGTCCACCCAAGCCATTGAGTTCCAGCCCCATCACCTGCCCGTGCCCCAAACCGCAGGCAAACACATTGAACAGAACGCTGAAGTACAGCATCCAGGCAATGAGCGAGCGGTCTGAGCGGGCGAGTTTCATGGCGGCGACTTTACCATCGAACCGCAAAAAGGCTGAAGCGCGACTTGGGTCGAACAGACTGGCCAGAAAACCATTGCCGACTATTTTCTATCACGTGCGACATCCCTGTAGGTCTTCGGCAGCTCCCCTGTCCATTGCCGGAACGCCCGAGTGAACGCGGAAGGCTCAGAAAAACCCAGCACCTGGGAAACAAGACTGATCGACATCGACGTCTGGCTCAAGTAATGGATCGCCATGTCCCGACGCACACCATCCTTGAGCCGTTGAAACTGGCTTCCCTCAGCCGCGAGTTTTCGCCTCAGTGTTCTGTCGGTGAGGTGTAACGCGAGTGCCGCATGCTGAATGGTGGCTTCAGCCAGATTCTCCGAGCGCTCCAGGTAATCCAGCACCCGCCGTGTATAGACGGGGTAGTAGGCCGGCCGAGTGAACCAGTCGAATGGCGCTCGCTTCAAATGAACCCTGAGGGCCTCGGGTGTTTGCACCAGCGGTGCCTTGAGTACCGCCGCATCGAATACCAGGCAGGTCACCGGCTGGTCGAACTTCGCCGGACAGGGAAACATCAAACGGTACTCTGTCAGGTGTTTGGGGGCCGGATGGTCAAACGCGACATGCTTCAGCGAAATCCGCTGGCCAATCAACCAGCTTGGAAAACGATGCCACAACAGCAGTAGAAAACCTCTGAGCAGGTAGTCCGGGTCTTGAGCCGGATCCTTGAGCCGCATCGAAAAAACCGCTTCATCACCGACGACATCAAGCGCCAGGTGCAAGGAGTCATTCACCACATTGTAGAAGTGGCTCAGCTTGTAATACACCGAGTGCAGGTTACGTGAATGAACGACCTGCTTGGCCATGATGGCGAACACGCCCTGCCGACAACGCTGCGCGCCCATGCCCAGAAACTCGTCATCGGCCAAACGCCAGACCGCTCGCATCAAGCGACTGAATTGATCAGGCGTGATCCGCAGATGGGCATTGTCCAGCATGCGTCGATTAAGGCCCGCCTCATTGAGCAGCACCGCCTCGTCAAGCTGAAGGCGGCGCCCGGCGTTCATGAGCATTCGGGCGAAATGAATGGAAATGGAATAGCGCTCTATACCCATCGAAGACATATCCCTGCATCACATCCGCGAAGTCTACCGCCATACCGCTGTCCGTTTATGTCTATTTTTCGACTGGTTTCGTTATTGTCGCCAGGGGCCCTTCCAATGGAAGGTAGCGACCGCCAGCAGAGGCCTGACTGATGCGGGTAAAACGCTGCCATTTCCGACAATTCCCAAGGAACCCGTCCGTGCACGTGCAAGCAGTAAACGCGGTTACAACGCCAGGGACAGCTACTCGTCCGCGCAAGAACCGCAGGCTAAACGTATTGATGTACCCGCGCCAGGCGACATCCGTTGCGCCCAGCGTGCACGCCAACGGCCTGAAGCGCGGCCGATATGCGCCCTCTGCCCTACAGAATTACCGGCTCACACTGCCCCCACTAGCGCGCCTTCATGCACTGGGCGACGGCTGTGGCCAATGCCAGCGGGCCCATGACAGTCGAGGCGAGCGCCCCATCGCACCTGGCCAATTTGGTCGATTATCGGGCGCAGCTCAACGCAAGGCCTGACGCTTCCAATACCCAATACCCAATACCCAATACCCATGACACGACCCTGACGTTTGGCCCCAGCAGCGTGAACAGCACGGTCGGCCTGACGCATCGTTTTAAAGAGGATGTCTTAATGAGTGATTACACCCATCCCTATCGCGACAGCGAGTTCGTCCTGCAGCAGCTGGTCGAATTGGAAGCCTTGTGTGCATCGGCACATCGGGATGACATCAATGATGAACTGGTGTCCGCGATTCTGGCCGAAGCCGGTCGCCTGGGCTCTGGCGTATTGGCACCGCTCAACAGGATTGGCGACACCCAGGGCGCACGTCTGGGCGAGCACGGCGTCCAGGAAACTCTCGGCTTTGCCGATGCCTATCAGCAGTTCCAGGCCGGCGGCTGGCCTTCGTTGACTGCGGCGGAAATCTGGGGCGGCCAAAACCTGCCGAATGTGATCGGCACTGCTGTCAATGAAATCTGGCACTCGGCCAACATGGCCTTCGCCCTCTGCCCGATGCTGACGCAAGGTGCAATCGAGGCCATCGCCCACCACGGCTCGCCCGCCTTGCGTGATGCCTACCTTGCCCCGCTGGTCAGTGGCGAATGGACCGGCACCATGAACCTCACCGAGCCGGATGCCGGTTCAGACCTGGCCGCAATCAAAAGCCGTGCTATCCCTCAGGGCGACCATTACCTGATCAGCGGGCAGAAAATCTTCATCACCTGGGGCGACCACCAGATGACGGAGAACATCGTCCATCTGGTACTGGCCCGGTTGCCAGATGCACCGGCCGGCGTAAAAGGCATTTCGCTGTTCGTCGTGCCTAAATTCCTGCTTGATGCCCAAGGCAAGCCAGGCGCACTCAACGATGCCCGCTGCATTGCGCTGGAGCACAAGCTGGGCATCCACGGCAGCCCGACCTGTGTCATGAGCTTTGGCGATAACGGTGGCGCCATTGGTTACCTGGTGGGAGAACCACACCAAGGGCTGGCGTGCATGTTCACCATGATGAACCACGCTCGACAAAGTGTTGGCCTACAAGGCCTGGCCATCTCCGAACGCGCCTACCAACACGCCTTGCAGTACGCCAAGGACCGCCTGCAAGGCACGCGCAAGGACGGTAGCCGCTTCTCGATCATCCACTTCCCGGATGTGCGGCGCATGCTGCTTCAGATGAAGGCGTCCATCGAGGCAATGCGAGCCCTGGCACTGGTGGCCGCCGCCGAAGTGGACCGTACCGCCTACGCACCTGACGCAGACGCGGCAAAGCTGCATCAAGGTCGCGTCGACCTGCTCACCCCCATCGTCAAGGGGTGGCTGACCGAGATGGCGCAAGAGGTGACCTCCCTCGGCGTGCAGATTCACGGTGGCATGGGCTTCATCGAAGAAACCGGCGCCGCCCAGCATTATCGTGACGCCCGTATCCTGACCATCTATGAAGGCACCACCGGCATCCAGGCACTTGACCTGGTCGGGCGCAAGACACTGCTCAACGAAGGCCAGTTGATCAGCCGCTTGCTGGACGATATCGGCGAAACCGTCGCTGTGCTGCAACGCTCGACGCACCTCGCCAATCAGGCTGCGGCACTGGAAGGCGCCTTGGGCGCTGGCCGGCAGGCCCTGCGCATTCTCCTCGACAATGCGAAAACCGACGCGCACCTGGCAGGCAGTATCAGCGTGAACTTCATGATGCTGTTCGGCTACCTCTGCGGCGGTTGGCTGATGGCTCGCTCGGCCTTGAGCGCCCAAGCCCTGCTCGACGCTGGCAGCGGCGATCCTCAGTTCCTGAAAGCCAAGCTGGTCACTGCCGACTTCTATGCCGAACAGCTACTGCCGCGCGTGCATGCCCTGCTGACCGCCATTGGCAGCGGCAGCAGAAGCATCATGGCACTGGACGACGAACAATTTTGACTGCGCGTTCATTGACTAGCCCCCAGTAACGACTGGCACTGCGAACCACTGCGGTGGCCTTTAACGGTCACCGCACGTTTGCAACACATGTTTGCCCCACAACATAGCGATACCCGCCTTGATCGTCTCGGCCTCCCCTTCTGCCCACCCCCAAGAACAATCAGGCGAGCAGCGCTTCGCAACGGCCCAGCTGAGTAAGGACGCGCGTACCCATTGGGCGTTTGATGCCCGGTAGCCCGTCCATTTCTCCCCCTATTTGAGGTTTCCCCCATGCACGCTTCGCGTATTCGACTGGCTTCCCTGCACGACAAGATCATGAGTGCGACGCAGGCAGCACGGCTCATCAAAGACGGCATGACCATCGGCATGAGTGGTTTTGGCGGTGCGGGAGACGCCAAAGCGGTTCCCTTGGCACTGATCGAGCAGGTTAAGCGCACGCCACTGAAAATCAACCTGATTACCGGCGCCAGCCTTGGCGGAGGGCTGGATGGGAAAATGGCCGAAGCCGGCCTGCTGGCACGGCGGATGCCCTTTCAGGGCGATGCGGTACTGCGCAAAGCCATCAACGAAGCGCGCGTCATGTTCATCGACCAGCACCTCTCGGAAGTGGTCGAACAGGTGCGCGATGGTTTCCTGCCCACCCCGGATATTGCGGTCGTCGAAGCGGTGGCCATCACCGAGCAAGGGCATATCGTACCTACGTCCTCCGTGGGCAACTCGGCAAGCCTGGCCCTGGCGGCCAAGCAGGTAATCGTCGAACTCAACCTGGCGAGCAATCCACATTTCGAGGGGTTGCATGACATCTACCTGCCTCAAGATCGCCCTCACCGTGGCCCGATCCCCATTCGTCACTCAAACGAGCGCATCGGTAGCCAGGCGATCGACATCGATCCGTCACGCATCGCCGCCATCGTCATCTGCAACTCGCCCGAGGCGACCGTGACCATGTTGCCGCCTGACAATGACACGCAGGCCATTGCCGACCACCTGGTGCGGTTCTTCGAGCAAGAGGTGGAAATGGGCCGTCTGCCAAGAAACCTGGCGCCGCTGCAAGTGGGCGTGGGTTCCATTGCCAATGCCGTGATGTGTGGCCTGATCAACGCGCCCTTCAACGACTTGGTGCAGTACTCCGAAGTCCTGCAGGACTCCACGTTCGACCTGCTTGACGCCGGCAAGCTGAAATTTGCCTCGGGATGCTCCATCACCCTGTCCGGCCCCTGTGGCGAGCGAGTCTTCGGCAACCTGGAAAAGTACGCTGACCGCCTGGTACTGCGCCCCCAGGAAATCTCCAACCACCCGGAAGTCATTCGACGCCTGGGGCTCATCGCAATCAACACCGCGCTGGAGTTTGATCTCTACGGCAACGTGAACTCCACTCACGTCTGCGGCACCCAAATGATGAACGGTATCGGCGGCTCCGGGGACTTTGCCCGCAACGCTCGCCTGTCGATATTCGTGACCAAGTCGATTGCCAAGGACGGGAACATTTCGCGCGTAGTGCCCATGGTCAGCCACGTCGACCACACAGAGCACGACGTGGATATTCTGGTCACTGAGCACGGCTTGGCTGACTTGAGGGGCCTCGCACCTCGAGAGCGGGCCCGGGTGATTATTGATCAATGCGTACACCCAGACTACCGCGCGGCCCTCGATGACTACTTCAGCGCCGCCTGCCTGCTGGGCGGGCATACCCCTCACGACCTCAGCCAGGCGTTGAGCTGGCATGTACGTTTGAACAAGACAGGCAGCATGCAGCAACCCAACTGACCCCCTCGCACACCGCTGCAGCGCAAACGCGCGGCACTGCAACTGAACGGCCACCCCCAGGCCGTTCGGTTCTGCGCTAAACCTCGTCACCCGCGCATCACCGCCTACGTGCTGTTCGGTCCCGAACAGCCATTCAGCACTTTGTTCTGTGCAGTGCTTCCAACCTTACCGCTCAATACAGCCAAGCCATTGTTTTAAAAGCACTTTTAAACATGGCATGGTTCTCGCCTTGTTCCTCTCACCCTAGAAATGTGTCGCCCGCTACTGACCGTTAAGTAGCCGGTCGAGCCGTACATGCCTTGAAGAGGAATACGATGAAACTTCTGCACATGCTGTTCTGCACCACGTTGTTGTTTGGCGCCAACACCTACGCCAGTGACGACGTGCCGTCATTGGCAGGCAAGCGCATCGCCATCAGCATGACCGGCACCAGCCATTACTTCGACGTGAAGGCGTTCCAGGCTCAGGTCGACGAGGTAAAACGCCTGGGCGGTACTCCCATTACGCTGGATGCCGGCCGAAACGACAAAAACCTGGTCACGCAACTGCAAACCGTGGTCACCCAAAAACCTGATGCCGTTATCCAGACGCTGGGTACGCTCAGCGTGATCGACCCCTGGCTCAAGCGCATCAAGGCTGCCGGCATTCCGCTGTTCACCATCGATGCGCCCTCGCAGTACAGCATCAACAACACCACCTCGGACAACTACGCAGCGGGCCGTTTGTTGGCGGAGCAACTGGTCAAGGATACCGATGGCAAGGGCAACATCCTGGTGTTCAACGGTTTCTATGGCGTGCCCGTGTGCCGCATTCGCTATGACGAACTGATCAAGGCGCTGGCCGACCATCCTGATCTGAAGGTCATTCAGCCCGAGCTGCGTGACGTCATCCCCAACACCGTGCAAGACGCCCGCTCGCAGGTCGCAGCGTTGCTCAACAAGTACCCCAAAGGTGAAATCGCGGCCATCTGGTCGGCCTGGGACATCCCGCAACTGGGCGCCAGCCAGGCGCTGATTGACGCCGGGCGCACCGAGATCAAGACCTACGGTGTCGATGGCACACCGGAAGTGCTCGACCTGATACAGCGAGACGATTCGCCCATTGGCGCCGTTGTGGCCCAGCAACCCGTCTTGATCGGAAAAACCGCAGTACAGAATGTCGCGCGTTACCTGGCCGGGCAAAAAGACCTGCCCAAGGAAACCCACGTTTCCACCCTGCTGACCACTGCAAACAACCTGGATGAAATGCAACAACTGCGAGGTGACCAATGAGCCAGAAAAGTGATTTCGATATCGGCCGACGCGCCCTGCTGGGTGCTGGCGTTACCCTGGCTGCCGGCCTTGGTCTTTCTTCCCTGGCCCGAGCAGCCAGCCCGAGTGGCGACGCCAGCGGCGATACACCGGTACCTTCACTGGCGGGCAAACGCATCGCCATCAGCACCGTGGGCACCAGCATCTACTTCGATAGCCGTGCGTTCGCCGCGCAGGTCGAAGAAGTAAAAAGGTTGGGCGGAACGCCCATCACCCTGGACGCGGGGCGCAACGACAAGGCCATGGTCACCCAGCTTCAGAACCTGGTCACCCAGAAGCCTGATGCGGTGATCCACACGCTGGGCACCTTGAGCATCATCGACCCCTGGTTCAAGCGTATTGCGGCGGCCGGCATTCCGCTGTTCACCATCGAGGTGCCGTCGCAGTACGCCATCAATACCATCTCGGCGGACAACTGGAGCACCGGCCTGATCCTGGCCAAGAAGCTGGTGGCGGACCTGCGCGGCAAGGGACGCGTGCTGGTGTTCAATGGCTTTTATGGGGTGCCAAGCTGCGGTATTCGTTACGACCAGTTGAAGCTCGTGACCAAGTTCTACCCACAAATCGAGTTCCTCGAGCCGGAGCTGCGTGATGTCATCCCCAACACCGTGCAGGACGCCCGCAGTCAAGTCGCCGCGCTGCTGAACAAATACCCCAAGGGCGAGATCGATGCGATCTGGACGGCCTGGGATTTGCCGCAGTTGGGTGCCAGCCAGGCGCTGATCGACGCAGGGCGCACCGAGATCAGGACCTACGGCGTCGACGGCACACCGGAAGTACTGGACCTGCTTAAACAACCCAATACGCCGGTCGCCGCCGTGGTTTCGCAACAACCGGCACTGATCGGACGCCTGGCGGTGCACAACGTCGCCCGTTACCTGGCAGGTGAACACGACCTGCCCAAGGAAACCTTCGTCGAGACACTGTTGACCACAGCGGACAACGTCGATGACGTTCGCCGCCTCAGGGGTGATGCTTGAACAACATCCCTGCCCTGGAGCTTCGCAACCTGACCAAGCAGTTCGGCGTCACGCGGGCGCTGGACGATGCCAGCCTGCGCGTCCAGCGTGGCAGCGTGCATGGCCTGGTCGGTGAGAACGGTGCTGGAAAGTCGACCCTGATCAAGGTGCTTGCCGGCATTCATCGCCCGGATGCCGGCAGCCTGTGGGTGGACGGTCAGCAATACACTCACTTCACGCCGCGTCAGGTGGCACGTCTCGGCATTCAGTTCATTCACCAGGAGCGACTGCTGCCCGCCAGTTTCACGGTGAGCGAGGCGCTGTTCTTCGGCCAGGAAATACACCGCGGCCCTTTCGTCGATCGCCGTGCGCAACAGCGGGAAGCCGAACGCCTGCTTGACGCGTATTTCGACCTGAAATTGCCGCCGGATGCATTGATCGGTGAGCTGAGCAGTGCCGAGCAACAGGTGGTGCAGATTACCCGCGCGCTGATCGCCAAACCCAAGGTGCTGGTATTCGATGAGCCCAGCGTAGCGCTGGTGCAACGCGAGGTTGAGCAATTGCTGCGCATCGTCAAGCGATTGCGTGATCAGGGCTTGGCGATCATCTACATCTCTCACTACCTGCAAGAGATCGAACACCTGTGTGACCGGGTGACCGTATTGCGCAATGGGCGTGATGTCGCCGAGGTCGATCCGCGCAGCACGTCGCTGGCAGAAATTACGCGCCTGATGGTCAACCGCGAAGTGGCCGAGATGTACCCCAAGCAGCCCGTCGCATTGGGCGAGCCGCTTCTGCAGGTGAGCGGCCTGGAGAAGCGGCATGCCTATCGCGATATCGACCTGCTGGTGCGCCGTGGCGAAATCGTCGGCCTCACCGGGCTGGTGGGCTCCGGCGCCAAGGAGCTGCTGAAAAGCCTGTTCGGTCTGGATCCGGCGCAACAGGGCGAGATTCGCCTGAACGGGCAACGCGTCGAGTTGAACAGTACGCATCAGGCCGTGCGTGAAGGTATTGCCCTGTTGCCGGAAGAGCGCCGCCGGCAAGGGGTGGCGCTGGACCTGTCCGTTCAGGAGAACAGCACCCTGGCCAGCCTCTCACGCTTCACCCGGTTTGGGCTGCTCTCGGAACGCCGCGAGCAGAAGGAAACCCAAGCCCTGATCGAACATCTGCTGATCAAGACCTCCGGGCCGCAGGCCAGGGTGCGCCAGCTCAGCGGTGGCAATCAGCAGAAGGTGGCACTGGCCAAGTGGCTGAGCCGGCAGTCGACCCTCTACCTGCTGGACGAGCCCAGCGTCGGTATCGACATCGGCGCCAAAGTGGAGATCTACCGTCTGATCGGAAAGCTGGTGGAGCAAGGCGCCGGTGTCTTGCTGCTTTCGTCCGATCTGCCCGAGCTGCTGGGCCTGTGCGACCGCCTCTATGTCATGCATCGAGGGGTCATCGTTGCACAACGCAAGGCCGCCGAGCTCGACAGCGACACGCTACTGGCGCTTGCGTCCGGCACACATCATCAACAGGAACCCGACTATGTCCACTGATCTCTCCCTGGCCAGCGTGTCGGTCCCACGACTCTCGAACCGCTGGCAATTGAAACTGCTGCGCCATGGCGCTTCGCTGGCGTTCCTGGCGATCTTGCTGGTATTTGCCAGTACAGCGCAAAACTTCCTTTCACCCACCAACCTCTCGAATGTCTTCGCGCAGTCTGCAATCCTCGGCCTACTCGCTTTCGGGCTGACCATCGTGATCATCGGTGGCGGCTCCAACGTGGTATCTGGCGGCCTTGACCTGTCGCTGGCGGCCAATCTCGGGCTGTCGGCCGCCGTCTATGCCACGCTGAACAATGCGGGCGTCAGTGCGGCCAGCAGCATCGCCCTGACCTTGGCATGTGGCCTGGCCATCGGCGCGCTGAACGGCCTGGTGGTGGTCGGCCTGCGCCTGCCGCCACTGCTGGCGACGCTGGCCAGCATGAACCTGATTGCCGGCCTGGAGCTGGTACTGACGGAAAATACCGTGCTACCAACCGAGTCAGCGCTACTGGAGCTGCTCAGTTTTGGTCATTGGCTGGGGCAGCCGGCATTGGCCTGGGTGTTCCTCATGGCCGCGCTGCTGTTGACGCTGCTGATCCAGTTCAGTCGTTACAGCCTGCGCCTGTATGCCGTTGGCGAGTACCCGGAAGCAGCAACTGCAGCAGGCCTGCCTGTGGCGACCTATCAGTTCTCCAGCTACCTGCTCAGTGGTCTGTGCGGGAGCCTGGCGTCGTTTTGTTCGGCCGCCTGGTTCAGTGGCAGCACCACCGGCTCTGGGGAGATGCTGCTGTCGGTTGTGGCCATCGCCTTTCTAGGCAGCGTGTTCTCCCGCCGCCTGCGCCCGAGCATCAGCGGCACATTGCTGGCCACGTTGCTGGTGGGTTTCCTGGTCAATGGTTTCCAGCTGCTGAACATCTCCAGCTTCTGGGTCAACGGTGTTCAGGGTGTATTGATTCTGCTGGTCGTCGCCAGTTCAAGCCTGCTGCGTGGGAGGTCGTGACATGAACCAATCAACCACAGTGCTACCCAGCACCGCCTCGGTATCAATCAGTCGTCAATGGCTGCGCCTGGTCTTGCCCGTCTTGTTCCTGGTGCTGCTGGTATTTTTCGCGGTCAATGCACCCGGTTTTCTCAGTGTGGGCAACCTCAGCAGTGTATTGCTCAACAACTTCGCCCTCCTGGCCATCGTCGCCATCGGCATGACGCTGGCAATCAGCGCTGGCGGTATCGACCTTTCGGTGAGCGTAGCGTTGGATCTGGCTGCACTGACGTTCGTCGTATCGCTCAATGCCGGCTTTGGGCTGCTGCCGGCAATCGTGTCCGCGATACTGGTGGGCGGCCTGACCGGCATGTTCAACGCAGTGTTGATCAGCGGGTTGCGTATTTCGCCATTCCTGGCGACACTCGGTACGCTATTTATCGGCACCAGCGTGCAGCAGTTGCTCTCAGACGGCGGCCAGCCGATCTACCTGGCTGCACAGGCACGCCCTGCCCTGGCCAGCATCGTCGTGCTCGGCATTCCGCTGCCGCTACTGATCGTTGCGATTTTGGCGGCGGGTTACGGTGTAGCGCTCGCCAAAGGCCGCTTCGGCCGTCAGGTGCTGGCCATCGGCGAACAACCGGAGGTCGCGCGCTACAGCGGTGTGCCGGTGCAGCGCATCACCGCCCGGGTGTTCATCGCGTGCGCCCTGGCCTGCTCAGTCGCGGGTATTTTGCTGAGCAGCACAGTGAATGCCTACGTACCGATGTCGGGTAACGCCTTTCTGATCAATGCCATCGGCGCCGTATTTATCGGCACCACCCTCAACCGCCATGGGCGGGCCAACGTACCGGGTACGCTGCTGGGCGTCCTCTTCCTGAACATCACCGCCAATGGCCTGCTGCTGATCGGCTGGAACTTCTACTGGCAACAGGTGGCCACGGGCGCACTGATTCTGCTGGTGCTGTCGTTCAGCTACCTTGGTCGCCGCGTATTCAAGGACCCGTCCTGACCAACGATACAGGCACCGCATGCTCACTGACACCCCGCCGACGCCATCGCAGGCAAGCCTGCAACAGGGAATGTGGGCATGCCGCTTCCTTAAATGAACGGCATTACTTACTCTGTCCACGCTTTGTGGTTTCACCCGCCGGTGAAGCAATAGGGAAGCAGGTGCACCTTTCGGTTATTCCTGCGCTGCCCCCGCAACTGTAATAGGTTAGCTCTTTCGCAAACGCCACTGGCCAATTCAGCCGGGAAGGCGCGAGAGGGTGTTGAGCCTTGAGCCAGGAGACCTGCCACAAGTACCGCCAATGCTATTGGCAGTTCCTGAACTCGCATCCCTCGGAGGGAGAACCGATGCATATTGAACCTGGCGTGCTCAACGCCGCTAAAGTGCTGTACGCAAACGCTGCCGCCATTGCCACGCTTGCGGCGTTTTCACACAAGCTGCTACGCCCCGACAACCTGATCAAAACCGTGCTGGCTGCGGCATTTTTCTCGGTGTTCATGGAAGTGTTCCATTTACCAATCGGGGCATCAGAGCTGCATTTTGTAGGCGCTTCCGCGGTTTACATCATCTTTGGGTTTGTTCCCACGCTGTTTGGCTTTGCCATCGGCCTGTTGCTGCAAGGCCTGTTGTTTGAACCGCAGGATCTGCTGCATCTGGGGGTCAATGCATTGTCGCTGATGCTGCCACTGATCGTGGCTCATGGCTTGCTGGGTAGGCACTTCTTTGACATCGGTGGGCGGCGTGTTCGCTGGACCGAGGTGGTCAAGTTCGATGCGGTGTATTACACCGGCGTAGTGGCGATGGTGGGCTTCTGGTTGTCCATGGGCGAAGAGCCGACACCTTTGCGTAACTGGGCGATGTTCGCAGCGTCCTACCTGCCGTTGGTGCTGTGTGAACCGCTGTTCACCTGCCTGGTGGCCCGCAAGCTCAAGCGTTACGCCAGCAACGCCTTTGTTGCCCGATTCACCTGCGTTAACACGCTCAAAGTAGCGTAATCAATGACACACCTGCCATGCCGATCCCTCGGGATGGCAGGTGTGTTTTGCTCAGGTCAGTGCCACACCATTGAGGTAGTGGTCGCCCAAGCGACGGCGCAGTTGCGACAACGGTACGGCATCGCCCTCAATTGACGGGCGCGGCGTTTGCCTTCCGGTCAGTTCGACCTGCAGTTCACTCGCCCGTTGTGCCGCTTCTGCGGCAGCCAAGCGTGCGCTGGCGGCCTCGACCGACGAGCGCCCGGCCTGCGCCAGCAACGCATCGGCGGCAGCAATACGCACCTCCAGGTCACCAATACTTGCGATGGTCAGGGTATCGTCCTTCAACGGGCTCCCTTGCAAGTGTTCGACCAGCGCACGTTGAACATTTTGCGCGAACCCCAGGTCGGCCAGTGTATGAGCATGAGACATAAGCAGGTCCTCAGTTCCAGGAATGACGTTGTGGATTGACGCCGTTCAGGCGCTGGTTGCCGATCAGGTGGTATTTCCAGCGCACCGGATCGTGCAGCGTATGCGTGCGCGCGTTACGCCAGAAACGGTCCAGCCCCTGGCTGGCAGACACACTGCGCGTGCCTCCCAGTTCCAGCAGCCGGGTCGACGCCAACAGGGCGATCTCGGTAGACAGGACTTTGGCCTGGCCGACAACCACCGAGGCGTGGGCGACGCTTGCTTCGGTAGGCTCCGCAAGCGCAAGGTCCACGGCCTGGGCGGACGCCCGGAGGATCGCTTCGGCAGCGTGCAGGCGCCAGGCCAGGTCGCCAATCGCAGCCTGGCTCAATGGGTCCTGCCAACCGTGCTGCAAACCACTGTCGACCCACGGACGCGCCTCTCGCGCCACGCGCAGGGTTTCGGCAAACGCGCCTCGGGCAATACCGGTGTCCACCGCAGCCTGAATGATCTGCGACACCGGCCCATCGGCGGTGGGTCGGTCATAGGCTTTCCAGGCCGGAATCACGGCGCTGAGCGGCACGCGTACGCGGTCGATCACTGCTTTGCCACTGGCGGTGGTGCGCTGCCCAAAGCCATCCCAGTTATCGACAATGCTCAGCCCTTGCGCGTCCCGTGGCACAAACGCAATGAACGGCCGGTTCTGCTCATCCACCGCCGCCGTCGGGACAATGTGAGCGAACAGCGCGCCGGTGCAGTAGAACTTCTCGCCCTCCAGCACCGCGGTGTCGCCCTCAAAGTGAATGCGTGTTTCGAATGCAGTGACGGTTTTGCTCTTGGCTTCGGAGAAGGCATTGCCGAACCGATAGCCGGCAAGCACCTTGGCAAAATAGTGATGTTGCTGTGCCTTGCTCCCGGTCAACAGCAGGTTGTTGATGACACCGTAGTGATTCTGCGGCAACTGCCCCAGCGAGGAGTCCGCCGCTGAAACGGTTGCCACGACCTCGGTCAGCGTGGCGTAGGACACGCCAGCACCACCCTGGGCCTTGGGAACGGTAATGGCCCACAGGCCACTCTCGGAAAAGCGGTCCAGCTCCGCCCAAGGCAGACGTCGCTCGCGATCACGCGCAACGGCTTCTTGGGCAAAATCCTGGGCCAGGCGCTGGGCCACCTCAATGGCTTCGGCATCACTACGAATAATATGGGCCGGACGCCGAGGCGCTGAAACGGCCTGCTCGGGTAGGCGGGTATGCAGTCTATCGGTCATGCGTGACTACTCCATGCGGTACAGGTAAGAAAGGGCTACAGCACAGGCTTACAAGCGGAAATCCAGCGGGTACTCGACGATGAAACGCACTTCGTCAACGTTGGACTCGGCCACGTGATCGCCGCCGACACGGTGCGTGGCCTGCATCAGGTTGAATGAGAGGTCCTTGGCCGGCCCGCTCTGCACCACATACTTGATCCAGACGTTGCGCTCCCAGTGGCTGCCATCCTTGATGCCGCTGTAGTAGCTGTAGGCCCCCCCGGCGCGGCTGCCATCAATGTCGGTACCGCGCACGTAACGCGTGGTCAGGGTGAGGCCGGGCACACCGAGGCCAACGAAGTTGTAGTCATAACGCGCCTCCCAGGCACGTTCGTTGGGGTTGTTGAAGTCCGATATCTGGGATGCGGCATCCAGCTCAAGGTCGTAGGTGTTCCAGACATAGTCGAACGGCGTGTCACCGTCGATCCGCGTGTAGCTCAACTTGAAGGCATGGGCGCCATAACCCAGCCCGGCATGGGCGCTCCAGGAGTCGTTGTCGATCTTGCCGGCCAACGCCTTGCCGCTGTCGCGGGTGCGGTAGTAGTTCAGGCCGGTGTTGACGCTCAGGGCCTCGTTGATCGGCTGCACAAAATCGAAGCGGGCAAATGACTGGTTCCAGATGTCGTCAAGTCGGCTGGTGTGCAACTTGAAGCTCAGTTGGTCGTTGAACACATAGTCACCGCCCAGGTAGATCACATCGTTGGCGCCCTTGAAGCGCCCCGCGTACACCGTGCCGAGGTCGCCACGGTGGTTGCTGGCGTTGCGATCGCTGCTCGATTCAAGCTTGCCGCCCTGCAGGGTCAGGCCCTCCACGGAGGTGTTTCGAAACACCAGGCCGCGCAAGGTCTGGGGCAACAGGCGGATATCGCTGGCATAGAGTACCGGGCTGGTCGGGCGCACATCGCCGTAGCGCACTTCGGTGTCGAAGGCACGCACCTTCAGCGCCGCGCCGACCTTGCTGTACTCATCCTTGGGTTCGCCATCGAAGTTGGCGCCAGAGCGCGAAACGATGCCAGGCACCCCCACACCGTTGCCGACCACACCATTACCGCCATCGAGCTTGAGGCCCAATACGCCCTGCACATCCAGGCCAAAGCCGACCGTGCCCTGAGTGAAACCGGATTGCACATCGGCAATCACACCGTGCCCCCATTCGCGGTGCTGGCTCTGCCGTTCACCGGTATTGGGGTTGCGGGCGAAATCGCCGTTGCGGTAGTCCTGGCTGAAGAAGTAGTTGCGATTGAGCACATGTACCTGCGTGCCCTCAAGGAAGCCTTCGCTTTCTTCGCTGGCGGCAAAGGCCGGGCTGGCCAGGGCAAGGGTCAATGAAAGGGCTGTTCGATGGTTGTTTCCAAAACGCATGGCAAGGTCCTAGTAGTTGCGTATGTAACGCCCGTGCAGGCGCTGTTTACTCAACTATTTCAACAACCATGCCAATTAATTAATCGTTATATATCAACAACTTAAAATACAAACCTGAGAAACGGGAATTTTACCAACGGGCAAACTGACCGATCAGTGTTGCGTGCCACACAGCACATTCGAAGGTCGACACCCGAACACCGTCAGGCACAGTCGAACGCCATCCACCGCAGGCGAATTCGCAGGCGGACAGTCATGTTCTATGCGGGCTGGAAAAGGAGAGATCAGGTGCGGGGGTACGGTAGAAAACCGCACCGATGGGCGCACAGGCACCCATCGGAAGAGGAGGAAAACGAGTGCGTGGCGTGCCTCAGTCGGCCTTGCCACCGAGGTAGAAATGCTGGATGTCTTCGCGGGCGGCCAACTCACTGGCCGCGCCCTCACCCACCACCCGGCCGTTCTCCAGAATGTAGGCATAACTGGCGTGACGCAGCGCAACATTGATGTTCTGTTCGGCCACCAGAAAGCTCACGCCTTCCTGAGCATTGAGCTGAGCAACGATGTCGAAAATTTCCTCGACGATGATCGGTGCCAGGCCCATGGACGGCTCATCAAGCAACACCAGAGAGGGCCGGGTCATCAGCGCACGCCCAATGGCCAGCATCTGCTGTTCGCCGCCTGAGGTCAGCCCCGCCTGGGTCTTGCGCTTGGTCTTCAACCGCGGAAACCAGGTGTAGATCCGCTCCAGGTCCTGCTCCAGCTCACGCCTGGAGGGGTTGCGCAAAAAGCCGCCACTGCGCAGGTTTTCCTCGATGGTGAGATGGGCAAACACATGACGCCCTTCCAGCACATGGACAATGCCCTGGCGTGCCAGCACGTTGGCCGCGACCCCGGCGGTGTCCTGCCCGCGAAAGTGGATCTGGCCGCGGGTAACCCGCGCGCGATCGGCCTGGACCAGGCCGGAGATAGCCTTGAGCGTGGTGCTTTTACCTGCACCGTTGGCCCCCAGCAGGGCGACAATACCGCCCTCCTCGATCCGCAGAGAAACGCCGACAACCGCGAGGATGGCGCCGTCATAGACCACTTCGATGTCCTCGACGGCGAGCAGCTCGGCACGCTCGACATCAGGACGGGTTACTGTATTCATCTATACGCACCTTCTACTAAGCTCAGGGCGCACCGTTCAGGATCGCGGTACGCAGGGCAGGCATCACTTACTGCTCAGCCGCACAATCGCGTGCTTGAACACCTTTTTCTTTGGCGTACTCGGCAGACTTGGCATCGATCAGTGGGCGCAAGGTCGTACGGTCGGCCTGAACCCAGTCGGTGATCAGGTTCCACTGCTTGCCGTCCCACTGCTGTACCTTCGCTGCACCGCCGCCCTCATGGTCATCACACGACAGTTTGAGCGGCTGCATGAGGCCCAGAAACCCGATCTCCTTGAGGCGTGCATCGTCGAGGTTCAAGTGCTCCAGGCCCCAGCGTCCCTCTTCACCGTTGAGTGGACGGTTGCCGAATTTTTTCTGCCCGGCGCGTATCGCCTCTACCGCGATGGCCGCGTTCACCAGCCCGGAGTTGTAGTACACGCTGCCAAAACTCTTGGGCTCCTTGAGGTCACTTTTGCCCTTGTCGAGAATGTGCTGCTTGATGCGCTGGTGAATATCGAAGGTGGCACCGCCTGGGTAGGGTGTCAGCGCCAGGTAGCCTTTGCCCGCCTCGCCCGCGGGCAGTACGTCCTCATTCGAGCTGGCCCAAATGTCGCCGACAATGTGGTCTACCGGATAACCGAAGCGTGCCGCCGTCTTGATCGCCACCGGCGTGGACACGCCCCAGGTACGCAGAAATACCCAGTCCGGCTGGAGTTGGCGCACCTTACGCCACTGCGAAGCCTGCTCGTTCCCAGGATCGGCCACCGGGATCTGGATGTTCTCGAAACCATACTTTTCTGCCAGCAGCTGCAGCGGCCCCTGGGTTTCACGGCCGTAGGCGGAGTCGTGATAGACGGTGGCAATCTTCTTGCCCTTGAGCTTGTCCAGGCCCCCCTCGCGCGCTGCTACGTAATTGATGAATGCCGAGGCCTCGCTATAAAAGGTCAACATGGCCGGGAAGTTGTACGGGAACACACTGCCGTCGGTGGCCTCGGTGCGGCCATAGCCGAGCGTGATCAGCGCAATCTTGTCAGCGGCAGCCTTGTCGGCCAGGGCGTACGCAGCGGGTGCTCCGTTGGGCTGATAGAGGGCCACGGGGGCTCCATTGAGGCCGTTCTTGAAGCGCTCATAGCACTCGATACCCTTCTCCGCCGTCCATTCGGTCTCGCATTCCTGCCACACCAACTTGACGCCGTTGATGCCGCCTTCCACTTCATTGATGTAGCGCAGGTAGTCGATCATCCCGGCCCACACCGGAATACCACTGGAGGCATAAGCGCCGACGCGGTAGGTGGCCAGGGGAAAGAATTGTTCTGTGGCGGCGGCCTGTGCTGGCTGTGGCAATGCCGAGTAGAGGCCTAGCGCCAGGGCGAGCGCGGTGGCGCTGTATTTGAGGGTTGCATTCAGGATCATGGGTTCTCTCTCGTCCTTTCGCCGCGCGGCAACCCAAGGGGTGCCGCGGGCAGGTGCTTTCATGAGGCAGGCAGGCTTACTGTTCGGCCGCGCAATCACGTGGGGTGATGCCCTTTTCCTTGGCATAGGCGGCGGACTTGGCCTCGATCAGCGGCCGCAACGTATCGCGGTCGGCTTGCAGCCAGCCCGTCACCAACTGCCACTTCTCCCCGTCCCATTGCTGCACGCGGGCGGCACCACCGCCCTCGTGATCAGCACACGACAGTTTCAAAGGCGGGAGCAAGCCCTCGAAGCCGCTGGCCTTGAGGCGCGCCGCATCGATGTTCAAGTGTTCAAAGCCCCAGCGTGCTTCCTCGCCATTCAACGGGCGATGGCCGAACTTGGTTTGCGCAGTGCGCAGTGCCTCGACCGCGATGGCCGCGTTGATCAAGCCGACGTTGTAGTACACCTTGCCGAAGTAGGCTGGGTCCTTGAGATCGCTCTTGCCGGTGTCGAGGATGTACTGCTTGAGGCGTTTGTGAATCTCGAACTCTGCGCCACCGGGGAACGGTGCCAGCGCCTGGTAGCCCTTGGCCGCGGTGCCGGCCGGAATCACGTCAGCCTCGGAGCCGGCCCAGACGTCACCGATGATGCGATCGACCGCAATGCCAAAGCGTGCTGCGGTCTTGATACCGACCGGCGTGGACACACCCCAGGTGCGCAGAAACACCCAGTCCGGCTTGATCTGGCGCACCTGGCGCCACTGCGCGGACTGTTCGTTACCCGGATCGGCCACCGGGATCTGGATGTTTTCAAAGCCGTACTTCTGCGCCAGCAACGCCATCGGCGCCTGGGTCTCGCGGCCATAGGCAGAGTCGTGGTACACGGTCACGATCTTCTTGCCCTTGAGTTTGTCGAACCCGCCTTCGCGCTGGGCGATGTAGTTGATACCCACCGACGCCTGGCCGTAGTAATTGAGCAACAACGGGAACGCGTAGGGGAACACGCTGCCGTCGGTGGACTCGGTACGCCCGCCCGCACCATCGATCAGCGGGATCCGGTCAGCCGCGCCCTTCTCCATCAACGCATACGAGCCCGGTGTACTGTGGGTGAAGAAGAACGCGGTCGGTGCGCCGTTCAAGCCGCCCTTGTAGCGCTCGTAGCACTCGACGATGCGATCAACGCTCCACTCGGTCTCGCACTCCTGCCAGACCAGCTTGACGCCATTGATGCCGCCCTCGACTTCGTTGATGTAGCGAAAATAATCGATCTCGCCAGCCCACCAAGGGATGCCACTGGAGGCATAGGCGCCGACCCGGTAGGTGGCCATGGGCACAAACTGTTCATTGCTGGCGGCCTGCGCCACCGCGGGCAGCAGGGACTGGAAGCCAAGCGCAAACAAGGCGCTGATGAGGGTACGCTGGAGGGGGTTACGCATGTCGTTCACTTCTTTGAGATGGAGTGTGGTTCGTCCCCTCCCGTGGTCGGGTCAAGGTGCATGGAAATCTTGATCGCGCTAGAAGCGCAGTGGCCAGGTCCTGAGCCGGTCGCGCAGGTTGCCGAACAGGCGTACCAGCCCTTCCGGTTCCTTGATCAGGAACACGATGATCAGCGTGCCAAAGATGATTTTCTGCAGGTTCTGCAACTGACCGGCATCGACATTGCCGCCGAACAACCACTGCCCGGCATGGTTGAGAAAGATCGGCATCAGGCTGATGAACGCGGCACCGACGAAGTTGCCGGCAATGCTGCCCATGCCGCCGATAATGATGATGAACAGGATCTGGAACGAGCGGTTGATATCAAAGCTGCCGGCGCTGGCCGTCCCCAGGTAGGCGAACGCCCAGAGCGCACCGGCAATGCCCAGGTAGAACGAACTGACCGCAAACGCCAGACGCTTGTAGCGATCCACCGGGATGCCGATCACTGCCGCGGCCGTGTCCATGTCCCGGATCGCCATCCAGTTGCGGCCGATCTGGCTGCGCACCAGGTTCACCGCAACCCAGGTCAGCAGCACCACACAGCTCAAGGTCAGCAGGTAGCGGCCAACCGGTGAGGCCAGGCTGTAGCCGAACAGTTCCAGGCGCGGCGCACTGATGGTGCCGGACGACGCATAGTTGTAGAACCAGGGAAACTTGGCAAACACCCACTCAATGAAAAACTGTGCGGCAAGTGTGGTGACCATCAGGTAGAAGCCCTTGATTCTTGCGCTGGGGATGCCGAACAGCATGCCTAGGAATGCGGCAATCAACCCGCCGCCCACCAACGCCAGCGGCAGCGGGATACCCGGCACACGCAGCAACAGGCCATAGGTGGCAAAGGCGCCGACCGCCATGAAGCCGGCAGCGCCGACCGACGTCTGGCCGGTGTAGCCGGTGAGCAGGTTCAAGCCCAGGCCGGCCAGCGACAGCACCAGAAACGGGATCAGGATTGCATTGAGCCAGTAGTCATCGCCCAGCAGCGGCAAGGCCACGAAGGCCACCAGCAGCAGGAGCGCCAGGCCCAGAGGCCAGCGCCGACGTACCAGGGTCAGGGGCGCATCGTCAAAGCTGGCGGTGAGGCGCGCAGTAGTCGTGGTCATACGATCACACTCGTTCGATGGCACGGTCGCCAAACAGGCCGGCCGGGCGGATATAGAGGAATACCAAGGCGAGGAAGTAGGCGAACCAAGGGGTGATGCCACCGCCAATCAGCGGGCCGATATAGGCCTCGGCGAGGTTCTCGGCAGCACCGACAATCAGCCCGCCGACGATGGCTCCGCCAATCGAGGTGAAACCGCCGATGATCAGTACCGGCAGGGCTTTGAGCACCACCAGTGACAGCGAGAACTGCACCCCCTGACGCGCGCCCCACAACAAGCCGGCCACCAGCCCGACCATCCCGGCCACGGCCCAGACAATCTGCCAGATGCGGTTGAGGTTGATGCCAATGGACAAGGCCGCGCGGGTATCGTCCGCCACCGCACGCAGGGCTATACCGATTCGCGTGCGGTTGAACAGCAGCGCCAACAGCGCGACCAGTACTGCGGCAACCGCGGCAGCAACCAGGTCGAACTGGCTGATCATGACCTCGCCCACGAACAACGGGATATCCTCGATGCCCAGGTCCAGCGCCCGTACCTGGGCGCCCATCAGCCCTTGCGCCAGCCCTTCGACGATGAAGGACAGGCCGAGGGTGGCCATGAACAGGGTGATCTGCGAGCGGTTGACCAACGGCCGCAATACCAGGCGTTCGATCAGCAGGGCGCCGATGATCATCACTACCAGGGTCAGGGCCAGCGCCAGCACGAAGGGCACGCCCTGCTCGTGCAGGCTGACAAAGGTCAACGCAGCAAACAGCAGCATCGCACCCTGGGCGAAGTTGAACACGCCACTGGCCTTGTAGATCAGCACAAAACCGATCGCTACCAACGAGTACATGGTGCCGGCGAGCAAGCCACCGATCAGGGTTTCCAAGAAGAAATTCATCAGTGCACGGTCCCCAGGTAGGCAGCGATTACGTCAGGATTGGCCTGCACTTCAGCGGGCGTGCCATCACCGACTTTGCGCCCGTAGTCGAGCACCACGACGTGGGCGCAGAGGTCCATGACCACCTTGATGTCATGCTCAATCAGAATCACCGTGGTGCCCAGGTCGCGGTTGATGTCCGCAATAAAGCGGCTCATTTCCTGTTTTTCCTCGGCATTCATGCCGGCCATGGGTTCGTCGAGCAGTAATAGCGTTGGCTGGGCGATCAGGGCGCGGCCCAGCTCGACGCGCTTTTGCAGGCCATATGCCAGGCTGCCCACCGCGACGTCGCGCCAGAGCTGCAACTCCAGAAACTCCAACACCTGCTCGGCACGTTCGGCGAACACCCGCGCCTCGCGCCGGGCCCGTGGCAAGCCCAGCGCCTGCTCGAGAAAAAAGCTGCGCTGGAAACGCGACAGGCCGGTGAGCAGGTTGTCCAGCACGCTCATGTTCTTGAACAGCGCGTTGTTCTGGAACGTGCGGCCGATGCCCAGGCGCGCTGCCGTCAGGGGATGCGGGCGCTGCAGCCGCTCGGCATCGAACACCAGCTCGCCGGCATCGGCACGGTAGACACCGTTGAGGATGTTCAACAGCGAGCTCTTGCCCGCGCCGTTGGGGCCGATCAACGCGCAGATTTCGCCACGGCGCACGGCGAACGACAGGTCGTTGATGGCCTTCACGCCTTTGAACGACAGGGAGATGTTGCGGACTTCAAGAAGCGTACTCATGCGACACGCTCCAGGTCCTCGTGCAGCCACAACAGCCGGCCAGGGGCACGCTCGGCATCGGCATTGGCCGGGTGTTCAATGTGGGCCCCCCGCTGGAAACCGAGCAAATGGCGCACCCGCGACTTGATCCAGCGACGCAAGCCACGGCGAGGATCCGCCAGGGTCCAGTCGCACAAGCGGCGGCGCCAACTGCCTTGAGGTGCCAGCCGTGCCTCGATTTCCTCAGCCAGTGTCTGTGCACGCTGAGCTGACAACAACAGTGCAGTCGGGGCGATATCACGGCGGTCGCGGCTCGCCGTTTCACGGGTTTCCGGAAAGGCAAAACCTTCGCCACGTTCCAGCCAGCGGCTTAGCACATGAGTCAGGCCCTGGGCCCACTCCGTGCCTTCATCAACCCACACCACCGCATCACGCGCAGCCTGAGCCCACCCCTGACGAGCGTGATACAACGGTTCACCGCTAAACAGTGTCGCCAAGGGCAATACCTGGAACGCTCCGTGCGGTGCGGTGCTGGCCTGGGCGCAGAACAGTCGTAGTGGCGCCAGCGGGTCAAGCCCGGCCAGACGCCAATGCGCAACGGTCTCGCGGCGCTGCACGAAGGCAAAATCCGGTCGTAACAGACGCAACTGCCGCTGCAACACCTCGCCACGGCTCTGCGGGCTGATGACTGCGCTGTATCCACCCAGGCTGTGGGCCGCGATTGCCAAGATCAGCAGGGACGGCTCAATCGCACCGCACAACACCAGCCGCGCTTCAGGCACAAAACCCTGCTGACGCAGGCCGGCAGCGCACCGTTCAACTTCACGCAACACATCGATCCAGCGCCAGGCCTTCCAAGTGCCTTGGCGACGATGACGCAGGGCGATCTGCAACGGTTTTTCCCTGGCCCAGCGACGCAGCGCCGACAGGGCAAAGTCCGGCACCACGTCAAGCGGCCGGGTGTTCAGCTCATGGACCTTCATAGGCAACTCCTGGAAGGCCCAGACCGCTCATCTCAACGATGCTCAACTGCATTTCACGTGGCACTGGGCTGCTCCTGTCTACTCAGCTTCGCACCACTCTCAGGTGCGTTTGCAAGCTATGTAACAGGATCCGTGCCAACAGATAATTTCTGTTTATTTTCAGATACTTAGATTGAAAATAATGCCACCGACTCGTGCCTGCGTGGCGACAGCCTGTTGATCAACTGTTCGTGCATGAACAGTTGATCGGCGTGTGTGAACATCAACACGCACCTCGACATAAGGAACGAGCATCGCTCTACACGGCGAACTCAGGTTCCGTGCGCACTAATTGACGCTTCACACTCTCCAGATGCAGGCGTGCACTCTCGGCATTGCCGATCAGCATTTGCCGACAGGCCGCACTGGCAACTTCATGGCGTACACGCTGCAAGGGTCTGCCGCTAGCCATTGCCTTGAGCTGCACCTCGTCGGCCCGCTCCAGGTAGTACAGATCATCCCAGGCCTCGGCGATGCTCGGCCCCAGTACCAGCGGGCCATGGTTCTTCAGCATCACCACATCTGCCGTCCCCGCCGCCCGGGCGATGCGCTCACCTTCGGTGGCGTCCAGCGCCAGGCCGTTGTAATCCTCGTCCACGGCCAGGCGCTCGTAGAACTTCAGCGATGTTTGTCCGGCCCAGGCAAAGGGCTGCCCCTCCAGCATGCACAGCGCCGTCGCGTGAGGCATGTGGGTGTGGAAGGCCGCAGTCGCCCGGGGGTTGAGGCGGTGCAGCTGTGCATGAATGAAAAACGCCGCGGCCTCTGGCTGGCCCTCACCCGCCACCACGCGACCGTGGAAGTCGCAGATCAGCAGCGACGAGGCCGTGACCTCGGCAAACGCCAGGCCATACGGGTTGACCAGAAACAGGTCCCGGTGCCCCGGCAGCACGAAGGAAAAATGATTGCAAATACCTTCGCCCATTCCCAGCAGGGCCGCCATGCGAAAGCAGGCTGCCAGGTCGATTCGGGCCTGACGAATCTCTGGGCTGTCCAACGTGCCCGCCAGCGGAAATGCACTGGGCGTGTCACTCCGCACTTTTCACCAGCCTCTGCGGGCGGAATCAAAAGCGGCCCACCGCAAGGTCGAAACGATTCTCCTGGCCGCTCTTGCAAAGGTACCGGGCACTCAAGAACAACGCTCTGCGGGTTTGGCTGCTCCGGTGCGACTCATGCGCGGGCAGCAGGCCCGCCCTCTGACGACCGCCTTGGCCTGCCGGGCTTGGGCCAACCCCACCCGAGGTTCATCCCGGCAGCAGCCAGCAGGATGGCCACCGCACCCGCCAACTGCAGAGCACTGAGCGCATGGTCGAAAGCCACCCAGTCAACCAGAATGGCCACCACCGGATAGATGAAAGACAAGGAGCCAATCAGCGCAGTAGGAATTTTCTGGATCGCACCATACAGCAGTGTCGACATCAGCCCGGTATGTACCGCCCCGATGGTGATCAGATACCCCCAGTTCTGCGCCTGTTCAGTCGCATCGGGCATATGCGCCCAAGGCCAGAGCATGGCTACGCCGACCAGCAGTTGCACCAGCACAATCAGATGTGGCGGCACATCCTTCAGACGCTTGGCGATGATTGCAGCGATCGCGTAGAAAAAAGCCGAAGCCAGGGCAAGCACGACACCCGTCAGGTAATGTGCGCCCGCAGCGCCAGACGTGGAAGAAACAATCAGCAGCATGCCGAGGAAAGCCAGCACCAACCACCCTGCCCCGGTTGCCGAAAGCCGTTCGCCGAACAGCAGTACTCCCAGCGCCACCAGCATGAACGGCTGGGTGTGGTAGACCACCGTGGCAACCGCAATGGATGCCTGATCGTAAGCCCTGAACAACAGCAACCAGTTGCAGACCAGGGCTACACCGCCCAGCAGCATCCAGCCCCACTGCCGCTGCGTCACCCGAACATTGCGCAAGACGCCCAGGCACCAGCAGGCCAAGCTCATGACGCCAGCACCGAACAGGCAGCGCCAGAACACCACCGACAAAGCGGACTGGCCAGACTGCACCACAAACCACCCGACGGTGCCGGAAACGGACATGGCGGCAATCATTTCAAGCGTTCCACGCGAACGGGTCTTCATTCTGCAACATCCTGTTTGTGCACGGTCATTCATGGGATGATGAACAACCGCAGTACACCAAAACGAACAATCGGATGCCATAATGGCCGCTACAGACCCGTCCAGTCAACTCATAACGAACACATGACCGATATAACGAACAATCTTACCCCCATCACACTCCTCGCCAATGCGATCAGGCGCGAACGCTTGCAGGCGGGGCTGTCGGTAAGCGATCTCGCCCGCCGCGCCAGCATCGCGAAGTCCACGCTCTCGCAATTGGAATCAGGATCCGGCAACCCCAGCATCGAAACGTTATGGTCGCTGGCCACAGCCATGGGCATTCAGGTCACGCGCTTTTTCGAACAGCCTGTGCAACAGGTAACAGTGATTCGCGCAGGGGAAGGATCGCCTATCATCGCGGACGATGCCGAATACGCAGCAACGCTCTTGGCTGACTGCCCGCCTGGTGTACGTCGTGACATGTACCGGGTGGTCGCTCAGCCCGGCCAGCCACACCGATCCCAGGCGCACCCGACGGGTACTTTTGAACATGTGTTTGTTTGTCAGGGCTGCGCCTATGCTGGCCCGGCCAGTGGACCAACGCTTCTGCGAACCGGGGACTACATGAGATATCCGGCGAATCAGCCTCATGTGTTTGAGGCGCTGGAGTCGAACACCCTTGCGCTCATGCTGATCGAGCATAACTGAAGCGCCTTGCTGAGCCTGGCCAGGCCTGGTTGCCATTTACGGTCGATCAGGGCCTTTGAGGGAAACGCCAGATTGTGCCGGGCTGTCAACACAGCACGCCTCGACGTTTGACTGCCCCGGTGCATATAGCAAGCGTGGGGCTTCAAACATCGCCTCACCCCAATTGATCAACCATGACCGCATTGCTATAGACCAGAGCACCGTCAGCGGCACGGTGCCCGACCAAATGAAACTGACCGCGTTGGTCACGTGCACTCAAGTAAACGCGAAACTGGCAATCCGACAACGGGCCACACTCCGGAGGCATGATCAAATCCATCTGGCTGATGTCGACATCAACCATCACCTCGGGCGCGTTGGTCTTTTTCAACTGCTCTTCAGCCGCCTCAAGGCGAACATGATCCGCGCCACTGACGTGAAAATGAATTTGCCCCAACTCGATGGGGGGGGCCTCGCTACTGGTCTTGTACCAGCCTTCTATAGTCAAGGTGTTCATGGACAGTGCTCCTGAGGTGAACGCCCCGACATTGACGCTGGATCGGGGCGCACGCTGGGCTAGCGCTTGATGAGGGAAATCTTGGTGCCCTCAATGCTGATACCCGCCATCAACCCTTGCTGATCGAAGACAAACGCATAGGCATCGTGCTGCAACGACGAACTCGATAGATTCTTCGCCACGCCTTGATCAACGACGACGACGGTAGGCCCGACGCCGACCTCCCAGCCCTTCGTGTCGCGCACATATTGCAGGGCTTTGTCGGTCATCAAGAACACGGCATAAGCGTAGGATTGGGCGCCTGCCTGCAGCCCCCAGGAGCCGGTCACCGAGTTGTAGTAGCCGTCCACTTTGGAGCCGATCAACAACTCGCCTTCACCATAACTGCCACCAAACACCAGGCCGGCCTTGACGATGTTAGGGAACACGAGCACAGCCTTGGCGGTGCGCGACAGGGTCTGAGCCAATGGGTCTGCCTTGTAGAGCATCTGCAAGGCCTGTTGGGAATCTTTGTCCAGGTCCGCGGCCGTTGCAGCACTGGCACTGTTAATGAGCCCTGCCGATGCCAATGACAGGACGACAAAAGCCATCGAAAACAATAACCGTAGTGAATGTTTCATTGCTGAACTCCAATACCCGAAATAGAAAGGAAGTGATCGTGGGCTGTGCGACTGACATCCGTCAGTCGGTTACAACCGCCCCATCAGCAGCAACACGATGAGAATGATCACCACGATGCCCAACCCGCCGGTCGGTCCGTATCCCCAGTTCCTGCTGTGCGGCCAGCTCGGAAACACGCCGATCAGTAGCAGGATCAAGATGATTAATAGAATTGTGCCCACGCTCATGGCTGTTTCCTCGAGCGCGCGAAAGAAAAGAGCAGGCTTTATCGCTGTCGCGCGCGCACAGCGATCTGACACGATCAGCGTGAGCCTTTGGCAGACAATGTTCTGTACGGTGCCGCACAGACGCCAGGGTCTTTTGCGCCGAGCCTGTTGAACGTGGGCGTCACTGAGAACGCTCGACACGAAGCCCCCTTATCGCAAAAAGAACCTGGAGAACCTCATGAACAAGGATCAAGTAAAAGGCAGAGCCAAAGAAATTGAAGGCACGATCAAGGAAGTCGCAGGCAAGGCTGTTGGCAACAAAAACCTGGAAAACAAAGGAAAGATCGAGAAAACGATTGGCAATGTTCAGGCAGGCATTGGCGACCTGAAGGAAGATTTGAAACGCTGATCCAACTCGATGATCGGGTCCATTCAAAAGCATAAACAGCGCAGCCGGTGTACAGCGAGCTGAACCCACTCTGGCAACCACACGAGTACGTGCTGTAGCGAACAGACGGTCGGGCAAACGTTGCCCAAACTTTCTGCACGAGACCGTACAGCACCGCTCTCGTCACTGTCACCGTGCTGCAGGACAATCACGTGCCAGCCAAAACACCACGGCAGGTGGAGAACCACCTGCTTCAGGGCCTGCCTGAAAAGGACCTCAACCCGATACTGGATCAGTGCCAGCACGTCGACCTGGCCTTTGGCAGCGTGCTGTGTGAGCCTGGCCAGCCCCTGCTGCATGTGTACTTCCCAAGCACCGCATTCATTTCCCTGATGACGACGCTAAGCGGCCATCCACCCCTTGAAATAGGTCTGGTCGGTTACGAAGGCATGCTCGGTGCGACCCTTGCACTAGGTGCCAACACCGCCCCCATGCGGGCGATCGTACAAGGGCCCGGCAGCAGCCTGCGAATGGAGTGTGCACAGCTGAAAATCGCGCTCCACGAGCATCCCGTGCTGTTGCAACGGTTGAATCAATACCTGTACCTGTTCCTCACGCAACTGGCGCAAACGGCAGCCTGCACTCATTTCCATGAGATCGAGCCGCGCCTGGCGCGCTGGCTACTGATGACTCATGACCGCGCACATGCCAACCATTTTTATCTGACGCACGCGCTCCTGGCGAACATGCTTGGCGTAAGGCGCAGTGGCGTGACCCTGGCTGCCGGAGCCCTGCAAGAGCGCAACTTGATTCGATACTCCCGTGGCGACATTACCATCCTTGACCGCAAGGGATTGGAAGCTGCGTCATGCGAATGCTACTGCGCGCTCCACACCGAAGCCTGAAAATCACGCCCAGAGCACTGTGTGCGATGGCGTACATACCCTGCCCCTCTACAAGGCCAGAATGGAGCCAGGGAAAAGCAGCATTCGCTGCAACAGGCGTAATCATGAACACCATGACTGATTCACTCGCAGTAACGCGCATCAATGCGCAGTGCCATCCACTGGTACGTTACCTCAACAAGCTAAGCGGCATTCGCTACTCAGCCCTTTATGAGCAGACCGGCTGCTACGAGCTGGACCCTTTGTACGGAAAAACCCGACATGCTACCGACGAAGAGCTGGCCAATACCGAGGTCTGGGAGCGACTGCCTTGAGTCACACGCGTACGAAGTCAAACAGGACTCACACTGAAGGTTTGAGCATGCGCCTCGTATCAGTAGCCACAGCTGCCGGCTTCGCACTTGTCCTGCTCTGCAACCAGGCCGTTGCCGCCGACCCTGAGCCAAACAAGGCCGCAACGGTCGACAAGGCAAAGGCCCTGGAACAGAAAGCTGCGGCGAACCAGAGCACGACATCGTTACCCAGGGCCGAGCCCCTCACAAAGCCTGAAGCGCAAGCCGTGGACCCTGTGGGCGCAGCCTCCCTGGACAATACAATTAGCTGCCTTTCACGCACCATCTACTGGGAAGCCAAAGGCGGTGCGCCTGCCGACATGGAAGCGGTAGCCAGCGTCGTCCTGAACCGAGTAGGTCATGCAGGCTTTCCAGGCACGGTTTGCGAAGTGGTCAAACAAGGCTCCGAACAGCATGCCTGTCAATTTTCCTGGTGGTGTGACGGCAATTCTGATCATGTAGATGAAGACGCGCCCTACCTGCTTGCCAAGGAGGTAGCACGCAAGGCGCTCAACCAACAACTCACCGACCGAACAGGCGGCGCGTTGTACTTCCATAGCAAAGGCGTAACACCCGATTGGGCCAAGCAATACACCAAGACGGCCGAAACAGGAAAGTTCCTCTTTTACAAGCCTCACGACGGGACAGCACGATAGCGCCGGCGGCGAGACACACGGTGAGCCTGTTCAGTGAGAAGTGGTATGGCTAAGGACTGTATGGGCAAGAAGACGATCGGTTTCTTTCTTTACAACGGCATAACACTCGCAACACAGCGCCTCGAGCTTCGCGCGATCCAACACCTCTATATGGCCACGGCTGTACTCGATCACCCCGAGTTTCTGTAATTTACCCGCAGCTTCCGTGACGCCCTCGCGACGCACGCCAAGCATGTTGGCAATCAGTTCCTGGGTCATGATCAGCTGATTACTCGGCAAGCGATCCAGCGACAGCAGCAACCAACGACACAGCTGCTGGTCGATTGAGTGATGGCGATTGCACACTGCGGTCTGTGCCATTTGAGTAATCAAGGCCTGGGTGTAGCGCAGCAACAGCTGCATCATCTCGCCATGCCGGTTGAACTCACTTTTCAGGCGATGCCCCGCCAGCCGGTAGGCATGCCCTGCACTCTGCACAATGGCCCGGCTCGGAGTGCTTTCGCCGCCCATGAACACGGCTATGCCAACGAGCCCTTCGTTACCTACAACAGAAATTTCCGCCGAGGCCCCGTCTTCCATCACGTAAAGCAGGGAAATGATGGCGTCGGTAGGGAAATAGACATACTGAAGAGAATCACCTGACTCATACACGACCTTGCCCAAGGGCAAGACGACCAACTCCAACTGGGGAATCAGCCGCTCTTGTACCTCGATGGGCAACGCCGCCAACAGACGGTTCTGCAACGGGTGGAGACGCTCAGACATGGTTTCACCAATGGTGCCAATGGCCTGCAAATACACGGGTTTTCACAATGATAGACCCGCGGGTGCATTTCCACATCCAGGCGCCCCGTGCACAAGGATTCAATTTTCTGTAGTACCTGGGCCTGCAGTAGAGGATGCTGGACAAGGTTAAGACGCGCCCCAGGTTGCCTGACTGCCATGTCTATTGCCCTATGGTCCCTACTCCTCGGGTTTTTACTCATCACCATGGTGCTGGGTGGAACCCTGCTCGCTCGGTTGCTGCTGAGCAGCGCCATGGTCTACCTCTTTGTCGGCTACACGCTGGGGCCTGCGGGGCTCGCGGTGATCACCCTGAACCCTGCGCATCATGCCGATGTGCTGGCATGGGTCGCCGAGGTCGCAGTGCTTATCTCACTGTTCAACGTGGGATTGAAGATGGGTGCCGTTCCATTCTCCGACAGGCGCTGGAGGGTGCCGCTACGCTTGGCACTCATCTCCATGGTGCTCACGGTAGGGCTTATCACCGCTGTCGGTGTCTGGGGACTGGGGCTGCCACTGGGTGCCGCTGTGTTGCTGGGAGGCATCCTTGCCCCGACAGACCCTGTACTGGCTTCCGGGGTGCAAACTGACAGTGAAGTCCATCCAGATCGCCTGCGTTTCAGCCTTTCCGGAGAAGGTGGCTTGAACGACGGAACGGCGTTTCCCTTCGTGATGCTGGGCCTCGGGCTGCTGGGGTTGCACGACCTCGGCACGGGTGGCTGGCGCTGGTGGGCAATAGACCTGATCTGGGCCACAGCGGGAGGCCTGCTGATCGGCGCTGCGTTAGGCGCAATCATCGGCCGCCTCGTTGTTCACCTGCGTACGCGCTATAAGCTGGCCGTAGGCCTGGACGAATTCCTCTCACTCGGTCTTCTGGCGATGGCTTATGGCGCTGCGCAACTGAGCCTGGCATCCGGCTTCCTGGCCGTATTCGCCGCAGGGCTGGCGCTGCAACGGGTCAAGGAGCAACCGAAGCCCAATACGGCATCACTGAGCACGAGGCCTGGGGTAAGCGGCCACGCCTACGAGGCATTGGCCACGCACTCCCACCATGCCAGCGCAACCATGACGAGCGCAGTGATCGGGTTCAATGAACAACTCGAAAAGTTGGCCGAACTTGGGATGGTACTGTTCGTGGGGGCATTACTGCCCTACGTGGTTTATTGGCCAGCCTTGTGGTGGTTCATACCCTTGTTGTTCGTGCTCCTGCGCTCGCTGGCCGTTGCGATTGGGATGCTGGGCGAACCCATGCGCACACCACGGCGCGCGATGATCTGCTGGTTCGGGATACGCGGAATAGGTTCCATCTTTTACCTGATGTTCGCCAATCGCCATGGCCTGCCCCCCCACGTGGCTCAACAATTGATAACCCTGACGTTGGTGACCGTCACTGTCTCTATCGTGGTACACGGTATGTCGGTTCTGCCTCTGATGAAGTGGTATGAACACCAAGACTAACCCTTGCAGTAACGCTGATGTGCGCGTTCCAGCGCATACCAGACAACGCCAACTTAAGCGCGGTAACGCACCGACGCCAACCGCCTGCGCTGTCACAGTGCACTCCAGCCCGATGCAATGATGCACGCCTGTCGGGCCTCCATCATAGAGGGTGCACGCTGATGCAAAGACAATTACGCAACCTGATACTCGCCGCCAGCATCTCACTGGCAATAGGCGCCACAAACGGCATCGCCGCAGCGAATGCCAAGACCTTCACGGATACACGACAGGAAACCCAAATCTGGACGACCTTTGCGTTGAATCCTTATTTGCGTGCCAACGACCTGAACGTATCGGTGGCAGATGGCAAAGCCACACTGAGCGGTTACGTGGATGAAAGCCCTCATAAAGACCTGGCGAACGCCATTGCTCTGGGTGTCGGTGGGATTGATGCCGTCGACAACCAGATCATCGTCCAGCCTGATTACGTTGCGCCTGTTTCCTCCGCAGCGCGCAGCTACGGCACCATGATTGACGATGCCACCATCACTGCCGCGGTGAAATCGAAGTTGCTGTGGAGCAAACAGGCCGATGGCATGTCCGCTAACGTCCAGACCGAGTCAGGCAAGGTAACACTGCGTGGTACCGCCAACAGCAACGCTGACCGGGAGCTGGCCGGCCGTCTGGCCAGAAATACCCACGGCGTCGTGAAGGTAGATAATCAATTGGTCATTGAGCCGTCCGAGCCAACGATGACCGATAGCACCCAAAGCGCCGCGAATGCAGCGGGACGAGATGTTGCCGACAGCTGGATTACGACAAAGGTCAAATCCACCCTTATGTACTCCAGCAACGTCAACGGCAGCGGCATTACGGTCAACACCAAGGACGGTATCGTCACGTTGAATGGTACGGTGGAGAACGAAACGGAACGTGATCTGGCGATCGAACTCGCGCAAAACGTGAAAGGTGTGACGAGCGTGCAATCGACCGATCTACGGTACTGAAACACGCCTTTGAAGCTTCGCCATGCAGCCTTGCGAGCAGCCTGCACGGCGAATCTTCCAGGTTGCGGTTCCGCTATTACCCTCACCTCGCAGAGGGACAGCCAATGAGTCTGCTAGCCGTGTGGAAATGTGTGCGTATTCCACTGATGCTGTGCCTGGTTGTGTTCCTGGCATTTCTGATTTCCTGCAGCACATTACCGAGAATAGTGCCCGACATGGCTCGCGCGCACTCGCCTCCGATACAGTTCGATGGGATACACGGTCCGCTGTCAGCCGAGCGCAGCAAGGCCATTCTCGACCGGCTCAAATCCACCGGCGTAAAGACCGATATTTTCGACGTGCACCTGGCCATTGAAGAGTCCATCGTCGGCAGCCCGCTGACCGAGGGAAACAAGGTCGATTTACTGCAAGACGGGCCAGCAACCTACCAAGCGATGATCAAAGCCGTAGAGGCGGCGCGCGACCATATCAACATGGAGACCTATATTCTTGATGATGATGAAGTTGGCCGGCGCTTCGCCAACGCACTGATCGCTCGGCAACGACAGGGTGTACAAGTCAATCTGATCCGCGACAGCGTCGGCACCCTTGCCACCCCCCAAGCGTTTTTCACTCGATTGACCGACGCGGGTATCAAGGTTCTGGAGTACAACCCGGTCAATCCAATGACGGCCAAGGCAGGCTGGGACGTGAATCAGCGCGACCATAGAAAGCTGCTGATAATAGACGGGCGTACAGCCTTCCTCGGTGGGATCAACATCAGTAGTGTCTATTCGGGCGGCTCATTTGGCGCTCGCACGAAGATACGTCCGAGCGGTGATTTACCCTGGCGCGATACCGACTTGCGTATTGAGGGGCCCGTGGTTGCGGAACTACAGAAATTGTTTATCCACACATGGGCGAGTCAGAAAGGCGACGCTCTGACGGCACGTCACTACTTTCCGCCCCCCGAGCGCAAAGGTACCGAAGTTGTACGTGCCATTGGCAGTTCGCCCGATGAGCCTTTCAGCCTGATCTATGCAACGCTGATCTCCGCGCTGCAGAACGCGCAGACCGAAATATGGCTGACCAACGCCTACTTCGTGCCCGACCCGCAGTTGCTGGAAGCGCTCAAGGACGCGGTCGCGCGGGGCGTCGACGTCAAGCTGGTATTGCCCAGCAGCACTGATTCCTGGCTGGTGTTCCACGCCGGCCGCGCCTACTACAGCGAACTGCTAGCCGCCAAGGTCAAGCTGTACGAACGCCGCGATGCGCTGCTGCACGTCAAGACGGCAGTCATCGATGGTGTGTGGTCGAGTGTTGGCTCTACCAACCTCGACTGGCGCAGCTTCCTGCACAACGATGAAGTCAACGTTGTCGTACTGGGCACCGAATTCGGAAAAAAAATGCAGGCCGCGTTCCAGGCCGACCTGGCCAATTCAACCGAGATCACGCTGGAACAATGGCGACACCGCTCAATGGGCGTGAGGATCAAAGAACTGATGGGCCGGCTATGGGAGTACTGGCTATGAGCCAAGCAGCGCTGCGCTGGAGTACTGTTCTCAAAATAACCCTGCTCTGCACCCTGATGGGACTGCCGCAGGCCCATGCCCAGGACGCAGCCCAGACGTTGAAAGCACGCTACGGCGCTCTAGAGCAGAAATTGACGCACAACCCATTCAATAGACCGCTGGTTCTCCTGTCGAGCGAATACCCCAATGGCCTCAAAGGCGAAGTCTATGCAGTCGTCGAGTACCCCTTCGACGTGGTCAATTCACAGCTTGGGGAGATCAAACACTGGTGCGATATCCTCATCCTGCATCAGAACGTCAAACGTTGCATCAACGCCAACACCAGTGCTGGCCCGACGCTGCAACTCAGTATTGGCCAAAAATCGAACTCGTCCCTGGCCGATGCCTACCCCTTCACGTTTCTTTATACCGCGGCTGCGTCAAACGCCGACTACCTGAACATCTTGCTGAAAGCGGCCGAGGGGCCATTGGATACACGCCTGTTTCGTATCGAACTGGAAGCGGTGCCGCTGGACGCCCAGCGCAGCTTCCTGCACCTGTCCTACTCCTATACGTATGGCCTTTCCGCACGTCTGGCCATGGTGGGTTACCTGGCCACGACCGGGCACAACAAGGTCGGTTTCAGTATCGTTGGCCAAAATAGCAGCGGAGAGTCTGTCTACGTGGGTAATACCCTGGGTGTGATTGAGCGCAATACGATGCGCTACTACCTGGCAATAGACGCTTACCTGTCCACGCTGCTCGTGCCACCGCCGGCACAGCAGGAGCAACGCCTGAGAGCCTGGCACGCGGCTGTTGAGCGCTATCCGCAACAACTCCATGAGCTTGAACTCGGCCCCTACCTGAAAATGAAACGCGAGGAAATTCAACGCCAGCAGATAACACTTCTGAAGTAAGCCGATGCCTTCCCGTTTTGCCGCCCTGAGCGTGCTCTCGCCCAAAGACCGGTGCTGCTAACGTCTACGAGTTGCACGGCAGGGGCGCTCGCTGTTGCAGAGCGCCCCCGGTGCATTAACGACCTACACCACACCGATAAAATCGCTCGCTGTCAGCACCACATGCCCGACCAGATCGATCTGGAAGTCGGCACCACTGCCGCTGTTCACATTGCCCTCTACATAGGTGTGGTCGACGCCGCCGACCTTGACGAAGTGGTATTTCAGTTGCGCCTGATTGTTGAACTCAGTGCCGCTACCGTTCCATTCGCCGAGGAAGGTGAAGCTCTGATTGCCGGCCGAGCCGCCTCCAGATGTGCGCGCATCGATCAGTGACAGGTCGATGCGGTCTTGCCCCTGGGTAAAGTCAGTGATGACATCGCGAGAAGCGTTGGACGTACCTGAATCCCCCAATGCCGTGAAGACAAACACGTCATTGCCTGCTCCGCCACTCAAGGTGTCACGGTTCGCGCCGCCGATCAGGGTATCGTTGCCGCCACCACCGCTGAGCGTGTCGTTACCGGCCAGGCCCTGAAGCACGTTATCGCCGGCATCGCCGATCACGGTATTGGCCCCGCTGCCGCCGATCACATTTTCAATCCCACTCAGCGTATCGTTCCCGGTTTGCGCGCTGCTGGCATTACCCGCGGCCAGGTCTACCGTGGCCGCGGCGGAGGTCGCCGACAAGTCGTAAGTATCGACCCCGGCACCACCGTCGTAGCTGTCATTACCATCGTTGGTTGAGGCACGGAAGGTATCATTTCCCAGGCCACCGAACAGGGTGTCGATGCCCTGGCCGCCCATCAGGATGTCGTCGCCATCACCACCGTCAATCCAGTCATTACCGCCCTGGCCTTGCAAAAAGTTGCTGACAGCATTGCCCTGGATGTGGTCGTTGTTGGTGCTCCCAGTGACGTTCTCGATGCCCGTCAGGGTATCGCTGGCGGTCTGGGTACTGGTTGCCGTGCCTGTGAGCAGGTCGACCGTCGCGGCCGCCGAGGTGGCGGACAGGTCATAGGTGTCGATGCCCAAACCACCGTCATAGCGGTCGTTGCCGTCGTTCAAGGATGCCAGGATGGTATCGTTACCGGCGTCAGCCAAAATGGTGTCGTTGCCGGCCAGCCCGCTGAGCGGGTTGTTACCGCTGTTGCCGGTGATGATGTTGTCCAGTGCGTTACCGGTACCGCTGATGTTGGCTGCTCCGAGCAAGGTCAGGTTCTCAAGATTGCTGCCCAGGGTGTAGCTGACCGAGGACATGACGGTATCGGTACCCTCATTCAGGCTCTCTAAAACCAGATCGCCATTGGCATCGACCCTGTAGATGTCATTACCGACCCCACCACGCATCGTGTCGTTGCCACTGCCGCCGTCCAGCACGTCGGCCCCCAGGCCACCGTTGAGTACATCGTTGCCCGAATAGCCCAACAGGATGTCCTGATAGTTGGTGCCGGTCAGGGTATTGCCGGCGTTGGTGCCTTCGATAAAGCGCCCGACCGCCTCAGAAGGATCAGAGGTCAGATGCTCCAGTGTGCCGTTGTTATCGGTGTAGGTGGTGATCACCCGCAACTGCTGACCAAACTGTGCCGACGTCGGAGCAAAGCTCGCCGCATTCGCGCCGACGATATTCAGCCACACCGCCCCGACCAACGCTTGCCACTGATAGGAAAAACCGTTCGCACTGGGCAGGCCGTCGGCATCCTGGATCGCCGAGGTGTTGGCGTTCAACCGGTATTGGCTCGGTACCGGACGATTGGCGGCGGTCGGCGCCGTGGCATAGCCCGACAGCATGACGTTGCCGGTCGGTAGATGGTTGGGTAGATTCAGGTTGATGGTGTGATCGGCAAAGGCCAGCTTTTCCACACCGACCACAATATCCGTGCCGTCGCGCCCCGCCACTTTATCGGTGACTTTAAAGGCGGTAATGAGCCCCTGGTTTTTCGTCAGAAACTCAATTTTTTCAATGCTGTAGTCTGCCTGGTTACCGGTGAAAACTGCCGTGTCCGACGACCCGGTCGTACCGCCGTCACCGACCGTGACGCTGTCGGCGAGGTCTGCGGTCGCCACCCCGTTGCGCCACAGCCGCGTGACCTGGCTGCCGCCCAACTCCAGGTTCTCGAAGGTGGCCGACTTCAGCATCTCGGTAAAGTGTTTCTCGAAGCCAGGCCCGACCGCGTCAAGCAGGCCATTGTTACCAATGAAGCCAGCCGCGCGGTGACTGGCACCATCGATGTAATTGTCATAGCCACCGCTATAGGTGCCGATCAGGCTGTCCAGACGAGTGCCGTCGCCGATAATGACGTCATTGCCAAGGCCACCGGCCAGTTGGTCGTTACCACTGCCACCGATCAACCAGTTGCCGCTCGCATCCCCCAGGATGGTGTCGTCATTCTGGCTGGCGATCACGCCTTCAATGCCCACCCAGGCCGGAAACGGGGTGGTCAGGTCGATCGCCACGGCAGGGTTTTGTTGGGTCGAGAAATCGATCGTGATGCCTTTGGGGGCCTTGGCATGGTCGCTGAAATCGATCAAATCGAATCCAATACCCTTGCCATCGTTGCCAAGGTCCGTCTTGCCGTCGCCGCCCAGCACCTCGTCCGGGCCGCCGCCCATAGCCTGAGAGAAGGCCCCCGGGCGCAGGATATCGTCGCCATTCATACCGGCTGAAATATCCTGGTCATCGCCTCCGATGATCAGGTCGTCACCGTCGTCGCCCCACAAGAGGTCTCCACCGTCACCGCCGTCAATGATGTCGTTGCCATCACCTCCGTGGGTGAAGGCATCGGTGTCGCCTTCACCGAATATGAAGTCGTCGCCCGACTCGCCCGAAAGCTTGTCGATGCCCACGCCGCTGTGCAGGATGTCATTGCCTTCGCCACCAATGATCTGGTCGATGCCCGCGGCGGCCGTACCGGATTGCTCGCCGCTCACATAGTCGTCACCAGCGCCGCCGTCCAGCAGGTCGCCGCCGTCGCCGCCGTAAATGCGATCATCACCATCGCCACCGTAAAGGCGGTCGATACCACTGCCGCCGTAGATGATGTCATTGCCGCCTTCGCCATAGACGGTGTCGTCGCCACCCCACGCGTAGATGAGATCGTTGTTGTCGCTGGCAACGATCACCTCGTGCGCATCGGCGCCGCTGTTCGGCGTGCCGTCAAGGTTCTTGCCACCGTTAAGCGCAGTGGTGCCGGACGTTGGGGCGCCGTCCTCGACACGGACGTCACGAATATATTGCACGCCGTTGACCGTAACTATGTCTGCGTTACCGCTGGTGGCATTGCCTTTTGTGGAGTAAATGCCGAGCGACTGATGGCCAATGACTGTTGTGCCATCTGCTGCATAAATCGGGTGACTGTCTTCGTACGCTTTCAGCGCATCGGCGTACTTGTGTTCGGTCTTGGCATTGGCGACCTCGTTCTGCGTCAGATCGTAGTACTTATCGGCATAGGCGAACACACTGCCATTGAGATGTTCGACACCGGTGTTGCGCTCGATGATGTCCTTGAACTGCTCATTGATGATGCCCTCGCCCATCTGCAATTGATCCAGACGGTAGAGGTAGTAGAAGCGATCGCCGTTCATCAATCGACTGATCTGGTCGACAAACACCGTATCGAAGGTTTCCCCCAGAAGGCCGCCGGTGATGTGCGCCTCGGCCAGCCCGCCGATCCAGGTGTCGATGTGCTGGAAACCGTCGACACCGTAACTGCCGGCTTCGTTCGGGCTGTTGAAGGTGTTGTTGAGGAAGTTCAACGCCTGATTGTAGGTATAGCCGTGAGCACTGGCGCTGCCTTCGGTAATGCTGCCGTTCTCCAGGCCGACGAGCGCAGTCGCGCGGGCCACGTCGCCATCAAACGAGTAAGCGGCAATAAAGTTCACCAGGTTGTCCGGGTGGATCATGTTGGCGCCAAAGTCCGCCCAACTGCTGTATTCACTCAGGCCAATGGCTTTGCGGAATTCGTTAAGCGTGGGCGTACCCACGTCACGGCCCCGGGCGATATTGATAGCAGCCAAGTCCAGCGGCTGGCCGAGCAAACCCTGATTCAGCGCGGGCGTGATGAACTCGTCGACCTCATTGGCCTGCTGGTGCGTCATGCCCAAGGCGATGGCGGCCGCCCCCTTCTGCGCAAACAATTCCGGGGTAAGGAAGGCACGTTCCAGGGCAACGCGCATCACCGCATTGGTAATGCCGCCCGAAGGGTCGATCACGTCGATAGACTCGCGCAGCATACTGTGGCCAAAACGGTAAGCCACTTGTGAAAAATCCAGGCTCACATCCGCTTGTTCACCGCTGTTGTAACCGACGAATTCGGCAATGTTGGGGGTGATGGTGCGTGCGAATTGATCCACCGCCGTGTGCTGGTACTCCATCTCGACGGTAATCTTCGCGGCGTTGAACAGTTTGTTGTCATCCCAGGCAATGGTGCCGCTTGCATAGACGTAGTTGCCCTGCGCGTCTTCATAGTGGTTGCCGACCACGCTGACGCCAGTGGCTACAACGTCTGTCGGCTTGCTGGTAACAGACTGCTGCCACTCGTGAAGCAGGTCGTGATTGTAGGTCCCGGCCTGGTCGAGCCGTTCCTGACGCAGGTCCTCGGCCGCGACGGCTTCCTGGATGTTGCGTACCTGGAAGTTGTGTTCTTCGTGCCAGACATGGTGTATCGCGGTAAGGCCGACGTTTTCGTTCACGCGGCCGTCGCCAGCAATGTAATGGTCACCCACTGCCGCCAGAAGCAGGTCACCGACAGCGGCATGCACTGTGGGGTCAAGTGCAACCACGGTGGGCCCCGCCTGCATCGATGTCTTGATACTGAAATCACTGAAGTTCACCCACAGCGCCAGTGCGCTGGCTCCCGTCAGCGTCATGGTTGGCGAGCCAGGGCCCATGGCTCCAGCCGGAACCTTCAGTTCAAGGTAACCGTCATTCGCGCCCTGGCCGTCGATGTAGGAGAAATCGTAACCGGTACCCAGTGCCTGTGCGGCGGCCTTGAGGGTAGCGATATTGTTCTGAAAGTCAGTGGCAGCGTCGGGATTCAACGGGTTCTTGAAGTGCGCCTCATCGAACCGCGGATTCATATCAAGAATCAGCGCCTGGCCAGAGTTGCCGGCCTCAGCCCCGGTTGCCACGTGACCTGTGGCATCGCGATTGCGCAGGTTGCTCACGTCCTCCCACGTCAGGTCGGCACGCTGGGTGAGCAGCAGGTGCGCACGCAGTTCGTTCAGTGTGGGCAAGGTAGCGTGAGTCGTTTCGCCAAACGCGTTTTTCCAGGCAACCGAAGTGTTGCCGTCAAGCATTTGCGCACCCGCCTGGTAGCTGGCACCGCCATCGGTAGAGACCCAGGCGCGCAGCAGATCGGTCACTTCCTGATTGGAGCCATAGGTCTGGCTCTGGTCAATGTAAGGCGAGGTGTGGTTGTTCCATTGTGGTGTTCCATCGGCGGTGAAACCGCTCACATCCGCGCGCGAAATCACAATACTGGTGGTGGGCTGGCCTGTGCTGGGGTTGATGACACCGTAGAGGGGGTCGTCTGGGGACAGGTTGATGGTGATCTTGCTGCCATCGGCACCCTTGCCGATGAAATCGAGGCCGTGGTCGAAGAACTGGCCGAATAGCACAAACCAGCCGTTGACCGGCGACACCCCGGGGTTCTGCGCGCCGATGAAGAATTCCTGGTTCTGAACCAGCGCCTGCACCGGCGCGCCGGTGATCGGGTCAATGAGTGGGTTGCCATTGGCATCGAGCTGCCAGACCGGATTGCCGTTCGCGTCGAACTGCAGATCATACGGACGCTGAGTGTCCTGCTGGCCGAGAGACTCCAGCATGCCGTAGTCGGCCACTTGGGTGAAACCGTTGGCGTCCTTGACAAGATGGGTGCTGCCCGTTTGAGTCTCGAAGGTGACACCACCCGTGCTGACCAACTGGCTGATCATGCGCGGCGTGTAGTCCACTACATCATGGGCGGGGGATGCTTCGTCAAGCGGCGTGGCGGGATTGTCGCCATGCTTGGTGTAGTCCGCCGCCGCGGGATCAGGGGGCGTCGTGAATGTGTTCGCGTAAAACGCATTCGGGTCGCTGGGCACCTTGGTCGGGTTGGCAACGAGAACGCCGTCCACATAGTTATCGGGGTTGTTCGTATCGACCACGAGCCCCGACTTGGGTTTGATGTAGTGATCGAAAATCACCGCCGCGCGCTGCAGGAAGGGCTGATCGACAGCGCCCCAAGTGGCATTCACAAGATAGAGGTTGTTGTTCAGGCCCGAGGGGTCGCGCAGGCCTTGAGAGGCCGTGACCGAAGCGTAGGAATGGCCATACAGTGCAAGGTTGCTGGCAATCTGCTCCTGACTCAAGGGCGTTGTGCCCGGGTCATAGATCAACGTGTGCTGGGCGTCGTAGATCGCGCTGGCGCCGTCCCAGTTGATGATTGCATTGCCATCCGCATCGTACAGCGGACGGAAGTCAATCTGGCGCTGCATGAAATCAAGATCGGAAAGATTGAATCGGAAAGGCTTCAAAATATAGCGCGTGGCCATGATATTTCACCTGTCGAATGGAGTTCAAACTTCAGTTCCGTCGTTATTGATCAGACCTTGATGCCAACCCTGAGGCGCAGCCTGTAGGCGGAAGGATCCAATTACTACTTCTTCACCGACAGCATTACGAACGCAGACGAATCACGGCAGGTGCGAAGGTCTAATGAAAAATTGAGACTTTCGTCGCTGACACGACTGAGACCTTGGTCGGGTATAAGCCTGCCGTTCATCCCACGCTGAAATCTGAATCAACCCTGAACTGACTGACGAATCCAGGCCATACACCAAGGCGCAACATGCAGTGCTGGATTGCCCGGCTATAGTGACCTGAGCGTGCACAGCATCTACTCAATCAGCAACACCGGACGGGATAAACGCGTGAGCGGCCGTCATGCGTTCTCACGCCTGAGTGCGTGAAGCACTACTGACTCAACACCATGATCAGGAAGCCGTACTGATGGCAAAAGCGGCCAAACCCCAATCGAACACGGAGGCCTCTATTGAGGCGACTGAGACTGCGGTCGAGCCTGTACCCATGCCCGACCGCAGTGAGCTGTGGCGTACTCGCGTGATGATTAAGGCACGCAACTTGAGCCGCTCCACGCAGTTCGTGATTGCCGCCACACTGATCTTGGGGCTGACGATGTTTTTCGTCGGCGAACTGGTGAGCGAGCGAATAGAACGAGCAGCCGTGCAAAGCGCAGCCGAGGCCGGCGCCCATTACATGGAAGCGTTTCTGGAGCCCTATGTGCAGGAATTGAGTCGCGATAACGGACTCTCGCCGTCAAGCATAGAGTCCCTGGACAGTCTGTTGGAGGGCAGCTCGCTGAAACGGCACATTGTCTCGATCAAGATCTGGCGACCGGACGGCACGGTGGTGTACAGCACAGACAAATCCATCGCCAATCGCAAGTTCCCGATGACTGAAATCACTGATGCGCTCAAAGGCAACGTCGTCACCGACCTTGATGAGCTGAAACAGACAGAGAGTGAGTTCGAACGCAATTTAAATATTCCGCTGTATGAAATCTATGCACCGCTGCGAGAGCTAAATACCGGAAAAATCATTGCAGTGGGGGAGTTCTATGAAAAGGCCGAAAGCCTTGAGCAGGAAATCAATCGCGTCCATCAGCAGGTATGGATGGTCGTCGGCACCGCGACGCTGGCCATGCTGACGCTGTTGTTTTTCATCGTTCGACGCGGGGACAAGATTATCCAGCGTCAGCAGGTGGCACTGAGATCGCGCATGCTGGAGCAGAACAAATTGCACCTGAGCAATGCTGTGTTGCAACGCAAGATAGCCACGGCGACGCAGGAGTTTTCCAGAATCAACGAACTCACGCTAAGACGCATCGGCGCAGACCTGCATGATGGTCCGGCACAGCTACTGACCCTGATTTTGGTTCAGCTCGATGACTTGGCCGAAAACTGCACAACCGTCGATCAGGAGTCCCTGGAAACCATACGGCGCGCCGCTACCGATGCATTGCGTGAAGTACGGGATCTGTCGCGGGGCCTGGCACTTCCGGAAATCAACGATCTGAGCTTGCAGGAGGAGTTGCAGCTGGTGGCCCTGCGGCACGAGCAGCGCACAGGCAGCAAGGTCAACATGCAACTGGGGCAGCTCCCCGAAGAGACATCACTACCCCTCAAACTCTGCCTTTACCGTTTCGTGCAGGAAACCCTGAACAACGCTTACCGACATGCCCAAGGCCAAGGCCAGACCGTTCGCGCAGACTACATAAATGGGCGGCTTTCTATCAGAGTCAAAGACAGTGGGCCGGGTATTTCGGTTGATGCCATGGAGGCCGAGACCTCAGGCAGGACTCGCCTGGGGCTCGCGGGCCTGCGTTATCGCGTGGAATCCCTCGGTGGACAGTTCAGTATCGATTCGTCCCAGGCTGGCACCTCGGTAAATGCACAATTCAATCTCTAGTCGGGAGACGCTAGGCATCTATACGCTGCTTGATATCCCTAATGCCCAGACGACCAATGGCCTCCCGCCGCCAATAATGGCGTAAGGCTGTTACTGCCTCGACACGGTTGCGGGCGTGCAACTTCTGCATCACACAGGTCATGTAGTATTTGACGGTTTTTTCACTGATCAGCAGCTTTGACGCAACTTCCTTGTTGGTCAGGCCTTTTGAGACCTCACGAATGATCTGTTCCTCTCTATGAGTGAGGTCGGTTTTGTGAATGTCCACCTCGTGTTTCTTGAGGTTGCTCAGCAACCTGTTTGCAAACTCAGGGGTAATGAATGTTTCACCTTTGGCAATCGACCTAATCGCCTGCACCAGATCAGGTCCACTGACGCCTTTCAATACATACCCACGCGCGCCGGCTTCCAGCGCCGAGTAGGCATCATCTTCGGCCTCGGAAACCGTCAACATCAGCACCTTGACGTCCGGCACGTGGGTGGAAATGAACCGCACCGCGCCAAACACGTCGCCTGGCATATTGACGTCCATCAGCATTACATCCGGCCTCAACCGCAAGGCAATGCCGCGGGCTTCATCGGCACTCTCCCCTTGCTCCACCACCTGCAAGTCCGGCCTCTTCCTCAGCGTATTGGCAACGCCTTCACGCAACAAAGGATGATCATCGGCAATTCCAATGCGGATGAAAGAATTCATGACAGGCTCCTGACAGGGCGAGGTTTCGAACACTCATTGATTAATAGCAGGTAACCCGGGCAGACGCGGAGCGACCGTCGCAAATGCCTGGAACATCGAGGCCAAAAATTAGACTTAAGTCGGACGAAATTTACCCGTCAATAAGCAGTTCCCCTCACAATCGTCTGAAAATAACCTCACCAAGTGATTGTTTTTAAAGGCCGTCAAAATCATCAAAAAAATGACACCTTGAAAAATCCGGATCGGCTTCTTATCCGACCAGGTGTCGCCCTCCTACGCTGAGGTACATAAAGCCCCGGCATTGGAACCTTCCGATGGATAAGAAAAACCGCCAGCGCTCCGAATTTGCCGAGGTAGTGTTTCAGTTGCGCCACACCTTCTACTCGCTGGCCGGGTTCAGTGGCGTTATCAACCTGTTGATGCTGGCTCCGGCTATCTACATGCTGCAGGTCTATGACCGGGCGCTGGTCAGCAGCAACATCACCACATTGCTGATGCTGACCCTTCTTATGATCGGTTTGTACACCTTGATGGCTACGCTGGAGGTGGTACGTGCTCATGTGCTGATCCGGGTCGGCAACCGTCTGGACATGGCCCTGAACCGCAGGGTGTTCACGGCCGCATTCGCGCGCAACCTTCAGCGCGCCGGTGGTAACCCGGCCCAGGCCCTGCAAGATCTGGCTCACGTGCGGCAGTTTTTGACCGGTAACGGTCTGTTTGCGTTTTTTGACGCCCCTTGGACGCCGATCTATCTGTTTGTCGCCTTCCTGATTCACCCACTACTGGGAACTGTCACCCTGGCAGGCTCACTCATTTTGGTGTCACTGACCTGGTTCACCGAAATCGCTACAAAAAAGCCCCTGAATGAGGCCAATCTGGCAGCTCAAGTCTCCGCTAGCTTCGCCAATAACAACCTGCGCAACGCCGAAGTCATCGAAGCCATGGGGATGTTACCGGCCATCACCCAACGCTGGTTCGGTAGCCATTTGCGTATTCTGGAAATGCAAACCCTGGCGTCAGACCGCGCAGCCTATATCAGCGGCCTTGGCCGTTTCGCGCGCATGGTGTTGCAATCGCTGACCCTTGGCACAGGGGCCCTGCTGGCAATAGAGGGGGCTATCACCCCGGGCATGATGATCGCCTGCTCCGTCCTGAGCGGCCGCGCACTTGCACCTGTGGAGCAGTTGATTGGCGCCTGGAAACAACTGCTGACCACTCGCCGTGCCTGGTCACGATTGCAGCAACTGCTACAAGATTTTCCACCCCAGGCCGCAGCGATGAAGCTGCAGCGCCCGCTCGGCATGCTGTCAGTCGAGCACCTGCACGCCGGGGCGCCGGGTATGAGCCAATCCATCATTCGCGGGCCGCACTTCAGCCTGTCGCCGGGCGAATCATTGGGCGTCATCGGTCCTTCCGCCTCGGGCAAGTCGACCCTGGCCAGATTACTGGTAGGCATCTGGCCGGCACAGAGCGGCAAGGTGCGGCTCGACGGCGTGGACGTCTATCTGTGGAACAAGGAAGAACTCGGCCCCTGGGTCGGCTACCTCCCTCAGGATGTTGAATTGTTCGAAGGCAGCATCGCCGACAACATTGCGCGATTTGGTGAGGTCGACAGCGATGCGGTGATCGTGGCGGCCAAACGGGCCGGCGTGCATGACATGATCCTGCGCTTTGCCAAGGGTTACGACACGACGCTGGAGGTTGATGGCAATCCACTGTCCGGAGGCCAGCGCCAGCGTATCGGCCTGGCACGCGCCCTCTACGGTGACCCGTCGATTATCGTGCTGGATGAGCCCAACGCCAACCTCGATGACGCCGGCGAAAAAGCGTTGGTTGACGTACTCAAAGACCTTAAATCACGAGGCTGCACCACGGTGCTGATCTCTCACCGCCCTAGCATTCTCGGTACCGTCGACAAAATCCTGATGCTGCGTGACGGCAGCACCCAGCTGTTCGGCCCACGGGAAGAGGTTTTTGCGGCGTTGCGCCAGACCAGCGTGCTGCCAACTGTTGGCGCCACGAACCTTTCAGCCGTTCGCGGGAGAGAGTAAATGGGCGCCTTGAGTATTGATCCGCGCAACAAGGAATCGGTAGGCGCGGCTGCGAACATTGATGTCAACGACCAACGTCCAGCGCGCTGGGGGGTGTTGCTGGTCATCCTTGGCTTTGGCGGATTTCTGCTCTGGTCATGGCTGGCACCGCTGGATGCCGGCATCGTTGCCACAGCGACGGTCAAGGTCACCAGCAACCGCAAAACCATCCAGCACCTCACCGGCGGCAGCGTCGAAGCCATACGGGTACGCGAAGGCGAACGTGTCACCCTGAATCAGGAACTGGTAAGACTCGATGCCACCCAAGCACTCTCGGAACAAGGGGTGGTGAACGCACAGTTCATCGCCACCAAAACCATGGAAAACCGCTTGGAGGCCGAGCGTGACGGGCTGCCTGATGTAGTGTTCGACCCCGCCATGTTGCAACGCTACGCCAATAATGAACACTTGGCCCACGCCATCCTTCTGCAGCGACATTTGTTCGCAACGCGACGCGCCAGCCTGGCAGGCGAGATCGGCATCCTGCGCGAATCGCAAGCGGCGGCCGAGGCTCAGATCAAGGGTATGCAGCACATCTACGCGGCCCGCTCGGCGCAACTCGGCTTCCTCAATCAAGAACTCACCGGAGTACGCCAACTGGCCGCCGAAGGCTATGTGCCGCGCAACCGCATGCTCGAGCTGGAGCGCTCCGGCTCAGATCTCAATGCGTCGCAGGCGGAGAACCTCAACAACATCGCCCGGGCCAAGAGTCAGGTTGCCGACATCAAGCTGCGCATCCTTCAACGCGAATACGACTACCGCAAGGAAGTACAGTCGTTGCTGGCGGACGTGCAAAAGGAAAGCAGTACGCTCACCGATCGATTACAGGCGCTGGACTATCAGGTCCGGCACACCGTGATTCGCTCACCCATCGAGGGCGTGGTCCAGGGGCTGAGCGTGTCGACCATCGGTGGTGTGATCGCTCCAGGTTTCAAGATCATGGAAATCGTCCCGGCTCACGAACCGTTGCAAATCGATGCGATGATCCCGGTGCAGGCCATCGACCGCATGGCGCCGGGGCTGCCGGTGACCATTTCCTTCCCGGCGTTCAACCATGTGCAAACGCCGAACATTCCCGGGAAGGTCCTGACCATTTCCGCCGACCGCTTGGTGAGCGAAGACAACAAACAACCCTTTTACCTGGCTCAGATCGAAGTGACCGAGGCTGGCATGGCCCTGCTCGGCAGCAACCATATTCGCGCCGGCATGCCGGCCTCGGTCACGATCAAGACCGGCGAACGCACGATGCTGAGCTACCTGTTGAAACCGCTGCTGGAACGCGTCGATGGCGCATTCAAGGAGCAATAACGTGAGCAGGTGCGGCATGTTCATTGGCTTCGCCGCCTTGCTATGCCTGGCTCAGCCGGTGCCGGCCCTGGACCTTCGCGAGTCCTGGAACTTGATGCAGTTCCAGGGCCCGGCCTACCTTGCCGCCGGGCACGAGCGCGACGCTGCGCGGGAAAATCGTGCCATTGGTCAATCCGGGCTGCTACCCAAAGTGGGAATAACCGCCTTTGAAAACCACATTGACGGCACCCAAAAGCAGCCGGACTTTTTCGGCAATAGCCACACTAACGATCTGAACTACGCCTCCAAAAGTGCGACCCTGCAGTTACGTCAACCGCTATTCAACAAACAGAAAATGGCCGAGTACCGCCAAGGCCAGTATCAGGCCGAGTACGGTGAAGCGGTGTTCGATGGCAAGACTCAGGATGCGGCGGTGCGATTGGCCGGTCGCTATTTTGACGTGCTGCTGGCTCACGAAACCGTAAAACTGGCAGTAGCCAAACTCAACTCATTCAATGAGCAGGTCGCTTCCACTCAACGGCGTAAGCAACTGGGTGATGGCACCATCACCGATGTCGACGAGGCAATCGCGCGCCGAGATCTGGCCCAAGCCGAACTCATCGAGGCCGAAGACAGCCTGGTGGTCGCCAGGCGTCTGCTGCAGGAGTACCTGGGGCAGGCGCCGGATGAGATCGCAACCCTGCAGGACACCTTCCCGACACCGCCCCTGCAACCGGACAACCTGCAGGCATGGATCATCCGCGCAGGCACTGACAGCACTGCAATCCGTGCCCGCCGCTTGAACGTGAGCACCGCCGATGAGGAAGTTGCCAAGGCCAAGGCCGGCCACTGGCCAACCCTTGATCTGGTTGTGGGCTACACCGCAGCCGACAGCGAAACCCTCTCCACCCAGAACGAGCGAAACCGCTACGCCTCTGCCGGGGTGGAACTGAACATTCCGTTGTACAGCGGTGGCTACGTCAGCGCCCGTGCCCGGCAAAGCGTCGCCAGCCGGGACCAGGCCGAAGAAGACTTGAACGCTACCCGCGAAGAAATCATCTCTGGCACCACACGGGAATATCGCGGTGTGCAAAGTGGTGAAGCACGCATCCATGCGCTGGAAAAAGCAGTCAAATCCAGCGAGCGCGCACTGGACTCGTCAAAAAAGGGGTTCATGGCCGGTACCAGTACCAATGTCGACATACTCAACGCCCAAGAGCAGATCTACACCGCCCGCCGCGATCTGTTCGAAGCCAAATTGCGCTACCTGCTGGCCAGATTACGCCTGGTTGCCAATGTCGGGGCACTGGGGGATGACGACATCGAAAGTGCTAACAGCTATCTGGGGCCAAGGTTGTCGTTCTGAGGCGCGCTGTTCATGGCTGGCAAGGCCAACGGTTTACCTCCATAAGCGCCTGCGCATAGCCAGGCCGTCACTCCAAGTCGTCCCAATAAGGCGGCGTGCCAATGGCGTTCAGAAAGTAATCCCAAACCAATCGCACTTTTCGCGAGCGAAGCCGGTTCTCGGGGGATATCAGGTGTATTTGACTTGGCATCGCCTCCACGGAGCCCTCCCATTCGGGCAGAAGCCGGATCAACTCTTTGTTCCTGAAGCGCTCTTTGCTGAATAGCCAGGAAGGAAAGAATACGATCCCCCTTCCAGCCAATGCCGCTGCCACCAGCACCTCAGCGTTGTTGCTTCGGAGTGGACCCTGAACATCAATGATTTCTACTGCCTCGCTCTCAGGACGACGAAAATACCAGCGCTGCGCTCCACCCGTTCCCTTATAGACGAGACAGGAATGGTTTCGCAGTTCCTGCGGCGACGAAGGTTTTCCATACCGTTCCACATACTCTGCGCTCGCGCAGAGTACGTAGCGTTGGTCGCAGATTTTCCGTCCGATCAAACCCGAGTCCTCTAAATGCCCGACTCGGAATGTGATATCCGCGCCCTCCTGTACAGGATCAATGAACGCATCGGTGACAGCCAGCTCCACGGTCAATTCGGGGTATTGCAGATAAAGACCATTGAGGAGCTTCACGATGTGAAGATGGCCTAGCGCGACAGGTGCATTGATCCGCACCAGGCCACCAATGTCCCCCCCTTTACCGCTGACTTCTTCATCTGCTGCGTCCAGCAACTCCAGAACTTCCCTGATCTGAAGGTAATAACGCTCACCCGCATCGGTCAGCTTTACCGCGCGAGTACTTCGATACAGGAGCTGTTGTCCAACCTCCCGCTCAAGCGCCGCAATGAAACGTGAAACCGATGAGGCCGGCACCTGGAAGTGGCGGGCTGCCGCGGAAAAGCTGCCTTTGAGGGCAACCATCGCGAAAAACCTGTGGGCTTTTAGATGCATGTCAGGTGTCCTTCAGGGGCTCGGGGGGGCTCGGGGAGGCTGCGATGACCCGCAAATGCTCAGCCGATGCCGTGCTTTCAGCCTTAAGCAATCAAACAAATGCACACTCAAAAATTGCTGTTATAGCAATAGTGTTTTGCTTTCAGCCTTAATTGTGACCTTTTTCGCAACCTCCTACCATCGCGCCCTCTATAGCAGTGCGTTACCCCACCTGGAGGCCAAGACTCATGATTGACCTGTTTGACCCATATGACCTGAACGGGTTGACGCTGAACAACCGCTTCGTCATGGCACCGATGACCCGGTCACGGGCACCAGAGGACATCGCAACTGAACAGGTGGCCTTGCATTACACCCAACGAGGCACAGCTGGCCTGATTGTGTCCGAAGGTACCCCGATCTCCCGCGAGGGCCAGGGCTATCTCTTCAATCCCGGGATCTTCACAGAAGACCAGATCCAGGGCTGGAAGCTGGTCACCGATTCAGTCCACAGCGTGGGCGGCAAAATCTTTGCCCAGTTGTGGCATGTTGGACGTGTTTCCCACACCTCGATTCAGACCGACGGGAAAGCGCCCGTCAGTGCCACGAGCAAAGTTGCACAAGGCGCGATCGCCTTCGGATACACGCAGAACGGTGAACCAGGATTTGTCCCAACGTCGACTCCCCGCCCTCTTGCTACTGAGGAAGTCGGTCGAGTCGTTGAAGATTTTGCGCAAGCCGCAGCGAATGCAATTGCTGCCGGTTTCGATGGCGTGGAAATTCATGGCGCCAACGGCTACCTGATCGAGCAGTTCCTGAACCCATTGGTCAATGACCGCTCCGACCGCTATTCAGCGAAAAGCCTGGAAGACCGCCTGCGCTTCGTGTTTGAAGTGGTTGATGCCGTTTGCTCCAGAATTGGCGCAAACCGGGTAGGTATTCGGATCTCTCCGTACGGGCAGCTCTTCGACATGCCACTCTACCCCGAGATCGACGAGACCTACTCTGCACTCTGCGCAGGCATGAACACGCGTGGGATCGCCTATGTCCACGTCATGGATCAGACACACTTTTTCCTGGCGAGTGAAAGCGCTACTGCGCAGGAGCAAGCGCTTCGAGAACTGCTGGAGCACTGCAAAGCGCAATTGGGCCAAACAGCGCTGATTCTTGCCGGTGACATGACACTGGAGCGCGCCCAAGACCTGGTTGATGCTGGGCTGATCGATCTGGCGGCCTTTGGGCAACCGTTCATTGCCAACCCTGATTTGGTCGCACGCTTGAAAAACGGCTGGCCTTTGTCGACGCCAGATCGCGACACCTACTACGGCGGCACCGCCAAGGGTTATGTCGACTATCCCCCGTACGTGCCAGCCTGACGCGACGGTCATTCAGCGGTGGCGAGGCAGTCATTGCCCGCCATCGTCTTAAATGGCCGCCCTGGATTGTCTGCTGCTAGGGTCTGCATGAAAAGTCTTGAGACGAAGGTCAGGCAAGGCGAAAACAGCCGAGGAAGCGGAGTTTACGGGTTGTAAATGAGCATTCCGAGGCTGTTTTCAACGCAGCATCACCGAGTATCAAGGCTTTTCGTACAGAGCCTAGTGAGCCGTGCTGGCTGACTGTGCCGACATTGATCAGGCCACACTTGACACCGCCTTGGGCGTGGAACACGCCAATCGGTATTGGCAATTCGCAGCAAACTGGCTTGACCCGCAGCGCATGGGCAACTGAGGTGCCCTTGTGGTTTCTCTGTGAACATCTCGTTACAGCTACTAGGACGGAGCAGATGCCCATCTGCGCTACCTGGATGCCCAGCGCGATGCCTTTAGCAATCAATACACGCTGATTCAGCGCTAGCACCTAGCGAAAGATTGCACTGATCAATCTAATCAAAAATATCGCAAAAGTGATTGATCAAAATCGCAAACGCCTATCAATCCTGTTCATGCACAAGCTAAGCCCATGCAAGGCTCAATGATCAGTTTTGGACGAGTCATTATAGCCTTGAGGGCGGTAGAGATCCGTTGGTCGCAACATGTGGACAGAGGCTAATGGCCTGATGGCGAGATCGGCAAGGACCAGACGTCAATCGTCGATCAATTGCATGATCTCGAACGCGTTCAGCGCCGCCCCGCGCAACAGCTGATCGCCGCTGATGAACAGGTCCAGGCCGTGCTCCTTGTAGATCAGGTTGTAGCGGATCCGCCCGACCTCTACCGCGTGTTTGTAGGTCGAAGTCATGGGCATCGGATAGCAGCCCTGCTCGGGCGTATCCACCACTTCAACCCCCGGAGCGGCGCTGAGCAGTTGGCGAACGCGAGCCAGAGAGCGGATCGGTTGCTTGAAGCGCAGGCTCAAGGCTTCGGCGTGGGAACGCAGGGTCGGCACGCGCACGGCGGTGGTGCTGATGGCCAGGTCCGGTTCGCCCAACACCTTGCGCAATTCCCAGACCACTTTCATTTCTTCGCGGGTGTAGCCGTTGTCTTCGAACGAGTCGACCTGGGGAATCACGTTGAACGCCAGGTTATGCGCGAAGTGCTCGGCGCCGTCGTGATCACCATAGTCGGTGAAGGCCTTGGCCCGCTCACGAAGCTCTTCCATCGCCGGTTGCCCGGCGCCGCTGGCGGCCTGGTAGGTGGAAATGATCGCGCTGTCGAGCTGATATTCGTGGTGCAACGGGCCAAGCACCATCAAGGCAATGGCCGACGAGCAGTTGGGGTTGGCGATGAGTTTTTCACCGGCATAGCGCTGGCCGTTGATGGGTGGGACCAACAACGGCACGTGATCGGCATAGCGAAACGCCGACGAGTTATCGATTACATAGGAAGACTGGGCGAGGCGCTCGCCGTACTCCAAGGCAAACGCCCCTGAAACACACAGGAATACGATATCGCAGGTGGCGCAACCTTCGACCGAGAACGGCTCGATCAAGTGCTCGCTGTCGCCAACCTTAAGTCGTTTACCGGCCGAGCGTGGCGAGGCCATGCACACCACCTCGTACGCGGTATTTTCAAGCAGCTGGAGCATGGTCATGCCCACGGCGCCGGTGCATCCAACCACAGCGACTTTTTTCATTTCAATCTCCTTATACACCCGTCGCGCCGCCCACAGGGCGGCGCGCGGTTGGGCTCATGCGCTACACAGTTGAGCAGATAATTTGGCAGCAGCGGCCGCCCGTTGCACCCGAATCGAGTTCCAGGTGAACAATGTTAGCGCCAGCCAGATAAACGCGAACGCCGCCAGTTTCAGTGACGAAACTGGCTCACCGTAAACGAATGCCGCCAACACAAAGTTGCAGATCGGTGGAACAAACTGCAGAAAGCCCAGGGTGATCATCGACAGACGCTTGGCTGCCAGGCTGTACCACCACAATGGCAGCACAGTGATCAGACCGGTGGCGACCAAGAGCACATCGTGGTTGATCGACAGCAGGAACTGATGCCCTTGCCCCGCCGCATGAGCCAGTGCCAGGAACACCGCGGCAAACGGCAGCAACACGCCGATTTCCAGGGTCTGGACCACCACCGGATCTCCAGGCACCTTCTTCTTGAATATCCCGTAGAAGGAATAACAGAAGCCAATCACCAGCGCGATCCAGGGGAATGAGTGCAGGTTCAGCAACTCGAAGGCCATCAGGATCACGCCGGTCACGGCGAGGAAGATAGCCCAGGTCTGCAAGGTCGTCAGTCGCTCCTTGAAGATCAGCCGCGACACCAGCATGCTCATGATCGGACTGAGGAAATAGCCGAAAGCCACCTCCAGCACGCGCCCCGTCATGATCCCGTAGATGTACATCAACCACCACAGTCCGAGCACCGCCGCAACCGTCAGCACGTTGGCTGGGCGCACCGTCTTGAGGGTTGAGCGCAGCACCGGCAGGCGCCCGGTCAACAGCAAAAGCGCCACGAGGAACAACTCAGCGAACACCACCCGCCACGACAGCAGGTGATAGGCATCCAACCCCGCCAGTGGTTTGTACCACAGTGGGTAGGAACCCCAGAGCAAGGTTGCGCCGAGGCCGAAGGCCACGCCATTGCGAGATTCACTGTTCACTGTCATTGAAGCGCCTCGACGTTGAGTTTGCGTTCAATGCCGTCCCAGAACACTTCCATCAGGTGCAGGTACTGTTCAATGCCTTCGGCAAACAGGCGACGCTGCTCTTCGGTCTGCAGGTGTTTCTCCATGACGTTGAACACCGCGTTGGAATGGCCGACTTCCACTTCCATGTGCAACGTCCAGAAGAACCGGCCGCGTTCGTCCACGCCTTCGTGGATCAGGCCGTCGTTGTATTTGGAAACCATCGACGCCGACATAGCTTCATCAGCAAACAGACCACCGAGGGCTTTCTGCAACGGCGGCGTGCTGTACAGCGCGCAAATACCGTCGTTCAGCGCTTGGGTGCTGGGCAGGCACTTGTAAGTCTGGATCTGCGTTTCATCGATACCCTTGTCATGGAGGAACTTGCGATACAGGTCCGAGTGCGAGCGGGTTTCGCCCAGCTCGTCACGGGCGTTGAAGGCAATCGTGCGCAACACCGCTTCGTCACGGGTAATGGTAGAAATACCGCAGACGTAGAACGGCAGGAATTTGAAGTAGTGCAGCGTTTCCAGGTACAGCACCTTGCTCTGCTCGGGGCTCAGGCCTTTCTGTGCATAGGCATTAAGGAATGGGTGCTCGGTAGCGCGATGCTTGAGGATGTAGTCAATCTGCTCATCCATGAACAGCTTGAGCTCAAGATCGACCGAGGTATCGCGGACAACATAAGCGGATTCGGACTGGAACGTTTCTTGGCTGATGGACATGGCACTTCTCCTTGAAGATACGAATGGCAACGGCATATGAGGTACAGGCCGCGCGGATGGCTGCGTTCGCTTGGCGACAGGGGCGTCAGGGGCGTCAGGGGCGTCAGGCTTCTTCGGCTTCGGCCGTGCGCGCTTCAGTGCCCCAGATCACGTCGATACTTTCGTGGGCGACATCGGTGCGGCGATCGTGGGCACTGGCCCAGCAGGTGTTGAGAATGATCCGGGTGGTTTCCTGCTGGATGGGTGCAACGTGGTGCAAGGTGGTATCGGATTTGAGGAAGTACACATCGCCCTTGAGGTGGTGATAGGACTTGATGTCGTTGTTGAGGATGTACTGCCAGATCTGCGGGTTCTGTTTGTCCCATTCACTGTGCGGCACGCATTGCAGGACGCCACCGATCGCCGGGTCTTCAGGCGCTTCGATGATCCAGATCATGGTGTAGGGATAGTCGCCCCAATGCCAGCCGTGGGTATCGCCCGGGTGGCTGAGCTTGGTGATCAGGTACTGTTCCTGCTCCCAGCAGGACGCCAAGTCGTCACCGGCAATGTTACCGAGAAAGTTGCGCAGGGCCTTGGACTGGTACAACGCCGGAATCAAGGTTCCACCTTCGGCAATTTCCGGTTGGTTGACGTTATACATTTTGCGGTAGGTATTGCCGGTGGACGGAACGGTCACATCGCGACGCACCGAATACTCATCGAGCAACTCATGTACTTCTTCATGGACACTTTCCAATACCTTGCGCGGCAGAAAGGTGAAATCCTTGAAGTTGAAATAACCATCGCGACGAAATTCATTGCGAATCTTCTTCATTCGATTTTCATCGGACAGCATGGCTTGAAAGTGCCTTTCAAGTTGTTGCTCAAGTACATCCACGACCAGACTGGGTTTCTGATTTTCCATGATAGCTTCCTTTCTTTTTATTGAACGATCCAACTAATCCGCAGGTTTTGTCAGTTCAAGACTGATGAATAACGCTGGCAACCGGCCACTGACGGCGCTTCAAACTCAACAAAGGACCGGTCATCAAAGTGGTGACAATGGTCATCACCACCAACGCGGTAAACAGTTCGGCGCCGATGATGCCTAGGTCCAGGCCGATCTTGAGCACCACCAGCTCCATCAAGCCGCGGGTGTTCATCAAGGCCCCGAGGGTCAAGGCCATCGACCACGGGTAGGCCATCAACCGCGCGCTGAGGGCGCTGCCGACGACCTTGCCGACAATGGCCACCATCAGAATCACCGCCAGCACCGGCAAGCCCAGGCTGGAGAACGCAGAAGCGCTGGTGCTCAGGCCGGTCAGGGCGAAGAAACACGGCATCAGGATGATCAGCGAGACGTGCTCCAGGCGCTCAATGATCATCTCTAGCAACTGCTGCTCCCGTGGCAGACACAGCCCGAACAGGAACGCCCCGAACACCGCATGCACGCCGAGGGCATGGGTCAGGCTGCCGTAGATCAGCACCCCGGCCACCAACACGATCAGCACCTTGGGTTGGGCCAGGCGATCATCTGCGGACAGCCATTTGCGAAGCAGCGGTTTGAGCAACAGAAACGACACCGCGACCAGCAACAACAGCCCGATGATTCGCCCGCTGAGCACCAGCCAGCTACTGTCGTGGCCGTTGACCATCGCCACCAGCGCAATCAGCAGCCAGGCGACCACGTCGGTCATGGCCGCCGCCACCAGGGCAATCGTCCCGACTTCACTATCGAGCAGGGCGCGCTCCTTGAGAATCCGCGCAAGCACCGGAAAAGCCGTGACCGAAAACACTGTACCGATGAACAGAGTGAAACCGAGCCGCGACACGCCCGGCAGCGCAAAGCGCTCGAACAGCCAAGGCGCAATCGCCATGCCCAGCGCAAACGGCAGAACAATGCTGAACCCGCCAATTACCAAGGCCTTGAGCCCGGTCTTGCTGCCTTTGGCGGGAAAGCGGAATTCAGCGCCGATGACGAAGGTAAACAGCAGCAGGCCAAGTTCGCTGAGGACTTTCAACTGACGGGTAGCGTCGGCATCAAACAGCTGTTGGTGAAAGCTCGGAAACAATTGCCCGAGGATGACCGGCCCCAGTACGAAACCGGCGATCATTTCACCTACCACCTGAGGTTGACCAAGACGTGCCAGCGCAGCGCCGAGCAACTTGGCGGTCAACATCACAAATAAAATCTGTACAAATAACATAGTCCCTTACCTCACAGCGTCCTGATTAACCCTTATAGAGCAATCGCTGTTTAACGAGCACCCACTAGTTACTGCCGAATTTCCGCAATTCATCAATCAGCTTTATTCTGAAAGTCCAGCCCCCAAGACAACTTAGCGCTTTAGCGGCGCAAACTAAATAGTAGGGAAACTTGAACCCGTTCATATAACAGATCGAGACAACTCGCACTTGCCGGATGGCCAAGTCAACCTGTTCATTGTAAGGACAAGTGGGCAATCATCTGTCGACGCATTCAAGTGGCCGCCGACAATGCGGCTGTCGCTTGGGTAAAGCGCTGCCGCCTGTTCATTCGGTGATTGTCCGGCAGTGATTGTAGGGGACTCAATCGGTCGGCTACAGTGCGGCATTCGACAATAAACGGTAAGTTTACGCCAAATGCACGACCACCCTGGAACTGTCGCCATCCTGGCCTATAAAGGCCTCTGCGTTTTCGAGTTTGGCATCGCGCTGGAGATCTTCGGCCTACCGCGCCCGGAACTCGATGTCCCTTGGTACAAATGCCAGATTGCTGCCGTCGACCCCGGCCCCATGTATGCGCTGGGCGGCATTCAAATCAGCGTCGATGCCGGGCTGGAGCTGCTTGACAGCGCCCAGACCGTTATTATTCCGGGCTGGCGCAGTCGCCACGAAGCCCCTCCCGAGGCTTTGTTGCAAGCGCTGCGCAATGCACACGCGCGGGGTGCCCGCTTGTTGTCGATCTGTTCCGGGGTGTTCGTCCTCGCCGCTACCGGTTTGCTCGATGGCAAAACGGTAACGACCCATTGGCAACTCTCCGATGAACTGGCCGCACGCTTTCCACTGATCAAGGTTGACCCGAACGTGCTGTATGTCGATTCGGGGCAACTGATTACCTCGGCGGGCAGCGCCGCCGGCATTGATGCCTGCCTGCACCTGATCGTCCGCGACTTCGGCACACACATCGCCAACTCGGTGGCCCGGCGCCTAGTCATGGCGCCCCAGCGCACCGGCGGCCAGTCACAATTCATCGTGACGCCGGTGAGCAAATCACCGCGCAACGAACTGACCCGCGTGCTGCAATGGGCCCGCGAACACCTGGACGAACCGCTGAGCGTCTGTGAGATGGCCAGCCAGGTGGCCATGAGCGAACGCACCTTCCTCAGGCGCTTTGTTGAAACCACCGGGTTATCGCCCAAGGCCTGGCTGCAACAGGAACGCCTGAGCCGCGCCCGGGATTTGCTAGAAAGCACCGACCAGAGCACCACCAGCATTGCGCAAGTGTGCGGCTATCGCTCGGTGGAAAGCTTTCGCAAGGCGTTTCGCAACACCGTCGGCCTACCGCCCTCCACCTACCGTGAACGGTTCGGCAGTGGCGTGACCTGTGAGCAAGCGGCCTGGCTGGCGAGTTGCTGACTCATTGCAGTTGCGTGAACACTCGCTTGATACGGGTCAGCACACCTTCCTGGAGCAAGGCTTCGCAGTAAGGTTTGTTCGGACGATCCAACTCGATACCGACCCACAAGCCACGACCGCGCACTTCGCGAATCGCCGGTACGGCCAGCCCTTGCAGGCGCTTGACCAGGTGCGCGCCGAGCCGCGCACTGTTCCATCAGCCCCTCTTCGTATTGCACCTTCAGGGCTTCAAGGCCAATGGCCGCCACGTTGAGCGCAAGCCCATCCGTGTCGGCTACCCACTGATCGAAGACGGCCTGGAAGGTATGCTCTGCCGCAAAACAAAAAACCCCAAGGCTTTCACCTTGGGGTTTTTCATGTGCAGCGCACCTTTCTATGAAGCTATCAAGATTCGCTGCACCAAATTTGGAGCGGGAAACGAGACTCGAACTCGCGACCCCGACCTTGGCAAGGTCGTGCTCTACCAACTGAGCTATTCCCGCGTCGTCTTGATGGAGGCTATTCTAGCGATTTTAAAAACCTCGTCAAGCCTTTGATTCAAAAAAGTTTTATTTTTTTTCTGAACCGTCCCGCAGGTGTGGCCAGGCCGCCCGCAAGTACTGTTGCATCGACCACAAGGTCAGGCCCGCAGCGATCATCAGCAACGAATAACCCAGCACCACCCAGAAGTTGAGCACCGGCGGGTTGGCCAACAGGATCACCAGCGCCAGCATCTGCGCCGCAGTCTTCCACTTGCCCAGGTTCGACACCGCCACATGAGCGCGGGCGCCAAGCTCGGCCATCCACTCGCGCAGTGCCGAAACAACGATTTCGCGCCCGATGATGACCGCCGCGGGCAAGGTCAGCCACAGGTTGGCATGCACCTGAACCAGCAATACCAGCGCTACCGCAACCATCAGTTTGTCGGCAACAGGGTCGAGAAACGCACCGAACGGTGTGCTCTGTTGCAGGCGCCGGGCCAGGTAGCCATCCAGCCAGTCGGTCGCTGCGGCAATGGCAAAGACCGTGCTGGCGGCAAGGTAGCTCCAGTGGTACGGCATATAGAACAACAAAATGAAGATCGGTATGAGCAGGACGCGAAGAACGGTAAGCAAATTAGGAATATTCATCGGCACAACTGGCTGCAAAGTGAGCGGGCATTCTACTCGCTATGCAGGCTGTCATAAATCGACTCAGCAAGCTTTTTACTGATTCCGGGTGCTTTAGCGATTTCTTCTACGCTGGCACGGGCCAATTCCTGCAACCCACCGAAGTGTTTGAGTAGGTCGCGACGACGCTTGGGCCCTACCCCGGCAACACCTTCAAGGCTGGAGGTACGCCGCGCCTTGCCGCGTCGGGCACGGTGGCCGGTAATGGCAAACCGGTGGGCCTCGTCGCGAATCTGCTGGATCAGGTGCAACGCCGGTGAATCCCCGCGCAACGTGAACTCGTGGGCGGCATCATTCAGGTAAAGGGTTTCAAAGCCAGCCTTGCGCGTAACGCCCTTGGCCACGCCCAGCAGAATCAGCTCGGGTACGGCCAGTTCCTGCAGTACATCCCGAGCCATGTTCAGTTGGCCCTTGCCGCCGTCCACCAGCAGGATATCGGGCAGCTTACCCTCGCCTTCCTTGAGCCGGGCAAAGCGTCGGGTCAACGCCTGGTGCATGGCCGCATAGTCGTCGCCAGCCGTCACGCCTTCAATGTTGTAGCGACGGTAATCCGACTTGAGCGGGCCTTCCGGCCCGAACACCACGCAGGACGCCACGGTCGCCTCACCGCTGGAGTGACTGATGTCGTAGCACTCCAGTCGTTGAGGGATCTCGTCGAGCTTGAGCACCTGAGCCAGTGCTTCAAATCGCGCCGCCATGTGCTGGCGGTTGGCCAAGCGCGCCATCAGCGCCTGTTCGGCGTTGGTAACCGCCAGTTGCTGCCAGCGCGCGCGCGTGCCGCGCACCCGGTGGCTGATGCTCAACTCGCGGCCACGCAGGCTATGGATCGCGGCGGTGATCGCCTCGAAGTCCTCATGCACCACGTTGACGATCAACTCGCCCGGCAGGTCGCGTTCAGGGTTCCCCACATAATACTGCGAGAGAAACGCGGCCATGACTTCGGCCACGTCCTCTTCAATACCCACCTGCGGAAAGAAGTTCTTGCTGCCCAGTACCCGCCCGCCACGCACACTGATCAGGTGTACGCAGGCACCACCCGGGTTGACGAACGCGGCTATCACATCGACATCACCGCTACCGCCCTCCATGCTCTGCTGGTCCTGGACACGCCGCAGCAAGGCAATCTGATCGCGCAACTCAGCCGCGCGCTCGAACTCCAGGGCCATGGCGGCACGCTCCATGGCCGCACTCAACTCATCGGTCAGTTGGTGGCTGCGCCCTTCCAGGAACATCACCGAGTGACGTACATCTTCGGCATACACCTGCGGCTCAACCAGACCGACACACGGAGCCTTGCAGCGCTTGATCTGGTACTGCAGGCAAGGCCGCGTGCGGTTGCTGTAATAGCTGTCTTCACACTGACGCACCAGAAAGGTTTTCTGCAGCAGGTTCAGGCTCTCGCGAATGGCTCCGGCGCTGGGATAAGGCCCAAAATACTTGCCCTTGGCCTTCTTGGCGCCACGGTGAATGCCCAGGCGCGGGTATTCACCCTCGGAAAGCACGACATAGGGGTAGGATTTGTCGTCACGTAGCAGGATGTTGTAAGGCGGCCGCCATTCCTTGATCAGCGTCTGCTCCAGCAGCAGCGCCTCGGTCTCGTTGGCGGTAATGGTGGTTTCGACCTGAGCGATCTTGCCCACCAGCGCTGCCGTTTTCGGCGCAAGACCGGTCTTGCGGAAATAGCTGGCCAAGCGCTTTTTGAGGTTCTTCGCCTTGCCTACATAAAGCAGGCGCGCGTCCTCGTCGAACATTCGATAGACGCCCGGGCGACCACTGCAGGTCGCCAGGAAGGCGCTTGAGTCAAAAACAGGGATCATGTTCAGAGATTGGCGTCGACCATGCCATGGCGGACCGCCAGCAACGTCAGTTCGACGTCGCTGGTGACCGAAAGCTTTTCAAAGATACGGTAACGGTACGTGTTCACGGTTTTCGGCGACAAGCACAGCTTGTCGGAAATGATCTGTACCTTCTGGCAACCGACGATCATCAGCGCGATCTGGATCTCTCGTTCTGACAACGCGTCGAAGGGCGAACCCTGCGGCTGAAACGGCTTGAGTGCAAGCTGTTGGGCGATCTGTGGGCAGATATAACGCTGCCCGGCAAACACCATGCGTATCGCTTGCACCATTTCATCCAGCCCGGCGCCCTTGGTCAGGTAGCCGGCGGCCCCCGCCTGCAGCAAACGCGTCGGGAACGGGTCCTCTTCACAGACCGTTACCGCCACCACTTTCACATCAGGGTGGCTACGCAGCAGCTTGCGGGTGGCTTCCAGGCCGCCGATACCCGGCATCTTGACGTCCATCAGGACGACATCCGGCTTCAACTCACGCGCGACCTTCAATGAAGCCTCGCCCGAATCCGCCTCGCCGACCACCTGAAGACCGTCGATATCAGCCAGCATTCGGGTAATGCCTGTACGCACCAGATCGTGATCATCGACCACCAGGACCCTAATCAAGCTGACACCTCGCGTTACGGTCTTAAATTGGATCCCGCCACTCTAACAAAAAACCCGACACGAATCCTAACGGAAAGCGTCACGATACCGACGTCAATTTCCTTACACCCACAGCGGGCCGCGGCATCCCCCTGGACAGACTGTGAAGCAACTGCACCACAGCCTCCTGATCGGCCTGCGGCAACGTGCGATAGCAATCGAGCAACTGGCTTTCAGCAGACGACAAGCCATTGGACGTCACCGGGGTATGCACCCCGCTGAGCACATACAAGGCATCGACACCGCGCCCTGCCACAGCGGCCAGATAGTCCAGCTTGGGCGTTCGCTCACCACTCTCGTATTTGCCCTGAGCATTGGGCTCGACACCACCGATGTCGCCAAAAGCACGCTGAGTCAGCCCAAGCCGCTCTCTTTCTTCCCTGATACGCGAACCGATTCCAGTCATCTGAATACAAAATCCCTTACACGACACCCCCAAGGGGGCTCCCTGAAAATAACAATAGGTAATGAAGCGCTCCCGAACTATGCACGCGATACAGCGTGCAACACAAGCCAGCCCGTGACAGCCCGACATGACGCCATTCATTTCCCCCCCACCGTTAGTGTTTGAACATTATTTCTCGCACCGCTGAAGTTCCCTATCACGCCGGAATTACAGGTTATTGAATATTATCGAAGTGAACTGCAGTGGCCCACCACACACTATAAAAACACATGAACTGCGCGCACTGACACTGCGCGAGCGCACGCGCCAAAAAAATGAACACACTTCAATGTTTCAGGCCCAAAAAACGCCTTAAGCAGACATTTTGACGCCAACAAACCACCACGAAAAAGCCTTCAATTTTTTGACGCCTAACTTACATCAAACTTTAAGCCATTGATTTTAAACAGTTTTTTAAATTTAATTGATTTAATTTGACCACTCATCAACTTTGTAGGCACTCGCTACTTGCAAGCATTAAAAGTCGTCTTATAGGATGTAAAAAAGACAGAAAAACCGCCTGCGCAATACAACTTCGCGCTGTCTGTCAGCGTGCGCCTGCCGCCCTATAAACATGTCTAACTAACTATCCCGGATCAGTCGATGAACCGGGAGAGAGGGAACTATGCATATCAGTATTTTTGGATTGGGTTATGTTGGGGCTGTCTGTGCCGGTTGCCTTTCGGCACGCGGACATCAGGTGATCGGTGTCGACATCTCCGAGGCCAAGATCGAGATGATCAACCAGGGCCAGTCACCCATCGTTGAACCTGGCCTTGAGGCATTGCTGCAGGAGGGCCTGCGCAAAGGGCTGCTGCGTGGCACGACCGATGTTCAGGCCGCAGTTCTGGAAACCGACCTGTCACTGCTCTGCGTTGGTACCCCGAGCAAGAAGAACGGCGACCTGGACCTGGTCTACATGGAGGCCGTGTGTCGCCAGATCGGTGAAGCGCTGCGTGACAAGCCCTCGCGGCACACCGTTGTGGTACGCAGCACCGTGCTGCCCGGAACAGTGAAGAATGTGGTGATCCCGCTGCTTGAAGCCACGTCCGGCAAACGTGCCGGTGTCGACTTCGGCGTCGCGGTGAACCCGGAGTTCCTCCGCGAAAGTACGGCGATCAACGACTACGACTTCCCGGCGATGACCGTCATCGGAGAGCTCGACAGCCAGTCTGGCGAGCTGCTGCAATCGCTCTACGAGGGCCTGGACGCACCGGTGATTCGCAAGTCGATCGAAGTCGCCGAAATGATCAAGTACACCTGCAACGTCTGGCATGCGACCAAGGTCAGCTTCGCCAATGAGATCGGTAACATTGCCAAGGCCTCGGGCGTCGACGGCCGTGAAGTGATGGATGTGGTCTGCCAGGACCACAAACTCAATCTGTCACGCTATTACCTGCGCCCCGGCTTTGCCTTCGGTGGCTCGTGCCTGCCCAAGGATGTTCGCGCCCTCACCTACCGCGCCGGCCAGCTGGACGTCGAACACCCACTGCTTGCCTCGATCATGGCCAGTAACCGCAGCCAGGTGCAGAACGCATTCGACCTGGTGACCGGTTTCGACAAACGTCGTATCGGCCTGCTCGGCTTGAGCTTCAAGGCTGGCAGTGACGACCTGCGCGAGAGCCCGCTGGTAGAGCTGGCCGAAATGCTGATCGGCAAAGGTTATGACCTGCGCATCTACGACGCCAACGTGGAGTACGCGCGGGTATTCGGTGCCAACCGCGATTACATCGAAGGGAAAATCCCGCACGTCTCCTCACTGCTCTGCAACGACTTGCAACAGGTCATCGACGACTCGGACGTGATCGTGCTCGGTAACAACGACAACCGTTTCGCCCTGGCGCTGGAGCGCAACGACAACAAGCAGATCGTCGATCTGGTCGGCTTCATGCCGCATACCAGTGACGCTTCCCGTGAAGGGATCTGCTGGTAAGCCTGAACGCTCCGCCAAGAGAGCAGCCGGCACCCGCCATCAACTGACATGACCTGCCATCGTCCGCCCGCCTCGCGGGACGGCGACGTGCAGCCGTGTCGCCGGCAGGCGCCGCCACCATCAAGGAGAGACGAACACATGGAACGACAGTCAGGCCAACCTGCGGGTCACTCAGGCATGCTCAGGGCAAGCGCACGCTTCTGCGCCTGGGCCTGCCTGTTCGGCTTGGTCGCGCTGGCCTCGGAAATGGTTGCACCGCAATACCTGGACCCCAATCACCACCTGTTCATTTTCATCATCGGCACCCTGGGCATGTGGCGCTATGGCAACGCCATTGTCCATTACCTGCGCGGCATGTACTTCCTGCACTGGAAGTTTCCACGTATTCGCAAGGCCGTCGAGCGCATGGGCGATGCAGCACTGCCAGCCCACATGTTCATGGTGGTCACCAGTTTCCGTATCCCGACCCATACCACCTTCAAGGTCTACCAGTCGGTATTCCAGGAAGTGCAGCGGCTCAAGGTACCGTGCACGGTCATCGCCTCGATCGTCGAGAAAGGCGACGAGCACTTCATCAAGGACATCATGCGTAACGAGGTCAAGGGCCGCGACGACATCAAGCTGGTTATCGTCCGCGCCCGCGGCACCGGCAAGCGTGATGGCCTGGCGCATGCCTTTCGCGCACTGTCGCGGCAGATGCCCATGGAAGACTCGGTGGTCGGCGTGGTCGATGGCGACACCATGATGCTGCCCGGCTGTGTCGAACGTGCGGTCAAGCTGTTTGCCTACCTGCCCAATGTCGGCGGCCTGACCACCAACGAGTTCTGCGAGGTCGAAGGCAGCCGCCTGATGCGCGAATGGCACTCGATGCGTTTTGTTCAACGGCACATCAACATGTGCTCGATGGCCCTGTCGCACCGCGTGCTGACCCTGACCGGGCGGCTGTCGTTCTTCCGTGCCAGTGTGATGACCGACCCCGAGTTCATCAGGGATGTCGAAGCCGACTTCCTCGAACACTGGCGCCTGGGCCGCTTCCAATTCCTCACCGGTGACGACAAGTCATCCTGGTTGAGCCTGATGCGTGCGGGTTGGGACACCTTCTATGTGCCCGACAGCAACACCCTGACCGTGGAGCATCCGCCAGACAACAGCTTCTGGCGTGCAACCCGGCAGTTGATGTTCCGCTGGTACGGCAACTCGCTGCGGCAGAACTTCCGCGCCACCCACCTGCTCGGGCGAGCGCGACTGGGGCTGTTCACCCTGTATGTGCTGCTGGATCAGCGGGTATCGATGTGGACATGCCTGATGGGCCTGACTGCATCGGTGGTGGCCGGCCTGGTGTTCGGCATCCAGTACCTGCTGGTGTACCTGTTCTGGGTGCTGCTGTCGCGCACCCTGGTCACGGTGATGTTCCTGTTTGCCGGGCACCCGGTAAGCCCGGTGTACCCGTTCGTTCTTTATTACAACCAGATCGTCGGCTCGGTGATGAAGGTTTACGCAATGTTCCACATGGACCAACAGCGCTGGACCCGACAAAAAACCACATTAAGCAACGGCAGCGTCAACTTCGATGCAGCCCTGAACCGCTGGTCCTCCAAAGCGATGCTGTGTTCCTCCATCGCGATCTTCTTCGGGGTCATCTCGGTTCTTCTCGAACTCACGCAACGTTAAGGAAAGGCGCCTGTCATGAGTAGCTCCAGCACCCCAACAGTACCGGCCAATGTGGTCCATGAAGCGATCGACGAACGTCAGTACGTGCGCACCAAACTCAATGCCCGGGTCCTGCTCAGCGCAACGGGCCAACCCTCATTCGAGAGCACGCTGCAGGACATTTCCCTGGGCGGTATCGGCCTGGTTCATGCAGACCCGCTGAAGATCGGCAGCCTGTACAACGCCTCGATCAAGCTGCGACTGAATCAGATCGACCTGAACATCGACAGCAAGGTCAAGATCGTGTCCCAGCGCGGCCAGGAGGTCGGCGCACAGTTCGTCGACCTCGATGCCCAGAAGCGCGACATCCTGCGCTACATCATCACCGCCTACATGTCCGGCGAAATCGCCGACATCAATGGCCTGTTCAACGTGATGCAACGCGAGAACTACATCAAGGAACGCAAGCACACCTACGCCAGCGCGCGCTCGGCCGGCGACCGCCTCAAGGCCATGACCGGCACCCTGCTGTACACCGCCGCCGGGATCGCCGCGCTGAGCTTTGTTGCCTACAAAAGCTACCTGCTGCTGTTTCGCATCCCGGCGCTGCAAGCCCAGGTGTCGGCCAATGCCCAGGTCATCAGCATGCCCGACAACGGCTATGTGAAGTTCCTGCTGCAACCGGGGCAGACCGAGGTCAAGGCCGGCGAGCCGGTAGCGAGCATTTCAACGCAACTGGCAACCAGCTTTACCAGCCCGGCCGACATGAAGGCAGTCGCCGACCTGTCGCCCGGCGACCTGCAAACCCTGCTCGGTCGCGCCACCATCGAAACCGTGATCAACAGCCCGTGCGACTGCCAGGTGTACTTCCCAAGCAAGCCATTGGACGGCTTCGGCTACAAGCAGGCGCCACTCATGCACCTGCTGCCGAAAAACGAAGACCTGTTCGTCACCGCCAACGTGCCGTTCGACAAGCTCGCCGACATCTCCCGGGTGACCTCGGTCGACCTGCAGGTGTTCGGCCTCGACGAGCGCTTCACCGGCACGGTGGTGGACTCGCGGGTGGATGAGCTGAACAAGAACCTGGCCCTGACGATCCGTCCGGACACGCGCTTGCCAGCCCAGGCCTATCTGAAACCGGTGTCAGTAGACCTGTTCCTCGGTCTGCCGTCGCTGTCGCGCTAAGGGCCGAGCGATGAAACCGATGACGCCCACCTGGTTGCTGCTCGGCGCCCTGGCCTGCACTGCCCCGGCGTTGGCCGGGCAGAGCCTGGAGCAAATCCGCTATGCGCTGTACAAAGACCCCAGCGCCGAGGTCACGGCTGATCTGCGCGTGCTGGCCGAGCGTGGTGACCTGGCGTCCAAGCTGTTGCTGGGCGACCTGTTGTCGAGCAGTGAAGGTGCCAGCCGCCAGGAAGTGATTCGTCTGTACCGCGAAGCCTTTGCCGACGGGCGCGGGCTGGTCCCGGCGCTGGCTTCACTGGCGCGCCTGCTCGACCGCAGCCCGAGCCTGCGCCAGGGCCAGCGCGCCTGGGTTGAACAGGCGCTGACGCGCTACCCGAGCAACCTCGACCCGCGTAACGCCAGCACAACCCTGGAAGTGTTCCTGGTGTACCCGGAACTGGTGCCAACCCATGAAGCGGCGCAGGTGCTTGGCCTGTATGAGCAGTCGTGCCTGCTCAACTGCCGCCCGGCGTTGTACCGCGCTGTTCTGGCCGAGCGCCAGGGCGATCGTGCCGCGGCCGAGCGAGGCTATCAACAGGCGGTGCGGACCGACATACGGGCCATCGACCGTTATTACCGCTTCCTTGGCGAGGATCAGGACACGGCCTTCCCGGCCTTCGCCCGAACCCTGGAGGCCGAGCGGCCGCAACTGCCGGTGGACATCGTTCACCGTATCGGTTCGCTGCTCGACAGCATCACCAGCGTGCGCCGCGCCGAACAGGACGCCGACCGCTACGAGCGCCAGGCCAACGGCATGGGCCCGGACAAAGCCCAACCGAGCCCACAGCAACTGGCCCAGGAAAAGGCCGAGGCCGAAGCCCTTGATCTTGCCACCGCCGAAGCTCACCGCTGGCGTGACAACGCGGTGGAGCGCGGTTTCGTCCCGGCAATGGTGTCCAAGGCCAACTACATGATTTCCAACCCGACCGAGCACAACGCCGAGGAAACCCAAAGCCTGATCGACCAGGTAAAGACCCGGGAGCCAACCCGGGCCAAGGCACTGCAAGCCTCGTTCTACATGGTCAACAACTGGCTCACCCTCGACCCGGACAAAGCCCGTGCACTGATCGATGAACTGATCGCCAGCCACTACCCCGATGCCCAACTGCTGCTTGGCGAGTACTACAGCAAGGGCGTCGAGGACGAGCCCGACCAGGAAAAAGCCCTGGCGATTTTCCAGCAACAGGCACAAGACGGCTCCACCGCGGCCTGGTACCGCATGGCGACCCTGCATGCGTATGGCCGGGCGATCTGTCATGACCCGGTCAAGGCCTACACCTATGCACGGGTCGCTCTGGACCTGGGCGAAAACGGCGCCCGCAGCCTGCTCAAACGCCTGGAAAAAACCCTGAAAAAGGATGACATCGAACGCGCCCTGGTGGCCCGTAACGATCTGTTGAAGGAGGCTACCCTGTGAAAGCGCACCATTCCCTGTTCGGCGCCCTGCTCGCCCTGACCCCTGTTTACGCAGCCTTGGCCGCCGAAGAAATCACCGGCCCGGAAGCCGACAGCAGCGAACCGGTACGGGTTGCCGCCAGCGATGGCAGCGAGCCGATGATTACTTCCGAGTTTTTCAACAAGCTCACCGTGCAAACCGGCTACGGCCCGGAAAGCTCGCAGGTCGGTCGCAGTCGCGAGATGTTCTACAGCCTGCGCTACGAGCCCTCGTTCGCCTGGTACTCACCGGAAAAACGCTGGGCCAAGTGGCAGGTCTACGGCCGCCTGTGGCTGGACTATGACTCCAGCCAGGCAATCAGCGTGCAAAATGAAAACGCCAACAGCTTCGACCGCGAGCAGCCCGAAGGCTGGTACGCCGAGCTGCGCGAGCTCTACGTCAAACGCAACCTGCTGGGTGACGACCCGCGCTTTTCACTGTCGGCAGGCCGCCAGCGATACTTTGACGACTACGGGATCTGGTGGGATGACAGCCTTGAGTCGTTGCGTTTCAACTACAACGACACCTTTTCCCATGGCTTCCTCGCCGTGGCGCAGAAGTTCTACAACTACAACAGTGACGTCAACACCCTGGCCGACAGCGAAGAGCGCACCACCTACCTGATGGGTGAGTATGCCTACCGCTGGAGCGAGCGTAACTGGGCGGGCGTACGCCTGATGCATGAGGACGACCACAGCGGCCACGACCCTGAAGACCGCTACGACTTCAAGGGCATGCGCTACGGGCTGTTCTTCAAGGCCGATGACTTGCAGGTCAGCCCGCTGTTCAGCGACTACCACCTGGAGCTGGCCGGGCTTGATGGCAAGATCGACAACACCGACGGCAATGGTATTACCAGCACCGGCAACAGTACCCGTGGCTGGGCGGCGCTGGGCGAGATTGGCAAGCGCTTCCACGACCTGCCCTGGACCCCGCGCCTGGCATTGCGCGGCGGCCTGACCGACAAGCCCAGCGATGATAACGACGGCTTTCGCCTGAACACCATCCAGTCTGACCGTATCACCCGCCAAGGCTCCTATAGCACCCGCCTGACCAGCTCGTTCGTCAGCCTGGACCTGCGCAACCTCAGTTACTACGGCTTCGCCCTGGAAACCCAGCCAACCCCACGCAGCGCCCTGGACCTGAGGCTCACCGAGCTCAAGCTGCGCGACGCCGAAGGCACCCTGCCGATACGCATCGACGGTGATCAGCGCAGTGCGCGTAATCAGGCCATCACCCAAGGCACCCATACCGGTGGCAAGACCGTCGGGCAGATGCTCGACCTGAACTACTACTGGAAAATGTTTCCCGTGGCCATCGACGGCAAACACCTGGACGTCAACACCTTGGTCAGCGCCAGCTACCTGAATGCAGGTAACGCGCTGGACACCGGCGATGACTATCAGCTGACGCTCGGCGTCGTGATCAGCTACTAAGGACGGGCCCCGAGATGATCTTCGCCTCCAACGTCTTTCTGTTCCTCTACCTGCCGCTGTTCCTGGCCGTGTACTTCCTTGCCCGGCCGCAGTGGCGCTCAACGGTGATCGTGGCCGCCAGCTACATCTTCTACGCCTGGTGGCGCCCGGACTTTCTGCTGCTGTTCGTCGCCATCACCTACTGGAACTACTGGTTCGGCCTGCGCATCAAGGCACGCCTGGATGCCGGCGACAAACGCTGGGCGTTTCGTCTGTTGTGGATTGGCATCATCGGCAACCTGTCGACCCTGGGCTACTTCAAGTACGCCAACTTCGGCGCCGAAGTGCTGGCCGCCCTGCTCGCACCGCTGGGCATCAATACCTTTACCCTGGAGACGATTTTCCTGCCGCTGGGCATCTCCTTCTATGTGTTCCATGCCCTGAGCTACATCGTCGACATTTACCGCAAGGACGCCACGCCGACCAACAACTTCATCGACTTTGCCGCGTTCGTTGCACTGTTCCCTCACCTGGTTGCCGGGCCGATCCTGCGCTACAGCCAATTGGCCCCACAACTGCGCCAGCGGACCCATTCACTGGAGCTGTTCTCGCTGGGCGTGTGCCGGTTCATGCTCGGTTTCATCATGAAAGTGCTGATCGCCGACCAACTGGCGCCGATCAACGTGCTGTTCGTCAGCGAAGGCACCCTGCAATTGAGCGATGCCTGGTTCGGCCTGGTGATCTCGACCCTGCAGCTGTACTTCGACTTCGCGGGCTACAGCCATATGGCCCTGGGCCTGGCCCTGATGATGGGCTTTCGTTTTCCGGAGAACTTCAACCAGCCCTACGTCTCGCAGAGCATCACCGAGTTCTGGGCCCGCTGGCACATGACCCTGGCGCACTTCCTGCGTGACTACGTGTACATGCCGCTGGTACGCAAACGCATTGCCGGCGCCCTGCCCGCATTGGTCTACACCATGCTGCTGTCGGGCCTGTGGCACGGCGCCAGCTTCGCGTTCATCTGCTGGGGGCTGTTCTTCGGATTCGGCATGGTGATCGAGCGCAAATTCAACCTGGCAACCAAGATCACCACGCCCTACCACCTGGGCCGCAACCTGCGCACGGTGTTGTTGATCACCCTGAGTATGCCGCTGTTCTTCACCAGCGACCTGCGCCACAGCCTGGCCATCTACCAGGCGCTGTTCGGTTTCAACGGTCTCGGCTCGCTGGAGCTGTACGTACTCGGCGCGTCGAAGATGGCCATGTCCTTTGCCGCCGTGGCGCTGTGCTGGCTGATCCTGGCCGGGAGCAACAACGTGCGCTACTACGCCGGCAACAAGGAGCACTACTTCATGCGCCACGTCGGCGGCCTCAAGGCCGTGCTGCTGTGGTGCGGGTTCGGCCTGGCGCTGAGCAGCCTGGCGGCGCATTCCTTCTCGCCCTTCCTGTACTTCCAGTTCTAGGAGACTGCCATGTACCCGGTGTTCAACTCGGCAAGCAAGGTCAACGGCATTCTGTTCTGCCTGGTGTTGGCGGGCATGTTCATCTACTCGCTACCGCCCGTTTTCAGTTTCGCAAAAAACCAGAGCGACGCCTGGACGCTGTTCGTCGACGGCAAGTTGCTGCGCAAGTTCGAGCAGGCCTACGACAAGCGTTTCTTCCTGCGCGAACCCTCGGTAGCACTGTGGGCCAACGCCCAGTACCAACTGTTTGGCGAAGGCACCAAAGGTGTGGTGCTGGGCAAGGATGGCTGGCTCTACACCAACCAGGAGTACCGCGTACCCAACGACCTGGACGCCAACATTGAGGGGCAACTGGCACAGATTGCCGCGGTCGAGCAGCAACTCAAACAGCACAACAAGCAGCTGATCGTACTGCCGTTGCCCATGAAGCTGGACATCTATGCGGCCCACACCCAACACCCCTTCGACCCGCGGGTAGTGAGCCTGTATGACCGTTTCGTCGGCCAGCTCCAGGCACGACAAATCGTCGTCACACCGGTGCGTTCAAGCTTTCTGCAGCACCTGGAAGGGCCGGAACTGTTCCTCAAGTCCGACACCCACTGGAGCCCGGAAGGCGCCCGCCTGGCCGCTTATGAACTGGCCCGCCAACGGCCTGAGTTGCTCGGTGACGAACGTTACGTGTCGAACAAGGTGGCGGAAAAAATCGTCAAGGGCGATTTGATGAACTACATCCAGTTCGGGCAAAGCCCCCTGGCTCCGCAGTTCGGTGCCAATTCGATCGCTGTCTACGAAACCCTCAAGGCCAGTCAGAACGCCGATCAGCTGTTCGCCGAGGAGCACCAGAGCCTGCTGCTGGTCGGCACCAGCTACAGCAAGATCGATGACTGGAACTTCGTCGGTTTCCTCAAGGAAGCACTGAACCGCGACCTGCTCAGTGTCGCCGTCGAGGCCCGCGGGCCATTCGAGGCCATGAGCCAATTCCTGCAGAGCGACCAACTGGCCAATCCCCAGATCGACACCGTGGTCTGGGAGTTCCCGCTGCGCACCCTGCTTGCCCACCGGATCGGTTCACTGAGCCGCCCCGCCCAGCCCCAACACTTTTAAAGGAAGATCCCCATGACCCGTACCTTGCAGCAGTTCCTGGCCGCCAGCGCTCTGGCCCTTGGCGTACTCAACGCGCCGATTGTTCTCGCCGCCGAAGGCAACGCCGACCTGTATGACGCCGTGGCCCCGGCCGACTCGGCCTTTGTTCGGGTATTGAACCTGAGCAACAGCAACATCGAGGTGACCCTGAGCGGTAAGGTAACCCCGCAAAAGGTCGCCCCCGGGCAACTCAGCGGCTACCGTTTCACCCCTGCCGGCACACACAAGATCGCAGTCGGCAGCAAGTCGATCGAACCGCAATTGATCAAGAACGCCGCCAGTACCGTGGTCTATGACGGCAACAGCCTCACCCTGATTGCCGACAAATACGTCAACGAACCGAAGAAGGCCCAGGTCGCCTTCTACAACCTGACGCCGGCCAAGGCGGCGTTGAAAACCGTCGACGGCAAGCACGTGATCATCGACCCGCTGGGCAAGGACCAGACCGGCAGCCGCATGGTCAACGAAATCAAGATCGGCTTCGCCGCCTATGTCGAGGAACAGAACGTGGCCAGGTTCGAGGAACTGTTCCTGAAGAAAGGTCGCTCCTACAGCTACGTGCTGCTGCCTCAAGGCAGCGGCTACCGCAGCCTGAGCCTGGCCAACAGCATTGACCCCAGCGAGTGAATGACCACTGCCCTTGTTCAACAGGATGATGAATCGCGCACATGAAGACTTTACTCCCCCTGGGCCTTGTCGCCGCCCTTGCCTGCTTCAGCCTGCCCGCCACGGCAACTGAAACCGGCAAACGTGCTGCCTGCGAGAGCCTTGAGTGCATGACCTGCCCCGCCCTGAGCGACCCGCAGAAGTACGCCGAAGGGCGCATGAAGCTGATGCGTGAAATTGTCCCGGGCAAAAACCGCTGGCTGTTCCGCTCGATGGTCGACCTGACCAACGATTTCGGTATCCCGGCGCCGATGCGTCCAGAGTTTGCCCGGCTGATGGCTGCGTTCCGTCAACAAGGTATCCATGTCGCCATGGCGATCCAGCCCACCCGTGGGCTGATGCACCGCGACAAGCTCTATCCCGGCCAACTGCACGGCTTCGACTTCGCCCGGGCCAGCGGCAACCTGAGCAACTACCTGCAACAGTTGCGCAGTGCCGGCGCAGTGGTACCCGACATGATGCAACTGGTGCACACACCGCCCAAGGGCGAGTACTTCTTTCGTCGTGACCACCACTGGACCCCCAGTGGTGCCGAGGCAACTGCACGCTTGCTGGCCGACGAGGTGCGCCGGCAACCGTTCTATGCCGAACTGAGCAAAAAGCAGTACCGCACTGAACCTGGCGTCATGGTGCCCAAGGACGGCACCCTGAACCTGGCGATGAGCTATATCTGCGGCAACAACTATGGCTTCCAGTACGTGCGTGGCTACCAGACCATCCCCATGGCCGACGACGCCAACGCACTGTTCGACGAAGCACCGGACCCAGAGGTGATTCTGGTCGGTGACAGTAACTCGGCCGCGCGCGAGGACGAGAGCAAGCAGTTCAACTTCGACGGCTACCTCAAGCAGTACCTGGAAGTGGACATCCTCAACTACGCCCTGCCCGGCGTCGGCCAGGATGGCTCACTGCTGGAATACCTGCTCTCGGACAACTACAAGCCCAAGGCGCCGCCCAAGCTGATCATCTGGGAGTTGCCCGCCAACTATCAGCTAGAGTCCGAACCCATGTATCGGCAACTGATTCCGGCGATCAAAGGCGGTTGCTCGACCTCTACCGCAGTGCTCGGCAACCACGTGCAGCGCCCGGCCTTGAAGGTCAGTGACCGCATCGAGTTGCTCAGCAATGCCGGTGAGGCACGCAAGAACCTCAGCAGTGGCCAGGGCTTTCTGGACATCAAGATCAGCGACAAGAACGTCAAGGACTTCTACGTCATCGTCTATTACGACAACGGTGCCCGCGACAAGGTCTGGTTCCGCCGCGAAGCAGCCGTCACCGGCGGGCAGTACTACCTTGAACTGAGCAAGGCCAAGGAGTTCGCCGGCGCCAACCTGCTCTCGGTGTTTCTTGAACCCACCAAACCCGGCACTGCTGCCACTGAAGTGGAAACCCGACTATGCCTGTAAAACGCTGGAGCGTCGCCGGGCTAGGCCTGTGCGCCGCGCTGCACCTGGGCAGTAGCCTGGCCGCCAGCTCGATCTGGCCGGCTCAGGCCACCGCGCAGTCGGCGATGATTGCCGACTACCGCAGCCTGGCCTGCAGTAAAGAGCCGCCATCGCCCTACACCGGCAACCTGCAACTGCAAAGCAAGTACGACCAGAGCGACGCCAGCAAATCGACCTTGCGCAGCGACCCGGACGCTGGCACGGAAAAGGTCGGCAAGCAGGTCAAGGCGTTCATCGGTGGGCTGATTTACGCCAACAAACGCTTCCTGCGGGCCAAAACCCCACAAGAAGCCAACATGGCCCTGGCCTGCCAGGACCAGTGGCTGGAGCGCTGGGCCCAGGCGGGCGCGCTGCTCAACCCCGACGCCAGCAGCACCGGCATGGCCGCACGTAAATGGGCGGTCGCCGCCATGGCCTCGAACCTGCTGCTGACCCAGGCGGCGAGCAATGGCAAGGTTAAGCTCTCGCCCGCCCAAAACGCCTGGTTCGAGCGCCTTGGCGAGCTGGTCATCCGTGAGTACCAGCCGCGTCAGACGCCGGACTTCACCTGGTTCAACAACCATGACTATTGGGCCGCCTGGGCAGTCGCCGCGACCGGCATGCTGGTGCAGCGCGACGACTTCATCCACTGGGCCGACGGCAACCTGCGCCGAGGCCTGCAGCAGGCCGTGCGCAGCAGCGACGGCAGCTATGCCTACCTGCCGCTGGAAGTAGCGCGCAGCAAACTGGCCGCGACCTACAGCCAGTATGCCCTGGTGCCGTTGGTGCTGCTGGCCGAGTCGGCGCGGGCCAACCACCTGCCCTGGAGCAGCGAGGATCAGCAAACCCTGGAACTGCTGGCCAACTTTGCCGCGCGCAGCATCCTTGACCCCGACAACCTGCCGGAACTCAAGGGCCAGTCACAGACCGATGTCGCGCCGTACAAGCTGGCCTGGTTGATCCCGTTCCTGCAACGCGCCCCGGACAACCGCCTGGCGCGTCAGCTGTATGACAGCGAAGACGGCGACGTCGACAACTACAGCCAGCTCGGCGGCCCGCTCAAGCCGTTATACCCCAAACTGCCGTAACCCAAGGACGAACCGCCATGGCCTTGTTTGCCCGTCACCTCTACCTTCCCTGCCTGGCGCTGTTGCTGGCTGGCAGCGCTCACGCCGCCAGCCAGAGCCTGCCGCTGCAGCAGTCACTCAGCACCGTTGCCACTGCAGAGCACCAAGCACACCTGCAACAGCTGCAGGCCCAGGCCCGTGAGGCTGTGCAGATGCACATGCCTGAACGCCCGCGCCCTGCCGGACGCGGCAGTGTCAGCCTGCAACCAATGTTCTCTTCCCAGGGCGGTAGCTGGCCGTTCGAGCCGTTCGTCAACAACGGCCTGTTCCGAGCGATTGCCGGCTATCAGGCGCACCACCCCAACGCAGTCCTGATTCGCAGTGGCAGCGTTACCCTTGCGCAACTGCATGACGCCCTCAAGGACGAGCGCATCCTCAAGCGCTACAAGGACGGCTACCTGCTCAGCTACCCACTGATGATCGCCAGCGACGGTGGCCTGGTGCTCGAAGGCACCAGCCTGTACCTGTACAGCTACTCCGGTACAGCGCTGATCAACCAGGGCTGGCTGGGCCTGAACCAGTCTCGCCTGGAGAGCGTCGCGGGCGACAAACCAGGCAGCACTGACCGGGCCTGGCGGCCGTTTGTGGTGGCCTGGGCCGGCAGCCACACCCAGGTGCTGAACTCTACCCTCAACCGCCTGGGCTACAACGCCAACCTGTCGCGTGGCCTGAGTACCGCCCTGAGCGTGCAGCAACCCGCCAACAGCCGACCGGCGACGCTGCTGGTGCGTAACAGCCAGTTCAACGAACTCAGTGCAGTAGAGCTGCAGCATACCCTGGCCCAGTTCGACAGCAATCGCTTTGAGCAATCACAGCAATACGCCCTGGACATCCGCGACAGTCAGGCGCTGATCAGCCAGAACCAGATCCGCGGCGTCGACAACAACAGCGCCATCCGCCTGCGTGGCAACACCCGGGCGCTGGTCGAGGGCAACCTGATCCTTGGCGCCAACAAGGCTGCCATCGAGGTCAGCGAACAACACGGTGCACTCGTACTGAGCGGCAACCGCATCGGCGCCAGCCGGGGCAACGGTATCCTGCTGCGCAGCCTGCAACCCACGGGCACTGCACCGCTGCTGATTGACGACAACCTGATCGGCAGCAGCCAGGGTAGCGCGATAGATGCCAGTGAAGTCGCCGCGGCAACGCTGATCAACAACCGTATTGGCAACACCCCGGAATATGCCGTCAGCCTGCGCAATGCCAGCGCCCTGCCCGGCCCGTTGATTCTTAGCGGCAACACCCTGGGCCAGGTCGGCAAGGCGGTGGTGCGGGTCGAAGGCTTGAGCCGGATGGACCTGGGGCCTAACCGCTTCAACGGTACCCCCCTGCTACAGAACCTGTTGATCGGCGATTTGCTGCCCGTACAGAGCCTGCTGCTCGACGCCACCCTGCGTCAGCACCAGGTGATCCGCGTCAGCCAGGTGGCTGCCGTGCAATAACGCGCTGCATGCGCACAAAGCAATCGTCCTCACCCACCGCTTCAAAGCCCCGGCGCCGGTACAACCCCTGCGCCGGGTTGCTCTTGAATACGGTCAGGCGCAACAACGGCAGGCGCCGCGCTGCCGCCCAGACCGCCAACTGCTCCAACGCCCAGGAGCCGACGCCCTGCCCCCGGGCGCTTGCAATCACCTGCAGCTCGCGAATGAACAGCGCCCGGGCATCCTGGCTCAGGCTGCAAAAACCCAGTAACTGCTCGCCCTCGACGATCAGCCATTGCTCACGCCAGGTCCAGGCTTGATCAAAGGCTTCATCCATCCACAGGAGGTCGTACTCCCGGTAATACGGCAGCATGTTGTCGCACGTCAGCGCGCGAGCAAAAGGCAAGTGCTGGTCAGTAGCGCGAATCAGTTGCAGGGTCATTAAACGATCAACCAAAAATGCCGGCCTTGCCGACGAAGGGATCAACAGCGTATCAGCGCCTGTACGGACGCTGTGGACGATACAACGCTTGTCAGTAAAACGTACGCACTTACAGGTTTACTTGATCAAGATCAGATCGCCATCACTGTTTGTTTCTATGCTGGTCACGCACGGCTCGTTACTTCATGGCAAACGCTACCTGGACCCCTTCTCATGACCACCCCGACACTGGCGACACGCTCTGCACTTTCAAGCGTTAGCCAAACTCCCAGCCGCGCCACGCTGACCCTGTTTTTCTCCTTGTTGCTGGCCGGGTTGGTGTACACCGCCTGGAGCCTGTTTCGCGATGTCAGTGCCAGTGGCACGGTGATTACCACCTGGACACCCTTTGTCCTGCTGGGCGTAGCCCTGGTAATCGCTCTGGGGTTCGAATTCGTCAACGGTTTCCACGATACCGCCAACGCGGTGGCCACGGTCATCTATACCCATTCGCTCCCGGCCTCGTTCGCCGTGATCTGGTCGGGCTGCTGGAATTTTCTCGGCGTACTGTTCTCAAGTGGCGCAGTAGCCTTCGGTATCGTCGCGTTGCTGCCGGTGGAACTGATCCTGCAAGTCGGCTCGTCGGCCGGCTTCTCGATGGTCTTCGCCCTGCTACTGTCGGCGATTGTCTGGAACCTGGGAACCTGGTGGCTGGGGCTGCCGGCTTCATCGTCACACACCTTGATCGGCTCAATCATCGGCGTTGGCGTGGCCAATGCCCTGATGCACGGTCGCAACGGCACCAGCGGCATAGACTGGACCCAGGCCAGCAAGGTCGGCTACTCGTTGCTGTTGTCACCGGTGGTCGGTTTTGTCTGCGCCGCCTTGTTGCTGCTGACCTTGCGCCTGTTGGTCAAGCGCAAGGCGCTGTACCAGGCGCCCGTCGGCAACGCACCACCGCCCTGGTGGATTCGCGGGATGCTGATCCTGACCTGTACCGGTGTGTCCTTCGCCCATGGCTCCAACGACGGGCAAAAAGGCATGGGGCTGATCATGCTGATTCTGGTCGGAACCCTGCCGATGGCCTATGCACTGAACCGCACCATGCCCGCTGAACAATCCGTGCAATTCGCCTTCGTGGCCGAGGCCACCCAACAGGCGCTGGTGCGCACGGCGCCACAGCCGGCCCCCGACGATCCGCGACAGACCCTCACCACCTTCATTCGCAGCCAGCAGGCAAATGCCGATCTGCTACCCGCCCTGGCCGCGCTCGCCGGCCTGATTGGCCAAGAGGTCAAGGGATATGGCTCCTTTGCCGGCGTACCGGCCGAGGCCATGGCCAATGTGCGCAACGACATGTACCTGACCAGCGAAGCCATTCGCCTGATGGACAAGCAGAAGCTGATCCACTTTGATCCGGCGACCCAGGCCACCCTGCAAGACTTCAAACGGCAGATCGACGATGCCACGCACTACATTCCCCTCTGGGTGAAGGTTGCCGTGGCCATCGCCCTCGGGCTGGGCACCATGGTCGGTTGGCGGCGGATCGTGGTGACCGTCGGCGAGAAAATCGGCAAGACCCACCTGACCTACGCCCAGGGCGCCAGCGCCGAACTGGTCGCGATGTTCACCATTGGCGCGGCAGACCTGTACGGCTTGCCCGTTTCGACCACCCATGTGCTGTCCTCTGGCGTGGCCGGCACCATGACCGCCAATGGCTCGGGCCTGCAGCTACGGACCATCGCCAACCTGCTGATGGCCTGGGTACTGACCCTGCCGGCGGCGATTGTGTTGTCGGGTAGCCTGTACTGGTTACTGCGCCAGGTGTTCTGAAACAGCAGCCATACTCAAGGCACCCTCGCCACCTCGCGGAGCCTTGCCATGGCTGAACTGCTGCGCCACATCTGCCGTCTGCTGGACAATGGGCTGAACAAGGACGTCTTCGACAACCTGCGCAACTTTCTCATGTGCTCGCTGCTGCTGGCGGCTGGCAGCAGCACGCTCACCGGTGATGGCCAAGTGTATTTCGGCCTGTTCGCAGCGCACATGGCCGGCGTCGGGCTGATAGCGCTGGCCGTTTTTCTGATGCTGCTGAACATGGCCGACGGCCTGCGCAAGCTGTCCAAGGCCCGCCATCCGCTGCTCCTGCAGGTCATTCTGTGCCTGGTCTACATGCTGTTGGCGGTGCGTGTGGTAGAGATTGTCTGGGAGTTTCGTGCCACCTGAACCCGCAGCTCGCGGACCCGCGTCCAGGCATCCGCCTGCAAGCACTGCGCCTGCCCACCCCTACTCGTCATAGTGATACATGGGGCCTTGGCTGCGAGCAGGCAGCGTTGTGGTGTAGGCTAACTGCCCTGGAAGAATAATGATTCAAAAAAGGATGAGCCCCATGACGTACGATGACGCCTCCTTGCGAGCCCTTGCCACACTGCCCCACACCGCCCTGTTCGTCGCCTGGGCCGTGCAACGGTCCCTGACCAGCCGTAACTTTCAGGCAGACTTCGACTACGAGATCAATTCGCTGGTTGAACGTACCCTCACGCCCGGCCTGTTCTTTCGCCAGTGCTGCGACAGCAGGCTCAACGCTGAAGACCTCAACCGCCAGGGCAATGCCTTCGTCGCCCACTACCTGGCCATCGAGAACGGCCAGTTTGCCGCCGACTGCCAGGACCTGCTGGCGACAAAGGGTGATCGCCCCAGCAGTGTGGCCGACACCTGGGACAACTTCGACAGGCTGAAACCACGCCTGGATGAACGCTTTGCGCAGTGGCAAAAGGACCTTTACCTCGCAACCAGCACCACAATCTGACCCAGCACATTTCCAAGGATGGATTACCCATGGCACAAATAAAGGTCTATGGCCTGCGCTCGACACTGGAGCGCCACCGCACAGGACTGTCGGAGGCGATTCATGCCGCAGTGATGGCTGCACTGGCGTATCCGGTCGAGAAACGTTTCCAACGTTTCATTGCGCTGGACCCGGCGGATTTCCTCTACCCCGACGACCGCTCACACCAGTACACCATCATTGAGATCAGCCTGTTCGAGGGCCGTTCGGTACAGGCGAAGAAAGCACTCATTCGCCTGTTGTTCCTGTACATCGGCGAACGCACCGGTATCAGCGCCCAGGATGTGGAAATTACCCTGTCTGAAACCCCGCGGGAGAACTGGGGTATTCGCGGCCTACCGGGAGATGAGCTGGGGTTGAACTACAAGGTTGAGGTCTGACAGGCGCCGTATGTCCGGGTGGCGCCCGCCGAGTGTCGATTGTTCTGCTACTTTGGGAATACCCAGCACGCACACGTACAGGTGACCCATCATGGCGCGCACCACTCCCATCGAGCTCTACCGCAACATTGGCATCGTTGCCCACGTAGACGCCGGCAAGACCACAACCACCGAACGCATCCTGTTCTACACCGGGGTCAACTATAAAATGGGCGAGGTGCATGACGGCGCCGCGACCATGGACTGGATGGCCCAGGAGCAGGAGCGCGGCATCACCATCACCTCGGCAGCCACCACGGCTTTCTGGCAAGGCTCGACCAAGCAGTTCCCGAACAAGTACCGCTTCAACATCATCGACACCCCCGGCCACGTTGACTTCACCATTGAAGTCGAACGCTCGCTGCGCGTGCTCGACGGTGCGGTGGTGGTCTTCAGCGGTGCCGATGGCGTCGAACCGCAGTCTGAAACCGTCTGGCGCCAGGCCAACAAATACCATGTGCCTCGCCTGGCCTACATCAACAAGATGGACCGCCAGGGCGCCGATTTTCTGCGGGTGGTGAAACAGATCGACAAGCGCCTGGGGCACCACCCGGTGCCGATTCAACTGGCCATCGGCGCCGAGGAGCACTTTGTCGGGCAGATCGACCTGGTGAAGATGAAAGCGATCTACTGGAACGACGATGACCAGGGCACCAGCTACCGCGAGGAGGAAATCCCCGACGCGCTGCGGCCACTGGCAGAAGAATGGCGTGCCCACATGATCGAAGCCGCCGCCGAAGCCAACGACGAGTTGATGAGCCTGTACCTGGACGGTGTCGAACTGAGTACGGCGCAAATCAAGGCAGGATTGCGTCAGCGCACCCTGGACAACCAGATCGTGCCGACGATCCTCGGTTCGTCGTTCAAGAACAAGGGGGTGCCGCTGATGCTCGACGCGGTGATCGACTACCTGCCGGCCCCTTCGGAAATCCCGGCCATCAACGGCACCGACCCGCAACACGAAGACAAGCACCTGGAGCGTCACGCCGACGACAACGAGCCCTTCTCGGCCCTGGCCTTCAAGATCGCCACCGACCCGTTCGTGGGTACCTTGACCTTTGTCCGGGTCTACTCCGGGGTATTGTCCTCAGGCGATGCGGTACTCAACTCGGTCAAGGGCAAGAAGGAACGGGTCGGGCGTATGGTGCAGATGCACGCCAACCAGCGTGCCGAGATCAAGGCCGTGTGCGCAGGCGACATCGCCGCACTGATCGGCATGAAGGATGTCACCACCGGCGATACCCTGTGCGACATCAACAAGCCCATTATCCTTGAGCGCATGGACTTCCCCGACCCGGTGATCTCGGTGGCCGTGGAGCCCAAGACCAAAGCCGACCAGGAAAAAATGGGCATCGCCTTGAGCAAACTCGCCCAGGAAGACCCGTCGTTCCGGGTCAAGACCGACGAGGAAACTGCACAGACCATCATTTCCGGTATGGGTGAGTTGCACCTGGACATCATCGTCGACCGCATGAAGCGCGAGTTCGGCGTCGATGCCAACATCGGCAAACCCCAGGTAGCCTACCGCGAGAAAATCCGCAATACCTGCGAGATCGAAGGCAAGTTTGTCCGCCAGTCGGGTGGTCGCGGCCAGTTCGGTCATTGCTGGATTCGCTTTTCGCCAAGCGATGAAGGCAAGGAAGGCCTGGAATTCACCAGTGAAGTGGTCGGTGGAGTCATCCCCCGTGAGTACATCCCGGCCATCCAGAAAGGCATCGAAGAACAGATGCAGAACGGCGTACTGGCCGGCTACCCGCTGATTGGCCTGAAAGCGGCGGTGTTCGACGGCTCGTACCATGACGTCGACTCCAACGAGATGGCCTTCAAGATCGCCGCGTCGATGGCCACCAAGCAACTTTCGCAAAAAGGCGGTGCAGTGCTGCTGGAGCCGGTGATGAAGGTCGAAGTGGTCACACCGGAAGAATACATGGGGGATGTGATGGGCGACCTCAACCGTCGGCGTGGCGTGATCCAGGGCATGGACGACAGCCCGGCGGGCAAGGTGGTGCGTGCCGAAGTGCCACTGGGAGAAATGTTCGGCTACTCCACCGACATGCGCTCGATGTCCCAGGGCCGGGCCAGTTACTCGATGGAGTTCATTCGCTATTCAGAAGCGCCAGCCAGCATTACCGACGTGATTATCAAGAAACAGGGCTAGCCGCCACGGTACGCGGCCCTAAAGACAACACGGCCAACCAGCAGGCTGGCCGTGACATTTCCAATTGCGTAAGATCCGCTCCCCTTCTTGCCAACACCGTTGACCGCGGCCGGTTTCGCCGGTCGGTTTTTTTCAGGTACCCCATGAAACCCATTCGCCTACGCGCCGAGGCCCTGGCCGGCCTTACCACGTCCTTCGCCCTGCTGCCCGAATGCATCGCCTTCGCGCTGGTCGCGCACCTCAACCCGCTGATGGGGTTATACGGTGCGTTCATTATCTGCACCTTGACCGCCCTGTTCGGTGGGCGACCAGGCATGATTTCCGGCGCTGCCGGGTCGATGGCGGTGGTAATCGTGGCGCTGGTGGTGCAGCACGGCGTGCAGTACCTGCTCGCCACGGTGCTGCTGGGTGGGCTGATCATGGTCGCCTTCGGCCTGCTGCGGCTGGGCAAACTGGTGCGCATGGTGCCGCACTCGGTGATGCTGGGGTTCGTCAATGGCCTGGCCATCATCATTGCCCTTGCCCAACTGGAGCATTTCAAGAGCGCAGAAGCCTGGCTCAGCGGTGCCCCGCTCTACCTGATGATCGGGCTGGTCACGCTGACGATGGCCATCGTCTACCTGCTGCCGCGCCTCACCCGCGCAGTGCCACCGGCGCTGGTTGCAATTCTGGGTGTCGGCCTTGCGGTGTACCTGCTTGACCTGCCGACCCGCACCTTGGGCGACATGGCCCATATTGCCGGCGGCCTGCCAGTATTTGCGCTGCCCCAGCTACCCTGGAACCTTGAAACCCTCGGCATCGTCGCCCCTTATGCGATTTTGATGGCCTTGATCGGCCTGCTGGAAACCCTGCTGACACTTAACCTTACCGATGAAATCACCGAAACCCGTGGCTACCCGGATCGCGAGTGCGTAGCACTGGGTGCAGCCAACATGGTTTCAGGGCTGTTCGGCGGCATGGGTGGATGCGCGATGATCGGCCAAACGGTGATCAACCTAAGCTCCGGTGGCCGTGGTCGCCTCTCGGGCGTGATCGCTGGGGTGATGATCCTGCTGTTCGTGCTGTTTCTCTCGCCGCTGATCGAGCGCATCCCGCTGGCCGCGCTGGTCGGGGTGATGTTCGTGGTCTCGCAGCAGACCTTCGCCTGGGCCTCGCTGCGGGTGTTCAACAAAGTGCCCTTGAACGACGTACTGGTGATCATCTCGGTGACCGTCATCACGGTGTTCACCGACCTGGCCACCGCCGTGCTGTGCGGGATCATCATTGCCGCCCTGAACTTTGCCTGGCAGCAAGCCCGCGAGCTTTACGCAGACGGCCATCTGGAAGCCGATGGCAGTAAGCGCTACCAATTGCATGGCACGCTGTTCTTCGCCTCGACCACCCAGTTCCTGAACCAGTTCGACCCGGCCAACGACCCGGCCCAGGTGACGCTCGATTGCCGCCACCTGAGCTTTGTCGACTACTCGGCAATCGCCGCGCTGAAGACATTGCGCGAACGCTATGCCAATGCCGGCAAGCACCTGCGGGTGCTGCACTTGTCTGAACGCTGCAGGCAACTGCTCAGACGCGCGGGCATGCACACACCAGGCGAGTGAGTCGCAGGAGGAGCGTTTCAGCAGGCCTGGCAGCTCTTGACCGACGCAGACACTGCGGCCCATGCTCACGCTCCTCCAACCGAACGCTCAGGGAACGACTGTATGAAGCTGGAAACCTTAGCCATTCACGCGGGCTTCAGCCCCGATCCAACCACGAAGGCTGTTGCCGTACCGATCTACCAGACCACCTCCTTCGCCTTTGACGACACCCAGCACGGTGCCGACCTGTTCGACCTGAAGGTGGCTGGCAATATCTACTCGCGGATCATGAACCCCACCAACGACGTCCTGGAAAAACGCATGGCCGCGCTTGAAGGTGGCGTCGGCGCACTGGCCGTGGCTTCGGGCATGGCTGCCATCACCTACGCCATCCAGACCGTGGCCGAGGCCGGCGACAACATCGTCTCGGTGGCCAAACTGTACGGCGGCACCTACAACCTGCTGGCCCACACCCTGCCGCGCTTCGGCATCCAGACCCGCTTCGCCGCCCATGACGACATTGCCGCGCTCGAGGCACTGATCGACGACAAGACCAAGGCGGTGTTCTGCGAGTCCATCGGCAACCCGGCGGGCAACATCGTCGACCTCCGAGCACTGGCCGACGCCGCGCACCGCCATGGCGTGCCGCTGATCGTCGACAACACCGTCGCCACCCCGATCCTGTGCCGCCCGTTCGAGCACGGTGCCGACATCGTCGTGCATTCGCTGACCAAGTACATCGGTGGCCACGGCACCAGCATCGGCGGCATCGTGATCGACTCTGGGAACTTCCCCTGGGCTGAATACAAGCAGCGTTTTGCCCTGCTCAACACCCCCCTGACCCGTCCTACCACGGCGTCACCTACACCGAAGCCTTCGGCCCGGCAGCCTTTATCGGCCGCTGCCGCGTGGTACCCCTGCGCAACACCGGCGCGGCACTGTCGCCGTTCAACGCCTTCCTGATCCTGCAAGGCCTGGAAACACTGGCCCTGCGCATGGAGCGCCATACCGAGAACGCGCTGAAAGTGGCGAACTACCTGCGTGAGCATGAACAGGTCGCCTGGGTGAAATACGCCGGCCTGCCGGACCACCCCGAGCATGAGCTGGCCGTGCGCTACACCGGTGGCAAGCCGGCGTCGATCCTCTCCTTCGGCATCAAGGGCGGCCAGGAAGCCGGGGCGCGCTTCATCGATGCGCTGAAACTGGTGGTACGCCTGGTGAACATTGGCGACGCCAAATCGCTGGCCTGCCACCCGGCCTCCACGACCCACCGCCAGTTGAACGACGAAGAACTGGAGAAGGCCGGAGTGCCACGTGACATGGTGCGCCTGTCCATTGGCATCGAGCACAGCGACGACATCCTGGCCGACCTGGCGCAGGCGCTGAAGGCCTCTGCACAAGGCTGAGTCGGTTTTTTTAGCGTTAGCAGGGTTGCTACTGGTGGGCAAGGCTCACTCCCACAACCTGCGAGGATCAGGCAGCTGGCAAGACCGCACCCGCGGATTGCCCAGCCCCTGGCAAACCCGCAGACACAATTGACTGTACATCCATACAGATAATGCTTGCCTCTCGCCGCCACCCTGCGCATGCTATGCAACTTCTATAGCCGCCAGACTCATCATCGGCCATGCGCCTCTTTCTCTGCGAAAAACCCTCCCAGGCCAAGGACATCGCCAAAGTCCTCGGCGCCAACCGGCGCGGTGATGGCTGCTGGGTCGGCAACGACCTCTGCGTAACCTGGTGTATCGGCCACCTGCTGGAAACCGCACCACCTGACGCCTACGATGCCCGCTATAAACGCTGGGTACTGGAAGACCTGCCCATCGTGCCGCAGCAGTGGAAGATGCTGGTCAAACCGAAAACCGCCAGCCAGTTCAAGGCGGTGAAACGCCTGCTCAGCGAAGCCCGTGAACTGGTCATCGCTACCGACGCCGACCGCGAAGGTGAAATGATCGCCCGTGAACTGGTCGAGCACTGCCGCTACCGTGGGCCGATTCAGCGCCTGTGGTTATCGGCACTCGACGATGCCTCGATCCGCAAGGCGCTGGCAGCGCTCAAGCCCGGTGCCGCTACGTTCAGCCTCTACCACTCGGCCCTGGGTCGCTCGCGGGCCGACTGGCTGATCGGCATGAACATGAGTCGCCTGTTCACCCTGCTCGGCCGTCGCTCCGGGTACCAGGGGGTGTTGCCGGTTGGCCGGGTGCAAACCCCTACCCTGCGCCTGGTGGTCGACCGCGACCGCAGCATCGCCGACTTCGTGCCGGTACCGTTCTGGGCCATCGAGGTGACGCTGAGCAGCGCCAATGCGAGTTTTACCGCGCAGTGGCGCGCCCCGGAAGACGCCTGTGACGATCAGGGCCGCTGCCTCAACCCGGTACTGGCACAGCAGGCCGCCGAGGCCATTGGCGGCGCGGCCAGCGCTGAGGTAGTGAACGTCAGCACTGAACGGGTACGCGAGGCCGCCCCGTTGCCCTTCGACCTCGGCACCCTGCAGGAGCTCTGCTCGAAAAAGCTGGGCCTGGGCGCCCAGGAAACCCTCGACATCGCCCAGGCGCTGTATGAAACCTACAAGGTCATCACCTACCCACGCAGTGACTGTGGCTACCTGCCGCTGAGCCAGCACAGCGAGGCCCCGGCCATTCTCGCCGCACTGGGCCGGGCCGACGCCAGCCTGGCCGCACTGCAACCCTATCTGGAGCCGCAACGCCGCTCACGCGCCTGGAACGATGCCAAGGTCAGCGCCCACCACGGCATCATCCCTACCGCTGCGGCCATCGACCTGGGGCGCTTGCCGAGCAAGCACAAGGCGGTGTTCAGCCTGATCCGCGCACGCTACCTGGCGCAGTTTCTGCCCAACCACGAATACGACCGCACCGAGGCCGACTTCGACTGTGCCGGTCAGGCCCTGCGCGCCGTTGGCAAGCGTATCGTCGAACCCGGCTGGCGCCGCGCCCTACCCGAAGCCCTGAACCCAGGCAAAGGTCGCGAAACGCCGGCAGCGCAGGTGTTGCCGGCACTGAGCAAAGGCCAGCACTGCACCGTGGCCGGGGTCAATCTCAAGGACCTCTGGACCCAGCCACCCAAACCGTTCACCGAGGGCGACCTGATCAAGGCCATGAAGAACGTCGCCAAGCTGGTCGACGATCCACGGCTCAAGCAAAAGCTCAAGGACACCACTGGTATTGGTACCGAGGCGACCCGTGCCGGAATCATCCAGGGCTTGCTCGACCGAGGCTACCTGGTGAAGAACGGCAAGGCGTTGTCGGCCACCCCGGCGGCCTGCAGCCTGATCGACGCCGTACCTCGGGCCATTGCCGACCCAGGCACTACGGCTATCTGGGAGCAGGCACTGGACATGGTGCAAACCGGCGAGATGAGCCTGGAGGCGTTCGTTGCCAAGCAATCGGCATGGATGAGCAAGCAGGTCGAGCGATGTGCCGGGCTCAGCCTGAACATCAGCGGCCCGGCAGTTCCAGCCGGGGGTAGCAGCGCCCCCTGGAAAAAGAAACGCAAGGCCGCAGCGCGTAAACCATCGAGCAGCGCCAAACGTCCGAAGAAAACCGCGGCGCCAAAGGCCCGCTGAAAACGTGTATACACATCAACTGGATCAACTCAAGGTCAGGGACTGCCCATGAAATTTGCCTACACCATTCTTTACGTACCCGATGTCGCCTCATCGCTGGCGTTCTTTGAACAGGCCTTTGGCATTAACCGGCGCTTTTTGCATGAGTCTGGCGACTATGGCGAACTGGACACCGGTGCCACCACCCTGGCTTTCGCTTCACGGGCGCTGGGCCAGGCCAACCTGCCAGAGGGGCTGGTAGTGGCAGCTGAATCAGCCCGGCCGCTGGGCATGGAAATCGCACTCGCCACCGATACTGTCGAGGTCGCCCACGCCCAGGCACTGGCCTGCGGAGCAACCGAGCTCAAGGCCCCCGAGCAAAAGCCCTGGGGGCAAACCGTGTCGTACCTGCGCTGTCCCGATGGCTTGCTTGTGGAGTTGTGTACGCCGATGGCGTAACGCTGGCGTCTGCGCCGACAGAAAAAAGCCCTGCCGGAGACCGGCAGGGCTTCAAGGTGCAGCCACTACAGTGTAACGATCAGCGACCGATAGCCCGCGCCGCGTCGGACGTGTACATGTCCGGCGTGAACTTGCTCTCGTTGAGGATCGGCCCCTTCTTCGCCTCGTTGGTCATCCCGTAGCCGGTGTACTGGCCCGAGTTCAAGTCCATGAAAAACTGTGAACCTGCCTGCCAGCCGCTCATGTCCGGATGGTAGTAGTAGTTGATCATTGCATGCTTCCACAGCTGCCCACGGGCATCGTAGTTATCGGCCATGACCGCGTTCCAGGTGTCTTCGTCAATGAACAGCACCCGCTTGCCATAGACGTGGCGATAGCCTTCCTTCAGGTCAGCCTCCACCACCCAGACACGCCGCAGCTCATAACGCATGAACTCAGGATTGGGGTGGTTGGGCGTGAGCATGTCAGCGTACTTGATGTTCCCCGCGTTCGGTTTGAACGCGTTGGCCGGGCTGTAGATTTCACGCTTGCCAATCAGTTTCCAGGTGTAGCGTTCCGGCGCGCCGTTGAACAACCGGTCCTCATCGACCGTCATGGTCCCGTTGGTGCCGATCATCGGTTGGTCATAGCCGTAGCCCGGCATTTGCCGGACACGCCGGGTCGACGGGCTATAGCTCCAGGCCTGGCGGGATTCGGTGGCGAAGTTGTAGGGTTCATGGGCAATGCTGATCACGCCGTTGTCACGGGCCGGTTTCAGCGTGGTGTTGTAACTCATCGCCTGGACCTTGTCTTCGGTCTTGGGTTCGACCGTTGGCGAGTTGGCCTGCGAAAGGTTGCGCGCATGAGCACGGCCCCAACCGATACTGCCGTTGGGCAATACGGACGCCAGGTCGCTGATCTTTTCCTCGGTGTAGGCGCGCGCCGGCAACTGATGGTTCCAAAGCACTTCCATGCCATTTTTCGGAATCGGGAACGGTATCTGGCCGAGCCCTTCAATGCCCAGGCCGTCATTGACCAGCTTGGCAGTCAGCGCATTCTGCATCGCCCGCCGGCACACATAATCGGGGTAACGGAAATCCCGATGCCCAGGGTAGACGTTCATCTTGTAGGTGGTCGGGTACTTCTTCAGCAAGGCTTTCTGGCCTTCGGTCAGGTGCGCCTCGTACTGGCTCATGTTCTGTGCGGTGATCACCAGGATCGGCTTCTCCGACGCGTAAGGGTCCACAGGTTGGTCACCCGAGAACTTCACGTGATTCCAGCCGGGGACCTCACCCAGGTATTTGCCGGTGTACGGGGGAATGGTTCCTGCAGCATTACCGGCCTGCTCGGCACCGACGCAGGTCAGTTCCTTGCCCAGCTTGGCGGCTTCCTGAGGCGACACCTCGGCGTATGCGCTACCGATAATCCCGGCATTGGCGGTTAATGCGGCTGCGAGCATGACACCTGTTCTTGTTATTTTCATGTATTGCCTCCTTCGCTGATAAGGCTTGCGGGTATGGGCCTATTGTTCGTGTTCTGACGGCGCCAACATCGTCCGGAAAGACTAAAAATCAAGGTGCTTCCACCTTTCTTTCAGCGCGCTCTTGAGCACTTTGCCGGTGGCGTTGCGTGGCAGTGGCTCAGCCTGCGAGTACACCCGCGCCGGAACCTTGTAGCCCGCCAGCCGCTGGGCAATGAATGCACAGACGTGCGCTTGGTCGGGCATCTGCCCGGTATTGCCGTGAATGACCAACGCCACGGCTTCACCCAGTACCGGATCGGGGATGGCAAATGCCGCCGCCTCGTCAACACCGGGCATTTCACTGACACAGGCTTCAATTTCGGCCGCCGAGATTTTCTCGCCACCGCGGTTGATCAGGTCCTTGAGCCGCCCGGTAATGCAAAGAAACCCCTCCTCGTCCAGGTAGCCGATATCCGCCGTGTCGAGCCACCCGTCGCGCAAGGCCTCGGTGCTGGCCTGCGGCAGGTTCCAATAGCCGCTCATCAGGGTTGGCGAACGCAGCCAGATCAAACCACTGGAACCGTTGGGCAACGGCTGCTGCGGGTCGTCGCCAATGCGCACATCGACAATCGGCAATGGCCAACCGGCCGTTGCCGGTTTGTAGACGAACTGATCGCCCCCAATAGCCGCACCGATGCCGTTGCTTTCCGTCAGGCCGTAACCGCTGCCACAAATGGCCTCGGGCTTGCGCGCGATCATCTCGGCCAGCAAACCACTGGAGGACGCACCGCCCCCAAGACCCAGCCCGAACAGGCTGGCGGTCTGCTCGGAGCCAAAGCGTGGCGATGCGAGCAATTGCTGCATCATGACCGGTGCGCCGCTGAACTGGGTACAGTGCTCCTCACAGATCAGATCGAGGGCGCGTTCGACGTCCCACTTGTACATCAGCAGCAAGCGCCGGCCACTGCGCATTGCCGAAAGGAACTGCGCATGCAACCCGCTGACATGGAACAGTGGAACCGCCATCAAGGTGGTGGGTGGGTAGCCGCTCTGGATCACCCCACTGATGAGTTCAGGTGAGCTCAGCGCGCAGAATGCGCTCTGGAACTCCAGTGCGGTCAGGGCCTGACAGATCGCTCGGTGGCTGGACACCACGCCCTTGGCCCGGCTGGTAGTGCCGGAGGTGTAGAGGATCAGTGCCGGTGCGTCAGGGTCAATAGTCACCACTGGAACAGGCAAGCGCGCGTCGGCCAACAGGTCTTCATAGCGAAGACAGTACTCGGGCAGCTGTACCTGACGTTCCGTTCCCACAACGATCGTTGGCAGCTGGTCGCCGGCCAGGTCGTCTTGCAGCACACTTAGCCGCGGTTCATCGCACAGCAGCACGCGGGCACCGCTGTCTTGCAAGCCATGCAGCAACTCGTCACGCAGCCCCCAGCTATTGAGCGGTACACACACCGCGCCGCAACGCTGGATCGCGGCGAATGCCACCAGCCAGGCCGGCTGATTGCGCATGGCAATGGCAACCCGCTCGCCGGGGCGCAGGTCAAAACAGGCGACCATCTGCCCCGCCAGCCGGTCAACCTGATCGAAGTACTCGGCAAAGGTCAGCCGCTGGGCTTGCCACACCAGGAACTCGCGCTCACCGTGCACACGACCGGCATCAATTGCTTCCACCAGGTTGTATGCGGTGTGCCGAAAGAAACGTGCACCACCCTCCTCCGGGCTTACCACTTCAAAAGGCGAGCCCGGTGCAATCAATTGCTGCCAAGCGGTTTGCCATCGTTCAATGCTCATGTGTCGTTCTCCAGGGCAACCGAGACGTCGCGCCTTCAGGCGCAGGCCTCGTCGAGGGCCGAATAGCGTTCGCAATGAAAATCCCGGTCGCCCAAACAGGCCTGGGCAACGCGCACACGCTTGAGGTAAAGGCCGACATCCAGTTCATCGGTGACCCCGATGCCACCGTGCATCTGTACGGCTTCATTGCTGACCTTGATTGCCGTATCACCGGCCTTCCACTTCGCCAGGCTGACCAGTCTGCCGCGTTCGGCGACACTCAGGCTGGCGTCGTCCAGGGCCGCCAGCCCGGCCATGACTGCGCTGCGGGCCAGGGCCAGATCGACGTACAACTGGGCGGCACGGTGTTGCAGGGCCTGGAACGAGCCAATCGGCGTGTCGAATTGCACGCGGGTCTTGAGGTAGTCGAGGGTGGTCTGGAACAGTTGCTCGGCCATGCCCAACAGTTCTGCGGCCAGGCACGCACGACCGCGGTCCAGCGCGGTGTCCAGCGCGGCCCAGCCATCACCGAGCGTGCCCAACAGTGCGTCACTGCCCAGTTGCACACCGTCCAGCCGTAACCGCGCACAGTTACGCGAGTCGATCAACGGCAAGGCGCTGCAATTCAGGCCAGGGGTATCGGCAGGTACCAGGAACAGGCTGATCCCCTGTGCCTCACCCGCATGCCCCGAGGTACGCGCAGCCAGCAGGTACGCATCGGCGCCAACCCCGTCGACCACCCAGTACTTGTCACCCCGCAAACGGAAACCGTCACCCTCGACCACCGCCTCAAGGGCCGTACCCAACGGGTTATGACGTGACTGTTCATCCAGCGCCAGGGCCAGGCGTTTCTCGCCGCTGATCAGGGCATTCAGCCAGCGGTCCTGCTGTTGCGGGTTGCCCGCAAGGTGCAATAGCGAACCACCCAGCACCACGCTCGACAGCAAGGGCGTGGCCGCCAGGTTGTGGCCGATAGACTCGAACACCGGCCCAAGCCCCATGCAGCCAAAGTCCAGGCCCCCGTAATTTTCCGGAAATGGAATCGCACTCCAGCCCAGGTCCACGGCGGCTTGCCACAGCTGCGGATCAAAACCGAGCACCGAGCCCTCGTCGCGCAGCCGACGCTGGACCGCGACCGGGCTGCGCGCCGCGAGAAAATCCCGGGCACTGTCGGCGAGCAAGCGCTGCTCTTCGCTGTAGCGCAGGTTCATGGCGTCACTCCTTTCTTTGCATCGGGCAGACCAAGCACGCGCTTGGCGATGACATTGAGCTGGATCTCCGAGGCACCACCGGAAATCGTCAGGGCATAGCTGTTCAACCAGGCCCGGGTAATCGCCTGTTGCTGGGCACTGAAGGCCTCGCTTTGCCAGCCGAAGGCATGCCCGCCCATGGCATCGAGCAGGACTTCGAACTTGTCGCGCTCCTGCTCGGTGTGCACCAGTTTCATGATCGACATCAGGCCACTGACGTCGTCACCGAACCTGGCTTCTTCAGTCATGCGCTGAACCGTCAGGCCATAGGCGTGTTCATTCATCGCGCAGGCCACGGCGCGGGCATGCAGCGCCTGTTCGCCTTGGCTTTGAGGGCGCGGCAGGTACTCACGCAGCAGCGAAAGCAAATGGAAATGCGAGGGCAGGCTGATCTCGCCAAACTTCGACATGGCCTTGCGTTCGTGCTGCAGCAGGTACTTGCCCAGGTTCCAGCCGCCATCCATAGGGCCGATCAGTTGCTGCTTGGGCACCTTCACCGCATCGAAGAACACCTGGCAGAACGCCGATTTGCCGCTGATCAGGTCAATCGGTACCGCCTTGACCCCAGGGCTGCGCATATCCAGCACGATCAGGCTGATACCTTCATGCTTGGGCACCGTGGGGTTGGTTCGTACCAGAGCGTACATCCAATCGGATTTATCGCCGTAGGACGTCCAGATCTTGCTGCCATCAACGACAAAGTGGTCGCCAGCATCACGGGCCGCCATTTTCAGGCTGGCAAGGTCGGAACCCGCGTTAGGCTCTGAGAAGCCCTGACACCAGCGCACTTCACCCCGGGCCATGGGCGGCAATAACGTCCGCTTCTGCTCCTCACTGCCAAATGCCAGCAGCACCGGCCCAAGCATCCAGATGCCCAGGTTGATCTGGGGCGGGCGACACTTGAGCCTGCGCATTTCGCTCTCAAGGACCGCCAGTTGCTCTTCGCTCAAGCCCGCACCGCCGTACTCCTCGGGCCATTCCGGGCAGAACCAGCGCTTGTCACGCATGCGCTCAAACCACAACCGGGCGTCTTCGCTGGGGAACTGCGGCTGGCTGGCACCCCACACCACTTCGCCCTCCGCCATGGCGGTTCGCATGGACAAGGGGCAGTTGGCCTCCAGCCAGGCACGGGTCTCGTGCCTGAATTGCTCAATCGTGCTCATGAAATTCACCCTCGACCCGGCCCCGGACTCAGTCCGGAGCGGGTACTGTTCTTGTTGTATTGGCTGAGCGGCGCGGGGCGCTGTCAGCGTTGGGTACGTGGCATGCCCAGGCCGAACTGGGCGATCAGTTCACGCTGAATTTCGTTGGTGCCACCGCCAAACGTCAGGGTGACCGAAGAGCGCAGTTCGTACTCCAGCTCCCCTTGCAACAAGGCCGCTGACGAGCCGCTGCGCAACGAACCGTTGGCGCCGAGAATGGCGGCGAGCTTGCGCAGTATCTCGATGGCTGACTCGGAGCCATACACCTTGGTGGTCGAACTCAGGGCCACATCCATGCGCTGCTGCTCAAGGTCGGCGGCGATACGCAAGTTGATCAGGCGCATCGCTTCCAGGCGGGCATAACACTCTGCCAACGAACTGCGCACCCAGCCCTTGTCCATGGCCCGTCGGCCCTGTTCATCACGGCAACGCGCCCACAGGTAGACCCGGCGGAACAATGCGACGACCTTGTCCGACCACGAGCCAAGCCCAAGCCGCTCATGGTTGAGTTGCTCGGTGATCAGCTTCCAGCCACCGTGCAGCTCCCCAACCAGCATGTCCTTGGGCACCCGCACGTTGTCGTAATAGGTGGCAGTCGTGGCAATGCTGGTGGTCGGGATCAGTGTCGTGGAGAACCCGGGCGCCTGGGTATCGAGGATCAGGATCGAAATCCCCTTGTGACGCGCTTGCGTGGGGTCAGTGCGTGCCGCCAGCCAGATGTAGTCCGCCGCATCGGCACCGGACGTCCACAATTTGTTGCCATTGACCACGAACTCATCGCCTTGCAGGCGTGCGCTGGTCTTGAGAACCGCCAGGTCACTGCCGGCGTCCGGCTCGGAGTAGCCGATGGCAAACATGATCTCGCCCGCAGCGATGCCCGGCAGGAAGCGCTCCTTTTGCAGCGCGCTGCCATGGGTCATCAGGGCCGGGCCAACAGTGCTGATGGTCACGAACGGCAATGGCGCACCGGCAATGTTGGCCTCTTCAAAGAAAATCAACTGCTCAGTGGCCGCGTAGCCTTGGCCACCATGCTCTTTGGGCCAGCCAACAGCCAGCCAACCGTCGCGGCCCATTTGCCGAATGGTTTGCCGGTACAGCTCGCCGCCTTCCTGGCCCCGCAACTGCTCACGCAGCTGCGGGGTCATCAGCGCCTGGAAGTAGTCCCGCACCTTGTGGCGCAGGGCGTGTTGTTCAGGAGTCAGATCAACGAACATATAACGCCTCCTTAGGCCGCGCCGAGAATCAGGCCGCTGGTCGGCACGCCGGTACCGGCAGTGACCAGCACGTTTTCTACCGCCGGCACCTGGTTGACTGCGGTGCCGCGCACCTGCCGTACCGCTTCGGCGACTCCGTTCATGCCATGAATGTAGGCTTCGCCCAGTTGTCCGCCGTGGGGGTTGATCGGCAACTTGCCGCCACGGGCATGATGGCCCGCGCGGATGAACTCCTTGGCCTCACCACGCTTGGCGAAACCGAACTCTTCCAGTTGCGGCAGCACGAACGGGGTGAAATGGTCATAGATCACCGCTGTCTGAAACGCTTCCGGCCCCAGCCCTGACTGGCGATAAAGCTCACGGGCCACCACGCCCATTTCCGGCAACCCGGTAATGTCGTCACGGTAGAACGAGGTCATGATCTGCTGACCGTCAGTAATGCCCTGGGAACCGGCCTTGATCATCACCGGCTTCTGGCGCAGATCGCGGGCACGCTCCGCCGAAGTGATCACCATGGCCACGGAGCCATCGGACTCCTGGCAGCAGTCGAGCAGGTGCAGCGGTTCGCAGATCCAGCGCGAGGCCTGGTGCTCCTCGAGGGTAATCGGCTTGCCGTAGAAAAACGCCTGGGGGTTGGTCGCGGCAAAATCACGCACGGCCACTGCGACCCGACCGAAATCCTCGGACGTGGCCCCATAGGTGTGCATGTAGCGTTGAGCGAACATGCCCACCCAGGCCGCCGGCGTATGGAAGCCGTGGGGCATGTACCAGCCGTAGTTGACGTTCTCGAAGATCGGCGTCGAGGCGAAACCGTACGTGCCGGTACCGAAGCGATACCAGGACCGCTCGTTCATGGCCCGGTAGACCACCACCACTTTTGCTACACCGGTGGCCACCGCCATGGCCGCGTGCATGATCGGCGCACACGCCGCACCACCGCCGTGGGGCACTTGCGAAAAGAACTTCACGTCCTTGCAACCCAACAGGCGGGCAATTTCGTATTCCGGAACCTTGTCCACCGAGTAAGAGCTGAAGCCCTCAACCTCGGAAGGGTCAATGCCCGCATCCTTCAGCGCGCTCAGCGTGGCTTCAAGGGCCAGGCGCAGTTCCGTGCGCCCGGAGTTCTTGGAAAACTCGGTCGCGCCCAAACCAACTATCGCGGCGCGTCCGGATATCGACGAAGTCGTCATGTCTGTGTCTCCGGCTGTCAGGGCAGGACCAGCGCGACCGTACCGGTCACGTGGTTGCCCATGGAATTTTTGCCGCTGAGGGTGACTTCCACCGTACGGGTGTCGGCATCCTGGCGGGTCACGCTGCCGCTGAAGGTCATGCAGTCACCGGGGTAGTTCGGTGCACCCAGCTTGATTTTCAGTGAGGTGAACGTGGCCAACGGCCCCGCCCAGCCTTCGACATAACGTTGCACCAGCCCGTTGGTGGTCAGGATGTTCATGAAGATATGCGGTGAGCCCAGTGCGCGGGCTGCCTCCAGGTCATGGTGCCCCGGAAAATAATCCCGGGTGGCAATCGCTCCACCGGTGATCAGGCCGACCGTGATTGGAACCGCCAGTTCAGGCAGCACTTCGCCGGGGCGCACGTCTTCAAAGCGCTTGGTGTTCTTCGAGGTCATATTTCCATCCCAGCTTGTCGTTATCGCTCAGCCAATCGCCGAGACGTTCCAGGCTTGCCGCCGAACCACCCAGGGCGAGGCCCAGGGCGCGGCTCCAATAGAGAAAACGGTGGATCGGGTACGTCAGATCGACGCCGATACCGCCATGCACGTGCTGTGCGATGTGGCCAATGCGATGTCCCGCTTCACACGCCAGATAAGCGGTAGCCAGCGCTTCCGACGGCGACGGCAAACCCGCGTCGAGGCGATAGCAGAGTTGCCAAAGCACACTGCGCAGGGCCTCAAGGGCGATATGCGCATCGGCCATGCTCATTTGCACCGCCTGGAAGCTGCCGATACGCCGCTCGAACTGCTGACGCTCACTGACATAGGCCACGGTGCGGCGGATCTGCTCCTCGCTGACACCCAACTGCAACGCGGCCAAGGCTGCCACGCTGCGCGGCTCCAGCCAGGCCAGGGCGGCACTGGGCAGCAACTGCGGGGCCGCAACGCGCAGGCCCTCGACATGCACATCGGCCACGGCTTCACCGTGGGTAAGCACCGCTGGCACACGGGTTACCTGTGCGACCGAAAGGTCAAGCAGCAACAACCGCGGCTGGCCGTCTACGTCTGCCAGCACCAGTGCCGCCTGTGCCTGTTCACCCAGGGCCACGGCCGCAACCCGACCATTGATTTCCCAGCCCTCGGCACACGGACGGGCCTGAAGCTCGATGCCGCAGGCACTGCCAAGGGCATCGATGGCCAGGGTCAGCATGGCTTCACCCGAGGCGGCTTTTTCGGCCCAGGTCGCGAGCTCGGGCAATGCGAACTCGGCAAGGGTCGCTGCGGCCAGTTGATGCCGCCACAGCGGCACCTGTGCCAAGCCCTTGCCCTGAGCCTGCAACACCAGCATCAGCTCGGTCATGCCCAGGCCACTGCCACCGTGGGATTCAGGAATCGCCAAGGCGTGCAGCCCGGTTTCAATGCAGAGCGCCCAGAGTGGAGCCATCAGCGGCTCACCACTGGTATCCCAGCGACGCAGGTAGTCGTCGTGGCAGTGGTCGACAAACAGGCTGTCAGCCATCTGCGCAATCGCGCGCTGGTCTTCGGTCAATTCAAAATTCATGGGGTCAACTCCTACGCGCCGACGGGCCGAAACAGGGGCAAGGTCAGCGCGTCATCGAAGGTCTGGAACTCGACCTGCAAACGCTGGCCGATCTGCAACTGCTCACGCTCAATGCCGACCAACCCGGCGATCAGGCGTACGCCCTCCTCCAGCTCGATCAGACCGATGGGGTTCGGGTGATCGAACGGCGCGACCTCCGGGTAGTGCATGACCACAAACGAGTAGAGGCTGGCGCGACCACTGGCCTGGACGGTGTCCCAGTCGAAGCTGTGGCACTGGATGCAGACCGGCGCGGGTGGATGGCGCAAGGTGGCGCAGGCCGTGCAACGCTGGATCAACAGTTGGCCCTGTGCGCAGCCCTCCCAGAAGAACCGGGTGTCGTCACTGATGCCCGGTTGCGGGCGCTTGGCCTTGGCAGGTGCAGCGGCTACGGCCGGCGCAGGCGCGGCTGGCTGAGCATTGGCCGGGCGAAACTTGAACACGCGGAACAGCAACTCGCCTACCGGTTCGTCACCACCGGCCTTTTCGACGAAGTGGCTCATCACCAGGGTGACAAAGAAGCCCGTGCCCAAGGCGGTGGTTTTTTCATCGCCCACCGCATCCAGGCGGGTGGTGTAGTAGAGCTTTTCACCCAAACGCAGGGGGCGCGTGAAGCTCAGCTCGGAGTTCACTGCCACGACCGAGTTATAGCCGTACTGCTCGAACAGCTTGAGCACTTCATAGGGGTTTTCGTCGGTGGAGCCTGGCGGATAGTGGTTGGCATGGAAGCCTTCCATGGTCCACACCTGCAACATCGCCGGCGGCGCAATCAAGCCCTCATGGGGCGTGCCGAGGGCAAACGCAGGATCGGTGTAGAGCGGGTTCTCGACACCCATGATCTCGCACCACTGACGAATCATCGGTGCATTGACCTCATCCCAGGCATACACACGACCGTATTGGCGCCCCACTAGGGCGCGCACATTGGATAGCAATTGTGGATCAGCCAAAGTCGTCTCCTGCAAATTGAGGGCGGCAACCGGACCCGGCCGCCACCATGGGTCGATCAGGTGGGCAGAACCTGCGCCGCACCGAGAAACGCCGGACGTTCGCCACCGCCATGCAGCAGCAGGTTGCAGCCGCTGGCGTAGCTGGCCAGCGGCGAGGCGATGTACAGGCAGGCATTGGCGACATCCGCCGCCACGGCCATGCGACCGGCCGGGATACCGGCGCTGACGGCGGCGATACCGGCGTCGTTGCCGTAATGCAGGTGGGCCTGTTCCGTCAGCACCAGGCCCGGGCTGACCGCGACCACACGAACCTTCGGCCCCCACTCCACCGCCAGCGACTGCACCAACGACAGGACGCCAGCCTTGGCCGCGCCATAGGCCGCAGTCCCGGGTGAGGCGCGCAGGGCGCTGATGCTGCCGATAAACACGATGCAACCGCCCTGCACTTGCGCCTGCATCAGGCGGTTGGCGTGCTGGGCGACATTAAGAGGCGCGATCAGGTTGAGACGAATGATGCTGTCGTGAAAACGTGGCGATGCGCTGGCGGCCTCGGCTGCCGGGCTACCGCCTGCGTTGTTGATGACCACGTCAAGGCGGCCAAAATCGCGACTGATGGTGTCGAACAGCGCCTGTAGCGAGTCCGGGTCGCGCACGTCCGCCGGGATGAAGATGGCGCGCTTGCCCTCCAGCGTCGGCACCTGCTCAGGCGCTGAGCGGGCGCAGACGATCACCTGCGCATCGGCCGCCAGAAACTCACGCGCAATGCCCGCGCCAATGCCCTTGGTACCGCCGGTGACGAGCACCACCTTGCCACTGTAATCAAGCCCCGAATGCAGCCCCATGTCGCGCTCCTTAATTCTGCTGACAGGGTTCACTCTAGGGACAAAGCCAGGCCCATTCTTCGTCTGAACGGACGATGAATCATCACCGTCCGGCCGTGACACTGGCAGGCATTCACCTGACGCCTGGCTCACGAGGACGCTCATGCCTGATTCATCCGCTCCACCGGTTCTGCTCGAACGCCCGCTGCCTGGCGTAGCCCTGCTGCGGCTCAACCGTCCGCACGCGACCAACGCCCTGAGCCTGGAGTTGCAAGCCTTGCTGTCGCGTTACTTCAGCGAACTGAGCGCCGACCCACAGGTGCGTTGCATCCTGCTGACGGGCGGCGACAAGGTGTTTGCCGCAGGCGGCGATATCAACAGCATGGCCGGCGTCGGCCCTATCGATATCTACCGGCGCCATACCGAACGGGTCTGGGCGCCGATTCAGCACTGCCCGAAACCGGTGATCGCGGCGATCTGCGGGTACGCCTATGGCGGTGGCTGCGAGTTGGCGATGCTTGCCGACCTGATCGTCGCCGGGCGCAGCGCACGCTTCTGCCAACCGGAAATTCGTATCGGCATCATGCCGGGCATTGGCGGTACCCAGCGATTGGTCCGCGCCGTGGGCAAGGTAAAGGCCATGCGCATGGCCCTGACCGGGCAACCGATCAGCGCCGAAGAAGCCTGGGTGGCCGGCCTGGTCAGTGACCTGGTGGACGATGACCAGGTCCAGGCTCACGCCCTGGAGCTGGCCCGCGTCATCGCGGCGATGCCGGCATTGGCCGCCGAACAGATCAAGGAAGTGATTCTCGCCGGCATGGACGCGCCGCTGGAGGCCGGTCTGGCACTGGAGCGCAAGGCCAATGCCCTGCTGTTCGCCTCCCGAGACCAGAAAGAAGGCATGCAAGCCTTTATCGAAAAGCGCCCGGCACAATTCGAGGGGCATTGAACGGCATCGCCCCGCCAGAACGCGAACGTAGCACTGCAACACAGCACAAGGCCGCTTGCCCGTTTCAACAGGCAAGCGGCCTTGCGCAATCAAGCACTAACGTGATGATCAGATGCTCATCACCATCTGCCCACTGTCGATGCGCAGTTCGACGCCGTTGATGGCCCGGGACTCATCGCTGGCAAGAAACAGCACACTGGCCGCCACATCCTCGGGCAAGCACATGCGGTTCATCGGGTCACTGTCGATGGTCAGGCGGACCGGGTCGACGCCCTGCGGGAAGCCGCCACTGGTCATGTCGGTGAGTACGCCGTCCGGGTGCAGGGTATTGCAGCGGATCCGGTACTTGCGTCGTCGGCAGAGCACCGCCACTGAACGCGACAAGGCCGCCACAGCGCCTTTCGAAGCACTGTAGGCCATGAAATCATCACGCCCGGCCAGTGCCGCAATCGACGACAGGTTGATGATCGAACCACCGCCCTCCTTCATCAGCGCAATCCCCTCGCGACAGCCGAGAAACACACTGTCGGCATTGACCCGCATGACCTTCTGCCAGTCCTGCACCGAAGTTTCTTCGACTGAACCGCTCAGCAGTATGCCGGCATTGTTGAGCAGGATATCCAGGCGGCCATAGCGCTCACGCAAGTGCGCCATGACCTGCTTCCACTCTGCCTCGCTGCTGGCGTCATGGCGGATAAACGCCGCAGCCGGGCCGATCTCGGCAGCCAGTGCCTCACCGGCAACGACGTCGATATCGCTGATCAGCACCTGTGCGCCTTCAGCCGCCAACAACCGTGCACTGGCACGGCCAATACCCTTGGCACCGCCAGTCACCAGCGCCACCTTGCCATGAACCCGTCCGGGCATGTTGTTCTCCTTGATCGTCATCAGCTCATCTCGTGTGCGCGGTTATGTTGCAGTGGCTGTGCACGGTTGATTGCGGCTGCCGTCCCGGCGCGACGCCCGGAGAACACGCAATCGGCCAGTGATAGACCACTGATGTACAGGTGTGAGGGAATACCCAGGGCGGTGCGACCGGCAGCGTAAAGGCCCGCAATGGGCTGCCCTTGGGTATCCAGCACGGCCCCGTTGCCCTCATCCACCCGCAAACCACCCAGGGTCAACGCCCCTAGCGGGAAGACCGGGTTGGTCACGGAAATGTCGCAGGCGTAGAACGGGCCCTGCTCAAGCACCTGGCGACCGCCTGGCGACTTGCCGAATGGATCGGGCGCCTCACCACGCGCAGCCGCATTGTTGGCCTGCAGCGACTGGCGCAACGCGCTGGCCTTCATGCCAGTGACCGTAGCCAGTTGTTCCAGGCACTTGCCCTTGCTCACCTTGAGCAGCATCAACGCCAGCGCCGGCACGCTCTGGAACCACCAGTACCCACCGAACAGTGCCTCCCGGATCGCCTTCTTGCGCAGCGGGGCATCGAGCACCAGCCAGGCCTTGCCGCCCTGCTCCTCCATCAACGGCTGACCCAGCGTCGCGCCATAGACCTCTTCGTTGCAGAAACGCTGGCCTTGGCTGTTGACCACGATGCCCTTGTGCCAACTGTAGGGCGGATTGATGAACCGCCAGGCCGACACCCGATTCAGCGCAGCGCCCTCACCACCAGCGCTCACGCCCAGGCGCAGGCCGCTGCCGTCACAGCCGGTGGCGCCTACCTTGAAGTTGCGGCGAAATTTCGGCGCGTGCTGCTTGATCAGTTCGCGGTTGAAGATGAACCCGCCCGTACTGAGGATCACCCCGTTCCGGGCCCTGACCAGCCGTGGCCGGGCGAATTCGCGCTCCAGTTGGCTGACCCTCAGGCGTAACCTGTCACAGTAGGCCGGGGAAAAGTTCTGCAAGCGCTCGGCACGGGCAGCCCAACGGGCGTGCAGCTTCGCCTGCTTGCTGCCCGGCGGCAGGCACCACAGCTCGGCACCAATCACCCGGCCCTCCTGGTCAAGTACCAGGCGCTTGGCGGCTGATTGCAGCAGTGGCCGCACCCCGGCGCGCAGGCAAGCCGCCTTGAGGTGCGCATACAGCACTGCACCACACTGGCCTTTGCCGACCGTACGGTGGCCGCGTGGCGCCGGTGGCAACGGGCCGCTGTGCTGCGGTACCAGCTCATTGCCGGAGTAGTAGAGGAAGTAGCCGTCGGGTGGATAGGACGTCTTGCCACCTGGTGGCATCTGGTGCGCGTAAGGCGCACCGTGGCTTTCCAGCCAATCGAGGTTGGCCACGCTGTCCGCACAAAAACGCCGCAGGGTCTCGTCGCTGACCACGCCCTGGGTTTCGTGCTTGAGGTAATCAAACATGGCCTCGGGGGTGTCACTGAAGCCTGCGGCGTGCTGATACCGGGTCCCCCCACCGGCATACACGACGCCACCGCTCTTGGCACTGGCGCCGCCACCTGTGAAACGGTCGGCGATCAGCACATCGGCGCCATTGGCGCGGGCCTCCAGTGCCGCACAGGCCCCGGCCGCGCCCCAACCGATGATCAGCACATCGCACTGCTCATCCCATGTCACGCTACTGCTGTCGGCAACGCGCAATGGTGCCTGAATCGCCGTACAGGTGCTGTTATCAGACATCTCCATGACGGCTCCTAACGCTGGCTGGCGAGGTGGTTGGCAGCGACATAGGCGAAGGTCATCGCCGGCCCGAGGGTGCCGCCCGCCCCCGGATAACTGGTACCCATTACCGAAGCGGAGCAGTTGCCGATCGCGTACAGGCCGTCGATGGGCGTACCGTTGTCGCGCACCACTTGTGCATGTTCGTTGGTCAGCAAGCCGCCCTTGGTGCCAATATCACCGGCATCCAGGCGCATGGCGTAGTACGGCCCCTTGCGCAGGGGCGCCAGGCACGGGTTGGGCTTGATATTGCTATCGCCGTAGTAACGGTCGAACACATTGCCGCCACGGTCGAAGTCCAGGTCCTGGCCGGTGCGCGCATAGTCGTTGACCTTGTCCACTGTGCGCTCAAGGCCCACTGCATCGACGCCGATCTGTTCGGCCAGTTGCGCCAGGGTGTCGGCCTTCCAGTACAAGGTGTTCAACCATTCCTTGCGCAGACGGCTGTCAGGCATGACCTGGGCCGGCATCAACGGGCCCATGGCGTAGTGGAAGCGGAAATGCCCGTCAAAAATCACCCAGGCCGGCACGGACTTTCCGCCTGTACGCTGATTGTCGCGGAGCATGGCATCGACAAACTCCAGGTACGGAGCCGCTTCGTTGACGAAGCGTTGCCCCTCGCCGTTGACCACGATTGCCCCGGGGAATGCCCGCTCGGCAAAGATACCGCGCGGTTTTTCCTCTCCTGGCACGGCAATGGTCGGCGCCCACCAGGCCCAGTCCATCAACGCGGTCGCCGCGCCCTGGGCGATCCCCGCTTCCAACGCAGCACCGGTGTTGTTACCCGGTGGCGTCGCACTCCAGGCCATGCGGGTCGGCTTGGGCAGGTATTGCTCGCGCAATGCCTGGTTCTGCTCGAAGCCACCGGAGCCCAGAATCACCCCGTAACGCGCATGCAGCTGCTTTTCCTGACCCTCACGTTGCACCGTGACCCCCGTGACTCGGCCCTGCTCCGTGAGCAACCCACGAAAATCGGTGTTCAGCCACAACGGCACGTTACGGTCCATCAGAGAACGACGCAGTGACGCAACCAACGCACTGCCAAGGGCCGCGCGGCGGTCGAATTTACTTTTGCGCCGCCATTTGAAGTCCAGTTTGTAGCGCAGCATCAGGCCCATGATCAGCCAGCGCCAGCCGAAGCTGCGGGCCATGGCCTTGTGCGCATGCCGGGCAGTCCAGGCAATACGCCCCATCAGCAAGGTCGAGGGTGACGGCTTGCGCAGGTTGTCCAGTTCCTCGCCGAGCAGGCTGGTGTCGAACAACTCGGGGTCGAGGGTGCGTCCTCCGGGCAGCGAACCAGGCAAATGCGGGTAGTAGTCCGGGTACTTGGCAGCCACCGCATAACGTACCCGACTGGTACGGGTGAGCGCCTCGATCATCTTTGGCGCATTGTCCAGGTAGGCCTGCAGGCGTGCATCATCGACGTGCTCGCCAGCCGCGGCCTTGAGGTAGCGCATCGCCAACTCGAAGCTATCGTTACCGCCCTGGCGAGCAAAGTAGTGATTGTTCGGGATCCAGATCCCACCGCCGGAAATAGCCGAAGTACCACCGTACTTGTCGCTTTTTTCCACGATCAGCACACTGAAACCCTGGTCGGCGAGGAAGACCGCCGACGTCATCGCACCTGCACCCGAACCAACGACGATCACGTCGTAGTGGGTTTGAGACTGAACTTGAGCCGTCATTGTTGTTATGCCATTAGCTGAGGTCAGGAAAGACCGCCGACGACGATACGGGGACGCTGGCGGTGTGCATCCCATGATCACGGCTGACCGGGGCGCTCTCATCGTCAAAGCGGACTAGACCCGTCAGACGACATTGAACCTGGCGGACAACTGGTCCAGTGCACGCGCCAACTGCTCCAGGTCAGACGCCGCCGCGGCACTGCGGCCGGCATTGGCCGAGAGCACGCCGGTGCCGGCCGAAACGCTCTCAACGCGCGCGACCATTTCCTGGGTAACCCGTACCTGTTCGGCGATCACCACAGCAATGGTGTCGACGCTTCGAATCACATCGTCAGTACCACTGCGGATCTGCGCCACCGAGTCGCCGGCCTCCTCTGCCAGCCCGACCCCATCACGTACCCGGCTGATTACCCGATCCATCCCGCCAACCACCGCCTGGGTCCCCTCCTGGATGTGTTGTACCGTGAGGTCGATTTCACCGATTGAACGGGCCGTACGTTGCGCCAACAGCCTGACCTCATCGGCCACCACGGCAAAGCCACGGCCCTGCTCTCCTGCCCTTGCGGCCTCGATGGCGGCGTTCAGCGCCAGTAAATTGGTTTGTTCGGCAATGCTGCGAATCACATTCAGCACCGTACTGATCTCGCCGGAGAAGACTTCCAGCTCACGGATATGCACGGCGGTGTCGCTGATCACGTCGCTGATGCGGTTCATTCCATGGGCCATATCGCGGATAAAACCTTCGCTTTTGCCCGAGCGCCCCGCCGAGTGCTGCGTGATGTTGCGCGAAACCCCGACCTGGGTGTCGACTTCGCTGATTGAACCCGACAGTTGCTCAACTGCAGAAGAAATGCCGCGCACGGCGTCAGCCTGCTGCTGCGCAGCCAACGAGGCCAGCTCTGCCGATTCGGCCATGTGCGCCGCCTCGTGACTGACACGCTGCACCAACGAGCGCATCTGCGAGATCAACCCGTGCAGGCTGTCGCGCATTGTCGCGATATCACCCAGCATCCGGGCAAACTCATCGCGCCCCTTGACCTCGATGGGCTGCGACAGGTCGCCACTGGCAATCGCGCGCACACTGGCGCCCGCCTGGGCAAAAGCCCGTTTCAGGCGACGCAAGGTCGAGAACGCGGTAACGCTGCCAGCCAACACCCCCACCACCGCCAGCAACAGGTACGCCAGCAGGGTCGAGCGATAGCGTTGCTGGGCGAGGTCGTATGCCCGCGCAGCCGCTTCCTTCTGCAACGTCTGCAGCTTGCCCAGTTCAATACCCGCCGCATCGCCAGCAGGTTCGGCCATGCGCAGGAACGAAATGATGCCGGACAGCCGATAGTCACCCGCGCGCAAGGACTCCAGCAAAAGCTCCAGCTCACCCAGCCAGGCCTGGTAATGGCCATCGAAGGCCTCGGCCACCTGCTGTTCATGGCTGGACAAGGGGCGTTGGCGGTAGCTGGCCCACACCTGAGCAAGCGCGTGATTGTTGGCTTCGATGGCCGCTAGCGTCACATCGATCGAGCGGTCGAACGCCGCCACCAGCGGGCCTTCCGGGTCATGCTGAATGGCAAGCAACACCAGCCGCCGACTTTCGTCGAGACGGTGCTGAACCTCACCGACAGTGAGCAGCGTCGCCAGATTGTCTTCATTGATGGTACGCAGACTGTCACGGGCCTGTTGCAGGCCATAGCCACCAAAACCGACCGCAACGATAAACAACAGTGTGGCCAACAACGCCCAGAACCACAGGCGCTGGGCAATAGTGATCGCGTTGAACATAAGCAACGGTAAACCCCGTAGAGGCGACAAGGCGCTCATCCGAGCGCCCCATGCACAATGAGTCAGTCAGCGGTGACCATGGCCATCATGGCCGCGAGGTAATGCTCGCTATACGGCGGCAGCAGGCCCCATTCACGCCGCGGGTCATGCGCAGGCGCCTTGAACACGGTGCGCAGGTGACTGAACTCAAGAAACCCTTCACGGCCGTGGTAATGCCCCATGCCAGAGGCGCCCACGCCACCGAACGGCGCATCGTGCATCGCCGCATGCATCATCACGTCATTGACGGTGACGCCGCCCGACAGGGTGTGCTCCAGTACCCGCTGCTGCTCCTGTTGATCCTCGCCAAAGTAGTACAGCGCCAGCGGTCGTGGCCGGGCGTTGATGTCGGCGATCACCCCATCAAGGTCTTCATACGTGAGCACCACCATGGCCGGGCCAAAGATTTCTTCGCGCATGATCTGGCTGTCACCCGGCGGATTGACCACCACACGCAGGGGCCGGCGACGGTCCTCGGCATCAACCGCCAACGCCTCCGGCAGGCTTTCGATGCGAGCCCCCAGGGCCCGGGCCTCGTCCACATAGCCTTCGACACGGGCCAGATGCCGCTGATTGACCACTGCCACCACATCCGGGTTGCCGGCAACCGAGGGGTTGAGCTCGCAATAGGCACTGCGCAAGGCGCTGAGGAAAGTTTCAAGGTGCGCCTGCGGTACATACACCAGGTCGGGACTGATGCAGATCTGCCCGCCATTACAGGCTTTGGCTGCGGCGATGCTGAACGCCGCCTTGTTCAGGTCGGCACTGCGCGCAATGATCACTGGCGACTTACCGCCCAACTCCAACGTCACCGGTACCAGGTTCTGCGCAGCATTACGCATCACAGCGCGACCAATCGCAGTACTGCCGGTAAACACCATGTGGTCGAACGGCTGGGCAGTGAAGCCTTCCGCCAGCTCAGCGCCCCCCGTGACCACGGCGATCTCCAGCGGGTCAAGGTGCTCAGCACACAACTGTGCTACCAACTCAGCGGTACGCGGAACCACCTCCGACGGTTTGAGAATCGCCCGGTTGCCCGCCGCCAGTGCGCAAGCCAGCGGGCTGAACAAGGTAAACAGCGGGGCGTTCCAGGTACCGATGATGCCCACCGTCCCTTTGGGCTGATACATGACCCAGGCCTTGGCGCCCAGTTGGTCGTAGGGCGCGAATGCCGGGCGTGGCTCGTCCTGCATCCAGAGGTGCAGGTTGTCCCGCGCATGCTTGAGCGACGAGAGAGAACCCAGCACATCGTTCATCAGGGAAAAGCCTGCAGGCCTGCCGCCGAAATCCTGATCCATCGCTTCGGTCAACACACCGTGGTGACGCACGAGCAGGTCGATCACCTGCTGAATACGCCGACGACGTGTGTCGGCACTGACCGCGCCGGCGCTGTTAAAGGCTTGTTTTTGCCGGGATAACAGGCTCGAAAGCGCTTGTACGGATGACGTGGCTGAACTCATTCGTGTCCCCTCGCTGGTGCTGGCCCCAAGGCCCGGAAGCGCCGGATGCGCATGAGGCCACACTAGTCGCGGGGCGACGCCCGGCGCTTCGTCCGATCGGACGAGAATCGAACAAAAGCGTTAGTCCGTTGAGACGATGTACAGCGCCCTGCGGCGACCAATACTGGCCACACGAAAACTCCACTCCATGAGGTCTATCATGGCTATGCAAAACGCCAGCTTCGATCCCCAGGCCTTCCGCGCCGCGCTCGGTACCTTCACTACCGGGGTTACGATCATCACGACCCAGGCCGAAGACGGCTCACCGGTGGGGATCACCGCCAACAGCTTCAACTCGGTATCGCTCAACCCGCCACTGGTGCTCTGGAGCCTGTCGAAGAACGCCCGCAGCCTGCCGGTTTTCAGCAACGGCAAGCACTGGAATGTGCATGTCCTGTCCACCGAACAGGAAAAACTCTCGGGGCGCTTCGCCACCCAGGGCGAAGACAAGTTTGCCGAAGTCCAACTCGATAATGGCGTCAGCGAGGCGCCTTTGCTGCAAGACTGCACCGCACGCTTCCAATGCCGTACTGCCTTCCAGTATGAGGGCGGCGACCATGTGATCTTTGTCGGGGAAGTACTGGCCTTCGATCACAGCGACCGGGCGCCGCTGGCGTTCCAGAGCGGCCAGTATGCGCTGGCCACCCGCAAGCCGCGCAGCGAGCTGCGCCTGGCAACCACACCGCCGCCACCGGAATGCAGCTACACCGAAGACCTGCTCGGCTACTTGCTCGGGCGCGGGCACTACCAGGTGCTCAATGCCCTGCGGCGCATGGTGAGCAACCAGCAGCTGGACGAACAGGCCTTTTTCATTCTCTCGGTGCTGTGTATCCGCGATAACCTGAGCCTTGAGGAAATCAACACCTTTGTCAGCTACACCGGCCATGAGGTCACACTGGCCGGCATGCGCTTTCTCGAGCGCCAGCACCTGGTGGCGATCGAGGGCGATGCCGATCAGTTGCGTTTCGTGCTCACGGCAAACGGCCGCGAGGTGTCGCTGCAACAGTTGGCGCTGGCCAAGGTGGTGGAGGAAGAACTGTCGGCCAAGCTCGGCAGTGCCGACGCGCAAGCCCTCAAGGTCTTGCTCAAGCGCCTGATTGTAGTGAGCGACCCCGGCTTGCCCGATCTCTGGGCGCCGCGATGACGACCGGCGCAACCGTCATGCCGGCCACCTCGGTCGGCTGGCGCAGCCACGGCCTGTTGTTGCTGCTGGCACTGGTATTCGCCGACAATTTTGTCGGGCGCCAGATACTTGCGGTGATGATTGAGCCAATCAAGTCGGAGTTCGGGGTTGGCGACACGGCCATGGGCCTGATCTCCGGGCTGGCCTTCGCGGCGGTGTATGCGCTGATGGGCTTGCCGGCGGGACGTCTGGTGGATCGTCTGCCGCGTACGCGCCTGCTCGCACTGTCGTGCCTGCTCTGGGCGGTGGCAACGATGGCCTGCGGGCTGGCCGGCAGCTTTCTGGTACTGGCCATTGCCCGGATGCTGGTCGCGGTCAGCGAATCACCAACGACCTCGGCATCCCTGTCCTTGATCGCCGACCTGTATCCACCGCATCGACGTTCACTCGCCATCAGTTGCTTCACCGCCGCACCAACGTTTTCCTCGATCATCGGCTTGAGTATCGGTGCCTGGGTGGTCGAAGTGTATGGCTGGCGTACAGCATTCATTGCCCTTGGCCTGCCCGCCCTATTGTTTGCCGCCATCATGGCCATCGTGGTGCGCGACCCGGTACGGGGGCGCTGGGACCTGAGCCCTGCTCCCGCCCATGCCCACGCGCCACTGCTCGGCATGGGCGCTGAAGCCCGCAAGCTATGGGCGCTGCCTGCCTATCGCTGCCTGATACTGGCGGGCGGCCTGACCACGCTCAGCTCCTACGCCATTGGCATGTGGAACACCAGCTTCCTGGTACGCTCCCACGGCCTCTCGCTGCAACATGCCGGCCTGTTGGCTGGGGTCATCTGCGGCACCGCCGCCGGTGTCGGGGGCCTGTTCAGCGGCTGGTTGAGCGACCGCCTGAGCCGACGCAACCCGCACTGGCAGCTCTCGATTCCGGTGCTGGGTCACTTGACCGCCATCGCCACCCTGAGCACCTACCTGCTCTGGCCCGACACCGTGCTGGTCACGCTCGGCAGCGTACCGATTCCAACGGCCATGGTGTGGTGTGCGCTCTACAGCTTCTTCGCCGTTTGGTGGGTAGCGCCGTCCTACAACCTTGTCACCCAATTGGTACCGTCCAACCGGCGCGGTACGGCCATGGCCCTGCAAACCATCGTCAGCACACTGCTCGGTGTCGGCATCGGGCCGCTGGTGACCGGCCTGTTCAGCGACATGCTGCAACCCCTGCTTGGCCAGCAGTCCTTGCGTTATGCGCTACTGCTGGTAAGCCTGCCGGTCATTGGCTCCGTACTGTTGCTGATCCGGACCTCGACCCACGCCTCCAGAACGGCCTATAGCCACGCGCTGTAAGCCTTGAACCACGCGTGTTTTCTTCGATGGGCAGCCTGTTCAAACACGGCTGCCCATCCCTCGATCAGAACCGGCTGAAATCCGGTTTACGTTTCTCGGAGAAGGCTGCGATCGCTTCTCGGGCGGCCTCTGCGTCAAGCATTTGAGCAAAGCGCTTCGCTTCTTCATTGATGCGTGCCTGCACGTCGCTGGCATCTGCCAGTTTCAGCAGGCGCTTGGTCTCCATGACAGCACTCGACGGTTGCTGGGCAATCTTGCGTGCCTGGGACAACGCGAAGTCAAGGACGGCTTCCGGTGGCAGCACGCGATTGACCAGCTTCGACTGCAGCGCAAACTCGGCATCGAACGGCTCGCCGGTCAGCAACGCCTCGGCAGCGCCTTGATGACCAAACAGCTTGGGCAAGAGCAAGCTGGACGCGGCTTCCGGGCAAAGGCCAAGACTGACGAAAGGCACGCTGAAACGGGCGTTGGTGCCCGCATAGACCAGGTCGCAGTGCAGCAACAGCGTCGTGCCGACACCGACCGCCACGCCACAGACCGCCGCGACAATCGGCTTGGGAAATGCGCTCAAGGTGCGCAAGAAACGCCAGACCGGGGCATCCTCGGTCGCGGGCGGATGCGCGATGAAGTCACCAAGATCATTGCCGGCAGAGAAGACCTGCTCACTGCCGCGAATCAGCACCACGCGAACCTCGCGGTCAGCCGCGGCACTGACCAGCACCTCACTGAGCGCGTCATACATGGTCGCGGTAATGGCGTTTTTCTTTGCTTCACGGTTAAAAGCAATCGTGAGGACGCCGGCCTCCTGAGTGGTGAAAATATCGCTCATCCTTGCCTCATTGGTTAAGTAAGCCACATGCCACCCGAGTATGCCTTGCCAGCTTTCGCGGGTGTTGAAAACCAATAGGACAAAGACGTCGCCTGCCGGCGTTATCGCGGCTTTCAGTGAATGCGCGGCGTCTGCATCGCGGGCAAGCCCCGATCCTACAGCACGAGCTCTGTTGGAGCTGGCTTGCCTGCGATGGCGTCGGTGCGGTGCCCATGAGTTCGCGGCGTTTGCATCGCGGGCAAGCCCGGCTCCTACAGGCTGGCGCAGGCTCTGTTGGAGCTGGCTTGCCTGCGATGGCGTCGGTGGGGTATCCGCGAGTGCGCGGCGTTTGCATCGCGGGCAAGCCCGGCTCCTACAGCTGGTGCGGGCTCTGTTGGAGCTGGCTTGCCTGCGATGGCGTCGGCGCGGTGTCAGTGAATGCGCGGCGCCTGCATCGCGGGCAAGCCCGGCTCCTACAGGCTGCACGAGCTCTGTTGGAGCTGGCTTGCCTGCGATGGCCTCGGCGCGGTGTCAGTGAGTGCGCGGCGTCTGCATCGCGGGCAAGCCCGGCTCCTACAGCTTGCGATGGTTTCAGCGAGGCGTCAGTCAGCGGTTGCCAGGGTGTTCCTCGCGTGCGGCGTGCTGAGCCTCACGGGCTTCACCTTCAACCCGCGCCGACGCTACTGCCGGCGCCGGTACATCATCCTCGCTGTTCACCGAACGGCGAAAACCCTTGATCGATTCACCCAGGTCAGCACCCAGGTTCTTCAGGCGCTTGCTACCAAACAGCAGCACCGCCACGACCAACACTACCAGCCAGTGTTTCCAGTCAAACACACCCATGATTCAGTCTCCGTTTGCACAGTGCAACGCCCGCACCCAGGTTGCGGGCGCCCAACACGCTGATTACTCGACGTCTTCGTAAGGCAGGCCGACGTAGTTTTCGGCGATATTGACCAGGCCGGCATGGGAGTTGAGGAAGTACTCACGGTCGGCTTGCTGCATCTTCTGGTCCCAGGCGTCCTTGTGGTCGCCGAAATCATGCAACAGGTTGGTCATGAACCAGCTGAAACGTTCGCCTTTCCAGATACGGCGCAGCGCCAGTTCCGAGTATTTCTCCAGCAGGTCGGTGCGGCCTTCCTTGTAGACCTTGACCAGGATGCGGTACAGGTAGCACACGTCGGAGGCGGCCAGGTTCAGGCCTTTTGCGCCGGTCGGTGGCACGATGTGAGCCGCGTCGCCCACCAGGAACAACTTGCCATACTGCATCGGCTCAACCACGTAGCTGCGCAACGGGGCGATGCTCTTCTCCAGCGATGGACCAGTCACCAGCTTGTCGGCCACTTCCTGCGGCAGACGTGCCTTGAGCTCATCCCAGAAGCGTTCATCGGACCACGCTTCGACCTTGTCGGTCAGCGGTACTTGCAGGTAGTAACGGCTGCGGGTCAGCGAGCGCTGGCTGCACAGGACGAAACCACGGTCATGGTGGGCATAGATCAGTTCATGGTTGACCGGTGGGGTGTCGGACAGCAGGCCCAGCCAGCCGAATGGATACACGCGCTCGTATTGGGTGAGGATCTCCTCCGGGATGCTCTTGCGGGCAACACCGTGGAAGCCGTCGCAACCGGCGATGTAGTCACAATCGATGCGGTAGGTTTCGCCGCCTTTTTCAAAGGTGACGTAAGGATTTTCGCCCTTCATCTCGTGCGGCTGCACATTCTCGGCCGAGTAGATGATCGGCGCACCGCTGGCAGTGCGAGCGTCCATCAGGTCACGGGTGACTTCCGTCTGGCCATAGACCATCACGGTCTTGCCACCGGTCAGCGCTTTGAGGTCAACGCGAATGCGCTTACCGGCAACCAGCAACTCGACGCCGTCGTGAACCAGGCCCTCGGCGTCCATACGCTCGGAAACACCGGCTTCACGGAGCATGTCCACCGTGCCTTGCTCCAGTACACCGGCACGAATGCGACTGAGCACATAGTCCGGTGTCTGACGTTCAAGAATGATGTTGTCGATGCCAGCCTTGTGCAGCAGTTGACCCAGCAGAAGTCCAGAAGGGCCGGCACCGATAATCGCAACCTGAGTTTTCATTACTGTGATCTCACATGGGCACTCCAGCCGGTTTCGGGCAACGACTGGAGGTTATTGTTTTATTTGGCCCCTGCATTTTTACTTACAAAAACTGGAAAAAAAGGTGATATTTCGCCCATGAATTGCACTTTTGAAAATACGGTTCGATTATCGAACGAACCAATACCCCCCTCTAACCACACCCGCCAGGTCGCTTCGCACGATGAAAACCAGCCTTCCCAGCATCCCCGTATTCAAGCTGTACGGTGAAAACCAGGCATGGCCAACCCCGGACCTGCTGCACTGCGAGTCGATCCCCAAACGCAGTAGCCTGCACCATTGGGAGATCAAGCCACACCGTCACGCCGACCTGTTCCAGTTGCTCTACGTACAGCGTGGCCAAGCGATGGTCGAGGTCGAGGGACGGCGTACAAAGGTGTTGGAAGCGTCGATCCAGGTCACGCCGCCGCTGACCGTGCATGGCTTTCAGTTTTCAGAAAATATCGAGGGCTACGTACTCACCCTTGGTGCGCCACTGGTCGCGCAATTGGAGGCACAATTGGGTGCGCCACTGACCGTCCTGGCATCGTCCGGCTGCTACCCGGTCGGGCGTGATCGCCGTACCCTCAATACCCTGTTCACAGCCCTGCATCAGGAGTATGAAGGCAGCGCGCCAGCACGCGACCTGCTGCTGCACTCCCTGGTCAATGTGCTGATGGTCTGGATCAGCCGCCAAGGCCTGCAGAACAGGCAACCAAGTAGCCGTGGCGAACGCAACCAGCAATTGCTCAGCAGCTTTATCAAGCTGGTGGAACAGCATTACCGGGAGCATCTCTCAGTGGAGCACTTCGCCCACCGTGTCGGCCTTTCCAGCGTGCACCTCAATACCCTGTGCCGAGAACTGGCCGGGCAGACAGCGCTGCAGATCATTCACCAACGCCTGCTACTGGAAGCCAAGCGCAGCCTGATCTACACCACCATGAGCATCAGCCAGTTGTCCGACAGCCTGGGCTTCAGCGACCCGACCTACTTCTCACGCTTCTTCCGCCGCCTCAGTGGCCAGACCCCTAACGCATTCCGCCAAGCGGCCGGGCACCACGAAAGCGGCGCCTGAACACCCGCGAGTTTTTCGCAGTCAGCCGAATTTTCTTAATAAATACCGCCACTTTCAGGCATGCAAGGCGCAGAAACGTTAGGCCTTAAAAACATAACTTATTGATTTTAAAGGCTAAAAAATAAAATTAAAAACTGGCACGGTAGTTGAGAGGCGTCCCCCTTGCGCAGCGGCATAAAACCCTCTGCGCATGACTCATAACAATAAGGCTGACCCTCTCATGCATCAGAAATTCACCCTCGCCACACCCCTTGCGCTCACTGCTGCCCTTCTGCTGGCCAGCACGGCTTCACAGGTTCAGGCCACTGAAGGCGGTATCTCATCCTGGCCGATGGGCATCGAAAACTACGGCATGGGTATCCTGCCGCCGCCTGGCACGTACGGTCAGGTGTTCGTCGGCAACTACCTGGCCGACACCCTGCGCGACAACGCCGGCGACAAAGCGGCTGACATCGACCTGCGCGTGACCACCATCGTTCCACGTTTTGTCTGGGTTACCGAGCAGAAGGTCCTGGGTGGCAACCTCGGCTTTCATGCGTTGCTGCCACTCAACGATATCCGCCTGAACGTCAAGAATGGTCCGCACGACCACAAGCGCGGCATCGGTGACGCGCACCTCGGCCCGGTGATCGGCTTCCACCACAGTGACAAGTTCCACACTGCCGTGGGCGTCGACTTCGTGCTGCCTACCGGTAGCGAGTACGACAAGAACGACCTGGTCAACCTGGGCAACAACTACTACACCGTACAGGCGGTGTATGCCATGACCTACATGGACCCCAACGGCTTCAATGCCGACGTGCGGCTGATGCACGACTACAACTTCGAGAATAAGGACACCCACTACCAGTCTGGCCGTGAACTGCATGCGGACTACACCCTCGGCTGGGGCCTGGGTAACGGCTGGGTACTCGGTGTCGGCGGCCACGCCTATCAGCAGATCAGCGATGACAAATGCAGCGCCTCAAACTGCGCCGCCGCAGCCCTGGTTGACGCCAACGACGGCAACCGTGGCCGCTCCTTCTCCATTGGCCCTGCAGTGCAGTACACCAGCAAGAGCGGCTGGTCGCTGAGTGCCAAGTGGCAGGACGAATCGAGCGTGCGCAACCGCGCCGAAGGCCAGACATACTGGCTGAAGTTCACCACCGCGCTCTGAGCCGCACCCGCAGGCCGTAATGAAAACGCCCCGAACCGTACAGGTTGCGGGGCGTTTTTAATCGCATTACAGGCCTTCAACCACCCTTGAGGCGGTAACTGACCTGAGCTCGGCTCATGCCGAGCATCTGTGCGGCCGCAGTCACATTGCCACCGGAGCGTTCCAGCGCCAGGCGCACCAGGCGCAGTTCGATCTCTTCCAGCGAGGTGCTCAAGACCCGCTGGCGTCCCGAGACGAAGTCCTGCAGGCTCGCCAACGCCGGCTCCTCGGCCGCACCATCGGCCACAGGCTCAACGGCAGGCTCCGAGGCGGGCGATACAGCCTCCTCAGCGGCTCGCGTCGCCGACAGACGCCCCTCGGCAGTCAGGCCGATCGCCGTCGCCATCAGCGGCGCCCCGGCTTCGGTCAGGTGCACAACGTCCATCACCTCGCCGTCACCAGCAGCAATCACACCGCGCTCGATAAGGTTCTGCAGCTCGCGGATGTTGCCCGGGAAACGGTAGGTCAGCAGTGCATTGACCAGGCGCGTGCTGAAACCGGCCAGCTGACGACCATGACGCTGGCTGAAGATACGCAGGAAGTAGCTCATCAACAGCGGAATATCTTCGCGACGTTCACGCAGCGGCGGCAGGTGAATCGGGAAGACGTTCAGTCGATAGAACAGGTCTTCACGGAAACGTCCGGCTTCGACTTCACGGCGCAAGTCCAGGTTGGTGGCGGCGATCACCCGTACGTCGACCGCAATCGGCGCCGTCCCCCCTACTCGCTCGATCTCGCCTTCCTGCAAGGCACGCAGAATCTTGCTTTGCGCACTGAGGCTGAGCGTGGCGATTTCATCAAGGAACAAGGTACCGCCATCAGCCCGCTCGAAACGCCCGGGCCGCGAACGGTCAGCCCCGGTGAAGGCCCCGCGCTCGACACCAAACAGCTCGGCCTCCACCAGATTCTCTGGCAGGGTTGCGCAGTTCAAGGCCACCAGTTGCGTGTGGTGCCGCGAACTGGCCTGATGCAGGGTACGTGCAAACAACTCCTTGCCCACGCCAGACTCGCCGGTCAGCAGGACCGTGGCCTGGGTCGGTGCTACGCGTTGCAACAGCTGACTGGCCGCGACAAAGGCAGCGGAAATCCCCACCAGCTGTTTACCCTCAGGCGGTACGTCGAGCTCGGCAAGGGTCGTCTCGGTACCTGAGCTGTAGGCACTGCGGCTCAGGAAGTCGCCCGCGTCCAGATACGCCAGGTCGACGTCGATATCCTCCCACTGCTCGGCCGGCTTGCCGACGATGCGGCAGGCCTGGTGGCCCATGGCGCGGCACTCCTCCTCGCGAAAGACCACCAGACGCCCGAGCAGCGACGAGGCATAGCCGCTGGCATAGCCGATCTCCATCCAACAGGCCGGTTCGCCACCCAAGCCGTAGACCGCAATGTGTTCATCGTCCTCCAGGGAGTTGTGCCAGAGGAATTCGGAGTAGAAGTGCCCGGCGCTGGAATCGATCTCGAAACGCACGACCTCGACATTGACCATGCCCTCAAGCATATGCAGGCGCGGCCCGGCGCTGTAGAGGCTGGCGTGATCACCCTCGGGCCATTGCTCGCTGACCTGCGCAGCATCGCGTGCACCGGCTTGCCAACCGATACGCGTGAGCAAGCCACGCGCCTTGTCAAACCCCAACGCGTCAATCAGTTCACGGCGAATAGCCCCGAACGCAGAGCCCTGCAGCAGCATCATGCGCTGGCCGCACAGCCATATGCTGCCATCCTGTGGGGCGAAGGCCACGGTTTCAGCCAGTTGTTCAGCGGAAGGCAAACCACTGGCACCGAACTGGCTGGCCCGATCAACGATCAGGCGCTTCTGTCGACCGAGTAACTGCTTGAGAAAATCCTCATCCGCAGGACGGCCGGTCTTGCTGGTTGTTGTTGTACGAGTCATAGGCAATCAACAGAAGGCAGATAAGTAGCCTTTCAGTATGCCCAGCCCCCCCGTCGGGTCAATCGGCAGGCGGACGACTAGCCACCCTCTTCAGGCACTTTCGTCCGATAACCGCACAATTTCTCTTCATTCGGCGCACTGCCGAGCTTTCGACAGCTTGCGACTTCTCTGCATAAATTTCCGCACCTGCCGCTTCAAACCCTCCTGCCCGCGACATCCTGTCGCGCCTGTAAATTCTCGCAAGACACTGTTTTAAAAGGGAAAAATTAATTTTAAGCCGCGTGGCACGATAATTGTTAGTCACAGGTCACGTGCACATCGATAAAAAAAATACAGGTGACCCCGACATGACCACTGCCCACTTCGCGCTTGACACCCGCTGCACCTTGCCGGTGCGGCTAGTCTCCTTGTGCAACCTCCCGGACAGTGCCCTCGGTGCCCTCCATCAGCTGCAAGGCTGAACCGTAACCCTGCGTACCACGACCAGCCGGAAGCCTTCGGCCAGCGGCGCTCAAGCCGCTGATGGATGACCTTTCGGTTCTATAAGAGAGAACATCATGACCGCTACTCGCCCTGCCTATCAGAACCTTGACTTGCAGCCGCTCGCCGGAGAATGGCGTGCCGGCAGCGCCGGTCGCTCGCTGGAAGTGTTCGACCCCTTCACCCAACAGCGTTTGCTGGACATTCCCCTGGCCAATCGCGAAGACCTGGACGCGGCCTACCGCAAGGCACGCGAAACCCAGGCCGAGTGGGCAAGCAAAGGGCCCGCCGCGCGCGCCCAGGTGCTGCTTAATGCAGTGAAGATTTTCGACGAACGCCGCGAAGAAATCATCGACTGGATCATCCGGGAGTCCGGCAGTACCCGCATCAAGGCCCAGATCGAGTGGGGCGCCGCCCGTGCCATCACCCTGGAGTCGGCCAGCCTGCCAAGCCGCGTACACGGGCGCATCATTGCGTCGAACATCCCGGGCAAGGAAAGCCGCGTCTACCGCATGCCACTGGGCGTGATCGGTGTCATCAGCCCGTGGAACTTCCCCCTGCACCTGACCGCCCGCTCACTGGCACCCGCCCTGGCCCTGGGCAACGCTGTGGTGGTCAAACCGGCCAGCGATACCCCGGTCACCGGCGGCCTGGTGCTGGCGCGTATTTTCGAAGAAGCCGGCCTGCCAGCTGGCGTACTCAGCGTGGTCGTGGGCTCCGGCGCGGAAATCGGCGATGCCTTTGTCGAGCACCCGGTACCGGCGTTCATCTCGTTCACCGGCTCCACTCAGGTTGGGCGCAACATCGGTCGCATTGCCAGCGGCGGCGAACACCTCAAGCACGTTGCCCTCGAGCTGGGCGGCAATAGCCCGTTCGTGGTCCTGGCTGACGCTGATGTCGAGCAGGCCGTCAATGCCGCCGTGGTGGGCAAGTTCCTGCACCAGGGGCAGATCTGCATGGCGATCAACCGCATCATCGTCGAACAGCCACTGCTGGAAGCCTTCACCCGCCGCTTCGTCGAGCGCGTCAAAGCCCTGCCCTACGGCGACCCGAGCAAGGCCGAAACCGTAGTCGGCCCGGTGATCAACGCCAAGCAACTGGCCGGCCTTCAGGAGAAGATCAACACGGCCATCGCCGAAGGCGCCACGCTGCTGGTCGGCGCGCAAGCCCAGGGCAATGTAATGCCACCGCATGTGTTCGGCAACGTGACCGCCGACATGGAGATCGCCCGGGAAGAAATCTTTGGCCCACTGGTCGGCATTCAGTCCGCCCGTGATGCCGAGCATGCCCTGGAGCTGGCCAACCGCAGCGAGTACGGCCTGTCCAGCGCGGTGTTCACCTCCAGCCTGGAGCGCGGCGTGCAGTTCGCCCAGCGTATTCATGCCGGCATGACCCATGTCAACGACATCCCGGTCAATGACGAACCCAACGCACCGTTCGGTGGCGAGAAGAATTCCGGCCTTGGCCGCTTCAATGGCGACTGGGCCATTGAAGAGTTCACCACTGATCACTGGATCACCCTGCAACACGCCCCTCGTCCGTATCCCTTCTGATCCGGCCCAAGGCTCCCATGAACCAACCTACCAATAAGAATATGGAGTACGAAATGTCATCACTCCTCAACAGCTCAGCTGTGAAACGGACTTTCGCGGCTTGCTTCGCCCTGCCTTTTGTCGTGCTTGCCGGTAATGCCGCCGCCGATGGTGATGGCGTCTGGAAAGGCGGAGAAAACGTCTACGCCAAGGTTTGCGGCCACTGCCATGAAAACAAGGTCGGCCCGGTGATCAAGGGTCGCCAACTGCCACCGGCGTACATCACCGCCGTGGTGCGCAACGGCTTCCGCGCCATGCCGGCCTTCCCCGCTTCGTTCATCGACGACAACTCGCTGCAACAGGTCGCCGACTACATTTCCAAAGCGTCTGCACCAGCGGCCAAACCTTAAGGAGCGCGTCATGAACGTCGAACGTCGTTTCCTGCTCAAGGGTATGGCCCTGGGCGGCCTGGCCGGTGTTGCCATGGGCAGTTCCAGCCTGGCCATGGCCAACACCATGCTCGGCGGCCGGGCCCGGCCGGCGCTGCCGACCCTGGCCTTGGTCAGCGGCAATGTCGCTGAGTCGGCCTTCCTCCAGGGGATCAACGCCAGCCCAGCTGCCAGGCAGGTCAGTGTGCAGCGCACCGACCTCAGCCTGGACTTCATCCTCGGCCTGGAAAAGCGCCTGCGCAGTGGCCAGCCGCAACGCATCATTGGCCTGGTCGACGATGCCAGCGCCGAGCTGATCGTAGACCTGGCGCGCAGCACAGGTGCCCGGGTGCAATGGCTGGGCCAGCACAACGCAACGGCCACCGCCTCGCAGCACCGCCTGCTCAGCGCCCAAGCGGCCAGCGGCTGCGCCCCGCAGCTGGGCCTGCAGTTGAACGCCTGTGGCACCGGGTTCAGCCTCAGCGAGCAGCGCCTGCATGGCAACAAAGCCCCCCTGCAGATGGGCGCCGCCAGCCGTAACCGCGCCGGTTCCGAGCAATGGGCCGCCACGCTCGGCTACGCCCTGGCAGTAATGGGCAGCGCCGACAGCGGACAGGCACCCCTGGTGGCCAGCCGCCCATCGCCGTTGACCGGCAATTTCGTTTCGTTCTCGATCGAAGCTTGAAGGAGCTAACAGATGACTGAGCAAACCAACAACACCCTGCTCCCGCGCGGCGTCGATGCTGCCAACTTCCAACAAGCCATCGCCAAGTTCCGTAAGCTGCTGGGCGAGGACAATGTTCTGGTCAAGGACGATCAACTGATCCCCTACACCAAGATCATGATGGCCGTGGACAACGCCGAACACACGCCATCCGCCGCCGTCACCGCCACCACCGTCGAGCAGGTGCAAGGCGTGGTGAAGATCTGCAACGAACACAAGATTCCGGTATGGACCATCTCCACCGGCCGTAACTTCGGCTACGGTTCGGCGGCGCCAGGCCAACGCGGCCAGGTGATCCTCGACCTGAAGAAGATGAACAAGATCCTGCATGTCGACCCAGAGCTGTGTACGGCACTGGTCGAACCGGGTGTGACCTACCAGCAGTTGTACGACTACCTGCAGGAAAACAACCTGCCGCTCATGCTGTCGTTCTCCGCGCCGTCGGCCATCGCCGGCCCGCTGGGCAATACCATGGACCGTGGCGTGGGCTACACCCCCTACGGTGAGCACTTCCTGATGCAATGCGGCATGGAAGTGGTACTGGCCAACGGTGACGTCTACCGTACCGGCATGGGCGGCGTTAAGGGCGACAAGGCCTGGCAGGTGTTCAAATGGGGCTACGGCCCAACCCTGGACGGCATGTTCACCCAGGCCAACTATGGTATCTGCACCAAGATGGGTTTCTGGCTGATGCCAAAACCACCGGTGTTCAAGCCGTTCGAGATCAAGTTCGAGAACGAGTCGGACATCGCTGAGATTGTCGAATTCATCCGCCCCCTGCGTATTGCCCAGGTCATCCCGAACTCGGTGGTCATCGCCGGCGTACTCTGGGAAGCCTCCACCTGCAACACCCGCCGTGCCGACTACACCACTGAGCCGGGTGCGACCTCCGACGCGATCCTCAAGCAGATCCAGAAAGACAAGAACCTCGGTGCCTGGAACGTGTACGCCGCGCTCTACGGCACTCAGGAACAGGTCGATGTGAACTGGAAGATCGTCACCGGCGCCCTGAAACAACTGGGCAAAGGCCGCATCGTCACCCAGGAAGAAGCCGGTGACACCCAGCCGTTCAAGTACCGCGCGCAATTGATGTCGGGTGTGCCAAACCTGCAGGAATTCGGCCTGTACAACTGGCGTGGCGGCGGTGGTTCGATGTGGTTCGCCCCGGTGAGCCAGGCCCGTGGCAGCGAGTGCAACAAGCAGCAGGCGCTGGCCAAGAAGATCCTCAACAAGCATGGCCTGGACTATGTCGGCGAGTTCATCGTCGGCTGGCGCGACATGCACCACGTCATCGACGTGTTGTACGACCGCACCAACCCGGAAGAGACCAAGCGCGCCAACGCCTGCTTCGCCGAACTGCTGGATGTGTTCGAGAGCGAAGGCTACGCCGTGTACCGCGTCAACACAGCCTTCCAGGAGCGTGTGGCGCAGAGCTACGGCCCGGTGAAGCGCAAGGTTGAGCATGCACTCAAGCGTGCCCTGGATCCGAACAACATTCTGGCGCCAGGCAAGTCGGGCATCGACCTCGCCAACCCGTTCTGATTGCTCTTGATGCCCCGCCGGCACCTCTCGGCGGGGCGGTTTTTACCGCTAGGAAATACCATGAACTACGCGCAACTGTTCGCTGCCAGTGCCTTGCTGCTGGCTGCCCCTCTGGCCCTGGCTCAGGGCGACGCCGCCCAGGGCAAAACCCTGTTCACCGCCCAGTGCGGCTTCTGTCACAGCCCCGAAGCGGGCAAGAATCTCATGGGCCCAAGCCTGCATGGCGTGTTCGGCCGTGCCAGCGCCCAAGCACCCGCCTTCAGCTACTCTGCCGCACTGCAAGGCGCCAAGCTGCAGTGGAATGAAGCCAACCTGGACAAATGGCTGAGCAGCCCTGCCACCCTGCTGCCGGGCAACATGATGATGTTCCCCGGCCAGGCAGACGCGCAGAGCCGCCAACACCTGATCGCTTACCTGAAAACCTTGAAGTAAGCGCCTTCAGGGCCACCAGGGTGACCATCAGCGCAGCGTTTCCGTAGGTTCTGCCGTCGGTACGCCCATCGCGCATCTGGTCACCCTGTTGCCGCCCACACCTTAAGTCGTACCCCCTGCCTCTTTGGTACTGGAAAGCCCCCGTGTGCTTGACAGCCCGACAGGCCGATCGCAATTCTTGCCGCGCAGAACAGGCCCTCCATAACAACAACAGCGATTGAGTGGCGCTTCACTGCGCCATCGGAACAAGGAGTTCGTCGATGCTTGGCTACTATGCGCAATACAGCAAGGAATACATCGCCACCCTGATGATCGTGACCACGCTTTTCTTCGCGCTGCCGATCTTCATTGCGCCTATTGCCTGGGCCAAAGCCATGCGCTGGACGATCCCGGACCATCAGCACCTGGCCATTTACTTCGGACGCTGCCTTGGCGCATTCATTCTGGTCATTGAAGCCGCCATGCTGCGTTCGGTCATGACCGGCACTAGTTACAGCTACGCCTTCGACCTACTGTTCATGGTCTTCGGCCTGATGTTCGCCGTGCATGTCTATGGCGCACTGAAGCGTATCCAACCGATCACCGAAACCCTGGAAATCGGCTTCTGGGTAATGCTCTTCGTCCTTAATATCCTGTTCTACCCCGCCACCACCCTCACCCCCTGAAGGCCCTGCGCGAGTGCGGCAGCTGCAGCGCACGCTCCGACAGTACGACCTTTTGCCCATGGTGGTGTCAGCAGCGCAAGCGCACACTGCCTGCAGCTGATGGATCAGCGACCCGTCGCAGAGAGCCCGCCTTACGCGGGCTTTTTGTCGTCTGGTGTCCTGTAGACGGCACCGAGTCCACCTTTCTGACAAATGTCAAAAGGCCCGGACCTGTCTTGGATAGAGTAGTTGCAACGGCTACCTACCCATCGAGACGACCATGAGCAACTCGCAGGACGAGGTCATCGCCTTTCTCTCATGCCCCGGCAACTACCCAGGGCCTGAGCAGCCGGTCATCTGCATAGAGAGCCACGGTTCCAGAGTGTTTCTCCACGCGGATCGAGCCTACAAGCTCAAGCTCGCAGTGGCGTATGCTGCGCTGGATTTCCTGACCCTGGAACGCCGCGAGCAGGCCTGCCGGGCTGAGTTGCGACTCAACAGCCGGACAGCCCCAGACCTGTATTTGCGCCTATGCCCGATCACACGCCAATCAGATGGCCAGCTGGCATTCGACGGTGACGGCCAGGTCGTGGATTGGCTGGTGGTCATGCGGCGCTTTCCTCAGGAAGCGCTGTTCGACCGCATGGCCGTTGAGGGTCGACTGAGCGAGCCGCTGATCACTGAACTGGGAGCGGACATTGCACGGTTTCATGCCAGCGCCGAGGTTACCCCGGCCTTCGGTCGCGTGGATGACCTGGCCTGGGAAGTTGAAAAGAACCATCGGGAAATGTGCCGCTATCCGCAGCTCTTGGCGATGGACGCGGTCAACGCCCTCTACAGTGCCAGCCGTTCGACACTCGACGGCTTGACCCAATGCCTGGAACAGCGCCGACGCGAGGGACGGGTGCGGCGTTGTCATGGCGACCTGCGCTTGGCCAACATCTGTTTGTACAACGGGCATCCGACGTTATTCGACGGTATTGAGTTCAGCGAGCGAATCGCCTGTATCGACAGGCTCTACGACGTGGCATTCGTGTTAATGGACCTGGACCATCATGGTCTGCACCCTCTGGCGGTGTGCCTGTTGAACAGCTATCTGCAACACGGTGACATGAACGAAGACTGCCGCCCCTTGGCATTCTTTCTTTCATTAAGGGCCGCGACTCGCAGTTTTTCCCTCGCCAACGGCTCAGTGCGCCAGCAGGACTGTGCCTTGCAGCAACTGAAAGCCGATAAAGCCCGGCAATTGCTGCGTCAGGCACAGGGCTACCTGAATGACGAAAGCCCACGTCCGGGAGTACCCACAGCATGTTGAAGAAACCCTATGCCTACCGCGCCAACAGCGCCCAGGCCGCTATTACGCCGTTGCTACGCCATTACGCTGAACCGTTGCCAGCGCTGGAGACAGAAGCCTTCGGCGCGCTGTTTGACCGCTACGCCGATGCGCGGGTGGTCATGATCGGCGAAGCCAGTCATGGCACCTCGGACTTCTATCGGGCCCGTGCGGCGATTACTCAACGGCTGATAACCCAGCACGGCTTCAACATCATTGCCGTCGAAGCAGACTGGCCAGATGCCAGCCACGTTGACCGCTATGTGCGCGGGCTGGCACCAACGGCCTGGAAGCGCCATATCTTCAGCCGCTTTCCTACCTGGATGTGGCGCAATACCGAGGTGAAAACCTTTGCCCACTGGCTACACCAGTACAACCACTCGATGGCCCCGGAGCGGCGTGTCGAGTTCCGTGGGCTGGATGTCTACAGCTTGCGCAACTCCATTCGGGAGGTGCTGCACTATCTGGAGGGTGTCGACCCGCTGCTGGCCCATGAAGCGCGGCAACGCTACGGCTGTCTGACCCCTTGGCAGGATGATCCGACCCTGTATGGTCACTTTGTCGAACGTGCAGGTGTAATGCCCTGTGAGCAAGCGGTGGTCGAGCAACTGAACGTCATGTTGGCCAAGCAGTTGGCCGGGCTGGTAAAGGACGATGAAGCCTTTTTCGATGCCCGGCAGAATGCACAAGTCATCCGGGCGGCGGAACAGTACTACCGCGCCATCTATCGTGGTTCGAGCGCCTCCTGGAACCTGCGCGACCGGCATATGTTCGACACCTTGCAGGCGCTGCTCGAACATCGGGGTGCTGAAGCCAAAGCCGTGGTGTGGGCGCACAACTCCCATATCGGCAATGCAAGTGCCACGGAGATGGGCTGGATGGGACAATTCAACATTGGCCAACTGTGCCGCAGCGCCTATGGTCGGGACGTGGTGCTGATCGGCATGAGCACCGATCAGGGTCAGGTAGCGGCGGCCGATGATTGGGATGGCGACATGCACATCAAGGATGTGCGCCCCTCACGTGCCGATAGCTGGGAACAGCAATTTCTCAAGGCCGGCGTGGCCCGCTCATTGACCGACTGGCGTGATCCGCAACGAGAGGATCTGCGCGACGCGCTGTCCATGTCGCTGCTGGAACGGGCCATAGGTGTCATCTACCGCCCGCAGAGTGAACGCGAAAGCCACTATTTTCAGGCAGTACTGGCCGACCAATTCGACGCAATGGTGTGGTTTGAAAAGACGCTTCCGGTCACAGCGTTGCCACTGCCCAAATCCCAGAAGCTGGAACCGGAAGACGAGACCTATCCGTTTGGCGTGTAGGGGTCACGCAGCCGCTTCAACAGCGGCTTGTTCCCCATAAAACGGTGCCATTCACACGCCAGATTCACGCTGCCAGGCACGCTGCAGCAGGTCGATGACCTCGTCGTCCGATGTCTGGGAAAAGTCCAGGTACCATTGCCCGATCGACACCAGCCACTCAGGCGTGAGCGGGCACACCAGCTCGGTCACTTCACTGCGCAAGGCCTCGGCAGAGTCCAGTGCCGCCACAGGCACGGCAACGACAATGTGCGCCGGGTTGTGTCGCCGTACGGCATGTACCGCAGCCATCATTGTGGCCCCGGTGGCCAGCCCGTCATCGACCAGAATCACCACCTGATCCTTGAGGTTCAAGGGCTGTCGCCCTGCCCGGTAGGCGTGCTCGCGGCGTGATAACTCACGGGTTTCCCGTTCGACCACAGCGTCGAGGGTAACCTGATCGATGTGATTGGCTCGCAACACGTCCTCATTGACGATTTGTATACCGCCACTGGCAATGGCGCCCATGGCGTATTCCTCATGAGAGGGCACGCCCAGCTTGCGGACCAGCATCACGTCCAGGCGAACCTCAAGAGCGCTGGCGATTTCGTAGGCAACCGGAACACCACCGCGTGGCAGGCCGAGAACAATGACATCATCCCGTTGTGCGAATTGCAGCAGCGACTCCACCAGGCTTTGGCCGGCAGCCGTTCTGTCACGCAAGGTCATTTGCAACGAAGGACTAGGGTTCATCTGACACCTTCCTAAGGGCTTATCAAGGACGGATCCGCGCTCGTCGTGCCCTTTTGCAACAAATAGTCGACGAGCGTATCCAGGGTTTGTACCTGCTGGTAATCGGCTTCGGGAATGGCGATGCCGACGCGCTTGTTCAAGGCTTCGATAAAGCGAAGCCAGTCCATGGAGTCCAGATCAACCTCTTCGCGCAGTGACCGATCGCTGCGCAGGTGCTCGACCTCCAGCTCTGGCGCGATGCCTTTCAAGGCATTCAGAACCTCACTGCTGATCAATTGTCGATCCATGTGTGCATGCCTCAAAGGTTCTCGGGTTGTTGTAGTAAATGACCAAGCTCAACGAGAAACCGCGCGCCATAGTGGCCGTCGCTGACCCGATGATCGGCAGACAGGCTGCTGACGACGGAGGGCATCACGCAGAGTTGCCCCTCACGCACCCAGGGCCGCTCACTGATCCGCCCGAAGCCGACCAGCGCCACCTGGGGCGGGTAGATCACGCCAATGACGGTGTCCACCCCCTGATCGCCAAGCAGCGTCACCGTCAGGCCCGCACCGCTGAGCTCGGAGCTGCGCAAGGAGCCACTGCGCGTACGCTCCACCAGGCTGGCCAGTTCACTCATCAACTGGGGCAATGACTTGTCAGCGACATCGTGCAAGACCGGCGCAAGCAGGCCGCCCTGGCGCAGCGAGATCGCCACCCCAAGATCACTGCCGGTTGCAGGCTCGAAGGTATTTGTGTCGCGCCAGAAGCCATTGAGCCGGGGGTACGTGCGCAGTGCCAGGGCCACGGCTTTTAACAGCAGTACGTTGGGCAACAAGCGCTCCTGCAACGGACAGTGCGCATTGTGTGCCTGCAGCCAGGTCATGGCGTGGCCCAGCTCAAGGGTCTCGCACAGGTAGTAGTGCGGAATCTCTCGCTTGGAACGGCTCATGGCCATGGCGATGGTTTGACGCATGGCCTGGTTCCGGTCCGGTGGCGTTGCAGCACGAGCGGCCGCTTCGACATCGTCCAGCGTGATCACACCGTGTGGTCCGCTACCGCCAAGCAGCGTGACATCCAGGCCCAACTCGGCCGCGCGCTTGCGGGCCACCGGGGAAATCCGTGGTCGGCCGGCGACGGCTTTGGGCGTTTCAACCCGTCCATGGCCGCTGCCGGTGGCGGTGCTGCCGGTGGCGGTGAGTGGCGCGCTTTGTGCCTGTTCACCTGGCGCCAGCAACAGCGCGATCGGTGTGCCGACCGGTACCTTGGTGCCAACCTCAATCAACAATTGCGCGACCGTAGCGTCATGCCAACACTCAACCTCTACGGCAGCCTTGGCCGTGTCGACAACAGCAATCACCTGACCTCGCTTGACCACTTCACCCGGCTGGACCTTCCACTCCAACAAGGTGCCTTCATCCATGTCGGCACCGAGTGACGGCAGATTGAACTCGATCATGGTGTGCGCCCCCAGTTCTGCCTGCGCGCGCGACACGTTGCGCTATGCATGTTCACGTCCCCCGACACAGTTCATGGGCGGCGGCGACGATTGTCGCGACTTGTGGCAGCGAGGCTTCTTCGAGGTGCCGGGCATAGGGAATGGGTACCTCGGCACTGCACACCCTTGAAGGTGGCGCATCCAGCTCGAAAAAAGCCTGTTCGACGATCCGTGTAATGATTTCGGCTGCCAGGCTGCCACTGCGCCAGCCCTCATCGACAACCAGCGCGCGATGGGTCTTGCCGACGGAAGACATGAGGGTGGCGTCATCCAGAGGACGCAGCACGCGCAGGTCGATGACCTCGCAATCAATGCCCTCCCCGGCCAACTGCTCGGCTGCCTTCAGTGCTTTGCCGAGCGTGCCGCCATAGGCAATCAGGGTCAGGTCCTTGCCTGTTCGTCGGACCTTTGCGCTGCCGATATCCACGTGTTGCCAATCACCTGGGTCACCTTCGAGGTTGTAGAGTTGAGCATGCTCGAAGATCAGCACCGGATCCGGGTCCTGCAAGGCCGGCCAGAGCATGCCGCGCGCATCCTCGACGGTCGCCGGCGCAAGAATTTTCAACCCAGGGATATGGGCGTACCAGCCTTCCAGGCTGTGCGAATGCTGTGCGGCCAGTTGGCGCCCGGCACCCGTCGCCATACGCACCACCAGCGGCACAGAAAACTGCCCACCGGACATATGCCTCAAGGCCGCCGCCGTGTTCATCAGCGGGTCCAGAGCGAGCAAACTGAAGTTGACCGTCATGATCTCGACGATCGGGCGCATGCCGCCCAGCGCTGCGCCGATACCGGCGCCCACGAACCCCAGCTCGGACAAGGGCGTGTCGCGAATGCGTTCGGGGCCGAACGCCTCAAGCAACCCCTTGGAGACGGCATAGCTGCCACCGTAACGCCCTACGTCCTCACCCATCAAGAACACCCGGGAATCCTTTTGCAAGGCGTCGCGCAAGGCCTCGCGCAGGGCTTCACGGTAGGTCATGGACGGGTTCATGGCGCAGCCTGCGGGGTATGCACATCGCGGTACAGATCCTCAAGCGGCTCCAGGCTACCGGCCTCGGCATCGGCAATCGCGGCCTCCACTTGCGCCTCCACCTGGGCCGCGATCGCGAGAAAGCCGGCTTCGTCAACCACGCCCTGCGCCTTGAGCCGTGCGCTGTAGGTGTGGATCGGGCCACGTGCCTTCCATTGCTCCACTTCCGCCTTGTCGCGGTACAACTCCGGGTCGAACATGGAATGTGCGCGAAACCGATAGGTCTGAAACGCCAGGAAGTAAGGACCACGCCCTGCCCGGACATGCTCAAGGGCTACGCTCGTGGCTTGATGCACGGCAATCACGTCCATGCCATCCACCGACTGAGTCGCGACCTTATAGGCCGCAGCCTTGGCGCACAGGTCGGTTTGCGATTGTGAGCGCGACAACGCGGTACCCATGGCATAGAGGTTGTTTTCGCAACAAAACAGCACGGGCAGTTGCCAGAGAGCCGCCAAATTCATTGACTCATGAAATGCACCCTCCGCCATCGCCCCTTCACCGAAGAAACACACCGAGACATCGGTCTTTCCCTGCATGCGGTCGGCCAGGGCCAGGCCGACCGCCAGCGGCAAACCACCCGCGACGATCGCGTTGCCGCCGTAGAAACGGGTCTTGGCATCGAACAGGTGCATCGAGCCGCCGCGGCCGCGTGAGCATCCCTCCTGATGCCCATACATCTCGGCGAAAATCGCCTGCATCGGCACCCCTTTGAGCAACGCGTGACCATGCTCACGGTAGGTCGAGACCACCGCATCGTGGGCGCCAAGTGCATGCATGACGCCAACAGCCACCGCCTCTTCACCGATGTAAAGGTGCAGGAAACCGCGAATTTTTCCTTCGCCATAGAGTTCGGCAGCACGCTCCTCGAAACGGCGGATACGCAGCATGTCACGGAGCAAGGCAAGCAGCACATCGTCTGCATAGGGCAACGGCTGCGGGCTCATGACGGGTTCTCCAGGCTGGAGGTGTCACCTTCGGGCAAGCCCAGTTCCCTTGCCTTGAGCAGGCGCCGCATGAGCTTCCCGCTGCGGGTGTGTGGCAGTTGCGCGACGAACTCCAACTCCTTGGGCGCGACCACCGCGCCCAGCCGCTTACGCCCGTGACCGAGCAACTCGTCATGCAATTGCGGGCTGGCTGTGAAGCCGCTTTTGAGGGAGACAAAGGCCTTCACGGTTTCACCCAACAAAGGGTCGGGCTTGCCGATCACCGCCGCTTCCGCCACGGCCGGATGCTCCATGAGCGAGCTCTCGACTTCGAACGGGCCGATCAGGTGTCCGGCTGACTTGATCACATCGTCGCTACGGCCAATGAACCAGTAATAGCCATCAGCATCCCGGCGAACCAGGTCACCGCTCAGGTACCAGTCACCGACAAAACACTGGCGGTAACGCGCTTCCTGTCCGAGATAGGCACGAAACATCGCTGGCCACGGCTGTCTCAGGGCCAACTCGCCGACCTCTTCATCTGCCAGGAAGCACAAGGTGCCATCTGCATTGAGCGTGACAATTGCGGCGTCCACGCCCGGCAGCGGCTTGCCCATGGAGCCGGGCTTGATGTCCATCGACACGGTGTTGGCAATCATGATGCCGCCCGTTTCGGTCTGCCACCAATTGTCATGGATCGGCAGGCCCAACACTTCCTTGCCCCACCAGACCGCCTCTGGGTTAAGCGGCTCGCCAACGCTGGCAATGAACCGCAAACAGTCAAAATGATGGTTGTGCGCCAGTGCTGCGCCGGCTTTCATCAGTAACCGGATCGCCGTCGGTGCCGTGTACCAGACCGTAATCCGCTGGGCTTCAAGCATGCAGTACCAGCGCTCGGCGTCGAACTCGTTGCTGTCGACCACACTGGTCACCCCCAGCAACAGGGGCGCGAAAATGCCATAGGAGGTACCCGTGACCCAGCCAGGATCGGCGCTGCACCAATAGATATCATCAGGGTGCAGATCCAACGCGTACTTGCCCGTGACCCGGTGAGTCAACGCCGCACCATGGACATGCAGCACCCCCTTGGGCGTGCCCGTCGTGCCACTGGTGAAGTGCAAAAGCGCAGGGCTGTCAGGGGTAGTCTGGGCAACCGGGAACTGCTCATCGGCCTCGTCCAACAACGGCTGCAAGCGGAGTGTGCCGGCCAACGGCTCGATCTCGGCGCCCTGTTCGTCATAGAGCAGCACATGCCGGAGGGCGGGCAAGCGCTCACGAATGGCCGCGACCTTACGTCGATAGAGCGCTTCAGTGGTCAACAGCACGCGACCCTCGCCAAGGCGCAGGCGCGTTTCGATCGGCTCGGGACCAAATGCACAGAACAGTGGCGACACCACGCAACCAAGCTTCAAGCCGCCAAGCACGCCGAGGTACAACTCCAGCCCTCGGTTGCACAGCATGAACACGCGCTCGCCCGGCTGCACACCCAAGCGGTTCAGCAGGCTGGCAAAACGATTGCTCAGCAGGCTCAGTTGGGCATAGCTGATGTCTCGGCAACCGCCGTTACGTTCAACCAGCCGCAATGCCGTATGCTCCCGGCGCTCGCCCAGCGCATGCCGGTCAACGGCCTCATGGGCGAGGTTCAACCCTCCACCCGGCAACCCGCCCAACTCGGCTGCTTGCGCCTGCCAGGAAAACCTTTCCCGGGCTTGCCTGCTATCGAGCCAATTCGGTGTCACCGGGCACTCGCCCATGGTTTTGGTAATAAGCGTCGGATGCATGATTGACCTCTTGAGTGCCCTGCCCGGCTAGCGCAAAGCCCCCTCCTGAGCGACAGGTACGGGGGCCTGTCACTCAGGGAGCTGCATGGACGGTGATGGTTCCTTTTCCGGGATATCGGTCATGGTGGCTTCGGTCAACAGCAGGATGCTGGCCACTGACACCGCGTTTTCCAAGGCGATGCGCACCACCTTTGTCGGGTCGATGATGCCAGCCTCGAACATGTCCACGTAGCGGTTGCTGGAGGCATCAAAGCCAATGTTGGCGGGCTCTGCGAGCATGCGCGCAACGACGACCCCGGCATCTACCGCAGAGTTTTCCGCAATCACCCTCGCCGGTGCCTCCAAGGCCCGGCGCAGAATCTGCAGTCCTGTCTTGAAGTCCCCTTCACTGGTCGCTTCCTCGGCCGCAATCACCGGAATGGCCTTGAGCAGCGCCAGCCCACCGCCAGGGACGATGCCCTCGGCAATGGCCGCACGCGTCGCTGAAATGGCATCATCCAGGGCATCCTTGCGGACTTTCATCTCGGCTTCGGAAGGTGCGCCTACACGGATCACCGCAACACCGCCCGACAGCCTGGCCAGGCGCTCCTGAAGCCTCTCGCGATCGTAGTCGCTGGTGGTGCTGTCCATTTGCTGACGCAGGTGTTGCAGCCGCGCCTCAATCGCCTCACGCGTACCGGCGCCGCCAATCAGTGCCGTGCTGTCCTTCTGTACGACGACACGATGCGCTTGCCCCAACTGGCTCAATTCGACCTGTTCCAACTCAATGCCCAGCTCGCTGGAAATCACCGTTCCACCGGTCAGGACGGCAATGTCCTGGAGCATCTCCTTGCGTCGGTCACCAAACCCCGGGGCCTTGATCGCCACTGCGCGCAATACGCCGCGAATCTGGTTGACGACCAGCGTGGTCAGGGCTTCACCCTCGATGTCATCGGCAATCAGCACCAGCGGCTGGCCACTTTTAGCAACCTTCTCAAGCAGTGGCAGCAGGTCTTTGAGAAGGCCGATCTTGTGGTCACAGAGCAGCAGGTAAACCTCATCGAGCTCCACCTGCATTTTCTCGGTATCGGTCACAAAATACGGCGAGACATAACCACGGTCGAAGCGCATGCCCTCCATGACTTCGACCATGGTTTCGGTGGTCTTGGACTCTTCGACGCTGACGACGCCCTCAATACCGACTTTTTCCAGGGCATCCGCCACCCATTGACCGATGCTGGCATCGTTATGAGCCGAAAGTGTGGCCACCTGGGCCTTCTCTTTGAAGGAGCTCACCGGACGCGACTGGTCATGCAGCGACTGCATCACCAGCGCCAACCCACGGTCCAGGCCGCGCTTGAGGTCAATGGCACTGGCGCCCGCGACGACGTTGCGTATGCCATCGGCGAGGATCGCATGGGCCAGCAAGGTCGAGGTGCTGGTGCCATCCCCCACTGCATCGCCCGTACGCTCGGCCGCCTGACGCAGCATCTGCGCACCGAGGTTCTCCTCGGGGTCCTGCAGATCGACCCGTTTGGCAATGGTCACACCGTCATTGCAGACGATGGGGTTGCCCCATTTGCTCTGGATCAGCACCGATTTCGATTTGGGCCCGAGGGTCACGCGAACCGCATCTGCCAATTGCGCCGCACCGCAGAGAATCTTCTCGCGCGCAGCGGAACGGAAGAGAATTTTTGTGTGAGCCATCAGCATGCACTCCGGGGTAGTTCAGCCACCGACCTGTACTGACAGCCTCCATGAATGCCCCCGGGCAGCCTTGACTTTTATCAAAAAAGCCCACATTTGCAGACGTTCCCGGATGTGTGGCGCGCAACTCAGGCACTGTCCCTGAACGCGTGATAGAGCTCCTCTTCCTGAGCAAAATGCATACGCAGAATCGCATCCAGGCCGTACAAGAGCCGCTGGATTTCCTGCAGGTAGGCGGAGTCGGGCCCTTCTGCCGGCAGATCCTGCGCAATGTGTGCAAGCCGCCGGGTAATACGAAAAATCTCGCGGTGTGTATTGTTCATCGCCGCCATCGGGTCATCACCCCCTGTCAGGATGGCAATGCGTGGGTACAGCTCACTGTCGTCCTGGCGCTCGTGAGGCAGTAGCTGATTCAGTAAACGCTCGTTCAACGCAGCGAGTTCAGCTGCCGCAACCGGGCCGGACAGGCTATTCAGGCGGTCGGCCAGGGACCTGACACTCTCCAGCACGGGCTTGAGCTGTTGGTGCTCAACCTGCAACTGTGCCCACTGCTCGCTCGACAACACGCCCGCCGGGCGTGCCGAACCCGACTGGCGAGCACGCAACGCACTGAGGATCGCGAGCAAATCGATCACCTCCTGCAACAGGGCGCCTGCGACAGGCGGTAAATAGCCGAACGCTGCAGCGATCATCGCCACCAGAGTCAGCCCCATGCCGACACCAACGCTCTGAACCGCAATGCGGCGCGTTCGACGTGCCACTATCAGTGCTTCCGCCAGGCGATCCAGACGGTCTACCAGCAAGACCACATCCGCCGCCTCGGACGAGGCGTCTGCGCCGCGTACTCCCATGGAGACACCGATGTCGGCCGCCGCCAGCGCCGGGGCATCATTCACGCCGTCGCCCACCATGATGACCACGCCATCGCGGCGTGCCGCCTGGATGGCGGCGAGCTTGTCGCCAGGCGTTTGCTCGGCAAGGACCTCGCTTACGCCGAGTACCGCGCCGATCGACTCGGCAACGTTTTGCCGGTCGCCGGTCAGCATCACGAAGCGCTCTATCCCCGCTCTGCGCAACAGGCGCAGGGCTCTCGGTGTCTCCAGCCGAATCTCGTCGGTCAGGTGCAGCGCCCCGAGCATCACGCCCTCAACCCCGACAAACACCCCACATGCGCCGTCGTACCTCAGGCTTTGAAGAAACAACTGGCTCCAGGCTGCCGGCGCAGTGGAGCGCATCACATAGGCAAAGCTACCGACGCTTACTGTCTTGCCATCCACCCGTCCAGACACCCCTGCCCCCGGTTCCTCGGCCACTTGCGTCGGTACTGAGAGCACAAGGCCGCGCTCACGTGCCGCAGCCACTACCGCGGCGGCAATCACGTGATTGGAGGCCTGCTCCAGGGACGCCGCAAGGCGCAGGACCTCCTCGGCAGCGGTGCCTGGCTCACACTGAATGGCAACGAGGCGCGCATTGCCTCCCGTCAGGGTACCGGTCTTGTCGAAAAACAGGATGTTGGCCTGAGCAAGCCGTTCCAGCGCACCGCCCCCTTTCACCAGCACCCCTCTGCGCGCGCAGCGGGACACGCCGGAAACAATCGCCACCGGCACCGCCAGAATCAGTGGGCACGGCGTTGCGACGACCAATACCGCCAGCAGCCGAATCGGGTCGCCGGTAAAAAACCAGGCCGCGCCTGCCACGGCCAGCGTCAGCGGTACGAACAACAGGGCATAACGGTCCGCCAGTCGGGTGACCGGGCTACGCGTTGCTTGTGCCGAGGCAACCAGCCGGACGATCCCGGCAAACGTGCTATCGGCAGCGCTGGCGCTCGCCATCATGTCAAACGCCGCACCGGCGTTGATCGCCCCACTGCGCACGGTGTCGCCGGACAGCCGCCGAGCGGGCAAGGACTCCCCGGTCAAGGTGGACTCGTCCAGCTCTGCCGTGCCGCTCAAGGTACCGTCAACCGGCACCACTTCACCGCTGCGTACCAACAATCTGTCGCCCGGCACCACCTGATCAAGACTGACCTGCCGCAGTTGACCGTCTTCATAACGGTTAGCCAAGCGTGGGGCTCGGTTCAGCAATGCCGTCATTTCACGGCGAGCCTGCGCTTGGGCGTAATCTTCCAGGGCCCGCCCGCTGGCCACCATCAGGCCAATGACCGCTGCCGTGAAGACTTCGTCCAGCGCCAGCGCCAGGCTGATCGACAGCAAGGCCAGCACATCAACCCCAGCTTGACGACGCAACAGGGTTTTGACGATATCAATGGCAAGCCCCAGCAGGACCGGCAACACCCCCGCCAGCCACAGCCCATGCGCCAGTGCGGTCTGCGCGTTCAGGTAGAGAAACCCGCCGGCCAACAACGTGATAGCGGACACTACCAACAGGGCTCGATAGGGCAACTGCGACATGAACGGCACAGTGGTCACGTCAGGATTGCAATCGTGGACGAACTGGCGCCGTGTCGCTCAGCGACGCCAGGCGCAGATGACAGAAGCTGTCGGCGTTTGCATACCGTTGAATTGGCCTCAAGGGTGCCCCCAGTGCGACATGCCCCGTTTGTTGAACCGGGGCAATCCATGTTGGGCATTCGGCCCAAAAGGGTTGATGCAACAGATCAAGCGTAGGCGAGATGTTCCTGCATAGCCAAACTGCTCCGCCAGCTACGCTTTGTTCTATGGTTGAAGCATCAAAACCTTAAAGGAAGTGGGCCATGCCATCACTTGAGCCAGTCCGCGGCTGCGCGGTTCATGACGAGCCGCAGCCATGAAGAACTTTCGCTGGGAATTTGCATTCTTTGCGTTCGCCTTTATCGCCCTGGTCATGCTGCAGTTCATGCAGTCCAATCGGAATCCGGTAGAACCCATTCCTTACAGCCAGTTCCTCCAACTGTTGGAGGCCCATAAAGTCACGGACCTGAAGATCGAGCGTGAGCAGATTTCCGGCACACTGGAAGAACCGATCAACGGCCATAAGCAGTTTTCGACGGTACGGGTCGACCCGGCCTTGGCCACTGAGCTCAGTGCGTCCGGAGCCGATATCCGCTTTACCGGCATACCGGAAAGCTCCTTTGGCAGCCAGTTGCTGGGCTGGCTCATGCCACTGGTGTTGTTGATGTTTGTCTGGAACCTGATCATGCGCTCGATGGCAGGGAAGCAAGGCATGGGCGGCCTGATGGGAGTCGGAAAATCCAGGGCAAAAATCTTCGTCCAGCAAGAGACGGGCGTGACCTTCGCGGATGTAGCGGGGATCGACGAGGCCAAGGCCGAACTGGTCGAAATCGTCTCCTTCCTGAAAGACAAGGCCAAGTACGCTCGCCTGGGCGCCCACATCCCCAAAGGTATCCTGTTGGTCGGGCCTCCAGGCACCGGCAAGACCTTGGTCGCCAAGGCCGTGGCCGGTGAAGCGGGTGTACCGTTCTTTTCCATTTCCGGCTCGGAGTTCGTCGAGATGTTCGTGGGCGTGGGCGCGGCCAGGGTGCGCGACCTCTTCGAGCAGGCCCGTGCTGCCGCGCCCTGCATCATCTTTATCGATGAACTGGATGCCTTGGGGAAAATGCGCGGGGTCGGTGCCTTTGGTGGCAACGATGAAAAAGAGCAGACACTCAATCAGTTGCTGGCCGAATTGGATGGCTTCGATCCGCGCGAGGGGGTGGTCTTGCTGGCAGCAACCAACCGCCCCGAAATCCTCGACCCGGCACTGATGCGCGCCGGTCGCTTCGACCGGCAGATCATTATCGACCGGCCTGACCGCAAAGGCCGTAGCGAGATTCTCAAGGTCCACCTGAAGAACGTCACGGTTGACCCATCGATCAATAGCGAACGTATCGCCGACATCACCACGGGCTTTACCGGTGCAGACCTGGCGAACCTGGTCAACGAAGCGGCGATCGTCGCAACCCGACGCGGCGCCCAGACCGTCACGCTAGATGACTTCACTGCCGCAGTGGAACGAATCGTTGCCGGCGTGGAGCGCAAAAGCAGCTTGCTGCTGCCGCAGGAGCGCCAGGTGGTCGCCTATCACGAAATGGGCCACGCCTTGGCCGCAGCAACGCTGCCGGCCATGGACCCGGTGCATAAGGTCTCCATCGTACCCCGTGCGGTCGGCGCCCTGGGCTACACCCTGCAACGTCCAAACGCCGATCACTACCTGGTCAGTTGCCAGACGCTGAAAGACCGTATGGTCGTGCTCATGGCCGGGCGTGCTGCCGAATTCATCGTCTATGGCCAAATCTCCACCGGGGCCGCCGACGACCTCGCCAAGGCCACCGACATCGCCCGGCAGTTGGTTACCCGTTTTGGCATGAGTGAAACCCTCGGCCAGGCCGTGCTGGAGCGGCACACCGCAAGTTACCTGGGAGAAAACCTGCTGGCCGCACGCGACAAGGACTATTCGGAACATACCGCGCGCGAGATCGACCTGGCGATCAGAGGGCTGCTTGAGGATGCCTACAGTCGAGCCAAGGCGTTGCTTGAACAGCGCCGGACCGATCTGGATACCGGCGCAAGACTGCTATTGGAGAAAGAAACCCTGACCCCCGAGGAGTTCCCGGCATTGGTGTCCGTGAGCACAGTGCCGTAGGCCGCTCCGTTAAACCCAAAAGGCCTCACGCTCCAGCGCTAACCTCGATGACGTTGTTATTGCCCTGTCCAGAGATAATTCAGGTTCTTGAAATTCCAGGCGTCGTGAGCCTCTCGACTGACAATACGGTCTGCCGATTTCTTTTTGCTCAAGTCGACAACTTCTTGTGGAATCGACATTTTTTTCTGAGTTGAAAAAAACACCTTCACCTTGGGAGTCAGCAGAGAGGACTCGTTCTGTTCAAGCACGACCGCCAGACGTCCGCTTTCCAATCGAACGAGGGAGCCGACTGGATAGATCCCCATGTACTTGACGAATGCTTGGAAAATGACAGGGTCAAAATGCCCTTCCCATTCGGCCATCTTGTGCATGGCGTCTGCAGGCCCCCAACCCTTCTTGTAAGGTCGATCCGATGTAACTGCATCATACACATCACAAACAGCTGCCATACGCCCAAGCATGCTGATCTGTTCGCCTGATAGCTTATGCGGGTAGCCTGTGCCGTCGACTTTTTCGTGATGGTGTAAACACACATCAAGCACCATGGCACTGACGTGATGGCTGTCCATCAAGATACGCGCACCGAGTTCAGGGTGCTGATAGATCACACTGAACTCCTCGCCCGTCAGTTTTCCAGGTTTATCGAGTATTTCCAGTGGGATTGCCATTTTCCCTATATCGTGCAAAAGCCCCGCGAGGCCGGCTTCATGGACAGTACTCTGCGAGAGGCCCAACTGACGTGCCAACCCGATCATCAGCCCACTGACCGCAACGGAATGCATGTAGGTGTATTCGTTTACGCTTTTAAGGCGTGCCAAGCTGATCAAGGCATGTGGATGCCGCACGATAGAGTTGGCAATGGTATCCACCAACTGGTTGACACCCTGCAGATCAATCGCACAGCCCATTCGTACTTGGTTGAACATTTCCATGATAGCTGTTTTCGAGCGCCCACAAAGTCGCAGGGCCGCGAGTACTTCCTCTTCCATGGAAACCTTCGCTAGCGTTTTTACTTTTCGCTCTGCGACCGCGGCCAATACTGCATCAGCAGAAGAGTTGACCTGTGCCACACCAACAGCCGGTACATCGGCTCCGGCATCTAAACCCTTGCTGGTTTCAATCCAGACTTCGCGTATTGCTGAGTCCACTATTCGTCTTAAATCGCTATCGCTGTTCAGTAGAAAGCGTTCTCTCCAGAAGGGATGATCAGTCCAGGCCCCGCAAAACTCTGTGATGTACATACCCACGCGTAAATCTGTGACAGCTATGCGCTTCAACATGACGCTATACCGTTATTTTTCGTGTTGCCGATCAGGGTTTTCAAAAGCGCTTTCAAGCACCCAGCTGTTGCATTCGCTCAATGACTCGACCGGCTAGATCGTCGGGGCGAAACTTGGCCAGAAAGTCGTCAGCACCCACTTTTTTTACCATCGCCTGATTAAAGGCGCCGGATAAGGACGTGTGCAACACAATGTGCAAGTCGTGCATCCGTGGGTCGTTGCGGACTTCCGCAGTCAGGGTATAGCCATCCATTTCCGGCATCTCGATATCAGAAATCATCATCAGCAATTCTTGATCTGGTTTCTTCCCTTCATCGAGCATGTGGTGCAAATAGTCTAACGCCTGACGCCCGTCGCTGAGGGAGATCACATCTACACCCACGGCCTCCAGACATCGGGAAACCTGTTTACGCGCAACAGAAGAGTCATCTACCGTCAGCACGCATAACCTGGCAGCTGCCGTCTGGATAGAGGCAGAAATTACGCCCTCGGAAATCTGTTCAGAAACGGGCGAAACTTCGGCCAGTACTTTTTCCACATCGATGATTTCAACCAGTTTGCCGTCCACCTGCGTTACCGCAGTAAGGTAGTTATGCGTACCACTGCCCGTGGGTGGCGGATGTATACCTTCCCAATTAAGGTTGACGATGTGTTCTACCGCACTGACCAGAAATCCTTGGGTCTTGGTGTTGTATTCAGTAATGATGACAAAGGCTGTACTGTGGTCTTTAACACCCGGCAGTCCAGTGGCTAGCGCCAGGTCCAATATCGGGATGGATGCGCCACGCACATTCGCTACACCGCAGACCACGCGATGGGACATTGGCAGTGCCGACAGTCGAGGACACTTGAGTACTTCGCGTACCTTGAATACGTTGATGCCATACAATTGATTTTCGTTAAAGCGGAAAAGCAGCAGTTCAAGACGGTTTTGCCCAGCCAACTGAGTGCGGCTGTTCACCGTTTCCATAAGGTTTGCCATCTGATACCCCAATCTACAAGAAGAAGCACTGCGGTCTGGGCCGCTTGGCAACGAACTATCAAAGCACGCAACCAGGACATTGCGCTGTTGCGCAGTGAGCTTCAGGCCATCTGCAACAGAGGAAAGCTCACCGTAATGTTGGCCCTGTGACCGGAGGCTTCAGCCATTTGCTGGCTCATTGGGAAGTACGTTTTCAGTCGCTGCGCTAATGGAACGCTTAGCGTGTGGGGGAAAATCGGCAAACTGCTTCTCAAGATCATGACCTCTCGGAACGAGATTGATTATTGGAGACTGATGCCTCCAATAAGCATTTAAAAATCGATCCATGATCTAATCGCTGGGGAAAAGTACCACTTCCAAATCACTGTAATGCACCAGCTGACTGAAGCTTATTTTGACTGATGCGATTTTGCAATACATAAATGGCGATGCGCCATCACTCTTTTAAACAAGGGGCACTCTATTCTGCGCCTATGCTCAAAAAACAAGCCGAGCTAACCCGCGACAAGAAGTTAATTAAGATTTGTTAATGTTTGGCAGCACCAATGAAAACAAATTCAAAAACAACAGGATGGCTGTGGCGACAAATATTTCAAATATGTGACAAGGCTATCCATCAACCAGATGAAACGGAGCAGAGATCATCTCGCCTCTCATTACCGTCCTTCCCTGAACTCTCTGTTATCAATTGTTCGATCGCATCAAAATGGCGTTGCATTACCAGCACCAGGTTCGGATCAAAGTGTCGGCCAGCCTGCTCAAGAATATAGGCCTGTGTACGCTCGGGGCTCCAAGCGCACTTATAGGGGCGAGGCATGCGCAACGCATCGTAAACGTCGCATAGGGCAACAATGCGCGACGCCAGCGGAATTGCTTCTCCTGCAAGACCACGCGGGTAGCCGCTGCCATCCCACTTCTCGTGGTGGCACAGAGCGATTTCAGCAGCCAGCTCGGTCAGTTCCGTGGCCTGCTCCTCATGCAGAATGTTATACCCGATACGCGAGTGCCCCATCATTTCCTGGCGCTCTTCCAGCGTGAGCGGCCCTTCCTTGCGCAAAATCCGGTCAGGAATGCCGATCTTGCCGAGGTCGTGCATGGGCGCCGCCATGCGAATGAGCTCGCACCAACGCGCCGACATCCCAATGGCCTGCGCCAACAGGGCTGCAGTATTACCGATGCGCAAGGTATGCTCGCCAGTATCATCATCGCGGTAACCTGCAGCGCGGCTAAGGGCCCTGATTACGGCGCAATAGCTGTCTTGCAACTGAAGGGTGCGCTCACGCACTTTGTCCTCCAGCTCTCGGTTGAGGTCTTGCAGCTTCTCGGTTGCCTGGGACAGGCGCAGGCAGTTGCGCACACGCAAGACCAACTCGGTCAGATCCAGGGGCTTGCTCAGGTAGTCATTGGCACCCAACTCCAGCCCCAGACGACGGTGCTCAGGCTCGCTCAAGGCACTCAGAATAATCACTGGCGAACGTGAGCGGTCACGCCCACTGAGCTGGCGCAGAATTTCGAATCCATCCGGGGCCGGCATGTCCAGGTCCAGTAAAAGCAGATCCCAAGGCTGCTCCTGCAACCAACACAGCCCTGTACCGGAGTCGGCAAAGCTTTTCACATGTTTCAGGCCAAAGGCCTTCAGACTTGACTCAAGCAAGCGCAGGTTAGCCGCGACGTCGTCGATAATGACAATGCGAGTATCCGCGGGAATATCAGTAAACATTCAGACTCTCCTGTTGCAGCAGTGCGCTGACCAACGCTCGCAGTTCATCCGACGCGAGTGGTTGCTTGAGTACCGCCTGAAACTCACACCCCAGCATCGCCAATGACCTGGGGCAAGAGCCCAGCAGAATCACAAGCATCCCATCGCCACCGGGCATGCGTCGCAGTTGTTGCAGTGAATCGCCGAGCTCGCTGCCCTGCCGGTCGCAATCGACCAGCAATATTGCCGGAGCACCCTGGGCGCGAACCTGTAACAGGCACTCGGCGAGGCTTCCGGCATCCAGCGTCACCATCCCCTGAAGCGTAGTGTCAATGCAGTGGCGGGTCGCATCGTCGTCACCCACGTAGTACAACCGCGGCGCAGGTGCCGACACGGCATGTGCCGGGCGGGCATTGGCATGGGCCAAGTCGATCCAGAAACGGCTGCCAACACCTGGCTCACTGCACAGCCCCATACGTGCGCTCATCAGCTCAGCAAGCTCACGACATAACGCCAGGCCAATGCCGGTACCCTGAATGGCCGTGTTTTCCTTTCCAAGACGCTGGAAAGGCTCGTACAGCGCATGCTGCAACTCCGGGGCAATACCGTACCCGCCGTCCTCGACAAACAACCGAACCCGATCACCACAGGTTTCCACGCCCATTAGCAGGCGCCCTTCAGGGCGGTTGTACTTGATCGCGTTGGACAGCAGGTTAAGCAGGACCTGACGCAAACGCCGGGCATCAGCCAGTACACTCAGTGAACCTTGCGTCGGCTGCAGGATCAGGTGCAGCCCGGCAGCCTCGGCCTGGGAACGGACCATTTCGGCACACTCGCGCATCAGGCCAGTCACCTCAACAGCCCGCAGTTGCAGGCGCTGAGTCTCGGCCTGCAAGCTGGACCAGTCCAACAAGTCGTTGACCAGATGCGTGAGGTGCTCGCTGGCCCCAAGGATTTCGTTCAGTGGCTGCACCTCGGCCTTTTGTTCATCCGCCTGCATGCGGAGTAACTGGGCGAAACCATAAATGGCATTGAGCGGTGTACGCAGCTCATGGCTCATGCTGGAGATGAAGCGCGACTTGGCCTGGCTTGCGGCCTGCGCCTCCAAGGTGCGGCGACGCAGATCCTCTTCCACCTGTTTGAGGGTGTCGATGTCGACGAAGGTACCTGCTGCAACACGCGCCTCAGCGCCGTTCTCTTCAATCAGGCGACCCCGGCAAAGCAACCAGAGCGGCGTTCCATCCGCCCGCAACAGGCGCAGTTCCAGATCGAGTCGCGACGTATGCCCCTGGCGAAGTGCATCCAGTGCCTTGTCCAGGGCCGGGATATCCTCAGCGTGGACGTGACGATGGAAGGCCGCTCGCGTCAGCTCTGAGCCTGCAAGGTTGAAGCGTTGGCAGAGCTCACCGTGCAGCAACAGACGGTCGTCCTCAAGACGATACTCCCACAGACCTGCGGTTATGCTCTCCACGACCAGGTTCAGGTGCTGCTGGGCCGTGTTACGTTGCGCCTCGCTGGACGCAAGTTGCTTGCCCATGGACAGCACATCGCCGGCCATGTCGTCCAACTCTTGAATATCCGACACGGCACGTTGTGGATGCCATACGCCGCGACCGATCTGCTGCAACATCTCACCAATGTCGCCGATGGGACGCCGCAGCCGTTCGCTGAGCGTGCGGGCACGGACCCACATGAACGTGAAGAACCCGAGATAGAACACCACCAACCCGACAATCATCAAATAGCCGATGTTGCGGTAGTGGCTGGCCAGGTTGTTGGTCGCGGCCATGACCTCCCGCGTGTCGGCAATCGCCAGCAAACGCCAACCGGCTGGATGTATTTCACTCCAGGCGACCAAGTGCGGGCGGCCGCTCAGCATCACCTCGGTATTGCCGCTGCTCTGCCGGGCAAGCGCACCCACAAGGTCATTGAAATCCGCTCGCTGCGCCAGACTGAAATCGTCAGACCTCAAGTGATCGCCTTGCAGTGCTTTCTGCGTGTCCTGCGAGGGGGGCTCACGCAACGCAAAGTCATGCTCAGCCTCTGGCGGCAGCGCCATGATTTTCATGTCGTTGCTGACCAGCATCAGGTAGCCGCCCCACGGCACCTTGAGCTTGCCGATTTCATCGAGGATGCCGCCCACCGTAATATCCAGGCCTACTACGCCCTCGAGGAAGTCTCCTGTGTAGACCGGCTGAATCGCCGACATCATCCAGCCATGCCCCGCCGGGTCAAGGTAGACATCGGTCCAGCGTGCAGTGCGCTGCGGATTATGTTTGGCGTCGGCAAGGTAGTAAAAGTTGTACCCAGGAATCTGCATATCATGTGGGTACTGCTCGTCAGCGCGAATCCAGGGGTAGATGCGGTTGTAGCTGTCCCAACTATTGAAGTAAAGGCTCGCCACCAGCGGCTCGTGACGCTTGATTTCACGCATCAACGGATCAAGTTGTGCCAGTCGCCTGACCTTGCTCAGGTCCTGGCGCGAAGGGGGCGTTACAGACGAGTAGAAGGACGCCGCTCCACCGAGGTCATGCGGGCTGAAAAGCGCCCCGCTCGACGTGCGCGCCAGGCTTTCCATTGCTCCCTGAGCAGGGGTATGCAATGCGTTGGCTGTCATTTGAGCAAACATGCCCGTGATGCCAGCAATATGCCCGAGCTGATCCTGAACAATACGTGCATTTTGCTCGGCGGTAGCGCTGAGGCTGTCGACTGCATTGTGCTCCAGGTACTCGAGCTGGGATTCGCGAACGGCTTGGTTACTGAACAAGTAGCAAGCTATCAGTATCGTTTCCACCAACACCAGCGGAATCAAAGCGCTTTGCACAAATGCTTGCCAGATCCATTGGCGCAATCCTGTCCTGTAAGGACGTTTACTCACTTGGCCTCCCTGCAGATGATGGCAGGTTGTTTTGTTAAATGATGTCAATTTGCCTTCACTTGATATTAACCTATCTGTCGGGAACTTTCCTTAAGGGACGCGAGCGCTTTATCACCTGCAGCAACAGGTGACCTGACACAAACCAGCAGGCTAGAAGCGTTTAAAAATACAGACGAATGATCTGCGACTAGCGTCGCAGATCACAAGGGGCGGAACGGCTGTTCGCGCAATGACTAGAGGAAGTCAGCGTAAGGTGTCACCGGCTCTATCGGTAGCGGCAAGTTGCCTTGCCAGACATCAAAGCTGTACCGCAGGTAGAGAACGACCGTACTGGGCGCGTAAGCGTCGCTGTGCTGCCAGGTGATGCCCGACCCGAGGACCATGTGATCCGTGAGTCGACGCTCGAACAAGCCCTGGAGGCGGATGCTGGCGCCGCTGCTGCTACCCGAGCTCGACGTCAGGCTGCCGCCATCCAGCACTTCATAACCTGCGTTTCTTATCAAGCTCTGAAGCTTGGAACTGGAGATGGCATCAGTATTGGCGTGAGACCAGCCAACCGAGCTTTCAAGACGCACCGACCAGTCGCTGTTGCGCCAGTTATAGTTCAGCGGAACGCTCACTGAGTAGTACTTCTGCGGGCTGTAGTACCCACCGTTACCCAGAGTGTATTCGTCCTGATTGTTATCGTAACCCCAGTACATCAGGGTCAACCCGGTACGCAGGCGCTCATCGGCACGATCGATCAGCCGGTAATAGTAACCCGCCATCGCCGAACGCTTCTGGTTGTTCTCGACGTTTTTACCACGCAGCCAGTAGCTGCCAAGGCTGGCCCATATACCGTCAACCCCTCCCTGGTCGTGGCTCAGGCTCAGGGTCAACCCATTGGACGTAACGCCACCCCAACGAATCCCGGTATTAGGGTCGACAGCGCCGGAATACGACACCACGGAGTTGGAAACGGGCCGCCGCGAGGCGGTCAGCCGCCAGCCGAGTGTGTGCCAATCACTGCCGTAGCTGACGCCCCCCAGCCAATTGGGAATTTCAAACGTGTCCGGGGTACGGCCAAGGTCGAAAGACCATTGAGCGTTGTTCCAGCCCAGTGCCATGGCAGGGCCACTGACACTTTGCGATTCGTTCACGCACCCCTTGGGCAACACGGCTCCCGTACTCTGTCTACGCAACTGCACCGAACAGGTGCCGAAGTCCGTCGTGGTACGGCCATCGGCGTTGGTCTTGAAGCTGTCGGCATTCAGGTCAATGTTTTCCGCCTGCAGGAAGCCGTGCCCTTCAAGCAGCGGCGTATCAACCCGCACGATGCTGGTCTGGGTCACCAGATCGGAGATACCTGACGCTGAGTTGTCGGTACGCCAGAGGTAGTCGTGGTAAAGGGTGATCGTCGGGCTCGTCTGTTGGTACAGCTTGTCGACATCACTGCGCAAGCTGCTTGCCAACCAATCATCGCCGTCTTGCTCACGGCTCGCCAGGGTCAGGGCTCGATCATCCCGCGGTACGGCTTGCTCGGGTGTCAGCATGCCAGCAGCCGCCATGCCCCGTGCGTAATAGTCCAACGCCTGCTGAGGGTTATCCTTGGCTATCGAACGAGCCGCATCGCGGTATATCACGGGGTCGGTCTGTGGTGTCTTCATCAACTGGGCGAACACCGCATTGGCCTTTTCACGCTCGCCCACCGCAGCCCAGGCATTGGCCAGCCGACGCTGATACGCCGGATCGTGACTCACGTCCTGGGAAGGCTTGAGTGATTGCAGCGCTTGACGCGCCGATGCTTTTTGGCCGCTGGCAATCAGGGTTTCGATCATCCCCAGCTGGGCGTCGGCGTTCTGTGGTTCCTTCTCCAGAACAGTCCGATAGTAACGTTGAGCCTTGGCATACTCGCCCCGCTGCAATGACCAGTCAGCCAGCGTCGCGTAGTCGTCAACCGTGGCTGAACGCAGCAACAAAGCCTCAGCCTGATCTTCCTGACCGCGCTCACGCAGCGCCGAGACCTGGGCTTGCAGCTGGCGACGACGCAACCGGTTGGCCAGTTCGTGCATGTTATCGGTCCATGCCGATACGGGTATTTTCGAGAGCGAATCCTGAGCCTCGGCATCGCGCGAATCACTGGCCAGGTAGAGGGCATGGGCGTAGCGGGTTTCGCTGTCCTGCCCCTTGCGCTGCAACAATTGACGGAAACTGTCATCGGCAGCTGCGCGTTGCCCCAACTCACGCTGACTGTTGGCCAAACGATAGGTCAACCACGGATCGTCTGGCGCCAATACCCTGGCCTTGCTCAATGAGGCAGCCACCTGTGCCCAGTCGGCACGCTGTGCCGCCGCATCGGCCTGCGCCTTGAGCCGATCCAGCGCCAAGCTATCGCGCAAGGCGGCAAACTCTCGCTGTTCGGACGGCGACAGGCTGTCGAGAAAGGCTTCTGCCTTGCCCGGCGATTGTGATTGGTAAAGCCTCACCAGTGCACGCACGACACTGCCATTGCCAGGCTCGAGTTTGCGTGCCTTGAGCAGCAGCGTTTCAGCTTGCGTATCACGCTGTTGCGCACGGGCGACAGCAGCCAGCCCGACCAGGGCATCGGCATCGCCGGGCTTGGCATCATGGGCACGTTGGTAAAAGCCCTGAGCGGCGCTGTACTCCTTTCGCTCTAATGCGGCATCGCCTTTCTGTAACAGCATCCATTGATAGTTGGCTGTCTTGAGATCGGCCCACTTGCTGATCCAACGGGAATCCTGCTCTTTGCTCAACGCACTGGAAAATGCGTCATATGCGCCTTCGTACTTTTTCTGACGCATCAGGGCAATACCCAGGGCCCCATGCAGGCTGGGGTCCTCGGGATACTTGATCAAGGCACGACGCAAGTCCGCTTCGGCATTGGCGTTTTTCCCCTCATCAACCAGCTTCTTGCCGGTTATACCAGCACGCCAGGCAGGATCGCCCAGCAGTTGCTGCTGGCGCTGCAGTTGGTTTCGGGCATCTTCCTTGATCGGCAAATGACGGTAGTGCTCGATGAAGCCTTGCCAGGCCTGCGCACTTTCACTGCCCATCGGCATATCCAACAGCGCTTTGTACTCGCGTTCCGCATCACGTTTTTGCGCAGTCAGCAGCCTGCCCATCAGCTTTTGCAATTCGACATTGCCTGGGTACTGCTGATCCAGCTCATACAAGTGCTCAATAGCCATATCGCGCTGGGCTGGGATATTGCTGCGAACACTCCAGAATTCCATGGTTGTAATGAAATCAGGCGGGCCCTTGTCGAACAATTGCTCATAGAGTTTGGCCGACTCTTCGGCGCGCCCCGCCGCCGCCAGCAAGCGCGCTTCCTGCAAGCGCTTCTGCCCTTCCGGCGTTTGCAGCATCAGCAGGTCCTCAGCATGCTGCAGTTGCGGGGAACCTGGCGCCTGGCTGCGTAACTGCGCCACGCGCGCCTCTGCCAGCGCTGGATTTTTTTGCTGCAACGCCTGACGCACCTTGGCCAGCAGCACTTCAGGGTCGTTGGGCGCGATCAACTCCAGACGTGCCAAGGAGTCACGCACCAGGTCTTCACGGTAAGACGCCTCGCCAATACGGACTTGCTCCAATAACCACTGCTGCTGATCATTGCTACTCATTGGTTGGGCCAGCGCTGCACCCGATAGACAGCTAAACAACAGTCCCCACGTTCTTATTCTTTGCATGAATCAACCCAGCTCGGCACAAGCCGGCCCTCCTTGTTGAATCGATAACGATGGTCATCCCACCCCTGACCAAACATTGTCAGCGACTGGTTGTAATACGCATTGGCCTGAGGCAGCTCCTGATGCAGGCGCTGGCGCTGGGCCTGCAGCGCCGCGACGGACGTCGGATCACTGGCCAGCAAGGGTAACAGCGCTGCCGAAAAGCCAACAGGACCAATACCGGTGTGAGCCCCGGTTGCACTGTCGACAGACGCTGGAGGGAAGCCGTCATGAGTGCTTACCTCGACCATCGGCAGGAAGTGCTTGAGCAAATCGGTCCGTCCGGGGGCATCCGGCGCCAGCATGCCGAGCCACAAGTACACCCGGATCGCATCGTAACTACCCTCACTGCCTTTAACAGCATCCACCTTCCAGCCCTGACCCTCGCGCCAGAGAAGCCAATCGGGGGCAAAGCCCTTGGGCGTTCCCTCAAGCAACATCCGTCGTGTGTTGTCTGCCAGCTCGGCCCAAATCGACGACTCCTGGGAAAACCGGGCGAGCAACGGCAACGGCAAGTAACTGGGGTTCAGGCGCCAGCCCTCTGCGGTCTCGAACCCCGTGTCGCCAGGTAATAGCATCAAACCCAGCCCCGGCAGTTTACGCAGGCTTTGCGCGGCGCTGCGCCAGAGCATATTGCGCCCCAGCGTCACATAGTCCTCCCGCCCCCAAAGGCGACCGGCCTCAAGCAGGCTGTAAGCGATCCACAGGTCGGCATCACTGGCATTGTTGGTATCGAGCACCGACCAATGACCGTGCTGATCCTTGCCCCATTTCCAGGCCGGCAAGTGTCGGCTCAGATCACCCTCGGCAAGGTTGTTCTGGGTCCAGTTCAACAACTGAGCAAAGCTGTCCCGATCATTGGCCAGCAAGGCAAAGAACATCCCATACCCCTGCCCCTCTGAGGTCGTAATGTGTTGCTTCGAGGAACGATCAATGACACGACCGTCCTGACTCAACAGCGCGTGCTTGTAACCCTCCCAGGCGGGCCACAGGCATTCGCTGGCGCTGACCGGCGCCACAACGCTCAACGCCAGTGCAAGCGCCCCCATGTCCTTGAGCAACCTCACGGCTTGTTCGCCAGACGCCGACGTGCGACCCACTGCAGGACGCGCCACAGCAGGAAAGCCCCCAACAGCATGCTCATACTCGTTACAGCTGCGAGTACGGCAGGTTGATCGGAAAGTCGGTACCACACCAACATCCACCATGGCAGATGCCCGACGAAATATTGGTCCCCCACCTGTTGGCCGCTAACGCCACTGCTACGCACCAACACCACAGAGCCGGTCATCGCGTCCAGTTTTCCAGTGTCGTTGAGCACATCACGCAACAGTTGGTGGTCCTCATCACTGTTGGCCAGGAAGGCAACAATGCTGCGCTGGGCATTGAATGGCGACTGCAACCCGATAACCGCAGCCAGCGGCGCATTGGCGATCGAAGCTGCCGCGATGCCTTCACCTGCGGACTCACCGGCATACGCAATGCCCGCGCCACCTGCCTGCTGGCGTGAGGCATTCAGAATCGAGGATCGCGTATGGTCGAGCAGTTGAGTAAGGTCTTGGCTCTTGCGCAGGTTCTGAGGCATCTGGCTCATCACCAGCAGATCTGCGTCGATGTTGGCGACCGCTTTCCAGTCGTCTGACAATCGCAACCCGAAAGCCGGCAGGCCAGACTGCGCTGAAATCCATGCGAGGGTTTCAAGCAAGGTACTGATCTGCGTGGCATCGCTGCGAGCGGGCACCATCACCATGGTTTCCGAGAGGTCGGCCATTCGGCTGAATGGGAAACCGCTGCGGGCGAAGGCACGCAGGTCCGGCATCCGGAGGTAGTGATGGTAGCCGGAAAGATCAATCGTCGACTCTTGGTCGATCAGCACCTGATTGGTCGACGGCAAGGACGTCTGGCAATGGCCCTTCTGGGCACTGCTCAAGGTACTGGCAAAGTTAAAGTCAAAACGCAGGGTGTTGCGGTCTTCGATTTTTAACGACGGCACCAACAGTTTGTGGCTGGCGTCGATCGAATCACTGGACAACACCATCGCGCTCAAGCCTTTGATCACATCACCAGTATTCTTGCCCAGCGGCAAACTGCTGATGAACTGATTGTTCAGGCTGATATTGAGCTGTGATGCATCATTGGTTGATGGCACGGTGTAGCGATACCGCGTTTCCAGCGGTACGCCTCGATTGAGCCAGAAAAAAAGATCAGGCGGGAGCTTCATTTCAAGGCTGATCGGCTGCGGCCGCAAGCCACTGGCTTGCAGTTGCTCGGGGTACTTGATCAGCTCGGCGAAACGCACGGGGCGGTCCGTGCGCATCCAGTTCGGCGCGTCATAAGGCTGGCGTCGCGGTATGTCCCGGACCGTGTCCAAGGTCATCTGCGAACCACTCAACAACCCTCCCCCTAGCGCGAGGGTCTGCGCGGCAGTGACCAGGTCGTCTTCGTTACGCCCCAGCACAAGCAGCACCTTGCTGTAAGCGTCAGCGGGGTTATCAATTATCTGAATGGATGGCGCCTGGACCAGCGGGAACTTCTGCAGGTCTGCCAGCATTTTTGGCCGATGTCCGTTGCTGGCAAAGACGATCGAGGGCATTGCCCTGTTGTGCTCGCTCACCGCCGGCAACTGGTCAAACAACACGGGGAACTGTGTGCCGCGCCAACCGGCCAAACTACCGAAATAAGACGCCAGTATGCCCGCTGCACGCTGTTCACCCAACGTTGGGGAGTCGGCGAACACCATGTTTACCATCGCCTTTTCCTGCCCTCGCGTATCAAAGAACGGCATCGGAAAATAGGCCAGGTCGTTCTTCAGCGATAGCGCCTGCTCCTGGATGAGCAAGTGACTGGTACGGCTGACGTTCAGCCATAACGCACTGTTTGCAGGATCTTCGCAAAGTTCTGAATAATGCCCGACGAACTCCAGGCGCACCCGGTTGAAGTCACTGACAAGGCGTGGATCAAGGATGAGCTCTTGAGTCGTCTTGTTCCCTAGCTGGTCTTTCGCGATGGGGACCACACTCATCAGGACATCATTGAGGTAAACCCGAAGGTGTGAGACCAGTGGTAGCAGCGCCGGTGAAGGCGTGTACTCCAATTGCAAGCGAACATCACTGGCGATCCGGTCATGACGCATGCTGAACACAATCTGATCGCTGTTGTGAATACCCAGCAACAAGCTGTCGGAACTGCGCCCCAACTTTTCGAAGCTGAGCGTTTTGCTCCAACTTGGAAGCCCGTTCAGTGATGACCTCACCTCATTCGGTGTCGAGGCCTGTGGCGTCAGAGGTTCAGCCTGCGCCAGGCAGAAGCCGAGGGCCGGGAGCAGAAAGCTGGTAAAGCAGAATGTCCTGAGAGTTCGGCTCATTGCGTGGTCACCGGTTCGCTGGAAGTGCTAGGGGAATGGGTCGGCACGCGCGGCAGATAGCTTGCTAGCCAGCGCAACACACGCAAGACCGGATTGATCAAGCGCGAGGCCCACGAAGGCAAATAGCTGAACAGCCGCCTGTAGCCGCGCCCACCCATCTTTAGAATCCCGATAAAGCTGTACAACGGTTGGTCAGGCGTGAACGCCTCGCTCCAGCCCAACCAGGCATCAGCGCGGGCGAACGTGCACTGCACGAAGTCAATTTTCTGCTGCACCGACATCTCGGCAAAACGGATACTGATGGTGCCTTTCTGGCTACGCGTTACTGTGCCCGGAAACAGGAACTCTCGAGCGCCACGCTGCATCAGCACCGAGATACGCGCCCCTGGCGACAGGGAAAGGTCGGCATTGACGTTGATGCAAGCCCCGCCATCGGAGTAGTCATGCAGAATCCCCGGATAGCAATGACCGCTGTCCAGGCGCACCGCCGCCGGTAGTTTCGACTGAACCCGGTGGGTACTGCGCACCTGCCGCACTTCGGCGGCCACCGCGACCGCAACGCCAATGATGAGCAAGTTGTAGACCACCCAGGCACCACTGATCAGCACGGTGCTGTACTCGTTTGCCGGGCCATGGATGAAACGCCAGACCGCGAAAACCAGGCCTGCCAGGTTGAGCAGTGCAAGGATCAGGTACGGTTTGGCAATGCGCCAGTCAAACTGATTGTGTTCCATCAGGCCACCCTTGGCCGTGACATTGAATTTGCCCTTCTTGGGGCTGAACAGTGCCACGGTGGTCGGGCGGGCGATGTACCACGACAACACCGTTTCGTAGACTTCGCCCCAGAATGTCCGACGATAGGCCCCCTGCATCCTGGAGGTGGTCAGGCTGGCGTGAACCATGTGCGGCAATACATACAACAGGATCATCAACGCCGGCGCATAAATGATGTAGGCATGCAGGAGCAGGAACGCCAGCGGCGCAGTGAGGAAAATCAACCGTGGCAGGCCGGCCAGGAAGTGCAGCATTGCGTTGGCGTAGCAGATACGCTGGAGGAGTGTCAGGCCTTTCCCCAGCAACGGGTTGTCGGTGCGGAAAATCTGCGCCATGCCCCTCGCCCAGCGAATACGCTGGCCAATATGTGCCGACAGGCTTTCAGTGGCCAGACCGGCCGCTTGCGGTACACGTATATAAGCGGAGTTCCAGCCATGACGATGCAGACGCAGCGACGTGTGGGCATCTTCGGTTACCGTCTCCACGGCAAAACCGCCAATCTCATCCAGTGCAGAGCGCCGTAGCACGGCACACGAACCGCAGAAAAATGCAGCATTCCACAGGTCATTGCCATCCTGGACCAGCCCATAAAACAGTTCGCCTTCATTGGGGCTGCGGCGGAACAGGTTCAGGTTGCGCTCAAATGGATCGGGCGAGAGAAAGTGATGCGGGGTTTGTACCAACGCCAGCTTCGGGTCACGCAGGAACCACCCCACGGTCAGCTGCAAAAATGAGCGCACCGGCAAATGATCGCAGTCGAAGATCGTTACCAGCTCGCTGTTTATATGACCCAACGCATGGTTGAGATTACCAGCCTTGGCATGGGTATTATCGTCACGAACGATGTAGCCGACCCCCACTTCCTCGGCGAACTGTCGAAACACCTCACGCCGACCATCATCCAGGATATAGATCTTGAGTTTGTCACGTGGCCAGTCGATGCCCAGTGCTGCGTAAACGGTGCCTCGAACCACGGCAAGGTCTTCGTTGTAGGTGGGAATCAGCAGGTCAACTGTCGGCCACAAGCGCACATCGCTGGGCAGTTGTACCGGCTTGCGCTCAAGCGGCCAACTGGTCTGGATATAGCCCAGGATCAACACTACCCACGAGTAGGTTTCAGCCATCAGTAGCAGTACACCACAGCCCAGGTCGAATGGTTTATCCCAGTTCAGCGTCGCGGTGTAGCGCCACCACAGGTAACGACAGGAGACGATGACCGACAACATGATCAGCATCAATGTAGGGAGGCGTCCCGGGATTCGCCGAATCAGCATGGCCAATCCCCAGAGCAGAATGACGAAAATCGTCTGATTGAGCAGGCCAAACGGTTCGGTGATGCACAACAGCGCCAAGCCAAGCGCAATCACGGCAATCACACCATCAAGCAGGTATCGAACAGGGCGCCCTAGCCCGCCCCACCAATGTGTCCCCTGATGCAGGTGCGTGCGCTGTACAACACGCTCGGGCAACTGCTCCAGAACCTCGACGACACGCGCCCATCCCTGCCGGCAGAGCCCGACCAGGCGCTGCAGCAACCCCGGCTCACGGGCTTTACGGGGCGCCCGCCCTAACGGACGAATCAGTAGCAGCCAGAGGCTTTGTATGGTGTAGCGTATCGGGTCACCCAGGCTCGGCGTCTTGCGGGCCAGGTGCGGATACCAGCGCATAGGTTGATCAAGCACGCTTCGCCAGGCGGGCGACTCAAGCGGCAGCACCAGCCAGGCCAGTGCGTTCATTGTCGCCAACAGAAATGCCACCAACGGGTTGCAACCATGCCGTTGGCGCAGATGAGCGTAGGGAAACCAACGGGTGATCATGGTCGATCCTGGCGTTGAGCCAGGCACCAGGTGGCAAGGCTGAGCACATCCTGAGCCGCAAGGCTGGCAGGCGAATGTTGCCCAAGCGGCTTCTGGAGCGCCAATGCCTCGCGCATGGCTTCATCATTGTGGACCGCCAATGGCAGCATTCGTACGCCAAAAAGCCTTCGCCAAATCAGTAGCAGGTCGCGTTGAAGCAAACTGGCAGGCTCGAATCGATTAACCAACAAATAGCCATTCAGTGCTTCAGCGCGATGCAACAGCACGTGGCACGCTGCGTCGGCTTCGGCGACCTGAATCTGTAATGCACAACTGCCGACCTTCGCATGCCCGGGCAAACGCTGAGGCAAGTCGAACAGCATCCAGTCAAAGTGTTTGGCCAAGGCCGCCTGGCGTCGTGCCCACACGTCGGGGTCCTTAGACAAACGATGTTCAACCTGCTGTTGCTCTGGATGATCCAACTGCCCATAAGGCAGCAGGCACAATTGCGGCTGCAGCGTCCAGGCCTGATCCTCCCAGTTCTGCTCATCGAGCAGAGCACGCGCCCAACCACCGCGCTCGCCAACTGACAGGTTGAAATGCAAGCCCAGGAGGTTCTCAGGACACATATCCACCAACAAGACGGACTGGCCGAGGTGGTGCAATGCATGGCCAAGGGCAGCCAGCAGCGAGCTGTTGCCAACCCCACCGCGTATGCCACGTACACTCAGGGAAATCATTTCGCCTCCTGGCGTTCGAGCGGCAACACCCGCTCCTCGTGCTGCGCTACCTCGCTGACAGCCGCCAGCAACGGCCAACGTTGCAATGCACCCTTGAGTTCAAGCTGAGCGGAAACATCGACATACTCCAGATCAGGTAATTGCAGGCAAACCTTGAGCTGAGCAATGTCAGTAGTATGCTCGTAGCGCAACAATACCTTCGAATTCAATTGAGTTTCTGCGGGTAAGGCAGCCATGCGCCATTCTCCTTGATTCGAACATAAGGTCGGCCGGCATACTCAAGCACTACGGTCCCAGCATTCTCCGAAACCACCGGTGTTTGCGGAAGGCCGGTCAGCAAGGTAGTCCAGTCAAGGCCCTGCGGTTGGGCCTGCGCGACATAAAGACGGCTGATGATTTCCGAGAGGGCCAGAAAGCTGCTCGGTTCACTGATGTGCAGGGGGCTGGTGCGTGGACTGGCGCCCATCCCTACCAGCTTGATACCGACAGGGACATGGGTGATTGATGGGCTTGGAATTTCGCGCATGCCAGAAATCTGCATGCGGTCACCGTGCAGGGCGGCACCATGCTCCGGCACAATCACTACCACCACGCGCCGGCCACTGTGCTCCAGCTGCTTGATGAAGCCGCTCAAGTCACTGAGCAGCATCTGTGCACGCACTTTATAGTCGGCGCTCTTCAAGCTTCCGTCCTCTGCGCGCAGGCGATTACCGTCATGCAAGGTAATGGTGTTGTAAAAAAGCGCCACGCGCGACTGGTTCTCGCTTTCACGGTGCTGCCACCATTTATCCAAGACCTCGCCATCTCGCCAGATAGGCGAGCCTTCAAAACTGACTATCGGGTTCTTCAGCCTATGGATATCCACGGCAGGTGCCGGGAGTGAACCCTGAGTACGGACCCTGTCAATGAAGCCTTCGAATTCACCGGTGTGGTTAAGCATCACTTCACTGGCAAACCCCAACTTGCTCAACTCATCGAACAACAGGCACTGCTCTGGCGATGTCTTGTACAAGGCGGTATGGCTTGCTTGGCCACAACTGGCACGCAGCAAGCGAATGGCTGCCGGCCCACTGTAAGAGGTGACAGAGTTGAAGTTGTCGAATACCACATCCATCTGCTGGAACAGCGGGTTGTCACGCAAGCCCACCGAGTCGATATCGTCCCAGGCCAACGAGCACACGTTAATCAACAGCAGGTCAAACGGCGGAGCATCTGTGATCGGCGGTTTGAACTCGACACGACGTGTTGCTTCGGTGGTATAGAAATCCTGCAAGTAGCGGTTAAGGGTCTCATTGTCGGGCTCGGCAACCATCACTTTCTTGCTGGCAACCCCTGGCGAGGCGACCATTGCAACGGCTGGTTCAGAGGGGGCCTGCAAGGCCAGCAAACTCGTAGCGCCCAACCAGGCCAAACCGATCAGGGTAAAGGTTGTTACCCGTAACCACTGATGCACAAGACGGTACATCACCATCACCAGGAGCAACCAGCCACAGAGGCTCCAATTGATAAAGCGTCCCGCCAGTTCGAGAAAATAGTCTGCAGAGAAGGACATCAGCCCCGGGTGATTCAACACGTTAGCCAAAGGCGGTAACCAGGTGTCCTGATAGAACAGCATCACCCCCACTGGCAGCGCGATCAGGGCGCGCAGGATCTCCAGCTTTCGACTATTCAGAGGCACCAACAAAAAGGCGGCAAAGACCAGGTTGGGCAATATCTGCAGGTTGAGGTACCCCATCCAGAGCATGACGAACTTGATCAGAAAATAAACGTTCCACATCCCCAAACCGGTGTTGCGTCGTACAGGCTGAGACGGAATGATCTTAAGCTGGCTCATCGGGCTCACCCTTTGCCGTGGTGGCCGCCACGCGACGACGCAGGCCTTTTGATTTCAGGTAACGAGGCCGCAAGCAGCCTCGCAACAGCGTCGCAAGCGAACGCCAGAAACTCCTGAAAAAAACCACCAGTGCCAATGTCAGTACACTGCTGAGCGCAATGACCTGCAGCAGATCGGAAGTGCTCATGGGCGATACTCCGTGACGGGCAAGACCATAGGCCGCGGCGTGTAGGTATTTCTCCGCTGCGTATCCACTACCGCCCCTGCATCGGCATCAACCGAAGCCAGCCGGGCGCTCACCGGGGGAACCGCCGTGTCCAACAAGGCTTTACGTGGTAAACCCTCAATACCAAACAAAAACTGGCACTCACTGAACAGGTCGTACCAAGGCAATCGGAAAATCCGCGCCAGTGCACTGGCCACGCCATCGGCCCTGCACGCAAACAGAAACAGGTACAACACGCCGTCGAGCACGCATGCAATATCGCCAAGACGACGCAGATCGATCTGGTTGAGGTATTGCTCAGCCGTCATGTCATTGCGCGGCTGCAACCTCAGCAATTGATGGCTGACCTCCCCGGCGTCACGCTCATAGATCGGGTCCAGTATCGAGATGAATTGGTGCGGCGACACCACACCAAACACCGTCGGTGGCCGGAGCCGCTCAAGCAACTCGTTTAACTTGATGTTCAGGCTATGCCGCCAAACCTGCCCCTGAACACTGTCAACCAAACTGAAAAAACAGGCTGGCGAAACCCCATAGGGCACGATGATATTCGCCCCACAGGACACCAACAGACGCTCATCCCGATAGCGTAAGCAAGCGGCCAATTCCCGTACGATGATTTTCAGCGAAATGCCGCAGCGCTCGCGCAACTCATACAATCGCTGGGCGAGTTCCTCGACTTGCAGATTGTTCGTTACCCCCACTATGACGCTTGCAGCTTTTGCCCGACTTGCCTGGAGAAAAAGGTCGTCATAGTTATCGAATTGCCTCCACTGATGAGACAGTGGTGATATGCCTTCCAGCACCGAGCGTAGCGCCAGGTAGAGCCGTTGGTCCTCACTCTGTGTCGGTTGCGGATTGGTACGTTCGAACAAGGCCAGCGCGAATCCCTCAGGATGTGCCTCCAGCTCAAACTCCTGCTCACTGCAAACGCCCAGCGGACTGTGCCAATAACTCAGTTGATAGCGGGTAACACCGTCACGACGATAAAGCCGCGCCAGCCCGGAAAGCCGCTCATTAAGGCTTATCAAATGTGCATGAAGCTTCGGAGCCTGGCCATGACACAGCACCAGCAATGTGCAACCGTGCCTATCCAACCAGGTTGCCAGGCTCTCACACCAGCGTTGCAAATTCTGGCTGCCGAACCCCTGCCAACTGGCTGCCGGAAGCATCAAAACGATTGGACTGCCCTTTTTGACAGCGGCTCGGCTCAATTCATGGTTCAACGATTCGAGCGCCAATCTGATCGACGCCTCAGGCACTTCAAACATACTCAACGCTGTGGGGCCAGCGTGCCGCTCCAATGAGGCAACCACCTCTTGGGGGGCCTGGTTGAAGCACACCAACGTGGCTGCCTGAATGTGCCCTAGCCCCTCCAGGAACTGAAGCGCCAAGACTTTGGCGTCGCTCACATGATCAATGGACAGCCAGTAAAGCCCCCCTTGCCGCAGCAGCATTTGCTCATCGCGCAGATGTCGGATAGCTAAAGTGACCTGCTCCACTTCATTCCCCCTCCCTTGCAAACGCAAAGGACAGAAACCTCTATATATCAAGCATTTTCTCAGTAAAAAGAAACACTAGGCTTGATATCAATATAGTAGCGCTTAGTTTCTGGAGGTCGCTCTTTTAACGGCACCCGACCAACGGCAACTCACTGTCATGATGTTTAAACATAACCCATGAATTGCCAGGCTCACATTTTAGTCTATGCCCACGGCACGCAGGTGCCGCAACAACCGTGATGGCAATAGATCTCATTTCCCTTGAAAATCAATCACCTTAATTGGATCCAATAATATGTAACGCACTGTCGTCATGTTCTTGACAGACTCACTCATACCCCCAAGTACCCACAGGTGGTGTATGCGCTCTTGAAATTAATCAGGCAGACGACTATTTCAAATCAATATCTCGCCAATGCCTGTTAACCACCCAAGTTGTTCAACCATTAACGTTAAAGTGCAGTGACCTTCCAGCCTGACCAACGCACTGCAAACAAGCAGTACAGATCGTCATCTGTAGCACGTACTGGGCGGTTGACTGGGGGCAGTGTCCGGCGTCTTTACCGGCAGGGCCTTGAGAAAGGCGCGAAATCGACGTTTACCGGCGCCTGAAAGCTGACAGGCACCGGTTACGCGCTGCGCCTGGCAATACGCCAGGCGCGTATCCGGGCGAACCGAGGTCGCCCAGGAAGGGAGGCTGCTTCAGGCGGCCTTGTTTTTCAGGGCGCGCCGGTGAACGACTGCCCCCATGAGCGCCACGACGATGGACGCGATACCGGTAGAGATCACTAGCACCTGGTACTCATCAACGAAAGCCATAGTAACAAGGCACGCGATGATGAACGCAATCACCAGGTAGGTCAGCCAAGGGAACAGCCACATCTTCAGACGAATCTGCTTGCCTTCAGCTTCCAGCTTGCGACGCATTTTCAGTTGCGAGAAGGCGATCACCAGGTAAACCAGCATGGCAATCATGCCGGTGGTGTTCATCAGTACGTCCAGCACATCCTTGGGCCGCAGGGTGTCGCTGAAGTTGATCAGGGCAACAAACACCGCTACCGAGCATGAACCGAGAATCGAGAATACCGGTACGCCGCTGCCGGCGCGGGTCATCTTGAAGATCGCCGGCGCATCGCCACGGGTAGCCAGGGAGAACAGCATGCGCGAGGCCGTGTAGTGCGCCGAAATCATGCAGCTGCTCACCGAGGTCAGAACCACGAAGTTCATCACCATCTCAGCGCCAGGGATGCCCAACAGCTCCAGCGTACGACGGTAAGAACCATAGCCGGACTGGCCCAGCAGCGGATCGTTCCACGGCACCAGGGCTACGATCAGGAAGATCGAACCCACGTAGAACAGGCATACACGCCAAACCACCGAGTTGGTCGCCTTGACGATCTGCTCGGAAGGGTTTTTCGATTCGGCCGCAGCGATGGTAACGATTTCAGCACCGAGGAACGCGAACATCACCCCAAGCATGGCCACAACGACTGACTCAATGCCATTGGGCATGAAGCCTTCCACCGCCGTCAGGTTGCTGATGCCATGCACTTCACCGGTCGGCCACAAATTGACCACGGCCATGCCACAGACCACAAGGAAGCAGACAATGGCCACCACCTTGATCAGGGCGAACCAGAACTCAAACTCACCGTAGTGCTTGACGTTGAAGAAGTTGACGCCAATCAGCGTCAGGGTAGCGATCAACGTGAAGGTGTTGATGCTGACCGAGGGGAACCAGCCGTGCAGAATCTTGCCTGCGACGTAGGCTTCCCACGCCATCAAGATGACCCAGAACCACCAATACAGCCAACCGATGGTGAAACCGGCCCAACGGCCAATGGCACGTTCGGCATAGGTGGAAAACGAACCCGTATCAGGCGATGACGTGGCCATTTCGCCAAGCATGCGCATGATCAGCACCACCAGGATGCCACCGGCCAGATAGGCGAGTACGGCAGCCGGGCCAGCGCTGTGGATCACACTGCCAGAGCCGACGAACAATGCGCCGCCGATGACCCCGGCAATCGACATCATGGTCAGGTGGCGCGATTTGAGCGAAGCACTGAGCTTGCTCTCATGCTCCACCTTCGCTGTGGAAGTGGATGTGGATGTTGCGTCCATCAGTAGTCTACCTCGTGTTCTTTTTATCTAAGGAAACTCGTGAAAGCACGACGATCGTCGCGTTCACCTCTGCATCAGCTGTCTGATTGTGTGCACGATGGTGTGCCCGAGCCGACAAACGGCCACGTTGGGCAGGGTTTCTATCGTGCTCAGGCTCGTCCGGTGGGCCTGAGGTGTGGTGCAAGGGACGGATGAACGGCACCAACAGGCGACGACATCAGCGGAAAAGACGTGAACGGAGCACTCTCCGTCGGAAAAGCATCGGATAGATTGTGATTGTTCATGAAGCTTCAACGGCTTTGGTCTGGCGATAACTGACACCTAATGTAAAAATGTCTGACGCCAAGAGCCATGCACAGCGCGCACAAATCGTCACTGCACTGTACAGGTCGCCGATGCAGCACACTCCGTTTTCCTGCAGGTGCTTGGTGGTACGCTCATTTGAAGGCACAGCTTCCCCATGTTTGAATTACGACCCGACGCATCGCCCCCATTGGTCAACCAGATCATCAACGGGCTGCGTGAGTTGATCGAGAACAACACCCTCAAACCCGGCGCAAAAGTACCGTCGATTCGCGCCTTCGCCGCCACCTATTCGGTCAGCACGTTTACCGTAGTCGAAGCCTACGACCGTCTGGTCGCCCAAGGCTTGCTGATCAGTCGGGGCAATGCGGGCTTCTTCGTCAACCGCTCGGCAAACGAGCGGATCAACGCACAAGCCAGCGAACCGCGCCCGGTCAAACCCACGTTTAACTCCGAGTGGTACTTGCAGCAGATTTTTGAAAGCCGACAACTGGCCTTCAAACCCGGCTGCGGCTGGCTGCCAAACGACTGGATGTTCGAAGACGGGCTGCGTCGCGGCTTGCGTCAGGTTGCCAGCAGCGTGATGGAGCTCAGTGGCTATGGCGACCCCATGGGGCTGCTGGAGTTGCGCACGCTCACCGCGCAGAACTTGCAGCAGGACCTGCGCATCGTCGTGCCGCCTACCCAGTTGATGCTCACCCATGGCGGCAGCCAGGCGCTGGACCTTGCTGTGCGCACGCTGGTGCAACCGGGCGACGTGGTGCTGGTGGACGACCCCGGCTACCCCAACCTGATGAGCATCCTGCGCTTCCAGGGGGCCACCCTGATCGGTGTGCCGCGCACCCCGGCCGGCTACGACCTGGACCACCTCGAACGGCTGCTCGCGCACCACCGCCCAACGGTGTTTTTCACCCAGCCGCACCTGCACAGCCCGACCTGCTCGCGCACGCCCCTCGTGCAATTGCACCGCCTGCTGCAACTCGCCTCGCAGCACGGCTTTCGGATTGTGGAAAACAACCTCTACGCCGACATGATCGCAGAGCCCCTGCCCTGCCTGACCAGCCTCGATCACCTGCAACAGGTGGTGTACGTCGGCAGCTATTCCAAAAGTATCTCCCCCAACGTGCGCGTCGGCTACATGCTGGCCAACCCCTCGCTGATGCAGCAATTGCTGCACCTGAAGATGCGCTCGGGCCTGACCACCTCACAGGTCATGGAACGCGTGGTGTATGCGGCTATCACCGATGGCCGATGGCGCAAACACCTCAAGCGCATGCGCCAACGCCTGTCGGAAGCGCAACAGGAAGTCAGCCGCCAGCTCACCCGGCTGGGCTTCGAGTTGTTTGTCGATTCAGATGAAGGCATGTACATCTGGACCCGTCACCCGGCCATCCCCGACAGTGCCGCGCTGGTTGACGAAGCCCTCAAACACGGCATCATGCTCGGCCCCGGGCAGTTGTTCATGGTCGACTCACAAGCCACGGGCTGGATGCGCTTCAACGTGGCATTCAGTACTGAAGCGGCACTGTGGGAGCAACTGGAGAAGTTGCTGATCAAGCATGTTCACGCCGCCAAGGGGAGACTGATTGAAGCAAACTACAAGTGTTAGCAATCAGGCCGCCTGGGAAATAACCGTCAAATTGCATGGACAGCCACGGAGACACTTATGTCCTTCACAATCAAAACCGTAAGTGCCGGTGAAACAGCGATGGCTGCGGCGGCCCTATGCGAGTTATGGCCGCGATACTCTGCGACTGAAATTGTTACTCAGGTTGATGAGTTTCTTCGTCCGAATGGCTACAACCTGATCGGACTTTGGACCGATGAGTCGCCCAATGCAGTCTGTGTATTGGGTTATCGCATCCAGCACTCCCTCTGGTTAGGAAAGTCGCTTTACGTCGTCGACATTGCAACACTCCCGCAATGGCGCGGAAAAGGTTTCGGTTCAGAGCTACTTGCCTGGGTGGAGGCAGAAGCAGAACGCCTGGGCTGTTCAGCCGTTCACCTGGACTCCGGTGTTGGAACTGACAGGGGCGCGGCTCATCGGCTCTACATGCAGCGCCACTATCAGATTGCCTGCCATCACTTCCTGAAGCGTTTGAGCTAATGCACTGAGCGTGCCGCGCCTTGCGCGCGCACGCCCCAGGATAAGGCTGTTACACGCCGTGCATACCCTGAAGCCGTTCGGCATCAGCAGACTTGCGCTGGCGCTTTTGCTCATACATTGCACGGTCTGCAATCGTCAGCGCCTCGGAGATACGGACAGTCTTGTTGGTCACTGCAAGCCCATAGGAAGCCTTGATGCCTTCCTCTTCAAGCGCTTCCTTGATCCTCTCGCACAGCGCCAGACCGCCACCCCAGTCACAGTTGACGCCAATGATGCCGAACTCATCGCCCCCCAGCCTTGCGACAATGTCCTCAGCCCTTGACGCCTTCTGCAATGCAAACGCTGCACGCTTGATCAGCACATCGCCGGCGGCATGACCATCACGGTCGTTAATGGCCTTCAGCTCGTCTAAATCGACGACGATCACAACAGAGGACTGGCGATAACGCTGGTAGCGCGCTTCTTCCTTGGCAAGAAGCTGAACCCATCCCGCACGGTTGTAGACCCCCGTCAATGCATCTGTGAGCGCTTGAGCCTGATAACGCTCTGCCCGCCTCTCTTCTTCGTCGACCCTGAGCTCCATCTGCAGAATCGTGCTGAGCATTTCGCCCACCAGCTCAATCAGTTCCTGATGCGCGGAAATGCTATCGGGCCTGGACTGAGGATCGATACCGCACAACGTCCCAAACAAGCGTCCATCCGCAAGCAGAAGCGGCACGCCAATGTAGGCTCCGATCGGTATTTTCCGGCCTATTTCGGCAGCGGCATAAGCAGGGACCTGGCTTGAGTCCGAGGCAATGTTTGGCCCAAGCCCCTTGACCATCTCACTGCAGAAGGAGTCGTCCCAATTGAAGACGTCGCCAGGAACGACACCATAACCCCGGTCGTCACTGTGCAATACCGTCCAGTCGTTGCCCTCGGTTCGGGTCACCATGCACAGCTGGAAGCCTAGCGTGCGACGCAGAAAGGCCAGCGCTCTTATGGACGCACTTTCAAAATCATTCATGACATGCCCCAAGGAAAATACCAGACAACAGACGCCGTACCCGGATTAGAGAACTGCTGGGCGGTGCCGATTAGCTTCAACGACTGAGCAAGAGATTCATCCAAGACTACCCCACCAGCGTTTGATGCAGCCTGAGCTCGGGCACCCGATTGAAGCTGCGAACATGGTATCAGCAACTGACTCCCGCGGGCCGGTACTGACCATTATGGAGCAGATGTTGAGGTGAAAAATCGATTATCCAGGTCATTACTGGAGCGCAATAGCCTATCAGCCCGCTGCAATCGACCGTACCCAGGCGACTGCGTCATTTTGCATCAGCAACAACAACCTGCCACCATCGAGCTCCGGCTCACACAGGGAGTGTTCCCCGCGTATGAAAACCATTGCCAGTCACATCGATCCGAGCGTGATTGCACTTGCACTTGATCAGTCATTCAATGCCGTTTTACTGACAGACGCTGACGAAGGCGAGCATCGTATTCTCTACGCTAATCAAGCTTTCCTGCGAATGACTGGCTACCGCGAAGATGAGTTACTGGGACGTAACGCTCGTATACTCCAAGGCCCCGCGACCAATCCCGAGGTGATTGATCGGCTGCGCCAGTGCCTGCGGGATGGCACCCATTTTCAAGGCTCGACAATCAACTACCGCAAGAATGGACGCCCTTACACCGTTGAGTGGAATATTTCCCCAGTACACAACACGGCTGGCGAAATCACGCATTTCATTTCGATACAGCAGGACATCAGCAGCCTGATGGCTGCCCAAAATACGACCCAGCTGTTCGCCCACGTACTTAATGCAACCGATGATGGCGTCGTTATCACGGATGCCAGTGGCACCATCGAATTCGTCAACAAAGGCTTCGAAAAGATCACCGGGTACGGGCTGACGGAGGTGCTCGGCCGCAATCCGAACATGCTCAAGTCTGGGGAACAAGACCCTGAATTCTATAAAGACATGTGGGAGACCCTGAAAAAGGGCCGCTCCTACAAAGGCACCTTTGTTAATCGCAGCAAGAACAACGAACTGATTTACTGTGACGAGACAATAACCCCTCTCACTGACCAGGCCGACAACATCACCCATTACGTGAGCATTTTTCGCGACCTGACCACTCGTATACTCGAAGAGCAGATGTTTCGTGAAATGGTGCGCTTCGACGGGCTGACCGGCGCACTAACCCGAGCAGCCGGAGAGTTGGCACTGGAAAAGGCCTACATGCAGTCTCGTGGTAGCAAGCTGCCCATGTCGATCGCACTGGCCGACATTGACCACTTCAAACACGTCAACGACACCTGGGGACACACTGCCGGCGACACGGTCCTAAAAGCGGTGTCGCGCAGCATGATTGGTGCACTAAGGGCTAACGACAGCGTCATACGCTGGGGTGGCGAGGAGTTCCTGCTTATTTTCAGTGGCTGCGACCTGGACCAATCACTGCCGCTGGCTGAACGCTGCCGAAAGGCCATTCAGCACAACCAACATGAACACGCGGGCTGTATTACCCTGTCGATTGGATTGGGTGAGCTCCAGCCTGACGAAGCATTACCGGATCTGATCGAGCGAGTCGACAAAGCGCTTTACATTGCCAAAAACTCAGGCCGTAACCAGACGCAGGTATCACGCCGGTGAGTACCTCGTCCGGTACGGGCACGCACATACTGCTGCGTCCAGGCCTATGCCTGTCAGCCTGCACGGCTAGCGCGAGGTTTTAACCTTCAGTACTTCGGTGTAAATGACATTGACCGTCTGACCGACCTTGAGGTTCTTCATTCGGGCCTGGAGTTCGGGATCCTCAACCTTGAGGACTGTCACTTTTCCTTCAGGAGGCAGCAAGGTCACTTCATGTTTTTTCAAGTCAATGTGAGTGATCTTCGACGTCACCTTGACCCGGCGAACCGCCTCACCACCCGGATGAGGATTGTCCTTGGCGGCGCGGGTGGTCATTGATTCATTGCTGACACCTGGCGCACCCCCAACATTGGTGTCGAGCACGTAGGCGATTGAGCGAACAACAGTTATGTCAACGTTGTCGCCGACCTTCAAGTTGTGCAAAGCCTTGGCTTGATCCGTTAGCTGGATAGTCACTGGTTTTTTGTCGGCGCCTTCAATAGTGACCTGATAATTCGCCGCATCAACGGCCAGCACATGCGTCACCACATGGCCTTCTATCGCACTACCGCCCAACGGCACATCGGCAGCAAGGGCCGTAAAGCTGGTAGCGGACATGATGGAAGCAAGAACAACAGTGCAGGCAAAGGAACGGATTGGCTTCATAGGTTTACTCTTCCATGTGATAGCTGAGAGAACAACACGACGGATACCAAGGCACAGCGCTTTGTGGGTACGCCATAGCATAGTCATTGATTGCCAATGTGCCGCACCTTTCAGGACGGCGAGGAAAGGCTTGCCGGGTATCCAGAGGAAACCCACTTGGGTCTCATTGTTCGGGCCAAGACCCCTTGCGAGGCAACGGAGCTGCCTGAGCCATACCGAGAGTGAGGCGGTAGAAGTAAGCGTCGAGCCGGTCTCCACAGCCGACCCAGCAACGGGCAACTACCAAACGAAGTAAGCCAGTCTCTATGGGTTTTTCACTGCCCTGTCATCCGTTCGTAACACCGTCAGAACACAATGAGCTCAGCCAAAGGGATTTGGCCCCGTCTACAGAGAGACTGGCCAAGTGCCGGGCTCATTGTTTCCGCTTTGCCCCCTTCTACACCGCCTGCCCTTCACGCAGCGAACCCCCGCCCTTGTTGTGCCCACATTTGGCTGTATACAAAATCGAGGCAAATAGCCATGATCCCGTTCGGTACGGATGCGTGCTATCTAACAGCCTGGGGATCTCAATGCTTTTATACGTCTCGAAGACAGCTCGCTATTTCGCCTTCGCCTACTGCTTTGCAGGCATAAGCGGTTGCGCTTCCGATGGCGGGATGACTGAGCTTGCCATGGCAGGCTCATTGCTTGGCGGCGCCGGAGTTGACACAGGGACAATGGCCGCCATTGGTGCGGCCGCTGTCGGCTCTATGGCCGTAGCATCGACCATTTCAGATAGTGCGGAAACAACTACTCCTAACGCCCTCCCATCGGCGTCCGTCACAGCCCCAGCTACATCTGCCTCAGCAATCGCAACCAAATCAGTGCAAGGGTCGACATTAGCGGATCTTGTGGCCAAAGAAACAGTTACGAAGTACCAAAGCCGATCATGCGACTACTTACATCTATCGCTGTCTGAATCTGATCAGCTTATAGCCTCACCTAACCCCATGGCCAAGCAAGTGGGAGATGCCAAGAAATCTGCAGTGTCACAAGTATTCCAAGGGAAAAACTGCCCACCTCTGTCACCGCTACTAGGCCGTATAGGGGCGATCATTGACACAGTTGATCCAGTCAAAGCGCCTCAGCTTAAGATTCCGGCCACGGGGGTATGGATTGAAGGTGCGTCACCTGGCAGCAATGCGGAAAAGGCAGGGCTTTCACGAGGCGATGTCGTTGTAGCCGTCAACGACAACCCAATAGAGGATGCAACTGATTTTCGCCTGGCCGTTGGACGATCAGCTATTGGCTCTACGGCCAAACTTAAGGTCTGGCGTGCGCAGCGGTTTTACGACGCGCCGGTTCTTGTCGGTCAGTGAGGACACAAGACGGCAGAAAATGCGGCCGCCAATTTAATGTATGCCTCTGAGTATGATCTGAGCGATCTGGTTGCATTCCCTGCCTTCTGAGCTTTCCTTCACACTGGAGGAACCGCCATGACAAACGATCCCCGCTCCCTTCTCTATCGCCTCAACCAGAACATCATGGCGCTTGGCTGCGCTGTATAGGGAGGGATACCTATGCGGGGATTTGAAATTCTGGCGATTATCATCGGCGTGATCGTTGTCTTCGGAGCAATGGCAAAGGACGTGCCGTATCGACTGGCATCGCCTGCCAGCAAGTGATACGCCCCTTTTCCTCCCAAGGAACATTTAATTCAGCTCCAGCCTTCAATGACTAAATTCAGTCAAGATCCGTCATTTACTGCTACAAAATCTGAGACAAATCAGGGTACGCTACGGGTGCCCAGAGGGCTATGAGACGCTGCCTACTTGAGAAAATATTCAGCTCATAGAAGCTATGCCGATACGCTGCAAGCTAACTGCATGCGAAACCAATAATAAGCACGCGTTTTAACTTAGAGAAATCAACATGAAAAAACTTGTACTAGGCGCCCTATCATTAATGGCGGCAGTTGCAACTGCCCATGCCGATCAGTGCGAGTCATGGACGCACGCGGCATACCCCGTCTCGATGAGTGCATGCTCTTATGATAATGGCGGTTCCGGGTATGTAATAATGACCAACAATGGCTCTTCAACTGCTAACATCTGCTGGACTGTTGTTTATAATGACGGGAGAAGTAAATACAGCTGCCATAGCGCGATGGGCTCAGGCGAATCATCTTCATCTTCATGCTTTAGCTGTGGGTCAAAAAATGGAGGCGCCCGGCACATATTGCTACAAAAATATCAAGAAGTAAATTGAGCCAAACCTAAAATGGAGTTTAATTTACAAACAATTAAGCTCCATCACTTCAATTGTGAGCCAGCCTCCAGCTCAGATTACCTTGAATTTGCACCTCACCCAAAAGTATCGATAGCATCAAGTTGTAGGGTTCTGCTAAATAGCTTTTCACCAGCTCTGCTCACTGCATGCCTTCGCGTACAAACGCCTGGCACGCCTGCAGCGCAATCAATCCTTGGTCGCCGTCTCCGGTGATGGCGACAATTCGTTGAGCATGCGCTGGGTCAAGTTCGGCTCGCGTGCTTCCATGAACCACACCGCTGGGGCCGGAGGCTTCTCGCACCCCACCGCTACCACTCGTGGTGTTGGCGGGGGCGGAGAGTAGGACTGACAGCCGCAAATCAGCGGTAGCAAGGCGGTCACGCAAGCGATCCTGAAGTTGTTGCGCATCGAGCAGTTCCTTGTAGTGGGTTTTGTCATTCGCCTGCAGGCGGTCTTCAAGCGCTCGGCGCTTTATCTGTTCGTCCCGCTGCCAGTCGAGCACGGCCACAGAGGCTTCGTTGCGCTCGCGCTGGAAGTCTTCGTCCTGCTTGGCCAACTGCTTGTCGTAGCTATTGGCCTGCCACTTCCACGCCCCCAGCCCTCCAAGCGCAAGTCAGATCAGCAAGGCCAGCAAAACAATGGGAACAACTACGCGCAGCCCCAATCACTTCATGCCAGCCTACCGCCAGCGGCAATGTAGTGGGCGATCAGGTCGTCCAGCTTGCGCTCATGCTGTTTGTAGCCAGCGCCTGGCAGGCTTGCCCAAATGTTCCTGCACTTTGAGATGGCTGATTCGATGCGGCCGGCATGTACGTCCGCCAGCGCGCCACGCTCCTTGATCAGTTGCAATGCCAGCTTGTCTTGGCTGACGGGCCCGAAGTCCGGCAGCTTTAGCAAATCACGATAGTGCGGCCAGTAGCGCTGGAGCTGCTGATACCGCCCTGCAGCGGTCGACTTCAGCCCTTTCGTGTTCACGGTCACCAGAACGCCAGGATGGTCGGCATAGTTGGTGAACGTGTTCGGGCTGTTGAGGCCGCCGACAATTACGTCATAGCCATCGTTGCGTGTGTACTTGCTGGTCGAGGTACCCTCCGACCACGCCAGCATGTCGAGGAAGGCGAGCGCATTCTTGCTGCCCGCCAGAGAGTCGGAAATCTTGGCCATGGTTGTCTCCAGGCGAAAAAAAGCCCGCGACTGGGCGGGCATTGGGGAGGGGAGCTACAGAAAATGTAGAGGCTATGATGCCTGTGTAAACTCCACTAAAAAATTTTACGCGGTGACAACAGCAACACTAAAAAGCCGCAAAAAGTTTAATCATCCTACTGACGGGAAAATTTCCGAACGCCTTTCAGAAACCATCCGCACAGCCTTTTTAGCCAGCATCACAACCGGCTTTTCAATAACCAAATACGAAACAATCGAAGCAATAATCAAAAACAGAAAAAAACAATAAAACTTCGTATCCGCCCCAGAAAACTGGACCCCAGCAAGCGCCCTATCAAAGTATACGTAAGCAGGTTTTTGAAGAATATATAGCGAATAACTCGCCTCACCAAGCAAAACCAAAAATGGCAGCGCAAGAACCTTTGAAAGCAACTTATCAGACAATACGCAGAAGTAGATTACAGGAAGGAAAATAGCAGCATAGAAACTACCACCAAACGCGAAATTAACTCCAAATGCATCATTCAAAAACCTTGCATTCCCTGCAATGTAAGACGCCACCATCAAGGATATGAAAAACAGTATAAGCGCCTTCCACCCAGACAATCCAATTAGAAAATTATTTCTATACGCCATGCCGCCTGCAAAACCAAGAATAAAGCTACAAAGATGAGATACAGGAAAGTAATAAATAAGATCATGAGACACCGATGGATATCCCGCATAGAATGGCGACCTATTCAGTTGCGCCAACACAAACTGCGTACCAATCCAGAAAACAACCCCTGCAAAAAGCCATTTAGCATACGATTTTTTTTCGCCAACGTTAGCCACAATCAACAGCAGCGGACTTATCGCATAGAAAAACATCTCTACTGATATTGACCATCCCGGCGCATTAGCCGAAAGCGGGAATGGTGGAAACCAGGCCTGCAAAAATCCCGCAGAGAGTATTACACCAGTAGTAAAGTACGGACCATTATAAGCAAAAACAAACGCCGCAAGAGCAAGGATATATATTGGAGCAATACGAGCCAGCCTATTCAAATAAAACTCACCCACAGGCATATCACGACCAACATGTGAAATTGAAATCACAAAACCTGATAAGACGAAAAAGAACGTCACCATAATGGGACCAGACGAAAATATAGCAGGCAAAGCCTTGTAAACTTCCGTACCCCTCCCAAAGTGAAAAATGACAACAATTGCTGCAGCGATAAACCTTAAAAATGTTAGTGATTCAAGCTTTGATCGCTGCACAACCTATACCCCTTACTTTACTTTCAATCGCGGCATTGTTGTTAAAACACATTGAAATGTCAACATTCATCAGAAATTGACGAAGATTTTTTTCACCAGCTATTACAAAACCCCTTCGCTTACCCAGGTACCCGGGGTTCCTCCTACTGTACAGACCCACGCTTTCGGAGAGCCGATAAGCGGGGTCTCTCTTACAACCCGATCACCTGCTGTCCAAGTTCCTGTGGTGGGAACAGTATCTGCGTATGCTGTGCGTCTTGCTTGAATGCGTGGATCTGGCCCAAACGAAACTTTGCCGCTTTGGATAAAATAAGATGAAGCTGCCAGCAGGCCAAACTGGTTAACCTGCGTGGAAAAGCGTGTACCTGCACCAAAATTCTCAACTGCGTATTTGGCTTTATTAGCAGGTGCTGTTTGCACGCCCTGCTTGTACTCTACACATCCAGCAAATGTAACCCTAGCAGAGCTGCTACCTATGTAGTAAACCGAATACGTTGCATCAGTAAACTGGCTTGCATTATGAATGAGCGTATTAGAAACGCACGCATCGATAGATTCAACTTCAACCCCATGACCCGAGCTACCGTACGACACAAACCCATCAATAGCATAAAACCCACCAGTACCTTTTAGAGATACTGCCGAACTCGGAATAGTCCTGTTACCATCCATCTGATAGCTACCGTCCGCCATTATAAATCCGCGACGATCAAACCCTTGGCCATGCCCCGTTGCATCAAGTGCGATATAACCACGCTGAGCGCCTTTCATAACAACGCTCTTAATATTAGTATTTGATGCATAGCCACGCATTAGCTCAACACTAAAGTCGGCCAGTCCACCGCAGACGGTAACACCTCGCACGTTAGCTTCTGGCTCACAGTAGATGATCGCCGCGTCCACGGCAAAGCCTACGATCTCACGTGCGAAGCGCTTGGCCAGCACCCTACAGCTCTGCACGATGTTGCGGAGGCCCTGATTCGCCCTTGGGCAAACGAGTACGGACGGGCCCGCGCCGAAGAGCTTGCAGCCGACTCTGCTTTGGATCGCTTTGCGCAGCGAGAGGACGACGCAGCGTGACCACCGAACAGCGCGCCCGCCGCATCGCCCACTGGCGCGGAAGCTTCCTCGCCCTCTCCTTCTTCACTGGCTGGATGCTGCTGAGCACTCTGGCCAGCGCCATCACTCAGTAATCCACCACTTCAATCGCTGCGAGATTCGCGGCAAGGATTCCCGTGTCCGCACAAACTGAACTGGCCGTCGTGCCTCCGAAAGAAACCGCCTTACAGGTGTACCAGGTAGCAAACGGCCTGGACCCATACCTGCAAAAGATCCGCGAAGAGATCGACTCCTTCGTGCCTGACGTCACAACCCGCAAAGGTCGTGAGGCTATCGCATCAATCGCCTACAAGGTTGCCCGGTCCAAGACTGCCCTCGACAACGTCGGCAAAGACCTGGTCGCCGAGCTGAAGGAAATCCCAAAGAAGATCGACGCCGAGCGCAAGCGGATGCCCGGATTGACCGCCACACTGACGCCATTACCCGCATGAAGGGCCAGGCCGTCGAACTGGGCACCTTGGACGCACAGCAGCTTAAAGGCCGGATCGCCGAGCTGTCCGGCGTTGAGCTGGGCGAGGCATGGGAAGAGTTTGAGGCGGAAGCCGCCCGTGCCAAGGACGATGCGCTGAAGGTGCTGACCGCTGCCCTGGCTACCAGACAGCAGTACGAAGCTGAGCAGGCAGAGCTGACCCGACTGCGCGCCGAGGCTGAAGCCCGCGAGCAGAAAGACCGGGAGGAACGTATTGCTCGGGAAGCTGCTGAGCGTGCCAGGATCGAAGCTGATCAGAAAGCCCAGGCTGAGCGCGAAGCCGCCCTACGCCGAGAACAGGAAGCCAAGGCAGCCGCCGACCGCCGGGAGCTTGAGTTGAAGCTACAGGCCGAGCAGGCCGAACGCGCCGCAGCACAGGCCGAAGCAGACCGCCTTGCGGCTGAACAGCGTGCAGAGCAAGAGCGCCAGGCCGCCGCCCGCCGTGCTGAAGAGGCTGCCGAGCAGGCCCGCCAGGACGAGCGCCGCCGCGCCGATGCTGCTGCCGCCGAGATCCTGCGCCAGCAAGAGGCCCGCGAACGCGACAAGGCGCACAAAGCCAAGATCAACCGCGCCGCACTGGACGCTTTCGTCACTGGCGGCATGACCGAGGAAGGCGCACGGCAAGCGGTGACGCTGATCGCCAAGCGCCAGATCCCCAACATTTCCATCTCCTACTGAGGTCGCCATGAGCCAAGTCACCCGGGTCGAACAGACCAACACCCCAGTGATCGCCGCCGAGTCGGTGACCATCCTGCAGATCATCCAGCAGGTCGCAATGTCGCCAACGGCAGACATCGACAAGATGGAACGCCTGATGGTCATGCACCAAAACATTCAGGCCCTACAGGCCAAGCAGCAGTTCGACGAGGCCCTGGCCGCGATGCAGGAAGAACTGCCGGTTATCGGCGAGCGCGGAGGCATCAAGGACAAGAACGGCCGTATCCAAAGCACCTACGCACTCTGGGAAGACATCAACGAGATGATCAAGCCGGTCCTTGCCCGACATGGATTCGCCCTGTCCTTCCGCACTCCACGCAACGAGCGTGGCATCGAGGTCGAAGGCGTCCTGAGCCACCGCGCCGGACATCGTGAAACCACCTCCTTGGTCCTTCCGGCCGACACCACCGGCAGCAAGAACGGCGTACAGGCCGTGGCCTCCAGCGTGAGCTACGGGAAGCGCTACACCGCTGGTGCTCTGCTCAACTTCACCACCACCGGTGAGGACGACGACGGAAACGGCGCGGTCATAACCCCGCGCGTGACCTCAGTACAGGCCGCCCAGCTAGCCATGCTGCTGGAACGCTGCAGCGAAAAAGCCAAGGCTGCGTTCGCCAATATCCATGGCACTCCATCAGCGGTTGAGAAAGCCTCATTCGACCAGGTGCTTGGGATGCTTACCAAGTCGGCCAGCCAAAACGCCGCAGCAAGCGAGGGAGATTCAAATGCAGATCATCACTGACATCGAGCAAGGCACACCGGAATGGCTGGCCCTGCGACTGGGCATCATCACCTGCTCCGAACTGGACTGTCTGCTGGTCAGCGGCAAGGGTGAAGCGGGCTTCGGCGTAGCGGCCTTCACCTACATGGATCAGCTGATCGGTGAGCGCATCACCGAAGAGGCCGCCGAGATCCCTTTCCAGACCAAGGCAACCATTCGCGGCCATGAGCTGGAGGGTGTTGCTCGCAACCTGTATGAGGATCGCGAAAGCCTCAAGACTCGTTCAGTAGGGATCATCCTGAACCACGGCATCGGGTACTCGCCTGACGCTCTGGTCGGCGACGACGGCCTCACCGAGATCAAGACCAAGCTGCCCAAGTTTCAGGTCGGCGTGATTCTGGCCGGTGAGGTTCCAAAGGAACACGTAGCCCAGTGCCAGGGCGGCCTGAGGGTCTCCGAGCGCGAGTGGCTGGACTTCATCAGCTACTGGCCCGGCATGCCGCTCTTCGTCAAACGCGTGTACCGCGACGAAGCCATGATCCGCAAGCTCACCGAACGGGTGAAAACCTTCTATGAAATCCTCGACGAGCGCATGCACAAGGTGCTCGGCCTGGCCGCATAACTCAAGGAATCACGATGCCTACTCTTACCGACATCGGCCGCATCGGTCGAGACGCCGAACTGCGCTTCACGCCAAACGGCGACCCCTTCGGTCAAGACGGGAAGCGCCCTACCCAGTGGGTAGACGCAACTATCTGGGGCAAGCAGGCCGAGGCGATGGCGCCTTACCTGCTCAAAGGACAGCAAGTGCACTTCACCATCGACGATGCCCACGTCGAAACCTACACCAAGGGAGATGGCTCGCAGGGCGTGAAGCTCACTGGGCGGGTGATCATCATCAAGTTCGCAGGCAGCCCTCCCCAGCAGGGTCAGCAGGCCAACCAGCAACATCAGCAACCTCGGCAGCAGCAGAATCGCCAGCAGCCCCGACAACAAGCGCCCCAGCAAAGCCAGCAAGGCACCAATGGTCCGGACTACGACAGCTTCGACGACGATATTCCCTTCGCACCGCTGCATTGTCTCGCCGGAGCGTAGCCATGATCGCCACAATCTCCCTGCCAGTGCCCGCCGTTAAGTACGCGGCGGCCATGGCCACGTCCACTGGTCAGCCATGGGGCGTGTATCGCGGAAACAAGCGTCTACTGGTGGTTATGCCTTCTGGCTTGACGAAGAAAACGCCCATTGAGGTGTGCCACCCATGAAACCCATCCACAAGCTCACGCAGCAGCGCCGTCGGCAGCTGCATGTTCACATGCCGCCTAGCGGATTAAAGGAGGTGGTGTATGGCGATGACGCCGCAGCAGCGCGACGAGCGCCGCCGCTTGAAGGCCGCCAAGCTTCAGGAAGAAGACCTGCGCTTGAAGGTTCGACCAGGGACTAAGCAGGCCCTGCTGGAACTGATGGAGTGGGCCGGGATCGAGGAACAGGGCGAGGCGATGACGCTGATGATTCATCACCTGCATGCGCTGGGTCCGCGCGGCGCGGTGCCGCTGTTGACACCTCCGCGCCACGAAATCACGGTGTCACCGGCTGTGGCGCAGAAGCTTGAGATGTTCAGGGAAAGTGAATCACTTCGTATCTGCAGCGACGTGTAGTGCCGCTAATGTCAGTCACTCAGTATCCAGGTCAGCCTGTATGCGAGCTGCTACCGATGGAGCCCAGTTCTGCCCCGTCAGTTGATAGGTTGAACGAGTCTTACTCACGATGTGGATCTTGTAGCTATCGGAGATTTTTGCTGTAGGAGTGATGAACAGCCCAACAACCTCTCCCCATGTTGCCATTCCGGCAGGCACTTCAGACTTTATCACCCCCGCTGATTTATCCATTTCGACAATAGCCATATTGGTGCTCATAGCATTAACCGATGACTTCCATACCTCGGCATAAGGCTTGTGAGCCACCTCTACCGTTATGCCTTTGTCGGTAGGCTCTAGCCCATCGATAGTCGAGCAAGCGGTAACGCCGCAAGCCAATAGCGCCACACCCACCAAACGTATACAGCGCTTTATCACGCTCAAATTCCTTCTTTTGATTTCGTTATCCGGCTGGGCACCATCTCCCGCCTGTTCTAGCGATCCGTAATACCCCATCCCAAACCAAATTGCCACCATGCCGCCAGCCGGCCACGGAGGAACACCTATGCCCATTCGCCGCGCAGTTATTCACCAGATCGACAAGAAGCCCGACGGAAGCCCTGCGGTCCTGCACCTGGCCACCGATAGCCTGCCGGAGACGCAGGCCATCGAAAACCTGCTGCATGACGTGAACGACAGCTACAACGCCAAGACGGGCAAGGCCTGGGGCTTCTTCCACGGCGAATCCGGCGCTTACCCGCTGAGCGGCTGGCTGGGCAAGTTCGTCAACGGTGACATGGAGTTCATCGACTTCACCCGCATCGCCGCCGAGCACCTGACCAAGCTGATGGAGGAATCCAATCTGTCCGTTGGTGGGCATGTCCTTTTCGCCTTCTATACCCAAGGCCTCACGGACTACCTGACGGTCGCCATCCTGCAGCAAGTCGAGACGATAGCGGTCACCACCGACCTCGGCGTAGCAACCTCCCGTCATCTGGATACCGGCACTCTATCCTTAGCTGCGCGCATCAACCTGAGCGAGTGGCGCAGCAACTCGGCATCAAAGCAGTACATCTCGTTCATCAAGGGCAAGAATGGGCGCAAGTCGAACGACTACTTCCGCGACTTCATCGGCTGTCAGGAAGGCATCGACGGCCCGGGCGAGACCCGCACCCTGCTCAAGGCTTTCAGCGACTTCGTGGAAAGCGAAGATCTGCACGAGGAGTCGGCTCGCGAGAAAACCATGACCTTGGTCGATTACGCCACCGCCCAGACCAAGATGGGTGAGCCGATCAGCCTGGAGGAACTGTCCGGCTTGATCGATGAGGATCGCCCCAAGGCTTTCTACGACCACATCCGCAACAAGGACTATGGCCTCTCGCCTGAGATCCCGGCTGACAAGCGCACCCTCAACCAGTTCCGGCGCTACACCGGCCGGGCCGAGGGTATGTCGATCAGCTTCGAGGCACACCTGCTTGGCTCGCGCATCGAGTTCGACCAGGACAACCGCAGCCTGACCATCAACAACCTGCCGACGCAGCTGATTGATCAGCTCAAGCGCAGCGCGGCCTAAGCCTGCTGATACTTGCTTCTAACAGCCTCCCGATCAGAGGACGATTCGCACATAAAGACATCCTGAATCTGGTCGAAATGCTTGGAGCTCAATGGCAGTTCGCCTCTTAGGTAATTCAGAATCTGCCACGCCTCGATGTTACGGACGCCGAGGCGAAAGAGCGTCCGATACATGGCCGCGGCAGTATCCCTATCAGTATTGGCAAATTCATCAGGGCAGCCCGCCCACCTCCGAAGTAGTTCCAACTGATCTTCGGATGCCACTTCTGGTCCCACTTTTGAACCTCCAAATCCTAAGTGGCGATCATCAAACACCATCTCAACCCAATTTGCCACCATGCCGCATCCGGCCACGGAGGGCGGCGCATGCGCGGAGAAAGCCATGAGCAACTACAACTGCGACTACGTGCGGCGACACTACAACGTGCCAGCCGAGATCGGGCGCCGCGTGATCGCCAATGGCGAGCCTGGCGTAATCATCGCCGACCGCGGGCATTACATCGGTGTCATCCTCGACAGCGACCCGAAGAAGCGCATCCGCAACTACCACCCCACCTGGGAGATGCAGTACGGCGAAATGGCCGAGACGCTACCGCTCAAGCAGTGGGAAGTGCTCACCAACGGGCTGTATGACTGGGATGACGTGAGGTACATGCTTGGCGATGCGCGCCACTACGTGCGGCGCATATGGGCAGCCACTCGTAGCCAGGCCAAGTACCGGGCCTATCAAGAGCTTGCCGAGTGCTTCAACGACGACGCGACGGCAATGCTCACCTTCAAGGTCCGCGCAGCAGCCTGACCATCGAGCGCTGCCAGCAAGCGCTTCAGCCGTTATCGTGATCGTACCCGCCCCCGCCGCAGACCTCCTCCTTCGATACCTCAATGGTCTTCGATGCCGGAAGCTTGGCGGCTGCCTCGCGGTCGCGCTCGACCTCTTGGCCGAAATATACGAGCCATGAGCCGTCCGGCCGCTCAATCACCTCAGCAAGGTATGAGTCAACCTCGCCTTCAGTAAGTCCAGAAGCTTTGGCGACGATCCTGTTGCGTTTCGCTTTGTCCATGCCTCCCTCCTTGGCCCGGCCCATTGCCGGGTCAGAAACAAATAGACCACTTCAACGAATCACGCCACCCCGGCGAGGGCGGCGCCTGCAATGGAGTATTCCATGACCATCACAGCGCCGGTGATCCGGTACCACGGCTCCAAGTTCCGACTGGCGTCGTGGGTCACCCAGTACTTCCCACGGCACACCTGCTACGTTGAGCCCTTCGGCGGCGCCGCCGGCGTCCTGATGCAGAAGCCACGCTCCTACGCCGAGGTGTACAACGACCTGGACGGAGACATAGTGAACTTGTTTCGCGTGCTGCAGGATCCGAAGAAGCGCACAGCGCTGTTTGAGGCGGTGGTCCTGACTCCATATGCGAGGCAGGAATTCGAGCGGGCCTGGGAGCCTGCTGAAGAGCCCGTCGAGCGCGCACGCCGGACCATCATCAGGGCGCAAATGGGCTTTGGCTCCGCCGGTGCCACCAAAGGCATCACTGGATTCCGAATCGACACCAAGCGCGAATACGGAACTGCCCAGTCACTCTGGCTCGAGTATCCGGAGTCGATCGCCGCGATCGGCCAGCGCCTCACCGGCGTCCTTATCGAAAACCGGCCCGCGATCGAGGTTATGCAGGCGCACGACGCCAGGACGACGCTGCACTACGTGGACCCGCCATACGTCCATGAGACCAGATACAAGAGCGCGGCAAGCGGGCGGTACTACCGGCACGAGATGAACGACCAGCAGCACAGCGAGCTGCTCACCTCCTTGCTCGAGCTAGAAGGAATGGTCGCGCTATCCGGCTACCCCAGCGAGCTTTACGACGACACCCTGTCCGGCTGGACAAGGCACACCACCTCAGCGCGCATTTCCGCAGGCCGTGGCACAGCCTCCCGCACCGAATGCCTCTGGCTAAACCCTGCATGCCAACGATCGATCAGCCAATTCAGCCTGTTCGGCAGTTGACCTCTACAGCGAGACCATCATGACCACAGCAATCGACCTGTTCGCCGGCCTCGGCGGATGGAGCACAGGCGCGCGCGCCGCAGGCGTCCAGGTTCTCTGGGCGGCCAACCACTGGCCTGAAGCCGTGAAGTGGCACTCAGCCAACCACCCGCATGCCGAGCACGTCTGCCAAGATCTGCATCAGGCTCGATGGGAGCAGGTGCCTGCACACGACCTGCTGCTGGCCTCTCCATGTTGCCAAGGCCACTCGAAGGCCCGGGGCAAGAAGTCCGGCAACCCGCAGCACGACTCGTCGCGCTCAACAGCCTGGGCGGTGGTATCCGCTTTGGAGTTTCACCGGCCGGAAGCGGGGCTGGTGGAGAACGTAGAAGAGTTCACCGACTGGGCGTTGTACCCGGCGTGGGTTGCGGCAGTTCAAGCGCTGGGGTACCAGGTCGCACCGCATGTCGTTGACTGTGCCGACTTGGGCGTGCCGCAGCATCGCGTGCGACTGTTCTTGGTCCTAACTCGCAGCAAAGCGCCGTTGATGCTCGAGCTTCACAAGCGCCAGCACGTACCGGCCGCCAGCTTCCTCGACTTCGATGCCGGGCGCTGGTCACCGATCAACAAGCCGGGCCGGGCCCAAGCCACCCTGGACAGAGTGCGCAACGGTCGCGAGCGCTTCGGAGAGCGGTTCATCATGCCCTACTACGGCAAAGGCTCTGGCACCACTGGGCGCGACATCAACCGTCCAATCGGCACCATCACTACCCTGGACCGCTGGGCACTGGTCGATGGCAACCGAATGCGGATGCTCAGCGCCAGCGAGGCGCTGGCCGCGATGTCGTTCCCGGCTGACACCCTGCGTCCGGACAACCACCGGCTGACCATGCACATGGCCGGGAACGCAGTACCGCCGCTGGCAGGTCAGAGAGTGATAGAAGCGCTGCTGAAAGCCGCGTGATCTTCGCCTTCAGAATCTAGGAAGATCGGAAATTTGTCTTCCTGGCACGCACCGGTCCTCTGTCAGCGACCCGTTTCCATCAGGGACTATTGAACCAGCTAGGACTCCTTCCGATCGGAAAAAAGGGTGGAAGCTGTCCCCTTCCTTAATCAACCGCAGTACTTCCGAAACAGAAAAGTCGCGCACGTTGTTCGAAAGCTCAGTTAAGGCGGCCGGAGAGCCGTGCGTTTCCTGTCCCTGAAGCGCGACAAGCTGTTTGCCTTCGTCGTACCTAGCCGCAGTCACCGCGTAAGTAGTCATAGCCATTCCCTACCCATGAATCGTTAATTGTAGCTGACCAATAGGTATCCCCATGCCCACAGAAAACCGATCCAGCAACACCGAGATAGCCACAGACCAACTGCCGCCATGCTCAGATGACGTATTCAAGAACGGCGTGAGCGTCTGCCTAGTTGGCGACGTGCCAAAGCACGCGGCAGAGACGATCTGTCAAAGCCTGTCCGGTGTCACCGGATGGAAAATCGACTGGCACTATATCGGCGGCAGGACGCACATCATGGCCCTGGCTCAGCCAGCCGAGCAGCACCAGGGTGAGTCCAGCGAATACCCACAGTGCGACTACTGCGGGATCGTCCCTGATCACCATCCTTGGCATGGAAGCGGCCTGCTGAGCGACGTCGAGAATCGGCATATTCATGCATGCGATGCGTGCCGCGGGCGGCTACCGCTGCATCCTGGACAGCACAAGGGCGAGCCGGTCATGCGCCTGGAATGCGAAAAGCTGCTGGACGGCGATGGCGAATACGCTGTCGACTTCGTAAAGCCTGGATGGCTGAAGGAGTGCCGGGAGAAAGGTGGGACATTCCTACTCTACATCCACGCCGACGCTGGCGAGGCTGAGCGGCCAAGCCAGATTGCACTGAGCCTTCAGACCAAACTCAAATCCGTGGAATCAGAGCGAGACAGGCTACGCGCCAAACTGGCCGAGCAGGAGCACTCGGCGCGAGAGCTGCTGCGGATCATCGGCATGAGCGTGCAGGGTTCAGCTGCATACAATCGAGCGGTGATTGCTTTCCATGACTCCCTGAACGCCGACACCAAGCCAAACTGACCAAAGAGTACATTTGTACTCCACCTCGAAATACCCCTCTCCCCTCTATTCACTGCCGCGATATGGCGGCAAGGACGAAGTCATGTCTGAAGAAAACCAAACAGCCTGGCCAGACCACTTCCGTTACATCGATTCCATCGGCCCCGAAGGCGTCACGATCGTGTGCCGGCGCTACGTGGTGATCCGCGAAAGCGAGCACTGCTACTGGCTTGTGCCCGAAGGCAGCGAGGGATATGCCATGGCGCGGCAGCAAGCCACCGGGAAGGTCTGGAGTAATGCCAAGCGCGTCTCGAAAGACTCTTGGCGCCGGTTCGCCTACCCCGACAAAGAAGAGGCGCTGCGAAGCTACAAGGCCCGCAAGCGCCACCAGCTGAGCCACGCCGAGCTGGCGATGGAACGTGCAAAGGCTGCCCTGGCAGACATCAAGGATCTGGAAGCGATCAACGACGAGCACTTGTGCGCCGGCGGCGACTACATCAAAGAGCTCAACTGGGTGGACTGCTGATGACCCGCCTCGCCCTCTTCCTCCTGCTGCTGGCCACCGGCGCCAGCGCAACCGAACTGCCGTCAGGCGTCTGGTCCTTCGAGGACAAGCCCCGCGGCGTCGTCTGCTACGCCATGAACTCGCTGGGCAACAACGCCATCAGCTGCGTGAAGGTCTGGCTGCCGCAAGTGGCCGGCAACCAGCGCCAGCTCTCCCCGCGCGGAAAAGACACCCCTACCCCTACACAGGCGCCAGCGCTCTGGAATGAAGAGAGGTATTTGCTGTGACTAAAGCCATGGAATATGGGCAGAACCTTTGGACGCTGCTGCTCCCAGCCTTTGATGAAGCGACGAGGCTCGATGGCTTCCACGGATACAGGGAAAAGGGCCAGGCATATGCCGGATTCATTGCAGCGGCCGCCGGGACCATGTGTGCAGACATCGGGAGCGATGCAGCGCGCGCCGTCCTTGAGGCGGTTATCCAGGGTTTGCCCGAGGTTGACCGGAACAAACTGAGGGTGGTGAAGCCATGACCGAACTTATCGAAGTAAAGACGGCAGACCTAGTCGGCGAGGGGCTGGCCTGGGCGGTCGCCAAGGCCGAGAGGCTGGATGTGCATGTGGCCAAGCCGCACTACGGCGCGCCGGCCAGGGTGTTCGTGAACTATCGCGGCGAAGCAACCGAACGGCGCGAGCGGTACAACCCGCAAGAGAGCTGGGCGCTTGGCGGTCCGTTGAAAATAAAGCACCAGATAGGTGATGGCCCAGCGCTGGGCGGCTGGACCGCCTACCCCAGCAGGCCGAATGAGCCAACCGACTGGCTGATGGGCCCGAGCCCACTCGTGGCGATCTGCAGAGCCGTCATAACCAAGATCACCGGTAACACAGTCCAGGTGCCGAAGGAGCTGATGTCATGACAGAAGTCCACCGCTACAAGGTCGTCCAGATGGTTTCAGAGAGCGGCGGCTGGATCGGCTATGACCCGCATGGCCCAGAGGTCGTGATGGCCTCGGCCTACGACCAACTCAAGGCCGAGAACGAGGCGCTGCGCAAGGATGCCGAGCGCAGCAAGCGCATGCTGTTGGATGCCTGCGTCTCCATCGGCAGCATTGGCGAAGCCCTCGGCCTGGATATGGACGCCGACGCCGACATGATGATCGGAACGGCTCGCGACCTGATCGATGGACTGAACCGCATCATCAAGGAATGCCCGCTGGGAACCCCCGGTTTTGCCATCGCCACCGAGGTGCTTGGAGAGCTTGGTGTGCAGCAGGAGGCCCAGCCATGATCGCCCTCACCTACATGGCCTATCTGATCTGGAAGGGGCCGAGGCTATGAGCAGGTTCATCGCTGTGATCCACGGATGGCACGTCCATAGCAACGGCTTCAACGTGCACGAGCTAAACGCAACCAGTCATGAAGCTGCTGATGACGAAGCGTGCCTTCTTGCGGCGCGACGTGATGCCGCCTTCGACCGCACAGCCTATGTAGTGGTCGAGGTGGATGACCGTGAGCACCTACCCCGGCGCCTGACATGGCGCGAGCGCCTAACCGGCAAGATTCAGTAACCCCTCCCCCTACAACAACTCAAGCCTGCCGATAGGCGGGCGAGGATGAGCTATGCCCAATTTCCTGAGCCGCCTGTTTCGTCGCAAGGCAAAGCCGCAGCGCCCGACACCCTCTGCATCAGCATCAACCGCCTATACCGCTGGCCATAGCCCGACTGCCGGAAGACCAGACCCGATGCTTGACCCGCTCAACCCCCTGAGCCCGTTCAGTCCACTGAACCCGGTCAACCAGGTCGACAGTTACGAGCCACCCCGATCCCACAACAGCTGCTCGAGCCACAGTTCTGGCGGGCATGACAGCGGCAGCAGCTACTCGTCGAGCGATAGCTGCAGCCCATCCGGCTCGAGCGATAGCAGCTCAAGCTCCAGCACCGACTACTAACACTCCCCACCTCTGCCGCCATGCGCGGCGTGGAGCCCAATATGAAGAAAGAACTAATCAAGATCAGCGAATTTCAACGCCGAAAGTGGGGAGAGAATGGAACGCCACTTTGCTCTCAGGCAATTCGCAACCACCTGCGAAACCGGAAGATCCCGGGGGAACGAGTTGGCAACATCTGGTACGTTGACTGGGCCGCTTACCAGCGGATGACCGGCAACAACCTGGTAGACATGGTACTGAAAGGAGCTGCCTGATGGTCCCGCGCCCCAGGAACAAGGCCAACAAAGGCCTGCCGATCAATCTCTACTTCGATCAGCGCCGGGGCACCTACCGTTATCGCCGCCCCACGGATGGGAAGTGGTTTCAGTTTGGCGCTGATCGCGGCAAGGCAATTGATGCCGCGCACCAGCTAAACGCTACCTTCTTGCGCGGCGCTGACCTTGTGGCCACCGTGCTGGGCGAAACAAGCGTCACCGTCACCGAGTTCCTCGAAACATACGAGCGCGATGTTCTGCCGCCGAGGGAGCTCGCCAAGGCCACGCTGGACCTTTACGCAGTCCGCTTCAAGCAGGTTCGTGCCGCACTGGGTGAGCGCCCGATAGATCAAATCACCATCAGGATGGTCGCTGAGTTCCTTGAGCCACTGACAGCCCGCGCCAGCAACCAGGCCCGGGCAATCCTGATCGATGTGTTCAATCATGCGGCAGCGAAAGGCCTATGCCCGGACAATCCAGCCGCAAGCACCATACCGAAAATCGAGAAGAAACAGCGCAAGCGCCATACCGTTGAAGGCCTCAAGGCGATCCGCGAAAAGTCGCCACGCTGGCTCCAAAACGCTATCGACCTAGCGCTGATCACCGCACAACGACGTGGCGACATTCTCGACATGAAGTTCGAGGACGTTCGGGACGGCTTCCTGTATGTGGTGCAGAACAAAACGGAGAAGGCTTCCGACGCGGGCTGGCTGAAGATCAAGGTCACCAGTCAGCTCAATGAAGTGCTGGCCAGATGCCGGGACGACATTCTGTCGCCATACCTGATACATCGGCGGCCTGAGCGGAAGAAAAAACGGGAGGGGAAAGATCATTGGACGAAGGTTGATGAGCGCTTTCTCACCAGGGCCTTCAAGGATGCGAGGGATGCAGCGGGATGCTACGGCGACTTCAAAGAGGAGGAGATGCCGGGGTTTCATGAGGTTCGCGCCCTCTCACTGCACCTGTACAAGCGCGCCGGTAAGGACGGACAAAAGATCGCCGGACACACCACGGAAGGTATGACCAGGAACTATCAGAAGGACCATGCCGATGTGGTCTGGTCTGAGGTCGAAGCCGACTTGGATATTGGCGAAATCGCCCAATAGTTTTGCGCCAGTTTTGCGCGGGTTTTGCGCAGGCACAAAAAAGCCGATCCAGCTGATCGGCTTAAGTGTCTGATTTTACTCAGGAATATTGGTCGGGACGGAGTGATTCGAACACTCGACCCCTTGCACCCCATGCAAGTGCGCTACCGGGCTGCGCTACGCCCCGACTGGGCTTTAAACCCGCTCTCGATGTTGCTGAGAACGTTGAAGAATGTACCTTAAGCTTTTGAATTTTGGAAGTATTATTTTCCTGATCCTTTGCCGGGTTATTTCTTCAGAACCACCAGCACATCTTCCAGTTCAACAATCATTTGCCGAATCAGTTGTTTGTACTGGGTGGTGTCATCCTTGGCCTCATCACCCGACAGGCGCAGGCGCGCGCCGCCGATGGTGAAACCCTGGTCGTATAGCAAGGCGCGGATCTGCCGGATCATCAGCACGTCTTGGCGCTGATAATACCGGCGGTTTCCGCGGCGCTTGACCGGGTTGAGTTGAGGAAATTCCTGCTCCCAATAACGAAGCACGTGCGGTTTTACCGCGCATAGCTCGCTGACTTCACCAATGGTGAAGTAGCGTTTGCCAGGAATCGGCGGAAGCTCGTCGTTATGACTTGGTTCCAGCATAAGCCTCAACTCGGGCTTTCAATTTCTGCCCTGGACGAAAGGTGACGACGCGACGTGCCGTGATCGGGATCTCTTCACCCGTTTTCGGGTTGCGGCCCGGCCGCTGGCGCTTGTCACGCAGGTCGAAATTGCCGAAACCGGACAATTTGACCTGCTCGTTGTCTTCAAGAGCGTGCCTGATTTCCTCGAAAAACAGTTCGACCAATTCCTTGGCTTCACGTTTATTCAGGCCCAGCTCCTCGTACAGCCGTTCGGCCATTTCAGCTTTCGTCAGAGCACCCATACGCTATTTCCTTAACGTGGTGTTCAACCTTTGTTCGAGCGAGGTGAGGATGTCTTGAGTCGCAGCGTTCACCTCATCGTCATTAAGAGTGCGCGATGGATGCTGCCAGGTCAAGCCAACAGCCAGGCTTTTTCTATCGGGATCAATGCCTTTACCCTGATAGACGTCAAACAGCCTGAGGTCTGTAAGCCACTCGCCTGCATTTTCACGGATTACCTCAAGCACTGCGCTCGAAGCTACATCACGTCCTGCAATTAAAGCCAGGTCACGACGTACTTCCGGGAATTTCGACAGCTCGTGGAACTTCGGCAGGCGGCCTTCAACCACATCGCCCAAGACCAGTTCGAAAACAAACACTGGACGATCCAGACCCAGGGTTTTCGCAAGTTCTGGGTGGATGGCGCCCAGGTAGCCTACTTCGCGACCATCACGCTCGATGCGTGCGGTCTGGCCTGGGTGCAGTGCCGGGTGCTTGCCAGCGGCAAAGGTGAAATCACCCAGCGAACCAGAGAAGCCCAACAGTGCTTCAACGTCTGCCTTCACATCGAAGAAATCGATGCTGTCGCGGCCATTGGCCCAACCTTCAGGCATACGGCTACCGCAGACCACGCCGGCAAGCATGGGTTGTTGCTGCAGACCGTCCAGCTGACCAACGAAGCGCTGGCCGCTTTCGAACAGGCGCACACGATCCTGTTGGCGGTTAAGGTTGTGCTGCAGGGCCTTGACCAGACCTGGCCACAGGGAGGCACGCATGGCCGCCATGTCGCTGGAGATCGGGTTGGCCAGCAGCAGCGGCTCGACGCCTGGGCTGAACAGCTCAAACAGTTTAGGGTCGATAAAGCTGTAGGTGATCGCTTCCTGATAGCCACGGGCAACCAGCAGACGACGCAGTGCTGGCAGCTCGCCACGCGACTCGGCACGGGCTTGCGGCGCCAGGCGTGCTTGCGGGTAACGAACCGGCAGACGGTTGTAGCCGTACAGACGGGCCAGCTCTTCGATCAGGTCAACTTCCAAGCTGATGTCGAAACGATGGCTTGGCACCTCGACCTGCCACTGCCCTGCTCCACCTGAGGTTTTCAGACCCAGGGCATTGAGCAGGCGCTCGACTTCGGCGCTGTCCATTTCCATGCCCAGCATCTGATTGATGCGGTCGGCACGCAGGGTGATCGGCGCAACGTTTGGCAGATGCTGCTCGCTGACCGCCTCGATGACCGGGCCGGCTTCGCCGCCAACGATCTCCAGCAGCAGGCCAGTAGCACGTTCAATGGCTTCCTTGGCCAGTTGCGAATCGACACCGCGTTCGTAGCGGTGCGAGGCGTCGGTATGCAGGCCGTAAGAACGAGCCTTGCCAGCCACCGAAATCGGCTCGAAGAAGGCGCTTTCCAGGAAGATGTCACGGGTAGTCGCGGAAACACCGCTGTGCTCGCCCCCCATTACACCCGCAATGGCCAGAGCGCGCTCATGGTCGGCAATGACCAGGGTGTCGCTACGCAGCGCAACTTCCTGACCATCCAGCAGGACCAGCTTCTCGCCCTCTTCGGCCATGCGCACACGGATACCGCCGTTGATTTCGGCGAGATCGAATGCATGCAACGGCTGGCCCAGTTCAAGCATCACGTAGTTGGTGATGTCGACGGCAGCGTCGATACTGCGAACATCGGCCCGGCGCAGGCGCTCGACCATCCACAATGGGGTCGGACGCGACAGGTCGACGTTACGGATAACGCGCCCCAGGTAACGCGGGCAGGCAGCCGGGGCCAGCACCTCGACCGAGCGAACGTCATCATGAGTCGGAGCAACGGCAGGCACTGCCGGACGGGTAACAGGCGCGTCATACAGGGCGCCGACTTCACGGGCCAGGCCAGCCAGGGACAGGCAGTCGCCACGGTTCGGGGTCAGGTCGACCTCGATGCTGGCGTCGTCCAGGTCCAGATACTCACGGATGTCCTGGCCAACCGGCGCATCGGCAGCCAGCTCCAGCAGACCGTCGTTTTCTTCACTGATCTGCAGCTCGGCAGCCGAGCACAGCATGCCGTTGGATTCAACGCCACGCAGCTTGGCTTTCTTGATCTTGAAGTCGCCCGGCAGTTCGGCACCGATCATGGCAAACGGGATTTTCAGGCCTGGGCGAACGTTGGGTGCGCCACACACGACCTGGAAGGTCTCGCTACCGTTGCTGACCTGGCAGACGCGCAGCTTGTCGGCATCCGGGTGTTGTTCGGTGCTCAGCACCTCGCCTACGACGATGCCACTGAACTGGCCGGCTGCCGGGGTGACGCTGTCGACCTCAAGGCCAGCCATGGACAGACGAGCAACCAACTCGTCACGGGATACCTGCGGGTTGACCCAACCGCGCAGCCACTTTTCACTGAATTTCATTCTGCTCTCCTGAAAGATTCGTTACGGGTGCGCGACCTAGCGAAATTGCGCAAGGAACCGCAAATCGTTGTCGAAGAACAGACGCAAATCGTTGACGCCGTAACGGAGCATGGCCAAGCGCTCAGCACCCATGCCGAAGGCGAAGCCCTGGTACTCTTCAGGGTCGATGCCAGACATGCGCAGGACGTTCGGGTGGACCATGCCGCAGCCCATGACTTCCAGCCAGCCGGTCTGCTTGCAGACACGGCAGCCTTTGCCGCTGCACATCACACACTGAATATCGACTTCAGCCGACGGTTCGGTGAAGGGGAAGAACGATGGACGGAAACGTACCGCCAGCTCTTTCTCGAAGAACACGCGCAGGAATTCTTCGATGGTGCCTTTGAGATCGGCGAAATTGATCCCGCGATCAACCAGCAGGCCTTCGACCTGGTGGAACATCGGCGAGTGGGTCAAGTCCGAGTCGCAACGGTAGACGCGACCAGGACAGACAATGCGGATAGGCGGCTGAGTGGACTCCATGGTCCGCACCTGCACCGGCGAGGTGTGGGTACGCAGCAGCATGTTCGCATTGAAATAGAAGGTGTCATGCATTGCCCGCGCCGGGTGGTGGCCAGGAATGTTGAGCGCTTCAAAGTTGTGGTAGTCGTCTTCGACCTCTGGGCCTTCGGCGATGCCGTAACCGATATGGGTGAAGAACTGCTCGATCCGCTCCAAGGTACGGGTGATCGGGTGCAAACCACCGGAAGTCTGGCCACGGCCCGGCAGGGTCACGTCAATGCATTCGGCAGCCAGACGAGCACTGAGCTCAGCCTCTTCGAAGGCGGCCTTGCGGGCATTGAGCACCTCGGTAACACGTTCCTTGGCGTCGTTGATCAGCGCGCCGACTTTCGGGCGCTCTTCGGCTGGCAGGTTGCCCAGGGTCTTCATCACCTGAGTCAGCTCGCCCTTCTTGCCAAGGAATTGAACCCGGATCTGCTCCAGGGCATTGATGTCTTCAGCGCGCTCCACAGCATCCAGGGCTTGGGAGACCAGCGCATCCAGGTTTTCCATGTACAGACTCCAGATACGAAATAGGGGAAGAGCTTACAGGCTCTTCCCCTATTTATGACGTTTAACATTCGCCGCCAATGTCGACGGCGAATGATTGTCGTGGGTACTTAAGCCAGAACGGCTTTAGCCTTCTCGACAATCGCAGCAAACGCCGCTTTTTCGTTCACTGCCAGATCAGCCAGAACCTTACGGTCGATCTCGATGGACGCTTTTTTCAGACCAGCGATCAAACGGCTGTAAGACAGACCGTTGTTACGAGCACCAGCGTTGATACGAGCGATCCACAGAGCGCGGAACTGACGCTTCTTCTGACGACGGTCGCGGTAGGCGTATTGGCCTGCCTTGATGACCGCTTGCTTGGCAACACGGAATACGCGCGAGCGAGCGCCGTAGTAGCCTTTAGCCAGTTTCAGGATTTTCTTGTGACGCTTACGAGCGATGACGCCACGCTTTACACGAGCCATGAGTAACTTCCTCTATCTTTGACCGAAATTAACGTACGCGCAGCATGCGCTCGACTTTTGCAACGTCAGACGGGTGCAGCAGGCTGCTACCACGCAGTTGACGCTTACGCTTGGTCGACATTTTGGTCAGGATGTGGCTCTTAAAAGCGTGCTTGTGCTTGAAGCCGGAAGCGGTTTTCAGGAAACGCTTCGCGGCACCGCTTTTGGTTTTCATTTTTGGCATGTTCGGATACTCCGCATTCAGTGGATAAACATAACCGCAAGGCCTGCCGTGCCCTGGTGGTTATTTCTTTTTCTTGGGGGCGATGACCATCAAAAGTTGGCGTCCTTCCATCTTAGGATGCTGTTCGACGGTTCCGTATTCCGCGAGATCAGCTTCGATCCGCTTCAACAGTTCCATACCCAGCTCCTGGTGAGCCATCTCACGACCACGGAATCTCAGAGAGATTTTGGTCTTGTCCCCATCAGTAAGGAAACGTACCAGGTTGCGTAGTTTTACCTGGTAATCCCCTTCCTCCGTCCCTGGACGAAACTTAATTTCTTTAATCTGGATGATCTTCTGGTTTTTCTTCGCTGCAGCCTGCTGCTTTTTCTTCTCGAAAAGGCTCTTGCCGTAGTCCATGACTCGGCAGACAGGCGGGACTGCGTCGGCAGAAATTTCTACCAGATCCAGCTTCGCTTCTTCAGCGATACGAAGCGCTTCATCAATCGAGACGATGCCAATCTGCTCGCCGTCAGCGCCAATTAACCGAACCTCGCGTGCCGAGATATTCTCGTTGATCGGGGCCTTCGGTGCAGTTCGTTTATCTTGTCTCATATCACGCTTAATAATGATTACTCCGATTCTTGGCGACCACGCCGGGAAACCGCTTGTGCGAGGAATTCAGCGAATTGCGCGACAGGCATCGAGCCCAGGTCAGCACCTTCACGTGTACGCACAGCGACGGTTTGTGTTTCGACTTCCCGGTCCCCAATAACCAAAAGGTAGGGAACCTTGAGCAACGTATGCTCGCGGATTTTAAAGCCGATCTTCTCATTTCTCAAGTCGGACTTGGCACGGAATCCGCTTTCATTGAGGGTTTTTTCAACATCCAGCGCAAATTCTGCCTGTTTGTCGGTGATATTCATGACCACCGCCTGCATTGGCGCCAGCCAGGCAGGGAATGCACCCTCATAGTGCTCGATCAGAATGCCGACGAAACGCTCGAAGGAGCCCAGAATGGCACGGTGCAGCATGACAGGATGCTTGCGACCGTTATCTTCGGACACGTACTCAGCGCCAAGACGGATCGGCAAGTTGAAGTCGAGCTGCAGGGTACCACACTGCCAGACACGACCGAGACAGTCTTTCAGCGAGAACTCGATCTTCGGCCCGTAGAAGGCGCCTTCACCTGGCTGCAGATCGTAGGCCAGACCAGCGCTGTCCAATGCAGAGGCCAGTGCACCTTCGGCGCGATCCCACAATTCATCGGAGCCAACACGCTTTTCAGGACGCGTGGAGAGCTTGAGCTCGATGTCCTTGAAGCCGAAATCGGCGTACACGTCCAGGGTCAGCTTGATGAACGCAGCGGCTTCGGCCTGCATCTGCTCTTCGGTGCAGAAGATGTGGGCGTCGTCCTGGGTGAAGGCGCGCACACGCATGATGCCATGCAGCGCACCGGACGGCTCGTTACGGTGGCAAGCACCGAACTCGGCCAGACGCAGCGGCAGCTCACGGTAGCTCTTCAGGCCTTGATTGAACACCTGCACGTGGCATGGGCAGTTCATCGGCTTGATCGCGTAATCGCGGCTTTCCGACTCGGTGGTAAACATGTTTTCGGCGTAGTTGGCCCAGTGCCCGGATTTCTCCCACAGGGTACGATCGACCACTTGCGGGGTCTTGATCTCCAGGTAGCCGTTATCACGCTGCACCTTGCGCATGTACTGCTCAAGCACCTGGTACAGGGTCCAGCCATTCGGGTGCCAGAACACCATGCCCGGGGCTTCTTCCTGGGTATGGAACAGGCCCAGGCGTTTGCCGAGCTTGCGATGGTCGCGCTTTTCAGCTTCTTCGATGCGCTGGATATACGCAGCCAGCTGCTTCTTGTCTGCCCAGGCAGTGCCGTAGACACGCTGCAGCTGCTCGTTCTTGGCATCGCCGCGCCAGTAGGCACCGGACAGCTTGGTCAGCTTGAACGACTTGAGGAAACGGGTGTTCGGCACGTGCGGGCCGCGACACATGTCAACGTATTCTTCGTGGTAGTACAGGCCCATGGCCTGCTCGTTCGGCATGTCTTCGACCAGGCGCAGCTTGTAGTCTTCACCACGTGCCTTGAACACCTCGATGACCTCGGCGCGCGGGGTAACCTTCTTGATGACGTCGTAGTCGGTGTCGATCAACTGCTGCATGCGCTGCTCAATTGCAGCCATGTCATCAGGGGTGAACGGACGTTCATAGGCGATATCGTAATAGAAGCCTTCGTCAATGACCGGACCGATCACCATCTTGGCGGTCGGGTACAGCTGCTTGACGGCGTGACCAACCAGGTGAGCGCACGAGTGACGGATGATCTCCAGCCCCTCTTCGTCCTTGGGGGTAATGATCTGCAGGCGGGCGTCGTTCTCGATCAGATCGCACGCATCGACCAGCTTGCCGTCGACCTTGCCGGCGACGGTGGCTTTGGCCAGACCTGCACCAATGGATGCTGCGACCTGGGCGACGGTAACCGCCTGGTCGAACGAGCGTTGACTGCCATCGGGAAGAGTAATAATGGGCATGGCGCCTCCTCTCCTAGTGGTGACCCCTACCAAAGGTCACGTGGGTTGGGATGAGCCAGTACGCGATCCGCCCCTGTCTTTCAAAAAGAAAGCCTGTCTCACAGTGACAGAAGCCAACGGCCTGCCAGGGAACGAACCAGAGTGACTGGAGGTAAAAATCTATAAGCCGCCGATGCTAACACAAAGCGTTTTACGGATCGCGGCTCACACGCCACAACACGCAGAAATAATTCTGTTTTTTTCGGAAGTGGTGAACCAGAGCGGATTTTTCCTCTCAGAGTCTAAAGAAGCGTCCTACTCTTGAATGACCCGATCGAATAGGAGTGTCCGGCATGCGAATTCAGTCCCTACTGGCCCTGACCACCGCAGGCGTGTTGCTGTTGCCCCTGAGCGTCCAGGCCGGCGCCTGGCCTGCCGGCAAGAAAGGCGATTACCTGGATCAGTGCATTACCGCCGCTGCTGCGCAACCCGGCATGACCATGACCACGGCAAAAAAACACTGTGATTGCGGTGCAAACGCCATCGAGAAAAACTTCACCACCCAGGAAATCGAGCAACTGGACAGCAGAACCGGTGTGGATGCAGCCCTCGTGAAGCGAGCCCAGGATGCGGTCAGAGCCGCCTGCGCCCCCAAAAAATAGGCTCAAAACAGAGAATCCGACAATAAACTTGCCTCAGATCAGCATTATGCAAAGGTAAAAGCCGCCACGGACGCATATTTAGACTATGATACCCCCGTGCACCCTGTTGGCCTCGGCAACACCGCACTATTGAAAATCATGTTTCCTGGAGATACACCCATGTCCAATCGCCAAACCGGCACCGTAAAGTGGTTCAACGATGAGAAAGGCTTCGGCTTCATCACTCCTCAAGGTGGCGGCGACGACCTGTTCGTTCATTTCAAGGCCATCGAATCTGACGGCTTCAAGAGCCTGAAAGAAGGCCAGACCGTTTCCTTCGTTGCCGAGAAAGGCCAGAAGGGCATGCAGGCTGCACAAGTTCGCCCTGAGTAATCAGTACGAATTAAAAAACCCGTCCTGGTGACGGGTTTTTTTGTGCCTGAAATTCGAGCGTGTCAGCCGCAGTTGACGCGGATAACGACGCCGCGTTCATCGGTATTGAGATTCAACCGCTCGGAACGGTACTCCAGGGTCATGATGTCGTGCGGCGAGAGCACACGTGCCAACTGCGAACCACTGGCCTTGCGCGCCTGCTCCAGCAGTTGAGCGGACGCCTGCTTGCCGACGGCGAATTCAGCGGCACTGGCCTGGCAACGGCCATCGCTGTTCACTGGCGCGGACACTTCAGGCGCCTTCGTTGAAGAACCGGTGGCACTGCAACCTGCCAGAACGACAGCCGCCAACATACCGGCCAAAGATGCACGAATGCGGAACATGAACTCTCCTTTTAAAACCAGAATCTGCCCGAGCAGGCAGCTTTCATCACTTTTTGTTTCAAAGCATGCACAGTCTGCCTGAGCCACCCTCGACGGGAAACTTGCAATCGTGACCGGATTTTGCACGTTTAATAAAGGTCGATGTAGTCGGATGAAGGCGTCGGCCAGTTGTCCTGCAGCACCTTGAACACCTGCCGCACCCAACGCTCATCAACGGCAGCCTGCGCCCCTACACAGCCGGAACCGGCAGCCCAGGTTTCCAGACGAAAGGCCAACCCCTCGAGCTCACGACCACCCACCACTGGCGACAGCCAGGCCTGCCCTGCCCGATTCACCCGCAACTGATTGTGAATACGGCCATCCCCGGACGCGAGCAGTTCGCGAACGGCTTCAAGGGTAAATTGCTCGGGGTTGTTCAGATCAATCTGCACGGGGTCACCTGGAAATCAAAACACCAATAGTTTGCCATGTAGCGGTTCTTATTCCTAAGTCGCAGTGCGCTCGAATCAGGCGCATGATTTACTGCCAGCACTGGCGGAGGGCAATCTAACCTCCCCTTCGAACGCCAGGGTGCGGCATTCGAATCCTCATCACCTGCACACGCGTTTCGAGACTTCCATGGCAAGCCACTACATAGACGCCGACATAAAGGTCAAATGGCCCGACGGTCAAAGCGCCTACAGCCCAGGCACCCCCGAAGAATTAACCCTTATTGCCATCGACCTGCTCGTCAAGGAACTGGGCAGCGATGCCGCTCGCGCCTTCATCGAACAGATACTCGGACGTTACGCGCCCGAACAGGGCGACACGCTCAGGACCTGACATCATCGCTCATACCGATTCCAGCTCACCAAGACGTGGAATGGAGGGCTGCGCACCCGCTCGCGTTACCGATAACGCAGCAGCACGCTGACCGAAGGCTATCGCCTCTCGCTCACCGCGCCCAGCCAGAAGGGCCGCAGCGAAACCACCCACAAAGGTATCTCCTGCCGCCGTGGTGTCGACAGGCTGCACGTTCGGCGCAGGAAAATGCTCAACCCCCTGAGCATCAGCGAACACAGCACCTTCGCCACCCAGGGTAATGATCACCTTGCCCGCACCCAGCGCCAGCAGTTTCAGCGCAGCGCCCTCGGCAGTCTCGCGGGACGTCACCGGAAGCCCCGTCAGCGCCGCGGCCTCACTTTCGTTGGGAATCAGGTAGTCGGCCAACGCCAGCCAACTCGATGGCAGTGGCCCTGCCACCGGAGCAGGATTGAGAATCACCACCTTGCCCAATGCATGACCACGCTCCAATGTATGCAGTACCGTCAGGGCGGGCACCTCCAGCTGACAAATGATCAGTTCGGCGGCCTGTAGCAACGTATCGAAACGCTGTACCGACTCAGGCAGCAGTTGCCCATTACTACCCGCAACAACCACGATAGCGTTCTGGCTTGCCGCGCCTACCACTATCAGCGCGACACCACTGGAGGTGTCGGCACTGATACTGACGGCCTGACAATCAATACCTTCAGCGGCCAGCGACTGACGCAGCTGCACGCCGTAGGCGTCATCCCCCACACAACCAATCATCGCAACGTGCGCACCAAGCCGCGCAGCGGCCACCGCCTGATTCGCGCCCTTGCCACCGGGCACAGTGGTGAAAGACTCACCCGCCAGGGTTTCACCCGCCTTGGGCAAGCGCTCAGCTCGCACGACCAGGTCCATATTGAGGCTGCCAACCACCACGATGCTCGCCTGCATGGCTCCGCGCCCTCTGCGCTAATCAGTAAACGTGTCCGGACGCGGTGCCGTCGACTCACGCAGCACGATACTCGGCGTCACAATGCGCTGCTCAACAGCGCTACCGGCCGGCTCAGCAATACGGTGCAGCAACCGCTCAACCGCGATTTCGCCCAACTCACGGATCGACTGGCCGACCGTGGTCAAAGCGGGATAAACGTACTGGCTCAGCTGGATATCATCGAAACCGATCACCGACAGCTCACTGGGCACACAGATATTGCGCTCGGCAGCCGCTCGCAACACACCGATACCGATCATGTCATTAGCTGCAAAAATTGCGCTTGGCCGGTTCTGCCCCAACAGCCTTGCCGCAGCGCCATACCCACCAAGGCCGGAAAAGTCACTGTCAAGCACCCTGCCCTCAACCACTGTAATGCCCGCTTCAGCCAGCGCACGCGTGAAACCCGCCAGGCGCATCCGCGCAACACTGGTACTGGCAGGCCCATTGATACAGGCAATGTCTCGATGCCCCAATTCAAGCAGGTGGCGCGTAGCCATGTACGCCCCTTGCTCATGGTCGATACGCACCAGGTCGGCCTCCACTCCATCGAGGGCACGGTCGACAATCACCATCGGCGCGCGCACGGTCTGCAAGCTTTCCAACAGGTCGCCATCCTCCCCTACCGACGCGACAATCAAGCCGTCGATTCGCTTTTCCAGCAACACCCGCAGGTAACTGCGCTGCTTCTTCGGATTGTCATCGGAGTTGCACAGGATGACGCAGTAGCCGTTGCGCTCACAGGCATCCTCAATACCCCGGGCCAGCTCGGCGAAGTAAGGGTTGACACTGTTAGGCACCAGCAAGCCAATCGTGGCGGTGCTGCGCGCCTTGAGCGAGCGCGCCACTGCGCTGGGCACATAGTCGAGCTCAGCAATCGCGGCCTCGACTTTCAGTCGAACCTGCTCACTGACCGGCCGGGTCTTGTTCAGCACATGGGACACCGTGGTGTAGGAAATCCCCGCCAAGGCCGCTACATCTTTAATCGTTGCCATTTTTAGTTCCGCCTGCGTGTACGCCGGCTGCGATAGGTGTCGAGGATCACAGCGATAACAATCACCGCGCCAGTAATAATGCGTTTGCTTGGCTCCGAGACGCCAATCTGTGCCAGCCCTGCAGCCAGCACGGAAATGATCAGGACGCCGAAAAAGGTGCTGATGACTGAGCCGCGCCCACCCATGAGGCTGGTACCGCCGATCACCACAGCGGCGATTACCTGCAGCTCCAGCCCAGAGCCCGCATTGGGGTCGGCCGCCTCCAGCCGGGAAATCTGAAACAGTGCGGCCAACCCGGCGAGCAGCCCCATCAACGAGAACACCAGCACCTTGTAAGGGCGCGGATTGATGCCCGCCAGGCGCACAGCCTCTTCGTTTGTGCCAATGCCGATCAGGTAACGCCCGAACACCGTGCGCACAAGCACCCACTGAGCAACCACGATCACCAGCAAGGCAATCACGAAGGCGGGCGAAATACCGAATACCAGCGGCTCAGACAGCCAGGCAAAGGCATCACCGATGTAGGCCGTGCGCGAATCGGTCATCTGGTAGGCCACGCCACGCGCAACCTCCAATACACCCAGCGAAACGATGAAGGAGGGAATTCGCCAGGCGACAGCAATCGAGCCGGTAACGGTCCCGACAATTGCCGCACAGGCCATGCCGAGCAACGCCGCTGGCAGCGCACTCCAGCCCCAGCCGAGGATGGCGACACTGACGATGGAACCCGCGAGGGCCAGCACCGAACCAACCGACAAATCGATGCCGCCGACAATCAATACAAAGGTCATCCCGACCGCCAGTACCATCAGGTCGGGAATTTGGTTAGCCAGGATGCTGAAGGTAGCGTAGGAAAGAAAGTGGCTGCTCAACAGCGAAAAAAGCACGATCAATATCAGCAGCGCACCCGCCAGGCCCAGGTAGGCACCCACACCCTGATAACGCCCGCCGCGCGTGCCTGCAACAGCAGCCGAGGCTTGAACCGGCGTGGTACTCATGCAGCGCTCCCCTGATAACCGGCGAAGGCCGCCGCCAGCAGCTGATCCTGACGCCATGTGTCACGCTCAAAGGTGTCGATCAAGCGCCCTCTGGAGAGCACACCGATACGGTCACAGATCAACATCAACTCGCGCAGATCGCTGGAAACCACGACCAACGCCCGGCCCTGACGAGCGAGCTCGGCGAGCAAACCATAAATATCGAACTTGCCCCCCACATCAATGCCACGGGTCGGCTCGTCAAACAGCAACACCGAGCAGTCACGCGCCAGCCAACGCGCCATCACAACCTTCTGCTGATTCCCGCCAGAGAGCTCACTCACAACCTGATCCGCACCCGTACAACGTATTTGCATCGCTTCAATCTGCCGTCGCGCCAAGGCCTGCTCCGCATCACGGTCGACAACACCCGCTCGAGATACCGCCGACAGGTTGCCCAAGGCAATGTTCGCCGTAATGGATTGAGACAGCAGCAAGCCCTCGCCCTTGCGGTCTTCGCTGATCAGCGCAATACCCTCGCGCACGGCCTCAGCCGGGGACGCAAGGTGTACCGACCTGGGCGGGTTACCTAAAGCGACACGCCCTTGGTCGGCCGAGTCGGCGCCGAAAATCAATCGCAGCAGCTCCGTACGCCCGGCACCGACCAATCCGTAGAGCCCGAAAAGTTCGCCACTGCGCACTTCGAAGGACACATCAGACACCATCTCTCCCCGCCCCAACCCATCGACCGTGAGAATCGGCTCGCCAATACGACGCTCGCCAAGGTCAATCGCCTCACCCAACGCGCGCCCCACCATCAGGCTGACTAATTGCTCGCTGCTGTAACGCTGCATCGGCTCAACGCATATCAACTGACCGTCACGCAGCACGGCGACTCGCTGAGCAAGATGCCTGAGCTCTTCCAGTCGATGGGAAATATAGACAATCGCCACTCCTTGGCGCTGCAAGCGCTCGATCTGAGCAAACAACAATGTCACTTCGCGCGCCGTCAGCATGGCGGTCGGCTCATCCAGAATCAGCACATGACAGTCACCGATCAGGCTGCGAGCAATCTCGACCATTTGCTGATGACCGATGCCCAGCTCACTCACCCGCGTATCCGGGTCGACTGCTTCAAGACCGACCTGTGCCATAGCCGCCCGGGCCAGTACGCGCAAACGCTTGCGGTCGATCCAACCGGCGCGACCGGGCAGGTTGCCGAGAAACAGGTTTTCAGCCACCGAGAGTGTCGGCAACAGGTTCAGTTCCTGCATGACCATACGCACGCCCAACCGCTCGGCTGCCGCGCGACTGCCAGGCAGGTAAGGCTTGCCGTTGAACTGCATCTGGCCGGCCGTGGGCGGTTCCAAGCCTGCGATGATCCTGGACAGGGTGCTTTTACCGGCACCATTCTCCCCCGCCAGGGCCAAGACCTCGCCGCGGCGCAGGGCCAGGTCAATATTGCTTAGTACAGGCTGCGCATAGGCTTTGCCCACAGCGCTGACCGACAGCACGATATCCTCAGTCGCAGGCATACAGGGTACTCACTGGAAATGAAGGCTACGGCGCCGTGACCAACTCAACCGGCGTCTGGATGACATTGTCAGCATCCACCTGCGGCAACTCCCCCTTGAGCATCTTCAGCGCCACCTCAATACCGAATACAGCCTGCCTGGCAGCGAACTGGTCAGCACTGGCCAACACACGACCATCGCTGAGCATCGGTTTGATCGCCGAGATGTTGTCGTAACCCACCACCTGCACCGTACCCGTCCTGCCCGCCGCCCGCACCGCCGAGACCGCACCCAGCGCCATGCTGTCGTTGCCGGCCAGCAAGGCCTTGAGATCGGGGTATTCGTTGAGCATGGCCGACGCTACGGCGCGCCCCTTGTCGATCTCCCAACTGCCCGATTGCACCGAGACAATCTTCATCTGCGCCGCGTCCATCGCGTCCTTGAAGCCCGCCGTACGCTGCTGCGCATTGGTGGTCGTCGATATCCCCTCGATGATGCCAACCTGATCACCGGCCGTGAGCCTTGCAGCGAGGTAGTCACCCACCAGACGAGCGCCCTTGCGGTTGTCTGGCCCTACGAATGGCACGCTCAGGTGCTTGCTCTTGAGCAGGCCCGGGTCAAGGCGGTTGTCGATGTTGACCACCGTGATACCGGCATCCATGGCCTTCTTGATCACAGGCACCAGCGCCTTGGAATCGGCAGGTGCAATCACCAGCGCATCGACCTGGGAAACGATCATTTGCTCGACAATACGGATCTGGTTACTGGTATCGGACTCATCCTTGATACCGTTGGACACCAGGTCGAACTCACCTGCGTGGCTTTTCTGGTAGGCCTTGGCACCGTCTTCCATCGTCAGGAAGAACTCGTTGGCCAAGGACTTCATGACCAAGGCAACCCTGGGCTTCACAGCAGCCTGTTCGACCGCGTGGGCAACGGGAACAAAAGCGCTGAGAGCGCTCAACACAACAGCCCCGAGCAGGCGTCCGGTGAAGGGCAACGTCATGAAATCACTCCGGTACATTATTGTTATCAAGTAGCAAACGTTTGCATTACTTCACTATGGAAATGCCCGCCACCTTTGTCAAATAGCCCCGCTATCAGCTGACGGCGAGGCCAAGCAGGGGAATTATCCTTTAAACAGATCGGAAAACCGAACAGCCAAATACAGAAAAATTCGGGAAGCCGATCCCTAAAACACCAGAAGATACGTTCAAGGCACTCATAATTTCCAATAAAAACAATACGTTAAGCCAAACCAAGTGAACTGGTACGCTTTCTGCTGTTCTTTGCCTGGCAACACCGCACTTCAACCAATAAGCGAGAACAAAAATGAAAGCTGCGTTCAACTCCTTTGTACCGAGTGCCCTGGCCCTGCTGCTGCTCCTGCCTGCAGGCGCCAACGCCAAGGACGTCGAGAGTCAACAGAAACTGGCCAACGTGGTCATCCTGGCCACAGGCGGGACCATCGCCGGTGCAGGCGCCGGCGCTGCCAACAGTGCGACGTATCAGGCCGCTAAAGTGGGTGTCGACAAGCTGATCGCAGGCGTACCAGAGCTGGCCAACCTGGCCAACGTCCGTGGCGAGCAGGTCATGCAGATCGCATCGGAAAGCATCACCAATGAAAACCTGCTGCAACTGGGCAAACGCGTCGCCGAACTGGCCGACAGCAAGGATGTCGATGGCATCGTCATCACCCACGGCACCGACACCCTCGAAGAAACCGCCTACTTCCTGAACCTGGTCGAGAAGACCGACAAGCCTATCGTGGTAGTCGGCTCGATGCGCCCAGGCACGGCCATGTCCGCTGACGGCATGCTCAACCTCTATAATGCCGTGGCCGTGGCCAGCGACAAGCAGTCCCGCGGCAAAGGCGTGCTGGTCACCATGAACGACGAAATTCAGTCTGGCCGCGACGTGAGCAAGTCGGTCAACATCAAGACCGAGGCCTTCAAGAGCGCCTGGGGCCCGATGGGCATGGTGGTTGAAGGCAAATCCTACTGGTTCCGCCTTCCGGCCAAGCGCCACACTCAAGATTCGGAATTCGACATCAAGCAGATCAGCAGCCTGCCCCAAGTGGATATCGCCTACGGCTACGGCAACGTGACGGACACTGCTTACAAAGCACTGGCACAGAACGGCGCCAAGGCACTGATCCACGCCGGCACGGGTAACGGCTCTGTCTCGTCCCGCGTAGTCCCTGCCCTGCAGGAGTTGCGCAAGAATGGCGTACAGATCATTCGTTCGTCCCACGTCAATGCCGGCGGGTTCGTGCTGCGTAACGCCGAGCAACCGGACGATAAGAACGACTGGGTTGTCGCTCATGACCTGAACCCACAGAAAGCCCGCATTCTGGCAATGGTTGCCTTGACCAAGACCCAGGACAGCAAAGAGCTGCAGCGGATCTTCTGGGAGTACTGATCCCCGCCTTCCGGCCGCCCGCCGCTCTGCGGCGGGCATCACAGCGCAAAAATAGTTTCAAAGGCGTGCAGCAAATCGCTGCATGCACTGTCTGAAGCGCTCCTACACCCACAAGGTGTTGCGAAATGGCCTACAGTAAAATACTGTATGCACATACAGCAAAAACAAGGAGCGCTCCGTGGCAACCACTTCCTCAGCATCGACCCCCGCCAGCAGTTACGAGCAACTCGGCCTGCGCATCCAGAAAATCATCAATTCGCCGACCGCACAGAAAGCACGGTCAGCACTGATCTTTCGCCTGGAACATGAATCTCCCGACGACTGGGAAACCCTGCTCGAAGAAATCGCCGAGAACGATAACGTCACCCTCGCGCATCGCGATGATGGCGGCGTTCAGATTTTCTGGGTTGTACCGAAGGAAGACTGAGCACGCATGAGATTCAAGATTTTTGCAGTATCCTGCCTGCTGCTCAGTTTCGCCGCCCACGCCGACGCCCCGCGCACCTTCAGCGAAGCCAAGAAAGTCGCCTGGAAACTTTACGCCCCGCAATCGACCGAGTTCTATTGTGGCTGCAAGTACAACGGCAACCGTGTCGACCTCGAAGCCTGCGGCTATGTACCGCGCAAGAACGCCAACCGCGCCGCGCGAATAGAATGGGAACATATTGTGCCGGCCTGGCAGATTGGCCATCAGCGTCAGTGCTGGCAGGACGGCGGGCGCAAGAACTGCTCGCGCAATGATCAGGTCTATCAACGCGCAGAAGCCGATCTGCACAACCTGGTACCGAGCATCGGCGAGGTCAACGGTGACCGTAGCAACTTCAGCTTTGGCTGGCTGCCCGAGCAACACGGACAATACGGTTCCTGCCTGACCCAGATCGACTTCAAGGCGAAGAAGGTGATGCCGCGCCCATCCATCCGCGGGATGATCGCACGCACCTACTTCTATATGAGCAAGCAATACAACCTGCGCCTGTCAAAACAGGATCGCCAGTTGTACGAAGCCTGGAACAAGACCTACCCACCTCAAGCCTGGGAGCTTCAGCGCAACCAGCGGGTGGCGTGCGTCATGGGCCACGGCAACGAGTTTGTCGGGCCGGTCAACATGAAGGCCTGCGGTTGACGCGCCGGGCAGCGCTTGCCCGCAGGCGCTGCCCGGCATTCACCCACAACCGGCGCGACGCGACTATCGCGGTGCGTCGTGCTGGATCACCACCGAGTCGATACCCAGGCGCGCCATGACATCGGCTTTCTGCGCCAGCGCTGCCGCCTTGTCCGCGTAGGGGCCCAGCAGCACCACCGGCTTACCCTCGCGGTAAACCACCGACGACGGGATGCCACGCTCGATCAGCCGCGCGGTCATATCCGTCAGTGCGCCCATGTTCGCCCCCTGAATGATTTCGACATCCCAGCCCTGAGCAGCCGGCTGGTCGGCCAGCGCTTCAGCCTTGCGCTGCAGGTCGGCACCGCCGCAGATCTCGCGCAGGCGCAGGTTGTTACCGTCCTGATCGATGATCACTTCGTACTCGGCACCCTGCTTGATCGCCACGTAGCTGCGATAGGCTTCCACCACGCCCGCCGCATCCTTGCCGCGAACCTGACCGCAAATATCGCCCTGCTCATTAATACGAACATTGGCGAACTTGGCCGTTTTCGGGTTTTGCAAATGCTCGGCGACCTTGTTGTGAGCGCGCTCTACATCATTCTCACAGCCAGCCAACGCCAGCATCGCCATTACCACCGCCACTTTGCGCACGCGCCTATCTCCTGAATGCCAGCGGCGGATTTTAGCACCTGCAAGGCAACGGCAGTTACAATCGACCCGCATTCCCCTCGAGAGGACGGCTATGCACCAGGTACTGTTGATCATTGACGTACAACCTTCCTTCAACCCACCCCAGTGGCTGGTCGAAGGCATCAACACACTCCTCGGGCGCATGCCGTCAGTCGCAACGGTAGAGCGCCACGACGAGCACCACACCCCGTTCCAACGCCAACTTGGCTGGCATCCCGCTAAAAACGAGCACTGCCTGATCGCGGCCGACAGGGTGTTCGCCAAATACGGTTACTGCCTCTCCAGCGAGACCCTCAACCACCTCAAGCAATTGAAACCGGACCGTGTCCTGGTATGCGGCATCCAGACGGACACCTGCGTGCTGGCGGCAGGCTTTGTGCTATTCGATGCGGGGCTGCAACCGACATTGATTACCGACCTGACCCAAGGCTCGTCCCTGGATCGCTCAGGGGCACTGGGAATAAACCTGTGGCGACATCACTTCAAGCACACGGTGACGGTGGCAGAACTGGAATAGCCCTACCCACACCGCACGGCTTTCAAATCTTTTTCCCCGGACAAACAAAAAGGGCGACCCTTTCGGATCGCCCTTTTTGCTACCACACTAAAGTGGATTTAATTTGGTAGGCACAATTGGACTCGAACCAACGACCCCCACCATGTCAAGGTGGTGCTCTAACCAACTGAGCTATGTGCCTGCTGTGGGGCGCATTCTACTCAGGTTTTTACAACCCGTAAATAGAAATATGCAAATAAATCAAACTTTTGCTGCATGCCCTGAACACGCAAAAAATCGCCCCAAACAAAAAAGGCGACCCTTTCGGATCGCCTTTTTTGCTGCCGCCAACAGGAGCGGTCTGATTTGGTAGGCACAATTGGACTCGAACCAACGACCCCCACCATGTCAAGGTGGTGCTCTAACCAACTGAGCTATGTGCCTGCTGTGAGGCGGCATTCTACGGAATTGACGAATGGTGTCAACTCTTTTTTTCGCGCTAACTCACTGAATATTAAAAATATTTGTGGGTTGGTCGTTTTCAGAATTTTAAACACCCCGCTAGCGGGTGTTAATTATTGTTGATAGGATCAGCTCATACGTAAAAAATATAAAACAGAGGTCCACCCCCATGGCGCACACCCCCTACCCTCAGTCCTACTACGCCGCATCGGCCAATCCTGTTCCGCAGCGCCCAGCTTTGCAGGAAGAAATTGATGTCGATGTCTGCGTGATCGGCGCCGGCTACACCGGTCTGTCCAGCGCACTGTTCCTGCTTGAAAACGGTTTCAAGGTTGCTGTCCTGGAAGCTGCCAAAGTCGGCTACGGTGCCTCTGGCCGCAACGGCGGGCAAATCGTCAACAGCTACAGCCGCGACATTGACGTCATTGAACGCACTGTCGGCCCCAAACAGGCACAACTGCTCGGGCAGATGGCGTTTGAAGGCGGCCGGATCATTCGTGAGCGCGTCGCCAAATACAACATTCAGTGCGATCTGAAAGACGGTGGCGTGTTCGCCGCCCTGACCTCCAAGCAAATGGGCCACCTGGAATCACAGAAACGCCTGTGGGAACGTTTTGGCCATAATCAGCTGGAACTGATGGACCAGCGCCGCATCCGCGAAGTCGTCGGTTGCGACAGCTATATCGGCGGCATGCTCGACATGAGCGGCGGGCACATCCATCCGCTGAACCTGGCGCTGGGCGAAGCTGCAGCGGTTGAATCCCTCGGCGGCAAGATCTATGAACAGTCGCCTGCCGTGCGCATCGAACGCGGTGCCAACCCCGTGGTACACACCCCTCAGGGTAAAGTCCGCACCAAGTTCGTGATTGTCGCCGGCAATGCCTACCTGGGTAACCTGGTGCCGGAGCTGGCCGCAAAATCGATGCCATGCGGCACCCAGGTGATCACCACCGAGCCTCTGGATGCCGACCTGGCACACTCGCTGCTGCCACAGGACTACTGCGTTGAAGACTGCAACTACCTGCTCGACTACTACCGCCTGACCTCTGACAAGCGCCTGATCTTCGGCGGTGGCGTGGTGTATGGCGCACGCGACCCGGCCAATATCGAAGCGATCATTCGCCCGAAAATGCTCAAGGCTTTCCCGCAGCTCAAGGACGTGAAGATCGACTACGCCTGGACCGGCAACTTCCTGCTGACCCTGTCGCGCCTGCCTCAGGTCGGCCGTCTTGGCGACAACATCTACTATTCGCAGGGCTGCAGTGGTCACGGTGTGACCTACACCCATCTGGCAGGCAAGGTGCTGGCCGAAGCGCTGCGCGGCCAGGCAGAACGCTTTGATGCGTTTGCCGAGCTGCCGCACTATCCGTTCCCAGGCGGGCAATTGCTGCGTGTACCGTTCAGCGCCATCGGTGCCTGGTACTACAGCCTGCGCGACCGCCTCGGCGTTTAACGCCTACCGCTCAAGCCGTCACGGGCCAATGGCCTTGACGGCTTGGCGGGCAGCCTGTTCCTGGCCTGCCTGAGCCAGATCATTGGCTGCCTTGAGCCAGCGCTGCCGGTCTACCTGCGCCGGCAACTGCCCAGGTTGCTGTACCAGCACAGCCCAGGCGCCCTCCTTCTGCCAGGCAGCATTGAAGCTGTCGAAGCCCATCAGCAAGCGCCGATTATTGCCCGAACGCAGCAGCACGCGTTCCTTGTAGCGGTCGTAACCGACCAGCAAGGCATACCGCGGCTCGCCCCACAGCGCTGTCCCCTCACTGTAACGCAGCAATACCGGATTACCTGCAGCAACCTGCGTTAGCAGCGCTGGCAACTGACGGTCCAGTGGGTAAACCATCATCCCGTACTCACGCGCTACAGCCGGCATTGACTCCGGCAGCTTGTCGACGTCTTGCGGCAAATGCAGGGGGCCATCAAGCAAACCTGGCGTGATCCTCACACCCTGTTGAGACAATATCGCCGCCAAGGCCATTGAGGCACTCTGGTTCGCATTGCCACGGAAATATGGCACACCGCTCAACTCAACCCGCTGCGCCATGCCATTGAGCTGAGACGAGAATGGGCTGGCACAACCGGCCAGGCTCAGGGTTACGGCCACAGCCGCAAACAGACGACGGGATGCGATGGGAAATACAGGCATGGACTCTCGCTTGTTCTGGTGCCCGGCAGGCAGCGCCCGGCCTCGGCTGCGATCATAGGCCGGCAGCGCTTCGCGGTATAGCCCGCCTACGGCTTAGAACAAAGCAGACCAAGGTGCTAGACCATAGGTCAATGGCTTGCCATGTAACAACAGCTAGACTGTTGCATGAGGCAGGCGCAAGAGCCTGCTCGGCTTAAAGGAGGCACACATGAGCCTGACACTGGCGATTTTCATGTTGATCGGCGCTTGGCTGAGCGTCGCGGCCGCAATGCTCTGGGGCGTACTGCGCATCACGCGTCGCCACCATCACCCTCACCTGCAACCCCGGGATATGACGGCAGGCGTGCCTCATCGCCAGCGCCGACACGCCCACGCACACTGACTCAGCCCCACAGAAACGACAACGGCCGGCCCGGGTTAACCCGGGCCGGCCGTCACGCCTGAATCAGTAATCAGGCCGAGATTTCTTCACGCTTCATGCGAGCACGTCGCGACAGGATGTTAAGCACTTCGATCGCCGTCGAGAACGCCATGGCCGCGTAAACGTAACCTTTTGGCACGTGGACACCGAAGCCTTCAGCGATCAGGGTCATACCGATCATGATCAGGAAGCCCAGGGCCAGCATCACGACAGTCGGGTTGTCGTTGATGAAGCGCGCCAGTGGATCAGCGGCCACCATCATCACCACCACGGCACTGATAACGGCGATGATCATGATCGGCAAGTGCTCGGTCATGCCCACAGCAGTGATGATGCTGTCGATCGAGAAGACGATATCCAGCAACAGGATCTGGCCAATCGCAGCAGCAAAGCCAAGGGTAATGGTCGACGACGCCTTGGCGTCTTCCTGTGCCACGGGATCAACACTGTGGTGAATTTCAGTGGTTGCTTTCCACAACAGGAACAGGCCACCCGCGATCAGAATCATGTCTTTCCAGGAGAAACTCTGGCCAAACACGTCAACCACCGGTTCAGTCAACTGGACGATCCAGGCAACGGTACTGAGCAGCGCCAGACGCATCACCAGCGCCATGCTGATACCCACGCGCCGCGCCTTGGAGCGGTACTGTTCAGGCAGTTTGTTGGTCAGGATGGAAATGAAGATCAGGTTATCGATACCCAGGACAATCTCCATGGCCACCAAGGTGGCCAGGGCGACCCAGGCGGTAGGGCTTGCAGCAAGTTCTAACAGGTATTCCATGAATCAGTCCTGAACGGGGGGATTGGTTGAATCAGATGTCTTGAGTGCTGTCATCGCGCTCGGTGTCAGAAGGCTTCTTCTCTGCCTGCGAACCTGTGGCTTCGCTCAAGGCTTGTTGAGCCGCTTCATTGGTCTTGTCGATGGCTTCCTTGGCCGACTGTGCGGCCTGATTGAGCACCTGCTGGGCGGACTTTTCTGCCTGTTCACAGCCGCTGATGGCAAACAACGCCAGCACCAGCACCAACGGCGTACCAATCGATTTGAAGTGAAGCATGTTTTTTCCTCTTGTAACGGCCAGCCCTGAAGCCGGCGCTTTAGATAGCAATGCATTCTAAAGACCGAGATACATCAGGAAAATTCGTTTTTTTAAGGGTTATACTTCGGTTTTTACGAAGTGAGAGCCCTCATGCTCAACTACAGGCAGCTGCACTACTTCTGGGTCGTGGCCAAAACCGGCAGCATTGTGCGCGCCTGCGAGCAACTGAACCTGACCCCGCAAACCATCAGCGGACAGATCAGCCTGCTGGAACAAACCTATGGGGTAGAGCTGTTTCGCCGCGTAGGCCGTCAACTGGAACTGACCGAAACCGGTCGCCAGGCCCTGAGCTATGCCGAGCCCATGTTTCAGATCGGCGGCGAACTTGAGGCCCTGCTGCGTACACAGCCAGAAGAAAAGCAGATCCTGTTTCGGGTTGGCGTCGCGGATGTGGTGCCAAAGTCCATCGTTTACCGGCTGATTGCCCCCACCATGGAAATGAGCGACCCACTGCGCATCAGTTGCCGCGAAGACAAGCTGGAGCGCCTGCTTGCCGACCTGGCGATTCAGCGCCTGGACCTGGTCATCTCCGACAGCCCAATGCCCAGCCACCTGGACATCAAAGGCTACAGCCAGAAGCTGGGAGAATGCGGCATCAGCTTCTTTGCCACCGCCACGTTGGCCGCGCGCTACGGGGCCAACTTTCCTCAAGGGCTACAACATGCGCCACTGCTGATACCCGGGCAGGAAACCGTCGTACGCAGCCGCTTGCTGCGCTGGTTTGCCGAACAGAATGTGCAACCACGGATCATCGGTGACTTCGATGACAGCGCCTTGATGCAAGCCTTCGGGCAGTCAGGCAGCGGAATATTCATCGCCCCCAGCGTCATCGCCGACGAGGTCTGTCGACAGTACGGCGTCGAGCTGATCGGCCAGACGGATGCCGTGATCGAGTCGTTCTATGCCATCTCGGTGGAACGCAAGGTCAAACACCCCGGCATACTTGCCATCACCGAAGGCGCCCGACGCGAGCTGTTCAACTGGCCTCTGGCCGGAACCGCGCGCTCATCAACCACAGCCCCAGGATCACCGACGACGTGATCAACACAGCGGCAGACAACCCCAGGCGGGCCAAGCCCAGGGTATCAATGACCCAACCGCCAATGATCGCCCCCAGGCCGATGCCAAGATTGGCCCCGGCAATATTGAGAGAAGCCGCAAACGCCGGCGCCTTGGGGGCGGCCTTGATCAGGCGCACGTGGGAAACCAGAAACAGCGCGGCCTGGGTCGCACCCCAGATGGCCAACGCCAACATCAGGCCCACCGTGGACTGCATGCTCGGCACCACCGCCACCAAGCCTATGACCATCACGGCGCAGAAGCCACTGGACGCCAGCAGAGGATGACGGTCCACGGCACGACCGCCCAGACTGTTGCCGACCAAACCGACCGCACCAAACCCCATCAGGTACCAACCCACCCTGCTGCCATCGAAGCCGGCCAAGCGCTCAAGCATATCGGCCAGGTAGGTATACGCCGTGAACATGCCGCTGAACACCAGCACCGACAACAGCACATGCCCCTGCAACAAACGGCTGCGCAAGATGCCAAATTGCCCGAGCAGTGACGAGGCTGGCGTCTGACGCGGGGTGCGTGGCAGGTAGCCGTACAACAACAACGCCTTGGCCAGCGCCAGCACGGCCAGCACCGCAAAAGCCGCCCGCCATCCCAGGGCGTCGCCAATCAAGGTGCCGACCGGGATGCCAAACACCGTCGCACACACCACACCAAAGCTGATCTTGGCAATGGCGCGTCCAGCGTAAGCCGGGCCGACGATGTCCACCGCCGTTTCACTGGCCAATGCCCAGAACACCGGCAACCCGAGCGCCGGGATCAACCGAGCCAGGCCCATTACATAAATGTTCGAAGCCACCGCCGCCAGCGCATTGGAGGCCGCAAACACCAGCAAAATTCCGATAAACAGTCGTTTTCGATCGAAGCGCGCGCACCACGCGGTGAGAAACGGCCCGCAACAGGCCACGGTGAATGCGAACAAGGTCACCAGCAGCCCCGCCTGGGAGACGCTGACCTGCAGGTCACGCGCAATGCCCGGCAGCAGCCCGACGATAATGAACTCCGTGGTCAATACAGTGAAGCCGGCCGCAGCCAGCAACAGGATAGGCAATAACATCCACACTCCAACGCAGAAAGCACGCGGCGGCAGCCGCGCCAAAAGGGCGGGCATACTACACGCCTGCACCACGCTCCGACACCGTGCAGCGACCCTCGGCTGCACACTGTGCTAAAGTCGCGCCCTTTTTCGCGGCCCTGCCATCCAGACGCCGTCAATGCGCCACGTTTCGGCACTGCCGAAACCCTTGAACAAGACAGAGAAACACCTGCCATGACCCCCGTTCTAAACCTGTTGAATAGAACCAGCCTGGTGCTACAGATCCTGGTTGGCCTGATTGCTGGTATCGCCCTCGCGTTGATCTCACCCGAAACCGCAGCAAACCTGTCCTTTGTTGGCAAGGTCTTCGTCTCCGCGCTGAAGGCTGTCGCCCCCATCCTGGTGTTCATTCTGGTCATGGCGTCTATCGCCAACCATCGCCATGGTCAGGAAACCCATATCCGTCCGATTCTGGTGCTGTACCTGCTGGGCACCTTTGCGGCTGCGGTGGTTGCGGTAGTTGCCAGCATGGCCTTCCCTTCCCACCTGGCACTGAGCACCTCCGAGGCCTCGCTGAGTGCTCCGGGTGGCATTGGTGAGGTCCTGCAGAGCCTGGTGCTGAGCGCCGTAGACAACCCGGTCAAAGCCCTGATGAACGCCAACTTCATCGGTATCCTGGCCTGGGCCATCGGCCTTGGCATTGCCATCCGCCATGCTGGCCAGACGACCCGAACCGTGCTGGAAGACCTGTCCAACGGCGTGACCGTGATCGTACGAGTCGTCATTCGTTTTGCGCCACTGGGTATCTTTGGCCTGGTCGCCTCGACCCTGGCAGAGTCCGGCCTTGATGCCCTGATCGGCTACCTGCACCTGCTGACCGTCCTGATCGGCTGCATGCTGTTTGTCGCGCTGGTGGTCAACCCGCTGATCGTGTTCTGGAAAATCCGTCGCAACCCGTTCCCACTGGTGTTCATGTGCCTGCGTGAAAGCGGCATCACCGCCTTCTTCACCCGTAGCTCGGCCGCCAACATCCCGGTCAACCTGGCGTTGAGCAACAAGCTCGGCCTGCATGAAGACACCTACTCGGTATCGATCCCTCTGGGTGCAACCATCAACATGGCCGGTGCCGCCATCACCATTACCGTCCTGACCCTGGCAGCGGTAAATACCTTGGGCATCACCGTAGACCTGCCGACCGCCGTACTGCTCAGCGTGGTGGCAGCGGTGTGCGCCTGCGGCGCCTCCGGCGTGGCTGGCGGCTCGCTGCTGCTGATCCCGCTGGCCTGCAGCCTGTTCGGCATCCCCAGCGAAATCGCCATGCAAGTGGTGGCAGTTGGTTTCATCATCGGGGTACTGCAGGATTCGGCAGAAACTGCGCTGAACTCCTCCACCGACGTACTCTTCACCGCCGCAGCCTGCCAGGCCAAAGAGCGTCAAGCCGCTCGCGCCTGACCATGCCCCTGCAGCCGGTGCCCGGGCACCGGCTGCTTGTGTTTTACCGTCAACCGCACCTAGGCTAGAGCCTTTCCTCGAATAGAGACAGGGCCATGTCCGCCGAACACGAAACCGCTTCCCCTGCCCGCTTCACCAGCACCGAAGTCCGTATTCTCGGCTCGCTGATCGAGAAACAGGCCACCAACCCCGAAACCTACCCACTGACCCTCAACGCCCTGGTGCTGGCCTGCAACCAGAAAACCAGCCGTGAGCCGGTGATGAACCTGAGTCAAGGCCAAGTCGGCCAGAGCCTGCGCGCCCTGGAAAGCCAAGGCATGACCCGCCTGCAGATGGGCAGCCGCGCCGACCGCTGGGAACACCGTATCGACAAGGCCCTGGAGCTGGTTCCGGCACAAGTGACGTTGCTTGGCCTGATGTTTCTGCGCGGCCCGCAGACCGTCAACGAGCTGCTGACCCGCAGCAACCGCATGCACGACTTTGACGATGCCGAGCAGGTCGTGCATCAACTTGAACGCCTGATTGCACGCGGTTTTGCGCTGCACCTGCCGCGCCAGGCCGGCCAGCGGGAAGACCGGTACACCCATGCATTCGGCGATCCGGAAGACATCGAAGCCATCCTCGCAGCACGGCAGCAAGGGCCGGAACGCTCGACCGCCAGCGCGGTGTCGCTGGAACGTATCGAAGCGCTGGAAGCCCGTATCGCCGCGCTGGAAGAGCGCCTGGCGCAGCTGGAGTAACACACACGGCCTGGGTGGCCGGGCCGACAACGGCAGGCTCCCGACAATACGCCTACAACGCTGCAGGCGCCGCCAACACTGGCGATGGCATTCGTGCGTACGCCACTGCCGCGGCGACCTGCTCGTCCGTTGGCCTTACCCCGGTGTACAGCACGAACTGTTCCAGTGCTTGCAGCGCAATCACGTCCAGACCAGTGATCACCGGCTTGCCCAGCGCCTGTGCCTGCACGATCAACGGTGTCTGCTCCGGCATCGCCACCACATCGAACACCCACTGTGCAGCCGCTATCGCCTCGGGCGCGAACGCCAACTGATCCGCCTCATCGCCACCGGCCATGCCAATCGGCGTCACATTGACCAGCAACTGTGCACGCAGGTTACCAAGCTCTGCTTGCCAGCCATACCCGCACACCTGCGCCAGTCGCCGCCCCGCTGCTTCGTTGCGCGCGACCAGGGTGCCATTGACGAAGCCGGCATCACGCAACGCGCAGGCCACAGCTTTGGCCATGCCCCCACTGCCACGCAAGGCAAAGCTCATGTCCGGGTCCAGACGATGGCGCGCCAGCAGTTGGCGTACTGCCAGATAGTCGGTGTTGTAGCCTTTCAGGTGCCCAGCCGTATTGACCAGGGTGTTGACTGAGTCAATGGCCGCAGCCGATGGGTCCAGCTCGTCGATCAAGGCAATACAGGCCTCCTTGTAGGGCATCGACACACCGCAACCGCGAATGCCCAGGGCACGGATCCCGCCGATGGCTGCGGGCAGATCGGTGGTGGTCATGGCCTTGTAGTAATAATCCAGCCCCAACTGCTGATACAGGTGGTTGTGAAAACGTACGCCAAAGGTGCCAGGACGGCCTGCCAGAGACATGCACAAGACGGTGTCTTTACTGGGGGTCATGCGGATCTCCTGAAATGCGCTGAAGGCACAGTATGCCAAGCGTGAACAGGCAACGTGCCTCATGTCGCCAAACCATTCAGATCGCCTGCCCCCGTACTACGCTCTACCTACGCACGCTGACTCAGCTCATCAGCAGGTTGGTCGGAAGTCGGGAAGCTGGAGACGCGGCTGATAGGTACACGCATGGGACAAGGTTAAATTTGTTTCATTTTTGGCCTAATGATTCCGGGGCAATCGACAGCCCCTGAGCCATACTCCTAAAATGTAACGGTTTTTTACCGAAAACCTTTGCACAGCCAACGACATACCAACATTTAGTGAGCGCCAACGTGAAAACCTCTCTTTCGATTTTAAGTCTGCTGCTATTGCTCACAGGTACCGCCGCAGTCTCGTCGAATGCTGTTGCCCAACCACCCGCGCAAGTTCAACGTGACCCTTCCAAGCTGCGCCTGGCATCCGGCAGTGCTCTGTTGATCGACGTGCAGACCAACCAGGTGCTGTACGCCAACAAGGCCGACGTCGTGCGACCGATCGCATCGGTCACCAAGTTGATGACCGCGATGGTAGTCCTCGACGCCAAGCAGCGCATGGACGAGGTGATCCCCGTCACGATTGCGCAGACCAAGGAAATGAAGGGCGTCTTTTCCAGGGTCAAACTCGGCAGTGAGCTGAACCGTCGAGAGATGCTGCTCATTACCCTGATGTCCTCGGAAAACCGCGCGGCGGCAACCTTGGCGCACCACTACCCCGGCGGCTACGATGCGTTCATCAAGGCCATGAACAGCAAAGCCCGCGCACTGGGCATGACCCACACGCGGTATGTCGAACCGACCGGGTTGTCGATGTACAACGTGTCGACCGCACGCGACCTGAGCAAGCTGCTGCTGGCCGCGCGCAACTACCCGATGCTGAGCGAGTTGAGCACCACACGCGAGAAGACCGTGGCGTTCCGCAAACCCAAATACACCTTGGGCTTTCGTAACACCGACCACTTGGTCAACAAGAGTGATTGGGACATCAAGCTGACCAAGACCGGCTTCACCAATGAGGCGGGGCATTGCCTGGTGCTGCTGACGCGCATGGCTGACCGGCAAGTGGCCATGGTCATTCTCGACGCCTTTGGCAAATACACCCACTTTGCCGACGCCAGCCGCCTGCGCCAGTGGATGGAAACCGGCAAGGCAAGCGCAGCGCCAGCCGTGGCGATGCGCTACAAGTCAGAGCGGACCCAGAACCGGCCAGTCGCCGACTGAAGGGTTACAGGGCCTGCCCGGCGTTATGCATGGCAGGCCCCAAGGCACGTATCAGGCGCTGGTACTGACCAGCGAACCCGAACTGCCGCCACCGATGGTGGTCAGGGCTTCGAGCAAGGCACTGGTCGCGACCTGAATAGCGGCCATGGTGCTTGAAACGGCGCTTTGGGCGGCCATCACCGCAGCCGCCTTGGCTGTCTCCTCCTGCTTACTGGCCATCGCTTTCTGCAATTGCTTCTGCTGTTCGGCCAACTGCTTTTGTAGCCGCTCTATCTGCTCACGCAACTGCTTGATGTGTGCTGGCTCACTGTCGCTTGTGCTGGCACCACTGGCCTTGGCCTCGCCATTCTCCCGCACCTGGGAAAGGTCGGCCTTGACGCCGCTTGTAGCTGTCGCCTCGGCAGGCGCCGCGCCATTGATACTGACGCCATTGACATTGGTTGCACTTGGGCTGCCGTTGATGCTGATGCCGGCCGCCAGCGTATTGATTCCGACCATGTGCTTATCGTCCTGATGGTATTTACGTTAGTCAGCCTATCGACCGCACGGGTCAAACCTTTAGCCCGCCTGGCTTTGCCCGTACCGACACTGGCGGTGGTCCCCCTAACCACGCTGCATGCAACGCTGGTAACGCGCTTCGACCCGGTTGGCAAACCAGGCGGTGGTCAGCGTGCGGGTAATCTTCGGGCTTTCCAGCACAATCCCCGGGAGCAGCGCACGGGGTAGTGGCTTGCCCTCGTGCTGCTCGGCAAGGGCATACACGCGTCGATAAAGACGAGTACTTTCAAATGCCAGGCTGTCGCCTTCCTCCAACTGACTGCGGATCGCTGGGTTGCGCATGTCCAGCGCATCACCCAACTGCCTCACGGCCCGCTCTGTCGCTCCCGGCAGAATCGCACCCGGGGCGATCAGGTCGCCATCGAGCGCCAGACTGACACCTGATGCCCGGCTGACGGCATGCTGAAACGCCGCATTACGGCTGGCGTACCAACCGGCATTGAAATCAGCGAAACGGTACAGTTGCCGATCATAGTTCGCCGGATAAGCGAGCAAATGAGCAATCCCGAAATACAGCCCACCACGGCGACTGAACACTTCCTGTCGGATCGTGCCGGTGTACGTGTAGGGGTAACCCTTGGCATGGCGTTCGGCAAAGGCGATGCTCACCTGCATCGGCCCGCCGGTGCGCACCGGATTGAGACCGCCAAGCAGTGTGCGCCCCATGGGCACGGTGCTGATCAGGTCATCGAAGATTGCACTCAACTGCCGCTCGCTGCGCACCGTTTCCAGGCGCTCGCTGTAGCTCTTGCCACTCGGTGAACGGGTATTGAGCGCCGCATTGACCAGAAACTGCGGGACATGCAGCCTGGCGGCACGACGGTCGATTTCTTCACGGGCGATGCGCCCCAGACCTGGCACGCTGGGGTCGGCCTGGAAGGTGGACTCCTGTTCAGTGACCGCCAGCGCAGCACACAGGTTGTCGCGGGTTGCGGCAATGCCCTGGTGGGTAAAGGCAACTTGAATATCCTTCGCCCAACCCTGGCGATCGGCGAGGTTGGCCGGCAACAGGCGAGCGATCTGAGCCCGCAACTCGGCAGGGCTGGCAGGCTGGGTGGTGCGCGGTGAGGCGCAACCGGCCAGCACGAGCAACACAGCAAGGCACAACAGCAATCGAAGTGAAGTCATGGACCACCCGCAAGGATACCGCCGTGGTTTCAGCAGCCGGGCGTGCTCAGCCCACTACCAATGGTCACGGCCGTCACCTCCACACCCTGGAAAATATGCATCGCCGCCGGGTCGAACGTACGCTCGCAGTTGAAACGGCTATCGACCACGAAGTCGTCCCCCTTGGCCTTGCTGATCGCTTCACGCCAGTTGTAGGCCGCGTTGACCGCCTGATCACCCGCCAATACCACTTCTAGCATCACTTGCGTGAAGTTGACCGCATGTGGCCCCTCCCAAAGGGCATAGACCGACGGATCATAGGCGTTACCACACAGGTCCAGGCAGTCTGCATAAAACGCCATCGGGCCACCTGTAGAGCGGTTAAGCGCACCGAACGTCAACGGTTCATTGCCCGGCGGAGCAAAAGTACCGATAAAGCTGCTCAAGTCAGCCTTGCAGGTAGGCGACAACGCCAGGCGCAATGCACTGACCTTCCCGCCCGCTGCCGTTGCGGTAACCTCGCACCCTTGCACGCGGTAGCTGTGGGTATCGCCATCCGAAGCCTGGGCAACACCTGCAACCGATTCAAAATAGCCCAGGCTGCTGCCCAGCATCTCGCCATTGAAGACCTGAGCCACCGTTGCCTGGGCCTGTGCCTGGGCCAACAGCGCAACGCTGCTCAACGCCAGGGTCGAGCAAAAGGAAACGAGGGCACGCGTGTTCATCGGAACATCCTGTAGAAATCGAGGGTGGAAAAACGCGCACTCTAATTCAGATCAATAGGCCACAGCCATACCTCACAGGCACGTCAGGAGAGAATGATGTAATCGCTGAACTGCGCAATGGGTGCATGTTCGCCCGCGACCAATTGCACGTAGCGTCCACCCACCTGATCAATCGCGATACAGTCATCGACATCCAGCACGGCATCGGTATGCGGCTTGAGCCAGTCTCGGGCCATCTGCAATTTGCCTTTGAGCCTGGCCTCCGCCGGACTGCACGCGACCACCAGCAGGTAGCGATGAGCCTCGCCAAAACTGCCCGGCTCATAACCCCCAAGGTTGATGAAGTACAAGCGTGGATCACCCGCAGCTGGCTGCAGGTCGGACCAGTGCAACACATACCCCTCAGCCCCATCAACCTCAAGCCAGGAGTCGATATGCAAGCCCTTGGGGCTGCCGAACCACTGCTCGCGCAATTGCGGATAAGCCGCCTCCAGGCTTGGGGCAACAGCGAAAACCACATCGTGAACTTCGATCTTGGCGCCGGGGTGCTTGCCCCCCAGCATGACAACAAACAACATGGCGTTCCCTACTCGAGAATGGCAGGTACGATAGGCGACACCTGCAACGCAAGGGCCTCGGTTTCAGGGCTGCTCGCCCACCAGGTAGGTTTTACTGATGTGCCGGAACTGCTCGTGACCGGCGCTGCCCAGCAACTCGAACAGCACCATTTCACGGGTGACGATCTGCGCCCCGGCAGCACGCATACGCTGCACACCGGCAGCCTGGCTCAGTGGGCTACGGCAGTCGCAGGCATCCTCGACGACAAACACCTGCTTACCCGCCTCGCACAAGTGCAGGACGGTTTGCAGTACGCAGATATGGGTCTCCATACCGCAGACAATGACCTGATCACGGCCGAGCAGGCTGGCCGGCAGGCAGTTGGCGGCCACGCAGGAAAAATGCAGTTTCTCGACCACCTCGGCATTGGGTGCCGCCTCCTTGAGTGCCGCCAGCGTCAAGCCCAGGCCTTTGGGGTACTGCTCGGAGAACACCACCGGCAAACCAAGCTCACCGGTGGCAGCCAGCAACCAGCGGGTACGGGCCACGGTGCCCGCCGGGTCAGTCACCGCGCCAATGAGTTTTTCCTGAACATCGATGACCAGCAGCGTGGCCTGGGTGGCGTCGATCAACATCGTGTGAACCCTCTGTTCAATATGGCCGCAAGCCTCGCGCAGGTGCGTTGCGTCGTCAATGCCTGCCCGCAAGCAGCGCAAACCGCTCAGCCCTGCACTGCCTTCGCCCGGGCAATCGCCGCTGCGATCGCCGCTCGCGCCTGCGGGCTGTTCTTCCAGCAACTGGAACCCACCAATGCCGCCGCCTGGGTAACGATATCCAGCGCGTTGGCCTCGCTCAGTTGAGCCAGCGAGTTAAAACCCAACTGCTCCAACCGGTCGACCACGGTGGGGCCAACGCCCTTTACATCCAGCAGCGCAGCGCGCTCATCGTGTGAAAAAGCCATATTCACCTCCCTGTGAGTGCGCAGCCGATGGCTGCGCGGTAAACCACAAGTCTAAGCGTCTCTGCGGGGCCTGCACCAGTGGCTGAACAGCCAGTAGCAGCATAGTTTCAGAGGGGCGACAGTCGCACAGCCCCGGGCCGGGCCAGAGCCGCTGCGCGCCGCCCCTGAGCATAGGTAGTCAAGGCCGTCAGCAACGCCGGAATCGCCAGTACGCTGAACACCTGCGCGAACGACCAGCCCAGGCTAAGCATCTGCGCCCCGGCAAAGGCACTGAGGATGGCACCAAAGCGACCCACACCACTCATCCAGCTGGCGCCGGTTGCGCGCGCTTCAGTCGGGTAGATCGACGCGGCCAGGGCGTTCTGGCCAACACTGCCGCCGTTGAAGCAGAACCCCGCCATCCACGCTGCGGCGCACATCAACGCAAAGTGCTGCAGGGTCTGACCGATGGCGAAAATCACCAGGCCGCCGGCCAGATAGTTGACGATCAACACCCCGTATTTGCTCCAGCGGTCCATCGCCCAACCCAGCACAAGGGAACCCACGGGGCCGCCGATCTGGAACATCGCCGTAACGATGGCTGCGTCGGCCACGCTGTAACCGCCACCCTCCTTGACCAGCGTCGGTAACCAACTGCTGAACAGGTAGACCAGAAACAGACCGAGAAAGTAACCGCTCCATAACATCAGGGTACTGAAGCGGTACTGTGCCGACAGTACGATCTGCGGAGCACTGGCATTCACGATCGCAGCCTTCGGCAGGCAGAAGGTTGAGCTGGCGCTGGCTACGCCAGGCGCCAGTTTGTCGACAATGCGACGAATGTGCGCCTGTGGTGCCTGCTTGATCACCAGGAACGTCACCGATTCTGGCAGCTTGAAGAACAGCAGCGGTGCCACCAGCAACGGCGCGACACCGCCGAGTACAAGCATGCTTTGCCAGCCGAAGTTGGGAATCATCCAGGCAGAGACAAAGCCGCCTGCGGCAGCGCCAAAGGAGAAGCCGCAGAACGCCAGGGTAATCATGAACGAGCGCTTGCGATCCGGGGCAAACTCGGAAACCAGCGTACAGGCATTGGGCATCGCTGCACCCAACCCGAGCCCCGTCAGAAAGCGCAGGATCACCATGCTGGTCAGGTCAGGGGAAAAGGCCGTGGCCAGTGTCCATAGACCGAAGAAGAACACGCTCACCACCAGCACAATCTTGCGCCCATAGCGATCAGCCAAAGGCCCGGCCACCAGCGCCCCCAATGCCAGACCAATCAGCGCGGCACTCAGTACCGGGCCCAGGTCCTGATGACTGAGGCCCCAGTCCATTTTCAATTGTGGGGCGATAAACCCCATGATCGCCACATCGAAGCCATCCAGGGCGATGATCAGGAAGCCAAGAAAAACCACCCACTTTTGATAAGCCCCGACGGGCCGGTTGTTGATCAATTCACGCACGTCTATTGCTTGAACTTTATCCACCACGTTCACCTCTATTTTGTAGGGGTGCTCGACAGCCAAGCTGCGGCACCCGCTTTTTTATTGTTGAAGCGATTCGCACGGCATTGTTGGCCTGGTTACAACAGGTTGAGGCTCTGGAAATGCACGGGCTTGATGATGCGTGTCTCCTGAGCCACGATCAGGTGCGCCGATGCCTGTAGATAAGCCGCGAACGTCTCGTCACGGTCACGCGCCGCACTACGTTTCTCAAAGTCGTCCAGGCTGTCATAACCCCATAGATGCACCACTTGATTAAGCGGCCCGATGCAACTGCTGTAGAACGCCAGAGGCGCCCCCAGGTGTTTGAGCAGAACAGGCATGGCCAGACGTTCGAATACCTCGATGAATTCGGCCATACCGCGGGGCTTGATGGTGTAGATGCGGTGATCGACGATGGCTTTGTGGTTCATCATGCAACCTCCTGTTGTGAGGGTTTGTCCGCCTGCGGCCTGAAGCTCTGCGCCAGGTGCTGAGCGGTGATGTAGCCAAAGGTCATGATCGGCCCCAAGGTAATGCCTGCGCCCGGGTAGTTGCCGCCCATGATGCTCGCGCGGTCATTGCCGACGGCATACAGCCCGGGAATGGCTGCGCCTGTCTCGTTGAGCACTTCACCCACAACGCTGGTCTTGATCCCGTCAAACGTACCCAGGTCACCCATGATGACCTTCACCGCGTAGTACGGACCTTTACCGATCGGCGCCACGCACGGATTCGGCTGATGCTGTGGGTCCGCCAGGTAGCGGTTGAAGCAGGTGCTGCCGCGACCGAATTCGCGGTCTTCGCCCTGTTCCGCGCCGAGGTTGTACTGCCTCACCGTCTGCTCCAGCCCAGCAGCTTCGATACCCGCCTTGCGGGCCAATTCAGCCAGGCTGTCACCCTTGAGCAGGTAGCCATTGCGCAGTAGAGGGCCAAGTGGCATCGGCGCCGGCTTGGCATAACCGAGGCCATACTTGGCCATGGCTTGAGCATCACAGACCAGCCACATGGCCGTTTCACGCTCATCTGCACAGGCGCGTATGAGCGCCGCGCCGACGTCATGGTAGGAATTGGACTCGTTGGTAAAGCGCTGACCGTTGCGCAGCACACCGATGACCCCAGGCTTGTAGCGATCCAGCAGGTGCGGGAAAGCGGTGAACCTGCCATCGCCCATAGGTACCTTGGACACGGGCATCCAGGCGGCGGCATCCTTGAAGCGAATCTCAAGCTGGCCACCGACCGCTTCGGCCATGCGCGCACCATCGCCGGTGTTGCCACTTGGCACTGGCGAAAAGTGCTCGCTGCCACGTTTGACGTGAGGGTAGGCCTGCTTGAGGCGCTGCAGGTCATGCGAAAAGCCACCGCCGGCCAGCACCACCCCACACCGCGCATCAATACGCCACTCACCGTGCACGCTGTTAAGCAGCGCGCCACTCACTCGCCCCCGCTCCTGCAACAGTTGGCGCGCTGCCGTCTGTGTATGGATGGGTATACCCAGGTCCAGCGCAGACTTGGCCAGGCGCGCCGCCAGGGCGTTGCCGCTGGTGACGTTGATGCCGCGACGGTACAACAGCAGCTCTTTGATGTGCGTTGCCAGACGCCTGGCCACATAGATGAACGAGGTCAGCGACTTGGTGGCATTGAAGAAGTGCTTCAGGTCGGCGTTCGAGGAATTGAACATCATGCCAATGAACGTGATGGTCTTCAGCGGCGGACGCAATCTGGCCATGTCGGCCCCAAGCTGACGGATATCAAAAGGCGCGGCCAGGATCGAACGACCGATATCAACCCCTCCAGCCACGTCAGGGTGATAGTCCGGGTACAGCGTCGGCATGAATTTGACGGTCGTCTCACGCTCGAAAAACGACACCATGGCCGGTGCATTGTCGAGGAAGGCGTCAACCGCCTCGGCGTCAAAATAATCGCCGGTTTCATTGCGCAGGTAAGTCCGCGCAGCTTCGCGGCTATCCTGAATACCACTGGCACTGGCCTGCGGGTTACAGGGTACCCACAACACACCACCGGAAAACGCCGTGGTGCCGCCGAAGAAGGCCTCCTTCTCCACTACGATCACATCCAGGCCCTGCTTCTTGGCGACAATCGCAGTGGCCAGGCCACCCGCACCTGCGCCGATCACCAGCACATCGCAGGTCTGTGTCGCCGTCGAACTCATTCGTGTCATTGTCGTTATCTCCGTGTTCATGTCCCGCAGGCAAGCGCCCGCCGCGCACTGGCGTGCGCAACGTTGCAGGCTCGACTGGGCTAGCGGCGGGTGGCCGGGGATTCGTAACCGGGACGCGGAATCAACGCCATCAACATGCTTTCGAGGCCGCCGTCGACGGTCAGCTCGGTAGCATTGACATAGTTGGCCCGTGGGCTGGCGAGAAACAGCGCGGCATTGGCAATATCGCTGGGCAGGCCAATACGCTGATTGGCCGTCATCGCCTTACGCTGCTGCTCGACCTTGGGGTCGGCGTAGAACGCTGCAGACAGCGGCGTGTGAATCAGCCCAGGGCAGATCGCATTACTGCGAATACCCTGCGGCCCCCACTCGGCGGCAAGCTGCCGTGAAAGCATACTCACCCCGGCCTTCGCCGCACTGTAGGCACCACTGTGGGTCTGCGGAAAATGAGCAGCGATCGAGGAGATATGCACGAGGCTGCCCGCCTGATTGGCCAGCATCAGCCGCCCGAACGCCTGGGAGCACAACAGGTAACCGGTGAGGTTGACCTCCAGCAACCGATTCCAGCTCGCCAGGCTGATGTCTGCAAGGCTGCCGGGTTGCAGCACACTGGCATTGTTGATCAGCACGTCACAACGCCCAAAGCGCTCGCTGACCCAGTCGGCGGCACGCTGCACACTCTGCGAGTCGGCGATATCGCAGCTCAGAGCCACCACCTCAGTGGCAGACGTTTCGGACAACGAGGCCGCCAGAGCCTGGCAGCCGTCGTCATCGCGATCGAGCAACACCACTTGGGCCCGTTGTTCCACCAACGCACGGGCGATGGCCGCGCCTATGCCGCCGGCAGCGCCGGTGATCACACAGACGGCGGACTCCAGGCCCAACCAGTTGCTCGCTTGATTATTGTTATTCATGACGCTCTCCAGCATGTCTCGAAGGCGCGGCGGCGCAGCAAGCCGCCATCGTTGCGCGGCACCGGGCCGCGACTGACGCGAAAGGGAAGCCAGGCAGCTCCTTCACGTGAGCCAGAGCATAGGGGCATCAGGTGCTTGGTCAGAATGGACAAAACCCACAACCAACCAGACTTTTTCGACAATTGCGCACCCGCACCCGGCCTGATGCTGCACCTGGCAGACAGAGTTGCCTGATGCCCTGAAGGTTGGTTAGGGTAAAAGTACCGAGGACCTGACGGTCGAGAGTACTCATAACAACAATGAACAAGATCCCCAACTACGCCCTCTACGGTGAATCACCTCAGCCGGCATGGCATGAATCCTTGCATGTGGAGTCGATTTCCAAGCGCTCCGGCGCCCACGACTGGGAAATCTCAGCGCATCGCCACGAGGGTCTGCTGCAGATCCTCTACCTGCAGAGCGGCGCCGGTGAAGTCCTGCTGGACAATGTCAAAGTCAGCATCCAGGCCCCCTGCATACTGTTCATCCCCACGCAGATCGTGCATGGTTTCTCTTGGGCCGGGGCGGTCGAGGGGCATGTTATAACGGCCGTGCAACACCCGTTGGAAAGCATCACCCGCATGCTATGCCCGACGCTGTTACCGCAACTGCTCAAACCACAGGTGATAGCCATCCCGCACTGGTCACCTGCGCAAGACCCACTCCTCCCGCTGTGCCTGGCCTTGTACGAGGAGTACCACAATCGCGCCCGCGAGCATGTCGCCTGCAGCATGTCGCTGCTGCTGGCCCTGGTGATCCAGTTCATGCGTTTCAGCGCGGCAGGCGATCCTTCACCCGCAACCGCTAACACCCGTCGCAGCCAGCAAGTGACCAGCTTTCGTGAGCTGGTAGACGTGCATTTTCGCCAGCATCGCTCGCTCAACGATTACGCCGATGAACTTGGCGTCACCGCGGCTACCCTCGGTCGACTGTGCCAGGAGCAACTGGGGATGACACCAATGACCGTAATCAATGCTCGCTTGGTGCTCGAAGCCAAACGCGAGCTGGCCCATTCCAGTCAGAGCGTGAAGCAGATCGCACACGGCCTGGGCTTCAGCGATGTCGGCTATTTCAGCAGGTTCTTCCGCAAACACGTCCAGTCCAGCCCCATAGAGTTCCGCAACCGGGCGCAAACACCGACAGGGCCTTGATGCCCCCTGCCATGCTCACAGCGCCTATCGTTCTGAATCAACGGTCATCTCAGTGTGGTGTGGATGCGCCTGGCACAGCACCGCGCAGGGGGCCAGTATGAAGGCGTGCTTTCCGCGTTATACAGGGACACGCCATGGCCACCACCGACCTCTTGCCCACACAGACCGCCAGCCGCCTGGCAGCATTGCATCGAGACGGCTTCGTACTGCTGCCCGGCGTGCTGAACGCTGCGCAAATCGCCACCCTGCGTGCTGCAATCGATAATCTCAAGCCCCAACACTGGGATTACAGCGGCCTGCTTGAACATTACAAATGCGTGTTCAACCGCGACCCCCTGTGGTTGCCGTTTCTCGACCTGAGCGGGGTTATCGAACTGGCCGAAGCAGCCCTGGGCGAGGATTGTCACATCATTGGCCAGACCGCCTGGCGCTGCCATCCTGGCTTCATCGGCGCTGCACTGCACCTGGACTACCTGGCCATGGCCCTGCCGCAAAACCTGCTGGCCGAGCCTGCATTCGAGTTGCCAATGCAGATCTGTACCGCACATCTGTACCTGGACACGATCGATGCCGACCTCAGCCCCACGCGAGTAATACCGGGAAGCCACCGCGCCGGGCGACCACCGGCGGCAGGTGAAAATGAGTGGCAAGGCAAACCGGCACAGCCGGTGCTGTGCGAGGCCGGGGACGTGCTGATGTTTCGCAGCGAGCTGTGGCATGCCGGCAGCGACAACCGCACCCTCGACCGCACCCGCTACCTGCTGCAAGTGCATTATGGCCGACGCATGGTGGCCCAGAAGTTTTCACCCTACCTGTACTGGCGCTTCAACCCTGCAGTCGTGGACGCGGCCACACCACGGCAACGGCGCCTGCTGGGTGAACATGAAGAAGCGGAGTACGACTGAGCCGCTGGCGTTTACCTGTGTAACCCGCGCACCGGTCAATAGCACTCGATACGGTTACGGCCGTTTTTCTTGGCCCGGTACAACGCCTCATCACTCCGCGACAACGCGGCATCGGCACTGGTGTCACTGGGCATGATGGCCGCAACCCCCACGCTGACGGTCAGAGGAATGCGCTGGTCGCCAACCCGCAATGGGGTCTCGGTAATACGCTGCTGCAATAACTGAGCAAAAGCGCTCGCCTGTGCGATGTCCTTGCCACTCAGCACAACGGCGAATTCTTCACCCCCCACGCGGCCCACCAGGTCCCATTCGCTGAGCTGATCCCGCACGATGGCTGCAAAATGCCTGAGCGCCTGATCGCCGACAGCATGCCCCCATTGATCGTTGATCAATTTGAAATGATCAAGGTCACACATCAACACGGCTGAGTGACGGTCAAGGGCACGTTGCACCTTCATCAACTCAGCCTCGATCTGCATCATGAAATGCCGGCGGTTGGGCAGTTGGGTAAGAAAGTCCACGGTGGCGAACTCATGAAGCTCTGCCTCGATCCGCTTACGCTCGGTAATATCGGTGATGAATCCGTGCCAGAGGGTGCTGCCATCCGCTAGCCGAACAGGCCGGGCATCACCTTGGCGCCAGCGCAAGCCTTGTCGGGGCAACCAGACGCGGTACTCGAAATGCCACGGTGTCAGGCTTGCTGCCGACACATCAAACGACATCCGGTAACCCGGAAGGTCATCGGGATGAATGAGCCGATTGACGGGCGCATCGTTGGCGGCGACCTGCTCCGGCGTCAGCTCATACATGTCCTGAATACCGGCACTGGCATAGGAGAACGACGAGTCGCCCGCGGGCGTGCGTTGGTACTGGAAGACCAGCCCGGGCACTTCATTGGTCAGGTTGGTGAGCAGGTCGACCGTCTGCTGCAATCGCTCCGACATGCCACGGATGGCTGAAATGTCAGTGGTGGTTCCGATCATTCGTAGCGGTGTACCGTCGGCGTCGCGGCTGACCACCCGGCCCCGACTGGAAATCCATTTGTAGCGGCCATCCTTGCAGCGAATACGGTGTTCGACTTCGTAGTTTGCTGTCTGCTGCGCAAAGTGCGCGCGAATGGCAGCCCTCACGTAATCGACGTCATCCGGGTGGATACGCGTGTAACTGTCTTCAATACGATTGGAAATCTCGGCATCGGCATAGCCCAGAATGGCCTTCCAGCCCGCGGAGTAATAGATTTCACCGGCCTGAATGTCGCGATCCCAGATACCGGTTCCGCTACCGGCGATAGCCAGCGTCATGCGGCGCTCGCCTTCGCGCAGGGTGTTGACCTCCTCCTCCAGGCGAGCCTGTGTGCCATCACGCGCGATGATCTCGGCAGCCAAACGGGCCAGGTCGCGCAGAAATGCCTGGTCCTCTGCAGTCATGTCCCGAGGGGCGTCATCAAGCAGGCAAAAAAAACCAACCGACTCTGCCGCTGGGGTGATGACCCGGCAGCCGGCCAGAAAACGCACCGGCCGGTTGCAGGTGTCGTGCAATGGCCTGCGAAAACGCCCGTCTGCAACGGTATCGGGGATCACCAATACATCATTATTCGGGGAAAAGTATCGACCCAGCGAAAACACATCAGGCAGCCCTGACAGCGCCCTGCCCTCATGCGTATCCGCCCACAAGCCACTTACTGCTTCAGGCAGGAACAAGGCATCGACAACCCCAAAATGGCCGCGGGCGATACGTAGAAGACTGTCAAAACGCTTGTCCGGCAACATGCCTGGCGCATTTGCGGGTCTGCACAGGCCAAGCTCTTGAGGTTTGATATGACTCAGCATGTTCAGCTCTGTCGATACTGCCGAAACGGCGAGCACAATTTATACCGCATATCCAAAGGAATGGCTTTTTGCTGGCACGTCTTGCCGAGCCAATTCAGTGTCCCACGGGTACCTCAAGCATCACGCAGAAGGTCGTGGGCATTGAGCAACTCATAGGCAATCTCGGGGCGACGCTCCAATGCCCGGCGGATAGCGGCAGGAATCGATTGGCGAGTTTTACGGCACAGCCCGGTTTGCGCACCGATATGAATACCGATGCCGCGCATGGTACGCACTTCATTGACGCCCGGGGCAATATCCAGACGGATGCCCAGTTGTTCATGCATACGCCGCTTCATACGCTCAAGGTCAGCGAGGCTCTCAAGGTTTTCCAGGCGCTCGAGCAGGCGCTTTTCCTCCTGGCGGGTCAGGAGCAGGATGCGCTGATCGGCACCAGGACTGTCCAGCAACTGTTCGCGGTCACAGTCGCAGGCACCGGGTGGACAGGGTTGGCGGATCGGAAAAGAGGCTGTCATGGCGTTCAATCATAGCCATGCGCAGCTTCCTTTGCCTATGACACCTGATCGGACGCCACCCTGTTCACGCGAACTACACTGACTGCGACCAGGTTCATGACAGAGGGCACTGACATGGCGAACAGTGCACCAAGCACAGCATGGTGGCTGGAGCCGATTCCAACTGAGGCCAGTTCGACCCTCACCTCAGGGCTTTCGGCTGCCGAAGCAAAACGCCGCCTGACGCAATTCGGCCCCAATGCTTTTATCAGCACACAGCAACGGTCGATCCTGCGTCAGTACCTGAGCCGCTTCAGCAACCCGCTGGTGATCATTCTGCTGGCCGCCAGCGCCATCTCGGCCCTCAGCGGCGAGGTGGTGAATTTCGTCATCATCAGTTGCATCGTCATGCTTAGCGTGACGCTGGACTTTGTCCAGGAGTACCGCGCCAATGCCGCCGCCGAGAAACTGCGCCATACCGTCGCGGTACGTACCCGTGTGCGCCGTGATGGCACGACACAGGAGATCGCCGTAACCGAGGTTGTACCGGGGGATGTCGTGGAACTTAGCGCCGGCGATCTGATTCCCGCAGATGCCCGGGTGATCGAGGCCCGCGACTTTTTCGTGAAGCAGGCCCTGTTGACCGGCGAACCCTACCCTGTTGAGAAACACGCACAGCTGCCACCAGCGTCGGCCACAGAACTGGCCGACGCGAGCAATGCGGTATTTATGGGCACCTCGGTCATCAGCGGGAGCGCCACGGTATGGCTGGTCAAAACGGGGGCACAAACGGCCATCGGCGCCATTGCCGACAGCGTCTCCCGCCAGTCTGCGCCCACTGCGTTTGAGCTGGGCACACGCCACTTCGGTTTGCTGATCATGCGCCTGACGGTGCTGATGGTGTTGTTCGTGCTGCTGGTCAATGTCGCGCTGCACAAACCCCTTCTGGAATCGTTCATTTTCGCGGTCGCATTAGCCGTCGGCCTGACCCCTGAGCTGCTACCCATGGTGGTGTCAGTGACGCTTTCACGCGGCGCACTGCGCATGGCGAGCAAGGACATGATCGTCAAACGCCTCTCGGCGATCCAGGACCTGGGTTCTATGGACGTCCTGTGTACCGACAAGACCGGCACCTTGACCGAAGCGGTCATCCACCTGGAGCGGCATGTCGACCCACTGGGCCAGCCTAGCGACCGCCCGTTGATGCTGGCTTATTTCAACAGCCACTTTGAAACCGGGCTGAAAAGCCCGCTCGATGAGGCCATTCTTGCCACCAGCCACTTCGACCCGGGCACCTGGAGCAAGGTTGATGAGGTGCCCTTCGACTTTGAGCGTCGACGTGTCTCCGTACTGATCGACAACGGCCAGGAGCGCTGGCTGCTGGTCAAAGGCGCACCGGACGACGTGATCGGGCTGTGCACCCACTATGAAAGCGGCCCCGATGCCCAGGCCCGGCCCATGAGCGAGGCCGACCGGCTAGCGATTCATACCCAGTATCACGCGTTGGAACAGGAAGGCCTGCGGGTGCTGGGTATCGCCTGGCGTACGGTAGAGCAAACCCATGCCCATGCCGTCGTAGGCGATGAGGCGCAGTTGATACTGGTCGGCTTTTGCGCCTTTATCGACCCACCGAAAGCCAGCGCAGGTGCAGCGCTGTCTGCATTGGCCAGAGTGGGTGTGTCGATCAAGATTGTGACCGGCGACAGTGACCTGGTCACACAGCATGTCTGCGAGCAGTTGAACATTCCCGTGACCGGCCTGCTGACTGGCAAGGAAATCGCCCTGCTGGACGACCATGCCCTGCGTGCCCGTGTCGAAACCGCCAACCTGTTCTGCCGGGTCAATCCCGGGCAGAAAGAACGCGTGCTGCTGGCACTGCGCGCCCGGGGTCATGTCGTCGGCTACCTGGGCGACGGTATCAACGACGCGCCATCGCTGCACGCGGCCGATGTCGGCATCTCGGTAGACTCGGCGGTCGATGTTGCCAAGGAAGCCGCTGACATCATCCTGCTCAAGCCAGACCTGCATGTGCTGCTGTCCGGGGTACTGGAAGGTCGGCGTACCTTCGGCAATATCCTCAAGTACATCATGATGGGCACCAGCTCAAACTTCGGCAACATGTTCAGCATGGCCGGCGCAGCGCTGTTTCTGCCGTTTCTTCCGATGTTGCCGACACAGATCCTGCTCAACAACATCCTTTACGACATCTCCGAGGTGCCGATCCCACTGGACAAGGTCGACACCGAGGACATGCGCCACCCACAGGTGCTGGACCTGGCCTTTATCCGCAACTTCATGCTGATCATTGGGCCGATCAGCTCACTGTTCGACTTCCTGACCTTCTACATCATGCTGCAGGTTCTAAAGGCCAATGAAGGGCTGTTCCAGACCGGCTGGTTTGTTGAGTCGCTGTGCACCCAGGTCTTGGTGATCTTTATCATCCGCACCCGTGGCAACCCCCTAAAGAGCCGCGCCAACCCGGTACTCACCGTGACCTCGCTGACGGTCGTCGCACTGGCACTGGCACTGCCCTACTCACCCTTGAACCACTATTTCGGCTTCGTACCGCTGCCCCCGGCCTTCTACGCCATTCTCGGGGCCATGGTGCTGGTCTATCTGATGATGGTCGAACTGGCCAAACGCTTTTTCTACCACTACATACAACGAGCTAAAGCCAGGCCTCGTCCTGCTCGCCCATTGATCTAGCCAGCGTGAAACATGAGCAGCCCTGACAACCCGCACAACAGCCGCTCGTCCTCGGCCCTGCGCAGTATGCGTTCACGTGGTGTGCTTTGGAGTTCCTGGCTTTTGGGAGCCGCATCACTTGCAGGGGTCGTGGCCGTCGCACTGCATCTCTCGGAAGCACAGAGCCTGCTCCAGTTGAGTCAACAAGTGCAGCCTGGCTGGTTCGTTCTGGCGCTGGCCTTGCAAGCCATGACCTATGTGGTTCAGGGGCAGATTTATCGGCGAATCACGCGCACCGGTCATGCCCGACTGTCATTGATGAAAGCCTGCAGGCTGGGGCTACTCAAACTGTTCTTCGATCAGGCCCTACCGACCTATGGCGTCAGCGGCGCCGTCGCCGTGAGCACGGCCTTTGAGCGCCTCGGCATATCACGCCCAGTGGTGATCTCCTGCTTTGTCATCAGCATGTTCTCCTACATGCTTGCCTACGTAGTGGCCATCGCCTGGGCGCTGGTCATCCTGATCGTGGACGGGCATGCAAGCCCCCTGCTGATCACCGCCTGTACGCTGTTCACCGTGGGCAGCCTGGCCGTGGTCGTCGGCCTGGCCTTGTTGCAAGGGCATCAACCCACACGCGCATTGAACGGCATCACCCGGTACCGCTGGGTCAAACACAGCCTCGACACCCTGAACGAAGCCGACGCAGGCTTGACCCGTAACCCGCACCTATTGACTACCACGACCCTGCTGGACCTGAGCATTTTCCTCCTGGACGCCACCACCCTCTGGGCGCTGGTGCTATCCATGGGAGCCCATGCCGACTGGAGCGGCGTGTATGCCGCCTTCATGCTGGCCAGCCTGTTGCGCAGTATCGGCATAACGCCCGGCGGGCTGGGCGTATTTGAAGGCGGCGCGGTCAGTGCCCTGCATTGGGCGGGCATTGCACTGCCCGTGGCACTCTCCGCGACGCTGCTGTTTCGCGGCCTGAGTTTCTGGGCGCCGATGCTGCCGGGCATACTGGTATCGCGTAGCGCGCTGCGAGAGAGGAGCCCGCAGTAGCCAACAGGTGATTCACTAGCCGGTCAGTCTTTTCCGCGCCCCATCATATCTTGGCCGACCGCGATAGACCCACCGGCCACGACCGTGACAGCGGGCCCTGCGACCACGGCCCCCGCGGGTCCACTGCCAACAATAATCGCAGCAGCAGCACCGACGTCCAGGGCAATGACGGCGATACCCTTCCAGCGCCATGCTGACCTTTCTGCCAACGCCGCGACCTGAGCCTGTTCGACGGCCTTGTCTTCCAAGTCCTGCAACTCGACAGCGCTTTTACAGAAGTCATCCTTCACACGCCCCATGGCATCGATCATGACCTTGGGATCAACCTTGTTGGACACACTGGAGCGGTACTTGCTCAAGGCGTCCACCAGGCTCTTGGTGGCGCGCTCATCTAGCCCGGCCCTTTCAAACGTCCGCTGTTCGATGGCCAGAAAACGCAGGTTGAACAGCTCAATATCACGCACCCACTTCGCCCGTTCGGGTGCGGTATCCGGCATCGTATTCGCAACGGCAAACAGCCCTTCGTAAAACCTCTGATCCATCAGCAACTGTTTCAACGCGTCACACGCAATGGTGCTGACTTTGATCAGGTCCTTGCGACTGGGCGTCGGGGACTCGGACAGTATCGCGGTAATCCTGTTGGTGCCGTCGACAATGTACGGAAAAGCGGGCCCCTGTTCTTCAGCGAAAGCGCACGACAGGGCAGCTATCATGCCCAACAGCACCATCAGGTTGCGCATTTCAATTACCCGTCAGGACGTTTAGTACGCGTGGTCGGTAAACCCCAGGAAAGCCTGACTGCTGATCAAAGGCTTCCCTGAACTATAGCGCGTGCTCGCCTCGACGCCTGCACATCGGCGCCCACCTTCAAACAGTCGCCGAATTGCCCTGCGCACCCTCCGGCCAGGGCGTCAGCACCTCAACGCCGTTCTCGGTCACCGCAACCATGTGCTCCCACTGCGCCGACAGCGAGCGGTCGGTGGTGATGACCGTCCAGCCATCGCCGAGGGTGCGCACATGCCGCTTACCGGCATTGAGCATCGGCTCGATGGTGAACACCATGCCAGGCTTGAGCGTCAGCCCCTGCCCCGGCGTACCGTAGTGCAACACCTGTGGTTCGTCGTGATAGACCTTGCCGATACCGTGCCCGCAGTACTCGCGTACGACACTGTAGCCGGCCTGCTCGGCCACGCGCTGGATGGCATGGCCGACATCACCCAGCGTAGCGCCCGGGCGCACGGCGCGAATGCCGGCGCACATTGCGTCATAGGTGGTGCTGACCAGACGTTCAGCTTCAGGCCGGGGCTTGCCGACGAAATACATGCGGCTGGTGTCACCGAACCAGCCGTCCTTGATGACCGCGATGTCGATGTTGACGATATCGCCCTCTTCCAGCGGCTTGTCCGAGGGAATGCCGTGGCAGACCACATGGTTGACCGACGCACAGATGGTTTTCGGGAAGCCGTGGTAACCGACGTTGGCCGGTATGGCCTTCTGTACGTTGACGATGTAGTCATGGCACAGACGGTCCAGCTCATTGGTCGAAACGCCCGGTTTGACGTGCGGCGCAATCATCGCCAATACCTCGGCAGCCAGTGTTCCGGCCACACGCGCCATGGCAATTTCGGCGGGTGTCTTGAGGGTAATTTTCTTGCTCATTGTCCAGCCTCCACGGCGGTTTTGACGCGGGCGCCAGATGCAGCAGCGGCCAGTGCAGAAAGCTGGCCCAAATGCAGGCCACCCGCCTGTTCGGCACGAATCAGCAGGCGGCAGATTGCGCTGTGATCTAGTTCTGGGTGCAGCTCGGCCAACATGCCAATGCGCATCCAGTGCTCGGCTTGCGCATTGATCGAGCGGCTCAGTGCATTGCTGGCAAGGCGCAGATCTTCATGCATCTGTTCTGAAATCTTGACGATACCCACGATGAGGCTCCGTATATGCAACGTATACGTTTCATACGCTAACAAAGGCACGGCAATTTCTGCAATGTTCCTCGCTCCACGGCCTATGCTCAAATCGACGCCCTACCCCTCAGCCCGGCTGCACAGCACAAACGCAACCTGCCTCCTGCCCCAGCGTCAAGGGCAGTACCCGGCACGTGCGTACCAGGACACACCTTTCTCGTATTTTTTCAAAGACAGGCCCCGGCAAAGTGTGGCATTAGTAATGTAACCGCCTGAACACACAGTGCTTTCAGGTTACTGGCAACAACCCGACGAGGTATCAGCCATAACCTGAACGCACATTTGACGGAGGACCTGAGAACCGTGTTTGCGTTATCGCCCGAGCGCTTGAAAAGTACCTGCCCTGTGCGGCGACGTTCGGTGTCAACCCTCCGAATGCCACAGGCCACCCCAGGCAGGCTGGCATCGTTTAAAGGAATTACACAATGATCCCAAGAAATGTAATCAACGCGTCGGTAAGTCCCAAAGGAAGCCTGGAAACGCTGTCCCAGCGCGAAGTTCAGCAATTGAGCGAAGCCGGCTCGGGCAGCATCTACCAACTGTTCCGCCAGTGCACGCTGGCCATCCTCAACACCGGCGCCCACGTCGATAACGCCAAGACCATTCTCGACGCCTTCCAGGATTTCGAAGTCCGTATCCACCAGCAGGACCGTGGCGTGCGCCTGGAGCTGATCAACGCACCCGCCGGCGCCTTCGTCGACGGCGAAATGATTGCCAGCACCCGCGAAATGCTCTTCAGCGCCCTGCGAGACATCGTCTACACCGAGAACGAGCTGGACAGCCTGCGCATCGACTTGAGCAGCTCCCAAGGCATCACCGACTACGTCTTCCACCTGCTGCGCAACGCCCGCACCCTGCGCCCTGGGCTCGAACCGAAAATGGTCGTGTGCTGGGGCGGTCACTCGATCAGCACCGAGGAATACCAGTACACCAAGAAGGTCGGCCACGAACTGGGCCTGCGTAAACTGGACATCTGCACCGGCTGCGGCCCCGGCGTGATGAAAGGCCCGATGAAAGGCGCCACCATTGCCCATGCCAAGCAGCGCATGAACAGCGGACGCTACCTGGGCCTGACCGAGCCGGGCATCATCGCTGCGGAAGCCCCCAACCCGATCGTCAACGAACTGGTGATCCTGCCGGACATCGAGAAGCGCCTTGAGGCCTTCGTCCGCGTCGGCCACGGCATCATCATTTTCCCGGGCGGCGCCGGCACGGCCGAAGAGTTCCTCTACCTGCTCGGCATCCTCATGCACCCGAACAACCAGGACCTGCCATTCCCGGTCATCCTCACCGGGCCAAAGAGCGCCGAAGCCTACCTGCACCAACTGCATGCGTTCGTCGGCGCAACCCTGGGTGAAGCGGCACAGCGTCACTACCAGATCATCATCGACGACCCGGCCCAAGTGGCACGGCAAATGACCGAAGGCTTGAAGACCGTCAAACAGTTCCGCCGCGAACGTAACGACGCTTTCCACTTCAACTGGCTGCTGCAGATCGACGAAGGCTTCCAACGCCCGTTCGACCCAACCCACACCAACATGGCCAACCTGAAGCTGAGCCGTGATATACCGCCGCACGAACTGGCGGCCAACCTGCGCCGTGCCTTCTCCGGCATCGTCGCGGGTAACGTGAAGGACAAAGGCATTCGTCTGATCGAAGAACACGGCCCGTATGAAATCCACGGTGACGCGGCAATCATGCAGCCGCTGGACCGCCTGCTGAAGGCCTTCGTCGAGCAGCACAGGATGAAACTGCCGGGCGGAGCGGCGTACGAGCCGTGCTACCGAGTCGTGACCTGACCGTTAGAACCTCTACCCCCCTATCGCCGACAAGGCAGGCGTCTACACCTGCGTCGCAGGAGCCCACCTTGTAGGCGATGCTTTCCGTTCTCTGAGGGCTCGGTCGCTAACGCCAGTAACCCCAAATCCTGTCAGATCCATTGCTTGGATACCCTTCCTAACCCCGATAACCTTATACAGTCGCTGCAAATTCAGTGACCGGGCGTCGCGGCCCGAATAGCAAAAGGCGCTACAGCGCCCCACCAACACAATTCCAGGCGCTTTTTTTGTGCCCGTTTTCTGAGTAATGGCGGCTGTGCGTGGGAGACCTTCGGGTCTGCCGAGTTCCTTTTGCCTCGGTCCGCGAACCTGCGTACAGCTGCCACCCTATCGTTTCGCGGCGATAGCTGGCAGCTCCATTGCAAAAGGAGTTCACCATTCAAAAAGTCGTTCCCGATCCGCCCCCACCTGTACCCTGCAAAAAACCGCCAGCGCTACTTTCGGCTCCTGCGAAGGTGGTCACGACCCGCTATTCAGCGTCCGTCCTTGCATCAATGCCGAAGATGCCCTGATACACCTATCCATTTTTCTACGTTCCGCCTACGCCGCCAACGCAAAAGCCTGTGAGGTGGTCGACAACCAAACCCTCAGCGCACTCTGGTCCACCCTCACCAGCATTGAGATGGCGCTCGGATTTTTTGATGTGGTGAACAGCAAATGAACCTGCTTCAGATTCCGACAATGACCACCACTTGACCGAGCAACCCCACACGGCAGGTGAACGCTTCGGATTGGTTTCGTCATCAACAGCTCTGTCGCCCGGTCAGCTCAGCCAAGGTGCTGGACACATGATGCAGGTTCTTGCTGGCCCCTTCAGTGCGGCGCACGCTTTCCTGATTGCTCGCGGCAATCGCCACCAGCTCGCACAGGTTGCGCGAAATATCTTCCGTGACCAGTGTTTGCTCTTCAGCGGCCGTGGCGATCTGCTGACTCATATCGCGGATGGTCTGCACCGCGCCAGTAACGCCACTGAGAATTTCGCCGGCCTGCCGCACTTGCTCGACGCCATTCTCGCTGCTGCGCTTACCACTTTCGATCGCTTGCACCGCGCGCTCCGCGCCCTTTTGCACGGCATCAATAATGGTATTGATTTCCGCCGTTGACTGCGCCGTACGCTGCGCCAGGTTACGCACCTCATCCGCTACGACGGCGAAGCCTCGGCCTTGTTCGCCGGCTCGGGCGGCTTCGATAGCCGCGTTAAGCGCAAGCAGGTTGGTCTGCTCTGCAATACTGTGGATCACCGCCAGCACTTCGCCGATGCGCCCACTGTCGGCTTCCAGGCGATGGATAACGCTGGCCGTACCGGTGATTTCGTCGCGAATGTCATTGATGCTCTTGACCATGCCGAGCATGGCCTTCTCGCCCTGCTGAGTGGCGTTCTCGGCATCGTCAGCGGCACGGGCTGCCTGTGCGGTATGGCTGGCGACTTCCTGGGCCGCAGAGGCCATTTCTTGCATCGCAGTCGCCACCTGATCGGTACGCAACCCCTGATTTTCAACACCCTGCCCCAACTGGCTGGCGATGGTCTTCAATTCGTCACTGGCGGTATCCAGTTGCCGGGTGCCGTGTTTCAGGCCGGCGAAGGTGTCCGAGAGCACGTCATGCAGCGCGTCGGTCGCCTTCGCCAGACGCCCCAGCTCATCGCCTCGGTGACTGTTGATCCGCTGACCAAAATGACCTTGGCTGAGCTGGACGATAGACGCCATCAGACCACGCAATGGTGTGATCAGGTTGCGGTTGATCAACCACATGCCAAACAGCCACGTCAGCACACTGACCAGCAACAGCGCCAGGGTACCGACCCAGCCAATACGCTCGGCATGGGCATCGACCTGCCCAAGTTGGGTCTGGGTGTCTTGATAGAGCTGCTCCACCAAGGCGTCCATCTGCTCACTGACGGGCCGATCCATGCCGTTGTCCACACCATTGGTCGCGACGGCGTCGTGACGCTCACGATACTGATCGCCGAATACCTGATGTGCGCTGAGTAGGTCATTGACCTTGGCCTTTAGCGACAGATCCATATCCAGCGCCAGCACGTTGGCCAAGCACTCCCTAACCTTGCGTTCTTCAGTTTCAAACACGGCCAGGCCACGCTCTGCGCTACTGAACGCCTGAGATTGGCGTTTGAATGCAAGGCTGGCTTCATTGACATACTTCGATGCCTGGGCAGAGCGCGTCAGCAACGCGTTGTAGGTATTCAGGCTATTAGCGAAAAGGCTGAAACACACCAATGCTGAACACAGCACCAGCATCAGGCCGACGCCCAGCAGCGTCAGCATTTGCGTGCGCAAGGAATACTTAAAAAACATAGCATTGGCTCTCTTCATACGCTGAGGACATGAGGCGTGTGAAGCGCCATTGGCAGGCAATCGAGGATACCTCGACATGCTGGGAAGCAACGCAAGTGATGGTCATAGCAATTGGACCCTCTTATAGTTATCGAACCATACGAGGCCCCGGAAGCAATTAATATGCCACTATTTTGGCGCTGAATTTCCGTTGTTTTCGTGCGTTTTACTCACTACTTCTCGCAGAAATGACCCATTTGCCCGGCGTTGCGACATCGACTGCAGAAATGTGTTCACAGAAGTCTTCGCCGTGTTTGAAATTCTCACGGGCAGGCGCGTCTGGTTTGCGCGCAAAAAAACGGGCAGCGCTTGCGCACTGCCCGTTCATTCGTACCGTCAGCCAATCGGCTCGTTATCGCGAGGCTTACTCGACAGCGACAGCACCCGAGGCGTTGCCCACCCCGTGCTCGCGAACCGGGGCGCGGGCAGTCGAGATCTGCGGCAACAGCGACCCCAGCAGCATGCCCAGCCAGCTGAACAGCAGCCCGGCCAGTTGCGGTGGCCAGAAGTCAGCATCGGTATGGGTGTATTCCAGCCACAGCCAGGACGCCATGCCCAAACCCATCGAGGCCAGAGCCCCCTGAGTGGTGGCGCGCTTCCAGAACAGGCCTGCGAACAACGGCACCGCAGCGGCAACCAAGGTCACTTTGTAGGCATTGCCCACCATCTCGTAGATGCTGGCATTGGAGAACAGTGAGAACAGGCACGTGACCATGGCGCACACCAGGATGGTCAGGCGCATGGCCAGCAGGAACTGCTTGTCGTTCATGTCGGGCAAAAAGCGCTTGAGCACGTTCTCGGTAAAGGTCACCGACGGCGCCAGCAGTGTGCCAGAGGCGGTGGACATGATCGCCGAAAGCAGCGCACCGAAGAACATGATCTGGGCGAACAATGGGGTCCGCTCCAGGATAAGGTGCGGCAGGATCATCTGGGCATCTTCAGCCAGCCATTGCTGAACCATCGCCGGATCAATCATCGAGGCCGCGTAGGTCAGGAAAATCGGCAGCATGCAGAAGGCCAGGTAGAAACAGGCGCCTGCCATCGATGCGCGCGCTGCGATGTTCTCGGTCTTGGCCGACATGACCCGCGCATAAACGTCCTGCTGCGGAATCGAGCCGAACATCATGGTCACCGCAGCACCGATGAAGGCAACGAAGTCCTTCGGCTCGAAGCTGTGCATGAAACTGAACTTGCCTTCGTTGGCCGCATGGGAAATGACCGCAGCAGGCCCGCCCGCCATGTCACCGATCAGCCAGGTCAGATAAACCAGGCCGGCGACAATGATCAGCATCTGCATGAAGTCTGTCAGCGCAACCGACCACATACCGCCGAACAAGGTGTAAAGCAGCACGATCACCGCGCCGATCAACATGCCCTGGGTGGTGCTGATGGCGCCGTCAGAGAGCACGTTGAACACCACACCCAGTGCGGTGAACTGTGCGGCAATCCAGCCAAGGTAGGAGAGGATGATCACAATACTGGTGATCATTTCCACGTTCGGGCCAAAGCGCTTGCGGAAGAAGTCACCGAGCGTCAGCAGGTTCATGCGGTAGAGGGGGCGGGCGAAAATCAGGCCGACCAACATCAGGCAGCCAAAGGAACCGAAAGGGTCCTCGATAATGCCGGCGAAACCTTCCTGGATGAAGGTAGCAGGTATCCCCAATACGGCCTCAGAGCCGAACCAGGTGGCGAATACCATCGCGGCGACCAGCGGGAAGGACATGCTGCGACCACCGGCAGCGAAGTCCCTGGAGTTTTTCACGCGAGTGGACGCGTAGAAACCGACACCTACCGTGAGCAGCAGATAAAGCGCAACAAACCAAATCAGCATTTGTACTTTCCGTTGGCTCGTCCGACACCGGGCTGACGAGCATGGCTCGTGCAGGGGCAGCGCGACTGACTATGTTGTTTTTGTTTGCGTATCGCAGGCGGCACGACGGCTCATCTGTAACCAGCACGAGGAAATCGTAACCACTTATGACAACGGCTTTGCAGTCTGCCAAAGCCGTTAAATATGTCAAACAATTACCGCTGGAATTTGGATAAAAAAAGACGAAATGCGACGTTTTTTTGGGTAAAGCGGATTTTTGTGGCTTAAAAGACACCTTCCCCACCGCCGCCAGTCGATTATTTTAAACATCCGAAAGCGCCAGACTGTTCACCTTCCCTGTCTACTATGAATCCCATACTGAAAACCTATTGGCTGGCGCCACCGTCAGGTTCCACGCTGATTTGACGGATAACCGGACATCACAGGAGAGCATCATGTCTAACGAAGCAACCTGCCCGTTCGCGGGCGGCGCTCGCAAACCCACCACAGCCGGGGCACCCTCGAATGCCGACTGGTGGCCTGATCAACTCAACCTGAAAATCCTCCACTCGCACGCCCCCCAGGCCAATCCCCTGGGCGAAGCCTTCAACTATGCCGAGGCGTTCAAAAGCCTCGACCTGGATGCGGTGATCAAAGACCTGCATGCCCTGATGACAGACTCGCAGGCATGGTGGCCTGCCGATTACGGCCACTATGGCCCTCTGTTCATCCGCATGGCCTGGCACAGCGCAGGCACCTACCGTATCGCTGACGGGCGCGGTGGCGCAGGGGGTGGTGCGCAACGCTTTGCGCCGCTCAATAGCTGGCCTGACAACGGCAACCTCGACAAGGCACGGCGGTTGCTTTGGCCGATCAAGCAGAAGTACGGCAACAGTCTCTCCTGGGCTGACCTGATGGTGCTCGCGGGTAACGTCGCCCTGGACTCGATGGGCCTGAAGACTTTCGGTTTCGGCGGTGGACGTGTCGATATCTGGGAGCCCGAAGACGACATCTATTGGGGGCCGGAAGGCAAGTGGCTGGCAGACGAGCGCTACAGCGGTGATCGCGAACTTGAAAACCCGCTTGGCGCGGTTCAGATGGGCCTGATCTACGTGAACCCGGAAGGCCCGAATGGCAACCCGGACCCGCTCGCGGCAGCACGGGACATTCGTGAGACGTTCGCCCGCATGGCCATGAATGACGAAGAGACCGTGGCACTGATCGCCGGCGGCCACACCTTCGGCAAAGCCCACGGCGCCGCCGATCCAAGCCAGTATGTAGGCCCCGAGCCGGAAGCCGCGACGCTCGAAGAACAAGGCCTGGGCTGGAAAAACACCTTTGGCAGCGGCAACGGCGCCAACACCATCACCAGTGGGCTGGAAGGTGCCTGGACCACCAACCCGGTGAAATGGGACAACAACTACTTCGAGAACCTGTTCGGCTACGAGTGGACGCTCACCAAGAGCCCTGCCGGTGCCCACCAGTGGACGCCCAAGGAGGCCTCTGCCGCCGGTACCGTACCGGACGCACATGACCCGACGAAAACCCACGCACCGATCATGTTCACCACCGACCTTGCACTGATCATGGACCCGGTGTACGCGCCGATTTCAAAACGCTTCCACGCAGACCCTCAGGCGTTGGCCGAGGCTTTCGCCAAAGCCTGGTTCAAGCTGACCCACCGGGACATGGGGCCTGTTTCTCGCTACCTGGGCCCGCTCGTCCCCCAGGAGCCCCTGCTCTGGCAAGACCCTGTTCCAGCGGTGGATCACCCACTGATCGGGGAGCAGGACATTGCAACCCTGAAAGCCCGGCTTCTGGCATCCGACCTTTCGATCGCGCAACTGGTTACGACGGCATGGGCATCGGCCGCCACCTTCCGCGGTAGTGACAAGCGTGGTGGTGCCAATGGGGCGCGCATTCGCCTGGCGCCGCAGAAAGACTGGGCGGTCAACCAACCTGCTGAATTGGCGCAGGTGCTACACACACTGACGGCGATCCAGCAGGACTTCAATAACGCCCAGGCCGGTGGCAAGAACGTCTCGCTGGCCGACCTGATCGTGCTGGGCGGCTGCGCAGCCATAGAAGCTGCGGCGAAACGGGCTGGCCATGAGGTGACCGTGCCGTTCTCACCCGGGCGTACCGACGCATCGCAGGAGCAGACCGATGTGGCGTCCTTTGCCGTGTTGGAGCCCAGCGCCGACGGTTTCCGTAACTACCTGCGCAGCGGGCTTGAAGAATCGGCAGCCGAGCTGCTGCTGGACCGGGCGAACCAACTGACGCTCAGCGCCCCGGAGATGACGGTGCTGATCGGTGGCCTGCGCGCCCTGAACTGCAATGTCGGGCAGGTTGCGCACGGCGTGTTCACTCAGCGGCCTGAAACACTGACCAATGATGTCTTCGTGAACCTCCTCGACATGAACACGACCTGGCAGAGATCCGCTGCAACTGAAGGTGTACTGGAGGGGCGTGATCGGTCGACGGGTGCCCTCAAATGGACAGGCACTGTCGTTGACCTGGTGTTCGGTTCAAACGCACAGCTGCGGGCCATTGCCGAGGTCTACGCCAGCCGCGATGCAAAGCCGCTGTTCGTGCGTCATTTCGTGGCAGCCTGGAACAAGGTGATGAACCTTGATCGTTTCGACCTTGCCTGATTGCGGCCAGGCGGCCCATGGTCGCCACTGCGTGAGCAGGCCACCCTTACCGGCGTGACGGTAAAGGGTGGCCTGCGCCTACCAGCATCAAATCCAGGTTCTGCACGGCAGCGCCGGCAGCGCCCTTGCCCAGGTTATCGAACACGGCCGCCAACAGCACCTGCCCCGCAGGTTCGTTTTCCAGGACGATCAAGCGCAATTGATCGGTACCATTGAGTGCCTGCGGATCCAGGTGTGTGAGTGCCTTGGCCTCATGCATCGACATGACCTGCACGTACTGCGCACCGGCATAATGCTGCTGCAGGCACGCGTGTAACTGCCGCGCATTCGTGCCCAGAGCCAACAACCGAACCTGCAAGGGGATGGTCAGCACAATGCCTTGCCGAAACGCCCCATAGGCAGGCACAAACATCGGCCGCTCACTCAGGCCGCTGTGCTGTTGAATTTCCGGTACATGCTTGTGCGCCAGCGCCAACCCATACACCTGGAATGCCGGTGCGAGCGACGCGCTCTGCCCCTCATGCGCCTCCACCCCCGCGCGCCCTCTCCCGGAGTAACCCGATACGGCATGCACGCTGATCGGGTAGTCCGCGCCCACCAGCCCCGCCTCTCGCAGTGGGCGCAACAAGCCTATCGCCCCCGTAGGGTAGCAACCGGGGTTGCTGACACGCCGCGCCGTCGCAATGCGCTGCGCCTGCTCCGGGCTCATTTCCGCGAAGCCATAGGTCCAGTCCGGGTGGGTGCGGTGCGCCGAACTGGCATCAATCACCCGTACCGCGGGGTTTTCGATACTCGCTACCGCGTCACGTGCAGCGTCGTCGGGCAGGCACAGGATCGCAATGTCACAGGCATTGATGGCCTCGGCGCGATGAGTTGCATCCTTGCGGTGTTCAGCACTGAGCGTGAGCAACCGCAGGTCGGTCCGACCGCGCAAACGCTGGTGGATCTGCAAGCCGGTGGTGCCTTGGTCGCCATCGATGAATACAAGAGGAGTGGTCATGAAGTGCTCTCGAACGTCAGAAATCAGCAGGCCTAATCTTCGATGCTGGCTTAAGATAGGAAAAGTTGAATTTCCAAACGATCACATTCAGTTTTTCTGACCAAGGAACCCGCCATGCGTGAAATCAGCCTGGACCGCCTGCGCACGCTGGTGGCGATTGCCGACCTGGGCTCATTTGCCGAAGCCGCTCGGGTGCTGAACCTTGCGCCACCCACGATCAGCTTGCATATCGCCGATCTGGAATCACGGGTTGGCGCCCGGCTGTTGTCGCGTACACGGGGGCGCGTTCAGCCATCGGCGATTGGCGAAACACTGGTGGAGCGTGCACGGCGTTTGTTGGCCGATGCCGAGCAAGCCCTTGAGGAGGTGCAGCGTCAGGTGCAGGGGCTGGCTGGCCGCGTACGGCTGGGTGCCTCGACCGGAGCCATCGCCCAGTTGATGCCGCAGGCGCTGGAAACCCTGAGCCAGCAGCACCCGGAGATCGACGTCCAGGTCGCCGTGCTGACCTCGCAAGAGACGCTGAAGAAACTGGTCGAAGGCACGCTGGACATTGGCCTGGTCGCGCTCCCGCAAACGGCAACGAAGGGCGTGCGAATCGAACCCTGGCGACGCGACCCGGTCATGGCGTTCCTGCCTGCGCGCTGGGCGTGCCCGGAGGTCGTCACCCCCGATTGGCTGGCCACCCAGCCCTTGATACTGAATGACAACAGCACACGGCTTTCACGCTTGACGTCCGAGTGGTTCGCCAACGACGGCCACCAGCCGACACCACGCATTCAACTGAACTACAACGACGCCATCAAAAGCCTGGTCGCGGCCGGTTATGGCGCAACACTGCTGCCCCACGAAGCCGACACGCCATTGCCCGATACGCGGGTGGTCATGCGGCCACTACAGCCCTTGTTGTGGCGCCAACTGGGCATCGCCCACCGTACCGGCGACGTTGAGCGACCTACGCAACACGTACTGGACGTGCTGTGGGCATTGAGGGCAGGCTAGCGTAACGCGTGCAGGGTTGTGCAGGCCTAGTGCTCGCTGCGCCATTGGCGCGGGCTGACGCCGAACCAGCGGCGGAAGGCGCGGGAAAATGCGCTGGTTTCCGAGTAACCCAGCAGTGGTGCCAGTTCGGAGATGTTCAGGTTTTGCTGCCCCAGATGCTGCAAGGCCAGGTCCTGGCGGATCTGATCCAGCAACTGGGTAAAGCTCAGGCCCTGCTCACGCAATTTACGCTGCAGCAACCAGTGCGGCAGTTGCAGTTGATCGGCAACGCTGTCCAGGCTCGGATCACCCTGTGGCAGCAGCGTGATGATGGCCTGGCACGCCTGCTCCAACAGATCCGGACCGGCGTTGGTTTCGCCCAGTTGCCGAATCGCATCCTTGACCAGCGTGAGCAATACCGGGTCATGGCCAGGCATGGCCTTGCCGGCGATTTCGCGCTTGGGAATCAAAATGGAGTTACAGGAGCGCTCGAAATACACCGGGGCGTCGAATACCTCACGGTGCTCATGCCAGTCTTGTGGCCGGGCGTGTTCAAAGGCGACTTCACGCGGTGCCCATTTCGGCCCAAGTACATGACGCACCAGGTTCATCGCCATGCCCATGGTCAGCTCGGCGTCCTGACGCCGCTGGCGGATAGCGCTGTGGTGGATCTGGTAATCGAAGCTGTAGCACTCGCCCTGATCAACCAGGCGGATCAAGGTACTGTGCTGGTGATAGGGAAAGGCCTGCGCAAAGTTGATCAGCGCGTCTTCCAGGGTGGCCGAACAGAGCCCCACATAGCCCAGCAGGCCAAGCGCCTGGGGTTGGAACTGCTCGCCGTAACGCAGGCCGAAATTATCGCACCCGGTCTGCTGCGCCGCCTCTTCCAATACCTGACAGTAGTTCGGCAAGGCCAGGCTCAAGGTCGGGTGCTGGAGTTGTTCCGGGTCGATACCGGCATGGCCGAACACCCGGTCCAGGTCACCGCCATGGTTGACGATAAAGGCATCCATACCAGTGGCAGCTGCCGAGAGCACACCTCGATTGTTCGCACGAGGGGCATTCAGGGGAGCCTGGGCAAGGGATGACTGGAACATGGCTGCTGTTACCGTGTGGAGAATGCGATCACCCCTTCAAGCAAATACCGTACCTTTGTGCATAAACGCTTTAGCACAGGATGTTGCCGGTGTGCCGACACCCCAAACTGCTACCCGAATACTCGGTGCAATGGGCAGTGTGTAGGCCGTGGCGCCTGCACCCGTTGCCGCTCGGTGACACTGAGCAGGGTGATTCCGGCCTGCCCCAAGTGAGGGCATGATCGGTGCCGTCCGCGCCATCCGTGCGCCTTTGGCGAAAGTTGACCGAATGCAATTATGGCCGTGCCGGTCGGTCAAGTCTTGAGCGCAGGCCTGTGGTTATGCTCCCAGCCAGGCATTTTTTCGGGTACACCTTCAAGGGGACATACCATGGCCGTATCACAACTAAAACCAACATTAGGCACCCTGCACCTCTGGGGTATCGCGGTCGGGCTGGTGATCTCCGGCGAATACTTCGGCTGGAGTTATGGCTGGGGCACCGCCGGTACGCTGGGCTTTCTGGTGACTACCCTGCTGGTCGCAGTGATGTACACCTGCTTCATCTTCAGCTTCACCGAGTTGACCACCGCCATCCCTCATGCCGGCGGCCCCTTTGCCTATAGCCTGCGCGCCTTTGGTGTGACCGGGGGGATGATCGCCGGGATGGCGACGCTGATCGAATTTGTCTTTGCACCGCCTGCGATCGCCATGGCGATTGGCGCCTACCTGAATGTGCAGTACCCCAACCTTGATCCGAAGGTAGCCGCGGTGGGCGCCTACTTTGTCTTCATGACCCTCAACATTGTCGGGGTGAGCATTGCCGCTACGTTCGAGCTGGTGGTCACCATCCTCGCCGTGCTGGAGCTGCTGGTGTTCATGGGTGTGGTCGCACCCGCGTTCAGCTTCAGCAGCTTTGCCCTGGGTGGCTGGGCCGGCGCCGACACCTTCAGCCTGGGCGCGCTGAGTGGCATCTTCGCCGCGATCCCCTTCGCCATCTGGTTCTTCCTGGCCATCGAAGGCGCCGCCATGGCCGCCGAGGAAGCGAAAGACCCGAAACGCACCATTCCGCGTGCCTACATCGCCGGCATCCTGACCCTGGTAAGCCTGGCCATCAGCGTCATGATCTTCGCCGGTGGCGTGGGTGACTGGCGCACACTGGCCAACATCAACGACCCGTTGCCGATGGCCATGAAGTCGGTCGTGGGCAACGATTCGACCTGGATGCACATGCTGGTGTGGATCGGCCTGTTCGGCCTGGTGGCAAGCTTTCACGGCATCATTCTGGGTTACTCGCGACAATTCTTCGCCCTTGCCCGCGCCGGTTTCTTGCCCAAAGGGCTGGCCAAGCTGTCGCGCTTCCACACCCCGCACCGGGCGATTCTGGCCGGCGGCGTAGTCGGTATCGCAGCCATCCTGAGCGACGGCCTGATCAACCTGCAGGGCATGACCCTGACTGCGGCGATGATCACCATGTCGGTGTTCGGCGCTATCGTGATGTACATTGTCAGTATGCTCAGCCTGTTCAAACTGCGTCGCAGCGAGCCCGACCTCGAGCGCACCTTCCGTGCCCCGGGTTACCCGGTGGTACCGGCCATTGCGCTGTTGCTGGCGGTGGTCTGCCTGGTGGCGATGGTCTGGTTCAACACCTTGATCTGCGGGATCTTCATTGGCCTGATGGCGATTGGCATGCTGTTCTGCGTCGCGGTACGTAGCCAGAACGCAGGCACCGTGGCACTGGCCAGCGAGTAAGGAGACACACCATGAGCTTCGTGCATACAGTCGCCGGCACGACCTGGCGTTTTGAAAGCCTAAAGCAATTGATGGCCAAGGCCAGCCCGGCGCGCTCTGGCGACTGTCTTGCAGAGATAGCTGCCACCAGTGACGCGGAACGTGCAGCGGCACAAATGGCCTTGGCCGATGTGCCCTTGAAGCGCTTTCTCAGCGAAGCCCTGATCCCCTATGAAGAGGATGAAGTTACACGCCTGATCATTGACAGCCACGACCCTGCGGCCTTCGCACCGGTCAGCCACCTGACGGTTGGTGGCTTTCGTGACTGGCTGCTGGGTGACGAAGCCGACGAAGCCAGCCTCAAGGCACTGGCGCCCGGCTTGACCCCAGAGATGGCGGCCGCTGTTTCAAAAATCATGCGCGTTCAGGACCTGGTGCTGGTCGCGCAGAAAATCCGCGTGGTGACGCGTTTTCGCAATACCGTGGGGCTGCGTGGGCGGATGTCCACGCGGCTGCAACCCAACCACCCGACCGATGATCCTGCTGGCATCGCCGCCAGCCTGCTCGACGGCCTGCTGTACGGTAATGGCGACGCCATGATCGGCATCAACCCGGCCACCGACAGCCTCAGCGCCATCAGCGAATTGCTGAAGATGCTCGATGGGGTCATCCAGCATTACGACATTCCAACGCAATCCTGCGTGCTGACCCATGTCACCTCCTCTGTGGCCGCAATTGAACGAGGCGTGCCACTGGACCTGGTGTTTCAATCCATCGCCGGCACCCAAGCGGCCAACAGCAGTTTCGGCATCAGCCTTGGCATTCTCCAGGAAGGCTACGAGGCGGGCCTGAGCCTGAAACGCGGCACCCTGGGTAACAACCTGATGTACTTTGAAACCGGACAGGGCAGCGCCCTTTCGGCCAACGCTCACCATGGTGTCGACCAGCAGACCTGCGAAGCTCGCGCGTATGCCGTGGCCCGGCATTTCAACCCGTTCCTGGTGAACACCGTGGTCGGTTTCATCGGCCCGGAATACCTGTACAACGGCAAGCAGATCATCCGTGCCGGACTGGAGGATCATTTCTGCGGCAAGCTACTCGGCGTCCCCATGGGCTGCGATATCTGCTACACCAACCATGCCGAAGCCGATCAGGACGACATGGACATGCTGCTGACCTTGTTGGGTGTGGCGGGGATCAACTTCATCATGGGCATTCCAGGTTCCGATGACGTCATGCTCAACTACCAGACCACCTCATTCCACGATGCCCTGTATGCGCGCAAGGCCCTAGGCCTGCGACCGGCACCGGAGTTTGAGGAATGGCTGGCCCGCATGGACATCCTGCAACAACGCGACGGCCAAGTGCGCCTGGGCAGCGGCGTACCACCGCTGTTTCGCAACGCCCTGGCACAGTTGAAGTAGAGGTAACGATGGACGATAACGCCAAAAGCCCAGCCCAGCCCGACCCCTGGCAACAGCTGCGCAACCTGACCCCGGCACGGATTGCCCTGGGCCGTGCAGGCACCAGCTTGCCCACGGCCGCACAACTCGACTTCCAGTACGCCCATGCCCAGGCACGTGACGCGGTGCACCTGCGTTTTGACCTGGCCGGTTTGGCAGCAGGCTGCGGGCAGAGCCTGGCCCTGCACAGCGCCGCGCCAGACCGGCACACCTACCTGCAACGCCCCGACCTGGGCCGGCGCTTGAACGAAGCGTCGGTGGCGCAACTGCGCGACTACGCCAAGGCTCAACCGGAAGGGGTCGACCTGGCCCTGGTGGTGGCAGACGGGCTGTCTGCGCTGGCGGTACACCGTCATGCCCTACCGATGCTCCAGCGTATCGAAGCACTGGCCAAGGATGAAGGCTGGAGCGTTGCGCCGATTTGCCTGGTCGAACAAGGCCGCGTGGCCGTTGCCGATGAAGTGGCTGAACGGCTCGGCGCACGCATGGTAGTGATTCTGATTGGTGAACGGCCCGGGCTCAGCTCGCCGGACAGCCTCGGGCTGTACTTCACCTATGCCCCACGGGTGGGTTTGAACGACGCATCGCGTAATTGCATCTCCAATGTGCGGCTGGAGGGGCTGAGTTACGCCATGGCCACCCACAAACTGGGTTACCTGATGCGCGAGGCCTGGCGGCGGCAGTTGTCGGGAGTGAACCTGAAGGACGAGGCGCAGATACCGGTGCTGGAAGGCACTGGTGAGGTTCGACCGGGGAATTTTCTTGTTTAGGTAACCGTCCGAGCGCTGGATCTGTGGTGCCTAGCCCGCTGAATACGCGGCGCTTGCATCGCGGGCAAGCCCGGCTCCTACAGGCTGGCGCAGGCCCTGTTGGAGCTGGCTTGCCTGCGATGACCTCGGCGCGGTGCCCGTGAGTTCGCGGCGTTTGCATCGCGGGCAAGCCCGGCTCCTACAGGCTGGTGCGGGCTCTGTTGGAGCTGGCTTGCCTGCGATGGCGTCGGTGGCGTATCCGCGAGTTCGCGGCGTTTGTATCGCGGGCAAGCCCGGCTCCTACAGGTTGCGCGGGCGCTGTTGAAGCAGGTTTGCCTGCGATGGCGTCGGTGGGGTGTCCATGAGTTCGCGGCGTTTGCATCGCGGGCAAGCCCGGCTCCTACAGGCTGCGTGGGCGCTGTTGAAGCTGGCTTGCCTGCGATGGCGTCGGTGGGGTGTCCGCGAATTCGCGGCGTCTGCATCGCGGGCAAGCCCGGCTCCTACAGGTTGCGCGGGCGCTGTTGAAGCAGGTTTGCCTGCGATGGCGTCGGTGGGGTGCCTGTGAGTGCGCGGCGTTTGCATCGCGGGCAAGCCCGGCTACTACAGCTGACGCGGGCCCTGTTGGAGCTGGCTTGCCTGCGATGGCGTCGGTGGGGTCTCAGCGAGTTCGCGGCGCCTGCATCGCGGGCAAGCCCGGCTCCTACAGCTGGCGCGGGCTCTGTTGGAACTGGCTTGCCTGCGATGGCGTCGGTGGGGTGTCCGTGGGTTCGCAGCGTTTGCATCGCGGGCAAGCCCGGCTCCTACAGCTGGCGCGGAGCCTGTTGGAGCAGGCTGGCCTGCGATGGCCTCGGTGGGGTCTCAGAGAGTGCGCGGCGTCTGCATCGCGGGCAAGCCCGGCTCCTACAGGTTACGTGGGCTCTGTTGGAGCTGGCTTGCCTGCGATGGCGTCGGTGGGGTATCCGTGAGTTCGTGGCGTCTGTATCGCGGGCAAGACCCGCTCCCACAGCTGACGCGGGCTCTGTTGGAGCTGGCTTGCCTGCGATGGCGTCGGTGGTGTGTCCGTGAGTTCGCGGCGTCTGTATCGCGGGCAAGCCCGGCTCCTACAGCTGGCGCGGGCTCTGTTGGAGCTGGCTTGCCTGCGATGGCGTCTGCATCGTTGGCAAGCCAACTCACACAGCGATTACGCTAGAAGGTGACGCTGGCGCTGATCCTGGCCGTACGGGGTTCGCCCACATTGACCTGCAACGCACTGCCGGTGCTCGATGGGTAGTAGTGCTTGTCAAAGAGGTTGTCGACGTTCAGTTGCAGGCGCGTCTTGTAGCCCGCCATCGGTACGTCCCAGCGCAAGAACGCATCCGCCACGGTGTAGCTGCTCATGTAGAACGTGTTTTCGTTGTTTCCGGCGCGGTCACCGACATAGCGAGCACCGCCGCCCGCATGCCAGTCACCCAGCCCCGCAGGCACCTGCAAGTGGTGGCTCAGGTAGAGGCTGGCGACGTGTTCAGGCGCCTGGCCCAGACGATTACCTTCATTCTGCGGGTCGTCAAGAATCTCGGTTCGGGTGTAGGCATAGGTGCCGATCATGTCCCAGCGCTCGGCAATGCGCCCGGTTACATCCAGCTCCAGACCACGGGAACCCACCTTGCCCGCCGCCTCGTTGATACCGGTTACTGCCGAAGGGGTCACAACGTTTTTCTTCTCGATGTCGAACAGCGCCAGGTTCAGGTTGAGGCCAGGCGCGAGGTCATACTTGGCACCGACTTCGTAACTACGCCCCTCTTCAGGATCAAAGGTATTGCCATTGTCGTCCACATCGTCATTGGGCACGAATGAACGGCTGTAGTTACCGTAAAGCGACAGGTCGTCGTTGACCTTGAAAACCACCCCCAGCATCGGCAGGAAGGTGGCGCCATTGCTGTCACGGTTCAACTTCCGCTTGCTGCCCAGCCCCTGTTCGCTGAACTGGTCGTAATGCTGATAACGGCCACCCAAGACCAGAATCCACTGATCGTTCAGGTGCCAATTGTCTTTCAGGTAGAGCGACGTGGAGGTCAGCTGATTGCTCAGGTTGCTGTCGGCCTGGCTGATGAGGCTTGGCTTATCCATGCCACCGTAAACCGGCAAATAGATATTGAAGTCTTTGTCCACGGCATTGCGGTAGGTCTTGCCGCGGAACTTGTCAGAGTCTTCCTGCTCGGCACCGATCAGCAGGTCGTGCTGTTGCCCCAGAAATACCTGCTGGCCAATGAAGTCCAGGCTGGCATAGCGGGTTTCGTAATCGTAGAGCCCACCATTGGCCCGGCGCTGCAGTACACCGCTGGCAGACAGTGCCGAGGGTTGGGCAATCGCCAGGCTGTAGCGGTCGTTATTCCAGCCGTAGGTCAGGCGGGTCTTCCAGGCATCGCTCAGTTGGTACTCAAACCGCGCCGTGGCAGTTTCGCTGATCCCCTCGGTTTTTGCCCAACGCTCATCCAGCCGCTTGTCATAGTCGACGCTGGCGGGATGCCCATCGACAAACACGGTGCCACGGTCAAACGGGCTCGTGTAATCGTTGTATTCGTAGGCCAGCGTGAGGCTGGCGCGCTCACCGGTCCAACTGAGCGATGGCGCGATGAGGGTATGCTGGTCGACCCCGTAGTTACGCCAGTAGTCCTCGCTCTGCCGCTCGGCTACCAGGCGATAGGCCAGGCCGGTATCACCCAGCGGGCCGGTGGTGTCCACCCCAAAGCTGCCACCACCTTCACTGAAGGCTGAGCCACTGAGCGTGGTGCTGCGCACGTATTGGGGTTGTTTGCTGATCACATTGATCACGCCGCCAGGCTCCATGGCGCCATACAGCAGCGAGGCCGGCCCCTTGAGGACTTCGACACGTTCGGTGGTGGCGCTGAAGTTGTGCGAGACCACCGAGCGTACCCCATCACGCAGGATGGAGCCGTCGTCGTTGGTGCCAAACCCACGCTTGACCAGCGAATCCTTGGTGTTGCCCAGGGTATTGCCCTGGCTGACACCACTGACGAACTTCATGGCATCGTCCAGCGAGCGAACGTTGTAGTCGGCAATGGTCTGCGGTGTCACCACGTTGACCGACTGTGCCTCGTCCTTGAGTGGAACGTCACTTTTGCTCGCCGTACTGGCACTGCTGGCACGGTAACCTTCTGCCGTGTCGGAAGCCTCGGCGGCGATCTGCGTCGCAGGCAGTGTGGTCTGTGCAGGTTCGGCAGCAGCCGGAACAGACAGCATGGCGCTGGTCAGCGCACAGAGCAGGAAGGGAGCGGAAGGTGAACGAGAAAACAGGTTGGATACGGCGTTCAAAGGCGATGCTCAAAGGGGTGTGAATGGCATCGATTTTAATTTGGTAATGATTCTCATGTAAATATTGCAAATGATTCAATGTGTTCATCGACAGCAAACCCGGCCCCTACAACAGGGTAGAAACCAGGCTCGGCAGTACGTGCCCTCAGGCGCGAGCGGCATCCAGCATGCCTTTCTCGACGATGAAGTCGATCACGGTATGCAGCCCATGCCCGGTCTTGAGGTTGGTGAACGCCCAGGGTCGCGCAGGGCGCATGCGCTGGGTATCACGCTCCATCACTTCCAGTGAAGCCCCCACGTAGGGTGCCAGGTCGATCTTGTTGATCACCAGAAAGTCCGATTTGGTGATACCCGGGCCACCCTTGCGCGGGATTTTTTCGCCCTCGGCCACGTCGATCACGTACACCGTAAGGTCGGCCAGTTCCGGGCTGAAAGTGGCACTGAGGTTATCGCCACCACTCTCGACGAAGATCACTTCCAGGTTGCCAAACTTACGCGCCAGCTCTTCCACTGCGGCAAGGTTCATCGAAGCATCTTCGCGGATGGCGGTATGCGGACAGCCACCGGTTTCCACACCAACAATACGTTCGGGGGCCAGGGCGCCCGCTTCGGTAAGGATGCGCTGGTCTTCCTTGGTATAGATGTCGTTGGTTACCACGGCAATCTCGTAATGGTCGCGCATCGCTTTGCACAGGGCTTCGAGCAATGCGGTCTTGCCGGAGCCGACCGGACCGCCGACACCAACGCGCAGGGGTTGCTTGTAGCTTTGCATGGCAGTTTCCTCAGGAGCGGAATAATCGGGTGTATTGGGTTTCGTGACGAGCCGAGGCGATGGCCAGCAACGGCAGGCCACCCCCGAGTTGCGCGTCAGGGAGTGTCAGGGCCGTGTCCAGCACGCCAGGCAGCTCGCCGCACAGGTCGCGTAGCAGGCTCTGGGCAGCCTGTTGACCGAAGGGCACCAGCTTGACCCCCGCCATCACCGCGCCTTCCAGCCAGGCGAAGCCGTGGCCGAGGGCAAGGTCACGTAACGGGATGCCCCAGTGCGCGGCCAGCCAGGCCATGCCGCCCAGTTGGGTCAGTTCCAGGCTCGGGCGCCATGCCGGCGCCTGACACAGTTGCCAGCCATCCAGCAACCGGGCCAGAGCCATGCCACGCTGGCGCTCTTCCAGCCGCAGCTCGGCGGTCTCGCGGTTGGCCAGCAGGAACTGGCTCCAGCGGGCGAACGCCGAGGCGTCGTCGTCACAGCAGGCCTGATACAGGCGCGCCAGCAGTGGCCAGTCGAGGTGGCCGAGGGTGTCTTCGAGCTGCTCACGCTGCCAGGCGCGAAAGCCTTCGGCACCGCATACCCAGCCCGCCTCCACCGCCCACTCCAGGCCTTGCGAGTAGGTGAAGCCACCCACCGGCAGGTTGGGGCTGGCCAACTGCAGCAGGCGCAGCAGCTTGAGATCGGTACTCATCAGCCGGCCAGCACCATTGCTGCACCCGCCAGCAAGCCTCCACCGAAGAGGTGTTGCAAGCGGCGATGGCGACGCAGCAGGCAACCGCCGACGAAGCCCACCCACAACAGCATGGCGCTGACGGCCACGAAACCGGCACTGAATACCCAGAAGGCACCAGGGCTGGCCTCGACCCCGTGGGCCCAGCCGTGGAACAGGGCAAACAGTGGCATGGCCAGGGCCAGCAAGCGCTGACGGCCCGGCAACAGCAGTGCGCCAGCCGCAACCAGCAACGAGCCGATGATCATGACTTCCATACCCGGCACACCACCCAGCAGATGGCCAAGCACGGCGCCACCCAACATGGCACTCAGGGTCAACAACGGCAGTGCCAGGGTGCGGCCGGTCAATGCGGCCAAGACACCGGTACCCAGCAGCATCAGCAAGTGGTCAAGGCCGGTCAGCGGGTGCAGCAGGCCGTCCTGCAGCGGGTGGGTGTCATGCCCCGGATGGGCGAAGGCCGGTAGCGCAATCAGCAGCAGTGCAAGGGCCAGGGTCTTTTTCATGGGGGTGCCTCCAGGTCGAGTTCAGGGGTGGGCGTGGCCGGGCACACGCACGAAGGGGTGGTCGTGGGCATGGCTATGGCTATGGCTATGCGGTGCGCTCTGGTAAGCGCCCGCCTCTGGCTCGAACGGCGCCGGCTCCCGGGCAACCTGCAAGCCCAGGCCTCGCACCATGTCGTCCAGCACATGGTCGTGCTGGTAGCGCAGCAAACCGGCTTCGATCTGCAATGGCACATGGCGGTTGCCCAGGTGATAGGCCGCACGCGCCAACAGCAACGGGTCGTCGCTACGCACCGTTGACACCTGCTCGGCAGCCGCCTGTACCCGAATCACTTCTGTGCCCTGCTCGTTTGCAAGCAACTCGCCACCGCGAATCAGCTGGCCACGTTCCAACATCAGGCCAGCCTCTCGGCCATCGTCCAGGGTGATGCGCACGCGGCTCTTGATGCGAGTGTCGAGAGCGAGGGTGACGGTGCCGCTGATTCGCGGCGCATCCGTTACCCGGTGGGTTAAGACAATCATGCTTGCTCCTTCAAAACAGGAAGTAACGCTGCGCCATTGGCAGCACACTGGCCGGTTCACACACCAGCAATTCGCCGTCGGCGCGTACTTCGTAGGTCTGTGAGTCCACCTCGATCGTTGGCTGCAGGCCGTTGTGCACCATGTCGCCCTTGCGCACACGACGACAGCCGCTCACCACGCCGATCAGGCTGCGCAGGCCCAGCGCCTGATCCACGCCTCGGTTTACCGCCGCCTGGGACAAAAAGGTCATGCGCGTGGCATGTCGGGCAGCCCCCAGGGCGCCAAACATCGGCCGGTAGTGAACCGGTTGCGGGGTCGGGATCGAACCGTTGATGTCCCCCATCGGCGCCATGGCAATCATCCCGCCCTTGATTACCAGCGACGGCTTGACGCCAAAGAACGCCGGCGACCAGAGCACCAGGTCGGCAAGCTTGCCGGCCTCGACCGAGCCCACCTCATGAGCGATGCCATGGGTGAGTGCCGGGTTGATGGTGTACTTGGCGATGTAGCGCTTGACCCGGAAGTTGTCGTTGCGGGCGGTGTCCGGCGCCAGTGGGCCGCGCCGCCGTTTCATCTGGTGGGCGACCTGCCAGGTACGCAACACCACTTCACCGACGCGGCCCATGGCCTGGGAGTCGGACGACGTCATCGAGAAAGCGCCCATGTCGTGCAGGATGTCTTCGGCAGCGATGGTCTCGCGGCGAATCCGCGATTCGGCGAAGGCCACATCCTCGGGAATACTCGGGTCAAGATGGTGGCAGACCATCAGCATGTCGAGGTGCTCATCCACCGTGTTGATGGTGTACGGCAAGGTCGGGTTGGTCGAGGATGGCAGCACGTTGCCGAAGGCAGCGGCGCGGATGATGTCCGGTGCATGTCCACCGCCCGCCCCTTCGGTATGAAAGGTATGGATGGTGCGATCACCGATGGCTGCCAGGGTGTCCTCGACGCAACCGGATTCGTTGAGGGTGTCACTGTGGATCGCCACCTGCACGTCGGTTTCTTCAGCCACGTTCAGGCAGCAATCGATGGCTGCGGGCGTCGAGCCCCAATCTTCGTGCAACTTGAGGCCCACGGCACCGGCCTCGATCTGCTCGCGCAGGGCTTCGGGCCGCGAGGCGTTGCCCTTGCCCAGCAGGCCGATATTGATCGGCAGCGCATCAGCGGCCTGCAACATGCGCGACAGGTACCAAGGGCCCGGCGTGCAGGTGGTGGCATTGGTGCCCGTGGCCGGCCCCGTGCCGCCACCAATGAAGGTGGTGACGCCAGAGGTCAGCGCCTCCTCGACCTGCTGCGGGCAGATAAAGTGAATGTGCGAATCGATGCCACCGGCCGTGACAATCTTGCCCTCGGCCGCGATGACTTCGGTGCCAGGCCCTACCGGCACGGTTACCCCCGGCTGCACGTCGGGGTTGCCCGCCTTGCCGATGCGCGCAATGCGGCCGTGCTTGACGCCGATGTCGGCCTTGACGATGCCCCAGTGGTCGATGATCAGCGCATTGGTCAATACCAGGTCCATTGCGTCTGCTGCGAGCATCTGGCCCTGGCCCATGCCGTCACGGATCACCTTGCCACCGCCAAACTTGACCTCTTCACCGTAGATCGTGAAGTCCTTCTCGACCTCCACCCACAGGTCGGTGTCGGCCAGACGCACGCGGTCGCCGACGGTGGGGCCAAACATGTCGGCGTAGGCCTGACGAGAAATTCGACTCATGCCCCTGCCTCCAGCTTGCCCATCACCCGCCCCTGAAAACCGTAGACCTCGCGTTTGCCGGCATATGCCACCAGGTTGACGGTACGCGACTGGCCCGGTTCAAAGCGCACGGCTGTACCGGCGGCGATGTCCAGGCGAAAACCACGGGTGGCTTCACGGTCGAATACCAACGCGTTGTTGACCTCATAAAAGTGGTAGTGCGACCCGACCTGAATTGGCCGGTCGCCGTGGTTCGCGACGCTGACACATAGCGCTTCGCGGCCTGTGTTGAGTTCGAGGTCGCCGTCGGCGACCAGTACTTCTCCGGGGATCATGGCGTTCTCCTGCAGCGGCGGTCAGACGATCGGGTCATGGACGGTGACCAGCTTGGTCCCATCGGGGAAGGTCGCTTCCACCTGCACGTCGTGGATCATTTCTGCAACACCTTCCATCACCTGCTCACGACCCACGACTTCACGGCCCAGGCTCATCAGTTCGGCGACCGTACGGCCATCCCGTGCCCCCTCCATGACGGCGGCGCTGATCAGCGCCACGGCTTCGGGGTAGTTGAGTTTCAGCCCTCGGTCGCGGCGCCGCTCGGCGAGCAACGCCGCGGTGAACAGCAGCAACTTGTCTTTTTCTCTTGGCGTCAGTTCCATGGTGTGTTTTCTCAGGTAGCCCAGATGCGTGGCGGGCACGGCGGCAGGCCGACAACAGCCGGTCGCAAGGCGTGCCACAGCCGTTGCAGGGTGGATTGCAGGCGTTGGTTGTCGTGGTCCAGCAGGCGGACCACCAACAGTTGCCCCAGCAGGGTTGCCCCGGCGGGCGTGACAAGGTCGTCGATCAGGGCGCGAACCTGCTCCAACAGTTGCGGGTTAGCCGGAGCGGCGCAGAACGTCGCCAGCAACGGGTAGCCGCCGAGTTTGCCCAGGTGCCCACCCTCAAGGCGCAGGCGTTCATGCAGGCCGGGATCATCAGGCATGTCGATGTGCAAGCAGCTGTCCAGCGCACCATGGCTAAAGGTCTCGCCCATCACCGGACGCCCAAGGCACAGGGTTTCCCACGCCAGCAGGCGGGCACCGGGGGCCAGGCTAAAGCAGGTCTGCAACGACACACGGGCGCCGGGAAAGCAGATGCTGTCCTGAGGTAGCCACTCCAGGATGCTGTCTTCTGCCAGGTGAAAATGCTGCTTGAGGATCGAAGTCGGGCCGGCACTGCGGTAGAACTTGGTGGCGCCGGGCATGGTCATCAGCGCGTGGCTGCCTGGCTCCAGGTGGATATCCAGCGCCAGGCGGTCGCCCCCCACCACACCGCCCGGCGGGTGCAGCACATACACGTGGCACGGCGCGCCCTCGGGGTAGAACGGACGTTGCACCAAAAGAGGTCCGAAGTGACGTCGCGCACCAATACAGGTCTTCGTGTCACAACGAACAAAACGCAGCGTGAGCTCGGCGCTCCAGCCTGCAGGGATGCAAGCGGCGTCGAGTGGTTCAGCAACAAACATGCAACCCGCCCCGGTGAACACTGGGCACTGTGCGCCGAAAGGGCGAGCAGGCCACAGGTGCAGTTGAACAACCCTCACCTCATGCACGACAACAGCGCACAACGTGTTTGACCAATCGATCAGCTATCGATGCAGGGGCCAATGCAGGTTGTGGGCCAATTCCCGACGTGCGTGGTTGTGGCGCAGCAGGCCATGCACCGAGCACAGGCTGCACGGCGAACTACCCTTGAGGTGGGTAGGCGCACGAGGGCGATGCCATGAAGGTCGACAAACGACAAGCCCGATTGATCGACGCCTTGGCACGGCTCGGCTTTGTCGTCGGTGGTCTTGGTTTCGTCAGCGTGCTGGCGATCATCACCGGGTTCGACGTGTTCAACCGGCTGTGGCTGGCGCTGCTGGTAGTGATTCTGATCTTTACCACGGGCTGCTGGCTGATCGGTCTGGCTTGCGCGCGAGCGTCCAGCACCCCAGCCGATGCATCACCCAAAACGCTGGAGAGGGCCGTCCCTGTGCGCCGTCGACGACCTCACGAGCTGATCCTGCTCACGCTTATCATGCTGCTTTTCGTCGGCGGTTACACCGCAACGGCCTATCTGGCAGCGCGCGCTGGCGCAGCACTTGTCGCCACCTGCGTTACCCGCTTAACCAGCACCTTGGTCGCCAACGAGCAGGAACAGGCATTGGCCTACCTGGTGGGCCCGGTATGCCAGTGCATCTCCCAACGCTTTATGGAGAAAAACGGGGTTGTCCGCCTTGCACTGCTCCACAGCCAATGGCTCAACAGTGCCGCCTATTCAGCAGTGACCGACGCCGAGCAAATGGCCTGCATGGAACGATTTCTGAACCGCGCCCCGCCAGCCATCCAAAGCCTGCCGCCCAACCGCACAAAGGACTGAAGACTTGATGTAAATCAGACGCAACGCGGCTGATCGTCGTACACCTTCAAACAGGCCTCCACCCCCCTTGCCATCTGGGAGCACCACCATGTCGACTGATCCAAGCCAGCACAAAGCCCTGTCCGCGCTATGCCAGGGTGAAACCGAAGAGCATTGGATAGAAGCCTTGAATGACGGCACTCATGTGCTGATCCGGTCGTTACAGGAGCGTGATCGCCTGCGCGAATTCCAGTTTGTCAGGCACTTGTCGGCCGAAGCCCGTCGCGCTCGCTTCATGGGCGGATTCAACCGAGAAGACCTCACCCTGCTGGACCAGTTGATGGACCTGGATGGCCACGACCGTGTCGCCTACGTCGCGCTGGCGCATGTCGACGGCGAGTTGCACGAAGTCGGTGTGAGCCGCTATGCGGCGATGCCAGCAGAGCAGCACTGCGAATGCGCCGTAGCGGTTGCCGACGACTGGCAACGCCGGGGTTTGGGCACGCTATTGATGGGGCACCTGATCGAGGCTGCCCGCCGCAACGGGTTCAAGCAGATGATCTCACTGGATCTGGCCAGTAACTACGGCATGCATCGGCTGGCGAAAAAGCTGGGGTTTACCAGTCGCTATGAAAACGGCCAGTTCAGCGAGCTGACCCATGAACTCGAGCTGAGCCGCTAACCGTCCCGAACACGCCCCGGGTCACCGGGGCGCGCCATACCGGGTGGCCCTTAACCATCGAAGTCCTCAGGGGTGACCACCAGCACGCTGCTAGGCATCCGGTACAAGACATCTTCCACCGTACTGCCGAAGCCTTTGCTCACCCCTCGCCGATGCACACGCCCCATGACAATGACATCGATATCGCGGGTTTCGGAAAAGCTGGACAAGACCTTTGCCGGGTTACCGACAATCATGTGCCGATTTTCAGCGGGGATACCATTGCGTTCGGCCAGCTCATTGAAGCTTTCTCCCTGAATATCGAAGACCTTCTGCGCCAGGCTTGAGGAAAACAGCATCGAACCGGTGGAAAAACCGTACTCTCCCGTGCCCATCGACGAAAGGTCATGGGCATACACGAGATGCACTTCAGCCTTGCACTGCATCGCCAGTTTCAGCGCTTCATAAATGATCCGGTCATTGAAGCCCTTGTACTGGTCGTCTGGGTGGAAGGGATCAACAGCAGCCACAATCCTGCGCGGCAACGCATTGCGGGTTTTGCTCACAAAGTGCAATGGCGCCTTGCACTCGCGTAGCAAATGAATATCCAGGGTAGTGAACATCGCGCGCATGAGGCGTGACTCGTGCTCGACCTCCTTGATTACCAGGTCTATCGGCTCCTCACGCAGGTGCGCCAGAATTTCTGGCAACACATCCTCGGCCCACACCACTTCGGTCGTGACCTCGATACCCAACTTGCGCATTGGCCGGGCCTGGTCCTCAAGCCAGGCATGGTGTCGCTCCACATAGCCCTCGCGCATCTGCTGCAGCGCCTCAGCATTGACCAGCCCCGCTGTTGCGAGCCCCTCCACATAGTCGAAGGCGACAATGTGCAGCGGTTCATCCCGTGCCTTTGCCAAGGCAGAGGCTCTGTCAAAGGCCGGGCCGGCTTTCATCAACGGCGAGGACACCAACATAAGATGTTTTTGCATGGTCATGACGCACCTCTCATCAGACGGAAGTTGGCCTGCAGCCCTTCAAGCAGGAAGCGTGCTGCCCAAAGGCAATTCAAGCCCTATCCTGCGGCCACCTGCCCCCTGCGGCTTGATGTGGGTCAGAGTCCGCATTTCTTTTACCGGCAAAACGACACACGGTCGCGGATCCACGATTTCAGGGCCATACTCATTGATTCAGATCAACCTTTCAGCCCCTCGCCAGGAGCAGCCTGTTGAAAGTGATCAGAACCGATGCGCTGCGCTCAGGAGACACAGCCATGGCGAAAATGAAAGCGGCAATCTTCGTTGAAAAAGGCCGTATTGTTCTGGATGAAAAGCCAATTCCAGAGATTGGACCGCTGGATGCGCTACTGCGCATTACCACCACCACAATCTGCGGCACCGATGTCCACATCCTGCGCGGTGAATACCCGGTCGCCAAAGGGCTGACCATTGGTCACGAGCCCGTCGGGGTCATCGAGAAACTCGGTTCACAAGTCCTGGGGTTCAGCGAAGGACAGCGGGTGATCGCCGGCGCAATCACGCCCAGTGGCCATAGCTACGCCTGCCTGTGCGGCTGCGCATCCCAGGATGGCCCCGGCACGCGGCATGGCTTCCGTGCTACGGGAGGCTGGAAGTTCGGCAACATCATCGATGGCTGCCAGGCCGAGTATGTGCGGGTACCGGACGCCATGGTCAACCTCTCCCCGATACCCGATACCCTCACCGATGAGCAGGTGTTGATGTGCCCCGACATCATGTCCACCGGCTTTTCCGGTGCGGAGCGCGGCGGCGTGCAAATCGGTGATACCGTTGCGGTATTCGCCCTGGGCCCGATTGGATTATGCGCAGCGGCCGGCGCCCGGCTGATGGGCGCCACCACCGTCATCGGCGTTGACACCGTCGCTGCACGCGCTGCAGGTCGCTAAACAGCTGGGCGTTACCCACACCGTCGACTTCAAGGCCGGCAATGTGGTGGATCAGATCATGGCGCTCACCGATGGACGCGGTGTCGATGTCGCCATCGAGGCACTGGGTACGCAGGCCACCTTTGAGTCGGCACTGCGGGTTCTGCGCCCCGGTGGCGTGCTTTCAAGCCTGGGCGTGTACTCGAGCGACTTGCGCATACCGGTCGATGCATTCGCTGCCGGCCTTGGCGACTACCGTATCGTTACCACCCTGTGCCCTGGCGGCAAGGAACGGATGCGCCGCCTGATGAACGTTGTCGCCAGTGGTCGCGTCGACCTCAAGCCGCTGGTCACCCATCATTTCAAACTTGACGATATCGAAGCCGCTTATGACCTGTTCGCCCACCAACGTGACGGGGTCATGAAAGTCGCCATTACGCCTTGAGCAGTAGCTAAACGCATAGAGCACCAAACCGTATAGTTTCAGGCATGGAGGCTGTTCCCCCTACAGTGACCGGGAGCATGCGAAATGTTTTCAACCCTGATGAGCAAGCCACGATTACCGGACATGGCGGCCTTGCGACGCCGCGAAGTGGAGCTGCCCTGCAACCCGGAATTGGCGGCCGCCAACAGCAGGACGAACTTTACGATTTACGCCCACCTGCAGGGTTTGAGTATTGAAAACCTGCACCTGGACCTGAGCCCCAAACACCTGGTGCTCAGTGGCTGGGCCGTTCAGCGGCGTGCCGACGCATCACTGTGCGCCGGGCCGTTTCGCTCCTCACACCGCCTTCCTGCCTCGGTATCGCTGAACAACTTCAGCCTCACCTTCAACGAAGGCCTTTTTACACTCAGGCTCTTGAAAAAAGGACATTTGAAACACGCCTTGTAACCGTCGACATCCGTCGACAGGAGAGTCGTCATGCTGATCGAACTCGAAAAGGACGCACCAACCAGCCGCTGGCTGGTTCATCTGGACACATGGGTCGTGGCCTTTCGGACCGAAGCAGAAGCCACCTGTTTCGTGCAGCGCCTGGAAGACCGAATCAAAGCACCACACGTACTGCCACCTTGCGCGCCGCCCACCCGCTGGCACGGCACATCCTCCAGCCCTGCTCCCAGGCAGCGCATCACTCACCCACTGCACGTCGACTTCCAGCGATGACTCCACTGCAAGGCCTTAGTGCCCAGTGGCCTCTGCTTCAGAAGTTCACCGCTTCCCCATGGAGCAAGACGCTATGCAACCTAACAATAACGCAGTCGCTCTAGAACACGCCGAACTGCAAACCACGCCCACCGTTTCACGCACCAGGCTGTTCTCTCTAGGCGCTTCCTGTGCTCAATGCGCAGTACGCGCCTTTTGTTTGCCGGGCGGCTGCTCACATGCCGAGCGCGACACCTTCAATTCATTGATCTCACAGCGCATGCGCATCAAGAAAGGCGCTGCCCTTTACCATTCCAATGATCCGCTAACCTACCTCTACGCCGTCCGCATGGGCTGTTTCAAGATTTCCTTGATCGACGCCCACGGCCGCGGCATGGTCGCCGACTTCATGATGGCCGGTGAAGTGATGGGGCTTGATGCCATCAGTACCTCGCGTTATGCCTGCAGCGCATTGGCACTGGAAGACAGCGAAGTGTGCCCGATCCCCTATCACCAGATCGAGCAACTGGCCCGCAACTGCCCCGCTCTGCAACAAACCCTGAACCGCCTGATGAGCCGGCAGATCGTCCGGGACAATGAGCGGCTACTGATGATGTGCAACATGAACGCCGATGAGCGCTTCGCCGCTTTTCTTCTACAGTTATCCCAACGCTATGCCATGCGTGGCTATTCGGCACTGGGTTTTGTTTTGCGTATGACCCGCGAAGACATTGCCTCATACCTGGGGTTAAGGCTCGAAACCATCTGCCGGTGCATGGCACGCCTGCGCGATTTGCAGATCGTTCGCTTTGCGGGGCGCGAGGTGGAAATTCTGGACATGCCCGCTCTCATGGCAATGGAGCATCACTGGAGTACGTGACGCGCGCCCATGCCAAGGCCCGACAACGCACTGCCGGGCGGGCACACAGGAACAACCGGCCTGGCCACAGCGCGTGGTATCAGCCTGTTGACAGGGTTGTTGAGGAGACATGCCATGCACGTCACGTTTCTCGGCGCCGCCGGTACGGTTACCGGCAGCAAGTACCTACTGGAACATAACGGTCAGCGCGTACTGGTCGACTGCGGGCTGTTTCAGGGCTACAAACATTTGCGCGTACGCAACTGGGCCCCGTTCCCCATGCCACCGCGCAGCCTGGACGCCATCGTCCTGACCCATGCTCACCTGGACCATAGCGGCTACATCCCGGCACTGGTGAGGGACGGTTACCGCGGGCCCATCTACGCCACAGAGGCCACCTGCGAACTGGCCAGTATCCTGTTGCTCGACAGCGGTCGCCTGCAAGAGGAACAGGCCGAATACGCCAATCGGCGAGGCTTCTCCAAACACCATCCGGCGCTGCCGCTGTACACCGAGGACGACGCCAAGCGCGCCCTCAAGCACTTTCGCCCCATTGCCCTGCACCATCCACAAGACATCCTCGCCGACGTCCGGATACACCTGAGGTCTGCCGGTCACATCCTTGGGGCGGCAACCGTGGAGATCATCGCCGACGGTTCCACCTGGGTATTTTCCGGTGACCTGGGCCGTTTCAACGACCCGATCATGCTCGCCCCGGAGCTCATCGAAGAGGCCGACTACCTGTTCGTTGAATCCACCTACGGTGATCGCCTGCACCCACCCGAAGACACCGAAAAGCAACTGGCTGACGTCATCACCCGCACAGCCCTGCGCCATGGCATTACTCTGGTTCCGTCCTTTGCCGTGGGCCGTGCCCAGTTGCTGATGTATCACCTCTCGCGCCTTAAACAGAGCGGCGCGATTCCTGACCTGCCGATCTATTTGAACAGCCCCATGGCGACAGATGCGACGGTGCTGTATCAGCGATTTTGCAGTGAACACCGGCTGTCCCCACGCGAATGCGAGTCGATGTTTCGCGCCACCCACATCGTGCGCACCGTTGAAGAATCCAAACGCCTGGACCAACAGCGTGGCCCGGCCGTGATTATCGCCGCCAGCGGAATGGCCACCGGTGGACGGGTGCTGTTCCACCTCAAGACCCTGGCGCCCAACCCGCATAACACCCTGTTGTTTTCCGGCTATCAGGCAGGCGGCACCCGGGGAGCACAGATCATCGCCGGTGCGCCCTCCATTCGACTGCACGGCGAGGATGTTCCGGTGCGAGCCGAAGTGGTGTCCCTGGAGAGCCTGTCGGCACATGCCGACGCCGATGAAATCATGCAATGGCTGCGTGGCTTCAAGCGCCCACCCAAACACACCTATGTGGTGCATGGTGAACCGGAGGCAGCCGATACCCTGCGTCGCCGCATCAGCCTTGAGCTCGGCTGGTCCGTCTCGGTACCGGAACACCTGGAACAAGCCGAGATAGCAGCTGCGAGCCCCAACACCGCCACAGCACCCAACGCAAAATAGGCTTGTACATGAAAATATATTTGTACAATATAACTCGACAGCAATTGCGCCGACGCCCTCCCTGAACAGCACCGCGTTACCGGCAGGAGCTCCCATGAACCGCTTCAATCCACGAAAGCTGGCCTTGTCCAAATGGACAGCCTGCACACCACTCAATCGAGAGAAACACTTTCTGGTAACCGATCTGCTGCATGACGAACAAGGCACATTGCTGAAGATCGAGTTGCAAGCCATCTACAGCGGTCGTAGCGAATGGCTGGACTGGCGCGAGCTTCGCGACAGCGAGCGCTGGAGGACAGGCTGGCAATGACCCAAAATTGATACAAAAAATATCTATACAAAAAAATTGACTTGTACAGATATTGCCTTAGCCTTAACTTGTACAAATTCCTACAAATGTACAAGTTAGAGGCCTATGGATGTCGACCTTCCTGCAGCAGTTCGCCGAGCGATTCGCCGCCCTGGATCGCGACCACCTGGAGCACCTTTCAAGCCTCTACAGCACTGACGTGTGCTTTATCGACCCGCTGCATCAGATCAATGGGCTGAACGCCCTGCAGCGTTACTTTTCCGAGCTGTATGCCAATGTCGAGGACTTGAGCTTCCAGTTCCACGGCCATGACGCAGTCGCCGAAGGTTCGGGCTACCTGCGCTGGACCATGACCTACCGTCACCCCCGCCTGCGTGGTGGAGCGCCTGTCAGCGTTACCGGATGCTCCCATCTGCGCTGGGCAGACAAGGTCTACTATCACCGCGACTACTTCGATGCCGGCGCACTGCTCTATGAACACCTGCCCTTGCTGGGTAGCGTGATCCGCGGGCTCAAGCGGAGGCTGGCATGAAGCGAATCTGGCTTACCGGCGCCAGCAGCGGGATTGGCGCAGCCTTGGCCGAAGTGCTGCTTGAGCAAGGCCATCAGCTCGCACTGACCGCGCGCAGCACGGCCCCACTGCAACAACTCGCGACACGCTTCCCCGGGCAGGTACTGCTCGTGCCAGGCGACCTGCTCGACAGCAATCAGGTCAGGCAAATTGGCGAGCGCATCACTCAACACTGGGGCGCGCTGGATCAAGTCATCGCCAATGCCGGTACCTGCGAATACCTCACGCCCGAGCACTTCGAGGCCGCGCTGGTGATGCGCGTGGTCCAAGCCAACCTGTTTACCGCCAGCCTGACCATCGAGACCGCGCTGCCCCTGCTGCAACGCGGCCATGAACCGCACCTGGTGGCCATAGGCAGTTCAGTGACCTTTCTGCCCCTCCCGCGAGCAGGTGCCTACGGTGCCTCCAAAGCGGCCCTGCGCTACCTGATCGACTCACTGCGGATCGACCTGGATGCCCAAGGCATCGCGGTCACGCTGGTCAGCCCGGGTTTTGTAGATACGCCCCTGACACGACGCAACGACTTCCCCATGCCGTTGCGCTGGTCGGCGGAAAAAGCCGCCCGCCACATCGCCCGAAAACTGGAGCGCCCGTCCTTATGAAGTGGCGTTCCCAGCACTGTTTATCGCCTGCCTGAAGCTGCTCGGCCACCTGCCAAAACACTGGCAACTGGCACTGGGCAAGCGGCTTGCACGGCCTGGCCAGGAGTCCTGACCCCATGCGTATTGCAATCGTCGGCAGCGGAATTGCCGGCCTGACGGCAGCCTACCTGCTGCAGCGTAACCACGACATCACCGTATTCGAGGCCGAAGGGCGAGTAGGCGGCCATACCCATACCGTGAACGTTCAATTGAACGAGCAGAACTATGCGGTCGACACCGGCTTCATCGTCTTCAACAACTGGACCTACCCGAATTTCATTGCCCTGATGGACCATCTGGGCGTGACCTCACGCCCCACCGAGATGAGCTTTTCGGTACATGAGCCAAAGACCGGCCTGGAGTACAACGGCAATAACCTCAACAGCCTCTTCGCTCAACGCAGCAACCTGATTTCACCGGCGTTCTGGGGAATGCTGCGGGACATTCTGCGCTTCAATCGCGAAGCACCACTGGACCTCGACCGCCAGCACATCGACGCCAGCACGACCCTCGGCAGCTACCTGCAACAGCGTGGCTACGGCAATCGCTTCATCGAACACTACATCGTGCCGATGGGGGCGGCGATCTGGTCGATGTCACTGGCCGACATGCTCGGCTTTCCCTTGGCGTTCTTCGTACGTTTTTTTCGCAACCATGGCCTGCTCTCAGTCACCAACCGCCCGCAATGGCGGGTTATCCAGGGCGGCTCCAGTGCCTACATCAAGCCACTGACAGCCAGCTACGCCAAGCACATCCGCCTGAACTGCCCGGTGCAACGTGTACGCCGTGACACCGAGGGCGTCAGTATCACAAGCGCTGTCGGCACCGAGCGTTTCGACAAGGTGGTGTTTGCCTGTCACAGCGACCAGGCACTGGCGCTGCTGGAAACGCCTACCGAACAGGAACAACAGATACTCGGCGCCATACGCTATGCGCAGAACGATGTCGTGCTGCATACCGACACGCGCCTGCTCCCCGACCGTCGCCTGGCCTGGGCGAGCTGGAACTACCGCCTGGGTGGCCCCGAGCACAGCCCAGCGGCCGTGACCTACAACATGAACATCCTGCAAGGCCTGGACGCACCACGCACCCTCTGCGTAAGCCTCAACCAGAGTGACGCCATTGACCCGGCACAGGTGCTCGGTCGCTTTCGCTACGCGCACCCCCAGTACAGCCTCGAAGCCCTTGCGGCCCAGGCACGTCACGCTGAACTGATGGGCCCGCAGCACAGCTACTACTGCGGCGCCTACTGGGCCAACGGCTTCCATGAGGATGGCGTGGTCAGTGCACTGAAGGTGGCTCAGCACTTCGGTGAACGATTATGAACAGCGCCTTGTATGAAGGCTGGGTCAGCCACCGGCGCCTGTCCCCGCGCGCGCATGCCTTTCGCTACCGCATGAGCATGTTGTACCTGGACCTGGCCGAGCAGGATGCATTGTTTGCATTAAGCCCGTTTGCCGGGCGCGAGCGGTTTTCGGCGTTCAGCTTCCGCGAACAGGATTACTTGCCACGCTACACACGCAACGGCATGGCGCTTGCCGATGCGGTCAATCTGCTGCTCGTGGAGGCCCTGGGTTACGCACCGGGTGGCGCCATACGCCTGTTGACCCAGGCGCGGAACTGGGGATTGGCCTTCAACCCGGTGAGTTTCTTCTTCTGTTTCGACGAGCATGACACGCTCGCGGCGATTCTGTGCGAAGTCACCAATACCCCCTGGCGCGAGCGCTTCCACTATGTGCTGCCGTGCAATGAACACGGCGTGCAGCAGTTCAGCGTCGCCAAAGCCTTTCACGTCTCGCCATTTTTGCCACCCGACCTGGAGTACCGCATGCGCTTCACCGCGCCAGGGCAACACCTGAACATCACCATGCAGGACTGGCATGGGCCGCAGAAGGTGTTTGAAGCCGGTCTTGGTCTGAACCGCATAGCCCTGACCCGCAGCACCTTGCACCGCCAATTGATCGCCTTTCCCTGGATGTCGGCGAAAACCGTTACTGCCATCTATTGGCAAGCCCTGCGCCTGCTGCTCAAGCGCACGCCGATCTTTTCCCATTACAACACCCAGCGGCATTTACGTGTCGCCCGTAACCGTAGCGAGGACGTTGACCATGAAGAGCCCTAACCTGGCCGTAGCCAAAAGCGGAGCCCTCGCCGCCGGTAGCACAGGCTTGCTCAAACGCCTGGTGCTGCGCCAACTGGCGCAACTGCGCAAAGGCCAACTGACCGTCGTAGTAGACGGCCAGCGCCTGATATTCGGCGAACCCCATGCCAGCCTGATGGCCGAGCTTCAGGTGCTGGATGATGCACTGTGGGGGCTGATCGCCACCAACGGTTCGATCGGCGCCGGGGAAGCTTACGTACACGGTCACTGGACCAGCCCTGACCTGACCGCCGTGGTTCGCCTGTTCGTCGCCAACCTTGACGTACTCGACGCCATGGAAGGCGGCCTGGCGCGCCTCGGGCGTCCTCTGGTTCAGGGCCTGCACTGGCTCAACCGCAACACCCGAAGGGGCTCCAAGCGCAACATTGCCGCACACTACGACCTGGGCAATGAACTGTTCGAGCACCTGCTGGACCCGACCATGATGTACTCGGCGGCAATGTTCCGCAGCTCAGAAGACAGCCTCGAACAGGCACAGTTGAACAAACTGGAGCGCATCTGTCGCAAGCTTGACCTGCAAGCCAGCGATCATTTGCTGGAAATCGGCACCGGCTGGGGCAGCATGGCGCTCTACGCCGCCATTCATTACGGCTGCCGCGTGACCACCACGACACTGTCCGAAGAGCAGTACGCCTACACCTGCAAGCGTGTTGCCGAGCAAGGCCTGCAAGCGCGCATTACTGTCCTGCGCAAGGACTACCGTGACCTTGAAGGACGCTATGACAAGCTGGTTTCGATCGAAATGATCGAAGCGGTGGGCCACCGTTTCCTGCCCAACTACTTCCAACAGTGCGCACGCCTGCTCAAGGACGATGGTCTGATGCTGTTGCAAGCCATTACCATCCGTGACCAGCGCTATGAACAGGCCAGGCGCTCGGTGGACTTCATCCAGCGCTACATTTTCCCCGGTGGCGCCCTACCCTCGCTGAGCCGCATGCTGGACGTTGCCAGCCGTAACACGGACCTGAACGTCCATCACCTGGAAGACTTCGGCCTGCATTACGCACGCACCCTGCGCCACTGGCACGAGAACCTCTGCCGGGGACGCCACGCATTGCAGCTGTTGGGCTACGACGAAACCTTTCAACGTATGTGGGAGTTCTACTTCTGCTACTGCGAGGGTGGCTTCCTGGAACGTGGTATCGGCGTGGCGCAATTGGTCCTGGCCAAACCTGATGCCCGTCCCGCGCCGCTGCTAGAGGCACTGGAAGCCTGAGGATGAACCGACGCCTGATTGGCAATGCAGTGCTGTTCCAGATCGGCTGGGCAGCCTGCATATTTGGCGCACGGCACCCGGCCTGGCTATTGCTGGCACTGGGATGCCTGGCCTTGCACGTGGCGTGGGCTCCGGTACGGGTACGCGAATGTCGCCAGCTGTTGAAAATCGCTGCCTGTGGCTGGGCGCTGGACAGCCTGTTACTGAACCTGGGCGTGTTCGATTTCGGTGAGCCGCGCTGGGTACTGCCGGGCTGGCTGGCGATGCTCTGGCTGCTATTCGCCAGCACCTTGCGCCAGAGCCTGGCCTGGACGGCATCCCGCCTCTGGCTGGCGGCACTTGTCGGCGCGTTGGGTGGGCCGTTGTCTTACTATGCCGGTGCACGCCTGGCAGACGTCGGCCTACCCTATGGGCTTTGGCCATCCTTGGCCCTGCTGGCCATACTCTGGGCGCTGTTGTTGCCCGCCTTGCACCGCGTGGCTAGAAGCCCGAAATGAGCGGTGCCAAGGGTACCGCTTCGGGCCACGCGCCGTTTCCTTGCAACTACCAGGTAGAGCGTATGGAGAACGGCAGTTTCAGCGGCGCATCAGCACTGTTACCCAGCCCGCACATTTCGTCATGCACCACCTTCTGCACCAGCAGGCAGGGGATTTCAGGTAAATGCTGCAACACCTCTCGGGCGTGCGTCGTCGAGCGCAGGCAGAGGTTGTGTCCCTGCTCGTCAAGCAACGGGTGCAGCTTTCCCTCCATCAGTGCCTGCAAGACATAGATACCGCCTTCAAGAGAAACCAGATTGAGCTCGTCAATGCGCCCGGCATCGGCAAAGCCTGACAGTTGCTGAAGGTTCATACTTGACGCTCCCAGGGGCATAGCCCCGTCTAGAGGTGCCACAGTGGAACTACCAGGGCAAACGTTCGCCCTGGTAGCTGAAAAAGCTGCCGCTGTCGGCGGCGGTGACTCCGTCAAGCACGGCCAGCATGTCCGCCACGGCGTCACGCGGAGCCCGCGCTTCCGGACGAAAAGGTCGCGACAAGGCTGAAGCAACAGTGCCAGGATGCAGCGCAACCAGGCGCTTGCCGGGCCAACGCCGCGCAGCTTCGATCGCTGCCGTTTTAAGGAGCATGTTCAACGCCGCCTTCGAGGCCCGGTAGCTGTACCAGCCACCCAGGTGATTGTCCGCGATGCTACCGACCTTGGCCGACAGTACCGCCAGCAGACCGTTGCTCCCGAGCAGGGGCAAAAAGTGCCGCAACACCAGTGCAGGGCCAATGGCATTGATCTGAAACGTTGCCAACAGTTGCGCCTGGTTCAGTGACTCCAGCGCCTTCTCCGGCATGAAGCCCTCACCGTACAGAACACCGGCAGCCAAGACGATCAGATCAAACGGTGGCTGGCCTTCATAAAACTGTGCGGCCATGGCGATGCTCTGAGGGTCGGTCAAATCCAGTACCGGGTGTGTGCCACGCCCCAGGCCATGCACGGCGGCACACCGGGGATCCTCACGCAGCGTATCAACGAAAGCACCACCGATCGCCCCACTCGCACCGATCACCAATGCCCGATAGCCCTCCGGCAGGCTGTTCATGGTTCACCCCCGCCGCGCCGGAAGAACAGGGTCACCTGCCCCAACTCCAGGCCAAACTTGGACATGAACGAGCGATTGATCAGTGTGTTGTCATCCATCAGGTACATCCAGTCATCGAACTGCACCGGATAAAACGCGCCGTCCACCTCCAGGTTGAGGGTGTAACGCCAACGCAGTGCATTACCGGCCACCTGACCTTCGGCTTCGCCGATCACGTCACCCGCCGTACCGCTCCAGCGCCCCGGCCCCTTCGGTGTCAGGCGCCAAACGCGTTGCTGACGGGTGCCATCGCTGTAAACGAAGCGCTCATCGAGGATCAGCACGCGCCCTTCCATCCGCCCCTCAATGGTCACGTGGAAACGCTTGACCACCTCACCCGAACGCTTCTGGAACATGCCCCAGGCCTGGACGGGCACCGAGAAGAACCGCGGCAAGTCCAATGCTGGCGCCTCGTTGCGGTAATGATCGACTTCGACGTTGCCGCAACTGCTCAACAGCAAGCAGCACGCCAGCAGACAGGACTTCCACATCATGCTTACCCTCATCGTCATTGCCCGCCCAGCAAGCGCTGGCGTAACTCAGGGTTACGTGTACGCGGGTCAAACCAGATATCAAAGAACGCCCGCGAAAACGCAGGGTCTGCGACCTCGTAATGCAAACGATCATCCACGTAGAACCGCGCACCGGCACCGGGCAAGAACACCCCGATGATCCGCTGCCCCGGTTCGACATCGACAAAGGCCCGCGCCATCTGTGCCTGCCACAGCTTGAGTTGCACTTCATCGACCGACCCGCCCCGTAGTCGACGTATTTCATCAACGCTGACGTCTACCAGTTGGGCACGGGTAATCGACCGGTGATAGGTCAGCTCAAGCGCAAAGGGTTGCTGATAGTCCACCTGGGCCGAAGCGCCCCACAGGCTCGCGTTGTACACACGAAAACCATAGAGCCGAAACTCGGCGCTACCGATCAAACGACCACCGGGCAGCAGCGCCTGCCAACTGGCGAAAGCACCGGGGCTGCACAACAACAGGGCGCTGAACAACAAGCCCAAGGTCCTGCGGTCGACCACGCGCGTCAGACACTGACGCAGCAGGGGAAATAGCGATCTGTCCATGGCATGGCTCTACCTTTTCTGACAACGCCGAAATGTTGGTTTCTCTGGCATTCGGTACTGCATGCACAGCGGCACTTCAAAATAGTTGTACATAAAATTGGTTTTGTACAGCTTAATGCGATGCTTCGCCGTTTTTTGTACAACTTACTGTCAAGAGGTCATGCCGATTCAAGCCCGGAGCAGGTTCCGCAGCAAGAAACCTGGGCACCCTGTGATTGCCTTGCCCTGACAGGCACTAGACTGATGCGCACGTTTATTTCCAAACACAGGTTTTGGCGATTGCCGAACCGTCGACAGGGAACACCTCATGCAGTTTCTTGAAAATGCCCCGCGCTTTCTGTTTTTCACTGGCAAAGGCGGTGTGGGCAAAACCTCGATTGCCTGCGCCACGGCATTGCAGCTCACCGCACAAGGTCGGCGCGTACTGCTAGTGAGTACCGACCCGGCGTCTAACGTTGGACAAGTGTTTGGCATCAGCATTGGCAACCACATCACCCCGGTGCCCTCGGTGGCCAATTTGTCAGCGCTCGAAATTGACCCACAGGCTGCAGCGCAGGCCTATCGAGACCGCATTGTTGGCCCTGCCCGGGGCGTGCTTGAGGCCAGTGTCGTGAAGAACATGGAAGAGCAATTGTCTGGCGCCTGCACCACGGAAATTGCGGCCTTCGACGAGTTCACAGCACTACTGGTCGGCTCCCGACAAACCGACACCTATGAACACATCATCTTTGACACCGCCCCTACCGGGCATACCATTCGCCTGCTGCAGCTCCCTGGCGCCTGGAGTGGCTTTCTTGATACCGGCAAGGGCGACGCCTCCTGCCTTGGACCGCTGGCGGGCCTCGACAAACAGCATGACCAGTACCGCAAGGCGGTTGAGGCGCTCTGCGACCCGGCACGCACGCGGCTGGTACTGGTCGCTCGGGCACAAAATGCCGCGCTACGCGAGGCGGCCCACACCCATGAAGAACTCGCCACCCTCGGCCTTCGCGAGCAGTACCTGGTGGTCAACGGCGTGCTGCCCGGCAGCGAAGCAGAAAAAGACCCACTGGCTGCAGCGGTGTATGCGCGGGAGCAGTTGGCGCTTGCCCAAATGCCTGACGTACTCAAGCCACTGCCGCTGGATCAACTGCCACTGAAGGCCTTCGACCTGGTCGGCATTGAAGCCCTGAAACAGTTGTTGCGTGATAAGGGTGACGCTGAAGGCCTTCAGCCCCCCGCCGTTCGCATTGATGCGCCAAGCCTGAGCGACCTCGTCGATGACATCGCCCTGGATGGCCACGGGCTGGTCATGATCATGGGCAAAGGTGGCGTAGGTAAAACCACCCTGGCAGCGGCGGTGGCCGTCGAACTGGCCCACCGGGGCTTGCCGGTTCACCTCACCACCTCGGACCCGGCAGCGCATCTGGCCGACACCCTGAGCGGCTCAATGAGCAACCTGACCCTCAGCCGCATTGATCCCAAGGTTGAAACCCAGCGGTATCGCGATCACGTGATGGCCACCAAAGGCGCGGCCCTGGATGAGCAGGGAAAAGCCCTTTTGGCCGAAGACCTGCGCTCGCCCTGCACTGAAGAGATCGCCGTCTTCCAGGCGTTTTCCAGAGTCATTCGAGAGGCCGGCAGGCGGTTTGTGGTCATGGACACAGCCCCGACCGGGCACACCCTGTTGTTGCTGGATGCCACGGGGGCCTACCACCGCGACATCGCCCGACAAATGGAAGGCAGCAACATGCACTTCAGTACCCCGATGATGCAGTTGCAAGACCCGAAGAAAACCAAGGTATTGCTGGTAACACTGGCCGAAACGACACCGGTACTTGAAGCGGCCAACCTGCAAGCCGACCTGCGGCGTGCTGGCATTGAGCCTTGGGCATGGGTGATCAACAACAGCATCGCGGCCACCACAACCCAATCGCCCCTGCTTCGTAGACGGGCAAAGAATGAGCTCAGGGAAATCGAGCACGTGGCCAGTGAGCACGCCAGACGCTATGCCGTGATCCCCCTGATGGCCGAGGAGCCCATCGGGGTAGAACGCCTGCTCGAACTGAGCAAGGAACAGCCCCGAGACAGGTAAGGGCAATTGGTGCATGGCTGATGAGCCTGGGACATGATCGGCGCATCAGCCCCACGACATTAGTCGAACACCGGGCGCGGATTGCCGAGACCGTGCAGCAAGAGGCACCTACGCACGTCCAATATGCACGTCTAGGCGTTTCCGATCTGCACGGGATGTATTATCGTGGCTGCCTGCGCAAGATGCGTCGCCTGACCAACCAGGCATTTGCCAACCGATCGAGGGTGCCATGAGTAACGAAAGCATTAACTGGGACAAGCTGGGCTTCGACTACATCAAGACCGACAAGCGCTACCTGTCGCACTGGCGCAACGGTGAGTGGGACCAGGGCACCCTGACCGAAGACAACACCCTGCACATCAGCGAAGGCTCCACCGCGCTGCATTACGGCCAGCAGTGTTTCGAAGGCCTGAAGGCCTACCGCTGCAAGGACGGCTCGATCAACCTGTTCCGCCCTGACCAGAACGCCCAGCGCATGCAGCGCAGCTGCGCGCGCCTGCTGATGCCGCAGGTACCGACCGAAGCCTTCATCGAAGCCTGCAAGCAAGTGGTCAAGGCCAACGAGCGCTTCATTCCGCCCTACGGCAAAGGTGCGCTGTACCTGCGCCCGTTCGTCATTGGTGTAGGCGACAACATCGGCGTGCGTACCGCGCCCGAGTTCATCTTCTCGATCTTCGCGATCCCGGTTGGCTCGTACTTCAAGGGCGGCATGAAGCCGCACAACTTCCTGATCTCCAGCTATGACCGCGCCGCGCCACAGGGCACCGGTGCCGCCAAGGTCGGTGGTAACTACGCCGCCAGCCTGATGCCAGGTGCCGAGGCCAAGAAAGCCCACTTCGCCGACTGCATCTACCTTGACCCACTGACCCACAAGAAGATCGAGGAAGTCGGCTCGGCCAACTTCTTTGGTATTACCAAGAACAACGAATTCGTCACGCCGAAGTCCGCCTCGGTACTGCCTGGCATCACCCGCCTGTCGCTGATCGAACTGGCGAAATCGCGTCTGGGCCTGAACGTGATCGAAGGCGACGTACTGATCGACGAACTCGACCGCTTTACCGAAGCAGGCGCCTGCGGCACCGCTGCGGTGATCACCCCGATTGGTGGCATCGAGTACAACGGCAAGCTGCACGTGTTCTACAGCGAGACAGATGTCGGCCCGGTAACCCAGAAGCTCTACAACGAGCTGACTGGCATCCAGAGTGGCGATGTCGAAGCGCCGGAAGGCTGGATCGTCAAGGTCGCCTGATTCCGAACCCCGCCTCCCGGCGGGGTTTCTTTTTCTGGCCTGAAGCGCTCGGCCGTACCGGCGATCGGCTAGATGAATTTTTCTTTAACCCGAGCACCGCCTATTCTTTGGCACAATCGAGCTTCCACTCGCCGCCCAGGTAAAAGCATGCCTCGCGTACTGACTATCGAAGACGACGCTGTCACCGCCCAGGAGATCGTCGCCGAACTTTCCAGCCATGGCCTGGAGGTTGACTGGGCCAACAACGGCCGTGAAGGCCTGGCCAAGGCCATCGCCGGCAGCTATGACCTCATCACGCTGGACCGCATGCTGCCTGAGCTCGACGGCCTGACGATCGTCACCACGTTGCGCAACCTGAAGATCACCACGCCGATCCTGATGATCAGCGCCCTCTCCGATGTCGATGAGCGGGTACGTGGCCTGCGCGCCGGCGGCGACGACTACCTGACCAAACCATTTGCGTCCGATGAGATGGCCGCCAGGGTCGAAGTACTGCTGCGCCGAAACAACACCGGCATCACACAGACTCGCCTGCAGGTCGCCGACCTGGAACTGGACCTGATCAGCCACGAAGCCCGACGCGGCGAACTGGCACTCAACCTGTTACCGACCGAGTACAAGCTGCTGGAGTTCCTCATGCGCCATGCCGGCCAGGTCATCACCCGCATGATGATTTTCGAGGAAGTCTGGGGCTACCACTTTGATCCCGGCACCAACCTGATCGACGTGCATATCGGTCGCCTGCGCAAGAAAATCGACGCCCCGGGCCAAGTGCCGCTGATTCGCACTGTGCGGGGCTCCGGCTATGCCATTGCCGAACCCGTCTAAGGGCTGGAGCTCATCCACAAGTCGCCTGCTGGCGCTGTACAGCTTCCTTTTCGTGGCCTGGAGCAGCATCCTCATGGGGGTGTTGTACTTTGAGGTGTCCGGCTACCTGAACAAACTCACCCGGCACTCGCTGCAACAACGCCAGCACCTGTTTGCACACATGAGCGGCAAACAACTGGATGATGCGCTGATTGCCAGCCAGGCCTTCGAGGAGCGCAGCTTCGATGCCTACGGCCTGTTCGATGCAGCCTTCAATCCACTCAGTGGCGAGATTCGCAAGATTCCCCCGGAGCTGGGCCTGGATGGCAGAATCCATGAGCTTGGCCGCTGCCTGGATGAAGATGCCCCCCACTTGCCCAAGGACAGTTGCGATGCAGTAGCCTTGAAGGTCCCTGACGGCCGGTGGCTGGTTCTGGTACGTGACAATGGCTCGCTGTTCGTGGTTACCCGGATCATCCTGCATGCCCTGCTCTGGGGGCTTTCACTGACGATCATTCCAGGCATCGCCGGCTGGTACCTGCTGCGCCGTCGCCCGCTCAAACGCATCCGGGCGATCCAGGCCAGCGCCGAACAGATCGTCGCCGGCGACCTGACACACCGCCTGCCACTGTCCCCGCGGCGTGACGAGCTGGACATGCTGGCGGCCATCGTCAACGCCATGCTCGACCGTATCGAACGGCTGATGCACGAGGTCAAGGGTGTATGCGACAACATTGCCCACGACCTGCGTACCCCCCTCACCCGCCTGCGCGCCCAGCTGTACCGCATTCGCCAACAAGCGGGCGACGACTCCGCACAAACCCAGCAACTGGACCACGCTATCGCGGAAACCGACACGCTGATGGCGCGCTTTCGCGGCCTGCTGCGCATCAGCGAACTGGAAGACCGTCAACGCCGTGCCGGGTTCGTCGAACTGGACCCGCATGCACTGCTGCTGGAGCTGTACGACTTCTACCTTCCATTGGCTGAAGACGGCGACATCAACCTGAGCCTGCAGATACCCAACCAACTGCCCAGCCTGCACGGCGACCGCGAATTGCTGTTCGAGGCACTGGCCAACCTGCTGAGCAATGCGATCAAGTTCACCCCGGCCCACGGCCAGGTCGCACTGAGCGCCCACAGCGATGCACAGGGCGTGCATATCGAGGTACAGGACAGCGGCCCCGGTATTCCGGAAGACGAGCGCCAGGCGGTGTTAAAACGGTTTTATCGCAGCGAGGAAGGTCATCGGCACCCAGGGTTTGGACTGGGCCTGTCGATCGTTGCAGCGATCGTCGACCTGCATGGGTTCGATCTGGAGATAGGAGAAAGCGCGCTGGGTGGCGCCAAGCTCGTGCTGCATTGTCGCCGGTAGCACTGGCGAGGGAATCGCGGGCAAGACCCGCTCCCACAGTGGGAGCAGGCTTGCCTGCGAGGGCGCAGCTGGTCAGTCAGCCAGGCGCCAGGTAGTGCCGCCCTTGCTGTCTTCAAGCACCACGCCCATGGCGGTCAGCTGATCACGGATACGGTCGGACTCGGCCCAATCCTTGTTGGTCCGCGCCTGCAGACGCGCCTGGATCAGTGCTTCAACCTCGGCGGCATCGACACGACCCTCGGCGCCCGCACGCAGGAAGTCATCGGCATCCAGCTGCAACACACCCAGCAGCCCCGCCAGCTCGCGCAGGCGAGCAGCAAGACCGGCAGCGATCTGCGGCTCAGCGTCACGCACACGGTTGATCTCGCGTACCAGGTCGAACAGCACCGCGCAGGCCTCAGGCGTGCCAAAGTCGTCGTTCATCGCGACCTTGAAGCGCTCGACATACTCTTCGCCACCTTGCGCCGGAACCAGCGGCAGGCCACGCAGTGCATGATAGAAGCGCTCCAGCGCACCCTTGGACTCACGCAGGCTGTCTTCGGAATAGTTGATCGAGCTGCGGTAATGGCTCGATACCAGCAGGTAACGGACCACTTCCGGGTGATACTTCTCGAGCACATCGCGAATGGTGAAGAAGTTGTTCAAGGACTTGGACATCTTCTCGCCATTGATGCGAATCATCCCGCAGTGCATCCAGGCCTTGGCGTATGGCTTGCCGGTTGCCGCTTCGCTCTGGGCGATTTCGTTCTCGTGGTGCGGGAACTCCAGGTCGTTGCCGCCACCATGAATGTCGAAGCTCTCGCCCAGGCAGCAGGTGGACATCACCGAGCATTCGATGTGCCAGCCTGGACGCCCTGGGCCCCATGGCGACGGCCAGCTCGGCTCACCCGGCTTGACGCCTTTCCAGAGGACGAAGTCCAGCGGGTCCTGCTTGGCTTCGTCAACCTCGATCCGTGCGCCGATACGCAGGTCTTCGATCTTTTTGCGCGACAGCTTGCCATAGCCGACAAACTTGCCGACCCGGTAGTACACGTCACCATTACCCGGCGCGTAGGCATAGCCCTTGTCGATCAGGGTCTGGATCATCGCGTGCATGCCGGCGATATGATCGGTGGCACGCGGCTCCTGATCTGGAGGCAGGATGTTCAGCCGGCGCTCGTCTTCGTGCATCGCGTCGATCATGCGTGCGGTCAAGGCGTCGAACGACTCGCCGTTCTCGTTGGCACGGTTGATGATCTTGTCGTCGATGTCGGTGATGTTGCGCACGTAGGTCAGGTCGTAGCCGCTATAACGCAGCCAGCGGGTGACCAGATCGAACGCGACCATGCTGCGACCATGGCCCAGGTGGCAGAAGTCGTACACGGTCATGCCGCAGACGTACATCCGTACCTTGTTGCCTTCCAGCGGGGTGAAGACTTCCTTGCTCTTGGTCAGGGTGTTGTAGATGGTAAGCACGAGGATTCCTTAGCTGCCCCACGAATCGCGCAGGGTCACGGTGCGGTTGAACACCGGGCGGCCCGGTTGGGAGTCTTTCATGTCGACGCAGAAGTAACCTTCGCGCTCGAACTGGAAGCGGTCTTCAGCCTGGGCCTTGCCCAGAGAAGGTTCCGCCCGACAACCACTCAGCACCTGCAGCGAATCGGGATTGATGTTGTCCAGGAAGCTGCCGCCCTCCTCGGTTTTCTCCGGGTTGGCGGAGCGGAACAGACGATCGTAAAGGCGTACTTCACACTCGACGCTCTCAGCCGCCGGCACCCAGTGGATGACGCCTTTGACCTTGCGGCCTTCCGGGTTCTTGCCGAGGGTGTCCGGGTCGTACGAGCAACGCAGCTCGACGATGTTGCCGTCGGCGTCCTTGATGGCCTCGTCGGCACGAATCACGTAGCTGCCACGCAGGCGCACTTCACCGGCAGGCTCCAGGCGCTTGTAACCTTTTGGCGGCTCTTCCATGAAATCGTCGCGGTCGATGTAGAGCTCGCGAGCGAACGGCAGGACGCGAACGCCCATGTCTTCCTTCGGATGGCATGGCAGTTCGAGCTGCTCGACCTGGCCTTCCGGGTAGTTGGTAATGACCACTTTCAACGGGCGCAGCACGCACATCGCACGTGGCGCAGTACGGTCGAGGTCATCACGGATGCTGAATTCGAGCATGGCCATGTCGACGACACCGTCGGAACGGTTGGTACCGATCATGTCGCAGAAGTTGCGGATCGAAGCCGGGGTGTAGCCACGACGACGGAAACCGGACAGCGTCGACATGCGCGGGTCATCCCAGCCGTTGACGTGCTGCTCGTCGACCAACTGCTTGAGCTTGCGCTTGCTGGTAATGGTGTAGTTCAGGTTCAGGCGGCTGAACTCGTACTGGCGCGGCTTGGCCGGCACCGGCAGGTTGTCCAGGAACCACTCGTACAGCGGGCGGTGGCCTTCGAATTCGAGGGTGCAGATCGAATGGGTAATGCCTTCGATGGCGTCGGATTGGCCATGGGTGAAGTCATAGTTCGGGTAGATGCACCACGTGTCACCGGTCTGGTGGTGATGGGCGTGACGAATACGATAGAGGATCGGGTCGCGCATGTTCATGTTCGGCGAAGCCATGTCGATCTTGGCCCGCAGTACACGCTCGCCGTCCTTGAACTCGCCAGCCTTCATGCGGGCGAACAGGTCCAGGTTTTCCTCGACCGAACGCTCACGGAACGGGCTGTTCTTGCCTGGCTCGGTCAGGTTGCCACGGTACTCGCGGGCCTGCTCCGGGGTCAGGTCGCAGACATAGGCCTTGCCGGCCTTGATCAGCTCGACGGCCCACGCATGGAGCTGGCCGAAGTAGTCGGAGGCATAACGCACCGGACCGGTCCACTGAAAGCCCAGCCACTTGACGTCGCTCTGGATCGCGTCGATGTACTCCTGGTCCTCTTTGGCCGGGTTGGTGTCATCGAAACGCAGGTGGCAGGCACCACCGAACTCCTCGGCCAGGCCAAAGTTCACACAGATCGACTTGGCGTGGCCGATGTGCAGGTAACCATTGGGCTCTGGCGGGAAACGAGTGACGATGCTGCTGTGCTTGCCCGAGTCCAGGTCAGCCTGCACGATCGGTCGCAAGAAGTTCGCAGGGACAGCGGGAGCGCCTTTGGCAGCGGCGTTGGGAGCGGTGTCAGCAGTGGGCTTGCTCATAGGATCCTTGAATACGGGTACACGGCCAGGGTAGGCCGACTAAATCAAAGCGCTTATCATAGCCGAAGCAGTCAAGCTGCCGACAGGTCAGCACCGACAAACAGGCGCGAATATTGACCGCCATTGCAAAAAAACAGCCGCGAACCGCGTATCGCCGCCTGTAGACTGAGCGTCAGGGTTATTACGCGATCCTGCGCAACCTATTTCAATTGCCTTGAAAAGAGCGAATTTCAGCATGTCCAAAGTCAAACTGAGCACCAACCACGGCGACATCGTCCTGCAACTGAACGCCGAAAAGGCCCCGATTACCGTGGCCAACTTCATCGAGTACGTCAACGCCGGCCACTACTCGAACACCATTTTCCACCGCGTCATCGGCAACTTCATGATCCAGGGCGGCGGTTTCGAGCCTGGCATGAAAGAAAAGAAAGACAAGCGTCCAAGCATCCAGAACGAAGCGGACAACGGCCTGAGCAACGCCAAGTACACCATCGCCATGGCCCGCACCATGGAGCCGCATTCGGCCTCGGCGCAGTTCTTCATCAACGTTGCCAACAACGATTTCCTCAACCACAGCGGCAAGAACGTGCAAGGCTGGGGCTACGCCGTGTTCGGTGAAGTGATCGAAGGCCAGGACGTCGTCGACAAGATCAAGGCCGTCCCTACCGGCTCCAAGGCCGGCCACCAGGACGTACCGAAAGACGACGTGATCATCGAGAAAGCCGAGATCATTGAGTGATACTGCTGATCTCCGATCTGCACCTGCAAGAAGAACGCCCGGACATTACCCGGGCGTTTCTTGATCTGCTTGAGGGCCGCGCCCGACAGGCCCAGGCGCTGTACATTCTTGGCGATTTTTTCGAAGCCTGGATCGGCGACGACGCCATGACGCCTTACCAGGCATCCATCTGTCAGGCCCTGCGCGCCTTGAGCGACAGTGGCACGCAGATTTTCCTGATGCATGGCAACCGCGACTTCCTGATCGGCCAGGCATTCTGCAAGGCAGCGGGCTGCACCTTGCTGAACGATCCCTGCGTGGTCGAAATGGGTGGCGAACCGGTGTTACTGATGCACGGCGACAGCCTGTGTACCCGTGACCTGGCCTACATGAAGCTGCGCCGCTACCTGCGCAACCCGCTCAGCCTGTGGATACTGCGGCATTTGCCGCTGAGTACACGACAGAAACTGGCGCGCAAGCTGCGCAGCGAAAGCCGTACGCAAACCCGCATGAAGGCCAACGACATTGTCGATGTGACGCCCGAGGAAGTGCCACGGGTCATGCAGCAGCATGGCGTGCGCACCCTGGTGCACGGGCACACTCATCGCCCGGCGATTCACAAACTGGCGCTGGGCAATACGCCAGCACGGCGTATCGTACTGGGGGACTGGGACCGTCAGGGCTGGGCCTTGCAGGTGGATGAGCAAGGCTTTCAACTGGCACCGTTCGCTTTCCGCTGAACACCTGTCGTCGGCACGCCCTGCTCGGGCAGAGGCATGCCGGTGACACCATCACCAACAAGGCCGGGGCCATGCCCCTTTTCGCGTGCGGGCCGTTACTGCCAGCTGGGAACGCCGCTATGGAAGCGGAACTCGTTGTCCGGCGCGGTGATCAGCTCCGCTTCGGCCGCCCGGACCTTCTCTACCGCCCGGTCGACATCAGCTTCTTCACCGTACTGATAGGCCAGCTTCAGGTAACCCTGGAAATGCCGAGCCTCACTCTTGAGCAAGCCGTTATAAAACTTGCCCAGTTCCTCGTCCAGGTGCGGCACTACGGCAGCGAAACGCTCGCAACTGCGCGCCTCGATAAAAGCACCGACCACCAGGGTGTCGACCAGCTTTACCGGTTCATGGTTACGCACAACCGCCCGCAAGCCCGACGCATAGCGACCTGCCGAGACCGGCCGCAAGGCGATTTTGCGCCGCTTCATCAGGCGTAACACCTGCTCATGGTGGACCAATTCTTCGCGGGCCAGGCGCGACATCATGTTGATCAGGTCAATGTGCGTATTGTATTTGGCCATCAGGCTCATGGCGGTACTGGCAGCCTTGAACTCACAATTCTTGTGGTCGATCAGCATCGTCTCCTGATCGGCCAACGCAGCCTCCACCCAGGCATCAGGGGTACGGCAGGCCAGGAACGCATCGATTTCGGGAATAAGGTGCATGGTGCTCACGGACAGGACGACGACAAAGCCGGCAATTATACGCACGCAGGCGACGATCACCACCGGCTATGCTTGATGTGTATCAACACCCGATCCATCGAGCGCCGACTATAGTCAGTCATTGGTCGCTATTGAAGAAGGGAGTTCATGCTCATGCAAGCCGTCCGCAGCATCCTGGTGGTACTTGACCCGACGCACGCCCACAGCCGGGCCCTGACCCGGGCAAAACTCATCGCCGGCGCCACAGGTGCCCGCTTGCACCTGTTGATGTGCGACAAGAAACAAGACCACAGCGCCCTGCTCAGCCTGCTGTGCAGCCAGCTTCACGACGATGGCTACAACAATGTCACCTACGAGCAGACTTGGCACGACACCCTGCACGAGTCGATCATCGACGTGCAACAGGCCGAAGGCTGCGAACTGGTGATCAAAGAGCATCGCCCGGACAACCCGCTGAAAAAAGCCCTGCTCACGCCATCGGACTGGAAGCTGTTGCGTCTATGCCCGTGCGCCGTCCTGATGGTCAAGCACGAAAGGCCCTGGACCAACGGCGTCATTCTGGCGGCCGTGGATGTTGGCAACCATGATGAACACCATCGCCGCCTGCACAAGCGCATCGTCGACCACAGCTATGAGATCGCCACCCTGGCCAAAGGCCAACTGCATGTCGTCAGCGCCCACCCCTCGCCCATGCTCTCGGCAGCCGACCCGATCTATCAGCTCAAGGAAACCATCGAGGCCCGCTACCGCGAAGAGTGCAAGGCGTTCCAGGCGGAGTTTGATATCAGCGACGAACGCCTGCATGTCGCCGAAGGCCCCGCCGATGTACTGATTCCTCACTACGTGAAAGAACTGGACGCCGTGCTCACCGTGATCGGCACGGTGGCACGCACAGGCATCACCGGCGCCCTGATCGGCAATACTGCCGAGGTGGTACTCGACGCACTGGAAAGCGATGTACTGGTGCTCAAGAGCGAAGAAGCTGCCGACCACCTGGCAGAACTGGCCAAAGGCTAGCCACCGTCGGGGCCGGCATCGCCGGCTCCGACCCGCTGTATCAGCCCAGCCCGTTCTTCAAAAAGCCCGGCGCGATATAGCGCTGGTAGTGGGCCTCGGACAGCAGGAAGAATTCGCGATCAATCGCATCGCGCAACTGCGGCAACTCCCACTCGCGAAACTCCGGCAGCAGAACCATGCCGTAGGCTTCCACATCGCGGATCACCCGCGCCCCTCGGGCAATCAGTTGATACGCCCAGCAATACTCCGACTGCTGCGGCACGAAGCGAATCTGTCGCTGCTCCAGTTGCTGGCGCAGGCGCGCACTATCGAAGACTTCCAGCTTGGCCGTCATCACCTGCACCAACAGTTGCTCCAGGCGCATCCAGACCGCACGTTTTTCCTCTTCGCTGTAACCGTTCCACTGGATCACTTCATGATGAAAGCGCTTGCAACCGCGGCACACCAGGTCGCCGTAGACAGTGGAGCAAAGGCCGACGCAAGGCGTCTTGATGGAATGATTGGGCATGGGGGATCAACAGCAAGGCGACAGGACAGGCCGCCATGTTAGCCCTTTGTCTAACGGTGGTCACCCCGCAAAGTCATTGCACTCGCCTTACCTTTGTCGACTTTTTACCGTAGAATCACCCGGCCTTTTAAAGGCGCCAATGTCCGTTAGAAGCTGTTTTCAAAGCGTCACGAGCACAGTTCATCCGGTAGAACGGCGTTGGTGCGGGAGATTCGACAGTCGAATGCCCGCGCCAGCCCTCATCAGCCTCCGTTCTACAGGCGTAAAACTTTGAAAGCAGCTTCTGTAAGGATTTCCTGTAACCCTGGCTACGCGGCCCAAAAAGCCGTATTGCGCATGGGTACCGGAATTTCTGGATGAGCGTCCCGGACACCCATTTGGGACCACTGATGAGGGTAATAACTGTGCTTGAAGCCTACCGCAAACACATCGAAGAGCGTGCCGCCCAGGGTATCGTGCCCCAGCCGCTTAACGCCGAACAAACCGCAGGCCTGGTCGAGCTGCTGAAGAATCCCCCTGCTGGCGAAGAAGCCGTCCTCGTCGACCTGATCACCAACCGCGTTCCACCAGGAGTGGACGAAGCCGCCTACGTCAAGGCCGGCTTCCTGTCTGCCGTCGCCAAGGGCGAAGCCAAGTCCCCACTGATCGACAAGAAACGCGCCGTCGAACTGCTGGGCACCATGCAAGGTGGCTACAACATCGCCACTCTGGTTGAACTGCTGGACAACGCCGAACTGGCGGCTGTTGCTGCCGAACAGCTCAAGCACACCCTGCTGATGTTCGATGCCTTCCACGACGTGGCTGAAAAAGCCAAGGCCGGCAATGTTCACGCCAAGGCCGTTCTGGAATCCTGGGCCGCCGGTGAGTGGTTCACCAGCAAGCCTGCCATCGCCGAGAAGTACAGCCTGACTGTCTTCAAGGTACCTGGCGAAACCAACACCGACGACCTGTCCCCTGCCCCGGACGCCTGGTCGCGCCCTGACATCCCGCTGCACGCCCTGGCCATGCTGAAAATGGCGCGTGACGGCATCGTGCCTGAGCAACAAGGCGCAATCGGCCCGCTCAAGCAAATCGAAGAAGTCAAAGCCAAGGGCTTCCCGGTTGCCTACGTCGGCGACGTGGTTGGCACCGGCTCGTCCCGCAAGTCCGCAACCAACTCGGTTCTGTGGTTCTTCGGCGACGACATTCCGTACGTTCCGAACAAGCGCGCTGGCGGTTTCTGCTTCGGCTCGAAAATCGCTCCGATCTTCTACAACACCATGGAAGATGCTGGCGCACTGCCAATCGAGTTCGACGTATCGAACCTGAACATGGGCGACGTGATCGACGTGTACCCACACGCCGGTAAAGTCTGCAAGCACGGCACCGACGAAGTCATCACCACCTTCGAACTGAAGACCCCGGTGCTGCTCGACGAAGTCCGCGCTGGCGGCCGTATCCCTCTGATCGTAGGCCGTGGCCTGACTGACAAGGCTCGTACCGAGCTGGGTCTGCCGGTTTCCGACCTGTTCCAGAAACCAGAGCAGCCTGTCGACACCGGCAAAGGCTACACCCTGGCACAGAAAATGGTCGGCAAGGCCTGCGGCGTGACTGGCGTTCGTCCAGGCACCTACTGCGAGCCCAAGATGACCACCGTGGGTTCCCAGGACACCACTGGCCCAATGACCCGTGACGAGCTGAAAGACCTGGCGTGCCTGGGCTTCTCCGCTGACCTGGTCATGCAGTCGTTCTGCCACACCGCGGCCTATCCGAAGCCAATCGACGTCACCACCCACCACACCCTGCCGGATTTCATCCGCACCCGTGGCGGCGTGTCCCTGCGTCCAGGCGACGGCATCATCCACAGCTGGCTGAACCGCATGCTGCTGCCTGACACCGTCGGCACCGGCGGCGACTCGCACACCCGCTTCCCGATCGGCATCTCCTTCCCGGCCGGTTCCGGCCTGGTCGCCTTCGCTGCTGCCACCGGCGTCATGCCGCTGGACATGCCAGAGTCGATCCTGGTGCGCTTCAAGGGCAAACTGCAACCTGGCATCACCCTGCGTGACCTGGTTCATGCCATCCCTTACTACGCCATCCAGAAAGGCCTGCTGACCGTCGAGAAGAAAGGCAAGATCAACGCCTTCTCCGGCCGCATCCTGGAAATCGAAGGCCTGGACGAACTGACTGTCGAGCAAGCGTTCGAACTGTCTGACGCCTCGGCTGAACGTTCCGCTGCAGGTTGCACCATCAAGCTTCCAGAAAAAGCGATCGCCGAGTACCTGAAGTCGAACATCACCCTGCTGCGCTGGATGATCAGCGAAGGCTACGGCGATGCACGCACCATGGAACGTCGCGCCCAAGCGATGGAAGCCTGGCTGGCCAACCCAGTTCTGCTGGAAGCCGACAAGGACGCCGAATACGCCGAGATCATCGAAATCGATCTGGCCGACGTCAAAGAGCCTGTACTCTGCGCCCCGAACGACCCGGACGACGCCCGTCTGCTCTCGACCGTACAGGGCGAGAAAATCGACGAAGTGTTCATCGGTTCGTGCATGACCAACATCGGTCACTTCCGCGCTGCCGGCAAGCTGCTGGAGAAGGTCAAAGGCTCGATCCCAACGCGCCTGTGGCTGTCGCCGCCAACCAAGATGGACGCTCACCAGCTGACCGAAGAAGGCTACTACGGCATCTACGGCAAGGCTGGCGCGCGCATGGAAATGCCGGGCTGCTCGCTGTGCATGGGTAACCAGGCTCGCGTTGCTGCGAACTCGACCGTTGTGTCGACTTCGACCCGTAACTTCCCGAACCGTCTGGGTGATGGTGCCAACGTATACCTGGCCTCCGCCGAACTGGCTGCAGTCGCGTCCATCCTGGGCAAACTGCCGACCGTCGAGGAGTACATGGCGTACGCGAAGAACATCGACAGCATGGCTGCCGACGTTTACCGCTACCTGAGCTTCGACCAGATCGCTGAGTTCCGTGAAGCCGCTGCGAACGCCAACATCCCGGTCGTTCAAGCCTAAGCTGACTTAGCCATTGCAGGCTGCGTGAAAACGCAGCTTGCAGCAGCTACAAAACAAATGCCCCGACCTGTCGGGGCATTTGTTTTTCTGAGCCCCACAGGGCTGGCAAGCCTGCCACACAACCCTGCAGGAGCCGGGCTTGCCCGCGATGCAAGCGCCGCGTACTCACTGACACCCCGCGCATAAAAGCGCTCAGGGTGTGTTTCCGACTGAATGCGACTCTTCCACTGGCTTATGTTGGCCCAGCGCCAAGGACGCGCTTAACACCATAACCAGCACAGGAAGCCTGACATGGCCGACATCAGCGGAAAATCATTTATTGCCACACTGTTGAGTACAACAGGAGAGTACCTCTACCCGGTTGGGTACCTGAAGGATAACTCTGTTGCGGGGGATGGTTGGCTTATACAGAGTGAGCAGGACGAACCCAATGTGGCCTTTCGTTTCGATTTCATCGAACACATTGAAGATCGCATCCATTACAACATCAGCGCAGCACCCGACGGCGCCTACAGTGGCGCAAAGGTCGGCGTGAGCCGCAATGGCTATCTGGGGTTCTATCAAGTGGCCGAGGTTTGCGACTTCTGGAAAGTCGAGCTTGAGGGCGACAACGACAACCCCGCAACGTTCGAGTTCGTGCTGCGCGATCAGCGCGGTTACCGCGTCTCAGCAGTGAGTGAACCAAGAGGCGGCTTCTGGAGCTCGTTCACCCCAGCAGCCCGATCTGCACAAACGCTCTTCCTGAACACGGAAACAGGGGACACTGTGCATTTTCAAGGGCGCATTCTCAAATACCTGTAACCCCATTTGAGGTTATGCCGGGCCACGCAGTTACACACCCACTGAAAACAGCATCGCCGACAAGCCTTGCTCCTGCTGGGAAGCACGCCTTGTCGGCGACAGGGAAAACACGCTAGACGCTTTTAGAAGGCGTCGCCGGGCACACGCACCCAACCTTCCATCAATACACGCGCACTGCGACTCATGATGGCCTTGGTCACTGTCCACTCGCCGTTTTCCTGAACGGCTTCAGCGCCTACCCGCAAGGTACCCGAAGGGTGACCGAAACGCACAGCGCTGCGCGCACCACCACCGGCCGCCAGGTTCACCAGCGTACCCGGAATGGCTGCAGCGGTACCGATGGCAACCGCCGCCGTGCCCATCATGGCGTGGTGCAGCTTACCCATGGACAGCGCACGAACCAGCAGGTCGACGTCTTTCGCCGCGACCGGTTTGCCACTGGAAGCGATGTAGTCAGCAGGCGCCGCGACAAACGCAACCTTCGGCGTGTGCTGACGCGTGGCAGCTTCGTCCAGGTGCTTGATGAGCCCCATACGCAGCGCACCGTAAGCACGAATGGTTTCGAACTTGGCCAATGCCTCTGGGTCGCCGTTGATTGCGTCCTGAAGCTCGGTACCCGTGCAGCCTACGGCTTCGGCCTGAACGAAAATGGTCGGGATACCGGCATTGATCAGGGTCGCCTTGAGCACGCCGACACCCGGCACCTCGAGGTCGTCAACCAGATTGCCGGTTGGGAACATCGAACCACCAGCGCCCTCTTCCTCGGCGGCCGGGTCGAGGAACTCAAGCTGTACTTCGGCAGCCGGGAAGGTCACACCGTCGAGCTCAAAGTCACCGGTCTCCTGAACCTCACCCTCGGTGATCGGTACATGGGCGATGATGGTCTTGCCGATATTGACCTGCCAGATGCGCACGGTCGCGATGCCGTTCTGCGGCACGCGGCTGGCATCGACCAGGCCACTGCTGATGGCAAACGAGCCGACCGCTGCCGACAGGTTGCCACAGTTGCCGCTCCAGTCGACAAATGGCTTGTCGATGGAGACCTGACCGAACAGGTAATCGACATCGTGGTCCGGCTTGATACTGCGCGAGAGGATGACCGTCTTGCTGGTGCTGGAGGTTGCTCCACCCATGCCATCGATCTGCTTGCCATACGGGTCTGGGCTGCCAATCACGCGAAGCAACAGCGCGTCACGCTCTGCGCCCGGGATCTGGGCGCTCTCGGGTAAATCCTGAAGGCGGAAGAACACGCCCTTGCTGGTGCCGCCACGGATGTAGGTAGCGGGAATCTTGATCTGCGGTACGTGAGCCATGGGAATCTTGTCCTGTTGGATACTGCTCGCCCGTCGCAGGGGACGGCATGGCCGCCCCCCACATAATCAGCGGTGTGCCTGCAGGGGCAAACACTGCCCCCTGCAGGCGCCTACATCACTTGGCGCCAGCCGACTCGAGGAAGTCCTGGGCAAAGCGCTGCAATACACCGCCCGCTTCGTAGATCGACACTTCTTCGCCGGTATCGAGACGGCAAGTGACCGGCACTTCGACCCGCTCGCCGTTCTTGCGGTTGATCACCAGCGTCAGCGTGGCACGCGGGGTACGCGAACCCACCACATCAAAGGTCTCAGTGCCGTCGATGCCCAGGGTCTTGCGGTTGACGCCCGGCTTGAACTCCAGCGGCAAGACACCCATGCCCACCAGGTTGGTACGGTGAATACGCTCGAAACCTTCGGCAACGATGGCTTCGACACCGGCCAGGCGTACGCCCTTGGCTGCCCAGTCACGGGACGACCCCTGGCCGTAGTCGGCACCGGCGACGATGATCAGCGGCTGCTTGCGCTCCATGTAGGTCTCGATGGCTTCCCACATGCGAGTGACCTTGCCTTCCGGCTCGATCCGCGCCAGCGAACCTTGCTTGACCTTGCCGTTTTCCTGAACCATTTCGTTGAACAGTTTCGGGTTGGCGAAGGTCGCACGCTGGGCGGTCAGGTGGTCGCCACGGTGGGTCGCATAAGAGTTGAAGTCCTCTTCAGGCAAGCCCATCTTGGCCAGGTACTCGCCCGCAGCGCTGTCCAGCATGATGGCGTTGGACGGCGACAGGTGATCCGTGGTGATGTTGTCCGGCAGCACCGCCAGCGGGCGCATGCCCTTGAGGGTGCGCTCGCCCGCCAACGCGCCTTCCCAGTATGGCGGACGACGAATGTAGGTGCTCATTGGGCGCCAGTCATACAGTGGCTCGACTTTCGGGCCAGTGTCTTCGTGGATGGCGAACATCGGAATGTAGACCTTGCGGAACTGCTCTGGCTTCACCGATGCCTTGACCACGGCATCGATTTCTTCGTCAGTCGGCCAGATGTCTTTCAGGCGGATTTCCTTGCCATCGACCACGCCCAGCACATCTTTTTCGATATCGAAACGGATGGTACCGGCAATGGCGTAAGCAACCACCAGCGGCGGCGATGCCAGGAAGGCCTGCTTGGCATACGGGTGAATACGACCATCGAAGTTGCGGTTACCCGAAAGCACTGCCGTGGCGTACAGGTCGCGGTCAATGATTTCCTGCTGGATTTTAGGGTCCAGTGCACCGGACATGCCGTTGCAGGTGGTGCAGGCGAACGCCACGATGCCGAAGCCCATCTGTTCCAGCTCGGACGTCAGGCCGGCTTCATCCAGGTACAGGGCTACCGCTTTGGAACCTGGCGCCAGCGAGGACTTCACCCACGGCTTACGGGTCAGGCCCAGCTTGTTCGCGTTACGCGCCAGCAGGCCGGCAGCAATAACGTTGCGCGGGTTGCTGGTGTTGGTGCAGCTAGTGATGGCGGCAATAATCACAGCGCCATCGGGCATCTGGCCAGGAACTTCTTCCCACTGACCGGCAATGCCTTTGGCGGCCAGGTCGCTGGTTGCCACGCGAGCGTGCGGGTTGGACGGGCCGGCCATGTTGCGCACGACGCTGGACAGGTCAAAACGCAGCACACGCTCGTACTCGGCATGCGCCAGGCTGTCGGACCACAAGCCCGCGACCTTCGCATAGGTCTCGACCAGCTTCACTTGCTCGTCTTCACGACCGGTGAGTTTCAGGTAGTCGATGGTTTGCTGGTCAATGGAGAACATCGCCGCCGTGGCGCCATACTCCGGGGCCATGTTGGAAATGGTTGCACGGTCACCCAGGGTCAGTGCACGCGCGCCCTCGCCATAGAACTCAAGGTAGGCACCCACGACCTTTTCCTTACGCAGGAATTCGGTCAGCGCCAGCACCACGTCGGTGGCGGTAATGCCTGGCTGTGGCTTGCCCGACAGCTCGACGCCGATGATATCCGGCAGGCGCATCCAGGACGCACGACCGAGCATAACGTTCTCAGCCTCAAGGCCGCCAACACCAATGGCGATAACGCCCAGTGCGTCGACATGCGGGGTGTGGCTGTCAGTACCGACCAGCGTATCCGGGAAGGCCACCCCGTCTGTGCTGTGGATCACCGGCGACATCCGCTCCAGGTTGATCTGGTGCATGATGCCATTGCCTGGCGGGATCACATCGACGTTCTTGAACGCCTGCTTGGTCCAGTTGATGAAGTGAAAACGGTCTTCGTTGCGACGGTCTTCGATGGCGCGGTTCTTGGCAAAGGCGTCCGGATCGAAACCACCACACTCCACGGCCAACGAGTGGTCGACGATCAGTTGTACCGGTACTACCGGGTTGACCTTGGCCGGGTCACCGCCCATATCGGCGATGGCGTCACGCAGACCCGCCAGGTCGACCAGTGCGGTCTGGCCGAGAATGTCATGGCACACCACCCGCGCCGGGAACCAGGGGAAGTCGAGGTCGCGCTTGCGCTCGATCAACTGGCTCAACGAAGCGTTCAGGGTGGCCGGGTCGCAACGGCGAACCAGGTTTTCTGCCAGCACGCGGGAGGTGTAGGGCAGCTTGTCGTAGGCGCCGGGCTGAATTGCATCGACAGCCGCACGGGCGTCAAAGTAATCCAGGCGGGTGCCGGGCAGGTTCTTGCGAAATGCTGTGTTCATGGCGCGGGACTCAATCACGGAAAGGTCAGCGGTAGGTAACGCTGAACAGCGCCTGCAGGAGCCGGCCTTGCCGGGACCTGCAAGCACATCCTGTTCAGCTTCACCCTTCTCAGCGTTGCTCGATTGGCACGAACTTACGCTGTTCAACGCCGGTGTACTCGGCGCTTGGACGAATGATGCGGTTGTTGCCGCGCTGCTCGAAGACGTGAGCAGCCCAGCCGGTCAGGCGCGAACACACGAAGATCGGCGTGAACAGCTTGGTCGGAATACCCATGAAGTGGTAAGCCGAGGCATGGTAGAAGTCGGCGTTCGGGAACAGGCGCTTCTGCTCCCACATGGTCTTGTCGATGGCTTCGGATACCGGGTACAGCACGGTATCGCCCATTTCATCGGCCAATTGTTTTGCCCAGCCCTTGATCACTTCGTTACGCGGATCGGACTCTTTGTAGATCGCATGACCGAAGCCCATGATCTTGTCTTTGCGCTCCAGCATGGCCAAGGTGCCGCTGATGGCGTCCTCAGGCGTAGAGAAGCGCTCGATCATTTCCATGGCTGCTTCGTTGGCACCACCATGCAGCGGGCCACGCAGCGAACCAATGGCTGCGGTGATGCAGGAATACAGGTCCGAAAGCGTCGAGGCACAAACACGGGCGGTGAACGTCGAGGCGTTGAACTCGTGCTCTGCATAAAGGATCAGCGAAACGTTCATCACCTTGACGTGCAGGTCGCTCGGCTTCTTGTCATGCAGCAGGTGCAGGAAGTGACCACCCAGGGTTTCTTCGTCACTGACGCAATTGATGCGCACGCCGTCGTGGGTGAAGCGGTACCAGTAGCACATGATGGCCGGGAACACCGCCAGCAGGCGATCGGTCTTTTCACGTTGCTGCTCGAACGTCAGCTCAGGCTCCAGGGTGCCCAGTACCGAGCAGCCGGTACGCATGACATCCATAGGGTGGGCGGCGGCAGGAATGCGCTCCAGCACTTCCTTCAACGCCTGCGGCAGGTCACGCAGGGTCTTAAGCTTGCTCTGATAGGCAGCCAGTTGCGCCTTGGTCGGCAGCTCTCCGTAGAGCAGCAGGTAGGCAACTTCTTCGAACAAAGCGTGCTCGGCAAGCTCGCGCACATCATAACCGCGGTAGGTCAGGCCGGCACCGGCCTGGCCTACGGTAGACAGTGCGGTTTGCCCGGCAACTTGACCGCGCAGGCCGGCACCGCTGAGTACTTTTGCTTCGGCCATTGCTTTTCTCCAATCTTGAATTTGTTATGGGAAACGTAAGCTGATTACAGGTTCAAGCCTTGATTCAGCTCTTTTTCTGAGCGAACAGGGCATCGAGCTTCTGCTCGAACACGTGGTAATCGATGGCGTCGTACAGCTCCATGCGGGTTTGCATGGTGTCGACAACATTCTTCTGGGTGCCGTCGCGACGCAGTGCGTTGTAGACGTTTTCAGCGGCCTTGTTCATGGCACGGAACGCCGACAGCGGGTACAGCGCCAGCGAAACATCGGCAGAGGCCAACTCTTCGGTGGTGTACAGCGGGGTCGCGCCGAACTCGGTGATGTTGGCCAGAATTGGCGCTTTCACCCGGGCAGCGAAGGTACGGTACATCTCAAGCTCAGTGATCGCCTCAGGGAAGATCATGTCAGCACCCGCTTCGATGCAGGCCGCTGCGCGGTCCAGGGCAGATTCCAGGCCTTCTACGGCCAGCGCGTCGGTACGCGCCATGATCACGAAGCTGTCATCGGTACGGGCGTCAACAGCGGCCTTGATGCGGTCAACCATCTCCTGCTGAGAGACGATCTCCTTGTTAGGGCGGTGACCACAGCGCTTGGCACCCACCTGGTCCTCGATGTGAATCGCGGCCGCGCCGAACTTGATCATCGACTTGACGGTACGCGCCACGTTGAACGCCGAAGAGCCAAAACCGGTGTCGACATCCACCAACAGCGGCAGGTCGCACACATCGGTAATACGGCGTACGTCGGTCAGCACGTCGTCCAGGCCGGTAATACCCAGGTCAGGCAGGCCGAGGGAGCCGGCCGCAACACCGCCACCGGACAGGTAGATCGCCTTGAAACCGGCACGCTTGGCCAAGAGAGCATGGTTGGCGTTGATCGCCCCTACCACTTGCAGAGGATGCTCGGTAGCGACCGCGTCGCGAAAGCGCTGGCCGGGACTGCTTTTCTGACTCATGACTCACCTCGTGGGCTGTTGGCGTCCAGGTAATGACGCTCGATATTGCGTTTGGAGGCGCCGATATGGCGGCGCATCAGGAGCTCGGCCAGTTCACCGTCACGGTCGGCGATGGCATCGAGAATACGGTGGTGCTCGGCGAACGCCTGGCGTGGCCGGTTGGGCGTTGCGGAGAACTGGATGCGGTACATGCGCACCAGTTGATACAGCTCGCCACAGAGCATCTGCACCAGGGTGCGGTTGCCACTGCCCTGGATGATTCGGTAATGGAAGTCGAAATCGCCTTCTTGCTGGTAGTAACCCAGCCCGGCCTGGAAGGTAGCGTCGCGCTCATGGGTATCAAGCACCCGGCGCAGTTCGTCGATATCGGCTACGCTCATTCGCTCGGCAGCCAGGCGACAGGCCATGCCTTCCAGGGATTCGCGAATTTCGTACAGCTCGATCAACTCGGCATGGCTGAGCGAAACCACCCGTGCGCCGACATGAGGAACCCGCACCAGCAGGCGCTGGCCCTCCAGGCGGTGAATCGCCTCACGCAATGGCCCACGGCTGATACCGTAGGTGCGCGCCAGCTCGGGCTCGGAAATTTTACTGCCCGGGGCGATCTCGCCCTTGACGATGGCCGCCTGAATGCGCCGGAAAACGTTTTCGGAAAGGGTTTCCGAGTCATCCTGCGTAACGCCGGGTGCTTGGCTTGCGTCCAGCATATTGTCGACACCTTCAAAATCAATAGGGCCAAAACTAGCCAAATAACGCTCGCCAGTCAAAGACAAAATAAACATTGTCGACAATCGTCTAATAACGAACATGGAGGTCTTCCATGTTGTCTTATGCCAGCCGCTGGCACATGCACACCAGCGTGATAGAATGCCGCCGCCTCCTTTGGGGCATGGATAGTGTGTCTGTCATCTTTTTATGGCAGATGAACGAGGAAGGTTGCGCAGTACTGCCAGTCGCCTTGACCCGAACATCGCACAGCACCGCGCCAGGATTTATGAGACTCACGCCCCTTCTACTGTTGCTCAGCCTTTCTTTATTGCCGGCGCTGAGCCAAGCCAATGACAAGACGGTCTACGGCCTTAACGAATACGCCCGCCTTGCCGACATCGACCTTGAGGTTGCCGCCAAGCTCGACACCGGCGCCAAGACCGCCTCGCTCAGCGCTCGCGACATCAAGCGCTTCAAGCGCAATGGCGAATCCTGGGTGCGCTTCTACCTGGCCATCGATGCGGCGCATTCGCATCCGATAGAACGCCCACTGGCCCGCGTCAGCAAAATCAAGCGACGGGCTGGCGACTACAACCCGGATGAAGGCAAGGCGTACACAGCTCGCCCTGTCATTGCCCTGAATATCTGCATGGGGAACGCCTTGCGCACCATTGAAGTGAACCTCACTGACCGCAGCGCGTTCCAATACCCGCTGCTGATCGGTTCCGAAGCCCTGAAACACTTCGATGCCCTGGTCGACCCAAGCCTTAAATACGCTGCCGGCAAACCCGCCTGCGCCACCGCCGCTCACACCGCAGAGTAAAACCGATGCGCTCTCTTACCCTCCACCTCAAAGTCCTGATCACCGTTCTGGTGTTGCTGGGCGTATTGGTCACGGCCTACCAGATCTTCTTCCTCGGCATCCCGGTCACCGAAGACGAGACGGACGACCTGTGGAACATCGACGCCAAGGTCGAGTTCGTCGCCAGCGCCAAAGACCCGGTCAAGGTCCAGATGTTCGTGCCACCGCTGAGCAGTGACTACGTCAGCCTCAACGAGAGCTTCATTTCCAACAACTACGGCGTCAGCGTCAACCGCGTCGATGGCAACCGCAAGGTGACCTGGTCGGCACGCCGCGCCAGCGGCAACCAGACCCTCTACTACCGCCTGGTACTGACAAAGCGCTACAGCGCCGAAAAACCCAAGGCCAAAGGTCCCACCTTCCGTGACAGCCTGCCCGTCGAAGGCCCGGAGAAGATCGCCGCCGAAGCGCTGATGGCTCCTATCCGCCAGCATTCGGCAGACGTCGAGACCTTTGTCAGCGAGACCATCAAGCGCGTCAACAACGTCAACGATGACAACGTCAAGCTGCTGCTGGCCGGCGATACCTCAAGCCTGCACAAGGCCAAGATCATCGACCTGCTGCTGTCGATTGCCCACGTACCGATTGAAAAAGTCCATACCATCCGCCTGCTGGCCGACCAACCACAAACCCCTGAACTGTGGCTGCGCAGCTTCAACGGCACCGACTGGCTGTACTTCAACCCGGACACCGGCGAACAGGGCCTGCCGAGCGACCGCCTGCTGTGGTGGACGGGCGATGACAACCTGATCACCGTCGATGGCGGCAAGAAAGCCAACGTCAGCTTCAGCCTGAACAACAGCGAGATGAACGCCATCCGCCTGGCCAAGCTGACCGACGAGAATACCGACGCCGACTTTCTGGAGTACTCACTGTACGGCCTGCCCCTGCAGACCCAGCAGACGTTCATGATCATGGTCATGATCCCGATTGGCGTACTGGTGATCCTGGTCCTGCGCAACCTGATCGGCCTGCAGACCCTCGGCACCTTTACCCCGGTACTGATCGCCCTGGCCTTCCGCGAAACCCAACTGGGCTTCGGCATCGTCCTGTTTACCATCATTACCGCGCTGGGCCTGTCGCTACGCTCCTACCTTGAGCACCTGAAGCTGCAGATGCTGCCACGCCTGTCGGTGGTACTGACCTTCGTCGTGGTACTGATTGCCGCCATCAGCCTGTTCAGCCACAAGCTCGGCCTGGAGCGTGGCCTGTCGGTCGCATTGTTCCCGATGGTGATCCTGACCATGACCATCGAACGCCTGTCGATTACCTGGGAAGAGCGTGGTGGTGGCCATGCGATGAAAGTGGCCGTCGGCACCCTGTTCGCAGCCTCGCTAGCGCACTTGCTGATGAGCGTGCCGGAACTGGTGTACTTCGTCTTCACCTTCCCGGCGGTACTGCTGATTCTGGTGGGCTTCATGCTGGCAATGGGCCGTTATCGCGGCTATCGCCTGACGGAGCTGGTCCGTTTCAAAGCCTTTGTGAAGGACGCCTGATGTTCGGTCTCTGGAAAACCTGGAAAGCCCTGGAGGCCCGGGGCATCATGGGTATCAACCGGCGCAATGCGGACTATGTCCTCAAGTACAACAAGCGCCACCTGTACCCGATCGTCGATGACAAGATCATCACCAAGGAGCGTGCGATCAAGGCCGGCATTCATGTGCCGGAAATGTACGGGATCATCTCCACCGAGAAAGAGATCGAAAAGCTCGACGAGATCATCGGCGGGCGTAGTGATTTCGTGATCAAGCCGGCCCAAGGCGCCGGTGGCGACGGCATTCTGGTCATCGCCGACCGTTTCGAGAACCGCTACCGGACCGTCTCGGGCAAGATCATCAGCCACGAGGAAATCGAGCACCAGATCTCCAGCATCCTGACCGGCCTCTACTCCCTGGGCGGGCACCGCGACCGGGCACTGATCGAGTACCGGGTCACCCCTGACCAGATCTTCAAGAGCATCAGCTACGAGGGCGTACCGGACATCCGCATCATTGTCCTGATGGGCTACCCGGTCATGGCCATGCTGCGCTTGCCGACGCGCCAGTCTGGCGGCAAGGCCAACCTGCACCAGGGCGCCATCGGGGTCGGGGTCGACCTCGCCACCGGGCTCACCCTGCGCGGCACCTGGCTGAACAACATCATCAGCAAGCACCCGGACACCACCAACGCGGTAGACGGCGTGCAACTGCCAAACTGGGACGGCTTCATGAAGCTGGCCGCCGGTTGTTATGAGCTGTGTGGCCTGGGTTACATCGGTGTCGACATGGTGCTGGACCAGGACAAGGGCCCGCTGATCCTTGAGCTCAACGCTCGCCCCGGCCTGAACATCCAGATCGCCAACGATTGCGGCCTGACACAGCGCACCCACGCCATCGAGGCCCACCTGGAAGCCCTGGCGAAGAATGGCGTGCAGGAAACCGTGGAAGAGCGGGTTCGCTTCACCCAGGAGCTGTTTGGCCACGTGCCGAACAACTGATGTAACGCCCTGAGGGGTACAAACCTACCCTCAGGGCGACACCGGGTGCCTCAATTGCGCGCACACCTCTAGGAGCAACGCCTGCGGAGGACTACAATCCGTTCCCCGCCCTGACAGCTCTTGATGCGAATGCCCACCTGCACCGTTCATCCCCTGCCCTACCAGGCCGACCCTGCCGATTACTTTGCCCGTGTCCGCCAGGCACCTGGCGCCATCCTGCTCGACAGCGCCCGCCCGAACGCCAGCCGAGGGCGTTATGACCTGCTGAGCGCCTGGCCAGTAGAGCAGTTGTCACCCCATGATGGCGAAACCGGCATTGACTATCTCCAGCGCCTGCGCGACAGCCTGAAGCGCCTCGGTACTGCAGACCTGCCCGATGATCTGCAACTGCCCTTCGCCGGGGGCCTCATAGGCTACCTCAGCTATGACTTCGGGCGACGCCTTGAAACACTGCCAGCGCTGGCAGTGGATGACCTGGGCCTGCCGGATGCCGGCCTGGGGCTGTATGCCTGGGCACTGATCAGCGACCATCAGCGCGGCACCACCCAGTTGGTGTTTCACCCAAGCCTGGCACCTGACGAAGCACAGCGCCTGCTGCGCCTGTTCCACGCACCAGCTGTCACCGACGACAAGGCCGATTTCACGCTGAAGGCGCCAATGCGCGGCGATCTTTCCCCCGAGCAGTATCGCCAGGCGTTCGAGCGCGTGCAGCACTACATCCATGCGGGCGACTGCTACCAGATCAACCTCACCCAGCGCTTCCGGGCACCGTGCCAGGGCGATCCCTGGCGCGCCTATCGCGCCCTGCGCAGCGCCTGCCCTACCCCGTTCTCCGGGTTCCAGGCACTGGCAGACGGCAGCGCCCTGCTGAGCTTCTCGCCCGAGCGGTTCATCCAGGTACACGCCGGCCAGGTAGAAACACGCCCGATCAAGGGCACCCGACCGCGCAGCCAGGACACTGTCGAAGACGCCGAGAATGCCGCCCAATTGCTGGCCAGCAGCAAAGACCGTGCAGAAAACCTGATGATCGTCGACCTGCTGCGCAACGACCTGGGCCGCAGCTGTGAAATCGGTACGGTTAAAGTCCCGGAACTGTTCAGCCTGGAAAGCTATCCCAACGTCCACCACATGGTCAGTGTCGTCACCGGGAAACTCGCAGCCGACAAGGACGCGCTGGACCTGATCGCCGGTAGCTTCCCCGGCGGTTCGATCACCGGCGCCCCGAAAATCCGCGCCATGCAGATCATCGACGAACTGGAACCCAGCCGACGGGCGCTGTACTGCGGCTCATTGATTTACATCGACGTGCGCGGCGAAATGGACAGCTCCATTGCGATCCGCAGCCTGCTGATCAAGGACGGCCAGGCCTGCTGCTGGGGCGGCGGCGCAGTGGTCGCCGATTCGGATTGGCAAGCCGAGTACCAAGAGTCGATCACCAAGGTAAAGGTACTGCTCGATACCTTGGGGCAACTCTGAAGCACATCTGCCTTCTTCTGTCGACAGCCCGGCCAGTCATTCAATGCAAACCGTCTAGCCAGACATTTTTTGTTAAGATCAGCCTAAACGAGCGCCAAGCGCCATTCACAGACCGGAAGCCGCCTGATGAGCCAACCCTTCGACGTCGCCGCCCTGGCCGCGACCTACGCCAGCAAGTCCCCGCAAGACATCCTCAAACTTGCCTTCGAGCACTTCGGTGACGACCTGTGGATCTCCTTCAGCGGCGCCGAAGACGTGGTGCTGGTGGACATGGCCTGGAAACTGAACAAGCAGGTCAAGGTATTCAGCCTCGACACCGGTCGCCTGCACCCGGAAACCTACCGTTTCATTGATCAGGTGCGCGAGCACTACTCGCTGCCGATCGAAATCCTCTCGCCCGACCACAGCAAGCTAGAACCCTTCGTCAAGGAAAAGGGCCTGTTCAGCTTCTACAAAGACGGTCACGGCGAATGCTGCGGTATCCGCAAGATCGAGCCACTGCGCCGCAAACTGGCCACAGTAAGCGCCTGGGCCACCGGCCAGCGTCGCGATCAAAGCCCAGGCACCCGCAGCCAGGTAGCCGCGCTGGAAATCGACGGTGCCTTCTCCACAGCAGCGCACACGCTGTACAAGTTCAACCCACTGGCACAGATGACCAGCGAAGAAGTCTGGGGCTATATCCGCATGCTGGAGCTGCCCTACAACAGCCTGCATGAACGCGGCTTTATCAGCATCGGCTGCGAGCCCTGCACCCGCCCGGTGCTGCCGAACCAGCATGAGCGTGAAGGCCGCTGGTGGTGGGAAGAGTCAACCCAGAAAGAATGCGGCCTGCATGCAGGCAACCTGATCAGCAAGGGCTGATCTGAAGGGTACCCCTTGTGGACTTGCCTGCGATACCGACACCATCGCAGGCAAGCCAGCTCCAACAAAGACCGCGCAAGCTGTAGGCGCCAGGCTTGCCCGCGATACAAACGCCGCGCACGTACTGACACCTCACCGACGCCATCGCAGGCAAGCCAGCTCCAACAGAGCCCGCGTAACCTGTAGGAGCCGGGCTTGCCCGCGATGCAGGCGCCGCGCGCTTACTGACACCCCGCCGATACCACCGCAGGCGAGCCTGACACAAAAATCACATGCTCTGCGCGGCTGGCTTTCTCAGCACTGAAACCGGCACCCATGGCCGGTTTTTTTGTGGCACCACGTTGTGGTCAGTGGACCGGCAGCTCAACACCGTCAAAGAGCTCTTCCAGTTCCTGCTTGTTGTGGCACTGAATGGCCTTGGCCATTACTTCACGCGTCAGGTGCGGGGCGAACTTCTCGATGAAGTCGCACATGAACCCACGCAGGAACGTGCCGCGGCGGAAACCGATCTTGGTCACACTGGACTCGAACAACTCGCTGGCATCGAGCACCACCAGATCGCTGTCGAGCTTGGGATCAACAGCCATCTTGGCGACAATACCAACACCCAGGCCAAGGCGAACATAGGTCTTGATCACGTCAGCATCAGCGGCGGTAAAGACCACTTTCGGGGTCAGGCCACGGTGACTGAACGCTTCGTCGAGCTTTGAGCGACCGGTAAAGCCAAAGACGTAGGTCACGATCGGATATTCCGCCAGCACTTCCAGCGTCAGCTTGGGCAGCTTGGTCAACGGATGCCCCTGCGGCACGACCACACAACGGTTCCAGCGATAGCACGGCATCATCACCAGGTCGCCGAACAGCTCCAGGGCCTCGGTGGCAATGGCGAAATCGACGGTACCATCAGCCGCCATCTCGGCAATCTGCATCGGCGAACCCTGGTGCATGTGCAGCGCTACTTCCGGGTATTGCTTGATGAAGTTACTGATCACCGGCGGCAACGCGTAACGCGCCTGGGTGTGCGTCGTTGCGATCGAAAGGGTGCCCTTTTTCTCATTGGAGAATTCCTGGGCGATTTGCTTGATGCTCTCGACCTTGCGCAGAATTTCCCCAGCCGTGGTAATAATCCGCTCACCCGCCGGCGTGACGCGCGTCAAGTGCTTGCCGCTACGAGCGAAAACCTCAACACCCAGCTCATCTTCCAACAGACGGATCTGCTTGCTGATACCAGGTTGGGAGGTATACAGGCTCTGTGCTGTCGCGGAGACGTTGAGGTCGTGGTGCGCCACTTCCCAGATGTAGCGCAATTGTTGAAGCTTCATAGGTATCCCTCAAATCAGCTGGGCGTCACCGGCAGCAGCGACGGGTTATAACTATATTAGTGGTTTGAAGAATAAATCTAGAACTATTTCACCGGTTTTCCTACAGCCTCGCTCACGTACCGCTCACCCCTTGCGCCGGCCCAGATGCTGGGCCAAGGGGACCATGTACACCGGCACTGGCGAAAGCTGCAACACACGCGCCGCGGTCCGACCCAGCGGAATCGACACCCCTGCGCCACGGGAATGGCTGCCAACAATCAGCAAATCGACACTCAGCCGCTGAGCCTGCTCCAGAATGACCTGAGCAGGATCCCCCTGACGCACCCGCACGGCACGGATCAGGGCCAGGTCCTCATGCCCACCCAATTCATCACGAAACGTATCCAGCACCCGCTGTTCGATATTGGCCATCACCGTGTTCACACCCTGGCTATGCAGTTCATCCAGGGTCTGTTCGTCCAGGTAGCTCTGCAGCAGTGATTCAGCGAACTGCCCCATCGGCTCAACCGCATGAATCACATACAATTCCGCGTTGAAGGTTCGCGCCAACGCCAGCGCATGCTGCAAGACATAAGGCGCGTACACACCGAGGTCTGTGGCATACAGCATCGAATGGATCATTTGCCCTCCTCGACTGCCGAATCGGCAGCGCACGCTTCAGCTTAGCAGCGTCAAGGTGATGCGCAGCCCCCGTCCGGCGAGCGCCGCCGGGCTCAACCGGGCGCGTGCTCGTTGCTGACACCATGAGGCACATGCCCCGTCGCGACCACACCTCGGGCGCGCTCGCAATGCCCAGCCTGATCATCGAAGAACACGTCGGCGGCGAACGCTTCAAGAAAAGCCGACTTGTCCAGGCCGCCGAGAAACAGCGACTCGTCCAGACGGATGTCCCAATCGCGCAAGGTACGGATCACCCGCTCATGGGCGGGTGCAGAACGCGCGGTAACCAGTGCCGTACGAATCGGGCAGGCGCCTTGCGGAAACTCTTTCTGCAGCACATGCAACGCGGCCAGGAACGGCTTGAACGGGCCGCCACCCAACGGCTGGCGAGCCGCCTGGCGTTCGTTGGCCTGGAAGGCTTCTAGCCCTCCTTGCTGGTAGACGCGCTCCGACTCATCGGAAAACAACACCGCGTCGCCATCAAACGCGATACGCAGTTCATCGCTGGCCGCTCGCCGGGCACCGCCAGACAGAATGGTCGCGGCGGCAAAACCGGCCTCCAGCGCACGGCGCACGTCCTCGGCATCAGTCGACAGGAACAGGTGGCAACCAAATGCCGCCAGATACGGATAAGGGCTGCGGCCGCCGACAAAGGCGGCGCGTGAAATGCCCAGGCCGTGATGTTCGATGGCACTGAACACACGCAAGCCGGTGTCGGCACTGTTACGCGACACCAGCACCACCTCCACCCGCTGCTGACCGAGACTGTCATTCAAACCCAGCAGTTTCTGCACCAGCGGGAACGCATCGCCCGGCTCCAGCAGCTCATCCTCATGGTCGATCTGGTACTGCCGGTAGGCTTCCACACCCTGCGCCAGAAACACCTGATGGCTTTCACTCAGGTCGAACAACGCCCGCGAGGAAATGGCCACCACCAGCTTGTCGACCAGACCTTTACTCATGCTGCACTCCTGGGGGTATCAATGGTTATGCCGATCGATGAAGGCCAGCGCCTGATACAGCGCTTCGATTCGCGGCAGCTGGCAACCGGCCTGACGCGCCTGCGCCAGTGGTTCAGCATAGATGGCATCCAACTCCAGCGGCCGCCCCTGAGCGTAGTCGTGGTACATGCTCGGCCAGTAATCCGGCATGTTCTCAGTGATGGCAAACAGATCCTCAGCGTACCCCTCTGGCAGGACATGGCCACAGGCACGCGCCCCGTCCACCACCTCGCACATCAACGCCTGATTCAGTGCTCGGCTGGACGCATCCGCCATCAGCGCGCTGGTGCTGGCCTTGAGCAACACCGAAAGGCCGTTGTACGGCACGTTCCACACCAACTTCTGCCAACGCGCCTGAGCCAGGTTGAGCATGCCACGGGACTCGATACCCGCCGCATGAAACAGCGCCACAGCTGACTCCACTCGCGCCTGACGTGCCAATACATCCTGCGCCGGGCCACTGTGATAGCCAAGGTTCACCGCACCCAACGCCTGATGCCGAACCACCCCCGGCGCCGTGCGATTGAGGCAGACAAAACACAAACCTCCGAGCAGGTGCAGGTTAGCGGGCAACAGAGGCCGCAACGCCTCTTCGACACCCAACCCGTTCTGCAGCAGCACGACGCTGCCACCCGCTTTGCACGCCCGAGCGATCAAGGGTGCCAGGGCCGGGTTGCTGGTGGTCTTGGCACCGACCAGCAGCCAGTCGCAGGGTGGCATTTCAGCAGCATCGCTATAGGCCTGCACCGACGGCAGGCGTAACACCCCGTGAACATCACTGTCGATTTGCAGCCCCTGTTCACTGACCGCCGCAAACTCACTGCGCAACAGAAAATGCACGTCGAACCCGGCACGAGCCAGCATCACACCATAAAAACCACCGATGGCGCCGGTACCAATAATACCGATGCGTTGTTGCGCCCTTTCCATCACCACCCCTGGACTGATTGTTTTTTGATCAGCTTTCATACGTAAATCAACCGCTTCACTTTCCTTCACTATACTCAGCCAAACAAGGTCAAATAATCGACACGGAGTCGATATGCGTGGATTCCTGCCTCACCCCGATGACGTTCCGGTCGAATTGACCTTGCGCTCGTCACCCAGCCTGTTCCGCCAGCGACTCCACACTATCAGCCTGGGCGGCGTAGCCTGCAACCATCCACGGGCCTACCGCCGCGGCATGGCGGTTGAAATGATCATCCCTTCCCTCGGCGAAGATGCCCGCTACCCGGGTTACGTCGCCTGGTGTCAGAAGCAGGCACAAGGCTACCGGGTCGGCATTGCCTTTGTTGATGAGCAAGCGCTGTTCGGTGCACGAATGAGCGAACAGGTCTGCCAGATCCAGCACTATTGCCAACAACACGCCGGCGATGAAGCTCAAGACATCGACCTGCAAGTCCTGGCTCAGGAGTGGATAGCCCGGCACGCCACCGAGTTCTCGGAAGCCAGCCTGGAGGCGAACCGGGTGCTGCAACCACGCCCGCTGCCACTTTAGTCGCACTCGACCGGTCTTTATGCGCGTTCCCACACAGGAAAGCGGGCCTTGCCCATTGTCGAGCCACGGTGTAACGCGCTAAGGTTCGGCTCCCCCGCTGCGTTAAATCATGCTGCTCCGCCGCACGGGGATCGCTGGCGGCCGGCATCCGTGACCTGACGAGTAACACGATGGCTGATTTACCGATCGATGACCTTAACGTTGCCTCCAACGAGACCTTGATCACCCCCGATCAGCTCAAGAAGGAAATACCTCTCAGTGCCACCGCGCTGAAAACCGTGACTGCGGGCCGCGAAGTGGTGCGCAATATCCTCGACGGCAAGGACCACCGCCTGTTCGTGGTCGTCGGCCCTTGCTCGATTCACGACATCAAGGCCGCCCACGAGTACGCCGAACGCTTGAAAGTACTGGCTGCAGAGGTGTCCGACACCCTGTATCTGGTCATGCGCGTGTATTTTGAAAAGCCGCGTACCACCGTGGGCTGGAAGGGTCTGATCAACGACCCGTACCTGGATGACTCGTTCAAAATCCAGGACGGCCTGCACATCGGCCGCCAACTGCTGCTGGACCTGGCGGAAATGGGCCTGCCGACCGCAACTGAAGCGCTCGACCCGATTTCGCCACAATACCTGCAGGACCTGATCAGCTGGTCGGCCATTGGTGCACGCACCACTGAATCGCAAACCCACCGAGAAATGGCTTCGGGCCTGTCCTCGGCCGTCGGCTTCAAGAACGGTACCGACGGTGGCCTGACCGTAGCGATCAACGCCCTGCAATCGGTCTCCAGCCCCCACCGCTTCCTGGGTATCAACCAGGAAGGTGGCGTTTCCATCGTCACCACCAAAGGCAACGCCTACGGCCACGTGGTACTGCGCGGCGGTAACGGCAAGCCAAACTACGATTCGGTCAGCGTGGCACTCTGCGAGCAGGCCCTGACCAAAGCCAAGATCAAGCCGAACATCATGGTCGACTGCAGCCATGCCAACTCCAACAAGGACCCGGCACTGCAGCCACTGGTCATGGAGAACGTGGCCAACCAGATCCTCGAAGGCAATCAGTCGATCATTGGCTTGATGGTCGAGAGCCACCTGAACTGGGGTTGCCAGGCTATTCCGAAAAACCTTTCTACGAACTGCAGTACGGCGTCTCGATCACCGATGCCTGCATCGACTGGGACACCACGGCGAACACGCTGCGCAGCATGCACGCCAAGCTCAAGGATGTACTGCCCAAGCGTCAACGGGGCTAGTAGCACGCACACAAAAACGCCGGGCAAATGCCCGGCGTTTTTGTATTTGCCGCGGTTGCTGGCAGGTATTCAGGCTTTCGACGACTGCCGTTGATGACGCTCCATATAGCGTTCGACATAGGAACAGGACGGAATCACCGTGTAGCCCATGGTATCGGCGTACTCAAGCGCCTTCTCGGTAAGTGCCGCTGCAATGCCGCGACCGCGCAACGCGTTGGGCACGAATGTACGGTAGATATCCAGGGTCTGCTTCCCCAGATCCATGTAGGTCAAGTACGCACGATGACCGTCCACATTGGTCTCGAACTGATGACCAGCCTGGTCATGGTGGATGGACAACGCCTCGCTCATCACTACTCCTCGCGGGTCTTGTATTTGACCCCTACCTTACCGATGTTTGTCCGGCGAAGGAACCTCTACGCCACCCCGTGCCCCAGTTGGACAAGGAGAAGAGCCTGGTCGTTCTCTGGCAGCTGAGCACGTCACAAATAGTAGGCGCCCTGGGTACAGATGCTCAAGGCGCTTGATCGTAAAATTCGCGCACTAGCAGCACGCCAACGTCGTACCCTTCAATGGCACTGACAGTTACCGGATGTTCTAGTCCTGTGACGAAGGATGACCGTTAAAGTCACCTTTAGTTCAACAAAAAACAACGCCTTACACTAGATACTGCAACCTGAAACGTCTACAGCTGAATGCTTTTCATACAGCGACTGTGTCGGTTTCGACAGAAGCGTAATTTTTTTCCAGTTCTTGCGCTGTGTCAGTTTACTTACTACAAGTAATGGGTAGTATGTACGCCGGCCAGTTTCTCTTTGTTGAGAGATGGCTCTTTAATAGAAAGTCCTTGAAGGGGAACACGATGAACAACGTTCTGAAATTCTCTGCTCTGGCTCTGGCCGCAGTTCTGGCTACCGGTTGCAGCAGCGTATCCAAAGAAACCGAAGCTCGTCTGACTGCTACCGAAGACGCAGCAGCTCGTGCACAAGCTCGTGCTGATGAAGCCTATCGTAAAGCTGACGACGCTCTGGCTGCAGCTCAAAAAGCTCAACAGACTGCTGATGAAGCTAACGAGCGCGCTCTGCGCATGCTGGAAAAAGCCAGCCGCAAATAATAATCTTTCGGGATTGTTATGAAGCCGGCCCACTTGTGGGCCGGCTTTTTTATTGCCTAGACTAAAGTTGAACACCAATAAAAAGGCCTGCACAACGGCAGGCCCTTGCAGCACCCCGGCGTATTACTGGATCTCGAGCGGCACGCTGGAAACCATCGGCGCGGGGGCTGCGCCCGGTACAGCGATCTCCACTGGCATGCCATCTTCAGCGGCAACAACATCGCGCACCATGTCCCAGTTCATGCGCAGGTTATTGGCCAGATCCTGACGCTTGAGCAAGGCATTGATGACCGCAGTGTGCTTGTCGACCACCGAGGGATTGCCCTTGTCATCCAGCGGCGTATGCGCTTCAAGATAAACCTTGCCCGCACTGATGCCGAACTTGTAAGGCTCATTGATGATGCGCACCGGGGTGCCGACCGGCACCATCTTCGACAGGGCCAGCACGTTGTTGTTGAGCATGCGGAAACACCCGTGACTGGTACGCATGCCAATACCGAACTTCTTGTTGGAACCGTGAATCAGGTAACCCGGTACGCCCAGGGTGAACTTGAACGGCCCCAGTGGGTTGTCCGGCCCGGCCGGTACAATGCTCGGCAGAGGATCACCATCGGCCGCGTGCTCGGCCCGAATCGAAGCCGGTGGCGTCCAGGTCGGGTTTGGCGTCTTGGCAGTGATCTTGGTCTGTGCAATTGGCGAACCCCAGCCTTCACGACCAATACCCAGCGGGAAGGTATGCACCACATTCTGCCCTTTCGGGAAGTAGTACATACGGTACTCAGCCAGGTTGATCACGATACCCTCACGCGGACCTGGCGGCAGGACGTAACGGGTTGGCAGAACAATCTCGGTACCCACACCCGGCAGCCATGGGTCGACACCGGGGTTGGCAGCAACCATCTCCAGGTAACCCAGGTCATTGGCAGTGCCGATGTCGGCGAAGGTGTCTTCGTACTTGGCCTTGATAACCTGGACCTGGCCAACGACGTCTTCCCCGGGCGGCGGCAGAGGCAGCTCCAGGGCAGTGGCGGAACCTGTCGCCAGCACGGCGGCAATAGACAGGCAACGGGTGACGGCGGGAAAGCGCGACAACATCCGGAAAATCCTTCGCTAATTCAATAGGGGCAAGACAGCGATTGTACACCCGCCCCCGCCTGACCGGGAGACATCGGGGTGAACGGTTACGTGCGCATATGACAGGCAAATGCTGTCAGAGTTGCGGCCACACCGGCCGTGTGCCACGCCGCTGGGCATCGAGAATCGCCCGACATAGCGGACACAGACGCCGGTCACGGTAGATCGAACGCTCTACCCCGGACCACCGCGGCTGAGCGGGCAGCAACGTACCGCACAAGGTACGGTCTGCCGAACACCCCAGCTCCAGTTGACGGGCCACCAGATGAACGCGGATCTCCTGGCAGGCGAACAGATCAAGCTGTTCGTCGGGCTCGATCAATTGATAGGCATACAGGGACCAGGCGGGACGCGGCATTGAGGGCTCCAAATCGGGGGCGCAACATTAGCCGAAAGCCGGTCACTAGAAAAGCGTCAAAGCAGCGGTTTTATCACCGGCCAGGCATTATCCAGCAGCCGCTGCTGTGCTCCCTGTGCCGGATGCAGCCCATCGGCCTGCATCAGCTCGGGCACGCCGCCCACACCCTCAAGAAAAAACGGCACCAGAGGGACCTGTTTATCCTTGGCCAGATTGTCATAAACCCTGGCAAACGCTTCGGTGTAGCGAACGCCATAATTGGGTGGCAAGCGCATGCCCAGCAGAACCACCTTGGCGCCCGCAGCGCGGGAGCTGTCGATCATCGCAGCAAGGTTTTGTTGCAATTGCGCCGGCAACTGCCCGCGCAGGCCATCGTTGCCGCCCAACTCAAGCACCACCAGCGCGGGCTTGTGCTCTGCAAGCAGCGCTGGCAGGCGCGCCTGGCCCCCTGCACTGGTATCGCCACTGATTGACGCGTTAACCACCTGGCTGTCGAATCCCTCGGTTTTCAGGCGCGCCTGCAGCAACGACACCCACCCTTGACGGGTATCCAGGCCGAAACCCGCGCTGATACTATCCCCGACGATCAACACGGTACCCGCCGTGGCAAGCTGTGCCATGCACAGCAAGGCCAGACCGGCACTCAATATCCACACTCGCATCGGATTCTCCATGGGCCCCAGCATTCTCATTGCGCAGAACCTTAGCAAAGTGGTTCCCAGCGCGGAAGGCGATCTGACTATCCTGCATGAACTGTCGCTGGACCTGAAACAGGGCGACAGCCTGGCCATCGTTGGCGCCTCGGGTTCAGGCAAGTCGACCCTGCTCGGCCTGCTTGCCGGCCTTGACCTGCCCAGCGCCGGCTCTGTCACCCTGGCCGGGCATGATCTTGGCAGCCTGGACGAAGACCGACGCGCCCAGGTGCGTGCCGAACATGTCGGTTTTGTTTTCCAGTCGTTCCAGTTGCTGGACAGCCTGAGTGCACTGGAGAACGTCATGCTGCCCCTGGAGCTCGACGGCCGTCGCGACGCCCGCGAACACGCTCGCAGCCTGCTGGAACGGGTTGGCCTGGGCCAGCGCCTGAGCCATTCGCCGCGCCAGCTTTCCGGGGGTGAGCAGCAGCGAGTGGCCATCGCCCGGGCCTTTGCCGCAGACCCTGCCGTGCTGTTTGCCGATGAACCGACAGGCAACCTCGATAGCCACACCGGCGAACGCATTAGCGACCTGTTGTTTGAACTGAACAAGGAACGTGGCACTACGCTGGTACTGGTCACCCACGACGAACGCCTGGCCAAACGCTGCCGTCGCCTGATCCACCTGGATGCCGGTCACCTGGTCACCCCCCTGGAGCCCTGATGGCACATCTGTCGTTTTTCCGTCTGCTGAGCCTGGCGTTTCGTCAGCTACTGCGTGATGCCCGTGCAGGCGAGCTGCGCGTGCTGTTCTTTGCCCTGGTCATTGCGGTGACCGCCAGCACCGCCATCGGCTACTTCGGCGCACGCCTGAACGGTGCCATGTTGCTACGCGCCACCGAGTTCCTGGGGGCCGACCTGGTGCTGCAAGGCAGCGCACCGGCGAGTACAGCGCAAATCAACGCCGGTATCGACCAAGGCCTCGAACATGCCCGTGTCGTTGAGTTTTCCAGTGTTATCGCTGCCGACAGCGGTATCCAGCTCTCCAGCGTCAAGGCAGTAGACAACAACTACCCGCTACGCGGCGAACTGCGCAGCGCGGCAGAGCCCCATGCCACAGAAACCCCTGGCACAGGCCCGGCACCGGGCGAGGCCTGGGTCGAGTCACGCCTGCTGGCAGCGCTGAACCTGAAAATCGGCGACAGCATTGACGTCGGCATGAAGAGCCTGCGCATGAGCCGGGTGCTGACCTACGAACCGGATCGCGCCGGCAACTTCTACAGCCTGACCCCCAGGGTACTGATCAACCTGGCCGACCTTGACGCTACCGGCGTGGTTCAGCCCGGCAGCCGGGTCACCTACCGCGACCTGTGGCGCGGCGTACCGGCCGCGCTGAGCGCTTATCAGCAGGCTATCAAACCGGCGCTGGCCGCCCACCAGCAACTGCTGAACTCACGTGACGGCAACCGCCAGATCGGCGGTGCGCTGGGCAAGGCCGAACGCTACCTGAACATGGCCAGCCTGGTGGCCGTGCTCCTGGCAGGCGTGGCCGTGGCCCTGTCGGCCAGCCGTTTCGCCAGCCGGCGCTTCGATGCCAGCGCCCTGCTGCGCTGCCTGGGCCTTTCGCGGCGCCAGGCGCTCTCATTGTTCTGCCTGCAACTGGCAATGCTTGGCGGCGCTGCGACCCTCAGCGGCGCATTGCTGGGCTGGCTCGCCCAGTTTGGCCTGTTCCAACTACTCAAAGGCTTGCTACCCAACGAGATTCCACCAGGCGGTATTGCCCCGGCACTGGCCGGCATTGCCACCGGCCTGGTGGCGCTGGCGGGCTTCGCCTTGCCTCCCCTTGCCGCCCTGGGCCGGGTTCCGCCGTTGCGCGTGCTGCGCCGCGACCTGTTGCCCGTCCCGTCAAGCAGTTGGCTGGTGTATGGCGCAGCGTTGTTCGCCCTGGGCCTGATCATGTGGCGGCTGAGCCTGGACCTGTTGCTGACCTTTGCCCTGCTGGGCGGCGGTCTGATCGCTGCCCTGCTGCTCGGCGGCCTGTTGCTGCTTGGCTTGCGCAGCCTGCGCCGCCTGCTGGCCAACGCACCGCTGGCCTGGCGTCTGGGCCTCGGTCAGCTGCTGCGCCATCCGCTGGGCGCGGCGGGCCAGTCACTGGCCTTCGGCCTGATCCTCCTGGCCATGGCGCTGATCGCCCTGCTGCGCGGCGAACTGCTCGACACCTGGCAAAACCAGTTGCCCAAAGACGCGCCGAACTACTTTGCCTTGAACATCCTGCCGGATGACAAAGCTGACTTCGCCCACCGCCTGAGCGAGTTCTCCGCCCAAGCAGCACCGCTGTACCCAGTGATTCCCGGCCGCCTGACACACATCAACGGCCAAGCGGTGCAGCAAATCGTCAGCAAGGACTCCACCGGCGATCGCGCCATCCAGCGTGACCTGAGCCTGACCTGGGCAGCCGATCTGCCACAGGGCAACGCCCTCGTTTCCGGTCAGTGGTGGCAGGCCACGCCCCCGGCAGACGCCCTGCCCGGTGTATCAGTTGAAGCCGACCTGGCCGCCAGCCTTAAGCTCAAGCTCGGTGACCACCTGACGTTCAGCATTGGCGGCATGGAACGCGAGGCGCTGGTCAGCAGCCTACGCACCGTCAACTGGGACAGCTTCCAGCCCAACTTCTACATGATCTTCCAGCCCGGCACCCTGCAAAACCTGCCGACCACCTACCTGACCAGCTTCTACCTGGCGCCTGGCCATGACGCGCAACTCGTGGCCCTGTCCCGCGCCTTTCCGGCGGTGACCATCCTTCAGGTCGACGCCTTGCTCAATCAACTGCGCAGCATCCTTGGCCAGGTGACCCTGGCGGTGGAGTACGTGCTGTTGTTTGTTCTGGCTGCGGGGTTGGCAGTGCTGTTCGCCGGCCTGCAGGCGACACTCGACGAACGCATTCACCAAGGTGCACTGCTGCGGGCACTGGGGGCCGGTCGCCGCTTGCTGACCAAGACCCGACGTATCGAGTTCGGCTTGCTCGGTGCTGCCAGCGGCCTGCTTGCCGCACTCGGCACTGAACTGATCAGCCTGCTGCTGTACCACTATGCCTTTGACTTGAAATGGAGCCCGCATCCCTGGCTGCTGGTGCTACCGGTACTGGGCGCGTTGCTGATTGGTAGCGCAGGGGTATACGGCACGCGCCGTGCGCTGAATGCCAGCCCACTGACCGTGCTGCGCGAGGGCTGATAGACTCGCGATGCTCATATCAACAGACCGCTACCTGTACCAGGCAATCACCAAGAGACACCCTGCCCCATGAGTCGTTATCGCCCGCCGCGCACTGCCGGCACCGCTTTGATCACGCCTGAAGGCGAAGCACGTATGCGTGCTGAGTTACATGAACTGTGGCACGTGCGCCGCCCCCAGGTCACCCAGTCCGTGAGCGAGGCGGCAGCTCAAGGCGACCGTTCGGAAAACGCGGAGTACACCTACGGCAAGAAAATGCTGCGCGAAATTGACAGCCGTGTACGCTTCCTGACCAAACGGTTGGAGAACCTGAAGGTTGTCAGTGAGCGCCCCAGCGACCCGAACAAAGTGTATTTCGGCGCCTGGGTCACCATCGAGAACGAGGACGGGGAGCAGTCGCGATACCGTATCGTCGGCCCGGATGAACTGGACCTGAAACTGGGCCTGATCAGCATCGACTCACCGCTGGCCAGAGCCCTGATCGGCAAGGCGCTGGACGCCGAAGTACGGGTGCAGACACCCACCGGTGAGCAACTCGTTTACATCGTCGAAATCGACTACCCCTGAACACCAGCGCCGCACCTTGAGGTCACGGCGCGGACAAAGGCGGGTCAGGCGCGGGTAATCAGGCCTTGGCGAGCGATACGGGTCAGATGGCCGATGACCTCTGCGGCCTCTTCAGCCGAGGGCGACTGCACCACTGCCAAATCGAAACGGTCATTAGCGAAGCCGCTCAGTGCAACGTTGTTGGCGGCAAACTGGATCAGGAAGGCCGTAGCGCGACCTTTGCGGCGTGGCCAGCCATCGAGGTAACGCAGGAGTGTCGGTTGATGCTGGCCACCGAGCAGAATACGTGGCGTACGCGCCGCTTGGCTGGCAGGAAGAGGGCTTAGGCAAACACTGGTACGTGGGCAACTCATGGAGTATTTCTCCGCCTCGCAGATCCCGCTGGGCTGCGGTGGGAGGCGTCACCGAACCAGCGTTTTAGCGGTATTCGGTCACCCATCAGGGAGTGTCCTGCGCCCCGCAAGTAGCTGTTTAAATCGGCGCAAGTCAGCATCCTAGAGAAGCGGCGGGCGGGCTGTCAACACACTCAGAAACAAAAGACCTATGAAGCAGGCCTTGTGTGTTCCAGGTGAGATGAAGGCTTGCCTGCTATGACATCGGCGGGGTGTCAGGGCATTCAAGGCGCCTGCATCGTCGGCACGCCAACTCCCACAGGGATCCGCGCAGAACACGATCAAGCATTGTTGAAAATCTTTGATTTGTTGTTATTTTTCAGCATTTTCAGGCATATAAAGCCAATACCCCGAGGTAGGACCATGCAACTCATCGACATCGGCGTCAACCTGACCAACCCGAGCTTTGCCGGCCAGCAGGCGGCATTGCTTGAGCGTGCCCAAGCCGCCGGTGTATGTCAGATGCTGGTGACAGGTACCAGCCTGGCGGGTAGCGAACAGGCACTGGAGCTGTGCCAGCAACTTGATGAACCGGGCCTGCGCTTGTTCAGTACCGCCGGTATCCACCCACACGACGCCAGCAGTTGGACAACAGACAGTGCACGGCAACTGCGCGCACTGTTGGAGCAACCACGGGTACGTGCCGTGGGTGAATGCGGGCTGGACTTCAACCGCGACTTCTCTCCGCGCCCACAACAGGAAAAAGTCCTGGAGGAACACCTGAGCCTGGCAGTTGAGCTACAGATGCCCGTGTTCCTGCACGAACGCGATGCCAGCGAGCGTCTGCTGCAGATCCTCAAGGATTTCCGCGATCGCCTGCCTGCCGCCGTGGTGCATTGCTTCACCGGTGAGCGCACTGCGCTGTTCGGCTACCTTGACCTGGACCTGCATATCGGGATCACCGGCTGGATCTGTGACGAGCGCCGAGGCACCCACCTCCATCCGCTGGTGAGCAGCATTCCCCGTGGGCGACTGATGCTGGAAAGCGATGCCCCGTACCTGCTACCGCGCAGCCTGCGGCCCAAGCCGAAAAGCGGTCGCAATGAGCCGGCCTTTCTGCCCGAAGTGCTCAATGAAGTGGCGCGTCATCGCGGCGAAACACCGGAACAGTTGGCCGCCCATACCACCGACTGCGCCCGGGCCTTCTTCAACCTGCCAGTGATTGCTTGACGCATATCAAGACTTACCCGTAAAAGCGAAGGCAAAATGATGGCACCTTGCCAAAAATATTTCCGCTCAATCAGAGAAGACCTACCATGGGTGCCTGGCTTAGCAATATCTCCCTGAAGTACAAATTCTGGGCCGTCAACGCTGTCGCCTTCGTTACAACATTGTTTCTGGTGCTGTATGCCGTGCATCTGGAACAACAGGCCCGGGCCGAGGAAGCCCAGAACAAGGCTCAGGTGGAGGCTCGCCTGCTGGCCGCCTGGCCTGCCGGTCAGCCTTTGCCCCAGGACCAGCGTTATCTGAGCATCAGTGCCGGGCAAACCCCGAGCTTCAATGGTGAAGCCCTGCCCGCCCTGAGCACTGCACAAGGCTGGGTCGCGCTGAACCGCTTCCCGGTGCTGGGTGACAACCCACTGATTGGTGCCCAGGTCATCAGCCGCGACGGTCAACAGGTCGCCGTGCTGGCCCAGGCCCCGAGCCTGATTCAAGTGTTCAGCGACCGCTTCGCCAACTATGCCGTGTGCGTACTGATCCTGATGCTGGCCATGCTCTGCGCCTCGCAACTGCTGATCCGGTTCCTGCTAAGCCAGCTCAACACACTCAAGGACGTGATGCTCCACGTGGAGAAAACCGGTGATCTTTCGGCCCGGGTACCCCTGGCCTGCGGTGATGAGGTCGGGCAGATGGCTTCGGCATTCAACGCCATGCAGACCACCTACCACCGTGTCGTCAACACTGTCGCGCGCACGGCAGCGCAGCTTGACTCCGGCGCCGCACGCCTGGCCACGAGCATGAGCGAGGTACGCCACGGCATGCTCGGCCAGCAAAGTGAAACCGACCAGGCCGCGACAGCGATCAACGAGATGTCCGCCACCGTGTACCACATCGCTCAGCATGCCGGCGCCACACGCGACCTGTCGCAGACTGCCGACACCCTCGCAGGCAGCGGCAAGGAAGTGGTCAGCCGGGTACAAACCTCGATCGCCGGGCTGTCCAGTGGCGTGCAGCAGACCGCTGAGATGATCCACCAGCTTGCCGAAGACAGCCAGAAGATCAACGGTGTGGTGAGCGTGATCCATAGCATCGCCGAACAAACCAACCTGCTGGCCCTCAACGCGGCCATTGAGGCCGCACGTGCGGGTGACCTGGGCCGTGGCTTCGCGGTGGTCGCCGACGAAGTGCGCAATCTGGCCAAGCGCGTACAAACCTCTACCGACGAGATCACCACCATGGTCGCCGCCTTGCAGGCCGGCACCCGCGATGCTGTGGATTTCATGCAGGAAAGCTCGTACAAGGCCGACGATTGCGTCAAGCAAGCGCAGGAAGCCGGTGAAGCCCTGGCCGAGATCACCAGTGCCGTGGCACAAATGCGTGAAAGCAACACCCAGATTGCTGTCGCGGCTGAACAGCAAAGCCAGGTGGCCGAAGAAATGAACCGCGCGGTGGTCAGTATTCGCGACGTGACCGAAGAAACCGTGCAGCAGACCGTCGATTCGGCCACCACCAGTAGCGAACTGGCGACCCTGGCCGGCGAATTGAGCAAAGCCATCGGCCAGCTCAAGCTATAACCTCAATAGAGAGGTCGCATTGGCCCCCCTTCGGGGGCCAAACTATTCTTCAGGTATGACGTAACTGCCTGAGGAGCCTTGCGATGAGCAAACGCCTACCCAACGTGCACGCCTGGCAATGGCGACACTACCACCACCATCCAACCAAACTGGCGCTCCACCTGATTGCCGTGCCGCTGTTCATCCTTGGCACGCTGATGGTGCTGGCCGGCCTGTTCAATGTGGACCTGGGCGTACTGGCCGTGGGGGTGATCGCCCTCCTCGCCGCGCTTGCCTTGCAACGCCAGGGCACCGCCGTTGACGCCAGGCAAAGCGATTCAGGCCATGGCAATTGATCGGCTTAGCGACGTTCCATGTCAGCCAGCAGTTTCGCCAGGCTCTGGTCGGCGCGGATCTCTGCCTCACGTAACTGGTTCTGCCAGTGCGTGACGCAGGGTGCCAGGTCGCCTTGCTGTTCGGCCTGTGACAACCACTGTACCAGGTCGTGCCAGTCGCCCAGATCGCCCTGTACGCCCTTCAGTTGCCGCTGAAGCCGATCACTCAGGCACTCCAGCTGCGGATACACCTCAGCGCCATAGCGCACCCGCTTGATCAACAAGCGCAGGCGATGACGATCATGGGCAGGGTCGTTGAGCGCCTTGTGGACGTCTTTCCATTGCCCCCGCAAACGCTTGTCGATGCGCTGGCTCAAGCGGCGAATCAGCTTCTGACGCTGCGCGGCACGTAAAAACATGGGAAACGCATCAATGATTGCCTGCACACGTTGCAGCTCAGCACTGACAGCTACCTGCGCGAACACCTCGCCCTCTTTCTCCAGGCGCCGCTGGGCAGCAGCATACTGACCACGCTCCAGCAGTTGAGCGGCCAATACCTCGCGGTCGCGCAACGGGGTTGTCAGCTCGCCCAGTTTGCCAGCGGCATGCTCCAGCTGATCAACCCCGGGCAAGCCCCGCAGGGGCCTTAGCAGGCTACGCAGACGCCGTACACCGATGCGCAAATCATGCAACGCCTCGCTGTCGGTATTAGCCTCAAGACGCGCCTGACAGGCCATCAAGCGAACCTGCAGGCTCAGCATCTGGACGATTACATGATCAAGCATTGCCGCCATGTCCTACTCCTGAGGGGTCAACGTCCAGCGCGGGATTCACGGATATAGAAGCGGGCTTTCTCGGCTTTGTTGGTACAGCCTTCAAATGCCTCGAACTGTTGCTGGGTCTTGGCACCGGTCAACAGTGACAAAGCCTTAGAGTAGCTTACCGTGCCGGCAAAGCCTTCGGCCTTGGCCAGGTCGAGCTCTTTCCAGGCTGCGTCGAGCTGGGTGGCACAACTGTCGCGATAGGCCGTTTTACCGGCACAACCGCTCAGGGCCAGGGCAATCAGCGGCAGGGTAATCCAAGCTTTCATCAGCAATACCTCAACAAAAAAAATCAAGTTGGAGACTTCGACGGCACAGCTGTACAAAAGTGCCGCGCTCAGCCTATCGCAGCGCATCTATCGATTGAAGCACAGCTACGATTAGGTGCATTGTTAGACCATTGACGGTCGAATGCCGCCCAGGAGCAACCATGAGTAAACGTGTAGCACTGGTGTTAGGGTCGGGTGGTGCTCGAGGTTATGCACATATCGGCGTCATCGAGGAAATCGAACGTCGCGGCTACGATATCGCCTGTATTGCCGGCTGCTCCATGGGTGCGGTGGTTGGCGGCATCTACGCAGCGGGCAAGCTCGATGAATACCGTAACTGGATTGAAAGTCTGGACTACCTGGATGTGCTGCGTCTGGTGGATGTCAGCTTCCGTCTCGGGGCAATTCGGGGCGAAAAGGTGTTCGGCCAAATCCGCAAGATCGTCGGCGAGATCAACATCGAAGAATTGCGAATCCCCTACACCGCCGTCGCTGCTGACCTGACCAACCAGCAGGAAATCTGGTTTCAGGAAGGCTGCCTGCACCAGGCGATGCGTGCCTCGGCGGCAATTCCCAGCTTGTTCACACCTGTCGTGCAAGGCAACCGCATGCTGGTCGACGGCGGCATCCTCAATCCGTTGCCGATCATTCCCGTGGTGTCGAGCCACTGCGACCTGATCATAGCGGTCAACCTCAATGCAACCAACCAGAAACACTACCAGTTACCGATCATTGAGCGCCCCCCTGCCTTCAAAATGCGCTTTGACAACCTGATCAGTTCGCTGGGTTCGCACCTGCCATTTCGGCGTAAACAGGCCGAGCACCTGATGCAACTGGATCAGGAAATCAGCCCGATCACACCAGCCCCCAACCCTTGGCTCAGCGAAGCCGCCGACCCTGAAGCACAGCAACCGGCAGCCGCTCCAGAAATCGATGGCGCGCCGAAATCCGCCAGTGGCTCCTTCATCATCGATAACGTTGGCCCCGCATCGCTGCTGGACCTGATCAACCAGAGCTTCGAGGTGATGCAGACGTCGTTGGCGCAATACAAAATCGCCGGTTACCCGCCGGATGTACTGATCAACGTTCCGAAGCGGGTCTGCCGCTTCTTTGAGTTCTACAAAGCACCGGAGCTGATTGCGCTGGGACGGCAGATCGCCAGCGATACCTTGGACAACTATGAAGGGGAGCGGCGCTAAGCGCGGCCGGCACCTACAAAACCCAGGCGCTCATATCCCGTCTGGACCAATCAATCGATAGCCCACGCCGGGTTCTGTCACGATAAACCGCGGCGAGGTGGGGTCGTCACCCAGCTTCTGTCGTACATGGGCAACCACGATCCGCAGGTAGTGGCTGTCGTCGACGTGGGTTGGCCCCCAGATATCCTTGAGCAGTTGCTGCTGGGTAATCACCCGCCCCGGATGGCTGGCCAACTGCGCCAACAGCGCATACTCCTTGCGCGTCAATGCCACTTCTACACCGTCGAGGGTCACCCGACGAAACGCCAGGTCAACAGTCAACGGCCCGAAACAGGGCGCCGATTCCTGTGCCACCGACTGTGGCACCTGACGCAGCAGCGCGCGAACCCGCGCCAGGAACTCCTGGATACCAAAGGGTTTGGTGACATAGTCATTGGCACCCGCATCCAGCGCCTCGACCTTCTGCACTTCGCTGGCCCGCACCGACAGCACCAGCACCGGCACCTGGCTCCATTCGCGCAACTCGCGCAGCACATGCTGCCCATCCATGTCCGGCAGCCCGAGGTCAAGTACCACCAGGTCCGGGCGGGTCAATGCCGCCTGGCTCAGCCCTTCGCTGCCCGTCGCAGCCTCCACTACCTTGTAGCCTTGGGAGCTGAGACTGATGCGCAGAAATTTACGAATCTGTGGTTCGTCGTCGATGACCAGCAAGGTCGCGGTCTGGGTCATGGCGTGTCGCTGTCCAGTTCAGGTTGGGTCGGGAGCGGCAAGCATAGAGTGATACAGGTGCCCTGGCCATCAATGCCCTCGGCAACCCGTATATGCCCACCATGGGCGCCGATCATGCCCTGGCAGATCGCCAGGCCAAGGCCGGTGCCCTGCCCGCCACGATCCCCCCGGGCGGCGGTATAGAACATGTCGAAAATCCGTTCACGTTCATTCGGTGGAATGCCAGGGCCTTGGTCGCTGACAGCAAAACACAGCATCTTTTCCTCGACCGTTACACACAGTTCGAGTCGCCCCTGAGGGGGTGAAAAGCGTGCAGCGTTTTCCAGTACGTTGATCAGCGCCTGTTCGATCAGTGCCGCATGAACGTACAACAAGGGCAGGCCCGCCGGAACTTCAGCACGCAACTGAAACGGCGCCAGCACCACGCGCAGGCGGTTCAATGCACTGCCGACGATGTCTGCCGGAGCGACCCAATCGCGGGCCAGCGTCAGCCCGCCGTGGCCCAGCCGGGTCATGTCCAACAGGTTCTGGATGTAACGGTCCAGCCGCTCGGCTTCGTCGCGAGTGCCTTCAAGCAACTCACGACGATCTTCCAGAGGGATGGCCTCGCCCAGTGCCAGCAAGCTGTCGATGCTGCCTCGCATGGCGGTGAGCGGGGTACGCAGGTCGTGGGAGACCGAGGCAAGCAAGGCGCTGCGCAGTTGCTCGGTCTCACCGTGCAGACGCGCCGCTTCCAGCTCATCGGCCAAGCGAGCACGCGCCAGCGCCTGCGCCAGTGGCTGGCTCAGGGCCTTGAGCATACGTCGTCGCTGCGGCGTCAGCGTATACCCCTCACGTGGACGTACGCCGAGCAAGGCCAAGGGCCCCTCCTCTGCAGACAACGGCCACCACCACCAACGCCCATTGGGCAAGGTGTCACTGCCAAGCCCGGCTGCCTGATCGTGCTGCCAGGCCCAATCGGCAGCGGCACGTTCATTGTCGCTGAACTGCAATGCACCTCCGCTGGCCACCCGCAGGGCACCTTCGGCATCACGTTCGAGCAGGCACACCTGCAAATCGTGCGGGCTGTCCAGGTACTGACCGGCAGCAGTGAACACCGCCTGGCGATCAGTCGCTGCCGTCAATTTACGCGACAGGCCGAGCAACTGGTTGGTCTGTTCCTGGGTCTCACGCAGCGCCTGTAGCTGCCGACGCTGACGGGCAGCCAGGTTGCCGGTCAAGGCCGCCATCAACAGGAAAAACAATGAGGTCAGGACATCCTCTTCACGTTGGATGCTGAAGGAGAATGTCGGCGGGATGAACAAGAAGTCATAGCTCAGAAACGACAGCACGGCGCAGGCCAGCGCAGGCCCAAGGCTGCTGCGTACTGCCACCAGCAGCACGGCGGCAAGAAACACCAACGAGATGTTCGGCAACGCCAATACACTGGCGACCGCCCAGGCCAGGCCGCTCGCCAAGACCGTGGCCAGTAGCGCCAACAGGTAATGTCGCCAGACCCACTCCCCCTGCACAGGCAACCGCACAGGTTCGGGCTGGGTATCCCGGTTGAGCACGTTGACTTCCAGGCCATGGGCTTCGCGCAACAGCCGTGCAGCGACCCCGGCACCAAACAGGCGTCGGCGCAGCCGATCACGCGACTGCCCGACCAGCACCAGGCTGGCCCGGCGCTCGGCCGCATGCTGGATCAAGGCATTGGCCACCTCGCCGGCGCGCAGCACCACGACCTCGCCCCCCAGGCGCTCGGCCAACCGCTGAGCAGCCTGCAGACGTTGACGGGCTGTTTCATCGCGCAAACGGCCATTGTCGACATGCACCAGGCTCCAGGGCAGGTGTCGACGCTGTGCAACGCGACTGGCATGACGCACCAGCCGCTCAGCCTGCGCATCGCCATCGACACCGACCAACAACCGCCCACGCAACGCTGGTGCATCCTGCCCCAGTTTGCGGTAACCGTGTGCCAGATCGGCATCGACCTGGGCGGCAGCCGTCTGCATGGCCAGCTCGCGCAGCGCGGTAAGGTTGGTCTGGGTGAAGAAGGCATCGATGGCCGCGCGGGCCTGCTCCGGCACATACACCTTGCCCTCGCGCAAGCGCTCCAGCAGCTCACGCGGCGGCAGGTCGATCAGTACCAGTTCAAAGGCTTCTTGCAGTACCCAGTCCGGCAGCGTCTCGCGCACCTGTACACCGGTGATGCCACGCACGTGGTCATTCAAGCTTTCCAGATGCTGCACGTTGACCGTGGTGTAGACGTCGATGCCGGCCGCCAACAACTCCTGCACATCCTGCCAGCGCTTGGCGTGACGACTGCCCGGCGCATTGCTGTGGGCCAGCTCATCCACCAGCACCAGTTGCGGAGCGGCCTTGAGCAGGCCGTCCAGGTCCATTTCCTCAAGCACTACACCACGGTATTCCGAGCGCACACGCGGCTGCTGGGGCAACCCGCCAAGCAACGCTTCAGTTTCGGCACGACCATGGGTTTCGACCACCGCCGCCAGCACCTTGACCCCATGACGCAGTTGGGCGTGTGCGGCTTGCAACATTGCATAGGTCTTACCCACCCCGGGTGCGGCCCCCAGGAACACCTTCAGTCGGCCACGACCGTCACGCGGCAGTTCGGCCAACAACGCATCGGCGCGTTCGGAATCACTCATGGTTACGGCTTGTCCTTATTTCGACGCAGGTGCCAGTCGGTCCAGTGCCATATTGAGGGCCAAGATATTGACCACCGGCGGGCCAACCAGCGGCTGCAGGGTGAACTGCTCGACCAAACCTTGCAAGGCCTGCACCGAAACCTGCCGCGCCGCCGCCACCTTAGGCACTTGATAAGCCACTGCCGCCGGTGGCAGGTGCGGATCCAGCCCGCTACCGGAGGTGGTCAGCAATGCCAGGGGCACGGGCCCCTGCTGAGCCGTGAAGACACTTGCAGCCGCCTCGCTCACACGGGTAGCCAGTGCCGGGTTGCTCGGCGCCAGGTTGCTGGCGCCACTGGCCACGGTGGCGTAATCCGCCGCCGAAGGCCGTGACTGGAACCAGGCATCACCCTGGAACGCCTGGGCAATCTGCAATGAACCGCGCACCTGCCCCTGATCGTCGCGCAGCAAACTGCCATTGGCCTGCTCGGGAAAAACCACTTGGGCGACACCGGTGACCACCAGTGGGTAAACCGCGCCGGTGATCAGCGTCATCAACAGCATCAGGCTCAAGGCCGGACGTACTAGCGTAGTCATGTTCAATTCCTCGGTTCAGACCAGTTGCAACGCATTGAGCAGCAGGTCGATCAACTTGATCCCGGCAAACGGCACGATCAGCCCGCCCAGCCCATAAATCAGCAGGTTGCGACGCAACAAGTGAGCGGCACTGGCAGCCTTCACCCGCACCCCTCGCAGAGCCAGCGGGATCAGCACGACAATGATCAAGGCGTTGAAGACAATCGCCGACAGAATTGCGCTCTGTGGGCTGGCCAGTTGCATCAGGTTCAGCACCCCCAACTGCGGATAGATGGCAGCAAACAGGGCCGGAAGAATGGCGAAGTACTTGGCCACATCGTTGGCAATCGAGAAGGTGGTCAACGCCCCACGGGTGACCAGCAGCTCCTTGCCCACCTGCACCACATCCAGCAGCTTGGTCGGGTCACTGTCCAGGTCGACCATGTTGGCGGCTTCGCGCGCGGCCTGGGTGCCGTCATTCATGGCCATGCCAACATCTGCCTGTGCCAGTGCCGGTGCGTCGTTGGCACCGTCGCCACACATGGCGACCAGGCGCCCGTCATTCTGCTCCTGACGAATGCGCGCCAGCTTTTTCTCTGGCGTGGCCTCAGCCAGCACATCATCCACCCCGGCTTCAGCAGCAATGGCCGCGGCGGTCAGGGGGTTGTCGCCCGTCACCATCACCGTGCGGATGCCCAACTGGCGCAGCTCGGCGAAACGCTCACGAATACCTGGCTTCACCACATCCTTGAGGTGGATGACGCCAAGCAGGCGCTTGTCCATGCAAACCAGAAGCGGCGTGCCGCCGCTCTGGGCGATCTTGTCGACTTCCTTGGACAGCGCAACAGGCATCTCCAGACGCTGCATACCGACGAAAGCCAGCACCGAGTCCACTGCACCCTTGCGGTAAGAACGTTGCTGGTAATCAACCCCCGACAAGCGTGTCTCGGCACTGAACGGCACCACCGTCATCGCATTGGCTTGCGGCTCGCTGAAGTCGTGCAACTGCCGCAGGTATTCAACGATCGATTTGCCTTCAGCGGTGTCATCGGCCAACGAAGCGAGCAAGGCGCCTTCGCCCAGTTCACGAGCGCTCACCCCTGGCGCGGCATGCAGGGCACTGCAACGACGGTTGCCGAAGGTGATGGTGCCGGTCTTGTCGAGCATCAACACATGCACATCACCGGCGGCCTCCACTGCACGCCCGGAGCGGGCAATCACGTTCAGCCGCACCAGGCGATCCATGCCGGCGATACCGATGGCCGAGAGCAAGCCGCCAATGGTGGTCGGAATCAAGGTCACCAGCAGCGCCACCAGGAACACCAACGGAATCGCACCGCCGGCAAAATAGGCGAACGGCTGCAGGGTCACCACGACCACCAGGAAGATCAGGGTCAAGCCGATCAGCAGGATGTCCAGCGCGATCTCGTTGGGCGTCTTCTGCCGTTTGGCACCTTCGACCAAGGCAATCATTCGGTCCAGGGTCGACTCACCGGGGTTGCTGGTGATCTTGATCAACAACCAGTCAGAGACCAGCCGGGTGTTGCCGGTAACTGCCGAGCGGTCGCCGCCCGACTCACGAATCACCGGCGCAGACTCACCGGTAATGGCTGCTTCGTTGACAGCGGCGATACCTTCAAGCACCTCGCCGTCACCAGGGATCATCTCACCGGCCAGCACCTTGACCACATCACCCTTTCGCAGCGCCGTGGCCGGTATCACTTCATAGCTGCCAGCAGCGTTACGACGCCGGCAACTGAGGCCCTGGCTACCCGCCTTGAGGCTGTCGGCGCGCGCTTTGCCACGCCCCTCGGCCAACGCTTCGGCAAAGTTGGCGAAAAGCACGGTGAACCACAGCCACAGGGCGATTTGCAGCGCCACATGGGTCGGCACAGCGCTGTCGGGCAACAGGCAGAGCACGGTGGTGAAAACCGCCGTTAGCTCGACCACCAGCATCACCGGCGCACGTTTCAACTGGCGCGGATCAAGTTTGACGAACGCCTGCACCAGGGCTGGCCGCCACAGCGCAGCAAAAGTCGTCCGAGCCTGTTCGGCCGGCACCGCATTCACATCAGGAATCGGCATGTTCATGATTCACTCCTTAGAAGCCCAGGCTCAGGTGTTCAGCGACCGGGCCCAAGGCCAGGGCCGGCAGGAAGGTCAGGCCACCGATCAACAGGATGGTGACCAACAGCAAGGTGACAAACAGCGGACCATGGGTCGGAAAGCTGTTCTGCCCTACCGGCGCGGTTTTCTTGAGCGCCAGGCTGCCGGCCAGGGCCAGTACCGGGAGAATGTAGCCAAAGCGGCCAATCAGCATGCCCAGGCCGAGCATCACGTTGTGGAACGTGGTATTCGCACCCAGCCCAGCGAAGGCAGAACCGTTGTTGGCACTGGCCGAGGTGTAGGCATACAGCAGTTGGCTGAAGCCATGAGCACCCGGGTTGCTCACCGCGCCTGCAGGGCCAGGCAAGCTGGTTGCCAGCGCACCCAGCACCAGTACCCCGAGTGGCATCACCAGCAAGGTTGCTACCAGCAATTGCACTTCACGCGCCTGCAGTTTCTTGCCCAGGTACTCCGGTGTGCGGCCAATCATCAGGCCCGCCAGAAACACAGCGATCAACACGTTCAGCAGCATGCCGTAGAGCCCGGCACCCACACCGCCAAAAATCACCTCGCCCACCATCATGTTGACCATCGCCACCATGCCGCTGATCGGGTTGAGGCTGTCGTGCATGTTGTTCACCGAACCATTGGACGCCGCTGTCGTAGTGACCGTCCACAGCACGCTACCGGTGGTACCGAAGCGGCTTTCCTTGCCTTCAAGCGGTGCCGTCTGTTCGACCTGAGGGTTGCTCAATGCCGGGTTGGCCTGGTACTCGGACCACAGCGCAGTCGCCCCACCGATCAGGAACAGCGCCAGCATGCAGGCGATGATCGCCCGGCTTTGGCGCAGGTCTTTGACGTAATGGCCAAAGGTGAACACCAGGGCCACCGGGATGAGGATGATTGAAGACACCTCGAAGAGGTTGCTCCAGGCACTCGGGTTCTCGAATGGATGCGCCGAGTTGACCCCGAAGAAGCCGCCGCCGTTGGTACCCAGTTGCTTGATTGCAATCTGGCTGGCGGCCGGCCCCAGCGGAATAAGCTGGTCGACGCCTTGCAGGGTGAGCGCTTTGACGTAGTCGCTGAAGGTTTGCGGCACGCCCTGCCAGACCAGCAACAACGCCAGTACCAGGCACAGCGGCAGCAAGCCATAGAGGGTTGCACGGGTCATGTCGACCCAGAAATTACCCACCGTGCTCGCCGAGCGTCGGGCAATGCCACGGCACAGCGCGACCAGCACGGCAAGGCCCGTCGCGGCACTGACAAAGTTCTGCACGGTCATGCCAAGCATCTGGCTCAGGTAGCTGACTGACGCCTCACCGCTGTAGGACTGCCAGTTGGTGTTGGTCATGAAGCTGACTGCAGTGTTGAATGCCAACGACCACTCTTGTCCCGGCAAATGCTGCGGGTTGAGCGGCAGGTAACCTTGCAGCAGCAGTACACCGAACACCATCAGGAAACCAGCCAGGTTGAACGCCAGCAAGGCCAGCGCGTACTTCTGCCAGCTCTGCTCGCGGCCCGGATCGACACCTGCGATGCGATAACAACCCCGCTCCACTGGCCCCAGAATCGGCGTCAGCCAGGTACGCTGCCCTTCCATCACCTTGTAATAGAAACGGCCCAGCCAAGGTGCCGGCAACAAGACGATGGCGAAAAATGCCAACAGCAACGCGTAATCGTAACTGTGCATGGCCACTCCTAGCCCCTGTCCGCGCGCAACAGCGCGGCCATCAGATAAACCCACAACGCCACTGCCAGCAGCAGTGACACCCCGTCCAGAATGCTCATCACAACTCTCCGTCTCGCAGCACAGTGCCGCTGACGGTCATTGTCGGAAGAGAGGCTGTAAAGGAACGAGAGCGAGTGCCCGATGAAGGCATAAAGAGTGCGTAAAGATCACCGGCGGTGCTGCAGCGGGTCAGGCGCGCGGCTGGTCCGGCTTGCTGTGCACCCAGTCCAGCAGCAGGCTGTAGGCCACCGCAAGCAGGGTTGGGCCAATGAACAGGCCGATGAAACCGAACGCCAACAGACCGCCAAACACACCGAGCAGGACAATCACCAGCGGCAGGTCACCGCCACGGCTGATCAGATAGGGTTTGAGCACGTTGTCGACGCCACTGATGATGAACGTGCCCCACATGCCCAGGAACACCGCCATACCGTATTCCCCCTTCCAGACCAGCCACGCGGTGGCGGGTATCCAGGCCAGTGGTGGGCCCATGGGGATAAGGCTGAGCATGAAGGTAATGATGCCCAACACCAGCGCACCCGGTACGCCTGCAATCAAGAATCCGATCAATGCCAGCAACGCCTGGGCCGCCGCCGTGCCGATCACACCATTGACCACACGCTGCACGGTGCCGGCAATCAGGTCGAGGTAGTAGCCGGCACGCTCACCGATCAGGCGGCCCAGCAAGCTCAGGACAAACGCCGCAAGACGCGGCCCGTCACGGTAGAAAAAGAACACGAACACCAGGCTCAGGGCAATTTCGAGCATACCGCTGCCAATCTGGGCACTGCGCGCCAGCAGCCAGTTCCCGACCTGACCGAAGTACGGCTTGAGATTGGCCAGCATGGCCACACCCTGCTGGTCGACAGCGACCCAGACACCCACCAGGCGCCCGCCGATCAATGGAATACTGCCCAACCAGCTCGGCGCATCAGGCAGGCCGTCAACCTGTACGTCTCGAATGAACGCCGTAGCATCGCGAACGTGGTCCACCAGGTTGAACCCCAGCCAGACCAGCGGCAAGGCCACCAGTAAAATCCACAGCGAGGTCAGGAACGCCGCTGCCAGGGTCTCTCGGTCCCCCAGCAGCCGCGTCAACAGGCGCATCAACGGCCAGCTGGCATACGCCAGGATCGCCCCCCAGAGCAACGCAGAGAAAAATGGCGCCATGACCCACAGGCCAGCCCCAAGCAATCCCAGCAGGAGGATCTGTACCAGCAGGCGGTCGTTACTCAGCATGATGTTCCCTGATCAGCGAATCAATTCAACGTGCAGGCCGCTTGCGCTGCCCTGACCAACTTCCAGCCGCGCCGCGCGCACACCGGTCTTGATCAACTGTTCGCGCCAGGCTTCAGCCTGGGCGCCAGCCAGTGTGACACGCAGGGTGCTGTCCAGGTTAAAACTTCGCCCAAGCAGTACAACCCAGTCTGCTGGCGGCTCCCCTCCAAGGTCGGGATAGTCCAGCTTGCCGGTACTGCGCAGTTCACGTAGCACCGTTGCCGGGGTTGGTAAAACGTCCGCCAGGGGCGCATTGGCAACAAACTGCTCGGCATGCAGGTAGGCCCGCTTGTTTCCACGTGTGATGCCGTACAAGGCGATCAAGGTATCCTGAGCTGGCGCAGCCAGACGCAGGAGCACAAAGGCTTGCTGCTCGTCGGAGCCATAGAGCCGCGCATTACCGAACACCTCATTGGCCCACAGGTTGCTCTCACCGCAGTCACGCGCCTCACACCAGAACAGCGCATAGCCGCCCTTTGCCTGCAAGGCTTCTCGCGCTTGAGTGAACGCCTCGCTGGCGGTCCGCTCGACGGGCAGCTGCCAGGTCACCGAGCTGAGTTGGCCTCGGCCCTCAATCTTGTTCTCCATGCGCAATTGGCCACTGATCTTGCGCAGGGCACCCAGCGGGTAGACGCGTTCCTGCTCCGTCGCCGCGTGCTGATCAACGGCTTTGGCATCCGTTGGCACCGGCAGTTCGGCGGCAACCAGCGGCCAGGCAACGAGCAAGGCCAGAGCGGAAACAGCAGATTTCAGGCTCGTCATCATATTCATCGGCACGCCACGCCCTGAAGGGCGCCGCGAGGTGAGGCAGTGTCACACGTGGTCATGGTTGTCTCCCTGTTCAACCCGCCAAGCCTCGACAGTTGCCTACTACAAGTCAAGGAATGGCAAAGAAGCGATTGAAACAGTCTGCGACAAGGGACGCACCCGCCTCATCGTTCAGGTGCAGGTGGTGGCCACCCGGCAGTTGTTTCTGTTCAAAGGGTAGCTGCTCAAGCAAGGCAGTGTGCCACACCAACATACCGTCGGCGGCCACGATCAATTGTGCAGGGCAAGCGATGCGGCGCACAAAGCTCTGCGCTTGCTCATCGCTCAAGCGTAGCGCTGAAGGTAACGTCAGGCGACTGTCGCTGCGCCAGGTAAAACCACCCGGCACGGCCTCCAACCCTCGCTGGGCGAGCAGCCCTGCCGCTTCGCGACTCACCGCCACCACACCCTTCATGCGCGCCTCAACGGCCTGCTCCAGTGCCGCATACACCGGTTTGGGCTTCTTGCCGTGGCGCAGTTGCGCCTGCAGGGCCATGCCCATGCGCTCGGCAGTGTCTTCAACCCCGGCGGTCGGCGGGACAACGCCATCAATCAGGGCCAGACGAGCGATACGTTCAGGCACGGCCCCCGCCAGCACCACTGAGACAATCGCCCCCAAGGAGTGCCCCATCAGGGAAAAGCGCTCCCAGCCCAAATGTTCGGCAACCCTCAACACGTCGAAGGCATAGTCCCACAAGGCATAGCTGGCCCCTGGCGGGCGGTGGCCGGACAAACCGTGCCCGGCCAGGTCCAGCGCAACGATACGCACCCCCGTCAGCTTCGGTGCCAGCCGTGCAAAGCTGTTGGCATTATCCAGCCAGCCATGCAACGCAATCACTGGGCGTCCATCGGCCGGGCCAAACAGCTGCGCCGCCAACTCGACATGCCCCAGGTTCAGACGCACCTGTTCGATTGGGCCGGTCATACACTGTGCTCCTGCCAACGGTCGAACAGCCCCTTGAGCAGGCTGGCGGTGTCGGTCGGTCGCTCCAATGGAAACATGTGCCCACCCGGCACGCTGTGAAACTCGCCGCGCGGCATGCGACGAACCGCATAGGCATGATGACGCTTGATCACCCGGCTATGACTGCCCCGCACCATCGCCAGCGGGATCGAAACCTGACGGACTTGCCCTGGGCTGATATGGGGCAAGCTACGGTAGATGCTGATTTCGGTGGCCGGATCGAAGCGCAGGCGCAACGCGTCGTCCGCCTCCTGCAGCCCATGCTGCACATAGGCGTCGAGGCAGTCGGGGTCGAAGTTGCGAAACAGGCTCTTGCCTGTGAAGTAGGCCCGTGCGGTTTCTCGATCCGGAAACGCCTCACGTCGGCCCAGCGTACGCCCGGCCGGGGTAAGGCGATCTATAAAGCCAAAGCGCTTGGCCGTGTGAATCAGCCACTCATCAGCGCGCGTCAGTACCGGTGAGTCCAGCATCACCACGCCGCGGTAGAACTGTGGGCAGCGCATTGCCGCATGCAGGTGCAGAACCCCGCCCAGGGAGTGCCCGACCCCCCAGACCGGCGCAGGCTGTTGTTGCAGATGGTGGATCAACTCGTCGACCAGGCTCTGCCAGTTATCGTTGACCGGGAAGCGCGGGTCGTGGGCATGCTGAGGCAGGTGGCTGACCTGATAGTCCGGCGCCAGCGCAGCGAATAGCTTGCCGTAGGTGGCCGAGGGGAAACCATTGGCATGAGCGAAGAAGATCTGCTGCGACATGGCCGCCTGTCCGAGAGGAGTAATGGCGTCATTGTCCGCGCCGACTCGGCGCGGGGCAATGTCCGGAAAAGCCATCAGAGACGGCAATCAAGTCAATAGGACGGTGATACCGGCGCAACAGCCTGAATCACCCGTGCCTTCAACGGCTGGGGACAGCCTCGCCCAGCGCGATGACGGCTATCGTCAGCCGTGAAATGCAACTGGTCTTGCCCTCTTCGGCACTCAATCGAATGTCCCAGACGTGGGTGCTGCGCCCGATATGCACCGGCCGCGCCGTTGCCGTGACCCGACCACTGCGCAAGCCACGCAGGTGGTTGGCATTGACCTCCAGGCCCACGCAGTAGAACTTCTGCGGATCGATACACAAATAGCTGGCCATGGAGCCGACGGTTTCGGCCAGCACCACTGAAGCACCACCATGAAGCAAACCGAACGGTTGGCGGGTACGGTGATCGACCACCATGCTGGCCGTCAGCGAATCGTCGCTGAACGACTCGAAGCGGATGTCCAGTACCTCGCCAATGGTGTTCTTTTGCTGGTGATTAAGCTGGTCGATATCAGGCTGGGTGTACCAGATGCTCATGGGCGAGTCCTTTATTGTTCTGGGTTGAGCAAAGCTCAAGCATGGCTCAGGCTACGCAAGGTCATCAACCCAGCCAACGGCCAGTCACCTTCAAGCTCGGCGAGCGAGGCAGTGCTCATCGGCTGCGGATCGCGTCGATGCCCCTGTTCAAGCATCCCCACCAGCGTGCCAACCAAGGGCTGATGGCTGACCAACAGCACATGTTCCAGGCCCAGCTTGTCCAACTCGGCGATCACCTGGTCGGCTTCGCTCTCCGGGGTCAACCACGGTACGGTGATCAAGGGCTTGTCGAAGGACAACGCGTCACAGACCAACTGGGCTGTCTGCTGCGCGCGCACATAAGGGCTGGCCAGGACGGCTTGCAGCGGCTGCCCGAGCAACTGCGCGGCACTGCGCAACACCTGCTCACGACCATGCGCGGTCAGACGGCGTTCGGCATCGCTGTGGGCCCGCGCCTCGGCCTCACCATGACGCAGTACCCAGAGCTTCATAGCTTCGGCTCCTCATCACGCACCGGATGGGCAGCCGCAGGTACGCTGTGGGGTGCTTCACCTTCCGGCGCACGTGGGCTTGGCCAGTCAGCAAATGGCCACGGCTTCTGGTCACTGTGGAAGCTGCCGAAACGACCGATTTGCGCAAGGTACTGGCTGAGGCTGTCGCCAAAATTCATCAGGCTGGCACTTGGCGCGCCGTAGATCAGTCGATAGATCAACTGCACCAGTATCAGACCACCCAGCAGCAGCTCGGCCAGTTGCCACACAATCAGGAACACCAGCATCCAAAGGATACGCAGACCGATCGATTCGCACTGGGCCTGTTTCGGGGATTCGTTCATCTACTGCTCCTGTCGTTCAGTTGAAACCGCTGGTGGAAATGAAGTCGACATCAGTCTTCGGCTCGCCACGCATCAACAACTCGATGACCTGATTGAGGGTACGCCCCTCGAACAGGATCGCATGAAGCCCTGCCACCAGCGGCATGTAGACCTGCAACTCCTGGGCCTTGACCTTGAGCACCTTGAGGGTATTGACGCCCTCGGCCACTTCGCCCAGTCGACTGACTGCCTGCTCCAGGCTCAAGCCCTGGCCCAGTGCGTACCCCACCTGATAGTTGCGGCTCTTGGGCGAGGAGCAGGTGACGATCAGATCCCCCACCCCGGCAAGGCCAAGGAAGGTCATCGGGTTGGCGCCCTGGCTGACGGCGAAGCGGGTCATTTCCGCAAGTGCACGGGTGATCAGCATGCTCTTGGTGTTCTCGCCCATACCCAGGGCCACAGCCATGCCGGCAATAATGGCATAGACGTTCTTCAAGGCCCCGCCCAGCTCGACACCGAAGCGGTCGCTACTGGCGTAGACACGAAAGGTTCGACCATGGAGCACGGCCTGAACGCTGCGACAGAGCGCTTCATCTTCGCTGGCAACCACCGTCGCAGTGAGCGCATGCTCGGCCACTTCGCGCGCAAGGTTCGGCCCGGACAGCACGCCAATACGCGCCTGCGGGGCGATTTCCTCGAGGATCTGGCTCATGAGCTTGAAGCTCTGGGCCTCGATACCTTTGGTCAGACTGACCAGCATCTTGCCGCTAAGCAGCCCGGCATGGGGGGCCAGCACTGAGCGCAATGCACTGGAAGGCAGCGCGACAAAGATCAGCTCGCTCCCCTGCAGGGTCGCCAACAGGTCAGTAACCGGCTCTACCCCCGGGTGAAGTTTGATGCCCTTGAGGTAACGCGGATTCTCTCGATTGCAACGCATGGCCTCGGCCTGTTCGGGATCGCGCATCCACTGGCGTACCCGGACACCATTTTCGGCCAGCAGATTCGCCACCGCGGTGCCGAAACTACCGCCACCCAGAACTGCAACCGGTTGCTGTTCAGTCATATTCAATCCGTTAATGCCAAAAATGTGGCGACGTCCGCATTATACGGCGCGATAGTGCCAGAGCCAGCGCCAGATACGCGAATCATCGCCGGGGTTGTCCTCAGACAACTGGAAAATGCCGGCTACTCGGTTAACATGCCCGATTTATATCCGTAATAAGGCCGCGCCGTGTCACTTGGCCCTCTTCCTTCATGCGCTCTTATGCTGCCGACCCTCGCGGTGAGCGGTCAGCACCTGCCTGAAAAACGCCCTCTGGGCAACCAGGTAACAGCTCAGGATCGCCCTGTCGACGCGGAGCCCGCACGCTGATGCGCAGGCTTCTGGGCGCACTGCTGCTGGCCTGGCTGTGGCCGCTGACGGCAACGGCACACGACATCCTGCTGACGGCCGCGACAGAAAGCCCGGGCGTGCGCGCCTTTGTCCACTCACTGGAACAACGGCGCAGTGCTGACCAGGTACGTTTCCTGCCGGTGGCCGAGTTGCCTGCGCCGGGACGCATAAAGCCGACAACCCGGCTGATTCTGCTCGACACCGCCGCCCTCGACTGGCGCCTTGGTGAAACCGCCGGGCCACCGGCACTGGTGATGCGCATCAGCCGAGTGCAGGCCAACCAACGGTTTGGGCGTGTGCCCCCACACTACCTGAGCCTGCTGTGGAGCGACCCGTCGCCTGCACGCCAACTGCGCCTGATTCGCTATCTGCTGCCACACGCTCGACGGGTCGGCGTGCTCTATAGCGAGCAAAGCCGTTTCCTGCTCGATGAGCTGAACCAGAGCGCACAGCAGTTGGGCCTGCACATCAACGCCCAAGCCTGGCCAGATCCTCGCGACAATCGCCCTTTGCAAGCGCTGCTGCAGGGCAGTGACGTCGTGCTCGGCCTGGACGATCCAGGCCTGTACAACCCGCGTACCGTCAAGAACCTCCTGCTCAGCAGCTACGCCCGACAGATGCCCCTGATCGGCCCCACGGCCGGGTTCGTCAAGGCCGGCGGCCTGGCCAGCACCTTCAGCAACAAGCACGACTGGCTGCGGGTGCTGGACCGCCTGCTCGACCAGGCACCGGCCAAATGGCCGCGCACCCACTACCCTGAGCGTTTTGGCGTCATCGGCAACCCTCAAGTGGCCCGCGCCCTGGGGATTGAGCCGATTGAACCGGCGGCGGCAACCAAGGTCGTCGCCGAAGGAGAGCCCACCCCATGAACCTGCGCCTGAGCCGGGACATTCATACCCGCACGCAGATGATCAGCCTTGGCCCCGCCCTGCTGCTGACCTTGCTGCTGATCGGTTTCTTTACCTTCGTGCGGATCCAGGACTTGCGCCAGGAACTCAACCACACCGGCCAGTTGATCGCCAACCAGTTGGCTCCCGCATCGGAGTACGGCGTGATCGCAGGTAACGAGGACGTGCTCGAAAGTCTGATGCGGGCCACCTTGAGCATCCCCCACGTGCGTTTTCTGGAGGTTCAGGACAGCGCCAACCATATTCTGGTGCATGTCGAGCAACCCGACGAAAACGACAAACCCACAAAACCGGTTGAAGTGTTCCAGGCGCCAATACGCTTGCAACAGATCCCCCTGGACAACGACTTCCTGCATAACAGCAGCCTGCCTGCCTCGGCCCCAGGGGACGACTACCTGGGCCGGGTCATCGTCGGTATGTCCAACGACGCCTTCAGCCAACGGCAACAGGAAATCGTGATCAAGGCGGCGATACTCGCCCTGTTCGCCCTGATCTTCACCTTCCTGCTGGCCCGCCGCCTGGCCCTCAGCCTGGCCAAACCCATCAGCGACATGAGCCAGGCCGTCAAGGCGATCCAGCAAGGCGACTTCACCTCACCATTGCCGGTGCTGGACGACACCGAACTGGGCAACCTCTCCCGGCACATCAACAACCTGGCCAGCGCCATGGCCAAGGCCAGCCACGAACAGCAACAGGCCATCGCGCAACTGGTTCAGGCCCGCGAAGAAGCCGAACAGGCGAACAAGGCCAAATCAGACTTCCTGGCAATGATGAGCCATGAGCTGCGCACACCGATGAACGGCGTGCTGGGCATGCTGCAGTTACTGGAAACCACCCCACTGAGCGAAGAACAGGCCGACTATGCCGCCGTGGCCACGGAGTCAACCGGCCATTTGCTCAAGGTCATCAACGACATTCTTGATTTCTCGCGGATCGAGAGCACTACGCTTGAGCTTGAACACATTACCTTCAACCTGGCCGAACTGATCGGCAGTTGCACCCAGGCGTTCCTGCACACGGCCCAGCAGCGCGCCCTGGAGCTGCAATTGCACATGCCGCCCGGCATCGAGCAATTGCAGGTGGTCGGCGACCCGACGCGCATCCGCCAGGTACTGGTCAACCTGATTGGCAATGCCTTGAAGTTCACTGAACGTGGTACGGTGCAAATCGAACCGCGCTGGCAAGTGCTCGACCGCCAACTGATCTGGTTCAGTTGTGCAGTACGCGATACCGGTATCGGCATCGACAGCCAACACCTGGAAATGATGTTCGTCGCCTTCCAACAGGCGGACAGCTCGATTTCCCGGCGTTATGGCGGTACGGGCCTGGGGCTGTCGATTGCCCGAACCCTGGCAGAGCGCATGGGCGGCAACCTGCGCGCCGAAAGTCGCGAAGGCCAGGGCTCAACCTTCACCCTTGAGATCCCCTTGACCCTGGCGGTAAAACCGCAACCCACACTGCCACCCAGCGTGCATGTCGGTGAGGACAACGGTCAGGGCCGGCGAATCCTGCTGGTAGAGGACAACCCGGTCAACCAGACGGTCATCGAAGCCATGCTACGCAGCCTGGGCTATGAAGTGTGCGTGGCCGTCGACGGTGCTCAGGCTGTGACCCAGGCCGCTCGTCAGCGCTTTGCTGCCGTGCTGATGGATTGCCGTCTACCGGTGATCGATGGCTACGAAGCCACCCGTCGAATTCGCCAGCAACCCAAGGACAAAGCCTTGCCGATCATTGCCTTGACTGCCAATGCGCTGCTGGGTGATCGCGAACGTTGCCTGGCCGCCGGAATGAACGATTACCTGACCAAACCCTTCAAACGCACAGATTTACAGCAAATTCTGCAACGTTGGTTACCCGCTGACGCAGCGGCGACTGGCGATAAATGCTAAATTGCGGCAGTCTTAGAGACTGAATCAAGGCCGATTGAGGTCTTGAAAAAAAATTTCAGTGCACAAGTGTACATCTTCGTCCCTGTGCTGTGACTTTCACTACAACGCAATAGTCTATGTGTAGGCTGCCGCCCCAGGCCCAAACGCCTTGGGTCGGCCGGGAAGATTCGCCCCTGCCGCACCGGATTATTGAGGAGCTCGCATGACCAAACAAAACGCCTTTACTCGGGAAGACCTGCTGCGCTGCAGTCGCGGTGAGCTGTTCGGCCCAGGTAACGCGCAACTGCCCGCCCCGAACATGCTGATGGTGGATCGCATCACCCATATCAGCGAAGAGGGTGGCAAGTACGGCAAAGGTGAATTGGTCGCCGAGCTGGATATCACCCCGGACCTGTGGTTCTTCGCCTGCCACTTTGAAGGTGACCCGGTGATGCCTGGCTGCCTGGGCCTTGACGCCATGTGGCAACTGGTTGGCTTCTTCCTGGGCTGGCAAGGCCTGCCAGGTCGCGGCCGCGCCCTGGGTTCGGGTGAGGTCAAGTTCTTTGGCCAGGTATTGCCGACCGCCAAGAAAGTCACCTACAACATCCACATCAAGCGCGTCCTGAAGGGCAAGCTGAACATGGCCATTGCCGATGGTTCGGTGGCAGTCGATGGCCGCGAGATTTACACCGCCGAAGGCCTTCGGGTCGGCGTATTCACCTCCACTGACAATTTCTAAGGGTTATTCGCATGCGCCGCGTCGTTATCACTGGTCTGGGCATCGTTTCGTGCCTGGGCAATGACAAAGAGACCGTCTCCGCCAACCTGCGTGCAAGCCGCCCGGGCATTCGTTTCAACCCGGAATACAAGGAAATGGGGCTGCGCAGCCAGGTTTCCGGCTCCATTGACCTCAACCTCGAAGAACTGATCGACCGCAAGGTTTACCGCTTCGTCGGCCACGCCGCTGCCTACGCCTACCTGGCGATGCAGGACGCGATCAAGGACTCCGGCCTGTCCGAAGACCAGGTCTCGAACCCGCGTACCGGCCTGATCGCAGGCTCCGGCGGCGCCTCGACCCTGAACCAGATGGAAGCACTGGACATCCTGCGCGAAAAAGGCGTCAAGCGTGTTGGCCCGTACCGCGTAACCCGTACCATGAGCAGCACCGTTTCTGCGTGCCTGGCGACACCATTCAAGATCAAGGGTCTGAACTACTCCATCGCGTCGGCCTGCGCTACCAGCGCACACTGCATCGGCGCTGCCATGGAGCAGATCCAGATGGGCAAGCAGGACGTCGTCTTCGCCGGTGGTGGTGAAGAAGAACACTGGAGCCAGTCGTTCCTGTTCGACGCCATGGGCGCCCTGTCCAGCCAGTACAACGAAACCCCGGAGAAAGCCTCCCGTGCCTACGACGCCAAGCGTGACGGTTTCGTCATCGCCGGTGGTGGCGGCATGGTCGTGGTTGAAGAGCTGGAACACGCTCTGGCCCGTGGCGCAAAAATCTACGCGGAAATCGTTGGCTACGGCGCGACCTCCGATGGTTACGACATGGTTGCGCCAAGTGGTGAAGGCGCCATTCGCTGCATGCAGCAGGCACTGTCCACTGTCGACACCCCGATCGACTACCTGAACACCCACGGCACCTCGACACCTGTTGGCGACGTCGCAGAAATCAAGGGCGTTCGTGCAGTCTTCGGCGACAAGGCACCTGCCATCAGTTCGACCAAGAGCCTGTCGGGTCACTCCCTGGGCGCCGCAGGCGTTCACGAAGCGATCTACTGCATGCTGATGATGGAAGGCAATTTCATGGCCGGTTCCGCCAACATCGACGAACTGGACCCAGAAGTGGCCGACATGCCGATCCTGCGCGAAACCCGCGAAAACGCCAAGATCGACACCGTCATGAGCAACAGCTTCGGCTTTGGTGGCACCAACGCCACCCTGGTGCTCAAGCGCTGGCAAGGCAAGTAAGGCTTAACACCTTACGCAAAACGCCCCGACTGGTTCGGGGCGTTTTTGTTTCTGCTACACCCAAAAGCCATATTGCATCCGTTTTAACGCTGCCAACGGACACGCCTGTAGACACGCTATGCTGCCTAGGCTATCCGACAGCCATGGAGTACACCGTGAGCGCTCCCCTTATCATTCACCCCAAGGCCGAAGACGTCGAAGGCCAGCCCATCTTGCGCCCACTGCCATCGGCCAGGTGCCGCAGCGTCGGGCCGTTCGTGTTTTTCGACCACATGCTCAAGACCGACTACGCTCCCGGTAGCGGCATGAACATACGCCAACACCCGCACATCGGCCTGTCCACCCTCACCTACCTGTTTGAAGGCGAGATTCTGCACAAGGACAGCCTTGGCTCAGAGCAACGGGTCAAACCTGGCGAGGTCAGCTGGATGACGGCAGGCAGCGCCGTAGCCCATATCGAGCGTACGCCTGCGGACCTGCTCGCCAGCGGCTCACGCCTGCACGGCCTGCAAGTCTGGCTGGCCTCACCGAAACATGCCGAACAGGGCCCAGCGCATTACAGCCACTACACCGCCACCAGCCTGCCAACGCATGACACCCTGGGGGTCAGCATCCGCCTGATCGCCGGTAACGGCTTTTGCCTGGAGTCTCCGGTTCCGGTGCTCTCGCCCACCCTCTACGCCGATGTGCGTATGCAGGCGGCGACCACACTGCCCCTGCCGACGGAACATGAGCAACGTGCGGTATACCTGCTTGAAGGCGAAGCGAGCCTGAACGGCGAGCCGATAGAGCCCTGCAGCCTGCTGGTTCTGCCGGAAGGCGAGGAAATGACGCTGTGCGCCGAAGGCGAATGCCATCTGGTGCTGATTGGCGGCGCACCGCTGGATGGGCCGAGACGGATGAACTGGAACTTCGTTGCCAGCGACCCGGCGCTGATCGAGCAGGCCCGAGCACGCTGGGCAGCCGGCGACTGGCCGACCGTACCCGGAGAGCACGAGCGCATTGCGCTGCCGTAAAGCGCGCGCCAAGCCGCAGACTGCTGCCTGGCGCGTTTCCAGCGCTTACGCCTGGAACACCTCGTCGAGCAGGTTATGCATGGCCTGGAACGCCCGCGTGGCGGTCCTGGCGTCATACATCATCATGCCTGGGGTATTCGCTGCCGGATCGGTGAACGAGTGCACCGCTCCACCGTAGCTGAGCAACTGCCAGTCGACCTTTGCCGCATTCATTTCAGCCTCGAATGCCGGCAACTGCTCCCTGGGCACCAACGGATCGTCCGCGCCATGCAAGACCAGCACCGCGCCCTTGATGTTGGCTGCATCAGCCGGGCGCGGAGTGTCCAGTGTGCCATGGAAGGAAATCGCCGCCTTCAGTGGAGCGCCATCACGGGCCAGTTCCAACGCACAGCAACCGCCGAAACAAAAGCCGAACGCCGCCAACTGCCCAGGCAGCAGCGCAGCGCGCGTCTGTTCACGCAACTGCGCCAGCGCCGCCTGCATACGCTTGCGCAGTTCGAGCCGGTCATTTTTCAGCGGCATCATCGCCGCACCGGCCTGCTCGGCATTGCCGGGGCGTACCGCCTGCCCGTACAGGTCAGCAATCAACACCACATAACCGCGCGCCGCAACTGCACGGGCAATAGCTTCAGCGCCAGCCCCGACACCCATCCAGTTCGGGGCCATTATCAACCCCGGTTGTGCGCCACTGCCTGGCGTGTACAGCAAACGGCTCTCATAGGGTTTGCCATCAAGCTGATACACCAGCGATTCGATAACAACTGCGCTCATCACGACCTCCGAAATTGCATAGGGCGCCCATGAAAAAACCCGCCGAAGCGGGTTTTCTCTTACATCGGATTAAGCCGACAGCTCAACCAACAGCTTGTTCAAACGGCGTACATACGCCGCCGGGTCCTTCAAGCTATCACCCGCGGCCAGTGCAGCCTGATCGAAGAGGATATGCGAGAAGTCGGCGAAACGGTCTTCGCTCTGCTCGTTGTCCAGTTTTTCGATCAGCGGATGGCTAGGGTTGAACTCGAAGATCGGCTTGGAGTCCGGAACCTTCTGACCACTGGCCTCGAGGATCTGACGCATCTGCAGGCCCAGGTCCTGCTCACCGATAGCCAGGATGGCCGGCGAGTCGGTCAAACGATGGGAAACCCGTACTTCGCTGACGGCGTCGCCCAGCGCACCTTTCAGGCGCTCGACCAGGCCTTCTTTTTCCTTGGCGATTTCTTCCTGAGCCTTCTTGTCCTCTTCGGAGTCCAGCTTGCCCAGGTCCAGGTCACCGCGCGCAACATCGACAAACTGCTTGCCGTCGAACTCACTGAGGTAGCTCATCAGCCACTCGTCAATACGATCGGTCAGCAGCAGCACTTCGATGCCTTTCTTGCGGAAGACTTCCAGGTGCGGGCTGTTCTTGACCTGCGCGTACGACTCGCCGGTGAGGAAGTAAATCTTGTCCTGACCTTCCTTGGCGCGCGCCAGGTAGTCGGCCAGGGAAACGCTTTGCTCGCCACTGTCGTCCTGGGTGGAAGCGAAACGCAGGAGACCGGCGATTTTTTCCTTGTTGGCGAAGTCTTCAGCCGGGCCTTCTTTCATGACCTGACCGAAATTCTTCCAGAAGCCTTTGTACTGCTCAGGCTCGTTCTTCGCCAGCTTCTCCAGCATATCCAGAACGCGTTTGGTCAGTGCCGACTTCATCGAGTCGATGATCGGGTCCTTCTGCAGGATTTCCCGCGACACGTTCAGCGACAGGTCATTGGAATCGACCACGCCCTTGATGAAGCGCAGGTACAACGGCAGGAAGGACTCCGCCTGGTCCATGATGAACACACGCTGCACATACAGCTTCAGGCCACGCGGTGCTTCACGCTGGTACAGATCGAACGGCGCACGGGCCGGTACGTACAGCAGCGAATTGTACTCAAGCTTGCCCTCGACCTTGTTGTGGCTCCAGGCCAGCGGGTTTTCAAAGTCGTGACCGATGTGCTTGTAAAACTCCTGGTACTCCTCGTCCTTGATTTCAGTACGCGGACGGGTCCACAGGGCGCTGGCACGGTTGACGGTTTCCCATGCTTCGGCCGGCTTTTCCTCACCCTCGGCAACCTCGACCTGCTTGGGCAGCTCGATCGGCAAGGCAATATGGTCGGAGTACTTCTTGATGACGTTGCGCAGGCGCCAGCCATCGGCGAACTCGGTCTCGTCCTTCTTCAGGTGCAGGACGATACGGGTACCACGCTCGGCCTTTTCGACAGTGGCAACTTCGAATTCGCCTTCACCTTTGGAGGACCAGTGAACACCCTCGGCAGCAGACAGGCCGGCACGACGGCTGAACACATCAACCTTGTCGGCGACGATGAATGCGGAGTAGAAGCCCACACCGAACTGACCGATCAGGTGCGAATCTTTCTTCTGGTCACCGGTGAGGTTTTTCATGAAATCGGCGGTGCCAGACTTGGCAATGGTGCCCAGATGCGTGATCACATCCTCGCGGCTCATGCCAATACCGTTGTCCTCGAGGGTAACGGTGCCCGCTTCCTTGTCGAAACTCACACGGATTTTCAGCTCGGCGCCGCCTTCAAGCAGCTCAGGCTTGGACAGGGCTTCGAAACGTAGCTTGTCCACTGCATCGGAGGCGTTGGAAATCAATTCGCGAAGGAAAATTTCCTTGTTCGAATACAGCGAATGGATCATGAGGTGCAACAGCTGCTTCACCTCGGTCTGGAAGCCCAGGGTTTCTTTTTGAGTTTCCACACTCATGGTCTTCAAAACTCCAATCTATTGACAGTGGCCACTGACCAGGCAAGCGCGATAGGCACCCTCGCCTGGCCGTTGCAGCGGGATGAACAACAGATGGGGGCACTGCGCACTATTTCAAGGGCGGCAATAATTCTTCGATCTTGAAATGCGCGCGAGCAGTGGCGATGGGTTCGGCCTGACTGCCCTGCCAAGCGGTAATCGCGACATTGGTCACTCGTCGCCCCTGACGCCAGAGCTGACACTGGGCATAGGTATCACGGAAGTACCCGGCCCGCAGGTAGTCGACCGAGAAGTCGATGATTTTGGGTATGGCCGCGCTTTCACTGAAAATCAGCAGATAGAGGGCGGCCGAAAGCTCCATGAACCCGGCAATCACGCCCCCATGAATGGCGGGCAACAAGGGATTACCGATGTTGTCGGGGTTGGCAGGCAGACGAAACAACAGGTCTTCGCCCTGACGGCTGCACTCGATACCGATCAACCCCGCATAGGGGATCAGATCCAGAAGTGGCGCATAGTTGCCCTCGGCATGGGCCGCGCGCAGTTGCTGATGAACCTCACGCGGAATCACAGTAGACCGTCCTTGAGTTGACTGGCGAACCCCTGCCCGCCCTTGACGCCTTTACCCAGGCGCATAAAGGTACCCACCACCTGCGCAATCGGTCGCTGCGGATCATCCTGGTACGCCATGCCTCGGGTGAAGATCACGTCCCGGGTGACGCGATAGCACTGTGCGTAGCCGTAGATATCCTTCCCCGCTTCCGCGGGATGCATGTAGTCAATACGCAGATCAAGGGTCGGGCACACCTCGAACACCGGCAACACGCACAGCGTGGCCATGCCGCAGGTGGTATCCATCAGGGTGGTCAAGGCGCCGCCATGAATCGCACCGGTCTGTGGATTACCGACAATTTTCTGTGCGTAGGGCAGAACCAGTGTCATACCGTCAGCATCGGCACGCTCGACACGCATGTCCAGCAACTGACAATGACGCAGTGCAGAAAGAAAGCGCTGAGCCTGCGCCATTAATGGTGTCTCACTCATCTTCTTCAGCCCCGTCGTTATCTGCGCCGATGCACAAGCCTAGAAAAAAGTCTATCTGGATCCAACTGTTATATATCTGTATCGTATGCGGAACTTATTCCTCAGCCTTGAACTCAAAGGGTTCAAGTAACTGTATTCCACCAGGAGAAACACCCCATGCGTAAACCTTTTGCTTATGCCCTGATGCTGGCCGCTACCCTGGGTCTGGCTGCTTGTGACAAAGCTGCAGAAACCAAAGCACCAGAAGCACCTAAGGCTGCTGAGCAAGCTGCACAGAAAGTCGAAGAAGCTCAGAATAAAGTGAACGAAGCGGCTAAAGAAACTGTCGAAGCTGCTAAAGAAACCGTCGAAGCTGCCAAAGATCAAGCTGAAGCTGCTGCGCCTGCTGCCCCAGCACCAGAAGCAACGCCAGCCAAGCCTGCTAACTAAGCAGCCGCCTGACAAAAAAACCCGACACTGTCGGGTTTTTTTATGCCTGTCAAAACCTGTGCAACGTCGACCTGAACATCAACAACAATGCACAACACACTAGCGGTTCAAACCAGAGGTTCCTTATTGACCTCAGGCATGGGTGCTTCTGTCGGGGTAAACACCATAACTTCGAGCACATCGGAATGGAATTCCCGACGATAAAGTACCAACACAACACCTGCACTCGTCGCCATGAATAACCAGGGATTGATGAACCAACTGAGCAAGGCCAGGCCAAAGTAGTAAGAGCGCAACCCGAAGTTGAACTGGTTGGCCGCCAGGGAAACAACCCGTGCCGCACGCGAGGCAAACGCTTTACGTTCCTGCTCACTGACATGCCGCTCGCCAATCATCGGCGCAGACCCCACCAATACGGCCGCAAAGTTGTACTGGCGCATGCACCAACTGAAGGTAAAGAAGGCATAGATAAAGACCATTGCCAGGCACAGCAACTTGATCTCGGACATGCTCTGCGACGCTTGCTGCACCAACGGCAAATCAGCCAGCAACGACAACGCCCGGTCCGATGCACCGAGCACCGTCAGGATGCCGGCGAGGATGATCAGCGTACTGGAAGCGAAAAACGAGGCGTTACGCTCCAGGTTACCGATCACACTGGCATCGGCAATCCGGTTGTCGCGCAACAACATGCGGCGCATCCAATCTTCGCGGTACAGGTGCAGAACACTGGCCAGGCACGCCGTGTCACGGCCTTTCCAGGTGGCATAACGGGTGTAGCCACCCCAGCAGACAACGAACCAGCAAACAGCCAGCAGATTAATCAGATTGCTTTGAATGAAGCTCATGGACGGTCCTGATCAAGAGGTTTCGCGCACAGTAAAGTGCGTCGATGGCCTTTCGACGCTTTATCACAAAAAAAGACACGTCACACCCCATAAACGAAAAACCCCACATCTTTATCAGATGTGGGGTTGGGCATCTGCCTAAGCTGACGCACGATGGCTTGTGGCCGGCGTCAACCTTGGGCGAACGCTATCGGCTCAGGCCAGGGCTTCGCGCGGCTTGCCCAGCAGGCGGTCACAGACCACCGCCACGACCAGGGTCGCCACACTCGGCACCAACCAGGCCAGGCCCTGCTCGCTCAGCGGCAGGTTCGCCAGTGACTCCGGCAGCCAGCTTGCCAGCGACGTGCCCTTGATGGCATCGACCAGGCCAAACAGCAGCGATACCAGCATCACGGGTGCCAGAATACGCGCCGACGAATGCCACAGCTCTTTGCAGAAGCTCAGGCCCACCAGCACGATGCACGGCGGGTAGATGGCCGTCAGCAACGGAATCGAGAACAGGATCAACTTGGTCAGCCCCAGGTTCGACACCACCAGCGAGAACACTGCCAGAATGACCACCAGGGTACGATAGGACAGAGGCAGCACCTGGCTGAAGTACTCAGCGCACGCACACGTCAGACCAACCGCAGTCACCAGACAGGCCAGCGCAATCAACACGGCCAGGAACGTGCTACCGAGCGAGCCGAACGTATGCTGCACATAGGCATGCAGTACGGCGGCGCCGTTGGTGGCACCCATGGCGATGTCGTGGCTGCCTGCGCCAAGACGGAACAGGCTGACATACACCAGCGCCAGGCCAACGCCGGCAATCAGGCCAGCGATAATGGCGTAACGGGTAATCAGCTGCGGCGACTCGACACCCCGCGAGCGGATGGCGTTGACGATGACGATACCGAACACCAACGCACCCAGGGTATCCATGGTCAGATAACCATTGATGAAGCCCTGGGAAAACGGTGCGGCCACATAAGCGGGTTGAGCCTCGCCAATCGTGCCGGCAGGCAGCATGAATGCCGCGATGCCAAGCGCTGCCAGGGCGATAATCTTCAGCGGCGCAAGAAAGCGGCCTACGGTGTCCAGCAATTTGCCGGGGTACATCGACACGGCCAGCACGACCAGGAAATACACCAGGCTATACAGGAACAGCGCAACCGGGTTTTCACCCACCAATGGCGCGATACCCACTTCAAACGATACGGTAGCCGTACGTGGGGTCGCGAACAGCGGGCCAACAGCCAGGTAGCAGACCGCCGCCAACAGACCACCTGCGACCTTGCCGATCGGGCTGCTCAGGGCGTCCATACCGCCGCCGACCTTGGCCAGTGCAACCACGGTGATCACCGGCAAACCAACCGCGGTAACCAGGAAACCCAGCGCTGCCATCCAGACATGAGGGCCGGACTGCAAACCAACGATAGGCGGGAAAATAATATTGCCAGCTCCGACGAACAACGCGAACGTCATAAAGCCAAGCGCCAGGATGTCCTGGCCTTTCAACACTTTCATTAAGGAAATACCACACTACTGAAATCGGGATTTAGAGAGGGACTTCCCCTTGGGTGAGGGAAATGCTGTCTGACCGGATTAGCCAGACCCGTTTAGCGTGTCGTTCCCTTTTGAGGAGCGGGCACAAAATGAGTGCATAGGTTAACGAATTTACGCCGGAAACGCACGGCTGCAGGGGCGCCTGTCCGATGTGCGAATGTGCAGGTCGTCTGGAAATGCCGGGATTGATATCCCCCGCCGCTAGCGCATCGCCCAGAACGCACAAAGGCCACCCGAGGGTGGCCTTTGTGGTTGAAGCAGTCAGTCAGCCGAAGCTTACTTGACAGCCCAACCGGTCAGCTCGGCCAGGGCCTTGCCGATGTCCGCCAACGAACGGACAGTTTTCACGCCAGCGTCTTGCAGGGCAGCGAATTTCTCGTCTGCAGTGCCTTTACCGCCGGAGATGATTGCACCAGCATGGCCCATGCGCTTGCCCGGAGGAGCAGTCACACCAGCAATGTAGGAAACCACTGGCTTGGTCACGTGAGCCTTGATGTAGGCAGCAGCTTCTTCTTCAGCGGAACCGCCGATCTCACCGATCATGACGATCGCTTCGGTCTTCGGGTCTTCCTGGAACAGTTTCAGGATGTCGATGAAGTTGGAGCCTGGGATCGGGTCACCACCGATACCAACGCAGGTGGACTGACCGAAACCGGCGTCAGTAGTCTGCTTGACGGCTTCATAGGTCAGGGTGCCGGAACGGGAAACGATACCGACTTTGCCTGGCAAGTGAATGTGACCTGGCATGATGCCGATCTTGCACTCGCCCGGCGTGATAACGCCTGGGCAGTTAGGGCCGATCAGGGTAACACCCAGTTCGTCGCACTTGACCTTCGCGTCCAGCATGTCCAGGGTAGGAATGCCTTCGGTGATGCAGACGATCAGCTTGATACCGCCGAACGCCGCTTCCAGGATCGAGTCCTTGCAGAAAGGCGCTGGAACGTAGATGACCGAAGCGTCGGCGCCAGTGGCAGCAACGGCTTCCTTGACGGTGTTGAACACCGGCAGGTTCAGGTGGGTGGTACCACCCTTGCCTGGGGTCACGCCGCCGACCATCTTGGTGCCGTAGGCGATGGCTTGTTCGGAGTGGAAAGTACCCTGCGAGCCAGTGAAGCCCTGGCAGATGACTTTGGTATCTTTATTGATCAGGACGCTCATTACTTGCCCTCCGCAGCTTTGACAACTTGTTGAGCAGCGTCGGTCAGGCTGGTTGCCGCGATGATGTTCAAACCGCTTTCTGCCAGTACTTTAGCGCCCAGTTCGGCGTTGTTGCCTTCCAGACGAACAACGACCGGCACTTTGACGCCGACTTCTTTCACTGCGCCGATGATGCCTTCGGCAATCATGTCGCAACGAACGATACCGCCGAAGATGTTGACCAATACTGCAGCGACATTGCTGTCGGACAGGATGATCTTGAACGCTTCGGTTACGCGCTCTTTGGTTGCGCCGCCACCTACGTCGAGGAAGTTGGCTGGCTTGCCGCCGTGCAGGTTGACGATGTCCATGGTACCCATGGCCAGGCCAGCACCGTTGACCATGCAGCCGATGTTACCTTCCAGTGCCACGTAGTTCAGTTCGAACTGGGCAGCATGGGCTTCACGCGCGTCGTCTTGCGACGGGTCGTGGAAGGTTTTCAGCTTAGGCTGACGGTACATGGCGTTGGCGTCGATGTTGATCTTGGCATCGAGGCAATGCAGATCGCCGTCGGCCTTGATCACCAGCGGGTTCACTTCCAGCAGTGCCAAGTCATGGTCTTTGAACAGCTTGGCCAGACCGGTGAAAATCTTGGCGAACTGAGCAACCTGCTTGCCTTCCAGACCCAGCTGGAACGCCAGTTCACGACCCTGGAATGGCTGAGCGCCAACCAGTGGATCGATAGTAGCCTTGAGGATTTTCTCAGGGGTATCGTGAGCGATTTTCTCGATGTCCACGCCACCTTCGGTGGACGCCATGAACACGATGCGACGGCTCGAACGATCGACTACAGCGCCCAGGTACAGTTCCTTGGCGATGTCAGTGCAGGATTCGACCAGGATCTTGGTGACTGGTTGACCGTTGGCGTCAGTCTGGTAGGTCACCAGACGCTTGCCCAACCATTGTGCAGCGAACGCTTTTGCGTCTTCTTTGCTGCGAACCAGCTTAACGCCACCCGCTTTACCGCGACCGCCAGCGTGAACCTGGGCTTTTACAACCCATTCGGTACCGCCGATCTTTTCGCAAGCTTCTGCTGCAGCTTCAGGGGTATCGACTGCGAAACCCTTGGAAACTGGCAGGCCGTATTCAGCGAACAGCTGCTTACCCTGATACTCGTGAAGATTCATTCTTTTTACCGTCTTCGTTAGGTACTGCGCTTCGGCGCTGCGCCCTTTCGGGTGCCGCGCCACCTGTGACTGCTTGCCTGGAAAGTTGCCTCACCAGACTCGAGTCCGGCGAACTTTCCGCGGTGAGTCATGCAAGCAAGACTCACGACGGGCCGTCCGCCGTGGTTTCTTATTATTTAACGCTTTTTACGGTTCGCTACGTGGATGGCACCGCCATTCACAGCCAGCGCGGCTTCATGCAGCGCTTCGGACAGGGTCGGATGGGAGAAAACCATCATGCCCAGGTCTTCGGCGCTGGTGCCGAATTCCATCGCGATTGCACCCTGCTGCACCAGTTCGGCGGCGCTTGGGCCAATCACATGTACACCCAGTACGCGGTCGGTCTTGGCGTCGGCAATAACCTTGACGAAACCACCGGTATCGTTGGCAGCCATCGCACGACCACTGGCCGCGAACGGGAAGGTGCCCACGTTAACCTCAACGCCTTCAGCCTTCAAGGCTTGTTCGGTCTTGCCGACCCACGCGATTTCCGGGTGAGTGTAGATAACCGAAGGGATCAGGTCATAGTTCATCTGGGCCTTGTGACCCTTGATGCGCTCGACAACCATGATGCCCTCTTCCGACGCCTTGTGCGCCAGCATCATGCCGCGAACCACGTCACCAATGGCGTAGACGCCCGGTACGCTGGTAGCGCAGTAGTCGTCGACGAAGATGAAACCACGCTCGTCGATGGTCACGCCGCTGTCAGCTGCCAGCAGGTCAGTGGTCACTGGACGACGGCCGACCGCAACGATCAGCTTGTCGAAGGTGATTTTCTGTTCGCCGTTGGCGTCGGTGTAGGTCACTTCGACTTCTTCGCCGTTGACCTTGGAGCCAGTCACACGTGCACCCAGCTTGACGTCCAGACCTTGCTTGGTCAGGGTCTTCAGGGCTTCCTTGGAGACGGCGGTGTCAGCAGCCATCAGGAAAGTGTCCAGCGCTTCCAGAACGGTAACCTGAGCGCCCAGACGCGACCAGACAGAGCCCAGTTCCAGACCGATAACGCCAGCACCGATAACACCCAGACGCTTAGGCACTGCCTGGAATTCCAGGGCGCCAGTGGAGTCGACGATGACTTTCTGATCAACCGGAGCCGGTGGAATGTCGATCGGACGCGAGCCGGAAGCCAGGATCACGTTTTCGGCTTCGATGACTTCAACGGTGCCGTCAGCCTTGGTGACTTCGACTTTCTTGCCAGCCAGCAGTTTGCCGTGGCCCTGGATCGAAGTAACGCCGTTGGCCTTGAACAGGGTAGCAACGCCGCCGGTCAGGTTCTTGACGATGTTCGCCTTGCGGCCAACCATCGCAGGAACGTCCATCTTCACTTCGCCGGTGGTGATACCGTGAACGCCGAAGGCGTCCTTGGCTTCGTGGTATTTCCAGGAGCTGTCCAGCAGCGCCTTGGAAGGAATGCAGCCAACGTTCAGGCAGGTACCGCCCAGGGCCAGCTTGCCTTCGCCGTCGGTGTACTTCTCGATACAGGCAGTCTTCAGACCAAGTTGTGCAGCCTTGATGGCGGCTACATAGCCGCCAGGGCCCGCACCGATAACTACTACGTCGAATTTCTGGGTCATAAAGGATTCCTTTTAGCTACAAGCCACAAGCTTCAGGCTGCAAGAAGGCCCGCTTCCGTAAGGAAGCTGGCCCCTTGCAACGAGCAGCTGTTTTTAGATATCGAGCAGCAGACGAGCCGGATCTTCCAGCAGGTTTTTGATAGTCACCAGGAAGGTCACGGCTTCTTTACCGTCGATCAAACGGTGATCGTAGGACAGCGCCAGGTACATCATCGGACGGATCACGACCTGACCGTTGATTGCCATTGGGCGCTGAATGATGTTGTGCATGCCCAGAATCGCCGCCTGTGGCGGGTTAACGATCGGGGTCGACATCATCGAACCGAATGTACCACCGTTGGTGATCGTGAAGGTACCGCCGGTCATTTCTTCGATCGACAGCTTACCGTCACGGGCTTTCTTGCCGAAAGTGGCGATGCCGCCTTCGATTTCAGCCAGGCTCATCAGTTCGGCGTTACGCAGAACCGGTACCACCAGACCACGGTCGCTGGACACGGCAACACCGATGTCGGCGTAGCCGTGGTAAACGATATCGCTACCGTCGATCGAGGCGTTGACCGCTGGGAAACGCTTCAGCGCTTCGGTAGCAGCCTTGACGAAGAACGACATGAAGCCCAGGCGAACACCGTTGTGGGACTTCTCGAACAGATCCTTGTACTTCGAACGCAGTGCCATGACTTCGGTCATGTCGACTTCGTTGAAGGTGGTCAGCATCGCCATGTTGGACTGAGCTTCAACCAGACGCTCGGCAACCTTGGCACGCAGGCGGGTCATCGGTACGCGCTTCTCGGTGCGGTCACCAGTGGCCATGACCGGTACGGCAGCGGCTGGGGCAGCAGCCTTGGCAGCTGGAGCAGCGGCCGGAGCGGATTTCTTGGCAGCAACGGCAGCTACAACGTCTTCCTTGGTAACGCGACCACCTTTGCCCGTGCCAGCAACGCTGGCCAGGTCGATGCCGTTTTCTTCGGCCAGTTTGCGTGCGGCAGGCGCAGCAATCGGGTCTTCTTCACCAGCTTCGACAGCAGCAGCCTGGGCAGGCGCGGCAGCAGCGGCCGGAGCAGCAGCGGCAGCAGCACCTTCAGTGATGGAACCCAGTACTTCATCGGACAGAACGGTGTCGCCTTCGTTCTTGACGATAGCGCCCAGCACGCCGTCGGCAGTGGCCAGCACTTCCAGAACGACCTTGTCGGTCTCGATGTCAACGATCAGCTCGTCACGCTTGACTGCGTCGCCCGGTTTCTTGTGCCAGGTGGCTACGGTGCCATCGGCAACCGATTCCGGGAAAGTAGGGGCTTTGATCTCGATAGCCATTATCAATGGTTCCTTAAATTCGGTTTCTTGTGCGCGGTGGCATTAAACAGTGAAAGCATCTTGCAGCAGTTTTTCCTGCTGCTCGGCATGCATCGAAGCGTAACCACAGGCAGGTGCTGCCGACGCGTCACGACCAGCGTACTCAAGGACCAGGTCCTTGTTGTGACGGGTCAGGATGCGACGCATGTGGTGCTGGCTGCTGTACCAAGCGCCCTGGTTCATCGGCTCTTCCTGGCACCACACCACATCCTTCAGGTTGGTGTAAGGCGCGAGGATTTCGACCAGATCGTCCTCAGGGAACGGATACAGTTGCTCGATACGCACGATGGCGATGTCTTCACGACCTTCGGCACGACGTTTTTCCAGCAGATCGTAGTAGACCTTGCCGCTGCACAGAACCAGGCGGGTAACCTTTTTCGGATCGAGGGTATCGATTTCCGGGATTACAGTCTGGAACGAGCCTTCGGCCAGTTCTTCCAGCGTCGAGATGGCCAGTTTGTGGCGCAGCAGCGACTTCGGCGTCAGGACGATCAGCGGCTTACGCAGCGGACGAATGACCTGGCGACGCAGCAGGTGGTAGATCTGAGCCGGGGTGGTCGGTACGCAAACCTGAACGTTGTGCTCGGCGCACAGCTGCAGGTAACGCTCCAGACGTGCCGAGGAGTGCTCAGGCCCCTGCCCTTCATAACCGTGAGGCAGCAGCATGGTCAGACCGCACAGACGGCCCCACTTGTGCTCACCGCTGGTGATGAACTGGTCGACAACGACCTGGGCACCATTGGCGAAGTCACCGAACTGGGCTTCCCAGATCACCAGCGCGTTAGGCGTGGTGGTCGAGTAACCGTATTCGAAGGCCAGTACCGCTTCTTCCGAGAGGAAGGAGTCATACAGGTCAAACTTCGGCTGACCGGCATACAGGTTCTGCAGTGGCAGATAGGTGCTGGCGTCCTTCTGGTTGTGCAGCGCCGCATGGCGGTGCGAGAAGGTGCCGCGACCAACGTCCTGACCAGTGATACGCACTGGGTGACCTTCGAACAGCAAGGTCGCGTAGGCCATGGTTTCGGCGTAGCCCCAGTTGATTGGCAAGCCACCGGCCTGCATCTTCTGACGGTCTTCGTAGATCTTCGAAACCTGACGCTGAACCACGAAGCCTTCCGGCAGGTCCAGCAACTTGGCCGACAGCTCCTGCAGGGTCTTCAAGTCAAAGCGAGTGTCGTGACGCGCAGTCCAGGCATGGCCCAGGTACGGACGCCAGTCAACAAACAGTTCCTTGTTCGGCTCTTTGACCAGGCTCTTGACCACATGCAGGCCGTTATCCAGCGCATTGCGGTACTCGTCAACCTTGGCCTGTACGCGCTCGACGTCCAGACGACCGGCCTGAATCAGGCTCTCGGCATACAGCTCGCGCGTAGTGCGTTGCTTGGCGATCTGCTGGTACATCAGCGGCTGAGTGCCGTTTGGTTCGTCAGCTTCGTTGTGACCACGGCGGCGGTAGCAGACCAGGTCGATGACCACGTCACGCTTGAACTGCATACGGTAGTCGACAGCCAGCTGAGTCACGAACAGGACCGCTTCCGGATCGTCACCGTTAACGTGCAGGATCGGCGCCTGAATCATCTTGGCGACGTCGGTGCAGTACTCGGTGGAACGCGAGTCCAGCGGGTTGCTGATGGTGAAACCAACCTGGTTGTTGATCACGATGTGAACAGTACCGCCGGTTTTGAAACCGCGGGTCTGCGACATCTGGAAGGTTTCCATGACCACGCCCTGACCGGCGAATGCCGCGTCACCGTGGATGGAAATTGGCAGAACCTTGTCACCAACGCTGTCGTTACGGCGATCCTGACGGGCGCGTACCGAACCTTCCACTACTGGCGAGACGATTTCCAGGTGGGATGGGTTGAACGCCATGGCCAGGTGAACTTCACCGCCGGCGGTCATTACGTTGGAGGAGAAGCCCTGGTGATACTTAACGTCACCGGAACCCAGTTCGACCTTCTTCTTGCCTTCGAACTCGTCGAACAGGTCGCGCGGGTTTTTACCGAAGGTGTTGACCAGAACGTTCAAGCGGCCACGGTGGGCCATGCCGATCACGACTTCCTTGGTGCCATAGGAACCGGAGCGCTGGATCAGCTCGTCCAGCATCGGAATCAGGCTCTCGCCGCCTTCCAGGCCGAAACGCTTGGTGCCTGGGTACTTGGTGCCCAGGTATTTTTCCAGGCCTTCAGCTGCAGTAACGCGCTCGAGCAGGTGGCTCTGAACGTCTGCAGAAAAAGCTGGGCGACCACGTACGCTCTCCAAACGCTGCTGGAACCAGCTGCGCTGCTCGGAGTCGACGATGTGAGTGAACTCGGCGCCAATGGTGCGGCAATATGTCTGCTGCAAAGCGTCGAAGATTTCGCGTAGGCTCGCTTCCTCTTTGCCGATAAACAGGTCGCCGGCACGGAAAGTGGTATCAAGATCGGCATTGGTCAAGCCGTAATGATTGATCGACAAGTCTACAGGCGCAGGGCGCTGCCACAACCCCAGAGGGTCGAGCTTGGCAGCTTGGTGGCCGCGCATACGGTAGGCTTGGATCAGTCGCAGTACTTCAACCTGCTTCTTCTCGTGCTCGCTGCTCACGCTGCCGGCAGAAACCGGTTGAGCGCGGCGCTGGTTCTTTGCCAGCAGAACGAAATGGTCGCGGATTGTAGAGTGCGATACATCGGTAGCAGTGCTGCCTTCGGCGGGCAACTTCTGAAAGTAAGTGCGCCACTCTTCTGGCACAGCGTTAGGGTCGTGCAGGTAGAGTTCGTAGAGCTCTTCCACATATGCAGCGTTACCACCTGAAAGGTGGGCGCTATCCCACATGCGCTGCATCACGCTTTCTTGCATGCTTGGTCACCCTCGGTTAGGGGACAGATCGGCAAGAGCCACAGAAAGCCTGGAAAAGTCCGAGTACAGCGACCGAACCAAGCCACCGAGGATCCTACAGATTTTCCGGGTACCAGCCCGGAAGCCCCTGCTGGTCTCATATCTTCATAGGTAAAAGCTAGGGCTTTTTGGGCCTTCGCTCGGGTTTCACCTTGGTGCGGGCAATGGCCCGCACCTCGGCGTACTACGGGTACAACATTTTAAAATCAGGTACCGCTTTGCAGCAGCATGTTACGTACGTGACCGATTGCCTTGGTCGGGTTCAGACCTTTCGGGCAAACGTTTACGCAGTTCATGATTCCACGGCAACGGAACACGCTGAACGGGTCATCCAGGGACGCCAGACGCTCTTGGGTCTTGGTGTCACGGCTGTCAGCCAGGAAACGATAGGCTTGCAGCAGTGCAGCTGGACCGAGGAACTTGTCTGGGTTCCACCAGAACGAAGGGCAGGAAGTCGAGCAGCAAGCGCACAGGATGCACTCGTACAGACCGTCCAGCTTCTCACGCTCTTCTGGCGACTGCAGACGCTCGATGGCCGGAGCCGGCGTGTCGTTCTGCAGGTAAGGCTTCACCTTCTCGTACTGCTTGTAGAAGATGCTCATATCGACGACCAGGTCACGAATGACTGGCAGGCCAGGCAGCGGGCGAATCACCAGCTTGTTGCCCTTGACCACCGACGACAGCGGCGTAATGCACGCCAGGCCGTTCTTGCCGTTGATGTTCATGCCGTCGGAGCCACAAACGCCCTCGCGGCAGGAGCGACGATACGAGAAACCTTCGTCCTGTTCCTTGATCAGTGCCAATACGTCCAGCACCATCAGATCCTTGCCACCGGTATCGACCTGGAACACCTGAGTTTTAGGCGCAGAGTCGGTATCAGGGTTGTAACGATAAACTTCGACTTGCAACATGGCGGCCACCCTTAGTAAGTCCGGACTTTAGGCTCGAAAGCAGGCACGGTTTTCGGCGCGAAGTTGACTGCACGCTTCTTGACACTTTTCTCACCCGGGAAGTACAGGGTGTGGCACAGCCAGTTTTCGTCGTCGCGATCTTCGAAGTCTTCACGGGCATGAGCACCGCGAGACTCTTTACGAGTTTCAGCAGCGATAGCGGTCGCTTCGGCAACTTCCAGCAGGTTCTGCAGCTCCAGCGCTTCGATACGCGCGGTGTTGAAGGCCTGGGACTTGTCGTTGATCTTGACGTTAGCGATACGCTCACGCAGATCAGCCAACTGCTTGATACCTTTCTGCATGTATTCGCCAGTACGGAATACACCGAAATAGTTCTGCATGCAGCTTTGCAGCTCGCGACGCAGGGTAGCAACGTCTTCACCGGTGTTGCGCTCATTGAGCTTGCGCAGACGGTTCAGCGCGACGTCGACGTCGGTATCGCTGGCGTCACGGTATTCGATACCGTCGCTCAGGGCTTTTTCCAGGTGCAGGCCAGCAGCGCGACCGAATACCACCAGGTCGAGCAGCGAGTTACCGCCCAGACGGTTTGCACCGTGAACCGATACGCACGCCACTTCACCGACCGCGAACAGGCCCGGGATAATGGTGTCTGCACCGTCAGCGTTCATGGTGATGGCCTGGCCATGAATGTTGGTGGCAACGCCGCCCATCATGTAGTGGCAGGTTGGAACGACCGGCACCGGCGCGACCACTGGGTCAACGTGGGCGAAGGTCTTGGACAGCTCACAGATACCTGGCAGGCGGCTGTGCAGCACTTCCTCACCCAGGTGGTCGAGCTTGAGCATCACGTGGTCGCCATTCGGGCCACAGCCGTTGCCGGCGATGATCTCTTTGACCATGGAACGGGCCACAACGTCACGACCGGCAAGGTCTTTGGCGTTCGGCGCATAACGCTCCATGAAACGCTCGCCGTGCTTGTTGATGAGGTAACCACCTTCACCACGGCAACCTTCAGTAACCAGTACACCAGCGCCGGCAATACCAGTCGGGTGGAACTGCCACATTTCGATGTCTTGCACCGGCACACCGGCACGCAGAGCCATACCAACGCCGTCACCGGTGTTGATCAGGGCGTTGGTGGTCGATGCGTAGATACGACCCGCACCACCAGTGGCCAGTACGGTAGCCTTGGAACGGATGTAAACGGTTTCACCGGTTTCGATGCAGATCGCGATCACACCGACGAACGCGCCGTCCTGGTTCTTGACCAGATCAACGGCATACCACTCGTTCAGGAAGGTGGTGCCTGCCTTCAGGTTGCCCTGATACAGGGTGTGCAGCAGTGCGTGACCGGTACGGTCGGAAGCAGCACAGGTACGTGCAGCCTGACCACCTTTACCGAAGTCCTTGGACTGACCACCGAACGGACGCTGGTAGATACGACCGGTTTCAGTACGGGAGAACGGCAGGCCCATGTGATCCAGCTCGAAGACCGCAGCCGGGCCTTCCTGACACATGTATTCGATAGCGTCCTGGTCACCGATGTAGTCGGAACCCTTGACGGTATCGTACATGTGCCAGCGCCAATCGTCGTTCGGGTCAGCCGAAGCGATTGCACAGGTGATACCACCCTGGGCCGATACAGTGTGCGAGCGGGTCGGGAAGACCTTGGTGATTACAGCAGTCTTGTGACCACCTTGAGCCAGCTGCAGCGCAGCGCGCATGCCGGCACCGCCACCACCAATGATGATGGCGTCGAAAGAAATCGTAGGAATGTTAGCCATGAATCAGATACCCCAGAGAATCTGCACACCCCAGACGAAGTACGCGAACATCGCAACACCGCATACAGCCTGGAACAGGAAACGTATTGCAGTCGCCGACTTGCCGAACGCCATTGGCGTCAAGTAGTCCGTCGCGATGGTCCACATGCCGACCCAGGCGTGAGCGCCCAGAGCCACCAGTGCCAGCAGACTGAAGATACGCATCGCATTGTTGGAGAACAGACCGTGCCACTGGGCGTAGTCCATTCCCGGGTGCGCGACCAGGTAGCCAATCAGAAAAATGAAGTAAGCCGCGAGAACGACCGCAGAAACGCGCTGCGCCATCCAGTCATAGAGGCCCGAACGCGAGAGGTTCGTGACGTTGGTTACCATATCCACACTCCTGCCAGAACAATCACCACCACGGAGACGGCGATGACAATTTTCGAGCCCAGTTTGCCGCCTTCCAGCGTTTCACCGATGCCCATATCCATGATCAAGTGGCGCACACCGGCAACCAAGTGATACAGCAAGGCGGACAGAAGACCCCAAATCACAAGCTTGGCCAGCGGGCTGGTCAAACACGCTTTCACCTCGCCGAAGCCTTCCTCGGAACCCAGGGATTTGCCCAATGCATAAAGCATGATGGCCAGGCCCAGGAAAAGGATGACACCGGAGATGCGGTGAAGAATGGACGTGTAAGCAGTGACAGGGAGTTTGATGGTCCTTAGGTCGAGGTTTACAGGTCGTTGGCTTTTCACGGCTTTTTTCACACTGAAGAGCCCCTAGCAAGCAGGGCAAAGTTGTTGGTAAGTGTACTGGTCAGGTACCCACCACCCAGGGAGTGACGACCCCAGCAACACAGGCTTCAAAGCCCCTGGCGGTCGGGTGCCGAGTATAGACAGTTAGGCTACTAATGACAACGAAAAGGCCTAGCCCAAATAGCTCATTGCCTTTACCCGACAAAAGGCGTAAATGGGCAGCAATTTCGAGGAAAAACAGCGCCCAGAGCCCTTTACAACCGTGCTTTAGGCAAATTGACATTCGAATTTATCTCACTATAGTGGTGCGGGCCCTGCGTGGGGGGTCTGTCTGATGATTTCAAGCATTAATAGGAGGCCACATGGCTGACAAAAAAGCGCAGTTGGTCATCGAGGGCGCAGCCCCCGTCGAGCTGCCCATTTTAACCGGCACCGTTGGTCCCGATGTTATCGACGTTAGAGGGTTGGGGGCCACGGGTCACTTCACTTTCGACCCCGGTTTCATGGCGACCGCATCCTGCGAGTCGAAGATCACCTATATTGATGGCGACAAGGGCATCCTGCTGCATCGCGGCTACCCTATCGAACAGCTCGCCGAGCAATCCGACTACCTGGAAACCTGCTACCTGCTGCTGAACGGCGAACTGCCGAACGCCGAGCAGAAGGCCCAGTTCGTCAGCACCGTGAAAAACCACACCATGGTTCACGAGCAACTGAAGTCGTTCTTCAACGGCTTCCGTCGCGACGCGCACCCAATGGCGGTCATGTGCGGCGTGGTTGGCGCCCTGTCGGCGTTCTATCACGACTCGCTGGACATCAATAACCCGCAGCACCGCGAAATCTCCGCGGTACGCCTGGTCGCGAAAATGCCGACCCTGGCGGCGATGGTTTACAAGTACTCCATGGGTCAACCCATGATGTACCCCCGCAACGACCTGTCGTATGCGGAAAACTTCCTGCACATGATGTTCAACACCCCGTGCGAGATCAAACCGATCAGCCCGGTACTGGCCAAGGCAATGGACCGGATCTTCATCCTCCATGCCGACCACGAGCAGAACGCTTCGACCTCCACCGTGCGCCTGGCAGGCTCCTCGGGCGCCAACCCGTTCGCCTGTATTGCCGCCGGTATCGCTGCACTGTGGGGCCCTGCCCACGGCGGCGCCAACGAGGCCGTACTGACCATGCTCGATGAAATTGGCGATGTCTCGAACATCGACAAGTTCATCGCCAAGGCCAAGGACAAGAACGATCCGTTCAAACTGATGGGCTTCGGTCACCGCGTTTACAAAAACCGCGACCCGCGCGCCACCGTGATGAAAAAGACCTGCGATGAAGTCCTGCGCGAGCTGGGCATCACCAACGATCCGCAGCTGGAACTGGCCATGCGCCTGGAAGAGATCGCCCTGACCGATCCTTACTTCATCGAGCGCTCGCTGTACCCGAACGTCGACTTCTACTCGGGGATCATCCTCAAGGCGATCGGCATTCCGACCAGCATGTTCACCGTGATCTTCGCCCTGGCACGCACCGTCGGCTGGATCTCGCACTGGAAAGAAATGCTCTCCAGCCCGTACAAGATTGGCCGTCCGCGCCAGCTGTACACCGGCTACGAAGCACGCGACATCGTCAAGCTGTCCGACCGCAAGTAAGCCCTGCCCTGCAGCGCTGAACACAAAAAAGGCTGCCCTCGGGCAGCCTTTTTTGTTCCCGTGAAGTCAGGGCTTCTCGGCTTTCTCTTTCAATGCCTTCAGCGTGTTGAACGGTGCCTCTACGACAAAACTGTTCGCCAACCAGGACGGCACGCTACCACCCGGCTCGGTGTGCACCTGATAGGTGACTTCGGTGCTGTCACCCTTAGGCTCGAACTTCCAGAAGCCCTCGACCTGAGCCACCCGCACAAAGCCTTTTTCTTCAGGCAAATAGCTGGGCAAACCTTCCAGCTTGCGCACAACACTGCCATCCGCCGCATCTTCGGTGGTTACCTTGAGAATTGAATCACGCGGCGTCACCGGCCAAGGCGTATTGAACTGGGTGTAGGTCCAGGTCTGGTTACCCTCCCGCTTGAGCAACTTCTGCACCTTGCATTCATGTATCCAGGCGCAGGCCCCGACCACATCTTCGTGCAACGCACGCAGCTTGGCGACATTGGCCTTGATCAAGGTCACCCCACGGTAAGCCTTGTATTTGGACCCCGCCACTTCACTCAGGGACACCTTGATGCCCTGCTCATCCTTTGCCACCTGCCAACTTTCCGCCTGCGCCAGAGGCGCCAGCAACGCACCTACAGCACACACCAACGCCATCCGCTTAAACGATCCCATGCTCTTGTTCCTTATTGTCGAAGATCTACGTATTCAAGCTGCTGTCATCTGCTCCAGCCACCCCAGGATCCTGATCGCCTCATCGCGATCACCGCCACACACCTCCACGTCCGCCATGAACGCCGAGCACACAACTGGGCGCTCGGGCTTACCGAACAATCCACACAGGTTGACGACAGACAGATGGATACAGCGCTCGCCAGCAGGCTTGCCATTGGGCATTCCTGGTATCGGCGAACTGATGGACGGAGCAATGCAGCAGGCGCCACAGCCTTCACGACACTTCATGACGGCAGTACCTCGGAATCAAAATGGATGAACACGTCGGGATAGTAACCGCTAAAACGGTCGTTTGAAATTACCGGCAGGATGAAATATCACAGGACGAAAACAGACCAACCAGTCAGGCCCGAGCTTACTGCTTGAACTCGAATTCGATGGCCGCACCTTCGACATCCTGACGGCTGTCGTTGCGCAGCTGCAACTGCATTTCGTTGCTGAGCAGACGACCATTGAGCTGAAACGGGCTTTCTTCCTTGGGTTTCTCACCAAACATGGCCGGCAACAGCGGGCGATGCAACTGAGCTTCGCTTGCGCTGCCCGGTTGCAGCTCGCCAACCATACTCAAAGGCAGGCTAAGGTCCAATCGAGGCGTGGGCAATGGCGCCGCAATGACATCCGCATGCTTGCGCTTGGTGGTCTTGCCCGAAGATTTCTGAGTGGACGCAGAGCCCGCCTTGGCATGCGGCACAGCCTCTTTTGCGACAGGCTTGCTCGCCACCTTGGCAGCGCCCGTCGGATGCGACGATTCCGCGACTGCGTCCGCCCTCGCCCAGGCATGCACCGGAACCAGAGAACCGGCCATCGACATCAACAACAAACCGGCACAACACAAGGCTTTCATAGGCAACAACGGACACTCGAAAAAAGGATAATGCTCTGCGTTCCCTGAAAACTGACAAACCCATCCCTAGAAGAAACTACTGCTACCCGACTCCTGGCAAAGCTGAGTGGCCAGCATCCCCAGGGTCATCAGCGCCCGCTCCGACTCACGATTCCAGGGAATCCCGCAGTTCAAACGAATGCAATGGTTGAACTGCTCGGTATTACTGAAAATCAGCCCTGGTGCAATACTGATGCCCTGCTGGAGTGCCCGCACATGCAGCTCCTGGGTATTGACCCGCCCCGGCAGGCTAACCCAAAGGATGAAGCCACCGGTAGGCCGCGTCATCTGGGTACCTTCGGGAAAGTACTGCTGCACAGCCAACTGATAGGCACTGAGGTTCTTGCGATACTCATGACGGATAAAACGCAAGTGCCGATCATACCCGCCATTTTCCAGATACGCAGCAACACCCATCTGCGTCACGCTGCAAGCTGAATGGGTAGTGAAGGTTTGCAGGCGCTGGATTTCGTCCTGGTACTTGCCGGCAATCATCCAGCCAATCCGCACACCGGGCGACAGCGTCTTGGAAAAGCTCGAACAGTAGATAACCCGCCCCAGTCGATCAAACGCCTTGAGTGCCTTGGTACGCCCCTGCTCGAACATCAGTTCGCCATAAATGTCATCTTCGATGATCTGTATATCGAAGTCCGAGGATAGCCGCAGCAATTGTTTCTGGCGGTCCTCAGGAATGGTCCCACCCAATGGATTGCTCAAACGCGCAGTCAGTACCAGCGCCTTGATCGACCACTGGTTGGCGGCCAACTGCAGCGCCTCCAGACTGATACCGGTAGATGGGTCACTGGGAATTTCGATGACCTTCAGCCCCAATAGATCAGCCAACTGCAGCAACCCATAGTAAGTAGGCGACTCGGCAGCGATCAGATCACCAGGACGGGTCAACACCCGCAGACTCATCTGCAAGGCATCGACACAGCCATGCGTGACAACGACTTCGGAGGGATCGACCACCACACCCGCATCGCGCATGCGAATGGCGATCTGCCTGCGCAGCGGCTCAAAACCCGGGCTGAACATGTAGCTAAAGGCCCGCGGGCTATGGAAGCGGGTAACCTTGGCCAACTGCTGGTGCAATGCCCGCACCGGCAGGTAATCGACATGGGGTACTGCCGCACCAAGCGGAAATACCCCATCACGGCGTGCCTCTACCAGAACCTGCTGAATAATGCTGCTACGGGTAACCAACCCCGGCCGCTCGACCCTGGCGATATCCGGTGTCGGCGCCGTCAGCGCCGGCGTCTGGTGAACGTAATAACCTGACTGCGGACGCGCCCGGATCAAACCCTGGTCTTCAAGATTGGCATACGCCTGAAGCACCGTCGCATGACTGACATTGAGCTGCGCGCTCATCTTGCGCACCGACGGCACCCGCTCACCCGGCTGATAGACACCCCGACGGATATCCTCCGCCAGTTGCTGGGCAATACGCTGGTAGAGCAACAGGTTGGTCATGGTGAACTCTCGGCACGCGGACGATCTCGTTATTTTTAGGCGAACTCTCTGGCAAGAGAATACCGTAACAGTTGCGAAGTGTACTGGCACAGATTACAGAATAGTCAACAATACAGTTGCGTGACAGCACCTGTAACGTGCGCCCTGGCCCATCAACCGCTGCCGAAAAAAAACCCGATGACGTAATCGCCACCGGGCTTTGTGCATAGCGCTCAGCTTCAGCGCTCAGCGCCGAGACGCCCCTGCTCATCGGAAAACACGATCTCGACCCGTCGATTCTGCGCCCTGCCCCGCTCCGAGGCATTAGCCTCAACCGGGTACTGGTCGCCATAACCCTCGACCTGAATGCGCTTTTCGTCCACACCCAGATCAATCAGCATATCGGCAACCGACTGAGCGCGATCTCGCGACAGCTTCAGGTTGTCCTCAGGGGTGCCCGTGCTGTCGGTATAACCCTCGATACGTACCGTACGCTTGGGGTTGAGCTGAAGGAACTGCACCAGTTTGAGCACCGTACGATTGGCGGAGTTCTTCAGGTCGGCGCGCCCGGTATCGAACAGCACATCCCCCAGCGTCATTACCAAGCCACGATCGCTCTGCATGGTCGCCAGGCTGACAATCTGCGCCTCCAGCCATTTACCTTGCTGCTGAACACTGGCCAATTTGGCCTCGCGCAAGGCCAGTTGCAAACGCTGGCGCTCTAGTTCCAGCTTGGCCTGGCGCTCCTGATTGAGCACCAGGTTCGTGTGCTCACGCGCGATTTCACTGTAACGCTGGCTCAGATAAGCGTAATGGCGCACGTCCGCGCCGCTCCCCCAATAACTCGACAGACGCTCTGCGCGCCCCAGCGACTCACCGGCACGAATCACATCACGCGGCGCACTGCGCAACACGCTGGAGTCATTCTTGACCTGTTGAAAGCTGGCTGCAGCCTGCTCAAGCGACGCTTCACTGCGCTGACTGGCGCACCCCTGCAGGCCAACGGCTCCCAACACCAGCAGCGCCACCAAAGGCTTGATCGAACTCACTGCTGCTCCCCCAACTGTTTACGTAGACGATCAACACGCGACTGCAGCACCTTGAGCTGTTCTTCACTCTTGGCGGTCAACACGCGTGCTTCAGCCAAACGCGCATCAAGCTCGGCCTGCTCGGCACGAACCCGCGCGTCACGAAAGGACTCGTTGGACATATTGACCCGCGCCCGCGCCAGCTTGGCTTCGGCAAGCTTGAGTTCTGCCACCTCGTCAGTGGCGCCAACGGCCTTGGCCTGCTCCAGCGCCTGCTCGGACAAACGAAGTTGCTCATGGGGTGCCGGGTCGGCGGCGCAACCGGCCAGGGCCATGATGGCCAAGGCCGCGAATAGCGGTCGAGTTCTCACACAATCTTCCTACGGTTTGGGGGCATCGAGCGGTTGCTGCAATTGCGCTTTCCAGCGCTCGACATTGCGTTGCAGTACAGCCTGGGTTACACCAGAAACCGGCAATTCTGTCAGTTTTTTTGCCAGCTGTCCGCGCAACCAGGCATCGTTACACGCTGAGTTATGCGATATAGCCAAATAGAGCCCCGGGCGGTCGACCGGCACATCACGCGCCGTCAGGTCCTTGCCCATGCCCAATGTCTGCGCCATGGCCATGCCGGCATAACGCCCTGCCAGCACGTAGTCCACCTGACCCAGCAAGAGTTTCTGAAACGCCTGCGTCAGATTTTCCACAACCTCCAGCTTCAAGTGTGTCTTGGTAAACGCCTCAAAGGTTGGGGTCAGGCGCGCCTTCTGCGAAATCGCTCCAGGGTGCAGCGCCAAATCTGCCAGGCTTTCATAAGCCAACGACGCATCATGGCGCGTCCAGACCAGGTATTCGTTTTGCAGCAACGGAGGATGGATAAAGTCCATCGAGGTGAGCTCGGCGACCGTCAGCGGCGCATCCACGAGGATATCCATCCGGCCGCTACGCACTTCCTCAAGCGCCTGACTGCGCTTGCCGGCACTCAAAATCTCGATCTTCAGGCCCAGCTCATCCGCCACCTGCTTGAGCAGATCGGCACTGGCACCGATAAGGTGCCGTGGGTCTTGTGGGTCTTGCCACAGGTACGGAGGTGCATCCGGACTACCGGTGGCAACCAGGCGCTCACACTTGCCGACTGCGAGCGCCCATGTCGGCATCAACGCAACACTCAGCGCAGTGACTGCACTCATCCGGCCAAACCACCCCATGCCACCCTCTCCTTGACTGCACCCGCCGAAAAATGAAAAGCCCGGTTATCGCGGGCTGGGCAGGATAACCTGTCCAGCACGCAACAACCGGGCTCTTTATAAGTGAAGCCGCTGGATTAAACCAGCTTCTCCAGCTCTGGGATGGCTTCGAACAAATCCGCCACCAGGCCATAGTCGGCCACTTGGAAGATCGGCGCTTCCTCGTCCTTGTTGATCGCAACGATCACCTTGGAATCTTTCATACCCGCCAGGTGCTGGATGGCACCGGAGATACCGACAGCGATGTACAGCTGTGGCGCAACGATCTTGCCGGTCTGGCCGACCTGCATGTCGTTGGGCACGAAACCGGCGTCGACTGCGGCACGGGAAGCACCGACCGCAGCGCCCAGCTTGTCGGCCAGCGCATACAGGTGCTTGAAGTTGTCACCGTTCTGCATGCCACGGCCGCCGGAAACGACGATCTTGGCAGCGGTCAGCTCAGGACGATCGGACTTGGCCAGCTCTTCACCGACAAACGCCGACTTGCCGGCATCGTGGGCAGCGGCAACCGCTTCGACAGCCGCCGAACCGCCTTCTGCAGCAACGGCGTCAAAGCCGGTAGCACGCACGGTGATGACCTTGACCGCAGCGCTCGACTGCACGGTGGCAATGGCGTTGCCTGCGTAGATCGGACGCTTGAAGGTGTCGGCCGACTCAACCGAGATGATCTCGGAGATCTGGTCAACGTCCAGCAGTGCGGCAACCCGCGGCAGGATGTTCTTGCCGTTGGAGGTAGCAGGTGCCAGCACGTGGCTGTAGGCCTTGCCGATCTCGGCAACCAGCGGCGCAACGTTCTCTGGCAACTGGTGCGCGTAGGCAGCGTTGTCGGCGACCAGCACCTTGCTGACGCCAGCGATGTTCGCAGCGGCCTGCGCTACGGCGCCAACGCCCTGGCCAGCAACCAGTACGTGAATATCACCACCGATTTTCGCAGCAGCGGCAACAGTGTTCAGGGTGGCCGGGGCAACGGCACCGTTTTCGTGTTCAGCGATAACCAGGATAGTCATTTAGATTACCTTCGCCTCGTTCTTCAGTTTCTCGACCAGTTCAGCAACCGACTTGACCTTGATACCCGCGCTGCGTGCAGCAGGCGCTTCGACTTTCAGGGTCTTGGTGGTGGAAGCGGTGGAAACGCCCAGGGCGTCCGGGGTAACGGTTTCCAGCGGCTTCTTCTTGGCCTTCATGATATTGGGCAAGGAAGCGTAGCGTGGCTCGTTCAGGCGCAGGTCGGTGGTAACGATGGCTGGCAGGTTCAGCGCAACGGTCTGCAGGCCGCCGTCGACTTCACGGGTGACGTTGACCTTGTCACCGGCAACTTCAACCTTGGAAGCGAAGGTGCCCTGAGCGAAACCGCTCAACGCTGCCAGCATCTGGCCGGTCTGGTTGTTGTCACTGTCGATGGCCTGTTTGCCAAGGATCACCAACTGTGGCTGCTCCTTGTCGACAACCGCCTTGAGCAGTTTGGCCACGGCCAGGGAATTGAGCTCTTCAGCGGACTCGACCAGGATGGCACGGTCGGCGCCCAGCGCCAGCGCCGTACGCAGTTGTTCCTGAGCAGTGCTCGGACCGATGGTAACGACGACGATCTCGGTCGCCACGCCTTTTTCCTTCAGGCGTACGGCCTCTTCCACAGCGATCTCGCAGAAGGGGTTCATGGACATCTTGACGTTAGCAAGGTCGACGCCGGAGTTGTCCGCCTTGACGCGAACCTTGACGTTATAGTCGACCACTCGTTTGACAGCTACAAGAACCTTCATGGATTCCTCGTTACTCTCCGGTGAAAAGAATGTCGCCTGGGGCGGGCCCGGCGATTGCGCGTGGGTACAAGGGCACCTCTAAAAACGATTTCGGGCAGGCCAAGCGGAACTGACTGATCAGTCCTTTTTTGACCTTTTAATAGCAAAACCCGTGGGTCATTCTGTGTCGTGGCGTGTAAACTCCACTACAAAGCGGGTTTTGGCTTAACTGCCCTGCTTTTTGCCAGGTTTTAGGGGTGCTCCTGCATCCTACGATCAGCCTACGGCGAGCGTAAAACCGCTCGTATCTTGACCGTAACACCCAATCCGGTCAATACGGCAAACCGGCCAGCTTCAAGCCGCGCCTCTTTGATTTTACTGGCCTGCGGCAAATTCAAACAAACGTTTGTATTGGACCGCGCAAGTGGTGTAGATATAATGCGCGGCCAAGAGAAAGCGGTGTAGTCCGTCATCGCCCGAGCTACAGCGAAGGCATCGCCCCTTACGCCTGATCGGTGACCGCCTGGCACCCGCCAATAAAGAAAAAACGATGAGCCTTGAGTAGGAGAGAACCTGTGGAACGCGAATACATGGAATTCGACGTGGTCATCGTCGGCGCTGGCCCGGCAGGCCTGTCCGCCGCCTGCCGACTGAAGCAGAAGGCCGCCGAAGCCGGTAGCGAAATCAGCGTCTGCGTGGTCGAGAAAGGCTCCGAGGTCGGCGCACACATCCTCTCCGGCGCCGTATTCGAACCGCGCGCACTGAACGAGCTGTTCCCAGACTGGAAAGAACTGGGCGCCCCACTGAACACGCCGGTCAAGCGCGACGACATCTACGTGCTGAAGAACGCTGACAGCGCGGTCAAGGTACCTGACCTGTTTGTGCCGAAAACCATGCACAACGAAGGCAACTACATCATCTCGCTGGGCAACCTGTGCCGCTGGCTGGCGCAGCAGGCCGAGAACCTGGGCGTAGAAATCTACCCGGGCTTTGCCGCCCAGGAAGCGCTGTTCGACGAAAATGGCGTGGTTCGCGGCATCATCACCGCGCGACCTGGGCGTCGACCGCGAAGGCAACCCGAAAGAAGGCCTGTACACCCCGGGCATGGAACTGCGCGGCAAATACACCCTGTTCGCCGAAGGCTGCCGTGGCCATATCGGCAAGCAACTGATCAAGCGTTTCAACCTGGACAGCGAAGCCGACGTGCAGCACTACGGCATCGGCCTGAAGGAAATCTGGGAAATCGACCCGGCCAAGCACCAACAAGGCCTGGTAGTTCACACCGCTGGCTGGCCGCTGGACATCATGGCGACCGAAAACACCGGCGGCTCCTTCCTCTATCACCTGGAAAACAATCAGGTGGTGGTTGGCCTGATCGTCGACCTGTCCTATGGCAACGCCTACCTGTCGCCGTTCGACGAGTTCCAGCGCCTGAAACATCACCCGGTACTCAAGCAGTACCTCGAAGGCGGCAAGCGCATCAGCTACGGCGCCCGCGCCCTGGCCAAGGGCGGCCTGAACTCGCTGCCGAAAATGGTTTTCAAGGGTGGCGCACTGATCGGCTGCGACCTGGGCACCATGAACGTTGCCAAGATCAAGGGCAGCCACACCGCGATGAAGTCCGGCATGCTCGCCGCCGACGCCGTGGCCGAAGCACTGCTGGCAGGCAAGGAAGGCGGCGATGAGCTGACCTCCTACGTCGATGCGTTCAAGGCCAGCTGGCTCTATGAAGAACTGTTCGCCAGCCGCAACTTCGGCCCGGCCATGCACAAGTTCGGCCCGCTGCTGGGCGCCGCCTTCAACTATGTCGACCAGAACTGGTTCGGCGGCAAGCTGCCGTTCACCCTGCACGACACCAAACCGGACTACGCCTGCCTCAAGCTGGCCGCCGACTCGACCAGGATCGACTACCCGAAACCAGACGGCAAACTCAGCTTCGACAAACTGAGTTCGGTGTTCCTCTCCAGCACCAACCATGAAGAAGAGCAACCGTGCCACCTGAAACTGGCGGACGCGAACATCCCGATCAAGACCAACCTGCCGCTGTACGATGAGCCCGCTCAACGCTACTGCCCTGCCGGCGTTTACGAGGTGGTCACCCAGGAAGACGGCAACAAGCGCTTCCAGATCAACGCCCAGAACTGCGTACACTGCAAGACCTGTGACATCAAGGACCCTTCGCAGAACATTACCTGGGTCGCACCGGAAGGTGCTGGCGGGCCGACTTACCCGAACATGTAAGCCGCACGCCTAAAAAAGCCCCCTCACCGTTCAGGTCGAGGGGGCTTTTTTGTTGCTCATTGCCCGCTTAACACTGCAACGCCTCGTCGGCAAACACCCCATCGTTTCTGGCGCCAAAATACACCGCCGCGGCGGCACCGACCGTACCCATGACCAGTGCAAAACCGGCACAGACCCAAGGGCTCCAAGGCATCAAGGCGATCAACATCAGCGGCGTGACACTGGCCCACAGGGCATAGGCGATGTTGTAGGTGAAGGAAATGCCCGACACGCGAATCTGAGCCGGGAACAAGCTGACCATCACCGAAGGCACGACGCCGACCACGCCACAGCTCAAGCCCGCCAAGGCGTAGGCTAACCCGGGCCAGCTCCAGCCACCGATCAGGCTGGCATACAAACCGGCGATGCCCAGCGGCAGTAATAGGCTGTAGATCGTCAAGGCGCGCCAGGCACCGATCCGATCAACCAAAAGGCCAGCCAGTACGCAGCCAATATTCAGAAAGACAATCCCGATGCTGCTCAGGGCAAAGGTATGGCCGGCCGTCATGCCAAACCGTTGCTGCATCACCGTTGGGGTGATGACCACCAGCACCACCACTGCCGAGGTCAGCACGCAGGTGAGCAGCACCGCCGGAACCAGCGCCTGGCGATGCTCACGCAATACCGTACGCAAGGGGAACGCCACTGGCTGTTCACGGCGCTCGCGCAGGGCCAGGAACACCGGCGTTTCACTCAGCCAACGACGTAGCCACACGCCGATCACCCCAAACACACCACCGAGCAGGAACGGCAGGCGCCAGGCGTAATCGAGTATTTCCTGGGGGCTGAACAGCTGCGCCAGCGCCGTTGCGGTCAGAGCGCCCAGCAGGTAGCCAAAGGTCAACCCCGCCTGCAAAAAGCCGAGGGCATAGCCACGGCGCCCGGGTGGCGCATGCTCAGCGACGAACACCCAGGCACTGGGCACCTCACCGCCGACCGCAGCCCCCTGGAAGATGCGCAAGGCCAACAGCAGCAGGGGCGCGAAGTAGCCAATCTCGGCATAGGTAGGCATCACACCGATGAGCAGGCAGGGCAGCGCCATCATCAAGATGCTCAGGCTGAACACCTTCTTGCGCCCCAGATGGTCGGCAAAGTGCGCCATCAGAATGCCGCCCAATGGACGAGCCAGATAACCGGTGACAAAGATGCCGAAACTTTGCAGCAGGCGTAGCCACTCTGGCATCTGCGGCGGGAAAAACAGCTGGCTCAGGGTCAGGGTGAAGAACACGAAAATGATGAAATCGTAGATCTCCAGCGCGCCGCCAAGGGCGGCCAGGCTGAGGGTCTTGTGGTCGCTACGCGACAGCCGCAGCGGGCTCACAGGGTGGGAGGCAGTCATGGCAGGTCCGTGGTCGAGAAACAGTCGACGCGCATCCTGGCGCGCGGGGCAGGCGCAAGAGGATAGCAAAAACAGTTTCAGGATTGCCGGGAAAAGACCGTCGGTCCCAGGCTGGAGCCACGCCCGGTATGCTTGGGCACGCTGGCACTGCCTCCAGGGCCCGGCAGACGTGCGATCACCATCGGGGCGTCGATGATCGCCATGAACGCCTCCAGCGACTCGTTGTCTGGCACCCTCGGCAGCCTCACGCTCACCGCCTGGCGCTTCCCGGCGGGCACAGCGGGAATTTTCAAATGCTGCGATTCATAGAGCAAGGCGTGCTGGATCTGCGCATGAACACGGCAAAAGCGCTCCAGATCAACCCCCGCATGGCTTGCCAGGTCTATATTGCCGATCAACAGGTTGAAGGGCTGCAACGCATTCTGCACCAGGTGCTGCAACTCTTCGAAGGTGCGCACAGGCGCGATCCGGTAATAGCCCATGCCATTGAGCATCTTCTCCAATTGCAGAAGTTGCGTGGGGTGTTCATCGGCAATCAGGATTCGCAGTGCTTTGTTTGGCATCATCAACGACCAAGGTTGAGGACTGAGTGACAACTCCTTGACCATTACAGCGCCGGTGTTCAATGGCTGGCTATGGCGAGCACATCGCCAAATGATGGGTCTGTATTGATAGAAGTCGGGAAACCCGAGGAAATCAAGTCGACACCGCCCGATACCCAGTCGAGGCATCCTCCACCCCGTTGGACGAGCGACAACCGATACTGCGTTAGACGATTACGGCCTGAAGACTGCCTGGGCATGAAAGCAGCGAAGATCGGGCGCTACTCCTGGGAAGCGGCAAATAGCCACTCATCGGCAACGGACGCCGACGCCTCGACATAGCGTGATCGAGCCTTGGATTTGCGACTGCTGATCCTCGACATGCATGCACACTCCGGGCACCAGTGCCTGGCCCTGATGGTTGCCAGCGGGGCATGCCAGCTATGCCCGCGATCACACAGCCAATGAAGCTTGGTACTGTTGTTGACGTACGTCGTGGACAGGCATTGCCCGCCACGCGCCTGCGCCTCCCGCTGAGCATCACGAATGCTCAAGCGCTTGGCATCATGGACGCACAACGTGCACCAGGTTCCGCGAAGAAGCCGCTTACCCGTCGCACGCCACTCGTGCCCCTTTGCGCAACGCATGAGGTAGCGGGCAGCGGACCCCTCATAGCGATCGGCCAGGCAAACGCCGCCCCGCTCTGCCGCCTTGCGCTGCAACCGCGCCAGGCCATCCCGTAGACGATACTCGACCACCTTGCGCAGCCGGGCACATTCCGGACACCAGGTGCGCCTCAACACTTCATTACCCACCGACGCCCACACATGCCCCTGGGCGCAACGGAACGCGTAGGCCTGATGCCCACCCGCGTAGACCTCGGCCAGGCAGACTCCACCGTGCGAAGCAGCTACCTGCTGCAACCTGAGCAGACCATCCTTGCGGCGCATGCGCTGGCTGTGTTTCTCGTGCCCGCAGGTCGGGCAATTGGCACTGCGCAGCACGTGAGACCCCTTGCGGCGCCATTCATGCCCCTGCGGGCAACGAAAGCGGTGCATTGCATCAATGCCCAGCCACGCCGACTCCAGGCAGGTCACACCCGCGCATTCGGCCCGGGCAAACAAGCGCCGATCACGATCCTGTGCCACACACACCCGACACCCTCCTGACCGCGGGCTCGAAATGACCAGAAGCGCCCTGCTGAACACGTGGTTGCGACTGCACCGGAACCGATACGCGGCCTCCTGGCCTCGCCACTCGCGATCCAGACACACAAGCCCCAACCGCACCATCGCCGCACGAAGGCGTGGCAAGCGCTGAAGCAATGGGTTGTCATCCCACTCGGCTGCGCTGTGCTTGACCCCATCATCCAAAGCAATCCCTCCGGCAAAAAACACTTGATCCCTCACCTGGCTTTTCTGGCCGTACTTCACTCACGCCCGTATTTTTGCGCCCCGACTGCCGCGCTAGAGGTCAACACCTGAAAGCCGTGCCCAGGCGACTGAAGGCCTGACCGAATCGCACGTGATGGGTGGTTGCAAACAGTCCCTGTCCTTTTTGCAGTAGCAGTAAACGACATGCTCGCGCCTGCCGTAGCGCCTCGAATACGAAGGGTTCGAACGCTAGCAGATGGCCTTCTGGAGGGATGTAGGACGCTTCCGAAAGTTGTTACAAGGCCGCTGCCGCCAGCTCAGCCTCACGCTCAGCGATGGCTGCTTCCAGCTCAGGTGAGCGCTTGGCCCACTGTTCGGGAGGCAGGGGTTTTGACCATTCGCTGATTTCGGGGTACGGCAGGTCGGGGGGTGGAGAGAGCTTCCAGGTTTGCAGCATGAAGGCCAACGGCGCGCCGAACACGAACAGGGCAAACACCAGCCATAGTGCCTTGTGCATGCGCCCAGTGACGGCGTACTCGCGAATGCCGTCCATGTAATTGCAACATTCGCCCCAGAAGACGTTTCGCCCTTTAAGCCTTGCGCGGGCACCTGCAAAGTCGTTGGCTTCAGGTAGCGCCTGCGGCCCGACCTCCATGTAACTGCGCATGCACTCCCACAAGGCCATCGCCGTGGTACCGCCGCCACAGTTAAAACCCAGGCTGAAATGCAGGTTGCCTTCCTGTGCATCGGGATCGGGGTTGTCAAAGCCGATGAATAACAGCCCCATTTCCATTCGGCCCCCTTGGCTGACGGTCGAATGCTGGACGGCTGCTGCGGTCACCGATTCCCACGGCACAATCCAGTACTCGCCGTCTTCGCGAGGGACGCAGACCTCGCGACGCTGGCGGTTGAAGCGCAAGGGCAAGGGGACTGGGCGGAATAGGCTTTGGATCAAAATAAATGATGGAACACCAACGATGAGTCCTGCTCCGATAGCGAAGATGTACCAGAGGTCATCATCCCAAGAGTAATACCCCATAATCAGAAACATCATCGCAAGGGGCCATATGACCATCACCCCTGATCCAATGCTGTAGCTCCCAATATCGAGAAACACCTCATTCTTGCGCCAGATGGTGTTGAGCACATCCGCCGGCTGTTCACCGGTCGGGATCGGCAGGGGCACCAGGTAGTCACGTTGTGAGAACAGGCGTTTTTTGGTCGTACCGGCTGCGGGTCTACTCATCATTTCCCCGGCTCAAGACAGGCGTCGACTTCGCCGCCAGCTCCGCCTCACGCTCAGCGATGGCCGCCTCCAGCTCAGGTGAGCGCTTGGCCCACTGTTCGGGCGGCAAGGGTTTTGACCATTCGCTGATTTCGGGGTAAGGCAGGTCGGGGGGTGGTGAGAGCTTCCAGCGTTCCAACACATCAATCAGCAGTGTGTTGAAAATAAACAGGCCGAAAAAACCTTCCCACAGCAACGTCAAAAACCAGCCCTTGCGCTGTGCGGCCTCAAAACAGTCGTCGATGTATGTTGCCAGGATGCCCTTGGGGCGATGAAACCGAGCGGTACGGTCAACAACGGCGTGCGGCCCGACTTCCATATAACTGCGCATGCACTCCCACAAGGCCATTGCCGTGGTACCGCCGCCACAGTTGAAACCCAGGCTGAAGTGCTGGTTGCCTTCCTGTGCATCGGGATCGGGGTTATCAAAGCCGATGAATAACAACCCCATTTCCATTCGGCCCCCTTGGCTGACGGTCGAATGCTGCACGGCTGCTGCGGTCACCGATTCCCACGGCACAATCCAGTACTCACCGTCTTCGCGAGGGACGCAGACCTCGCGACGCTGGCGATTGAAACGCAACGGCAAGGGGACTGGGCGGAACAGGCTTTGGATCAAAACAAATGATGGAACACCAACGATGAGTCCTGCTCCGATAGCGAAGATGTACCAGAGGTCATCATCCCAAGAGTAATACCCCATAATCAGAAACATCATCACAAGCGGCCACAACACCATCACCCCCGCCCCTATGCTGTAGCTCCCAATATCGAGAAACACCTCATTCTTGCGCCAGATGGTGTTGAGCACATCCGCCGGTGGTTCACCCGTCGGGATCGGCAGGGGCGCCAAGTAGTCACGTTGTGAGAACAAGCGTTTTTGGGTTGTACCGGCTGCAGGTCTACTCATGCCGTTCCCGGCTCGACGCAGATGCCAACTTCGCCGCCAGCTCCGCCTCACGCTCAGCAATGGCCGCTTCCAGCTCAGGTGAGGGCTTGGCCCACTGTTCGGGTGGCAGGGGTTTTGACCATTCGCTGATTTCGGGGTACGGCAGGTCGGGGGGTGGAGAGAGCTTCCAGCGTTCCAACACATCAATCAGCAGTGTGTTGAAAATAAACAGGCCGAAAAAACCTTCCCACAGCAGCGTCAAGAACCAGCCCTTGCGCTTTGCGGCCTCAAAACAGTCGTCGATATATGTTGCCAGGATGCCCTTGGGGCGATGAAACCGAGCGGTACGGTCAACAACCGCCTGCGGCCCGACCTCCATGTAACTGCGCATGCACTCCCACAAGGCCATCGCCGTGGTACCACCGCCGCAGTTGAAACCCAGGCTGAAATGCTGGTTGCCTTCCTGTGCATTTGGATCGGGGTTGTCAAAGCCGATGAATAACAGCCCCATTTCCATTCGGCCCCCTTGGCTGACGGTCGAATGCTGGACGGCTGCTGCGGTCACCGACTCCCACGGCACAATCCAGTACTCACCGTCTTCGCGAGGGACGCAGACTTCGCGACGCTGGCGATTGAAACGCAATGGCAAGGGGACTGGGCGGAATAGGCTTTGAATCAAGATGAGCAGCGGAATACCTGTGATACAGACGCCAAGCCAAAAAATATCTGCATCATTCAAAAAGTAAGCGAGGGCTAGAAACATCATCACAAGCGGCCACAACACCATGACCCCTGACCCAATGCTGTAGCTCCCAATATCGAGATACACCTCATTCTTGCGCCAGATGGTGTTGAGCACATCCGCCGGCTGTTCACCGGTCGGGATCGGCAGGGGGGCCAGGTAGTCACGTTGTGAGAACAAGCGCTTCCTGGTCTTACCAGCTGCAGGTCTGCTCATTTTCGCCACGTCGGCTGCAGGTAGCGCGAGCATTGCTGCTGGTCACTCAACAGGTAATGCCGGGCACTGTCCAAACCGGGAGTAGGATCGTCACGCAGGGCGATGAGGCCATCTTTGTGGGTGATGGTAAAGGCCATGCCCCGTTCGCCGCCGACAAAGGCGCCCTCGCCGAGCAGCGAGATCAGTGGTGTCCGGTAGTACACGCGCAGTGAAACGTTGGCGGGGTGCGAACTGAGGTTGTTCGACAGGCGAAACTCACCACACAAACGCAGGCCTTGCCCCTCCTTGTGGGGTATCCAACTACACCGGCTTTCCGCCAGCCAGTATTTACCGACATCGCACCATAAGCGCGGCGGTGCCGCTGTGCTGAGCGGATTCATCTCCAGTTGCATATCCCAGGTATCGCGATCGACCGGGTCACCGATCATGGCCAGCGCCAGGTAGGTACTGTGGGGTTCCGCACCCGGCAGGTCGAGGGTCAGGCTTCTGATGACCGACAGGCTGCGTTTAATGTAGGGATGAGCTGAATAGGTCAGCGTGTTGAGCACCTCAACACTGACCTTCGGCGCATACAGGAGGCGGTACAGCTGGGCAAGTTCCTGCTGCTGCGCCTCGGGCGAAACGGGCCCCAGGTAGCGCGCCCGTTGTTTGGACCAGCAGCAGTTGGCGAGAAAAGTCTGCAAGGGCTTTTGCTGGAAAAACCAGGCGATCAGGTACAGCACGCCCAGCCCGGCGATCAGGATCGTGACCGGCCCCATCCAGAGTGAAAAACCTGCAATTGCGGCATCGACGGTCATGATGCCAAAAATGGCCCGCGCGGTGTAAGTAATACCCAGTAGAGCCTGCGCGCCAAAAGCCGCCACTTGAGCCCCGACAACGGAGTGGCGCATATCCAGCCATGGATCTACAGAACCTTGGGAATTTTCCAACTGGATTTGCAGCGACTTGAACTCTTTGAGTGCAGCAGTTGCAGACAACCCACCAATAACACCACCAAATAGCGTCAGCGTCGGCGCAGCTGATAAGCGCAGGTTGAACTCCTTAACCCCCAACCCCTTCCGAATCTGCATATCCACCACCGCCGTCAACGCCGCCCCGGCATACAGCGTCGCGGAAATCGTGTCGTTGATCCGCTGATTGTCCATCCCCTCCAGCGCACTGGCCTGGCTCAGGTAGCTATTGGCATTCCAGCTGTTGAGCAGGAGCACCATCAGGGCGATCAAGCCGCCGCTGTTTTGCACCACCTTGCTGTTGAAGATGCCCGCCGGTTGCCCCAGGCTAATGGCCCGCCCGGTCGACTGGGCCCAGCGCCACAGTTCCTCGGCCGAGTCACCAAACAGGCGCAGTACCGGTTTGCCAGCTTCGATGCCCCAGCGCGCCCCGGCCCCCGTGCCCAGTTTGATCGCCACCAGCAGGCTGTTCCAGGTCGGGCTCAGGGCCATGGCTTCCTCGCCCCTGAGCCGCAGCAAGGCCGCGCCGAGGCGTTTGACCAGGGTGTTCCATTCGCCATGGGGGGTACTGGCCCGCGCACCGATATCATCCAGGACCGCCCGGCTCAGCGGCGCCAGGGCCTTGGCCAGGGCTTCATAGGCGTTGCCGCGGTTTTCCTGGGCCAGGGCGCCGAGGATCTCGCTGTGGCGCGTGGCGCTGTTCAGCGCCGCTTCCAGGCTTGGGCTCCAGGCGAAGAACAGCTGGCGCAGCACACCGGGGTCGGGGCTGCGCACATAGTCGGCGTATTGCTCGGCGCCTTTATCGTGCAGGCACTGGGCACTGAGGCAGGCGGTGGCCAGGCGGTCGAGCCAGGCGCGAGTGCCGCTGTCGTCATAATCGACCCACCAGGTCGCACGGTGGTGACGCTTTAAATACAGGTCACGGTCGGCATACAGCAGCGCATGGCGCTCGTTGACCTGCGCGTAGTGGGCCGGTGCGGTGTGGTCGAGCCAGGTGTTCAGGGCCGGCAGGTCGATGTATTCCTCGACCCGGGCGCCCGCCCGCTCCGTGAGGTGGGTGACTTTTTCAGCGCGGTACTGGCTAACCAGGGTTTCGACTTCGTTGTACAGGTCAATCGGAATGAAAGCACGAACCGGGGCGGTGGCCTCGGCGATTTGCTCGCGCAGCGCCCAGAGTTTTTCATCCGCCTGCCGGGAGCTGTAGGTGTGCCCGCGTTGTTGTTCGATCAGTTGTTCTTCCTTGAGCAACTCGTCGAGGCGCCGGTGAGCCTTGAGCAGAATGTCGCCCTGCTCGGTGCTGAACTCGATTTCCCGGCCCGGGCCGCTGTCGTTGCTCTTGTGGTAAACGTAACGCAGCCGGCCCGCCACTTCCGCGGCATCCTCGGTGATCAGGCTGCGAACAAAGCCCCCCACGCTCAAGCGCAGGGTGTTGTCCTGGGTCCACTGCTCATGGCGGGTTTGCACCTGCTCCTGCTCATGGTTGATGTCGCGCAGCACGCCCAACTCATCGTCCAGGCAGGCAAATACGCGGTACAGGGCCCGGGCCTGGGCGTGGATGGTCGCCAGCCAGTCCTTGACCTGCAAGGCGTCCCAGCGCTCGGCGCTCCATTCACCGGTGGGCGGGGTGTCGGCGCTCACTTCGGCGTACTGCTCCGCCGCCTTGGCCCGCTCCTGGTTGTGGTACATGGCATCGGTGTAGGCCTTGATGCTGGCCGGTGTGGGGTCCGCGATCATCTGATCACCGAGGATTTCGGCGTGCTGTGCGTACTCCTTGCGCTGATGCTCAATGGCCAATGCCCGCAGGTAACTCTCGGGCAGTAGCTCGGCGAGCACCTGGTCGGCGTGTTCCCAGGGCGGGCAATGCGGCGCCTGCAGGGTGTCGGCCACCTGGCGCAAGTCCACGTGACGCATGTGCCGGTCGCGCACCTTGCGTTCACTCAGCCGGGCACACTGTTCAGGCCCGATGGGGTGTTCGGTAAAGCTCATCCAGGCGTCGTGGTGTTTATCCAGCGCCAGGCCGACACGGGTGCCGCTGGCCACACGGCCAGGCGCGTCGTGGAGTGCCTGTTCCAGCAGCAGGCCGTTGTCGGCCACCGCGTAGCGCTTGAGCGGGCCTTCGTGGTGCCACAGGTAGAGGTAACCGCAACGCAGCCGGCGCGCCGCCATGGCATGGCTTTGCGGCACAACCCCAGGATCACAGCACGGGTGGCCGGCCCACTCCTCGGCCAAGGCGTAGCGCACCGGGACGACGAAGATCTCGGGCTGCGAGGCTTGGCAAAGCTCGACGGGGCTGTTGATGTCGACATGGGGATGAGCCCTGGCGGCACGGTCGGCTTCGGCCAACTGGCAGACATAGGCTTTCTTTTCGGCGCTCATTCCATGCGCTCCTTGTTGAGGGGGTGTTGGGGCAGTTCAGTCAGCAAGTTGCTCAAGCGCTGTTCAGGCAGCAGGCCTGGCTCCTTCAGGCGCTTTCGGTACACACCGTGCTCCGGGCCATCGGGAAATGCCTCGCCAAATCGGGCGTAAAGCGCGACCCAGCGCATCACCTCGTCTTCCGCGCTGAACCCCTGGCGCTCGGCACTGCGGCGGCAGGCCATTGCCCACTGACGCCGAGCCGGCTCATCCAGGCCCTCGAAGCAGTCGGGGAAATGGCGCAGGCCGTGCTCGACAAGCCGATGATCGAAGCCCTCCCGCTGGGCTTGAACGATATGTGCCAGTTGCTCGCTGCTCAGGTGAAGCCAGGGTGTGCTGGCGTAACGGGCACTGGGTTGTTCGGGGTTTTGCTGGGTAATCCGTAATTCGCTGCCATCGGCCTCAGGCAGTTGAACACAGCGGATCGGCCCCATTACCCGATCACGGGCGGCAGGCGTCAGGCCCGTTAGCCACAAGCGAGCGATACGCGGGTCGACGTAGCGAAAGAACGCGCTGCACCCGCCATCGAGCTGTACATGTACCAGGCTGCGCAGGTGTTCGAGCAGTTCATACTCATCCACGTCGGTTTCCAGCCAGAGGCCGGCACTGGCTCGCCAGGTCATGGCAAAGGTGCGCGCCAGGTCGCTGTCCGGCACAACCGGGATCAGTATCGGGCTGCAGTCGATCAGGTCGGCATACGCCGTGTTCAGGTACAACAGGTGCATCGGGGCATCAGGCGCCAGCTGTGCGAGGCGTGTAGGCAGGTGCTGAATCTGCAGGCTGTCGAGCAACAGGTAAGCGCCGCTCATGCTTTGAGCGCCGCCAGTTTCTGGCATATGGCACAGACACCCGCCGTTTTTTGCGCCGCTCGCTGCAGCGCCTGCTGCTGTGAATCCAATGCCATGGCCACCAATGCCTCTACCTGCTCCGCCTGTGCCAAAGCCACCGCCGTGCCCGTCACTGGCGCGCCGCCCACTTGAATCTCGCTGCTGCTGAAGATGCCGCCCGCGCCAATCACGATGTGCTGGCCACCGGCTTTCAGCGTAAGGCTTACCCCTGCGTCGAGGACCATCATTGCGCCCGCCTTGAGGTGCACCTCCTGCCCTGCCTCTGTCGCCAGCGTCTGCCCAACCCGAGTGTGGCTGCTGGCCTCCACCTCCAGGTACTCATTGGCCTTGAGCTGCACCTTGCGATCCGCCTTGACCGTGTGGTGCTCCTCCGCCTCCAGTACCGTGATGCTGTTGCTCGTGACCCGGGCCGAGTACTCACCGCCCACCTCCAGCCGGCTGTCACGCTCGACCTTCTGCTCCAGGTCTCGCTGAGCGCGCAGGTAGATCAGTTCGTGGCCTTTGCGGTCCTCCACATGCAGTTCGTTGTAGCCACCACCACCCGGTGTGCTGCGGCTGCGAAACACGCTGCGGGTCTTGTTCGCCGGCAAGGCATGGGGCACCGGGTTGAGGCTATTGGGTAGGCAACCGCTGACCAGCGGACGGTCCGGGTCGCCCTCCAAAAAGACCACCAATACCTCCATGCCCACCCGTGGAATGCTGACGCTGCCGTGGCCATTGCCGGCCCAGCCCGAGGCGACCCGCAGCCAGCAACTGCTCTGGTCGTTGTGCTGGCCCTCGCGGTCCCAGTGGAACTGCACCTTGACCCGGCCATAGGCGTCGCAATAGACCTCTTCGCCTTTCGGGCCGGTAACCCGGGCCGTCTGGCTGCCCAGTACACGGGGCTTGTGGTACGCCTGCTGCGGACGGTAGAACACGTCCCAGGGGGTGGCGGTAAAGTGGTTGCGATAGCCCTGCGAGAAGCCGTCATCCGCCGCCGCGCAGTCGGCAGTCATGCTCTCCTCCAGCACTTGCGGTTGCTTGCCTTGATGCTGAATTTCAGTCAGCAGCCACAGGTCGTTCCAGGCCTGGCACGGGTGGCCGGACAGCTCCAGCAGATGGCCCGTCACCAGGCTCGGCTGGTCGCTTCGGCCCTCCGCTACTCGGTGCTCGGCCCGGTGGCGTTCCAGGGCGCGCTGGCTGAGTTGCTTGCCCTCCTCGCCCTGCAGAAAACCACCGGGGTAGGTGTAATCCTCCGGGTTCGGCTCCGGGTAGGTCGTATCGGCCTGACGCTCGGCCTCGAGCACGAAACTGGATTTCTCGAAGTCGTAGTCGCGCCAGAACGTACGCCGGGTGCGCGCTTCCACGCGCAGGTTGAAACGGCTGATTACCGGCTCGTCGGCCACCAGGCCGCTGTCCTGTTGGTAAGGGGTGGGCTGGCCGAGTTTGGGGAAAAAGGTCTGGTGGTCACTGAACACCACCGTGTGCCCGGCGCGGCTGTGCCGGAAGGTATAACTGACGCCCTCCTCGAAACACAGGCGCTGCAGAAAGTGCAGGTCGGACTCGCCGTACTGCACGCAGTACTCCCGTGGGGTACTGGTCTTTTCCAGGTGCAGTTGGTAGGCATCGCTGAGGATGCCGTGTTCCTCAAGCACCTGGGCGATGATCTGCGCCAGCGTGCGCTGCTGGAAAATCCGGTGGTTGCGGCGCAGCCCGAGGTAGGCCAGTTGCGGCACCAGCCTCAGGTTGTAGCGGGTCAGGCGCTTGCCCGCATCGCCCTGCGAAACGCGGTAAACCTGCCCATGAATGCCGGCGCCCTGCGCGTTGAACGCCAGGAAAGCCTGCTTGTGCAGCAAGGTTTCAAGCTCAAGGTCTGCGCGCTCGCTGACCAAGGCCACGTCAAAGCCATAGGGTGTGCTGATGGCTTCCGTGCCGGTGAATGACAGCACCTGAAGGTCGTGCTGAAGGTCATCGATCGTCAGGCTGAAGTGCGCGTGATTGGCGGCTGAGAACATCCCTGGTCCCCCGGTGGCTGCTGCGAGGCACGGACGCTAACAAATCAAGCCACGGGATGGATGTAGGACGCTTCCGAAATTGATCGAAAGGGCCGTAAAAAGCACTCGAGGATCGAGTGATTTTGTGCACTTTTTGTGGGAAGCAGGCTTGCCAACGGTACCGAGTCGATTCCATCGCGGGCAAGCCCGCTCCTACACCTGTAGGAGTTGGCTTGCCAACGATGCAAACGCAGCGTGCTCACTGGCACCGTGTTGAGACTATCGCAGGCAAGCCCAGAGAGTGCAGCCTCCTGACAGCCTTACGCTAATGCCGAAGGTTTTTCAGCGAAACTTCAACCAGCTCTTTAGCCACTTCAACCTGGTGGAAGACGCCTTGAATCAATACCTCGGCCCGCGAGCCACTGTGTTCAAGGGCTTGTCGCGTGGCCGCAACCGCACACGCAAGGTGTTTGTAGGCATGCAGCAAGGCGACCTCTGAAGGAAGGTCCTGACGAACACGCAATACGGGAGGATCGGGCGTGAGCTTGATCATGGCGCAACTCCTGACTTTCAGTGGAGCTGCCACGAATCGCTGCTAAACGAGTTAGGTGGCAGCTGTACGCGGGTTAGCAGACCGGGAAGTCAGGTACCCGGCGCACCCGAGGGTGCCCCACGCACAGCCGCCATAGAGCAGCATCGCAGACGTAAGCGTTGCAATGACTATGGAGGCGTGTTGCGCCTGACTTCATGTTCGGACTGCTAAATCCGGTCGTTGAATGGGCAACGACTCGGCAAGACTAGTCCGCACCAATGACAGGCACAACGGCAAGAACGCCGGAAAAGTATGCTTGGGAAATGTCCTACTTGAAACAGCGATTTTTCACTATCGCTCACCAGCAAGCAGCAGCGACGGTGATGCATGCGCACGCTTGCGCTGCATCAGGTCTGCCGCCCGTGCCCGCAACTGGCCGCAACCACCGTCAATGTCCTGCCCCGCCGAGTTGCGTACTTTGGTCAACACGCCATTGCTGTGCAGGTAGCGCATGATCTGCTCGATGCGGTCCGCGTCAGGCCGCTGGAACTCATCGGCTTCCAGGCTGTTGTAGGGGATCACGTTCATGATCGCGTACTTGCCTTTGAGCAAGCGCAGAATCCCGTCCATTTCTTCCTGGCTGTCGTTGATGCCTTTGAGCAACGTCCACTGGTACTGAATCGGGTAGTCGATTTGCCGCGCATAGGCTTCGCCCAACTCGACCAGTTCTTCTGGGTCGATCCGCGGCGCGCGGGGCAGTAACTGCTGGCGCAGCGCCGCATTGGTGGTGTGCAGCGACAACGCCAACGCCGGCTTGACCTGCTGTTGCGGCAGGCGCTCAAACACGCGCAGGTCGCCCACGGTGGAGAACACCAGGTTACGCTGGCCGATACCGCCTTCAGTTCCCAGCAGGTCGATAGCCTGCAGCACGTTGTCGAGGTTATGGGCGGGTTCGCCCATGCCCATGAAAACCACTTTCTTGACTGCACGGTAACGCCGGGCCAGTGCCACCTGCGCCAGGATCTCGGCGGTGCTCAATTGCCGCAGCAGGCCGCTTTTACCGGTCATGCAAAATACGCAACCCACCGCGCAGCCCACCTGGCTGGACACGCACAAACCACCGCGTGGCAGTAATACGCTTTCCACCTGCTGTCGGTCGGCCAGTTCCACCAGCAGGCGCGCCGAACCATCGCCACCGGGGTGCTCGGCACTGAGCCGCGCCAGGCCATCGAGCTCAGCGCTCAGCTGTGGCAGTGCCTGCCGCACGCTCAAGGGCAGGAAGTCTTCGGTTTTCTGGCGACGGGTGCCCGTGTCGAGCGGCACGCCGCGCAGCCAGGCACGGGTGATACGCCCGATATGCACGGGCTTGGCGCCAAGGGCGGCGAGCCGCTGGTGGAAGTCTTGGATAGTCATGGGGCGCGCATGCTATCACCGCTTACACGCGGCGGGGAATCTGCAACAACACCCGCAAACCATCACTGCGACTGTCGAAATCCAGCGAGCCGGCACAACGCTGGACAATCGCCTGAACAATCGCCAGGCCCAAGCCACAACCATCGCTCTGGTCAGTGCGCCAGAAGCGCTGGGTCAGGTGCTCCAGGTGCTGTGCCGGAATACCCGGCCCGTGGTCCCGCACCCTGAAACCGACACGCTCACCGTCCACTTGCACCTGCAACTCCACCGGCGCACTGCCAACGGTGTGGCGCAGCGCATTTTCCAGCAGGTTGCGCAATGCCGCGACCGCCAGGGGCGATGGCATGTCCAGGTATAACTCACCCGCCCCTGGGGCCAGGTGCAGCGCAATACGCCTGGCGCCCTCCTGGCCGATGTCCTGAATCGCCTGCCGTGCGACATGTTCGGCGTTGCATTGCACGCCATCGTCGAACGACAGACTGCCCTCTACCCGCGCCAGCAGCAGCAATTGCTCCAGGGTACGGTGCATGCGATCGGCACCTTGCTCGGCATGCTCCAGCGCTTGTTCACGGACCGCACCGTCGGTCATCCGCGCGACCTGCAAGTGGGTCTTGATCGCTGTCAGCGGGCTGCGCAGTTCATGGGCGGCATCGTCGGTCAGCCTGCGCTCGCGCTCGAGGGTCTGGCCAATGCGCAGAAACAGCTGGTTCTGGGTTTCCAGCAACGGTTGCAGCTCACTGGGCATGGCCCGTAGCTGCAGGGGCTCAAGTGAATCGGGGCTGCGTTTACGCAAGGCATCACGCATGCGGTTCAGCGGCGCCAAGCCCCTGCCCAAGCCCAGCCAGAGCAGGCCCAGGGTGCCGAACAAGGCCACCAGCACCGGTGCCGACGCGGCCAGCAGGATCGAGCGATTCAAGGCTTCACGCTCTTGATGACGGTCCGCGGTGGTAATACGTACATCGCCACGGGCAAAGGTAAAGCTGCGCCAGGAGGCGCCGTCGATCATCTGATCATGAAAGCCGACCCGGTCGTCATCCAGAGGTTGCTCGCCGTGGCTGTGGTTGCGCGCCAGGATTTCACCACGCAGGGAGCTGACCTGACAGGCCATGCCATCGGGGATACTCAGCTGGTCCGCGCTCAACTGCGTGCCCTCGCCCTTGCTGGTCAACGGTTGCGGCAACTGGTCGATAAGGCCGGCCACCATTCGCGCCGAAGCGACCAGCCGCTGATCAAGGGAAAACATCATTTGCTGGCGCAGGTCGCGCAGCATCCAGGCGGCAGCAAACGCCCAGATCACGACAAATGCCGTGCCGAGAATCAGGCTCAGACGTAAACGCAGGCTCATCGCGCCGCCTCTTCAGGCCGTTGGGCGGGCCCCAGACGATAGCCCAGCCCACGTACGGTTTCGACAATACCGCTACCCAGTTTTCGCCGCAGGTGGTGGATATGCACGTTCAACGCATTGCTCTCGACTTCATCGCCGAACCCGTAGACGCTGTCCTTGAGTTGTTCGCTGGATAAGACACGGCCACGGTTATGCAACAGGGCATGGAGCAAGGCCTGCTCACGCCGGGACAGGTCCACCGGCTGCCCGCCCAGGCGGGCTTCGCGACTGCTCGGGTCGTAACTCAAGGGGCCGTGCTCGATGATGTTCACCGCACGGCCCGCCATCCGCCGCATCAACGTATGCAGGCGTGCGGCAAGCTCACGCAGATCGAAGGGTTTGAGCAGGTAGTCATCGGAGCCGGCCTGCAGGCCATCGACCCGGTCGCTGACCGCGTCCCGTGCGGTGAGGATCAACACCGGCAAGGTCTCACCCTGCTGACGCAAACGGCGCAGTAGTTTCAACCCATCCTCATCGGGCAGGCCCAGATCGAGGACCATGACATCGAAGCTGGCGGCCTGGAGCATGGCCTGGGCCGCAGCCGCGCTGGCTACGCGGTCGACCGTCAGGCCTTGAGCGCCAAGCCCGGCGACGATACCGCTGGCGATCAGGTCATCATCCTCGCAAAGCAATACGTGCATGGTCAGTCTCGATCATAAAAGGCCCATTGGAGCGCAGGCGGATTAACCGAGGATTATGCCGCGTCAGCCTCGAACCGTCGCGTATCGGGCGACGGCCGTTTCTGCAGCCGGTTAACTTTGGGTTAATCACCCGGCGGCAAGCTGAATGAGTGATAGCGCTGACAAGGACCTGATATGCGCGTTTTTCTGATGACCCTGTTGGTACTGTTCAGCAACCTGAGCTTGGCCCAACCTTTCGCCAAGCCGTTCGCTCAACCGGACTTCCTGGCGGTCGACAAAGCCTTCGTGTTCAGCAGCGAACGGCTCGACTCTGGCCAGACGCGCCTGCACTGGCAGATCACCGACGGTTATTACCTGTATCAAAAGCGCCTGAAATTCGATGGCTTGCCCACTGAACAACACCCCGCGCTGCCCGCGGCACAAACCCACACAGACGAGTTCTTCGGTGAAAGCCCGGTGTACCGAGGTGAACTTGAACTGATCTTGCCAGCCCATGCCAGTGGCCAACTGCGCGTCGGCTGGCAAGGCTGCGCCGACGCCGGCCTGTGCTACCCACCGCAAACCTCTACGGTGGCCCTCACCCCCGCCGATGCCGTTGATCGAGGGCGCGAACAGGCAAGCGACCAGGCCCTGGCCGGCGACCTGCAACACGGTACGCTGTTCTGGAGCCTGCTGGCCTTTCTTGGCTTGGGCGTACTGCTGGCGTTTACCCCCTGCTCCCTGCCCATGCTGCCGATCCTCGCCGGATTGGTGCTGGGTAACGGCGCCAGCGCTCGCCGTGGCTGGGCATTGGCGGCGGTGTATGTGCTGAGCATGGCCCTGGTGTACGCCGGCCTGGGTGTGATCGCTGCCCTGCTGGGCGCCAATCTGCAGGCATGGCTGCAACAACCCTGGCTGCTCGGCAGCCTGGCAGCCCTGTTCGTGGTGCTGGCCTTGCCAATGTTTGGCGCCTTCGAGTTGCAGTTACCCGCCTGGCTGCGAGATCGCCTTGAACGGGCCGGGCATAACACCCGTGGCGGCAACCTGTATGGTGCTGCGTTGCTGGGCGCCCTGTCGGGCCTGTTGATGGGGCCGTGCATGACCGCACCGCTGGCCGGCGCATTGCTCTACATCGCGCAAAGCGGCAATGCCGTGCAGGGCGCCCTGGTGCTGTTTGCCCTCGGCCTTGGCATGGGCCTGCCCTTGCTGTTGCTGGTCACCCTGGGTAACCGCTACCTGCCGCGACCAGGCGCCTGGATGGAGCGGGTGAAAGGGTTCTTCGGCTTTGTGTTCCTGGCCATGGCGCTCTACACCCTGCGGGCCGTGCTGGACCCAACGCTGTGGCTGGGCCTGGCCGGTGCCTGGCTGATCGCCCTGGGCTGGGCCGCCTGGACGACCTTGCAGGCCCAACGCCCGCTACAGGCATTGGCACTGCTGTTCGGGCTGTGGGGCAGCCTTATGGTGGTCGGTGCGGCAGCCGGTGGCAGCGATCCCTGGCGACCACTGGAGCCTTATACCGGTGCCAGCAACGCTGAAGCCCAGGCAACCCGCGCCGATGCCTTCACCACCGTCAGCGACCCGGCGAGCCTGCAGCGAGAGCTGGACGCCGCCACCGCACAAGGGCAATGGGTGCTGCTGGACTACTACGCTGACTGGTGCGTGTCGTGCAAGGTCATGGAGAAACAGGTGTTCGCACGCGACGATGTGCTGGCAGCGCTGAACGGCGTACGCTTGCTGCGCCTGGACGTTACCGCCGACGCCCCGCCCAGCCGTGAACTGCTCAAGCGCTATGCGGTACCTGGCCCACCCAGCCTGATCTGGATCGGCCCCGAGGGCGACGAACGCCGGGCACGGCGCATCACCGGTGAAATCGATGCGCTGAACTTCCTGCAACACTGGTCTGAAACCCGGAGCCAAGGCTGATGCTGACTGTGAATATCGGGCCACTGGCTGTTGGCCTCGAGCACCTGCTGCTGTTCGGCGCACTGGCCATCGCCACCCTGGTCGGCTGGCGGGTAGCACGACGCAACGGCGACAACCCCGAGTCAACACTGTTCAACCTGTTTTTGCTGGGCGTGCTGGTAGCACGCTTGGCATTTGTCATTCACTACTGGTCGATCTACCAGGAAGACCCACTGCAAATAGTCGATATTCGCGATGGCGGCTTTCTGCTCTGGCCAGCGATTGTCGCGGTGCTGCTGGGCGCGCTCTGGCAGGGCTGGCGGCAGCCACGGCTGCGCACGCCACTGGCTTGGGGGCTGTTGAGTGGCGGATTGTTCTGGGCACTGACCAGCCTCGCCAGCCACCTGTATGAACAGAACACGCAATTACCGCCCATCAGCCTGCGCGATGCGCAAGGCCGTGCGGTGGCGCTGAACGATTACCGTGGGCAGCCGCTGGTGATCAACCTCTGGGCCACCTGGTGTCCGCCCTGCCGACGGGAAATGCCGGTGTTGCAACACGCCCAGCAAGAACGTCAGGACGTACTGTTTCTGTTCGTCAACCAAGGGGAGTCGCCACAAACCGTGAGTAACTTTCTGGCAACCACTGGCCTGAACCTGTCCCATGTACTGTTCGATTCAGGCGGTCAGTTGGGCCAGCAAGTGGGCTCCATGGCGCTGCCTACTACGTTGTTCTACACCGCCGACGGCCGCCTGCACGGTAGCCACCTGGGCGAACTGTCCAGGGCCAGCCTGAGCCACGCCCTGGAATCCTTTGAGCGCGCCAACGCCGCCTCCACTGTTTCAACAAGGAACACACCATGAAGATGCCTGCCACACTCGCCTTCAGCCTGGCCCTGGGGCTCGGCTTGCTGCCGACGTATGCCGTGCATGCCGAAACACTGCCCATGGCCATTCAGAAGATCGAGGCCAAAGGCGCAACCATCAAAGGTGAATTCGACGCGCCCAATGGCATGCGGGGTTTCGCCGCCGAGTACCAGAACCGCGGTATGGCTCTGTACCTGACGCCCGATGGCAAGCACGTGCTGGTCGGTAGCCTGTTCGATGAGCAAGGCAAGGACCTGAGCCTGGAGCCGCTGGAAAAGCTGGTCTACGCACCGATGGCCAAAGCGATCTGGGCAAAACTGGACAAAGCCAGCTGGATCGCCGATGGCAAGGCCGATGCCCCGCGTATCGTCTACATGTTCAGCGACCCCAACTGCCCCTACTGCAACCTGTTCTGGCAGCAGGCGCGGCCGTGGGTCGAATCCGGCAAGGTGCAGTTGCGGCACATCATGGTCGGCATCATCCGCGAAGACAGCCCGGCGAAATCGGCGGCACTGCTGGCCAGCAAAGACCCACAAAGCGCCCTGCAACAACATGAAAAGGCCGGCAAGGCCAGCACCCTCAAAGGGCTACCGAGCATCCCGGCCGAGGTACAGGCCAAGCTCGACGCCAACATGGCCCTGATGGATGAACTGGGCCTGTCAGCCACCCCGGCGATTTTCTACCTCGACGACAATCAGCAACTGCAGCAACAACAAGGTGCACCAGCGCCCGAGATGCTCGGCAAGATCTTCGGCAAGCGCTGAGTCGCGAGCCGGGGGCCGTGCAGCGGCCACAGGTTTGCGTCACGGCCCAACCCTCGGCAGAATGCGCCCCGACCGGAATCAGCCGGTCAGGGCCAGGGTACCTGTACAACACCCGTGGCCCATGGAGCCAGCATCTCAGGATGCTTCACACGGAGTGTTTACCCCATGCGTTCCCTGCTGTTGAAAAGTCTTGTCGTTGTCAGTGTGCTGGCGGTGGCGGCCTACGGTTACACCCGCTACGCCATGCGCTACGGCTCCGGCACTGCGCCTGACATGGCGACAGCAAGCGAGCAGGCCGACACCCTGATGGTCTACAAGGCGCAAAAGCGCATGCAGTTGCTCAAAGACGGCGTGGTGCTCAAGGAATACAACATTTCCCTGGGCAAGAACCCGGTCGGCCACAAGCAGGCCGAAGGCGACGAGCGCACCCCTGAAGGCCGCTACACCATCGACTGGCGCAACGAACAATCGATTGCCCACCTGAGCCTGCACATTTCCTATCCGAATGCCGAAGACAAGCAACGGGCTGCCGCGGCCAATGTCGAGCCGGGTGGCAACATCATGATCCACGGCCTGCTCAATGGCTGGGGCGGGATCGGCGAGTGGCATCGACGCTGGGACTGGACCAACGGCTGCATCGCCGTCACCAACGAAGAAGTGCGGGAGATCTGGTCACGGGTACCGAACGGCACGCCGATTGTGATCGCGCCATAACCCAGGCGGACATGCTGCAGCCACATCAAGGGCACGCGATGTGGCTGTACATGTGCGAACCGATGGGTTGGGGCCGACGTTCAAAGCATGCCATACAACAACCGTCCAATCCGGGCATACCTGACTCGCCGCAACAACGTACGCACCTTCGGCGGATAATCGGTGAGGGAGTCCAATGCCGAGTAGCTATCAACCCGTGTGGTATGGCGTGAGAGCTGTGCAAGCTCTTCATCACGCTGCATGGCCCATTCAGCCTTGGGGTCGTCGATAAGCAAGGCATTTTCCAGGTCCAGCCGGAACCCACGGGGGTTCAGGTTATTGCCGGTCAAGAGGGTATAGCGTTGGTCTACCCACACCCCTTTCAAGTGAAAACTGTGATTGCCGTCTTTCCACAATTGCAGATTCAACTGATGACGAGCAATGGCCTCATGATGCTTGCGGGCGAAACCACGCAGTTTGCTTTCGTAAAAGTAAGGCAGCGCAGCGCTCAACGTGAACGGCTCTTCGGGTGGGACAAAAAAATCATTGGCGGTCTTGTCGCCGATGATGATGTCAATGGTGACACCACGCTTGAGCGCACGTTCGATTTCGCGCGTCAGCACCGGCGCAAGGTTGAAATAAGGCGTACAGAGTGTGAGGCGCTTTTGGCTGGTGGCCACCAATTGGCACAGGGCTCGGTTCAGGGGGTTGTTCCTGCCAACACCCAGCAGCGGAATCACCCGCAGCCCACCATGCTCGCTGCTCCCTGCCGACGTATCATAGGCGGCACGCTTGAGGCGACTCCGAAATGCCCTGATGGCCCGGTGCAAAGTGCGCGATCTGGGTGGCGCGGGCACATCCAGTCGATGCGTCGCTCTGGAGCCCAGCAAGGCGTTTTGAATCAACGTCTGCACTGAGTCGGCCAGCGGTTTGTTGCGGAGTACGTGATAGCGGTCCAGGCGGTACTTGTCGAACTTGTGCAAGTAGACGTTACTGATGCTGGCACCGCTGTAGATCACGCAGTCATCGATGATGCTGCCTTTCAAATGCAGCACACCGAAGAGTTCTCGGGTTTGGATGGGCACGCCATAGACCGGCACGTCCACCTCGCGACGCATTCGTTCGGCGCGGTACCAGGCCGCGTTGCCTGGTTGCTTGCCTGCCCCGAGCAAACCCCGCTGCGCGCGAAACCAGTCGACCACCACAACGATATCCAGCGTTGGACGGGCCGCCTTGGCTTGATAGAGGGCGTCGATGATTTCCTGACCGGACTCGTCCTGCTGCAGGTACAAGGCGGTGATGTAGATGCGTTGCTGAGCAGAGGCAATATGTTCAAGCAGACAACGTCGATAATCGGCAGCCGTTGGCAGTATCGTGATCGCGTCGGCCGATAGATCAAAACCACGTAGCGCTGCAAGCCCAGTTTTTGGAGAGTAGAACCGCATAAGCCTCTCAAGATCGAAGTACTACGATGGTGTAGCTTTTTCAGATAAACGCCCTCCTGCAGGGATTTTGAAATGCCCTGCAGGAGCGACGTTAATCCACGAAACCATCACTCTATAACGTTTAGACCGAACTCGTTCGCTGCATCCTGCAACCACAGCCACCAGTAATCGGAGAAACTGCGACGAATCAGCAGTTCCCAGGTGTCTTCGCTGCTGCGACGGATGACCAGTTGCGACTTGGCGAACACCGTACTGACCGCTTTGCCGACCGGGAAATTGTTCGGGTGCACGTCGTAGCTGGTGGACTTCATCAGCACTTCGCGCACGTTCGGGCCGCTCAGTTCCAGCAGGGTCTGGCCACCGCTGACGTTGACCACCTGAATGTGCTGGTCCTTGAGGGCGTCGCGCAGTTTCTGCTCGACGGCGAACTCCTGGCCACCGGGGACGATCAACAGCCACTCATCCGGGCCGAGCCACTGCAGCGACATGTCGCCGTTGGCGACCACGGTCAGGGCCACGGGCAGCTCAAGGCCGATGGCCTTGAACACACCACCGGCAAAGGCCGGGTCGTGGCCGTTGCCACGAATAGTCAGGTGGCCCAGCAGCTTCTTCTCGCGCAGGGTGACACCGGCGTTCTTGCGCCCCTTGCCAACCAGGCTCGGCAAGTCGGCGTGGGCCAGCGGCGATTGCGCCTTGGCGGCGTTGCCTGGGTGTTGCTGGTAAACGTTGATTGCGCTCATTTCAAACCTGCCTGAAATATCAAATGCTGTAGGGCGATCCGTGTGGGGCCGGCCGCGCCGGCGCCACACGTGCGCGTCAATCCTTAAACGTTCTGCCGTTCGCCTTGCGGGTCGAAGAACACCGCTGAACAGATCTCCGCTTCGATCACGCTGCCATCGGCCTGCGGCGAGAACACGCGCTCGCCCATGCGCTTGAGGCCACCCTTGACCACACCCATCGCGAACGAATAGCCCAGCGAGTTGGCGGCGTAGCTGGAGGTCACGTGACCGACCATGTCCATCGGGATCGGTTGCTTCGGATCGAACACCAGTTGCGCCCCCTCAGGCAGCCACTGGGTCGGATTGACCGGCTTGAGGCCGACCAGTTGTTTACGGTTTTCCCGTACGCAATCTTCACGGTTCATGCCACGACGGCCGATCCAGGAGAACGGCTTGGTCCGCCCGACGCACCAACCCATGTTCAGGTCGTCCGGGGTCATCGAGCCGTCAGTGTCCTGGCCGACAATGATGAAGCCCTTCTCGGCCCGCAGTACGTGCATGGTTTCGGTGCCGTACGGGGTCAGGTTGTAGGGCTTGCCCGCTTCGACGATCTGCTCCAGCACGCCCATGGCGTAGTTGGCCTGGATGTTGATTTCGTACGACAGCTCACCGGTAAAGGAGATCCGGAAGACCCGCGCCGGCACCCCGCCCACCTTGCCTTCCTTCCAGCTCATGAACGGGAAGGCGTCTTTGTCCAGGTCGATATCGGTGACCTGTGACAGCAGTTTGCGGCTGTTCGGCCCGGACAGGGTCAGGGTCGCCCAGTGGTCGGTGACCGAGGTGAAGTACACCTTCAGGTCTGGCCATTCGGTTTGCTGATAGATCTCCAGCCACTGCAGTACGCGTGCCGCGCCGCCGGTGGTGGTGGTCATGACAAAGTGGTTCTCACCCAGGCACGCCGTGACACCGTCGTCGAAGACCATGCCGTCTTCTTTGCACATCAGGCCGTAACGGGCCTTGCCCACGTCCAGCTTGGTCCAGGCGTTGGTGTAGATGCGGTTGAGGAACTCACGGGCATCTGGGCCCTGGATATCGATCTTGCCCAGGGTCGAGGCGTCGAGCAGGCCGACGCTGTCACGCACCGCCTTGCACTCACGGGCAACGGCGGCATGGATATCTTCGCCTTTGCGCGGGAAGTACCACGGCCGTTTCCACTGGCCGACGTCTTCAAACTCGGCACCGTTTTTCACGTGCCAGGCATGCAGCGCGGTGAAGCGCACCGGCTCGAACAGGTGACCGCAATGCCGGCCCGCCACTGCACCGAAGGTGATCGGCGTGTAGTTCGGGCGGAACATGGTGGTGCCCATTTGCGCCACACCAATGCCCAGCGAACGGGCGGCGATGGCCAGGCCGTTGATGTTGCCGAGCTTGCCCTGGTCGGTACCGAAGCCCAGCGCGGTATAGCGTTTAACGTGCTCGACCGACTCAAAACCTTCGCGGGTGGCCAACTCGATAGCCGCGGCCGTCACGTCGTTCTGTTGGTCGACGAACTGCTTCGGTGCCCGTGCCGTGGGTTTGTCATGCGGCACCTGGAACAGCGGCACAGTGGCTTCTTCATGGCGCGCCAACACCTTGGGCAGCACCCCGGTGACCGCCTTGAAACCGGCTTCGGTTGCAGCCCGTACACCGCCTTCAAAACCATCGGCCAGGGTATCGCCGAGGCTGTAGACACCGTTCACACCGCCGACGCAGACGCGTCTCTGCGGGGCATCGCCCGGCACGAAGCCGAGGATGTCTTCACGCCAGACCGGCTTGCCACCCAGGTGCGAAGCCAGGTGAACCACCGGGCTGTAGCCGCCCGAGCTGGCCACCAGGTCGCACTCCAGCCACTCGCCTGGGCTGGTCACGCTAAAGGCTCTTGCATTAATGGCCGCAACACGCGCCGAGGTGACCCGCTTGCTGCCTCGCGTCTCTATCACGGCACTGGACGTCAGGATACGAACCCCCCGTGCCCTCACCTCCTCTACCAGCGCACCGCGCGGTGTATGACGGGCATCGGCCACCGCCACGACGGTCAGCCCAGCATCAAGCCAATCCAGCGCAACGCGGTAAGCGTGGTCGTTGTTGGTCGAAAGCACCAGTTTCTTGCCCGGTGCTACGCCGTAGCGGCGCACGTAAGTCGACACTGCACCAGCCAGCATGTTGCCCGGCACGTCGTTGTTGCCATACACCAGCGGACGCTCGTGGGCGCCAGTGGCCAGCACCACCTGCCGTGCACGCACGCGGTGGATACGCTGACGCACCTGCCCCAGTGGCGCGCGATCGCCCAGGTGGTCGGTCAGGCGCTCGTGGATGGTCAGGAAGTTGTGGTCGTGGTAGCCGTTCACGGTGGCCCGTGGCAGCAAGGTCACTTCGCGCATGCCCTTGAGTTCGGCCACGGCGGCCGCCACCCACTCCGCGGCAGGCTTGCCGTCGAGGCTTTCGCGGGTGTCGAGCAGGCTGCCGCCAAACTCTTCCTGCTCATCGGCAAGGATCACCCGGGCGCCGCTGCGGCCAGCCGCCAAGGCCGCTGCCAGCCCAGCCGGGCCGCCGCCAACCACCAGCACGTCACAGTGCTGGTTCATGTAATCGTAGGTGTCCGGGTCGTTTTCCAGCGGCGAACGGCCCAGGCCGGCCGCTTTGCGGATGTACTTCTCGTAGGTCATCCAGAACGACTGCGGGTACATGAAGGTCTTGTAGTAGAAGCCCGGTGGCATCAGCTTGCCACCGACCTTGCCCAGGATCCCCATCACGTCGTTGTTCACGCTCGGCCAGCCATTGGTGCTGGTGGCCACCAGGCCGGCATACAGTGCCTGCTGGGTAGCGCGCACGTTCGGCACCTGGGTGGCTTCGGTGGCACCGATCTGCAGGATCGCGTTCGGCTCTTCGGCACCGGCGGCGATGATCCCGCGAGGGCGCGAGTACTTGAAGCTGCGCCCGACGATGTCCACGCCGTTGGCCAGCAACGCGGCCGCCAGGGTGTCACCGGCATAGCCCTGATAGCTCTGGCCGTTGAAGGTGAAGTTCAAGACTTTGCTGCGGTCGATACGACCGCCGTTGGACAGGCGATTGACCTGGCTCATACCTTTTCTCCCTGACCACTGACTGCCAACTGCGGGCTGGTGTTTTTGCCGGTCACTTGTGGCTTGGCGCCAATTGGATAGGTTTCCAGAATTTCGTAGGTCACCGTGTCACGGGTGGCATTGAAGTACTGGCGGCAACCGGCGGCGTGAATCCACAGTTCGTGGTGCAGGCCGCGTGGGTTGTCGCGGAAGAACATGTAGGTGCCCCATTCCTCATCGGTGCAGGCATCCGGGTCGAGCGGGCGCGGGATGTGCGCCTGGCCAGCGGCGTGGAATTCCTCTTCGGAGCGCAGCTCGCCACAGTGGGGACAGAAGATGTGCAACATGGTCAGGTTCTCCTGTTAGTGGGCGACAGCGGCAGCGCCGTGTTCGTCGATCAGTGCGCCGTTGTAGAAACGGTCGATGGAAAAAGGCGCAGCCAGCGGGTGCATTTCACCCTTGGCCAGGCTGGCGGCAAAGACGTTGCCTGAACCCGGCGTGGCCTTGAAGCCACCGGTGCCCCAACCGCAGTTGAAGAACAGGTTCTTGACCGGGGTCTTGGAAATGATCGGGCAGGCATCCGGCGAGGTATCGACGATGCCGCCCCACTGCCGGTTCATGCGCACACGGGACAGGATCGGGAACATCTCGACGATGGCCTGCAGGGTGTGTTCGATCACCGGGTACGAGCCGCGCTGGCCGTAGCCAACCCAACCGTCGATACCGGCGCCGATCACCAGGTCGCCCTTGTCCGACTGGCTGATGTAGCCGTGCACGGCGTTGGACATGATCACACTGTCGATGATCGGTTTGATCGGCTCGGACACCAGTGCTTGCAGCGGGTGCGACTCCAGCGGCAGGCGGAAGCCGGCGAGCTTGGCCATGTGCCCGGAGTTACCGGCGGTGACCACACCGACCCGCTTGGCGCCAATGAAGCCCTTGCTGGTTTCAACCCCGATGACCACGCCATTTTCCTTGCGGAAACCGGTGACTTCGGTTTGCTGAATCAGGTCCACGCCCAAGGCATCGGCGGCGCGGGCAAAGCCCCAGGCCACGGCGTCGTGACGGGCAACCCCGCCGCGGCGCTGCACGGTGGCACCGATGATCGGGTAGCGGGTGTTCTTCGAGCAGTCCAGGTACGGAATCTCGTCGGCCACTTGCTGGGCGTTGAGCAGTTCGCCGTCCACACCGTTGAGACGGTTGGCACTGACCCGACGCTCCGAATCACGCATGTCCTGCAGGGTGTGGCACAGGTTATAGACGCCGCGCTGGGAGAACATCACGTTGTAGTTGATGTCTTGCGACAGGCCTTCCCAGAGTTTCATGGCGTGTTCGTAGAGGTGCGCCGACTCATCCCACAGGTAGTTGGAACGCACGATGGTGGTGTTACGGGCGGTGTTGCCACCGCCCAACCAGCCCTTCTCGACCACCGCAACGTTGGTGATGCCGTGTTCTTTGGCCAGGTAGTAGGCCGTGGCCAGGCCATGCCCGCCGCCGCCGACGATCACCACGTCGTAGACCTTTTTCGGGGTCGGCGTGCGCCACATGCGCTGCCAGTTTTCATGGTGGCTCAGCGAGTGCTTGAAAAGGCCGAAGCCCGAGTAGCGTTGCATAGTCAGTTACTCCTCAACCACTCAGCGGTAAACCGGAAAGTCTGCACACAGTGCCGACACGTTTTTCGCCACATCGGCCTCGACATCGGCATCGCCAAGGTTGTCGAGAATGTCGCAGATCCAGCCGGCCAGTGCGGTGCACTGGCTGACCTTGAAGCCGCGCGTGGTCACCGCCGGGGTGCCAATGCGCAGGCCGGACGTGACGAACGGCGACTGTGGGTCATTCGGTACGGCGTTCTTGTTCACCGTGATATGGGCACGGCCCAGGGCAGCATCGGCCTCTTTGCCGGTCAGGCCCTGACGGATCAGGCTGACCAGGAACAGGTGGTTATCGGTGCCGCCGGACACTACATCGTAGCCGCGGTCGATGAACACGCCAGCCATGGCCTGGGCGTTGTCGATCACTTGCTGCTGATACGCCTTGAAGCTGGGTTCCAGGGCTTCCTTGAAGCACACGGCCTTGGCCGCGATGACGTGCATCAGCGGCCCGCCCTGGCCGCCGGGGAACACCGCCGCGTTGAGTTTCTTCTCCAGTTCTTCGTTGGCCTTGGCCAGAATCAGGCCGCCCCGTGGGCCGCGCAGGGTCTTGTGGGTGGTGGTGGTGACCACGTCGGCGTACGGCAGCGGGTTAGGGTACAGCCCGGCCGCGACCAGGCCGGCCACGTGCGCCATGTCGACGAACAGGTAAGCGCCCACTTTGTCAGCGATCTGACGGAAGCGTGGGAAATCGAGGGTTTTCGAGTAGGCCGAAAAACCGGCGATGATCATTTTCGGCTTGTGTTCCAACGCCAGGCGCTCGACTTCGTCGTAGTCGATCAGGCCGGTGGTGGTGTCGATGCCGTATTGCACCGCGTTGTAGAGCTTGCCGGAGAAGCTGACCTTGGCGCCGTGGGTCAGGTGGCCGCCGTGGGCCAGGCTCATGCCCAACACCGTGTCACCGGCCTGCAGCAGGGCGAGGAACACCGCCGCGTTGGCCTGGCTGCCGGAGTGCGGCTGAACGTTGGCGTAGTCGGCACCGAACAGTTGCTTGGCACGGTCAATCGCCAGTTGTTCGACCTTGTCCACGTGCTCACAACCGCCGTAGTAACGCTTGCCCGGATAGCCTTCGGCGTACTTGTTGGTCAGGCCGCTGCCCTGGGCCTGCATCACGCGCTTGCTGGTGTAATTCTCCGAGGCGATCAGTTCGATGTGATCTTCCTGACGCTGCTCTTCGGCATTCATCGCCGCCAGCAGTGCATCGTCATAACCCTGGAGTTGATCGTTTTTACTGAACATGCTCTCTCCTCATGACGGAGACCTTCCGTCGCTGTTTTTTTTGTTGAGCCGATTGTGCAAAAACGACAGGTGTCATGTTTGTCTGATATCGACATCCAAATGCCCGGCAATCCCTCCAAGGGCCAGGCACCAAGCCCCCACAAGGTGTACTATCCGAGCGCCTGGAAGCAGGCAGGGACAACAAGAAAAATAACCCGTACTGCGATGTCTCGATGCTAATGCCGGAGAACGCATTACCGATGCATAAGAGGAAAGAACATGGCCCAGATATTGAAGGGCACAGCCGCTGCGGATCATTTGGCCAAGGCGCAAAAGCCGGTCAAGACCATCGGTTTTCTGGTGCTGCCGAACTTCACTACCATCGGTTTCGCGTCGGCCGTGGAAACCCTGCGCATCGCCAACATGGCCGCGCATCAAATCTTGTACCGGACCGTCATCATTGCTGCCAATCACGACCCGGTGACCGCCAGTAACGGCATGCGCGTGCTGCCAGACTACGCCATCGAAGACGCACCCGACCTCGACATTCTTTTCGTGGTAGGCGCCAACCCTATCGTTTCCGACCACAGCAGCCGACCACTGCTCAATTGGCTGCGCAAGCTGGCCCATCAACACATCCCATTGGGAGGGATCTGTACCGGAAGCCACCTGCTGGCCCGCGCTGACCTGCTCAAAGGCTACCGTTGCACCATTCACTGGGAAGACATCGAAGCACTCAAGGATCGTTTCCCCGGGATCATCATTTCCAATCAGTTGTTCGAACTGGACCGCGACCGTTACACCTGTTCAGGCGGCGTCGCCGCCATGGACATGATCCTGCAACTGGTCGCCCGCGAACCCAACGGCTCAGAGATCGCCGCGCGGGCTGCCGAGCTGCTGTTGTGTGACCGGGTGCGCGGCGCGCGCGAGCAGCAACGGGTACCGTTGCGCAGCAAGCTGGGCACGTCTCAACCCAAGCTCAGCCAGGTGGTGGCCATCATGGAAGCCAATCTTGAGGAGCCAGTAGGGCTGGATGAACTGGCCGCCTTGAACGATGTGTCGGTGCGGCAACTGGAGCGTTTGTTTAACAAGTACCTGCAACGTACCCCGAGCCAGTACTACCTGGAATTGCGCTTGTCGAGGGCGCGTCAGTTGCTGCTGCGCAGTGAGTCCCAGGTACGCGATATCGCCCTGGCCTGCGGTTTCGCCTCGCCTGCGCACTTCTCCAAGTGTTACAGCCGATTCTTTGGCCTGTCCCCCATGGGCGAGCGCAAAAAAGGCGCATTGCAGTAACGTCTTTGGAACGCAGTCTTGAACTGCAATGGCATCCTTCGCAGTGCTTGCATCGCAGGCAAGCCTGCTCCAACGAAAACCGAGCCGCCTGTAGGAGCCGGGCTTGCCCGCGATGGCATCGGTGGGGTGCCAGTACCTTCGCGGTGCTTGCATCGCAGGCAAGCCTGCTCCAACGAAGACCGAGTCGCCTGTAGGAGCCGGGCTTGCCCGCGATCGTATCGCTGTGGTGCCAGAGCCTTCGCAGTGCTTGCATCACAGGCAAGCCTGCTCCAACGAAAACCGAGCCGCCTGTAGGAGCCGGGCTTGCCCGCGATGGCATCGCTGTGGTGCCAGTGCCTTCGCGGTGCTTGCATCGCAGGCAAGCCTGCTCCAACAGGGCTGTAGTTCAATCGTGTGGGATGCAGGCCTGCCTGGTGAATCAATCAGTCCCGCAGCGCTGCATGCGCTGTTTCCCGCACCGACAGCATCGCCACCAGCGCGACCAAGGCTGCCGCCAACAAGTACCAGGCAGGCGCCATCTTGTTGCCCGTCAGCTGGATCAACCACGTGGCGATAAACGGCGCAGTACCGCCAAACAAGGCGTTGGCGATGTTGAAGCTGAAGGCAAAGCCGCTGAAGCGCACCCGGGTCGGGAAAATCTCTGCGAGAAAACTCGGCAAGGTACCGTCGTTCATGGCCAGCATGGCGCCGAAGATGATCTGGATCATCAGAATGACCACCAATGGCTGATGATCCAGCATGCCGAACAATGGGAACGTCAGTAACAGGAACAACACCGACGCCATGACCAGCATGGTCTTGCGACCGAAAAAGTCGGACAGTTTGCCCATGAGGAAAATCAGGCCGATGTAGGTCGCCAGTGAGACGGTCGAGGCAATGAAGGAGTCGCTCTCACTCATCCCCATTTCCGTCGACAGGTAGGTCGGCATGTAGCTGAGCAACAGGTAAAAGGCCACAGCGTTGAGGCAGGTGACGCCGATACCGATGATGACGCTGCGACGATGCACGGTCAGCAGTTCGCGGATCGGCGCTGCTGTGGCACATTCCTTGTTTTCCAGGCGCTGCTCCATTTCCAGGAACTTGGGGGTGTCCTGCAGGCTCATGCGGATGTAACGGCCGACCAGGCCAAAAGGTGCTGCCAACAAGAACGGCACGCGCCAACCCCAGCTTTGCATGTCTTCGCTGCTCAACAGGCCATGCAGGCCCGCAACGAAGGCCGCGCCGAACAGCAACCCTGCGGCAGTACTCGCAGGCACGATGCTGGTGTACAGCCCTCGCTTGCCTTGTGGCGCATACTCAGCAAGAAATGCCGAAGCACCGGCGTACTCACCGGAAGCAGAAAAACCCTGGACCAGTCGGATGAGCAATAGCAACGCCGGCGCCCACAAGCCGATGTGCCCATAGGTGGGCAGGACACCGATGCAAAACGTCGAAATGGACATGATCAGGATGGAATAGGACAACGCATTTCGACGCCCATACTTGTCACCGAAGTGCCCCCATACCAATCCGCCCAGAGGACGAACGATAAAGGACAAGGCGAACACGGCAAAGGTTGCCAGCAAACCCGTGGCTTTATCGGTTTGCGGGAAAAAGGTGGCGGCGATGACTGTGGCCAGATAGCCGTAAGCGGCGTAATCGAACCATTCGACGAAGTTACCCATGAAACTGGCACGCGCTGCCTTGCGCAGTGCCTGCCGTTCAGCGTCTTGCTCGCGTGAGTGAAAACGGGATGACGTCAGCGTGGAGGTGGTAGACATGACAAGTACCCTTTTTATTGTTATTTCCGGCGAAATGTAGGGCTGGCTCGCTTCTCCCCTGGCAACGTTGGCCAGGGAAAAAAAAGCCGCACATCCCTGTGCGGCGTATCGCGTTTACTTCTTGATGATGTTCTTCTCAGGCCCGTAAGGGAACTTGGTGATGTTCTCCGAGCCCTGCTCGTTGACGATCAGGATGTCGTGTTCACGATAGCCACCAGCACCTGGCATGCCTTCTGGCAGCATGATCATCGGCTCGATCGACACCACCATGCCCGGCTCGAGTACTGTATCGATATCCTCGCGCAACTCCAGGCCCGCCTCGCGGCCGTAGTAGTGGCTGAGGGTGCCGAATGAATGACCGTAACCGAAGGTACGGTACTGCAACAGGTCGTGCTGAAGGTAGATCTCGTTCAGCTCGCGAGCGATGTCGCTGCAACGCATGCCAGGCTTGATCAGCTTCAGGCCCGCTTCATGAACCTGGACGTTGACGTTCCACAAGCGCAGGTGCTCGTCGGAGCAATGATCGAGGAACAGGGTGCGCTCAAGGGCGGTGTAGTAACCCGCGATCATCGGGAAGCAGTTGAGGCTCAGAATATCCCCTTTGTTGACCTTGCGACTGGTCACTGGGTTATGGGCGCCGTCGGTGTTGATGCCCGACTGAAACCAGGTCCAGGTGTCCATCAGCTCGCCTTCAGGGAAGCTGCGGGCGATCTCGCGCACCATCGCCTGAGTAGCGTGCAATGCCACTTCGTATTCAGGCACCTGGTCACGCAATGCCTCGACTACCGCCGCACCGCCGATGTCGGCGATGCGCGCGCCATGACGAATCATGACGTGTTCTTCTGCGGACTTGATCATGCGCATACGCATGCAGGGTGCGGCGATGTCGACCAATTGCGCCTGCGGATAACGCGCAGCGAGCTTCGCATGGTTCTGCAGGTTCAGATGGTCGAACTCGATACCGATGCGGCCCGCTTTGGGAAGCGCTTGCTCGATGGCGACGAAGAAGTTGTCGCGCTGCCAGTCGGTGTAGACGATGTTGTCGGTGCCCACGGTACGACGCCATGGCTGGCCACCGTCGATGTTGGCGCTGATCGACACCACCTTGTCCTGGGTCACGACCAACGCGTAAGGGCGGCCGAAGGAGCAGTAAATGAAATCGCTGTAGTAGTTGACGTTGTGGTAGGAAGTGAACACCGCCGCATCGATATCCTGGGCCGCCATATAAGCACGCAGCTTGGCCTGGCGATCGGCATATTCCTGCTCGGAAAAGGTCGATTGGACTTTATCGCCGTTGCGGATCTGGATTGTTTTTGGCATTTGCATCGTCTGTGTTCCTTGTCATTGTTAGCGATTCGGTACACCGCTTTTGGCCGGGTCCGTGAGGAGCATTGCAGCAGATACCCGGGGGCATCTTTTGTACGTGCCCGACCCGAAATTGGTTAGATCCGAATCGTGGACACTACGGCCAAAAAAAACCGGCCCCGAGAAATCTCGGGGCCGGACAGGTGTCGCGCCAGTAATGCCCTCAATGCAGCGGCGGGGAACTCATGCGACGACGATGCACGCGCTCATCCTTAGGCGGAACGCCATAGTGCTCGCGGTAGCGCTTGGAGAAATGCTGGGTTGAAATGAAGCCGCACTCAGTCGCTACCTGCATTACCGGCAGCGCCGTCTGCCTGAGCAGTTGCCGTGCCCGCATCAACCTCAACTTCTGGTAATAGCGCATGGGGGTACTGTAGAGATACTTCAGAAACAACCGCTCCAACTGCCGCCTGGAAACACTCAGGTAGCTGGCCAGTTCATCGAGGCTAAGCGGTTCGCGCAGGTTGCTTTCCATCAGCGCCACGACCTCCTGCAGTTTCGGCTGCGCATGCCCCAACATGTGCTTGAGTGGCAGGCGCTGATGGCCCTGTTCGTTGCGCCGGTGATCAAAGGCCAGGGTCTCACAGATCTGCGCCACCAGTTCTGACCCATGCCCCGCACCAATCAACCGCAACATCATGTCCAGGGAAGCGGTACCGCCCGAGGCCGTGTAACGATCGCGGTCAATCACAAACAATTGCGCGCTTAAAGTGACCCCTGGAAAACCCTCCTGCATGTCCATCAGGTAGGGCCAGTCGACACTGCAATCGTAGCCATCAAGCAGGCCGGCTGCGGCCAAGGCCCAGCTCCCAGAGCACACACCGCCCAAGTGCAGCCCCTGTTCGGACTGTGACTTGAGCCAGGACGCCTGTTCAGCAGTACAACTGCGCTCAATGCCTTTGCCGCCACACACAAACAGTGCGTCCATTGCTGGCGCATTACTGGCAGCCGCGTTGGGAGATATCTGCAGGCCATTGCTGGCCCATACCGGGCGACCATCCAGGGTCAAGGTGTGCCAACGGTAGAGCTCCTGGCCCGATAACTGATTGGCCAGGCGCAGCGGCTCAACGGCGCAAGACATGGCCATCAGGGAGAAGTTGTTGACCAGCAAAAAGCCCACCGACTCAAGTACGCGTTCATGCGGACCGTGCTGTTTATCGTCGATTGCCATAGTGGTATTTGTCATCAAAACCTGCCACCTCTGCGCAAGAATTAAGCGCGCTTGAGTGGATTATCAGATCTACAACACCACCAACATTGTCTGAATTCGACCCTCGATTGTTTACATTCGGCGCCCACCTGGCGTGAGCCCATGTCATTTCGAAGGGGGAACAGGCCATATACAGCTGAGCGATAAAGGGCGCCAGCGAGGTCTGGCGTGAAAGGTCGATGCTTTTTTTCATTATTGTCTCTGCTCGGTGATAGAAAGTTACTTCTGGCCTTCTGGTCTCGCCTCTTGCTTTTTTCTGTTTGGGTATGCGAACAGAGGAGGAATATCGTCAACACCCCTTCCTCTCAGCCTCGCCGCCGCACCACAAACATTGAATTGAATGCCCTCATACAACGCAGCATTGACGGATCCCCGAGAAGCATTGCAGCAGATACCCACACGCCGTTTTGTACGTGTCCGACCTGAAGTTGATCAGATCCGCCCTCGCTGATTTTATTGGGCTCAGGCGTGCCAAACTGCTGACGTACACAACTCGATTGGCGTTTTTGCGTATTTCAAATAGCGAAAAGGGACGGCGCCGACGACGTGAGCTCCAAGGCTCAGTGGGATGACCCAGTACATGTTGTCAAGGACGGTACTCTCAGGTTGCTATTTCAATGGGCCACCACGTTTTTTCTGAAATAGCTAATTCACCCGGGCAACACACATAATAAAAAAGCAGAGGGTTGTATGACGATTCGCTTCAAACTCATAGCCGCCTTTATTAGCGTCACCTTGATTCCCGTATTGATGATTACGTTATTTGTCGCCAACCAGGCGATGAACAGGGAACACGAGCAGTTCAACCAGAGCAGTGTTAAACAAATCCATGAAGTGGATAATGCCTTTTCTTTTTTCCTTGAAAGTGTTGCAGAAAACGTCACGCTGTTGAGTCAGACGCAAGTATTGAAGTCCGCCGACAACACCCTTCAGCGTTATATCGAAACATCACACGTGACGAAAATGCACGCCCCTGATAGCGGGGTGGGCGCTGCGATCTATGAGTTGTTCGCACTGATGGGCAAATCGCACCCCAGTTACGCCTACGTCTATGCGGCCACGAGCCAGGGGCATTTTCTGCATTGGCCAGAGTCAGATATCCGCGCCCACTACGACCCACGTGAACGGCCTTGGTTCAAGGCCGCCCTTACGGGCAATGGCAAGCCTGTTCGCACGCAGGCTTATACGTTTGCCGAGGATAACGCCGTTATTGTTTCCACGGCACAGACCTTTATCGATGCCGATGGCGGAACGGGTGTCGTGTCGCTGGACGTTTCGCTGAACAAGTTGACCGAAGTGGCCGGAAAGATCCGTTTTGGTAACAACGGCTATCTGTTGTTAGTGGAGAGTGATGGCAACGTGCTGGCCGACCCAATGCACCCCACCAACAATTTCAAAGCCCTGGCGAGCCTGGGTGACGGGTATGCCTTTCTTGCCAACCAACCAGCAGGTTTCTACACCGTGCAACTGGATGGCAAAGACTACAACGCCAGCGTGTACAAGTCGCAAACCTTGGGCTGGACCTACATTGCCCTGATCGAGAGCAGCGAAATCAACGCTGGCGGCTGGCACCTGGTGTGGGTGATCACATTGCTGGGCGCTGTCCTGGTGATGATCTTCGGGCTGTGCGGCGTAGCACTGTCCCACGTGCTGATTGCACCGATCAACACAACCTCAGCGGGCTTGCGCGATATTGCCAGCGGCGAGGCCGACCTGACGCGCCGTTTACAGATCAAGGGCAACGATGAAACCGCGCAAATGGCCAAGGGCTTCAATGGCTTTGTCGACAGTATCCAGAACTTGATCAAGGATATTCGCGCGTCCAGCGCGCAGGTCGAACAAGGCGCTGCGGCTATCGGTGTCCAGGCCAGCCAGCTCGACGATACGGCACAACGTCAGTCGACGGCGGTGGACATGGTGTCTACTGCGTTCCATGAAATGGTCGCCACCGCCAATGAAGTGGCGATCAACTGCAATCGCGCCGCTGAAGCCGCACAGCACGGCCAGGACCAGGCGCACAAAGGCCAGCAGGTTATCGGGCTCATGGTCAGCCAGGTCGGCAGCCTGGGGGACCGTATTCGTCAGGCCGCGGAGTCGATCAGCCAACTGGAGCACAATACCCAGGGTATCACCGCCATTCTCGACACCATCCGCGGTATCGCTGAGCAGACCAACCTGTTGGCGCTCAATGCCGCCATCGAGGCCGCACGCGCAGGCGATCAGGGACGTGGTTTTGCGGTAGTGGCCGACGAAGTGCGGGCATTGGCCAAGCGCACCTCCGATTCAACCGAACAGATCAACGGCTTGCTCGGCAAACTGGTCAGCAGCAGCCAGAGCGTGGCGATGGAAATGCATCACAGCCTGGTGCAGTCAAACGAATCGGTCGAATTTACGGCTCAGGTGGAGGCAGCATTTGCCGGTGTGCATGAGGCCGTGACGACGATCAAGGATATGAATACCCAGATTGCCACCGCCGCCGAAGAACAACATGCCGTGGCCGAAGACATCAACCGCCATATCGCCGACATTCACAGCGATGCCAGTCGTATCAGTGAAGTATCCAGTGTGTCCAGGACCACCACGCGCTCGCTGACCCAGATCTCAAGCGAGTTGAACACCTTGGTGGGGCGCTTCCGCACCGATTGAGTGCTGTACAGGTGTGTTGGCAGGCTAGGCCTGCAACGGCGTCAACGCGACTTCGCGACGTGGATTTGATACGGCTTGAAAATACCCGCCAGTTTTCCATTGTCGCGCAGTTGCTGCAGCAGCCCCTGGAACGCTTCGCCGCTGATCGGTGCACCGGGGCGCAACAGGGCGAAGTGATGGTAAACCTGATCCACTCGTTCGGAGGCCAACAGCTGTTCAGCGCTGCCAGGATTACGCGCCAGGTAATCCGACAGGTACGAACGGGTAACCAAGGCAATATCCGCCCGGTCGCGCTGAACCATCAACAGGTTGCTGTCGTGGGAATAGGTCAGCGTGGCGTTGTAAAGCTCAGCCAGGTCGCGTGGGTTTGAGTTGAACTTGGCAAAGGCGTAGTGATAGCCACTGAACAGTGCCAGCCGCTTGCCCTGAAGGTCGGCAAAATACGCTTGATCACGGCCAGGCAGGCGATGGGTAACGAACACCTCGGCATCCTCAAGCCCCATGTCGACGCTGGCATGAGGAATCTGTTGCCAGCCCCATTCAGGGTTCTCGAAGATCGCCATATCGATGCGACCGTGCTGGAAGTCGCGAAAGCGTCGCGGGATCGACGTGGGCACCAGAACGAAGCGGTACTGCTGCTGCAGTTGGTTGAGAGCATCGATCAGTTGCGGCAACAAGCCTGTATCAGCGCCTTGCTCGGGGCGTACCGTGTAAGGAGGGAAATGCGCGGCGCCCACCCGGACCTCAACATCCTCGAAGGCACTTGCCGACGGAGCGAGCCACGCCATGGCAAACAGCAGCAGAGCAGACAACAGCGGCGGCAATGGCACGGACTTCAAGGCTACACACTCTCGAGGGACGGGACGTGGACGCCCTTTAAGCTAGGCGTTTTACCACGTTTGCACAACCAAAGAGTAGGCCAGCAAGGGCGCCACCGCTGCCAAAACAGGGGATATCCTAAACGCCGCGCATTGGCTACGCTCTAGCCAGCATATTGGATGGGAAGCGGATGATGGGGCATTGGCTGGTAATCGACCTGGAAGCCACCACTGACGACGGTGGCTGGCCAGTCGCGGAAATGGAAATCATTGAAATCGGTGCCAGCCTGGTCAACCGCGACGGCCGCGAGGTGGACCACTTCCAGCGGTTTATACGGCCACGGCGTCGCCCCCAGCTGACCACGTTCTGCCGCGAGCTGACCCATATCAGCCAGACCAATGTCGATACAGCAGCCTCGTTCATGGAGGTCTGGGCGCAATTCGAGCGCTGGCTCAGCCACCATCAGCCGCACCTTGAGGGGTGGGTCAGTTGGGGGGACTACGACCGCAAGCAGTTGCTGCAGGAATGGCAACAGCATGAGGTCGACAGCCTATTGGCCAACATTCCCCATATCAACCTGAAACAGCACTTCGCCAAGGCCCGACACCTGCAACGTCCACTCGGCCTGAATGGTGCGCTGCAACTGGCCGGCCTGCAGTTTTGCGGGCAGCAGCACCGCGCCCTGGAAGATGCCCGCAACACGGCGCGCCTGCTACCGTTGACCCTGCCTGCCAGCGGCATTTGAAAGCGGATGACGGCAACCGGGCGCTTGGGCATACTGGCCAACCTTTTTCCCCCCTTTTCAGGAGTCGCCCATGTTTAAAGTCAACGAGTACTTTGATGGCACGGTCAAATCCATCGCATTCGGCACCGCCGAAGCTCCGGCCACGATTGGCGTGATGGCTCCGGGCGAATACGAGTTCGGTACCAGCCAGCGCGAAATCATGCATGTGGTCTCCGGCGCCCTGACCGTCAAGCTGCCAGACAGCGACAACTGGGAAACCTTCAGCGCTGGCAGCCAGTTCAATGTACCGGCCAACAGCAAGTTCCAACTGAAAGTCGCTGTCGACACCGCCTACCTTTGCGAGTACCGCGGTTAAGCAATCGTCGCCGGGGTTGCCCTGACCCCGGCACTCACTTCATCAATGAAGCGCACAACCCGGTCTGCCGCCGTCTGTAAATGATCGGCATGACTGAATCCCGACGCCTTGAGTGGCTTCAAGTCATGGTCAGCGGCGTGCAGCCAGCACAGCTCGATGGCTGACGACAACGCATACCCCTCCACTGTTTGGCGATTGCCCAAGGCGTCACGCTCGCCCTGAATGATCAAGGTCGGCGTCTTCAGCGCCGCCAGATGCGCTACCCGCGGTTTTTCCGGCTTGCCCGTCGCATAGAACGGATACCCCAGGCAAACCAGTGCATCGGCGCCCAGTTCATCGGCCAGCAAGCTCGCCATGCGCCCGCCCATGGACTTGCCACCGACTGCCAACACCCCAGCGACCGATGGTCGCACTTGACAGTACACCTCGCGCCAGTATTCGAGCAGTACCGCCTGCGGATTCGGCGGCCTTTTGCCGCCATCCAGCCGCCGCTGAGCCATGTAGGGAAACTCAAAGCGCAACACCCCCAACCCTTGCCCCGCAAGCCTTTGCGCCATGTCTTCCATGAACGCGCTGTCCATGGGGGCACCTGCGCCATGGGCCAGAATCAACACGTCGCGACAGGGTTTATCCCCCTGATTCTGCGGGGCATTCCAGCGCCAGCCACGTGCCGCCACCCGTTGCGCCCATTGATCCCCGTCAATACCGGCCAATTGCCCATTACTCATGCTTGCCTCGCTAATAAGTCTGCCTATAACCGTGGATGGGAACCCATACATGAACACAACCAGCAGTACCGCCTACAACTACAAGGTGGTCCGCCAATTCGCCATTATGACGGTGGTGTGGGGGATAGTCGGGATGGGACTCGGCGTTTTTCTTGCCGCGCAACTCGTCTGGCCTTCACTCAACTTCGACCTCCCCTGGACCAGCTTCGGGCGCCTGCGCCCGCTGCACACCAACGCGGTGATCTTCGCCTTCGGTGGTTGTGCATTGTTCGCCAGTTCCTACTACTCGGTGCAACGCACCTGCCAGACCACGCTGTTTTCGCCGCGTCTGGCCGCGTTCACCTTCTGGGCCTGGCAACTGGTCATCGTCCTGGCTGCCGTATCCCTGCCGCTGGGCTTCACCAGCTCCAAGGAATACGCTGAGCTGGAATGGCCAATCGACCTGCTGATCACCATCGTCTGGGTCGCTTACGCCGTGGTGTTCTTCGGCACGCTGATGAAACGCACCACCAAGCACATCTACGTGGGCAACTGGTTCTTCGGTGCATTCATCATTACCGTGGCCATCCTGCACATCGTCAACAACCTGGAAGTGCCGGTCAGCCTGACCAAGTCCTACTCACTGTACAGTGGCGCCACTGACGCCATGGTCCAGTGGTGGTACGGCCATAACGCCGTAGGCTTCTTCCTGACCGCAGGCTTCCTCGGCATGATGTACTACTTCGTGCCCAAGCAAGCCGAACGTCCGGTGTACTCCTATCGCCTGTCGATCGTGCACTTCTGGGCACTGATCACCCTGTACATCTGGGCCGGCCCCCACCACCTGCACTATACCGCCCTGCCCGACTGGGCCCAGTCGCTGGGCATGGTCATGTCGCTGATCCTGCTGGCGCCAAGCTGGGGTGGCATGATCAACGGCATGATGACCCTCTCGGGCGCCTGGCATAAGCTGCGCAGCGACCCGATCCTGCGCTTCCTGGTGGTATCGCTGGCGTTCTACGGCATGTCGACCTTCGAAGGCCCGATGATGGCCATCAAGACCGTCAACGCGCTGTCCCACTACACCGACTGGACCATCGGCCACGTACATGCGGGCGCCCTGGGCTGGGTCGCGATGATCTCCATCGGCGCGCTGTACCACATGATCCCGAAAGTCTTCGGTCGTGAGCAGATGCACAGCATCGGCCTGATCAACGCCCACTTCTGGCTGGCCACCATCGGCACCGTGCTCTACATCGCCTCGATGTGGGTCAACGGTATCGCCCAAGGCCTGATGTGGCGCGCGGTCAACGCCGACGGCACCCTGACCTACTCCTTCGTCGAGACCCTGGTCGCCAGCCACCCTGGCTTCATCGTGCGCTTCGTCGGCGGTGCCATCTTCCTGACTGGCATGTTGCTGATGGCCTGGAACACCTGGCGCACCGTGACCGTCGCCGCTCCGGCCAAAACCGAAGCCGACGCCGACGCCGCCACCCAGCTGGCCTGAGGAAAGCGAAATGAAACACGAAACTATTGAGAAGAACGTCTTCCTGCTGGTGCTGCTGATGGTGGTCGCCGTGAGCATCGGTGGCCTGACCCAGATCGTCCCGCTGTTTTTCCAGGACGTCACCAACAAGCCGGTCGAGGGCATGAAGCCCTACACCGCACTGCAACTGGAAGGCCGTGACATCTACATCCGCGAAGGCTGCGTCGGCTGCCACTCGCAGATGATCCGCCCGTTCCGTGCTGAAACCGAGCGCTACGGCCACTACTCGGTTGCCGGTGAAAGCGTCTGGGACCACCCGTTCCTGTGGGGCTCCAAGCGTACCGGCCCGGACCTGGCCCGTGTCGGCGCTCGCTACTCCGACGACTGGCACCGTGCGCACCTGTACAACCCGCGCAACGTCGTGCCTGAGTCGAAGATGCCCGCCTACCCATGGCTGGTGGCCAACCAGGTCGACAGCACGCACACCGAGGCCAAGCTGCGCACCATGCGCACCCTTGGCGTGCCGTACAGCGATGCCGACATCGCCGGTGCCCGCGACGCAGTCAAGGGCAAGACCGAAATGGATGCGCTGGTCGCCTACCTGCAGGTGCTCGGCACCGCGATCAAGAACAAGAGGTAAGCCCCATGGACTTCACACTGGATATCGGCCAGCTACGCGGCCTGGGCACACTGCTGGTGATGATCGCCTTCATCGGCCTGGCCTTCTGGGTGTTCAACGCCCGCCGCGACCGTGACTTTGCCGAGGCACGCCTGCTGCCGTTCGCCGATGATCGCCTGCCCCCTACCGCCAATGAACCCGCCTTGAGGAGTACCCGGCAATGACCACCTTCTGGAGTACGTATATCTGCGTACTGACAATCGGTAGCCTGGTTGGCCTGACCTGGCTGCTACTGGCCACACGCAAGGGCGAAAGCAAAGGTTCCACCGACCAGACCATGGGCCACAGCTTCGACGGCATCGAGGAATACGACAACCCGCTGCCCAAGTGGTGGTTCTGGCTGTTCGTTGGCACCCTGATGTTCTCGGTCGGCTACCTGATCCTCTACCCTGGCCTGGGCAACTGGAAAGGCATGCTGCCTGGCTACAAGGACGGCTGGACCGGCGTTAACGAATGGCAGAAAGAGATGGACAAGGCGGACGCCAAGTTCGGACCGATCTTCGCCAAATTCGCCGCCATGCCAGTGGAGGAAGTGGCCAAGGACCCACAAGCCCTGAAAATGGGTGGCCGCCTGTTCGCCTCCAACTGCTCGGTGTGCCACGGTTCCGACGCCAAGGGCGCCTATGGCTTCCCTAACCTGACCGACAATGACTGGCGCTGGGGTGGCGAGCCGGAGACCATCAAGGCCTCGATCCTGAATGGCCGTCACGGCATCATGCCAGCCTGGGCTGAAGTGATTGGCGAACAAGGTGTAGCCGACGTGGCGGCCTTTGTCCTGACCAACCTCGATGGCCGCACCCTGCCAGAAGGCACGAAAGCCGATCCGGCCAATGGCCAGAAGCTCTTCGCAACCAACTGCGTGGCCTGCCACGGGCCTGAAGGCAAAGGTACCCCAGCCATGGGCGCACCGAACCTGACTCACCCACAGGCGTTCATCTACGGTTCGAGCTTTGCCCAACTGCAGCAGACCATCCGTTACGGCCGCCAGGGCCAGATGCCTGCCCAGCAGGAAATCCAGGGTAACGACAAGGTTCACCTGCTGGCCGCCTACGTCTACAGCCTGTCCAAGGGGAACGAACAGGCCTCTGCCAAGTGAAATGATTTTGTAACTGAGGCTTGACTAAAAACGCCGCACCTTCAGGGGTGCGGCGGCTTATCCCCCTCCCCCTCCCGCCTTGCGACCAAGTGTCGCAGCCAAGCACGCCCTCGCCTTGCACCGCCATCAATTGGAACTAAGCTTGTTGCCACAGTGGGTGGAATGAGCGGTCCTGCTGCACTTTCCTGGGGCACTCACCGCCAACGATTCGGCGCAAAGGCTGATAGGGCGGCTCATGTCAGCCATCCTCGACCCGACAGCCGTTTCGACAAACGGTGTACCAGCGCGATTGTCCGGTAATAAAAACCGAAAAATCGTACACATAAAAGTAAATTAACTGTGTACAATTTTCGCGCCAGAAAAGCTCGAAAGGGCCGCAACACACGCTCTGGCAAGGATCGGCGCGGATGCCATCGCGTTGCAATAACCACACGGTTTATACATACTTGCGCCGATTTTTACCCTAAAAAAACACCCAAACCGTGGAACCTTAGAATGAGCACAGCAATCAGTCCGACTGCTTATAACTATAAGGTAGTCCGCCAGTTCGCCATCATGACGGTGGTCTGGGGGATCCTTGGCATGGGGCTTGGTGTCTTCATTGCCTCGCAATTGGTATGGCCCCAGCTGAACCTGGACCTGCCCTGGACGACCTTTGGACGCCTTCGCCCGCTGCACACCAACCTGGTGATTTTCGCCTTTGGTGGATGTGCGCTGTTTGCCACCTCCTATTACGTCGTGCAGCGTACCTGCCAGACGCGACTGATCTCTGACAGCCTTGCGGCCTTCACCTTCTGGGGTTGGCAAGCCGTGATCGTCGGTGCACTCATCACCTTGCCGATGGGCTACACCACGACCAAGGAATACGCAGAGCTGGAGTGGCCGATCGCCATTCTGCTGGCCATTGTCTGGGTGACCTACGGTATTGTGTTCTTTGGCACCATCGTCAAGCGCAAGACCAAGCACATCTATGTCGGTAACTGGTTCTACGGCGCCTTCATCGTGGTCACCGCGATGCTGCACATCGTCAACCACATGTCGTTGCCGGTCAGCCTGTTCAAGTCCTACTCGGCTTACTCCGGCGCCACCGATGCAATGATCCAGTGGTGGTACGGCCACAACGCCGTGGGCTTCTTCCTGACCACCGGCTTCCTGGGCATGATGTACTACTTCGTACCCAAGCAGGCCGAGCGTCCGATCTACTCCTATCGCCTGTCGATCGTGCACTTCTGGGCACTGATCACCCTGTACATCTGGGCCGGCCCGCACCACCTGCACTACACCGCCCTGCCAGACTGGGCCCAGTCGCTGGGCATGGCGATGTCGATCATCCTGCTGGCACCAAGCTGGGGCGGCATGATCAACGGCATGATGACCCTGTCGGGCGCCTGGCATAAGCTGCGCACCGACCCGATCCTGCGCTTCCTGGTGGTATCGCTGGCGTTCTACGGCATGTCGACCTTCGAAGGCCCGATGATGGCCATCAAGACCGTCAACTCGCTGTCGCACTACACCGACTGGACCATCGGCCACGTACACGCCGGCGCTCTGGGCTGGGTAGCGATGATCTCCATCGGCGCCCTGTACCACCTGATTCCGAAGGTCTACGGTCGCGAGCAGATGCACAGCATCGGCCTGATCAACGCCCACTTCTGGCTGGCCACTATCGGTACCGTGCTGTACATCGCTTCGATGTGGGTCAACGGCATCACCCAGGGCCTGATGTGGCGTGCAATCAACGATGACGGCACCCTCACCTACTCCTTCGTCGAAGCGCTGCAAGCCAGCCACCCGGGCTTCATCGTCCGTGCACTGGGCGGTGCGTTCTTCGCCTCCGGCATGCTGCTGATGGCGTACAACGTCTACCGTACCGTACGCGCCTCGAAGCCGGCAGAAGCTGAAGCCGCCGCTCAGATCGTAGTTGGAGCTCACTGATGAAGCACGAAGTAGTCGAGAAGAATATCGGCCTGCTGGCCTTCTTCATGGTCATCGCCGTCAGTATCGGCGGCCTGACCCAGATCGTCCCGCTGTTCTTCCAGGACGTCACCAACAAGCCGGTCGAAGGCATGAAGCCGCGCACCGCACTGGAACTGGAAGGCCGTGATGTATACATCGCCAACGGCTGCGTCGGCTGCCACTCGCAGATGATCCGCCCGTTCCGTGCTGAAACCGAGCGCTACGGCCACTACTCGGTTGCCGGTGAAAGCGTCTGGGACCACCCGTTCCTGTGGGGTTCCAAGCGTACCGGCCCGGACCTGGCCCGTGTCGGCGGTCGCTACTCCGACGACTGGCACCGTGCGCACCTGTACAACCCGCGCAACGTCGTGCCTGAGTCGAAGATGCCTTCCTACCCATGGCTGGTAGAGAACAAGCTCGACGGCAAGGAAACCGCCAAGAAGATGGAAGTCCTGCGCACCCTGGGCGTGCCGTACACCGACGAAGACATCGCCGGTGCCCGCGACGCGGTCAAGGGCAAGACTGAAATGGACGCCCTGGTTGCCTACCTGCAAGGGCTGGGCACCATCATCAAAAGCAAACGGTGACCTTGATGGATATCGGGATGATTCGTGGCCTGGGCACCGTCGTGGTGATGGTGGCCTTCATTGGCCTGGCGTTGTGGGTATTCAGTTCTCGACGCAAGTCTGAGTTCGACGAAGCGACCTTGCTGCCTTTCGCGGATGATCCCGAGGCCATCAAGCACGTCGAGCAAGCGCAAGCGAGAGCTTCTAGGAGTAACAACGAATGACTACCTTCTGGAGTCTGTACGTCACCGTTTTGAGTCTGGGCACCATCTTCGCCCTGACCTGGCTGCTGCTGTCCACCCGCAAGGGCCAGCGCAGCGAAGCCACCGATGAAACCGTGGGCCACTCCTTCGATGGTATCGAGGAGTACGACAACCCACTGCCGAAATGGTGGTTCATGCTGTTCGTCGGCACCATCATCTTTGCCCTGGGCTACCTGGTGCTGTACCCAGGCCTGGGCAACTGGAAAGGCATGTTGCCAGGTTATCAGTACCTGGATAACGACAAGAAAACCGAGTTCGCCAACGGCCAGCCTGGCTGGACCGGCGTTCACGAGTGGGAAAAGGAAATGGCGCGTTCGGAAGCCAAGTTTGGGCCGATCTTCGCCAAATTTGCTGCCATGCCGATTGAGGAAGTCGCCAAGGACCCACAAGCACTGAAAATGGGTGGCCGCCTGTTCGCCTCCAACTGCTCGGTGTGCCACGGTTCCGACGCCAAGGGCTCCTACGGTTTCCCGAACCTGACCGACAACGACTGGCGCTGGGGCGGCGAGCCGGAAACCATCAAGACCACCATCATGGCCGGTCGTCATGGTGTGATGCCGGCCTGGGCTGAAGTGATTGGCGAACAAGGCGTAGCCGACGTGGCGGCCTTTGTCCTGACCAACCTCGATGGCCGCACCCTGCCAGAAGGCGCGAAAGCCGATCCGGCCAATGGCCAGAAGCTCTTCGCTGCCAACTGCGTGGCCTGCCACGGGCCTGAAGGCAAAGGTACCCCGGCCATGGGCGCACCGAACCTGACTCACCCACAGGCGTTCATCTACGGTTCGAGCTTTGCTCAACTGCAGCAGACCATCCGTTATGGCCGTCAGGGCCAGATGCCTGCCCAGCAGGACCTGCAGGGTAACGACAAGGTTCACCTGCTGGCAGCCTACGTCTACAGCCTGTCGCACCAAGCCGACAAGGCGACCGACGCGAAGTAATTCGATCGGCTGAAAAAAGCCCCGCCAGCCTGCGCTGGCGGGGCTTTTTTACACCCATGAGGCGTGACGGATTGTGCGATCACCGGCTTCGTGACCTGCGTCAATTGACACATGCCATTACACTATCGCAAAGCTTTACCCAACGCGGCCAAAAGTCGCACCCCTCCCCCGTAATGCCAGTACAGGCGTATCATGCGCCCTAGAGCATCAAGCTTTTGACTGCGGCCTGCATGTACGGGTCGTGGCACTTTTCCACTGCCGTGGGACTCAATGATGAGCAACCAGATTCCGGTACACGACGTCACACCGCCTGCCAAGAAAGCCGACAACAGCGTCGACCTCTATGCCTCTCGTGACAAAATCTATACCCGCGCTTTCACCGGCCTGTTCCGCAACCTGCGGATGGTTGGCGGCGCAGTCCTGTTCGTGCTCTATTTCGGCACCGTCTGGCTGAACTGGGGCAACCACCAGGCCGTCTGGTGGAACCTGCCCGAGCGCAAGTTCTACATCTTTGGCGCGACCATCTGGCCGCAGGATTTCATCCTGCTTTCTGGCCTGTTGATCGTGGCGGCCTTCGGCCTGTTCTTCATCACCGTCTTCGCCGGCCGGGTGTGGTGTGGCTACACCTGCCCGCAAAGCGTCTGGACCTGGGTCTTCATGTGGTGCGAAAAGGTCACCGAAGGCGACCGCAACCAGCGGATGAAACTCGACAAGGCCCCGATGAACGGCAACAAATTCCTGCGCAAACTGGCCAAACACAGCCTGTGGCTGCTGATCGGTTTTGTCACCGGGATGACCTTCGTCGGCTACTTCTCGCCGATCCGCGAGCTGGTGGTAGAGTTTTTCACCGGCCAGGCCGATGGCTGGGCCTACTTCTGGGTGGGTTTCTTTACCCTGGCCACCTACGGCAACGCCGGCTGGCTGCGCGAGCAGGTGTGCATCTACATGTGCCCGTACGCCCGCTTCCAGAGCGTCATGTTCGACAAGGACACCCTGATCGTCTCCTACGACCCGCGCCGGGGCGAAACCCGTGGCCCGCGTAAAAAGGATATCGACTACAAGGCCAAAGGCCTGGGTGACTGCATCGACTGCACCATGTGCGTTCAAGTGTGCCCGACCGGCATTGATATCCGTGACGGCCTGCAGATCGAGTGCATCGGCTGTGCCGCCTGTATCGACGCCTGCGACACCATCATGGACAAGATGAACTACCCACGCGGGCTGATCAGCTACACCACCGAGCACAACCTGTCGGGGCAGAAAACCCACATGGTGCGCCCACGCCTGATCGGCTACGCCATTGTGCTGTTGACCATGATAGGCCTGCTGACCAGCGCCTTCGTCATGCGTTCGCTGGTTGGCTTCGACGTCAGCAAAGACCGCGTCCTGTACCGTGAAAACGCCCAGGGCCGGATCGAAAACGTCTACAGCCTGAAAGTCATGAACAAGGACCAGCGCGATCACGTGTACGTGCTCGATGCCGCCGGCCTGCCAGGCCTCAAGCTTGAAGCCGTGCGTGAAGTCAGCGTCGCTGCCGGCGATATCGTCAGCCTGCCCGTGCAACTGTCGATGGCACCGGAACAACTGCCCTCGACCACCAACGAAGTCACCTTCATCCTGCGCGACGCCGATGACAGCAACGTCCAGGTTGAAGCCAAGAGCCGATTCATCGGCCCGCAAATTCGATAAGAGAGTCTGCCAATGCGTTCAGCAACTGCCGCAAGCCCCTGGTACAAGCACCTCTGGCCCTGGATCATCATTGGCATCCTGGCCACATCGGTGACCCTCAGCCTGACCATGGTTGGCATCGCGGTAAACAACCCGGACAACCTGGTCAACGACAACTACTACGAGGCCGGCAAAGGCATCAACCGCTCACTCGACCGCGAGTTGCTGGCGCAGACGCTCAAGCTCAAGGCCAGCGTGCACCTGGACGAGCTCACCGGCGAAGTCGACCTGCGCCTGCAGGGCGACAGCCAGCCGCAACGCCTGCAGTTGAACCTGATCTCGCCAACGCAGCCCGAGAAAGACCGCAAGATTGAACTGGTACGCAGTGAAAGCGAACCCGGCCGCTACCTTGGCCAGCTCAATGACAAGGTAGAAGGTCGGCGTTTCGTGGAATTGCTGGGCAGCCAGGACGAGCACGTCTGGCGCCTGTTCGAGGAAGAGCAGGTCGGCCACGACAAAACCCTGGTACTGGGCGATGAAGCCCTTCAGGGCGCCGAACACCTGGAACAATGAGTTTCGCCATCATCGCTGGCACGCTCGGCCCCTGCGGGGGCCGGCCGTGCCCGTCCTGAACTGCCTGCGATAGACACCATGACCAGCCCCACCCCCTGCTACCACTGCGCCCTGCCCGTCCCTGGCGGCAGCCACTTCACCGCTGTGGTACTGGGTGAACCGCGCCAGTTCTGCTGCCCGGGCTGCCAGGCAGTCGCCGAAGCCATCGTCGCCGGCAACCTGGAAAGCTACTACCAGCACCGCAGCGAAGCCAGCGCCAACCCTGATGCACTGCCCCTGCAACTGGTCGATGAACTGGCCCTGTACGACCGTCCCGACGTCCAGAAACCATTCGTGCGCCACACCGGCGAACAGGCCGAGACCACCCTGCTGATCGAGGGCATCAGTTGCGCCGCCTGTGGCTGGCTGATCGAAAAGCACCTGCGCAACCTGCCCGGCGTGGCCGAGGCCCGGCTGAACCTGTCGAACCACCGCCTGCAAGTGCACTGGAGCGACAGCCAACTCCCCCTGTCAAAACTGCTCGCCGAACTGCGCCAGATCGGCTACGCCGCGCACCCCTACCAGGCCGACCGCGCCGCCGAGCAACTGGCCAATGAAAACCGTACAGCCCTGCGCCAACTGGGCGTTGCCGGGCTGCTGTGGTTCCAGGCGATGATGGCAACCATGGCCACCTGGCCGGAGTTCAACATTGACCTCAGCCCGGAACTGCACACCATCCTGCGTTGGGTGGCGATGTTCCTGACCACCCCGATTGTCTTCTACAGCTGTGCGCCGTTCTTCCGCGGCGCCGCCCGTGATCTACGTACACGCCACCTGACCATGGACGTCTCGGTGTCACTGGCCATTGGCCTGGCCTACGGCGCCGGTATCTGGACGGCCATCACCGGCAGCGGCGAGCTGTACTTCGACGCGGTCGGCATGTTCGCCCTGTTCCTGCTGGCCGGCCGCTATCTGGAGCGACGGGCCCGCGAACGAACCGCAGCGGCTACCGCACAACTGGTCAACCTGCTCCCGGCTTCCTGCCTGCGCCTGGATACACAGGGCAACAGTGAGCGCATCCTGCTCAGCGAACTGCACGTGGGTGACCGCGTGCTGGTCCACCCGGGCGCCGTGCTGCCCGCCGATGGGCGCATCCTTGACGGCCAGTCCAGCGTCGATGAATCGCTGCTCACCGGCGAGTACCTGCCACAACCGCGCCAACCCGGCGATGCCGTGACCGCCGGCACCCTGAACGTGGAGAGCGTACTCACCGTCGAGGTGCAGGCACTGGGCCATGACACCCGGCTGTCTGCCATTGTCCGCCTGCTGGAGCGGGCACAGTCGGAGAAGCCCCGGCTGGCGGTAATCGCCGACCGCGCCTCACAGTGGTTCCTGCTGTTCACCCTGATCGCTTCGGTTGCAATCGGCCTGCTCTGGTGGCAACTGGATGCCGACCGGGCCTTCTGGATCGTGCTGGCCATGCTGGTTGCCACCTGCCCGTGCGCCCTGTCGCTGGCCACACCCACGGCACTCACCGCCGCCACCGGCACCCTGCACAAGCTGGGCCTGCTGCTCACCCGCGGCCATGTGCTGGAAGGCCTGAACCAGATCGACACGGTGATCTTCGACAAGACCGGCACCCTGACCGAAGGCCGCCTGACCCTGCGCAGCATTCGCCCACTTGGCAACGCCGATGCCGATCACTGCCTGAAACTGGCCGCCGCCCTCGAAAACCGCTCCGAGCACCCGATTGCCCGCGCCTTCGGTCGCGTCCAACACGTCGCTGACGAAGTCCAGGCCTCACCCGGCCTCGGCCTTGAGGGCCAGGTTGACGGGCAGCGGCTGCGCATCGGTCAGCCCGCCTTTGTTTGCGCTCTCAGCGGCAGTACCGTGCCGTCGATGCCCAATGAGGCCGGGCAATGGCTACTGCTCGGCGACACCGAGGGCCCGCTGGCCTGGTTTGGCCTGGACGACCGCCTGCGCCATGACGCCAGCGACCTGGTGGCGGCGTGCAAGGCCCGAGGCTGGAAAACCCTGCTGCTCTCCGGGGACAGCTCCCCCATGGTCGCCAGCGTCGCGGCAGAACTGAACATCGACCTGGCCATCGGCGGCCTGCGCCCGGACGACAAACTGGAGAAACTCAAGGCATTGCAACGCGAGGGGCACAAGGTGCTGATGCTCGGCGACGGCGTCAACGACGTGCCGGTACTGGCAGCCGCCGACATCAGCATTGCCATGGGCTCCGCCACCGACCTGGCCAAGACCAGCGCCGATGCCGTGTTGCTGTCCAATCGGCTGGACGCACTGGTGCATGCCTTCGCCCTGGCCCGGCGCACCCGCCGTATTATTATCGAGAACCTGCTCTGGGCAAGCCTGTACAATGGCCTGATGCTGCCGTTCGCGGCACTGGGCTGGATCACACCGGTCTGGGCGGCGGTCGGCATGTCGATCAGCTCATTGATCGTGGTGCTCAACGCACTGCGCTTGACCCGCGTCGCCGGTGATTCGGCCCAGGCCGCGCCTGCCACCTCTCGCCCCGCGACGGCCTGACCAGGAGATTTCCATGCCCGCGCTCTATGTCATGATTCCTGCTGCGCTGCTGATCGTTGCCATTGCCGTGTACATTTTTTTCTGGGCGGTCGACAGCGGCCAGTATGACGACCTCGAAGGCCCGGCCCATAGCATCCTGTTCGACGACCAGGACCCAAAACACCAGGCGGCCGTAGACACCACGCAAGCGGCTCAAAAAACCGCCAGCCCCGACGACGAAGGCGCCCCACCCCGTGGCTGACCTGCTGCCCCTGCTGAGTTCGGCGCTGATTCTGGGTTTGCTCGGCGGCGGCCATTGCCTGGGCATGTGCGGTGGCCTGATGGGCGCCCTGACCCTGGCGATCCCGCAGGAGCAACGCAGCCGTCGCCTGCGCCTGCTGCTGGCCTACAACCTGGGCCGCATCCTCAGTTATGCCACCGCCGGTCTGCTGCTCGGCCTGGCAGGCTGGGCACTGGGCAATAGCCCGCTCGCCACCGGCATGCGCGTCGTGGCAGCACTGCTGCTGATTGCCATGGGCTTGTACCTGGCGGGCTGGTGGAGCGGCCTCACCCGTATCGAAGGCCTTGGCCGTGGCCTGTGGCGGCATATCCAGCCGATTGCCAACCGCCTGCTGCCAGTGTCCAGCGCGCCACGCGCCGTGCTGCTCGGCGCGCTTTGGGGCTGGCTGCCGTGCGGCCTGGTCTACAGCACCCTGCTGTGGGCCGCCAGCCAAGGCAATGCCCTCGACAGCGCCCTGCTGATGCTCGCCTTCGGCCTCGGCACCTGGCCGGTCCTGCTTGCCACCGGCCTTGCCGCTGAACGCACCCGCGCGGTACTGCGTAAACGGGGCGTGCGCATCGCGGGCGGCCTGCTGGTGATCCTCTTCGGCCTCTGGACCCTGCCCGGCCCGCACCAGCATTGGCTGATGGGCCACTGAAGCGGCGTTGATGCAAATCAACACCCCGTTGCGAATCGCTCCCTAGACTTCAGACATTGCCGCATCTCTAGGGACTGCCTCCATGCTCGACGTACTTCGTTGGGACTCTGACCTGATTCGCCGTTACGATCTGGCAGGCCCACGCTACACCTCCTACCCAACTGCCGTGCAACTGCACAGCCAGGTGGGCGCCTTCGACCTGCTGCACGCCCTGCGTGACAGCCGTCGAGCGGTGCGCCCGCTGTCGCTGTATGTGCATGTGCCCTTCTGCGCCAATATTTGCTACTACTGCGCCTGCAACAAAGTCATCACCAAAGACCGTGGTCGCGCCCAGCCCTACCTGCAGCGCCTGGAGCAGGAAATCCAGCTGATTGCCTGCCACCTCGACCCTAACCAACAGGTCGAGCAGTTGCACCTGGGAGGCGGTACTCCCACCTTCCTCAGCCACGAAGAACTGCGCCAGCTCATGGCTCACCTGCGCAAGCACTTCAACTTGCTGGACGACGACTCCGGCGACTACGGCATCGAAATCGACCCGCGCGAAGCCGACTGGTCGACCATGGGCCTGCTGCGCGAACTGGGCTTTAACCGCGTCAGCCTTGGCGTACAAGACCTCGACCCGCAAGTACAGCGGGCCATCAACCGCCTGCAAAGCCTGGAGCAGACCCGTGCGATCATGGAGGCCGCACGCACCCTGCAGTTCCGTTCAGTCAACCTCGACCTGATCTATGGCCTGCCCAAGCAGACCCCGGAGGGTTTTGCCCGCACGGTCGAGGAAGTGATCAAACTGCAACCAGACCGGCTCTCGGTGTTCAACTACGCACACCTGCCCGAGCGCTTCATGCCGCAACGGCGGATCGACGCCAACGACCTCCCGGCCCCTGCGGCCAAACTAGAGATGCTGCACAACACCATCGAACAGCTCACCGCTGCCGGCTACCGCTACATTGGCATGGACCACTTCGCCCTGCCGGACGACGAACTGGCCATCGCCCAGGAAGAGTCGACCTTGCAGCGCAACTTCCAGGGTTACACCACCCACGGGCACTGCGACCTGATTGGCCTGGGTGTTTCGGCGATCAGCCAGATCGGCGACCTGTACTGCCAGAACAGCAGCGACCTGAACGAATACCAGAACAGCCTGACCCTGTCACAACTGGCCACCAGCCGCGGGCTGATCTGCAACCAGGACGACCGCGTGCGCCGCGCCGTGATCCAGCAGTTGATCTGCCATTTCGAGCTGAAGTTCGAGACCATCGAACAAGCATTCACCCTCGACTTTCGCGGCTACTTCAAGGACCAATGGCCAGCACTGGAAGGCATGGCCAAGGACGGCCTGATCAGCCTCGACGCCCAAGGCATCACGGTACTGCCAGCGGGCCGCTTGCTGGTGCGCTCGGTGTGCATGGTCTTCGACGCCTACCTGGACCTGCACAACCGCCAGCGTTTCTCGCGGGTCATTTGACGATGAGTGGCCACAGACACCGATCAACAGCCTGTATAGCGCGCTGGCTTCAGGGAATTTGCTGAGTTACCCTTATGGCTTATGTGTGCTTTACCACAAGGACTGATGAAATGTCTGAGCCAGTTAAACAACGCGCTCACAACCAAGCCCATTGCAAGGATTGCAGCCTGGCGCCCCTGTGTCTCCCCCTGTCACTCAACATGGAAGACATGGACGCACTGGACGACATCGTCAAACGCGGGCGTCCGTTGAAGAAAGGCGAGTTTCTGTTTCGACAGGGCGAAAACTTCGGCTCGGTCTATGCCGTACGCTCAGGCGCACTGAAGACCTTCAGCCTGAGCGACAGCGGCGAAGAACAGATCACCGGCTTCCACCTCCCCAGTGAGCTGGTCGGGCTTTCCGGCATGGACACCGAGGCCTATCCGGTATCAGCCCAGGCCCAGGAAACCACATCGGTGTGCGAGATTCCCTTTGAGCGCCTGGACGAACTCTCGGTACAACTGCCGCAATTGCGTCGCCAGTTGATGCGCGTCATGAGCCGGGAAATCCGTGACGACCAGCAAATGATGCTGCTGCTGTCGAAGAAAACCGCCGACGAGCGTATCGCCACTTTTCTGGTCAACCTGTCGGCGCGCTTCCGTGCTCGCGGCTACTCGGCCAACCAGTTCCGCCTGAGCATGTCGCGCAACGAAATCGGCAACTACCTGGGCCTGGCGGTGGAAACCGTGTCCCGGGTGTTTACCCGCTTCCAGCAGAACGGCCTGATCGAAGCCGAAGGCAAGGAAGTGCGCATCGTGGACCCGATCCAGCTGTGTGCACTGGCGGGCGGCGCCCTGGAAGGCTGAACACCGCGTATAAGCGGGTATACTGATGGGCATTTGTTCCTCAGGATACCCGCACCATGCCCAGCGACACTTTCAACCTCAAGGCCTTGATCCGCCCGGTAATGGACTTCCCCAAGCCCGGCGTCGTGTTTCGCGACATCACCCCGCTGTTTCAATCGCCCCGAGGCCTGCGCCATGTCGCCGACGCCTTTATCGAACGCTACGTCGAAGCTGAGTTCAGCCATATCGGCGCCATGGATGCGCGTGGCTTTCTGATCGGCGCGATCATTGCCCACCAGTTGAACAAACCGCTGATCCTGTTCCGCAAACAAGGCAAACTGCCTGCGGATGTGCTGACCGAAGGCTACCAGACCGAATACGGCGAAGCCTTTCTGGAAGTGCATGCCGACAGCCTGTGCGAAGGTGACTCGGTACTGATCTTCGACGACCTGATCGCCACGGGTGGCACGCTGCTGGCCGCGGCCAACCTGATACGCCGCACCGGCGCCCAGGTGTTTGAAGCCGCAGCGATCATTGACCTGCCCGAACTGGGCGGCTCACAGCGCCTGCAAGCGGCGGGCATTCCGACGTTCTGCCTGACCACCTTCTCCCTGAGCGAACAGTAGCCCCGCACCCTCGCAGGCAAGCCTGTTGCCACAGGAGCCCGGGCAGCAGGCTGCCTGCGATACCTTTTCCAGACACATCCAGTGCCATTGATATAACCCCCGTATCCCATCGTCCATCTACTTTGAATCATGAATTCCAAGGAGACAGACATGGACCGTCCAAGCGCCCATCGCCTTCGTCGGGGCAGGTTTTCCGAACCTGGCAGGCTGTATCTGTTGACCAGCGTCACAGAGCATCGAACACCTATCCTCACAGACCTGAGGCTCGCACGACTGTTGGTCGCTGAGTTCCGCCATGCACAACAGGCAAGCACTGCGCGATCACTCGCCTGGGTGGTAATGCCCGATCACTTCCATTGGCTGATGGAACTGCGACAGACAACCTTGAGCAGTGTGATGCGGCAGCTCAAATCGCGAAGCACCTGCACAATAAACAAGGCCTGCCTACGTTCGGGCCGGCTATGGCAAGCAGGCGTCCATGACCGCGCGTTACGCCACGAAGAAGATGTTCGGGCCATTGCCCGCTATATCATCGCCAACCCACTGCGCGCCGGGCTGGTTCAAAAAATTGGCGACTACCCTCACTGGGATGCCGTCTGGCTCTGAACCACTGAATGCCTGTGATGGCCTCGGCGCGGTGCCAGTGAGTGCGCGGCGTCTGCATCGCGGGCAAGACCCGCTCCTACAGCTGGCGCGGGGCCTGTTGGAGCTGGCTTGCCTGCGATGGCCTCGGCGCGGTGCCAGCGAGTGCGCGGCGTCTGCATCGCGGGCAAGCCCGGCCCCTACAGGCTGCGCGGGCTCTGTTGGAGCTGGCTTGCCTGCGATGGCCTCGGTGGGGTGTCCGTGAGTTCGCGGCGTCTGCATCGCGGGCAAGCCCGGCCCCTACAGGCTGCGCGGGCTCTGTTGGAGCTGGCTTGCCTGCGATGGCCTCGGCGCGGTGCCAGCGAGTGCGCGGCGTCTGCATCGCGGGCAAGACCCAATCCCACAGCTGGCGCAGGCCCTGTTGGAGCTGGCTTGCCTGCGATAGCCTCGGCGCGGTGCCAGCGAGTTCGCGGCGCCTGCATCGCGGGCAAGCCCGGCTCCTACAGGCTGGCGCAAGGCCTGTTGGAGCTGGCTTGCCTGCGATGGCGTCGGCGCGGTGCCAGTGAGTGCGCGGTGTCTGCATCGCGGGCAATCCCCGCTCCTACAGGTTGCGCGGGCTCCGTTGGAGCTGGCTTGCCTGCGATGGCCTCGGTGGGGTGCCAGTGGGTGCGCGGCGTCTGCATCGCGGGCAAGCCCGGCTCCTACAGCGCGAGATCTGTTGGAGCTGGCTTGCCTGCGATGGCGTCGGCGCGGTGTCCGCGAGTTCGCGGCGCCTGCATCGCGGGCAAGCCCGGTTCCTGTTGGAGCTGGCTTGCCTGCGATGGCCTCGGTGGGGTATCCGCGAGTTCGCGGCGTCTGCATCGCGGGCAAGCCCGGTTCCTGTTGGAGCTGGCTTGCCTGCGATGGCCTCGGTGGGGTGCCAGTGAGTTCGCGGCGTTTGCATCGCGGGCAAGCCCGGCTCCTACAGGTTGCACTTTCTGTTGGAGCTGGCTTGCCTGCGATGGCCTCGGCGCGGTGCTCGTGAGTTCACGGCGTCTGCATCGCGGGCAAGCCCGGCTCCCACAGCTGGCGCGGGGCCTGTTGGAGCTGGCTTGCCTGCGATAGCGTCGGTGGGGTGCCAGTGAGTGCGCGGTGTCTGCATCGCGGGCAAGACCCGCTCCTACATCTGGCGCGGGCTCTGTTGGAGCTGGCTTGCCTGCGATAGCGTCGGCGCGGTGCCAGCGAGTGCGCGGCGTCTGCATCGCGGGCAAGCCCGGCTCCTACAGCTGGCGCAGGCCCTGTTGGAGCTGGCTTGCCTGCGATGGCGTCGGTGGGGTGCCCGTGAGTGCGCGGCGTTTGCATCGCGGGCAAGACCCGCTCCTACAGCGCGGGCCCTGTTGGAGCTGGCTTGCCTGCGATGGCCTCGGCGCGGTGCCCGTGAGTGCGCGGCGTTTGCATCGCGGGCAAGACCCGCTCCTACAGCGCGAGCCGTGTTGGAGCTGGCTTGCCTGCGATGGCCTCGGTGGGGTGCCAGCGAGTTCGCGGCGTCTGTATCGCGGGCAAGACCCAATCCCACAGCTGGCGCGGGCTCTGTTGGAGCAGGCTTGCCTGCGATGGCGTCGGTGAGGTACCAGTGAGTGCGCGGCGTCCGTATCGCGGGCAAGCCCGGCTCCTACAGGTTGCGCGGGCCCTGTTGGAGCTGGCTTGCCTGCGATGGCGTCGGTGGGGTACCAGTGAGTGCGATGCTTTTCGTACAGCGACTATAGCGAGATTGGTTTACGCCCGGCGAACGAATGCGCCAAGGTACCGCCGTCGACCAGTTCCAGCTCACCACCCAGCGGCACGCCATGGGCAATGCGCGATGCGACGACGCCTTTGTCAGCCAGCAACTGGGCGATGTAATGAGCAGTCGCCTCCCCTTCCACCGTCGGGTTGGTGGCCAGGATCACTTCACGCACGCTGCTCTGCTCGGCAATGCGGGCCATCAACTGCGGGATGCCGATAGCCTCAGGGCCCAAACCGTCGAGCGGCGACAAATGGCCCTTGAGCACAAAGTAACGCCCCCGATAACCGGTCTGCTCCACCGCATACACGTCCATCGGCCCTTCAACCACACACAGCAGGCTGTCGTCACGACGCGGGTCGGCACATTGTGGGCAGAGCTCTTGCTCGGTCAGGGTTCGGCATTGGCGGCAATGCCCAACCCCATCCATGGCCTGGCTTAGTGCCAGCGCCAGGCGCGCACCGCCACTGCGGTCACGCTCCAGCAAGTGCAGCGCCATACGCTGCGCCGTTTTCTGACCGACACCCGGCAAGGTACGCAAGGCGTCGATCAACTGTCGGATGAGTGGGCTGAAGCTCATGGGAAAAGGCCTGAACGCGACTAAACGCGGTTTATACCCGGCTGCCGGGGTGGCGTCAAATCCACGGCAACGCCCCCCGCCACCCTGCCCAAGGGTTACTTAGCGTTCGATTTCGGTCTTTTTCTCGCCTTCGATCAGGTCGAAGGCATAGCTGCGCCCGCCGGTTTTATCGAACTCAAGCACAGCCCCTGGCAGCAAACGGTGCACAACAGCCGAGGCGCAGTTCTTGCCCTTGCTTTCGCAGGCACGGAAACGGTCCAGTTCCACGGTCGCGTTACCATTGTTACGCACCACCAGCTTGCCCTGGCGCTCATCTATATCGACCTTGAACTGGGTGTTCGTTGGGCGCACGTAGAACAGCGAACCGAAACCCGCCATGACCTGCACACCGGCTTCCAGGCTGTCCTTGTAGTCCTTGGCACCGTCGGCATTCACCTCAAAGCCATCACCAACCTCAGGCACCACGGGGTTGAAGCGCAGACGGTAGTAACGCTCGCGGTCGCGCTCACCTCGGTACAACAAACGCACCGACTGCATGCCAGAGGCAGGGATAATCAACCGAGCGGGGCTTACCACCAGTGAGCGGCTGGCACTGTCCTGGCCATCGAGGGACACTTCACGGAACTTGCCGTCCGGCCCACGCACCAGTTCCCAGACGCTGACCTTGACGAACGCCGTTGAGGTGCCGCCATTGTAGATACGCTTGACCTGAGTGGTCTTGGAGGCATCGAGATAATCGTTCAGGGCGCCGATGTTCAGGCGTGGCATCGCCTGGGCAGCCCAGGGTTGCAACAACAGCGCAGCGGCAATGATCAGTAGTTTTTTCATGGCATAAACCCTTGTTAATGGTATTTGGAAACAACCAACTAACCGGCATGCAATGATCCCTAACCGGCGAGGCAGATTCTTCCAAACAAACAGCCGCGGACATACCGGGCTATTCCGCTAGAGGTGTAGGACTATTCCTACCAAGGGCACTACCAAAGACACTGCCAAACCACACATTCCACGCTCAGCACCCGGCGCCACATCACTCACAAGGGTGTTTCAAAGATCAGATTGACAAACCCCTGATACTGGCCGGGCGCATAGGGCCCGTCAGCGGCAGAGATCTGCACCGGCATGTACGCCTGCACGCTGCTGTCGGCGGCCGAAAGCACCTCTTGAGCGATCAGGTTCAGCTCTCTGCCGTTCACCTTCACAGTGAGCGGAATTGAATCCGAACCACTGGTAATCACCGGCTGCTGGACCAACCTGGCCTGGATGCCCCCCGAAACGCTCTTGGCGATATAGCGCTTGGTCAACGGTCGCAGGCGCTGCTGCATCACGTTATAGCTCAGCGCCTGGCTGCGCTGGTCCCAACCGCCTTCAGCTTGAACATAAAACGACTGCGACGGAACCTGAACAATGACCTCAACCTGTTTCCGAACATCCACTGCCATTGCACTGCCCGCGACGAGCAATGCTAACGGGATAGCCAAGTACTTTTTCATAATAGGCTCACTAAAAAATTCACAGATACAGGCCCGGCAATGCCAACCCCAGGCCACTGCATAACCGGCCAACAACACTCACTCAGCCTTTAAGCGCGTAGGGTTTAAGGGCCTCGCCTTCGCGCAGCTCGAACTGGTACGTGCGCCCGGCCTGCTTGGTGAACTCACGCACCTTCCCGGGCCGCACATGGTAGGTATACGGGGCAGTACACTGCTCGCCCTTGCTGTCACAGTCCTTGAACGACTCCAACACCACCGACGCCGTGCCGTTGTTACGCACCCGGAACATACGCGGCTGGTCATCCAGCACCGTGGCATAGCGGACGTTACGCGGTGCCACCAGCAGTACCGTGCCAAAGCCCTTGAGCACACTGACGTCCGCTGCAAGGGTTTTCTGGTACTGGGCGGCTTCTTCTTTACTCAGGGCAAACTCATCCTCGCCTTTGGGCAACACCGGCTTGAAGCGCAGGCGAAAGTAGCGCTCCACCGTCCGGTCACCGCGAAACAGCAGGCGCACGTTCTGCATGCCCTGCGCCGGAATGATCAACCGCGAAGGCGTTGCCACCAGCGCCCGTTGCCCGCTGTCCTGGCCATCCAGCGGGGTTTCCTTGACCTTATCGTCGTGATCGAAATGCATCTCGGCCACCGACACGCTGACAAAGGCCGTTGAGCTGCCGATGTTGTTCAAGCGCTTTTGCATCGTGCTGCGCTCTGCGCCCAGGTAGTCATACAACGTGCCGACGTAAAGCTCGGGCATGGCCTGCGCCACACAGGCCTGGCCAAGCAGCAGCGCTGCCCACAACTGACGTTTGATCATTGCCATTACGCTCCTCTTGAGCCGCCTCACCTCGCACCCCAGGTGCTAGAGCAAGGCATCGAACACCACCGTGACATTCCCCCGGTACGTGTCTCCCGGGTGTTGCACCATCGCTGCCGCCTCACCGGGGGCCGTCGCAAAATGTAGCGCCCCGGGCTGGTTGAACACCGGCGTCGCCGTCTCGACACGCAGCCGCTGCATGCGCCCGGTCGGGATCGGGTGGCGCTCTACCGCCTGGCCGTTATGGAGCTGAAGGCCTCCGGGCAGCGACATTTTTATATCCAACGCAGCAATGTGATTATTGCGGGGGTTTCGAACACCACATGAGAGGCCGACTGGGTACTCACATTCCATGAAAACAGACATCGGCCCGGTTTTGGTAATCCGGAACGGCAGGTCGCGCACCAACTTCTCGGGAGCAGGCCCGCCATTCAGCCAGCGCATCCAGCCACCTGGCGGCTCGAGGATGACCTTGTCGGAGTTGGCCGGAAACTGCAGTTCGAAGGCATGTTGTACATCGAGCACAAAGTTAAGTGTCACGGTAGAGGGCGGGCTGCCCGAGACGCCATTACCAAGGCCAATATCCCCTGGCTGCCCGTTGCTGCCAACACTGAATTGAATTTGCCCTTCATAGATACCGGCACCCATGGCAAGGGGGTTGGGTGTCGTCAGCGCATAGCCGACAGAAAATTCAGTAACGGGTGAATTCAATTCAGCACCCTCAACTCCATGAAGAGAAGTTGAGTGACAGGGCGTCGGGTTAGCAGGATTACTTACACTCCAAAGCGCGCGCCCCCAAACGGAATAACCTACCGCCATAATATAACCACACCCCCCATCTACATAGGCAGTTAAAATTGGCGAAGGAAGATCATCAGCCCCACCAGCAACATGAGCACTAAAGTTAGTTATTGAAAAATTCAATGCATGCGTTTCATTGGAAGCAGTATTTCTAACCTGAAAATCCACTGCCCCGGGCAGAGAAACATAGAACCGATCTAGAATATCAGGTGCAAGCCTGAAATTTTTTTTAATATAATCAATACCTAACGCTATCGAGTGATTATCATTCGTGCACTGCGGATAACTTGGCCAAGCATTACAAAACCCACTAATCGGCGTCGTATTCTTAAACCGCGTATTTGTAGAAGAAGGCCGGTACTCCGCCGTAATCGTCACCACGGATGCGAACGCGGCCTCGGCGCCACCCAGCAGCGCCAGCGAAAGCGCCGCCAGGCGCATTGTTTTCATCGGTTTCATACCGACCTCTCCATCGTCGTTGTCGTCAAGGTTAGCCACGCTTGGCGCTTGGCGCCTTGGCGGGTTCTGCCGCTGCCACCCGCTCAGGCGTGCAGGTCTGGTCGCCGACCAGCAGCACATCGTGCTCACGCTCGTAGCGGTCTTTGTCCAGGCGCAGGAAGCACTGCTGGCCACCTTTGTGCCGCACTTCCAGCGTAGGCGTGGATTCGCTCATTTCCACCGAGAAGAACCCATCGGCCTCACTGACACTGCGGCTGGCATGGTTGATTACCATCGCGCCACGCAGCGGCTCGCCGCTCTTGTCGAGCAACCGACCGATCACGGTCACGGTGCGCATGATCCGCACTTTCTGGTATGCCACACCGCCCTTGTTCAGGTGGTAGCTGGCCGAGGCCGGCTGAATTACCGCCGCAGGCGCCGCAGCGCCGTTGAAGTCGAACTGCAGGTTGCCGGACTTGTACGCCGACACCGGGACCAGGTTGCGCCCCGGTTTAAGGGTGCTGGCCAAGCCCTGTTGGTCGTAGGCCTGCATTTCCAGGTCGGTGAAGTCGGACTCGACATCCACCACCATGGCCGACTGCATCAGGCCGGTGTCGCCGCTCATGGCCACTGAGCCGCCACCAATGCCCACGGTGCTTTGCAGGTTCAGGCCGCCACTCAGTTCGTTGTTGAACGATGAGGTTTGCAGGTGGGCAGAACCGGACATCGCACGGCCCTGCAGTTCTGCACTGGAACCAACGCCCACGCCGAAGCTGTCGGCGTTCAGCGTACCGGTCACACTGCGCAGCACGCCGTGGTCGAGTTGCTGCTGATAGCTGAGCGAGGCGTTGTGCTCGCGGCTGCCGTCACGGCCGGTGCGGCTGCCAAGGCTGCCATAGGCACGGCTGCCATCGCTGCCCAGGCTCATGGTCAGGCTGACATCGACGCCGCGGTTACGCGCCCCACCGCTGCTGGCACTGCCGGGGCGGTCGAATACCGAGAAACGCCAGGTCGCATCCGAGCCCATGACCATGCCACGGCGCACCCAGGACAGGTCGACACCCACACCCGAGTTGGCACCCGTGCTGTGGTTAACCCGCAGGTTGGCGCTGTTCTTGTCGTCCAGGCGCTGCTGCAGGCTGAGCGAATTCTGTTGTGTTTCGCGCACTTCACGCTTGGCACGGCTGTTCAGGCGGTCTACCGAGTTACCGGTGGTGGTCTCTATCCAGGAACGGCTGTGGCTGAGGACCACGCTGCCGCCTTTGTGGGCATAGATGCTTTGCAGGTCGTAGCCATTGCCCTGGTTTTCGGTGTGATGCAGGTTACCGTACAGCTTGACGTTGTCTTTGATGTCCCAGTCGAGCGAGGTGCCGTACTGCATGGCGTCGTTGACGCGCTCGGTAGAAAGCCCCAGCACGGCACGCGGGTGCAGCAGGTAGTTGGCCATCACCCCGGCGCCAAGGCTTTTGGCCCGGTCATCCTGCCAATTGCTCAACAGGTCCTGGCTTTGCCCCAGGTAGGCGTTGTAGCGCCAGCGCTGGTCCGGGTTCGACCAGTTGCGTGGCTTGTACACGAACTCTTCGCTACGCGAGGTGATCTCGCCATCTTCAATCAGGCGCACTTCCACTTCATAGATACCTCCCGGCAGGCTGCGCGTGTCGAGGGTTTGCAGGCCTGGTTGCACGGCCTGGGTGTAGATCAACGAGCCATCACGGTACACCTCGACCGTGGCCGGGCGGTTGGGCGTGACGTAGATCGGGGTGGTGCTGGCCTGGCCGTCATTGATCACCAGGCTGTCGTTCGAGCCGAACATGAACCCTACGATGCCCTCCGGGCGACTGCCCAGGGTGTTCGGCTGACGGGTAAGCCCTTGAGCGCTCGGGGCAAAGTAGCCCAAACGGTAGAACCGGTCATCGACCAGGCGGTCGGCGTGCAGGTCACTGACCCGGTAGCGTTGCATCTGGCCGCCGGTGCCCGAACTGCGGTCCACCTGGCCACGGGCCGTGGTGGTCCACTGCCCTACACTGCCTACACCTTCCAGAGTGTAGGTGCCATGCACGTCACGCTCCCCGCCGGAAAGGTTCAACTGGTTGCGCAGCAGCACGCCGTGGCTGCCCTGCTCGGGCAAGGCATGAAAACGCGCCAGGCTGGCATCACGCTCGGCGGCCTGGGTCAGAATCGACAGCTGCGAGTTGGCCAGGCTGTAATGCAGGGCCAAGAGGCCATTGGCGCATTTTTTGGTGCAATCGCCCAACAGCTGCGGTTCGTTCAAAGTGGCCAACCACTGTTGTAACACCTGCGCCGAAACCTCCGACTCGTGGGTATCGGTGTACTCAAGCAGTTGAACCTTCTCGTCACGGGTGAGAATCAGCATGGCTTCTGCCATGAAACGGCCGTCGAGGTCGACCCGTACGGCCAGGGGTACATCAAAGAAATGATCACGAAACTCCGCCGGCAGGCCCTGGGCCTGAGTCAGCAGCGAGATTGCGCTCGAGGGCTGCTGGTTGGCCTGAGCCGTACCCAGCCCAATGCTCAATGCACCGGCAAGTGCAAGCGCTAACAAACTTTTGGCGTACGGAAAAGTTGTCATGATCATCTCTCGGGCAATAAGTCCCCGGCTCGCGCAAAAACAAGCGCGAACAATTAAAGATGGGGAGGTTTAAACGGGAAAAGCGCAACAGCAGCCTGGGGGCACGAGGGGGAACACAATACCCCCAGGCATTCAAACTAGAGACGGTGTAGCGGTTACAACTAGAACATCAAGGATCTGGAGTTTCAAACGTCATGTTGATAGTGCCACTGTAGTTACCAGGCTGATATGGACCGGGCTGGGCAGCAACTTTGAACCCCACGATCGATTCTGTAGCGGCAGCAGCAGCCGGGATAACTTCCGTGCTGGTAGTAGTCAGTCTGATGCCGTTAAACTCAACATCAAGGAGAATGGCGTCTGCGCCGCTGTTGATTTGCGGCACACCGTCGAGTTTGGCGCTAATGGCACCCGTGGTGCTCTTGGCAACATAACGCTGCTGAACTGGCGTCAAAGTCTGCGTAATCGCGTTATAAGGCAATGCTTGAGGGGCAGTATCCCAGCCCGTGTCGGCCTGAACATAGAATGCAACGGTTGGAATATTAGCAGTGATATCAACTGCCTTGCTTTCCGTCTGAACAGCAAAGGCGCTACCAGCAGCGAGCATGGCGAAAGGAACAACCATAAACTTTTTCATTTGAACTCCACAGGGAATTTCGAGAAACGATGTGTTTGATGCAATCGACAGCCTTACATAAGCAAGTTTCTGTCTATGGCTTACAGCGCTTTCTGTCAGACATTCATCACTGCTAACCAATGCGCACAGTATGGCGATTGCTTTACACGCAAGATGTAGGTACTAAGCTCAGAAAATGTAGGAATATTCTTACTAAAGCCCGCGATAAGCGCATAAGCCGTGACTACACCTTTGTAGGAGCAGGCCTTGCCTACGATAGGATCAGTGGGGTATCAGCACGCACGCAGCGCCTGCCACACTTGTTGGCAACACGGTCATTCTGTAGGAGCAAGGCTTGCCTGCGATGGCTTCGGTGGGGTTTCAGTGAGTCCGTGGTGCCTGCATCGGGGGCAAGCGCGGTTTTTGTTGGAGCTGGCTTGCCTGCGATGGCGTCGGTGGGGTGTCAGCGAGTGCGTGGTGCCTGCCTCGCGGGCAAGCCCGGCTCCTACAGGCTGGCGCGGGCTCTGTTGGAGCTGGCTTGCCTGCGATGGCGTCGGTGGGGTGTCAGTGAGTACGCGGCGTTTGCATCGCGGGCAAGCCCGGCTCCTACAGGATGCAGGCTTGCCTGCGATGGCTTCGGCGGGGATGTCAGTGAGTGCGCGGCGTTTGCATCGCGGGCAAGCCCGGCTCCTACAGGACGATGGCTTCGGTGGGGTGCCGTAGACCTAAACGAAAAAACCTGGGGTTCGCACTGCATCAAGTGCGAACCCCGGGTTTGGCAGAAGCGCTATATGCTGAGCAATCAGCGCGAAACAAGCGGTGTTTCAAAGGTCATGTTGACCATGCCCGAGTAACTACCCGGCGCATAAGGGCCCGCCTGGGCAGAGATTTCGATCGGAATGAACACCTGGTTGCCCCTTTGACTATCAGGCACCACAACCTTGGCGGTACTGTCCAGATCAACCCCATTGATGCTGACATTAAGGTTGATTGCATCAGCGCCACTATTGATCTGGGCCGGGCCTTCAAGCCGGGCCTCAATGGCACCGGTGGTGCTCTTGGCAATCAGGCGCTGAGTCACTGGCCTCAGCGTTTCGGTTACAACGTTGTAGCTCAACTCTTGCGCCCGAGTATCCCAGCCGTTTTCAGCCACAACATAAAACGCAGCGGCCGGAATATGGGCAATGACTTCAACTTGCTTGCGAACGGTGTTACTGGCAAAAATACTGCCGGCAGCGAGCATGGCGAACGGGATGATCCAGTATTTCATGATGTGCACCTTTGATAATGTACGAATTCAAGCGGTTAGTAAGGCTTAACAGAAACGCCAACCGGCGCCCCCTGTTCATGGCCTGCAGCGCTATCATTCAGATCGCAGTCGCTGCCAACCAATGCGCACATTATCGACATCCTTCTGCCGCACTTATGTAGGCGCAGAGCTTGAAGGAAGTAGGAATTTTCCTCAGGATTTTCAATTTCGCATCATTTGCCTACAAGCAATCTCTAATGTTCAAACAAAAAAATGCCAGGCATTGGCCTGGCATTTTTTTGCGACTGATGCCTTAGAACGGCATTTTGAAGCCCGGCGGCAGTTGCATGCCGGCGGTCATGCTGCCCATTTTGTCCTGGCTGTTCTGCTCGACCTTGCGTACCGCGTCGTTGACGGCGGCGGCGATCAGGTCTTCGAGGACTTCCTTGTCTTCCTGCATCAGGCTGTCGTCGATGCTGATGCGCTTGACGTCGTGACGCCCGGTCATCACCACGCTGACCAGGCCTGCACCGGATTGACCGGTCACTTCAGCATTGGCCAGTTCTTCCTGCATCTTGGCCATTTTTTCCTGCATCTGCTGTGCCTGCTTCATCAGGCCGGCCATGCCACCTTTCATCATGGGGATCACCTCAAGTATCACATTACGGAATACGGCCAGGAGCACGCTCCAAGCCGCCAGTGTCATTCAGTTACTCGCTTTGGCCAACCAAAGCGTCCACAGGTTCAATAGTATCCTCACGCACCACGGCACCGAACTGCTGGATCATCTGCTGGATGAACGGATCAGCATGAATTGACGCTTCAGCATCACGCTGGCGCTCGGCACGGCGACGCGCAGCGGCCTGGGCCGGGGTTTCCTGCTGGGGCTGGATCAGTTCAATGACCAGGTTGATGCTGCGCCCCAGGTGCTGGTTCAGCGCGTCGTTAAGGCGACGTTGCTGGGTGGCGTTGAACAACGCGCCCTGCCCTGGGTCCAGATGCAGCAGCCAATTGTCGCCCTCAGCGGCCATCAGGGTGCAGTTGGCGGCGATATTGCCGGTCATGCCGGAAACCGGCAACGCAGGGAACATTTCCAACCATTGCAGCGCAAGCCCGGTGGCCGGCTGGGCGGCCGGCAAGACTACCGGTTCAGGCTCGGCAACGGCGGGCACCATTTCGCTGGCCAGCTCGTCCAGGTAGCTGTAGCCCATTGGGTCCAGCTCAGGTTCGTAGTAATCCTCGTCCAGCGGCGGCTCGTCGTCACGCTCCATGCCCGCCGGGCTGTAGCTGGCATCATCATGCGGTGGTGGCGCTTCCTGCACCGGCGCCGCTACTGAAACAACAGGCTGCACGGCCTCGACCACGTCCGCTTCAGCGACTGGCTCTGGCTCTGGCTCTGGCTCTGGCTCTACAGCAGGCTGCGCCATGGGCGGGTCGTTCCACGGCAGATCGATCTCGGCCTCAGCCGGTACCGACACAACGGGAGCGGGTTCTGCAACCGGCTCAGGCTCAGGCTCAGGCTCAGGCTCAGCGGGCAAGACCGGCACAGGGGCTGGTGACTCGGCCACAGCCACGGGCGCCTGTACCGGCGGCATAGCGGTGGCCGCAGCCACTGCTACCGTGGAATCAGCTGTGGCCTGGCTGATCCCCACTGGCTTTAGCGTTGGCCTGGGTGCGTCCGGGGTATCGGCCGGACGGAAGGCCAGCATCCGCAACAGCACCATCTCGAAACCACTGCGCGGGTCGGGTGCCAGCGGCAGGTCACGGCGGCCAATCAGGCCCATCTGGTAGTAAAACTGCACATCTTCGGCAGGCAGTGCCTGCGCCAGTGCCAGCACGCGTTCGCGGTCACCCTGGCCATTATCGACCGCCTCGGGCAAGGCCTGGGCAATGGCCACGCGGTGCAGCACATTGAGCATTTCAGCGAGCACACCGCTCCAGTCCGGGCCCTGTTCGGCCAATTGCCGAACCGCCTCGAGCAATGCCCTGGCATCGCCCTCAAGCAGTGCCTGGAGCACTCCGTAGACCTGGCCGTGGTCAAGGGTACCGAGCATCGCCCGGACATCGGCGGCCAACACCTTGCCTTCACCAAAGGCGATGGCCTGGTCGGTCAGGCTCATGGCGTCGCGCATCGAACCGTCGGCGGCGCGGCCGAGCAGCCACAGCGCATCGTCTTCAAACGGTACGTTCTCGACACCCAGCACATGGCTCAGGTGTTCGACGACGCGCTCCGGGGTCATGTTTTTCAGCGAGAACTGCAGGCAGCGCGACAGAATCGTGGCTGGCAGTTTCTGCGGATCGGTGGTGGCGAGGATGAACTTGACGTAAGGCGGCGGCTCTTCCAGCGTCTTGAGCAAGGCGTTGAACGAGTGGCTGGAGAGCATGTGGACTTCGTCGATCAGGTAGACCTTGAAGCGCCCACGGCTGGGGGCATACTGCACGTTGTCGAGCAGTTCGCGGGTGTCCTCGACCTTGGTCCGGCTGGCGGCGTCGATCTCGATCAGGTCGACAAAACGCCCTTCGTCGATCTCCCGGCAGACTGAACAGGTGCCGCACGGGGTCGAAGTGATGCCGGTTTCGCAGTTAACGCATTTGGCAATAATGCGCGCGATGGTGGTCTTGCCCACACCCCGGGTACCGGTAAACAGGTAGGCGTGGTGCAGGCGCTGGTTGTCCAGCGCGTTGATGAGGGCCTTGAGCACATGGGTCTGGCCGACCATTTCGCGGAACGAGCGCGGACGCCATTTACGTGCAAGAACCTGATAACTCATCGAAAACCGTCGCGATCCAGAAGCTGAAGAGGGCTAATGCTAGCGGAGCGGGGGCAAAATTGCATCCGGTGTCGTCTACGCTGTGCAAGAGGACAGGCAACAGGCGGCTCAATCGTCGAAAAGCCGACCGCTCACACAGCAAAAGCGCTGTCTGAGAGAATAAATAAAAGGAGGGGGACTTTCTAAATGGAGGCGACCCCACCAGCCACACCCCGGCACACGATGTTCCCGCTATGGCTGCTCCCTTCCGGGCCTGACCAGGTTGACGGGTAATCGTTGCGGGGGGACCGATGGGGCCACCACTACGCGGCTCATCAAGCGACGAGCCGCGTCATTGTACCGGTCTTGCGCCAAGTTACAACCTCTGCCTCAAGAAAAAACCAACGTTTCTCAAGGACTTGGCTTCATGCCTCGATGCCGCGGCTGGCAAGGAAGACGACAAAGGCGTCCTCATCCATCACCTGAAGGCCCAGTTCATTGGCCTTGGCCAGCTTGGAACCTGCGCCGGGGCCGGCGACCACGCAGTGGGTCTTGGCCGAGACCGAGCCGGCAACCTTGGCACCCAGCCCTTCCAGCTTGACCTTGGCCACGTCGCGGCTCATGCGCTCCAGGGTACCGGTGAGCACCCAGGTCTGGCCGGCCAGCGGCAAGCCTTCGGCGACTTTTTTCTCACTGGCCCAGTGCATGCCGAACTCAGACAATTGCGCCTCGATAGCAAGCGCCTGGGCTACGTTGTCCGGTACGGCGAAAAATTCACGCAAGCCCTGCTTGGCCTTTTCGTTAAGGCCTTTCATGACGCTCAGTTCGAGCCAGTCGCGGCTTAGCGCAATCACCTGCTCGAGGCTGCCGGCTTTTTCGGCCAGGTTCCTGGCGCCGGTCGCGGCAATACCCGGGATGTTCAGTTTTTCGATAAGGCCTGCCAGGGTGGTGCTGGCAGCGAACTCGGCATGCACCTCGCCTTCATCCTGCAAGGCGATGCCGGCGCCGAGCAATTGGTTGATGACCACCTGGTTGTGGGCGTCGCCAAAGAAACTGTGGATCTCATGGGCCACTTCCAGGCCGATGTCCGGCAGGTAGGTCAGCACTTGAGGCAACGCCACCCTCACCCGCGCCAGCGAACCCAGGGAGCGTGCCAGCACCTTGGCGGTTTCTTCGCCGACATCGGGAATACCCAAGGCATAAATGAACCGCGCCAACGCGGGCTGTTTGCTCTGCTCGATGGCCGCCAGCAGGTTCTTGCTGGACAACTCGGCAAACCCTTCCAGGTCGACGATCTGTTCGAAGGTCAGGCTGTAGAGATCGGCAGGCGAACGGATCAGGCCTTCGTCGACCAGTTGCTCGACGCTTTTCTCACCCAGCCCGTCGATGTCCATGGCTCGGCGCGAGACGTAATGGATGATCGCCTGCTTGACCTGCGCGGCACACGCCAGGCGCCCGACACAGCGGTAGACGGCGCCCTCGCTGACGGTTTCCTTGCCCTTGCTGCGCTTGACCAGCTGGGTACGCTCGACGTGCGAACCACACACCGGGCAGGTGTGCGGAATGTGAACCGGGCGTGCATCTGCCGGGCGCCGCTCAAGCACCACCTGCATGACCTGAGGAATCACGTCGCCAGCACGGCGGATGATCACCGTGTCTCCGATCCGCAACCCCAGCCGGTCGACTTCGTCCATGTTGTGCAAGGTCGCGTTGGCCACCGTGACCCCGGCGACCTTCACCGGCTTCAGGCGCGCCACGGGCGTCACCGCGCCGGTACGGCCCACCTGAAATTCCACGTCGAGGACTTCGGTCAGCTCTTCCATGGCCGGGAACTTGTGGGCAATCGCCCAACGCGGCTCACGCGCGCGAAAACCCAACTCGCGCTGATAGGCCAGGCTATTGACCTTGAACACCACGCCGTCGATTTCATAGGGCAGGTCATTGCGGCGACGGCCGATGTCGCGGTAGTAGTCCAGGCATTGCGCCACGCCCACGGCCAGTTTCAGTTCGTGGCTGATCGGCAAGCCCCAGGCCTTGAGTTGCTGCAAAATGCCGACATGGGTGTCGGCAATGTCTGCCGAGACCTGCCCCAGGCCATAGCAGCAGAACTCCAGCGGCCGGCTCGCGGTGACTTTCGAGTCGAGCTGACGCAGGCTGCCTGCGGCGGCGTTACGCGGGTTGGCGAAGGTTTTGCCGCCGTTTTCGATCTGGCTGGCGTTCAACCGATCGAAGCCCGCCTTGGACATGAACACTTCACCGCGCACCTCCAAAACGGCCGGCCACCCTGCCCCCTCTAGCTTGAGCGGAATGTTGCGCACGGTACGCACGTTGACACTGATGTCTTCGCCGGTGGTGCCATCGCCACGGGTTGCGCCTTGCACCAGCAGGCCATCGCGATAGAGCAGGCTGACCGCCAGGCCATCGAGCTTCGGCTCGCAGCTGTACTCCACGGCCGCACCGCCACCGAACAGGTCGCCCGCTGGCAGCTCCAGCCCTTCGACCACCCGTCGATCGAAGTCACGCAGGTCGCTTTCCTCGAAAGCGTTACCCAGGCTCAGCATCGGCACTTCATGGCGCACCTGGCTGAAGGCCGACAGCGCTGCGCCACCGACCCGCTGGGTGGGCGAGTCGGCCGTCACCAGTTCGGGGTGTTCGGCTTCCAGGGCCTGCAGTTCGCGGAACAGGCGGTCATACTCGACATCCGGAATGCTCGGGGCATCCTGCTCGTAGTAGCGCCGGTTGTGCTGCTGGAGTTCGGCACGTAGTGCGAGGATTCGGGTTTCGACGGTCATGTTCGTGTTCTCTTGCCATGCAAAAGAGCAACCCTGGCTGCCCAGGCTGCTGACACACCCCCGCTTTTCAGCGGTTTTCTCACGGTAGGAGCAGGCTTGTCTGCGATGCAGGCGCCGCGAATTCACGGGCACCCCATCGATCGCTTCGCAGGCACGCCTGCTCCCACGAAGATCACACAGGGGGGCTGTCAGCAACCTGAGCAGCCGTGGCTGCTCTTTGAGTGTTTAGGGTGCTTGGGATCAACGCTTCTGGGTCAGCGCCCGACGCTCGAACTCGACGATGCGCTGGCGGTAGTGCTCGATGGTCTGCGCGGTCATGACGCTACGCTGGTCATCTTTGAGCTCACCATTGAGCTCGTGGGCCAGCTTGCGTGCAGCCGCCACCATCACGTCGAATGCCTGCTTCGGATGACGCGGGCCCGGCAGGCCCAGGAAGAAGCTCACTGCACGCGTGCTGAAGTGGTCGATGTCGTCCAGATCAAATACACCTGGCTTGACTGCGTTGGCCATGGAGAACAGCACTTCGCCGTTACCGGCCATGCTTTCATGACGGTGGAAAATGTCCATTTCGCCAAAACGCAAACCGCTTTCAAGAATGTTCTGCAGCAGCGCCGGGCCCTTGAAGCCGCCCTCGTCACGGGAAATCACGCTGATCACCAGCACTTCTTCTACCGGTGGCAACTCTTTGCCTGCATTGGCAGCGCCAAAGCCGGTGCTCTTGGTGCGCGTTTCGTCCGGGAAGTCATCGGACGCATCGGCGAACAGGTCCGGCTCACGCGGCTCAGCGGCCAGGTTCAGGTCGCCCTGTTGCGGCTCGCTGTTACGCTTGTTGCGCTTGGAAGACTTCGGCTTGCTCTCACGTTCACGCTCACGCAGCGGCGCACTCATGGATGGCAGGTCCTGCTCATCCAGCTCCGGCTCCTTGTGATTGTCCAGCACACGGGAAGGCCCCAGCACATCAGGGCTGCTCTCCTCGTCAGGCAGGTTGGAGAAACTGCGATCCAGACGGAATTTCAGCTTACCCTTGCCACCACGCATACGACGCCAGCCGTCAAAAAGAATACCGGCGATGACAATAATGCCGATGACGATCAGCCACTCGCGCAGACCGATTTCCATGTAATCCCGTGCCTCTGTAAAAAATGCTGATAAATAAAGGGCTTAAAGCCCTTTAAAACGTGGCGCCAACTCTATGTTCTGACAGGCGTTTTGCCCACGCGTAATAAAAATTGCCATTAAGCTAGCACGACCAAAGATAACTTTACACCGTCTGTCGCAACTGACAGGTCCATTAAGCGCAGGTTCACGCCTTATGACACCCAATCAGGCGTCGACCATGGCCATCGCCTCCTCCACATCAACCGCCACCAGGCGCGAGCAACCGGGCTCGTGCATAGTCACCCCCATCAATTGATCGGCCATTTCCATGGCGATCTTGTTGTGGGTGATATAGATGAATTGCACGGTCTGGCTCATTTCTTTTACCAGCCGGGCATAACGCCCCACGTTGGCATCGTCCAGTGGTGCATCGACTTCGTCGAGCATACAGAACGGTGCCGGGTTCAACTTGAAGATCGCGAACACCAACGCCAGGGCAGTCAACGCCTTCTCCCCACCGGACAACAGGTGGATGGTGCTGTTTTTCTTCCCGGGCGGGCGCGCCATGATCGTCACCCCTGTATCGAGTAAATCTTCGCCCGTCAGTTCCAGGTAAGCGCTGCCGCCACCGAAAACTTTTGGGAAAAGTGCCTGTAAACCGGCATTTATCTGATCAAAGGTATCCTTGAAGCGATTACGGGTTTCCTTGTCGATCTTGCGAATGACGTTTTCCAGCGTCTCCAGCGCCTCGACCAGGTCGTCGTTCTGTGCGTCCAGGTAGCGCTTGCGCTCGGACTGCTGCTGGTACTCATCGATGGCCGCCAGGTTGATGGCGCCCAGGCGCTGGATACGCCCGTCGATACGTTCCAGCTCAAGCGCCGCTTCCTGCTCGCTGGCCTGCTCGGTCAGGGTTTCGAGCACGCCGTGCAGGTCATAGCCATCGGTGTGCAGTTGCTCCTGCAGGGCCTTGCGCTGAACGCTCAGCCCTTGCCATTCCATACGGTGCTGCTCAAGCTGGCCGCGCAGCAGCTGGGACTGCTGCTCCGCCTGGCTGCGACGTTTCTCGGCCTCGCGCAACTCGCGGTCGGCTTCGTCCATGTGCAGGCGCGCCTGACGCATTTCGTCATCGACGCTCATGCGTTTTTCCAGCAGCTCTTCGAGCTTGAGCCGCAGCTCTTCCAGCGGCGCCTCGCCCTCTTCCAGGTTCAGCGTCAACTGCTCACGCTTTTCCGTCAGCCGCTCGGACTGCAACTCAAGGCGCTCCAGCGCCTGACGCGTGGAGTCGTGCTGGGCACGCAGCGAGCCCAAACGCACCGCCAACTGGTGTGCGTGGTCCTTGTGCTGCCGTGCTTCCTGGCGCACCCGGTCAAGCCGCTCGCGCAGGTTGTCGCGCTGGGCCAGCAACAGCTCACGCTGCTCGGTGTCCTGGGCCATCAGGTCAAGCGCTTCCTGCAACTGCAAGCGAGATTCACCGAGGCTTTCGTGCTCGATGGCACGCTGCTCAAGCAGCTCGCTCAATTCCTCGTCAAGACGGCGACGGCGCAGCGCCAGCTGCTCGGCACGCGCCTTGCCCGCCGACAACTGTGCCTTGAGCTCGCCCTGCTGGCGCGCTTCGTCCTGTGCTCGACGACGGATCTGCTCGCGGCCGTCCTCCAGGCTGCGCTGTTGCTCGCGCAGCGTGAGCAGTTGCTCGTCCAGCCGCTCCAGTTCGGCCTGCAAGGCTTCGTGCTCAAGGCGCAGTTGCTCAAGCTCCTGCCCTCGGGCGAGCACCCCGCCTTCGGCATCACTGGCACGCGACACCCGCAAGAAGTGCCGCCCGACCCAATAACCGTCACGGCTGACCAGGCTCTGCCCTTCGGCCAGTTGGCCACGCAGCGCCAGCGCCGCATCGAGATCTTCCACCGGGCGTACCTGCCCCAGCCACGGGGCCAGGTCGACACGGCCTTGAACCTTGTCGAGCAAACTGCCCGGCAGGCTCGCCGCAGTGCCGCGTACATCGAGCAGGCGCAATGCGCCTTGATCGAAGCTGGCCAGGTCCAGGCCGGTGAACGCATCGACCAGCACGGCCTGCAGGTCAGCGCCCAACACGGTCTCGACCGCCAGTTCCCAGCCCGGCTCGACGCGCAAGCCCTCGGCCAGTCGCGGACGCTGCGCCAGGCCCTGCGCCTGCAACCAGCGAGCGGTGCCGCTGCCTGGGTCCAGTGCGGCCTGCTGCAAGGCTTCCAGCGAGGCCAGACGACCACCCAGGCGCTGCAACTCGCCCTGGGCTTGCTGCTGAGCGCTGCCAACCTGCTGCAACTGCTCGCGCAGCGCCTCAAGCCGCTCGACAGCCTGCTGCTCTTCCAGTTGCAAGTCTTCAAGGAGCAGTTCACTGCCGGCCAATTGCTCGCCCAGCTCCAGTATCGCTGCGTCTTCAGGGTCGGCACTGAGCTGGTCACGCTCCTCGCCCAGTTTGCGCTGACGCTCGGCCAGACGCTCCAGGCTGTGTTCCAACTGTTGAATGCGCGACTGCTGCACCTCGGCCTGACGGCGCGGCTCGGCCGAACGGGTATTGAAGCTGTCCCATTGCTCCTGCCAGCCATGCATGGTGCCTTCGGCTTCTTCCAGCGTCGCGGCAGACTCTTCGGCAGCGGCCAGGGTCATTTCCTGCTCGGGCTCGAGCATCTCCAGCTCCTCAGCCAGGGTTGCCAGCAACGTGCGGTCATGCCCCAGGTGCGACTCGGTTTCCTGACGCGAACGCTCGGCCTCCTTGAGGTCGTCCTGCAATTGGCGCAAGCGCTGCTGGCCATGCTGGATGCTCTGCTCGACCCGGGCGATATCACCGCCCACCGAATAGAAGCGCCCCTGAACCAGGTTGAACCGTTCAGACAGCTCATGGTGACCGTCACGCAGGCGCTCGATGCTGGCATCGGCATTGCGCTGTTCCGCGACCAATGCCTCGAAGGCCACTTCCTGATCGCCGATGATCGCTTCACGCTGGCCCACCTGATCGTTCAGTGCGCGCCAGCGCAGTGCCGCCAGTTGCGCCTTGAGCTGCCGCTCCTCGGCCTTGTATTCCTTGTACTTCTCGGCAGCCTGGGCCTGGCGGTGCAAGCGCTCAAGCTGGCGCTCAAGCTCTTCGCGCAGGTCGGTCAGGCGCTCGAGGTTTTCATGGGTGCGGCGAATGCGGTTCTCGGTTTCGCGGCGGCGCTCCTTGTACTTGGAGATACCGGCGGCTTCTTCGATGAAGTTGCGCAGCTCTTCGGGCTTGGCTTCGATCAGCTTGGAGATCATGCCCTGTTCGATGATCGAGTAGCTGCGTGGCCCCAGGCCAGTGCCGAGAAAGATATCGGTAATGTCACGGCGCCGGCATTTGGTGCCATTGAGGAAATAGGTGTTCTGGGCGTCTCGGGTGACCTTGCGGCGAATGGAGATCTCCGCATAGGCGGCGTACTCGCCGACCAAGGTGTTGTCGCTGTTGTCGAAGACCAGCTCGATACTCGCCTGGCTGACCGGCTTGCGGCTGGTCGAACCATTGAAGATGACATCGGTCATCGACTCGCCGCGCAGGTTCTTGGCCGAGCTTTCGCCCATCACCCAACGCACCGCGTCGATGATGTTGGACTTGCCACAGCCATTGGGCCCGACAACGGCCGCCATGTTACTGGGGAAGTTGACGGTGGTCGGGTCGACGAAGGACTTGAACCCGGCCAGGCGAATGCACTTGAGGCGCATGCTCAGGCAGGTACCAGCGCCGTCAGCACAAGGTCGCAACTGCGCTGACAATACTCGACCAGCACACTGCGGATGCGCGGCAGGTCACGTGCAACCACGGCCTCGAGCAATTGCGCGAACAGCACCAGGAAGTCATCCATTTCGGCCTTGCGCTGATCCAGCGCCAGGTAATACGTGCGACTCATGGCCGGCTGCAGGTTTTCGACGGTTTCCTGCAGGTAAGGATTGTTGGCAAACGGATAGGCCGCGCGCATCACCGCGAAGCTGTCTTCAACGAATGCCTTGATGTCCTTGCGCTCGCAGGCAGCGCGCAAACGCTGCTGAATGACCAGAAACGGAGCAAGCTCGCTGTCGCTGCGCAGGTGCGTGGCAACGGCATTGCCCAACAGGATGTACAGCTCGCTCATCAGCGTGCAGAGGCTGCGTACATTGTGCTCGTTTAGCTCGGTAACGTGCGCGCCGCGACGCGGCAGGATCGTGACCAGATGCCGGCGTTCGAGAATCAGCAGCGCCTCACGCACGGAGCCGCGGCTGACATTCAGCGCCTGGGTGACCTTCAGCTCCTGGATACGCTCGGCGGGTTTGAGCTCGCCGCGAATGATCCGCTCGGCCAGGTAATGGGCAATTTGCTCGGAGAGGCTGTCCGGCGCCTTGAACGTCATGGTTTTCCTTCAAACTCTTTGAACGGTGCACAAGGGCGGGATTGTAGCGCACTTGCCCCCCACTCGCGCAGGGCCTCTCGGCCCGTTCTATGCTTAAAAAGTCAGGTGTAGAGCGTACCAGGCGCCATTTCGATCATTTTCCTGACCCACAAGTCAGAAAGATGTTGACCGAAAAGTCAGGCCTGCTTAGAGTCAGCACAACCCCGCTCAACAACAATAATTCGCTTGTGAGGCCTTCCGTGATCCAGTTTCTCTTTAATCAGGAGCTGCGCAGTGAGCACGCCCTGGACCCCAATCTGACAGTGCTTGAATACCTGCGCGAACACCTGGGCAAACCCGGCACCAAGGAAGGCTGCGCCAGCGGCGACTGCGGCGCTTGCACTGTCGTGGTCGCTGAGCGCCATACGGATCAGGACGGCCTCGAACGCCTGCGCTATCGCAGCCTGAATGCGTGCCTGACCTTTGTGTCGGCGCTGCATGGCAAACAACTGATCAGCGTTGAAGGGCTCAAACACCAAGGGCAGTTGCACAGCGTTCAACAGGCAATGGTCGACTGCCACGGTTCACAATGCGGCTTCTGCACGCCCGGCGTGGTGATGTCGCTGTTCGCCCTGCAGAAGAACAGCGACGCCCCGGACCTGCACAAGGCCCAGGAGGCGCTGGCCGGCAACCTCTGCCGCTGCACCGGTTACCGGCCGATTCTGGCAGCCGCAGAACAGGCCTGCTGCCAGCCGCCAGCCGACCCGTTCGATGCCGCCGAGGCGCAAACCATCGCCCGGCTCAAGGCGATTGCGCCCAAAGAAACCGGCGAGCTCAACAGCGGCGATAAACGCTGCCTGGTTCCACTGACCGTGGCCGACCTGGCCGAGCTCTATGGCTCGCACCCGGAAGCGCGCCTTCTGGCCGGTGGTACCGACCTGGCACTTGAGGTAACCCAGTTCCACAAGACCCTGCCGGTGATGATCTACGTCGGTAACGTCGCCGAGATGAAGCGCATCGAGCACGTCGACGAGCGCATCGAGATTGGTGCCGCCACGCCATTGACCGACTGCTATGACGCGCTGAGCGCCGAGTACCCCGACTTTGGCGAGCTGCTGCACCGCTTCGCCTCGCTGCAAATCCGCAACCAGGGCACCTTGGGCGGCAACATTGGCAACGCATCACCGATTGGCGACGCCCCGCCCCTGCTGATCGCCCTGGGCGCCCAGATCGTCCTGCGCAAAGGCGACAGCCAGCGCACCCTGGCCCTGGAAGACTACTTCATCGATTACCGCATCACCGCCCGCCAGGAGAGCGAGTTCATCGAGAAGATCATCGTGCCGAAGGCTTCGCCCGGTTGGGCGTTCCGCGCCTACAAGCTGTCCAAGCGCCTGGACGACGATATCTCGGCGGTCTGCGCGGCAATCAACCTGCGCATCGAAGGCGGCGTCATCCACGAGGCACGCATCGCCTTCGGCGGCATGGCGGCCATCCCGAAACGCGCCCAGGCCTGTGAAACGCTGCTGACAGGCAAGCACTGGAGCCAGGCACTGATTGAACAGGCCTGCCAAGCCTTGAGCGAAGACTTCACACCGCTGTCGGATTTTCGCGCGAGCAAGGAGTACCGCTTGCTCAGTGCGCAGAACCTGCTGCGCAAATACTTCATCGAACTGCAAACACCGCACATCGAGACTCGGGTGACCGCTTATGTCTAACCATCCTCACGTCGCCAAGAGCCAGGCAGAGCTGGCCGACCTGTTCAGCCAGGACATGACCAGCGGTGTAGGCCGCAGCGTCAAGCATGACAGCGCCGATAAGCATGTGTCCGGCGAAGCGGTGTATATCGATGACCGCCTGGAGTTCCCGAACCAGTTGCATGTGTATGCCCGGTTGTCCGACCGCGCCCATGCACGCATTGTCAGTATCGACACCGCGCCCTGCTACGCCTTCGAGGGCGTGCGCATTGCCATTACCCACGAAGACATACCGGGCTTGAAAGACATCGGCCCGCTGCTGCCGGGTGACCCCTTGCTGGCCATCGACACCGTGCAGTTCGTCGGCCAGCCGGTGGTGGCTGTGGCCGCACGCGACCTCGACACCGCGCGCCGCGCCGCGCTGGCAGCGATCATCACCTACGAAGACCTGGAGCCGGTGCTCGATGTGGTCGAAGCGCTGCGCAAAAAGCACTTTGTCCTCGACAGCCACACCCACCGACGCGGGGACTCGGCCAGCGCATTGCGCGATGCGCCCCATCGCTTGCAGGGCACCCTGCACATCGGCGGCCAGGAGCACTTCTACCTGGAAACCCAGATCTCTTCGGTGATGCCCACCGAAGACGGCGGCATGATCGTCTACTGCTCGACCCAGAACCCCACCGAAGTGCAGAAGCTGGTCGCCGAAGTGCTCGATGTGCCGATGAACAAGGTGGTGGTCGACATGCGCCGGATGGGCGGTGGCTTTGGCGGCAAGGAAACCCAGGCGGCGAGCCCGGCCTGCCTGTGCGCGGTGATCGCGCACCTGACCGGCCAGCCGACCAAGATGCGCCTGCCTCGCATGGAAGACATGGTCATGACCGGCAAGCGTCACCCCTTCTACGTCGAATACGATGTCGGTTTCGATGACCGCGGACGCCTGCAGGGCATCAATTTCGAACTGGCCGGTAACTGCGGCTGCTCGCCCGACCTGTCGGCGTCCATCGTCGACCGCGCCATGTTCCACGCCGACAACGCCTATTACCTGGGCGACGCCACGGTCAACGGCCACCGCTGCAAGACCAACACCGCCTCAAACACCGCCTACCGGGGCTTCGGCGGCCCACAGGGGATGGTCGCCATCGAGGAAGTGATGGACCGTATCGCCCGCCATCTGGTGCTCGACCCGCTGGCGGTGCGCAAGGCCAACTATTACGGCAAGACCGAACGCAACGTCACCCACTACCACCAGACCGTCGAGCACAACATGCTCGAAGAGATTACCGCAGAACTGGAAGCCAGCAGCGACTACGCCGAGCGCCGCGAGTCGATTCGTCGCTACAACGCCAACAGCCCGATATTGAAGAAAGGCCTGGCCCTGACACCGGTGAAATTCGGTATTTCCTTTACCGCCAGCTTCCTTAACCAGGCCGGTGCGCTGATACACCTCTATACCGACGGCAGCATCCACCTGAACCACGGCGGCACGGAGATGGGCCAAGGCCTCAACACCAAGGTTGCCCAGGTGGTGGCCGAAGTATTCCAGGTCGATATCTCGCGTATCCAGATCACCGCGACCAACACCGACAAGGTGCCCAACACTTCGCCGACTGCGGCGTCCAGCGGCGCAGACCTGAACGGCAAGGCCGCGCAGAACGCGGCTGAAATCCTGAAGCAACGCCTGATCGAATTTGCCGCGCGGCAGTACAAGGTCAGCGCGGAGGACGTCGTGTTTCACAATGGCCATGTGCGTGTGCGCGATGAGATCCTGACCTTTGACGCCTTGGTGCAGCAGGCCTACTTCGCTCAGGTTTCACTGTCGAGCACCGGCTTCTACAAGACCCCGAAAATCTACTACGACCGCAGCCAGGCCCGTGGCCGCCCCTTTTACTACTACGCCTTTGGCGCGGCCTGCGCCGAGGTGATCGTCGACACCCTGACCGGCGAGTACAAGGTACTGCGCACCGACATCCTGCATGACGTCGGCGCGTCACTGAACCCGGCCATCGACATCGGGCAGGTGGAAGGCGGCTTCGTTCAGGGCATGGGCTGGCTGACCACCGAAGAGCTGGTGTGGAACGCCAAGGGCAAACTGATGACCAGCGGCCCGGCCAGCTACAAGATTCCGGCCGTGGCCGACATGCCGATCGACCTGCGGGTGCGCCTGGTCGAGAACCGCAAGAACCCGGAAGACACGGTGTTCCACTCCAAGGCCGTAGGCGAGCCGCCGTTCATGCTCGGTATCGCCGTCTGGTGTGCCATCAAGGATGCCGTGGCCAGCCTGGCCGATTACCGTGAGCAACCGCTGATCGACGCCCCGGCCACACCGGAGCGCGTGCTCTGGGGCTGCGAGCAAATGCGCAAGGCGATGGCGGCGCACCCGCGCACCGAAGCCGAGACAGCAGCACCATGAACGCCCTATCGCCCGCACAGCCTTACGGTCACCCAGGAGGTCACTGAGCATGCACACCTGGATCAACGCCCTCGCCGACCTGCAGGCACGCGGTGAACCCTGCATACTGGTCACCATCATCGAGGAGCGCGGCTCGACACCGCGCAACGCCGGTTCCAAAATGGTGGTCAGTGCCGAGCAATTGTTCGACACCATCGGTGGCGGCCACCTGGAATACAAAGCCCTGCACATCGCCCGGCAGATGCTCGCCGAGGGGCGCCAGGCGCCCCATCTGGAGCGTTTCAGCCTCGGCGCCAGCCTCGGCCAATGCTGTGGCGGCGCCACGGTGTTGCTGTTCGAACCGATGGGCCGGGTTCAGGCGCAGATCGCGGTATTTGGTGCAGGCCACGTCGGTCGGGCGCTGGTACCCTTGCTGGCCGCCTTGCCGTGCCGGGTTCGCTGGATCGACTCACGCGAGCAGGAGTTCCCCGAGGCGATCCCTGCGGGGGTCAGCAAAATCGTCAGTGAAGACCCGGTCGATGAAGTCGACGAGCTGCCGGTCGGCAGTTACTGCATCGTCATGACCCACAATCATCAACTGGACCTGGAGCTGACGGCGGCCATCCTTAAACGCAATGACTTCACCTGGTTCGGGCTGATTGGCTCGAAAACCAAACGGGCCAAGTTCGAGCACCGCCTGCATGAACGTGGTTTCACCCCGGAGCGGCTGCAGCGGATGCGCTGCCCGATGGGGATTGCCGAGGTGAAGGGCAAGCTGCCGATCGAGATCGCCGTGTCCATCGCCGCCGAAATCATTGCCACCTACAACGCCAGCTTTGGCCAGCACGACGCTGCCGCCAATGCTGGCCCCATTGCCCAACTGCTGCCGCCCTCGCGGCGCAGCCAAGCCCATTGACGAGAGCCTCATGAGCGCAAAACCCAACGCCTACCGTGCCGCCATCCTGCACAGCCTCGACGACCCCGCCGAAGTCGGTGTGGACGCGTCCTACCAGTACTTTGAAGACGGCCTGCTGGTGGTCGAAGATGGCAAGATCAGCGCCATTGGCCACGCCAGTGAATTGCTGCCTACACTGCCGGCCGACCTGAACGTGGTGCACTACGAGAATGCCCTGATCACCCCGGGCTTTATCGACACCCATATCCATTTCCCGCAGACCGGCATGATCGGCTCCTACGGCGAGCAGCTACTGGACTGGCTCAATACCTACACCTTCCCCTGCGAACGGCAGTTCGCCGACAAGGCCCATGCCGAGCAGGTCGCGAAGCGTTTCATCAAGGAACTGCTGCGTAACGGCACCACCACGGCGCTGGTGTTCGGCAGTGTCCACCCCGAATCGGTGGACGCCTTCTTTGAAGAGGCGCAGCGCCTGGACCTGCGGATGATCGCCGGCAAGGTGATGATGGACCGCAATGCACCGGATTACCTGACCGACACCGCCGAGTCCAGCTACCTGGACAGCAAGGCCCTGATCGAGCGCTGGCACGGCAAGGGTCGCCTGCACTATGCGGTTACCCCGCGTTTCGCCCCGACCAGCACGCCAGAGCAACTGGCCTTGGCCGGGCAACTGCTGGGCGAGTATCCCGACCTGTACCTGCACACCCACCTGAGCGAAAACCTCAAGGAAATCGAGTGGGTCAAGGCACTATTCCCGGAGCGCAAGGGCTACCTGGATGTCTATGATCACTTCCAGTTGCTGGGCGAGCGCTCCGTCTTTGCCCATGGCGTGCACCTGTGCGACGACGAGTGCAAGCGCCTGGCGGAAACCGGCTCTGCCGTGGCCTTCTGCCCGACCTCCAACCTGTTTCTCGGCAGTGGCTTGTTCAACTTGCCGCAAGCCGAACAGCACAAGGTGAAGGTCGGCCTGGGCACTGACGTGGGCGCCGGCACCAGTTTCTCGCTGCTCAACACCCTCAACGAAGCCTACAAGGTCATGCAGCTTCAGGGCGCACGGCTCAACCCGTTCAAATCGTTGTACCTGGCCACCCTGGGCGGCGCCAGGGCCCTGTGCCTGGAGGAGCGCATCGGCAACCTCACGCCGGGCCGTGATGCCGACTTCGTGGTGCTCGACTACAACGCGACACCGCTGCTGTCCTACCGCCTGCAGCAGTCGAACAGCATCGAGGAGACACTGTTCGTGCTGATGACCCTGGGCGACGATCGCACCGTCCGCGAAACCTTTGCGGCCGGTCGCAGCGTGCATCAACGCTGAGCCGCTAAGGCTCGCGCGCCAGGCCGCGATACAGCGCGCCGCCGATCACTGCACCGATCAGCGGCGCCACCCAGAACAGCCAGAGCTGCTGGAGTGCCCAACCGCCGACGAACAACGCCGGCCCGGTACTGCGTGCCGGGTTGACCGAGGTGTTGGTGATGGGAATCGAGATCAGGTGAATCAGCGTCAATGCCAGGCCAATGGCAATGGGCGCAAAACCCGCCGGTGCCCGTGAGTCGGTCGCGCCCATGATGATCAGGATGAACATCGCGGTCATCACCACTTCACTGGCAAAACCGGAAGCCAGCGAGTAGCCGGCAGGCGAATGTTCGCCATAGCCGTTCGAAGCCAGGCCCGATGCCACATCAAACCCGGCCTTTCCACTGGCAATGTAGTAGATCAGCGCGGCCGCGATGACGGCACCAATCAGTTGGGCAATGATGTAGGGCAGCAGTTCCTTGGCCGGAAATCGCCCGCCCACCACCAGCCCGACCGACACGGCGGGGTTCAAGTGACAGCCAGAAATGTGACCGATAGCGAAGGCCATGGTCAGCACGGTGAGCCCGAAGGCCATGGAGACACCGACCAGACCGATACCGCTGGGAAGAGACGCAGCAAGCACAGCACTGCCACACCCACCCAAAACCAGCCAGAACGTCCCAACCAGTTCAGCACCCATGCGTTTGCTCAGGGGCATCGACATAGATCAATCCTCAAGTAGTTGCACGCGTAAAGCGCAAGCCCAACTGCTTGATGAAGGTTTGCGGTGAAGTTCAGTTGAGAATCTAGCAGAGGATGGCGTGAGCGCCAGTGATCACAGGCGTGCTGAAATCACTGGCGCCCACCCTGGCAGGCGCATCAGCCTTTGGTCGAGGCCGCGCTGCCACGTTTCTTGGTCTGCAACAGGTGCGAGAACACCGCATGCAGGTCATCGGACGCGCTGTCCTCATCGAGGTTGAGCTTGCTGTCGATATGGTCCATGTGGTGCATCATCAGGTTGACCGCAAGCGTCGCATCGCGGGCTTCGATGGCATCGATCAACTGCATGTGCTCGTCATAGGAGCAGTGCGAGCGGTTGCCGCTTTCATACTGGGCAATGATCAGCGAGGTCTGCGACACCAGGCTGCGCTGGAAGCTGATCAGCGGGGCATTGCCAGCAGCCTCGGCCAGCTTGAGGTGAAACTCGCCAGACAGACGAATACCGGCGCCGCGGTCGCCCCGGGAAAAGCTGTCGCGCTCATCGCGCACCATTTGCCGCAGTTCGTTCAACTGCTCGGCGGTAGCGTGTTCGACGGCAAGCTCGGTGATCGCCCGCTCGACCAGACGCCGGGAAAAGAACACCTGGCGGGCTTCTTCTACCGTGGGGCTGGCAACCACGGCACCCCGGTTGGGCCGCAGCAGCACCACGCTTTCATGGGCCAGGCGCGACAGGGCGCGGCGAATGATGGTGCGGCTGACACCGAAAATCTCGCCCAGGGCTTCCTCGCTCAACTTGGTACCCGGCGCCAGACGCTGCTCGAGGATAGCCTCGAAAATATGTGCGTAAACGATGTCGTCCTGGGTGCCGCTGCGGCCGGCCTTGCCAACACGCGCGGGTTTCTTGAGGGGTTGCAGCTGTTCGTTCATGGATTCTCGGGCAGATAACCGGCAATTGGATCCGAACTGTAATACCGCACAGTAGGTCGTTGGCAAGCCGTGAATAGAAAATTTAAGGGAATCGGTACTGCCACATTGTACACAGCCAGCAGCAATTCTGCAGGTAGCGATAGCCTTTATAGCTGTATTGCCAAATAATATGCACACACCATATAAAACATTATTTGATTTATTTGTATACAAAAGCATAATCGCAGCGTGCAACTTCCTGACTTCAAGGTCAATAAAGCAGTCCGGTCGCCTGCCACCCTACCCTCTCACAGAGCCCCCCAGTGCGTGCGCAGGCCCTGGCTCTGCAAAACAAGAAAAGACTTGAGGAGTACATGCTGTGGAAAGCCGCAAATCCGAAGCCCCTACGCTGGATCTTGCCCCACCGCTCGAAACGAGCTGGCTGGAGCGGATTTTCAAACTCAAGCTGCATGGCACCACCGTCAAGACCGAGCTGATTGCCGGCATGACTACCTTCATCACCATGGCGTACATCATTTTCGTCAACCCGAACATCATGGCCGATGCCGGGATCAACCATGGTGCGGCGTTCGTTGCTACCTGCATCGCCGCCGCCCTGGGCTGCCTGTTGATGGGCCTGTACGCCAACTGGCCGGTCGGCCTGGCACCGGGCATGGGCCTCAATGCATTCTTTACCTACACGGTCGTCGGCACCATGGGCTACACCTGGGAAGCGGCCTTGGGGGCGGTGTTCGTTTCCGGCGTGCTGTTCATGCTGCTGACCTTGTCACGCGTGCGCGAGTGGCTGCTCAACAGTATCCCGGTCAGCCTGCGCCACGCCATGGGTGCCGGGGTCGGGCTGTTTCTCGGGTTGATCGGCCTGAAAACCGCCGGCATTGTCGTCGACAGCCCTGCCACCCTGATCAAGCTCGGCTCGCTGCACGAACCCGCCCCCCTGCTGGCCGCAGTGTGCTTCCTGATGATCGCGATACTCAGCTATCGGCGGGTGTTCGGCGCCATCCTGATCAGCATCATCACTGTCACGCTGGCCGGCTGGGGCCTGGGGCTGGTCGAATACGGCGGCGTCTTCTCGTTGCCTCCCAGCCTCGCCCCCACCTGGATGGCCATGGACGTGGCCGGGGTGTTCAACGTCAGCATGATCAGCGTGGTCCTGGCGTTTCTGTTCGTGCACATGTTCGACACCGCCGGCACCCTGATGGGCGTCGCGCAGCGCGCCAACCTGGTGAACGCCGAGGGCCGCATCGAAAACCTTTCCCGCGCACTGAAAGCCGACAGCGCCTCCAGCGTCTTCGGCGCGGTGGTGGGTGTGCCACCGGTGACCAGCTACGTGGAGAGCGCGGCCGGGGTGGCCGCAGGCGGGCGCACCGGCCTGACGGCCGTGGTCGTTGGCCTGCTGTTCATCACGGCCATGTTCTTCGCCCCCCTGGCGGGCATGATCCCGGCCTATGCCACCGCTGGTGCCCTGATCTACGTGGCCATGCTGATGATGGGCAGCATGGCCCACATCAACTGGGATGAAGCCACCGACAGCATCCCGGCGATCGTCACCGCAATCATGATGCCCCTGACCTTTTCGGTTGCCGACGGCATTGCCTTGGGCTTCATCACCTATGTCGCCCTCAAGGCCGGCACAGGGCGATACAGGGAAATCTCGGCGAGCCTGTGGGTGCTGTGCGCCATTTTCATCGCCAAGTTCATGTTTTTGTAACGGTTGTACCGCAGTAAAAACGGCCTCGCCTTCGGGTGAGGCCTTCGCACATAAGGAGAAAATAAATGAGTGTGGAAACCTGGCTGTTGTTCTGTGGCGCGGCACTGATCGTCATTGCGATCCCCGGCCCGTTGTCCTTGCTGATGATCAGCAACAGCCTGAACTATGGCCTGCGTCGCTCCTACCCTGCGTTTCTCGGCGGTGTCATTGCCTCGATCTGCCTGCTCAGCGCCTCGGCACTGGGGCTGGGGGCGCTGTTGATGGCTTCGGAGCAGCTGTTCAGCGTCTTGAAGATTGTCGGTGGCCTTTACCTGTTTTACCTCGCCTGGCAAAGCTGGCAGCAATCGCGCCAACCCTCGCAGGGCGCCAATGTGCCTGAGGCCATGCCGAAGCCAGGCTTTCGTGGCCTGTTCCTGCGCGCCTTTGCACTGGGCGCGAGCAACCCGAAAGACATCCTGTTCTTCGCCGCCTTCCTGCCGCAGTTTCTCAGTGCAGAGCAGCCATTGCTCAGTCAATTGCTGGTCTTGATCGCCACCTGGACGGTGCTCGACCTGGGGTGCAAGCTGGCCTACGGCCTGGGTGCGCAAGGTGCGGCCCGCTACCTGCGCTCCGGCAAGGGGCAGAGTGGATTCAACCGGATCAGCGCCGGGCTGTTCGGCGGCGCGGGCGTCGCCGCACTGCTGAGCCGCTAAACCACTGCCTGCCCCGCTGCCGCCTGGCGGCAACGGGGCAGAACCTCAGGCGAACTGCGGCCTGATAAAGACCAGCCCTTCATCCCTGCCAGAAGCACTGACGCGCTTGCCCGCCATCAGCACGACCAGCTCTTTCGCCGCCCGGGCCTGACGCAACGCCTGGCGCGTCTCGGCATCCATCGACGTCATCAGTCGTTTCAGCGTGCTGGACGAGAGCGGGTACACATGCGACGCGTGCGTTGGCCTGACGATCACCAGGTAGAGCCGGTCTGAGCCGTTGCAACGCACCAGCAGTTGCCCCGGCCCGAAGGCCTGGTCACTGAAGACCTGACCCACAGTGTAATAGTTTGCCGTCAGCACATCCCGGACAACCGCATGCAGCGGGGCCCGTGCAAACTGTTCCTCTGAAACCACAAACTCCACCGCGGTAAACCGGGCCGTTTCACTGTGCAAACTGAACCCTGCCCCTGCTGCCACCTCCGGACGACCGCGCAGCCACCCGAACGGGTCGACGACGGACGCGCCATTTTTAGTCAGCGGGTTATCCAGCACACCCAACAACAGGTCCAGCTTGAGGACGCCGGCAGCGGTCAGCTTGCCGTTTATGCTGGCCGACTCCATCAGGCGCCGAGAGAACTGCTTGGTGCTCTGATCGGTCAATTGCGGGAAACGGCGCTTGATGGTGTACATCATGTGATCAACGCGAAGCCCTGAACCGAGCGACCAGACGCCATTGACGCGCTGCATCCGATGATAACGCGGCAGAACGCCGTCCAGGCTCGGAGGCGGCTTGAGTACCGCACAGTCGGCCACGAGCTCAACCCCGTCGTCGAGCACCTCGTAGTACGCATTATCCACCTGGATCACACGCCGCGCTGTGTTTTGAGCGCTCACGAAAATGCCCGAGTTGCTGGCAGTTTCAATCAGCGGGCCATCAACCGGGGTGCTCCAACTGCGCCAGTCGAACATCTGTTGAACCCTGGAAACCCCGTGAAGGGGTGCAATGACGGGTACTGTCGCGCCTGTCGCTGGCGGCAGATGCTCGATGCTCCAGAATGGCAAGTAGCCTCGGCTTTCGAAGTGCAGCGCAAGCGCCCACTCCTTTGCGGCTCGCTCGCCCTCGGTGAAATTGAAACGACGCAGGAACGCCTCGGCTGCTGCCTGCGATTGCCCGGGCTCCGCGCGCTGAATCATCTTCCAGGCCGGGTCCGGTGTGCGACCTGGCAGGAACTGCAAGGCCCACTCAGGAAAGCGTTTGTGCTGAACAAACTGATCGGCCAGCAAACGTGCCAGGTCGGGATCATCGGCCGGCAGGCTGAAACGCCGCAAGACCTGCGCGGCCTCATCAAGGGTAAAGCGACGGAAAACCTCCAGGATCGCCTCCAGCGTCCATTGCGATGGCAGCCCGAGCTGGTTTGCAAGCACTTGCACGTCTTCGCGCGTCACCGTCTGCAAACCTTGCTGGATAACTTCAGCCGGAGTTTGCGGTGCACCGCCGCGCAACCCCACGTCAAACGACACTTCCCAGTGTCCCAAGATATTGCGCCGCACCGCAGGACCGTAGCCACGGCGTCGCGTTTCGACGATGCGCCAGGGTTCAAGGGCCACGCCACCCTTGTACTGGACCTGATAGTAGCGGCCCCGCGTATCGGTAATGTAGTAGTGCGGGAAGCCGTCCGCGCCAACCTCTCCCTCATACACGCCGTTAAAATCGCCATCGGTGCGCAAGGTCAGGTCTTTAGGCCGCTGCTTGAGCGCAAACGCGCGATCAATGACCCTGTTCGACAACGGCGGCGCAACACCGTGCAGCGCATCGTTACCCGCCAAGGCGATCCGCGTGGTGCTGACGTCAGAGGCATGAGGCAGCATTTTCCAGAGCTTGCCCAGCCCCTTGAACCCGTGCTTCATGTCGCCCAAGGCCCCCAAGGTATTGAAGGCCGACGACAGTGCGTGCTGCACGGCCTTGGCGCGATCACCATCGGCCAGTGCCTTGATCGCCGAGGCCGACTCCTTGAGGGCAAAAAACGCACCCACCGCAAAGCTGGCCGGTGGAAATGGCAGTGTGACTGCCGTGGCAACCAACTCGACCCCAGTCCAGGTAATACGGCTGATCATGTCGGCCCGACCGAGCTCCAGGTCCGCCACATCGGTCATCTTGCGTTCGATTCGCTGGTCATGGAAGGCCTTCTGCAGGCTCATGATCGGCGCACTCGACAGCACCGGCCCCGCAGCAGCGCCACGCCTGACGGCGTGCAGCCTGTAGGACATCCAGCGACCCAGCTTGTGGCGCATGCGGTCCTTGTAATAATCCCCCATGCCGGCATGGGCCAGGGACGCCTCGAATGACTGGAACTCACGGAATGCCAGGCCATCCGGCGCATCGGGGGTGTACAACAAGGCGGGCTGACCGGTGTTCTCCGGCGCCAGCATGACGTAGTTGCCTTCGACGGTTTCCACCGTCCCCAAGTGCTCGTTCATCCACGACAGATGGCCCAGGTACGCCAGCCAGGGGTACTCAGCGGTATTGAATACCGCCTCAAGATTGAAGTTCAGCAGATGCACCGGATGCGCCAGGCGTGTCGGCGCATCCTCGCGTTGAAAAGAACTCAACGTTTGACTCAACCAGGCGTACTGCTCGCCAGTGATCTGCCCCATCAGCTTGCTGCGCAGGGCTGCAACCGACATCTGCAACTGTGTCAGCGTGACACTGGCCTGTCGGCGGGTGGCATAGCCCTCGTGCTCAGGGTTTAGCAGCGTATCGCGCAGCACTTGAATGTAGCGGTCCGCCACCCATTGGCCGCGAATAGCGCCCGAGACGTTCTCCGGCCGCAGGGGCGAGAGGTCAACACCTTCCGGGCCTTCAAACGTCGCAGAAGTGTCCAGCGTGGCTTGCGTCAGGCTGATCGAGTCGTCATAGCCATTGCGCAACAAGTGGGTGAACGTAGCCCGCTCCCGGGGCGAGGTGATAATGATCGTGTCCGGGTCGACCGTGCCCGCGGGTGTACCCAGCAGCTGATTGATTTTTTCCGTGGCCTGGGCTTTGACGAAGCTTTCAAAATCCGGAACCTGCAGCAAGGACTGCTCGGTAAACCGTTGCGAGGCAGCGGCGACCTGAGTCTCCAGTGCATGCAACTGCTGCCGCTCAGCCAGCGGCGCATCGCGGTACCAGGCCGGCGTGTGAGCGTCAAAGCGCGCCTGGGTGAGCTCGACATCTAGCGCGACCAGGCGTTGCAAGGCAGTCGGATAGTCGACCTGAGGCGAGAGCGTAAGAAAATCGGCCTCGGCAGCCGGCTTCTGCGCCAGGGCACTCAACACGTTGCCCAAGGCGTTACGCGCGGCTTGCGGAACGCGTGCCAACAGGTAGTCGCGCAGTGCCGGCACAGCGGTCCAACCGACAATCTCGTGCAACAAGCGGCGCTCATCCAGCACCTTCAGCCACGGCTCGCGGCCAGGCACATCTGGGGCATAAAGCAACAGGCCGGCAGCTTCGCCATCGGCCTGGGTCAAGCAAAAGACCATGACATCCGCCAACTCGGCGCCGTTGATCTTTAACAGGTAAGCCGTCGCACGAAGCGCCGTCTGCTCGACAAACGGTGTGTGCAACACCCCGACTGCCTGAACCTGATCCTCGGCCAGGATGCCTTGAAAACCCGCAGCGCAGAGCGAGGCCTGTAGCCGTAGCGACATCACGACCTGCATGCGCTGGAGAACACCTGGCGTGATCGCTTCACGCCACTGTTGAGAAAATGTGCTCCTCAGTTGCAGCGGGGCAAGCACTGGGGCAAGCGTTGCAGGGGTCAACCCTTCGAACACCTGCTCAACCGGCAGGCCTTGATACTGCAAGGTGCTGCCCGTGATGAAATCAGAAGCCTGGGCTTCATCCCCAGGGTGCAGCCCGTACAGGGCCAGGCTGCTCAACGATGCCTGCTCGGTATAGACCTCACGGGTTACCGGCAAACGACGCTCGGTGGTGACCCACAGTTGATCGGGGTCCAGGTCAACACCCAGCGCTTCGCGCAGACGCAACGCCACCGTGACACGGGCAAATTGCTCTGGCGACTCGGCCTTGCCCAGCGCCTGACACAGATCCTCCTGAGCGTATTGATAGGCCTGCAATTTGTCGACGTAGCGCTGCCGCTCTTCGGTACTGCACAGTTTCATCCAATACGGTAACTGCCGGTACGCCTCATAGGCCGCGTGCTCTGCGTGCCACACCACGGCCATGCCGGGTGGGCCGTTAACGATGATCCGCTGGGTAGCCGCTGCCAGCCCTTCGAACAGCACCTGATACGACGCGAAGGTCGTGCGACGGGTTTGCAGAATGTCGATGATATCTGTCTGCTGACACTTCAGTTGGGCCTGTACAACGTCAGTCAGCAGGTGGCCGACGATCTCCCGGCACTGCCATTCGATACGACGCTGGCCGTCCAGTGCGCGTTGATGGCTCAAGCTCAGCAAGCCCGACCATTGTTCACGGCGCGGCAAGAGTGCATCGAACAGTTCGCCCAATGAGCCATGGCTGGAAACCCCTTCACCCGGCAGGTACAGCAGCGTCGGAACAGCGTCCGCCTGCGATGCATCGGCCACCGGTTGCCTGCGAAGAATGAATGCACCGGCCAGGTGCGCGGCCTCTGCGCCCTCGAACAACAGGCTAAGGCTGTAGGCAAAAAAAGCCCTGCGGCTGTCCGCCGGGGTCGACAGCGCGCTGCTCAACAACGCCTGCTCGTCTTTACTCAAGCGCCGTGCCGCGTCGAGGTGCAACGCCTGCGACAGGGCATCAGCCAGTTGCTGGTCGCGTGAGGTGTGCTCCGCTGTCGCGGCGTTCCAGTAGGCAGTAACTGCATCCCGATACAGATAACCCAGCTTGAGCGTCAACGTGTCGATGGCCCCCTCCAGCCCGCGCGTGCCGGCCATGCGCGTTCCGGGTTGATCATCCTCGCGACCATCGGCGTAAATCCCTGACAAGCCCTCGTCATACACCGTTGCGGCACCCACCAGACGCTCGCGCATTACCTGCTCGAGGGTCTTGTTCGTCTGCAAGGTGCAGTGCTCCGGGTTATCCGTGAGCGAAAAGGTTTTTACCCAGGTGTTTCGCGCATCCAGTTCAAGCTGCGGGTATTGACGCTTGAGCTCATCATCAAAGGCCGTTGCGAGCAGCGGCACGATGTCCGGCAGCGCGCTGCCCTGTTGTGTCCAGAGCGCCGCAGCCTTTTCCAACGCTGCCAACGCCTCAGTGTTGCTGAGCAAGTGAGGAGGAATTGCTACATCCATGGTCTGTGTCCCTGCTATCGAATGGCGCCTGCACACCCTGCGCAAGCGACCCAGCCGACATTTCAAAACAGCCGCTCAAACCATGTGAGATAAATAATGCTTTTCCTTCAGGCAAAAAAAAGCCCGCAGTGTGAGCGGGCAAGGACCTACGAAGATTCTGTCGGGTGACCTGCTAGCTTCCGCGGTAGGTCGAGTAGCTGTAAGGCGAAATCAGCAATGGAACGTGGTAATGATCCTGCTCGGCACTGATGCCAAAACGCAGAACGACCACATCGAGGAACGCAGGCTCTGGCAACTTCACGCCACGTGCACGGTAGTAGTCACCGGCACTGAACTGCAGCTGGTAGACACCGCTGCGGTAATCGTCACCCTGCAGCAACGGTGCGTCGCAACGACCATCGCTGTTGGTCAGGGCAGTGGTCACCAGCTCTAGCTGCTGGCCTTCGACGCGGTAGAGCTCGACCTTGATCGAGCTGCCAGGGCAGCCATGCGCGGCGTCCAGTACATGCGTGGTCAAACGTCCCATAAGGTTGCTCGCCTCTTCTTGATCTGTGGGCAAAAAATACCCGTATCGCACCGCATGCAAGCACGGCAGCGTACGGCTGTTGGATTATTAAGACATTTTTATTGAAAATTGTACACAATAATTCCGGCTTCTTTGTTAGCTTAGCCGCCTCGCCCAGCAAACAGGCCATCAGTCGCAAACCCAAGCAGAACAATGACGAGCACGTCATTATCTGACCATTCAGGCAGATTTATTGCAGGGGCATGGGGTGGCTGGCCAGGAAAGAAATGCGAAAAAACAGGCTTACAAACTGACAATAAAGTTGTATACAATCACCCCATCAGCGTGGTCGATACACCACACAGGCCACTCTACCCCCGTTTTCACGTACAAGAAGGAAGACTGCAGTGAGCGCTGATTATCCTCGCGACCTGATCGGTTACGGCAATACTCCACCCCATCCGCGCTGGCCGGGGAACGCCCGCATCGCTTTGTCTTTCGTGCTCAATTACGAAGAAGGTGGCGAACGCAACATCCTCCACGGCGATAAAGAGTCGGAAGCATTTCTGTCTGAAATGGTTGCTGCCCAGCCGCTGCAGGGCGCACGCAACATGAGCATGGAATCGCTCTACGAGTACGGCAGCCGCGCAGGCGTCTGGCGCCTGCTCAAACTGTTCAAGGACACCGGCATTCCGCTGACCGTGTTTGCCGTGGCCATGGCCGCCCAGCGCCACCCGGACGTGATCCGTGCCATGGTTGAAGCCGGCCATGAGATCTGCAGTCACGGCTACCGCTGGATCGACTACCAGTACATGGACGAGGCCCAGGAGCGCGAGCACATGCTCGAAGCGATCCGCATCCTCACCGAACTGACCGGCGAGCGCCCATTGGGCTGGTACACCGGCCGCACCGGGCCAAACACCCGCCGCCTGGTGATGGAGGAAGGTGGCTTCCTCTATGACAGCGACACCTATGACGACGACCTGCCCTATTGGGAACCCAACAACCCGACCGGCAAGCCACACCTGGTGATCCCCTACACCCTGGACACCAATGACATGCGCTTCACCCAGGTTCAGGGTTTCAACTGTGGCGAGCAGTTCTTCCAGTACCTCAAGGACGCGTTCGACGTGCTGTATGCCGAAGGTGCCGAGGCGCCGAAGATGCTCTCCATCGGCCTGCACTGCCGCCTGGTCGGCCGCCCTGCCCGGTTGGCAGCCCTCAAGCGCTTTGTCGAATACGCACAAAGCCATGAGCAGGTCTGGTTTGCCCGGCGCGTGGACATCGCCCGCCACTGGCATGCCACCCACCCTTTCAACGCCGAGAACGCATAATGACCGACTTCAAGACGCTGAAGCCTTCGACCCTCGACCGCACCGCGTTCGTCGAAGCTTTCGCCGATATCTACGAACATTCGCCATGGGTTGCCGAGAAGGCATTCGACCTGGGCCAGCGCCAGGAGCTGGACCAGATCGAAAATCTGCACCAACGCATGAGCGATATCCTGTTGAGCGCCGACCCTGCCAGCCAGCTGGCACTGGTCAACGCTCACCCGGACCTGGCCGGCAAAGCAGCCGTCCAGGGCCAACTGACCGAAGCCAGTACTCACGAACAGGCTGGCGCCGGTATTCACCAATGCACGGCCGAAGAGTTCCAACGCTTCACCGAGCTGAACGACGCCTACAAAGCCAAGTTCAAGTTTCCCTTCATCATGGCGGTAAAAGGCAGCAACCGGCATCAGATCCTCGCCGCGTTCGAAACGCGCATCCATAACTCGGTCGAGGCCGAGTTCAAGGAAGCGCTGGCGCAGATCAACCTGATCGCCCTGTTCCGATTACTGCAGCTTTAGTGAGCGTGGCCCGAGTGCGCTCATGAACGCAGCGCGTACCCAGGGCCTTGCAAGCATCCCCAGCCACCCATTCAAGGCAGACAAGAAAAAATGAAAGCATACGCCGTACCCTTCGAGAAATTCGTCAACCTGGCCGACGCGCGCCTGGGCACCAAGATCGTTTCGGTCACCGATGAGTGGTTCGCCGCTGCCGAGCGCCTGTTCCAGCCGACTCCGGCCGTGTGGAAGGAGGGTGTGTTCGACGACAACGGCAAGTGGATGGACGGCTGGGAAACGCGCCGCAAGCGTTTCGAAGGCTTCGACAGCGCGGTGATCCGCCTGGGCGTTCCCGGCACCATCAAGGGCGTCGACATCGACACCTCGTTCTTCACCGGCAACTTCCCACCTTCGGCGTCCCTGGAAGGCTGCTTCGTCGCTGAAGGCGACCCGACCGAACAAACCCAGTGGGTTGAAGTGCTGTCGGCCGTCGAGCTGCAAGGCAACAGCCACCACTACCACGAAATCAACAACGACCAGGCCTTCAGCCACCTGCGCTTCAACATCTACCCGGACGGCGGTGTTGCCCGTCTGCGTGTCTACGGCGTGCCATTCCGTGACTGGTCGGCAGTAGGCGACAACGAGCAAGTCGACCTGGCAGCAGCGTTGAACGGTGGCCGTGCCCTGGCCTGCTCCGACGAACACTTCGGCCGCATGAGCAACATCCTCAACCCGGGCCGTGGCATCAACATGGGCGACGGCTGGGAAACCGCGCGCCGCCGCACCCCAGGCAATGACTGGGTCATCGTTGCCCTCGGCCATGCCGGCGTGGTCGAGCAGGTTGTCGTCGACACCCTGCACTTCAAAGGCAACTACCCCGACAGCTGCTCGATCCAGGGCGCATTCGTCAAGGGCGGTACCGACAGCCAGATCGAAACCCAGAGCCTGTTCTGGCGCGAACTGCTGCCAAGCCAGAAGCTGCAGATGCACGCCGAGCACAGCTTCCAGGAGCAGATCAATGACCTGGGGCCGATCACCCACATCCGGATCAACGTGTTCCCGGATGGCGGTATCAGCCGTCTGCGCGTACTGGGCAAAGTCGCGAAGTAAGCGCTGGCCCTGATCACCCACAACGCCGGCTCCCGAGAGCCGGCGTTGTGGGCAAGAGCGACAGCCCCAACAACATAGAATTAGAGACAGATCCGCATGCGCACTTTAGTGATTGAGCCCTTGACCAAAGAAGCCTTCGCCCCCTTCGGTGACGTGATCGAAACCGACGGCAGCGACCACTTCATGATCAACAACGGCTCGACCATGCGCTTCCATCGTCTGGCCACGGTAGAAACCGCGCAGCCCGACGACAAGGCGATCATCAGCATCTTCCGCGCCGACGCGCTGGAAATGCCCCTGACCGTCCGCATGCTGGAGCGCCATCCGCTGGGCAGCCAAGCGTTCATTCCGCTGCTCGGCAATCCCTTTCTGATCGTGGTCGCGCCACTTGGCGATGCACCTGTATCGGGCTTGGTCCGTGCCTTTGCCAGTAATGGCAGGCAGGGCATTAATTACCATCGCGGCGTCTGGCACCACCCGGTGCTGACGATCGAAAAGCGGGATGACTTCCTGGTGGTTGATCGCAGTGGTTCCGGCAACAACTGCGACGAACATTTCTTCAATGAGGATGAGCTGCTGATCCTCAACCCCCACCAATAAGAGAAGACTGATCATCGGAAATCGGTGATCGGAAAGAGGTACATACTGTGGAAGCACATCTGTTCGAGTGGCTAAACCTGAGCGTGCGCTGGGTTCACATGATCACCGGTATCGCCTGGATCGGTGCATCGTTCTACTTCGTCTGGCTGGAAAACAACCTTAACCGCGCCAACCCGCGCGAGGGCCTGTCGGGTGACCTTTGGGCCATCCACGGCGGTGGTATCTACCACCTGGAGAAATACAAGCTGGCTCCACCGAAAATGCCGGAGAACCTGCACTGGTTCAAATGGGAAGCGTATTTCACCTGGCTGTCGGGCGTGGCCCTGCTGTGCGTGGTGTTCTACTCCAACCCAACCCTGTACCTGCTGGCACCGGGCAGCGGCCTGAGTGGCGCAGAAGGCGTGGCCATTGGTGTCGGCTCGTTGATCGCCAGCTGGTTCATCTACGACTTCCTCTGCGACTCGCCACTGGGCAAACGCCCTGCCCTGCTGGGCCTGGTACTGTTCGTGCTGGTTATCGCGGCCTGCTTCGGCTTCAGCCAGGTGTTCAGCGGCCGTGGTGCGTACCTGCACACCGGTGCGATCATCGGCACCATCATGGTCGGTAACGTGTTCCGCATCATCATGCCGGCCCAGCGTGCGCTGGTCGCGGCCATCGAGCAGAACCGCACCCCCGATCCAGTGCTGCCGGCCAAGGGTCTGTTGCGCTCGCGTCACAACAACTACTTCACCCTGCCGGTGCTGTTCATCATGATCAGCAACCACTTCCCGAGCACCTACGGCAGCCAGTACAACTGGTTGATCCTGGCGGGTATCGCGGTGGCTGCGGTGTTGGTACGTCACTACTTCAACACCCGTCACGACAGCAACAAGTTCGCCTGGACCCTGCCTGTCGGCGCCCTGGCAATGATCTGCCTGGCCTATGTCACCGGCCCTTCGCCGATGCCGAAAGCGCCTGAGCAGGCGGCAGCGAAAATCGAGTACCAACCGCTGCCGGAAACCGCACTGGGCGGCAAGACTGCTGCAGAGAAAGCCGCAGAGCCGGCTCCGGCCAAAGCCGAGGAAGCGGCCAAGCCTGCCACTGCGTCGATCGACAGCGTGAACTTCGACAAGATCCACAATGTCATCCAGGAACGCTGCACCGTGTGCCACTCGGCCAAGCCGACCAGCCCACTGTTCAGCACTGCGCCTGCGGGCGTGATGCTCGATACCCCGCAACAAATCCAGCAACTGGCACCGCGCATCCAGGCCCAGGCCGTCGCCAGCCAGATCATGCCGTTGGGCAACATCACTCAGATGACCCAGCAAGAACGTGAACTGGTCGGCGCCTGGATCGCCAAGGGCGCTCCAACCAACTGATGCACCGGGCGGCTCGCAAGAGCCGCCCACCGGCGTCCTGCTCGGCGTCGCAGAACAATGAACAATAAAAACAAAACCGAGGTGTTGCATGTCAAAGTCACGCAAGGCGTCCATACCCGTTGCGCCCCCACGACAGCCACTGCCACTGCCGCAACTCATCCTGGTGGGTCTGCAACACGTATTACTGATGTATGGGGGCGCCATCGCGGTGCCGCTGATCATTGGCCAGGCCTGTGGCCTGTCCCGTGAAGAAGTCGCCTTTCTGATCAATGCCGATCTGTTGGTTGCCGGTGTCGCTACCGTCATTCAGTCGTTCGGCATTGGTGCCGTGGGTATCCGCATGCCGGTCATGATGGGCGCCAGCTTCGCCGCCGTCGGCAGCATGGTCGCCATGGCCGGAATGCCCGGTGTAGGCCTGCAGGGAATATTCGGTGCGACCATCGCTGCCGGCTTCTTCGGCATGCTGATCGCGCCGTTCATGTCCAAGGTGGTGCGGTTCTTCCCGCCGCTGGTAACCGGTACCGTGATCACCTCCATCGGCCTGTCGCTGTTCCCGGTCGCGGTGAACTGGGCCGGTGGCGGCGCCAGTGCCGCACCCTTCGGCTCACCGGTCTACCTGATGGTTGCTGGCCTGGTGCTGGCAATCATCCTGCTGATCAACCGCTTCATGCGTGGTTTCTGGGTCAATGTGTCAGTGCTGATCGGCATGGGCGTTGGCTACATGCTGGCCGGTTCCATCGGCATGGTCGACCTTTCCGGGCTGGACCAAGCGCCGTGGCTGCAGGTGGTCACGCCCCTGCACTTTGGAATGCCCACATTCAGCCTGGCGCCAATCCTGTCCATGTGCCTGGTGGTGGTGATCATTTTCGTTGAGTCCACCGGCATGTTCCTCGCACTGGGCAAGGTCACCGACCGTGAAGTCACCCCGGGCATGCTTCGTCGCGGCCTGCTGTGTGATGCCGGCGCGTCCTTCATCGCGGGCTTCTTCAACACCTTCACCCACTCCTCGTTTGCCCAGAACATCGGTCTGGTGCAAATGACCGGTGTGCGCTGCCGGTACGTCACCATCGTTGCAGGCGCCTTCCTGATCATGCTCAGCCTGCTGCCCAAAGCTGCATTCCTGATTGCCTCGATCCCGCCTGCCGTTCTGGGGGGGGCCTCCATTGCCATGTTCGGCATGGTAGCCGCCACGGGTATCAAGATTCTCCAGGAAGCCGACATCGGCGACCGCCGCAACCAGTTGCTGGTGGCCGTCAGCGTCGGCATGGGCTTGATCCCGGTGGTACGTCCGGAGTTTTTTGCACAAATGCCACAGTGGATGGAGCCCATCACCCACAGCGGAATCGCCATGGCCACCGTGAGTGCGCTGATCCTGAACCTGCTGTTCAACATCCTCGGTGGTGTCGAGCGCGCAGCCCATAACGAAACCGCCCACCAGCATTGAACCAGCGGGCGGCGCTCGCCGCCCGGCATACCTCGAGCACGACCGTCGACCCGTAGAAGCGGGTCGATCGGGGCGCTTTGCGCCGAAAAACCGCAAACAAACAATAACAACAGCCGGGAATCACACCATGAAACGGATCACTTCATCTCTCCTGCTGGGCGGCGGACTGCTGGCAACCTTGCCTGCAGTCGCGGGAGACATGCTGCTCTGGCAAACCAACAGCATCAGCTACCTCTACGGCAAAGACTTCACCGTCAACCCCGCCATCCAGCAAACGGTGACCTTCGAGCACGCCGACAAATGGAAATACGGCGACAACTTCCTGTTCGTCGACAAGACCTTCTACAACGGCGCAACCGACCGTAACAAAGGCAACAACACCTACTATGGCGAATTCAGCCCTCGCCTGTCGTTCGGCAAGATCTTCGACCGCAAATTCGAGTTCGGCCCAATCAAGGACGTGTTGCTGGCCATGACCTATGAGTCTGGCGAAGGTGATAACGAGGCCTACCTGATCGGCCCGGGCTTTGACCTGGCAGTTCCCGGCTTCAACTACTTCACCTTGAACTTCTATCAGCGCAACACCGAGGGCAGCCGCCCAGGCGATCGCGTATGGCAGATCACACCGACGTTCTCCTACACCATCCCCGCAGGCAAGTCCGACATCCTCGTCGACGGCTACATGGACTGGGTCGTTGACAACGACAGCACTCGCCGTGGCACCTACCACGCCAACCTGCACCTTAACCCACAGGTCAAATACGACCTGGGCAAAGCCTTGAACCTGGGCGCCAAGCAGCTTTACGTGGGCGTGGAGTACAGCTACTGGAAAGACAAGTACGGCATCGAGGACACTCAGCGCTTTGACACCAACGAGAGCGTCACCAGCTTCCTGGTGAAAATGCACTTCTAAAAGCTGACTGAGTGCACAGTATCAACCCCTTGCGCCCCTGAACAGGGCACTCAAGGGCCGGCGCGCCAGCCCCACGCTGCGCGCCCTTCGATCGAGGGCAGGCCGCATCCTGCCCTCGTTTGCTGACGGCTCAGTCAATATCGCCGTCAGTCGGCGCCTCTGCGCACCTCCTCCTCGCGGCATCCATCACTTCAGCGTGGACAGCTATCCGCCCAGCCAGTAATCTGCGCGCCCTTTTATACAGGGCAAGACGGCATGCGCCCGGGTTTGCTGACCCACCCGTCAACGAATACAGGCGCTCGACAGACGCCTTGCCCGCTTGAAGCGCCTCTTTTCCATCGGTTCACAGCACGGTCGAACACGCTGATTGCGCGTGCCCCGAAAGGTTGGCGCAACCCTTGCTGTGTCGCTGCACCGAACCGAAAAACCGACCATTAAGTCAACAAACGGCATCACTCGAGAATGCCGACAACAGAACAACGAGAAATCAACCTTTGGAGCACACCATGCGTACCCGTAATAGCCTGATCCTCGCCGGTGGCCTGCTGGCTGCCAGCAGCGCCATGGCCGGCGACCTGCTGCAATGGCAGAACAACAGCCTGACCTACCTGTACGGCAAAGATTTCACCGTTAACCCGGAGATCCAGCAAACTTTTACCTTTGAACATGCGGACGCCTGGAAGTACGGCGACAACTTCCTGTTCATCGACAAGATCTTCTACAACGGCAAGAAAGACTCGAACGCCGGCCCTAACACCTACTACGGCGAATTCACCCCTCGCCTGTCGTTCGGCAAGATCTTCGACCAGAAACTTGAGTTCGGCCCAGTGAAGGATGTGCTGCTGGCCATGACCTACGAGTTCGGTGAAGGCGACAACGAGTCGTACCTGATCGGCCCGGGCTTCGACCTGGCGATTCCAGGCTTCGACTACTTCCAGTTGAACTTCTACCAGCGCAACACCGAAGGCAGCCGCGCAGGCGATAACGTCTGGCAAATTACCCCGGTATGGTCCTACACCATCCCGATGGGCAAATCCGACGTTCTGATTGACGGCTACATGGACTGGGTCGTGGACAACGACGAAACCCGCAACCGTGGCACCTACCACGCCAACCTGCACTTCAACCCACAGATCAAATACGACCTGGGCAAGGCCTTGAGCCTGGGTGAGAAGCAGTTGTACGTGGGTGTCGAATACGACTACTGGAAAGACAAGTACGGTATCGAAGACACCCCAGCCTTCGACACCAACCAGAACACCACCAGCCTGCTGGTCAAAGTGCACTTCTGATCGGTTGAGCCGCGACAGCCAGGGCCAAAGCGTTTAACAGCGCAGCCCTGGCACGCATCGATGTCACTGCTATACAAACAGAGCGTGCAAGCGATGTGTGCTTGTTACGCCTAACGCGTCGTCGTTCAGCTTTTCACACGCGCCTAGCATTGCTTTGACGTTTTTTTCTCTTCGCAGTCGCTACTTTTCGCCGCGACCACAAACACTCGACACCACAATGTATTTACAGCGGGTGCACCACTGCTGTGCCTGTAGTGGCCAGGCATGAAGAGAGACAAAAGGAATTCATATGCGCGTTCCACAATCAGCGCCCCAACGCTACCTCTTGCTACTGACCTCAGTATGGCTGGCGGTTTTTCTGCTCACCCGAGGCGTGCTGTTTTTCAGCCACTTGAACGAGGCCGGGAGCAATGTCTTCTCGATCTTCGGTATCGGGCTGCTGTACGACCTGAGCTTCCTGCTCTATGCCGCACTGCCACTGGGCCTTTACCTGCTGCTGTGCCCTGCGCGGCTGTGGCGCTCGCGAGCACATCAGGGGTTCCTGCAGGGCATCATGGTGCTGAGCGTGTTCGTGATGCTGTTCACTGCTGTCGCCGAATGGCTGTTCTGGGACGAGTTCGGCGTGCGCTTCAACTTCATTGCTGTCGACTACCTGGTCTATTCCGATGAAGTGTTGAACAACATCCTCGAATCCTACCCGATCGGCCTGCTGCTGAGCATCCTGGCCGTTATCGCCATTGCCCTGAGCCTGGCACTGCGCGCACCGCTCAAGCGGGCCCTGAATGCACCGGTGCCCGCTTTTCGCCAGCGCCTGATGAGCTTTGCCGTACTGGTCGTGCTGGCAGGGCTGTGCGTGCAGGTGATCGACCAGGACCGCCCGCGTGGCCAAGGCGGCAATGCCTACCAACATGAATTGGCCAGCAACGGCCCTTACCAGTTCTTCGCCGCGTTCCGCAACAACGAACTCGATTACCCGCAGTTCTATAGCAGCCTGCCTGAGCAGGATGTCAACGCGCAGATCCAGAGCGAGCTGCGCCAACCCGATGCGAGTTTCGTCGGCAAGGAACCCCTGGATATTCGCCGCACCATCACCAGCAACGCACCGGCGCGTACACCCAACGTGGTCCTGGTGACCATTGAGAGCTTCAGCGCCAAGTACATGGGCAGCAACGGCGATAACCGCAACCTGACCCCAAACCTGGATGCCCTGCGCAAACAGAGCCTGTACTTCGACAACTTCTATGCCACTGGCACCCGCACCGACCGTGGCCTGGAGGCCATTACCCTGTCGATTCCGCCAACCCCTGGCCGCTCGATCGTCAAGCGCGTGGGCCGTGAAAGCGGCTTCGCCAGCCTCGGTCAGCACATGAGTGAAGCGGGCTACGACAGCGTGTTCGTCTATGGTGGCCGTGGCTACTTCGACAACATGAACGCGTTCTTCAGCGGCAACGGCTATCGGGTTGTTGACCAGAGCAGCGTAAAAGAAAGCGACATCAGCTTCAAGAACGCCTGGGGCATGTCCGACGAAGACCTCTACAACCAGGCCATGCAGCTGGCAGACGCCGATTTCGCCAATCAGGTGCCGTTCTTCCTGCAACTGATGACGACCTCCAACCACCGCCCGTACACCTACCCTGACGGCCGTATCGATATCCCCTCTGGCGATGGCCGTGAAGGTGCAGTGAAATACACCGACTACGCCATCGGTCGTTTCCTTGAGCAGGCCCGCAGCAAGCCGTGGTTCGACAACACCCTGTTCATCTTCGTTGCCGACCATACCGCTGGCAGCGCAGGTAAAGAGGACCTGCCGGTGCGCAACTACCAGATCCCGCTATTCATCTACGGGCCGAAGTTGATCGAAGCGCGTGAGGAATCGAAACTGGCCAGCCAGATCGATCTGGCGCCTACCCTGCTTGGCCTGTTGAACATGAGCTACACCTCGACGTTCTTCGGCCGTAACCTGATGCTTGAAGACAAACTGCCACCGCGCGTACTGATTGGTAACTACCAGCACCTGGGCCTGTTCGATGGCCAGGACCTGGCCATCCTAAGCCCTCGCGATGGCCTGCGCCTTCATGAGCAGGCCCTGGGCGAAAGCCGCGAGGTGGTGGGGGACAGCAACAACCCGCTGATCAAGCGCGCCATTACCTACTACCAGGCAGCCAGCTACGGCTTCAAGCACCACCTGCTCGACTGGGTGCCTGAAGACAGCGAAAAGACAGCCGGTAAAAACTGACTGAGCTGACGCGGCGCCCGTGAACAGGGCGCCGCCTTAGCCTCTTGCAGCCCGCCAGAGCTTGCTGGCCAGCGATACCACGGCCAGTACGGCGGCACCAGCAAGAATACCGATGCCCGCATTGAGCAGGCTTGAGGTCAGTACCCCGCCCCGCCCTTCACTGAAGGCTTCGACAGCGTGATGCAGCGGCGCAACGCCATGCACCAGAATCCCGCCACCCACCAGAAACATCGCCGCCGTGCCAACGACCGACAGCCCCTTCATCAAGTACGGTGCGGCCTGCAGAATGCCGTTGCCGATCGTCTGGGCGGCACGCCCGGTTTTGTGCGTGAGCCACAGGCCAAAGTCATCCAGCTTGACGATACCGCCAACCAGCCCGTACACCCCTACGGTCATGACAAAGGCAATACCCGACAACACGACGATTTGCTGTGACAACGGCGCGCCAGCGACCGCACCCAGGGTGATGGCGATGATTTCTGCCGACAGGATGAAGTCGGTACGCACGGCACCTTTGATCTTATCCTTCTCATAGGCCACCAGGTCGACTGAAGGGTCGGCCACCGCTTCACTCAGGGCGGCATGCCCGGCATCGTCCTCGGCTGCACTGTGAAGAAACTTGTGCGCCAGCTTCTCGAACCCCTCAAAACACAAGTAGGCGCCGCCGACCATCAACAATGGGGTCACCGCCCACGGAATGAAGGCGCTGATTGCCAACGCCGCAGGCACCAGAATCACCTTGTTCAGTAGCGAGCCCTTGGCCACGGCCCATACCACGGGCAACTCCCGGTCGGCGCGCACGCCACTGACCTGCTGAGCATTGAGCGCCAGATCGTCACCCAAAACTCCGGCGGTCTTTTTCGCCGCTACCTTGGTCATCACCGAGACATCGTCCAATACGGTGGCGATATCGTCGATCAGCACCAGTAGACTGCTTCCTGCCATGCTTGCGTATCCAGAGAGTTGAAAGGCCCAAAGCATAGCGTGACTGTGCGTGAAAGTGGCAGCCTTGAGCCTCGCGCAAACCCGGTGCTACCATGCGCCACCGCCTGCCCAGGCCTGGGCCGCCTGCGGCCCGACACAAGGAACAGCGCCAATCATGAGCAGCATTCGCGAGCGCAACAAAGAGCTGATCCTGCGCGCAGCCAGCGAAGAATTCGCCGAAAAAGGCTTCGCCGCCACCAAGACCAGCGACATCGCGGCCAAGGCTGGGCTACCCAAGCCCAACGTCTACTACTACTTCAAGTCCAAGGAAAACCTCTACCGCGAGGTGCTGGAAAGCATCATCGAGCCGATCATGCAGGCCTCCACCCCGTTCAATGCCGAGGGTGAGCCTGAGGAGGTGCTGAGCGCCTACATTCGCTCAAAAATCCGCATATCACGCGACCTGCCCTTTGCCTCAAAGGTCTTCGCCAGTGAAATCATGCACGGTGCGCCGCACCTGAGCCCGACACAGGTCGAGCAACTCAACCTGCAGGCCCGGCACAACATCGCGTGCATTCAGCGCTGGATCGACCGCGGCCAGATCGCCCCGCTCGACCCACACCACCTGATGTTCAGCATCTGGGCCGCAACCCAGACCTACGCCGATTTCGACTGGCAGATCTCCGTCGTCACCGGCAAAGCCAAGCTGGACGATGCCGACTATGAAGCCGCGGCACAGACCATCATTCGCCTGGTACTCAAGGGCTGCGCCCCCGACGCGCACACCACCGGTTGATCTGGGAGCAGTTCACCAGACCGGCGCCGCGCACGCGCTGACAACCCGCCGCTACCCTCAGGCTGCTACGCCCGCATCCGCGGTCAGCCCAACCTCCTCGATCGCACTGATCGCGCACTGTTCGTCGATGTCCGAGGTATCACCACTGATACCGATAGCTCCCAGCACCACGCCCCTCTGATCACGGATCAGCACCCCACCCGGCGCCGGAACCACGGCGCCCTGGCCCAGGCCATTGAGCGCGGCGAAAAACGCCGGGCGCTGCTGCGCGTCCAGCGCCAGCAAGCGCGAGCCCTTGCCCAGGGCAATGGCGCCCCAGGCTTTACCCATTGCCACCTGCGGACGCAGCAGGCTGGCACCGTCCTCACGTTGCAGGGCCAGCAGATGACCACCGCTGTCGAGCACCGCAATGGTCAAAGGTGCAGCCGAGATCTTGCGCCCGGCGGCAATGGCGCCGTTTACCAGGCTGACAGCGACTTTCAAGGTCAGAGCGTTCATGGACAGGTCCTCTTGTTGTTAGAAGCCCAGAGGGGCAAGTGAAAATCCAATACGACAAATAGAACACAATGGAGAATATTTTTGTATACAATAATTTTCGCCAGATGATCACAATCGGACAAAATGCCTTTTCTAGCGGCACGACGAGCAAAGCACTGGCAGCCGATGAAAATGGATTGACCAGAGCCACATACCGTGAATACACTCTGACGCAAAGCCATTTGTATACAATTACAAAACCAATGAGGCACAAAACCATGAGCAAAATGAGAGCAATTGATGCAGCCGTTCTGGTGATGCGCCGCGAAGGTGTTGAAACCGCTTTTGGCATCCCGGGCGCAGCGATCAACCCGCTGTACTCGGCGTTGAAAAAAGTCGGCGGTATCGATCACGTCCTCGCTCGCCACGTTGAAGGCGCCTCGCACATGGCCGAGGGCTACACCCGTACCAAGGCCGGCAACATCGGCGTGTGCATCGGCACCTCCGGCCCAGCCGGTACCGACATGGTCACCGGCCTGTACAGCGCCTCGGCAGACTCGATCCCGATCCTCTGCATCACCGGCCAGGCACCTCGCGCTCGCCTGCACAAGGAAGACTTCCAGGCCGTCGACATCACCAACATCGTCAAGCCGGTAACCAAGTGGGCGACCACCGTTCTGGAACCCGGCCAAGTGCCTTACGCCTTCCAGAAAGCCTTCTATGAAATGCGTTCCGGTCGCCCAGGCCCGGTACTGATCGACTTGCCGTTCGACGTGCAGATGGCCGAAATCGAATTCGACATCGAGGCCTACCAGCCACTGCCCGTGCACAAGCCTGCGGCCAACCGCGTGCAGATCGAGAAGGCCCTGGCCATGCTCGACAGCGCAGAGCGCCCACTGCTGGTCGCCGGTGGCGGCATCATCAACGCCGACGCCAGCGAGAAACTGGTTGAGTTCGCTGAACTGACCGGCATTCCCGTGATTCCAACCCTGATGGGCTGGGGCATCATCCCTGACGATCACCCACAGATGGTCGGCATGGTCGGTTTGCAGACCTCGCACCGCTACGGCAACGCCACCCTGCTGAAGTCCGACATGGTGCTGGGTATCGGTAACCGCTGGGCCAACCGCCACACCGGTTCCGTGGACGTCTACACCGAAGGTCGTCGCTTCATCCACGTCGACATCGAGCCCACTCAGATCGGCCGCGTGTTCAACCCGGACCTGGGTATCGTCTCGGACGCGGGCGCCGCGCTGGACATGTTCCTGGAAGTGGCCCGCGAGTGGAAAGCCGCCGGCAAGCTCAAGTGCCGTGGCGAGTGGCTGAAAGACTGCCAACAGCGCAAAGCCAGCCTGCACCGCAAGACCCACTTCGACAACGTGCCGGTCAAGCCACAGCGCGTATACGAGGAAATGAACCAGGTGTTCGGCAAAGACACCTGCTACGTCAGCACCATCGGTCTGTCGCAGATCGCCGGCGCCCAGTTCCTTCACGTCTACAAGCCACGTCACTGGATCAACTGTGGCCAGGCCGGCCCACTGGGCTGGACCATTCCGGCCGCGCTGGGTGTGGTCAAGGCTGATCCGACCCGCAAGGTGGTCGCACTGTCCGGCGACTATGACTTCCAGTTCATGATCGAAGAACTGGCCGTCGGCGCGCAGTTCAATCTGCCTTACGTCCACGTACTGGTGAACAACTCCTACCTGGGGCTGATCCGTCAGGCCCAACGTGGCTTCGAGATGGATTACTGTGTACAGCTGGCGTTCGAGAACCTCAACGCGCCGGAGCTCAACGGCTACGGTGTTGACCACGTTGCTGTGGTTCAAGGCCTGGGTTGCAAGGCGATCCGCGTCTTTGAGCCGGGCGAGATTGCACCAGCCCTGCTCAAGGCCCAGGAAGATGGCCGAAGAGTTCCGGGTACCGGTTGTGGTCGAGGTGATTCTCGAGCGTGTGACCAATATTTCCATGGGTACCGAAATCAACGCCGTCAACGAATTCGAAGACCTGGCGCTGGTCGGCAACGATGCACCGACTGCGATTTCGCTGCTCGACTGATCGCACAAGCGGCCCCTGCCCTCGTGGCAGCGGGCCCTACTTTGCAAGGAGACAACCATGCCACGTTTCGCCGCCAACCTGTCCATGCTGTTCACCGAACAGGACTTCCTCGACCGCTTCAAAGCGGCCGCCGATGCCGGGTTCACCGGGGTCGAATACCTGTTCCCGTACGATTACAGCTCGGCTGAAATCAAGCAGCAACTGGACGCCAACGGCCTGACCCAGGTGCTGTTCAACCTGCCGGCCGGCGACTGGGCCAAGGGTGACCGCGGAATCGCCTGCGACCCGGCCCGTGTTGAAGAATTCCGTGCCGGTGTCGACCTGGCCATCGCTTACGCCAAGGTACTGGGCAACACCCAGGTCAACTGCCTGGCCGGCATTCGCCCACAAGGCCCGGATTGCGCCACGGTGAAGAAAACCTTCATCGACAACCTGAAGTACGCGGCCGACAAACTCCAGGCCGAGGGCATCAAGCTGGTGATGGAGATGATCAACACCCGCGACATCCCCGGTTTCTACCTGAACACCACTCAACAGGCTCTGGAAATCCAGGACGCCGTGGGCAGCAGCAACCTGTTCCTGCAGTACGACATCTACCACATGCAGATCATGGAAGGTGACCTGGCGCGCACGATGGAAACCCACCTGTCGCGCATCAACCACATCCAGTTGGCCGACAACCCGGGCCGTCACGAACCGGGTACCGGTGAAATCAACTACCGCTTCCTGTTCGAACACCTGGACCGTATTGGCTACCAGGGCTGGGTCGGCGCTGAGTACAAGCCACTGACCACCACTGAAGCAGGCCTGGTCTGGCTGAAGACCCACAACGCACTCTAACGCGCACTCACGCCCCAGAGGCGTTGCGCGCCGGCCGCATGCATACAACTACAAGAGGCATTTTTCATGGCTAAAATCGGATTTATCGGCACGGGTATCATGGGCCTGCCAATGGCTCAGAACCTTCAGAAAGCGGGCCACAGCCTGTTCGTCTCCACCCACCACGACGCAGCCCCGGCTGAACTGCTCGCCGCTGGCGCCGTCGCCCTGGCCAACCCGAAAGAAGTGGCCCAGGAAGCTGAATTCATCATCGTCATGGTGCCGGACACCCCGCAGGTCGAAGCCGTGCTGTTCGGTGAAAACGGCGTGGCTCAGGGTGTTGGCCCGAACAAAGTCGTCATCGACATGAGCTCTATCTCGCCGACCGCAACCAAAGTCTTCGCAGAAAAAATCAAGGCCACCGGCGCCACCTACCTCGACGCACCGGTCTCCGGCGGCGAAGTCGGTGCCAAAGCCGCGACCCTGAGCATCATGGTCGGCGGTTGCCCGAATGCCTTCGAGCGCGCCCTGCCACTGTTCCAGGCCATGGGCAAGAACATCACCCGCGTCGGCGGCAACGGTGACGGCCAGACCGCCAAGGTTGCCAACCAGATCATCGTCGCCCTGAACATCCAGGCCGTTGCCGAAGCGCTGCTGTTCGCCGCCAAGAACGGCGCAGACCCTGCCAAGGTGCGTGAAGCGCTGATGGGCGGTTTTGCCTCCTCGAAGATCCTCGAAGTGCATGGCGAGCGCATGATCAAGGGCACCTTCGATCCAGGCTTCCGCATCAGCCTGCACCAGAAAGACCTGAACCTGGCCCTGCAAGGCGCCAAAGAGCTGTCGATCAACCTGCCCAACACTGCCAACGCCCAACAGGTGTTCAGCACCTGTGCCGCCATCGGTGGTGCAAACTGGGACCATTCGGCACTGATCAAAGGCCTGGAGCACATGGCCAACTTCTCGATCCGTGGCGACAAGTAAGACCTGCTCTACCGTGAGATGAGGTGTCGTCACTACGGCCCTCACCGCCGCCAAGGCCGCCCTACTGGCGCCGGCCCTGGCGGCGATTGCAGACGACACCGCCCTCTCAGACAGACACAGAACAACACGATTGGGAGCCTGCCATGTCGGTCGATCCGCAACACTTTCTGCGCGAACTGTTCGCCACGGCCATCGAAGCCGCCCACCCCCGCCATGTCCTTGAGCCCCACCTGCCCAGCGATCGCAGCGGTCGCGTCATCGTCATCGGCGCTGGCAAAGCCGCCGCCGCCATGGCCGAAGTGGTCGAAAAAAACTGGCAAGGCGACGTCTCAGGCCTGGTCGTCACCCGTTACGGCCATGGCGCCAATTGCTCGAAAATCGAAGTAGTCGAAGCCGCCCACCCGGTACCCGATGCCGCCGGCCTGGCAGTGGCCAAGCGTGTGCTGGCGATGGTCAGTGACCTGAGTGCCGACGACCGGGTGATATTTCTCCTGTCTGGCGGTGGTTCGGCCCTGCTCGCCCTGCCAGCAGACGGCCTGACCCTGGCCGACAAGCAACAGATCAACAAGGCCCTGCTCAAATCCGGCGCCACCATTGGCGAGATGAACTGCGTGCGCAAGCACCTCTCGGCGATCAAGGGTGGCCGCCTGGCCAAGGCCTGCTGGCCGGCCACGGTGTACACCTATGCGATTTCCGATGTACCGGGCGATCTGGCCACGGTCATCGCCTCCGGCCCCACCGTGGCCGACCCCAGCACCTCGGCAGAAGCGCTGGCGATTCTCAAGCGCTACAACATCCAGGCACCGGCCGCGGTCATCGACTGGCTGAACAACCCCGCCTCGGAAACCGTCAAAGCCGGTGACCCCGCCCTGGCCCGCAGCCACTTCCAGTTGATCGCGCGCCCCCAGCAGTCGCTGGAAGCGGCGGCGGTCAAAGCCCGCCAGGCCGGTTTCAACCCACTGATCCTCGGCGACCTTGAAGGCGAGTCGCGGGAAGTGGCCAAGGTTCACGCCGGTATCGCCCGGCAGATCGTCCAGCATGGTCAGCCATTGCCGGCGCCGTGCGTGATCCTCTCTGGCGGTGAAACCACCGTGACCGTGCGCGGCAATGGCCGTGGCGGGCGCAATGCCGAGTTCCTCCTGAGCCTGACCGAAAGCCTGAAGGGCTTGCCTGGCGTCTACGCCTTGGCGGGCGACACCGACGGCATCGACGGCTCGGAAGACAACGCCGGGGCCTTCATGACCCCCGACAGCTATGCCCGCGCCGAGGCCCTGGGCCTGTCGGCTGCCGACGAGCTGGACAACAACAACGGCTACGGCTACTTCGCCGCGCTCGATGCCTTGATCGTTACCGAACCGACCCGGACCAACGTCAACGACTTCCGCGCCATCCTGATTCTTGAGACTGCCCAACATGACGCCTGACAAAAAAGTCAAAATCCTCGCCACCCTCGGCCCTGCGACCAATGGCATCGACGACATTCGTCAACTGGTCGAGGCCGGGGTGAATATCTTCCGTCTCAACTTCAGTCACGGTGAACATGCCGACCACGCTCAACGCTACCAGTGGATCCGCGAAGTCGAGCAACAACTGAACTACCCGCTGGGCATCCTCATGGACCTGCAGGGCCCCAAGCTGCGTGTTGGCCGCTTTGCCGAAGGCAAGGTCCAGCTGCAACGCGGCCAGGCCCTGCGCCTGGACCTGGACCCAACCCCGGGCGATCAACGCCGGGTCAACCTTCCACACCCGGAAATCATCGCCGCGCTGGAGCCGGGCATGGACCTGCTGGTCGACGACGGCAGATTGCGCCTGCAAGTAACCGCCAAGCACGCCGACGCCATCGAAACCCAAGTGCTCAACGGTGGCGAGTTGTCCGACCGTAAGGGCGTCAACGTGCCACAGGCCGTGCTGGACCTGAGCCCGCTGACCGCCAAAGACCGCCGCGACCTGGCCTTCGGCCTCGACCTGGGTGTGGACTGGGTGGCCCTGTCGTTCGTACAGCGTCCCGAGGACATCCGCGAAGCCCGCGAACTGATCGGCGACCGCGCCTACCTGATGGCCAAGATCGAAAAACCCTCGGCAGTCACCCAACTGCAGGCCATCGCCGAACTGAGTGACGCGATCATGGTTGCCCGGGGAGACCTGGGTGTAGAAGTGCCCGCCGAAAGCGTGCCGCACATCCAGAAACGCATCATCGGCACCTGCCGACAACTGGGCAAACCCGTAGTTGTGGCCACGCAGATGCTCGAGTCGATGCGCTTCTCTCCGGCACCGACCCGTGCGGAAGTCACCGACGTTGCCAATGCGGTAGCCGAAGGCGCCGATGCGGTGATGCTCTCCGCCGAGACCGCATCGGGCGACTACCCACTCGAAGCCGTGCAGATGATGAGCAAGATCATCCGCCAGGTGGAAAGCGGCCCGGACTACCAGGCCCAGCTCGATGTTGGCCGGCCCCAGGCCGAGGCGACCGTGTCCGATGCCATCAGCTGCGCAATCCGGCGCATCAGCAGCATCCTGCCGATTGCCGTCCTGGTGAACTACAGCGAGTCGGGCAACTCGACCCTGCGCACGGCCCGCGAGCGGCCACGCTCACCGATTCTCAACCTGACCCCGAACCTGAACACCGCACGCCGCCTGACCGTTGCCTGGGGCGTGCATTCGGTGGTCAACGACCGCTTGCGCCAGGTTGACGAAGTCTGCTCCACCGCATTGGAAATCGCCCAGGCGCAGGGCATGGCCGAGCGTGGCGACACCCTGTTGATCACCGCCGGTGTGCCTTTCGGCAAGCCAGGATCGACTAACTCACTGCGGATCGAAACACTGATCTGACAACAAATCGCAGGCAATCCAGCGCCTACCTGTGTGTTGGCGCTGGATTGCCTGCGAGGCTTGTCTGCGATAGGGCAACCCCAAAATACGTTTCACCCCAGACCGACTGCCATGTACACCAAGAATTTCGTGAACCCGTGCCCCGACTGGGCCACGGCCTTGCTCAACGGCTTCAGCCAGGTACTGCTGCAGCGCAACCCGCTGTGCGGCCTGTTCTGCCTGCTGGCCATCCTGCTGACGGCCCCCGATCTGATTGGCGGCGCCCTGCTGGGAGCGCTGGCCGGGCTGCTCACTGCCCAGCGCCGTGGCTACACCCGCAGCGACCGCCAAGCGGGCCTGTACAGCTACAACGGCGTCCTGATTGGCCTGCTGCTCAGCTACGCACTACCCTGGACGGCGATCCTGCCGCCACTGATCATTGCCGCAGGTGGCTTGAGTAGCATGCTCGTCCACCAGTGGCTCAAGCGCTCGGGCCCCAACAGCTGGCTGCCGGCCTATACCACACCGTTCGTACTGTTAGGCTGGGCGGCCCTGGCAATCAGTGAACCGACCGCAAGCAGCACCGCGGTCGATAGCAACCCGTTGTTCGCCCTCGTCCGTGGCCTGGGCCAGATATTCCTCCTCGATCATCCCCTGGCCGGCCTGCTGATTGCCCTCGGCTTGCTGATCGCCAACCGTTACGCCGCAGCCTGGGCCTTGCTCGGCTCAGCCCTGGGCGGCAGCGTGGCACTGCTGGTTGGCGATGAACCCCATGCGGCCTTCAGCGGCCTCCATGGCTTCAACGCCGCACTCGCCGCGCTCGCCTTCAGCCAGACCCGAAGCCAGCCCTGGCGCCCACTGCTGGCCATCGCCCTGGCGATTCTGCTGCAACCGTGCTTCACCCACCTCGCCATACCGAGCCTGACTGCACCGTTCATTTTGGCGTGCTGGCTGCTGCATATCGGTACTCGTGTACTGCGCCAACCGCTTGATCCCGGTGCTCCGGTGGCGGTCATGCCAACGTTCGGAGGAGCAGACACGGTTACTGCTCGTCGGGACATTGAAAACAGGTTCAAGAACGGTTCATTAAAGCCGATGGAATAGAGGTGTTGACTGGCTTCAAGCAGTTCATTAGTTAGGGGCAAGGTGCTAGCATCTGCCGCCGCGCGATGCACCCTGGGCATCAGCACAACCGTCGCTCCTCCCTAATGTTTTTTCATCTTTCGGACCTTATGCGATTTTTCCTAGATCCCCAGCGGGATATCGATGCAGCGCTGCTACGTTATCGTCGCCTTTTCGGCGTATTGGCACTGTTCAGCGGGGTGATCAACCTGCTGATGTTGGTCCCGTCCATCTACATGATGCAGGTTTTCGACCGCGTCCTCACCAGCCGAAATGAAACCACCCTGCTGATGCTGAGCCTGATACTGCTCGGGTTCTTTGCCCTCAGCTGTGCGTTGGAATGGGTGCGCGGCCAGGTCATGATCAAGATGAGCGCCGGCCTGGACACCCAATTGGGCGAACGGGTATTCGATGCCGCGTTCGAACGCAGCCTCAAGGAACACAGCGCCAACCCGGCACAGGTGTTGAGCGACCTGAACAGCATTCGGCAGTTCGTGACCGGTCCGGCACTGATTGCCATCTTCGATGCCCCGTGGCTGCCGATCTACATCATCGCGACGTTCCTGTTCCACCCGTGGCTCGGGGTGTTCACCGTTGTCGGCTCGCTGATTCTGGCCGGGCTGGCAGTCTGGAACGAACTGACCACCCGCAAAAGCATGAGCGAAGCCAACCGGTTGTCCGTCTCGTCTTCCAGCTACGTGAACAGTACCTTGCAGAACGCCGAAGTGATTCAGGCGATGGGCATGCTCACGCCCTTGCGCCGACGCTGGTACAACGTGCAGCAACGGGTCATTACCGAGCAGGGCGAAGCCAGTGACCGCAGCTCGCGGATCGCCGCGTTGTCACGCTTTGTGCGCATGACCTGGCAATCTCTGGCCCTTGGCCTGGGCGCTATTCTGGTGATCGAGAACCAGATTTCCGCCGGGGTGATGATCGCCGTGTCCGTGCTGCTGGGACGTGCCATGGCGCCCGCCGAAGCCCTGATCGGTTCATGGAAGCAAATGGGTAACGCCAAGAGCAGCTACGAACGCTTGAACCGCCTGCTCACCGAATTTCCCAAGACCGCACTGCGCATGCCACTGCCACCGCCAACCGGAGCCCTGAGCATCGACCGCCTGGTGATCATCCCACCAGGCATGCACAAGCCCGTCGTCAACGGTGTGACCATCAACCTGGCCAAGGGCGAAGTGCTGGCAATCATCGGCCCGAGCGCTTCGGGCAAGTCCTCCCTGGCGCGCGCCATGGTCGGCATCTGGACCGCCAAACATGGCTCGGTACGCCTGGACAGCGCCGAAATCAGCCAGTGGTCACGTGAAGCCCTCGGCCCTTATCTGGGTTACCTGCCGCAGGACATCGAATTGTTCGATGGCACCATCGCCGAAAACATCGCACGCTTTGGCGAGGTGGACGCCAACAAGGTCATCGACGCGGCGCAACTGGCCGGCATCAACGAGATGATCCTGCACTTCCCCAAAGGCTATGACACCTTGCTCGGGACCGGCGGGCTGGGGCTGTCCGGCGGCCAGAAGCAGCGCATCGGCCTGGCCCGTGCGCTGTATGGCCACCCAGCACTGGTGGTGCTCGATGAGCCCAACTCCAACCTGGACGATGCCGGTGAGGCGGCGCTGGTGCAGGCCGTGCGCAAGCTCAAGGCCGAAGGCTGCACCGTCGTGCTGGTCACCCACAGGCCAAGCATTCTCGGCGCGGTCGACAAACTGTTATTCCTCAAAGACGGCGTACAACACCTGTTCGGCCCGCGTGACCAGGTGCTCAAGACCTTGGTGCCACCGGCGCCGCCAAAAGCCGTAGAACCCCGCAATCAAGAAGCCTGAGGCATCAATGCAAGCTAGTCCGAGCGATGTTTCGCCCCCCGAGAACAAGCCCGATGCAGATGCCGCAGGCATTGCCCGGATCGGTGTCTGGTTCTTGCTCCTGGGCCTGGGCGGGTTCCTGCTTTGGGCCTGCCTGGCACCGCTTGACCGCGGCGTGGTCGGTAGCGGCACCGTGGTGGTTTCCGGCGAACGCAAGACCGTTCAGTCGCGCACCGGCGGCATGATCGACAGCATCCTGGTACGCGAAGGCGACCAAGTGCAGCAAGGTCAGGTTGTCGTGCAGCTCAATACCGTCCAGGCCAAGTCACAACTGGAAATTGCCCTGGCCCAATGGCTCAGTGCACGTGCGGTCGAAGATCGTCTGATGGCCGAACGCATGGGCCGCGACAGCGTGCAGTGGTCCGCAGCCTTGCTGGCCCGCTCAAGCGACCCACGTGCCGTCGCCGCGATGGAGCTGCAAGGCTATCTGTTCGCCACTCGCCGCGCCGAGCTGGCCAGCCGCATGCAAATCAGCCAGCACGAAATTGCCTCGCTCAACGAACAGCTCAAAGGCTTTGAAGAGATCAAGCGCAACCACGCCGCCCAACTGCAATTCCAGCAGCAAGAGCTCAACGGCCTGCGCGAACTGGCCCGTGAAGGTTACCTGCCACGCAACCGGCTGTTTGAAGCGGAAAGCAATGCAGCCCAGTTGGGGGCCCAGTTGGCCTCGAGCATTTCCGATATCGGCCGCACGCGCCAGGCGATCAATGAAAGCAAACTCAAGGCCCTGCAACAGGGCCAGATCTTTCGCAGCGAGGCAGAGTCGCAATTGACCCAGGTCGTGGCGCAGACCTCAAGCCTGATCGACCAGATCAAGTCATTGGAATTCGAGGTCAACAGCGCCGCCATCGTCGCGCCCGTTGCCGGCCAGGTGATGGGCATGACCGTGCATACCGTCGGCGGTATCGCACCGGCGGGCCAGCGCCTGATGGACATTGTCCCGCAAGGCTCCAGCTGGGTGGTCAAGGCGCAGTTTCCGCCGATGATGGCCGACCGGCTCAAGCCGGAACTACCCGTTGACCTGCGCTTCGGTTCATTGCAGCGGGTACACACCCCTGTGATCGTCGGCAAGGTGACCACAGTATCGGCCGACCAGTTGATCGACGAACACACCGGGTCGCCCTACTTCTCGGTGGAGGTCTCGGTCAGCCCCGAGGCCATCATCAAACTGCGCGAGCTGGGCTTGGATATCAAGCCGGGCATGCAAGCCGAAGTCCTGGTCAAAACGGGTGAGCGCACCCTCGCCAATTACCTGATGCAGCCGGTGGCCGAGCGTATGGCCGGCGCGTTCAAGGAAGAATGACCGTGCCCGTACGCATAGCCTTGCTGCTCTCTATGTTCTGCTCGTGCCGGCTGATGGCGGGTGAGCAGCCGTTGTCGCTGGTCGACCTCTATGATGCTTCGCGACTCAACGATGCGACCTACAAGGTCGCCAGCCACGACTACGAAGCATCGCGCCAGGAAGAAGCGATCGGCCGCAGCGGCTTGCTGCCGCAGGTAGCCATCAACGCTCGCTATGGCCATGGCGGCCAGTTTGAAAAACAGTCCCAGGCCAGCAGCCAGAACGATCAGTACTCCTCCGACAGCGCTGCCCTGTCGGTCACCCAGCCGCTGTTCGACAAAGCCCGCTGGGCGGCCTATGAGCAGGCCAAGGCTCGCGGGCAACTCGGCGAAGTCCAGCACGAGGGGGCCGATCAAGAACTGTTCAACCGCGTAGTGCAAGCCTATTTCGACCTCGCACAGGTGGAAAACGAACTCAAGCTGACTACCCAGCAGAAAGCCTCGATCGCAGCCCTGGCCAAGCAATCCCAGCGCCTGTTTGAAGCTGGTGAAGGCACCATCACCGACCGCGAAGAAGCGCAGGCCCGGCTCGATTCGATCCTCGCTCTGGAGATCCAACTGCAGGCCCAGCATCGCGCGGCCTTGCGCAAGCTGGCAGGTCGCGCGGGTATCGCCGTCAGCGAGATCCCAGAGATGCAGGAACAGGCACCGCGTGCTGCCTTGCTGGCCCCCGAACAGGACCTGGATTACTGGATGCTCAAGGCTGATCAGGCCGCATCTACACTGGGCATCAGCCGTGCTTCGATCAAATTGGCCGAAGCCAACCTCAAACAGCAGAAGGCCGGACACTACCCGACCGTTGCGCTGAGCGGCCGACTCGCACAGATCGACCAGAGCTACGTCAACGAAATGTCCCAGCGGCAGTCGACGTACTACCTGGGTGTGGTGATCGATATCCCGCTGTACCAAGGCGGCGGAGTGAGTGCTTCATCCGAAAAAGCCCGAGCCGCCCTGGACAGCGCCCGGTCCAACTATGATGCCCAGTTCCAGCAACTGAACGAAGACGTCGAGCTTAACTACCTGGGTGTGGTGGCAGGATTCGAGAAGATCAAGGCCCTGGTGACCGCCGTACGCTCCAGCCAGATCGCCCTGAAATCCGCTGAAAAAGGCTATGAGGGCGGCGTGCGCTCGACGGTCGACATCCTCGACGCCCAGCAGCGCCTGTTCTCCGCCAAGCGTGACCTGCTCGATACCAAGCTGGCGATGCTGCAAAGCTACGTCAACCTGCACACCCGCACCGGCCAGATGACCCGCAGCGAGCTTGAAAAGGTCCAGGGGTTGTTCTGACAACCCCTTTCGCTCTCCCACCGCCCGAGGGCATCCGGCGGGCGTCAGCCGCGAACGACCTGGCTAAACCCTGCCAGGCGCCACACTGCTGATTGCGGTTTCGAAATCCCTGACGAAGCGCGGCGTGTCGAACAGCACAGAATGCTCGCGCCCCTGGCGCAGCCGCTCACGCAAGCCGCGCAACAGGTCCGCCTGCGTCGCCAGTTCAACGGCACGCTCTTCGTACTCTGCCAGCGTGGTGGTGATCAGCTCCGGCAACCCCAGCGAAGTCAGCAGGCTGCCCGCCATGCGCGAGGCAAAGGTACGTCCCGAACGGGTCAGCACCGGCAAGCCCATCCACAAGGCATCGTTGGCCGTGGTACCGGCGTTGAACGGATACGCGTCCAGGAACAGATCCGCCGCGCTGTAACGAGCCAGGTATTGCGCCGGCGCGACGCGCGGGGCGAAGAACAGGCGCGACGTATCCACACCCTGTGCCTGCGCCCTGGCGCAGAGATTCTCCTGCGCCCAGGGATTGTCGGCCAATAGCCACAACACACTGTCGTGAGTGCGCTTTAGAATGCGCATCCAGCAGTCGAACACCTCTTCGTTGAATTTGTAGTTGTTGTTGAACGAGCAGAATACAAAGCGCTCTTGCGGCAAGCCGCACTCGGCGCGGGTCGGCAATGCCGCAACCGGCCGCTGCCGGTCACTGCACTGGTAGATCTGCGCCAGGTACAGAGGCGTCTCGCTGTAGTACGCCTTCTCGCTGTCGGGGATCAGGTAGCGGTCGGCAATCACGTAATCGATGCCAGGCAGGCCAGTCGAGCCTGGAAAACCCAGGTAAGTCATCTGCACCGGAGCCGGACGATACGCCGGAATGTCCGGACGCGCTCCGGACGTGAGGCCATGAAGGTCTATGAGAATGTCAATTTCATGGTCGCGAATGCATTGTGCGGCGGCCGCATCATCCATATCGGCGATACGCACAAAGTGATCCATGGCCTGCTTGACCCGCTCGCGCAAGGCCGAGCCATCTTCACGGCTCCAGCAAAAACCGTACACCTCGAAGCGCTGACGATCGATCAACTCGAACAACTCCACAGTCAGCAACGACACCGCATGCAGGCAGAAGTCCGAAGACAGGAAACCGATGCGCAGCTTTTGGTGACCATAGCCTTGGGCCGAGGCCAGTGCGGGTACCCGCACATTTACCCGCTCCTTGACGAAGTGCACCGCAGCGGCCAGTTGCAGCCCGGGGTCGTCGCTGCCGGCGAGCAGCGCCAAGGGCGACGAAGCCTTGAGCAGGTCACCACGGCTCAGGCCTGCCGGCGGCTCATAGACTGGCCAGACACACTGTTTCTGGCGCAAATGCACCCAGTGCTGAATGACTTTGGGTTGGGCTGGGTCAGCCTCCAGGCTGGCGCGCAGAATGGCTTCTGAGGCCTGCAACTGACGGGTTTCTTCCAGCAGGCGACCCAGGTTATTGCAGGTCATCAGGTACAGCTCGCGGCTTTGCGCGGTGTCGACCAAGCGGTTATCGAGCATCGACTGCCAGGTGGCCAAGGCTTCCTGCGGCTTGTGCTGACGTTCCAGCAACGTCCCAAGATTGAACCAGGCCTGGGCGAACTCCGGGTTCTGGGCAATAGCGGCGCGATAGGCATTTTCTGCGGCCTGGACCTGCCCCAGTTGAGAAAGCGTGACACCCAGGTTGAACTGGATAATGTAATTGACCGACGAATGGCAGTGCTGCAGCCAACGCTGGTAAAGCGCCGCCACATCAGTGATACGTTGCGCGCCATTGAGCCGGTCTGCGGTTTCGAGCAACTTCATCGGTTCAAGAGCGACACCCTCGGCCAGCTGCAGGGCTGCTGCCAGCATGACATCGAGGTCCGGGCTCTCAAGATTCTCTCTAAGCATTTACGCGAAGGTCTCCACCAATAAAAAAATACCGGGCTCTTTCGAGCCCGGTATCGGGTCAGTCAAGGTTTACCACTGAAAATCAGTGAATCCAAGTCTGCACATCGGTTGCAACCAACAATTGTACGTCGCCATCGTTGAACACGTTGTAGCTGGCGCCATCGACCGTCGTGGTACCGGCCGCATGCCACTCGCCACTGTCGCCAGTGATGTTGACCGTATCGTTGTGGTCACCGTTGATGATCATCTGCACCGGTGCCGCAGCGCCGCTCGCCAGATCAACCTGACCGGCCTGACCGAGCTTGCTGACTGCCTGGGCATCAACCGTCAGTACGCTTGCCTTGCCGCCATCAGCCGCCAGATCGATCGCACCCAGAGAATGAGCATCGACCGCCTGCGAATCCAGCTTGGTCAGGTCAATGGACTGATTGCCATTGCCGTCGGTGCGGAACCAGACGTCGGCGATCGTGTGAGTCTGGCCATCGCTGGTTTCGTAGCTGCTGTTCAGACCGATCAGGTTGCCGTTGTTGAGCTCGGTTGTCTTGGCCACATCCAGGTTGAACTGGGTGATGCCAAGATCCGAGAGGCTGTGCAGCTCGCCTTGATCACTGACACCATCGTTGTTGGCATCGACCCAGACTTGCAGCGCCGCGAACAGATGGTCAGCCGCGTTGACCACGCCGTCATGGGTGCTGTCCAGGCTGGAGAGCGCCTCGAAGCCGTCTTTGGCCAGCGAACCGTCCGGCAGGTGGAACGAGGAACCAAACAACTCGGAGCCATCGTTGACCTTGCCATCGCCATTGAGGTCGAGCGTCAGCAGGCCGTCACCGCCAGTCGCCCAGCCGGTCGTTTCCTTGAGGCCATCGGCATTGAGGTCGAACTTGACGCCGGTGCTCAGGTGCGCGGTCTGCACGCCATCACCGTTAAGGTCCAGGACCAATGGCGTGGACAAGGCCAGCGCATCCAGCTGAGTAGCGCTCATCGCCTGCAGTTGCGGAGTGGTGAACGCGTCAACCTGGGTCATCGACAGATGAGACAGTTGCGCCGTGGTCAGGACCGCAGCTTGCGCAGTGGTCAAGGCCGCTACCTGGGCAGTGGTCAACGCCGCCAGGTCTGTGGTTTCGATTGCCACGATCTGGGCGGTGGTCAGGGCCGCTACATCAGCGGTTTCCAGAGCGCTGATCTGGGTTGGCTTGAGGGCCACGATCTGCGCCGTGGTCAGGGCCGCCACCTGAGCAGTGGTCAACGCTGCCAGTTGGTCAGCGGTCAGGGCGCCGATATCGGCAGTTTCCATGGCCGCCACTTGCGTGGTGGTCAGGGCTGCGATTTGAGTCGGCTTCAGCGCCTCAACTTGTGCAGTGGTCAGGGCAACCACTTGAGCGGTGGTCAGTGCAGACACCTGCGCAGTTGTCAGGCTCGAAACGTCGGTCACCGTCAGAGCGGCGATGTCCGCGGTTTCCATGGCCGCCAATTGAGTGGTGGTCAATGCCGCAGTTTGTGCCGTGGTCAAGGCCGCAACCTGAGCCGTGGTCAGCGCTACGATTTGTGCGGTGGTCAGCGCAGCCACATCGGCATTTTCCAGTGCGCTGATCTGAGCAGGCTTCAGCGCTGCCACTTGTGTGGTGGTCAGAGCTGCCACCTGAGCAGTGGTCAACGCTGCCAGTTGGTCAGCGGTCAGTGCGCCAATATCGGCAGTTTCCATGGCCGCCACTTGCGTGGTGGTCAGGGCTGCGATTTGAGTCGGCTTCAGCGCCTCAACTTGTGCAGTGGTCAGTGCTACCACTTGGGCCGTGGTCAAGGCTGCCACATCGGCGGTTTCCAGCGCAGCGATCTGGCTTGGCTTCAGCGCCGCTACCTGAGCAGTGGTCAAGGCCGCCACCTGGGCAGTGGTCAAGGCCACAACGCCCGCAGTGGTCAACGCGCCAATATCAGCGGTTTCGAGGGCCGCCACTTGGGTGGTGGTCAGCGCGGCCACTTGAGCCGTGGTCAGGGCCGCCACTTGAGCCGTGGTCAGGGCTACGACCTGGGCAGTGGTCAAGGCCGCCACGTCAGCGGTTTCCAGCGCTGCGATCTGGGTCGGGGTCAGGGCTGCGACTTGGGCCGTGGTCAGCGCAGCCACCTGGGCGGTGGTCAACGCAACAACACCTGCGGTGGTCAGCGCAGCGACATCAGCAGGCTGCATGGCCGCCACTTGCGTGGTAGTCAGCGCGGCCACTTGGGCCGGTTTCAGCCCGGCAACCTGGGCGGTGGTCAGCGCCACCACCTGAGCGGTGGTCAGGGCAGCCGTCTGGGCCGTAGTCAGGGCAGCAATGCTGGCCACTGGCAGGGCAGCAATGTCAGCCGTTTCAATAGCGGCCACTTGCGTGGTGGTCAGCGCGGCCACTTGAGCCGTGGTCAGGGCCGCCACTTGAGCCGTGGTCAGGGCTACGACCTGGGCGGTGGTCAAGGCTGCCACGTCGGCAGTTTCCATGGCACTGATCTGGGTCGGCTTCAGCGCCGCCACTTGCGTGGTGGTCAGGGCAGCGACCTGAGCGGTGGTCAAGGCGACGACGCCCGCGGTGGTCAACGCGCCGACATCAGCGGTTTCGAGGGCCGCCACTTGCGTGGTGGTCAGGGCCGCGATCTGAGCCGGCTTCAGCGCCGCTACCTGGGCCGTGGTCAAGGCGACGACCTGAGCGGTAGTCAGGGCCGCCACATCAGCGGTTTCCAGCGCACCGATCTGGGCTGGGGTCAGTGCTGCGACTTGGGCCGTGGTCAGTGCTGCAACCTGGGCGGTGGTCAAGGCGACAACGCCAGCGGTGGTCAGCGCCGCAACATCAGCAGGCTGCATGGCCGCCACTTGCGTGGTGGTCAACGCGGCCACTTGGGCCGTGGTCAGCGCTGCAACCTGAGCGGTAGTCAACGCTACGACCTGCGCGGTGGTCAGGGCAGCCGCCTGCGCCGTGGTCAAGGCCGCAACGCTGGCTACTGGCAAGGCAGCAATGTCAGCCGTTTCAATAGCGGCCACTTGCGTGGTGGTCAGGGCTGCGATCTGAGTCGACTTCAGCGCCGCCACTTGGGCAGTGGTCAAGGCTACGACCTGGGCAGTAGTGAGTGCCGCTACATCAGCGGTTTCCAGTGCACCGATCTGAGTCGGGGTCAGTGCGGCAACTTGGGCCGTGGTCAGCGCGGCCACCTGGGCGGTGGTCAGGGCGACAACACCCGCAGTGGTCAGCGCCGCAACATCAGCAGGCTGCATGGCCGCCACTTGGGTGGTGGTCAGCGCGGCCACTTGAGCCGGCTTCAGCCCGGCAACCTGGTCGGTGGTCAGCGCAACGACCTGAGCGGTGGTCAGGGCAGCGGTCTGGGCCGTGGTCAGGGCCGCAATGCTAGCTACTGGCAACGCAGCAATGTCAGCCGTTTCAATAGCGGCCACTTGCGTGGTGGTCAAGGCTGCGATCTGGGTCGGCTTCAGCGCCGCGACCTGAGCCGTGGTCAGCGCCACCACCTGAGCGGTGGTCAAGGCTGCCACGTCGGCAGTTTCCAGCGCAGCGATCTGGGTCGGCTTCAGCGCCGCCACTTGGGCCGTGGTCAGGGCTGCCACCTGAGCGGTGGTCAAGGCGACGACGCCCGCAGTGGTCAACGCGCCGACATCAGCGGTTTCGAGGGCCGCCACTTGCGTGGTGGTCAAGGCTGCGATCTGAGTCGGCTTCAGCGCCGCTACCTGGGCCGTGGTCAAGGCGACGACCTGAGCGGTAGTCAGGGCCGCCACATCAGCGGTTTCCAGCGCACCGATCTGAGTCGGGGTCAGGGCGGCCACTTGGGCCGTGGTCAGCGCTGCAACCTGAGCGGTGGTCAACGCAACAACACCCGCAGTGGTCAGCGCCGCAACATCAGCAGGCTGCATGGCCGCCACTTGCGTGGTGGTCAACGCGGCCACTTGAGCCGTGGTCAGCGCTGCAACCTGGGCAGTGGTCAGCGCTACGACCTGAGCGGTGGTCAGGGCAGCGGTCTGGGCCGTGGTCAGGGCCGCAATGCTGGCCACTGGCAAGGCAGCAATGTCAGCCGTTTCAATAGCGGCCACTTGCGTGGTGGTCAAGGCTGCGATCTGGGTAGGCTTCAGCGCCGCGACCTGAGCCGTGGTCAGCGCCACCACCTGAGCGGTGGTCAAGGCTGCCACGTCGGCAGTTTCCATGGCACTGATCTGGGTCGGTTTCAGCGCCGCCACCTGGGCCGTGGTCAAGGCAGCCACCTGAGCGGTGGTCAAGGCGACGACGCCCGCAGTGGTCAACGCGCCGACATCAGCGGTTTCGAGGGCCGCCACTTGCGTGGTGGTCAGGGCTGCGATCTGAGTCGACTTCAGCGCCGCCACTTGGGCAGTGGTCAAGGCTACGACCTGGGCAGTGGTCAAGGCCGCCACGTCAGCGGTTTCCAGCGCTGCGATCTGAGTCGGGGTCAGTGCGGCCACTTGGGCCGTGGTCAGCGCAGCAACTTGGGCGGTGGTCAGGGCGACAACACCCGCAGTGGTCAGCGCCGCAACATCAGCAGGCTGCATGGCCGCCACTTGCGTGGTGGTCAGCGCGGCCACTTGGGCCGGTTTCAGCCCGGCAACCTGGGCGGTGGTCAGCGCCACGACCTGAGCGGTGGTCAAGGCAGCGGTCTGGGCCGTGGTCAGGGCCGCAATGCTGGCTACTGGCAAGGCAGCAATGTCAGCCGTTTCAATAGCGGCCACTTGCGTGGTGGTCAAGGCTGCGATCTGGGTCGGTTTCAGCGCCGCGACCTGAGCCGTGGTCAGGGCTACGACCTGGGCAGTGGTCAAGGCTGCCACGTCGGCAGTTTCCAGGGCAGCGATCTGGGTCGGCTTCAGCGCCGCCACTTGGGCTGTGGTCAGGGCCGCCACCTGGGCGGTGGTCAAGGCGACGACGCCCGCAGTGGTCAACGCGCCGACATCAGCGGTTTCGAGGGCCGCCACTTGGGTGGTGGTCAAGGCTGCGATCTGAGTCGGCTTCAGCGCTGCGACCTGGGCAGTGGTCAAAGCCACGACCTGAGCAGTAGTCAGGGCCGCCACGTCAGCGGTTTCCAGCGCACCAATCTGAGTCGGGGTCAGGGCGGCCACTTGGGCTGTGGTCAGCGCTGCAACCTGAGCGGTGGTCAACGCAACAACACCCGCAGTGGTCAGCGCCGCAACATCAGCAGGCTGCATGGCCGCCACTTGTGTGGTGGTCAGGGCCGCGATCTGGGTCGGCTTCAGCGCCGCCACCTGGGCAGTGGTCAGCGCTACGACCTGAGCGGTGGTCAGGGCAGCGGTCTGGGCCGTGGTCAGGGCCGCAATGCTGGCCACTGGCAGGGCAGCAATGTCAGCCGTTTCAATAGCGGCCACTTGCGTGGTGGTCAGCGCTGCTACTTGAGCCGTGGTCAGGGCCGCCACTTGAGCCGTGGTCAGGGCTACGACCTGGGCGGTGGTCAAGGCTGCCACGTCGGCAGTTTCCATGGCACTGATCTGGGTCGGCTTCAGCGCCGCCACTTGGGCCGTGGTCAGCGCAGCCACCTGGGCGGTGGTCAACGCGACAACGCCAGCGGTAGACAGTGCCGCAACATCAGCAGGCTGCATGGCCGCCACTTGCGTGGTGGTCAGGGCTGCGATCTGAGCCGGCTTCAGCGCCGCGACCTGGGCAGTGGTCAAAGCCACGACCTGAGCGGTAGTGAGGGCCGCCACATCAGCGGTTTCCAGCGCACCGATCTGAGTCGGGGTCAGTGCGGCCACTTGGGCCGTGGTCAGTGCGGCCACCTGGGCGGTGGTCAACGCAACAACACCCGCAGTGGTCAGCGCCGCAACATCAGCAGGCTGCATGGCCGCCACTTGCGTGGTGGTCAGCGCGGCCACTTGAGCCGGTTTCAGCCCGGCAACCTGGGCGGTGGTCAGCGCAACGACCTGAGCGGTGGTCAGGGCAGCGGTCTGGGCCGTGGTCAGGGCCGCAACGCTGGCCACTGGCAGGGCAGCAATGTCAGCCGTTTCAATAGCGGCCACTTGCGTGGTGGTCAGCGCAGCCACTTGGGCCGTGGTCAGCGCTGCAACCTGAGCGGTAGTCAACGCTACGACCTGGGCGGTGGTCAGGGCTGCCACGTCGGCAGTCTGCATGGCACTGATCTGGGCCGGCTTCAGCGCCGCCACTTGGGCGGTGGTCAGGGCCGCCACCTGGGCGGTGGTCAGGGCTACGATACCTGCGGTGGTCAACGCACCGACATCAGCGGCTTCGAGGGCCGCCACTTGCGTGGTGGTCAGGGCAGCCACTTGAGCCGTGGTCAGCGCAGCAACCTGAGCGGTAGTCAAGGCTACGACCTGAGCGGTGGTCAGCGCCGCGACATCGGCAGTCTGCATGGCACTGATCTGGGTCGGTTTCAGCGCCGCCACTTGGGCCGTGGTCAGGGCCGCCACCTGGTCGGTGGTCAACGCGACAACGCCAGCGGTAGACAGTGCCGCGACATCAGCAGGCTGCATGGCCGCCACTTGCGTGGTGGTCAGCGCGGCCACTTGAGCCGGTTTCAGCCCGGCAACCTGGGCGGTGGTCAGCGCCACAACCTGAGCGGTGGTCAGCGCGGCCGTCTGGGCCGTGGTCAGGGCCGCAACGCTGGCCACTGGCAAGGCAGCAATGTCAGCCGTTTCAATAGCGGCCACTTGCGTGGTGGTCAAGGCTGCGATCTGGGTCGGCTTCAGCGCCGCGACCTGAGCCGTGGTCAGTGCTACCACCTGAGCAGTGGTCAAGGCTGCCACGTCGGCAGTTTCCAACGCAGCGATCTGGGCCGGCTTCAGCGCCGCCACTTGGGCCGTGGTCAGGGCAGCCACCTGGGCGGTGGTCAGGGCGACGACGCCCGCGGTGGTCAGCGCGCCGATATCAGCGGTTTCGAGGGCTGCCACTTGCGTGGTAGTCAAGGCAGCAACCTGGGTGGTTTTCAGTGCAGCAACCTGGGCAGTAGTCAGCGCCACGACCTGAGCAGTGGTCAGGGCAGCCGTCTGCGCGGTAGTCAAAGCAGCGACGCTAGTCACTGGCAAGGCCGCGATGTCAGCTGTTTCGATGGCCGCCACCTGGGTAGTGGTCAATGCGGCAACCTGGGTGGTTTTCAGTGCGGTGACTTGAGCAGTAGTCAAGGCAGCGATTTGTGCGGTCGTCAGCGCCGGTACTTGCACTGTCGATAGCACGGCAATGTTCGGTTTGGTGATAACCGCAATCTGTGCGGTCGTCATCTGGGCGATCTGCGCGGTGCTCAGGGCTGCAATATCCTGAGTCGCAAGCCCCGCAATGGTTGTTGTACTCAAGGCAGCGACTTGCGCTGGGGTCAACGAAGAGATAAAGCTCATGAACGCATCCTGTCTGGGGTCATTAACTGCGCTGCCAGCGTTGTCGCCGTAGCCTTGGGCGGAAATTTTGGTAGCCCACCAGTCTTTAGCGACACAATCCGGAGAAACATTAAGAATCTTTTTTGATGGCTCTTTGCCCTTAAATATCTTTTAGTTATAAAAAACAAAAGCTTTATAGGATTGAGCCGCAACGCAATAGCGCTACATCGCCATCAACCGTTTATTTGAGCGCTGAAGATACAGCCGTACGCGGCTGTAGCAGCCATGACCTTGACCCCTCCCCTGCACTTCCCCTAGTGTGCGCGGGACACTTCGTCTGTCGACAGGGATTGACCAGCGAAGCATGCACCCATTCCCCCTTTTGCCATTCGGCAAGGGCCTTGATCGAGTAACTGATTGTGAAAACCTTCCTCCATGTAGGTTGTGGTCCAAAAAGAAAGAACAGCACGACCAAGGGCTTCGCCTCGGAGCAGTGGCAAGAGCTGCGCTTCGACATTGATGAGAGTGTCAACCCGGACATCGTCGGCACCATGACAGACATGTCCCAAGTCAAGGACGCTTCGGTGGATGCGCTGTTCTCCAGCCACAACATCGAGCATCTCTATCCCCATGAAGTGCCGGTAGCCCTGGCCGAGTTCAAGCGCGTCCTCAAGCCTGGCGGCTTCTTGATCATCACCTGCCCGGACCTGCAGTCGGTGTGCGCCCTGGTTGCCGAAGACAAGTTGACCGACGAAGCCTACCTTTCGCCGGCAGGACCGATCGCACCGATCGACATCCTCTACGGCCATCGCCCGGCCATGGCCAACGGCAACCTGTTCATGGCGCACCGTTGTGGTTTTACTAAAAAGGTACTGACCGGCTCCCTTCAAGCGGCCGGCTTCGACATGGTGCTGCCAATACAGCGTGCCCATCCATCCTACGATCTGTGGGCGGTGGCGGCACTTGCTCCAATCACCGAACAGGAAGTGGTAGAGATCGCCAAACAGCACTTCCCGGGTTAAGCCACATTGAGCCTGTTCGCAGTGGGTCCGGCATACAGAACCACCCTGCGCCAACCGCTTGCCCACGGCTCACGTCGCTTGCACAGCTAAGACCCAACCCCTAGGCTCTGCTCCGTTAATTACCGGAACGAGCCTATGGACACCCCCGTGAGCTGGCGAGAGCGGCTCTACATCATTGTTTTCCAAACCGACACCCTCGCTGGCCGGCGCTTCGACAGCATCCTGCTGCTGATCGTCCTCGCCAGCCTGGTGACCGTGGTGCTGGACAGCATCGACGAGATACATCGCGACTACGTTGGGCTGCTGACGACGCTCGAGTGGGGCTTCACCGCGATATTCCTGGTCGAATACATTCTGCGCCTGTACTGCTCGCCCAAACCGCTGCGCTATGCCTTCAGCTTCTACGGCCTGGTAGACCTGCTGGCGATCGTGCCCGGCATCATTGCCCTGTACTACAGCGATGCGCAGTACCTGTTGATTGTCCGCGTGATCCGAATGCTACGGATTTTCCGGGTACTCAAACTGATGCCCTACCTCAAGCAGGCCAACTACCTGCTCGCGGCCCTGCAAGGCAGCCGCCAGAAGATCATTGTGTTCCTGCTCAGCGTATCGACCCTGGTGACAGTGTTCGGCACCCTGATGTACGTGATTGAAGGGCCGGACCGTGGCTTTACCAGCATCCCGAAAGGCATCTACTGGGCCATCGTCACACTGACCACCGTCGGCTACGGCGATATCGTGCCGAAGACCCCGTTAGGGCAGATGCTCTCATCACTGGTGATGATTGCCGGTTACTCGATCATTGCCGTGCCCACCGGCATCTTCACTGCCGAGCTGGCCAACGCCATGCGCGGTGAAAAGCTGCAGCACCCCTGCCCGGTATGCCGCAAGGACAGCCATGAAAACAGCGCCGCGTTCTGCTCCCGCTGCGGCAATGCACTGTTCAAGAAAAACGAATAAACAAATCACTTTTTAATCTTTTATCGACTAAGGCCGAACCGCTATAGTCGCAGGCATAATGCCGCTAACCCCACTAGAACAAGGAATGCGCAGTGAAAAAACTCTTCAGTGCCTCGCTTCTCGCCGCAGGCCTGGCCTTGGGCAACCTGGCCCAGGCCGCGCCGCCCCTGCTCAACGTCTCCTATGACGTGATGCGCGACTTCTACAAGGACTACAACAGCGCCTTCCAGAAGCACTGGGAAGCCGAGCACAAAGAGAAAATCGCCGTACAGATGTCCTTCGGCGGCTCGAGCAAACAAGCACGCTCGGTGATCGATGGCCTGCCTGCCGATGTCATCACCATGAACATGGCCACCGACATCAACGCCTTGGCCGACAACGGCAAACTGGTCCCGGACAACTGGGTGACCCGCCTGCCGAACAACAGTGCGCCCTTTACCTCGGCCACCGTGTTCATCGTCCGCAAGGGCAACCCGAAAGCCCTGAAAGACTGGCCAGACCTGCTCAAGGACGGCGTACAAGTGATCGTGCCCAACCCGAAAACCTCGGGCAACGGCCGCTACACCTACCTTTCGGCCTGGGGCTATGTGCTGAAGAACGGTGGCGACGAGAACAAGGCCAAGGCCTTTGTCGGCAAACTGTTCAAACAGGCGCCAGTGCTCGACACCGGCGGCCGTGCCGCCACCACCACCTTCATGACCAACCAGATTGGCGACGTGCTGGTGACCTTCGAGAACGAAGCCGAGATGATTGCCCGTGAGTTTGGGCGCGATCAGTTTGAAGTGATCTACCCGAGCGTTTCCGCCGAAGCCGAGCCACCGGTGAGCGTGGTCGACAAAGTGGTCGACAAGAAAGGCAGCCGTGCCGCCGCCGAAGAGTACCTGAAGTACCTGTGGTCGCCCGAGGCTCAGGAAATCGCCGCCAACAACTACCTGCGTCCACGCGACCCTGCCGTACTGGCCAAATACACCGACCGCTTCCCGAAAGTCGACTTCCTCTCGGTAGAGAAGACCTTCGGCGACTGGCGTACCGTGCAAAAGACCCATTTCAATGACGGCGGCGTCTTCGACCAGATCTACACCGGGCAGTAAGCGAAGAACACTGCATTCTGTGTGAGCAGGCTTGCCTGCAAGTACGCGGCGCCTGCATCGCGGGCAAGCCCGGCTCCTACAGGGTGCGCATATACCCTCTCACCTTATTGGCCGAACCCAGCCATAGGAATTATCCTACAACCTCTGTCCACCTCGAATGATTGCACGGGGAAGCGCTTCGCACGTAGTCTCGAACGGTCGCTGACGTTTCAGCGATCGGGTTTGGCGACCTGGGAAACGATACCAACGAGCAACCATTAGAGCGCGCAGATGCCAGCAGGCATAAGTGCATTTTTTATGGTGGCCGTGTGTGGGAGGGCTTCGGCCCTGCCGGGTTATCCTGGTGTCGTCCCGGTTCGCCAACCTGCACACGGCTGCCACCCATTTCGTTTGGCGACGAGCATGTGGCAGCTCCATTACGACTCCAGGAGTGCAGCATGAAAAAAATCGTCCCCGATCCCCCCGCGTTTCTTTTCGCCAAAACAGCCGAAACCACCTTTGGCGAGTGCGAAGGCCACCCACCGTTGTTCACCGTGCGACCGGGCATCAGTGCTGAAGACGCACTGGTCCATGCGGCGCTTTTCCTCAAGTGCGCCATCGACACGTGCCCTCAGGCCGTGCAGTACACCGACGAAACGGGCCGTGGCTTTGCCTGGAGCACGCTGCATTCCGTGCAAATGGCCAAAGGGCTGGTCGATGCCGTGCTAGACGGCATCGAAACCCACAACCTGAACGCGCACCGTGACGCGCAAAACCACTAGACCCCTCGGGTAAACACCAGTGCCTTGAGGCCGCCCGCCGGATCGTTGTCGGGAAACTCCGGCGGGTTGCTCAGGCGCTCGACGAAATGCAGGTGTGGCGCTTCGGCGGCCATGCCCTCGATGAGAAACTCAGGGCCAATGGCCGGGTCGTTGACGCACGCCAACACCACGCCCTGCTCTGTCAGCAGTTCCGGCAAGCGGCGCAGGATCTTGCTGTAGTCGTGGGTCAGGACAAAGCTGCCACGCTGGAAGGTCGGCGGGTCGATGATGATCAGGTCATAGGGGCCACCCTTGCGTACCTTGCCCCAGGACTTGAACAACTCATGGCCGAGGAAACTTACCCGCGCCAGTTCATGCTCATTCAACCGGTGGTTCTCGCGCCCACGGCTCAAGGCGGCCTTGGCCATGTCGAGGTTGACCACCTGTTCGGCGCCACCAGCAATCGCCGCCACGGAAAAGCCGCAGGTGTAGGCAAACAGGTTCAATACACGCTTGCCCGCCGCCTGTTCACGTACCCAGCGACGGCCATGGCGCATGTCGAGAAACAGCCCGGTGTTCTGCTTCAGGCCCAGGTCGAGCTTGTAGCGCAGGCCGTCTTCGTCGATCAGCCAATGCTCGCTCGGTGTACCCAACAACCAATGCCCCGGGCTGTCCGGCAGATAGCGGTGTTGAATAAGAATCGCCTGCCCGGGCCACTGCGGGCCTGCCGCCAGCGCCAGCAGCATCTGCTCGAGGGCCGGCAACTGGCCCTCAGGCGGTTCGCGAAACAATGACACCAACAACACGCCCTGCAACCAGTCGACGGTGATCTGCTCAAGCCCCGGCCAGCAGCGACCGCGGCCATGGAACAAGCGCCGGGTTTCCGCCGGAGCGGGGTTGAGGGCGTCGAGCAGGTGTTCGCGCAGGGTGTCGATAACAGAAGTCATGGCAAGGATCGAGGCTGTAAAGCGGCCTATTCTAACCCGACTCCCCCACCCTGGGCGCTGGCCTTGCCGGCTTGAACCACCAGCCCTGCTGCATACCGGCCGCCGCCAGCAAGATCGCGGCGACACCCAGCCACTGCAGCAGGCTCAGGCGATGGTCAAAGGCCAGCCAGTCGACGAAGATCGCCGCAATCGGGTAGATGAACGACAAGGCACCGGTCAGGGCGGTTGGCAGTTTTTGAATGGCGCCGTACAGCAGCACGTACATCAACCCGGTGTGAACCATGCCCAATGTCACCAGGCTGGCCAGCTCGCTCGCTTCGTGCGGCAACCCGCTGCTGTTGGCCCAGGGCGCCAGCAGCAACACGCCGGTGCCGACCTGAATCAACGCGATCAGGTGCGGTGGCGTGCCGCTCAGACGCTTGATGATCAACGCGGCAACGGCATACAAGAATGCAGCCCCCAAGGCCAGGCCAATCCCCGCCAGGTAGTCATCCCCCGAACCTTGCTGAGCGCCATGAGCGCTGACAATCGCCAGCATGCCGGCAAAGGCAATGCTCAACCAGAACACTTTCGGCAGGGTAATTTTCTCGCCGAGAAACACTGCGGCCAGTGCCACCAGCATGAACGGCTGGACGTTGTACACCGCTGTACCAATGGCAATCGACGCCCGTGAATAGGAGGCGAACAGCAACACCCAGTTGCCGACGATGGCCACGCCACTGAGCACCGCCAAGGCGAAGGTAGCCCAGCTGAGGATACCCGGGCGCAGGAAACCAAACAGCGCGCAAATCACCAGCAAGGTGCCGGCACCGAACACGCAACGCCAGAACACGACATCCAGCACCGGTTGCCCGGACACCAGCACAAACCAACCGATGGTCCCCGAAATCAACATGGCGGCGACCATTTCCAGCGACCCACGACGTATTGAACTGTCCATCACTCACCTCCGATACGATGGACAAAGTATGACGAGCGCCGAGGTGGCCATTCCAGCGGAAAAAGCAGGCTAAACTTGGCGTTAACCTTTTTTATCAAGGCACTTTTTCCTTTTTGCCTAACGAGGCGGATATGACTGACGACATCGACCAACTGCTGATCAACGCCCTGATGGAAGACTCTCGACGCTCGCTCAAGGCACTGGCCCAGCTCAGCGGGCTGTCGGCGCCGAGTGTCAGTGAGCGCCTGCGCCGCCTGGAGGAGCGCGGTGTACTGAAGGGCTACACGGTGGACGTCGACCCACGCAGTTTTGGCTACCAGTTGCAGGCCATCGTGCGTATCCGCCCCCTGCCGGGCCAGTTGCAGGAGGTCGAACGGCAGATCCAGGCCATCCCCGAGTTCACTGAATGCGACAAGGTCACGGGTGACGACTGCTTCATTGCCCGCCTGCATGTGCGCTCGATGGAACAGCTCGATACCCTGCTCGATCGCCTCAACAGCCATGCCGAGACCAACACCGCCATCGTCAAGAAGACCCCGGTCAAGCGCCGTTTACCGCCGATGAACTGAATAGCCAATGGCCGGTTCAACTCCAGCCGTAGCGCACCAGGTGGAAAAACACCGGGGCGGCAAAACAGACGGAATCCAGCCGGTCGAGCATGCCGCCGTGGCCTTCGATCATGTGCCCCCAATCCTTGACGCCACGATCACGCTTGATGGCCGACATCACCAGGCCACCGGCAAAGCCCAGCAGGCACACCACCAACGCAAGCAGCGCGGCCTGCCAGGGCGCAAACGGGGTAATCCAGTACAGCGCCGCACCGATCAGGGTCGCCAGCGCGATGCCGCCGAAGAAGCCCTCGGTGGTTTTCGACGGCGACAGGTTAGGCGCAATCTTGTGCTTGCCCCACAGCTTGCCGCAGACGTACTGCAACACGTCCGACAGCTGCACCACCAGGATCAGCCAGGCGATCAGCAACAGGTTGCGCCCTTCATAGCCTGGAATATTCAGGGTCAGCAACGCGGGCACGGCAGACACGCAGTAGACCGCAATCGTCAGGCCCCATTGGACTTTCGAGGTGCGCTCCAGAAAGTGCGTGGTGTCACCGCCCAGTGACGACAGGATCGGCATCAGCAGGAACAGGTAGACCGGGATGAAGATCGAGAACAGCCCGTACCAGTCCATCCCGATCAACAGGTACTGCACCGGCAAGGCAAAGTAGAACGCGGCCACCAGCGCCGGATAGTCGCTACGCCGGGTAGGTGTCAGGGTCATGAACTCGCGCAGGGCATAGAACGACACGCCATAGAACAGCAGGATCACGCCGACCTGACCGATCATGAAGGCGATGCCGATCACCGCGACCATCACCCACCAGGCATTGATGCGGGCATTAAGATTGTCGATCACCGGGTTCGGTGCCGAGGCGCGCCATTTGAGGAGCTGGCCGACGACCGTGGCCAGGACCAGAATACCGCCAATACCGGCAAACAGTTGCAGTGTTGTGCTGTCCATTTCAGACCCCCTCCTTTGCCAGGGCCAACAAGGCGTCCCGTGATCGTTCAAGGAACATGGCCTTGCTCTCATCCGCCGCCAGCGAAATCGGTTCGCCGAAGTTCAAGGTGCATAACAGTGGCAACGGCAACACCCGGCCTTTGGGCATCACACGGTTGAGGTTGGCGATCCACACCGGAATGATCTCGATGTCTGGCCGTTGCCGCGCCAGGTGGTACAGGCCACTTTTGAACGGCAGCAAGGTTTCATCGCTGAGGTTGCGCGTGCCCTCAGGGAACAGGATCAGTGAGTCACCCTGCTCCAGCGCATCGAGCATCGCCTGCAACGGCTGGCTGTCTGGAAGCGCATGCTGGCGGTCGATCAGCACGCCGTTGAACACCCGCTGGATCAGGAAACGCCGCAACCGCCCGGTTAGCCAGTAATCGGCACCGGCCACAGGGCGGGTACGCTGACGCAAATGGGCGGGCAGCGAGGCCCAGAACAGCACGAAGTCACCGTGGCTGCTGTGGTTGGCAAAATAGATACGTTGCACCGGCTCAGGGCTACACCCCAGCCACAGTGCACGTGCGCCGGTCAGCAGCCGCGCACCGGAGGTTATGGCGAAGGCAACCAGAGAAACAAGCATCGAGAATTCCTTACGCGATGAGGGAAAGCCACGGCATGCACAGGCACGCCAGGAGCACGATCAGGCATTGCGCACACACCCATAACGCCTGGAACCGAAGCAAGCGCAATGCACCCCGGCTACGTTCAAACAGGCTTCTGGAACCCGTTGCCGCGGGCTGCAAGCCCAGCTCGTGCAGTGCGCTATCAAGGGCCTCGGCCTTCAGGTCAAAGGCCTGTGGCGGCTGTGCCAGGCAGGTGAACAGGTCGGCATCCAAGGCAACCCGCAGGGCGAAGTACTTTTGTACCAACCCACAGAACAGCAAGGCTGAGGCCAGCAGCGCAGCAAACAACGAAGGTGCAACCCCAAACAACGGCGCCAACCCGACAAGCAACGCCACCCCCGTCAGCACCGTGGAAAACCGGTCCAGGTCACGCCCCCGGCGCAGCAGGTTGACGACCAGCTTCAGGTGCATCTCAGTAGCCATCGGACACCACCGTTGCAAGAGGCATAAGGGCCTGGCGCTGAGCCTGGGCCAGCACCACCTGCGGTCGCGCCTTGCGCACACAGGCCAGGGCGCTGTCGATGTCGCGGCAACGGCGGGTGTACAACAACCAGGCCGCCACCGCCGTTGCGCTGCGCGAGTAACCCAGCGCACAGCACACCAGTACCGGCCCCTGTTGGCGCAAGGCCTCGATGGCCTGCGCCGCCGCCTCGCAGCGGGCTGCGCTTGGCGCCGTCAGGTCGAGCACCGGGAAGCTGCGATAGGCCTTGCCACGGCTGTCGACCGGCAATTCCGCACACAGGTCTACGATCGCGGCAAACGGCTGGGCCTGCCCGGCGGCTGGAATTCGCCCAAGCCAGACGTTGTCAGCGACCTGAACGGGATGTGGGTGCTGCCGCGTCCATACCCGGGAGTTGACCCAGGCAGCCAGCAAGTAAGGCGCCAGCAACCCTTGCGCAGCGGCTGACAGGCGCCCGTCCGCACGCTTCTGAAAGCCTTCGGCACCGAACAGGGCATAGTTCAGCGCCACCAACAGCAACGACAGCGCCGGCCACAGTAGCCACAGCGCGCTGCCTTTCAGGGTCAAGGCCAGCGCCACCAGCACCGCGCAGCCCAGACCGTAGCGCACAGCCAACAGCCGGCGTTTCGGGTCGGTCGCCAGTTGCAGCGTACGCAAGGGGCTTTGCCCCTCGCTGGGCCAGAGCCACAGGCAGAACAAGCCTGCGGCTACACCGGTCGGCACATCAATGAAATGGTGCTGCCAGGTAGTCAGGACCGACAGACCAATCAGCACGAACCAACCGTGCAACAGAACGCGCCAGACGCCACGGGCATAGCGGGCAAAGCAGGCCCAGAGCACGACCAGTAAGGTGATGTGCAGCGAAGGCGCCTGATTGAAGGGTTTATCGAAGCCCATCAGCAGGTCGAACATCAGCCCGAACGTCCCCTCCAGTGGCGGGCGCTCAAAGGTGAAACGCAGGGGCCAGAGAAGAAAACAGGCAATGCAGATCACCTGCGCGCTGAGCAGCCGCAGACCATGCCGGTCCATTTCGCGGCGACTGGCCGGTAGCAGGAATGACAACCCGTACAGCAGGTCAATCGACCAGTAAGGCACGATTGTCCAGGGCCATAACGGCAGGTGTTGTTCCCAGGCAAAGAACAGGCTGCCAACATCATCACGCTGGCCGGTAAACCGGTTGGCGAAGCCGTAACTGGCGAAAAACAGCGGCCCGAGCAGTAACAGCCAGAGCACACCGCGCTTCCACAGCCCGGCCTCCCTTGCCTCAACAGGCGCCATCACGACACCCGTTGAGCCAGAGACACGGTGAAGATACCCCACTCGTCCACACGCTGAGTCACCTTGCGGAAACCGGCACGCTCAACCAATTGGTCCATTTCAACCTGGCTGCGCCGACGCATCACCCAGGCCTGCCCTTCACGGTGGCTGGTCAAGGCGCGGGCAATGAATTCCAGTTGCGGGTGCCAAGGCTGCCCGGTGTACACCAGGTAACCCCCCGCTTCCACTGCAGCGGCCAGACCGGCCAGCGAATCACTCACCATGGCATTGCTGGCGAACAGCTCATAGAGCCCGGAAACCACGGCCAGGGTCTTGGGTTCCAGCGCGGCCAGGTCCTCGCGGTCGAAGGCATCGCCTTTGACGAAGCGGGCGATATCACCCAGCCCTTTCTGCTCGATCAGGGCCGAACCATCACGTACGTTCAGGTCGCTGTAGTCGCGCAGCAGGATCGACTCAGGCCGTTGCGCGCCCTGTTCCAACGATTCGAGGATATAGCGGCCATGCCCGGCAGCAATGTCGACGATATGCACGGGACGCTGCTGTTCGCGCAACGATGCCATCGCCTGGCGCAACAGCTCCTCGACGTGCACCTTGCGCTGACGGATACCGCGCCAGCCAATAGCGTTCAGGTAGTTGCGGTCGATCAGGCGGCCCAGCGGCGAGTTGCCGGTGGGCTGGTTACGGTAGACGTAGTCCAGGGTACTGCCCGAATCGAAACCGGTGTCGAAACCCAGCTTGACCCCGGCACTGAGCGTGGCACCCAGTTTCAGCCCGGCGCGAGTCGCCCGCCAATACAGTTCACGCGGCGAGTTCAGCGGCAGGGGTGCAGCCAGGGCTTCGGACTCGGCGCAGCTCCAGCCGATCTGGTCGGCGTCGAGCAATGACGGCCTGACGATGGGCTCGGCGAAGTTGCGCAGGATGAAACGGCGCATACGCTGGGTAGCCTGTGCGCGCTCACGCTCACCCAGGGTGTCGTGGAAAAAGCCTGGCAGGATGTGTTTTTCCTTGCACACGCTGCCCAGCCGGTCGAAGAACTGCTCCTGCGGTTTGCGGTGCACGACAAAGTCGGCACCGGAGATCAGCAGTTGGGTCGGTGTCTGGATCGACTGCGCATCAGCCACCACCCGCTCGGCGGCGTCATACAGCCCCAGCAGCATGTTGACCGAAATCGGCCGGGTAATCAGGGGATCGCTCTCGTAAGAGGCAATGCGTTGCGGGTCATGGCTGAGGAACTGGGCCTTGACGTAGCTGTTGACGAAGAAGTTGCCGCGCCAGGCGCGCATCAGCTTCAGGCCCGTGCGGGCAAACGGTACATACAGCTTGACCTTGAAGGCCGGCGAAGCCAGAACCAGTGCACGTATTGGCGGCGCGTAGTCGTGAACCCAGGTCGCAATCAATACCGCACCGACGCTTTGCGCAACCACCGCCATGTGGTCAACCGCAATACAGTACTGGTCACGGATATGCTCGATGAAGGTCTGTACATCGCGCACGCTGGTGGCAAAGCCAGGGCTGTCGCCCCGCGCACCTGGCGACTCGCCATGACCGCGTGCATCCCAGGCAAACACATCGAAGCCCGGCAGGTCCAGTTCGTCGGCCAGGTGAGCCATCCGGCCACCGTGTTCATGCCCTCGGTGGAACAGCACCAGCGCTCGGCGAGGCGTGGCCTCATCGCGCTGAACCGCCGGCCAGTGGCGGTAAAACAGGCTGACGTTGTCATGGGTACTGAAGGACTGCTGCAGGGCTTCGCGCATCAATTGATTCATTCCGTTGGATTGATGGAGGTGCAAGGATGTGCCAGCCCCTGGCGGACACGGTTGACGATGGTGTACACGAGCAGGGCCAATACCAGGGCCAACAGGCCGTTGATCCAGACGCTGCTCAACAGGCCGCTGGCGACACCTGCGCCCAGCACGCCAAAAACAAAGGCGCGGTCACTCTTGCCCATTGGCCCGTCGTAACGGCGCTCAGCCCCGACCATCAGGCCCAGTACCCCGGCGTATTCACTGATCACGGCCAACACCACCACCAACACCACCAGCAATGGCGACACCCCAACCAGCAGGGCAAACGGCAGGTACAAGGCACTGTCGGCGATCACATCGCACAGCTCATTGAGGTAAGCCCCCAGCCTGGACTGCTGACCGAACTCACGGGCCAGCATGCCATCCACGGCATTGAGGGCCATGCGCAGGAACATCCATACCGGTATCAGGGCAAACAGCCAGGCCCGGCTGGCAAACAGTGCCACCAGCAACCCAATGAGCAAGGAAACCACTGCCGCAGTCACGGTGACCTGATTGGCCGTCACACCGCGCTGGTGCAAGCGGGTGACGAACGGACGCAGTACGCGCTGGAAGCGCGGTTTGAGGTGGTAAATCGAAAGCATCAACACTCATCCTTTAACTGATGCAAAACGACCCTGGAACCCTGCCTCGGCCGTACGCTGCCCTCATGGCAACTGCCCGTAATGCCGCACAGGGTGTTGTTTCACGCCCGACTAACCTGGCGAGATCGCGAACAAGGGAAACAATTCCCCCATTCGACATTCCTGACACACTAACGGTCACAGAACAGGCAAAGGGCCATCAACCTCAACGAGGCACGGCGATGTACCACTTGGGCTTCATGCGCCCGAAATCCTGACGCCGGTTGTGCTTGAGGGCTTTTTTTGAGTCCAGCACAAAACAGCCCTCTGCATCGCGCACGAAGACAACCCAATGCCAAAAAGGCCGGCCAGCCACCAGCCGCCACTTGATCGCCAACAGGGCGCGGTCGGGCAACGCCTCCCACCCGTCAAAGGGGTGCTGCTCAGGGGCCGCAACGATACCCAGTTCGCCGAGCAGACGGCGAACATAGTGGGTGTCCGACCACAGCGCGCGGTCCTCGGCAAAGATACCCAGCGCATTGGCCACCTGCCGCGCCTGGCCATAATCAATCTGTGCCAGGGCGGCACAGGCGGCAATGCCGCATCCGGTAGGTTCCTGCTGTACAACAGCATCCATGCGATACGTCTCCATTGCGTCAGATCAGTGAGGAAATGCTCTCCAGGCGCCGCTCGGCAGGCTCAGGCCGGCCAAACAGATAACCCTGGAAGTGAGAACAGCCTTGCTCTACGAGGCCCTTGAACTGGGTACGGGTTTCGACACCTTCAGCGGTGGTCTGGATGTCGAGGCTCCTGCCAATACCGGTGATTGCACTGACAATGGCCAGCGCCTCACGGCTGCGCTCCATATCCTGAGTAAAGGTTTTGTCGATCTTGATTCTGTCAAACGGGAACGAGCGCAGATAGCCCAATGACGAATAACCCGTACCAAAATCATCCAGGGCAATACGTACGCCCAAGGCTTTGATCTGCCGCAGGGCTTCAATGTTGCCCAGCGAATTTTCCAACAACACGGATTCGGTGATTTCCAGTTCCAGCCGATGAGGTTCAAGGCCCGAGCTCTTCAGCGCATGTTCAACCAGCGCGACGAACTGGCTGTTTCTGAACTGCATGGGTGACAGGTTTACCGCAACCGTCTGCTGGCCCGGCCAACTGGCGGCTTCACGACATGCCTCCTTCAGCGCCAATGCTCCCACTTCGTGAATCAGGCCGGACTCTTCGGCAATCGGTATGAAATCCAGGGGCCCGACCAGACCGTTGACAGGATGACGCCAACGCATCAACGCTTCGTATCCCACCACCTCGGTGTGGTCCTGATCCGTGATCGGCTGGTAGTACAACTGCAACTGTTCGTTGGCAATCGCATCGCGCAGTTCCAGTTCGATGGTGCGCCGGTTACGCGCCGCCTCATCCATATCCAACCGGAAAAACGCATGGCAGTTACGCCCATTGCGCTTGGCTTCATACAACGCCATGTCGGCATAACGCAGCAGCTTTTCCGGGGTGGTGTGATCACTCGGAGCCAAGGCGATCCCCACACTGATCCCCACCGATACGCGATGCCCATCGATCAGGAACTCCGGCTCTACCGCCTCGATCAGCCGTTGAGCCGCTTCCGCTGCATCAGCAGGTTTTGAAAGGCCCGGAAGAATTACCGCAAACTCATCCCCACCCAGACGGGCCAGGGTGTCGTGGCCGCGCAACACCTTGCGCAATCGCTCGGCAAGCTGGCGCAGCAGTTCATCGCCGTATTGATGCCCGAGGGCGTCATTGACGTTCTTGAAGTTGTCCAGGTCCAGACAAAGGGTTGCTGTCACACATGACATCAGGTTATCGAGGAGCAACGCGTCATGCAGCCGCTGGCGCAGTTGCACGCGGTTGGGCAAGCCCGTCAGGATGTCGTGATGCGCCAGAAAGCGAATCTTTTCATTGGCAGCGTTCTCTTCGGTAATGTCATCGGCAATCAACATCAAGTAGCGCTTGCCTGACTCATGGCCATGAATGCTCAGTGCTCGTGAGCGCAGCGTGCGAGTACCTCGCGGCGTCTCAAGCTGGTCCTCAGAACGGTGTGCAACCTCGGTAAGCAGGGCTATGTCCGCTAGCTGCTCAAAATATTCGCTTATCTGCGGGGCCAGGCATTCCTCACTGCGCTTACCGACCATGTCTGCGTGCGGGCAATCGAACAGTGTTTCAGCCTGTCGGTTGGCCAACAGGATTTGCCGCGTCACGGCATCTTGAACCACAACGCTGGAGGGGATATTGGCAATCACCGTATCCAGGAACATCGACATTGATGCCATCTGTTCACTGTAACGTTCAGCCAGCTCCTTGGCCTCGAGCAGTTGCTGCTCTCGGTTACGCAACTCCGTGATATCACGGGTGACCTTGGCGAAGCCGATGAACGCGCCCTGTTCATCGTAAATGGCGTCGATGACCACGTTCGCCCAGAACGCGCTTCCGTCTTTGCGAAAACGCCAACCCTGGGCCTCGAAGCGGCCCGTACGACGTGCGATCTCAAGCCCTCGCTGAGGCACACCTGCGGCCTGTTCCTCCGGGGAGTAAAAGCACGCGAAATTCCGACCGACTATTTCCTCTTGCCGATACCCCTTGGCGCGTTCGGCACCGGCGTTCCAGTTCGCCACGGTACCCTCTGGGCTTAGCATGTAGATCGCATAATCGACCACACCCTGCACCAGCAACCTGTACATCACATCTGAATTATCTAGGGTCATTGCACTCATTGCCGCCAATCGTCCATTAACACGTCGACCGAGCAAGAACCCAGTGTCCGAAGACGCGAGCAACGAGACCAAGTCGATAGCACTATGCTACCAATCTTGTCCTACAGACAGACAAAAAATCAGCGCAAAGGAGGGGCAGGAAACCTAAAAACAGATGGCTGGTAGAGTGGGCGCGCACTGGCACAGCCGGGTGGGTAATGGCCGTGCCAGCCTGGGGCCGCGGTCAATCGTCGCGGGTCAGTACTTCCAGCAATTCGATCTCGAAGACCAGGTTCGAGTGAGGCTTGATCACCGGGCCCATCTTGCGTGCGCCATAGGCCAGGTGCGATGGCACGAACAGCTTGCGCTTGCCGCCAACCTTCATGCCCATCAGGCCCTGGTCCCAGCCCTTGATCACGCGCCCGGTGCCGATAACACACTGGAACGGCTTGCCCCGTTCATAGGAAGAATCGAACGGTGTGCCGTCTTCGAGAAAGCCGCGGTACTGGGTGGTGATCAAGGCCCCCTTGACCACGGCCTTGCCTTCGCCCACCTGGATATCGGTAATTTGCAGTTCGCTGCTCATGCTTGTCCTCGTTGAAACGTACGTACGCTATTGCCGCAGCCTTTTCTCAGGAATGTGCGCGTTTGGCAAGCACCGACAAAAACCAGGGGCGATACAGGTTTGTAATTTGTGGCACTTGCCTCGTGAACTTATCCATTCCCTGCAGTGGCACCACCGGCTGGTTTCGCCTTTTACGGCGACCCACTTTTGAACGGCACAAAAGTGGGCAAAACGCCCTGTCCCGACATCCGGCCCTACGCTGCGCTTCGGGTTCCTTCCTTATGCCATCGCTCCCGCGTGGACGCGCCATCCATGGCCCATCAGCACTTGCTACTTCGCGCACTGAAAAACAAAGCCCACGCAGGAAATCCACGCTCTGCACGAGTGCCACCATCCCCCATTGTCCCAGCCGATCTCGGCAATCTGTAAACCGGCAACACCCTCAGTTCAGGCAACGCTTACCGCCCGCTGGGGCTCATGCTGACGCATCGACCAGCACACGCCACCAATCACCAGCACAATCGCGGCAGCTTCCAGCACACTCGGGCCACTGTGCCGCCAGATGAAGGCATACAGCAGGGCAAACAGCGTTTCGAATACGATCAACTGGCCGCTCATGGTCAACGGCATCCGCTTGGACGCGGCGTTCCATAGCAAGGCGGCCAACCACGAGCCAAACAAGGCGCTGCCCAGGCTGTAAAGCCAGAACAGGTTCCAACGACCAGCCGGCGCCTCGACGTGCAACTGAGCCGGTTGCCACAGCCAGATCGCAGCGACCAGCAGCAAGCTGAACAAGCCCGTGGCCACACCACAGAACACCGACCACTGGTGGCTGTCGAAATGCCCGGACTGCTTCAGGTAGCGGCTGTTGTGGACGGCGTACCAGGTCCAGCTCAGCAGCGCACCCAAGGCGTACAGCACACCAATAAACTTGTCAGCCATGGCGCCCGGCTCTACGGCGAAGGTTTGCAGGTTGATACAGAGCATGCCGGCGAGGATCAAACCTAACGGGCCGGCCAGCCGCGACAAGGCAATTGCGCCGCTGTCATGGCGACCGTATAGGGTGATGGTCAAGGGCAGTACCCCGACAATCAGCGAAGCTGGCGCCACACCCAGGCGCTGAATCGCGGCCACCAGGCAGATGAAGTAGATCAGGTTGCCGATCACCGATAGCCGCGTGAGCATCCACAGGTCGCTCAGGGTCAATTTGCGCAAGGCCTGACGCAGGGGAATGGCAAGCACCAGCGAAATCACCCCGAACAGTACGAAGCGTGCGCAGCTGAGCAGCACCGGGCTGAACTCCGGCAACAACTGCGGCACCATCAGTACCATTCCCCACATCGCTCCGGCCACGCCGGCATAGGCCACACCCCGTTTCACCGCACACACCTCTTGATGGATTGATGCGCGCAGGCTAGCCGCTCACACGCCCCTCGACAAAAGATCATTCGGCATGCAGCCATTCCCATACGGAATACCTTTCCCCCCTACAGCCTTCGATCTTATGATCAGGGCATTCCGTAAACGCAGGCCTGGAACATGAGCCGCTTCAACCGACACTTGCCACCTCTCGACACCCTGATTGCCTTTGAAGCGGTCGCCCGCACCGGCAGCTTTACCCGCGCCGCCAGCGAGCTATGCCTGACGCAAAGCGCAGTCAGCAAGCAAATCAAGGTGCTGGAGGATCACTTGTCGGCGCCGTTGTTCGAGCGGCGCGCACGCGGTATTGCCTTGACCCAGGCCGGTACTGCCTTCAATGCCATCGTCGAGCCTATGCTGGAGAGCCTGCTGGCTAATGTGCTGCGGCTCAAGAGCGGCCATGGCAGCCGCAATGTCAGCGTTATCTGCACGCACGCTGTGGCGCAGTACTGGCTGTTCCCGCGCCTGTTGCGCTTCAACGAACAACACCCCGAACTGACGGTGAACATTCACGCCAGCAACGAGATCAGCGAGAGCGTGATCGCCGACTACGACTTCGGCATCCTCTACGGTCATGGCCGTTGGCGCTCGCTGCAGGCCAGCAAGCTGTTTGACGAATGTATCTATCCGATTGTCAGTGCCCAACGCCCACTGCCAGCGGTGCACTCACTCAGTGAGCTGCAGGCCTTGCCCCTGATTCAACTGGACGCCTCGGCCTGGAACTGCCTGGACTGGCACGACTGGTTCAACCATCAGGGCGTGCGCTACAAAGCACCGGCTGACGCAGTGACGTTCAACCAGGTCAATCTGGTGTTCGATGCAGTGATGCAGGGCATGGGTGTGGGATTGGGCTGGGAGTTCATGGCGCGCGAGCGGATCGACAGTGGGCAGATCCGCACGGTTTCGGACTTTGTCGTGCATACCGGGCAGGCTGACTACCTGGTGCACGACAAACAGGTGATGCCTTCGCCTGCGGCGAAGGTCTTTGCGGACTGGCTGATGGCGAACGGTTGACCCCGCCTAAGGCATCAAGGCTTGATGAGCAGGCCCTGACCGGTCGGCAAACTGGCAATAGAAAGGTCCATTTTCTTTGCCCAGGCATCCATCCCTTCCTTCTGCGGCTGATAGCCGAAGTAGGCGTAATCGTCGAGCAGTACAAAGGCACCGGGGACCAGGCGGTCCCAAAGATAATCGATAGCCGCCACTTCAGGTATCGTGCAGTTAAGATCGATGTGCAGAAACGCAATACGGGTGGCTTCGATGTGCTCCAACGTATCAGGAATGCTTCCCGGGACGATGCGCACATTGCGCCACTCGGAGAAATTCTTTTTCACCGAATCGAGGTTGGTGGTGTAAAAGCCCGATTTGATTTCGCTCTGATTGCGTTCGATGACCCCGCCGTTTTTTTCATTATCGGACAGGTAGCGTTCATCCAGCCCGGTAAACGTATCCAGCAGGTAGAACTGCTTGCCGGTCGTATCCCAATCCAGGTCCTTCATGATTGCAGAACTCAGAAAGCCATAGTTGACACCGCACTCGACAAAATCGCCTTCGTGCTTGGCTGCCGAGCGAGCGGCCCACAGCCCGATATGGACGCGCCAGTACCACTTGTAATCACAACCCGTCGCTTCGATGCCTCGCTGGTAGGCCGCGACGTAGGACGGGTCAATCATGAAGTCATGGTTGTGCTTGGAGGCCAGTCCATCGTACTGATAAGGGCTATCGAGCTTAGGGTGAAGCAGGCTTTTGTCACGCGTGACAGCAGCGCCATGCTTATAGGGACGACCTTCATTCTTGCCAAACTTAAGGTAGTGCTGAGTGGGATCCATGCCAGCGGCCCGAACATCGGCATGCAGCTCCAAATATACTTCGGGCGAAAAATCATCCGGCAACATCAGCAGACACTCCAGTCTAAAACTCGTTGAATATCAAGGCATAGAGCGTATCGGCTATCGCCAGAAAACCTTAAGCGACGGCCCATCCGCCGGCAATGATCACGCAGTGACCGGGGTCAGCACGGGCTCGCCAGCAAAGAACGCCTGCAGGTTTCGCAGCACCAGTTGCACCGTATCACCCGCTGCTTCCGGCGACTGCCCGGCCACGTGCGGGGTCAACACCACATTCGGCAGTGCCTTGAGCGCTTCAGGTACCGCAGGCTCTTCATCGAAAACGTCCAGCGCAGCACCGGCGATGCGCTTTCGCTGCAACGCATCGACCAGGTCGGCGGTACAGACCACGCTGGCCCGGGCGATGTTCACCAGGAAGCCCGCTTCACCCAATGCCTCCAGCACCGTGGCGCCGATCAGGTGCCGGGTACTGGCACCCCCCGGCGTGGCGACCACCAGAAAATCCGATGCCTGTGCCAACGCCAGTACACTGTCGCAATAGGTGTAGGGCACGCCGCTACGTGGCTGGCGGCTGTGGTAACTGACCTGCATGTCGAAACCAAGAGCGCCACGCTTGGCGATGGCCTGGCCAATCGCCCCCAAGCCGAGAATGCCCAGGCGCTTGCCGGCCAGCGACGGGCTGATTACCCGGTTCCACTCGCCACGACGGGTTGAAGCATCGGCACGGGGGATATCGCGAACCACCGCACACAGCAGGGCCATGGCATGGTCAGCCACCGTCGATGCATTGGCGCCCGCCCCATTGGTGACGGTGATACCGCGTGCTGCCGCTGCCGCAAGGTCAACCTGCTCATAGCCGGCACCAATCACGCAGATGATTTTCAGGTGTGGCAATGCCGCCATTTCATCGGCATGCAGGCCCAGCGGCCCGCGCGTGAGCACCGCATCGATTTCACTGCCATGGCGAGCAATGGCCTCGCGCCGTAGCGCCGGTGTCTGCGCAAGAATCAGGTTGAAACCGTTGTTGCGCAGCAGGTGCAGGTAGTCGTCGACCGTTTCTACCAGCACCAATACCGTCTTTGTCATGCCTTGCTCCAGAACTGTCCGCGAGGGCGCATTGTGCGCCAGCACGGACTAGTTGGAAAAGGCCCGTCCCAGACCACCCGGAACACCGCTGCTGTCGGTTTCCTGCCAAGGCCCCTGGAGGCTGGTCGACCAGCTCCAGCCGTTATTCCAGCGGTAGTAGGTGCGCTGCCGGTAGAAGGTGTTGGTCTGGCCTTCGAGCACGTAAACCCCGAGGCGCGGGTCCCAGTGGCTGGCACCGCCTGGCGGCGGTGCGAAGCTGGCCGAGGTGCGCGGCATCGGTTTCTGCGAAGGGGTAACGGTCGGCTTGCTCGGCACTGTGCCCGGGCGCGGCGTCGGCTTGATCACCGGCCCTGGTGGCTGGCGCTCAATGGGCGGTTCAGGGTAAGTCGAAGGCTGCTGCACCGTACACGCACTCAGGCCCAGAAACAGGGTAATCAGGGTGAGGCGTACGGTGCTGTTCATGAGGCTACTCGCTTAAGGATCCGGGCTGTCGATGGTCAGGTGCTGCTGCGCCTCGGTACTGCTGGCCAGCGGCGAACTGCGGCCGATCCACTCGCCCTTGGTCGGCTGGCCTGCGCGAGAGACGCGCGCAACCAGTTGGACTTCAGGAAAGTTCGACAGTTTCATGCTCGGCATCATTGCGTCGCTATCCGCCAATTCGACCTCGATGGGCAACTGGGCCACCGTCACCCGCTTCACTGCCAACGGCATCGGCGGGCCTTCGCTCGCACGGGCAAAGATAAACACGCTGTCACCTGGCTGAACCTTGTCCTTCAGCGCTGCCGCCAGTTCGACCCGTACCTTGAGCCGCGCCGGTGCCTTGTCGCTAACGGCAGCGGTTGTTACGGGCTCAACACCGCTGGCCTTGAGCCTGTCGGCAGCACGTGCCACGCCGCCTTCCAGCGCCGCACGGGAGGCATCACCGGCAGGCAGTTGCGCCAACAGGCGGTTCCAGTAATCAATGGCCTGTTGATAGCGCTGACCTTCGAACGCGGCAATACCCAACAGCCCAAGGCTGGTGACTTCCTGCGGATCAGCCTTGAGGGCTTCGTCGGTCAGCCCCTGCAGCTGCGGGGTCCACTGCTTGCCGTTGGCAAAGTAGAGTGCTTGCGCCCACTGACCGAGCAACTCGGGCTGGCGCCCGGCCAGGCCCACGGCACGCTCGAAGGTCTTGGCGGCATCGGCAGAACGCTCTTGCGCCATGTAGGCACGACCAAGGAAATACAGGCCCTCGGCCGAATCAGGCTGGGCAGCAACGGCGCGCTCCAGGCGTGCGGTCATTTCTTCCAGCGACTGCGGTGCCTGGGCAAATTCCTGGGTCAGGGCCACTTTGTCACTGGCGCCAAAATGCAGGTACAGGCCCAGGGCCATCAATGGCACCAATACCGCAGCCAGCAGTGGCAGCGGTTTGCCAAGGCGAGCCAGCCGTGCAGGCTCGGCATTTTCGGTATCGTCGAGCAGCTCGCGGGCCGCTTCGTCACGCCCACTCGCCAGTTGTTCGGCGCTAAGTACACCGGCAGCCTGTTGCGCCTGCAACTCGGCGACGCGCTCCTGATACAGGGCAACGTTCAGTGCGGTACGGTCTTCTTCCAGTTGCGCACGACGTCCGCGCAGCACCGGGATCAGCAAAAAGCTCAGGGCTACCAGTAACAGCAGGCCTGCAGCAAGCCAGAAATCAGTCATGGGTCTGTTCTTTTTCCAACAGTTTGGCGAGGCGCTCACGCTCCTCGGGAGAAAGGTCGGCGGTGCCGTTGACAACCGGCGTGCGGCGCTTGCGCACGATCACCGCAAGCACCACGACGCCGCCCAGCAGCAGTGCACCGGGGCCGAACCACAGCAACCAGGTACGCGCAGTCAGGGCCGGTTTGTAACGAACGAAATCACCGTAACGGTCAACCATGAAGTCGATGATCTGCTGGTTACTCTTGCCCTCGCCCAGCATCCGGAAAATCTCCCGACGCAGGTCGGCGGCAATGGGGGCGTTGGAGTCTGCGATGTCCTGGTTCTGGCATTTGGGGCAACGCAGTTCCTTGGTCAGGTCGCGATAACGCTCACGTTCAGCATCATCGGCAAACTGATAGGTATCAATTGCCGCCTGGGCCACACCGGCCAGGCTCAGGCCCAGTACGGCCGCTGCTAGCCAGCGCTTCATGGCCGGCCCTCGTCGACAAGGCCTTGGTACAACGGGGCCAGTTGCTCGCGCCAGACAGTCTCGTCGACGACACCCACGAACTTGTGACGGATGATGCCCTTGGCATCGATCAGGAAGGTTTCCGGCGCGCCGTACACGCCCAGGTCCAGGCCCAGGGTGCCCTGCTCATCGCGAATATTCAGCTGGTATGGGTTGTGAAAGTCCTTCAGCCACTTCAGCGCCGCCGCATTGTCGTCTTTGTAATTGACCCCGTAGATCCGCACGCCCTGTTCGGCCAGCTTGTTCAGCACCGGGTGCTCGACCCGGCAGGACACGCACCAGGTACCCCAGACGTTGACCAGTGCCGGCTTGCCCAGCAGGTCGGCCTGGGTCAGGGTGCTCTCGCCCTCCACGGCTGGCAGGGAGAAATGCGGGAACGGCTTGCCGATCATTGCCGAAGGCAGTTCAGCCGGGTCCAGGTACAACCCGCGATAGAGGAAGACCGCCACCAGCAGAAACACCGCCAGCGGCAGCACCATGATCCAACGCTTCATGCAGTTGCTCCAGACATGCCCAGTACTTCACGTACACGGCTTTTCACCTTGACCCGATAACGCCCATCCAACGCGGCCAGCAGGCCACCCAGGCCAGTCAGCAGACCGCCCAGCCAGATCCAGCGCACGAACGGTTTGACATGAACCCGTACAGCCCAGGCGCCGTTGTCCAGCGGTTCGCCGAGAGCAACATAGAGGTCGCGAGTGAAGCCAGCATCGATGCCCGCTTCGGTCATCACCGATTGCTGCACGGTATAGAGGCGTTTCTCCGGGTGCAGGACGCTGATCTCGCGACCCTCCTTGACCACCCGAACCGTGCCCTTGTCGGAGGTGAAGTTAGGCCCCTCGAAATGCTTGGCGCCCTCGAAAATGAAGTGGTAGCCCGCCAGTTCCACTGACTCGCCCGGCGCCAGGCGCAGGTCGCGCTCGGCACTGTTGTTGCTCGACAGCACCACACCCAGCGCGCAAACCGCCAGGCCGAAGTGAGCGACGTGCATCCCCCAGTAGCTGCGGGTGAGGCTTCGCATGCCCTTGAACACACCCTTGTGGCGCGTCTTGTCGAGAAGGTCACGCACGCCGGCAAGCACGATCCAGGCCGCCAGGGCAAAAGTGGTCAGTACTGGCCAATCGAAGTCATCCACGATCAGCCCGCCGATCGGCGCAAGAATGGCGCTGCCGACCAGTACCGGGGTGAGCATGCCCAGCAGCCATTTGCCGGGGGTGTCTTTCCAGCGCACGAGAACGCCTATGGCCAACACCACCATCAACAGGGCCATCAGCGGCAGGAACAGCGCATCGAAGTACGGTGGGCCGACGGACAGCTTCGCCCCGGTCAACGCGTCGAGCACCAGCGGATACAGCGTGCCGAGCAGGATCATCGAGGCCGCGACCACCAGTATCAGGTTGTTGGCCAATAGCAGGGTTTCACGCGACCACAGGGCAAAGCCAACCTGACTCTTGACGACTGGCGCACGCAGCGCGAACAGGGTCAGCGAGCCGCCGACCACGCACAGCAGGAACATCAGGATGAACACACCGCGCTCCGGGTCGGAAGCGAAGGCATGCACCGAAGTCAGCACGCCCGAGCGAACCAGGAAGGTACCCAGCAAGCTCAACGAGAATGCGGCAATGGCCAGCAGTACCGTCCAGCTCTTGAACACGCCGCGTTTTTCAGTCACGGCCAGGGAGTGGATCAGGGCAGTGCCGACCAGCCACGGCATGAACGAGGCGTTCTCTACCGGGTCCCAGAACCACCAGCCGCCCCAACCCAACTCGTAGTAGGCCCACCAGGAGCCCAGGGTGATACCAATGCCGAGAAAGGCCCAGGCGATGATGGTCCAGGGCCGCGACCAGCGCGCCCAGGCCGCATCAAGACGACCGCCGAGCAAGGCGGCGATGGCGAAGGCAAACGCGACCGAGAAACCGACATAACCCATGTAGAGCATGGGTGGGTGAACGATCAGGCCCACATCCTGCAGCAGCGGGTTGAGGTCACGACCATCGGTCGGCACCTGCGGCAACAGCCGCTGGAACGGGTTGGAGGTGACGATCAGGAACGACATGAAGCCCACGCTGATCATGCCCATGATCGCCAGCACGCGGGCGAGCATCACCTGTGGCAACTGCCGGGAGAAGATCGACACGGCAAAGGTCCAGCCGCCGAGAATCAGTGCCCAGAGCAGCAACGATCCTTCGTGAGCGCCCCACACCGCGCTGAACTTGAAGTACCAAGGCAGGGCGCTGTTGGAGTTGCTGGCGACATAGGCAACCGAGAAGTTATCGGTCATGAAGGCGTGGGTCAGGCAGGCGAAGGCGAAGGCCAGGAATGCGAACTGGCCCCAGGCCGCAGGCCGTGCCAGGCCCATCCACAAGCTGTCACCGCGCCAGGCGCCTAGCAATGGCACACTGGCCTGGACGCAAGCAAAGCACAGCGCCAGGATCATGGCCAATTGGCCCAGTTCGGGGATTACCAACGCAGCGTTCATGGTTTGCCTCCGGCCTGGCCAGCGTCAGTCGCAGCCTGACCGCTTTCCTTAAGGGCTTTGGTCACTTCTGGCGGCATGTACTTTTCATCGTGCTTGGCCAGCACTTCGTCCGCCACTACCACACCTTCGGCATTCAGTTTGCCGAGGGCGACAATGCCCTGCCCTTCGCGAAACAGATCCGGAAGAATGCCGCGGTAGGTAATGGGCACGGACTTGTTGAAGTCGGTGACCACGAAACGCACGTCCAGCGAATCACCGGAACGTTGCAGGGAACCTTTTTCAACCATGCCACCCGCACGGATACGGGTATCCAGGGGCGCCTCGCCATTGGCGATCTGGGTTGGGGTGTAGAACAGGTTGATGTTCTGCTGCAAGGCACTCAATGCCAGTGCCACGGCAACGCCGAGGCCGGCGAGCAGGCCGAGAATGATGAACAGGCGCTTCTTGCGTTGCGGATTCACTGATTGCTCTCCCGGCGCAGACGGCGCGCCTCTTCTTGCAGGTAACGGCGACGGGCCAGGATCGGCGCCGCGACGTTGATCGCCAGCACTAACAGGCTAATGCCGTAGGCCGACCAGACATACAGGCCGTGGTGGCCCATGGCGAGAAAATCGCTGAAGGAGGTGAAACTCATCGTGCCAACTCCCGACCCAGGGTATTCATGACTTCACTTTTTACCCAACTGCTGCGGGCTTCGCGCTTGAGCACTTCAAGGCGCATGCGCATCAGCAGTACCGCGCCGAAGAAGCAGTAGAAACCCAGTGCCGTGAGCAGCAACGGCAACCACATTTCCGCCGGCATCGCCGGTTTTTCGGTCAAGGTAAAGGTTGCGCCCTGGTGCAGGGTGTTCCACCACTCCACCGAATACTTGATGATCGGGATATTGATCACCCCGACAATCGCCAGCACTGCACAGGCCTTGGCCGCGCTCTCACGATTGCTGATCGCCTGCCCCAGGGCAATCAGACCGAAGTACAGAAACAGGAGGATCAGCATCGACGTCAGTCGGGCATCCCAGACCCACCAACTGCCCCAGGTCGGCTTACCCCAGATGGCGCCGGTAACCAGCGCCACGGCGGTCATCCAGGCGCCAATGGGCGCGGCGCACTGCAATGCAATGTCGGCGATCTTCATTTTCCAGACCAGGCCGACCACGCCGGCCACTGCCAGCATCACATAGCAGGACTGTGCCAGCATGGCGGCGGGCACATGGATGTAGATGATGCGAAAACTGTTGCCCTGTTGGTAATCCTGAGGGGCAAAGGCCAGGCCCCAGACCACACCGACCGTCAACAGCAGCACGGCGGCGATCGCCAGCCACGGCAGCATCCGCCCACTGATGGAATAGAACCACTTGGGCGAACCCAGTTTATGAAACCACGTCCAGCTGATTGCGCTGCTTTTCATCACGGTACATCCAGGGTCTTTGCTGGGCAGCGAGCCCAGACCTCATTATTCGCCGACGCTGATCTTCAGGCCAGCCGCTATTGCAAAGGGTGCCAACGTTACTGCCAGGGCGGTCAGGCTACCAAGCCAGAGCAGATAACCGGTCGCCGGCATCGCTTGCAGCGACGCCTGCAACGCGCCACTGCCCAAAATCAACACCGGGATATACAACGGCAGAATCAGCAGCGCCAGTAGCAGGCCACCACGTTTCAAGCCGACTGTCAGGGCCGCACCCACAGCGCCCAACAGGCTCAACACCGGGGTGCCGAGCAAAAGTGATGCCAGCAGCACGGGCAGGCTGGCACTTGGCAAGCCGAGCATCAAGGCCAGCAGCGGTGCCAACAATACCAGTGCCAGGCCGGAAAAGGCCCAGTGTGCCAGCACCTTGGCCAAAACCAGAAGAGGCAGGGGGTGCGACGAAAGGACCCACTGTTCCAGTGATCCATCCTCGAAATCACTGCGAAAAAGCCCGTCCAGCGAGAGCAGGACGGACAAAAGTGCAGCCACCCACACCAACCCAGGTGACAAGGTTTGCAACAATTGTGTCTCAGGACCGACCGCCAAAGGAAACAGTGCAATGACGATGGCGAAGAACACCAAGGGGTTGGCCAGCTCGGCCGGACGACGGCACAGCAGCCGCGCTTCGCGGCTCAGCAACAGGACAAATACACTCATGCGGCCCACTGCCCCAGGTTCAGTTCACGGTAACCGGAGGGTTTGCGCTCCAGCGTGTGGTGCGTGGTGAGGATCACCATGCCACCCGTTTCACAGTGGTGTGCCAGATGCGCTTCGAGCTGGGCCACCCCCTGCTTGTCGAGTGCGGTGAACGGTTCATCGAGGATCCACAACGGCGGGCTGTCCAGGTACAACCGGGCCAGGGCTACGCGACGCTGCTGACCGGCCGACAAGGTATGACAAGGCACGTCCTCGAAGCCACGCAGGCCAACCGCCGCCAGTGCCTGCCAGATCGCCTCGCGCCCGGCCGGGCGGTGCAAGGCACACAACCAGGCAAGGTTCTCCTCTGGCGTCAGCAGGTCCTTGATCCCCGCCGCATGGCCGATCCACAGCAGCAGCCGGGCCAGTTCGCCGCGTTGCTCAGCCAAGGGCTTGCCTTGAACCAGGATCTGGCCACTGGTCGGGCGCATCAAACCGGCCAGCAACCGCAACAGGCTGGTTTTACCGCTGCCGTTGGGGCCGCTGATCTGGAGCATGTCGCCGGCGGCCAACTGCAGATCGAGATGCTCGAAGAGCATTCGCCAGTCGCGCTCGCAGGCCAGATCCACCGCTTCGAGTTGAGGGGTCACAGGTTTGCCTTATTGGTTCGGATGACTGTCTCAAGTCGGTCCCGGCGCGGCCGTTATACTGGAACGGTGACGCGGCCGACTGGTCTGTTCAAAAGAGCACCAGACCGCGAGCTCAAGGCTCCCCGAAAGTTCGGGCCGCATTATACATGCCATGTCCTACTGCAAAGAGGGCTATTTCGACAGGTTGTAACTTGATGACAGGCGAAATCAACAGCGTCGGCACGCAGGCACTGGCCAATCCACAGGCGCGCGGTGCCGCCATGACCGGCGAACTGCTCAGGCTTTTGCAGCCTCAGCAGGGCCTGCTGGCCCCCGGCGAAACGGCAGACGCCGAAGTTCTCTCGCTGAAGCAGAATGGTCAAGACTTCCAACTATTGATCAAGTTGACCCAGGACAGCGGGCGGCAAACCAATGTACAAGCCAACAGCAGCCAGCCGCTGGCCCAAGGCACCCAGCTTACCGTCAGCCAGCCCAGCGCCTCGGCCCTGGCTATTGGCGTGCAACAGGCCAAGGCCAGTACTGTCGCCACGTTGACCCAGATCGACACCCGCCAGTTGCCGGTCGGCACCCTGCTGCAAGGCAAGGTACTGACCAGCCAGGCCCTGCCCCAGGCCAACGGCCAGGCCAGCGTGTTCCGCTCACTGGTTAGCCTGCTCAATACTGTCCAGGCAGGCGCCACGCTGGCCGTGGACAGCCCGCGCCCGCTGCCTCTGGGCAGCTTGCTCAGCGCCGTCGTACGCAGTGAACAACAGCTATCGTTCATGCCGCTGAGTGGTCGCCAGGACCAGTTGGCAATCGCCCAACACCTGAGCAGCCAGCAAACCCGCCAGGCATCATTACCAGGTCTGCTGGCGGCCTTGCAGCGGATCGCCAGCGATGATCAACAACCTGCCCCATTGCGTACCCGTATCGACACGCTGCTTGCCAGCCTGCCGGATGTACGCCAGCTCAGCGATGCGAAGGGCCTGGCCCACGCCATGAACAACAGCGGCCTGTTTCTGGAAGCCAAGTTGCTCAACGGCCTGCCAAGCGGCCTTGCACCGGACCTCAAGGCCCAGGTAGTACGCCTGATCGCACAGATACTGCCGGGGCTGCCCACCAGTACCCCATTCAACCCCGCCACCGCAGCGACCACCCTGTCCCAGGCCATGCCGGGCATGCTGCGCAACGCGCTGGGCATGCTCGGCCAGGTGGGTGCACGGATCACCCCTTCCAGCTTCCCCCTGCCCTCACGGCTGCTGCAAAGCCTGGAGGGCGAAGGCGACCTTGAGCACGTGCTGCGCCTCGCGGCGGCGGCCGTCTCTCGACTGCAAAGCCATCAACTGGCTAGCCTGGAGCAAACCGGCAATACCGCCGAAGGCACCCTGCAGACCACCTGGCAACTGGAAATTCCGCTGCGCACCGGCCAGGACTTCATGCCCTTGCAGATCAAGCTGCAACGCGAAGAAACGCCTGAGCAACAGGCCGACCCGGAACGTGAAAAGCGCGACCCTCTGGAAATGCTCTGGAAGATTGAGCTGTCGTTCGACCTCAGCCCGCTGGGGCCGTTGCAAGTGCAGGCGCAGCTTGCCCAGGGCTGCCTGTCGAGCCATCTGTGGGCCGAGCTGCCCAGCACAGTGCGCCTGATCGAAAGCCAGCTGAGCGAGCTGCGCACTCGTTTACTCGCACGGGGGCTGAGCGTCGGCGAGCTGAACTGTCATCACGGCACGCCGCCGCAAGGGCCGCGTACACGCCTGGAACAACGTTGGGTAGATGAAAACGCATGACTGAGCAAACACCCCGCCAGGCCATTGCCCTGAGCTACGACGGCCAACAAGCGCCCACCCTCACGGCCAAAGGCGATGACGCACTGGCCGAGGCGATCCTGGCGCTGGCGCGCGAGCATGAAGTGCCCATCTATGAAAACGCCGACCTGGTGAAGCTGCTGGCACGGATGGAGCTGGGCGACCGTATCCCCGAAGCGCTGTACTTGACCATCGCCGAAATCATCGCCTTCGCCTGGCAACTCAAAGGCAAGGTGCCGGTGGGCTTTGTCGATGAGGGACCGCAGGAACGGGATGTGACGCCACAGGTGCTGGGCCTGAAGGCACCGCTGTAAAAGGGAACGGGGGATTTGTGGCACTTGTCTCGCGAACTTATCCATTCCCTGTAGCGGCACTACCGACTGGTTTCGCCTTTTACGGCGACCCACTTTTGAACGGCACAAAAGTGGGCAAAACGCCCTGTCCCGACATCCGGCCCTACGCTGCGCTTCGGGTTCCTTCCTTACGCCATCGCTCCCGTGTGGACGCGCCGACGGGCCATCCATGGCCCATCAGCACTTGCGAGGCATCCATGCCTCGCACCCCACTACGCGACGGCTCCACTCAGCCTCCTGAAGGGACGCCCCGCAGCGCCTGACATTCCGCGCACTGACAAGCAGATGCTCGCTGTTTTGCTTGCCTGCGAAGATTTTGGGCTTTTCGGCATTGCTTTTTCATACGCTGAACCTGCAGGCACCGCCAAATTGTCCCTTCAGGAGGTCGAACGCAGGCAGTGCGTAGTCGGGTGCCAGGCATGGATGCCTGGCAAGGGCTGAGGGCCAGGAAGGCCCTTCAGCGCGGCCCCGGCGGGAGCACTGCCGGAGTGAGAGAACCCGCAGCGCAGCGGAGGGGCGGATGTTGGGACGAGGGGTTTTGGGCACTTTTGCCCCGACAAAAGTGCCCCGCCGTAAAGGCGGAACGGGGCATCAGGCCCAACATCGCGAATGGATATGCTTGCTTTCATCAGGGGGGATGCGTGTCTGTGGCCGCGATGGCTCCACTCAGCCTACTGAAGGGACACCCTGCAGCGCCTGCTACTTCGCGCACTGACAAACAAAGCCCACGCAGGAACTCGCCGCTTATCCGTGAAGGTAAACGGCGGTTTATCTTGGCCTTGATGCAGCTGATTGGGTGCTTAGCCGCGGTGCAGCTTACTCATCAGCTCTGCCTCGGCCTGGGTCAGGCCGCAGGACTGGGTCAGTTCGTCGACGCTGGCACCCATGCCGACCAAGCGCTCGGCCTGGGCAAACGACAGGCTGTTGGGGTCGCGCTGCTCCAACTGCATCAGCTTGTCAGGCAACGGTGCCACGACCGCACGCAACTCATGCAGGGCTTCGCCCATTCGCACGGTGCCATTCTGGTAATCGTCCAGGCGCTTGGCCAGGTCCTTGATGCGCTGATCGCGCAGCGCATCCCCCTGGGCCTGTTGCGAGGCCAGCTCACGCTGGCGCTTGCTATACCCCAGAAACAGCCACAGGCTCACCGCCCAGAGCAGCGCCAGAAAAATGACTGCAACCTCGAAAATCAAATCAGATGTTCTCCAGCTCTGACCACTCTTCCTCGGTCATCATCTTGTCCAACTCAACCAGAATCAGCAGCTCGCCGTTCTTGTTGCACACGCCTTGAATGAACTTGGCCGATTCCTCGTTGCCCACATTCGGCGCGGTTTCAACTTCCGATTGGCGCAGGTAAACCACTTCGGCAACGCTGTCGACCAGAATACCAACGACTTGCTTGTCCGCTTCGATGATGACGATACGGGTGTTGTCGCTGACATCGGTCGGTGCCAGGCCAAAGCGCTGACGCGTATCGATCACGGTGACGACGTTACCGCGCAGGTTGATGATGCCCAGCACGTAGCTCGGCGCACCCGGCACAGGCGCAATCTCGGTGTAGCGAAGCACTTCCTGCACTTGCATCACATTGATGCCGTAGGACTCGTTGTCCAGGCGGAAGGTCACCCACTGCAGAATCGGATCTTCGGAACCTTGTGCAGATGTCTTTTTCATTCCCCTAACCCTCAAAATCCGCCGTTGGCGGTGTGCTCAGTGTGACCGCACGCGGTGCGGCCATCATTTATGGTTGTTTGTGCATCTGCTTGACCGCGCCGCTGGCAATCAGCTCAGCCAATTCGGCGACATCCAGCAGCGCGCACATATGCTCAATCACGGTGCCGGCCAGCCATGGCCGCTGGCCACGTTGGCTACGCCATTTGATTTCGCTAGGGTCCAGGCGCAGCGAACGGCTGACCTGATGCACCGCCAGCCCCCACTCGTAGCCTTGCACCGAAATCACATACTGCAGCCCTTGACGGAAATCATCGCGGTAGCGGTCCGGCATGACCCAACGGGCAGTGTCCAGCACTTTCAGGTTGCCGGCCTGGCTCGGCAGAATGCCAAGAAACCAGTCAGGTTGGCCGAACAACGGTGTCAGTTCCTGACCCGCCAGCGAGTAGATCGAGCCCAGGCAGACCAGCGGAACGGCCAGCGTCAGCCCGGCGACATCGAACAACAGGCATTCAAACGGTTCGGCAGCCCAGGCTGGGCGACCGTCTGTGGTAGCCGGAGGCACTGGCGGATTGAGCGCAGGCGGCAGATGAACCTCAACCAAGGGTTCAACCGGCACTGGCGCCTCAACCACCGGAGCCGCTGGTGCTACCGCGACCTCCAGCGGTGGCGCGATAACAGGCATTACCAGCCGGCTCGGCTCGGCAAAGACCGTTGTGGTGACTTCTACCGATACAGACGGCTGGCGCTTGGCATCACGCACCTGCTCTTCAAGCACGGCAGCCTGAAATTCGTCCAGTTCCGCTGGCACTTCGACAGGCGGGCGAACCGTTTCAACACGCGGCGGCTCCAACTCTTCGGTCGCTTCCTGCAACAAGCCATCCAGGTAGGATTGCAGGGCCAGTTGTGGCCGGGTGGCGATCAACGCGGGGCGAGTCATCAAGCCACCTGCGCTGCAGCGTTGTGGGTAAGCAACTGCTTGAGCAGCGCCCTGTAAGCGGTTACGCCACGGCTTTTGCCATCGAATTGCGAAGGCGTCAAACCGGCCCGGCTGGCATCACGCAGGCGCGTATCAACCGGGATGTAGCCCTGCCAGATATGTTCCGGGTAACTGTCACGCAGCACCCGCAGCGTGCCCATGGAAGCCTGGGTACGCCGATCGAACAAGGTCGGCACGATATGGAACGGCAACGCCTGCTTGCGTGAGCGGTTGACCATCGCAAGCGTGCTGACCATGCGCTCCAGGCCTTTGACCGCCAGGTATTCGGTTTGCACTGGAATCACCAGTTGCTGGCTGGCAGCCAGGGCGTTGACCATCAACACGCCGAGTAACGGTGGGCTGTCGATGATGGCGTAGTCGAAATCCTGCCACAGCTGCGCCAGACTCTTGGCGATCACCAGGCCCAGGCCGCTTTGCCCAGGGGACTGACGCTCCAGGGTGGCCAGGGCGGTACTCGATGGCAACAACGAAATATTGTCGTGGCTGGTCGGCAGCAGCAGTTGCCCCGGCAAGCCTTCGGGGACAGTCCCCTTGTGCAGGAACAAGTCGAAGCTGCTGTGCTCCAGGGTATCGGGATTGTGCCCGAAGTAGCTGGTCATGGACCCATGAGGGTCGAGGTCAACCACGACCACGCGCTTGCCCGCATCAGCCAGCAAACCGGCCAAGGCGATGGACGTGGTGGTCTTGCCGACGCCACCTTTTTGATTGGCTACTGCCCAGACTCTCATTGCGCTGCTTCCTCCCGCTACGGCAACCTGCCCTACCGGGATCGGTTATAAGGTCGGTGACGGGGAATTGACGGGGCTGGCCCCGACCGTCGGTGATACCACTCGCGGTGCAGTTTGTGTGCCAGCTCGCTTCATTGCTGCATCTGGCGTGGCATTGGCACTGCCCGTACCGGTCAGGCTGCGGCGCACCTCCAGGTTACGCGAGATCACCAGCACCACCCGACGATTGCGCGCACGCCCTTCTGCCGTGGTATTGCTGGCAATCGGCTGGAACTCGCCATAGCCCACCGACGCCATGCGCGCGGGGTTAACGCCTTCCATCGCCAACAGGCGCACAATGCTGGCCGCACGCGCCGACGACAGTTCCCAGTTGGTCGGGTACTGCGCCGTGCGGATCGGCAAATCGTCGGTGAACCCTTCGACATGCACCGGGTTGGCGAAAGGCTTCAGGATCCGCGCCACTTTTTCGATGATATTGAAGGCCGCGTCGCTGGGCATGGCGTCGCCACTGCCAAACAGCAGCGAAGAGTTCAACTCGATCTCCACCCACAACTCGTTGCCGCGCACCGTCATCTGATCGGATTTGATCAAATCACCGAAGGCGTCCCGAACATCGTTGGTGATGGTCTTGAGTGGATCGCTGTTGGTTTGAGCAAGCCCGGCATCGACCTGTTCGCTATCGCGGATCAGCGGTTCGGCTGGCTTGACGCTGAGCGGCTGCTCATCGCCAATCGGAATCGGCCGCATGCTCCGTTCGGGGTCATTGAAAACCCCGAGCAGGGCCTGGGAAATTATTTTGTACTTGCCCTCGTTGATCGAGGAGATCGAGTACATGACCACGAAGAAGGCGAACAACAAGGTAATGAAGTCGGCGTACGACACCAGCCAGCGTTCGTGGTTCTCATGTTCCTCGGGGGCGCGACGGCGAGCCATGTATTACTCCATGAAGCCCTGAAGCTTCAACTCGATCGAACGCGGGTTTTCACCTTCTGCAATCGACAACAGGCCTTCCAGGAGCATTTCCCGGTAACGCGACTGACGCAGGGCCAGCGCCTTGAGCTTGTTGGCGACCGGCAGCAGGATCAGGTTGGCACTGGCAACACCATAGATCGTCGCCACGAACGCAACGGCAATGCCATTGCCCAGCTGGGATGGGTCGGCCAGATTGCCCATCACATGGATCAAACCCATTACCGCACCGATGATGCCGATGGTTGGCGCATAGCCGCCCATGCTCTCGAACACTTTTGCAGCCTGGATATCGCGGCTTTCCTGGGTGTAGAAATCCACCTCGAGAATGCTGCGAATCGCTTCCGGCTCCGCACCATCGACCAGCAGTTGCAAGCCCTTGCGCGCATAGGGATCGGGCTCGGCGTCAGCCACCCCTTCCAGGCCCAGCAGGCCCTCTTTGCGCGCCGTCAGGCTCCAGTTGACGACCCGATCAATACCACCGGCCAGGTCGACCCGTGGCGGGAACAGGATCCAGATGACAATCTGCATCGCGCGCTTGAAAGCGCTCATCGGCGACTGCAGCAACGAAGCCGCCAACGTGCCGCCGAGCACGATCAGCGCCGCAGGGCCGTTGATCAACGCAGACAGGTGGCCGCCTTCCAGGTAGTTGCCACCGATGATGGCAACAAAGGCCAGGATGATCCCGATGAGGCTCAAGACATCCATTAGACGCACGCCTCGACCAGATGCCGACCGATGTCATCCAGGCCGTACACCGCGTCCGCCAGATTGGCCTTGACGATCGCCATGGGCATGCCATAGATCACACAGCTGGCTTCATCCTGAGCCCAGACCTGGCTGCCGCCCTGCTTGAGCAGGCGAGCACCTTCGCGGCCATCAGCGCCCATGCCGGTCAACACCACGGCCAAGACCTTGTCACCGTAGGACTTCGCGGCAGAACCAAAGGTGATGTCCACGCACGGTTTGTAGTTCAGGCGCTCGTCGCCCGGGAGGATTTTCACCGTACCCCGCGCATCGACCATCATCTGCTTGCCACCCGGGGCCAGCAGCGCCAGGCCAGGACGCAACACGTCACCGTCCTCGGCTTCCTTGACACTGATCTTGCAGAGCTTGTCCAGGCGTTCGGCAAACGCCTTGGTGAACGCCGCCGGCATATGCTGGATCAATACGATCGGCGCCGGGAAGTTTGCCGGCAGCTGGGTCAGCACGCGTTGCAGGGCAACCGGGCCGCCTGTCGACGTGCCGATGGCCAGCAGCTTGTAGGACTTGCGCTTGGGGGCAGGCGAGCTGGGTGCGGCAGCACGTACTGGCGCACTAACAGGCGCAGGGCGCGAGAGGCTTGGCGACGCCATGCTGCTGACACTGTGCTGGGCGCTGGGCGCTGGAGCCGGTGCTGGCGTGGCGAAACTGCTGAAGCGGCGGTTACTGCGGGAAATGGTATGAACCTTTTCGCACAGCAGTTGCTTGACCTTTTCCGGGTTGCGCGAGATGTCCTCGAAGTTCTTCGGCAGGTAATCCACCGCACCGGCATCCAGTGCATCAAGGGTAACGCGAGCACCTTCATGGGTCAGCGAGGAGAACATCAACACCGGCGTCGGGCAACGCTGCATGATGTGCCGAACGGCAGTGATGCCATCCATCATGGGCATTTCATAGTCCATGGTGATCACATCAGGCTTGAGCGACAGTGCTTGGTCGATCGCTTCCTTGCCGTTGGTCGCGGTGCCCACGACCTGGATAGTCGGGTCCGCTGAAAGAATTTCCGAGACACGGCGGCGGAAGAAACCGGAATCATCCACCACCAGGACCTTGACTGCCATAAACACTCCATTACGGGGCGCGGTCGAAAGACCGCGCCACCGGGATCAAATACGCCGGGCAGCGTAACGCTTGAGCATGCTCGGAACGTCGAGGATCAGCGCAATGCGCCCGTCACCGGTAATGGTGGCGCCCGACATCCCAGGGGTGCCTTGCAGCATCTTGCCCAGCGGCTTGATGACCACCTCTTCCTGGCCGACCAGTTGATCGACGACGAAGCCGATCCGCTGAGTGCCCACCGAGAGGATCACCACATGGCCCTCGTGCTGCTCTTCATGAGCGGCAGAGCTGACCAACCAGCGCTTGAGGTAAAACAGTGGCAACGCCTTGTCGCGTACGATCACCACTTCCTGGCCGTCAACCACGTTGGTACGCGACAGGTCGAGGTGGAAAATTTCGTTGACGTTGACCAACGGGAACGCGAACGCCTGATTGCCCAGCATGACCATCAGCGTCGGCATGATCGCCAGGGTCAACGGCACCTTGATCACGATCTTCGAACCCTGGCCCTTGGCCGAGTAGATGTTGATCGAGCCGTTGAGCTGGGAGATCTTGGTTTTCACCACGTCCATGCCGACACCACGGCCAGACACATCGGAGATCTCGGTCTTGGTGGAAAAGCCCGGGGCGAAGATCAGGTTGTAGCAGTCCGACTCGCTCAGGCGATCGGCTGCATCCTTGTCCATCAGGCCCTTTTCCACCGCCTTGGCGCGCAGCACGTTGGGGTCCATGCCCTTGCCGTCGTCAGAGATCGACAAGAGGATGTGGTCACCTTCCTGCTCAGCCGACAATACGACCTTGCCACCACGCGATTTGCCTGCGGCTTCACGCTCTTCCGGTGTTTCGACACCGTGGTCGACAGCGTTGCGCACCAAGTGAACCAGCGGGTCGGCCAAGGCCTCGACCAGGTTTTTGTCCAGGTCGGTCTCTTCGCCCACCAGCTCCAGGTTGATCTCTTTCTTCAACTGGCGCGCCAGGTCACGAACCAGGCGCGGGAAGCGCCCGAAAACCTTCTTGATCGGCTGCATGCGGGTCTTCATGACCGCGGTCTGCAGGTCAGCGGTGACCACGTCAAGGTTCGACACCGCCTTGGACATGGCCTCATCGCCGCTGTTCAAGCCCAGGCGAACCAGACGGTTACGCACCAGTACCAGCTCGCCGACCATGTTCATGATCTCATCGAGGCGGGCGGTATCGACGCGCACCGTGGTTTCGGCTTCGCTGGCGGCATGCTTGTCGGCTGACGCCGGAGCGGCCTGACGCGCAGGTGCTGCCGCTGCAGCAGGCTTGGCGACGGGAGCAGGTGCAGGAGCCACAGCGGGCGCGGGCTTGGCCGCAGGCTTGGCTACTGCTGCTTCTGCGACCGAGGCCGTTGCTGCTGCGCCCTCGGCAAATTTACCTTTGCCGTGGATCTGATCGAGCAACGCTTCGAACTCGTGCTCGGAAATATGGTCGCCCGACGCTTCGGTAGCAGCGGGCTCGACAGCCGCGGCCGGCAGTGCATCCACAGCAAAGGTACCCTTGCCATGAAGCTGGTCCAGCAGCGCTTCAAATTCGTCGTCGGTAATTTCGTTGCTGGCTTCAGTACCTGCCTCGACAACCGCTGCCGACGCAGGCGCAGCAGGTGTGGGAAGGCTGTCGGCAGCAAACTGGCCTTTGCCGTGCAGTTGGTCGAGCAATGACTCAAATTCGGCATCGGTGATTTCATCACCCGCCGCAGCTGCCGGAGCGGCAGGCGCCTCGGCCTCGGCCTTGACGGCGTTGAGCGAGTCGAGCAGTTGCTCGAACTCCGTGTCGGTAATGTCGCCAGACGCTTGCTCAGCGGGCGCCTCGGCAACCGGTTCAGGCTCAGGCTCGGGTGCAGCAGCCTGCTGGGCCGAAGCCGGCTCAGCCAGGCGTGCCAGCGCAGCCAGCAGCTCTGGCGTGGCCGGCGTCACATCGCTGCGCTCGCGGACCTGGCCGAACATGCTGTTGACCGTGTCCAGGGCTTCCAGGACCACGTCCATCAGCTCGGAGTCCACGCGACGCTCGCCCTTGCGCAGAATGTCGAACACGTTCTCGGCAATATGGCAGCACTCCACCAGCTCATTGAGCTGGAGGAAGCCGGCGCCCCCTTTTACAGTGTGAAAGCCGCGAAAGATTGCATTGAGCAGATCCGCATCATCAGGCCGGCTTTCCAGCTCGACCAATTGCTCGGACAGTTGCTCAAGAATTTCGCCGGCTTCTACCAGGAAATCCTGGAGGATTTCTTCATCGGCGCCGAAGCTCATTAAACGTGCTCCCTAAAAACCCAGGCTGGACAACAGATCGTCGACATCGTCCTGACCGGACACGACGTCTTCACGCTTATCGGCATGAATCTGCGGACCTTCACCCCGAGTCGGATGTTTTTCTTGATCTTTTTCAGCACGTAGCTGCTGGTGGTCATGTTCAATACCGGCAAAGCGGTCGACCTGACTGGCCATCAATACGAGCTTGAGCAGATTGCTTTCTACTTCGGTAACCAGTTGCGTGACGCGCTTGATCACCTGGCCGGTCAGGTCTTGGTAGTCCTGAGCCAACAGAATGTCATTGAGGTGGCCTGCCACTTCACGGGTGCCGGCCTCGCTGCGCGTCAGAAAACTGTCAACGCGACGCGCCAGCTCGCGAAACTCCGGCGCAGCCACTTCTCGACGCATGAAACGCTGCCAGTCGGCACTCAAGGTACTTGCCTCGGCACTCAATTCTTGAAGCACCGGCGTACTTTGCTCGACCAGGTCCATGGTCCGGTTAGCCGCGCCCTCGGTGAGCTTGACCACATAGGACAAGCGCTCGGTGGCATCGGTGATCTGCGACACTTCCTCAGCCTGCGGCATCTGCGGGTCAATATGAAAACTGACGATCGCACTATGCAACTCGCGGGTGAGCTTGCCGACTTCCTGATACAGGCCACGATCACGGGTCTGGTTCAGCTGATGGATCAGTTGTACCGCGTCGCCGAATTTACCTCGTTCAAGGCTCTCGACAAGCTCGTTGGCATGTTTCTTCAGTGTCGACTCGAAGTCGCCCAACGACGATTGTTTATGCTCCATAAGCGCCCCCGTGGCGTACCTCAGCTATTGACGCGCTCGAAGATCTTCTCGATCTTTTCTTTCAACACCTGAGCCGTGAATGGTTTTACCACGTAACCATTAACGCCAGCCTGAGCCGCCTCAATGATCTGATCACGCTTGGCCTCTGCCGTTACCATCAGCACCGGCAGGTGTTTCAGGCGTTCGTCAGCGCGCACAGTACGCAGCAGGTCGATGCCGGACATGCCAGGCATGTTCCAGTCCGTTACCAGGAAATCGAAGTTGCCGCTGTGCAGCATTGGCAGTGCAGTGACGCCGTCGTCCGCTTCCTGGGTATTGGTGAAGCCCAGGTCACGCAACAGGTTCTTGATGATCCGCCGCATCGTCGAAAAATCGTCAACGATGAGGATTTTCATGTTCTTGTCCAATTAGACCTCCAAGCAGTCTTTAACGCGCTCAGCGCTGAACGCGCACTCAATCAAATCCGGCACAACATTTTCACGACTGCATGAAACCCAGCAATCAACGCGCGCGCCATTCTCCCAGCCGCCCACGCAAGCGTGCAGCACACTGGCTGTGCAACTGGCTGACCCGCGACTCACTGACCCCAAGCACCTCGCCGATTTCCTTGAGGTTCAGCTCTTCGTCGTAATACAACGCCAGCACCAGCCGCTCACGCTCAGGCAAGTTGGCAATCGCATCTGCCAACGCTGCCTGAAAGCGCTCGTCTTCCAGATCGCGCGAAGGCTCGACCTGGGCGCTGGCGCCGTCCTCGTGCAGCCCTTCATGCTCGCCGTCCTGCAACAGGTCGTCGAAGCTGAACAGGCGACTGCCCAAGGTGTCATTCAAAATCCCGTAATAATCATCGAGACTCAATTGAAGTTCGGCAGCAACTTCATGATCTTTAGCGTCACGACCTGTTTTTGCTTCAACAGCGCGAATTGCATCACTGACCATGCGGGTATTGCGATGAACCGAACGCGGCGCCCAATCCCCCTTGCGCACCTCATCCAGCATCGCACCGCGGATGCGAATACCGGCATAGGTCTCAAAACTGGCACCTTTGCTTGAGTCATACTTGTTCGCCACCTCAAGCAAACCGATCATGCCGGCCTGAATCAGGTCTTCAACCTGAACACTGGCGGGCAAACGCGCCAACAGGTGGTAAGCGATGCGCTTGACCAGCGGCGCGTAGCGTTCGACCAACTCATACTGCGCGTCGCGCGAAGCCTTGCTGTACATCCGGAAACCGCTGGCACTCATAGAGCAGGCCCCACACTGGTCGGCTGCACCAGACGCTCGACGAAGAACTCCAGATGGCCGCGCGGGTTGGCTGGCAGCGGCCAGCTATCGACCTTCTGTGCGATGGCCTTGAACGCCAGCGCGCACTTGGAACGCGGAAAGGCTTCATAGACCGCTCGCTGCTTCTGCACGGCTTTACGCACGCACTCGTCATACGGCACTGCACCGACGTATTGTAGGGCGACATCGAGGAAGCGATCCGTGACCTTGGTCAACTTAGCGAACAGATTGCGCCCTTCCTGAGGGCTTTGCGCCATGTTCGCCAGCACGCGGAAGCGGTTCATGCCGTAATCACGGTTAAGCAGCTTGATCAACGCATAGGCGTCGGTAATCGAGGTCGGCTCGTCACAGACCACCAGCAACACTTCCTGGGCTGCTCGAACGAAGCTGACCACCGAGTCACCAATACCCGCAGCAGTGTCGATCACCAGCACATCGAGGTTGTCGCCGATATCGCTGAACGCCTGAATCAGGCCGGCATGCTGAGCGGGCGCCAGGTGAACCATGCTTTGCGTACCCGAAGCGGCAGGCACGATGCGCACACCGCCCGGCCCCTGCAGCAGCACGTCGCGCAGCTCGCAGTGCCCTTCGATAACGTCGGCCAGGGTTCGCTTGGGCGTGAGGCCCAGCAACACGTCGACGTTAGCCAGGCCCAGGTCGGCGTCCAACAGCATGACGCGACGGCCGAGCTCGGCCAACGCCAGTGACAAGTTCACTGACACGTTAGTCTTGCCAACGCCACCTTTGCCGCCGGTCACGGCGATCACCTGTACGGGATGCATGCTACCCATGTTTGTTCTTTACCTTGTCTTGCTTAGACCGAGGCCACATGACTGGCTGCACTTTCAAACACCTGAAAAATGCCTGGCAGACCATTGATGTAGATACTTTGCAACGTCTTCACCGGCACCTCAGCCAACACGCTTCGGGCCGTGATAGAGATCAGCGAACATATCGGCCATGGCCTCCTCGCTGGGTTCGTCCTGCATTTGCACACTGACCGCGCGGCTGACCAACTGGTGGCGGCGCGGCACGTGCAAGTCATCCGGAATGCGCGGCCCATCGGTCAGATAGGCCACCGGCAATTCATGACTGATCGCCAGGCTCAACACTTCACCGAGGCTGGCGGTTTCATCAAGTTTAGTCAGGATGCAACCGGCCAGCCCGCAGCGCTTGTAGCTGTGGTAGGCCGCCGTCAGCACCTGTTTCTGGCTGGTCGTCGCCAGCACCAGGTAGTTCTTCGCCTGGATACCGCGACCGGCCAGCGTCTCCAACTGCATGCGCAGGGCCGGATCACTGGCCTGCAAACCTGCGGTATCGATCAGCACCACGCGCTTGCGCAGCAAGGGCTCCAACGCCTGCCCCAAGGACTGCCCCGGATCGACATGGGTGACCGAAACATTGAGGATACGCCCGAGCGTCTTCAGTTGTTCCTGGGCACCGATGCGGAAACTGTCCATGCTCACCAGGGCCAGGTTCTGCGCGCCGTACTTGAGCACGTAGCGGGCTGCCAACTTCGCCAGCGTAGTGGTCTTGCCCATACCCGCCGGGCCGACCATGGCGATCACGCCGCCCTCTTCGATCGGATCGACTTCCGGTACGCTGATCATCCGCGCCAGGTGGGCCAGCAACATCCGCCAGGCATGGCGTGGCTCTTCAATTTCGGCGGTCAGGTCAAGCAGCTCGCGCGACAGCGGTCCGGACAAGCCAATACGCTGCAGGCGGCGCCAGAGGCTCGCTTGCTGCGGCTTGCTGCCCTGCAGTTGAGTCCACGCCAGCGACCCCAGCTGCACCTCCAGCAATTCACGCAAACCAGACAGCTCGTTACGCATCGAGTCAAACAGGCGCTGATCTACCGCAGGCGCTGGCGCGACCCGAGGGCGCTCCGGCTCATCGACATGCGGCTCGATCAGCGGCTCCGATGCAGTCAGTGGCAGGCCGGCGAACAACTGGCGATTCGCCGTCTCATCACCCTCGACGCGGCTGCTCAATTCGGCTTGGGCAGTTACGATGCGCGACTGTGTCTTGCGCAGTTCATCTTCAAGCTCAACGTTGGGCACACGTGGCGCCAAGGCAGACAACTTGTAGTCCAGCGCAGCCGTCAGCTCGACACCGCCAGCAATCCGTCGGTTGCCGATGATGGCGGCCTCAGCCCCCAGCTCATCACGAACCAACTTCATGGCCTGACGCATATCGGCTGCGAAAAAACGCTTAACTTGCATAACCCACTACCTCAGCCGTTGGGGCCTACTGTGGCAACGATGGTGACTTGCTTGTTGTCAGGTATTTCCTGATACGCCAAAACATGCAAATTCGGTACTGCCAGGCGACCAAAACGCGACAACATTGCCCGTATCGGCCCTGCGACCAACAAGATCGCTGGTTGCCCTTGCATTTCTTGACGCTGGGCAGCCTCGATTAACGAACGCTGAAGCTTTTCAGCCATGCTTGGCTCAAGAAGAACGCCCTCTTCTTGACCTTGCCCGGCCCTTTGTAAACTATTGAGCAAAATCTGTTCCAACCTTGGCTCAAGCGTGATAACTGGCAGCTCAGACTCAGTGCCGACAATGCTTTGCACGATGGCGCGACACAATCCGACGCGCACCGCGGCTACCAAAGCGGCGGTATCTTGACTCTTCCCGGCGTTGTTCGCGATGGCTTCGGCAATGCTGCGGATGTCACGCACGGGCACCTGCTCGGACAACAGCGCCTGCAACACCTTGAGCAACCCCGACAGCGACATGATGCCCGGTACCAACTCCTCGGCCAGTTTCGGCGAGCCCTTGGCCAATACCTGCAGCAACTGCTGAACCTCTTCGTGACCGATCAGCTCATGGCAATGCTTGTGCAGGATCTGGTTCAAGTGCGTAGCAACCACGGTGCTGGCATCGACCACGGTGTAACCCAGCGACTGGGCCTGGCTGCGCTGGCCAACGTCGATCCACACAGCCTCCAGGCCGAAGGCCGGGTCCTTGGCGGCAATGCCATTGAGCGTACCAAAGACCTGCCCCGGGTTAATCGCGAGCTCCCGGTCAGGATAGATTTCCGCCTCAGCCAGGATGACCCCCATGAGCGTCAGGCGGTAGGCACTTGGCGCAAGGTCGAGGTTGTCGCGGATGTGCACCGTCGGCATCAGGAAACCGAGGTCCTGGGAGAGCTTTTTGCGCACGCCCTTGATCCGCGCCAACAGTTGCCCACCCTGATTGCGGTCGACCAATGGAATCAGGCGATAGCCCACTTCCAGGCCGATCATGTCAATCGGCGTGACGTCGTCCCAGCCCAGCTCTTTGGTTTCCATGGCTCGCTGTGGAGACGGCAGCAGGTCTTGCTGCATCTGAGCCATTTCCTGCGCCTTGAGCTTGGCCTGATTCTGCTTGCGCCACACCATGTAGGCGGCACCACCGGCCAGCGCCGCCAAGCCGATAAAGGCAACGTGCGGCATACCCGGCACCAGGCCCATGACCAGCATGATCCCGGCCGAAACCGCCAAGGCCTTCGGCGACTCGAACATCTGTCGGTTGATCTGCTTGCCCATGTCCTCGGAACCCGAGGCACGCGTCACCATGATCGCCGCAGCGGTGGACAACAGCAGCGATGGCAACTGCGCCACCAAACCGTCACCAATGGTCAACAAGGCGTACACCTTGCCCGCATCGGCGAAGGTCATGTTGTGCTGGAACATACCGACGGCCATACCGCCGATCAGGTTGATGAACAGAATCAGCAGGCCGGCGATGGCGTCACCGCGCACAAACTTGCTGGCACCGTCCATGGAACCATAGAACTCAGCCTCCTGAGCCACCTCGGAGCGGCGCGCCTTGGCCTGGGCCTGATCGATCAGGCCGGCGTTGAGGTCGGCGTCGATTGCCATTTGCTTGCCCGGCATCGCGTCGAGGGTAAACCGCGCACTCACTTCGGAGATACGCCCTGCACCCTTGGTAACCACGACGAAGTTGATGATCATCAGGATGGCGAAGACCACGATACCGACCACGTAGTTACCGCCGATCACCACCTCACCAAAGGCCTGAATCACCTTACCGGCCGCAGCGTGACCATCATGACCATGGAGCATGACTACCCGCGTCGACGCTACGTTCAACGCCAGCCGTAGCAGCGTCGCCACCAGCAAAATGGTCGGGAAAACAGCAAAATCCAGTGGGCGCAGTGCGTAGACACACACCAGCAGGACCACAATCGACAGGGCAATGTTGAACGTGAAGAACACGTCGAGCAGGAACGGCGGGATCGGCAACATCATCATTGCCAGCAACACCAGCAGCAACAGCGGCACACCCAGGTTTCCTCGGCCAAGGCCGACCAGGTTGCTACGGGCGCTGTTGATTAACTGAGTGCGATCCACCGGTATTCCTCTCAAGCAAACTTTTGACGCCACGAAGGCGCGTGGCGCTGCCTTTGCAAGAAGCCTTCCAACTTTGCGTCTGTCACGCAATAAGAGGCTTTCAGGGGGATCAGAACGTATGCGGTGCGGTAATCGCAGGCAAGCCGGCTGGCCACAGGACGCCACCACATCAGGGTAGGATCAGGAGTCCCGACGCAAATCCGGCGGAATCGGTACGTCCTTGAGGGGGTCAGGCGCCTTGCCTTTGCCAGCACGGTACTGGCGGACCTGGAAGACATAGGCCAGCACCTGGGCCACCGCCAGGTACAGGCCCGCCGGGATTTCTTCCTCAAGCTCGGTGGAGTAGTAGATCGAGCGCGCCAACGCCGCCGACTCAAGAATCTGGATCTTGTGCTCACCCGCGATTTCACGAATCTTCAGCGCAATGAAGTCAGTGCCCTTGGCCAGCAGCAATGGCGCACCGCCCTTTTCAGGGTCGTACTTGAGCGCCACGGCATAGTGCGTCGGGTTGGTGATGACCACATCGGCTTCGGGAATCGCCGCCATCATCCGTCGCTGCGACATCTCGCGCTGGGTCTGTCGAATGCGCTGTTTGACCTCGGGGCGACCTTCACTGTCCTTGTACTCGTCACGCACTTCCTGCTTGGTCATCAACAGCTTCTTGTGTGCCTGCCAAAGCTGCAAAGGCGCGTCTACGGCGGCGATCAGCAGCAAACCCGCCGCCATCCACAAGGCACTCCAGCCCACCACCTGAACGCTATGGATGATTGCCTGATCAAGCGGCTCATGCGCGATGGCAATCAGGTCGTCGCGATCTGAAGACAGCACCACCAAGGCCACCAGCAAGATCACAAAGAACTTGGCCAGCGCCTTGAGCAACTCGGTCAGCGCATGCATGGAGAACATCCGCTTGATCCCGGACATCGGGTTCATTCGGCTGAACTTCGGTGCCAGGCTACTGCCGGCAAACAAAAACCCACCCAGGGAAATCGGCCCGATGATCGCCGCCAGCAGCAGTACCAGCAACACCGGCTGAGTGGCGAGTATGGCCATCTTGCCCGAGGCCAACAGAAAGATCCCCATGGAGCGCTCGTCGATGAGCACCTCGCGGGACAAGGTGAAATTGATCCGCATCAGCTCCATCAGCGTTTCCGCCAACGCACCGCCGAAGACCAGCAACCCGCCCGCGCCCGCCAAGGTCACGGCAACCGTATTGAGTTCTTTGGAGCGCGCAATCTCGCCCTTTTCACGAGCGTCCTTCTTGCGCTTGTCGGTGGGGTCTTCTGTTTTATCCTGACCGCTCTCGCTCTCAGCCATGCTCAGCGCGCCCTCGCCAGTTCACGCAGCCATTGCAGGGCCTCGGAGGCCAATGACTGGTAATGGGACAGAATGTCGGCCAGACCGACCCAGAAAATCCCGAGCCCCAATACCAGGGTCAAGGGAAAACCAATGGAAAAAATGTTCAACTGCGGCGCGGCACGGGTCATCACGCCAAAGGCGATGTTGACCACCAGCAGTGCGGTAATCGCCGGCAGTACCAGCAGCAGTGCTGCGCCCAATACCCAGCCCAGGCGCCCGGCCATGTCCCAGAAATGATTGACCAGCAGACCGCTGCCAATTGGCAATGTGGTGAAACTCTCGGTGAGCACCTCGAAAACCACCAGATGGCCATTCATCGATAGAAACAACAGGGTCACCAGCATCGTCAGGAACTGACTGACCACCGCGACATTGACGCCGTTGGCCGGATCGACCATCGAGGCAAACGCCATCCCCATCTGAATCGCAACAATCTGCCCGGCAATCACAAAGGCCTGGAAGAACAGCTGCAGCGCCATACCGAACAGGGCACCGATGATCACCTGTTCGGCAATCAGCAGCAGCCCACTGAGGCTCAAGGGATTGACCTCAGGCAGAGGCGGCAAGCCAGGCACGATGACCACCGTAATAGCCACCGCGAAATACAGCCGGATGCGCGCTGGCAACAAGGTGGTACCGAATATCGGCATGGTCATCAGTACGGCAGCGACACGAAACAGCGGCAGGATGAACGACGCCACCCACGTGCTGATCTGCGCATCGGTCAACTCGAGCATGCCGTACTCAACCGATCAGCTGCGGAATACTGCCGTACAGCGACAGGATGTACTCCATGAACGTGCGAACCAACCACGGCCCTACCACGATCAGGGTCACCAGCATCACCAACAGCCGCGGCAAGAAGCTCAGGGTCTGTTCGTTGATCTGGGTGGCCGCCTGAAACATCGCGACCACCAGGCCGACCAGCAGGCTCGGCACTACCAGCACCGCCACCATCATCGTGGTCAGCCACAGCGCATCGCGAAACAGGTCGACAGCGACTTCCGGGGTCATGCGCGATTCTCCTAGACGCCGCCGAAACTGCCGGCCAGGGTACCAATGATAAGCGCCCAGCCGTCCACCAGCACGAAGAGCATGATCTTGAAAGGCAACGAGATGATCAACGGCGAGAGCATCATCATACCCATGGCCATCAGTACGCTGGCGACCACCAGGTCAATGATCAGAAACGGAATAAAGATCATGAAGCCGATTTGAAACGCCGTCTTCAGTTCCGATGTCACAAAGGCAGGCACCAGGATCGTCAACGGCGCCTGGTCGGGCGTTGCGATGTCGGTACGCTTGGACAGCCGCATGAACAGATCAAGGTCGCTCTGCCGGGTTTGCGCCAGCATGAAATCCTTCAGCGGCACTTCGGCCTTGGCAATCGCATCCTGCGCGGTAAGCGTCTCGTTCAGGTAAGGCTGTAGCGCATCGCGATTCACCCGGTCGAACACCGGGGCCATGATGAACATGGTCAGGAACAGTGCCATGCCGGTGAGGATCTGGTTCGACGGAGTCTGCTGCAAGCCCAGGGCCTGGCGCAAAATCGAGAAGACGATGATGATCCGGGTAAAACTGGTCATCAGGATGACGAACGCCGGGATGAAACTCAGCGCCGTCATGATCAACAGGATCTGCAGGCTGACGGAGTACTCCTGCTGCCCATTCGCCCCATTGGACAAGGTAATGGCCGGGATCGACAGCGGATCGGCAGCCAAGGCCAACGGCGCCGCCAGCATCAGCAGCAGCGTCAACATCATGCGCAATGCGCCCATTACGTCTTGTCCTTCTGATCCTTGCCCAGCAACTCCATCAGGCGCTGAGCGAATTCCGGTGTAGCCTGTCGCGCACCCGACGGCACTTCGACCGGCTCACGCAACACATGCAACGCTTCGATCGTGCCAGGCGAGTGCCCCAGCAAAATCTGCTCATTGCCTACCTTGACCAGCAGCAGGCGGTCGCGCGGCCCCAAGGCCCGCGTACCGATGATCTCAATGACCTGATCGCCTCGCGGCGCAGCCTGCTGCACCCTGCGCAGCAGCCAGGCCAGAAAGAAGATCAACCCCACCACCAACAGCAAGCCCAGCACCAACTGCGCCAACTGCCCACCGACACTTCCCGGCGCAGCCGGCGCGGACGCCGTCGCCGCCGGCTGCGCCGCGAGAGCCACGTCGACGCAGAACAGGCCGGCCGCAGCCAGACCCTTGAGCAGAGTGTTTTTCACTTAGCGCAGCTTCTTGATACGTTCGCTCGGGCTGATCACGTCAGTCAGACGAATACCGAACTTCTCGTTGACCACAACCACTTCACCGTGCGCAATCAGCGTACCGTTAACCAGAACATCCAGCGGCTCTCCGGCCAGGCGATCAAGCTCGATCACCGAACCCTGGTTGAGTTGCAGCAGGTTACGGATGTTGATTTCAGTACTGCCGACTTCCATGGAGATGCTCACCGGAATATCCAGGATCACATCCAGGTTCGGGCCTTCAAGGCTGACCTGTTCATTGCTGCGTGGCGAGGAAGGAAACTCCTCCATCGGCAGGCGGCCCGAAGCAGGCGTGGTGCTACCGCCGGACATCAGGGCATCGATGTCGGCCTGACCGCCCTCGCCAGTTTCACTCAAGGCAGCGGCCCACTCATCGGCCAGCGCCTGATCTTCCATGGAGGTGATATCGTTTTCGTCAGCCATTTTGTCCTCGACGGGCAATCAATTCGGGGGGTAAACCAGCAGCGCCGCTTAGCGACGCTCGATCGGATCGGTTATCTGCAGGGCCAGGGTGCCCTTGTGCGAGCCCAGCTTGGCCTTGAACGACGGCACGCCGTTGGCCCGCAGAATCAGCTCTTCGGGTAATTCGATAGGGATCACGTCACCGGGCTGCATGTGCAGGATGTCGCGCAGGCGCAACTGACGCCGGGCTACCGTCGCACTCAACGGCACGCTGACGTCCAGCACGTCTTCACGCAGGGCCTTGACCCAACGCTCATCCTGGTCATCCAGGTCAGACTGGAAGCCGGCATCCAGCATCTCGCGTACCGGCTCGATCATCGAGTACGGCATGGTCACATGCAGGTCGCCACCGCCGCCATCGAGTTCAATGTGGAAGGTCGAGACCACCACCGCCTCACTCGGACCGACAATGTTGGCCATGGCCGGGTTGACCTCCGAGTTGATGTACTCGAAGTTGACCGGCATGATCGCCTGCCAGGCTTCCTTGAGGTCGACGAAGGCCTGATCCAGCACCATGCGCACCACGCGCAGCTCGGTCGGGGTGAATTCACGGCCTTCGATCTTGGCGTGACGGCCGTCACCACCAAAGAAATTGTCCACCAGCTTGAATACCAGCTTGGCATCAAGAATGAACAGTGACGTGCCGCGCAACGGCTTGATCTTCACCAGGTTCAAGCTGGTCGGCACGTACAACGAATGCACGTACTCACCGAACTTCATTACCTGAACCCCGCCTACCGCCACGTCAGCAGAGCGACGCAACAGGTTGAACATGCTGATACGGGTATAACGGGCGAAACGCTCGTTGATCATTTCCAGGGTCGGCATGCGTCCGCGGACGATCCGATCCTGGCTGGTCAGGTCATAACTTTTGACGCTACCGGGCTCAGCGGCGCTTTCGGTTTGCACCAGACCATCGTCGACACCGTGTAACAGGGCATCGATTTCATCCTGGGACAGCAGGTCCTGCACGGCCATCTTGGGCTCCTACTGCAATACGAAATTGGTGAACAGCAACTGGTCAACAACCAGTTTGCCAACTTCCTTCTGCGCCACTTCCTGAACACTGGCAGTGGCCTTCTGGCGCAACATTTCCTGACCGACCGGGGTTGCCAGGGTATCGAAGCCCTGGCCCGAGAACAGCATGACCAGGTTGTTGCGGATCACCGGCATGTGCACTTTCAGTGCATCCAGCGCAGCCTGGTCACGGCCCTGCATGGTGATGCTCACCTGCATGAAACGCTGACGACCGTTCTGGTTGAAGTTGACTACGAATGCAGGAGACAGGGGTTCGTAGATTGCTGCCGGCTTGACGTTGGTCACCTGCGCAGGGCTTGCCTCAGGCTTGCTGTCGGCCTTGTGCAGGAAGAACCAGGTTGCCCCCACGGACAGACCAATCGCCAGGAGCAATGCCAGCACCAACAACAGGATCAGTTTGAGTTTGCCTTTCGAGGCGGGGTCTTTCACTGCGTCGTTCTTCGCCATGCCAATAATCCGTCACTCACACGAGATTTCACTCAGATGGCGAGGGTTCAGCAAGTGTTATGCCAGTTTCCCGGAACAGGCGATGGAATCCATGGCGCGCCGGCTAGATCGCCCCTGGAGGGCCGGCGCCTGGAGGGGCTTTACGCGAGGCGCCGCGGCTCACATCATGCGTAATAATCTACCGCGCTGGAACCGATCACTACCTGGCGCTCGACAGCCTTGACGCCAGCATCAGCCTCCGCCTGCTCTGCGCCATCCCCCGCCTCACCGCGCCGCCCGGCAACGCCGCTCAGGCGCGGGCCTTCTTGAGCACCCTGCTGCTGGCCGCGCGACTGATCGGAAACGTTGACATCCGGTTGCGCCAGGCCTTGCTGGGCAAACAACTCACGCAGACGATGAACCTGCCCTTCCAGCGCATCACGAACCACCACATGACCACTGACGAAGGTGATCTGGGCTGGCTGGTCCGCCGCCAGGTTGACGCGAATATCGAGGCGCCCCAGTTCAGCAGGCTGAAGCTGAATATCGGCCGACTTCAGGTTCTGGCTGGACAGGTACATGACGCGGTTGACCAACCCTTCAGTCCAGCCACTCTGGTTCATCGCCAGCGGCTGATTAAGGGGCGCGGCCGGAACCGGCACGGCATTGGCGGTCTTGGCGGTTGCCGCCTGGGTCAAGGCGCTCAAGCGCTCGGCAAAGTTATCGACACGCGTGTCGCTGGCAGCCCCCTTGAGATCTTTCAGGCCATCATCCATCAGCGCGCCAAAGGCTTTATCGCCCGGCTCACCCTGCTCCGCCTCAGCACCCGGCTTGTCGACGATTGCCGTCAGTGTATTGACGGCAGACTGCCCCTGCGTCGCTTCTGGCTGTGGCTGAGCAGACTTGCCCGTTGGCGCGGCATTCACCGATGTGGTTCCCTGGGCCTGAGCACTCTGCTCCAGCGCCAGGCGCAGCGTTGGCAAATCAGCAAGCGGATCGACATCGGGATCGAAAGGCGGCTCTTGTGGAGCGCTATCGCTGGCGGGCGCCTGCACCTGCGCTTGAAGCTGCGCAGCCTGCACCACTGGCGCCACCGCCTCGGCCTGAGCCTGAATCAATTGCGCCCCTGGCTGGGCATCGGTGACCTGGCCGGCAACCAGGCTCGGATCAAGCAACTGCGGGTCGGCCTGATCGGCTGAATCCTCTGTAGCTACAGCATCTTGCGCCAGCGCCGTGTCGGCAACCTGCGCGTCATCCTGGCCCTGAACCTCTTTTTTATTCGCGTTATCGGCAGGCAAGCTTTTGCCGCTACCGGCAACTTTCTGCTGCCCATCCACCTTGGAATTGCCACTGCTGGCGGTGTTGGCTGGCGCGAACGGCTTGTCGACGGAAGGCCCGCCCGCGACCTTGTCCTTGGATTGCGAAAGCACTTGGGAGAAGCCTGAAGCCTTGTCGCCAAGCGCCTGCTGCGACTTGTCCGATGACGCACCTGATGCGCGCGATGAATTGGCGACGGAGCCCGATTGCAGCAATGGGTTTGTGGCGACAGGCATGAAAGAGTCTCCGCGGCAGCGTGTCTGATACAGGAATGGAAAAGACGCTGCAAAAGTCACGCCAGGACGAAGCAACACTCAACGCCAGCCACACACATCACCCAATCTGAACCCGTTGTCGCTCCGCGCAATAGAGCTGACGAACCGCGGCATACTCACGATCAATGCGATTGATGAGGTCCTCGATGCCGTAGAGCGGGCGCTGCTTGACCCGTTCTTCAAGCTGCCGGCATAGCTCGGCCAGCGCCACTGCCCCCATATTGCTGGTACTGCCTTTGAAGCTATGGGCAGCCATCCCCAACTCCTCGGCGTTCTTGGCCTCATGGAGCTGGCTGAGGCGCGTCTCGGAGTCCGAGAGAAAAGTTTCGAGCAAGTACAAGTAGCCATCTTCCATGACTTCCTGCAAATCGCTCAGTACCTTGCGATCAATATGATTGTCAGACACTTGCTCACTCCTTGATCAAGCTTGATTATGCCTCAGACACCCAAGCGAACACTACGCACGCACGACGCCCGCCATCAAACCATTGCGCCTGCTGGCTCAAACCACGTATCAAGCTCAGGCCCCGGCCATAAAACCCGTGCCCTCCCTGCGAACAGCCAAGGACGCGCTCGACATCGAAGCCCGCACCGCTGTCTTCGACCTCGATGGTCAGCCGCCCACCCGAGGCGACCGGCTCTACCTGCAGACGCAAGCGGATGCAGCCTTCCTGCAAGGCCTGTAGACGTCTGTTTCGCTCGCGGTAGTACTCGGTAAAGCCACAGGCATCGCGCTTGAGCCTTGAATCAAGCGCCAGCACGCCGTGCTCCAGCGCATTGGAGTACAACTCGCTGAGCACACTGTGCAGTTCGCTACTCTGGGCGCGCAAACCGTGAATTTCCTGCAGCAGGTGCAACAGGAAAGGCAGCGGGTTGAAGCGCTTGAGGCTTTCGGCACGAAATTCGAGATTGAGCGACCAGTCCAACGGGCTGGACTGCCCGCTGTCGGTGTACGCGAGCGGCGGCGGCGACAGCGCCTGATGCTCGACCATGCACAGGTCCATCATGCTGACGTCATCACGTGGATGCCCACCAAAACGTGCCAACGCCATCTGAATATCGTCAAACAACTGCTCAGGCACCTGATTGGCAATGAGCACCTCACGCAAGCGCTCGACACCGAACAACTGCTCATTCTCATCACGGGTATCAACAACCCCATCACTGAGCAGAAACAGGCGATCACCCACCGTCATGGGCAGTACCTGCGTATGCTCATCGAACTGCTCAGGCGGCAGAACACCCAGCGGCAGAAAATGCGACACCAGCGGCAACGGCTCACCGCCACCGACCCGCAGCAAGTAGGCATCAGGCATCCCGCCGTTCCAGACCTCCACCGTACGCCGCTGAAAACTCATATTGAGCAGCACGGCACAGCAGAACATGTCCACCGGCAAGATGCGCTTGAGCTTGGCATTCATCTCACGCAAGGTTTCCGCCAGGCCGTAGCCCTTGGCCGTCATGCCGTAGAACACTTCCGCCAAGGGCATGGCGCCTACGGCGGCAGGCAAGCCATGGCCCGTGAAATCGCCCAGCAGCACATGCATATCCCCAGACGGCGTAAAGGCAGCCAGCATCAAGTCGCCATTGAACAGCGCATAAGGGGATTGCAGGAAACGGATGTTCGGCGAGCCAAGGCAGCCGGCATGCGCCACCTTATCGAATACGGCCTTCGCCACCCGCTGCTCATTGAGCAAGTGACGGTGATGATGGGCAAGCTGGTCTCGCTGCTCAAGCACCGTTGCCTGCAAACGACGCGTGCGCTCCATGGCTTTGATCTTGGCCGCCAGAATCACCTGGCTATACGGCTTGGCCAGAAAGTCATCCCCACCCGCCTCCAGGCAACGCACCAGCGCCTGCTCTTCACTCAGCGAGGTCAGGAAGATGATAGGCACCAAGGTTTCGCCGGCCAGAAGCTTGATCCTGCGCGCCGCCTCAAAACCATCCATGACTGGCATCAACGCGTCGAGCAGTACCAGGTGCGGTCGCTGCGCAGCAAATACAGCCACCGCCTGCTCGCCGTCTTCGACCATCAACACCTGATGCCCTTGCTTGCGAACAATAGTGGCCAACAGCAACCGATCGGTCGCACTGTCTTCGGCGATCAGCACCGTCAAGATATCCTGACTTGGCATACTAACGCTCAACTGATGTCGAACAGCTTGTCAAAGTTGGAAATCGCCAGGATCTTGCGCACATCCGAACTGGTATTGACCATGCTGACCCGGGATTCGTCCCCACCCACATGGTCGCGCAACAGCAACAGCATGCCCAGCGCAGAACTGTCGAGGTAGGTCGCCTCCTTGAGGTCGACCACAACAGTGCGCGGAGCGGCGTTTAGGTGCTCGTATGCCTCTCGAAATTCCCTATGCCTGCCGAAGTCAAACCGACCCTTCACGCGAATGGTCAATTTCCCGTCCTGGGATAGCTCGGATTCCACAGCCATTTTGCGATTCCTTCGATGATGGCAATTGCAGACACAAGAAGGTTTAGCAGCCTCCCCCTACAACGGCAACCCGAACCGCCGTCAAAGATCAGTAACGTTCATGTCGAGGCAGGCGCTGGGACAACTCGTCGAGCAATTTCTGCTCGCGCTTATCCTCAACCATCCGCGCTTCGTCAATGTAGCGCTGCACCAGCTTGCGCAGCCCTTCGACCCGGGCATAGGCCTGCTGCCAGGTAGCGCGGGCGTTGTTCAGGTTGCTTTTGTGCCAGGTGAGGCTCTGATGCTGCTGGGCCATGGCCGTGTCCAGCTGGCTAAGAAAACGCTGGTAACCCATCAACCAGTTACCCGTGACCCCCTGCCCGCCGCGCTGCAGCCACTGCTGCTGATACTCCTCGCGAAAACGATCGAGCTCGGCAAGCTTGGCCTGTGCCATGTTCACCTGCTGCTGAAACTGACCGAGTCGCTGAGCCGCTTGCCGCTCATTGTTCTCGGCCATTTCCACCACGGGCGCAAGACGCGCCGCTCGACTTGGCTGGGCCATGATCTATCAACCCGGCGCGACAGGCGCGAACACACTGGCCAACTGTTCGCCGCTCGCAGCGAGGCTGACGTTGTCGTTCAACCCCTGGCGCAGGAAGTGCACCAACTTCGGTTGCAGCGAAATCGCCAGGTCGGTCTCGCGGTCGCCCCCGGCAACGTAGGCGCCGACACTGATCAGGTCGCGGCTTTGCGAAAGGCGTGACCATAGCTGCTTGAACTGCTGGGCCTGCCCCATGTGCTCAGGACTGACCACCTGCGGCATCACGCGACTGATGGAGGCCTCGATGTCAATGGCCGGGTAATGCCCTTCTTCAGCCAGCCGCCGCGACAGTACGATGTGGCCGTCGAGTACACCCCGCGCCGAATCCGCAATCGGGTCTTGCTGATCGTCACCTTCGGACAACACGGTATAGAACGCCGTAATCGAGCCACCACCAGCCTCGCCATTACCGGCGCGCTCCACCAATTTAGGTAGTTTGGCAAAAACCGAAGGCGGATAACCCTTGGTCGCCGGAGGCTCGCCAATGGCCAGGGCGATTTCCCGCTGCGCCTGGGCAAAACGCGTCAGCGAATCCATCAGCAACAGGACATTCTTGCCCTTGTCGCGGAAATACTCGGCGATACGCGTACAGTACATGGCAGCCCGCAAGCGCATCAGCGGTGCATCATCGGCAGGCGAGGCCACGACGACAGAGCGCTTCAGCCCTTCAGTACCCAGGATGTGCTCGATGAACTCCTTGACCTCACGCCCCCGCTCACCAATCAGCCCCACAACGATGATGTCGGCTTCGGTAAAGCGGGTCATCATGCCCAGCAGCACACTCTTGCCCACGCCGGTACCGGCGAACAGCCCGAGACGCTGGCCACGCCCCACCGTGAGCAGGCCATTGATACTACGGATGCCGACATCCAGAGGCTGGCTGATCGGGTCGCGGTTGAGCGGGTTGATCGTCGGGCCATCCATCGGCACCCAATCCTCAGCCCGCATGCCGCCCTTGCCGTCCAACGCACGACCGGCCCCATCAAGCACCCGCCCGAGCATGCTCATGCCCATCGGCAGGCGACTGCTTTCAGCCAGCGGCACCACCCGCGCGCCTGGCGCAATACCCGCCACGCTGCCGACCGGCATCAGAAACACCTTGCCGCCGGAAAAGCCCATGACCTCGGCCTCAACCTGCACCGGGTGATAGCTGTCGTCATTGATGACCACACACCGGCTGCCGACGGCAGCACGCAGGCCCTCGGCCTCCAGCGTAAGGCCAACCATGCGCAACAAGCGCCCTTCGACAACCGGCTGTGACGGCAAGGCAATAGCCTCGGCATAGGTGCCAAGACGCTTGCCGAAGCTGGTACGGTCAAGGCGCATCGGGGGTATCCAACTCGATGGTCAGGTCTGGCGCTGCCGGGTGCAGGCTCTGATCGTGCAACTGATCGAACAGTTGCGCCAAGGCCTTCTCGATACGGGTTTCCATGGTCGCGTCAATGCGGCTCTGGGCGGTCTCGATGCGGCAACCACCCGGCAGCAGCGCTTCATCTTCAAGCAGGCGCCAATTTTCTTCATGGCGCTCGCGCAGCGCCTTGGCCAATTCGAAATCCTGCGGATTGACGTGAATACGAATGTTCTCCGCACCCATCGGCAGCAGCTTCAGGGCTTCGCGCAATACATGGGTAATTTGACTGGAGTCGGTGCGCAGCTCGCGGCCAACGACCTGCCGAGTGATGTGCGCAACCAGGTGCACCAGGGACTTTTCGATCTGGACGTCCTGCTCGGCAATCGGCTCAAGCAAGTTGCTCATCAGTTGTTCAAGGCTGGCCAGCTTGGCGGCCAGGGCCACTTCGGCTTCTTGCCGAACCTTGAGCTGGGTACTGTGAAAGCCCTCACGCTCACCGGTAGCGAACCCCTCGTTGTAAGCCTCCTGACGGATGCTCTCCAACTCCTCCAGGGTCAGCGGCTGGACCTCCTCCAGCGGCACTTCCTCGATCTCGTCTTCGACGATCTCGGGTTCCGGCTCGGGCTCGGGTTCTGGCTCCGGGTCGAACGAAGGTAAAGCCCAGCGATCGAATGCTTCCAGGTCGCCAGCGCGAATCAGTTCAGTTAAATGCTCGTTGGTCGACATGATTCCACGCGCTCAAAATAAAGCACCGTATCGGCACTGGCGTGCCAGCGATGCAGATACCGCGCACCTACCGGCATCGCATTGATCCCATCGCTGGCGCCGGCCCGAAAAAGGCCGACACCGGCGTGCGGGTCGTTAGATCATTTCCTCGGCGCCTTTGCCGCCAAGCACGATCTCTCCGGCTTCGGCCATGCGTCGGGCAATGGTGAGGATTTCCTTCTGTGCCGCTTCGACATCGCTGACGCGAACCGGCCCCTTGGCCTCAAGGTCGTCACGCAGCAGCTCCGAGGCACGCTTGGACATGTTCTTGAAGACCTTGTCCTTGACCCGCTCATCAGCACCTTTGAGCGAAACCACCAGCACGTCGGAGGACACTTCGCGCAGCAGCGCCTGGATACCACGGTCGTCGACGTCGGCAAGGTTGTTGAAGACGAACATGAGGTCTTCGATCTGCTCGGACAGGTCGCCATCCACATCGCGGATCGCGTCCATGAGCTGGCCTTCGACGGAGCTGTCGAGGAAGTTCATGATGTCCGCAGCACGCTTGATACCACCCAGCGTTGTCCGGGCAGCATTGGAGTTGCCCGAGAACTGCTTCTCGAGGATCTGGTTCAGTTCCTTGAGCGCCGCCGGCTGAACCGTATTCAGTGACGATACCCGCAAGATGATGTCCAGGCGCACCTTGTGGTCGAAGTTGCTCAGCACCTCGCCAGCCTGATCCGGATCAAGGTAGGCCACGACAATGGCTTGAATCTGCGGGTGCTCGTAACGGATCACATCGGCAACAGCACGCGGCTCCATCCACTTCAGGCTGTCCAGGCCACTGGTGTTGCCGCCCAGCAGAATGCGGTCGATCAGGCCGTTGGCCTTGTCTTCGCCCAACGCCTGGGTGAGCATCTTGCGGATGTAGCCGTCGGAGCCGACGCCGAGGCTGGTCTGGTCGCCGACGATCTCGACGAACTCGCTCATCACCTGCTCGACTTGCTCGCGATGCACGTTGCCCATTTGCGCCATGGCAACACCGACCCGCTGGACTTCTTTCGGGCCCATGTGTCGCAACACTTGTGCTGCGTCCGTCTCACCCAATGACAACAGCAGAATAGCGGCCTTGTCGACACGGGTCAGTTTGGCGGTAACCGCTCTGTTATCACTCATCGGCGTTGATCCACTCTTTCACGACCTGGGCCACGCGACCCGGGTCTTCGGCCACCAGGCTCTTGATTGCATTGAGCTGAGCATCATAGCCCTCGCTCGGGCTCGGCAAGAGAATGCTTTGCGGACCGCCAAGGGTTACCCGGTCATTGGCCAGTTCGCCATCCAGACCGATCATACCGCCCAGTTCCATGTCGCTATCGCCAGCGGCTTGCTTGCCATTACCGGTGATGTTGTTGAGCACAGGGCGCAACACACCAAATACCAGCACCAGGATAAAGAGCACGCCGAGCACCTGCTTGACGATGTCCCAGAACCAGGGCTGTGAGTAAAACGGAATATCGACGACTTCTTCACCACGGTCGGCAGCGAACGGCACGTTGATCACGCTGACGCTGTCACCACGGCTGGCATCAAAGCCCACCGCATCCTGGACCAGTCGGGTAAAGCGCGCCAAATCTTCGGCACCCCAAGGCGTACGCGTGGCTTCGCCGGTGGCAGGATCGAGCTTGACCTGATCATCGACCACCACGGCTACCGACAGGCGCGTCAGACGCCCCTGCTGCTGACGGGTATGGCTGATGGAGCGGTCCAGCTCAAAGTTCTTGGTCGACTGCTGACGCTTGTCTGCCGGGTACGGTGCGAGCATCGGCTGACCGGTTGCAGGGTCCATGACCTGCTGGCCGTTGGCATCAAGCAGCGGCTGCCCTGGTTGAATCATGCCAGCGGCGGCCTGTGCCTGGCCGGTCTGCTGTGGCGCAGAGGCCGGGCCGGGCGGCTGGTTGCTCAGGGCCCCTGGCACGCCTTGCGGGCCCATGCTGCTGGAGCGCTGTTCGTTGACCGACTGCTCGCTGCGCAGGGCGGGCTGGTCCGGATTGAACTGCTCGGAGGTCGACTCGACAGCACTGAAGTCGACGTCGGTGGACACTTCAGCCTTGTAGCGGTCATTGCCCAGCACCGGGTTCAGGATGTTGTGTACGCGCTGGGTCAGCATGCTTTCCATGCGGCGGCTGTAATCGAACTGCTTGCCGGCCATGGTCAGTTCAGAGTTCTGCACCTGATCGGAGAGCAGGTTGCCCTTCTGGTCAACCACGGTGACCTGAGACTTTTCCAGCTCCGGTACGCTGGTCGCTACCAGGTTGATAATGGCCATCACCTGGCCAGGCTCCAGGCCACGCCCTGGGTACAAATCAACCAGAATCGAGGCACTGGGCTTGCGCTCATCGCGCACGAACACCGAGCTTTTCGGGATGGCCAGATGGACCCGCGCACCCTTGACGTTGCTCAGGCTGGAAATGGTCCGTGCCAACTCACCTTCCAGGCCGCGACGGTAGCGGGTCGCTTCCATGAACTGGCTGGTCCCCAGCCCCTGTTCCTTGTCGAGAATTTCGAAACCGACATTGCCATCGCTCGGTGCTACACCCGCAGCAGCCAGTTTCATCCGGGCACGGGAAATGTCTTCGGCCTTGACCAGCAATGCGCCCGAATTGGGCTCGACGTTGTACGGAATGTCAGCAGCGGCCAGTGTTTCCATGACCTGCTTGGTGTCCATGCCGGTGAGGCTGCCATACAGCGGACGGTAGTCAGGCTGTTGCGACCAGAGCACCACGGCAAAGCCAATCGCAACGCTCGCGGCAAGGCCGACCAGCAAGCCGACCTGACGCAATACCGGCATCTGCGAAATATTTTCCAGAAACGACAAGCCGAACAGGGGCGGCTTGGGTGCTGGTGGCCTGCTGTTGGCTGGCACGTTATCGACGACTGCTTCGGCCATGACTCAATCTCGCCCTTAAACCGGCATCTGCATGATGTCTTGATAGGCCTGCACCAGCTTGTTGCGTACCTGAGTCAAGGCTTGAAAGGAAACACTGGCTTTCTGCGAAGCGATCATGACGTCGGTGAGGTCGACGCCGCTCTTGCCGACTTCAAACGCGTTGGCCAGTTGCGTAGACGCATTCTGGGTGTCGCTGACCTTGTTGATCGCCTGGCCGAGCATGTCGGCAAAATTGCTGGAGCCAAGCTCAGACGCTGGCGCCGCAGCCTTGGGCATGGACATCGCGTCCATTTGCATGGCGCGCATGTCCAACATCAATCGATTAAATTCAACACCTTGGCTCATGGACTTCTCTCTCCGACGGCCCGCATTTTTTTGACACTCACGCAGCGGATACGCTGGACTTAGCAACAAGAGTGCCAGCTACGTGTGCGAGCCGAATAAAAACTCTAAATAACCGCGACGTTACCCGCCCGAGGCATACAGGCTGGCCTCGACATCCATCCCCGCATCACGCATTTGCGCAAGCTTGTAACGCAGGGTTCGCGGGCTGATACCCAATCGCTCGGCGGCCTCTTTGCGGCGACCGCGCTCGGCGCGAAGGGTGTCGATGATCATCTGGAACTCATGCCGACGCAAGTCGTCACCCAACCCAGTGGCTTCGGGCGTGCTCAGCGAAGGCGCGCTCGACTGCGGCTCGACTGCAGTTGGCGTCAGCGTGGGCAAAGCGCCGGCCAGGCAAAAATCCTCAGCCTCAATCACGCCGCCCTGCTGCAGAATCAGCGCACGCTGAATAGCATTGTCCAGCTCCCGAACGTTGCCAGGCCACGGATACGCTTGCAGGCACGCTTGCGCACGGGGCGACAGCACCACCGGAGCGTGTTTCATTTTATTGACGTGGCGCGCCAGCAAGCGCTCGGCCAGCGGCAGAATATCGGCACTGCGTTCACGCAAGGGGCGCCAGGCCAAGGGAAACACCGACAGGCGATAGTAGAGGTCTTCACGGAACCGTCCAGCCGCCACTTCACCGGCCAAATCACGGTTGGTGGTTGCAACTACGCGAATATCCAGCGCAATCGGCTTACGCCCGCCAACCCGCTCCACCTCGCGCTCCTGCAGCACACGCAAAAGCTTGGCCTGCAGGCCCAGCGGCATTTCGGAAATTTCATCGAGCAGCAAGGTACCGCCATCCGCCTGCTCGAACTTCCCCGCCTGAGCGGCAATGGCCCCGGTAAATGATCCCTTCTCATGCCCGAACAAGGTTGCTTCAAGCATGTTGTCGGGAATCGCCGCACAGTTGATCGCCACAAACGGCTGACTGGCCCGGGGCGACTGCTGATGAATGTAGCGCGCCAGCACCTCTTTGCCGGTACCGGATTCACCAGAAATCAGCACCGTAGAATCACTGCGTGCAACCTTCGCCGCCAACTCCAACAGTTGCGCACTGGCGGGCTCACGCGCCACAGGGCCATCGCCCTCTGCCTTATCGAACGCACCCACGGCATGGCGCCCTACCAGATCCAGCAAGGCGCGAGGTTCGAATGGCTTGACCAGGTAATCGACAGCCCCTTGGCGCATGGCCTGCACCGCGCGCTCAACGGCGGCATGCGCGGTCATCAACAGCACGGGCAACTGCGGATGGCGCACCCGCAACAGCTCAAGCAACTGATGACCATCCATGCCCGGCATGTTCACATCACTGACCACCAGGCTGAAAGCCTGTTCAGCAACCACCGCCAAGGCCTCCTCTGCCGAGCCTACCGCCAGATAGTCGAAACCACCGAGCATCAGGGTATCGCCAAGCGCTTGGCGCAGCACCCGATCATCCTCAACCAGCAACACCTTGATCGCCGTCACGCCATACCCTCCTGCGCACCGATCAACGGCAAGCTGACACGGGCACAGGTGCCTCGCCCGGGACGCGAGCGCAACTGCAACTCACCCTGGTGCGCACGCGCCACCGCCTTGACCACCGCCAAGCCTAAACCGGTGCCGGTCGCCTTGGTGGTCAGAAACGGCTCACCCAAACGCGCGAGCAACCCTGCATCGATACCAGCCCCGGCATCACTCACGCACACATGCAGAAGCTGCTCTCGGCGGTACAGATGAATTTTCAAACGGGCCTGGCCCGCACTGGCCTGCACAGCGTTTTCAATCAGGTTGAGCAACGCCCCCACCAAGGTGTCGCGATTGCACAACAGATCCCCGAGATGACTGTCGCACTGCCAGCGTACGAGATGCCCCTGAACGTGGGGATGTGCCGCCTGCTGCAGCGCCTGAAACAGTGCCTTGGGCGTCAGGCGGTCGGTTAGCGGCAACTCACCCCGCGCGAACACCAACATGTCACGCACCTGATGCTCCAACTCATGCAAACGCTCCTTCAGCGTACTGGCGAAGCGCTGCTGGGTTTGCGCCGGCAAGGTCTGCTCCGCCAAGTGGCTGGCGTAAAGCAGGGCCGCCGACAAGGGGGTACGAATCTGGTGAGCGAGCGAAGCGACCATGCGCCCCAGCGATGACAGTCGCTGATGACGTGCAAGTTGATCCTGAAGGTGACGGGTTTCGGTCAGGTCGTTAAGCAGCACTAACTGACCCGGTTCGGCGTCCAGCGAGCGGGTGGCGATCGACAGACGCCGACCATCACGCAACGATACCTCGTGACCGTCATCTTCACGCGGCGCAAAGCTGCGAGCGATCACGTGACGCCATAGCTCACCGTCCAACGGCTCGCCCAGCAGTTCACGTGCGGCCGGGTTGGCCTCACGCACACGCCCCGCCCCATCGATGACAATGACGCCACCCGGCAGCAAATCCAGGAGATTCTGCAGGCGATTGGCCAAACGCTCTTTCTCGGCCAACTCTGCCATTCGCTGGGCACTGACCACCGCCAACTCACCCTTGAGTTCGGTGACGCGCGCCTCAAGCAGGTTGTAGGATTGACTGAGCTGTGTCGACATCTGGTCGAACAGGGCAAAGGCCTGCTCAAGACCATTACGACTGTCCTGCTCAGAGGTGTTCGCTCCCTTCAGCTCAGGGAGACTGGAGATGGTAGCGGCGTGGGGCATCGTGCTCTCTCGCGTGGCTCACCGTCATAAAACGGTATGTTGCCAGCGGTATAGCAATAGCCGTGCCGGATAATTTTCACGACAAGACCACGAGCCCTGAGAGAAACGGCAGGAGCCAACGGTAACGGGCACCACAGCCCTGCGAAAAATAGGGGCATTGGTGGCGACAGCAGGTACTCTGCCAGTGTCACCACCCGACAGGCGTCAATCTTCTGCCTGCTCGTCACCCTCACGTCGACTCATGCCGTACTTGCGCATTTTTTCTACCAGGGTGGTACGCCGGATACGCAAACGCTCCGCGGCACGTGCCACCACGCCACTGGCATCGTCCAGCGCCTGCTGGATCAAGCCCTGCTCGAGGCTGCCGAGGTAATCCTTGAGGTCCAACCCTTCGGGCGGCAGCATGGCGTGATGGGAGAAGTTTGGCGTGTGCCCATTGATTGCCACGCGCTCCTCAAGATCAGAGCGCAAACTGTCGACCAGATGCTCTTCTTCATCATCGACATAACGGAATTTCTTGGGCAGCTCGGAGACCCCGATCACCCCATAAGGGTGCATGATCGCCATGCGCTCGACCAGGTTGGCCAGCTCCCGGACGTTGCCCGGCCAACCATGACGACACAGCGACATGATCGCCGCCGAGTTGAAGCGGATAGAGCCACGCTTCTCGTGCTCCATGCGCGAGATCAACTCGTTCATCAACAACGGGATGTCTTCGACACGCTCTCGCAGGGGCGCCATCTCGATCGGGAAAACGTTAAGCCGGTAGTACAGGTCTTCGCGGAAGGAGCCTACCTCGATCATGCTCTCGAGGTTCTTGTGAGTCGCCGCAATGATTCGCACGTCGATGCTCTGGGTCTTGTTGCTACCCACGCGCTCGAAGGTTCGCTCCTGCAACACCCGCAGCAACTTGACCTGCATTGGCAGCGGCATGTCGCCAATTTCATCGAGGAACAGGGTGCCGCCATTGGCCAACTCGAAACGCCCTGCACGGCTGGTGATAGCACCGGTGAAAGCGCCCTTCTCATGGCCGAACAATTCGCTTTCCAGCAGCTCTGCCGGGATCGCGCCGCAGTTGACCGGCACGAACGGCGCTTCGCGGCGCTTGGAATGATAATGAAGGTTGCGTGCAACCACTTCCTTGCCAGTGCCCGACTCACCCAGGATCAACACACTGGCGTCGGTATCGGCCACCTGCTGCATCATTTGCCGCACATGCTGGATTGCACGGCTGGTGCCGACCAGGCTGCGAAACAGGTTCGGTTCACGCTGTCGGCCACGCTCACGGGCGGCATCGTACATCTCGCGATACACCTGGGCACGGTGCAACGAGTCCAGCAATTTGCTGTAGCTGGGCGGCATTTCAAGACTGGACAGCACGCGGCGGCGCAACTCTTCGGGCAGGTCGACCGAAGAAATTTCGCCCAATAGCAACACGGGAAGGAACTCATCCCAGGCTGCCACTGTCTTAAGCAAGCCCGAAAGACTTGCCGGAGCATTCACAGCACCAATCAGGACGCAAAGTACTTCACGACTGGATGACAACGACTCGACGACCTGCTGCCAGTCCTGGCTTGAGCAGGGCAAATTGTCTTCGCCGAGAAAATTCAGGACCACCGCCAAATCGCGGCGGCGAACACTGTCGTCATCGATCAGGAGAATTTTGGTTTCACGCCACATGCAATAGCAACTTCCCTAGTCAACTCAGCGCCCCACTTTCAGGGCTTGCTCGACATCATTCCGACTGAACCGTCAGTGCTTGGACGTCAACATTTAGAAAACAGCCACTAGTTAAGTCAAAAAGCCGCACACAGTCAAATTTATGGCGCACTTCTTTCTCGAATCGGCCAGCGTCAAGTGAATAGATGGTATACCTTTGCCGCGTTTTTGGCTTGTCGGATCTGTGCCAGTTCATCGACTATTGTTTGACGCTCACCACTTGCAACCTCGATTAATTGCCGGTAAACGCCTAGCAACTCCTCAAGCTTGATACGCAGCACAGCTTCATCCAGCTCTGGCTCACCCAACACATCATCGACGCAAAGGCGGCAATTCACATCCAGATCACTGATCGCATCCCAATCACGGTTGGCCAATGCACCCAGCAATGCATCGCGGGTTTGTTCAATACGCTCGAGCACGGCGCTCATCACAACCTCCTCGGCGCAAGCGAATTATTCGCCAATTGCGTCCCAGCCTTCCTTGACGGTAATCAGCAAACGAGCGACCTCGTTGAGGATTTCCGGATCATTCTGCACATTGGCCTCGACCAGACGCTTGCTCATGTAAGCATACAGGCTGTCCAGATCCGCCAATGAATCGGCATGGTTTTCCAGGTCCAGACCTTCGCGCAAGCCACCGACAATACCGATGACCTTGCCGATCAGGATGCCTTTCTGGGCGATATCATTGCGCGCCATGGCGCCCTTGGCCTGAGCGATACGGTCCAGGCCGCCCTGCATCAACATTTGTACCAAACGGTGCGGGCTAGCCTCGGAGGTTTGCGCCTGGCCGTTAACTTTCTGGTACTGCCGAAGGGCCAACATAGGGTTCATGTTCTACCTCGTCACACAAAAGGGTTCATATACCGGCTGTATCGACAGCGTGTCAAAAAACTTTAGCCTCAACGCAAAAAGCCCGGCACACCCTAAGGGTGACGCCGGGCTTTTGGCACCGCCAATCGATCAGGAGTTCTTCTGCTGCGCAGTGATCGCATCAAAGATCGAGGTGATGCTGTTGGCTTGTGCCTTGAGCTTGCCCACCACGGTATCCATGGCGATGTACTTCTTGGTCAGCGAAGCTGTGAGCAGCTCGACACGACGATCAAGGTCTTCTTGCTGCTGATCAAGTCGCTTCTGCAACGAATTCAGGTTATTGGTACGCGAAGTCAGAATGCCATCGCTCTTGATGTAGGGCTCAATCGCCTTGTTCATGCGCTCAAAGACACCATTGGTACCCGTGAACAGCTCCTGCACCTCACTGCCCAGCTTCTTGTCATTCATGGCAGCGGTGAATTTGGAGCTATTGAACTCAAGCGTGCCATCTTTTTGAGTATTAATACCCAACTGACTCAGCGTAGTCAGACGATCACCCGAACCGATATTCGCCAACTCGCCACGAATATCCGCCAAAAGCGAACGCGTGGTCGGGTCACCGGTGAGTGAACCAAGCACCGTATTGCCATCGGCATCCGTACTGGTCGCCGTCAGCGCGTTGACCGCCTTGACCATCGTATTGTAGGCATCGACGAACTGCTGCACAGAAGCTTTCAGCCCATCATTGTTGGCACCGACCGTTACCTTGGTGGTGGTGGCTGCATCTGCGCTCTTCGCAACGAGATCGAGCGTGATACCACTGATGGCATCCTTGACGGTATTGGACTTGCTGGTGACTTCCAGACCATCAATGGTCAACTTCGCGTCCTGAGCAAGCCCACTGATATAGCCGGAACCATTGGTAGCCATGGACTTGGTACCGTCGATATCAATGCCGGTAGTACCTCCGATCACCTTGATATCCGAACCTGCCCCCGTAGTGGTAGAACCCAGCACCAAGCGCGAACCGCCCGCCTCATTGATGATGTTCGCACTGATGCCGTTCACCGCAAGGGCGTCGTTGATCGAGTCACGCACGCTCTGCAGTGTGGCGCCATCACCGATACTTACCGTATAGGTCTTGCCGTTCTGCTCGATGGTCAGATCGCCCTTCGGAATCGGGGTCGCAGCGCCACCCTCGGCCGTCGTATACAACCTGCTGGCCACCTTGGAGCCCGTCGCCAACTGGGAGACATTGACTTCATAGGTACCGGGAACTGCAGTGTTGCTTGCCGTAGCCTTGAGAACATTCTCATTGGCAGACGTGGCAGCATAGGCATTGAATGCAGGTGCGGTGCTGCTATTGAGCTTCGCCATTGAGGACTGATAAGCCGCCAGTGCACTCTTGAGCGCACCTACACCGGAAATATAGGCCTTGTTGTTGGTCGTCTGGCGGGTAATCTGGGCCTGCTTGGCGGCCGTGTCGGAGTTAACCAGCGCCTCGACGATCGAACTGATATTCAGCCCCGAACCGATGCCTGTAGTGGAGGTAATTGGACTTGCCATTGTTAATCCCTCTAGGTTTCGCGCTTCCCTAGCCCAGCGAGACTAGCGAACACATGGTAAGTCTGCCAGTTCAGGCCTTCGCGTTGAACAGCAGGCTATTTACATCGCTGAGGCTGTTAGCAATCTTCAAGACTTCTTCCGAGGGAATCTGGCGCACCAGTTCACCGGTCTCGCTAGCGATGACTTTGACCACAATCTTGCCGGATTCTTCGTCCGTGGAGAATTCGAGATTTCGTCGGTTTGAGGCCAGGAATTTTTCGATTTCCTTGACAGCACTCTTCACCTTATCAGTATCGGGCACACCCTTGTCGGTTGCATCCCGCGACGGCTCACTCTGTTTTGCCGTGGCTTTTTCGGCGACCTGCTCGGTGGGCCGCACTGCCGGGTAAGACTGGTTCAGCTTCACGCTCATATCCATGTCTGTCACCTCTTAATGCAAAAGGCGGGGGAGCGCCATGAACGCACTCCCCCGCCGATGACCATCAGGCGATTACTGAAGCAGCTTCAGTACAGCAGATGGCAGCTGGTTGGCTTGAGCCAGAACCGAAGTCGACGCTTGTTGCAGAGTTTGCTGCTTGGTCAGCTGAGCAGTCTCGGCAGCGAAGTCGGTGTCCTGTACGCGGCCACGAGCAGCTTCGGCGTTTTCGTTGATGTTTTGCAGGTTGTTGATGGTGCTGGTCAGACGGTTTTGTGCAGCACCGAGGTCGGCACGCTTGTCGTTGATGGTCTGCAGAGCGGCATCAATGTTAGTGATGGCGAGCTCGAAGCTGGCTTGAGCTTCGTCACTGGTAGTACCAGTAATGGCGATAGTAGCCTTGTCGACGGTCAGAGTAGCAGCGTCAAACTTGCCGTTCAGGTCGATCGAGATCTGGTTCATGCTGCCAGAGTTGGAACCAACCTGGAAAGTCATGGTGCTAGCGGAACCATCGAGCAGGTTCTTGCCGTTGAGCTGGGTGCTGTCTGCAATACGAGTCAGTTCGTCGGACATTGCCGCGAACTCTTTGTTCAGCGCTTCACGGTCGGATGCACTATTGTTGTCGTTTCGCGACTGAACAGCCAGTTCACGCATACGCTGCAGAATGTTGGTCTGCTCTTGCATCGCGCCTTCAGCGGTCTGGGCGATGGAGATACCGTCGTTGGCGTTTTTGATAGCCATGGTCTGACCGCGAATCTGCGAGGTCATACGGGTAGCGATCTGCAGGCCAGCAGCGTCGTCTTTGGCGCTGTTGATTTTCAGGCCGGAAGACAGACGAGTCATCGAAGTGCTCAGCGCGTCGGAAGCACGGTTCAGGTTCTTCTGAACGCCCAGCGAAGTGACGTTGGTGTTTACGGTTAATGCCATGACGAATTCCTCGTTTGTGGGATACTGCGGCTTCCGGCCTTGGCAACCACCGGGTTTGGCCTAGAGAACCTTCGTAATAGTTATCGTCGCCAGCGCACGTTGCTTTAGGGATTTTTTGAAAAAATTTACTGGCATCGTGCCAGCCCAATGAAATCGGGGGTTTGACGCCATGAAAATAGCGCCACCCCAACTGCCGAAGCCGCACAAAGCAGCGATGGAGTGCCCGCAAGCATGCCGCACTCAGATCGCCGGTAAGCCTGTGCCACGAAACTTGAAACCCGAAAGAAAATGCCCTGAAAAACAAACCCCCGCTAAAGAGCGGGGGTTCGTCAGCAGCCATTGTGTTTAATCAGCACGCTGAATGATCGCCGATCCCCAGGAAAGGCCAACACCAAAACCACTCAACGCCACACGCTTGAAATTCGACTCAAGCACGTGCTTTTCCAGCAACAGTGGAATACTGGACGACACGGTGTTACCCGTCTCGACCATGTCCTTGATGAACTTCTCCGGGTCGTCCTCGAAACGCCGCGCGACCGCATCGACGATAGCCGCACTGCCCTGATGGATGCAGAACGCATCGATATCTGCCGGCTGCAGGCCGCTTTCACCCAGCAATTCATGCAGGTGGGCCGGTACCTTGAGCAAGGCAAAGTTGAACACCTGACGCCCGTTCATGAAAAACACACCATCAGTGACCTTCAGGTGTGCAGCGCCAGAACCGTCGGTACCGAATTTGGCTTTACCCAACTGCCACGGTGCATCTTCGCCCATCCAGGTAGCAGTGGCCGCATCACCAAACAGCATGGTGGTATTGCGGTCTTCCGGATCGACGATCTTCGAATAAGGGTCAGCCGTGATCAGCAGGCCATTCTTCAGGCCTGTGGCTTCCATGAAGCCCTTGAGCGCGTAGATACCATAGACGTAGCCCGAGCAGCCCAGCGAGATATCAAACGCAGCCACATGAGTCGGCAGGCCCAGTTTGTCCTGAACGATGGCAGCGGTATGCGGCAGGCCTTCTTCGTCACCATTCTGAGTGACGACAATCAATGCATCGATGGATTCACGCGAAAGCTGCGGGTTGGCCGCAAACAGGGCGTTGGCGGCTTCTACACAGAGGTCCGAGGTTTCCTGAGCGACATCTTTGCGTGGCAGGAAAGCGGAACCGATCTTGCCCAGGATGAAGGCTTCATCCTTTTCGAATTTTGCGCCTTGAGCGTAGTTGTCCACGCCAGCGGCCGGCACGTAACTGGCGATGCTTTTAATGCCAATCATATGGCTTCCCATTAATTAACAACTGAATACCTGCCGCTCGCACAGTGGAGAGGCACCGACAATCAGGGATGTTTGCCACCCAAAAACGCGGCGAAGCAGGCTGCCAGGCATGCCTGACAGGCACATACCGGATGGCAGGGCGATTCCCGGTCCTGACAATATACAGTGAAGATGCGCGATATGACTCGCAGGTCACGCTTAATTTGCCGAATTGCTGACAAGCCAACAACACCCAGACCAATGGATTACAACAAAAAAAGCCACGAACGCCCCAGGCGCTCGTGGCTTTTGATCAGTGGCGTACTGGACGGTTAACCGACCAGCGCCTCCCACTCCACAGCCGTTGGAGCACCCAGGCCAAAGGTTTTGCCCGTGCGCGCATGGCTCGCGTTATAGGCCGGATCGTTTTCCAGATAACCCGGCCACTTCTCACGCAGCGCCTGCAGAGCCGCCTCATCATGCATGACCGTGCCGTGATGAATCACCTGCACCTGAGGCGACCATACCGTCAGGTAACCCGCCTGAGCGGATTTCAAGCACAGGTCGACATCGGCGTAATGGGTCATGAACTCGACTTCATCCAGGCCTTCCAGTGCCAGATACAGCTCCTTGCGGATCATCAGGCACGCGGCGGATACGGCCGAAACGTTATGCTCGACATGCAGCCGCTGCATATAGCCAGCCGCGTCCTTGCCCTCACCTGCCAGAGCCGGAGCAACCCCCGCCCCAAAGCCCAGCACCAGGCCGGCCTGAGTGACCGTACCTGCCCGGTCGAGCAGCTTGCCACCCACGATACCGACCTCAGGACGCTGCGCCTGGTTAAGCAGGATTTCCAGCCAGTTGGCGTTTACCACTTCGCCATCGCTGGCCAGCAACACCAGATACTCCCCGTTCGCCTGCTGACAAGCCAGGTTGGTCATCGCCGACGGGCTAATGGTCTGTTCGCTACGCACCACCCGAATACGATCACCACCTGCACTCAGGCTAGCCAACCACGCCAGCAATTGCGGCGACTGACTGTTGTTATCGGCAATGACAATCTCGTGATTCCGGTAGCGCGTACGCTGCAGCACACTGACCAGACAAGGCTGTAGTTGCTCCATGTTGTCCTGGCAATAAAGCACTATCGACACTAGCGGGCGTGCTTCATGACGGTAGTCGATCTGGTAAGTACCCGGCTTTGCCGAACTGACCTGCCCCGGATAACCACGTTGTATTACCTGCCGTGTCAGGCTTGCACGCTCATGCTCATTAGACTCGAGCGCTCGCGCCTGGCTGATCAGCAGCGGCTCGGCCAAGTGAGCCAACCCAGCCAACCCACCCTGCCCGATGAGGCGCAGCAACAGGTCGAATTCCAGTGCCCGGGCAAACTCAGCATCATAACCGCCCACCTCAAGCAGCAACTCGCGACGTACCAGCCAATGCCGCGCCATAAGCCCTGGCACACTCTGCAACATGTCGAGACTGGCGCCTGGGCGTAAAACCTCTACCAGAGTACCGTCGGCCTGACGCATGACCTCGTCCATTGCCACTGCACGGCAGCCGTCGGCCTCCAGCAACTCCAGGCTGGCGCGCAGCAGGCCGCCAGCGGTGAAACGGTCGCCAGCATCGGCAAGGATCACCCAATCGGTGCCAAGGGTAGCCAGTGCACGATTGAGCTTGTCAACATGATCCTCTGCAGTGACCTTGACGAAGTGCACGGTCTGCTCCGGTGTCGTGTTGGCGGGCAAATCGCCCGTGGTCAGCACCACAACCTTGAAGGCCTTGCAGTGACCATCCATCAAGCTGTCGAACGTTGCCTGCAGCTTGAACATGTCGGCATCCAGGTCCAACAGCAGAATGCCAAAGGTCGGACCACCGGCATGACGAGCCAGACGCTTGTTGGCCAGACGAACCTGAACGTCCGTTGGCTTGCGCGCTTCCAGCCAGTTCAGCAAACGTCCGGACGCCATGCTATCGAGCAGCACCTTGCGTTCATAAGCGGGCACGCTGCACAAACGCTCAAACCAGCATTGAAGCGGAGCAACCTCTTCATCATCGCCGGTGGCACGCAGCGACTTTAACAAACGCTCTACCACCGTACGATTGAACGGGCTCAACCCCAAGGCTTCCCACAAGCGACTCTTGATCGTGCGCTCGGTGTCGTTGGCATGAACCTGCATCAGTTCCGATTGACGCAGCAAGATCGGCTCCAGCTCCTGAAGCTGCAAGCGACCCGCCGGCATGGAATGAATCAGGAACTCGATACGTGCAAGCAGATCGAACATCGTCTTGTTATAGAACGGCATCTCGACGAATTGTTTCTCGCCAAAGAAGCGCACAGGCTCAGCCCCAGGCTGCGACCACTCGGAGCGAACGATCATGCAGGCTTCCAGCGCCCGTCCGCTTTGCAAGCCACTGGCCATTGCGGTGAAGCTCATCAGCGCGATGTGCTTGATCTGATCTGGCGTCTTGTTGCGAAAGCCCATTGGCGTCGACGCCAGGAACTGAGCAAACGCCTCACGCTCGGCCACAGAGTCAGGGTCGGAATAGGTCAATACGGTCAAGACATTGGTGTTGTGCTCGGAGCTACCGTAGTTAACTTCGCGCACCGCATAAGGAATAGGCAGGATCCGTGCTTTGGCGCTGGCAAGCAGGTAGAACGCGTGACCAATTTCCTGCCATTCAAAACTGGTATTGGCCGGCAGCACGGCATACCACTGCTGCAGCAGGTCGGTGCGCGTCACTGCATAGAACGGCGGCAAGAACTGCCCGAGGAAGTCCAGCACCCGCTCTTCGGAAAGATCAGAGTTGTAGTCTTCACAAACCCGCTTGTCTCGGCGATAGAAGTTCACCTCGGTGCCACGCGCCAAGTACATCATGCCGTAGCCATGGCATAACCCATACTCGGGATTTGCCTCAAGGAAGGTTACGGATTCAGCCAACGCATCGTGCAGGAGGAAATCGTCGTCGGCAGCAAAGGCCATGTAAGGCGTGTTGACCTGTGCCACGCCGTAGACCAGCTTGTCCTGAAGGCCCTTGTAGCTGAACGCCGGCAGGTGACGATAATCCACCTCAGGATAATCCTGGACAAGATCGTCTGCCGCCTCGCGCGAAGAATCCAGGACCAGCACTTTACCGCTAAAGCCTTGGTAGTACTGCAGCGTACGACGCAAGAAAGCCGGCCGTTCATGACTGATAATGACCAGCGTAAAACGCTCTTTCAGCGCTGCGCCTTCTTGTGCAATGTGTTCAACGTGCATATCACTTTCCTGCCAGCCACTGGGGCCTGTGCGCTTTAGACCAGAGAATTCAACGAACCCGACGCAGATAGCCGTCCGGCGCCACACTAATCAGCAATTTGTCGTTCATTTGCTGATCGATTTCAAAATCGCCGTTCTCCTCCAGGTAGGCCCAGACCGCAGTCTTCGGGTTATCACCTGGCCCCCAGGGACGATCAGGAAAAGCATCGGCCGGCATGTCTTCAACCACCGTGTCCATAACTACGCAGTAGCTGCCCAGCGAAACCAGTGGTGCATACAGCCGCAGTTCCTCAAGCACATGCTCATGGGTATGGTTGGAATCGAGTACCAGGATAACTTTCTTGCCCGCCGCCAACGCACGCACCTGTTCGACGACGGCCAAATCAACGCTGGACCCCTCGATCATGCGGATACGCTTGAACATCGGATGGCTTTCGATGGCCAGGCGGTTGTGCGGGCGAATATCCCTGTCGATACCGAGCACCTCACCGTGCCCTTGCAGCTCCAGCAGCGAGGCGTAGTAGATAATCGAGCCGCCATGGGCAATACCGCACTCGATCACCAGATCCGGCTTGATGTTCCAGATCAGCTCCTGCATTGCCATCATGTCCTGAGGCAATTGAATGATGGGACGCCCCATCCACGAGAAGTGATAACTGTACTTATGCCGGGCCGATTCATTGAAAAAGTCGCGAGCCAGGCCTTTTAGCGTTTCGTTCTGGCCCTGGGCATCGATTTCAGCCTTGCACTCAGCCTCAAAAGCCTGATGTACGTTATTGTCAGTCATGTAGGGTCTCACTGATTGTCATTGAAACGAGGCGCTGTCTACGGCGTGGTAGACATAGCGCTCATCGGTCATGCGCTTGATTTCTTCGAGGTAGTTCGAGTTCATTACAAACAGGTTTGCGCCATCCGGGAGGCTGTCCAGCACCTCTTGCGGCGATGAAACGCGCAAACCACTGAGCGGCAGGTAACGCCCCTGCTTGGCCGGGTTGATGTCGACCACATGGTCCACCGCAACGCCAGCGCGCTGCAGGAACAGTGAATAGATAACCCCCTTGGAGGACGCCCCCCAGATCGCTGCGCGCTGATCGGGAGCGTCCTTGATGATCTGTACCGCCCGGTCAAGGCTAGCGGTGAACCCCGTCGGCATTTGCAGCAGGGATGAGCCCGTACGCGGCGCGCGCAAACTGGCAAGGTCGGCAACGACATAAAGGTACTGCCCGCCAAACAGATGGCCGGTTTCGTGAACCGTGCCAAAGAGCCGTCGCAGATCGTCAAGCCGGAAATAATTGACGTGCTCGTAGAACACGTCGAACCATGCATGGTGCTCGACAATCCAGTCAAAGCACGGCACTTCGATGTAGATTTTTCCACCCTGGTTGGCGGCGGCAATTTCACTCAGGAATGCCTGCGGATCAGCCATGTGTTCCAGAACATGGCGCAAGACAATACCCTCGGCGGACAGCCCCAACTGACGCGTGAAAGGTGCCTTGATCACATCAGGATTATCGCCCTCGTAGGAAGGGTCGATGCCGGTGATGGAGTAGCCCCGCTCGCGCAGCATCTCCAGGAAGTAACCTTTCCCGCAACCGACCTCAATCAAGCGCTGCCCACTGAAGTGGCGCGCCAGAATTTGTTCGACATCCCCCAGGTGCTTCTGAAACTGTGTCGAATGCGCCTGCTCGTTCTGGTAGTCCGCATCGTAGATCAGCTTGCTGGCATCAAAAGCCTGATTGAAGACCAGACCGCTCTGCTCATCCTGTACCAGTACGATATCTGCGCATCCACTGGCACGTGCCTCTTCGGCAGTCGCAAAAGTACGGTTCTGCAAAACGGGCAAGCCTTGCGCCCGGTATAGCTCATGCGTCATGCCGCTCTCCTGTCAGGTCTCGCAAACGCTCGGTCGAGCCCCAGAACGCCATTGGTTCATGATGCGAATAGGGGTAGTGCCCCAGGTTCAAGGTAATCGCCGAATGGCGCTGACGAACCCGCTGTTCGACCAGTGTCCGAACCGACACAGGTTTGCCGCTGCAGCAGTTGATCACGCCGGAAAACGTCCGCTGTTTCAGCACGCCCAACAGCAGCCCGGCGGCTTCTTCGATTTCCAGATAGTCGCGCAACTGCTCCCCCGCCGACATGTTGAATTGCTCATCGCCGGCATCGATGGCGCGATCCAGGCTGGCCAACAGGCTGTTGGGGGCTTGTCCGGGGCCATGCAGATAGAACAACCGGGCCCACTGCAGAGTGAATGGCTGCTCACGCTGCAGATTTTCCAGGAACAGCCTCAAGGTATGTTTGGCCAGACCGTACGCCGTATTGGGTTGCGCAGGGCATTGCTCGCTCAACTGACCGTTCTGCAGGCCGTATTCAAAACAGGTGCCCGTCACCAGGACCTGCTGCACACCCGCCTCGACGACTCGCTTGAGGAAAGCGTAGTCAGCCGGCAAGTTGCGCTCGAAATGAAACAGCGCCTGATAGTTCGGCAAGCCTGGCCAGGCCAGATGGGCAACCGCGTCCACACCCTCGACCAACGCATCGATTTGCAACGACGCGGCATGCACATCGACAGCCATGAACTCGACCTGATCAAACCAGGGCAATTCCCGCGCCAGCTCGAGTCGCCGGGCAACAGCCCGCACTGCAATGCCTTCAGCCAGCAATGCAGCGACCAGATGTCGTCCTACAAATCCGGTAGCACCGGTAACCAGTACCTTCATCGGCCGCTGGCTCACACGCGCACACCCGCAAAATCGGCATCGAGCAACGGATGCACCGCGTCTTTCGCGGAGAGATTGCACACGGGCAACGGCCAGGAAATAGCCAATGCAGGATCACTCACCAACAACCCAGCCTCATGCGCTGGCGCATAGTCGGCGTCTGTGAAGTAGAGCACTTCAGCCTCATCACTGAGCGCCTGAAAACCATGGGCAAAGCCCGCTGGAATCAACAGGCTACGGCCATCGTCAGCGACCAGTTCCTCAGCATGCCATTGGAGGAACGTTGGCGAATCAGGGCGCAGATCGACAGCCACATCCCAGATAGCACCACGCACGCAGGTGATCAATTTCGCTTCAGCGTAGCCTGCCTGCTGGTAATGCAGACCACGCACACTGCCCTTGCCGAGGGTACGTGAATGGTTGATCTGACGAATCTCGAAGGACCGCCCCTGCACACTGAGCCGGCTCTGGCAAAACAAGCGGGCGAAGCGGCCACGATGGTCATGAAAGACTTTTTGCTGGATCAGGCAAAGCCCTTCAAGCGCCAGCGGTTGCAGATCAAAGTCACTCATGACCAGTCCTTGTAAAGGTTCAGTTGATGAAGCGTTACCGCACGCATGTCCTTGCCCGCTTGCCAGGCCATATGCCAACCCACGGTCTGTTCCAGGCACTCCTGCAACGACCAACGCGGTTGCCAGCCGAGCAACTGCCGAGCGCGACTACTGTCCAGGCGCAGCAAGCCGGCTTCATGCATGTCACTGGGTTCAACGCGTAAACCAGGCGCCTGTGGCCACTGACTGGCAAGCGAGGCAATCACCTCACCCACACTGCACATGTCAGCTTCACCAGGCCCAAAGTTCCATGCACCTGCAAACACCGGCCCCTGCTCATAAAGCGCAGCCGCCAATTGCAGGTAACCCGCCAGGGGCTCCAGCGCGTGCTGCCAGGGCCTGACGGCCTGGGGATAACGCAGCGTCACCGGTTCATCGGCCGACCAGGCCTTGAGCACATCCGGGATCAGGCGCTCGGCCGAAAAATCGCCACCGCCCAGAACATTCCCGGCACGCGCGGTCGCCAGGGCCAAGCCATGCTCGGCATACTGCTGTGGATTGAAGAATGATGCCCCATAGGACTGCGCCAGTATTTCGCAGCACGCCTTGCTGCTGCTGTAGGGATCATGCCCCCCCAACGCTTCATCTTCGCGATACGGCCACAACCACTCCCGGTTGGCATAGACCTTGTCGGTGGTCACCAGCACGCACGCACGCACGCCACCGACCTGCCGAATCGCTTCCAGCAGATTGAGGGTACCCATGACATTGCTTGAGTACGTCCCCAGCGGATCGCGGTAACTTTCTCGCACCAGGGGCTGTGCCGCCAAGTGCAGGACAATCTCGGGCTGTACTTCGGCCAGCAGCTCAAGCAGCACCCCCAGATCGCGCACATCGCCACGGCGATCATCGATCCCCTCGGCCACCCTTGCCAGCGCAAACAGGCTGGGCTCGGTGGCCGGGTCAAGGGCAAAGCCTGTGACCTGAGCACCCATGCTCTGTAACCAAAGCGTCAACCAGCTGCCTTTGAAACCCGTGTGGCCGGTAAGCAACACACGCTTGCCTTCCCAGAACGCGCGGCTTAGTCCCATTGTTTCCATGGGGCCTCCCCGCTCTGCCAGAGGTGCTCCAGGTGATTCTTGTCTCGCAGCGTATCCATCGGCTGCCAGAAACCATCATGCTGGAAAGCATGCAACTGGCCTTCACTGGCCAAGCGACTCAGCGGCTCAGCTTCCCAGGAGGTTGCATCGCCCGCAATGTAAGGCAGTACCTTAGGGGATAGAACGAAGAACCCGCCATTGATCCAGCCGCCATCGCCACGCGGTTTCTCAGTGAAACCCAGCACTTGATTGCCCTCGCGCTGCAACGCGCCATAACGACCTGGCGGCTGCACAGCGGTCACGGTTGCCAGCTTGCCATGGGACAGGTGGAAATCGACCAGCGCACCGATGTTCAGGTCAGAGACACCGTCGCCGTAGGTAAAGCAGAAGGCTTTTTCGTCCTCAAGGTAACGCCCGGCACGGCGCAAACGGCCACCGGTCATTGTCTCCTCGCCGGTATCCACCAGCGTCACGCGCCACGGCTCGCTGTAGTTCTGATGAACGTCCATGCGGTTGTTGCGCATGTCGAAGGTGACATCGGAGGTGTGCAGAAAGTAGTTGGCGAAAAAATCCTTGATCGCATAACCCTTGTAGCCCAGGCAAATCACGAAGTCGTGAATACCGTGCGCGGAGTACTGCTTCATGATGTGCCAAAGAATTGGCTTGCCACCGATCTCGATCATCGGTTTGGGTTTGAGGTGCGACTCTTCGCTGATCCGCGTGCCGAGACCACCCGCCAAAATGACTGCCTTCATCGGTTTCCTCATGTTCTTCGCACGGCCCATCCGGGCCAGAGTGAAGGATTTATGGCGATATGAAGGAGAGCCTGCAGGAAGTGCGCCAAGTGCACGGGAAGTGTGAGCGGCGCTGTTGCAGCGCCGCTATAGCGAGGGTGCGGGATCAGTCGGCCAACCAGCCCCAGACCCAGTGTTGCAAGTTGTCCGCACGTAAAACGAAGTCGCGCAGCACCGCTTCACGCAACTCATCGCCCATGCGATAGCTGGCTGCCGGGTCGGCCAGGTGCATACGGATCGCCTGCAACCACTCTTGAGTAGAGTTGCTGTGAACCCGTGTGCAAGGCAAGTAACCGCGATAGGCTTCGGTGTCCGTGCAAATCACCGGGTAACCACAGGCACCATACTCCAGCAGGCGCAGGTTGCTCTTGCAGTCGTTGAAGATATGGAACTCCAACGGCGCCAACGCCAGGTCCAGGTTCAGGCTGGCCAGCTTCGCGGGGTATTTGCTCAGCGAAACGCCAGGGTGATACTCGTGGATGTAAGGCTTGAGGTTCTCCGGGCACATGCCGAAGAACACCCACTCCACGTCATTGGCCAGCTCACGCACCACCTCGGCAATGATTTCCAGGTCGCCGCCATGGCTGGTACCGCCTCCCCAACCCACCCGTGGCTTGTTCGACGTGCCACGCTTGCTGTTCAGGCCCAGCCACAAATGCGGCGCCAGCATGTTCGGCACCACGCGAATATCTCGGTGCATACTGGAAAGGGCATTGGCCAGGGCATCAGTGGTAACCACTACTCGATCACACAAGCCGATGCCTCGGCGCAACTGTTGCTCGGTATCGCGCGGCGAATTACGAGCATGGTCATTTTTCTTCGGCGCCTCCAGAACGTAGTCATCAATCTCGTAGATCCTGCGGGCCGACGTGATACGTTTGACCCGCTCGATGTCATCGACGCTTTCTGTGGAATGGCGAAGCTGGATGACGACCACATCCGGATTCATGCGTGCGATTTCGAACGAAGGTGGCACTTCAAAGCTGACTCGCCCGAACACCCGCCCTACGGCCTCAAGCTCACGCAGCGGCTGATTGACGCGATAATGACCCACTGCGGTGTTGTTGACCGGCAACGCCAGAATGGACGGCAGTGTACGCAGGACCAGAGGGTTCCAACTGTCTCGCAAGCTGGGCTCCAACGTAAACGCCGAACGGGTCAGACTCAGGCTGGGGTTGTAGGCAGGGTCCCTGATCACCTGCGGCAGCCAGCGCTGGATCAACGCTTCCTGCTCTGGCTTTCCAGCCTCTGCCCCCAAGTAGCACGGCTTGTCTTCACGCGTCTGAACGACGATTGAATAAGGCGTTCCGACCACCAGGTAACCCGCCTGGCCAACCCGCAAACACAAATCAATGTCGGCCAGGCTCTGGGCAAACGTCGCCTCATCGAAACCACCCAGGCTCGCAAATACCTCCGCGCGTACCATCAGGCAACTTCCGCTCACCGCACTCCAGTTCTGAGCAACCTGAAGACGCTGCATGTACCCCCGCGCATCCGAAAGCTCACCGGCAAACGCTGGCCCTGCCGCACCACCCAAGCCGAGAATGACGCCGGTATTGGCAACCTTGCCTTTGGGATCAACGAGGCGTGCGCCAACGACACCCACTTCCGGTCGCTGCGCATGATTAAGCAGCTCAGCCAGCCATTGGGCCTGACAAACCAGGTTGTCAGCTGCAAAGAACAGCAGGTACTCGCCCCGCGCCTGCTCGGCAGCAAGGTTGTTGATAGCCGCCACACAGGCACCTTGCGGCGCCTCCAGCACGCGCAAGAGGCCACCGCCCATCTGTGCCATCGCGGCGAGCCAGTCACGCATCTGAGCACTGCACTCGGACCGACCGACGATCAGCAACTCATATCGACTGTACGCGGTTTTCTCCAGCACACTTTCAACGCAGCGCTGTATGGCCGGCACGTCATCACCCGCGATCATGATGAGCGAGACCAGCGGCTGCTCAGGGTGCAGGTAGTCAATTCTGTTGAGCAACGGCAACGCGTCATGATGAACACGATGCTCGATCCCCAATCGGCTCAAATGCGCGGTGACCAACGCACTGCTCCGTTCGATCACCGACGGCAACGACAGCCACTGGGCGTAGGAGAATGCAGACTCCACCTGAATCTCGGCAATATGCTCGACTGCAAACAGGCCATTGGACTCTGCAATACGCCAGACCATGTCATGAGGTGCAAGCTCCCCCAGCGACGAATCGAAACCTCCAAGCGCAAGCACCTGTTGGCGCTCGAACGCCAGGGTTCGACCAACATAGGGGTAGGCGCGCATCAGATCGAGATTGAAGTCAGGCTTGAACACCGGGTCGCAGGACTCATCGTTCAACACGGCACCTTCATCGCTGTAGGCGCAACGCATACCAGGTGTCGCAGCAATGCGTTCAGCAAGCAGCAGCAACGCCGACTCACTCAACCGATCGCCAGCCCTCAGCAGGTAGATCCAGTCCACGCCTTCCAGCGCCGGCATCGCACTATTGACCTGCGCCGCCCAGTTCTCGGCGAGCGGCAAATGCACAACATGCTGCTCGACCACGCAGTCGGCGTTGGACAGCAACAACACTGCCGTCGGCGCATAAAGCTGAGCGGCAAGGCTATCGAGGGTGATGTTCAGCGCGGCCTTGTCCTGCTCCGGGTCGACAATAACCGGCACGATTTTCGGCTGCGAAGGCCATTTGACCACCTGTTCACACACCACACGCCGCTGAACATCCGAGAAGCGTCGTGCCGCAAGCCATTGCTGGTAAAGCTCGGCATAACTTTCGCAATTGCTCCCCACACGCCCCTGAATCACGGTGTGCCAGTTGCTCAGTGCACGCACCAGGTACAACTCTTTCCAGTCGCGAACTGACTCATTGGCATCGGCCAGCTCGACATAGCGAACCCAACCACGGGCAGGCGCTCCCTCTCCGGTACGTGCGGCAAGCATTTGACGCAACCAGCCCCACTCGGTTGTTGCTGCCTGGATGATTTCAGGCTGCCTGCTCAAGCGCGCCGGGTGCAAACGTTCAACGCTCAGTACATGGGTCAGCAGTGCCATGTTGCCCCGCCGCAACAGGCAAACAAACAACGCCTGGTCGAGCAATGCGACAAATCCCTCACCCGCAGTGATCAACGTCTGCAACAACTGCCGGACATCACCGGTTCGCATCAGGGCAGATGAGAAGTTACCTAGAAAATGGATAGCACTCCCTTCCTGAATCGCTAGCAGGTCTTCGCCCTTGAACACCGAATCAACCAAGGCAAACGGGCAATTGTCAGCACGTATGGGCAGCACGAAATCATCAGCGTCGGCCTGCAATCGATGAGATTGCACCAGGTTGACATCGGGATGGGCGATAAGTACCTGTGCCTGTAATTCAATGCACCGGGAAAACAGTCGGTCATCATCACACAGCACTTTGACGTACTCACCCTGCGCCTCCTCCACGCAGCGCAACACATTACGCCGGAATCCCAGGCGCTGCGGGTTGCGCAAATAGCGAATACGGGCCCGTCCTTGCCCTTCAAAGGAAGCAACGATCCGCTCGATTTCATCGTCCCGACTGTCATCACAGACAACGATCTCAAGGTTCTCGTAAGTCTGGCTTAGCGCACTGTGCAGGGTCACCGAGAAAAAGCGGGCGCTGAACGCCGGGATAACGATGCTGACGAGGGGGACTGTAGTCACGGAGGGGGCACTCTCAAACGAAGGGCGCCTGGCCAATACCTGGCGAGGCGCCCTTGAAGCTGGAACGGAACCAGGCCCTCAGGGCCAAGAAACTTAGAGCTTGTTGAACAGGCTCAACGACGAAATCTTGCTGAACGCGAGCTGAGAGGCCTGCAGCATGGTCTGCTGCAGGTTTAGACGAATCAGCACCTCAGCCGGATCTGCATCGCGTATCGAGCTCTGCGTCTTGGTGTTGGCCATTTTCAAACTTTCATTGGTTTCAGCCTGAACATCCAGTGCTGCACCACGAGCACCAATGTCACTGATGGCCGAGGCGATCTGGTTGGAGCCGCTGGCAATGTTACCCACGGCCGAATCCAGCGCCGCCTGAAACTGTTGCTTGGCCAGTGGATCACTGTCGACTGGCAGGGCCAATGCCGTGCGCAGCTTGCTGATAGTGTCGAGGACGTTTTGGGTCTGATGAGTATCGACCTGTATCGAGAACTGATCACCCGCGACAGGTGCGCCGGCCAGGTCAAAGGTCACCCCGGCCGCCGTGGCGGTAGAGCCACTGACCGTACCGGTCGACACCGGCTTGCTGTCGGCAGTTAGCGGCTGCGCATACAGTTCAAAGTTAGTGGCGCTGGTGAACTTCAGAATAGCGCCGCCACCCGGGAAGGCGCTGTTGTAAACCGTCGAATCGGTGATGGATGCACCGGTGACCTGTGCCGACGAACTGTTGCCTGGGCTGCGTGAACCCGAAATGGAGTCGGGTTTGGCCGACAGCGTGAACGCGTGGCCCGCAATAGCAGCATCCGGGTCAGCACTGTCGCCCGCCTGGAAGTTGATATCCAGACGCATATCAACGCCACGGAAGTTGATCATCTTGTTGCTGGAGGCCGGGTCGAACGTGCCGCCCTGGGTGGCCTCAAGCGTGACGTCGTTATTGGACGCATCGGTGATCTTGAACTGCGTGCTGCTGAGAAAGGTGATGGTATAGGGCTCACCGCTGCGGAAGCGGTCATTGTAGGTCGTGCTGCCAGACACCTGGCCATTAGACAACTGAACCCGGCCATCATCAACAGCAGGCGAAATCAGATTCGTCTCACTACGACTGGTATTGAGTGCCTGCTCAAACACGGCATAACCACTTTCATTGGTCGCCATTGTGAGCATGTCGCCCACCTGCAAGTTCAAGGTGCCCTGGTCACCCTGATAGGTGTAGGTGCCATCCGAATTACGCACATACGGCTGGGTATCGCCTCGCGAACCGGAGAACAGGTATTTACCGTTCTCGTCACGGCTGTTCATCAGCGAATAGAGTTGCTCTTCAAGCTGCCCCAGCTCCTGGGCGTTGGCCTTGCGATCGGCGTCAGTGAAACCAGCGTTACCAGAACTGATAGTCAGTTCGTTGACCCGCTGCAAAATCGCACTGATGCCGTTAAGTACACCCTCAGAGGCGCCCAGCGAGTTACGCACATTGGTCGTATTATCACCGTACTGGCCCAGCAGGTTGCTTTGCTGCTCCAGTTGCAACAGCCGCGCTGCGCCGACCGGGTCATCCGCTGCAGTACGTATACGCAAGTTGTCACTGACCTGCTCGCCAGACCTCACCGCATTGGCAAAGTTACGCTGATAGGTTGAAGTGCTGCTTTCGTAATACTGGGAAGTAGAAATACGCACGGTCTACGACTCCTTAAAGGCTGTTGATCAGCGTGGTAAAGATTTCCTGGGCAGCCTTGATGATTTGCGACGAGGCCGTGTAGTACTGCTGATACTTGATCAGGTTGCTGGCCTCTTCATCGAGCTGGACACCAGAAAGCGAATCACGGCCTGCCTTGGCCGAGGTCTGCAGGGCATTCGTCGCATTGCTGTCCATTTGCGCTTGCGCGGTCTTGCCACCCACGTTTTCAACCAGTTTGCCGTAGGCATCGGTCAGGCTGATGCCCTTACCGTTAGCCCCGACTTCAACCGTGGCCTTGGTTTGCAGGTCGATCACCGCCTGGCCGTTGCGGTTGTCGGCAGAACCTGCACCGGTCAGCGAAACGGTGTAGTTATCACCGTTTTTCGGCGAACCGGCGACAGTCATTTCAAAAGTGAAGGTTTTCTGAGTCGCGCCGTCCTTGATCGGGTTGCCACTGGCATCGACCATCGGCACGCTCAATTGCAGCGTGTTGCTCTCACCCGGAATAATGGTCCCGGAGGACAATTCGGTGCCTTTGGCATCGAACAGCTTGTAGGTTTGCGGGTTGGTTGTTTCATCGCCAAAAACCAACTTCACCGGCGTGGAATACTTCAGGCCGTTCTGCAGATCAATGCGCTGGGTCGAATCATAGATATCCAGCTCCGAGGTAAGTTCGGGCTGGGTGATAACCCCGGTACCCTGATTGCCGGAGCCGCTGACCGCCGACAAGGGCGCCGCCAGCGCAATACGCTTGGGATCGGTCAACACCGTGTCGAGCTTGGCTGCCGCGTTGCGGGTCGGGGTGATCTTGAAGCTGTCACCGGCGCTGGGCGCCCCGCCGTTGAGGGCAAGCTTGAAGCCATCAATCTCCTGCGGGGGGGTTGCCGTGATGTCGTAAGGCCCTTGGGCATCGCCGTCTGGCAGCTTTTTGACCGTATATTGGGTCGCACTGCTGAAGGTCACCTGGTAATCGGACGTGCTCAGCTTGCCGGTGTCGCTGATGGTCACATCCAGATTGCCAGCGCCTGCGCTGTTGCCAGCCTGGGCAATGCTGCGCTGGCTGATCAAGGCTGCACTGTTGATATCGCCGAACAATGCTGCGCCGAACTCACCGTTCTTGTCGATGCCTTGGGCCAGCTGCTGGTTGATGCTGTCGGCAACCACCAGGGCGATACGCCCCAGTTCGTTCATCGACGGATCCAGCACCTCGCTGCGGTAGCGCAGCAGACCACCCATTTCACCGCCGGTAATGCTGGAGGTGATGTCCATGCTGGTACTGCCACGGTTGAGCTGAAGGCTCATCCGGGTAGGGTCGCTTTTGCTCGGCACGGTTTCCAGGGTATTGATGGTCTTGCCCAGCACCAGCGGCTGACCATTGGCCAGGTAAACGTCGAAGTTACCCTCACGCTCGACCACCTGAGCACCGACCAACTCGTTGAGCTGGCGCACGGCTTCGTTACGCTGGTCGAGCAGGTCGTTGGGGCTGCCTTGCACGGCCGAAACACGAGAGATCTGATCGTTGTACTGGGCAATGGTGGCTGACAGTTTGTTGACTTGCTCAGCCATCGACGCCAGGTTGCCGTTGATGTTGCTGTTCTGCTCGCTGAGCTGCGCGGAAATGGTATTGAAGCGCTTGCTCAGCGACTGGGCACTGGTCAACAGCAACTGCCGCGAGGCGTCTTCGGTCGGCTTGGCCGATGCACTCTGCAGCGCCGTGAAGAAGCTCTTCAACGCTCCGGTGATACCGGTATCGGCATCGGACAACAGGTTGTCGATCGGTGAAACCTGATTCAGGTACGCGGATGCGTCGCTGTTCAGCGAAGTGGTGGTTCGCAGCTGGTTTTCAAGGAACGCGTTGTACACCCGACGAACATCGGACAGCGTCGTGCCAGTGCCGATGAACACATTACCGCTCTGGATTGAACTCTTGGCGCTTTGTACGTTCTGCTGGCGTGAGTAGCCGGCAACATCGGCGTTGGCAATGTTGTTACCCGTGGTAAACAGGCCCGACTGCGAGGCTCCAAGCCCCGATACGCCGATGTTGATCAAGCTCGCCATAGTTCAAACCTTATAATTTCGTGGAAGTGTCAATCGCAGCAAAGCTTTCGTACGACTTCATTTGTTTCGCGATCTGCGAGATCTTGCTAGCGTAATCAGGATCGGTTGCATAACCGGCCTTCTGCAGCTCTCGCACAAACTGTTCTGGTTTATCGGCAGACTTGATCGCTTCTTGATAGCGCGAATTGTTTTGCAACAGGCTCACCAGGTCATGGAAGCTGTCCTGGAACGAGTCATAGGAACGGAACGCAGCGGTCTCCTTGACCATCTGCCCATTGCGAAACTCGCTGGTGATCGCTCGCGCCTGACCACCCTGCCAATTACCCGTCGCCTTGATGCCAAACAGGTTGTGACTGCTGCTGCCATCCGGCTGGCGCATGATCGACTTGCCCCAACCGGTTTCCAGCGCCGCCTGCGCCACCAGGTAACGCGGGTCGATACCAATACGCGCTGCAGCTTGCTCGGCCATTGGCAGCATGGTCGCGACAAATTCATCGGACGAACCGAAGGCACGCTTGGCCGGTGCCAGAGGTGGCTGCGCCATGGCCCGACCATAAATACGCATGCTGCCTGGCGCACCGAAGGCTTGTGCCGGCTCCCAGTCACCCTTGATCACCGCATCACCAACGGCACCCGAGCGATTGGCCAGCGTGTTGCCCGGCGTCGCAGCCGTTGCAGTACCTGCCGACGGCACGATCCCGGCCAGCAGGCGATCCGTGAGTTTGCTGGGCAGATTCAACCGGCGCTGATTGAGCAACGCCATGTCGTTACGCGAAGCCGTTTGCTCTGAGCGCACAGGCTCTGCCACGCGTGCAGCCCACAGTGCGCGCTGCTGCCCTTCCACATGCGGGAACGGGCTGCTGCCTGCGTGCGCCGCAGCCGTGGATTTCGTTTTCGACAGCTGACGCATCAGCACATCCTGCAGACCGATACCACCGCCCTCCCGAGACAAGCTGACCGACAGCTGCTGGTCGTACATCTGCTGGTACTGCTTGGTGGTCTCAGTGTTGAGCGGGTTGTCCTTGGCCAGCACGTCGTTGGCCGACCGCATGGACTTGAGCATCTCGTTGAGAAACAGCGACTCGAATTCCTGGGCCACCTTGCGCAGGTTGGCGTCACTGTCACGGTCGCCGACCTTCAACGAGTTAAGTCGATTGAGGTCGGTGTAGGCCCCGGTATCGGCGCCTGCGGAAACTCCACCCTTGGGCATATCCATAGCCAGCGCCTTAGATCACGATCAGGTCGGCCTGCAACGCGCCGGCCTGTTTCAGGGCTTCAAGAATCGCCATCAGGTCACTTGGGGCTGCGCCCACCTGATTGACCGCACGTACAATCTCATCCAGCGTGGTGCCCGGGCCGAACTTGAACATCGGCTTGGCTTCCTGGTCGGCGTTCACACGTGAACGCGGCACGACCGCTGTCTGGCCATTGGAAAATGGCCCTGGCTGGCTGACCACCGGGTCTTCGGTAATGGTGACCGTCAGGCTACCGTGGGTAACCGCTGCAGGCGATACCTTGACGTTCTGACCGATGACGATCGTACCCGTACGCGAGTTGATGATGACCTTGGCCACCGCCTGGCCTGGATCGATCTCCAGGTTTTCCAGAATCGACAGGTAATCGACCCGCTGGCTAGGGTCCATTGGCGCGGTCACCCGCACAGAGCCGCCGTCCAGCGCTTGTGCCACACCCGGCCCCAGCAATTCGTTGACCTTGTCGACAATGCGCTTGGCAGTGGTGAAGTCCGGACGATTGAGGTTCAGGGTCAGGCTGTTGCCCTGGTTGAAACCGCTCGGCACCGCACGCTCAACCGTAGCCCCGCCAGGAATACGACCTGCCGACGGAACGTTGACGGTAATTTTGGAACCATCACGGCCTTCGGCATCAAAACCACCGACCACGAGGTTGCCCTGGGCAATGGCATAGACGTTACCGTCAATACCCTTGAGCGGGGTCATCAACAGGCTACCGCCACGCAGGCTTTTCGAGTTACCAATCGAGGAAACGGTAACGTCCACCGACTGGCCCGGCTTGGCGAACGGTGGCAGGTCGGCGTGAATCGACACCGCAGCCACGTTCTTCAACTGGACGTTACCCGACCCGGCAGGCACCTTGATGCCGAACTGCGACAGCATGTTGTTGAAGGTCTGCAGGGTGAACGGTGTCTGGGTGGTCTGGTCACCCGTACCATTGAGCCCCACCACCAGGCCATAACCAATCAACTGGTTGGTCCGCACCCCGGAAATACTGGCGATGTCCTTCAGGCGTTCGGCCTGAACAGCAAACGCCGTGGACAGCAGGATCGTCGCGGCAATCAGCCGACTGAACTTGAGCATGGTTATCCGAACCTAGAAAGGCCAAAGCGGGCTGATAAAGAAGCGGTCGAGCCACCCTGGCTGACTCGCATCGGCAAACGAACCGGTACCCGAGTAGGTGATGCGGGCGTCGGCGACGCGAGTCGAAGGCACCGTGTTGTCAGTCGCGATATCGTCGGCACGGACCATGCCGGCAATACGCACCAACTCGTCACCGGTGTTCAGCGTCATCCATTTTTCGCCGCGCACAGCGATGATGCCGTTAGGCAGTACATCAGCCACGGTCACGGTAATGGAGCCGGTCAAGCTGTTGCCCTGCCCGGCCTTGCTGTCACCCTTGGTGGTGCGGTCACCACTGTAGCCCGCCTCAAGGGACAGGTCGCCAGAACCCAATGGATTATTGGTATTGGGCACAGTCCCGAACAGGGATGTCAGGCCGATGTCGGCCTTGCTGTTCTTGGCGATCTGCGAGTTGGCGTTCTTGCTCGCCTGGGTTTTCTCATTCAGGGTGATGGTGATGATGTCACCGACCCGGAACGCCTTGCGGTCGCTATACAGGTTCTGCTCGAAACCGGCCTGGTAGATCGAGCCGTTGTTAGCCGCTGCTGGCAATGGTGTGCGCGGCAATACCGGCGCGTAGTACGGGTCGTTGGGCTTGGGCGTCGGCGCGACGCAACCGGCCAACAACACTACCCCACCCAGGGCAAGTACGGAAAACAAACGACTCATGACTCTAACCTCACGGTGTAACAGGCACTGTACCAGCGCCCCAGTGAACATCACTTACAGGTTCTGGGTAACGAACGACAGCATCTGGTCGGCAGTGGAAATGACCTTGGAGTTCATTTCATAAGCACGCTGTGTGGTGATCATGTTCACCAGCTCTTCCACGGTGCTGACGTTGGAGTTTTCCAGGGTGTTCTGCAGCGTGGTACCGAAGCCGTTCAAACCTGGAGTACCCACCTGCGGCGCGCCACTGGCAGCGGTTTCCAGGAACAGGTTGTTACCCACGGCCTGCAAGCCGGCCGGGTTGATGAAGTCGGCGGTCTGGATGTTGCCGATCACCTGTGCAGCCGGGTTGCCTGCGGTGGTGATGGAGACGGTACCGTCAATGCCAACGGTGAAAGTCTGCGCATCAGGCGGCACGACAATCGCCGGTTCAAGGGCGAAGCCATTGGCGGTGACGATCTGACCATCGGAGTTCAGGTGGAACGTACCGTCACGGGTATAGGAAACAGTGCCATCAGGCTGCAGGATCTGGAAGAAACCACGGCCATTGACCGCCATGTCCAGCGGCTGCTCGGTGGTCTGCAGGCTACCTGCATTGAAGTTCTTCTGGGTGCCGACAATACGCACACCCGTACCCAGTTGCAGACCCGACGGCAGTTCGCTGTCCTGAGTGGACTGAGCGCCTGCCTGACGACGGGTTTGATAGAGCAGGTCCTGGAACTCGGCGCGGTCGCGCTTGAAGCCTGTGGTCGAAACGTTGGCCAGGTTGTTGGAAATGGTCGTCAGGTTCATGTCCTGAGCGGCCAGACCTGTTTTACTGACCCAAAGAGCCGGAAGCATGCTGTTCTCCTGAAGCGCCTGTTTTACGGCGCTACGCCTGTGTAATTAGCCGATTTGCAAAACACGCGCCATGGCTTCATCGCCTTCCTTGGCCGTGGTCATCATTTTGACGTGCAGTTCGAATTGACGGGACAGTGCCAACACCGAGGTCATTTCCTCTACCGCGTTGACGTTACTGGCCTCAAGGAAACCCGACACCAGCTGAACCGAGCCATCGGCATCGGCGGGCTGACCACTCTTGGTGTGGATCATGCCGTCCAGGCCCTTGGTCATGTTCTTCAGGTCAGGGTTGACCAGCTTGATCCGGTCGACCTCAGCCATGACTCGCGGCCCCTCGCCCATGGCGCGGATACTGACGGTACCGTCCTGGCCGATCTCGACCTTTTGCTCGGGCGGCACGGCAATCGGCCCGCCATTGCCCATGATCGGCATGCCATTACCGGCCCGCAGTACGCCCAGCGCATCGATGTTCATGCTGGCGGTGCGCACGTAGGCTTCGCTGCCATCCGGCGCCTGCACCGCAATCCAGCCGTTGCCGCCGACGGCAACATCCAGGTCACGCCCGGTTTCCTGCAAGGCACCCGGCGTGAAATCCGTCGCCGGACGCTCGCTCATGGCATAGGCTCGCGCCGGAAAGCTGTCGCCGAACACCGGCATCGAACGCGCCTGCTCCAGGTCACGCTGAAAACCGCTGGTGGAAATGTTGGCCAGGTTGTTGGCATGGGCCTTCTGCGCCAGCGCGTTCTGGCTGGCGCCGGTCATGGCCACGTAAAGCATCTTGTCCACAGTCATCCTCCGCTGCGCTGGCGAACATTTGCCGTTCACCGCTGCTCTGCGCTGCTAGAAGCAATTATCGAACCAAGTCTCAGCAGACCATCAAAAGAACTGTATTTACGGGGCCTTCCCCCACCTCACTGCCACCAGAAAGAAAACAACAGACAAATTCTCGGCGGCATTCTGCCGGCAGCGGCAAAACCTCGCCTCATTGCCTGACGGCAACAGGAGAATCCAGGCAGCGTCCCGGATCAGTTATCGCGACAGGCACCGTTGTTGTAGGGCCCGGAAAACAGCCGCCAGCCCTCACCGGGCGAGACCTGCGCGCACACCAGTCGGCCAGTAGCCTGGCTTTCCCACCAGTACCAGGCCGCCATACCGGCCCAGGACTGCGCTGCAAGCAGCAGCCCCCCCAGCAAAACGCCCACCCCCACCCATCGTTTCAACATCGTTCAGCACCTCAAAAACGACAAACCCCTTCCATGAGAAAGGGGCCTGGCTTTGCATCACTGCCTCATGCGCCCATCAGGTCATTTGAATGATGGTCTGCATGATGGTGCTTTGAGTCGAGATGGTCTTGGCGTTGGCCTGGTAGTTACTCTGCGCCTTGATCAACTCGACCAACTCCTGGGTCAGGTTGACGTTGGAGGCCTCCAGCGCGTTGGAGGTGATGGCCCCCAGGGTACCGGTCTTCGGCGCATCAATACCCGGGATACCCGACGAGAAGGTTTCTTTCCAACGCGTGCCACCCATCTGCTCCAGACCCTGCTCGTTGGCGAAACTGGCGATTGCCACCTGACCAATTGCACGGGACTGCTGGTTGCTGAAGCTGGCGAACATGACACCCGTCGAGTCGATGCTCAGGCTGGACAGGATACCGGTTGCATAACCATCCTGAGATTGCGACAGACGGGTTGTCTCGTTGTTGTACGAAGTGGTCGAGGTCATGTCGAGGCGAATACCCGCCGCATTTCCCTCAGAACCGTTCGACACCCAGGCACCCGAGGCATCCTTGGCAGCCGGCACCCACCCCTTGAGAACAAAGACGTTGTTGGTCACTTCAAAGCTGGTGTCTGGCGTCGGGTAACTTTCACTCCCCGTCATGGCCTTGACACTGCCATCAGGATTGAACGTGATAGTGCCCGAGAGCGGATCTGCAGAGGTCGGATCGAGCGGGTTTCGACCATCGATCAGAGTGTACGCAGACCACGAGTTCTGCCCTGTCTTCACGTAATACTGATCCATGACATGCTCATTACCCTGGCTGTCGTAGATCTTGGTGGCAAAGGTCTTGGTGTAGGTGCTGGTATCAGCCGGATCGAACGTAGCCGTAATGTCGTCCGCCGAGGAGTTCAGGTTGATACCCTGATCAATCAGGCTAGTGGACTTGGGTGCCAGGGCCGAAGTGTCGATTTTCAGGTCAGTCAGTACACCATTGACGATCTTGCCATTGGCGTCAGCGGCATAACCCTGCAAACGAATGCCATCGGACGTTACGACATAGTTGTCCTTGTTGGTCTGGAAGGCGCCGGCACGGGTGTAGCTCAGCGAGCCGTTATCGCTCAGCACGAAGAAGCCCTGCCCCTGAATGCCCATATCCAGCACGTTGCCGGTATTGTTGATGTCACCCTGACCGAACTGCTGAGATACCGCCGCCAGGCGCACACCATTACCCACGGTCTTGCTACCCACGCCCAGCTTGCTTGCCGAGTACACGTCAGAAAACTCTGCGCGCGAGGATTTGAAGCCAGTGGTCGCAACGTTGGCGATGTTGTTGCCCGTTACGTCCAGTTGTTTGTTGGCTGCATAGAGACCGCTAAGGCCGATATTGAATGACATCTTTCACTCCTTGTGCCGTGTACGCCGGCTCTATATACCGATAGTTTGGACTTTGGACAGCGCAATGGTGCCCAGGCCTGCCAGGTTGAGCATCATCTCGCCGCCAGTCTGGCTCAAGGTGACACTGCTGACCGTGGCCGGCAGGTACGTCGTGAGGGCGGTAGCGGTACCGTCGATCTTGCTGCTGGCAGCAAAGGTGTAGGTACCCGGATCAACCACTTCACCCGCTTCATTCTTGCCATCCCAGACGAAGTCGGCCTTGCCCGCCGACTGCTCACCCAGCTCGATGGTCTTGATGGTCTTGCCGTCCTTGTCGGTGATATTGATCGACAAGTTGCTGACCGACTGCGGAACACTGACGCTACCGGTGAAGCTCTTGGTGGTATCAACCACCGACTTGTCGGTCTGGACGATAACCGAGCGCCCAACGAGCGAAGAGGCCTGCAACGCCTGAGACGATTTGAAGGTGCCGGAGATCGCCGTCACCGAATCGTTCAGCGAGGTAATACCTTCAAGGCTGGAGAACTGCGCCAATTGCGCCACGAACTCACTGTTGTCCTGCGGATCAAGCGGATTCTGGTGCTGCATCTGCGTCACCAGCAACTGCAGGAACGCATCCTTGCCGAGCGCCTGGCCAGAGCCCGTCTTGCTGCTGGTAGCCGCAGTAATACCGCTACTGCTGCTGGTGCTGGTCGTCTTGGCTCCGGAGGCTTTCAGAACGTCGTTCAGATTCACGCCGGTGGTCGTATCGTTAATGCTGGCCATTGATTTAGTCCTTTATCACTGACCCAGGGTCAGGACCTTCTGCATCATGGTTTTGGCAGTGTTCATCAGCTCAGCGTTGGTCTGGAACGAACGGCTGGCGGAAATCATGTCAGCCATTTCCTCGACCACATTGACGTTCGGGTAGTAGACGTAGCCATCCTTGTTCGCTGCCGGATGATTAGGCTCGTAGCGCGCCTCCAGATTGCTCTGGTCTTCAACCACACCCAACACCTGCACGCCCTGACCTGCAGCATCCTGATCCTGGAACAGCGATTGGCCGACACCGCTCTGCGCCTGCTGGAACGTGGTGGCAAACACCGGATGGCGTGCACGGTAAGTCTGGTCGATGCTCGACGAGACGGTCTCGGCGTTGGCAATGTTACTGGCGACGGTGTTGAGCCGAGTGGTCTGGGCACTCATGCCGCTACCGGCGATATTGAATACACTGGCAAGGGACATGGATTACTCTCCGCGCAGGGCCGATACCAGCCCTTTGAATTTACTGTTGAGCAGCGTGAAGCTAGCCTGGAAACCCACCGCGTTCTCGGCGTAGCTGGATTGCTCCAGTTGCGCATCAACGGTGTTCTGGTCAACCGACGGCTGCATTGGGGTGCGGTACTTCAGCGCCTCTTCACCCATGCTCAAACCTTCAGCATCGATATGGCGACTGTTGGTCCGCTCCAACGAAAAGGTGCCGTTTTTAGCCTTGTCGGCCTGCGCCGCCAACACCTCGGAGAAGTCCAGATCACGCGCCTTGTAGTTTGGGGTATCGGCGTTGGTGATGTTGTTGGCCAGCACTTCGGCACGCTGAGCGCGAAAGCCCAATGCCTTTTCGTGAATGCCGAGCGCTTTATCGAAACTGATGCTCATGTCGGGGAAACCTTCGAAGGTTGACCGGATTGTTCGTTGCCTGAGCTAGAGCAAGTCTCATGCCAAAAAACAAAACCCAACAAAACCGGGCACCTCAGCCTATTGCCGGCAGCGGCAATGCCAGAAAAGCGGCAAAGGATTTCCGCTTGGCGCCAGCAAAGCGGCAATACGGCAGAAGAACGCGTGCGGCAAAAACGAAAACAGGCAAGGCCGGAACCCCTGCACCGCAGGTGATACCGAACTTGCCTGTTTTTTGTCGCCGCTGGCTGGGCGTGTTGCTTGATTGGCCTGGTGCTTGATTGGCCAGGTGCTTACTTGGCCTGGTAAATGATACCCGGGCTGCACTGAACCATCTGGTAGTGATCCGGCAGACCGTTGAGCGCCTCGGAAGCCCCCAGGAACAGGTAGCCGCCCGGCTTGAGCGTGCCATGAATACGCATCAGGATGTCTTTCTTGACCTGCGCCGAGAAGTAGATCAGCACGTTACGGCAAAACACGATATCGAACTTGCCCAGGCTTGCATAACTGTCCAGCAGGTTGAACGCACGGAACTCGACACGGCTACGAATCGGCGCCTTGATCGCCCAACGCCCCGCCCCTTTCGGGTCGAAGTAACGCTGCAGACGCTCTTGGGAAAGACCGCGCGCGATAGCCAGGCTGTCGTACTCACCGGTCTTGCAGTTGGCCAGCATGGAACCCGACAAGTCGGTCGCAACGATCTGCGCGCCCATTTTCAATTGGCCAATATTGCTACGCTCGAACTCGTCGATCGCCATTGAAATCGAGTAAGGCTCCTGCCCGGACGAACAGGCTGCCGACCAGATACGCAGACGCTGACCAGGGTTTGCCTTGATCTGCTCGGGCAGGACTTTGTTTTTCAACACCTCGAATGGATAGGTATCACGAAACCAGAGGGTCTCGTTGGTGGTCATCGCATCCACCACCTGCTCGCGCAAACCGCTGCGCGGTTGAGTCTGAATGCGCTGCACCAGCTCCCCCAGGCTCTTGATACCTTGCTGCTCCATCAGCTTGTTGAGACGGCTGGAAACCAGGTACTGCTTATTTTCGCCGAGCAGGATGCCACAGGCTTTTTCCAGGAAGACCCGGAATTGTTCGAAATCCAAATTACCCGTAGACAATGATGCCGCCTCTTACAATCGTGTGTACTGCCAGGGAAAGCCCCTGGCCGTTAATGCGTAGCCTTGATCCGGTCGACAACCCGCTGAGCCAGGTCATCCGGCCTGAACTTGGCAAGAAAATCGTCGGCGCCCACTTTCTTCACCATGGCCTGGTTGAATACGCCAGAAAGTGAAGTATGCAGGATGATGTGCAATTTTTGCATGCGTGGGTCGCTACGAATCTCCGCCGTCAGCGTATAGCCATCCATTTCCGGCATCTCGATATCGGAAATCATCATCAGGAACTCTTCTTCCGGACGCTTGCCTTCGTCCACCAGCTTGCGCAGGTAGTCGAGCGCCTGACGACCATCATTAAGCGCCACCACTTCGACACCGACCGTCTGCAAGCAACGACTGACCTGCTTTCGAGCCACCGAAGAGTCATCCACCGTCAGCACCCGCAGCATGACCGCCTTGTCCTGCACATCGGCATCGACAACACCTTCGGAAATCGCCTCGGACGTCGGCGCGACCTCAGCCAGGATCTTCTCTACGTCGATGATCTCCACCAGTTTGTTGTCGACCCGAGTGACGGCCGTCAGGTAGTGATCACGACCGGTCCCCTTGGGTGGCGGATGAATCTCTTCCCAGTTCATGTTGACGATGCGCTCGACCGAATGCACCAGGAACCCTTGGGTCTTGGTGTTGTACTCCGTGATGATCACGAAACGGTTGCTCATGTCGTCATTCTGACCGGGCAAGCCGGTCGCCATCGCCAAATCAAGAATCGGGATGGTTGCCCCACGAATATTCGCAACACCACGTACTACCGGGCTGGATTTGGGCAACAGGGTCAGGTTCGGGCATTGCAGCACTTCCCGCACCTTGAACACGTTGATCCCATACAACTGCTCGCCATTAAGGCGAAACAACAGCAGCTCGAGGCGATTCTGCCCCACCAGTTGAGTACGCTGGTTCACCGAATCCATTACACCAGCCATACCAGACTCCTTCACCAAAGCTTGGGGCGTCGTACCTAGTCGGCACGCGCCTTGCTTTTTTTAACTGTATGAACACGAAAACGACATTTTTCCGACGCCTGCCCCACCGCCTGCCCCGCATCCTTGCCGTGCTGTGCCTACTGGCCCCTGGCGTTCGACCTCTGGCTGACAACTTTACCTTGCCTGAACAGCTTATCGGTGTCACCCAAGGCTTTCTTGAATTCTCTGTGGAAGATTATCTGGCAACCAGCCAGACCGAAGGCCGCTACGAGATCCAGGTCAACAACCTGGACCCTAGACTGCGCATGCCCGTATGCGACCAGCAGCTGAACGCCACACTGGAAAGCCCGGCTCAACCCCTGGGCCGTGTGACCGTGCGCGTGCGCTGTGACGGCAGCTCACCGTGGACGGTGTTCGTGCCCGCCCAGGTACGCCTGTTTCGCAACGTGGTCACCGCCACCCGCCCACTCAAGCGCGAAGGCATCGTTTCAGAAGAGGACGTGGCCCTGCGCGAACGCGATGTAGGCTTGCTGAGCCAAGGCTTTCTCAGCTCACTGGACCAGGCCGTGGGGCAAAAGGTTATCCGACCAGCGGTCATCGACCAGGTACTCACCCCAGCACACCTTGAACAGGCCGAAGTCGTACGTAAAGGTGACAATGTCGTGATTACCGCACGTAGCGGCACGCTCAGTGTACGCATGCCAGGGGAAGCCCTGAGCAAAGGCGGTCTCAGCGAGCAGATCCGGGTACGCAACCTGAACTCCAAACGCGTGGTAAAAGCCCGGGTAACCGGGCCCGGGCAGGTGGAAGTCGCCATGTAAGGAAAGCGAGGCAAGATCAACGCTGGCGATCAAACAGCGCTTTTCCTAAACTGTCCTCTGTCAGGGCCAAGGACTTGCCGCGCATGCCGCAGTGCATTTGCGCCTAAAGTTTTTTTCGGGTTGGCCGAAAACAAGGCAAGCGTCCAATACCCAGAGGTTTTTCAATCATGGTCATCGACTTCAGTCGTTTGAATAATTCCCCGTCCGTGACGGGCGGTGCGCGCACCGGCAGCAGCCAGGAAAACAGTTCAAGCGCTGCATCTGCCAGCACTGCTCCTGCCGCCAGCACCCAGAGCGGGGAAACCGTACACCTGAGCCAAGAGGCACAGCAGTTGCAGAAGATCAGCGAAAAGCTGCGCGAGCAACCCGTTGTCAACAGCGGCCGAGTGGCCGAGTTGAAGCAGGCGATTGCCGACGGCAGCTATAAGATCGACAGCAACCGTATCGCCAGCAAACTGCTTAATTTCGAAGCACAGCGCTAGCCCTCTGGCGCGCTGACTTCAGGACGCTGAATACCAAGAGCCAGCCATGCACGACATTACTCTGCTGCAACTGATCGAAGACGATATTGCTCCAGCGCAAGAACTGCTCGAGTTACTGCAAACCGAGCTGATAGCGTTGCACGGCCGCGATATGTCGCTGCTGGAGAACATCCTGGCCCGCAAGCAATCGCTGGTGGTGCTGCTTGATCAGCAGGGGCGTCGGCGCAGCCAGGCCCTCGCCAACCTCGGCCTGAGCCCTGACCGCAGCGGTTTCGAGACCCTTGCCAGTCAGTCGTCGCTCGGCAAGCAGATGTTGGAAAAACTCGAAGAGTTGGCAAAGATCATGGCCCAGTGCCAAGCTGCCAACGAGATCAATGGTCGCTCCATCCAGATTCAGCAAGCGACCACGGCCAACCAGATTAGAATTCTCAATGGTGGCGAATCACCGTCACTGTATGACAGCCGCGGATCCACCTCGCCCCTCGCAAAACCTCGCACACTCAGCCAAGTGTGATTAACCTATACCAAGGTGCGAAGCATGCTGGCAGAATGCCTGCGCTTGCGTGTGTGTTTTAGTCTGGAGATTGATCAACCGTGTTGAATGAAGTAGATGCTCCGCAGCCACCCAAGGTGTTGACCACCCCAATGGAAATCGCCGCCAACCTGCGGCAGCTGCAAGAGAGCCATGATCCTCTGATCATTACTTTTCATGAACGTAGCCAGCGCTTCCAGAGCTACGTGGTAGAAGTCGACCGGGAGACCAATAAACTGGCGCTGGACGAAATGATCCCGCGTGACGGCGAACGCTTTTTGCAAAATGGCGAGCCGTTTCGTGTCGAAGGTTTTCATGACGGTGTACGTATTGCCTGGGAATCCAGCACGCCGCTGACCATCCAGGAGACTGATGGCCACCGTAGCTATCACGGCGCCCTGCCGTTGGAAGTCACCTACCACCAGCGTCGCAATGCCTTCCGCGCAGCGCTGAAGCTATCGCAGTTGGTGGATGTATTACTGAGCGGTGACAAACTCAAGGGTGAAGGTGCTCTCAAAGGCAAGCTTTTGGACATCTCGGCCACGGGCTGCAAACTACGCTTCGAAGGCAATGTCGAAGAGCGCCTGCAACTCGGCCAAGTGTACGAAAAGTTCAGCGCCAGCCAATTGTTTGGCACCACTACAACGGCGGTTGAACTGCGTCACCTGCACTTTGAAGAACGCTTCAACACCACGTTTGCAGGCGTGCGCTTCCACAACCTGAATGGGCAAATGCAACGCAAGGTAGAGAGCTTTGTTTACCAGTTGCAGCGTGAAGCGCGTCGTTTCGATAAAGACGACTACTAAGTAGCACTTGCACAAGCCGGTGCTACGGCAAAGGCATTGACCGGGTGCGAGCTCAGTACTCGACACCCGGATCACGCAACACTGGCACCTATACAGGTTTTGCCGGCTCCCTTCTTCCCTCCTCCGCCTGCTGCTCCTCAGCTTCGGTGTCTTCTGCCGCTACAGGCGCCTGCATTTGATCCTGGACGTCCTGCTCAGTCACCCGTGGGTCAAGTGCCGCGGCCAAGGGTGAGCTGGCTGCTGGCATCGCTACGTGCAGCAATGGCGCGTCATCGACCTGATGCAGGTTGGTGACGGCCTGAGGCCGAATCCGCCAAACCAGTACCAGCGAGAAGAATGTAAAGAAGGCGTAGAGCATCTGATCGCCCAACTGTTGCATCAGCACACCCGCTACCAGCGGACCGATACTGGCGCCGACGCCATAGGTCACCAACAGCATCGCGGTCAATGAAACACGCCGCTCACTCTCGACATGGTCATTGGAGAATGCCACTGCCAGTGGGTACAGGCAAAACTGCAGCAGCGACACCAGGAAACCGGCAGCAAACAGCACCACCATCGGCACACTCGGCCAAATCGCCAACGGCAACGCCGCTACCGCCAAGCCGATTGCCACACCACGAATCAGCACGGCGCGGTCATAACGATCAGACAACCAGCCCAGCGGCCACTGCACGAGCAACCCGGCAAAAATACAGCACCCCATGAAGATACCAACCTGCTCGGTACTCAAGCCCTGCTTGGCCGCATACAAAGGCGCCAAACCGTAGAACGAGCCAACGATCAGGCCTGACCCCAGCACGGTACTGAGCGACTGCGGTACGCGCTTGATGAAAAAGCGCGGGTCCAGCGGCGCCGGACGCAGCGGCGCCGGGTGAATGCGCCGGGTCAGTGCCACCGGCACCAGGCACAGGGCAAAACACATCGCCACCAGCATCAGGAGCTCCAGCCCCAACTGCGGATGGGCGACCAGAATCAACTGCCCCAGCACCAGCCCCAGGTACGACGCGATCATGTAACCGCTGAATACGGCGCCCCGCTGCTTGGCATCGGCCTGCTCATTGAGCCAGCTTTCGATGACCATGTACTGACACATCATCCCCAAACCGACGATGACCCGCAGAAGGAGCCAGGCTGGCAGCCAACTGACCAGGCCATGGCCCAGCACCGCTGCCCCCACAATACCGGCGCACGTGGCGTAGGCCCGAATATGCCCGACGCGGGCAATCAGCCGGTGACCGATCTTGCCGCCCAGGGCAAGACCGAAATAGTTCGCCGCCATCAAGGCACCGACCCACAGGCTGTCAACCTGATCGGCCGCCAGGCGCAGGGCCAGGTAGGTACTTAACAGGCCCGAACCGATCAACATCATCAGAGCGGCAAAATACAGCGCGCGGAAAGACTTCCAGATCTGTCGCATCGGCGTCCCGGTTGGCTCCTTTAGCAGGTGGAAAAACTGGCTGAAAGCATAAGTGAAAAAGCACCGACGGCGCAGCAACAACAGTAGACACAAAAACAGGTGGGAAACACCGCCGACAAATCGTCAAACATTGTTTCGCCACCTGCTATTCCCCAAGCGCCTTAAAAGGCGCCATTTACGCCTGGGCTGCCAGCACTCGGCGCTCCCACGGGGTAATTTCATCGAAGAAGCTGGTCAGCTCCAGGGTCTTGGAGGCGATATAGCCTTCGATGAACTCCTTGCCAAACAGCTCGCGAGCCAGCGCACTGCGCTTCAGGCGCTCCAGCGCCGCATGCAAGGTACACGGCAACGACAGGTTATCCGGCACCTCAAATTCACCCTGAATCGCCGGGGCGGGCGCCAACCGTTGCTCGATACCGTGCAGGCCCGCCGCCAGGCTGGCCGCCAGTGCCAGGTAAGGGTTGGTATCTGCCCCCGGCAAACGGTTCTCGACCCGCCGAGCAGCTGGGCCGCTCGCCGGAATACGCAAGCCGGCAGCACGGTTGTCTTCGGACCAGCACGCATTGTTCGGTGAGGCGTACGGATGGCACAGGCGTTGGTAGGAGTTCACATTAGGCGCGAACAGCGCCGTAAAGTCGGCCATGCATGCCTGCAAGCCGCCAATGAAATGATAGAAGGTATCTGTCGCTTGACCCTCGGCGTCACTGAACACGTTACGCCCACTGTCGATGTCCACCAGGCTTTGGTGGATATGCATGGAACTGCCTGGGGTTTTGGCCAGTGGCTTGGCCATGCAAACGACCGTCAGGCCATGTTTGAGTGCGACTTCCTTGAGCAGGTGCTTGAAGAGGAAGGTCTGGTCGGCCAGCAGCAGCGGGTCACCGTGCAACAGGTTGATCTCGAACTGACTGACACCCATTTCATGCATGAAGGTATCGCGCGGTAGCCCTAGGGCTTCCATACAGCGATAGACCTCATTGAAGAAAGGACGCAAACCATTGTTGGAGCTGATGCTGAAGGCTGAAGCGCCATCTTCGCGTCGACCATCCAGGCCAACAGGCGGCTGGAAGGGTTGAGTCGGGTCGCTGCTCGGTGCAAAGACGAAAAACTCAAGCTCGGTCGCAACCACGGGTTTCAAGCCATGCGCCGCATAACGTGCAATCACCGCCTTGAGTTGTGCCCGGGTAGACAATCTGCAGCCTTCGCCGCTCAAGTCATCCGCATCACAAATGGCCAAGGCACGCGGTGTATCGCTCCACGGCAAGCGATGAATCTGCTGAGGATCAGGAACAAGTGCCAGGTCACCATCATCGCTGCCGTAGAAACGGGTCGGTGGGTATCCCCCCATGATGCACTGCAACAACACCCCGCGAGCCATCTGCAAGCGCCGTCCCTCAAGGAAACCTTCCGCGGTCATTACCTTCCCGCGAGGCACACCGTTCAGGTCCGGAGTGACGCACTCGATTTCATCAATGCCCGTCAATCGCTCGGCGAGTGAACGTTGGCCATTGCTCGTCATGACTTGATCCTTATTGTTTTAGCAAGCCGCGAACGGCGACGTGTACAAAATAAGCACCAGCCGTTCAAAATATCAAGCACTTAAGCGCAGCTGCCTTAAGCAATAGCTATAAAAAGCGGCATTGCCTTTGATCAAATCGACGAAGTGTCAATTATTACACTACACCTACCCGCGCAGGGTCAGGCCGTTGGCAGGCAATGGCAAGGCGGTTTTGTAGCGCACCTGCTTGAGGGCAAAGCTGGAGCGAATGTTGGCCACGCCCGGCAGGCGCGTCAGGTAATCGAGAAAGCGCTCCAGCGCCTGGATGCTGGGCAACAACACCCGCAATAGATAGTCAGGATCGCCGGTCATCAAGTAGCACTCCATGACCTCCGGGCGCTCGGCGATCTCCTCTTCAAAGCGATGCAGCGCCTGCTCCACCTGCTTCTCCAGGCTGACGTGGATGAACACATTGACATCCAGCCCCAACACCTCGGGCGCCAGCAAGGTCACCTGCTGGCGAATCACCCCCAACTCTTCCATCGCCTTGACCCGGTTGAAGCAGGGTGTCGGGGAGAGATTCACCGAGCGGGCAAGCTCGGCGTTGGTGATACGAGCATTTTCCTGGAGGCTGTTGAGAATGCCGATATCGGTGCGATCCAGTTTACGCATGAGAAAAACTCACCTGATTTTTATCTTTATAAAGAATATTTATCCGCAAGCTATCGTAAAGGCAATGAACATCAGAAAAATATTCTTCAGGCTCGGGAATATGATGTAGGACAAGACTGACTGCCTGGTCACAAGCCAACGTCAGTAGCGACCGCTTCAAAGCTCACAAAAACACAAGACAGAGCGAGCGTAAAAAAGCATGAACGAGTACGCCCCCCTGCGTTTGCATGTGCCCGAGCCTACAGGCCGGCCAGGCTGCCAGACCGACTTTTCCTACCTGCGCCTGAACGACGCCGGAAAGGTTCGCAAACCCCCTATCGATGTTGAAGCCGCTGACACTGCAGACCTGGCGTATAGCCTGATCCGCGTGCTCGACGACCAAGGTAACGCGCTCGGCCCATGGGCCGAAGGCATTGAGCCGCAGGTCTTGCGCCAAGGCATGCGGACCATGCTCAAGACGCGGTTGTTCGACAACCGCATGGTGGTTGCCCAACGCCAGAAGAAAATGTCCTTTTATATGCAGAGCCTCGGCGAGGAAGCCATCGGCAGCGCCCAGGCCCTGGCCTTGAACCGCACCGACATGTGCTTTCCGACCTACCGTCAGCAAAGCATCCTGATGGCGCGTGATGTATCGCTGGTGGAGATGATCTGCCAGTTGCTGTCCAACGAGCGCGACCCGCTCAAGGGCCGTCAACTGCCGATCATGTACTCGGTGCGTGACGCCGGCTTCTTCAGCATCAGCGGCAACCTCGCGACCCAGTTCGTGCAGGCCGTAGGCTGGGCCATGGCGTCGGCCATCAAGGGCGACACCAAGATCGCATCCGCCTGGATCGGCGACGGGGCTACCGCCGAGTCGGATTTCCACACGGCCTTGACCTTTGCCCACGTCTACCGTGCACCCGTGATCCTCAACGTGGTGAACAATCAGTGGGCTATCTCGACCTTCCAGGCCATCGCCGGGGGCGAATCCACCACTTTCGCCGGCCGCGGCGTGGGTTGCGGGATTGCCTCACTGCGGGTCGACGGTAACGACTTCATTGCTGTCTACGCGGCCTCGCAATGGGCCGCAGAACGCGCACGGCGCGGCATGGGACCGAGCCTGATCGAATGGGTGACCTACCGTGCCGGCCCACACTCGACGTCGGACGATCCCTCCAAGTACCGTCCGGCCGACGACTGGAGCCACTTCCCGCTGGGCGACCCGATCATGCGCCTGAAACAACACCTGATTGCCATCGGCCAGTGGTCCGAGAAAGAACATCAGGAAGTCAGCGCCGAACTGGAAGCCGAGATCATCGCCGCGCAGAAAGAGGCTGAGCAGTATGGCACCCTTGCGGGCGGCCAGATGCCAAGCCCGGCGTCCATCTTCGAGGACGTCTATAAGGAAATGCCTGAGCACCTGCGTCGGCAACGCCAGGAACTGGGGATCTGACATGAACGATCACAACAACAATATCCAGTTGGAAACGGCCATGGCGACGACCACAATGACCATGATCCAGGCCCTGCGCTCGGCCATGGACATCATGCTAGAGCGCGATGACAACGTGGTGATCTACGGCCAGGACGTGGGCTACTTCGGCGGCGTGTTCCGCTGTACCGAAGGCCTGCAGAACAAGTACGGCAAATCCCGCGTTTTTGATGCGCCGATCTCCGAGAGCGGCATCGTCGGTACCGCCGTGGGCATGGGTGCCTATGGCCTGCGCCCGGTCGTGGAGATTCAGTTCGCCGACTACTTCTACCCCGCCTCCGACCAGATCGTGTCGGAAATGGCCCGCCTGCGCTACCGGTCAGCCGGCGAGTTCATCGCCCCACTGACCCTGCGCATGCCCTGTGGTGGCGGTATCTATGGCGGCCAGACCCACAGCCAGAGCCCTGAGGCGATGTTCACTCAGGTGTGTGGCCTGCGCACCGTCATGCCATCCAACCCTTACGACGCCAAGGGCCTGTTGATCGCCTCGATCGAGAACGATGATCCGGTGATTTTCCTCGAGCCCAAGCGTCTGTACAACGGCCCGTTCGACGGCCATCACGACCGTCCGGTAACCCCGTGGTCAAAACACCCGGCCAGCGCCGTGCCGGACGGTTACTACACCGTGCCGCTGGACAAGGCCGCCATCACCCGCCCAGGCAAAGCCGTTACCGTACTGACCTATGGCACCACGGTGTATGTGTCCCAGGTGGCCGCCGAAGAAGTGGGGATCGACGCCGAGGTCATCGACCTGCGCAGCCTATGGCCGCTGGACCTGGAAACTATCGTCAACTCCGTGAAGAAGACCGGTCGCTGCGTAGTCGTGCATGAAGCCACCCGCACCTGTGGTTTTGGCGCCGAGCTGGTCGCCCTGATCCAGGAGCATTGCTTCCATTACCTTGAAGCGCCGATCGAACGCGTCACCGGTTGGGACACCCCCTACCCGCACGCACAGGAGTGGGCGTACTTCCCCGGCCCATCACGAGTGGGCGCGGCATTGAAACGGGTCATGGAGGTCTGAATGGGCACGCACGTCATCAAGATGCCGGACATCGGCGAAGGCATCGCACAAGTTGAGCTGGTGGAGTGGTTCGTCAAAGTCGGCGACACCATCACCGAAGATCAGGTCGTCGCTGACGTCATGACCGACAAGGCGACAGTGGAGATTCCCTCACCTGTCAGCGGCAAGGTGCTGGCCCTTGGCGGTCAGCCCGGTGAAGTCATGGCCGTGGGCAGCGAGCTGATACGCATCGAAGTCGAGGGGGGCGGCAACCTGCAAGAAGCCACTTCGGCACCTGCTGCGGCGCCCCAGGCAACCGTGGCCCCGGCTGTGCCAGCCCCTGCCCCTGAAGCAGCAGCTACAGCTCCCAAAGCCCCGACTGCTACAGCGGCATCGTACGAACCGGCGCCGTTTGTTGCGCGTGAGGCCAACGAGCGGCCACTCGCATCACCCGCCGTACGCAAACGCGCGCTGGATGCCGGTATCGAGCTGCGCTACGTGCAGGGCAGTGGCCCTGCCGGACGTATCCTGCATGAAGACCTGGATGCGTTTTTGGCGCAGCCGACCACAACGTCCACCTCCGTACCTGGCGGCTACGCCAAGCGCACCGATGCCGAACAAATTCCGGTGATCGGCCTGCGCCGCAAGATCGCCCAGCGCATGCAGGATGCCAAGCGTCGGGTAGCACACTTCAGCTACGTCGAGGAAATCGACGTCACAGCGCTGGAAGAACTGCGCGTCCATCTCAATGAAAAATGGGGTGACAGCCGCGGCAAACTGACTCTACTGCCGTTCCTGGTCCGCGCCATGGTCGTGGCCTTGCGTGATTTCCCACAAATCAATGCGCACTACGACGATGAGGCACAGGTCATTACCCGCCACGGCGCCGTGCATGTTGGCATCGCGACCCAGGGCGACAACGGCCTGATGGTGCCAGTGTTACGCCACGCAGAAGCCGGCAGCCTGTGGGGCAATGCCAGCGAAATCGTTCGGCTGGCTACCGCTGCGCGCACCAACAAGGCCAGCCGTGAGGAGCTTTCCGGCTCGACCATCACCCTGACCAGCCTCGGCGCATTAGGCGGGATTGTCAGCACACCAGTGGTCAACACCCCAGAGGTGGCCATTGTCGGTGTCAACCGCATTGTCGAACGCCCCATGGTCGTCAAAGGCCAGATTGTTGTGCGCAAAATGATGAACCTCTCCAGCTCGTTCGATCACCGGGTGGTCGATGGCATGGACGCAGCGCTCTTCATTCAGGCCATTCGAGGCCTGCTCGAACAACCCGCCAGCCTGTTTGTGGAGTGATCATGCAACAGACCCTGAACACCACACTGCTGATCATTGGTGGCGGCCCCGGCGGCTATGTGGCGGCGATTCGTGCCGGCCAGTTGGGCATCCCGACCGTACTGATCGAAGGTCACGCACTGGGCGGAACCTGCCTGAACATCGGCTGCATTCCGTCCAAGGCGCTGATCCATGTCGCCGAGCAGTTCCACCAGACCCACGCCCACAGTCAGCACTCAGCCCTGGGCATCAATGTCTCAGCTCCGACCCTGGACATCACGCAAAGCGTTGCCTGGAAAGACGGTATCGTCGATCGCCTGACCAGCGGGGTCGCGGCCCTGCTGAAAAAGCACGGCGTGAAGGTGATCCACGGCTGGGCGCGCATCCTTGACGGCAAAACGGTCGAGGTTGATGGCCAGGACCTGCGCGTCCAGTGCGAGCACCTGCTGCTCGCCACCGGTTCCAGCAGCGTCGAACTGCCCATGCTGCCGTTGGGCGGCCCGATTGTTTCGTCCACCGAAGCCTTGGCGCCCACTCATCTGCCCAAGCGCCTGACTGTCGTCGGGGCCGGCTACATTGGCCTTGAGCTGGGTATTGCTTACCGCAAACTGGGCGTCGAGGTCAGCGTGGTCGAAGCCCGTGAGCGGATCCTGCCCACCTACGACAGCGAGCTCACACAACCGGTAGCCGAGTCGCTGAAAAAACTCGGTATTACCCTGTACCTCAAGCACAGCGTCGAAGGCTTTGATGCTGCCACGCAGAGCCTGAATGTGCGCGACCCGGCCGGTGAGCCACTGTCATTGGCTACCGATCAGGTACTGGTGGCTGTTGGTCGCCGTCCACGGACGCAGGGCTTCAATCTGGAGTCCCTCGACCTGAAAATGAACGGCAGCGCCATTGCCATCGATGCACATTGCCAAACCAGCATGCGCAATGTCTGGGCGATCGGCGACCTGAGCGGTGAGCCGATGCTCGCGCACCGCGCAATGGCACAAGGTGAAATGGTTGCCGAACTGATTGCAGGCAAGCAACGCCGCTTCGAGCCGGTAGCCATTGCCGCCGTGTGTTTTACCGATCCGGAGCTGGTAGTGGTCGGCAAAACGCCGGAGAACGTGCAGCAGGAAGGTCTGGACTGCATCGTTGCGCAATTCCCCTTCGCGGCCAACGGTCGCGCGATGACCCTGGAATCGAAAAGTGGCTTCGTACGCGTGGTTGCGCGCCGCGACAACCACCTGATTCTTGGCTGGCAAGCGGTGGGCGTGGGCGTTTCGGAGCTGTCCACAGCCTTCGCGCAGTCACTGGAGATGGGCGCCTGCCTTGAAGATGTCGCTGGCACCATTCACGCGCACCCGACCTTGGGTGAAGCCGTACAGGAAGCAGCATTGCGCGCATTGGGGCACGCTCTGCATTTGTAACCCGGCACTGCGCCACACGCGTTAGCGCCCACCGCAAGGTGGGCGTTTTGCGTTCCAGATACCGACGAGCTCAACCGACCCGGTTCTTACCTGCAGCTTTGGCACTGTACAACGCTTGATCGGCGCGGTTGACCAATTGCTCTGGCAGTTCTTCATTCGCCCATTCAGCCACACCGAAACTGGCAGTCAATCGATACTCCCCCACAGCGGGAAGCAGACTCAATTGCTGCAGGATGCACTCAGCCCGCTCACGGGCAAGCGCTTGCGTGCTGTGGGGCATGACAATCATGAACTCATCGCCGCCCCAACGCGCGAGCAGGTCCTGTGAGCGCAAACAGGTCTTGATGCACTCGACCACCTGAAGGAGTACCCGGTCGCCTCGGACATGACCATATCGGTCATTGATCAGCTTGAAATCATCCAGATCGATGACGACCAATGAAAGCGGCTGGCGAAACCGTCGAGAGCGCTCACACTCTTGGCGCAGCACCTTTTCCAGGCGATAACGGTTGGCAACCAGCGTCAGCGCGTCGCGCTCGGCCAGAACGCGATTATCTTCGAGCTGGCGCTGCAGTTGCTCATTGACCCAGGACAACTCGCGGGTTCGCGCAGCAACCAGGGCTTCCAGTGAGTGATTCTTCTGCTCGAGTTGCTGCACCAGGCGCTTGCGATCGTCGATATCGCGATGGGCGCCAAGCATCCGCGCAACCGAACCGTCAGCGTTACGTGCGATCACACGGCCGCGGTCTTCGACCCACAGGTAACTGCCATCCCGACGACGACAACGGTACTCAATGCGGTACTCATCGACCTGCTGGTTCAGGTAGGCCTCAAAATGCGCCATCACCCGTGGATAGTCCTCCGGGTGAATGAGACGTTCCCAGGTGAACACCGTGTTGTCCAGCGAATGGCTGGCATGGCCAAGCATCCGGTACCAACCCGGGTTGCGGTAGACATGACCTGTGTTGGCATTCCAGTCCCAGATACCATCGCTGATCAGATCCAGCAGCGTGTTCAGTTGCTCTTCAGCAAATTCGCCAGGCACTACCTTCGTGTGTGTGGATTCATGACTCACCGCCATTCCCCCTGTTTACCGCTTGTTCCACTGAACTGAATAGACTAAAGCACAGTATCGACGCTGGTACGGGATCAACGGTTATGGCGCTTGATAATGTCTGCCAGTGTGGCGGTCATCATTGCCGTCGAGACACCGAACATCAGAATGCCGTTACCAGCCTCCAGCGGGCTGAGCAGGCGCCAATGTTCTGACAACACCACATCGCCATAACCGACCGTGGAAAAGGTTACGCCAGAGAAATAAACCGCTGTAGAAAAGTCGGTGAACTCGCCTAGCAGCAGATACAGCACGGCCCACAGGGCCATCTGGATAAAGTTGCCAAACAGCATCAGCGACATCACCAGCGACAACAACATGATGCTGGTCACAGGGCCGATTTTGCCACTCTGCGGCCGCAGGCGTAGGTAAAGGCGTAGGTAAAGGCGTAGGTAAAGGCGTAGCGTGAGCACAACAAACAGTGCCTGCAGAATCAGGCACAACAGCATTACCGGTAAGCCTGTCAGCATGTTGTGCAACATAGTGATGCCCCAAGAATGGCAAACCTGCTGCCCCTTGCAACTGATCCATACAACCGCATGGCACCGTGATTTTAGCTTTTCAAACAGGTTCTGCACGAACACGGTGACAGCAGGGCAACATGGAAAACAGGTGCAGTGCACACGCCCCGATGCGCATCCTACGCACCCGATCCAAGCTGCTACGCTTGAGTGAGGCTCCCCCCAAACGGCTCCTCGCGATGCCGCATTTACCATACTGGAAGGTTGATTCAGGGGTAACAAGCCAGGCCGACAGGTGACTTCAAGAGTGTTGCGCACAGGAGTAAAAATGCCTTCCAACAAGAAATCATCGACCAAACGCGCAGCGAAAAAGTCGGAAACCCATGTATTGGAGCACAGCTTCCGCTCACGCAAAGAACGCCTTCACCAGGGCGAAAGCCTGCGTGAGAAAGTACCGCTGTCCAGCCATGCGGTATGGAAGCCACCACGCAAGCACCGCAACCCTATCGACATTCTCGAAACCTCCAACCGCTACCGCCTTGCCAGCCTGGTACCCATTCGTTATGGACGCATGCTACGCAGCGCGTTTACCTTCCTGCGTGGCTCGGCCGGCCTGATGGCCCACGACCTGGCCATGACCCCGAGTACCGGCATCCACGTCCAGGCTTGCGGCGATTGTCATCTATTGAATTTCGGACTGTTTGCGACGCCCGAGCGCAACCTGATTTTCGACATCAACGACTTCGACGAAACACTTCCTGCACCATGGGAGTGGGATGTGAAACGTCTGGCGATCAGCTTTGTGGTAGCAGCACTCGATAACCAGTTCAGCACCAAGGAAGCTGAAGCCTGCGCAGTCGAATGTGTTCGTGCTTACCGTGAGCGCCTGCGTGAATGTTCAAAGATGAGCCCGCTGGAAGTCTGGTATGACCGTCTCGATGCCCAAACGATTCTTGAGATGTCACCCAACTCAAAAATCAGAAAGAATCGGGAAGAGTTGATTGCAAAAGCCAAGACCCGTGTCGGCGACTACCTCTATCCGACCATCAGCGGCGAGGTCGGCGGGCGGCGACGCCTGATCGATCAACCGCCCATACTGTTTCACGTTTATGAAAAGGACTTTGAACAGAACGTCAAAATGGCACTGGAGGATTACAGGATTTCTCTACCCCATGAACGCCGGGTGCTTTTCGATCGTTACCGCATGGAAGACATTGCGATCAAAGCCGTTGGCATTGGCAGTGTCGGTACCTACTGTTTTGTCAGCCTGTTCTTTTCTGCGGAAAACCACCCACTGCTCCTGCAGTTCAAGGAAGCGAGCCCTTCCGTCCTTGAACCTTATGCGGGCAAGAGCCTCTACGAAAACCACGGGCAGCGCGTGGTTACCGGGCAGCGCTTGATGCAGTCTTCCAGCGATATATTTCTGGGTTGGACTCGAGGCAAAAAAGGCCGTCACTTTTTTGTTCGGCAGTTGCGGGACATGAAAATGTCGGCACCTATTGAACGCACGACAGCAGCACAGCTGAAGATGTACGCAGAGATGTGCGGTATGACACTGGCCCGATCACATGCCAAATCGGGCGATGCCGCAATGATCAGCGGCTATCTGGGCAAATCGGATGAGTTCGACAAAGCCATCGGCAAGTTTGCCGTGGCCTATGCCAATCAAAACGCCAAAGACCATGCCGCGCTGGTGGCGGCAGAAAGATCCGGGCGGATCAAAGCGCTGGTCGAGGAGGAGTAATGCCCTCCTCTGTACCGAAGATCAAGTGCTTACTGAGCCCCACTCGTATCGCTACGCTGCTCGCCGCAGCGTGCTACATCGCGGGGTGCACCACCCTGGGGCCGGCCTCGGTGCAACGCGATCGAACCGACTATGGTGGTGCACTGGCCACGACCTGGAAGGAGCAGACGCTGCTCAACATCGTCAAGCTGCGCTATGGCGATGCTCCGGTCTATCTGGATGTGTCATCGGTCATCAGCTCCAGCGCCATGGAGAGCCAGGTCAGCCTGGGTGCCAATTGGTTTTCCGGATGGCCCAATGACGGAAACAGCCAGGCAATCGGTGCCTATGGCCGTTATACCGATCGCCCAACCATCAGCTACACACCCATCTCAGGGGAGAAGTTCTCCCGCTACCTGTTGCAACCCCTTTCCCCTGCCGCAGTATTTTCTCTGATCCAGGCGGGCTATCCCATTGATAGGGTATTGCAACTGACCACACGAGCGGTCAACGGTGTATACAACCGGTCGGCCTCCCCTGTCCGCGCACGCGCAGCAGATCCACGCTTTTATCAGATGCTTGAAACCCTTAGGCGAATACAACGCTCAGAAGCCTTGGGGATGCGAATCAACCAGCCTGGCGACAAAAAAAATACACTGATCATTGTCAACCGTGGCGTCCCCGACGCAGTCAGTAACGACAGTCGTGCCGTACGAGAAATCCTGAATTTGCGTCCCGATGCGACTGAGCTAGCACTGACCTTCGGCATGGTGCAACGCAACGACACCGAGGTAGCGTTACTCACCCGCTCCATGTCGGAGATATTCGTGGAGCTCGCCGCAACAGCCGAAGTACCGCCAATTCATTTGCAGGAGGGCCGGGCGAACCCGGCGCCTCCCGAGCCAGACCCGAATAGCCTGTGGGACCAGCCGCTGGTGCGTATCCATTCAAGTGCGACCCGCCCCGCTGATGCCTATGCAGCCATACCCTATCGCGGCTACTGGTTCTGGATCGACGACCGAGACATGCGCTCCAAATCAGAGTTCCTGTTTATCCTCATCCTGTTCTCGTTGGCCGAGACGGGGGTAGCACCGCAGGCGCCTGTCATTACCGTGCCGGCTAACTGATAGGGTTGTGACACAAGGCAAGCAAGCCTCCCGCCTATGGGTGGCAAGGTCTAGCTGGACTGAGCAATGCTCTCCTCCGAAACCTCATCCAGCGCCTCCTGCTGCGCCATTGACTCGGTGACAACAGTGAAGTCGCTCACCTCAACAGCACCCTGCCCGTAACCCAGAAGATGGAAGGAAAATGCCTTGCGCGGTTCCGGGTTGTAGAAACTGAAATCCATCTCCAGCGGTTGATCCGCTGTAACGAGCATTTCCGCAGGCAGCGCCAGTGGCACATCCTGCTCCAACTGCTTGGCCTTGAGCAGAATGTAGGCGTTGTGCTGTGGGTCCGCAGAGCGCACAGTCAGGCGCACACGCGTATGTGACCCCTTGGGCATTTCCAGATACTGGGCACCGATCAGGTTATCTGCCCAGTCATCGTCGATCTGTGCTTTAAGCGGGATAATAGCTGCACTGCCGAACTGGTAGTGCTGGTTCAATGGTGTGCGCAACAACGTCTGATCCAGGGCAGCAGCCCGTGCCGCGATCTGTCGAGCACGCTTGCCGCCGTACTGCCCAAGCAGGGTCACCCGGTCCTCAATGAAGCCTGGGCTGGCGTAGTACCGACAGCGCTGTTGAAAATCACACTCGGTCAACGTCCCCTGACCATCGTGATAACGAAGCTTGCCATTGGTGAATGACATGATCTCGCGACCCGTTTCATAGTTTCGAAACAGCGAGCGACCACTCAGGGCCTCCGGTACAGGCAACGCAAAATAGTCGAGTATCGAGGCAGTCAGGTCGACATGCCCATAAACACCGGTGTTCACCTTGGGCAGTTGCTCCTGTTCAGGTGCCAGCATCAGGTTGAACCCCCAGGATGAAGCCAGCCGCACCCCATCGATACCGTGGGATTCGTCCGAGGTGATAACCACCAGTGTGTCTTTCAAGATGCCCTGGCGCTCAAGGCCCGCGAGGAACTGCCCAAGCGCATCATCCAGATAACCCACGGCAGCCTGCTTGGGTGTGTCATAACGCTGTAGGTAGTCCTCTGGCGCGGAGTACGGCTGGTGTGTTCCAACGGTCAGCAGGGTGAGCATCCAGGGCTTCGGCTGTTTCTGTAACTGCCCAACGTAATCCAGTGCTCCCTCGAAAAACGCCTTGTCATCCTTGCCCCACGGAAAATCCAGGTACGAGGCGTTGGTAAACCAATCGAGGCCCAGCGTAGTCTCGAAGCCGATGTGCGGCATGATCTTGTCTTTAGCCATGAAACGCAGACCTGCACCTTGCAGGTAGTGCGTGGCAAAACCGTGCTTGCGTAGCTGAGCAGGCAGGCACGCCTGGTTACGCTCGCTCTGAGTCAGCATCTCGACTCCCTTCGGGGTACCATTGTCGAGCTTGTCGTAATCACCGCACAGCATGGCGTACAGACCCCGAATCGTCTGGTGGCTGTGCAGCACATAGTCCGGCGTGTTCATGCCGCGCTCTGACCAGCGCGTCAAATTAGGCATCAGGTTTTCCTGATAGCGGCTGTGCAACGCCTGACGATTGACCCCAACATAGGCGCCAGGAATACCTTCCAGCGCGATAATCAGCACGTTGCGTGCGCGCCCCGCGGCTGGCAGCAACCTTTCGCCATTCAGATCCAACTGCGTAAGCCCTGCCATCTGGGGAGCAACCTCGGTAACGTCGCCCTCCCACCACTCTTGCGCTCGCGTCTGAAGATCACCAGCACTGGCAGCCAAAAGCTGATGCGGCAGATTGAACAGATGCCATTGGTCTGCATCGGAGGCATGCAGGTGCTGTCCCCCCCAGTGGGTAACCAATAGCAATACTGGTGCAGCCCAGGCTTTGCCAGACCAACGAGGGGACAACGCCGAAGGGGCTGCCCATTGGGTGATGAGCCATACCGTAAGGCCGATCAACAACGCGGCAGCAAGCCAGGGTTGAGCGAAACCGCCTCCGGTGGAATTCTCCAGGAACTGAGGATCAACCAGGTAGTGCACGTCTGTAATGTTCGGCAGCCGCCCCACTGCACTGACCAGCTCGGCAGCAGCCAGTGTCAACAGGCTCCACACCAGCAACACCGGAAGCGCCAACCACCACGGTCGCTGATGCAGCAACACAATGAGTAGACTGCCGATGGCCATGTCGGACAGGTATCCAAATACATCAGACCAACCTAACGCTGCACGCAGGCACAACGGAATGAGCAGCACCAGTCCGACCAGAGCAGTTAGACGAGCATGGGGGTGCTGTAGCCAGCGACGTATAACATTCACAAAAACCTTCCAGCCATCAAAGCGTCATAAACATGTGCTGAATGGTACCAAGCGAAAGGCAAGAAAGGGGGAGCAACTGCAGGAGGCGACATCACTGGCGACGTTTCCGGGCCAGAAAGACAAAACCCCTACCTGCGTGTGCAGATAGGGGTTTCGGAATTTAATCTTGACGATGACCTACTCTCACATGGGGAAACCCCACACTACCATCGGCGATGCATCGTTTCACTGCTGAGTTCGGGATGGGATCAGGTGGTTCCAATGCTCTATGGTCGTCAAGAAATTCTGTGTACCAGACCGTCTTTCGACGCTCCAGCAAATCGGGTATGTGATAGTTGTGAGTCGCAAACTTTCGGTTCGTTTCGTCTTCACAACACCGCAATCTGGCCTTTCGACGCAAATTGCTTGGGTGTTATATGGTCAAGCCTCACGGGCAATTAGTATTGGTTAGCTCAATGCCTCACAGCACTTACACACCCAACCTATCAACGTCGTAGTCTTCGACGGCCCTTCAGGGAGCTCAAGGCTCCAGTGAGATCTCATCTTGAGGCAAGTTTCCCGCTTAGATGCTTTCAGCGGTTATCTCTTCCGAACATAGCTACCCGGCAATGCCACTGGCGTGACAACCGGAACACCAGAGGTTCGTCCACTCCGGTCCTCTCGTACTAGGAGCAGCCCCTCTCAAATCTCAAACGTCCACGGCAGATAGGGACCGAACTGTCTCACGACGTTCTAAACCCAGCTCGCGTACCACTTTAAATGGCGAACAGCCATACCCTTGGGACCGGCTTCAGCCCCAGGATGTGATGAGCCGACATCGAGGTGCCAAACACCGCCGTCGATATGAACTCTTGGGCGGTATCAGCCTGTTATCCCCGGAGTACCTTTTATCCGTTGAGCGATGGCCCTTCCATACAGAACCACCGGATCACTAAGACCTACTTTCGTACCTGCTCGACGTGTCTGTCTCGCAGTCAAGCGCGCTTTTGCCTTTATACTCTACGACCGATTTCCGACCGGTCTGAGCGCACCTTCGTACTCCTCCGTTACTCTTTAGGAGGAGACCGCCCCAGTCAAACTACCCACCATACACTGTCCTCGATCCGGATGACGGACCTGAGTTAGAACCTCAAAGTTGCCAGGGTGGTATTTCAAGGATGGCTCCACGCGAACTGGCGTCCACGCTTCAAAGCCTCCCACCTATCCTACACAAGCAAATTCAAAGTCCAGTGCAAAGCTATAGTAAAGGTTCACGGGGTCTTTCCGTCTAGCCGCGGATACACTGCATCTTCACAGCGATTTCAATTTCACTGAGTCTCGGGTGGAGACAGCGCCGCCATCGTTACGCCATTCGTGCAGGTCGGAACTTACCCGACAAGGAATTTCGCTACCTTAGGACCGTTATAGTTACGGCCGCCGTTTACCGGGGCTTCGATCAAGAGCTTCGCGTTAGCTAACCCCATCAATTAACCTTCCGGCACCGGGCAGGCGTCACACCCTATACGTCCACTTTCGTGTTTGCAGAGTGCTGTGTTTTTAATAAACAGTCGCAGCGGCCTGGTATCTTCGACCGGCATGGGCTTACGGAGCAAGTCCTTCACCCTCACCGGCGCACCTTCTCCCGAAGTTACGGTGCCATTTTGCCTAGTTCCTTCACCCGAGTTCTCTCAAGCGCCTTGGTATTCTCTACCCAACCACCTGTGTCGGTTTGGGGTACGGTTCCTGGTTATCTGAAGCTTAGAAGCTTTTCTTGGAAGCATGGCATCAACCACTTCGCGCTCTAAAGAGCACTCGTCATCAGCTCTCGGCCTTAAGATCCCGGATTTACCTAAGATCTCAGCCTACCACCTTAAACTTGGACAACCAACGCCAAGCTGGCCTAGCCTTCTCCGTCCCTCCATCGCAATAACCAGAAGTACAGGAATATTAACCTGTTTTCCATCGACTACGCTTTTCAGCCTCGCCTTAGGGACCGACTAACCCTGCGTCGATTAACGTTGCGCAGGAAACCTTGGTCTTTCGGCGTGGGAGTTTTTCACTCCCATTGTCGTTACTCATGTCAGCATTCGCACTTCTGATACCTCCAGCAAGCTTCTCAACTCACCTTCACAGGCTTACAGAACGCTCCTCTACCGCGTCACCTAAGTGACACCCGTAGCTTCGGTGCATGGTTTGAGCCCCGTTACATCTTCCGCGCAGGCCGACTCGACTAGTGAGCTATTACGCTTTCTTTAAAGGGTGGCTGCTTCTAAGCCAACCTCCTAGCTGTCTAAGCCTTCCCACATCGTTTCCCACTTAACCATGACTTTGGGACCTTAGCTGACGGTCTGGGTTGTTTCCCTTTTCACGACGGACGTTAGCACCCGCCGTGTGTCTCCCATGCTCGGCACTTGTAGGTATTCGGAGTTTGCATCGGTTTGGTAAGTCGGGATGACCCCCTAGCCGAAACAGTGCTCTACCCCCTACAGTGATACATGAGGCGCTACCTAAATAGCTTTCGAGGAGAACCAGCTATCTCCGAGCTTGATTAGCCTTTCACTCCGATCCACAGGTCATCCGCTAACTTTTCAACGGTAGTCGGTTCGGTCCTCCAGTCAGTGTTACCTAACCTTCAACCTGCCCATGGATAGATCGCCCGGTTTCGGGTCTATACCCAGCGACTAAACGCCCTATTAAGACTCGCTTTCGCTACGCCTCCCCTATTCGGTTAAGCTCGCCACTGAATATAAGTCGCTGACCCATTATACAAAAGGTACGCAGTCACCTAACAAGTAGGCTCCCACTGCTTGTACGCATACGGTTTCAGGATCTATTTCACTCCCCTCTCCGGGGTTCTTTTCGCCTTTCCCTCACGGTACTAGTTCACTATCGGTCAGTCAGTAGTATTTAGCCTTGGAGGATGGTCCCCCCATATTCAGACAAAGTTTCTCGTGCTCCGTCCTACTCGATTTCATTGATAAGAGATTTTCGCGTACAGGGCTATCACCCACTATGGCCGCACTTTCCAGAGCGTTCCGCTAATCTCAAATCAACTTAAGGGCTAGTCCCCGTTCGCTCGCCACTACTAAGGGAATCTCGGTTGATTTCTTTTCCTCAGGGTACTTAGATGTTTCAGTTCCCCTGGTTCGCCTCTTGCACCTATGTATTCAGTACAAGATACCTAGGTTATCCTAGGTGGGTTCCCCCATTCAGAGATCTCCGGATCAAAGTCTGTTTGCCGACTCCCCGAAGCTTATCGCAGGCTACCACGTCTTTCATCGCCTCTGACTGCCAAGGCATCCACCGTATGCGCTTCTTCACTTGACCATATAACCCCAAGCAATCTGGTTATACTGTGAAGACGACATTCGCCGAAAATTCGCAATACTCTTAAGACTTAAGAGACACTCACAAATTTTACCTTAGCCTGAATAAACACCAGTGAAAGTGCTATTCAGTCTATTTCTATCACATACCCAAATTTTTAAAGAACGATTCTGAAAAAGTTCAGAAATCAATATTCGACGCGAATATTCATTTCTAAGCTTTGACAGACTAGATAACCGCGATTCCCAATCAGGAAACGGGCTTTCTCGTCTTCTTCAATGAATCAAGCAATTCGTGTGGGAGCTTATGAAGCAGCTGATGTCGTCGATTAAGGAGGTGATCCAGCCGCAGGTTCCCCTACGGCTACCTTGTTACGACTTCACCCCAGTCATGAATCACACCGTGGTAACCGTCCCCCCGAAGGTTAGACTAGCTACTTCTGGTGCAACCCACTCCCATGGTGTGACGGGCGGTGTGTACAAGGCCCGGGAACGTATTCACCGCGACATTCTGATTCGCGATTACTAGCGATTCCGACTTCACGCAGTCGAGTTGCAGACTGCGATCCGGACTACGATCGGTTTTGTGAGATTAGCTCCACCTCGCGGCTTGGCAACCCTCTGTACCGACCATTGTAGCACGTGTGTAGCCCAGGCCGTAAGGGCCATGATGACTTGACGTCATCCCCACCTTCCTCCGGTTTGTCACCGGCAGTCTCCTTAGAGTGCCCACCATTACGTGCTGGTAACTAAGGACAAGGGTTGCGCTCGTTACGGGACTTAACCCAACATCTCACGACACGAGCTGACGACAGCCATGCAGCACCTGTCTCAATGTTCCCGAAGGCACCAATCCATCTCTGGAAAGTTCATTGGATGTCAAGGCCTGGTAAGGTTCTTCGCGTTGCTTCGAATTAAACCACATGCTCCACCGCTTGTGCGGGCCCCCGTCAATTCATTTGAGTTTTAACCTTGCGGCCGTACTCCCCAGGCGGTCAACTTAATGCGTTAGCTGCGCCACTAAAATCTCAAGGATTCCAACGGCTAGTTGACATCGTTTACGGCGTGGACTACCAGGGTATCTAATCCTGTTTGCTCCCCACGCTTTCGCACCTCAGTGTCAGTATGAGCCCAGGTGGTCGCCTTCGCCACTGGTGTTCCTTCCTATATCTACGCATTTCACCGCTACACAGGAAATTCCACCACCCTCTGCCCTACTCTAGCTCGCCAGTTTTGGATGCAGTTCCCAGGTTGAGCCCGGGGATTTCACATCCAACTTAACGAACCACCTACGCGCGCTTTACGCCCAGTAATTCCGATTAACGCTTGCACCCTCTGTATTACCGCGGCTGCTGGCACAGAGTTAGCCGGTGCTTATTCTGTCGGTAACGTCAAAACAGCAAGGTATTAGCTTACTGCCCTTCCTCCCAACTTAAAGTGCTTTACAATCCGAAGACCTTCTTCACACACGCGGCATGGCTGGATCAGGCTTTCGCCCATTGTCCAATATTCCCCACTGCTGCCTCCCGTAGGAGTCTGGACCGTGTCTCAGTTCCAGTGTGACTGATCATCCTCTCAGACCAGTTACGGATCGTCGCCTTGGTGAGCCATTACCTCACCAACTAGCTAATCCGACCTAGGCTCATCTGATAGCGCAAGGCCCGAAGGTCCCCTGCTTTCTCCCGTAGGACGTATGCGGTATTAGCGTTCCTTTCGAAACGTTGTCCCCCACTATCAGGCAGATTCCTAGGCATTACTCACCCGTCCGCCGCTGAATCAAGGAGCAAGCTCCCGTCATCCGCTCGACTTGCATGTGTTAGGCCTGCCGCCAGCGTTCAATCTGAGCCATGATCAAACTCTTCAGTTCAATACTGCTTGGGTTTTGAGAAAACCCTAAACTTGGCTCAGCAATCTCAAATGACTATTTCGATTTCTCGTGTAGTCACTTGTGATGCTGATAATCTTTCTGACTATCAGTCTGATTTCACAAGCACCCACACGAATTGCTTGATTCGATTGTTAAAGAGCGGTTGGTTAAGAGCTTTTCGTCTCAACCGATGGCGCGCATTCTACGCTTTTCGAGGCACCCGTCAAGCAATTATTTCGAGTTTTTTCAGATTTTCTCTTTAGGCTTCAAATGCTTAACAAGCCCTTCTCACACTACCCATATATAAGCAGCAGCTCACATCAGCAACCCGACCGAAACATGCGTATCAATACAGCCGCCCTGCAGTGCGCCTGTCAGAGACGGATAGGATCATTCCAGGCCAGGTTGAGGCATATGGTGTCCCAGGGCAGGTTCGAACTGCCAACCTTCCCCTTAGGAGGGGGATGCTCTATCCAATTGAGCTACTGAGACGCAGAAACCGGCAGCGAATGCTGCGCAGCGCAAGTCGGCGAGCATGTTACCCAGCACACCGACATTTGTCATGTCATCCGTAGGGGTTTTTAGCTGTAGGCTTTATTTACACCTTCGCAGCCAACACCCCCTCCTCGCTCAGCAGTATCAACAAGCGCGAAACGGTATCAAGCAACTCACCGGAGTTATCCAGAACACGCACTGTACGATCCTCGACACAAGCCAAGGCACGGGCACGCTCCAGACGACGCTCGATGTCATCAAGACTTTCACGCGCGCGCCCAAGCAAACGCGCACGCAGCACTCCGGCATCAACGGTCAGCAAGATTGGCAACAGGCTCGGGTAGCGCCTGCGGGCATCAACCAAGTGGGCCCGAGAACCATTGACCAGCACATGCCGCCCCTCTTCCAGCCAAACATCGATCTGCGCCGGAATACCGTAGGACAAGCCATTAGCCTGCCAATGCAGCGCAAACGCCTTCTGATCACAGAGCAACTCAAACTGCTGCCAGGTAACCCCATGAGCATCCTCCCCCTTGGCCTCCGCCGCCCGGGTAATCACACGCCGCGCGATGATTACGCCCTGCCTGTGAAGCACGGGACGAGCCGCTTCGATCAGGCTGTCCTTGCCGGCCCCTGAAGCCCCCATGAGGTAGATCAATCGGCCGGCCTTGACCGTCTGGACTGTCAAGCAATCGTCACTTGCGTCATGCTGCATAGCCACTATGCTCTTAAGTTAAGGAAACCACGCAAATTTTAGAGTTTTCTACCGCGCCATTCTTGCCATTTGCCGGTGCGAGGAGAAAGCTATCACTCAAACGGATAAGCGAAAAAATGAAAACTTTCAAAACCAGTACGCATTTCTGATAATTGGTACTGGCAAATAGCCTTTATCCAGCTCATTATTTGTCACAGAATTGACGCCAAGGAACCGGCGATTGTGAGGCATCATAAGCGCCTCATTCGCAATTCAGGTTGAACATTTGGCCCCAACAGTGGTCGTAACGTCACCGTGCGGCCAATTTCAAGAACCGCTTCCCCTGAACTAAAACCGGTCAATTATATGCGCCCAATGAAACAGGCTATCTACTCAAGCCGCACCGCAGACAAATTCGTCGTCCGCCTGCCCGACGGAATGCGTGAGCGCATTGCTGAGGTTGCGCGCAACCACCATCGCAGCATGAACTCTGAAATCATCGCTCGCCTGGAGCAAAGTCTGATCCAGGAAGGAGCTCTGGGCGATGAGCTAAGCATGCGCCTGGACAGCCCTGAACTGTCCCTGCACGAACGCGAACTGCTGCAACGCTTTCGCCAGCTCTCCCACCGCCAACAGAATGCACTGGTCGCGCTGATCGCCCATGATGCAGAAATGGCAGCTGATGCTTCCTGAATCACGCACACACAAAAAAGCCCGCATCATTGCGGGCTTTTTTGTGCCTGAGCCAAACACACTTACAACAGAAAGATAGTTGCAAGCCCCAGAAAGATGAAGAAACCACCGCTGTCGGTTACAGCCGTGATCATCACGCTGGAGCCCATTGCCGGATCACGCCCCATACGCACCAGGGTCATCGGAATCAGCACACCCATCAGCGCAGCAAGCAACAGGTTCAGGGTCATTGCAGCAGTCATCACCACACCCAGCGACCAGCTGTGGTAAAGCAGGAACGCCACGATACCTATCACACCACCCCAAATAAGGCCGTTGATCAGGGCAACCGCCAGTTCCTTACGCATTAGCCGCGACGTATTCCCTGGGCTCACCTGATCAAGCGCCATAGCGCGAACAATCATGGTGATCGTCTGGTTACCGGAGTTACCACCAATACCCGCCACGATCGGCATCAAGGCTGCCAACGCCACCAGTTTTTCGATCGACCCCTCAAACAGGCCAATCACACGAGAGGCCACGAATGCAGTAATCAGGTTGATCGCCAACCAGGCCCAACGGTTACGCAGCGAGCGCCAGACCGAAGCAAAGATATCTTCCTCTTCGCGCAGACCCGCCATGCTCAGGACTTCGCTTTCGCTTTCCTCCCGAATAAGGTCAACCATTTCATCAATGGTCAGTCGACCAATCAGGCGATCGTTTTTGTCAACGACTGGGCCAGAGATCAAGTCATAGCGCTCAAATGCCAGGGCCGCATCGTAAGCGTCTTCCTCGGGGTGGAAGGTCACCGGATCGCTGGCCATGACCTCGGAAACCTTTTTCTCCGGGTCATTGACCAACAGACGCTTGATCGGCAAGACGCCTTTGAGGATACCGTCATAATCGACCACGAAAAGCTTGTCGGTATGCCCCGGCAACTCTTTCAGGCGACGCAGGTAACGCAACACCACTTCAAGGCTGACATCCTCACGAATGGTCACCATCTCGAAGTCCATCAGCGCACCGACCTGGTCCTCGTCATAGCTCAGAGCAGAACGCACACGCTCACGCTGCTGAGCATCCAGGCTCTCCATGAGCTCGTGAACGACGTCGCGCGGCAACTCTGGGGCAAGGTCTGCCAGTTCGTCAGCATCCATCTCCTTGGCCGCAGCCAGGAGCTCATGATCGTCCATGTCGGCGATCAGGGTTTCTCGAACCGAGTCAGACACTTCGAGCAGGATGTCGCCGTCACGCTCAGCCTTGACCAACTGCCAAACGGTCAATCGGTCATCGAGCGGTAACGCTTCGAGAATATAGGCGACGTCGGCAGAGTGCAGATCGTCGAGCTTGCGCTGCAGCTCGACCAGATTCTGTCGATGAACCAGGTTTTCAACCAGGTCATGATGATGACCTTCCTGGCGATGCGTGAGGTCTTCAACAACACGCTGGCGCTGCAACAGCTCAACCACCTGGGCCAGGCGATCCTGCAGGCTATCTTGGGTCTTTTTTACTTCGATTTCAGTCATAGGCGAACTCCACTCCCAGCAGGGAGCACGCCGGGAGGATCAATCAGTCAGATCGTGATTGGCAAAATCAGCTATTGAGTAACTACTGGGTAAGTCCATGGTGGTATTCCACAAGCCCCGGCGGGGCTGACGGGCGCAATCATACACTGCTTGAACAATCGAAGCGCTTAAAATCTTGACCAGAACAGTCGCTTGCAACATAAAGCTCGACCGCATCCAGATACACTAATACGACGGCACTGCCACAGAGAAAAGCACATCGCCTGAGATATCAGCACAAGAAGATGGCGCACTAACTGACAATCTAGCCATTGCGCTTTACGAGAAAATTAATTTCGCGGAAAACAAAAAGCCCGCATAAAATGCGGGCCTTCTGATATATGGTGCACTCAGGAGGATTCGAACCTCCGACCGCTCGGTTCGTAGCCGAGTACTCTATCCAGCTGAGCTATGAGTGCGGTTTGGTATTTTTAGACCAGATCACCACTGGCTTTAGACTGAAACCGCCTCATTGACTGAAGTCGATTTCTGAATATGGTGCACTCAGGAGGATTCGAACCTCCGACCGCTCGGTTCGTAGCCGAGTACTCTATCCAGCTGAGCTATGAGTGCAGGTTGGTATTTTTAGACCAGATTACCACTGGCTTATTCTGAAACCACTTCAACAAATTAAAGCAGCTTCGGAATATGGTGCACTCAGGAGGATTCGAACCTCCGACCGCTCGGTTCGTAGCCGAGTACTCTATCCAGCTGAGCTATGAGTGCAGTATTCTTGCAGCGCATTATAGTTCGCAGAATCATTTTGACAACCACTTTTTCGTTTAAATTCAACGACTTAGCGATTCATCCAGATTACAGCGCCCTACTTGAATAATGGCGGAGAAGGGGGGATTCGAACCCCCGATACCCTTGTGAGGTATACTCCCTTAGCAGGGGAGCGCCTTCGGCCACTCGGCCACCTCTCCGCAACACGGGGCGTATAATAACCAGACCCTTCCCCGTTTGCAAACTCTTTTTTGAAAAAAAACTGAGAAAAATTAAAGGGTTGGTTCTTCGTCCTTCTCTTTCTTGATCCGAAGGTAGATTTCCTCACGGTGAACGGCCACTTCCTTGGGGGCATTCACACCGATTCGCACTTGATTTCCTTTGACGCCGAGCACGGTCACGGTGATTTCGCCATCGCCAATGATCAGGCTCTCGGCGCACCGACGAGTCAGAATCAACATACCTTTCTCCTCACGCATTTCAGTTCAGGGATAACAGTCTGCAAAAAAGAGGGCTTCAGCCTACAACCGGGACTGGCTGCCGACCTACGCCTCAGTATTGACCAGCGCAAGTAAAAGGACAGATTTCTCACGCCAGTCAAAAAAACGAAGGGCGCGGCCATGCCGCGCCCTTTTTAGGCAGGAGCCTTACTCACCCTGGCGGGCGGGGGCATCCAGCTCGAAGGCCGTGTGCAGTGCACGCACAGCCAGTTCCAGGTACTTCTCTTCAATAACTACAGAGACCTTGATCTCGGAAGTGGAGATCATCTGAATGTTGATGCTCTCCTTTGCCAGCGCTTCGAACATGCGGCTCGCAACACCGGCGTGCGAACGCATACCGACACCGACGATGGACACCTTGGCGATCTTGGTATCACCGACTACCTCACGGGCGCCGATTTCACGGGCCGTGTTTTCCAGCACCTGCTGCGCCTTGGCATAGTCATTACGGTGCACGGTAAAGGTAAAGTCGGTGGTGTTATCGTGCGAGACGTTCTGCACGATCATGTCGACTTCAATGTTCGCCGCACTGATAGGACCGAGGATCTTGAAAGCAACGCCTGGGGTATCAGGTACGCCGCGAATGGTCAGCTTGGCTTCATCGCGATTGAAGGCGATGCCGGAAATGATCGGCTGTTCCATGGATTCCTCTTCATCAATAGTAATGAGGGTACCCGGACCCTCCTGAAAGCTGTGCAGCACGCGCAGCGGGACGTTGTACTTGCCGGCGAACTCGACGGCACGGATCTGCAGCACCTTGGAACCGAGACTGGCCATTTCCAGCATCTCTTCGAAGGTGATCTTGTCCAGCCGCTGAGCCTGGGACACCACACGCGGGTCAGTGGTGTAGACACCATCGACGTCGGTGTAGATCTGGCACTCATCAGCCTTCAGTGCAGCCGCCAGGGCCACGCCAGTGGTATCGGAACCACCACGCCCGAGGGTGGTGATGTTGCCGTGCTCATCGACACCCTGGAAACCAGCAACCACAACGACACGGCCAGCCTTGAGGTCGGCACGAATCTTCTGATCATCGATTTGCAGGATGCGCGCCTTGTTATGCGCGCTGTCAGTGAGGATCCGCACCTGGTTACCGGTGTAAGACACGGCAGGAATGCCGCGCTTCATCAGTGCCATGGCCAGCAAGGCAATGGTCACCTGCTCACCCGTGGAGACGATCACATCCAGTTCACGTGGAACCGGCTGATCGCTGATCTGCTTGGCCAGATCGATCAGGCGATTGGTTTCGCCGCTCATCGCCGACAGTACAACCACCAGATCATCGCCGGCTTCGCGGAATTTCTTGACCTTCTCGGCAACCTGCTCGATTCGCTCGACTGTGCCGACCGAGGTACCGCCAAATTTCTGTACGATCAACGCCATTTCAAAGCCGCCTCAGCCCGTGAAGGGCACCCAATAAACAATCAATCAACAGCCCGCCACTAGACGACGGGCCGCTTCGCGTCTTAGACGCCCTGCTCTACGAATGGCACGGTCAGGGCCAGTGCGCCGTCCAGCGCAGCAGCGTCGACACCGCCGCCTTGCGCCATGTCCGGACGCCCACCCCCTTTGCCGCCCACCGCCGCAGCGGCTTGCTTCATCAAATCACCGGCTTTGAGTTGGCCAGTCAGGTCCTTGGTCACACCCGCTACCAGTACGACCTTGTCCTCATAGACACTGCCGAGCAGGATCACTGCGCGGCCGAGTTTGTTCTTCAACTGATCGACCAGCGCCAGCAGCGCCTTGCCATCCTGGCCGTCAAGGCGCGCAGCCAGCACCTTGACGCCCTTGACGTCGACGGCTGTGCTCGACAGGTCGTCGCCCGCAGCACTGGCGGCCTTGGCCTGCAACTGCTCCAGTTGCTTTTCCAGCTGACGGTTTCGCTCAAGCACAGCCGAGAGCTTGTCGATCAGGTTGTCACGACTGCCCTTGACCAGTTGCGCGGCTTCCTTGAGCTGCTCTTCGGCGGCGTTCAGGTACGCCAGCGCAGCAGCACCGGTGACCGCCTCGATACGACGCACACCGGAGGCTACGCCACCTTCGCTAATGATCTTGAGCAGGCCGATATCGCCGGTACGCTTGGCGTGGATACCGCCGCACAGTTCGACGGAGAAATCGCCGCCCATGCTCAGCACCCGCACGCTGTCGCCATACTTCTCGCCGAACAGCGCCATGGCGCCCTTCTTCTTGGCGGTGTCGATATCGGTCTCTTCGGTTTGCACCTCGGAGTTGTTGCGCACTTCGCGGTTGACGATGTCTTCCAACGCCTTGAGCTGCTCAGGTTTGAGCGCCTCGAAGTGGCTGAAGTCGAAACGCAGGCGCTGGCTATCAACCAGCGAGCCTTTCTGTTGTACGTGATCACCGAGCACCTGACGCAGCGCTGCATGCAGCAAGTGCGTAGCGGAGTGGTTCAACGAGGTAGCATGCTGCACATCGGCATCGACCTGAGCCTGAACCTGCTCCCCAACCTTCAGGCTGCCGCTGGCAACCTGACCATGATGCAGGAACGCACCACCGGTCTTGGTGGTATCACGCACATCAAACCGTGCACCGCCGGCCAGCAGGTAACCGGTGTCACCCACCTGGCCACCAGACTCGGCATAGAACGGGGTTGTATCCAGAATCACAACGCCCTGCTCGCCTTCAGCCAACTGCTCAACCGCCTGGCCATCTTTATAGAGGGCTACGACAGTGGCATTGCCTTCGGTGGTGGTGTAACCGGTAAACTCAGTGGCTACATCAACCTTGACCAGGCTGTTGTAGTCCAGACCAAAGGCGCTTGCAGAACGCGCACGCTCACGCTGAGCATCCATCTCACGCTCGAAGCCAGCCTCATCCAGGGTCAGGTTACGCTCACGAGCGATATCGCCCGTCAGGTCCATCGGGAACCCGTAGGTGTCGTAGAGTTTGAATACCACGTCACCAGGTACCACGCTGCCTTTGAGTTCAGCCAGGTCCTGCTCGAGAATTTTCAAGCCCTGCTCGAGCGTCTTGGCGAACTGCTCTTCTTCCGCCTTGAGGACGCGCTCGATATGCGCCTGCTGCGCCTTCAGCTCAGGGAAAGCCTCGCCCATCTCGGCCACCAGCGCAGCCACGATCTGGTAGAAGAAACTGCCCTTGGCGCCCAGCTTGTTGCCGTGACGGCAGGCGCGACGAATGATACGTCGCAACACATAGCCACGACCTTCGTTGGACGGCAACACACCGTCGGCAATCAGGAACCCGCAGGAGCGAATATGGTCGGCCACAACCTTGAGTGAAGGCTGGGCGTCGTTGCTGCAACCGATCGCCTTGGCCGATGCGGCAAGCAGGCTCTGGAACAGGTCGATTTCGTAGTTGGAGTGAACGTGCTGCATGACCGCACTGATCCGCTCCAGGCCCATACCGGTATCGACAGACGGCGCAGGCAGCGGGTGCAGGACGCCGTCAGCAGTACGGTTGAACTGCATGAACACGTTGTTCCAGATCTCGATGTAACGGTCACCATCTTCTTCCGGCGAGCCAGGTGGACCGCCCCAGATCTCCGGGCCGTGATCGTAGAAGATCTCGGTGCAAGGACCGCACGGGCCAGTATCGCCCATGGTCCAGAAGTTGTCGGACGCGTATGGCGCTCCCTTGTTGTCACCGATGCGGACCATGCGCTCAGCCGGAACACCGACCTCTTTGGTCCAGATGTCATACGCTTCGTCGTCGCTGGCGTAGACCGTTACCCACAGTTTTTCCTTGGGCAGGTTCAACCATTTTTCCGAGGTCAGGAAGTTCCAGGCAAAGGTGATTGCATCGCGCTTGAAATAGTCACCAAAGCTGAAGTTACCCAGCATTTCAAAGAACGTGTGGTGGCGTGCGGTATAGCCGACGTTTTCCAGGTCGTTGTGCTTGCCGCCGGCGCGTACGCACTTCTGGCTGCTCACCGCTCGGGTATAGGCACGTTTTTCCTGGCCCAGGAAACAGTCCTTGAACTGGTTCATCCCGGCGTTGGTAAACAGCAGGGTCGGGTCGTTGCCCGGAATCAAAGAGCTGGACGCGACACGGGTATGTCCCTGCTCTTCGAAGAAGCGAAGGAAGGCTTCACGGATTTCTGCGCTTTTCATAGGTTCTTCCACGGAAACGGCGGCCAGAGGCAAATGCTTGCGTCAAATTGACGAAACGACGGCAAAGGGCCGCATTATATCGGGCCTGAGGCCTGGGTACAGTGTGTTTATGCGATAGAAGCCGTCAATTGGACAACCTGTAACGGCAATGACAAACAAAAGCGGCAAAATTACCTCCGCCAAGCATGCCCGGGATGCTAAAGCCTGATTTCCCCTACTGACAAGGCATTACGGAGGATCGCCCCGCCAATTGGCAAGGGTTCTCGGATGAAATGTCTTTCATAGGCGTCAATATCATTAGCAGGCTATACGTTTCCCGGAAAACTGTGCTAATAATCCGCTGCCGTCAGCCGCTGACGGCGACGTTCTCAGGGCGGGGCGCAATTCCCCACCGGCGGTAATTGCGCTGAATGCGCATAGCCCGCGAGCGCTTGCAGCACCACTGCAAGGTCAGCAGACCCGGTGTGATTCCGGGGCCGACGGTCATAGTCCGGATAAAGAGAGAACGGGATAGGCACCTGTGTGCCTACGGCTGCCTACTTGCACGCCGACTATCCCTTTCGATCCAGATGCCCTGTTTCTCATACAAACAGGAGTCCGTTTTAATGCAACCCACTGCAATCGATAGCAAGAGCCATCCTCAGGAACGTATCGCGTTCATTCAGGCCTGCTGGCACAAGGATATTGTCGACCAGGCACGCAAGTCCTTTGTCGAAGAGATGGGCAATCACGGCTATCAACCCGGCGACATCGATTTCTTCGAAGTCGGCGGCGCATTTGAAATCCCGCTGCACGCCAAACTGCTGGCACGCACAGGTCGCTATGCCGGCATTGTGGCTGCAGGCCTGGTGGTCGATGGCGGCCTGTACCGGCATGAATTCGTGGCACAGTCGGTGATCAGCGGCTTGATGCAGGTTCAACTGGAAACCGAAGTACCGGTGTTCTCGGTGGTACTGACGCCGCACCACTTCCACGCGGGCGACGAACACCAGACCTTCTACTTCGAGCACTTCCTGGTGAAGGGCGCCGAGGCCGCGAAGACCTGTGCCGATACCCTGCAGAAGCTGCGCGCGCTTCGCCGCAACGAAGTACCGCAAAAACGCGCCGTATAATCCACCCGCCAACCCGAACGCCGGCGCCCTTCTGCGGGGCCGGCGCCACCGGCAACAGTACGAATCCGATACTAGCGACGCCCGGTCAGCCCAGTTGATCCGGCGTGGTTGGCACAACCAGAATGCCGGCACGCAGGCCATTCTTGACCTTGGGATTCGGGAAAATGATACGAGCCCCCTCTTCCTCCACAACCCAGCGCGTCTCGGCCAGATCCTCGGCCAACAGGTAGCCCTTGGAGAGTTCGGAGAAGTTTTCGATATCGGCAGGCAAGTGCAGGTGGAAGTTGTCGCTGTGCTTGATGATTTCGCGAGCAACGCTGAACAGCTGCAAGCCATCAAGCAGCTCGCCTTCTGCGCTCGGCTCGTCACCTTCGATAATTTGCTTAAGACGCTTTTCCAACAGCTGCAGGTTCACCTGCTGGTTCTGACCAAACGGTCGCGCCTTGCCCAGCTCCAACGTAAATGCCTCAGCATCCAGTTGCTCATAGGTATAGGCCGTGAACGTAACGGAGGCCTTGCTTTGCAACAATACCGCCTCCATACCCGCAGCACGCAAGCGTGCCAGCTCACGACGCGAGTGCTTACGCCCCTCCTTGAAGGGATACAGCGCAAACTGCTCGATCTTCGAACCTCGAATCGCGGTATGCAGGTCGTAATGCAAGCGCATACGTCCCGGCACGCTAAAGAATGTCGCAGCCAAGCGCTCGAGCTCGCCGGCACGCAGGGCTTCTGTACCACTGGATAACTCATGGCGCCCATTGAACAGGCGATTGACGTCCTGCTCGATATAACGCTCACCGCGACGAATGGCTTCGGGGTTACCAAACAGAAACAGCAACCGTACGCGCGGCTTGATGTCACCGCGGGCAATGCCATGCAGCAACTCATCGAGCAACTCGATGGGGGCTGTTTCATTGCCGTGGATACCCGCTGAAAGCAGCAGGTCCATGCCATTGTCGCGAGCCTTGGGAGGACACACTTCCAGTGCACCTTCGCCGAGCCAGCGCATACGCACGCCCTCGACAGTCGTCTGAGTCTTCTCCGCCGGTTCACGACCGGCCAGGGTCAGGTCAAGCAGTTTGCCGAGGGCGAGCATGGGCCGTGTCCTTAGTGATGGTGTCCGCAGTCTGGGCCGTGGACGTGATCGTCGTCTTCACCGGCATCGGCCGGTTCCATTTCCAGCTGCAGGCTGACCAGGTTGGTGGCCAGCGGGCGCAGCAGCAGGTTGGCGTACTCGGCGTCGTCTTCTTCGACGTCGACGCCGATCAGCAACTGACCGCGGCCATCCTGCTGAATCCATACCTCCTTGCCTTGCCAGACCACCGCAAAGCGGGTGCAGGAGGTTTCCAGCTGAGTGCCGTCATCGTCTTCGAGGATCAGCTGCAGGGCGTCGGACATAGTCGAATTCTCTCTCAAGGTTCAAGTTGGAATGGATAGACCGAGCCCAGCTTCAGAATCTGGGTCAGCTCATCCAACGCCGTACGGCACTCCACCAGCAACTGCGGGTCGGCCAGATCGCTTTCGCTCAAGCGATCGCGGTAATGTTTGTCAACCCACTGGGTCAGCGTGTCATACAGCGGCGCCGTCATGATAACGCCTGGATTGACCGCCGCCAGTTCCGTTTCATTGAGCGCGACTCGCAAGCGCAGGCAGGCCGGGCCACCCCCGTTCTGCATACTCTGCTTGAGGTCGAATACCTTGACCTCTGTCACCGGGCCTCCCTGGCTGGTCAGCGCCGACAGGTACGCCCAGACGCGCTCGTTATTGCGGCACTCTTCAGGCACGATCAGCAGCATCGAGCCATCGGCACGCGACAACAACTGGCTGTTGAACAAGTACGAGCGCACTGCATCCTCTACAGACACCTGAGCACGCGGCACGCAGATACTTTTGAAGTTGCCGCCTCGTTTAGCCAGTTTAGCTTGCAGTTCGGCGAGCATCGCATCGGTGCCCAGAAAGGCATCCTCGTGATAGAACAACACCTCACCATTACCCACCGCGATCACGTCGTTGTGGAACACACCCTGATCGATTACTGCGGGATTCTGCTGAGCGTAGACCACACCCTCTTCACTCAGGCCATGCAGACGAGCGACCGCTTGCGAGGCCTCCAGGGTTTGACGTGCCGGGTACTTCTGCGGTGCGGGGTAGCGGGTATCAAAAGCACTGCGACCGAACACGAAGAACTCGACACCAGGCTCACCGTAGCTACGGCAAAAACGAGTGTGGTTAGCTGCGCCTTCGTCGCCGAACTGGCTGACAGCCGGCAACGCAGCGTGATGCGCGAAGTGCCGCTGATCCGCAAACATGGCGCTTAACACCCGACTGGTAGTGGGGTGCTCAATGCTGCGGTGGTACTTGCAGTTGAGGTTCGCTGCGGTGAAATGCACACGACCATCAGCGGTGTCGGCACTTGGGCTCACGGTTGCGGCGTTGGCGACCCACATGCTCGAAGCGGAGCAGGATGCCACCAGCAACGGCATGGCTTCTTTGGCCGCGCGGGCGATCACCTGGGCATCGGTTCCAACAAAGCCCAACTGACGCAGCGCTGCCACATCCGGGCGCTCCTGCGGTGCCAATACACCCTGCGTAAAGCCCATTTCCATCAGGGCTTTCATCTTCGCCAAACCCTGACGGGCCGCTTCGCGGGGGTTGGAGGCCTGCTGGCTGTTGCTCTGCGACGCGACGTTGCCGTAGGACAGACCGCCATAGTTATGCGTCGGGCCTACCAGACCATCAAAATTCACTTCAAAGGATTTCATCGGCAAGACTCCATGGACCTGTTGTTATAGGGAGACGCCGGGCGTCAGGGTTGCAGGCAGGCTCAGGCTGGCGGTCTCCAGCGAAGCCACCGGGTAAGCACAATAGTCGGCCGCGTAATAGGCACTGGCACGATGGTTGCCACTGGCACCCACTCCGCCAAACGGTGCGCTGCTGGCGGCGCCGGTCAGTTGCTTGTTCCAGTTCACGATACCCGCACGGCTTTCCAGCCAGAATTGCTGGTAGCGCGCCTCAGAGTCCGACAGCAAGCCGGCAGCCAACCCATACTGGGTATTGTTGGCTTCGGCGATGGCTGCATCGAAATCGGCATAGCGAATCACTTGCAGCAGCGGACCAAAGAACTCCTCGTCAGGACGATTGGCTACCGACGTCACATCGACGATTCCTGGCGTCAACAAGGCCGCATTGGGCTGTGGCTGAATCATTTCCAGCAGCGACACCGCGCCGTTAGCCAGCAGTTGGGCTTGTGCATCAAGCAGCGCCTTGGCCGCGCCCAGGGAAATCACCGAGCCCATGAACGGTGCCGGTTGCTGGTCGAAAGCCCCCACCGAAATGGTTTTGCAAACCGCCACCAGGCGTGTCAGCAGCGCATCACCCCACGCACCTTGCGGCACCAGCAAGCGCCGGGCACAGGTGCAGCGCTGGCCAGCAGAGATGAACGCGGACTGGATAATGGTGTACACCGCGGCGTCCAGGTCTTGTACCTGATCGACCACCAGCGGGTTGCTCCCGCCCATCTCCAGAGCAAGAATCTTGTCCGGGCGACCGGCAAACTGTTGATGCAGAAGATTGCCGGTTCGACTGGAGCCGGTGAAGAACAAACCATCGATACCCGGATTGGCCGCCAGCGCGACACCGGTTTCCCGAGCGCCTTGAACCAGGTTCAACACGCCCACAGGCAAGCCGGCTTCAACCCAGCACTTGACGGTCAGCTCAGCCACTTTCGGGGTTAGCTCACTGGGCTTGAACACCACGGTATTGCCCGCCAAAAGTGCTGGCACGATGTGTCCATTCGGCAGGTGGCCCGGGAAGTTGTAGGGGCCAAATACCGCCACCACGCCATGGGGCTTGTGTCGCAGTACGGCGGTGGCATCGGCCAGCGGGCCACTTTTTTCGCCCGTGCGCTCACGGTAGCTCTGCACCGAGATGGCGACCTTGTTGACCATGCTGGTCACTTCGGTAGCCGCCTCCCAGAGCGGTTTGCCGGTTTCCTCGCCGATGCAGCGAGCCAATTCGTCGGCATTGGCCTTCAAGCGCGCAGCAAAGGCCTCAAGTACCGCAATACGGACGTCCAGCGATTGCCGGGCCCAGCCGGGAAACGCCTGGCGCGCCGCCTTGACGGCCTCGCCCACTTGCTCGGCGGTAGCGCCCTGCCCCTTCCAGATCACGTGTTGGGTGACCGGATTGTGCGACTCCAGGGCCTCGCCCTGACCTGCCAACCACGCGCCAGCAATGTAATGGGTAGTCATTTATTGGGCCTCCCGGGCGGACAAGGGTACGGCGCGGACCTGATCGCCAGCGTTCAAGCGCAAGCGCTTAGCGGTTTGTTGATCGACCACCAGGGTGCCGGCGGCCAGACGAGCAGGCGCTGCGGCAATGCGGCAGTCTTCACGCTTGCGGTTGTGGATAATGTATGGGGTGGCGTCGTCACCCGGCGTGCCGATTGCCAGCACCAGCGCCTGGCTGTCATGCACAGCACGAATCTTGCGGGTTTCACATTCAATGGCCGGGCCCGCGTCAAAGATGTCGACATACCCCTGGTAGCTGAAACCTTCGCTCTTGAGCATGGCCAGCGCCGGCTCGGTGTCGGTGTGCACACGACCGATGACGTTGCGCGCTGCCTCCGAAAGGAAGCAGGTGTAGAGCGGAAACTTGGGCATCAGCTCGGCGATGAACGCCTTGTTGCCTACGCCGGTCAGGTAATCCGCCTGACTGAACTCCATTTTGAAGAAATGTCGACCCAGACTCTCCCAGAATGGCGAGCGGCCATTGGCGTCGGACATCCCACGCATTTCGGCAATGATCTTGTTACCGAACAGCTCTGGGAACTCGGCGATGAACAACATGCGCGCCTTGGACAGCAGACGACCATTCAGACCAGTACGGTAGTCGCTGCGCAAAAACAGCGAGCACAGTTCAGAGTTGCCGGTCAGGTCGTTGGCCAGGAACAACGTCGGAATCTCCCGATAGATGTTCAGCTCCTGGGAAGCACTGACGGTCAGACCGACCCGGTAGTTGTACCAAGGTTCGCGCAAGCCAACTGCGCCGGCGACAGCCGAAATGCCGACCACCTCGCCCGCATCGTTCTCCAACACGAACAGGTAATCCGCGTCGCCCCGCTCGGCTTCACCACGGAAGGTTTTTTCAGCCCAACCTACCCGGTGTGACAATCGCTCTTCATTGGCCGGCAAGGTCGTCAGGCCAGTGGTACCGGTGCTGCGCGCAAGTTCAATCAGCGCAGGTAAATCGCTGCTACGTACGGGACGAACGATCATGCTATCTCCTCGGGCGGCGGCCTATGGCCCGCCGCAAAACTCGACCTGGATACTCGGTTATCAAACCGCAGGCATCAAACCGCAACCAGGCGCACGCTGGCGCCCTCGCCAACACCCAGGGCATCGGCCGCTTCAAACGTCAGGCTGACTGGCTTGCCAGGCACCCAGTCCAGCTCCAGCAATACGGCGCGGTAGTCCTGCAACTGGCCGTTGGAAACCAGATACGGGCGCCCACCCTTGGCCACCTGTTCCTCGATACGCACAGGCACCACGCGGCTTTGGGCGATCGAACGGATACCCGAAACCCGCGCATGCAAGGTTGGGCCACCGTCGAAAATGTCGATGTAGTGATCCGTTTCAAAACCTTCGCGCATCAGGATGTCGAAGGTGATTTGCGCACGCGGGTGAACCTGGCCCATGGCCTCTTGCGCGGCATCCGGCAACAGCGGCACATAGATCGGGTAATGCGGCATCAGCTCGGCCAGGAACGTCCGGCTCTTCAAGCCGCACAGGCGCTCGGCCTCGGCATAATTGAGGTCAAAGAAGTTACGTCCAATAGCATCCCAGAACGGGGAGTCGCCCTGTTCATCGCTGTAGCCGACGATCTCGGTAACCACCGAATCAGCAAAACGCTCAGGGTGAGAAGCCATGAACAACAGACGTCCGCGAGAGTTCAGCTCGGACCATCCCGTTCCCACCAACTCCGGCAGCACATAAAAACTGGTCAGCAGGCTGTTGCCGGTCAGGTCATGACACTGCGATAGCACGTGAATCTTGTTGTGGATCTTCAGTTCACGCGAGGCGTGGACAAAGGTCTCGTTACGAAAGCTGTAGAACGGCTCCGAATAGCCCGCCGATGCCACAATCGCCGAACAACCGGCCAACTTGCCGGTGGCGGTGTCCTCCAGCACAAAAAAGTAGCTCTCTTCGCCATTGAAGCTGACTTCAGCAGCAAAGGAGGTCTCGGAGGCGGCAATCTTGTCGCTCAAACGTGCGGCATCGTCCGGCAGGGACGTGACACCAATGGGACTGTCGGCAGCCAGACGCTGTACTTCGCCTAGATCAGCCATTTGCGCGGGGCGCATCACCAGCATGGTGTCACTCCTTTTCGGGGAAAACAGGCCGACAGCCGTCGGCACGAAAAAAGCAGCGCGTGCGAGGTGCACAGGCCGCGGAAATCAGTTTCGCTGGCCCGCAAGGGCCAGCGAACAGAGAGCAATCAGCCCTGGGTCAGCTTGGCAACAGCACGCTCGAAGCGGTCGAGGCCAGCATCGATGTCGGCATCCTCGATCACCAGGCTTGGCGCGAAGCGCACCACATCGGGACCGGCTTGCAGAATCATCAGGTCTTCTTTTTCGGCCGCGTTGAACACGTCCTTGGCCTTGCCTTTCCAGGCATCGGACAACACGCAACCGAGCAGCAGGCCCAGCCCACGGACTTCACTGAAGATGCCGTACTGCTGGCCGATCTTCTCCAGGCGCGCCTTGAAGCGATCAGACTTGGCTTTCACGCCGCCCAGCACTTCAGGGGTGTTGATGATATCGATGACGGCATTACCGACCGCACAGGCCAGCGGGTTGCCGCCGTAGGTAGTGCCATGGGTACCGACGGCCAGGTGCTTGGCCAGTTCTTCGGTGGTCAGCATGGCACCGATCGGGAAACCACCGCCCAGGCTCTTGGCGCTGGAAAGGATGTCCGGGGTGACGCCGTAGTGCATATAGGCAAACAGCTCGCCGGAGCGGCCCATGCCAGTCTGCACTTCATCGAATACCAGCAGTGCGTTGTACTTGTCGCACAGCTCACGAGCACCTTGCAGGTACGCCTTGTCGGCCGGCAACACACCGCCCTCGCCCTGCACGGGCTCGATGACGACAGCACAGGTCTTGTCGGAAATTTGCGCTTTCAGTGCTTCCAGATCGTTGTACGGCACATGGCTGATACCCGTGATCTTCGGCCCGAAACCATCGGAATACTTCGGTTGGCCGCCCACACTCACAGTGAACAGGGTACGGCCATGGAAGCTGTTCACGGTCGCGATGATTTCGTTCTTTTCAGGGCCGAAACGATCATGGGCAACGCGGCGCGCCAGCTTGAAGGCTGCTTCGTTGGCTTCAGCGCCAGAGTTGCAGAAGAACGCACGGTCAGCAAAGGTAGCATCGACCAGCTTGCGCGCCAGGCGCAGCGCCGGCTCGTTGGTGAAGACGTTGGAAACGTGCCACAGCTTTTGTGCTTGCTCGGTCAACGCAGCAACCAGTGCGGGGTGGGCATGCCCCAGGACGTTCACGGCAATACCACCCGCGAAGTCGATCAGCTCGCGGCCCGCCTGGTCCCAGACTCGGGAGCCCGCGCCGCGCACGGGAATGAAACCCGCCGGTGCGTAGTTGGGAACCATTACCTGGTCGAAATCGGCGCGTTGCACCGGAGCTTGCTCAACGGACATCGGAGTCTCCTGAAGAGGAACGCCTGCCTGAAACTGGCGAGCGATGGGGGGATTGTAAGGAGAGATTGGCGCCTGTCCTTGCCGCCAAGCGACAACTTCTTATAGCGCCAAACCCTGTTTTAACAAGGCTTTCGGCAATGCGACAAATAGGGTCGCAAAGGCGCAGTTTAAACGGTGCACGCTGTCGACGGGGAGATTCCGCTTCAAAGGCAGATGGAGAAATTTCCGGGCGTGCGCATCAGCGCGACAACCTGTTTCACGGGAGCGGCTCCACGCCAAAGGTCCAGGCGCTACGCGCACTCGATCCGGCGACAACCGAACCGATGCTGTCGCCGCACATTTACTGAGAGGTCGCTATAAGGAGAGCGGCTTACTGCCGAGGCAACACTGCGGAATCAACCGCGTTCGGCGGGCACAGAAGAGAGCTCGAAGGGGCTGCTACTGCGACGCTGATTGCGATCTTCACGCGGCGTTGCGCCGAAAAAGTTGCGATAGGCGCTGGAGAAATGCGGCCCAGAGGAGAAGCCGCACGACAGACCAATCTGAATGATCGATTTGCTGGTCTGCATGAGCATCTGCCGCGCCTTGTTCAGCCGCAACTCCAGGTAGTACTGGCTAGGAACACGGTTCAGGTACTGCTTGAAGATACGCTCCAGCTGCCGACGAGATACGCATACATGCTGAGCAATTTCGTCAGTGGTCAGCGGCTCTTCAATGTTGGCCTCCATCAACAGCACCGCCTGGGTCAGCTTGGGATGGCTTGAACCCAAACGATTCTGCAGCGGGATACGCTGGCGCTCACCACCCTCACGGATACGCTCAACCACCAGCTCTTCAGAGACTGCGCCGGCCAACTCCGCACCATGATCACGCGCAAGCACCGCCAGCAGCAGATCCACGACAGACATGCCGCCGCAGGCCGTAAGGCGGTCACGGTCCCAGTCGAACAGGTGACTGGTCGCAATGACCTTGGGGAAGCGCTCGTTGAAATCATCCTGCCAGCGCCAATGGACGGCTGCGCGGTAACCATCGAGCAAGCCCAGCATAGCCAACGGGTAGATACCGGCAGACAAGCCACCAATCACACAACCTGCGCGCACCAGTTGCTTGAGCGCGCTGCCCAGCGCCGAGTTGATGGCCTGAGGCGGCTCATCCGCCAGCAGAAAGAGCTTGTGACAGCCCTCCAGACGCCCCGCCCAAGGCTCGCCCGGCAAACGCCAAGCGCCTTCGACGGGCGCCTCCGCCTGCAGAAAACGCAACTCATAAACCACCTCAGGATGCACTTTCTGGGCAACTTGCAAGACCTCCTCAGCCAGCGCCAGGGTCAAGGCCTTGGTGCTGGGCCAAATGAGAAAAGCAATGCGCTGGGTGGTCATAAAGGACAATCCGAAACCGTGGATGAGACAAAGGTCAAACTGCAACCGACACGCAGCATGACCTGTTTTGGTGCAAAGCGGCAGCCTTGCTGAGCCTCAATGGCAGATTATTTCAGGCTACCTGCCAGGAACTGCTGCAAACGCTCGGATTGCGGCTTGACCAGCACCTCACGCGGATTGCCACATTCCTCCACCAATCCCTTGTGCAGGAACACCAACTGATTGGACACCTCACGGGCAAAGCCCATTTCATGCGTCACCACGACCATGGTCCGGCCTTCCTGAGCCAACGACTGCATCACCTTCAACACATCACCCACCAGCTCCGGGTCAAGCGCCGAGGTAGGCTCGTCGAACAGCATCACCTCTGGCTCCATCGCCAGCGCACGGGCAATGGCCACGCGCTGCTGCTCGCCACCGGACATATGCCCAGGATAGGCGTCCTTGCGATGCGCAACACCCACCTTGGCCAGGTAATGCTCTGCCTTCTCCAGCGCATCCTTCTTGGACATGCCCAATACATGGACGGGCGCCTCGATGATGTTCTCCAGCGCCGTCATGTGCGACCACAGGTTGAAGTGCTGAAACACCATCGACAGGCGAGAACGCATGCGCTGCAACTGCTTGGGATCGGCGGCCTTTAGCGCACCCTCCTTGTTCGGCACCAGCTTGAGCTCTTCATTGTTCAGCAGGATTTTACCGGCGTGCGGCTGCTCCAGCAGGTTGATGCAGCGCAGGAACGTACTTTTGCCCGAGCCACTGGAACCAATGATACTGATTACATCGCCTGCCTTGGCAGCAAGCGATACGCCCTTGAGCACTTCGTGACTGCCGTAACGTTTATGCAGATCTTGGACTTCGAGTTTGTACATGCTGTCGGTTCTCAAAAAACGGTCTGTCATGAGCAAATGCCCAGGGCGAAAAAATGCCGCAGGCCTCAGCCCTTGCGCGGCGCCAGGTAGCCAAGCCAGCGGCGTTCGGCCATCTTGAACAGGCGGACCAGGATGAAGGTCATGCACAGGTAGAACACGCCGGCGGTGATATAGGCTTCGAACGGCAGGTAAAACTGGGCATTGACAGTCCGGGCGGCGCCGGTGATATCAATCAACGTGACAATAGATGCAAGACTGGTGGTCTGCAGCATCATGATCACCTCGTTACTGTATTGCGGCAGTGCACGACGCAGCGCCGACGGCAGGAGGATCCGCCGGTACATCTTGACCCGCGACATACCAACAGCCTTGGCCGCCTCGATCTCCCCATGAGGGGTAGCCTTCAAGCTGCCTGCAATGATCTCCGCAGTGTAGGCACTGGTGTTGATGGCAAAGGCCAGACACGCACAGAACGTTGCACTGGACAGCCACGGCCAGAGGAAGCTTTCACGCACCGCCTCAAACTGGGCCAAGCCGTAGTAAATCAGGAACAGCTGCACCAGCATCGGCGTGCCACGAATCACATAGGTGTACAGCCAGGCCAGCAGGTTGACCACAGGCTGCTTCGAGACCCGCATCAACCCCAACGGGATAGACACCAGCAGACCAAAAAACAGCGACAAGGCGAGCAACTTGAGCGTGGTCAGCAAACCGCTCATGTACAGTGGCAAAGCATCCCAAATGACGTTGTAGTCGAAGATCATAGTTCAGCCGCCTTTACGCCAACCGAGTAGCGTTTTTCCAGATAACGCAGCGCCAACAGCGAGACACTGGTAATCACCAGGTACAGCGCTGCCACCGCCAGGAAGAAGGTGAAGGGTTCACGGGTGGCGTCAGCCGCCTGCTTGGCCTTGAACATCATGTCCTGCAAACCGACTACGGAAATCAACGCCGTAGCCTTGGTCAGTACCAACCAGTTGTTGGTGAAGCCCGGAATGGCCAGCCGAATCATCTGCGGCACCATCACCCGGAAGAAAATCTGCACACTGCTCATGCCGTAGGCCATGCCGGCCTCAGCCTGCCCCTTGGGAATCGCCATGAACGCACCGCGGAACGTTTCCGAGAGGTAGGCGCCAAAAATGAAGCCCAGGGTACCGACACCCGCAACCAGCGGATTCAGGTCAATGTAATCGTCGTAACCCAGCAGTGGCGCGATCCGATTGAGCAGGTCCTGGCCACCGTAAAAAATCAGCAGGATCAGCACCAGATCGGGGATACCGCGGATCACCGTGGCATACAGATCACCCAACCACGCCAACCAGCGTACCGGCGATAGCCGCAATGCCACGCCAATCAGGCCGAGTACAATGGCCAGGGCCATTGACGACAGGGCAAGCTGTATCGTCAGCCATGCTCCGTCGAGTATGACTGCCCCGTAGCCTTTCAACATGATGAGGTCCTCGACCTTAGGGATGAAAAAATGGTGCAAACCTCAGAGCTTCTGCTGCTTGCACCATTACACAGGTGAAACTTCGACGATTTACTTCGCGGTCTCAGGACCGTAGATGTCGAAGTTGAAGTACTTGTCCTGGATCTGCTTGTACGTGCCGTTGGCACGAATGGCCGTGATGGCCGCATTGATGCGATCCAGGTTAGCCTTGTCGCCTTTGCGCACGGCAATACCAATACCGTCGCCAAAGTACTTCGCATCCGTGAAGGCCGGGCCGACAAAGCTGTAGCCCTTGCCTGCATCAGTCTTCAGGAAACCGTCTTCCAACAGCGTAGCATCGGCCACGGTGCCATCGAGACGACCGGCAGCGACGTCCAGGTAGATTTCGTTCTGGGTACCGTAAGGGACAACTTCTGCGCCTTTCGGTGCAAAGACTTCCTTGGCAAAGCGGTCGTGAATCGAGCCACGCTGAACGCCAATCTTCTTGCCCTTCAACTCATCCAGGCTTTCACTGACCTGAGCACCCGACTTCATCACCAGGCGCGCTGGCGTCAAGTAGTACTTGTCGCTGAAATCAACCGACTTCTTGCGATCTTCAGTAATCGACATGGACGACAGAATCGCGTCGATCTTGCGTACTTTCAATGCTGGGATCAGACCATCGAACTCCTGTTCGACCCATACACACTTGACCTTCATCTCTTCGCACAAGGCGTTGCCGATGTCGTAGTCAAAGCCAACGATTTTGCCGTCCGGCGCTTTCGAGGCGAAGGGTGGGTAGGCGGCCTCGATACCAATTTTCAACGGCTTCTCATCAGCCAGCGATGCCAGGGAAAACACAGACAGCGCCAGTGCGCCAAGCAGTGCGAGTTTCTTCATCTGAGAACTCCATCGGTACAGGGCAATATGAGGCAGGAGGAACGACTGCCCAATATGCGAATGGGTACAACGCAGAAGCTGCGCGGTGCTCGACGGACAGTCGAAGCAACACGAGCAAGTGATTGGCATTTTAGCGACAGCCCCGAAGCCGATATTTCTTCAATGCGACAACTAGTTACAGAAGCACCAGAAGCACCGACCCGAGATATTGACAGCCTTCACATAGTATGCAAAAGCGAAAGACAAATAACCTATCAACCAAGCAATAACCGGGCCTATTATTGGCAAAGCCTTCTAATCCGGCAAGCGCAGCGTGACGACATACTGTTTCACCCCAAAGTGAAGCCCCCAAAACAGGCACTCACGTTTCTCTTTGCCCCGCTTCTGCGCAGGACCGGTGACAGAATTGGTTACCGATGAATGTCGAAGTAACAGCTTATGGCCACCCCAAAACAAGAAAGCCCCGCCTGACGTGTGCCGGGCGGGGCTCGTGCAATACCGTAACCGTCAGGCGGCGGTCATGGCCTTGTGGGTATCGATCAGATGTTGCACGACGCCTGGATCGGCAAGGGTCGAGATATCACCCAGGCCATCATACTCAGCCGTCGCGATCTTGCGCAGGATGCGCCGCATGATCTTGCCCGAACGCGTCTTCGGCAAGCCCGGCGCCCACTGGATAACGTCCGGTGAAGCGATCGGACCAATCTCTTTGCGCACCCAGTTTTTCAATTCCTGACGCAACGCATCGGTCGGCTCCACCCCTCCATTAAGGGTGACATAGACATAAATACCCTGGCCCTTGATGTCGTGCGGTACACCCACAACAGCCGCTTCAGCGACTTTAGGATGGGCAACCATGGCGCTTTCGATCTCGGCAGTCCCCATACGGTGGCCGGAAACGTTGAGCACGTCATCCACACGCCCGGTGATCCAGTAGTAGCCATCCTCGTCGCGACGGGCGCCGTCACCCGTGAAGTACATACCCCGGAACGTCTTGAAGTAGGTGTCGACGAAGCGATCGTGATCACCAAACAGCGAACGCGCCTGGCCTGGCCAGGAATCGAGAATCACCAGGTTACCCTCGGCAGGACCATCGATCAGGTTGCCAAGGTTGTCCACCAACGCAGGCACCACACCGAAGAACGGACGCGTTGCCGAGCCGGGTTTGAGCGCGGTAGCACCCGGCAGCGGGCTGATCAGCACGCCACCGGTCTCGGTCTGCCACCACGTATCGACGATTGGGCAGCGCGCTTTACCGACAGTCTGGTAGTACCAGTTCCAGGCTTCGGGGTTGATCGGCTCACCCACAGAACCCAGAAGACGCAAGCTGGAACCGTCGGCGCCAGCGACCGCGGCCTGCCCCTCAGCCATCATCGCGCGAATAGCCGTCGGCGCCGTGTAAAGAATATTCACTTTGTGCTTGTCGATAATCTTCGACACACGCGTGATGTCCGGATAGTTCGGCACGCCTTCAAACAGCAAGGTGGTCGCACCATTGGCCAGCGGACCATAAACGATGTAGCTGTGGCCGGTGATCCAGCCCACGTCAGCAGTACACCAGTAGACCTCGCCCGGACGGTAGTCAAAAACCCGCTCATGGGTCAGCGCGGCATACACCAGATAACCCCCGGTGGTATGCATGACACCCTTTGGCTTACCGGTGGAGCCCGAGGTATAGAGGATGAACAGCGACTCTTCCGCACCCATTTCCTTCGGCGCGCAATGGCTGGAGGCAACCTTCATCAGGTCTTCGTACCAGATGTCACGATGCTGGTGCCAAGCGATCTCTCCCCCGGTGCGCTTGCAGACGATGATTTTCTGCACGCTGCTGGTTTCGGGGTTGGTCAGTGCCAGGTCGACATTGCCCTTCAGCGGCGTACGACGCCCACCACGCAACCCCTCATCCGCCGTGATTACGATCTTGGATTTACAGTCAATGATACGACCGGCCAACGCCTCGGGCGAGAAACCACCGAATACGACCGAATGAATGGCACCGATGCGGGCACACGCCAGCATGGCAACCACAGCCTCGGGAATCATGGGCATATAGATAGTGACGACATCACCACGGTGAACATCCTGACCACGCAGGGCGTTGGCAAACTTGCAGACCTGCTCATGCAGCTCGCGGTAGGTGATGTTGCGGCTTTCAGAAGGGTCATCACCCTCCCAGATAATGGCGACCTGATCTCCGCGTTCCGCCAGGTGGCGGTCCAGGCAATTGTAGGAAACGTTCAGAGTGCCGTCGGCGAACCATTTGATATCGACATGGTGATCGTCGAAAGAGGTCTGCTTGACCTTGGTGAAGGGCCTGATCCAGTCAATGCGTTGAGCCTGCTCGCGCCAGAAGCCGTCCGGGTTGATCACCGACTGTTGGTACATGGCCTTGTAGGTTGCCTCGTCGGTCAACGTGGTGGCTGCAACCTCGGGACGAACGGGATACAGGGAAGCCGCACTCATCTTTGTTACCTCGGTGTAATAGTTGTTTTTGTATGACCCCGATGTAACTGTACCAGAGCCGCACAGACCATTCGACATTGGTAGTAACAAAGCAGTCTTTTCAGTCAATATTTGACAGAAATGGCTCTAAATCAAGCCTTACAGAGAGGTGTACCACTTAGATTTGCAGGCAACGTCCAAGATTACCAGTCGATTGTTACAGTTTCCGTCAATAGTGTTTATCAAAAGTGCATCTGTTTACCACCACGACCCCGCCCTAAAATTCACCTCGCCAGCAACGGCAACGCGATTAACAACTTGTTACAGCCCCCACGAAGGCCCGTTAATCACGCATTAATCCTGAGCATTAACTCTGTTGTTGCACACGTAGCTCCACAAGGGCTACGTGCCCCCCTTAAGACCTAGACAGGTAAAATGAACATGAAAGCTTTACTGGTATTGGCACTCGGCACTGTTTGCGCATCCGCCATGGCTGATGAAGTTGCAAATAATGCGGCCGAGCAAATTCCGGTTGAACAGTACAGTTACTCGCAACACTTGGACATCGCCAAAGTTATTTCCATGAGCGAAATTCCAAACGTGTGTGAAGTCGTCCCAGCACGCATGACCTATGAAGACTCGCAGGGCAAAAAACACATTCTCGAATACCGAGTAATGGGTAACGGTTGCTCCAACGGCTGATCGCCGGAGCCACTGACCGCAGCGCCTCGCTTCCCGAAGAACGAGGCGCGCTGCGCCCCTCCTAAAACACGAGCAACTGCTGGCACACTTTACTCAGCGCCACCCGCCCCTGACTTTCCAACCGCGTGCTCACGCAACTTGTTGGCAATCGTGGTATGTGAAACACCCAGCCGTTTTCCCAAGGCACGACTGCTTGGATACTCATCCAACAAACGCTCCAATACCGCTTTTTCAAAACGCCCCACTATTTGTGCCAGATCGCCCTCCAGGGAAAACTCACCCAAGGGTTGACGCGCACCGTAGTCCGGCAAGCGAATATGTTCAGGTTTCACAATGCCTCCATCACACAGTGAAACTGCCTGAAATAAAACATTCTCCAATTGACGGACATTACCAGGCCACTGGTACTGACTCAGGCGCTCCATCGCCGCAGGCGCCAACTTCGGTAACGCACAACCAATCTGCCGGCTGGCCTGATCCAGAAAATGCTCGACCAGTGGCGGCAATCCATCGAGGCATTCGCGCAGTGGCGGAATATGCAGCGAAAGCACATTCAGGCGGTGATAGAGATCCTGGCGAAACTCACCGCGTGCGCACAACTCGGACAGGTCAACCTGAGTAGCGCAGATGACCCGCACATCCAGATACACCTCCTCATCACTGCCCACCCGACGGAAACAGCCATCCTGCAGGAAGCGCAGCAATTTGACCTGCAAGCGCGGGCTCATCTCGCCAACACCATCGAGAAACAGCGTCCCTCCCGCCGTCAGCTCCAGCAGCCCCAATTTGCCCTCGGCGCGAGCGCCCTCAAAGGCGCCCGGGCCATAGCCGAACAACTCGGTCTCAGCCATCGACTCAGGCAGCCCGGCACAGTTAAGCGCCATAAGCGGCGCCTGCCCGCGCGGACTGGCCAAATGGCAAGCGCGTGCCAGCAGCTCTTTGCCTGTACCGGTCTCGCCCTCGATCAGCAGGGGCGCATCCAGAGGTGCCATCCTGCGCGCCTCACGCACCACGGCAGCCATGACTTTCGAGCTCTGGAAAATGCTGTCGAAGCCTCGCAACTCCTGTTTGCGCACATTGTAGATCCGCTCACCAATGCGATCGGCACGGTGCAGGGTCAGTACCGCGCCAGCCAGCGCTTCACTGTCATCATGCTCAGACTGCAAGGGCGCGATGTCTGCCAAAAAGACATCGCCTTTGACCTTGACCCGCAAGCCATTGATGCGTGACTTGTTCGCCCGCACCAACTCCGGCAAGTCGAAATCCTCGGCATAGCGAGACAAGGGAATACCCGGCACCTCATCGACCCGCACCCCCAGTAATTGCGCCGCGGCACGGTTGGCGGCAACGATCGAGCCGCCCATGTCGATGGACAACACCGGGAAATCCAGGGCACCAAGCAGCGCATTGAGCTCCATGTGACGACGCTCACTGGGCATGAGCCCGACGCGCTTCACACCGAACACACCGGCAATCGACTCGAATTTTGGCCGCAAGGCCTGGAACTGCAGATTGATCAGGTTCGGACAATGCAGGTAGATCGCATTGCCATGCTCCCCACCCACCTCGCCACGGGCAACGTTGATACCGTAATCCACCAGCAGGTTGAGGATGTCACGCAGGATGCCAATACGGTTTTGGCAATGCACTTTGATACGCATGAAATGTCCTACAAGTAAGGCTTCGCTCGGTAATTATTCACACAAGCGCTAGAATTACTGTAAAGAATACGTGACGAATCAACCCAATCTCAATGGCATCCGAGCCTTTGATTACCGAAGCAGCAGAGAATCGTAAAGTTATCGTTACAAAAAACCTGTTCTTTCGAGTGGATGCGCCGCCCTGCCCCAGGTGCAAACGCATCTGCGAAAGGCTATCTCTAGGGCCATGGCTTGACCCATAACAATAAAGGCCCTCAGTAGGAGAGCAGCATGAAACAGACGCACTACGTGGCTCGCGAGCCCGATGCGCAGGGGTTCATTGACTACCCGCAGGAAGAACATGCGGTGTGGAATACCCTGATTACCCGCCAACTGAAGGTCATCGAAGGCCGTGCGTGCCAAGAGTACCTGGATGGCATTGATCAGTTGGGCCTGCCTCATGACCGCATCCCGCAACTGGGCGAGATCAACAAGGTACTGGGCGAAACCACGGGTTGGCAGGTTGCCCGCGTGCCTGCGCTGATCCCCTTCCAGACCTTCTTTGAACTGCTCGCCAGCAAGCGCTTCCCGGTCGCCACCTTCATTCGCACCCGTGAAGAACTCGACTACCTGCAAGAACCGGACATTTTCCATGAGATTTTCGGCCACTGCCCGCTGCTGACCAACCCCTGGTTCGCCGAATTCACCCACACCTACGGCAAACTCGGCTTGAACGCCACCAAGGAACAGCGCGTCTACCTGGCTCGCCTGTACTGGATGACCATCGAATTTGGCCTGGTGGAAACACCGCAAGGCCGCAAGATCTATGGCGGCGGCATCCTTTCCTCGCCGAAGGAAACGGTCTACAGCCTGTCCAACGAGCCTGAGCACCAGGCCTTCGACCCGCTCGAAGCCATGCGCACGCCCTACCGTATCGACATCCTGCAGCCCCTGTACTTTGTGCTGCCGGACCTGAAGCGCCTGTTCGACCTCGCCCACGAAGACATCATGGGCATGGTCCAGACTGCTATGCAGCTAGGCCTTCACGCACCGAAATTTCCACCGAAGGTAGCCGCCTGAGCTGCCCATTCATACCCATAACAAACCACTTGCGGAAATACCTATGAACGCCTTGAACCAAGCCCACTGCGAAGCCTGCCGTGCCGATGCCCCACAGGTCAGCGACGAAGAATTGCCGGTACTGATCAAACAGATTCCGGATTGGAACATCGAAGTTCGCGACGGCATCATGCAGCTGGAAAAAGTTTTCCTGTTCAAGAACTTCGCCCACGCACTGGCCTTCACCAATGCGGTCGGGGCAATCTCCGAAGCCGAAGGTCATCACCCAGGCCTGCTGACCGAGTGGGGCAAAGTCACTGTGACCTGGTGGAGCCACTCGATCAAAGGCCTGCACCGCAACGATTTCATCATGGCTGCCCGCACCGACGAAGTCGCCCAGACTGCCGAAGGTCGCAAGTAATGCACTTCGACGCCATCGCGCGCGTACCGGGCGACCCAATCCTGGGGCTGATGGAGGCCTATGCCAAAGACAGCAACCCGAACAAGTTCGACCTTGGCGTCGGCGTGTTCAAAGATGCTAAGGGGCTGACGCCAGTCCCTGTTGCGGTGAAAGTTGCCGAGCAACGCCTGCTCGACAACCAGGCCAGCAAGAGCTACGTCGGAGGTCATGGCGACGCTGCTTTCGGTCGCCTGATCTGTGAACTGGTACTGGGGGACGAGTCGCCGCTGCTAACAGCGCAACGCGTCGGTGCCACCCAGACACCAGGAGGCACAGGTGCTTTGCGCTTGTCTGCGGAGTTCATCAAGCACTGCCTGCCGGGCCGCGGCATCTGGCTGAGCGATCCGACCTGGCCCATCCATGAGACCCTCTTTGCCAGTGCCGGCCTTGCGGTTCATCACTACCCCTATGTGGGGGCAGACAACCGCCCGAACGTCCCGGCCATGCTGGCGGCACTGGAGTCTGCCCCCAAGGGAGACGTGGTACTGCTGCACGCCTGCTGCCACAATCCGACCGGTTTTGACCTGTCACAACAGGACTGGCTATCAGTACTGGAAGTCGTTCGCCGTCGAGAACTACTGCCACTGATCGACTTCGCCTACCAAGGCTTTGGCGATGGGCTTGAGGAAGACGCCTGGATGGTACGGCGGTTCGCTGCTGAACTGCCTGAGCTACTGATCACCAGCTCCTGCTCGAAGAACTTCGGCCTTTACCGGGAACGTACGGGCGCCCTGCTGGTCTGCAGCGGCGACGCCCAGAAGCTGCTGGACGTGCGCAGCCAATTGGCCCTGCTGGCCCGCAACCTCTGGTCAACGCCACCCGACCATGGCGCCGCCGTGGTTGCGCAGATTCTTGGCGACCCAGCATTGAAACACCTGTGGGTAGAAGAAGTGGACGCCATGCGTCAGCGCATCGCCCAACTGCGCACAGACCTGGTCGAGGCGTTGGCCCCACACGGCCTGAGTGAACGTTTTGCCCACATTGCCCAGCAGCGGGGCATGTTCTCCTACACGGGCTTGTCTGCGGAACAGGTCACGCAACTGCGTGAACGACACAGCGTCTATCTGGTCAGCACGGGCCGGGCGAACATCGCCGGCGCAGATGCTGCGCGACTGGACGCACTGGCAGCAGCCATTGCCGACGTCTGTCGCTAGCCACAAGCAGGCCGTTCTCCAAAAGGGAACGGCCTCGCCGACGAAACACCCCACGCACTAGCACCCGCCAGCCACGCCGACCACGCCGACCACGCCCAAAGTATGAGCTGCCGATGGGCAGTAAAACTCATACTGTCACGCAGACTCCTGTATCCTGCCGAGGCTTTTTGCAAAGCCATGCGTGTATTGCGCAGCTTTTCCACTCACACTTGCGAGGAACGACGAGATGCATGAAATCCCGAATCTTCCCTTCCCAAGCCTGAACCCCGCCGAGCAGGAACCTGCTCTTCATAGCGCCGAACCAGCCAATGCTGCTGACACCAACGGCGACGAACTCCCGAGCGCCGACCAGGAATAACCGCGCACAGAGGGTGTGAAAACCAGTATCGGGGCAACCCAGCCCGCGGTTTTCACACCACCAAGCCCCTCAGTAATCCACCTTGCCTCGCCCAGCCTTTACCGTCCCACGCTTGCTCTTGCTCTCCAGCCTGCGGGTCTTGGAGCCCAACGTCGGGCGCGTCGGCCTGCGCACCTTCTCAACCTTGACCGCTGCCTTGATCAACTCGAGCAGGCGCTCCAAGGCGTCGGCGCGGTTCTGCTCCTGCGTACGGTACTGCTGAGCCTTGATGATGATCACGCCCTCGCGAGTGATACGGTGATCACGCAGCGCCAGTAAACGCTCCTTGTAAAAGGTCGGCAATGACGAGGCCTGCGTATCGAAACGCAAGTGCACGGCACTGGACACTTTGTTGACGTTTTGCCCACCAGCACCTTGGGCACGGATCGCGCTCAGTTCGATTTCGTCATCAGGGATATGAACAGCATTGGATATGATCAGCATGGGTCTGGCTTGAAGAGAACAGCCTTCAGCATACCCCATAAAAACCAAAAGCCCGGCACAAGGCCGGGCTTTCGAACAGCGTCGCAACGTGTTACTTGGCTGTGGCGCTCACAGCGGCAAGGGATGCCTGGGCGCTACGCTTGTTCTTCAGCACGTAGCAACCCCACATCACCACCACCCACACAGGGATGGCATAAACCGATACCTGGATACCTGGGATCAGCAGCATGATGCCGAGAATGAAGAGTACGAAAGCCAGGCAGATATAGTTGCCATAGGGGTACCACAGCGCCTTGAACAGCGACGTCTGACCGGTACGATCCATGTGCTGGCGGAACTTGAGGTGCGAGTAGCTGATCATCGCCCAGTTGATCACCAGGGCTGCAACCACCAGCGACATCAGCAACTCCAGCGCATGCTGCGGGATGAAATAGTTGAGCAGCACAGCAACCAAGGTCACACCGGCCGAGGCCAGAATCGAACGCACCGGCACGCCACGCTTGTCGATTTTCGCCAGGCCTGCAGGAGCATCACCCTGCTCAGCCATACCGTAGAGCATACGGGCATTGCAGTAGGTGCCACTGTTGTACACCGACAGTGCCGCCGTCAGTACAACGAAGTTGAGAATATGCGCGGCGGTGTTGCTACCGAGCAGGGAGAACACCTGCACGAATGGGCTGCCACTGTACGCGTCACCAGAGCTGTTCAGACTGGTCAGCAAGCTATCCCATGGGGTCAGCGACAACAGTACGACCAAGGCGCCGATGTAGAAAATCAGGATACGGTAGATGACCTGGTTGATCGCCTTGGGAATCACGGTTTTCGGCTTGTCGGCTTCGGCCGCAGTGAAGCCGAGCATTTCCAGGCCGCCAAAGGAGAACATGATGATCGCCAGCGCCATGACCAGGCCACTGACACCATTCGGGAAGAAACCACCGTGATCCCACAGGTTGCTGACCGACGCTTGCGGACCACCACTGCCACTGACCAGCATGTAGCTGCCCAGGGCAATCATGCCGACGATCGCCAGTACCTTGATGATCGCGAACCAGAATTCAGCCTCACCAAAGACTTTGACGTTGGCCAGGTTGATCGCGTTGATCATCACGAAGAACACGGCTGCCGAAACCCAGGTCGGGATCTCCGGCCACCAGTAGTGGACATACTTGCCGACTGCCGTCAGCTCCGACATGCCCACCAGGATGTACAGTACCCAGCAGTTCCAGCCAGAGAGGAAGCCGGCGAAACCGCCCCAGTATTTGTGGGCGAAATGGCTGAACGAACCGGCAACCGGTTCCTCGACGATCATCTCGCCGAGTTGACGCATGATCATGAACGCGATGAAGCCACAGATCGCGTAACCAAGGATCATCGACGGGCCAGCCGACTTCAGCACGCCTGCCGAGCCGAGGAACAGCCCGGTGCCAATTGCACCGCCCAGGGCGATCAACTGGATGTGGCGATTTTTCAGGCCGCGCTTGAGCTCACCTGAATGCGAGTTTTGTCCACTCATGAACGGAGTCACCTGTTTGTTTTTATCTGTGACGGAATCGGACCCACCGCACTCGTGGCGCAGCGGAATTAACAAGGTGGTAGACCTTGAGGGTTCTTGGACGGGGTCGGTCATACGGGCGGCAGCCCGGACGAATTAGCCTGGTGTCAGCAAGATTGCGCGGTACGCATTGGGGTCACAGTTAAAACGCGGCGCATTGTATACCCCTGCAGTCGGGCAGGGGTCAACACGTTGCGTTAATGTCTGCTGACAAAACGCACCGGTCCTGTGGGAGAGGTGAAGCCTGGAAGTGTGTCTGGCGTGCATGGCGCCTCCGATTGTTCTTATTAGCAGCCCAGGCTCTTCGGCCCGGCTTTGCACACGGCAATGGCGCACATATCACCGCGCCCGGCAGACGCGAACAAGCCATTGACGCTCACGGAAAGCGCAGCGAGTGGGGATTTTCGGCAAGGTTTTGTTACAGCTGCAGGCGATGGCCGATTTGACGGGGAAAAAACGGCATTCTTGTAAATATTTTCTTACAAGACGGTTCAAAAACTTTCCGCACTGTGGAGGGCAGGCTTGCCTGCGATAGGGTCAGCGGGGTGTCAGCCAGTGCGCGGGGCCTGCATCGCGGGCAAGACCCGCTCCTACAGCGACAGAGTCAGCAAGGTGTAAGCCTGTGCGCGAGGCCTTTGCCTTAAAAACAAACCCCCGCTAAAAAGCGGGGGTTTGTCAGCAGCCTGAGCCAACCCGAAGGTGGCTGTGGTAACGCTTACTCAGCGCGTGGCGGCTTGCCACGGCTGCTGCCTGGACGCTTCGGCGCAGGCTTGCGCTTGTTCATCTCGCTAGGACGCTCAGCGACAGTAGAACGCCTCTTGCGTGGCGCCTCCTCGCGGGGCTGACGTGCTGGACGCTCGGTCGCACCGTCCTTGGCTGGACGCAGCGTACGCACACGCTCACCACGGCCAACTGGCTTGGACGATTTACGCTGCATCCGCTCAAGCTTGTCCTTGACCTTGGCTTTCATGGCCGGCATGGCGACCGGGGTCAGGCCCACTTCGGCAGCCAGGATATCCACTTCGCCCTGGCTCATTTCGCGCCAGCGGCCCATCGGCAGATCGGAGTTGAGGAACACCGGGCCGAAACGCACGCGCTTCAGGCGGCTGACCACCAGCCCCTGGGATTCCCACAGGCGACGAACCTCACGGTTGCGCCCTTCCATCACCACGCAGTGGTACCAATGGTTGAAGCCTTCACCGCCAGGCGCTTCCTGGATGTCGGTGAAACGTGCCGGGCCGTCTTCAAGCATGACGCCGTTTTTCAAACGGGTCAGCATGTCTTCGTCGACCTCACCACGCACACGCACCGCATACTCGCGGTCCATTTCGTAGGACGGGTGCATCAGGCGGTTGGCCAGTTCACCGTCAGTGGTGAACATCAACAGACCCGTGGTGTTGATGTCGAGACGACCGATGTTGATCCAGCGGCCTTCCTTCGGGCGAGGCAGGCGGTCAAACACGGTCGGACGGCCTTCCGGGTCGTCACGGGTGCAGATCTCACCATCAGGCTTGTTGTACATGATCACGCGGCGCACGGTTTCGGACGCCTCTTCTCGCTTGATCAGGCGGCCATCGACCGAGATGGCGTCGTGCAGGTCGACGCGCTGGCCAAGGGTGGCTGCAACGCCATTGACCTTGATGCGACCTTCACCGATCCAGGCTTCCACATCACGACGCGAGCCCACGCCAATACGTGCGAGCACTTTTTGCAGTTTCTCGCCGGCTGGACGGGGTTGGGGTTCTTGCAGGTCTTGTTCACTCATCTGGGCACCTCCCGGTGTACTGAAAATCATGGTGTGGGCACACTGATGCCCAAACGGGCGCGAATGATACGCCGAACGCAGACGCGGCGCATCACAGACGCATTGAAAATCGCCGGCCAACGGGCATTTTCCGCTCGAAGGTGAGCTCAGTCGCGAGGCAAATCTTCGACAGATTCCGCTTCTTCAGCTGGCGGCGAGGGTTCATCGAGCAGGTCCTCGAAGTCGGTCTTGAGTCCCTCCTCCATCGAGTCGAGCTCAACCAGCAGGCTGTGAAAACTGGTCTCCTCGCGCTCGGCTTCGGGCTCGGCACTGGCATCCGCCAGCGCCTGCAGATGAGCAGGTACGGGAGCATCGTCCGGATCAAGCAGCGGCTCGGGTTCCATTTCCCTCAGTTCGGCCAGTGGCGGAAGCTGGTCGAGGCTCTTGAGGTTGAAATGATCGAGAAAGGCCTTGGTGGTAGCGAACATTGCGGGCCTACCCGGCACTTCCCGGTAGCCAACGACACGAATCCACTCGCGCTCCAACAAGGTCTTGGTGATGTTGCTGTTGACCGCCACACCGCGCACGTCTTCGATCTCGCCACGAGTGATGGGCTGGCGATAGGCGATCAGGGCCATGGTCTCCAGTAGCGCACGTGAATAGCGCTGCGGACGCTCTTCCCAAAGCCGCCCGACCCAGGGGGCATAGTCTTCGCGAATCTGCAGACGGTAGCCGGAGGCCACCTCCTTGAGTTCGAACGCACGGCCATTGCAGGACTTGCGCAGCACTTCCAAAGCCTTTTTGAAGACCGCAGGCTCCGGGCGCTCGGCTTCCTCGAACAGCTCAAAGAGCCGCTCCAGCGATTGCGGCTTGCCCGACGCCAACAGAAAGGCCTCAAGCAGGGGCGCCAGGTCCCGCGGGTCGTTCAGGTTCATTGCCATGCTCGTTGCTTGTAGGGGTTACTCGGCACGCGCCCGGACATGGATCGCGGCAAAGGGCTCATTTTGCACCAGTTCGATCAAGGATTCCTTGACCAGCTCAAGGATCGCCATGAAGGTCACTACAACGCCCAGCTTGCCTTCTTCTGCCGTAAACAGCTCGACAAATGGCACGAAACCGCCGCCCTTGAGACGTTCAAGCACCTCGCTCATGCGTTCACGGGTGGACAGCGCCTCGCGACTGACCTGGTGGCTCTCGAACAGATCGCCACGGCGCAGGACCTCGGCCATGGAGACCAGCAGCTCTTCAAGGCTGACATCAGGCAGCAACTTGCGCACCTTGGCTTGAGGCGCCTCAAGCCTGGGCACGATCACATCACGCCCCACGCGACTGAGCGCGTCAATGCCTTCGGCGGCGGCCTTGAAGCGCTCGTACTCCTGCAAGCGGCGAATCAACTCGGCGCGCGGGTCGTCTTCCTCGGCCTCGATCTCCGCCGAGCGCGGTAGCAGCATGCGCGACTTGATCTCGGCCAGCATCGCCGCCATGACCAGGTACTCGGCAGCCAACTCCAGGCGCACACTCTTCATCAACTCGACGTAACCCATGTACTGGCGTGTAATTTCGGCCACAGGGATGTCGAGAATGTCGATGTTCTGCTTGCGAATCAGATAGAGCAACAGGTCCAGAGGCCCTTCAAAGGCCTCAAGAAAGACCTCAAGCGCATCCGGCGGAATGTACAGGTCCACCGGCATTTCGGTCAGGGCCTGGCCATAGACCAGCACCAGCGGCAACTCTTGCTGCGCCCCTGCCTGTGGATCGACCAGCGACTCGGTGATGACGGCCTGGCTCACGCTTCGACCAGAAAAGGGGCAGGGTCGCCGCAGCCCACGCGCACCACTTCCGGCTCGCCCTCAGCCAGATTGATGACTGTGGACGCCTTGAGGCCGCCAAAACCACCGTCGATGATCAGGTCGACATGGTGCTCCAGGCGCTGGCGCATTTCATATGGGTCAGTCATGGGTTCGTCATCACCCGGCAAGATCAGACTCACGCTCATCAAGGGCTCACCCAACTCTTCAAGCAGCGCCAGCATGATCGGATGATCCGGCACCCTGAGGCCGATGGTACGGCGCTTTTCATGCATCAATAACCGTGGCACTTCACGGGTAGCATTGAGGATAAAGGTGTATGGCCCCGGCACATGGGCCTTGAGCAAGCGAAAGGTACCGGTATCGATCTTGGCATACAGCCCCAACTGCGACATGTCACAACACAGCAATGTGAAGTTGTGGTTTTTGTCCAGCTTGCGCAAATGCCGAACCCGTTCAATGGCATTTTTGTCGCCGATCTGGCAACCCATTGCATAGGCCGAATCGGTGGGGTAGATCACCACCCCCCCCTTACGGATAATCTCCACGGCCTGCTTGATCAGGCGCGGCTGCGGATTCTCCGGATGAATCTGGAAAAATTGACTCACATTTTCTACCTGTTCAGACCGCGTCGTTAGGCTGCTCATGCTTGAATCGGCGCCATAGAGGCGGCAGATCCTCGGGCAATGGCCGGTAGACACCGATCTCCGACCAGGCGCCCGGACCATGGAAATCACTGCCGGCACTGGCCAGCAGACCGAATTCACGGGCCAGGATGGACATAGTGCCGACCTGTTCAGCTGGCATCATCCCATTCACCACTTCCAGCGCTTGCCCGCCTGCTTGAATATAGTCGGCAATCAGCCGACGGCGCTTGCTGCGCGTAAATTCATAGTGCAGCGGGTGCGCCAAACTCACCCAGGCGTCCGACTGACGCAAGGTTTCGACGGTATCCTCCAGGCTCGGCCAGTGCTGCTTGACGTCGCCCAGCTTGCCAGCCCCGAGCCATTTGCGAAACGCCTCTCCACGATCCTTGACGTAGCCGGCACGCACCAGAAATTCGGCAAAATGCGGTCGGGCCGGGGCATTGCCGCTGTCGCCGAGCTCCTTCTGAATGTCCCGTGCACCGTCCAGCGCCCCGGTCATGCCTTTCGCCGCCAACCGCCGGTCGATTTCCTCGGCACGCAACCAGCGCCCATGATGCAACGCATCAACCGCTGCATTCAGTGGTGCGGCATCGAGTGGAAACCCATAGCCCAGCACATGAATGGTGGCACCGCCCCAGGTGCAGGACAGCTCTACGCCACTGACCCACTGCATGCCCAGCGCACGCGTGGCGGTACGCGCTTCAATTTGCCCTTCAAGGGTGTCGTGGTCGGTCAGGGCCAATGTCCGCACGCCGTGTTCATGAGCCCGGGCGACCAGAGCCGTGGGCGACAAGGCGCCATCGGAGGCCGTACTGTGGCAGTGCAGATCAACATTCATAGGTGGCGCTTTCGCTGTCATTGATGTTTGTTATTATGCCGTCACATCCTGCTTCTGGCTGCCACTGTGAAACAATTCATCGATTTCATCCCGCTGATCCTGTTCTTCATCGTCTACAAACTTGAACCCCGTGCCGTCGAAATTGCCGGCCACGCCTTCGAGCTGGGCGGTATCTATAGTGCTACAGCGATGCTGATCATCAGCTCACTGGTGGTCTATGGCGCGTTGCTCATCCGTCAGCGCAAGCTGGAAAAAGGCCAATGGCTGACCCTGGTCGCCTGCCTGGTATTTGGCGGCCTGACACTGGCCTTCCATAGCGAGACCTTCCTGAAATGGAAAGCGCCGGTGGTGAACTGGCTGTTTGCGCTGGCCTTTGCCGGTAGCCACTTCGTCGGCGATCGCGTGCTGATCAAACGTATCATGGGGCACGCCCTGACGCTGCCGGCCTCGATCTGGAACCGCCTGAACGTCGCCTGGATCTTCTTCTTCCTGTTCTGTGGCGCCGCCAACCTCTTCGTCGCATTCACGTTCCAGAGCTTCTGGGTCGACTTCAAGGTGTTTGGCAGCCTGGGCATGACCGTACTCTTCCTGGTCGGCCAGGGCGTGTACCTGTCCCGCCACCTGCACGACAGTGACACCACCACACCGAAAACCGAGGACTGACATGCTCTACGCCATCATCGCCAGTGACGTTGCCAACTCGCTGGAAAACCGCCTGGCTGCGCGCCCTGCTCACCTGGAGCGCCTGCAGCAACTCAAGGCTGAAGGCCGCGTCGTACTGGCCGGCCCGCACCCGGCCATCGACAGCAACGATCCCGGTGCAGCGGGCTTCAGCGGCAGCCTGATCGTCGCTGAGTTCGAGTCACTGAGCGCCGCCCAGGCCTGGGCTGACGCCGACCCGTACGTTGCCGCCGGGGTTTATGACAAGGTTGTGGTCAAGCCGTTCAAGCAAGTCCTGCCGTAATGCCAGAGGCGGTGCGTACAACAGCGCACCGCCTGCCAGCATGCCTTTCTAGCGCCAATCGCTCATCATTCTCGTTAAACGGCCGACAACCTCTGGAACACTCAAGTGGAATCAGGAGTTCCGATGCGTCAAGGTCCGTTGTCCCTGCTGCTGTCCCTGTTGCTGTTGAGCCCGCTTGCTCAGGCCGAAGAGGCCGCTGCCAGCACCCCGCTGTCACTCAGTGCCGGCAGCCAGATCACCGAGCTGCAACAGCGTTTGAAGGAAAGCGAAGCACAGCGCCAGGCGCTGACCCAACAACTGCAAACGCTCGACAACACACGCGAAAGCTCACAGCTGAGTGAACTTCGCCAGGAAAACCAGCGTTTGAAGGCTCAGGTCAAGGCGCTGCAAACCAACAGCCCGATAAAACTGTTGACCGATCAACAGCAATGGTTCGTGATTGGCGGTGGAGTTGCACTCTTGGCAGCACTCTGCGGTATCTTTGCCAGCGGCAGCTACAGACGGCGCCGGCAATGGTTGAATTGAGTGAGACATGAGCGAGCTGTTACTGATCGATGATGACGAGGAGCTCTGCGAACTGCTGAGCAGTTGGCTGACCCAGGAAGGCTTTCAGGTGCGTGCTTGCCACGATGGCCAGAGTGCGCGCAAGGCCTTGGCCGAGTACGCGCCAGCCGCAGTGGTACTGGACGTGATGCTGCCCGACGGCAGTGGCCTTGAAGTGCTCAAGCAACTGCGCAGCGAGCATGCCGAGCTGCCTGTGGTGATGCTGTCAGCTCGCGGCGAGCCACTCGACCGCATTCTCGGCCTGGAGCTGGGCGCCGACGACTACCTCGCCAAACCCTGTGACCCTCGAGAACTGACTGCGCGCCTGCGCGCCGTGCTGCGACGCAGCCACCCGGCAGCGCCACCCAGCCAGCTGGAAATCGGTGACCTGAGCTTCAGCCCGGCCCGTGGCGTCATCAGCATCGACGAACATGAGCAAACCCTGACCCTCTCCGAAAGCCGCATTCTCGAAGCCCTGCTGCGTCAGCCCGGCGAGCCGCTGGAAAAACAGGAGCTTGCACAGATCGCCCTCGGACGAAAACTTACGCTCTACGACCGCAGCCTGGACATGCACGTCAGCAACCTGCGCAAAAAGCTGGGCCCACACCCGGATGGCCGCCCGCGAATTGTCGCGCTGCGTAGCCGAGGCTATTACTACAGCCTCTAATGTCAGGCCGACACCAGCGACTCTTTACCCAAGCTTTACGCTTGCCTGACCGCCGCTGACCTTGATCTCCCTACACTGAGCACATCCGGCCACTACCGGCTTCAGACAAGGAGACTCACCATGCGCAAGACCCTGATCGCCCTGATGCTCGCCGCGACCCTGCCAACGGTCGCCATGGCCATGCCCGAGGGCGGCCCGCACCAAGGCGAACACCACCGCGGCGGCGCGCCCTTTGCCCAACTGGACCTGACCCACGAGCAACGCCAACAGGTCCGCAAGCTGATGGGCGAACAAATGAAAGAGCGTCGCGAAATCACCCAGCGCTACCTGGAAAAACTCCCGGCAGCCGATCAAAAAGCCATGAAAGACGAGTTGAAGGCCAAGGAAGATAAAACCCAGGCCGACATTCGTGCACTGCTCAAACCCGACCAGCAAAAGCAGTTCGACGAAATGAAGAAGAAAGAGGCTGAGCGCCGCGCCGAGTGGAACGAGTTCAAAGCCTGGAAAGCTGAAAAAGCCAACAAGGCCCAGTAAGCTGTGCCACAACTGCCCGGTCTGCCACCGCACACCGGGCATTTTCCGTTAGAGGTGCCTCCTTTGCGTTCATTGTTCTGGCGCATCCTTGCCAGTTTTTGGCTGGCCATCACGCTGGTTGCCGGCCTGTCGATCCTGTTGGGCCACATGCTGAACCAGGACACCTGGATTCTCAGCCGTCATCCTGGGCTGAACACACTGGCCAAAAACTGGACCGAACGCTATGAGCGGGACGGCCCGGAAGTCGCTCAGGACCTGCTGGAACAGCGAAAACGGCAATATCACATCGACGTCCAGGTGCTGAACGACGGCGGAGATGCTGTCGTCCCCGGAACCTTCCCGCGCCGCGCCGCCGCCTTTGAGGCTCGCCGCCACAATGATGAACGGCAACTACCCTGGCGTCGCCTCACAGAGGAGTACACCAGCCCCGACACGGGCGACACCTACCTGCTGATCTACCGCATCCCACACCCGGAACTCGACGCCTGGCACCGCGAAAGCCTGCTCTGGCCATTGAGCGCATTGGGCATCGCACTGGTCGTGCTGACCCTGTTCAGCCTGTTGGTGACCCTGTCGATCACTCGCCCACTGGGCAGGCTGCGCGGCGCAGTGCATGACCTGGGGCAAACCACCTACCAACAGAACAGCCTGGCTCGACTGGCCAGCCGACGTGACGAGTTTGGCGTACTGGCCAACGACTTCAACCGCATGGGCGCACGCCTGCAAAGCCTGATAGGCAGCCAGCGCCAACTACTGCGCGATGTGTCGCACGAGCTGCGCTCGCCACTGGCACGCCTGCGCATCGCTCTGGCCCTTGCGGAGCGCGCCGGGCCGGAACAACGCGAAGCGCTATGGCCCCGACTGACCCGTGAATGCGACCGACTGGAAGCCCTGATCAGTGAAATCCTGGCATTGGCCCGTGTCGATGCCGAACAGGCCAAAGCCGAGCCGATTGACCTCTCGGCGCTGCTGCTGAACGTACAGAAGGATGCACTGCTCAATGCACCAGAGCAGGACATACACCTGGACAGTGAGCCCGGGCTGACCCTTCAAGGCTGGCCGACACTGCTGGAGCGTGCGCTGGACAATCTGTTGCGCAATGCCCAACGCTTCAACCCGCCCGGGCAGCCTATTGAGCTCAAGGCCACTGGTGACAGTGAACGGGTCGTTATCAGCGTGCGTGACCATGGCCAAGGTGTAGCCGGCGAACACCTGGAGCAACTGGGTAAACCATTCTTCCGAGCCCCAGGGCAAAGCGCAGCAGGTCATGGCCTGGGGCTAGCCATTGCACGGCGAGCAGTGGAACGTCATGGCGGTAGCCTCACACTGGGCAATCATCCGCAAGGCGGGTTTGTAGCGACCCTGACGTTACCGTCGCAAGGTGCTGCACAGTAACCTCATCGGGTGACTGTGCAGCACAGAACGACTTAGCCCGGCATCGACCAGGCGCTGACGAAGTCCTCGGTGGCCAGTATCGGCGCTGTACGGGGTTCGTTCTGAGGCGTGCCCAGGTACAGGAAGCCAAGAACCTCCTCCCCTTCGGCCAAGCCCAGCCCCTTGGCCACATGGGCGCTGTAGGACAGATCACCGGTACGCCACACCGCGCCAATCCCCTGGGCATAAGCCGCCAGCAGAATGCCGTGCGCCGCGCATCCTGCGGCCAGACGCTGCTCCGACTTGGGCACCTTGAAGTGGTCCTGCAAACGGGCAATGACCACGATCAGCAGTGGCGCCCGCAAGGGCATGGCACGGGCTTTGTCCAGCGTCGCCTGGGTCGTATCACCCTTGAGCTCGGTCGCCTCGACCAACAGCTGCCCCAGTTGTTCGCGAGCCGCGCCTTCGACGGTGAGAAATCGCCATGGCCGCAGTTGACCGTGATCGGGGGCACGCAAGGCTGCCTGAAACAGCGCCTCACGCTGTGCAGCATTCGGTGCCGGCTCCACCAGGCGTGGAACGGAAACACGGTTGAGCAATGCGTCGAGAGCCTCCATCGGCTACCCCCTGTAATTAAATGTGAGGCTATTCTAGCGTTTACATAAAAAGGTCCATAGGTAGAATGGCGCCTTTCCGCATCGAGTCAGAGCAGATCACATGGCGTTGCCGACCTTAAGGATCATTGGTTTCATTATCGGCATCTTCCTGATTACCCTGGCAATCAGCATGGTCGTGCCCATGGCCACCCTGGTGCTTTTCGAGCGCACCGGCGACCTGACCTCATTCCTCTGGGCCAGCCTGATCACCTTTCTAGCCGGTCTGGCACTGGTCGTTCCCGGACGTCCGGAGCACGTGCAACTGCGCCCACGGGACATGTACCTGCTTACCGTCAGCAGTTGGCTGGTGGTGTGTATCTTTGCTGCATTGCCCTTTCTGCTGACCCAGCACATCAGCTACACCGACGCATTTTTCGAAAGCATGTCGGGCATCACTGCCACCGGTGCCACCGTACTCAGCGGCCTGGACACCATGTCGCCAGGCATTTTGATCTGGCGCTCGCTGCTGCACTGGCTTGGCGGTATCGGCTTCATCGCAATGGCTGTGGCGATTCTCCCGTTGCTGCGTATCGGTGGTATGCGCCTGTTCCAGACCGAGTCGTCGGACCGCTCGGAAAAGGTCATGCCGCGCTCACACATGGTCGCCAAGTCGATTGTCATGGTTTACGTCGGTTTCACCACACTCGGCGCCCTGGCGTTCTGGCTCGCCGGCATGAACCCGTTCGACGCCATCAACCACGCCATGTCGGCCATTTCCACCGGAGGCTTCTCAACCTCCGACCAGTCTCTTGCCAAGTGGGACATACCCGCCGTGCATTGGGTTGCCGTGGTGGTGATGATCCTCGGCAGCCTGCCCTTCACCCTGTATGTCGCAACGCTGCGCGGTAACCGCAAAGCACTGTTCAGAGATCATCAGGTTCGCGGGTTGCTCGGCTTGTTGCTGGTCACCTGGGCAGTGCTCGGCACCTGGTACTGGGCCACGACCAGTCTTCACTGGCTCGAAGCCCTGCGCCATGTAGCGCTGAACGTGACATCCGTGGTGACCACCACTGGTTTTGCCTTGGGCGACTACAGCCTCTGGGGCAACTTCTCGCTGATGCTGTTTTTCTACCTCGGCTTTATCGGCGGCTGCTCAGGCTCGACCGCTGGCGGGATCAAGATCTTCCGCTTTCAGGTCGCCTATACCCTGCTCAAGGCCAACCTGAATCAACTGATCCACCCCCGCGCGGTGATCAAACAGAAGTACAACGGGCATCGTCTCGACGAAGAGATCGTGCGCTCGATTCTGACCTTTTCGTTCTTCTTCGCCACCACGATCTGTGTCATTGCCTTGGCCTTGTCGTTGCTGGGCGTAGAGTGGATGACCGCTCTGACCGGTGCAGCAGCCACCGTTTCAGGCGTTGGGCCGGGACTGGGCGAGACCATCGGCCCTTCCGGCAACTTCTCCAGCCTTCCGGATGCTGCGAAATGGATTCTGGCGGGCGGCATGCTGCTCGGCCGTCTGGAAATCATCACGGTGCTGGTGCTGTGCATGCCAGCGTTCTGGCGTCATTGACCCGCTAAGCGCTCGGCACACACCCACTCAGGCGGGCCCGATACTCTCCGGGCGTCTCATCAAACCAGCGGCGGAAAGCCCGAAAAAAGTTGCTCGGGTCAGCAAACCCCAGCAGATAGGCCGCTTCTAGCAACGTCATGCCCGGCTGGGCGAGGTACTGCTCAGCCAACTCACGGCGGGTGTCATCGAGCAAGGCCTGGAAGCTGGTGCCTTCTTCCTGCAATCGTCGCTGCAAGGTGCGCTGGGACAGGTGAAGCGCCTGGGCAACCATCTCCCGTTTCGGCTCGCCCTGAGGCAACATCCGGCATAGCACCTGACGGGCCCGATGCGTTACGCGGCTCTCGGAAAACCGCGCCAGGTACTCACCCGCGAAACGATCATGCAAGGCAGCCATGGCCTCGTTGGCGGTGGGCAATGGCGCTTCCATGTCTTTGCGCTCGAAAATCAACGCATTGTGCTCGGCACCAAACACTAGCGGGGCCTGGAAGGCCTGGCGATAGGGCTCCTGATCGACAGGCTCGGGCCCATGGATCAACACCCGCCGTAACTGGATAGGACGACCGCTGAGCCAACTGGACAGCGACAACGCACACGCCAACGAGGCTTCGGCGCTATGCCGGGTCGGCGGCAGGTGATCACCATGCACTGTCAGCACCAATGCATACCCCTCAGGCTCCAGGCGAAACGCCAGATCGGAGCTTTCAGCAATGATTCGTTGATAACGCACCAGACGCTCGAACCCCTCCGCCAGGGTTCGACTGGACATCAACGCATAGCCGACGACGTGAAAGGAAGCCGGGCGCACCACACGGGCCAGGTTCAGGCCAATCGCCTGATTGCCGGACAGCTCCACTGCCAACTGCCAAAGGCGGGTCATGGAGTCCTGTGGAAAGCGCGCGTCGGGGTCATCCAACGCCGCAAAATCCAGACCAAGCTGGGCAAACATGGCACGACAATCGAGCCCTTCCAACTCAAGTGCCTTGACGATTCCCGTTGCCCAGCTTGCTGAAGTGGTTCTTACGCTCATGGCTGGCTTCTTTTAAGTTCACATACCGCGATGCGGTGAACCAGAAGGATACTAAAACGGCGCCTATTGTCACTGGCTGATGTAGCTAATGACTCTAGACTCAATTCAGGCTCCACGTCGTGTACCGTGGCCATATCCGATAAACCAAGGAAGCGTTATCGTGAACAGCCCTCAGCATTTCAGCAGTTTTGCCGAGTTCTACCCCTACTATCTGGGGGAGCATAGCAACACTGTCTGTCGCCGCCTGCACTTTATCGGCACCAGCCTGGTCATCGCGCTGGCAGCCTACACGGTGGCCACTGGCAACTGGGCGCTGCTGCTGACGCTACCTGTTGCAGGTTACGGATTCGCATGGGTCGGGCATTTCTTTTTTGAAAAAAACCGTCCGGCCACGTTCAGCCACCCGTTCTACAGCTTGATTGGCGATTTCGCGATGTACCGCGACATGCTGCGTGGCAAGATCACTTTCTAGCCCGGTGTTCCCGGCAAACTCGATTGTGCTGCTGAAAAGCGTGCCAGCCACCAAGAGATGTAAACTGCGCTGCTGCACTTCGAGGAAGCATTGATGAGCGCCGGCTCGATATTTACGCTGCGTCACTACAATCATGACCTGATTGCCCACAGCCATGGGCACCCACAACTGGTGTTCGGTCTGCGCGGCCGCCTGGACTTCGAAGTCGAGGGACACGCAGGGCAAATCGAGCGTCAGGGGTTAATGGTGGTGCCCTCTGGCGCACATCACACCTGTGGCAGCCCCCAGGGCAGTCACTGCCTTGTACTGGATGTGCCGGTGGGTCAATGGTTGGGGAAACGCCTTGGCGAGCACGCCGAAGCCAGCCAACGCCTGCTGGATCACCCCGGCGCAATCAACCTGAACAGCCGCCAGCAGCAACTGGTCGACTGGCTGGCAGCAAGCCCGGTGAACGACCCGGTGATTGCCCAGCAGGGTGCTGTCTTGCTATTGGCCAGTCTCAGTGACGCCGCAACAACGCATGTGCCTGAGCGCCTGCTGCCCTACGCAGCCTTCGATGCCCACATTGAGCAGTATGCTGCCTACCCGCTTCAGGTAGCCGACTTGGCAAGGCTCGCCGGGTTGTCCAGTGCGCGACTGCACGCACGATTCATGGCCGAGTGCGCCACGCCCCCGATGGACTATATTCGCCAGCGCCGCCTGATAAAGGCTCGCCATCTACTGAGAAGCACAACGCTGCCTATCGGTGAGATTGCCTGTCGCGTTGGTTACAGTTCGCAAAGCGCATTCGCTGCCGCCGTACTCAAGGTATTTGGTTGCACGCCTGGCGCATTGCGCCGAGAGCCCGGCGACAACTGACGCGAGGATCGCGACAGACAGGCAGCACAACCGACTTTTACACTGAGCAGGCTGCCTCACTCAAACAACAAGGACCTCCATGAATCACCGCACCGCCCTGGGCGCCTTGCATATTGGCGCGCTGTTTTTCGGCCTGACTGGCGTGTTTGGCAAGCTTGCCAGCGCCGCACCGTCGATCATCGTCTTTGGTCGAGCGGTGTTCGCGGTAGCGGCACTGGCTGCGTTCGCAGCCCTCGCCGGGCAAGGCTGGATCCGCTTGCGCAATCAGGACTGGCAACGCCTCACGCTCGGCGGAGTACTGCTGGCGGGGCACTGGGTCAGCTTCTTCATTGCCGTAAAGGTCGCGGGCGTCGCGATCGCCACCTTGGGCTTTGCCAGCTTTCCGGCCTTTACCATCATCCTTGAAGGCCTGCTGTTTCGCGAACGCATCCGTGGCAACGAGGTACTTTTGGTAGCGCTGGTCAGCCTTGGCCTGATTCTGGTCACCCCCGACTTCAACCTCGCCAGCGAAGCCACCGGCGGCCTGCTGTGGGCGTTACTTTCCGGGCTGCTGTTTTCATTGCTGTCGCTGATCAACCGCGCCAATTCCGGACGCGTCCCGGCAGTCCAGGCTGCCCTCTGCCAAAACGCCGTGGTCGCCCTGTGCCTGCTGCCCATGGCGGCGCCGGAGATCAGCGCGGTACCTGCACTGGACTGGCTGTGGATTGGTCTGCTCGGGGTGTTCTGCACAGGCGTTGCCCACAGCCTGTTCGTCGCCAGCCTCGCGGTCATCAAGGCACGCACTGCGGCGGTGGTTTTTGCCATGGAGCCGGTCTACGGCATTGCCATGGCCTGGGTGATTTTCGCAGAGACGCCCACACCGCGCATGCTCATGGGCGGTGTGCTGATCATTCTGGCCATTGTCGTATCCAGTCGCATGGCCACAGGCCGCCAAGGCAAGAAGCTCAAGGCCGCCGAGAGCGCCTGATCAAGGCCGGTCGTTGTGACCCAGGTCGCGCTGCGGATCGATCTGGTCGCGTACACGCTGCTTGAGCACTTTGGCCTCAGGGAAACCGCCATCGGCCTTGCGCTCCCAGATCTGCACACCGTCGCAGGTGATGCGAAAGGCGCCTCCCGTGGCCGGCTCAAGCGCCACCCGCGACAGGTCATCGCTAAAGGTACTGAGCAGTTCCTGAGCCAGCCAGGCAGCACGAAGCAGCCACTGGCACTGAGTGCAATAGGTGATGACGATTTCAGGCTTGTGCAGGGTCATGCGGGTACTGTCTCCTGACCGATGACTAGGACTTCTCCAGGTTTGCCAGAATGCGTGCATGCACACGCATGCAGATGCTCAACTCCTCTTCATCGACCCCCGTGAACAGCTCGGCACGCAAGGCATTGGCGATGGTTTCGATCTGTTCGATCAGAGGTTTGGCGGGAGGGCAGAGCAAAATTTTCTTCGCCCGGCGATCCTCCAGGACTGCCTGACGACGCACCAGGCCCTGGGCCTCCAGGCTATCGAGCAAACGGGCCAGGGTCGGTCCCTCGACGCCAACACTCTGCGCAAGTTCGCGTTGAGTAGGCGCCTCTTCGAAACGGGCCAGGTGCAGCAGCACCAGCCAACGCGCTTGCGAAAGGTTCAATCCGGCCAGGCGGCGATCCAGTTCGGCGCGCCAGCCACGGGACATCTGCGCCAGCTGCATCCCAAAGCGGTGGTGATCGGTCAACGGCATAACACACTCATCATCAAAAACAATTATTAGTCAGCTAACCATGACCGAGCCCCTTAGGCAAGGCTCTGACACCAGGCATTTTGTCCAACAATCGTTATAAATGATGACACTAGCGGTGTTTTACATCTCAAATTCAGCGGCCAGGGCAGCCCGAACGCAGTACAACACCCCTTCGGGCACCCGCGCCCCGAACTGCCCGGCAATCGCCGAAACTGGCGGCAACTCCCCCTCGCCATCAAGGAACGCGTCCTGAAGCTCAAGCAACAGGTCTTCCGGCAAGTCCAGCGCCTGCTCCAGTGACAGTTCCTGACGACCAATGGCTTCGGCCAGCAGGCTGTAGACGTTTTTTTCACTGCATTGCAGTTGGCCGGCGATCTGGATCGGTGTCATGCCGGCACGGGCCAGGGTTACCAACTCGTGACGCAGATCGACCACAACCCTGGGCGTTTCAGCCTCGCCACCAAGCACCTCAAGGAAGGCCTGACCGTAGCGCTCCAGCTTACGCGCACCGACACCACTGACCCGGGCCATTTCGCTCAGGCTGCTCGGTTGGCTGCGCAGCATTTCGAGCAACGTCGAGTCGGGGAAGATCACGTAAGGCGGTACGCCATGCTCCTCGGCCAACTTGCGCCGCAGCGCACGCAGGGCCTCCCATTGCTCGCGCTCTTCACCACGCACCAACTGGCTCGCCGGGCTGCCGGAGCTGCCAGTGCCTTTGCTGGTCTGCGGTTTGAGATCTCGACGCAGCTCCAGGTTGACCTCGCCACGCAGTAACGGGCGGCAACTGTCGGAAAGGCGCAGGCCGCCATACCCTTCAAGGTCGATATCAGCCAGGCCTCGGGCAACCAGTTGACGGAACAGCGAGCGCCACTCCCCTTCCTGGCGCGCCTTGCCGACGCCAAATACCGACAACTGTTGATGGCCAAAACTACGCACTTTTTCGTTATCACGACCGAGCAATACGTCGATCAAATGGCCAACACCATAGCGCTGCCCCGTACGGTAGATGGCCGAAAGGGCCTGGCGTGCAGGCTCGGTCGCGTCCCAGGTCTGTACGCTGTCAACGCAGTTGTCACAATGACCACACGGCTGCTGGAGTTCTTCGTCGAAGTAGTTCAGCAATATCTGACGCCGACAGCGGGTTTCCTCGCACAAGGCCAGCATGGCGTCGAGCTTGTGCTGCTCGATGCGCTTGTGGCGCTCATCACCCTCGGAGTTTTGCAGCATCTGCTTGAGCATCACCATGTCCTGCAGGCCGTAGGCCATCCAGGCATCGGCGGGCAGCCCGTCACGGCCGGCACGACCGGTTTCCTGATAGTAGGCTTCCAGTGACTTGGGCAAGTCGAGGTGAGCGACAAAACGCACGTTGGGCTTGTCGATGCCCATGCCGAACGCAATGGTCGCGACCATGATCAGGCCCTCTTCGTTGAGGAAGCGCCGCTGGTTGCTGGCACGGGTTTCAGCGGGAAGGCCGGCATGGTAGGGCAAGGCCGGGAAGCCCTGATCACAGAGAAAGGCTGCAACATCGTCGACTTTCTTTCGCGACAGGCAGTAGACAATACCGGCGTTGCCACGGCGCTCGCCGAGGAACGCCATCAACTGCTTGCGTGGCTGTTCCTTGGGCACAATGCGATAGAAAATGTTCGGCCGATCGAAACTCGACAGAAAGCGTTCGGCATTCTGCAAATGCAGACGGGTAACGATTTCCTCGCGGGTACGCATGTCGGCCGTGGCCGTAAGGGCAATACGCGGCACCTGCGGAAACAGTTCGGCCAATTGCCCCAACTGCAGGTACTCCGGACGGAAATCATGGCCCCATTGCGAAACGCAGTGCGCCTCGTCAATCGCGAACAGCGCAATCTCCAGGCCGCGCAGGAAATCCAGCATACGCGGCTGAACCAGACGCTCAGGCGCCAGGTAGAGCATCTTGATTTCGCCGCGCCGGATCTTCCCGGCCAGCTCGCGCTGCTGCTCGGCACTCAGGGTCGAGTTCAGCGAGGCAGCTGCCACCCCCAACTCATCGAGGGTTGCAACCTGGTCTTCCATCAGGGCAATCAGGGGCGAGACAATCACCGCCAGACCATTGCGCAACAACCCTGGCACCTGATAGCAGAGCGACTTGCCACCACCGGTAGGCATCAGCACCAAGGCGTCCCCGCCCTTGGCCACACATTCGATGATCGCACCCTGGCGACCACGGAAACTGTCGTAGCCGAAGATATCCTTGAGGACGCGCTGAGCCTGTTCGAGCATAGAAACTCCAAAAATCGCAGAACCATCCTCGCCACAGGCTGGATGAAAAACCGATCCGCCTCATCCGAAAATGCGTAAGCGGCTTTTACCCCGGGACCGCCACGCAGGGCTCCCGACACAAAAGCCGGGCATTATACCCGAGCACCTGCCCGCGCAGGTGCCTCTACGATAGAGCGTCTTCCTTTGCATCGTTTGCACCGCAAGGTGCTAGAATTCATTATCGTTTATTCCCAAGGTAGCCCTGTAATGTCCTTCGCTGAGCAATTGAACCGCCTGCAAGCCTTCCTCGACGCCGACGAGTTGCATGAGGAAGCGCTGGACTACGTTGCCGCTCACGGCTACCTGACCGCGCTGTCGATCTGCGCCGAAGCCGTGCCCGAGCGTGAATGGATCGACGCCCTGTTCTCCGAAGAGCCGCATTACAAGGACGACGCCCAGCGCGCCGAGATCGAAACGACGCTGATCAAGCTCAAGGAACACATCGCGCGCCAACTGGCCAGCGACGAGGAGTTCGAGCTGCCATGCGACCTGGACCTTGGCGACGAGCCGGACGACTCCGAGCTGCGCGGCTGGTGCATCGGTTTCATGGAAGGCGTATTCCTGCGTGAAGAAGCCTGGTTCGAGACCGCGGAAGAAGAAGTCAGCGAAATGCTGCTGCCGATCATGGTCGGTTCCGGCCTGTTCGACGAGCAGCCTGAATTTGCCGACATCGCCAGCGATGCCAACCTGATGGACGACATGATCGTGCAGATCCCCGAGGCGCTGACTGCGCTGTATCTGCTCTGCCATGCGCCAGACGAGAAGCCAGCGCTGCTCAAACCCCGCCACCACTGAGTTTTTACCGATGCGTTACCTGCTGCTGGCCATCGGCTGGCTCAGCGTTGCGCTGGGGGTGATCGGCATCTTCCTGCCGGTACTGCCGACCACCCCGTTTCTGCTGCTGGCAGCAGCCTGCTTTGCGCGCAGCTCGCCCCGTTTTCACGACTGGCTGATCAACCACGCCCAACTGGGCCCGTGGATTCGTGACTACCTCAACGGCGAAGGCATTCCCCTCAAAGGCAAGGTCTACGCCATCGGCCTGATGTGGGCAAGCATCAGCCTGTCCTGCTACTTCGTACCCTTGCCGTGGGCGCGTGGTTTCATGCTGACCAGTGCGGTGTTGGTCAGCGTCTACATCTTGCGTCAGAAAACCCTGGTTAAACGTTGACAGCCTATGCCATTGGCGGGAGCCGCCGCGCTTTGCACAAACACTCAGCGCACATGGTTACGCGCGTAGGTCTCACTGCCCATCGCCGCAATCTGCCCTTCGATCAGTGCGTCGAATGGCTTTAGCAACCCGTCAAACACGTCCGGCGCCTCGAGCACGTTCAATGCCTGCACCACCGCCTCCAGCGTCGATAACGCGCCTGGTTCCGGCGCCTTGCGCAACCGGTAACGCGACGGCTGAACGGTTGCCAGGCTGACCCTCGGCAGGCCCGCCAGCAACGGGTTCAGGTGCAACAACTTGCGTGCCTTGCGCCAGGTTCCGTCAGGCACTACCAGCAACCAGGGACGCGAGTCCTGGTCGTTACTGTAGGGGCCAAGCGCTTGCGCTTCATCGCCAGGGAACAGCACGGCAACCCGGTAACCGGGGGTCGCGATCAGATCGTGCAGGTCATCAAACACCTCGCCCACCCGCAACTCGGCATTGCGCAGGCCCAAGCCAGCCAGGCGAGCAGTGTTCAGAGCATGGCGGACTTCACTTGGGTGCTGCAAAAGCACGACGCGTGTACGGCTCTCAAGGCTGGGGATCAAGGGGCAAAGGCAGTGGTTTTGCGGTCGCAGGCAGCGCTCGCAGTTGATTCTGGACATCGATTTCTCCTGAGTGCACAAGTGTGCCACAACAGGCTCGAAAAGCTTACCCACATCCCTGTGGGTAGCCGGGGCTAGCGGTTGAAGCGTTCTGCCAGGCTGTACAGGTAATCAGCCATGTGTTCGAGGTCCTGACTGATCTCTGCTCCCTGCTTGGCCTGATCGGCGCTGTGGTCGCAGAGCTGGGCGATACGGGTAATCTGCTGATTGATGTCCTCGGCCACATGGCTTTGTTGCTCGGAAGCCGTGGCCATTTGTTGGCTCATGCCCGTAATGCGGCTCACGGCCTGGCTAATACCGACCAATGCTGATTGCACGGCCTCAACGCGCTGCACACTGTCACGGGAAATCTGCTCGCCCTTGGTCGCGGTGCTCACGGCGCGCTCGGCACCGGAACGCAGCGAGGCAATGATCTGGTGGATTTCCTCGGTTGAGGTACGGGTACGCTGGGCCAGCGAGCGAACCTCATCGGCCACGACCGCAAAGCCCCGCCCCTGCTCCCCCGCCCTGGCGGCCTCAATGGCCGCGTTCAGCGCCAGCAGGTTGGTCTGCTCGGCAATCGAGGTGATCACATCCACGACGCTGCCAATCGACTGGGTCTGGTCAGCCAAGGCATGCACTGCCACGCCAATGTTGTTGACCGCTTCGCTCATACTGCTCATCGCTTGCAAACTCTGCTGAGCCAGATCACTGCCCTGCTGAGTCAGCTTGTCAGCATCGGAAGCGGCAATGGCCGTGTTCTGCACATTGTGGGTCACCTCCTGAATCGTCGCAGCCATTTGCGCGATGGCCGTGGCGGACTGGTCGGTCTCATTGCGTTGACGATCGAGCATCTGCGCCTGGGAGCCCGACAAATCGGAAGATTGCGCCGCCCGCGCCTTGACCCCGACGCCCGCATCAACCAGCCGGGTCAGCGCGGTCTGCAGCCGGGCCTCCTCACTGATAATGGCCAGCTCCAACTGCCCCAGCAACCCCGCATTGTCACTGTAGGTCAGTGCAACCAGCGGGCTGGTGAAGGCTTTGGGGTGCTCAGCCAAAGTGCGCTTGATGGCGCGGTTCTGTCGCGATTCGGTCAGGTACCAGGCCGCAAGCAGGCTCGCCGCCAACACACCCAGCGCCGCGTATTGCGGCAACCACAAGTACCCTGCTGCCGACACGCCTCCTGCAACCAGCAATGGCCAGCCATGAGCCAACTGGGTACCCAGCCGTGCAGCGACCGGTAGCGCCGAACGCCCTTGGCGCAAGCGCGCATACAATGCCGAGGCGCGGCGAATCTGCTCACGGCTCGGCACTGAACGTACCGACTCATAACCGCTGATCCGGCCATTTTCATAAATCGCTGTAACGTAGGCACTTACCCAGTAAAAATCGCCGTTCTTGGCCCTGTTCTTGACCACGCCCATCCAGGGCTTTCCCTGTTTGATGGTCTCCCACATATGAGCAAACACCGCAGGCGGCATGTCCGGATGACGTACCAGGTTGTGCGTCTGGCCTACCAGTTCCTCATTGGTAAAACCACTGATCGAGATAAAGGCATCGTTGCAGTAGGTAATGCGGCTGTTCAGGTCGGTAGTGGAGATTAGCCGCTGTTCATTGGGAAAGGTTCTTTCATGCTCAGTTACGGGCAAATTCATGCGCATCTGGGCGTTCCCTGCTTGGAGGAAAATGATAGAAAATCATCAAGCAAAGGAAGGTTTAGCAGAGCCTTTACGGGCGTGATGGCGAAAAAACCCAGAAATTTCCCGATTTTCGAAAAATATTTTCCAGACATACCGTTCAGGCTGGCATGAGCTGTGCCTTGAGCAAATCACGAAAGGTCTGGATCAACGGTTCGCGGCTGCGCCCGCGGCGGATGATCATGGAAAATGGCGCTTGGTAGCCGAAAGTCGCCGGGGACAGTACCCGCAAATCGCCCTTGTCCACCCAGGCCTGTGCATAGTGCTCGGGCAAATAACCAATGTAGGCACCGGACAACACCAGGATCAGTTGTGCCTCCATGCTCTCCACCGTTGCCGCGCTGTGCTTGAAACCATGCCGAGCAAGTTCCGCCTGGCTCCAGTAACCGCGCCCGACCATGCGCTGCTGGGTAATCACTTGCTCGGGAATACGCCGTTGCAGGTAGAGCGGATGGCGATTGCTGCAGTACAACCAGTGTTGCTCGCGGTACAGCGGCTGATACAGCAAGCCACTCATGCGCGTGGAAAACGCGCCAATCGCCAGGTCCAGGCGGTTGTCCTGCACGCCCAACTGCAACTCGTAAGGGCTGGACACCGACAAGTGCAAATGCACCGCCGGGTGCTCCTGACTGTATGCACCAATGGCCTCGGCCAGCGGCAAGGCCCGGTCACCTACCGTGGAATCGATCACACCCAGGTTAAGCGTGCCACGCAACTCGCCTTTGAGCGCTGCAGCGTACTGCTCGAAACCTTCCATTTCCGCCAGCAAGCGCAACGTTTCCTGATGAAACAGTTCACCCTTGCTGGTCAGGCTGAAGCCACCACGCCCCCGATGGCACAGCACGATCCCTAACGCAGATTCCAACTGGCTCATGTAGGTGCTGATGGCCGAGGTCGACAGGTTCAACTCTTGCTGGGCATTGGCGAACCCTTGATGACGCACGACGCTGACGAAGATGCGCAGCAGTTTCAGGTCAGGCAATGCGTTGGCCATATTCGGTTGATCCGTGAGGGGTGGTCTGCAAAGTCTAACCAGCACCGGGCGCATAGTTCATAAAAATCTGAAGTAAGTATTTAGCTGTAGCGATTCTTTTCAACCACTACGTTTTGCAGACTCCGCCACAACCCGGCCTGTGCGCGGTGTTTCAGTTGCCTTCCCGCTTCAGCCCGACAGGTTTCAACCACTAAAACTATCGAATCGATGAGGCCAGACCGTGGACAAGATTCTTCATCAACCGCTGGGCGGCAACGAAATGCCGCGCTTCGGCGGTATCGCCACCATGCTCCGTCTCCCCCACCTGCAAAGCGCAGCCGGCCTGGATGCCGCGTTTGTCGGTATTCCGCTGGACATCGGCACCTCGCTACGCTCAGGTACTCGCTTCGGCCCACGGGAGATACGTGCCGAGTCGGTGATGATCCGCCCTTACAACATGGCAACCGGTGCCGCCCCCTTCGACTCACTGTCGGTGGCCGACATCGGTGATGTGGCAATCAACACGTTCAATCTGCTCGACGCGGTGCGGATCATTGAAGAGGCCTACGATCAGATCCTGGCACACGATGTGATTCCACTGACCATGGGCGGCGACCACACTGTGACCCTGCCGATCCTGCGTGCCCTCCATAAAAAGCACGGCAAGGTCGGGCTGGTGCATATCGATGCCCACGCCGACGTCAATGACCACATGTTCGGCGAAAAAATCGCCCACGGCACCACCTTCCGCCGCGCAGTCGAGGAAGGCCTGCTGGACTGCGACCGGGTGGTCCAGATTGGCTTGCGCGCCCAAGGCTACACCGCAGAAGACTTCAACTGGAGCCGCAAGCAGGGCTTCAGGGTGGTTCAAGCCGAGGAGTGCTGGCACCAGTCGCTAGAGCCACTGATGGCTGAAGTGCGCGAGAAAGTCGGTGGCGGCCCGGTCTACCTTAGCTTTGACATCGACGGTATCGACCCGGCCTGGGCGCCTGGTACCGGCACGCCAGAAATCGGTGGCCTGACCACCATACAGGCCATGGAGATCATTCGTGGCTGCCAGGGCCTGGACCTGATCGGTTGCGACCTGGTGGAAGTGTCCCCGCCTTATGACACGACCGGCAATACCTCGTTGCTCGGCGCCAACCTGCTCTACGAAATGCTGTGCGTATTGCCGGGCGTGGCACGCCGCTAAAGCAACACCTCCAGGACAACCGCCACGGCAGGAAGCCATGACAGCGCGGCCGCTGACCGGCCCGCTGTACTGAAGAATGCCCCGGGCGGCCATGACCGCCCGCGAGGTCGATCTCACCATAATAAAGACAATCGGAGACACCCCATGGCCCTGGATATTTTCGTTGTGCTGATTTATGCCGCCGGCATGCTCACGCTCGGCTGGTATGGAATGCGCCGAGCCAAGACCCATGAAGACTACCTTGTCGCTGGCCGCAACCTCGGCCCGACCCTGTACATGGGCACCATGGCCACCACCGTACTGGGCGGCGCGTCTACCGTTGGCTCTGTACGCCTTGGCTATGTCCATGGTATCTCGGGTTTCTGGCTTTGCGCCGCCTTGGGCATGGGCATCATCGCCCTGAACCTGTTCCTGGCCAAACCGCTGTTGCGCCTGCGTATCTTCACTGTCACCCAGGTACTTGAGCGCCGCTATAACCCCATGGCACGTCAAGCCAGTGCCGCGATCATGCTGGCTTATGCACTGATGATTGGGGTGACCTCTGTCCTGGCCATCGGCACCGTTCTGGAAGTGCTGCTCGACCTGCCGTTCTGGCTGGCCATTGTGCTCGGCGGTGGCGTGGTCGTGACCTACTCAACCATCGGTGGCATGTGGTCACTGACCCTGACAGACATCGTCCAGTTCGTGATCAAGACCGTCGGCCTGATGTTCATCCTGCTACCGGTTTGCCTGTACAAGGTCGGGGGTTGGGATGAGTTGGTGAACAAACTGCCAGAAGCCAGTTTCAGTTTCAGTTTCACAACCATCGGCTGGGACACCATCATCACCTACTTCCTGATCTACTTCTTCGGCATCCTGATCGGTCAGGACATCTGGCAACGGGTGTTCACCGCGCGCGACGAAAAGGTGGCTCAATATGCCGGTACGACCGCTGGCATCTACTGTGTGATCTATGGTCTGGCCTGCGCTCTGATCGGTATGGCAGCACATGTGCTGATGCCTGACCTGAGCAACCCCAACAACGCCTTCGCCGCAGTGATCAAGGGCACCCTGCCCGATGGTATCCGGGGGCTGCTGATGGCTGCCGCCCTGGCTGCCATGATGTCCACCGCCAGTGCTGGCCTGCTGGCAGCCTCCACCACGCTGACCGAAGACCTGCTGCCACGGCTGCGCGGCGGCAAGCAGTCGAGCCTGGGAGTGAACCGTCTGTTTACCTGCCTGACCGGTATCGTTGTGCTGGGCATTGCACTGGTGGTGAACGACGTGATCAGCGCGCTGACCCTGGCTTACAACCTGCTGGTCGGTGGCATGCTGATTCCGCTGATCGGCGCGATCTACTGGAAGCGCGCGACCACTGCAGGCGCAATCACCAGCATGGTGCTGGGTTTCGGCACCGCACTGGTATTCATGTTCAAGGATGGCCTGGAAGCCAATACGCCCATCTACTACAGCCTGGCAATTGGCCTGATCAGCTTCATCGCGGTCAGCCTGATGTCACGCCAGCCCGTGAAAGCAGCAGAACTGGCCTGACCTGAACATACCGTCGCATTCGCCATGATGCGACGGTTTTCAGGCCGATACTGCGCCAGTTTACTTGCGCGGCTGGCGTTTGCGTTGCTCCTCATCACTGGGAATCGGAACCGGTTGCAGCGGTGGCGGAATCAGGCCAAGCGCAACAGCCAGGTCATGTAGCCAGTTATACAGCGCATTTTTCATGACATCCCCCTTACGGGCTATCTGGCGCGGCAAAGAAGTCCTGCGGCGCTTCATAGAGATCATAGCCCGATGTCCTTCTCCGCGCACCGCTGAATCTGACAAAGAAAACACGGCTTGACCTCAATCAAGCGCTGACCATACGGCATTGCACGGGCTCAAGCCGGTCTTCCTGCTGCAACGCCACCCAGGCACTGAGGTTCGCCCCCAGCATGCCCTTGCGCCACATCAACCAGGTGGTGGCCTCGTCGAACGGTGACTGCAAACGGTGAACCGCCACGCTTTCACGCCCCGGCAAGCTCTCCAGCATGGATTGCGACATCAGTGCGACACCGGCGCCGCCAATAACGCAAGCCAACATGCTGGGGTAGGACTCAATTTCCATCACCCGGCCCATGGCCGCATGGTCGTGGGCATACCAGGCTTCAAGACGCATCCGGTACGAACAGCCCTGACGAAAGGTGAATACCGCACGCCCTGCCACGTCGCGGGCACTGCGCACCGGGGGATGATCGGCCTCGGTGATCAACACCAGGGTTTCATCGCACAGCGGCACACCATCCAGGCCCGCCAGGCTCAACGGACCATCGACCAGTGCAGCATCCAGGCGCCCACTGAGCAAGCCTTCAAGCAGTTCACCACTGGGCGCCGCCTGCACCTGCAAATTGACCGCGGGGTAGGCCCGATGATAACGCGCCAGCAAGGCAGGCAAATGGATGGCAGCCGTGCTGTACATGGTGCCGAGCACAAAATTCCCTGCCGGCTGGCCGCCCTGCACTGCGGCAAAGGCCTCATCGTGCAAGGCCAGCAGGCGTCCGGCGTAATCCAGCAACACCTTTCCTGCCGGTGACAACTGCAGACGCTGCCGTTCGCGACGAAACAGCTCTACGCCCAATTGCTCCTCAAGTTGGCGCAGGCGCGTCGACAGGTTGGACGGCACCCGATGCAACTGCTCGGCAGCCCGGGTAACCGAACCCGTCTCGGCAACCGCCTGAAAGATTCTCAGCTGACTGAGCTCCATGGTCATTCTCTAAAAAAGAACAGGTTCATCATAATTATTCAATTTTATTGAAAGTCAATGCGCACTAGCCTGACGGTCATCGAACCTTGCATTGGAGACCCGTCATGTCCCCGACTCTGCGCCTGCTCGCCAGCTTCGTCGCCTTGATGATGGCGATGGGAATTGGCCGTTTTGCCCTGACCCCACAACTGCCACACCTGATCAGCGAAGGTCAGTTGGGCCTCAGTGCTGCCGGGGTGGTGGCGGCAGCCAACTACCTGGGTTACTTCGTGGGCGCGCTGGACGGCATGTTTGCGCGCCGGCCCGGGCAGGTCCGGCTGCGCTTGCTGGCCGGACTGTGGCTGTGTGTACTGCTGACCCTGGCGTCGTTCTGGGCGAACGGCTTCTGGGCGCATATGCTGCTGCGCTTTGGTACCGGTGTGGCCAGTGCCTGGGTGCTGGTGATGATCACCAGCTTAAGCCAGCAGTTGGCCGCGCAAAGCAACCGCACGCAGTTGGGCGCCTTGGTCTTTGCAGGCCCAGGCATGGGCATCTGCCTGACCGGTTTGCTCGCCCTGTATTCCAACCTACAGGGGCTCGGTTCCGCACCGCTGTGGTTGATCTATGCCGCCACCGCCCTGCTGATGCTACTGGCCATTCTGCCGCTGCTGCCGCAACCCGCAACCGCTACAAATGCAGCGATCAGCCTGGGCGGCAGCACACCGGGAATTGCCCGTCTGAGCGTTATCTATGCGCTGTACGGCACCGGCTACATCATTCCGGCGACCTTCATGTCGCAAATGGCCAATACACACTTCCACGGCCAGTGGCTGGCCGACCTTTTCTGGCCCGGCTTTGGCCTGGCGGCAACGCTGGGTGTGGTGATGGTCAGTCGGCGTCGCCCCGGACAAGGCAGCACGTCACGCTGGTTGATGGTAACGCTATGGCTGCAGGCCGCCGGGGTATTTGCTTGCCTGCTGGGGAACGGCCCCGGCCTGGCGCTGGGCGTGGTGCTATGCGGTACGCCGTTCCTGGCCTGTATGCAGTTGGTGATGCAGCGCTCTCGGGAACTGGCACCACACGCCACCCAACGCAATGCGGGGCTGCTGACCGCTTGTTTTGCCCTTGGTCAACTGAGCGGTCCTTTGCTGGCCGCCCTGAGTACCCAGTTTGCCGCCAGCCTTGAGCCCGCGTTGATAGTCGCAGGCGCCGGCCTGTTGCTGGCGGGCACCCTGCTGTTGTCCCCCGTTACTGGCCGAGCAGGCTGCGCAAACGTCGACGTACCCACTGCTCTGCGCTGACCATCGTGACCCCGAGCAGCACGCAGACGGCCCCAAGTATGAAGTTCAGACTGAGCGGCTCGCCCAGCAGCAGTACCCCAAACGTCACCCCGAACAACGGGGTGATGAAGGAAAACACTGCCAGGTTCGATGCCAGGTAACGGCGCAACAACCAGAACCAGGTCAAGTAACTGAAGAACGACACCACCAGGCCTTGGAACAACAGGCTGCCAACCGATATCGGGGTAAATGTAACCTGGCCGATCTGGCCACTGACCGCGGCGATCATCAGCAGCCCGACAAACCCCACCAACAACTGGTAGAACAGCGTCAGTGTCGCCGGGGCCTCGGACAACCGCGAGCCGCGCACCACGACGGTCGTTGCGCCCCACGCCATGCCGGCCAGCACACCAAAGGCATCCCCGAGCAGCATGCGCCCGTCCAGATGCTCCAGCGATACGCCACCGGCAAATGCCACCGCAATACCGCCAAAGGCCAGCGCAATACCCAGCCATTGCAATGGCCGCAGGCGCTCGCTGGGCAGCAGCCAATGCAAGCCCAGCGCGGTAAACACCGGCGCGGTATAGAGAAACACTGACATATGCGCTGCCGAAGTCAGTTGCAGGCCTTCGGCAATAAACAGAAACTCCAGGCCAAACAACCCGCCGGCCAGCAGACCGCCGCGCCAGGTAGTGCTGACATGCTCCCAACCACCACGCCAGCAGATCAGCAACCCGACCAGCACCGCAGCAATACCGGAACGACCGGCGGCCTGCATCACCGGCACGATGTCGGCCGCAGCCCATTTGATCATGACCTGCTGCATGCCCCAGATCAGGCACAACCCCAGCATGATTTGCAGGGCAAACGCGTCGGTCGCGCGGCGGGTGGTGCTCATGACAGGCACCCCGTCAGCAAAAACAGCATGGGAAACTCTCGGCAACAATGAATTCAGCGCCGATTATCAACGGGTAGTGAGGTGCATTACCAGCTACCGCTCCACATTTGAACGGTGCAGGGGCTTGCCTATGAGGGGATCACGGGCAAGCCCTGCTTCAACACAATGTGTTTTCAGAAGCAGGCCTTGCCGGTGACAAGGTGCCGAATTACTCGGCAGCTGGGGCTGGCTTGCGACGCTTCAGGGGGGCCAGGCCATCCTGGCTTACCAGCGGCGCGCTGGCTTTTGGCCGGTTGGCAGGCTTTTTCTTGGCGACGGCTTTCTTGTCACCTTTCTTGTCAGTCTTTTTCTTCTTGACCCCTACCGCCTTGCCCGATGCCTTGACCTTCTTCGGACCGCTGTAGGTGCCCTTGACCTCCTTGATGACCCGGCGCTCGAAGCTCTGCTTCAGGTAGCGCTCGATGCTGGACATCAGGTTCCAGTCGCCATGGCAGATCAGCGAGATGGCCAGGCCTTCATTGCCGGCACGACCGGTACGGCCGATGCGGTGAACGTACTCGTCACCACTGCGCGGCATGTCGAAGTTGATCACCAGATCCAGGCCATCAACGTCCAGGCCACGGGCCGCGACGTCAGTGGCAACCAGCACCTTGGCCCCGCCCTGCTTGAGGCGTTCGATGGCCAGTTTGCGGTCTTTCTGGTCCTTGTCGCCGTGCAGCACGAAGGCTTTGAAGTCCTTGGCGACCAGGTGCCCGTAGATACGGTCGGCCATGACCCGGGTGTTGGTGAAGATGATGGCCTTCTGGTAGGTCTCGTTGGCCAGCAGCCACTGAACGATCTCTTCCTTGTGCTGGTTGTGGTCGGCCGTAATGATCTGCTGACGAGTACCTTCGCTGAGCTGGCTGACGTTGTTGAGCATCAGGTGTTCAGGGGTCTTCAGCACTTTGCCGATCATTTCACGCAGGCCCGCGCCGCCGGTGGTGGCGGAGAACAGCAGGGTCTGTTCACGGTTAGGGCACTCGTTGCACAGCCGCTCGACGTCTTCGGAAAAGCCCATGTCGAGCATGCGGTCGGCTTCATCAAGCACAACAACCTGCACGTGCTCCAGCTTCAGGTTGCCGGCATTGAGCTGTTCGAGCATGCGCCCTGGGGTGCCAACCAGAATATCAGGCACCTTGCGCAGCATAGCGGCCTGCTCCTTGAAGTCCTCACCACCGGTGATCATGCCGGCCTTGATGAAGGTGAACTGAGCGAAACGCTCGATTTCCTTGAGGGTTTGCTGGGCCAGCTCACGGGTTGGCAACAGGATCAGGGCACGGATCTCGACACGCTTCTGTTTCAGATCGACCAGGCGGTTGAGCACAGGCAGAACAAAGGCTGCTGTCTTGCCGCTGCCGGTTTGTGCCGTCACCCGCAGGTCACGCCCTTGCAGCGCCAGGGGAATGGCCGCTGCCTGCACCGGCGTCGGCTCGACAAAGTTCAGCTCGGCCACAGCTTTAAGCAGGCGTTCGTGCAGGGCGAATTGGGAAAACACGGGTGTACCTCGGGCAAGTGCAGAAATTCAGTTGCATAGGGTAACGTTTTCCACGGCTGGAGCCGAATTTCTTTTGGCACTGAACGAGAAATACGGGCTCTAATGGCCCGTCTTTCATTTACAGAACCTTTCAAACGGTATGGATATCTCCACATTGTGGCAAAACGCCCTGGACCTCTGGGGCACGCTGGATCAACACCCGCTGCTGCATGCCGGCCTTGGCCTGAGCGTGCTGCTGGCCCTTGCACTGGCCCTCGGCAGGGTGGCGCGTTTTCTGATCCTGCACGCGGTCAAGCTGCTGGGCCGCCAACCGGCCTTGCACTGGCTCAACGACCTGCTGCGAAACAAGGTATTCCAACGCCTGGCCCAAACCACCCCGTCACTGCTGGTGCAGTTCGGCCTCAAGCTGGTGCCGGAACTGAGCGCCACCACCCAGCATTTCCTCGGCAACCTGGCGCTGGCCTTCACCATCCTGTTCGTTACCCTCGCCGTCAGTGCCCTGCTCGACGCCCTGCTGGCTATCTACGCGCGCACTGAGCACGCCCGTACCCGCTCGATCAAAGGCTACATACAGTTGGCCAAGATGGTGCTGTTCGTATTCGGCGCGATCATTATCGTCGCCACCCTGATCGACCGCTCACCGCTGTTGCTGCTGTCCGGCCTGGGTGCGATGTCGGCGGTGATCCTGTTGGTCTACAAGGACACCCTGCTGTCGTTCGTCGCCAGCGTGCAGCTAACCAGCAACGACATGTTGCGGGTCGGTGACTGGATCGAAATGCCGCAAGTGGGCGCCGATGGTGACGTGGTCGATATCACGCTACACACGGTAAAAGTTCAGAACTTCGACAAGACCATTGTCTCGATCCCGACCTGGCGCCTGATGTCCGAATCCTTCAAGAACTGGCGCGGCATGCAGCAGGCCGGGGGGCGGCGGATCAAACGCAGCCTGTTCATCGACGCCGGGGGCGTGCGCTTCCTGCAGCCCTATGAAGAACAGCGCCTGGCCGATATTCGCCTTCTCTCCGACTACATCGCACACAAGCGTCATGAACTGCACAGCTGGAATGAGGCACAAGGCCCGGTTGCCGAACTGTCGGCCAACCGCAGGCGCCTGACCAACATCGGTACCTTTCGTGCATTTGCCCTGGCTTACCTGAAGAGCCACCCGGACATTCAACCGAACATGACCTGCATGGTCCGGCAGATGCAGACCACTGCGCAGGGCGTGCCACTGGAAATCTATTGTTTCACCCGCACCACGGCGTGGGCCGACTACGAGCGCATCCAGGGCGATATCTTCGACTACCTGCTGGCGGTGCTGCCGGAGTTTGGCCTGAGCCTGTACCAGCAGCCAAGCGGCAACGACCTGCGGGCCGGGTTGTTACCCTCGTCCCTGGCTGGCGAGCAACGGTCGTTGAACGCCGATGCGACTAAGCCATAGCGAGGCAAGTATCACCGCACCCCCCAGGAACAATCGCCCCAGTGGCTCATGCTGGTTCCAGATCAACAGGTTGAGCAAGAGCCCCACGGGTACATGCAGGTTGTTCATCACCGCCAGGGTACCGCCGGAAACCAGGCAGGCGCCCTTGTTCCACCAGTACAGGCCCAGCGCAGTCGGGCACACCCCGAGAAACAGCAGCACCAGCCATTGCACCTCGGTGCTCGGCAGGTGCTGCGCGTTGCCGAACAGCAAGAACGCAGGCAACACCACGATCAAGGCGCCGAGATAGAAATAGCCGAAGCGCCGGTAGTGCGGCATATCGCTGGGGTAACGCGCCACAAGGTGCTTGTACAGGACTTGCCCGGCGGCATAGGTAAAGTTGGCCACTTGCAGCAGCAGGAAACCCATGAAGAAGTCCGGGTTGATCCGATCAAAACGAATCACCGCCGCGCCGCCAACTGCCACCAATGCCGCCAGCAGCGCCCACGGGTTGAAACGCCGGTTCAGGGCATCCTCAATCAGCGTCACATGCAGGGGGGTGAGGATGGTGAACAGCAACACTTCCGGTACCGTCAGCACCCGAAAGCTCAGGTAAAGGCACACATAGGTAATGCCAAACTGCAGCGCGCCGATGCCGAGCATTGCGCCCATGAAGCGCGGCTCGACCTGACGCCAGCGGGTCAACGGCAAAAACACCAGCAACGCCAGTAACACCCGCGCCAATACGGCGAAATAGCTGTCGACATGCCCGGCGAGGTACTCGCCGATCAAGCTGAAGGAAAACGCCTGGATCAGCGCGACAATTAATAGATAGCCCATGTTTACCCCGTGCAGTGCAGCCCGAGACCTTAGCGGTTCGCCGCCAAGCGAGCAATACGCTCAAGCGCACGTGGGGCCTTGTCGCCGGGGATAGCCGCCAGCCTGAACGAGTCGCCCACAAAAAACCCGATCAAGCACAGGGCATTGATCGGGCAGGTACACCCAAAGGAGCAACAGGTGTCAGGCGGGAAAGTCGATTGAAGCTCAGGCCACCGCGGCCAGTTTTGCCTTGGCCTGATTCAGGCCCTTGTCGTGGAAATCACCGCCCATGTTCAAGCCCTCGGCATGGATGAAGGTCACATCGTGAATACCGATGAAGGCCATCACCTGACGCAGGTAGGGTTCCTGGTGGTCGCTGGCGCCGCCGGCATGGATACCACCGCGAGCGGTCAGCACATAGGCACGCTTGCCTGTCAGCAGCCCCTGCGGGCCGGTTTCGGTGTACTTGAAGGTAATCCCTGCACGCAGTACATGGTCCAGCCAGGCCTTCAGCGTGCTGGGGATAGTGAAGTTGTACATCGGCGCAGCCATCACCAGCACATCGGCGGCCAGCAGTTCATCGGTCAATTCGTTTGAGCGTTGCAGTGCCTTCAGCTCTTCGGCAGTGCGCTGCTCTTGAGGCTTCATCCAGCCACCGAGCAGGGTTTCGTCCAGATGCGGCACCGGGTTGGCAGCCAGGTCGCGTACGGTGATCGCGTCAGTCGGATGGGCTGACTGCCACTGCGCGATGAAGTCGCGGGTCAATTGACGCGAGATCGAATCGTGTTGGCGGGCGCTGCTTTCGATGATCAGTACACGGGACATGGTTGCCTCCAATCGGCAAGGTCGCTAAGTCGATGGAGGCAAGATTAAACAGCAGCGTATCGATTAAAAAGCGCAAAAATCGGGTGCAATACATCGATTAATTTGTTTTATTTGGCCAATGCTCTACCCTGACAGGTAGAGCGTCTGGTTTTACTGCGGCTTGCAGCTAAGGGCTATGCGCAACTTGATGATCTTGCGGTTGAACTTGGCGTTGACGTCCACGCTTTGCTTGGCAGGTACCTGCACACGGCGTACACGGGGGGCTTCCGGGCCATTGCGGAAGGTCACCTTGCACTGGGCCGCTACCTCACCGTAGTTGTTCAGGGTGATCGCGCCCATGTCGTAGTCCGTGTCGTAGGTGGTGTAGTCAAGCTTCACGCCCTCCAGCTCCTTTTCCACATCGATGGGATAGGCCAGGGCCGTGAGCGGCAGCAGGGCCAGCAATGCAGCACAACATTTTTTCATTCGGCGCTCTCCATGACAGTGCGCCAGCTTAGGACAACAGGAGCCCTTGATGAAAGCGCCGCGCGTTACCCTGGATCAGTGGCGAACCCTGCAGGCCGTCGTCGACCACGGCGGCTTCGCCCAGGCCGCCGATGCCCTGCACCGCTCACAATCTTCGGTCAGTTACACCGTGGCGCGCATGCAGGAACAGTTGGGCGTACCACTCCTGAGAATCGATGGGCGCAAGGCGGTGCTGACCGAAGCCGGCGGCGTGCTGCTGAGGCGCTCGCGACAACTGGTCAAACAGGCCAGTCAACTGGAAGACCTCGCCCACCATATGGAACAGGGCTGGGAAGCCGAGGTACGGCTGGTAGTGGATGCCGCCTACCCCAACGCACGCCTGGTTCGGGCATTGAGCGCCTTCATGCCGCAGAGCCGCGGCTGCCGGGTACGGCTGCGTGAAGAGGTGTTGTCCGGGGTCGAGGAAGTCCTGCACGAAGGTATCGCCGACCTTGCCATCAGCGGCTTCAACATCCCCGGTTACCTGGGCACCGAATTGAGCGCCGTAGAGTTCATTGCCGTAGCCCATCCCGAGCATGCTCTGCATCGCCTGCAGCGCGCACTGAGCTTCCAGGACCTGGAAAGCCAACTGCAAGTGGTGATTCGCGATTCAGGGCGCTCGCAACCGCGCGATGTCGGCTGGCTGGGCGCAGAACAACGCTGGACCGTCGGCAGCCTGGCCACCGCTTCAAGCTTCGTCTGCAGTGGCCTGGGCTTTGCCTGGCTACCGCGGCACCTGATCGAACGCGAATTGCGCGAAGGCCTGCTCAAGCCGTTACCTCTGGACCAGGGTGGCAGTCGCCACCCGCTGTTCTACCTTTACTCGAACAAGGACAAACCACTGGGCCCAGCCACACAGATCCTCATCGAGCTGTTGCGCAACTTCGACACCGCACCGCTGGACGTGCCCTTCGCCGCCCCCGCCCAAGCCTGACAGGAATCACGCCCATGGCCTACTTCGAACATGAAGGTTGCTCACTGCACTACGAGGTCTATGGCCAGGGCGAACCCTTGGTGTTGCTGCACGGCTTGGGTTCCAGCTGTGAAGACTGGGAGTTTCAGGTGCCTGAACTGGCCCGTCACTACCGGGTTATCCTGATGGACATCCGTGGCCATGGTCGCTCGGACAAACCGCGTGAACGCTACAGCATCGCCGGGTTCAGTGCCGACCTGCTGGCATTGCTCGAACACCTGCAACCCGGCCCGGTGCACCTGGTCGGGTTGTCGATGGGCGGCATGATCGGCTTCCAGTTCGCTGTCGATCACCCGCAATGGCTGCGCAGCCTGTGCATCGTCAACAGTGCACCCGAGGTCAAAGTGCGCAACCGAGCAGACTGGCTATGGTGGTTCAAGCGTTGGAGCCTGGCCCGCCTGCTCAGCACGGAGGCCGTCGGCAAAGGCCTTGCAGCCAAGCTGTTTCCAAAGCCGGAACACGCCCACCTGCGGCGCACGATGGCGCTGCGCTGGGCACGCAACGACAAGCGTGCTTACCTGAGCAGCTTTGACGCCATCGTCGGCTGGGGCGTGCAGGAACGCCTGGGGCAAATACGCTGTCCTACGCTGGTGATCAGTGCCGACCAGGACTACACCCCGGTCGCATTGAAAGAACGCTACGTTGAGCTGATCCCTCAGGCACGACTGGCGGTCATCGCCGATTCACGGCACGCTACACCACTGGATCAACCACATCTGTTCAACCATACCCTGCTGCAGTTTCTCGCTGCTGCTTCAACTACCGCTCAAGGATCATTGAGTCCATGCTGAAAAAAATTCTCCTGGCCGCCTGCGCTACCGTGTTCGCCACCAGCCTGATGGCTGCCGACAAACAACCCCACGTGCTGCTGACCACCAGCTTCGGCGATATCGAAGTTGAACTGGACGCAGAAAAGGCGCCGATCAGCACCCAGAACTTTCTGGGTTATGTCGACAGCGGTTTCTACAACAACACCATTTTCCACCGGGTGATCCCGGGCTTCATGGTTCAAGGCGGTGGCTTCACCAAGGACATGGGGCTGAAAGAGACCAAGGAGCCGATCAAGAACGAAGCGGACAACGGCCTGCGTAACACGCGTGGCACCCTGGCCATGGCCCGTACGGCGGCGGTGAACTCGGCCACCAGCCAGTTCTTCATCAACCACAAGGACAACAACTTCCTTGACCATGGCGGCCGTGATTTCGGCTATGCGGTGTTCGGCAAAGTGGTCAAGGGCATGGATGTGGTCGACCAGATCGCCAATGTGAAAACCACCACCAAAGCAGGCATGGGCGATGTCCCGGCAGATCCGGTGATGATCATCAAGGCTAAACGCCTCGACTGAAATCGGGTTCACAAGGACGTGACCTACGCTCAGCCGGGCCGAAACAACAGGAGTTGACCCTTTCATGCTGTACCGCCGTTTCGAGCAGTTGATCGATATCTTCCGTGATGCGCCGACGGCGGCACCGCCTGGCAAGGTCCTGCCGTTTTACCTCTATTACCTGCGTCAGGTCTGGCCGAGTTTCGCCGTACTGTTGGTGGTGGGGCTGATCGGTGCGCTGATCGAAGTGGCACTGTTCAGCTACCTGAGCCGGATCATCGATCTGGCTCAGGGCACACCCAATGTAAACTTCTTCAGTGAACACGCCAGCGAGCTGATCTGGATGCTGGTGGTAGCCTTGATTTTGCGGCCGATCTTCGTCGGCCTGCACGACCTGCTGGTGCACCAGACCATCAGCCCCGGCATGACCAGCATGATCCGCTGGCAAAACCATGCCTACGTGCTCAAGCAGAGCCTGAATTTCTTCCAGAACGATTTCGCCGGACGCATCGCCCAGCGCATCATGCAAACCGGCAATTCGCTGCGCGATTCCGCCGTGCAAGCCGTCGATGCGTTGTGGCATGTACTGATCTACGCCCTCAGCTCCCTGGTGCTGTTCGCCGAGGCGGATTGGCGCTTGATGCTGCCGCTGATTACCTGGATTGCCTGCTACGTCGGTGCACTCTTCTACTTCGTGCCCCGGGTAAAGGCCCGCGCCGTGATTTCCTCCGATGCCCGCTCCAAGCTCATGGGCAGGATTGTCGACGGCTACACCAACATCGCAACCTTGAAGCTGTTTGCCCACACTGACTTTGAACAGCAATATGCCCGGGAAGCCATTCGCGAGCAGACCGAGAAAACCCAACTGGCCAGCCGTGTCATTACCAGCATGGATGTGGTCATCACCAGCCTGAACGGCCTGCTGATTGTCACCACCACGGCGCTGGCCTTGTGGTTATGGACGCAGTCGCTGATCAGTGTCGGGGCCATTGCCCTGGCCACTGGCCTGGTGATCCGTATCGTCAACATGTCGGGCTGGATCATGTGGGTGGTCAATGGCATCTTCGAAAACATCGGCATGGTGCAGGATGGCCTGCAAACCATCGCCCAGCCGGTGAGCGTCACCGACCAGCCTAACGCACCGGCATTGAACGTGAGCCACGGCGCGGTGCGTTTCGAGCATGTCGATTTCCACTATGGCAAGGGCAGCCGAATCATCGAAGACCTGAACCTGGACATACGTCCGGGTGAGAAAATCGGCCTGATCGGCCCGTCCGGAGCAGGCAAATCGACCTTGGTGAACCTGCTGCTGCGGCTCTATGACCTGGAAGGCGGACGCATCCTGATCGATGGCCAGAACATTGCCACGATCACCCAGGAAAGCCTGCGCGCACAGATCGGCATGATTACCCAGGACACCTCATTGCTGCACCGCTCGATCCGCGACAACCTGCTGTATGGCAAGCCAGACGCTACCGACGACGAGCTATGGGAGGCGGTACGCCGCGCCCGGGCCGATGAATTTATCCCGCTACTTTCCGATGCCCAGGGCCGCACCGGCTTCGACGCCCATGTCGGTGAGCGCGGCGTAAAACTGTCCGGTGGCCAGCGTCAGCGCATCGCCATTGCCCGCGTACTGCTGAAAAACGCGCCGATCCTGATCATGGATGAAGCCACATCTGCGCTGGACTCGGAGGTCGAAGCCGCCATTCAGGACAGCCTGGAAACCCTGATGCGGGGCAAGACCGTCATCGCCATTGCCCATCGCCTGTCGACCATTGCCCGGATGGATCGCCTGGTGGTGCTGGAAAAAGGTCGTATCGCCGAAATGGGCAGCCATGCCGAGCTGCTTGCGCACCAAGGCCTGTATGCGCGGTTATGGCAGCACCAGACCGGTGGCTTTGTCGGGATCGATTAAAACGCGCCCCGCTTACACCTGACGATACGGCAAGGCCGTTTTGGCCTCCTCGGCATAAGCACGCACGCCTGCACGCTCCTGCTCAAGAAACTCGCTGACCGCTGCCCGCAACCCTGGGTGCAGCAAATAATGCCAGGAGCGGGTCAGCACCGGCTCAAACCCGCGAATCAGTTTGTGTTCGCCCTGCGCCCCCGCATCAAACCGTTGCAGCCCCTGGGCAATAGCGAAGTCCATGCCCTGGTAGAAACAGGTTTCGAAGTGCAATCGATCAAACTCAGCCAGGCATCCCCAGTAGCGACCGTAGAGGCTATCGCCACCGACCAGGCTAAAGGCCATTGCCACATCGCGCCCGGACTGGCGCGCCATGACCACACGGATCGCCGAAGGCATGCGCTCGGCCAACAGGCTGAAAAATTCGCGGGTCAAATACGGCGAACGTCGGCGTACAAGGTAGGTATTGGCATAGCAGGCATAGACAAAATCCCACTGCGCCTCACTCAACTGTTCGCCACCAAACCAGTGAAAATCGATGCCCTGCCCGGCGACCTGCTCCCGCTCCTTGCGCATCTGCTTGCGCTTGCGTGAACTCAGCGTATCGAGGAAATCCTGGAAATCACGGTAGCCACGGTTATGCCAGTGAAACTGGCAGCCCAGGCGCTCCAGCCAGCCTGGCAGCGTGCCCATGTGCCTATCCAGAGCCGTATCGGTGAAGTTCACATGCGCACCTGACAGCACTTCACTGGACAGGTAGCCGGGAATGGCCTGCAGCAACGTCAGGCCATCAGCTTCAGAGGCAGCCAACAAGCGCGTCCCGGCCACCGGGCTGAACGGTACCGCAGCCAACAGCTTGGGGTAGTAATCAATACCGGCCCGCTGGCAGGCATCCGCCCAACCGTGATCGAAAACGTACTCCCCAAAGGAGTGCCACTTGCGGTAGGCCGGCAACGCCGCACGGCACTGCCCATCCTGCATCAACACCAGGTGCTCGCTGGACCAGCCCGTACCAGGCCCCACGCTGCCGCTGTCTTCCAGCGCACTCAGGAACGCATGCCTCAGAAAGGGTTGACCTTCGGGTACCAGCGCATCCCATGCATCCGATGCAATGTCTCGCAGGCTGGCAATGATCTGGAAGGTCATGACAAACGACTCAGGGCAAATGAAACCCTAGTGTTCCAGAAAACTGCACGCCTGCACATCCAGCTCCAGGCCATCACGTCACATGAGCGAAATCAAAGAGACATCATTCTGTAATTGGCGCTCGCAATACTTGCGCCTGTTTTTCGGAACCCAAGACGCTGTCTAGCCAGGCGCTTTCCGAGGACATGCCAATACGGGGTGGGCAGCTGCCTCCCCATTTTTTTCAAATAGGGAGAACCTTATGCGTCTTGTTTCTACACTAACCGGAGCGAGCCTTTGCACAGGCATGATGCTGGCTCTGAGTGCTCCGGCCAGTGCTGCAGTCGACGCCAAGCTGCTCGAAATGCTCAAGGCTAACGGCTCGATCAACCAAGCGCAGTACAACGAACTGCAATCGGACCTGGCCACCGAGACCAAGGAAAAAGCCGCCCAGAAGGCTCAGTCCGAACGCATGAGTTCCTTTGAACAAAAAGTGGCATGGGCCGCCAAGACCCAGATCAAGGGCGATGTGCGCCTGCGTTACGAAGACGTCAACGTCGACAACCCCAACGCAAGCAGCGGCAACCAGGACCGCGAGCGTGTCCGTGCCCGCGTCGGCTTCTACAGTGAGATCAATCCGCAAGTCGACGCCGGCGTGCGCGTGGCTACTGGCAGCAGCTCCGATGCCCGCTCCACCAACCAGAGCCTGGACAAATACTTCGAGAAAAAATCGCTGTGGGTCGACCAGGCCTACCTCGACTGGCACCCGACCGCTGTTCCGAACCTGCACCTGATCGGCGGCAAGATGAACCAGCCATGGGTGAGCATGGGGGACATCATCTGGGATAGCGACATCAATCCAGAAGGCCTGGCCGTTACCTACAAAACCAATTTGGGTGGCGCTGAGCTGTTCGGCAGCGCCGGTCATTACACGCTCAAGGACAACGTCGACGGTGATGGCGTGCAGTTCAAGCACGACGCACAGTTGTACCACGGCCAGTTGGGTACACGCTTTGCTGCTGCGGATACCGTCAAGGTTACCGTGGGCGGCAGCATCTATGGCTATGACAACGACAAGGCGTCCAGCGTACTGCAGTCCTTTGGCAACACCACCAACGAGTTCAACCTCGTGGAAGGTTTCGGCCAAATCGACTTCACAGGCTTCGCCATCCCACTGTCGACCTACGGTCAGTTCGTCAAGAACACCGAAAGCACCGACGGCGAAGACAAGGCCTGGCTGGCTGGTGTGAAAACCAAACTGGGCGCATGGAGCCTCGACTACAACTACCGTGATATACAGCGTAACGCTGTGGTCAGCTTGTTCACCGACTCCGACTTCGGTGCCGGCTTCACCGGTTCGCGCGGCCACAAGTTCAAAGTCGGCTATGAGATCGACAAGAACTTCTCGGTGGGCACAACCTACCTGATGGCCAAGACCGACCTGTCCCAACTGCCGAACAGCGATGCTGACGTAGACACCCTGCAAGTAGACCTGGAAGCCAAGTTCTAATCGCCTTGCACTGAGTTTCAAAGGCGGAAAATGCTGACCCCATCCAGCATTTTCCGCCTTTTTCATTTCAGCGCCGAACTGCTGACAAGCTCAGGCTGGCAAAGTCGATTCACACCACTCAGGGTTTATCTTGAGCCCTGCGCTGCGCCGCCAGTTTCCTGGCCAGCACATCGGCATCCGCCATCGGGGCCTCTGGCAGTGCACGTACCGTTACCTGCGCCAGGCGCATCTGTTTGATGAAACGCCTGCAGTTACGGCAAAACAGCAGGTGCTGACGTACCAGCAAACGCTCCCCCAACGTGAGCTCACCATCCAGATAGTCGCTGCTACGCGCCACCATTTCCTTGCAGGTCAACATTGTCCTGTCTCCTCGAAATGCTCCAGGGTCGCGAAGACCTTGAGCCGTGCCCGGTGCAAGAGCACACGCACATTGGAGAGGGATATCTCGAGCAAATTACAGATCTCTTCCAATGCCAGGCCTTGGCGCTCGCGCAGTATCAGCACGCTGCTTTGCAACTGCGGCAGGCTCAACAGTGTGTGCTCCAGGCACTGGCGCAACTCATCCTCGCTGAGCAGCGCCTCGGGGGTGTCTTCATGCCAGGCGAACGGCGCAACGCGCCAATGCCCATCAGCCGCGAAGCGATCATCGCCAATGCTGCCATGCGGCGACGGCAGGTCGTCGAGCAGCACCTCACGACGATTTTGCCTGTAGCGATTTTTGGCTGCGTTGGCGGTGATGGTCAGTAACCAGGTCTTGAGGCTGGAGCGGCGCTGAAATCCGGGCAGGCTGCGGACAACCGCCAGCCAGGCATCCTGCACGGCCTCGTCGGCCTGGCGGTTACCCACAATGGCGTAGGCGACCGCTCGCATGGCGCTTTGATAGGTGTCGACCAGTTCCTTGAACGCCTGCTGCTCACCGGCAAGCAAACGCTCCAGCAACTCGGTTTCATTCGTACCGGTCATGGTGGTTTTCCCTGGAAGTCGGGTATGGACTTCGATAGCGGGAATTTGTTACAGCAACAACGCACAACACAACCTGACGCCCCAAGGCATGCATTCGGTTTGCAGGACGGGCTGCCCTCTCAACCAAGACAGCCCCCAGATACACCCCGAGGCGCTTAGCGTTTGCGCAGAATCACACTGCCGATGGAGTAGCCCGCGCCAAAGGAACTGAGCACACCCAGTGCGCCCTTGGGCAAATCATCCTGGTGCGTATGCAAGGCAATCACCGAGCCTGCCGAACTGGTATTGGCATAGCGATCCAGAATCACCGGCGCTTCATCGACAGTGGCATCACGGCCCAGCAGTTTCTTGACGATCAGGTGGTTCATGCTCAGGTTGGCCTGGTGCAACCAGAAACGCTTGATGTCGCTGACATTGATGTCGTTTTCTGCCAAATGCTGGCCGATCAGTTCGGCAACCATCGGGCACACTTCACGGAAAACCTTGCGCCCCTCTTGCACAAACAGTTTGTCCGGCGCGCCAATGCCCTCTTCCGCCGCACGGTTGAGGAAACCAAAGTTGTTGCGGATGTTGTTGGAGAACTGCGTCAGCAGTTTAGTGCTGACGATATCGAACTGATGGGCCGAGGTGGCGAGATCGGCACGCTCGACCAACACCGCCGTGGCCGCATCGCCAAAAATGAAATGGCTATCACGGTCACGGAAGTTCAAATGGCCGGTACACACCTCAGGGCTGATCACCAGCACGGCACGTGCCTGGCCGACCTGAACGCTGTTGCAGGCCGTCTGGATACCAAAGGTGGCCGACGAACAGGCCACGTTCATGTCGAAGCCAAAACCGTTGATGCCCAAGGCTTGCTGCACTTCGATGGCAATGGCCGGATAAGGTCGCTGCAGGTTGGAGCAGGCGACGATCACCGCATCGACATCGGCCGCTGTGCGACCTGCACGTGCAAGCGCCTGTTCAGCGGCGGCTACGGCCATCTGGCAGAGAATCGACGGTTCATCGTTGCTGCGCTCAGGCAAACGCGGCGCCATGCGTTGAGGATCGAGTATGCCATCCTTGTCCATGACAAAGCGGCTCTTGATACCCGACGCCTTCTCAATGAACGCAGCGCTGGATTCAGCCAGGGCCTGAACCTCGCCGCGCTCGATGGCCTGAGCATTATCGGCATTGAACTGGCTGACGTAGGCGTTGAACGCCGCCACCAGTTCCTCGTTGGAAATGCTGTTGGCCGGGGTGTACAGGCCGGTGCCGCTGATCACGACGTTATGCACGGTCGTTCCTCTGTTCGGGGCCGGTGCCGGCAGGGCAACGGCCTGTTAGTCGGTTTTCCTGGCACGAAGGTACCAATTAATGCACGCAATACCCCCGGTTGGCGGGAGCACTGCGTGGTCATGCAATCTGGCGCCGCTGATGTCACCGAGGGCCGGTCACATCAGCGGCGTACGTCGACGAAGTGTGCCACATTTCCAAGCCGTTAGGCTTCCACTTGCCCCCACTGCTTGCTCAAGCGCTTATCGGAAATCGGCACCTTGGTGCCCAGTTGTTGGGCAAACAGTGAAACCCGGTACTCTTCGATCCACCAGCGGTACAGGACCAACTGCTCGTCACGCTTGCCTTCCTGGGCATGCTTGTCGGCGCGGGCCTTGAACTGTGCCCAGAGGTTGCTGAGCTCACCGCTCCAGACACGATCCTTCTGTACCTGCGCGGGCAGTTTTTCCAGGCGCAGTTCAATCGCCTTGAGGTAGCGCGGCAGTTCCTTGAGCCAGAGCGACGGTGTTTCCCGAACAAACCCCGGGTACACCAGGTTGGCCGTTTGCTGCTTGATGTCGTTCAACGCCACAGCCTGGGCCAGGTCAATCTTGCCCTTGAAGCGCTTCTGCAAGCCATGCCAGAGCTTGAGGATGTCCAGCGTCAGACGCGCCAGACGCTCGGCATGCTCGGCCCACTGGCCACGTTTGCGCTCGGCCAGTGACGCCAGTGCAGCACCGTCACGCGGCAGGCTGGCCTCACCCTCGAGGATGCAGCTGTCGAGACTGGCCAGCAGAATGTCCTCGACCAGCGCCTCAATCCGTCCCAATTCGCGGTACAGCAGCCCCAGCTCGGTCAGCCCCGGCAACTTGCCACGCAGGTACTTGGCCGGCTCGGCCAACTGTTGCAGCAACAGCCGCTGCAAACCACGACGGTGCTGGTATTCGGCTTCGGCAGCTGTCGAGAACCGCCCCTCCTTGACCGTCCCGCCCTCTTCCACCAGCGCCGGGTACACCGTCAACGACAGGCCGGCGATCTTCTGCTGGGCACTTTGCGCAACCTTGGCAAAGCCCTTGGCCTCCACCGGCTGCTGGCTCTGTGCGGTCTGCGGTACGGCCAGTGCTGCCTGGCTTGCGGCGACGAAACGCGAAGTCAGCTCCGCAAGGTCACGGCCTTCGCCCAGGAACTTGCCCTGGGCATCGACCACCTCCAGGTTCATTTTCAAGTGGCTGTCCACTTGCTCGGCAGCTTCACTCCAGGCTTCATCGCTGACCCGCGCACCGGTCATGCGCAACAGCTCCGCGCCCAATGCGTGGGGCAACGAGCCGACACCAAAACTCATCCGCTGCAAGGCAGCCTTGACGAAGTCCGGTACGGGCACGAAGTTCTTGCGGGTTGCCTTGGGCAGGTTGCGTACCAGCGCAATGCACTTGGCTTCCAGCAACCCAGGCACCAGCCACTCCAGGCGCTCGCCCGGCAGGTTCGGCAACAGCGGCGCCGGTACGCGCAGGGTGACACCATCACGCGGGTGATTAGGCTCGAAGTGATAACTCAATGCCAGGCTCAGGTCACCCAAGCGCAGGGTATCGGGGTACTGGGCAGCGGTCACTTCACTGGCCTCACGGGCCAGCACATCTTCCTCGCGCATGATCAACAACTGCGGGTCTTTCTGGCTGTTGACCCGGTACCAGCTGTCGAACGTTGCGGTCTGATGAATCTCCGCGGGCAGCCGCGCCTCATAGAAGGCGTAAAGGGTTTCTTCATCGGCAAGAATATCGCGTCGACGTGCCTTGGCTTCCAGCTCGTCGAGTTGCTCAAGCAAGCGCGTGTTGGCTGTCAGGCACTTGGCCCGTGACTGTATCTCACCGCCCACCAGCGCTTCACGGATGAACAGTTCGCGTGACATCAGGGGGTCGATCGGGCCGAAATGCACTGGGCGTCGACCGACGATAATCAACCCATACAGGGTGATCTGCTCATAGGCCACTACCTGGCCGCGCTTCTTTTCCCAGTGCGGCTCGAAGTGGTTCTTCTTGACCAGGTGCCCGGCCAGCGGTTCGATCCAGTCTGGTTCGATCTTGGCGACCATCCGCGCATAGAGCTTGGTGGTTTCGACCAGTTCGGCAGTCATCAGCCATTGCGGGCGCTTCTTGCCCAGGCCCGAAGACGGGTGTACCCAGAAGCGCCGCTGGCGAGCGCCGAGGTAGTCGCCGTCTTCGGTTTTCTGCCCGATCTGGCTGAGCAGGCCGGAGAGCACCGCCTTGTGCAATTTCGGGTAGTCGGCAGGCTCCTTGTTGATGCTCAACTGCAGGTCACGGCAAATCAGCCCCAACTGCCGGTGCGCATCGCGCCACTCACGCAAGCGCAGGTAATTGAGGAAGTTCTTCCGGCACCAGTTGCGCAATGGGCTGGCGGTCAGCGCCTGGCGCTGCTCCTCGAAACCGCGCCAGAGATTGACCAGTGCCGCGAAATCGGAGTCGACATCCTTCCACTGGGCATGAGCCTGATCGGCAGCCTGCTGACGCTCCGGAGGACGCTCGCGAGGGTCCTGCACAGACAGTGCACTGGCAACAATCAGCACTTCCTGCAGGCTCCCCTGCTTCGCGCCTTCAAGCAGCATGCGGCCCAGCCGCGGGTCGACCGGAAGCCGCGCCAATTGCCGGCCCAGCGGCGTCAGCTGGTTCTCGCGGTTCACCGCAGAGAGCTCTTGCAGCAGGTTGAAGCCGTCGCTGATGGCCTTGCCATCAGGCGGCTCGATGAACGGGAATGCGTCAATCGCGCCCAGGCGCAAATGCAGCATCTGCAGGATCACCGCGGCAAGGTTGGTGCGCAGGATCTCAGGATCGGTAAACGCAGGGCGGGCGTTGAAATCCTCTTCACTGTACAGACGCACGCAAATACCTGGCTCGACCCGACCGCAGCGACCTTTACGCTGGTTGGCGCTGGCCTGGGATACGGCCTCGATCGGCAGCCGCTGCACCTTGGCCCGGTAACTGTAACGGCTGATCCGCGCCGTACCACTGTCGATCACGTAGCGAATGCCCGGCACCGTCAGCGAAGTTTCAGCAACGTTGGTTGCCAGCACCACGCGCCGCCCGGGGTGGGACTGGAAGATTCGCTGCTGTTCGGCCGGTGAAAGCCTGGCGTACAACGGCAGGATCTCGGTGTGCTTGAGCTGGGCCTTGCGCAGCATTTCAGCCGCATCGCGGATTTCCCGCTCACCGGGCAGGAACACCAGCACATCACCCGGGTGCTTGCCTTCGCTGCGCTCATGGGCGGCGATCTCGTCGAGGGTGGCGAGAATCGCCTGATCCACGGTCAGGTCATCTTCAACCCGATTGCCCTCTTCATCCTGCTCGCTGGTCAGCGGTCGATACCAGGTCTCGACCGGGTAGGTACGCCCCGAGACTTCGATGATCGGCGCATCATTGAAGTGCTTGGAGAAGCGCTCCAGGTCGATGGTCGCCGAAGTGATGATCAGCTTCAGGTCCGGGCGACGAGGCAGCAGGGTCTTGAGGTAACCGAGCAGGAAGTCGATGTTCAGGCTGCGCTCGTGCGCTTCGTCGACAATGATCGTGTCATAGCGTTCGAGAAAACGGTCGTGCTGGGTTTCGGCCAGCAGGATACCGTCCGTCATCAGCTTGACCAGGGTGTTGGCATCACTCTGGTCTTCGAAGCGCACCTGGTAGCCCACCAGCGCTCCCAGTGGCGTACCCAGCTCTTCGGCAACCCGCGTCGCAACACTGCGGGCGGCAATCCGCCGTGGCTGGGTGTGGGCGATCAGGCCATGCTGGCCGCGGCCCAGCTCCAGGCAGATCTTCGGCAATTGGGTGGTCTTGCCCGACCCCGTCTCGCCGGCAATGATCAGTACCTGATGCTCGGCCAGGACCTTCTTGATCTCATCGCGCTTGGCGGCAATCGGCAGGCTGTCGTCGTAGCGAATCAACGGCACGCTTTGCTTGCGCGCCGTCACCCGGGCAAAGGACGCCTGCACCTTCTCGACCCACTGGGCGAGTTTGGCTTCATCAGGGTGCTTGCGCAGTTCGTGCAATTGCCGACGCAGTCGATGACGCTCGGCGATCATGGCGTGATCAAGGTTTCTCAACAGTTGATCGATAGCGGGATTCTGGTCAGTCATGGAGTCTTTTTAGTCATGCAGGTGAACCTGCTGTCGCATGATCGGCATATGATCGGCATAGGTAAGGGCTGCGATTGTCGCAGATTTGCCCCCGCTCGGCACGGATACAGGGTCTCACGACTTTGTTTAGCAGATACATACCTGAAGGTATATAAACACTGATTTAATGAACCTTATCGGCCATGGGAGTATCGGTGCATGACTTCACCCGTACGCTCGTCCTGTCCTGTATCGCCTCCTTCGTGCTCGAAGGTCAGGGCGCGTTCCGGTGAAAACCCGCTGTTTCACATCATTCTCGCCTTCTGGGCCTTGTGGCATTGCCGCCACGCTCGCCCACCAGACACCCTCGCGCTGATCTGACTCCATACATCGTCAATCACTGGCTGACCTGCCCTGCAGTCGGCACTGTGCGCCTATGGGCGCAAGCGAGACACTCATGCACTTTGCTCACCCCGAGCAGGCCCAGGCATTCCTGGCCGCCAACCCCGATATCGAAATGATCGAGCTGTTCATCCTCGACGCCAACGGCGTGCCGCGCGGCAAGCTGCTGCACCGCGAGGAACTGCTGGCGGTTTATGAGAGCGGTCGCCCGCTGCCCAGCACTATTCTGGGCCTGACCCTTAACGGCGAAGACGTCGAAAACTCCGGGCTGGTCTGGGACGTCGGCGATATCGACTGCCGCGCCTACCCGCTTGAGGGCAGCCTGGTGCGCCTGCCATGGCGACAGATCCCTACTGCCGCAGTACAGGTCAGCATGCACCCGACTGAAGGCCAACCGGCCGCCATCGCCGACCCTCGGCACGTGCTGATCAACGTGATCGACGCGCTCAAAGCCGACGGCTACTACCCGGTCATGGCCTGTGAGCTGGAGTTCTACCTGCTCGACCAGCAACGCGACGCGGATGGCCGCCCACAACCGGCACGTGACGCCGATGGCGGACGACCGCGAGGCACCCAGGTCTATGGTCTGCGTGAGCTCGAACAGATCGAACCCTTCCTGGCGGACCTGTATGCGGCGTGCAAGGCCCAGGGTATTCCCGCACGCACGGCGATTTCCGAGTACGCCCCTGGGCAGGTGGAAATCACCCTGGAGCACGGCGATGCGCTCGAAGCCATGGACCAGGCGGTGCGTTACAAGCGCCTGGTCAAAGGCGTCGCGCACAAGCACGGCATGCAAGCCTGCTTCATGGCCAAACCGTACGATCACCTGGCCGGTACCGGCATGCACATGCACGTCAGCCTCGCCGACCACGCGGGCAACAACCTCTATGCCAGCGAAGACAAGGCGGGCACACCCCTGCTGCGCCAATCGGTCGCCGGCATGCTCGATGTGCTGCTCGACTCGCTGCTGATGTTCTGCCCCAACGCCAACTCCTACCGGCGCTTCCAGGCCAACAGCTATGCACCGCTGGCGCCGACCTGGGGCGTGGACAATCGCACGGTGAGCCTGCGCGTACCAGGTGGCCCAGCCCACACCCGGCATATCGAGCACCGCATTTGCGGTGCCGACGCCAACCCTTATCTGGCTGCAGCTGCGATTCTCGCCGGCCTGCATCACGGCATTCGCCAGCAACTCGACCCGGGCGCACCGGTTGAAGGTAACGGTTATGCCCAGGCCAAGACACTGCTGCCAACCGACTGGCTGACATCACTCAATGCCCTGCAAGGTTCGTCTTGGGCGCACGAAGCCTTCGGCGGGGCGTTCCTCGGTGTCTACATGGCGGTCAAACGCGCCGAATACCGACAGTTCATGGCCGAAGTCGGCGAACAGGACTGGCGCTGGTACCTGACCCAAGCCTGACCGCTCACTCTTTTAGTAAGGATTACCCCATGAACGCAGCACTTAACCACGGCCCCGCCCCGCGTAGCGCCTCCTATTACAGCGCCAGCCTCAATGACTTCACCGAGTACCCACGCCTGAACGGCAACGTGAGTGTCGACGTGGTGATCATCGGTGGCGGCTTCACCGGTGTCGCCAGCGCCGTGGAGCTGGCCGAACGCGGCCTGAAAGTCGCCATCGTCGAAACCCATCGGATCGGCTGGGGGGCCAGCGGGCGCAATGGCGGCCAGGTCACCGGCAGCCTGTCGGGTGATGAAGCGATGCGCAAGCAGATGCGTGCGCGCCTCGGCGAGGAGGTCGACGATTTCATCTGGCACCTGCGCTGGCGCGGTCACCAGATCATCGAACAGCGGGTAGCGCGCTACAACATTGCCTGTGACCTCAAGCGAGGCCACCTGCATGCAGCGATGAAACCGTCGCATCTGGACGAGCTTCAGGCGTCCTATGATGAAGCGCTAACCCGCGGCATGGGTGATCAGGTCGAGTTGCTGGACCGCCAGGGTGTACGCGAACACCTGGACAGCCCCTTGTACATCGGGGCACTGAAAAACCGCCGCAACCTGCATGTGCACCCACTCAACCTGTGCCTGGGTGAAGCTCGTGCCGCCCAGCAACTGGGCGCACTGATCTTCGAGAACTCCGAAGTACTGGACATCGTCCATGGCCCTCGCCCGGCCGTGGTCACTGCCCATGGCCGGATCGATGCACGCCAGGTGCTGCTGGCAGGCGACGTGTACCACAAACTGGAAAAACGCCAGCTCAAAGGCAAGATCTTTCCCGCCATGGGCGGCATCGTCACGACCGCCCCGCTGGGCGAGTTGGCGCACCAGATCAACCCACAGGACCTGGCGGTCTACGACTGTCGCTTCGTACTCGACTACTACCGCATGACCGCCGATGGTCGCCTGCTGTTCGGCGGTGGCGCCAACTACTCCGGGCGGGACTCACGGGACATTGCCGGTGAACTGCGCCCATGCATCGAGCGCACCTTTCCGGCCCTCAAGGGCATACCGATCGAGTTTCAATGGAGTTGTGCCATGGGTATCGTGGTCAACCGCATCCCGCAATTGGGCAAGCTGTCGGAGCACGTCTGGTACTGCCAGGGCTACTCCGGCCATGGCATCGCCACCAGCCATATCATGGGCGAGATCATGGCCGAGGCCATGACCGGAACGCTGGAAAAATTCGATACCTTTGCCGGTTGCAAGCACATCAAGGTGCCAATGGGCGATGTGCTGGGCAATCCATTGTTGGCGGCCGGCATGTGGTATTACCAGATGCTTGAGAAACTGCGCTAAACCCATTGCGGGCCAAGGCCGGCTCCCCAGGAGCCGGCGCAAGTGCCTCAGGCAATCTTCTTCAGACCCAGTTTCTTCAGTTCTTCATCGCGCAGTTCGCGGCGCAGGATCTTGCCAACGTTAGTGGTCGGCAGTGCATCACGAAACTCAATGAAGCGCGGCACCTTGTAACCTGTGACGTTGGCGCGCATGTGCTCCATCACCTGCTCCTTGGTCAGCGTGACGCCGGGGCGGGCAACGATGAAGAGCTTGATCACTTCACCAGATTTCTCATCCGGCACGCCGATTGCCGCGCACTGCAATACACCCGGCAGCGCAGCCAGCACATCCTCAAGTTCGTTCGGATAGACGTTGAAGCCGGACACCAGAATCATGTCCTTCTTGCGGTCGACGATGCGCATGTAACCGTCTGCCTGAATCACGGCAATGTCGCCGGTCTTGAGCCAGCCATCGGCATCGAGGATCTCGGCCGTCGCATCCTCGCGCTGCCAGTAGCCCTTCATCACTTGCGGGCCTTTGATGCACAGCTCACCCACTTCGCCCAGTGCCAGCTCATGCCCGTCATCATCGATCACCTTGCAGAGTGTCGAGGGCACCGGAATGCCAATGGTGCCGATCTGGTTGCGTTCGGCCGGGTTGACGGCGGCTACCGGGCTGGTTTCGGTCATGCCGTAGCCTTCACAAATGGCACAGCCTGTGACGTCTCTCCAGCGCTCGGCAACCGACATCTGCAACGCCATGCCTCCCGACAGGGTGATCTTCAGCGCCGAGAAGTCCAGCTTGCGGAAATCGGCGTTGTTGCACAGGGCCACGAACAGGGTGTTCAAGCCGACAAAGCCGCTGAACTTCCACTTCGACAGCTCCTTGACCATGGCCGGCAAGTCACGCGGGTTGCTGATCAGGATGTTGTGGCTGCCAATCAGCATCATCGCCATGCAATGAAAGGTGAAGGCATAGATGTGATAAAGCGGCAGCGGCGTAATCAGGATTTCGCAGCCTTCATTGAGGTTGGAGCCCATCAGCGCCCTGCACTGCAGCATGTTGGCCACCAGGTTGCGGTGGGTGAGCATCGCACCTTTGGCCACCCCGGTGGTGCCGCCGGTGTACTGCAATACCGCCACATCGGAACTGGCCGGATTGGCTTCCTTGATCGGCTGACCACGGCCCTTGTTCAAGACATCATTGAACTTGACCGCCTTGGGCAGGTGGTACGCCGGCACCATCTTTTTCACGTACTTGATGACGCTGTTGATCAGCAAACGCTTGAGCGGTGGCAACAGATCGGCAACTTCGGTGACAATAACGTGTTTGACTTGGGTCTTGGGCACAACCTTTTCCGCCAGGTGTGCCATGTTGGCCAAACAGACCAGCGCCTTGGCGCCGGAATCATTGAACTGATGTTCCATTTCCCGTGCGGTATACAACGGGTTGGTATTGACCACGATCAGGCCGGCCCGCATGGCACCGAACACTGCAACGGGGTACTGCAATACGTTTGGCAACTGCACCGCGATACGATCGCCGGGCTGCAAGTCAGTGTGCTGTTGCAACCAGGCGGCAAATGCCCCGGAAAGTTCGTACAACTCTCCGTAGGTCAAGGTTTTGCCCAGGTTGCTAAAGGCCGGTTTATCAGCGAAACGTTGGCAGGACTGCTTCAATACCGCCTGGATATTCGGGTACTCATCCGGATTGATCTGCGCGGCAATCCCGGTTGGGTACTTATCCTTCCAAAAGTTCTCGATCATGGAAGCCCACTCCTCCAGCACCAGCGAATTCTTCACCGCAGTCGATGCGATTATTATTGATATTAAGTTCCGGTTTATTGCAAACCGAATGCTCAGAAGCGCGCCGAGAGTAGCAGCTTTGCCAAGGCCCGCCTAGGGCTAAAGCAGCCCAAACAGTCACAAAAATGACTTATAGACTATCAATAGTCACTTTTAGAGTAATTAGTCTACTGGTGAGGTTTTGTTCCCGTCACATCGCCGGCAGCGCATCTCCTGCAAGAGGCTGCATTGCCGACGATGCGCATCACGTCACGCGATGTCACGCAGCTCGCGGCGCAAGATCTTGCCCACCGCCGTCATGGGCAACGACTCGCGCAGCACGATGTGCTTGGGCACTTTATAACCGGTGAAGTTGGCCTTGCAGTAGGCCTTGAGCTCTTCCAGGCTGATGCCCGGTTCACGTGGCACCACGAACAGCTTCACCGCTTCGCCAGAGCGCTCGTCCGGCACACCAATGGCTGCGCAGTTGGCCACCTTCGGGTGCGCCATGACCACATCTTCGATTTCATTCGGGTACACATTGAATCCCGAGACAATGATCATGTCTTTCTTGCGATCGACAATCCGGGTGAAGCCATCCGGATCAATGACCGCGATATCACCCGTCTTCAACCACCCTTCGGCATCCAGCGTCTCGGCAGTAGCCTCTGGACGCTGCCAATAGCCTTTCATGACCTGCGGCCCCTTGATACACAGCTCGCCACGCTCCCCCAAGGGCATTTCATGCCCCTCGTCGTCGATAACCTTGAAGGCCGTACCCGGCACCGGAATACCCACCGTCCCCAGACGGGCCTGCTGACCATACGGGTTGGTACTGGCCACCGGTGAGGTTTCGGTCAAGCCGTAGCCTTCGACGATACGGCAGCCCGTCAGGCTCTCCCAGCGCTCCGCCGTGGCCTTGACCAGGGCCGTACCGCCCGAGTTAGTGACCTTCAATGCAGAAAAATCGAGCGTCTTGAACGCCGGGTGCTCCATCAGTGCAACGAACAGCGTGTTAAGCCCCAGCAGACCGGTGAAACGCCACTTCTTCAGCTCGTTGATAAAACCGCCAATATCTCGCGGATTGGTGATCAATACGTTGTGGTTGCCCGTCACCATCATGCACATGCAATTCGCGGTAAACGCATAGATGTGATAGAGCGGCAACGGCGCGATCATCACTTCCTGGCCATCCTTGATCATCTTCTGGCCGTCCGGGCCAAGCTGGGAAAAACACGCCAGCACCTGCAGCATGTTCGCCACCAGGTTGCCATGGGTCAGCATCGCGCCCTTGGCCAGGCCCGTGGTACCACCGGTGTATTGCAGCACCGCGACGTCGTCCAGGCCCAACGACACAGGCCTCAAGGCATGCCCCTGCCCCAGCTTCAACGCGCGCTTGAAGGGCACCGCTTGTGGCAAGTGGTAGCTTGGAACCATTTTCTTGACCGTGGCGACAACCGTGTTGACCAGCCAGCCTTTGACCGTTGGCAAGAGGTCGCCCATCTTCGCTTCGATCAAGTATTCGATCGCTGTGTCGGGCAGAACCTCCTGAACCAATTTGCCGAACATGTTCAGGTAGACCAAGGCTCGGGCACCCGAGTCCTTGAACTGATGACGCATTTCGCGGGCGGTATACAGCGGATTGGTATTGACCACGATCAGCCCCGCACGCAGGGCACCAAATACTGCAATGGGATACTGCAGTACGTTGGGCATCTGCACCGCGATGCGATCACCGGGGACCAGGTCGGTATGCTGTTGCAAGTAGGCAGCAAAGGCTGCCGAGTGACGATCAAGCTCGGCGTAGGTCAACGTCACCCCAAGGTTGCTGAATGCCGGGCGGTCGGCAAATCGCTTGCATGAGCGGTCGAACACTTCAATGACCGACCTGTAGGCGCTCAGGTCAATCTGCGAGGGAACCCCCGCAGGGCGTTTATCATTCCAGAAATCAGCTTGCATTTATTCTTGTCCTCATACCTGAGCCGTTCCGGACCGTTTCGTCTCCAGACAACGGTGCTTTGCCGACGTTAGCAGGTATGCCTCGGACGGCAAACACGCCAAAGACGGCATATCTGACAAGCTCTGTAACTAAGGATGTGAATCCTGTTGCCAGTGGCCAGTCCCCCTCCCGACTGGGATATACACTGAGCAGATCACGCGATATGCGCAAAAGGAGCCGCCATGCACCATGACGCCTTCTGGCTGCCGGCCAGCGATCATTGCAGCCTCTATGTCTATCAGTGGCTGCCAACCGGCCCGGTCAAGGCCGTAGTACTGCTGGCCCATGGCATGGCCGAGCATGCAGGCCGCTACCAGCGACTGGGCGAAGCGCTGAGTGCCGCTGGCTACGCCCTTTACGCCCATGACCAACGCGGTCACGGTCGAACGGCAGAGCTGGGTACGCGAGGTCTGTTCTCACAACATGAGGGCTGGAGCAAGGTGGTCAATGACCTGGGGCTGCTCAATCAATACATTGGCCAACAATACCCCGGTACACCGGTGTTTCTGCTCGGCCACAGCATGGGCAGCTACATTGCCCAAGCCTATCTGCTGCACCACAGTGCGAGCCTGCAAGGGGCGATTCTCAGCGGTTCCAACTTCCAGCCACCGGCGCTGTACCGAGCGGCCTGCCTGATCGCTCGGTTCGAAGCCTGGCGCCAGGGGCCCGTGGGCCGCAGCGCACTGATCGAGTGGTTGTCATTCGGTACCTTCAACAAAGCCTTCAAACCTAACCGCACAGCGTTCGACTGGCTTAGCCGCGACCCTGTAGAGGTCGACAAGTACCTCTCCGACCCCTTGTGCGGCTTTCGCTGCAGCAATCGCCTGTGGATCGATCTGCTCATGGGGCTGGAGCAGATCAGCCAGCCGAGCAACCTCGCACAGATCGATCCGAACCTGCCAATCCTGATCATTGGCGGCGAATGTGATCCAGTCAGTGCCGGCAAGCGTCTCAAGGATCTGGCTGGTGCATTGCGTCTGGCCGGCAACCAGCACGTGCAGCTGCAACTGTATCCGCAAGCCCGGCATGAGCTGTTCAACGAAACCAACCGCGACGAAGTTACGGCTACAGTTATTGACTGGCTCGAGCGGGCCCTGGCCCTTGGCCGCCCCCCTCGTTGTGAATAACCCCTGCCTCGTCGAACCTGAAGGACTCCACCTCAATGACCCAGGTCACCAACACGCCTTACGAAGCCCTCGAAGTCGGCCAGACCGCCAGCTTCAGCAAGACCGTCGAAGAACGTGATATCCAGCTGTTCGCCGCCATGTCCGGCGACCACAACCCGGTGCATCTGGATGCAGAGTTCGCCGCCAAGAGCATGTTCAAAGAGCGTATCGCCCACGGCATGTTCAGTGGCGCACTGATCAGCGCCGCCGTCGCCTGCGAGCTGCCTGGCCCGGGCACGATCTACCTGGGTCAGCAAATGACCTTCCAGAAGCCCGTGAAATTCGGCGATACCTTGACCGTTCGCCTGGAAATTCTCGAGAAGCTGCCGAAGTTCAAGGTGCGCATCGCCACCCGCGTGTTCAACCAGAACGATGAACTGGTGGTAGACGGCGTGGCCGAAATCCTCGCGCCACGCAAACAGCAGACCGTAGACCTGGTGAGCCCACCACCGATCACCATCGGCTAAGCCCGGACTACTGGCCTGGACGGCGCACGCAAAAGCGCCGCCCAGGTAGCAGGTGTCAATCCGGCCTCTGATCGGTAACCAGCGCCACCAACCGCTCGACACTTTCCCCCCAGCCGCGATGAAAACCCATGTCATCGTGGGCCTGGCAATCTGCAGCATTCCAGTGCCAGGCACGGGCGGTATAGAGCGTCTTGCCGTGGAGTTCCTCAAACGTCACCACGGCTGTCATGAAGGCCTTGGCCGATGGCACCCACCCCGGCCCGAAGGCATCGGTAAAGACAATGCGCTCGGGGGCAACGATCTCCAGGAACACCCCTTGGCTCGGATACTCCGTGCCGTCCGGCGCAGACATGACTGTGCGAAACAACCCGCCGGCCCACAGCTGCATCTCACACAGTGGCGTAGTCATGCCATGCGGCCCCCACCACTGACTCAACAATGCTGGTTCCGTCCAGGCACGGAACACCTTGGTACGCGGCGCATCGATCAGGCGTGTCAGCGACAATTCGTGCGCGACCTTGCCGGGATCAGGCGTTAGAGGGCTCATCGTGTTGTTCTCCTCAGCAATCAAGGTTGAAACTCACGCACTGAACAGGCTGCAGTACACGCAGCCCACGCAGCGAAAATGCCCCCAGAACGCTTCGCCTACCGGGCTTTCAGTGGCAGCCAGATTTCAACCACATTGTTATGGCTGCCCGGATCGTAATCGGCACCTCAACCCAGCGATGTACTCGAAACTGCTTTGACCATCAGCATTACAGCATAGGCCATAGGTGTCGTGACCAACCTGCCCACATGCCTGCCGGATGACTCACAGGGCGGTTGCGGGCACCGCCAGGATAAACTCGCGGTAACCGGAGACGATCACGTACACCGCGAAATAGCAGAAGATCCCTGCCGAGGCCAGGTACGACCAGGTCAGTAAACGGTCACCAAGCAACCGCCCGCCGTGGCTGGCGACCAGGCACAACGAGAGGCTCCAGAGCACCCCGGCAGCGAAGAACCCGGCCAGGAACACACCGGCCTCCAGCAGGCTGCCGCCACCAGAGCGCGAGATAAGTACACCGCCTACCGCAGCGAACCAGAGAATCGCGCTAGGTGAGGACATGGCCAGGAAAACACCGCGCATGAACTCACGCCACGGTGACTCCACGACCACCTCATCACTGGTGTTCAAGTGCGCGTCACCGCGCAGGGCAGTTATCAGCATCCGAACGGCAAACCACACCAACAGTAGCGATCCCGCGACCCACAACACCCAACGTACTGCCGTGTACTGCAGCAGTACCGTCATTCCCGCCAGCGCAGCCACGGCATAAAGCAGGTCGCCGATACAGGTTCCCAAGCCCAGCCAAAAGCCCTGAAAGAAACCGCGACGCATGGCCAGGGTAATCATGGCGATGTTGGCCACACCGATATCCAGACACAGTGACAAACTCAGAAGAAATCCATTGGAAAAAGGCATGAACCGTCCGTGATAGGCTTCGTAAACAAGCGCTTATTAAACCCTTTTGTATGTATTGCGTGTTGGAAGAAATGGCCTGTCCCCGGACGTCGCCAGAACCTCAACTCAACCCGCCAGCACCTGGGCATAGCGTTCACGGTCGACATTCGCCCCACTGAGAATCACGGCAACCTTGCGCCCCTGCTGCCGCTCACGCTCCTGCACCAACGCCGCAAGGCCTGCAGCTCCAGCGCCCTCCGCAGTATTGTGCGTGTCTTCATGAAAAACCCGCATCGCCTCGGCGATTTCCTCGTCGCTGACCCGCACAATCCGTGCAGCACCCGCACGCACAATTTCGAACGCTTCAGGCTGCGGCATACGGCAAGCCATGCCATCGGCAAAGGTATCGGCGCTCTCGGTGGTGACGATACAACCCTGCTCAAGGCTTTGGGCAAAGGCATCGGCCTGCGTTGACACTACACCGACGATCTCGGTGCGCAAGCCCAGCAGATCACGGGTGCGAATCAGGCCACAAATCCCCGACCCCATACCGATGGGCACGTAGATACAATCCAGCTGGTCAACGCCCTCGAACAGCTCCAACGCATAGGTGGCGACGCCGCGGATCAGTTCCGGATGAAACGCCGGTACCAGCTCATAGCCCAGTTCCCGTGCCAGCCGGGCCGCCTCACTGCGCGCCTGATCGAAATCCTGGCCGAACTCGATCAACTGGGCGCCCAGGGCCCGCATTGCTGCGTTCTTTTCCCGCGAGTTGCCCACGGGGACGACAATAATGATCGGCAACCCGGCATTACGTGCCGCCAGCGCCAGGCTCTGCCCATGGTTACCGCGCGTGGCGGTGACCAGCCCCCGAACACCGGGTGAAGTCGCCAACAGCGCCTGAACATAAAGCAGGCCGCCCCGAACCTTGAATGCACCGGTAGGGGCATGGTTTTCATGCTTGACCCACACCTCACAACCCAGGCGCTCGGCCAGACGCGGCCAGGCATACTGAGGCGTGGCAGGAATGCTGGGGCGGATCAAACGAACAGCATCGCGCAGCGCAGGTAAATCAAACATGGCAATCACCTTCTCGGGTCAGGGTTTGACCCGATCTTAGTCATCACGCATTGTATGGGTAAAACCTTATATTGCATGGCCGACAATACATGTGGATACCGCTCCTGCCCAACACCCCCCAGCCACGCTACCTGGCCTTGGTCGAGGCCATTGCCGAGGCTATCGAGTGTGGCGAACTCAAGGTAGGTGATCGTCTGCCGCCACAACGGCGCCTGGCCTGGGCACTGGGCCTCAACCCCAGCACCACCCAACAGGCGTACCGCGAGGCCGCCGCCCGCCATCTGGTCAGTGGCGAAGTTGGCCGGGGCACCTACGTGCTGGCGGGAAGCAAGGAGGCCACGCTGTTCTGCCTGAAACAGGGCAAAGCGGCCCGCATCGACCTGTCGACCAACGTACCGGCCGTCAACCAACACAACGACGACGTCGAGCGCGCACTACAGACGTTGATAGACAACAACCAGACCCAGCGCCTGGAACACTACCTGACCGCCGATGAGCTTCTACTGGGGCGCGCACTTGGCGCCGCCTGGCTGCGTAACCGTGGCCTGAGCCTTTCGCCGCAACAGGTGCTGCTCTGCGCGGGGGCCCAACAAGGCCTGTTCAGTCTGCTGTTGTCGTTGTGTCAGGCGGGCGACCCGGTACTGGTCGAAGCCCTCACCGCCCCCGGCATCAAGGCCGCCTGCCGTCAGTTGCGCCTGCCCTTGCACGGCGTTGCGCTTGATCAGCACGGCATCCGCCCCGATGACCTGGAGCGCATGGCCCGTGCCACCGGTGCCCGCGTAGTGGTGCTGACACCCACCCTGCATAACCCGACCGGCAGTTGTCCATCACCGCAGCGGCAACGCGAGATCGCCGCCGTGGTCAGGCAGCATGGGTTGTTGCTGATTGAAGATGATGTCTACGGTGCACTCACCGACAGCCCGCCGCTTTTCCCTTTGCTGGGTCGACAGGGTGTATTGGTGACCAGCCTGTCGAAAACCGTCGGCGCTGGGCTGCGCCTGGGCTGGATTGCGGCCGACACTGAGCTGCTGCAACGGATCGATCCACATACCCAGGCGACCCATTGGCCTGTATCGCCGCTCAGCGTGCAGATTGCCAACCGCTGGCTATCCGACGGTACAGCCGAGCGGCGCCTGGCCTGGCAGCGCGAGGAAATCGCACAGCGTTGGCGCCTGGCGCGCAAGGTCCTCGGCGCGGCACTGCAGGATGGCAACACCCCCTCCCCCCATCTCTGGCTCACCGGGCAGCGACCTGGTGCCGTGATGGCGGCGGCCTGTCGGGCCGAGGGCGTGGATGTGGTGCCGGCAGAAGTCTTTGCCGTCAAACAAGGGGATCTGCCCGCGATTCGGGTGAGCCTTTCGGCGGCCACCGACCGGGCAGTACTCAAACAGGCACTGGAACGTATTGCACATGTGCTCAATCAAAAACCGATTAAAGAACCCTGCACAACATAACCAACGCAGTTATTTATACCCTTAACAATAAAACCCCCGCTGCTGCGGGGGCTTGAGAACATCTGGCAATGCCTATTAACCGTTGCTGCAACCGTCACCCATGGCGCGGTATTCAATGGTATGACGCTGGCCCTGATGGTCTTCATAAGTCATGGTTGCTGGCACGACTTCACACACATTTGGCAGGGTCGACAGGCTGATTACCTTGGCAATATCGAGGTTTTGCGAGTAATCATACTGCTCGGCAACAGGTTGAGCGGCTGCCGTTTCAACTTCATCTGCCAGCGCAAATGTAGAAAAACCGATCAAGGCGAATGCAAGTAATTTTTTCATGTTAGTTGGCCTGCAAAGCAATCAAACAAACAAATTCACTTCATGCGCCGGACGGGCGGGGAGAAGTTGTTACATCACACGTTGATGCAACACGAAGTACCGATCCCAATTAACTATTCTGTTTGGGATGTGCTTAGTTTACAGCGCAACTTCCGTCGTTAAATCCCGAAGCCGTACATTCACTATTACCGATTCCGTAACAATAACCACCTTGCACAGGGCTCGACGGGCCGACACCCCTGGTGTAAAACCGCGAGATAGAGCCTTGCGTGGAAACCCATCGTGCCTCAGATCCACTACTGCCTGCTGCCTGCCCTTGAGCAGCCACTGCTGAATAAATTCTACAAAAGCCAGGGTTCATCGATGCGTGCGGCTCCCGGCGGGCAACACTGGGTTGCACGCGCACCACAGCTCATCGCCGCGCTGAACCTTACGGCGGTGCCCGGTGGCAGTTGGTTGACCGGATTACTGGTGGGCACAGAATGGCGTGCGCAGGGCATTGCCCGGGGCCTGATAGAAACGGCAACGCGCCAAGAGGAAGGCAGCGTCTGGTTGTTCTGTCATCCTGATCTGCAGGCGTTCTACGCTCGGCTGGGCTTTGCATCAGCCCACACGTTGCCCGCCCCACTGGCGGACCGCCTGGTGCGCTATCAACGCAGCAAAGCCCTGCTGGCGATGGTTCGGCCTCAATCGTCCTGATCGACCAAGCCTGGAAACAACACTTCGGTGTAACCGAACTTGGCGAAGTCGTGAATGCGCGAAGGGTACAGCCGACCGATCAGGTGGTCGCATTCATGCTGCACCACGCGGGCATGGAAGCCTTCAGCCACTCGCTGAATCGGCATGCCCTGAGGGTCAACGCCTTCATAACGAATACGGGTATAGCGCGGTACTACACCACGCAGGCCCGGCACCGACAGGCACCCTTCCCAACCGTCCTCGACTTCAGTGCCTAACGGTGTGATCACCGGGTTGAGCAGGATGGTCTGCGGCACGGCCTCGGCATCCGGGTAACGCTCGCTGCGCTCGAAACCAAAGATGACCAACTGCAGGTCAACACCGATTTGAGGTGCAGCCAGCCCGACCCCGCCAACATGGCGCATGGTCTCGAACATGTCAGCAATCAACTGCTCCAACTCGAGGCTGCCATACAGATAGGCTGGCACCGGTGGTGCGATGCGCAACAGGCGCTCATCGCCCATTTTCAGGATTTCACGAATCATGGGGCATTCGACTCAACGTTCGGGATCGGATTCAGGCTGGAGCGAATGATCGCGACCAAGTCCGGAAACATGCTTTTTATCATGGCTATGATCGTCATCGGTAAACGCCTTTTTGCCGAGGGTGCTGATCTCCTCGCACATATGGTCGATCACCGCGTTCATCTCTGCGCCCAACAGCAACACCGCCGCCGAGATATAGAAGTACAGCAACAGCACAATGATCGCACCGATACTGCCGTACATGGCGTTGTAATCGGCAAAGGTCTTGACGTAATAACCAAAGCCCAGAGACGCAATGATCCATACCACTACCGCCAACACCGACCCCGGTGTGATCAGACGGAATCTCTGCTTCACATCTGGCATCACGTAATAGATCAATGCCACCGCCACCATCAACAAAATGACAATGGCCGGCCAGCGCAGCACCATCCAGAGCGTAACGATGAAGTCCTCCATGCCCACCTGCGACGCGACCCAGGCCATCACCTGCGGCCCGAGCACCATGAAGGCTGCGGCAGCCAGCAACATACCGGCAATGCCCACGGTGTAGATGATCGACAGTGGAAAACGCTTCCAGATAGGCCGTTGCTCGACCACATCATAGGCCGCGTTCATCGCACTCATCATCAACCGTACGCCCGCCGATGCCGTCCACAGCGCAACAACAATACCAATCGAGAGCAACCCACCCTTGGACTGCTGCAACTGGTCAATCACCGGGTTGACCTGTTCCAGCGCCTGCGGCGGCAGCACCAGCTCAGACTGCAAACGCAACCAGGAGAAAAAGTCCGGCAGGTGCAAGAACCCGATCAATGCAATCAGGAACAGCAGGAAGGGGAACAGCGAAAACAGCATCTGGTAAGCCAGTGCCGACGCATAGGTGGACATCTCATCATTGAGAAACTCGCGGACCGTTCTCACCAGCACACGGTGAAGCGGCAAGCCGCGCAAGTCGGGAAATATCATGGCGTCTCCTGTCACTGCTCGACAGTCATCGGCAGGTTCCATGTGCGCGGTAACAGTGATCAACTCACGTTAGTCTAAATGAGCAACGGGCAGGCAGCACAATGCAACTGCAAAGAGATCAATCGCCCCATTGACCCACACTGCGCCCTCAACGTTCCATTTTTTCTTGCCGTGCGCTCTCTGTGGGACGCAGGCTTGCCTGCGATGGCTTCAGCGCAGATGCCAGTGAGTACGTGGTGCCCCAGCAGGGACTTGGCGCGAGATAACCCTTCTGAAACCTTCATTTCGCCATCCCCTCCGGCATCAGAATGCTACGCCCTTTCAACTGACTGGAGACTACGCGGCAGTTCTGGAACCTGCTTTTCAAGAAACGCCAAGATAGTGTCAAACTCTCGCCGCCGCGCATACAGCGGCGCAGTGCTGATTTTACTGATGTTCAGATAGTTGTCATACCAAGCAAACTTCAAGCCGACCAATTTTTGCTTATGATCAACTTCTACCTCTGTAAACTCAGACCACTCAAAGGTTCTCAGATGAAATATCGTGTGTACCCCACGATAGACTTTCGAGTTCATTGAGGCGCGCAACAGCATCACTTTGGCTGGCCCGATCACGGCATAGATCAGATAACTAGCGTCGCGGTCGAGGCTTGCCATGCAGGCAAAGAGAATCGCCGTAACAATCGCGAGACACGTCAAGAACCTCAGCGCCCACTCTGGAAAATTTTTCCACTCACAAAATTCTGCGCCAGATGCTGTAAAGCGATAGGCAAAATTCATGCGTTGATGGGTCATGCACACCGCAGGCGTCGATATGAAAAAGAAAAATAGAACATAGATCAATACCTTCGAAAAACCAGGTTCGAATACTGAAGTGAAATATTGGTAAAGTGCGAGCCCAAAAACTATCGACAACATCACAACCAATAGGCCATTGGCGATGGTCGTATTATAGTTTCGAGCCTTGATCCTCCACCCCAGCAGCTCTGGTTCATGTGCATACTTCCACGTCAGTTGCGGCGGCAGTTCTCGTGGTGTGGCCCAGTGGCTCAATAGGGACTTCACGCCAGAAAAACCTTCTGAAACCTTCATTTCGCCATCCCCTCTGGCACCTGAAACTTCACTCCGTAAATACTTACGTCTCCAAAACCTACTATTCAGTCATCCCTGTCTATGTGGCGAGCGACGCGAGGAACGTGTGGAAGCCGCTCCTCGAAAAAGGCCAGCAAATGATCAAACTCACGACGCTTCGCAAACAACGGCGCGGTACTTAAAAAATCTTTGTTCATATAATCGTCATACCAGCAAAACTCCAAGCCGACCAACGTTTGTTTCTTATCGACCACCACCAACGTAAATCTCGACCACTCATAGGTTCTGTGATGAAATTCCGTCTGCAAGTCGCGATAGGCTTTCGAGTTCATTGAGGCACGCAACAGCATCACTTTGGCAGGCCCGATCACTGCATAAATCAGATAACTAGCGTCGCGGTCGAGGCTTGCCATGCAGGCAAAGAGAATCGCCGTAACAATCGCGAGACACGTCAAGAACCTCAGCGCCCACTCTGGAAAATTTTTCCACTCACAAAATTCTGCGCCAGATGCTGTAAAGCGGTAGGCGAAATTCATGCGCTGATGGGTCATGCACGAAGCAGTAAATGCCATGAGACAGAAAAAAAACACGCAGGACAGTGTTCGCCAAGGCTGATCAGTACCTTCATAGACGTCATACATAATGAAGCACAATGCCAAGGTAAAAAAAAGCATGAAAATAAACATCCCATTAGCAACAAAAGTGTTGTAGTTTCGCGCCTTGATCCTCCACTCCAGCAGCTCTGGTTCATCCCCATACTTCCACGTCAGTTGTGGCGGCAGTTCTCGTGGCGTGCCCCAGTGCCCCAGCAGGGACTTCACGCGAGACAACCCTTCTGAAACCTTCATTTCGCCATCCCCTCTGGCACCTGAAGGTTCAACCCGTAGAGGCTGTGTTTCTCCAACTTCTGATCTTCAGGCAGCATGTCGGTGAACAGCGTATTTTGGCGCTCGGCCTCACGTAAATCGTCGCGCAGGGCCACACGGAACATGTAGCCACGGGCGTCTGCGCGTTGATTGAGCGGTGACGGGTAATGCACCTCAAGCTCCAGCGCTGTATTGCTCGTGGGTGTCGCCACCCAGGCCTGCCATATGCGGTATTGATCCTTGGCCTGATAGGCAAAGTCGCTCTGTAATTGTTGGCCACCGGCGGCCTCCGGCAGTTGCCCGGCCAACTCAGGATCAACCCAACGACCGCGCAGGAAGTGCTCGTAGAGTGGGCTCTGCTGCTGCGGCGTGTGATAGACCGGCGAGCCTTCGCTGTCGATCACCACCGGTTGCAGCTGGACAATACTGCCCGCCAGCGTGGCGGGGAGCAGCAGTTGCACCCAGAACCCCAGGCAACGTTGCGGCCCTCGGTCCGGATAGGTGTACACCGCCCGGGCCCAGACGCTGGGTCGCTGCAGGATCTCCAGCAGGGCCGTGAGTTGGGTTTTATGGCCGTCAATGCCCACCCAGCTGTCCTCCGGTGCCTTGCCCCAGCTACAGCGGTACAACCAGAGGCGCAAGCCTTCGCGCTTGTAGAGGTTGGCACGCGCCGAGAACAGTAAATAGGCCATACCGAGTGCGGCCAGAATCATGGTAACCGGTGAGGACATGATCCAGGCAAAGTTGAACCAGTAACCTAAAACAGCACCTACGATCTGAACGGTTGCAACACCGCTCATTCCCATAAGTGCACCCCACTTCAGTTTGAGTAAACGTTCTTCATCCTCACTACTCGCACCCGCAATATCCTTGGACACCTGCCACGCCTCAACACCCGCTGCAATTGCACCGAGCGCCGCCCAGGTCGCAGTTCGAGCAATCAGCCGCTTGGCGGTTTGCGCGAAGTTGATATTGCCTTGAGCCAGCCATGCCTTCGCGCCCGCCTTTGTAAGCTGCTTGATTTTTTCGCCCAACCGCGCAGACATCCCCTGCGCCCGATTCCACCCCGGGCCCACGCACACGGCCATCATTGCGTTACCGGTATAGGCCGCATTGGCGGTCATCATCCGCAGTTCGCTGTTGTTGAACAGGCCGTCGGCACTCGCTTGTTCAAGGCTGTACAGGGTGTTCCAGACATTCAGCCCGACCAGCATCAGCGGCAGCGACTGGCCGAAGTGCTTGCCCATCCATTCGCGGCTGCGGGCGTTGAAGCGCTCGCGTTGTTGGCTTTTGAGGCGGTGCTGGGCCAGGGCCTCTTGTTGCCCGAGGTCGCCCAGTTGTTGGTGGAGGTGGTCGACATGCACATTCAGGCGGTTGACCGGGGACAGTGTGAACAGCAGTTGATGCGGCCGGCTGAAATGCAGGTCCTGCAGTTGCAGGGTCAAGCTGCGTAACGCAGTGCGGGTCGCGGCCTGATCGTGAGGTGCGCCGGGACGCGTCAGCGTGCGCTGCTGGGCGTCGATCTGCCGTTGCAAGCCAAGGACCTGCTGCTGCCAGCGGCGGAACTGCGCCTTGAAGTCGGGGTTGAAGCGCAGTTGGGTAGCGTCAGAGGCCTGGGTCGAGATCAAGGCCTGGGTAACTACTTGGGTGAGCACGTCCGTCGCGCTGGCGTAGGCCCGTTGCAGAGCCGGCGCCAGGGTCATGCTCAGGGTGTGCCAGGCCCCTTCGGCACTGTTGTTGGCCACCGTTACCAGGGTGTCGAACGCCTGCCGGGCCGTCGTGCTCAGCGCCTGGTAGGCCTTGCTCTGCTTGACCGAGGGCAGGTCGAGCACGCCTTTGAGTTCGTTCGCACGGGTGGCAACGCTGGTGACATCTGCCGGGTTGCCGGGGTCGACGGGGAGTGTGCTGCCATCGCCCTGGCTACGGCCATCGAGCAAGCCGGTGGTGGCGAAGTTGTGCGCGACCGTGCGTACCAGCGCGGCAATTTCCGGGTTGAAGTTGAACAGCGCCGTGCCCAGCAGGGTGCTCGGTTTCACCGCCTGCCGGCACAGCCAGTCCTGCCCGGCCTCGCCGCCGCCCAACAGGGTTGCTAGGCCTTCGGCAGTCTCCAGCAAGGCGCGGCTGTGGGCTGGGTGGCAGGTGTCGAAGAACAGGGTGTCGGCATTCGGTGCAAGCCGCTCCAGCCAGTTGAGCAGGTCGCGTTCGCTGCGCTGGGCATGGGCCTCAAGCTGGGCCGCCTGGGCCGTGGCCCGGCTCAGGAAGCCTTGCAGTTCATCGAAGTGGACGTCTTCGCGCCACAGGCGTTTGTCGCGCCACTCGGCCAGCGTGCGCCGCCAGGTACCGGGGTGCGGTAGTGTGCCCCAGCGCTGAATGAACTTCGCCTCGAGTGCCTCGATCTCCCAGCGCCACGTCCCTACCAGTACCGATTCGGGACCGTCAACCACGTCCCGACCCCGCTCGACGTCATCATCAGCTTTGAGCAAGGCGTACAGGTCATCGGTGTAGGCGCGGGTCAGCGCCGGGTCCAGGGCGACGTGCGCGGGTAGCAGCGGTGTGCAATCAAAGCCGCACAGTGCTTGTACCGCCGTGGCCGTTTGCAGTTTTTCCTGGTGTTCCTGCTCGAACAGTGCCTGTTCCAGGCGCCGCCCGGTGAGGTTCAGGCTCAAGTCGTCAACCAGCGCCAACGGGTCGTCGAGGGCGATGAACAGTGCCGTGTTCTGGTCTGGCACGTAGCCACGAATCAGCGCTTCCTCGAAATCCCGCTTGAACGGCCGGTCGGGGTCGGATGGGTCGGCATCGGTGGGCAGCGTGGTGCTGAGCAGGTTCGGTGCAGGCTGGTCCTGTACGCGGATATCGGCCACGCTCTGGCCCAGTTGCACCAGTGGCGCACCGTGGGCAACCTGGTAGGTGTCGCAGTAGTCCGGCAGGTCGAGGTCGCGCAACCAGGGCGTTTTCAGGCCACCGGAACGCATGGCCTCGCACAGCCGCCAGGTCCATTGCACCGGCGAAAAGGCCAGGTGCAAGATGCGGCGGCGGGGGTACAGCAGGTACGGCCGTGATTCGCCGGGGTTGGTTCGCAGGTCCTGGCCAATTTCCAGCGCGGTCCAGGTGTGGCGGGTAAACATCCGCCCGATGACCTGGTACTCGTGGAAGGTCTTGTCGACGCTGTCCCAGACATACAACCAGCCGTCCCGCAGTTGGCGCAGGGTGTAGCTGCGGGTTTTCAAGGTGGGCTGGAGCTTGGGTGCCCAGCCTTTGGGCAGTGGATGCGGGCCTTGTGCCTGGCCTTTTTCCGGGGACGCGTCAATCGCGTAGCGCACTGGAAAGATGGCAACCTCGGGGGATTTCATCGGGCAACAGCCGCGCCCCACCGGAACATTGTCAAAGGCTTGCCTGAGACGCGCCTGCCTAAGCTCTGCCGGACTGGCTTCCTGATTCATGTTGCATCCTTGTCTAATTCGATTGCCAGGCAGTGGTCATCCAACCGTTCCAGGCGTTGATCCGCAGGCAGCCTGAGCGCCTCAGGGCTGTGCGCCAGCCAGCGTCGATAAGGGCCGTCGGGGTGCTCCGTAAAGTCATCGCCCCAGCACAGGCTGTACTGCACCCAAGTGCTCAGGCCCCGCTCTGTCGTCAGCCCCCAGGCCTCGCCGTCATCCAGGCGGGCGTCAAACCACTGCGCGAGGGTGCGTTGATCGCGCGCGGTCAACGATGGCGCAAAATACTGGACAAGCTGTGCATACAGCCGTTCGATAAACCGCCAGCGCCCGGCATTGCCCAGTGCTTCAAGCTGCGCGTGACTGAGCCGTGCGTGGTCATCCGCCCATGTCGGTGGCGCTGCTGTACAGACAAAGGTGCGCCAGCCAGTGGCATCGCACACCACCCAGGCATGATGGGGTTCGGGCACCTGCCAGGCATCGAGTGGCCCCAGCACCTCATCCAGATGCACGGCGGGGTAGCTGCCCAGCCAGAAGTGCGCGACCAACGGGTCGGCGAAACGCAACAGGCCAGTGCCGCCCAACGTATCGGGCGGCGCGATGAAATGGCGCAGATGCTCTGCCACCACCTTCATCGGCTGGGTGCTGTACAGCAGGCTGACGCTGTTGGCCCAGCCGTTGTCTGCAGTGCTCGCGTCCTGGAGGAGCGTTGAATGCGCGGGGGCCCTCACCAGTATCGGCCCCAGGTCCGACAACTCGGCCCAGCGCGTTCCGGCGTAAAGCGGTACAACCTCCAATGGTTCGTGATAACCCTGCAGCCTGGCCAGGGCTTCTGGCCTGAGCACGCCATCAATCAACAGGTAGTCAGCCGGGCGCTCTGAAATCATGCTTGCTGCGCCCGTGCTCGGGCCTGCTCACAGACCTCGCAGCGCGCTGGAGCGCCCGACAGCGCCTGCCGTTGTGCCTGTACCTGAGGCGCCGACAAGGCACTGACCACACCCGGCAACTGCGGGCTGGCGGGCATAGCGGCAACAGGCGCCCCGCCCAACTGAATGTCCGTGCTGCTGAAGATGCCGCCAGCGCTGATCAACACCTGCTGACCGCCGCCTCTCAGGGCCAGGCAGGCACCTGCATCGACCACCACAGAGCCCCCCGCCGTCAGGTGCACCTCCTGCCCCGCCTCGACCACCAACACCTGCCCGACCTGCGTATGACAATTGTTAGCCACTTGCCGGTAGTCGTTGGCCTTGAGATGTACCTTGCGGTCGCCACTGACACGGTGATGCTGCTCAGCATCCAGGACCGTGATGCAGTTGCCTTTCACGGTGGTCTTGCGCTCATGACCGATGTCCAGCCGGCTGTTGTGCTCGATCTTCTGTTCCATATCACGCTGGGCGCGCAGGTAGATCAGTTCCTGGCCCTTGCGATCCTCGATATGCAGTTCGTTGAAACCACTACCGTCCGGCGTACTGCGGCTGCGAAAGACGCTGCGGGTATTGCTTGCCGGCAATTCATGAGGCACGGGATTCATGCTGTTCGGTAGGCAACTGCTGACCAGCGGACGGTCCGGATCCCCCTCCAGGAAAGTGACCAGCACTTCCATGCCCACACGGGGAATGACGACACTGCCAAAATGGTCACCCGCCCACCCTGAGGCCACCCGCAGCCAGCAGCTGCTGTGGTCGTTGTTCTGGCCTTCACGGTCCCAGTGGAACTGCACCTTGATCCGGCCATAGGCATCGCAATAGATCTCTTCGCCTTTCGGGCCGGTCACCCGGGCGGTCTGGCTGCCCGGTATACGGGGTTTCGGATAGGCCTTCGGCGGGCGGTAAAACACATCACAGGGCGTGGCGGTAAAGTGGTTACGGTAACCTTGCGAGAACTCGCCCCCGTCGTCGTGGGTAACGTATTCCTCCAATACCTGGGGCTGCTTGCCTTCATGCTCAATTGAGGTCAGCAGCCATAGGCCGTTCCACGCCTTGCGCGGGTGCTCGGAGAGTTCCAGCAGATAGCCGCTGACCAGCGCAGGTTGATCGCTGTGGCCTTCGGCCTGACGGTAGTCGGCGCGGTGACGCTCCATGGTCCGCTGACTGAGCGGCTTGCCACGCTCGCCCGTCAGGAAGCCGCCGGGGTAGCTGTAGTCTTCCAGGTCCGGCTCTGGAAACAACGCATCCGCCGCAGCCTCGGCCTGCAGCACATAACTGGATTTCTCAAAGTCATAGTCGCGCAGTGCAGTCCGCCGAGTGCGCGCCTCCAGTCGGACCTCGAAGCGATTGATCACCGGCTCATCGGCCACCATGCCGCTGTCCTGCTGGTAAGGCGTGGGCCGGCCGAGTTTGGGGAAGAAGGTCTGATGGTCGCTGAACACCACGACATGCCCCTCTGGGCCATGCGCAAAGCGGTAGCTCACGCCCTCCTCGTGGCATAGCCGCTGAATGAAGTACAGATCGGTCTCACCATACTGCACGCAGTATTCACGTGGTGAGGCGGTCTTCTCCAGGTGCATCTGGTAGCCGTTGCTGAGAATGCCGTGGTCTTTGAGCACCTGCGCGATGATCTGCTCCAGGGTGCGTTGCTGAAAGATCCGGTGATTACGACGCAACGCCAGGTAGGCCAGTTGCGGCACCAGCGTCAGGTGGTAGTGGGTCAGGCGTTTGCCGGACTCACCCCGTGCGATGCGAAACACCTGCCCGTGAATGCCTGCGCCCTGATCATTGAACGCCAGAAATGCCTGCCTGTGCAGCAGGTGCTCAAGCGCCAGATCGGCACGCTCACTGACCAGTTCCACCTCGAAGGCATAGGGTGTGCTGATGGCTTCCTGGCCATTGAACGCCAGCACCTGAAAGTCGTGGTCGACGTCGTTGAACGTCAGGCTGAACGCGGTTTGATTGGCGCAAGCGAACATCCGTTGTTCCTTTCGCAAGTTCAATAAGCAGGGCGCTTGCGCGTACGTAAACGGCCCGAATTCAAGAAGGAAATAACGCTACCAGAGACGTTTCCAGAAGGATGTAGGACGCGTCTGAAAGTGCGTTCCAGCCACACCGCATGCCGCCTGTTTCCCGCGTGAGCTCACGGTCTGCGGTGGCATCACCACCACTGCCCTTGCCAACGCGGGCGCCAGAACGGCACACGGCTCAATACAGCCTGAAGGTCAGAAGCGCTGATGGTTCGCCGTGAGGCATCCAACGCCAACGCGGTGCGCAGGGCCGACCAGCAATGCCTGGGCAGATTGTTCGGCGCACGCAGTGCTCGCTCCAGGCCCTCGGCGCAGGCCTGGGTTGCTGGCAAACGACGATAGGGATGCTTGCCCCCGGCCAACTCATACAGCACACAGGCCAGCGCAAACAGGTCGGAGCGGGCCGAAGGCGCTGCCCCTTCCAGCAATTCAACGGCGGCATACCCTGGGGTCCAGGCGTTGAAACGGGTTCGACTCAAGCGTGCAAGGCCAGGCATCCCTTCCTCGGCGTGCCCAAGGCCAAAGTCGAACAGCCGCGGACCATCGTCACAGAGCATCACATTGCTGGGCTTGAGATCACCGTGCACGACACCGCGCTGGTGTGCATGAGCCAGGGCATCGAGCAGCGGTAAGGCAATACTGCGCAACATGTGCCACGGCAGCCCCAGCGGATGCTCGCAAAGCAGCCTGTCCAGCGTCAGGCCCTGCATCAGCTCCATGCTGATAAAGGCACGCTGGCAATCGGTGTCGACTTCAAAGGTGTACAGGCGCACGACATTCAGATGGTGCAGGTGCCGGGTAAGCGCGAATTCGCTGTACAGCAGCGCCGCGCCATCCGGCGACTCGTCGAGGCTGTCCGCGAGAAACTTCAGCGCAACAGGGGGCGCAGGATCGCCGAACTGTTCATGCAGCAAGTCCCGCGCACGGTAGACACACCCCATGCCTCCAACACCGAGCAGGCGTTCGATGCGGTAACGCCCGGCAACCACATCAGGCAGCGCTTTGCCATGGACGCTAGCAGGCGTGCATTGAACCTGGCCGACAGGGGCAAAGCCCGAGTACAGGCTGGCGTCGCTCTCCGGTTCGCTCATCGACGGATCACCACGGCTGTCAGGTTGTCCTGAGCACTGCCACACAGCGCGGCCTCGAACAACCGTTGCAACGCCATATGCGGTGTAGAACGGCTTAGGGCACTGCCCAGCGTTTCACACTCCAGCGCCTGATAGAGGCCATCACTGCACAGCAGCAAGGTATCACCGGGATAGACAGTGAACTCGAGCATATCCAGCGTCAGTTGCGCCCGTGCACCAACGGCCTGAGTCAGGGCATTCGCCGACGGGTGAGCGCTGGCCTGCTCGGCACTCATCTGTTGTTGCTCAATCAGTTGCTGTTGCAGCGAATGGTCTCTGGACAACTGGTACAGACGCCGCTCTCGCCACAGGTAGCAGCGACTGTCGCCGGCCCAGATGCATGCCGCGCGGCTACCCTCAAGCATCAGGGCAACCACGGTACTGCCCATGATGCGCTCAGAGAGCCCCTCAGTAACCGTCAGTTCCTGGCTCAGGCGCCGGTTAATCCAATGCAGACACTGGCGTACCGCCTTGATCCGCTCATCAAGGCTCAGAGTCACCGGCAGATCGGCCAGGCTGGTGACGATCAGTTGGCTGGCCATGGCGCCGCGCTCGTAACCGCCCATGCCGTCGGCAACAACCCAGAGCCCCTGCGCGGGGCAATCGAGAAAGGCGTCTTCGTTGTGTTCGCGCACCTTGCCGACCTCGGTATGCCCCGCGCTACAACACGCCCTTTCAGACACCATCAGAGCTGCACCGGCATACGGAAGGTGCGCAACACGCTCATATCAAATGGATTCGGCGTACGTTGGCTCATCAACAGGTAATTGGCTCGCAGGCCGCCAACGTCGGCCTTGAGTACCAGCACATCACGGCCACTGAGGTACTCGGTCTGCATCAGGTCAAACAAGCGGAACAATGACCAAGGCCCCGTATTCTTCTCGATGCCGATCGGCCGTCCGACCGCGCGTTCGAGCACCAGGCTGCTACGTCCATCCTGCGCATCGGTTGGCCAACTGAATGCCGTTGGCACGATGGGGCCATGGCGGTACTCGACAACCTGATGACCAAAGCGGAACTCGGCCCGGCTCACCGACGGATCAAGGGTGTAGGGTTCAAGCTTGAACTGAACTTCGGGCTCGTTCGGGTTGTGGGCAAAAAAGCTCTGTCGAATGACCTGAAGCGCAGCCATCTGGTCCAGATAGGCATTGGACGCAGGCAAGCTCTGGCCATCGATACTGCGTAGGCGATAGCGCCCCGGATCACCACTGACGAAGGGCCGCATGTAGGTCTCGAAGAAGCGCTCGGCAATCCCCTGGGCTTTGAAGAACTCGCGAAAGTCCACCAACGCGACATCACTGGCACTGTGGGCGTCAAAGGGATAACGCTTGTGGACAGCCTTGCGGTAGAAGCTGTACAGCTCGCTCTGGTAGCGCTGATTCAAGTAGCGGTAGGTATCGTCAAGCACCAGACGCCAGCTGTCCTCGGCCAGTACACTGAACCAGGCACTGACCGGGCGCGGCAAACGCCCCGACGCGTTGCGCAAACTGCTCAAGGCATCGCGCTGGCCAATCATGCGGGCCTTGGCCATGTCGAATGCCGCTTGCTCAGGGGCACTGGCGCGGGCCAGGCTGGCCAGTTGCAACTGCACATCGTTAAGGGCTTGCAAGGCTGGCGTCAGGTCGCCAGCCGGGCCATTGCTGCTATCAAGCAGCCGGTGCAGAGGTTCGAAGCGCCGCTGCAGCGCCTGTTTCGCCGTGTCCGGCAACGCCTTGGCCAACGCGCCCTGGGCCTGGCCTGCTGCAGCGACAGTCAGCTTGCCCAACGCACCCGCCTTGTCGCCCACACGGTCGGCAGGCGTCGGTAGGCTGCCCAGCGTGTCTGCAACCAATGCAAAGCGGGTGTTTTCTCGGACTTCTTGCAGCAGTAGCAGCACCGGCGAATTGGCCGAAATCAGCCCGGCCAGCAACTCGGCGGCTTCGCCAGCATCGTTCGAGGGCCGTAACGCCACCCGGCCGAGCGCATCCCCCCAATAGTTGGCATAGTCACGGAAGTAGCGCTGCTCAAGCTCGACCATCAGCCGCCGCAGGTCCATGGCGCTGATATCACTGCCCTCACCCAACACCCAATTGTCCCGCAGGATATCGGTCACCAGGTTAACGCCCTGAGGCGCAAAGTACTGCTGATAACCCTGCTGGGTGTAGAAGCCCGGTATCACATGGTCCGCGCCAACAAACAAACCGCCCTGTGAACCCAGGTGCTGGCTTAAGCGATAGTCCGGCATGCTCCGAGCCTGCTCGCGCAGCACGCGGTAGACCACATTGGCCAACGACTCGCCACGCAACACATGGCGCGCTTGACCAACCAGCGTGTCGTTGAGCGGGTAACTGAATGGCCGGGCCAACAAACGCTGCAAATGAGCATTGAGGCCTTGCTGAAGCGCCGTGTTGCCGGAATAACGCACAGACCATTGCGACGCCAGCCATTGTTCGAGCCACGCGGCATCGCGACGCGTCGTCAGGTTCAGCATCAGGTAGGCACGCAGATTGTTGAGCAAGCGTGTGCGGTCCTTCAGGCTGCCACGAATCTGCCCTTCAAGTTGCGCTGCCAGCCAAGGCAGCAACCGTTCCTCCAGCTCACGCTCATATGCAGCATCGAGCAGTGGTTTGCTGGCGCGGCCCTGATACAACCCAGTACGTTCAAAGGGTGAGACCTGCGCAGCCTCAGGGAATACCTCGGTTGCCGCAAAGCGCAGGTCAAGCGCCTTGAGCAAGGTTGCCGGGTCATTCGCAGCCAGCGCCTGTGAATCCTGTGCAGCCGATTGCCTGGCCAGTTCACGCAGGTGTTCAAAACGCTCGTGGTTGGCCGAAAAACCATTGCTCCACAGCAGCCCGAGCCCGACCAGCACCGCCAACGCGGCGAGGTAAACCGCCCGTTGTCCCCAATGAATACGACGGCGCTCACGCGAGTCCAATCCTGCAAGATCGGCTTCGGGAAAAATGACCTTGCTGAACAAATGATGGATAAACCATGAACGCCCCATGGAGGCAGCCGCTGTCGAATCGACTGGCACGTGCTGGTTTGCATGAGCACTCGGCTGGGCCGGAGCGGTTGCAGCGCTGGTCAGGTAAAAGCCGCGCAAGGGGATAGCAAGCTGATAGCGATTACCGCCAAAGGCCTTCTGAACGAACTCGCACAACCCATCCCCCAGTGCCCCCAACTGATTGGGGAAGTCGAGAATCAAACCGCGCTGCTCGATATCACGCTCCAGGTGCACTCGCTGAATCACCTGGCTGTTCAACCGGTGCAGTAGCGCTTCAAACTCCCCACGCAGTACCCCTGCATCGTTTCCGTCCTGATCGGCGCGCAGTGTACTCCCCAGCACCTGCTGGCTTTCCTCGTGGGTCAACTGACTAAAAAAGGCGTCGAAGCCGGGTAGCAGATCAGCCTTGGTCAGGACCAGATAGACCGGAAAGTCGACCTGCAGCCGTTGATGTATCTCATGAAGTCGACCACGCACCTGTTGCACGGCGGTCGTGAAGTTATCTCTGTCAACGCTCAGCAATACGCCCACAGGCACCGTCACGACCACGCCATTAAGTGGACGATTACGCCGGCGGTTACGTAGCAGGCCAAGCAAGGTAGACCAGGCACCGCCATCGACAGCAGCCTTGGATTGCTCCAGATAGCGCCCGCTGGTATCAATCAGAATGCCGTGATCGGCAAAGTACCAGTCGCAGTGCGGGGTGCTGGTGACATCGCCATTGGCCTTACGGTCAAAGGTGTTGAGAGGAAACTCAAGCCCCGAAAGCTCCAACAGGCTGGTCTTGCCGCTGGCCGTGGGACCGATGAGCAAGTACCAAGGCAAATCGTTGCGCCATCGTTCGCTACGGCCACGGTAGAGGCTTGACGCTTTCAAGGTGCGCAACGCCTGCTTGAAACGGCGGACGACTTCACGCCGCTGCGCATCCATCGCCTCGCGGCTGCTGCGACGTGCCTCGGAATCTTCGAGGGTTTCGGCCAATTGCTTGCGTACGCTGGTGCGCCAATTGCTGAAGACCAGCCCCAGCCCCCACAACAGAAACAACACACTGATGCTCAGCAGACGGGACGTCGCAGGTGCCCAGAGTTTGTAGTCATCAACCGCCAACAGTGGCCCGACAAACCACACCAGCAGCGCCAGGCACAGCACCAGCAAAAGCGACCAGACCCAGGTCCTGGACAACCAGGTACGTATGTTCTCGAAAAAGGTTTTCATGGCATGTCTCTGTATGGCGGTTGAAGCTGAACCGCTGCCGAGTCCGTCGGCAAATAAGGCTGCAGCGCGCGCTCACGCTGTTCGCCGAGTACCCAGGCAAATCCCGAGTACATCACCCCAAGGCTGACCAAGGTGAACATCGCGACCATCCAGGTCGGTACGATGCGCACCAGATTTCGCCGCTGGGTACCCAAGCCTTTCCATTGCGGCGACAGTTCGCGCGGTACATCGCCTCGCAACTGACGGATACGCTGGTACAGGTCATCGCGAATGCCATCGAGCCCCTGCATGCCGCGGTCGGCCACTCGGTACTTGCCCTCAAACCCGAGCGCCAGGCAGAGGTACATCAACTCCAGCATCTGCAAATGTCCGGCAGCCGCTTTCAACGACTGTTCAAGCAGCCAGAAGAACTTCTCGCCACCGAAGGTTTCATTATGGAAAGTGCTGAGCAGGCTCTTCTGAGACCAGTCGCTATTAACGCCCCACGACGTCGTGACCACTGCTTCGTCGGCCACCGTGCACAGCACATAAGAGGCCATCGAGACCTGACGGCTTTCCACCCCAAGCTGACCCGCACGCTGCTCAAAGGCAGTGACATGGTTCTGCAGGCGTTTGTTAAGTAATGTGAGCTCTTCGCCAACACGGCTCTGTTTGATCCTGATGACCTCGGACAGCAGCTCGGAGGCCGCAGCAACCAACGTGTTGATACTCAGGGTAAAACTGTGGGTTGGGCGCGCAGTGGCGCTGAACACCAGCCGATCAGCAAGCGCCTCGACACGTACCGCGCCTGCCTGGTCGGTCAATGGTGCCCCCTCTGGCAGGCTGCCATTGTCGGAACTGGCAAGAACGGTCAAGTCCTGATAACGGTGCTTTTCTTCAGACATACCGTTCAATTCCTGATCGCCCAGAAAGCCAGTTCAAGTTCGGCAAACTCACCCGACACATGGAAGGCGAAACCACCCGAGCTCTCCAGCTGGGAACGCTCTTCAACACTCAGTTCCAGGATGAAATAGCTCTTGTTGGCGTGAAACGGAATTTGCCGTGGGGCCACCGGCAACGGCCTGACCTTGATACCCGGCAGGTGCAGGTTGACCAATTGTCGAATCTGCTCCACGGCGCCGACCTTGAGGTGTGCAGGCAAACGCTGGCGCAGTTCGTCGCCGTCACAATGGGCACTGGCGGCAAGCACAAACGAGGCCGAGTCCAGCAGCGTAGGGTCATTCAGTGGGGAGACCAGAACACCGTATTGGCGCACTTGCAGCTCAAGTTCGATGGCATGCTGCTCAAGCACCATCGACAGCACCTGACGGATGGCATTCATCACGCTGCGAAAGCTGGAGCCCTGGTCACTGTGCTGATAGCGGCTGTCCAGGTGCGGGCGTTTGTGCTCACTGGAGAAGGTTGCAAGGTCCCCGAGCATCGCCAGTAGCGTACGGTACAAGACCTCAGGATGCACCTGCTCAATATCCAGAAAGTGACGCAACACCAACTCGGTTCGGTTGATTAACTGCAGCATCATGAAGTCCCCCACCTCGGCGCCGCCCACCTTGCCGTTAGAGCGGATCCGCTCCGCCAGGGCGTCCCCTCGATGGGCCAACAGGCTGATGACTTCCTTCAGGCAGGACAACAAATAGCCAGACGCCTGGGCATTGATGAAGGTCGGAACAAAGTCCTCTGCAAGCGTGATGGCTCCATCCGCCGAGGTGTCGAACACTTCGCATATTTTCAATTTCACATAGGCCTGATCGCTCTGTTGCTCACCCAGCAACAAGCGAAAATCCGGACGTGCGCAACTGATCACCCGGCTGGAATCAGCACCGGCATTGGAGTCTGCGACCTCGGTTTCGTAGTGGGTGTAACGCGCCAGCACATCGGATTGTTCCGGCCGGCGCGCCTCGATGTGATGACCCGTGATCAATGGCAATGCCAGGTAGACCGGCGTATTACCCGTACTGGGTGGAACATCGAGCACCAACGGCTGCCCCTCGCCCCCCAGTTCAAACAGACTGCCATCCGGCAAGATGCCGGACGCCTGGCTAATCGCCAACTTCCCCATCTTGAGAAACTGCTGGTCGATCTCCAATCGCAAAAATCCCCACATGTAACTGCCCAGCAGGTGGGTTCGGCTTCTCATTTGATAGTCGTAGTAACGGTCGTTGTGCTGAAGGTGCTGCGGGCGCAGCAACATGCCTTCCTGCCAAATGACTTTGTCCCTGTTCATGATCAGTTATCCGTGCTTGCTAATGGGTCGTTACGGGAGCGAATACCTGCCTGAGCAAGCACCAGCTCAACCTCGGTCAAGGCCTCTGGCGCGAGAGGAACCACGTAACTCCAGCGGGCTTGCGACAAGTTGCGGTAAGCCGCCACCACGCCGACATAGCGACTGCCCTGTTCGACACTGAGCTTGAGCTCAATGGATTCCCCCGGGCGCAGCTCCAGCTCTTCACTGGCCAACAAGTCCACCGCCAGGCTCTCCTTGGCACGCTCGTAGAGGCTGAAAAAATCCGCGTTCTCAAACGCCACCGGATGTTTGAGCGCCATCAGGCGTACGACGATCGGCGACGGGCGTCCGTGGAGGTCTGGGTTGAGCTGATCGCTGGCGGTCAGCTTCAGGTTCAGCTTGGTCAGGTTCGAATACGGCGAGAGCGATGCACAACCTGCCAACAGCAGCAGTGCCGTCAACGCGGCAATCGTCTTGAAGCATGAAGTCAAGCGAGGCATAGGCATCATCCTTGGTGTGGGTGATGGAGGGTGGTGATCAGGCGGACCTGCTCTTCGTAGGCACGGGCGAAGTCTCGCGCCAGCAAGCGTTCACTCCACTCGTCATCTCGACACAGCGCATGGTGGTAACGCTCAAAAGCTTTCCAGCGACTGAACGCAGTCGCAAACAGTGACTGATGCCCCTCACGCTCGAAACACAAGGTCAGCTGTTGGGGCGAAAAATGCTGAAGGGCGCCACGCAATGCCGCTCGCGTTGCCCCAAGCAACGCCACCTGATGTGCTTGCAGTTCGCGAAACGCAAACGCCAGCGCCTGGTCAGCAGGCAGTTGCCCTGGCGTTCCCGGTGACAGCATGAGGCTCAACGCGCCACTGGCATCCGCGGTGTGCTTGAGCGGATTACGGCTGGCCCCCTCCGTGGTCACAGCCAGGCGCAGCTCTCGCTTCAACGTACTGCGCGTATGCAAGCCCTGCTGGATACCGTCGATACTCTGCTTGAACAGCGCCGCAACCTTGAGCGCCAGCGCCTCCCGGCCCGAGTCATCGAGCGCGTTGACATCAACGCCCAGAGCAACGCCAAACTGCGTCCAGAACCCTTCGCTACGCACCTCTGGAGTGAGCGGTAGCTCCTCACGAGCGGCCATGTCCTGCGGCGCCTGAAGCGTCGGTACATGCAGATGCTCATGCGTGATGGAGGCATAGTCCGCACCCGGATGCACCGGATAAGACACGGCCGATCCCTCGTCTAGCCGTTGAAATTCTGCATAGATCTGGTCGTCGTCATCGTCGGAGCCAGACAGATCGAAACCGAACAATGCCCCCTGTGGAATGTGATTGTCTGCCTGCGGGGGACGCTCAGTCGGCTTGGGGTCGTCAACATCAGCACCCACCAGGGTTGCACGGAGCTCGACGTCACCCACGACATACGTAAAACCATGCTCGATCGGTAGCGACTCGCCCGCGCGCAAGCGCTGGCCAGTGTCCTTGACCAACGTGCCATTGGTGCTGATATCGATCAGCATGAACTTACCGTTGTCGAACGTGATCAGCGCGTGCTGCTTTGATAACGTCAACGCAGCACACGAAAGGGGCCAGTAACAATTCACACCCCGTCCGATCACACCGCCGAACGCCCCAAAGGTTCTACTGCAAGAGACTCCAGCGGCAGGCTGGGGTGGATTCAGCCAATCGAAAATCAGTTCCATGATGAGGCTCCTTGCGATCACTTGCCGCGATTGAATGCCTGCGGGTCACCCAACGGGCGATACGCGTTGTCATTGAATTTGTAGTTACCGCTGCAGCCGCCCAGAACAATCAGGACCAGCAACACCGGTGGCCAGTGACGAACAGACATCAGAAAATCTCCTTGAAAAAAGCGTGCAGAACCCCTGTCCTTTCAGGGCTACCGGAAAGAAAAAGGCGTAAAAAGGTCATGTGCTGCTAACCGTCAACACCGCCCTGCGGGATGCTCAAGCGTCCGAGTCGATACAACAGGGTGCGGCGTGGCAGGCCGAGTTCGCGTGCCACCAGGGTTTGGTTACCGCCATGCTTGCGCAGGCAATCAAGCAACAATTTGCGCTCAACCTGCTCCAGGCATTCACGCAGGCTACGGGCAGGCGCCTGCGGCAACGTGTCGGTAGTCAAGGTGAAGTGCTCGCTGCACAGCTCACCGCCGTCGCACAGCAATACGGCCCGTTCGACCAGGCCCTTGAGCTCTCTGACGTTGCCCGGAAAGCTGTATCCGCCAAGGCGTTCAAATGCCGCATCCGACCATTTCAGTGGCTCACGCTGCAGGAATGCGCAGGCCTTGTCAGCGAAGTGCAAAGCCAGCTCACGCAAATCACCTTCGCGTTGGCGCAAGGCCGGTAGCGTGATTGGAAACTGCGCCAGGCGGTAATAGAGGTCTTCACGAAACGCCCCTTCACGAACCCGTGCCAATAGATCACGGTGGGTCGCGGCAATGATCCGCACGTCGATCCGTTGCGTCTGATTGGCCCCCAACGGACGAATCTCGCCTTCCTGCAATACGCGCAGCAACTTGGCCTGAAGGGTGAGCGGCATGTCGCCAATTTCATCCAGCAGCAAGGTGCCGCCATTAGCAGCCTCGAACAGCCCTACCCGGTCACTGTTGGCACCGGAAAACGCGCCCTTGCGATAACCGAACAGTTCACTCTCCAGCAGTTGCTCCGGAAGCGCCGCACAATTCTGCGCGACAAAGGCCTTTGATCGGCGCGGGCCATAATCATGAATTGCCCGTGCCACCACATCTTTTCCGGTACCCGTCTCGCCTTGTAGCAATACGGTATATGGGGTGTGCAACACCTTGCTGATCAACTGATAGGTCTGGCGCATTCCGGCACTCTTGCCGATCAGGCCATAAGCACCCGAACAGATCACCGGCTCTGATGCCGGTGGCACATCACTGGAGGACCACAGGCGCCGTTGCAATAGATGCAACTGGCCGAGCACAAAGCGCCCAAGGACGCTCAGGGAACAGGCAAAGCCCTGCAGATCGACAGGCCTGCAACTGGCACACAGCAGAACGCCTGCAACGGCCTGCTGGCGATTGCTCAGCGGCACACACAACAACGAGCGCCATGCCTTGGCGTGCCGTGGAAGAAAACTGATTTCATGGATGCCACCGCTCAGGTCGCTGATACTGACCTCTCGGTTTTGGCACAGCGCAAACTGCAACAATTGCTCACCGTTGTAGTCTGCAGGCAACGTGGCCATTTCCCGAGGCTGGAGTACACCGTCCAGCCACTCTGCACTCAGCCCTAATGTGGTATGAGTGGCATCAAGCAGGTACAACTGGCTCAACTCACAACCACTGAGCGAAGCGGTGGCCCGGACGAAATCGGCCAACAACGCACCTTCGTCTGTCACACGCGACAAGCTGGCAAACTGCGCCAGCACCGCCTCGGCATAGATCAAGGGTTGCGCTACTCGCGTAAACATCTGCGCGCCCTCAGACAAACTCACACACCACGCCTGCGCTATTGTCGAACGTCGCATGCACCCGTGAGAGACGTTCACCTGTGGCCATCGACGCCAGCAGACGGTCGGCCACGTGCGGCAACAGGTGCCGGTCAAGCAGGTGATCAATCAAGCGCGCACCGCTATCACTCTGGGTACAGCGCTCAGCCAGGTGATCCACCAGGCAAGGGCTGTAGCTGAACGTCAATTGCCGCCTGGTTAAACGCTCGCCCAGGTACTGCAGCTTGATTTCAATCAGCTCACGAAGCACCGTTGCGTCCATCGGGTAGTACGGCACCACACGCATGCGCGCGAGCAACGCCGGCTTGAAGTGCTGACTGAGTGTTGGCCGAATGGCGTCTTCCAGCGCCTCGGCAGTAGGCCGCTCGCCGTGCAGACAGAGTGCACTGATACGCTCGCTGGCCAGGTTCGAGGTCATCAGAATCAGGGTGTTGCGAAAATCGATTTCGCGCCCCTCACCATCATTGGCAACGCCCTTGTCGAAGATCTGATAGAACAGATTCAAGACATCGGGGTCGGCCTTTTCGACTTCATCGAGCAGCACCACCGAATAAGGCTTCTGTCGCACAGCTTCGGTGAGCATGCCCCCCTCGCCATACCCCACGTAACCTGGCGGCGCTCCGATCAGGCGCGAAACCGTGTGTTTTTCCTGAAACTCGGACATGTTGATGGTGGTTATGAACCGTTCGCCACCGTACAACAGGTCGGCCAGCGCCAATGCAGTCTCAGTCTTGCCGACACCACTGGGCCCCACCAGCAAAAACACCCCTGCCGGTGCATCGGGTTTGTTCAGCCCTGCGGCAGTGGCACGCATGGCACGGTCCAGTGCCTGTACAGCCTGCTCCTGGCCACGAATGCGTGCTCGCAGGTCAGTGGCAAAACGAGCGACCTTGGCGTTGTGCTCCCAGGCCAGTTGTGCCAACGGTACGCCCGTCCAGGCGCTGATCACTTCCGCCACCAAACGAGGGCACACCTCAAAGCTGACCAGGCGTTCTTGAGCCTGAGCCTCACACAACGCCTGGTGGGTATCATGAAGTAGCGTTTCCAGCGCCTCGATGCTGTGTTGCTCCGCGGCGGCGTCCTGAGCTTGCTCGTGCATACCGATTTCGCGAGCCTCGGCTAATCGCTGGCGCAGCTCCAGAAGCCTTTCGGCCAGGCTGCGCTGCTCATGCCAACGCTCCGCCAATACCTGCTGTTCTTCGTCCACTTCTGCCAGATGTACCCGCAATGCGTCCAGAGCCGACTGCTCAACAAGCAACCCTGCTTCGGCATCGCGGCGCAACGCCTGATACTGTCGCTCGCCTTCGTCCAGCTTGCCGCGCAAGTGTTCCAGGCGCTCTGGCGCTGCGGCCAAACTGATCCGAACCCTCGCACACGCGGTATCGAGTACATCGACGGCCTTGTCCGGCAACTGTCGGCCGGCCAGGTAACGGGCCGACAATTCAGCGGCAGCCACCACGGCATCATCACGCAGGTAGATGCCGTGGCTTTTCTCATAGACCTGCGCCAGCCCACGCAGAATGGTCACCGCCTCGCTGACCGTTGGTTCATGCAATTGCACCGGCTGAAATCGCCGTGCCAGGGCGGGGTCTTTTTCAAAGTATTTTTTGTACTCGACCCAGGTAGTCGCTGCGATGGTGCGCAACTCTCCCCTGGCCAACGCAGGCTTGAGCAGATTGGCAGCGTCCGCCCCACCTGCATTGCCACCGGCACCAATCAGCGTGTGGGCTTCATCGATGAACAGAATGATCGGTTTCGGCGAAGCCTTGACCTCATCGATCACCCCCTTGAGGCGGCGTTCGAATTCGCCTTTGATACTCGCTCCGGCTTGCAGCAGGCCCATATCAAGCGACAGCAGTTCAACCCCCTGGAGCGCCGCTGGCACCTCTTGGGCAACAATGCGCGAAGCCAGTCCCTCCACGATGGCCGTCTTGCCGACGCCAGCCTCACCGACCACGATTGGATTGTTCTTGCGACGCCTGGCGAGGATATCGACCATCTGGCGAATCGCAGTATCGCGACACAAGACCGGGTCAAGCGTGCCGTCACGCGCCTGCTGCGTCAGGTTATGGGTGAAACGCTGCAACAACGACTCCCCCTGAACACCGGATTTTTCATGGGTAGTGGTGACCTGTTGCGACAGGGCGAATGACTTCAGCCGCTCAATGTTCAACCTGGCCAGCAAAGGCTGGTAGCGGCTACCGGCATAACGTAGCGGGTTACGCACCAAAGCGAGAATCAGGGCGGCCTGCTCGACCTGGCTCCGCCCCAGATCCAGGATTGCCACAAGCAAGGCGTCCTGCAGCCATTGCACCAGTTCAGGAGCGAACACCGGATTACGCGAAGCACTGTGCTCGGCCTGCACCTGTAACACGGCACTCAGCTCACCCGCTTCGACTTCAGCGTCTCTCAAGGCTCGTGCAAGCAAGCCGTGCGGACGCTCCAGCAACCCCAATAACAGGTCTTCAACAAGAACCTTGCTACCACCACGGGAGACACAACACTCAGCCGCGCGTTCAAGGTCTCGGCGGGTTTCGGTGTCCAGGGCCTGGATGAGTTGTTGCAGATCTACGTTAATCATGAGCCTCTGTCCTTAATGAGTTTTGCTGCCCAGGGTGACCACGCCGTCAGCGTGTTCAGGCCCCAGCCAGCTGGTCCAGCCCAGGTGGCAGACGTTCGATTCACCGATACGCAGTTCGCGGATTTCCTCCTGGCGCAGCACCAGGCGGATGTCGTAATCCAATGGGTCACGCAGCGTGAACCTCACCAACGCGCACAATGGCTGGTAGCCGGCGCCGATCGGCAGGAACTCGTGGAAGCGTGTCCAGTCGAGCTGACGGATATGGATACGAAACTTGCCACTGTGGTCGCGTACCGATTCGCCAAGAACCAGGTCTTCGTCGAACCGGCTATTGCACCGGCCAAGGCCATTACGCTGCTCGTCGAGAATGTCGACCCGGCGCTCGATGCATTGCTCGATCACCAGATGCGCATGCTTGAAGTAGTAACGCAGTACCGACTCGATCAATGCAGCAGAGTGCGCCCGCAAGCTGAGGAGGCCGAGGTAAGGCAACAAGCGCTTCCAGTTCAGCTCCCGCGCCTCTCGAATATCCCGGCCTCCCAGACCGATCAGGGCGAACAATTGCTCGGAAAACGGATCAAGCGCACCGCTCTTGAAACTCGCCCGATAGCGGTACTTGCGCCAGATGGGCAACATCAAGCGCTGCAGGCGATCATGAAAGAGGTCAAGAAAGTGGCGGGTCGCGTTACCCTCTTCACCATCACCCAGTGCCTGCTCACCGTAAAATGCAGGCAGCGGCGAACCGGAACCAAAGAGGCTGATCAGGTTGAACCGTAAACGCGCGCGCAGCTTTCCGTGCTCGTAAAAGAACACCACTTGTTCGACGTCACTGCCGGGGAAACCCAGGCTTGGATTGGCCTGAAACTCCATCTGTTCGTAGAGCTCGTCGTCGCTCAGTTCTGGGTGATACTCCCGCAGCCGGTCGATCACCAACAACACAGCCTGGAACAGCGAGTACTCTCGAATTACCCGGCTCAATCCGGTTAAAGCGGGGGCTGTAACCCCATTCGCGGTATCCATTGGTACACCTCTCCTTGTGTACTTTTCACTCGTAACTCGTGGTACGAATTGAGACTGGCGTAAAGCGCAAAGAACTCGTTCAGCACCGAGGCAAAAACAAAGAGATCGCCCTCGCCGATGTAACCCTCCGGGTCAATGGTCAGTTCAGTACGCAAGCCACGCAGAGGCAGCCCACGGTGTAACCTGTCCACCGGCTGATGACGAATCGACTTGAGCCCTCCCAGCAACCGCTTGCTGACCTTTTCTGCATGCTGGTCGTAGTAACGCGGCAAATCGTAGGTTTCGAGAATCACCTTGAGCGCATCGACGTTGGCGAGTGACAAGTAGTTGAGCGACATGTTGCTGATCAACTTCCAGAGGAAATCGCGATTCAACGGGGGCGCAAAACTTGAAGTCGTTGGTGTGATATTGCGGAAGTTGAGAAACTCGGGGGTCCCTTCACAGGTCAGGCAAATGTCCCCCAACTTGAGGCGACGCGGCAGGTTCTGGTTGGTACAGGTCAGCTCGATGGACAGTGTTTCCTGCACTTCAGCCTGACGAATGGCAAAGCTCAGGTAAGTATCCAGCCCCTCATGCAGCAGCGACGACCGCTGCCGAACACTGTAGTGCGGGCGACTCTGAGGTACGTCGAAACTGGCGTCATGCTCGAACGACTCAAACAGCACATAGTCCCGATAACCGACACCTCCGGTACTCCAGCCCGCCACACGGTCGACCGAAAACACCCCACAGTGCTCAAGGTCATAGCTGGCCGGCAACAACAGGTACTCGTCCTCCTTGCCATCAAGACGAATCGGCAATGCATCGTGGTCAAACAGGTTGGCGATGGGCGTACAGTAGAGCTTCACATTGTCCAGGGTCGGTCGCAGACGCTGGATACCACTCTTGCGAATATCGAAACGCAACTCCAGGCCTCGCGTCTGTGCCAACAGCTCCTGCGGTAGCGTCTGCAGCACCTCAAGACCATCGAGGTCAACAAACAGGAACTTGTCCTGGAATGCAAAATACTCCTGCAAATAGCGATAGCCACGAAAGGTATTCAGCGGATAGGGAATCAGTGCCTCTTCTTCGGCAAACCCTACGGGCTGCACCCGGTCACCGGGTAATTTAAGGTTCAATTCGCCAGCGGCATTGACCAGCGGTTGACCATCACTGTCCAGCGGTACCAGTTCGATATGGTCCAGGTTGCGCAACAGGCTCAGGTAGAGCATCTGGGCGATGTAACGATCATCACCGGTCAGGAACAGCCGCAGCTGCCTCAGGTTCAACTCGCCGACATGCCCCTCGCTGCTCATCTCCAGGCGCAAGCCCAACAGCGCTCCATCACCCTTGACCGAGTAGTTCAATGCACTCAGTTTCAGCGGCAAGACATCGGTTGGGTAACACGTGCGAAAGCGGCATTGCACGCCGTCGACGGGAAGACTTTTCACCCCCGTGTGACGTTCGACCCGAAACGCCGGACCGGGCCGCTCCATGGGCTCGAACTGCAAAATGCTGAAGGCCGGTAGCGGCCGCATGTAGTTCGGCCACAGCAGGTGCATCAAGGAGTGACTGAGTTCCGGAAGCTCGTCATCAAGCTTCTGACGCAAACGCCCAGTAAGAAACGCGAACCCTTCAAGCAAACGCTCTACATCCGGATCCCGCCCGGCCTGCCCCAGAAAAGGCGCCAACGCCGGACTACGGTCGGCGAAACGGCGCCCCAACTGGCGCAATGCTGTCAGTTCACTCTGGTAGTAATGGTTAAAGGCCATGATCTACCCGCCTTTCAGCCTGCTGTGCGAGGACCGCAACACGTGGCGCATACACGACAGTCCTTCTCAAAAGCTTTTCATCCATGATCACGTCACGCTCACTTGTCCGCCGCCATTGATGTGCGCGGAGAAACTGGCCTGCCGCTTGACTCCATCTACGTCAAGCAGCCCTTCAATACTGAAGGACAGCTTGAGTTGATCGTGACAACGCGGCTGGGACACAACACGCACGCAGGAGAGACGCGGTTCATAGGCCTCGATAAAACGCTCGATGGCGCTACGGGCCTGGCTCAGAGCATCATGCAAACTCAGGCGCATGTCGTTCAGATCAGGGAGGCCATAATCGGATAGCGTTTGCACACTGCCCGCACGGGTACTGAGCATCTTCGCCAGATGGGTGGCCACTGAAGCGGTGACACACGCTTCACGGCTCCAGCCGATGCGCTTGTCAGCTTCACCACTCAACCGCTCAAAAAGACTGCCGTTTCCATTCATGGCCCGAACCCCGGTTACTCTTTGTCCAGCTTGCCAACCAGAGACAACGTGAAGTCAGCCCCCATGTACTTGAAGTGCGGGCGCACATTCAGGCTCACGCGGTACCAACCCGGCTCACCCTCCACATCGCTGACGATGATCTGGGCTGCTCGCAACGGGCGGCGGCCACGCACTTCCGCGCTGGGGTTCTCCTGGTCGGCGACGTATTGGCGAATCCACTTGTTGAGCTCCAGCTCAAGGTCGGTGCGTTCCTTCCACGAACCAATCTGCTCGCGCTGCAGTACCTTCAGGTAGTGGGCCAGGCGATTGACGATCATCATGTATGGCAGCTGGGTGCCGAGCTTGTAGTTCAACTCGGCCGTCTTGCCTTCGGCGCTGATGCCGAAAAATTTCGGTTTCTGCACCGAGCTAGCAGAGAAAAATGCGGCGTTGTCGCTGCCCTTGCGCATCGTCAGGGAAATGAAGCCTTCCTCGGCCAACTCATATTCGCGACGGTCAGACACCAGCACTTCGGTGGGGATCTTGGTCTCGATCTCGCCCATGCTTTCAAAGTGGTGCAATGGAAGGTCCTCCACTGCGCCACCGCTTTGCGGGCCGATGATGTTCGGGCACCAGCGGAACTTGGCAAAACTGTCAGTCAGCTTGGTGCCAAAGGCATAAGCGGTATTACCCCACAGGTAATGCTCGTGACTGTTGGCGACGGTTTCCTTGTACAAAAACGACTTCACCGGGTTTTCTTCCGGATCGTACGGGTTACGCAGCAAGAAGCGCGGCAGTGTCAGACCGAGGTAGCGCGCATCTTCGGACTGCCGGAAGCTCTGCCATTTGGCGAACTGCGGGCCTTCAAAGTGGTCTTTCAGATCCTTCAGGTCCGGCAAGCCGGTAAAACTTTCCAGGCCGAAAAACTTCGGGCCGGCAGCCGCGATGAATGGAGCATGCGACATGCAGGCAACGCTGGAGACGTACTGCATCAATTTGACGTCAGGCGAGCTGGGTGACAGGAAGTAGTTGGCAATGATCGCCCCCACTGGCTGCCCGCCAAACTGGCCGTATTCAGCCGTATAGACATGCTTGTACAGGCCTGACTGCATCACTTCGGGCGAATCCTCGAAGTCATCCAGCAGGTCTTGCTTGGAAACGTTGAGAATCTCGATCTTGATGTTTTCACGAAAGTTGGTGCGTTCCACCAACAACTGCAGGCCTCTCCAGGCAGACTCCAGCGACTGGAAATCGGCATGGTGAAGAATTTCATCCATCTGCCGGCTGAGCTTGGCATCGATCTCGGCAATCATGCGATCGACCATGGCCTTCTTCACCGGCTCGCCGCTATTGTGCGGCTTCAGCAACTCCTCAATAAACGCCGAGACGCCACGTTTGGCGATGCCATAGGCATCATCGTCGGGCGTCAGGCGGGTTTCGGCGATGATGCTGTCAAGAATGCTGTACTCGCTGTTTTCAGGGCTGTTCTGTTGTGTTGCAGTGCTGCTCATGGTGATGACTTCCTTGGCAAATGGGAGGCTCAGGCGTCCTGGGCCGGGGCGGTGTTCAGCCCTAGCTCACCCAGTACACGTGCACGCGACTCATCGTCGGCAAGCACGCCTTCGATAGCCTTGCGAAAGGCCGGTGCGTTACCCAGCGGGCCTTTGAGGGCTACCAGTGCGTCACGTAGTTCCATCAACTTTTTCAACTCAGGCACTTGCTCGACCAGGCTGGCCGGGTTGAAGTCCTTCATCGAGTTGACCCGCAACTGCACGGCCAGCTCTTCAGTGTCGCTGTCGTCCTGCAGACGGTTAGGCACACTCAGCGTCAGGCTCAGCTCCTGCTTGGCCAACACTTCGTCGAAGGTCATTTTGTCGATACTGATCGGCTTGCGATCCTCAACCTTGCGCTCGTCCACTCGCTGGGTATAGTCGCCGATCGCCATCAACTTCAGCGGCAGTTCGATCTCCTCCTGAGCCCCGCCTGTAGCAGGCTTGAAGGTGACGTTGATGCGCTCCTTCGGCGCTACCGAGCCTTCTTTGGCCATGGTGTTTCTCCTTTCGGTTGCGGCCCTTGGGCCTATTCGAGTACCACTTCAAGATCGAGATGGCACAGCCGTCGATAAATCTCGTCCTTGCGCTCGCGGACGGCATGGTTCTGCGGCAACAACTCACAGCAGCCGTGCAGCAGGTTCAACACCTCGAGCACAAGGTCAGGCTCCCAGGCATGCACGCCCGAACGCTGGAGTTCCTGGTCGAGGGTTTCGAGCTGTGTCTTGGCCAACTCGTATTTCTTGGCCATGAAGCACAGTCGAGCCATGCTCAACTGCCAAAAAAAACGCGTGCGCCCTCCATGGGCACTTCTCAAGCCTTGCTTAAGATGGTGTACGGCAGCCTTAAGCCCCTCCTTGCGCAGGATGGGCTGGGCAGCCTCCAATGCTTCTTCCCAGGCGGGTTGATCGCTACCGACTTCAACCTTGCGCGGCACCTCAGTACTGTGCAAATGAGGCATCACCTGCGCACTGATCCAGCTACGAGTGGCAGGGTCGGCAAACGGTGTACTGTCGTAAAAACGCAATTCGACTACGCCTGGCAGGCGCTGCAGCAACAAGGCAAAGTGAACTTCCACTTCACGCATCGCCTGCTCAGCACCTAGCGCCTGCAGGCACTCCCAGACCAGGCGCTGGCCGTCAAACCAGAATGGCGCCCTGGCCAGGCTGGCTTCCAGCTCAAGCAGAAGATCAGCGTACTGCCCCTGCTCAAACTGCTCCTGATAAGCTCTCAACTTGTCGCCCGGCAGCCCGCGCAAAGCCGTGACCTGCTCGGCATTGCGCTCTGGCATTACATCAATCGGTAGCCACAACAACGTACGGTTCAGGCGCAAGGCACGAAGATCAGTCGCTTTCTGACGCAGCCACCAGGCACACAGCGGACGTGCACCCTCCTGCTGTGCACGCAGCGCTTTGTGGGCATCCTTCTCGTTGTCAATCGGTGCCCCGGGCGTAAACAGCTGTGCCGCCGCCTGTTTGACCTGAGCCACTACCGCACCGACAGTGCCGGCCTCATGCCGATCATCGTCGGCACGCTTAAGCATGCTGTTCAAGCGTCGGCAGACAGGTAACAGCAACGGTGCGTCGTCACCCAGGTGTACCGTCAGCGCCTTTTCCAAGCCCTCCAGATGCTCAAGCACGCAGCGGAACAGTGGTTGCTGCTCCTTGACCGGAATCGTCTCGCTCAAAGCCTGATCAAGGCGCGGCACCAACCAACGCATGGCGGCACTGCGAGTACGCAGCTTCTGTGGATGAATATCCGTCCAATACTGCTCACAGAACACACGCAACAAACCAATGCCCGCCAGAAGCCCCGGAAAGGCTTCACGCTGATACAAGGCCCACGTCAACCAGACCGCAACCCGCAGATCCTTGGACTGGTCACGCAACAGCGTTTCACTACGCTCAAGCACAGCCATCCAGTCGACCTGACCACTTTCATGCATGGACTGCGCCTTGCCCAGCTCAGCCTCCAGCGCCTCGAACTCAACCGAAAAGCGCACATCCTCTCCCGCAAAGCCCCCTGGTGAAACAGAACGCTTGGCAAGTTCAAGGTAACGAGCAGAAAGTTTAGATGAGTACGACATCCACCAACTTCATAAAAAGGAATCAATCGTCTGAATGTACGTAACTGCAAACCGAGCGGACTGATTCTTAAAAATAAAAACAGCAGCAAGCAGGCGCCACGCATGCCAGTAAAAAATATCAACCCGAAAGTAAAAAACCTGACGCCGAAATGAATATCCCCCCAATAGATATTTCCTTAAAGAGGACGCTTCCCATGGAGCTGTAGGAATTTTCTTTGAATCAAAGGAAGTACCTAAGAAAATCTCGCATGACCTCCCCTGACACAGCGCTGCGCGGTTCGCAGAGCCAGTGGATAATCCGCCCCAATAACACTAGCGAATGACTGCTCCACGAGGGCCGCTGGCAATCAAATGGGCCCCGCAGGCGGTTTTCATGCCATCGAGTGCAACGGGGACACCCTCAACGGAATAAGTGCTACTGCCTTCGACTATCGGAAAAATACCCTTGCAGAGCGGGCAACTGACGTTGTGACCAACGCCCGCAATGGGCTTGCCGTTGACGTTAGTGTGGGTAAAGGCTTCAAGTACAGTGCCACCATGACTGGTGGTGTCGCCTAAGCGGATGATGTCCTTCATCGTGCTACCTCCTTTCTTACGAAGTCGTTCCCTATTAATTGCCTAGAGGCAACGTCACTTTGCAGCTCTGATTTCCGCTAGCGCCGCGTCCAAAATCCTCATATCAGGAGGATTTTTTCGATGCCTTGGATTTTAGCCACGCAGCCTCTTTACGTTTCAATAGCTCAATACCATCATCAGTAAAATCATTCCTATAATAGGCTCCACCAACAATCCCCCTCCCCTCCACCAACAGATTGTTATTCGAAAAATATTTAATTAGCGCCTTTAACATACTCCTCGCAACCTCCTGCGATTCAAAGTCAGTAGAAATATTACCCTCCCCATCAACAAGCTTATACGCCGAAACTAATGAGGCGTAATACGCCATGCGGTGGTCGGGGGAGGATGTGTTTGAGCAGGTTGCCGTGGAAGTCGTTGCCGCCGTCGGCGTGTACATGGCAGATGAGATTTTTCGCTGCGTCACGAAACAACCACTCCGAGCGCCCGTCAGGGTATCGGCAGCGCCAGGCAGTGCGCAGCGGGCGACACGAAGGCCAACCGCTGCGCAGTAATATCAATCAGCCTTAGCCGGCAACTGGCGCGCGCCAGTCATCAGAGCCGGAGGTACCCGAGACCTCATGCGTCCAGGTGATCTTGCGGTAGGTGAAATGCACGTCTTGCAGATGCGTGAAATGCGCGTTGCTTGGGTCCTGGCAGTTGTGCATGTAGTCTTTGATATAGACGATGATCGCGTCTTCCAGGGTGGTGGTGTAGTAATGCTCCTGGGTGCCGGACGCCGAGGTGCGGTACCACTTGATCTCGACCTTTCTAAGCACCTCACCGGACGTCAGTGCCGCCAGCAGCAGCGGCGAAGCCTTATCGAACACTTTGGTGACGACTGCGGGCTTGTGTACGCGCTGACCTGTAGGCTGGCCAGATTGCGGGTCACGGGGAATGATCACTTCGTGCTGGAAGCCCTGAACCATGACCTCATGCTCATGACCTTCCTGGTAGGTGTTGCCGACGGAGTCTGCGGTAAAGGCACTGTCCGTGATCAGACCTTGTTTGGTGCCCACGACGGACATGTATGCAGGAGTAGCCATTGGTATTTTCCTTGCTAAAAAGTCATTAAAACCGGGAGCAAAATCCGCCCCGCGGTGAAATGACTAATCACAAGGATCGTGCCAACTTCTTAAAAGTCTTTTAAATCATAAACTTAAAAAATCACCAAACAGGATTGGTTATTTTTTGCACAGAAAAACAGGAAAAAGTGCGCAAGAAGTTGCGCAGTGCTGTGCAACTTCTTGCGCACTCGCCTGTACATCCCGAAATACATGGCCTACGCAAATCTATACACAGGGTTATCCACATTTCAGTGCGCAACTTCTTGCGCACAATAGCCTAAAGCCATCATGCAAAAAAATGTGATTAACAGGCTGTTTTTTGCCCGAGAAAATCATCGTTCGATGAGCATCCAGAGTGCAGCAATCAGAGCCCAGGAATTAACCCCAGCCACGCACAGAACGCGTAAAATGCCCGGCATCTTTGACACCGTGCCAAAGCGTCACCCGTAGGAACCCGCAATGAAAATCGACAAAACCACCGCTATTGCCCGCCGCAATCAGCAATTGGGCACACCGGTGCTGAGCGCCGACAACTGCCTGTTCGCCGTGCTCGATCACAAGCGCAATATCTGGTGGTTTGATGTACCGGTGAAGCGCCTGCACACCGGCCTGGGTGACTGGATCAACCTGCTGTTGCACACCCCGGAGAGCGACCAGTTGCAGCACTTGAAGGTGCCGACCAGCTTCCTGCGCACACGCCTGGAGGAAATGGAGGTGCGTAATGCGCACAAGCGCCGTACCACCATCAGCCTGGCGCTGAGCGCCGACCGCGATGCGTGGCTGCAGGATCAGCGTCCGGGCGGCAACAATGTCAGTTTCGCCCGGTTCCTGCAGAGCTGATCAGACCCGTTCGATACGGTCGGCGTGGATGACGATCAGGCCGTCCTTGTACAAGGCGCCAATGGCCTTCTTGAAGTTGCCCTTGCTGACCCCGAACAGGTCGCTGATCAGTTGCGGGTCGCTCTTGTCGCTGACCGGCAACACGCCGTTGGCCGCCTTGAGTTTGTCGAGGATCAGGTCGTGCAGGCTGTTAACGGCCTGCTGGCCAATTGGCTGCAGGCTGAGGGCGATCTTGCCGTCGCTGCGCAGTTCCTTGATATAGCCCTTCTCCTGCTTGCCGGAACGCAGGAACTTGAACACTTCGTTCTTGTGGATAAGGCCCCAGTGCTTGTTGTCGATGATCGCCTTGAAGCCCATGGGCGTCTCGCCGGCGACCAGCAGATCGACCTGCTGCCCCACCTTGTAGTTGGCCGGCACCTTGTCCAGGTAACGGTCCAGACGTGAAGTCGCCGTAATGCGGCGGGTGCGTTTGTCCAGGTAGACATGCACCACGCAGTAGTCGCCCGCACGCAGTGGATGCTTTTCCTCGGAGTACGGCATCAACAGGTCCTTGGGCAGGCCCCAGTCGAGGAAAATGCCAATGCTGTTGATCTCGACTACCTTCAGGCTGGCAAACTCGCCAACCTGCACCTTGGGCTTCTCGGTGGTGGCGATCAGCTTGTCTTCACTGTCCAGGTAGACGAAGACGTTGAGCCAATCTTCAACTTCAGTGGGCGTGTCCTTGGGGATGTAGCGGTTGGGCAAGAGGATCTCACCGTCTGCTCCACCGTCCAGGTACAGACCGAAGTCCGTATGTTTTACCACTTGCAAACTGTTGTAACGCCCAACTAAAGCCATGTCCGAAAATCCTCGTTGCGAGGCCGGTATTCTACACCTGAACCGAAGACACCGCCCGGTCACTGAAGGTCTCTTTCAACCGTTCGTACCTGTGGGGTCGGCAAGAGCGCCTGCCTGTTCTATAAAGAAAGGGCATGCCCATGCAAGGATCCGCTCATGTACAGCCGCCTGTCCAAGTACCTGCGCCCTCTCCTGCTAGCGGTTCTCTGTAGTGCCGTACTGATAGCCTGCAACCGGATTGATCTGGCCTACCGCAACCTCGACATCCTCGTGCCCTGGTCGCTGAACGACTACCTGGACATGAACCGCGAACAGAAAACCTGGCTTAAACAGCGCCTCACGACACATTTGAGCTGGCACTGCCGCACCCAACTGCCGGGTTACCTTGAATGGCTCGATCGGGTTAAGGCGATGGTGGCCAGCAATCAGGTGTCCGAGGCGCAATTGCAGGCGCGCACGAACGAAATCAAGCACGCGATCGACAACGTAGCCAGGCAGATCACGCCCTCGGCGGTAGAACTGTTACGCGCCCTGGATGATGAACAGGTACGCGCCATGCGTCAGGCGTTTACCGAAGATACCCGCGAAAAGCAGGAAATTTACGCCAATACACCCTTCGATAAACAGATCGCCCAGCGTACCCGACGCATGGAAAAGCGTCTGACACCCTGGCTGGGTGAGCTCAGCGCGCAACAGCAGTTGCGGATCACCCAGTGGGCACACTCACTGGGTGCTCAGGGTAACGTCTGGATCACCAACCGCGCAGAATGGCAGTCGCAGTTCAGTGCGACCGTGGAGCAACGGCAGTCTGCAGACTTTCCAGAGCGCCTGGAGCGTTTGCTGATCGACCGGGAACGTCTCTGGACCCCTGCGTACCGCCAGGCCTACCAACAGAACGAAGCGGCTACCCGCAGCCTGTTGGTCGACCTGATGGCTCAAAGCAGCCCCTACCAGCGGCAACACCTGGAGAAAAAGCTGGCACAGGTGCACCAGGATTTCAGCCAGCTCAAATGCCTGAAGGCAGGCGTCTGACTCACGCTTCGCGGCATTTGCGCCGGTACGGGAAGACGTCGATCACTTTGCCCGCACGGATCGCTTCCTGCAGGCCTTTCCAGTAATCGGCATCATAGAGTTCGCCATGCAGTTGGCTGAACAGGCGACGCTGGGCGCTGTCGGCGAACAGGAACGGTGGAAACTCTTCAGGGAATACATCCAGCGGGCCGATGGAATACCAGGGCTCCGAGGCCATCTCATCCTCCGGGAAGCGCGGCGGCGGGATGTAGCGGAAATTGACCTCGGTCAGAAAGCAGATTTCATCGTAGTCGTAGAACACCACCCGACCATGGCGCGTCACGCCAAAGTTTTTCAGCAACATGTCACCTGGAAAAATGTTCGCCGCCGCCAACTGCTTGATGGCCAAGCCGTAGTCCTCCAGCGCGTCACGCACCTGGGCATCGTTGGCATTCTCCAGGTAGAGGTTGAGCGGGGTCATGCGTCGCTCAGTCCAGCAGTGGCGAATCAGTACGGTATCACCATGCACCTCGACGGTAGACGGTGCCACCTCCAGCAGTTCGGCCAGGCACTCAGGGTCGAACTTGCTCAGCGGAAAACGAAAGTCGGCAAATTCCTGGGTGTCAGCCATGCGCCCGACGCGATCGACACTCTTCACCAGGCGGTACTTTTCGATCACCGTGGCCCGATCGACACTCTTGGAGGGTGAAAAACGGTCCTTGATGATTTTGAACACTGTATTGAAGCCCGGCAGGGTAAACACGCTCATGACCATGCCGCGCACCCCGGGCGCCATGATAAAGCGGTCATCGGTGCTGGCCAGATGGTTGATCAGTGCCCGGTAGAACTCCGATTTGCCATGCTTGTAAAAGCCAATCGAGGTGTACAACTCAGCGATGTGCTTGCCCGGAAGAATGCGCTTGAGAAAGCCAACGAACTCGGCGGGTACCGGTACATCCACCATGAAATAGGAACGGGTAAACGAGAAGATGATGGAAACGTCCGCTTCGTCGGTAATCAGTGCATCGATCTCGATACCGTGCCCTTCGCGGTGCAGTAGCGGGATCACCAAAGGCCATTGCTCGTCCTGGGTAAAAATCCGCCCGACCAGATAGGCACCCTTGTTGCGGTAGAGCACCGAGGAAAACAACTCGACCTGCAGTTGGGGGTCCTTGCACACCCAGTCCGGCAGGTTTTCTCGAAGTTGCACTTCAAGCCGCGCCAGATCGCCCCGCAAGTCGGCATAGGGTACGTCAAACGAATAATCCGCAAAGATCTGCGCAAGCATGTCCGCCAAGTGCCCGTCAGGACGGTAAATGCGCGTTTGCGCGGCTCGCTCGTGACTGCGCAGCGAAGGCCGGGTGGTGTGAATGAACATGCAGCCATCGCTGATCAGGTCATGGCTGAACAGACTGCAGAAAATCGAGTTGTACCAGGTTTCGGAGAGCTCATCGTCCAGTCGTGGATCAATCAGGTCGATATAGGCACTCTTGACCAATGGCCAATAGGCGACATCCAGCAGCACCTCATCGGTAAACGCCTGGTGCAGGCGTTGACTGACCTCGCTGACCTTGTCTTCGTAAAGGTTGATCCGTGCCGCCGAGGCGCTCTGCGTTTGCTGCCACTGGGCCTGCTCAAAGCGACTACGGGCACCGTCGGTAATACAGCGGAAATGCTCACGGTAGTCGTCGAAACCTTCGAGGATCATCCGGGCAATATCAGCGGCCGGCCATGGCTGGGGCATACAGGGACCTCGGTGTCGTGGATAAAGCCTGAGCTTAGGTCAGTCTCCCACAGGACGAAAAGACTCCTCGCACCGATACTTCGGCCAAAAGGTAGCAAACAGACCTGATTCAGCGCGCCGGTGTACTGCCAATGCCTGCGTATTACCAGATAGCGGACAACGCTACTGCAACCGGCCCACGCGAACGACATGATCCTTACTCAGGAAGCCAGCGCAAGAAACAGAGCGAGGCAATCAAGCATTTACCGTAAACTCGCGGCCCGCACCACGGACCGGAGACCCTCGTGAGCCCTATCGCCCTGACCCGCCTGCTGACCCTCGCTGCCGTGTGGGGGGCCAGCTTTCTGTTCATGCGCATTATTGCGCCGGTACTGGGCACTGTGCCCACGGCGTTCTTCCGTGTTTCGATTGCCTGTGCTGGGCTGCTGATGATCCTTGCACTGCTGAGAGTGGAGTGGAATTTTCACGGCAAACTCAAGGCGTGCCTTGTGCTGGGCATGGTGAACTCAGGCATTCCGGCAACCCTGTACTCCGTTGCGGCGCAAGTGCTGCCAGCCGGTTACTCGGCCATTTTCAATGCCACCACGCCCTTGATGGGCGTATTGATCGGTGCGCTGTTCTTTCGCGAACCCATGACCCTGAGCAAACTCGCCGGCATTTTTCTCGGCCTGCTCGGCGTCGGTATTCTCAGTGGTGCCGGGCCGGTAGCGCTCGACCTGAACCTGCTGCAAGGCGCCCTCTCCTGCCTGGCGGCAACCACCTGCTATGGCTTCGCGGGTTTTCTCGCCCGACGCTGGCTCGACCACCAGGGCGGGTTGGACAGCCGCCTTTCAGCGCTGGGCAGCATGCTCGGCGCCACTCTGCTGCTGTTGCCCCTGTTCGGCTACAGCGTCATGACCCAACCACCGGCCAGTTGGGGTGGTTGGGAGGTCTGGTTATCGCTACTGGGCCTGGGGCTGGTCTGCACCGCCTTTGCCTACATCGTGTACTTCCGCCTGCTCAGCGAGATCGGCCCGGTCAAGTCGTCAACCGTGACCTTCATGATTCCCGCGTTTGGCGTACTCTGGGGAGCCTGGTTACTGGACGAACCGTTGTCTGCTGCCCACCTGTACGGTGGAGCATTGATTGCGCTGGCCTTGTGGCTGGTGCTCAAGCCCAGCGTGATCAGGTAAAGACCTGTACCCGTCGTTGAGCGCATTACCAGGCGCGGCGTACGGCTGGCTGCCTGTACGCCGTGCCAGGCTCAGTTACCGCTAGGCCTCTTCAACCCTGCCTGACTGAGGCGCGTAGGCCGGCTTGCGGAAGACGAACAGCAAGCCGATAACGATCAGCCCCATGCCCAGTACACTCAGCAATGCCAGTCGGTTGCCAAAGATCAGGTAGTCCATGATGGCGGTCACCGCAGGTACCAGGTAGAACAAACTGGTGACATTCACCAGATTGCCCCCGGCAATCAACCGGTAGAGCAGCAAGGTGGCGAACACCGAAACCACTAATCCCATCCATAGCACCGACAGCAGCACGTCACTGCCCGGATCGATATGCAGCGGCTGAAAGGGCGCAAACACCCCACACAACAGCAACCCCGCCAGGTACTGCAGCGGCAAGGTACCCAATGGATTAGAGGTAATACGTTTTTGCATGATCGTGCCCAGGGTCATGCTCGCCAGCGCTAGCAACGCGAAACACATGCCGGCAAACGATACACCTCCCAGGCCTATGCCCTGATAAACCACCATTACCAGCCCGACCAAGCCCAGGCACAGGCCGAACAACCGGTTCCAGGAGCGCTGACGCTCCATCAGCACGATGGTGAGAATCGGCTGTACGCCCATCACGGTGGCCATTACCCCGGGCGTGACGTGACCGTCCAGGGCCAACAGGTAGAAAATCTGATAAGCGCCAAGCAGCACGCACCCAGTTGAAATCGCCTGCAGCCACGCGCGCCGGCCTTGCGGCCAACGCAATTTCAACAAGGGGCCAAGCAGCAGTAACGCTGCCAGGGCGATGACAAAACGGATCAGCAGAAAGGCAAAGGGACTTGCGTGGGCCAGCCCCCACTTGGAAACAATTGCGCCACTGCTCCAGAGCAGGACGAACAGGCTGGTCGTGGCCGCCGCGGCCACGGATTCTTTCGAGATAACAGACATGAAATGCCACCTGTATTCGGGCAAGTAAGCCGAACGGTGCTGCCGCAAAAGGACAGTCAACCGCTTTCAGTAGTGTTCAGGCGTAATCGGGGGATGTCGCAGCACCAGCTGCTCAGCCCACTACGACAACCACGCCTGGGGGTGCTACGACACACCCTGGAACGCCACTGACAGGTGGTGGGTAATGGCTGATCATGGCCGGCTGCTGCGCGCCACGCACGACAACTACCGCGTCGGGCGCGGCAGCGTATGCAGTGACTGGACAGAATGCGGGCATGATCAGTTCTTCAATAGGGGGAATAACGGAAGGCACATGGCCTACCGGGCCTGACTATAGTCAGCACCCGGTAACAGCGCAAGGGGTCAGAACAACCAGCGGTACAACAGGTAGGCAACAAGCACGGCCAGCACCGGGCGCATGATCCGATAGGCTTTTGGGTTGGCCCGCTTGAACTGCTTGACCTTGCTACTGATGACGTTACTGAAACGCTTGCTCCAGGCATACGCCTGGTTGATACCGCCAACACGCTCGTCATCGGTGTTCTGCGGTGCCGTCGCACGGCCAAGGAACGCACTGACACTGCGGTTGATGCGTGTCATCAGCGGGCTGCTGAGCGGCCGTTCGATATCACAGAACAGGATCACGCGCGTCGTGTCGGTTTCGTTTTTCACCCAATGCACGTAGGTCTCATCGAACATCACATCTTCACCGTCGCGCCAGGCATAGGCCTGACCATCGACGTAGATCCGGCAGTCGTCCGAGTTGGGCGTCGACAGGCCCAGGTGATAACGCAGGGAACCGGCAAAGGGGTCACGATGCGGGTTCAGGTGGCTACCACCAGGCAGCAGGGCAAACATGGCGCCCTTGACGTTGGGGATGCTGCTGACCAGTTCAACGGTCTTCGGGCACAGTGCGTTGGCCGACGGCAGCGGCTTGTCGTACCACTTCAGGTAGAAACGCTTCCAGCCCTTCTTGAAGAACGAGCCGAAACCGGCGTCGTTGTCTTTCTCGGCAGCACGAATGTACCCCTCGTCGAAGAGGTGCATGGCCTCCTCGCGGATCACTTCCCAGTTGTCCTTGAGCACATCCAGCTCCGGGAAACGGTTGCGGTCCAGGTAGGGCTTGGACGGCACCCCGGAAAACAGGTACATCAAGGCGTTGTAAGGGGCGAACAATGCCGAATGGTTGACGAACTGGCGCAACAGCGGCAAACGCGCCTTGCCGCGCAAATGTACATAGAGCGTGCTGCCGAAAAACAGCAGCAGTACACCTGCCTTGGCGACAAAGGAAAAGGTCATGCAACACTCCTTGGAATTTCGATCAGGCCATCGCTGCCGATTAATCGGCCATGATAAACCGATCCGGCCCTGGTAAAAACAACCAGAGCCGGACAATCACTGTTAAGGATTGTGCAACAAAGCGCGGCAGCGAATATTGCCGCGGATCAGGCAAACCGGCACAGGCAGCGGTATTACTGCTGGTTTTCCTGGTCGGTGAACAGGTCACTGAACAACATGCTCGACAGGTAACGTTCACCGGAGTCGGGCAGGATGACCACGATAGTCTTGCCCTGCATTTCCGGTTTTTCGGCCAGGCGTACCGCCGCCGCCATCGCGGCACCACAGGAAATGCCACAAAGGATGCCCTCCTCCTGCATCAAACGCCGGGCCATGGTCTTGGACTCTTCATCGCTGACCAACTCGACCTGGTCGACCATCGACAGGTCGAGGTTCTTCGGCACGAAGCCTGCGCCAATACCCTGGATTTTGTGCGGGCTGGGCTTGATCTCTTCACCGGCCAGTGCCTGGGTGATGACCGGAGATACCATGGGTTCCACCGCCACCGACAGAATCGCCTTGCCCTTGGTCTTCTTGATGTAACGCGAAATGCCGGTGATCGTGCCGCCCGTACCGACACCCGCTACCAGCACATCCACCGCACCATCGGTATCGTTCCAGATTTCGGGCCCTGTGGTTTTTTCATGAATCGCCGGGTTTGCCGGGTTATCGAACTGCTGTGGCATGAAGTACTGGGCAGGGTCGCTGGCAACAATTTCGTTGGCCTTCTCAATGGCGCCTTTCATCCCCTTGGCAGGTTCGGTCAACACCAGCTCGGCACCCAATGCCTTGAGCACCTTGCGACGCTCGATACTCATCGACGCCGGCATGGTCAGCACCAACTTGTAGCCACGGGCCGCCGCAACAAACGCCAGGCCAATACCGGTATTACCCGAGGTCGGCTCTACGATGGTCATGCCAGGCTTGAGCTTTCCGCTGCCTTCAGCATCCCAAATCATGTTTGCGCCAATTCGGCATTTGACCGAATAGCCAGGGTTACGCCCTTCGATCTTGGCCAGAACGGTCACTCCGCGCGGGGCGATACGGTTGATCTGCACCAGCGGTGTATTACCGATGGAATGCGCGTTGTCAGCAAAAATGCGGCTCATGGCGGGGTCCTTTTGGCACCTTGCGAAAACTTCAAGGGTAAGCCTGCCCCTGAAGTGCGTCCAGCCCTCAAAAGGACAAACATCCGCCACATCAGTCACCAAGTGACGGAGCATTCAGAGACTGAATGCTCCGTCTGCGTTCCCAGCCAAGCGGGCAGCGCGTTATAGTCGGGGATAACCATTTTTCCACCAGGGGCCACGTACCCTTGGGGCTACGTTAGAGGATCGCTACATGAAGTTCGAAGGCACCAGCGCTTATGTCGCCACAGACGACCTGAAACTGGCGGTCAACGCGGCGATTACCCTGGAACGCCCGTTGCTGGTAAAGGGTGAGCCCGGCACCGGCAAGACCATGCTCGCCGAACAACTGGCCCAATCCTTTGGCGCCAAACTGATCACCTGGCACATCAAGTCCACCACCAAGGCCCATCAGGGGCTGTATGAGTATGATGCGGTCAGCCGCCTGCGCGACTCGCAACTGGGTGTGGACAAGGTGCACGACGTGCGCAACTACCTGAAGAAGGGCAAGCTCTGGGAGGCGTTCGAGTCCGAAGAGCGCGTGATTCTGCTGATCGACGAAATCGACAAGGCTGACATCGAGTTCCCCAACGACCTGTTGCAGGAACTCGACAAGATGGAGTTCTACGTTTACGAGACCGACGAGACGATCAAGGCCAAGCAGCGTCCGATCATCATCATTACCTCGAACAACGAAAAGGAGCTGCCTGATGCCTTCCTGCGTCGCTGCTTCTTCCACTACATCGCCTTCCCTGACCGCGACACCCTGCAGCAGATCGTCGATGTGCACTACCCCAACATCAAGAAGGACCTGGTCAGCGAAGCACTCGATGTATTTTTCGACGTGCGCAAGGTACCGGGCCTGAAGAAAAAACCCTCTACCTCTGAACTGGTCGACTGGCTCAAGCTGCTGATGGCCGACAACATCGGTGAAGCCGTGCTGCGCGAGCGCGATCCAACCAAGGCCATTCCGCCGCTGGCTGGCGCCCTGGTCAAGAACGAGCAGGACGTACAACTGCTGGAGCGCCTGGCGTTCATGAGCCGTCGCGGCAATCGCTGATCTGCCACAGACCAATCAGGGGCGACTGCCATGCTGCTCAACCTGTTCAATGAAATGCGCGCGGCAAAGGTACCGGTGTCGGTACGCGAGCTGCTTGATTTGCTCAACGCACTCAAGCAGGGCGTGACCTTTGCCGACATGGACGAGTTCTACTTCCTGTCACGGGCGATTCTGGTCAAGGATGAACGCCACTTCGACAAGTTCGACCGCGCCTTCTCGGCCTACTTCAAAGGCCTGGAAAACCTCGATCAACACCTGGAAGCGCTGATTCCGGAAGACTGGCTGCGCAAGGAATTCGAGCGCTCGCTCAGCGACGAAGAACGCGCACAGATCCAGTCCCTTGGCGGGCTGGACAAGCTGATCGAGGAGTTCAAGAAGCGCCTGGAAGAACAGAAGGAACGCCACGCCGGCGGCAACAAATGGATTGGCACGGGCGGTACCAGCCCCTTCGGCTCCGGCGGTTTCAACCCCGAAGGCATCCGCATCGGCGATGCAGGCAAACGTCAGGGCAAAGCAGTCAAGGTCTGGGACCAACGCGAATACCGTAACCTCGACGACCAGGTTGAACTGGGCACGCGCAATATCAAGCTGGCCCTGCGCCGGCTGCGCAAGTTCGCCCGCCAGGGGGCGGCCGACGAACTGGATATCGACGGCACCATCGACCACACCGCCCGTGATGCCGGCTTGCTGAATATCCAGATGCGCCCAGAACGACGCAACAGCGTAAAACTGCTGTTGCTGTTCGATATCGGCGGCTCCATGGACGCCCATGTGAAAATCTGCGAGGAACTGTTCTCGGCCTGCAAGACCGAGTTCAAGCACCTTGAGTACTACTACTTCCACAATTTCATCTACGAATCGGTGTGGAAGAACAACCTGCGTCGTACCTCCGAGCGCACGTCCACCATGGACCTGCTGCACAAGTACGGTGCCGACTACAAAGTGGTGTTCGTTGGTGATGCGGCCATGGCGCCCTATGAGATCACCCAGCCCGGTGGCAGCGTCGAGCACTGGAACGAAGAGGCGGGCTACGTCTGGATGCAACGCTTCATGGAGAAGTACAAGAAGCTCATCTGGATCAACCCCTACCCCAAGAACACCTGGGGGTATACGGCCTCGACCAACATTGTCCGCGAGTTGATCGAAGACCGTATGTTTCCGCTTACCCTGCGCGGGCTTGAGGAAGGGATGCGGTTTCTGTCCAAGTAAGAGAACAATGCCCGGAACCACGCCTGGCGATGGGCATTCACTCAAACTGACGGAGAAACGCCACCTGCTGCTCGTATGCCTGCACCTGCAGCACCGGCCTGAAGGTGACGACGTTTCCAGGCAGGCACTGTGCCAGTCGTGCCAACGCCAACGGCGTCAGTGCGCCAAGGCGCGGGTAGCCGCCAATGGTCTGCCGATCGTTGAGCAGCACAATGGGCTGACCGTCCGGCGGTACCTGCACCGCGCCCAAGGGAATGCCCTCGGAAATCATCGGTTCTCCCTGGTACTGCAAGGCTGGGCCAAGCAAGCGAATACCCATCCGGTCGGCGCGACGGTCAAGGGCCCACGCTGAATTGAACGCATCGAACAAGCTCTGGCCACTGAAGTCGCCAATCTGTGCGCCCAGCACCATATCCAGCGGCGCATTGCTGCGCAGGTCGGGGCGCTGCTGAACAGGAACTTCCCGTGGGCCTGAGGCCACGCCCGCGTAGGTCATGCACTCACCCTCGGCCAAGGGCGCCCCAAAACCGTCAAGGCCACCCAACCCTTCACGAACCACGCAAGCACAGCTTCCCAATACCAACGGCGCTTCAAAGCCTGCTGGCGCTGCCAGGTAAGCCCGCGCGCCCGACAACGGCTGGTTGAAGCGTAAGCGCTGGCCTTTTCTCATGGTGAAGCTGCGCCATGGCGCCAGCGCTTGCCCGTCGAGCCGTGCATCCAGGTCGGCACCCGCCAGCGCCAGGCAAGCATCCTGTTCTGCAATCAGGCTGAACCCACCCAAGGTGATTTCAACCACCGGGGCATCAAAGGCATTACCCAATAGCCAGTTGGCCCAGCGCATCGACACCCAATCCAGCGCTCCGCCCTGAGTGACGCCCAAATGGCGCACGCCAAAACGCCCGGCATCCTGCAAGAGACACAATGGCGTGCTGGCCTCAATCATCAGTCGGCTCATGCCTGCACCTCCAATGGCGTATCGTCACCACCCAGGCGCATGAACGTCGCATGATCGACGGACACAAAACGCACCCGATCACCAGGCTGCAACAGGCTGTAGCCCTCGCGATCACGGTCAAACAGCGCGCTTGGCGTACGCCCGATCAGGTTCCAGCCCCCTGGCGATACGGCCGGGTAGGCCGCGGTCTGGCGCTCGGCGATCCCCACGCTGCCGGCTGCCACGCGCTTGCGCGGGGTTGCCAGACGCGGGCTCGCCAGGCACTCATCAACCAACCCCATAAAGGCAAAACCCGGCGCAAAGCCCAACGCGAACACCTGATACTCGCGCTCACTGTGCAGGCGAATCACCTCAGCTGGCGACTTGCCACTGCGCTGAGCCAGCGCTGTCAGCTCCGGACCGACACTGGGGTCATACCACACCGGTATTTCATGACGCCGACCAGCACTGCCGGGGTCAGGCTGCACATGCGCCAGCGCCTGTTCAATGCAGCTGCGCGCCTCAGTGGGGGACATCTGCAGCAGGTCGAACTGCACCATCAACGTGGTGTAGGACGGCACCAGGTCCACAAGACGCCCGCCAAAGGCGGCCTGCAACCGCTGACGTGCTGCCAGCATCCAGGGCATGTTGGCTTCATCAATGACATCGAACAACCGCACCATCAGGCTGTCGACAGCGACCACCTCGATCCGCAGCTTCATGACGTCACCAGCGCATCGAGGGCCTGACGGATCTGCCGTACAGCCGCCACCGAGCTGTCGTTATCGCCGTGCACGCAAAGCGTCTGCGCCTTGAGCAGCACCGGGCTGCCATCACTGGCCGTTAACGCCTCGCCACGCGCCAGGCGCAGCGCCTGCTCGACAATCCGCGCGGGGTCATGATGCACAGCCCCCGGCAACCGCCGCGACACCAACCGACCGCTTGGGTCGTAAGCCCGATCCGCAAATGCCTCGAACCACAACGTCACACCATACTCGCGGCCCAACGCCACTGCCTCGCTATCATCGGCAGTAGCCATCAGCATCAAGGGCAATTGCTGATCGTAGGCAACGACGGCCTCCAGCACCGCGCGCAACGTTCGCGGATCGGCCATCATGTCGTTGTAGAGCGCCCCATGGGGCTTGATGTAGGCCACCCGGGTGCCTTGCGCCCGGCAGATCCCCTCCAGCGCCCCCATCTGGTAGAGCAGCAGGTCGCGAACTTCCTCGGCGCTACAGGCCATGGAACGGCGACCAAACCCCACCAGGTCTGGATATGCCGGGTGGGCGCCAATGGTCACGCCATGGGCAACGGCCAAGGCCACAGTCTTGCGCATGATTCCTGGGTCGCCGGCATGAAAGCCACAAGCGATGTTGGCGCAGTCGATAAAGGGCATGACCTCGGCATCCAGGCCCATGGTCCAGCTACCAAAGCTCTCACCCATGTCGCAATTGAGTAACAGGCGGCTCACACGCGTTGCTCCTTCGTCCATCTCTTCTGGCCCCTACCTTAACGCGCTTCAAGTTCTTTGCCGCGCGTTTCTGGCAAGCTCAATGCTGCCAGGATCACTACGCCATACGACACGGCGGCAAAACCACCAATTCCAAGGCTCAACGGGACTTTCTGGCTAAGCAGGCCGATCAGCAACGGAAAGAATGCCGCCAGCGCCCGACCGATGTTGTAACAGAACCCCTGCCCCGAACCACGAATGCGCGTCGGAAAGAGTTCGGTCAAAAACGCCCCCATACCGCTGAAGATACCTGAAGCGAAGAAACCCAGTGGAAAACCCAGCCAGAGCATCACACCATCACTGACCGGGATCTGGGTGTACAACAGCACGATCACGAACGAGCCGACGGCAAAGAGAATGAAGTTCTTTTTACGCCCCAACAGATCAGTGAGGTATGCGCTGATCACATAGCCGACGTAAGAGCCAAAAATCACCATGGCCAGGTAGCCACCCGTTCCCAGCACGCTCAGGCCGCGTTCGTTCTTGAGGAACGTTGGCAACCACGACGTGATGGCGTAGTAGCCGCCCAGCGCACCGGTGGTCAGCAGCGATGCCCGCAAGGTAATCGAGCGCATGCCCGGAGCAAAAATTTCGTAGAAGTGCGACGGTGCTTCTGCTGATTCAACCGCCTTGGCTGCACGGTAGACCTCAGGGTCCTTGACCAGGCGACGAACGAAAATCACAAACACCGCTGGAACCAGCCCGAGCAGGAACAATGCGCGCCAGGCATCTTCGGCTGGCAGCAACGAGAACAGCACAGCATAGAGGATTGCTGTCAGCCCCCAACCGATGGCCCAACCGGACTGAACCATGCCTACGGCCTTGCCCCGATCCTGAGCACGGATGACCTCACCGATCAGCACCGCCCCAGCAGTCCACTCGCCGCCGAAGCCGAAGCCCATCAAGGTCCGAGCGATCAGCAATTGCTCGTAGTTCTGGGCAAAGCCACATAGAAAGGTGAAGAACGCAAACCAGAGCACCGTCAACTGCAAGGTACGGACCCGGCCAATACGGTCAGAAAGAATCCCGGCAATCCAGCCGCCCAACGCTGACGCGATCAGGGTAGAGGTATGAATCAGGCCCGCCTCGGCAGTGGTGATCCCCCACAGCGCGATCAATGTCGGGATCACGAAGCTGAGCATCTGGGTATCCATGCCATCAAGGCCATAGCCGATCTTGCAGCTCCAGAATGTTCGACGCTCTTGCTTGTTGATGTTGCGGTACCAGGCAAATGGCCCGGCCACATCACTGCATTTGACCTGTTGCTGCACGCCAGATGGGTTCATGCTTGCCTCAGCTTGTTGGTATTGTTTTTAAGGCGACGCTCTGTGTCGCAGCCTGGCGAACATTTTTTGACGTCAGGCAGGTGCCCGTCCAACGAGAAAAAGCTGCGGTCTGGCATAAGAAAAATTTGATTGCCCTGCTTGAGCGAGCCTGCAATGAATCTCAAATTCCTCGAAACCTTCGTCTGGGTGGCCCGCCTGAAGAGCTTTCGCCTGACGGCCGAAAAACTCTTCACCACGCAGGCCTCGATCTCCAGCCGTATTGCTGCACTGGAAGCAGACCTCGGGGTGCGGCTGCTGCTACGTGACTCACGCGGCGTCAGCCTGACGCCCGAAGGCAGTAAGGTGCTGGAATATGCCGAACAGATGCTGGGCACCGCCAAGGCCCTGAGGCAATCGCTGGACAGCGACCGAGCCAAGGTCGGACGCATACGCCTGGGGGTGATGGACACGGTCATTCACACCTGGATGAGTACCCTGGTGTCGGAGTTGATGGAGCATTACCCGCAGGTTGAAATCGAGCTGGTCGCCGATACGGCACTCAACCTGCGTGAACAACTGCAGAAGGGCTTCCTCGATGTCATCCTGCAGACCGACCTGCTCCGCGAAGCCTCAATCCGCAGCCTCGACCTGGCGCGGTATCCCATGGGCTGGATCGTCGCCAGTCAATCTATCTACAACCGGGCATACACCTCACTGGCCGACCTGGCCCGTGAGCGCATCGTCACCTTCTCAAAGAACTCGCGCCCCCACCAGGAAGTCTTGAGCCTGTTGCAGGCGGAAGGCGTCAGTACGCCTCGGCTGAACTGCGTGAACTCCGTGGCCGCCATCACACGCCTGCTGCGCGACGGGTTCGGCATCGGCGCCTTACCGCCGGCACTGGTCAGCGAAGAACTGGCACGGGGCGAGCTCAGCCAACTGCACCTTGAGCAACAACCGCCGAGCCTTGAACTGGTGGTAGCCTGGCAAACCGGGGTGCAATGGACGGACGAGGTCGTCGCCCTGTGCCGTAACGTGCTCGAGCGTTACGCCAGCCATGCCGGAGCGCAGCACATCGTGCTGGTTTAACGCCAGCTCGGCTGCACCGGCTTGCGCCGCCCGCCCAGCAGTACCCAGCCGATCAACAACAGGAAGCTCTCCAGCAGCAATGCCGGCAACAATGCGCACCCCAGGCCCCAGGCAATCGCCTCGGGAACCAGCAAGACCTGATAGCTGTAGCCCTTCAGCGTTTCGTCGCGTAACTGAGCATCGGCAGCCACCAGCACATGCCAGGTACGGGCCAGCCACGGCCCCTGCAGGATCTGCCATTCGCCCTCAAGCAGGCGGTTGCGGCCGAGCAGGCTATCGATACTGTCTGCATCACTGTGGAACACCGGGTCGTCACTGGCCCGGTAATGCCGCACCAAGGCCTGTAGATCGCCGTTGAAGAAACGTTGAGCAGTCTGCTCAAAGCCCTTTAGCCCTTCACGCGACTCCAACAGATGGGCCTGCACCCTCTGGCTGTAGTCATTGATCAAACCGGGCACCTGCACACCCAACAGCAAACCGCAGGTGAACAACAACAGCCGCAAGTAGCTCCTGAGCATGATGATCCTTATTCCGTCCGGCCTTGAGCGATACATTCCCCGCGCCGCCAAAGCCCCCACTGCCCGGGCTCATAACGGTGCCAGGTTTCGTTCTCGGTCAGCGCTTCGGTGGCGATGACCGTGACGACGTCATTGGGTGTTGTTTCAGCCTGAAAGTCGACGATCATGTCGACATCTTTCAATCGAGCCGGGCCGAAAGGCGCGCGCCGGGTGATATGCACCAGTTTGGTCGAGCAATAGCAGAACAGCCAGTCACCATCGCTGAGCAAGCCATTGAACACGCCCTTGCTGCGATACTCATCGCACGCAGCAACCAGCACCGGCAGCAGTTGCTCGACGTCGACCGGCTCCGGGAACGCCTCGCGCACGCGGTTAAGCAGGTCGCAAAACGCCGCCTCGCTGTCGGTATCACCCACCGGACGGTAGAAGGTCCTCAAGGCCTGGAAGCCCGCCAACTGGCCGTTGTGGGCAAAGCACCAGTTGCGCCCCCACAGCTCACGAACGAACGGGTGGGTATTGGACAGGCAAACCTTGCCGACGTTGGCCTGGCGAATATGCCCGATGACCACTTCACTCTTGATCGGGTAGCGCTGTACGAGGTTGGCCACTTCCGACTCACAACTTGCCGCAGGGTCCTGAAACAGGCGCAGGCCGCGGCCCTCGTAAAAACCGATACCCCAGCCATCGCGGTGAGGACCAGTGCGGCCACCGCGCTGCATCAGCCCAGTGAAGCTGAAAACGATATCAGTCGGCACATTGGCGCTCATGCCCAACAATTCACACATGCTCGGTTCTCGCTTCTGAGGCAGGCGTTAGAGGCGTGGTTCAACCCGTAGCGAACCACTGCTGGCAGGTGGGTCGTTGCGGTAGCGGCCAGGTTCGGAGCTGGTGAACGGTTGGTCCTGCTCTTCAAGCGCGTTGGCACGCTGCTGGGCAGCCGCTTCGGCAGCTTCACGGCGAGCACGGGCGTTGCGCTCCAGCGGCCAGCGCACCAGTACGAACAGCAGATAGGCGACAAAGGCAAACATGCCGTACATGGCCAGGTCAGACGCGGCGCGCAGCACATTACTACCCACCTTGAAGGCCAGGTCCAGGGCACTGATGGCAATGGCCGGTGCGAACAGGTCACGGCCAGGATCGACAATGGTCGGGGTGAACAGCAACACCGCGACGGCCACCCGCAGTGGCTCGCGCAGCCAGCGCCACATCCAGCGAGTCAGGCGAAACCAAACCAACAGGCAGCCCAAGGCTGCGAAGGCATAAAGGCCCCAGGCGAGCAGATAATCGTTCTCGGTCATGACGTCCGTGGCAAGCTAGGCAAATAGACGCTTATGATAACGATTTTTCCGCGTGCCGGCGCCCCCTGTCTGAGACGGCCTCGCCGCCGATCTGCCAAGAGAACTTCCAATGCCCACCGTTTCCCCCGTTTCCAACGCCCCCGTGGCCCACAAAGCTGCCGGCAGCGACCCTTATGCCTGGCTGCAGGAACGTGACACGCCTGAGGTCATGGCCTACCTGGAAGCCGAGAATGCCTATCAACAGGCGCAGCTCGCTGACCAGGCAGAGCTGCGCGAACAGCTGTTCCAGGAGATCAAGGGCCGGATCAAGGAAACCGATCTGTCGCTGGCCTCGCCATGGGGACCGTACCTTTACTACACCCGCACCACCGCCGGCGACGAGTACCCCCGCCACTACCGCTGCCCACGCCCGGCTGACGACTCGCCGACCGTAGACGAAAGCCGCGAAGAACTGCTGCTCGACCCCAACAGCCTGGCCAATGGCGGTTTCCTGTCGCTGGGTGCGTTCAATGTCAGCCCCGACCACCAACGCCTGGCCTACAGCCTGGATACCAGCGGCGATGAGGTTTACACCCTGTACGTCAAAGAACTGAGCAATGGCGCCGTCCAGGCGCTGCCGTTCGACGACTGTGACGGCAGCATGACCTGGGCCAACGACAGCCAGACACTGTTCTTTGCCGAACTGGACGACACCCACCGCCCCTACAAGCTGCTGCGTCATCGCCTGGGCAGCACTCAGGCCGAAACGGTGTTCGAGGAGGCTGACGGGCGTTTCTTCCTGACCTGCTACCGTTCAAGCTCCGAACGTCAACTGGTCCTGCTGCTCAACAGCAAGACAACCAGCGAAGCCTGGGTGCTGGATGCCGATCACCCGCAAGCGAACTTCACGTGCCTGGCGCCACGCGTCGAAGACCATGAGTACTACCCTGACCACGGCCAACTTGACGGTGAATGGCATTGGTTTATCCGCAGCAACCAGCACGGCATCAATTTTGCGCTGTTCCACGCAGTGGCCGACAGCATCCCGACACGCGACCAGTGGCAGGTGCTGGTACCCCATCGCGAGCAGGTGATGCTCGAAGGTTTCAGCCTTAATGCCAGCGCCCTGACCCTGAGCCTGCGTGAAGGCGGCCTGCCGATCATCGAAGTGCAGCCTCAAGGTCGTGCTGCCTACCGCGTCGAACTGCCCGATGCCGCCTACAGCCTCTACGTGCAGGACAGCCTGGAGTTCACCAGCACACGAGTCCGCCTGCGCTACGAGGCACTCAATCGCCCGGCACAGGTCAGGCAGCTGGAGCTGGCAAACGGTGCGCAACAGGTCCTCAAGCAGACCCCCGTACTGGGCCCTTTCGATGCTGACGACTATGTCAGCCAGCGCCTGTGGGCTACCGCCGCCGACGGTACACGCGTGCCGATCAGCCTGGTTCAACGTCGCCAGGACGTCGGCAAGCCCGTTCCGCTGTACCTGTATGGTTACGGCGCCTACGGCGAAAGCCTCGACCCCTGGTTCTCTCACGCTCGCCTGAGCCTGCTTGAACGCGGCGTGGCCTTTGCCATCGCCCATGTACGTGGCGGCGGCGAGTTGGGCGAAGCCTGGTACCGTGCAGGCAAGCAGGAGCACAAAGGCAATACGTTCAGCGATTTCATCGCCTGTGCCGAGCACTTGATTGCCAGCAACGTCACCCAGGCCGAGCAGTTGGTCATCAGTGGTGGCAGTGCTGGCGGCCTGCTGATCGGGGCGGTACTCAACCAGCGCCCGGAACTGTTCAAGGCTGCCATCGCCGAGGTGCCTTTCGTCGACGTACTCAACACCATGCTCGACCCAGATCTGCCATTGACCGTTACCGAGTACGACGAGTGGGGCAACCCTGAAGAGCCAGCCGTCCATGAGCGGATCAAGGCCTACGCACCGTATGAGAACGTCAAGGCTCAGGCGTACCCCGCACTGCTGGTGATTGCAGGCTACAACGACAGCCGCGTGCAGTATTGGGAAGCCGCCAAATGGGTGGCGAAGCTGCGGGCAACCAAGACCGACGACAACCTGCTGCTGCTCAAGACCGACCTGGGCGCAGGCCATGGCGGTATGAGCGGTCGCTACCAGGGGCTGCGCGATGTAGCGCTGGAGTACGGTTTTGTCTTCAAGGTGCTGGGCCTGGCGTAACGCCGTTTTTGACTGCCGCACCACGCCTGAGCAAAGCCGCCCATCGACCTAGTCCTTGGTCGGCTTGTCGACGTCCGGCGCGGGGGTCAGCCCCGGTAGTGGCTGATCTTTCGGCGGGTTCGGCAGCGGCATCGGTGGCAACAAGGGCGAACCGCTGCGGCTATCGCCAGCCTTGGGGATACTTGATGGTGCCACCTGCGGGTATGGGGTCGGCGTTGGCGTTCCCGGCGCTCCCGGAACGGGCGCGATGGGCCGTGGTTGCAGGTCCTGGGCTGAAGCAGCCCCCAGGGTAGTCAGGACCATTACTGCTGCAATCAGATAGCGCATACCAGTGCTCCTTCGGGCCGTTTGTCTAAAGGCTACGCCTAAGACAGCAAATGCGCCTGCCCGATTCCCTTGGCAAACAGCTAAACTCAAGGGCATAACCGTAACAAGCCCGATAAAAAGGTACCTCCATGAGCTCGGCAACACCCTCCTCCGCCACCGCACGTCTGGACCGCATCCTCGCCGATGCCAAACGCGACCGTGAAATGGGCTATCGCGACAAGGCCCTGAAGATGTACCCGCATGTCTGTGGACGCTGTGCCCGTGAGTTCTCTGGCAAGCGCCTGAGCGAGCTGACCGTGCATCACCGCGACCACAACCACGATAACAACCCCCAGGACGGCTCGAACTGGGAGCTGCTGTGCCTGTTCTGCCACGACAACGAACACGCACGCTATACCGACCAGCAGTACTTCAGCGAAGGGTCGACCAGCAGCCCGACGATCGCCAAGGCAACCCACAACCCGTTCGCCGGGCTGGCAAGCTTGCTGAAAAAAGACTGATCGTCCCCGCCTGTGCCGGCAAGCCCGTATAATCGTGTTTTTTCTCAAGGGCCCCGGCACGTGGCGAACAAACGGTACAGCTGCATAGGACTGTTCAACCCCAAATCTGCAGAAAACGTCGGCTCGGTCATGCGTGCGGCAGGCTGCTATGGCGTCAACTCGGTGTTTTACACGGGAAAACGCTATGAACGCGCCCGCGACTTCGTCACCGATACCAAGCGCGTACATTACGACATCCCACTGATTGGCATCGACGATCTGCAGAAAATCATTCCCTTGGGCTGCACGCCCGTTGCGGTGGAGCTGGTCGAGGGCGCCCGCCCGCTGCCGACCTACACCCACCCGGACCGGGCCATCTACATTTTCGGCCCTGAAGACGGCTCCCTCGACCAAAGCGTGCGCGACTGGTGCGAAGAAACCATCTACATACCGACCGAGGGCTGCATGAACCTGGCAGCCACTGTGAACGTGGTGCTCTACGACCGCATGGCCAAAGGCAACAACACCCGGTCCGGGCCGAAATTCAAGTAACGACTAGTCCAGCAATTTGGTTTGCAGCACCTTCGACGAACCACCCAGCACACTCTCGCTGAGCTGAACGAATTCCTGGGTGCTGACGCTGTTCAGGCGCATCATGGCCCGGCTCACGTCATCCAATGAGCGCTGGTTGTGGGTCTGCAAACGGATTTCCCGGTCCAGTGCCTGTAACAGCAGCACGGCGCGTGCAATGGTCGGCCCATCGACCTGGGCACCACGCAGGCTGGTGACCTTGGCTGAGGCCTTGGTCAAGCTGTCCTGCAGCACTTGATAACGGTCATCGGCCAGCCCACCGGAGCGGCGCAGCAATTCAATGCTGTAGTACTCGGCCAGCCCCTCACCTATCCAGTCACTGTGCTGGATGTCGTTGACCCCGGCGAAGGCCCGCACCAGCTCACGCAACAAGGGGCTGCTGCCGTTCTCGCTCACCAACGGCCGGCTGCTGTGTGAGTAGATCGAGTTGTTTGCCGCGCGCGTACCGCGCCAGAGTTGATCATGGCCTCCGACGATCAGCAGTTTGGGCGGATTGCGCGGAAACACGGCTTGCAACTGCGGCCATACGAACGTCAGCAGCGTCAGGGTATCAAGACGGCGCATACCCTGCCCTTTCGGGGCGGCTACCGTGACCTCGGTATCTCCGAGTCGGCTGCGACGGCTACCGATGTCGCCCGCCAACATCCACCCCGTCGGACGGTCAAACAACCTGGAGACCTGGTCGATGCGGAAGCGATTCTTGCCGATGCGTGGCCACGCAGTTTCGACACTCTTCCAGCCGCTAGGCAGCTCAAAGGTCAGACGGGCCACCAATTCGGTACCGTCCTGTTGATCCAGACGTGCGGGCGGTACCAGGTCATCGCCACGAAACAGCGCCCAGTTCGGGGTGATTCGACTGTCGTACATGCCGCCCTTGAGCCGGTGATCCAACTGCACCTTGTAGGTCAGGCTGGACTGGCCCGCCGCCGGCTGCCACAGGCCACGCCGACCGTTATCCTTGAGTTGCCACTGGCCTTCACCCTTGAATTCGCTGTAGTTGCCCAGGGTACCCAGATCGAAATCCAGGCTGCGCACTACGGCCCCATCGGCCAGGGTCAGGCTGACCAGCGCCAGACCCGTCTGCGGCAATAATTGGACGTGATAATCCAGATCGACTTTCTTGGCCCAGGCGGGCGCACTCGACAGCAGCAGGGCCAGCACCCACAGGTAACGCACACGCATAACGACTCCTTGCAACGACACCATGCCGCGCCCCAGCGCGCTTGTACGCCTCAACTGGCGCGAAAGATCAGATAGTCTTCCCAATCATCCTCAGCCACCGTCGTCTCGCTGAGCATTCGGCCAGACTGGGAAATACGCTGTTTATGCACCTGTTCGCGATCACCACACACCAGGTAGTGCCACTGCGGCAAGTCCTGCCCCTCGCTGACCAGGCGATACGCACAGGTTGGCGGTAGCCATTTGAACTGATCGGCCGTTCCCGGCGTGAGTTGGATGCAGTCAGGCACCTGCTCAAAGCGATTCGGGTAGTCGCGGCACTGGCAGCTCTTCAGGTCCAGCAGTTTGCACGCAATACGCGAGTAGTAGACGCTGTTGTCGTCTTCATCTTCGAGCTTTTGCAGGCAACACAGACCACACCCATCGCATAGCGACTCCCACTCCTGGCGGTCAAGTTGCTCGAGGGTTTTGCGCATCCAGAAGGGGGCGGCGTTAACAGCCATCGTGTCAGATTCCTGTTTCAATTCATGTGCAGCGGCGCGGCGGCGCCAGTCTAGGTCGTGTCATCACTCATTGCCAGACCGCTTGTCAGCGCTGACTCGGCACAGTAGCTTGAGCCTACTTGCCATTTCTCAATCCCGTCAGGAACGCCTACATGAGCGCCAATCCCCGTGTTGCCGACTATGCCATCAACGATCAGTTCATCCAGCGCTGGTCGCCACGTGCCTTCACTGCCGAGCCGATCAGCGAAGAAACCCTGCTGAGCTTCCTGGAAGCAGCACGCTGGGCGCCGTCGGCCTACAACTCACAACCTTGGCGGTTCCTTTACGCGCGCCGTGACACGCCAAACTGGGAGCGCTACCTGGGCCTGCTCAACGAATTCAACCGCAGTTGGGCACAACACGCGTCGGCCTTGGTGATTATTGCCTCCAAGACCACCTTCACCGCCCCTGGCGCCAGCGAAGAAACCCCGGCACTTTGGCATACCTTCGACACCGGCTCGGCCTGGGGCCACCTGGCCCTGCAAGCCAGCTTGAGCGGCTGGTACACCCATGGCATGGCCGGTTTCGACCAGGCCCTGACCCGCAAAGAGCTCAAGATCCCTGAAGGCTATGACCTGCATGCCGCCGTGGCGATCGGCAAGCTGGGCGACAAGGCCAGCCTTGCTGAAGGCCTGCAAGCCCGCGAAGTCCCAAGCCCACGCCGCCCGCTGAGCGAGTTGGCCGCCGAAGGCGACTTCAGCCTGTAAACACGGCGCTTGCCAGGTGTTGGGCAACCTTGCTGCCCAACACCTGCAGGACGCGATCCGTCAGTAGCCGCGGTTGAAATCCACTTCGCCGCGCAGCGCCTCACCGGCTCGGTAAGCCTTCAGGTTCTCAACGAACAACTGCACCATCGCCTCTGGCGAGGTCGGTGCCGAACTGTGACCTGTCAGCAACAACCCCAGGGCTGTCCAGAACGGATGGCGCGGCGGCAGAGGCTCCTGGCGACAAACGTCGATGACCGCGCCCGCCAAATGCCCCTTCTCCAACGCCTTGACCAGATCGGCATCCACCACCGCCACACCACGCCCGGCATTGATGAACAATGCATCCGGATTGAACCGGGCAAACAATGCTGCGTTGTAGAGATCATGGGTAGCCGGTGTATCTGGCAACAGGTTGATCACATAGTCAGCCTCGCCAACCAGCCGGCCGAGGTCATTCAACCCCGCCACCTCGATAAACGGTGCCTGCTCACGCGCCTGGCTGGCAACGCCATACAGCTTGACGCCAAAGGGCAACAGAAACTCCGCAACCCGCTGACCAATGTCACCGGTGCCGACAATCAATACGCGCCGACCTTCCAGCGTACGTCCGGGGCGACCATCCCATTTACGTTCTACCTGGCTGACCAGCCGGGCCAGCACCTCACGTTCATGGACCAGCATGTAGGTCAGCACATACTCAGCCATGACCTGGCCAAAAATCCCTACCGCCCGCGTCAGGCGGTAATGGCGAGGCAGTTCATTGGCGAGCAGTGGCGTAATACCCGCCCAGGTCGACTGCAGCCATTGAGGCTGGTGCCCTTGGCGCAACAGGCTCGCCAACAGATCAGGTTGCCCTAGCCACACGGGGCAGTCTGCAGCCTGACGCGCCAGCTCGGCGGAGTCACCACTGGTCAGAACCTCCAGGTCAGGAGCCCTCTCACGCAACAGACGAGCGTAAAGGGTATGATCCTGTTCGGCGATCAGAACACGCATGTTTTATACAACCTTGCAGAAGCGCTGAATGCGGCCATGCACGATGGCATGGGCCGCATTCAGGGGATGTTCAGGGCAGTAATCAGACGGGGTCGTTGCGACGCAGCAACTCTTCGGGCAAGTGCTCGATGTACTCATCTTCTGCGGGCGGCATCTGCAGGTGATAGCCCTGCTGATCGAGGTTTTCCAACACCTTGGCGATGTCCTCACGGGCCAGCTTGCGCTCGGGTGTCAGCACCAGGTCGAAGGCATGCAAAGGGGTTCCAAAAAACGGCAGCAAGCCTTCAGGCACGCGCTCCAGGCCATCAGCCTTGAGTACGTAGAGGTACATTTCGTTCTTGCGTGGGCTTTTGTAGATCGAACAGATTCGTTTCATCGTTGTTCTCCGGCACCGGCGAGGCAGTCAAGCAGCGCCTGGCCCATCCGCTCGCGGCGCCAGCCGCGCAGGGAGTCGGGCAGTTGATAAGGGCCATTGGGAAAGCCGCTCTTGAGCAGGGCTTCCAGGGTTTTCTTGCGCAGCATCAGCTCTGGGGCAATGCCCAGGCGCTCGGCTTCAGCCTGACCGATGGCACGCAGTTGCTTGAGCACCCCCGAGGCTTCGATTGGCAACGGCTCGGGCAAGGCCGGCGGCCATTCGGCGGGCGCAACGCTCGCGGCCTGCTTGATCAGAGCGAGCAGAAATTCACCATCCTGGCGAATGGTCCGGGGATGCATATCCTCGATTTTCGCCAACGCCGAGAGGTTGTCAGGCTGGGTCCGGGCAAGCGGCCACAAGGATGGCTCACGCAGAATCCGGTTGCGCGGCAGATCACGCGCTCGCGCCTCTCGCTCACGCCAGGCACACAGCTCACGCATGACCGCCAGTTGCTGGCGAGACAGCTTCCAGGCCAGCTTGGCTTCGCGGTACAACTCGTACGGGTCGGTTTCGCGGCGCATCTGCGCAACCAGCTCCGCACCGTCGTCCAGTACCCAGGCGTACTTGTCATCCGACAACCGCGGACGCAGGCGCTCGTAAAGCTCAGCGAGGTGCACGGCATCTTCGGCAGCATAGCTGACCTGGGTTTCCGACAACGGACGCTGCAACCAGTCGGAGCGGGTTTCACCCTTGGGCAGGTCAATGCCCAACACGTCCTGAACCAGCCGCGAGTAGCCCATGGAAAACCCCAGGTTGAGGTAACCCGCGGCCAACTGCGTGTCGAACAAAGGCGCAGGCAAGCTACCGGTCAAGCGCATCAACACTTCAAGGTCTTCGCTGCAGGCATGCAGCACCTTGGTCACCTGCTGATCCTCGAGCAGGCGCGCGAGCGGCTGCCAGTCACCAATCTGTAGGGGATCGATCAAGAAAGCCCGTGCCCCATCACCAACCTGGATCAAACCGGCTTTGGGATAAAAGGTATCAACCCGCATAAACTCGGTATCGAGCGCCACGAAGGGCAGTTGCTGCCACTGCAGGCAGTGCTCGGCCAGGCTGCGGTCGTCGCAAATCCAGTGAATATCGATGGCCACAAGGCTCTCCCACAAACAATGGCCCGCAGTATATACAACGCGGGCCACCGTCGGGAAACGGTACGACCGTCAGCGGCTCGTCACCTGGCGGCAACCGGCAAACAGATCAAGATCCGGCTTGTACACGCCACTTTGGACCTGCAGCAAACCGAGCATCGAATGGAACAGGTTGTCCTGGCTAAGCGGCTGGCTGCTGCTCTTGGCAAGGCAGGCCGTGTCGACAGCGAAACTGTGCTGATAACCCTCGGAGAACCACGCCAGCATCGGCACATGCTTCTGTTGCTCCGGTGCCAGCATATAGGGGGTGCCATGCAGGAACAGGTTGTATTCACCCAGCGATTCACCATGATCGGACAGGTAAATCATTGCGGTATCCACTTTGTCTGACTTGCTGCGCAGGATATCGATCAGCGATGCCAGGACATGGTCGGTATAGACCAACGTGTTGTCATAGGCATTGGTGATGCTTTCACGGCTACAGGTGTTCAGTGCGTTGCTCTGGCACACCGGCGTAAATCGCTCATAGGCCTTGGGATAACGCTTGTAGTATTCAGGCCCGTGGCTGCCCATCTGGTGCAGCACCAGTACGGTGTCCTGTTGCAGATTGTCGAGGGAAGCTTCCAGCCCCTTGAGCAGGATATCGTCATGGCACTCGCTGTCGGCGCACAACGCCGGGTCCTTCAGGTTGCTGACATCCTCGAACACTACCCGGTCACAGGTGCCTTTGCACCCTGACTGGTTGTCACGCCAGCGCACTGCAAGCCCGGCACGCTGAAGCACATCCAGCAGCCCTTCACGGCTCTTGGCATCACTGGCCGAGTAATCCTTGCGGGTCATTCCCGAGAACATGCAAGGCACCGACACCGCAGTCTCGGTACCACACGAGGTTACATTGTTGAATGCAATCAGGCCGGCCTCATGGCTCAACTGCGGGGTGGTGTCACGCTCATAACCCAGCAGGCCAAAGTCTTCCGCACGAGCGCTTTCGCCAACAACCAGTACGGTCAACGACTTGCGTGGATGCTGCTGCCAGGATGATGCCAAATGCGCATCTTCACCATACTTGTGGAATGACTTGACCGCAGAACCTGCGCGCTCCCTCAACAAACCGACCGACGCCCCTACATAGTTGCTGGGCACAATCATCAGGCGCAGTTCATGGTGATTGCGAAACAGCGAAGAAAGGCCCTGATAATTGAGCAACGCAACACCGCCGAGCGCCGCAACACAGCCCACGCTGACGACCAGCTTGCTGAGCAACTCACGGTGCCAGGCACGGTACTGAATCGGGGTCTTGATCAGCAGGAATGACGGCACACCGCCCAACAGCAAGACGTATGCAAGCCACTTCAGAGACAGCAGGTCACGTACTTCTGTCGCATTGGTCTCAACAGCGTTGCGCAACATGCCCACATCGATCAGCACACCATACTGATTCATGAAGTAAGCAACGCTGGCACTGATCATGAATAGCACAATCAGTACAGGCTTCAGCACAGCTTTGAAGGCCAGAAACGTCAGGATCAGATTGAAGGCGCACAGCAGCATCAATGCGAAGGCCATGCGCAGCAGCATGCCTTGCCCGTCTCCCTGAATAATCGTGAACAGGTGCTGCCAAAGCGTGAAGTTGAATCCGAACAGCAGATACAAACTAGCGATCAGTGTGACCCATTCTGGACGCAGCGGCTTTACCTTGAACATGAGACTTCGCTTGAAAAGTAATTCGAGAGAGTGCGCGTTGGCACGGCTTTAAAACTGCCGAAACTCTAGGCGCCGCCTCATAAAACTTTCGTGAAAAAGATGGCAACAAAGGGTTTGATGCCTTTTTGCCAGCCAGCCTCATACACGCCGCACTTCCTGCCAAGACAAGGCATTGCAGCGCATCAGGATTGAGAAATACGGCTACAGACCAGCCCTGCCACAGAACCTGGCAAAGACGGCTATCCTCATAACTCAAGCCCTTACTCAGTAGCCCGCAGAGGTGGAGACATGCCGGTTAAGCACGATTTGCTCGCAGACCTTAATCTGACCAAGGAAGCGTTCGATGCCCTCAGGAAAACCGACCCACAACTCGACCGACTGCATGAAAAGTACAATGCCAAGGATGCCGAAGTCGTCGTGGCAGAGGGCAATGGCGCCTCGGATGACCGGGTCACCCAGCTTCGCAAGGAGCGACTGAAACTCAAGGATGAGATTGTTGCTCACGTGCAAAAAGGCAAACCCAACTGAGTACGCAGGAGGGAAAGCCATTGTTCAACGTCGACTGACACCCGCTTTCCGATGGAGCGGCTTGAGGTAAGTCGCTCTCGATTCGATTGAGGTCGCCATGCTGGCGACCTCAATCGACATTCTTCTGCAGCCCCTCCTGATGCAGGGTGGAGCAACAAGAGGGGCTCTCTACACTCTCTTAACGACAGAGGTGCTGCAACACCACCTCCAGAGGATGCCGTAACGTGCGGTCGGCCATGCGTTTGACCTGGCTGCGGCAGGAGTAGCCTGTTGCCAACGCCTCACCCTGCTTGTCCAGTTTACCGGCCCAGGACTGCTCAAAGATCGTCCGCGAGGTTTCCTGGTTACGCGCTTCGTGGCCGTATGTACCCGACATGCCGCAGCAGCCGGTCGCCTCGGTGACCAGTTTCAGCCCCAGACGAGCAAACACCTGCTCCCACTGCCGGGTACTGGCCGGAACGTTGGTCTTCTCAGTGCAGTGAGCCAGCAAGCGGAAGGTCTCCGGGTTGGAAACCGCCCGCTCAGGTAGCGCGTCAATCAACCATTCCTGTGGCAGCGCAACCTTCGGGCACTCACTCAAGCCCGGGACCTTCTGATATTCCTGCCGGTAGACCAGCGTCATGGCCGGGTCCAGGCCGATCAAAGGCACACCGCAATCGGCCAGAACCTTGAGTTGGCTGGCATTGCGAATCGCCGCCTTGGCGAACGCGCCGAGAAAACCCTGAACGTGCAATGGCTTGCCATTGGCACTGTAGGGCGCCAGGAATACCCGATAGCCCAACCGATGAGCCAACTCAATGAAAGACGCCAGCAACGGTGTTTCAAAGTAGCGGGTGAAGGCATCCTGCACCAGCACGATACTGCGCTCGCGCTGCGCCGGCGTCAGTTCGCGCAGGGCCGGAACGCTGGCCGGTCGGACATTGCAACGGGTCAGCGTCGCCTGCAGGTTGTAGCGACTGATCAGCGGGCTGTCGAGCATGCCGACATGACGCTCCAGCAGTCGGCTGACCCACTGCGAACCCATCACCCAGTTGTACAGCCCTGGCGCATAGGCCATGTACGGGATCGTGAACTCCAGCGAACCAATCAGGTAATCGCGCAGTGGCCGCTGATAGCGACCATGGTAGAGCTCGAGGAAGCGCGAGCGAAACTCCGGCACATTGACCTTGATCGGGCACTGCCCCGCGCAGGACTTGCACGCCAGGCAGCCAGCCATGGCGTCGTAGACCTCATGAGAGAAGTCCGCCTCACCCCGCTGGCGCGCCCGGTTGTTGCGCAGCCGGGCGGGCAACGTCTTGAGCCAGGAAGTTTTCTTTTTCGCTGCCGCAAGCACATCGATGTTGGCCGCCCCCTGCAGGCGCAACCACTCACGAATCAGCGAAGCGCGGCCTTTAGGTGAGTGCTGACGCTCGCGGGTAGCTTTCCAGGACGGGCACATGGCGTCGTTGGGGTCAAAGTTGTAACAGGCGCCATTGCCGTTGCAATGCATGGCGCTGTCGAAGCTCTGCCAGACCCGCTCGTCAATCTGCCGGTCCAGGTCACCGCGCAGTGTCACCTCATCAACCTTGAGCAGGCTCTCGCTGCTGTCCGGCGTACAGATCTTGCCGGGGTTGAGTTGGTTGTACGGGTCAAATGCGCCCTTGAGCGCCTGAAGCGCCGGGTACAGCTCGCCAAAAAAGCTCGGTACGTACTCCGAGCGCAAGCCCTTGCCGTGCTCACCCCAGAGCAGGCCACCATAACGCTGGGTCAGTGCCGCCACGGCATCGGAAATCGGCTTGACCAGTGCCGCCTGGGCAGGGTCTTTCATGTCCAGCGCCGGTCGAACGTGCAGCACGCCAGCATCGACATGCCCGAACATGCCATAGGCAAGGCCATAGCTGTCCAGCAAGGCGCGGAACTCGGCGATGTAATCGGCCAACTGCTCCGGCGGCACGGCGGTGTCTTCGACAAATGGCTGCGGGCGCACTTCGCCTTCAACGTTGCCAAGCAAACCCACCGAGCGCTTGCGCATGGTATAGACACGGGTAACCGCTTCGGCACCTTCAGCCAGGGTATGGCCCAAACGCTCGATACTGGTGTCAGCCTGCAGATGTTTGACGAACGCCTGCACCCTGGCGTTCACTTCGTCCGGTTCATCACCACTGAACTCCACCAGGTTGATCCCCAGTGTCGGGCGCTCTGGGTCGGCAGGAAAGTACTCGGCAACGCTGTGCCAGACAATATCCTTCATGGCCAACAGCAACACCTTCGAGTCAACCGTCTCGATGGACAACGGCTTGTGGCTCAGTAACGCGTTTGCATCGCGCAAGGCGTCCATGAAGCTGCTGTAACGCACGTTGACCAGCACCGAATACTTGGGAATCGGCAACACGTTCAACTTGGCCTCTACCACGTAGCCCAAGGAACCTTCGGCGCCGCAGAGCACGCTATTGAGGTTGAAGCGCCCCTGCTCGTCGCGCAGGTGTGCCAGGTCGTAGCCTGTCAGGCAACGGTTGAGCTTGGGGAAGGTCGACTCGATCAATTCAGCCTGGGTTTCATGGATCTGTCGGGCCATACGGTAAACCTCACCGCTGCGCCCGGCCTGTGCGCAGGCCTGATCCAACGCCTCATCATCGATGGGCCTGGTGTGCAATAGCTCGCCACCCAACAGCACGCTATGCAGCTCAAGTACGTGATCGCGAGTCTTGCCGTAGGTGCAACTGCCCTGCCCGCTGGCATCCGTGTTGATCATGCCGCCCACGGTCGCACGATTGGAGGTGGACAGCTCTGGCGCAAAAAACAGCCCGTGGGGCTTGAGGGCGGCGTTGAGCTGGTCCTTGACCACCCCCGCCTGAACCCGCACCCAACGCTGCTCGACATTGATTTCGAGAATGCTGTTCATGTGCCGCGACAAGTCGACAACGATGCCATCGGTCAACGACTGGCCGTTGGTGCCGGTGCCGCCGCCACGTGGCGTCAGCTTGACCTGCCGAAAGCGCGGCTCGGCCATCAACGCAGCGACACGCGCCACGTCCTCGGCATCCTGCGGGAATACCGCCGCCTGAGGTAAGCGCTGATAGATCGAGTTGTCGGTTGCCAGTACCGTACGGGTGGCGTAGTCGGCACTGATCTGGCCACGGAAGCCGGCAGCGCGCAACGCATCAAGGAAATCGGCATACAGGGTGGCCGGCGTGACACCAGTCAATCGGGCGATCATTGGGGATGGCCTCATTTATATCGGTTTAATCATGAATACCTGCTAAAACGGTATGGCTGGCACACCATCAGGTAGGGGATGATGACCATGATCCCGGAGCTTCAAGCCAGACACAAACGGATACTCACGCAGCCTTCGATGACTTTTACGAATGAATTACCGCAACCTCACCCCATCCATGTCCCTACTGCTGGCCTTTGAGGCCGCTGCCCGCCACGAGAGCTACACCCGCGCAGCCGCAGAACTGTCGCTGACACAGAGCGCCGTCAGCCGCCAGGTCCAGATCCTGGAACGCCAATTGGGGGTGACACTGTTCCGTCGTGAAGGCCGCGCCGTCCAGCTCACCGATGTCGGGCGCCTGTACCAGCGAGAAATCAGCGAAGCATTGGGCCGTGTGCGCAGCGCCACCCTGCACGCGATTGCCCATCAAGCCGGCGGCGGCAGCCTGCGCCTGGCGACCCTGCCAACCTTTGGCTCCAAATGGCTGCTGCCGCGCCTGCATGAGTTCTACCGCAGCCACCCCGAGGTACTGGTGCATATCAATTCGCGGATCGAACCCATCGACTTCGCGACCAGCGGCATCGACGCCGCCATCGTAGTCGCGGCCAGCGACCTGCCGGGGCTGATCTGCCACCGTTTGCATGCCGAAGAACTGATGGTGATCCTTTCGCCAACCCTGGCCGCCACACGGCCCTGCTGGACACCCGAAGACATCAGCAAACAGGTGCTGCTCAGCGTCGCAAACAACCTCAACGCCTGGGGCGAGTGGTTCATCCACCATGGCCTGACGCATCAGGCCATGCGCCTGGGGCCGAGCTTCGAACTGACCTCGCACCTTATCCAGGCCGTGCGCGCCGACATCGGTATCGGCCTGGTACCCAGGATCCTGATTACCGACGAACTGGCCCGTGGCGAGCTGAGCAGCCCGGCGCTGCCTTACGCCAGTTCACGCAGCTACTACCTGGTGTACCCGCCGCGCAACAAGGCCCTGCCCGCGCTACAGGCGTTCAGGGACTGGCTGCTGGATAACGCCGACATGCAGCTTCAATAGATCGCGGGCAACCCGCCACCCTGGCCGTTGCCAGCTTCAGTTTTGGAAACTCATCGCCTGCAACGGGTGACTCGGGCGTACATCAACCTGTCCCAAGAACAGCAGCAGATTGATGCGCTGAAAGCAGCTACGCATCCATCCTCAGCCCGATCATTGCTAACGAGCGATGACGCCAAGGGCGCGATGTGCAGGTGCGTGAGCAGAACCTGACACAAACACCGACCACCTTCGTCATTGGCATCATCGAAAGCGCCAAGAACAATTCCAAGATGGCTTGAACGACATGCACCCGCAAAGAAAGACCCTGCACAATGAGTTGCACGCCCGTCCGTCCCTGTATTTCGACGAGCCCGCGAACGTCTACCACCTGGCATTCCTCACCCACGAGGTGCCGTGCGACACCCTCCTGAGCAGCTTCTGCCGTGACCCCATCGATCCCGATACTGTTCAGGGCATCACCCAGCTAGAGGGTCACGCATTGAAATGGGAGCGGCACGCCGAGTTTCTGACCCTGACAGTGGTGGTGACCTCGTCCGACCCCGAGCCTGGCTGGAGCCCGCCGCCAAAGGCCCTAATGGACCGGGTTGCGCCTTACTTGCAACATATGATCAACGCCGTACAAATTGTGGTACGCGCCGATACGTCCTTTAACGGTGACCTTTCCAGCTTCGGCTTCAAAGACCCCTGCGGCTCTTGCATAGGTGGCGGCGATGCGGTGGTGTGGAGCGACTTCCGCTTGAGCGAAGATGGCACCAATCGCTTTCTGTTCGTGAACAAACGCCTGAATGCGTACCGTCAAGGGCGCATGATCCGGCGCCTGCTGGAAATCGAGACCTACCGCATGATGGCCTCGCTTTCACTCACCACCGCGAAAACCCTGAGTACTCAACTCAATACCTTCGACAGAACGCTGGTCAACCTCTCAGAGCGCAACGCCGGCGCCGAGACCGGCGATGCCAAGGCGCTGCTGGCCGACATCGCCAACCTGTCGGCACAAGTGGTCAGCAGTACCGCGAAAACCCGGCACCGCTTCAGCGCCACACAAGCCTATGCCCAACTGGTATTTGAGCGCTTGAGCGAACTACGGGAAAGCCATGTCGGAGACTGCCAGCGGCTCGGTATCTTCATCGAAAGACGATTCAAGCCCACCGTCAGGTACTGCGCCGTCACCGAACAACGCCTGGATCAACTGGCCAAAAGCGTCGCCAACCTCGGCGACCTGCTGCAGGCGCGCGTACAAGTCGAAATGGAAGAGCAGAACGCGGAAATCCTCAAGAGCCTGAGCAATCGCGCGGATACCCAAATAAAAATCCAACGCGCGGTAGAAGGCCTGTCGATTATCGCCATCACCTACTACCTGCTGAGTCTGCTCAAGCTGCTCTACTCGGGCGCGCACACCCTGGGGCTGGAGATGTCCCCGAAAGAAGCCATGCTGACCATGAGCCCACTGGCCATCAGCATTCTCCTGCTCATCCTGATCCGGATAAAAAGAGCGAAGAGCGAGCATTGAACCCGCGGAGGGCCGTTGCACCGCAGCGGCCTGAAAAAACGACACCCAAAAGCACAAAACCCCTGAAAGCGTTAACGCTTTCAGGGGTTTTGTGTACTTCATGTATGGCGGAGAGATAGGGATTTGAACCCTAGGTACTGTTGCCAGTACAACGGATTTCGAATCCGTCCCGTTCGGCCACTCCGGCATCTCTCCAGTGGCGCGCATGATACCAGCAGTTTGCCAAAAGGCAAAGTGCCTTGCGAAAAAAATTCGCGTGGTATCAGGCGCTTGCGTTAAAACGCCAGCTTACAGCGGTACGCCCAGGCGCTTGGCCACTTCTTCGTACGCTTCGATGACGTCACCGAGGCCCTGACGGAAGCGGTCCTTGTCCATCTTCTTGCGGGTTTCCTTGTCCCACAGGCGGCAGCCGTCCGGGCTGAACTCGTCACCCAGCACGATTTCGCCGTGGAATACACCGAACTCCAGCTTGAAGTCCACCAGCAGCAGGCCAGCGTCGTCGAACAGCTTGGTCAGTACTTCATTGACCTTCAGCGACAGCGCTTTCATTTTCGCCAGTTGCTCGGCAGTGCCCCAACCAAACGCAACAACGTGCGATTCGTTGATGAACGGATCACCCTTTTCGTCGTTCTTCAGGAACAGTTCGAAGGTCGAAGGCTCCAGCTTGATGCCTTCCTCAACGCCCAGGCGCTTGACCAGGCTGCCAGCAGCATAGTTACGCACGACGCACTCGACCGGAATCATGTCGAGTTTTTTGACCAGGCACTCGTTGTCACCCAGCAGTTTGTCGAACTGAGTCGGGATACCCGCTTCTTCGAGTTTCTGCATGATGAAGGCGTTGAACTTGTTGTTCACCATGCCTTTGCGGTCGAGCTGTTCGATACGCTTGCCGTCGAACGCCGAAGTGTCGTTGCGAAACAGCAGGATCAAGCGGTCAGCGTCATCGGTCTTGTAAACCGACTTGGCTTTGCCGCGGTAGAGTTCTTCACGTTTTTCCATGATGGGCTCCGCTTGCTAAGTTAGATGGGCCGGGCGATTTCGCGCCAGTCGAGCCCTGAATCCTGATTGGCCACCTGTAGCCAGCCCGGGTCACACCCCAAGGCGTCGACAAAACACTGCCGGGCCAGCTGTGGCTGGTTGTTCTTGCTACTGAGGTGGGCCAGCACCAGATGCTGCAGCTTGTGCCAACCCAACTCGGCCACCAGGCGCGCGGCCTGATGGTTGTTCAAATGTCCTAGATCACCACCCACCCGCTGCTTGAGGAAATAGGGGTAATGCCCTCTCGCCAGCAGATCTCGACAGTGATTGGCCTCGATCAACAAGGCGTCCAGATCCTGATAGTGAGCCAACAGCCGATCATCATACGAACCCAGGTCGGTCAGCACACCCAATCGCCGATGACCGTCACTGAACACATACTGCAGTGGCTCCAGCGCATCGTGCGCCACAGCAACAGCGGTAATACTCAAGCTTCCCACCTGCAACCGCTCGTCACCGGCCAGGAAGCCTGCGACCTCGACGGGCTTGCGCATCCCGCGCAGCGTCCCACGGCTGAGGTAGACCGGTAGATTGTAGCGCCGCGCCAGCAAACCAACGCCATGAACGTGGTCGGCATGTTCATGGGTAACGACGATGGCATTCAATTGATCTGGCGCTACGCCGAGCAGCGCCAGGCGCCGCTCGGTTTCCCGCAGGGAAAAGCCACAATCGACCAGCACACAGGTGTCGTCACTGGCGATCAGCGTACCATTGCCCTGGCTACCGCTTCCTAGTACGGCGAAGCGCACTTAACCCAGGTTGTCCTGAATGACACTCAACACACGGCGTGCGACATCAGCTGGCGCGACGGTGTTGATATTTTTCTCGACCGTAACCTGGACGCTGTCACCCACCTTGCTCAGGCGAACCTGATAACGCTCGGCACGGGCTTCACGCTCTTCCTTGCTCGGCTCGCTACCCAACAGCTTGCCGAAGAAACCAGGCTCCTGGTCGTGCTTCTCGGCTTTCTCGGCCAGGTTGATGTAGTAAAGGCCCAGGCTGCGGTTGATGTCCTCGACACGCCACTCACCGTGTTCCAAGGCGCGGCCCACACTGGACCAGGCACGATCAAGGTCGGCGCCCAGGTTCAATACCGGGTTGCCGCTGCCGTCTTCGCTCAGGCTGACACGGCTAGGGGCATCGAAATCACGAGCAGCAAGCAGCGAGACGGAACCGCCCTTCTCGGCGCTACGGGTCATGCTGGCGAGCATTTCATCGACCAGCAGGGCATCAGCGGCGGTATTGACGGAACGCGCCGGGAAATCAACCTCGGCGGTGCTGCCGGCCGGACGCTCAGCAGTCACCACATAGACTTCACTGGTGCCCCGCTGTACACCTGGCTCGATGCGTACACGCGCACGCATTTCACTGTCACCGCTGGTGGCGGTGCTTGCCAAGCGTTTTGCCATGGCGGCCGACAGCTCGTCGGAACGCTGCCAGGTGGTCGTGAACTCACCGGTTTGCGGACGCTCTTCGGCAATACGGAAACCGTTGTCTTCAAAGAACTGACGAGCCACTGGCCAGACTTCAGCCGGTGCACGCTGGGCCAGTACCCAACGCGAGTTACCACTCTTCTGCAGGCTGAAGTCGCTGGCTTCACCCGCCGCCGACAACGGCAGAGGACGCGGCACGTCGAACTCGCCCTTGGTACTGCTGTCCGCGACGTTACGCGGGATCGGCAGCAGCGGGTCGAGACGCTTGGCACTGCTGACATCCGGTGGCAGTTGCATCGGCGGCTTCTGGGTAGCCTCCAGATAGTCGCTGCCACGGTCACGGAAGTAACCGTCTTCACCCCACAGCCAGCCGCACCCGCTGGTGCTGGAGATAATCAAGGCAAGGGCGGAAAGACCAGCCAATCGCTTCATGCGGTGTACTTCCTCAGTTAAACCAGTACGCCGGACTGGCGCATGGCCTGCCGCAGCGTTTCATGACAAGGTTCGCTCAGCCAGGTCAGCGGCAGGCGAATGCCTTTGTGCATCAGGCCCATTTCCACCAACGCCCACTTCACCGGGATCGGGTTGGCTTCGATGAACAGGTCCTTGTGCAGCGGCATCAGTTTTTCGTTGATGGCACGGGCCGTTTCGGCATCGCCCTTGAGGGCGGCTTCACACAAGTCGGCCATTTCGCGTGGCGCAACGTTGGCGGTTACCGAGATATTGCCCTTGCCGCCCATCAGGATCAGCTCAACGGCGGTTGGATCATCGCCGGACAGGACGATGAAGTCCTTGCTGACGCCATCCAGGATGGCCTTGGCGCGCTTCAGGTCGCCTGTGGCTTCCTTGATACCGATGATGTTCGGTACGGTCGACAGACGAATGACGGTCTCGGCCTGCATGTCGCAGGAAGTACGGCCGGGCACGTTGTAGAGAATCTGCGGGATGTCTACGGCTTCAGCGATATGCTTGAAGTGCTGGTACAAGCCTTCCTGGGTAGGCTTGTTGTAGTACGGCACCACCAGCAGGCAGGCATCAGCCCCGGCGTTCTTGGCGTTGCGGGTCAGCTCGACCGCTTCACGCGTGGAGTTGGCGCCGGTGCCAGCGATCACCGGGATACGCCCGTTGACCTGTTTGACTACAGCCTCGATGACTTTGATGTGTTCTTCGACATCAAGGGTCGCAGACTCGCCGGTCGTACCGACGGCAACGATGGCATGAGTACCGTTTTTCAGGTGAAAGTCCACGAGTTTGCTGAGGCTGTCCCAGTCAAGACGCCCTTGTGCATCCATGGGTGTGACCAATGCCACCATACTGCCCGCAATCATGAAACTGCTCCTGCCGGAAAAAGAGAGCGGTAATGGTACTGGCGCCATCGGGCTTGCACAAGCGAAGCAGGTGGCCGGAGCATTCCCCTCGGCAGCAGTTTTCGCTACCCTTCCCTCTTTGATCGGTACGCAGCAGCCCCCTGGCTTGCTGATGATGCACCTCGGCTGCGCCCTGACCCTCGATTCTGAGCGGCGGAACGGTATAAAGCACAGCCTCTTGCCACGTCACGTACCGACCGCTCATCGCTTTAGGAATGCTGCATGTCCACCCCCACCGTTCGCGAACAATTCCTTGTCATCAGCGCCCTGGGCCCCAATCCCATGGAGCTGACCAACATCCTGTGCCGCACCAGCAACGACAACCGTTGCTCTGTCGTAACCTCGCGCCTGACACGCCACGGGGAATGCAGCGCACTGGTGCTCCAGGTATCAGGCAGCTGGGACGCACTGGCGCGGCTCGAGGCTGCACTTCCAAGCCTGGCCAAGAAGCACAGTTTCACGGTCAATGTCGTGCGCAGCGCAGGCCTGGAGGTTCGCCCACTGTCCTTGCCGTACGTCGCCTACATCAGCGCCGCCTATCGGCCCGATATCATCAATGAGCTGTGCCAGTTCTTCCTCGACCACCGGGTAGAGCTGGAGAACCTGACCTGCGATACCTATCAGGCACCGCAAACCGGCGGCACCATGCTCAACGCCACGTTCACCGTAACGCTGCCTGCAGGCACACAGATCAGCTGGCTGCGCGATCAGTTCCTGGACTTCGCCGACGCACTCAACCTGGATGCGCTGATCGAACCCTGGCGCCCACAAAACCCCATGTAAGGAATGCACCATGGCTGTTGAACTCGATCAATCGGTACCCGCTTTCCAGGCCGAGGCCACCAGCGGCAAGCAGATCAACCTGGAAGCCCTGAAAGGCCGTCAGGTCGTGCTGTACTTCTACCCCAAGGACAGCACCCCGGGCTGCACCACCGAAGGCCAGGGTTTTCGGGATCACTATGCGGCCTTCCAGGCAGCCGACACCGAGGTGTTCGGCGTTTCCCGCGACAGCCTCAAATCGCACGAGAACTTCAAGTGCAAGCAGGCGTTCCCGTTTGAGCTGATCAGCGACAAGGACGAGGCGTTGTGCCAGTTGTTCGACGTGATCAAGCTGAAGAAGCTCTATGGCAAGGAATACCTGGGCGTAGACCGCAGCACCTTCCTGATCGACAAGGATGGTGTACTGCGCCAGGAGTGGCGTGGCGTGAAAGTACCGGGCCACGTTGAAGCCGTGCTGGCCCAAGCGCAGGCGTTGAACAAGGCCTGAAGCGCTATCGTCGGCAAGGCCGGCTCCTGCTGGAGCTGGCCTTGCCGGTGATCAACCCTGCCTGACGTTACAGCAATGGCGCCACAGGCGGTTCCCGACGAGGCCAGGCATCCAGTACCGCCTTGAACAGGGTCGCCAACGGAATCGCAAAGAAGATCCCCCAGAACCCCCACAGCCCGCCGAACAACAGCACGGCGCAGATGATTGCGACCGGGTGCAGGCTGACGGCTTCGGAGAACAACAACGGCACCAACACGTTGCCGTCCAGCGCCTGAATGATCGCGTACACCGCCATCAGGTAAATGAACTGGTCTCCCCAGCCCCACTGGAACAAGGCGATCAATGTCACCGGCACGGTCACCACCACCGCCCCGACATAGGGCACTACCACCGACAGACCGACCAGCAGTGCCAGCAGCGCCGCGTAGTTCAGCCCAAGGGCGACAAAGGCGATGTAGGTCGCGACCCCGCAAATCAGGATCTCGATACCTTTACCGCGAATGTAGTTGGCGATCTGCCGGTTCATGTCCTCGGCCACACGGGTCATCAAGGCCCGCTCACGCGGAAGGTATCCACTGACCCAACGCGCGATGAGTTCACGATCCTTGAGGAAAAAGAACACCAGGATCGGTACCAACACCAGGTAGATCATGACGTTGACCAACAGTGGCAGGCTGGACAACGAGAAGGTCAGCGCCCACTGGCCGAACTTGCCGATCTCGCCACGCATCACTTCAATGGCCTGCAAGACCTGTTCGTCCGAGACCAGGTGCGGATAGCGCTCCGGCAGCAGCAACAACAGCGACTGCCATTTGCCAAGCATGCCGGGCAGTTCGTTGAACAAGGTGATCAACTGATGCCACAGCAACGGCACCAGCACCAACAGGAACACCGCCAGCGCCCCCATGAACAGTGTGAACACCAGTGCCACGGCAATCTTGCTGGGAACCTTGAAACGCTCCAGGGCATTGACCAGGCCTTGCATGAGAAACGCCAGGACCATGCCTGCCAACACGGGCGCGAGCATCCCGCCAAGGGTCAATATCGCGGCAAACGCCAGGAACAGCAGCACCGCCAGCACCACTGCCTCCTCATCGGAGAAATAGCGCTGCATCCAGTCGCGAAGCACTTTGAACATCAACAATCCTTAAATACGGGGGAAGACTCAGGCTTTCTTCAGCCAGTAGCTGAAAACCCCGGCCTCGGCCTTTTCGAGTAGCAGCGTGTGACCTGCCAATTGAGCAAAAGTGCGAAAATCACGTTGCGAACCCGCGTCGGTGGCGATCACCTTGAGCACCGCGCCACTGGCAAGCCGATTGAGCTCCAGCTTGGCCTTGAGCAGAGGCAGCGGGCAATTCAGGCCACTGGCATCGAGCTCGGCGTCACAGGGCAGGCTATCGGTCATCGGTTCTCTCCTGGCAGGCGCCCGGTCAAGGGCATTGATACAAAGCAAGCCCGGTAGAATACCGCCTCTGGTCGCAGACGTGCGAGCGGGCTACAGTAAGGTCTTTGTCGACCAGAGCTTCGTGCATGAATTTTTTGCGCCCCACCTTGCTGACGCTGGCCTGCCTGTTGGCGCTACCGAGCCATGCCGACGACCTTCCGTCACTCGGCGACGCCAGCTCGGCCATTGTCTCGCCGCAACAGGAGCACCAACTGGGCCGCGCCTGGCTCAGCCTGTTGCGGGGCAATGTCGGCCAACTGTCCGACCCGCAGCTCAAGGATTATGTCGAGACCAGTGTCTACCGGCTTGCCGAAACCAGCCAACTGCAGGACCGACGCCTGGAGTTCATCCTGATCGACAGCAAAGAGCTGAACGCCTTTGCTGCGCCCGGCGGCATTGTCGGGGTCAATGGAGGGCTGTTCCTCAACGCCCAGAACGAAGGCGAATATGCCTCGGTACTCGCCCACGAACTGGCGCACTTGTCGCAGCGCCACTTTGCCCGTGGGGTTGAAGCCCAGCAACGCATGCAACTGCCGATGATGGCGGCCCTGCTGGCCGGGATCGTGGTTGCAGCTTCCGGTGCCGGGGATGCCGGTATTGCCGCCATCGCCGGCTCCCAGGCTGCCGCGATCCAGGAGCAGCGGCGTTTCTCCCGGCAGAACGAGCAAGAGGCCGACCGTATCGGCATCATCAACCTGGAAAAGGCTGGCTACGACCCACGGAACATGCCCAGCATGTTCGAGCGTTTGATGCGCCAGTACCGTTTCGACGCCAAGCCGCCAGAATTCCTGCTGACTCACCCGGTGACCGAGTCGCGTATTGCCGACACCCGCAACCGTGCCGAACAGGCACCTGCCGGCGGCACCGAAGACAGCCTGCGCTACCAATTGATGCGTTCTCGGGTGCAATTGACCTACGAGGGCACCCCCGGCCTTGCGGCCAAACGCTTCCGCGCCATGCTCGAGGAAAACCCCACACTCGATGCCGCACGCTATGGCCTGGCCATCGCCCAGACCAAGGGCGGCCAACTGAACGAAGCCCGCGAAAACCTCAAGCCACTGCTGGCCAAGGCACCGAACGACATCACCTACAACCTTGCGCAAATCGACCTGGACATTACCAATAATCGACTGGCCGACGCCGAACAACGGGTGACGAAGATGCTCACCCTCTACCCCGGCAGCTACCCACTGCAGCAGGCCCGGGCCGATGTATTGCTGAAACTGAATCGCCCCGCCGAAGCGGAAAAGGCGCTGGACGGTTTGCTGAAGAACCGTCCAGACGATCCGGATGTCTGGTATGAAGTGGCCGAGGCACGCGGCCTGTCAGGCAACACGATAGGCCTGCACCAGGCTCGCGCAGAGTACTTTGCCCTGGTCGGCGACTACGACCAGGCAATTCAGCAGCTTGATTACGCCAAGCGCCGTGCCGGCAACAACTTCCAGTTGGCGTCGCGCCTCGATGCACGGCAACGGGAAATGCTTGAGCAGCAACGCATGGTCAAGGAAATGATGCGCTAACCCACGCACGGCAGCAGCCCCACAGCATATGGGGCTGCCCTGCCGTCGCAGGATTCAGCGTGTATCAGGCGTTACCGGACAGCTTCATCCGCGCTGCATGGGTGAAATCCAGCATGCGTTTGAGCGGGCGAATGGCCTGCGGAATCAACGCAGCGTCCACAAAAATCTCGTTACTGCCCTCACGCAGGCACTGCAGGGTGCGCTCCAGCGTGTTCATGGCCATCCATGGGCAATGGGCGCAACTGCGGCATGCGGCACCGTTACCTGCGGTAGGCGCTTCGACAAAGACTTTATCCGGGCACAGCTGCTGCATCTTGTAGAAGATGCCGCGATCGGTGGCGACGATAAAGGTTTTGTTCGGCATGCTTTGCGCAGCGGCAATCAACTGGCTGGTGGAACCCACCGCATCGGCCAGCTCGATCACTGCCTCAGGGGATTCAGGGTGAACCAGAATCGCCGCATCGGGGTACAGCGCTTTCATGTCCGCCAATTGTCGCGACTTGAACTCTTCGTGAACAATGCACGCACCGTCCCAGAGCAGCATGTCGGCGCCGGTCTGTTTCTGGATATAACGCCCCAGATGCTGGTCCGGCCCCCAGATAATGGTCTCGCCGTTATCCATGAGGCTTTCGACGATTTCCAGCGCACAACTGGAGGTTACCACCCAGTCAGCACGCGCCTTGACCGCTGCCGACGTATTGGCATAAACCACTACGGTACGCTCAGGGTGCTTGTCACAGAACGCCGAGAACTCGTCCACCGGGCAACCCAGGTCGAGCGAGCAGGTCGCTTCAAGCGTTGGCATCAGCACACGCTTCTCAGGGTTGAGGATCTTGGCGGTTTCGCCCATGAAGCGAACACCGGCAACGACGACCGTCTTGGCCGGGTGCTTGTTACCAAAGCGAGCCATTTCCAGCGAGTCAGACACGCAGCCGCCCGTCTCCTCGGCAAGTGCCTGGATGACCGGGTCACAGTAATAGTGAGCCACCAGGACCGCATCCTGCGCCTTGAGCTCAGCAGCAATGGCGGCACGGTAATGGGCTTCTTCTTCCGGTGTCAGTGGCTTGGGTTGCTTGGCATCCAAGTGAGCTTGAACCAGAAGGCGTTCGGAGATATGCGTCATGTTCGGCAAGACCTGCAGGCGCTGATACGCGTAAGTCGAGTGTATCACCGAGCCCCGGCAAATCGGCTACAGGTTCCGTCGGCAAGTGCCCGAACGGCAGTTGCGGCAGGACCGTAAAGCCTCTGCGGCCTCGGCTTCATAGGAGGCCGAAGGCTACAGATAATCAGATGAATTCTAAAGGTTTTTTTGGCCTGAAACGGCCAAGGGCAGGCAGCCATAGCCTCGGCTGCCCGCCCCTTGCATCACATCAACCGCCGATTTGACCCATGGCACCGAGGTTGGCCATGACCAGCCCGGCGAACTCTTCAAGGGTCATTTTCTGCCCATTGAACTCTACCTGGCCATCGACATAGTTCAAGTTGGCAACGACATCACTGCCCTGCAGCTTGGCCAACTGCGTCTGCAGCGCCATCTGCCCGACCATTTCACTGGTCATGGACGCCTGCTGGGCAATCGCCTGGGTGTCGGTTTCACCCTGGAAGGCAGCCTGCAGAACCGCCAGATCAACGATCATTGGCTTGGACAGCGTCAGGTTGCTCTTGAGCTGGGAGATCAATTGGCGACCCAACTGATCCGGTGGCAGTTCCAACGAGGTCGGCTTGTTCAGCTCAACCGCCAGGCTGAAACGGCTTTCACCGTTGGCGGTCTTGAACGACAAGTCTTCCAGCGCGACCTGCGGCTTGGCCGCGAGCATCTTCAGGATATCCTCGCGTACCTTCGCCTCTTCTTCAGGGCTCATCGCCAACTGCGGCATGGACCGCCCCTCGGCGGCGGCCTGCTGAATCTCGGGCAGATGGCTTTCATACCAGCTCATCAACGACTGGAGCGCCGGAATGTCCAGGCTCTTCACGCTCATGACCATCTGCGCACTGCCGACCGACTTGCCCTCGTAGCTGATGTCGCCGACCTTGTAGGTCAGGCGGCCCGACATTTTGTCGCCCTCAGCGCGGTAATCGTTGCGCTGCTCAAGCGCCTTGAGCAGCAACGTCGACTGCTGATCACCGAACACGAACTGGCTGCTGGCCAACCCGAAGTCAACCTGCCCCACATAGAAGCCATAGGTGGTCTTGGTCAGGTCACCCGTAATATTCATGCCATTGAGGTCGATCTTGACCGGCGCAGTGTCAGGCGACACCAGCGACATGGCGAGGCTGCCCATGGTGCCATTGACCTTGACCTTCTCGGCATCGGCACTGCTGTCGACATCCAGGTTGAAGCCGGAGAATTTCACCACCGAGCCGTCGTCACCGGTAACGTCCAGCGGCAACAGTTTCATACTGCCCTGTACCGAACGGTCATAACCCAGGCTGACCTGACCCCGCAGCGGCGCAACTTCCTTGGCCGCGGCAAACCACTTGGCGGTACCTTCAGTCTTCTCCAGCGCATAGTTGCTGGTTGCCATGACCGGCATCAGCTTGAACGCCTTCAAGCGCGACCATGGCAGCGGGCCGTGCTCGATGCGATCAACGAAGTTCAACTCGAGGCTCACCGACTCGTCACCGGCATCCAGGTTTGCAACCTTCACACGGTAATGGGCGGTACTGGTGTAGAAGTGCTGCTCCAGCGAAACCAACTCGACGCTGGCACTGGCGCCCGTGCCAAGCAATGCCTTCTGGGCCTGCTCGTTACTTTGCGCAATAGAGGCCTTCAAGGCGTCAGGCAACTGCTTGCCGGTGTACCAGGTACCTGCACTCGTCAAGGCCGCGAGTACCGCAAGACCGGAAAGTACGCCTACTGATTTCTTCATGAACTGACCCGAACGATATCCATAATGGGGGAAGTATGACTGTTCAGCCAAACCGGCATGCCGCGACGACACGGGTTGACCGAGGGCGCGAAGAATATCACTTTGCCCGCCCTTTCCCCCAGTACTTCACCAGGATCATGAGGCGCTTCACACTATGCGGGGTCGATACTGTTCAACACGCCCTTGCGGCCATCCGGGCTTTCCACAAGCCACTTCTCGAGCAACCCGCTCAGGTTCATGCCATTGCCCTCGGCCTGATGAGTAATGTAGTTGAAACCGCTGTCAATCCATCCCTGTAATTGGCTCACATAGGTATAGGGGTACTGCGCCTGCTCGATGGCAGGTAGTCCCTCATAATGCTCAAGCACTTCCATGAAAAAGCCCGTGAGCTTGCCGGTGCTGTTGTATTCAACATCCGACTTTGCCAGCACCATCCGGCGCCAAGCTTCCTCCTGCTCATGAGCCTCGTAAAATGCGGCAAGCCGCTCATTGACCGTGAAAGCACCACTATCGTCATAGGCAATCAAGGCCAATTGATCTCGTGACATGCCCGCAAAAGGATTGGTCCCGGAACGGGAGCCATATATACGGCCATTGACGAAGTCCGTCGCGTCTTTGGCCCGTGCCAACAGCTCCGGGTCATCACTGTTTGGCAGCTCGGCGTCATGCTTCACCTTGTTAAAGAAATAACTGTCGCCCAAAATTTCATTCAACCGTGCTTTCGCGACCTCACCCAGCGCCTTGCGATCAAGCCCGGCATCCCGCGCCTCGGCACGCGCAGCCGCCTCGCTGAGCTGCCGCGCCAGCGTAGACACCGTACTTGCCTCACTCGCTGCCGGAATTACTGCAGCAGAGCACGCTGTGTCGTCGGTGCTAACGGGCACGCTTGGGCTGGCCCGGGCCAGCACACTGGTACCGGAAAAAGATGTATACCCTGTAACGCCAACCATGGCGGCCCTCCTTCGACTGACGAATAGGTCTTGCAAAAAAAATGGCCGGCTAATACAGCACCGGCCATAGGGATGATTACTTCATTGCAAACTCTACCGACCACTCGTGACTCGTGTAATTGGTCGATGTGATAGTCGCGGTACACGTAGCACCGCCACTGGGGGTAGACGTCTTGTTCCAGGACGGCACCTTGATACCGCTTGAGTTGTATGTATTCACATACGTCGTGGTAAATGCACAGGTTTTGCCGCCAACCTTGTAGCGGACAGCAGCGAAATTTGTATCAGGAGAGACATTGCTTTGAACATAGTAAGTATCCGCCCCACCATAATCAACCAAAGCAGCCGGCTTTGGCTAAGCATTTACATTGGTGCTGGCCTCATTTGACGTCTCTATTACATATGCAGCATCTGAGATAGCGTTATTCTTAAAGGTCACCATAACCTTAGGCCCAGCATGCGCCGCACCTGCAGCAAACAAAGTAACGACCGAGAGCAGCGCAAGCACTACCTTATGTACATTCATATTTCATGTCTCCACGTGTTTGAACAGGCATTATTAAATTACAGCGACACTTCTTGGAGCGACGCCAAAAGCAATGCTGAACTTACGATTTCTCGATAAACCTAACTGACTGCACCTTATTGCGCTGTGCACTCAACTGCGTGTGCTCGCAGCCTCATCACCTGCTCTGGCGGGCAGGTCATCCGTTGCATCATTTTGTTGTGAGGACGCTGAAGTCATCCATTCTTCGAGCAACCCGACCAAGGTCGTAGCGTTGCCCTCAGACTGGTGAGTGATGTAGTTGAAACCGCTATCAATCCATCCCTGCAACTGGCTCACATAATTGCCAGGGTACTGTGCCTGCTCGATAGCCGGCAGACTTTCATAATGCTCAAGCACCTCGGTGAAAAAGCTGGTGAGCTTGCCGGTACTGTTGTATTCAGCGTCACCTTTTGCCAGCACCATCCGACGCCACTCGTATTCCTGATTCAGACTCTCGCACAGTGCTGCGCGTCGCTCATTGACCGTGAAAGCACCGCTATCGTCATAGGCAATCAGAGCCAGTTGATCTCGTGACATGCCCGCGAAAGGATTCTTGCCGACGATGTTGGAGCCTGGGTAACGACTGTTGACGAAATCGGTTGCCTGCCTGGCCCGTTCCAGTAGTTCTGGGTCATCACTGTTCGGCAGCTCCGCATCGTGCCGAGCCTTGTTGAGTGTATAGCTATCACCCGATATTTGATTCAACAGCACTTTTGCCGCCTCACCCAACGCCTTGTAATCAAGCCCAGCATCGCGCGCCTCGGCGCGAGCAGCCGCCTCGCTGAGCTGCCGAGCCAGCGTAGACACCGTACTTGCATCACTCGCTGGCGGGATGACTGCAGCGGAGCACGCTGTGTCGTCGGTGCTAACGGGCAAGCTTGGGCTGGCCCGGGTCAGCGCACTGGTACCGGAAAAAGATGTATAGCCTGTAACGCCAACCATGGCGGCCCTCCCTGCGTATTTATTTAACGCGAAGCGTTCCAGCGACACAGACATGCCCTCGGCTTAGGCTTATCACACTTGCAATGCGCCCTTGAAATAAGCCGACCACATTGCAGCCTGACTTCATCACGCCATTCACAACCGTAAAAAATGTTGCCGCAACTGCTGTTAGCAGTGTAACCGACTGCAATTCTTAGTCGGCACGACAAATAACGTCAACCCTTTTCACGAACAACACCCTTTCACACCCAAAGCAAATTCCTGAACATCAGAATATTCATACAAACAACCAGACATAAAATAAACAGCCAACACCTAGCAAAATCAAGACAGCACGCATAGACAATTAAACCTGCGCTAGCCTTTTGAATAACTCTACCCACCACTCATCAACACCTTGTTTATTGCCTGACTCACAAAAACCATAGAAAACTAGATAAATACTTTGGAGCAGGCCTTGCCGAACAACGGAAACAACCACACAACCGCCCTGCCAGGCGAAAAGCTTCTACAGCTGGAAAGTATCGGCCACACCTACTCAACAGCTGCCGGGCTTCGGCCAACACTTCACAACGTGTCGCTGTCCATCATGCGAGGACAAAGCTGCGCAATCGTCGGCGCTTCCGGTTCAGGGAAAAGCACGCTGCTCAATATCATTGGCCTGCTTGACCAGCCCACATCCGGTCGCCTGTTACTCGACGGGCACGACATGACCCGCGCCAAGGCGCACATACGTGCCCAAACACGCAACCAGCGCATCGGGTTCGTGTTCCAGAGTTTCAACCTGCTCCCTCGCCTTAGCGCACTGGAAAACGTGGCACTGCCCCTGCGCTATCGAGGGTACGGGCACGCAGAGGCACAGCGCCTCGCCTTACAGGAGGTCACACGTGTCGGCCTGGCCAATCGCGCCCATCATCGCCCGGCAGAGCTGTCCGGCGGACAACGCCAGCGCATAGCCATTGCTCGGGCCCTGGTCGGCCGCCCCGACCTGATTCTGGCCGACGAACCCACCGGCAACCTCGACAGCGCCACCGCTGGGGAAGTGCTAGCGCTGTTACAGGCCTTGAATCGAGAACAGGGCGTCACCCTCGTGATCGTCACCCACGACGAATCACTGGCCCAGACACTGCAGCGCTGCCTGCTGGTCAAAGACGGGCATCTGCTTGAACAGTATCCGAACCCAGCACATGCCTGACGCACGGCTAAACCGCTACGGGCCATCCTTGCGCCAAACACTGAGCGAACCCCTGAGCAGCCTGCGCCTGCTTGGGCGCCGCGCACTGCTGGCCCTGCTAGGGATCGCAGCAGGTTGCGCCTCGGTGGTCGCACTGCTGAACATAGGCCACAACGCGGCCCACGAAGCCATCCGCACATTCAAGGGCCTGGGTAGCGATGTAATGGTAGGCAGCTTCACCGCCACGCCCGGCACGGTCACGCGCCCCGCACCTGCGACACTGGACACCCAGCTTGTGAAACGCGCCGTCCCAGGTCTTCGTGAAATCGCGCCGGCCATACTCTATTCGACGACCGTCCACATCGGCGGCCAAGCCTATCCCTTGAGTGTCATCGGCACCTCCCACGAACTGGAAGGTGTATTGGGCCTGCAGCTCAGTCACGGTAGATTCCTCTCCCCTTACGATCAGCAGAGCACCTACGCGGTGCTGGGTGCACAAGCAGCCAGAGCGCTGAACGTAAGCACGCTGAACAATCAGGATCCCCTGGCGATTGAGGGCTACCTGTTTGAGATCATCGGCATCCTGGCCGAGCATGGGCACAACCCACTCATACCCATTCCCGTGGACGAGGCGATCCTCCTGCCTATCGAGGGGATGAGACGGATAACACCCACCCCCGAGATCAACAGCATCATCGCCAAGGGGCTGCAGAGTGAGCGCCTGGCTGAAGATGCCAACGCGCTGCTTGATTACCTGGCCCCCAAGGCGCCAGGCCACACCGTACAGGTACAGATTCCCCAGCAGTTGCTGGATGGGCTGGAACGCCAGGCCCGAACCTTTTCCTACCTGCTCCTCGGGCTGGCCGGTATTTCACTGCTGGTCGGTGGTGTGGGCATCATGAACGTGATGGTCATGAACGTGTCCGAACGGCGGCAAGAAATCGGCATACGCATGGCAATCGGTGCCCGACCACGCGATATCGCCAGCCTCTTCCTGCTGGAGGCCATGGCATTGGCCGTGGTCGGCGCGTTGGCTGGCGCCCTTTTCGGCGTGGCCGCTGCCTGGATGTTTGTGACGCTATCGGGGTGGTCATTTTCACTATCAATGACCTCGCTGCCACTGGGCATCGCCAGCTCGCTACTGAGTACACTGGTCTTCGGCCTCCATCCGGCACAGCGTGCGGCCGCCCTGCAACCCGTGACGGCGCTGCGTGATGACTGACATGTGCGCACGTCCCAGCACTGCGACCCGTTACCTGTTGGTTGGTGTGGTCCACCTGCTGCTGTTTACGACAAACGCATGCGCCGAACGTTTGTCACCCACGCAAGCCAGCCACCCCGACAAGAGCCCTTCCGCGAATGAACAAACGATAGCGCTGGCCTTGAACGAAGCGGTACTGCTAGGTCTGCGTAACAATCACGCCATCCGTAGTGCGTACTTCGAACGCATCGTGCAGAAATTCGACCTACGTGTGGAAAAAGACCGCTTCACGCCAAAACTGGTGCTAAGCAGCCGCCACCTGGCTACGCGCAACCAGGATGACCACTACCGGCAAAACGAAGTCGCCCCTTCAACCACACTGCTTGGCGAATATGGAACACAGTTCAGCCTGTCATGGCGTCATCACCTTACCCAGGCGAACCACGCTGGTCGCACACACAACGATGGCGCAACGTTCAGCGTCATCCAGCCCCTGCTCCGCGGCGCAGGGCGCGGGGTGGCAACCGCCCCCATGCGCTTGGCCGAACTTGCCGAGCAGGTCAATCGCCTCAACCTGAAAGCAACCGTTTCAAGCACCGTCACCCAGATCATCACCGCTTACCGCGAACTGCTGCGTGCACAAGAACAGTTGCGCATCACCCGCGAAGCACTGGCGCGCTCACGCCAGCTACTGGATGCCAACAAGGTCATGATCGCCTCTGGACGCATGGCCGAGTTCGAACTCGTGCAGACCGAAGCGGACGTGGCGACACAGGAGCTCGCTGTCGAAGAAGCCTCCAACCAACTCGACGCTAGCCGCCTCGAGTTACTGCACCTGCTGGCGCTCGATCTGCAAACACCGGTACAGGCCATTGAACGCCTTGACGTGACACGCACAGACTTCGGGCTGGCCGAGGCTCTAGCGGTTGCACAAAACCAGCAACCCACCTACCTCACCCAGTTGATCGCAATCGAGCAAGCCGCTGTCAACCTCACGGTGGCCCGCAATGAACGACTATGGGACCTATCGCTCATTGGTGCTGCCACCCAGGCCCGTAGCCGCTACCCGGGTGAACGCGGCTACGCATCCGACCTCACCTGGGAAGGTTATGCCGGCCTCCAGGTCGAGATCCCCATTGGCGACCTGAGCCGACGCCAAGCTGAAGTGCGTGCCAGAGTCAACGTCGAAACCCAGGACATTCGCCTAAGCGAAACGCGCCAGTTGCTCGAACGCGATGTCGGCGATGCCGTGCGCAACCTCGGCACCCGCTGGCGCCAGTATGAAATCGCACAACGTGCGCGCGAGCTGTCACGCCGAAAACTCGATATTGAACGCGAGAAACTGCAAGCCGGTCGCTCCAGCAACTTTCAGGTACTGAGTTTTGAAGCCGATTTGCGAACAGCGGAAAGCACACGCCTCAATGCGCTGATTGCCTATCTCAACACACAAACCCAACTGGACCAGACACTGGGCACAACGCTGGAGAGCTGGGACATTGACCTCAACGACTAAGCGCTACTTGTTTCCACGCACACGTCAGGCGCGATACTGGCTGGCGGGCGCACTGAGCCTGATGTTGCTGGCAATCACACTCGTGTACCACGCAAGGCCACCAGGCTCACCGCCTGCAAGCGACTGGCTGCAAGTAAAACCGCAAATACTAGAAAACCAGTTGGGCCTCATCGGGCGTTTGGAAGCCGCGACACGGTTGACCCTTGCTGCGCCCTTTGAAGGGTTAGTACACAGCGTTTCCGTTACCGAAGGCCAGCGCGTCGAGCAAGGCCAGCTCCTGCTGACGCTCGACAGCTCGCAACTGGAGATTCAGTTACGCGAGGCACTGGCCGTGCAACTCAAAGCTCAGCGCGCCCTGGAAGAAATGCAGAACTGGCCGCAAAGCGCCGATGTGGCCCGCGCCCGTCGATCCGTGACCAACGCCCAACTGAGCCTGAGCGACACGCGCAACAAGCTCACCGACACCCGGCGCCTGTTCGATCGCGGCATCGTGGCCCGAATGGAAGTCGAAGCCCTTGAGCAACAAGCCCGCATGCAAACACTCGACCTGGCCGCTTCACAGGCCGAACTGAGCGCCACACTCGAAAAGGGCAAAGGCGAACATCGACAGATCGCCGAAATGGAGTGTGCCAACGCCCAATCACGCTACCAGGCACTGGTTGCGCTGCATGCTCAACGCGAGCTACGCGCACCGTTCGCGGGGATCATCCTGCGCCCACGCAAACAGGACGAAAACACCACCACCGCTATCCAGCAAGGCATCCGCGCCACTCAGGGTATGCCCTTGTTCGAGTTGGTCAGCCTCGAACAAACCAACGCCGTGACCCGAGTTGAAGAAGCCGACCTGCACCAGTTGAGCGAAGGCATGCGTGTGCGGATCACCGGTGATGGCTTTCTCGGCATGACGCTGACAGGCAAGATCTCAGCCATCAGTGCACAGCGCCTACCGTCAGAAACGTATGGAGCCGGCGCCAGCTACGGGGTGGTCGCGACCCTCGACCCACTGACTCAAGCCCAACAGCAACGCGTGCGCCTGGGAATGAGTGCGCGCCTGGCAATCGTCACCTATCACGCTGAAAACGCGATCGCGATACCGGTGGCCGCACTTAGACGTGATCATGAAGGGCGGACGTTTGTACGCCACCAACCGCATCGTGAACAGATACCGCAGAAGGTCTTTGTCACAACCGGACGCGCTGTTCCTCAAGGTGTCGAAGTCTTTGGCCTCGCACCGGGCTACATCGAAATGCCAATAAGCCGGAACAGCGTCCCTCCGTAACGCTAGCTGACGAGCCCTTGCCGGTGAAGAGGGGTATACCCAGCCTCCTAGGCGACGGTGGTTGGAACCGGAACCTGCTGCTGAGGAACCGGCAGATTGTGCGACTCACCACGGCCCATCGGGAAGTAGGTGAAGCCTGCACGTGCCATGCGCTCAATGTCGTAGAGGTTGCGACCGTCAAAAATCACCGGTGCCTTCAGACGCGATTTGATGGCATTGAAGTCAGGAGCCTTGAACTGTTGCCATTCGGTGCACACGATCAGGGCGTCGGCACCGGCCAGGGCTGACTCCGGGGTCCCCATCAGCGACAGGTTAGGCTGGTCCGGATAAAGGCGCTGGGTTTCCTGCATGGCTTCAGGGTCGAAGGCCCGCACCTGTGCACCGGCCGCCCACAGGGCTTCCATCAGCACCCGGCTTGGTGCATAGCGCATGTCATCGGTGTTAGGTTTGAAGGCCAGCCCCCACAGGGCAAAGGTCTTGCCGTGCAGGTCGCCCTTGTAGAACGCATTGATACGCTCGAACAGCTTGTGCTTCTGCCGCTGGTTGATGGCCTCGACCGCTTGCAACAGGTCACTGGAGCAGTTGGCCAACTGAGCACTGTGGATCAGCGCGCGCATGTCCTTGGGGAAGCACGAACCGCCATAGCCACAGCCTGGGTAGATGAAGTGGTAACCAATGCGCGGATCGGCACCAATGCCCATACGTACGGCTTCAATGTCGGCGCCCAGATGTTCGGCCAGCTCGGCGATCTGGTTGATGAAACTGATCTTGGTGGCCAGCATGCAGTTGGCGGCGTACTTGGTCAGTTCGGCGCTGCGCAGGTCCATGAAGATGGTGCGGTCGTGGTTGCGGTTGAATGGTGCATAAAGTTCACGCATGACCTCGCGCACTTCTTCACGGTCGCAACCAATCACAATGCGGTCTGGACGACGGCAGTCGCTGACGGCCGAGCCCTCCTTGAGGAATTCGGGGTTGGAAACAATGTCGAACTCAAGGCTGCGTCCGGCCTTGCCCAAGGCCTCTTCGATGTGGGCGCGCAAGGTGTCGCCGGTGCCAACCGGCACGGTGGACTTCTCCACCAGGATCAATGGCTCGACCCGGTAGCGGGCCACTGCATCGCCCACCGACAATACGTACTTGAGGTCAGCCGAACCGTCTTCATCCGACGGCGTCCCGACAGCAATGAACAGCACCTGACCATGCTGGATAGCCATTTTCTGATCACTGGTGAACTGCAGGCGACCGCTGTCCAGGTTGTCCCGCACCATGCTCTCAAGACCGGGCTCGAAGATCGTGACATGGCCCTTTTGCAGCATTTTGATCTTGTGTTTATCGACGTCCATGCACACAACATCGTGACCCACTTCAGCCAGGACAGTTGCTTGAACCAGGCCTACATAACCACTACCAATTACGCTGATTTTCATACGGAGTCTCGAGGACGAGTTACACGTGACGAGTTAATGGTAATGACCCCCAGCACGACGAATGCCACACCCAGGGTTTTGAACAAACTGAACTGTTCGTTGAACAACGGCAAGCTGGCTGCCAGCAGGTACACCAGCGCGTAGCTGATGCTCAACAGCGAATAGGCTCGGACCAAAGGCAAGTCCCGCAGGGCCGCCAGCCAGCAGAGCATCGACAGCGCGTAGGCGAAGATCGACAACATGACCACGCCCAGTGCCAGCCCATCCACCGTGTCGTTGCCCAACGCCATCAACCATTGATCCGGTTGCGGCAGGTGACTCATGCCCCAACGCATGCCCAACTGGGCGCCACTGACCAGCAACACGCTGCCCATGGCAAAAGCGATTCCACGCCCCTGACTCATGCGTGCTGCCCCAGCAACACGACGCCGGCAATCACCAGTACCATACCGATCCCATGACGACGATCGATAGTCTCGTGAAACACGAAACGGGCGGCCAAGGTAATCAGTACAAAGTTGAGACTGAGCATCGGATAAGCGATACCGACTTCCAGACGCTGCAACACCAGCAGCCACACCAGCAAGCCAGCACCCAGGCAGGCCAGCGCCAGCCATAACCAGGGCGAGAGCAGTTTCTCGCCCAGGCCCGACTCGACGCCGCGCCAGCTTTCCACGGCATATTTCTGGGCGATCTGGCCCATGCAGGTCAGCAGGCATGCCCCCAACAGCAAGGCCCAGGTCATGGCGCACTCTGCGGGATTATCAAAATGATGATGCTGCCGCGCTCGTAACGCTTGCCCTCTTTAGGCAGCAATTCGGCTTCACGCACTTCATCCTCACCCTTGACCCGCATCACCACACCCACCGGGCCGATCTTGCGAGCCTCGCTCATCCACTGTTGTACTTGGTCGACGTCGACCCGACGTGTGGCAGCATCCGGGTACTGCAGGCCATACTTCACTTCGCCGATGGTGTTGTACAACGCAACGTTCGGGCGTTGTAGACGCCAAGCCAGGGCCGAAGCCGCCCCCAGGTCGTTGCTCAACAGATGCTTGGTCTGGCTCAACTCTTCGAGGTGTTCCAGGACGAACTGGTCTGGCGTCTTACTGTAGACCACTGAGTGCGGTAACGCGGCCGGCAAGATAGCCACCAGCAAAAGGCTGCCAATGGCCGGCGCAGCCCAGGTGCTCAAAGGTCGGACGATTTGCATCAGGTTGGCCAGGACCCAGGCCAGAATCACAATGAACACCAGGACCAGGTTGTTCATCTCATCGACGTACACCGGCTTTTTCAGCTGCAGGTAGACAATCGCCAACAACGTCAGCAGGCCGATGGCCAGATTCAGCACGCCATTGACCTTGAACAGGCGGCTTTGCCCCTGTTTCAGACGGTCCACCAGCGTGTTGGCCATCAACAGTGCCAGTGGCAACAGGCACGGCAAGATATAGGTCGGCAGCTTGCCCTTGCTCAGGCTGAAGAAAGCCAACGGCAGGACCAACCATAGCAACAGGAAACCGGTGCCTGCCTGACGCCGGGTGCTCCAGGCTTGCTGGAGCGAGGCTGGCAGGAACGCCACCCATGGCAAGCTGAAGGCCACCAGCAACGGTAGATAGAACCACCACGGCGAGGCATGCTGGGCGTCATCGGCAGAGAAACGACGAATGTGCTCATTCCAGAAGAAGAACCGCCAATAGTCCGGCTCTTGACCATGCACTGCCAGCGCCCACGGCAAACTGACAACAATCGCCATGGCGATGGCTATCGGCCCGTAGACCAACAGCTCGCGCCAGCGCTTCTGCCAGATCATGTAGGGCAGCGCGATCAGCACCGGCAGCAACCAGGCAAGAAACCCCTTCGTCATGAAGCCCATGCCGCAGGCCAGCCCTAGCACGGCCCAGCCAATCAAGCGTGAACCACGGGATGGCGTGTCGAGGGCAAACCACAGGGCCACCAGGCTCAGGTTGACCCAGAAGGTGAATTGCGGATCGAGGTTGGCATAGCCACCTTGCCCCGCCACCACCACAAAGCTCATGTAGAGCAGAGCACTGGCAACGCTCTTGCGCGGGTCGTTCCACAATCGGCGGGCAATGATGTAAGTCAGGACAACGCTCAGGCCTGTGGTGAGGGCTGAGGCAATACGCACACCGAAAAGGTTGTCACCGAACACCACCTGGCCGATGGCTATCATCCAGTAGCCGGCAATCGGCTTCTCGAAATAGCGCAGCCCCAAGAAATGCGGCGACACCCAGTTACCGCTCAGGAGCATTTCCTGACTGATCTGGGCGTAACGGGTTTCATCCGGGATCCATAGGCCATGGGTGCCCAGCGGCACCAGGTAGGCCAAGACGAATGCAATCAACAATAGGGGCAGGGCCCAACGTTTGCTCATGCCCCTTGCACCCCCAGCCAACCTTCACGCCCCTCAAGGGTTCCGCGCAGCACACCGCCCTGAGGCAGGCTGCTCGGGTCGACGGGCAGCAGGTTACCCAGGGGCTGGAACCGGATCTCATGCGAGCGTGCAGCAATCAGCAGTTGACGGAAATGGTCAGCCATCAGAATACCTTCGACTTCAGCATGGATGGTGTAGACGTTCAGCGCCGAGGGGCTGAACCGACCAAGAATGAAGGCGTTGAAAGCCTCGGCAGAGACGACCGGCCCTACCACCTCATCGTAGGTTGGCAAGTCGACCGGAATTTGCGGCGTGCCGGGTTTGCCATCTGTCAGCCGTGGCCGAAACAGGCTTTGCCCACGGCAGTCGCTGTTGTAACGAAAGCCGAAGCGCTCCTTGACCTCAATGACGCGCTCGTCCGCCCGCCATCCAGCAGACGCCGAACAGTTGACGGGCTGGCCGAGAATATCGCTGAGGGTGTCTACGCCGCGGCGAATCTGCTCGGTCAATTGGGCATCGCTCCAGCGTCCGGCATTGGCCTGCCAGCCATAGTGATCCCACGCGTGCAAGCCGACTTCGTGGCCAGCCGCTGCGGCCTGACGCATCAAGTGCCCCAGGTCACGGCCAATAGGCTTGCCCGGCCAAGCGGTACCGGCCAGCAAAATGTCCCACCCGTACAAGCCTGGAGCGTTGGAACGGAGCATTTTCCAGAGAAATTGAGGGCGGATCAGGCGCCACACATGGCGCCCCATATTGTCCGGGCCAACGCTGAAAAAAAACGTTGCCTTGACCTGCTCCTCATCGAGTATTTCCAACAGCCGAGGCACCCCCTCACGGGTGCCTCGATACGTGTCTACATCGACTCGAAGACCTGCCTGCATCAGCGCTTATCCGCAATTTCGAGCATGGCTTCGCGCAGGAAGAAGTCCAGCGTGTTGCCGATCGTCTCGCTCATTTCAACGGTTGGTTCCCAGTTCAGCAGGCGCTTGGCGTTCTGGATGCTTGGCTTGCGGTGCACCACGTCCTGGTAGCCGGCACCATAGAAGGCCTTGCTCTCTACATCGCGGAAACCGGCGAACGGAGGGAAGTTGGCGCGCAACGGATGAGCTTCGAACTGACGCAGCAGTTCTTCGCCCAACTGACGGATGCTGACTTCGTTGTCCGGGTTGCCGATGTTGATGATCTGGCCGTTGCAGACGTCGTTTTCGTTGTCGACGATGCGTGCCAAGGCTTCGACACCGTCGGTGATGTCGGTGAAGCAGCGCTTCTGTTCACCCCCATCAAACAGGCGGATCGGCGTGCCTTCCACCAGGTTGAGAATCAGTTGGGTAATGGCTCGCGAACTGCCGATACGTGCCGAGCCCAGGCGGTCCAGCCGCGGCCCGATCCAGTTGAACGGACGGAACAGGGTGAAATTCAGGCCCTTGGCGCCATAGGCCCAGATCACGCGGTCCAGCAGTTGCTTGGAAATCGAGTAGATCCAGCGTTGCTTGTTGATCGGGCCGACGACCAGGTTGGAGGTGTCTTCGTCGAAGTTCCGATCCTGGCACATACCATAGACTTCGGAGGTCGACGGGAAGATCACACGCTTGTTGTACTTGACGCAGTAGCGAACCAGTTTCAGGTTCTCTTCGAAGTCCAACTCGAACACGCGAAGCGGGTTACGGGTGTATTCGATTGGCGTGGCAATGGCCACCAGCGGCAAGACCACATCGCATTTCTTGACGTGGTACTCGATCCACTCGGAGTGGATGCTGATATCGCCCTCGACGTAGTGGAAGTTCGGGTGGCTGCGCAGACGCTCAATGGCGTCGGAGCCGATGTCCAGGCCATAGACGTCATACTTGCCGTCGCGCAGCAGGCGTTCGGACAGGTGATTGCCGATGAAGCCGTTGACCCCCAGGATCAGCACACGGGTACGACGTGGTGCGCGGCCCGATTCGGCACCACGCAGCACCGAGCCGTCGACCAAGCCCAGTTCGGCAGCCAGTTGCGCGCCGCTGAGAAACAGACCGTTATCGTTGCGCTGGCCCGAGGTGATCACCAGCGAGTCTTCGCCACAGGCAATGCGCAGCGGATCGACACTGATCACACGGCCCGGGGCCTGGCCCTCATTGCCCTTGACTACCTCTGCGCTCCAGACGATCAGCTTGTGCTCACCCACTGCACAGAAGGCACCCGGGTAGGGCTGGGTCACGGCACGAACCAGGTTGAACAGCGTTTCCGCCGGTTTGTCCCATAGCAACTTGCCATCGGCGGCAGTGCGACGACCAAAGACGGTAGCCTTGGACTCGTCCTGGGCGGTCTCGTTGATCTTGCCCTGTATAAGTTGCGGTAGTGTGTCGCGCAGCAGACTGGAAGCGGCCTCGCGCAGCTTGCCGTGCAGGGTAAGCGCAGTATCGGAACGCTCGATGGCCACGCGTTGCTGGGCGACGATGGCACCGGCATCGGCACGCTTGACCATGCGGTGCAGGGTCACACCGGTTTCTTTCTCACCGTTGACCAGCACCCAGTTGGCCGGAGCACGCCCCCGGTAAGTCGGCAGCAGCGAACCGTGCAGGTTGAACGCACCTTTACGGGCCACGGCCAGCAGCGGTTCAGCCAGCAGGTTGCGGTAGTAGAACGAGAACAGATAGTCGGGGTTGAGCTTGGCGATACGCTCGATCCACAGCGGGTGATTGACGTCTTCCGGTGCATGCACCGCAATGCCTTTACGGGCGCAGAGTTGAGCGACCGAGCCGTAGAAGATGTTTTCCTTCGGATCGTCGGCGTGAGTAAACACGGCAGCAATCTCAATACCCGCATCAAGCAGTGCTTCGATGCCTGCACAGCCAATATCGTGATAAGCGAAGACAACGGCATTTGAACTCATGACGAAACCTGGTCAGTAGGAGTGGAAGTCAGTCCATCGACAGTTGCGACAGGAGCAGGCGATGCGGGTTGGTTACGTAAGACTTTTTCGATGAAAAACCGTGGACGGGCCCTGACATCGCCGTACATACGCCCCAGGTACTCGCCTAGCAGGCCCATACCGATGAACTGGCCACCGGTGAACACGAACAGCACCGCAAACAACACAAAGGTCCCGCCGCCGGCCCACTGCGCACCAAAGGCCAGACGCAGGATGATCAGCAGCACGGCGAACAACATGCCCAGTACCGCCATGCCAAAGCCGATGATGCTCAGCAGGCGCAACGGGGTAGTGGTCATGCAGGTGATCAAGTCAAACATCAGGTTGATCAGGCGCATCGGGCTGTATTTCGAGTCACCGTGCTCGCGCTCGGCGTGCTGTACCAGGATCTCGGTGGTATGGCGTGCGAAGCTATTGGCCAGAATCGGGATGAAGGTACTGCGCTCGCGGCAAGCCAGCATCGCGTCGACCACCGTGCGGCGATACGCCCGCAACATGCAGCCGTAGTCGCTCATCGCCACGCCGGTGGAACGCTTCACGGCCAGGTTGATCAGCTTCGACGGGTAGCGACGCAGGGCGGAGTCCTGGCGATTGTTGCGCACGGTGGCGACCACGTCGTAGCCCAGTTCAGCCTGTTCTACCAGCCGCGGAATTTCTTCCGGCGGGTTCTGCAGGTCGGCATCGAGCGTAATCACCAGGTCGCCCCTGCATTGCTCGAAGCCGGCCATGATCGCCGCGTGCTGGCCATAGTTGCGGTTAAGGATGACCGCAACGATTTGGCTGCCCTCGCGCTGTGCCGCGTCTTCAAGTTGCTCGGCAGAACTGTCACGACTCCCGTCGTCCACCAAGACGATTTCATACGCCTGCTTGAGCTGCTTGCAGGCCGCTTCGGTACGACGCAGTAGTTCAGGCAGGCTTTCTTCTTCGTTGTAGACCGGTATGACGACCGACACGCAATTAATTGGATAGGGCTTCAATGGACTAGGGCCAGGCTAGTTTCAATGGCACCGACAACGCGCTCGACGTCATCGGGGGTCATGTCAGGGAACAGCGGTATCGAACACAGGCGCGCCGAGTTCCACTCGGTATTTGGCAAGTGGACGCCCGGGAAGCGTTGGCGGTAATAGGTATGCAGGTGCGTGGCAATAAAATGAATGCCCGTGCCGATGTTCTGCTCCTGCAAGGCTTTCATGAATGCCTCGCGGTCCATGCCGCAGCGCTCGGGATCGATACGCAGGATAAACAGGTGCCAGGCGTGCTGTTGCGGGTAGGTCGGCATGCTCAGCGGCTGCACCGGCAGGCCTTCCAGGCGTTGCAGGTAGGCCTGGGCCAATTCAGTGCGTTTGGCATTGATTGCGTCCAGGCGCTGCAGTTGCACCAGGGCAATGGCGGCATTGATGTCGGCCAGGTTGTACTTGAAACCAGGCTCGACCACCTGGGCCTGAGGCTTGCGGCCACCAGTCAGGCGGTCGTAGGCATCGACACCCAAGCCATGGAACTTGAGCATGCGTACCCGGTCCGCCAGTTTCTGGTCGTCGGTGACGAACATCGCACCTTCAGCACAGGTCATGTTCTTGATCGCGTGGAACGAGAAGATCGCCGTGCCCTGGGCTCCGATGGCTCGCCCACGATAACGGGTGCCGGCGGAGTGGGCGGCGTCTTCGATAACGGCAATGCCGTGCTTGTCGGCCAGGGCATACAGCGGATCAAGGTCAAACGCGGCGCCGGCATAATGTACCGGGATGATTGCTTTGGTGCGCGGGGTGATGGCGGCTTCAATCGCCACAGCGTCGGTCATCAGGGTGTCGCGGTCGACATCAACGAATACCGGCGTGGCCCCTAGCAGGCAGATCATGTTGGCGGTGGAAACCCACGTCTGGGAGGGTGTGATCACTTCATCTCCTGGGCCAATACCCAGTGCCAGTAGCGCGATGTGCATACCGCCGGTAGCCGAAGACAGCGCTACGGCATGCTTGCAACCCACATAGGCGGCGAACTGCTGCTCCAACTCCTGGTTTTTCGGTCCGGTAGTAATCCAGCCAGAGCGCAGTACTTGCTCTACAGCAGCAACCTCTTCGTCGCCAATGCTGGGACGCGAGAACGGGAGAAAAGCCTGATTCATGTGTACCTCGGGTCAGTAAACAACAGCAGCCGTCACCCCCCTCGAATCAACACGACAACTGCACCAGCGATGCATCATCCATGACAGCGTAGTTCAAGAAATGAAAACCCTATCAACCGCTTAGCCAGCGGCAATAGAAAAACTCATTCATTGACGTTAGTAGACGGGACCGACGGGTGGGAATAGTTCAGCGACTCAATGCAAGCCGAGTGAAGCGTAAGCACGAAAATATGAAAGAGAGATGAAAAGCCAGTGTTGGAAACGTCAGGGTTCCAGCTCAAAGCAAGTATTCATGTTGGAACTGCGGCACAGGAACGCTCAAATAGATCCTGCATGTACGCTGAAAGCCCTTCACGCACACGGCCTTGTTTACTCGCGCCGCATTCAATCAAACTTCAATTGAAGACTGATCTGCAGAGCCACTTTGATTAAACAAATCTTAAAAAATCTCATAGGCCTGGTGAGTTACACCGGACGACCTAGGCAAAACTGAAAGGGATTTTTCCTGGGTGAACTTGCTCAGGCCACCGTGCACTCCCGATGCCTCTCAACGCCCGTCATGTGCAGAAGAACGTTGCCAGATGAACGCCTCAAGGCGAGCTGGGCGCCAGCGATAACATCAACATCGGAGGGGGAAGGTAAATACGCGACGAGAAACCGTGGCGCTCTGGCAGGCAGATCGCTCCTGCATATGCAAAAGGCTACTGAGATCCGGAAACGAAAAAGCCCGCTCCTTTTCAGGAAGCGGGCTTTTCGTGCCTGAACAGTGAAACCAGATAATTGGATTTCACAGTTATGAAATTTATTAGATCGCTTGCAAATTTATGCAGCTTTCAAAATTTCACATATCAGACTGTATGTGGTGGGTCGTGTAGGATTCGAACCTACGACCAATTGGTTAAAAGCCAACTGCTCTACCAACTGAGCTAACGACCCGTTGGATGAGGCGTATAATACTGATTTCTAACGAGAAATCAACACCTCATGTAAAAAAAATCAAAAATAATGCGTTGGGTCTGCTACACCGGCAGCCTTGAAGCCTTCGGCGCGCAGGCGGCAGCTGTCACATTTTCCACAGGCACGCCCCTGCTCATCGGCTTGATAGCAAGAAACGGTAAGGCTGTAGTCGACACCCCGGGCAATACCGGCCTGGACGATCTGCGCCTTGCTCAAGTTCTGCAGCGGCGCTTGAATTCTAAAGCCCTGACCTTCAACACCGGCCTTGGTCGCCAGGTTGGCCATGCGCTCGAACGCCTCAATAAACTCGGGCCGGCAATCCGGATAGCCGGAGTAATCCACCGCGTTGACGCCAATGAAGATATCCCGCGCCTCCAGCACCTCGGCCCAGCCCAGTGCAAGCGACAAGAATACGGTATTGCGCGCCGGCACATAGGTCACCGGGATACCTTCACTCGGCGCCTCAGGTACGTCGATGCTGCTGTCGGTCAGGGCCGAGCCCCCAATACCGTTGAGGTTCAGGCCGATCACCTTGTGCTCGACCACTCCCAGATCACGGGCAACCCGTGCCGCCGCATCAAGCTCGGCGCGATGGCGCTGACCGTAGTCGAAACTCATGGTGTAACAGCTGTAGCCTTCTGCCTTGGCCATCGCGACCACCGTGGCAGAATCAAGGCCGCCGGACAATAGAATTACCGCACGTTTCTCAGTCATTGCATTACTCCCCTGTCAGCGTCCGGGCTCGTCATTCCAGAGCAGTTTGTGCAACTGCAACTGGAGACGTACCGGCAGATTGTCAGCCACGATCCAGTCGGCCAGATCAGTCGCCCGCACCTGATGATGGCTTGGCGAAAACAGCACCTCCCCCGCCCGCTGATCAAGACCGTACTGAATGAGCTTGGAAACGGCCCAGTCGTAGTCTTCGCGCGAACAGATCACGAACTTGACCTGATCGTTGGCCGTCAGCAGTTCGATGTTCTCGTAGCGGTTGCGCGCCACTTCCATGGAGCCAGGGGTTTTCAGGTCAAGGACGCGACTAACACGCGGGTCGACGGCTGAAATGTCCAGTGCACCACTGGTCTCCAGGGAGACCTCGTAGCCGGCATCGCAGAGTTTTTGTAGCAACGGGATGGCATTCGGTTGCGCTAATGGCTCACCGCCGGTAACGCAGACATAGCGCGGACGAAAGCCGGCAACCTGCTCGAGAATGGAGTCCAGGGTACGCAACGTGCCGCCACTGAAGGCATAGGCACTGTCACAGTACTGGCAGCGCAAAGGGCAGCCAGTGAGACGAACAAACACCGTGGGCAGGCCAGCGGTACGCGTTTCACCCTGCAACGAGTAAAAAACTTCGGTAATACGTAGTGTGTCTTGCATAGTCGCCACGGGCGTAACAGCTAAACAGGCTGTCCGCCTCCGTCAGGCACCGCTACGAACCCGTCATCGCGTAGTTCGCAGCAGCGTATTCAAATAAAGGGCGCAAATTCTAACGAAAAAACCCGCGACAAGCGCGGGTTTTCTTTTAAGCCGTTGACTTAGAGCTTCTGCAGGTCACGCTGGGCCAGTTGTGCGGCCGAGGTACCAGGGTATTGATTGACCACTTGCTGCAGAATGCCCTTGACGCGATCGGTATGCCCCAGTCGACGCTCTACGTCGGCCAGTTTATACAGTGAATCCGGCACCTTGTTGTGCTTCGGATACAGCTGGCTGACCTTTGCAAAGGCCTGACCTGCACCTTGCAGGTCGCCCTTGGCCAGGTTGACTTCACCCAACCAGTACTGGGCATTGCCGGCATACTGACTATTCGGGTATTTGCGCAGGAAGGCATTGAATGCCTGGCTGGCCTTGTCGAAGTCCTTGGCCTTGATCAGGTCGAAGGCAGCGTCGTAGTACAGCTTCTCCTTCGCCGGATCACCCGGCTCGGAGCTGGCAGCAGGCTGAGAAGCCGGCGCTGCGCTATTGTCGACGGCGGCGCTGGCGCCACCGGCAGCAGAATTCTCAGGAGTCGCGGCAGGTGCAGCACCGCTTCCAATACGTCGATCCAGGTCCTGATAACGCTCCAGGCCTTCCTGTTTCAAACGCGCTACTTCGTTTTGCAGAATCTCGATACTGTTCTGCTGACGCTCTATCTGCTCCTGCATCTGCTGCAGTTGCATGAAGAGCTGACCCTGTGCCGAGGCAGGGGCCGAAACCCCTCCCCCGGCATAGGCGCCGTTCGTACCATAACCCGCGGGCGGATAACTGCTTGCGCCGTTATAGCCAGCGTTGTCATCAACAACAGGAACCTCACCCCAGGCCAGCAAAGGCAGGGAGAGAGCCAGGACGGTTACAGCACGACGGCACGTACGCATATCGAATTACTTACGCAGTTCGACGCGACGGTTTTGAGCCCAGGACTGCTCGTCGTTGCCGGTAGCAACTGGACGCTCTTCGCCGTAGGAAACCAGTTCCAGTTGGGCTGGGGAAACGCCTTGCAGTACCAGGTAGCGCTGAACGGCTTTCGCACGACGCTCGCCCAGAGCCATGTTGTATTCGCGAGTACCACGCTCGTCGGTGTTGCCTTCCAGAACGACGCGAGCGCCGTTGCCTTTCAGGTCTTTGGCGTGAACGTCCAGAGCGCGCATGGCTTCTGGCTTCAGGTCCGAGCTGTCGTATTCGAAGTAGAAGGTGGTGATTGCGCGCAGAGCAGCTTCTTCGCTCAGGCTGCCGTCAACAGCACCAGTGTTGGCACCGTAGCCAGCGTTTGGATCGACAGCGCCTTCGCCAGCGTTGTCGCCGCCTTTCGAGGAGCAACCTACAGCTACGGCCATGGCCAGAGCCAGCGCAGCAAACTTACCAAACTTCAACATTTCCATCGTGAAACTCCTAATGAACCCCAATGTGTTAAGTACAACGTAAAGCGCCGCGTCAGTTCAGGTAAGGGGACCAGGACGGTTCTCTAACTTCGCCTTGAGCGGTAGGAAGCGGGAGCCTCACGCGGCCATTTAGCGACACGAGCATCAAGACTCCCCGGCCCTGCTGGCGGGTGGCGTAGATTAGCATGGTGCCGTTAGGCGCAACAGTAGGAGACTCATCAAGACTGGTCTCTGAGAGGATTTTTACGCTACCGCGCTGCAAATCCTGAGCCGCCACCTTGAAATTGGTGAAACCATCTTGACGATGAATCATCACCAATGTCTTTTCATCAGCCGACAACTTAGGGTTGGCGTTGTAGTTACCGATGAATGTCACACGCTCGGCGCCACCGCTGCCGATAGAGGTTTTATAGATCTGTGGCTTGCCGCCACGATCGGAGGTGAAGTACAGGGTCGAACCGTCTTTACCGAAGAAAGGTTCGGTATCGATGGCCGGGCTGTTGGTCACGCGGGTCAGCTGACGCGAACCCAGGTTCATCACATAGATCTCCGGGTTGCCGTCACGGGACAGCACGAAGGCCAGGCGAGAGCCATCGGGCGACCAGGCTGGCGCACCGTTGAGGCCTTCGAAGTTGGTGATCTGCTCACGACGACCAGTGTCGATGTGCTGAACGAAGATGCGCGGACGCTTCTGTTCGAACGACACATAGGCAATGCGCTTGCCATCTGGCGCGAAACGCGGCGACAGAATCGGCTCACGCGATTGCAACAGGGTCACCGCGCGGGCACCGTCGTAGTCCGAACGCTGCAGGGTGTAGCGGGTGTTGTTGGTCGAGAAGCGTTCGGCCGTCACGTAGAGCATGCGCGTCGAGAAGGCACCCTTGATACCGGTGAGTTTCTCGAACGACTGATCGGCGATGTAGTGCGACATGTCACGCAACTGGTCGACGCTGCCCGAAACGCTGCCGGTCAGCACTTGCTGCTCGGTGGCGACGTTGAACAGCGCGTACTGTACCTGCAGACGACCACCGGACGGCACGATGCTGCCGACCATGATGTACTGGGCACCCAGCGCTTTCCAGTCACGGTAGATCACTTCACCGGCCTGGGTCGGCAGGCTGATCATGTTCTGACGTGGAATCGGCGAGTAGTAGCCGGAGTTGCGCAGGTCGTTGCCAATGATGTCGGCCATGTCCTCGGGCAGCACACTGCCGCCCTGCAGACCGAACGGTACGACGGCGATTGGCGTGGCACGGTCGCTGCCACTGGTGACCATGATGTTCTTTTCCTCTGCAACAGCCATTCCCGCCGCACAGCAGAGAACGACCAGCAGTCCTCTAAGAAGGTTAATCACAAGGCTAGATCCTCAGGTGTGAATGTCATCTTGAATGAACGATAGGGATTGAATTCGCTCGGTTTCAAGCCCTGCATTTCGGTTAAGCGACCAATGTTCTTGACCGCCGCCACAGCCGAGTTGTCGAAAGGTGCATCACCACTGGAACGAGAAACACTCACAGAGGTAATGGTACCGTCCGGCAACATGCCGATCTGCAGGACCACCGTCATGTTCTTGCGAGCAGAAGGCGGACGCGCCCATCCCTCGGCCGCACGGGCACGGATCAGGTCATCGAAGCTACCGGCTACCTGGTCACCCTGCTCATCGGCCAGCGCCTGCTGCCGCTCGGTGGTATCGGACAACAGCTCGGCCAACGCCTGAGCCTTCTTGTCTTCTGCCGCCTTGCGAGCTGCTTCCACTGCTTTCTTCTTGGCCGCATCAGCTGCGGCTTTCTTTTTGGCCTCTTCAGCTGCCTTTTTCTTCGCCTCTTCGGCGGCAGCGGCTTTCTTGGCGTCTTCGGCTGCCTTTTTCTTGGCATCCTCAGCCGCTTTTTTCTTGGCTTCTTCAGCCGCCTGTTTCTTCGCCTCTTCTTCAGCCTTTTTCTTGGCTTCTTCTTCGGCTTTTTTCTTGGCGACATCAGCCAACTGCTTTTCTTCGGCTTTCTTCGCCTCAGCGGCCTTCTTGGCCTCATCGGCTTTCTTCGACTCGGCCGCCTTAGCAGCTTCCTCGGCTTTCTTCGCCTCAGCCGCTTCACGGGCCGCTTCAGCCTTCTGAGCAGCTTCTTCTTTCTTTTGTTCCGCAGCCTTCACCGCTTCCTGCTTTTGCTGCTCGACCTTTTTCTGCTCCATCTGTTCGACTTCGGTCTGGCGCGAAGCGGTTTTCTTCGCTTCCCCGGCAATCTTCTGATTGGTCTGGGTGGTCGCCTGACTCTTGGACTTGAGCTGGTACAGGGTTGCCTGGACGATAGGCTTGGCCGGCGGCAGCTCCGGGGTCATGGCAAAACTGACAAACAGCATGCCGAACACCAGAACGTGCAGCGCGATGGCCCATACACTGGGCCAGAAATAGCTTTCCGAGGCGGATGGCTCTCGCTGTTGCATCAGGGCGCCTCGGTAATCAGGCCAACGTTACCGACACCCGCTTTCTGCAACCCGCCCATGGCGCCCATGACCGCGCCGTAATCGACGGACTTGTCACCACGGATGAAGACCTGGGTCTGTTTCCCCTGGTCACGTCCGGCAGCGATGATCTTGGTCACCGCGTCGGTCATTTGCGGCAAGGTCATTGCCTTGTCCATCTGCTTGTCGGTGTCGACTTCACTGCCAAGGTTCCAGTAATAGGTCTTGTCAGCCTTGATCGATATGGTCAGGACCTGGACATTGTTGTCCTGCGGCAAGGCTTCACTGGAAACCTTGGGCAGATCGACCTTCACGCCCTGGTTGAGCATCGGTGCGGTGACCATGAAGATGACCAGCAGTACCAACATCACGTCGATGTATGGCACCACGTTCATCTCGGCGACCGGCTTGCGTTTATGACGAACTCGGGCCATTGGTTTTTACCTGATCACTCTTCGCTGGTATGCACTTTACGGTGCAGGATGGCCTGGAACTCGTCGGCAAATGTGTAGTAACGACCGATCAACACTTCGCTGCGCGCAGCGAAACGGTTGTAGGCGATAACCGCCGGGATCGCAGCAAACAGGCCGATCGCGGTTGCGATCAGTGCTTCGGCGATACCTGGCGCAACAGTTGCCAGTGTGGCTTGCTGAGCGGAAGCCAGACCGCGGAAGGAGTTCATGATCCCCCAGACCGTACCGAACAGGCCAACGTAAGGGCTGGTGGAACCCACGGTTGCAAGGAACGGCAGGCTTTGCTCGAGCTTTTCCTCTTCACGGGAGATGGCGACACGCATGGCACGACCCACACCTTCCATGACCGCATCAGGATCGACACCCGGCTGCTGACGCAGACGCGAGAATTCCTTGAAGCCGGCACGGAAAACCTGCTCTACGCCGGAGTCCGGATCCGGGTTGCTACCAGCCTGGCGGTACAGCTTGGACAGGTCGATACCTGACCAGAAGCGCTCCTCGAAGTTTTCCAGCGCACGGCGACCGGCACGCAGCATGGTGCTGCGTTGAAAAATCATGATCCATGAGGTTACCGATGCGGCCACCAAAGCCAGCATGACCAGCTGTACAACGATGCTGGCATTGCTGACCAGGCTCCACATGGAGGTATGGTCGACGACGTTAGCTTCCACGCTTAATCTCCTGCATTTGAATGTGTACCCGGGCCGCCCGCTTCGACAAATGCCGCTCGCAGCTCGGAGGGAATGGCCCTGGGTTTGAACGTATCGGCGCACACACAGGCCACCAGAAACTGCCCTTCGCAGAGCAGCGTATTATCGTTTTCGCGCCAGACTTGCTGCACGAAGCGCAAGCTGGCTCGATTCAGCTCGAGCACCTGCGCCGTCACCCGCAATTCATCGTCCAGACGCGCTGGCGCGTGATAACGCGCCTCGCTGGAATGCACGACAAACAACATGTTCTGTGTCGCCAACTCCGACTGGGCAAACCCCAGGTCACGCAACCGCTCAGTGCGGGCGCGCTCCATGAACTTCAGATAGTTGACGTAATACACCACGCCACCCGCATCGGTGTCCTCGTAATAGACGCGACAGCGATGTGCGAATGGCTCAACCCCATTTTGCGCGCGCATACTCTAGTGCTTACTCCTGAACTTGCCAATCCGCGCCGGCAACTGTTTTTCATCGAATATGTCGTATTGCCAGCTCAACCCTTCCATGCCTGGCAATAGGACCACGAAAACGCGAGATAAATCTGTCACTCGTCAGCCGGAGCGGCGAAACCGTCGTCACGACCCGCCTCACCCGCACGAGCCGGAATGTTGAGGCCAAAGTGCAAGTAAGCATGCCGGGTCACCACCCGCCCACGCGGCGTCCGCATGATATAGCCCTGCTGAATCAGATATGGCTCCAGCACATCCTCGATAGTATGCCGCTCTTCACTGATCGCCGCGGCAAGGCTGTCGACACCGACTGGCCCACCATCAAACTTTTCGATCATGGTCAGCAGTAGACGGCGGTCTTGATGATCAAAGCCACGTTCGTCGACATCCAGCAGGTTCAAGGCCATATCCGCGACAGGCTTGGTGATATGCCCCTTGCCACGTACTTCGGCATAGTCACGCACCCGACGCAACAGCCTGTTGGCAATCCGCGGAGTACCACGCGCGCGCCGAGCGATTTCGAATGCGCCCTCGTCCTCGATCGGCAAACCCAGAATGCCACCGGAGCGGCTGACGATCGTCGCCAGGTCCTCCGTACTGTAAAACTCCAGACGCTGCACAATACCGAAACGATCACGTAACGGGTTGGTCAACATCCCCGCACGCGTGGTGGCGCCAACCAGCGTAAACGGCGGCAGATCGAGCTTGATCGAGCGAGCAGCCGGCCCCTCACCGATCATGATATCCAGCTGGAAGTCTTCCATTGCCGGATACAGCACCTCCTCCACGATCGGCGACAACCGATGAATCTCATCGATAAACAGCACATCATGCGGCTCAAGGTTGGTCAGCAGCGCCGCGAGGTCGCCGGGGCGCTCCAGAATCGGGCCCGAGGTGCTTTTGATCGAAACCCCCATTTCCTGGGCAATGATATTGGCCAATGTGGTTTTACCCAGCCCTGGCGGGCCGAATATCAGGGTATGGTCCAGCGACTCATTGCGCCCACGAGCAGCTTGAATGAACAGGCTCATTTGCTCGCGCACAACCGGCTGACCGATGTACTCGGCCAGGCGCAATGGACGGATAGCCCGATCCTGAACTTCTTCTCGATCACGCCCGGTGGCTGCAATCAAACGGTCTGCTTCGATCACTTAGATCATTCCCTTCAGGCTGCGGCGGATCAGTTCTTCACTGCTCAGTCCCTTGGCGTCCACAGCGGCCACCGCCCGACTGGCCTCCTGCGGCTTGTAACCCAAGGAAATCAGCGCGCTGACAGCATCCGACTCGGCACTGGAGACTGGCGCAACCGGCAGCGGGCCATTGGGCACCAAGGCGAACAGGCTCGGCGCGGTTTCCCAGGCCTTGAAGCGGTCCTTGAGCTCAACCAGCAATCGCTCAGCCGTCTTCTTGCCAACCCCCGGAACCTTGACCAGCGCTGAAGCATCCTGCGCCTGAACACAGCGTACCAGTTCATCGACGTCCAGCCCTGACATCAGTGCCAGCGCCAACTTGGGCCCCACACCATTGAGCCGGATAAGTTCGCGAAACAACTCGCGCTCACGCTTCTCATGGAACCCATAGAGCAGATGAGCGTCCTCTCGCACCACCAGATGGGTGTGCAATGTCACCGCCTCACCCACCTTGGGCAGGCGATACAAGGTCGTCATCGGCACTTCCAGCTCATAGCCAAGGCCGTTGACGTCAATAATCAAGTGCGGAGGCTGCTTTTCAGCCAACGTCCCGCGCAAACGTCCAATCACGTTTCGATCCTTTCCAAGGGTGACAGCAACACGCTGCTCACCTTAACAGCACAGACAGCAGCACGGGGCACCGCACCGGCAAAATCTACCTGAACCCATATGGCGTTCAGAGCCTCAGACGCCCGCTGCGGCTGCGGGCGCTACCCAACCCATGCGGCACCAGACTGGATCGAGTGTGCGCATGGCACAGTGCAATTGCCAAGGCGTCGGAGGCATCGATCTGTGGCTTTTGGGTCAGTTTGAGCAGGTGCATGACCATCATCTGCACCTGTTCCTTGTTCGCCCCGCCCGTTCCGGCAACCGCCTGCTTGACCTGAGTCGCCGTGTACTCGGCAATCTCCAGCCCCTCCTCGGCGGCGGCAACAATGGCCGCGCCACGCGCCTGGCCAAGCTTTAGCGCCGAGTCCGCATTGCGTGCCATGAATACGCGCTCAATACCCATCGTTACCGGCCCATGCGCCTGGATAATCTCGCGAACGCCGCGATAAACGATGTGCAAGCGCTCATGCAGCTCTCCATTGCCAGTGCGAATGCAACCCGAGGCGACATACTCACAGCCACGCCCGGTATGCCTCACCACACCGTAGCCGGTAATCCGCGAACCTGGGTCGATACCAAGAATCAGAGTCATAACGCCCGCATGCACAATGACGCCTTGATGCGCCGGTCAAAAGACAGAAGCCGGACCGCAGCCAGTGCAAGGCAATGGCTGCGGTCCGGCTTCGAACAAAGCTCGTAACAAAAGACTCAGGCGAGCTGTTCCATGATCTCGTCAGGAATTTCCGCATTGGAATAGACGTTCTGCACGTCATCCAGGTCTTCCAGCATATCAATCAGCTTCAACACCTTCTGCGCGCCATCCAGATCCAGCTCGGCACTGGTGGTCGGCTGCATCACGATTTCCGCATCTGCGGCCTTGAAGCCCGCCGCTTCAAGCGCACTGCGCACCGCATAGAAGCTGGCGAAGGAGGTAAAGACATCGAAGGAACCATCGCCGTTGTCGACCACATCATCGGCGTCGGCCTCCATGGCCGCCTCCATCAGCGCGTCTTCATCGACACCGGCAGCGAAGGATATCTGCCCTTTGCGCTCAAACAGGTAGGCCACAGAACCATCAGTGCCCAAGTTGCCGCCACACTTGCTGAAGGCATGACGCACTGCTGCAGCCGTACGGTTACGGTTATCGGTCATGGCCTCGACCATGATCGCCACGCCACCCGGGCCGTAGCCTTCGTAACTGAGCTCTTCAACGTTGTCGGCCTCAGTGGCACCGGCACCCCGCGCAATGGCGCGGTCGATGATGTCACGGCTCATGTTGGCACCGAGCGCCTTGTCCAGTGCCAGACGCAAACGCGGGTTGGACCCCGGATCGCCACCGCCTTGTTTGGCAGCAACCGTCAGCTCACGAATCCACTTGGTGAAAATCTTGCCTCTCTTGGCATCCTGGCGCTCTTTGCGGTGCTTGATGTTCGCCCACTTGGAATGACCTGCCATAACGCAACTCCGAATTCTGCTTGAAACACTTACCGGGCATGCCCAGCAGCTTTGTTACTACCGAAACGCAAGGGCGCATCCGAAGATGCGCCCTGTTTTCGCCTTACTCAGCCTTCTGCTGTTCGCGCAGTCGGATGTGCAGTTCGCGCAGGGCCTTGGCATCGACCACGCCAGGCGCCTGGGTCATGACGCAGGCCGCACTCTGCGTTTTCGGGAAGGCGATCACTTCACGAATCGACTGGGCGCCGGTCATCAGCATCACCAGACGGTCCAGGCCGAAGGCCAGGCCGCCGTGTGGCGGTGCACCGAACTTCAGGGCATCAAGCAGGAAGCCAAACTTCTCTTCCTGTTCCGCCGCCTCGATACCCAGCAGACGGAAGACCGCCTGTTGCATTTCCTTGCGGTGGATACGAATCGAACCACCGCCCAGCTCGGTACCGTTCAGGACCATGTCGTAGGCACGCGACAGCGCAGTCGCCGGGTTCGCCTCAAGCTCCTCAGGGGTGCATTTAGGCGCGGTGAACGGGTGGTGCAGCGCGCTGAAGCTACCGTCTTCGTTTTCCTCGAACATCGGGAAATCGACAACCCACATAGGTGCCCACTCGCAGGTGTGCAGGTTGAAATCGTTACCGACGCGGATACGCAGGGCACCCAGCGCTTCACTGACCACCTTGGCCTTGTCCGCACCGAAGAAGACGATATCGCCATCGACCGCACCGACGCGATCGAGGATCACATTCAGGTTGGCTTCCGGGATGTTCTTGACGATCGGCGACTGCAGACCCTCGACACCCTTGGCGCGCTCGTTGACCTTGATGTAGGCCAGGCCCTTGGCGCCGTAGATACCGACGAACTTGGTGTACTCGTCGATACGGCTACGCGGCATGCTCGCGCCACCTGGGACACGCAGCGCGGCAACGCGGCTCTTCGGATCGTTGGCCGGGCCACTGAATACCTTGAAATCGACTTCCTTGAGTTGGTCGGCAACATCGACCAGCTCCAGGGGAATACGCAGGTCTGGCTTGTCCGAACCGTAACGACGCATGGCCTCTTCGAAGGTCATGTGCGGGAACTCACCGAACTCCAGGTCCAGCACTTCCTTGAACAGCTTGCGGATCATGCTCTCGGTCAGGCCCATGATCTCGGACTCATCGAGGAAGCTGGTCTCGATGTCGATCTGGGTGAATTCCGGCTGACGGTCGGCACGCAGGTCTTCGTCACGGAAGCACTTGGCGATCTGGTAGTAGCGGTCGAAACCCGCCACCATCAGCAGCTGCTTGAACAGTTGTGGCGATTGCGGCAGGGCAAAGAAGCTGCCTGCATGCGTACGGCTTGGCACTAGGTAATCGCGCGCACCCTCAGGGGTGGCACGGGTCAGGATTGGCGTTTCGACGTCAAGGAAACCGTTTTCATCAAGGAAACGGCGGATGCTGGACGTGATGCGCGAACGCAGACGCAGCTTGTCGGCCATTTCCGGACGACGCAGGTCGATAAAGCGATAACGCAGGCGCGTCTCTTCACCAACATCGGAATACTCGTTGAGCGGGAACGGCGGGGTTTCCGCTTCGTTCAGCACGGTCAGTTCGTAACCCAGTACTTCGATGGCACCGGAGGCCATGTTTGGGTTGACCGCTCCGGCCGGGCGCGGACGTACCTTGCCGGTAATCTGCACCACGTACTCGCTGCGCACGCGATCGGCGGCAGCAAAGCTGTCTGCGCGATCCGGGTCGAACACGACCTGGGCCATGCCTTCGCGATCACGGATATCGAGGAAAATCACCCCGCCGTGGTCGCGGCGACGATGGACCCAGCCGCAAAGGGTAATTTCCTGACCTTCCAGGCTCTCGTTCAGTTGGCCGCAATAATGGCTGCGCATCATGATGGTGGTTTCGCTTCTCGTCATTCGAAAATTCAGTGGAGGTCTTGGCGCCGCAAGGGGCTAATAGTGCAAGACCCTGCCGGTGCAGTTCAACTCAGTCAGCCTTGTCGCCGCCTGCAAGATTCTTTTTCGCGCCGGTCTTGAAATCGGTTTCGTACCAACCGGTACCGCTCAGGCGAAAGCCTGGCACGGACAGCAGCTTTTTCAGCGCTGGCGCCTGACAGGCCGGACAGTCGGTCAGTGGGGCAGCGCTGATCTTCTGAAGCACTTCCATCTGATGATTGCAGGAAGCACATTGATAGTCGTACAGGGGCATGAGGACGTCTCGCTAACTACGCTGCGGGCCTACGCCTCGCAGTAAAAAGCGCGATTATATATGGTTAAGGAAGCCTGTGCAGCCCGCCAGCATCCCACCGGGCGAATGATTCTAGGCCTCGGCAGCCCTGCCAAGCAGGTAGACCACGCAAATGACCCGCACCAGACCGCTGAAATTTTTCACGCCACCATGGCGCAGGTGCACCTCCCGGTCCACATAAGAGAGCACGCAATTGACCGTGCAACCATTGGCAACCGCAATACGCTCAAGAATCTTCCAGTAGACCTCCTCCAGTCGCAGGCAGGTCGCAAAGCCATTCAAGCGCACCGAGCGCGACAGCGGTTGTGCCAGGCTCATATTGAAATCCGCTTCGAACGGATCAACGGTCACGCCGTGAAAGCCCAGTGCTCCTCGAGCATCGCGACTCAACATTCGAGACATATCAGTACCACGCTTTATAAATAAGAGAACAAATAAGCGACTAACGCCGCACGCCCTCTTATAAAGCGCCGAACATAATTTTCATTCTAGAAGAACAAAACGCTATTGCCGTAGGAGCAATCCGCCAGACACGAGATAAAAATTCTACCGACGAAACACTTCCCTGCGCACCGACAACAGCGTTATAAATAAAAAAGCCTGACCCCTAAAGGGCCAGGCTTTTTAATCAGATAAGGAAATATTGCCTGATTAACACCCAAACATTACTTATCCAACAACACACGCAACATCCAGGCGGTCTTTTCATGCACCTGCATACGCTGAGTCAGCAGGTCGGCGGTCGGCTCATCACTGACCTTGTCGAGCAACGGAAAGAGGCCGCGCGCGGTCCGCACGACCGCCTCCTGGCCTTCCACCAGCTGACGAATCATTTCTTCAGCCGACGGCACGCCTTCCTCTTCCTTAATGGAAGAAAGGCGCGCATAGGTGGAATAAGTTCCCGGCGCAGGAAAGCCCAACGCACGAATACGCTCGGCAATTAAGTCCACGGCCAAGGCCAATTCGTTATACTGCTCTTCAAACATCAGGTGTAGCGTACGAAACATTGGACCACTGACATTCCAATGAAAGTTATGCGTTTTCAGATACAAGACATACGTATCCGACAACAGACGGGACAAACCTTCCACGATAGATTTGCGGTCTTCTTCACTGATACCGATATCAATTGCCATGTCATTCCCCTTCCTATGGTGCCTGCTCATCAAGCAGGTATGTTTGCCACTCTACCAAGACTCGCCTACCCCTGCAGCCTTCCCGGCAGACCTGCGACAGATTGCAGCGGCAGAATCGGCCAAACCTCATGCCATATGAGCCGCCGCCGACCGCCGATTTGAGAACCCCCAAGCTTTGCTGTTAAATAGGTAGCGTGTTGTCATTACCAATCATCCAGGCCATGACGCATAGGCTGCTCCTCCATGTTTTTGCGCCCTAATGTGCACCTGCGCGCCATGGAGCCAGCTCTTCCTGTGATCCTCCTTATACAATGTGAGCCAACCACCATGTTCAAGATCGTCCACATCCTGACGGGCGCAGCCGCTTTGCTGCTGTCCTTAATACCCAGCCTGAGAGCCGATGCGGCACCTTTCCTGCAGCAACCGGACGCCGTCTACCTGGCACTCTTCGGCCTGCTCAACCTGACCCTGGCTCCTGTTGCAACGCTGCCGCGTCCTCGTCAGCACCTGCAACAACTGGCAAGCGCACTGCTGGTACTGGCAGTGGTTCTGCAAACCATCACCCTGCTTGCCCGCCAGGACATGGGAAGCCTGCCCGCCCTGATCTGCGCAGTGCTTGCAGTCATTACCCACCTGATCGCAAACCTGGTAAAAACCCGCCCCCTTCACAATCAAGCCCCAAACTACGATATGAGCAATCGTGATACAGGCACCGTGAAGTGGTTCAACACCTCTAAAGGCTTCGGCTTCATTTCCCGCGACTCTGGCGATGACATCTTCGTTCACTTTCGCGCCATTCGCGGGGAAGGCCACCGAGTACTGGTCGAAGGCCAGCGTGTCGAGTTCTCGGTCATGAACCGCGACAAGGGCCTCCAGGCAGAAGACGTGATTGCCGCACCACGCCGCTGATTGCATACAATAAAAAACCGCGACAGCCTGGCTGATCGCGGTTTTTTTGTACCCGTTGAACGGTGCTCTCAATAATGCGGAGGCGGCGCTTCCTCTTCAGCGCTCTGGTACTGACCTACCATCTCCTCATAGCGCTTGAGCAACGCCGACATTTGCAACTGCAGGCGCTCAACCACACGTTGCTGCTCGACCAGCACATCATTCAATGCCTGAACGGTGTCGTCCTGAAATGCCAGGCGGCTCTCCAGCTCCATGATTCTTAACTCAAGCGACATGGCTCAACCCTCCACGACTTGAAAATCATCATCCAGCGCCATCTTCAGGCGCTGGCGAATTTCGGCAAGCTGCTCTGCCGTGTACTGACTGGCAGGCGAATGCCCCCACACCGGCGAAGGCCAGGCCAGATCACTCCGACGCCGAACAATGACGTGCATGTGTAACTGACTGACCACATTCCCCAGCGTTGCCACATTCATCTTGTCTGCGGCAAAGCTGTCTTTGAGGGTTTCAGCCAGCTCAGTCGTTTCCTTCCAGAGCTGCTGCTGATCACCCCCATCAAGCTGAAACAACTCACTGACTTCAGCACGGCGAGGCACCAGAATAAACCAAGGGTAGTTCGCATCCTTACTCAGTAACAGACGGCAGAGCGGAAAATCACCCAGCACATACGTATCCTGTTCAAGGCGCGGATCCAGAACAAACACGGCACATCTCCCGACAGTCGATAACCCGTCTCACTTGCATTGACACCAAGCAGACCACTACACGCAGAATACCGCTGTTCATCCGACAGAGCACGACCGATCAAGGCCACACGCATCAGCAGCGCCAATTTATTGAAACAAAAGCCCCTTAGTTACATAGCTAACAATCTAACGGTAACAGAAGCGCTACTTTTCGCACCAAAATGACGCCACCCGCTCCAGCCGAATGCAGCGAGTATCCAAAATCTACCCAACACCCGTTGCGCCGACAGTAACGCCCACGTGAAAACCCGAAAAAAGCCTTATGTCATTAGTGCAGAACCGATCAAACCAAGCGATCTTAGCCCCCCGCGTTTTCGGCATTTGCAGGCGTTTTCGTAAAAAAAGGTGAAAAATTTGTGAGGCCGGCACTGATTTGTGCACGCTTGTTGCATCCATTGCTGACCATAGTCGACACAGCACCATCCTGAACACGGTGAGTGCGACAGATAACAACAGCTGCATGGGTAACCAGGGAGTTGCTGGCGCCGAGGGTTAGATTATTTTTACCTATCCTTAAGCCGCCCAAAACAGCGCTGGAGTTCTACGCCCCGTAAAACCGGGACGTGATTTGCGACAGGGACAACACTGTTTGCGACATGACCGTAAAGTTACCGAAAGGTTCATTTCGCAAGTATCGCCAACATGCGTCAGCGTGATATACATTCCGCCGACGCAAAAAAAGAAAGAGCCGCCCGCATAAAAAAACCAGTTGGGCTGGCAGCAACTCTTCCTAAAAACCAAAGGAGCAAGTCACGATGCGCGTGATGAAGTGGAGCATTATCGCCCTGGCCGTAGCCGCGGGTACCTCACAACTGGCAATGGCATCTTCCCAGGATGAATCCAAGGGTTTTGTTGAAGACAGCGCGCTGAACGTCAAACTTCGCAACCTGTATTTCAGCCGTGACTTCCGCAATAACGACAGTGGCCAGAGCCGCCGCGAAGAGTGGGGCCAAGGCTTCATCGGTACCTTTGAATCGGGCTTCACCCAAGGCACCGTTGGTTTTGGTGTAGACGCCATTGGCTTGCTGGGTCTGAAACTGGACAGCGGCAAAGGCCGTGCAGGCACCGGCTTGTTCCCGACGGGCTCTGATGGTCGCTCGCAAGACGACTACTCCGAGGGTGGTGGCGCAGTCAAACTCCGCATCTCTGACACCGTTCTGAAAGTCGGCGACCAGTTCACCGCGCTGCCGGTTCTCGCTACCGACGACAGCCGTTTGCTGCCTGAAGTTGCAGAGGGCGCCCTGATCACCAGCAACGAAATCAAAGGCCTGACCCTGCACGCCGGTCACTTCACTGGCATCAACGCCCAAGATCAAACCGACCGTGACAGCCTGCACCTGAAAAAAGCCGATGTTCTCGGTGGCACCTACGCAATCACCGACACCCTGAGCACCAGCCTGTACTATTCGAAAGTAGAAGATTACTGGCGCAAGTACTACGCCAACGTGAACTGGAGCCTGCCGATCAGCGACGCGCAAGGCTTGGTATTCGACTTCAACATCTATGACACCAAAGGCGAAGGCGCTAACAACGTCACGGCGTATGACGGTCAAAAACTTGACAACCGTGCGTTCAGCCTTTCGGCTGCATACAACATTGGCGCTCATACATTCACCCTTGCCCATCAGCGTGTAACCGGTGACGGTGACTACGCTTATGGCGTTGATGGTGGCGGTACCATTTTCCTGGCCAACTCGGTACAACGCTCCGACTTCAACGCTGAAGACGAAAAATCCTGGCAAGCTCGCTACGACCTGAACATGGCCACCTACGGCGTTCCAGGCCTGAGCTTCATGACCCGCTATATCCGTGGTACCGATGCTAACGTAGAAGGTACTAACAACGGCAAAGAGTGGGAGCGTAACATCGAAGCGAAGTACGTCCTGCAGGAAGGCCCAGCAAAAGACCTGAGCTTCCGTGTTCGCCAGGCGACCTACCGCTCCGCAGACGGCGTTTACTACGGTTCGCCATCCATCGACGAAGTACGTGTGATCGTCGAGTACCCGCTGAGCATCCTGTAAGCCCTTCGGCTACCGGTAATCAGTACGAAAAAGCCCGGCATTGCCGGGCTTTTTCTTTTATTGCAAACAGATAGCTGCAGTTTCAGCCGCCACCATCCTGTACGTCACCGAATCCCGCCCGTACAATGCGGGTCATTTCAGTTAAGCAACCGACAACGGCCTACCATGCGCACCAGTCAATATTTGCTCGCCACCCAGAAAGAAACCCCTTCCGATGCAGTCGTCATCAGCCACCAACTGATGCTGCGTGCAGGCATGATCCGCAAGCTGGCATCCGGCCTTTATACCTGGCTGCCGATGGGCCTGCGGGTAATGCGCAAGGTCGAAGCCGTGGTGCGCGAGGAAATGAACGCTGCCGGAGCCCTGGAAGTGCTGATGCCAAGCATCCAGCCTGCCGAATTGTGGCAGGAGTCTGGCCGCTGGGAGCAGTACGGCCCAGAGCTGCTTCGCCTGAAGGATCGACACAACCGTGAGTTCTGCGTCGGCCCAACCCACGAAGAAGTCATCACCGATCTGGCCCGCAACGAGCTGAACAGCTATAAACAGCTGCCACTGAATCTGTACCAGATCCAGACCAAATTCCGTGATGAGATCCGCCCACGCTTCGGCCTGATGCGTGGCCGTGAGTTCATCATGAAGGATGCCTACTCCTTCCATACTGACCAGGCTTCCCTGCAGCAAACCTACGACCGCATGCACCAGGCCTACTGCAATATCTTTACCCGCCTGGGCCTGAACTTCCGTCCGGTAGAAGCCGATACCGGCTCCATCGGCGGCTCCTACTCCCACGAGTTCCACGTACTGGCCGAGTCGGGTGAAGACGATGTGATCTTCAGCGACAGCTCCGACTACGCAGCGAACATCGAAAAAGCCGAAGCGATTCCACGGGAAACGGCTCGCCCTGCCCCTACCCAGGAACTGCGCCTGGTCGATACGCCAGATACCAAGACCATCGCCCAACTGGTCGAAGGCCACGGACTGCCGATTGAGCGCACCATCAAGACCCTGATCGTTCATGGCGCCGAAGAAGGCAAGCTGGTTGCCCTGGTTGTACGTGGCGACCACGAACTGAACGAAATCAAGGCCGCCAAACTTGAGCAGGTCGCTGACCCGCTGGTCATGGCCAGCGACGCCGAACTGCGCGACGCCATTGGTGCTGGCGCCGGCTCCCTGGGCCCGCTGAACCTGCCACTGGAGTGCATTATCGACCGCTCCGTAGCCCTGATGAGCGATTTTGCCATCGGCGCCAATATCGACGACAAGCACTACTTCGGCGTGAACTGGGAGCGCGATCTGCCGGTTCCGCAGATCGCTGACCTGCGCAACGTCGTGGAAGGCGACCCAAGCCCTGACGGCAAAGGCACTCTGGTAATCAAGCGCGGCATCGAAGTCGGGCATATCTTCCAACTCGGCACCAAGTACAGCGAAGCCCTGAAGTGCCAGGTGCTGGGCGAGAACGGCAAGCCTGTAACCCTGACGATGGGCTGCTACGGCATTGGCGTATCCCGTGTCGTTGCGGCTGCAATCGAGCAGAATTATGACGAAAACGGCATTATCTGGAGCGATACCCTGGCACCGTTCCAGATCGCCCTGGTACCGCTGCGCTATGAGACTGAGCAGGTTCGTGAAGCAACCGACAAACTGTATGCCGACCTGACCGCTGCCGGCTTCGAGGTCCTGCTGGACGATCGTGACAAGAAGACCAGCCCAGGCATCAAGTTTGCCGACATGGAACTCATCGGTATCCCGCACCGGATCGTAATCAGTGATCGCGGCCTGGCCGAAGGCAACCTGGAGTACAAGCACCGCACCGAACGCGACGCTCAGCCTCTGGCGCTGGCCGATGCCCTGTCGTTCCTGCAAGCTCGTATCCGTCGCTGACAGCCAACGCAAGAGTAATCATGTTCAAGCGAAGTACCTTTACCTTGGGGGGCACCGCACTGTGCGGTGCCCTGCTCCTCAGCGGCTGCGCCAATCAGATGTCCCAGCGCAGCGAGCACGAGGAGCGCATCGAGCGCAAATTGCTCGAGCATAGCCTGCAGATCGATGTCGGGGAGCCCAAGGTGCTTGAGCTGCCACAACGCCGCGTGCGCATTCAAGAGCAGAAAAACTTCGAAGTCACCGAGTTTGAAGTGACGCGTCGTTACGATCGCTACACCCCCTATCAGCCCTGGCGGGAAATCTATGAGATCCCGCTGGGTGCGGTCGCGGTGGTAGCCGGTGCAGGCGCTAACATCGTCAACGTCTTCACACTGGGCAATCTGCCAGACAGCGTTACTCACGACTGGCTCAGCTATGGCTTCGCTGGCCTGAACCCATTCATGAACACACAATCCAACGGTCGCGCCCAGCAGAATCTGGCCGCTATCGATGAGGTTCAGAAGGACAAGCGCCAGGAAAAAACCAGCCTGCCCTGGAGCGAACGCCCCGTGGAGATCAAGGCAGGCAAGCTGACACATGAGCTGACTACCGACCGTAACGGTATTCTGCGCCTGAACCTGCTTGACGACCCCTTCACCGACCAAAACCTCAGCCATGTCGGCACCTTGCATCTGCAAGTAACCGATGAGGAAAACAACGTCCGTGCCGATGCCAGCCTGCTGCTCAGCAGTACGCTGCGTGGCAAATTGGTAGAAGCCCACGACCTGATTTTCGACGACCTGGAAGACGATGAAGTCAGCCAATGGGTTCATCGCGTCAAGCGTCTTTCAGAACTGGGCATGGAAGAAGAGGCGAGCGAACTGGAGCAGAGCCTGATCGAGCTGACCCGCAACGATCCAGAACTGCAGCAGGAGTTCCTCAAGTCACTGACCACAGAAGCCGGCCGTCTGGTTGCCGATCCTGGCGCTCACTGATTACCTGACCGATGAGTAGTGGGTACGTGCCTGACGTGCCCCACCTCAATCGAGCGAAAACAGCTCTAGTTGCTCATGCGCCCCGCGCAAATCCTGCAAGCGCACCCCAATCCCAAGCAGCCTCACAGGCTTGCCGCCACGGGCAAATGCCTGGCTCATCAGATGCTGATAGCTCTCCAAGTCGCGGCTTGCCCCCGCCTGCTCCAGCGTGGTCTGAGTAAAGTCATGGAACTTGACCTTGACGAACGGTTTACCCGGCCGATAACTGCTATCGATACGCGCCATGCGACCTGCCAGTGCATCCAGCAATGCGGGTAATTTATCCAGACAACTTGCCAGATCGGGCAAGTCGGCATCATAGGTGTTCTCAACACTGACCGACTGACGCCGACAATCATTCTGCACGGCGCGCTCATCAATGCCCCGCGCCAAATTGAAAAGTCGCTCGCCAAAACTGCCAAACTCGCGCACCAGCGCCAAGCGACTCCAATCGCGCAACTCCAGGCAATTGACAACGCCCAGCCGACCGAGCTTGTCCGCCGTTACCTTGCCGACACCATGCAGCTTGCTCACCGGCAACACCGCGACAAATTCCTCAACCTGCGCAGGCGTAATCACAAACAAACCGTTGGGTTTGCGCCAGTCACTGGCGATCTTGGCCAAAAACTTGTTGGGCGCCACTCCCGCCGAGACCGTGATGTGCAAACGCTGGGAAACCCGCCGACGGATATCTTCGGCAATGCGCGTGGCGCTACCGGAAAAGTGCGGGCTGTCTGACACATCCAGGTAAGCCTCATCCAGAGACAGGGGCTCGATGAGATCGGTGTAGTCGCGGAAGATGTTTTGTATCTCACGCGATGCTTCTTTATAAGCATCCATGCGCGGCTTGACGATCAACAGGTCTGGACACAGCTTTAGCGCATGCCGTGATGACATGGCAGAGCGCACACCGAAGGCCCGGGCCTCATAGTTACAGGTCGCAATGACCCCTCGCCGCTCGGCAGCGCCGCCGACCGCCATAGGCCGACCCGCCAAGCGGGGGTCATCGCGCATTTCGATGGCGGCATAAAAGCAATCGCAGTCGATATGGATGATCTTGCGTTGAGGCATGATTGGCCAAGCAACCCGTAAAAAGAGTGCTCGCAGTATCTCACCCTGTTGCCGAACCGTGCACCCGACAGGATGCAAAACCCGGCACAGGCCATGGCCCGCCTGCCTCGCAGGGCATTACAGGCTGGCTAAATAGTTGAACGAAAAGGTTTTTTTCCACATCGCTATTGACAGCATCGCGCAAAACTGTAGAATCTCATTCCACAGGCGCGGGATGGAGCAGCCTGGTAGCTCGTCGGGCTCATAACCCGAAGGTCGTCGGTTCAAATCCGGCTCCCGCAACCAGATTAAGAAAAGGCCACTCGAAAGAGTGGCCTTTTTCTTTGCGCCGAAAAAAGCCCCACAGGGTTTTCCATTGAAATTCAATAATTAAGCATTGACAGCAATAGCCAACGCTGTAGAATGCGCCCCACAGACGCGGGATGGAGCAGCCTGGTAGCTCGTCGGGCTCATAACCCGAAGGTCGTCGGTTCAAATCCGGCTCCCGCAACCAAACGTCTGAAAAAGGCCACTTTGAAAAAAGTGGCCTTTTTTTTTGCGCTCGTCATACGCAACCCTTCTCCGCCCTACTACAGGGCAGCATGAAACTTCTTTAACCAACCCGGTGCATCGCATAAGCGTCATCACAGGGTAATATTCTGTAAATATATTCCACAGGGATTGGTAACTTGACTGGGTACTTCCATCCTGTCGCGCACAATCCAATAGGTGATTGATGCGCACTCACACCACTGACGTCGAGACTTCGGTAACTGCAGCCCAGCCAATTGCGCCGCAGCGCTTGCGCTGGCTTGAGCGGGTCAGCAAGTACCGCCAGCCCATTGGCCTGACCGTAACCTTGCTGCTGTTCGGCATTGCCCTGGTGGCCTGTCGGCACATGCTCAATGAGCTGGATATCTATGCGCTGCACGACTCACTGCTGAGTATTCCATTGCCATCACTTGGTGGCGCACTGCTGGCCACCCTGATCGGCTTTATCATCCTGCTCGGTTATGAGTGGTCGGCCAGCCGCTATGCAAATGTGAAGCTCGCCCCCCAAACCCTGGTACTGGGCGGTTTTACTGCATTCGCCATTGGCAACGCCATTGGCCTGTCGCTGCTGTCTGGTGGCTCCGTGCGCTATCGCCTCTATGCGCGGCATGGTCTGGGAGCGTCCGAGGTGGCGCGCATGACCTTGTTCGCCAGCCTCTCCCTGGGTTGCGCGCTACCGCCGCTGGCCGCGCTCGCGACCCTTAGCGACCTGCACGCTGCGTCTATGGCGCTGCGCCTGCCAGCGAACCTGCTGGCGAGCCTTGCGGTACTGGTTCTCGCGCTAAGCGCGCTCCTTGCGTTTGGCCTTTACCGTCGACGCCTGCCCGAACAGCCCATTACCGATAACCTGCTGGTTCAGATTGGTCGACGCACCTTGCGCCTGCCAGGCGTTCGACTGACCGCACTGCAACTGGTCATTACTGCACTGGATGTCGCCGCTGCAGCCACAGTGCTTTATCTGCTCCTGCCAGAAGCACCGCCCTTTGGTGCCTTCCTGCTGGTGTACCTCATCGCACTGGCTGCTGGTGTATTGAGTCATGTTCCCGGCGGCGTTGGTGTATTTGAGGCCATTCTGCTGGCAGCCTTCGCCAACCAATTGGGTGCTGCCCCACTGGCTGCAGCACTGCTGCTTTACCGACTGATCTATGTAGTGCTTCCTCTGCTGCTGGCTTGCGTAGCGCTGCTGGCCACCGAGGCGAGACGCTTTCTTTTTGCCCGTCAAGCCATGCGGGCGGCCTCCGGCCTTGCCGCGCCAGTACTGGCGGTTCTGGTGTTCCTTTCCGGTGTGGTCCTGCTGTTTTCGGGTGCTACCCCTGAGATTGACACCCGCCTGGAACACATGGGCTTCCTGGTACCCCATCGGCTAATCGACGCATCTCACTTCGGTGCCAGTTTGGTTGGCGTACTCTGCCTACTGCTGGCCCAAGGGTTGCGTCGGCGCCTTTCGGCAGCCTGGATGCTAACCACCATCCTGCTGCTGGTGGGCGCTTTGCTGTCCTTGCTCAAGGGTTTCGACTGGGAAGAAGCCAGCATTCTGATCCTCACCGCATGCCTGCTGGCGCTGTTTCGTCGCTCGTTCTATCGCCCCAGTCGCCTTCTGGAGTTACCGTTTTCACCTGTCTACGTTGTCGCCAGCGCCTGCGTACTGGGCGCCTCGATCTGGCTTCTGCTATTCGCCTATCAGGACGTTCCTTACAGCCATCAACTGTGGTGGCAATTCACCCTGGATGCTGATGCACCGCGAGGCCTGCGCTCGGCGCTGGGCAGCGCAGTAGTGCTGGTGATCGTGGCACTCACGTGGCTACTGCGCACCGCCAGGCCTGTCATTCACCTGCCAAACGACGACGAACTGCAGCGCGCCAAGCACATCCTGCTCGCATCGGACCAGCCCGACGGTGGCCTGGCCCTGACCGGCGACAAGGCCCTGCTGTTTCACCCCGATAACAATGCCTTCCTCATGTATGCACGTCGCGGCCGCAGCCTGGTCGCCTTGTATGACCCCATCGGCCCTGCTCAACAACGTGCCGAGATGATCTGGCAGTTCCGCGACCTCTGCGATGTTCACCACGCCCGTCCAGTGTTCTATCAGGTACGCGCGGAGAACCTGCCGTTCTATATGGACATCGGCCTGACCGCACTCAAGCTGGGCGAAGAAGCACGCGTCGACCTCAAGCGCTTCGACCTTGAAGCCAAGGGCAAGGAAATGAAGGATCTGCGCTACACCTGGAACCGCGGCGGTCGGGACGGCCTGACCCTGGAAATTCATGAACCAGGAGAAGCACCGCTGGAAGAACTGAAGGTCATATCCGATGCGTGGCTGACCGGTAAGAACGTACGTGAGAAAGGCTTCTCACTGGGCCGCTTCAGCGCCGATTACCTGCAGCACTTTCGCATTGCCTTGATCCGGTTCGAAGGCCGTCCGGTGGCGTTCGCCAACCTGCTGGAAACCCACAGCCATGAACTGGCCAGCCTTGACCTGATGCGCGCACACCCAGAAGCACCGAAGCTGACCATGGAGTTCATGATGATCGGCCTGATCCAACACTATAAAAAACATGACTACGCTCGTTTCAGCCTGGGCATGGTGCCCTTGTCCGGGCTGCAACCACGGCGTGGCGCACCACTGACTCAACGATTGGGCTCATTGGTTTTTCAGCGCGGCGAACAACTCTACAACTTTCAGGGCCTGCGCCGCTTCAAAGACAAGTTCCAGCCCGACTGGGAACCCCGTTACATGGCCGTACCCGCAGGACTTGATCCGCTGGTAGCGCTGGCCGACACTGCCGCCCTGATCGCCGGCGGCCTGACTGGATTGGTGAAACGCTAATGATTCGACGCTATTGGCTGTACGCACTGACAACCTTGGTGGCAGCCCTGATTGCCGCCGCCTTGGGCTTCTGGCTCTGGACACGACCAGCACCACAGGCACAACTGGAACACCTGTCACTGCAGGACGGTAGCCCCGTGACCCGTACAACGCCTGGCACCCAAGCCAAGGCCCGCGTGCTCGTAGCCGTCCCTCAGGATCAAACCCTGAGTGATAAACAACTGCTCGACCTGAGCCAGAGTGGCAGCGCCCAACTCGTTCAAGTGATCCTACCGGTCACCGACTGCGCTAAACAGCAGCAGGTGGTGCAGGAGGCGCTCAAGCAACTTCAGGGCGACGCCACTCTGGTTGCGGGCATCGGCCCTGGCGCCGCACAGGCATGGCGCTGGCTGTCCGAACAGACAAACGACAAGGCTCAGGCGATTTCGGTCGATTTCACCCTTGAGCAGGCAGGCTGCCCTGCCCCTCTGCCGAAGTCAGCCGCGCACGGCCACTGGAGCGTGGCCTGGAACGACAATCCGGATGACGCCAGTGCGGCCTTCGTCCGTGATCAGCAAAATGCAGAAACCAGCATCAGCGACTACGACGTCCACTTGCCTCAAGTACTCAAGGCTCAACTGACCCAGGCACTGATTGGTCAGGACGGCAACGCCATGAGCATCCCGGTTGTTGAAGTACCTGCCGGGCAAACGGCTGACACCGTAACGCTGTTCCTATCCGGTGACGGCGGCTGGCGCGACCTGGACCGGGACGTCGCGGGTGAAATGGCCAAACTGGGGTACCCGGTGGTAGGTATCGATACCCTGCGTTACTACTGGCAGCACAAAACTCCAGAGCAAAGCGCCGTCGACCTGTCCGAGTTGATGCAACACTATCGCCAGAAATGGGGCACCAAGCGCTTCGTACTGACGGGCTACTCCTTCGGCGCCGACGTGCTGCCGGCAATCTACAACCGCTTACCCAGCGAAGATCAAAAGCGCATTGACGCAGTGATTTTGCTGGCCTTTGCCCGCAGCGGCAGCTTTGAAATCGAAGTCGAAGGCTGGCTGGGCAATGCTGGCAAAGAGGCGCCAACCGGCCCGGAAATGGCCAAATTGCCCGCAGCCAAGGTGCTTTGTGTCTATGGCCTGGAGGAAACCGACGAAAGTGGCTGTACCGAAAGTACGGCCGTTGGCGAGCGGCTCAAGCTGCCGGGCGGCCATCACTTCGACGAGAACTACCCGGCCCTGGCCAAACGCCTGATCGACGGCATCGAAAACCGTCAAGGTAAAACCAGCGTCGCCGAACAACAGTAAGTCGACTGTGCAAACGGGCTCCCAGCGGAGCCCGTTTTTTTTGCCCGTTACATTTCGACCTGGGTTCCCAGTTCAATCACACGGTTAAGCGGCAGGTTGAAGAAGCGCAAGTTACTGTTGGCATTCTTCAGCAGGAACGCGAACACCGTCGCACGCCACCGCGCCATCCCCACAAGACGCGAAGCGATAACGGTCTCCCGGCTGAGGAAGTAGGTGGTGCGCATTGGGCTGAAGTCCAGTTCCTCGAGATGACACAACTTCAGTGCTGCAGGCACATCTGGCTCGTCCATGAAGCCGAAGTGCAGAATGACCCGGTAGAAGCCCTCACCGTAGGCCTCGACCTCAAAGCGCTGCTGGGCAGGCACGCGCGGCGCATCCTCGTTGACTACAGTCAGCAGCACGACCTGTTTATGCAACACCTGGTTGTGCAACATGTTATGCAGCAGCGCATGGGGCACGGCATCCGCCCGTGCAGTGAGGAACACTGCAGTACCTTCAACCCGATGGGGCGGCTGCACGCGGATACTGCTGATAAAGATCGGCAGCGGCAGGCTTCCTTCATCCAGCCGTTCAACCAGAATCTGTTTACCGCGCTTCCATGTGGTCATCAACATGAACAGGGCAATACCCGCCAGGACCGGAAATGCGCCACCCTGGAAAATTTTCGGCACGTTGGCGGCAAAGAACAGCCCATCGACCAAGAGAAAGCCGACCAATACCGGTACAGCCAGAACCGGTGGCCACTTCCACAACAGCAACATGACAGCAGAAACCAGCAAGGTCGTGATCAGCATGGTCCCGGTCACGGCTACACCGTAAGCGGAGGCCAGGGCGCCCGAGGACTCGAAACCGAGCACCAGCAAAATCACACCGACCATCAGCGACCAGTTCACGGCGCCGATATAGATCTGCCCTTGCTCGTCACTGGAGGTGTGCTGGATGTGCATACGCGGCACATAGCCAAGCTGGATCGCCTGGCGAGTCAGGGAAAATGCCCCGGAAATCACCGCTTGGGAGGCAATGACCGTCGCCAGCGTCGCCAAACCGACCAGAGGTATCAGTGCCCAGTCCGGTGCCAACAGATAGAACGGATTGCGTGCGGCATCCGGCGTCTCCAGGATCAAGGCACCCTGACCAAAGTAATTGAGCACCAGCGCTGGCAACACCAGGGCAAACCAGGCCCGTGCAATGGGCTTGCGACCAAAATGCCCCATGTCGGCATACAGCGCTTCAGCGCCCGTCAACGCCAACACCACCGCCCCAAGAATCGCTACGCCCATACCGGGATGCACAATGAAGAAGCGTACCGCCCACAGGGGATTGAGCGCCTGAAGCACTTCAGGCCGCTGAACAATGCCATGCACGCCAAGCGCAGCCAGTACCAGAAACCAGGCAACCATCACAGGACCGAACAAAATGCCGATTCGCGCCGTGCCATGCCGCTGAATAAGGAAAAGCCCCACCAGAACGATCAGCGCCACAGGAATGACCCAATGACCGATGCCCTCGAAGGCCAACTCCATCCCCTCGACAGCCGACAGTACCGAGATTGCTGGGGTGATCATGCTGTCGCCGTAGAACAGCGCCGCACCGAACAAACCAAACACCACCAGTAACGTGCGCAGTTTCGGATACGGAGACGCCGCTCGTCGGGCCAGCGCCGTCAGCGCCATGATCCCGCCTTCACCCTGGTTATCAGCCCTCAGGATGAACAGCACGTACTTGACGGACACAACCCAAATCAGCGACCAGAAGATCAATGACAGAATACCCAGTACTCCATCATGGTTGACCGGCACCCCATAGCCGCCGGAAAAGACTTCCTTGAGGGTGTACAAAGGGCTGGTCCCGATATCACCGTAAACCACCCCGACCGCTGCCACCAGCAGGCTTAGCGGTTTTGCCGCCGACTGCCCGGTATCGGCATGACTGCTTGCCTGAACCATCAACCACTCCCGCAACCAAGACCCTGAAGCCTGAGAAATTCGCGCCAGATGCTAGCATTTACGCAATCCGCGAACGGTGACCCGCAGCAGCTGACATCAACGCTGGCACAACGCCGCGAAGCATAGCGCAGCGTTCGTCGTATTTCTGCTGGTCAAGTGGGATTACGCTCGCTAGAATTGCGCACTTTTTGATCAGAGGCGCCCAAACGCCCGCCAAGGTTGTCGCGCCATTCGGCCTGGCAACCTCTTCAACACCGAGGTTAGTCATGTCCACCACCCCTACGCCCACCACGCCCAAGGTTGGCTTTGTTTCCCTGGGTTGCCCCAAGGCCCTGGTCGATTCCGAGCGCATCCTGACCCAACTGCGCATGGAAGGCTACGAAGTCGTGCCCACCTATCAGGATGCCGATGTGGTAGTGGTCAACACCTGTGGTTTCATCGATTCGGCCAAGGCCGAGTCGCTGGAAGTGATCGGAGAAGCCATTGCCGAAAACGGCAAGGTGATCGTCACCGGCTGCATGGGTGTCGAAGAAGGCGCCATTCGCGACGTACACCCAAGCGTACTGGCCGTGACCGGTCCGCAACAATATGAACAAGTGGTCAACGCCGTCCACGAGGTGGTTCCGCCCAAGCAGGACCACAACCCGTTGATCGACCTGGTGCCACCACAAGGCATCAAACTGACGCCCCGCCACTACGCCTACCTGAAGATTTCCGAAGGCTGCAACCACAGCTGCAGCTTCTGCATCATCCCGTCGATGCGTGGCAAGCTGGTCAGCCGCCCGGTGGGCGAAGTGCTGAGCGAGGCAGAGCGCCTGGTCAAGGCCGGCGTCAAGGAGCTGCTGGTGATCTCTCAGGACACCAGCGCCTACGGCGTCGACGTCAAGTACAAAACCGATTTCTGGAACGGTCGTCCGGTCAAGACCCGCATGCTCGAACTGTGCGAAGCACTGAGCAGCCTTGGCGTCTGGGTGCGCTTGCACTACGTCTACCCGTATCCAAACGTCGACGACGTGATCCCACTGATGGCCGAGGGCAAAATCCTGCCGTACCTGGACATTCCGTTCCAGCACGCCAGCCCGAAAGTGCTCAAATCGATGAAGCGGCCGGCCTTCGAAGACAAGACCCTGGCACGCATCAAGAAATGGCGCGAGCAGTGCCCAGAGCTGATTATTCGCTCGACCTTCATCGTTGGCTTCCCGGGTGAAACCGAGGAAGACTTCCAGTACCTACTCGACTGGCTCAGCGAGGCACAGCTTGACCGTGTCGGCTGCTTCCAGTACTCGCCCGTCGAAGGCGCACCGGCCAATGACCTGGGCCTTGAAGTCGTACCAGACGACGTCAAGCAGGATCGCTGGGACCGCTTCATGGCCCACCAACAGCAAATCAGTGCCGCACGCCTGCAATTGCGAGTTGGCAAGGAAATCGAAGTGCTCATCGATGAAGTCGACGAGCAAGGCGCCATTGGCCGCAGTTTCTTCGATGCGCCAGAGATCGACGGTGTGGTCTATGTCGAAAGCGACCGCGACCTCAAGCCTGGTGACAAAGTGCTGTGCCGCGTAACCGAAGCCGACGAATACGATCTGTGGGCCGAAACCCTCTGATCAACCGCGTCTGAAAAAGCCCTGCCAGCGATGGCGGGGCTTTTTTACGGCTATGGTTTCCTCATCCCACAGAGGAGACCCTTGAAATGCCCCAGCTTCATCGGGTTCAAACCCCCAGCTTCAACGACTACCCAGAACTGATCCGCGTCTGGGAAGCCTCGGTGCGCGCCACCCACGACTTTCTGCCGAACGACTATATCTGCCTGCTGCGCGAGCAGATGCGCAAACAGTATCTCGACGCCGTCATGCTGATCTGCTGCAAAGACCGCCAGCAGCGTATCAGCGGTTTTGCCGGGGTTGCCGCCGGACGCGTGGAAATGCTCTTCGTTGATCCGGACTACCGCGGCCAGGGCGTGGGCAAACAGCTATTGCGCTACGCCATCGAGCACCTGAATGCCGAGCAACTGGATGTCAATGAACAAAACCCCCAGGCGCTAGGCTTCTATCTCAAACAAGGCTTTGAAATCATCGGCCGGTCAGAAACCGACGGCATGGGACAACCTTACCCCCTACTCCACTTAAGGCTTGTTCATACACTGCCTTTAACTTCAGGCTGACAGCCAACGTAGTACTACTCCGAAATAGGGCAAAACCGCGCTATCGACGAATGTTGCCGGGATTAACCGGGGCCAGCCGGGTACAATGGTGGCCTTTCCCTGTGCCACGGCTGTCGTCATGTCTGAACCCATTCGTCTTTCCAAACGCCTTATCGAAGTTGTCGGCTGCTCCCGACGCGAGGCAGAGCTGTTCATTGAGGGTGGCTGGGTCACAGTGGACGGCCAGATCGTCGACGAACCACAGCACAAGGTCAGCAGCGAGCAGGTCGAACTGTTGCCCGGCGCCAAGGCCGAAGCACTGGAACCGGTCACCCTGTTGCTCAATCAACAGCCCGAAGACACCCTCGACAGCGCATTGGCCAGTATCAATGCGCTCAGCCTGTCCGAACTGCACCGTTACGGTAAGCGCCCACTCAAGGGCCACTTCAGCCGCCTGACGAGTGCCGCGCTGCTTCAGGAAGGTGCCAGCGGGTTGCAGGTGTTCAGCCAGGACTGGCGGGTATTGCGCAAGCTCACCCAGGACATTGCCAAGCTTGAGCAGGAGTATGTCGTCGAAGTCAGTGGCGAGATCATCGCCCACGGCCTTGAACGACTGAACCGCGGGGTGATCTGGCAAGGCAATACACTGCCGCCGGTCAAGGCCAGCTGGCAGAACGAAACGCGCCTGCGCATCGCACTGAAAAACCCGGCACCCGGCGTCATCGTGCAGTTGTGCAAAAGTGTCGGCCTGAGCGTTGTCAGCATGCGCAGGCTACGCCTCGGCGGCGTAGCCATGGGCAAGTTGCCTCTGGGCCAATGGCGCTATCTGGCGGCTCAGGAAAAGTTCTAGCACCACAGGCGCTACCACTCGGGTGGCGCCCCCGATCAGGATTGTTCTCATGATTCACAACGATGTACTGCGCAGCCTGCGCTACCTGCTGGAAATCAACGACGCCAAGCTGATTGAACTCATCAAGCTGGGCGGGTTGGACGTCAGCAAGGCCGACATCGCCACCTACCTGAAAAAAGAGGATGAAGAAGGCTTCGTCCGCTGCCCGGATGAAGTCCTGGCGCATTGCCTTGACGGTCTGGTGTACTTCAAGCGCGGCAAGGACGAGAGCCGCCCGGCCCTGCCGATCGAGCTTCCGGTGACCAACAACATCGTCATGAAGAAATTGCGTGTCGCCTTTGAGCTCAAGGAAGAAGACCTGCACGCGATTCTCAAGGCCGTCGACTTCCCGGTTTCCAAGCCAGAGCTCAGCGCACTGTTCCGCAAGGTCGGGCACAGTAACTACCGCCCCTGTGGCGACCAGTTGCTACGCAACTTCCTCAAGGGCCTGACCCTGCGGGTACGTGGTTGAGGCGCCGATGAACCACAGTGTCGCCCCCGTCGGCATCCTGCACTCCTGCTTCAAGGAAAAGTTTGCCATCCCGCGTCAACCCCAACTGGCGCCAGCCGCGCGCGGGGTGCTCGAACTGCTGCCGCCGTTCGATCAGGGCGATGCAGTCGCCGGTCTTGAGCAGGTCAGCCACGTCTGGCTGCTGTTCCTGTTCCATCAGGCATTGGAGGACAAACCTCGACTGAAGGTGCGTCCGCCACGCCTGGGGGGCAACAAGTCCATGGGGGTGTTCGCAACGCGCGCCACCCACCGCCCTAACGGCATCGGTCAGTCGGTTGTCAGGCTGGAGAAGGTTGAACCGGGTCGGTTGTTCCTCTCCGGTATCGACCTGCTGGACGGCACCCCCGTGCTGGATATCAAGCCGTACGTTCCCTATGCCGACAGCATTGGCGATGCGGTGAATACGATGGCCAGCGCCCCGCCCGCACCGATCCTGGTGCAGTGGAGCGATCAGGCATTGCATCAGGCACAAGAGCACGCCTTGCGTCTCAGCGAGCCGCTGGCAGAGCTGATCGAGCAATGTCTGGCGCAAGACCCGCGCCCGGCGTACCAGGTTCCCCCCGCCGAGCGAATCTACGGCGTAAAGTTCTGGGATGTGCAGGTGCGCTGGCACTATCCCCACCCGGACATGATCCGGGTGCTGGAAGTCGTGCGCGAGCCATAGCCCCGAACCAGCAAGGTGTAAAAACGAAAAAAGCAGGCCTAAGCCTGCTTTTTTTCGTTCAAACCGCGAGATTACTTCTCGACGAATGCCCGCTCGATCAGATAGTCGCCCGGCTCGCGCATACGTGGCGAGACCTTCAGACCGAAGCTGTCGAGCACTTCACTGGTTTCATCCAGCATGCTCGGGCTACCACAGATCATCGCGCGGTCATCTTCCGGGTTGATCGGCGGCAGACCAATGTCGCTGAACAGCTTGCCGCTGCGCATCAGGTCAGTCAGACGCCCCTGGTTCTCGAATGGCTCACGGGTTACGGTTGGGTAGTAGATCAGCTTGTCACGCAGCGCCTCGCCGAAGAACTCATTCTGTGGCAGGTGCTCGGTGATGAACTCGCGGTAGGCGACTTCGTTCACATAGCGCACGCCATGAACCAGAATGACTTTCTCGAAGCGCTCGTAGGTTTCCGGGTCCTGGATGACGCTCATGAACGGCGCCAGGCCGGTACCCGTGCTCAGCAGGTACAAGTGCTTGCCCGGCTTCAGGTCGTCAAGGACCAGCGTGCCGGTAGGCTTCTTGCTGATGATGATCTCATCGCCTTCCTTGAGGTGCTGCAACTGCGAGGTCAGCGGGCCGTCCGGCACCTTGATGCTGAAGAACTCCAGATGCTCTTCCCAGTTTGGGCTGGCAATCGAATAGGCGCGCATGAGCGGACGGCCATTAGGTTGTTGCAGGCCGATCATCACGAACTGACCGTTCTCGAAGCGCAGGCCCGGATCGCGGGTGCACTTGAAGCTGAACAGGGTGTCGTTCCAGTGATGGACACTGAGAACACGTTCGTGGTTCATGTTGCTCATGTATAGGGCTCCTGAAGAAAAACGCGGCGCTAACCGTGAGCGCGATTGCGCAATAGTTTAGTGGCAGCGACAATATCTGTTAAATGAATTATCAAGATATGTCTTATCGGTTATATAGATATGCGATTTACGCTTCGTCAGCTTCAAGTCTTCGTCGCCGTAGCCCAGTACCAGAGCGTCTCACGCGCCGCTGGCATACTGGCGTTGTCGCAATCCGCCGCCAGCACATCAATCACAGAGCTTGAACGTCAATCCAGTTGCCAGCTCTTCGACCGTGCCGGCAAGCGCCTCAGCCTCAACGCACTGGGTCAGCAACTGCTGCCTCAGGCCGTCGCACTGCTCGACCAGGCCAAGGAAATTGAGGACCTGCTCAATGGTAAGTCCGGGTTTGGCTCCTTGGCTGTCGGCGCTACGCTGACGATCGGAAACTACCTCGCTACGCTGCTGATCGGCAGCTTCATGCAGGTTCACCCTGAAAGCCAGGTCAAACTGCACGTGCAGAACACGGCGCATATCGTGCATCAGGTAGCGCACTACGAAATTGACCTGGGTCTAATCGAAGGCGACTGCAACCACCCGGACCTGGAAGTTCAGCCTTGGGTCGAGGACGAACTGGTAGTGTTCTGCGCCCCCCAGCACCCCTTGGCGCAGCGCGGCCAGGCCAGCCTTGACGAGCTGACACGGGAGGCATGGATTCTGCGCGAGCAAGGCTCAGGCACTCGCCTGACCTTCGATCAAGCGATGCGCCACCACCGCTCGGCACTTAATATCCGCCTTGAACTGGAACATACCGAAGCAATCAAACGTGCAGTGGAATCAGGGCTGGGCATCGGCTGCATTTCCCGCCTTGCCCTGCGAGACGCCTTTCGCCGAGGCAGCCTGGTAGCCTTGGAAACCCCCGAGCTTGACCTCGCCCGACAGTTCTACTTCATCTGGCATAAACAGAAGTACCAGACCTCGGCGATGCGCGAATTCCTGGAGCTATGCAGAACCTTCACGGCCGGGGTGCAGCGCAGCGACGAAATCGTGCTACCCCGCATTCCTTAAAGCAGGATTACCGCCCAGACCAGGCCGACCATGCTCAAGGCCACCAACTGTGCAGCACTGCCCATGTCCTTGGCGTTCTTCGACAATGGGTGGCGCTCAAGCGAGATACGGTCGATTGCTGCTTCCACCGCCGAGTTCAGCAACTCGACGATCAGGCCAAGCAGGCAGACAGCGATCAGAATCGCCCGCTCGGCACGGCTGACCTGAAGCCAGAACGCCAACGGGATCAACACGACATTGAGCAATACCAACTGGCGAAAGGCTGCTTCGCCGGTGAAGGCAGCACGCAAGCCATCGAACGAATAACCAGCAGCATTGAAAATACGCTTGAGGCCGGTTTGGCCCTTGAATGGCGACATAAAGAACCACTTCATCCTTAAAAACGCTGAAGGCTAGTTCAGCTCGGGTCAAAAAAGCGTGAAGGCAGACGGCTTTAGCTTCCCGAAACTGACTCAAGTTGTTGCAGCAGCAAGGCCGCCTGAGTGCGAGTGCGCACACCCAGCTTGCGGAAAATCGCCGTGACGTGCGCTTTGATGGTCGCCTCGGAAACACTCAATTCATAGGCGATCTGCTTGTTCAGCAAACCTTCGCAGACCATGGTCAGCACCCGGAATTGCTGTGGCGTCAAACTGGCAAGCCCTTCACTGGCCGCCTTGGCTTCAGCTGAAACATCAACTTTCTCGAACGCCTGAGGCGGCCACCAGACATCACCATCCAGAACCTTGCGCACGGCATCCTGAATCGTCTCCAGCGGGCTCGACTTCGGAATAAAGCCGCTAGCACCGAATTCACGAGACTTCACTACCACCGATGCCTCTTCCTGAGCGGAAACCATCACCACAGGAATCTGCGGGTACTGCCCGCGCAGCAGGACCAAACCGGAGAATCCGTAGGCGCCTGGCATATTGAGGTCCAGCAACACCAGATCCCAGTCGGCCTTTTCAGTCAATCGGGTTTCCAGTTCGGCGATGCTCGCCACTTCCACCAGCCGCACGTCCGGGCCAAGGCCCAACGTCACGGCCTGGCGCATCGCACTGCGAAAAAGTGGGTGGTCATCGGCAATCAGGATTTCGTACGTGGCCATCGATCTAATGATCCTGTTCTATGCAGGCGCGCTAAAGACCGGACGCCTGGCGGGGAGCAACTCAAGGCTTGGGAGGCAGTACCACATGCCAAAATGGCGTAACGAGGCGATAAAAGTGTTTCAAGCTTCGTCACAACTGAATCGGCGCCAAGGATGCCGAGCTCAGACCGGGTGGTCAAGTTCGGCACCTTGCGGCGCTGCCTGCGTGCTCATTATGAACCGAACACACTGTGGACGCCCTTGTACTATAGGAAGGGCTGCAGCCGTTGATGCACGTCATCCTGTTCATCGACAGGACGGTGGAACTTGGCGCCCAGGTAGTGCGCACTGAAGACATCCAGATAGGCATCAAGCGCCTCGGCAGCTCGCTGATCGGCGGCCAACTCCAGACACATGGCTGCCACTTCGGCGGTACAAAAATGATCATCGCGCTTGGACCGACGCAGACGATAGCGTGACAGTTGCTCAGGTTGCAGGCTCAGTACAGGGAAGCGGTCCAGGTACGGGCTTTTGCGAAACATTTTTCGCGCCTCGGTCCAGGTCGCATCCAGCAAGATGAATAGCGGCCGCTTGCCAGGCTCACGAACAACCTCGGTCACCACCCGTTGCGGCTCGACAAACTCCCCTGGGAACACAATGTAAGGCTGCCAGTGAGGCTGCTCCAGCAGTGCCAGCAACTGCTCATCCACTGAGGTGCGCTGCCAGCCAAAAGCCGTCGTGTCGGCAATGATGTCGGCAATCAGCCATCCCGTATTGGTCGGTTTCAGTGGCTCGGTATCATGCATCAACAGGCACATGGCCGACTCGGCGGCAACCCGTGGCTTCCACGCACACAGGCAATGGCTGTCAATGACTCGACAGCCTGGGCAACGAGGCGCACGCGAACCACGTGCAACAAAAGGTTTGACGCTGCGGGCCAGTCGATCGGCTCGCAGACGGGAGACAGCATGGGTCATGGATGGCACAACGAAGGCAGGAGACAATTGACGCAGTTTACCAGAGGCCGTCAGCCACCGAGTGTTTTTGCCATGGAGCCGGGCTCTGTGCTCCCCTATAATCGCCAGCCTATCGATGCGCGCTGGCGCAAACAGGCCTGCCGATGGTGGAACGCAACGCCAGAGCGCAGGTCCAACCGCCAGTTACCGAACCAGGAGAAATTCATGCTGCGCTTTATCGCCCCAACCCTCGGCCTGTTGCTGGCTCTGCCTCTGGCGGCAAATGCTGCTTCGCTGCAGGACTATGAGCTTGGCAAAATGCTGGACAAGGTTGCCAAGGAAAGCAGTGTTGGCACACCTCGGGCGATCAACGAGGACATTCTCGACCAGGGTTATACCGTTGACGGCAAGGAGCTGATCAACCATTTGAGCGTACGTGAAAGCCATGCGCAGCAAATGCGAGCGAATCCGGATATGGTTCGTGGGCAATTGGGCGCCAGCGTCTGTCGTAACACGGGCTACCGTCAGCTACTGGCGCGCGGTGCGGTTCTGCGCTACGAGTTTACCGAGTACAAAACCAATCGCCCGGTAGCCGTACAGCGCTTCAGCGCCTCCGACTGCGGCCTGAACCAGAAAAAGAAATAATCAGGTTACCCCTCACTGGCGCGCCGCTGCTCTTCATCGGCACGCAACTCGGACACGAGTGCCTGGATGTAACGCGAACGACACTCTCCCCCTTCGAGACGTCGCAGGCACTCCTCCTCAAGGCTCAGGTCACCGGCCTGCGCTGCGCTTTGCAGCGACGCATACAACTGTGTATCCACATCCAGAATCAACCGACGCATAGGTTATGCCTCCCTGCACTCAAACACTGTGATCGTCCTTGAAGTTAATCAGATTGTCCTGCTAATTGGATCCGATCAGATGAGCGGTCGACATCTGCACCTGAAACGGCATGAATCCATGATCGTTATGCTATGAAGAACAGGCCATCACGACAGCATGAACACCCGACAGGGTCTAGATTAATAACCAACCACCACTTTTATTTCGGGCACAACAAGGAGGCGTATCCACACCCGGTACACTACTGCCTCTGGCGGCAACAATAGCCATACCGATAATCAGTGCTGCCAGTAGGCCCAGAGAGCCTATCGAGATGCCGACCTCGCAAATCGGACTGAAGCAGCCAGCAACACATGAGTGTTGCAGCCAGATCGAAATACGCGTTCTGGCCAGCAGTTTTGCTGCAAAAGGAGAAGTTGAATGCCTAACAAACCGAATGAGCTTCTTGCGAACTACTTCAAGAACAACGGAATCAACCTCGACAACGTCGACGAACAACTGAAGCTGGTCGCCCCCAACAGCCCCAACTTGTCGCTCTACCGGGACATGATGCTGACCGTCCTGCGGATGGCGCATGACGACAGCAACCGCTGGAATGCGAAGATCACCCTCCAGGCCCTGCGCGAACTGGATCATGCCTTCCGCGTGCTGGAACAGTACAAAGGCCAGCGCAAGGTAACGGTCTTCGGCTCGGCCCGAACCCCGATCGAACACCCCATGTATGGCCTGGCAAAAGAACTGGGCGCCACACTGGCTCGCTCGGACATGATGGTCATCACAGGTGCTGGTGGTGGCATCATGGCTGCCGCCCATGAAGGAGCTGGCGTGGAACATAGCCTGGGTTTCAATATCACTCTGCCATTCGAGCAACACGCCAACGCAACAGTCGAAGGCACAGACAAGCTGCTGCCGTTCCACTTCTTCTTTATCCGCAAACTCTTCTTCGTGAAAGAGGCCGATGCGCTGGTGCTATGCCCTGGTGGCTTTGGCACGCTGGATGAAGCACTGGAGGTCCTGACCCTTATCCAGACGGGCAAGAGCCCGTTGGTACCCGTGGTACTGCTGGATGCCCCTGGCGGCTCATTCTGGCAGGACGCCCTGAAATTCATTACCCATCAGCTGGAAGAAAACCGCTACATCCTGCCAAGCGACATGAAGTTGCTGCGCCTGGTGCACAGCACAGAGGAAGCGGTCGAAGAGATCAACCAGTTCTACAGTAACTACCACTCCAGTCGCTGGATGAAGAACCAGTTCATCATTCGCATGCATCATCGCCTCAGCGACGCTGCGATGCTCGATATTGCAGAAGTGTTTGCAGATCTACGCCAGCATGGTCATTTCCATCAACACACCCACAGCTGTGTGGAACTTGACGACCCGCAATTCAGCCATTTGCATCGGTTGGCATTCGCCTTCAATGGTCGCGATTACGGTCGCCTACGCGAACTGGTGGACTTCATCAACCATCCGGAAAACTGGGCCAAACCCCAACCCATGCACACCACACAGCATGCACGGGAAGCGCTGAAGGTCACGTGAAGCTATGTGATCGAGGCTGAGTACCCGGAACGTTAGTCATCCAGACCTCGGCCGCTCAGCAAGCGGCCGACCAAGTCCATGGGAAAGCCCCGGTAAACCAGAAAGCGGGTTTGCTGGGCGCGACCGCGAGGATCGCTTGGCAATTGCCCTGCGAACTTGCGCTGCCAGACATCGAGCAATTGCGCCTGCCAGTCTACCCCTGACTCACGCAGGGCCTGCTCGATATCCGAGCGCTGCAAACCGCGCTGGCTCAACTCCTCTCGTATGCGAGCAGGGCCATAGCCGGAGCGAGAGCGGTAACTGATGAAGCTTTCCAGGTAGCGAGCCTCACTGAGCAGCCCCTCGTCCGTCAAACGGTCAAGTTCCTGTTCGATCATCTCGGGAGATGCGCCGCGCTGACGCAACTTGCGCGTCAGCTCGACACGACCATGCTCGCGGCGCGCGAGCAGGTCCATGGCTGTCCGCCTTACGGCGACGGGGGTATCGAGTACGACGGACATGGGCGGGATCAGAAGTCAGCGTCAGCGTCGACCAGATCGTCTTCAGGAGCGGCATCGGCGACCGCAGCCTTGCCAGCAGCCTCTACCGCACCCGGGTTCAGGAGCTTGTCGCGGATCTGCTTCTCAAGGGTGGCAGCGATCTCCGGGTTGTCCTGCAGGAACTTGGCCGAGTTGGCCTTGCCTTGACCAATCTTGCTGCCCTGATAGCTGTACCAGGCGCCCGATTTTTCCAGCAGACCGTGCTGCACACCCAGGTCAATGATCTCGCCGTTGAGGTAGATGCCCTTACCGTAGAGGATCTGGAACTCGGCCTGGCGGAATGGCGGGGCCACCTTGTTCTTGACGATCTTGACGCGGGTTTCGCTACCGACCACTTCGTCGCCTTCCTTGACCGCGCCGGTACGGCGGATGTCCAGACGAACCGAGGCGTAGAATTTCAGCGCGTTACCACCGGTGGTGGTTTCCGGGCTACCGAACATCACACCGATCTTCATGCGGATCTGGTTGATGAAGATCACCAGGCAGTTGGCGTTCTTGATGTTGCCGGTAATCTTACGCAGTGCCTGGGACATGAGGCGAGCCTGCAGACCCACGTGCATGTCGCCCATTTCACCTTCGATTTCAGCCTTTGGCACCAATGCGGCAACGGAGTCGACGATGATCACGTCAACTGCATTGGAACGCACCAGCATGTCGGTGATTTCCAGTGCCTGCTCACCCGTGTCAGGCTGCGAAACCAGCAGGTCGTCGACATTGACGCCCAGCTTGCCAGCGTATTCCGGGTCGAGTGCGTGTTCGGCGTCGACGAAAGCGCAAGTAGCACCCATTTTCTGGGCCTGAGCGATCACCGACAGGGTCAGCGTGGTTTTACCGGACGACTCAGGACCGTAGATCTCGACAATACGGCCTTTTGGCAGACCGCCAATACCCAGGGCAATGTCCAGCCCCAGCGAGCCAGTGGAGATGGCCGGGATCGCCTGGCGCTCATGGTCACCCATGCGCATGACCGCGCCTTTACCGAATTGACGTTCGATTTGACCCAGGGCCGCAGCCAAGGCACGCTTCTTGTTGTCGTCCATTGAAGTCCTCACGTAATCGATAGGCCCTGACGGCCAGAACACCTGTATAAGTAGCCAGTATTATTTCACAGGGTTTTGTTTCCGCCTACCCCCGAATAGCGATTTACTCCGCCCCAAGCTGTAACAAGCCGTCTAGCGCGGCGATTACCGCTTGTCGGCGAACCGCCTCGCGGTCACCCTCGAAGTGCCTGCGCTCGGCCGTCACCTGCTCGCCGTCGGCCCACGCCAGCCATACAGTGCCCACCGGCTTGGCAGCAGAACCACCCTCCGGGCCGGCCACACCACTGACTGCCACGGCAAAACGTGCCCCGCTGGCGGCCTGCGCACCTCGCACCATGGCCTCGACAACCTCCTGACTGACTGCACCAACCTGGCCGAACAACGCCGCAGGAACCCCGAGTTGGCGGGTCTTCTGTGCATTGGAATAGGTCACATAACCGGCCTCGAACCAGGCAGAGCTGCCAGGAATTCGGGTAATCGCCTCGGCAATGCCGCCCCCCGTGCAGGACTCGGCGGTGGTCACATGAGCCTTGAAGCGACGCAGATGCTCACCCAGCCGGGCAGCAAGAACGGTAATCGGGTCCATGGCAAGCTCCTTGAAAGTCTGCACTACCCTACACCAAGCATCGTTTGGCAGAAACGCTCGCGGCAGGTCGCGCGACTACTGCTCCGCCCTTGCGGTATCGAGTGTCGCAGCGCGCAGCAGTTTCAAAGACATCCACGGCCGACTGCGCTAAGCAATGAATGCAGCCGAACGAACTTAAAATGCATGAGCATAAAGAGCGTCCAACTCACTGACCCAGCATGCAATTGACATTACCCAAGCGCCAGCAATGCAGAAAAAATCCCTGTAGTATTAGACGATTCGCAATTGTCCAAAAGACTGCTCGCTGTAAGGCCTTGAATGTCTGATCTTTCCGCACACACTCCGATTGTGCTGGAGTATTAACGAGAAAAGGCGCCAAAGCACAATAACATAAGGGCTTTGGCGCCTTTTTGCATATGCGCAAACGTACATAAATTGGCGTGAATTGGCATAGATAGGCGTTCGGTTTGCCCCATTTTTGCCCCATCGATCAAGTCTTAGGTACAGCTCACTCGCCAAAGCTGATCGATCTGGGTCATGTAGGAGCGACTCATCATTTCCCGGCGCATCCCCCAGTCGGGTGTGAGGTGCACTTTCACCCCTCAGTGAGTGCGCCCTGCCGGGCGCACCAAAAAAAGGCCCGCAGAAGCGAGCCTTTACAAGTCAAGACTAATTACAGCAGTGATTTCACAGGCCCTTGATTTTTTAAATAAGCCCCAAATTCGTCCATACCTTTACTCGTGAGATGCTGCTCATCAATAAACAGTGGATCTCCTGGGCGATTGTCTACCCACATACGACACTTGGCGGACGGACAGAAGAAATCGAGAACGGGCACAAAGGTTACATTATGTTTTTCTGCCATAGCTTTAGCTTGGTCGGCAAGCTCAGCGTAACTCCATTGCGTCAAAGCTTTGTCTTTTGCCGAGATGAATACGGGGATAGGTGACGAATCAGGCAATGACTTTATGTAGTCAGATGTTTTCTGTGCATACATGGGCGACACACCGAACATGAGTACATTCGGAGAAACTTGTTTCGCAGCATCAATTCCAGGTTCGACATCCCGCCACTCTTGAGGGCGATACCGGAAATTGATAATAACAGCCTCAAACTTTAACTCTCTACCAACCCTACCCAGCAATTCGCGCGATTGGCGGAAGCAGCGAGCCCCCACATCACCAGGCGGACAACTTGATTGGTGAATCATAATAAAATTCAGCTCAGGGTACACCCGGCGAAGAGAGTGCATGGTATCCCTACCAACACTATCGCCCAACACCAGGACGTTCCTATCTTTCGCCTGAGCTTTAACGCATGCAAAAATTCGATCTACGGTATTATTCCTATCGTAGCTACAGGTGAAGCCAGCATATACACTCTGATTATACTCAGGCATATTACCAAAGTAGTTAACATTCAGATTCTTCATGTAGAATCTGTTTTCAGTATCTATGGTTGCGACGATAGCCAATTTATCGCCATCAAACAGCATGGAGCGTACCTTCGCGAACAACTCTACCCGACGCTCTTCCACCTTTGTAGAGCTCAACACAAGGGCGACTGAAGCAATGGAAGCCATGAAAAAAACCGCAAATGCGAACGACGCCCCCCTTGACTTAGCCACAAGCTTCCTACGGAACGGCTGTTCAACGAGCTTGTAGGACAGCACAGCAAAAACCAAGGAAACCAGAAGTCCAGCCACCATCAAGAGGGGGCCGGCGCCGGGCTTAACAAGCTTTATAAATACGATGACTGGCCAGTGCCAAAGATATAGGGAATACGATACCAACCCCACCCAGACCATTGGTCTTGATTGCAATATTTTAGAAATTACTCGACCGTTACCTGCTGCATAAATTAACAGAGCGGCACCCAACGTCGGAGGGACTGCTCCAAACCCAGGGAAAATGGTCTGCTTATTATAAAAAATAAACGAATAAGCAATCAAGGCAACGCCAATGGCCTCACAGACATCCGCCTTAGCCTGCTCCGGCTTCGATGGACTCCAAACTGCCAACATCGCGCCGATCATCAACTCCCAAAACCTAGCGAAAGAATTATAGAAAGCCGTCTCTGCTTCTCCCTGTGATAGCAGATACGCGGAGTAACCTAGAGACAAGGCTAGTACCGAGGCGCAAAATACATAGCGCGCTGACTTCGGCCGCGAAGCAAGCAGCACCAAAAAGAAAGGAAAAATGAAGTAAAACTGTTCTTCAACTGCGAGCGACCACGCATGCAACAAGGGCGTCAGGTCTCCTGGACCGCCGAAATAATCGACTGTCGAGAGGAAGAACCAATTAGCTACGAACAACACAACAGCATAGCAACTGCTAACGAAACTGGAAAATTGATCAGGACTTAGCAGGAAGAATGAAAACAGGAAACAGCCAGAAATCACAGGGACCACAGGAGGGAGTAACCTCCGAATCCGCCTTTCATAAAATCTTGCATATGTGAACGTTCCATCCTGGGCTTCCTTCAAGATAATGGAGGTTATTAAAAAACCCGAAATCACGAAGAAAATATCTACTCCAACAAACCCGCCAGGAATAAACGCGAAGCCTGCGTGATAAAAAAGCACGCTGAGAATAGCCAAGGCGCGAAGCCCATCAATTTCCGATCTGTACCGAATCATCATCCCATCCACGATATCCATGTGCCACCAACCTGGCAGGCAGCGCGGATTCTACGACAGAAGGAAAATAATGGAATGGGAAATGTCGGTTTCTCGTCGCATCATTTGACCTGGCTAGGTGATCACACACACGCGGCTTGAGGAGATCGCAGGGGCGGACCACAGGTCTGCAGCACCTACCCCAACGAATCCGAATGCCGTAACTAGAACAGCTGCCCCAGACCTGCAGGGCGCCAATTTAGGATCACCAGTTCGCCTGTAACCTCGGCCTTGCCCTGCCGCTGGTTGGTATTGCTGTATCGGATATCCAGGCTCTCGAAGTGGAAGCCATCGAACGCTCTGCGGATGTCCGGATGGTCGTTTATGCTGACCATCACCCGGCCCTTGCACCGGCGCATGAAGTCGGCCATGCGCTTGTACTCCTCGAAAGGGAAGTCCACGCCGTAGCCGGCGGTCTGCCAGTAAGGAGGGTCCATATAGAAGAAGGTGTGCTCTCGATCGTAGCGCTCGGAGCAGGCAAGCCAGGATAGGTTTTCGACGTAGGTGCCGGCGAGGCGCTGCCACGCGGCTGACAGGTTCTCTTCAATACGCAGCAGGTTGATGGCAGGCCCGGTGGTGGCGGTACCGAACGTTTGCCCGGTAACTTTGCCACCGAAAGCGTGCTGCTGCAGGTAGAAGAACCGGGCGGCACGCTGGATGTCCGTCAGCGTCTCGGGCCGGGTCATCTTCTGCCACTCGAAAATTTGGCGTGAGCTCAGCGCCCATTTGAACTGGCGGACGAATTCCTCCAGGTGGTTCTGCACCACCCGATAGAGCGTCACCAAGTCACCGTTAAGATCATTGAGCACCTCGACCGGTGCGGGCTGCGGGCGCATAAAGAACAGCGCAGCACCACCGGCAAAGACCTCAACATAGCATTCATGAGGGGGAAAGAGCGGAATGAGGCGGTCGGCCAGGCGGCGCTTGCCGCCCATCCAAGGAATGATAGGAGTCGTCATTTGAGAGCAAGTCTTTACTGTATGGATAAACAGGTGTTAGGCTCCCCGCGCTTTGTGCACAGAGCAGGAGCCTCGGCTGGACTTGCAGGAAGGGTCTGCGGGTTTGGCGGGCCGAGCAGATGTTGACGCATCCACTCGGCTCGCTCCTTTCATTTCATTGCGCGATGCCGCGCACGTAGGCCTGACAGGCCTTCAGAGCGATCAATCCTTCGTCGCCGTCACTGGTGATGCCGACAATTCGTTGAGCATGCGCTGGGTCAAGTTGGGCTCGCGTGCCTCCATGAACCACGCAGCTGGGACCGGAGGCTTCTCGCATCCCACTGCCACCACTCGGGACGGTGGCGGGGCCGGCGAGTAGGACTGACAGCCGCAAATCAGCAGTAGCCAGCCGGTCACGCAGGCGAGCCTGGTCATTCTGTTCATCGGTCAATTCCTTGTAGTGGACCTCATCACTGGCCTGCAGGCGGTCTTCCAGTTCGCGGCGCCGCCCTTGCTCTTCTTCCTGCCAATCAATCACGGCTGCAGCAGCCTGCTCACGCTCTCTCTGGAATGTTTCGGACTGCACGGCCAGTTGCTGGCCGTAGCTGGTGGCCTGCCACAGCCACACCACCCGACCACCCAGGGCGAGCCCTAGCAGCAGAGCCAAGAAGGCCAGACGAAAATTCATGCCTTTCATGGCAACACCTTCAGAGCACGCTCATACAGCACTTCACGGTCAGCCAGACCATTGATACCGCCATTGATGCGTTTGGTGATCAGCACAAAAGCTCCTTTGTCAGCCAGCGTATTCAGCCCTGCTCGATGCCAGAACCACCCTGCAGACAGACACGCATAGACAGGGTGCTCGAGAAGCTCAGGCGTGTTGAGCAAACGACTGTCGCAGAACAGTGCCTCGCTGCAGGCTTCATAGTTGTCCCGACCTGTTATCTGAATCAGCCCCCTGCCCCGGTACTTCTGACCGTCACCATCTGGCTCCGGCGTATTACCCAAACGCTGAGCCAAGGTGCCCGTATCGTACTTGGCCAGATAAGCGTCACCGCCCAACTCCCGGACGTAGCGAAGCTGGCCGGACTCATGGCCGATCTGGGCGATGAACGCCGCCGTGCGCAGTCGGGTGACGATCCCATACTTGCCCATAGCGGCATTGAGAGCAGGAACAAAAACGCCGGCTTTCTGGCCAGCGTTGGGAAGAATCTGCAGCAGTTGCTGCTCGCTAATAGCCATCGGTTGCATCCCTAAGTAAACGGTAGGAAAGAAAAAGCCCCGACAGTGCGGGGCTCTATTGGTGTTGTTCGGCGACCCAGGGCGGCGCCACGGGTCGGTACTCATTCACAGGGAACTGCTCTGACTGGGGCCAGTCGCGTAGCGCCTGCATGTACACCAGCAACTCGGCGAACTGATCCGCCGACAAGTTGGTAGTAACACCGACTTCCAACTGATCGCGGTGCCGGTCACGCAACCAAGCCAAAGCCGCCAGTTCGCCATCTCGCCACGCACGCTCAGATGCCTGCAACTGCTCAGGGGTAGGAGGCACCGAGGAAGCCAAGACAGGCCGCCCATCGGTGGACAGGGCTAACGCATGGCCCGCCAGTTCCCGGTACTCTGCCTCACTCAGTTCAATATATGGGCGGCCCACCGCGTCGCCAGTCAGGCCGCCCGGATAAAGCCCCATCGTTTCGTGACAAAATAGATACTGCATGCTTAGTTCCCCACCGAAATATAAAACGCCTCTTGAGCGCCAGTGGGGGTGCTCCCCGCCGTCGCTGCGTCAAGGGTAATGGCCATGGTGCTTAGACTGGTTGGATAGGTATTGACCGGAAATGAGTCGTTGATAGTGCTGCTCTTTTTGTAGTTACCAACGGCCCCAAAATGATTGTTTGGGTAGCTATATGGCAGGCTTACGGTTGTGCTTCCGCCAGTGGAGTTAGTTGTAATGATTGCCGTACCCCATTGGATGATGAGCCCACCAAGCCAACTTGGGAGCGCTAAATAGCCATTGGCAGCCAGCAAGTACGAAACACCCCAACGCAGCTTTTTCGGCGTCACAATAGTCGTGTCGTCGGCGCCCGCATTGACCTGTTCCTGCGTGGCGATTTTGTCCGTGGTCATTAAACCCGACCAGAACAGCGTATCGGTACCACTGTTGTACTGCCCTACCCAGAAGCGCCGATTCAACGAGTTTCCAGCATTTTCAAACACAAAGTAGTAAGTAGCATCAGTCCTCGGCGTGACGGCAATCACACCCAACACATTACCTTGGCTTCCTGCCGGTGAATTTGGCGTCGCTGCAACGTATGTAGCGCCGTAGGCTTGGTATAAACCACCCGGGTTCACTGCTTTGAAGTCGGGCAAAAGAGGCGCCGTTTTCGCAGCCAGCCCCACGGTACCTATTTTTAGTGCGTCGATAATGCCGTACCCATCCAGGGTGGTGGCCTTATCCGCTTTACCCGCAAGCAGATTGAGCATTGTGGTCAAAAAGTTAGGGTCATTGCCCAAAGCGGCTGCCAGCTCATTGATGGTATTCAATGCGTCTGGAGAAGAACCCACCAGGGCCGCAATTGCCGCCTGCATAGCCGCATTACTTTCAGCCTTGGTAAAGGCGTCGGTGATGCCAAATCCGGCCAAGGTAGTGGGGTTCGTGCCCCCCGTAACCCGGCCATCGGCACCCACCGTGACACTTTTATAACTACCCGCAACCACGCCGGTCTTGCCGAAGACCTGTTCAAAGGTCAGTGCAGTGGTACCCAGCGTTGGCGGCGTAGCATTGGACAGGCGCCAGACAGAACCACCGTTGACCGTACCTGCATCCACACCGACCAGCATGCCCGGCTTCACCTCGACACTTTCGTCAGCATCGAGCGCACGCACCCATGCTCCAGCGGCCACGACGTAGATGCCATTCTGTGCACTGCTGGCCTGATTCTTCACCAGCACCCGATCACCAGCGACCAGCACGATCGCGTCGATTGTCTGGACGCCACTCAGTGCAATGGCACCCGTGGTCGCAACCCGGACAGAGTTTTTAATGCCCTGAGACACCAGCCCCTGAATGGCCTTGAGCAACTGGTTTGTCTGACCTTCGGCAGGCGCAAAGCCTGCCGCCTTGATCACGTTCAGCAGTTCCTGGGTAACCGCGTTACCCCAGGCAGATGGGATCAGGGAACCCACCTGACCAGTTGCGGGATTCTCGTCGGCAAACTGACCATCCACCAGGCCGACATTGGGTACGCTCTTTGGGTAATCCATTCAGTCCTCACCATACTTAATAAATTCAACCGCATGCGCCGGCGCACTACGGCGCAGCACACACTCCAGGGCGCCGCTTGGGTTGCCGCCGAATTGCTCGCCGAAGTAGCTCACGCCGAACCGGCGACCAAGGCGGCGCCGAGGCCCGGTTTCAAGCGTCCACATGAATTGCGCGACCCACGTACCGAAGTACGCCGCGCCGAAGCGTGAGCGCCCGAAGCGTGGGGCTCGGTGTTCAATTACCCGGGCCTCGGGGTAGCCATGACTGATGGCCAGCTCAACGAAGTACGCCGGTGACTGGCCACCGACCTCGACCAGACGACGGCGCACCGCCAACTGACGGTCCTCAAACTTGGGTGAATCCCCAAGGCAGGGATCGGGCAACCGCATGACCCGCTCCCAGTCGGGGACCAGCTCCCGAACGGTTTCGGGAAAGCTTTCCTCCAGCAGGTCGGCGGCGCGCAGATCCTCCCGGGCCAGCTCTTGGGCTGCGGCCTGCAGCAGCTGGTCCACTTCGGGGTTCAGTTCTTTGTCCCACGCAGGACCGGGCGGCAGCAGCGCCCGTAACTGCGCGTAGTAGTCGGAGGCGGTCCTTATCGCCACAGCACACCCCCATAGGTCAGCATCTCGTTGCGCGCCGCTACCACGTCGGCAGCCGGACTGATCAACTGATGATCACGCTCACCAAGCGCGCCGCTGAGGGCCTCGCCGATGTGCGTCCAAAGCAGACCGGCGCCAAGGTCCGACTCGCGGTTGTGCAGATCGACCAGGGCAGCCTCCACTGCCCGGCGTACTGCGCCGCCGTCGGGGATAATCTTCAGTTCGTACTGAACCGGCTTTTCCAGCGGCGGCAGTACGTAAAGCTCAGCGGTGACCGGGCGCTGTTTCTCGATGTACACCCGCACCTCTTCGCAGGCGGCTGCGCTGGGAATGGGATCTAGATCGCCGTCGCGGACGAAGAACAAACCAACCGTGCCCGGCCCCATCCAGTGCCGCACAAGCCAGGCACGGGTGACGCCCGGGACTTCCAACGCCCAGGTCACATAGTCATCTTGGTTGCCGCCGTGAGGGATCACCTGATACGAGCGAATCACCCGGGCGCGCAGCGCCTCAATGCTCTCTTGTTCGGTACCGCCCTGCAGGCCAGGCGCATCAACGGTCACCGTGTCATTGATTCCCAGCACCGGGGAGATCAAGCGCAGAACCGTACCGGCTGGGGTATTACCCAACTGGCCGGCCTCCAAGGCTTCCAGCTTGACGGTGCCGCTCTGACCGACCAAGACAACGCTGGCCGTCACCCGAAAGCGCACACCGTCATCACGCTGCAGCAGCACGCCTGCATCGAGCAGCGCCGAGGCAGCACCGGTAAAGGTCGCGGCACCACTGGAAACCACCGCCTCCAAGCGGTCACGCTTGAGCCGCACCCGGGCCATTCGCCGCAAGGTGTCTTCATCTGCTGTGTCCGGCAGGATCTGCGCGGCGATGTATTCCTGATGCCCGTAGCGCCCGAAGGAAGCCGCCGCCTGCACCCGAGCCAGCACCTCGGCGTCGGATCGCAGCAGGGCCGAGCCGCCCAGGTCAGACTGCGCCCGGCTGATCAGCGCGGGCAAACTTGGGGTTTCAAACGGCATTGATCACCACCCATAAATTCTCAAATGGAACGTCGATGGTTCGGCCATCGCGCAAGGTCAACACCACCCGCATTGCCAGCCGGTCAACACCGCGTGTCGTCGTTACGCCGACCGCCGTAACGCGCCCGTCTTCCAGCATCCAGGCCAAGGCCTCGCGGGCGAAGGCTTGAGCATCCCGCTCGGTGTCCGCCGTCAGCGTCCGCCGGCGCAACAGCCACAGACGTGAGCCAATGCAGTCGTTGGCCTGCGTGGGGAAACTGTCGCCCCACCAGCCAAAGCGCTGGGCGTCATCGAGTGGGTCATCAGGGCTTGCACGGCGCCAGGTAAAAAGACTGATCTCTGTTGCCCGACGCCAAGCCCGGTCGGTGTCGTCGCTTTCAATCAGCGGCATATCACCCTCCTGCCACTGGCTTTTTGTCCGAGCCTTCATGAACGTGCTGCATCTGGCTCACACCACCAGCCACCTGATCGCCCGCTGACTCGATACGGCCCGTGGTGCGAATCACCGGGGTGTCAAACTCGACGGCGGTGTCGGCCTTGACCTTGAGCGTCAGCGTCTCGACCTCGATCACCCGCCCGCGCTTGAAGTGCAGGCGGTCGCCCTCGTCGGTGTACAACGCCACCTCGCCACTTTTCAGCCCCTGCAGGCGAAACTGTCGATCCGCGACACACACCACCACGCCGTGCGAACGGTCGCCCCCCACAAAGAGCGCGATCCCCTCGGCGCCCGGGTGCGCGTTTGAGGTGAAACCATACGGCTCGAAGTGCTCCATGCCGCTTTTCACTTCACCGGCCAACAGGGTCATCTGCAGGCTTTGCAACTTGCTCGTGGCCTTGACTAGCGTGACCACGCCCCGGGCCAAAATCTGTTTTAGTCCGCTCATTGCTCGGGCTTCCAATCTGCTGGGATCAAGTATTCAAAGTTGTCCGCCTTGCCGCCTTTCTTGAGCTTGCGGCTGTTGTGCGGGTCTTTCGGCTCAGGGTCGAAGCTGTCTGGCGGGGCCACCGTGATGTTGGCCACGGTGCCGCTCTCATCCAGGCTGTACTGGATTTCACTGATGAGCATGTCGCGGTCGATACCGACCCAAGGGTCGACCACTCGCACAATCATGTTGTGCAGCCACAGCGCCCCATTCGACTGCCGCCAACCCTGTACCTTGTACTGCAGGGTCAGCGCCTTACCCATGCGGCTGCCGCGTTCCCAGTTCGCCCGCGCCTCGGCAAGGCCGGGCGTCATCTGGCCGCTTTCGTGAATCATCAACACCCGCTTACGTGCCGCACGCGGGTCCGTGACTTCAGCCTGCACCTCGGAGGCCTTGGCGCCGTGTTCGTCATCCGTGCCCGAACGCTGGCCAACAACCTTGTAGTCGGAGAACACCCCGGAAAAGTCGAGCGACGCCGAGCCGGTCAGGATGTTCTGGCCCAGTTCCAGCCGGTCAACCGCCCGCCCCGCGCTGCCCGGATTGATGATCACCAGGCGTCCCCGGGAGTCATCGGTGGATAGCAGCCGCGACAGTGTTAGCAGCCGGTCTATCGACTCAAACACAGTCTCCCCGGGCTCGATGCTGTGCTCAGCCAATTTGGTAGTCTCGGCCACCTGGCTCAGCACCTTGACCCTGTAGGGCTCGGCCAGGCTCTGAACGATCTTCTGCACACTCTGGCCACGCCACTGCCCGGGCTGATTGATCGCCGAGCAGTCGACCAGATCAGCCGTCAGCGAACGCCCGCTGATTGCCCGGCTCACCGTCTTGCTGTCGTAGTTCACCGGGGTAGCAAAGACCCAGCCCGTCAGCACCAGGTCATCACCTATCAACACCTCGCAGAAGTCGCCCTGCCTTACCGGAATTTCCTCAGCCTGATCCGGCCAGCGCCACGTCACATCCAGCGAAAAATCTCGGGTCTGTCGCTCGATGCCGGCACTGATGCTGGCTTTCTTCCAGCCGCGATAATCCAGGCCGTTCACGCGCAGCGTGACAGCGTTTAACGGGTCCATGGGTTACTCCTGGGCGATGTGCAGCACCCCGACAGGCAGGAACCCCGGGTGCGGCACTTTGTTACGCGTAACGATTTCAGCGGCGCGGGATGCGTCGCCAAAGCACTGATAGGCCAGCACTAACGCGGGCAGGCTTTCCTTCGGCTCAATCTCAACCAATCGAACGCCCGAGCGGGCCACCTCGGAGAGGTGCCCTTTAACGTGTTTGCGCACCGCCTCGATCAGCTCAAAGTGTTCATGCGATGCCGACAGCCCGGCCTCCCACAGCGCCGCGCTAAGCCCATCACGCAGGCTAATCACGTCATCTGCTGCCGGTACTTCTGGCCGCTCCAGGGGTGACGCCACCTGCTGCGCCAAGGCTGGAACACCGGGCAGCTCGGCAGGCGCCGACACCACCGGCATCAGTGCCGCTGCCCGCACCGCCTTGACGATCAAGGCATCACGCATCAACTCCCGTGCCGCCTTGACGGCAGCGGCTGTCGCCAGCCCGCCCGGCGGATTGGTCATCAGGTCATCGAACTGCTGTTCGGCCATCAACTGCCGGGCCAGTTCAAGCTGTGACGTGATGCCACGACCTGAGTCCACGAACCCCGAAAAGACCTCTTCAGTGCTCGCCAGGCGCGCCACGGTATTGGCAAACTCAGGGTCAGCCGCCACCGTGGCCGAGCTGCTGGACGACGGCGACCAGCTGTAACCCGACGACCGAGTGCTGCCGCCCACGCTGGAAAACTGCGCCCGGATCATGGCCGAGAAATTACCCGGGGCATTGATCAGCATGTCAGCCAGCGCCTCAGCCGAACTGACAAGGCCAAGCACCTGGCTAAACTCCCGCTGAATCGCCATCTGAATCCCGGCGATACTGTTCTGCAGCGCCGTTACCGCCATACGGGCCCGGTTGACCACCGCCATCGCGGCTTTGTAGCGGGCCAACGCGGACTCCAGAAAGCTCTCGCTGGATGCCTCTACCTGCCGCGATGCCTTGGGCACCCCGACCGGGTAGCCCTTTTCCCCACCTTCGATAAACACCAGCTCAAACCGCACGATGCCACCCTCACGGCGCTCATGCGAAACTTGGCAGCCATCCCCGGCGGTGACCAGCAAGCGCCCGAACCACGGGTGTACCAGCTCGCCCGCCCCGGGCTTATCCAGGGCATTGAGCAGATCGTCCCGCCGGTCCAGGCAATCGTCACCGCCGATAAAGGCCGTCAGTTTGATTTCGCGGGTCTTGCTGCCCATATCCTCCACCAGCGGCTTGTCCCGCTGGGGGTATTCGTGGACCTGCACCCGCCGCCCGACTGGCGTAGCGTCACTGTCGACCAGAAACGCCACGCCGCGAAACGAAGCCGGGTGCAGTTGATCGCGCCACGTCGTCATCCTGCCTCCCTACCCAATGAGCGATAACCGACTGACGGGCTTACCGACAGTCCCGGTTGATTGGTCTTCGCAGGATCAACACGCATGCCCGGCGGTGCATTTTCAAAGCGCACCACCATGGACCCCTCCAGTTCGGTGCGCGCCGCGGCTGTCGCAGCAGCAGCCTGAACCAACGAGCCACGGCTTTGCGGCAGGCTTCCTGCAGGCAAGGCCGAGCCACCCGCACTTAGGCTTGGTCGCCCAGTACCGGATACCTGAGCAACCTGAGTACCCGGTACCGCGCTAACCAATGCCAAAGGCGCCATGCCGGGCAACGGCTGATTGGCGGGGTTGCGCATCAGGCTGGCCACCTTCGTGGCCTCTGGCATCAACTCAGGGGCTTGCGCAATCGGCTTGACCAGTTGCCCCGGCGCCATGCCGGTCTGCGCGTTGCGCGCTTCCTGCTCGGCAGTCCACTGCTTGACCTTATCCGTCGCGGCACCAATCACCCCGGCGCCGTCCGTCTCGATGCCAAGGAACTTCATCATCGGTTCAACGATGGGCCACAACTCGTCCCATAGTCCCCTGAAGAAACCGCTGATGGGCTCCCAGTGCTTGATGATCAAACCCAGCGGCGACCAGTCGAACAACGTCCCAAGGAACTCCGCGAACGGTACCGACAGCGCCTTGACCAGATCCCACAGCGCGCTAAAGAACTCCGTCAGCGGCCCCCAGTTGGCAATGGCCAGGCCGAGCGGGCTCCAGTTGAAGGCCTCTTTCATCCACGACCAGACCGTCATAGCCGGGTCTTTGATCCTCTCCCATACCCAAGCGAAGTAAGGCGCGACGCTCGACCAGTTCGCAATCAGCACACCCGCCGCAATCGCCACACCACGCACGACCAGGCCGATGACGCTCATTTTTGCCACACCATCCATCAGCATGAGCGCGGAAGTAGCCCCCGCCGTGGCCAAGCGCAACACGGTGAAGCCGACCGCCGCCCCGATGATGCCCTTGATCAGCCACGGGTGCGCACCGGCCAACTGGGTCACGCTGGTGATGATCGGCCCGACCGTCGCCATGAAGTCGTTAAACGGCGGCAGCAGTACAGAACCGACCGTAATGCCCAGCCGGGTCACGCGGTTGCGCAGTAACTGCATGGCGTTCTGCGTGGTCGCCGACCGCGATTCGTACTCAGCCTGCATAGAACCGGCGTATAGCGTTGAATCACCAACCGACTTGAAGTTCTTCTGCAGGGTGTCCAGATTGGTCAGCAACGGCGCAATAGCCCCCACCGACTCCTTGCCAAACAGGTTGGTTAACACCGCCGCCTGCTTGCTTTTCTCGACCTTGGACAGGGTCTTGAGCACCTTGTTGATAGTGCCCTCAGAGTCGGTTTGCATACCCTTGGCGATTTCGTTGGCGTCCAGGCGCAGCGCCTTGTAGGCCTCTTGCTGCGACTTGGTGGCCGCCGTGCCAGCGGTCAGGGTCAGCATGAAGTTTTTGATGCCTGTAGCCGCCACGTCCTGGGCGATACCCACCCCGGCCAGTGCCGAGCCCATCGCCGCAATCTGCCCGGCGTTGACCCCGGCCACCTCACCCAGCGGGCCAATGGCCGTCAGGATCGCCGAGATTTGCCCGGTACTGGCCGCACCGGTGTTACCCAGGTAGTTGATCTTGTCGGCCAGCGCGACCACTTCCTGCTGGTTCATGTGGAAGGCCGTTCGCCACTTGGCCATCATCTGACCGGATTCGGCGGCGCTCTGATCGAAGGCCACACCCATTTTGACGGCCGCTTCGGCAAAGCTGTTGAGTTCTTCCCGGGCAATACCCGACTGACCACCCGCCGCGACGATCTGCGCGATACCTTCGGCAGCCATCGGCAACCGCTCGGACATGCTCAGCACGTCCTCACCCATCTCCTTGAACTGGGCCGGCGTCTCAAAGTTGACCACCTTCTTGACGTCGGCCATCGCGCTTTCAAAGCCGATGGCAGCCTGAACCCCCATGACAAAAGGGGTCGCAATAGCGCCCCCTTGAATCGCATCCATGAAGGTGATTTTGCCGAGGCCTGAGCTATTCAACTGCTTGCGCAGAACGGCTGCGTTCTTGCGCACCCCACTCAACACCGGCGACAACTTGTCGACGCCAGTGATGAGCGCCTTTAGCTGGAACTTATCCGCCATTGCCGCCCCCTAACATCGCCTGGATTCGCCACGCGTTTTCTTCACTCTCAAACAGCTGGTCTAACGGCCAGTTCATGACCTCGTTCGGGTTCACTTTCCAGAACCAGGCGAGGTCATAGACCAACTCAGTCAGTTGCTTGAGGCTTCGGAATCGGGGGCTTTCGTCGCCGGTGACAGGAAAAAACCAATGACCATCCACACCAATGTGTTCAGGTCGAACAGGTCCAACTGGCTAACAGAGCTGGGCGGGATACCGGCACAAACCGCGATGTACTTCGACGCGGATTCGATATCCGCCACCGGCTGCATACTGTCGCTGAGGGAGTAAGGAAGCGTCTTGATTTTGCATGCTTCTTGCGGGGTTGGGCGACGCAGATTCAGTTCGGTCAGTTGCTCACCGTGAGCATTAATCGGCGCGGCCAACGGGTGGTTAATAGTGCTCATTACTGCCAGTCTCCAGAAATACCATCGAACTTGATCGCAACCTTTGCGTCATCGGCAGACACTTTCATTTCGTCCACCACATACGCACCGGACAGCACGTAACAACTGCCGTCCTTGAACTCAGCGGTGACCGTCATGTTGGTGCCGTTTTCCAGCTTCGCCCGAGGAAAATCAGGGGTTTTGACCGCATCGACCGCCACATAGGGCGTCAGGTCTTCTTCCTTGAACACCCCCGTGGTAATCGTCTCGCGCTTGAACTTGGACAACGGCACCTCAACACCGCCGGTAATCGTCAACTGCTCGCCGTCGACCTTGACGTAACAGGTGCCCGCGACTTTCTGACCCATAAAGGGATCTCCCATAAAAAAGCCCGCATAAGGCGGGCCAGGGTGGATGTGGAAGGGTTACGCCGCGTCTTCGTACTGCAGGCGGAACTGATAGAGCAGCGCAAACACGCGCAACTGATTGACCAGATCCGGCGGGAACAACACGTTCAGGCGGTTCGGGTTGCTCGCGTCGCGCTCGACAATCAGCTGCGCCTTGAACAGCTCGGTGTTCTCAACGATCCCGGCGCGCTCCAGCTCGCGGTACGCCGCGATCAGCTCACCACGGATCACCAGCGGCGTGACGATTGCCTGACCAGCGCCGAAGTTGGTGCCATCGTTGGCCAGCTTGCAGCGCCCGTACTTGCTGGTAATCCGGCTGCGCAGGTAGCGGATAACGTGCGCCGACTGGTGCAGTGTTTCGCTGTCCAGATAGGAGTCATCCGGCTGGCCGAAGGCGTTACGCTGGTAGGTCGTAACGGCGCGCTGAATGCGGTACTCGCCGCCACTGCTCGATGCCGTAGCGATGCCGCTTTTCAGCAGGGAATCCGCCTCGGACAACATGAAACGGTCGCTCGCAGCAGCGGGAGCAATAGCCCCCAACACACCGGTCTGCGTGGGCCGAGCCGGGTCTGCGCTGATGAACACCGCCGTGCGTGCTCCCCACTGCGCCGCGACCTCCCAGACGGGTTGGGGCACGCCGGGCTCAAAGCCGTGAATCGTCATGTGCGGGTCATTGCGCAAGCGTCCCGCCGCCACCAGTTGGCCGAGCGTACCGCGCTTGGCGCTGTACACATGGCCATAGAGCTGCTTGGCCCACGACCAGCGACCGGCGCTGTCATCCATGACGTCTTTCCAGTCATCGAGCGTAGCGCTGTCGGTCCAGGGCTGGGTGATGAACTCAAACTCTTCATCGCCCAGTGCTGCCAGCGCCATGGCCATGTCAGGCGAACCAGCACCGCCAGTCATGGCAGTAACTGCCAGCACCAGGCCTGCCGGTGTCACCTCGCCATTGACGCGCCCGAGGCGATTCAGCTCGACCTGAATGTCGTTGCCGAGGTCACCCTTGAACTTTGCCGTCAGCGTCACGACAGCGCCTGCAGCCTGAGCAGTAACAGGCAGGTCAGTGGCGGCGTTGATGCTGGCCGCCAAGCTGGTGGCCACTGCCTCAGCCGACGCCGAGGCAACCACGGTAGAGCGCACACGCTGGCCAGCCACGTACAGGTTGATCAAGCCCGCCGCTGTCACGTTGCCCGTTACGGTAACGCTGCAGGTCGCTGCCACGCCGGTGTCGACCTTCAACGGCAGGCACCAGACCTCACCAGAAATGTCGATAGCGCGGTGCTTTTGGTGCATTGCGGCCAGCATCGAGCCGGCGCCGCCGATGGCAATGGCTTCAGCGGTGCGCGACACCAGCACCAGACCACCGATTTCGGCGGCATCAGCGTTGTCGTTGACCTGGCCAATGATCAGGCGGCGAAGTCCTGCACCGGCGCCACTGTTCGCCATCGAGTTATCAACCTCGGCGTAGAACAGCGGGACACGAATATCAGACGGAATACTGCTGAAACCGACGCTCATACCTTGGCCTCTTTCTTGGGCTTGGCTTCTACCACGTCACCTGCATTCAGGCGGCGCACCCAGTACGCATTACGGGGCACATAGGCGCCCTCTTCGGGCAGCAGTTCGCCGCCCTTCTCCGGCATCGGGTTGTCACGCCCCGCTACCGGCTTCAGGTAAATCTGAGTCATTGAGATAAGTCCTCTCGGGTTTTGATTTCGATACGCCCGTCAGGCCCCTCGGGGGCGACATTGCGGTCGACCACGGGGTCGATAAAGTCGAACGACGTGTCGACCCCTTCCAGCGCAGGAAGGCCCAGCAGCGTGCATGCCTGCCACGTTTCCGGGCTGGTACCAGACCCAATGGTGAAGTTGCCCAGCTGGAAGTCAGCGAAGAACCGGAACCGGTAAACCACCCGATCACGGTCGATAAGCAGCAAAGACCCGCCGTCATACAGCAGTTGCCCGTAATCCTTATCAGGCTCAAACCCAACCAGAGCACGCCAGAGACTGGCCCGAACCAAATGCAACTGGTCGGCAACCTGCTGCCCGCGCTCGTCGTAGTTCTTCAGTACGACGCACACATCAATGGCGTCCCTGACCTGCTGAACAATGACGTTCTGCTGCTCCGGCTCATCGGCCCCGTCACCGGTGGGGATCACATACGCTGCAGGCAGCTTCATCAGCGCACTGCCCTTTACCGGGTCCCAATCCAGGCCGCCCGCCACCCGGTTTTCAAAAGACGGGCAGCGCTGTTTCAGTTGCTCGATCACTGGGGTGATTCGCATGCTTTCCTCTCGGGCACAAAAAAGCCCCATTACGGGGCTTGGGCGGCGCATGGGGCGTCAGTTCAACAGCGCATCGGCAAAGGTCTGTCGCAGGATGCGCTGGACGTCCGCCTTGGTATCCGCCAAGGCATCGGTCATGTAGTTGTCTCGCGGCGTGATACGCCACCCGCTTCCCTGCCGGGCAGCCACCAACGCCTGCCGCTGGCCACTGGCACGGCGATTACTCTTGCCACGCCCCTTCCCCGGGGCTAACGCCCGAGGCCTGGACCCAAGCCGCACCCCATAGTGCAGATACGCGGGATAGAATTCTTCCATGCTTTCGGTCTTGGTCGGTGCAATACGCACCAGAAAGCCAGAGCGCGACACCTTGTAGCTGATCGAATCGACCGTCGCGCCGGTTCGACTTTCTGGGTAGCCCTCCTGCCCACCGCCAAGCGCCAGGTTCATCTGCGCACGGCCAGTGACCAAGGCACCAACCTTGCGCATGCCTGCCCGAACCTTGCGCTTGTTGAAGGCTTCAAAATCGAACTTTTCAAAGCCTTCGATATGCAGGTAGCCGTCAACGGAAACCGAATTGCTCATCGCTTCCACCTTCGTTGGCCGGCGGACCATCTGGCCCCAGTTCCTCAACTTCGATCACCGACCACACCATGCGCCCCGCCAGATCGGTTGGCCGGCGGACGCGGAACACCCGATCATGCCAAACGAGCTCATGCGCCGAGTCCAAACCCGGAATGTGACGGCAGTAAAGGCGGTGAGTGATCTTGTTGCCGGTTTGCTGAGCATTGGCATAGGTCGCCGTTCCCAGCGGCTCAACCTTTACCCAGCGGTTGCAAACGTGGGTGAACTCAGGCGCCAGGCCGGCGCCTGCTGGCTTGTCGACACGAACTCGAACAGCCATGCGAGCGCGAAGCTCGCCCGAGGAAGGCTCTCTGATCGCCATGGCTAGAACCTCGGCGGCACGGTGATATCTGCCAACAGGTGGTCGACGAAGCTCGCCGGGACTTCGGCCAGGGATTGCCCGACGACCAAAAGCCCTCGGTGGGTGAAGACCGTTTCCGCCGCCATCAGCAACCAGCTCAGTACACCGGGGTAGGCCTCCAAGTCCACACCAGCCCGGTAACGGATGCGCAGCCGGCCATCGGGTCGGCCTCCCGGAAAGTGCAGGTAGCTCTCCCTTCCTCCCTGGATAAGCTCCACCTCGCCAGTGAACGGACTTACCTGCCCGGCGTCCCCCAGCACTACCACGGACTCGACGGCAACCACCTGGCCAACATCCAGCGAATGCCCCGACGGATAGGCCGCCGGCCAGTCCTCCTCGTAGATCGCTTCACGGATTGCCGCCCCTGTCTTCGATTCGCCTTGGCTCGTCACCCCAGGGATGATGATCTGGTTGATCAGCTCGGGCTGAAGGTCTTCCGGTTCAGCCCGACACTGATACGCGACCTGCTCCAACGTCAGCACGGGCGCCCCCGTGTAGGCGATGCGGCGCGCCATGATCAGGGCTTGTCTTCATCGTCTTCCGGACCAGTTGTGTCCGGACCTTCGTTCGGTGGCGGCTCCGTCGATGGGCCGGACTGGGCTGGCCCTTTCGCACCCGGTGCCGGCTTGCCCTTACCGCTACCGGACTTGCCAGCTTTCTTGCCTTCGTACAACTCAGCACGGCCGCCATCGATCAGCGACTGCGCTACATCTTCCTCGAAACCCGCTACCTCGCCCTTGCCATAACCACGCCAGGCACCGGTGAACGTAACAATTGCCTTTGCCATAAACACTCCATCCAGTTGAGCGGCCCCGGCTCATCCGGGGCCAGGGATTACATGCCAGCGCCCCACTTCACGGCCACCGCTACCACGATGCTCTCGACATGGCGCGGGCCGAAGTCGTGCTTAGCGATCACACGCAGCAAGGTCTGATCACGCTGGAAGGCGCTGACCAGTTCGCCTTGGGCGTCCTTGTAGGAAGCCTCGTTGCTGAAGCTGAGGGTCAGGTCCATGTCTTCACCGATCATGCAGTCAGCGAAGTTGACGAAGTAGATCTCGGTTTCGTTGCCGTCAGCACCCAGGTTCACTGGGATCTGGTTGCTCAGGCCGACTGGGTAGCCCTTGAGCATGCCAGCATCGATCTCCGGGTAGGCCTTGTTGCCGTTGCCGTCTCGCAACGACTGCAACCAACGCAACACACGCGGCGCCATCAACCAGCCGCACGACTTCATCATCACGTTCGCCGTTTCCAGGCGCAGCATCATCCCGCCCAGGAACAGATCGATCTTCTCCAGGGTCAGGCCATCCACCACGGGCGCAGGCAGGATGTTGAATGGCAGCGCCCAATGGCGCATACCCTTGGGCAACGAACCGGAGCCGTCAGCACGGATGAAGTGCAGATCCTCCGACAGCCCCATGCTGACGGTCAGGTCGTTCAGCACCAGCCCATCGACGCGAGGGTTAACCCCGCTCATGGCCAGCAGGTCGTTGGAGATCGGCACGATGGCTGCTGCTTTCTTCGCCGACAGCTTGGTGTCAGCGAACGTCATACCGGTGATAGGGATATCAGTATCACTACCGATGTACGTCACCACAGTGTTGCCGGTGATGCGTGGCTGAGTCAGGTTGCCGTTGTTCAGCGGCAAGCTGGTCACACCCATCTTGCGGACAATGGACACAGGCCGAAGCGACTCAATGACGTCGGTCGCGAAGTTCTGCGGCACCAGAACACCACCAGCGCCTGGAGTAACGGCGCTCAGCGCCATGTGAACATCAGCAGGGAATCCGCCGTCTTTGGCCATCTGAGCAGCAGTCTGCTGATTGCCCTGCGCAGCGGCCAACAAGCGCGCCATCTGCGCCATGCCGGTACCGGGCTTGGCCTTTTCGCCGAACGGGCCGGAAATGCTGCTTTGAGGTGGGCTAGTAGCGCCTTGGGCCGACTCGTTGACTGGCACCGCGCTCGCAGCCGCCAGCCGCTCAGCCGACTCTGCACGACTGATCTTGGCGGTCAGATCGTTGATCTGCGATTCCAGGCTGGTGAACTGCTGCAACTGCTCGGCGCTCAAGCTTCCACCACCTGCCTCGATCTGGGCCAGCGCTTGCACCTGGGCAACCAGACCGGCGCGTTCGTTACGCATTTGAAGTACAAGGGACATGCTGCCTCCTGGGCATAAAAAAACCCGCATTAAGCGGGTCTGGATTCAGTTGATACGGTTGATTAGGTCAGGCGAGCGATTGCATCGCCAACGCTGCTGCACGCACGCTGATGCGGCTTGATTGGCGGGTTGCGCGGTTCTGCGCAACAGCACGCGACAATTCATCAACGGTGTGCTGAGGGTTCTGCATGCGGTCAGCCAACCCTGCATTGATTGCGTTCTGACCGCGATACAGCGCGGCCTCGGTAGCGATCACCTTGGCGACCGGCAATCCGCGATACTCGGCGACAGCATTCACAAACATCAGGTAGCTCTCCTGCACCAGCTCGTCGAGGAAGGCCAGTGACTGCTGTGTAATCGGCTCATGCGGCGACAGGTCGTTCTTGTGCGCCCCAGCAAACACTGTGGTCACCTTTACGCCCATCCCCTCTTCCATCTTCGAGCGGTCCATATGGCTGGCAATAACACCAATGGAGCCGACCCCACTGGTACGACTGACCACCAGTTCACTGCAGGCCGATCCGATCAGGTAGCCGCCGCTGTAGGCCATGAAGTTGACCAGGCCAGTGATAGGCTTTTGCGCGGTCATCGCCCGGATATCGTCGGCCAGTTCGAAGGCGCCTACGGCCGAGCCACCGGGGCTGTCGATATCCAGCACGATATGCTCGACCATCGGGTCACCCACAGCACGCTGCAGTTGGGAGCGCAGCGTTTCATAGCTGGTCATCGTCTCGCAGGCATTGAGGTGACTTCCACGGCTGACCAACACACCGCTGACCGGAATAACCTCAATGCCACTCTGGGCAATGGCATTACGCCGTTGTTCGTCTGCGAATGCCACACGGTCGATGGGATCGTCATCCTTCCACAACTGCGCTGCGCCGGTGCCAAGATTGACGATGTTCAGGCTCATGGTCTGGTTGGCCCAGCGCACACCCAGGTCGAGCATATCGGGCGTAACCAACAGGGGTTGATTGAACAGCAGGCTGGACGCCCGCAGGTAAGATTTACTCATTGGGCAAGAATCCTCCCGATCTCGGCGTGCTGCATTTCCAACTGGGCACGCACGGTGGGGTTGCTCAGGTCGGGCTGTTTACCAGCGTCGACCATGTTTAGGGGCTGCAGGTAGATCTCGCCGCCTTGCACCGGCGGCATGTTCTCCAGGCGCCGAATGTCGTTGACACTCAACCAGCCCCACTGCCGACCAATGGCGTAGGCCTCATAGCGGCTTTTCTGGTCGCCGCGCAGCAGGCCGGACAAGTTGAACTCGATGAAGTAATCCCGCCGATCCTTCGGCAGCAGGAAATCGCGCATCATTGCCTGTTCATGACGCTTCACCCACGGCAACAGGGCGAACACCACGAACTGAATCATCAGTTGCTCAAGGGTGTTGTAATTGGACTTATCCAGGTCGTTCACCATGGGCAGCGGTATCTTGTAGATCCGCGCAATGTCCAGCCCGGTCAGCTTCATGATGCCGACGATCTCGGCGTCGACGTTGGTCATCGACACCGGCTTGAAGGTCATCCCTTCCTGCAGCAGGGCGACCTTCTTGGCATTGTCCATGCCACCGAACTTCTGGCCCCACTGGTCAACGATCTTGTCGATGATCCCCTGATCCTTGATCGCGGGAGCCTCGCGGGGACGCTCGATCACGCCGGACACCGCCACGCCGTTGGCGAAACTTTTGCCCGTGTATTGGCGAACAGCCTGGGCCAAGCCAATCGCGTCAGCGTGCAGCTCGATGGGCGACATGCCGATGTAGGGATTGGTTCCGAACCAACGGACGTGGTGAACCATACGCATCGGCAGCGCCTCGCCACTGCCGATCCGATAATACGGCAACAGGTCAGCGCCCTTGAGCACCTGCACCTGATCATTCTTGAGCGACCACAGCGCGGTGACGTTGCCGTCCTCACGCCGGTCAATGAAGCTGTAGGCGTTGCCCCGCAGGCTGGCCGCCCCCTGATGCCGCTCCAGATACTCGCACGGTGTCTGGAAAGGGTTCGGCTGATAGCGCAGCACGTCGTACAGCGGATGGTTGATAGCCGATTCCCGCTGCCCTTTTTCCTTGCGCTGGTAAAGCTCCAGCGGTAACTGGGCCACCGTCTCAGCCAGCAAGGTCAAGCAGTTCTGCAGGATCGGTAGGGCCAGCGCAGTATCCGGGGTTACCGCCACACCTGCAGAGCTTCGACCTCGACCGATCAAGCCACGCCAGAAACCGCTTTCCGGGTTTGTCAGGGTGCCCGCGCCCGAGGCGCGCAAGCTTGAAAAGAACATGCTCAGCCCCCTCCCCCAGCCACCTGACGCGCCGATGCCTGATCAGCCAGCCTTGCCCAGGCCAACAGCCCGACTCCGGCGACGATAAATGCAGCAGGCCGGTACACCATCCAGACGCCCCCAACCAGCAGTGCAAACCCCAGCAGGCCTGCCAGCCAGGACAAAATTTCCAACCTCATATACCTACCCCTTCGTCATAAACCGACGTGCCTGATGCCTCGGAAATGTCACCGCTGATGCCAACCGCCATCACGGCAGCAACGATGCCGTCGATGCGACCTGTGGCTTTGGATTTGTCGACCTTCCGATTGTTGGCCGGATCGAACACGATCACCGCGTTGCCCGCGTTCCAAGTCATCACCGGGTTGTCATCGTGCAGGAGGGTCTCGACCACCTCAGTGGATGAGTCGACTTCAGACACAACCTCATAGTCCTCCGGTTCCAGCTCAATCACCGCCGACGGCTCTGCTTTGCGGCCCAACAGGCGCCGCTCGAACTCATCGACGGCCGGCCCCATATCCTTGAAGCCTTGGCCGAAAGGCTTGAGCTCGGGCAACGTGATGCCGTTGTCGTTCATCAATGACAGCAAGTCCTCGATCCGCCACCGGTCGTAAGCGATCCGCCGCACGTCGAAGTAATCGCAGATAGTTTGCAGACGCCGCAGCACATGCAGCTTGCTGATAGCCCTCCCCGGTGTGGTCTCCAGATGGCGCTCCTTGACCCATTGCAGATACGGCACGCGGTCGCGCTTCTCCCGGCCAGACAGATCGTCGTCGGGGATCCAGAAATACGACAGCGAGCGCCAGTGCGGATCATGTGGCATCGGGCTGAACATCAGCACGAATGCGGTCAGGTCCGTTGTACTGGAAAGGTCCAACCCGCCAACGCATGGCCGGTTGCGCAGGACGCGCATCGGCACCCGCTCAGCAGCACCGCGCCAGATCTCCCAAGACAGCCAAGGCGATGTCGCCTGGGTCCATTCGCAGAAGTTCAAGCGCCTGACAACGGCCTCTTTCGCTGGGAGTCCCTTCGCTTCGGCCACCTGCTCCCGCAGGTACTTGCGGCCCGGGATGCCGTCGGTCTGGCCCTCCAGAATGAAGTCCAGCGAGGGGTTCACCTTCGGCCAGCATGACTCGTCCTTGAACGGGTCATCACCCTTATCCAGCGAGCAGATGAAAGCAAAGAACGCATCGTTGTCCTCTTTGCCCTCGCAGATTCGCACGCCCAGGTCGTGATACTGACCGCACACCGAGCCCTTGTCGGAACCGCTGTTAGTAATCATCACAATCAAGGCGCGGCGCCGGAACTTGGTACCGGCCCGCATCATGTTCACCGCGCTGGCCGTCTTGTGCTCATGCAGTTCATCGATCAGCGCGATGTGAGGCCGAGGGCCGGACTGGCCTTCGTCGGAGCTGATCGGGCGGAAAAAACTATGGGTGCCGGGATAGAACAGGTTCCAGACCTTCTCATCGCGACCCGATTGCACCAGGCGCGCCGAGAGGTGTGGCGCCATGTTCACCATGCTGACCGCATCGCGGAACAGGATCTGCGCCTGGTCTTTTTTCGTTGCAGCAGCGTAGATCTCAGCCCGTTGCTCACCGTCAGCGACCAGTCCATACAGCCCGATCCCGCCGACCAGGGGCGACTTGCCCGAACCCTTGGCCGTCTCGATATACGCCTGGCGAAACCGACGATAGCCATCATCGGTGTACCAGCCGAACAGGCTACCGATAATGAATGCCTGCCAAGGGGCAAGGCGGAATGGCAGTCCCTCGAAGTCACCGCCGTTCAGACACAGCACGTCCTCAAAAAAGCCGATGGCGCGCAGCGCCGCTTCGGCATTCCAGATCAGCCCGCGCTCATGTCCTTTTTCCAGATCCAGCAAATGACGCCGCGCAGCGTTGCGAACGTCTGGGCCAGCGATGATCGAGCCAGCCAGCACACAGTCAGCGAAGCGCTTTACCCGGCAGTCAGTTGAAATACTTTGCGGCAGCGTCTCGTCCTTCATTGGGGAACAAATCTCCTTGTGCCGCCGGTGCGGCTCTCATATTCCGGCGCGCCAAAGGAGACAACCCGAACTGAGCGCCGGCGGCGTTGGCACGCTTCTCGGCGTCGTTGGCCAACTGCCGTAGTACGTGGGTCTGCTGCGCGCCGGTCTTGAAGGTCTGAACTTCGCCGCCCAGGCCATCTACCGACTGTGCGTTGCGCTCAGCGATCAAGCGTTGGAAGCGCAACCAGTCGCCATAAGCCTGGCAGTATGTGGCGAGCGCCATCTGGTCGAGACGCGACACCCAACCCAGTGCCAGCAGCGCCTCAGTGATCCGGGTCCACTCGGCTGCTGCGTCACCGTCAAGGAAATCAGGCATCGGCGGCACAGCAGCCGGCACTGCCGGATCTTTGATTTCGTTCAACAGATCAGCCGGCGAACGCTTACTGCGGTTGCCGCTGAGCAGATGCACCGACGCGGGCAGACTAGGCCGCCCGGAGTTACCGTTTCCAGCCATGGGAAACCTCCAATTCTGATACCCCCCCTCCCTCATTTTTCCCGGTTTTGCACGCAGAGGGGGGCATGCGGTCAAGGAACAAAGGGGGAAAAAGTCTTTCCCCCCCCTACCCCTGCCAGCCTGCCCGGCTGGGCCGGGGCGCCCACTGGCCGGGGCGCAGCGATCAGCGCCGGTGCCAGTGGTGATTCGGGTCGAGCGGAATGCCTGTTGCCGTGCAACCCGCCACACGGCCACTTCGTTCAAGCCGTTGCTTGGCCGAGTCATGGCAGAGCTTGCACAGCGGCTGCCAGTTGCCCTGATCCCAGAACAACTTCCACGCAGCCTTGATCCGCTCAGGGTCGCCCGATTCCTTGGCGTCTTTCAGACGGGGCGGGATCTTGTGGTCAACCACCGATGCCGCAACAGGGCGGTGACCGGTAGAGCACATCGAGCAGAACGGGTTCAGTGCCAGGAACGCATCCCGAGATTGCCGCCAGCGGTGGCCATAACCACGGGATGCGCTGCTGCCACGACGGTCATTGAGCTTACTCATTGCTGGTCGGGCACATCACAGACACCCAGGCGCTTTGCCGCCCACCGCTCATACAAGCCAATCGCAACGTCTGCACCCGCCATCGCAGTGAGGCAACCGAACGCCGCCGACGCCCAGACGGAAACGCCCATGGAATAAAGCAGCATGTTGGTCGACAACCCGCACACGATGCAGGCACCTGACCGCAGCACAATGCGCCGCGCCAACCCCCAACCACGAGCGCCTGCCTTATCCGCCCTCCACATCTCGCCGGACACGCCGCCCACCAAGGACAGAACAATTACCAGCCACAGCGGCATTTCGATTAACGCTTGTTGCTCATTGGTCATGAGAGCCTCATAGGTCGAATGCACGGCGCCGGAAAAAGAAAACCCCGCCAGATGGCAGGGTTCTCAATGCGCCGACGACTCGGAGCGGGCTTGCACAGCACAGTGCTTTGGGGAGCGCCTAAGCGCAATTTGCATATCGTGGCAACGTTTTACCCCCGACCGGAAAAACCGAAAAGAGGCAGTTTTCGGTTATCCGCTTCGACCCGACTTTGACACCACTTTGGCACCGCTTTGACACACTTTGTCCCGACGAACGGTATAGCCATGAACGGCGCCCATGCGCGCCATCAGGATTGTCATTACCTGCAGATGCAGCGCCTGCACCCAATTGCGGTAAGTACGATCAGCCCCTTCAGCCAGGCCAACCTCACGCATCTGCTCGCGCACTGGCGCACCGTAGTGGTATCTGAACCGGGCCAGCTTCGCCAGCACTTGGCCCCGATCATTGCGACGCTCCAGCTCCGCAATGGCCGCATCAACTTCAGCAGCAGCGTAATCCATCCCAGCACCTGCTCCGGCGGGAAGCCGCGTACCGGGCGTGCCCCGAGGCGCGCTGCCCTTCCACTCCATGATGGTGCCCATCTGGCTGCCCAAGCTGGCCTCATGGCCGAACCGGGCTTGCTGCTCGCCCCAATGCCGCATAAGGCTCTCGATATCATCGATCATCCCTGAATCCCCCGAAAATCACGCACCCAACACAAAACAGAGATACCCAACACAAACCCAACACACATAAAACCCAATAAATTCAATATCGTTAGAACCTGTGTGTTTACTGTGTTGGGTTTGTTGGGTTTTTCTTGGCTCGCATGGGGATTCTTTTTCACCCGTTTATTACGCTCAAAAAGAACGCGCATGCGCGTGCGCGACGACAAACCCAACACACCAACAACACCACCACGACAACCCTCATAAAATGCGGCCTTGGCCTGTGTTGACCATAGAAAATCCACCCAACACAAACCCAACACACCCACCACACACGCAGTCGTGATCATGCTGCCAGCCCCTTAACATGGTCCCAGCCGTCGACATTCCACCCAGCCAGTCTTGCCTTGGCGCGCCACTTAACGACCGCCTCGCCCAGTTCGGCCGCTTTCAATGATGGGGGCAGGGAAGCCTCGGGATCATCGGGGAAGAAAAACGCCGCAAACCGCCGCGTGTTCCCGTCTGTCCAGGGTATCGGGCGGGTCTTCTCCACTACCGAGCTGATGAACAAAGAGAACTTCGTCTGGCTCATAGCGTGCTCCTTGTTACGGTGGCACCATTCCAGAAACAGCGCGTACAAGTCCGAAGACTGACAACAACCCCATAAGCCAGACCCAAGGTCGCCACAGCGCCAGAGGTGCAAGAAGGTCTGCCACGCGGCCCGACTCAGTGCAACGAGACGCTCCCGCGCTTCTGTCTTGGGCGGTCGAGTGCGCTGGTCGAAGTCCCCGATATCGATACCCAACAACCACCCATAGAGCGCTGCCACGCCGCCATTCGCCAGTTCGTACCCAATTGCTTTCTGCCGCTCGACGGGTAGCGTCTCCGTGGGCCACATCACTAGCATCCGCCGGTCACTGTCGCTGATCGGCCAGGGCAGGATCTCGTTGCTCAGGAACACGGCGTTCATGTGGTTGGATTCCTCCCACCCGTTGATGAACTTCGACTCCATCCGAACCGTCTTCCCGGTGATCATGTGCTTGATCTTGCCGACTTGGTTGTAGCGCTGATCGCGGCTTACAACCTCTTCAAATACGGCCCAAAGCTTGCGGCTCTGCCAGGCGTTGAAACTACCCTCCAACTGAGTCTGCCCCACCGTCGCCGCGTACTGCCCGTAAAGAGCACCGAACACATCGGCGAACAACAGGCTCTTGCCCGAGCCCTCCATGATCGAGTGCATCAGTACAGCGGTATCCATCTTGGCGCCCAAGTGTTGCAAGGGGTAAGCCAGCCACTTGGTCAGCCAGTCCAGCGCTTTTTCATCATGGTTGCACAGGAAGGAAATCAACCAACGCAGATTCTCGCAGGCAGCGTCATCACGCACCGGTTCAAGAGGCAAACCTTCAAACGTATTGATGTACAGACTCGGATCCTTGGTCATGGTCGGGTCGAACACAATGTGATCAACATCCACCACTCGCCTGCTGGGGCTATTGAGCCAAAGTGCATAGGCATCACCAAGGGCCATCTTGACGGCGCCCTCAGCAATGCGCCGCTTCTTCTCTCGATCCCATACATCCTTGGTGCCATCGATATAGACGTAGCGCTCGATGGGCGACAACTGTAGGGCACCGCCTTTCTTGGACGACATGCGCCGGGCCTGCTCGATCTCCTGCACTTGCTCCGCCGAGGTCAGCTTCTTGTCGGCGAGCTCCATCCATTCTTTCGCCAAAGCTTTGCCGACCAATGCTTCAAACCCGGACTTTTTCATGGTCTTGGCCTTGTCGAGATCCCACACGTGCGTGGTGCCTTCGATTAGGGCGAAACGCCGGAAAACGCCACCGATATCGATGCCTTCGCCGCCCCCCGCACCCCCGGTGTCGGATGCGCTGGCCTCACTAGGCGCGCTACCTTCCGATGGGGCATGGGGAAGATCCACGGCCTGCTCATCTGGCGCAGCTGGCTCTAGTTGTCGCGACTCGCCCTCCACTGAGGGGGCGCGGGGAAGCTCGCCCAGCGGTGGCGGTGACGGAGGGCGAGACTTCGCATCGATCTTGAGCATGCGGGCTGCCTCTCTCGTGGCAGCCCGGACATCCCCACCATGCTCCAGAATGCAGAACACATCGAACGCATCATTCTGATGTCCGTTGTTCAGCGGGTCGGAACTGTGATGGGAATAGAGCTTGTCATCTGTGATTGTCACCCCTGGCAGACCACTACTGCTCTGGGGGCACAGCCACTTGTTGCCGATCCGCTTGTATCCGTGCGCCTCGATCAGTGTGGCGAGGTCATGACAGCGATTGAACTCAGGGATCACCTCGGGCAAATCTCGGGAGTTTTGAGTAGCAGGCCGACGAGGCGCTATTTGAACAGGCTTCGCCAATGGTGCCGACTTGGGCTGCCACGGGCAAATCGCCTCCGCACCGCGCTTGAACTCATCCCATCCCTGCCAGATTGCCAATAGCTCAGGCGGCAGATCCGGTAGACCATGAACTTTGGGCGGGTTGCGCCAGGTATACGGCATGCCGGTATCGGGGTGAATGGACGGCGGCAAAACGTCTTGCACAAGCCCCCCACGCAGCTCCAACACCGTAATTTTCTTAAACGGCTCAGCAGCCATCCGCATAGCGCCTTCCCGATCAAGGTCGCCCGCCTCTTTCGCGGCATTGGCCTGCCCCATCAACGCATTGAAGATCGAACCGTCGGGGTCGTTCTGGTTGGGCCAGACCAATGAATGTCGGCTCAGCTCTACGCCATCAGGCACACGAAATAGAATACGGCAGCGCGCCGGATTGCCCACCACAGTCGGATGAGCTTCGGATAACGCATCCAGATCCATGCCAAGCTTCTCGCGCAGCACGAACCGGGTCCATTCAAGATCGTCGACGTCCAATGAACAGATCCGACTCGGGCCAAGAACCACGCCGAGGTTATGCGATGGGTTTTTCTGCCAGAAGTCGTCAGCGGCATCAGCCTCAATGAAGTAACCGCCGGGCCTATTCCAGCCCAAGCCCTTCGGCCCCTTCTCTCTTGGCTCAATCGGCACCAAGGCGAGGCCAAACATCTCAATGTAACGCCGCGCCCATGCAGCAATCGGCACTCCGTTGCGCTCAATCATCCGCGCCGCTCCCGCAGATCTTGGCAACTGATGCAGGTCTGGCAACCCACAACCGCTTGTTGCCGTTGTAGCGGAATGGCGTCATCGCAATCAACGCAAAACTCGGCGCTAGGCTTGAATACCTGATGCACACGACGCTGTAGGGCAACCTGCAGGTGATACTCGGCCTGCTCGTTGGCCATATCGATCTGATCAGCCATCGTTGCGGTCCTCCATCGCTTGCCGGGCGCCGGCCATGATGCCCAGCACCTCACGGATAACGTCCATGCCGTGCTTTTCAAGATCGAGAACCTCATGCTGCTCCCACTTCTTGTCGGCTACACCGTCGTGCATTTTGGTGACGAACTCGCTCGCCTCATTCAACAGCTTGCCTACCGCCTTTAGCGCCTCATGGGTTGCAGGCACCGGCGTTGGCTTGTACCAAACCGCGCCCGCAGGACGCACCAAGGCATCCAACAAACGCGGATCAGCCGTCAGCCGAATGACCTCCTCCAACTCGTCTGGAGTTAGCCAGCGACGCTCTTCATCAAGCTTCAGCTTCTTCTGCAAGGCGTCGTTGTCGAGCACCATTTCAAAGGCAAGGCGAGTGATACCGCCCGAATAGTCACGCCCGGCGCGATAAAGCGCTTGGCGTAAAGAAAGGACCGGACCAGCGCCCGGCAGCAGATCTGTGCGACTCATAACCGTAAAACCCCCGTTTACGGTGTAGCCATAGGAGCAGGCAAGACCTATCCTACGACCACGACCGATGGCCTTGCTAAACGTGCTGTGCGGCACTGTTCGTCGTTCGAGCCATCTGGACGTATCTTGTGGTGAGAGGATCCAGATGGCGGGTTGTGGCGGCGCTATGCGCCGTCATCGCTGGGCTGGGGGTAATTCTTGTGGTGAGAGCTCCCCAGCCCGGCATTCCTTTGCGGCTTTAAGCTGCGCCGCTCTTCTGCTCCGCATAAAACAGTTCAATTGCCTTCCCTGTTTCATAGCGAACGGCAGCACCTTTCGTAGCCCGATAGATCGTGGGCTGTGTAGTACCGACCTTGTCTGCAATGGCGCGCTGCGAAAAACCAAGCGCAATCAACTCTTGAAGCATTTTTTGAACGGTCATTGCGCCACCTAATGCGCTATCGAATTGACCAGATAATACCCATACGTATTACTTGTGGCAATACACTTTTGATACGTTTATGAATCAGAGTAGCCCTAAGTGATCGGAGAACGTGTTGCTCAGCGCATGAAGGAACTGGGATGGTCAGAAGGCGAGTTAGGCCGAAGAGCCAACGTCCCCCAGCCCACTGTCCATAGAATTCTCACCGGGGTATCCGCAAGCCCGAGACAACAAAACGTGGAGCGGATTGCCAAGGCACTGGGAGTCACTTCGGACTGGCTTTGGCACGGTACAAAAGCCCAAGCCAGCAAAATGCAAGAAATTGCCCCCAACTCTAACGTTGAACCTGGTCCACGCATCCGAGGCTTTGTTCCATTGATTTCTTGGGTTCAGGCCGGGTCTTGGTGTGAAATCGGCGACGTTCGTGAACTGCAGGATGCCGAGGTTTGGCTGCCATGCGCGGTATCTCATAGCCGGACGACTTATGCCCTTCGCGTTCGCGGTCTATCGATGTTCAATCCGCACGAGCGCCGTTCGTTTAGAGATGGAGACATCATTTTTGTAGACCCTGCAAAGGACTATGAAAATGGCTCGCTTGTCATCGCAAAGCTTGCAGATAGCCAGGAGGCCACCTTTAAACAGTTAGTCATTGAGGGAAAACGGCTGTTCCTGAAGCCACTAAACCCCTCGTGGCCTGATCCCATAATCGAACTGCCCGAGGACGCGATCATTTGCGGCATCGTAATTTCCAAGCTTGAGATTTTCTAAAACGAATTGATCAATTCGTTTTAGTATTGACCATGAAAATTCGTTTAGGTATTGTTTGGCTCGTAATCTTCTCACCACAGAGTACGAGCCATGCGATCCACACACTCTCACTCGCAATGCCAAGTCTTTCTGCACCCATCGATCTGCAGCAGCCGTTCCGCGGTTGACGCAATCCAACGCCGCACTGGACTGCTGGTCATCAGCACCCCGAAAGGCCACGCACAGGCCGTATCTGCTAGCGCCTTGCCGAACCCGTTCGGAGGCGCCGCAGCATGAGCCAGTACTCCGTTCCATTCGCCAAACAAGAACTGCTGCATCACATTCTCCAGGTTGGCGGCAGCGCAACCTGCCCGCTCTACCGTCCAGAAACGTCCATCAACGCGGATATCGACGTTGAGCTCTGCGACGAGTCAACCCATATCAAAATCGCTCTCGGCGACGTAACCGGATCACTGACCCTCAAACGCCGCGACCGGGCCAACCACCTGCACCTGCGGGACTTCATTCAAGACGTCGCCAACGGACGCATTGAGTCCGCACGGCCAACCGATCAAGCCATTGCCTTGATGGAAGCATTCGACAGCCTGGCGCAGGTGATTCATGAGGGCCAGGTTGCCTACGTTACCCCTACCACATCAACCGAGCGCCCACTTGGCGCAGTGGTCACTGACGCAGAGGGACAAATCTGCGCAGCAGTACAAGGGAAAACCAAAGAATCGCTGGCCGAACTGGTACGCCTGAAGCTGCGGCCCCACCCCGAGGGGCACGGGGAGCATCTATGAGCGAAACGCTTGCACAACTTCGTCGGCAATGGGCGACCCCTTGCCCAACTCTCACCGCAGTACGAGAGCACTACTTTCCACACATTCGCACAGACGAGCATTTGCGAAAAGAAATCAGGAAAGGCCGCATTGGACTCAAGCTGAGCAAGCTGCACGGCTCCAACCGGGCAAAGCCTGTGGTCTACCTGCACGACCTTGCTGCGTATCTGGACGAGCAAGCCAAAACCGCAGCGTGATAAGGCGACCCCGGCCAACAGGGGCAACAACCCGCCGCCACCCTCTCACCACAGTACCCAATTCGGTGTCGGGCAATCTTTGGAGCACAGCACATGCAACAACATTACATCCTCGCACTGGCCACCCTGTGGCTCTTCACGCTGGCGATCCTGCCGTTCCTGTTCAGCGTCGCCCGACGCCGCGCTTTCGAGAATGGCCTGATAGCTGGAAAGACCTCAGGGCAAGCAGTGAGCAATCACCACATCAAAACGCTAGAAAAGGCCCTGGCCGACAAAGTCACCGAGCTTGAGGACGCGAAGAAGAATTTCACCCAGGCCATGAACGCCCGCCGCGATGTGATCTCCGAGCTGGAAGCCCGGATCATGTCTTACACCGGGCTGGCCGTGACCAAGGCCGATTACAACCTCTTGACCAACGCAGCCGAGACGCTGGCACTGGCCGAGAAAACGTGGAAAGTCGCCCCGGGCACCGAGCCGTGGCGCAAACGGGCCACCCAACAACTGCAGGGTATTCAGGCTCTCGCCATGCGCGTCCACACACAACTGCGCAACACGCCTACGAGCGCCGCCAATGCAGGGGAGGCAGCATGACCAACCCGGTACGCACCTGGCAACTGATCAGCCTGCTGTTGGCTGTTGTTGCACTTGCCGCCGCCCTCATGGCCCTGCATCAGCACGTGAAAACCGGCCAGCGCACAACTGGCAAGTTACCGACTGTTAATAGCCTGAACGATGCACCGACTCTTGTGCTGAGCCCTACAGCTCGCCGCCCCCATGAGAGGTATTCGCTGTGAACACCACGACGACCTATCAACCGGCAGTCCGGACAGCAAAAGGAATGCAGCCGCTGGTCCGACCAGCCATGTCCATCATCTGCGACGTGTGCGGCAAAGCACGGACTCGCAAGGGCGGCCACGACAAATGCTCCAAGATCCGCCAGGCGGCGGGCTTCGTCATCACACAGGTGCGCCTGAATCGTGCCGAAGAGCACCGGAGAACAGCCAATGACTAATGCAATGATCATCAAAGCCTGTGTATTTGGTTTCTCTGCCGGCATCGGATTCATGGCCTCCCAAGATCTGTGGTGGCTAGCAACCGGCTGGGTAGGACTTTGCCGTGGCTGAATCTATCCAAGCAACCATACGCACCCGACCACCAATGGCCTCGCACAGCCTTGATCTGCCCGCGATCTGTGATGTGTGTGGCAAGGGTAGGTCGACCCGTCGACACACCAAATGCAGTCGAATCCGCCAACAGCGGGAGAGCGACAAATGGGCAGCCTACATGGCCAACGTGGCCGCGAAACAAGCATTGGGGAGACGCGCATGAGCCTTCCGCGTTGGGTAATGATCAAACGAGCAGCCGAACTCACCGGGTACAGCGAGGATGCCATCAGGCACAAGGTCAAGGATGGCACCTGGGCACAGGGCAGGATCTGGCGCAAAGCCCCCGATGGACGCATTGCAATCAACATGACGGAGTACGACAAGTGGGCCGAGAGCGCACCGCAGGAAGCGGCTTAGAGATCGAGCTGGCAAAGCATAAGGGCATCGAGATACACGGCGGCAATTTACGCGTCGTGTTTATGTGGCGCCGCATTCGTTGCCGGGAGTCCTTGGGGCTCCCTATCACCAAAGCCAACATCAAGCATGCCGCCCTACTCAGGGCGGCGATTCTTCATGAAATCAAAATAGGGACGTTCGACTATGGCCGGCACTTCCCAAACTCCAAGCACGCCAACAACTACAGCACGGCCAAGGATGAACGCCTCTCCGCACTCGTGGCCCGATACAAGCCGCTGAAAGCCGTGGATATCACACCCATGACAGAAGAAAAGTACGGCTATGCACTGGACATCTGCGTGGACCTAATCGGCGCAGACCGCCTCGCCGGAGTACTGTTACCCGAGGACATCCAGTTGCTGCGAACGAAGCTGATCGCTGACCGCGCACCGTCAACGGCCAACCACTACCTCGCAACTTTCTCCGGGTTCCTCGCCTGGTGCGAGAGCAACCGCTACTGCAAAGCAGGCCTAGCCGCTGCCTGCACTCGCTTCGCTATGAGCGACAAAGATCCAGATCCGCTAACACAGGATGAGTTTGAACAGCTGATCAGTAAGGGGTGCCTACACCCACAGGATGTTGCAGCAGTCACCTTAGCCGTTTACACCGGGATTCGCCCCGGTGAGCTTTGCGCACTGGCAGTTGAAGACATCGACCTAACCGCTGGCAAAATCGAGATCACCCGGGCGATCACAGCCAACGGCTCATTCAAGACACCAAAAACGGGAAAGCCTCGCACTGTCCTTTTGATGAAGCCAGCCTTGGAGGCGTGCCGCACTCTGCTCGAAATCGTCAAAGACCACCCCAAGCGGGACATCAAGGTCTACCAGAACCGTCATGAATGGAGAGAGATATCTGTCACCCCACTCCTATCACCGAGTACGCAAGCACGGAAGCGGGGCATCAACGAGTGGTTCGTATCCACAGCTTGGAACACCAAATGGGCGGCAATCCAGCGTCGAGCAGGCACCAGGCCACGCCGCCCCTACCAAACCCGCCATACCTACGCATGCTGGTGCCTGACGGCGCGAGGCAACTTGGCATTCATCGCCAAACAGATGGGACACAAGGATTTTACGATGCTCGTAGAGGTCTACGCTAAATGGATGGATACTGAGTCGGCAGACGAACTCAGTCGGATATGGAAAAATATGCAAAAAAATCTATTGACAAAGGAAAACCAGTAGATTTCGGGTGATGGTGGGACTCTGCTACTAGGACGCCAGTGTCTCTACGAGACACTGGCGTCCTAGTAGCAGAGGAAAACCGCTTGGCGCGAGCATAACTACAATGTAAATCCATGTCAAGCAGCCATGTCAAGCACTTTTTGGTACAATGGTTGCGTACCGCGCAGATAGGTGACGCGTAGCGATTGCTTACCTTTAAGAATAAATTATGGCTTTACTCTCTAAGCGATTCGCTTCAAGATGCGCCTACGTAGGTCGCTTGTGAGACCTTGTAGGAGTGCCTAGAAGCCCATCTGCAAGGAATCTTTAGCATCCTACGCTGTCTATTATGATAGGGTGCGTCGCCGAAGCAGCACAGCGAGCATCCCGTGAAGCACAGTGCTCTCTTATGGAGGAAAATACATGAAAGGTTACGTAGCGAATGTCTATAAGGACGAGCGTCCTGACATCTAAGTATTACTCATCTGTAAAAGAGCAGGCATTGTGCCTGCTTTTTTTTCGACCAAATTTAGCATGTGTTGAAAAATGGAAAATTCAAACTGGTTGACGCCCCTGCTCCCCTACCTACAGTCTCTAGTGACTGTAGTGCCAACAATGCTAAACCTACTATTTGTTATCGCCTTGATACTCTTTGGGTCTTTTCTTGGCGGCTATGCTCAATGGTCTAGAACAGCAAAAGACGATGAAAGCATCCCGTTAAAGAATGTGCTTTTTGGGGCCGCCGCCTCCTTTATGTGCGTTCCATTTTTCTCATCAGTTATTCAAATCGATTACCAGCAAATAGTGCTGCCAATCACAGACGGAACCACAGCTAAATTTATCGAAAAGGCTTTGCTCCTTGTCTCAGTTTCCGGTATTGCATCATATCTCGGATACGCCTTGCTGGACGGTATCGCCGAAAAAGTTTTGCAGCAAGAAATCAAGAAAGAATCGCAAGAGCGCAAGCAGCAAGATGAAAATATTCTGATTCAAAACAATAGGTTACGCGCAGAAATTCAGTACCTGAAAGCTGTGACGAGTACTGAATCAGCTGAAAAAACAGGCTCCAGAAATCTACTGGAAGATGCACTAAAGTGCATTAATGAAGCCATTTCGGTTTACAGCGAAGATAAGTCTTCACCCGAGTATGACAAGGCAAGAGTATTCAAAGGCTATATTTTAAAACGTCTTGGAAGGATCCAAGAAGCACTTGAGATCGTAAACGAGCAGATCCAGGCAGGACAGATAACGCCCATCACTCTTTATAATAAAGCGTGTTACCTATACCTGCTCGAAAAAGACAATGCAAACAGCGTTGAGCAAATCAAGTCTTTGATACGCCAAGCCATCACGCTGGAGACCGTTGACGAAAACCTCAAGCAGAAGCAGCTGCGACTTAAAAATAAGATCAAGGATGATGGAGAGATAGATCTCAAGGGCCTGTTCAGCGAAGCCGAACGCACAGAAATTGGAAACCTTGAGTGCGGCAAACCCGCCCTCCCCAAGGCTTGAACTTACCCCATCACACCATGAGCGTACTCCCCGGATGCTGCTAAGGCCCATCCGTGATACGCTCCCCTCCCTAAACGGGGTCCCAGCCTCTGTAGTAGATGCAGTAGGCTGGAAGATCTAATGGTCTGGTGGTAAAGCCCCATTTTTGCCCCATCACCTTTTGCAAAATCACGCAAAGCATTGATGAATAAAGCAATTTCAGATTTCTCCGCACACACTCCGATGATGCAGCAATACTGGAAGCTGAAGAACCAGCACCCAGATCAGCTGATGTTCTACCGCATGGGCGATTTCTACGAAATCTTCTACGAAGATGCGAAGAAAGCCGCAAAACTCCTGGACATTACCCTGACTGCCCGTGGGCAGTCCGCGGGCCAGTCGATCCCCATGTGCGGTATCCCCTTCCATGCAGCTGAAGGCTACCTGGCCAAGCTGGTGAAACTGGGAGAGTCGGTGGTGATCTGCGAGCAGATCGGCGATCCGGCAACCAGCAAAGGGCCGGTCGAGCGCCAGGTCGTACGTATTATCACCCCAGGCACGGTCAGCGATGAGGCGTTGCTTGATGAACGCCGTGACAACCTGATCGCTGCCGTACTGGGCGATGAACGCCTCTTTGGCCTTGCAGTACTGGACATCACCAGCGGCAACTTCACCGTTCAGGAGCTCAAGGGCTGGGAGAACCTGCTGGCCGAGCTGGAGCGAATCAACCCGGTGGAACTGCTGATCCCGGATGATTGGCCACAAGGCTTGCCAGCCGAGAAGCGTCGTGGCGCCAGACGCCGGGCACCCTGGGACTTCGACCGTGACTCAGCCCGCAAGAGCCTGTGCCAGCAGTTCGCAACCCAAGACCTTAAAGGTTTTGGCTGCGAGAAGCTGACCCTGGCCATCGGTGCTGCCGGTTGCCTGCTGGGCTACGCCAAGGAAACCCAGCGTACCGCCCTGCCCCATCTTCGCAGCCTCAAACACGAACGGCTTGACGATACTGTCGTACTCGACGGTGCCAGCCGCCGCAACCTTGAGCTGGACGTCAACCTCGCAGGCGGTCGCGACAATACCCTGCAATCGGTCATCGACCGCTGCCAGACCGCCATGGGCAGCCGTTTGCTGACCCGTTGGCTGAACCGCCCCCTGCGCGACCTGAAGGTGCTGCTGGCACGCCAGAGCTCCATTCGCTGCCTCCTCGATGGCTACCGCTTTGAAAAGCTGCAGCCACAGCTGAAGGAAATTGGCGACATCGAACGGATCCTGGCCCGGATTGGCCTGCGTAATGCCCGCCCTCGCGACCTGGCTCGCCTGCGCGATGCACTGGGTGCATTGCCTGAGCTGCAAAACGCAATGGCCGAGCTGGAGGCACCGCACCTGGCACGCCTGGCGGCTATCGCCGGCACCTACCCGGAACTGGCTGACCTGCTGCAAAAAGCGATCATCGACAATCCGCCTGCGGTGATCCGCGACGGCGGCGTCCTCAAGACGGGCTATGACAGCGAGCTGGACGAGCTGCTGTCGATGAGCGAAAACGCCGGCCAGTTCCTGATTGACCTGGAGGCTCGCGAGAAAGCTCGTACCGGCCTGGCCAACCTCAAGGTCGGCTACAACCGTGTCCACGGCTACTTTATCGAACTGCCCAGCAAGCAGGCTGAGCAGGCACCTGCCGACTACATCCGTCGCCAGACCCTCAAAGGTGCCGAGCGCTTTATCACGCCTGAGCTGAAAACCTTCGAAGACAAGGCGCTGTCGGCTAAAAGCCGCGCATTGGCGCGGGAGAAAATGCTCTATGAAGCGCTGCTGGAAAACCTGATCAGCCATCTGCCGCCCTTGCAGGACACTGCCGCGGCACTGGCAGAGCTGGACGTCCTGAGCAACCTGGCAGAGCGCGCGCTGAACCTCGATCTGAACTGCCCAACGTTCGTCGACGAGCCGTGCATGCGGATCAACCAAGGCCGCCACCCGGTGGTCGAGCAGGTACTGACCACCCCGTTCGTGGCCAACGACCTGGCACTCGATGACAACACCCGCATGCTGGTGATAACCGGTCCGAACATGGGCGGTAAATCCACCTACATGCGCCAGACCGCATTGATCGTGCTCATGGCACACATCGGCAGCTTCGTACCGGCGGCCAGTTGCGAGCTGTCGCTGGTTGACCGCATCTTCACCCGGATCGGCTCCAGCGATGACCTGGCCGGCGGCCGCTCGACCTTCATGGTCGAGATGAGCGAAACCGCCAACATCCTGCATAACGCTACGGAACGCAGCCTGGTGCTGATGGATGAAGTGGGGCGCGGCACCAGTACCTTCGATGGCCTGTCGCTGGCCTGGGCCGCAGCCGAGCGCTTGGCGCAACTGCGCGCCTATACGCTGTTCGCCACGCACTACTTCGAGTTGACCGTACTACCCGAGAGCGAACCGCTGGTAGCCAACGTGCACCTCAATGCCACCGAACACAACGAACGTATCGTGTTCCTGCACCATGTACTACCTGGCCCGGCCAGCCAGAGCTACGGCCTCGCGGTTGCCCAACTGGCCGGCGTACCTGGCCCGGTTATTCAGCGTGCCCGCGAACATCTAGGCCGCCTGGAAACCGCGAGCCTGCCGCATGACGCAGCGCCTGTAGCCGACAGAGGCGCGCCAGCGGTGCCGCACCAGAGCGATCTGTTCGCCAGCCTGCCGCACCCGGTGCTGGAGGAAATCAGCAAAACCGATATTGATAACCTGACACCTCGTCAGGCGCTCGAAATGCTCTATACACTAAAGACTCTGATCTAACGCACCGTCCCACAAGCTGATAGAATCCCGCGCGGTTTGGCGACACTGCAGATTACTAGCCTGGTCTGCAGCCATCTACCAAACCCCGCGGCCCTGTCTGGAAGGGCTGTGCTGCCGTCGCCTGAGGAGAAAATTAGAAATGACCTTCGTCGTCACCGACAACTGCATCAAGTGCAAGTACACCGACTGCGTAGAAGTCTGTCCGGTGGACTGCTTCTACGAAGGCCCGAACTTCCTGGTCATTCACCCGGATGAGTGCATCGACTGTGCGCTGTGCGAGCCTGAATGCCCGGCACAAGCCATTTTCTCTGAGGACGAAGTGCCTGAGGATATGCAGGAGTTCATCCAGCTGAACGTTGAGCTGGCTGAGATCTGGCCAAACATCACCGAGAAGAAAGATGCACTGCCCGATGCCGAGGAATTCGACGGTGTCAAAGGCAAGATCAAGGATCTGGAGCGCTAAACGCTCTCGTTCTACGCAAAAGGCCCCTACAGGGGCCTTTTCTTTTTTGCGGACAAAAAAAAGGGGCGGTTTGACCCGCCCACATTTTTTCCGTAGTCCCTTTATTCCCTTTCATCATCCTGATGAATCGCATCCTGCGATGTCCTTGACCCTCATCCTTGAAGGCCTGTGTCCAAATCCGTGGACACAGGGCAGATAGTAATCGCTGGAGCGCCTGGAGCAACTGGCAAAACCTCTCAAAAAAAGACCTGAGGGTTACCCAAGCAAAAATAAAAATCCTTATTTATCAAACAGATAAACAAATACCGACTGTGAAAGCGGCAACGATTTACTCGCGCCTACAGCTTTGGCTTACGCACACTGTAAGTGATCACTTACAACAGCATGCACAGTAACAACACACGGGTAGTCTTTGGCTCATACCAACATGTTTCAGCCCCGGGCGACCCGGCGCTAGCTCAACACAAACAAAAACACCCCGAACCAGTCGGGGTGTTTTTCACTGCATCGGCGTTACTGGAACAGCGACTCGCTGGACAGACCGTTCTTCTCCAGAATCTCGCGCAGGCGCTTTAGCCCCTCAACCTGGATCTGGCGAACCCGCTCCCGGGTCAGACCGATCTCCAGGCCAACATCCTCAAGGGTACTGCTCTCGTGGCCGCGCAAGCCAAAACGGCGAATCACAACCTCACGTTGCTTGTCAGTCAACTCACTGAGCCACTGGTCGATGCTCTGGGACAGATCATCGTCCTGAAGCAACTCGCAGGGGTCAGTCGGTCGATCGTCAGTGAGGGTATCAAGCAGGGTCTTGTCAGAATCAGGCCCCAGCGAAACATCGACTGAAGACACGCGCTCGTTAAGGCCCAGCATGCGCTTGACCTCACCAACAGGCTTCTCCAGCAAGCTGGCAATCTCTTCCGGCGACGGCTCGTGATCGAGCTTCTGGGTCAGTTCCCGAGCAGCACGCAGGTAAACGTTCAGCTCCTTGACCACATGGATCGGCAAGCGGATGGTACGGGTCTGGTTCATGATCGCCCGTTCGATGGTCTGCCGGATCCACCAGGTGGCATAGGTAGAGAAACGGAAACCACGTTCAGGATCGAACTTCTCGACAGCACGGATCAACCCCAGGTTGCCTTCCTCGATGAGGTCAAGCAGCGAAAGCCCCCGATTCACATAGCGCCGGGCAATTTTTACCACCAGACGCAAGTTGCTCTCGATCATGCGCTTACGCCCAGCAGGATCACCACTTTGCGACAGCCGCGCAAAATGAACTTCTTCCTCAGGCGAAAGCAGGGGTGAGAATCCGATTTCATTCAGGTAAAGCTGAGTAGCATCAAGTGCTCGGGTGTAGTCGATGTACTTGTGCTGTTTGAGTGACGAGCCGTGTTTGGCTTTGGTCCGAACCGAAGATACAGCAGGTTCGTCTGACACCACATCCGTTTCCAAAACGATACCGGTCTCCATCAGGAGAACCTCATCGTCGATGTCAAACTCCGGCACTTCTTTACTGAGAGCCATTGTTATAGTCCTTTGCTGAGTTCGAACTCAGACTCGAGCGTCACCTGATCCTTGGTAGCGCTGGAGCCTGTCCCCACTACGCGAAGGAACAGGCAAGGCACAAGCGGTCAACGACGCGGCAGGAATTGCAACGGATCTACGGGTTTCCCCTGACGGCGAATCTCAAAATGAAGCTTCACCCGGTCAGTACCCGTGGACCCCATCTCGGCAATTGTCTGCCCTGCCTTGACCTGCTGCCCCTCCCGAACCAACAGCCTACGGTTATGACCGTAAGCACTGACGTAGGTGTCGCTGTGCTTGATAATTACCAACTCGCCGTAGCCCCGCAAGCCACTTCCGGCGTACACCACTGAACCATCAGACGCAGCAAAAACAGGCTGTCCCAAATCACCGGCGATATCAATGCCTTTATTCAAACTACCGTTTGAAGCAAATTTACCAATTAACACACCACTCGCAGGCCACGCCCAGCCCCCCACTGCACGCTCCGATGCCGGCACCTGAACGGGCGCAGGCGCGCTGCTGGCGGCACTCGACGAGGTGCTTGTGGAAGGCGCTGGGGTACCCACCGGGCGCCGGGTAACCGTGGTCTTGCTTGACGACGAGGAGCTGCTGACCACGGTCTGTGAGGCAGTACCCGACGCACCACCGGAACGGCCATCGAAACGAATAGCCTGCCCAGGACGAATGGTATAGGGCGGCGCAATATTGTTGCGCGCAGCCAACGCCTTGTAGTCCCAACCGTATCGGAAAGCGATGGAGAACAGGGTGTCACCTGGACGTACGACGTACTGCCCTGTGGTCACGGCAGGACGCTTGGGCGCCGCATTATTGCGGTCCACCACGCCAACGCTGCTCGAAGAAGTGCTGGAACAACCCGTAACCAGCGTACCAAAGGCAAGTGCAATCACCAGAAGCCTGAAGCTCGATAGACCCATACGCTGCCGAATGACTGTGTGACTCACCCGCCGCTCCCTCTAATGGTGACCGATAAGAAAAATGAAATAATGTTGCAATTATAACTGAGCGTGCGCCTATTGCGGCGGGCTCACGCAGCACAAATTTACTCAGGATGTTTGCTCAGGCCTGGCAAATAGACCTGCAGCCTGCAGCAGAATTCGCTCACGCAGAAAAAAGCCTGGCTCAAGCACACCGGGCCGTTGAGCAATGGCACAAAACGCACCGCCCCCATCGCGCGCTGGGAGAAACCGTTCTCCTCACGAACGATCAACATCAACTGCTGCAACTCTCCTGTAGCGCCCACCGGAATGACCATGCGCCCACCGGGCGCAAGCTGATCAAGCAAGGCTTGCGGAACCTCGGGAGCAACCGCAGTGACGATGATCCCATTGTAAGGGGCCAGGGCTGGCCAACCTTCACAGCCATCGCCCCAACGGAACACCACGTTACGCAGATTGAGTTCGAGCAAACGCTCCTTGGCCCGGTCTTGCAGCACCTTGATGCGTTCAACCGAAAACACTCGCTCAACCAACTGCGACAGAATCGCGGTCTGGTAACCAGAACCCGTGCCAATCTCCAGCACTTTGTCCAACGGACCCGCTTCGAGCAACAACTCACTCATGTGCGCCACAATAAAGGGCTGGGAGATGGTCTGGTTGTTACCAATCGGCAGCGCTGTATCCTCGTAGGCGCGGTGCGCCAGCGCTTCGTCGACGAACAGATGGCGTGGCGTGCGGCGAATGACCTCCAACACCTGCGGATTGGAGATCCCCTCTTCACACAACCGCTGGATCAGTCGCTCACGGGTTCGCTGAGAGGTCATGCCAATACCGCGGCGCACCAGATCGTCCTCACGCATCAGAGCACACCCTCCAACCAACCATCGAGTTGTTCAAACGCCTCATTGAAGGTGCGATCGAGCTGCAGCGGGGTAATCGATACATAGCCCTGCATCACCGCGTGAAAATCGGTGCCCGGGCCGCCGTCCTCAGCATCGCCAGCCACCGCGATCCAATAGCCTTCCTTGCCGCGCGGGTTAACCACCTTGGTCGGCGCAGCTGCACGCGCACGGTGACCGAGACGCGTCAGCTGGATACCACGGATGTGCTCCAGCGGGAGGTTCGGAATATTGACGTTAAGCACTGTGCGCGGGGGCAATGTCAGGCGGCTCTGCGCCTCGACCAGCCTGCGGGCAATATAGGCAGCCGCTGGCAGATTGTCGGGAAGACGCGACAACAGCGAAAACGCAAACGAGGTTCCACCGAGGAAGCGCCCTTCCAGTGCGGCAGCGACCGTACCCGAATACAACACATCATCGCCCAGGTTGGCGCCCAGGTTGATGCCCGAAACCACCATGTCGGGGGTATACGGCAACAGACCATTAAGGCCCAGGTGCACGCAGTCGGTGGGTGTGCCATTGAGGCTGATGTAACCGTTGGCCAGGGTCTGCGGGTGCAGCGGCCGGTCAAGGGTCAGCGAGCTGCTCGCGCCGCTTTTGTCTTGATCCGGGGCAATAACCACACACTCGGCATAATCCGCCAACGCAGCGTGCAGTGCGGCAAGTCCGGGGGCAGTAACCCCATCATCGTTTGAAATCAGAATACGCATGGGCTGTCCGTCTGCCCTGCCGGCGCCAGGTCGATGAGTTCACGCACCACAACGGTGGCGAAGCATCCGGCCGGAAGGACGAATTCCAGTTGCAGGATATCAGGCTCGGGATAATGCCACGTCAGACCGCCAATGGGCAGCCGCAGAATGCGTCGCTCGTGACTCATGCCGGCCTTGCTCAACCATTGGCACAACGCCGCCTCTTCTTCGCCGATGCGCTGCTCCAACTCAGCAACAGCACCACCTGTGGCAGAGTGCCCCTCACCCCACAGTGGACCGGTTGGATGCAGGTCAAGTATCGAAAGACGAGGATCTTGGCACTCAGCCTCCCCTGCCGGGAAAAAACTGCGGCTGTCGGTGAAGGCCAGCAAGTCACCGACCTGCGCCTGGTTCCAGGTGCCATTGGCAACGCGGGCCGCCAGCACCCGGTTGAACAGGTAGCTGCGCGCAGCCGAAAGCAGCCGCGACCGCACATTGCGTTGCTCCGGCAAGGCCTGGCGGGCCGCCCAGTCACGGGCATCAACAATGTTCCCGCCGTTATGACCGAAGCGCTGCGTGCCGAAGTAGTTGGGAACACCCTCACTGCGCAACTGCTCCAGGCGAGCCTGGAGAGCAGCGGGGTCTGCAGACAGTTGAGTCAGGCGCAAGGTGAAGCCGTTGGCAGAGTGCGCACCGCGCTGCAGTTTGCGCTTATGCCGGGCACGCTTGAGGATTCGCAGGGTTTCGTTTTCTGCGCCAGACAGGTCCGGATCGGCCTTGCCCGGCAGGTGCAGGCTGAACCATTGGCGCGTCAGGGCCTGACGATCCTTGAGGCCGGCATAACTGATGTTACGCACCGGCACGCCGGCTGCACGAGCCAGACGGCGGGCAGCTTCCTCGGTGTTGAGGTCGCGTTTCTCGACCCACAGCCACAGGTGCTCGCCGTCACCGGAGAGCGGGATATCGAGTACTTCGTCGACCTGAAAATCTTCCGCGGTCGCCTTGAGCACGGCATGCCCCAAGGATGGACCCGATGCGCACGGGCCAAGCAATTCAAGTTCGGTCATGCTGACAGCAACAAGGCAACAGCGTGAACGGCAATGCCTTCTTCACGCCCGGTGAAACCGAGCTTCTCGGTGGTGGTGGCCTTGACGTTGACCTGGTCGATATCGACCTGCAGGTCTTCAGCAATCAGGGCGCGCATGGTTTCGATATGGGGCGCCATTTTCGGAGCCTGGGCAACGATGGTTGCGTCGACATTCCCGACTTTCCACCCCTTGGCCTGGACCTTGGCCAGCACATGACGCAACAGCACGCGGCTGTCTGCGCCCTTGAACTGCGGGTCCGTATCGGGAAAGTGCCGGCCGATATCGCCCAATGCTGCCGCACCAAGCAAGGCGTCGCTCAGGGCATGCAGCAGCACGTCGCCGTCGGAGTGAGCCAACAGCCCGGAAGAGTGGGCAATGCGCACACCGCCCAAGGTAATAAAATCGCCCTGTGCGAAGCGATGTACATCGTAGCCGTGGCCAATACGCATAGAAAAACGCCCTGATTGAGTCAGGGCGTGATTCTACCTGCTTTACCCGGGCTTGGGCTTGATTTGTCCGCAGCCCCTAGCGCAACGCAGCGGCATGATGACGCAGATGGTCATCGATGAAGCTGGCGATGAAGTAGTAGCTGTGGTCATACCCCGGCTGCAGGCGCAACGTCAGGGGATGATCCGCAGCACGCGCAGCCTGGGCCAAGACTTCCGGCTTGAGCTGAGTGACCAGGAAATCGTCACGATCACCCTGATCGACCAGCAATGGCAGCCGCTCGCTCGCCTCGGCAATCAAGACGCTGGCATCCCACTCACGCCAACGCGCGCGCTCCTCTCCCAGGTAACGGGAAAACGCCTTCTGCCCCCAAGGGCAATCCATCGGGTTGCTGATCGGGGCAAACGCCGAGACCGAGCGATAACGACCCGGATTGCGCAAGGCGCAAACCAATGCCCCGTGCCCTCCCATGGAGTGACCGCTGACACCGCGCTTGTCGGAGGCGGGAAAATGCGCTTCGACCAGTGCGGGCAGCTCCTCGACCACATAGTCGTGCATGCGGTAGTGCTCCGCCCACGGCTGCTCGGTGGCGTTGAGGTAGAAGCCCGCGCCAAGACCGAAGTCCCAGGCGCCGTCCGGATCACCCGGTACCTTCGGCCCTCGCGGGCTGGTGTCTGGGGCAACGATAATCAGCCCCAGTTCCGCAGCCAGCTTGTGCGCACCGGCTTTCTGCATGAAATTCTCGTCCGTGCAGGTCAAGCCGCTCAGCCAGTACAACACTGGCAGCTTGCCGCCCTGCTCCGCTTGTGGCGGCAGGTAGACCGCAAAGACCATGTCACACCCCAGCACCTCAGAGCGGTGCCGATAACGCTTGTGCCAGCCACCAAAGCTCTTTTGGCAGGATAGGTTTTCCAGGCTCATGGCTGACCTCAGAAATGGATGACGCTGCGAATGCTCTTGCCTTCATGCATCAGGTCGAAAGCCTTGTTGATGTCTTCAAGCCCCATGGTATGGGTGATGAAGGTATCGAGCGGGATTTCGCCCTTTTCAGCCATCTCGACATAGCTTGGCAGTTCGCTACGGCCACGCACACCACCGAAGGCCGAGCCGCGCCACACGCGACCGGTGACCAGTTGGAACGGACGCGTCGAGATTTCCTGACCCGCACCAGCAACACCGATGATCACGGATTCGCCCCAACCCTTGTGGCAACACTCCAGCGCTGCACGCATCAGTTGCACGTTGCCAATGCACTCGAAGGAGAAGTCCACACCACCATCGGTCAGGTCAACGATGACCTCCTGAATCGGGCGGTCATAGTCTTTCGGGTTGATGCAATCGGTCGCACCCAACTGACGGGCGATCTCGAACTTGGCCGGGTTGATGTCCACTGCAATGATGCGCGAAGCCTTGGCCTTGACTGCACCAATAATCGCCGACAGGCCGATGCCACCGAGGCCGAAAATCGCGACGGTGTCGCCCGGCTTGACCTTGGCAGTATTGAGCACTGCACCAATACCAGTAGTGACACCACAGCCCAGCAGGCAGACTTTTTCCAGCGGCGCTTCCTTCTGGATTTTGGCCACGGAGATTTCCGGCAGTACGGTGTACTCGGAGAACGTCGAGGTGCCCATGTAGTGGAACAGTTGCTGGCCCTTGTAGGAGAAGCGCGTGGTGCCGTCAGGCATCAGGCCCTTGCCCTGAGTGGCACGAATGGCCTGGCACAGGTTGGTCTTGCCAGAGAGGCAGAATTTGCACTTGCCACACTCCGGGGTGTACAGCGGGATCACGTGGTCACCTACAGCGACCGAGGTGACACCCTCACCAATGGCTTCGACGATAGCACCGCCTTCATGGCCAAGAATCGAGGGGAAGATACCTTCCGGATCGGCGCCGGACAGGGTGTAGGCATCGGTGTGACAGACACCGCTCGCCACTACACGCAGCAGCACTTCGCCCGCCTTGGGCATGGCCACATCGACCTCAACGATCTCCAGCGGTTTCTTGGCCTCGAAGGCGACGGCGGCACGGGACTTGATCATGAATCTTCTCCAACAAAGGTTCGGTTTCCAGCCTTGAAGTGTAATTCATCAACATTTGATGAATAATCCAGGCAAACGCAAAACATTAATGCTGAGCGGGGATAATCGATGGCAAGCAGTCACTGGGAAGGCTTCGATGAGTTCGTCGCCGTCGCCGAATCAGGACAGTTCACCGCAGCAGCAGAGCGCCTTGGGGTTTCGTCTTCCCATATCAGCCGCCAAATTGCCCGCCTCGAAGAGCGCCTGCAGACCCGCCTGTTGTATCGCAGCACCCGAAGGGTCAGCCTGACGGAGGCAGGACAGACGTTCCTGCAACATTGCCAGCGTTTGCAAGATGGCCGGGACGAAGCGCTGCGAGCCATGGGCGACCTTGGCAGCGAACCCAAGGGGCTGCTGCGCATGACCTGCGCAGTGGCCTATGGCGAGCGTTTCATTGTGCCGCTGGTGACCCGCTTCATGGCCCTTTACCCGCAATTGCGGGTGGATATCGAACTGACCAACCGTACACTGGACCTGCTGCATGAAGGCATGGACATGGCCATTCGACTGGGGCGCCTGCAGGACTCGCGACTGGTGGCCAGCCGCCTGGCGCCCCGGCGCATGTACCTCTGCGCCTCGCCCGCGTATCTGGAGCGCTATGGTCGCCCGCACAGCCTTTCGGAACTGGCGCGACACAACTGCTTGATCGGCAGTACGGACAGCTGGCCTTTGCAGCAGGATGGGCGTGAAATCGCACAGCGCGTACAGGGCAACTGGCGCTGCAACAGCGGCCAGGCGGTGCTCGATGCAGCACTGCAAGGCGTAGGCTTGTGCCAACTACCGGACTACTACGTGCAAGAGCACCTGCGCAGCGGTGCGCTGGTTTCGCTGCTTGAAGCGCACCAACCCCCCAACACCGCCGTGTGGGCGCTGTATCCACAGCAACGGCATCTGTCGCCCAAGGTGCGTCAATTGGTGGATTACTTACGAGAAGGATTGGCAAATCTGCCGGAGTACCGCACCCCGTAGAAGCCAGCCTGGTTGGCGGTTGGCAGTCAGCCGCGCAGCGCCCAGCGCTGACGCAGCCACTCAAGGTCTTCTGGGCGAGTGACCTTGATATTGTCACTACGTCCTTCGATCAGTCGCGGTGCCTGCCCCGACCATTCGATAGCAGAGGCTTCATCAGTGATCGCCACGTCCGCCACCAGGCTGTCGGCCAGCGCACGGTGCAGGGCACCCAGGCGAAACATCTGCGGTGTATAGGCCTGCCAGACCGTACTGCGGTCGATGGTTGCGGCCACCCGGCCCTGAGCATCTGCACGCTTAAGCGTGTCTCGCGCAGGTACGGCCAGCAATCCACCCACAGGATCATCGGCAAGTTCGGCCAGTAGCCGATCCAGGTCGGTACGTGCCAGGTTCGGTCGCGCAGCGTCATGCACCAGCACCCAGTCGGCGTCGTCAGCCCCCTGAGCATGCAACAACAGCAACGCATTGAGCACCGAGTCGGCCCGCTCACGACCACCGGCTGCACGCTGGATACGAGCATCAACGGCGCAGCGAAGACCTGGCCAATAAGGATCGTCAGCGGCGAGGCTGACAACCACGCCCTTGAGGCAGGGGTGGTCTAGAAAACAGTCGAGGCTATGCTCGAGGATTGTCCGGCCGCCCAACTGCAAGTACTGCTTGGGGCGATCGGCTGCCATTCGGGCACCAACGCCCGCAGCAGGTATCACTGCCCAGAAGGCAGGCAGGGACTGGCTCATTGCGGTAACTGGTAGAGGGTTTCGCCCTCTTTGACCATACCCAGTTCGTGGCGCGCCCGTTCTTCGACGGTCTCCATACCTTTTTTCAACTCCAGCACTTCAGCATCGAGCACGCGATTACGCTCCAGCAACCGTTCATTCTCGGCGTGCTGATCAGCGATCTGCTGCTTGAGCTCAGTGACCTGCGCCAGGCTGCCATTACCCACCCACAGACGATACTGCAGGCCGGCAAGCAACAAGAGCAGAACGAGGAACAACCAATAGGGACTGCGCATCGAGGTATCCAGTGGAAAAGACCGCTGCTTAATGCAGGTTGCTGATGGCACGAAGCCTGGCCGAAGCCAGGCTTTGTGGGCAATTGCCTGCAACAAGCATGTTGCTGTCGATCAGTATGACCGATCGGCGGCACACTGCTGTCTTTTTACCATTTCTTGCTTAGCCACGAAACTCGGCACGGCCGCGGTATACCGCTTTGGCGCCCAGTTGCTCTTCGATACGCAGCAGTTGGTTGTACTTGGAGACGCGATCGGAACGGCACAGCGAACCGGTCTTGATCTGACCCGCAGCAGTACCCACAGCCAGGTCGGCAATGGTCGAGTCTTCAGTTTCACCGGAGCGGTGCGAAATCACGGCGGTGTAGCCTGCAGCCTTGGCCATCTGGATGGCTTCCAGGGTCTCGGTCAGCGTGCCGATCTGGTTGAACTTGATCAGGATGGAGTTGGCGATCTTCTTGTCGATGCCTTCCTTCAGGATCTTGGTGTTGGTAACGAACAGATCGTCACCGACCAGTTGTACCTTCTCACCAATCTTGTCGGTCAGGGCTTTCCAGCCAGCCCAGTCGGACTCGTCCATGCCGTCTTCGATGGAGATGATCGGGAAGCGCTCGGTCAGGCCTTTCAGGTAGTCGGCGAAACCGTTGGCGTCGAACGACTTGCCTTCACCCGACAGGTTGTACTTGCCGTCTTCGAAGAATTCGCTGGAAGCGCAGTCCAGTGCCAGGGTCACGTCGGTGCCCAGTTTGTAGCCTGCATTGGCCACAGCTTCGGCGATAGCCGACAGTGCATCTTCGTTGGACGCCAGGTTTGGTGCGAAACCGCCTTCGTCACCTACCGCAGTGTTCAGGCCACGGGCCTTCAGCACGGCTTTGAGGTGGTGGAAGATCTCGGTGCCCATGCGCAGTGCGTCGGAGAAGGTCTTGGCGCCAACCGGCTGAACCATGAACTCCTGGATGTCGACGTTGTTATCCGCGTGCTCGCCACCGTTGATGATGTTCATCATTGGCACAGGCATGGAGTACTGGCCTGGGGTACCGTTCAGGTTGGCGATGTGCGCGTACAGCGGCAGATCCTGGTCCTGAGCAGCCGCCTTGGCGGCAGCCAGGGAGACAGCCAGGATGGCGTTGGCGCCCAGCTTGGCCTTGTTCTCGGTACCGTCCAGCTCGATCATCGCGTGGTCGAGGGCTTTCTGGTCGCTTGGGTCTTTGCCCAGCAGCAGGTCGCGGATCGGGCCATTGATGTTGGCAACGGCTTTCAGCACGCCCTTGCCCATGTAACGGCTCTTGTCGCCATCACGCAGCTCGAGCGCTTCACGCGAGCCAGTGGAAGCACCGGACGGCGCACAGGCACTGCCGATGATGCCGTTGTCGAGCAGTACGTCCGCTTCGACGGTGGGGTTACCACGCGAATCGAGAACTTCACGACCTTTGATGTCGACGATCTTTGCCATTGTTGTAAGCACTCCAAAATTGACGAAAACAACGCAGCTGAGAAAAATCTTTGCCCGCCGCCAGACAAGGAAAAACAGGCAAGGCAAGCCTGGCGGGGAGAGAACCCTGACCGGTTGGTCAGGGGTTGAGCGTGCGGTACTTTACCGGAGAAATGAGGATTACGCGGTTTCTACCGTCGGAAAACTCTTAACCAGATCATCCAGCTGCTTAAGCTGGGCCAGGAATGGCTCCAGTTTGTCCAGGCGCAGGGCGCATGGACCATCGCACTTGGCGTTGTCCGGATCCGGATGGGCCTCCAGGAACAGACCTGCCAGGCCTTGGCTGATGCCAGCCTTGGCGAGGTCGGTGACCTGGGCACGACGACCACCGGCCGAATCGGCGCGGCCGCCCGGCATTTGCAGGGCGTGGGTGACGTCGAAGAACACCGGGTATTCAAACTGCTTCATGATACCGAAGCCCAGCATGTCCACCACCAGGTTGTTATAGCCGAAGCTGGAACCACGCTCGCAGAGGATCAACTGGTCGTTACCGGCCTCCTCGCACTTGGTCAGGATGTGCTTCATCTCCTGCGGTGCGAGGAACTGGGCTTTCTTGATATTGATCACAGCGCCGGTCTTGGCCATGGCCACGACCAGATCGGTTTGACGCGACAGAAAGGCCGGCAACTGGATGATGTCGCAGACCTTGGCCACCGTGGCAGCCTGGTCCGGCTCATGCACGTCAGTGATAACGGGCACGCCGAACGCTTTCTTCACGTCCTCGAAAATCCGCATGCCCTCTTCCAGGCCCGGCCCACGATACGAATTGATCGAAGAACGGTTGGCCTTGTCGAAGCTGGCCTTGAACACGTAAGGGATACCGAGCTTCTCGGTCACCCGCACGTACTCTTCGCAGACCTTGAGCGCCAGGTCACGACTTTCCAGCACGTTCATACCACCGAACAGCACCATTGGCTTGTCGTTGGCGATCTCGATGTTACCGACGCGAATGATCTTCTGGGTCATGGATCAGCCTTTGTTCCGTTGTGCCAGTGCCGCCTTCACGAAACCACTGAACAGTGGGTGGCCATCACGTGGCGTGGAGGTGAACTCCGGGTGGAACTGGCAAGCGACGAACCATGGATGATCCTTGGCCTCGACAACTTCAACCAGTGCGCCGTCGCCGGAACGACCGGACACTTTCAGGCCAGCTTCGATCAACTGCGGCAACAGGTTGTTGTTCACTTCATAGCGGTGGCGATGACGCTCGACAATGACGTCCTTGCCATAGCAGTCATGAACCTTGGAACCGCCCTCCAACTGGCACTCTTGAGCGCCAAGGCGCATGGTGCCGCCCAGGTCGGAAGTTTCGGTACGGGTTTCGACGGCGCCGGTAGCGTCAGCCCACTCGGTGATCAAACCGACAACCGGGTGACCGCTGTTGCGATCGAACTCGGTGGAGTTGGCGTCTTTCCAGCCCATGACGTTACGCGCGAATTCGATCACGGCAACCTGCATGCCCAGGCAGATGCCCAGGTAAGGCACCTTGTTCTCACGGGCGTACTGAACGGCAGTGATCTTGCCTTCGACACCGCGCAGACCGAAACCACCGGGTACCAGGATGGCGTCAGCACCTTCGAGCAGGCCTGTGCCCTGGTTCTCGATGTCTTCGGAGTCGATGTAGCGCAGGTTGACCTTGGTGCGGTTCTGGATGCCGGCGTGGCTCATCGCTTCGATCAGCGACTTGTACGCGTCCAGCAGTTCCATGTACTTACCGACCATGGCGATGGTGACTTCATGCTCGGGGTTGAGCTTGGCGTCGACAACCTTTTCCCACTCGGACAGGTCGGCACCGTTGCATTGCAGGCCGAAACGCTCGACGACGAAATCATCCAGACCCTGGGCGTGCAGTACGGCCGGGATCTTGTAGATGGTGTCGACGTCTTCCAGGGAGATCACCGCACGCTCTTCAACGTTGGTGAACAGGGCAATCTTGCGACGAGAAGACACATCGACCGGGTGGTCGGAGCGGCAAATCAGTACGTCTGGCTGCAGACCAATGGAGCGCAGCTCCTTGACCGAATGCTGAGTCGGCTTGGTTTTGGTCTCACCGGCAGTGGCAATGTACGGAACCAGCGTCAGGTGCATCAGCATGGCGCGCTTGGAGCCTACTTCAACACGCAGCTGACGGATCGCTTCGAGGAACGGTTGCGACTCAATGTCACCCACAGTACCGCCGATTTCCACCAGGGCCACGTCGGCATCGCCGGCGCCCTTGATGATGCGACGCTTGATCTCGTCGGTGATGTGCGGAATGACCTGGATGGTCGCGCCCAGATAATCACCACGGCGCTCCTTGCGCAGCACGTGCTCGTAGACACGCCCGGTGGTGAAGTTGTTGTTCTGGGTCATGGTCGTGCGGATGAACCGCTCATAGTGGCCCAGGTCCAGGTCGGTCTCGGCGCCGTCGTGGGTGACGAACACCTCACCGTGCTGGAACGGGCTCATGGTGCCCGGGTCGACGTTGATGTACGGGTCCAGCTTGAGCATGGTGACCTTGAGCCCCCGCGCCTCCAGGATGGCCGCCAATGAAGCCGAGGCAATGCCTTTCCCCAATGAAGAAACAACACCGCCCGTGACGAATATGTAGCGCGTCATGAAAAACCCTAGAAGTCTGCGTTAAAGCGGTCTGCGCCGCCGGGGAAAGCGAAGGAAGGCCGAAGCCCCCGATCACCTGCGTCAATCACAGTGCATCTTAAAAAACTGCCGCGTCTGGACAGACCGGGGGTAAAAAACCCGGTAAGGAGCTCGCTAAACATTTTTAGAATCGCCCAGCAAAAAACTGCTTGGTAATCGGCAACTCCCGTGATTTCGATGAAGTCACAGAAGCTGTATCAAGAAGGGAGCGTAGTCTACCCGAAACTGCCCTTCATCTCAAACCTTGCGCGTTCGTCGGTGCTGACCAGTGCAATTGCCACTGGTCCTGCGCCAGCGAAGGCAGGTTCGCTACTGCCAACAGACGCTCACCCTCGAACAGTAAGGGTAGCCGAGCGCGCACGAACAGCGGCAAATGCTGCTCGTTGAGCAAACGCTTGAGATCGCGCTGGCCTCGGCCTGGCACCTGAAGCATTTCACCGCCCTGACGATAGCGAATCTGCACTAAGCCCTGCGGCACTCCACCACTTATACGGACACAGCCGTTATCGATCAACGCCAGTGGTCGACCAGGATCACGCCAGGGCTGAGTCGGTGGCTGCGGTTTAAGCCAGTCACCTGCCAACCACCAGATCCGATCGCCGCAACGGTGCAACTCACCATCGGTGAGACGCCAAAGGGCACGACTGCCGTCGGCCGCATCCCGCACGCTCTCCCACCCAGCCCAGTGCCGGCTGTCGGGTAAACGAGTGTACTCAGCCAGCCAGGACTGCAACGCGTTGCGCTGGCGCGCCGGGGAAAGCGCCCGGAGTGTCGGCAAATCCAACGAAGGCAATGCCAGCCATTCAAAACCACTAGCCGTTCGGGCCTGTAGCAGATCCTGCTGCGCCAGTTCCTCAAGCAATACGCGGGCTTCCTCGAGGTGAGCAGCGCTGCGTGCAAGGCTTTGTGCCGCCTGAGGCCAGCGCCGGGTCAACACCGGAAACACGTCATGGCGCAAGTAATTACGTGAGAAGCGACAATCGGTGTTGGAGGGATCGTCGATCCACTCCAGCCCCTGCTGCGCCGCATAACGCTCCAGTTCTTCGCGCCCAACCGCCAAAAGTGGACGCACCAAGCGCCCCGCACCCAATGGGCGCTGCACCGGCATCGCCGCCAACCCTCGCACACCAGCGCCACGCAGCAACCGAAACAGTACGGTTTCAGCCTGATCCTCACGGTGTTGAGCCGTCAACAACACCTCAGCAGGGCGCAATGCTTCAGCAAACGCCCGGTAGCGTGCATCCCTTGCGCCCTGCTCCAGGCTCGCACCCGGCGCTACCGTGACATGAATGACCTGAAGCTCAATACCGAGCGCGTCGCAGCGTTGCTGGCAAAGCTGCGGCCACGCGTCAGCAGCGGCCTGAAGGCCGTGATGGATGTGGATGGCACGTAGAGGGGGCAAGGCATGCTGGCGGGACAACAGCGCCAGCAGATGAAGCAGGACACTGGAGTCCAGCCCACCGGATAGCGCAACACACCAGGACGGTGCGTTGCGCCAGGGTGCCAGGCTGGCAAGCAGCCTGGTAGGGAGATCAGTCATCGGGGCACCTCGTCAGCGAGCGCTCTGCACGCGTTCACCGGCATGCCAGCCCCTGAAAGAAGCCTGGCATACCTGCAAGCGGGGCACCGATGCCTTCAGATCAGAGCCCGTAGCTCATCAGACGATCGTAACGACGCTTGAGCAGCGCGTCGTTATCGAACTTCTTCAGCATGTCCAGTTGCTCAAGCAACTCGCCACGGATCGAAGCCGCCGCCGCCGCTGGATCACGGTGAGCACCACCCAGTGGCTCGGCAATGACCTTGTCGACAATACCCAGGCCTTTCAGGCGCTCGGCGGTAATGCCCATGGCCTCGGCAGCATCAGCGGCCTTCTCGGAGGTTTTCCAGAGAATCGACGCGCAGCCTTCTGGCGAGATCACCGAATAGGTGGAGTATTGCAACATGTTCAGTTGGTCGCAGACACCAATGGCCAACGCACCACCGGAACCACCTTCACCGATAACGGTGGCGATGATCGGGGTTTTAAGACGTGCCATGACGCGCAGGTTCCAGGCAATGGCTTCGCTTTGGTTGCGCTCTTCAGCGTCGATACCCGGGTAAGCACCTGGCGTGTCGATGAAGGTGAGGATCGGCATCTTGAACCGCTCGGCCATTTCCATCAGGCGGCACGCCTTGCGGTAGCCTTCAGGGCGCGGCATACCGAAGTTGCGGCGAACTTTCTCGCGCACTTCGCGGCCTTTCTGATGACCGATGACCATGACTGGCCGACCGTCCAGGCGGGCGACACCACCAACAATGGCGGCATCGTCGGAGAAGTGACGGTCACCGTGCAGTTCGTCGAACTCGGTGAAGATGTGCTCGATGTAGTCCAGGGTGTAAGGACGACGCGGATGACGAGCCATTCGTGCAATCTGCCAACTGGTCAGATTGTTGAAGATGCTGGCAGTCAGGGCGCTACTCTTGTCCTGCAGGCGCGAAATTTCTTCGCCAATGTTCAGCGAGTTGTCGTTACCAACCAGGCGCAGCTCTTCGATCTTGGCTTGCAGGTCAGCAATCGGCTGTTCGAAATCCAGAAAATTCGGGTTCATAGGCTTCCGTCTTGGGTCGACGGCCAGGCGGCCGGCCGGTTGATCCGTTTGGCGCCCTACCTTAAGGGATCGGGCGCATTCAGGTCGAGATTAAAAATTCATCGATATTGCAAAAAGACGTTCTCACGTCCGAACTGGTCACGCAGTGCCTGGATCAAGCCATCGGCCGGATCGATACGCCAGCCCTCGCCGAACTGCAGCAAGGCCTTGGCATCGGTTCCGGTGTACTCCAATGTGATCGGGCAGGCGCCACGATGACGCTTGAACAGCTCACCCAACCAGGTCAACCGATCACCTTTGAGCGCATCACTACGCACCTTCAGGCGCAGGCTTTCAGCCAGGTTGGTACGCGCATCTTCCATGCTCATGACGCGCTTGACCCGCAGGCGCAAGCCGCCGGAGAAGTCATCGTTACTGACCTCACCTTCAACCACGACCATTGCGTCGGTCTGCAACAATGCCTGAGCAGAATGGAATGCATCGGCGAACAAGGACGCCTCGATCCGTCCGGAACGGTCGTCAAGGGTCACAAAGCCCATCTTGTCGCCTTTCTTGTTCTTCATCACCCGCAGGGCGATGATCATGCCCGCGACGGTCTGGGTGTCACGGGCAGGCTTCAGATCAATGATCCGCTGGCGCGCGAAACGACGAATCTCACCTTCATACTCATCGATCGGGTGCCCGGTCAGATAGAGGCCAAGGGTATCTTTCTCGCCCCGCAGGCGCTCCTTGAGGGTGAGTTCTCGGGCCTTGCGGTGATTGGCATAAACGTCGGCGTCTTCCTCGACGAACAGCCCCCCAAACAGATCGGCGTGGCCGCTGTCATGGGTACGCGCAGTCTGCTCCGCCGACTTGATTGCCTCCTCCATGGCCGCCAGCAGTACCGCACGGTTGCGGTCGATGTTGGCCTGGTAGGCCTTGAGCTCGTCATGAAAATAAGGCCCCAGGCGATCCAGCGCGCCGCTACGAACCAGTGCATCGAGGGTGCGCTTGTTGATGCGTTTGAGGTCCACGCGCTCGCAGAAATCGAACAGATCCTTGAACGGACCATCGGCGCGAGCCTCGACAATGGCTTCTACCGGCCCTTCACCAACACCCTTGATCGCGCCCAGGCCGTAGACAATCCGACCGTCGTCATTGACCGTGAACTTGAAGTCCGAAGTGTTAACGTCCGGGGCGTCCAGACGCAGCTTCATGCTGCGCACTTCCTCGATCAGCGTGACCACCTTGTCGGTGTTGTGCATATCCGCCGAGAGCACCGCCGCCATGAACGGTGCCGGGTAGTGGGTCTTGAGCCAGGCGGTCTGGTACGACACCAGGCCATAGGCCGCCGAGTGAGATTTGTTGAAGCCGTAACCGGCGAACTTCTCTACCAGGTCAAAGATGTTACCGGCAAGCTCAGCATCGATATTGTTGTTCGCACACCCTTCGATGAAACCGCCGCGCTGCTTGGCCATCTCCTCGGGCTTTTTCTTGCCCATGGCCCGACGGAGCATGTCCGCGCCACCCAGGGTGTAACCCGCCATGACCTGAGCGATCTGCATCACCTGTTCCTGATACAGGATGATGCCGTAGGTAGGCGCCAGCACCGGCTTCAGGCCTTCGTACTGGTAGTCCGGGTGCGGATAGGCCAGCTCGGCGCGGCCGTGCTTACGGTTGATGAAGTCGTCCACCATGCCCGACTGCAGCGGGCCGGGACGGAACAGCGCAACCAGTGCAATGAGGTCTTCCAGGCAGTCGGGCTTGAGCTTTTTGATCAGCTCTTTCATACCCCGCGATTCAAGCTGGAACACTGCCGTCGTTTCGGCTTTTTGCAGCAGTTCGAAGGTCTTTCTGTCGTCAAGCGGGATGAAATCGATGTTCAGATCGTCCAGGCCGTTCTTGGCCTGCTCACGGTTGATCGTCTCCATCGCCCATTTGATGATGGTCAGGGTACGCAAGCCGAGGAAGTCGAACTTCACCAGGCCCGCCGCCTCGACATCGTCCTTGTCGAACTGGGTTACCAGGCCGCCGCCCTCTTCGTCACAGGCAATCGGCGAGAAGTCGGTCAGCTTGGTCGGGGCGATCACCACACCACCGGCGTGCTTGCCCGTGCCGCGCGTAACCCCTTCAAGCTTCAGGGCCATGTCCCAGATCTCCTGGGCTTCCTCATCGCTCTTGAGGAAGTCGCGCAGCATCTCCTCCTGCTCGTAGGCCTTTTCCAGGGTCATGCCGACTTCGAACGGGATCATCTTCGACAACCGGTCGGCAAGGCCGTAAGACTTGCCCTGCACCCGCGCCACGTCTCGCACTACCGCCTTTGCCGCCATGGTGCCAAAGGTAATGATCTGGCTTACCGCATTGCGCCCATAGGCTTCGGCCACATAGTCAATCACCCGGTCACGACCGTCCATGCAGAAGTCGACGTCGAAGTCGGGCATGGAGATCCGTTCAGGGTTGAGGAACCGCTCAAACAGCAAGTCGTAAGCCAGCGGATCGAGGTCGGTGATCTTCAGAACGTAAGCCACCAGTGAGCCCGCACCCGACCCACGGCCAGGGCCTACCGGCACGCCGTTGTTCTTGGCCCACTTGATGAAGTCCATAACGATCAGGAAGTAACCCGGGAACCCCATCTGGATGATGATGTCGAGTTCGAACTTCAGCCGGTCCAGGTAGGTCTGGCGCTTCGTCTCATAGTCGGGCGTGGTCTCTTTGGGCCACAACACCGCCAGACGCTCTTCCAGGCCCTCATGTGATACATGACGCAGGTAGTCGTCGATGGACATGCCATTGGGCGTCGGGAAGTCCGGCAGGAAGTATTTACCCAACTGCACCTGGATATTGCAGCGCTTGGCAATTTCAACCGTGTTCTCCAGCGCCTCAGGCAGATCACTGAACAGCTCGGCCATTTCCGCCGGGCTTTTCAGGTATTGCTGATCACTGTAGTTACGCGAGCGGCGCGGGTCATCCAGCGCCCGACCTTCGCCGATGCAGACGCGCGTTTCATGCGCATCGAAGTCCGACTGTTTGATGAACCGTACATCGTTGGTCGCCACCAGCGGCGCGCCGAGCTTGTCAGCCAGGGCCACCGCAGCGTGCAGGTATTCTTCGTCACCCGTGCGGTTAGTGCGTTGCACTTCCACATAGAAGCGCTCCGGGAACATTGCCATCCAGTCACGCAGCAGGCGTTCTGCCTCGTCGGGATTACCCGCGAGCAATGCCATGCCGATATCGCCTTCGCGGGCCGCAGAGAGGGCAATCAGACCTTCGCTGGCCTGGGCAATCCAGTCACGCTCGATGATAACCAGACCATTGCGCTGCCCGTCCATCCAACCGCGGGAAATCAACTCGGTGAGGTTGCGATAACCCTGGGCATCCATCGCCAAAAAGCAGATGCGTGCCAGAGGCGCATCCGGGTCCGCGCTTGCCAGCCACAGGTCGGCGCCACAGATCGGCTTGACGCCCGCGCCCATGGCTGCCTTGTAGAACTTGACCAGCGAACACATGTTGCTCTGGTCAGTGACCGCGACTGCCGGCATGTTCATCCCGGCCAACGCCTTGACCAGCGGCTTGATGCGCACCAGGCCATCGACCAGCGAGTATTCGGTGTGCAGGCGAAGATGAACGAAGGAAGCCGACATGATGATCCTATAGCAGCGCAAAACAACAAGGCCCGGATTGTACCGGGCCTTGAGCGAAACATCAGCCAGTGCAGAACACTGGCCAAAAATGAATGGTCAAGCGGTCAGATATCCGGGAAACCGCCAGCCTGTATCTCGCGGGCCTCGAAGGCGGCACGCACCGGCGCGAATGAGCGCCGATGAATGGGGGTCGGGCCCAGCCGGGCCAGTGCTTCAAGATGCACAGGTGTCGGGTAGCCCTTATGCCCGCCAATGCCGTAGCCGGGGTAGACTTTCTCGAAGGCTGCCATCTCGCGGTCGCGCGTGACCTTGGCCAGGATCGAGGCCGCCGCAATTGCAGGCACCTGGCTATCACCCTTGACCACCGGCGCCGCCGGTACATCGAGCTTGGGGCAGCGGTTACCGTCGATCAACGCCAGTTTCGGGGTGATATGCAACCCCTCTACCGCACGCTGCATGGCCAACATGGTGGCATGCAGGATGTTCAGTTGATCAATTTCTTCGACCTCGGCCCGGGCAATGCAAAAGCTGAGCGCCTTTTCACAGATTTCGTCGAAGAGCTTTTCACGACGAGCTTCGGTGAGTTTTTTCGAGTCATTCAGGCCAAGAATCGGCCGCTTCGGGTCCAGGATCACCGCAGCGGTGACCACCGCGCCACACAGAGGCCCACGACCGACCTCGTCAACACCGGCGACAAGGTCCTCGACCAGATTGAAGTCCAGTCCCATTTGCATTTATCGTTTTTCCAGCAAGGCCAGCACCGCTTCAGCCGCCTGATTGGAGGCGTCACGGCGCAGCGTACGGTGAATCTGATCAAAGCTGTCGGTCTGTCCACGGCCATCGGCAAGCAACGGCAGCAACGTCTCTGCCAGCGCCTCGGGCGTCGCTGCATCCTGCAACAGTTCCGGCACCAACAGGCGCTGGGCCAGCAAGTTAGGCAGCGAGACGTACGGGCTTTTCACCAGACGCTTGAGAATCCAGTAGGTCAACGGCGCCAGGCGATAGGCAACGACCATTGGCCGCTTGAACAGTAGCGCTTCAAGGGTGGCGGTACCGGAAGCAATCAACACGGCATCACAGGCCGCCAAGGCCTGATGCGACTGACCGTCGAGCAAGGTTACCGGCAGATCACGACCAACCAGCATTTGCTCGAGCTGTTCACGACGCAGCGCGTTGGCGCAAGGGGAAACGAAGCGCACATCCGGGACACGCTCCCTCAGGCGTTGCGCGGCATCCAGGAACAACGCGCCCAGACGGCCTACCTCACCACCACGGCTACCCGGCATCAAGGCCACCAGCGGCCCATCCGGCAACCCCAACTGAGCGCGAGCAGCACTGCGGTCGCACTCAAGATCGATAGTATCGGCCAACGGATGACCGACGAAACGCACCGGAACGCCCTGCTCTTCGTAGAACTTCGCCTCGAAGGGCAACAGGGTGAGCATAAGGTCGCAACCTTCGCGAATCTTCAACACACGCTTCTGACGCCAGGCCCAAACGGACGGGCTGACGTAATGCACCGTCTTGATTCCGACCTGGCGCAGCTTCAGTTCGATATTGAGCGTAAAGTCCGGGGCATCGATACCGATGAACACATCGGGCTTTTCGGCGATCAGTGTCTGGATCAGCGCCTTGCGCCGCTTGAGCAGTTCGCGCAGGCGCCCAAGCACCTCAACCAGGCCCATGACAGCCAAGCGTTCCATCGGGAAATACGAATCCAGGCCCTCGGCCTGCATCAATGGGCCGCCTACGCCGATGAAGCGAATATCCGGGTGACGGGTCTTCAATGCGCGCATCAGGCCCGCACCCAGGATATCGCCACTGGCCTCACCGGCCACCAGCGCTACACAAAGCTGCGCCATGGTCAGCGGGTGATGCCGCGAGTGGAGTTCTTGATCGACGTGAGGAACAGGTCGACTTCAGGGAATTGGCTGGCCGACTCGGCGAGCTCGACGATGGCCTGCTCGACCGTCAGTCCTTGACGATAGACCACCTTGTAAGCGCGGCGTAGCGCATGGATGGCGTCGTCACTGAAACCACGACGGCGCATGCCCTCGAAGTTCATGCTGCGTGCTTCAGCAGGGTTGCCAAACACCGTCACAAAAGCCGGTACATCCTTGCCAATTGCCGTACCCATACCGGAGAAGCTGTGAGCACCGATATGGCAGAACTGGTGAACCAGCGTGAAGCCGGAGAGTATCGCCCAATCATCGACATGCACATGGCCGGCCAATGCAGTGTTGTTAACCAGAATGCAATGGTTGCCAATTACGCTGTCGTGACCGATGTGAGCATAGGCCATGATCAGGTTGTGATCACCCAGCGTGGTCTCCGAACGGTCTTGTACGGTGCCGCGATGGATCGTCACACCCTCGCGAATCACATTGTGATCGCCAATGACCAGACGGGTAGGTTCGCCCTTGTATTTCAGATCAGGGGTATCTTCGCCAACAGAGGAAAACTGATAGATGCGATTATGCCGACCAATACGGGTTGGCCCTTTGATAATCACATGCGGACCGACAACGGTCCCCTCCCCGATCTCGACATTTGCGCCGATAATCGACCAGGGGCCGACCTCAACGCCTTCGGCCAGCTTGGCCGAAGGGTCGATGATTGCCCGAGGGTCAATCAAACTCATAGTTTACGTTCCGCGCAGATGATCTCAGCCGAGCAGACAGGCTTGCCGTCCACCGAAGCCTGGCAATCGAACTTCCAGATCTGGCGCTTGCAACTGATGAACTTGGCTTCAAGAATCAGCTGATCGCCCGGCAGAACCGGCTGACGGAAGCGCAGCTTGTCGGACCCCACGAAGTAATACAGGGTACCGTCCGCAGGTTTGACGTCGAGCATCTTGAAGCCGAGGATACCGGCTGCCTGGGCCATGGCCTCGATGATCAATACGCCCGGCATGATCGGGTGCGCCGGGAAGTGACCATTGAAGAAAGGCTCGTTGATGCTGACATTCTTGTAGGCACGAATGCGCTGAGCCTCTACGTCCAAGTCCACTACCCGGTCCACCAACAGGAACGGGTAACGGTGAGGCAGGTATTCGCGAATCTCGTTGATGTCCATCATTTCGGGGGGAAGCCTGTAGTAAAGATAGGGAGCGTAAACCTTGGTTTAACGCTCCTTTTGCAAATCAAGGCGGCTATCCAGCAGTTGAGCACGCCTGATCAGGAAATGGTATCAGCCTTCTGATGAAGCTTTGCCGTCCGAGGTCACGGTGTCGACGCGCTTTTCCACCTGGACGAGGCGCTTTGCCATCTCATCCAACTGGCGAATTCGCGCCGCGCTCTTGCGCCACTCTGCCAACGGCTGCATGGCCGTACCGGAGGAGTAGGCGCCCGGCTCAGTGATTGAGCGGGTGACCATCGTCATACCGGAAACGAACACACCATCGCAGACATCGATATGACCGACCATGCCGACGCCGCCTGCGATCGTGCAATGCTTGCCGATCTTGGTACTGCCGGAAATGCCGACACAAGCCGCCATGGCCGTGTGATCGCCGATCTGAACGTTGTGCGCAATCTGGATCTGGTTGTCGAGTTTGACGCCATTGCCAATACAGGTATCGGCCAAGGCACCACGATCAATAGCGGTGTTGACACCAATCTCGACATCATCGCCGATTGTCACACCACCAATCTGCGCGATTTTCTGCCAGACACCCTTCTCGTTGGCAAAGCCGAAACCTTCGCCACCCAACACGGCACCCGACTGAATCACGACACGCTTGCCAATGCGCACGTCATGATACAGGGTCACCTTGGGTGCGAGCCAACCACCCTCGCCAATCACGCAACGTGCACCGATATAACACTGTGCGCCAACGGTCACACCCGGGCCGATCTGCGCACCGCTTTCGATAACAGCGAAGGCTCCAATACTGGCGCTCGCATCCACCTGAGCGTCCGCAGCCACCACGGCGCTGGGATGAACTCCCGCCACAGCCTTTGGTTTGGGATCAAACAGGTGGGAAATGCGCGCATACGCAAGATAAGGGTCAGGCACGATCAGTGCGTGACCGGCAAAACCTTCAGCATCGCTTGCCTTGAGCAACAGCGCAGCGGCATGGCTCTCACCCAGGTACTTGCGGTACTGAGGGTTGGCCAGGAAGCTCAACTGCCCCGGACCGGCATCCTGCAAGGTTGCCAGACCGACGATTTCAAGCTCAGCGGGGCCACTGAGCGTCGCCCCGAGAAACTCTGCCAGTTGCCCCAGCTTCATACTGAATGCCATATCAGCGGGACTGGTTCATGCGCTCGATGACTTGGCGGGTGATGTCGTATTGAGGTTTGACATCGATTACCGCGCCGCGCTCAAGCACCAGGTCGAAAGCACCTTTCTTGATGACTTCCTCAACAGCACCATCCAGCTTAGGTTTCAGTTGCTTGAGCATGTCACGATCAGCGACTGCCTTGGCCTCGTTCAACTCCTTGGACTGGAACTGGAAGTCACGTGCTTTCTGCTTGAACTCAAGCTCCAGGCGCTCACGCTCACCTTGAGGCATCTTGTCGCCACCCTTGACCAGGCGGTCCTGGATACCCTTGGCGCTGCTCTCCAGATTTTTCAGCTTGGTCAACTGAGGGCCGAATTTCTTCTCGGCATCAACGGCGTACTTCTTCGCCGCATCCGACTCCAGCAATGCCATCTGATAGTTCAGCACGGCGATTTTCATTTCGGCGAACGCCGGGGTCGCAACCAGGGCTGCGGCCAGAACAGCCAGTTGAGTCAACTTACGCACGATGCACTCCTACAGAATCCGTTGTCGTTACAAGGATCAGACCCTTAGAAGGTCTGGCCCAGAGAGAATTGGAACACCTGGGTATCGGCGCTGTCCGGCTCTTTGACCGGCATCGCCAGACTGAAGCTCAGCGGGCCAAGCGCCGTGATCCAGGTCACGCCCAAACCAACGGAACTGGCCAGCCCGGAAAGGCCAACCTTTTCACAGTCCGGTTGAGAACCGCATTGCGTGTCAAACACGTTACCCACATCCCAGAAAACCGAGGTGCGCAGGGAGCGCTGATCCTTGACGAACGGTAGAGGGAACAGCAACTCGACACCACCCTGTACAAGGACGTTACCACCGAACGGCAAGGGATCCTGATCCGGGTCAGCAATCGTGCCTGGGTTCTTGCCGGTACTTGGCGTACTGCGCGGGCCAAGACTGCTGTCCTTGAAGCCACGAACCGAGTTGAAGCCACCTGCATAGTAGTTCTCGTAGAACGGCAGGCCCTCGGTAGAACCGAAGCCGTCTCCGTAGCCGAGCTCGGTATGCAGCCGCAGTGTGTAGTCGTTGGTGATCGGCTTGAACATCTGGCCACGGTAGTCCAGCTTGAAGAACGACAGGTCGCTACCTGGCGTGGTCGCCTCGAGCACCAGGCTTTGTGAGTGGCCACGGGTAGCCAGCACGCCCTTGTTCAGGGTCGATTCGGACCAACCTGCGGATGCCTTGAAGTTCAGGTACTTGTCGCCCTCCTGTTTGACGAAATCGAAGATCTCGTCAACGGTGTAACGACCAGTCTTGATCTCATCCTGCTGTGCAGTCAGGCCGAAGGTCAAACGCGAAGTTTCACTGATCGGGTAACCAACGCTGACACCGGCACCGAGACTGTCCACGGCATAGCTGGCAACGTCGACATCCAGATCCTGGTAGTCAGTGGTGCGATAGAACGCGTTGTAGCCCAGGCTGACGCCATCGGCAGTCCAGTAAGGGTCTACAAAGCTGAAGTTGTAACGACTCTGGTACTCACTACGGGTCAGGCCAATGGAAACCTTGTTACCGGTACCGAGGAAGTTGTTCTGGCTGATCGAACCGCCAAGGATCAGGCCGGCACTCTGAGCGAAACCAACGCTGGCGGTAATCGAACCGGAAGCCTGCTCTTCTACACTGTAGTTGACGTCTACCTGGTCATCGGTACCCGGAACTGCCGGGGTTTCAACGTTCACTTCCTTGAAAAAGCCCAAACGTTCCAGACGCGTCTTGGATTGATCAATCAGGTAGGTCGATGCCCAACCGCCTTCCATCTGGCGCATTTCACGACGCAGTACCTCATCCTCGGACTTGGTATTACCACGGAAGTTGATGCGGTTGACGTAAGCACGCTTGCCCGGGTCGACTACAAAGGTGATGTCGACAGTCTTGTCATCGTCATGCGGCTGGGGTACGCCGTTAACGTTGGCGAAGGTGTAGCCTTCGTTACCCAGACGACGGGTGATCAGTTCGGAGGTGGTGGTCATCACCTTACGCGAAAACACCTGCCCTGGTTGCACCAGCAGCAGTGCCTTGACCTGGTCTTCCGGCACCTTCAGGTCGCCGGACAGCTTGACGTCACGCACGGTGTACTTCTCGCCTTCGTTGACGTTCACCGTGATATAGACGTGTTTCTTGTCTGGGGTGATGGATACCTGGGTGGAGGCAATATCCATGTTGATATAGCCGCGGTCCAGGTAGTAGGAGCGCAGACGCTCCAGGTCACCCGAGAGTTTTTCGCGAGCGTACTTGTCATCGTTCTTGAAGAACGACAGCCAGTTGGTGGTCTTGAGCTCGAACAGGCTGGCCAGCTCTTCATCGGAGAAGACGGTATTACCAACCACGTTGATGTGCTGAATCGCCGCAACGGTGCCTTCGTTGATCTTGATCTTCAGTGCTACGCGGTTACGCGGCTGCGGTACAACCTCAGTGTCAACCTCAGCCGAATAACGACCCTGGGCAACATACTGACGCTGCAACTCGTTACGCACACCTTCGAGGGTTGCGCGCTGGAAGATTTCACCTTCGGACAGCCCGGACTGTTTCAAGCCCTTGAGCAGGTCCTCGGTACTGATGGCCTTGTTACCATCGATCTCGATACTCGAAACCGAAGGACGCTCGACCACATTGATGATCAAAACGTTGCCTTCACGCCCCAGTTGGATGTCCTGAAAGAAGCCGGTTTTGAACAACGCACGGGTGGACTCCACCAGACGGCGGTCATCGGCGTCGTCACCGACGTTCAACGGCAATGCGCCAAACACGCTGCCAGCGGAAACCCGCTGCAGGCCATTGACACGGATATCGGAGATGGTGAAGGACTCGGCGTGAACTTCAGCGATCATCAGTACGGCGAGAACCGCAGTTAGCAGCAGACGTTTCATGAAGTCCTTTCTTATTCCAACTGGCAATAAACGACCCTCCGCGAAAGACGGCGGGTTCGCAATTGAGCGAAGCGTTACAGACGACCCAAATCGTTGATCAGGGCGAGCAACATCACCCCGACTACCAAACTGATACCGATCTGGATTCCCCAACCTTGCACCCGATCAGAGAGCGGGCGACCACGCGCCCACTCGATCAGGTAAAACAGCAAATGCCCCCCATCCAACACTGGAATAGGCAGCAAATTCAGAACCCCCAGGCTAATGCTCAGATAGGCGAGGAAATTAAGGAAATCACCTACACCGGACTGGGCCGAAGCGCCCGCCACTTTAGCAATGGTTATCGGTCCGCTCAAGTTTTTTACCGAGAGCTCGCCGAACAGCATTTTCTTGAGCGAATCCAGGGTCAGAACACTCATGTTCCACGTGCGAGAAAGCCCTTCGCCAACCGCTGCAAGCGGCCCGTAACGCACCTCGCGCAGCATGCTTGGCGGCCATTCGACTGCCTTCACCCCAGCACCAAGATAACCACTGGCAGCCTTGCCTTCGCCACGCGTGGCCAGGTTCACCGGCAACTCCAGCGTGGCACCATCGCGCTCAACGCTCAGCGTTACGCGACCGCCGGCACGACTGCGCACCTTGTCGACCACCTGCTGCCACTCATTCACCGCCTGACCATCGAGTGCCAGCAGACGATCACCGGGTTTCAGGCCCGCAGCCTGAGCGGGGCCTTTAGGGTCGAGCTCGGCCAACACTGGCGGCAACGCAGGACGCCACGGACGAATCCCCAGGGAATTGATCGGGTCCGGCTCATCAGCACCCTTTAGCCACTTATCGAGCTTGAGCACATGGGTGCTCTCAGCATTGCTGCCCTCTTCCCTGACCGTCACCTGCAGCGAACCGGTCTCACCAAGGCGACGGATCAACTGGAGATTGACCGCAGCCCAACCGTTGATCGACTCGCCGTCTACGGCAATGACTTCCTGACCGGCGCCCAGACCGGCAGCCGCAGCAATACTATCGGCCTCGACTGCACCAATGACCGGGCGCACCTGCTGGCTGCCCAACATGGCCAGCACCCAGAAAAACAGAATGGCGAGCAAAAAATTGGCAATTGGGCCGGCTGCGACGATAGCGATGCGCTGGCGCACCGACTTTCGATTGAACGACTGATCCAGCTGATCGGGCGGCACCTCACCCTCTCGCTCATCGAGCATCTTGACGTAGCCACCCAACGGGATCGCCGCGACCACAAACTCAGTGCCGTGCCGATCATGCCAGCGAAACAGTGGCAGACCGAAACCCACTGAAAAACGCAAAACCTTGACGCCGCAGCGGCGCGCCACCCAGAAGTGACCGAACTCGTGAAAGGTGACCAGCACACCCAATGCAACCAGGGTGCCGATAATCATATAGAGCGCACTCATGTCTCTCTCCGAATGACGTTCATCGGACGCTGACGCTGCGCCATGAAGCGCGGCGCATCAGCGTCCGTGACGGCTCAACCACTGACCGGCCAAAAGGCGCGCCTGGTGATCAGCCGCAAACACGGCTTCAAGCGTATCGACCGCTACCACCGACTCATGATCGAGTACATCTTCGATCATACTCGCGATCTCCGGGAAGCGGATGCGCCGCTCAAGAAATGCAGCCACCGCCACCTCATTGGCTGCGTTGAGCAGCGCCGGGGCACTACCCCCAGCGTCAGCAGCCTGACGCGACAGGCGCAGGCAAGGGAAACGCTGCTCATCCGGCGCCTGAAAATCCAACCGGGCAATCGCAAACAGATCCAGTGGTGCAACCCCTGAGTCAATCCGCTCAGGCCAGGCCAGCGCATTGGCAATCGGTGTACGCATATCGGGATTGCCCAACTGCGCCAGCACAGAGCCATCCACATAATCGACCAGAGAGTGGATTACGCTTTGTGGGTGAACGACCACCTCAATCTGGGCCGGCCGGGCATCGAACAGCCAACAGGCCTCGATCAATTCCAGCCCCTTGTTCATCATGCTTGCCGAGTCGACAGAGATTTTCCGCCCCATCGACCAGTTCGGGTGCGCACACGCCTGCTCTGGCGTCACGTCAGCCAGTTCGCTTTGCGGGGTTTGCCGGAACGGGCCACCTGACGCAGTCAACAGGATTCGCCGTACGCCAACCTGAGGCAGGCCGCGGGAGAAATCGCCCGGCAGGCACTGGAATATCGCATTATGCTCGCTGTCGATCGGCAACAACACTGCGCCACTCTGACGCACAGCCTGCATGAAGAGTGCGCCGGACATGACCAGCGCCTCCTTGTTGGCCAACAACACTTTCTTGCCAGCTTCGACAGCTGCCAAGGTAGGACGCAAACCCGCCGCACCGACAATGGCCGCCATGACGGTATCCACTTCAGAGGCAGCCGCAACCTGGCACAAACCCGCTTCGCCAACCAGCACTTCGGTAGCCGAGCCGGCTGCGCGCAGGTCGGCACGCAACTGCTGCGCGGCTTCGACGCTTGGCACCACGGCATAGGACGGGGCATGGCGAATGCAAAGTGCGAGCAACTCGCTCAAGCGCGAGTAACCGGTCAATGCGAACACCTGGTATCGCTCGGGATGACGAGCAATTACATCAAGCGTGCTGAGGCCGATGGAGCCAGTGGCCCCAAGCACGGTAATACGTTGCAGACCGCTCACATCGCGCCCCAGTTAGCTGCCCAAAGCAGCACAGCAAATAGCGGAATGGCAGCCGTCAGGCTGTCGATACGATCCAGCACACCGCCATGACCTGGCAGCAGATTGCTGCTGTCCTTGATCCCTGCACGGCGCTTGAACATGCTCTCGGTCAAGTCACCCACGACCGAAACAGCAACAACCAATGCCGCGCCAAGCACCCCCAACAGCAACTCAGTGGCCGACCAGCCACGATTCACGCCGACCGCCACGGTAATGGCCAGGCTCAGCGCTACACCACCATAAACGCCTTCCCAGCTCTTGCCTGGGCTGACCTGCGGTGCCAGCTTACGCTTGCCAAAGGCCTTACCGGAGAAGTAGGCCCCAATATCGGCAGCCCACACCAGCACCATGACCGACATGATCAACCCGTTACCGAGCGGCCAATGCTTGAGCAGGATAAGCCCCTGCCATGCCGGCAGAAGGATCAATAAACCGATCAGCAGCTTGCAGGCGGCACTGGCCCACAACTCGCTACTCGCGGGATAGGTCAAGACCAGCCAGGTTGCCACCCCCCACCACAACACCGACGCACCGAGCACCCAAGGGGCCAGATCCGGCACCAGGTGCAGCAGCATCAGCAAACCGGCTACCACGGCGGCGTAAGCGATACGCAATGCCTGGGCGACCAGCCCCGACAAACGCGCCCATTCCCAAGCGCCCAGGGTCACAACTCCACCAATGAACAAGGCGAAATCGCCACCTTCGAGCAGAAAGAAACCACCCAGAGCGATCGGCAACAGGATCAGCGCAGTGATGATGCGTTGTTTAAGCATTAAGCACGGGCTCCTGCTTCGACCTGCTCGCTGGTTCTACCAAAGCGGCGCTGACGCGAAGCAAAATCGGCCAGCGCCTTGCGCATGGCTTCGTGTTTGAAGTCCGGCCAGAACAGGTCGGAGAAATACAACTCGGAATAGGCCAACTGCCAAAGCAGGAAGTTGCTGATACGGTGCTCCCCCCCTGTGCGAATACACAGATCAGGCAACGGCAGATCACCGGTAGCCAGGCAGGGTTGCAGCAGCTCCGGCGTGATGTCCTCCGGGCGCAAATGCCCCGCCTGAACTTCCCGCGCCAAGCGCTGGGCAGCCTGGGCGATATCCCACTGGCCACCGTAGTTGGCAGCGATTTGCAGGATAAAGCGACCACTGCCCGCAGTCAGCGCTTCAGCCTCACGCATGGCAGCCTGCAGCTCCGGATGAAAGCGCGACCGATCGCCAATGATCCGAAGGCTGATGTTGTTCTCGTTCAGGCGCTTGGCTTCGCGGCGCAAGGCCGAGAAGAACAGCTCCATCAACGCACCGACCTCATCAGCCGGCCGCTGCCAGTTCTCACTGGAGAACGCGAACAGGGTCAGTACCTCGACCTTGGCTTCGGCGCACACCTCGATCACCGCACGGACGGCATCAACACCAGCCTTGTGCCCGGCAACGCCGGGCAGCAGACGTTTCTTCGCCCAGCGATTGTTTCCGTCCATGATGATCGCGACATGGCGCGGCACCGACGGGGACACACCCTGCTTGCTCTTTTCCATGAAAAAGTCCCGGCCTCAAACAGCCATCAGATCCTTTTCCTTGGCTTCCAGCGCCTTGTCGACTTCCGCGACGAACTTGTCGGTCAGCTTCTGCAACTCATCGGCCGCACGACGTTCTTCGTCTTCGCTGATCTCTTTGTCCTTGGACAGCTTCTTCAGGTCTGCCAGGGCATCACGACGCACGTTACGCACGGCGACCTTGGCATCTTCGGCAACGCCACGCGCCTGCTTGGTGTAACCCTTACGGGTTTCTTCCGTCAGGGCAGGCATTGGCACACGGATGGTGGTGCCGGCACTGCTTGGGTTCAGGCCCAGATCAGAGGTCATGATCGCCTTTTCAATGGCAGCGATCAGCGTCTTGTCGTGCGCAACGATTTTCAGGGTACGCGCATCTTCCACGCTGATACCGGCGACCTGATTCAATGGCATGTCGCTGCCATAGGCCGGCACCTTGACGCTATCGAGAATGCTTGGGTGCGCACGGCCAGTACGAATGGAAGCCAGGTTACGAGCCAGCGATTCCAGGGACTTGCCCATGCGGCTTTCAGCGTCTTTCTTGATTTCGTTGATCATTCTTCGCCTTCCTCGATCAGAGTTCCTTCAGCGCCGCCCACTACGATATTCAGCAGAGCGCCAGGCTTGTTCATGTTAAATACCCGCAATGGCATCTTGTGATCACGGCACAGGCAGATTGCGGTGAGGTCCATCACGCCGAGTTTGCGATCCAACACTTCATCGTACGTCAGACGGTCAAACTTCTCAGCATGCGGATCCTTGAATGGATCGGCAGTGTACACGCCATCGACCTTGGTCGCCTTCAATACCACATCGGCATCGATTTCGATGGCGCGCAGGCACGCGGCCGAATCGGTGGTAAAGAACGGGTTACCGGTACCGGCGGCAAAGATCACCACATCGCCGGAATTGAGATGACGCACACCTTTGCGGCGGTCGTAGTGATCAGTCACACCGACCATGGAGATAGCCGACATGACGATTGCCGGGATGTTCGAGCGCTCAAGCGCATCACGCATGGCCAGGGCGTTCATCACGGTAGCCAGCATCCCCATGTGGTCGCCAGTAACGCGATCCATGCCCGCAGCACTCAGGGCGGCGCCGCGGAACAGGTTACCGCCACCAATGACCAGGCCAACCTGAACACCGATGCCAACCAGCTGACCGACTTCAAGGGCCATGCGATCCAGGACTTTCGGGTCGATGCCGAACTCTTCCGAGCCCATCAGGGCCTCGCCGCTAAGTTTGAGCAAAATGCGTTTATAGCGAGGTTGACGACCACTCACCTGCTGAGCCATTGCGAATCTCTCCTGCGGCGTTTGTATAAAATTCTTGGCGGGCTGTTTTCAGCCGGCTCTAACTCTAGCGTGGCGCTGCTACAGCGCCTGCGGGAACAGGTCTCGTAAACCACCCCCGCTTTGACAAAGAGGCTGCGCGCGTGAGCGGGCAGCCTCTTTGGGGCAGACAGATGAATCCGTCTTATTGCTTGGCAGCAGCCAGCTGAGCGGCAACTTCTTCAGCGAAGTTGTCAACTGGCTTCTCGATGCCTTCGCCGACCTTGAAGTAGGTGAAGGAAACGATTTCAGCGCCAGCTTTCTTGGCCAGAGCACCAACGGTGACTTCTGGGTTCATCACGAAGGCTTGCTCGACCAGGCTGGCTTCAGCCAGGAACTTGGTGATACGACCAGCAATCATCTTCTCGACGATTTCAGCTGGCTTGCCCTTCATCTTGTCTTCGTTGAGGGTCATGAAGACGTTCTTCTCACGCTCGATGGCCTCAGGAGAAACCTGCGATGGCAGCAGGAACTCAGGGTTGCTGGCAGCAACGTGCATGGCGATTTCTTTGGCCAGCTGGACGTCGCCGCCCTTCAGGACAACAGCAACACCGATCTTGTTACCGTGCAGGTAGGTACCGACAACGTCACCCTCAACGCGCACCAGGCGACGGATGTTGACGTTTTCGCCGCACTTGGCAACCAGGGCTTCACGAGCAGCTTCACGCGAAGCGATCAGCGGAGCGGCATCGGTCAGCTTTTCAGCGAAAGCCTGTTCAACGCTTTCGGCAACGAAGTTTTTGAAGTCATCTTGCAGAGCCAGGAAGTCGGTCTGCGAGTTCACTTCCAGCAGGACGGCGGACTTGTCGTCAGCCTTGATGGCGATGGCGCCTTCGGCGGCAACGTTGCCAGCCTTCTTGGCAGCCTTGATGGCGCCCGAAGCACGCATGTCATCAATGGCTTTTTCGATGTCGCCGCCAGCCTTTTCCAAGGCTTTCTTGCAGTCCATCATGCCTTCGCCAGTACGCTCGCGCAGTTCTTTTACCAGCGCTGCAGTAATTGCTGCCATTTCAAAATCCTCTTGGATAGGTTTTCAACCATTCCACCCGATCGGAACGGGCGTTCAATTCTGTGGAAATCCACTGCCAACTGCACACACAGACAAAGATGATGCAACGACAATGCTGACAAGCGGATTTCAAGGTGGCAAAAAGGGGGCCTAGCCCCCTTTTTGCGCACTGAGTCAACGCAAAGCGTTACCGACTCAGCCCTCTACCGAAGCAGCTGGAGCGTCTTGGACGTACTCTTCGGTACCGCCAGCGACGTTGTTACGGCCACGGATAACGGCGTCTGCCATGGAAGCCATGTACAGTTCGATGGCGCGGATGGCGTCGTCGTTACCTGGGATGATGTAGTCAACACCTTCTGGGCTGCTGTTGGTATCGACAACGCCGATAACAGGGATGCCCAGCTTGTTGGCTTCGGTGATCGCGATGCGCTCGTGATCAACGTCGATGACGAACAGTGCATCAGGCAGGCCGCCCATGTCCTTGATACCGCCCAGGCTGCGATCCAGTTTTTCCAGATCACGGGAGCGCATCAGGGCTTCTTTCTTGGTCAGCTTGGTGAAAGTGCCGTCTTCAGCCTGAGTTTCCAGCTCGCGCAGACGCTTGATGGAAGCACGGATGGTCTTGTAGTTGGTCAGCATGCCGCCCAACCAGCGGTGATCGACGTACGGCGAGCCGCAACGAGCTGCTTGTTCAGCAACGATCTTGCCAGCGGAACGCTTGGTGCCGACGAACAGAATCTTGTTTTTGCCCTGAGCCAGGCGCTCAACGAAAGTCAGTGCTTCGTTGAACATTGGCAGGGTTTTTTCAAGGTTGATGATGTGAATCTTGTTGCGCGCGCCGAAAATGTACTTGCCCATTTTCGGGTTCCAGTAACGGGTTTGGTGACCGAAGTGCACACCGGCCTTCAGCATATCGCGCATGTTGACTTGGGACATGATAGTTCCTTGATAAGTCGGGTTGGGCCTCCACGCATCCCAATGACCAACCAGCGATCCTAAGATCGAAGGCACCCAGGCCATCGTGTCGACACGTGTGTGGGTTAGTGCTTTCGGGGCTATCCCCGGAAAGCGGCGCATTTTATACCACAGAAGCGCGCGCAGCGAAACCCGAAATACCAACGCAACCGGGCGACTTTTGCACCGCCTGCGCAATCACGCCATTATGCGCCCTAATAGTGGCAGCAAACACGCTGCTGGCGCCTGCTGGCTACGTCGCTCTGTTAGAATCCTGCCTTTATCCGTTTATTCGCGCGACACCGCGCTGTAGAGAGCCTGCAATGACCGTCACCATCAAAACCGCCGAAGACATCGAAAAGATGCGCATCGCCGGCCGCCTGGCCGCCGACGTTCTGGAGATGATCGAAGAGTACGTCAAACCCGGCGTGACCACTGAAGAGCTGGACCGCATCTGCCACGACTACATCGTCAATGTCCAGCAGGCCATCCCTGCACCGCTCAACTACAAGGGTTACCCGAAGTCGATCTGCACCTCGATCAACCACGTGGTCTGCCACGGCATTCCGAATGAGAAGCCGCTGAAAGATGGCGATACCCTGAACATCGACGTCACCGTCATCAAGGACGGCTACCATGGCGACACCAGCCGCATGTTCCACGTCGGCACCGTGCCGGTCTGGGCCGAGCGGCTGTCCAAGGTCACTCAGGAATGCATGTACAAGGCCATCGAGCTGGTCAAGCCTGGCTGCCGCCTCGGTGATATCGGTGAAGTGATCCAGAAGCATGCCGAGAAGAACGGTTTCTCGGTGGTTCGCGAATTCTGCGGCCACGGTATCGGCAAGGTATTCCATGAAGAACCACAGATCCTGCACTATGGGCGTGCCGGCACCGGCATGGAACTTCAGGAAGGCATGACCTTCACCATTGAACCGATGATCAACCAGGGGCGTGCCGACACCAAGGTACTGGGCGACGGCTGGACAGCCATCACCAAGGACCGCAAGCTCTCTGCGCAGTGGGAACACACCCTGGTCGTAACGGCCACCGGGTATGAGATCTTCACCCTGCGCAAAGACGACACCATCCCCCGCACTTCGGCCTGAACCCGCCCTACTGTAGGAACTTGATTCGATGCCCCAGGTGGATCCCGAGCTGTTCGACCGAGGCCAGTTCCAGGCGGAACTGGCTCTCAAGGCAAGCCCCATCGCCGCCTTCAAGAAGGCCATCCGCCAGGCTCGAGAGGTGCTGGATCAGCGCTTTCGCGATGGCCGCGAGATCCGCCGACTGATCGAAGACCGCGCCTGGTTCGTCGACAATATCCTGCAGCAGGCCTGGAACCACTTCGAGTGGAGTGACGAGGCCGATATCGCCCTGGTTGCGGTCGGCGGCTATGGTCGCGGCGAACTGCACCCCTACTCGGACATCGACCTGCTGATTTTGCTCGACAGCGCCGACCATGAAGTGTTCCGCGACTCGATTGAGCGCTTCCTGACCCTGCTGTGGGATATCGGACTTGAAGTCGGCCAGAGCGTGCGCTCGGTCGACGAGTGCGCCGAACAGGCCCGCGCCGACCTGACGGTGATTACCAACCTGATGGAAAGCCGCACCATTGCCGGCCCCGAGCGCCTGCGCCAGCGCATGCTCGAAGTCACCAGCACGGCGCACATGTGGCCAAGCCGGGAGTTCTTCCTGGCCAAGCGCGCCGAGCAGAAAGCTCGGCACCACAAGTACAACGACACCGAGTACAACCTGGAGCCCAATGTCAAAGGCTCCCCTGGCGGCCTGCGCGACATCCAGACCGTACTTTGGGTTGCGCGCCGCCAGTACGGCACGCTCAACCTGCACGCCCTGGCAGATGAAGGCTTCCTGCTGGAAAGCGAAAACGAGCTGCTGGCTTCTTCCCAGGAGTTCCTGTGGAAGGTCCGCTATGCCTTGCACATGCTTGCAGGGCGCGCCGAAGACCGCCTGCTGTTCGATCACCAGCGCAGCATTGCCGCGCTGCTGGGTTTCACCGACGAGAACCCCAAGCGCGCCATCGAACAGTTCATGCAGCAGTATTACCGGGTGGTCATGAGCATCGCCGAGCTGAGCGATCTGATCATCCAGCACTTCGAGGAAGTGATCCTCGCCGATGACAGCTGCAGCAGCACTCAGCCGCTGAATCCGCGCTTCCAGTTGCACGACGGCTACATCGAAGCGGTGCGCCCGAATGTGTTCAAGCGCACACCATTCGCCATGCTGGAAATCTTCGTGCTGATGGCCCAGCACCCGGAGATCAAGGGCGTACGCGCCGACACCATCCGCTTGCTGCGCCAGCATCGCCACCTGATCGACAGCGAATTTCGCCACGACATCCGCAACACCAGCCTGTTCATCGAGCTGTTCAAGTGTGAGATCGGTATTCACCGTAACCTGCGCCGCATGAACCGTTACGGCATCCTCGGTCGCTACCTGCCGGAGTTCGGCCTGATCATTGGGCAGATGCAGCACGACCTGTTCCACATCTATACGGTCGATGCGCACACGCTGAACCTGATCAAGCACCTGCGAAAATTGCAGTACACGCCTGTATCGGAAAAATTCCCGCTGGCCAGCAAGCTCATGGGCCGCCTGCCCAAGCCTGAACTGATCTACCTGGCCGGGCTGTACCACGATATCGGCAAAGGCCGTAAAGGCGACCACTCCGAGATCGGCGCCATTGATGCCGCAAGCTTCTGCAAGCGTCATCAGTTGCCCGTCTGGGACAGTCGCTTGATCGTCTGGCTGGTGCAGAACCACCTGGTGATGTCCACCACAGCCCAGCGAAAAGACCTCTCTGACCCGCAGGTGATCTACGACTTCGCCCAGTTGGTCGGCGACGAGGTTCACCTTGACTACCTCTATGTACTGACCGTGGCCGACATCAATGCCACCAACCCGAGCCTGTGGAACTCCTGGCGAGCCAGCCTGCTACGCCAACTCTACACAGAGACCAAGCGCGCCCTGCGTCGTGGCCTTGAGAACCCGCTGGACCGCGAGGAACAGATCCGCCAGACCCAGAGCGCCGCATTGGACATCCTGGTGCGAGAGGGCACAGACCCGGATGACGTCGAGCAACTCTGGTCACAACTGGGCGACGACTATTTCCTGCGCCACACCGCGGCCGATGTGGCCTGGCACAGCGATGCGATCCTGCAGCAACCCGCGGATGGCGGGCCACTGGTGCTGATCAAGGAAACCACGCAACGCGAGTTCGAGGGCGGCACCCAGATCTTCATCTATGCCCCCGACCAGCATGACTTCTTCGCCGTGACCGTGGCGGCCATGGACCAGCTCAACCTGAACATCCATGACGCCCGGATCATCACCTCCAGCAGTCAATTCACCCTCGACACCTACATCGTGCTCGACAACGACGGCGGTGCAATTGGCGACAATCCAAAACGGGTCAAGCAAATCCGCGACGGCCTGACTGAAGCACTGCGCAACCCGGATGACTACCCGACCATCATCCAGCGCCGAGTACCGCGCCAACTCAAGCATTTCAACTTTGCCCCGCAGGTGACCATCCACAACGATGCCCAGCGCCCGGTCACCGTGCTTGAGCTGAACGCCCCCGACCGCCCTGGCCTGCTGGCGCGGATCGGCCTCATCTTCCTGCAGTTCGACCTGTCGCTGCAGAACGCCAAGATCGCCACCTTGGGCGAACGCGTGGAAGATGTGTTCTTCATTACCGATGCCAACAACCAGCCGCTCTCCGACCCGCAGCTGTGCAGCCGCCTGCAGGATGCGATCGTGCAGCAGCTGCAGGCCGACCAGGCCGGTGTCGAAATGTCCCGCTTGACCATTTAACGTTTGACGAGATTCAGCGCCGATGAACAACGCCTTGCAAAAGCTTCAGCCTTACCCGTTTGAAAAACTGCGCGCCCTGCTCGGCGCTGTACAACCGGCCGCGGACAAACGCGCCATCGCCCTGTCGATCGGTGAGCCGAAGCACACCTCACCGGCGTTCGTCGCCAAGGCACTGGCCGACAATCTGGATCAGATGGCTGTTTACCCCACTACCCTGGGCCTGCCGGCACTGCGCGAGGCGATTGCGCACTGGTGCGAGCGCCGTTTCAACGTGCCAACGGGCTGGATCGACCCGGCCCGCCATGTACTGCCGGTCAACGGCACCCGGGAGGCGTTGTTCTCCTTCACCCAGGCCGTCGTCAACCGTAGCGACGATGCCTTGGTGGTCAGCCCCAACCCTTTCTACCAGATCTACGAAGGTGCGGCCCTGCTGGCAGGTGCACAGCCACACTACCTGCCATGCCTGGATCAGAACGGCTTCAACCCGGACTTCGACGCCGTGCCAGCCGAAATCTGGCAACGCTGCCAGATTCTCTTCCTCTGCTCCCCGGGCAACCCGACCGGCGCACTGATTCCGCTCGATACCCTGAAAAAACTGATTGCCCTGGCTGACCAGTACGATTTCATCATCGCCGCCGACGAATGCTACAGCGAACTGTACTTCGACGAGCAAAGCCCACCACCGGGCCTGCTGAGTGCGTGTGCGGAACTGGGTCGCAGCGACTTCAAGCGTTGCGTGGTGTTCCACAGCCTGTCCAAACGCTCCAACCTGCCGGGCCTGCGCTCAGGCTTCGTCGCCGGTGATGCCGATGTACTCAAGGGCTTCCTGCTCTATCGCACCTACCACGGCTGCGCCATGCCGGTACAAACCCAACTGGCAAGCATTGCTGCGTGGAACGATGAAGCGCATGTACGCGCCAACCGCGACCTGTACCGCGAAAAATTCGACGCTGTGCTGGAAATCCTCGGGCCGGTGCTGGATGTGAAGAAACCGGACGGCGGCTTCTACCTGTGGCCGAAAGTGCCGATGGATGACGCCACCTTCTGCCGCAACCTGTTCGAACAGCAGCACGTGACCGTGGTACCGGGCTCTTACCTGTCTCGCGAGGTCAATGGCGTCAACCCTGGCGCCAGCCGCGTGCGCCTGGCACTGGTCGCACCACTGGCCGAGTGCGTTGAAGCCGCACAGCGGATTCGTGCGTTCATCGAGGGTTAAGCAGCGGCTCCAGTACCGTGGCAAGCCGGCCCCCGTAGACAGTAAACGGGAGTCGGCACACGTGAGCGACCGTCGGCGCTGCTTTTCACCTGAGCCGGCTACTTGACCGGCCCCAGGTTGGCCTCACTCATGTCCAGCTCGCCCAATACCTGACGCAGTACGTCATCACCAATTTCATGATTGCGACGCAGGTTGTACAGCTCCAGCCGCTGCGCACGCAGAGCGCGCAAGCGCAGACGCCGCTCCAAATGGTCCATCTGCTCGGCCAACGCCTGTGCTTCGGCGCTGTCATTGAAGGTATCGAGCTGATGCCGATACTCCGCCATCAAACGCCCCTTGAGTTCTATCGCCAACGCCGCGTGATTGGCATCCTGCGCGGCATCCTGAGGCAGGCTTGATTCCACCGCCTCCTCTGCCTCCAGCGCATGAATGGCCGCCTCAGCCGTGCGCCGCCAGGCCTCCTTGGCCTCTTGGCGCAAGGTATCGTCCGGGCTTTTGGTCACACCGCGCAGCAGCACTGGCAAGGTAATGCAGGCCGAGATCAACGAAAGCAAAATCACTCCGGCAGCGATGAAGATCAGCAGGTCTCGCTCCGGGAAGGCTTTACCTGCGCTGATCAACAGCGGGACCGACATGACACCCGCCAGGGTCACCGCACCACGCACACCGCCCAGGGTCAACAGCCAGCACGAACGAGCGGTGGGCACCAGAACCAGGTCGTCCTTGCCCCGCCAGCGGCGAATCGCACCGATCAGGCGCCAGATGCTCTGCACCCATACAAAACGCAGTGCGATCAACACCAGGAAAATCGCCAGTACATCCAGGCAGCGCCACAGCAGGGTTGGCCACAGTGACGCTTCGTGACTGGTCACCGCCTTGACGATATCCGGCAACTGCAGGCCCAGCAGTAAGAAGATCAGACCATTGAAGGCGAACTCCAACAGCGACCAGACACTGCGATTGAGCAGGCGAGTACTGGTCTGACGTGGCAACAGATCAAGCCAGCTCTGCATCATGCCTGCCGCTACGGCAGACAGAATGCCCGAAGCCCCAAGACGCTCGGCCAACACGTAGGCGGCAAACGGCAGTAACAACATAAATACGACGTGGGTGGCCGGATCATCCCACCCCCGTGCAATCATCCAGGCACGCAAACGTCCGACCAGCCAGCTCAACGCCACGCCGATAGCCAGCCCGCCTACCGCAACCAAAACAAAGGTCAGGCTTGCTTCGGCCAGGGAAAATACCCCGGTAATGGCTGCTGCCAGGGCAAACTTGAAGGTCACCAGGCCCGAGGCATCGTTCATCAGGGCTTCGCCCTGAAGCATGTGCATCAAGGGTGTCGGCAGACGGTCCTGGGTAATGGCCGAAACGGCAACGGCATCAGTCGGCGACAGCACGGCCGCCAAGGCAAAGGCCACCGGCAGCGGAATACTCGGCAGAATCCAATGGATGAAGTAGCCCGCGCCGACGACGGTAAACAGCACCAGCCCGACCGCCAGGGTCAGGATTGGCCCTCGCAGGCGCCACAACTCGCGCTTGGGCATGCGCCAACCATCGGAAAACAATAGCGGCGGGAGGAACAAAAAGAGGAACAGCTCAGGGTCGAGGGCAACGTGAAGCCCCAGGGTTGGCCAGGCCAGCAAGGCTCCAGCGGCAATCTGTACCAACGGCAAAGGTAGCGGAACAAGCCTTCCGACCAACTTGGAAACGCTGACCAGCATCAGCAGAATTAAGACGGTATAGGCTGACTGCATGCGGCGTAATTCCTGTTCGATTTCAAAGCGTTCAATAGCGATAGGCATCCTGCGCCGGAAAACGCCATTGAAGCGACATATTAGCCGCTTAGGCTGCGCGCACACCGCTGCACAAAAGTCGCAAGCACTGCCGCAACCTGTAACACAATGCTACAAAGAACCATGACCAGCGCCACTCCCCGGTGTAGGTCGTGGCATAATCCGTCATCATTTTTTCCCAGGAGGGGCATGACTTGACTACGAGCGACACGCCATTGCGCCTTTACGGAATCAAGGCCTGCGACACCATGAAGAAAGCCCGTACCTGGCTCGAAGAAAATGCCATTGCCTACGACTTTCACGATTACAAGAGCCAGGGTATCGACCGCGAAAGCCTCGAACGCTGGTGTGACGAGCATGGCTGGCAGGTTGTCCTCAACCGTGCAGGCACGACGTTCCGCAAGCTCGACGACGCGCAGAAGGCCGACCTTGATCAGGCCAAGGCCGTCGCGTTGATGCTCGCCCAGCCCTCAATGATCAAACGCCCGGTACTCGACCTGGGTGAACGAACCCTGGTCGGCTTCAAGCCCGACCTTTACGCGGCCGCCCTGTCCTGACCGGCGCCACGCTTTCATTCAATTTCCCAAGAGGTAACCGCATGTCCACTACCCTGTTCAGCCTGGCCTTTGGTGTTGGCACCCAGAACCGCCAAGGCGCCTGGCTGGAAGTCTTCTACGCACAACCGCTGGTCAACCCGGCTGCCGAACTGATCGCGGCCATTGCCCCGATCCTCGGTTACGAAGGTGGCAACCAGGCCATTGCCTTCAACACCACCCAGGCCGCACAACTGGCCGAAGCGCTGAAAACCGTCGACGCCGCACAGGCCGCCCTGCTGACTCGCCTGGCAGAAAGCAGCAAGCCGCTGGTCGCCACCCTGCTGGCCGAAGACGGTGCCCTGACCTCCACGCCAGAAGCGTACCTGAAGCTGCACCTGCTCTCGCACCGTTTGGTCAAACCGCATGGCGTGAGCCTGGCCGGCATTTTCCCGCTGCTGCCGAACGTGGCCTGGACCAGCCAGGGCGCCATCGACCTGGCCGAGCTGGCCGAACTGCAACTGGAAGCACGCCTGAAGGGCGAGCTGCTGGAAGTCTTCTCGGTAGACAAGTTCCCGAAAATGACCGACTACGTCGTGCCGAGCGGTGTACGTATCGCCGACAGCGCACGGGTACGCCTGGGTGCTTACATCGGCGAAGGCACCACCATCATGCACGAAGGCTTCGTCAACTTTAACGCTGGCACCGAAGGCCCGGGCATGATCGAAGGCCGTGTTTCGGCAGGCGTATTCGTCGGCAAGGGCTCGGACCTGGGCGGCGGCTGCTCGACCATGGGCACCCTGTCGGGTGGCGGCAATATCGTGATCAAGGTCGGTGAAGGCTGCCTGATCGGCGCCAACGCCGGTATCGGTATTCCGCTGGGCGACCGCAATACCGTTGAAGCAGGCCTGTACATCACTGCTGGCACCAAGGTGGCCCTGCTTGACGAGCAGAACCAACTGGTCAAAGTGGTCAAGGCACGCGACCTGGCTGGCCAGCCAGACCTGCTGTTCCGTCGCAACTCGGTCAGCGGCGCAGTGGAGTGCAAGACCCACAAGTCGGCTATCGAGCTGAACGAAGCGCTGCACGCTCACAACTAAGTGGTACGATCGGGCTTGGCGCTTGCCAAGCCCGATGCCCAGAGCCCGACCATCATGTTCCTGCCTTCTCCATGGCGCGCTGACTTTCCGGCCATCGCTGCCCTGCAACGACAGCACCAGACCTATCTGGACAATGCTGCAACCACTCAGAAGCCTCAAGCCCTGCTCGATGCCCTGAGCCACTATTACAGTCACGGTGCTGCCAATGTTCACCGTGCCCAACACCTGCCCGGCGCGCTGGCGACACAAGCCTTTGAACGCACCCGGGAAAAGGTTGCCGGCTGGCTGAATGCCGCCAGCACCGACGAGATCATCTTCACCCACGGCGCCACTTCGGCACTGAATCTGCTGGCCTACGGCCTGGAAGCGCGCTTTCATCCCGGCGATGAGATCGCGGTCAGCGCCCTGGAGCACCATGCCAACCTGCTGCCCTGGCAGCAGTTGGCCCGGCGACGCGGCCTCACGCTGGTGATATTGCCCATCACCCCTGAGGGCTTCATCGATGTCGAGGCTGCGCTGCAGTTGATTGGCCCGCGCACACGCCTTGTCGCACTCAGTCAACTGTCGAATGTACTGGGTACCTGGCAACCCCTCGCGCCCTTGCTGGCCCATGCCCGGGCTCAAGGAGCACTGAGTGTGGTCGATGGCGCCCAGGGCGTGGTCCATGGGCGGCATGATGTCCAGCAACTGGGCTGTGACTTCTATGTCTTTTCCAGCCACAAGCTCTATGGCCCGGACGGTGTCGGCGTGCTTTACGGTCGGCACGAGGCACTGAACCTGCTGCAGCACTGGCAGTTCGGTGGCGAGATGGTGCAGTTGGCCGACTATCAAGAGGCCACGTTCCGCCCCGCCCCGCTGGGTTTTGAAGCGGGTACACCGCCGATAGCCGGCGTCATCGGCCTGGGCGCCAGCCTTGATTACCTGGCCAGCCTGGACCCGTCCGCCGTTGACGAACACGAGGCCACCCTGCACCGCCTGCTGCTACGCGGCCTGAACGACCGTGAAGGTGTGCGGGTGCTTGGTACGCCCGACATGGCAGTGGCCAGCTTCGTCATCGACGGTGTACACAGCGCCGATCTGGCCCACCTGTTGACCGAGCAGGGCGTCGCCGTACGTGCCGGCCACCACTGCGCCATGCCACTGCTGAAAAGCCTCGGCCTTGCAGGTGCGGTACGGGTGTCACTGGCCCTGTATAGCGATTCGGATGACCTGCAACGCTTCTTTGAAGCACTGGACCAGTCCCTGGAGCTGCTGCGATGACCCTGCCAATCGCTGCCCAAGAGGCACTTGATAGCTTTGAACAGGCCGCTGGCTGGGAGCAGCGTGCCCGCTTGCTGATGCAATGGGGCGAGCGCCTGCCAGCCTTGAGCAGTGACGAACAGTGCGAAGCCAACCGCGTGCATGGCTGTGAAAGCCAGGTGTGGTTGGTAGCCGAACAGCGCGCCGGGCACTGGCACTTTCGCGCCAGCAGCGATGCCCGGATGATCCGTGGCTTGCTCGCCCTGCTGCTGGTCCGGGTGGAAGGCCTGTCCAGCAGCGCCTTGCAACAGCTGGACCTGCCCGGCTGGTTCAACCAGTTGGGCCTGGGGCGACAACTATCGCCCTCGCGCAGCAACGGCCTCAATGCCGTGCTGCAACGTATGGCTCAGCTCGCCTCTGGCGCCTGAGCCGGCTTGCGCTCGGATGGGCGCCGGGTACCCGCCACCAGTTTGTCCAGTGCCTTGCTCGCCGCGACCATGCCGAAGGTCGCGGTGACCATCATGACCGCACCGAAGCCACCGGAGCAGTCCAGCTTGACCCCATCACCGACAAAGCTTTTCTGCAGGCAAACGCCGCCGTCCGGCTTCGGATAGCGCAGCTGCTCGGTGGAGAACACGCACGGCACGCTGTAGTTGCGGCTGACATTGCGCGAGAACCCATAATCACGGCGCAGTGTCGAACGCACACGCGAAGCCAATGGGTCGTTAAAGGTACGGTTCAGATCGGTGACCTGAACCTGGGTAGGGTCGATCTGCCCACCCGCGCCACCGGTGGTGATGATCGAGATCTTGCGACGTTTGCACCAGGCAATCAGTGCCGCCTTGGCCTGCACGGCGTCAATGCAGTCGATGACAAAATCCAGGTCTTCGGTGATGTACTGGGCGAGGGTTTCCTTGGTCACGAAGTCCGCCACCGCATGTACCGTGCATGCCGGGTTGATCGCCCTCAAGCGTTCGGCTGTGGCGTCCACCTTCGGTTTGCCGACATTGCCTTGCAGCGCATGCAGCTGACGGTTGGTATTACTGACACACACATCATCCAGGTCGAACAGCGAGATTTCACCTACCCCACTGCGGGCAATGGCTTCTGCCACCCATGAACCGACACCACCGATGCCGATGATCGCCACATGGGCGTCACGCAGGCGCTGCAGCCCCTCCAGCCCGTACAACCGGGCAACACCGGCAAAGCGTGGATCTTCTGTACTCATGGCCCTACCCCGAAAAAACCGGCGCGCATTATAGGCTGCTCTGCGTTCGATGCCATACCGTGCCTGACCGACAGCCAAGAGAGCCGATTGGTCATACCGGTTGCAATGCTGCTTTAATGTCCAGCGTACCCCCAAGTCTTGGACGACAATTGCACGGGCGTCAGAACTAAAGCTGCTAATGAAAATCCAAGTTGATACCTGCCTGTATTGCACTGCAGGTAACGATCAGGATTTGCGCTGTAAGGCGCTTGCCCGTTCCACCCTTTGGAACCCGAACTACCTATGTCATCGCGTAAATTTGGTCTTAACCTGGTCATCGTCGTGGCAATCGCCGCGCTGTTCACCGGGTTCTGGGCGCTGATCAACCGCCCGGTTTCCACACCCAACTGGCCGGAGCAGATTTCCGGCTTCTCCTACTCGCCTTTCCGCCTGGGGCAAAGCCCGCAGAAAGGGCAATACCCAACCACTGACGAGATGCGCCAGGACCTGGAGCAGCTGAGCAAGCTGACCGACAGTATCCGTATCTATACCGTGGACGGCACCCAGGACCAGATTCCGGCACTGGCCGAGGAGTTTGGCCTGCGAGTAACGCTGGGGGTATGGATCAGCCCCGACCAGGAGCGTAACGAACGGGAAATCCAGCGTGCCATCGAACTGGCCAACAGCTCACGCAGCGTAGTGAGGGTAATGGTTGGTAACGAAGCCCTGTTCCGCAAGGAGATCACCCCCGAAGCGCTGATGCAATACCTGGATCGGGTGCGCGCAGCCGTCAAGGTACCGGTCACAACCTCTGAACAATGGCACATCTGGAAAGAACACCCCGAACTGGCCAAGCACGTCGATCTGGTGGCGGCGCACATCCTGCCGTACTGGGAATTCATCCCGATGCAGGACGCCGGCCAATTCGTTCTCGACCGTGCCCGCGACCTCAAGCGCCTGTTCCCGAAAAAGCCACTGCTGCTCTCGGAAGTCGGCTGGCCGAGCAATGGCCGTATGCGTGGTGGTGCTGAAGCAACCCAGGCCGATCAGGCCATCTACCTGCGCACACTGGTCAACAAACTGAACCGCCAGGGTTACAACTACTTCGTCATCGAAGCCTACGACCAACCCTGGAAAGCCAGTGACGAAGGTTCGGTCGGCGCGTACTGGGGCGTATTCAACGCGGCTCGCCAACAGAAGTTCAACTTTGAAGGCCCAGTGGTCGCGATCCCACAATGGCGCTTGTTGGCCATCAGTTCCGTGGTCCTGGCGATGCTCTCGCTGGCCCTGCTGCTGATCGACGGCTCGGCCTTGCGTCAGCGCGGCCGTACCTTCCTGACCTTCATCGCCTTCCTGTGCGGTTCGGTACTGGTCTGGATCGGCTACGACTACAGCCAACAGTACAGCACCTGGTTCAGCCTGACGGTGGGCTTCCTGCTTGCCCTCGGGGCACTCGGCGTCTTCATCGTGCTGCTGACCGAGGCTCATGAACTGGCCGAAGCCGTGTGGATACACAAGCGGCGTCGCGAGTTCCTTCCGGTACAGGCCGACAGCGCCTACCGCCCCAAGGTTTCGGTCCATGTGCCCTGCTACAACGAGCCGCCGGAAATGGTCAAACAGACCCTCGACGCGCTGGCCGCACTGGATTATCCGGACTACGAAGTCCTGATCATCGACAACAACACCAAGGACCCCGCGGTCTGGGAGCCGATCAAGGCCCACTGCGAACTGCTCGGCGAGCGCTTCAAGTTCTTCCACGTCGCACCACTGGCCGGTTTCAAGGGCGGGGCATTGAACTACCTCATCCCGCATACGGCCAAGGACGCCGAAGTGATCGCAGTGATCGACTCGGACTACTGCGTCGACCGCAACTGGCTCAAACACATGGTGCCACATTTCGCCGACCCGAAAATCGCCGTGGTGCAATCGCCACAGGACTACCGCGACCAGTATGAAAGCACCTTCAAGAAGCTCTGCTACTCGGAGTACAAGGGCTTCTTCCATATCGGCATGGTGACCCGCAACGACCGTGACGCGATCATCCAGCATGGCACCATGACCATGACCCGCCGCTCGGTGCTCGAAGAACTGGGCTGGGCCGACTGGTGTATCTGTGAGGATGCCGAGCTGGGCCTGCGCGTGTTCGAAAAAGGCTATTCGGCGGCTTATGCCCACAACAGCTACGGCAAGGGCCTGATGCCCGACACCTTCATCGACTTCAAGAAGCAGCGCTTCCGTTGGGCCTATGGCGCGATTCAGATCATCAAGCGGCACGCTGCAAGCCTGTTGCGCGGCAAGGACACCGAGCTGACACGCGGCCAGCGCTACCACTTCCTGGCCGGCTGGCTGCCATGGATCGCCGACGGCATGAACATTTTCTTCACCGTCGGGGCACTGCTCTGGTCGGCAGCGATGATCATCGTGCCGCAGCGGGTCGACCCGCCGCTGATGATTTTCGCCATCCCGCCACTGGCATTGTTCGTGTTCAAGGTCGGCAAGATCGTGTTCCTCTATCGCCGCGCAGTCGGGGTGAACCTCAAGGATGCCTTCGCTGCGGCGCTGGCTGGCCTGGCCCTGTCGCACACCATTGCCAAGGCGGTGCTGTACGGCTTCTTCACCAGCAGCATTCCGTTCTTCCGCACCCCGAAAAACGCCGACAGCCATGGTCTGCTGGTGGCGATTTCCGAGGCGCGCGAAGAGCTGTTCATCATGCTCCTGCTCTGGGGTGCCGCGGCCGGTATCTACCTGGTTCAAGGCATGCCGAGCGCCGACATGCGTTTCTGGGTGGCCATGCTGTTGGTGCAGTCGCTGCCCTACCTGGCCGCACTGATCATGGCGATGCTGTCGTCGCTGCCGAAACCGTCGAATGAGGTACAGCCGGCCACCGCCGGATAAAATCTGCACAACCTCTAAACGGCGGCCTTGGGCCGCCGTTTTTGCTATAAGATAACGCCCCTAATTTTGTGCCTTGCCTTGCTTCCGGAGTCTTTCATGACGGCCCCAGCCGACCTCTCGCCTACCCTTGAACTGGCCTGCGACCTGATCCGTCGGCCCTCGGTGACCCCGCTCGACGCCGACTGCCAGAAACAGATGATGCAGCGCCTGGGCGATGCCGGCTTCATGCTGGAGCCAATGCGTATCGAAGACGTCGACAACTTCTGGGCCACCCACGGCACTCAGGACGGCCCGGTATTGTGCTTTGCCGGTCATACCGACGTAGTGCCTACCGGCCCGGTACAGGCCTGGCAGAACGATCCGTTTGAAGCGCTGATCGACGAAAACGGCATGCTCTGCGGCCGCGGCGCAGCCGACATGAAGGGCAGCCTGGCCGCCATGGTCGTGGCCACCGAGCGTTTCGTGGCCGACTACCCCAACCATCGCGGCAAGGTTGCGTTCCTGATCACCAGCGACGAAGAAGGCCCGGCCCACCATGGCACCAAAGCGGTGATCGAACGCCTGGCCGCCCGTCAGGAGCGCCTGGACTGGTGCATCGTCGGCGAACCGTCGAGCACCACCCTGGTGGGTGATGTGGTCAAGAACGGTCGACGTGGCTCCCTCGGCGCGAAGCTGACCGTACGCGGCAAACAAGGCCATGTGGCCTACCCGCACCTGGCGAAGAACCCGATCCACCTGGCTGCCCCGGCATTGGCCGAACTGGCCGCCGAGCACTGGGACGAAGGCAACGCCTTCTTCCCGCCGACCAGTTTCCAGATCTCCAACCTCAACTCCGGCACCGGCGCCACCAACGTCGTACCTGGCGAACTGACCGCCCTGTTCAACTTCCGCTTCTCCACCGAGTCGACCGTCGAAGGCCTGCAGCAGCGCGTCGCGGCCATCCTCGACAAGCACCAGTTGGACTGGGATGTGGAATGGGCGCTGTCAGGCCTGCCGTTCCTGACCGAACCGGGCGAACTGCTCGATGCGGTATCGGCGAGCATCAAGGCCGTCACTGGCCGCGAGACCCAGCCGTCGACCAGCGGCGGTACCTCCGATGGCCGCTTCATCGCGACCCTCGGTACTCAGGTCGTCGAACTGGGCCCGGTCAATGCCACTATTCACCAGGTCAACGAGCGTATCCTGGCCAGCGATCTCGATGTGCTGACCGAGATCTACTACCAGACCCTGACCCGGCTGCTTGCCTGATGCTCATCTGCCCTCTTTGCAGTGCGCCACTGGCCAGCGTCGATAATGGCGTTGCCTGCCCCGCAGGTCATCGTTTCGACCGTGCTCGTCAGGGCTACCTGAACCTGCTGCCAGTGCAGCACAAGAACAGCCGTGACCCGGGCGACAACCAGGCCATGGTCGAGGCGCGTCGGGATTTTCTCAGCGCAGGCCACTACGCTCCGGTTGCACACCGCCTGGCCGAACTGGCCGCTGAGCGTGCACCTCAGCGCTGGCTGGACATCGGCTGTGGCGAAGGCTACTACACCGCGCAGATCGCCGAAGCCCTGCCTGCGGCCGAAGGCTATGCCCTGGACATCTCCCGGGAAGCGGTCAAGCGTGCCTGCCGGCGTAGCCCCGCAGTCACCTGGCTGGTCGCGAGCATGGCCCGGATACCGCTGGCCGATGCCAGTTGCGGCTTTCTGGCCAGCGTCTTCAGCCCGCTGGACTGGCAAGAGGCGAAACGCCTGCTGGTGCCGGGGGGTGGCCTGATGCGTATCGGCCCGACCCGTGAGCACCTGATGGAGCTGCGCCAGCGCCTGTACGATGAGGTGCGCGACTACTCCGATGATAAACACTTGGCGCTGGTCCCCGAGGGAATGATTCATGATCACAGCGAAACCCTGACCTTTCGCCTGACCCTGGACACCCCAAAGGCACGTGCCGACCTGCTGGCCATGACCCCTCATGGCTGGCGTGCCAGCGCAGAAAAACGCACCGCGGTCATCGACCAGGCCGAGCCCTTTGAGGTGACGGTGTCCATGCGTTACGACTATTTTGTACGGCAAGGCTGAGCCGAACCTGGAGGATTGCCCCATGCGTCAACCCGATATCGAGATTTACCTCAAGGATGCGGACGTCGACCACAAAGCCATTGCTGCCTGGCTAAGCGAAGCCCTCGGCCCATGCACTGAGTGGGTGCAGAAAGGCCAGACCTGGAAATGCAAGGCTGGAAACGTGCCTGTGACCTGGCTGCCGAAAGCCGTTGGCAAATGGAACAGCCTGTACCTGGAAAGCGACCAGACCCCGTGGGAAGACGACATTGCCTGCGCGCGTGCAGCATTTGCCGTGCTGAATGTCGAAGTACGCTGCGCACCGGGCAGTTGGGTAGAAGAAGAAGGCGAGGAAGACGCCGATCGCTGGATTCGCATCAGTGCCGACGGTGAAGAGGAAATCACCTGGCGCACGCAGTAATCCGCACTCTCGAAAAGGCCCGTCCCGGTCGTCCGGCGACGGGCCTTTTCGTTCAAGGCCTAGAGACCAACCACGTCTTCAGCCTGAAGGCCTTTCTGGCCCTCTACCAATGCGTACTCCACTCGCTGCCCCTCGCTCAGGGTGCGATGCCCCTCGCCACGAATCGCACGGTAATGAACAAATACATCGGCACCGCCTTCACGCTGAATGAAGCCATAACCTTTGGCGTCATTGAACCACTTCACGTTCCCAGTCTCACGAGACGACATCTTTACTACTCCGGTTTTTTATTTTGGAATCGCCGTGCAGGCAGGGGTCACCACCCTCTACCGACGCAGCTTGCAACAAAAAACTTGCAAGCGGCGGACCGAGTATAAGGCAGCCTTCAAAGAATTTTTATGACCTGAGTGCTTTTTGCTGAACTTGCGCAGATACGGCACACTAACCTGCTTGAATTCAATATCCAGAGCAGAGCCTGTATGACCCGTTCACCTTTGCACCGCCTGATTTTTGGTGCTCTGCGCCGCCTGCTGTACCTATGGGTTCGCTCCGAGACAATCAACCAGTCGTCTTTCACCTTGAACCTGGACCGCAGTCGCCCGGTGTTCTATGCCCTGCAATCACCGTCGCTGGCCGACCTGGCCGTGCTGGACAGTGAATGCACCAAAGCCGGGCTGCCACGCCCCGTGTTACCCGTTTCACTCGGTAACCTCGAAGAACCGGCCGCTTTCTTCTATTTGACCCCAGACCCGGACTGGCTCGGCCGGCATGACAAACGCGGCGCACCACCAACGCTGGCTCGGTTGGTCAACGCGGTCAGCCTGCATGATGAAAACGATGCACAGATCATCCCGGTCAGTGTGTTCTGGGGCCAGTCACCAGCCAGTGAATCGAGCCCGTGGAAATTGCTGTTCGCCGACAGCTGGGCCGTGACCGGGCGCCTGCGCAAGCTGCTGAGCATTCTGATCCTGGGGCGCAAGACCCGCGTGCAGTTCTCCGCACCGATCCATCTGCGCGAACTGGTGCAACACGAAAAAGGGCAGGCGCGCACGGTACGCATGGCCCAACGCCTGCTACGGGTTCATTTTCGCAACCTCAAGACAGCCGTCATCGGCCCGGACATTTCTCACCGGCGCAACCTGGTCAAGGGCCTGATCCACGACCCGTTGGTACGCCAGGCCATCGCCGAGGAAGCCGAACGCGAGAACATCCCGCTGACCAAGGCCGAAGCCCAGGCACTGCGCTATGGCAACGAAATCGCCTCGGACTACACCTACACCGCCATTCGCTTCCTTGAGGTGGTGCTCAGTTGGTTCTGGAACAAGATCTACGATGGCATCAAGGTCAACCACATCGAGCAGGTGCAAGGTATCGCACCGGGACATGAGGTGATCTACGTCCCCTGCCATCGCAGCCACATCGACTACCTGCTGCTGTCGTACCTGCTGTTCCGCAATGGCCTGACCCCGCCGCATGTTGCCGCCGGCATCAACCTGAACATGCCCGTCATTGGTAGCCTGCTACGCCGAGGCGGTGCATTCTTCATGCGCCGTACGTTCAAGGGCAACCCGCTGTACACCGCCGTGTTCAACGAATACCTGCACACCCTATTCAGCAAAGGCTTCCCCGTGGAGTACTTCGTCGAAGGCGGACGCTCGCGAACCGGGCGCATGTTACAACCCAAAACCGGGATGCTGGCAATTACCCTGCGCAGCTTCCTGCGTTCCTCACGCACGCCTATTGTCTTCGTACCGGTGTACATCGGCTACGAACGCGTCCTGGAGGGGCGTACCTACCTGGGTGAACTGCGCGGTGCGAGCAAGAAGAAAGAGTCGATTTTCGATATCTTCAAGGTCTTCGGTGCCCTCAAACAGCGCTTTGGCCAAGTGTCGGTCAACTTCGGCGCCCCCATTCGCCTGGCCAGTTTCCTCGACGCGCAGCAGCCCGGCTGGCGCGAGCATGAGCATGGACCCCAGTTCCGCCCGGCCTGGCTCAACCAGACCACCTCACGCCTGGGCGAGACAGTCGCCCGGCACTTGAACGAAGCGGCGGCAATCAACCCGGTCAACCTGGTAGCCCTGGCCCTGCTGTCGACCAGCAAGCTGGCCCTCGACGAACGTGCCCTGGCACGCGTGCTGGACCTGTACCTTACACTGCTGCGGCAAGTGCCCTACTCACCGCACACGACGCTGCCAGAGGGTGACGGCCTGGCGCTGATCGCCCACGTCAGGGATATGGACATGCTTGCTGAACAGCGTGATGCGCTGGGCAAGGTCCTCTACCTGGATGAGCAGAACGCCATCCTGATGACCTACTACCGCAACAACGTCCTGCACATTGTTGCCCTGCCCGCACTGCTGGCGAGCTTCTTCCAGAGCAGCTCGCGGATGAGCCGCGACTTGATCCTGCAATACGTACGGGCACTGTACCCGTACCTGCAATCCGAGTTGTTTATCCGCTGGTCGCTGGACGAACTGGACGCGGTGGTTGACCAATGGCTGCAGGCGTTTGTCGACCAAGGCCTGCTGCGCTTTGAAAATGGCGTCTACCTGCGCCCTGCCCCGAGTTCGCGCCAATTCGTGCTGCTGACCCTGCTGGCCCGGGCCATTACCCAGACCCTGCAGCGCTTCTACATGGCCACCGCCCTGCTGCTCAATAGCGGCCAACACAGCCTCAGCGCCGAAGCACTGGAAGACCTTTGCGTGGTCATGGCCCAGCGGCTGTCGATCCTGCACGGGCTCAATGCCCCGGAGTTCTTCGATAAAAGCCTGTTCCGCCACTTCATTCAAACCCTGATCGAACAGGGAGTTCTGCGCCCCGATACCGCTGGCAAACTGGGATACCACGAAAAACTCAGTGAGTTGGCAGAGGGGGCGGCCAAGCGTGTGCTCTCGGCGGAGGTGCGCCTGTCAATCCGTCAGGTGGCCCTGCATCGCAATGACGATAACCCCGAAACGACGACATGAACCCTACGTGGTCTTGCCCGGAGCACGACCACGAAACAACGTGGGCGCCGACGTCACGGCGCCTTCGATAAGGAGATCCTGATGAAAAAATTGACCCTGGCCCTGATCGGAAGCCTGCTGGCAGCGTGCAGCAGTACGCCCCCACCCCCCAAGGCCAGCCTGGACGGCGAAGTGTTCTACCTTCAGCGTATCGCCCTGCCTCCAAGCGCCACCCTGAGTGTCAGCCTGCAAGATGTCTCCCTGGCTGACGCGCCAGCCGTCACGCTGGCCAGGCAGAGCGGCCCGGTAAACGGTCAGGTTCCGCTGCCGTTCCACCTCACCTACGACCCGAGCCAGGTCAAACCAGGCCACCGCTATGCCGTCAGCGCACGTATCGAGCTGGACGGTAAACTGATGTTCATCAACACCGAACAGCATGCCGTGCAACTTGATGGCCACGACCCGCAACCCGTGCGCATCAAGGTCGACGCGATTCGCTGATTTCCCCCTTCGTTCCCAGAAAAGGATGCTGCCATGTTTCGCCCCGTTCTCACCTTTACCAGCCTGTGTGCAGGCCTGCTGCTCTCGGCCAGCGCCATGGCCCTGTCGTTGAGCGATCTCTCGCAACAGGATGCCAGCGGTGGCCTCAAGGATGCATTGACCCAAGGCGCCCAGATTGCCGTCAAGCAACTGGGTACCCCAGGTGGTTTCAGCAACAACCCGGATGTACGCATCGAGCTGCCTGGCAACCTTGGCAAGGCCGCCAAAACGATGAGGAAATTCGGCATGGGCGCCGAGGTTGACCAACTGGAAACCAGCATGAACAAAGCCGCCGAGGCGGCCGTACCGCAAGCTCAGGCACTGCTGGTGGATGCCGTGAAGAAAATGACCGTGGCCGATGCCAAGAGCATTCTCAGCGGCGGCAACGACTCGGCGACGCAGTACCTGAACAAGACCAGCCGTGAACAGATCCGCGCCAAGTTCCTGCCAATCGTCAAGCAGGCTACCGACCAGGTTGGCCTGGCGCAGCAGTACAACAGCTTCGCCGGCCAGGCTGCGAGCCTGGGTGTACTGGACTCGAAAAATGCCAACGTCGAGAACTACGTGACCGAGCAAGCGCTCAATGGCCTGTTCGAGATGATCGGCAAGCAGGAAGCCAGCATTCGTGAAAACCCGGCCGGTGCGGCCACCAGCCTGGCGAAGAAGGTGTTTGGCGCGCTCTGACACGGCAGGGGTCGCCACATAAGGCATGACACCCCATACCATCGCGGGCAAGATCCGCTCCCACACATGTTGCGCACTGTGGGGGTGGCTTGCCCGCGATGCCGGTCTCTAGGGTTTCTTGACCCTGAACCAGGCCGCATACAGAGCTGGCAGGAACAACAGGGTCAACACCGTCGCGACGATCAGGCCGCCCATGATGGCTACCGCCATCGGCCCAAAAAACACACTGCGCGACAGTGGGATCATGGCCAACACCGCCGCCAACGCCGTCAACACAATCGGCCGGAAACGCCGTACCGTGGCTTCGATGATCGCCTGCCAACGGTCAAGCCCTGCGGCAATGTCCTGCTCGATCTGGTCCACCAGGATCACCGAGTTGCGCATGATCATCCCTGATAACGCAATGGTGCCAAGCATCGCGACGAAGCCGAACGGCTGTCGGAACACCAACAGGAACAAGGTCACGCCGATTACGCCCAACGGGGCCGTCAGGAACACCATCACCGTGCGCGAGAAGCTGCGCAACTGCAGCATCAGCAAGGTCAGCACCACCACGATGAACAACGGGAAACCGGCTTTCACCGAGTTTTGCCCTCGCGTGGAATCCTCGACCGTACCGCCCACTTCCAGCAAGTAGCCATCCGGCAGTTGCGCACGCACGCTCTCAAGTGTTGGCAGGATCTGTTGAACCAGGGTCACCGGCTGCTCCTTGCCGTAAATATCGGCGCGCACGGTGACCGTCGGCAGTCGGTTACGGTGCCAGATCACCCCTTCCTCAAAACCGTATTCCAAGGTCGCGATCTGCGACAGTGCAACGCTGCGGCCGCTATCAGTCGGTACCGCGAGGCTAGGCAGGTTCGCAAGCTCACGCCGTTCCTGTAGCGTGCCACGCAGCAGTATCTCGATCAGCTCATTGTCTTCCCGGTACTGGCTAACCCCTGAACCGCTCAGGGTGCTTTGCAGGAATTGGGCGAGGTTGGCCGTGCTCACGCCGAGTGCACGTGCTCGGTCCTGATCGATGATCAGGTGAACCACCTTGCTTGGCTCTTCCCAGTCCAGGTGCACGTTAGCCACATGGGGGTTCTCGTGGACCTTGGCCGCAACCTTGCGCGCCAACGCTCGCACGACCTCAATGTGCTCCCCCGTGACCCGGAACTGCACCGGATAGCCCACCGGCGGCCCGTTTTCCAGCCGAGTGACACGCGAGCGCAGTTGCGGGAACTGTTCGTTCAGGTTTTCGATCAACCAGCTACGCAGCGCCTCACGGTCTTCGATGGTCTTGGCCAGCACCACGAACTGGGCAAAACTCGCTGCGGGCAGTTGCTGATCCAGGGGCAGGTAGAAGCGTGGCGAACCGGTGCCGACATACGCCACATAGTTTTCAATATCAGGACGCGCCTTGAGCATCGCCTCCAGCCGCTCGACCTGCTCAGCGGTATTGCTCAGCGAGGCGCCTTCAGCCAGTTTCAGGTCAACCATCAACTCCAGACGCCCGGAAGCCGGGAAAAATTGCTGAGGGACGAAACGGAATAATAGGATGCTCGCGATGAACATGCCGATGGTGAGCACAATGACTGTCTTACGCCGCCGCACACACCATGCCACCACTCGCCGAACCCGTTGATAGAACGGCGTGCCATAGGGGTCAGGCGCGTTGCCGTTCGTACCGTGTTTAGCCGCATGCAGCTTGGCCAGGTCCGGTAACAGCCGTTCGCCCAGGTAAGGCACAAACACCACCGCGACAATCCAGGACGCCAACAACGCAATCGTCACCACCTGAAAGATAGAGCGGGTGTACTCGCCAGTACCTGACTGCGCTGTTGCGATCGGCAGGAAGCCTGCCGCAGTGATCAGCGTGCCGGTGAGCATCGGAAATGCCGTGCTGGTCCAGGCAAAGCTGGCGGCCTTGAAGCGGTCAAAGCCCTGCTCCATCTTGATCGCCATCATCTCTACCGCAATGATCGCATCGTCCACCAGTAACCCCAGCGCCAGTACCAGCGCCCCCAGGGAGATCTTGTGCAGACCGATGCCCAGGTAGTACATGGTGGCAAAGGTCATTGCCAGTACCACTGGAATCGCCAGCGCGACCACCAGCCCGGTGCGCAGGCCCAGGGAAAAGAAACTCACCAGCAAGACCACGGCCAAGGCTTCGACCAGTACGTTGACAAACTCACCGACACCGGTCTTCACCGCCGCAGGTTGGTCAGACACCTTGCGCAGCTCCATGCCGGCAGGCAGGTTGCGGGTAATCCGCGAAAACTCGGTTTCCAGTGCCTTGCCCAACACCAGAATATCGCCACCGGGCTTCATCGACACCGCCAGACCGATGGCGTCCTCGCCCATGAAACGCATACGTGGCGCGGGCGGGTCGTTGAAGCCACGACGCACGTCGGCGACATCGGCGATGCGGAAGGTGCGGTTATCGACACGAATGGGAAACTGCTCGATTTGCTCAACCGTCTCGAACTGACCACTGACGCGCAGTTGCAAACGCTCGGTGGGCGTTTCAAAGAAGCCCGCCGTGCTGACCGTATTCTGCTCTTCCAGTGCTTGCTGCACCGCCGCCAATGGCAAGCCAAGGGTAGCCAGCTTGACGTTCGACAGTTCGATCCAGATTTTCTCGTCCTGCAGCCCCAGCAGCTCGACCTTGCCCACATCATTGACCCGTTGCAGTTGGACCTGCACACGGTCGGCGTAGTCCTTAAGCACGGCATAATCGAAGCCTTTGCCTGTCAGGGCGTAGATATTGCCGAACGTGGTACCGAATTCATCATTGAAAAACGGCCCCTGAATGCCCGGTGGCAAGGTGTGTCGGATGTCCGCGACTTTCTTGCGCAACTGGTACCACAACTCAGGGATCTCGTCCGAGTGCATGGAGTCCCGGGCCATAAAGGTGACTTGCGATTCGCCGGGGCGGGAGAACGACACGATGCGTTCGTACTCGCCGGTTTCCATCAGCGTTTTTTCAATACGTTCGGTCACCTGGCGCGACACTTCCTCGGCACTCGCGCCAGGCCAAAGGGTACGAACCACCATGGCCTTGAAGGTAAATGGCGGGTCTTCACTCTGGCCGAGTTTTGTATACGACAATGCGCCGACTATGGCGACCAACAACATCAGGAACAGGACGATCTGGCGATTACGCAACGCCCATGCAGAAAGGTTGAAACCCATCAGGGACTACTCCTTAGTCGCCAGATTGACCACACGGTTGGAACGGTCCACCGGGCGTACCTGCTGGCCGTCGTGCAATACATGCACACCCGCAGCAACCACCCAGTCAGAGGGGCTCAAGCCCTCAAGCACCGGTACGCTGGTCTCGCCATAGGCACCGACACGTACCGGCGTTCGCTTGAGCGTATTGTTGGCGTCCACGCGCCAGACGTAGGTCTGGCCATTCTCGGCAGTCAACGCCGAAAGCGGCACCGCCAGCGGTACCTGCTCGACGTGCTGAATGAACACCCGCGCACTTTGTCCGAGTTCCGCGTGAACCTTGCCGACATTGAACGCAATACGGGCGGCGAACGTACGCGAGCGTGGGTCAGCAGCAGGCGACAGCTCACGAATGACCCCATCGAACCGCTCTTGAGGCTGCGACCAGAGTTCCACCGACACCGGCAGGCCCACCTTGAAGCGGGAAAAATTCTGCTCCGGCAGGCTGATCAACACCTCACGCTCGCCATCGGCCGCGAGGGTGAACACCGTCTGCCCTGCCGCCACCACCTGCCCGACCTCGACCTGGCGTTTGGCGATCACCCCATCCTGCGGCGCGCGTAGCACCGCATAGCCGGCCTGGTTGCCCGCCACATCGAACTCGGCACGTACCTGCTTGAGCCGAGCCTGGCCTGCACGGTAGAGGTTCTCGGCGTTGTCATACTGGGAGCGACTGACCATCTGCCGCTCCAGCAACTTCTGGTAGCGATCGCGCTCAGCCTGCACCAGGCTCAGGTTGGCCTCAGCGGCCGCAACCTGGGCACGCGCGGCCTCCAACTGCAAGCGCACGTCCTGCGGGTCAAGCTCGGCCAGTGGCTGATTGGCCTTGACCCGCTGCCCCTCCTCCACCAAGCGCCGGCTGACCTTGCCAGCAATGCGAAATGCCAACTCTGGCTCAAACCGCGCGCGCACTTCCCCCGGATAACTGGCGACCGCCGCACTGGCCGGTTGTGGCTGAACCACCATGGCCGGCCGAATGGTTACCTGTTGCGGGCCTTCCTGGCCACACGCACTCAGTAACACGGCAAAACTGACGGGCAAAGCAAGGGGCAGGAAATGGCGCAACATATGGAAAACCCTTTCGCGAGTGGCGCTTTTAATATTTGAACTGATCGGTATATTAATCAGAGCCCACAGCGCTGGGAAGCGAAAGTCCGTTTTTTTGTCCGACAATTTTTGGGGAGCGCTTGACCGGCCAGTCGAATTTCCCGCTCGCACAAGGAGCACGCGATGTACCATGAACGCCCTTTAACCGCTGCCTAAGGACACCATGCTCAACGAAACCCCCGCACCCAACGGTCCAGGCCGACCGAAAGACCTGGCCAAGCGCCAGGCCATTCTTGAAGCGGCCAAGCGACTGTTCCTGACCCATGGCTATGCCAGCACCAGCATGGATGCAGTCGCGACAGCGGCAGGTGTTTCGAAACTGACGGTCTACAGCCACTTCACCGACAAAGAGACACTGTTCTGCACGGCAGTGGTGGCAACCTGCAAGGCACAACTGCCCGAGTTGATTTTCGAACTGCCCGACGGCGCCTCACTGCAACAGGTGCTGTTGAACATTGGCCGTGGCTTTCAGGGGCTGATCAACGGCGAAGAGTCGATCAAGCTGCACCGTTTGATCATGGCGCTGGGCAGCCAGGACCCCAAGCTCTGCCAGATTTTCTTCGAGGCAGGCCCGATGCGCGTGCTACGGGAAATGGAGGCACTGCTGCAGAAGGCTGACGAACTCGGCCTGCTAAGGATCGAGCATCCGGGCAATGCTGCGGAGCACTTTTTCTGCCTGCTCAAGGGCGCCCCCAACTTCCGCTTGCTGCTCGGCTGCGGCGAACCGCTGGACGCCGAGGGCGCCGAAGCGCACGTACAGGATGTGGTCAGCCTGTTCATGCGCGCCTTCGCGCCCTGATCAGGCCTTGAGGGCTTTCTTCGGATAGATGTCGTAGCGGCTCGACTTGCCTTCCAGGCTATGGCTTGGCTTGGTGCCTTCGATGATCGGCGCCTTGCGCGGGCGCTTGACCACGACCCGGTGAGTGGCCAGCGCCAAGGCGGCCTCAAGCAGCGCCGGGGCATCGAGATCGTCACCCACCAACGGGCGGAACACGCGCATCTCCTTCTTGACCAGTGCGCTCTTGTCCCGGTGCGGGAACATCGGGTCGAGGTAGATCACTTGCGGCGCCTCGCCCTGCCAATGGCGCATCAGGTCAATCGCGTTGCCGGTCTGCAGCTGCATACGTGCCACGATTGGACCGACCTCGGCATCACCCCGGCCTCGCGCCAAGCCGTCCTCAAGCAACGCGGCGACCAGCGGCTGACGCTCGATCAGTTGCATCTCGCAACCCAGGCTGGCCAAGACAAAGGCATCCTTGCCCAAGCCCGCCGTGGCATCCAGTACACGCGGGCGCACGCCTTGGGCGATGCCCACGGCCTTGGCGATCATCTGCCCGCTTCCGCCGCCGAACAGCCGTCGGTGAGCGGCTTGCCCTTCCACGAAGTCGACCCGCACAGGGCCGGGTGCCTGCGGCCCCAACTGCTGGATCTGCAGCCCTTCGCTCCCAACCTGAACGGCGAAGCCAGCAGCGTCGTCATCCAGCGGCAAGCCCAGGCGTTGTGCCCATTGCTCGGCATGCCCCTGATACTCGGGCGACAACGCCTCGACCCGCAGACGGCTGTCCGCCAGTTGCTCAACCATAGTTCGTGCATCCAAAAAAAATTAAATGATCGGCGGCCGTGGCCGATAACGGAAGTACTCAGTATTTTGCCAGACCCGGACAGCCTCCGACTGCCATGTCAGACATTCTTCAGCTCAATTCAGGCTACCTGTCGCCCGTCGGCGACTACAGCCGCCACAACACCCAGGCATTGGGTGGCGTAAGCCACCTGTGGCAAGACTTCTTTGCCCGGGCCTTGGCGGAGCAACAGGCTGAAGGCACTGACGCGACAACACTGGCGAGTCTCCCGGTAGATGCCACCACAGGCGAACCCGTAGGCGGCAGCCAGACCCTGGCACAGATCAATAGCCAGCGCGACTGCGATGTTCAGGACAGCGAGATCATCCCACCTGAGCCCCTGTTTCTGCCGATCGCCGAGTTCGAGCCAGAACTGCTGGAAAAACCGGCTCCACCCTTCAGCGCCGCCGAGTTGATCGAGCAACAACGCCAACTGGACATCAGCAACAGCTGGGTTCGACCAATCGTACTCAGCGCCGGTCAGCCCACACCTGAGCCAGGCCCGGCCCCTCAATCACGCCCACTGCACCTGCCAATAGCCGAGTTCGAGATGGACCTGCTGGCCAAGGCTGCAGAACCGTTCGATGAGCACACGCTGATCGAACAACAGAAGCACCTGGACTTCGACCTGCGCTGGGCTCGCCCGGTCGTCCTGAACAACGTACGCCTCGCCGCGTAACGGCAGGTCATCGGCTAACCGACTAGAGCAGGCCCAACTGCTCGGCGAGTGGTGCCCTTTCCAACTCAGGCAATGCCGCCAGACCCGGCAGCCGCTCCATCAAGCCCTGATGAAAACGCTGAGCCAGCGCAGCGGCCAGGCGATTGTCGGCGGTGTGCAGGAAAACGTAGGGGGTGCGCCCCTCTTCGATCCAGGCCGCAACCTTATCCAGCCAAGGCCGCAAAAATGGCTCATTGGCAGCAAGCTCGGGGTGCCCGATAAAACGCACCTGCGGGCACGCGGTGAATGCGGCGGGCCGTGGCGGTACCTTGGGCTTCTTGGCTTGGGCATGCAGCACCGAGGCCTCGCGGGATGTGCAACTGAACAACGCACGCGGGTCCAGGCAAATACGCTCCACGCCCCGCTCCATTAGCAGGCGATTGAGCAGGCGCTCCTCCTCTCCTTTGGCAAAGAAGTCCGCATGGCGAACCTCTACTGCGACAGGCACACCGACTTCGTCCAGAAACCCGACCAACTCCGCAAGCCGCGCTGGCCCGAAACTGGCCGGCAATTGCAGCCAGTAAGGGGCTACCCGCCGACCTAAAGGCCGCAGCAACTCGATGAAGCCCTGGGCAGCACTCAGTTGCTCGCGCAGGTCGCCGCCATGACTGATGTCACCAGGAAACTTGGCGGTAAAACGAAAGTGCTCAGGCATGATCTGCGCCCAACGCTGAACCGTGGCACTAGCCGGACGGGCATAGAACGTGGTGTTGCCTTCTACGGCATTGAACACCTGGCAGTAAAGCCCAAGGAGGTCGGTGGTTTTCGCGTCAGCGGGGTACAGGTACTCGCGCCAGGCGCTTTCACTCCAGGACGGGCAACCCAGAAAATAAGGAAGGGATGAGGGAATCATCCGTCAAATGTACAGGTCCAGCCCGAGCACTTCCATCTCCCAATCCACAAAGCCAGCGGTGGTCAGGTAGCTGCTCAGGGCCTTGGCAGTGCGCTTGTTGCTGGCCCGAGGAAAGATCATGTCCTGCTGACGGACGGGAAGCCCCGCACTACGGCTGGCGCCTGCAGCCGCCGATGGCTGCGCCTGGGTTTCAAATTCACCCGGAATATCGTCGTCCAGTTCTTCTTCACGCAGCGGCGCCTTACGCGCGGAGCGTTTGACCGGATAAGACTGCGAGGAAAAACCGTCGATACGCATGGCGGAATACTCAGGAGCAATGATGGCAATTTAGCGGCACCTGAGAGCCTTCGCAAATGCCTGACTGATAACTGGACCACAGATCAGGCAAAAGATTCGGGTTTGCTGCCGCTAACTGACCGGCGGCGCTCAGCGCGCCTTAGGTGTAGCCACCTTATCGCGCAGGTAGACCGGCTGCGCCAGATCAGCAGCGATTGCCTCGCCACGCTGCCAGGCAAACGTTGCCAGGCTGAGCAGATCCTGGGCATGAGGCAGCAGGCTGGCGTCCTGGGCGCTGACCTTGACCGCAAGGCGCTCGGCATAGCCCCAGCCCGTACCCGCACCAAACCAGTCCCCGGTAGCACCTGCTGGCAAGGCCACCTGCTCCGGTGGCAGCACAGCCTCTTCACCCAGCAGGCGCATTTCACCTGCCGTCGACTGGTAGCAGCCCCAGTACACTTCATCCATACGGGCGTCGATGGCAGCGGCGACCTGCTGCACACCCTGTTCACGCATTGCCCGCTGCGCCAGCACGGCCAGATTCGATACCGGCAGCACCGGACGCTCCAGCGCGAAGGCCAGGCCCTGGACCACACCAATAGCGATACGGACACCGGTGAAAGCGCCTGGACCGCGACCGAAGGCAATGGCATCAAGCGCCGACAACGCGATACCGGCCTCGGCGAGCAGGGTCTGGATCATTGGCAGCAGCTTCTGCGCATGCAGGCGCGGAATCACCTCGTAGTGGCTCAACACCTTGCCGTCATGCAGCAGGGCAACGGAGCAGGCTTCAGTGGCGGTATCCAGGGCCAGCAAAGTGGTCATCGGTGATTCCAGGCGAAAGAAAAAAGAGCGGCATTATAAACAACAACGGCCCGCAAGCGGGCCGTTGTTCAAGGGCTGGAGCGATAAATCAGCTCAGCGCTTCCAGCACCTTGGCAGTGATGGCCTCAACAGAGCCAACGCCTTCAATGTGGCTGTACTTCGGCTTGCCATTGGCGGCAGCCAGCTTCTGGTAGAAGTCCACCAGCGGTTTGGTCTGGTCGTGGTAGACCGCCAGGCGGTGACGTACGGTTTCTTCAGTGTCGTCTTTACGCTGAACCAGCGAATCGCCGGTCTCATCGTCCTTGCCTTCAACCTTTGGCGGGTTGTAGATCACGTGGTAGACGCGACCCGAGGCCTCGTGAACACGGCGGCCGGCAATACGCTTGACGATTTCTTCGTCAGCCACAGCGATCTCGACAACGGCATCCAACTCAACACCGGCAGTTACCAGGGCTTCGGCCTGGGGAATGGTGCGAGGGAAACCGTCGAACAGGAAGCCCTTCGCGCAGTCAGGCTGAGCGATACGGTCCTTGACCAGGTTGATGATCAACTCGTCGGAAACCAGCTTGCCAGCATCCATGATCGCCTTGGCCTCGAGGCCCAGCGGAGTACCCGCCTTGACGGCGGCACGCAGCATGTCACCGGTGGAGATCTGTGGAATACCAAACTTTTCGGTGATGAACTTTGCCTGAGTACCTTTACCGGCCCCGGGAGCTCCCAGCAGAATTACACGCATCTTGTGCTCCTCAATTTTTATAAGCAAATCAAAGGATTCGCCGCTAGGGCAAAATCCCGGAATTAGGTCATGACCACAATTCGGTCAAAAGGCTGCTCAAGATACACAGCAGCTTTCGGCCACACAAGCGCCCCAAAGTCGGAATAACCTGCTGCCGAAGGCCCTGTCATGCTCTGGTTGCGCCGGGCGCAACCCGGCGCAACCACGCCTCAACCCGTGTTCCGCAAGCCTGCCGCGATACCTGCCACCGTCACCAGCAATGCCTGCTCCAAAGGGCTTTCCAGAGCGGCATCACGGGTGCGCGAGCGGGCCAGGAGATCCGCCTGGAGCAGATGTAGCGGGTCCAGATAGGTATTGCGCAAACGAATGAACTCCAGGGTATCGGGGCTGTGTGCAAGTAGCACCGGCTGCCCGGTCAGCCCCAGTACAACCTGGCACGCCTGCGACAATAGGTCGCGCAGTTGTGCACCCAAAGGTCGCAGTTGCGATTGCACCAGACGCTCATCATAGGAACGCGCAATTTCAACATCGGCCTTGGCCAGGACCATTTCGAGCATGTCGATACGGGTACGGAAGAACGGCCATTGCTCACGCATTTCTGCCAGCAGCCCACCTTGCCCGCGCGCCAGTGCATTGCTCAACGCCGCCTCCCAGCCCAACCAGGCCGGCAGCATGAGCCGCGTCTGAGTCCAACCGAAGATCCACGGAATCGCACGCAGGCTTTCAATACCGCCAGCACGGCGTTTGGCCGGCCGACTGCCCAACGGCAAGCGGCCCAGTTCCTGCTCCGGCGTGGCCTGACGGAAATACTCAACGAACTCCGGGTTGTCACGCACCACACTGCGGTAAGCCTTCAGACCATCCGCCGCGAGTTGGTCCATCAAGCCGCGCCACGCCGGTTGCGGGGGTGGCGGTGGCAACAGGGTCGCCTCGAGCACCGCAGCCAGGTACAGGTTGAGGTTCTGCTCCGCGATGTCCGGCAGGCCGAATTTGAAACGGATCATTTCGCCCTGCTCGGTGGTACGGAACCTGCCGGCCACCGAGCCCGGTGGCTGCGACAGGATCGCCGCATGGGCCGGGCCGCCGCCACGGCCCACAGTACCGCCACGACCGTGGAACAGCAGCAATTCGACGTTCTGCCCTCGACAGATCTCCACCAGGGTTTCCTGGGCGCGGTACTGGGCCCAGGCCGCTGCTGTGGTACCGGCGTCCTTGGCCGAATCGGAGTAGCCGATCATCACTTCCTGAGGGCCGTGCAAACCCGCACGATAGCCCGGCAGCCCCAGCAGACGCTGCATGACCGGCCCGGCATTGTCCAGGTCGGCCAGTGTTTCGAACAACGGCACAACCCGCATCGGACGGGCAACACCCGCCTCCTTGAGCAGCAACTGTACCGCCAGCACGTCTGAAGCCGCGCCGGCCATGGAGATCACGTAAGACCCCAACGATGCCGCCGGGGCGGCAGCGATTTCACTGCAGGTCGCAAGCACTTCAGCCGTCTCGGCCTGAGGCCGGAAATGCCGTGGCAACAATGGACGACGGTTGTTCAGTTCGGTCTGCAGGAAGGCGATACGCGCCTCTTCATCCCAATCCTCATAGCGCCCCAGCCCCAGATAATCGGTGATCTCACTCAACGCCGAAGCGTGCCGTGCTGCGTCCTGACGCACATCAAGGCGCACCAGGAACAGGCCAAAGGTCACCGCCCGACGCAAGGTGTCGAGCAGCGGGCCATCAGCGATAACGCCCATGCCGCACTCATGCAACGACTCATAGCAGAGCCGCAACGGCTCAATCAGGTCGTGATTGTCGTGCAAGACCTCGGCGGATGCCGGTTGCGTAACAGCCAGTGACGACTGCGCCCAGCTTCGGGTTGCCCGCAGGCGCTCGCGCAGTTGCTTAAGCAACGCCCGGTAGGGTTCGGCATGCTCACCCACCCTGGCCCGCAGCGCCGGGCTGGCCTGCTGCATGGACAACTCGGCAGCCAGAAAATCGACGTCTCGCAGGAACAGGTCTGCCGCCATCCAGCGGGCCAGCAACAGCACTTCGCGTGTGACCGTGGCCGTGACATTGGGGTTACCGTCGCGGTCACCGCCCATCCACGAGGCAAATCGAATCGGCGCAGCTTCTAGCGGCAGGTGCAGGCCCGTGGCCGCGAACAAGGCCTTGTCCGCCTTGCGCAGGTGGTTGGGGATAGCCTGCCAGAGCGAGTTCTCAATGACCGCAAAACCCCATTTGGCTTCATCGACCGGGGTGGGTCGAGTACGGCGGATCTCTTCGGTATGCCAAGCCTCGGCAATCAACCGCTGCAGGCGCTCGCGGACCTGCGCACGCTCGGCGGGTGTCAGGTCGCGGTGGTCTTGAGCCGCCAACTGCGCGGCGATGGCATCGTACTTGTGAATCAAGGTGCGGCGGGCGACTTCGGTCGGGTGCGCAGTAAGCACCAGTTCGATGCTCAGTTTGCCGAGCTGGCGCGCCAATGCGTCAGGACTATGACCCGCTTTTTTCAGGCGGTCGAGCAATTCGGGAAGCACCCTAGCCTCGAACGGCTCGGGCTGATCCGCGTCGCGGCGGCGGATCAACTGGTACTGTTCGGCGATGTTGGCCAGGTTGAGAAACTGGTTGAACGCTCGGGCCACCGGCAGCAACTCGTCCTCGGACAAGCCGTCGAGGCTGGAGCTCAGTTGCTCGGCACTGCCACTGCGGTCCGCCTTGGCGCTGCGACGAATGTCCTCGATTTTCTGCAGGAAAGCTTCGCCGTACTGTTCGCGTACGGTGTCCCCCAACAATTCGCCCAACAGATGGACGTCTTCACGCAAGCGCACATCAATACCAGTCATCAGCCTTCATCTCCAACGCGGGCAAACAGCGATGACATCAGAGTGCCGCAGTACCGCCTGTGCTTCAAGGCAGACCAAAGTGCGACCAGTAGCTACGCTGAAAGGAGGCCATCCGTCTTCAACGAGGTCACCATGAAAATCCGCGAACTTGCCCAGAACTGGGAACAGACCGCCACGGGGCGCATGAGCCCTACCGGCTATGTGTTGCACCTGGATGTCGAAGCCGCGGCGCGTCTGGCGGCGCTGGCCGAGATGTACCCCAAGCGTCAACCCGAGGAACTGCTCGGCGAACTGCTCGGCGCCGCGCTCGAAGAGCTGGAGGCAAGCTTCCCTTATGTCCGCGGTCAACAGGTCATCGAAACCGATGAAGAAGGCAATCCGCTGTATGAAGACATCGGGCCAACGCCCCGGTTTCTGGCGTTGTCACGACACTACCTGCAGACCTTAAGCGCGGAAAAAGAGGCGTCCAACGACTGAAACCGGTGGGTGCCGGGCTTGCCAGCGATAGGGACGCCGCCAATTGACGGTATTACTGTACCTGCTGCGGCGTCTCCTGCCCCATGCAGCGCACCGCCTGCTTCTTGTTGTCGACCAGTACGCCGGTCAGGCCCTTCTGCTGGGTGTCGAACAGCACCAACACGCCATCGATGCATTGCGCCACCTGTGGCGCCGGGCTGAGCGAAACCTTGTAGTCTTCACCGGGAACAGTCTTGAGCATGGTGAAGTCGGACAGCAGCAGCGCATCCTCCGGCTTGGCAAAATGCAGGTAGCCGTAATACCAAAGCGCACCGACAGTGCCAATGATGCTGCAGACACCGGTGATGATCAGCGGGATGGCGTTGCGTTCTTCACTCATTACTACTTCTCGTCAGGGTAATTGGGGACTTCGGCCAAACGTCGCAGTCCATTGAAATGTTCAGGGTCTTCCAGAAAGCGCAGCATTACCTTACGCCAAATCGGGTCGTTGAAGGTCTGCACATGACCACCACGGGTCAACTGCAGCACGCGCGGTGGTGGGGCTGCCTGATACAGACGGATACCATTGACCATGGGTACGGTGGTGTCGTCGATGCTGTGGTAGATCAACTTCGGAACCCCGGACAATTGCCCGACCGAGCGCAAGGCGCTGTCGCCATCCGGCACCAGCCATGACAGCGGAACCTGCAGAGGCCAGGTAAACCAGTTCGAACTCAAGGCGCTACGCCCGACATCCCGGTAACTGGCCGGCACTCCGTCGAAGACCATGGCCTTGAACCGATGTGATTGCTCAGGGTGTTGCGCCAGGTAATGGATGGCCAGGGCGCCACCCAGGCTTTGCCCCAGCAACACCAGCGGCTTACCCTGCGCTTCAGGCGCCTGCTGCAGCCAGTCCATCGCCGCGGCAATGTCGTCATAGACTTCCGGCAAGCTCGGCGTGCCTTCCGACAAGCCATAACCCCGGTAGTCGATCATCAACACCTGATAGCCCTGCTCCGGTAGCCACCAACTGCCGCCCAGGTGCAACGCCAGGTTGCCACCGTTGCCATGCAGGTGCAGCACCGTCCCTTTGACCGCTACCCCCTCCTTGGCCGGCAACCACCAACCATGCAGGCGCGTACCGTCTGCAGCGGTCAGGGTGAGGTCACGGTACTCAAGCTTGGCACGCGTCGGCGTGAAGGGCTCGCCCGGCTCAGGGTAAAACAGCAAGGCACTGCAGCCGGCCAGACTCAACAGCACAAGAAGCAGGCACAGCGGCCTGCCAAGGACGTCAGAGAATGTTCGAGTAGTCGGCTTCAATACGGTCCAGGCTCAAGTGATTGAGGAAGTTGGAGAAGCACATCCAGGCCGACAGCGCGTTCAAGTCGCGGAACTGCTCAGGCAGGTACTTGGGCGGCTCCACCAGGCCTTCGTCGACCAATTGGCGCAGAGTCCGCATATCTTCCAGCGTCGTCTTGCCGCAGAACAGCAAAGGAATCTGCTCAAGCTTGCCTTTACGCACGGCCAACTGAATATAGTTGTAAACCATGATAAAGCCCTTGAGGTAGGACAAGTCCTTGGTAAATGGCAACCCATTGGGCACCGAGCCACGAAACACGCGGCTGGCATTGCCATAGCTCTCCTGCATGCCAAACCCTTGAGCGCGAAAGAACTCGAACACCTGGAGGAAATCGGCCCCCTCCTCGACCATGTGAATGGCACGGGTGCGGTTGGTCAGCTTGCGCAGCCGGCTGGGGTACGAGGCGAAAGCAATCACCTCCATGAGGATCGCCAGCCCCTCCTGGGTGACCGTGGAAGAAGGCGGGCCTTTGGACAGAAAGGTACAGATCGGCTGGTTCAGGCCGTTGAGGGTGGTGCCGACATGCACCAGCCCCTCATGGACCTCCAACGCGCGGACATCGCGGTTGTTGAACATCGCGTCAGCGCGGATCTTGATGTAGTCGGCACCGGCGGCCGCGTCGGCAACGATACCGTCCGACTCGAATACACGGATGGTCTCTTCCGCCTCACCGAACACCTTGTTCAAGCGATGCTGGAGTATCTCGACGGCCTGCTTGGCGGTAAGGTTCTTCGGCTCGTCCTTCAGGTCACCCAGGCAATCGATGTTGTTCAGGTAGTCGGAGAGCATCAGGCCCAGATCGGACAGGGTCGGGTCACCGGCATGAAAGGCATCGGATGCGGCGCCGTAGAGCTCCTGGGAGATCAGCCCGAAATCCTCGGTGCCGCGCGCCTCGAGCATGCGCACCACCATGCGGTACTCCTTGCACATGCGTCGCATGATCTGCCCAACCGGGTTGAACTGGCCAAGCTGGCGCGTAATATCACGCTCGATGTTCTGAAACTCAAGCTTCACCGCACTGGAGTCAAAGGACAGTGGTCGACCTAGATAGTACTCACGGTCCACCTTCGGCAACTCTTTGCCCTTGGCCTTGAGGAACCCCTGGCGGATGCTATCGTCCCACTTCACCGCATCGAGCACGCGGATCGGCGTCTGTGCCTGAACAATGCGATCAGACAGGCCGCGTATCGTCTGCTGGTACTCGTCCACACCACACTCCTTGCTTCGAATCGGTTATTTGCCTGCGCGCTGGAACCGCGCGACTTCGATGAACAGATCGGAGTTGGCAGGGTCATCCAGATAGGCGAAAACCTGTTGTGCAGGGCTGTCGATCAAGACACCCTCACCATTATCTTCCGGCACTTCGTAACGTTGACCACTGAGTGCCTTCTGCTCCAACGCCTGGTTGATCCGTTCAACATCAAGGTTGTAGAGCACTAACTCGTTGTTACCGATCACGTCAAAACCGGCAATCAGGAAGTTCCCGCCGAGCTTTTTCGGCACGCCAGCCGAGAAATACCAGCGGTTACCGTGACGCGAGACCGTGAAGGTGTATTCCTGCCGTGGCTTGCCCTTGGCCGTGGCCACTGCCTTGTAGGCATTGCCCCCCGTGCGACTGATCAGCAGTTTCAAGGGTTCGCCCCAGGCATCCTTGCTGCTCCAGCTACCGAGCAACGCCTTGGGCGCCGGCTGATTCGCCGGAATGGGTTCATTGAAGGTCACCAGACAACCGCCAAGCAGTAAAAACGACAAGGCCAACAGCACACGCCAGGCTTTCATCAGGTTCTCCTTGAAATGGATCGTGCCTTAGACCGCAGCCAATACCAGATGCAGGTATCGCGTAAGAATAGCGAGCATCTGCGCTTCGGCGTGCGGTCGCTCAGCATCGAGCAGGCCCTGATATTCCATCTGCTCGATTATCGCCGTCAACACCAAGGCGTCCTGCTGAGGTTCACGAGAGCCCACGACCTGAAGCATCTGGCCCGCGCCGCGTAGCAAAATCTGCTCGTGCGACTTGACCAGTTCGGCCAATTTCGGACACAGCAGCGCCTCCTGGCGAAAGGCCTGCTCGGCCATCAGGAAGTTGCGGCGGTTATGCAGTTGGCGTTGCACATACTCGCTCATCATCTTCGCCACTTCGTCGGCCAGCCGCGCCCGGGATTGTGGACTGCCGTCGCCCTGAGACAACAACTGACGCAGCACCACTTCGGTGTGCTCCCAGAGCTTGGCCATGTACGCAGCGCTGCGCTCCACGTACTGGGCAAAGCTGTCGATCAGCAGGTCTTCGATATCCTTGAAGTAGTAGGTGGTGGCCGACAAGGGCACCCCTGCCTCGACGGCTACCGCACGGTGCCGCACACCCCGCACGCCATCACGGACAACGATGCGCATCGCCGCGTCGAGAATCTCCTGACGACGCTGTTCACTGCCACGACGGCTCGCCTTGCGCCCCTGGTACTGAACACTTTCCGCCACCGCTGTGGCCACGCCAGCAGCACCTTGTTGAGCCATTGCAGGAGTCACTACAGGTCTACCTCTATGAATTGCTGTCGATTCGATCAACTTATTGCGGGCAAGAAAAAGCCGCCCCGGAAGGCGGCTTGTTCAGTACGCTCAGGCCTGTGGGCGCATGTGCGGGAACAGGATCACGTCACGGATCGACGGCGAGTCAGTCAGCAGCATGACCAGGCGGTCGATACCAATGCCTTCACCGGCGGTAGGCGGCATGCCGTACTCCAGGGCACGTACGAAGTCGGCATCGTAGTGCATGGCTTCGTCGTCACCGGCATCCTTGTCGGCCACCTGCGCCATGAAGCGTTCGGCCTGGTCTTCGGCATCGTTGAGCTCGGAGTAGGCGTTGGCGATTTCACGGCCACCGATGAACAGCTCGAAACGATCGGTGACGTTCGGGTTCTTGTTGTTGCGACGTGCCAATGGCGACACTTCGAACGGGTATTCGGTGATGAAGGTCGGCTGCTCGAGTTTATGCTCGACCAGTTCTTCGAAAATCATGGTCTGCAGCTTGCCCAGGCCCTCGAAACCTTTGACGTCGGCACCGGCCTTCTTGGCCAGGGCGCGCGCCTTGTCGATGTCCTGCAGGTCGTCAGCGGTGATTTCCGGGTTGTACTTGAGGATCGAATCGAACACAGAGATACGCTGGAACGGCTCGCCGAAATGGAACACCTTGCCCTGATACGGCACATCAGTGCTGCCCAGAACCAGTTGCGCCAGTTCGCGGAACAGTTCTTCGGTGAGGTCCATGTTGTCTTCGTAATCGGCGTACGCCTGGTAGAACTCCAGCATGGTGAACTCAGGGTTGTGACGAGTCGACACACCTTCGTTACGGAAGTTGCGGTTGATCTCGAACACACGCTCGAAACCACCGACCACCAGGCGCTTGAGGTACAGCTCCGGGGCAATACGCAGGAACATTGGCAGGTCCAGCGCGTTGTGGTGGGTTTCAAACGGCTTGGCCGCGGCGCCGCCAGGGATGGTCTGCAGCATCGGCGTTTCGACTTCAAGGAAGTCGCGCTTGGCCAGGAAACTGCGGATGTGGCTGATGACCTGCGAACGAACGCGGAACGTCTGGCGGGTGTCTTCGTTGACGATCAGGTCAACGTAGCGCTGACGGTAGCGGGTTTCGGTATCGGTCAGGCCGTGGTGCTTGTCTGGCAGCGGGCGCAGCGACTTGGTCAGCAGGCGCACGTTGGTCATTTCCACGTACAGGTCGCCCTTGCCGGAACGCGCCAGGGTGCCTTCAGCGGCGATGATGTCGCCCAGGTCCCAGGTCTTGACCGCAGCCAGGGTTTCTTCCGGCAAGGTCTTGCGGTTGACGTAGACCTGGATACGACCGGTCATGTCCTGAATCACCATGAACGAACCACGGTTGAGCATGATACGGCCGGCAACCTTGACCGGGATCGCTGCAGCTTCCAGCTCTTCCTTGGTCTTGTCGACATACTGTTTCTGCAGGTCGTTGCAGTAGCTGTCACGGCGGAAGTCGTTGGGGAAGGCCTGACCCTGTTCGCGCACAGCGGCAAGTTTTTCCTTGCGCAGGGCGATCAGGTTGTTTTCTTCCTGTTGCAGGTCTTGCGGATCGAGTTGTAGGTCGCTCATGTCTTCACATTTTCCATCACGGGTTCGTTGCCCTCGCCCGTCGGGCGAGGGACTTGTGGCAGGTCTCTGAGGGGTTATAGCCCCTGCTTGAGACTGGCCTCCAGGTATTCGTCGAGATCGCCGTCGAGCACCTTGTCGCAGTCGCTGCGTTCGATGCCGGTACGCAGGTCCTTGATCCGCGATGCATCAAGCACGTAGGAACGGATCTGATGCCCCCAGCCAATATCGGACTTGCTGTCTTCAAGGGCCTGGGAGGCGGCGTTACGCTTCTGCATTTCCTGCTCGTACAACTTGGCCCGCAGCATTTTCATGGCGGTGTCCTTGTTGGCGTGCTGGGAGCGTTCGTTCTGGCAGCTGACCACGGTGTTGGTCGGGACGTGGGTAATCCGCACCGCCGAGTCGGTGGTGTTAACGTGCTGACCACCGGCACCGGACGAACGATAGGTATCGATTCGCAGGTCGGACGGGTTGATATCGATTTCGACCTTGTCATCGATCTCGGGCGAGACGAACACCGCCGAGAACGAGGTATGACGGCGGTTGCCAGAGTCGAACGGGCTCTTGCGCACCAGGCGGTGAACACCGATCTCGGTGCGCAACCAGCCGAAGGCATACTCACCCTTGATATGCAGGGTGGCGCCCTTGATACCGGCCACTTCGCCTTCGGACAGCTCCATGATCGTGGTATCGAAGCCGCGCTTGTCGGCCCAGCGCAAGTACATGCGCAGCAGAATGTTGGCCCAATCCTGAGCCTCGGTACCGCCGGAACCGGCCTGGATGTCCAGGTAGGCGTTGTTCATGTCCATCTCGCCGCTGAACATGCGACGGAACTCGAGCTTCTCGAGCGCGACGCGCAGGCGGTCGAGTTCACTGACGACGTCCTCGACAGCGGCTTCGTCGTCTTCTTCAACGGCCATGTCCAGCAGGTCACGGCAATCGGCCAGGCCACCGGACATTTCGTCCAGGGTCTCGACGATCTGCGCCAGCATGGCGCGCTCACGGCCCAGTTCCTGGGCGTATTCGGGCTTGTTCCAGACGTTCGGGTCTTCAAGCTCGCGGTTGACTTCGATCAGGCGCTCATGCTTTTGATCGTAGTCAAAGATACCCCCGAATAGTCTCGGAGCGCTCGGTCAGGTCCTTGATGGTGTTCAGGATCGGGTTGATTTCCATGGGCGGGCAGCTCTCGTGCGTAATCTGTCAAAAGCCGGAGAGTATAACGCACTCAAATGCCTGCGGCAGCCCGCCCGACGGCCTGCCGCAAGAAAACTCGCCTCAGGCCACCCCGACCTGGTTGCGCCCGCCATTCTTGGCCAGGTACAAGCCTTTGTCCGCCGCCGAAATCAGCTGCCGGCAATGGCTACCAACCGCTGGGATGTGCGTCGCCAGGCCAATACTGACCGTCAGGCTTGAGCCGGCCTCTGGCAGGGTGTGCGCAATCTGCAGCGCTTCCACGGTCTGGCGCAATTTCTCGGCTACCAGGCGGGCGCCGCCCGGAGAGGTGTTGGGCAGCACCAGCGCGAACTCCTCACCGCCATAGCGCGCTGGCAAGTCGCTGGGCCGGCTGCAGGAACTGCGAATGGCCTCGGCGACCTTGCGCAAGGCCTCATCGCCGGCCAAGTGACCAAAGGTATCGTTGAACGCCTTGAAGTAGTCGACATCAATCATCAACAGCGACAATTGTGTCTGCTCGCGGATTGAACGGCGCCATTCCAGCTCAAGGTACTCGTCGAAGTGGCGGCGATTGGACAACCCGGTCAAGCCATCGGAGTGCATCAACCGCTGCAGCACCAGGTTGGTGTCGAGCAACTGTTGCTGGCTGACCCGCAAGGCCCGGTAGGCCTCGTCACGCTGCAGCAGGGTCAGGTACGAGCGCGAGTGGTAACGAATTCGCGCCACCAACTCGATGTTGTCCGGCAACTTGACCAGGTAATCGTTGGCACCGGCAGCAAACGCGGCGCTCTTGACCAGAGGGTCTTCCTTGGTGGAAAGGACGATGATCGGAATGTCCTGGGTGGCCGGATTGCTGCGGTATTCACGTACCAGCGTCAGGCCATCAAGACCGGGCATGATCAAATCCTGGAGGATCACGGTCGGCTTGATACGGATCGCCTGGGCCACTGCCTGATGAGGGTCGGCACAGAAATGAAAATCGATGTTCTCTTCCTGGGCCAGGCCGCGTCGCACCGCTTCACCGATCATGGCCTGATCATCTACCAGCAGAACCATCGCTGAATTCTCATTGGTGCTCGGAAAGCCACTGATCGGTAAATCATTCATGCGCTGTCACCTGGCCTCTGCCGGCCAAACGGCCCGCTTCAATAGATATTGTCATTTTGAAAAAATTTCCAGCAGTCGGGGGGCAATGCGTTCCAGCGAACGAACCTCCACCGCTGCATCAATGGCCGCAGCAGCCTTGGGCATACCGTAAACGGCGCTACTTTGCTGATCCTGGGCGATCGTCAGAAACCCCTGCTGGCGCATCAACTTCAACCCCTGGGCACCATCACGGCCCATACCGGTAAGCAACACACCGACCGCATCACCACGCCAGAACCGTGCCACGCTCTCGAAAAACACATCGATCGAGGGACGATAGATTTCGTTCACCGGTTCAGCGGTATAACCAAGGGTGCCATTGCTCAATAACCGAATGTGGTGATTGGTTCCCGCCAGCAACACCTGACCGGGCTGCGGCGGCTCGCCCTCAAGTGCCAGGCGTACGTTCAAGCCAGAAGCACTCGCCAGCCAGTCGGCCATGCCGGCGGCAAACACCTGATCGACGTGCTGAACCAGAACGATCGCGGCGGAAAAGTTGCGCGGCAGGCCCTTGAGTAACACTTCGAGTGCGGCCGGACCACCCGCCGAAGAGCCAATGGCAACCAGCCTCTGACGCTGCGCCGCATCCCGCAAGTGTGTGTTCAACGGCTGCAGCGCGGCATTGCGCTGGCCGATCAGCCAGCTGATATTGAGGATCTTGCGCAACAGCGGGGCCGCTGCCTCTCTGGGCTCACCGCCGCCCAAGGCGGGCGTATCGACCACATCCAGGGCGCCATGCCCCATGGCCTCAAAGACCCGGTGCACATTCTGTTTACGGTCGACCGTGACGATGACGATGGCGCAGGGTGTTTCGGCCATGATCCGCCGGGTAGCCTCAACACCATCCATCACCGGCATGATCAGGTCCATCAGGATCAGGTCCGGGAGCACCTCGGTGCAACGCTGCACCGCCTCGGCACCGTTGCTCGCGACCCAGACCACCTGATGCGCAGGCTCAAACGCCAAGGCTCGGCGCAAGGCCTCAACCGCCAAGGGCATATCGTTGACAATCGCGACTCTCATCCCTGTGCTCCCCCGATCAGTTCCACCACGGCATCGATCAAGGCATCATCATGAAAACTGGCCTTCGCCAAATAGTAGTCGGCACCGGCATCAAGTCCACGTCGGCGATCCTCTTCACGGTCCTTATAGGAGACCACCATCACCGGCAGCGACTGCAATCGATTGTCACGACGCAGCAGGGTAACCAGTTCGATACCGTCCATGCGCGGCATGTCGATATCGGTGATGAGCAAATCAAAGTCTTCGCTGCGCAGGGCATTCCAGCCATCCATGCCATCAACCGCTACCGCGACGTCATAACCGCAATTGCTCAGCAGCTTGCGCTGCAGCTCACGCACGGTCAGCGAGTCATCGACCACCAGAATGCGCTTGCGTACGCTGTTGCTGGCAACGCCCCGACCACGCTCAATGCGCTCCAGGCTACCGGTACTGAGCAGCTTTTCAACCGAGCGCAGCAAGTCCTCCACATCAATGATCAGGACCACCGAACCGTCATCCAGCAACGCACCGGCAGAAATATCCTGGACCTTGCCCAAACGGGCGTCGAGCGGCATCACCACCAGCACCCGCTCACCGATCAGGCGCTCGACCGCAACCCCATAGAGTGTCTCGCGCTCACGGATCACCACCACCTTGATGCCTTGCCCATCAGAGGCGCTAGCCGGCCTGTTCAATAGCTGGCTAGCCGCGACCAGGCCGATATGCCGACCCTCATGCCAGAAGTGCTGACGCCCGTCGATCTGCACGACCGCCTCAGCCGGCAACTCCAGCGTGCGTTCAATATGGGCCAGCGGGAAGGCATAGGCCTCTCCCCCCACCTCAACGACCAGGCTGCGTACCACCGACAAGGTCAGCGGGACTTCAAGGTGGAAACAGCTGCCCTGACCGCTGACCTGGGTCAACTCGATTGACCCACGCAGTTGGCGGACCATGTGCTGCACGGCATCAAGCCCAACACCACGGCCGGAGACTTCTGTCACGGTATCGCGCAAACTGAAACCGGGCAGGAACAGGAAGGTGAGCAGTTCGGACTCACTCATCTGCGCCACGGTTTCCGCTGGGGACAACTGGCGCTCGACAATGGCGTGACGTAAGTGCTCCAGATCAACCCCGGCACCGTCATCGCGCAGTTCCAACACCAACAACCCCGCCTGATGCGAGGCGCGAAGACGGATTCGCCCCTCCAGGGGCTTACCCGCCAATAGCCGCTGCTCAGGCGTTTCAATGCCGTGATCAACGGCGTTGCGCAACAGGTGCGTCAAAGGCGCTTCGAGCCGCTCAAGTACATCGCGGTCAACCTGCGTTTTTTCGCCCTCGATCTCCAACCGCACCTGCTTGTTCAGCGAGCGTCCGAGGTCGCGCACCATGCGGCTCTGTCCCGTCAGGACATCGGCGAAGGGACGCATCCGGCAGGCCAGCGCGGTATCGTAAAGCAGCTGCGCGCGCTGGCTGGCCTGCCAGCCAAACTCGTCAAGGTCGGCGGCCTGCTGCAGAAGGATCTGTTGCGTTTCACCCAACAGACGCTGTGCCAACGCCAGCGCCTCCTGCACTTCCGCGCTCTGACCGCTTGCTTCCAATTGATGCTTCAGGCCATCAAGGGCTCGAATGCTCTGGTTCTGCATGCGCTTGAGCCGCTGCAAGGTGGCCAGGTAAGGCTTGAGCCGCTGAGTCTCGACCAACGACTTGCTCGAGAGGTCCAGCAGGCTGTTCAAACGCTCGGCGGTCACCCGCAACACGCGCTCCGAGCCCTCACTGCTGCGCTTGCTCCGGCGACCGCTGACCGGCCCGGCAACGACGGGCTCGCCTAGCGGCGCCGATGGCGCAGGCTCAGGCATCGACAAGCGCTCGGGCACGCTCGACGGGGGGGCCGGCGGACTGACAACTGGGGTGCCGGGGATGGACGGCTCGGAAACAACCGCAGCAGTAGCCGCCGGATCCAGCAGCACTGCCATCTGCACCAGAAACGCCTGGACCGCCGCATCAATCGAAACATCGCCTGGGGTGGCGATGCGCATCAACAGGTCCGTGCCCTGCAGCAGGGCGTCGATATGTTCCGGGCGCAGAAACAACCGCCCCTCCTGCGCACCAACCAGGCAATCTTCCATGACGTGGGCAACGCTGACTCCGGCGTCGACCCCGACAATGCGCGCTGCGCCCTTGAGCGAGTGCGCCGCACGCATACAGGCTTCCAGCTGATCCGCCTGCCGCGGATTGCGCTCCAAGGCCAACAACCCGGCGCTCAGCACCTGGGTCTGCGCTTCGGCCTCAAGGCTGAACAGTTCGAGCAACGACGCATCACGCATTTGCTCTGGGGTCATGACAGGCTCCGGCTCACGGCAGACAGCAATTGTTTTTCATCCAGCACCCGCACCGTGCGCCCACGCCATTGCAAAACAGCCTCGGTAAAGCGCTCTTCGGGCGGGCTGTCCTGAGTCAGCCGGGACAGCTCAAGGGCATGAATGCCCTCTACTTCATCAACTGGTGCCACGACAGAGCCACCTTCGGCGGCCAGAATCAACATCCGAGGTACCACACGCGACACCGTCGAGGTTGACGCGCCGCCCTCAAGCCCAAGCAGATACCCCAGCGACAGGCATGGCACCAGCGCTCCCCGCACATTGGCAACCCCCTGCAGTACCCGGGAACGCTGATGCGGCAAGGAGTGCACCGATTGCAGCGGCGCGACCTCCACCAGGCAGCGCGACGCCAAGGCCAGCCACTCATCACCTAATCGAAACAACAGCAAGGAACGTGTAGGACCAATGTTCTGGACACTTTCCGCTTGCTGATGCGCATCCTGAGACAGAGCATAACGGTCAAGCAAAAGGGTTGCCGCAGCCGCATAAACAGCGCAGTTACGACAATGAACATGCTCGACCAACAACGCGCACTGCTTGTCGCCGTGAACACCGATGCGATTCCAGCAGTCGTCGATACTCGGCTGGTCGCTGGCAATCACACTCCATGCGCTGTGCTCGTTCATCGTTCAGACTCCCGTTCCAAGCGTCCCGCTCGCTCCTGCAATCGACGCGCACCGACCAGGTCGCCCTGAGAGGCCAATAAGGCGGCCAGATGAACCAGCGCTTCAGGGTGTTGCGGCTCCAGATACAGGGCCTTGCGGTAGTACCGCACAGCGTCGGCACTGTCACCGGCCGTATCGGCAAGCAGCCCCATCCAGTAGAACACCTGGGCGCAAGGCTCATGCTCGCGCAAGTAACGCTCGCACACGGCACGTGCTTGCACACTGCTGCCGCTATTGGCCAACTGGGCAATCTGTGCCAGCAATTGCACAGCGGTTTCAGTGCTGGCCTGTGGCTGTGGCTGTGGCTGTGGCTGTGGCTGTGGCTGTGGCTTGAGCTGAGGCGCGGTAAATGGCCGTCGCGCAGGTTCCAGCACCGGGCGGGGTACAACCACTGGTGCCGGTTTCAATACCGGCACAGGCTTGCTGACCGGCAGTTCCACCGGCGCCTGACGGACATAGGCAAATGATTGGGGAATACCCAAGGGACGCATACCCAGGCGCGCCAGCAGGCTGCCCTCGGCCGGGCCAATGAACAAGACCCCTTCTTCGTGGGTCAGGCCCTTAAGCACTTCAAAGACCCGTTGCTGAGTGGGCACGTCAAAATAGATCAGCAAATTGCGACAGAAGACGAAATCGTACGTCCCTTCACGCGTGCGCAGCATCGGGTCCAGGACATTACCAACCTGCAAGTTGACCTGTTGCTGCACGCGTTCATCCAATCGATGCCCCTCGGCACACTCACTGAAATGCGTCTGGCGAAAGTGCTGCTGCTGGCCACGAAACGAGTTTCGGCCATACACAGCCTGTTTCGCACGGGCTATAGAGCCGCCACTGATGTCGATACCATCCACACGAAACGCTTGCGCAGGGACGCCAGCATCCAGCAAGGCCATGGCAATCGAGTAGGGCTCTTCGCCGGTCGAACACGGCAGGCTGAGAATACGCAATGGCCTGCTACCCGCGATCACGGCCAGTCTCTTGAGGGCCAGGCTGGCCAACGCCGCGAACGACTCCGGGTAACGAAAGAACCAGGTTTCAGGGACAATGACCGCCTCGATCAGCGCCTGCTGCTCTTGGCTCGACTGCTGCATTTGCAGCCAATAGTCGTCCAGATCACGTGCCGAAACCGCAGCGCAGCGCTGATGCAAGGCGCGCTCGACCATTGGCTCACCCACCGAGGCGACATCCAGGCCAATACGCTCCTGAAGAAAGCGAAAGAAGCGTTGCTCGCTGTTCATGCCTGCTGCTCCAGGCCCGCATCGGCTAAGGCCGGAAACAGCAACTGGCGCACCTCATCGCTCAACAACGCCTGAACCCCAATCCACTGCAGCAGGCCTTGCGCATCTTCGCGCACCCGCCCCAGGTAAGGCGCCTGGCTGTTATCCAGGCCATAGGGGCGAAATTCGTCAGGATCACAGCGCAAGGTGTTGCTGGCCTGCTCGAGAATCAGCCCCAGCAGCAAATCTGGCCGTTCGGGATCGACACGGTAATGCACCAGTACCAGTCGGGTGCTGGTACGCACAGGTGCCGGTTGGCCAAAGCTCAACGCGCCAACATCAATCACCGGCACCAAAATGCCCCGGTGGGCCAGCACCCCGGCCACCCAATGTGGCGCCTGGGCAATAGGCTTGAGTGGCAAACGTGGCAACACCTCAACCACTTCATGGGTGTCGAGGGCAAAACGCTGATCACCAATGCGAAATAACAGGAAGAGTCTGCCCTTGTTGGCCGCATCCGCGCTGCCGTGCGCCGGGAGGTCGTTCATCGGCGTGTCAGACTTTGAACCGTGAAACGCCGCCACGCAGGCCACTCGCGACCCGGCTAAGCTCGTCAATGGCAAAACTGGCCTGGCGCAGCGACTCCACTGTCTGGCTGCTGGCATCACCCAACTGAACCAACGCATGATTGATCTGCTCGGCGCCTGTGGCCTGGGCCTGCATGCCTTCATTGACCATCAATACACGCGGTGCAAGGGCTTGAACCTGCTGAATGATCTGGGAGAGCTGCTCGCCGACCTGCTGCACCTCAAACATGCCGCGGCGGACTTCCTCGGAGAACTTGTCCATGCCCATGACCCCTGCCGAAACCGCCGACTGAATCTCCCGCACCATCTGCTCGATATCGTAGGTCGCCACGGCGGTCTGATCGGCCAGACGGCGCACTTCCGTAGCCACCACCGAAAAGCCGCGACCATACTCGCCCGCCTTCTCGGCCTCAATCGCCGCATTGAGCGACAGCAGGTTGGTCTGGTCGGCCACCTTGACGATGGTCACGACCACCTGATTGATATTGCCGGCCTTCTCATTGAGGATCGACAGTTTGTTGTTCACCAGGTCCGCAGCCCCCATGACCTGAAGCATGGTCTCTTCCATGCGTGCCAGGCCCTGCTGCCCGGAACCGGCCAGGATGGAGGCCTGATCGGCAGCGCTGGTCACCTCGGTCATGGTGCGCACCAGGTCGCGCGAGGTGGCGGCGATTTCCCGTGACGTAGCACCAATTTCAGTGGTCGTCGCTGCAGTTTCCGTCGCCGTAGCTTGCTGCTGCTTGGAGGTGGCGGCAATTTCAGTCACCGAGGTGGTCACCTGCACCGAAGAACGCTGGGCCTGGGATACCAGATTGGTCAACTCGACCATCATGTCGTTGAAACCGGTTTCCACCGCACCGAACTCATCCTTGCGGTGCAGGTCCAGGCGCACACTGAGGTCACCACTGCGCAGCCCATCCAAAGCGCGAACAATCAGTTGCATCGGCGTACTGATCGCACGCATCAGCACCAGACCGCAGACGGTGGCTGCCACAATCGCCATCAACAACGAAATGATCATGCTGACCTTGGCGGTAGACACGGCGCTGACGATCGACGACGTCGCATCTTCGGCCATATGACGGCTACGCTCGATCACTGCAGTCAGGTTTTTACGGCCATTCATCCAGGCAGGCGTCAGCTCCAGCTCCAACAGACGCCGTGCCTCTGGGTAGTTTTTGCCGCGATAGGCATCAAGCACTTTGTCGAGGGTAGCCCGGTACGCTTGTTCAAGGCGCGCGAATTCCTCGAAATTGGTTTTTTCCTCAGCGTCCTCAATGGTTGCCTGGTAGCTGGCCATGTGTTGCTTCACGCGCTCGTCGAAGCTTTTGTAGAGCGCCATGTCAGCACTGGTGATTTCACGGTTGTCACTCAACCCAACCAACTGCTGGGTGGTCACGTAGCTATCGACCCAGGCGCCACGAATCATCGAACTGTAGTAGACACCCGGGATGCTGTTGGCACGCACATCCTCCTCACCGGACTCGATCGTCACCAGCCGTGAGTAGGCAGCAACCACCATCAGCGACATGATGGCGATGATCACGGCGAAGCTCGCCAGGATCCGTTGGCGCAGTGTCCAATTATTCACAGTCAGCCCTCAAGTGTTCTACGCGAGCGGAAAAATGGGCGGATTATAGCCCGCCACTCGTCGCTTTTGCGGCTGACATAGCGCATTGAACTGGCTGAAAGTCATAAATAGTGGCAATCAGCCCATACTTTTTGACCTCAGGCCTCGCGAACCTGTGCCTCCAGTGCCTGCTTCAATGCCGGGTCGAGCCCCAGTTGCCTGGCCAGTTCATCGAGGTAGGCGCGCTCCATGAAATGCTCTTCATCCACCAGCATGACACTGGCGATGTACATTTCAGCGGCCATTTCCGGCGTACTGGCTGCACGAGCAACATCCGCCGGATCAAGGGGTTTGTTCAGCTCGGCATGCAACCATTGGCGTAATGCCTGATCCGGCGTCAGTTTGACGAACTCACCCTCGATCAGTGCACGTTCGCGCTCATCGACATGCCCATCGGCCTTGGCTGCCGCCACCAGCGCCTTGAGGATCGCCTGGCTGTGCTGTTCGACCTGCGCAGGAGGCAGCCGATCAAGGGTCTGCGGCTCGCCCTTCGGTGCCGAGGCCTGACTGGCCTGCCAGTTGCCATACGCCTTGTAGGCCAGCACACCCAGGGCGGCCAAACCGCCATAGGTCAACGCCTTGCCACCATACTTGCGCGCCTTCTTGTTACCCAGCAACAAACCCATGGCTCCGGCAGCCAGCGCGCCACCTCCGGCGCCCGAGAGCAAGCTGCCAAGCCCGCCGCTCTTGGTTGCCTTTGCGGCTGTCACATTGCCAGCCTGGTTCTGCAACAGGTCCTTGCCGGATTTGAGTAGTTGGTCGAGCAAGCCACGGGTATCCATTCACAACCTCCAAGAGAGGGACGAAAAACTGCGGTCCAGATTAAGCCGATCAGCTTTCTTGCATACCGGTGTATTTGCTTCTGGATGTTGCACCCGAGGCAAAACACGCCTATTGATAAAAACGATATAGACTCACCAATCCCATAAAAACTCATAAAAGCCAACGCCATGATGACCTTGCGCCAGATCCGCCATTTCATCGCCGTCGCTGAAACCGGGTCCATTTCCGCCGCCGCTCAAACCGCGTTCATTTCCCAATCAACCCTGACCCTGGCGATCCAGCAATTGGAGCAGGACATCGGCGTCAGCCTGTTCAGTCGGCACGCCAAGGGAATGACCCTGACCCATCAGGGCCATCAGTTCCTGCGTCAGGCCCACCTGATCCTCGCCACGGTCGACAATGCCAAGCGCAGCCTGCAGCAGAGTACCGATCAGGTTGCCGGGCAGCTGACCATTGGCGTAACCAGCCTGGTCGCCGGTTACTACCTGGCCGACCTGCTGACCCGCTTCCAGCGGGCCTACCCGAATGTCGATATCCGCGTGACCGAGGATGAACGCCCCTACATCGAGCACCTGTTGGTCAACGGTGAAATTGATGTCGGGGTACTGATCCTGTCCAACCTTGAAGACCGCCTGGCCCTGCAGACTGAAGTCCTTACCCACTCCCCCCACAGGCTCTGGCTGCCCGCGCGTCACCCTCTGCTCGAACACGACAGCATCAGCCTGGCCGACGTTGCCCGCGAACCGCTGATCCAGCTCAACGTCGATGAAATGGAGCGTAATGCCCAGCGCATCTGGGCGGGTGCCGGCCTGCAGGCCAACATCAGCCTTCGCACTGCATCCACCGAAGCGGTGCGCAGCCTGGTCGCGGCCGGCCTGGGGGTTTCGATACAACCGGACATGACCTACCGCCCCTGGTCGCTGGAGGGCGACATTATCGAGGCCCGCCCCCTGGCAGACCTCAACCAGACCCTCGACGTCGGTCTGGCCTGGCGCCGAGGCACGGCAAGGCCGGCCTTGGTCGACCCCTTTCTCACCGTGGCCCGTGAACAACCCTCCGGGCGCAAGCCATCTATTTAATCGAACGCAGCCTTCAGTATTTAGAATTTGTAGACCTAGCTCATGGCCACTAGTCTCTCTGTGACGAGCACGCAAGGCCCCAGGCTTCCCGACGAAGCACTTGGCACCGACAGAACAAAAGAGAACTCGCACTATGGCTGGCACGCCCCCACTGCTCACCCATCTGCTGATTGACGGCGAACAGGTGGCCGGTCACGGTCGGGCCGAAGCAATCATCAATCCTGCGACCGGCGAGGTGCTGACCCAGGTTGCCGACGCCAGCACCGAGCAGGTCGAGCAGGCCATTCAGGCGGCTCAACGCGCATTTGCTGGCTGGGCCCGCACAACGCCACAGCAACGTTCCAGCGCCCTGCTCTCGATTGCCGATGCCATCGAAGCGCAGGCAGACCTGCTGGCGCGCCTTGACGCCTTGAACTGCGGAAAACCCCTGCATCTGGCACGCCAGGACGACCTGACGGCCGCCATCGACGTGTTCCGGTTCTTCGCCGGGGCCGTGCGCTGCCAGACCGGTCAACTGGCCGGTGAGTACCTGCCCGGCTACACCAGCATGGTGCGCCGTGATCCACTCGGTGTGGTCGCCTCGATTGCGCCATGGAACTACCCGATCATGATGGCCGCCTGGAAGATCGCGCCTGCGCTGGCCGCCGGCAACACCGTGGTGTTCAAACCTTCCGAGCACACACCACTGTCGATCCTGGCACTGGCCCCGGCGCTGGCAGAACGCCTGCCACGCGGGGTACTGAATATTGTCTGTGGCGGTGGCGAAGGGGTTGGCAGCCACTTGGTCAGCCACCCGGCGGTACGCATGGTGTCGTTGACCGGCGATATCGTCACCGGCCAGAAAATCCTCCAGAGCGCCGCCAAAACCCTGAAGCGCACGCACCTGGAACTGGGCGGCAAGGCACCGGTGATCGTCTGCAACGATGCCGACCTCAAGGCCGTCGTCGAGGCTGTACGCACCTACGGTTACTACAATGCAGGCCAGGACTGTACCGCGGCCTGTCGCATCTATGCTCAAGCCGGTATCCATGATCGGTTGGTCAGCGAGCTCGGCAGCGCCGTTTCCAGCGTACGCTTTGCCGGCAAGCGCGATGCCGACAACGAGATCGGCCCACTGATCAGTATCCGCCAGCGGGACCGGGTCGCAAGCTTCGTCGAGCGCGCCCTGAGCCAGCCCCACATCGAACGCATCACTGGGGCTGCGGTGCATTCCGGGCCAGGTTTCTTTTACCAGCCGACCCTGCTGGCCGGCTGCAAACAGACCGACGAAATTGTCCAGCGTGAGGTATTCGGCCCAGTGGTGACCGTTACCCGCTTCGACGAACTGTCCCAGGCCGTGGACTGGGCCAACGACTCCGAATACGGCCTGGCCTCATCGGTATGGACGCAGAACCTGGATAAGGCCCTGCAGGTTGCGGCTCGGCTGCAGTATGGCTGCACCTGGATCAACAGCCATTTCATGCTGGTCAGCGAAATGCCTCACGGCGGGCTCAAGCGCTCCGGGTACGGCAAGGACCTGTCCAGCGACTCGCTGCAGGACTACAGCGTGGTCCGGCACATCATGGCCCGCCAGGGCGAACCATGGGGTTAGACCCGCAGAACCGCACTACGCTTATAAGAAGTAGATCAGATAACGCCTTCACTACTGCCCCGACCATAATTTAAAGAAGAGGGATAACCATGTTCGTGAACAAGACTGCAGTGCTCAGTTCCTTGGCTACCGCGCTGCTGGCCAGTGCCAGCCTGCAAGCGGCCGAACCACTCAAGGCTGTTGGTGCGGGTGAAGGCCAACTGGATATCGTCGCTTGGCCCGGCTACATCGAACGCGGCGAAAGTGACAAGAACTACGACTGGGTAACCGGTTTCGAGAAAGAGACCGGGTGCAAGGTCAGCGTGAAAACCGCCGCGACCTCCGACGAGATGGTCAGCCTGATGGCCAAAGGCGGTTACGACCTGGTCACCGCATCGGGCGATGCCTCCCTGCGCCTGATCGTTGGCAAACGCGTACAGCCTATCAATACCGCACTGATCCCCAACTGGAAGAACCTCGATCCGCGCCTGAAAGATGGCGCATGGTATGTGGTCAACAAGCAAGTCTATGGCACCCCGTACCAATGGGGCCCGAACGTGCTGATGTACAACACCAATGTGTTCAAGCAGGCCCCGACCAGTTGGAGCGTGGTGTTCGAGCCACAGAACCTGCCAGACGGCAAACCCAACAAGGGCCGGGTCCAGGCCTACGACGGCCCCATCTACATTGCCGACGCGGCGCTCTACCTGAAATCGGCCAAACCGGAACTGGGTATTCAGAACCCCTATGAACTCACCGAAACCCAGTACAAGGCCGTGCTTGACCTGCTGCGTCAGCAGCAACCGCTGATTCACCGCTATTGGCATGACGCAACCGTCCAGATGAGCGATGTGAAAAACGAAGGTGTGGTTGCCTCCAGCTCGTGGGGCTACATGGTCAACGGCCTGAAAGCCGAGAAACAGCCTGTGTCCTCGACCATTCCCAAGGAAGGCGCCACGGGCTGGGCGGACACCACCATGCTGCATGCCGAAGCCAAGCACCCCAACTGCGCGTACAAGTGGATGGACTGGTCATTGCAACCGAAGGTCCAGGGCGATGTAGCGGCCTGGTTCGGCTCGCTGCCCGCCGTCCCTGCAGCCTGCAAGGCCAGTGAACTGCTGGGCGCAGAAGGCTGTGCAACCAACGGTTTCGACCAGTTCGACAAGATCGCCTTCTGGAAGACCCCACAGGCCGAAGGTGGCAAGTTCGTGCCTTACAGCCGCTGGACTCAAGACTACATCGCGATCATGGGCGGTCGCTGACAGCTTCAAGTGCCGACCTTGCCGGTGCAGTAATAACCCTGCACCGGCAAGGTCAAAGCCTTGAGAGACACCTTACATCGATTTCAGCAGTCCAGGCTTTGGGCGCGCTGCGCGCCCTTACGCCTATCCGGAGCACCGCACCATGACGCTTGCAGTCCAGTTCACCCACGTTTCCCGTCTGTTCGGCGAAGTGAAGGCCGTAGACCGGGTTTCCATTGATATTCAGGACGGCGAGTTCTTCTCCATGCTGGGCCCGTCCGGCTCAGGCAAGACGACCTGCTTGCGACTGATCGCCGGTTTCGAACAACCCAGTGCCGGCTCGATTCGCATACACGGCGTGGAGGCTGCCGGCCTGCCGCCCTATCAGCGTGACGTCAACACGGTGTTTCAGGACTATGCCCTGTTCCCGCACATGAACGTTCTCGATAACGTCGCCTACGGCCTGAAGGTCAAAGGCGTCTCAAAAAACGAACGCCACGCCGCCGCCGAAGAAGCCTTGGCCATGGTCGCGCTGGGGGGCTACGGCGCGCGCAAACCGGCGCAACTGTCCGGTGGTCAACGCCAGCGTGTGGCCCTGGCCCGCGCCCTGGTCAACCGGCCGCGCGTACTGTTGCTCGACGAACCCTTGGGCGCCCTCGACCTGAAGCTGCGCGAGCAGATGCAGAGTGAGCTGAAGAAGCTCCAGCGTCAGTTAGGCATTACCTTCATCTTCGTCACCCACGATCAGACCGAAGCACTGTCGATGTCTGATCGCGTAGCCGTATTCAACCGAGGGCGCATCGAACAGGTCGATACCCCGCGCAATCTTTACATGCAGCCGGCCACCACGTTCGTCGCCGAGTTCGTCGGCACCTCCAACGTGGTCCGTGGCGAGCTGGCCCAACAGCTCAATGGCAGCAACCTGCCGTTCTCCATTCGCCCGGAACATATCCGCTTCGGCGAAGGCCCCTTGGCCAGCCATGAGGTGCAGGTCAGCGGGCTGCTTCATGACATTCAGTATCAGGGCAGCGCCACCCGCTACGAACTGACGCTGGACAGCGGCCAGACCCTGGCGGTAAGCCAGGCCAATAACCAGTGGCAAGCCCAGTCGCCGGTCTTTCAGCCTGGCCAACGCCTGACCGCGCGCTGGGCCCGCGAGGCCATGACCGCCCTGCAGGAAACCGCGTTGCACGAGGGCCAGTAAGATGAGCCTGACCCTGGATAAACAGGCGCCCGCACAACACGAGCCTGCGCTGCGACGCTTCTCCAACCTGCTCTACCGACGGCCGAACCTGTACCTGGCCTTGCTGCTGGTGCCGCCACTGATCTGGTTCGGAGCGATTTACCTGGGTTCACTGCTGACGTTGCTCTGGCAAGGGTTCTACACCTTCGACGACTTCACCATGGCGGTCACCCCCGAGCTGACCCTGGCGAACTTCACCGCCCTGTTCAACCCGTCAAACTTCGACATCATCCTGCGCACCCTGGGTATGGCCGTCGCGGTCTCCTTGGCCAGTGCAGTGGTGGCATTCCCGATTGCCTACTACATGGCGCGCTATACCAGTGGCAAGACCAAGGCCTTTTTCTACATTGCCGTGATGATGCCCATGTGGGCCAGCTACATCGTCAAGGCCTATGCCTGGACCCTGCTGCTGGCCAAGGGCGGGGTTGCCCAGTGGTTCATTCAGCAACTGAATCTGGAGCCGGTACTGCATGTCATCCTCGGTATTCCGGGCGTTGGCGGCAGCACCCTGTCGACCTCGCACCTGGGCCGTTTTCTGGTGTTTGTCTACATCTGGCTACCGTTCATGATCCTGCCGATCCAGGCATCGCTGGAACGCCTGCCGCCCTCATTGCTGCAAGCCTCGGCGGACTTGGGCGCCAAACCCCGGCAAACCTTCATGCAGGTCATCCTGCCGCTGTCGATACCGGGCATTGCCGCCGGTTCGATCTTCACCTTCTCGCTGACCCTGGGCGATTTCATCGTGCCGCAACTGGTCGGCCCGCCCGGCTACTTCATTGGCAGCATGGTGTATGCCCAGCAAGGCGCTATCGGCAACATGCCGATGGCCGCAGCCTTTACCCTGGTGCCAATCGTGCTGATTGCCATCTACTTGTCCATCGTCAAACGACTGGGGGCCTTCGATGCACTCTGAAAAAGCGTCCCTGGGCCTGCGCCTGGCCGCCTGGGGCGGGCTAGTGTTCCTGCACTTCCCGATCCTGATCATCTTCCTCTACGCCTTCAACACTGAAGACGCCGCCTTCAGTTTTCCACCTAAGGGCTTCACCCTGAAGTGGATCAGCGTGGCGTTCTCGCGCCCCGACGTGCTGGAGTCGATCAAGCTCTCGTTGCAGGTCGCCTGCATGGCCACCCTGATTGCCCTGGTACTGGGAACCCTGGCCTCGGCGGCCCTGTACCGGCGCAGTTTCTTTGGCAAGGAAAGCATCTCGCTGATGCTGATCCTGCCGATTGCCCTGCCTGGCATCATCACCGGTATAGCCCTGCTCTCCGCGTTCAAGCGCCTGGGCATCGAACCGGGCATTTTCACCATCGTGGTTGGCCACGCCACCTTCTGCGTGGTGATCGTCTACAACAACGTCATCGCTCGCCTGCGCCGAACCTCGCAAAGCCTGATCGAGGCGTCCATGGACCTGGGTGCCGATGGCTGGCAGACCTTCCGCTTCATCGTTCTGCCCAACCTGGGTTCAGCCCTGTTGGCTGGCGGGATGCTGGCCTTTGCCCTGTCGTTCGATGAAATCATCGTCACCACCTTTACCGCCGGCCATGAGCGCACCCTGCCGATCTGGCTGCTCAATCAGCTCAGCCGGCCACGCGATGTACCTGTCACTAACGTCGTTGCAATGCTGGTGATGCTGGTGACCATGCTGCCGATCCTTGGCGCCTACTACCTGACCCGCGGCGGCGAAAGCGTTGCCGGCAGCGGCAAATAACTCCTGGAGGACTCGAACATGCAAACCAAACTGCTGATCAACGGCCAACTGGTTGCCGGCGAAGGTAGCGCCTACCCAGTGATCAACCCGGCACAGGGCAGCGTGCTGGTAGAAATCAATGAAGCCAGCGAAGCGCAGGTCGACAGCGCCGTCCGCGCGGCAGACCTGGCCTTTGAAAGCTGGTCGCAGACGACGCCGAAAGACCGCTCACACCTGTTGCTGCAACTGGCCGATGCCATCGAAGCGCATGGTGGCGAGCTGGCAAAACTGGAGTCGGACAACTGCGGCAAACCGTACCACGCGGCCCTGAATGACGAGATCCCGGCCATTGCTGATGTGTTCCGCTTCTTCGCCGGTGCCAGCCGTTGCCTGAGCGGCTCGGCGGCGGGCGAGTATTTGCCGGGGCATACCTCGATGATCCGTCGCGACCCGATCGGTGTTGTTGCCTCCATCGCTCCGTGGAACTACCCGCTGATGATGGTCGCCTGGAAGATCGCCCCCGCGCTGGCCGCCGGCAATACCGTGGTGCTCAAGCCCTCGGAGCAGACCCCTCTGACGGCCCTGCGCCTGGCCGAACTGGCCGCCCCGATCTTTCCGGCAGGGGTCCTCAACATCCTGTTTGGCCGTGGCCCGAGTGTCGGCACGCCGCTGGTGACTCACCCGAAAGTGCGCATGGTCTCGCTGACCGGCTCCATTGCCACCGGCGCCAACATCATTTCCAGCACGTCCGACAGCGTGAAACGCATGCACATGGAACTGGGCGGCAAGGCACCGGTCATCATCTTTGACGACGCTGACATCGATGCCGCCGTCGAAGGCATCCGCACGTTCGGCTTCTACAACGCAGGCCAGGACTGCACTGCCGCCTGCCGCATCTACGCCCAGAGCGGTATCTATGAACGTTTTGTCGAGAAACTCGGCAAGGCGGTGTCCACCATCAAGTACGGCAAGCAAGGCGACCCCAGTACCGAACTCGGCCCATTGATCACCGCCCAGCACCGTGAACGCGTTGCCGGCTTCGTCGAGCGCGCGATTGCCCAGCCACATATCCGTCTGATCACGGGCGGCAAATCAGTGCCTGGCCATGGTTTCTTCTTCGAGCCAACCGTACTGGCCGACGCCCAGCAGGACGATGAAATCGTCCGCCGTGAAGTGTTTGGCCCAGTGGTTTCCGTGACCCGGTTCGAGGATGAAACACAAGTAGTGGCCTGGGCCAACGACTCCGACTACGGCCTGGCCTCCTCACTCTGGACCGCCGACGTGGGCCGTGCACACCGTATCTCGGCACGCCTTCAGTACGGCTGCACCTGGGTGAACACCCACTTCATGCTGGTCAGTGAAATGCCGCACGGCGGGCAAAAGCTGTCCGGGTACGGCAAGGACATGTCGATGTACGGGCTAGAGGACTACACCTGCATTCGCCATGTGATGTTCAAGCACTGATCGCCCAATCGCAGGCAAGCCCAAATGGCAGCAGCGGGCTTGCCTGCGATGTTTTCCAGAGCATCGACGATGAAGGCTCGCCTTCAATCGCGCAAATCTGACTCGTGAATCGGCTGCTCGCGGCTGGTGGCTCGCTGGTATTGTGCAGGCCAGACCGCCTTGTTACCGCCCAGGTCATCATCGGCATGCAGCGGCCAATAAGGATCGCGCAGCAGCTCTCGGGCCAGCAGGATAATGTCGGCCTGACCGGTGCGCAGGATATGTTCGGCCTGAGCCGGCTCGGTGATCATGCCCACTGTGCCTGTAGCGATTTCCGACTCCTTGCGTACCCGCTCGGCGAATCGGGTCTGGTAGCCTGGCCCGATCGGGATTTCGGCATGTACGGAGGTCCCGCCGGAGGACACATCAATCAAATCGACCCCCAGGGCTTTCAAGCGTCTGGCCAATTCGACGGTTTCATCCGGGTTCCAGCCATCCTCGACCCAATCAGTGGCCGACACCCTTACGAATACGGGCAGATCACGGGGCCAGACCTCACGGACAGCTTCGGTGACCTGCAGCGTCAAGCGAATTCGGTTTTCAAAGCTGCTGCCGTACTCATCACGGCGCTGATTGCTCAAGGGCGACAGGAACTGGTGCAGTAGATAACCATGGGCGGCATGCACCTCGACCACTTTGAAGCCGGCCGTCAACGCACGCTTGGCCGCACTGACGAAGGCCTGAATCACCTCGTGAATCTGCGCCACGCTCAATTCACTGGGGGCGGTGTGCTCAGGGTCGAAGGCAATTTTCGACGGCCCCACCGGTACCCAGCCACCGTCTTCGGGTTTGACGCTGCCACGCTTGCCAAGCCAGGGCCGATGGGTACTGGCCTTACGTCCGGCATGCGCCAGCTGAATGCCGGGTACCGCGCCTTGGGCCGTTATGAACCGGGTAATACGTTGCAATGGGCCGATCTGTGCATCGTTCCACAGGCCAAGGTCCTGAGCGGTGATCCGGCCTTCGGCGGTGATCGCAGTCGCTTCAGTAAAGACCAACCCGGCACCGCCGACCGCGCGGCTCCCCAGATGTACAAGATGCCAGTCATTGGCCAGCCCATCCGCGGCCGAATACTGGCACATGGGTGATACGGCGATTCGGTTGGGCAGGGTCAGTTGGCGCAGGGTGTAGGGCTCAAGCAGCAAGCTCATGGGGCACCTCTCAAATTAAGTGGTAAGGCTCCAGAGGCATTGATCGGCCGACCACAGAATCTTCCCCGCAGGCTCTTCGACCCGATCAACCCTTTTTAGAGCCTAGACCACTTTGCTCCCTGCAATCAGCGCGGCTCCATATGGACGATCATCAATTGCACGGTTTCCTGCCCTCGGAACTCGTTAAGGTCGAGTTTGTAGGCCAGCTCCACCCAACGCACGGTAGGGTTGGGCCAGATATCCCGATCAATGCCAAAGGCAATACCGTCGAGCTTGACCGAGCCACACTCACTCTTGAGCACCACTTTCAGGTGGCGCTCCCCCACCACCCGCTGCTCGACCAGTTGAAACACCCCGTGAAACAGCGGTTCAGGGAAGTGTTGCCCCCATGGGCCGGCATGACGCAACGCCCGCGCCAGCTCCAGGTGAAACTCCTCCGCCGAAAGGCTGCCGTCGGACAACAACCGACCGGTCAGGTCGTCTTCACGCAATTGCCGACGCACTTCCTCATCAAAGGCCTGAGCGAACGCCGGAAAGTGTTCTGCCGGTAATGACAGACCGGCCGCCATCGCGTGGCCACCGAACTTGCTGATCAACTGTGGATGACGAGCAGCTACCGCGTCCAGTGCATCGCGGATATGGAACCCCGGCACCGAGCGGGCCGAGCCCTTGAGCATGCCCTCACCGGCATCGGCAAAGGCGATGGTCGGGCGGTGGTAACGCTCCTTCAGTCGCGAGGCGAGAATACCGATGACGCCTTGGTGCCAGTCGGGCTCGAACAGGCACAGGCCGAACGGCATCGACTCCAGTGGCAAGTCCTTGAGCTGGGCCAGCGCCTCACGCTGCATGCCCTGCTCGATGGATTTGCGGTCCTGGTTCAACTCGTCAAGTTGGGTAGCCATTTCCTGCGCCTGGCCCGCATCCTCGCTGAGCAGGCATTCAATGCCCAGGCTCATGTCATCCAGACGCCCGGCCGCATTGAGCCGTGGCCCAAGAATGAACCCAAGGTCAGTCGAGGTAATACGCCGATGGTCACGTCGGGCCACTTCCAGAATGGCCTTGAGCCCAGGCCGGGCCCGCCCGGCGCGGATGCGCTCCAGGCCCTGATGCACCAGAATGCGGTTGTTCGCATCCAGTGGCACAACGTCGGCGACGCTGCCCAGGGCCACCAGATCAAGCAGTTCGCCGATGTTCGGCTGCGGCCGGTTGGCGTAATGCCCGAGGCTGCGCAGCCGCGCCCGCAGCGCCATCAGCACATAGAAGATCACCCCCACCCCGGCCAATGCCTTGCTCGGGAAGGTGCAGCCCGGCTGGTTCGGGTTGACGATGGCATCCGCTGCCGGCAGTTCGTTGCCGGGCAAATGGTGATCGGTCACCAATACCTTGAGCCCCGCGGCCTTGGCTGCCGCCACGCCCTCGACACTGGAGATGCCGTTGTCCACGGTAATCAGCAACTGAGGCTGACGCTCGAGGGCTACTGCAACGATTTCCGGGGTCAGGCCGTAACCGAACTCGAAACGGTTGGGCACCAGGTAATCGACGTGGGCCGCCCCCAGCAAACGCAAACCGAGTATGCCCACCGTGCTGGCGGTGGCGCCGTCGGCATCGAAGTCACCGACAATCAGAATACGCTGGCGCTGCTCCAGGGCTTCGACCAGCAGGTCGACCGCCGCATCAATGCCCTTCATCTGCTGGTACGGCAACAGGCGCGCCAGGCTTTTATCCAGCTCGGCCTCGGACTGCACGCCACGCGCAGCGTACAAACGGGTCAACAGGGGTGGCAGATCGCCAAGGAACGGCAATGTGGTCGGCAAGGGCCGCGGTTCGATACGCATGGGGCTAAAAGGGCTTCTCTGGCATTCGGGAAAACGAAGGGTGGGCTCAGACGCGCTCGCCGAGCAGCCACTCCAACTGAACTTCATGCTGACCGCGATCATCGGTGACGAAAATGGTCCCTTCACTGATCATCACGTCCCACTTGATTGCACGAGGCATGTCCGTGGCCAGCGTCTCCAGCACGTCCTGGGGCACCGCTGCGATGTTGACGTTTTTCAGCCCCTTGACCGCATCGACGACCTTGGTTTGCCAGACACGCAAGCTGCCATAGGCCAACAGGCTGGTGCGCTCTGTGCGTCGCGAGCACCAGGTCAGGCGTTCGGCATCTGGCTGACCAACTTCAATCCAGTGCAGGACGCGATCATCCAGGCTCTTTTCCCAGAGTGCCGGCTCGTCGACGTCCGACAAGCCTCGGCCGAACGCCAACTGCTCGTTGTACCAGAAGGCATAAGCCAGCAGGCGTACGGCCATGCGCTCTTCGGTTTCCGAAGGATGGCGGGCGATGGTCTGCTTGACGCTTTCATACACACCGCGATCGAGGTCAGTAAGATTCAGTTCAAACTTGTAGGTAGTGGACGGCTGGGCCATGAACGGGCTTCTTGCGAAAAAAGAAAGTCGCCCAGTCTAACCGATCTCGACACCCAGTCCCTTACAAACCTGCGCCAGAGCAGTATCTGTCGTCGCACAGCTGTGATAAAAACAGTGCTCTGCCCAGTTGCAACGGATGCCTAATGTCTACGCCCAGCAAACCACTCGCCGGCTTGAAAGTCATCGAACTTGGCACCCTGATCGCCGGCCCCTTTGCCTCGCGTATCTGCGCCGAGTTCGGCGCCGAGGTGATCAAGGTCGAGTCCCCGGATGGCGGCGACCCGTTACGCAAATGGCGCAAGCTGTATGAAGGAACCTCGCTGTGGTGGTTCGTGCAGGCACGCAACAAGAAGTCGCTGACACTGAACCTGAAACACCCCGAAGGCCTGGGCATCCTCAAGCAGTTGCTCAGCGACGCAGACATCCTGATCGAGAACTTCCGCCCCGGCGTACTGGAAAAGCTCGGGCTGGGCTGGGATACCCTGCATGCACTAAACCCGAAACTGGTCATGGTGCGGCTTTCCGGCTTCGGTCAGACCGGCCCGATGAAAGACCAACCCGGCTTCGGTGCCGTCGGCGAGTCCATGGGCGGGCTGCGCTACATCACCGGTTTCGAGGACCGCCCGCCTGTACGCACCGGCATCTCCATCGGCGACTCCATCGCCGCCTTGTGGGGCGTGATTGGCGCACTGATGGCCCTGCGTCATCGCGAAGTCAATGGCGGCCAGGGCCAAGTGGTCGACGTTGCGCTGTATGAAGCCATCTTTGCCATGATGGAAAGCATGGTCCCGGAGTTCGACGTGTTCGGTTTCATTCGTGAACGCACCGGCAACATCATGCCCGGCATCACACCGTCATCGATCCATACCAGTGCCGACGGCAAGCACGTACAGATCGGCGCCAATGGCGATGCGATCTTCAAGCGCTTCATGCACGCGATTGGGCGCGACGACCTGGCCGACGATCCGGCACTGGCCAGCAACGATGGCCGCGACCTGCGCCGTGACGAACTCTATGGTGTGATCGACCGCTGGGCCCAGAGCCTGCCACTGGACGCCCTGATGCAGACGCTGAACGATGCACAGGTGCCCGCCAGCCGCATCTACTCTGCCGAAGACATGTTCAGCGACCCTCAATTCCTCGCTCGCGAGATGTTCCTACAGGCCAAGCTGCCCGATGGCAAGCCCTTCAAGATGCCTGGCATCGTGCCCAAACTGTCCGAAACGCCCGGCTCAAGCGATTGGGTGGGCCCCGAGCTGGGCGCCCATACCGATGCCCTGCTGAACGACCTGGGCTATGACCCACAGGCGGTCGCCCGCCTGCGCGAGCAGGGCGCGGTCTGAACAGGGCGCGCAAACGGAGCATGCTCGGCGCTGTGCTGGGCATACTGCTCGGCATTGCCCTGCCGACTTCCGCCTGGGCCAAGGAAACGCTGATTTGGCTACTGCGCGACCTTCCGCCACTGACAATCTTTGAAGGCCCACAGAAAGGCCAGGGTGTGGTCGACCTGTTACTCAAAGAGCTGATCGCCAATATGCCCGAGTACGATCACAGTATCCTCAGGGTGAACCGCGCACGTGCCCTGCAAATGCTGCAAGCGCCGACCTTCACCTGCGACCCGACGTTGATCTGGACACCTGAACGCGACCGCTATGTAACGTATTCAATCCCGAACCTCGGCGCATTGAGTAACGGCCTGGTGGTGCGCAAACAGGACGCCTCGCTGATCACGCCGTTTCTCAAGGATGGCAAGGTCGACCTGGAAGCGCTGCTTGCCAGTCGCTTGCTCAAACTCGGCATCGTCGCCGAACGCAGCTACGGCCCGGTCATCGATGACATGTTGAAAGCCGCGCCTCAGGAGACCCTGAGTCGACACTATGGCAACGATGCCGTGACCAACCTGCTGCAGATGCAGCATCTAGGGCGCCTGCACCTGTTACTGGGCTATCTGCCGGAAATCCGCTACCTGAGCAAAGAGCAGCAACTGAACGCGGACCACCTGACGGTATACCCGCTCAAAGGCCTCCCACGCTATCAGTTCACCCACGTCGGCTGTTCAGATACCCCGCAAGGTAACGAGGCCATCAAGCACATTGATCAGTTGCTGCAGTCACTGCGTCAGGACCTGATGCCAACAGCCTACGCCCGCTGGCTGGATCCGGAGCTGCGCGACAGCTACCTGAATCACGCCCGGCACTTTTTCGATCAGCGGGCAGCAGACGCTGCGGCGCAGACGCCTTGAGTCGACATGAGCGACTGGGGCCGTGCGCTGCCACATGAATACCCTTCACGGTAGCGACGCAACTGCTGGTCCAGCGCCGGCACCGTAACAGGCCATGGCAGGCCACCCAACACCCATACCCCTTGCGCGCGCGCCCTGCTGCAGAGGCTGTTGGGTGACGTAGGATCTAGCTCACCGACAACGAGCAGCGCCCTGACGCCCGAGTGATCGAGCAGGTACGCCAGCAATGCCTCACTCGCCTGCTCAGACATGGCGTCATCACAGATCAACAGGTCGACCTGCTTGCAACGCGTCAGTACGTCCATGGCTGATGCCAGGGTGTCAGCGGTGAGCACGTTGAACACCCCATTGGCGTTGAGCATTTGATGCAATGCCATCAGCTGAAAGGGCTGCTCTTGAAGCACCAGTACTTTAAGGGTTTGCATGGCGGTTTTCCTGTAGCAGGCGTGATCGGTCGAACACGCGGGTACACTCTAGAAAACCCCTCACAGACATCCCATAGGACAATTCCGAAACACTGCCGGGATAAGTCCACAATCAACTCACCATAAACACGAGCGAAAAAAAACCCGTCAAATGACGGGTTTTTCTCTTCTCGGATCAGCCGATTACAGCGGCTTGCCGCGATTGCCATGCTGGCTGACGAAGGCTTGTACAGCCTTCAGGTCATTCGCCAACACCGTGCATTTCTCTTCACGGCTGAACAGATCGGCCAGGTGAGCGGGCAGCTCAAGTGCCTTGCCAACACCCGCCTTCTCTACCGCTTCCGGGAACTTGACCGGGTGCGCTGTGCCCAGAACCACCATCGGAGTGTCCAGGCTACGACGGCACTCACGAGCGGCTTTGACGCCGATAGCGGTGTGCGGGTCGAGTACTTCACCGGTCTGGGCAAAGACGTCAGCGATGGTTTCGCAGGTTTGCGCGTCGTCGACCGCCAACGAGTCGAACAGCTTGCGCGCTTCGGTCCAGCGATCCTGCTCGACGCTGAAACCGCCGCCCTGCTTGAAGTTGTCCATCAACTCAGCGATGGCCGCACCGTTACGACCATGCAGGTCGAACAGCAGACGCTCGAAGTTCGACGAAACCATGATGTCCATCGACGGCGACAGGGTCGCGTGCAGGGTTTCCTTGACGTACTGATTACCGCTCATGAAGCGGTGCAGGATGTCGTTGCGGTTGGTCGCGACGATCAGTTGGCTGATCGGCAGGCCCATGTTACGTGCCAGGTAGCCGGCGAAGATGTCACCGAAGTTACCGGTTGGCACCGAGAAGGCAACCGAACGCGCCGGGCCGCCCAACTGCAGGGCAGCGTGGAAGTAGTAGACGATCTGGGCCATGATCCGCGCCCAGTTGATCGAGTTCACGGCAACCAGGCGCGTGCCCTTGAGGAAGCCCTGGTCAGCGAAGCTGGCCTTGACCATTTCCTGGCAGTCATCGAAGTTACCTTCGATGGCGATGTTGTGGATGTTCTCACCGAAGATGGTTGTCATCTGGCGGCGCTGAACCTCGGAAACACGCTGGTGCGGGTGCAGGATGAAGATATCGACGTTGTCGCAACGACGGCAACCTTCGATAGCGGCCGAGCCGGTGTCGCCGCTGGTAGCACCGATAATCACCACGCGCTCGCCGCGCTTGACCAGAACGTGGTCAAGCAGGCGACCCAGCAGTTGCAGGGCGAAATCCTTGAATGCCAGGGTCGGGCCGTGGAACAGTTCAAGCACCCACTCGTTGCTGTTCAGCTGACGCAGCGGAGCAACGGCTGCGTGGGCGAACTCACCGTAGGTTTCTTCGAGAATCTTCTTGAAATCGGCATCGGCAATGCTGCCGGTGACGAACGGGCGCATCACTCGGAATGCCAGTTCGTGGTACGGCAGACCAGCCCAGGAAGCGATCTCTTCCTGGGTGAAGCGTGGCAGGTTCTCAGGCACGTACAGGCCGCCATCGCTGGCGAGACCTGCCAGCAACACGTCTTCAAAATTCAGGGCCGGTGCCTGGCCGCGGGTACTGATGTAACGCATGACCTATTCCTCTAACGCAAAGACTGCTCAGTTCAGTTGTTCGACGCGAATACGCACCACGTTGCCCACGACATCCTGCAGGGCTTCCAGCGCGGTGATGGCGTCGTTCATACGCTGCTCGAGCACTCGGTGAGTCAGCAGGATCATCGGTACCAGGCCGTCGTGTTCCTCGACTTCCTTCTGCATGATCGATTCGATATTGATACCGCGCTCCGACAGGATGCTCGCCACCTGGGCCAGCACGCCCGGATGATCCTTGGCCTGAATACGCAAGTAGTAAGCACTTTCGCAGGCTTCGATCGGCAGAATCGGGTGAGCAGACAGCGAGTCTGGCTGGAACGCCAGGTGCGGCACACGGTTTTCCGGGTCCGAGGTCATGGCACGAACCACGTCCACCAGGTCGGCAATAACCGAGGAGGCGGTCGGCTCCATGCCGGCACCCGCGCCGTAGAACAAGGTCGAACCCGCCGCATCGCCATTGACCATCACAGCGTTCATCACGCCGTTGACATTGGCGATCAGGCGGTCCGACGGAATCAGGGTCGGATGGACGCGCAGCTCGATACCATTGGCAGTGCTGCGGGCCACGCCCAGGTGCTTGATGCGATAGCCCAGTGCCTCGGCGTAGTTGACGTCAGCCGTGGTCAACTTGGTGATGCCTTCGGTATAGGCTTTGTCGAACTGCAGCGGAATACCAAAGGCGATGGACGCCAGAATGGTCAGCTTGTGCGCCGCGTCGATACCTTCGACGTCGAAGGTCGGATCGGCTTCGGCGTAGCCCAATGCCTGGGCTTCGGCCAGCACATCAGGGAATGCACGGCCTTTCTCGCGCATTTCGGTGAGGATGAAGTTACCGGTGCCGTTGATGATCCCGGCAACCCAGTTGATGCGGTTGGCCGAGAGGCCTTCGCGAATCGCCTTGATCACCGGAATGCCGCCTGCAACGGCAGCTTCGAAGGCGACGATAACGCCCTTCTCGCGGGCCTTGGCGAAAATCTCGTTGCCATGCACTGCGATCAGCGCCTTGTTCGCGGTGACCACGTGCTTGCCATTCTCGATGGCCTTGAGCACCAGATCGCGGGCGATGGTGTAACCGCCGATCAACTCGATGACGATATCAATCTCAGGGTTGCTCGCGACCTCGAACACGTCAGCGGTAATGGGGGTACCGGTAATCTGGCAATTCGGGTTTTGCGAACGCATGGCAATTTGTGCCACTTCGATTCCACGCCCGGCGCGGCGGGCAATCTCCTCGGCGTTACGCTGAAGTACATTGAAGGTACCGCCACCGACGGTCCCCAACCCACAGATGCCTACTTTGACCGGTTTCACTGTGAACTCCCCATTAAACGACCGGCATGAGGCCGGTCGTGAAAACAGCCACGACCTCAGGTCGCGGCTCGCGATTGAATTACTTGTCGGCCAACGCCAGCTTGGCTACTTGCGCAGCTGGTTGGTAACCTGGAATCACCTGACCGTTCTCCAGCACGATGGCTGGTGTACCGTTGACGCCGATCGACTGACCCAGCTGGAACTGCTTGCTGACCGGGTTGGCACACTTGGCCGCCTTGATTTCCTTGCCGTCGATCATCTTGTCCAGTGCGCCCTTGCGGTCGCTGGAACACCAGACCGCCTGCAACTGCTCATCGCCCGGTGAGCCAAGGCCCTGACGCGGGAAAGCAACATAACGCACTTCAATACCGCGCTTGTTCAACTCAGGCACTTCGGCGTGCAGCTTGTGGCAGTACGGGCAGGTGGTGTCGGTAAAAACGGTAATGTGCGACTTGGCTTGGCCAACCGCAGGATAAACCACCATTTCCCCGGCTGGAATGCCGTTGATGGTCTTGGCGATTGCCTGGCGCTCGGCTTTCTCGGTCAGGTTGACCGGCTTGCCATCCTGGATCTGAAACAGGTAGCCCTGCATGACAAACTGGCCATCGGCACTGGCATAGAGCACACGGCCGCCCTTGAGCTTGACCTCATACAGGCCATTGAGCGGGCTGGCCGCAACGCTCTCCACTGGCACATCCAGCTCAAGCGACTGCAGGGTCTTGCGAATGGTCTGCTCGGCCTCATCGGCAGCCGCGGCAAAGGTACTGACCAACGCCAGTGCGGCGGCGGCAAAAATCTGGGTCACGCGCATGGGAACTCCTGAAGGCGGACAAGGGCTCTGGACAGCCAGACCGTGCTGGAAACACGCGGGGCCATCGCCTGAAAAGCTAAACCGTCCAAGCCTACCACAGAAGCCGCGCCACTCCGACTGTGTACGACATATGCCCTCAACCCCGCGGGTGATGCTGTGCATGCAGTTCCTGCAAGCGTGCCCTGGCCACGTGGGTATAGATTTGCGTGGTCGACAGGTCGCTGTGCCCCAACAGCATCTGCACTACGCGCAGGTCTGCGCCGTGATTGAGCAAATGGGTGGCAAACGCATGGCGCAAGGTATGCGGTGACAATGCCTTGTCGATCCCGGCGACCAGCGCCTGGTGCTTGATCCGATGCCAGAACGTCTGACGGGTCATCTGCTCACCGCGCTGACTCGGAAACAGCACATCGCTAGGACGCTCACCCAGCAGCTCATTGCGGCCGCTACGCAAAAACCGCTCGACCCACACCACCGCCTCCTCCCCCATCGGCACCAGGCGCTCCTTGCTGCCCTTGCCCATCACCCGCAATACCCCCTGGCGCAGGTTGACCTGGTCAAGGGTCAGGCTGACCAGCTCGGTCACCCGCAAACCACAGGCGTACAGCACTTCGAGCATGGCACGGTCACGCTGGCCAATAGGCTGGCTGAGGTCGGGGGCCTTCAGCAGCGCTTCGACATCAGCTTCCGATAGCGACTTGGGCAGTGGCCTGCCCAACTGTGGCATCTCCACCAACAATGTAGGGTCGGTAGCAATCAGCTTCTCCCGCAACAGGTAACGGTAGAAGCCACGCAAGCCCGATAGAAACCGCGCTGTCGAACGCGGCTTGTAAGCCTGATCGAGGCGCCAGGCCAAATGATCGAGAATCAACTCTCGGCCAGCATCAGGCAACGCAATGCCTTTTTCCTGAAGCCAGCCGTTAAACAACGCCAGGTCGCTTCGATAGGACTCACGGGTATTGTCGGCCAGGCCCTTTTCCAACCACAGGGCATCGAGGAACTGGTCAATCAGCGGGTGTTCTAGAGCGGGCATGTGAACTCGATGGCAGGCAAACGAAACAACGTAATGCCTTTAGTCTTCCATAACACTGCCAGCCTGGGAAACCCGAATGAACAAACGCTGCATGCGTCAGCCTGCACCCCCAGGCCTCAGCTAGAACCCTGGCAGTACAGGAACCGGGCGCTTCTCCTCGTCTATCGCAACAAAGCTGAACAGGCCATGGATAGCCTTTTCACGCCCATCGCAGGTCATGCTCTCGACAAAGACTTCAACTTCAACCTTGAGGCTGGTGTTACCCACCTTGACCACTCGCCCCACCAACTCAACAATCGAACCCGCCGCGATCGGGTGTTTGAAATCGATACGGTCAGTGGAGACGGTAACCAGCGGCAACCGGCAAAAACGCGTGGCCGCGATGAACGACACTTCATCCATCCAGGCCAGCGCGGTGCCACCGAACAAGGTGTTGTGGTGGTTGGTGGTCGACGGGAATACCGCCTTGGTTACACGGGTCACCGACAATTCGGTACGACGCTCGATTTCCTGCTCTCTACTACTCATCAACATCACATTTTGGAAAAATTTCGGGCAACAAAAAAGCAGCCCGAAGGCTGCTTTTTTCGCATGGCGGCCGCAGCCGCCGGTCAAACTGGACTTAAGCCAGTTTTTCCTTGATGCGAGCGGCTTTACCGGACAGGTCGCGCAGGTAGTACAGCTTGGCTTTACGCACGTCACCACGACGTTTCACGGCCAGGCTGTCGATTTGCGGGCTGTAGGTCTGGAAAGTACGCTCAACGCCAACACCGTTGGAGATCTTGCGAACAGTGAAAGCACTGTTCAGACCACGGTTACGCTTGGCGATAACAACGCCTTCGAAAGCCTGCAGACGAGCGCGATCACCTTCCTTCACTTTCACCTGAACGACGATGGTGTCGCCCGGGGCAAAGGTCGGGATCTCTTTGGTCATCTGCTCAGCTTCGATCTGCTGAATGATTTTGTTGGTCATGCTGTGCTCCTAAGGTAAATCGTCGGATCTACCATCGATACGTTAACTATCGTCCCGCCCGCGGAGATACTCCTCGAGCAGCTTCTTCTCTTCTCCAGAAAGTGAGCGACTTTCCAGAAGATCGGCGCGTCGTTCATAGGTCCGCCCAAGGGACTGCTGTAAACGCCATCGCCGGATGTGTGCATGGTTGCCACTTAGCAACACGTCGGGAACACGCTGATCCGCATACACCTCCGGACGGGTGTAATGCGGGCAATCAAGCAGACCATCGGTGAAGGAGTCTTCCTCCGCCGAGTCCGCATGCCCTAAAGCTCCGGGCAGCAGCCGCGTAACCGCATCGATCAGTACCATCGCCGGCAGCTCGCCGCCAGACAGGACATAGTCACCAATCGACCACTCTTCATCGACATGAGCTTCAATAAAACGCTCGTCAATGCCTTCATAACGACCGGCAATCAGAATCAACGATTCAGACTTGGCCAGGTCTTTAACCGCCGACTGAGTCAGCCTACGGCCTTGTGGCGACAGGTAAATAACCTTCGCCGCCCCCCCGATTGCCTGCCTGGCATTCACCAAGGCATCTTCCAGAGGCTTGATCTTCATTACCATCCCCGGACCACCGCCAAACGGCCGATCATCCACCGTATGGTGACGATCTGTGGTGTAGTCCCGCGGGTTCCAGCAGGTCAGTTGCAACAACCCCTGTTTCACCGCGCGGCTGGTAATGCCGTACTCACTGATGGCCGAGAACATCTCGGGGAACAACGTGATGACTTCTACGCGCAGGCTCGCCATTGCTTAGAAATCCGCGTCCCAATCCACCCTCATTTCACCTGCACCCAGGTCGATAGCCAGCACGCATTGCTCTGTATAGGGCAACAACCGCTCGCGATCATCCAGGCTGCCAGCACAGGGCTTGACCACCATTACATCGTTCGCGCCGGTCTCCAACAGGTGATCGATCTTCCCGAACAGTTGCCCGAGTTGGTCGATGACTTTCAGACCCACCAGCTGGTACCAGTAGTACTCGCCGTTGGTCAGGTTGGGCAAAAGGCTACGTGAGATGCAAATCTCATAACCGCTCAGAAGACGCGCTTCATCACGATCATCGAGCCCCTTGAGCTTCGCGACCAGGTCCTTTTGAGTGGAACGGCCACTGACCAGCTCTACCTGTTTTACCGAACCGTCACGACGAAGCGTCCAGTTACGGTACGACAACAGGTTTTCAATCGGATCGGTAAAGGAATAAACCTTCACCTCGCCGCGAACGCCGTGAACCGAAAAAATCTTGCCAACAACGATCAGGTCATCAGCACTTTCTGGCGTCGCGTTCATACTGCTCAGGCAGCAGCCTTAGCAGCGTCCTTCAGCAGCTGAGCAACACGCTCAGACGGCTGTGCACCTTGGCTCAGCCAGTAGGTGGCGCGCTCTTGGTTCACGGACAGACGAACTTCACCACCGGCAGCAACCGGGTTGAAGAAGCCAATACGCTCAACGAAACGACCGTCGCGCGCATTGCGGCTGTTGGTCACGGTGAGGTGGTAGAACGGGCGCTTTTTGGAGCCGCCACGGGCAAGACGGATGGTTACCATGTGAACATCATTCCTGTAGTCGGTGCTGCAAATCTGTAATGCACAGCGGGCACGGGTGCCCGAAAGGCCGCATATTCTCAAGGAATATACGGACTTTTGCAAATGCCTTTTTCCGGCGACCCCAGGGGCGCCTTGCAGATTTGCCAGTTGTGCCGCTGCTGACAGCGGCGTTTGTATCCGCCAATGGCGGAACCCAGTGCATCGGTACAGGCCCAACAGGCCCGACCGACGCCTTGAATTTGAGGTTACAGCTTCGGCATGCCGCCGCCTGGCATCATGCCGCCCAGGCCACGCATCATTTTCGCCATACCGCCTTTGGCGGAGAACTTCTTCATCATTTTCTGCATTTGCTTGTGCTGCTTGATCAAGCGACCGATGTCCTGCACCTGGGTACCGGAACCGATGGCGATGCGGCGCTTGCGCGAACCGCTGATCATCTCGGGGTCACGGCGCTCGGCCGGAGTCATCGAGTTGATGATCGCTTCCATCTGCTTGAACTGCTTCTCGGCCGCGCCCTGGGCACTGCCCATCTGCGCCAGGTTGACCCCACCGATACTTGGCAGCTTGTCCATCAGGCCGCCGAGGCCGCCCATGTTCTTCATTTGCTGAAGCTGGTCACGGAAGTCTTCGAGGTCGAAGCCCTTGCCCTTCTTCAGCTTCTTGGCCAGCTTGTCGGCCTTTTCCTTGTCGAGGGTCTGCTCGGCCTGCTCGATCAGGCTGAGCACGTCACCCATACCCAGGATTCGCGAGGCGATACGGTCCGGGTGGAAGGGCTCGAGGGCTTCGGTCTTCTCGCCCATACCGATGAATTTGATCGGCTTGCCGGTAATCGCACGCACCGACAGTGCAGCACCACCACGGGCATCGCCGTCGACCTTGGTCAGCACCACACCGGTCAGGGGCAGCGCATCACCGAAGGCCTTGGCCGTGTTCGCCGCATCCTGACCGGTCATGGCATCAACCACGAACAGGGTCTCGATCGGCTTGACCGCGGCGTGCAGCTGCTTGATCTCGGCCATCATCTCGGCGTCGACGTGCAGGCGACCGGCGGTATCGACGATCACCACGTCGATGAACTTCAGCTTGGCTTCGCGAATTGCCGCTTCAGCGATAGCTACCGGCTTCTGGCTGATATCCGACGGAAAGAACGTCACGCCGATATCGTTGGCCAGGGTTTCCAGCTGCTTGATTGCCGCAGGACGGTAGACGTCGGCAGACACCACCATCACGGTCTTTTTCTTGCGCTCTTTAAGGAAGCGCGCCAGCTTGCCGGCGGTGGTGGTTTTACCCGCACCCTGCAAGCCGGCCATCAGGACTACGGCAGGTGGAGCGGCATTGAGCGCCAGGTCTTCGTTGGCCGCACCCATCAGGCCTTCAAGCTCGGCCTGGACGATCTTCACGAACGCCTGGCCTGGTGTCAGGCTGCGCGACACTTCAGTGCCGACCGCACGTTCCTTGACCTTGTTGACGAAATCCTTGACCACCGGCAGGGCGACGTCGGCCTCGAGCAACGCCATGCGCACTTCACGCAGGGTGTCTTTGATGTTGTCTTCGGTCAGTTTGGCTTTGCCGGTGACATGGCGCAGCGTCTGTGACAGACGGTCGGTCAAGTTTTCAAACATGGGGATCCTTTCAGGCTCTGTTGAACCGAGGTTTATCAGCTGCCTCTGGCGCGCTCGGCCAGCCTAGGGCGAAGGCAGGCCGACGATTATAACGAAGACTGAGCACTAAGCACACCAGGCCGTCGGCTTGCAGTCTTCCTTGGTGCACGCGTTCTATGCCAAACTCAGTTTCTTTCGGGCTTGCCTAACAGGACTTATGCTCCCCTTGTCACCCAGTCTGCTACCCAATCTGATCGCCGCCTGCCTCTACGCCGCCGCGACCCTCTATCACGGTACACGCCTCGCACAGGGCACCAAGGCCAACAAACGCCTGCTCAGCCTGCTAGGCTGCTTTGCCGTTGCCGCACAAGGCACCGCACTGTACTGCCAACTGCTGACGCCGCTGGGCTTGAGCCTGGACTTTTTCAGTGCCGCCAGCCTGATCGCGACGGCGGTGATCACCTTGACGCTGGTCGCCTGCCTGCGCATCCCGGTGGAAAACCTGCTGGTATTACTGTTCCCACTCGGGCTGGTCACCGCCTTGAGTGCGCAGTTCGCACCTGCCGGCACGCCGCCGCTGATCAATGAAGAACCAGGCATCCTTGCGCATATCCTGCTGTCGATCCTGGCCTACGGCATGTTCACCATCGCCGTATTCCAGGCACTGCTGCTACTGCTGCAGGACCACCAGCTCAAGCACAAGCACCCTTCTGGCCTGATCAAGAACTTCCCACCCCTCCAAACCATGGAAAGCCTGCTGTTTGGCTTTCTCTGGGCCGGCTGGGGGCTGCTGTCGCTCTCGCTGATCTCCGGCTGGCTGTTCGTCGAGAACCTCTTTGCCCAACACCTGGTGCATAAAACGCTACTGGCCTGCCTGGCCTGGATCGTGTTCAGCGTGCTGCTCTGGGGACGCAACCGCCTTGGCTGGCGCGGGCACAAGGCGATCCGCTGGACCCTGGCCGGTTTCTGCCTGCTGATGCTGGCCTATTTCGGCAGCAAGCTGGTACGCGAATTCATCCTGCATATCTGACAGGCCGCCACCTATGGACAACCTGCCACTAGGCCCTCTGCTCGGCGCACTGGCGCTGGCACTGATATGGTCGGCACTCTTCGCCACAGTGGACGCGGCCCGACAGCAGATGCTGCAGCGGCGCAACGGTCAGCAAGGCGAGCGACCCCTCCTGGAATTGCCCTTGTCCGCCCTGATCCTCTGCGCCAGCCTCGGCAAACTGCTGGTGTTTGCCCTGGCCGTGCAGCTTGGCCTGCGCTGCATGGGCGATACCGGCTTCTGGGCAGGCGCCGCAGCCGCAGCCGCAGCCCTTCTGGTGTTCGCAGAGTACATGCCTCGCCGGCTGGCGCGACGCTGCCCAGAGGCAATCGTTGGCCTCGGCAACAGCCTGCTCAAGTACCCACTGCACGCCATTCAACCACTGGCCTGCGTGTTCGATGGCATTGCCCGCCTGCTGATACGCCCCTTTGCCCTGAAGGCCAATACGGTCAGCCAGCACGACAACAACGAGCAGGATACGCACAGCGAGCAGGACGCCGCACTGGACCACGGCCACCACAAAGCCCCGCTGCTCCATAGCCTGCAGACCCTGGACAAGGTGACGGTCAACGACATCCTGGTGCCGCGCAACGACGTGGACGGCATTAACCTGGATGATTCGATCGAAACCATCATCGAACAGCTGATCATCAGCCGCCACACGCGCCTGCCGGTGTTCCACAGCGACATCAACCAGGTCGAAGCAGTACTCAACACCCGGCAGATCAGCCACCTGCTCCCCAAGGGCGAACTGACCAAGGAAATCTTGCTGGCAACCTGCTACGAACCGTACTTCGTCCCCGAAAGCACGCCCCTGCAGTTGCAGTTGCTGAATTTCCACAAACAGCAGCGCCGCCTCGGCGTGGTGGTCGACGAATATGGTGAAGTGCTGGGCATCGTCACCCTGGAGGACATCCTCGAAGAGATCGTCGGCGAGTTTGAGGATGAACACAGCCTGGACAACCCGCATATCCATCCGCAGGCCGACGGCCGTTTTGTCATCGAAGGCGCTGCTTCGTTGCGCGAACTGAACCGCTGCCTCGGCTGGCACCTGCCCAGCGATGGGCCCAAAACGCTCAACGGGCTGGTTACCGAGGCCCTGGAAAGCATCCCCGAAAGCGCTGTATGCCTGAAAATAGGCCGATATCGCATGGAAATCCTCGAAACCGAGGACAATTGCGCCAGTCGCGTGCTGGTCTGGACAGTAACCCGTTAGCTATACTCGATGCACGCTTACCCAGCCCAGCCGTAACGCCCGCTACCCGCATCCGGCGAATCTCGGCCAGTCAGTCTGACTGAACATTGCGCGCTTTACCGGCAGCGGCTCAAACCCCGACCCACTGCTCGCGCCCGCCCCCATCCCCAGAGGGCGCATGTTCATTGGCACCTCAATAACGCATAACTAAAACAGCTTCGACGCCTGCGAGTACTCGCCTTGCCGAGTACTCGCCTTGCATTGCGCACACTCGCCGGCCCATGGAGCACTTGACTGTCAGGGATCATTGAATGACAACCACCCACACCTACGACGGCACAACCGCAGCCGCCCCAGGCAACTCGCCCGCACGCGTCGCGACCGCGAGCTTTATCGGCACCGCCATCGAGTTCTACGATTTTTACGTCTATGCCACCGCCGCTGCATTGGTCATCGGCCCGGTATTCTTTCCCCAGACCTCCAGCACCGCGCAGATGCTTTCGGCCTTCCTGACGTTTGGTATCGCGTTTCTGGCACGCCCCCTGGGTTCGGCGCTGTTCGGCCACTTCGGTGACCGCATCGGGCGCAAGTCGACCCTGGTCGCCTCGTTACTGCTGATGGGCGTCTGCACCACACTGATCGGCGTACTGCCCGGCTACGACAGCATCGGAGCCTGGGCGCCGGTCCTGCTCTGCGTGCTGCGCTTCGGCCAAGGCCTTGGCCTGGGCGGGGAATGGGGCGGGGCGGCATTGCTGGCCACCGAGAATGCGCCAAAGGGCAAACGCGCCTGGTTTGGCATGTTCCCTCAACTAGGACCATCGATCGGCTTCCTGGCGGCCAATGGCCTGTTCCTGACCCTAGCCTTGCTGCTGACCGATGAACAATTCCGTAGCTGGGGCTGGCGCATTCCGTTCCTGCTCAGCGCCGCACTGGTCATTGTCGGCCTCTACGTGCGCCTGCAACTGGAAGAAACCCCGGTATTCGCCAAGGCAGTCGCTCGCCACGAACGCGTCAAAATGCCCGTCATAGAGCTGTTCTCCCAGTATTGGGCGCCCATGCTGCTGGGTGCTGCGGCCATGGTGGTGTGCTATGCCCTGTTCTACATTTCCACCGTATTCTCACTGAGCTATGGCGTATCGACGCTTGGCTATAGCCGCGAGAGCTTCCTGGGCATGCTGTGCTTCGCCGTGCTGTTCATGGCCCTGGCCACGCCACTGTCGGCCTGGCTCAGCGACCGTTACGGCCGCAAGCCTGTGCTGATTGGCGGTGGCATTCTGGCCATCCTGTCGGGTTTCACCATGGAGCCCTTGCTGACTCAGGGTTCGACCACTGGTGTAGCCCTGTTCCTGGCTATCGAGCTGTTTCTGATGGGCGTGACATTTGCGCCGATGGGCGCGCTGCTACCAGAGCTGTTCCCGACCCATGTGCGCTACACCGGGGCTTCGGCAGCCTATAACCTAGGTGGCATCGTCGGCGCATCGGCAGCACCGTTCTTTGCCCAGAAACTGGTGAGCATGGGGGGCTTGAGCTGGGTGGGAGGCTATGTTTCGGCGGCGGCTCTGCTGAGCCTGATTGCCGTGCTGTGCCTGAAAGAAACGCGACATTCGGAGCTTTAAGCGCTGCACTGCAGCTCATCGCTAGCAAGCCTGCCTCCAGCAGGAGTCAGGCTTGCTAGCGAGGGTGCTTAAACCTTACAACTCAACCTTGACCGCTTGCGAAGCGCGGGTCGCCTTGGCCCGGGCGGCCTCGATCGACTCGTCACGCGCCAGGCACACACCCATGCGGCGCTGACCATTCACCTCCGGTTTGCCAAACAGACGCAGCGCGGTATCCGGCTCGCTCAGCGCGGCGCCCAGATTGGCAAATGCGGTCTGCTGCGACTGCCCCTCAACCAGAATGACCGCCGACGCCGACGGACCAAACTGACGAATCAACGGGATTGGCAGGCCAAGAATGGCACGCGCATGCAGGGCGAACTGCGACAGGTCCTGGGAAATCAGGGTAACCAGACCGGTATCATGCGGGCGCGGCGATACTTCGCTGAACCACACCTGATCGCCTTTGACGAACAGTTCGACACCGAACAGACCACGCCCGCCCAAGGCCTCAGTAACGGCCTTGGCCACGCGCTCGGACTCAGCCAGCGCTACCGGACTCATGGCCTGCGGCTGCCAGGACTCCTGATAATCGCCCTTTTCCTGGCGATGGCCGACAGGTGCGCAGAACGTCGTACCGCCAATGTGTCGCACGGTCAGCAAGGTGATTTCGTAGTCGAAGTCAATGAAGCCCTCGATAATCACCCGCCCCTTGCCGGCACGACCGCCCTCTTGAGCGTAGTCCCAGGCCTTCTGCAGGTCATCGGCGCTCTTGAGCAGGCTTTGACCCTTGCCCGAAGAGCTCATCACCGGCTTGACCACGCACGGGAAGCCCAGGTCTTCAACAGCCTTGCGATAGTCTTCGAAGGTGTCGGCAAAATGATACGGCGAGGTCGGCAGATCGAGCTCTTCAGCGGCCAGACGACGGATGCCTTCACGGTTCATGGTCAATTGCGCAGCACGGGCTGTCGGCACCACGGTAAAGCCTTCAGCTTCCAGCTCGACCAGGGTCGCGGTGGCAATGGCTTCAATTTCCGGAACGATGTAGTGCGGCTTCTCGGCCTCGATCACAGCGCGCAGGGCAACACCATCGAGCATGTTGATCACATGACTACGGTGCGCCACCTGCATGGCCGGCGCATCGGCGTAACGGTCCACGGCAATCACTTCAACACCCAGGCGTTGCAGCTCGATTACCACTTCCTTGCCCAGCTCGCCGCAGCCACACAGCAGTACGCGGGTCGCGGTCGGCGACAATGGGGTTCCGATACGGGTCATCTCAGGTCCTCAAAAGGAAGGAGTCCAGGGCCGCCCCGCGCTCGGTGCAACCCGGTAATAGGGAGCACATTTTACATGAACCGGTCATCTAAGCCTCAGCTGGCGTAAGCGTTTTTCCGCGCGCGCCAGGCCATCGCCAGCCAGACCACCGTCACACCGGCAAATTTGGAGCCCAATGCAGTACCGACTACCGCAGGCGTCAGCGCACCGATCATGCCGAAGAAGATAAAGGTATCCAGCGGAATGCTCAGCGCCGAGCTGAGCCAGAGGCGGTCATGCAAGGGCCGCTTGGTGATACTGAAGACCAGCCAGTCGATGCACTCGGAGACCGCAAAAGCCGTGGCGCTGGCCAGGGCGATGGCCGGTTCGGAGGTGAGGTAGGACAGTACCAGCGCTGCCAGCATGGCGATCAGAGCGCCATGCCCAAAGCGGGTTTGCACCATATCGCGCAGGATAAACACCAGACCACCCCAGGCAGACCAGATGATGTCCAGGTGCGGGGCGCTGGAAAAGGCGTAGTTGATCAGCACGACACTGCTGATGTAAGCAATCAGAAAGAACATAGGGGCAACCGAAGGGCAAGCCGGACAGAATACTTGACCGCCCCGGTAAGGCTCAAGCCGATGGCTGGGCCGTCGACAGTATCAAACCCGCAGCCAGTGCGCGCTCGTGGCACAACAGCAGCACCTCACGCCGCTCACTGTTGTCCATGCGCCCCCAGCGCGTGATTTCACTGGCGGTACGCTGACAACCGGTACAGATATCCTGCTCGTCCAGTGCGCACACGTTGACACAAGGTGACGCCACCGGGCGCTCCGGGCTGACCATCATGCCTCCTGCTCAGCCAGATCACGGGCATAACGCTGTGCGTTGTGAACGTAGTGGGCCGCGCTGGCTTCAAGCATTTTCATCTGTGCTTCTGTCAGCTCGCGCACGACCTTGCCCGGCGAGCCCATGACCAAGGAGCCATCGGGGATCTCCTTGCCTTCGGGAATCAGTGCATTGGCGCCGATAATACAGTGCTTGCCGATACGCACGCCGTTGAGGATTACGGCGTTGATGCCGATCAGGCTGTAGTCACCCACCGTGCAGCCATGGAGCATGGCATTGTGACCAATCGTCACGCCCTTACCGATGGTCAGCGGCGAACCCATGTCGGTGTGCATCACCGTACCGTCCTGAACGTTGCTGTTCTCGCCAATGTCGATCAGCTCGTTGTCACCACGCAGTACCGCACCGAACCAGACACTGGCGCCCGCCTGCAAGCGCACCTTGCCAATCAGCGTGGCGGTGGGCGCAGCCCAGCTCTGCGGATGAGTTTCGACCCGCAGGTCGCCCAGACGGTATTTCATGCGTGGTTCCTCACGATTGGATCATGGCGGTTGAGCCCGCTCAGATTGGAATGAAACGCTCTGGCGGCTTGTGCAAGCAGATGCCGGCATCGTAAACCAGATTGACCAGCTCGACGATCATGATCGCCGACAACCCCCAGATCTTGTATTCGCCGAATCGGTAGCTGGGCACATACCAACTGCGCCCCTGATAGTCGATGCGGTGCGTATGGTCGCGCGGGTCCTGACGAAAGAACGCCAGCGGCACAGTAAACACAGCGGCAATTTCAGCATCGTTGGCGCGGTACTCGACATAGTCGGGAATCACCCCGACAAAGGGCGTGACGCGCAAGCCGTGCAGGGAAATCAGTGGGCTTAACGGGCCGATGACCTCCACCAGGCCCGGCGGCAGGCCAATCTCCTCCTCGGCCTCGCGCAAGGCGGTGAAGATCAGGTCGGGGTCTTCCGGGTCGCGTCGACCACCCGGGAAGGCTACTTCACCACCATGGGTGGAAAGCCCCTTGGCGCGCAAGGTGAGCACCAGCTCAGGCTCGTCGCTGCGCGTGATGGGCAATAACACGGCGGCCTCGGGAAAACGTCGATCCGTCTCCAGGGTACTCGGTGTATGACTACTCACTCGGCGAAGTAACTCGTCCAGCATGGTCTCTCTCAACTCAAGGACTCTCCTCATCATGCACCAAATGCACCGCCCTGCCCAACCCCCTGCGGCAAACCCGCTTGCGGGCCTGCCGACACTGGCGCGAAGATAGGCCTAACCATCAGGATAATCCGATCATGAATTTCTGCAGCGCCTGCGGCAAACCGGTCATTCAGTGCATCCCCGAAGGCGACAGCCGCCTGCGCTATGTGTGCGAGCATTGCCAGACCGTTCATTACCAGAACCCGAACATCGTCGCCGGCGTTCTGCCAATCTGGGGCAGCCAGATACTGCTGTGCCGCCGCGCCATCGAACCCCGACGCGGCTACTGGACCCTGCCGGCTGGTTTCATGGAGAACGGTGAGACCATCGAACAGGCCGCTCGCCGCGAGACCATCGAAGAGGCCTGCGCGCGACTTGGCCCAATGAGCCTGTACCAACTGTTCGACCTGCCGCACATCAACCAGGTACACGTGTTCTTCCGCGCCGAACTGAGCGATCTGGATTTCGCCATTGGCGAGGAAAGCCTGGAAGTACGGCTGTTTGAAAAGAGCGAAATACCTTGGGATGAGCTGGCTTTCCGCACCATCAGTCGTACCCTAGAATGCTATTATCGTGACCTCGTCGAGCAGCGCTTCCCGGTCGGTAACGAATGCCTACCCCCCCTGTTCGGCCCGTCATTCACGACTTAGATCTGGCTACTTATCAGGGATATTGTTTCATGCGTTGGTTGCTTGCCCTCTTCTGCCTCACAGTGGCCTCGGTATCTCAGGCGGCCTTCACCGAAACCATCGTGACCAAGCCGGTCTCACAGCAACGCACCGTCGAGAAAGTGCTGGTCATAAAATCAGCCCGCCAACTGCAACTGATCAGCGCTGGCGAACCATTCAAGAGCTACCGCATCTCCCTGGGCAAGCAGCCCAACGGCCCGAAACAGCGCGAAGGTGACAAACGCACCCCAGAAGGCCTGTACTGGCTTGACTGGCGCAAGGTAAGCGATCGCTACAACCTGGCCATGCATGTCTCCTACCCGAACGTCAGCGATGCCGCCCGAGCGCGCCGCGAAGGTGTCGAGCCTGGCGGCATGATCATGATCCACGGTACCCCCCTCAATGACGAGTACCCGGAGTGGTACTTCCATACCCTGGACTGGACCGAAGGCTGCATCGCCATGAAGAACGCCGACATGCGCGAAGTCTGGAGCCTGGTCAAGGACGGCACCCTGATCGAGATCCGCCCCTGAGGCAGCAAGAGCAGTAAACTGAACCCATAAAAAAACGCCGCGATCGGTATCGATCGCGGCGTTTTTATTGAACCCCTCAAAAGTTGGCGAGCTGCCAGACTTCATAGGCCGGGGTTTCATACGGATGGCTCTGCTTCAGAGCAGTGACGACCGACTCAATCAACGCGTCGGCCACCACCAACTCTACGCGCCACTCTTCCACCTGCTCAACCACACCCGCCTGCCCAATGAACGGCTGGCTACCGTCCAGTGGGCGAAACTGGCCCTGGCCAAGTACCTGCCAGGCGCAGCAATCATAGTCACCGATTCGGCCGCCACCGGCGGCGAATACGGCAGCCTTGACCACCTCTAGATGGCTAGGCGGTACGAAGAAGGCGAGCTTGTACATCCGGCTTAGTTCACCCACACGCGCGCGTTACGGAACATCCGCATCCACGCACCGTCTTCATTCCACTCGTCCGGCTTCCAGGAGTTCTGTACGGCACGGAAGACCCGCTCAGGGTGCGGCATCATGATGGTGACGCGACCGTCGCGGCTGGTCAGGCCAGTGATACCACGCGGCGAACCGTTAGGGTTGGCCGGGTAAGCTTCGGTGACCTTGCCATGGTTGTCGACAAAACGCAGCGCCACGCAGCCGGACAGGTCTGCTTCAAGCAGCGCCTCAGGGCTCTGGAACTCGGCATGACCTTCACCGTGAGCGATGGCGATCGGCATACGCGAACCGGCCATGCCCTGCAGGAAGATCGAGTTCGACTCCTGAACCTGAACCATAGCCACACGGGCCTCGAACTGCTCGGAACGGTTACGCACGAAGTGCGGCCAGAGCTCGCTGCCCGGAATAAGCTCGTGCAGGTTGGAGAGCATCTGGCAACCGTTGCAGACACCCAGGGTGAAGCTGTCGTTACGCTCGAAGAAGCCCTGGAAGGCATCACGGGCACGGCTGTTGAACAGGGCCGACTTGGCCCAGCCTTCACCGGCACCCAGCACGTCACCATAAGAGAAGCCACCACAGGCGACCAGCCCCTTGAAGTCGTTCAGGTCAACGCGACCAGCGAGGATATCGCTCATGTGCACGTCGATGGCATTGAAGCCGGCGCGGTCGAACGCAGCGGCCATTTCCACCTGGCCGTTGACACCCTGCTCACGCAGTACAGCCACTTGCGGACGAATACCGGTCTTGATGTAAGGCGCCGCGACATCCTGGTTGACGTCAAAGCCCAGCTTGGCGTTCAAGCCTGGGTTGTCTTCTTCCAGCAGGGCATTGAACTCCTGATCGGCACAGTCAGCGTTATCACGCAGACGCTGGATCCGGTAGCTGGTTTCCGCCCAGGTGCGCTGCAACACACTGCGCTCACCGTCGAACAGCACTTCGCCGTTCAGGCTGATCTGCACTTCTGCGCTGTTGATCGGTTGGCCGATCACGGCAACACAGTCCTCACCAAGGCCTGCGGCGCTGAACTGTGCCAGTACCTCTGCCGTAGCGTCCTGACGCACCTGGATGACCGCACCCAACTCTTCGTTGAAAAGAATCGCCGCGACCTTCTCACGCTTGCTGGTCAGGGTGTCGAGCTCCAGGCTCAGGCCACAGTGACCGGCAAAGGCCATTTCCAGTGCGCTGACCAGCAGACCACCATCGGAACGGTCGTGGTAGGCCAACAGATGACCGTCAGCGTTCAGGCCCTGGATCACGGCGAAGAAGGCTTTCAGGTCTTCGGCATCGTCGACGTCCGGCGCCTGGCTGCCCAGTTTGCCGTGGGTCTGTGCCAGGATCGAGGCACCCATGCGGTTCTGGCCACGGCCGAGGTCGATCAGGATCAGATCGGTCTCGCCCTTGTCCATACGCAGCTCTGGGGTGAGGGTCTTGCGAATGTCAGTCACAGGCGCAAAACCGGTGACAACCAGCGACAGCGGCGAGGTAACGCTCTTCTCCTCGCCCTCTTCGCTCCAGCGGGTCTTCATGGACATGGAGTCCTTGCCCACCGGAATGGTCAGGCCCAGCTCTGGGCACAGCTCCATACCAACGGCCTTGACGGTGTCATACAGACGCGCATCTTCACCCGGGTGACCTGCGGCAGACATCCAGTTGGCCGACAGCTTGATGTCGGACAGCTTGCCGATCCGCGAGGCAGCCATGTTGGTCAGGGTCTCGCCAATCGCCATGCGACCGGACGCCGGGGCATCGAGCAGGGCCAACGGGGTACGCTCACCCATGGCCATCGCTTCACCGGTGTAGACATCGAAACTGGTGGCGGTGACAGCGACATCGGCCACGGGCACTTGCCACGGGCCGACCATCTGGTCGCGAGCAACCAGACCCGTGATGGTGCGGTCGCCGATGGTGATCAGGAAGCTCTTGCTGGCCACCGCAGGGTGACGCAATACGCGATCAATGGAGTCATCCAGCGCCAGTGCGCTTGGATCGAAATCATCGCCCAGTTCCGCTTCACGGGTCACCGAACGGTGCATTTTTGGCGGCTTGCCCAGCAACACGTCCAGTGGCATATCCACCGGATTGTTGCCGAAATGGCTGTCGGTAACGGTCAGATGCGGTTCGGCAGTGGCCTCGCCAACCACCGCGAACGGGCAGCGCTCACGCTCACAGATAGCCTTGAAACGCTCGAAATCGGCCGCATCGACCGAGAGCACATAACGCTCTTGGGATTCGTTGCTCCAGATTTCCAGCGGTGCCATGCCTGGTTCGTCGTTCGGCACGTTGCGCAGTTCGAAACGACCACCGCGACCGGCGTCGTTAACCAGTTCAGGGAAAGCGTTGGACAGGCCGCCCGCACCGACGTCGTGAATGAACTTGATCGGGTTGTTGTCGCCCAGCTGCCAGCAGCGGTCGATCACTTCCTGGCAACGACGCTCCATTTCAGGGTTTTCCCGCTGAACGGAAGCGAAGTCCAGGTCAGCCGAGCTGGAACCGGTCGCCATCGACGAGGCGGCACCGCCGCCCAGGCCGATCAGCATGGCCGGGCCACCCAGCACGATCAGCTTGCCGCCGACGCTGATTTCGCCCTTCTGCACGTGGTCTTCACGGATGTTGCCCATACCACCGGCCAGCATGATCGGCTTGTGGTAACCACGGACTTCATCACCGTGCGGGGTCGTGATCGACTGCTCGAAGGTACGGAAGTAGCCGGTCAGGGCTGGACGACCGAATTCGTTGTTGAACGCCGCACCACCCAGTGGGCCTTCAATCATGATGTCCAGCGCGTTGACGATGCGCTCAGGCTTGCCGTAAGGCTTTTCCCAAGGCTGTTCGAAACCGGGGATGCGCAGGTTGGACACGGTGAAACCGGTCAGGCCCGCTTTCGGCTTGGCACCACGGCCGGTAGCGCCTTCGTCGCGAATCTCGCCACCGGAACCGGTAGAAGCCCCCGGGAACGGCGCAATAGCGGTCGGGTGGTTGTGGGTCTCGACCTTCATCAGGATGTGGACCGGCTCCTGCACCGCGCCGTACTGGCGGGTTTCAGGGTTCGGGAAGAAACGACCGGCCACGGAACCTACGATCACCGAGGCGTTGTCCTTGTAAGCAGACAACACGCCTTCGCTGTGCAGTTGGTAGGTGTTCTTGATCATGCCGAACAGGCTTTTTTCCTGGCTTTCGCCATCGATATCCCAGCTGGCATTGAAGATCTTGTGCCGGCAATGCTCGGAGTTGGCCTGGGCGAACATCATCAGCTCGATGTCGTGCGGATTGCGCTTCAAGCCCAGGAAGGCATTGACCAGGTAATCGATCTCATCGTCAGCCAGGGCCAGGCCCAACTCGACGTTGGCCTTTTCCAGTGCGGCACGGCCGCCGGCCAGCACATCGACCGCCGTCAACGGCTTGGGTTGTGCGTGACTGAACAGACCCGCGGCATCTTCCAGCTTGCTCAGCACCAGCTGAGTCATGCGGTCGTGCAGCACGTCGGCAACAGCAACGACATCAGCCTCGCTCAGCTCACCGCTGACATAGAAGGCGATACCCCGCTCCAGGCGCTGGATATTAGTCAGGCCACAGTTGTGGGCGATGTCGCTGGCCTTGCTCGACCAGGGCGAAATGGTGCCGAAACGTGGCACTACCAGAAACAGGCGGCCAGTGGGCTCCTGAACCGGTACGCTAGGGCCGTACTTGAGCAGACGTGCAAGCACCTGCTGTTGATCGGCGGTCAGATCACCGTCAACCTCGGCGAAATGAGCGAATTCAGCATACAAACCACTAACAGCGGGGACTTTCTGGCTCAGTTGCTCGATTAACTTACCGTGGCGAAAGGCAGAAAGGGCAGGAGCGCCGCGCAGGATCAACATCGTCGGGACAGCCTCAGGAAGGGGGTGTGCTTAGAGGCCGTGCATTGTAGCCTAAACCGGCGCGTCAGGCACTCGAAACGCTGCATCCACACCTGCCCGAATATCGGTATCTGCTGACGGCCTACAACAGCGCCACCTCTTAAATTGAAAAAGACGGTAAAAACCCTACGTTTTGCACGTACATTTTTGCCCATCGCTAACAGACAAGCCACCCATTGTCGAGATATGGCTGGGCCTGACCTTTGCGTATACTGCACGTTATGTTTGCCCAGACTGCTTTGCGCCAGCGTTGCGCCAAATGGCTCATCGCAACCGGACTCTTACTGCTGCTCGGTGCCTGCGTTGAAAAACCCAGCACACTCGAGCGAGTCAAAGAGGATGGCGTGCTGCGCGTGGTTACCCGCAACAGCCCGGCCACCTACTTCCAGGACCGCAACGGCGAAACCGGCTTCGAGTACGAACTGGTCAAGCGCTTTGCCGACGATCTGGGGGTAGAGCTGAAGATCGAAACCGCTGACAACCTTGACGACCTGTTCGGACAACTGGGCAAACCACAAGGCCCGGTTCTGGCGGCCGCCGGCCTGGTCAGCAGCGAGCAGCGCAAACAACAGGTGCGCTTTTCCCACCCCTACCTGGAAGTCACGCCCCAGATCATTTATCGCAACGGCCGCTCACGCCCTACCGACGTCACCGACCTGGTCGGCAAGCGCATCATGGTGCTCAAGGGCAGCTCCCATGCCGAGCAGTTGGCGGAACTGAAGAAACAGTACCCCAAGCTCAGCTACGAAGAGTCCGAGGCGGTCGAAGTGGTCGACCTGCTGCGCATGGTCGACGAAGGCCAGATCGACCTGACCCTGGTCGACTCCAACGAATTGGCAATGAACCAGGTGTACTTCCCCAACGTACGGGTAGCGTTTGATCTGGGGGACGCCCGCGACCAGCGCTGGGCCGTCGCCGCTGGCGACGACAACAGCCTGCTCAACGAAATCAACACCTTCCTCGACAAGGCCCAAAAGAACGGCACCCTGCAACGCCTGAAAGACCGCTATTACGGCCATGTCGATGTACTTGGCTACGTCGGCGCGTATACCTTCGCCCAACACCTGCAGCAACGCTTGCCACGCTTCGAGAAGCATTTCCAGGCCACGGCCAAGAAAGAAAAGGTTGATTGGCGCCTGCTGGCGGCCATCGGCTACCAAGAGTCGATGTGGCAGGCAGAGGTCACCTCCAAGACCGGCGTTCGCGGGCTGATGATGCTCACCCAACGCACGGCCCAGGCCATGGGCGTCTCCAATCGACTGGACCCCAAGCAGAGCATCAGCGGTGGCGCCAAGTACTTCATGCACGTCAAGAACGAACTGGACGACAAGATCGAAGAGCCGGACCGTACCTGGTTCGCACTGGCGGCCTACAACGTGGGCAGCGGCCACCTGGACGACGCACGTAAATTGGCGGCCCGGGAAGGCCTGAACCCGAACAAGTGGCTGGATGTAAAGAAAATGCTGCCACGCCTGTCGCAAAAGCAGTGGTACAGCAAAACCCGGTATGGCTACGCCCGCGGCGGCGAACCCGTGCACTTCGTGGCCAACATCCGTCGCTACTACGACATCCTGACCTGGGTTACGCAGCCACAGCTTGAGGGCAATCAGGTGGCCGAAGGCAACCTGCATGTGCCGGGGGTCAACAAGACCAAACCACCTGAGCAGCCATCGTCCCTCTGAGCCCCGCTGTCAGTCATCGCGCACTGTCCGGCGGCATGCCCGCTCAGGATCGCGCACGCCGCGCCTTGAAGAACTCAGTGAGAATACTGCCGCACTCCTCGGCCAATACCCCGCCTTCAAACAGCACGCGGTGGTTGAGAAAACCCTGGGTAAAAAACTGCCCCTGGCTCTGCACCACCCCGGCTTTAGGCTCCAGCGCCCCGTACACCACACGGGCAATACGCGAATGGACGATCAGCCCTGCGCACATGCTGCACGGCTCCAGCGTCACGTAGAGGGTGCTGCCCGGCAAGCGGTAGTTACTGGCAGCCTGCGCGGCCGCACGAATGGCGACCATCTCGGCATGCGCGCTGGGATCACTGCCACTGATCGGGCAATTGAACCCCCGACCAATGACCTCACCATGCTGCACCAGCACCGCACCCACCGGCACTTCACCCAAGGCCGCGCCTTGGGCCGCAAGGTCCAGGGCCATCCGCATGAAAACCTGATCGCGACTGCGATCAATGATCTGGGGCTGGCGCATCAGGCTACCTCGATTGCAGCCATCAGGCCGGTTTCCATGTGATCGATGACATGACAGTGGAACATCCAGGTTCCCGGGTTATCGGCTACCAAGGCGACCTGGGCGCGTTCGTTCTTGCCCAACAGGTAGGTGTCGGTGAAGTACGGCTCGATTTTGCGTCGGTTCGACCCAATCACCTTGAAGGACATGCCATGCAGGTGAACAGGGTGCTGATACTGGGTCATGTTCTTCAGCTCGAAGATGTAACTCTTGCCCTTCTTCAGCGTAGCAATCGGGCGATCAGAGCAGGTCTTATCCGTGATGTCCCAGGCAACACCATTGATCTGCCACAGGCTCGGCGGTCGATTCTCGGTATTCACCGACACCGAACCTGCCCACTCAAAATTGAAGTGGAGCTTCTCGGCATTGGCCAGATCCGGCTCGGCCACCGGGTTGGCCGGCAGCGCTGGCGGCCAGTCACTCGGCGTGTCATTGCTGGCGACCGAGCGCAAGGTACCCAAGCGTACCGGGCCATCGCGCAGGGAGATTTCCTCACCCGCCGGCGGCACCTTGATCGCCAGACAAATACGCATACCCGGGCCCAACCAGTAGTCCTTGCCCAGCGGACGCGGCGTGATCGGGTTGCCATCCAGCGCATAAATACGCGCCTCGGCATTCCCGCGCAGGTTGATCCGGTAGGTCAGGGTGTTGTCCAGGTTGAGCAAGCGCACGCGGACAATCTGCCCAGCCGGCAGATCGACAACAGCATTGGGTTCACCATTGATGGTGAGCAAGCGCCCCGCCGTACCACCCCGGGCAGCTTCACGAGGCACGCTGAAGGCCACAAAGGCCCCTTGCTCGTCCACATGCCAGCTCTTCAGGCTCAGGGTGCGCTCGTACTTGAACCCGGTGGGCTCGCGCTCCTCGACAATCAACGGCCCCACCAGCCCGCGTCCCAGCTCCTCACTACTGCTCACATGCGGGTGATACCAGTAGCTACCGGCATCCGGCACACGGAATTTGTAGTCGAAGTATTCGCCCGGCAATACCGGCAGTTGCGAAACGTAGGGTACGCCATCCATTTCCAGCGGCAGGCGAATGCCGTGCCAATGAATAGTTGTAGGAACCGGCAGGTGATTGATGAAGCGTACACGCAGCCATTCGCCCTGACGTACACGCAACTCGGTGCCCGGCGCCGAAGGCCCAAACGCCCACGCCGGTGTCTTGTAGCCCGATACCAGTTCCACATCCAAGGGTGCGGCAATCAGCTCATAGTCATGGCCAGCATTCGGATCGGTCCTGCCCAGCCAATAGCGCGCAGCACCACCCGCCCCCAGGCCAACCGCCACCAAGCCAGTAAGGCCACCGAGAATTTGTCGCCGGGTAAAGGACATCGGAGCAAGCACCTCGTACTGCAGACTCAACAGGCTGGCGCACTGTGCCAGCGATGAAGGGCGAATACGATACACCTGCATTTGAGAAAGATTAAGTGAAGACTTTGTCGCACCCGCCTTGTGGCAGCCACCCCATCTGCACCAGAATCCCCACGACCAGCCCCTGCCATTGAAAAACCTGGACTGTTGCTTACCTCATAGGGATATCCACGCATGATCGACTTCAACAACAAAGGCTTCTTCAAACTCAAGCAAAACGACGAATACGCCGAACGCGTAACCGCCCTGCTGCTAGACGGCGAACACGTCATCGACGCTTACAAATCCATGCGCGACGGCGTGGTGTTCACCAACAAACGCATCATCGCGGTGAACGTGCAAGGCCTCACCGGCAGCAAAAAGGATTTCACCTCCCTGCCCTACAAAAATATCGTGGCCTACTCGGTTGAAACCTCCGGCACGTTCGACCTGGACTCGGAGCTGGAAATTTACTTTTCGTCGCTGGGCAAAGTGAAGTTCGAGTTCACCGGCAAGACCGCGATCGTCGAAATTTCCAAGCTTATCTCTGCACATATTTTTGCCTGACAGCACTGCGCGAAGCGGGGTGCCAGCGAGCATGCGGCGCCTGCATCGTTGGCAAGCCAACTCCCACAGGGGCCCGCGCAGAACATGGGCGCTCCCTGTGGGATCCAGGCTTGCCCTGGTAACGGTCAATGGCTTCTTCCAGCGTTTCGCCGGGCAACCATTAGAACAAATCGTGTAAACGCCTGCCGCAGGCGTTTACACGCCCGAGCGCGATCACATTATTCAGTAACGGCTTGAGCTTCAATCTCCAGGAGCCAGTCTGGGCTCGCCAACCCCGAGACCAAGATCCACGAGGAGGCTGGCAACTTGTCTCCAAATGAGTCATGCAGTGCTCTTGAGATATCGTTCTGAGAATCTGGATTACTCGCATCAGCTCGTATATAGATTCTGAGAATTGTTACATCACTCAAGCGCGCAGGGACTTCTGCCAACAACCTTTCAATGCATGTTAAGCACCGTATTGCTTGCTCGTACATGCCAACGCTGTGCAGAGACTGATCTGCATTGGCTGCAACTTGCCCTGATAAGAAAATGTGATTACTTCCTTTTGAAACAACAGCCTGGCTGAATCCGTATTGTGTGCTATCAAATAAAAAACCTGGATTTATCCTCTTATGCATGAAAACACCAACCTGTAAAAATATTGATTCAAGAATATCGAGTCATGAACACTGAAGCCACCCGTTTTAGCCCCGAGGTACGTCAACGTGAGCGATGCTTCTGTGCTGCCCGGCTTACCGCCGACGTTTGGCGGAAACCAAGATGCACGGCAGCAAAAAGGATTTCACCTCCCTGCCCTACAAAAATATCGTGACCTACTCGGTTGAAACTTCCGGCACGTTCGACCTGGACTCGGAGTTGGAAATTTACTTTTCGTCGCTGGGCAAAGTGAAGTTCAAGTTCACCGGCAAGACCGCGATCGTCGAGATTTCCAAGCTTATCTTTGCACATATTGTTGCCTGACAGCACTGCGCGAAGCGGGGTGTCAGCGAGCATGCGGCGCCGGCATCATTGGCACGCCAACGCCTATAGGGATCAGTGCCAGAATCCACTCGGCTTAAAAAACAAACCCCCGCTAGAAAGCGGGGGTTTGTCAGTAGCCTATGCCGAACGCGGGATCATTCCCACTCGATGGTTGCCGGCGGCTTGCTCGACACGTCGTAGGTCACCCGCGAGATGCCATCGATCTCGTTGATGATGCGACCACTGACAGTTTCCAGCAGCTCGTACGGCAGGTGCGCCCAACGGGCGGTCATGAAGTCGATGGTTTCCACGGCACGCAGGGCCACGACCCAGGCGTAACGACGGCCATCACCTACCACGCCAACGGATTTGACGGGCTGGAACACCACGAACGCCTGGCTGACCTTGTGGTACCAGTCGGCCTTGCGCAGCTCTTCGATGAAGATGTGGTCGGCACGACGCAGCAGGTCGGCGTACTCTTTCTTCACCTCACCGAGGATCCGCACACCCAGGCCTGGGCCCGGGAACGGGTGACGGTAGACCATGTCGTAAGGCAGGCCCAGTTCCAGACCGATACGGCGGACTTCGTCCTTGAACAGCTCGCGCAGCGGCTCGACCAGCTTGAGGTTCATTTCCTCTGGCAGGCCACCAACGTTGTGGTGCGACTTGATCACGTGAGCCTTGCCGCTCTTGGCACCGGCCGACTCGATCACGTCAGGGTAGATGGTACCCTGGGCCAGGAACTGGATGTTCTCCAGCTTGCTCGCCTCAGCATCGAACACGTCGATGAAGGTGCGACCGATGATCTTGCGCTTCTTCTCTGGGTCGGCTTCGCCGGCCAGATTGGACAGGAACTGTTCCTCGGCGTTGGCACGAATCACCTTGACGCCCATGTTCTCGGCGAACATGGCCATCACTTGCTCACCTTCGTGCAGACGCAGCAGGCCGTTGTCGACGAAGACGCAGGTCAGTTGATCGCCAATGGCACGGTGCAACAGCGCAGCCACCACCGAAGAGTCGACACCGCCAGACAGACCCAGCAGTACGTTTGCCGAACCCACCTGCTCACGCACCTGGGCAATGGCGTCTTCAACGATGTTCGACGCAGTCCACAGTGCTTCGCAGCCGCAGATGTCGAGGATGAAGCGCGACAGGATGCGACCGCCCTGCTTGGTGTGGGTCACTTCCGGGTGGAACTGCACGCCGTAGTAGCCACGGGTGTCGTCGGCCATACCGGCGATCGGGCAGCTCGGGGTGCTGGCCAGAATATGGAAGCCGGCTGGAATCTCGGTAACCTTGTCACCGTGGCTCATCCAGACATCGAGGCCGAATACGCCATCGTCGTCTACATGGTCTTCGATGCCGTCCAGCACGCGGCTCTTGCCGACGACATCGACACGGGCGTAACCAAATTCGCGCAGATCGGAACCTTCAACCTTGCCGCCCAATTGCTCGGCCATGGTCTGCATGCCGTAGCAGATGCCGAACACAGGTACACCCAGGTCCCAAACGGCTTGCGGGGCACGTGGGCTGTTGGCTTCGTGGACCGACTCGGGGCCGCCTGCGAGGATGATGCCGCGCGGGGCGAATTCGCGAATCGCTTCATCGTCCATGTCGAACGGATGCAGTTCGCAGTACACACCGATTTCGCGAACGCGACGAGCGATCAGCTGGGTGTACTGGGAACCGAAATCGAGGATCAGGATGCGGTGAGCGTGAATGTCGAGGGCCATGACTCAATCTCGTCAGTGGTAATCGGAAACGACACGGGGCTGTCGATAACAGCCCCGCTTGCTAGTACTGCCAGAAGCATCAACCTACGCGGTAGTTTGGCGCTTCTTTGGTGATCTGCACGTCATGCACGTGGGACTCGGCCATGCCGGCACCGGTGATGCGGACAAACTCAGGCTTGGTGCGCATCTCTTCGATGGTGGCACTGCCGGTGTAACCCATCGAGGAGCGCAGACCGCCCATCAACTGGTGAATGATTGCGGTCAGGGAGCCTTTGTACGGAACGCGACCTTCGATACCTTCCGGTACCAGCTTCTCGGCACCGGCCGAGGAGTCCTGGAAGTAGCGATCGGAAGAGCCCTGGGCCTGGGACATAGCACCCAGCGAACCCATGCCGCGGTACGCCTTGTAGGAGCGGCCCTGGAACAGCTCGATCTCACCTGGCGCTTCTTCGGTACCGGCGAACATCGAACCCATCATTACGCAGGAAGCGCCTGCAACGATGGCCTTGGACAGGTCACCAGAGAAACGGATACCGCCGTCAGCGATCAATGGCACACCGGTGCCTTCCAGTGCAGCAGAGACATTGGCGATGGCGCTGATTTGCGGCACGCCAACACCTGCAACGATACGGGTGGTGCAGATCGAGCCTGGGCCGATACCGACCTTGACCGCATCAGCGCCAGCTTCAACCAGTGCCTTGGCCGCAGCGCCAGTGGCGATGTTGCCGCCGATGACCTGCACTTCTGGGAAGTTTTCCTTGACCCAGCGAACGCGGTCGATAACGCCTTTGGAATGACCGTGCGCGGTGTCGACCACAACCACGTCAACGCCAGCAGCAACCAGTGCGGCAACGCGCTCGCCAGTGTCCTTGCCGGTGCCGACAGCAGCGCCGACGCGCAGACGACCCTGGTCGTCCTTGCTGGCCAGCGGGTAGGCCTTGGCCTTTTCGATGTCCTTGACGGTCATCATGCCCTTGAGGGCGAATTGCTCGTCGACGATCAGGACTTTTTCCAGACGGTGCTTGTGCAGCAGCTCGCGGACTTCGTTCTTGTCGGCGCCTTCGCGGACAGTGACCAGACGCTCTTTCGGCGTCATCACTTCACGCACGGTGGCGTCCAGACGGTTCTCGAAGCGCACGTCACGGGAGGTCACGATACCGACCAGGTCACCCTTGTGCAGTACCGGTACACCGGAGATATTGTTCAGGCGGGTCAATTCGAACAAGTCGCGCACGGTAGCGTCAGCGTCGATGGTGATCGGGTCTTTGACCACGCCAGCCTCGAACTTCTTGACCTTGCGCACTTCGGCAGCCTGCTGCTCGATGGTCATGTTCTTGTGGATGATGCCGATGCCACCTTCCTGTGCCATTGCAATGGCCAGGCGGGCTTCGGTCACGGTATCCATGGCGGCGGAAACCAACGGAATATTCAGCTCGATGCCACGGGTCAAACGGGTCTTGAGACTGACTTCATTGGGCAGTACCTCGGAATAACCAGGCACTAGGAGAATGTCGTCGAAGGTCAGGGCTTCTTGGCTGATACGCAGCATCGCGGGGGCTCCCGGGCGGGAAAAATGGAAGCGCGCCATTATACTCATACCCGGGCCTTCACTCAATGTATAGATGGCCCTTCGGTCAGTTGTCGTTCAATGTCACCTGCACCACGGCCACGGGCTGGTCCAGCCAATCGGCAAATGCTTCGATAAAAGAGGGTTTGAAACCAGCTTCGGCCCAGTTGTTGAAGATAAACCCAAGGTTGGAAAAACCACACGGCTGCAGGAACAGGAAGCCGTTGATATCGTCCTCATGGCCGCACTCGGGGCAGGTGAAGTTATCGGTCTGCCCAGGCATCCACTCTTCCAGGCTCTCGAACAACGCCTCGCCAACCTCGCGACGGCATTCGGCACACCCGGCCTCCTCCAGAAACCCCTGCACCGGCGTATAGATGCAACGCTTGGTGACCACCTCAAGGCCATTGATCGGCTGATCGAACGGCAGTAGCTCCGGATGCAGCACCACCTTGCGTGCGCCCGGCGCAATGGCATACGCCATGCGATTGCCGGTACGCCCGCAGGTGCTCAGCTGTTCTTCGACAATGTTTTCGCGCACTAGCCAACGCAGGATCGCCCGGGCTCTCGGCTCGTGTACCGGGACCGTGGAAATTTTCGGGACGATGATGCACTGGGTATTCATAACGACGGCCAAACCAATTCAAAGCCGCCAGTTTAACCCGTGCTCAGGCACTCAGATAGCGACCGATCAGTGCAATACCACTGGCCAGCACCAGCCAGGTGACCATGCGCACAAACGCTTCGCGCGACATGTTCAGGGTCAGCCGTCGGCCCACCCACACGCCCAGCAGCATCATCGGCGCCAGGCACAGCGCCAGCAGCAACAACGGCAGGTCGGCATACACACCCGCCAGCAGGAACAGGCTCAGGCGCACCAGCGTACTGCAACTGATCAAGGCACTCTGGGTGGCACGCACCTGATCCTTGGAGAGCAACCGGGCATTGAGGTAGATCGCATAAAGAAAGCCGCCACTCCCGAACAGCGCCCCAAACAGGCCACCAACCGTACCCATTGGCACCACCCAGCCAGGCGCCAGGCGTGCAGGCTTGACGGTCACTGCCAGGCTGTAGACGGCATACGCCGTAATAAACAGCCCCATCAGCAGCAACAGCAGGTCGGACTTGAGGTTGAGCAGGAACACCACACCCAGGGTGCAGCCCAGCGCCATGCACGGCAGCAGACGCATCAGCTCGCTGCGAACCACAGCCTTGCGTGCCGGTAGCCAGTTACCAAACGCCGCCACGAAATCCAGCAGCACCAACAACGGGATAATCCGCGACAACGGCATGAACTGAATCATCACCGGCCCCGCGACCAGCGCTGTACCAAACCCGGCGACACCAAAGACAACATAGGCCGCACCGACACCCAACAGGATCAGCAGCCAGTCAATCGCCGAAAAGGGAAGTAGGGAAAACACCATTGCCACCGTCATAGCGAGCGACCTCTAAGGAAGACGCGGAAACTTTATCCACTCACCAGCCATGCCGACTAATATGCAATTCATGCAGAAGGTATCTTTAAAAGGCATAGCTCAATGATCTCCACGCGACAGCTGCGCTACTTCGTTGAAATCGCCGACAGCGGCAGCTTCAGTGCCGCCGCCGAGCGCCTGTACATCGCTCAGTCGGCCTTGAGCCGGCAGATCAAGGTGCTGGAAGACCTGCTCGACACGCCACTGTTCGAGCGCACCGCCCGCCAGCCGCGCCTGACAACGGCGGGCGAGGCGTTCCTGCCACGCGCACGCAGCCTGCTCAGCGAACTGGAAAAAGCCAGTCGCATGGCCCACGAAATCGGTAATGGCCTGCGCGGTAGCCTTCGCCTCAGTCACTCCAGCACCGTACCGCTGACAGGGCACTTGCTCGCCCGGCTCAGCCGCTACCTGCAGGACAACCCAAAGGTCTCCATGGAGATTGCCCAGCAGTCCTCCGAAGCGCAGCTCGAAGAACTTGTCGATGGCCGGCTGGAGCTGGGCCTGCTGCGCCTCCCCGTACTGCGCCAGCATGAAGCCTTGTGCATTGAGCCACTGTTCGAGGAACCGCTGCTGCTAGCGGTGGCCAGCGACCACCCCTTGGCCAGCACGGCCACAGCCAGCCTGGCGCAATTGCGAGAAGAAGCCTTTATCTCCATCCCCCATCGCCAACGAGGCGGCTTGAGCTACCTGTCCGCGCAGTTATGCATGCATGCGGGATTCTTTCCGAAGGCTGCGCGAGTGGTGTCACGCAAGACCACTCAATTGCAGTTGATTCAGGCCGGGTTTGGCGTGGCCCTGCTACCGCGCTGCATGAAAGACATCGCGCCCAGCGGACTAACATTCGTGCCCCTGGCCGACGAGGGCTGTACCAGCACCGTGGCCGTCGCCTATCGGCGCGATGCCGGGCCGTTGGTGCAGCAGTTTGTTAAGCACCTGCGTGAACAGGGCTGACTCATCTGCCAACCGTTAGTGGTTGTGATTGAACCTTCACTCAATCAAACCGGGTTGGAGGGTGTATCCAACGAGTCGGTCCTGTACTTGTTCAAGGTTACAAAATCTGGGGCTGACCAGTTTGGGCCTTTTATAGGCCTGCCTTTTTCGTTCGTGACAAACACACCATCTGTGAAAAGCTGCTCATACACTCTCATAAGTTCACCACTGGCGACGACTTCGAATTTGAATCGAACGTACATACAGTCAATCATTGGATATGAAGAGATGGGAATTAATGCCGTCAGCACGTCAGCGATGGACTCGTTGACTATGATCTTCTCCAGATAACTCATTGCTCACACCCCATTTCATTTTCCATCTGTCGCCGATATACGCTTCTTCCGCTTCTGCTGTGTAAAGCGGGTCCGCTTCTTCATAGCCCTCATAGCCCTCATAGCCCTCATAGCCCTCAAGGGTTACCGTATAAGCATCGTCCCATGCACGCCTATCTTCATGCCGAGCACTCGATAGCGCTCCAGCCCCTCATTTCTGCCCTCGCCAGTAAAGGCCATGAAAACTCCGATCACGTCAGCACAGGCCGCCTGCCCCGTGCTGACGTGATCGGAATGTTCTCAATGGTTGTGATTGAACCCTCACTCGATCAAACCGGGTTGGAGGGTGTATCCAGCGTGTCGGTCCTGTACTTGTTCAAGGTTACAAAATCCGGGACCGACCAGTTCGGGCCTTTCATCGGCAGGCCTTTTTCGTTTTTGACAAAAACCCCGTCTTTGAAAAGCTGTTTATACACCTTAATAAGCTCACCATTGGCGATGACCTCGAACTTGAATTGGACGTACAGATAATCAATCGTCTGGTATGGAACTCTGGGAATGAATGCCGTCAGCACGTCAGCGATGGGCTCATTGATTATGACATCCTCTAGATAACTCATTTCAAACTCCCCAAAATGCATTGAGTATCGTGGTGAAAGGGCTGCCAGCGTAAATTTCATTGGCTTATGCTGCGTGCATTACGCGCTATTTTTCGTGACCGTCAGGTATTCAAGGGCTTACAGCCATCTTTGAGTTGTTTCCAGCGCAGAGGCATTGCCCAATACCCCGAGATTGGCCATTGCAGCATTAATGTCAGCCTGCACTTGCTGCACATACCGCTTTGCCTTGTGCCTGCATGACAGCTAATCAACTTTAGCTAGAGGGCGTATATCAGCCGATTCCAGAATTAATGCAGGACCTCTCCTAAGCGAACGGGTGAATGGCTCAACGTTTCCCTAAACAACCCTCACTGTTCGGCTGCAGCGCAGGTCATTGACCACACGCATGGAGCATTCGATTTAACCCACTCTCAAGCCAGCAGCGATGCAACGGCTCGACGCGACCGGCTGCATTCGAACCGTCGATAGCGCGCAATGCGCTCACAATCCTTTATGATGCGGCCCATGATCAGAGACCCTTTCGAACGACTCGGTCTGGACCGCGAAGTCCTGACCGTCAGCCAACTCAACGGCCGCGCCCGGGTGCTGCTTGAAGATGTTTTCAGCAGTATCTGGGTCGAGGGCGAGATATCCAACCTCGCCCGCCCGGCCTCCGGCCATATCTATTTCACCCTCAAGGACAGTGGTGCCCAGGTGCGCTGCGCGCTGTTTCGCAACAACGCCGCACGGGTGCGTCAAGCGTTGCGCGATGGCCTGGCGGTCAAGGTGCGCGGCAAGGTCTCTCTGTTTGAGGGGCGTGGCGACTACCAGCTGATTCTCGACACCGTGGAACCGGCCGGTGATGGCGCCTTGCGTCTGGCCTTCGAGGCGCTGAAGGAAAAGCTTGGCGCCGAAGGCCTGTTCAGCAGCGAGCGCAAGGTTGCCCTGCCCGCGCATCCGCAGCGCATAGGCATTATCAGCTCACCCACCGGCGCGGTGATCCGCGACATCATCAGTGTCTTTCGGCGCCGTGCGCCGCAGGTTGAGCTGACCCTGATCCCGACTGCCGTGCAGGGCCGTGAAGCCATTGGGCAAATTGTTCGCGCACTGCAACGGGCCGACAGCCTGGGTTTCGACGCGCTGATCCTGGCCCGTGGCGGCGGCTCGCTTGAAGACCTCTGGTGCTTCAACGAAGAGGATGTGGCCCGAGCCATCGCCGCCTGCGTAACACCGATCGTCAGCGCAGTCGGCCATGAAACCGACGTTTCGATCAGCGACTTCGTCGCCGACGTCCGCGCGCCTACCCCGTCGGCTGCAGCCGAACTGTTGGCGCCAGACAGCAGTGACCTGCAACGGCGCATCGACAGCCTGCAACGGCGCCTGCTGCTGCAGATGCAAAACCGTCTGGCCCATGCGCGCCTGCGTGTCGAAGGCCTGAGCCGACGCCTGCGCCACCCCGGCGAACGGCTGCGCCAGCAAGCACAACGCCTGGATGACCTGGATATGCGCCTGCGCCGCGCATTCGAGCAACGCCTGAACCAACGCCGCGAGCGCCTGGCCCGGCTTGACACACGGCTGGCCGCACAGCACCCCGGGCGCACACTGGCACTGCTCAAGCAACGCCTGGACAGCCTCTCCGAGCGCCTGCCACGCGCCATGCGTGAAACCCTGAAAGATCGTCGCCAGCAGTTGCAGGCCACCGTTCAGACCCTGCAGGTGGTCAGCCCGCTGGCCACCCTGGGCCGCGGCTACAGCATCCTGCTGGATGAGCGTGGCCAGGCCATTCGCAGCGCCAGCCAGACCCAAAACGGCCAACGCCTGACTGCGCGCCTCGGCGAAGGTCAGTTACAGGTACGCGTCGAAGACAACCACCAGACCCCGGTCACGCTTTCTCTACTGGATTGATCCATGCCCCGTCTGCTCGCTTTTCTGCTTTGCCTGACACTGGCCGGCACCGCCCACGCCAGCTACATCACCCAGAAACTGAACAAGCCGGTGCCTGGCGGCGTCGCAGTCATTGACTTGGGCCCAGGCGCTCAGGCGCCCAATGCTCGCTTCGATGGCAAACCGGTGCTGGTGGTAAAGGAACAGGACAAATGGCTGGCTATTGTCGGCGTGCCCCTGACTCAGAAACCCGGCCCGGCGACACTCAGCCTCGGCACGCGGACGCTGGCTTTTACCGTCGGCAGCAAGCAATACCCAGAGCAGCACATCACCCTGAAGAACAAGCGCCAGGTCAATCCCAACCCGGCTGACCTGAAGCGCATCGACGCCGAACTGGCCGAACAGGTTCGCGCCTACCGCAGCTTCAGCCCAGGCTTGCCAAGCAACCTGCTACTCGACAAGCCGGTCAACGGCCCCCTGTCCAGCCGCTTTGGCGTACGTCGGTTCTTCAACGGCGAAGAGCGCAATCCCCATGCGGGCCTGGACTTCGCCGTACCGGCCGGCACGCCAATCAAGACGCCGGCCAATGGCAAGGTCATCCTGGTGGGTAACTACTTCTTCAATGGCAATACCGTTTTCGTCGACCACGGCCAAGGCTTTATCAGCATGTTCTGCCACATGTCGAAAATCGACGTAAAACCCGGGCAGACGCTGAGTCGCGGCGCCGTCATCGGGCGGGTGGGTTCCACCGGGCGCGCCACTGGCCCGCACATGCACTGGAACATCAGCCTGAACGATGCACGGGTCGATCCGGCCATTTTCATCGGTGCCTTCCAGCCCTGAGGCAGGTTTGCGCCATTTAAAAAGACCGCGCAATTGGCGCGGTCTTTTGCGCTATGAAGCGCTATAAAATCTCGCAAAAAAGTACTTTTTAAGCATTTCTATCAATTTTTTTCGAGTGCTTGCCATCTTTCACCCCACTGGGTAGGGTTGAGCTCATGAAAACCTTCCAGAACCTCTTCCTGCTTCGCCAACACCGCAGCCTTTGCCTGGTCAGTGCCCGACTACCAAGCTGAATCGCGTCGCCTCGCCTTTTCATCTTTTTGTTTGCTCGGCGGGCCCCTTTCAAGGCCGCACATTAAAGGATTGCTTCCATGTCCATGCTCAAAGACCCTTCGAAAAAATACCGCGCGTTTCCGACCATCGACTTGCCGGATCGCACCTGGCCATCGAAGACCATCACCCAGGCGCCGATCTGGTGCAGCTCGGACTTGCGTGACGGTAACCAGTCGCTGATCGAACCAATGGACTCGGCGAAGAAGCTGCGTTTCTGGAAAACCCTGGTCAGCGTTGGCGTGAAAGAGATCGAGGCATCGTTCCCTTCCGCCTCGCAAACCGACTTTGATTTCGTTCGCACCCTGATCGAAGACGGCCACATTCCTGACGACACCACCATTCAAGTGTTGACCCAGGCTCGTGAAGACTTTTGATCGCCCGTACCTTCGAGTCGCTGCGCGGCGCGAAAAAGGCCATCGTCCACCTGTACAACGCCACCAGCCCATCGTTCCGTCGCATTGTCTTCAACCAGGACAAGCAAGGCGTGAAAGACATTGCGGTGAACGCAGCCAAGCTGTTCGTCAAATATGCCGCCCAACAGCCGGACACCCACTGGACGTTCGAGTACTCGCCAGAAACCTTCAGCGCCACCGAAATGGAGTTCGCCAAGGAAGTCTGCGATGCGGTGATCGAAGTCTGGAACCCGACCCCGGAACACAAGGTCATCCTCAACCTGCCGGCCACCGTTGAAGTATCGACGCCGAACGTCTACGCCGACCAGATCGAGTGGTTCTGCCGCAACATCTCGCGTCGTGACAGCGTGATCATCAGCCTGCACACCCACAACGACCGCGGTACCGGCGTTGCTGCCACCGAGTTGGGCTTGATGGCGGGCGCCGACCGTGCCGAAGGCTGCCTGTTCGGCAACGGCGAGCGTACCGGCAACGTCGACCTGGTGACCTTGGCGCTGAACCTCTACACCCAGGGTATCGACCCTGAACTGGACTTCTCCGACATCGACGGCGTGCGCAAGGTGGTCGAGGAGTGCAACCAGCTGCCCGTGCACCCACGTCACCCATATGTTGGCGACCTGGTTCACACAGCGTTCTCCGGCTCCCACCAGGATGCCATCCGCAAGGGCTTTGCCCAGCAGAAAGACGACGCCCTCTGGGAAGTACCGTACCTGCCAATCGACCCGGCTGACATCGGCCGCAGCTACGAGGCAGTGATTCGCGTGAACAGCCAGTCCGGCAAGGGCGGTATCACCTACCTGCTCGAACAGGAATACGGCATCAGCCTGCCGCGTCGCATGCAGATCGAGTTCAGCCAGGTCGTACAGGGCGAAACCGACCGCCTGGGCCTGGAAATGAGCGCTCAGCAGATCTACAACTTGCTGCACCGTGAATACCTGCAGGCCAACTCGCCGTATGCGCTGGTTAGCCACCGTCTGCAGGAAGAGAACGGTCACAGCGCCGTGGAAGTGGAAGTCGCTGGCGAAGGCGAGACCACCCTGCACTGGCGCGGCAAGGGCAACGGCGCCCTGGAAGCACTGGTTGCCGGCTTGCCGGTTGCCGTCGAAATCATGGACTACAACGAGCATGCGATCGGTGCCGGGACCAACGCCAAGGCGGCGGCCTACATCGAGCTGCGCGTGGCCGGTGGCCGCCCAGTGCATGGCGTCGGTATCGATGAAAACATCACCACCGCCAGCTTCAAGGCCTTGTTCAGTGCCCTGAACCGCTCGCTGAGCCAACAGGCCGCCAAAGCCGCGTAAACCGGCCTGGCACCCAGCCGTTGAAAACGCCCGTCTTGAAAGAGCCGGGCACAGGCTACTGAAGAACCCTCGCTTTTTTGCGGGGGTTCTTTTTTTTAAGCCAAAGACCGCGCAACCTGTAGGAGCCGGGCTTGCCCGCGATGCAGGCACCGCGAACTCACTGGTACCCCGCCGAAGCCAGCGCAGGCAAGCCTGCTACAACGAAGCAGGTGCAGACTGGCTGCTGTGTTTCTGACAGGCAAAAAAAAAGGTGCGCCGACCAAGCGCACCTAAAGCCGTGTAGCACATAACGAATAGGGATCAGTCCAGCAGGGCCAAGGCCTCGGCGCTGCAGGCCTGGATACGCGCCCAGTCACGGTCCTTGACCCAGGCGCTGTTGAACATCCAGGTCCCGCCCACGCACATCACATTGGGCTGGGACATGTAGCTCTTCAGGTTACTTTCATTCACCCCGCCAGTCGGGCAGAAACGCACCTCACCAAACGGGCCACCAAAGGCTTTGATCGCTGCGACGCCACCACTGATTTCCGCTGGAAACAGCTTGAAGCGACGGTAGCCCAGGGCATAGCCCATCATGATTTCCGAAGCGCTGCTGATGCCCGGCAGCAATGGCAAGGCGCTTTCGACGCCCGCCTCAAGGATGTCCTGGGTACAGCCGGGGGTGACGATGAACTGGGCACCCGCCGCCTCAACCGCCTTCAGCATCGAGCGGTCGAGCACGGTACCAGCACCAATGCACAACTCGGGGCGTTGCTCACGCAGCATACGAATGGCTTTCAGGCCATGTTCGGAGCGCAGGGTGATCTCCAGCGTCTTCAGGCCACCCGCGGCCAGCGCATCGGCCAGCGGCAGAATGTCTTCCTCGCGGGCAATGGTAATCACCGGAAGGATGCGCGCCTCACCGCAGATACGGTCGATCTGCGCGATTTTGTCGGCCATGGAGATGCCCGGTTGCGAATGTTCATGCGTGGTCATAACGGCGGGTCCTTGGCTCATGGGCACCAGAAAATATCCAGGGAAGCGTGTAGAAAGGCGCGAATTGGCATTTCGGCAGGGTCATCCCCTGCCAGCGCGGCGCGCAGGGTAGCGAGTTTGCCTTGCCCTTGCACGGACAAGGCAGTGAATGCGGCAGTCCCCAGCAAGGCACGGGTCATGCTCAGGCGCTGATGCGGAACGCTCGGCGCCAGCATGGGCAGGCAACGTCGAGGGCTGTCGGCTGCCAGGCCTTGGGCAAGGTTCGGGCTGGCCGGAAACAGCGACGCTGTATGCCCGTCATCGCCCATACCCAGCACCAGCACATCAATCGGCGGCAACTCGGCCAAGGCCTGATCGGCGTCCAGGGCAGCCGCTTCAAGGCTGGCACTGGCACGATACAGGCCAATAAAACGAGCCTTGGCCGCCGCCCCGACCAACAGGTAGCGCTTGAGCAGCCCGGCATTACTGTCGACATGCTCCACCGGCACCCAGCGCTCATCCGCAAGGCTGACCACTACCTTTGACCAGTCCAGCGACCGGCGTGCCAGGCATTGGAAAAACATCACCGGGCTACGACCACCAGAGACGACCAGGGTGGCCTGCCCGTTGGCGGCAATGGCCGCACTCAGGCGCTCGGCGACATTCTTGGCCAGGTCTTCAGCCAGCAGCGCCGGGCTTGCATAGGTATGCGCCGCCACGTTAGCCGGCCATTGCAGTTCAGATATCGCCATACCACGACCTCCCATCACGGGTTATCAGCGCGATCGAGCTCATCGGCCCCCAGGACCCGGCGGCGTAGGGCTTGGGCGCTTCGCCCGAACTCTTCCAACCGGCAATCAACTGGTCGCACCACTTCCACGCGTATTCGATTTCATCCTTGCGCACAAACAGGTTCTGATTGCCGCGCATCACTTCCAACAACAACCGCTCGTAGGCATCGGGGATGCGTGTACTGCGGTAGGTGTCGGAGAAATTCAATTGCAACGGGCCGCTGCGTAACTGCATGCCCTTGTCCAGGCCCTGCTCCTTGGTCATCACCCGCAAAGAAATACCTTCGTCCGGCTGCAAACGAATGATCAGCTTGTTACCGATCTGTAAACGCTGCTCCGGCGCGAAGATGTAGTGCGGCGGTTCCTTGAAGTGGATGACGATCTGCGACAATTTCTGCGGCATCCGCTTGCCGGTACGCAGGTAGAACGGCACACCGGCCCAGCGCCAGTTGCGAATGTCGGCACGCAAGGCAACAAAGGTTTCGGTATTGCTTTGCGGGTTGGCGTTGTCTTCTTCCAGGTATCCCGGTACCGGGCGCCCCTCACTGTAACCGGCGATGTATTGGCCACGTACCACGCGGCTGCCGAGGCCTTCACCGGTGATCGGCGCCAGCGCCTTGAGCACCTTGACCTTCTCATCACGGATACTGTCGGCCGACAGGTCGCTAGGTGGGTCCATGGCGATCAGGCAAAGCAATTGCAGCAGGTGGTTCTGAATCATGTCCCGTAGCTGGCCGGCCTTGTCGAAGTAGCCCCAGCGCCCTTCGATACCCACCTTCTCCGCCACGGTGATCTCCACATGGGAGATCGAATTCTGGTTCCACTGGGTTTCGAACAGGCTGTTGGCGAAGCGCAGCGCAATCAGGTTCTGGACGGTTTCCTTGCCCAGGTAATGGTCGATGCGGTAGACCCGGTTTTCCGGGAAAAACTGCGCCACGGCATCATTGACCCGCCGTGACGACTCCAGGTCGTGGCCAATCGGTTTTTCCAGCACAACCCGGGTACGCGGGCCGAGGCCGACCTTGTCGAGGTTTTCGCAGATGCCGCCATAAACCGCTGCAGGCGTTGCGAAGTAGGCGATCAGTGGCGCCTGGGGAGCGACCTTTTCGGCGAGCGCCTGATAGTCATCCGCCTTGAGAAAGTCCACATGCAGGTAACTCAGGCGAGCCAGGAAGCGCTGCAGAGGGATGACCTCTATCTGCCCGGCCTCGACGAATTCATGCAGGTGCGCTTCGATTCGCTGCAGGTGCTCCTCGACGCTGCCCGGCTCGCGGGCCAATGCCAACACCTGGGTGTCGGCATGCAACAGCCCGGCGCGATCCAGCTGATACAGCGCCGGAAACAGCTTGCGCAATGCCAGGTCGCCAAGGGCGCCAAACAGGGCAAACGTACAAGGCTCAACGGAGATCGAAGACATGATGTTGGTTCTTTTATCAAGTTGACGTACAAATACCCTGTTCAAGGGCAGTAATCAAGGGGATTATGTAGTAATAAACACAACATTTGACCCCATGGACAGATTCAAGTGGTGAAGCAATCAGGCCATCAGTACGATAGGCCACCCCCAAAAAGCCCGCTGCTGCCCGCTATTGGCTGCATCCTCGACCCAAGGACATAAACCATGGACCGCGTGCGAAACCTCCTGGAACAGATCCAGGGCCGCCTTGAAGAGCTGAACAAGGCCGAGCGCAAAGTCGCCGAAGTCATCCTGCTCAACCCTCAGCAAGCGACGCGCTTCAGCATTGCCGCCCTGGCCCAGGCAGCCAAGGTCAGCGAACCGACCGTGAACCGCTTCTGCCGCTCGTTCGATGTCAGCGGCTACCCGGAACTCAAACTGCAACTGGCGCAGAGCCTGGCCAGTGGCGCCGCCTACGTCAGCCGCGCTGTCGAGGCCGACGATGATCCGGCCGCCTACACCCAGAAAATCTTCGGCAGTGCCATCGCCTCGCTGGACAGCGCCTGCCAGCAACTCGACCCGCAGTTGATCAGCCGCGCCGTCGACATGCTGATCCAGGCCCGACAGATCCACTTCTTCGGCCTCGGCGCCTCGGCCCCGGTGGCACTGGATGCCCAACACAAGTTCTTCCGTTTCAACCTTGCCGTGTCGGCCCATGCCGATGTCCTGATGCAGCGCATGCTGGCGTCGGTGGCGCACACCGGCGAACTGTTCGTGATCATTTCCTACACAGGGCGCACCCGCGAACTGGTCGAAGTCGCACGCCTTGCCCGTGAAAACGGTGCCTCGGTGCTCGGCCTGACCGCTGCCGGCTCACCACTGGCCAAGGCCAGCAGCCTTAGCCTGAACATCCCGCTGCCGGAAGACACCGACATCTACATGCCGATGACCTCGCGGATCATCCAGCTGACGGTACTCGATGTACTGGCAACCGGCATGACCCTGCGCCGTGGCGTGGACTTCCAGCCACACCTGCGCAAAATCAAGGAAAGCCTCAACGCCAGCCGCTACCCGATCGACGACGAACTCAATTGAACAGGTGCGCCTGCAGCCGCAGATGAGCCTGCTCGCCCGGTGCCAGGCTCAGGCTGTCGTTGTGGCCACTGGTCGCCTCGACGCAGACAAAGCCGAGGGTTTCGCTGCCACTGACACCCATCAGCGGCCGACTACCGGGGTGCCAGACCACCGTGTCCTCGCTGTCGCCCATGTCAATGCACAGCTGGCGCTTCCAGGCCGGGTCGTGCAGTTGTAGCGTTGCTGCATTCTGGAACACCCGCTGACAGCCGCCCTGCACTTTCAGCTCACCTTTCTGCCGGCAGGTTTGACGACTCAATTGGTCGTAACCTTCCGCACCTTCGAGCCCAGACAGCGCTATCTTTGAGACGTCACTGATACGCCAGTAAGCCAGCAGCGCATGACTCAACTGGCAGGGCAAGCTGTCCTGATGCTCAGTACGCAACTGCAACTCCATGCCATCACCCAGCCGCGCCTGCAGGTCAACCTGCCAGTCACACAGCTGCAAACGCCAGGTCAGGCTAACCCCTTCGGCATCCTCTGAGCTGTCGATGAGCTTCCAGTCCAGCAGGCGTGCCCAACCATGAGAAGGCCAGAGGTCTTCGCTCGGGTGACGACCGTACCAGGGCCAGCACACGGGCACACCACCACGGATCGCCCCAACCTGTGGCCACTGTGCGGCACACCACAACCACGGGCGCTGGCCCTGCGGCTGAAAATGCAGCAACTGGGCGCCCTGACGACTGAACACCGCCTGGCAGCGTGGGTGATCAATGATCAGCACGTCGCGCTGCTGATGGCGTTCCCACTCAAAGGTCGGACGCGGCCGGCGCGAGGTGAAAAAGCGCTGGAGCGGATGCTCTTGCATGGCTAGGAACTCTGATTGACTGACGGGCTTTATCGCCGGCTTGCTCAGCACCTACAGGCAGGTGCTGAGCAAGCCGGCAATCAGCTGCAACAAATGGCGTAAATTTACAACATATTACGTCAGAACACCGACTGAATCTTCAAGCCGGCGACGACCGCGTTGTCCACCTCATCCACACCCCCTGGGCTGCGGACGTACTGCAGGTTCGGCCGTACGGTCAGCCAGTTGGTGACGTGAAAACCGTAGTACAGCTCGGCGTTGTATTCGGTCTTCTGGACAGGGACGAACGCCGGGTTGTCGTAGTCGTTGATACCACTGACGTCATTGAGCAACTCTGCACGTTTTTTCACATCGTCGTTCACGTGAATACGCGCCACGCCAAAGCCGATGTCGTCCTTGGGTCGCCCGTCAAAGGCACCTTTGTAGACCAGGCCAACCTGCTGGTAGTTATCGACCACGTTGGTGGCCTTGTCGTGAACAGTGAAGTTGGCGAAAAGGCTCAAGCCACGTGCGGCATCGCCGTTGTGCGCAGTGACCTGCTGCTGGGCGACAACCCACCAGCCATGCTTGCTGCTGTGCGATTTGAAGTCATTACCGGTTAGCGCCTGCGGTTGGCCATTGACGTCTTCAAAGACATCGTCAGCCTTGGCGGTGCTGTAGTAGTAACCCAGACGGTACTCACCCGGCAGGTCGTTGACCTTGGGCGACCAGACCATTTCCACCGGCAGGATCATGCCCTTGGTCCCACTGCCACTGAGCTTGAAGCCGTTGCCGGTTTCCAGGTTGGACGGGTTCTGCTCAAACACGCCGACCTGAGCGAAGAACTCCGGGGTAATGTTGTACTTGACCCGCAACGCCCACTGGCTGACGGGCCAGTTGTACCAGATGCTGCCAACCCAGTTGCCAACCTGGGATCCACAGAACGCCAGGTTCTGGAAGTCGCAGGGGAAGCTGTTGAAGTCCTCGCCCGGGCCGAAGCGACCGACTTTGACGTCCAGCGCCTGATCGAAATACTGCTGCTTGATCCACATCTGGGTCAGCCGCCAGGTCTGGCCGCGCCCCCAGACTTCCTGCACCGAACTGAACTGCCCGGCACGCGGATCACTGATGCGGTCGTTGGACAGGTTACGGCCACTGCGTTCCGTAACGGCCAGCTTGAACTCGGTATCCTGCCAACCGAGGATCTTTTCCAGGTCCAGCTTCACGCCCAAGGCAAACTGGTCGCTGTAGCGCGCCGTCTTGTCATCGTTGTAGCCACCGCTGAGGTTGCCAGCCACCTCGCCCACGTACTCCAGCGAGAAGTCGTAACCCTTCTCCAGCAACTCGGTACGCGTGCCGCCCCAATCTCCGGTCATCCATTTCGATTCCGGGTCGAAAGCACCGGCAGCATGAGCACCACTGTTTACCCCGAACGCAGCCAGCAAGGTCAGCGGAGCCAGCGACCTGATGCGTTTGTAATGAGCCATCCCTTGTTCCTCGTCTTATTGTTATCGATGGATTTACACGTCCTGCAAACGGCTCAGCGCCCCTTGAACTGCGCCACATTGTCCTTGGCTACATTGTCCTTGGGCGCATGCACTTGCGGGTTGCCGACCACACCCAATCGCTCCCCCGTTACGGCGTCGAACAGCAACACCCGCGCCGGGTCGAACTGCAGGTTCAGGTTGTCCCCCACCTGCACCGGGCAGTCAGGCGCCAGGCGACAGCAGACTTTGGTGCCGTTGAGGCTGACGAACACCAGGGTGTCCGGGCCGGTAGGTTCGATCACCTGCACCTCGGCACGAATACTGGGCAGGCCATTGGGCTGTTCCGGTGCCAGGCAGACTTGTTCGGGGCGAATGCCCAGAATCACTTCACGCTCTTCCAGGCCCGCATCGTCGATGCCCATCGGCAACTCGCAGCGCGCCTGACCACTGTCGAGCAGCGCCAGCAGCCGGCTGTCCTTGCGCTGCAGACGCAAAGGAATGAAGTTCATCGGCGGTGAGCCAATGAAACTGGCGACAAACAGGTTGGCCGGGTCGTTGTAGATCTGCTGCGGGGTTCCGAACTGCTGGATCAGCCCGTCCTTCATGACAGCGACCTTGTCGCCCAGGGTCATCGCTTCGATCTGGTCGTGGGTCACGTAGACCGTGGTGGTCTTCAAGCGCTGGTGCATCAGCTTGATCTCGGTGCGCATCTCCACCCGCAACTTGGCGTCGAGATTGGACAGCGGCTCATCGAACAGGTAGATCTTCGGCCGCCGCGCCAACGCCCGGCCCATCGCCACGCGCTGTTGTTGACCACCCGAGAGCTGACCGGGCTTGCGATTGAGCAAGTGCTCGATCTGCAACAGCCTGGACACCCGCGCCACCTCTTCTTCGATGGCGGCGGCGGGCATCTTGCGGATCTTCAGGCCGAAGGCGATGTTCTCCCGCACGTTCATGGTCGGGTACAGCGCATAGGACTGAAAGACCATGGCAATGTCCCGGTCCTTCGGGCTCATGCCGCTGATATCAGCCTCATCCACCAGGATCGCCCCGCCGCTGATCTGCTCCAGCCCGGCGATGCAGTTCATCAAGGTCGACTTGCCGCAGCCCGAGGGGCCAACCAGAATCAGGAACTCGCCCGAGTCGATCTTCAGCTCGATGTTCTTCAAGGTGTCCGGCAGGCCACTGCCGTAGGTCTTGTTGACGTTGCGCAATTCAAGCGTTGCCATAATTCACCCCTTGACCGCGCCGGCAGTGAGCCCGCGCAGGAAATACTTGCCAGCCATCACATAGACCAACAGGGTCGGTAACCCGGCGATCATCGCCGCCGCCATGTCGACGTTGTATTCCTTGACCCCGGTGCTGGTGTTGACCAGGTTGTTCAGCGCCACCGTGATGGGCTGGGCATCGCCGCTGGCAAACACCACGCCGAAAAGAAAGTCGTTCCAGATCTGCGTGAACTGCCAGATCAGGCAGACCATGATGATCGGCACCGACATCGGCAGCAGGATCTTCCCGAAGATGGTGAAGAAGCCCGCACCATCGAGCCGTGCCGCCCGCACCAGGGCATCCGGGACACTGGTGTAGTAGTTGCGAAAGAACAGCGTGGTAAAGGCCAGGCCATAGACGATATGCACCAGCACAAGGCCCGTGGTGGTGCTGGCCAGGCCCAGCTTGCCGAGGGTGAACGAGGCCGGCAGCAGCACGGTCTGAAACGGCAGGAAGCAACCGAACAACAGCAAGCCGAAAAACAACTGCGAGCCACGGAAGCGCCACATCGACAGTACATACCCGTTAAGCGCCCCCAACAGCGTCGAAACCACCACCGCCGGCACGGTGATTTTCACCGAGTTCCAGAAGTAGCCACCCACGGTTTCCCAGGCCTTGACCCAGCCGATGCCCGTGATCACCTCGGGCCAGCTCAGCAAGTTGCCGGTGCGGATGTCCTCTGGTGATTTGAAGCTGGTCAGCAGCATCACGATCAGCGGGATCAGGTAGACCGCACAAGCCAGCAGCAAGGTGCCGTAGATGGCCAGGCGACTGAGGCTGAAGCCACGCGCAGCAAGAGGCTTAGTCATGGCGCTTGTTCCTCAATTCCGAGTACAGGTAAGGCACCAAGATCGACAGGATCGCCCCCAGCATCAGAATCGCGCTGGCCGAGCCCATGCCCATCTGCCCGCGGCTGAAGGTGAAGGCGTACATGAACATCGCCGGCAAGTCGGAGGCGTAGCCCGGGCCACCTGCAGTCATCGCCGCGACCAGGTCGAAACTCTTGATCGCAATGTGCGCCAGGATCATCAGTGCACTGAAAAACACCGGGCGCAGGCTCGGCAGGACGATGCGCAGGTAAATACTCGGCAGGCTTGCCCCATCGACCTGGGCGGCACGGATAATCGACTGATCGACACCCCGCAGGCCCGCCAGGAACAAGGCCATGACAAAGCCCGAGGCCTGCCACACCGCGGCAATCACCAGGCAGTAGACAACGCGGTCCGGATCGACCAGCCAGTCCAGGCGAAAGCCCTCCCAGCCCCAGTCACGCAGCAGCTTGTCCAGGCCCAGCCCGGGGTTGAGCAACCACTTCCAGGCAGTACCGGTGACAATCATCGACAGCGCCATCGGGTACAGGTAGATGGTGCGGATAAAGCCTTCACGGCGGATGCGCTGATCGAGCAACACCGCCAGCAGCACGCCGACCACCAGGCTGATGCTGATGAACAGCCCACCGAACACCAGCAGGTTCTTGCTCGCCACCCACCAACGGTCGTTCTCCAGCAGCTTGGCGTACTGCGCCAGACCTACCCATTTGTAGCTGGGCATGAAACTGGAGTTGGTGAACGACAGCAGGAAGGTCCAGAAGATGTAGCCATAGAACCCCACCAGGACGATCAGCATGCTTGGCGCCAGCACCAGTTTTGGCAGCCAGCGTTGCAATGCGTCGAGGGGCGAGGCCTTGTTGAGTGCAACAACAGTGCTCATCGTGGGAATCTCGAATGGAGGGCGGCGCGAAGCACCGCAACGCCGGCAAGGCCGGCTCCTACAGCGGGTAGAGCAGGCTCACAGCCTCACTTGGCCGACTTGATCGCCGAACTCAGTTGCTTGACCGCCTTGGCCGGATCGGCGCTCGGGTCATTGAGGAAGTTGGTGACCACATCGAAGATGGCCCCCTGCACGGCCAGCGACGTGGCCATGTTGTGCGCCATGCTCGGTTGCAGACCGTCACCTTTTTCGGCGTCCTTGAAGTCCACCGATGACTTCTGCGTGCAGGCGTCGAACAGGCTCATGTCCATGTCCTGACGCACCGGCAGCGAGCCTTTGTTCCGGTTGAACACGGTCTGGAACTCAGGCTCCAGCGCGACCTTGGCCAGATCGTTCTGGGCCTTGATGTCGTTCTCGTTCTTGAGCTTGAACATCGCCAGCGAGTCGATGTTGTAGGTAAAACTGCCCTGGGTTCCGGGGAAGGCCACGCACAGGTAGTCCTTGCCGGCGACCTTGCCTGCAGCGGTCCACTCGCTCTTGGCCCAGTCACCCATGATCTGCATGCCCGCCTTGCCGCTGATGACCTCGGCCGCCGCAATGTTCCAGTCACGCCCCGCGCGGTTCGGGTCCATGTAGGTACCCAGGCGCTGCAAGGTCTTGAACACCTCGACCATTTTCTCGCCGGTCAGGGCCTGTTCATCCAGCTCAACGAACGCCGCGTGATAGCCCTTGGTCCCCAGAATGCTCAGTGCCAGGTCTTCGAAAACCGTGCTGTCCTGCCATGGCTGACCGCCATGGGCGAGCGCAGTGAAGCCTGCGGCCTTGAGTTTGTCGGCAGCAGCAAAGAGCTCATCAAGGGTGGTCGGCACCTTGGCACCGGCTTTCTCGAACACCTGCGGGTTGATCCACAGCCAGTTGACTCGGTGGATATTCACCGGCACCGCAACGTAGTGGCCGTCGTACTTCATGATGTCGGCGACTTGTTTGGGCAGCAACGCATCCCAGTGGTTGGCCTTGGACACGTCATCCAGTTCGGTCAGCAGGCCGAGGGCGCCCCACTCCTGGATGTCCGGGCCCTTGATCTGGGCGGCGGCAGGGGGGTTACCGGAAATGGCCCGGGTTTTCAGTACGGTCATGGCGGCTGCGCCACCGCCGCCGGCAACGGCGTTGTCCTTCCAGACGAAACCGTCTTTCTTGACCTGTTCCTTCAGGGTTTCCACGGCCTTTGCTTCACCACCGGACGTCCACCAGTGCAGCACTTCCACTGTACCGGGATCGGCAGCGACGGCGCTCAGGGGGAACAAGGAGGCAAGAGAAATGACAGCGGCGAGGCGAGTAATCGCATTCATCGAAGGGAACCTTTTCTTGTTGTTATGCAGGTGCAAGTCGTGGTGCTTGCGCTGCATGGCAGTCTAACCAGAGGCCCGCCCGCTGGACGTAACGAAGGGATGCGCGAATGTCACCAAACAGTGACATTGTGCAAGCGCCGCCCTGTCCCGGCCGACCGCCAATTCAGTGAACTCAATCACCGGTTCGCGGCAGGCGCAGGGTGACCCGCAGCCCCCCTTCACGCAGGTTTTGCAGGGTCAGCTCGCCACCATGACTGTGAGCGATATTGCGGGCGATCCCCAGGCCAAGGCCATAACCCTGCTGCTGCCCGGCCAGCCTGAAGTGTGGCTCGAACACCTGTTCCAGGCGCTGCTCGGGCACGCCAGGACCCTCGTCATCGACATGCAGCACGAACGCCTGATCGCTGTCCTCGATCCGCAGGTGCGCACGCTGGCCGTACTTGAGCGCATTGTCGATCAGGTTGCCCATGCACCGGCGCAGCGCCAGCGGCTTGCCGGGGTATGGCGCCAGCACCTGCCCCTCAAGGGTGACCTGACCGGTCCCCAGGTACGGCTCGATCAGGCCATGCAGCGCCTGCGCAAGATCGATCGGTTCGATGTTCTCGTGGATGTCGGTATCTTTCACACACTGCAGCGCGCCCTTGACCAGCATCTCCAGCTCATCCAGATCACGGCTGAACTTGTGCTGCACGTGCTCGTCATCCAACAACTCGACCCGCAGCCGCAAACGGGTGATCGGGGTGCGTAAATCATGGGAAATCGCGCTGAACAACTGGCTGCGCTCCGTCAAATAACGGCTGATGCGCTCGCGCATGGCATTGAAGGCACGGCCTACCTCGACCACTTCGCTGCCACCGCCTTCGACCACCGGCTCTACCTCGGCCGCCCCTAACGAAAGGTCCCGCGCCGCCCGCGCCAGGCGTTTCAACGGACGGCTCTGCCAATGCACCAGTACACCGATGAACAGCAACAGGAAGGTACTGGTCAGCACCATGAAACCGATCTGCTGACCCGGCACGCCCTCCTCTTCCAGGCTGGTGTACGGCTCAGGCAACAACGAGGCGATGTACAGCCACTCACCCGGCGCCAAACCGATTTGTGTCACCAGCACCGGCGGATCAAGTGGCGCCAGGGTCAGCGCATAATGCGCCCAGGATCGCGGCAGTTCGTCCAACTTCAGGCCGCTGTTGAACACCCGCAGTTCCTTTGGGCTGACGAACTCCACAGAGATACTCATTTGCTCACCCAGGCGTTGGCGCAACACCTGTTCCACGGCTTCGATCACTGCTTTTTTGCGCGGTGTGGCCGGCAACATCTGCATGTCCAATGGATGATCGTTGAGCGACACCACGAAACGGGTACCGCCCATGCTACGCAACTGGTCCAGCACCATCGGCCGATAGGCCACAGGCAGCGAGCGAAAGTAGCTGACGCTGGCGGTCATCGAGTGAGCCAGGCTGCGCGCACTGGCCACCAAGCCCTCCAATTGGCTGGCCCGCAGCTGCGAGAGCCAGATCAGGCTGGCCAGCCCCTGGGCCAGCAACACCGCCAACAACGTCAACAGCAGCATGCGCCCGAGCAGCGAACGCGGCCACGGCAGGCGCCAGCGCCGCTCAGTGCGCAGGCGCGACATGGGCTGCCAGCAGATAACCGCTGCCGCGAACAGTACGAATCAAACGGGGTGGTTTGTCAGTGTCACGCAGACGCTGACGCAGGCGGCTGACCGCCATGTCGACAATCCGGTCCAGCGGCATCGGTTCCCGACCACGGGTCGCATTGCCGATGGTGTCACGGTCGAGGATTTGTTGCGGATGATCGAGAAACAGCTTGAGCAAGGCGAAATCCGCCCCCGACAGAATCACCTCTTCACCGTCGCGGTGAAACAGCCGGTGGCTGACCGTGTCCAACCGCCACTCATCGAACGCCAGTACCTCGCCGCCGTTACGCTCCTGAGCAAAACCGGCCCGGCGCAACAGGGCTTTGATACGCGCCTGCAACTCGCGCGGGCTGAACGGCTTGCCCAGGTAATCGTCGGCCCCCAACTCCAGGCCAATCACCCGATCGGCCTCATCGGAGCTGGCCGTCAACATGATGATCGGCACCTGGGACTGGCGCGGATGTTGGCGAGTCCAGCGACACAAGCTGAAACCATCTTCATCCGGGAGCATCACGTCGAGGATCACCAGATCATGACCACCCTCGTCCAATGCCTGACGAAACCCCTGACCGTTGGCCACCGCGCACACGGCAAAGCCTGAACGGCTCAGGTAGGCTTGCAGCAGTTCACGAATGTCCTGGTCATCATCGACCAACAGGATCGACTTACCGGCAGTACTCAATGCATTGATCCTTGGCGGGTCTTGTTGCCCGCTGCACGCTTAGGCCCTCAGGCCTGTTTCTGCTGCAAGGCGACACCGGCGCCGAGCAGGCCGGAAAATTCGGCCGTCACCAGCCATACCGGTACGTCCTTGAAATAGCCGCTCATGCAGCCCTTGTCAGCAAAACACTCGGCAAAACCGCTGTTCAGGAACAGTTCGGCGAAGCGCGGAATCACGCCGCCAACGATGTACACACCACCGCGTGCGCCCAAGGTGAGTACATTGTTGCCCGCCACCCGCCCCAGGAAGCGACAGAACTGCTCAATTACCGAACACGCCAACGGCTCGCCAGCCAGAGCCGCCTCGGTGATCGCAGCCGGGGTATGCAGCACTGCACGATGGCCATCCAATACGCAGATCGCCTGGTACAAGCGCAGCAAACCGCCGCCACTGAGCACGGTTTCAGCGCTGACATGGCCGATTTCACGCTCGATCTGTTGGCGAATCGCCGCTTCACGGGCATTGCCGACCGGCAGATCGACATGGCCGCCCTCGCCCGGCAAGGCCATCCAGCGCCCTTCGCCCAATGACAGCAGGGTACCAACGCCCAGGCCTGTGCCCGGGCCGATGACCACCGCCGGGCGCAACGCCTCGGCCTGCCCGGCACACACCTCGCGAAACTCGCCGGGCTGCAATCGGGTCATGCCCAGGGCCATGGCCGAGAAGTCGTTGATCAGCAGCAGCTCATCCACCTGCAGGGTCTTGCAGAATGCCTGCCGGCTGAGCCGCCAGTGGTTGTTGGTGAAACGAAACGCATCGCCGTCTACAGGCCCTGCGACCGCCAGGCACACAGCGCCCAAGGCGCCACGCGCCAGGCCATGGTCGCTCAGGTAAGCGTCGATGGCCTGTTCCGGGCTGGTGTAGTCGGCGGTCTGATAGACCTTGACCGAGTGCATCCGATCGTTTTCCCACAAGGCAAAACGGGCATTGGTGCCACCGATGTCACCCACCAGCGCACGCTTCATTTCAGCGCCTCCAGTGAAGCGGTGAAGGCGCTGGCGCCGTGCTGCGCCGAACTCATCGCATGGCGCATGAAGCCAAACAGCTCGCGCCCACAGCCCAGGTCATTGCCGGTTGGGGCTTGCGCCAGAGGCCTTGCCGCCAGCTCGGTCTCATCGACACGCACAAGCAGCGTACCCGTATGACCATCGACACGAATGATGTCGCCATCGCGTACCCGCGCCAGCGGACCGCCATCGAAGGCTTCCGGGCAAACGTGGATAGCCGCGGGGATCTTGCCCGAGGCGCCAGACATGCGCCCGTCGGTGACCAGCGCGACCTTGAAGCCACGGTCTTGCAGTACACCGAGAAACGGCGTCATCTTGTGCAGTTCCGGCATGCCATTGCTGCGCGGCCCTTGAAAGCGCATCACCGCGACAAAGTCGCGCTCCAGCTCGCCGGCCTTGAAGGCATCGGCCAATGCCTGCTGATCATGGAACACCCGCGCCGGGGCTTCGACCACCTGATGCTCCGGGGCCACCGCCGAGACTTTCATTACGCCCAGCCCCAGGTTGCCCTGCATGACCCGCAAACCGCCCTCAGGCGAGAACGGACGGGCCAGTGGTCGCAGGATGCTCTCGTCCAGGCTGGCCGCAGGGCCGTCACGCCAGACCAGTTTGCCTTCCTCAAGGAACGGCTCCTGGGTATAGCGACGCAGCCCGTGCCCCGCAACAGTGTTGACGTCCTCGTGCAACAGGCCGCCATCGAGCAGCTCGCGAATCAGGAACGCCATGCCGCCAGCGGCCTGGAAATGGTTAATGTCGGCCTTGCCATTGGGGTAGACATGCGACAGCGTCGGCACGACTTCGGAGAGGTCGGCCATGTCCTGCCAGGTCAGCTGGATACCGGCCGCCTGCGCAATGGCGGGCATGTGCAGGGTATGGTTGGTCGAACCGCCAGTGGCGTGCAGCGCCACGATGGAGTTGACCAGCGCCTTCTCGTCGACGATTTCACCCAAGGGCATGAAGTTGCCGCTGGCCTTGGTCATCCGCGTGACCTGTTGCGCCGCATAGGCGGTCAGGGCGTCACGCAGCGGCGTGTACGGGTTGACGAACGAGGCGCCCGGCAAGTGCAGCCCCATCACTTCCATCAGCAACTGGTTGGTGTTGGCGGTGCCGTAGAAGGTGCAGGTGCCGGGGCTGTGGTAGGACTTCATCTCCGACTCCAGCAGCTCTTCGCGGCTGGCCTTGCCCTCAGCATAACGCTGGCGTACGTCGGCTTTTTCCTTGTTGGAGATGCCCGACGGCATCGGCCCACCCGGGACGAACATCGTCGGCAGGTGACCGAAACGCAGCGCACCCATCATCAGTCCGGGAACGATCTTGTCACAGATCCCCAAGCACAGCGTTGCGTCAAACATGTTGTGCGAGAGCGCCACCGCAGTCGCCATGGCGATTACCTCGCGGCTGGCCAAGGCCAGTTCCATGCCGGGCTCACCTTGGGTGACACCATCGCACATTGCCGGCACACCGCCTGCAAACTGGCCGACTGATCCGACCTCGCGCAATGCCTGCTTGATCTGCTCCGGGAAGTGCTCGTAGGGCTGATGCGCCGAGAGCATGTCGTTATAGGCAGAAACGATGGCGACGTTGGCCGAGTTCATCAGGCGCAGGTTCTGCTTGTCCTGAGGGGCGCAGCCGGCCACACCGTGGGCAAAGTTGGCGCACTGCAGCTTGGCTCGCATCGGTCCGTCACTGGCGGCCCCGCGAATCAGTTGCAGGTAGCGCTCGCGGGTAGGACGACTGCGAGCGATCAACCGTTCGGTGACCTCAAGGATGCGCGGATGCATGTACTGGACTCCAGGCTAGCGGTGATTGCGACCGGTGCAGCAGTTTCCCTTATCGCCAATCCCCGCCTAGGCTCTTGTACAGGGGATCGGTCGTATCAGGAGGACGACCTGCCAGGTCACTCGTTGTATATCGAACAAAATACTGCCATCAAAAAGGCTTGTTTTCTATTTTTTTAGGAATAATCTTGTTATTCCAACAACAAAATCAGATTCAGTGAAGTGTTCACTCGCATCTCGGGCTTCACCTGGTCTGCAAGAGGCAGCTCCATGACCCTACGAATTGCAATCAATGGCTTTGGCCGCATCGGCCGCAACATTCTTCGTGCACTCTATACCCAAGGCTACCGTCAGGACCTGCAGGTCGTCGCCATCAACGATTTGGGTGACAGCGCGATCAACGCTCACCTGCTCAAATACGACAGCGTCCATGGGATATTCGAGGCCAGCGTGGCGTCCGATCAGGAAAGCCTGACCGTCAACGGTGACCGCATTGCCGTCAGCGCCATTCGCAACCCTGCCGAGCTGCCCTGGAAGGCCGAGGCCATCGACGTGGTCTTTGAATGCACCGGGCTGTTCACCGACCGCGCCAAGGCGGCCGCCCATCTTACTGCCGGGGCACGCAAAGTCATTATCTCGGCACCGGCCAAGGGCGCTGACGCCACCATCGTCTATGGCGTCAACCACGACATTCTGCGCCAATCGCACCAGATCATCTCAAGCGCTTCCTGCACCACCAACTGCCTGGCACCGGTGGCCCAGGTGCTGCACCGCGAACTGGGCATCGAGCAAGGCCTGATGACCACGATCCACGCCTACACCAACGACCAGAGCCTTACCGACGTGTACCACAGCGACCCGTTCCGCGCCCGTGCGGCCACCCAATCGATGATCCCGAGCAAGACCGGTGCCGCCGAGGCGGTGGGCCTGGTGTTGCCGGAACTGGCCGGCAAACTGACCGGGATGGCGGTGCGGGTACCCGTGATCAACGTGTCGCTGGTCGACCTGACGGTGAACCTCAAGCGCGAGGCGAGTGCCGAGGAGGTCAACGCCCTGCTCAAGGAAGCCAGCCAACACTCGAAGGTCCTCGGTTACAACAACCTGCCGCTGGTCTCCTGCGATTTCAATCACAACCCGCTGTCATCGATTTTCGACGCCAACCACACCAAGGCCAACGGCAAGCTGTTGAAGGTGCTGGCCTGGTACGACAATGAGTGGGGCTTCTCCAACCGCATGCTGGATAACTGCCTGGCGCTGTGCAACGCGCAATGAGTCGATGCAGGCGATAACAACGCGAAGGGGAGCGCCTCCCTTTCGCGGCCCGCCGCCATATCCCTGCCGCACCTGCCCCTGTAAACACAAGCAGCCAAGCCAAGACGTGCTGGATCTTCATCGCCAAAGGCCGCAAACTGCGCGACGAAGCTCCCTTCAAGCCCGCTATCGCCACTGACGGCAACCGGGCCCTACCCGCACAGTCAAAGCGCCCATGCCTCGCCCACCCGCCTCCAAGTTGTCCCGCCTGATGTTCGGCCTACTGGCTTATACAAGCCTGACTATTGGCCTGATTGCCATTTTCGTTCCCGGCCTGCCGACCACCGAGTTCATTCTGCTCGCGGCCTGGGCCGCCACCCGCAGCTCCCCGCGCCTGAGCCACTGGCTGGAACATCACCGCCTGTTCGGCCCCATGCTGCACAACTGGCACAACGGCAAGGTGATAACCCGCAAGACCAAGCTCAGCGCCTCCGTAAGCATGCTGCTGTGCAGCGCACTGATGCTGGTAATGCTCGAACATCGCTGGCCACTGTTTTGCGCCCTTGCGGGCATGGTCCTGGTCAACCTGTGGATATGGTCACGCCCGGAACAGGTTTCTGTGACAAACAGATGACCGCCCACCACATACGACTAAAGTCTAACAAGGCCCTGCCGATACACCGATATCGCTGAACTCATCTGGCGAACAGCGCCGAGCAACTCGGCTTTTCAACGACCCGTTCATTTGCGAGTACGTTCATGTTCGACACGCTTTCGATTCGTCTGAAAATCGTTCTGCTTTCCGGCCTCTGCCTGCTGGGGGTCGTTGCCCTGGTCGTCAGCATCAACCTGTACCAGTCCCACGACAGCGATCAACTGGTCGATAAAGCCAGCAGCACCATGCTCACCCGCAACGTACAGGCGTTGCTGCAAGCGCGGGCGGGTGAAAAGGCCGAATTGCTCAAACGCACCTTCAGCAACAAGCTGACCCTGGCCACTGGCGTCGGCGACCAGGCGCTGGACCTTCGCAAGCTGGGCCAGGCCCAGACGATGGACGCGGCCAGTGTACGCGCCGCCCTGAGCCAAAGCCTGGCGACCGCGTTCAATCGCAACACCGACATCCTCGGCCTCTGGCTGGTGTTCCAGCCCAATGCCCTGGACGGCCGCGACAGCGCGTTCGTTAATACACTGGCAAATGGCGGCAACGACAGCGGGCGCTTCGCCACCTATTGGAGCCGCGCCCAAGGCACCGCGCTGAACACACTGATTGTCGAAGGCGACCTGGCCAAAACCGAGCTCAACCTCAGCGGCACCCCCTACAACAGCTGGTACACCTGCACTTTCAATAGTGCCCAGCCCTGCCTGCTGGAACCTTATGAAGATACCGTCGGCGGCAAAAAAGTGCTGATGACCAGTATTACCGTACCGCTGCTCAGCGACGGCAAGGTGATTGGTGTGGCCGGCGTCGACATGGCGCTGGATGATCTGCAAACCGCTGCCAGCGCCGCCCAGCGCGAACTGTTCGACGGTGCCGGCCACCTGCTGGTCATCTCTTCAGGCGGCCTGCTCGCCGCCAACAGCAATGACGCCAGCAAAGTCGGCCGAGGTATTGAGCAGGCCCTTGGGCAGGAAGGTCGGCAGGCACTGGAAAGGCTTACCGACAAACGCCCTCACGTCATCGAGCAGGGGACAATGGTTCGCGCCCTGTACCCGGTCGAACCGATCCCGGGCAGCAAACCTTGGGGGGTGTTGATCGACCTGCCAAAAGACGTACTGTTGGCCGATGCCAGTGCACTGCAAAAGGTGCTGCAAGAGGCCCGTACCAGCGGCACCCTGAAGGTTCTGTTGCTCGCAGCCCTGGCCGGTCTTGGCGGCCTGCTGGTGATCTGGATGACCGCCACCGGCGTAACCCGACCACTGAACAGCGTGGCCGCGATGCTTGAAGACATCGCCAGCGGCGACGGCGACCTGACCCAACGCCTGCAGTATGCCCGTCAGGACGAACTGGGACGACTGACCGGCGGCTTCAACCGCTTCCTCGACAAGCTGCAGCCGATCATCGCCCAGATCAAACAGAGCATCACTCAAGCACGCGCCACCGCCGACCAGTCCTCAGCCATCGCCCAACGTACCAGCGACGGCATGCAGGTGCAGTTCCGCGAAATCGACCAGGTGGCCACCGCCTCCAATGAAATGAGCGCCACCGCCCATGACGTCGCCAACAGTGCCGCAAGCGCGGCCAATGCCGCCCGTGGTGCCGATCAGTCCGCCAAGGACGGCAGTGCAATCATCGAGCGCAGCACCCGTGACATCGCCCTGCTGGCCGAGGATGTCAGCAAGGCGGTTGGCGAAGTCGAAACCCTGGCGGCCAACAGCGAACAGATCGGCTCTGTACTGGAAGTCATTCGCAGCATTGCCGAACAAACCAACCTGCTGGCCCTCAATGCCGCCATTGAGGCCGCACGTGCCGGTGAGAGTGGCCGTGGCTTCGCCGTGGTCGCCGATGAAGTGCGCAACCTGGCCAAGCGCACCCAGGAGTCCGTGGAAGAAATTCGCCAGGTGATCGAACGCCTCCAGAGCAATACCCGCAGCGTGGTCGCAACCATGCATGCAAGCCAAGGCAAGGCTCAGGAGAACGCCGGGCAGATTCATCAGGCCGTCGCAGCCCTTAACCGCATCAGCGAAGCGGTGACAGTCATCAGCGACATGAACCTTCAGATCGCCAGCGCCGCCGAACAGCAAAGCTCAGTGGCAGAAGAGGTCAACCGCAACGTCTCGGCAATTCGTGGTGTCACCGAAACCCTGACCGGCCAGGCGGCCGAGTCGGCGCAAATCAGCAATCGACTCAACACCCTCTCCTCGCAACAGATGGCCTTGATCGAGCAGTTCAAGGTTTGACCCTCTAGCCCATGCTGGCGTCCGCAGCATCGACCTCTGGTCGCATCTGCGCACGCCAGCAAAGCCCCGGCACCGGCAATACCTCCTCCCCGACATACAACCGATAGCGGTTGCCTTCCCCAGCGCCGAGCCTTCGGACATCCCGCCCTGTCCCGCATTTGTAACGTTGGCGATGCACCCTGAATTAACGGCATTTGTTCCGTGCGTGTTTATAGGTAATGACGCATTCAAACCAGAGCGCTAATAACTGGCGCATCTATACCAACGGCATTAAAACAATAGTTTTGAACAGCACTTGATCTCCATCAACTTAATAGGAATTTCTCCCGACAAAAATTTGCGAATCCCGAAAAAGGGGCTAGCGTCAAATCTCGAATCACCCTAGATAAAATGCTCTAAAAACCCATGAAAGCCCAGCCAGACGGGGCTGCAGCACTTCAAAAACAGACAGGAATACACCGCCTAACTAGTTGAACAACAATGGAATGTAGCCATGAACTGACCTGAATCAGTTCATCCAAAAGTCGCCAATTTTATGCTGGCCTCTCTCTTCTCCTGGAATGGAGTTATCCAATGTCAGACGCTCCTGGAAAACTAAAGCTCGGTGCGCTAGTCGCACTTGTGGTGGGCTCAATGATTGGCGGTGGTATCTTTTCACTGCCGCAAAACATGGCCGCCAGCGCTGATGTCGGAGCCATCCTTATCGGCTGGGCCATTACCGCAGTCGGCATGCTGACCCTGGCCTTCGTCTTCCAGACCCTGGCCAACCGCAAACCGGATCTGGACGGCGGGGTGTATGCCTATGCCAAGGCCGGCTTCGGCGACTACATGGGCTTCTCATCGGCCTGGGGTTACTGGATCAGCGCCTGGATAGGTAACGTCGGCTACTTCGTGCTGCTGTTCAGCACCCTGGGCTATTTCTTCCCGATCTTCGGCGAGGGCAACACGCCTGCCGCGATCGTCGGCTCGTCAATCCTGCTCTGGGCCGTACACTTCCTGGTGTTGCGCGGGATCAAGGAAGCGGCCTTCATCAACCTGATCACCACCGTCGCCAAGGTGGTGCCGCTGGTGCTGTTCGTCCTGATCACCCTCTTTGCCTTCAAACTGGACATTTTCACCGCTGACATCTGGGGCCGCATGAACCCGGACCTGGGCAGCGTGATGAACCAGGTGCGCAACATGATGCTGGTCACCGTCTGGGTGTTCATCGGTATCGAAGGCGCGAGCATCTTCTCGGCGCGGGCAGAAAAACGCTCGGACGTGGGTAAGGCCACGGTCATCGGTTTCATTACCGTGCTGCTCTTCCTGGTGCTGGTCAACGTGCTGTCGCTGGGCATCATGACGCAGCCCGAACTGGCCAAGTTGCAAAACCCGTCGATGGCGGCGGTGCTTGAGCACGTGGTCGGTCACTGGGGCGCGGTGTTGATCAGTGTCGGCCTGGTCATCTCGCTGCTGGGCGCGCTGCTGTCCTGGGTGTTGCTGTGCGCCGAAATCATGTTCGCAGCGGCCAAGGACCACACCATGCCGGAATTCCTGCGCCGTGAGAACGCCAAGCAGGTACCGGCCAATGCCCTGTGGCTAACCAATGCCATGGTGCAGATTTTCCTGGTCATCACCCTGTTCTCTGCCAGCACCTACCTGAAGCTGATCTACCTCGCCACCTCGATGATCCTGGTGCCTTACCTGTGGTCGGCAGCCTATGCCGTGCTGCTGGCGGTACGCAATGAAACCTATGAACAAGCCTTGGCCGAGCGCAAGAAGGACCTGTTCATCGGTGCGATTGCCTTGATCTACGCGATCTGGCTGCTGTACGCCGGCGGCGTCAAGTACCTGCTGCTCTCGGCGTTGCTCTATGCCCCTGGCGTGATTCTGTTCGCCAAGGCCAAGCATGAAGTCGGCCAACCCATTTTTACCAACGTGGAGAAGTTGATTTTCGCCGCCGTGATCGTCGGCGCCCTGGTGGCAGCCTACGGCCTTTATGACGGCTTCCTGACCCTGTAACCCCCGTATTCGCAACTTGGAGGAAATAAGCCATGTCCACGGAAAAAGTTAAGTACGGCGTACATTCCGAAGCCGGCAAACTGCGCAAAGTGATGGTTTGCTCCCCCGGCCTGGCGCATCAGCGCCTGACGCCGAGCAACTGCGACGAGTTGCTGTTCGATGACGTCATCTGGGTCAACCAGGCCAAGCGTGATCACTTCGACTTCGTCACCAAGATGCGTGAGCGCGGTGTTGAAGTGCTGGAAATGCACAACCTGTTGACCGAAACCATTCAGAACCCCGAAGCACTGAAGTGGATTCTCGACCGCAAGATCACCCCGGACACCGTCGGCGTCGGCCTGACCAATGAAGTGCGCGGCTGGCTGGAAAGCCTGGAGCCCCGCAAGCTGGCCGAATTCCTGATCGGCGGCGTGGCCGGTGAAGACCTGCCAGAAAGTGAAGGCGCCAGCGTCATCAAGATGTACCGCGACTACCTCGGCCACTCCAGCTTCCTGCTGCCACCGCTGCCCAATACCCAGTTCACCCGGGACACCACCTGCTGGATCTACGGCGGGGTGACACTGAACCCGATGTACTGGCCGGCCCGACGCCAGGAAACCTTGCTGACCACCGCCATCTACAAGTTCCACCCGGAGTTTATCAACGCCGACTTTGAAATCTGGTACGGCGACCCGGACAAGGACCATGGCCAGGCAACGCTGGAAGGCGGCGATGTGATGCCGATCGGCAACGGCGTGGTTCTCATCGGCATGGGTGAGCGTACGTCGCGCCAAGCCATCGGCCAACTCGCGCAATCGCTGTTCGCCAAGGGCGCCGCAGAGAAAATCGTGGTTGCCGGCCTGCCGAAATCCCGTGCGGCGATGCACCTGGACACTGTGTTCAGCTTCTGCGACCGCGACCTGGTCACGGTCTTCCCGGAAGTGGTCAAGGAAATCATCCCGTTCATCATCCGTCCGGACAGCAAGAACAGCTACGGCCTGGACGTACGACGGGAGAACAAATCCTTCCTTGATGTCGTAGCCGAGTCCTTGAACCTGAAAGCACTGCGCGTTGTGGAAACCGGTGGCAACAGCTTCGCTGCCGAGCGCGAACAGTGGGACGACGGCAACAACGTGGTGGCCCTGGAGCCTGGTGTGGTCATTGGCTATGACCGTAACACCTACACCAACACCCTGCTGCGCAAGGCCGGTGTCGAAGTCATCACCATCAGCGCTGGCGAATTGGGCCGTGGCCGTGGCGGCGGCCACTGCATGACCTGCCCAATCGTACGTGACCCGATCGATTACTAAACGACCATCACCCCGGCCACGCCTACCCGGCGTTGGCCGGGCCGATCACCGAATCCAAGGAGAATCATCATGGCGTTCAACATCCACAACCGTAACCTGCTGAGCCTGGAACACCACACCACACGCGAGTTGCGTTACCTGCTTGACCTGTCACGCGACCTGAAGCGCGCCAAGTACACCGGCACCGAACAGCAGCACCTCAAAGGCAACAACATCGCGCTTATCTTCGAGAAAACCTCGACCCGCACGCGCTGCGCCTTTGAAGTGGCCGCCTACGACCAGGGCGCCAACGTGACCTACATCGACCCCAACTCCTCGCAGATCGGCCACAAGGAAAGCATGAAGGACACCGCCCGCGTGCTCGGGCGCATGTACGATGCCATCGAGTACCGTGGCTTCAAGCAGGAGATCGTCGAAGAACTGGCCAAGTACGCTGGCGTACCGGTGTTCAACGGCCTGACCGACGAGTATCACCCGACCCAGATGATCGCCGACGTACTGACCATGCGTGAGAACAGCGACAAACCGCTGCACGACATCAGCTACGCCTACCTGGGCGATGCCCGCAACAACATGGGCAACTCGCTGCTGTTGATCGGCGCCAAACTGGGCATGGATGTGCGCATTGCCGCGCCCAAAGCCCTGTGGCCACATGATGACCTGGTGGCTCGCTGCAAGAAATTCGCCGAAGAAAGTGGTGCACGTATCACCCTCACCGAAGACCCGAAAGCGGCGGTCAAGGGCGTCGACTTTGTCCATACCGACGTCTGGGTGTCCATGGGTGAGCCCGTCGAAGCCTGGGGCGAACGCATCCAGCAACTGCTGCCGTATCAGGTCAACGCCGAACTGATGAAAGCCACTGGCAACCCTCGGACCAAGTTCATGCATTGCCTGCCGGCTTTCCACAACGCCGACACCAAGGTCGGCAAGCAGATCGCCGAGCAGTACCCGCACCTGGCAAACGGCATCGAAGTGACCGACGACGTCTTCGAGTCGCCAGCCTGTATTGCCTTTGAGCAAGCGGAAAACCGTATGCACACCATCAAGGCAATCCTGGTGTCGACCCTGGCAGACCTGTAGGTCCTCGTCCTGAAGCACGTGTGGGAGCAGCGTTGCCTGCCCCCACACGTGACGGTTGCCAAACAGCCAACGTGCTTCCTCCCCTTTCGCTAAAAGGACATCACCATGCGTATCGTTATTGCATTGGGCGGTAACGCTCTGCTGCGCCGTGGCGAACCAATGACTGCGGACAACCAGCGCACCAATATCCGGATTGCCACCGAACAGATCGCCAAGGTTCACCCCGGCAACCAGTTGGTCATCGCTCACGGTAATGGCCCGCAAGTGGGCCTGCTGTCGCTGCAGGCGGCGGCTTATACGTCGGTTTCCCCCTACCCGCTGGATGTGCTCGGGGCCGAAACCGAGGGCATGATCGGTTACATGATCGAACAGGAACTGGGCAACCTGCTGGATTTCGAAGTGCCCTTCGCCACCTTGCTTACCCAGGTCGAAGTTGATGCCAATGACCCGGCGTTCAAGCATCCGAGCAAACCGATCGGCCCGGTCTACAGTAAGGAAGACGCCGAGCGCCTGGCCAAGGAGAAAGGCTGGGCCATCGCCCCGGACGGCGACAAGTACCGGCGCGTGGTCGCCAGCCCAAAACCCAAGCGCATCTTTGAAATTCGCCCGATCAAATGGCTGTTGGAAAAGAGCAGTATCGTGATCTGTGCCGGTGGAGGCGGCATCCCAACGATGTACGATGCCAACGGCAAGCTCCAGGGTATCGAGGCCGTGATCGACAAGGACCTGTGCTCGGCCCTGTTGGCTGAACAACTGGAAGCGGACCTGTTGGTGATTGCTACGGATGTGAGTGCGGCGTTCATCGACTACGGCAAGCCGACCCAGAAAGCCATCGCCCAGGCGCACCCGGACGAACTGGAAAAACTCGGTTTTGCCGCCGGCTCTATGGGACCAAAGGTGCAGGCAGCTTGCGATTTTGCACGCAACACCGGCAAAGTGGCGGTCATCGGATCGTTGGCCGACATTGAAGACATCGTCAAAGGTACTGCAGGCACTCGCGTCAGCACGGCCACAGCCGGTATCCGCTACCTTTGACCCGTGTGACGGGCGTGCGCGCCCGTCAGTTCTAACCCCAAAGGAGCACACCATGGCCAAGTTTGAACCCGGTCATTTGCATTTCGAGCGCCATGCGCTGAACAAGGATGACTACAGCTACAACCTGTGTCTTGACTATGAAGTCACGCACGACCCCAAGGAAGGTAAAGGCATGCTCTTTACCCTTCACGGTACGATCGAGGGCAATACCCTCAAGGAAGACTTCTTCCTGCCCAAGGATCAGGCTTTCGATTTTGCCCGCCATGCAACACGCATCGCCCAACAATACGGCATGCCCAAAACCGCAGGCATCGGCTCAATGCACAGTTACTACGACCAGGTGTTCGAAGACGTGCGCCGACAGCTCGACGTAAAACCCGGAGACCCGATCAAACCGGAACATCTCGGCTAGCCGTCAGGGCCTCATCGCCAGCGTGGTAACGGGCACACACCTGCCAGCGATTCGACCGTATCGCAGGCGCAAGGCATACTAGCCTCCCCCGGCAGTACAGACCCGTTAACGCCCCATGCGCATCCACGTCAGCTTCATCGACCGCGTCGGTATCACCCAGGAAGTCCTGGCCCTGCTCGGTGCCCGTCATCTGAACCTGGACGCCGTGGAGATGGTGCCGCCCAACGTCTACATCGATGCGCCGACCTTGAGCCCCGATGTACTCGAGGAGTTGCACGACGCCCTGCTCAATGTACGCGGCGTGCAAACGGTGAAGGTCGTCGACATCCTCCCCGGCCAGCGTCGGCACTTGCAACTGGATGCACTGCTGGCGGCAATGAGCGACCCAGTGCTGGCACTGGACAGTGCAGGTACAGTCCTGCTGGCAAATCCGGCGCTGATTGCGCTCTGCGGCCAGGAGCCGGCGGGGCGCTCAGTGGGGGAGTTTTTCGGCGACCCCGGCCTGCTCGATGCCTTGCTCGAAAACGGTTTTCGCTTGCCCATGCGTGAAATGGTCCTCAACGGCCAGAGCCTGCTACTCGACGCCACCCCGATCACCAATGCCGGTGCCTTGCTGACCCTGTACCAACCCAACCGCATCGGTGAGCGCCTGTCGGCCCTGCATCACGACCACGCCGAAGGCTTCGATGCGCTGCTCGGAGACTCACCGCCGATACGTACACTCAAGGCCCGCGCACTGCGGGTCGCCACCCTGGACGCACCGCTGCTGATCCATGGCGAAACCGGTACCGGCAAAGAACTGGTGGCCCGCGCCTGCCATGCCATCAGCAGCCGACACACCGCACCGTTCCTGGCCCTGAACTGTGCAGCCCTGCCAGAGAACCTTGCCGAGAGCGAACTGTTCGGCTATGCCCCCGGGGCCTTCACAGGTGCGCAGCGTGGCGGCAAACCGGGGCTAATGGAACTGGCCAACCAGGGCACGGTGTTTCTCGACGAGATCGGCGAAATGTCGCCCTACCTGCAAGCCAAGCTGCTGCGGTTTCTCAACGATGGCAGCTTTCGCCGGGTGGGCGGCGACCGTGAGGTCAAGGTCAACGTGCGGATCCTCAGCGCCACCCACCGCAACCTGGAGAAAATGGTCGCCGAGGGTACCTTTCGCGAGGACCTGTTCTACCGCCTGAACGTGCTGAACCTGCAAGTACCACCACTGCGCGAGCGCGGCCAGGACATCCTGTTGCTGGCCCGCTATTTCATGCAACAGGCCTGCACCCAGATCCAGCGTCCGCTCTGCCGTCTGGCCCCCGGAACGTACCCTGCCCTGCTCAGCAACCACTGGCCTGGCAACGTGCGGCAATTGCAGAACGTGATCTTCCGCGCCGCCGCGATCTGCGAAAGCAGCCTGGTGGACATCGGCGACCTGGACATCGCCGGCACGTCTGTGGCCCGCGAACAGGATGGTGAAGTGACCAGCCTGGAACAGGCCGTGGAAGACTTCGAACGCAGCCTGCTGGAAAAACTCTATGCCACCTACCCTTCCACCCGGCAGTTGGCCAACCGCCTGCAGACCTCGCACACGGCCATCGCCCATCGCCTGCGCAAGTACGGCATCCCCGGAAAGCACTGAAAGCGACATTCAGCGTACTGAAAACGCTACGGCGTAACGATTTCGATACAGTACGGTTTTTGCGCTACAACGCAAGGTTTTGATCCCTTTGAGCTTTTTTCTCGCACCCCGGCTGTAGCGATTTCGCTACAGCCGTGTCATCCCGCATTCATGAAAAATCATAAGTCATTGATTTAAAAGGAAATTATAGAAGTGGCCACAAAATTGCTAAGGAGTTACCAGTCCTAGGCCTGGTTGCGTAACCGGCCCGTCACCGTGTCCCCCGAGGAATTCCCATGAGCGAGTTGCGTTTTACCGAAGATCACGAATGGCTGCGTGTCGAAGCTGACGGCAGCGTCACGGTTGGCATCACCGCGTTCGCCCAGAACGCGCTGGGCGATGTGGTCTATGTGCAACTGCCGGAACTGCAGCACTACGAAAAAGGCGCCGAAGCGTCTACCGTCGAGTCGGTCAAGGCCGCCAGTGGTGTCTACATGCCACTCGACGGCGAAGTCGTTGCCGTCAACGACGGCCTGGAAGACAGCCCTGAGCTGGTCAACGAAGACCCACTCGGCGCAGGCTGGTTCTTCCGCTTCATCCCGGCCGATGCCAGCGCCGTCGAGCAACTGCTCGACCAGGACGCCTACGACCGCCTGATCAAAGCCAGCGCCGACGCCTGAGGAGCCGCCATGACTATCAACCTCGGCACTGCCAACGAATTCATCGCCCGGCACATCGGCCCACGCCAGAGCGACGAGCAGAGCATGCTTGCCACCCTGGGCTTTGATTCGCTGGACGCCATGAGCGCCAGCGTGATTCCCGACAGCATCAAGGGCACCAGCGTGCTCGATGCTGGCGCCGGCCAGAGCGAAGCAGACGCACTGGCAGCACTCAAGGCCATCGCCAGCAAGAACCAACTGTTCAAGACCTTTATTGGCCAGGGCTACTACAACTGCCATACCCCTGCGCCGATCCTGCGCAACCTGCTGGAAAACCCGGCCTGGTACACCGCCTACACCCCGTACCAACCCGAAATTTCCCAAGGCCGCCTGGAAGCCCTGCTGAACTTCCAGACCCTGATCAGCGACCTGACCGGCCTGCCGATTGCCAACGCCTCGTTGCTCGACGAAGCCACCGCTGCTGCCGAAGCCATGACCTTCTGCAAGCGCCTGAGCAAGAACAAAGGCAGCCATGCCTTCTTCGCCTCCGTGCATTGCCACCCACAAACCCTCGACGTACTGCGCACCCGCGCCGAACCGCTGGGTATCGACGTGGTGGTTGGCGACGAGCGCGAGCTCAGCGACGTCAGCGCGTTCTTCGGCGCCCTGCTGCAGTACCCGGCCAGCAACGGTGAGGTCTTCGACTACCGCGAGCTGACCGAACGCTTCCACGCCGCCAATGCCCTGGTCGCGGTCGCCGCTGACCTGCTGGCCCTGACCTTGCTGACGCCACCAGGCGAATTCGGTGCCGACGTGGCCATCGGCAGCGCCCAGCGCTTTGGTGTTCCGCTGGGCTTCGGCGGCCCGCACGCCGCCTACTTCTCCACCCGCGACGCCTTCAAGCGCGACATGCCAGGCCGCTTGGTCGGTGTGTCCATCGATCGCTTCGGCAAGACAGCACTGCGCCTGGCCATGCAAACCCGCGAGCAGCACATTCGCCGCGAGAAGGCCACCAGCAACATCTGCACTGCTCAGGTACTGCTGGCCAACATCGCCAGCATGTACGCGGTCTATCATGGCCCGCAAGGCCTGAAGCAGATCGCCGAGCGCACCCACCAGCTGACCGCCATCCTCGCTGCCGGCTTGCAGGCACTGGGCGTCACCGTCGAGCCACAGAGCTTCTTCGACACCCTCACCCTGGCCACCGGCAGCAACACCGCTGCGCTGCATGAGCGCGCACGCGCCCAACAGCTGAACCTGCGCCAGATCGACGCCCAGCGCCTGGGCCTGTCGCTGGATGAAACCAGCCGTCAGGCCGATGTTGAAACACTCTGGGCACTGTTTGCCAACGGCCAGGCACTGCCAGACTTCGCGGCACTGGCAGCCCGCGTCGAATCGCGCCTGCCAACAGCACTGCTGCGCCAGTCAGCGATCCTCGAGCACCCGGTGTTCAACCGCTACCACAGCGAAACCGAGCTGATGCGTTACCTGCGCAAGCTGGCCGACAAGGACCTGGCGCTGGACCGCACCATGATTCCGCTGGGCTCCTGCACCATGAAGCTCAACGCTGCCAGCGAAATGATTCCGATCACCTGGGCAGAGTTCGGCAACCTGCACCCCTTTGCCCCGGCCGAACAAAGCCAGGGTTACCAGCAACTGACTGACGAGCTGGAGGCCATGCTCTGCGCCGCCACCGGTTACGACGCAGTATCGCTGCAGCCTAACGCCGGCTCTCAGGGCGAGTACGCTGGCCTGTTGGCCATTCGCGCCTACCACCAGAGCCGTGGCGACGATCGTCGTGACATCTGCCTGATCCCGTCGTCGGCCCACGGTACCAACCCAGCCACTGCGCACATGGCCGGTATGCGCGTGGTCGTCACTGCCTGTGACGCCCGCGGCAACGTCGATATCGACGACCTGCGCGCCAAGGCCATCGAGCACCGCGAACACCTCGCCGCCCTGATGATCACGTACCCGTCGACCCATGGCGTGTTCGAGGAAGCCATTGGCGAGATCTGCGCAATCATTCATGACAACGGCGGCCAGGTGTACATCGACGGCGCCAACATGAACGCGATGGTCGGCCTGTGCGCCCCTGGCAAGTTCGGTGGCGACGTGTCGCACCTGAACCTGCACAAGACCTTCTGCATCCCGCACGGCGGTGGCGGCCCCGGCGTTGGTCCGATTGGCGTCAAGGCCCACCTGGCACCGTTCCTGCCAGGCCACGGGCACATGGCACGCAAGGACGGCGCGGTCTGTGCCGCACCGTTCGGCAGCGCGAGCATTTTGCCAATCACCTGGATGTACATTCGCATGATGGGTGGTGCCGGCCTCAAGCGCGCCTCGCAGATGGCGATCCTCAACGCCAACTACATCGCCCGTCGCCTGGAAGAGCACTATCCTGTGTTGTACACCGGCAGCAATGGCCTGGTTGCCCATGAATGCATCCTCGACCTGCGCCCACTCAAGGACAGCAGCGGTATCAGCGTTGACGATGTGGCCAAGCGCCTGATCGACTTCGGCTTCCACGCACCGACCATGTCCTTCCCGGTAGCCGGCACGTTGATGATCGAGCCTACCGAGAGTGAGTCCAAGGAAGAACTGGACCGCTTCTGCAACGCGATGATCTGCATCCGCGAAGAGATCCGCGCGGTAGAAAATGGCAGCCTGGACAAGGACGACAACCCGCTGAAGAACGCGCCACACACGGCAGCCGAACTGGTGGGTGAATGGGCACATGGCTACAGCCGCGAACAGGCGGTGTACCCACTGCCAACGCTGATCGAAGCCAAGTACTGGCCGCCGGTTGGCCGGGTCGACAACGTGTTCGGCGACCGTAACCTGGTCTGCGCTTGCCCGTCGATCGAGAGCTATCAGGACGCCTGATGCCTGAACGGCAGGAGCCGGCACAACCGGCTCCTGCAACCGTCCCACCCCTGAGGGCACGACCATGTCACTAAGCGTCTTCGACCTGTTCAAGATTGGCATCGGCCCCTCCAGTTCCCACACCGTCGGCCCGATGCGTGCCGCTGCGCGCTTCGCCGAAGGGTTACGCCGCGATCACCTGCTGGGCGCCACCGCCAGCGTCAAAGTCGAACTGCACGGCTCGCTCGGCGCCACCGGCAAGGGCCACGGCAGCGACAAGGCGGTTTTGCTCGGCCTGGAAGGCGAGCATCCCGACAACGTCGATACCGAAACCATTCCTGCTCGCTTGCAGGCCATCCGCAGCAGCGGACAGCTGAAACTGCTAGGCGAACACAGCATCGCGTTCATTGAAAAGCAGCACCTGGCGATGATTCGCAAACCGCTGCCTTACCATCCCAACGGCATGATCTTCCGCGCCTTCGACGCTGCCGGGTTGCAAATTCGCAGCCGCGAGTACTACTCGGTCGGTGGCGGCTTTGTCGTGGACGACGATGCAGCCGGGGCCGACCGCATCGTCGAGGACCGCACGGTGCTGCCATTGCCGTTCAAGACTGCCAAGGAACTGCTCAGCCATTGCACCACACAGAACCTCTCGATCAGCCAGGTCATGCTGGCCAACGAGGCCGCCTGGCGCCCGGAAAGCGAAACCCGCAGTGGCCTGCTGCGAATCTGGCAGGTGATGCAGGACTGCGTGGCCGCTGGCTGTCGCAATGAAGGCATCCTGCCGGGTGGGCTCAAGGTCAAGCGCCGGGCCGCCGCGCTGTACCGCCAATTGTGCCAGCACCCGGAAGCGAACCTGCGTGATGCGCTCTCGGTGCTCGACTGGGTCAACCTCTATGCACTGGCGGTCAACGAGGAAAACGCCTTTGGCGGACGCGTGGTTACCGCACCGACCAACGGTGCCGCCGGCATCGTTCCAGCAGTGCTGCACTACTACATGCGCTTTATCCCGGGTGCCAACGAAGACGGCGTTGTGCGGTTTCTGCTCACCGCCGCAGCCATTGGCATTCTCTACAAGGAAAACGCGTCGATCTCCGGCGCCGAAGTCGGCTGCCAGGGCGAGGTCGGTGTGGCCTGCTCGATGGCCGCCGGTGCCCTCTGCGAAGTGATGGGCGGCAGTGTGCAGCAAGTCGAGAACGCCGCCGAAATCGGCATGGAACACAACCTCGGCCTGACCTGTGACCCCATCGGCGGGCTGGTTCAGGTGCCATGCATCGAACGCAATGCCATGGGCTCGGTCAAGGCGATCAATGCGGTACGCATGGCCTTGCGTGGCGACGGGCAGCATTTCGTCTCGCTCGACAAAGTTATCCGCACCATGCGCCAGACCGGCGCCGACATGAAAAGCAAATACAAGGAGACCGCCCGCGGCGGTCTGGCCGTCAACATCATCGAATGCTGACACCCCTTCTCAAGTCCCAAGGAGTCATCAATGTCCACCGAAACACTGCACACCACCCCACTGCATGCCCTGCACCTGGAACTGGGCGCACGCATGGTGCCCTTCGCTGGCTACGACATGCCCGTGCAGTACCCAATGGGGGTGATGAAAGAGCACCTGCACAGCCGTGAACAGGCCGGGTTGTTCGATGTCTCGCACATGGGCCAGATCCGCCTGACGGGCAGTGAAGCCGCCAAGGCACTGGAAAGCCTTGTGCCGGTGGACATCATCGACTTGCCGGTAGGCATGCAGCGCTACGCCATGTTCACCAACGAACAGGGCGGTATCCTCGACGACCTGATGGTCGCCAACCTGGGCAACGACACCTTGTTCCTGGTGGTCAATGCGGCCTGCAAGGAGCAGGACTTGGCGCACCTGCGCCAGCACATCGGCAACCAGTGCGAAATCCAGCCCCTGTTTGAGGAACGCGCCCTGCTGGCCCTGCAGGGCCCGGCGGCAGTCAAGGTACTCGAGCGTCTGGCTCCCGAAGTCGCGGGCATGACCTTCATGCAGTTCACCAGCGTGCAGTTGCTGGGTGTGGACTGCTACGTCAGCCGATCCGGCTATACCGGTGAAGACGGCTTTGAAATTTCCGTACCGGCGGCCAATGCCGACGCCCTGGCACGTCGCCTGCTGGCTGAGCCGGAAGTGGCGCCGATCGGCCTGGGTGCGCGCGACTCACTGCGCCTGGAAGCCGGCCTGTGCCTGTATGGCCACGACATGAACGCGCAAACCACCCCCATCGAGGCCAGCCTGCTCTGGGCCATCTCCAAAGTACGCCGTGCCGATGGCGCGCGTGCGGGCGGCTTCCCGGGTGCCGAGCAGATCTTCGCTCAGCAGCAAGACGGTGTTGCACGCAAGCGGGTCGGCCTGCTGCCCCAAGAGCGCACACCTGTCCGTGAGGACGCCGAGATTGTCGATGAAGCCGGCAGCGTCATTGGCCGTGTCTGCAGCGGTGGGTTCGGCCCGAGCCTGAGCGCCCCTGTAGCCATGGGCTACCTGGACACTGCACATGCCGCTCTGGATACCCCTGTGTGGGCCATCGTGCGTGGCAAACGCGTAGCGATGAAAGTCAGCAAGATGCCTTTTGTTGCCCAACGCTACTACCGCGGCTGATACCCGCCCAGAAGCGTGACGAAACGCGTTCGAGATTTTCGTAACCGAACGCGTTTCACAACATGTGAACACAGCCGAAAAACCGCTTGGAATGCACCAGAAAAAATCGCCCAAGCAGCGGCTAAAAAGGTCAAAATCCGGCGCTTTTCAGGGCTTGTTTTTGTCTTCAAAGTTAGCGTATTGTCTGTTCACTGTGTTTGCATGGGTCGCTATGGTTCGTGACCTGGGCAGTAGCTCTGAGATTTGCTACAACCCGTTCGACGTCTCTTACTTTCCTGCAACCCAGCCCAGTACTCTTTCATTTGAAAGAAGCTGTTACTAATTCTAAGTTCCAAAGGAAATAAGCTATGTCGACTCGTCAGAGCGGTACCGTCAAGTGGTTTAACGACGAAAAAGGTTTTGGTTTCATCACTCCAGAAAGCGGTCCGGATCTGTTCGTACACTTCCGCGCTATTCAGGGCAACGGCTTCAAGAGCCTGAAAGAAGGCCAGAAAGTTACCTTCATCGCCGTGCAGGGCCAAAAAGGCATGCAGGCTGACGAAGTTATCGCGGAAAATTGATTTCCCGATAAAAAGCCCCTGCTGGCAACAGCAGGGGCTTTTTTGTGCCTGTTATTCCGTAGAATGGGCGTTTTGCGCAAGGAGGGCTTCTTGTATGCCCAAGCACCTGTTGAAGCCTCAGGGCGATTTCCCAGCCGTCGGCCTGGGGCGTCGCCTTGCGGCAATGTTCTACGATTTCCTGCTGTGTACAGCGCTGCTGATGGTCACCACCCTGGTCTACAAGATGATCATGATGGCCTTCATCGGCGAGGCGCGGATGCGCGAACTGACCGATGCTGGCGCCCTGGACACCGACCCGCTGCTGTCGACCATTCTGGTGTTCATGCTGTTTGGCTTCTTCGCCAAATTCTGGACCCACGGTGGACAGACCTTGGGGATGCAGGTCTGGGGGATTCGCGTACAAAACGCAGATGGCAGCGCCATCGGCCTGTGGCAGGCACTGTTGCGCTTTGTTGTCTCCATCGCCTCCTGGCTGTGCCTGGGCCTGGGTTTCTTCTGGGTATTGATCGACAAACAAAAGCGCAGCTGGCATGACATGTATTCCGACAGTCAGCTGGTGCGCATCCCCAAGAAGGACAAGGAAAAGGCCTGAGCGCTGAAACCGTGATCAGTCGCCCATGAAAAAGCCGACCCCAGGGTCGGCTTTTTCATGCGCGTTACGGCTTAACCGGCCCTGCGCAACAGCCATACCCCTGTCAACGTGCAGATACCTGCCGGAATCAGCACCGCCAACAATGGCGGGAAACCGAACACCTGGCTGGACGGCCCCAGCAGATCCTGGGCAATCCGGAAGGTGAACCCCACCAGCACGCCGGTAAACACCCGCTGCCCCAAGGTCACCGAACGCAACGGGCCAAAGATGAACGACACCGCCATGAGCACCAGCGCCGCCGTCACAATCGGCTGCATCACCTTGGTCCAGAACGCCAACCAGTAGCGAGCGTTGTTCAAGCCCTGGTCGGACAGGTAGTGAATGTAGTCCCACAACCCGGAAATAGAGAGCGAGTCCGGGGCAACGACTACCGTATTCAACAACTCAGGGGTAACCGCCACATCCCAACGCTCCTCGGGGCTCTTGAGCACTTCAGTGCTGTCGCCGCGGAAGTGCGTGGTGGTGACGCCACTGAGCAACCAGTGATCGTTCTGATACTGGGCCTTGCGCGCAAAGCTGGACGTCAGCATGCGGCGCTCGCTGTCGAAGCGGTAGCGCGTTACGCCATACAAAAGGCCGTTGGGCTGAACGCTGTTGATGTGGACAAACTCATCACCCTGACGATGCCACATACCGCGCTTGGAAGACTGCGCCTCACCACCGCCCTGCGCCAGGGAGCGCTCGGCCTGGGCCTTGTTTTCGGTGACCGGGGCCAGGTACTCACCAATCAGCACGCCGACCAGCATCAGCACCAGCATCGGCTTCATGACTGCCCAGACGATACGGCCAATAGACACGCCAGCCGCGCGCATGATGGTCAGCTCACTGCTGCTGGCCAAGCTGCCGAGACCGATCAGGCAACCGATCAGTGCTGCCATCGGCAGCATGTCGTAGAGCCGACGCGGCGCGGTCAACAGCACAAAACTAGCCGCATCCATCAGGGTATAGGTGTTGCTGATGTCGCTCATTTCATCAATGTAGGCAAACAGCGAGGCCAGGCCGAGAATGATCCCCAATACGGCAATAATTGCCAGGAACACACTCTTGCCGATGTAACGGTCGAGTTTAACCACGGGCCACCTCCGCACGGCGGGCAGCACGCTTGAGCTTCAACGGCTCCCAGTACATCAACCCAAGGCCGATGAGCAGGAACAAGCCATGCACCCACCAAAGCCCCAAGGCGATCGGCAGCTTGCCTTTTTCCAGGGCACCACGCGCAGCGATCAACATTGTCAGATACGCCATATACAAAAGAATCGCCGGCAGCAGCTTGAGGAAACGTCCTTGCCGCGGATTGACGCGCGACAGCGGCACGGCCAGCACGGTCACGACAAACACCAGCAATGGCAACGAAATCCGCCATTGCAACTCGGAGCGCTCGCGCAGGGTCTTGGCACCCAGCAACTTCGACGTCGGGATTGCTTCCCGATCAGTCACTTCCTCGCTGACTTCCGGCTTGGGCAACAACACCCCGTAGGTGTCGTACTTGATGATGCGGTAATCGGCCTGCCCCGGATTACCGTCATAGCGGTAGCCGTTTTCCAGGATCAGGTAACGATTGCCATCCGCCTGCACTTCCTGACGCCCCTTCTCGGCCACCAGCACAGAAGGACCGCGGTCCTTGCTCTTGTCCTGGGAGACGCGTTTCTCGGAAATGAACACCCCGCCCAGATTCTCACGGTTATCGGATAGCTGCTCGCTATAGGTAACACGTGAACCGTCACGCAGGGTCTGGAAGCGTCCCGGAACCAAGGTGTCGAACTCGGTCAAGGCGTCCTGTTCATTGATGATCTGTGCCACCCGCGCAACGCCCTGAGGCGCAAGGCCCAGGCTCAACCAGGCCACCAGCAAGGCCACCAGCAAGGCCGGTGCCATGGTCATCGCCAGCAGGCGCTGCTGGCTCATCCCGGTGGCGGCGAGCACGGTCATCTCGCTTTCCAGGTAGAGCCGGCCGTATGCCAGCAAAATGCCCAGAAACAGGCCCAGCGGCAGGATCAGTTGCAGGAAACCCGGCAAGCGGAACCCCATGATCATGAACAATACGCTCGGGTCGAGCAGGCCCTGTGCGGCCTGAGCCAGGTACTTGATGAAGCGCCCGCTCATGATGATAACCAGCAGCACGGCGCTGACGGCACTCAAGGTCAGCATGACCTCGCGAGACAGATAACGAAAGACGATCAAACCAGACACTCCTGGGTTGTCAGGCTCAAACAGCCGAACAAGGGAAACGTAGCAGTCGCACCGGATGCACGCTGCAGACGTGAAACCGGCAAAAAAGTTGGCGCATTATCCTGTGATTGGCCGTGCCTGTCACTTGGCGTACGCAAAGCGTCATCTCGGGGTTGTCAGGCTGGGCGCAGCAGGCTCAAACTGGCGGCTTTATCACTGGCACGCAGATGCGCCGCCAGGCCGCTCCAAGCGCCTGCACAGACAGCGCACAGACCGATCATTGGGGACCCTGACATGGAATTGGTTGTAAAAAGTGTAGCCGCAGCATCGTTGAAGACCGCCACCCTGGTACTGGCTGTCGGTGAAGGCCGCAAACTCGGCACCACCGCCAAAGGCATCGACGACGCGACCGACGGCGCCCTGAGCGCACTGCTCAAGCGCGGCGACCTGGCCGGCAAGGTGGGCCAGACGCTGCTGCTGCAAAGCCTGCCTGGCCTGAAGGCCGAGCGCCTGTTGCTGGTCGGCACCGGCAAAGACGCCGAACTGGGTGATCGCAGCTGGCGCAAAGTCGTTTCCAGCGTACTGAACGTGCTCAAGGGCCTGGGCGGCAGCGATGCCGTGCTGGCGCTGGACGATGTGGCGGTCACTGGCCGTGATGCCCCTTACGAAAAAACCCGCCTGCTAGCCGAAACCCTGCTCGACGGCGAATATGTCTTCGACCGCTTCAAGAGCAAGAAAGCCGAGCCTCGTGCACTGAAGAAAATCACCCTGCTCACCGACAAGGCCACCCAGGCCGAAACCGAGCGCGCGGTCAAGCACGCCAGTGCGATTGCCAGCGGCATGAGCTATACCCGTGACCTTGGCAACCTGCCACCCAACCTGTGCCACCCAAGCTTTCTGGCGGACGAAGCCAAGGCACTGGGCAAGGCTCACAAGAACCTCAAGGTCGAAATCCACGACGAGAAGAAGCTCAAGGAACTGGGCATGGGGGCCTTTGTCGCCGTTGGCCAAGGCAGCGACCAGCCACCGCGACTGATCGTGCTCAACTACCAGGGCGGCAAGAAAAGCGAGAAGCCGTTCGTACTGGTGGGCAAGGGCATTACCTTCGATACCGGTGGTATCAGCCTCAAGCCTGGCGCCGGCATGGATGAAATGAAGTACGACATGTGCGGTGCTGCCAGCGTCTTCGGCACCCTGCATGCCGTGCTCGAACTGCAACTGCCCATCAACCTGGTCTGCCTGCTGGCCTGCGCCGAGAACATGCCAAGCGGCGGCGCCACCCGTCCGGGCGACATTGTCACGACCATGAGCGGGCAAACCGTCGAGATCCTCAACACCGACGCCGAAGGCCGCCTGGTGCTGTGCGACACCCTGACCTACGCCGAGCGTTTCAAGCCGCAGGCAGTGATCGATATCGCCACCCTGACCGGCGCCTGCATCGTTGCCCTGGGTAGCCATACCTCGGGCCTGATGGGCAACAATGACGCCTTGGTCGCGCAACTGCTCGAAGCAGGCAAACGCGCCGATGACCGTGCCTGGCAGTTGCCACTGTTCGACGAGTACCAGGAACAGCTCGACAGCCCGTTCGCCGACATCGCCAACATTGGCGGACCAAAGGCCGGCACCATCACGGCGGGCTGCTTCCTGTCGCGCTTTGCCAAGGCCTATGAGTGGGCGCACCTGGACATCGCCGGTACCGCCTGGGTCAGTGGCGGCAAGGACAAGGGCGCTACAGGTCGCCCGGTTCCATTGCTGACCCAGTACCTGCTCGATCGCGCCAACGGCTGAGGCCGCCCTGCCCGGCTGCGCCGCATACGCGCAGCCGGCGGGCACTGCACACCATGAGCCAAGTCGATTTCTACATCCTCCCAAGCCCGGCCCTTTCGGCGCGGCTGGTGTTCGCCTGCAAATTGTGCGAGAAAGCCTGGCGCCTCGGCCACCAGGTCTACCTCAATTGCAGCGACAGCACCCAACGCGACGAGCTGGACGAACTGCTCTGGCGCTTCAAGGGCGAGGCATTCGTACCGCACAGCAATGCCGAAGACGACCCCGAGGCCACTGTGGTATTGGGCCTGGGCGACACGCCCGGCAGCCATCAGGACCTGCTGATCAACCTCGACCTGAAGGTGCCAGGCTTCGCTGACCGTTTTGCCCGCATCGCTGAAATCGTGGTCGAAGACCCCGCGATTCGCCAGGCGACACGGGAGAGTTTCCGTTTCTACCGACAACAGGGCTATGCTCTGCAAGATCACCGCTTACAGCGACTCTGACGACGATGGACAAACCCACGCCCCACTCCAAGTCCGCGCACTTGCTGGATGACCTTGAGTCGATCCGCCAACTGCTCGGCGACGATACCCTGCAACCACCCTTGCTGACCGAAACCGTGGACCACAACGAGCAGATTCCACTGCTGCTTGAAGAGGCCATCGAACCGGTTGTGCCAACGCTTGAAGCTGAAGTGCCAAGCGCTCAGCCACCGGCACAGGAAGCACCTGACCCTCAGGCCAGGAGACAGGATACCCTCCTGCACCTGGACGTTGAGTTACGTGCTGCCGCACAGCTGATCATGCAGGACGTGATCGATGACTTCGCCCCGCACATCGAAACCGAGATCAAGCGTCGGCTGGATGCGCGTCTTGAGCGTTTGCTGAACCAGTTGCCAGAGTAAATCCGCGGGCCGTTGGCCCGCATTGCTCTGCGATCGCCATACCGGTCGTGCCCGCAATGGGTGAAACGACGTTTTCTGCCTCCTGCCATCACCTCAGGCTACGCCCCAGCGCCTATTCCCCGTTATACTTCTCGGCTTTCCCGAATAAACGCCATAGGGTCCCGCCGCGCATGGATAAGACCTACCAGCCGCACGCTATTGAAACTTCCTGGTACCAGACCTGGGAGTCCGAGAATTACTTCGCCCCGCAAGGTGCGGGCGAGCCGTACACCATCATGATTCCGCCGCCGAATGTCACCGGCAGCCTGCATATGGGTCACGGCTTCAACAACGCGATCATGGACGCCCTGATCCGTTTCCGCCGCATGCAGGGCCGCGATACCCTGTGGCAGCCAGGCACCGACCATGCCGGTATCGCCACGCAGATGCTGGTGGAGCGTCAACTGGAAGCCAAGGGCCAGAGCCGCCACGACCTGGGCCGGGAAAAGTTCCTGGAAAAGGTCTGGGAATGGAAAGACCAGTCCGGTGGCAACATCAGCCGCCAGATCCGCCGCCTGGGCTCCTCGGTAGACTGGAGCCGCGAGCGCTTCACCATGGACGACGGCCTGTCCGAAGCGGTCAAGGAAGCCTTCGTGCGCCTGCACGAAGACGGCCTGATCTACCGCGGCAAGCGCCTGGTCAACTGGGACACCAAGCTGCACACCGCAATCTCCGACCTTGAAGTGGAAAACCACGACGAGAAAGGTCACCTGTGGAACCTGCGCTACCCGCTGGCCGACGGCGCGAAAACCGCTGAAGGCAAGGATTACCTGGTCGTTGCCACTACCCGTCCGGAAACCATGCTGGGCGACGCCGCCGTAGCCGTTAACCCGAACGATGAGCGCTACCAGGCCCTGATCGGCAAGTTCGTCGAGCTGCCACTGGTTGGCCGCCGCATTCCGATCATCGCCGATGACTACTGCGACCCGGAATTCGGTACCGGCTGTGTGAAGATCACCCCGGCACACGACTTCAACGACTATGAAGTCGGCAAGCGTCACAACCTGCCACTGCTGAACATCTTCGACAAGAACGCCATGGTGCTGCCGGCAGCCCAGGTATTCAACCTCGACGGCAGCGTCAACGAATCCATCGATGCCACCCTGCCTGCCCGCTACGCCAACCTCGACCGTTTCGTCGCGCGCAAGCAGATCGTCGCCGATTTTGAAGCCGCAGGCCTGCTGGTCAGCGTTGACGACCACGCCCTGAAAGTACCGAAGGGCGACCGCTCCGGCACCGTCATCGAGCCGTGGCTGACCGACCAGTGGTACGTATCGACCAAGCCCCTGGCCGAGCCGGCCATTGCCGCCGTCGAAGATGGCCGTATCCAGTTCGTACCGAAGCAGTACGAAAACATGTACTTCTCCTGGATGCGTGACATTCAGGACTGGTGCATCAGCCGCCAGCTGTGGTGGGGCCACCGCATTCCAGCCTGGTACGACGAAGCCGGCAAGGTCTATGTCGGGCGCAGCGAAGAGGAAGTGCGCAGCAAGCACAACCTGGGCGCCGAGGTTGTCCTGAACCAGGACAACGACGTACTCGACACCTGGTTCAGCTCGGGCCTGTGGACCTTCTCGACCCTCGGCTGGCCAGAGCAGACCGAATTCCTGAAGAAGTTCCACTCCACCGACGTGCTGGTCACCGGTTTCGACATCATTTTCTTCTGGGTTGCCCGGATGATCATGCTGACCATGCACCTGGTGAAGAACGAGGATGGCACCCCGCAGGTACCGTTCAAGACCGTTTACGTCCACGGCCTGGTGCGCGATGGCCAGGGCCAGAAGATGTCCAAGTCCAAGGGCAACGTCCTTGACCCGCTGGACATCGTCGACGGCATCACCCTCGATGCCCTGCTGGAAAAACGCACCAGCGGCATGATGCAGCCAAAACTGGCCGAGAAGATCGCCAAGCAGACCCGTGCCGAGTTCCCGGAAGGTATTGCCAGCTACGGCACCGATGCCCTGCGCTTTACCTTCTGCTCGCTGGCGTCCACTGGCCGCGACATCAAGTTCGACATGGGCCGCGTCGAAGGCTACCGCAACTTCTGCAACAAGATCTGGAACGCCGCCCGCTACGTGCTGGACAAGGGCGAAGACTGCGGCCAGAACGGCGAAGCCTACGAACTGTCGCTGGCTGATCGCTGGATCATCTCGCAGCTGCAGCGCACCGAAGCCGAAGTGACCCGTCAGTTGGAGCAGTTCCGTTTCGACCTGGCAGCTCAAGCGCTGTACGAGTTCATCTGGAACCAGTACTGCGACTGGTACCTGGAGCTGTCCAAGCCTGTGCTGTGGGACGAAAACGCGCCTGTCGAGCGCGCGCGCGGCACCCGTCGCACCCTGGTACGGGTACTGGAAGTCGCGCTGCGCCTGGCTCACCCATTCATGCCATTCATCACCGAGGAAATCTGGCAGCGCCTGGCGCCGCTGGTCGGTGCAGAAGGCAAGACGATCATGCTGCAGCCTTGGCCAGTGGCCAACGACAGCCGCATCGATACGGCTGCCGAAGGCGACATCGAGTGGCTGAAGGAACTGATGCTCGGCGTGCGTAACATCCGTGGCGAAATGAACATCGGCCCGGGCAAACCACTGCAACTGTTCCTGAAGAACGCCAGCAGCGAAGACCAGCGCCGCCTGCAGGAAAACGAAGCGCTGCTCAAGAAGCTGGCGAAGATCGAATCCTTCACCGTGCTGGGCGAGCAGGACGAAGCACCGCTGAGCGCTACCGCACTGGTAGGCGATCTGCAGGTACTGGTTCCTATGGCCGGCCTGATCGACAAGGATGCCGAGCTGGCGCGCCTGAACAAGGAAATCCAGCGCCTGCAAGGCGAAGTCCAGCGCGTGGGCGGCAAGCTGTCCAACGCAGCGTTCGTTGACAAGGCGCCACCTGCCGTCATCGACAAGGAGCGCGCCAAGCTGGCTGAAGCCGAGCAGGCCTTGGCCAACTTCACCGAGCAGCATGCGCGGATTGCCAGCCTGTAACCGCTAGTACGCCGCCGTAACGCCATCGCGGGCAAGCCCGCTTCTACAGGTTGACAACCAACCGTGTGGGAGCGAGCTTGCCCGCGATGCGTTCCACAGGACCCCCTCATGAGCACACCCAACAAACCGACCCTGCACCCGCGCAATCGCCATCAGGGCCGCTATGACTTTCCCCAACTGATCAAAAGCAGCCCGGAACTGGGCCGTTTCCTGATCACGAACCCGTACGGCAAACCCAGCATTGATTTTGCCGACCCCGAGGCCGTAAGGGTCTTCAACCGGGCCCTGCTCAAGGCCCAGTACGGCATCCAGCACTGGGACATACCGGCAGACTACCTGTGCCCGCCCATCCCCGGACGCGCCGACTACCTGCACGCACTGGCCGACCTGTTGGCCGACGACAACGCCGGCGAAATTCCTCGCGGGGCGAAAATCCAGGCGCTGGACATCGGTGTGGGCGCCAACTGCATCTACCCGCTGCTCGGCTATAGCGATTACCGCTGGCGCTTCGTAGGCTCGGACATCGATGCCGTCGCACTGGCCTCGGCCAAGGCCATCGTCCAGGCCAATGGGCTGGGCAAGGCCATTGGCCTTCGCCTGCAGAGCAACCGCAAACACATCCTGCTCGGCCTGCTCAGCGCTGAAGACCGCTTTGACCTGACCCTGTGCAACCCGCCCTTCCATGCCTCGCGCGACGAAGCCACCCGTGGCAGCCAGCGCAAATGGCGGGCGCTGGGCAAGGCCGACCCCAAGCGCAAACTGCCTGTGCTCAACTTTGGCGGGCAAAACAATGAACTGTGGTGCGAGGGTGGCGAGATACGTTTCGTCAGCCAACTGGTGGCCGAAAGCGCGGCGATGGGTCAACAGGTGCTGTGGTTCACCAGCCTGGTCTCCAAAGCCTCCAACCTGCCTGGCATTCAGGCGGCCCTGAACAAGGCGGGCGCTCTCGAGCATCGCGTCGTCGAGATGGGGCAAGGGCAGAAGCAAAGCCGTCTGGTGGCCTGGACCTTCAAGGACGCAGCCGCCCGGCAACAATGGCGCCAGCAACGCTGGGCCGAACGACAGGCATGAAAAAGCCGCGCCAGACAAACATCAGGCGCGGCTTCAGGAACAGCTTACGACTTACTTGTTGACAGCGTCGGTCAGCACTTTGGCTGGAACGAACTTGACAACTTTCTTGGCCGCGATTTCGATGGCAGCGCCAGTCGATGGGTTACGGCCGGTACGGGCAGGACGCTCGGTGATTTTCAGTTTGCCAATACCTGGCAGAGTGATTTCGCTGCCATTTTCCAGTTGATCAGCAACGATCTGGCCCAGTTGCTCCAGAGCGTTACGCGCGGTGGTTTTTGGCGCGTCGATAGCTTCAGCGATATCGGCGATCAGTTGGTCTTTGGTCAATGCCATGGTGGTGTTCCTTCCCTATCAAATTCAGTTGGTTTGCAGAGTGCCGCGTCAGCTATCGGGCCAGGCCTGCAAATGCCCGGCGGCTCGGTGTTACAGCCACACCAATCGCGTATGTAGATACGCAAAATGACGTTTGGTTCGATGTGACACGAGCGGTCTGCCAGCGATGCGCCACATAGGGGGGCGCAAGACGGGGGCAAAGCTACCACAGAGGCGAATAAATATCCGCCTCAAGCAAGGCAAATGTTCAGGTTTTTCGGGGGTTTGCGCCAAAAAACGCAAAAAATCGAACAAAAAATGAACAAAGGCCATTTCACAATACATCCAGACACGGCGCAGCCCCAGGTCTGGGTTACACTGGGCGACTTTGCAATATGGCAGCGCCCTGCCCTTTTTCAGCCGAGAATCCCATGCCGATCCGTCATTGCATCGTCCACCTGATCGACAAAAAGCCCGATGGCAGCCCAGCCGTGCTGCATGCCCGCGACTCTGAACTGAGCGAGTCGACCGCCATCGAAAACCTGCTGGCCGACCTCAACGACAGCTACAACGCCAAACAGGGCAAGGCCTGGGGTTTCTTCCATGCCGAATCCGGGGCGCACCCGTTCAGTGGCTGGCTCAAGGAGTACCTGGACAACGGTACGACCTTCACCGCCTTCAGCCGTGTCGCCGTCGAACACCTGCAGAAGCTGATGGAAGAGTCCAACCTCTCGGTGGGTGGCCATGTGCTGTTTGCCCACTACCAGCAAGGCATGACCGATTACCTGGCCATCGCCCTGCTGCACCACAGTGAAGGCGTGGCGGTTAACGCCGAGCTCGACGTCACCCCGTCGCGCCATCTGGACCTGGGTCAGCTTCACCTGGCTGCACGCATCAACATTTCCGAGTGGCAAAACAACCAGAACTCGAAACAGTACATTTCCTTCATCAAGGGCAAGAACGGCAAGAAAGTCTCGGAATACTTCCGCGACTTCATTGGCTGTCAGGAAGGCGTGGACGGCCCCGGCGAAACCCGCACCCTGCTCAAGGCCTTCAGTGACTTCGTCGAAAGCGAAGACCTGCCCGAGGAAGCCGCCCGAGAGAAAACCCAGACCCTGGTCGATTACGCCACCAGCCAGACCAAAGCCGGTGAGCCGGTAACCCTGGAAGAACTCTCCAGCCTGATCGATGAGGACCGCCCAAAGGCCTTCTACGACCACATCCGCAACAAGGACTATGGCCTGTCACCGGAAATCCCTGCCGACAAGCGCACCTTGAATCAGTTCCGCCGCTTCACCGGTCGAGCCGAAGGCTTGTCGATCAGCTTCGAAGCGCACTTGCTTGGCTCGAAGATCGAATATGACGAGGAAGCCGGAACACTGATCATCAAAGGCTTGCCGACACAGCTGACCGATCAGCTCAAGCGTCGCAAGGACTGACCGCGAGATAGGAGGCGACCAACGCCTCCTTGGCACTTTTGCGCAGCTTCTTCACCAGCCGCTCCTGGCGCAGGGCTTCAGCCTTGTCCGGCCACACCTCGACATACACCAGCGCGACCGCCGGGCTGGTGCTGAAATAGCGAGCGCCCCGCCCCTTCTGATGAGCCTCGAAACGTCGTTGCGGGTTATCACTGATACCGCAGTACAGTGAGCCGTTGGCGGCGCGCACCAGGTAGACGTACCAAGGTTTGCTGGTGGGTTCACAGAGGCTATCGGTCACGGCATATTCGTAAAGAAGACGACAAGGCTCACAGCTTACCGCCTCAGCGGGCAGCCTGAAACGTCCGCAAGCCCTTCAACGCCTGCGCCCTCACCTTACCCTGCAGCCATGGCGTCCACCCCAGCAGCAAACCTTTCATGCCTAACGCCTGGCGCGCCCATTGCCACATTTCGAAACTGTCATGGTGCTCACAGATCTTGCCGTCGCGAAACACGAAGCGAGCCTGTATGTCGTTGATCACGACCCGGCCGGTCTGGTTGAACAGGTAGGTGGCCACCCAGTGAGCGCCACCGCTGCGCTCATCGGCGCGCACATTGTCGAACGTCAGGGAGAAATCCTTGGCGCGAGTCGTCAGCATGCGCCACATATCACCCGCATCCTTGCCCTGCAAAATGCCGAAGGCCGGGTCGCTGAAAAGCACATCGTCGCTGTAGCAGGCCACCATGGCCTCGGCATCCAGCCGCTGAAAGGCCTGATAGAAGCGGGTGATCAGGGCACTGTGGGCATCGCTCATGGGCAGATCCATTACCGAGAAGAGAGTCTGGAACGATAGTCCGGGCCAAGGCCGAAAAGCTACGGACATTTGCACGGCGAATAGCGCGCACCACCTGAAATCAATCGCTGACCGCCAGCGCGGATCAGACCCGCTCGCTGGTCGCGTTCACATATAAGGCGCGCCCGGCCTTGAGGCCGAAGACTATGGCGCTGACACCGAGCACCGCGAAAATCCACCCCACAGCCGTCCACCCGCCCGTCAGGTCATGCACCACACCCACGGCGAAAGGCCCAAGGGACGCCAGGGTGTAACCCACCCCTTGCGCCATGCTCGACAGGTTGGCCGCGACATGGGCATCCCGGGAGCGCAGCACGATCAGGGTCAATGCCAGCGCAAACGCTCCGCCCTGCCCCAAGCCCAAGACCACCGCCCAGCCCCAGAGGCCGTTCAGCGGCGCATAAAGACAACCGAACAACCCCGCCAACGTCATCAGCATGGCCAACACAATGGCCAAGCGCTGGTCCTTGCCCCGGGTGGCCAGCCAAGGCGCGGTCAACGAACTGAGCAGTTGAACAATGACCGAACCGGACAACACCAGGCCTGCCTCGGTCGGGCTGAGGCCTCGCCCGATCAGCACCGACGGGAGCCAACCGAAGACGATGTAGGCCAACGACGACTGCAGCCCCATGTACAAGGTCACCTGCCAGGCCAGCGGATCACGCCACACGCCGCGCACCCGGTAGGCGACGCTATGGGCCGCATGGCCCTGACGTGCCTGAGGCAGCCAGAACAGCGCCGCAACGACCGCTGGCAGCAACCAGAAACCCAGCCCCATCGACCAGCTGTCATCAAAGTAACGGCCAAGCGGCACGGTGGCACCAGCAGCAACTGCAGCGCCGAGGCACAGGGCCATGGTGTAGACGCCGGTGAGCGTACCGGCATGCTTGGCAAAATCACGCTTGACGATACCCGGCAACAAAACGCCGATCACCCCGATGCTGGCGCCGGCCAGTATGCTGCCGACAAACACCCCGAAACTGCCCAGGACGCTGCGCAGGAAAATACCGGCCGCCAGGCACAAGAGTACACCCAGCACGACCCGCTCACTGCCGAAACGCCGCGCCAGCACTGGCGCCAACGGTGCAAACAGGCCCAGGCACAGCACGGGCAAGGTGGTCAGCAAGCCCGCTTGGGAAGCACTCAGCCCAAGGCTCTCAGAGACCTGCCCGAGCACCGGCGCCATGCTCGACAACGCCGGGCGCAGGTTCAGGGCCACCAGCACCAGCCCCAGAAGCAGCAACCAAGGGCGTTGCAATACCACGGGCTGTTGTTGAACCTGCTCATCGTCAGCTTCAGCGTCGATCAGCAATTCGTCGAGCTCCGCTCCACGCGCTTCGCGATCACGGGCAGCAGCGTGTTCAGGGTTCATCCATCGGGCTCCAGCAAAGGGGTTAGACTGCGGTACAAATGCAATCGCCGGCCAGACCAGCTCCAGTGCAATACACATGCGCAAGAGCAAGCCTGGCCGGCGAGAGGGCCCAGCCGATATCAGTTCAACGCGTCGAGCAACGCTTGATTCTGCTCCGGGGTACCGATGGTGATCCGCAGGAACTGTGCGATACGCGCTTGTTTGAAGTGCCGCACGATCACGCCCTGTTCACGCAGACGGGCAGCCAGGCCGGCTGCATCCTGCTCAGGGTGACGGGCAAAGATAAAGTTCGCCGCCGACGGCAACACTTCAAAACCGCGCGCGGTGAGCTCGGCCACCAAATGTTCGCGGCTGTCGATAACCTTGCGGCAGGTCTCGTCAAAGTAAGCCTTGTCCTGGAACGCCGCCGCAGCCCCGACAATGGCCATGCGGTCGAGCGGGTAGGAGTTGAAGCTGTTCTTGATCCGCTCCAGCGCCTCGATCAGGTCTGGATGACCGACCGCCAGGCCCACACGCAAGCCGGCCAGCGAACGCGACTTGGACAGGGTCTGGGTGACCAGCAGGTTCGGATAACGGTCAACCAGGCTGATCGCCGTTTGCCCACCGAAGTCGATATAGGCCTCGTCGACCACCACCACGGAATCCGGGTTGGCCTTGAGCAATTGCTCAATGGCGTCCAGGGCCAGCAGGCAGCCAGTTGGCGCGTTGGGGTTCGGGAAGATGATCCCGGCATTCGCTCGTTGATAATCCTCGACGCGAATCTGGAACTGCTCATCCAGCGCTACCGCCTCGTACGGAATACCGTAAAGGCCGCAGTAAACCGGATAGAAGCTGTAGCTGATGTCCGGGAACAACAGCGGCGCGTCATGCTGGAACAGGCCGTGGAAGATGTGCGCCAGCACTTCATCGGAACCGTTACCCAGGAACACCTGGTTACCCTGCACACCGTAGTACTCGGCCACTGCCTGCTTGAGCAGATCGCTGTTCGGGTCGGGGTACAGACGCAGGTTGTCATTCAACTCGGCGCGCATGGCCTCAAGGGCTTTCGGCGAGGGCCCATAGGGGTTCTCGTTGGTGTTGAGCTTCACCAGTTTGGCCAGTTTCGGCTGCTCACCCGGCACGTAAGGCACCAGGTCCTTGACGAAGGGGCTCCAGAATTTACTCATGTTCAGTTCCCCTCATTGTCGGCAATGATGCGGTATTCGGCGCTGCGCGCGTGAGCACTGAGCGATTCGCCACGGGCCAGGACCGAAGCAGTCTTGCCCAGTTCGGAAGCGCCTTGTTCGGAGCAGAAGATGATCGAGGAACGCTTCTGGAAGTCATACACCCCCAGCGGCGAGGAAAAGCGCGCCGTGCCGGAAGTCGGCAAGACGTGATTCGGCCCGGCGCAGTAGTCGCCTAGCGCCTCGCTGGTGTGACGGCCCATGAAGATGGCCCCGGCGTGGCGGATCTGCGGCAGCCAGGCCTGCGGGTCGGCAACCGACAGCTCCAGGTGCTCGGGGGCAATACGGTTGGCCACCTCGATAGCCTGCTGCATGTCGCGCACCTGGATCAGGGCGCCACGGCCATTGATCGAGGTCTTGATGATCTCGGCACGGTCCATGGTCGGCAACAGCTTGTCGATGCTCGCAGCGACGCGATCAAGGAACGCCGCGTCCGGGCTGACCAGAATGGCCTGGGCATCTTCGTCATGCTCGGCCTGGGAGAACAGGTCCATCGCGATCCAGTCCGGATCGGTCAGGCCATCGCACACCACCAGGATTTCCGAAGGACCGGCAATCATGTCGATCCCCACCTGGCCGAACACATGGCGCTTGGCGGTTGCGACGTAGATGTTGCCCGGCCCTACCACCTTGTCGACCTGCGGCACGCTTTCGGTGCCATAGGCCAGTGCTGCAACGGCCTGGGCGCCACCAATAGTGAAGACGCGATCAACGCCAGCGATGCAGGCAGCAGCCAGTACCAGTTCATTGACCTCGCCACGCGGAGTCGGCACGACCATCACCACCTCGGCAACCCCGGCGACCTTGGCCGGAATGGCGTTCATCAGCACTGACGACGGGTAGGAGGCCTTGCCGCCGGGTACGTACAAGCCAGCACGGTCCAACGGCGTGACTTTCTGACCCAACACGGTGCCATCGGCCTCGGTGTAGGTCCAGGAGTCCTGCTTCTGTTTCTCGTGGTAGCTGCGTACCCGCGCAGCAGCCTTTTCCAGTGCTTCGCGCTGGGCGACAGTGATTCGGCTCAAGGCCAGTTCCAGGCGCTCGCGACCGAGAATCAGGTCGCTCATCGAGGTGGCTTCAACCCCATCAAAACGCTGGGTGAACTCCACCAGTGCGGCATCACCGCGCTCACGCACGGCCTTGATGATGTCCAGCACGCGCTGATTGACCGTGTCGTCGGACACACTTTCCCAGCTCAGCAGATGATCCAGATGTCGGGCGAAATCCGGGTCAGCGGCATTGAGTCGGGCAATAGCAGTGGACGTGGTCATAGCGAGGGCCTCAATAATTGGCGGATGCTCAGGCGCCCTTAACGTAGCAGCCGATCCGCGAGGGCACCTGAAAAAGTTGGCTATGACGCGGATAGACGGGCGCGACAGCAAAGGTCGCGCGCAGGTATCAACCGCGGTGTCGCGATTCCACGGCCTGACGCAGGGTATCGATCAGGCTTTGAATACGCGCATGCTGCATCTTCATGGACGCTTTGTTGACCACCAGGCGGGAGCTGATGGTCGCGATCAGATCCTGGGGCTCCAGGCCGTTTGCCCGCAGGGTATTACCGGTATCGACGACGTCGATGATCTTGTCAGCCAGGCCAATCAAAGGCGCCAGCTCCATCGAGCCATAGAGCTTGATGATATCGACCTGACGGCCCTGCTCGGCATAGTAGCGCTTGGCAACGTTGACGAACTTGGTCGCCACCCGCAGACGGCCTTTGGGTTCGGCAGCACCGACTGCGCCAGCGGTCATCAGCTTGCACTTGGCAATCTGCAGATCCAGTGGCTCGTAAAGGCCCTGACCACCGTACTCCATCAACACGTCCTTGCCAGCCACACCCAGATCGGCGGCACCATGCTCGACATACGTCGGCACGTCGGTGGCCCGCACGATCAGCAGGCGTACATCGGCCTGGGTCGTCGGGATGATCAGTTTGCGGCTCTTGTCCGGATTCTCGGTCGGGACAATGCCCGCCTCTGCCAGCAACGGCAGGGTATCGTCAAGAATACGGCCCTTGGACAGCGCGATGGTCAACATGAAACGTCGGTCCTTATGCGGCATGTGCCCGTCGAGCCGCACAGCAGGCTCGACAGCATTCAATTCGGTCCAGCAATGTGTGGCGCGTCCTTGCGCCGCAGGCAGACTAGCCCGGTACGCGACGGATCTTCGCGCCCAGCATCTGCAGTTTTTCCTCGATGCACTCATAACCACGGTCGATGTGGTAGATGCGGTCGATCAGGGTATCACCTTCGGCAACCAGCGCCGACAGCACCAGGCTGGCCGAAGCCCGCAGGTCAGTCGCCATCACTGGCGCGCCTTTGAGGGTCTTGGTCCCGGTAACGATGGCCGTGTTGCCTTCGACCTGGATCAAGGCGCCCATGCGGTGCATCTCGTACACGTGCATGAAACGGTTCTCAAAGATCGTCTCGATCACCGCGCCAGTGCCTTCGGCGATGGCGTTGAGGGAGATGAACTGCGCCTGCATGTCCGTCGGGAACGCCGGGTATGGGGCGGTGCGCAGGTTCACGGCTTTAGGCCGCTTGCCGTGCATGTCCAGCTCGATCCAGTCTTCACCCGTGGTGATTTCGGCACCGGCTTCCTTGAGTTTCTCAAGAACCGCTTCGAGGATGGTTGGATCGGTGTCCTTGACCTTGACGCGACCACCGGTAATGGCGGCAGCCACCAGGTAGGTACCGGTCTCGATACGGTCAGGCATGACGCGGTAGGTCGCCGAACCCAGGCGCTCGACACCATCGATGGTGATGGTATCGGTGCCAGCGCCCTGAACCTTGCCGCCCATGGCGTTGATGAAGTTGGCCAGGTCGACCACTTCCGGCTCACGCGCGGCGTTTTGCAGTACGCTGCGGCCTTTGGCCAGCGCCGCCGCCATCATGATGTTCTCGGTACCGGTCACACTGACGGTATCGAAGAAGAAGTGCGCACCACGCAAGCCACCTTCAGGTGCCTTGGCCTTGATGTAACCACCCTCGACTTCGATCTTCGCGCCCATGGCTTCAAGGCCACGAATGTGCAGGTCGACAGGACGTGAACCGATGGCGCAACCGCCAGGCAGGGCCACTTCAGCCTCGCCAAAGCGCGCGACCATCGGGCCGAGTACCAGGATCGAGGCGCGCATGGTTTTCACCAGCTCGTAAGGCGCGATCAGCGTCTTGATGCTGCGCGGGTCAATTTCCACCGAAAGCTTTTCATCGATGACAGGCTCAATGCCCATACGTCCGAACAGCTCGATCATGGTGGTGATGTCGTGCAGGTGTGGCAGGTTGCCAACCGTCACAGGGCCGTCAGCCAACAAGGTGGCAGCCAGAATCGGCAGGGCGGCGTTCTTCGCCCCGGAAATGCGGATTTCGCCATCAAGACGAGAACCGCCAGTAATAATCAGTTTATCCATTTGAGTCTCGCGCCAATTGGCTCAGGTGCGCTCAGCCCAGGCTGCGCTGCTGAAAAATTTCATGGTTACCGCATGGATGCTGCCATCGGCGATCCACGGGTTCAGGTGAGCATAGATCGCTTGCTGACGTTTGACCGGGCTCAGGGCCGCCAACTCGTCGCTGATCAGATTCAACTGGAAGTTGCAGCCTTCGCCTTCAACTTCGACCCGGGTTCCCGGCAACTTTTCTTCAAGGAAGCTCTTAACTTCTACGGCCTGCATGCTCAACCTCAATCGGCGCCCTGTGTGCGCGGGTCGGCCATCATACAAAAAAGCCCCTCGCCTGCGAACCCCGTAAACGAGGACTCTGACCGAGGGGCCGCTAGACGGGGGCCGATTATCGGCCCGCCAACAGTTCGGCGAGGCCATAGACCTCGGCGATTTCGCGCATATCCTGGGGCATTGCGCGCACTTCGACGGTTTTCCCGCTTGCACTGGCATCACGCATGAAAGCCAGTAACAGGGAAAGGCCTACACTACTCGACTTCTCCACCGCCGAGCAGTCGAGCACCAGCGCGGGCGCCTTCTCGGAAGCGATCAGCACCTTACCTTCCTTGCGCAAGGTCGGGCCCGTGCGGTAATCCAGAACACCCGAAAGGCTCAGGACACCGGCCTCACCCCACTGAACAGAGGCACTGCTCATTGCGTCTGCTTCTCGGTGGACTGCTCCGCCGTTTCCTTGGCCTTGGCGACTTCGCCAGCCCAACCATCGATGGTTTTGTCCAGGTTGTTACCGTTACGCTGCATGGCATCGGCAAACTGGTCACGGAACAACTTGCCGATGTTGATGCCATTGACGATCACATTGCGCACTTTCCAGACGCCATCGATCTTCTCCAACGTGTAGGAAACCGGATAGATCGCGCCGTTGTTACCCGTGACCTTCATGTCAACGCTGGTCCGATCGCCGCTTTCATCCTTGGCCGGGCTGACCGTAATACCCTGGTTGTTGTACTCCAGCAGGGCGTTGCCGTAGAACTGCATCAAGCTACGCTTGAAGTTCTCCTGAAAGCGCGTCATCTGCTCAGGCGTGGCCTTGCGCGAATACTTAACGGTCATGATGCTGCGCGAGATGCCATCGGCATCCACTACCGGCCCGAGGATACGGTTGAGGGCGTCGTAGAAGGCGCTTGGGTTGGCCTTGTACTGCTCTTTATTCGACTTCAGGTCGGACAGCAGTTCATTGGTCGTGCCCTGGATAAGGTCATGAGCCGACGGGGCCACTGCCGCGCCCGCAAACATTGGCAGTGCCGCCAGCAACACCAGCAGGCCGCGTCGCAGAATAGAGATCATAGAAACTCCTTATTTGGCTTCTTTGCCAACACTGTTGAGCAGGAACTTGCCGATCAGGTCCTCAAGCACCAATGACGACTGGGTGTCATGGATGACGCCGCCATCCTTCAACACCGTCTCATCGCCACCGACACTGATACCCACGTACTTTTCACCCAGCAACCCCGCGGTCAGGATCGATGCCGTGGAGTCCGAAGGCAGATTGTCCAGGCGTTTTTCCAGTTCCATGGTCACGCGACCGGTGAAGCTGTCGCGGTCGAGGTCGATGGCCGTGACCCGACCGATGGTGACACCGGCCATGGTCACTTTGGATCTGACCGTCAAACCGGCGATATTGTCGAAGTTGGCATAAAGTTTATAGGTATCGCTGCTCGGGCTGGCAGACAGGCCGCTGACACGCAGTGCCAGCAGAAGCAGCGCCAGGATCCCGGCCAGGAGGAACAGGCCGACACCGATTTCCAGGGTGCGGTTTTGCATCAGAAATCTCCAAACATCAAGGCGGTCAGAATAAAGTCCAGACCCAGGACTGCCAACGAGGCATAGACCACGGTCTTGGTAGTGGCACGGCTGATCCCCTCTGAGGTGGGTTCACAGTCATAGCCTTGGAATACGGCGATCCAGGTGACGACAAAGGCAAATACCAGGCTCTTGATGATCCCGTTAAGCACATCATCGGTGAAGGACACACTGTTTTGCATGTTGGACCAGAAAGAGCCTTCATAGACCCCCAGCCAGTCAACCGCGACCCAGGACCCACCCCAGATACCCACCACACTGAAAATCATTGCCAGCAGCGGCAGGGAAATGAAGCCTGCCCACAGGCGTGGGGCAACGATGTACTTGAGCGGATCGACACCGATCATCTCAAGACTGGACAGTTGCTCGGTGGACTTCATGTTGCCGATTTCAGCGGTCAATGCAGAACCGGCCCGCCCGGCGAACAGCAGCGCGGTCACCACCGGGCCAAGCTCACGCAGCAAGGTCAAGGCAATCATCTGCCCTACTGCCTGTTCCGAGCCATAGCTGCTCAGGATATTGAAGCCCTGCAACGACAGCACCATGCCGATGAAAATACCGGAAACCACGATGATCGCCAGCGACAACACGCCGACCGAGTAGAGCTGCTTGATCAGCAACTGAAAGCTGCCGCCAATACCGCCACGCCCAATCAACGCATGTAACAGGAACAGCCAGGAGCGACCCAGCACGGCGAGCACATCAATGGCCGAACGACCGAAAAGACGAATACGCTCAAGTAACGATTTTCTGCGCATCTAACGCTTCCCCAGCAAATCGGCGCGGTAGTCAGGCGCAGGAAAATGGAAGGGCACCGGGCCGTCCGGATCGCCTTTCATGAACTGACGGATACGGGGGTTATCGGAGCTCATCAGCTCCTGCGGCGTACCTTGCCCCAATACCTGCCCATCACCCACCACATAGAGGTAGTCGGCAATGCTGGCGGTTTCCGCCAGGTCATGCGAAACGACGATACTGGTGATACCCAGGGCATCGTTGAGCAGGCGGATCAAGCGTACCAACACGCCCATTGCGATCGGATCCTGACCAACGAAGGGTTCGTCGTACATGAGGATTTGCGGGTCCAGGGCAATTGCACGGGCCAGCGCCACACGGCGCTTCATGCCGCCTGACAGCTCGTCGGGCATCAGCTCGAAGGCACCGCGCAAGCCCACCGCCTGCAACTTCATCAGCACGATGTCGCGAATCATCTCATCAGACAATTGCGTATGAACGCGCAGGGGAAAGGCGACGTTCTCGAACACGTCGAGATCCGTGAACAAGGCGCCACTCTGGAACAGCACGCCCATCTGCTTGCGTGCATCGAACAGGTCGCTTCGTGACAGGGTCGGCAAATTCTGCCCCGCCACCCAGACTTCGCCGCTGGCCGGTCGCAGCTGCGCACCAATCAGCCGCAGCAGCGTGGTCTTGCCACACCCGGATGGCCCCATGATGCCGGTGACCTTGCCTCGGGGAATGCGTATATCGACATTATTGAAGATACTGCGCGAACCGCGCTTGAAGGTTACGCCCTTCAACTCGACCGCGTAGGCGTTATCAACGCTCATCTAAACTCCTTGCGATGCAGCCTTCTCACTCAGACGTCCACCTCCTTCATGGAGGCACGCACGCCCTGAGCGGGCCGAACTGGCGGCGAACTATAGCACCGCAGACAGGGCCGCCCCAAGGCCATCGCAGCGCTTGCGCAGACTTCCTTGAGCCAAAAATGAACGACTGACACGCCACTGACAGCGATTCGCAGGTGAGGCTTTCGCGCATTCCCGCTATAATCGCCGCCTTTTCATCAGGCAATCCGATTTTCCACATGAGCCAATCCAGCGACCTGATCCAATCCGCACAACGCACCATCCGCCTCGAACTTGAAGCGGTAGAAGGCCTGCTTGCCCATATCGACGCTGATTTCGTCAAGGCCTGCGAGCTGATCCAGGCCAGCAAAGGCCGGGTCGTGGTAGTCGGCATGGGCAAGTCGGGGCACATCGGCAACAAGATCGCCGCAACCCTGGCCAGTACCGGCACACCGGCGTTCTTTGTCCACCCTGCCGAAGCCAGCCATGGCGACATGGGCATGATCACCCGTGACGATATTATCCTGGCGTTGTCGAACTCCGGTTCAACCGCTGAAATCGTGACCCTGCTGCCGCTGATCAAACGCCTGGGCATTCAACTCATCAGCCTCACCGGCAACCCGGATTCGCCACTGGCCAAAGCCGCCGAAGTCAACCTTGACGCCCGCGTGCAACAGGAAGCCTGCCCGCTTAACCTGGCGCCAACCTCCTCGACCACCGCAGCCCTGGTGCTGGGCGATGCACTGGCCATTGCCCTGCTGGAAGCGCGTGGCTTCACCGCAGAGGACTTCGCGTTCTCGCACCCCGGCGGCGCACTGGGCCGACGCCTGCTGCTGAAAGTCGAAAACGTCATGCACGCCGGCGCCGAGCTGCCCCAGGTTGCCCGCGGCACCCTGCTCAAGGATGCCCTGATGGAAATGACCCGCAAGGGCCTGGGCATGACCGTGGTACTGGAAGCCGACGGCCGTCTGGCCGGGATCTTCACTGACGGCGACCTGCGCCGCACGCTCGACCGCAACATCGACCTGCACAAGGCGCGAATCGAAGACGTGATGACACCGCACGGCAAAACCGCCCGCGCCGAAATGCTCGCCGCCGAGGCCTTGAAAATCATGGAAGACCACAAGATCAACGCCCTGGTCGTCGTAGACACGGACGATCACCCGGTAGGCGCACTGAACATGCACGACCTGCTGCGTGCGGGAGTAATGTAATGCAAACCGATCTGCTGCAGCGCGGCAAGGCCATCAAACTGGCCGTTTTTGATGTTGATGGCGTCCTCACCGACGGTCGCCTGTATTTCCTCGAAGATGGCAGCGAGTTCAAGACCTTCAACACCCTGGACGGTCAAGGCATCAAAATGCTCATGGCCTCGGGTGTGACCACCGCGATCATCAGCGGTCGCAAGACACCGGTGGTCGAACGCCGAGCGAAAAACCTCGGCATCCCGCACCTGTACCAAGGGCGTGAAGATAAATTGGTCGTACTGGACGAACTTCTCGGCCAGCTCGGCCTAGACTATGAACAGGTTGCCTACCTGGGCGACGATCTACCGGACCTGCCCGTCATCCGCCGGGTTGGCTTGGGCATGGCCGTGGCCAACGCCGCGGCCTTCGTACGCGAACACGCTGATGGCGTTACCCTCGCACGCGGTGGCGAAGGTGCCGCTCGCGAATTCTGCGAGTTGATCCTGCGAGCCCAAGGCAACCTCGATGCGGCAAACGCCAACTATCTGTAGGGCGACACATGTTCAGCAATAAAATCCGCAACATTGCGCTGCTCGGGGCGATCGCCGTCCTGCTGGCGGCGGTTGGCTACTGGAAGGTCGGCCCCGATACTTTCCTCGAGAAACCGGTGGCCACTGTCGACAAAGGCGCCATCGACTATTACGCCACCAATGCCCACAGCGTTCAGTTTCTACCTGACGGCAAGCTGCAATACGACATGACGGCAGACAAGGTCGAGCACCTGCAGGCCAGCGAGATCACCCTGCTGACCACGCCCGACCTGCACATGTACCGCGGCACCGCCTACCCTTGGCACGTTCAGAGCGAACGCGGCGAGGTCAACCCGGACGGCACCGAAGTCGAACTGATTGACTCGGTACGGGTTGCCCGCACCGATGAACAGAACCGTGAAACCATTATTACCACGACCCGCATGACGGTATTCCCACAGAAGCAATATGCTCAAACCGAGCAAGCCGTTAGAATCGACGGCGCCGGTGGAACCACTACGGGCAAGGGAATGAAAGCGTATTTGAAAGACGGCAGGATGGACCTGCTGTCCAACGTAAGAGGACAGTATGAGGCTCGTTAAAACCCTCCCCTTTTTGCTCAGCCTGAGCGCAGCACTGGGAAGCGCGAGCGCCTTGGCCCTGCCGAACGACCGCGACCAGCCAATCCGCATCCAGGCCGATAACGCCCAACTGGACGACAAGAAAGGCATTGCCACCTACACCGGCGACGTGATCATCACCCAAGGCTCGATGATGATCAAAGGCAACACCGTGACCATCACCCGCTCCGCTTCCGGCGATATCGACGTGGTCACTTCGGTGGGCAACCTGGCGTATTTCGAACAGCAACAAAGCGCCGCAAAACCGGACAAGATGCAAGGCTATGCCGTGCAGATCCAATACCAGGCGCTGAAAGACCTGGTGGTTCTGACTGACCGGGCCAAGGTGATCAACGAAGGCAACACCACCGAAGGCGAGAAAATCGTCTACAACACCAAGTCTCAGGTCGCCACCGCCGGCCGCGGCAGCAACATTACCGCACCGCGCCCACGCATCGACATGGTGATCCAGCCGAAGAAGAAGGCCGAGTAATGGCAACCCTCAAAGCCCAGCACCTGGCCAAGAGCTACAAGAGTCGACAAGTCGTACGTGACGTCAGCCTGTCAATCGACAGCGGCCAGATCGTCGGCCTGCTCGGCCCTAACGGCGCCGGCAAGACAACGTGCTTCTACATGATTGTCGGCCTGGTACAGGCCGACCAGGGCCGCGTGCTCATCGACGACCTGGATGTCAGCCACCAGCCGATGCACGGTCGTGCACGCGCGGGTATTGGCTACCTGCCCCAGGAAGCCTCGATCTTCCGCAAGTTGTCGGTGGCCGACAACATCATGGCGATCCTGGAAACACGCAAGGAGCTGGACGGCGCAGGGCGTCGCAAGGAACTGGAAAGCCTGCTGCAGGAGTTTCACATCAGCCACATCCGCGACAACCTCGGCATGAGCCTTTCCGGTGGTGAACGTCGCCGTGTGGAGATCGCCCGCGCACTGGCGACTGCACCGAAATTTATCCTGCTCGACGAACCGTTTGCCGGTGTCGACCCGATCTCGGTCGGCGACATCAAGCAGATCATCCACCACCTGAAAGCCAAAGGCATTGGCGTTCTGATCACCGACCACAACGTCCGTGAAACACTGGATATCTGCGAAACCGCTTACATCGTCAACGATGGTCGCCTAATCGCCGAAGGTGATGCAGAAACCATCCTGGCCAACGAACTGGTGAAAGAGGTTTACCTCGGTCACGAGTTCCGCCTGTAAGCCCGAGGTGCGAGGCACCGCCAGAGCGCTGACGATCCGCCCAAATACCGGCTTATTTGTTACAGCGCTCTAGGCAAACACCTCGGTTTCAGGCATATAATTTGCTTAAAGAAGGCGCTTCGGCGCCCTTGTAGTGGATGGCGCATGTGCGCCGGCGAATAAGGTGTTAAGCCCCTGCCATGAAACCATCGCTCGTCCTAAGAATGGGCCAGCAACTGACGATGACACCGCAGTTGCAACAGGCCATCCGTCTGCTCCAGCTTTCCACACTGGACCTGCAGCAGGAAATCCAGGAAGCCCTGGAATCCAACCCGATGCTCGAACGCCAGGAAGATGGCGACGACTTCGATAACAGCGACCCGATGGCGGATAACGCCGAATCCAAGCCGACCTCGGAATCCCAGGAAACCAGCTTCCAGGAAACCGCCACTCCCGTGGAAAGCCTTGAAGAAGGTGAGTGGAACGAGCGTATTCCCAATGAGCTGCCGGTAGACACCGCCTGGGAAGATATCTATCAAACCAGCGCCAGCAGCCTTCCCAGCAACGATGACGACGAGTGGGACTTCACCACCCGCACCTCGGCGGGTGAAAGCCTGCAGAGCCACCTGCTGTGGCAGTTGAACCTGGCGCCAATGTCGGATACCGACCGACTGATTGCCGTCACCCTGATCGACTGCATCAACAACCAGGGCTATCTCGACGAAACACTGGAAGAGGTCTGTGAGTCCTTCGACCCGGAACTCGATATCGAACTGGACGAAGTGGAAGCCGTCCTGCACCGCATCCAGCAATTCGAGCCTGCCGGTATAGGCGCCCGCAACCTGAGCGAATGCCTGTTGTTGCAGTTGCGTCAGATGCCGGCACAAACACCCTGGATGACTGAAGCGCAACGACTGGTCAGCGACTACATCGACCTGCTCGGCAGCCGCGACTACAGCCAGCTGATGCGCCGCATGAAGCTCAAGGAAGACGAGCTGCGCCAGGTGATCGAACTGGTACAAAGCCTGAACCCACGCCCTGGCTCACAGATCGAGTCCAGTGAACCCGAATACGTGGTGCCTGACGTGATCGTGCGCAAGGACAGCGATCGCTGGCTGGTTGAACTGAACCAGGAAGCCGTCCCACGCCTGCGCGTCAATCCACAGTACGCAGGCTTTGTACGCCGCGCCGATACCAGCGCAGACAACACCTTCATGCGCAATCAGCTTCAGGAAGCCCGCTGGTTCATCAAGAGCCTGCAAAGCCGCAACGAAACGCTGATGAAGGTTGCCACCCAGATCGTCGAACACCAGCGCGGATTCCTCGACCACGGTGACGAGGCCATGAAGCCGCTGGTACTGCACGACATCGCCGAAGCGGTGGGCATGCACGAGTCGACCATATCCCGGGTGACCACGCAAAAGTACATGCATACCCCGCGTGGCATTTACGAACTGAAGTACTTTTTCTCCAGCCATGTCAGCACCTCCGAAGGCGGAGAATGCTCGTCCACGGCGATTCGCGCGATCATCAAAAAACTGGTTGCAGCGGAAAATCAGAAAAAGCCATTGAGTGACAGCAAGATCGCTGGTTTACTGGAGGCACAAGGCATCCAGGTAGCACGACGCACCGTCGCCAAGTACCGCGAATCGCTCGGCATTGCACCGTCGAGTGAACGCAAGCGACTGATGTAACGCACCTGAGGTGTGCCACCGCAATTCAAGTGGCAGGCGCAATACCTGCCTCTTTATGCACCGGCAACAAAAGGAGAAGCTGTATGCAAGTCAACATCAGTGGACACCAAGTAGAAGTCACCGAAGCGCTGCGCACTTATATCGGGGAAAAACTCGAGCGTGTTGAGCGTCACTTCGACAAGATCACCAATGTGCAGGTCATTCTGGAGGTCGAGAAGCTGAAACAGAAAATCGAGGCCACCCTGCGCATCCCTGGCGGCGAAGTCGTCGCCAATGCCGAGCATGAAGACATGTATGCCGCGATCGACCTGCTTGCCGACAAGCTCGACCGCCAACTGAAAAAACACAAGGAAAAACAGCAGGCCTTGCTGCAAGGTGCAGCCGCTCGCTGATCCCCCCCACTCATGATCCGACTTGAAGATATCCTGACCCCCGGCCGTTCACTTGTGAACGTGCCGGGCGGCAGTAAAAAACGCGTACTCGAACACATTGCCAACCTGATTGACCGGGAAGTACCGGATCTGGAAATGCAAGATGTCTTCGAGAGCCTGATTGCCCGCGAAAAACTGGGTTCAACCGGTTTCGGCAACGGTATCGCCATTCCACACTGCCGCCTCAGTGGCTGTGCCGCGCCGATCAGTGCGCTGCTCCACCTGGATGCCCCCATAGATTACGACGCCATCGATGGTGCTCCCGTAGACCTGCTGTTCGTACTGCTGGTTCCGGAAGCCGCCACCGACGAGCACCTGGAGCTGCTGCGCCAGATCGCCAGCATGCTTGACCGCAAGGACGTTCGCGAAAAACTGCGTGCGGCCGGCGATAGCCAGTCCCTGTATCAGGTCGTACTGGATGTACAGAACGGGCACTGAACATGCGTTTGATCATCGTCAGCGGCCGGTCCGGCTCAGGTAAAAGCACTGCCCTCGATGTGCTCGAGGACAATGGCTACTATTGCATCGACAACCTTCCGGCCGGCTTGCTGCCGCAGCTTGCCGAAAGTGCGCTGATCAATACCGAACTGATGCAGCCCAAGGTTGCCGTGTCCATTGATGCACGCAACCTGCCAAGCCATCTCTCCCGGTTCCCGGAACTGCTTGAAGATGCACGCAACCGGCATATCCAATGCGATGTGCTGTATCTGGACGCCGATGAAGAAACCCTGCTCAAGCGCTTCTCGGAAACCCGTCGCCGTCACCCGCTGACCAACGCTCAGCGCTCGCTGGCTGAGGCCATCCGGGTCGAGACCGAACTGCTCGGTCCTATTTCCGATCTGGCCGACCTGAAGATCGACACCACCAACCTGAACCTCTACCAGCTCAAAGATTCGATCAAGCTTCGCCTGCTCAATCAACCCGAGCCGGGCACTGCATTCCTGGTCGAGTCATTCGGCTTCAAGCGTGGAATGCCCGTAGACGCTGACGTGGTGTTCGATGTGCGCTGCCTGCCCAACCCCTACTGGAAGCCAGAGCTGCGGGATCACTCCGGGCTTGAGCAACCGGTAATCGACTACCTGGCCGCCCAGCCGGATGTCGAAGACATGTTCCAGGATATCTCCGGGTATCTCCTCAAATGGCTACCCCGCTTTGCCGCCAGCAACCGTGCGTATGTCACCATTGCCATCGGTTGTACCGGTGGTCATCATCGCTCGGTCTATCTGACCGAACGCCTGGGTCAGTTGCTGCAGCAATCGCTGAAGAACGTCCAGGTCCGCCACCGCGACCTCTAGCCACAGGACTCTTGTGCGATGCCTGCTCTTGAAATAACCATCATCAACAAGCTGGGCCTGCATGCCCGCGCAGCAGCAAAATTCGTTGGCGTTGCCGGCCGTTTTCCTTGCCAGGTACGAATTGGCCGTGCACCGGACAAACTGGTCGATGGCAAGAGCATCATGGCCGTGATGATGCTCGCAGCAGGCAAAGGTACTCAGGTACACCTGCACACCGAAGGTGAAGACGACACAGAGGCACTCAACGCACTGGTTGAGCTGATCAACAATCGCTTTGACGAAGGCGAATAACGCACAAGCATTCTACGGCCCCCTTGTCTCACGCAGCCGCGTACCCTTCTGGTAGCCCAACACCAAGCCGAGCTACCAGACGTAGGATCCACTACGACAGTTGCTCAATCACTCACGATATCCAGTTGTTCAATCAGAAGCGAACGCCCCAACGAGCGCCCAACGGGCTCGCGATCACGGCCTACGGCAACGATTTGCTTGAACAGTGCTTTCATATTGCCCGAGACAGTAAACGGGTTCAGCGCATGCTGCACCTCGCCATGCTCAATCCAGAAACCAATGCCGCGCATGGAGAACTCACCGCTTTTCAGGTCCAACTGTGGCGGTCTGACCTCAGACAGCAGTACACCACGGCCCATTTTCACCAGCAGAGCCGATTGATCATCCTCGCCCGGCGCAAACGACAGGTTGCGTGCAGCATCAAACAGACTGCCTATCGCATTGCCGGTATTGGCCAATCCGAAGCGACGTGACGACTCCGCGTCCAGCGCATAGGAAACCAGTTGGCCGTTCTCGACAAACGTCCTCGCTTGGGTGAGCACACCTTCGCTATCAAACGGACAACTGCCGATGCCCATGGGCAGGCATGGGTCCTCCCCAATCGTGACCACGTCAGAGAAGACCTGAGCACCGAGGGTATCTCCCAGAAACGAGGCGTTCTCGCCCAACACCTTGCCGGTGATTGCCTGCGCGAACGAGGCAAGCAGCCAGGCTGAGACGCTCGGCGCACAAACCACGGGCACCTGCATGTGCACCTGCTCCATTGAACGTGCGCTCAGATAGCCGAGCGCGCGCCTGGCCGCGAGGTCACCGATACGCGCCGGGTCCGACAGCAACTCGATCTTGCGCTGCACCTCATAGTTGCTGCCGGTGCGCCTGATACCGTCTGCGGCACTGCGCACATAGCAACTCAGGTCAAAGGTACTACTGGCGTAGCCGTCCAGAAAACCATGGCTATTGCCGTAGGCCTGGCAGCGCTGCAAAACACTGAAGGCTGTGCCACGGGACTCAACGATCCTCGTATCGGCAGCCAGGGCGGCCGCATCGCAGGTACGAGCCCAATTCAACTGGTCCTCGGCACTGAATGCCGCATCATGGTAAAGCTCAAGGTCGCGTCGCTCCCAGGCCATGCGCTCAGCATCGGCAAGGCCGGTGAACGGATTACTGCAAGCCGACCGCGCCTTTTCCAAGGCCTGACTCACCGCTTCACCAGGCGAGAATCCCTCATTCAGGTCGATGCTCACCTCAGCCTTGCACTGACCAACGTAGACTGCCAGCCCAAGCCAAGCTGTAGCGTCGGTGTACAGGGGGTCCACGTGATCACCTGCCACCCGCTGCACACGGTGTGCCGTACGCAGCGCAAGCGCTTCACAGGCATCGGCACCTTGTGCGCGAGCCTCAGCAAGCAGCACTTCGACATGCGCCTTCAAGTCGGGCAGATTTTCAGGCCCTACAGCCTCCGGCGCCTTGTTCACATCATTCATCATTGGGAAATCCTTTTCTTGAGCCAGGTAAAGTGAGGCCTGCGCAGCGCTAACGCGCACGTTCGCCGGGCAAGCGATACGTTCAAGAAGGACGAACAGCGAAGAAGGGCTTACGCCACGACAGTACGAGAGTCCGTTTCAGTGTTCGTATCCTTATCGAACGACAGAACGGACTCTACGCCTGCAAACAGATGACCTGATCCTACATAGTTATGGCCAGGCCCAAGGGAATCAGCTACCAGCGACCGTCATTTTCTCGATCAGTACGGAGCCGGTGTGGATATTGCTGCGGGTTTCCAGATCATTACCGATTGCAACGATTTGCTGGAACATGTCTTTCATGTTGCCGGCGATCGTCACCTCCTGAACCGCAAACTGGATCTCACCGTTCTCCACCCAGAAACCTGCCGCGCCACGGGAGTAATCGCCTGTCACCATATTCAGGCCATGCCCCATCAGTTCAGTGACCAACAGGCCGCGCCCCATGCGACGCAACAGTGCAGCCTGATCTTCATCACCATGGGTGACAAACAGGTTGTGCACACCACCGGCGTTGGCGGTGCTCGGCATGCCCAATTTGCGCCCGGAATAGGTGCCCAGAACATAAGACACCAACTGACCGTTTTCGACGAATGGCTTGGCATAGGTTGCCAGCCCATCACCATCGAAGGCTGCACTGCCCAAGGCGCGCTGCAAGTGCGGACGCTCATCCAGGGTCAGCCAATTCGGGAACAACTGCTGGCCCATGGCGCCATCGAGGAACGACGATTTGCGGTACAGGTTTCCACCGGAGATCGCCGTCAGGAAGCTGCTGAACAGCCCACCGGCCAGTTCCGCCGAGAACAGCACCGGCACCTCGCAGGTGGGTACCGGGCGCGCGCCCAGGCGGCTGGCAGCACGCTGCGCAGCGCGCCGGCCAATGCTCTGCGGGTCGGCCAGCAACTCGCCCTGACGATTGACGTCATACCAGTAGTCGCGCTGCATCTGCCCATCGCCCTCGGCGATCATGACGCAACTCAAGCTGTGACGCGTCGAGGCATAACCGCCGATGAAACCATGGCTGTTGCCGTAGACGCGGCAGCCCTGATGGGTATTTAGGGTGGTGCCATCAGCATTCTTGATCCGTGGATCGGCCTCGAATGCCGCCGCCTCGCAGGCCAAGGCCTTCTCGATGGCCTGTTCCGGAGTGATGTCCCAGGCATGGTAAAGATCGAAATCCGGCAAATCGCGAGCCATCAAAGCGGCATCAGCCAGCCCGGCGCAATCGTCTTCGGAGGTGTGCTTGGCAATCGCCAATGCGGCAGCAACGGTTTCACGAATCGCCTCACTGCCGCTGGCCGAGGTGCTGGCCGAACCTTTGCGCTGACCAACGTACAAGGTGATACCAAAGCCTTGGTCACGGTTGAATTCAACCGTTTCTACTTCACGTTGACGCACCGAGGTCGACAGCCCCTGCTCCAGCGAAACGGCTACTTCGCAGGCACTGGCGCCTTGGCGCCGGGCCTCGGCAATGATCTGCTCGACCTGCTCCTGCAGTGCCGGCAGGGCTTGCGGACCTACGCTCTGGACTGAACTCATGGTCTTCTCCACTCAAAATCTGCTCTCGGCACGGGTCAACTCACGACCGGGCCGGACAAGCGGCCCCCGACTGGTTATCATGGCGGCGTTTCCACGCGGACTGCCACCATGGTTGATTCTTACGACGATGCCTTCGACGAAGGCGAAAAAAGCAAAACCCAGATCAAGCGCGAGCTGCATGCGCTGGTCGACCTCGGCGAGCGCCTTACAACGCTCAAGCCGGACACCCTGGCACGCCTGCCGCTGACCGACGCCCTGCGCCGGGCCTTGGCCGATGCCAGCAAACACACCGCACACATTGCCCGTAAACGCCATTTGTCGTTCATCGGCAAATTGATGCGCGATCAGGACATCGAGGCAATTCTTGCGTTGCTGGACCAACTCGATGCCTCCACTCGCCAGTACAACGAACGATTCCACAACCTTGAACGCTGGCGCGACCGTCTGATCGGCGGCACCGACGAAGACCTCGAACGTTTCGTCAACGAATACGCCGAAGCGGATCGCCAGCAGCTGCGCTCGCTGATCCGTCAGGCCCAGCATGAGCTGGCGCGCAACAAGCCGCCAACTGCCAGCCGCAAGATCTTCAAGTACATCCGCGACCTCGACGAAACCCAGCGCGGCCTGCGCTGATCTTCGTAGCCGAGCCGGCACACTGCCGGCTCGACCTTTTCGTCATGCGCCCGTGCCACCCACGGTGATCGCATCGATCTTCAGCGTCGGCTGACCAACGCCAACAGGCACCGATTGCCCATCCTTGCCACACGTGCCGACACCACTGTCCAGCGACAGGTCGTTGCCGACCATCGACACACGGCTCATGGCCTCCGGCCCGTTACCGATCAGGGTCGCCCCCTTCACTGGTGTGGTGATTTTGCCGTCCTCGATGAGGTAAGCCTCACTGGTGGAAAACACGAACTTGCCACTGGTGATATCCACCTGCCCGCCGCCAAGGTTTGCGCAGTACAGGCCACGCTTCACCGAAGCGATGATTTCAGCCGGGTCGCTGTCACCGGCACGCATGTAGGTGTTGGTCATGCGCGGCATCGGCAAGTGTGCATAGGACTCACGCCGACCGTTACCGGTGCGCGCCATCCCCATCAAGCGGGCATTGAGCTTGTCCTGCATGTAGCCTTTGAGGATGCCGTTCTCGATCAAGGTGGTGCATTCGGTGGGGGTACCTTCGTCATCGACGCTCAGCGAGCCGCGGCGCCCTTCCAGGGTACCGTCGTCGACAATGGTGCAGAGACTGGACGCGACCTGCTCCCCCAAACGACCGCTATAGGCCGAGCTGCCCTTGCGGTTGAAATCCCCCTCAAGACCATGGCCGACCGCCTCATGGAGCAACACCCCTGACCAGCCCGGGCCGAGAACCACCGGCAATGTCCCGGCCGGCGCCGGAACCGCCTCAAGGTTGACCAAGGCCTGACGCAATGCCTCGCGGGCATAGCCCATGACACGCTCATCGGTGAAAAAACGGTAGTCGGTGCGCCCGCCGCCGCCGTGGCCGCCGCGTTCACGGCGACCATTCTGCTCGACGATCACGCTGACGTTGAAACGCACCAGCGGTCGCACATCGGCAGCCAGGCTACCGTCGGCGGCCGCGACCAGGATGCGCTCCCAGACGCCGGCCATGCTGACACTGACCTGCTGGATACGTGGGTCCAGCTTGCGGGTTGCCGCATCGACACGCTTGAGCAGCTCGACCTTCTCGGCACGGCTGATGACCTCAAGCGGATTGTCCGGCGAGTACAACTGCACCACGTCCTGGCTTTTGAACGCCTGAACGCTGCCGTTCTGTCCAGCTCGGGAAATCGAGCGGGCAGCACGAGCCGCCGAACTCAAGGCCTCAAGGTTGATCGCATTGCTGTAGGCGAAACCGGTTTTTTCACCGGATTGGGCACGAACCCCTACCCCCTGATCGAGGTTGAAGCTGCCCTCTTTGACAATGCCGTCCTCCAGTGCCCACGACTCGGAAATCTGCCCCTGAAAGTACAGGTCGGCGGCATCGATACCGGGCCCGGCCAGCTCACCGAGCACCGACTGCAGGCTGTCCAGGGTAAGACCACCTGGCGCCAGCAGGTGCTCACTGACAGTGGATAACAACTCGCTCATAGTCACTCCGAGGTGTGCGCAGGCCGCAAGGCGTCCTGCGAGAAAAAGCGCCGGTGCAAGGCCACCGGCATCCGCGCCCGGATGGACGCCTGTTCGCTGCTGTCGCGTTCGGCCAGCAGCACGGCTTCGCCGGTGTCCTGTTCGGCGACGATGCGCCCCCATGGATCGACGATCGCCGCATGACCAAAGGTTTCCCGTGGACCGGGATGAGTGCCGCCCTGAGCCGCAGCCAACACATAGCACTGCGTTTCAATGGCCCGGGCACGTATCAGCACTTCCCAGTGTGCGGCACCGGTTACCGCGGTAAACGCAGCCGGCGCACTGATCAATTCAGCCCCCGCTTCGCGCAAGGCGCTATAGAGCTCCGGAAAGCGCAGGTCATAGCAGACACTGAGCCCCAGACGGCCAACCGGCGTATCGGCCACGACCACCCGACTTCCATGGGCATAATCATCGGACTCACGATAACGGCCACGGTTGTCGGCCACATCGACATCGAACAGGTGCAGCTTGTCGTAGCGCGCCACCTGCTGCCCCTGGTCGTCGATCAGCAACGAACAGGCATGGGCTTTCGCGTCGGGCTGCCCGACCGGCGGCAAGGGCACGGTTCCGGCCACAATCCATAACCTGAGGTCACGTGCCGTCTGTTTCAACCACGGCAGGATCGGCCCCTCGCCAAGTGCTTCGGCTCGGCCGATTGCCGCACTGTCACGACGCCCCATGGCAGCAAAGTTTTCTGGCAAGACTGCCAGCCGCGCACCGCCCTGGGCTGCACGCTCAAGCAATGCGTGGGCCTTGGCCAGGTTGCCAGCGATATCGCTCTGGCTGACCATCTGAATCACGGCTGCTTTCATCAACGGTTCTTCTCGAAAGGTTTGATAAAGCTAATCTTAGGCTCTTTCCACGGGCCTTCGACGCGATAGTGCACACTGGCATAACGTGCTACCCGATCCCCCAGCAGGCGGTCAACCAGGAACAGGGCACCGCCAATGGCCGGCGCACCGACAATCAACGCCGCCAATGGCAGGTTGTTGGTCACCGGCAAGGTCACCAGCAGGTTGGCATCGATTCGGTCTCGAACCATGTCCAGTGTGCCATCCAGTTCCAGATTACTTGAGGGCCCCGTCACGGTGATCGGTTCACGCGTCACGTAGACGCCCTCACTGGCGACCAAAAGGCCTTTGACCCGGTCATAACTCAGGCCTTTGCCAAGCAGGTCGGAGAAGTCCAGGCGCAAGCGACGGCCAATCGAGTTGAAGTTCAGCAGACCAAACACCCGCAGCGCCTGAGCGCCACCTTCCACCTCGACAAACTGGCCTTTGCGTAGCGAGGCATCAAGGCTGCCGGAAAACCGCTTGAGGCCAACCCAGGCGGGCGAGCCTGGCCAGCGGCCGTCGGCGTCCAGACGAAAATCCCGACTGGTCACGGTCGGTGCGAACTTCCAGGCCTTGAGCACATCTGCCACGTCCTTGCCTTCCAGACGGCCCTTGTACCAACTACTGCTCGCCCCCGGCACACCCTCCCAGCCAGCATTGCCATCAATCATCAAGCCTTTGAGATTGAGGTCCAGATCCTTCAGCGCTACGCCCTTGGCCGTGGGCCGCAGCTTCAGCGACCAACTGCCCAACAGGTCGTCACCCAGGAACAACTTGCCGATGGTCAGGTCGATTGCCGGAATTTTGCGCGGATCGACAGTAGCCAAGGGGTCTGGGGCATCCGGGGCCGTAACCTCAGCGGGATCAGCCGACGGCAGATGAATGGTCTGCAAATTAAGGGTGATTGGTTGTGCCTGGTTATCCGGCAGGCGCGCATTACCTATGACCTCCTTGCTGTCCAGGCGCACGCCCCAACTGTCATTGCTACGGTTGACACGAACCACCGCCTGGTTAAGGTCAAGACCGAATGCCTTGACCTGCCCAATGCTCACATCGGCACTCTGGAGGGTTTGCCGGGCACTGCCGCCTGGATCGTTTCCGGCATAACGTTCCAGCTGTTTCTGCCAAAGCGCCACGTCCAGCTCGGCCAGCTTGCCACTCAACCGCACACCCTGGGCAGAGGGCAACTGGGCATTGCCTTCGCCAAACAACAGTTCGCCGCGCCCTTGGCCGGGCTTGCCCACCGGCGAGGCGTACACCAGGTTGGCAAGGTCTGCGTAATCAACATCGTAACGGCGCTCTGGGCCTTGCAGGTTCATCCGAAACTGGCTGTTACGCACCTCGCCAGCGGATTTTCCAAACGGTGCAGGCAAATCGATTGCCAGGCCCTTGAGCGTGGAGTTGATCGTCAGTTGATTGCTGCGGCTGCCCAAGGCTACCTGCAACTCGTAGGGCAGTTCGCCGGACAGCGGCAAGGCTTGGCTGAACTGCAGCCAGTCGGTCAGCGCCTTGAGCCCGATCTGCCCCTTGGCAGCGAGGCGGGTCTGCAACTGACCGGGCTTGCCTTCCGCGAAAATCTGCGCAGTGAACGGCTTGTCGAACGCCCGGGCCGTAATGCCCTGACCGCTCAGGCCCTTGTCATAATCAAATCGGAAATCACCCTTGAGCTGGCTCAATTCCAGCGCCGGCTCACGGATCTTGAGGCGCGCATCAGCCGTACTGAAGTCCACCAGCACCTTGGGCTGTTGCCCCTTCACCAGTGGAACATCGAGCTTGAGCTTGCCCACCAGGCTGCCCTCGCCCTCCCAACCGGCAAAGGTCGGCCCGGTGCCAATAGGTGCCTCCTGGAGAATCTTCAGACCATCGCCAAGCCCGCCGGAGAATTCGCCATCAAGGTACAAGTGGCTGTGCTCGCCACTGTCCACATGGGGAATATCGACCATCACGTTGCTGACCTGGGTATTGAGCAGCTCTCCACTGCGGGCCTTTACCCGCACCCCAGCATCGTCGATGAACACGTCGCCGTCGACGTTGTGCACCGTCGGCCAGCCAGGCTGAAAATCGAGGGCCGCATCATGCACCTTGAAAAACAGGCTGATGCTCCGGGCCTCAGGGGATGCCCCGTGGTTCAGCGAGCCCTGGTACTGAAAATAGCCCTCATCGACCGCACCCTTGAGAATCGCCGTGCGCAGCCACTCATCCAATGCGGGGCTCAAGACTGCCGGCAGGTACTTGCCAGTGTAACGACCGTCACCCTCGACCAGACCGACACGCAGGTCCATGTAGTCCTCAAGCGCAGGGTCGAAGAGCAGACGAATCAGGAAATCGCCAGCGATCTTGCCTTCCTCTCCCAGCACCTTGAGGTAGGGGGCAATGAGGGTGAAGCCGTCCTGATCCAGACGCCAGGTCAAGCGTGCATTGGCTTTCTGGTAATGCCAGGGTTTGGCGAAGATAGGATCGAGATGCAGCATGAATGCATCGGTATCAAGGCGTAGCTCACCCTGACCAAGGTCACCACTGATGCTGCCACTGACGTTTCCTGCCGCCGGTGCACCGTGGTAGGCCGAAAACCCCACCCGGTCGAGGTTGGCTGCAAAGCTCAGGCGCTGATCGCCACTGGCCTTGGGTCGAATATCCAGCCGCACGTTGCGCAAGCCACCGGTCACCTTGAGACCATCAACCACGGCCATCAGTGTGTCCGGCAGAGGAGCCAGGGCATCGATCAACGGCGTGAGCGGGGCAAGGTCCAGGCGATCGGCCTGCACCTCCCAGGTTTCTTCGGTTTTCTCGGTGGCCGCCAACTGGCGCAACTGGATACGAGATTCCCAGCGGGTTTCGCCCAGGCTCATCGCCAGGGAGTCTACGGCCACTTCGAAGCCCTGCTCGCTACGCTGGAACCAGGCGTTGAGGGCCAGGTTATCCAGGGCGATGGCTTTGCGCCCGGTATAGGCACCGCGCAACCGCGGCGCGTTCATGCGCACCACCGCACTGCTCACCGCACCGTTCGACCAGTTGAGCCAGACCTCGCCGCCACTACGCAACTGCTCGGCCTTCCACTGCCCCAGCCATTTCGGCGGTATCCACTTGGCCCAGTCACTCTGCGGCAGGCTCAGGTACGCCTCTAGTTGCGCCTCACGCCATTGAGCCGGGCGAATCCGGCTGCGCAGGCTCAAGGCCAGCGGCTGGCCGTCGGGCAGGGTCGCACGCGCATCAAGGCGCTGGCGCACACTGCCGGTCTGTAGCCCAAGGCTGACATAGGTAAGGGTTGTCGGGTCACGCTGGAACGGCTCAAGGGTCACCTGGCTGTCGAACAGGGAAACCTTCGAGACCACCTGAAGTTTGGTCAGCACCTGCTCAGGGTCGAGTGATTGCTCTTGCGTGACGGGCAACCCCTTCAGCGCCCAACGGCCATTCTCATCTTCATGCAGGCTCACCTGCAGGCCACCCAACTCGATCTGGGCAATGCGTAGCTGACGCTCCATCAAGCTGGCCCAAAGGTCTGGCACGACCCTGACCGCATCCAGGCGCAAGGCGTTGGGGCCATCACCCAGCTGCACATCACGCACCAGCAACACCGGCGCCAACCCATTCCAGCGTCCCTCCAGGGCGCCGATATGGACAGGCATGCCCAAGGCCTGCTCGGCCTTGTCCTGAGCCTCATTCCGGTATTCAGCCACCAACGGCACCAACTGCCGCCCAAGGCTTACGTAAAGTGCGACAAGCACTGTCAGCAGGGCGCACCCGCCCAAGCCCCAGCGAGTCAATGCGATCAGAACGCGCGTCAGACGTTCCATGTCGATGTCTCCCCGAGTCGAGCTTTAACTATGGCCCGGACTACCGGCTTTGCCAGCAGCCACAGCTCAAATGAACAACAAAAGCGAATCAGAGCAGCACCACATCGTATTGTTCCTGGGAATACATCGACTCGACCTGGAAGCGAATCGTTCGCCCGATGAACGCCTCAAGTTCGGCAACATTGCCAGACTCCTCGTCCAGCAACCGGTCCACCACCTTCTGGTTGGCCAGCACTCTATAGCCTTCAGCCTGATAGGCGCGGGCCTCGCGAAGGATTTCCCGGAAAATCTCGTAACAGATTGTCTCGGGTGTTTTCAGCTTGCCGCGACCATGGCAACTGATGCAGGGCTCGCAGAGCACCTGCTCGAGGCTTTCACGGGTGCGCTTGCGGGTCATCTGCACCAGGCCCAACTCGGTGATACCAATGATGTTGGTCTTGGCATGATCACGTTCGAGCTGCTTCTCCAGCGTACGCAATACCTGGCGCTGATGCTCTTCGTCTTCCATGTCGATGAAGTCGATGATGATGATCCCGCCAATGTTGCGCAGGCGCAGTTGCCTGGCGATCGCGGTTGCCGCCTCCAGGTTGGTCTTGAAGATGGTCTCCTCAAGGTTGCGATGCCCGACGAAAGCCCCGGTGTTCACATCGATCGTGGTCATCGCTTCAGCCGGGTCGACCACCAGATAACCACCGGACTTGAGCGGCACCTTGCGGTCCAGCGCACGCTGGATTTCGTCCTCGACGCCATAAAGGTCGAAAATCGGACGCTCACCCGGGTAATGCTCCAGCCGGTCGGCGATTTCCGGCATCAGCTCGGCGACGAACTGCGTCGTTTTCTGGAACGTTTCCCGAGAGTCGATGCGGATCTTCTCGATTTTCGGGTTGACCAGGTCGCGCAGGGTACGCAAGGCCAGGCCCAGATCCTCATAAATGACGGTCGGCGCGCCCACGGTCTTGATCTGATTGCCAATCTGCTCCCAGAGCCTGCGCAGGTAGCGAATGTCCATGAGAATTTCATCGGCGCCCGCGCCTTCGGCAGCCGTGCGCAGGATGAAACCACCGGCATCCTTGATATTTTCCTGGGCCACGCAGTCACTGACCACCTGTTTGAGACGCTCACGCTCGGCTTCGTCTTCGATTTTCAGGGAAATACCGACATGGCTGGTGCGTGGCATGTACACCAGATAACGCGAAGGAATCGAAAGCTGTGTGGTCAGGCGAGCGCCCTTTGAACCGATGGGGTCTTTGGTCACCTGCACCACCAGGCTCTGACCTTCATGCACCAAGGCACTGATGGTCTCGACTGCCGGCCCTTCACGCAGGGAGATTTCCGACGCATGGATGAACGCTGCGCGCTCCAGGCCAATATCGACAAAAGCCGCCTGCATACCCGGCAGGACACGCACCACCTTGCCCTTGTAGATGTTGCCGACAATCCCGCGGCGCTGGGTACGCTCGACATGCACCTCTTGCAGGACACCGTTTTCCACCACCGCCACGCGTGATTCCATCGGCGTGATATTGATCAGAATCTCTTCACTCATGGCTGGCTCTCGTCAAAGGTGTTCAGGTAATGATGGCTCGCTCATGGAAGGCTGGCGAGCGCTGGCAGCTTCAGTGCATCCTCGCTCAACAGGCCTGGAGGCGTTGCCAGCAAGGAATGCCGAACCGCGCCAGCAGTTCGGCCGTTTCACAAAGCGGCAAGCCGACAACGGCTGAATAACTACCACTCAGGCCCTGCACGAACACGGCCCCCAGCCCCTGGATTGCATAGGAGCCGGCCTTGTCATGCGGCTCGCCACTCTCCCAGTAAGCCTGCGCTTCGGCCGGGCTGATCGAGCGAAACGCAACGCGACTGCTCACAGACAGGCTCTCGCAACGGGAACCGTCGGTAATGGCAACAGCGGTCAACACCTCATGCTCGCGCCCGGAAAGCGCAGCGAGCATCGCCAGGGCTTCGGCACGGTCCTGCGGTTTACCCAAAATCTGCCCATCCAGAACCACCGCGGTATCAGCCCCCAAGACCGCCAAGGGCGCGCGCGCCTCCGTGGCGGCGAGCATTGCCAGCCCGGCCAATGCCTTGCCACGCGCCAGACGCTCGACATAAGCACAGGCCGACTCATCGGCCAGGGGGGTTTCATCGATGGAGGCACTGATGACCGTGAATGGCACACCAATCTGGGTCAACAGTTCACGACGGCGTGGCGAACCAGAGGCCAGGTAAAGCGGAGTCATCTTGACGTCTCCCTGTCAACGGCGGGCAGTGGAATCAGTGGATGCCGAGTCGGCGGCGCAAGCCTTGCAAGGCGTAGCTGATCCAGGGCCAGAGCAAGGCACTGACAACGGCAGGCCAGAGCAAGGCGAGGGTCGGCTGGCGGTTACCGGTCAGGGCGCTTAGCCACAGTTGGACCAACTGCGCCAGGCCAAAGATCACCAGCACCACCAGGCTCTGTTGCCACATGGGGAACATGCGCAACCGCTGCTGCAGCGACAGGATCAGGAAGCTGATCAAGGTCAGCACCAACGCGTTCTGCCCCAACAGGGTCCCACACAGCACATCGGATGCCAGGCCGAGCACAAAGGCCGTAGTCATTCCGACCTTGTGCGGCAGCGTCAGCGTCCAGAACACCAGCAACAACGCCAGCCACAAGGGGCGCAGGTGATCGGAGCCCTCTGGCATGGGGGCAACGCTCAACAGTATGCCGATCACGAAGCTCAGCCAAATGACCCAGCCGTTTCTGCTTCGGGTACTAACCATTAGTGACTCTCCCGGGAGTTGACCGGCGCAGCACCCGCGCCATGGGCCGGGGCAGTTGCCGCGGGAGCAGGTGCAGCAGGCGCTGCAACAGGTGCCGTGGCAGCAGGCGTGGCCGGCGCGGGCGCAACCGTGGCCGGGGCATCACCTGGCACGGCGAGCTTCTGTCGGTCCGCGGCTTCCTGGGCCTGGGCCGCTTCGGTGGCGCGCTGTTCAGGAGAACGACTGTCACTGAACACCAACAGCATGTAGCGGCTGCGATTGAGAGCCGCCGTTGGTACCGCACGGACAATAGCGAAGGGCTGGCCTGAGTCGTGTATGACTTCCTTGACCGTGGCCACCGGATAACCCGCCGGGAACCGCTGACCGAGGCCAGAGCTGACCAGCAGGTCGCCCTCCTTGATGTCGGCGGTATCGGCAACATGACGCAGCTCAAGGCGCTCCGGGTTGCCGGTGCCGCTGGCAATGGCGCGCAAGCCATTGCGGTTGACCTGCACGGGAATGCTATGGGTGGTATCGGTGAGCAGCAGCACACGGGACGTGTAAGGCATCAGTTCGACCACCTGCCCCATCAGGCCGCGAGCATCGAGCACAGGCTGCCCCAGAACGACGCCATCACGCTCGCCCTTGTTGATCAGGATACGGTGGGTGAATGGGTTCGGATCGATACCGATCAGCTCGGCGACCTCGACCTTTTCGTTAACCAATGCCGAGGAATTGAGCAGCTCGCGCAAACGCACGTTCTGTTCCGTCAGGGCAGCCAGTTTCTGCAGGCGACCTTGCAGTAGCAGCGCCTCGGTCTTGAGTTTCTCGTTCTCGGCCATCAATTCGGCACGGCTGCCGAACTGGTTGGAGATGCCCTGCCAGAACTGCTCCGGCAGGTTGGTAACCCAGTAGGCCTTGATCAGTACCCGCGACATTTGCTGGCGCACCGGCTGCAACACCGAAAAGCGCGCGTCGACCACCATCAGGGCGACCGAAAGCACCACCAGCACGAGCAAGCGAACACCCAGTGAAGGGCCTTTGGCGAAAAGCGGTTTAATGGGCCGTTCCTCGTGGGCGACTATTCAGGAGGTCAATCATACGGCAACACACGTGCCGACGCGTGGCGTAAGGCGATGCGGCGCCTGAAGGCGCCGACAACCGCATACAGGTAGCACCCTTGGCACTACCTGTAAACCACTCATCGGATGGCTGCCGGCAAGATCACTCGCTGGAGAGCAGGTCCATGGTGTGCTTGTCCATCATCTCCAGCGCACGACCACCGCCACGGGCGACACAGGTCAGCGGATCTTCGGCGACGATGACCGGCAGGCCGGTTTCCTGGGCCAGCAGCTTGTCCAGATCGCGCAGCAACGCGCCACCACCGGTCAGCACCAGGCCACGTTCGGCGATATCCGAAGCCAGCTCGGGTGGCGACTGCTCCAGCGCGCTCTTGACCGCCTGGACAATAGTCGCCAGGGACTCCTGCAGCGCTTCGAGCACCTCGTTGGAGTTCAAGGTGAAAGCACGTGGAACGCCTTCTGCCAGGTTACGGCCGCGCACATCGACTTCGCGGACTTCGCCGCCCGGATAAGCGGTACCGATTTCCTGCTTGATGCGCTCGGCGGTGGACTCACCGATCAGGCTGCCGTAGTTACGGCGCACGTAGGTCACGATGGCTTCGTCGAAGCGATCGCCGCCCACACGCACGGACTCGGCATAAACCACGCCGTTCAAGGAGATCAGTGCAATTTCAGTGGTACCACCACCGATATCGACGACCATCGAACCGCGCGCCTCTTCAACCGGCAGGCCTGCACCGATCGCAGCAGCCATTGGCTCTTCGATCAGGAACACTTCACGGGCACCGGCGCCCAGCGCCGATTCACGAATGGCACGACGCTCGACCTGGGTCGATTTGCACGGCACGCAGATCAGCACACGAGGGCTGGGCTGCAGGAAGCTGTTTTCGTGAACCTTGTTGATGAAGTACTGCAACATTTTTTCGCAAACGCTGAAATCGGCGATAACGCCGTCCTTCATCGGACGAATGGCAGCAATGTTACCGGGCGTACGGCCCAGCATGCGTTTGGCTTCGGTACCGACAGCGACGACACTTTTCTGGTTGCCGTGAGTACGAATGGCCACGACCGAGGGCTCATTCAGGACGATACCGCGCTCACGCACGTAAATAAGGGTGTTGGCAGTGCCCAGGTCGATGGAAAGATCGCTGGAAAACATGCCACGCAGTTTCTTGAACATGGGAAAGTGACCCTAGGCAACGCGTGGGTAAAAAAGTGCGGCAAACTCTAACAACGGCGGGGATTTTGGGCAAGGCGCCAATATGTTAAATTGGCAGTTTTTCCGAGCAAGCCAGCACATGATCGCGGCCGTATGACCGTAAAATTGCCGGCATGTTCCTCATCACGGATGAAATCCGTTTTTTTGTTTCCCTGGAGATTCCCATGGCGCTTCAACGCTGCGACGTGGAAAAGATTGCTCATTTGGCCCGTCTGGGCCTGAATGAAAGCGATCTGCCACGCACCACTGATGCCCTGAACAGTATTCTGGGGCTGGTCGACCAGATGCAAGCCGTCGACACCACCGGCATCGAACCACTCGCCCACCCGCTGGAAGCCAGCCAGCGCCTGCGCGCTGACGTGGTCACCGAAAGCAACCATCGCGACCAGTACCAGGCCATCGCCCCGGCGACCGAAAACGGCCTGTACCTGGTTCCGAAAGTCATCGAGTAAGGGAAAAGAGCCTGCCATGCATCAACTGACCCTGGCCGAGATCGCCCGCGGACTCGCCGACAAACGTTTTTCCTCCGAAGAACTGACCCGTGCACTATTGGCACGCATTCAGCAACTCGACCCACAACTTAACAGTTTCATCAGCATCACCGAAGAGCTGGCCATCAGCCAGGCCCGTGCCGCCGACGCACGGCGTGCCGCTGGCGAGACCGGTGCCCTGCTCGGCGCGCCGATCGCCCACAAAGACCTGTTCTGCACCCAAGGTGTGCGGACCAGCTGCGGCTCGAAGATGCTCGACAACTTCAAGGCGCCCTACGACGCCACCGTTGTCAGCAAGCTGGCCGAAGCTGGCACTGTCACCCTGGGCAAGACCAACATGGACGAGTTCGCCATGGGCTCGGCCAACGAATCGAGCTACTACGGCGCCGTCAAGAACCCGTGGAGCCTCGAGCACGTCCCTGGCGGTTCTTCCGGTGGCTCGGCCGCGGCTGTCGCCGCACGCCTGTTGCCAGCAGCCACCGGCACCGATACCGGTGGTTCGATCCGCCAGCCTGCGGCACTGACCAACCTGACCGGCCTCAAGCCGACCTATGGTCGTGTTTCGCGCTGGGGCATGATCGCCTATGCCTCAAGCCTCGATCAGGGCGGCCCGATGGCCCGCACCGCCGAAGACTGCGCACTGCTGCTGCAAGGCATGGCCGGTTTCGATGCCAAGGACTCCACCTGCATCGATGAGCCCGTGCCCGATTACAGCGCCAACCTGAATGCATCCCTTGAAGGCCTGCGCATCGGCCTGCCGAAGGAGTACTTCGGTGCCGGTCTCGACCCGCGCATTGCCGACCTGGTCCAGGCCAGCGTCAAAGAGCTGGAGAAGCTCGGTGCGGTCATCAAGGAAATCAGCCTGCCGAACATGCAGCACGCCATTCCGGCCTACTACGTGATCGCGCCGGCAGAAGCCTCTTCCAACCTGTCGCGCTTCGACGGCGTGCGCTTCGGCTACCGCTGCGAAAACCCGAAAGACCTCACCGACCTGTACAAGCGCTCGCGCGGCGAAGGCTTCGGTGCCGAAGTACAACGCCGGATCATGGTCGGCGCCTACGCCTTGTCGGCGGGTTACTACGATGCGTATTACCTGCAGGCGCAGAAAATCCGTCGGTTGATCAAGAACGACTTCATGGCCGCCTTCAACGAGGTCGACGTCATTCTCGGCCCAACCACGCCGAACCCGGCCTGGAAGATTGGCGCGAAGAACAACGATCCGGTTGCTGCGTACCTGGAAGACGTCTACACCATCACCGCCAACCTCGCGGGCCTGCCGGGCCTGTCGATGCCGGCCGGGTTCGTCGAAGGTCTGCCGGTCGGCGTGCAATTGCTCGCCCCGTATTTCCAGGAAGGCCGCCTGCTCAACGTCGCGCACCGCTATCAGCAAGTGACTGACTGGCACACCCGCGCACCTAAAGGCTTCTGAGGAATACACACATGCAATGGGAAGTTGTTATCGGGCTGGAGATTCATACCCAGCTCGCCACCCAGTCGAAGATTTTCTCCGGTAGCGCCACCACCTTTGGCGCCGAGCCGAACACCCAGGCCAGCCTGATCGACCTGGGCATGCCCGGCGTGCTGCCGGTGCTGAACGAGGAAGCCGTGCGCATGGCCTGCATGTTCGGCCTGGCGATCGACGCCGAGATCGGCAAGCACAACGTGTTCGCCCGCAAGAACTACTTCTACCCTGACCTGCCCAAGGGTTACCAGATCAGCCAGATGGAGCTGCCGATCGTCGGCAAGGGCCATCTGGACATCGCCCTGGAAGACGGCACCGTCAAGCGTATCGGCATTACCCGCGCGCACCTGGAAGAAGACGCCGGCAAGAGCCTGCACGAAGACTTCAGCGGCGCCACCGGCATCGACCTGAACCGTGCCGGCACCCCGCTGCTGGAGATCGTCTCCGAGCCGGAAATGCGCAGCGCCAAGGAAGCCGTGGCCTACGTCAAGGCGATCCATGCGCTGGTGCGCTACCTGGGCATCTGCGACGGCAACATGGCCGAAGGCTCGCTGCGTTGCGACTGCAACGTCTCGATTCGTCCGAAAGGCCAGGCCGAGTTCGGCACCCGCTGCGAGATCAAGAACGTCAACTCGTTCCGCTTCATCGAGCGTGCGATCAACAGCGAAGTGCAACGCCAGATCGACCTGATCGAAGACGGCGGCAAGGTCATCCAGGAAACCCGCCTGTACGACCCGAACAAGGACGAAACCCGCTCGATGCGCAGCAAGGAGGAAGCCAACGACTACCGTTACTTCCCCGACCCGGACCTGCTGCCGGTGGTCATCGAAGAGGCCTTCCTCGAAGCCACCCGCGCCACCCTGCCGGAGCTACCACCGCAGAAACGCGAGCGCTTCCAGAGCCAGTTCGGCCTGTCCAGCTACGACGCCAACGTGCTGGCTTCCAGCCGTGAACAGGCAGACTACTTCGAACAGGTGGTTGGCGTATGTGGCGATGCCAAACTGGCCGCCAACTGGGTCATGGTCGAACTGGGCAGCCTGCTGAACAAGCTGGGCCTGGAAATCGAGCAATCACCGGTCAGTGCCGCACAACTGGGCGGTATGCTCTCGCGCATCATCGACAACACCATCAGCGGCAAGATCGCCAAGATGGTCTTCGAGGCGATGGCCGCCGGTGAAGGCGATGCCGACACCATCATCGAGGCCCGCGGACTGAAGCAAGTCACCGACAGCGGCGCGATCGAGAAAGTGCTGGACGAAGTGCTGGCAGCCAACGCCGAGCAGGTCGAGCAGTACCGCGCCGCCGATGAAGCCAAGCGCGGCAAGATGTTCGGTTTCTTCGTCGGTCAGGCAATGAAAGCGTCCAAAGGCAAGGCCAACCCGCAGCAAGTGAACCAATTGCTCAAGAGCAAGCTCGAAGGGTAATTGCATCGCCGGCAACGCTGGCTCCTACCAGGCCTGCACCTTGTAAGAGCCAGCCTTGCCAGCCATGCACACACCTCGGAGTATCTGATTCATGTGGCGTCCGCTTAGTGCGCTAGCACTGTTCACCCTGGTTGCCGGCTGTGCCAGCCACGACATCGACCCTCACGGTTACGATGAAAGTGGTACGGCCTCCTATTACGGCGCCCGTCACCACGGCAAGCGTACTGCCAGTGGCGAACCGTTCAATCAACGCGCACTGACCGCTGCGCACCGCAGCCTGCCCTTCGGCACGCAGGTACGCGTCACCAACCTGAACAACCAACGCAGCGTGGTGGTGCGCATTAACGACCGTGGCCCGCACACCCGCGGCCGGCTGATTGATCTCTCCCGTGCTGCCGCCGAACAATTGGGCATGATCCGTAGCGGAACGGCCCGCGTACGGGTACAAGGTCTTAGCGACTGACCTTTGAGGGAGCACGACCATTTTTGACCTGGCCTCATTACCGACCTTCAGCCTGCTGCAACTGATCAGCGGCCTGCTGCTGTTGATCACAGGTGCCGAGCTGCTGGTGCGTGCCGCCCTGCGCATGGCCGAAAGCCTGCAGGTGAGGCCGCTGATCATTGGTCTTAGCCTGGTAGCTTTCGGCAGCAGCGCACCGCAATTGACGGTCAGTATTCAAGCGGCCTACAGCGGCGCGCCAGACGTCGCCGTCGGCAGTGTCATCGGCAGCAACATCTTCAACGTTCTGGTAACCCTTGGCCTGGCCGCACTGATTATTCCACTGCGGGTTTCCCGACAGTTGGTAAGGCTGGACATCCCCTTGATGATCGGCGCCAGCCTGCTGGTCTATCTGCTCGCGCTCAATGAACGGCTTGGTCGCCTGGAAGGCGCCCTGCTGCTCTGCGCACTGGTCGCTTACCTGAGCCTGCTCTGGCACCAATCCCGGCACCACGCGCGCACCTATCCGGCCCCAGGGCCAAGGCCACAGCGCAGCGCAGGCTTCTGGCTCAATAGCCTCTTGCTGATGGCTGCCGGCCTGGGGCTTCTCAGCCTGGCCGGGCATTTGCTGCTGGAAGCCTCGGTCGAGGTGGCAGTCGACCTGGGACTCTCCGAACGAATCATTGGCCTGACAGTGGTTGCGGTCTGCACCTCACTGCCAGAGTTGGCCACCTCACTGATCGCCGCCTTGCGTGGCGAACGGGAGATCGCCGTGGGCAACGTCATTGGCAGCAACCTGTTCAACCTGCTCGCCGTGCTGGGCCTGACCAGCGTGCTGGCCCCGACGCCCTTGTCGATTTCCCCCAATGCACTGGACTTCGACTTGCCAGTGATGTTCGGCGTTGCTGTCCTGACCCTGCCAGTGTTCTATTCCGGCTACCGGATCACCCGCGCCGAAGGTCTGGTGTTTCTCTGCCTGTACCTGGCTTATGGTCTGCACGTGGTGGCTTTCACCACCGGCATGCCGCTGGCGACGAAGCTTGAGCGATTGATGCTGTTCTATATCCTGCCAGTGCTAGCGGTGACGCTGCTTTACACCAGCCTGCAAGCCTGGCGCCGTCAACACTAAGGAGAACACGATGGGTGACAGCGAGAAACGCGGCGAACAGGTCCGCCGCCAGGTAATGGGTGACGCTTTCGTTGACCGCGCACTGGGTAACGCTACCGATTTCACGGCGCCGCTGCAGGCATTCGTCAACGAACATGCCTGGGGCAGTGTCTGGAGCCGAGAAGGCTTGCCGCTGAAAACCCGCAGCCTGATCACCCTGGCCGCACTGACCGCATTGAAGTGCCCGCAAGAACTCAAGGGCCACGTGCGCGGCGCCTTGAACAACGGCTGTACGGTAGAAGAGATTCGCGAAGCGTTGCTGCATTGCGCGGTGTATGCCGGCGTTCCAGCAGCAATAGACGCCTTCCGTGCCGCCCAGGAAGTGATCGACAGCTACCAACAGGGCTGATCGATCACTCGCCTGCCTTCGGCGCGTCAGTTGGCAACGGCGGCAGCCTTCTCGTTGCGTTTTTTCAGCCAGAAGGCCAGCCGCAACAGCACCAGCCAGACAGGAATCAGCATCACTGAGATGTTGATGCCCGGGGTCAAGTACATCACCACCAGAATCAGGGCCAGGAAGGCCAGGCAGATGTAGTTGGTCAGCGGGTAGCCCCAGCTTTTGTAGAACGTCGTTTCTCCGGCAGCCTGCTTGGCCCGGCGGAACTTCAAGTGGGTGATACTGATAATGCCCCAGTTGATCACCAACGATGACACCACCAGTGCCATTAGCAACTCAAAGGCCTTGGCCGGCATCACATAGTTGATCAACACACACAGCCCGGTGGCCACTGCCGAAACCCCCAGCGCAGCCAGGGGCACACCCCGTGCGTTGACCTTGAGCAGGCGCCTCGGCGCATCGCCTTGTGTTGCCAGGCCAAACAGCATACGGCTGTTGCAATACACGCAGCTGTTGTACACCGACAGTGCTGCCGTCAGCACCACCAGGTTGAGTACCGTGGCCACCACGTTGCTATCCAGTGCATGGAAAATCATCACGAAGGGGCTGCCGCCCTGAACCACTTTCTGCCATGGGTAGAGCGACAGCAGCACCGCCAGCGCCCCGATGTAGAACAGCAGAATGCGGTAGATCACCTGATTGGTCGCCCGCGGGATGCTGTAGCGTGGATTGTCGGCCTCAGCGGCAGTAATGCCGACCAGCTCCAGGCCGCCAAACGAGAACATGATCACCGCCATGGCCATCAACAACCCAGTCAGGCCGTTGGGAAAGAAACCACCGTATTGCCAAAGGTTGGCCACGCTGGCGTCCGGGCCGCCATTGCCGCTGAACAGTAACCAGCCACCGAAGGCGATCATGCTGACAATCGCCACGACCTTGATCAAGGCAAACCAGAACTCCATCTCGCCATAGACCTTGACCTGGCTGAGGTTCATCAGGTTGATCAACACAAAGAACACTGCTGCCGAGGCCCAGGTCGGAAAACCTGGCCACCAGTACTGGATGTAGATCCCCACGGCGGTCAGCTCGGCCATGCCCACCAGCACATAGAGCACCCAGTAGTTCCAGCCCGACATGAAACCGGCGAACTCACTCCAGTAACGGTGTGCGAAGTGGCTGAACGTACCCGATACCGGCTCCTCGACCACCATCTCGCCCAACTGTCGCATGATAAAAAATGCAATCAGCCCGGCAACCGCATACCCCAGCAAAATCGAAGGGCCAGCCAGCTGGATGGTTTGGGCAATGCCGAGAAACAGGCCAGTACCGATGGCTCCGCCCAAGGCGATCAACTGAATATGGCGATTCTTCAGCCCACGGTGCAAGCGCTCGGGCGTGATCTCGTCTTGCATGGAATGTCCTCGGACAGGTCAGGCAGCGTTTGAATTGTTTTGTGACAGGATCTAGATCCAGCCGCCCCACTGCAAGAGGAAGATGCCGATATTTGTCGTCAGCGCCGCCGCCACTGTGGTGATGACAATGATCGATGCCGCCAGCTCATGGTTGCCGTTGACGGCACGGGCCATCACGTAGCTGGCAGCTGCCGTCGGGCTACCGAAGTAGAGGAACAGAATGCCCAACTCGGCACCTCGGAAACCCCACAACCACGCGCCGACAGTACCGATCAGCGGCAACCAGACCATTTTCAGCAGGCTGGCACTGATGGCCAGACTGCCGCTGTTGCGCAACGATGCCAGCGACAGCGTGCCACCGATACAGATCAACGCCAACGGCAGTGTCATCTGCGCCAGATAGTCGCTGGAGGTCAGTAACCAGTTCGGCAATGGCACCTGTCCATACGCCATTGGAGTGGCCAGCAGCACGCTGATAATCAGCGGGTTACGCAAAATGCTCTTGAGAATGCTCCACGGGTCGGACTTGGTGCTGGAGCTGTAGACCGCCAGCACCACCGCCGCCAACGAGTTGTAGAGCAGGATCACCAGGCCCGCCAGAACCGCACCGAGCGAGATGCCGTAATCACCGTACATACTCGCCGCCAACGCCAGACCAATAACCCCGTTGTTGCCACGAAATGCACCCTGGGTATAGACACCACGGTCTTCACGCGGGCAACGCCACAGGGCATAGGCCCAAGCCAGGGAAAAACCACCCAGTGTTGCAACCACAAAGTACAGCAGCAAACCCGGCTTGACCGCCGCACTCAGGTCCGCGTGGTAGATCCCCAGGAACAACAACGCTGGCATACAGACGTTGAAGACCAGGGACGAGGCGGTATGGATAAAACCGTCGTTGATGGCATTAATGCGCTTGAGCAGCACCCCCATGAACAACATCGCAAACACAGGCGCAGTGATGTTCAGCGTCTGAAAAAAGAGGGCGAGCATGCAGGCAATCCCGTTGGCTGGCTGTCGTTAGGTGGCTAATGATACGCCAGCAAAGGGAGAAAGTAGGCACCGGTTCAGCCGTCGTTTGTGCCATTTAGCAGCCACAGGTGTCAGCGTCGGACCGGGCGCTTTTGCAGCTTGCGCTGCAACGTGCGGCGGTGCATGCCCAGCGCCCGGGCCGTCGCAGAGATATTGCCCTCGTGCTCGGTGAGTACCCGCTGAATGTGCTCCCACTGCAAGCGGTCCACCGACATCGGGTTTTCCGGTACCAGGCTGTCCAGATCTGCGTGCTCGGACAACAATGCAGCCAGCACGTCGTCGGCGTCAGCGGGTTTGCACAGGTAATTGCAGGCGCCGCGCTTGATCGCCTCAACCGCGGTAGCAATGCTTGAATAGCCGGTCAGAATGACCACGCGCATTTCCGGATCGAGTTCGAGCAGCTTGGGCAGCAGCACCAGGCCCGAGTCGCCCTCCATCTTCAGGTCCAGTGTCGCGTAGTGGGGGATGTCCTGTTGAGCCAGCACCAACCCTTCTTCAGCCGAGCCAGCAATGCTCACACGAAAACCGCGACGGCTCATGGCTCGGGCCATCACGCGGGTAAAGGTGGCATCATCGTCCACCAGCAACAGATGCGGCAGCTCTTCGCCTTCGACCTGGGTTTCATCATTCATTGTTGATCTCCTCGCGCATCACGCGGCAGGCGTAGCTCGGTCAGCGTACCGCCTTCCTCGTGACTATAGAGTTTTACCGAGCCACCAGCACGCGTGACGCTGGCCTTGCTCAGAAACAGGCCCAGGCCGAAGCCCTTGCCCTTGGTGGTAAAAAAGGGTTTCCCGATCGACTCGGCGATGGCCACCGGCACGCCGGGGCCATGGTCGCGGATGTTGATCACGATGTCCTGGTCGTTCCAGTCCAGATGAACTTCAAGCCCATCCGGGCAGGCATCGGCGGCATTGTTCAACAGGTTCAGCAGCGCCTGGGTCAGATCCGGTGGCGGCGCCAGGCGCGGTATGCTGCCTTGGCCAAGGCGCTGAAAGCGGTAACTGGCCTCTGGGCGCATCAAGTGCCAGCGGTTCAGTGCCTCGTCAAGCCAGAAGGTGACGTCCTGATCTTCCACGGCCATGCGCCGGTTGGCTTCGGCGGCACGCACCAGTTGCTGCAAGGTTTCCTTGCACAGTTTGACCTGATCCTGCAGCACTTGCAGGTCTTCCTGCAGTAGCGGGTCGGAATGGTCCTGGCGCATTTCCTTGATCAACACACTCATGGTCGCCAGCGGGGTTCCCAACTCGTGGGCCGCGCCTGCCGCTTGGGTGGCGACTGCCAGCAACTGCTCGTCACGCAGGCCTTCCTCGCGACGCTGGGCGCGCAACTGCTCCTGACGGCGCAGCTCCTCGGCCATCTTGGCGGCGAAGAAGGTAATCACCGCTGCAGCCAGCGCGATGCTCAGCCACATGCCATATATCTGCATTTTTTCCCGCGCAACCGGGAAGGTTTCCAGCGGATAGAACTGCACCAGCAACAGGCTATAAGCAATAAGTGCGATGCCTGACAGGATCAGTGAGTAGACCCACGGCAAGGTCACTGCGGCGATGGCCAGCGGTACCAGGTAGTACGAGACAAACGGATTGGTCGACCCGCCGGAGTAATACAACAGGGCGCTGTGAATAAGCAGATCACAAGCCAGCTGAAAGGCGTACTCCAGCTCGGTGACGGGCAGGGAAAGGCGCAAGCGCAAGGCCGTGAAGGCGCAGAGCAACGTCGACAAGCCCAGCGTGATAACCAACGACAGCCACGGCAGCGGCAGCAGATCAGTCCAGTAGGCAACGGCCACGGAACCGGCCTGGGCCGCCAAAACCAGAATGCGGATGAACGTCAGGCGCCAGAGGTTCTGACGGGTAGCAGAGAGTATTTGTACGGGGGCGAGCATGAGCTCTCCTGATGAGTGCTCCAGGTGAATCGTCGCGAGTATACCGAAGGTGAGGCCTGGTCTGCAGCGATGCGGCAACACACCACAGTTTTTTACAGGCCCATACTGGCATTTTTGAACCTCGCTACACTGCCAAGGGTCTTAAGTGTCTGCGTGAAAATGGATGACCATCAACCACGCCTTTTTTCAAGGAGCCCTACATGTATTTCCCTCGTCGCAGTGCTGCAATGCTATTGGCCGCTGGTCTGATGGCCAGCCTCCCGGTGCTGGCTGAAGAACCTCGTTACAATCAAGTATCCCTGCGCGCTGAAGTCAGCAAGGAAGTGGCTCGCGACCTGATGAGCGTAACCTTGTACAGCGAAGCGCAGAATAGCGACCCTGGCAAGCTCGCAGCCGAAATCACCCGAACCATGAATAAGGCCCTGGAGCAGGCACGCTCAGTCAAGGACATCAAAATCAGCCAGGGCAGCCGCAACAGCTACCCCATTTACGACACCAAAGGCCAAAGAATTACCGGCTGGCGTGAACGTGCAGAGCTTCGCCTGGAAAGCACCGACTTCCCGGCGCTGTCGAAACTGACCGGTGAACTGCTGCAAGACCTGAAAATGGCCGGCATGGACTTTGCCATTGCACCAGCCACCCGCAAGGCCAGTGAAGATGAACTGCTCAAAGATGCCGTCAACGCCTTCAAGAGCCGTGCGCAACTGGCCACCGAGGCACTGGGCGGCAAGGGTTACAAAGTACTCAACCTGAACCTCAACAGCAGTGGCTATCCGCAACCCTATGCCCGTGGCCCAGTCATGATGATGAAAGCCAGTATGGATGCCGAGGCCGCACCCAGCCCGCAGGTCGAAGCCGGTACCAGCCAGGTCAGCATGAATGCCGACGGTACGATCGAAGTACAAATGCCCTGACATCCGCTCACTGCGCGGCGATTTTCACTCGCCGCGCAGCCGCACCTACACGAAATCATCGTAAAAAAACATAAACATTCACGATTAAGCGTTAAACAAGCCAGATAGTTATACCAACGCGACATCCATGTACGATCGTTCCACATTTTCCCCGTACTCAGTACGCTGAATATTGCATTGGCAATGGGGCCTGCTTAAGTATCCGGCAGGCCGGCTCACGAGGCCGTCCTCACATCAAAATGACAACAATGAGGCCACCATGCTTAAACATGCAGTCATTCCGTTTCTTTTAGGTGCAAGCCTACTCTCCAGCGCCCCGTTCACCCTCGCGGCAGGCAACCTGGTGTTTTGCTCTGAAGGCAGCCCGGCGGGCTTCGACCCCGGCCAATACACCACCGGAACCGACTTCGATGCCTCAGCCGAGACAGTCTTCAACCGCCTGACGCAATTTGAACATGGCGGCACGTCCGTTATCCCGGGCCTTGCAACCCGCTGGGATACTGCCGAGGACGGCCTGAGCTACACCTTCCACCTGCGTGAGGGGGTGAAGTTCCATACCACCAGCTACTTCAAGCCAAGCCGTGAGTTCAACGCCGACGACGTGCTGTTTACCTTCAACCGCATGCTCGACCCAGACATGCCATTCCGTAAGGCCTACCCCACCGAGTTCCCCTACTTCACCGACATGGGGATGGACAAAAACATCAGCAAAGTCGAAAAAATAGACGAACACACAGTCAAATTCACGCTAAAGACCGTAGACGCCGCATTCATTCAGAACCTGGCGATGAGCTTCGCCTCGATTCAATCAGCCGAGTACGCCGACCAGCTGCTCAAGGAGGGCAAACCCGCCGACATCAACCAGAAGCCAATCGGCACCGGCCCCTTCGTATTCAGCAAGTACCAGAAAGACGCGCAGATCCGCTTCAAGGGCAACAAGGACTACTGGAAGCCCGAGGACGTGAAGCTGGACAACCTGATCTTCGCCATTACCACAGATGCTTCGGTACGCATGCAGAAACTGAAGAAAAACGAATGCCAGGTCACCTTGTTCCCGCGCCCAGCGGATATTCAATCGCTGAAAAGCGACCCGAACCTGCAAATGCCCGAGCAAGCCGGCTTCAACCTGGGGTACATCGCCTACAACGTGATGGACAAGATCAAGGGCAGCAACGAGCCCAACCCGATGGCTCAGCTCAAGGTACGCCAGGCCCTGGACATGGCTGTGAACAAGAAGCAGATCATCGACTCGGTCTATCAGGGGGCGGGCCAGGAAGCCGTCAATGCCATGCCGCCCACCCAGTGGTCGTATGACGACACCATCAAGGCCACCCCCTACAACCCGGAAAAAGCCAAGGCATTGCTCAAGGAAGCCGGGATCAAGGAAGGCACCGAAATAACCCTGTGGGCCATGCCGGTTCAGCGCCCCTACAACCCCAACGCCAAACTGATGGCCGAGATGCTGCAATCGGACTGGGCCAAAATCGGCATCAAGGCCAAGATCGTCACCTACGAGTGGGGCGAATACATCAAACGCGCCAAAGCGGGCGAAAACGGCGCCATGCTGATCGGCTGGAGCGGCGACAACGGTGACCCCGACAACTGGCTGGGCACGCTTTACGGCTGCGACGCGGTGGACGGCAACAACTTCTCCAAATGGTGCAACACCGAGTACGACACGCTGATCAAGCAAGCCAAGGCCACCTCCGACACAGCCAAGCGCTCCGCGCTATACAAGCAAGCACAACACCTTATCAAGGACCAGGTGCCGATTACCCCTATCGCGCATTCAACGGTTTACCAACCCATGCGTACAACCGTGCAGGGCTTCAAGATCAGTCCGTTTGCCTTGAATGCTTTCTACGGGGTCGGCATCAGCCAGTAGACACTGGGGGTACCCCGGTACCGCCAGACGGCGTGCCGGGGCCAGCCTTTAACAAAGGCCAATATCCTGCCGACGCCCCATCAAGACACAGCCTACGCATCAATCAGAAACATCCTACTCACACCCTCCGCTTTCTTACCTTCCTGAATGCCCCCTGCCCCCCTAACGTCGAGGGTGCATCCGGCCAGGCGCGAGCTTATGGCCGACTGCATGCCATTGACCTGTTCAACAAGAAGAAAAGAAAGGGACCGCCATGCGATACACACCCGTATTTGCCACCTTGCTCGGCCTTGGCCTACTGGCCCAGACACCCCTGGCATTGGCCACTCAGGTTCAGGCCAAAGGCAGCCTGGTATTCTGCTCGGAAGGCAGCCCCGCAGGTTTCGATACCGCCCAGTACACCAGTGCCACCGACAACGATGCGGCCGAGCCGATCTACAACCGACTGGTGGAATTCGAACGAGGCAGCACCGTCGTCAAACCGGCACTGGCAACCCACTGGGAGGTATCCAGGGATGGTTTGCACTACACCTTCCACTTACGTGAAGGCGTCACGTTCCACAGCAACAAGGCCTTCACCCCTACCCGCACGTTCAACGCCGATGATGTGCTGTTCACCTTCCAGCGCATGCTCGACAAAGCCCATCCGTTTCGCCAGGCCTACCCTACCGAGTTCCCCTACTTCGTGAGCATGAGCCTGGACAAGAACATCGCCAAGGTGGAGAAGCTCGACGCGCATACCGTCAGGTTTACCCTCAACAGCATCGATGCCGCATTCATCCAGAACATGGCCATGAGTTTCGCCTCGATCCTCTCTGCCGAGTACGCCAACCAGTTGCTGGCCAGCGGAAAACCGAGCGACATCAACCAGCACCCCATTGGCACCGGCCCCTTTGTCTTCCAGCGCTACCAAAAAGATTCGCAGATTCGCTACCAGGCCAACAAAGCCTATTGGGACCCCAGCCAGGTCAAGGTCGAGCGCCTGATTTTCTCGATCAACGTCGACCCATCGGTGCGCGTCCAGAAACTGCGCAAGAACGAATGCCAGGTGACCCTGAATCCGCGCCCGGCCGACCTCGATGCACTCAAGCAGGACCTGAAGCTGCAGGTGATCGAAAAACCTGGATTCAACCTTGGCTATATCGCCTACAACGTCCGGCGCGCACCGTTCGATCAGTTGCAGGTGCGCCAGGCCATGGACATGGCGGTCAACAAGCCCGCCATCGTCAATGCGGTTTACCAGCAGGCCGGGCAACTGGCCGTCGGCAGCATGCCGCCGACCCAGTGGTCGTATGACGAAACCCTCAAGGACGCCGGGTACAACCCGCAAAAGGCACGCGAACTGCTCAAGGCCGCAGGCGTCAAGGAAGGGACCGAAATCACCCTGTGGGCCATGCCCGTGCAACGCCCTTACAACCCCAACGCCAAGTTGATGGCCGAGATGCTGCAAGCCGATTGGGGCAAGGTCGGCTTCAAGGTCAGGATTGTCAGCTACGAGTGGGGGGAATACCTCAAGCGCACCAAGGACGGTGAACACGACATCTCGTTGATCGGCTGGACAGGCGACAACGGTGACCCGGACAACTGGCTGGGCACGCTGTACAGCTGTGACGCGATTGGCAGCAACAACTACTCCATGTGGTGCGATGCGGACTATGACGCGCTGGTTAAAAAGGCCAAGACCGTCACCGATCGCGTGCAACGTACCGCGCTCTACCAGCAAGCCCAACAGCGCCTGAAGCAACAGGTACCCATCACGCCAATCGCTCACTCGACCGTCAATCAGCCGCTCAGCGCCAAGGTCGAGGGTTTCAAGGTGAGCCCGTTCGGCCGCAACAACTTCTCAGGTGTCAGCGTGGATTGAACGCCTGGTTCATCCAAACCAGTTCCACCGCAGTACCCGCCCGGCTCACGAGGCTGGACGGTTAATAGAAAGAGAAGAAAGGGAGTTTTACCTTGAGACGAACCAAGAACGCAGTACTGGCCTTATCCCTCAGTAGCCTGTCCACACTGGCCCTGGCAGAACCCATCAGCCAGGCATTCGTCCCGGTGACGGTCAAATCCACCAGCGATCAAAACGAAGCCAAAGGCTTCATCGAAGGGCAGAGCCTGTCCGGTTCGACCCGCAACTGGTATGCCCATGAGCGTGCTACCCGTGCGCCCCTGTGGAAATACTACAAACGTGATGGTAGCCGTCATGACACCCATAGCCGCAACAACTGGGTACAGGGCACCATTCTCAACTACACCTCCGGTTTCACCGAAGGCACTGTCGGCTTCAGCACCGAAGTCGCCGCCTACAACGCCATTGCGCTTGAGCAAGGCCGCGCCGCCGTCGCCGGGCCAAACAACCGCACCCTGACCCACAGCGACGGAGAGGTCATTGGCCAATGGAGCAAGATGGGCCTGGCCAACCTCAAGGCGCGGGTCTCCAACACCACCCTCACGGCAGGCCGTCAGTCCATCGACACGCCGGTTATTGCCTACATTGGCAACCGTGCACTGCCTTCCAGCTTCCAGGGTGTGAGCATCCACAGCGCAGAGTTCGACAACCTGTCGTTCGATGCCGGCACCTTCGACCGCGTCTCGACCCGAACCGAGCAAGGCCAGAGCAAGTTCCGCTCCGAATATGGCGACAGCAACCAGTACACCGACCGCATCAGCATGGCAGGCGTCAACTACCAGCCACTCAAGAGCTTGCGCACCAGCCTCTACCTGTCCAATGTCGAAGACCTTTGGAACCAGTACTATTTCGGCGCCACGCACGAGCTGGGCGACAGCGCACTGCTGAGCCTGAGCACGGGGCTGAACTACTACAAAACCCGGGATGAAGGTAAACGCAAACTGGGTGAGATCGACAATGACACCTACAGCCTGTCGCTAGGCCTGACCCATCAGGCGCATAAACTCAGCGTTTCCTACCAGCAGGTAAACGGCAACGAGTACTTCGACTACCTCCATGACACCAACGCCATCTTCCTGGCCAACTCACTACTCTCGGACTTCAACGGCCCGAACGAAAAATCCCTGCAGGTCGCCTACACCCTGAACATGGCCGGGTATGGTGTTCCGGGGCTGAAGTTTAATATCTATAACGCCCGTGGCTGGGGCATCGACGGCACCCACTACACGAGCACAGGCTACGACGTGCGTGGCCTTGAGGGTGAAAACCACTACGAGTACGGCATTGGCAGCAGTTACACCGTGCAGAGCGGCTCGCTCAAAGACACCACGGTACGCGCCACCTACACCGCGCACCGTGCCAGCAAGGCCCAGGCCGACGGTAGCCTGGACGAGTTCCGGGTCGTGACCACCATTCCATTCAACATCCTTTAGGGGGCATGGCCACGGGTGATTAGACGAATCGCCCGTGGCAACTAACCTGCTTTAATTGATCGCTGGGAGCTTTCATGAAACTGCGACCCCTTCAGGCTGCCCTGGCAGCCCTACTGTTGAGCACTGCAGCTGGCGTGGCAGCCAAGCCACTGGTGGTATGTACCGAGGCCAGCCCGGAAGGCTTCGACATCGTTCAATACACCACCGCAGTGACGGCCGATGCGGCCGCCGAAACCGTGTTCAACCGGCTGGTAGACTTCAAGCCGGGCACCACCGACATCGAACCGGCCCTGGCCGAGCGCTGGGAAATCAGCCCGGATGGGCTGACGTACACGTTCTACCTTCGCCGGGGCGTGAAGTTCCACAAAACCGACTACTTCACCCCAAGCCGTGAGTTGAATGCCGACGATGTGCTCTGGAGCTTTCAGCGCCAACTCGACCCCAAGCATCCCTGGCATGACAAGGCCAGCGTCGGCTTTCCCTACTTTGAAAGCATGGGTTTCAAAGACCTGCTCAAAGGTGTCGAGAAAGTCGACGAGCACACCGTCACCTTTACCCTGACACGCCCGGAAGCACCGTTCCTGCGTGACCTGGCCATGGCCTTCACCTCGATCTATTCGGCCGAGTATGCCAACCAGTTGCTGGCGACCAACAAGACGGCCAACCTCAACAGCCAACCAATCGGCACCGGCCCATTCATTTTTCAGCGCTACAAAAAAGACGCTCAGGTGCGCTTCAAGGCCAACCCCGAGTATTTCCGGGGCAAACCACCCAGCGACCCTCTGGTGCTGACCATCGCCACCGACAACAATGTGCGCCTGCAAAAACTCAAGGCCAATGAATGCCAGGTCGCGCTGTACCCCAAGCCCGATGACATCCCCAGTATCCGCAAAGACCCGGACCTGAAAGTTGATGAACTGGAGGCCCTGACCACCGGTTACATCTCACTGAACACCGAGCACAAGTACCTCAGTGACGTGCGGGTACGCAAAGCGATCAACCTGGCTTTCGATAAACAGGCCCATGTTGATCAACTGTTTGGCAAAGGCAACGCGCTGATCGGCATAAACCCCTACCCGCCCACACTGATTGGCTTCAACAGCGCCAACCAGAACCCACCCCGGGATCTGGATAAAGCCCGAGCCCTGCTCAAGGAAGCCGGCGTACCGGAAGGCACCGTATTGACCCTGTACACCCGTAACGGTGGTGGCCCGACCAACCCCAACCCGCGACTGAGCGCAGAAATGCTCCAGGCCGACCTGGCCAGGATTGGTCTGAAGGTCGATATCCGCGTGATGGAATGGGCAGAAATGCTCAAGCGCGCGAAGAAGGGAGAACCCGACATGGTCTCGACCGGCTGGGCCGGTGACAATGGCGACCCGGACAACTTCCTCAGCCCGCTGCTGAGCTGCGACGCCGTAAAAAGTGGCGAGAACTACGCACGCTGGTGTAACCCGACCTTCCAGGCGCTGATCACCAAAGCCCGCGAGACCATCGACACGGGTGAGCGCGCAGCACTCTATGAGAAGGCCCTGGCGGTGTACGATGAAGACCAACCGTGGATCAGCATCGCACATCCGAAGATGTTTACCGCCATGCGCAAGAACGTCGAGGGCTTCCACATCAGCCCGCTGACCACCAACAACTTCGCTACCACCCTGGTGAAGTAGAACAACAACGCCCGCCCGCGCCTTATCCGGGCGTTGGCGGGTACGCCTAACCGGCTGATGAGGTACACCAGAACATGTTTAGTTTTATTGCCCGACGACTGGGACTGTTGATCCCGACCTTCTTCGGCATCACCTTACTGACGTTCGCGCTCATACGATTGATACCAGGTGATCCGGTCGAAGTGATGATGGGCGAGCGTCGCGTTGACCCTGAAATGCACGCACAAGCCATGGAGCGGCTGGGGCTGAACAAACCATTACCGGTGCAGTACCTGGACTACATTAGCAAGCTTGCCCAGGGTGATCTGGGCGAATCGCTGCGCACGCGCGAGAGCGTCTGGAAAGAGTTTCTCACCCTGTTCCCGGCCACCCTGGAACTGGCGCTTGCCGCCCTGCTGTTTGCTGGCGTGTTCGGCCTGTTGGCCGGGGTGGTCGCCGCCCTCAAGCGCGGCTCGCTACTCGACCACGGCGTGATGGGGATCTCGCTGGCCGGCTACTCCATGCCGATTTTCTGGTGGGGCCTGATCCTGATCATGTTCTTCTCGGTCAGCCTCGGCTGGACACCCGTTTCCGAACGTATCAGCTCGCTCTACGACATCGAGCCCATCACCGGTTTCATGCTCATCGATACCCTGTTCAGTGAAGAGGAAGGCGCCTTCAAGGATGCGCTCATGCACCTGATTCTGCCGGCCATCGTCCTGGGCACCATCCCGCTGGCGGTGATTGCACGCATGACGCGCTCCTCGATGCTCGAGGTGCTGCGCGAGGACTACATTCGCACTGCCCGCGCGAAAGGCCTGTCGCCTGCCCGCGTGGTCTTCGTGCATGGCCTGCGCAACGCATTGATCCCGGTTCTGACCGTGTTCGGCCTGCAGGTCGGCACCCTGCTCGGCGGCGCCGTGCTGACCGAAACCATCTTTTCCTGGCCGGGCATCGGCAAGTGGCTGATCGAAGCCATCGGCGCCCGTGACTACCCCGTGGTACAGAATGGCATCCTGCTGATTGCATGCCTGGTGATCCTGGTGAACTTCGTCGTGGATATCCTCTACGGCCTGGTCAACCCACGCATTCGCCACCAGCGCTGAGGCCGAGACAATGACTGACCCAATCGTAAAATCCGCCTCTGCCGTGCCGCCCAGCGCCGTGGACCAGAGCCTGTTCTACCCATCGCCGTACACCGAATTCTGGCAGGCCTTCGCCCGCAACAAAGGCGCCTTCGCCGGCCTGCTGTTCATGTGCCTGATCGTGTTCTGTGCGCTCTTCGCGCCATGGGTCGCGCCCCATGAGCCAAGCGAACAGTACCGTGATTTCCTGCTGACCCCGCCGGTCTGGCTCGAAGGCGGCACCTGGCAGTTCATCCTCGGCACCGACGAGCTCGGCCGCGACCTGCTCTCGCGACTGATCCATGGCTCGCGCCTGTCCTTGCTGATCGGCCTGTCCTCAGTAGTCATGTCGCTGATCCCCGGGGTGCTGATGGGGCTGTTGGCCGGGTTCTTTCCACGCCTGCTCGGCCCGTCGATCATGCGCCTGATGGACGTCATGCTGGCCCTGCCTTCGCTGCTGCTGGCCGTGGCCATCGTAGCCATTCTCGGCCCTGGCCTGATCAACACCGTGATCGCCATTGCAATCGTTTCGTTACCGTCCTACGTGCGCCTGACCCGTGCCGCGGTGATGGGGGAACTGAACCGTGACTACGTGACCGCTGCGCGCCTGGCCGGTGCCAGCTTGCCACGGCTGATGTTCATCACCGTATTGCCCAACTGCATGGCACCGCTGATCGTCCAGGCAACCTTGAGTTTTTCCTCGGCCATCCTCGATGCCGCGGCCCTGGGCTTCCTCGGCCTGGGCGTGCAACCGCCAACTCCCGAGTGGGGCACCATGCTGGCTTCGGCCCGCGATTACATCGAGCGCGCCTGGTGGGTCGTGAGCCTGCCCGGCCTGACCATTTTGCTCAGCGTGCTGGCAATCAACCTGATGGGCGACGGGCTGCGCGACGCGCTGGACCCGAAACTCAAGAATGCCGCCTGAGGAGACGCCCATGTCACTGTTGCAGATCAACAATCTCAATGTGCGCTTTGGCGATGCCAAGGCGGTTCCCGTGGTCGACGGTCTCGACCTCAGCGTGGAAAAAGGCGAAGTGCTGGCCATCGTCGGCGAGTCCGGTTCGGGAAAATCCGTGACCATGATGGCACTGATGGGCCTGATCGACGCCCCCGGCATCGTCACCGCCGACAGCATGACGTTCGACGGCAACGACATGCTCAAGCTCAGCGCGCGGCAACGGCGTAAGGTCGTCGGCAAGGACTTGGCGATGGTCTTCCAGGACCCGATGACCGCGCTCAATCCCAGCTATACCGTCGGTTTTCAGATCGAGGAAGTGCTGCGCCAGCACCTTGGTCTGCGCGGCAAGGCAGCCCGCCAGCGGGCGCTGGAACTCCTCAAGAAAGTCGAAATTCCGGCGGCTGAAAGCCGGCTGGACGCCTACCCGCACCAACTTTCGGGCGGCATGAGCCAACGCGTGGCGATTGCCATGGCGATTGCGGGCGAGCCCAAGTTGCTGATCGCCGACGAGCCGACTACCGCACTGGACGTCACCATTCAAGCGCAGATCATGGAGTTGCTGCTCAACCTGCAACAGGAGCAGGACATGGCCCTGATCCTGATCACCCATGACCTGGCCGTGGTCGCCGAAACAGCCAGGCGTGTATGCGTCATGTACGCCGGCCAAGCCGTTGAAATTGGCCAGGTTCCAACGCTGTTCGAGGTGCCTGCGCACCCTTACAGCGAAGCGCTGCTGGCGGCCATTCCCGAGCACAGTGAAGGCGCTGCACGCCTGGCAACCTTGCCGGGTATCGTTCCGGGGCGCTATGACCGACCACAGGGCTGCCTGCTCTCACCGCGCTGCCCCTACGTTCAGGATCACTGCCGCCAGCAACGTCCGAACCTGGACAGACAGGCCCACAGCCTGGTCCGTTGTTTCTACCCGCTGAACCAGGAGGTGGCGTAATGAGCGTCGTTCTTACCGCCCGTGAGCTTACCCGTCACTACGAAGTCTCCCGTGGCCTGTTCAAAGGCCACGCACTGGTTCGCGCGCTGAATGGCGTCTCCTTTGAACTGGAAGCCGGCAAGACCCTGGCAGTCGTGGGTGAGTCCGGCTGTGGCAAATCAACCCTGGCCCGGGCCCTGACCCTTATTGAAGAACCCTCCTCCGGCTCCCTGAAAATTGCCGGGCAAGAAGTCACGGGCGCCAACAAGGCTCAGCGCAAACAACTGCGCAAAGATGTGCAGATGGTTTTCCAGAGCCCCTATGCCTCGTTGAACCCTCGACAGAAGATTGGCGACCAACTCGCCGAACCCTTGCTGATCAACACCCACCTCTCCAAAGCCGAACGACGAGAGAAGGTTCAGGCGATGATGCAACAGGTCGGCCTTCGCCCTGAACACTACCAACGCTACCCGCATATGTTTTCTGGCGGTCAGCGCCAGCGTATCGCCCTCGCCCGGGCCATGATGCTGCAACCCAAGGTGCTGGTGGCCGACGAGCCAACCTCGGCGCTGGACGTGTCTATCCAGGCGCAAGTGTTGAACCTGTTCATGGACCTGCAAAACGAGTTCAACACGGCGTATGTGTTCATCTCCCACAACCTGGCCGTGGTGCGACACGTGGCCGACCAGGTCCTGGTGATGTACCTCGGCCGCCCGGCAGAAATGGGCCCGAAAGAAGACATCTACAACAGGCCACTGCACCCCTACACCCAGGCCTTGTTGTCAGCCACCCCGACCTTGCACCCGGACCCGCTCAAACCGAAAATCAAGATCGCTGGCGAACTGCCCAACCCGCTGGACCCACCATCAGGTTGTGCATTCCACAAGCGCTGCCCGCACGCCACCGAACGTTGCGCCCAGGAGGTACCGGCGTTCCGTCAGGTGGAAACACGGCAGGTCGCCTGTCACTACGCAGAGCAGTTCCTCTAGCAGAGACATGGCAGTGTCAGCAGCACCCTTGAAATAAATATCACCTTTGAGACACCGCACCCCGGCACCGTGAACGCACCGCCGGGGTGCTGCTTTCACGTGCAGCAGCCCGGACAGCCTAACCACCTGCCGAGACTGTGCCATGAGCCTCAATACCCTCCCGTACTATCACACCGATGCACTGCACAAACGCTTTGAAGATCACCTGCAAGACGCCGCCTCTGCTGAACGTATTAGCGCCGTGGAGGCAAACCAGCTCTCACGCCTGACCAGCACGGCGCCTCAGCCCGACGCTCGCGCGGATACACGCGTGGACTACCTCGATGCGGTGAGCGCATCCGGTCAAACCATTGCCCTGATCTCGACACTGCTGATCAGCCACTCCACGCAAACAGCAGTGTTCATCTACAACCCTGTACTGGGCATCATGAAATTCGATGATCGTCTGCAGGCTCGCAATGCACTCATCCAGATGCTCGGTAACGCCGAGACCGCCATGGCACTGCTGCAGTACACCGATGCTGAAGCCTATCGACAATGGCGTAACGACCCGGTCGTGGAACTGGAAGACAACCTGATCGAAGGTGCTGTATTTGAGTGGTTGATGCTGAGCATCAATGCACGTCTCGGCCAGAACCTGACCACCCTGCAAACCCTGCTCCTCAACCAGCCAGCTCCCGAAACGCTACTAACCCAGGCCTTCGTGACCCAACTACGCGTGCAGTGGCCCGATGCAGCTATCAACCCCGCTACACGGGAGGTCAAGGTGTCCGCTCAGCGCCTGTCTAACCGCGCCCAGGGGCAGGATTATCACCAAAGCCTGAACGATACCCTTCTGGAAACGCTGGCAGACCCCACACTCATTGGAAACGGGGCACATGAACTGCTGAACCCCGACGGCACGCGAGCCAGCGCGCAAGACCAAAAGAAACTCAATACCGCACTGCGCCTGACTCGGGCGCAGTTGAGTGAGCACTGCACCACTCAGCTTGATAACCACTGGGCAGCATCACGCGCCGAGGGCCTGAGCCCTACTGAGCAACTGACCCATGCGTTACGCAGCCGTTTTCTTGAAGCCCTAACCCAGCTCGCCTGGAGTAACGACCTGAGCAACCAGGAGTACAGGACCCTGATCAAATGGTCCAAGGCAGAACACTTACCGGAGCTGCAGGCCTGGTACCTGAAACCCACAGCCTCGACAACCGCGACAGTTCCGCTGGAAACCGTCATGTTGCTGGGCACTGCGGATGCGCCGTCAACTCCGTGCTATAGCTACACCCCTACCGGAGGGCTGAAGCGTCACACAAACCGCCAGGCGTTCTTGGATACACTGGCAATCGGTGACGTGCCGCTGCTACCCATGCAGGCTCCGGCCCTGCAAACCTACACCCAACGCCTACTCAGCGTACCGCGCCAGCGCCTGACCCAGGCCCTGCGGCAACAAGGCCCATTGGCGTTTGTCAGTGTCTGTCAGAAAGCCCTTGAGCTGGAGAGCTTGATTGATCCCTGCCTGCCACGCCTGATGATGCCGTATGTCCGCAAGGATAGAGAGAGCAGCGCCTCGCTCACGGCAATCAAGCATGACTTGAACAGCGAAACGCTTTCGCTCCAAGACCTGAAGCACATCAAACGCCGCGTGGAACAGAACAACACACAACTGCTGGAAGCCCGTCCAAGCCTGGATTCCGTCACCCTGTCGCTGATTGAAAACAACCTGTGCTACCTACTCGGCTCCATGCCGGCAGCGTCTGTCCTGCTGCAGAACGGCGCCGATGGAACCCCCAACCAGAGCCTCAGTGAGTTGATCTGGGAAAACCTGAGCAAACGAAATGCGACGTCGGCGACTCAACAGCCGGCAGAACACCGCCTGGCCGCCAACGCTCAAGCGCTGCTGCCGCAACTGACAGCCCCGGTCATCAACCAGTGTGTCGACAAAGTGACCGGCTCACTTCGTCATTATCTGGCCCATGCAGTCGTGCGTAATCAGAACCAAGAGCGACACACGGCACAAAACCTGTACGGCTTGACACTGCGGCTGGAACTGCAGCTGGCTCGTCAGAAAAACACCCTCGAACAACCGGCAATCGACCTCATCCAAGCGGTGCTCAACTACCCGATATCACGCACCCGGCCGCTGCTGGAGGGTGCTCCGGCCATGGTTTGGCAACTGAACATTACCTACAAGGGCAAGCACGAAACGCAGGTTGCCAACCTCTTGCTACTGTCACGCAACCCCCTGGAAACAGCAGAAGCCCCCCTGATTCTGTGGACACGGGCATTAGGCTTCGAAACCTTCACTTCACTCCAGTCCCTCAACCAGAAGCTTCAGGCGCGGCTAACCAACTTTCACAGCGCAGAATCACTCTACGATTGCGTCGCAGAAGAGGATAGCGTGCTGCCGGATAGCGCCCCTATGGCGCCGCAAGTGACACCTCCGACCTTGAACTGGAGCCCGATCAAGACCAATGTGCTGCAACGGCTCGAAGCCCTCGACAGCAGCCTTCGCCAGCGCAACACCCTGTTCGTCTTCGATCAGATCATCAATGCCGGGCTGTCGGGCAATGGTCTGCCGGAACTGCTGCATACCTATACGCCCATGGACAGCAGCGAAGTACAGTTGCTGCGCTTCAAGCGTGAAATACGCGAACAAACCGTGCGCGCGGCAATCCCGAAGTGGCTGCTGGATGCAACCTACCAGGAGAAATTCGATTATCTGGAAATCCTGGGGCGCAACCTGCTCAACATCACATCGGAAGAAGATTACCTCTCCGATATGCCCACCATCGCGGACTATGCCTATGAGCGACTGGCCACTCAGCTTGATAGCGACTTTCCGGCCAAACGCTATCCGCCGGATGGCATTTTCATCACCACCATCGCCTGCATCTCAACGCTACCGCCCATTGGCGAAGTGCCCTCAGGCTCTACAGGCGAATGCATCCACCATCGACAAACATTGGTCGAATATGCACTGAATCACTTCCGAGACTGGAGCAACCCCATCACCGCACTGGAATTGGAAAACGGTGCAGCGCCCCCCGCGGCAATGAACGTGGACTACATCAAGGACCTGGTCAGGCGCCTGGACATTGGTAGCAACTATCAAACATTGTTCAGTCAGACATTTGACCCTGCCAGCCCCGGCTTCAACCATCGTCTGGAGCTGTTTTGCCGCCAAGTACCCGACCAAATGCTTGAACGTGCATTCAATGCCTACCTGAAGCGAAACCTGAGTAAAACTGCCGTAAACGTTGTGAAGCAAGTGGTACAAATGCCCGATGCGACCGCCCGCTTACCGCTGGATGGCAAGCGCATCCAACTGACACCGCTGGCGCTGATCGCACAATCGGATTTACCCGCCGATATTGTCCCTGACCTCTACCTGTTTCGAGCAGAAGACACCGACCCCGTAGTGCTCTATGCCCCGTACTGCGAAAGTTTTACGTTCAGGGAATTCAGCAGCACCACAGCACTACTGGCACAACTGAAGACAGACACCGCGTTGCAAGCCCTGGTACTCGCCCAGTTACCAGAGACCTTGCGCAGACGCTATGACAACAATGGCTTCGACGAACCCCACTTGCCCTTCAGTGCAGAATCGGACTTCGACCTGCCGTTATCGAGACCAGGCCCCGTTACCCTTGCCAACCTGCCAGTCAAGGGCAACGCGCTGCATTACCTGTTCGAGGAAAACATTCGCACCCTCAAGCGCATGCTGGACGCCCAACTGATCAGCACCGAAAAGGCTGACTGGGATTCGCTCAAACATATCCTCGGGCTTGTGTTCAACCAACTGAGTTTTTTCGTACCGGGCAAGATTGGACTGCTGCTCGGCGCCTGGCAGGTAGAAATGACGGTGCTACAAATTGCACGTAACGACGAGGGCAGCGATTGGCCGGCGCATACCGCCGAACTGCTGTGCGTATTGGTGCAAAGCCTGCTGATTGGCCACAGCGCCAGCACGCTGGGCGACGTAGAAAACCTTAATGCCGAACGCCAGTTCTGGCAAAACCTGTACCTTGACGAGCACTCCCCCATACCTTTGGCACGCTATGAAGCGCCCACCCAAGCGCTGGAGTTAATGGTGTTCGACAGCCTGACTCAGGTCTACAGAGACGCGGGCACAGGCAAACACTATGTCAATATCGATGGACACGTATACCGGGCAACCTTCTCGGACGCCAACTGGTACCTGATCGATGAGGCCGAAGATAACCTTGGCCCTCGTTTGCGCCTGAGCGCCGCCAACCGATGGGAGATCGACCCGACGCTGCCGCTTCCGATAGAGCATGGCGCTGTACTCACCCGGCTAGGTGGCCAGTACACGCGCTGGAAGGCTCGCCGCGAAAACGTCATTATCGTCGCGAGCGGAATGCGGCAGATTCAAAACATGATGCCCAGCCGCGCGCAAAAAATCCGCCAGGCACATCGCACCGCCATGATGTACTTGACGAACTGCCTGAAAAACCTGCGCAACGCCGATCCAGCCACACACGTCCCGGTAGAAACCCAACGCATCGTCAGCGACTTCTTCGGTGTACCGGCCCTGACCGAGCCACTCCGGCAATACATGCATGAGTCGGTCAATGCCGTCATCGATATGATGGGGTCAGGCAGCTACTCGCCGCAGTCCTCGTCACGCTACATCATCGGTACAAGCACAATTAACAGCGAGGGACTGGCGTTCACGGTGCCTTCGGATCTCGAAAAGCAGATTTTCATGCTCGACGGCTACTTTGACTACAGTTTCGCCAGCACATTCACCTTCCGTGCAGGCTACACGCAGGATGATGCCGCCGCCATTTTCAGGGCAGCCGTGCTGGTTCACGAGTTCACGCACCTGGCCTACAACACGCGCGACATCTGCTACAACGAAGGCACCTTGCCCTTCCTGAACCTGCTGGCGCCTGTTCCCAAGACACTCTGGCTGAGGCAACGCCAAGACACCACATTCTCACACCGCACACCGGCCAATGAGTTGTTTGTCATACAGGATCACCCGAATGGCGCCCCTCGCGACATTCGTGACGATGATCGAAAGGGGCGGCGATTCATCCTGCAGACCACGGGCGCTAAAAACCTCGACGATGCCCGTCAGGTTTTTCTGAACGATGCAGAAAAGCGTGCGCAAATCATGCTGAAAAACGCCGACTCGTTGACCTTGCTGATCTTCCGCATGGGTGAACGTCTGCATAGCCCGAGCGTACCGGCAGCTCGCGTAGGCGGCTAATGCGACACCTGTACGCAGGCAAGCCCGTCTCCCACAACAGCCTCAGGCGTGCTGGGTTGCAGGAACGGGCTTGCCGGCGAGGTTTAGTGGTGCTCGCGCGTGGCGCGGAACTTCACATCTGGCCAGCGCTCTTCCATCAGTGCCAGGTTGACCCGGGTCGGCGCCAGGTAGGTCAGGTGACCACCACCGTCGATGGCCAGGTTTTCCATGGCCTTGACCTTGAATTCCTCGAGCTTCTTCTTGTCGTCGCACTGGATCCAGCGGGCCGACCACACGGTGATCGGCTCGTAGGCGCATTCAACCTTGTACTCTTCCTTCAAACGGCTGGCGACCACATCGAACTGCAGCACACCCACGGCACCGAGGATGATGTCGTTGCTGCGCTCGGGGAAGAACACCTGGGTCGCGCCCTCTTCGGCCAACTGCTGCAGGCCCTGACGCAGTTGCTTGGACTTGAGCGGGTCTTTAAGGCGAACGCGGCGGAACAATTCAGGGGCAAAGTGAGGAATGCCGGTGAAGCCCAGGTTCTCACCTTCAGTGAAGGTGTCGCCAATCTGGATGGTGCCGTGGTTATGCAAACCGATGATGTCGCCGGCCCAGGCTTCCTCCAGTTGCTCACGCTCGGAGGAGAAGAAGGTCAGAGCATCGCCGATACGCAGGTCTTTGCCGGTGCGTACATGGCGCATCTTCATGCCCTTCTCGTAACGGCCCGAACAGATCCGCATGAAGGCGATACGGTCGCGGTGTTTCGGGTCCATGTTCGCCTGGATCTTGAAGACGAAACCGCTGAACTTCTCTTCGGTCGGCTCCACCGTGCGCTCATTGGCTACACGCGGCAGCGGACGCGGCGCCCAGTCGACCACGGCGTCAAGGACATGGTCCACACCGAAGTTACCCAGCGCGGTACCAAAGAACACCGGCGTCAACTCACCGTTCATGAACTCGTCCTGGTCGAACTCATGGCAAGCGCCCTGAACCAGTTCCAGTTGTTCGATGAACCGCTCGTATTCATCACCCAGGTGCGCGCGGGCCTCGTCCGAGTCGAGTTTCTCGATGATCTTCACCTCGGTACGCTCGTGACCGTGGCCCGGGGTGTAGACAATGATGTAGTCGCCGGACAGGTGGTAAACACCCTTGAAGTCCTTGTAGCAGCCGATCGGCCAGGTGATCGGCGCGGCCTTGATCTTCAGGACCGCTTCGATCTCGTCGAGCAACTCGATCGGGTCACGAATATCACGGTCGAGTTTGTTGATGAAGCTGACGATAGGCGTGTCGCGCAGGCGGCAGACATCCATCAGGGCAATGGTACGTGGCTCAACGCCTTTACCGCCGTCGAGGACCATCAGCGCCGAGTCCACCGCTGTCAGCGTGCGGTAGGTATCTTCAGAGAAGTCTTCGTGGCCCGGGGTGTCGAGCAGGTTGATCATGTGATCGCGGTAAGGGAACTGCATCACCGAGGTGGTGATGGAGATGCCGCGCTGCTTCTCCATTTCCATCCAGTCGGAGGTGGCATGGCGATCGGACTTTCGCGATTTCACCGTACCGGCGACGGCAATCGCCTTGCCCATCAGCAGGAGCTTCTCGGTGATGGTGGTTTTACCCGCATCGGGGTGGGAAATAATGGCGAAAGTGCGACGCTTCGCGACTTCGGCGGCCTGGTTGGTCATGGGAAATCGCCTGACTGGGGATTCAAAAGGGCCAAAATTATACCCGAACTTGCCGGTGGACCAAAGTCGAGACTCCCAACGACCAAGGCAGACTCACACACAGCGATCGTACAGCGGCCAAGCCCCGGTACAACGGCCGCAGCAATGGCCTTGGCATGAGCCGATGTGGACTGTTTTCAAAGACATCCATCTGTCATGCGGCTCGGTTACAAAGAGACTGCGCAACGCCGGGCGACAGACGTGTGCAAAAACGCGACATTTTTTGTTGATCTTGAACCCCTCAAGTCCTAAAGTTCGCGCCGAGCGTCCATGCTGGAAACGATCCATCCGGCTCAAGTACTGACGACGAGACAGCAAGGTCACCCGTAGCGCCTTTTTTACCGCACGGTTGACCTTTTTGCTTTCGGCGACATGCCTTGGGAAGTAGGCGAACCAAAGTGGGGATACGGAGGGCGCTCAGCTGCAGCCACTTATTTTTTTAGTTTGCCCATGGAGTCCCTAAGCATGTCGATTCAGGTCGAAGACTACTTCGCGCGCGAAACCTTTCAAAAAATGAAGGCGTTCGCCGACAAGCAAGAAACCCCGTTCGTACTTATCGACACCCAGATGATCAGCCAGGCCTATGACGACCTGCGTGCTGGCTTCGAATTCGCCAAGGTCTACTACGCGGTCAAGGCCAACCCGGCGGTCGAAATCATCGATCTGCTGCGCGACAAGGGTTCGAGCTTTGACATCGCCTCGATCTACGAGCTCGACAAAGTGCTGGGCCGCGGTGTCACCCCAGACCGCATCAGCTATGGCAACACCATCAAGAAATCCAAGGACATCCGCTACTTCTACGAGAAGGGCGTGCGTCTTTATGCCACCGACTCCGAAGCCGACCTGCGCAACATCGCCAAGGCCGCACCGGGCTCGAAAGTCTACGTGCGTATCCTGACCGAAGGTTCGACCACCGCTGACTGGCCGTTGTCGCGCAAGTTCGGTTGCCAGACCGACATGGCCATGGACCTGCTGATCCTCGCCCGCGACCTGGGCCTGGTGCCTTACGGCATCTCCTTCCATGTGGGTTCGCAACAGCGCGACATCAGCGTCTGGGACGCGGCCATCGCCAAGGTCAAAGTGATCTTCGAGCGTCTGAAAGACGAAGACGGCATCGAACTGAAGCTGATCAACATGGGTGGCGGCTTCCCGGCCAACTACATCACCCGTACCAACAGCCTGGAAACCTACGCCGAGGAAATCATCCGCTTCCTGAGGGAAGACTTCGGTGACGACCTGCCAGAAATCATCCTTGAGCCTGGCCGCTCGCTGATTGCCAACGCCGGTATTCTGGTCAGCGAAGTGGTGCTGGTCGCCCGCAAATCGCGTACCGCGGTTGAGCGTTGGGTCTACACCGACGTGGGCAAATTCTCCGGCCTGATCGAAACCATGGACGAGTCCATCAAGTTCCCGATCTGGACCGAGAAAAAAGGCGAGATGGAAGAAGTCGTGATCGCCGGCCCAACCTGCGATAGCGCCGACATCATGTACGAGCACTACAAGTACGGCCTGCCACTGAACCTGGCTATCGGCGACCGCCTGTACTGGCTGTCGACCGGCGCCTACACCACCAGCTACAGCGCGGTAGAGTTCAACGGCTTCCCGCCGCTGAAAGCGTACTACCTGTAAACGGCTGAACCTTATCGCCGGCACGCTCGGCTCCTGCAGCGGTTGCAGGAACCGGCCTTGCCGGCGATTGCTTTACAGCATCACGCCAAGCTCGCCAAGCCGAGTGCGATAGGCCAGCGCCATGGCTCGAATCTCGGGCTGTGTCGCCTGCTCCAACGCAGCGGCAGCAACCGTCAGAAAATTTGCATTCCCCGCAACCAGCGCCTGACGCAACCAGCCCAGCGCCTGCTCGACCTGCCCCCGCGCCGCCAAGACCCCGGCGTGGCTGAACTGCCCACGAAAGTCCCCGCCTTCAGCCGAGCGTCGATACCAGTCGTGTGCCGCCGACACATCGGCCGGGCAATGCACACCCTCCTCAAGGTAGCGCCCCAACAGGTTCATGGATTTCGCATGCCCTTGCTCAGCGGCTTGCCGATAACAGCGCAGTGCCGCACCAGGATCTATCGCGACACCACGCCCCGTGGCCAACAGGTTGGCATAGTTGTACAGCCCCCAATCAAGCCCGGCCTCTGCCGCGAGGCGGTAACGGCGAGCGGCTTCGACAACATCCACCTCGCCCCCCCAGCCATGCTCCAGACAACGCCCGAGCATGTTATGCGCCATGGCACTGCCCTGATTGGCAGCAATGGCAAACCAGCGCCGGGCCAACGCCGGATCGCGCTCGATACCGCGCCCGTCCAGGAGTATCTGCCCCAGCAGCAACTGAGCCTCGACGATCCCCTGCCCCGCGGCCATCAACAGCGCTTGGGCCGCCTTGGCCGGGCTTTCTTCAAGCATCTGGCCCAGTTGATCGCCGTCGAGCACTTCTTCACGGCGTAGGTGAAAGGCCATGCGTCAGACCTCGGCCCAGCGACGCAGCAGGTTGTGGTACGTCCCCGTCAACTGAATCAGTGATGGATGATCGGGAACGTCGGCAGTCAGCTGCTGAATTGCGTTGTCCATCTCGAACAACAGCGTACGCTGGCTGTCTTCGCGGATCATGCTCTGGGTCCAGAAAAACGCCGCATAACGCGCGCCGCGAGTGACCGGGTTGACCTTGTGCAGGCTCGTCCCCGGGTACAACACCATATCGCCAGCCGCCAGCTTGACCCGCTGCAGCCCGTAGGTGTCCTGAATTTCGAGCTCACCGCCGTCGTACTCCTCAGGGTCGCTGAAGAACAGCGTCGAAGACAGATCGGTACGCACCCGCTCGTGACTGCCACGGGGCTGGCGAACGGCATTGTCGATATGAAAGCCAAAGTTGCCGCCTTCACGGTAGCAGTTGACCAGCGGCGGGAAGACCTTGAAGGGCAAGGCCGCAGACATGAAGCGTGGGTTGGCCCACAAGCGCTCAAGCATGGCCGCGCCAATCTCCTTGGCCAATGGATGGCCCTCGGGCAACTGGAGGTTGTGCTTGGCCTTGGCCGACTGGTAACCCGCCGTGATCTTGCCGTCAGCCCAATCGGCCTGCTCCAGCGCCTCACGAATACGCAGCACTTCCTCGCGCGTAAACAGACCAGGAATGTGTAAAAGCATGGCGCGGATACCTAAGGCCGGAAAAGACGCCAATGATATTGATTCTTATTGCATCACTACAAGCCCTTAGCGCTTGCCAAGACGAATGAGCCCGCAAAAAACACAGGATGAAAATGTAAAGATTGTAAATTCAACACGAATAACAATTCTTCTCAATTGATAGTCGTATGTATTTACATTACATTTCGCGGCCTTGAAACCTTGGGAGGGGTCATAACAATGTCGCGCCACTACGTGCCAACCGCTGTCAGTTCACCACGCTTGCTCGCTTCTGCCATCGGTGTGGCCATTACCGCCACCTCTACTGCGCACATAGCGTACGCTGCCGAAGCTGCACCGGCCAACGATGGGGCGATTGCTCTGGATGCCACCAGCATCAACAGCGTGCAGGATGAAACCTCTTACAAGACCGACACAGCAACCTCAAAGAAATACACTGCCCCACTACGCGAAACACCTAAAAGCGTGACGGTTATTCCGCAACAAGTGATCCGTGATACAGGCGCAACCAGCCTGGCAGACGCCTTGCGCACAACCCCTGGGATCACCTTTGGTGCAGGTGAAGGCGGTAACCCAGCAGGCGACCGCCCGATCATTCGCGGCTTCAACGCAGAGAGCGACGTATTTGTCGACGGCATGCGCGATGTCGCCTCGCAAAGCCGAGAAATCTTCAACATCGAATCGGTAGAAGTCAGCAAGGGCCCTGGTTCAGCGTTCACTGGCGCCGGTTCCACCGGTGGCAGCCTGAACCTGGTGACTAAAAGTGCCAAACTTGGCGATGCCTATAACGGTGGATTTACCTGGGGCTCGGACCAAACCAAGCGCACCACCCTGGACCTTAACAAGCAGCTGACCGACACCTCGGCATTTCGCCTGAACCTCATGAAGCATGAGGCCAACGTTGCCGGGCGTGACGATGTCGACGTAAGCCGCTGGGGGGTCGCACCTTCCTTTGCCTTCGGCCTGGGTACCGATACCCGCGTCAGCGTCGGCTACTACCACATGGATACAGATGATATGCCGGACTACGGCATTCCACTGACCAAGAGTGCAAACCGCAGCAAGTACAACGTCGACAAGCCCGCAAACGTCGATCGCGACAACTTCTACGGTTTAAATGATCGCGACTACCGCAAGAGCAGCAACGACAGCGGGACCATCAAGATCGAACACGATCTGAATGAGAACCTGACACTGTCCAACAGCTTCCGCATGTCGCGCTCCACGCTCGACTATATCGTTACCAACCCTGACGACAGTAAAGGCAACGTGGCCAACGGCCTGGTCTATCGCTCGACCAAAAACCGCAACTCGACCTCAAAAGGCTGGGTCAACCAGACCGACCTGAGCGCCAAATTCAATACTGGATTTATTGAGCACAGCATGGTCACCGGCCTGGAGTTTTCCTATGCCGACACCCATAACCGTGGCTACGTCATTACCTCTGATGCGGGAAAAAGCACCACATGCAGCCCTGCCCTGCTAGCCTCGGGTGACTGCACCAGCCTGTATGATCCATCGCCTGATGACAGCTGGTCAGGAACCATTACCGACAGCCCGGCGTATACCGACACAAACACCAAAACCAGTGCGGCATATGTCTTCGACACCCTGAAATTCAACGAACAATGGTCGCTGAACCTGGGTCTTCGATATGACGACTACCAAACCAAGTCAAGCGGTTACGCAACGGCAGGCCGCACGACCCCTGCGGGTAGCTTCTCCCGCGAGAACAACGCCCACCTCTGGAACTACCAACTTGGCGTGGTCTACAAGCCGCTGCCCAACGGCAGCATCTATGCCGCTTGGTCGACCTCAAGCAACCCTTCGGGTGAAACCAGCGGTAACGGTGGTCTGGAGCTGACAGCAGCCAATGGCAACCTCGAGCCGGAACGTAACCGCAACTATGAAGTAGGCACCAAGTGGGATTTCTTCGACGAGAACTTGTCGCTGACAGCAGCCCTGTTCCGCACCGACAAGACCAACGCCCGCGTCACCGATCCGGACAACGCCACCTACCAGGTGCTTGATGGCGAGCAACGTGTCCAAGGCGTCGAGCTCACCTACTCGGGCAACCTTTCGTCGAAGTGGAAGGTCTATGGTGGCTACACCTACATGGAAAGCGAGATAGTGAAGACCTCTACCGCCGCGAACGAAGGCAATCACATGCCGAGCACGCCACGTAACAACTTCACCTTCTGGTCGACCTACGACATCGTTCCGAAACTGACCGTTGGTGCCGGTGCAACCTTTGTCGACTCGCGCTTCGGTGATGAGGCCAACTCGGTAGAAGTGCCTTCCTACTGGCGTTATGACGCGATGGCAACCTATCGCCTCACCAAAAACGTGGACCTGCAACTGAACGTGCAGAACCTGACCGACAAGCGCTACTTCGATCAGGTATTCCAGACCCATTACGCTCATGTCGCAGCAGGGCGTACCGCATTGATGAGCGCGAACTTCCACTTCTAAGGCAGTTCAACGCAAAGCCCCGCCCACTTCAGTGAGCGGGGCTTTTATGTATCTCGACAGCGTGCATACCCCGCACAGGTATACAGCAAGACAAGGTGGTCGATGTGGTGAAAAAAACCCTGTTTCAACTGCACTGGTTCTTCGGTATCACCGCAGGCCTGGTACTCGCACTGATGGGCATTACCGGCGCAGCGGTGTCATTTCAGGATGAGCTGCTGCGTCTGTTCAACCCCGAAGCCCTCAAGGTTCACGTGCGTGAAGGCGGTGTATTGCCGCCGGCTGAACTGGTACGCCGAGTAGAGGCCGAGCACGGCGACAAGGTTGCCATGCTCTGGGTCGATACCCGCACCGATAACGCTGCGCGGGTATTCTTCACCCCACCACCTGGCGAGCGGCGAGGCGAAATGCGCTATGCCGACCCATACACTGGCGCGCTGCAAGGCGATGTCAGTGGGCAGGACTTTTTCGGCCTGATGCTACAACTGCACCGATTCCTGGCCATCGGCGACACCGGTCGGCAGATCACCGGCGCCTGCACCCTGATGCTGGTGTTCTTCTGCCTTTCTGGCCTCTACCTGCGCTGGCCGCGCCAGGCGCTGAACTGGCGTAACTGGCTGACCCTGGACTGGGCGAAAAAAGGCCGCGCCTTCAACTGGGACCTGCACGCGGTTGCCGGCACCTGGTGCCTGGTGTTCTACCTGCTCGCAGCACTGACGGGCCTGTTCTGGTCTTACGAGTGGTACCGCGAAGGCCTGAACAAACTGCTGGCCGACGGGCCGGTGGCGGGCGAGCAACGCAAACGCGGTGAAGGCCGCGGCCGCCCACCTGCGCCAGACAGGAACGCACCGCCTCTGGTGGTTGACTACGATGCGATCTGGTCCAGCCTGCAAACGGCTGCCGGGCCAGGCCTGAGCACCTACAACCTGCGCCTGCCGCCTGCTGGTGGGCAACCGGCCACCCTGTTCTACCTGCTTGAAAATGCCGATCACGAAAGAGCCTTCAACACCCTGACCCTCGACCCTGCTAACGGTCAGGTACGTAAACACGAACGCTTCACCGACAAGTCGTTCAAGGCGCAACTGCTGGCCAGTGTCTATGCCCTGCACGTTGGCAGTTACTTCGGCCTGACCGGGCGCATCCTGATGATGCTGGCCAGCCTGAGCATGCCACTGTTCTTCATCACCGGCTGGTTGCTGTACCTCGACCGTCGGCGCAAGAAACGCCAGATCCGCGTCGCACGCAACGGTATGACCGCGCCTGCATCGGGTGAAAACAGCTGGTTGGTGGGCTTTGCCAGCCAGAGCGGTTTCGCCGAACAACTGGCCTGGCAAAGCGCCGGGCAGTTGCAGGCGGCGGGCTTTGCGGTAAACGTGCGGGCCTTGGCTGACTTGAGCGAAACCGACCTGCGCCAGGCGAACAAGGCCCTGTTCGTGGTGAGTACCTTTGGCGACGGCGAAGCACCGGACAGCGCCCGTACGTTCGAGCGCAAGGTGCTCGGCCAGCCCTGGGCGCTGGGCTCACTCGACTATGCCCTGCTCGCCCTCGGTGACCGTCAATACACGCAATTCTGCGGTTTCGCCAAACGCCTGCATGACTGGCTGGGAACACGCGGGGCCAAAGCCCGCTTCGCCCCGGTAGAAGTGGATAACGCCGACCCACACGCCCTGCAGCAATGGCAAGAACAACTGGCACAGTTGACCGGCAGCCAAGTCGCCAGTACCTGGCAGGCACCGACCTTCGAAACCTGGACGCTCACCCGGCGCGAACGGCTCAACCCAGGAAGCCAAGGGTCAGCCGTTTACCTGCTCGGGCTGATGCCAGCACAGCCGGCACGTTGGGAAGCGGGTGATCTGGTAGAGATCCTGCCGCAGAACAATCCTGCGATCAGCCCCCGGGAGTACTCGATCGCCTCGATTGCCAGCGATGGCATGCTGGAGTTGATCGTGCGCCAGGAGCAACACCCTGATGGCGCACTGGGCCTGGGGTCAGGCTGGCTGACCGAACACGCGCCGCTGGCCGGCCCAATCAACCTGCGCCTGCGGCGTAACAGCGGCTTCCACCTCCCGGCAACGCCTGCACCGCTGATTCTGATCGGCAACGGCACAGGGTTGGCCGGCCTGCGCAGCCTGCTCAAAGCGCGTATAGAAGCAGGCGAGCGGCGCAACTGGTTGCTGTTCGGCGAGCGTAACGAAGCACACGACTTCCTCTGTCGGGAGGAGTTGCAAGGGTGGTTGCGTACGGGTGAACTGGCACGCCTGGACCTGGCGTTCTCCCGTGATCAGGCAGAAAAAGTCTACGTACAGGATCGCCTGCGCGAACAGGCGGCTGAGTTGCGCCAATGGCTGGCCGAAGGGGCGTCGCTGTATGTCTGCGGTAGCCTGCACGGCATGGCTGGTGGGGTCGATGCGGTGCTGAAGGAAGTGCTGGGCACTGCCGAGGTTGAGCACCTGATCGAGCAAGGGCGTTACCGGCGGGATGTCTACTAACGCCTGATGCACTGGCGTTGGCAAACCTCCCACAGGCTGCTCGGCTTTTGTTGCAGGCTTGTCTGCGATGGCGTCGGTGGGGTGCCCGCGAGTTCGCGGCGTCTGCATCGCGGGCAAGCCCGGCTCCCACAGCTGGCGGGCTCTGTTGGAGCTGGCTTGTCTGCGATGGCGTCGGTGGGGTGACCATGAGTTCGCGGCGTCTGTATCGCGGGCAAGCCCGGCTCCCACAGCTGGCGCGGGCTCTGTTGGAGCTGGCTTGCCTGCGATAGCCTCGGCGCGGTGCCAGTGAGTTCGCGGCGTCTGCATCGCGGGCAAGCCCGGCTCCTACAGGCTGCATTTTCTGTTGGAGCAGGCTTGCCTGCGATGGCCTCGGCGCGGTGACAGTGAGTTCGCGGCGTCTGCATCGCGGGCAGGCCCGGCTCCCACAGCTGGCGCGGGCTCTGTTGGAGCTGGCTTGCCTGCGATGGCGTCGGTGGGGTGACCGTGAGTTCGCGGCGTCGGCATCGCGGGCAAGCCCGGCTCCTACAGGTTGCATTTTCTGTTGGAGAGGCTTGCCTGCGATGGCGTCGGTGAGGTGTCAGTGCGTTCGCGGCGCCTGCATCGCGGGCAAGCCCGGCTCCTACAGGTTGCATTTTCGTTGGAGCAGGTCTTGCCTGCGATGGCGTCGGTGGGGTGACCGTGAGTTCGCGGCGGCTGCATCGCGGGCAAGCCCGGCTCCTACAGGCTGCATTCTGTTGGAGCTGGCTTGCCTGCGATGGCGTCGGTGGGGTGACCATGAGTTCGCGGCGGCTGCATCGCGGGCAAGCCCGGCTCCTACAGGCTGCGCGGGCTCTGTTGGAGCAGGTCTTGCCTGCGATGACGCTTACTGCAACTCGAAGACGTCGGCGTCCAGGTTCGCCGGGAAACGCGTACGGTAGGCTGCCAGGTCGGCTGCGCTCAATACGACGGTAAACACACCATCCGCCTCTCCTGCACTGAGCAGGCTCTCACCCTGGAAATCCAGCACCTGGCTGTCGCCCGTGTAGGCAAAGCCTTTGCCGTCTGTACCCACCCGGTTTACCGCGGCCACATAACAGAGGTTCTCGATACCGCGAGCCGGCAACAACCGGTTCCAGTGCTGACGCCGTGCTGCCGGCCAGTTGGCGGTATAGAGCAGCAGGTCGGTGTCCTGAGGGTCACGGCTCCAGACCGGGAAACGCAGGTCATAGCAAATCAGTGGGCGCACCCGCCAGCCGTTGATCTCGAACTGCACCTGGCGCTCGCCGGGGGTGTAGTGCTTGTGCTCACCGGCCATACGGAACAGGTGACGCTTGTCATAGTGCAGGATTTCGCCGTCCGGGCGTGCCCAGAGCAGCCGATTACGATGGCTGCCGTCCGCGGCCTGGATGATCACACTGCCGGTGATCACCGCGTTGAGCTTCTTCGCCTGGCTTTTGAGCCATTTGTACGTCGGGCCATTCTCAGGCTCTGCGAGGCGCTCGGAGTCCATGGAAAACCCGGTCGTGAACATCTCCGGCAGCACAATCAAATCGCTGCCACGGGCCTGTTCCATCAGGGTTTCAAAATGTTCATAGTTGGCCAACCGGTCCTGCCACGCCAATGTGGTCTGGACCAGGGCAACGCTCAGGTTAGGCAGTGAGCTCAGATCGCGCATAGTTTCTCCGCTGCTTGACGCAGCGTCTCCTCGCGTTTGGCAAAACACAGGCGCACCAGGCGCTGTTCGGGAATAGGTTGCTGGTAGAACACCGATACCGGGATGGTCGCCACGCCGTGTTCACGCGTCAACCACACGGACATCTCGAGGTCGTTCAGATCAGGGCGGATCTGCGAATAGTCCACCAGCTGGAAATAGGTACCCGCCGCGCGGCTGAAGGTGAAGCGCGAGGGCGTCAGCAGGTCGCAGAACAAATCACGCTTGGCCTGGTAGAAGGCTGGCAATTCTTCGACATGCTCCGGGTGCGCAGCCATGAAGTCGGCCAGCGCCCATTGCAGCGGGGTCACGCCGCAGAAGTTCACGTACTGGTGAACCTTGCGCAATTCCACACTCAAGGCCGGCGGCGCAACCACATAACCGGTTTTCCAACCCGTAACGTGATACGTCTTGCCGAACGAGCTGACCACAAAAGCGCGCTGATACAGGGCCTCATGGGCCAGAACACTGGCGTGGCTTACGCCGTCGAACACCAGGTGTTCATAGACTTCGTCGCTGATCAGGTAGATATCGCGCTCGGCAATCAACGCCGCCAACTGGTCCAGCTCGGCACGGCTGATCAGCGCCCCACTCGGGTTGTGTGGCGAGTTCAGAATGATCATCCGCGTACGCGGGCTGAGCGCATCGCTGAATTTCTGCCAGTCGATGGAGAAATCGTTGGGGTTCAACTGCACATGCACACAGCGGCCACCGGCCAACGCCACCGACGGCTCATAGCTGTCGTAGCACGGGTCGAAAACGATCACTTCGTCACCCGCGCGAATCACCGCATGGATGGCACAGAAAATAGCTTCCGTCGCACCGGGAGTAATGGTCACTTCAGCATCGGCATCAACCGTTACGCCATAACTGCGGGCGATCTTGGCTGCAACCTGCTCACGCAAGGCGGGCAAGCCGGTCATCGGCGAATACTGATTGTGCCCGGCAGCAATATGGCGGCCTACCGCATCGAGCAGTTCTTGCGGGCCATTGAAGTCGGGAAACCCTTGGGACAGGTTCAGGGCGCCGGTTTGCGCGGCGAGCTGGGACATGGTGGTAAAGATGGTCGTGCCGACGTTCGGCAACTTGCTGCTGATCATGTAACCCTCTTTCTACACAGAACATCCGGCTCGAGGCGGCACGGGAGGTAAGCCCCCGAGCATAGCGGATTGAACGGTCAGGAAAAAGGTTAGGTGATCCTAATCGCCGGCACAGCCGGCGATTAGGCCTGAAAGCTTACTTGCGCTTGTCTTTGCGCTTCTTCTCGGCTTTCTTGTGGTGCGACATCAAACGACGCTTCTTGTTGACCTGGCGGTCGGTCAGCGTGTTCTTGTTGCCTTCGTACGGGTTGTCGCTGCCCTTGTACTCGATGCGGATCGGCGTACCGACCAGCTTCAGTACCCGGCGATAGGTGTTTTCAAGGTAGCGCGAATACGACTTCGGTACCTTTTCGACCTGGTTGCCGTGGATCACGATCAGCGGCGGGTTGGCGCCACCAAGGTGGGCATAACGCAGTTTGATCCGGCGACCATTGACCATCGGCGGCTGGTGCTCGCTGACCGCGTCCTCGAGGATCTGGGTCAGGCGGCTGGTCGGCCAACGGGTCACCGCAGACTTGAACGAGGCCTGTACCGATTGATACAGGTTGCCCACGCCAGTGCCGTGCAGCGCCGAAATGAAGTGAATGTCGGCGAAGTCGACGAAGAACAGCCGACGTTCCAGCTCGGTCTTCACGTAGTCGCGTTCGCTAGGCTGCATGCCGTCCCATTTGTTCAGGGCGATCACCAGCGCACGGCCCGCTTCAAGGGCGAAGCCCAGCAGGTTCAGGTCATGGTCAACCACGCCTTCGCGGGCGTCCATGACGAAGATCACCACGTTGGCGTCCTTGATCGCCTGCAGGGTCTTCACCACCGAGAACTTTTCAACTTCCTCGTGGATCTTGCCGCGCTTGCGCACCCCGGCCGTGTCGATCAGGGTGTATTTCTCTTCATTACGCTCGAACGGAATGTAGATACTGTCGCGGGTGGTGCCGGGTTGGTCATAGACGATCACCCGCTCTTCGCCGAGCATACGGTTGACCAGCGTCGACTTGCCGACGTTTGGACGACCGATGATGGCGATCTTGATACCGTCCTTCTCGCTCGGACCAGGAATGCGCACGGCCTCCTCGCCCTCGGCGACGTTAAGGTCGACTTCTTCCTCGTCCTTGTCGCGCGGGAACTCACCCAGCACGGTTTCCAGCAGGCCATTGATACCACGGCCCTGGGAACCGGCCACAGGCAAGGCATTGCCCATGCCCAGTGGCGAGAATTCGGCGATAGCCATCTGCGGATCGATGTTGTCGATCTTGTTGGCTACCAGGTACGAGCGCTTGTTGCGCTTGCGCAGGTGCTCGGAAATCATCTGGTCGGCGGCGGTCAGGCCCGCACGGGCATCCACCAGGAACAGGACTACATCGGCTTCTTCAATGGCCAGCAGCGACTGCTCGGCCATTTTTTCGTCCATGCCCTGCTCGTCACCAGAAATACCACCGGTGTCGACCAGAATGTAAGAACGCCCTTGCCAGCGCGCCTCACCATACTGGCGGTCGCGGGTCAGACCGGACAGGTCGCCGACGATGGCGTCGCGGGTCTTGGTCAGGCGGTTGAACATGGTGGATTTACCGACGTTCGGCCGGCCCACCAAGGCGATTACGGGAACCATGCGGCTCTCCACTGCGTAAATTCAAAAAATACAAAGGCCGCTGCACAGCAGCGGCCGGAGTTCGGACGGCACCAAAGTGCCGCAACCCGAGGCCCTTGCAGGCCTCAAGCATAGACTCAGCGAATGGTCAGCGCTTCCAGCTTGCCGCTGTTGCCATACACATAAATCGTGTCACCCACCACCAGCGGACGCGCGCGCAGGCCGTCACTGTCGATGCGCTCACGGCCAACGAAACGACCATCGACCTGGCTCAGCAAGTGCAGGTAACCCTCAAGGTCACCGACTGCCACATAGCTGGAGAACACCTCAGGGGCCGACAACTGGCGACGTGCCAGCGAATCGTTGCTCCACAGTGCGGTGGACGAACGCTCATCAATACCTTCGACCGTGCCTGTTGCTCCGCTCACGTAGACGTTACCGAAACCTTGAGCGACACCTGCCGAACTGGAAGCATCACGCTGCCAGAGCACACGACCGCTTTCCAGTTCCAGGCCGGCAACACGACCCTGGTAGCTAGCAACGTAGATCACACCACCCGACAGCAGCAAGCCACCATCGATGTCCACGACACGGTCCAGCTCGGAACGGCCTTGCGGGATGGCTACGCGCTGTTCCCAGACCGGTACACCGTTCTGGGTATCAAGGGCGATGACCTTGCCGGTCGACAGCCCGGCAACCGCCAGACGGTTGGTCACGATCGGCGCGCCTGTGCCACGCAGGGTCAGTACGGCCGGGGTGCTTTCATAGATCCAGCGGCGGTCGCCCGTGCTGGCATCCAGACCGATCACGCGGTCGTCCTGAGTCTGAACGACAACCACGTCACCATTGGTGGCAGGCGGTGCCAGCACTTCGCTGGTAACGCGCGAGCGCCACTTTTCTTCACCGGTGCTGGCATCCAGGGCAATGACGTCACCCTTGAGGGTACCGACCATGACCAGGCCATAGCCAACACCGACGGCGCCGGAAACCGGCAGTTCCAGCTTCTTCTTCCAGATCACGTCGCCGTTCAGACGATCAAGGCCCATGACCAGGCCGTTGACGTCCGCAGCATAGATACGGTCGTTCTCGATAGCCGGAACGAGCATATTGAAGGTTTCGCCCTGACCGTCACCGATCGAACGACTCCATTGCTTTTTCAGCACCACTTCTTCGGTGAACGAAGTCAGCTCGGCCGGCGGCAGTTCCTTTTTACTGTTGCTGCTGCAACCCACGGCCAGAAGAGCCAAGGCCAGCACTGCGGCAGGTTTCCATGCGATCACGTCAGGCATCCCCTTTGGCCAGGTCGTCAAGCTTGAGTTGCAGGCCACCGATGGCGGCATCGTCAGAGAGCGCCGCCTTGGCCTTCTCATAAGCGCTATGGGCGTCAGCACTGCGGCCCAGTTGCACCAGCAGGTCGCCCTTGAGCTCTTCGCGGCTGGCCAGGAAGGCTTTGTCGGCATCACCATCAAGCAGTTTCAGGGCCTCGTCAGCCTTGTTCTGCGCAGCCAGCACGCGGGCCAGACGCTGGCGGGCAATCTCGCCCAGCGTGGCGTCGGCCGGCTTGTCCATAACGCTCTTCAGCTCAGCGGCTGCGTCATCCAGCTTGCCGCTTTCAACCGCAACCTTGGCCACGAACAGGCTGGCGTACTGCGCATAGGCAGAACCGCCGAACTCGCTCTTGAGCTTGCCGGACAGTTCGGCAACCTTGGCGGTATCAGGCTGACCGCTCGGCGTGAGGGTCGTTTCCAGCAAGGCCTGGTAGAGGTTGGAGGCGCCTTGCGACTGATTGCCCTGGTACTTTTGCCAGGCCTGCCAGCCGAATACCACCACCAGCGCCAGCAGGCCACCGGTTACCAGTGGCTTGCCGTTACGCTGCCACCAGTCCTTGAATGCCACCAGCTGTTCATCATCGGTACTCGACACCCCAATACTCCTTTTCACCAAATCGGCTGTTGACCCGCTTCACGCCTGCGCGAGGGAAGCTTCCAGGTGCTCGGCCAGAGCATCCCAGGCAATGTTTTGTTGTTCGCCCTGACCACGCAGGGGTTTGAAACCTACCACTTGTTGCGCCAGTTCGTCGTCCCCCAGGATCAAGGCGAACAGCGCTGCGCTCTTGTCGGCCTTCTTGAACTGGCTCTTGAAGCTGCCACCACCGGCGTTCACCTGCAGACGCAAGCCCGGCAGACGATCACGCAGCTTCTCGCTCAGGGTCAGGCCAGCCAGCTCGGCCTGCTCGCCGAACGCACACAGGTAGACATCGACCTGACGGTTGATCGACTCGGGGATCTGCTCCAGGGTTTCCAGCAGCAGGATCAAGCGTTCGATACCCATGGCGAAACCAACGCCCGGGGTCGGCTTGCCGCCCATCTGCTCGACCAGACCGTCGTAACGGCCACCCGCGCACACGGTCCCCTGGGAACCGAGCTTGTCGGTGACCCACTCGAACACGGTCTTGCTGTAGTAGTCCAGGCCGCGTACCAGCTTGGTATTGATGACGTAAGGAATGCCAGCGGCATCCAGGCGCGCCTTCAGGCCTTCGAAGTGCACGCGAGACTCTTCGTCCAGGTATTCCTCAAGCTTCGGCGCACCGACCAGTACCGCCTGGGTGTTCGGGTCCTTGCTGTCGAGGATGCGAAGCGGGTTGCTTTTCAGGCGACGCTGGCTGTCTTCGTCCAGTTCGCTCAGGCGTGCCGAGAGGAACTCGACCAGGGCATCGCGATAGCGCGCACGGGCTTCGCTGGTGCCCAGGCTGTTCAGCTCAAGCTTGACCGCGTCGCGAATGCCCAGCAGGCCCCACAGGCGCCAGGTCAGGACGATCAGCTCAGCGTCGATGTCCGGACCGTCGAGGTTGAAGACCTCGACACCGATCTGGTGGAACTGACGGTAGCGGCCTTTCTGCGGACGCTCGTGACGGAACATCTGGCCGATGTACCACAGTTTCTGTACCTGGCCGCCACCGCTGATGCCGTGCTCCAGCACCGCGCGAACGCAGGCGGCCGTGCCTTCAGGGCGTAGGGTCAGCGAGTCGCCGTTACGGTCGGCGAAGGTGTACATCTCTTTCTCGACGATGTCGGTCACTTCACCAATCGAGCGCTTGAACAGCTCGGTGAACTCGACAATCGGCGTACGAATCTGACGATAGCCGTAGGTGTCGAGCAGGCCGGCCACGGTGCTCTCGAAGTAGCGCCATAGCGGGGTCTGCTCGGGCAGAATGTCGTTCATGCCACGGATGGCTTGCAGCGATTTGCTCACGGGAAATCCTTAGCGATACGGTGTCAGCCGCGGGCGATCAGCGCCGCGTCGGCCTCGGCCTTCTCGGCCGCTTTCTGACGGATCAGCTTTTCCAGCTCATCAACCAGGTTGTCATTGGTCAGTTTCTGTGACGGCTTGCCATCGATGTAGATCAGGTTCGGCGTACCACCGGTCAGCCCGACATGGGCTTCCTTGGCTTCACCGGGGCCATTGACCACACAGCCGATGACCGCAACATCCAGCGGTACCAGCAAGTCTTCCAGGCGCCCTTCCAGCTCGTTCATGGTCTTGACCACATCGAAATTCTGCCGCGAGCAGCTCGGGCAGGCGATGAAGTTGATACCACGCGAACGCAGGTGCAGCGACTTGAGGATGTCGTAACCGACCTTCACTTCTTCGACCGGATCGGCCGCCAGCGAGATGCGGATAGTATCGCCAATCCCTTCGGCAAGCAGCATGCCCAGGCCAACCGCCGATTTTACCGTCCCCGAACGCAGGCCACCGGCTTCGGTGATACCCAGGTGCAACGGCTGGATGATCTGCTTGGCGAGCAAACGGTAGGCTTCGACGGCCATGAACACATCGGACGCCTTCACGCTGACCTTGAAGTCCTGGAAGTCCAGGCGATCGAGGTGCTCGACATGGCGCAGGGCCGACTCAACCAGCGCAGCCGGGGTCGGTTCACCGTACTTTTTCTGCAGGTCCTTTTCCAGCGAACCGGCGTTGACGCCAATGCGGATCGGGATACCACGGTCACGTGCCGCATCGACCACCGCACGCACACGGTCTTCACGACCGATGTTGCCCGGGTTGATACGCAGGCAGTCGACACCCAGTTCGGCCACGCGCAAGGCAATGCGGTAGTCGAAGTGAATGTCTGCCACCAAGGGCACGCTGACCTGTTGTTTGATCTTGCCAAACGCTTCGGCAGCGTCCATGTCCGGTACCGAGACACGCACGATATCGACACCGGCATCGACCAGCCGGTTGATCTGCGCCACGGTGGCGGCGACATCGTTGGTATCGGTGTTGGTCATGCTCTGGACGGCAATGGGTGCATCGCCGCCGACAGGTACATTACCTACCCAGATTTTCCGGGATTCGCGCCGTTTGATCGGAGATTCGCCGTGCATGACTTATTGTCCCAACTTCAGGCGAGCGGTCTCGCCACTGGTGAACGGCGCAAGGTCGACTGGCTGACCGTTATAGCTCAGTTGCACGCCCTTGGCGTAGCCGAAGCGCACCGCAAACGGTGGCTTGCCGCTGACGTCCAGGCTGTCGCCCTTGCGCTTGATGGCACTGAACAGCACCTTGCCGTTGCCGTCGATAACTGACGTCCAGCAATCGGCATTGAATTGAACATGCACCTTGCCACTGCCTGCAACCGCAGGCTCTGCGGCCGCGACGACAGCAGCCGGGGCCACGACTGGGGCCGGGGCCGGAACGACGGGCTTGGCCGGCGCAACAGGTACCACAGGCACAGCCGGAGCGGCTGGCGCTGCCGGCTCGACCGCTGCAACGGCGGGTTTGGCAGGCGTCACAGCCACTGGTGCGGCTGGGGCCAAGGCCGGTGCCGGTGCTGGCTCAGTCACAGGTGCAGGGGCTTGCGCGTCTGGCTGGGCCTGTTCAAGGCTCAAATCAGTGCTTTGCGGTTGTTGCGATGCATCGACGGCCTGATCTTCCGGCTCGTCCAGCGGATGAATTTGCGTCGTGCCGTCGGCGCTCTCGACCTCGACATGCTCCATGGCAATGGTGGCCAGGTCCTTGCCATGCCGACGGGTTTGATCCTGCCACCAGAAATAACCACCGCCGACCACCGCCAGCAGCAGCACGAGGCTCACACCACGCAAAATGTTATGCGACAGCCGCACAGGCTCTTCAATACGGCCCAAGGCATGCACATCGCTGCCCTGGGCATGGGTGCCAGTGCACTGGTCAAAGGCCTGGACCAACGCTGCCTGATCCATGTCGAGCAACTTGGCGTAGGCACGGATATAACCACGGGCAAAGGTATGCCCAGGCAGCTTGTCGAAGGCGCCGGCTTCAAGATTGCTCAGGGAACTCACGGTCAAGTTGAGCTTGTGGGCCACTTCGGCCTGCGACCAGCCCCTGTTTTCACGGGCCTGACGCAAAATCTCACCGGGATTCTCGCGAGTCGCTGCTACTGCTTCGGGATGCGCCGCTTTCATCATTGCTCCGACAGGTATTGCTGATATTCCGGCGTACCGGGATAAAGTCGTTGTAATTGCAGGCCCAGCTCGGCGGCCTTGTTCGATTCTTCAAACACCGTTGCCAGGCGACTGCCCAGCAGCAGGCTGCGGGCATTGGGGTCGCTCAGTTGGCTGAAACGATCGTAGAAGTCTCGGGCCGGCACATAATGCCTGTCTTCGTAAGACAACTCAGCCATTTCCAACAACGCATGGGGTTGATGACGGTTGAGCCGTAAAGCCTTTTCCAGGTATTCCCGCGCCTGCTCGCGCTGATCAAGCTTCAAGGCCGTTAGCCCCAGGCTTTCGAACACCCGCGAACGTTCAGGATACAGGGTATCGGCAGCCGCGCGACGAAACATCTGCTCGGCATCGGTGTAGCGGCCTTGAGCATAAAGGAAGCTGCCGAAATTGTTACGAATTCGGGTGTTGTCCGGGGCCTGCGCCAGCGCCTTGCGAAAGTGCTGCTCTGCCAGCGCGGCTTCACCTTCAGCCTGGAACACCAGGGCCAGGGCGGCATGCGCATCAGCATCGTCAGCATTGAGCTCAAGGGCCTTTTTCAACGGCCACTTGGCGCGCTCGGTCAACCCCTGCTTCAAGTACCCCAGACCCAACTGAACATACGCCTGAACGGCCTCGACCCGCGCCTTGCTGCTGACCGGCGTACCAGGCTCACCGGTCGACGCACAGCCTGCCAACAGAGCGACCAGCAGGATCGGCAGCGCAGCGCGTGGGGTCATGGAGATCCTCTCTTCAGTTCTGCACGGCCGTGTTCGGCGCATCACCATCAGCGTTCAACTGACGAACGGCGATGTAACGCTCACTACGACGGGTGCGATCCATGACCTGACCGACCAACTGACCACATGCCGCGTCGATGTCTTCACCACGGGTGGTGCGCACCGTCACGTTGTAGCCGGCATGATGCAGGTGGTCCTGGAAACGGCGGATAGCGTTGTTGCTAGGCCGCTCGTAACCGGAATGCGGGAACGGGTTGAACGGAATCAGGTTGATCTTGCACGGAACGTTTTTCAGCAGCTCGGCCATTTCCACGGCATGTTCGAGCTTGTCGTTAACGTCCTTGAGCAGGGTGTACTCGATGGTCAGTACGCGCTTTTCGCCCAGCTCGGACATGTAGCGCATGCACGAGTCGAGCACCACGCTGAGCGGGTACTTCTTGTTGATCGGCACCAGTTCGTTGCGCAGCGCATCGTTCGGCGCGTGCAACGAAAGTGCCAGGGAGACGTCGATGTGCTTGGCCAACTCATCGATCATCGGTACCACGCCGGAGGTGGACAGGGTCACCCGGCGCTTGGAAATGCCATAGCCGAGGTCGTCCATCATCAAATGCATGGCCGCGACGACGTTGTCGAAGTTCAGCAGCGGCTCGCCCATGCCCATCATCACCACGTTGGTGATGGCACGGTCGATCTTGGCCGGCACAGTGCCGAACGACTTGTTGGCAATCCACACCTGGCCGATGACTTCGGCGGCGGTGAGGTTGCTGTTGAAACCTTGCTTGCCGGTGGAGCAGAAACTGCAGTCCAGGGCGCAACCGGCCTGGGACGAGACACACAGCGTGCCACGCTTGCCCTGGGGGATGTATACGGTCTCGACGCAGCTACCGGACGCCACGCGCACGACCCACTTGCGGGTACCGTCGCTGGAGATGTCCTCGCTGACCACTTCCGGACCGCGAACCTCGGCACAGGCCTTGAGCTTTTCGCGCAAGGCCTTGCCGACGTTGGTCATGGCGTCGAAATCATCAACGCCAAAGTGGTGAATCCACTTCATGACCTGACCGGCACGGAAGCGCTTCTCCCCGATTGAGTCGAAGAATTTTTCCATTTCCGGCTGGGTTAGACCCAACAGGTTGATTTTGCCAGTCGATGTCATCATGGATTCACCCTCACTCGTCAGCCTTCGCTTAGCGAGTGGTTACTTCAGTAGCTGCGAAGAAGTAAGCGATTTCGCGAGCAGCAGCGGCTTCGGAGTCCGAACCGTGTACGGCGTTGGCGTCGATGGACTCAGCGAAGTCAGCGCGGATGGTACCGGCAGCAGCTTCTTTCGGGTTGGTAGCGCCCATCAGCTCACGGTTCAGAGCGATGGCGTTTTCGCCTTCCAGAACCTGGACAACAACTGGACCGGAGGTCATGAAGGCAACCAGGTCGCCAAAGAAGCCACGAGCGCTGTGCTCAGCGTAGAAGCCTTCAGCTTCGGCTTTGGACAGTTGCTTCATTTTCGAAGCGACGACGCGCAGGCCGGCTTTTTCGAAACGAGTGGTGATCTCGCCGATGACGTTCTTGGCAACTGCGTCAGGCTTGATGATCGAGAAAGTACGTTGAACAGCCATGGAAAACTCCAGAAACAGTAAGTGAAGCGAAAAATTAAACCCGCGAATTATACGCGGGTTCTTAGGGATTGCCTAACCTGCCGAGCGTACTCAGTCGGCTTCGTCGATCCAGGCGGCCTGGATCGCTTCCAGAACCTTCTCGCCGCCGCGCTGTGGATCGTCGCTGAACTCCGGCAAAGCCAGAACCCACTGATGCAGATCGACGAAGTTCACATAACGAGGATCGACTTCCGGCTTGCTTTCGGCAAGCTGGATTGCAATTTCAAGTACATCAACCCATTTCAGACTCATGATGGCTCCTTGAATCAGTGCGGCGCTTCGGCGGCCAGGTTGATCGTGTACTTCGGAATCTCGATGGTCAGGTCTTCCTCACCCACGAGTACCTGACAGGCCAGACGCGACTGGCGCTCCAGGCCCCAGGCCTTATCGAGCATGTCTTCTTCGAGCTCGTCAGCTTCCTCGAGCGAATCGAAACCTTCACGCACAATGCAATGGCAAGTGGTGCAGGCGCACACGCCGCCACATGCGCTTTCCATCTCGATATGGTGCTCGTGGGCCAACTCCAGGATATTAGTACCCGGCTCCACCTCCACCACAAGACCGTCCGGACAGAACTTCTCGTGGGGCAGAAAAATCACCTGCGGCATCAGTTATTCCTCGATCTCATTCAGGTTGCGCCCGGCCAACGCGGCTTTTACCGTCGAATCAAGGCGGCGGGCTGCAAAAGCATCGGTCACCTGCGACAGACGCTTGGTCTGCTGCTCGATGGCCGCGCCATCGGTGCCGTTCATCAATTCACGCAACTCGTGCATCTGATGCTCGATCGCCAGACGCTCTTCGGCGTTGAGCAAACGGTCACCATCGACATCCAGGGCGCCTTGCACCGCCTCGATCAGGCGCTGAGCATCGACCTGGTGCTCGCGCAACTGACGGGCGGTCTTGTCGAAGCCGGCGTGCTCGAAGGAGTCCTTGAGCATGCGGGCGATCTCACCGTCGGTCAGACCGTAGGACGGCTTGACCTGAATGCTGGCCTCGACACCCGAACCCAGTTCACGGGCCGCCACGCTGAGCAGGCCATCGGCGTCGACCTGGAAGGTCACACGGATTTTTGCGGCACCGGCGACCATGGCAGGGATGCCACGCAGTTCGAAACGCGCCAGGGAACGGCAGTCGCTGATCAGCTCGCGCTCGCCCTGCAGCACATGAATCATCATGGCTGTCTGGCCGTCTTTGTAGGTGGTGAACTCCTGAGCGCGCGCCACCGGGATCGTGGTGTTGCGCGGAATCACCTTTTCCATCAGGCCGCCCATGGTCTCAAGGCCCAAGGACAGCGGGATCACGTCAAGCAGCAGCAACTCGCCGCCGTCGCGACGATTGCCGGCCAGGGTATCCGCCTGAATGGCAGCGCCAATGGCCACGACCTGATCCGGGTCGATTTCGGTCAGTGGCGTACGCCCAAACAGTGCGCCGACCGCCTCGCGCACACGCGGTACGCGGGTCGAGCCGCCAACCATTACCACGGCGCCGACTTCGTCCAGCTCAATGCCGCTGTCGCGCACGGCACGACGGCAAGCCTTGAGGCTGCGTGCGACCATCGGTTCAATCAGCGCATCAAACGCTGCGCGGGTCAGCTCAGCCTGCCATTGGCCGTAAGCCACCGGCACGCTGTCGGCCGTGGTCAGTGCTTCCTTGGCGGCACACGCCGTTTGCAGCAATTGGCGCTGCGCGCCCGGATCGAGGTCAGCCGACAGGCCGGCCTGCTCAACGATCCAGCTGGCAATGGCGTGATCGAAATCGTCGCCGCCCAGGGCACTGTCGCCGCCGGTAGCCAGCACTTCAAACACACCACCGGTCAGGCGCAGGATGGAAATATCGAAGGTACCGCCACCCAGGTCATAGATGGCCACCAGGCCTTCGGCATTCTGGTCCAGGCCATAGGCCACCGCAGCCGCGGTTGGCTCGTTGAGCAGGCGCAAGACATTCAGGCCCGCCAGCTTGGCGGCGTCCTTGGTGGCCTGGCGCTGAGCGTCGTCGAAATACGCTGGCACGGTGATCACCGCACCCACCAGTTCACCCCCGAGGGTGTCTTCAGCACGCTGGCGCAGCACCCGCAGGATCTCGGCCGAAACCTCTACAGGGCTTTTCGCACCCTGCACGGTATCGATGAACGGCATGTGCGACTCACCGCCGACAAAGCGGTAAGGCAGTTGATCACCCAACTGTTTGACATCCGCCAGGCCACGCCCCATCAGGCGCTTGACCGACAATACGGTATTGAGCGGGTCACTGGAGGCAGCCGCCTTGGCCGAATGCCCGACCTCGACGCGGTCAGCGTGGTAACGCACCGCAGACGGCAGGATAACCCGACCTTCGGAATCGGCCAGTGGTTCGGAAAGACCGCTGCGCAGCGCAGCGACCAGCGAATTGGTGGTGCCAAGGTCGATGCCCACCGCCAGACGACGCTGGTGGGGCTGAGGGCTCTGACCGGGTTCAGCGATCTGCAGTAGGGCCATGCTTATTCGGGTACCAGAGGGGCCGCCAGGGCGGCACCGGGTTAATCGTCGAGGCGCTCTTCCAACTGGCGCACTTCGTAGGCGAGCTTGTCGAGGAACTGCATGCGGCGCATCAGGCGCTCGGCCTGCTCACGCTGCGCAGCCACATCCCAGCAAGCGGCGAAGTCCTCATTAAGGGCCTCCTGAGCAACTTTCAAGCGGTGCTTGAAGGCTGCCACGCCCTCGAGGTCGGCACTGTCCTGCAGGTCTTCGAGCTCCTCGCGCCACTGCATCTGCTGCAGCAGGAACTGAGGGTCGTGGACGGTGACTTCCTGCGGCACTTCATGGCCGCCGATCGCCAGCAGGTAACGGGCACGGCGCGGCGCGCTCTTGAGCGTCTGGTAGGCTTCGTTGAGGCCAGCCGAACGTTCCAGCGCCAAGCGCTGCTCGCGCTCGGAAGCATCGGCGAAGCGGTCCGGATGGACCTCGCGGGCCAGTTCGCGATAACGCGTGGCCAACTTGTCGAGGTCCAGGCGGAAGCCAGGTTGCAGGTCAAACAGGGCGAAATGACAAGGAGTACCCACAATCTGCCTCAAACGTTGAAGCTTTCGCCGCAGCCACACTCACCGCGCACGTTGGGGTTGTTGAACTTGAAGCCTTCGTTCAACCCTTCCTTGACGAAATCGAGCTCGGTACCGTCAAGGTAAACCAGGCTTTTCGGGTCGATGATCACCTTCACGCCATAGCTTTCGAAGACCTTGTCCTCACTGCCCTGCTCGTCGACGAACTCCAGCACGTAGGCCAGACCGGAGCAGCCGGTGGTACGTACGCCCAGGCGAATACCTTCACCCTTGCCACGTCCTTCGAGGGAGCGCCGCACATGGTTGGCGGCGGCTTCTGTCATGCTGATAGCCATCGGAACTCCTTAACCTGCAACAAGCGACTTAGAGCAAGCCTTTCTTCTGCTTGTAATCACGAACGGCCGCCTTGATGGCGTCTTCGGCGAGTACCGAGCAGTGGATTTTAACCGGCGGCAGCGCCAGTTCTTCAGCCAGCTGAGTGTTCTTGATGGTTTCAGCCTCGTCCAGCGTCTTGCCCTTCATCCACTCAGTGGCCAGGGAGCTGGAAGCGATAGCCGAACCGCAGCCATAGGTCTTGAACTTGGCGTCTTCGATAACACCCTGCTCGTTGACCTTGATCTGCAGGCGCATGACGTCGCCGCACGCAGGTGCGCCAACCATGCCGGTACCGACATCCGGGTCCTCGGCATTCATTTTGCCGACGTTACGCGGGTTTTCGTAATGGTCGATGACCTTTTCACTGTATGCCATGGTGCAATTCCTTCCTCATCAGAGAGCCGCTCTTGCTGGCGACTACTTAGTGCGCAGCCCACTCGATCTTGGAGATGTCGACGCCGTCTTTGTACATGTCCCACAGCGGCGACAATTCGCGCAGCTTGGTGACTGCCTCGCACACTTTCTGCGCGGCGTAGTCGATTTCTTCTTCAGTGCTGAAGCGACCGAAGGTGAAACGGATAGAACTGTGTGCCAGCTCGTCGTTGCGGCCCAGGGCGCGCAGCACGTAGGACGGCTCCAGCGAGGCCGAGGTGCAGGCCGAACCGGACGAAACGGCCAGGTCCTTGAGCGCCATGATCAGCGACTCGCCTTCGACGTAGTTGAAGCTCAGGTTCAGGTTGTGCGGTACGCGGGCGGTCATGCTGCCGTTGACGTACAGTTCTTCCAGGCCTTCGACCTGCTTGAAGAAGCGCTCGCTCAGGGCCTTGATACGCTGGTTTTCGCTGGCCATTTCCTGCTTGGCGATGGCAAAGGCTTCACCCATGCCGACGATCTGGTGGGTGGCCAGGGTGCCGGAACGCATGCCACGCTCGTGACCGCCACCGTGCATGGTGGCTTCAAGGCGTACGCGAGGCTTGCGGCTGACGTACAGCGCGCCGATACCTTTGGGACCGTAGGTCTTGTGGGCCGAGAAGGACATCAGGTCGACCTTCAGCTTCTGCAGATCGATTTCAACCTTGCCAGTGGACTGGGCCGCGTCGACATGGAACAGCACGCCACGGGAGCGGGTCAGCTCACCGATGACGGCGATGTCGTTGATGGTGCCGATTTCGTTGTTCACGTGCATGACCGAAACCAGGATGGTGTCGTCACGCAGTGCCGCTTCAACCATGGCCGGGGTAATCAGGCCGTCTTCACCGGGCTCGATATAGGTGACTTCAAAACCTTCACGCTCCAGTTGGCGCATGGTGTCCAGGACCGCCTTGTGCTCGATCTTGGAGGTGATGAGGTGCTTGCCCTTGGTCGAATAGAAGTGCGCGACACCCTTGATTGCCAGGTTGTCGGACTCGGTGGCACCGCTGGTCCAGACAATTTCCCGCGGATCGGCATTGACCAGGTCAGCAACCTGGCGACGAGCATTTTCGACCGACTCTTCGGCTTTCCAGCCAAAAACATGGGAGCGCGAGGCCGGGTTACCGAAGTTTCCGTCGACCAGCAGGCACTCGCTCATTTTCTGCGCGACGCGTGGGTCGACCGGCGTGGTCGCGGAGTAATCGAGGTAGATCGGCAACTTCATTGAATATCTCCTATCAGGCGGTCGCGTCGCGCGTCGAAACGGTCATTCGACGGCGGACGTCTCAATCTTGTCCAGCTGCGGTGCCCGGCCTGCGATTCGACGCAAGTCCTGACGCTGGGCGACTTCTTGTACCTCACTGCGAGTGACAAGGTCAGCCAGGCTGATACCGCTGAGGAATTCGTGAATCTGCTGGCTGAGATCGCACCACAAGTGGTGAGTCAGGCAGGTATCGCCGGCGTGGCAATCACCCAGGCCCTGGCAGCGCGTAGCATCGACCGATTCATTGACCGCATCGATAACTTGCGCGACTTGAATGCTTCCCATGTCTCGCGACAGCTGATAGCCACCGCCCGGACCGCGCACACTGGAAACCAGACTGCTACGACGCAGCTTGGCAAACAGCTGCTCCAGATAAGAAAGGGAAATGCCTTGGCGCTCGGAAATGTCGGCCAGGGACACCGGCCCATGCTGCGCGTGCAATGCCAGGTCGAGCATGGCGGTCACGGCGTATCGGCCTTTTGTAGTCAGTCGCATGGCTAGTAGGTACCACGGAGTTACGGGATGTGAGCGAGTATGCTATTCCCGAGCGTTTAAGTCAACTATAAGACCTAGTGCTTTAGTCGGGATTGAGCCTGAACGGCGGCGGAATAATAGCAAAGTCAGGGCGTGAGCACACGCCCCTTCTGTCAATGCGTCGCGGCGTCGCTACGCGGCTCGGCCTTGACCTCGGCAAAGTCCTCGTCGCGCAAGGCAGGCAGCTCCTTGGCACAGTAGTCACTGCCCAGGTTTTTCAAGGCACCGCACATGTCCTCCAGGCGCCCATCCACCGCATGCAGGTGATCAAGCAACTGACCAATGGCGCGCGCGACCGGGTCTGGCATGTCTTCGCTGACGCCATAGGCATCAAACATGGCCTTGCGCTTGGCCTCCTGCTCGGCATCGGTCTTGACGATGATGCGCCCCGGAATACCTACCGCCGTGGCACCGGCCGGCACGGCCTTGGTCACCACGGCATTGGAGCCGATCTTGGCCCCGGCACCCACCGTGAACGGGCCGAGCACCTTGGCACCAGCACCCACGACCACGCCATCTTCCAGCGTGGGGTGGCGCTTACCCTTGTTCCAGCTGGTACCGCCAAGCGTCACGCCCTGGTACAGGGTGACATCGTTGCCGATCTCGGCCGTCTCGCCAATCACGATACCCATACCGTGATCGATGAAGAAACGCCGCCCCACCTTGGCACCCGGGTGAATTTCGATGCCAGTCAGCCAACGGCCGAAGTTCGACACCAACCGCGCCAGCCACTTCCACTCCCGCACCCACAGGGCATGCGCTGCACGGTGCAGCCAGATTGCGTGCATACCCGGGTAGCAGGTCAGCACCTCAAAGGCATTGCGCGCCGCCGGATCACGGTGGAAAACGCTCTGGATATCTTCACGCAGACGCTCGAACATCTATTGATCCTTCCGCTTATGCGGCTCGCCACGGGCCACTTTCTGGGTTTCCGTGAGGATGCCGCGCAAAATACTCATTTCCGAACGATTCACCGAACTACGCCCATACAGTCGGCGCAAGCGCGACATCAGGTGCTTGGGCTTCTCCGGGTCGAGAAAACCGATCTCGACCAGGGTCTTTTCCAAATGCTCGTAGAACAGCTCCATCTCATCCATGGTCGCCAGCTCGCCACTGCGCACCGACGCCACTTCGACTTTCTCGACTTTCGACGGCCGCCCCTCGACGGCCAGCCATGCCATGCGCACCTCATAGGCGAGCACCTGCACGGCGGCCCCAAGGTTCAGCGAACTGAAGTCGGGGTTGGACGGGATATGCACGTGATAATGACATCGCTGCAGCTCGTCGTTGGTCAGGCCGGAGTGCTCACGCCCGAACACCAGGGCGACTTCAGCACCCTGCCCGGCATCCTCGACCACCTTCGCGCCACACTCACGCGGGTCGAGCATCGGCCAGGGAATGCGCCGATCACGAGCGCTGGTGCCGATCACCAACGTACAACCGACCAGCGCCTCTTCAAGCGTGGCCACCACCTGGGCACCCGCCAGCACGTCATCGGCACCCGATGCACGGGCACTGGCTTCGTGGGAGGGGAAATGGAGCGGATCGACCAGTACCAGACGCGACAAGCCCATGTTCTTCATGGCACGCGCAGCCCCACCGATATTGCCGGGGTGGCTGGTATTGACCAGGACAACACGAATATTTTGCAGCACGGCAAGGGCTCACAGACACGGTAAAGGGGGAGCAAATCTTACAGAACCGACCGACGTTACGCTACGAAAGCAAATGTCACCCTTCTTCACAGAAAGTTTTCTGATAGAATGTCCGGCTTTCTTTAACGACCCAGGTGAAACGTCCATGCAGCCCATGCTGAATATCGCGCTGCGCGCCGCCCGCAGCGCCAGTGAACTGATTTTCCGCTCCATCGAGCGCCTGGATACCATCAAGGTTGATGAGAAGGACGCCAAGGACTACGTGTCCGAGGTCGACCGCGCCGCCGAGCAAACCATCATCGCGGCCCTGCGCAAGGCTTACCCTACCCACGCCATCTACGGCGAAGAAACCGGCCTGCACGCCGGCAGCGGCGAAGGTGAAGACTACCTGTGGATCATTGACCCACTGGACGGCACCACCAACTTCCTGCGTGGCGTACCGCACTTCGCTGTCAGCATCGCCTGCAAGTACCGCGGCCGCCTGGAACACGCCGTAGTTCTGGACCCTGTCCGCCAGGAAGAATTCACCGCCAGCCGTGGCCGTGGCGCCCAACTGAACGGTCGCCGCCTGCGCGTCAGCTCCCGCACCAGCCTGGAAGGCGCACTGCTGGGCACCGGCTTCCCGTTCCGTGACAACCAGATGGACAACCTGGACAACTACCTGGGCATGTTCCGCTCCCTGGTTGGCCAGACCGCAGGCATCCGCCGCGCTGGCGCCGCCAGCCTCGACCTGGCCTATGTGGCCGCCGGTCGTTTCGATGCGTTCTGGGAGTCGGGCCTGTCTGAATGGGACATGGCTGCAGGCACCCTGCTGATTCAAGAAGCGGGCGGCCTGGTGAGCGACTTCACCGGCGGTCACGACTTCCTGGAAAAAGGCCACATCGTTGCCGGCAACATCAAGTGCTTCAAGGCAGTACTGACGGCCATCCAGCCGCACCTGCCGGCTTCGCTGAAACGCTGAGTTCCAGCCAAGCAACAAGGCTAATGACAAAGCCCCTGACCGAAAGGCCAGGGGCTTTTTATTTGAGCGCTGATCACTGGCAAGCCAGCGTCACATCATCCACTCACTGCCCCGCCGGGGCCTGCCCCAGAATCAGCTGGCCATTCTTGTCGAGCGGGATCTGTGGGCCCGGGTCACGATCCATGCGCACCTTGCCGACCTTGTCACCAATCGAATACTTCACGTCATAGCCAACGACCTTCTCACTCAGGTCATTGACCGTATTACAGCGCGTCTCGGTGGTGGTGTAGGTATCTTTGTTCTGCATGTTCTCCTGCACCTTGTTACCGGCATAACCGCCACCCACCGCACCGGCCACGGTTGCAATCTTCTTGCCGGTACCACCGCCAACCTGGTTGCCCAGAAGGCCACCAGCCACGGCGCCGATCACGGTACCCGCAATCTGATGCTGGTCCTTGACCGGCGCCTGGCGGGTTACCGCGACATCCTTACAGACTTCCCGTGGCGTCTTGATGGTTTGTTTGACCGGCTGAACTCCAAGCACCTGAGCATACTCAGGCCCATGATTCACCAGTTTGTAGGTTGCTATGGCGCCCCCGGCAGTCACACCGACAGCACCCAGTACCGCACCCACCAGCATCGACTTGTTCACGTGAAACCTCCAGACCGTACAGACGGGCTATCGCCCGTGCTTCTCCTAGCCTTGGAGCATAAAAAAAGGCGCGAGTTCAACACTCGCGCCTTTTGGGGACCACTGACCGGGTAAACGGCGTATTTACGGACGCTCGTCCACTTCCTCGGCTTTCACCGGTGGAATCAGGTCTTCGCTACTCAGGTTCAGCCAGATCAACACCACGTTGGCGATGTAGATCGAGGAGTAAGTACCCGCCAGAACACCGATGAACAGTGCAATGGAGAAGCCGAACAGGTTGTCACCACCGAAGAACAGCAGCGCCGCAATCGCCAGCAAGGTCGAAACCGAGGTGGCCACGGTACGCAGCAGGGTCTGGGTGGTGGAGATGTTGATGTTCTCGATCAGCGAAGCCTTGCGCAGTACGCGGAAGTTCTCACGTACCCGGTCAAAGACCACGATGGTGTCGTTGAGCGAGTAACCAATGATCGCCAGAACTGCCGCCAGCACCGTCAGGTCGAAGGTGATCTGGAAAAACGACAGGATACCCAGGGTCACGACCACGTCGTGGATCAGCGACACAATTGCACCGACCGCGAACTTCCACTGAAAGCGGAAGGCCAGGTAGATCATGATGCCGCCCAGTGCCAGCAGCATGCCGAGGCCGCCTTGGTCACGCAGCTCTTCACCTACCTGCGGGCCGACGAACTCGACACGCTTGACCACGGCCGGGTTGTCGCCACTGACCTTGCGCAGCGCCTCGGCAACGCGGTTGCCCAGTTGCGGGTCATCGCCCGGCATACGCACCAGCAAATCGGTGGTAGCGCCAAAGCTCTGCACCACGGCATCGCCGAAGCCAGCCTTGACCAGCTCCTCGCGCACCTTGCCCAGATCAGCCGGCTTTTCGTAGGTCAGCTCGATGAGCGTACCGCCGGTGAAATCCAGACCAAAGTTCAAGCCCTTGTGGAACCAGCTGAACAAGGCCAGTACGGTAAGGAGCATGGTGACGGCGAACGCAACGTTGCGCACGCCCATGAAGTTAATGGTACGTAACATGGCAGCCCCTTAAACCCACAACTTCTTGAAGTCACGCCCACCAAAGATCAGGTTGACCATTGCGCGGGTCACCATGATGGCTGTGAACATCGAGGTAAAAATCCCGAGGGACATGGTCACCGCAAAGCCTTTGACTGGCCCGGTACCCATGGCGAACAGGATGCCGCCGACCAACAGGGTGGTCAGGTTGGCGTCGAGAATCGCGGTGTAGGCACGGTCGAAACCTTCATGGATCGCACGCTGAACCGACATGCCGTTAGCCAGCTCTTCGCGAATCCGCGAGAAGATCAGCACGTTGGCGTCAACCGCCATACCCATGGTCAGTACGATACCAGCGATACCCGGCAGGGTCAGAGTAGCACCCAGCACCGACATCAGGGCCAACAGCAGCACCATGTTGCCTGCCAGTGCCACTGTAGCGATCACACCGAAGAAGCGGTAAATGGCAATGATGAACAGCGAGACGAACAGCATGCCCCACAGCGACGCATCGATACCCTTGGTGATGTTGTCCGCACCCAGGCTTGGGCCAATGGTACGTTCCTCAGCAAAGTACATCGGCGCAGCCAGGCCACCGGCACGCAGCAGCAGGGCCAGTTCCGACGATTCGCCCTGGCCGTTCAGGCCGGTAATGCGGAATTGGCTACCCAGCGGCGACTGAATGGTCGCCAGGCTGATGATGCGCTTCTCTTCCTTGAAGGTCTGGATGGCAACGTCTTTCTCGACACCATTGACGACCTGCTTCTCGTAGCGAGTGGTCGGCTTCTGCTCGATGAAGATCACCGCCATGCTGCGACCGACGTTGCTACGGGTCGCGCGGCTCATCAGCTCGCCACCGTGGCCATCCAGACGGATGTTCACCTGCGGGCGGCCATGCTCGTCGAAGCTTGCCTGGGCGTCGGTTACCTGGTCACCGGTGATGATCAGGCCACGCTCAACCGCAGCTGGCGGACGACCGCCTTCACGGAACTCGAAGGATTCGGTGGTGGCTTTCGAGGCACCCGGCTCTGCACCCAGGCGGAACTCGAGGTTGGCGGTCTTGCCGAGAATACGCTTGGCTTCAGCGGTGTCCTGCACGCCCGGCAGCTCCACCACGATGCGGTTGGCACCCTGGCGCTGAACCAGTGGCTCGGCAACACCCAGCTCATTGACGCGGTTACGTACCGTGGTCAAGTTCTGCTTGATGGAGTACTCACGAATCTCGATCAGCTTGGCCGGCGAAATCGACAGGCCCAATACGGCCATGTCGTTACGCTCGCTTGGCGTAAGCTCGAAATCGTTGAAATTCTTGCGGATCAGGGCACGTGCCTGCTCGCGGGTTGCATCGTCAGCGAAGCCCAACTGAATGCTGCCGTCTTGTTGCGGCAGACTGCGGTAGCGCACACGCTCTTTACGCAGCAGGGTTTTGACTTCACCTTCATACACTTTCAGGCGTGCGGTAATGGCTTTGTCCATGTCCACTTCCAGCAGGAAGTGCACACCACCGGACAAGTCCAGGCCCAGCTTCATTGGGCTTGCACCCAACTTGCGCAACCATTGCGGAGTGGTTTGAGCCAGGTTCAGCGCCACTACGTAATCGTCACCCAGCGCCTTGCGCACCACGTCCTTGGCAGGCAACTGGTCTTCCTGCTTGGTCAAACGCAGCAGGCCACCCTTGCCCTTCTCACCCAGGCTCGCGCCCTTGACCTGAATACCGGCATCGCTCAACGCTTTGCTGGCACGATCCAGATCGGCCTGGCCAACCTGCAGCGCAGTACTTGCACCGCTGATTTGAACAGCCGGATCGTCAGGGTAGAGGTTGGGAGCGGAATAAATGAAACCGACCGCCAGCACCAGCACGATCAGCGCGTATTTCCATAAAGGGTATTTGTTCAGCATCACGCCGCCCGTTCAAGAGACGGGGCGCCTTGCGCGCCCCGTCGATTGGTAAAAGACTTAAACTTAGATCGCCTTGAGCGTGCCTTTTGGCAGGGTCGCAGCAACGGCGCCCTTCTGGAACTTCAGCTCAACCGAGTCGGACACTTCGAGCACTACGAAGTCATCGGCAACTTTGACGATCTTGCCGGCGATACCGCCGTTGGTAACAACTTCGTCACCCTTCTGCAGATTGCTCAGCAGGTTCTTCTGCTCTTTGGCACGCTTGGCCTGTGGGCGCCAGATCATCAGGTAGAAGATGACCAGGAAACCTACCAGGAAAATCCACTCAAAACCGGTACCGGCAGGGCCAGCAGCGGCAGGGGCAGCGGCGTCCGCGTATGCGGCAGGAATCAGAAAGCTCATTTAGCACTCCAGTTGCGAAATAGTACTTGTAAGGGTCGGCAAAACATCAATCCAAAGGCGGCACAGGCAGCCCGCGCTTGGCGTAGAAGGCATCAACGAAAGCGGCCAATGTACCTTGTTGAATAGCCTCGCGCAAACCAGCCATCAAGCGCTGGTAATGTCGCAAGTTATGGATGGTATTCAACATGCTACCCAGCATTTCGCCGCATTTATCCAGATGATGCAAATAAGCGCGGGAGAAGTTCTGGCAGGTGTAGCAATCACAGGTTGGGTCCAGCGGCGAATCATCATGGCGATGGAACGCATTGCGGATTTTAAGCACGCCTGTATCGACAAACAGATGACCGTTACGCGCGTTGCGCGTAGGCATCACGCAATCGAACATGTCGACGCCGCGGCGCACACCCTCAACGAGATCTTCCGGCTTGCCTACCCCCATAAGGTAACGAGGTTTGTCAGCAGGCATCTGCCCTGGCAGGTAATCTAGCACCTTGATCATTTCATGCTTCGGCTCGCCCACCGACAAGCCACCGATGGCCAGGCCATCGAAGCCGATCTTGTCCAGGCCTTCCAGCGACCGCATGCGCAGGTCCTGGTGCATGCCGCCCTGAACGATACCGAACAACGCCGCAGTGCTGTCGCCATGGGCGTTCTTCGAGCGCTGTGCCCAACGCAGCGACAGCTCCATCGATACCCGTGCCACGTCTTCATCGGCCGGGTACGGGGTGCACTCGTCGAAGATCATCACGATGTCCGAGCCCAGGTCGCGCTGAACCTGCATCGACTCTTCCGGGCCCATGAACACCTTGGAGCCGTCTACCGGCGAGGCGAAGGTCACGCCCTCTTCCTTGATCTTGCGCATGGCGCCCAGGCTGAACACCTGGAAACCACCGGAGTCGGTGAGGATCGGGCCTTTCCACTGCATGAAGTCGTGCAGGTCGCCATGGGCCTTGATGACCTCGGTACCCGGGCGCAGCCACAGGTGGAAGGTGTTGCCGAGGATGATCTGCGCACCAATCGCCTCGATATCCCGCGGCAGCATGCCCTTGACCGTGCCATAGGTACCCACCGGCATGAACGCCGGGGTATCCACCACGCCACGGGGGAAGGTCAACCGACCCCGACGGGCCTTGCCGTCGGTAGCCAGCAACTCAAAGGACATACGACAGGTGCGACTCATGCTTGATCCTCGGGCCCACGTGGCGCCGGATTGCGGGTGATGAACATGGCATCACCGTAACTGAAGAAGCGGTAACCGTTTTCCACCGCGGCCTTATAGGCAGCCATGGTTTCCGGGTAACCGGCGAAGGCCGAAACCAGCATCAGCAGCGTGGACTCGGGCAGATGGAAGTTGGTGACCAGGGCATCGACCACATGAAACGGCCGGCCCGGGAAGATAAAGATGTCGGTGTCGCCGCTGAACGGCTTGAGCACGCCATCGCGCGCGGCGCTTTCCAGCGAACGCACACTGGTGGTGCCCACCGCCACCACCCGACCGCCACGCGCACGGCAGGCGGCAACGGCGTCGACCACGTCCTGGCTGACCTCCAGCCACTCTTTATGCATATGGTGGTCTTCGATGCGCTCTACCCGCACCGGCTGGAAGGTGCCCGCCCCTACGTGCAAGGTAACGAATGCCGTGTCGACGCCCTTGGCGGCGATCTTCGCCAGCAGGTCTTCATCGAAATGCAGGCCAGCGGTTGGCGCGGCCACCGCACCGGCACGCTCGGCGTACACGGTTTGATAACGCTCGCGGTCGGCACCTTCATCCGGGCGGTCGATATACGGCGGCAGCGGCATATGCCCGACGCGGTCGAGCAGCGGCAACACCTCTTCGGCGAAACGCAGCTCGAACAACGTATCGTGGCGCGCGACCATCTCGGCCTCACCGCCGCCGTCGATCACAATCTGCGAACCGGGCTTGGGCGACTTGCTGGAGCGCACATGGGCCAGCACGCGGTGGCTGTCCAGCACACGCTCGACCAGAATCTCCAGCTTGCCGCCGGAGGCCTTCTGGCCAAACAGCCGCGCCGGGATCACCCGGGTATTGTTGAACACCATCAGATCGCCCGGGCGCAGGTGCTCGAGCAAATCGGTGAATTGCCGGTGCGCCAATGCCCCTGTTGGCCCGTCGAGGGTCAACAGCCGGCTACTGCGGCGCTCGGCCAAAGGATGGCGGGCGATCAGGGAATCAGGGAGCTCAAAAGAAAAATCGGCGACGCGCATGATGGTGTTCGGTTTGACAGGGCCGGAAAGTTTAGCGGAATCGACAAAAATTCACCATGAAAGCTGATTGACCAACGGTAGGCACCTCTTTATACTCCGCGTCCACAAGCCCTGATGGCGGAATTGGTAGACGCGGCGGATTCAAAATCCGTTTTCGAAAGGAGTGGGAGTTCGAGTCTCCCTCGGGGCACCAAACAGCAGTAACTGAACGGTTCTACCAACCTTCAGATCCAGAAAAACCGGCCAATTGAGCCGGTTTTTTTGTGCCTGCGCTACGCCGATGCCTGCCTGCGGATTCAAGGAAGAACCACCATGGGGCTGACCAGTACGATATCCCTCTATGACAGCCGATGGCCTGCCCTCTTTATAACCGCCAAAGAGCAGATCAAGGCGGCGTTCGGCGCAGAGCTTGTTGCCATTCACCATGTCGGAAGCACCGCTGTTCCAGGGCTTGCAGCCAAGCCTGAGATTGACCTTCTCATTGAAGTTTCGGCGCACCTGAACGAAGCCCGTCGAGACACCGTCATGCGTGAGCTCGGCTACGCCCGGGGAAGTGATCTGTCCGCAGGCCACCATTTTTATCGCCGCGATGTTGATGGCATACGAACCCATAAGGCCCACGTTTGCCTCACAGGCCATCGTCAAATCGAACGCATGCTTCGCTTCCGGGATCGCCTCAGGCGCGACCCCGTTATTCGCCAGCAGTATCAAGACTTGAAACTTGAGCTGGAAGCCAGCAACACCGGAGGCATCGGTGAATACCTGGCAAAGAAGGCGCCTTTTATCGACGGAGTAATGGGGGCGGCCTAGGAGGCAGCTTCCTGATGCGTAGCAGGACTTGGCCTTGCGCCAAGCATGCAGATACCTGCTTCAATGATAAAGCTCCCCTTATTTTTATAACCACTGCACAGGAGCATTACAAATAATAGATGTGATGGCCAAAATTCGGACGAGCATCATGTGCGATAAGCGGCGACCAAACTGACAAACGAACAGCACGCTCCACAGCAAAACAATCTCCGGCACCGCTAGTAATATTTATACCTTTTTCTATATGAAAATGACCATAGACCTTGGGAACGTTATTTACTATTACGACGCTGTTAGTGTCGCTGGTATGCTCAACAACGACAAACTCATTTCCAAAATAATAGTACAACCCGTAACCGCTTTCATTCCTGCAACGCTTTATGTGATCAACGCGACCAAATCGATGCAACGCTCGATCATAGGCGGTTTGGAGCATTACGTCCCATTGCGAACGCTGACTGAGGCTGGAGAACTTTTCTGGAACCTGTGCCCAGATTACATCCGGGCGATGTCGACCTCGTATTATCGCCGCTTGCTTACATGCATTGAATGCCTTGTCCCAGGTTGTGGGTCCAAAACCATTGCTCTGGGTATACGTAACCGCACCACGCACTTCGGTAGCAATGTTTGGCAAATGAATGAGACCCGAAAAATCCTGCCGCGTGGGATGTAAAATCGCCATAATCACCTCTTGTATTTGATATAGGGTTTGGCACAGCACGAAAAACAGAATCATATTTATCTTCACTGGACCGCAATAAACTTTTTCCGTCTTTAATCAAAGAGACTTCCTTAGCGACTGTAGGAGCATCCCGGAAATTGCGCCGAACCACCGCCAAGGACGACACACCAGGCCGTACTCTTCTAGACTCAATAGGTAGTCGCAGAAAGAACAGAGCACGTCGCTTTGGTGCAGATGAATCAACAGAGGCGTGGCAAGCTGCCTGTTATGCCCTGAACAGGTGCGGCAAATACCGCACGGGGCCCAACAAGATGCCCGCTCAGGGTGCCTGGCCAACGGCCTGAACATGCCACGCTACCGTGACGTGGTGTGAGTGCCGAAGCCGACACTCTCGGACAATCGACAACCGTCTGGTTTGCTCGTGACCGTGAGGAATGTTGTATGCCTGATGAGATGTTGCACCTGCCTTTGGTCACCCGTCTGCTGGAGCGCCACAAAGGCGCACCCGGCGCACTGTTACCGATTCTTCATGAGATTCAGGAAAGCATCGGTTACATCCCCGATGCCGCCGTCCCCGAGATTGCCCATGCCCTGAACCAGAGCCAGGCCGAGGTTCGTGGGGTCATCAGCTTCTACCATGACTTTCGCACCGCGCCGCCGGCCCGGCATATCCTGCGCCTGTGCCGGGCCGAGTCCTGCCAGAGTCGCGGCGCCGAGCAGCTCGCCGCGCAGTTGCGCGAACGCCTGCAACTGGACGACCACGGCAGCAGCGCCGACGGCAACATCAGCCTGCGCCCGGTGTATTGCCTTGGTGCCTGTGCCTGCTCGCCAGCCCTGGAGCTGGATGGCCAGGTGCATGCGCGGCTCAGTGCCGAGCGCCTGGATGCCCTGCTCGATGCTTGCCAGGAGGACGCATGATGCCGCGCCTCTACCTGCCCTGTGATTCGCTTGCCCGTGCCGTGGGTGCCGATGCGGTAGCCACCGCCCTTGCCACGCAGGCCCGGGAGCGTAACCTGCCGCTGGACTTGCAACGCACCAGCGCTCGTGGCCTGTACTGGCTGGAACCGCTGCTGGAGATGGACACCCCGCAAGGCCGAATAGGCTTCGGCCCGCTGACCGCTGCCGATGTGCCCTCCCTGCTCGATGCGCTGCACGGCGATCCGTCCGCCCACCCGCTGGCCTTGGGCCCGGTGGAGCAGTTGCCCTATCTGAAAAGCCAACAGCGCCTGCTGTTCGCCCGCGCCGGTATTACCCGGCCGCTGTCCCTGGACGATTACCGGGCCCATGGTGGCTTTGAAGGCCTGACCCAGGCCATTGCCCTGGGTGGCGAGCAGACCGCGACCGTGGTGTTCGATTCGGGGCTGCGCGGCCGTGGCGGCGCAGCCTTCCCGGCCGGCATCAAGTGGCGCACAGTGCGCGGCACACAGGCGGCGCAGAAGTACGTGGTGTGCAACGCCGACGAAGGCGACTCCGGCACCTTCGCCGATCGCATGCTGATGGAAGGCGACCCCTTCCTGCTGATCGAAGGCATGGCCATTGCCGGTCTCACCGTCGGGGCCAGCTACGGCTACATTTATGTGCGCTCGGAGTATCCACAGGCCGTAGCCACACTGCGCGAGGCACTGGATATCGCCCGGGCTGCCGGTTACCTCGGCGCCAATGTCGGCGGCAGCGGCCTGACCTTCGATCTGGAGGTGCGCGTCGGTGCCGGCGCTTACATTTGTGGTGAAGAAACCGCGCTGCTGGACTCGCTCGAAGGCAAGCGCGGTATCGTCCGTGCCAAGCCCCCCATTCCCGCCTTGCAGGGCCTGTTCGGCCTGCCGACCCTGGTGCACAACGTGCTGACCCTGGCCTCGGTGCCGCTGATTCTGGCCAAGGGTGCGCAGTTCTATCGCGATTACGGCATGGGCCGCTCCCTGGGCACCATGCCCTTCCAACTGGCGGGCAATGTTCGTCACGGCGGCCTGGTGGAACGGGCCTTTGGCCTGACCCTCAGGGAGCTGGTGGAAGACTACGGTGGAGGTACCGCCAGTGGCCGACCACTAAAGGCCGCCCAGGTCGGCGGCCCGCTCGGCGCCTGGGTGCCGCCCGGGCAGTTCGACACGCCGCTGGATTACGAAGCCTTCGCCGCCATTGGCGCCATGCTCGGTCATGGGGGTGTGGTGGTGGCTGACGACAGCCTGGACATGGCCCACATGGCGCGCTTCGCCCTGCAGTTCTGCGCCGAGGAATCCTGTGGCAAATGCACCCCCTGCCGCATCGGCTCGACCCGGGGCGTGGAGGTGATCGACCGCCTGCTGGCCGCACCCGACCAGCGCGGTCGCGATGAGCAGGTGATCATCCTCAAGGACCTGTGCGACACCCTGCAGTACGGTTCCCTGTGCGCGCTGGGCGGCATGACCTCCTACCCCGTGGCCAGCGCCCTCAAGCACTTCCCCGCCGACTTCGGTCTGCAGCCCTCGGAGGCCGACCAATGATCACGCTCTTCGACCCGAACACCGATATCGACCTCGGCACCCCGGCCCGCGACAGCCAGGTGCAGGTCACCCTGAAGATCGACGGCCGCAGCATCAGCGTGCCCGAAGGCACCTCGGTGATGCGCGCCGCTGCGCTGATGGGCACCACCATTCCCAAACTGTGTGCCACCGACAGCCTGGAAGCCTTCGGCTCCTGCCGCATGTGCCTGGTGGAAATCGACGGTATGCGCGGCTACCCGGCGTCCTGCACCACGCCGGTCAGTGAAGGCATGAGCGTGCACACCCAGACGCCGAAGCTCGCGACCCTGCGCCGCAACGTGATGGAGCTGTACATCTCCGATCACCCGCTGGACTGCCTGACCTGCTCGGCCAACGGCAACTGCGAGCTGCAAACCGTGGCCGGCCAGGTCGGCCTGCGCGAGGTGCGTTACGGCTATGAGGGCGCCAACCATCTGGCCGACCAGAAAGACACCTCCAACCCCTACTTCGACTACGACCCGAGCAAGTGCATCGTCTGCAACCGCTGCGTGCGTGCCTGCGAAGAAACCCAGGGCACCTTTGCCCTGACCATTACCGGGCGCGGCTTCGAGTCGCGGGTCGCGGCTGCCGGTGGCGAGGACTTCCTGGACTCGGAATGCGTGTCCTGCGGCGCCTGTGTGCAAGCCTGCCCTACCGCGACCCTGATGGAAAAAAGCGTGATCGAACAGGGTCAACCCGAACACAGTGTGATCACCACCTGCGCCTATTGCGGTGTGGGCTGCTCGTTCCGCGCCGAGATGAAAGGCGACCAACTGGTGCGCATGGTTCCAGACAAGAACGGCCAGGCCAACCACGGCCACTCCTGCGTCAAAGGGCGCTTTGCCTGGGGCTACGCCACCCACCCGGATCGCATCACCACCCCGATGATCCGCAAGCACATCAACGACCCCTGGCAGGAAGTCAGCTGGGATGAGGCTGTGACCTACGCCGCCAGCGAATTCCGCCGGTTGCAGCAAACATACGGCCGCGACGCCATTGGTGGCATTACCTCCAGCCGCTGCACCAATGAAGAAACCTACCTGGTGCAGAAACTGGTGCGCGCCGCCTTCGGCAACAATAACGTCGACACCTGTGCACGGGTCTGCCACTCGCCGACCGGCTATGGCCTGAAACAAACCCTTGGCGAATCCGCCGGCACCCAGAGTTTCGACTCGGTGATGCAGGCCGACGTGATCCTGGTGATCGGCGCCAACCCCAGCGACGCCCACCCGGTGTTCGCCTCCCAGCTCAAACGCCGCCTGCGTGAAGGCGCACGACTGATCGTCATCGACCCACGACGCATTGATCTGGTGGACTCGGTGCATGCCCGCGCCGAACTGCACCTGGCCCTGCGCCCGGGCACCAACGTGGCAATGCTCAACGCCCTGGCCCATGTCATCGTTACCGAGGGGCTGCTCAACCAGGCCTTTATCGACGCCCGTTGCGAGGGCAGCGATTTCGCCCGCTGGCGCGAGTTTGTCAGCCGCCCGGAAAACTCGCCGGAAGCCCTTGGCCCCGTCTGCGGCGTCGCGGCTGCCGACATCCGTGCGGCTGCCCGCGTGTACGCCACGGGCGGCAATGCGGCGATCTACTATGGCCTGGGCGTCACCGAACACAGCCAGGGCAGCACGGCGGTCATGGGCATCGCCAACCTGGCCATGGCCACCGGCAACATCGGCCGCGAAGGCGTGGGCGTGAACCCGCTGCGTGGGCAGAACAACGTTCAGGGCTCCTGCGACATGGGCTCCTTCCCCCACGAATTGCCCGGCTACCGGCATATCTCCAACGGGGTGATACGGGCGCAGTTCGAACAGGCCTGGCACGTCACCCTGCAACCGGACCCCGGCCTGCGCATCCCCAACATGTTCGAGGCCGCCTTGGGTGGCAGCTTCAAGGGCCTGTACTGCCAAGGCGAAGACATCGCCCAGAGCGACCCCAATACCCAGCACGTCACCGCAGCGCTGTCGGCCATGGAGTGCGTGGTGGTGCAGGACATTTTCCTCAACGAAACCGCCAAGTTCGCCCACGTGTTCCTGCCGGGCAGCTCGTTCCTGGAAAAGGACGGCACCTTCACCAACGCCGAACGGCGCATCTCCCGGGTACGCAAGGTCATGGAGCCTTTGGGTGGCAAGGCTGACTGGGAAGGCACAATGGCCCTGGCCAACGCCCTGGGCTACCCGATGCACTACCAGCACCCGTCAGAAATCATGGATGAAATCGCCAGCCTGACGCCGACCTTCAGCAACGTCAGCTACGCCGCCCTGGACCGCCACGGCAGCCTGCAATGGCCGTGCAACGCCGAGGCACCGGAAGGCACGCCCACCATGCACATCACGGAATTCGTGCGCGGCAAGGGGCGCTTCATGCTCACCGGCTACGTGCCCACCGAGGAAAAGGTCAACAGCCGCTACCCGCTGCTGCTGACCACCGGGCGCATCCTCAGCCAATACAACGTCGGCGCCCAAACCCGGCGTACCGACAACGTCGCCTGGCACGAAGAAGACCGCCTGGAAATCCATCCGACCGACGCCGAAAGCCGTGGCATCAACGAAGGTGACTGGGTAGGCATCGGCAGCCGCGCCGGCCAGACCGTACTGCGCGCACGGGTGACTGAACGGGTAGCGCCAGGCGTGGTGTACACCACCTTCCACTTCCCTGAGTCGGGGGCCAACGTCATCACCACCGACAACTCCGACTGGGCCACCAACTGCCCGGAGTACAAGGTCACCGCCGTGGAAGTCAGCCGCGTCTACCACCCTTCCGAGTGGCAGAAGCGTTATCAGGAATTCAGTGACGAACAACAGCGCTTGCTCGACGAACGCCGCCAGGCTCGCACTGCCGGCACACACACCGAGGGACGCCGATGAGCACTGCCAACCTGATCAAGATGGCCAACCAGATCGCCCAGTACTTCGCCAGCGAACCCGACCCGCAACAGGCCGTGCTCGGCGTGCGTAATCACTTGCAGATGTTCTGGACGCCCGCCATGCGCAAGGAATTGCTGGCCTGGCAGACGGCGCACAAAGGCGCTGACTTGCACCCCTTGGTGCAGGCAGCGCTCAGTGGCTCGGGCTGGGAGGCTTAGGTTCACACAGGGCCTTGGCCTCGCGCGGCTATCAGGCCGCGCGAGGCACCTATGGGGCATTTAAAGAGGGTGAAGCAGCTGCGTCAGAAAGAAGCGGGATACCGTTCTGATGCTACGCTTGGTAGCACAGTATTATGGCATTCCAAATACCAAACGTAACACCTGAAAACGCAACCGCTCAAGAACGCGCCTTACAGAGCTGCATTATCCCTGGCCCGGATATTGCTGAACCTTCTGGCAATCCATCCGAGACGCACCTCAAATGGCCAATCGCTCATTACCCACTGGCAATACCCATGCCTGTCACTGGCCGAAAGCCTGTGGGCGTGAGCGTGCGTTGCCAACCGGTGCCATGAGAGGTTTTCTCCGGCGCGCAGCAGCGCCATTGCGGGTCATGCTCAAACGCCTACCGGCCTGCGTTGCGGCCAAACAGAATGGTTTCTGGCAGATAGTCTGATCGGTCTTCCCGACGAGAGCTCTTCTCGATCATTACCGTAGCGCCCGCCCTGTCGGTGTGCTGCGGCCCCTTATCCGATGGTTCCCTAGAAACGGTTTCAATCGCCCGTTCCTGGAGACCTGCACCCGGAAGACCTTGATGACCAACACAACCGCAGTGCTCGTTATCGACTTGCAGAAAGAAGATGGCTTTGCACTAGAACGATTTGACCACGTAGTCGCCAACGCGGCCTCGCTGATCGACGCCGCCCGGGGCTTGGGTATCCCACTGTTCTACACCCGCCACGTCAACGATGCGCAAGGCCGGGACCTGGCCCCCGGCGAACCCGTGGACGAGCACGGCAAGCCGACCAGTTACCTGGCAGGTACGCCTGCTATTGAGATCATCGACGCGTTGGCCCCACAGGCCGGCGATGTGGTGATCGACAAGCACCGCTACAGCGCCTTTCATGGCACCCGGCTGGCCCAGATGTTACACAGCCGGGGGATCCGCCACCTGGTGGTGTTTGGCGTGCTGACCGATGTGTGCGTGATGACCAGCCTGTTCGATGCCTACCAACATGACTTCCAGCTCAGCCTCGTTTCAGATGCCTGCACGGCAACGACGCTGGCAGCGCATTACTCATCGCTGCTGATCCTCTCCAACTGGATTTACGGGCTGGAAATCTATTCCACCGCGCATCTCCTTCGCCATTGGCAAAACCAACCGGCGTCTTCGGTGCGAACACTCGAACCTGATCACCTCGCCTTCCACCCCGAAGCGTTCGTCGAAGCGATCCACAGCTTCGAAAACCGCCTTGCCCGTGACTGCTGAACGCGGAGACTGCCATGAAAATAGAAAACAGAAGCATTGATTTCATTCCAGAACATGAGCGCTACGGCCAGCCCCGCTCACTGTTCTTTGTCTGGTTCGGCGCCAACGCCAACATCACCACCGTTGCTGCGGGTGTGCTGCCGATCAGCCTGGGGCTCAACCTGTTCTGGAGCGCACTGTCCATCCTGCTGGGCTCCATGATCGGCGCGATCTTCATGGCCTCGCATTCCGCCCAGGGGCCGAGGCTGGGCATACCGCAGATGATCCAGAGCCGAGCCCAGTTCGGCGTATTCGGCGCGATAGTGCCGCTGCTGTTCGTCATGCTCATCTACCTGGGGTTCTTCGTCAGCAACACCTTGCTCGCCGCCCAGGCCGTCGCCACCACGAGCCCGCTCAGCAACGAGGGCAACATCGTCCTGCTCGGCGTACTGTGCTTTTTGGTCGCCCTGTTCGGCTACCAACTGATCCATCGCCTGCAGAAGGCCCTCTCGTTCATCTCCATCGGCGTGTTTGGTACGGCTACGCTGCTGGCGCTTGCGCTTCCGGTGGCGCCTGAGCAATGGTCACCACAGGGCTTCCACCTGGCAAGCTTCCTGGCCTCGGTCAGCATTGCAGTCACCTGGCAGTTGTCCTATGCGCCGTATGTGGCGGACTACTCCCGCTACTTGCCCACCAGCACCCCGACCCGGCACGTGTTCTGGTACAGCTACCTGGGCACTGTCATCGGCGGCAGCTGGATGATGCTGCTCGGTGCCGTACTGGCCAAGGCCATGGCCGGCTTTGCAGACAATGTGGGCTTGAACCTGGTGGGGCTGCTCGGCGGTGGAACGCTGCTGATGTTCGCGTTCATTCTGTACGGCCAGGTCGCCATCAACGTGTTCAACCTTTACGGCGCATTCATGTCGACCGTCACGGTGATCGAACCGTTCGCCCCGCTGAAAGTAACCCCTCTCGCAAGGGCCGGGTTCATGTTCATCATCTGCGCCGCCGCCACCGGCTTATGCACACTGGCTCAAGATGACTTCATCCAGTTCTTCCTGAACTTCATCTTCTTCATGAGCTACTTCCTCATCCCTTGGACGGCCATCAACCTGGTGGACTACTACGCGCTGCGCAAAGGCGTTTACCAGATTGCCGACATCTTCGAGCCAAAGGGTATCTATGGCCGGGTGAACTGGATCGCCATCGGCGTGTTTCTGAGTACCATCCTGCTTGAAGTACCGTTTATGAACACCTCGCTTTACGCCGGGCCGATTGCCACCGCGTTGCAAGGCGTTGACCTGGCATGGGCCGTCGGCCTGGTGTTCCCGGCACTCAGTTACTACTGGCTGATGAACAAGCGCACAGCCCTGCAAGGCGTGACCGCGAAGGTGTAAGCGCAACGCGTGGGATGCAGGCGTCAGCGGGGTGTCAACCCGTCCACGGAGCCTGCATCGTTGGCAAGCCAACTCCCACAGGGATCGGCGCAGAACATCGGCGTTCTATGTGGGATGCAGGCTTGCCTGCGATAGCGTCAGCGGGGTGCCAACCCGTCGGCGGCGCCTGCATCGTTGGCAAGCCAACTCCCACAGGGATCCATGCAAAACACTGCATGTTCTGTGGGAGATTCCATGGTTCTTGCGTGCCCATGAGGTCAAACCACTTGATTGCGAAAGATCTTCACAGACAAGGCAATGAAAGCCCGTGCTGCCGGCGACGATTGGCTCTTGTCCAACACGGCAATCCCAACATGTCGCCTGACTGCCGGGTCGAGCACTTTCGTGAGGTACTGCGAGGCATCACGTTCAGGCAAAGCGGATTCGGCTACTACCGTCACAGCATCGCCCCGCGCCACTGCAGCCAAGGTGCTCATTAGCTGAGAGGTTCTATAGCGGATTTGGGGGTTCAATCTCGCGGCCACAAAGAGTCGCGAAACCAACTCAGACGAACCGGCTTCTGTCAGTACGAACGGATCTGAACACAAGTCATTCAACGTCACCGCCTCCTTGGCCGCCAAACGGTGCCCACAAGGTAGCAAGGCAACCATTTGGTCCTCGATCAACGGGTAGGTATCGAACTGGGCCTCCGGCAGGGCAACGAACCCAACGTCCACTCGCCTATCCAATAGCCACTGAACGACCTGGCGGTCGGGCCCCTCGTCCACATGTACCTCGATACCAGGATAGATCCTGCGGTAGTCGGCAAGGATTCGCGGCAGCAATCGTTGTGATGACGTGGGGCCAAATGAACCGATGCGCAGGGTGCCCAGCTTCATGCTCCGCGCATCAGAGGCTTCTTGTCGAATTGCATCAGCCAGCCCGAGCATCGATTGAGCGCGCTGGAGCAACCTTGCCCCAATGTCCGTCAATTCGACCTGGCCCTGGTGCCGAAAAAGCAACTCAACGCCCAGCTCCTGCTCAAGCGCCCTGATGGCATGAGACACCGCTGACTGGGAGATCCCCAGTTGGGCAGCCGCCAGCGTGAACCCACGTCGCCCGGCGACGACGATAAAAATTTCGAGCTGAGTCAGCGTCATCGCACAACCATGAGTAATCACTCATTTCCATATGAGCCCAATTCAGCATAAGGATAGAACACTGAAGCATAACGAGATAGGCCTAGGCGCCTTTTGACATCGCAGTAATCAAGGAGATTTTTATGGGCGCTCAATGGAAAACTGAAGGCGTATCGGCGCTATGGCCAGAGATCAATGGACCACTCTTGGCTTCGTATGGAATGGCTGGCCAATACGCACTCAGGAATGAAATTAAAGAACCATCCAAACAAACACTATCGGTGTTTGAGGCCATTACCGGCAACTACGTTAACGAGGTCAACCCGAGACTTCAGGCTCTAGATAACTCATACACATTCAAGTCCACCTCCATACTCTGACGTCAGGCTTACATCATGCTCCTTCAATCAAAAGCAAGAACACCTGCGTCCGACAGCCTCACTTACCTCAAGCTATCCTTGGTGGCGATCATTTGGGGCGGAACGTTTGTTGCGGGTCGCTACATTTCTTCCGACACCCCACCAATGCTGTCGGCAAGCCTGAGGTTCATGCTTGCTGGCGCTACGCTTACCCTATTCCTGATTTTCTCCAGAAAAATGTTTATCAAGATCAACCGATCTCAACTGGTGAAAATACTTGGCCTTGGATTCTGCGGCATATACACCTACAACCTTTTCTTCTTTTATGGGCTCCATTACACCACCGCATCCCGGGCCTCACTGATCGTCGCCCTCAACCCAGCAGTAATGGCCCTTTTTTCCTTCCTCTTTTACCGGGAAAAACTCACGTTTACGAAGACCTCCGGAATAGGCCTCTGCCTTATGGGTGCGGCAGCGGTGATTTTCAGTACATCACCAAACACCTTTCTTGCGGAGAACAGCGACTGGCGCGGTGATGCCTTAATTTTCGGGTGCGTATTGAGCTGGGTGGTCTATAGCGTGTTCTGCAAAACCATAGTCAACGAAATTGGCTCCTTACATACAGTGACCTACTCCATCTGGGCTGGCGCAGCGATGCTGACGGCGACAGCCACCGCTACAGGGCAATTCAATTTTGCTTCAGTGAGTGCGCTATCCACAGGCGACTTTTTTAGCCTGCTGTACCTGGGTGCAATAGGTTCCGCATTGGCCTACATCTGGTACTACCAGGGCATCCAGACAATCGGCGTCACACGCTCCGGGGTGTTCATTGCTCTTAACCCGCTAACCGCCGTTCTGCTGGGCGCACTGTTGCTCGGTGAGCAACTGACGAGTCCGATGTTGATAGGAGGCGCCCTGATCATCACAGGCATCCTGATCTGCAATCGGGCAACCCCAAGCGATCAACGCCTGAATGAAGGTATCTACCGCGAAAATTGACTTAATCCCCTCCAAAACGACGAAGACGCGCGTCGAGCAAAAGCGGGCGGCCAGAGGTGACCTTTTGCGCCTGGGCTACCTGATCCCGGTGCTCGACGTCGTACAGCTCGTGCGCTTGGCGCTGCCAGCGATTATTGACGAACGTTTCTGATCAGTGAGAAGTGGCCAGTGCGCACAGAGGGCTGCAAACCCCGCCATCATTCGGCCTGAATAAGGCCTTTGGTCCCGGCATCACTATCAGTCCAGTAATCCTCATCCTTCAGCCGCCGATCCCCCTGAATCATGAAGAGGATCGTGCCAGCCCGAAATTGCAGCCCACCATCGGTGCGTTTGGCTTTGACCGGTTTGCCGTTCACCCAAACATGCTCTTTTTCATCAATACGAATGGTGGCAACCGTCGCACCTGAAGCACTTTTAGCCACCCACTGCCCGGCGTATGGGGTCTGGCTTTTGGTGCTGTCTGCTGCCGGTGCTGCGGGCTCAACAAACCCCGCCTTGGCATTTTCGGCCTTGCTCTTGGTGATATCGCACCCCTGAAGCTCGCTCATCTGGGTGCACCCCGACTGCTCCAGCTGCTTACGGTACTTTTCGCTGATGGCATAAGCCGGTGATTGCGCAAGTACCGTAATGGCCAGCACGGCAAAGACTGCCTTGTTCATAGCGCCACCTCATCTGCTCAACGGGTTTCTGAGCCTGTGCTTGCTGAGTTGCCCCAACTACGCGTCGCACCAACACGAAAGAACGAAGTCGTGGCGATACACACAATCGCAGGTAAATCACAGCGCCCCTGGCCAAGGCTAGCGAGCCTGATCGCGACTCGCCAATCAAACGGGGGAATTACCATTACCGGTTTGCAGCAAGGGCTCGCTCATGCGGCGCATTGAATTGCCCCACAGTTGCCTTTCACGATGGGCATCTGTCGGCCAGAAGCAGCCATTCGTGATCGGCGAAGCTCACACCGCCTGAGAGCTACAACAACACCGATATGCAGCAGCTATTCGACGCCAAGTATCAAATGGTCTTCTCAAGCGCATTCAGCAACTGCTCGATCTTCTTCTCATTGCGTTTGTAGTAAGTCCAGGGACCAATGCGCTGAGACGTAACCAACTGAGCTCTCTGAAGGGCTGCGAGGTAGTTTGATACGGTCGACTGGGACAGCCCTACTCTTTCCTGGATGATGCTTACGCACACACCAAGCTGATCAGGATCTGCTTCCTGCTCGGGAAAGTTCTTCCTTGGATTCTTGAGCAAGGTGAGGATGGCGAGGCGTGTGGGATTATCCAGAGCCTTTAGCGCTTCGCTGAGATCGATGTTCATAGTAAGTGGCACATGGCTGGCTTTTCGCTATTTTACGATATTTCGATCTCAGTTGCTGCGCGCACTCCGACGAGGCGCGCAGCTCTGGCGCTGTCAGCCTTTGAAGAAGGGGTAATCAACATACCCTTTATCGGTACCACCATACATGCTGTTGGCATCCAGTGGATTGAGCGGCCAGCCATTGGCGATCCGTTGTGGAAGGTCTGGGTTGGCAATGAAGGCGCGACCAAAGGCGATTAAGTCAGCCCAGCCAGCGTCAATCGCTGCGGTGGCACGCTCCGCTGTGTACTTCCCCGCATACAGAATGCGGCCACTGAAGACCCCTCGTACAGCGTTGCGGAATGTATCTGGCAGCTCTGGAGCCTCATCCCAGTCTGCTTCGGCCAGCGACAAGTAAGCGACACCGATTTCCTCGAGCACTTTGACGGCCTCAATGTAAGTCTCGTGTGGATTATCTTCCACAAGGCCTAGATAGACCCGAAGCTCATCGGTGCTTGCAAACAGTGGAGCAAATCGAACACCTAAACGATCAGCGCCCACCACGTCAGCAACAGCTTGTGTTATCTCGCGCAAGAATCGCAGGCGGTTCTGCAGGCTGCCACCATACTCATCCGTGCGGCAGTTGGTGTGCGCTGAGATGAATTGGTTTACCAGATAACCATTGGCGCAGTGCAGCTCTACCCCATCGAAACCGGCCTCTAGAGCATTATGTGCTGCTTTGGCGTAGAGCTGGACGAGCTCTTTCACCTCTGCAGTGGAAAGCTCCCTTGGCTCAGACGGATCCGCCAAGGTACCGGTACCTGGTCCCGTTTCGATGAACACCTTCACGCTCCGTGCTGGCAGCGCTGATGGCGCTACAGGAGCATCGCCATTTGGCTGCAGCGAGGTGTGGGATACCCGACCAACGTGCCAGAGCTGCGCAAAAATTACACCACCCTCTGCATGTACCGCTTCGGTGACTTTCTTCCAGCCTTCGATTTGTTCTTGGCTGTGAATTCCCGGAGTCCAAGCATAGCCTTGGCCTCGTGGCTCGATCTGAGTTCCCTCTGTGACCATGAAACCCGCACTAGCTCGTTGTCGGTAGTAGGTCGCCATTAAGTCGTTGGGGATGTTCCCTGGCTGCGAGCTACGCGAGCGAGTGAGGGGCGGCAGCACAATACGATTACGGAGGTCATAGGGGCCGATCTTTGTCGAGCTAAACAGTTTGTTTCTATTCATTAACAAATCCAGATATCGAGAAATATAGATTTAAAGAGGCGCTTCATCTCGCTTCTGAGACGGCTTTAGCTCAACGCACGTTCAATAGGAGCGCTGATCAAGGGGCTGCCGAATGGTCGAGATTTTAATCTACATATCTAGAAATGCAAATATTTAGATCTCTTCAGCCGCCCCAGAGATCCTGGAATGGACTAGCTGTAGCCCAGGCACATACCCTCTGACGGACTGAGTCTCCCTGGCATCGAGGCAAAACTTATCTTCACACCTCGCCCCAGAACCAGATACAGCAGTCTGCATCGGCCAGGATTTTGTAATCTGTTAATGACCGTTTCTGGCCGATTCTGTTGAAAAAGTAGTTCCCCTGTCTGGCCTGCGGCAGAATCTTCGCATCGGTCAGCAGGGACGCAAGCAGCATGATGGGACAGTTATCGAGTGGGCAGGAGCGACTGTTTTACTCCTTCAACCTTGAAGATCACATCCCCGCCAATCACCTTCTGCGCAGCATTGATCAGTGCCTCGATCTGAGCGACTTGCGCCATTACCTCGCCGATTTTTATAGCCCGATCGGGCGTCCGTCGGTTGATCCTGAACTGATGATCCGCATGCTGATCGTGGGCTATTGCTACGGCATTCGCTCAGAGCGTCGGCTGTGCGAAGAGGCCCATTTGAACCTGGCGTATCGCTGGTTTTGCCGGTTAAGCCTTGAAGATGAAGTCCACAATCTATAGGAGCAGGCTTGCCTGCGATAGCGTCAGCGGGGTGTCAACCAGTCTGCGGCGCCAGCATCGTTGGCAAGCCAACTCCCACAAGGGTCCGCGCAGAGCATGTGGTTTTTCTGCGGGAGCTACTGTTTTCCGCAGCCTTGGGATTAGAAAACGCCCCCGCTAAAAAGCGGGGGGCGTCAGCGCCCTGCCATCGCCTGGTAGGGGCGATTTGTTTAGTTGGCGTGATGAGCCTTCAGTTACCCTTCTGGCATTGCTCAAGAATGAGGACAACCCCCGGGTAATGGAAACCATGATTGCTAGTAACCAATCCGCTCTCAGGGTCTGGAAAGTAGGCCGCAAGGTAATGGGTTCGCCCACGTGTTTGATTGCTCAATTGCTCCAGCAACTCTTCGTACCAAGACTTGATGTATGCAGTGACTGGCTTCTTTCCCGGCATTTCCAAAAACTTCAGGAAGTCTGAGTCTGGAAATGAAGGCGAGGCAAAGGTTGCTGAAAAGCGATAATCAGCCTCTCGAACGCTCAACTCTTTAACGTCCTTCCAAGCGGAGTCCTTTTTCTTGAAAATGTTTTTGCTACGGGCCCCCTCTACGGTGCGTGTGCCAATACGTTGCCACGCTTGCTTTGCCTCAAATGCAAACGATACCTCCGAAGTTTGCACCATCAGATCAGCACGCCCGGTGCGATGACTTTTTTCAAGATTTTCGTCAGGGGCGCCACGCTTGGTCGTGCTGTACTCCTCAAGCGCCGACCACTGATTAATCCATGCTGCGCCCGCCAGCACGCTGATACTGGTGCGCTCGTTGTACCACCAAGGCGCGTCGCAGCATGACTCACCGGTAGCTTTTTCAACATTGCTCAGGTAACGATCAATCGACTTTTTCCAGCCCTGCAGCAGCGCGCGCATGGTTTCATCGTGCGCGAAGCTATCCGTATTTAAACCGTCAACTTTGAAGAAACTCATAAACCTGACTCCACTCCTTTTGCGAGATGTTAATTGCGCTGCCTGGACATCACGAGGGATGACAAAGGGAGGGCTTACCGCAGATAGCTGCCGGACACAGCGGCAGGCTTGCTCGCCAGCCTCTGGGCCTTACATCCTGAAACAGCTAGCCAATTGCCAATAGCTAGGCCATCTGGTGCGATGCCTACTCGCAACGACACGAGTAGGGAGTAGCTCGATGAAAACCATGGTGGTAGGTGCTAGCAAAGGATTAGGCAAAGCCTTGATGGAAGGCCTCGGTCAGGTAGGCGACACGCTGATTGGTGTATCACGCACTCGACCTAGCGCTTTCACGCCAGTCGCCGGTGTAGAGGCGCAGTGGATCGAGGCCAACCTTGCCGAACCAACCACTGCGGCCTTGATCATCGAACAAGCCGTAGCAGATGGAGGGCTTGATACGCTGGTTTACAACCTAGGCATATGGGAGGAACTGGCCTTCGACTCGGCGTACAGCTTTCTGGCGGATCAAGACGCACAGTTGCAAGCCATTGTTAACTGCAACATCACCGCGACCATCCTGCTGATCAAACGACTGCTACCGGTGCTTTTGAAAAGCAACGCCCCCCGCATAATTCTGACCGGCTCGACCTCTGGCCTGCCCCAGAGCGGACGACCAGAGGTGACCTTCGGTGCCTCCAAGTTCGCGCTGCGCGGAATTGCAGACGCGTTGCGAGAGGGCTACCGAGATCAGCGTCTGGGGGTAACGTGTTTGAACCTGGGCTACCTGAACACCGAGGACGCGCTCAGTACACCGCGAGCGCTGGCCGAACAACATGGAGAAGGCCACCTGATCCCGGTGCATGACGTCGTGCAGGTAGTGCGCATGGCGCTGAGCTTATCGTCTGCAAGCTACATCAAGGAGCTGACACTGCCAGCGATTCTTGACGAACGTTTCTGATCAGTGAGAAGTGGCCATTACACACAGAGGGCTGCAAACCCCGCCATCATTCGGCCTGAATAAGGCCTTTGGTCCCGGCATCACTATCCGTCCAGTAATCCTCACCCTTCAGCCGCCGATCCCCCTGAATCATGAAGAGGATCGTGCCAGCCCGAAATTGCAGCCCGCCATCGGTGCGTTTGGCTTTGACCGGTTTGCCGTTCACCCAAACATGCTCTTTTTCATCAATACGAATGGTGGCAACCGTCGCACCTGAAGCACTTTTAGCCACCCACTGCCCGGCATATGGGGTCTGGCTTTTGGCGCTGTCTGCTGCCGGTGCTGCGGGCTCACCAAACCCCGCCTTGGCATTTTCGGCCTTGCTCTTGGTGATATCGCACCCCTGAAGCTCGCTCATCTGGGTGCAACCCGACTGCTCCAGTTGCTTACGGTACTTTTCGCTGATGGCATAAGCCGGTGACTGCGCAAGTACCGTAATGGCCAGCACGGCAAAGACTGCCTTGTTCATAGAGCCACCTCATCTGATCAACGGGTTTCTGAGCGTGAGCTTACTGAGTTGCCCCAACTGCGCGTTGCGCCAACACGAAAGAACGAAGTCGTGGTGATACACACAATCGCAGCTAAATCGCAGCGCCCCCTCGCCAAGGCTAGCGAGCCTGATAGCGACTCGCCAATCAAACGGGGGATTTACCATTGCCAGTTTGCAGCAAGGGCTTGCTCATGCGGCGCATTGAATTGCCCCACAGTTGCCTTTCACGTTGGGCATCTGTCGGCCAGAAGCTGCCTATCGTGAAGGACAGCAACCGACCCAAAGCGGTCTCTCGTGAAGGGAAGCAATCGGCCAAAACCGGACACTCCTTGGTGAGTCGCAGGCGAATGCACCTTCAGTACTCCAGCATCAGGAGCGATGCTTCCACGTACTCTTAGACGGGCGTGATCACCCTTATCGCGTAATCACAACATCTGGAAAATTGGCAACAGAAATTGAATCATCCACGGCATAATAGCCTTTCGATATCATTGATGATTGATTCACCAACCAAGGATCCAGCATGCCGAAGCTGAGCAAATATGAGCAACACGCACTGAAAGAGATTCACAGCTGGAAGGAGCCTGACATTGGCTGGTTCGGCCAAGCACTGAAGGTGATAAACCAGCCGCTGGACAAAGCAGGTGACCTCTTGTTCAAGGCACCCGGTGTAGGCCCCGCGATCCAGGGCGCAATTGAGGGCTTGACCAGCGTTTGCCACGACGCTGCCCAGTGGAGCGTAAGACCAGAAGCAATTTTTGAAGAGTTTCGTGGCGACGGACACAGCACGATTAAAGCTCATAAAGACATTCACGACCTGGATTTAGAGCAAATCGATAAGGTCGTTGGATTCCTCGGCGCTAAATACAAGGGCATCGCTCTAGTAGAAGGCGCTGGGGCGGGTGTCGTGGGCTTACCTGGTCTGGCAGTCGATATCCCGGCGTTGATCACACTTAACCTTCGTGCGATCGGCGAGTACGCTGCCTACTACGGTTTTGACACCTCACGTCAGGAGGAACGACTGTTCGCCTTCAACGTGCTTGGCCTCGCCTCCTCTCCCACCGACAGTTCGAAGGCGCTCGCCATGGCTCAACTGATCAAGATTTCTCAGGATGTAGCGAAGAAAGCGACCTGGCAGGAGCTGGAAAAAAGCGTTTTTGTGAAGATCATCCAAGAAATAGCCAAAGCCCTGGGCATACGTCTTACAAAAGCAAAGCTCGCACAAGCGATTCCCGCTGTAGGCGCAGCTGTGGGCGGAGGTTTCAACGCCTACTTCACAATGAAAGTCTGCGATGCAGCCTTCTACCTTTATCGGGAACGCTTCCTAGCGCACAAGTACGGCCCAGAAGTGATTGAGGTGACCGTAAAACCCGCAAATGACTATGACCCACACTACACTGAAGCCTCGCAAACGGTGTGAGAACTCCGCAAAAAAGAGCACAAAAAGAGGACGAATTTATTATCTTAAAATAAATTCGCCAACTTTTTAATAAAAATAGCGGCAGATTTTAAAGCATGGCTGTATTTATTCTAGGCGTCGCATTCGCGTTTGAAACAGCGGGAATGACTGCCTTGAATATCTTCGGATCACACTCTACTAGCACCTAACTGCCCACGAGGTTATCTTGGGAAAAAAAACAGAAAAACACTTTGAGAACAAACTTAAAGGAAACATTATCCAAGAACACTGTTCCCAATGCGCTCGGCCAACTCGCCACATGATCATGACTTCATACGATTATTCAGCCAACGAAGAATACGATGACGGCTTTTCTGTTGACTGGGCAAGCTCTCATCAAGTGGTTCAATGTCAAGGATGCATGACATCCTCATTCAGGCAGGCTAGTTGGTTCTCTGAAGACGTACAGCAAATAAGTGACGATGAATATGATGATGGCGAAAGAGTAACCCTTTACCCAAAACGTTCTGGAAACACGCGACCAGTAAAAGAATTTTGGGAAGTCCCACATAACCTCCGACGAATTTATCGCGAGTCCATTGACTGCTATAACAATGACTCTTATACATTAACCGCGGCAGGCTTAAGAGCACTAATAGAAGGCCTATGCGCTCAACTTGGTGTTATTGACGGACCTAAAACCATAGTAAAAACAGACGGCACGCTAGAAGTAAAGCGCTTGAAAAATCTCGAAGGAAAAATCTCAGGCCTACATGAGAAAGGTTTCTTAACTGAAAAAAGCGCCACCTTATTACATGAGCATCGATTCATGGGCAATGACGCAGTACATGAACTAGCCCGCCCCTCAGATAACGAACTCGCTTTAGCTATTGAAATTATCGAGCATACCTTTGATGCTATATTTGAAATACCGGCAAAAGGTGACGAGCTTAGAAATAGTAGAGTTCGTCGCGCAAAAAAGAAGTAAAAAATTCAACTTTTAAAGTGTGGCGGATGTATTTCTCTGCGCAAATTCTCGTAAAAAAATACATCCGCCACTTTGACAGCATTGTGAGTAATTGCGACGGACCAATATAGAGGAGCAAAACAATAGTTGCGCCCCATGCGCCTCATTTCCCTGTCAATAAGGTGCGCAGGGCTGTAAGTCCTCGCACATGATTCCATATCATATTGCAATTCTTCAACTGTGCGTAAAGAAATTTCTCTGTAGAGTGGTGTTGGATAAACTGCACGCCTCGATCTCCGCTGCCTTGATCATATGGGGATCCGAAAGACTTAAAGCTCCGAGAGAAAATATATAGCAAGCCAACATGGAAAAATAGTAACTCTCGTACCGCTCCAATGATGCCTTGCTTGTTTTGAAGGGGCTTAAAGCTGATCCATGCGCTCGCTCATTTCGCATTGTAAATAACCAAACGGAAAGCAAAAATTCTATTCTCCGGACATCGGTAAGGATGTTTTTGGGATTTGTGAGGTCAAGAACGGGAGCAGTATTCCGCCTTTTCTGGGTGCCTGCTGTGCCTGATAGATAAAGTCGCATGAAGCTAGACGCCGATTGGAGAAGCTCTCCAGATGGGATTGGTATAATATTTTTCGACTTATCTATGCTGAATTTCTTGATAAACTCGTCGTAAAACAGTTGCCCAGTGCAATCAACCACTCTCCCAGAGAACTGTTTGCTCGCATCATCTTGTGGTACATATGACTCACACATTCGTCGAACAATAAACATCAATGTTGGAGCAGGGAGATTGCGGCAGATGCTATCTGTAATAACCCTCCATTGCGCCGGAGCTGATTTTATCAATTCTTTTCCGAGGCCTTGTACCACTCCTTTCAAACCTTTTTTCGGATAACGTATCTGGGATGAGCTATCAATCACTCGGAAGCAATGGTCAAACATATAATCTGGACGATGGGGAAGGGATTCTAGGCCATCTAGGTAGTGCCCAATATAAATGCTTTGGTTATTATCCAGAGGCCTACCTAATTTCGCAGCTACGAATGGGATCGTGTTATCGTTTTGTTCCAAGCACAAATCAAATTTTTCTTCGGCTTTGAATTTTGTACTGTGAGGCCATTGGTGGTATGCATTTAATCGAGCAGTTTTAAAATCCACTATTAACTCCATTTCCTACCAGATAATCTTGAGTTGATCATTAGTAATTTCTAGCCGACTTCCAAATCGTTAGTATGCAAATTTATAAGGCATAGGGGAGGATTGGCTTTATGGCATCACGCTACACTGCTCTACGACGAGCGTCTACAGATGCCCGAAAAAGTTTGATTGGAGTGCTGGCTTCAGGGGAATAGTAAATGACGCGCTTTTTCTCTCCTTACGGCGAGAGCACCTCGGATCAGCAGTTGTGAATCGCTGAGCGACCAATTCTAAGTGGAGCCATCTTTAAGAGGAAGTTGACTCGGACTAGATGTGTACTCTTGGCCGATTTTTACCCCTTCACGAATCGCCGCTCTGGGTCGAAATAGGCCCTTGGCGATCGACCGCTCCTGGCCGAAAGCAGTCCACCACGAAGGGCCTCCACCCCAAATAAAACATCAAAAAATCTACTATCGACAGCAGAAACAGGCCCCCCCCCCCCATACCCCGTAAATCGAATCGCTATTCACTCCATCCCCCCGACTCACCAAGCCTCTCACTTGTCCCATCTACAACACCACGCTACCCTGCCCCATATCGCTGCATATCAGCGACCCAAGCTTGGCGGCTTGAGAAAAATAGGCGTAACCCACTATCCGGTTGCGGTCGCTGTTATGTGCCCGTGATACCGAATTACATGGAAAGCCGCTCATGCCCAACCTCAAAAACCTGAAAACCACCGGCACCACCACCTTCGGCCGTTACGGCCAGGATGACCACCTCTTCCGCGTCAATCCTGATATTCCCATTTCCCTCGCCCTTGAATACGCCTCGAACCTGCTGAAGTGCGCCAACACGCTGGCGCTGGATATCGCCATGGGCGAGTGTTCTGCGCAGGCGGCGTGGTCGGCGTGGTATTTGGGGGAGATGGCCAAGGCGCTAACCGACGATGTAAGCCAGGCGCTGGCGGAGCATGGGGTGGATTGAGGCGGGCTTCGGGCAGGCGTTGCCCATAGGTGGTAATTGGCCTGCCCGGGCGCTGTAAAGTGGTCGGTTTGGCAGCCGTTGATGGCTCTACCCTGCACGTCTTCCCGGTTCAACCTTGATGTGTAGCAGGTGAGTGCAATGGCTAATGAGCAAACCGCAGTAACGGTACGTGCAGTGCAAAGCAGCGACTATGAGCAGTGGTTGCCGCTGTGGCTGGCCTATCAGGATTTCTATGAGGTGGCGTTGAGCGAGGAAACCACGCGCACGGCCTTCCAGCGCATGCTCGACCCGAACGAGCCGGTGTATTCGGCCGTTGCGGTGCAGGGTGATGAGCTGGTCGGTTTTGTGAATGCGGTGTTGCACCGTTCAACCTGGTCGGTGGATAACTTCTGCTACCTCGAAGACTTGTACGTAGCCCCGACGATTCGGGGTGGCGGTACCGGTAAGTTGTTGATCGAGTGGGTACAGCGCTTTGCCCGGCAACAGCAGTGTGCGCGGTTGTATTGGCACACTCATAACACCAACAAGCGGGCACAGAAGCTGTACAACTGGGTGGCTGAGAACTCCGGCTTTATTGAGTACCGCATGGCGCTGTAACGCTCAGGGCCAGCACGGCACGGTGGTGTTCGTCATGGACATCGCCGTGCGCTCGCACCAAGATGGCCGGCTTATCAAGGAATAGCGTTGCGCGGTTGACGGACCACATGCCCCACAATTTCGAGCTGGATACGCTCAAGATCCGCATTGCCGACCCGAAGTTGGCGCCCCTGGAACTGCGTGTACGCGTGCAGCGTGCGCTGCGCCAGTTGATTCTGGACGGCGTGCTGGCACCCGGTTCGCGCCTGCCGGCCACGCGCACGCTCGCGCAGTCGTTGGGTGTCTCGCGTGACACGGTCGAGATGGCCTACGTTCAGTTGCAGCTGGACGGCTATATCGTTCGCCGTGAAGGCTCTGGCAGTTTTGTCTCCGAGAAGATCGGGCCCAGTTTGCGTGGCACCCGCACGCGCAAGGCGAACCTTGCCGGGTTGCCGCCCCGTGCGGATGGCGCTGTGGCGCTCAGTGCGCGGGGTGCAGACATCCTGGCCAGTGGCGGCGTCGCCGATCAGCAGGAGGTCAGGGCGTTCGCAACTGGGCTGCCGGAAACCCGTACCTTCCCGATGAACATCTGGGAGCGCCTGCAGCGCCAGGCCTTGAAGGACTATCGCCCCAGCGCCTTGTTGCATGGCGACCCGCAAGGGGCCGAGCCGCTGCGCCAGGCCATCGCCGGTTACTTGAACCTGGAGCGCGGGGCCAAGGTGACGGCAGACCAGGTGCTGGTGTTGAGCAGCACCCGGCAAGCGCTGTTCTTGTGTGCGCAGGTGTTGGTCGATGCCGGTAAACCCATCCTCATGGAAGACCCCGGTTACTTCGGCGCACGCAAGGCCTTTGAGTTGTCGCAGTTAAAGATTGTGCCGGTGCCGGTGGACGAAAAAGGCTTGCGCACGGACAGGCTGTACGCCGACACCAGCGGCGCCAGCACCCTGTATGTGACGCCGTCGCACCAGTACCCCACCGGCGCCACGCTGGCGCTGGAGCGGCGCCTGGAACTGACCGCCTGGGCGGCCGAGCGCCAGGGCTGGATCATCGAGGACGATTACGACAGCCAGTTTCATTACGAGGGCTTGCCGACGGCCTGCGTGCAGGGTGTGGATAAGTACAATCGGACGATCTACCTGGGCACGTTCAGCAAGTCGCTGTTCCCCGGTTTGCGCATGGGCTACATGGTGCTGCCGCAGGAACTGGTGAAACCCATGAGCTACGCCCGCAGCATTCTCGATGGTCACACCCCACAACTGGCGCAGTTGACCTTGGCGCGCTTTATCGAGGACGGACACTTCGGCGCGCACATTCGCGCCATGCGCAAGATCTATGCGGTACGCCGTGAAGCGATGGCGCATGCGGTGGAGCGCCACCTCTCGCCTATCGTCACGGCGCGCTTGCCACCGGGCGGCTTGAACATGCCGTGTGTGCTGGCCGAGGGCTGGTCGGAGCCGGAGACCATCCGGCAAGCGGCCAGGGCCGGTGTTTTGTTGCCCGGGCTGAGCCGGCTGTATGCCACGCCGCCAGCGGTCGGCGGCTGGTTGCTGGGGTTTGCCGCGCTGACCCCGCATGAGATCGAGACGGCGATACAACGGTTGGTCAAGGCCATCACCTAGCCGTTTACCGCCCTGCTGCTGGCCCGATGTGGTCTGGTTGCCGTGGGCTAACTGGACTGATCGGGCCCACCAGCCAGGCGCTACGCTCCTCCCTCACTCGGCGGGGAATGCGGCACGTGCTTCCCTGCTGTTGTCAGCCCATCAGGAAGGAACCCCCGCGTGATTCGATCAACAACCGGCCTGCGCGCAAGCGACCTTGTATCCCCCAGCATTGCGGCACTGATTTCAGTCATCGTGAACTATGGCGGCACGTTCGTGCTGGTGTTTCAGGCAGCGCAACTGGCCCAACTCAGCGCGGCGCAAACGGCGTCCTGGGTGTGGTCGGTGAGTATCGGCGTCGGCGTGACCGGCGCCTGGCTGAGCTACCACTACCGTGAACCGATCATTACCGCCTGGTCTACACCGGGTGTGGCCTTTCTGGCGACGGTGATGCCGTTCACGCCGTATGGCGAGGTAATCGGTGCCTACATGCTGTCGGCAATCGGCTTTATCGTGCTGGGCCTGTCCGGTGCGTTTGAGCGACTGGTGCGCTGGATTCCGAGCGGTATTGCCGCAGGCCTGCTCGCGGGCATTCTGCTGCAGTTTGGCGTGAACGCGTTTGGTGGCGCCAGCGCCGACCCGCTGTTGGTGATTGTGCTGGTGCTGGCCTATGCGGTGCTGCGCCGCTTCACCTCGCGCTTTGCCGTGGTCGGCATTCTGCTGATCGGCCTGGCCCTGCTCTTGGCCCAGGACAGAATCGACGTGCAGCAACTGCAGTTGAGCCTGGCCGCACCGGTGTTTGAAGTGCCGCAGTTCTCGCTGGGTTCGCTGCTGGGTGTGGCGCTGCCGCTGTTTGTCATCACCCTGACCGGGCAGTACATGCCGGGCATGCTGGTGTTGCGCAATGACGGTTTCAAGACCAGCGCCAACCCAATCCTCACCGTCACCGGCCTGGGTTCGTTGCTGATGGCCCCGTTCGGCGCGCACGCGTTCAATGTGGCAGCGATCACCGCAGCCATCTGCACGGGCAAGGATGCCCACGAGGACCCGTCCAAGCGCTACATCGCCGGGCTGGTGTGTGGCGCGCTGTATGTGATGGTCGGTATTTTCGGCGTCACCCTGGCAACGCTGTTCATGGTGTTGCCGCGCACCTTCGTCACCACCCTGGCGGGCTTGGCCTTGCTGGGTGCGATTGGCGGCAGCCTGGCCAATGCCATGGTGGATGCCCGCACCCGCGAGACCGCCCTCATAACCTTCTTGGCCACCGCAGCCAATGTCACCTTGCTGGGTGTCGGTGGGGCGTTCTGGGGGCTGGTCGCGGGCCTGGTGGTTCATCTGTTGATCCATGGCGGGCGCAAACCGGTGGCAGGCTTACGCGCGCAGTAGTGGCCGAGCAATCCGTGTTTTTTTGCCCTGTTTGGGCACTACTTGGCGTGGCCTTGACTTGCGTCAATGGCCGCGCCTTACATACCCCCGCGGGTATAACGTAGCATTGCGCCATGAGTGTTCTGAGCCCCGGAACACTCGCCAAACTCCTCAGCAGACGTTGCTGGATGGCGCCAGGTTTACCCCTCGAACGTCGTCGCAATGCCCGCCTGATCGACCTCGGAGTCACAGCGTGCCCAACGATGCCCCCAAATCCCCATGGCGAATCCCGCTGGTGCGGGAAATTGGCATCATCCTCGTGGTCAAGCTGGTCATCCTCTTCAGCATAAAAGCCATCTGGTTCAGTGAACCAACGGTGCCGGTCAACGGCAGTGCGCGCTTCGACGCCCACCTATTCGGCACGCCACCCCCTTCGCAACTCACCGAGGAGAAACCGAGATGATCTCGGAATCCGTAGTCGATCTGTCGCGCCTGCAATTTGCAGTCACCGCGATGTACCACTTTTTGTTTGTGCCCTTGACCCTGGGGCTGGCGTTTCTGCTGGCCATCATGGAGTCGGTCTATGTCATGACCGGCAAGCAGGTGTACAAGGACATGGTCAAGTTCTGGGGCAAGCTGTTCGGGATCAACTTTGCCCTGGGGGTAACCACCGGGCTGACGATGGAGTTCCAGTTCGGCACCAACTGGGCCTACTACAGCCACTATGTGGGGGACATCTTTGGTGCGCCGCTGGCCATTGAAGGGATGATGGCGTTCTTCCTCGAGTCGACCTTCATCGGCCTGTTCTTCTTTGGCTGGGACCGCCTGAGCCGTGTGCAGCATTTGGCCGTGACCTGGCTGGTGGCGATTGGCTCGAACATGTCGGCGCTGTGGATTCTGATCGCCAACGGCTGGATGCAGAACCCGGTGGGTGCCGAGTTCAACTTTGAAACCATGCGCATGGAGCTGACCAATTTCGGCGCGCTGCTGTTCAACCCGGTCGCGCAGGTGAAGTTCGTTCACACCGTCTCTGCCGGTTATGTGACAGGCGCCGTGTTCGTGCTGGCGATCTCCAGCTACTACCTGCTGAAGAAACGTGACCTGGCGTTTGCCCGTCGCTCGTTTGCGATTGCCGCAGTATTCGGCCTGGCCTCGACCATTTCGGTGATCCTGCTGGGTGATGAATCCGGCTACGAGATCGGTGATGTACAAACGACCAAACTGGCCGCGATTGAAGCCGAATGGGAAACCGAACCGGCGCCTGCCGCGTTCACCCTGTTTGGCCTGCCGAACCAGGAACAGCAACGTACCGACTATGCGGTGAAGATCCCGTACGTGATGGGCATCATCGCAACGCGTTCGGTGGACAAGCAGGTCACTGGCATCAAGGACCTGATCGCTCACCACGAGGTGCGCATTCGTAACGGCATGATCGCCTATGGCCTGCTGGAGAAGCTGCGTCATGGCGACAAGAGCGAGGCCAATATCGCCGCGTTCAATGAGGTGAAAAAAGACCTCGGTTACGGCCTGCTGCTGAAGAAGTACACCCCGAGCGTGGTCGACGCCAGCGAAGCACATATCAAGCAAGCCTCGCTGGACACCATTCCGGATGTCTTCACCATGTTCTGGAGTTTCCGCGCCATGGTGGCGTCCGGTTTCCTGATGCTGGTGCTGTTCGTGCTGGCCGCCTGGGCCTCGATCAAGCGTAATGCCGAGAACAAGCCATGGCTGCTCAAGTTTGCCGTGTGCAGCCTGCCACTGCCGTGGATTGCCGCCCAGACCGGTTGGGTGGTGGCCGAGCATGGTCGTCAGCCGTGGTCGATTGCCGAAGTGCTGCCGGTTCACCTCTCGACCTCGTCGCTGTCTGCGGGCGATGTGATGGGCTCGCTGCTGGCACTGATCGCCTTCTACAGCCTGCTGCTGGTGATCGAGATGTACCTGATGATCAAGTTTGCCCGCCTTGGCCCGTCGAGCCTGCACACCGGGCGCTATCACTTCGAGCGTGACGCTGTCGCGCACACCGTCAAGGCTTGAGGAGCAGATCATGTTTGATTACGAAACACTGAAGCTGGTGTGGTGGGTGTTGATCGGCGTGCTGCTGATCGGCTTCGCCTTGACCGATGGCTTTGACATGGGGGCCATGGCGCTCATGCCGTTTGTGGGTAAAACCGACAATGAGCGGCGGGTGGCGATCAATACCATTGCCCCGCACTGGGATGGCAATCAGGTGTGGTTCATCACCGCCGGTGGCGCGCTGTTCGCGGCGTGGCCGATGGTCTATGCGGTGGCGTTTTCCGGGTTGTACTGGGCCATGCTGCTGGTGCTGTTTGCCCTGTTCTGCCGGCCGGTAGGCTTTGACTACCGCAGCAAGCTGGAAAACCAGAAGTGGCGCAATGCCTGGGACTGGGCCCTGTTCACCGGTGGCGCCGTACCAGCCCTGCTGTTTGGCGTGGCCTTCGGCAACCTGTTTCTGGGCCTGCCGTTCCGCCTCGACGAGTTGATGCGCTCCAGCTACGAAGGCTCGTTCTTCGGTTTGCTGCACCCGTTCGCCCTGCTCGCTGGCGTGGTCAGTTTGAGCATGCTGAGTATGCACGGCGGGGCTTGGCTGATGCTGCGTACCGATGCCGATCTGCATGCACGGTCGCGTGTGGCCACCCGCTTGTGCGCCCTGATGTACCTGACGGCCTTTGCCGGTGCGGGCGCCTGGCTGGTAGCCTCGATTCCTGGGCTGACCCTGGCCGATGGGCTCAACACCGGTGGTGCGATCAACCCACTGAGCAAACAGGTGGCGGTGGGTAACGCCGGCTGGCTGGCCAACTACAGCCACTACCCGCTGACGATCATCGCCCCGGCGCTGGGCTTTGCCGGCGCGCTGCTGGCCCTGCTCGGTGCCCAACTGAACCGCGCGGGCGTGGCCTTCCTCGGCAGTAGCCTGGCGATTGTCGGCACCATCTGCACCGCCGGCTTTGCGCTGTTCCCGTTCGTGTTTCCATCGAGCCTCGATGCCGCCTCCAGCCTGACGGTATGGGACGCGGTCTCCAGCCAGAAGACCCTGGGCATCATGTTCATCGTGGCGTGCATTTTCGTGCCGCTGATCCTGGGGTACACGCTGTGGTGCTACACCCGCATGTGGGGACGCCTGACCAACAAGACCATCGAAGCCAACCCTCACGGGCTGTATTGATCCGAGCCTGTTCGGCGCAGGCCTGCCTTGCGCCGATCAGCACACCCGCCGCCCAACGCGGCAAGGAGAACATCATGTGGTACTTCACCTGGATACTCGGCGTACTGTTGGCCTGCAGCTTCGGCATCATCAACGCCCTGTGGCTGGAAACCCACCAGAACCTTGATGAAGAGGTGACGGGTGACCAGTAAGCCCCGTCCGTGGCTACAGCGCGGTTACAGCCGCGCTGTGTCGCTGCTGCTGGCGACACCGTTGACGTTGATTTTCCTGATCCACCCGGCGGTGATGCTGGACGCCGATGGCCACTACAGTCATCGGCTGATCATGCTGAGCATGCTGGGTATCTCCAGCGGCTTCATTCATGGAGTGGGTTTTGACCCGCAAAGCCGGCTGTGGCGCAGCGTCTTCCATCCCCTGCTGGGATGGCTGCTGATGGGGCTGGGCTATGCCATCCTCTGGCAAGCCCGCGTTCAAGCCGTGGCTTAGGTGTACTTGGTAAAGATGGCGCGAACCTGGGCGAGTTTTTCCTGATTGCTCTGTTCAGGGCTGAGGATCGCGTCTTCCACCAGGCACACCAACATTTCCTGATAGGCCTTGTCGAGGGCCTTGCGTGCCGCACTGAACTGCTGGGCAACCGCCTCACACTCATCACCGCGCGTGATCATTGCCTGGATGCCGCGAACCTGCCCCTCGACGCGGGCCAGCCGCTTGAGGATGGCATCCCTGCTCTTTGATTCTTGTTGTTTTATCATGTCTGAACTCTGCAATACGCCGTAAGGTCGATACGCTGCTCTTCCTGAGCAACCCTTCAGGTTTTCTCCCGTGAATAATGCTGTTCGTAGTGGGTCGCATTTTCGGCCCGCCACTTTGCATGGCCGACTGTACCGTGTCCAGCAAACGAAACCCGGTCTCAGGTCAACGGTTTGCCATTCACGCGGCGCTCGCGCAGTTGCTGTTTCAACCGCCGCACTGGCGGGGCATAGAGAAAGCCAAACGACACGCTGTTTTTCCGGCCTTTTATCGCGTGGTGCATCAGGTGGGCACGGTACAGCCGCTTCAGGTACGGATGGCGCGGCCTGGGTCGCACCGGCCAGTGGCGGTGCACGATGCCGTCATGGATGACGATATAGATCACACCAAACGCCGCCACGCCTGCACCGATCCACTGCAGCGGGTCGTGGCCGGCGTTGCCCTCTGCGATCAGGCCGACGGCCACCAGTGCGAGGGCCAGCAGGTAAACGTCGTTGGTTTCCAGGGCGCCCAGGTGTTTTTCATGGTGGGACCGGTGCAAAAACCAGCCCCAGCCATGCATGACGTACTTGTGCGCCAGGTAGCCGACACCTTCCATGGCCGTCAGGGTGCAAAGGAATATCGCGAGGTGGGCAATCATAGGAAACAGGTGGCTCGGTAAACGTCGGCGTCAGGGTATGTGAACACTGGCCGACGGTCTAGGCTCACGGCTTGGAAAGCATTTCCCGATGCTTGCGCAGTTGCTCGATCATCTGCTCCATGTGTGCAATGGCCTTGTCGACTTTTTCCACGGAGTCGAGGTTCATCATGGGGCCTTGGTTCATCATCGAACCCTGGTTCATCCCACCCATCATTTTGCCACCGCCCATGCAGCCGCCCATTTCGTACATGCCGTTACCCATGGCCTGCTGGTGAGCCTTCATCATTGCCTGGCGCTCTTCAGGGGTTTTGCTGGCCATCCAGCGTTCGTGCATTTCGCGCATTTCGGTCATGTGCTGCTGCCACTGCTGGTCTGCGTCAGGCGGCGTTTGCGCGCCGACACCACAACTGACCAGTAACAACGCCAAGCCAACTACGGGGAGTGATCTGCTCATGTTCGAACACCTTAACGGGTGGAGGTCGTTGTTTCACTCTAGGCCAACGTACCCACTTGCGCTTGACCTACATCAGGCAGATCGACGCTTCGAGCACACGGCAAAAAAAGCCGTCGCACATGGCGCTATATAGATATTAATATAGCGAAACACCGTCATAGGAAAGGAAGCCCTGCATGAACGCACCCGCCAAGGAAGCCGTAGGCGAGGTCTACGACATCGAGGCCATGAAGTACGCGCAAGCCATGACCTGGCGCGCGATCGACATGCTGTCGGCATTGATCCGTCCCGGCATGCGCGAGTCCGAGGCTATTGCACTGGGCAAGCAGGTGCTCGCCGAGTTGGAGATGCAACGCATCTGGCATCCGCTGTTGGTGCGATTTGGCAGCAACACCCTGAAGATGTTCAAGGAGCGCTCCGAGGGTGACCCGGTGCTGGGTGAAGACGATATTTTCTTCATCGACATGGGTGCGGTATGGCGCGGGCACGAGGGCGACGCCGGGGCAACCTTCACCACCGGTACGGATGCGCAAATGGTGGCCTGCGCCGCTGCCGCCAAAACGCTGTTCGACACGGTGCAACAGCGTTGGGCCAATGAGCGCGTCGCGGGGCAGGAACTCTATCGCTACGCCGAGGAGCAAGCCGAGGCCATGGGCTGGCGCTTGAACCTGAACATCAAGGGCCACCGTGTCAGCGATTTCCCGCATGCGATCTATCGGGGAGGCGACCTGGGGGATTTCGAGCGCTGCCCGAATGCCGGCCTGTGGATCCTTGAAATCCAGATTGCCCACCCCGAAAAGCCCTATGGGGCATTTTATGAGGACCTGCTGGCCTGACACGCAGAACACAGGTATGAGCGAGAGAACCTACCCTTACAAAGCCTGGCTGCTGACACGCAGCTTTCAGCCCCTGGAGATAGAGTTGGTCGCCAGGGGCTACATTGGCAGTGCGTACGATTGCACCGAAGCCGGTCGCAACTACCACATCGAGGACTTGTACCCCTCCAAAGAGGCCGTCATCGCTTACGGTGAAAGACGCTTGGCCGAACTTGCCGAAGAACTGGCAAAACAGAACCTCAACCTGAAAAAACGGCGCTGTGAACTGCTGCGGCACAAGTGATCACCAAACGTACTGAACTGGCGTAATCAAGCGGTCTTCAGTTGGCGCGCACCTCGGCCCGGTGGGCGCGGAAGTGGTGCTGCTCGGTACGGCGGCGATGATGATCAACGTCGGCTAGCGCTTCTGAGCACAACAGGCCGCATCACAGGCCGCCGGCGGTGCTTTCCAACCATTCGGCCAACTGTTCGGGAGGCAGCGGGCGGGCGAACAGGTAGCCCTGCCCCACTTCGCAACCTTGAATCTGAAGCAGCGCACGTTGCGCTTCGTTCTCCACACCTTCGGCTACCACGGTGAGGTTCAGGCTCTCGCCAATACGAATCACTGCGCGGGTCAGGGCCTGTGCCGCAGTGTCGTGCTCCATGTCATGCACAAAGCTTTTGTCCAGCTTGAGGGTGCTCAACGGAATGCGCCGCAAGTAGCTCAAGCTGGAATAACCGGTGCCGAAATCGTCCATCGCCAATTCAATGCCCAGCGCATGCAATTCGTGCAGGTTGAGCATGATGCTCGGGTTGGGGTCGAGCATGACGCTTTCGGTAATTTCCAGAGTCAGGTCATGGGGCTGCAGTGCGTATTGCTTGAGCGTGTCGATGATCTGCCGTGGCAGGTCGCGGTTATGGAAGTTGGTCGCTGACAGGTTCACCGATACCCCCGGCACTACCAAGCCCTCACTGCGCCATTGGGCCAGTTGCCGACAGCTTTGCGTGAGCGCCCAATCGCTTAGCGCGCCAATCAAGCCGGACTCTTCAGCCAGTGGAATAAAGCGGGTCGGCGACACATGGCCAAAGACCGGGTCATGCCAACGTGCCAGCGCCTCAACGCCCAACAGGGCACCCGTCTTCAGGTTCACCAACGGCTGGTAGTGCAGTTGCAGGCGCTGGGCCAGCAGGGCATTACGCAGCGCGATTTCGAGGGTGAGGCGTTCTTGAGCAAGCTGGTTCATGTCGTTGCTGAAGAAACTGAAGCGGCCACGCCCGCGGGTTTTCGCCTGGTACATGGCAAGGTCGGCACAATGCAGCAGGGTTTCCATATCCTGACCGTCATCCGGGTACTGGCTGATGCCAATGCTGGCGGACGGCATCAGGGTAATACCACCGATGTCACAGGGCATGGAAATCAATGCCTGCAGGCGCTCTACGGTGTCGACAGCCTGGGCGGCGGTACAGGGGTTGAGGACGATGACGAACTCATCGCCCGACCAGCGCCCGATGATCTCGCTGTTGTAGGCGTCGCTGCGCAAGCGCTCGGCGATCAGGCACAGCAGGTCATCGCCCGCCGGATGACCGAAGGAATCGTTGACTTGCTTGAAGCGGTCAAGGTCGATGAACAGGACCGCCAGCGACTGCTGGTTGCGCTCGGCGCTGGCAATCGCCTGGTCGGCATTGGCCAGCAGCAGATTGCGGTTGGGCAACCCGGTGAGGCTGTCGTAGAACGCCAACTGACGTATCTTCAGGCGCGCGCTATCGCGCTCCAGGGCCAAGGCGCACAGGTGGGTACAGATCTGCACCAGACGCTTGTGAAACTCACTCGGGTCGCGCACCTCCCGATAATAGAAGGCGAAGGTACCAATCACCTGGCCTGCGCTGGTTTTGATCGGTGTAGACCAGCAGGCGCGCAATCCCAGGGGCAGTGGCAGGTGTTTATAGGGCGCCCAGAGCGGGTCGTTTTCAATATCACGCACGTGTACCGGCGAACCGATAAAGGCAGCCGTGCCACAGGAGCCGACATCGGGGCCAATCACCACACCGTCCAGCGCGCGTGCGAAACTCTGCGGCAGGCTTGGGCTGGCCAGCGGGCGCAACATGCAGTGTTCATCGACACGCAGAATCGAGGCAACCACCTCGGGCGCAATGCGCTCGACTTCGTTGCAGATCAGCGTCATCACTTCGGCCAGCGGTGCCTCACCCGCCATCGACTCCAGCGCCTTGCGCTGCAGCACCTCATGGATCTTGGCATCGGTGAGGTCGTTGACCACGCAGACGACGTGACTGAACGCACCGTGCCCATCAACAATAGGGTTGACCCGCAAGGCGCACAGCAGGGGCTGTTTATGCTTGCTGTAAAGCAGTTCTTCACTGCTGTAGGAGTTCCCGGTGTCCAGGTGTTCAAGCACCTCGCTCAAGGGCGTGATCTGGGCCTGCAGGCTGTTGAACAGTTGCATGAGCGGCTTGCCGAGCAACTCCTGCGGCGTGTAGCCAAACAGCCTGTGCACCGCGTCATTCGCAAACAGCACACAGCCCTTGTGATCCGCCAGCACCAGCGCATTGTGCGAATGCTCGGCAAACAGCGAGATCAGCCGTGTACGCTCGTGTTCAAGGTGCTCCTGCTCGACACGGGCAGTGACATCGGCCGCGAACTGGACCACTTTGGCCACTCGCCCATCAGCCGCGAAGACCGCTTTATAGGTTGCGGCCAACCACAGCTGGCGACCATCAGCACTCGTGTACGGGTACTGGCCGCTGATGGCCTGCCCGTTCCTGAGGCTGCCCCATAGCCGATCACACGCCGAGACATCGCTCAGGCTGCTGGCGTATAGCATTCGATGGTGAAGGCCGCAGAGTTGCGAAGGTGAATAGCCGAAGAGTTTCTGGTAGAGGCCGTTGGCAGCCAGCAGGATGCCGTCAGGTGAAAACTCGGCAATCGCCAGCGAGTCATCGAGGATGCTCAGCAGCGCCTTATGTTCCAACGTCGGGGGCAAGGGTTCGCTCGACAACAGGGACATGGCTGACCTTCTTTCCATAGAGCAACTAAACACTTGACCCGTCCGCTACCCATGGGGATAAGCGTGGCGTACAGAATTCAAACAATCTCAAGAACACCATCATATTGCCATCATCCTTTTGCCACTTATCAAAGTCAATAAATAGCACTGCCAAACAGCCCTTTTAACGCTGAACAGGCCACGCTGCGCGGGCACGGCACACCGTGAACTTCGCCCTGATAAAAGCCATTAAACGATTCAGTGAAGACGATATGTGCTGTCTTGAACAGGTATAACTACTGCATGCTGGAGTATGTTCCAGGGCCTGTAACTATACCTTGGAACATATATGACTGTTTGCAGATCCTTTTATGTATGCAGCACCGCTGATCTGCCAAGGTTAAGCACCATTATGGCCCAAGCAACGTGGCCAACTCATCTGCCCGCTCCTTGGTCATGCGCAGGGTACACGCGGCACCATTGAGTATGTCCATGGTGCCGCCGGTAAGGGTGTAGTACATCCCGCAGTTGGCATCACGGTATTTGATCCACGCACGCTGAGCATCACGCAATTTGCCTTGCTGGGCAGGTTCCAGCCCGGCCATGGCGGTTTTATAGCCTTGGTTCAAGCGAGCGTCCTGGCGCTTGATCTCGGCGCCACTGCATTCATTCATGGTGGAGGTAACACCGCCGGAGGCATCCATGCACTGGCTGTACGCCGCCGAGTAGCCGTCTTTCGCCAGCACCGCTTGCGTCGTTGCACACAGCAATAGCGCGGCGCAAAGGGTCGTTTTTTTCATGTTCTAGGTCCTTGGGAACGTCAGCAGATCGACAGAAAGACGCAGCATGCAGGCCGGGCAGCGCCAAGACAATGGGAAGCATTGCCCCCTTGGGTTAGTGATTGCCTTCGCTCAGACGCGCGCAGCCCATTAGTACGTGCTGCGGCACACGTCGACCACGCAGGTGCGCAACCAGCGATGGCCCGCGTCGCCTTCACGGCGTTCGTGCCAGGCCTGCTGAAACTCAAAGGCCTTGATTGCCAGCGGCGGCTCGAAGATCTGCAGCCTTGGGTCAAGCGTGTCGCAAGACAGGCTGCGTCGGGCAACGGTGAGAATCAGGTCAGTACCGGCAATGACGCCCTGGGCCACCCCCCAGTGCGGCAGGGCCAACGCAACCCGGCGCTTTTCGCCGAGCGTCGCCAAGGCCTGGTCAATCTCGTTGTCTGCACCTGGACGCATCGCCACCAACACATGTGGGCGCGCCAGCCAGGCACTCAAGCTCAGTACGCCCTCAGGGGGCAAGCGCTCGCGGTCGGCGACGCAAATGAAGGTCTCTTCAAACAGCGACGCCGTGCGCAACTCCTGCGCCGGGCGCGGAAACACGCCCAGCGCCAAGTCGATTTCACCATCAATCAGCTGGCTGAGCATCGCTTCACGGCTGCCTTGGGTGACGACCAGATCAACCGAGGGCGCTTCGCCCCGCAGCCGTGCCAGCAACGGCGGCAGTAGCACTCGAGCGCCGTAATCCGACATGGCCAGGCGAAAACTGCGGCGTGCGCGAGCCGGGTCGAAGCCGGGGCTGACCAGCAAGGCATCAAGTTGCTGCAGGGCATCGTGCAAGGGCGGCATCAGTTCGCGTGCTCGGGCAGTGAGCTGCAGCCGGCCACCCTGGCGCACCAGCAACGGGTCGGCGAACAGTTCGCGCAGCTGCGCCAGCGCATGGCTGACCGCCGGTTGGCTGCGGTGCAAACGCACGGCTGCCCGAGAGACATGCTGTTCGACCAGCAGCGCATGCAGGGTCAGTAACAGGTTCAGATCAATGCGGCGCAGATCATCCATCACGCGAATAGTCCCTGTTGATAATTCGAATTTCCATTATTGAAATGGATATTCAAGACTGCGCCAAGCCTGCTATTCACCGTTTTAAGGATGCACACCATGAGCCTGTCACTGTCTCCCGCCATCGTTGTACCGCTGGCCGTCGCCCTGTTGGCCGGCGCCGCAGTACCCTTTCAGGCCGGCAGCAATGCCGCATTGGGGCGCTTGCTCGGGCATCCGTTGTGGGCCACGCTGGTGTCGCTGGCGGTAAGCCTGTTGATGGTGCTGCCCGCACTGCTACTGATGCGCGTACCGCCGCCGCAACTGACAGCGGTGGCACAGGCGCCCTGGTGGGCGTGGCTGGGTGGCGTGGCGGGTGTGGCCTATATCACGGCAGCACTGATCCTGACACCACGCTTGGGCGCCGCCGGGTTTATCGTCTGCGTAATCGCCGGCCAGGTACTGTCGTCACTGGCCATCGATCAATGGGGCTTGATGGGGTTACCGGTCAAACCGGTCAACGGGTTGCGGGTGTTCGGGGTGGGCCTGATCGTGGCCGGCATGGTGGTGGTTCAGTGGGGCACCTCGGCCAGCCGATGAGGCGCCATGCGTTCCTCGGCAGATACCGTCTGGCGCTCGGCCTTTACCTGATGCAGCGGCCCGAGGTTGCCACTGACCCAGAACACTGTGGCACTCAGTGCGATCAGAAGCAGCCAGTCGAGCAGGCGCCAACGGGGTATTTCGACACCCTTTCGTCGCTGCCAACAATGCCAGCCCTGCCCTGCGGCAAACACTGTAAACGCGGCGAGCCAGAGGTAGTAGCCCCAACCAAACCCGGCCACACGGGCAAAATCATAGCTATGGTTGTCCGGCACCCGGCTTATCCACAGGCAGGAAAGCGCCAGCCCCCAGGCCGCCAGGGCTATGACTAACGCCAACCACGGCCAGCGCCGTCGACACAGCAAGGCCAGGCCGAGCAACGGGTTGGCGAACCAGCCATAGAGCTCGAAAATCACCCCCCACCAGCCGGCAATCAGCAAATGCATCGCCGAAAACGCGCTGCCCGTGTTCAGCTCAAGGGCATCGAAAAACAGGCTGCATAGGAACAGCATCAAGCTGATCGTGAGGTAACTTGGGCGCACCGTCATATCCATTTGACCGTTTCAAAAGTGCGCCACCCTAAGCGATCACGCCGCTCGACGCTTGTATTTTCGCGCTGTTACGCACAAAACCAGGCGGCTCAGGCGGCTGAGGCGCCGTCGTCGTCCGGCCAACTCGGCTCGTTGGCTTCCAGCGGTGGCAACCCATGGGCCGCCCGCGCCTTATCGCAGGACGGATTGGGTTGGCCATTGACCCAGGCCGCATCAAACTCACGGCAAGGCGTTGAGCGTTGCTCATACAGCGAGCAACTGACCGCCTTGCCCACTTCACCCTCAAGGCCGATGCAACGGCTGGGCTTACACCCTGTGCCCAGCATGGCAACACGGCTAGGGCTGATCTGCTCGACCAACTCGTCGGGCACCAGCCCGCCAGCCGAGCTGCATTCACCCCAGAAAAAAGACACACGGAAATACGCGCAGCAGGCACCGCAATTCAAACAAGGATTGTTTTCGGACATGATGGGGAACAGGGGGGAGGAATATCGTTATAGGGAGAAACCCGAGCAATATTCTATGCTTCGCCCAGTATTTGAACAGTGGGCGCAAAAATTAAATTCGCGTTCCCGACAAACTGCTACTGCCCGGCCAAGGAGGCCTTTGATGTCGTTGACTCACCGCCCTGTTATCGCTACTGACCTCGCCTTGCTCTGCACCTTCCCGCAAGGCCCGGAAGAGCTCTACTTCATGTTCCCGAAAGCCTCGTTTCCGTTGACCGAGGCACAGTTGCAAGCCTCCATTGATCAGCGCGCCAACTCAACGGTGGTCGAGCTGAATGGGCGGGTTGTCGGTTTCGCCAACTTCTATGAATGGGAACGAGGTGGGCGCTGCTCGATTGGCAATGTGATTGTCGACCCGGCAGCCCGCGGCCAGGGTGTAGCCCGTTACCTGATCGAACAAATGATCGCGATGGCACAGGAGCACTACCAGGCCAAGGACGTGGAATTGTCCTGCTTCAACCAGAACACCGCCGGCCTGTTGTTGTACCCACAGTTGGGCTTTGTGCCCTATGGGATCGAAGAGCGCAGCAATCAGCGCGGTGAGCGGGTGGCGTTGGTGCAGATGCGCCTGCAGAGGGCTTGAGCATCACAGGCAAGCCTGCCCCAACCGTTGTGGGTGCAGGCTTGCCTGCGATCTTAATCGCGGGCGGGCTTGGTCGCTTTCGGCAGTTCCAGGCCGTCTGCGCGGAACATCTGGCGAATACCACGCAGTGCCTGGCGGATACGGTCCTGGTTCTCGATCAGGGCGAAACGCACGTGATCGTCGCCGTAATCACCAAACCCGATGCCTGGCGATACGCAGACCTTGGCCTCGGCCAGCATCTTCTTGGCAAACTCCAGCGACCCCAGGTGCGCATACGGCTCGGGGATTTTTGCCCAGACGTACATTGAGGCCTTGGGGTTTTCAACCATCCAGCCGATCTCGTGCAGGCCTTTGACCAGCACGTTGCGCCGCTGCCGGTATTGCTCGGCGATGTCGCGCACGCACTGCTGATCGCCTTCCAGAGCAGCAATCGCTGCAACCTGCAGCGGTGTGAAGGTGCCGTAGTCGTGGTAGCTCTTGATCCGCGCCAAGGCATTGACCAGCTCCGGGTTACCAACCATGAAGCCGATCCGCCAGCCCGCCATGTTGTAGCTCTTGGACAAAGTGAAGAACTCCACCGCAATGTCCTTGGCGCCCGGCACCTGCATGATCGACGGGGCTTTCCAGCCGTCGTAGACGATGTCGGCGTAGGCCAGGTCGTGAACCACCAGCACGTCGTACTGTTTGGCCAGTGCCACCACGCGTTCGAAGAAGTCCAGCTCTACGCACTGCGCGGTCGGGTTGGACGGGAAGCCGAGAATCATCATCTTCGGCTTGGGGATCGACTCGCGAATCGCCCGCTCCAGTTCATTGAAGAAGTCCACCCCCGGCACCAGCGGCACGGAACGCACCTGGGCGCCTGCGATCACGGCACCGTAGATATGAATCGGGTAACTGGGGTTGGGCACCAACACCGTGTCGCCATGGTCGAGGGTGGCAAGCATCAAGTGCGCCAGGCCTTCCTTGGAACCAATGGTCACGATGGCTTCGCTCTCAGGGTCGATGTCGACCTCGTAGCGTTCTTTGTACCAACGCGAGATGGCGCGGCGCAGGCGTGGAATGCCGCGGGATGTCGAATAGCCGTGGGTGTCTTCACGCTGGGCAACCTGCACCAGTTTCTCGACGATGTGCGGTGGCGTAGCCCCATCAGGGTTGCCCATGCTCAGGTCGATGATGTCCTCGCCACGACGGCGTGCAGCCATCTTGAGTTCGGCGGTGATATTGAAGACGTAAGGGGGGAGACGATCAATGCGCGCAAAGCGGCGCGGCGAACCTTGGTCAGCCATGGCTTCCTCGAAGACGTAAGCGCCCGGAACCGTCCGAGCGACGTTGGCCACTGCGGTGGCCGAGGCAAACAATAGAGCGCCAAGGTCACCGCTGTCCAGAGCTACCGAAGAAAATTGAGCAACTTAGCAGATGTCTTTGTACGCCCCGTCATGCCACTCCAGCGGCGCGGCCAAGCCGGATGTGGGGCTCAGGTGGCTACCCTGGATCGAAGAAAACGGCACACCGTTACTGCCCAGGCTCACCGCTCGCTCGTTTTTATCCGATTCGGTGATGAGGGTATAAGAGTGCTTGCGCATGGCCTGATAGCGCGGGTCGTGGTCGTTCAAGGCCTTGTGATGCACCTTCAACTGCCCTTCATTCAACTGCAGACGCTTGCTCAACGAGGTGCCCCAACGGGTCAGGCAGGTTTCCGCGAAATGCCGCACGATCAACCCCGGCTCGGCCAACGCCTTGTCCCCCGAGGCACCGTCGGCAGCGGCATTGCCCACTAGGGTAGCGTGTCGGCCCGGCATCGGGTACACGCATGTACGGGTGCTGCTGGCGGTCTGCGGAATGACACAGGCGAAGCCTTTGGAGCGCTCGTCGCGTGCGTAGAACGCTACATACTCCTTCACGTTCGCTGCCAGTTTTACCCGGTTATCCTGGAAATTGAGCAAGCCAGGTACCGGGTCGATTGCAAAGATATTCACCGGTATGTGCTTGAGCGCTGCGTCGTTGGCCATGGCGTTGGCCAGCATATGGCAACTGATGCCACCACGGCTCCAGCCAACCATGTTCACTTGGGTAGGGATGACGCCGTTCTTGCGGAAGGTCTTGATGATCTGTTCCTGCAACTGCTGTGGTGTAACGTCACGCTTACCATAGCTATAGCGACGCCAGAACCAGGAACCACTGGCCTCAAGGTCCTTGATCGGAACACCGGCGGCTTTCAGCTGGTTGTACTCCTGCTCGGTCAAATCCTGACGCTGCCAATCGCAGCGGCCTTTGATGATCTGCAGTGCATGACCTACGTTTTCATCCCAACCTCTGCCAAACAAGGTGCCGGTCATGCCGTACGCCTTGTTTTCAACAAACATTTCATCCGCCTGCAGGTTGCCGCTTCCTGGGCCATCAATGATGACCCAATCAGCAAACTCCCGACCCTGCGTGTTAGAGGCCAGCGTCGACACCAACTCGCCATCCCAGAAGTTGGGGTGAAGGTCGTCAAAACGATGGGAACCGGTACCACAAAAATACACTGTCAAAATGCTCATGCTGCCAACTCGATCTGATTGAAGATGGCAGCAGACTAAACGCGGCGAAAAAACGCAGGCATACGGAAACGCGCCCAAAAAAAACCCCGGCATTGAGCCGGGGCTTTTCATGAAGCAGGCGACTGTCAGTGCGCGTAAGTCAGCAACAACTCGGTCGGCACTTTGGTGTCCAGCGACATCATCACGCTCAGGGCGGTAATGGTGAAGATCGAGAACACGAACAGCTTGCGTGCCCAGAGGCGATCATCTACTGCCTTGTAGCCGGTCCAGGCCATGTACAACCAGTACATGCCCATGGCCGCTGCTACCGCCATGTAGCTCATGCCGGCGTAGCCGCCGATGGTGAGCATCAGGGTGGCAAGCAGGAACGCGATGATGTACAGCAGGATGTGCTTCTTGGCGACACCAATACCGCGCTTTACCGGCAGTACCGGAATCGACGCTGCGAGGTAGTCGTTGAAGCGGAAGATCGCAATCGCATAGGAATGCGGCATCTGCCACAGGCTGAACATCACCAGCAGGGTCAGCGCAGCCAGGTCGAAGCTGTTGCTCACGGCGCAGTAACCGATCACCGGAGGCATGGCACCGGACAGGCTGCCAACCAGGGTGCCGTGCACCGATTTACGCTTCAGGTACAGGCTGTAGAAGCCGACGTAGATGACGAAGCCGATCAGGGCAAACAGCGCCGCCAGCGGGTTGGCCTTGACGTACAGCAGGCCAAAGCCGGCCACCCCGAGCAGGGTGGCGTAGACCAGCGCCAGTTTCAGCGAGATCAGGCCCTGAACCATGGCGCGGTTCTTGGTACGTTCCATCTTCAGGTCGATGTCACGGTCGATGCAGTTGTTGAACACGCAACCGGACGCCACCACCAACGAAGTACCAATAACCGTCGCCAAGAACAGTGCGAAGTCGACATGCCCTTGCGCGGCAAGGAAGAAACCGCCTGCCACAGAAAGCACGTTACCGAAAATGATCCCCGGTTTGGTGATTTGGATAAAGTGCTTAAAGGACATGCTGTCTACCTCACTTCGCCATCATGCTGGTGTGGATGCTGAACATGATCCACAGGGACAGACCGACCAGCAGCACGATAACCAGCCCTGTGAACAGGAAGGCACTGACGTTCCAGCGCTGCTCACGCGAGCTGTCCAGGTGCAGGAAGTAGAACAGATGGACGACTACCTGGATCACTGCGAAGGCCACCACGATCAGGATGGTCATGTCTTTTGGCAGGCTTGGGTACATCACCAGACCAAATGGAATGACCGTCAGGATGACCGACAGGATGAAACCGATCGCGTACGACTTGTAGCTGCCGTGGCTGGCGTCGTGACTATGATGAGCGTTAGCCATTTACAGAACCCCCAGCAGGTAGACAACGGTGAACACGCAGATCCAGACCACGTCCAGGAAGTGCCAGAACAGGCTCAGGCAGCTCATGCGGGTCTTGTTGGTCGCGGTGATACCCTTCTTGTTGATCTGGTACATCATTACAGCCATCCAGATCAGGCCGCCGGTCACGTGCAGACCGTGAGTACCCACCAGTGCAAAGAAGCCCGACAGGAAGCCGCTGCGCTGAGGACCGAAGCCCTCAGAGATCAGCAGGTGGAACTCGTTGACTTCCATCACGATGAAGCCAAGGCCCAACAGGAAGGTGATGGCCAACCAGGCCAGCACACCATTCTTGTTGCCCTTGTACATCGCCAGCATCGCGAAACCGAAGGTGATACTGGAGAACAGCAGCAGCGCTGTTTCAGCCAGTACGTAGTTCAGTTCAAAGATGTCATGACCCGACGGACCACCGGCGAAGTTACTCGACAGTACCCCGAAGGCCGCGAAGATCGACGCAAACAGAATGCAGTCGGTCATCAGGTAGAGCCAGAAACCGAATACGGTCATCGGGCCCGAGTCGTGGTGTTCTTCGTGCCCATGGTCGTGACCATGAGCAGCATCAGCATTCAATACATGACTGGACATTGATTAAACCCGTTCAAACGATTCGACACGTGCGCCATGCACTGGGGAGCCGGTTGCCAGGCCCAAGGCCTTCAAACGCTCACCCTCGATGCGGGCGACTTCCTCTGCAGGAACCATGTAGCCCTGGTCGTCACGTGCAGCATGAGCAACGAAGACCGCAATGGTGCCAACCAGGCTGGCGACAACCAGCCACCAGATGTGCCAGATCATGGCGAAACCGAACACAGTGATCAGTGCACCCATCCACACGCCAGTGGCGGTGTTGTTCGGCATGTGGATCGCGCTGTACTTGGCAGGAGCCTTGTAAGCAGAGCCATCACGCTTGGCTTCGGTGAATGCATCCAGGCCGGCATTAACTGGCAGGGTGGCGAAGTTGTAGAACGGTGGTGGCGACGAAGTCGACCATTCCAGGGTGTGGCCGTTCCACGGGTCACCGGTAACGTCCATGTTCTGCTTGCGATCACGGATCGAAACGTACAGCTGGATCAGCTGGCAGGCGATACCGAACAGGATCAGCACCGCACCAACCACGGCAACGTACAGGTACGGTTCCCAGGCAGGGTTGGTCGAGCTGTTCAGACGACGGGTCATACCCATGAAGCCCAGCGCGTACAGTGGCATGAAGGCCACGTAGAAGCCGGAGATCCAGAACCAGAAGGCCGCTTTGCCCCACTTCTCGTTCAGGGTGAAACCGAAGGCTTTCGGGAACCAGAAGGCGAAACCGGCGATGTAGCCGAATACCGCGCCACCGATGATCACGTTGTGGAAGTGAGCAATCACGAACAGGCTGTTGTGCAGAACGAAGTCAGCACCTGGAACCGCCAGCAGAACGCCCGTCATACCACCGATGGAGAAGGTGATCATGAAGCCCAGGGTCCAGCATACTGGCGCGGTGAAGCGCAGACGGCCCTGGTAGATGGTGAACAGCCAGTTGAACAGTTTCACACCGGTCGGGATCGAAATCAGCATCGTCGCCAGACCGAAGAAGGTGTTGACGCTAGCGCCCGAACCCATGGTGAAGAAGTGGTGCAGCCAAACGCCGAAGCCCAGTACCGAGATCGCGCCGCTGGCGTAGATCATCGACTTGTGGCCGAACAGACGCTTGCCGGTGAAGGTCGAAATGACTTCCGAGAACACGCCGAACGCCGGCAGGATCAGGATGTACACCTCAGGGTGACCCCACGCCCAGAACAGGTTGACGTACATCATCGGGTTCCCACCAAGCTCGTTGGTGAAAATGTGGAAGTCCAGATAACGGTCAACAGTCAGCAGTGCGAGTGTAGCGGTCAGGATCGGGAACGATGCAACGATCAGGATGTTGGCCCAGGTGCAGGTCCAGGTGAAGATCGGCATGTCCATCAGCTTCATGCCAGGCGCGCGCATTTTCAGCACGGTGGCAAGGAAGTTGACGCCCGTTAGCGTTGTCCCCAATCCGGATATCTGTAGCGCCCAGATGTAGTAGTCCACACCGACGCCAGGGCTGTACTGAATCCCGGCCAGCGGCGGATAGGCAACCCAGCCGGTCTTGGCGAATTCACCAACGCCCAGGGAGATGTTGACCAGCGCAACGCCGGACACCAGCAGCCAGAAGCTCAGGGAGTTCAGGAACGGGAAGGCCACGTCACGCGCACCGATCTGCAGCGGCAGGACGATGTTCATCAAGCCGGTGAAGAATGGCATGGCCATGAAAATGATCATGATCACACCGTGAGCGGTGAAGATCTGGTCATAGTGTTCGGGCGGCAGGTAGCCCTCGCCGCCGCCAGTGGCCATGGCCAACTGGGTACGCATCATGATGGCGTCGGCAAAGCCGCGCAGCAGCATGACCATCGCGACGATGATGTACATCACCCCGATTTTCTTGTGGTCGACCGAAGTCAGCCACTCAGTCCACAGGTAGGTCCACTTGCGGAAATAGGTGATAGCACCGATCAGCGCGATACCGCCGAGCGCGATCATGGCAATGGTCACCATGACTATCGGCTCGTGATACGGTATCGCATCCAGACTTAGTTTACCGAACATCTCTTACTCCTCTGCCCCAGCAGCTGAATGCATACTCGTGTCCACCTCTTGCACAGCGGCTACTTCCTTGCTGGCTTCCTTCTCGTGGTGCACAGGCTTGCCACGTTTCATGCCTTCGTACTTGTCGACGATGGTCTGGAAGAAGTCAGCCGGTGCAGCGCCGTACAGCGCAACCGGATTGTTTTCGCTTGGTTTGGCCAGAGCCTCGTACTCAGCTGCTTCCAGCTGCTTAGGCGACTGCTTGACTTCGTTTACCCAGGCGTCGAAATCAGCCTGAGAGGTGGCAATTGCCTTGAACTTCATACCGGTGAAACCCGCACCGCTGTAGTTGGCGGAGATACCGTCGAACTCACCCTTCTCGTTGGCGATCAGGTGCAGCTTGGTGGTCATACCGGCCATGGCGTAGATCTGACCGCCCAGGCCCGGGATGAAGAACGAGTTCATGACCGCATCGGAGGTCACGCGGAAGTTAACCGGGGTGTTGGCCGGGAAGACGATCTTGTTGACCGTGGCAATGCCTTGTTCCGGGTAGATGAACAGCCATTTCCAGTCCAGCGCGACCACGTCGATCTGTACCGGCTTGACCTCGGAGTCCAGAGGGCGATACGGATCCAGCGAGTGGGTGGTCTTGTAGGTGACATAGCCCAGCGCAATGATGATCAGTACCGGGATGGTCCAGACCGCCACTTCGATCTTGGTCGAGTGCGACCAGTCAGGCGTGTAGTTGGCCGCCTTGTTGGAAGCACGGTACTTCCAGGCGAATGCGATGGTCATCAGGATGACCGGAATCACCACCAACAGCATCAGGCCGGTAGCGATCAGGATAAGGTTCTTTTGCTCAATGCCGACCTGACCCTTCGGGTCGAGCAGGGTCCAATTGCACCCACTGAGAAAAAGCATGCCTAAAAAGGGCAGAATGCCAAACAGTCTGGGGTAACGCTTTTTACTCATTTCACGACCTCTAGAGCAGCTTGCTTCAATGCAATTTGTGTTTTGGTCGCCAACACTTCGTCCTGCCAAGCGTTAGCATTTACGGGATCGAATAGGGGCATGCATGGAGGAGCGCTGTGGCGACTCAGCAAAACCCTATATAACGACGGTTATTATTTTGACTTCGTAGGCAACGGGCCTGTCTTCAGACCAAGTCCATTTGGTGCGGGAAATCACGGAGGGGGGTCAGCCCGGCATCGCCGCTGGCGATGCTCGACAGAGTCAGCGAAAAGAGCCTTAGCTCCTTTAATCCTGCGACTCGCAAGCGGTGCCGAACGGAAATTGGGGGCGATTGTAGATATGTAACTTGGCATTGACTATGACTTATTGCGCAACAGTCCTTTACAGAAACTGCAACAATAAATCGTTCAAAATCAATTTTGCGACAGTTTGTCGCACCCCTCCCAGTACGCCTGAAAGGCCCGCACTACAAGGGCTGCGACTTGATCCAGATCAATGCTGCTGCGACATTCAAGGCGCACCGGATGTCGCAGCGCACTTGCCCGGCGCGTGACTTTTGTCTAAGGCTGGCGACGGTTGCGGTAGATGCCCAGCGGTACCAGAACAGCCGTCAGGGTAAAGGCCAGCAGCGCCCATTGCGCCAGCGACAAACCCATTACCGGCGGGTAGGGCGTGGAGCAAAAGCCATCGACCTGAAACACCAGCGGCAGAACCGAAGCCAGCGGCAACCCGTCGACGATCGGTTGCAGGGTGTCGATACCACAACTGACGGCCGGGTTGGCCAGAATATAGACATGGTTGCCCGCAGCGGCGATGCCGCCTATGGCGCTCAGTACTACCAGTATCTCGAAGACCGTCAGGCTGCGCTTACCGGGCATGGCCGCACCGATGAAGGCAAACAGGGCAATCAGCAGCAACGCGTACCGCTGCAGGATGCACAGCGGGCACGGTGCCTCACCGAGGACGATCTGCATATACAGTGCGCCTCCGATCAACGCCAGGCAGATTATCCCCAGCAGAACCAGAAAGCGCCGCTCTCGATTCAGGCGCTGTACGTGTTCATTCATTGCCGTTCCCTTTAATAGATAAATGACTCCGCTGGCGGCCGACCGCCACACGAAAGTCTACACGCTGGCTCTGGCCTTTGAATGTGCAAAATTCGCGCCCCGCATCGGCCATCGCGGCTCGGCCGATCGCCGAGCGTTACCTCGGGGCAACGGAACGTATCGGAAAGGAGGCATGCGTGATAGACATCAGGCAGTGAAGGATAAGCTGATTAATGCAGGATTAACCTTTAAAGGTTTTTACACATCGAGCTTTTTCCGCTGCGGCGCAGCGTATTGAACCGCCAACAAGGCCGGCTCCAGGCAGGAGTCGGCCTTGCTGGGGATTGTGGAGGGTTATTCCAGCGCTGCAGCCGGCCCGAAGAACTCATAACGGCTCTGCTGCTCCGGCACACCCAGGCCTTTCAGGTGACGCTTGACGGTCGCCATGAAGCCCTTGGGCCCGAGGAAGTAGGCATCCAGGTCACGCTCAGCCGGCAGCCACTGATCCAACTGGTCGAGGGTCAACAGCCCCACGGCATCGGCAGCCGGGCTGGCGCCATCGTCTTCGGCGTAGCAGTAGAAGCGCTTGAACTGCGGATGCGTCGCCGCCAGGTCATCGATCCAGCCACGGAAGGCATGCACTGCACCGTTACGGGCGCAGTGGATAAAGTGAATCAAGCGGCCCGTGGAAAGCGCTGCCTCCACCATCGCCAGCGTCGGCGTGATGCCTACGCCACCACTGATCAGCACCAGCGGCTTGTCGCTGGCAGCCAAGGTGAACTCGCCCGACGGCGGGAACAGGTTCAGGGTATCGCCCACCTGCAGTTGCTCATGCAGGTAGTTGGAGACTTTACCGCCCTCCTCACGCTTGACACTGATGCGGTATTGGCCGCCCTTGCTCAATGCCGACAGCGAGTAGTTGCGACGATGCTCTTCGCCGTCGATGAACAGCTGCAGGCCGATGTACTGACCCGGCTCTGCCGCCAGAATCGCACCGCCATCTTCAGGCGCGAAGTAGAAGGAAACGATCTCGCTGCTCTCCTCCACCCGCGCAGCCAGCTTGAACACCCGCGCACCACGCCAGCCACCGACGGCTTCGGCTTTCTGGTCATAAACCTGGGCTTCGGCGCCGATCAGGATGTCGGCCAGTTGTTGATAGGCTGCCCCCCAGGCGGCAATGACTTCAGGGGTGGCAATTTCACTGCCCAACACTTCTTCAATGGCGCGCAGCAGGCAGCTACCGACGATCGGGTAGTGCTCTGGCAGGATCTGCAAGGCCACATGCTTATTGATAATCTGCCCGACCAGCCCCCCCAGTTGCTCGAGCTGGTCGATATGCCGCGCATACATCAGTACGCCATTGGCCAATGCACGTGGCTGGTCACCGCTGGCTTGGTGAGCCTGGTTGAACAGCGGACGCACCTCGGGGTACTCGCTGAGCATGAGCTTGTAGAAGTGCGTGGTCAGCGCTTCACCACCGCTTTCCAGCAGCGGCACGGTTGCTTTGATGATTGCACGGTCTTGGGCATTGAGCATAAGGGGACTCCTGAGCCTATGGCTTCTGTAAAAAACTGCCATGAGTAATTCAGGAACCGTGCCAAGTTTAAAATTCAATAAAATCAATAACTTAAAAAATATAGAGTCATTATGACCCGATCTGTTTTATAGTCATTTCGACCAACAGGAGTCATTATGACCGCAAAGCCCCTGCTCACCGCCCTGCTGCCACTGGTTAGCGACCTGTCCCGCGAGCTGCCGGAACGCGAACGCTATCGACGCCTGCTGGAGGCCATGCGAACCCTGTTGCCATGCGACGCTGCGGCCTTGCTGAAACGCGAGGGCGAATGGCTCGTGCCATTGGCGGTCGACGGCTTGAGTACCGACACCCTGGGGCGGCGCTTCAAAATCAGCGAGCACCCGCGTTTTCAGGTGTTGCTAAGCCGTCACGAACCCACACGCTTTGCCAGCGACAGCGACCTGCCCGACCCTTATGACGGCCTGGTCGAAGGCCTGCACCAGCACCTTGAAGTACACGACTGCATGGGCTGTCCGCTGTTCGTTGATGAACAGCCTTGGGGGCTGATTACCCTGGACGCACTCGCCCCGGAACGCTTTCAGCAGATTGAGCTTGATGCCCTGCAAGCCTTCGCCAGCCTGGCCGCCGCAACGGTCAAGGTGGCCGAACGGATCGAGCGCCTGGCCCTGCGCATAGAGGACGAACACCAACGGGCCGAACTCTACCGCGAGGCCAGTGGTTTTCAGGAGCGGGAGTTGATCGGCCAGAGCAAGCCGCACAAACGCCTGCTTGAAGAGATCGCCCTGGTAGGCGGCAGCGACCTGACCGTGTTGATCACCGGCGAAACCGGGGTCGGCAAAGAGTTAGTGGCCCAGGCCATTCATGCAGCCTCGTCACGCGCCGACAAGCCGCTGGTCAGCCTGAACTGCGCCGCCCTGCCCGACACCCTGGTGGAAAGCGAACTGTTCGGCCATGTACGTGGGGCCTTTACCGGCGCAGTGGGTGAACGCCGCGGCAAGTTCGAGCTGGCCAACGGCGGCACGCTGTTTCTCGATGAGGTGGGCGAGCTATCCCTGCAGGTGCAAGCCAAACTGTTGCGCGTACTGCAAAGCGGCCAGTTGCAACGGCTGGGTTCGGATCAGGATCATCGGGTGGATGTGCGCCTGATTGCCGCCACCAACCGCGACCTCTCCGAAGAGGTGCGCGCCGGTCGCTACCGCGCCGACTTCTATCATCGCCTGAGCGTCTACCCTCTGCAGGTGCCGCCGCTGCGCGAGCGTGGGCGCGATGTGCTGCTGATCAGTGGCTACTTCCTTGAACAGAACCGCTCCCGCATGGGCCTGAACAGCCTGCGCCTGACACCCGACGCACAGGCCGCACTGCTGGCCTATAACTGGCCAGGCAATGTCCGCGAGCTGGAGCACTTGATTGGCCGCTCGGCACTCAAGGCCCTTGGACAACACCCGGAACGACCGAAAATTCTCAGCCTGAGCGCCAGCGACCTCGACTTGCCGGCACCCCACAGTGAGTCGGCCTCGGTCAGCAACACTGCAAGCCCTGCCAGTGCGACGGTGGTCGGCGACCTGCGCCTGGCGCTGGACACCTACCAGCGCGACCTGATCAAAACCAGCCTGGAACGCCATCAACACAATTGGGCGAGTGCCGCACGCGAGCTGGGCCTGGATCGGGCCAACCTCAATCGCCTGGCCAAGCGCCTCGGTCTACGCTGACGCATTAAAGCCAGCCGATGCTGGGCCGATAACCCGACATCTCACCCTGTTCTTAAACCTTGAAGGTGCCTATGGTCTCGCAAAAAGCCCGTGCGGACTCGCTGTCGCTGCTGTTGTTCACCCTGCGCAGCGGCAAGCTGATGGCCATCAACCTGCTCAAGGTCAGCGAGATTATCGCCTGCCCACCGCTGACCCGGTTGCCTGAGTCCCACCCGCATGTCAAAGGCGTCGCCACCTTGCGCGGCAACTCGCTGTCGGTGATCGACCTGTCCCGCGCCATCGGCGAGCGCCCCTTGCTCGACCCGGACGGGGGCTGCCTGATCGTTACGGATATCAGCCGTTCAAAACAGGGCCTGCACGTACAAGCCGTGAGCAAGATCGTTCACTGCCTGAGTACCGACATTCGCCCGCCACCCTTCGCCTCGGGCGGCAAGTCGTTCATTACCGGGGTAACCCAGGTCGACGGTACGCTGGTGCAAGTGCTGGACATCGAAAAAGTGATTCACGGCATTACCCCTGCGCCTCACGATCACACCCATATCGAGCTGGCTCCAGAAGACGCTGCGGTGCTTGGCGCTGCCAATATTCTGGTGGTCGACGACAGCCAGGTGGCCCTGCAGCAGTCGGTACACACCTTGCGCAACCTGGGTATCGAGTGCCACACCGCCCGCAGCGCCAAGGAAGCCATCGACAAACTGCTGGAGCTGCAAGGCACTGACCAGGAGATCAACGTGGTGGTCTCGGACATCGAGATGTCCGAAATGGATGGCTACGCCTTTACCCGCACCCTGCGCGAAACACCGGACTTCCAGCACCTCTACGTGCTCCTGCACACCTCGCTGGACAGCGCCATGAACAGCGAGAAAGCCAAGGCCGCCGGAGCCAATGCCGTACTGACCAAGTTTTCCTCACCGGAGCTGACCGACTGCCTGATCCATGCTGCGCGTACGGTGGCCGACTTCGGCCAGTGAAGGCATTGTGCTCACTTGTCGGGCAGTCGGTCTGAGGCATAATCGCCAGCAACCGTCACTGCCCACGAGGCGCGCACCATGAGAAACGCCGTAATGACCCTGTGCCTGTTGGCCTTGCCACTCACCCAGGCGAACGCCTCCAGCGATGCAGCCTGGGCCGACGCGCAACACCAGGCATTGGCCACCTGCGTAGCCGCCAGCCAACTCACCTCAGTCAAGCCGCTCAAGCAGAGCGCCTTGTTCGATGACAGCGTGGGTTACACGGCGATCCTCTTGCAGGGGCACTACAAGCCTGCGCACATGAAGAACAAGGCCGGTACCGAGCTGTGCCTGTACCACCGTGAAACCCGTACTGCCCACGTGACCGAGTGGGATGCCGTCACACCCGTTCGTTAAGAAGAAGCCCACTACCGTGTCTCTTTCCACCCCGTTCAATTGCGTCGGCTGCGGCAAATGCTGTACCGATCATCATGTGCCCCTGACCCTGGCCGAAGCCGGGCGCTGGAGCGCATCCGGCGGCCAACTGATTGTCTTGCTCGAAGCGTTTTTCGAGCAGGGCCCAGGCCTGCCTGACGGCCAGCGCGAGCATGCCTTGCGCCGCAGTTTTCCGGTGGCGTGCGGCGCGAGCCAGATCCACCTGGCGGTGACCTTTGCGGCGTACAACGTCGGCCCCTGCCGCAACCTGGATGCGGATTACCGCTGCCGCATCTACACGGAACGGCCACTGGTATGCCGCATCTACCCAATGGAAATCAACCCGCACATTCCGCTGCGCCCCGAGGCCAAGGATTGCCCACCCGAAGCCTGGCAGGATGGGCCGCTGTTGATTCACCGCGACCAGCTCCAGGACCCGGAACTGGCAGCACTGATCGAGCAATCGCGTCAGGCTGACCGCGAAGATATCCGTGCCAAAGTTGCGATCTGCCAACACCTGGGCATTGATGTCAGCGCAGTGAAGGGCAACGGTTTCACCGCCTACCTGCCGACCGTCGAGGCCATGGCGAGTGCAATCCGTGACGTCGAGGCCTCTGCCGATACCGGCAGCGCTTGGCGCCTGCACGTGACCGATCCGCTATTGGCCGAGCAACTGCGAACGCTGGGAGCGCAGGTCACCAGCGAACCGGCGACCTACTACAGCTTCATTCCACTTCAGGCCGGTTAACTGCGGCGGCGCCAGAATTCGTCAGCCAGTTGCCGCAAGCCCTCGGCCAGCTCGGCAACATTGCTGGAGTTCAGGTGGCCGCGCTGCCCGGCACTGACCGTAACTTCGCTGGCTTGGCGAATGCTGGTGATGTTGCGGTTGATGTCTTCACTGACACTGCTTTGCTCCTCGACCGCCGCCGCAATCTGCAGGCTCATTTCATTGATCTGGGTAACCCGCTGACTGATGCCATCAAGCGCACTGGCAGCACGCTGTGCCTGCTCAACGCTATTGCCGACATAGGTACTGCTCTGTTGCATCGCCAGCACGGCATCGCGCGCACCGCTTTGCAACACACCGATCATGCGTTGAATTTCCTGAGTCGATTGGGCAGTGCGCTTCGCCAAGCCGCGCACTTCGTCAGCCACCACTGCAAAGCCGCGCCCCTGATCGCCTGCCCGAGCCGCCTCGATGGCGGCGTTCAAGGCCAGCAGGTTGGTCTGCTCGGCAATGCTGCGAATGACATCCAGCACACTGGAAATCTCACTGCTGTGGCTCTCCAGGTTGTGGATAACTTGCGTGGCAACCTCCAGCTCACGGGCCAACTGCAAAATCGCGTTCTGGCTCTGATCAACCAGTTGCTGCCCGCTCTGGGTTTCATCTTCAGCCTGGTCCGCCGCCTGTGAGGCCTGCTGAGCACTGCTGGCGACCTGAGCCACACTGGCCGCCATCTGGTGGATGGCAGTAGCCACCTGATCCGTTTCACTTTGCTGGCCCAGCGTACTGTTGTGACTGCTGTGCAGGTGGCTGGCCAGCTCAGCCGCTTCCACCGCCAAGCGCTTGGACGTGTCGCCAATGCGCCCAACCACAGCGCCCACCTGAGACTCCAGCATCAGCATGGCAAACTCGATTTGCCCGACGCCATCCCGGCGACCGGTATACAGCTGCTGGCTCAATGGGTTGTCCGCAACCGCCTTGGCACGGCGTCGCAAGCGTTCAAAGGGCCGTAACAGGGGAAATACCACGGCAGCACTCAGTGCAAAGCTCAGCGCCAGGGTCAGTAGATCCGACAGTGGCAGCAGCCAGTGCGCGGCCATTGCCACGGTAAATGCCAGGCTCATGCCGCCCCATAACTGCCACTCCAGCCCCGGCACAGGCAGGCGCTGCAACCAGCTGGTGCGACCACTGCGCAACTGGGCATACAATCGCTCGGCGGCCTCGACATGCGCAGCTGCCGGTTTGGTGCGTACCGACTGGTACTCAACCGTCTGCCCCTGGCTGGTGATCGGTGTCACAAATGCACTGACCCAGTAATGATCGCCACTCTTGCAACGATTCTTCACCAGCCCCATCCACGAACGCCCGCGCTTGAGCGTCTGCCACATCTGCTCGAAGGCCAACGGCGGCATGTCCGGGTGGCGCACGAGGTTATGGTGCTGCCCTATAAGCTCTTCACGACTAAAACCGCTGATGCTGACAAAGTCATCATTGGCGTAGGTAATCGCGCTGGTAAGGTCAGTGGTAGAGAGGATGTTGGCATCGCCGGGATAATCCATATTGCGGCCAGTCACAGGCAGATTGCTCTTCATTGTGGGCGCTCATTATTGTTGGCAGAAAATCGGCAGGGCGTTCGACTCTAAGGTGTTTTTTTTCTGAAACATTGACTTGGAGCAGGATATTGGCAAATGGCCATACTCGCGTTGTCAGCCGAAAGATGCTCACAGACTGATCAGTCACATCGCCCAGGACAGGCACGCGCCCCGCCATTTTTACCGAAAATGCAACAGTTCTTATCCGAATACTCTCTGTTTCATTCGAACATTTCCGACTAATTTATGTACACCTAACTAGCACTTGCTCTGCAAGAAGGTTTGTCGAAATGTCCAACAGTATGGGTATTGCCAGCGTTTTTGTTCTGTCTTCTTTGTTGTTGTCGCCGGTCGTAATGGCCGAAGAGTCGCAAGCGTTCGTGGCTCAGAATGCCGCCCGCGCCGCCGCACTCGACAACGCTCGCCACGCGATTGCAGAACAGGGTAAAGACCGCTTGGAAACCCAGAAAAACGCAGCGTCCAAGGTTTCGGCGAGTGACCGTAGCGACAGCTGACAGGCGCCCAGCGCCCCCTCTGCTCTCCCCCCGAAAACCGCACCGGTGATGCATTCACCGGTGCGGTTTTCGTCTAAAGCCGCTGCTGATCAGCGGCTTTTTTTGGCGCGGTAAAAAGTGCCTGAGTCTGATCGTCCTTACCCCCTGACGATCGTTGTTTCGCACAATAAAAAACAGCCACACCTTCACCCAAGGAGTTAACCACGGTGAGCATTGCTTTACGATTCACACCACTATTCGTTGCACTGGCTGCAACGATGCCTTTCACTGCCCAAGCAGACGACGAACCCGCTGAAGGTTTCATCGAAGGCTCCAGCCTCAAATTGCTTAGCCGTAACTACTACATGAATCGCAACCAGCTCTCGCAAGGCCAGCGCGATAACAAGGAGTGGGGCCAGGGCTTCATTGGCAAGTTTGAGTCGGGCTACACGCAAGGCCCACTCGGCTTCGGCCTTGATGCGCATGCCATGCTCGGCCTGAAGCTCGATGGCGGTGGCGGTACCGGCAACTCCAGCATTCTGCCGGTCAGCAGTACCAGCAAAGAAGGTTACGAGTATGGCAAGGCTCCGGATTCCTTCTCGACCGCAGGGGCGGCGCTCAAGCTCAAGGCCTTCGACACCGAGCTCAAGGCCGGCGACCTGTTCCTGAACAACCCGGTGATCGCCGGGGGCGAAAGCCGCATGTTGCCGCAGACCTTCCGCGGGGTCAGCCTGACCAACAACAGCCTCGACGGCCTGATGTTCGACGCCGGCCAGGCCAGCTTCACCAAGCTCTACAACCAAAGCGGGCACAGCCGCATCGGCACCTCTTATGGCGAACTGCCAGACGACCGCGAAAGCCGCCACCTGAACTGGGCCGGAGTAGCCTGGAGTTCGATTCCGAACCTCACCGCCAGCCTGTATGCCGCGGAACTCAAGGACATCTGGAACCAGTACTACGCCGACGTCGACTACACCTATCAGGTGAACGATCTGGTCAGCCTCAACCCCGGCGTGCATTTCTATCACACCCAGGACACGGGCGATGCGCTGCTGGGCAACATCGACAACAACACTTACAGCCTGCACTTCACCGTCGGTATCGGTTTTCATGCGATCACCGCGGTGTATCAGCGCGTCAACGGCAACACCCCATTCGACTACATCACCCAGGGCGACAGCATCTACCTGGACAACTCGCAGATCTACTCGGACTTCAACGGCCCCAACGAGCGCTCCTGGAAGCTCAAGTACGCGTATGACTTCGCGGGCCTTGACGTACCCGGCCTGACTTCGGTGGTGTCCTACTCACGCGGTGAGCTGGACCTGACCAAAGTCGACCCGAACAGCGCAGGCTACGGCGAAACCTGGTACAACCCCGATGGCAAGAACGCGCAGCACTGGGAGCGCGACATCGACCTGCAGTACGTGTTCCAGGAAGGCAACCTCAAGGACCTTTCCGTCCTGCTGCGCTGGGCCGCCCACCGGGGTAGCCAGGGCTATTCGCAGGTGGATAACAACGTCGATGAATACCGTGTGATCGTCGAGTATCCGCTGAACATTTTCTGACCTGCAGCATCGCAGGCGAGCCAGTCATGCCTTCGGGGCTGCAAGAGCCTTGTTGGAGCAGGCTTGCCTGCGATGGGAGCGTTCGGGCGCCAGCACGTACACAGCGCCCGTATCGCAGGCACGACCTGCACCTGCAGAGACCTGCGCACCAAAAGGCACCCGCCGTTCATCTGTTGGACCTGACAAGGTAGCGACATGCATAACCTTAGATCTTGTCCGACAATACACACACCCCTAAAATACGCCGCCGCGCACCCTCCGTGCACTCCCTCTTGCTCATGACCTATGGTCAAACACTGGCAACCATGACTTCGCGCACCCGGCCTCAACGCTCTGCCCTGTACCGAAGCCATCCGGAACTGGTTCTTAACCTGGGCAGTTGCCTGACGGTTCTGGCGATCGTTGCTATCGTCACGTTCCTGTTGATGCGCGAACGTACCAACGTCGAGCAGGCCGCCGTTCGCTCGGCACGCAACATCGTGCAGTTGATCGACACCGACATTGTGCGCAACGTGGAACTCTACAACCTGTCCTTGCGGGGCCTGATCTGGGCGGCACAGCGCCCGGAGCTGCTGACGATACCGCCTGAACTGCGCCACCAGGTGCTGTTCAACCAGGCCTTCAGTGTGCCATTGCGCGGCGACATCCTTTGGCTCGACAGTAACGGCGATGTAATCGCTGACTCCAACAGCACGACCCCACGCAGTGCCAACTTTGCCGACAGCAAAGTATTCCAGGATCACCGGGCAAACCCTGGCCTGGGCCTGCTGATCAGCCAACCGTTCAAGGCGCGGCTCGGCGACCTGGACTGGTGCATTGGCTTTAGCCGCAGGATCTCGGACATTCATGGCGGATTTGCTGGCGTCGCTGCCGGTGCATTACGCCTGTCGTACTTCGACGAGCTGTTCCAGCGCCTGGACATCGGCCAGGAAGGCAGCATCAACCTGATCAATACCAACGGCGTACTGCTCGCCCGGCACTCGGCGGTGGACAACCGCCAATTGGTGGGCAAGGACTTCAGCCAGGAGCCGAACTTCCAGCGCGCCATGCAAGAAGGCAAAGGCAGCTTTAGCGCAGCCTCGTCACTGGATGGCAAAGAACGTCTGTTCACCTTTTCCCGGGTCACCGACCTGCCATTGATGGTGGTTGTGGCCCTGCCCACTGAAGAAGTATTCGCATCGTGGCTGCGAACCGCACTGGTGGTGGGTGCTGCAACAGGCGTGCTGTGCCTCGGCATTCTCTGGCTCACGCTGTTGCTGGGTCGCGAGCTGCGCCGCCGCCAGGATGCCGAACAAGGCCTGGCCACCCTCGCCGCCACCGACAGCCTGACCAACCTGCCGAATCGGCGGCGCCTGGACCAGGTGCTGCGCCAGGAATGGGCCAGGGCCAAGCGCAACGCCCGCCCCTTGTCGGTACTGATGGTGGACGTAGATCGCTTCAAGGCCTTCAACGAGCGGCACGGCCATCAGGGCGGCGATCAGGCACTGCGCAAAGTGGCCGCAACCATCCAGCGCTGTATCCGTCGGCCAGCAGACCTTGCCGCCCGTTATGGCGGCGAAGAGTTTCTGATCATCCTGCCGGAAACCGATACGCAGGGCGCCCATCAACTGGCCGAGAACCTGCGCCGCCAGATCGAAGCACAACCACCGTATGCCGGGGATGTGCAGCCGGTAACCGTCAGCATCGGCGTTGCCACCCATGCGCCAGACAGCCCGCAGCACAGCCTCGACGCGCTGTTGAGGGCTGCCGATGAGGCGCTATACCAAGCCAAGCACAACGGCCGCAATCAGGTCGTCTAGCCTCAGCGCCCGCCGGGGGCAAATCTGTATGCTGTTTTTCGACGGAATCTGTCCTTTGGCGCACCTGTAGAATGCCTGTATCGTCGTGCCCTCGACGTCACAGGTTGTTGCCGCATCATGAACCCCGAAGCCCTTGAACTGCTGGTCACCCGCGAAATGCCTTTCGGCAAGTACAAAGGCCGCTTGATCGCCGACCTGCCCGGCCAGTACCTGAACTGGTTCGCCCGTGAAGGCTTTCCAAAGGGCGAGTTGGGCAGCCTGCTGGCGCTGATGCATGAGGTCGACCACAACGGTCTGTCGGACTTGCTCGTTCCCCTGCGTAAAAAACACCCACGCCCCCGCCCCTGATACAGCGAGCCTGCGCATGAAGCACCTGCCCCTGTCTGAGACCTCCCTTCTGGCCCGTGACGAGGGCTACTGGCAAAACGTTGCCTCGCGCTACGACATCGAGCCTGGGCCGATCAACCTTGAGTACGGCTACTTCGGTCGCATGACACGTACGGTCGCCGAGCGCTACCAAGCGCATATCATGGCGATCAACCGAGGCAATTCACTGCCGGTGCGTCAGCAGTTCGATCAGGTCGGCACCCTGCAGATCCACGCCGCCCTGGCTGAGTTGTTGCAGGTTCCAGCACACACGGTGGCCCTGACGCAAAGCGCATCGGCATCAATGCTGTCGCTGATCCGCAACTACAATGGCCTGCGCCCAGGCGATCAGGTACTGATCAGCGACCTGGAATACGACAGCGTGCAGCGCGCCATGCGCTGGCTGGCGCACCACCGTGGTGTGGAAGTGATCGAGCTGCGCCATCCGCATCCAGCCACCTTTGACAACCTGCTCGACAGTTACCGCCAGGCGTTCGAGCGCTACCCTCGACTCAAGCTGATGGCTCTGACTTACGTGACCCACCGCACCGGGTTGGTGATGCCGGTGCAGGCCATTGCCGCCTGTGCCCGAGCACACGGTGTCGAGGTCATGCTCGACGGTGCCCATGCCCTGGGGTTGGTGGACTTCAGACTGGATCAGTTAGGCATCGACTTCGCCGCCTTCAACCTGCAGAAGTGGATCGGCGCGCCGCTGAGCCTGGGGGTGTTGTACATCGCCGAAGAACGCCTGCAGGCCATCGACCCGGACATGAGCGAGGCGAGTTACCAACGCGATGACATCCGCTCGCGGGCGCCGTACGGCACGCCGAACATTCCCGCCTGGATGACCTTGCCGACTGTATTCGAAGAGCACCGGGCCATGGGTGGCGCCGCCGTAAAAGGGTCACGCCTGAGTTACCTGCGTGACCTTTGGGTTGAGCAGGTGCGCGCATTGCCCGGCATCGAAGTACTGACCCCGGACGATCCGCGCCTGTACTGCGGTATCACCTCATTGCGCTTTACCCGCCAGCCTGACCAGCCGGCCATGGTTCGGCGCCTGCTGGACGAGCACAACCTGTTCACCGTGGCCCGCGATGGCTCAGCCTGCGGACCGTGCATTCGGGTGACGCCCGGCTTCACGACAACACCGGACGATATCCAGGTGCTGGTCCGCGCCCTGCACGAACTCGCCTGAGCCTCTTAGGCCTTGACCGGCTCGACCGCCAACTCGGCAACGTCGCTGCGCTTGAGCAGCGCGTACAACACGGCGGTCAACAGGCTACCGGCGAGAATCGCCAACAGGTAGAGCAGCGCGTGGTTGATGGCGTTCGGGATCAATAGCACGAACAGCCCGCCATGGGGTGCCATCAGCTTGCAACCGAAGTACATCGACAAGGCACCGGTCAACGCCCCGCCGGCAATGCTGGCGGGAATCACCCGCAGCGGGTCTTTGGCCGCAAACGGAATTGCGCCTTCGGAAATGAAGCACAGCCCCAGCACCAAGGCGGCCTTGCCCGCTTCTCGCTCACTCTGGGCAAACTTGCGCCGTGCGATAAAACTGGCAATACCCAGCCCGATCGGCGGCACCATACCCGCCGCCATGGTCGCAGCCATCGGTGCATAACTCTGCGAGGCCAACAGCCCCACGGAAAACGCATACGCAGCCTTGTTGATCGGCCCGCCAAGGTCAACGCACATCATCCCGCCCAGCAGGATGCCGAGGAGAATGGCATTGGTGGTGCCCATGCTGTCGAGGAAATGGGTCAGCCCCGCGAGCATCTGCGCCACTGGCTGGCCGACCACATAGATCATCACCAGGCCCGTGAACAGGCTGGCCAGCAACGGAATGATCAGGATCGGCTTGAGTGCTTCCAGGCTGCTGGGCAGTCGCGCCCAGCGGTTGATGGCCTTGGCGCTGTACCCGGCGAGAAAACCGGCGACGATACCGCCAATGAACCCGGCACCCAGGGTGCTGGCCAGCAGGCCGCCAATCATGCCTGGCGCAAGGCCCGGGCGGTCGGCAATCGAGTAGGCGATGTAGCCGGCCAGCAACGGCACCATCAGCTTGAAGGCCGCCTCACCACCGATCTGCATCAGCGCCGCAGGTAACGTGCCTGGCTGTTTGAACGCCTCGATACCGAAAACAAAGGACAGAGCGATCAGCAGACCACCTGCCACCACCATCGGCAACATGAACGAAACACCGGTCAGCAGGTGCTTGTAGACACCGGTCTTCTCACCCTTGGCCGGTGCAGCCTGCCCGCCAGCCGACGCCGACTCCTGCTTGCCTTCGGCCAACGCTTTATCCAGGGTAGCGCGCGCCTGTTTCAGGGCAATGCCGGTGCCGCAGCGGTAGATCCGCTTGCCGGCAAAACGCTCGGTGGCCACTTCGATATCGGCGGCCAGCAACACCACATCCGCGTCGGCAATCGCCTGGGCGCTGAGCGGTGTGCGGGCCGCCGACTGAACCCTGGGTTTCCACTTCAAGCTGGTAACCCAGTTGCTGCGCTGCCTGCTGCAACGCCTCGGCGGCCATAAAGGTGTGAGCCACACCGGTCGGGCAGGCGGTGATGGCGACAATGCGCTTGCCCTGTACGACAGGCGCCTCAGCCTCGATCACCGGCTGATAAACCTCGGCCTTCTGGGCCGCCTCGCGCAAGAAATGATCAACATCCTGCAGCGCCTGCGATGGGGTGCTGCGAAACAGCCGCTTGCCGGCAAACCGTTGCAGGTCCAGCGGGCCGCTGCTGACCACCAGAACCCAGTCAGCCGCGTCGATATCCGCCGCCTGAAGTTGCCGCTCAGGGTGTGCCGGGTCGTGAACTTCGACGCTGGTGCCATAGCCCTGGCGGCGGGCCGCAGCCTCCAGCAAGCGTGCACTGAGCACGCTGGAGACCATGGCGTTGGGACAAGCCGTGACAATCGCCAGTTTCATGTTCAACCCTCTTGTTCTGCTGCCGGGGTGTGGATTCGGATCTCACGCTGCAACTGCACGAGGTACTGTGGGTCGGTAATGCCAAAGCCGATCTGGCTCACGGCCATGGCCGCAATGGCGGTTGCCCGCCGCAAGGTGGTCTTGGCGTCGTCGCCAGTCAGCAGCCCGTGGACCATGCCCGCCAACAACGAATCACCGGCACCCACGGTACTGGCGACCTTCACGCGGGGCGGCGAGGCGTGCAAGGTGGCCTGGGCGTTGAACCAGGTAACGCCCTCGGCCCCTTGAGAAACCACCACTTCCTCAATGCCCAGGTCCAGCAAACGGCGCGCTGCGGCGTGCTGCTCGGTAAAACTGTGCAGCGGCGTTTCCAGCACTTCAGCCAGTTCGTCGGTGTTGGGCTTGACCAACCACGGCATGCTGGCAAGGCCGGCCCGCAAGGCCTCGCCACTGGTGTCCAGCGCCACCTTCAGCCCCAAGGCCTTGAGGCGGGCAAGCAGTTGTGCAAACCACTGCACGGTGACGCCAGGCGGCAGGCTACCGGCCACGACCACGGCGTCATGCCCCGGTGCGATGTGCTCAAGACGCTCCAACAGTGCCGCAAAAGCCGATTCGTTGACCTCCGGCCCAGGGCCATTGATGTCCGTCACCCGCCCTGTGCCTTCGACCAGCTTGATATTGCTACGGGTCTGCCCCGGAACACGAATGAAGCCGTCAACAAAGCCACGCTGTGCAATCAGCGCCTCAAACGGTTGAAGGTTATCCGCCCCCAGAAAACCGCTTACTGTCACCTGGTGCCCCAGGTCGGCCAGTACCTGAGCCACGTTGAGTCCCTTGCCAGCGGCATGAGCCTGCAGGCCTTTGCTGCGGTTGACGGTGCCCGGCTGCAAGTGCTCCAGCGTAACGGTGAGGTCCAGTGCCGGGTTGAGGGTCAGCGTCAGGATCTTGGCCATCAGAGTATCTCCACCAGCGCCCGCACATCGGCGGCGCTACCCTGAGCCAACGCGTCACGCGCCAACTGCCGGGTGTGTTCATAATTCAGTTCACGTACCTGAGCCTTGACCTCGGCGATGCTGCGCGCCGCCACGCTCAGTTCATCCACCCCAAGGCCCAGCAGGATTGGCACCGCCTGTGGGTCGGCCGCCAGTTCGCCGCATACCCCGACCCACTTGCCGTGGGCATGGGCCGCACGCACCGTCGTGTCGATCAAGTGCAGTACCGCAGGGTGCAGGCCATCGGCCTGGGCGGAAAGCGTCGGGTGACCACGGTCAATGGCCAGGGTGTACTGGGTCAGGTCATTGGTGCCGACGCTGAAGAAGTCCACTTCGCGGGCCAGCACTGGCGCCAGTATCGCCGCCGAAGGCACTTCGATCATGATCCCGACCTGCAGGTCGCTGACCTCGATTTCCTCGCGTAGGCGCTCGACCATCGCCCGCGCTTCGCGCCACTCCTCCAACTGCCCGACCATCGGAAACATGATCCGCAGCGGGCGGTTGTCGGCGGCGCGCAACAGGGCCCGCAACTGGCTCTCCATGATCTGCGGCCGTTGCAGCGTCAGGCGAATACCGCGTACACCGAGGAACGGGTTTTCTTCCTGCTCGATCGGCCAGTAGGGCAACGGTTTGTCCCCTCCGACATCAAGGGTTCGCACCACCAGTGGCCGCCCGTCGAGACCATCGAGCACCTTGCGGTACTCCGCCTCCTGAGTCGCTTCATCGGGAGCGCTCTGGTGGGCCATGAAAATCAGCTCAGTGCGCAGCAAGCCGATGCCTTCGGCCCCGTGGTCGACCACCGCCGCGATACCCGCGCTTTCACCGATGTTGGCAAAGACTTCGATCGCGTGCCCATCCAGGGTATGCGCCGGTTCCAGACGACGCGCACGGGCGGCCTGCAAACGCTGTTCACGACGGTCACGCTCGGCCAGGGAGCGCTGCAACAGCGCAGGCTCGGGCGCCACATGCAAACGTCCGCGCTGGCCGTCGAGCAGCAGCGGCGTGCCTTGGGCAATCAACAACACTGACGCCCCCGCCCCCACCACCGCAGGAATGCCAAGCGCACGGGCAACAATGGCGCTGTGCGCGGTAGCGCCCCCGCGGGCGGTAAGAATGCCGGCAACACGGGCCGGGTCAAGCCGGGCGACATCGGAAGGCCCAACCTCTTCCATGACCAGCACATAAGGCGCGTCCGGCAAGGCTACATCGGCCTCGCCACACAACTGCGCCAGCACCCGGCGACCGACGTCGCGCAGGTCGGCGGCACGTTCAGCGAGCAGGGCATCGTGCAGGGCTTCCTGCTGTCGGGCTGCGCCATCGATTACCGCCATCCACGCGGCTTCGGCGCTTTCACCCTGGCGCAGACGCTGTTCAACCTCATCGCCCAGTTCGGGATCGTCGAGCATTTCCAGGTGGGTGATGAAGATTTCACGGATCGCCTTGGCCTGGCTGCGCTTGATCACCCCGTCGATATCGTCACGTACGGCCGCGAGTGCCTGCTGCAATCGCTCGCGCTCCACAGCAGGTGATTCACCGCGCAGCGGATAGTCGAATTCGCGCAACACCTGCACATGCGCCGGGCCGCTGGCGATTCCAGGGGCGGCCGCCACCCCTTGAATCAACGCACCTGCCACCGGGGCCTGAACCAACGGTTGAATCACCTCGGCAACCACAGGCTCAGGCGCAAGAGTCGGCAACGGCTCGATCTCCTCGCCCAGCCCCTCTTCCACTGCGGCCAGCAAGGCCGGCAACGCGTCAGCCGCAATGCTTGGCTCGGCGATGAATTCCAGCACCTGCCCACGGTGAGCGCCCAGGCTGAGCAGCTTGCTCAAGCTCTTCGCCGAGACGGCAGCCTGGCCGGTTTCCGGCAAGCGCAGGCGAATTTCGCCCTCAAAGGCCTTGGCCAACTGCGCAAGGATCTTGGCCGGGCGCGCGTGCAGGCCATGGGCATTGGCCAGGGTAATGCGTGCGCTGGGCCAGTCGACCGGCACTTCGCCACCCAATACTTCCAATACCGTGCGGCTGCTGGTGGCGCGAAACAGTTCCTGGCCACGGCCTTCGATCAGCAGTGTGCATAAACGTTCGAGCAGCGCCTGATGGGCTTCGCCCAGGCTGGCCAGGCAGAACAGCCCGTTCAAGGGCTGGCCCAAGTAACGCAGCGGTTGTGCCGGGGTCACGAACGCCAGGCCCGGTTGCCGCACCGTCTGCTCGCTGTGCAACCACCAAAGCCCATCGCCCAGCGGCAAGGCCTCGACTTGCTGGAGCACTGCCGCAAAGCCGTTCCCCACGCATTCGGCACGCCGCAGCAGGCGTGCACCGCGCCAGACCAGTTCCTCGAAATCTTCCGACGGCACGCCAAGGCCGATCAGTTGGGCATCCAGCGCCAACGCTTGCGGTGCGCCCTGCAGCAATTTCAACAGTGCCTCGGCAGAGGAGGCACGGCGCAGCGCCTCACCCAGGTCGGTTTCACCCAAGGCCCGGGTCAGCAGTTGCAGAAGCCGCAGGTGCTCATCGGATTTGGCGGCGATGCCAATGGCCAGGTAAACCTTCTGACCGTCGCCCCAGTCCACACCGTCGGGAAACTGCAACAGCCGCACGCCGGTGGTATGCACCAGGTCGCGGGTCTGTGGAGTGCCATGCGGGATAGCGATGCCCTGGCCAAGAAAGGTCGAGCCTTGTGTCTCGCGGGCCTGCAACCCGGCCAGGTAACCTTCGGCGACCAACCCGTCAGCGACCAGCAGGTCTGCCAACAGTTGCAGTGCGGCCGGTTTATCCACAGCCGTCTGGCCCATGGATATCTGCTCTACGGTGAGCTCGAGCATGACCCTCTCCTTTGCAGCGCCAGGTGGGCGCCGAGGTATTGTTGTGGATATTTCAGCACAGTCCTTAGAGGTCTGGCCTTGGCGCCGGTGGCTAGCAGGGCAGAAAAAGCGCCAGCTGAAACGTTTAATCTATAATGACGATCACGTTACTCGATAATCTGCGATCTATGAAGCCCCATCTTGTCGGGCAACTGCGACAATAGTCGTCTGCGCTACTGCGATGAGATCGGCGAAACTACCCAGTCAGGCTTCGCAGCCAAGACCTGGTAATAACAAGGATAATTCGGTGAAACTCAGCGATATCGCTCGCCTGGCCGGTGTGTCTGTGACCACCGCCAGCTATGTCATCAATGGCAAGGCCGAACAGCAACGCATCAGTAACAGTACTGTAGAGCGGGTGCGTGCAGTGGTCGATGCACATGGCTTCACGCCCAACCCACAGGCCGCGGGCCTGCGCAGCCGACACACGCGCACCCTGGGGTTCATCCTGCCTGATCTGGAAAACCCCTCCTACGCGTGCATCGCCAAACGGCTGGAGCAAGGCGCCCGCGCCCAGGGCTATCAGTTGCTGATCGCCAGCAGCGACGACAACCCCGACAGCGAGCGGCAGTTGCAGCAGCTGTTCCGCGCCCGCCGTTGTGATGCCTTGTTTGTCGCCACCTGCCTGCCAGAAGACGACGACAGCTATCGGCAGTTGCAGGCTAAAGGCCTGCCGATCATTGCCATCGACCGTACGCTGGACGCCGCGCATTTCTGCTCGGTGGTCAGTGATGACCAGAACGCCAGCCTGCAGTTGACCCGCAGCCTGCTGGAATCGGCGCCCAAGCACATCGCCCTGATTGGTGCGCGTGCCGAACTGAGCGTCAGCCAGGCCCGTACCCGTGGCTTCGATCAGGCGCTGGAAGGCTTTACCGGCAGCATCAGCCACTATCAGGGCGAGGCCTTCAGCCGTGACTGCGGTCGTCGCCTGATGGGCGAACTGCTGGCCGATCTGGGCCGCCTGCCCGACGCACTGGTGACCACCTCCTACGTGCTGCTGCAGGGCGTGTTCGACGTACTGCAAAGCCGTCCAGCCGACTCCCGTGCTGTGCATCTGGGCACCTTTGGTGACACCCAGTTGCTGGACTTCCTGCCACTGCCAGTCAACGCCATGGCCCAGCAACACGGGCTGATCGCCGAAACGGCGCTGAAACTGGCTTTGGCGGCGGTTGAGAAAAACGATTACACGCCGGGTGTCCATGCCATTGGCCGGACCTTCAAACAGCGAATCTTTGCGGCCTGACCATGCGCCTGATCGACACCCACACGCACCTGGACTTTCCGGACTTCGATGCTGACCGCACAGCATTGCTGGCCAATGCCCGGGCCCAGGGTGTCGAACGCATGGTGGTGCTGGGGGTGTATCGGGACAACTGGCAGCGGATCTGGGAGCTGGTGCAAAGCGACGCACAGTTGTATGCCGCGTTTGGCCTGCATCCGGTGTACCTGGATGAGCACCGCGCCGAGGATCTGCTGGCACTGAAAGACTGGCTGAACCGCCTGCACGGCGCGCGCCAGCTGTGTGCAGTGGGTGAGTTTGGCCTGGACTACTACCTGGAAACCCTCGACCGGGATCGGCAAAATGCCCTGTTTGAAGGCCAGTTACAGCTGGCAGCTGACTTCAACCTGCCAGCACTGCTGCATGTACGGCGCAGCCACGCTCAGGTCATTGCAACCCTCAAGCGCTACAAGCTGGCACGCGGTGGAATAATCCACGCGTTTGCCGGCAGTTACGAAGAAGCCAGGGAGTACATCAAGCTGGGCTTCAAGCTCGGCCTGGGTGGCGCGGCCACCTGGCCACAGGCACTGCGTCTGCGCAAAACCATTGCGCGTTTGCCACTGGACAGCGTGGTACTGGAAACCGACGCCCCGGACATGGCACCGGTGATGTTTGCCGGGCTGCGCAACAGCCCGGAACACCTGCCACAGATTGCCACCGCGCTGGCCGAGCTGATGGGCATTGCGCCCGAGCAGTTGGCCGAGGCCAGCAGCCTCACGGCCTGTGAGCTATTTGGCTGGTAACCCCTCGTACAGCGAACCTGCCTGATCCTAGACCCGAAACGCTCCAATCAAACGCTTGAGCTCCAGCACCTGGGTAGACAGTTGCCGGCTGGCATCTTCGGTCTGGTGCGCGCCGTCACTGGCATGCTCGGCGGCGCGGTTGATCTGCACGATGTTCTGGTCGATGTCATGGGCTACCGCGGTCTGCTGCTCTACCGCAGCGGCAATCTGCTGGTTCTGGTCGACGATCGTACCGACGGCACCCAGAATGTTCTCCAGCGCCTGCTGCACCTGCTCAGACTGGCCCACCGTCCCCGATGCCATCTGATGGCTGCTGTCCATCGCCTTGACCGCAGCGCCCACACCACCCTGCAAGCGTGAAATCATCTGCTCGATTTCTTCGGTCGATTGCTGAGTGCGCTTGGCCAGTGTGCGCACCTCATCGGCCACCACGGCGAAGCCACGGCCTTGCTCGCCGGCACGGGCCGCTTCGATAGCGGCGTTCAACGCCAGCAGGTTGGTCTGTTCGGCAATGCTCTTGATCACCTCCAGCACCCGGCTGATGGCCTGGCTGTCACTGGCCAACTGGTTGATCACCTGTACCGATTGATCAATCTCACTGGCCAGGCGGGCAATGCTGCCTTGCTGCAACGCCACCAGGCTGCGCCCACTGACGGTGTCCCGATTGACCCCATGGGCGCTGTTGACCGCCGCCGCCGTGCTGCGTGCGACCTCCTGGGCCGTCGCCGACATCTGGTTCATCGCCGTGGCCACCTGTTCGATCTGCCCCCGCTGACCGCTGACCGCCTGGTTGCTGCGCGCCGAAACGGCATGCACCTGCCCGGCCTGGTACTCAACCTGCGCCACGGTCTGGCCAACCTGCTCGATCAGGTCGTGAATACGCCGCACCGTGGCATTGAACACCTGCCCCAACTCACCCAGCTCATCGCGGCTGTGGGCCTGGAAGTTCACGGTCATGTCACCAGCCGCCACCTCGTCCATCACAACGCCAAGACGCTTCAGCGTGCTGCGGGTCGAGGCATAGAAGCCGCTGTACAGGTAGACGATCAACAGGAATATGCCCGCCAGTGCCGCCACCAGCAGTGTCATGTGCTGACGGTATTCCCCCAGTCGCTGCTGCAACTCCAGGCGCAGAAAGTCCAGGGTTGCACTGTTGAGTTGGTAGGTCTGCGCCATCAAGTCGCTAGCCTGTTGATAAAAAGCTGGCCACGGCGCATCAAGGGTGTCGGCCATGACCACCTGCTCCTCGAACAGCTCACTGGCCTGCTTCAATGTGGCCTGGCTGGCTGCAGCGTGCGCCCCCAGGCTCGCCTTCGCCCGCGGTTCAGTGGCCAGGGCGTCCTGCACCTTGATCGCATAGTCCGCTGCGAGTTTGTCGAGGGCCTGCAGCAGTTCCTCGAAACGGGTACTGGAGGACGAATTGAGAAAGCCTTGACCAAGGGAATAGGCGCCCATGGCTCGCCCCTCACCCAAGGCCTGAGTGACCTGCGGGGTTGCGCTGATCAACAGCTCACTGAGTTGGCGAACGACACGCTCATCATCCTGGCTCAGCCCGGCCTGGCTGGCGATCAGCTTGCTCAGCACCTGGGCCTGGGCCAGCAGCTTGTCAAACAGGGCTGCCTTGCTCAACAAGGACGATTCGCTCTGCGCACGCTGGAACACGGCCAGCATTTCACTGCGTTTGTCCTCGAAGGCTCGCACCTGCGCCTCATCGACCGATACCGTGCTCAAACCCTGCAGGCGGGACAGCAGCTGCTGTTCAAGGGCCGAGATTTTCACCTCGACATCCTCGGCCTTGCCCGACTGCCCCAGCACAGCATTGATCTGCACCAGGTTGCCCAAGGTTTCCAGATCACTGCGCAACATCAGGCTGCTGCCAAGCAGATCGAGGCTTTGCAACTCGACGCGGGTGGCATTGAGCTGGGCATACGCGTCGCGGACCAGATAGAAATTGGTCACCAGCATGGGCAGGAAAAACAGGACGCTGATCAGGCTGAACTTCATCCCGAAACTCAGGCGGTTCATCAGCGCAACGGCGGGATACAAGAGGCGCTTCACGGGTCGTCTCCTTGATTCTTATTGTTCTATAGGCGCAATGGCTCTAGGCCACCGGCGATGTTCACCAGGTCCTGTATAACGCATATCGATGCGGGGTTTTGTAACTTAAGGTTAACCGGCGGATCGAGCCCGAGCTCGATCCGCCATGGTTTCAGGCAAGGACGGTCCAGAGGGCGAAGCCGGCGTACCAGAGTACGGCGGAACGCAGCAGCAGTTCCCAGAGGGTGTCCAGATCGGCAAGGCCATCAGGGCCGACCGCAGCGCCCTGAGAGAGCTCGCCGGCCGCACGGCCGGCGATGTGAATCAGCCGACCGGCGCTGATGTGCCAGTTCAGCAATTCGTGCAACAACGCACGGCTGACCGCAACGAAATTGCCGACCAAGGCAAAGCTCAAGGCCAACAAGCGTACGGGCAGCCAATCGAAGGCATGCCGTACCTGCCCTGCACAGTCACGCAATGCCTCGTTACGCGCATGAGCCGCCGTCAATGCCAACAAGCGGTAACCCAACGCGATGGCCGGGCCCAGCAGGAAGTACCAGAAAATCACCGCGAACAGGCTCTGGTAGGCCTGCCACAGCAGATGCCCTTCAACCCGCTCAATCAACATGGTTTCATTGTCGGCGGCCAAGCCCAGATCACGTTCAGCCACATGCAGTGCGGCCTGCTCATCGCCACGCCGCCACGCATCGCGAAATGCGCCCAGCGACGCCTTCACATCACCACGTCCCAAGCTGTAAATCAGCACCAGCAAGTGGATCGGAAAGACCAGCAAACCATACGCCACCGGTTCCAGCGCATGCACGAGCAACGCCAGCAACGCCACCGGCAGCAGCACCAGAATACCCAGCGCCCACCACGGATGGGTTTTGCCGCTACGCTCCAGTCGCGCCAACTCGCCAAGAAAGAAGCCATCGCGTTGCAGGCGCTGACGCAACGCCGAAAACTTCTCGATCCACAACACCAGCAACAACACCAGAAAACTCATGATTTCTCCTCGCTATCCTGCAGGGCGGCGCGGTAACGCGCCCAATCAAAGGCTGGGCCCGGATCCGTCTTGCGACCCGGGGCAATTTCACTGTGGCCGCGAATCCGTTCGCAGCTAATCGCTGGCCAGGCCGCCTGCAGTTGCCGGGTCAGCACCTGCAAGGCCTGATACTGGGCATCGGTGAAGGGCATATCGTCGGTGCCCTCCAGTTCGATACCCAAAGAAAAGTCGTTACATCCTTCGCGACCGTCAAATGCCGAGACACCGGCGTGCCAGGCCCGATCCAGGCAGGACACGAACTGGGTGACGGCACCATCACGCTCGATCAAAAAATGCGCAGAAACGCGCAAGGTCTTGATGGTCTCGAAAAACGGGTGCTCGCCAGGGTCCAAACGGTTCTGGAAGAACGCCTGAACCTTGCCGGTGGCGAATTGCGCTGGCGGCAAGCTGATATTGTGGATCACCAGCAGGGAAATGGCTTCGCCATCAGGGCGGGCGTTAAAGTTTGGCGAAGGGCAATGGGTGATGCCGGCAACCCAGCCGGTAGCACGGTCCAACTGCATAGAAATTCCTGAAAGCAACCCAAAGACAATGCCAGTATGCCCCGTCGCACAGGCAGATGTATCGTGAAAAAGTGTGTTCTCGAGTAGCCAAACCCTGCACAACACGCCGCTTGTTTGCTGCAACCCCGGCACGGGCTGACCTATAATCCCGGCCACTTAGCTTGTGGAGCCCGCCATGCCGAATTTACGCCTCGCCGATCTGACTGCCGAAATCGAAGCCAACGTGCGCCGTGCGTTGCTCGAAGACATTGGCAGCGGCGATATCACTGCCCAACTGATCCCCGCCGAACGCCTGGCCAAGGCCACCATCATCACCCGTGAGAACTGCGTCATCAGCGGTACTGCCTGGGTGGATGCGGTGTTCCGCCAGCTCGACCCTCGGGTGGCGGTGCATTGGCAGGTCAAGGACGGCGACCGGGCCAGGCCCAACCAGATCCTGTTCACCCTTGAAGGGCCGGCACGCTCGCTGCTCAGTGGTGAACGCAGCGCCTTGAACTTCCTGCAGTTGCTCTCCGGTGTTGCCACCCACGCGCAGTTCCTCGCTGACAAGGTTGCCCATACCCAGGTCAAACTGCTCGACACCCGCAAGACGCTCCCAGGCCTGCGCCTGGCGCAGAAGTATGCCGTCACCTGCGGCGGCTGCCACAACCACCGGATCGGCCTCTACGATGCCTTCCTGATCAAGGAAAACCACATTGCGGCCAGCGGCGGCATCGCCGAAGCGATCACCGCGGCACACCGCATCGCCCCCGGCAAACCCGTGGAAATCGAAGTGGAAAGCCTGGCCGAGCTGAAGCAGGCACTGGACGCTGGTGCCGACATCATCATGCTCGATGAACTGAGCCTGGACGACATGCGCGAAGCCGTCCGCCTGAATGCTGGCCGTGCCAAACTCGAAGCCAGTGGCGGGATCAACGAAAGCACCCTGCTGGTGGTCGCCGAAACGGGTGTGGACTACATATCCATCGGTGCCATGACCAAGGACGTCAAGGCGGTGGACCTGTCGATGCGCCTGAGCCTGTAAGGGCTCAGAGGGCTTACCGCACGTGCGCGGCCCCTGGCCTGAAAAAACAAACCCCCGCTCAAAGGCGGGGGTTTGTCATTTACCTGCGCAGAATCAATGTGCCGCGTTCTGCAGGCCATCCAGGTAGCGCTCGACGTCCAGTGCAGCCATGCAACCGGCACCGGCCGAGGTGATCGCCTGGCGGTACACGTGGTCAGCCACGTCACCGGCAGCAAACACACCCTCGATGTTGGTGGCAGTGGCGTTGCCGTCACGGCCGCCGTTGACTACCAGGTAGCCGTCCTTGAGGGTCAGCTGGCCTTCGAACAGCGACGTGTTCGGGGTATGGCCAATGGCGATGAACACGCCGTCGACCTTGATGTCTTCGCTGCTGCCATCGTTGTTCTTCAGGCGCGCACCGGTCACGCCCATGTCGTCACCCAGCACTTCGTCCAGCGTGGCGTTGAGCTTCAGCACGATCTTGCCTTCGGCCACACGGGCGTGCAGCTTGTCGACCAGGATCTTCTCGGCGCGGAAGGTCTCGCGGCGGTGAACCAGAGTGACCTTGCTGGCAATGTTGGCCAGGTACAGGGCTTCCTCGACAGCGGTGTTACCGCCACCCACTACCGCCACCTCACGGTTGCGGTAGAAGAAACCATCACAGGTAGCGCAGGCCGAAACACCTTTGCCCATGAAGGTTTCTTCCGACGGCAGGCCCAGGTAGCGAGCGCTGGCACCGGTGGCGATGATCAGTGCATCACAGGTGTAGGTGGCGCTGTCACCTTTGAGGGTGAACGGCTTTTGCGCCAGGTCTACGGCGTTGATGTGGTCGAACACCACTTCAGTCTCGAAACGCTCGGCGTGTTCCTGCATACGCTGCATCAGTGCCGGGCCGGTCAGGCCGTGGGCGTCGCCCGGCCAGTTGTCGACTTCGGTGGTAGTGGTCAACTGGCCACCAGCCTGCATGCCGGTGATCAGCAGCGGCTTGAGGTTGGCACGGGCAGCGTACACCGCGGCGCTGTAACCGGCAGGGCCGGAACCGAGGATGATCACTCGCGAATGACGTACTTCAGACATGACACTCTCCTGTCGACCTGGCCTGCAGCGGCCAGTGTCGTAACGCCGGGATCGCCGGCTGGAATAAAAAAGAACCTGCGAAGCACTTGGGGAAGGCTTTTGGCCGCAGGTCCTGAAAACAGCGGGTTACAGGCTCTTGGCGTTTTCCGCCAGGTAGTCGGCAACACCCTTGGCATCGGCCTTCATGCCTTTCTGGCCTGGACGCCAGCCGGCCGGGCACACTTCACCGTACTGTTCGGTGAACTGCAGGGCTTCGACCAGACGAATCATCTCGTCGACTTCACGACCCAGCGGCAGGTTGTTGACTACCTGATGCTGCACCACGCCTTTCTGGTCGATCAGGAACGAAGCGCGCAGAGCAACGCCAGCGTCATGCTCGATGCCATAGGCACGGGTGATTTCGTGTTTAACGTCAGCGACCATGGTGAATTCGACTTCGCCAATGCCGCCCTTCTCCACCGGCGTGTTGCGCCAGGCGTGGTGGGTGAACTGCGAGTCGATGGAAACACCGACCACTTCAACACCCAGCTCACGGAACTTGTCCATACGGTTGTTGTGGGCAATGATTTCCGACGGGCAGACGAAGGTGAAGTCCAGCGGCCAGAAGAACAGCACGACGTATTTGCCGCGCAGGGAGGAAAGCTTGAAGCTGTCAACGATCGAACCGTCACCCAGCACTGCCGCGGCATCGAAATCAGGGGCTTGCTTGTTAACCAGAATGCTCATGAAAACTCCTTGAAGATTGAATTCGAAGGCGTTGAAAAGTTGTGCGCACTGTAGCGAGGTGGCAGAGATTAAGGAAATATCCTTAGACAATCTACCTTATAGACGACCTCTATTTACCGTCTTGGGAATGGCCTGATCCTCTATGACCTAAGGGTCACAAGCGACCTCGGCTTTTGTTACATCGCGTGTCGCCAAGCCTTGCCGGCTTTCACCGGGTGCCCAAACTGGGTAATGTCAGCGCGTTTTATCCTCACGCGGAGCCTTCTATGCAAGCCCCTGTTCTTTCTGGCCCGGACTACCTGCGCCAGGGCTTAAAACTGGTACTCAGCCCGGGCCTGCGACTGTTCGTGTTGCTGCCTTTGACGATCAACCTGGTACTGTTTTTCGGCCTTGTTTACCTTGCCGGGCACCAGTTCAGCCTGTGGGTCGACACGTTGATGCCCAGCCTGCCGAACTGGCTGAGTTTTCTCAGCTATATCCTGTGGCCGCTGTTTGTCGTGCTGGTAGCGCTGATGGTGTTCTTCACCTTCACCCTGCTCGCCAATATCATCGCCGCCCCGTTCAATGGCTTTCTGGCTGAAAAGGTCGAAGCGGTAATACGCGGCAGTGATCAGTCGCCGCCGTTCAGTTGGAGCGAACTGGTCGCCATGGTGCCGCGCACGCTGAGCCGTGAGCTGCGCAAACTGGGCTACTTCCTGCCACGCACCATCGCCCTGTTCATTCTGTCGCTGATTCCGGTGGTCAACCTGATCGCGGCGCCGTTGTGGCTGGTGTTCGGGATCTGGATGATGGCCATTCAATACATCGACTACCCGGCCGACAACCACAAGCTGGGCTGGAACGAAATGCTCGCCTGGCTGCGGGAAAAACGCTGGAAGAGCCTGAGCTTCGGCGGCTCGGTGTACCTGGCGCTGCTGATCCCGTTCGTCAACATCCTGATGATGCCGGCGGCGGTAGCGGGGGCCGTGGTGTTCTGGGTGCGTGAAGACGGTGACAAGGCGCTAGCGCCGACGAAGGTAAGCTGACGCCTTGATACGGCCTGCCATCTGGCAGGCCGTAGCGTCTCTGGTCAGGCCGACATCAGCTCGCCAGGTGGCTGGAGAACTGGCCCACCGCGCTGACCACGCGCTTGGCGCCGTCCTGAATCTCGACAATCACCGTTCCGGTCTGCCCGACCAGCTCCAGGCCTTGTTCGGCCTGACGCTTGCTGCTGTCGATAATGTCCACTGCGGCTTTGGCCAGTTGTTCGTTCTGCTGCACCACCCGGGCGATTTCCTCGGTGGCGGCGCTGGTACGCGACGCCAATTGCCGTACTTCGTCGGCAACCACCGCGAAACCACGGCCTTGTTCGCCCGCACGAGCGGCTTCAATGGCCGCGTTGAGCGCCAGCAGGTTGGTCTGCCCGGCAATGTCGCTGATGGTCTTGATGATCGAGCCGATCACCTGAGACTGCTTGTCCAATGCCTCGATACCCTCCGCTGCATCCTGCATGTAGGCCTCAAGGCCACGCATGACTTCAACGGTATTGGTCACAACCTCGGCGCCCTTCTGAGCGCTAGCGTCGGTCTGCTGAGAGGTCTCGTAGGCAATGTTGGCTGCCTCGGCAACAGCTTGTTCCTGCTTGACCTGATCGGTGATTACCGTGGCGAACTTGACCACTTTGTACAGCACGTCGTGCGCATCGATGATCGGGTTGTAGGACGCCTCCAACCAGACTTCACGCCCATGGGCATCAATGCGCTTGAAACGGTCAACGATGAACTCGCCACGGCGCAGCTTGTCCCAGAACGCCTGATAATCGGGCGAGTTGTAATCTTCCGGCGTACAGAACACCCGGTGGTGCTTGCCGCGCAGCTTCTCGAGGGTATAACCCATCGTCTGCAGAAAGCGGTCATTGGCCGTGAGCACTTCGCCGTCGAGATTGAACTCGATCACAGCCGTAGAGCGCATCAGCGCATTGATCAGGCTTTCATGCTCACGAGAGGTTTCAATGGTGCGGGTCAGGTCGCTGGAGTGCAGCGTAAAGTACTGCAGCCGCCCTGCGCTGTTCTTGACTGGCTGCAAAATCGAACGCAGCCAGGCTTCCTCGCCGTTGCCACGCAGCAGACGGAAAGCACCATTGAGGTGTTCACCGCGGGTGATGGCACCGCTCATTTTCGTGTAAAAATCGAGCTGTTTGACGTGAGGCGGAACGATTTCTTCGATGTTACGGCCAACCAACTGGCTGCTGTCGTACAGCATCTCTTTCTCGAAGTTGCTGTTAACCGACTCGATACGGCCCTGCGGGTCAAGGTGCAGTACCAGCATCTCACTGTCGAGACTGCTTTTGACCTGTTCCATGGAAAGCAGGTCTTCACGCAGCTGGAGGATTTCTTTTTTCAGTTTGCTGTTGAACATTACCGCCCCTGGAGCGCAAGACCTTCAATTGAATGCATCTGCATCGGCCGATTGTTCGACATTCTTGAGCGCGCCAATGCGAAATATTTCGGTCACACAAGCCCCGAGGTCAGGCGTCACAAAGCCGTCATGCCACCGTCACGCCTGCGCAATCCACGGGCATGAAACTGTACGTCATGACAGCACATACCTTGCGCATCGCCCTGGTCAGCGAGACCTTCCCACCCGAAATCAACGGGGTCGCCAACACGCTGGGCCGCCTCAGCGAGGGCTTGCGCTCACGCGGGCATGATGTCGAATTGGTGCGCCCGCGCCAGGCAAGTGATTTACCTGGCACAGGCGACGACCAGGCACTGTTGTGCCGTGGCTGGCCACTGCCCGGCTACCCCGGCTTGCAATGGGGCCAGGTGTCGATGCACAAACTCCTGCGTCACTGGCGCCGGCAGCGCCCGGACGTGCTGTACATCGCGACCGAAGGCCCACTCGGCTTGAGCGCCTTGCGGGCTGCACGGCGCTTGGGGATTGCCGTGGTCAGTGGCTTTCATACCAACTTTCAGCTGTACACCGCCCCATACGGTCTGGGCCTGCTGAAGCATGCACTCACCCACTACCTGCGCTGGTTTCACAACCGCACGCACACCACCCTGGTACCGAGCATCAGCCAGCGCCAGACACTGCAACGACGAGGTTTCGAGCGCCTGGGCCTGCTCGCCCGCGGTGTCGACAGCAACCTGTTCAACCCGGCGCGACGCAGCCAGACGCTGCGTGAACACTGGGGGTTGGGTAACGAGGACATTGCCCTGATGTACGTCGGGCGATTGGCTGCGGAAAAGAACCTGGGCCTGTTACGCCGCAGTGTCGAGGCGCTGTGCCAGGCTTATCCACTGCGGCGCATCAAGCTGATTGTGGTCGGCGACGGCCCTCAGCGGGCTGCACTGGAACAGCAACTGCCACAGGCGATTTTCTGTGGTGCCCAACGCGGCACAGCCTTGGCCGAACACTATGCGTCCGGGGATATCTTCCTGTTCCCCAGCCTCACGGAAACCTTCGGCAATGTCGTGCTTGAAGCCCTGGCGTCAGGGCTGGGGGTCGTTGCCTACGATGAAGCCGCTGCGGCTCAGCATATCCGCCACGGGCACAGTGGCGCACTGGCCATGCCAGGTGACGAGAATGCATTCATCGACGCCGCCAGTTGGCTACTTGAAGACAGTGAGACCTTGCGCCGGGTACGCCTGAATGCTCGCCAACATGCCAGCCGCCAATGCTGGCCAGCGATTGTCGAGCAATTCGAGGCTTACTTGCGTACAGCGTGCGAACAAGCGGCCAGCGTGCGCCAACCACCTGTCCCACTGACGATCAAGCCGGGCTCATCCGCACCTCACGGGTGAACGAAATCGCCCGTTAGAACCGGTTAGCCCAGCGCTTTCTCGATCGCCTGAACCACGGTCGGATCATCCGGCGCGGTACGCGGAGCAAAGCGAGCCAATACCCGACCATCCTTGCCAACCAGAAATTTTTCGAAGTTCCAGGTGATATCGCCCGGGAACTCCGCGCCTTCGCCAGCCAGCAAACGGTACAGGGGGTGTCGCTGCGGACCGTTAACGTCCAGTTTGCTGCCCAGAGGGAAATTCACCCCATAGTTAAGGCTGCAAAAGGCCTGGATCTCGCTCTCGGTGCCCGGCTCCTGCCCGGCAAACTGGTTGCACGGCAAACCCAGCACGTTGAAACCCTTGGCTTTGTACTGCTGATAGAGGTTTTCCAGCGCAGCGTATTGCGGCGTCAACCCACACTTGGAGGCGACGTTGACCACCAGCACCACCTGGCCCTTGAAGGGCGCCAGGGGTAACTCCTGGCCATCCAGCGCTTGCAACTTCAGGTCGTGAAATACACTCATGACTAACTCCTCTATTGCCAATCCGGGCCACGGCGCCCTTTTGGCTCGCCCACTAAAAAGGCGCCCGGGCTGATCGCAGGTCCCAGTGGGTGCCTGACCGATCGTCCCGACCGCCTTCGCGACTTCCTGAGCTTAGCGCAGAAAATCAGTGGTGATGACCACCTTCGCCGTGGATGTGGCGATGCGCGATTTCTTCTTCGCTGGCGTCACGAACGTCAACCACTTTGACCTGGAAGGTCAGGCGCTGGCCAGCCAGTGGGTGGTTGCCATCGACGGTAACGTCGTCGCCGTCCAGATCACGGATGGTGACGATCTGCATTTGGCCGTCCGGCGCCGAAGCGTGGAACTGCATGCCGACTTCCAGCTCGTCGACACCTTCGAACATGCTGCGGTTCAGGGTGCTGACCAGTTCAGCCAGGTATTCGCCGTAGGCATCTTCAGGTTCGATGGCAACGTTCAGTTCCTCACCGGCTTTCTTGCCTTCCAGAGCCTTCTCCAGGCCCGGGATGATGTTGCCTGCGCCATGCAGGTAGACCAGCGGAGCGCCGCCGGCGGAGCTGTCGATGACCTCACCAGCGTCGTTGGTCAGGGTATAGTCGATGGAGACAGCCTTGTTGGCGGCGATCAGCATGGGGCGAGACCTTTTGCAGAAGAATATAGAGCCATAAGTGTAACCAAGGCCTCGCCCGAAAGCGAACGTAACCCAGACAAACGGAATACCATGAGCGACAGCCGCATTCTCGGTTTTCATCAGGACGAGGACGGCCACTGGGTGGTCGAATTGTCCTGCGGCCATACTCAGCACCTGCGCCACCAGCCGCCCTGGCAATCGCGCGCGTGGGTGCTGGACGCCGACCAGCGCCAACAGCGTATCGGCCAGCCTTTTTCCTGCGGCTGGTGCGCGCAGGGTGTCGATAGCGATACCCTTGGCAATTGATTCTTTTGCACAGCTCACCTCGAGACGCTCGCATGCAGACATTTTTTATCGCGCCGACCGACTTTGGTGTCGGCCTGACCTCCATCAGCCTGGGCCTGGTCCGCACCTTGGAGCGGGCCGGCCTGAAGGTGGGCTTTTTCAAGCCGATCGCCCAGCCACACCCAGGTGATACCGGTCCAGAGCGCTCCACCGAGCTGATCGCGCGTACCCACGGTTTGAAGCCGCCGAAGCCGCTGAGCCTGGCCCACGTCGAGCGCATGCTGGGCGACGGCCAGCTCGATGAGCTGCTCGAAGAAATAGTCACCCTCTACCAGCAAGCCTGCGAGGGCAAGGACGTGGTCGTGGTAGAAGGCATGGTGCCGACCCGCCACGCCAGCTACGCTGCGCGGGTCAACCTGCACCTGGCGAAAAGCCTGGATGCCGAGGTCATCCTGGTCTCGGCACCGGAGAACGACGTGCTGGCCGAACTGTCCGGACGGGTCGAGCTGCAAGCACAACTGTTCGGTGGGCCGAAGGACCCGAAAGTGCTAGGGGTGATCCTCAACAAGGTGCGTAGCGACGAAAGCATGCACGCCTTCGCCACACGCCTCAAAGAACACTCGCCAGTGCTGCGCAGCGGAGATTTCCGCCTGCTTGGCTGCATCCCCTACCAGGCCGACCTCAATGCACCGCGCACCCGCGATGTGGCGGAACTGCTTGGCGCTCAGGTGCTCAACGCCGGGGACTATGAACAACGGCGGATGAACAAGATCATCCTCTGTGCCCGTACCGTCGCCAATACGGTGCCACTGCTTACGCCTGGCACCCTGGTGGTAACCCCGGGCGACCGCGATGACATCATCCTCGCCGTCAGCCTGGCATCGATCAATGGTGTACCACTGGCCGGCCTGCTCCTGACCAGCGACAGCAAACCCGACCCGCGCATCCTCGAACTCTGCCGGGGAGCACTGGCGGCAGGCCTGCCGGTACTGTCGGTGAGCACGGGTTCCTATGACACGGCCAACCAACTGAACCAGCTCAACAAGGAAATTCCGGTCGACGACCGCGAGCGCGCCGAGATCATCACCGACTTCGTCGCCAGCCACCTCGACGCCAGCTGGCTGCATCAGCGCTGTGGCACCCCACGGGAGATGCGCCTGTCACCTGCGGTGTTCCGTTACCAACTGATCCAACGTGCCCAGCAGGCCAACAAGCGCATCGTCCTGCCGGAAGGCGCCGAGCCCATGACCGTGCAGGCTGCGGCCATCTGCCAGACCCGCGGCATCGCCCGGTGTGTGCTGCTGGCCAAACCGCAAGAGGTGCAGGCGGTGGCCCGCGCCCAAGGTATCGAGCTGCCAGAAGGCCTGGAAATCCTCGACCCGGACTTGATCCGCGAGCGCTATGTCGAGCCGATGGTCAACCTGCGCAAAAGCAAGAGCCTCAATGCGCCAATGGCGGAGCAGCAACTGGAAGACCCGGTGGTCATCGGCACCATGATGCTGGCGCTGGACGAAGTCGACGGGCTGGTCTCGGGCCTGGTGCACTCCACCGCCAACACCATCCGCCCGGCCCTGCAACTGATCAAGACCGCGCCGGGCTGCACCCTGGTCTCGTCGGTATTCTTCATGCTCTTCCCCGAGCAGGTGCTGGTGTACGGCGACTGCGTGATGAACCCGCACCCCAGCGCCAGCGAACTGGCCGAAATCGCCCTGCAGAGCGCCGACTCGGCCGAAGCCTTCGGCATCACGCCACGGGTGGCGATGATCAGTTACTCCAGTGGCGACTCGGCAAGCGGCGAAGAGGTGGAGAAAGTACGCGAAGCCACCCTGATCGCCCAGGAAAACCAACGCGACCTGCAGATTGACGGCCCACTGCAATACGACACGGCGGCCAACGAAAACACCGCTCGCGAACTGGCGCCAAACAGCCCGGTAGCAGGCCGCGCCACGGTGTTCGTCTTCCCGGACCTCAACACCGGCAACACCACCCACAAAGCCGTGCAGCGCAGTGCCGACTGCGTCAGCCTCGGGCCAATGCTGCAAGGCCTGCGTAAACCGGTCAACGACCTGCCCCGTGGCGCCCAGGTCGACGACATCGTCTACACCATTGCCCTGACTGCGATTCAGGCCAACCGCTCTCTGGATAGTTGAACCATGCTCGCTTTTCTGCCCGCGCCTGTGCGCGGGATCATTGCCTCGTTGCTGCTGGGGCTGAACACCCTTGTGTGCTGTACCCCGCTGTTCATCGTCAGCCTGTTCAAGCTGTGCTTGCCGTTTCCGGCGGCACAGAAGCTGACAGACGAACTGATGCGCCACATCCACGAAGCCTGGATCAGCAACAACAAGGGCTGGATGAACCTGATCAGGCATACCCACTGGCAGGTGGAGGGCCTGCAAGGGCTCGGCTACCAGCACAGTTATCTGGTCACCAGTAACCACCAGAGCTGGGTGGACATCATGGTGCTGCAGTACGTGCTGAACCGGCGCATTCGGCCGCTGAAGTTCTTCCTCAAGCACGTGCTGATCTGGGTACCGGTGATCGGGCTGGCCTGGTGGGCGCTGGGCTTTCCGTTCATGAAACGCTACTCCAAGGCCTACCTGGCCAAACACCCGGAGAAGCAAGGCAAGGACCTGGAAACCACCCGCCGCACCTGCGCAAAGTTTCGTGGCACGCCAACCGCCATCTTCAACTTTGCCGAAGGTACCCGCTTCACCCAGGCCAAACATGCAGACCAACAGTCACCGTTCCAGCACCTGCTCAAGCCCAAGGCCGGCGGCATCGCCTTCGTGCTGGATGCCATGGGTGAACAACTGCAATCGATCATCAACGTGACCCTCTACTACCCAGACGGTGCGCCGGGTTTCTGGGACCTGCTGTGCGGGCGGATGACACGGGTAGCGGTGCATATTCAGGAACTGGCCATTCCCGAGGAGTTCCTCGGCAAAAGCTATGACCAGGATGACGCGTACCGGCTGGCGTTCCAGCAATGGATCAACCGGCTATGGGAAGAGAAGGATCAGCATTTGGCGCAGTTACACCGTCAACGCTGATACCCGCAAGGCGGGTTACTACATACCGTAGCAATCCGCCTCGCTGGCGACAGGCCGACGGTTACTGGTACTGCTGACCAGGAATCGGCTTCAGGTTGACCTCTACACGACGGTTTTGTGCACGGCCATTGGCATCAGCGTTGCTCGCAACCGGCTGATCCGGGCCAGCACCGCGTACCGACAGACGCGAACTGTCCACGCCCTGGGATGTCAGGTAAGTGCTGACAGCCTGCGCACGGCGCTGCGACAGGTCCATGTTGTGCTGGCGGCTGCCGGTGCTGTCGGTGTAGCCAACGATCTCAATGGTGTTCTGGTTGAACTGCTTGAACGAGTTGGCCAGGTTGTTCAGCGGCGAATAGAAGCTTGGGGCGATATCCGACGAGTCGGTGCCGAAGGTAATGTTGCCCGGCATGATCAGCTTGATCTGATCGCCCTGGCGCTGCACTTCCACGCCGGTGTTGGCCATGCTTTCACGCAGTGCCGCTTCCTGCTTGTCGGCGTAGTAGCCGTAACCGGCCGCCGCTGCACCCACAGCTGCCGCACCGATCAGTGCGCCCTTGCCACGGTTGTCGTGGTTGATTGCAGCACCCGCGATTGCGCCGGCCAGCGCGCCCAGGCCGCCGTACTTGGCAGTTTTGCTCATTCCAGTGCTTTGCTGTGCCTGCCCTTGGTTATCGTAAGGGCTTGGGGTGGCACAACCGGACAGCATGGCAACAGCAGTAGCGACGATAATCAGACGACGCGAGGTGAACATGGAAAAGCTCCTACAGGGATTCTAAAGCACATCGAAAATTGGCAGACCTATACGGGCCTTGGAACGCGATAAACGCAAATAATTCCCTGGTTCAGGCCCGAACAAATGGATTTTCCCGCATTTCATCACCCAAACGGGTGTCTGGTCCATGCCCGGTTACAACGGTAGCGTCCTCATCCAGCCGGTACAGGCGCTCTTTGATCGAACGGACAATGGTCGGCTGATCGCCGCCCCACAAATCGGTACGACCAATACCTCGGCGAAACAGCGTATCGCCAGCGATCAGCAACTTGGCATCGGCGAACCAGAAACTCATCGAACCCGGGGTATGCCCCGGCGTGTGCAAGGCAACCCCACAACCGCACGCCAACTCTTCGTCATCGGCCAGCCAGCGATCCGGCGACGGTACCGGCGTGTAGGGTACGCCGAACATCCGGCACTGCATTTCCAGGTTATCCCAGAGGAACTGGTCTTCCTTGTGCAAGTGCAGCGTAGCACCGGTCTTTTCCTTCAACAGGCCGGAGGCCAGGAAATGGTCCAGGTGCGCATGGGTATGGATGATACTGACCAGCTTCAAACCGTGAGCGTCAAGGCGCGCGATAATCTGCTCATGGTTGCCGCCCGGGTCGACAACGATGGCCTTCTTGGTAATCGGGTCGCCGATCAGGGTGCAGTTGCACTGCAAAGGGCCGACGGGGAAGGTTTCGCGGATCAGCGCGGGGCTGGCGGTTTGCATGAAGTAATCCTGCCAAAAGGTGATGGCATATTTTGGCACAGCCGGCTGAACCCGCCGATATCACTTTCGTGAAAACAGGCCGGTGGTCGATTCAAAACCCCAGCGCCAGTGTCTGCCTGCCTTCCAGTGCCAACAGGAACTGCTTGGCCGCCAACCCACCGGCATAGCCGGTCAAACTGCCCGAGGCGCCAATCACCCGGTGGCAAGGGACAATGACCGAAATCGGATTCTTGCCGTTGGCTGCCCCTACGGCGCGCACCGCTTTCGGGCAGCCAATCTGCCGGGCGATGTCACTGTAGCTACGGGTTTCGCCAAACGGGATGGTCAACAGAGCCTGCCAGACCTTGCATTGAAACTCAGTACCGACAAAGTCGAGGTCCAACTCAAAGCGCTTTCGCGTACCGGCGAAGTACTCACCGAGCTGCCGCTCGGTGGCCAGCAACACCGGGTTTTCAACCGCCTCACGCACGGCTCTCAAGACGACCCGATTGGGCTTCTCGTTTTCCCAGAGCACTGCGGCGAGCCTGGACGCGCGTGCAATCAGGGTCAGTTGGCCGACAGGTGAATCCATCATCTTGAATACGTAGGACATGCCCTGAATTCCATAAATCATCGTGAGGTCAGCAGCGCATCCTCCACCTGAAGGCTCCAGATGAAATTCGCGTTTTTTTGACGCCAAATTAAACAACTCGCCTGTATCAACGCTACAGATTCTGATAAAAAGCGCGATACCGTAGCGGCCACCCAAGGAAAGGCCGCCGTTCGCCCAGGAAGCTAAAATGCCCGGTCCACTTGGTTACTCCTCTGTCTGGTACGCCTCTCTCAGCAACAACGTCCAGCTCAACAGCCTTTTGTTTGGTACTGCCTGGGGCAACGGCGCGAGTACGACGAACCTGACGTACAGCTTCATCGATCCATACGTCTCGCTTTTCGCCCGCCGCTACACCGACGACAACGAGTACCAGGCAAGCTATGCCCTGACTGCGCCGCAACAGGCCGCCGTCACCAGCGCCCTGAATAGCTGGTCTGCGGTAGCCAATATCAAGTTTACCCAGGTCAAGGAAACTGCGAGCAACGTCGGCGACCTGCGTTTTGGCGGTTACGCCTACATGAGTGACGACACCGCAGCCTGGGCTTACTTTCCTGACAGAGCGCCCAGTGCTGGCGATGTCTGGATCGGGCCAGTAACCAACAACAAGGCACCGGTCAAGGGCACCTATGACTACATGACCTTTGTGCATGAGATTGGCCATGCACTTGGCCTGAAACACCCCTTCAGCACCAGTGCCTACAACTACACCGTACTGGCGCCAGAGCTCGACGATGTCCACTACACGGTAATGAGCTACAACAACGCCTATTCCTTTGAGCCCACCTCGCCCATGCTGCTGGACATCCTGGCGATCCAGAAGCTCTATGGCGCAAACACCCAATGGCAAACCGGTAACAACACCTACCAGTGGGGCGCCGACCAATCAGTCTTCGAGACCCTCTGGGATGCCGGCGGCATCGATACCCTTGACGCGAGCAACCAGAAAGCCTCGGTACGCCTCAATTTGAATGAAGGCCAATTCAGCAACATCGGCAAAGCCTTCTATGACCAGACGGACACGACAGCCATCAACAACGGGCTGGGTATCGCCTATGGCGCAAAAATCGAAAATGCCACGGGGTCGGCCTTTGGCGACACCCTGATTGGCAACGCCCTGAACAACGTGCTGGATGGTCGTGGCGGCAGCGACACAATGATCGGCGGTTCGGGAAACGACACCTATATTGTCGACAACGTCGGCGATATCGTCAGTGAAACCAGCACCCTGAGCAGCGAGATCGACACCGTTCTCTCCTCAGTCAGTTACGCCCTGAGCGCCAACATTGAAGTGCTGACGCTCACCGGTAAAGCCAACACCAACGGCACTGGCAACGCACTCAATAACCGCATCACCGGTAACGCCGGAGCGAACGTGCTGGACGGCGGTGCCGGGGTTGACACCCTGATCGGTGGCACCGGCAACGACACCTACGTGGTCGACAACAGCGCCGACATCATCATTGAAACCAGCACCTTGGCCAGCGAGATCGACACCGTTCGTGCCTCAGTGAGCTGGACCCTGGGCGCCAACCTGGAAAACCTTACCCTGACGGGCAGCGGTAACCTCAACGGCACCGGCAACACCCGCAACAACGTGCTGACCGGTAACAGTGCCAACAACACCCTGAACGGTGGCGCAGGCAATGACCAACTCAATGGCGGGGCGGGCAATGACCTGCTCGAAGGTGGCCTGGGTGCCGATACCCTCAGTGGCGGCCTTGGCAATGACATCTATGTGATCGACAACATCGCCGACAAGGTCATCGAGGCCAGCAACGAAGGCCGCGACCTGGTCCGCAGCAGCATCAGCTACACCCTGGCCGCCAACGTCGAAGACGGCCTGCTGGTGGGCAGCGGCGCGCTCAAGCTGGTGGGCAACGCGCTGAACAACACCCTGACCGGCAACGGTGGCGCCAACGTGCTGGACGGCGCTGGCGGTGCCGATGTCCTCGACGGAGGCGCTGGCAACGACACCTACTACATCGATAATCTCGCGGACACCGTCATCGAACGAGGCGCCTCGCCAACCGAGATCGACAATGTCTTTTCAACAGTGAGCTGGACCTTGGGCGCCAACCTGGAGAACCTGACCCTCACCGGCCTGGCTGCGATCAACGGCACCGGCAACGCCCTCAACAACCGCATCACCGGCAATGCCGGAGCAAACATCCTGGACGGCGGTGCCGGGATCGACACCCTGACCGGTGGCACCGGCAACGATATCTACGTGGTCGACAACCTGCGCGATGTCATCATCGAACAAAGCACCTCTGCCAGTGAAATCGACACGGTTCGCACTTCAGTGAACTGGACCCTGGGCGCCAACCTGGAAAACCTCGTGCTCACCGGCAGCAGTAACCTCAGCGGTACCGGCAACACGCGCAACAACGTGCTGACCGGCAACGCAGGCGACAACCTGCTAAACGGCGGTGCGGGTGCCGATACCCTCAGCGGCGGCCTCGGCAATGACATCTATGTGGTCGACAACATCGCCGACACAGTCATTGAGGCCAGCGGCCAAGGCCGCGACCTGGTGCGCAGCAGCGTCAGCTACACCCTTGCCGCCAACGTTGAAGACGGCGCGCTGCTGGGCAGTGGCGCACTCAAGCTGACCGGCAACACACTGAACAACACCCTGACGGGCAACAGCGGCGCCAACCTGCTCAACGGCGCTGGCGGTAGCGATACCCTCGACGGCGGCGCCGGCAACGACACCTACTACGTCGACAGCACCGACGACCTCATCATTGAACGATCAACATCGCTCAAGGAAATCGACAGCGTCTTCTCTTCGGTCAATTGGACCTTGGGCGCCAACCTGGAAAACCTGACGCTCACCGGCAGTGCCAACCTGAACGGCGCCGGCAATACCCTCAACAACCGCATCACCGGCAACGCAGGTGACAACCTGCTGGACGGTGGCGCAGGTATCGACACCCTGATCGGTGGTACCGGCAACGACACTTATGTGGTCGACAACCTGCGCGACACCCTCGTTGAAACCAGCACCCTGCCCCGCGAGATCGATACCGTGCGCGCTTCGGTCAACTGGACCCTGGGTGCCAACCTGGAGAACCTGACCCTTACCGGCAGTGCCAACCTAAACGGCACCGGCAACGGACTCAACAACGTGTTGATCGGCAACAGCGCCAACAACACCCTGAACGGTGGTGCAGGCAATGACCAACTCAATGGCGGGGCGGGCAACGACCTGCTGATCGGCAGCCTCGGCACCGACACACTCACTGGCGGCAGCGGCGCCGACCGGTTCGTTTTCAACCTGCTGAACGAGTTGGGCAAAGGCAACGCACGCGACGTCATCACCGACTTCAACAGCAGCGAAGGCGACAAGATCGACCTGTCGAAACTCGACGCCAACGTCCTCGCCAAAGGCATCAACACCTTCAGCTTCATTGGTGCCGATGCGTTCAGCGCCGCCGGGCAAGTGCGCTTTGTCGATCACATCCTCTACGGCAACGTCAACGCCACCCCGGACGCTGACTTCGAGATTCACCTGGTGGGCGTCAACAGCTTCAGTGCGCAGGATATGATTGGCTGATGACGGTAACTCGCAGGCAGTAAAAACCTGGGCAATCTCAACGCCAAGCCGACTTGTGTCTTGAGGCAGGAATAAAATTGGAAGTGAGCATGGTGGCGCACCTACCGTGGGAGCACACCTTGGTGGCGATGGAACCCGCAGGGTTCCCTGCGTACGCAGTTCATTCCAAAGCCGGTACAGAAGACCCAAAGTGCCAATATTCCAGCATTAAGCCATGCTACATGCTGGAGTATTAGCACAATGGCAACGATACAGCGCACTTACGGCAGGTAGAGCCTGAACACGCCGCCGCCCAACGGCCCGCCGTTGCCGATTTCAATGCGCCCCTGCAGCCCGTCGCGTTCATGCAGCGCAGCAATGCGGGCCGCGAAGTAGAGGCCCAGGCCAGTGCTGCCGCTGCTGGGGTTGATGCCCTGCACGTAGTCGCTCTGGCGTTCGAGCATCTGCAGGGGATAACCCGGGCCGTCATCGTTGACGCTCAGTAGCAGTTGGTCGTCTTCTTCGCTGACGGTTATCAGCAGGGCGTGGCCGGCGTAACGGATGGCGTTGTTGAGGATGTTGGACACCACCGACCCAATCAGCTCGCGGTCAAAGAAGCCCAGCGGGTTGACGGTGTCGATCCGGTAGCTGGCCAGCAGGTCGCGGTGGCTCAGCACGTCCTGGTGAGCCGCCAGTTGCGCTTCGATGAAGTCGTCCAGCTCGTGGTAGCCAGGGCACATCGGCAACTGGTTGACGCCCAGTTTGTACAGGCCCAGCAGTTGCACCAGCATGCCATTGAGGTGGGCGAATTCGTGCTCCATGACGCCCAGTTCACTGCCGCCACGTTGCGTGTCAGGCAAACGGGCCAGCCATTGGCTGTGGGTCTGCATGAGCATCGCCAGGGAGTTTTTCATGTCATGTACGGTGGAGGCGATCACCGTGGAGAAGTCGAGCCCCTGCTTGTTTTCGCTCATCCACCAAATGCCCGTATGTGCAGTTTGCGATAGCGCTCGTAGCGCGCGTCACTTTCAGGAATACCGGCCACCCGGCTGAGGCAGGCGCGGCACTCTTCCAGTACGGCTGCGGTTGGCGTATCACCGGCCAGGCGCAGCAGTGCCTGGGTAGTGTTCAGGGCGATGCTGATGTTCTTCGGCTGCAACACCAGTGCCCGACGGAACAGGTCCAGGGCGCCACCCAGGTTGCCGGCCTGGTAGCTGCGCACGCCTTGACGGTTAAGGTCGACGGCTTCGTTGCCCCCACCCAGAATCGCCGGGTCATCGGTCAGGGTTGCGATGTTTTTCATCACCGCCGGGTCGTCGCCATACACCTCAACGCAGTTCTTCAAGATGCCGTTACTGGCCGCTTCCTGCCCCAGTTGTTGCAGCTGGGTCGCCACCAGCAAGGCTGCTTCGGCAGAGAAGAACTGGTCCATGCCCTCGATGCGAGCCATGGCCTGCTCGGTGAGCTTGGCGGCGGTCTCGGGGTCGCCAGCCTTGATCAGGCTGGTGGCTTTCATCAGACGGGCGCGCACTTGCAGGCCCTGATCGTCGGTGTACTCCTTGGCCACTTCACTCAAGGCCGAGTTGATCTCTACCCGCGTGCGCGCATCCATGCCGCCGCCACCGTTCTTGCTGATCAAGGCCTGGGCCAGGCCCAGGTTGCTTTCAGGGTCTTTGAAACGCGAGTGCTGGCCCTGGCTGACCGCCTGACGGTAGGCGCGTGAAGCGCTGTCGAAGTCTTCGTTGCCCAGCGCCAGCTTGCCCAACAGCATCTGCCGACGCACGGCCAGCGGCGACAGGCGTACCGCTTCTTCAAGCACGTTTTGAGCGCGCTTGGTTTCGCCGGTGGCCGTCAGTACATCGGCCAGGCCGTCGTACAGGCCAGGCATCAGCGGGAAGGCCTTCAACGCTTGCTCATAGATGCCCTGGGCCTGGCCAATCTGGCCACGTTTGAACAGTAATGCGCCAAGGGCGGCATACGCCCAGGGCGTGGCACGGCTGCTGAGAATAGCCTTGAGGAATCGCTCAAGGTCTTCATAGCGGTTCAGGTCACGCAGGGCGTTGGCCCGGTAGCGCAGGCACAACGGCGCAAAACGCTGGTCCTGGCGGCAGAGGTTCTCGCACGCGGCCAGTACCTCGGCAGGTTTGCCACGGTCGAGCGCCTGCAGAATCGGCTTGAGCAAGGTTTTGCGCTGTACCAGCTTTTCCAGACGCTGGGCCAGGCCGATCCGGTTGAACGGTTTGGTCAGGTAGGCATCAGGCTCATGTTCCAGAGCACTGAGCACCACTGCCTGGCTGCTCTCAGCCGTGACCATGATGAACACGCACTCATGGCTGATGAGCTTGTCGACCATCAGGTCTTCGAGGGTTTGCTGGCCGTTTTTCTTGCCATCGCCCAAGTGAAAGTCATGCAGGATGAAGTCATAGCGTTTCTGCGCACACATGCGCAGCGCCTGCTCGCCGCAGTCAGCAGTGTCGACGTCTCGCACGCCCAATTCGCGCAGCATGGAGCGGACGGAACTGCGGAAGTCGGAGAAGTCATCGACAATGAGAAAACTTTTTTGGCTGTAAACCAACATCCAAGGAACCTGTCATGGGGTAGTAAGGAGATACACGCAAGCAACGATTACAACGACAGGCTCATCCCTTTAGCCCGCTATGGCGCACAGCTGATAACCAACGGTTGGGCTATCACGCACTGCAACACCGCCCTGTCACACACCCAATTGGCTCCCCAGACGATATTGATTGTTCCCCGAGCGCTTGGCGTCATACATCGCCAGGTCTGCGGTGTGGATCAGGTTATCCATACTCGTGGCGTGGTCGGGAAATACCGCCACACCCAGGCTGGTGCCGATCACACACGTTTCACTGGCAATCTCCATCGGCATTGAAAGTGCCCGGATAATCATTTCGCAAAGCACATGGATTTCTTGTTGTATGTTCAGGTCGGACGACAAACCTTCGAGCACCAGCACGAACTCATCGCCCCCGATACGTGCCACTGTATCGGCCGTACGCACCAGATTCTTGAGGCGCTTGGCCGTGCTAATCAGGACCTGATCACCTGCCGCATGACCGTAGCTGTCGTTGATCGCCTTGAAGCCATTGAGGTCGAGAAAAATCAGCGCCACTCGGGTGCGTTGGATGCGTGCCTGCTCGAGTGCCGCCGACAGCCGCTGCTCAAGGACCAGGCGGTTGGCCAGGCCAGTCAGCGCATCCTGATGGGCCATGCTGTGCAGTTGGTTGGCCCAGGCTTTTTCTTCGGTGATGTCGCGTACCACCCCCATCATCTTGATGGCTTTGCCGTGGGCGTCCTTGATCACATTGCCGGTCTCGCGCAGCCAACGCACCGTACCATCGGGCCAGATCACCCGGTACTCCTCGTCATGGTTTTCGCCGGTTTCAATGCAGCGCAACTCACCCGCCCTGACCTGCTGACGGTCGTCCGGGTGGACACTGTTGCAGAAGTGTTCATAACTGGGGGTGATCTCGCCCACCTGATAGCCGAACATGCCGTAGATGGCTTCAGACCAGTACAACTGCTCGGTGTCGACATCCCAGTCCCATGTGCCGATACGGGCAAAGTACTGGCTGCGTTTGAAACGCTCGATGTCATCAGGGAGGATGTCACGCGCTTGGGCACATTGGCTGCAAACGCCCGGCGGCGAGCCCGCCAGTTGCGCCTGAAGCTCAGCCAGGCGAGCACTCAGGTCGCGCTCGCGGTGCAGCGCACGGCGCCACACTATCAGCAGCACCACGATGCCAAGGCACATCCAGAGAAGTAGCACGTTCAGGACTGCCGTCATGACAGCGGGGCACTCGATAATAAATGGCTAATCGCCATCTTAATCGAAGCAAGTTGTACACAAAAGCCTGCTAACCCGATGGTCCGTTTCGGTGAGGCGGGAACTGGCGAGCCTGATCGACTCGCCAGATCCACGCCGGTTCTACTAGCGGGTAAAGACCTGGGCCGTGGTGATTGCCATGTCACCCCCCGGCAACTTGATCTTGCCCAGCGGTTTCAGGCTGTCGGCATCGAAAATCGCCACATCGTTGAAGGTACCGGCCAGGTAGATCTTGCTGCCGGCCTTGTTGAACGAGATGCAGTAGTAGGAGTGATCCAGGGTGGCTGCCTGGAGCATTTTCTTCTGCTTGATGTCGTACTTGGCCAAGCGGTTGAGCACGCCAAAGACCAGGTTAGGGTCCTTGGGCGACACCATGCCACTGAAGTAGATCTCGGTCAGCGGGCCAAAGTCGACGGTCTTGGTCTTGCCGGTGGCCAGGTCGATGTTGAAGAAGCCGTAAACATAGTCAGCGGTTGCCGGGTCTTCCTTCTTGTCCTTGAACTTGGCGGCCGTGTAGAGCAGCGAGAAATCATGCCGGTAGGTCTGCTGGTTCCACACGTAGAGCACATCCGGGGCGCTGTACAGCGGGCGCTTCCAGTGTCGGCTCGGCACCAACACGTCGAACTTGCCGGTCTGCACGTTGACCTTGTAGATGTCCGGCCCGGCGATGTACAGGCTGCCGTCGTCACCGGTCTGCATGATGGTCAGCTGGCGTGGCGCCGGGAAACTGCGCACGGGCTTGGCACTCATGCCGGCGTTGGTGGCGTAGACATCCAGGCGCGGCTGCTGCACTTCATAGCGATCGTTGAGCATCCGTGTCGGGTTGGCGACGGTGTACAACTCCTTGCCATCATGGCTGACAGTGAAGGAAAACATTGAACGGGCCTTTTCCCCCGGTTGCTGGGTAATGCTGGCATGGAACACCTGCTTGCAGGTGTCCAGCTCGACCCCATAGATGTCGGCGTAATGGTTGTTCAACACATAGGCAATTGTGCGGTCTGGCGACAGCTGCACGGTGCCCGGCCCAAAGGCGTCCGGCATCTGGCAGGTCTTGTAGAGGCTGTCGGTGGCCAGGTCGAGAATGTGCAGGTTGTTCGGGTAGTTGGTGGTGACCATGTACTCGTGGCCACGGTTGAGCGCCTTGCCCTCGTCGGCCAACAGTGGCCCGGAGCAGGCGCCAAGCACCAAAATGGCGGCCAGGCCGCGCGTTGCAGTCTGAAGCATGCGGGTATCCCTCTTGTTCGGCTGGGGGCTCATTTGTCTTCCGGGAACACGGTCCCCAGGTTGCGCCAATTGTCGTTGGAGGCCTGGGCGTCTTTGTTCCAGTCCGGGTAGGTGCTCATCATGTCCGGCACCTGGGCCGGCCACCAGCAAGGGTCAGAGCAACCATACAGGTCTGATTCCATCGGTTGGCACAGCGACGAAACGCCACCGAAGGCATCGATTTCCCAGCCCGGGTCCGTGGTCGAGGCACACCCGGCCACCGAGTTCATGGCCACAACCTCTTCAATGCGGTTCTCGTCGGCAGCCTGTTCGAGCTTGAGCGCTTTGTTATTGATCGGCTTGAGATGCTTCATGTCAGTGGACCTTGCGCGGAGTGATGTAGCGGCTGATGAAGGCCGGGTTCTCGGCCATGATCCGGCTGTAGACTTCGATGCCGAAGTCCACCCAGTCACGCATCAGTTCGCAGTAGTGATAGGTCGGATGAGCGGGGTCGCCATAGCGGGCGTAACTTTCGTGGTAGCAGCCGCCTGAACACAGGTTGCGAATGCGGCAGCTGTCGCACCCGGTGTTGGTGCGGTCCAGGCGCTGTGAGAGAAAGTCGTTGAGTTCGACCTGCTTGACCCCGCTGTGGACGTTACCGAACGTTGGCAACGACGAGCCGGTGAAGCGATGACAGAGGTTCAACTCCCCCTTGTGATCGACCGCCAGCATCTTCAGCCCGGCCCCGCAAGGCAGCGCCTTCTTGTGCCCTTCATGAATGTCGGTGATCAACTGGTGCAGGTTGGAGAAACCGATGCTTCGGTGCTCCAGCGCTGCCTCCAGGTAACGCCGCCCGAGGGCTTTCATGTTGGCGAACACCTGTACCAGCTCTTCGCTACTCAGGTTGTAATCGCTGATATCGCCAGAGGTCACCGGCGCAAAACCGACCTCCGCAAAGCCCAGTTCGTTGAACAGGTGGTTCCAGATCGTTTCGACATCGGTGACGCCCCGGGTCAGGGTGACACGGGCGCCGACCGGGCGGCTGTCATAGCGCGACAGCAACATGTCGACCTTGCGCCGAACCACATCGTAGGTGCCCTGCCCACCGACCGTGATGCGATTACGATCGTGCACGGTCTTCGGCCCGTCGATACTCACCGACAAACCGAATCGGTGGGCATTGAGGTAGTCGACGATTTCTTCGGTGAGCAAGGTGGCATTAGTGGTCATGACGAACTCGACCCGCTTGCCCGCCTCACTGAAACGCCGCTCGCAGTAGTCGACCATGTACTCGATCAGCTTGCGGTTGCTCAGCGGCTCGCCGCCGAAGAACACCACGGTGTAGACCGACTCGTCCGGCGACTCCTTGAGCAGCATTTCCACCGAGGCTACGGCGGTCTCGACATCCATCCGCTTGCCTTGCGAAGGCTTGTCCAGGTCCTCTTTGTAGCAGTAGGTGCAGCTCAGGTTACAGCCGGTGTTGACGTTCAACACCACCGTGTTGATCGCCGTGCGCTCGACCCGCCTGGTCGCCACTTCGGGGGTCAACGGCGAACCGTCGCTGACCAGTTCCAGGGCGATCAGCTCGCGCAGGGTTTCATTGATTTGCTCGCCGCCAAAACGCGGGGCCAGGCGCTGCTGCAGCGTTTCGCTGGAACAGCCCTCACCGCGCAGGACGTCGATGATTTCCCCGGTCAGCGCATCGCTGGCGAACAGCGAGCTGCTGGGGATATGGAACAACATGCGTGCGTCATCAACCTGCACTTCGTGCAGGTTGCGCTCCACCAGGTTCAAGGTAACGCCCATCGCAACCTCCTCAAGCGGGGCCGGGCATTGCCGGCCCCCTTTTCATTCCGCTGATATGGCTGGGGTAACAGGCCCGTATCAAGGAATCGGTGGATTGTTCCAGCGCTGAACAGTGACGATCAGATGCCCCTCACCCGTGTGGGCTTTGCCTGCATCGTCCACCGCCGCAATGACCTTGAGGTTGCCGGCGTTGTTGGTCGACATCTTGCGCGCCGGGTTTGGCCCGGCATCGCCTGGGGTGAACACACCCGCATCAGCCTGCATGCTGCCGGCAAACTTGACGTCTTCATCCTCGCGGGCACGGTCATCAAACGGTTCGACCTTCCATTGCGCCGGGAACACACCAATGCGGTAGGCCTTGCCGTCCGCGCTGCGGCCCCAGGCTTCGGCGTCGAAGCGGCCCTGAACCTTCGGTGTCGAACCACCGTTGTCACCGATACGTGCCACCGAGAACTCCGGCACCACCTTGACCTCGGCAATGTCGCGGTACACCGCCAATTGCTGGCCCTTGAGTGCACCGACAGTCACCTCGCGCAACCCTGCCGGAGCATCGGCCGCAGCCTTGAGCAGCACGCGCACACGCTGCGGGCTCTGCTCCAGCACCTTGAGCACTTCAACCCCCTTGCCGAACGATGGCGTACCGTTCAGGCCGCTGCCGATGAGGCTGACTTCGGTTTCGCTGCCGGCCTTCAGGTAACCCGGCTGAACCGCCAGCAGTTGTGGGTGATCGTGCCGCGCGGCGATAAAGTCCAGGCCACGCTCATCGTGCGCGGTCTCAAACATCCGGCCCTTGAGCTGAGCGCCATTGGCAGCAAACACCTGGCGCATTTTCACCCCGTCGATATCGACGTTACCGCGCCACTCATAACCGCTGTAGAGAATGGCCGTGCCCTGGCCCTTGAACGGGCTGCCATCGGCGTACTGGCCATCAACACTGAGGGTGAAATGATCGCCCTCGGCAGCAGTGACCTTCATCACCCCGTTAAGCTCGCCCTTGCCTGGCAGGTGGCCGCTGAACGTCCAGTCACCGACCAGGGCCTGAGCCTTGGGCATCGACTTTTGCCAGTCGGCCCAGGCCTTGCTGTCGAGCGGGTAACGCTTGGCCAGCAATGGCACCATTTCCTTGCGGGCCAGGTCGAACCAGTCGCGGTCGCGAGACAGTGCCTGATACTCCAGCGACGGCCACTGGCCGAGGTGGAAGTTCACCAGGTGCTCCCACTCCTGCGCAGGGCGACGCTGCAAGGCCACCCGTGCCCCCGAGTGGCAACGGCCACACATCTGCTTGGTCTGGTCGTCGAACTGCTCGACGGTGTTCAGGCGACGCTCCAATGCATAACGCACACCGTCGGTTTCGCTGGGTGCCAGGCCTTGGTTGTCGGCCAGGTACTTGACCAGGGTGCGGCGATCTTCATCGCTGATCTTCAACTGGTGCATGGTCTGCATGCGCGCAATGCTCATCAGCCACCCCTCGGGGGTTTTGCGCTGATGGCTGATGCGGCTAAAGGCATTCTCACCCTCAGGCGTATGGCAACCCATGCAGGTTTCCTTGAGGATGGCCTGGGCTTCGCGTGCCTGGCTGGTCTGGGGCTGCAAGGCAAGGCTTACCGCCAACGCCAGCAGGCCACCGGCACTGGCGAACCGGAATGTTCTCTTCATCGATGTCTGACCTCCCACGGGGCTTATTCTTATCGTTGTTTTTTAGTGGTCTCTTCCTGCCGGCCGGGATGGATCAGGCAATGCACAGGCTGAAGAGGTACTGTCAGTAGCGATACATATTGCATGCCAAGAACTCAAAACCCCATTCCTACAGGGCTTCCAGCACTTCTACCGCTTGCGCTGCGTTTAATTTCGCGACAGCTGTAGCACTCTGAGACGGCGCGACAGAACGGCTTGCACTTTACCGTTCTGGCACAAAATGCCATCATTGAGCCACTTTCCATCAGGGCTCCCACGCCCTGCATGTCATAAAAAACCATCATAAGACAAGCACCTCTCGCGTGACTCGACGGTGCGTTGCATCACCCCTTGCCTGCACAACCTGACGACGCCGTGGTCTACCACCCTAAGAGCGCCGCATTGACGCTGGCCTGCGAATGGCTTCGCAGGTCGCGCTTGTTGCTGCCACAAGGAATACACAGATGCTCTTGAGAACGATGAAAATTTCCCGCCGCGCGGGCCTTGGCTTTGCCTTGATCGCGCTGATGGCGCTGCTGCTCGGAAGCTTCTCGCTGCTGGAAATGCGCCGCATGAACGAACAGTCGCGTGTGGTTGATCGCAACTGGCTGCCTTCGATTCTCGCCCTCAATGACACGGCTCTGAGCGTATCGCGCATACGGACAATCACCCTGCGCCTGCTGACCGTACGCACCGACGAGGACATGCGAAGCAACCTGGAACGTCTCACTGAGCTCAAGCAACAGCTGCAAACTCAACAGCACAACTATGAGCAGCTCATTAGCCTGGACGAAGAAAAGGTCGCCTACGAAGGCTTCCAGCGCGCCAAGGCGCTGTACATGACTGAGCAGGAAAAACTCAGCGCGCTGGCGCAGCAAGGGCATCAAGACCAAGCCATTGATGTTGCCAACGGCAGCCTCTATGAACATGCCGATGCCATGGTCAAGGCCTTGATCGTACTGATCGACCTGAACAAACAAGGGGCCAAGCAGGCCTCGCTGGAAAGCGACACGGTATTCAGTAATGCCAGCGAACTGGTACTGACCATGATGATTGTCGCCGTGCTGCTGACGATCGTGCTCGCTGTGGTCCTGACCCGCAGCATCGTGCGCCCGCTGAGCCAGGCCGTGAGCGTCGCCGAAGTGATCGCCAGTGGCGATCTGTGCAGCGAAGTGACCGTGGTCGGCAGCGACGAACCGGCACAACTGCTGCACGCACTCAAGCGCATGCAGGCCAGCCTGCGCACGACCATTCAGCGCATCGCCGACTCTTCCAGCCAACTGGCGTCGGCCGCAGAAGAGTTGCAAGCCGTCACCAATGACTCCACCAAGACCCTGCTCCAGCAGAGCAACGAAGTGGAACAGGCGGCAACGGCGGTCAACGAAATGACCACCGCGGTCGAGGAAGTGGCCCGCAATGCGGTCAGCACTTCCGAGGCCTCGGGCGAAACCGACCAGACCGCACGCCATGGTCGTCAGCAGGTGCAACAGACCGTCGATTCCATTGGCCTGCTGGCCGAAGACGTCACCCGTACCTGTGAACAGGTTGAACACCTCGCCGGTGATGTGCGCAACATTGGCCAGGTGCTTGAAGTGATTCGTGCGATTGCCGAGCAGACCAACCTGTTGGCCCTCAACGCCGCGATCGAAGCGGCGCGTGCAGGTGATGCGGGCCGTGGTTTTGCCGTGGTGGCCGATGAAGTGCGGGCACTGGCGCACCGCACTCAGCAGTCGACCCAGGAAATCGAGTCGATGATCGGCACCATCGAACAGGGTACCGAGGGCGCAGTCAGTGCCATGCGCAGCAGCAATGAACGGGCACACGCCACCCTGGATGCCGCACTGGCCTCAGGCCATGCGCTGGAACAGATTACCCAGGCCATTGCCGCCATCAACGAACGCAACCTGGTGATTGCCAGTGCCAGCGAGGAGCAGGCCCAAGTCGCCCGCGAGGTAGATCGCAACCTGATCAACATCCGCGACCTGTCGATGCAAACCTCGGCCGGCGCCAACCAGAGCAACGCCGCCAGCCAATCACTGGCACACCTGGCCGTGCAACTGAACGGGCTGGTGGCACAGTTCAAAGTCTGACCCTGCAGCAACGCCCTCTGCGCAGGGCGTTGTTTTCAACAGGGCAGTTGTCGCGTCTCAACACTGTCTCAGTTTGAGACGCCAGAACCCGCCTCGAGCAGCCAAGCCCCCTGTTTTCAGGGGGTTCTTGAGCTTGGCACAAGGGTTGCGAATACCCACGGCATTCACTCACAAGAACGAGGTTTGCCATGTCCGCCACTGCCCCCCTGCTGCCTGCCGTTGAGGCGTTTCTGCAGCGTGCTCCCCGTATGTTGATCGGTGCCGATTGGGTTGAAGCCACCGACGGTGCGCTGATGACGCTGCGCAACCCTGCCACTGGCGAACCGTTGTGCCAGGTGCCCAGCGCCACACCAGCCGATGTCGAACGTGCCGTGCTCGCCGCCCGCAAGGCCTTTGACGACTCGGCGTGGAGCCGCACCCGCCCGCGCGAACGGCAGAACCTGTTGTGGCGCCTGGCCGACCTGCTGGAGCGGGACGCCGAGATCGTGGCCCAGCTCGAATGCCTGAACAACGGCAAGAGCGCCGCCGTGGCACGGGTGATGGACGTGCAACTGTCCATCGACTTTCTGCGCTACATGGCCGGCTGGGCCACCAAGGTCGAAGGCAGCACGGTGGATGTGTCGATGCCGCTGATGCCCGCCGATCAGTTTCACGGCTTCATTCGCCGTGAAGCTGTCGGTGTCGTCGGCGCTATCGTGGCCTGGAACTTCCCGCTGCTGCTGGCCTGCTGGAAGCTCGGCCCGGCGCTGGCAACCGGGTGTACGGTGGTACTCAAGCCCGCCGATGAAACCCCGTTGAGCGCCCTCAAGCTGGCCGAACTGGCCCTCGAAGCCGGCTACCCGGCCGGGGTCTTCAACGTGGTCACCGGCACTGGCGTCGTCGCTGGCGATGCCCTGACCCGTAACCCACGGGTGGATAAGCTGACCTTCACCGGCTCGACCGCTGTCGGCCAGCAGATCGGCAAGATCGCCATGGACAACATGACCCGGGTCACCCTGGAGCTGGGCGGTAAATCACCCACCATCGTCATGGCCGATGCCGACCTTGCCAGCGCGGCGGCGGGTGCTGCCAGTGCGATTTTCTTCAACCAGGGGCAGGTCTGCTGCGCCGGTTCGCGGCTGTATGTGCAGCGCAAGCATTTTGACAATGTGGTCGCCGATATCGCCGGTATTGCCAACGCCATGAAGCTCGGCAACGGCCTGGACCCCAGCGTAGAGATGGGCCCGCTGATTTCCGCACGGCAGCAACAGCGGGTGTTCAACTACATCGAGCAAGGCCGCAACAGCGGTGCCAGCATTGCCTGTGGAGGCGAACAGTTCGGCCCCGGCTACTTCGTCAAACCAACGGTCATCGTCGATGTCGATCAGCGTCATCCACTGGTGCAGGAAGAAATCTTCGGCCCGGTGCTGGTGGCGATTCCATTCGATGACGAGGCCGACGCCCTGCGTATGGCCAACGACAGCCCCTATGGTCTGGGGGCAAGTATCTGGTCGAACGACCTGGCCGCTGTTCACCGGATGATCCCACGCATTCGCTCCGGCTCAGTCTGGGTCAACTGCCACAGCGCCCTCGACCCGGCGCTGCCGTTCGGTGGCTACAAGATGTCCGGGGTGGGCCGCGAGATGGGCGCAGCGGCCATCGAGCACTACACCGAGCTCAAGTCGGTGTTGATCAAGCTGTAAGCCTCAGGGGCGATAGCCCTGACTGAGCAACCAGCTGCGGATCATCCGCGCCTGCTCAGGCTCCAGACCGGCCAGCACCTGCTCGGCCGGTTCGTGCTTCAGGCGCTTCACCAACGGTGCCACCGCCACGCCCTGTACATGCCAGATACCCATTGGCTGATCAGGGCTCACCACCAGCTCCACTTCATCCACCCAGCCATCCCGAAGCACCGGGCCGGCCTGCACCTGCAAGGCAGCAAAGTCTGCCTCACGGTGTGCGGGCGCCTGGTCGGGCCAGCAACTGCGAGCCTGCCAGAACGGCGCATCAGGCCATTGTTGCTCCTGGGCGTAGAAGTCTCGCCCATTACGGGCAAAGCGCCAGAACAGGTGCTCGACCCGTTGCTGGTGAAACTGCAACGCCAACGCCGCACGTTCAGGCCGTTGCAGCAGCGTGTTGATCACCGCTGGCGCCTGCAATGCCGACGACAGCGATTGAAAGATACCGTTGCCCGACAAGGGATCAACGGCCATCGCCGCATCGCCAACACGCAGCCAGCCCTCTGCGCCGGTCTGCCGGCTGAGAATGGCTGTGCTGCTGCGGGCATGCAGGTGCAGGTCGTGTTCCTCGGCGGCACCGAAAAAGCGACAGGCCATTTCCGATTGCTGACGCCGTGCACGGCAGTAGTCCAGCAGCGCGGCCTTGTCCGGCAGTTGAGTGCTGGCAACGTCGAGGGTCAGTTGCCAGTAGCAACGGCCATCCGCTTGGCGTGCCATCCACACCCAACCATCGGCGAAACTCTGCACCGCGCTGGCATTCGGGCCCGGTTGCCCTTGCCAGCGGTTCAACAGGCTCAGGGTTTCCGGCCCGCGCCAGGCCCTGCCCGACGACGCCTTGCTCGCCTGCGGTGCCTGTCGACCACGGGCCTCCACCAGAAAGTCAGCAACCACGGGCGCCGCACCTTCAAGCGTGACGCCCATCTGACCAGCGTCACGCTCGACACTCAGCACCCGCCCTTCGATCAGCGCTACCCCCGCCGCGTGCAGATCATCGCGCAGGCCTTGATCAAAGCGCGGTCGGTCGAGCAGGTATTCCAGGTTCTGCGCCGTGCGCTGCCCGTTCCACTGCACCTGCCGCTGCGAAGGCTCGCTGGCAGCGGCCAAGGCACGCAACAACCCCGCCCCACGCAGGCCTTCGAGTACACGCGGTGAAACGCCCTCAAGGGCCGCAAAACGGCGCCACTCACTGACCACGCACACGTCATGGCCGAGCCGCCGCAAGCCCAGGGCGACGGCAGCACCCGCCGGCCCGGCGCCCAGCACCAGTACCCGGCTCATGGCGCCAGCCGCCGTTCAGGGCCGTGATAGTGTGCCTGCTCATGCAGCCAGTCACGGATCCCTTGATTGCTGGCATCCGGGTGCTGCTGCAAGAATGCTGCGAGATGTCCGGTCAGGGCCGCACACCCCAGGCTAGCCCCCGACAGCCGCCCATCGGCACTGCGCACGCAAGCCCCCACATCGGCCTGGGCGCTGCCCAGCCAGCTCCACTGCTGCGGCAGGCAACGGGCATCGCCGGTCACCCGCAACACCCCAGGGTAGGCCGCTGGGTACACCGGTGCACCTTGCGCCGGGCTCGAAGCACACAGCAGGATACCGGCCTCCACCGCCAAGGCGCAGGCCTGGCGCAGTGCGGGGCGATCTTCGCGCAGCCCCAGGCTCAGGTTGATCACCCGCACCTGGCAGGCCAGCAGCCACTCAATGGCAGCGGCAACCTGCAAGGCACTGGTCACCCCACGGCCATCGAACACCTGCGCCACATACAAACGCGCCTCGCCAGCCCGCTCAAGGATGGCCGCAGATACCGCGCTGCCATGGCCCAGTGCATCTGCTTCAGCTTCGTGTTCAAGCAAACCGGCGTGCGCCAAGGCAAACCGGCGGGCAGCCACAGGCGGCTGCCCGCTGAGGTCATGGCCACTGTCGACCACGCCAATACGCACCTCAGGCTTCATGGCTCACGGCTCCAGTTGTGGATAACTGACCGTCAAACAATTCCAGGCGCAGATCGGCATCGGCCAGGGTCGAAGAACGGTGACTGATCAAAATCCGCGTACGCCCACGGAACAGCTGATCAATTGCGCCGATTACCTCACGCTCAGTCGCTTCATCGACCGCAGAGGTAGCTTCGTCCAGCACCAGAATCAGTGGGTCCTGAAGCAAGGCCCGGGCAATCGCGATGCGCTGCTTCTGCCCACCCGACAACTGCTGGCCGCGCTCGCCCAAGGGGCTGTCGAGGCCCTCGGGCAAGCTGGCGATCAGGCTGTCCAGTTGCGCCAGACGTGCAACCTCGGCAATGGCTTCACGACTGGCATCCGGCACGCTGTAGGCGAGGTTGTCGGCCAGGCTGCCGCGAAACAGCACAATGTCCTGGCTGACCACCGCGACCCGGCGGCGCAGCTCGAACAGGTCCAGCTCACGCAGGTCGCAGCCGCCCAGCACGATTCGCCCAGCCTGGGGATCGTAAAAACGCTGCAGCAGGTCGATCAGGGTCGATTTACCCGCGCCGGAAATACCACTCAATGCCACTTTGCAGCCTTGAGGAATCGACGCCTGTACCTCACGTAACAACGGCGGCCGACCGGGGTGGGCGAAACACACCCCCTCGAACTGCAAGTCGGACGTGCTCGGCATCGCACGGGGTGATGCCGGGTTGACCACGTTCGGCACCTCACCGCGCAGCTCCATCACCCGCCCAAGGCTGACGCTCATGCGCTGCATCGCCACGTACAAGCCGAGCAAGCTCTGCACAGGCCCCACGGCCATGCCCAGGTAGGTCGAAAAGGCAATCAGTGCGCCCAGTTGCCAGGTACCCTGCACCACCCAATAGCCGCCCACCAGAAAGGCGCAGGCGCGCGACAGCGAAGTCAGAGTACCGGGCACGGCTTGGGTGAAGAACTCAGTGACCTGCAAACGCAGCAGCTGCTGCATGTAACCCTGGCCGAGCCCGTCAAGGCGTCGCGCTTCACGCTGCTGCTGGCCAGCAGACTGAATGAACTTCATCGCTGGCAGGGTCTCGACCAGAAACGAAGACACATCCGCCGAACGCTCGCGCAACTGGCGCACCTCACGCTCGACCTTGCGCCGCATCCAGCGCAGCCAGAGCACATCCAGCGGGATCAACACCAACGCCAGCAACGACAGCTTCCATGACAACGCCAGCAGCATGCCCAGCGCGCAGACCAAGCCGATCACGCTGGACACGGCCGAGAACAGCGAGTCGACGGCAAAGCGCTGGATCTCGGCCACGTCACCGTCGAGCCGCGACATCAAGTCACCAATCCGCCGCTGGCCGTAGAAGGTCGGCGACAAGCCCTGAAGGTGGCGATAGATTTCATCGCGCAGGGCAAACAGAATGCGCCCGGACAGCCGCGTGTGCAGGTAGCGGTTGAGCCCCGACAGCAGCGTGCCGAGGATACCGGCCAAGACCATCACGCCGGCAATGGTGGCCAGGGCCGGGAAATTACGCGCCAGCAGGCCATCATCGATCAAGAGTTTGGTCAGCCACGGCTGCACCAGCACCAGCAGCGTGGCACACAAGGACAACCCCAGCAGCCCGGCAATCGCCATGCGCTGCGGCCGAACGAAGCCGTACAACCAGCGCAGGGACTGCTGCAAGGCTTCAGGGTCCTTGTGATCGATCAAACGGGCAAGCCAGCGCATCATGACTGCAACTGCTTGAACTTGCGGTAGAGCGTCGCACGGCTGATGCCCAGGTCTTGGGCGGCAGCCGAAACATTGCCATGATGGCGCTCCAACGCCTGACGAATCAGGGTCAATTCGTTGTCCCGTATCCGCCCACTGGCCTGAGCCGCTTGGGTGCCCCGCAAGGTTTCGAGCAGGTTGTCCGGCAGGTGTTCAAGGCCCAGTTCAAGCTCACCCTCCTCGCGCATGGCCAGCAAGGTGCGCACGGTCATTTCCAGTTGGCGGATGTTGCCCGGCCAGTGATAACCGATGAACAGCGCCGACAATTCATCGGACAGGTACGCCCCTTTGCCGCCGAGCTTTTCCAACAGGCTGGCAACCAGCGCCATGAGGTCTTCCCGCTCACGCAGGGGCGGCAGTTGCACGCTAATGCCATTGACGCGGTAGTACAGATCTTCGCGGAAGTGGCCTTCTTCGACCTGACGCTTAAGGTCGCGGTGAGTGGCGCAGATCAACGCAACATCCAGGTCCTGTTCTTCGGCGGCGCCCAACGGCGCCACCTTGCGCTCCTGCAGCACCCGTAACAGGCGAGCCTGCAAAGCCAGTGGCATATCACCGATTTCGTCGAGGAACAGTGTGCCGCCATGGGCCTGTTGCAAGCGCCCGACCACACCGCCACGCCGGGAACCGGTAAAGGCGCCCTCACGGTAGCCAAACAGTTCGGACTCGATCAGGCCCTCGGGAATCGCCGCGCAGTTGACCGCGACAAAGGGCTTCGCTGCCCGTGGGCTGGCCAGGTGCAGCGCACGCGCCACCACTTCCTTACCGCTACCGGTCTCCCCCAACAACACCACCGGCAACTCACCGACCAGCCCTTGGCGGGCCATGCGCAGGGCGCGGGCGTAGCGGCTATTGCCTGCACCCAGGCTTTGCAGGTCAGGATGTTCCATGTTCGGGCGAGGACTGCGCCGGGGCGTGACCGGCACGCTCATCGCACGCAGCGGCACTTGCAGGGTTTTGTAGAAAAATGCGCCCTTGGCGGTCTCGATGGCGTCGACGCGCCCCAATTGCAGGCGCGCCAACCATTGTTCCAAACGCATGCCCAGCAGGCTTTCACACTGTTGACCGACCAACTGGGGACGGGCCACACCCAGCAGTTGGCAGGCCTGATTACTGACGGCAAGGATCTGCCCGTCCAGCCCTAGGGCAACCAGCCCCTGCCAGGGCGAATCGAGAAACTGTCGGCGGCTGTGAAATGCCAGTACCACCTGGTCCGGGTAGCTGGTGTTGAACAAACGGCCTTCAATCTGACTGACTGCCAGCGCCAGCAGCGCGGTGCGATCCTGCACCCTGCCCAGCGGCCCTTGGCGGGTCAGATCGAGGACACCCAGCAGGTCGCCCTGCGGGCAATGGATCGGCACCGAGGTGCAGGAAAAATCACTGAGCCGCTCCAGGTAGTGTTCGCCACAATCGATCTGCACCGTACGCGCCTCAACCAGTGCGGTACCCAGAGCGTTGGTGCCACGTGCCGACTCACTCCAGCACGTGCCCGGCCTGATATCGCCGAGGCCTGCATGCTTCAGGGCGTCAGCCTGGCCTTCGATGGTCAGGATGGTGGCGTCAGCGTTAGCCAGGATGATCACACTGTCCTTGCCCTGGCGCGCACGCAGGTAATCGATTTCGGCAGTGGCTGCATCCAGCAACACGCGGTTGCTGGCCAGCAGCAGGTCGAGGTTGGCCGACGAACTCAAGTCGAAGTCGTGACGGCTGTTCAGCGGCACGCCATGGCCCAGGCTACGGCGCCAGGACGCATCGATTTCGGCACGCAGAATACCGTCGGGCAATTGCCCTTCCAGCGACAGCCGCTCCCGCGCAAGGCGAGCATCGAACGGCGGAACTTCAGTTGTTGTTTTTATTCTGTTCATGAGCTGCTCCGGATCGGATTGTCCGATTCAAGCAAGTCCCACGCCAAGGAAACGGCGAGGACACCACTCCTGCTCTTTTACGTTAACGTAAAGCTTGCTGCAATCACCAAGCATCGTTTATCGCTAGTTCAACAGGCCCAACGCCTTGGCGCGCGCCACCGCCTGAGTGCGTCGCTCCACGCCAAGCTTGCTGTTGATATGGCTGGCGTGGGTTTTCACCGTGTGCAGGGAGATGAACAGACGCTCGCTGATTTCCTGGTTCGAGCAACCCTGGGCGATCAGCTCCAGTACTGCCAGCTCCCGCGCACTCAGGGCCTCGCTGGGCGCCCCTGAGGTGTCGCTTTCAGGCACCGGCAACAAGGCCAGCAAACTGGTTCGAACCGGCCCGACAGGTTGCCCAAGCAGCTGCTCGCGCAGCCAGCCCGGTTGCTCGTTCAGCAGGATCTGGAAAGGTTGCAGTGTACCGCCCTTCGCCGCTTCCAGGCTTTGTACCAGCAGGCTGCGGGCTTCGCTCTCGCGACCGCCGGCCAGCTTCAAGGCCACTAACTGACACAACGCCATGACACACAGGAGTTGCCCGCCGTTGGCCTGCCCCCGCTCATTCAAGGCCAGCAAGCGCTGCTCGGCCTGCTCGTTGCGCCCCTGTACGCGCTCCAAACGTGCTTGCTGCAGCTCGATATGCAACGGCAACAACGGGTGAAACTCTGGTGCAGCGGCGGCCAGTTTGCCGCCATAGGTCTGCCCCAGGCGCTGCAACCAGGCGTCAGCCAGGTCGATGCGCCCTTGCGCCAACCACAGCTCACATTTGACCAGGGTGATCATTGCCAGATAGAAAATCGGTGGCACGTCCCAGATATGCATCAGCCGTTCGGCTTCGGCGAGCTCGGCATACGCCTCGGTAAAGCGTCCTTCACGGCCATCGAGCGTGGCGATCATGCAATGACCGATCAACACGCTGATGTCCCGACACGCCCGCGCCTCGACCACTCCCGCGCGCAAGCGGCTGCGACCCGCCTGGGGCTGCAGACGCGCGGCCAGCAGATACCCTTCGTACAGGGTCAAGCGGGCACGCGCCGCATACAGCCGCTGGGCCGAAAGCCCTTGCAGGCGCTGCAGCCCCTGGCGCACTTCATCCTGCGCCCGGAGTATTTCGCCACGGGCATGCAGCACGCGCGCCCGGTCGTAATGGGCCAAGGCCTCGAATAACGGGTTGCCCACCCGCTGGGCCAACTCCAGGGCCTCACGGTTCCAGCCACGTGCACGCCAGAAATCACCATCGGCAATCGCCAGGTTGGACAAGGTCGACAAACACACCAGCCGCTGCCCGTAGCGCTTATGCGGCAGGCTGCGCAGGGCCTCGGTGCAGTAGGCCAAGGTACGCGCGCGGTCACCACGCCCGCGGGCGATCACCCCACTCAAGGCCAGCCACTGAGCCAGCATCGATTTTTGCGCCGTGGCGGACGGCGCCGGCAGAAAGCGGCTCAGGTGACTGGCCAGCTCCTCGGCGGCATCCAGCTGACAGGCCAGCCCCAACGCCCAGCTGTACAGCACGATCAACCGTGGCGTACTGACCAGCAGGCTGTCGGGCAAGTCCATCTTCCAGCGCAGCAGCATGCCAACGTTCTGTTCGGCCAGCAGTTGCTCTTCCGAGAGGTTCTGCACCAGGTTGGCGGCTACGTCCAGATGCCCGGCACGCAGCGCCTGCTCGACAGCCTCATCGAGCAATCCCTGGCTGTGGAACCAGCGACAGGCGCGCAGATGCAGGCTCGGCAGCGGCAAGCTGGTCGGCCGGCTACGCAGCAGGTCGGAAAACAGGTGGTGGTAACGGAACCAACGACCGCTCTCGTCCAGCGGCACCAGAAACACCTGATGCGCCTGCAGAAAACGCAGAATGTCGGCGCTGTCATGGCTCTCGCGCAGGGCATCGCAGAGTTCACTGCAGAACCGCTCCTGACAGGCCGTATCGTAGAGGAACGCCTGGACCTCACTGGGCAGGCAGTCGATCACCTCTTCAAGCAGGTAATCACGAATCAACCCCTCCCCGCCATGCAGGGCTTGGGGCAAGGCGTTGTCGGTACCGGATTCGCTGGCTGCCAGCAGCCAGAATCGCAGGCCGGCGACCCAGCCGTCGCTGCGCTGGATCAGGTTGTCCAGGGCCTGACCGCGCAGGGCTGTGGGGTGCTGTACGAGCACCGCATGGGACTCATCCGGCGTCAGGCGCAAGTCTTGTTCGTTGAGCTCACACAACTGGCGCGACAAACGCAGGCGCGCCAGGTGCCAGTCGGGGCGCTGACGGCTGGTGACCAAGAGCACCAGCCCCGGCGGCAGATGGTTGAGAAAGAACTGCAGGCAACGGTCGAGCACCGGCCCCTGTACCAAGTGGTAATCGTCCAGCACCACCAACAGCGGGTTATTGGGCTGCAAATGCCGGCTAAGGTCATCCAGCAGGCCGTCGAGCCACTCCTCGAAAGCAAATGGCTGATGCCGCTGGCGCATTTTCAACAAGCCCAAGGCCTGGGCGCCCAGAGCCGGGCAGTAATGCTGAAGCCCTTCAAGCAGGCGCTCAAGGAAACGCCCTGGGTCGCTGTCGCGTCGGTTCAGGCTCAACCACAGGCTTTGCCAGTGCGCTGGCAGGCCCTGACAGAACTCCACCGCAAGCGAGCTTTTACCGAAACCGGCCGGCGCACTGACCAACAACAGGCGCCCGCCCAATCCGGCCTGCAAACGCTGGCACAGCCTCGGGCGCGGCACATGGGCGTCGGGCAATGGCGGACGATAGAAACGTCCCTCCAGGGCGCTGACGGCCAGGCTGGAAAATCCTTGCGTGCGGGACAGATCAGTCATGACCGGCTCGTTTTGGTTTGGATTGTCGGCAGAACGGATCAGGGCAGACTAACGGCTTACCCTGCACATTTGAAGACAATTGCCGCGTATTACCCAAAAAAGACTACAACAAAAAAAGTCAGTGCCCCGCGCGCACATCGCATCAGCTACCGACGGATTGCCAGCCAGGCGACCGGCGCAAACAGAAACGCCCCGGCAAGCCGGGGCGTTCTGGGGATCACACGGAGGTTACAGCGTTAGCGCACACCGTCCTGGCGAAGCGCTGCAGGGGTGAAGTCACTGGTGTTGGCCGTGAAGCCGAAGTCGTAGGCTTTCTTCTCTTCGTTCTTCATGCCCAGCGCCAGGTAACGACCGGACTGCAGGTCGTAGATCGTCTCGAGGGTGTACCACGGCACCTGAACGTTGTAGTAGTCCTGGGAATGGGCTTCCGCCACACGCCACAGCTGGCCGCGACCGTCGTAGTGGTCGATCACTGCCGCCTGCCAGGTGTCTTCGTCAATGTAGAAGTCACGTTTGGCATAGATATGACGCTGACCGGGCTTGAGGGTTGCCACCACATGCCAGACACGGCGCAGCTCATAACGGGTCAGGTCCTGGTTGATGTGGCCGGCCTTGAGGATGTCCGCGTACTTCAGGTTCGGCGAGTCGAGCTTATAGCTGTTGGAGGCGATGTACATCTCCTTCTTGCCTTCAAGCTTCCAGTCGTAGCGATCCGGCGCGCCGTTGTACATGTCCAGGTTGTCGGAGGTACGCAAGCCATCCGCCGCCGTACCCGGGCCGTCATAGGACACTTGCGGGGCACGCCGCACACGACGCTGACCGGCGTTGTAGACCCACGCCAGGCGCGGTTCCTTGACCTGGTCGAGGGTTTCGTGAACCAGCAGCACACCACCGGCCAGACGCGCCGGCGCCGTCACTTTCTGCTTGAAGTAGAAGAGGATGTTGCCCGGGTTGTTCGGGTCGTAATCCTTCATCTTGTCGCGGAAAACGAACTGGTCCTGGAAGGACACCAGGCTGTACGAACCGTTGGCCTGAGGGGTGGCCTGGGTCACCAGGCGGGTCACGCTGCCACCGCGATAACGGGTGATGTGGTTCCAGATGACCTCTACGCCACTCTGTGGAATCGGGAAAGGAATGGCTGTCTTGAAGTTCTCAAGGCCGTTACCGCCCTGCACCAGCTTGGTGGCGGTGGCGTTTTCCTTGATCGCCGCAAACACCTCGTCGGGAACGGTAGAACCACGGTGCGTCGGGTAGACCGGAATCGTGTAGGTGTCAGGGTAGCGCTTGAACATCGCGACCTGGCCCGGCGCCAGCTTGTCTTTGTACTGATCGACGTTCTGCGCCGTGATGGTGAACAGCGGCTTCTCGTTACCGTAAGGGTCGGCGAGGAACCCTTTGGCATCCACCGAGCCGGCGGTTTTCGGCAACGGGCTCCAGGCCGGGATCGAACCATTGGCGTTAGGGCCCTTTTCAGCCCCCATCGGTGTCAGGCTGGCGCCGAGCTTGGCGGCTTCGCTGGCGGGAACGGCTGCCATGACGCTGCTGGCCAGCAGGGTCAGGCCCAGCACACCGGCTTGCAGCAAACTCTTGGTTGTTTTCATAGTTGTGCTCTTCCTGAATCAGTGCGCTTAAAAGTTCACGCCGAAACTGAGGGCGATGAAGTCGCGGTCGTCCACCGTGGTGTACTTGCCATCAAAGAAGTTGGTGTACGACAGGCTGGTGGTGTAGGTGTTCTGGTACTCGGCATCCAGGCCCAGGCTGACGGCTTTACGGCCTTCCTCGAAGTTGCCGCCAGGGCCTGGGGAGTAGCCGGAAACGTCATGGGACCAGGCGATGTTCGGCTTGAGGTTGACCCCGGCAAAGACGTCGTTGTAATCCCAGATGGCCCGTGCGCGGTAACCCCAGGAGGTGCTGGTGGTGAAACCGTCATCTTCGCAATTGCGGCTGAGGTTGGCAGTTGAGGCACCTGGGCCCGCACCGTTGATTGTGCCGGTGTTGAGAATTGCCGAGCAGGTATTCAGCCCACCAGTGGCCGGTAGCGGGCCTGGGCCGTAGACCGGGTCACGGCCATAACGCAGTTTGCTGGAGTCCTCCAGGCCACCCACATGGGTAACCCCCAACTCGCCGACAACGGTCAGGCGGCTGGCGCCCATGACCTGATCGAAGAAGTGAGTCAGGGTGGTCTGGAACTGGGTGACTTCCTTGCGACGGTAGCCGTGCTGGTCCTCGCCCGGCACGCCGGTCAGCAGGGAGGCATTGGTGTATGGGCCACCCAGCGGCACCACAGCGGAGTACAGGATATCGGTGGTATTGAGCTGCACCGGAGCGTTTGGCCGGTAGCTGATTTCACCACTCCAGGCCGTGCCAGTAGGCAAGGTGGTCGAGAAGCTCAGCCCGTATAGACGAATGTCCTCGGGATACTCGACAAAGTAACTGGAGTTCCCGGCAACAACCAACGGAGCCAAGCGTCCAAAATTGCCGGCCGCCTGATACACCGAAGGGTCTGCGCCGGTAGCACTGAAAATAGGCGCACGGCTGTGGTAGTTCATGAAGTACGCGCCGAATTCGGTATCCAGCGGTTCGAACATGTAGCGGAACGCTACCCCGAACTGACCGCTGTCACGCGCATCGCGGTCGGCACTGCGGCGCACCAGCACACCTTCCTCGTTGATATCGACACCATTGGCCGCAAGCAAGGGCAAGGCCGCCCCGGGAACGCTACGGCTGCTGTTCAGCAGGCGCAGATTGTTCGAGCAACCATCCGCGATGATGTCCGGCTGCGAGAAGAAGGTGCCGCAGTTGTCCACTACGGTCTGGTCCCACTCGATCTGGTAGAACGCTTCGGCAGACAGGTTGTCGGTCAGGCTCTGGGAAACATAGAACATGTTGACCGGGATCAGGCCCTCCTTCACCTCGGCGCCTGGCCGACGGAAAGCCGCCACATCAATCGGGTTGATCGAGTTGATGCCGTTACCGATAAAAGTACTCTCACCCCAGCTCACCACCTGCTTGCCCAGGCGCACCGAACCGGGTTGATCGGCGATGGAATAGTTGTGGTACACGAAGGCATCAAGAATCTGCCCGCCAGAAGACTGTGCGCCTTCCTTGCGGTTGGAGTCGCTGATGTCCTTGAACTCGCGATGTTCATCCTTGAGTTCGAAGTCGTACCAGTACTTGCCGCGCACAAATACGCCGGTATCGCCGTACTTCAACTCCAGGTCATGGATGCCCTTGAAGATCTTCGAGAAGGTCTCACCGCGCTTGAAGTTCAGGTGGCCATCGTCAGAAGTCTGCGAAAGCCCCTTGCCGCCGTTGTTGACGCCGATCAGGTTCTCGTTCGGCTTGGCTGTCGACCAGCTAGCCCCAACGGACAGCGACGAATCGAACTGGCCTTCGATTTCACCGATGTTGAAACTGACGCCGAATGCTGGGCCAGCGAGCGTAGAAGCGAGGCTGACGGCCAAAGGCAGTTTTGCCCGACGCCAAAACAGATGTGCAGATGTCATCGACGCTACTCCATGTTCTTTATTTTTATGGCAGTGAGTCCTTCTAAAAACGGCGCAATGGAATGCATGCTCAATTGCACTTCCCCCCCGTTCCTAAAAATCCCCTGGGCCGACTATAGCCAGCAGGTACCAGGGCTTGATCCCTCTAAAGTGTGATTTGTTGTGTACAAGCAGGCAGGCATGGCCCTAATGGGCATGCCCCTGCCTGAGCGGCGCCAAGCATGGCTGAAAATTACCGTTTTACAAGTCGCGAGGTGTCTGGCTCGGGGTTCGCACCGCGACCGGCGCGAACCCCGGGGGCTCAGAGCGTGGAAAGAAAGGTGCTGTTACTGGCCTGCCATTGAATGACATCGAGGCGGATACGCTTCTTGTCGAGCTTGCCAACACTGGTCTTGGGAATTTCGGTAACAAGGGCGATCTGAGTGGGGATAGCCCACTTGTTGATATGGCCCAATTCCACGAACGGTTTCAGGTGCTCCTTGAGGCCCCTGGCGTCAATGCTGTGCCCCTCGCGCACCACCAACAATGCGAACGGCCGCTCCCCCCACTGCGGATCGGCGATACCGACCACCGCGACCTCACGCACCGCAGAATGACGACTGATCAGGTCTTCGAGCTCCAGGGAAGACACCCATTCGCCACCGGTCTTGATCACATCCTTGATCCGGTCGCGAATGTCGATCACGCCCATGCTGTCCAGTGTGGCCACGTCGCCGGTGTGCAACCAGCCGCCGTCCCAGAGCTCGGCGCCCTTCTGCTCCTCACGGAAATACCCCATGGTCAGCCAAGGGGCTCGCAGCACCAACTCGCCCTGGGACTCACCGTCAGCAGGCAGGAAGTTGCCGTCACTGTCGATGATCGCCGCCTCTACCAGGGGTACCGGTACACCGGCCTTGATCCGGTACGTGATGCGCTCATCCTCGTTGCCCGCGAGCAACTCATCGTTCAGGTGAGCGCAGGAAACCAGCGGGCAGGTTTCCGACATGCCATAAGCCGCCGTGAGCTGGATACCGCGGGCCTTGGCCGCCTCATATAGCGCACGGTTCAGGGCGCTGCCGCCGATGATGATCTTCCAGCCGGCAAAGTCCTGGGCCTGCGCGCCCTTGGCGTTGAGCAGCATCTGCAGGATGGTCGGCACGCAATGGGAGAAGGTGACCTTTTCCTTGCGCCACAGCTCCACCAGCAGCTCCGGGTCGTAACGCCCAGGGTAAACCTGCTTGATACCGAGCATGGTCGCCACATAAGGGATACCCCAGGCATGCACGTGAAACATCGGGGTGATCGGCATGTACACATCGTTGCTGCCGAGCAGGCGGACGCTGTCGATGCTGCCGGTCACAGCCGCTGCACCCAAGGTGTGCAGCACCAGTTGCCGGTGCGTGAAGTACACCCCTTTCGGGTTGCCGGTCGTGCCGGTGGTATAGAACGTCGTTGCCACCGAGTTTTCGTTGAAATCCGGAAAGTCGTAACGCGGGCTGGCCGCAGCCAGCAGCTGTTCGTACTCACCGATCAGGTTTGGCAACTCGGCGGTTTTTGACTCGCCATCGGTCAACAGCAGCGTCTTTTCAACGGTGGTCAGGTGACCGGCAATAGCCTGATAAAGGCCGACAAAATCACTGTTGACCAGCACGAAACGGTCTTCGGCGTGATTCATCGTGTAGAGAATCTGTTCCGGCGACAGGCGCACATTGATGGTGTGCACCACCGCACCAATCATCGGAATGGCAAACATGCACTCCAGGTAACGGTGACTGTCCCAATCCATCACCGCCACCGTGTCGCCCGCCTTGACCCCTGCCTCGGTCAATACGTTGGCCAACCTTGCAATACGCTCATTCAGGGTGAGGTAGCTGTAGCGCAGCTGGTCGCGGTAAACGATCTCGCGGGTTTTCTCGTAGCGGCCGCCAGACATCAGCAAGCGCTTGATCAGCAACGGGTACTCATAAGCGCCCTCGGCAGGGGCAATGACGCGAGTCTGCAACATGAAGTGTCCCTTTTCTGAAGTGCATGGTCTGGGTCAAAACAGACCTTCACTTTAGAACGCCGCTGCGCCGTCCAAATCAGCCAAAGGAATGATTTGAACGACGCCGGGATCAGCGGCCTGCTGGCAACGGCATCGATCAATGCATCTCGGTAAACGCGATCTTGATACCCAGCGCCACCAGTACAGCCCCCATGGCACGGTCGAACCAGTGCCCCATGCGGGCAAAACCGGCACGCACCCGCTGTTGGCTGAACAACATCGCCACCAGGCAGAACCACAGGCCAGTGGCCAGTGCCAGGTACACACCATAACCTGCCTGTACCAGCAGGGGGGTATGCGGGTTGATGACGACCGTGAACAGCGACAGGAAGAACAAGGTGGCTTTCGGGTTCAGGCCGTTGGTCATGAAACCGGCGACAAAGGCACCGCGCGGGGTGCGCTCTACCGTTGCAGCCTGCACCTCATCGCTACCAGGCTTGGCGGGGCGGGCACGCAAGGCCTTGAAGCCGATGTACAAGAGGTACGCCGCCGCCAGCCACTTCAGCGCATTGAACAGCATGATCGATTGCGACACGATCAGCCCGATGCCCAGCAGCGAATAGCCCACATGCAGGAAGATCGCTGTTCCCACGCCAAATGCAGTCCAGGTACCTGCACGTCGACCATGGGTCACGCTTTCACGAACCACGACCGCGAAGTCCGGGCCGGGGCTGGCGACCGCCAGCAAGTGAATCAGGGCAACGGTGAGAAACTCAGCCCAATACATGGGGACTCCTTGTCACGGATTTAAGTAAGGTGCCTACCTTAGACCAGTCGATACCCCGAGCAACAGACACAGTTACCAACGATTTTTTGCTTGACTCTACCGTTAGGGGCAGACTCTACCCTCATCGACTTCATCCTGTAGTTGGAGTCACCATGAGCAAACGTATTCTGGTCGTTCTTGGCCACCCCTCATCCGACAGCTTTTGTGCCGCGCTGACCGACACCTATGTCAAAGCCGCCACCGAAGCAGGCAACGAGGTTCGCCTGCTGAACCTCCCGGCACTGGATTTCGATCCGGTCCTGCATGAGGGTTACAAGGAGATCCAGGCACTTGAGCCCGACCTGTTGGACGCACAGAAGCAGATTCTCTGGGCGGATCACCTGACCTTCGTTTACCCGATCTGGTGGGGCGGCATTCCGGCCTTGCTCAAGGGCTTCTTCGACCGGGTCTTCCTGCCTGGGTTCGCCTTCAAATACCGCAGCGACTCCGCTTTTCCGGACAAGTTGCTCAAGGGACGAACAGCCCACCTGCTGGTGACCATGGACACGCCCCCGTGGTACTACCGCTGGATCTACCGCATGCCCGGCCTGCACCAGATGCGCAAGACCACGCTGGAGTTCTGCGGTATCAAGCCGACCCGCACCCTGACGTTCGGGCCGATTCTTGGCTCGAAACCGGCACAGCGCGAAACCTGGCTGGCCCAGACCCGAACCCTCGCCGGTCGCTAAGACGTACACGGCGGCACCCCGCTGCCGCCCTGGCAGCGGGGTCGGCGGGTTCCCGCCCGTAGTTCCTTGTGTAAAGATGGCGCGCCAAACGTCAACCCACCGCCCCCAGCCCCGCTCCACCGGGTGCGGCTGGTGCGTTGGCATGTGCGTTGCCATCAATCAAGGAACGAAGGGACTATCGATGTACATCGGCAAAGCGGCCCAGCTTTCAGGCACCACCGTCAAATGCATCCGCCACTATGAAAAGATCGGTTTGCTGCCCGAGCCCGTGCGCGAAGGCAAGTACCGGATCTACAGCCAGCAGATTGTCGAACTGCTGTCGTTCATCAAATGCGCTCAGCAACTGGGCTTCAAGCTCAAGGAAATGCAGGCGATTTTCCAGGACTACCGTGGCGAGGAAATTCCCTGGGACCTGGCCCAGCAGGCGATCGCCAACAAAAAGCACGAATTGCGCGCCCAGATCGACAAGCTGCAAAGCCTGCATGATGGCCTGGTCGAATTTGAAGCCAGCGTTCAGGACGCCCGCGAGCAATGCAGCTTCGAGCAGAGCCGCCTGGAACAGGCGCACCCTGTGCCGGGCTGAAAGCGCCTGTACCAGATACTGCGTCGATACAGGCGCTGCGCGTGCCTAGCCGGTCACGCCCTGAGGATGCGCGACCCGTGACTCGCCTGCCCCGTGTGGCTTGATAGCAGCGAAGAACCATGGCGAGATCAACGTCACCAGCAGCAACGTCGTCACGCCACTGGAGAACAGCGCCAGAGCGACCAGTACCCCAAGATCGACGATCGGCTTGTAGTCCGAGAAGAACAACGCCATGAAACCGACCGAGAAGATCACCACGTTGACCAAGGTCGAACGGCCAACGCTCTGCATCGCTTCAAGGATCGCGTCGTCGATGCCCATCCCCTGCTCCACGAGGAACTTCATCCGTGACAGCAGGTGTACTGCGTAGTCGACCACACCGACCACCAGGAACGTTACCAACGTCGTACCGATGTTCAGTTCAATGTCCAGCAGGTACATGAAACCGTAGACGGTGACCGAGGTGGTCAACAGGGTCAGCATACCCAGCAGACCAAGCCGTACCGACTTGAGCCAGAACATCATCATCAGCGTTACCACCACCAGCGCCAGGGTAAAGCTCAACACCTGGCCTTGGGTGATTTCCTGCAGTACACCGGTCCAGATGTACGCGGTCCCCGCATGCGTCACCTCAAGGTGAGCCGGTTTGTTCTGCCTCACCCAGGCATCAAGCCGGTCGAGCATGGCCTGGTAGTCGCCCGCAACCGAGGAGGTCATGGTGTACAAGGTCACGGCCTTTGAGTAATCGGCATTGAGCACGTTGCGCAGGTCAGAGCCACCGCCGTTCTCGAACAGCATGATGTGCTGCTCGATCAACGCATTGCCGTCAACCTCGAAACGCTCCGGCTTGCCGTCCTCGTCGAAGCCCTGCACCTGTTCACGAACCGACGGCACGCGCAGGTAGTCCGGGTTCATGTCGTTGAGCACCAGGTTCATGCGCTTGATGTAGGTCGCCAGCGAGTAGGTGTAACTGACGTGCGGCTGAGCGCGAATGAACTGGTCGAGCTTGTCGAGGAACTGCACCACCTCGGTATCGAGCATGCCGCGTGGTGCCTTGCTGTCAAAGGCGATCCAGCCCGGCGCGGTTCCCGCGACATGGGCGCGGTTGATGAACTCGTCCGAGGTACGTACCGCGCTGTCCGGCTTGAAGTAGGCAATGCCGGAGTCTTCGATGTCGACCATGAAGGTGAACACACTCATCAGCGCCAACAATGGCAGGCTCAGCAGTAACGCCGGCTTGCGCCGCCGAATCAGCCAGGCACAGCACTTGACCAGGTACACCGACAGCATCGACTCCTTGCCCACCACCGCCCGTTTGCCGGGTGCCTGGTCCTTGCCCCAGACGAAGATCCAGGCCGGAATCAGCAACAGCGAGATAATCAGCGCCGCCGTCAGGCCGATGGACATGAACACGCCAAAATTCCGGATGCTGACGATGTTGTTGGTCGTCGAGATAACGAAGGTGGCAATGGTCGTCGCGGTGGTCAGCACCACCGGCGTCACCATCAACCGCATCGTCTGGCGCGCAGCCTCACGATGGGGTTTGCCGGCATTAAGCTGCTCGTAGTACTCGGCCATGACGTGAATGGCGTCGGCACAACAGATGGTGAACAGGAACACCGGCAACACGCTGGTCAACAGGTCGAACGGCACCTTGAACAGGGCCATCAGGCCCAGGGTCCAGACCGTACAGAAGAGGATGTTGAACAACGGCAGCATGACACCCAGCGGCTTGCGGAAGAAAAACACCAGCAACAGGGTGACCAATATGAAAACCACCGGAAACAGCACCGCAACGTCGTGGTCGATGATCTCCTGCTGAGCGGCGATAAAAATCGGCATCCCGGCAATGAACACCTCATCCTTGAACTGCGGGTGCGTCGCCTGATAGTCGGCGACCATCTGGCGCACCTGCTGATAAGCCCGCAACTGCGCCTGTGCATCGTCCTGCTTGGTGCCCAGTTCCGCCACCACCAGCGCTACGCGCTTATCCGGTGACACGACCCCGCCGACCAGCAGCTCGTTGTTCATCACCAACGCCTCGACCTCTGCCGGGTTCATGTCATAGGCATTGAGGGTCTTGTGAATCCATAGCTGGCCATCTTCACCGAGGCTGATGTTTTCGGTGTCGGCAATGGAGGCCATTTCCTGGATCGGGTTGACCCGCTCAGCCAGATAGCGCAAAAACTGCTGATCGTGACTGTCCCAATGGTTGGCCAGGGCATGGTCGCGCAAACGTCGCAATTCACGCTGATCGTTCTGGGCAAAACCACCGGCCAGAACATCCTCCACGATTGCCTGCGCCGTCGAGTCCTTGGGGTGCCGGGCAACCAGTTGTTGAAGGGTTTCACGGTCCTGTTCGTTGGCCAGCATGAGCTGGCGCATCGAACGGGACATCGAATACAGCGCATTGAGCGACTCGCCGTTGAACACGCCCTCAGGGTTACTGAAGGCGACCATCACCGAGTCGTAGGTCCCGGTGAACTCCTTCTGCAAGTCAAGGATGGTCTTGCGCGACGGGTGCGTCTCCTTGAGCAGATAAGGGTTGGTATCGGCCATCAAGGCGCCGAGCGTGTAGGTAAACCAGGCTGTGATCGCCACCAGCACGAAGACGATCAGCTTCGCGTGGCGCTCAACGATGTTCAGGTATCTTTCCATGACGTGAGTACGATCCTTCAACGCGTCGACACAGTGTATTCAGGCGTGTCGCCGCTTTTCAGGCCACGGCGGATGGCGGTCTGGGTGAACAGGCGGTCGTCCAGCTCGACGTTGTACTGCAAGCGGTTGAAGCGCAGTTGCGAGCGAGTGCCATTGACGAAGTGCTCGGTCTCGCTGAGGGTAATGCTGTCGACGTTATCGATGGTTTCGACTTTCTGGGTGCGCAACTGCTTGATCATCACCCCGCGAACATCAAAGAAGTCCTGGCGCATCACCAGGAAGTTCTGTTTGTCGATCCAGACCTTGAGCTTGTTGTACCCGGTCTTGGCCAGCACCTGATCAGACGTGGGCTCACGCTCGATGACGTAGCAATCGCGACCGTTGATCGTGTCTTCACCCATGAGCGTCTGGCGATAATCAGTGACCCGGATCTTGTCCAGGTCGGCATAGGAAAAGTCGCTACCCATGAACGAGCCACGCTTGTCGGTGGTGGAGATCCGGCGGGTCTGACGGCTGACCGGCAGGTACATCCACTGGCTGTCTTCCTGTCCCAGCACTTCACGCGGGTTTTCGATGTGAAAAGCCACGTCACGCACATCGCTCGGTGCGGAGAAATGCATGGTGAACTTGTCACTCTCCGGGTAATCCTTTTGCAGGTAGGTGAACTCGCGCACGCGGGTGTTGCCCTGCTTGTCCACCAGGACCAGCGAGACCTGCGACATGAAACTCTTGCCGTCATTGCGGTCGCGGGCCTGACGAATAACGTCGTCAGCGGTAAGTGCCTGGGCGGCAAAGGTCGCGGTACTGGCCAGCATCATCACAACGGCCGACAGGCCCTTCATTAGCGGCAACATGAACATGTCCTTTTTCATTGTCTGGTAGAGGGTTTCAGAACAGGTAACCGGCGGAGACTCGAACCTGGTCATAGGCGTCGTACTCGCCGAACGGGCGCTCCTGACGACCGGCGAAAAAGTCGACTTCCAGGCCCAGCTTCAGCCAGTCCACTGGCTTGTAGGTGAAAATGCCCTGCATCAGCAGGTCATCGCCGGCGGGCGGTGACATCGCCAGCACCAGGCGGGTCTTGAGGCGGTCCTGGAAATGATTGCCTTCGCCCGACAGGGTAAACAGGTGATCACGACGGTCCTGGAGCATGCCGACCTGCCAGTCGAGCAGTTGCTGCTCCTGCCATTGCATGGAGATCAACCAATTGCGCCACAGGTAGTCGACGCCTAGCAGTGCTTTGAGCATCGGGCTTTCGTCCGTACCGTACTGGCGATAAGGGTTGCTCACCCGCCAATTGTCGAAATAAGCCACCTCGCTGCGGATCACGATGCTGTGCCCGGCATCAAAGGCCAGCCCGCTGCCGAGCATGGAGTAGCGGGGAAACTGCCGCTCCAGGGCGATCCGGCCATCGTCACTGAGCCCGCGCACGGCATACACCGGGTCTTGCTGACGGGCATTCAGGGCAACCACACTCACGTCCAGGCTGCCGACCCGGCCATTGGCACTCAGGCCGTAGCCGAAGCCGGATGCACCGTCGTAATCCGGGCTGGACTCAACCGCGAACACGGTGGGGTCCGGGCGGGCGAACAGCGGCGCATCGAACTCACTGCCCTGCGCCGGCAAATGGTTCTTGATGAACTCGGTTATCCACAACGCCTCCAGCTCCCACTCGCCGAGCGGTTGGGTCAGGCGCACCATCGGCGCGGCGATACGGCTGTCTTCAAGCAACGCCGTCAGGCCCTCGCGGTAGTCGATAGCGTTGACCTGATCGAGCACCCGCAACTCATCGGCCCGGCCCCACACCACTTGCTGCCAGCCGACGGTGAGCTCACCGTCGCCGACGTAGTGGCCCCAGTACAACTGGCGCCAGTCCGCAGTGAAGCGGTAATCGTCGCGCGCCTCATCACTGTAAGGGTTGTTGCCGTCATAGCGGGCGTCGTAGCGCACCCGCCCACGGGCCTTGTAATAACCACTGTCCCAGCTGTCTTCGAGAGCAGCCTTGAAGTAGCCCATTTTCTGCGTAACACGGTCGTCGCCGTGCAAACGCACGGCGCTGGCCACCCCCACCTCGCCTTCGGCATGCTCGGGCATCATCTCGGCACTGGCTGATGCGGCATGAACCAGCACCAGTACTACCAGCCACCTCAATCCGGATTTTCGACTGCACATGCCTACATCCCCAACCCGACGCCACCGTCGATCATGAGGCTTTGTGCGGTGACACCACCGGCTTCGGGGCTGGCCAGGTAACGCACCATGGCCGCCACTTCCGCAGACGCAATAAAGCGCCGCATTGGCAGCTTTTTCTTGGCGTTGCGCAGAATTTCCTGCTGGCTGATCCCCGCGATTCGCGCCTGTACAGCCAACTCACCCTGCAACATCGGCGTATCGATCCAGGCCGGGAGGATGGCATTGACGGTAATGCGTCGCGGCGCCAGGTCCAGCGCCAGAGCCTTGGTCATGCCGATGATGCCGTGCTTGGAAGCACAGTACGCGGTGTTGCGCACCTTGCCGGCTCGCCCAAGAATCGAGGCCATGTTGATGATTCGACCGCCACTGGCCAGCAAAGGCAGGCACAACGAAGTGACCTGGAAGGTCCCCGTGAGGTTGACCGAAATCACCCGCTGCCAGTTGTCCAGGTCTTCGGGCTCGTTCTCATTGCAAATACCGGCACTGTTGACCAACACATCAACGTGACCAATACGTGCGGACAAGTCCTGGAAAAACGCCTGCAGGCGCGGCAAGTCGGCAATGTCGGCCGCATGGGTTTCAACGCGCGCCTGCCAGCTATGCTCGGCAACCCAGCCCTGCAGTTCGGCAACGTCCAGGTCGAGCAGCAACAGGTGATTGCCGGGGGCGTCAAAGGCCTCGGCGACAGCGCGACCAATGCCTTTGGCAGCTCCGGTGATCAGAACGGTACGAGGCTGGCTCATGGCATTTTCATCCCGCCGTTGACCGACAACACTTCACCGGTCAGGTAGTGCCCTTGCTCGGCCAGGTACAGCACCGCCGCAGCGATTTCCGCGGGCTTGGCACAGCGCTTGATCAACAGCCGCGCATTGATGTCGTCGGCATGGGCACCCATCAGTGCCGCACTCATCTCCGTTTCCACCAACCCCGGAGCCACGGCATTGACACGAATGTTGCGCGGTGCCAACTCGACCGCCAGGGCCCGGGTCAGCGCTTCGACACCGCCCTTGGCAGCGGCATAGTTGCTTTGGCCACGCCCCGGCTTCTGTGCCGCCACGGAACTGATGTTGACGATGCAGCCACGACGCTGGCGCATCATGCCCGGAATCGCCTGCTGGCAGCACAACAGCGTGCCGATCAGGTTGGTCTGAATCACTTCGGTGATGTCTTCCAGGCTCTGGGTAGCCAGCAGGCCATCCCGGGTGATCCCGGCATTGTTCACCAGCAGGTCGATATGACCGAGCCAGCTTTCGGCTTCCTGAAAAAAGCCGGTCACACTGTTCAAGTCACGAACGTCACAGGCCAGCGCCAGGGCCTCATGGCCTAATGCCCGGGTCTCATCACACACCGATTGCGCCGCTTCACGGCCACGCACATAGCTGAACGCGACCCGATAGCCAGCAGCGGCCAAGGCCAGTACCAACGCCTTGCCGATGCCACGGCTGCCGCCGGTCACCACGGCAGTCTTATTAGTCATGGGTATTCCTCAGAGCGAATTGTCGGTTTTGAACTGCGCCAGGCCAAAGCCATGCAACCGGGCCAAGGCACGAATCTGCTGGACCTGCTCACGGCTGATATCTCCGTAGGAGTAGTGCTGGTTCATGCCGGCCAGGCCCATCAGGACCGACTCTGCCATGCAGGCATACAACTGCCCCTGCTTCAGGTAGGCACGAACGTTGCTCGCCAGACCATCGCCCAGCGGCGTCTGGACGATGCCGCCATGCATGTACAGCACGTCCGGACGCTGGCCAGGCAGTGCCTGGTCGACGTTCAGCGGAACGGCGATGTCGCAGATCACACTGCGCTCGGCAAAATGCTCGGCGTTGAGGAATGGTTGCGGCGCGTTGGCGGCGCACAACACGATGCGTGCCTGACGCAGGTCTTGCAGGTCGTTGCTGACCCGAATCCAGGCGTTGCTTCCCATTTGCTGATCGACCAGGCGCTGAATACGCTGGCCGAGGTCGCTCTGGCTGGCATGGCTGTCGAGCAACGCCTGGAAACCCTCCAGATCAAGCAGACGACGAGCCAGACGGTCCTGCTCGACACGCCCCTTGAGCACCGAGCGGGCCGCGTCGGCGTAGATCAGTTGCGCGGTCTTTTCCAGACGGCGCAACGAGCCTTCGCGGCCACTGCCAATAAGGATCAGGCGCTCGACCGACTCCGACAACAACGAAGCGTAAGTCGAAGCGACGTTGCCAGCCGCACCGACAACGGCCGCCGTTTGTGCCGACAGCTCCAGCCCCTGCTGCAGGCAGCCCTGCTCAATCGCCTCAAGGCCCATGCCGATAGTCAGGGCGTTGCCTGAGGTCAGAGCCATATCGGCGATCTTCAGGGCTTGGCAGTTGTTGGTGACAATCGAGGTGTACATGCCAAGGCCGGCAATGCGATTGCCGTCGGCGCGGGCATCGAGGATACGGTTGCCGACCTCATCGCGAATCACATCCAGCTCGCCACTGGCGATGTAGGCGGCCATGTCATTGGAGTCCATGCACAGCGGGTAGAGGGTGAACTCCACGGCGGTGCCCAGACGCGAACGAATCAGTACCGGCCCTATCGGCGCCACACGCCGCTCGGGCCGGGTGCGCTGGATGAAGGCCCGCTTCTGCTCGGCAGTGAGCAGCCCCAGGGAGGGGTCGGCGTCGCTCAAGGCGTCGGCGTCGATCAGGTGGTTGATGAAGGCAACCCGTGCCACCACCGGTGTGTGCGGGTCGGCCAGCAAACCGCGGTCCGCCACTGCAAACGTGGTACTGCGTGCATCGACCCGGTCGACAGTGTCGGCGCACACGCCGGCCGCCAGCGGGAAAGCATCCCCTCGCTGCAGCAGGTCGCAGACCTTGCTCAGGGCCACGATCAACGCGTCGATCTCGGCAAAACTGATGCAGGCAGGCGGCTCCAGACGCAGCACATTGGAGTTGCTGCCCGACGGCGCCACACGCATGGCCTCGAACTTGAGCAAGTAACCCGCAATCATGTAACCCAGTGCATCGTTGTACTGGGCCGATGCCTGCACCACCGAACCACCAGCAGCGACATCATGCAGCTCGATCCCGAGCAACAGGCCGCGCCCACGAACATCGGCAATGACCTGCGGGTAGGCGGTCTGCAATTCAAGCAGGCCGCGCTTGAGGTACTCACCTTTCTCACGCACCGCCTTGAGCATGGCCTGATCGTCGGCAAACAGTCGTTTCAGGGCCGATCGGGCGATCTGGCAGGACGCCTCGTCCTCGGCGAAGGTCGAGCTGTGGATATAGCTGAAGTCGTCCTGATAGTGGCTGGCGCGAATCACTGTCGCGGCTATCTTCATCAGGCCACCACCCAGGGCCTTGGACAGGCAGTAGTAATCGCCCTGCAAGTTGAAATGCATACAGCCGAGGAAAGTGCCGGTACGACCGAAGCCAGCCTGTACTTCGTCAATGATCAACGGGCACTGCTGTTCGTTGCACAAGCGTCGCAAGGCGCGGTAGAAGTCCACAGGGTACTCACGAATACCGCCTTCACCCTGAATCGGCTCCAGCAGCACACCTGTCAGTGCGCTGAAGACCTGACGCTCAAGCTGCAGGCGCTCGCCATCCCAGCTCAAACCCAGCCAGTGGCGCTGATGCCGCGCCGCCAGGTCGGGCAGTTGCTCGATCTGCTGCGGATCGACAAACTCGACCTTCAATCCAAAACGTGCGAAAGGCTGGCGGTACTGCTTGCCATAGGTCAGTTGCACGGTGTTCACCAGCTTGCCGTGAAAGCTGCCGCGCAGGGCAATGAATACCGGCTCGACATACAACTGCGCCAGGTTGTACTGACGCAGAGCCTCGACCACCTGACGCACACTCACCTTGAGCAGGTTATCGGGCAGCAGCCCTGGCGGCAGCGCCAGGTCATCCCGGTCCAACTCACGGTAGGCACCGACGCGCTCAACCAACTGGGTCAGGGCATAATCGATGTCATCGAACTGTGCCTGCATGCGGTTCTGGCGGCTGAACTCAGCGTGCTTGACGGCAATTTCCACTGCTTCGGCACCGCTGTTGGAGAAGGTCGAAACATAGCGTTCGTCGGTCCCCAGCTCGCGATTGAACGCATCACTGAGCTCACGCCCGAGGTCGCCGGCTCCGCCTCGCACCGACAGCTGTGCGTTGAATGGCACGCCGTCACGCAGCAATGTGCCGAGTTGCTCAACGAACTGCGGGTCGTTGTGGCCGAACAGGGCCGCGCCGTAACCACCAAGAAAATCGGTGACCACGACCTCTTCGTCGCGTCCGTTGCGGTAGAACAACTGGCTACCTTGCGCCCGGCTGAACTGGCAATCCAGGCCTAAGGCCTGCATCAAGTCATAGTATTTCGGGCGAACAAATTCACGATAATTCATGCAGCTCAAATCCTTTGAAAAGGGGAACGTGATACGGCCTCACGCAGCAGCGGGCGAATCACTGAGGTATACGTGGCAAGCAGCACTGAAGCCGTTGTCGTCCTGACCGAGCACTACGGCGTCAGTCAGCGGCACCTGGCGGGCCGAGCCCATCACCAGCGGCAGATCCGCCCGCACGGGATGGTTCAAGCCGGCAATGGCTGGCACACACTGGCCTTGCAGGGCACAACGGGCCAGCAGCACATCGGCCAGTAACGGCGCAGCACTGAGGATTCCGGTCAGCGGCAAACCGCTGGTGACATGGCCTGCGCCCGCACGGGCAAGGGTCTGTGCCAGTTGCCGGTCTTTTTCCGGCCAGCCACTGCCTGCGCACACCGCCAGGTCGGCCTGGTGGTCCGGCAAACTGATCTGCTCAAGCCGGGCATGACTGGAGAACGCCCCCAGACAGACCTGAGGCTGGTCGTCGAGGTCTTCACGCCGACGCAGTACCAGAGCGACAGCGCCTTCCCCAGCAATGCCGCCGCGCGAGTGACAGTCAAAGGGCTGTAACTGATCAGCGCCTTCGGCACCAATCACACCCGCCTGAACCAATGCCGCAAGTGCCAGTGGGTCAAGCTCACTGCCGGTCCCCACCACCATGGCTACGTCAACACGTCGGCTGCGCAACGCCGCACTGGCTTCACGCAACGCCGCCAGGTTGCCCGATACGCCCTGCATGAAGGCATTGCCTTCGCAATACAGCTTCAAGTCCAGGCTCAGGACGCCCAGCAAGCCATTGCTCAGGCCCTTGATCACCAGAAATGGGTCGATCACGCCGTCGTGCAGCACTCGGTGCGCCAGTTCGCGCATATCGGCCACACCATCACGCCGGCAATCGCTCAACACGCTGGCGAATGACGCCAGCGACGGATGGGTGTAACCGCCCTGACAGCAATACAGGCCATAGCGCAAACCATCGGCACCGGGTGCTACCCCGGCCTCGGCGATAGCCTGGCGCAAGGCGCTGCCGCCCCAGAATAACGATGGCGTGCAATAGCGGTGCAGGTTACGGCCAATGTCGCTACGGCAGCGCTGCTGGTCGGCGTCGGCAACCTGCCCAAACGCCACCACCTGCTCACTTCGCAGCAACGGCGAACGTAACGGACCGAGTGCTGAACGGGCCTCCTTAGCCGCCGCCCAGAAGGGCTCGACGCCCCAACCGCTGGCCAGCACACAGCCAGCGCCAGCCAATGCAATCAACCCACTCATGCCGCCTGCTCCCGGTACTTGCCGATCAGCAGCGAAGTGTTGAGCCCACCAAAACCGAAGGAATTGCTCAAGGCAATCTGCACTGATCGCTCAACCGCATGGTGCGCCGTGTAATCCAGATCGCAGCGCGCATCTGGCTCATCCAGATTGAGCGTCGGGGTGATCCGGTCGTGGCGGCAGGACAACGCCGTCACCATCAGTTCCGGCGCTCCGGCGGCGGCAATCAAATGGCCGAACTGGGACTTGTTGGCGCTGATGGCCAGACGTCGATAGTGTTCGTTTTGGGCAAACACGACCTTGATTGCCTCGGTTTCAGTGGCGTCATTCAATGGCGTCGAGGTGCCATGGGCGTTGATCAGATCAACCTGATCCGGCGCGACACCGGCATCATCCAACGCCGCCTGCATGGCGAGGATTGCACCGCGCCCCTCCGGGTCGGGTGCGGTGACTTTGTAACCATCCAGGCTACTGCCATAGCCGAGTACTTCGGCATACACCGTGGCGCCCCGAGCCAGGGCGCGGTCAAGACGTTCCAGCACCAGGAAGCCGCCCCCCTCACCCGCGACCAAACCACTGCGATTGCGATCGAACGGGCGGCACACCTCTTTGCCCCAGCGCTGTTCGCTGGTCGCGGCGCCAAGCAGGTACAAGGCGGTCAAGGTATCGAGGCTCAGCACCGAGTCGGCGCCACCGGCCAACGCCAGTTCGACCTCGCCCCGGCGAATCATCTGAAACGCGTTGCCAATGGCCTGGGAAGCCCCGGCACAGGCACTGCTGATATTGATGACCGGCCCCTCACACCCCAGGTCCTTGGCAATCACCTGAACCAGACGGTCGTTGCCTTGACGCAGTGAGCCACAGGGGTCGAGTTCAGCCTGACGTTTCATCAGGTACTTCCAGGCAGGGGCTTCACCCGCCTGCGGCGCGGCGCTACGCAGCATGTCACTGAGCATATGCTGAGGTGCCCCGGAGGCGCAGAGCAGCGCGGCCTCTCGAAAGTCCTCACGCGCCAGGCCGCTGTCTGACAGGGCCTGGCTGGCGGCGATCCAGCCATAGCGGCTGCGACGTTCCAAAGGTTGCTTCCAGGCCGGGTGGCCGCACAAGTGTGCAGGCATCGTGCTCAAGTCCACCGGGGCAGCAAACCGCACCGGAAAGCTGCCCTCGGCCACCCCGTCCGGTTGCCACGGACGGATGCAGTGCTTACCGCGCAGCATCTGCTTCCAGAGGTGTTGCCACTCAAAGCCGAAACCGGTTACGGCACCCATGCCGGTTATCACTACACGATTGCCACTCATGCTGCTGTCTCTCCTTGTGGCGCGGCGAACAGTGCGGCGCCCCAGTGCCCGGCCTGACTGCGATTGAGCAGCAGGGTGTAGGCCGCAGGACGCGCGCTGCTGCGCTGGCGGTACAGTGCCAGCGCAGCCTCGGTCGGCAGTGCGCTGGCACCCAGGTCGCCAATGACCTGTCGTGTGTTGTGGACGATGCGTTCTTCACCGACGAACAGGCGCGATACCAACGGGTCATCCGGGTCGATGACAATGCGTTGCACGTCACTCAGTGCCAGGCGCTCCTGACTCAGGACCTGCTCGATAACCCGCCGCCCCACGGTGTCGGAACGTTCGGCGCTGGCGCTGTAACCACGGGCCAGACCGGCAATCCGCAGGCAGGGTTCGGCCCCAGGCTGTGTAGTCAACAGCAAGGCTGCAGCGCCCTCGCCGTACAGACGCTGCGCATCGTTGCCTTCACGCAGGTACAAAGCGGGGGTGATGTTCGGGCTGCTACTGACAACCAGGGCCGCCTCACCGCGCCCCTCACTCAGTTGCGTACTGGCTTCGATCAACGCGTCGATGCCGGCATTGCTCTGCGAGCAGTACCCACCCATGGCACCACGACAACTCAACGCTTGAGCCACATAGGCCATTACGCTGCTGTTAAGCAGGGTCAATGCGTGCATCGGTGGGGTATGGGCAATGAACTGTGCCAACAGTTGATCTGGTTGCTCGGCAATAGCCTGCACGGCCTCCCAGCAGGTGCTCGGACCATCGACCTCCGGGATCGCAGCGGTCAGAACAACGCGCTGTGGCGGCAGTTTCAGCGTCGCCAATTCGTCAGCCAGGCCCGCCACACAGTTCAGCAAGCGCAGCCCTTGCGGTTCGACACCACGTTGGATCTTGCGATCAAACACGCTCGTAGGCAGCTTCGGCGGAGCCAGGCAGAAGCCTTTGCGGGAAGGATCGAATTCCAACGGTTGCGGCTCAGGCACCACTGACAACAGATCGGCGCATGTGCTGCCGGCCGCGTTCAGGACCGTAGCCGCGCGCAGATAAACCGGTCGGTGATTCAATGACTGCATGAACTAGGCCCTCCCCAGAACCAGCGAACTGTTGATGCCACCGAACCCGAACGAGTTGGACAACACCACATTGATGGATTGGCGCAGCACGTCGGTCGGAATATTCAGCTCCGGAAACTCCGCGCCTTGAGGGTCATAGTTGAGCGTCGGCAAGACCGTACCGTGCTCCAGGGAAAGCAAGGACAGGACCGCCTCGATGGCGCCACTGCCCGCCAACGAGTGGCCCAGCGCCGACTTGTTCGCGGTGATACTCACCTTGGGCAGCAACGGTCCGAACAGGCGCTTGAGCGCCAGCGCTTCACAACGGTCGTTGCTCTGCGTCGAGGTGCCATGAACATTGACATGCTGGATCGCCGCCAAGGGCAACCCGGCATCCTCGATCGCTGCCTCCATGCACTGCTCATACAGGCTGCCGTCGCGGCTACTGGAGGTAATCTTCTGGGCTTCGCAAAAATTCGCGTAGCCCAGCACCTGGCCACGGCTGACGGCTTTACGCTGCTCGGCATGGCGGCGCGACTCCAGCACCAGCAACGCCGCCCCTTCGCTCATCACAAAACCACAACGGTCGTTCATGAACGGTCGGCTTTGTTGAGCCGCAGGCCATTCGCTGCGCTGGCACAACGCACCAAGGTTGTTGAAGCTGTAGTACGGCAACTCGTTGGCCATCAGTTCGACAGCACCGCAGATCGCCAGATCAATCTCGCCGCGCTCAATGGCCCGGTAGGCACTACCGATGGCAATGGTGCCCGCAGCGCACGCATCGGCATGCGTCGACACATGCTCACGGACATCCAGCAATGACGCCAGGTGCACGGTCGGTTGATCAACCCGGTAACTAAACGGGCTGCCCGCCTTGCCGGCCGCGCTCAGATAAGCATCAAAATCGACACAGGCTTCGGCATCCATAAAGCGGCTGAGCGACTCCAGTGCCGTACTGTCGGCGCAGTGCTTGTTGGAACCCAGAAACACACCGCTGGCTGCCCGGGCAAACGCCGACCGTTCAAGGCCGGCATGTGCCAGCGCCTGACGCGCGACATGCTCCACCAACAGGCATTGGCGCGGCAGCTCCTGGTCGTCCTGTAACCGCGCCTCGCGAATGGCCCGCCATTGCCCCTCATCAAGGTAACCGGCTGCGCAATTGCTGAAGCCCAGCTTGGCGAAACCAGGGTGATCACGCAGGCAAGACTGTTTGTTGGCCAACCGTGCAAACAACGCATTGGCATCCATTGCCATCGGCGCGACCAGCGCAACGCCAGTCACGTACACATCGTGAGACCGCATCGCTGCGCTCCTAGGCCAGAGCCTGAGCGCGGGTGGCAATAAACTGCTCCACCAGGCGACGCGACACGCTGTCACCGTCCAACGGTAGCAGCCGCGCACTGCAGCCTGTGCACACGACCTGTTGCCGGTCGTTAACCCGAGCCTCTTGCGCGCCACACTGTGGGCAATTGTCCGGCAAGTGGTCGAACAGGCTGTGGCACTGTCGAGCCCAATTGCGCACGGTGGTTGCAGCAAACACGTCGGCAGGCTGCATGCCGGCCTTGAGTTGGCCAGGTGCATAAGCGCTGAGGCTCCGCTCAAGCAAATCGACACCGGTCTCGGTCAGTCGCCCGGCATCCAGAAACTCACTCGCATCCCCACAAACAGCTACAGTGTGATCAAGCACACTGACTTTCGGCAGGCTGCACCCGTACTGGCGGCCCAATTGAAAACTCAGGTCGACGATGTCCAGCGAGTCGGCGCCCAAGTCTTCGACGATGCTGTTATCGGCAGCGATTTCGTCCAGGTCCAGTACCAACAATTGCGCCAGGATTTCCCGGACGCTAAGCGTTACCTGCTCCAGCTCCAATGGATTGTTCATTCACCCGCTCCTAAGAAGGTTTAGCATTCGGTTACAGGGAAATCCCCATCGGGGACTTCCTGGATCCGAAAAGGCTAAACCCTCCCCCTAAGGGGAGAGTCAACGCGCCCCCCGTGATGAACTGCGGTACGAAAGTGCCAAGTTTCCTGAGCGAACGTTGGGCGCTAAGATCCTCAAGTGGCTCCGTTGCCCGCGTTTCCATACCTCCTTGCCGACCTGGAATCCTTCCTTGATGAATACCCCTCACCGCGCTGTCTTCCTCGACCACAGCTCCCTCGATCTGGGCGACCTTGACCTCGGTACGCTACGTGAAGGTTTCGCCGAGTTGCAGCTGTATCCTTCCAGCACAGCGGACCAGGTCGTTGAACGCCTGCAAGGGGCCACAGTGGCCATCAGCAACAAAGTCGTGCTGGATGCCGCCACACTGGCCGCCTGCCCGGACTTGAAACTGATCCTGGTAGCCGCCACCGGCACCAATAATGTCGACCTGAATGCCGCCCGGGCCCACGGCATTGTCGTCAGCAACTGCCAGGGCTATGGCACCCCCTCGGTGGCCCAGCACACGCTGGCCCTGTTGCTGGCCCTGGCCACACGCCTGACGGACTACCAGCAGGCTGTCGCCGCGGGTCGCTGGGCGCAGGCGAAACAGTTCTGCCTGCTGGATTTCCCGATTGTCGAACTGGAAGGCAAGACACTGGGCATGCTCGGGCATGGCGAACTGGGTGGCGCGGTCGCACGTCTGGCCGAAGCCTTCGGTATGCGCGTGCTGTTTGGCCAACTGCCAGGACGCCCACCCCGTGAAGACCGCCTGCCGCTGGATGAACTGTTGCCACAGGTGCATGCACTGACCCTGCACTGCCCGCTCACTGACAACACCCGCAACCTGATCGGCGCCCGTGAACTGGCCTTGCTCAGGCCCGGTGCATTCGTGGTCAACACGGCCCGTGGCGGGCTGATCGACGAACAGGCGCTGGCCGATGCATTGCGCTCGGGTCATCTCGGTGGTGCTGCGACGGATGTGTTGAGCGTCGAGCCCCCCGTTAACGGCAACCCATTGCTGGCCACCGATGTCCCGCGCCTGATCGTCACGCCACACAGCGCCTGGGGTGCTCGCGAGGCGCGGCAGCGCATCGTCGAGCAGTTGCACGAAAACGCCCAGGCGTTTTTTGCCGGCCAGCCACGCCGGGTTGTCAGCTGACACCCAGGCTTCTGGTAAACTCCGTCCCTTTTTCAGGAGCCGCCGTCCATGGACCCGCGCAGTGAAGTGTTGCTTCGACAGGCCGACTTGTTTCAGGGTTCGCTGTTGCTGGCCGGCTTGCCCGCCGACGACCTGCTCGGCCAACTGCCTGCGGCCCACGGCTGGAGCTGGCATGCTGGCGATCAGGCTGCGCTGCAGGCGCGCTTCAGCGACCGCAGCCATTTTGGTGTAGAGATCACGCCCCAGCCATTCGAGGCGGCGGTGCTGTTTCTGCCCAAGTCCCGTGAATTGGCCAGTTACCTGCTCAACGCGCTGGCCTCACGCCTGGCGGGCCGCGAGTTGTACCTGGTGGGGGAAAAACGCGGCGGCATCGAGGGCGCGGCCAAGCAACTGCAGGCCTTCGGCAAACCGCGCAAACTCGACAGTGCTCGCCATTGCCAACTGTGGCAGGTGACCGTCGATAACGTGCCTGAAGCGCCAAACCTGCACAGCCTGGCTCAACGTTTCGAGTTGCCGCTGGCCGAAGGCCCATTGACCGTGGTCAGCCTGCCGGGCGTGTTCAGCCATGGGCGGCTCGACCGCGGCAGCGCCCTGCTGCTCGAACACCTGGAGCAGTTACCGGTCGGTCATGTGCTGGACTTCGGTTGCGGTGCCGGCGTGCTCGGCGCAGTGGTCAAACGCCGTTATCCACAAAGCCAGGTGACCCTGCTCGACGTGGATGCCTTCGCCGTCGAGAGCAGCCGCCTGACCCTGGCCGCCAACGGCCTGGAAGGTGAGGTCATCTGTGGTGACGGTATCGACGCGGCCCCCGACAATCTGGACCTGATCCTGAGCAATCCGCCGTTCCATACCGGGGTGCACACTCACTACCAGACATCGGAGAACCTGCTGCAAAAATCAGCCAAACACCTGAAAAAAGGTGGAGAACTGCGTTTGGTCGCCAACAACTTCCTGCGCTATCAACCGCTGATCGAGGCTGCGCTGGGTAACTGCCAGTTGCGCATCGAAGCACAGGGCTTTCGGATCTACCAGGCAACCCGCAGTTAAAACAGCACTTGCCGAATCGGCCTGGCCTAGGCAGAATCCGCTCCGTCCTAGGGGAGTAGTCTCCCGCGAGCGCCCTGCTCGCCCGGTACGCGTCAACATACTTGGTCCACAGACCATGGCGCGTGCGACCCACGGCCCGCAAAGCGAGCCCAGGGTTTGACAAGACCTATGACACGCACACCTTACCCGGGGCGGGGAGGTCGTACGTGTCATAGCCGTGTCGACCCGCCCCCGTAGGAATCCTGATGCTGGAATCATTGCTAGTCCCAACCGCAATCGTCGCGCTCGCTGAAATTGGCGACAAGACCCAACTGCTCGCGCTCATCCTTGCGGCTCGCTTCCGCAAACCCTGGCCAATCATTGCCGGTATCATCGCCGCAACCCTGGCCAACCATGCCGCGGCTGGTGCGGTGGGTGCATGGGTCAGCAGTTTCTTCTCCGCCGTGACCTTGCACTGGATCCTCGCCGCCTGCTTTGCCGCTACCGCCCTGTGGACCCTGGTTCCAGACAAGATGGACGATGACGAAGGCAGCACGGCACGACGCTTCGGCCCGTTCCTGACCACGCTGATTGCATTCTTCATTGCCGAGATCGGTGACAAGACCCAAGTGGCCACCGTGATGCTGGCCGCCCAGTACCCTCACCTGATCCTGGTCATTCTAGGGACGACCCTGGGGATGCTGATTGCCAACGTGCCCGTGGTACTGGCAGGCAACTTTGCGGCCGAAAAACTGCCACTGACGCTGATCCGTCGCCTGGCAGCCGCAGCCTTCTTCGTGCTGGCCGCAGTAGCGGTGTACTCGGCGATGCAAGTCAGCGGCTGGATAAGCTGACACAAGCGCCTGTTCCCGGGGATGGAGCCGCGCCTCAATCAGGAGGCGCGGCTTTCATTGCTTGCAAGGGGTATGGCGTTATCGCTTGGCTTGCTGGTACAGCGGCATCACTTTCGGGATGGCCGCTTGCAACGCAGCAATCCGGCTGCTGGAGGCCGGGTGAGTACTCATGAACTCAGGCTGCGATGCGCCACCCGACGCCTGGTTCATCTTGTTCCACAAGGTGATCGCGGCATTCGGGTTGTAACCAGCTCGCGCGGCCAGCTCCAGGCCAATCAGGTCAGCTTCGTTTTCATTGTCGCGGCTATTGGGCAGTGTCAGGCTGTACTGCACCACGGTATCGGCCAGCGCCATGCTGTCCTGGCCCAGGCCGAGCAATGCGCCGGCACCTTGTTTGGCCATTTCAATGCCATACGCCTTGGACATGGCTTCACGTCCATGTTCACGCAGGGCGTGAGCGATTTCATGGCCCATAACCGCAGCAATTTCATCGTCGCTGAGTTTCAGCTTGTCGATCAGGCCGCTGTAGAAAATGATCTTGCCGCCAGGCCCGCAGTTGGCGTTGAGCTCGTCACTCTGGATCAGGTTGACTTCCCACTTCCACTGCGCAGCATCAGGACGGAACTGTGGTGCCTGGGCAATCAGGCGATCAGCGATGGCCTGAACGCGGCGCGCATTGCTGCTGGCCTTGTCGAGCACGCCTTGGCTCGACGCTTCGCCGAGCGTTTGCTGGTAAGACTGGGCGTACATCTGATTGACTTCATCGGTCGAGAGCATGCTGAACATGTACTGCTTGCGCTCGACACCGACCGCTCCGCCGCTGGTGGTATTGATTGCCTGGCAACCACTGAGCAGGACGCTGGCACTCAAGGCACCCATTACAAATAACTTACGCATGAAAACACTCCATTCAAACACGCTGCGTATCCTAGGCCGACTAGGATAACTACGCTATTGCCGTTCGCGAACATTTCACGAACGGCACTCATGCTTTTCACACTTCGGGCCGATAACGCTGTGCAGACGCCATTACGTGTGCTCGGAGCCCCTGATGAAGTTCAAGTCGATCCAGTTTTCCGTGGCAGCCCTTGCTGGCGCCATCGTATTGAGTATCGTTGCTGCACTGGTGCTGTACGCCGTGTTTTCCGGCGCACGGACTCAGACGCTGGTACAAAGCCGCACCCAGCAGCAGTTCGAAACCGTCATTGAACAACGCCTGACAGCGCTGGCGAGCACCCAGGTCAGCCAGATTCAGCGCGGCCTCGAAGCCCCGCTGCTGATCGCCCGCAGCCTGGCGACCAGCAACGCCATGCTGGGCATGAAAGACGCTACGGGTAAGCCACTGCTGAACATCGAGCGTGAACAACTGATCGCCATGGTCAAGCAGACCGTAGCAAGCAACCCACTGATCCTCGGTAGCTATCTCGGCTGGGAGCCCAACGCGCTGGACCACGACGATGCGCGCTTCGTCGGCACCTCGATCATCGGCATCGACAGCGCCACCGGACGCTTCCTGCCCTGGTGGTTCCGCAACGACGACGGTAGCCTGGGCGTGGATAAACTGGCCGATGTCGACGACACGACACAACTAGCCACAGGCGTGCGCGCCAGCGAGTACTACCTGTGCTCGAAAGACTCGAAAAAGGCCTGTGTCATCGACCCTGCACCCTACAAGGTGGGTGACAAGGTGGTCATGCTTGCCTCGTTCATCGAGCCCATCATGGTAGACGGTCAGTTCCAGGGCATTGCGGGTGCCGACCTGTCGGTGAACTTCATTCAGGACATGCTCAAGGCCGCCGACAGCCAACTCTACAATGGCGCCGGTGAACTCGCGCTGGTGTCCAGCAACGGACGCCTGGTGGCCTACACCAAGGACGAAAGCAAGTTCGGCGAAAAAGCCAGCGATGTGCTTGGCGCCAATAAAGCTCAGGCATTGAATAGCCTGACCGGCGATAACCTGCGTTACGAGATTGACCGTAGCAACGGCCAGATCGAGCTGCTCTTGCCGTTTCGCATCGGCAATACCGACGCTCGCTGGACCCTGATGCTGCAATTGCCAATCAGCGCGGTGATGGCCGAGCTGGATAAGCTGCAGAGCGACTTGAGTGCACAACGGGCCACTGATATCACCGGAATGACCCTGGTCGGCCTGACTATCGCCGCACTCGGCCTGTTGGTGATCTGGCTGCTGGCCCACGGTATCGCACGACCCTTGCGGCAGATGGTGGCCATGCTCAACGACATCGCTCAGGGTGAAGGTGACCTGACCCGGCGACTGACCAGTGATCGCAGCGACGAACTCGGCGCCATTGCCAAAGGCTTCAACACCTTTCTGAGTAAACTGCAGGCAATGATCACTCAGGTGGTCAGCTCGGTACAGAAAGTCAGCGACTCCTCTGAACACACCGCCGATATCGCCATTCGCACCAACCAGGGTGTGCACAAGCAAATGGCCGAAATCGATCTGGTAGCCACGGCAGTACATGAAATGACCGCCACAGCGCAGGACGTGGCCCGTAACGCAACCCATGCAGCCCAAGCCGCCAGCAGCGCCGATCAGGCCGCCAACGAAGGCCTGCAGATCGTGCGCAGCACCTCCAACTCGATCAGCGCACTGGCCAATGAAATAGGCCGTGCGGTGGGGGTCGTGCAAAACCTGGCCCGCGACAGCGAGAACATCAACGCCATTCTGGTGGCGATCCGCGCCATCGCCGAGCAGACCAACCTGCTGGCCCTGAACGCAGCCATCGAAGCCGCCCGTGCGGGTGAGCAAGGTCGCGGCTTTGCGGTGGTCGCCGACGAAGTACGCAACCTGGCACAGAAAACCCAGAAGGCCACCGAAGAAATCCAGCAGATGATTCAGCAGTTGCAGCAAGGCACCCGCGATGTCGTCAAGGTCATGGAAGACAGCCAGGGCAAGACCGACGACAGCGTGCAACAGGCGGCCAAGGCAGCCGAAGCGCTGGAGAGCATCACCCAGGCCGTTTCGGTGATCAACGACATGAACAACCAGATCGCCAGCGCGGCGGAAGAACAAAGTGCGGTGGCCGAAGACATCAACCGCAACGTGATCAACATCGGCCAGGTGGCCAACGAGGTCGCCGGTGGTGCGGACGAGTCCAGCAACGCCAGCGCCGAACTGACCAAACTGGCTGAACAGCAGCGGCGGCTGATCAACCAGTTCAAGGTCTGAGCCTCAGACGACAGGCACCTGCGCAGAGGGCCTGTGCTGCTTTAGCGCCGGCCTTAGGCCGGCGTCAGGCACTCCGGCGCATTGAGCTTGGGGTCATTGACCAGGTTCGCCAGCACCCGTTCACGCAGTGCCGCGGCAGGGCTGGCCAGCAGGCTATGCAGCTCGGCCAGCGGCGTTTCGGGGTTCAGCCAGGCAGCCTGGCCAGCCTCGTCCAGAATGAGCGGCCGACGCTGGCTCATCGCAGCCTGGGTTACCACTGCCGTGCTCAGCCACACCTGCTCCTGCACCGGATAGGCTTCCCAGACAGCCGCAAAGAATAGCGAAGCCCCTTCCCCTGGCGTCAACCAGTAAGGCCGCTTGCGCACTGAACCGCGCCATTCGTAAAAGCCGTTGGCCGGCATCAGACAACGGCGCAAACGGAAAGCGTCGCGGAACATTGGCTGTTCTGCCAGGGTTTCGGCGCGCGCATGAGCCGGTGTGCGCGACAGATCGGTCAGCCAGGCCGGCGTCAGCCCCCAACGCGCCCTGGCAAGCTCCAGGTTACCGTCGACACGGCGCTGTATCAGCACCGACGCACCGGGCGAAATGTTCCACTGCGCCTGCTGGTCGGCGGGAAAGCCAGGCAAGGCGGCAAAGGCCGAAGACCAGCGAAACAGGGCGTAACGTCCACACATGGGGCAGGCAACCTAGCAAATCAGAATACCGGGGAGGCTCTCCGGTTCATCACCCGCGAGGGGTTGGGCAACATTGTACTCGGCGATCAGCCGACGTGCGCGCTCTGCCTGCTCGTCCGGCACCGTCAAACCCAGCAGCCCCTGCATGGGAAGCTCGCCGACACCGCCCAGCAGGTGGCGGCCCGCAAGGTGCACGTCGATACCTTCGCTGACCAACATGCCAAAGAGCAATTCAGCCTCAAGCAGATTCTCCGGCTCATAGATCCGTTGCATCACTCGTCCTCGCGTTTTAGATCGAGCATCCACTCGTCACCGTGGACCTGCAGTATGAACACGATCGGTCGACAACATACGGGGCAGTCCTCGACATACTGCTGATCGCCGCCCGACAGATCGAGCACCGCTTCAAACTCTTCCCCACAGTAGGGACAATCATGGAACTCAGTCTCCAGCATCGCGGCCTCCAGCGTGACTTGTGCGTATAATCACCGGTCTGTTTACAGGCCCTTTGCGTGTCTGAGCCGTTTTTTCAGACCCAGGCCTTACTATTACCCTAGCCGTTTCCAACAAGAGAGCATGATGGGCGAATTCGATGCCATCCGACCGTACAACGACGCTGAGGTCCCTGCTGTTCTGGCACGCCTGCTCAGCGACCCGGCTTTCCTCGATATCCTCACCCACTTTCGCTTCCCGCGCATGGCTGGCGCGTTCGGTTGGCTGCTCAAACCCCTGATCGCACGCCGCCTGCGCCATGAATTCGCCGGGGTTACCTGCGTATCAACCTTGCAGGACAAGGTCGAGTTCTACGTCGATCACACTATAGAACGGGCTACCGACGGCGTGACCTACACCGGCGTCGAGGGGCTCAAGTCCGGTACGGCCTACCTGTTTCTGGCCAACCACCGCGATATCGTGATGGACCCGGCCTTCGTCAACTACGCCGTGTACCATGCCGGCCTGCCAACCCCGCGCATCGCCATCGGTGACAACCTGCTGCAGAAGCCATTTGTCAGCGACATGATGCGCCTGAACAAGAGCTTCATCGTGCACCGTTCGTTGACCGGCCGCCGTGAGAAACTGGCGGCCTATCAACTGCTTTCGGCCTACATCAACCACTCGATCCGTACCGACGGCCAGTCGATCTGGATTGCCCAGGCCGAAGGCCGGGCGAAAGATGGCGATGATCGCACCGATTCGGCGATCCTCAAGATGTTCCACATGAGCCGCAAGGACGAGCCATTCGGTGAGGTGATTCGCTCGCTGAACCTGAGCCCGGTGTCGATCAGCTACGAATACGACCCCTGCGACCTGGCCAAGGCCCGCGAGCTTTACATTCGCGCCACCACCGGCAGCTACACCAAGGCACCAGGAGAAGATGACCTGAGCATTGCCCAGGGCATCACGGGCTACAAAGGCCGGGTGCACATCAACTTCGCCGCGCCGATCACCGAAGCTTACGAAGACACCAAGCAGTTGGCAGCGGCGATCGACCGGCAGATTCTCGGTGGTTATCGCCTGTTCCCGGCGCACTACCTGGCCTATGCCCAGTGGAGCGACGCCGACCCGAGCCTACAGGTGCCAAAGGCCTCCGAGCTGTTCGCGGCAGATGAACTGGCCAAGGCGCAGGCCGAATGGCAGCGCCGACTGGACGCCTGCCCCGCCGAACATCGGCCGTATCTGGTGCTGCAATACGCGACGCCGGTACGTAACCAGTACCGGGTAAAGGCGGGCTTGGCGCTTTAACCGCACGCCAACTGCAGGCGCCGGCACCGCCGGGCGCCTGCACAGGCAGTGCACGCTCAGCCCTGATGGGTCAGGCGCCCCGTAGCGAGCACGGTTGATCAGACCCAGGTGCTGACCCAGGAAAGCAGCAGCGCCATTGCCAGGAAGGCAAAGCCCAGCGCGTAATAGAAACGATTGACCCGCACAGTCGTCACATCGAGCACCGCCTCATCCGCAGGCCGCCCCGCCAGGGCGCGTGCCTCGCGACGCCGAGCACCATGCAACAAAAAGCTGCCCGGACAGGTCAGTACCAACGCCAGCACGTTGATCAGCTTGGCGGGATGGGCGGCCATCAGCCCCCAGAGCATCTGCAGCGACATCGAAAACCTCATAAATGCAAAACGGGACAACCAGAGGCCGGCATTCTACCCAAGCCTTGGCTCGAGTCCTGCGCTTTGCGACAAACGACCGCCCCACTGTCATCCGATCGTCATGCAGCTAGGCCAGTCTATCGGCCGTTGAAAGGACACGGAGCTTCGTCATGCTGCACGCCGAAAACCAGGATCGCCTCTACCTGATCGCCCAGAGCGATGAACAGCAGGCGCTGATCGACGGCCTTGCGTTCAACGTTCAGGACCGTCAGTGGCTGGTGTACTGCGCGCTGGGCGGCCATGCGCATGATCACCTGCCCGAAGTCGACAGCCAGACCGGTATCAGCATGCTGGACTTCTACGTCGAAGCGGCCTGATGCCTGCAGGTACAAAAAAGCCCGCTACCTGACACCCGGTAGCGGGCTTTTTGCTGAACACGCGTCGGGTTATTCGCCCAGGACCTGACCGACAGTCGGGTCTTTGAACAAACGGGTCAGCGCATCGCTGAGCACATCACTCACCAGTTGGGTATTGGTGTCCTGATTCGGCGCCATGCCGAAACGCTGGTCGAGGGATGCACCATAGCGGCCACTGTATCGACGGTTGGCATTGGCGACATCAGCGCGGAAGGTAGCGCCAATGGTGGCCTCGGTGACATACAGGCCTTCTTTGGGCGACTGATACTTCAGCTCGACCAGCGTCACGGTCAACTGTGGCGCGTTATAGGCATTCGGCGAAGGGGTGAAGCCCAGCAAACGCACGGCGGCTTCAGCCTGAGCCTGCAATTTTGGCTGGATATCGTTACCGGAAACCGTGATTGCGCTGGTTTCAGGGTACAGACCACCCCGGGTGCCCAAGGTCTGCGAAGCACGACCATCAACCACGCGTACCACGACCGGTTGACCATGGCCAACCGGTGCAAGCTGGGCGGTGAGTTTCGGTTGCGGGCTGAGTTGTTGCGGGCTGTGGGCACAACCGACCAGGGTCAGACTGGTCACAGCGATCAAACCGAACAACAGACGGTGCAACATGCGCATCTCTCCAGGAATAGCAACAAAGGGCATCAGTATAACCAGCACCGACGGTAGCAGCCATCGGCTGGCCACTGGCGAATCAGACCGTGTGAACGGCCAGCGGTTCGCTGTCAACACCCTGTCATCTGCTGGCGGTTATGCTTGATGCAGTCATAACAGGTACGCTGCCATGAATTCCCTCTGGTCCCTGCTGTTCAAGCGCCAACCCGAACGCTACTTTGCCCGCCTCGATGGCGCAGGGCTGTGCCAGGCTTTCAAACACTGCACCGACGCACCAATTGACGGCCACTGGGTGGAGATCAACGAAATTCGGCTACATTGGCTGAACCGCCCCTTGCCGACCAGTGCCAAAGTAATGGCCCACTCAATGAGCTCCCGCCCTCAGCGAACACTCGCCGCCTGACGACAGGTTCAAGAAATGTCGCTAAAAAGGTCGTTTCTGCCGAAGACCTCGTTATAATCTCCCCCCGATTATAAGGACGTCTCCTGATCGGGCCTCGCAGCACCGCCAATACCAACTATTGGCACCCTCCGCACCGCCCACAGAGAGCCTTCCACACAGGTCTTGCACCAGCCAGTGTGTCTGATTCATTCGACCCTTGCTCTGCACAGAACCTGTCGGGTCTGCCATCGCGCAGCCCATTTTGAGGTTCACGTCTCCAAAAGAGCGTGAAAAAACGGGTTTCACAACTTCACAAGAGTGTGGCGAGCAAAATGAACAGTCTGGCATGTGCAAAAGCACCAGCAGTGTCCCAACAAGCCCCAAACAGCTGGCAACAGCGCTCATCCAAGGTGGGCGACTGAGGCCGGTCCATAACGCACGACGGATACCTTGACCATAAGTCGAATTGCCGCACGGGTACTAAAATGCGTTCATAGGCAACGCAAAGCCCGGTTGGCGGTGTCCGCTGAAGTTGCAAAACCTGCGAAGAATCGGACATGGCGATCCTGGCTTACCCAGGGGTCCCATGCTGTCAATTTGGTGCTGAAGATTTTGGAGACGCGTTAATGGCGCAGAACGAAGCAGTCGATGTGGTACTGGTAGGGGCAGGCATCATGAGTGCCACCTTGGCCGTACTGCTCAAGGAACTCGACCCGGCAGTCAAGCTGGAAGTCGTCGAGTTGATGGATTCGGGTGCCGCGGAAAGTTCCAACCCGTGGAACAACGCCGGTACCGGCCATGCCGGGCTGTGTGAACTGAACTACACGCCTCAAGCTGCCGACGGCAGCATCGACATCAAGAAGGCTGTACACATCAACACCCAGTTCGAGGTCTCCCGTCAGTTCTGGGCGTACCTGAGCAAAAAGGGTGCTTTCAACTCAACGCGGGCATTCATCAACCCGATTCCACACCTGAGCTATGTCGAGGGTGAGAAAGGCATTGCCTTCCTCAAGAAGCGCTATGAGCTGCTCAAGCAGCACCATGCGTTCGCCGACATGGAGTACACCGAAGACAAAGCGGTGATGAAGGAGTGGATGCCGCTGATGATGCCAGGCCGTCCGGCCGACCAGCGCATCGCCGCTACCCGCGTCGTCAAGGGTACCGACGTCAACTTCGGCGCCCTGACCAACAAGTTGCTCAAGCACCTGGCCAATGCACCCGATGCACAGGTCAAGTACAGCAAGAAGGTCACCGGCCTGCGTCGTAACGGCAGCGGCTGGACCGTCAGCATCAAGGACGTCAACAGCGGCAGCAGCCGTGAAGTTGATGCTCGCTTCGTCTTCCTTGGCGCCGGTGGCGCGGCCCTGCCGTTGCTGCAGATGTCGGGCATCGAAGAGAGCAAGGGCTTCGGCGGCTTCCCGGTCAGCGGCCAGTGGCTGCGTTGCGACAACCCGGAAATCGTCAAACAGCACCAGGCCAAGGTTTACAGCCAGGCGTCGGTCGGCGCGCCACCGATGTCGGTTCCGCACCTGGATACCCGTGTTGTCGACGGCAAGACGTCCCTGCTGTTCGGGCCGTATGCCGGCTTCACCACCAAGTTCCTCAAGCACGGCTCGTTCCTTGACCTGCCGCTGTCAGTACGCTTGGGTAACATTGGCCCAATGCTCGCCGTTGCCCGCGACAACATGGACCTGACCCGCTACCTGGTCAGCGAAGTGATGCAGTCGATGGAGCAACGCCTGGAGTCGCTGCGTCGCTTCTACCCAGAAGCCAAGGCGCAAGACTGGCGCCTGGAAGTGGCTGGGCAACGCGTGCAGATCATCAAGAAAGACCCGAAAAAAGGCGGCGTTCTGCAGTTCGGTACCGAACTGGTCGCAGCCAAAGACGGCTCCCTTGCTGCCCTGCTGGGCGCATCGCCAGGTGCTTCGGTAACCGTGTCGATCATGCTTGAACTGATCGAACGCTGCTTCCCTGAGCAAGCCAAAGGCGCCTGGGCGGCCAAGCTCAAGGAAATTTTCCCGGCACGGGAAAAGGTTCTGGCGGCCGATGCTGCGCTGTACCGCAAAATCAGCGCGTACAACGACGAGGCACTGCAACTGGCAGAGCCCAGCCCGACTCAGAACTACGCTTGATCTGCAGCCATAAAAAAACGCCCTTCGGGGCGTTTTTTTATGGGCCTGGCAAACTCAGCCGCGCGCTTTCTCGATGATCTCGATGTAGTCGGCAGCGTTACGCTGGTCCTTGATCAGCGTGGCAAAGGTATTGCCCTGCTCATCCTTGCCATCGAGATCCAGGCCGGCCTCAACAAAGAAACCGACAAAACGCTCGAAGTCGTCGACCCGCAGACCGCGATAAGCCTTGATCAGCTTGTGCAGCGACGGCGAAGTGGCATCGGCCGGCTCGAAATCGAGGAACAACTTGATCTGCGCGTCGCCGATCTCATCACCAATTACCTGTTTCTTGTCTTTACGCATTGCCGACTCCAGCTGAACCATCACGAACATTTCAGGGGTCGGCAGTTTACCCCCGGGCCACCTCGCGCCTCAACGCGTGCGTACGGTTCCCGTGTGCAGATCCGCCCAGATGTGGCCATTGGCATAGGTCAAAAATTGCACATACACCGTATCGTTGCGTAGCAAATCAAGAATGACCCGATACTGGGCAAGGGGGTAGTTGAGCGTCAGCGTGCGCGACGTGTCGTCAAACGCCGGTTTCTTCAGGCTTTTGCTTTCGGCATCGAAGCTGATCACGACCTGGCTGATGGTCGCCCCCTTGCTCAGCGGCTTGCCCTTCAAGCGCAACACCAGAGGCGATGTCACCGGGATCGGTTGCTGATTTGATTGGCGCTGATTGCCGACCACCACGGAATAGTCGGTGACCTGCATCAGCTGCTGAGATTCAGGCTTTTCCTGGCGCAGGGAAAGGTCATCAGGTGGCAAGAACTGGCTGTGCAACGGCGCAGCAGCGACAGGGAGGCTCAGTGCTAACAGGAGGGGGATAAACAGGCGCACGGCAGGCTCCTTCGCGGATGGCCTTGCAGTGTGGCGGATGCCCCCATCGCCGGCAAGGCTGGCACCTGCAACATGAGATGCTGCAAGGCGCCGACCTTGTCGGCAACGAGGGTGTTGCGGGCCTTACAGCCCTTTGACCGCGTAGATACCGGCTGCGTTGCGCCAGTAACCTTTGTAGTCCATGCCGTAACCGAAAATGTAACGGTCAATACAGCCCAGGCCGACATAGTCAGCCTTCAGGTCCGGACTGGCCTTGCGGTCGTGGTCTTTGTCGATCAGCACAGCGGTGTGCACAGTGCGCGCGCCGGCATGCTTGCAGAAGTCGATGATGGCGCTGAGGGTATGCCCTTCATCGAGGATGTCGTCGATGATCAGCACGTCGCGGTCAATGAACGAGACTTCCGGCTTGGCTTTCCAGAAAAGATCGCCGCCGCTGGTCTGGTTGCGGTAGCGGGTGGCGTGCAGGTACGACGCCTCCAACGGGAAGTTCAGGTGTGTCAGCAACTTGCCAGCGAAAATCAGGCCGCCGTTCATGACGCAGAACACGACTGGATTGCTATCGGCCAGGTCTGCGCAGATCTGCGTACCCACGCGGGCAATCGCTGCTTCGACTTCAGCTTCGGTGTACAGGCAGTCAGCCTCGCGCATGACTTGACGGATGTGCTCGAGATCAGCGGACATGGCGCTCTCCAGGGGCGGCAATTGAGAAAAGCGGGCAAAGGTACGCACCCACGGGCATCAGATCAAGCATTTCTGGACTAACGTCCTGATAACCTATAGGACACCTGAAGCGAATAGATTAATCTAGCGCGGTTTTTTTGCCCGCCCCCGGAGCCATTTCCTATGCCTACCCGTGAGATCCGCCATCCGCTGATCCGCCACAAGCTCGGCCTCATGCGCCGTGCCGATATCAGCACGAAGAATTTTCGCGAACTCGCCCAGGAAGTCGGCGCACTCCTGACCTACGAGGCGACCAAGGACCTGCCCCTGGAGAACTACGACATCGAAGGTTGGTGCGGTACTGTCCAGGTCGAAAAAATTGCCGGCAAGAAGATCACCGTCGTGCCGATCCTGCGTGCCGGCATTGGCATGCTCGATGGCGTGCTCAGCCTGATCCCAGGCGCCAAGGTGAGCGCCGTTGGTGTTGCCCGCAACGAGGAAACCCTCGAAGCGCACACCTACCTTGAAAAGCTCGTACCGGAAATCGACGAGCGCCTGGCAATGATCATCGACCCGATGCTTGCCACTGGCGGCTCGATGGTTGCCACCATCGACCTGCTGAAAAAGGCTGGCTGCAAGGACATCCGCGCCATGGTTCTGGTCGCTGCCCCCGAAGGTATCGCAGCCGTCGAGAAGGCCCACCCCGACGTACAGATCTACACCGCGTCGATCGACCAACGCCTCAATGAAGACGGCTATATCATCCCAGGGCTGGGCGACGCCGGAGACAAGATCTTCGGTACCAAGCAGAAGGACGCCTGAGCATGCAGGATGAGTTCAACGACCCGCTTTGGCGTCAGGTCGTCTCCGGTGCGCAGATGCTCTTCGTCGCCTTTGGCGCGCTGGTGCTGATGCCTCTGATCACCGGCCTCGACCCGAACGTGGCACTGTTTACCGCGGGTCTCGGAACGCTGCTGTTCCAGGTGGTCACGGGTCGTCAGGTTCCGGTGTTCCTGGCCTCCAGTTTCGCCTTCATCACCCCGATCATCCTCGCTAAGGGCCAGTTCGGCCTGGCCGAAACCATGGGCGGGGTAATGGCTGCCGGCTTCGTCTATACCTTCCTCGGCCTGGCCGTGAAGATCAAGGGCACCGGTTTTATCGACCGCCTGCTGCCGCCGGTAGTGATTGGTCCGGTGATCATTTCGATCGGCCTGGCCATGGCGCCGATTGCCGCCAACATGGCAATGGGCAAGGCCGGTGACGGCACTGAGCTGATTCCCTACAGCACGGCGATGCTGATCTCCATGCCGGCGCTGCTGACCACCCTGATCGTCGCCGTGTTCGGCAAGGGCATCTTCCGCCTGGTACCGATCATCGCTGGCGTGCTGGTGGGCTTCGCCCTCGCCTTCGTGTTTGGCGTGGTCGACACGGCCAAGATCGCGGCGGCCCCATGGCTGGCACTGCCGCACTTCACCGCACCTGCATTCAACTGGCAAGCCATCCTGTTCATCGTTCCGGTGGCCTTGGCGCCGGCGATCGAACATATCGGCGGGGTCATCGCCGTCGGTAGCGTGACCGGTCGCGACTACCTGAAAACACCGGGCCTGCACCGCACCCTGCTCGGTGACGGCATCGCCACCACCACAGCCGGCCTGTTTGGCGGCCCGCCCAACACCACCTATGCCGAAGTCACCGGTGCGGTGATGCTGACCAAGAACTACAACCCGAAGATCATGACCTGGGCGGCGATTTTCGCCATTGGCCTGGCCTTCATCGGCAAGTTCGGCGCACTGCTGCAGAGCATCCCGGTACCGGTAATGGGTGGCATCCTCTGCCTGCTGTTCGGTTCGATTGCCGCGGTGGGGATGAACACCATGATCCGGCACAAGATCGATCTGAGCGAGGCTCGTAACCTGGTGATCGTTTCGGTGACACTGGTGTTTGGTATTGGCGGCGTATTGATTGGTAGCGGCACCGGCCCTGGCGACTGGGGCCTCAAAGGCATTGCCCTGTGCGCCGTGGTTGCCATCGGCCTGAACCTGTTGCTGCCGGGCAACGACAGCTGGAAGAACAAGGCGCTGGACGATCAGTTGCCTTGAATACACCGGGTGCTTGATCCTGCAGGTGCCAGCCGTGCTGGCCCCTGCAGCCACACCACGTGTTTTACGCCCTTTCGCAGAGTGTCTTGAGGGCCTGTACCCAATCCGGGTGATCATTCAGGCACGGCACCAGCACCAACTCCTCCCCTCCCGCCTCGATGAACTGCTCACGCCCACGGTCGCCGATCTCTTCCAGGGTCTCGATGCAGTCGGCGACGAACGCCGGGCACATTACCAGCAAGCGCTTGACCCCGGCTTTGGCCAACTCGTCCAGGCGCGCTTCGGTGTAGGGCTCGATCCACTTCGCCCGCCCCAGCCGGGACTGGAATGACACCGACCAATTGCCCTCGGGCAGGCCCATGGCCCGGGCAAAAGACTCGGCCGCGCGATAGCACTGTGCGCGATAGCACACGGCAAGTACTTGCGGCGAAGCCGTGCGGCAGCAGTCGGCACCCTTGAAGCAATGGTTGCCGGTAGGATCAAGCTTGGTCAGGTGACGCTCGGGCAAGCCATGGAAACTCAGCAGCAAGTGATCGAAATCTTCCTGCAGGTAGGGCTTGGCACTGGCAACCAGTGCGTCGATGTACTCTGGTTGATCGTAGAACGGCTGCAGCACTGCCAGCTCAAACGATAGTTTCTGCTCGGCAATGACCTGCCGCGCCTGTTCGACCACCGTGGTGACAGTACTGTCGGCGAACTGAGGGTACAGCGGCGCCAGCGTGACCTTGCGCACCCCCTGAGCCGCCAGGCGCGCCAGTACGGTGGGCAAAGAAGGCTCGCCATAGCGCATGGCGATTTCCACCGGGCCGTGCGTCCATTGCTCGCTCATCGCCTGCTGCAGGCGGCGTGTCAGGACCACCAGCGGCGAACCTTCGTCCCACCAGATCGAGGCATAGGCATGAGCCGACTGCTCTGGACGCTTGATCAGGATCAGCGAGACCAGCAACCGGCGAACCGGCCAAGGCAGGTCGATGACGTACGGGTCCATCAGGAATTGATTGAGGTAACGGCGCACATCGGCGACATCGGTGGAAGCCGGCGAACCCAAGTTGACCAGCAGCAAAGCATGATCGGTCATGCAACGTCCTATTTCAGAGGCGACTGGACAATTCATCCAGAGCAGATTGCACATCATTGAATTGAAAAGTGAAGCCAGCTGCCAGCAAGCGCACGGGGCGCACACGCTGGCCACCCAGCAGCAGCGTCGACAACTCACCCAGCCCAAGCCTCAGCAACGGTGCCGGAAGGGGTAAAAAGGCTGGCCGATGCAGCGCCCGACCGAGCCGCTTGGCAAACTCTCGGTTACGCACAGGCTCTGGTGCGCAGGCATTATAGGGACCGCTGGCGTCGTTATGCTGCAAGAGAAAATCAATCAGGGCGATTTCGTCATTGATATGAATCCATGGCATCCACTGCCGCCCATCGCCAATAGGCCCACCCAGGCCGAGCTTGAATGGCAGTCGCAGGCGCGACAAAAAACCGCCCTCACTGGCCAGCACCAGCCCGGTTCGCACCAGTACGACGCGAATACCCAAGGCCTCGGCCTGCTGCGCCGTTTCTTCCCAGGCAATGCACAACTGGCTGGCGAAATCCTCTTTGACCGGCCGTGAGGCCTCTGTCAATTCACGCTCACCACCATCACCATACCAACCCACAGCCGAACCGGAGATCAGCACGGAAGGCCGTTGCTGGCGCTGCTCAAGCCAGGCCAGCAATTGCTCGGTGAGGGTGATCCGACTACCCCAGAGCAGCGCGCGCCGCGCACTGCTCCAAGGTCGATCAGCGATGGGGGCCCCCGCCAGATTGACCACTGCATCCAGCGTTTGATCACCGAACGCCTCAAGTCGATCAATGCCTCGCACCCCGGCCCCACAGAGACGACCGACCTGCTCAGGTCGTCGACTCCACACCGTCAACTGATGCCCTTTTGCCAGCCAGTACTGGCAAAGCCGTTGGCCAATCAAACCAGTACCGCCGGTCAGCAATATATGCATGACTGTGTCCTCATGTGGCGCACGCTTGGTCTATTTTTAAGAACAAGGCACTTTTTTGACCAATCGCTCTCGGATAAACATAGGCGAACCTGGCTGTAACGCGCGGATCAATATTGTACATTGATCAGGCATTGTACAGGTTTGTCAGACAGCGTAGTCTGCGTATCAAAGGTTCAAAGAGGCCATCATGACCATACCTATCGCAATCATCGGCGCAGGCATCGCCGGCTTGTCCGCTGCCCAGGCACTGCAAAAGGCCGGGCAGACCGTGCATCTGTTCGACAAAGGCCGAGGCAGCGGTGGGCGCATGGCCAGCAAACGCAGCGAAGCCGGGGCACTCGACCTCGGCGCACAGTATTTCACTGCCCGCGACCGACGCTTCCTTGCCCAGGTTCAGGAATGGCAGGCACACGGCTCGGTCGCAGAGTGGAAACCGCACCTCTACAACTACAACGCGGGCCAGCTCACCCCCTCGCCAGACGAGCAGGTGCGCTGGGTCGGTGTGCCGCGCATGAGCGCGATTACGCGCGCCTTGCTCAAAGACTCGACGGTGAACTTCAATTGCCGGATCGCCGAAGTCTTTCGCGGCAAGCACTACTGGCACCTACAGGACACCGAAGGCTGCAGCCATGGCCCGTTCAGCCGCGTCATCATTGCGGTGCCCGCCCCTCAGGCAACCCAGCTCCTGACGGCTGCACCCAAACTTGCCGCAACCGTCGCCAGCGTACAGATGGACCCTACCTGGGCCATTGCGCTGGGGTTTGAAAGCCCACTGGACACGCCCCTGCAGGGGTGCTTCATACAAGACAGCGCTCTCGAATGGCTCGCGCGCAATCGCAGCAAGCCAGGACGCGACGAACACATTGATACCTGGGTGCTTCACGCCACAGCGAACTGGAGCAAACAGCACATCGACCTCGCCAAGGAGGCCGTGATCGAGCAGTTGCTCGGCAACTTCGCCGAGCTGATTGGCTGTGCCGTGCCAGCGCCGAGCTTCTCCCTTGCCCATCGCTGGCTGTATGCACGCCCTTCCAGCAACCATGAGTGGGGTGCGCTGGCTGACCCTGACCAGGGCCTGTATGCCTGCGGCGACTGGTGCCTGTCCGGTCGGGTTGAAGGGGCCTGGCTGAGTGGCCAGGAAGCCGCTCGGCGACTGCTTGAGCATCTGGACTGATTTTGCCAAAAAGCTGTACAAATCGTTTGACTTGTACAGCCTCCTATCTATGATGATCAAATCTGTACATAACATTTAATTTGTACAAGTTTTGGACTCGCCATGGATACTCACGAGCTGCCGCACAAACCCAAAATCGCCATCAGCGCTTGCCTGGTCGGCCAGGAAGTACGCTTCAATGCTGGCCATAAAGCCTCGAAGCTATGCAACGAGACACTGGCCAAGTACTTCGACTTCGTTCCGTTGTGCCCGGAAATGGCCATCGGCCTGGGCGTTCCGCGGGCCGCCATTCGATTGGTGGGCGATCCTCAGCAGCCTCGTGTTATCAACCCTCGCGAACCCGAGCTGGATCTCTCTGGCCCGCTTGGTGCCTACGGGCGGCAAATGGCCAATGATCTTCAGGACATCTGCGGCTATATCTTCATGCAGAAGTCGCCGTCCTGTGGGCTTGAACGGGTCAAGGTGTATCAAGACAACGGCTACCCGGCCACAGAGGGTGGACGTGGTGCCTACGCCGCAGCGTTTTGTGCCGAACGACCTGATCTTCCTGTCGAGGAAGATGGTCGCCTGTGTGACCCGGCCTTGCGTGAGAACTTCATCACCCGCGTCTACGTGTATGCGGAGTGGCAAAAATACCTGGCGCAAGGCCTGAGCCGACATGCACTGATCAGCTTCCACGCCCGCTGCAAGTACCTGTTGATGGCAAACAACCCACAACAGTACAAAGTCCTGGGCAAGCTGCTGGGTAGCATGAGCCGCAGTGATGACGCCAAAGAAATTGGCCCGCGCTACTTCAGCCAACTGATGAAAGCACTGAGCCGCTGCGCCAATCGCGGCACCCATGGCAACGTACTGATGCACCTGAGTGGGTACCTGCGCGATTTCATTGAGGCCGCCGACAAAGAGGAGATTCGCCAGACGATTGATCAGTATCAAGCCGGTACCGTGCCACTGGTCGTCCCTCTGACCCTGCTCAAGCACCACCTGCGTCGACACCCTGACCCTTACCTGGAGCAGCAGATCTACCTGAAGCCACACCCTGAAACCCTTGGCCTGCGCAATGCCATCTGAGCCGCTGCCACTGCCGATCCGAGAGGTTGCACGCCTCACCGGCGTCAACCCGGTTACGCTTCGCGCCTGGGAACGACGCTATGGCCTGATTACCCCACAACGCACAGGCAAAGGCCATCGACTGTATAGCACCGAGCATGTGCAGCGTATTCAACAGATCGTCCAATGGCTCAACCGTGGTGTGTCTGTCGGCCAGATCAAGGCCCTGCTGGACAGCCGTCCGGTAGCCTCCCAGACAGATCAACACGGTGCCTGGCAGGCCATGCGCCAGGACATAACCGGCAGCATCGCTGCCTTGGCGGAACGCCGTCTGGACCAACAATTCAATCAGGCGATCGCCTTGTACCCTGCAACAACGCTGTGCGAGCAACTGCTGCTACCCCTGTTCGCCGAGCTGGAGCTGCGCTGGCAAAGCCAGTTTGGCGCACGCATGGAACAAGTGTTCTTCCACTGCTGGCTACGCAGCAAACTCGGAGCGCGCCTCTATCACAGCAACCGCCAACTCAATGGCCCGGCAGTACTGCTGATCAACGGCTCAGACCTGGTCTTCGATCCACGGTTGTGGCTATGCGCCTGGTTGCTCAGTAGTGCCGGGTACGCGGTAGAAGTATTCGACTGGCCACTGCCCCCCGCCGAGCTGGCGCTGACCCTCGAACGCATGCAACCCCAGGCGCTGTTACTGTGCCTGAACAGGGCGGTCGATATGCGTCAACTTGAGCGCAGCCTGAGTGCAATCCAGATACCTACCCTGCTGGACGGCAGCGCGATCAGCATCCATCAGGATGACCTCATGGCACTGGTGGTGAAAAACCCCCGGCTATGCCTGCTCGACACCCCGTTGGAGGTCGTGCAAGCGTTGCAAGACGCCTCACGATAACTCAACCCCTGCGATATCAAGGAACCCACATGCAACTCCTCTGGCTGCGTAGCGATCTTCGCGTGTCCGATAACACCGCTCTGGCCGCCGCTGCCGAGCGCGGCCCGACACTGGCCGTCTGGCTGGTCAGCCCAAGCCAGTGGCTGGCGCATGACGATGCGCCGTGCAAGGTCGACTTCTGGCTACGCAGCCTGCGAACCCTCAGCCAGTCACTGGCCGCATTGAACATTCCACTACTGGTTCGTCAGGCAGAGCACTGGGACAACGCCCCCCAGGTTCTGCTACAGCTGTGCCGGGAGCACCATGTGCAGACACTGCACATGAATGAGGAATACGGGGTTCACGAACAGCGCCGAGACGATGCCGTACGTAACCAGTTGAGCGACGCCGGAATCGAGGTGGTGAGCTATCTGGACCAGTTGCTGTTCAAACCCGGCAGCATATTGACCAGGACCGGCGGTTACTTTCAGGTGTTCAGTCAGTTTCGCAAAACCTGCTATGAACGCCTGCACCTGGCCCAGCCTCGGCTGATAGCAAGCCCCACGCCGCAGCAGCCCTTGGCAATTGCTAGCGACCCGATCCCTGAATCAGTACCGGGTTTCAACAACGTCCCGGAAACACTGCGCGCGCTCTGGCCAGCCGGCGAGCAAGAAGCTCAAAGGCGGCTGAACGCCTTTGTCGAGGACGCCATCGAGGACTATCAGGATCAGCGCGACCTTCCGGCGCTGCCTGGCACGAGCCAGTTGTCCCCCTACCTCGCTGCCGGGGTGATCTCCCCACGCCAGTGCCTGCACGCGGCGCTTTCACACAATCGAGGCGAGTTCGACAGTGGCAACAAGGGCGTTGTGACCTGGGTGAATGAACTGCTGTGGCGCGAGTTCTACAAACATATTCTGGTCGGGTATCCGCGGGTATCGCGACACCGCGCTTTCCGCCTGGAAACCGAAGCGGTGCCGTGGCGCAACGCGCCTGACGAGCTGGAGGCATGGCAGCAAGGGCGCACCGGCATTCCGATCATCGATGCGGCCATGCGCCAACTACTGGCCACCGGCTGGATGCATAACCGCCTGCGCATGGTCGTTGCGATGTTCCTGACCAAAAACCTGCTGATTGACTGGCGTGAAGGCGAACGCTTTTTCATGCGTCATCTGATCGACGGTGACCTGGCGGCGAATAACGGCGGCTGGCAATGGAGCGCATCAACCGGCACTGATGCCGTCCCTTATTTTCGGATCTTCAACCCGATCAGTCAGTCGCAACGCTTCGACAGTGAGGGACGTTTTATCCGGCATTGGTTGCCGGAGTTGGCGGACCTGGACAACAAAACCATCCATGCCCCTCAGTCGGTGGGCGGGCTGTTTGCTGTTCGTCACTATCCTGGCCCGATAGTGGATCTGGGCAGCAGTCGACAGCGGGCCCTGAGTGCGTTCAAACACTTACCCCAAAAACCCGAATGAAGAGGCAGTTGAGCAGCAGCTAAGCCGCTGCTCGAGTAAACGCCAGGGAATCAGAGTGGCATGCGGTAGTGCAGCGAGTAGCTTTCTACGCCGTCGTTGGGCGTTGTCAGGCCGGCGTTAGAGTAGTGGATGGCACGCACACCCAGTTCATGCCCACCGGCGAAACGCAGGCCAAAGCCAATACGGTCTTCAAACTGGAACGACGAGCCGAGCCTGTTGCTTTCCAGCTCGGTGCTGGAGAAGGCTGCGATACCAATACCCGCTTCGACATAAGGCTTGATGGACTCACCGGCAAACTCATAAACAAACACCGGTGCAAACGACAGGCTGTGGTTACTGGTGGTTTCATCCCCCTCCCAGTAGGTGTAGGCGCCATCCCAGTACCCCGTGACACGGCCGACACTGGTCTGCAACCAACTGGCATCCCAGTTGGATTGCAAACCAAAGCGATAGACCATGGTCGAGTCGCCGGTCTGCCCTACCGAGACCGATGCATCGGCGGCTTGTGCTGTAAATGATTGCCCCAGAATCACGGCTGCAGTTGCAGCCAAGCAAAGCAGTTTCTTCATGAGAAACGTCCTGTTCTTAATGCAGTTTTTAGTTTTTCTGTTTCATTCAACAACGTAGTAGAAAATTGCCATCAGTTGTCAGTTCCGCACCGCAAAAACGCTCTCCCCCAGCGTTTCACAAACCAAGACTGTGCACGTTCTCAGACTGGCCCCACAACAATGGCAGGATTTTCAGCAGATGCGCTGGACTGGCACTCGTCCAGAACTGCGCGGGTCGGGCTGGCCCCTGCGCCAATAACCCGCGTTCACCGAGCAAACGTTGCAATTGCCGAGCCACCGCTGCGCCGGTATCGATGATTGCTATGTCGGGCGGAACAAGCTGGGCGAGCAATGGCTTGAGGAAAGGATAATGCGTGCAACCCAGGATCAGCGTGTCGCACCCGGCAGCCAACAGCGGTGTCACATAGCCCTGCAGCAACTGGCGCAACGAGGGGCTGTCTAGATCGCCGGCTTCAATGCATTCGACCAGGCCCGGGCACGGCTGGGTGACCACCCGCACATCATTGGCGAAGCGATCGAGCAACGCGGCAAACTTGGCGCTCTGTAGCGTACCCGTCGTTGCCAGCACACCCACCACACCGCTGCGGGTTGCTGCCGCAGCGGGTTTGACCGCAGGCTCCATACCCACAATCGGCCAGTCAGGGTAACGTTCCCGCAGGTCGGCCACCGCAGCGACTGTTGCAGTGTTACACGCCAACACCATCGCCTTGGCCCCTTGGGCACGGAAAAATTCGGCAACGATCTGGCAGCGCTGACGGATAAACGCCGGCGACTTCTCCCCATAGGGAATATGTCCGCAATCAGCGACATACAGCAGTGACTCGCGGGGCAATAAACTCGCGATTTCGGCAAGCACCGACAACCCGCCGACGCCAGAATCGAAAACCCCGACGGGTGCTGCCGGATCACCCATGCCGATCACCGCAAACGGCACACCCCGGGTCGCGCTTCACACGCAGCTCGCGAAAACGGCTGCCCAGCGCATCAATCAACAACAACCGCCCAATCAGCGGCTCACCGAAGCCCGCCAGCACTTTCAAGGCTTCCAGTGCCTGCAGGCTGCCAACCAACCCAACCAGCGGGCCAATCACGCCCGCCTCGCTGCAGGTCAGTTCAGCGTCACTGCCATGCCCATACAGGCAGTGGTAGCAGGGGCTGTGTGGCTGTCGCGGGTCGAAGACCGACAATTGCCCCTCCAGGCGAATCGCGGCGCCACTGACCAGCGGTTTGCCCGCTGCCACACACGCGCGATTGACCGCCTCACGGGTGCCGAAGTTGTCCGAGCAGTCGAGCACGAGGTCAACTGCGCGCACGGCCTCGGCCAACGAGTCTTCGTCGAGCGCCGTACGATGGGCCACCAGGGCAATCTCGGGGTTGATCGCCTGCAAGCGTGCCAGCGCAGAATCGACCTTGCTCATGCCGATTGATGGGGTGTCATGCATGACCTGACGCTGCAGGTTGGTCAGGTCGACCGTATCAAAGTCAGCCAGGTGCAGTTCACCAACACCTGCAGCAGCCAGATACAACGCGACTGGTGAGCCAAGGCCGCCGAGGCCGACGATCAACGCCCTACTGCCCTTGAGCTTCAACTGACCGTCGATGTCGACCTGCGCCAGGAGGATCTGTCGGCTGTAGCGCAACAGCTCCTGATCGCTCAGCACAGGAGGCGCCCCAAGGTAATACGTTCATGGCCGGCAAGGTCATCGCGGCTTTCGATCTGCTCGAAATCGTTCTGAGCCAGCAGTTCGCGTACCGCCGCGGCCTGATCGTAACCGTGCTCAAGCAACAACCAGCCGCCCGGCTCCAGGTGCTGCGGCGCCTGAGTGATGATCGCGCGCAGATCGTCCAGGCCATCTTCGCCTGCAACCAGCGCACTGCTGGGCTCAAACCGCACATCGCCGGCCACCAGATGCGGATCTGCAGCAGCGATGTAAGGCGGGTTGCTGATGATCAGCTGGAAACGCTCACCGTCCAGCGCGCTGAACCAGTGACTGTTGAGCACCCGGACGTTGTCCAGCTGCAGACGCTGGCGGTTGCGTTCAGCCAGGGCCACGGCGTCGAGCACACGGTCGACGGCAGTCACCTGCCACTGTGGGCGCTCGCTGGCCAGTGCCAGCGCAATGGCCCCGGTTCCGGTACCAAGATCGAGTACACGAGCGGGCAGCGCTGGCAGCAGCTCAAGGGCCGCCTCTACCAGCAGCTCGGTTTCCGGACGCGGAATCAGTGTATGAGGCGCCACTTCCAGATCAAGTTTCCAGAACCCCTGCTGCCCCAGAATATAGGCCACAGGCTCACCGGCACGGCGGCGCTGCAGGTAGTCGGCAAAGGTCTGGGCCGCCTCACTGGTGACGATCCGCTCTGGCCAGGTATGCAGGTAACTGCGCGACTTGCCGATGGCAGCCGCCAGCAACAACTCGATATCCAGACGCGCCGTCGGCGAATCCGGCAGCTCCGCACCGCGAAGCAGGCTGGCAATAATCGTCATTTACTCACCCAGTGCTGCCAGTTGGTCAGCCTGATACTCGGCCAGCAATGGTTCGATGACCGCATCGACCCCGCCCGCCAACACTTCATCAAGGGAATACAGGGTCAGGTTGATACGGTGATCGGTCACCCGGCCCTGTGGGTAGTTGTAGGTACGAATACGCTCGGAACGGTCGCCCGAGCCGACCAGCAGCTTGCGCTCACTGGCAATGGCATTCTGTGCCGCGCTGGTCTGCATGTCATTAAGCTTGGCCGACAGCCAGGACATGGCGCGCGCCCGGTTCTTGTGCTGCGAACGCTCTTCCTGGCACTCCACCACGATGCCGGTCGGCAAGTGCGTGATACGAATCGCCGAATCGGTCTTGTTCACGTGCTGACCGCCCGCCCCGGAAGAGCGGTAAGTGTCGACCCGCAAATCAGCCGGGTTGATTTCGATTGCCACCTGCTCGTCAGGCTCGGGCAACACCGCGACGGTACACGCCGAGGTATGAATGCGCCCTTGGGATTCGGTTTCCGGTACCCGCTGTACGCGGTGCGCACCCGACTCGAATTTCAGCTTGCCGTAGACGTTATCGCCTTCGACCCGCGCAATGATTTCCTTGTAACCGCCATGCTCGCCCTCGTTCTCCGAGAGGATCTCCAAACGCCAGCCACGTCGCTCGGCATAACGCGAGTACATGCGGAACAGGTCGCCGGAAAAAATCGCCGCCTCGTCCCCGCCCGTACCCGCGCGGATCTCCAGGAACACGTTGCGCCCATCGTTCGGGTCCTTGGGCAGCAGCATGCGTTGCAACTGGCTTTCCAGTGCGAGCAACTGCTCCTTGGATTCGCGCACCTCTTCCACAGCCATCTCCCGCATATCCGGGTCACTGTCCTTGAGCAGCGCCTGAGCCCCCTCAAGCGCGTCCTGAACCTTGCGCCACTGCGCATAGGCAGCCGCGACGGGCTCAACTTCGGCGTACTCCTTGGAATAGGCACGGAAGCGGGTCTGATCGGAAATGACTTCAGCATCACCCAACAGGGCAGTCAGTTCCTCGAAGCGGTCCTGGAGGGTATCCAGTTTATTGAGCAGCGACGCTTTCATTGCGGGGGTTTATCCGTCGAGCCCTCATTGAGGGCAAAGAGTTCCTGGGCCATGGCCAGCGCATCGAGGCGGCCTTCGGCAGAGAGCTTTTTCAACTGCACACTCGGCGCATGCAGCAACTTGTTGGTCAAGCCACGGGCCAACTGCGCCAAGACCTCCTCGGCATTGGCACCGTTGGCCAGCAGGCGCTGGGCCTTTTGCAATTCCTCGTCGCGCAGCCGCTCACCTTGCTGGCGGTAGGCCTTGAGCACATCCACCGCCGCCAACTCACGCAGGCGCAGCATGAAGTCTTCGGCACCAACCGAGACCAGCTCCTCGGCCGCCTGGGCGGCGCCCTGACGGCTCTTGAGGTTCTCGGCGACAACGTCGTGCAGGTCATCGACGGTGTACAGGTAAACGTCGTCCAACTCACCGACTTCTGGTTCGATATCCCGAGGTACGGCGATATCCACCATAAAAATCGGCTTGTGCTTACGCAATTTCAATGCGCTTTCTACCGCCCCCTTGCCAAGAATCGGCAACTGGCTGGCGGTGGAGCTGATCACGATATCGCTGTGCACCAGTTCATGGGGAATGTCTGCCAGCAACACCGCATGGGCACCGAACTGTTCGGCCAGCGTGCTCGCACGCTCCAGGGTTCGGTTAGCCACCACAATGCGCCGCACCCCCTGCTCATGCAGGTGACGGGCCACCAGGGTAATGGTTTCACCAGCCCCGATCAGCAGCGCCTGGCTACGCCCAAGGTCACTGAAGATCTGCTTGGCCAGGCTCACAGCGGCAAACGCCACTGACACCGGGTTTTCGCCGATGGCCGTGTCGGTGCGTACCTGCTTGGCAGCACTGAACGTGGCCTGGAACAAACGCCCCAGCAAGGGGCCGATGGTCCCGGCCTCGCGCGCCACGGCATACGCCGATTTCATCTGGCCCAGGATCTGCGGCTCGCCCAGCACCAGCGAGTCGAGCCCGGAGGCAACCCGCATCATGTGCCGCACGGCATCGTGATCTTCATGGACATAGGCACTGGCACGCAGCTCTTCGAGGCTGAGCTGGTGATATTCGGCCAGCCAGCGCAATACGCTGTCGGCCGCCAGGTGGTCCTGTTCGATGTAGAGTTCGCTGCGGTTGCAGGTCGAGAGGATCGCGGCTTCGCGGCTGGCGGTGAGTCGACAGAGCTGCTGCAAGGCTTCGACCAGCTGCTCGGGCGTAAACGCCACGCGCTCGCGTACGTCTACCGAGGCAGTCTTATGGTTGATACCGAGTGCAAGAAAGGCCATTCAAGGTCGCTGATTATGACGTGAAGCCGATAATTGTCCTACTTCGCAGGTTAGAGAACAACCACCGCTCACTATTGTCTCTATAGTCAGTACCTAAGTCTGTACTTCCAGAGGCCATCACTTATGGGTTTGCCCTAGCGCTTGTGTCATGATGATCCGACCGCAGGTTAGTCGCCCAAAATCCCCACTATGAATAGATCCTCCGCGTTGTTCCTTGCCTTTGCCTTGCTTCAGGGCTGCCAGACCCTGGCTCCGGATTCCCCGGATGCCAAGGCGCCTGCCGCCGAGACTGCACCTCCTGAGCAGGTCAAGCCCACGGTCTACGGATCCTTCAGCCAGGACACCGTCTATAGCCTGTTGACCGCCGAATTGGCAGGCCAGCGCAATCGCTTCGATATCGCGTTGGACAACTATGTTGCCCAAGCCATCAAAACCCAGGACGCCGGTATCTCAGAACGTGCCTTCCGCATCGCCGAGTACCTCGGTGCCGACCAGGCTGCGCTGGACACGGCGCTGATCTGGGCAAAGAACGCACCAGAAAGCCTCGATGCGCAACGCGCCGCTGCAATCCAGCTGGCGCGGGCCGGGCGCTATGACGACTCCATGAACTACATGGAGAAGGTCCTGCAGGGCCAGGGTGACACGCACTTCGATTTCCTGGCGCTGTCAGCCGCCGAAACCGATCAGGAAACCCGTGATGGCCTGCAGAAAAGTTTCGACCGCCTGCTGCTGAAGTACCCGGACAATAGTCAGCTGGTGTTTGGCAAGGCCCTGCTGCTACAACAGGATGGCAATGCGAACGCCGCACTGGAACTGCTCGAAAAACACCCGCCAGAGGCCGGCGAAATCGCTCCGGTACTGCTGCAGGCACGCCTGCTGCAAAGCCTCGATCGCGGCAAGGAAGCACTGCCACTGCTGCAAAAGACCATTCGCAAGTACCCCGACGACAAGCGCCTGCGCCTGACCTATGCGCGCATGCTGGTCGAACAGGACCGGGTCGAGGATGCCAAGGTCGAGTTTGCCAGCCTGCTACAGCAATACCCGGACGATGACGAGCTGCGCTACTCACTGGCACTGGTCAGCCTGGAGGCCAAGGCCTGGAACGAAGCCGAAAGCTACCTGCAAGAGCTGATTGCCCGCGGTAGCCGGGTCGATTCGGCACACCTGAACCTGGGACGCCTGCATGAAGAGCGTAATGACCCGGAAGGCGCATTGATCGAGTACGCCCAGGTTGGCCCCGGCAATGATTACCTGCCAGCACAACTGCGCCAGGCCGACATTCTCATCGCCAACGGTCGAGCCACCGAAGCCTCGCGGCGCCTGGCCGCAGCGCGTGAAGCCCAACCGGACTACGCTATCCAGTTGTACCTGATCGAAGCCGAAACCCTCGGCAACAACAACAAGGACGCCCAGGCCCTGCAGGTGCTGCAACAGGCCATCAAGCTGTACCCCGACGACCTGAACCTGCTTTACACCCGCGCCATGCTTGCGGAAAAGCGCGACGACCTGGCCCAGATGGAAAAGGACCTGCGCAGCATCATCAGCCGCGAGCCGGAAAATGCCATGGCCCTCAACGCCCTGGGCTACACACTGGCCGACCGCACGACACGCTATGCCGAAGCCAAAGGCCTGATCGAAAAAGCCCACCAGATCAACCCGGAAGACCCCGCCGTGCTCGACAGCCTGGGCTGGGTCAACTACCGCCTGGGCAACCTCGACGAAGCTGAACGCCTGCTGCGCCAGGCCCTGGAACGCTTCCCTGACCACGAAGTCGCCGCCCACCTGGGCGAAGTGCTCTGGGCCAACGGCAAACGCCGCGAAGCACGCCATGTCTGGGCCAAAGCCTTAGAAGACCAACCTGACAGCCCTATCCTGCGCAAAACCCTCCTGCGTCTGACCGGATCCGAGACTCTGTAAGCCTATGTTCCTGCGCCACTGCATTACCTTCAGCCTGATCGCCCTACTCGCCGGCTGCGCCGGCTTCGGCTCCCGCGAAGCCCTTCAGGGCCAGGGCAGCCCACAACTGTGGCGCGAGCATAAACAACAGCTGAGCACCCTCGACGGCTGGCAGATCAACGGCAAGGTGGGTATCCGCGCACCGAAAGACTCCGGTAGCGGCACCTTGTTCTGGCTGCAACGCCAGGACTATTACGATATCCGCCTGTCTGGCCCGTTGGGCCGGGGCGCCGCCCGCCTGACCGGTCACCCGGGCAAGGTCGTACTGGAGGTCGCCAACCAGGGACGCTTCGAGGCCCAGAGCCCGGAGACCTTGCTGGAGGAGCAATTGGGCTGGCAACTGCCAGTGTCGCATCTGGTCTGGTGGGTACGCGGCTTGCCCGCACCTGGCAGCAAGAGCCGCCTGACCCTGAGCGGTGACAGCCGCCTGGCCAGCCTCGACCAGGATGGCTGGAACGTCGAGTACCTGAGCTACATCCAGCAGAACGGTTACTGGCTGCCGGAACGCCTCAAGCTGCACGGTCAGAACCTGGACGTGACCCTGGTGGTCAAGGACTGGCAGCCACGCCAGCTGGGGCACTGACATGCACGCGACCACCCTGACACTGCCGGCACCGGCCAAACTGAACCTGATGCTGCACATTCTGGGGCGCCGCCCCGATGGCTATCACGAACTGCAGACCCTGTTTCAATTTCTCGACCACGCCGATGAGCTGTCTTTTGCCCTACGCGAAGACGGCGAAATACGCCTGCACACCGAAATAGACAACGTTCCTCACGACAGCAACCTGATCGTGAAAGCTGCGCGAAAACTGCAGACACTTTCAGGCTGCAGCAAGGGCGTTGATATCTGGTTGAAAAAAATTCTGCCCATGGGCGGCGGCATCGGTGGCGGCAGCTCAGACGCCGCAACCACCCTGCTCGGCCTCAACCATCTCTGGCAATTGGGCTGGAGTGAGGACCAACTGGCCGAACTGGGCCTGACCCTGGGCGCCGACGTCCCGGTTTTCGTCCGCGGTCACGCGGCATTCGCCGAAGGCGTGGGCGAAAAGCTCACCCCGGTAGATCCTGAAGAACCCTGGTATGTCGTGCTCGTCCCGCAAGTATTTGTAAGTACAGCGGAAATTTTTTCACATCCATTGTTGACACGTGATTCAGCGCCCATTAAGATGCGCCCCGTTCCCAAGGGAAACAGTCGAAATGACTGCCAACCGGTAGTAGAGCAGAGTTACCCAGAAGTACGTAACTCACTGAATTTGCTAAGCAAGTTCACTGAAGCTAGGCTTACCGGAACTGGAAGTTGTGTGTTTGGGGCCTTCCCAAGCAAAGCTGAAGCTGATAAAGTTTTGGCCCTTCTTACAGAGACCCAAACAGGGTTTGTAGCAAAGGGAAGCAACGTTTCGATGTTGCATCGCGCACTACAGAGTCTGCTCTAGGAATCGAGTGTTAGGCACTCGCAGCAACAGATACAGGGGCGTCGCCAAGCGGTAAGGCAGCAGGTTTTGATCCTGCCATGCGTTGGTTCGAATCCAGCCGCCCCTGCCATTTTCCTTATACTCATCCAGGTTACCCTCAGCCTTCAGGTACTGCGCGTGTCCAAGATGATGGTCTTTACGGGGAACGCTAACCCCGATCTGGCTCGGCGTGTCGTACGTCAGCTGCATATCCCACTGGGTGATGTTTCTGTCGGTAAGTTCTCCGACGGCGAAATCAGCACTGAGATTAATGAAAACGTCCGCGGTAAAGACGTATTTATCATTCAGCCGACTTGTGCGCCAACCAACGATAATCTGATGGAATTGGTAGTGATGGCTGACGCCTTCCGCCGTTCATCTGCCTCCCGAATCACCGCCGTGATTCCTTACTTCGGTTACGCCCGCCAAGATCGCCGTCCGCGTTCGGCGCGTGTTGCAATCAGCGCCAAAGTCGTTGCTGATATGCTCACCGTCGTTGGTATCGACCGTGTTCTCACTGTCGACCTGCACGCTGACCAGATCCAGGGTTTCTTCGATATTCCAGTAGATAACATCTACGGCTCCCCCGTTCTGGTGGATGACATCGAAGACCAGCGTTTCGAAAATCTGATGATTGTCTCCCCAGACATCGGTGGCGTCGTGCGTGCACGTGCTGTTGCCAAGTCGCTGGGCGTCGATCTCGGCATTATCGATAAACGCCGCGAGAAGGCCAACCACTCCGAAGTGATGCATATCATCGGTGATGTTGAGGGTCGTACTTGTATTCTGGTCGACGACATGGTCGATACCGCTGGCACCCTGTGCCACGCGGCCAAGGCCCTGAAAGAGCACGGCGCTGCCAAGGTTTACGCCTATTGCACGCACCCTGTTCTGTCGGGTCGGGCGATCGAGAATATCGAGAAATCCGTGCTGGACGAGCTGGTGGTGACCAACACCATCCCGCTGTCCGCCGCAGCTCAAGCCTGTGACCGTATCCGTCAACTGGATATCGCACCGGTCGTCGCAGAAGCGGTTCGCCGCATCAGCAACGAAGAATCGATCAGCGCGATGTTCCGCTAAGGGCCCTGCCCTTTTCGAGATCACGTTGACGTAAAGCGCCCCGCCCCAACACTGGTTGTTGGGGCGGGGCTTTTTTGCCAACCCCGCTTTGGCGCTGGTCGCAAACGCCAAACCGGAGAGGCTATTTTGGAGATACAAAATGACTGATTTCATCCTGAACGCCGAAGCGCGTAACGACCTGGGGAAAGGTGCGAGCCGCCGCCTGCGTCGTCTCGCCAGCCAAGTTCCTGCTGTTGTATACGGTGGCGACGCTGCCCCTGTATCGGTCAGCATCCTGGCTAAAGAAATCGCCAAGCTGTTCGAAAACGAAGCTGCTTTCAGCCACGTTATCGAACTGAATGTCGACGGCGCCAAGCAGAACGTTGTTGTTAAAGCTCTGCAACGTCACCCATCGAAAGGCATCATCCTGCACGCCGACTTCGTTCGCGTTGTTGCTGGCCAGAAACTGACTGCCAAGGTTCCAGTTCACTTCGTAAACGAAGAAGCTGCAATCAAGAAAGGCGGCGAGATCTCCCACGTAGTGGCTGAAATCGAAGTTTCTTGCGAAGCCAAAGACCTGCCTGAGTTCATCACCGTTGACCTGGCTAACGCCGAAGTCGGCACCATCGTTCACCTGTCGGACCTGAAAGCTCCGAAAGGCGTCGAGTTCGTCGCACTGGCTCACGGCAACGACCTGGCAGTAGCCAACGTTCACGCTCCGCGTGTTGCGCCTGAAGCTGAAGGCGCTGCCGAGTAATTTTACTCAGCACGCCGGTGTTGCCCGGGCCACGCAGCAGTAACGCGTGGCCCACAACTCCAAGGAAGAGCCCCTGACGTGACCGCCATTCAACTGATCGTCGGCCTGGGAAACCCCGGCCCCGAATACGAACAGACCCGGCATAACGCAGGGGCTCTTTTCGTAGAACGCATCGCCAGCGCCCAGCGCGTCAACCTGACCGCTGACCGCAAGTATTTCGGCCTGACAGCCAAGTTCAGCTATCAGGGCAAAGACGTTCGTCTGCTAATACCCACCACGTACATGAACCGCAGCGGCCAAGCCGTCGCGGCACTGGCCGGTTTTTTCCGTATACCGCCAGAAGCCATCCTGGTGGCCCACGACGAACTCGACCTGCCTCCCGGCGTCGCCAAGCTCAAGCTCGGTGGCGGCCACGGCGGGCACAACGGCCTGCGCGACATCATCGCGCAGCTCGGCAACCAGAATAACTTTCACCGTCTGCGGCTTGGCATCGGCCACCCGGGTGACAGCAGCAAGGTGTCCGGTTTTGTCCTGGGCAAGGCGCCACGCGCCGAGCAGGAAAAACTGGATGCCAGTATCGATTTTGCCCTCGGCGTGCTGCCGGACATCCTCGCCGGCGATTGGACGCGTGCGATGAGAGAGCTGCACAGCCAGAAGGCCTGACTCCACGAAGAGGGATTCACCATGGGATTCAATTGCGGCATCGTCGGCCTGCCCAACGTCGGCAAATCCACCCTGTTCAACGCCTTGACCAAATCCGGTATCGCGGCAGAGAACTTCCCCTTCTGCACCATCGAGCCGAACAGCGGCATCGTACCGATGCCTGATGCACGCCTGGACGCCCTGGCTGCAATCGTCAAGCCTGAGCGGGTGCTGCCCACCACCATGGAATTCGTCGATATCGCAGGCCTTGTAGCCGGCGCCTCGAAAGGTGAAGGCCTGGGCAACAAGTTCCTCGCCAACATCCGCGAGACCGATGCCATCGCCCACGTGGTGCGCTGCTTCGAAGACGATAACGTGATTCACGTCTCCAACAGTGTCGACCCCAAGCGCGACATCGAAATCATCGACCTGGAACTGATCTTCGCCGACCTCGACAGCTGCGAGAAGCAACTGCAGAAAGTCGCGCGTAACGCCAAAGGCGGTGACAAGGACGCCCTGGCCCAGAAAGCCATTCTGGAAAAGCTCATCCCGCACTTCACCGAAGGCAAGCCAGCGCGCAGCCTGATGAAGCACATGGCCGATGACGAGAAAGCCCTGATCCGTGGCTTCCACCTGCTGACCAGCAAACCGGTCATGTACATCGCCAACGTGGCCGAAGACGGCTTCGAGAACAACCCGCACCTGGACGTGGTCAAGGCCATTGCCGAAGAAGAAGGCGCGATCGTGGTGCCGGTGTGCAACAAGATCGAAGCGGAAATCGCCGAACTGGACGACGGTGAAGAGAAGGACATGTTCCTCGAATCCCTCGGCCTGGAAGAGCCTGGCCTGAACCGCGTGATCCGCGCGGGCTACGCCCTGCTCAACCTGCAGACCTACTTCACCGCTGGCGTGAAGGAAGTTCGCGCCTGGACCGTTCGCGTTGGCGCCACCGGCCCACAGGCTGCCGGCGTGATCCACACCGACTTCGAGAAAGGCTTCATCCGTGCCGAAGTGATCTCCTACGATGACTTCATCAAGTACAACGGCGAAGCCGGCGCGAAAGAAGCCGGTAAATGGCGCCTGGAAGGCAAGGACTACATCGTCAAGGATGGCGATGTAATGCACTTCCGCTTTAACGTCTAAGCCCGCACCACCCGATAAAACCGCGCCCTGGCGCGGTTTTATCGTTTATGGCGACTCAGTTCTGACCAATCGCGATCCCCCTGTGGGAGCGTGCTGGCCCGCGATCAAGACGAGGTACATCAGGCAGGCTGCGATGCAGTGTTCACGGGCAAGCCTCTACCGCTCAGCGGCCAAACGCGCAGCACGGTTAGAGCCGCGGGCAAAGCACACAAACAGCCCTGCAACCGCCGCCAGAGCCATTGGCAGCCCATGGGGCGCCATGTCCATGGCCATACCACTGATCAGCGGCCCAATCAGGCTGCCAACGCCCCACAACAAGCCAACACTGGCATTGGCCGTAATCAGATCCTGCCCTTTGAATTGTTGCCCGATCAGCACCAGGGCGAGCGTATAGACGCCACCTGCAACCGCCCCCAACACGACAAGCATCGGCCAGAGCAGCCACGGTAGTTGCAACAGCCAAGGCAATGCCACGCCAATCAGCATCGCTACGACGCCACAGACCAGGTGCACCATCGTGCGCTCGCAGCGGTCGGCCAACCAACCCAAGGGCAATTGGAACACCATGTCACCGGTCAGGATCACCGTGACCATCAACGCCGCAACGCCCAGGGCGAAGCCATGGCTGGAGGCATAGACCGGCAACAGCGAGAGGATCACCGCATCGAAGAAGGAAAAGAACAGCACCCCCATGCACAGGGCCGGTGCCACCTGGAAAAAGCCCGCCAGGGAAAAGCTCTTCTCGCCCTCCTCGCCATGCTCGACGTAGTCATCAGGCACCGTCCAGACAATGCAGGCCAGCGCCAGCAGGTAGCACAGGCTCACCACGATCGTTACCCACGGGCTTTGCGCGCCGAACAGCGCCAGCATGGTCGGCCCTGCCATCTGGAAACCGGTGAACGCCGTGGCGTACAACGCCATGACTTTGCCTCGATTGTGCTCTTCACTCAGCTCATTGACCCAGGACTCGCCGAGAATGATCGCAATGCCCATACCGATCCCCAGCATCAGGCGTAACAGGCACAGCAGGTAGATCGAGGAGAACGCCACCTCGATCAGTGCGACGCTGAGGGCGCACATGCCGAAACTCAACAGGTAGATGGTACGGCGCGTCAGGTGCCGACAGCAGGCGTCGACCATAAACGCCGAGAGCATCATGCCCGCCGCGGGAATCGCCGACACAATGCCGATCTTGAGGGTACCGGCTCCGGCCTCGAACAGCCGCAGGGACACCAAGGGCAACGTCGCCCCCAGGCTCAGGCCAACAACAGAAACCGCGAACAAAAGGCCCGCCAGAAAACGCTTGTCCATCTTGACTCCAAACCCACTGACGCAGGGATAGCGATATCCCTGCACTCACACATGCAGACCACAAAGGCGTGTATTCGATACGGACAAGCACGCGTGGCAACACCACGCCCGCGTCCGTCCTGTCAGTTCGGGCAGGCGGGCGGAGAGAAGGTAAAGGCGAACAGGACGCTACGCCGACGTTTGAGCACCGTATCGCTCGGCCAGTCACGCCTTACGGCCTGCATGACAGGCTGTATCAACGTGTAAGGGCGGGTGAAGCGGCTCATGGTTCGGCTACTGGAGAAAATGGAGGGCGGCACTCTAGGGGAAGCCTGCGCCGCCCGTCAATCGTTACGCCTGAGCAATAGCACCAAGGTCGGTAACGATTGGCAGCGCAGCCAGACCTCACTGCTTGCCTGTGGACGGCAGCAGGATCGCCAGCAGGCCGAACAGCGGCAGGTACGAGCAGAGGCTGTAGACGTACTCGATCCCATGGCTATCGGCCAGGTAGCCCAGCAGTGCCGCGCCGATACCGCCAAAGCCGAACATCAGGCCGAAGAAAATCCCGGCGATCATCCCGACATTACCCGGCACCAGCTCCTGGGCGTAAACCACGATGGCCGAAAAGGCCGAGGCCAGGATGAAGCCGATGATCATGCTGAGCACACTGGTCCAGAACAGATCGACATAAGGCAGCAGCAGGGTGAACGGTGCCACCCCGAGGATCGAAAACCAGATCACGGCCTTGCGCCCGATCCGGTCCCCAATCGGCCCACCGAAAAAGGTACCCGCCGCAACCGCACCGAGAAACAGGAACAGGTACAACTGCGAACTGGTGACCGACAGGTCGAATTTTTCGATCAGGTAGAACGTGAAGTAGCTGGTGAAGCTGGACATATAGAAGTACTTGGAGAACACCAACAGCCCCAACACCACAAGGGCGCCGATGACCCGCTGACGGGAAAGGCCATGGCTCGCACGCTGACCCTGCTTGGCCTTGAACAGGTTCAGGTGCTCGCGGTACCAGCGGCTCAGCGCGTAGGTCACCAGCAAGGCAAATACCGCAAACAGACCGAACCAGGCCACATTGCCCTGCCCGAACGGAATCACGATCGCCGCAGCCAACAACGGGCCAAACGCCGAACCTGCGTTACCACCCACCTGGAAGGTCGACTGCGCCAACCCATAGCGACCACCCGACGCCAGGCGGGCAATACGTGACGTCTCGGGATGGAACGTCGAGGAGCCAATACCAATCAGCGCCGAGGCCAGCAGGATCATCGAGAAACTGCCGACGAACGCGAGCATCACAATACCGACCAGCGTACACAGCGTGCCCAGCGGCAACAGGTTGGGCATGGGTTTGCGGTCGGTGTAAAAGCCCACCCAAGGCTGCAGCAATGAGGCCGTGATCTGGAATGTCAGGGTAATCAAGCCGATCTGAGCAAAGCTCAGCCCATAATTAGCCTTGAGTAGCGGGTAGATCGACGGAAGCACGGCCTGGATCAGATCGTTGATCAAGTGCGCCAATGCGCAGGCGGCGATAATTCGCATCACCAGCGGGCTGCTTTGGGCGCTTGCCAAGGTAGAAGGCGAACTGGACTGGGCACTGCTCAAGGCCATGGGAATGCGTTCCATCCGGATAATTGGGATCCAATTATCCGGAATCCTTTAAGCAGAGCACCATGTTTTTCGTGTAATACAGGCGTAACAGGCCGAAATGGCTAAGCAATTGATCATGCGCGAATTTTTTTTAGAAACAGGTGTTGACAGATATCCGTTTCAGGCTAATAATGCGCGCCACTTGGCTACATAGCTCAGTTGGTTAGAGCATAGCATTCATAATGCTGGGGTCCGGGGTTCAAGTCCCTGTGTAGCCACCAAGTACTAAAAAGGGCTTACCGCAAGGTAAGCCCTTTTTTATTGCCCGCAAAAAAGTACCCAGCCCATCCCCCGACAGTGCATAACACGCTGGCACCCCATCGATACCTTCTCAAACCAACATCAAGCACCGAACAAGGCTCGCTTGCTCCACACTAGCGAACACTGGCAAAGACCACCGCTACCCCAAGGCCAATCAAAGCCATGCCAATCACCTTGTCCACCAGCCCCTGACGATCGAGCATCGTGCGCCGCAGGGCATCGCTGGAGAAAAAGACGGCCACCAGGCTGAACCACACCCAATGGGCGAAGGACATGAAGAAGCCATAGCCAAAGTCAGTCGCCAACGAGCTGTCAGGCTGTACCACTTGGGTATAGGCACTGACCACAAAGAGCATGGTCTTGGGGTTCAGGGCGTTGGTCAGAAAGCCCGAGCGCAATGCAGCGAACACGCCCAGACGACTGGCGCCGTCATCATCCCCCAGCGCGATGCGTTGGGTGTTGGTGAAGGATTTGTAACCCAGATAAATCAAGTAGCCCGCACCCAACGCCTTCATCGCCAGAAACAGCAGCGGTGATTGGCTGATGATCAACGCGATTCCCAGCACGGTGTACAACACATGCACCTGCACTCCGCAGGCAATCCCCAACGCCGCCATGAGACCAGCCCTGCGACCGAAGGCGTAGCTACTACGCGTGACCATGGCAAAGTCCGCACCGGGGCTGATCACCGCCAGAACGGTGAACAGGGCAACAGCAATCAATTCATTCACGTAAAGCGCCTCGATCAGCTAGTAAAATGCACAGATTCGCTCTGCTCGGGCGGCTAGCACCGACGCCATCGCAGGCAAGCCTGCTCCAACAAAGACCGAGCAGCCTGTAGGAGCCGGGCTTGCCCGCGATGCAGGCGCCGCGCACCCATTAAGCATGCCCCCCTCCGCAGAACATCTGTTCTGTACGGTGCTTATTATCGAAAGCTTCGTTGTGGCTAAAAAGCGATTTATAGTGCGACAAATCCGCTAGTTTTCCTCACAGATATGAAGCTGCCCGCCCTCTCCGCCTTCCGCTATTTCGACGTCGCGGCGCAAACCGAAAGCTTCGTTCGCGCCGCCGAACTGCTGCACGTCACCCATGGTGCCGTCAGCCGGCAGGTGCGCTTGCTGGAGGAGTCCCTCGGGGTGCAGTTGTTTGAGCGACGCAACCGGGCGATTTTCCTCACGGCCGCCGGACGCGCCCTGCATGGCACCACCCAGTCGCTGTTCGAGCAATTGGAAGGTGCGGTCTATCGCCTGCAACAACAGGCGCGGGAAAACGTTCTGGTGCTCTCCTGCGAGCCGACTATCGCCATGAAATGGCTGATTCCGCGCCTGCCGGAATTCCATGCCGAGCACCCAGACATCCACATCCATCTGGTGGCGGCCGGCGGCCCGGTGGATTTTATCGGCAGCGGTATTGACCTTGCGCTGCGCCGCGATGACTTCCCATGGAGCAAAGGCCTGGACGCCGTTAAGGTCTGTGACGAATATGTAGGCCCGGTGTGCAACAACGCCCTGGCCACACAGGGACTAGTCGGGCAACGGCTGCTGCATACAGGCTCACGACCCAATGCCTGGAACACCTGGTTACGCCTGAGCAAGCAGTCAGCCCAGGACTGCAGCCGAGCCGACTATGAGCATTTCTACCTGTGCATCCAGGCAGCAGTGGCTGGCCTGGGCCTGGCAATGGCCTCGTTCCTGATGGTGCAGGACGAAATCGCGGCCGGGCAACTGCAGGCGCCTCAGGGCTTTATCAAGGACGGCTCAGCTTATTACCTGCTCTGCCCCCAACCGATTGCCGAGCACGCTACGTACCGACGCTTCGCTGACTGGATCACGGCGCAGTCGCAAGCCGCTGGCAATACGATGAACCTGAGCTGAAATCCCCACCCCAGGTCCGATAGCCGGCCGTATCGATGTGAATCCGCCCCGTAGGGTAGCGCCCCAATCCCATGTTCCAGGCAGCACCTTGGGTTTGCCAGAAACGGCACAACGACGCGGGATCAGTACCACGCGGCAGCAACAGGTCAACCGCAAAGGCGCGGGTGTGTGCACTGCCAACAGCGCCACCGGCACACGCATTGAGCGTGGGATTACGGTACGCCGAGACGACCTCGTAGCGGCGCAGGACGTGCTGATCATCCAGGGCCTTGAGCAGTTGCAGGGCCGAGCGTACGGCGGGCCATTGCCCCACAGGCGGTACCGCGAATGGCTCGGCAGCGCACAGCCGCCAGTCGCTGGCTGAACGCAGCAACTCATGTATTGGAACCCTGCCGTAGAGCCGTGCCTCGACCAGCATGTCACGGAACACTCGCGTCTCATGGTCGCCAGCCCAGAGGGCGAACATGCGCACGTCGCGCTCATCGGCATACGCCCCAAACGTACCGAGCCACAGGCCCATCACTGGCAGCGCCACCTTGCGCCGTATCACCCGCATAAACGCTCCACTTCCCAAGCCCACAGAAATGCATACAGTATGGCCTGACTAGCAAAAGGAGAGAGGCCACTGGCATGGAGTCAACTATGCGCAAAACCACTTTATTAACCCTGACGCTTGGGCTTTCTGCCTTGGCCCTGAGCACGACACCACAGGCCGATACCAGGGTCACCCTGGGAGATCAGCAACGGGTCAGCAGGTTGTTTGCCTACCCCAACAACTGCAGCGCTATCTGCTTCCGGGACTGGACGCTGGAACAGACCGTCGAGCACTACCTGAAGCAAAGCGTAGCGCGAGACGGCTACACCCAAGCGACGGTCCGGGTGGGGCGCGACAATGGCACCCTGTATGCCGATATTACAGACGTCCCCAGCACCTACGGCGAACCGCTGACGCGCCTGCTCGACAATGGCGAACTCGCCTACCAGGGCGCCAGCCAGCTCAACCGCGACGGCAAGTGGGCCTACAACTGGCTGCTGTTCCTGCCACTGGGCATGGCCCTGGAAAATCGCCGCAGCATCGAGCTGCTGCACTTTCCGCCAGACTATTCGCTGACCCAGGCACAAGATTACCTGCGTTCGAACACCACTGACCGCTGGGCGTACCTGTTGAGTGTCAACGGTGTACCTGTGGATAACACGCCGGCCTTCCAGACCATCGTCGACATTGCCCCGATTGCCGCCCCTGCCTCTGCCGGCAAAGCGCTCGAGGGTGTCTACGGGTACTTCAACGACTACCAGACGAGCATGGTCAAGGCGGTTACCCGCAACGCCAGGGGGGACTCACTGCCGATGGTGGCATTTGGTTCACCGGTACGTACCTGGGTGGAGCAAACCTATGGCCAACGCGTCAACGTACTGGGGCTGGTGACTATCAGCCCGACGACCGGGCAACGCGTGCCGGTACTGGGCTCAAACCACCCCAGCGCCATTTGGTACACCGCAGACAAAGCCAACCACGCAGGCGATCAGGACCAGGCAGACGCGGCGGGTTTGAAGATGATGGGCCAGGACCTCAGCGCCGCCTGCTGGCAGGCCGGCATGGGCAGCAACCCCAAGGCCGATGCCGAGGCCACGCTGAATGCCTGCACGCAAAAATGGCAGGTCACCGCGAAGACGCAGACCTGTGAGCTGTTCTACCGTTCAATTCGGGAAATGACCCCGGAGCAGGCCGCAGCCAAATGCAACACCGATGCGGTAAGGCGCAGCTTGCAAACGCTGCAACAGCCTCTGGAAGAGATCTGATCGCTCAAGCCTCATTGCCGGCCAACGCCGACAATGAGGCTACAGGACTCAGTCCTGTGGGCGCAGGCGATACTGCGGCGGCAACTGCTCAAAGCCGCTGATGGTGGTGTTGAGGCTCTTCCAGCGGCCATCCTTGATGCCGTAGATGCAGCCATGCACCGACAGGCTCTGCCCACGATGCCAGGCGTTTTGAACGATGCTGGTATGAGCAACGTTAGCCACCTGCTGAATCACGTTCAGCTCACACAGGCGGTCGACCTGCTCTTCCTCAGTAGCCAACTGCGAAAGCGCCACGCGGTTCTCGTAGTAAAGGTCACGGATCGAACGCAGCCAGCCGTCGATCAGGCCCAACTGGCGATCCTGCATCGAGGCCCGCACACCGCCACAGCCATAGTGGCCGGTGACCAGAATGTGTTTGACCTTGAGTACGTCTACTGCGTACTGGATCACCGACAGGCAGTTCAGGTCGGTGTGCAGCACCACGTTGGCGACATTACGGTGAACAAACAGATCGCCCGGCAGCATGCCGACGATTTCGTTGGCCGGCACCCGCGCATCAGAGCAGCCGATCCACAGGAATTCAGGCGTTTGCTGGCGTGCCAGCTTGGCGAAAAACTCCGGATCTTCCTGTTTGATTGCATCAGCCCAGCGGGCGTTGTTATCAATCAGTTCTTGTAGGTCGTGCATGTTCAAGCCTCATAGATGATCCGCAGTCTCTGACAGGCGCCACGCCGAACAGGTCACGCGCAGCATGGAACTGCCTTCAGTCGATCAACGTGCAGGCCATCACCAGCGCATCCTCGCGACCACCGGCAATGGGGTAATAATCTCGACGCCGACCCACTTCGTTGAAGCCGTAGCGCTCGTACAGCCGGTAGGCAGACTGGTTGCTGGCGCGCACCTCGAGGAAACACTCCCGACCGTTGAGCTCGTAGGCACGTTTCATCAGGTGTTCGAGCAAGCGCAGGCCCAGGCCGCGCCCCTGACTCTCCGGCTTGACGGTGATGTTGAGCAGGTGCGCCTCATCGATGATCACGTTGATCACCCCGTGCCCAACCTGTTGCCCACCCTCGAACATCAACCAGATTTCATAGGATTTTAGCCCGTCGAGGAAAATCCCTCGGGTCCAGGGGTGGCTGAAGGCGGCATATTCGATCTTCAGTACGGCATCCAGGTCCGCCTCGGTCATCCGACGAAAACTGATTGTGTCACTCATCGCTTGGTTTCCAGCGCGCCATCAGCCGACGCATGGCTTTCCAGACGTCCGCCTTGCGTTGCGGCTCGTCCATCAACACTTCAAGGCCCGGCAAGGCCCAGGCATACCCCAGGCCCTCGACCGGTAATTCACGGTAAAAAGCCTGCTCGTCGGCCTCCCCGGCAAAGCGCACGGCAGGCAGACCAACCAGCCACAGGCAGGCGCACGGAGCGTCTTCCAGGCGGGCCTGGATAAAGCCCTGCACGAAGTCACGGGCCGCCTCCGGCCCCTGGTCAAGGTTGCCCCGCACCAACAGCGGCCAGCGCACGGGCTCACCGATGATCTGCGGGCTGTCTGGCAAGCCTGCGGCACGCAACATGTCCTTGAGCAGCAAGTAGGACGGATCGCGACTCTGGAACGGTTCGCCAGTGGCCAACTCGACCAACACCAGGCAACGCCCTGCACGTAGCAATTGCAAGGCGAAACGCGGCGGCGGAACGACAGCCGCCTTGACCGGCGCTACCGCCTCCTCGGCCTCTTCCAGCGGCTTGCTGGCAGCTCGCGGGGTGGTGCTGGGGCGCGGGATCTCGATTTTCTGCCGCTCAACCGGCTTGCTCACCGGCACAACGACGGGGGCGGTCTGTTGCACGGGCGAATGTGCAACCTCCTCCACCAGCGGCTCCAACGGCAGCAAGAGTTCAGGGCGCGACGGCGCAGCGAACGGCAGTTCGGCACGCGGCAGCCAAGGCACTACTTGCATGGCATTGAGGTAAGCGCGGCGGCGGGACTCGGTGAGCAAAGGTCGGCCATCTGTGGATAAGTCAGGGCCCACATTCTACCGCCCTTCGCTGCCCGGCGCCGCAGTTGATCGGCAGAAAACCGCCCGAGAATACCCACAAGCGATCAAGGGGTGAATCGACAACCGCATGATGCAGTACAATCGGCGCTTTTATTTGGCAGCGAGTCGACCCGCCAATGATCGAACCCAAACGCGTCCTGCGCGCCCTAGCCGAACACTGGGCCTTGCTCGAGCCGTTGTGCGAGCGCTTCGACCAGGGCACCCTGAGCCTGGCAGAACTGCGCCTGCAACTGGCGACCCAGCAGCTGGAAAGCACGCCGCAAGACATCACCAACCTGCTCGATGTGTGGATTCGCCTGGATATTCTGGTGCCCGTGGCCAAAAGCCCGAACCGTTTTGAACTGAACGCCCAGATCCACGATTTCCTCGCCTACCTGCGCCGCGAGCACCGCCTTGGCCTGTGCCTGGAAATCGAAGCCTACCTGCGCCACCTCGAGCGTCTGGCCGGGCACATCCAGGACGCCTTCGACATTCGCGACGGCAATGACCTCGCACGCCAACTGCGCCTGCTCGACATGCGGGTGCGTGACGTTCTGAAAAAGCTCGACAACGACGAACAGGCACTGGTGGCCGTGGCCGAACGGGCCAAGACCAGCGACCGACAGATTCCCCTGCGCCAGCGTTATGCTGAAGTTCTGGCGACCTGGGACGAGTACGTCGAGCCGATGATCCAACTGGTCAACGCCGACGGCGCCTTCGAGCAGGGTGTACGCAAGGTCGAGACCGTGCTGTTGCGCCTGCTTGGCGAACAGGCACGCCTGGGCCAACTGGTCGACGACGACATGCTGCTGCGCACCCATGCCCGCATCCTGGAAATGCAGACCAGCGCGCAACTGACACTGCGTCATGCCCGCGAACTGCTGCTGCCCCTGCGTGAAGAAGCGCGCCGACACAACGCCGTGACCCGAGGCGCGGCACTGGCCCTGTCGGTGATCCGCCGCAAAGGCCTGGACGCCGTGCCACACGCGGCAATGCCCCTGTTCACCCGGCCGCAGAGCACTTTCCTCGGCAGCGCCAGCCAGGTGGAAGCCTATGTCTATGCCCTGGCCCGCTTCGAGCCCAAGCCGGCGCAGTTCCCCAAGGCGCACAAGAACCAGAAGGGCGAACCGCCGCGCGCACCGCGCACGGTCAAGGAAATGCTCGAACGCTGTACCGACGCCCTGCCAATGCCAGACCTGATGACCTGGCTGCTGGAGCAGGAGCCCGAAGGCGCCACCGACGAATTGCTGTACTGGTTCTCGCGCCTGTCGCGGGAAAAGCGCTTTACCCGCGAACGCCTTGAGCGCCGTGACTACCACACCCGCGAGCACCAGGTCAGCCTGCGCTCATTCGCCCTGACGTCCAGCCGCGAAACGCCGCTGGAGCCTACTGCGAGCACCTCACATGCATCTTGATCTTTCCGAACTGTCCCAGCTCGCGCCGATCTTCCGCGAGCTGTTCAAAGGCTTCCACATCAGCCGCCGCGACCCAGAGCTTTACGCTCAACTGTCGAACTTTCAGGACCAGTACCGCGGCCTGTTCAGGGCCTTGGGCTTCGAGCTGGTCTGCGATACCCGTGGTTTCTACTACTTCGTCCCCGAGCAAGCCGCCGCGCAAGTAAACAAGACCGCCCAACGCCTCTCGCTGTTCACCTTCATTCTGGTAGAACACCTGGCCGACCAGGGGCGAGACCCGATCGCCGTGCTGGATGGCGGCAGCCTGGGCCGTGATGAGCTGCCGTCGCTGCTGGAGAAATACCGCGACCTGTTCATCCAGGCTGAAGTCCAGACACCAGAGGAACTGGAAGAAAAGATCATGCGGCGCATGACCCAACTCGGGTTTGCCAGCGAAGAGAATGGTATCTACCGCTTCCTGCCGCCGATGCACCGTTTCCTCGACGTGTGCCTGTCGGTCCAGCAGGACCGCGACCTGGCCGCCAGCCTGCACAGCGCGTTGCCACTGCCAACGCCCGTGCTGGTCGACGAGGACAGCGACGAGAAACTGCTCAAGACTGACGACCCGCTGGATCTGGGCCCGTTCGACGACCTGGACGAAACCGAAGAAGAGGCACTGGCCCGCGCCATCGCCGAAGAGCAACAGGAGATTGATGCATGAGCCAGGAACGCTACGGCATCCGCCGCTTTGCACTGCTCAACACTGCCGGCTACAGCCTCGGTCTGTTCCCGCTGGAGCACCCGCTGTCGGTCTACGGCGCCAACAACCTGGGCAAGAGTGCGTCGATCAACGCCCTGCAGTTCCCGATCCTGGCACGCATGTCGGACATGAGCTTCGGCAAGTACAGCCTGGAGCAGTCGCGGCGTTTCTACTTCGCCAGCGACACCAGCTACATCCTCTGTGAAGTCTCATTGCCCCACGGCCCGCACGTGATCGGCGTGGTCGGACGGGGCCCGGGTGGCGGTTTCGGTCACCAGTTCTTCGCCTATGCCGGCGAGCTGGACCTGGCTCACTACCAGAAGAACGACACCTGCCTGCGCCAGAAAGAGCTCTTCAGCAACCTCGAGCGCAATGGCCTGAAGGCTTACGAACTCAAGCCTGACGAGCTGCGTCGACTGCTGGTCGGCGGGCACACGTCGGTGCCGCTGGACTTGACCCTGATTCCCTTGCGCTCCACCAGTGAACAGAGCCTGAAGACCTTCCGCGCACTGTTCATCAACCTGCTGCACATGCGCGAAATCACTGCGGCCAAACTCAAGCAACTGTTCCTCGATGCCTTCGAGCACAGCCTGCGCTCGGGCAGCGTCGACTATATCGCGGCCTGTGAAGAAGCCTTCCGCGACGTACGCCGCATGGAACAGGACTACAACGCCCTGGTCTCAGCCGGCCCACTGGTCGAGGCCTTGGCCAACGGCGTAACCCAGCGTGACATTCTGCGCGGCAAACTGCACCGCCTGTCTCCCCTGCTCGACTCGCTGCTGGGTACCTGGCAGGACTACGCGATGGCCCGCAAGGAAGAACTGGTCATCCAGTCTGAACACTACCGCAACGAGCAGGACGCCCTGCAGAACAATCAACGCGGTGGTACCCAGGAACTGATGCGTCTGGAGCGCGAAATCACCGGCATCCAGCGCTGGCTGGGCGAGTTGTCAGTGCTCAAGCACCGCTTTGCCCTGATCGATGACGTCAAGGTCCTGGAACAGCAACTGTTGGCAGCCAAGGACGCCCACGATGAACTGGCCGGCGCCCTCGCCCAGTCACGGCAGTTCAGTGCCGAAGACCTTGAAGAACGCCTGCGCGACCTGGAAAAACGACTGAAGTCGGTCAAGCTGCAACTCGACCACGCCGACAACAACAGCTATGCCCGCCTGCGCGAAGAGTTCTCGCAACAGGACGTCGAGCGCCTGATGCGTCTGTTCAACGGCGCCCTGTTCAGCCTGCCCCTGGGCGAACGTGGCATCGAACTGGACGACAGCGAACTGTGGGTCAAATCCCTGGAAGCGGTACTTGAACGCTTCAAGGGCGAGCGCTTTGAAGTGCCGGGCCTGTCTATCGACCTGTCGCACATTGAACCCCCTGCGCTGCAGGCACTGGCCGACCGCGCGGCCCTGCGCGACCAGAAAGAGCGTCTGGAAAAAGAGCTCAAACAGCTCAAGACGCAACAGGCCGTCGCTGCCGACCGCGCTGCGAGCAAGACCCAGACCGAAGCCCTGTACCAACAGGTACTGGACGCTCAAAAAGCGCTGGAAGACTACCGCCGCGCGCAGACACTGAGCGCCGAAGAAGGCGAAAAACTCGAGCAGCTCGCGCAACTGGAGGCGGCTCAGGACGAACTCAAGCGCTCCAGCGACGCCTTCACCGAGCGCGTCCAGCAGTTGTCGGCCAAGCTGCAACTGGTCGGCCGGCAGATCGCTGACATGGAAGCCAAGCAACGCACCCTTGACGATGCCCTGCGGCGCCGCCAACTGCTGCCGGCTGACCTGCCATTCGGCACCCCGTTCATGGAGCCGGTGGACGACTCCATGGACAACCTGCTGCCGCTGCTCAACGACTACCAGGACAGCTGGCAGGGCTTGCTGCGCTGCGATGGCCAGATCGAAGCGCTGTACGCCCAGGTACGCCTCAAGGGCGTGGCCAAGTTCGACAGCGAAGACGACATGGAGCGCCGCCTGCAACTGCTGATCAACGCCTACGCCCACCGCCAGGACGAAGCCCTGACCCTGGGCAAGGCCCGCCGCGCCGCAGTCACCGACATCGCCCGAACCCTGCGCAACATCCGCAGCGACTACGACAGCCTTGAACACCAGCTGGCGTTGTTCAACCGCGAGATCAACAAGCGCCAGGTATCGAACCTGCAGAGCTTCCGCATTGTTCTGGCACCGAACAAGGAAGCGCTCAAGCACATCGATCAGATTATCCACAGCGCCGGTCAATATGAGGAAGGCGAGACCCTGTCGGTGTTTGACCTGAGCCAGAGTGCCGAGCAGGACAACAAGAACGAGGAAGCCAAGGAGTACCTGGCACGCCTGGTGGCCGCCAACCACAACCAATTGGGCCTCAAGGACCTGTTCGAGCTTGCGTTCGAGATTACCAAGGTCGGTGGTCAGCCAGTGATCCATACCGACATCGACGGCGCCGCCTCCAACGGCACCACCATGACCATCAAGGCACTGACCAACATGTACTTGTTGCTGCACTTGATGGACCGTGACCTGGCGGGTCGCGTACGCCTGCCGTACTACCTGGACGAGGCCGCCGACATCGACGAGCGCAACCAGGCGGCGCTGCTGGAGACCAGCCTGCAACTGGGCTTTGTGCCGATTCTGGCCAGCGTCAAGCCGCAAGTCTCAGCCAAGGTGGCCATTGACCTGGAAGGTGGCAGCGGGCCGAACGGGATCTACATCGATGAAGCGGACTGGAAATTCATCAGCCGCCACGAAGAGGTCAAGGCGGTAGCACACGAAGAGGACGCGGTTTCAGCGTAGTGGCGCCATCGCAGGCATCCGTGGAAACACGGCTTGCCTGCGATGAATTCAACGCCGTATTACTGAGCCCACGGCAAGATCGGAATTGCAGTCACCGCATTCTGCGGGCTGCCTTCGATAATCCGGTCACTGTAGACCAGGTACACCAGGGTGTTGCGCTTCTTGTCCAGGAAGCGCACGACCTGCATGGTCTTGAACACCAAGGAGGTGCGCTCCTTGAACACCTCCTCACCATCCTTGAGCTCTTCCTTGAAGCGAATCGGCCCGACCTGACGGCAGGCAATGGACGCCTCGGCACGGTCTTCAGCCAAACCCAGCCCGCCTTTCAGGCCACCGGTCTTGGCGCGCGACAAGTAGCAGGTCACCCCTTCCACCTTAGGGTCGTCGAACGCTTCGACCACGATGCGGTCATTCGGCCCAACAAATTTGAACACCGTCGACACCTGGCCGATTTCCTCGGCCGAGGCCAACAATGGCAGGGCCAGCAAAGCCCCCAGCAATCCCTTGATCAAACGCACACGGTTCTCCCTCATACCAGAATCAGATTGTCGCGATGGACCAGCTCCGGCTCAGCGCTGTAACCCAGCAGGCTTTCAATGGCCTCGGAGGACTGGCCGATGATTTTCTGCGCTTCCAGCGCACTGTAGTTAGCCAGGCCTCGGGCGATCTCCTGGCCGTCCGGACCGACGCAGACCACCATCTCGCCGCGGCGGAAGCTGCCTTGCACACCTTTGACGCCAACCGGCAACAGGCTCTTGTGCCCTTCGCGCAGCGCCTGGACGGCACCGGCATCAAGGGTCAACGTACCACGGGTTTGCAGGTGACCGGCCAGCCACTGCTTGCGTGCCGCCAGCATGCCACGCTCAGGCGACAGCAGGGTACCCAGGCGCTCACCCGCCTTGAGACGGTCCAGCACGCGCTCCAGGCGCCCGCCGACGATGATCGTGTGCGCCCCGGAGCGGGCCGCCAGGCGCGCAGCGCGCAGCTTGGTCTGCATACCGCCACGGCCCAGCGCACCACCCGTACCACCCGCCACGGCATCCAGGCTCGGATCATCGGCACGGGCTTCGTAGATCAACTCGGCATCGGGGTTGGTGCGCGGGTCGGCATTGAACATGCCATCGCGGTCGGTGAGGATCACCAGCAGGTCAGCCTCGACCAGATTCGCCACCAGCGCCGCCAGGGTGTCGTTATCACCGAAGCGGATCTCGTCGGTGACCACCGTGTCGTTTTCGTTGATGACCGGTACAACTCCCAGCTCTACCAGCGTACGCAGGGTGCTGCGGGCGTTCAGGTAACGCTTGCGGTCAGACAGGTCATCATGGGTCAGAAGGATCTGTGCAGTGTGCCGGCCGTGTTCAGCGAAGCTCGATTCCCACGCCTGCACCAGGCCCATCTGGCCGATGGCAGCGGCTGCTTGCAGCTCGTTCATGGCACTCGGTCGCTTGGTCCAGCCCAGGCGGCTCATACCGGCGGCTACCGCCCCGGACGACACCAGCACCAACTCGACACCCGCTTCATGCAACGCCACCATCTGCTCGACCCAGACACCCATGGCCGCGCGATCCAGGCCTTTGCCATCTGCCGTCAGCAGGGCACTGCCGATTTTCACGACCCAGCGCTGGGCACCCGTCACCTTGCTCCGCATCTTCTTCCAACCTATGCCGATCTGTGGATTCTAAAAAACAGCGCTTGCTACGCCTTGTAGGAGCCGGCCTTGCCGGCGATGCAGCCTAACAGGTACCACGCTGATGCAATCACGGGCAAAGCCTGCACCTACAGACAGCAAAACGCCGCTTAAAAAAGCGGCGTTTAGTGTACTGCAACGGATCAGTCGCGCACGTAAATGATTTCTGGACCGTCTTCGTCCTCTTCATCCCAATCGTCGTCGTCATCGTCACCGATGTCATGCACGCTTTTCACGCCGCTACGGCGCAGGGCACGTGCGTCGTCCAGCGCCTGAAGCTGGGCACGGGCCTCGTCTTCAATACGCTGATCGAGATCCGCCAGCTCTTCGGCATACGCCGGGTCATTGGCCAGGCGATCAGCGCGGTCTTCCAGATAGCGCATGATGTCGCGGCTAAGCTGCTCGGTGCCCTGCTTGGAGATTGCCGAGATCACGTACACCGGGCCTTCCCACTGCAGACGCTCAACCACTTCCTTGACGCGCTCGTCGCGCTCATCGTCCATCAGCATGTCGGTCTTGTTCAGCACCAGCCAGCGATCGCGCTCAGCCAGCGACGGGCTGAAGCGGGTCAGCTCGTTGACAATGACCTCGGCAGCATCGGCACTGTTGCTCTCGTCCAGCGGCGCCAGGTCGACGAGGTGCAGCAGGAGGCGAGTACGCGCCAAGTGCTTGAGGAAGCGGATACCCAGGCCAGCACCCTCGGAAGCGCCTTCGATCAGGCCGGGAATGTCGGCGATGACGAAGCTCTTCCAGCGGTCGACACTGACCACGCCCAGGTTCGGCACCAGGGTGGTGAACGGGTAATCGGCGACCTTCGGCTTGGCAGCCGATACCGAGCGAATGAACGTACTCTTGCCTGCGTTAGGCAGGCCCAGCAGGCCGACGTCGGCCAGCACTTTCATTTCCAGCTTCAGGTCGCGCTGCTCGCCCGGCTTGCCCGGCGTGGTCTGACGCGGAGCACGGTTGGTACTGGACTTGAAGCGCGTGTTGCCCAGGCCGTGCCAGCCGCCCTGGACCACCATCAGCTTCTGCCCTGGCTTGACCAGGTCGCCGATGACTTCCTGGGTGCTGGCGTCAATCACGGTAGTACCGACCGGTACACGCAGGATCAGGTCGTCGCCCTTCTTGCCGGTGCAGTCGGTGCTGCCGCCATTGGAGCCGCGCTGGGCCTCGAAATGGCGGGTATAGCGATAGTCGACCAAGGTATTGAGGTTCTCGTCGGCAACCATGAACACCGAGCCGCCGTCACCACCGTCACCGCCGTTGGGACCGCCGTTCTCGATGAACTTCTCACGGCGAAAGCTCATGCAACCATTGCCACCGTCACCGGCTTTGACCCGGATCGACACTTCATCAACAAACTTCATAAAAACCGCCTCTCGTCGTCTCGACGAGTTGAATGACACAAAGACATAAGGCTCTTGCAAAAATGAGCGCGGCGGCCCCGTCAACGACCGTAGAATCCAGCGCCGGCAGCCCATACAAACAGTTTTGCAAGAGACTCACCCCACAAACGAAAAAGCCCCGTCGCGAGACAGGGCTTTTCCAGCGACATCGCTATTAGGCAGCGACAACGCTTACGTAACGACGACCGAACTCGCCTTTTTTCTCGAACTTGATCACGCCTTCGATTTTAGCGAACAGGGTGTGATCTTTGCCCATGCCAACGCCGTAACCAGCGTGGAATTGGGTGCCGCGCTGGCGAACGATGATGTTGCCGGCCTTGATGACCTGGCCGCCATACATCTTCACGCCAAGGCGTTTGGCTTCTGAGTCGCGACCGTTACGGGTACTACCACCAGCTTTTTTGTGTGCCATGAGTTCAACTCTCCAATAAGGGGATTAGGCTGAATTAAGCCTGAATACCGGTGATTTTGATCTCGGTGAACCACTGGCGGTGGCCCATACGCTTCATGTGGTGCTTACGACGACGGAACTTGATGATGCGCACTTTGTCGTGACGACCTTGGGAGATCACTTCAGCGACTACTTTAGCGCCAGCGACGACTGGTGCGCCGATGTTTACGTCATCGCCATTGGCGACCAACAGAACGCGATCGAAGGTTACGGATTCGCCGGTAGCGACTTCCAGTTTTTCGATCTTCAGGTATTCACCTTCGGCGACTTTGTACTGCTTACCGCCGGTAACAATTACTGCGTACATGGTATTTCTCCGATAATCCTGCTCACCCAGCTCTTTATAGGTAAGAGTATTGGCTGGCATGGCTGCATAAGGCTGGAACGGCCCTGTGCAATTGCGTAAGGCAGGTGCTGCCCAGGAAGTTCAGGGTGCGCGATTGTACGCAAGCCCCGCGGCGCTTGCAAGTACCGCCCCCGGCCCACCGGCACCGCGCCTTGACAGGTCGGGACCTGCAACCTAGCATGCCGCGCAACCTTTATGGAGCACCTGTGGCCGATGCAACCCCAAGCTTTCTACCGTGCGGTAGCGGACGACTTCAGCGCCGTTGACGAGATTATCAAGAAGCAGCTGACTTCACGTGTGCCGCTGGTCTCGAAAATCGGTGACTACATCACGTCGGCTGGCGGCAAGCGCCTGCGCCCGCTGCTGGTGCTGCTGTGCGGCAAGGCACTGGGCCGCGATGGCGACCAACTGCGCCTGCTCGCTGCCACCATCGAGTTCCTGCACACCGCGACCCTGCTGCATGACGATGTCGTCGACATGTCCGGCATGCGCCGTGGCCGTTCCACCGCCAACGCCCTGTGGGGCAACGCGCCCAGCGTACTGGTCGGCGACTTCCTCTACTCGCGCTCGTTCGAAATGATGGTAGAGCTGGGGTCGATGCCGGTCATGCAGATTCTCTCCAAGGCGACCCGCGTGATCGCCGAAGGCGAAGTACTGCAGCTGTCCAAGATCCGCGACGCCAGCACGACCGAAGACGTCTACATGGAGGTCATCCGCGGCAAGACGGCAATGCTGTTCGAGGCCTCGACGCACAGCGCCGCAGCCCTGGCCGAAGCCAGTGACGCTCAGCGTGAAGCACTGCGTACCTTCGGTGACCACCTGGGCGTAGCCTTCCAGCTGGTCGACGACCTGCTCGACTACAAGGGCGATGCGCAAACCCTGGGCAAGAACGTCGGTGACGACCTGGCCGAAGGCAAGCCAACCCTGCCGCTGATCTACACCATGCGCGAAGGCACCGTCGAGCAGGCTGCCCTGGTTCGTCAGGCCATCCAGAAGGGCGGTATCGAGGATCTGGAGAGCATCCGGGCGGCCGTCGAAGCTGCCGGCGCACTGGACTACACCGCGCAACTGGCCCGCGACTATGTCGCTCGCGCCATTGCCTGCCTGGAAGTGCTGCCTGCCAGCGAGTACCGTGACGCGCTGGTTGAACTCAGCGAATTCGCCGTCGCCCGCACCCACTGATCCCTCCCCGGCCCATCTTCGGATGGGCCCGCTTGCCCTCTGAGCGACAAAACCTTATACAATGTGGGTTTTTGCACGCACCCCCAGAGGAACCTTAGTGAGCACTTTGCCTCCCTGCCCAAAATGCAACTCCGAATACACCTACGAAGACGGCGCCATGCTGATCTGCCCCGAGTGCGCCCACGAGTGGTCCGCCAGCGGTGAGGCCGAAGCAGGCAACGACGAGGCAGTGAAAAAGGACTCGGTGGGCAACGTCCTGCAAGACGGCGACACCGTTACCGTGATCAAGGACCTCAAGGTCAAGGGTTCGTCCCTGGTGGTCAAGGTCGGTACCAAGGTCAAGAACATCCGCCTGTGTGACGGCGACCATGACATCGACTGCAAGATCGACGGCATCGGCGCGATGAAACTCAAGTCCGAGTTCGTCCGTAAAGTCTGACCCGCACCTGGATTCGGGGCCGTGCAACGGCCTCGGATCGACCTTCTGGCAGCAACTGCCAATCACTTCTTGCTATTTTGCTAATAAGAATTATTCTCATTGAAACCTCAAGGAGAATAGTCATGACCTATCTGATCGACGCCTGGCTGGAACGCCCTCACCCTTGCCTGCGCATCCTGCACCGGGAAACCGGCGAGGTCTGTGCCGTGCTCGAAGAAGATGCACTGCATGAGCTACACGCCCAGGGTGATCTGGACCTGAATGGTTTGAATTCAAACGAGCCGAATGTGCTCAAGGAACTGGTGCGCAACCTGTTTCTGTTTTCTTACGCACGGGCGTTGCGCCCGCTGTAATCGCCAGCAACGCTGGCTCCCGCACGGTTGCGCAGAAGCCGGCATTGCCGCTGCCGGAGAGCCGAGCCCCCAGCAACGCCAGGGCTTACAGAACGTCGAGCAGCTCGACGTCGAAGACCAGTACGCTGTGCGGCGGGATGCTGCCAACGCCCTGAGCGCCGTAGGCCAGCTCGCTCGGTACGTACAGGCGCCATTTGCTACCAGCGTTCATCAGTTGCAGGGCTTCGGTCCAGCCAGCGATCACGCCGCTAACAGGGAACTCAGCAGGCTGACCGCGCTCGTAGGAGCTGTCGAAGACAGTGCCGTCGATCAGGGTGCCGTGGTAGTGGGTACGGACGCTGTCATCGCGAGTCGGCTTAGCACCTTCACCAGCGGTCAGTACTTCAAACTGCAGGCCCGAAGCCAGGGTAGTGATACCTTCACGCTTGGCGTTTTCAGCCAGGAAGGCCTTGCCTTCGCCGGCCGCAGCTTCAGCCTTGGCAGCCGCTTGCGCTTGCATGATGTCGCGGATGACCTTGAAGCTGGCCGACAGCGCTTCTTCGCTGACACGGCTAGCCTGGCCATTGAACGCGTCGGTCAGACCGGCCAGGATCGCTTCCAGGTTGACGCCTGGTGGTGGGTTGTCACGCAGTTGACCACCCAGCTGACGGCCGATGCCGTAGCTGACGCGCGTTTCGTCGGTAGACAGGTTGATTTCGGACATTGGCTTGCTCCGCTACAGGGCGCACGAACACCGCGCCCTTCATGAAAAGGGCGAGCAGCCTAGCACACTGCGGCGCAGCAGTTCAGCTACCAGGCCGAACGCCGGGAAATCGGCACTTTCAGATCCTCTTCCGCTGTGCTGCTCATGCCGCACATTTCGTCCTGCACCGACCAATGCACCAGGTTCAGCGGCAGGTCTGGCAACCCCTGCAACTGCCCGCGCGCCTCTTCCACAGAGTGCACGCGCAAGCGCTGGCCTCGTGTATCAGACAACGGGTGGGCGCGCCCATGTACGCGTGCCTCAAGCAGGTAATCCCCCCCTTCGATAGCGATCAGGTTGAGTTCCTCGACATGACCAGCCCTGGCCTCGGTATTCAGATCGTGCAGGTTCATTGCAGCACCTCACTACTGGGACATACGAGCGACTGTTCATTCTTCGTACAGGGATGAACAAAGTACAAGCCAGAAACGCAACCGCCCGTCCGTTTTGTAACGGACGGGCGGTTTCAAGCACACCGAGCAAAACGCAATCAGTGCTTGGTCAATTTGTCCAGGTAACCCATTGCGAACGCAGACACCACAAAGGTCATGTGGATGATCACATACCACATCAGGTACTGCGTCTCGATGTTCCGCGCGTCCATGAAAACCCGCAACAGGTGGATCGAGGAGATCGCCACGATCGAGGCCGCCACCTTCATCTTCAGTGAGGTGGAGTCCATCTTGCCCAGCCAACTGAGCTTTTCCTTGTCGTCATCGATGTTCAGTTGCGAGACGAAGTTCTCATAGCCGGAGAACATCACCATGACCAGCAGGCCACCCACCAGGGACATGTCGATCAACGAAAGGATCACCAGGATCAGGTCGGCTTCAGCCATGGAAAACACGTTGGGCAATACGTGGAAGATTTCCTGGAAAAATTTCAGTGCCAGCGCCAGCAGCCCCAAGGACAAACCAAAGTAGATGGGCGCGAGCAGCCAGCGAGAGGCATACATCGTGTTTTCGATAAAACGTTCCATTAAAAAACTCATCGGTGGCGAGAAAACGGGCACAAGTATACCAGCCACGAATGACAGAAAAAGCCCGCGTCAGGTTGCCGCAAGGCAACCGGGGGCAGCCCTCAGGTCTCTGGATGGAACTGGAAATCACCCACGTGATGCACCCGTTCGCCGTTGATCCGTCTGAGCTGTGCCTGCAAGTGAATGCACCAGATCTGTGGCCCATCCGCAACTTGATACCCATGCAAGGTCAGGCTATCGACGATGGCATTGAGTACTGACTCAGCGACGTAAGGACCGTGGAACGGCCCCTGAGCCTTGATCGCGGAAGGTTGCTCGCCAGCCATGCCGGCGGCGAAAAGCAGCGTCCACATACCATTGTCACCGGCCAGCGGACGAATGCTGCATTCAATGCGGGTGACCAGACCCAGGCATTGACGAGTAAGGCTGAGGCTGCGCGGCATGGCGACGATCCTCGGAGAAACCCTGTTCAGCTCCCATCGGGAGCTGTCTCTATCCTGTACCTACGACTGTCCATGATCTGAAGAATAGAAGAAAACCGACAGCGACAAGCGGTAGCACAGCAGCGGGCGCCGAATGGTCATACCGACCCTGGCGCCCACCCTCCCCCGTCAGGACGACTTGACCTCGACCAACGCTTGTTCAGCGTGCTCTTTCTCCGCCTCCTTGAGCTCCTCGTCGCTGATCATCTCGGCAATTTCCCGCAGCCGCTCGACCACCCTGGCATTGACGCTACCCTCGGGGAACTGACCTTCGGCATCGGGCGTACCGGCGGGTTCGCCCACCAGCAGGCTCAATGCCTCATCGGCCTGGCTGACCGCATAGATGTGGAACTGCCCCGCGCGCACGGCCTGCAGTACCCGCTCATCGAGCATCAGTGTCGTGACGTTGGCACGCGGAATGATTGCCCCCTGTTCACCGGTCAGGCCACGGGCTTCGCAGAGCCGGAAGAAGCCCTCGATTTTCTCGTTGACCCCGCCGACAGCCTGCACCTCACCGAACTGGTTGATGGAACCGGTAATAGCGAAACACTGCTTGAGCGGGGTTCTCGACAACGCCGAAATCAGGGTACAGGCCTCACCGAGGGAGGCGCTGTCGCCGTCGACGTAACCGTAGGACTGCTCCAGCGCAATACTTGCGGAAATGGCCAACGGGAATTCCTGGGCATAACGACTGCCCAGGTAACCGGTCAGGATCATTACCCCCTTGGAGTGAATCGGCTGGCCCAGATTGACCTCTCGCTCGATGTCGACGATGCCACTTCCACCTGGGTACACCGTGGCGGAAATCCGTGCCGGCACGCCGAACGCCGAATCACCCACTTCAAGCACTGTCAGGCCGTTGCACTTGCCCACGGCCGCACCTTCGGTGTCGATCAGGATGATCCCGGCAAGCATGTCGTCGAGAATCCGCGCCGAAACCCTGCCAGTACGCGTGGCCTTGGCCCTGAGCGCCCGCTCGATATGGCCGCAGTCGGTCATTTCATCGTTGGCTAGGTGGCGAATGAAGTCCGCCTCGCTGACCAGTTGGAACAGGTCACCGATTCGCGCCGACAAACGCCCTTGATGCTCGGCCAAACGCGCACTGTAGGTTGCCAGGCGTGCGACCGCATCGGCAGTCAACGGCGCCATGCCTTCCTCGCTGGTACGGGTTTTGAGCAACTGCGCGAATTGTTCCAGGCTCTCGTCGACCATTGGAATGTCTTCGTCGAAATCCACCAGCACCCGGAACATTTCCTGGAAGTCCGGATCATGGTCCTGCAGGGCGTAGTACAGCTGGCGGGCCCCAATGATGACGACTTTGACCTGCAGCGGAATCATCTGCGGCGTAAGGCTGACGGTGGCCACACGCCCCAGTTCGCCCAACGGTGACTCCATTTTCAGTTTGCGCGATTGCAAGGCACGCTTGAGCGCATCCCAGACAAAGGGTTCGCCCAGCATTTTCTCGGCTTCAAGAATCAGGAAACCACCATTTGCACGGTGCAGCGCGCCGGGACGCAGTTGCCGATAGCTGGTGTAGAGCGCCCCTTGATCGGTGCTGTATTCGATACGGCCAAACAGGTTGTCGTAAGTCGGGTGCGGCTCAAACACCACCGGCGCACCGCCACTGACCGGATGCCCAACCACCAGGCTTGGCGCATATTGCTCTTCCAGCATCTTGCGGGCCACCGCGTCGCTTTTGCTGTCGTCGACCAGTTGTTCGACCACCGTGCGCAACAAGTTGACCTGCATGGCTTGCAGATAGGCGCAGACGGCGGCGTTCTCCGCGTACTTTTCCGAGAGCGGCGACAACAGCGGCTGCAAGGCCAGGGTAATGGTTTCTTCGTTGAGCTGACGCAACTGGTTGCTCGACTCGCGCTTCCACTGCGGCAAGCTGGCCAGCTCTTCGTTCAGACGCTCTTCCAGTGCGGCAATGTCCTCGTGGAAACGCTCACGCTCGGCTTCAGGCAACTGCGCAAACTCGGCCTCATCCAGCGCCTTGCCGTCACTCATCGGGGTGAAGGCAACGTTACTGCTGTCACGATACAGGGCAACGTCCTTTTCCAGGGACGCCCGCTCGATGACATCAAGGGCACGGTCATAGCGCTGATTGAAACCGCGGTCGATGGCGCTTTTTTTCTGCTGGAACGAGGGGTGCTCGAACACCGCCGGGAAGGTTGCCAGCAGGTTGTCGATCAAGCCGCCAATATCAGCGATGAACGCTCCGGCGCTGCCAGGCGGCAACTCCAGTGCCTTGGCTTCGCGCGGGTCATCGAAGTTGTTGACGTAGACCCAGTCCGAGGGGGTATGCAGGCGCTTGCCTTCGGCTTTCAGGTAGCGCTTGACGAATGAGAAGCGCCCGGTGCCGGGCTCACCCATGACAAAAACGTTGTACCCAGGACGCGGCATGGCGACGCCAAACTGCAAGGCTTCGACGGCACGTTCCTGGCCAAGCACACCGCGAAAGGGCTCCAGATCATTGGTGGTGGTAAAAGCGAACTGTTCAGCGGAAAACGGCCGGGTCAAGGCTTCTGGCGCAAGACGCAGGCTCGCAGCAACAGGATCGGGCATCGGGCTTCCTTACTTCGGCGGGGCAGATGAAGCATTCTGGCGCCGGGAACCTGCGGCTTGCAAGGCTCTTCAACGCTTTCTGCAACAGGGCGAAACCTGCGCTGCACGTGCGCCGCCAGCAATCTTTCGCAATTAACCAGCGAACTGTTAGATCGTGCCTAAACTGAAGGCTGCGCGGCTGGGTAAATAACCGACCCGCGCTGGCTACTGGTCTCACCGATATGCCAGATAACCCTGACCTTTGGTTTGTACTTCTTAGAAAGAGAACAATGCTATGAAACGGATTCTTCTGGGTACTCTGTTCGCCGCCGCATCCCTGAACGCCATGGCCCAGGCGCCTGGCGGCCCGGATTGCGGCTGGGGCAACCTGCTGTTCGAGGGCCAGCGCGGTACACCGGCCCACTTCCTTGCATCGACCACCAATGGCACCTCCGGTAACGCAACGTTCGGCATGACGTCCGGCACTAACGGCTGCGCGACCAATGCCGCGCTGACGTATGGCGGCAAGTCGTGGTTCGCCATGAATGGCATGATGAACGAACTGTCTGAAGACATGGCCAAAGGCCAAGGTGAAGCACTGACCACGTACGCCGTCGTTCTTGGCGTAGCGCCCGAAGACCGCGCGCACTTCGCCGCCGTCACCCACCAACATTTCCAGGAGATCTTCAAGACTGCAGACATCACCGCTGAAGATGTCCACACCAATACCCTGGCAGTTTTGAAAAGCGACCCACGCCTGGCCAAATACGCGACCCAGGCTTAAGCTCGGCCTACCCGCCCCTGATGGGGCGGGTTGTTCTTCGCCTCTATCGGCATCATTCAGACGTAGTTGCCCGACATGCTCAAACGCCTTGCCTACCTGGCGCTCTGTGCCTGCGCCCCGTTGCATGCAGCTCCCGTTTTCGACGACAACCGCCTGAACCAGTTGGCCAATGATCGCTACTGGATCGCTTTGGGTCACTACGAAACCGCCAAGCTTGGTGGCTGGCGAAGTTATGTCGACGACCAACGTTTCTTTCTCGCCAAAGACGGAGGGCATCACCCTGATCTGGAGTTGAAGGCCACGCTCCAGGCGCTCTATGCACCAGCAAGCCTGGGTGACAAGCATGCGCAGTGCGTGTTCCCGGCACGCACCCGCTGGCTGCGCGAACAACTGCAGTTGAATGACCTGCCCGCACCGGACTGCAAGGAATACCCTCAGTGGTTCAAGGATGTTTCGCCACACAGTGCGGTGATGATCTTCCCGGCAGCCTACTTGAACAGCCCCTCATCGATGTTCGGCCATACCCTGCTGCGTATCGATCAGGCCGATGTGCAAAAGAACGACACGGCGTTACTGAGTTACGCGATCAACTTTGGCGCCTACATAGAAGGCAACGACAACAGCATCCTTTATGCCTGGAAAGGCCTGATGGGCGGCTATCCGGGCCTGTTTGCACTGGTGCCCTATCAGGAAAAGCTTTCGGAATACCGCAGCCTGGAAAACCGCGACCTGTGGGAGTACCGCTTGAACCTGACCCCGGAAGAAACCGGGCGCATGGTCGAGCACGTGTGGGAACTCAAACAGATTCGCTTCGACTACTTTTTCTTTGACGAAAACTGCTCTTACCGTTTGCTCGAGTTGCTACAGGTGGCTCGCCCAAGCCTGGACCTGACCTCGCAGTTCCCGCTCACGGCCATTCCTACCGACACCGTCAAGGCCGTCAAGCAATCGGGGCTGGTGGAGCGTATCGACTATCGGCCTTCGCGCGAACGTGAATTGCTGGAGCGCGCAGCGCCACTGGATGCCGAGGAGCAGCGCCAGGTGCTGGCCGTCAGTGCCGATACCGCACAACTGCAAAGCCCGGTGTTCAGCGCACTGCCACGTGACCGCCAGGCCTTGGTGCAAGACGCCGCCTACCGCCTGGAACGCTACCGTGCCAATGGCCAGGAGCGTGATCCGGCGCGCGCCAAACGCAGCTTTGAACTGCTGCGAGCGATCAACCGCAACCCTCCACCTGAGCTCGATATAAAGCGGCCAGGGCTGCCCGAAGATGGCCATCAGTCGCGCACCTGGCAGTTAGGGGTGGGCACACGAGAAGACCGTGCGTTCGCCGAGTATGGCCTGCGCATGGCTTACCACGACCTCAACGACAATATGTATGGCTTCCCGCTGGGGGCGCAAATCGAAATCCTCCAGCTGAAACTACGCCAGTACGAAAACAACCAGTGGCAACTGCAACGCCTGGACCTGGCGACCATTCGCTCGCTGACCCCGCGCAACGCCCTGTTGCAACCCTGGTCATGGCAAGTCGCAGGTGGCCTGGAGCGGGTGCTTGGCAGGGAGGGTGACGAAACCCTGGTCAGTCATGTAAATGGCGGCGCTGGCGGCACTTGGGCGCTGAGCGACGAAATGCTCGGCTTTGCCCTTGGAACCGTAAGGGTCGAGCACAACGCCGACTTCGCCGGCTTCATTGCGCCAGCAGCGGGCTTCAACACCGGCCTTTTGTGGCGTAACGGGCTGGGCAACCTGAGCCTGGAGGCCAAGGGCGATTACTTTACCAATGGCGAAGTGCGCCGAAGCCTGAGCCTGAACCAGCAGTGGGAGCTGTCGAACAACCTCGGCCTGCGCCTGAGCGCAAAACGCGATTTCAGCGCGTTCACCACAGCGCAGAACGAGGTGATGCTTGAGCTCAAGTGGTACAACTACTGATTAGCCGCTGTGTACTGGCCCCTGTGTACGGATCTTTGTGCACTGGCCTTTTCGGCGATTGCCAATAGCACTCGGGAGACGACCGTGACGGTTGTCAGGCCGCAGCTTTAATAGCTGGCGACTTTCGCAAAGATGTACCACGCTACCTGCACAACCGCCAATATGAGGCCGGCTGGGACAATGGCTTTCGCCAGTGCCAGGCCATGCAGGAGCATCAGGACCTGCAAGACTACCGTGCCCGCCATTGGGACGATCACGAAGAACAATGGCAGCAGGAGAAAGACCGCGATGCGGCGACGCAAACAGGTCGCAACCGGGTCAGCCAGAGTGCGCACGTCTGTCAGCAGGGTCTCCTGAGAAGGAGCCGTTCATGAGTCGTGCATTCGTCAATGAAGATCAAGCCGGTGACCAGGCTGATCAGCCCGTTGAACGTCAGATCAGCGAGCAACCCAACTACGTCACCGCCCGAGGTCTTACCTTGCTGCATGAGCGTGTCGCCGAATTGAACACGCTGCGCAGTGAACTGCTCGCCCAAGGTGAGCAGGCAGACAAGCAGCGGCTCGTGGAGACCGAGCGTGACCTGCGCTATTTCAATGCCAAGGTGCAGAGTGCGCTGGTGGTTGCGCCAGCGGCATCACGGGACAAGGTGCAGATTGGCAGCCACGTGACCTTTGCCGATGAAAGCGGTCAGCAGCATCAGGTTCAACTGGTCGGAGAAGATCAGGCCTATGCCGCAAGCGGCCTGATCAACTGGGGTTCACCCCTGGGCCGGGCGCTGCTGGGCGCCAAGCCAGGGGACGAAGTGGTGTGGCGACGACCGGCGGGTGATCAGTCGATCGAGATCATCGCCATCGAACCGGAGGCTTAAACGACGCCTTGAGCCAGCATGGCATCGGCAACTTTGACGAAGCCGGCAATGTTGGCGCCTTTGACGTAGTTGATTCGACCGTTTTCCTCACCGTAATGCACGCAGGCGTGGTGGATCGACTGCATGATGTTGTGCAGCTTGCTGTCCACTTCGCCAGCAGTCCACAACAGGCGCATGGCGTTCTGCGACATCTCCAGCCCGCTCACGGCCACGCCACCGGCGTTGGACGCCTTGCCTGGAGCGAAGAGGATGCCGGCCTCAAGGAAGATATCCACTGCCTCCAGGGTGGTCGGCATGTTTGCACCTTCGGCCACACAGAGGCAGCCATTGCTCAGCAAGGTGCGGGCATCGTCAGCGTCCAGTTCGTTCTGGGTGGCGCACGGCAGGGCGATGTCACACGGCAGGCTCCAGGGACGCTGACCGGCACGGAACTCCAGGCCAAAGTGCCCGCCCATCTCACTGAGGCGGCCACGCTTGACGTTCTTCAGCGCCATCAACGCGTCCCATTGCTCATCATTCAGGCCCGCTTCGCAATACAGGGTACCTTCGGAATCGGACAAGGAGATCACCTTGCCACCCAGGTCCATGACCTTGCGCGCGGGGCGTACTGGGCCACGTTGCCGGAACCGGAGATGGCAACACGGCGACCGTCAATGCGCAGGTTCTGACGCTTGAGCATCTCTTCGGCAAAGTAAACGCAACCGTAACCGGTCGCCTCAGGGCGGATCAGGCTGCCGCCGTAGGTCATGCCCTTGCCGGTCAGCACGGAGGTGAACTGGTTCGCCAGGCGCTTGTATTGGCCGAACATGAAGCCGATTTCCCGTGCGCCGACGCCGATATCACCGGCCGGTACGTCAAGGTCGGCACCAATGTGGCGGTACAGCTCGCTCATGAACGCCTGGCAGAAGCGCATCACTTCAGCGTCGCTCTTGCCTTTGGGGTCAAAGTCAGAGCCGCCCTTGCCGCCGCCCATGGGCAGCGAGGTCAGGGAGTTCTTGAAGACCTGTTCAAAGGCCAGGAACTTCAGCACGCCTAGGTTGACCGACGGGTGGAAACGCAAGCCGCCCTTGTAAGGGCCAATGGCACTGCTCATCTGGATACGATAACCGCGGTTGACCTGGACCTTGCCCTGATCGTCGACCCACGACACGCGGAACAGGATCGCGCGCTCAGGCTCGACCATACGCTCAAGAATACCGGCCTGCAGGTAGTGCGGATTGGCTTCCAGGAAGGGCCAGAGGCTGCGCAGTACCTCTTCCACCGCCTGATGGAATTCAGGCTGGGCTGGGTCACGTTTTTTCAGGCGTGCGAGGAAGTCTTCGACGGATTCGATCATGGGAAGGTCTCGGCAGATGATTAGCTTGTAAGAATTTTTCCCGGGACTTTATCAAGTCAAGGCGCACTGCGACAGTGCAAAATGTCGTTTTTTTGAAATTAAATGGTGCATTTATGTAAATGTATACACATTCAAGCGCGTCTTCAGCCAGGCTGTTTTGCCTGGGCCAGCGCATGCTTAGCCTTAGAGAGGCTGCCTTTCAGGCAACAGGTACGCCACATTTTTCGGCAAAAAAAAAACGGAGCCCGAAGGCCCCGTTCCAGTGCAAAACCGCGAGCGGTTATGCCAGTTTTTTGTGCCGTACCCGGTGCGGCTGGGCAGCAGCTTCGCCAAGACGCTTCTTGCGGTCGGCTTCGTACTCGGTGTAGTTACCCTCGAAGAATACCGCCTGGGAATCGTCCTCGTAGGCCAGGATGTGGGTGGCCACGCGGTCCAGGAACCAGCGATCGTGAGAGATCACGATAGCGGCGCCCGGGAAGTCCAGCAGGGCTTCTTCCAGCGAACGCAGGGTTTCCACGTCCAGGTCGTTGGACGGTTCGTCGAGCAGCAGGACGTTGGCGCCTTCCTTCAGGGTCAGGGCCAGGTGCAGACGGCCACGCTCACCACCGGAGAGGTCCTTGACGAACTTCTGCTGGTCGCCGCCCTTGAAGTTGAAGCGACCCACGTAGGTACGCGAAGGGATTTCGTAGTTACCGATACGGATCTGGTCGGAACCATCGGAGATCTGCTGGAACACGGTCTTGTTGCCGTCCAGGTCTTCGCGGCTCTGATCGACACAGGCCAGTTGCACGGTTTCACCGATCTCGATGGTGCCCGAGTCTGGTGTTTCCTTGCCCATCAGCATGCGGAACAGGGTCGATTTACCGGCACCGTTACCACCGATCACACCGACAATGGCGCCTTTAGGCATGCTGAACGACAGGTTGTCGATCAGTACACGGTCGCCATAACCCTTGGTGACGTTCTTGAACTCGATGACCTTGTCGCCCAGGCGCGGGCCAGCCGGGATATAGATCTCGTTGGTTTCGCTGCGTTTCTGGAATTCCTGCGATTGCATTTCTTCGAAGCGCTGCAGACGAGCCTTGGATTTCGACTGGCGTGCCTTGGCGCCTTTGCGCACCCACTCCAGTTCTTCCTTCATGGCCTTTTCATGGGCCGACTGCTGCTTGGATTCCTGGGCCAGACGATCCGACTTGGCTTCCAGCCAGCCCGAATAGTTGCCTTCGTACGGAATACCGGCGCCACGGTCGAGTTCGAGGATCCAGCCGGCGACGTTGTCGAGGAAGTAACGGTCGTGGGTAATCGCTACCACAGTACCCGGGAAGTCGTGCAGGAAGTGCTCGAGCCAGGCGACAGAGTCGGCATCCAGGTGGTTGGTCGGTTCGTCGAGCAGGAGCATGTCCGGTGCCGACAGCAGCAGGCGGCAGAGTGCTACACGACGCTTTTCACCACCCGACAGGTGTTCGACCTTGGCGTCCCAGGCAGGCAGACGCAGGGCATCGGCCGCCACTTCCAGCTGACGCTCCAGGTTGTGACCATCGCTGGCCTGCAGAATCGCCTCAAGCTTGGCCTGTTCAGCGGCCAGCTTGTCGAAATCGGCGTCAGGATCGGCGTACGCCGCATAGACTTCGTCCAGGCGAGCCTGGGCATCCTTGATCACGCTGACCGCTTCTTCGACCACTTCACGCACGGTTTTGGTTGGGTCGAGCTGTGGTTCCTGCGGCAGGTAACCGACATTCAGCTCCGGCATTGGCCGTGCTTCACCGTCGAACTCGGTATCAACACCCGCCATGATTTTCAACAGGGTGGATTTACCCGAACCGTTGAGGCCGAGCACGCCGATCTTGGCGCCGGGGAAAAACGACAGGGAGATGTTCTTCAAGATTTCCCGCTTCGGCGGAACAACTTTGCTCAGCCGATGCATGGTGTAGACGTATTGAGCCAAAACGTTGAGCTCCTGTAAGCAAGTAAATTCAAGGGGCCAATTGTATGACGTAAAAAAGTAAAAGCGACTATTAACTTGGCCAACCGATAGCCGTCAGGCCCAAGCTCAGGACCAGACAGGCCTGGGCCGCCGACATGGCACTTTGTCGGGATCTGCGAACAGGACTGGCACTTCGCCACAACTCAAGGCATGCTAAGCGCCCTTCGGGCGTCCAGCTTATGAGTACGCATCGGCCTGCACGGCTGAGCGTGAGGGTGCGCACCCAATAAGCAGCTCAAACCTGCCACAGCCAGCCATACCGCAGGATCAACGTTTGACCAATCTTACTCAGCCGTCCTCCCTGCGTACCGCCCCCTCCAGCTCGGGTTCATTGTTGCGCGGTTCGTTGAAAGGGGTGTTGGCCATCCTGGTATTGCTGCTGCTCGGCCTGCTGTTCTGGCTATTGATTGATCAGTACCACCATACCCTTGCCGATGAGCGCCAACACAGCCTGGATTCCAGCAACGAGTTGGCCGATCACCTGAGCCTGAACATGGCCCTCAAGGCTCAGACCGCACTCAATCAGGTTCAACCCTACCCGCTGCCCCCGGACGACCGCGCGCTACCGAAGGTGGTGGCCAATCTGCAGCGCGCACTGCCCTCACTGCGCAGCATCGCCTGGTTCGACAGCCAGGCACGCCCGTTGCGCGACAGCCTCGGCGAATCGCCTGACCAGCATGCTATTGAAGAATTGATACGGCTGAGCAATGGCCACCCGTACTACTTCAGTAACAACAGTGACAACAGTTACATCTACCTGCTGCTACGCCAATCAGATCGGCCGACCAGCGGTTACTGGCTGCTGCGCCTGAGCCCTGAGTATTACAGCGCGCTGGCCGAACACCTGGACAACCCCACCCGCCCCTTGTGGCTGCTGGAAAACAGCCGAACGGCTGAAATCATCAATCAACATCGCTCACCTGAAACGCCACGGCCAGCCAACGCCGAGCCACTGCAGAGCGTACTGCTGACATTCCTCGATAACAGCGACTGGCAACTGCGCGGCCTCTACGATGCCGAATTGAGTCGTCAGCAACTGTTGCCTGCTCTGATCAGTAAATGCCTGCTTGGCCTGATCTGCGCCCTGCTGCCGCTGCTGGCATTGGCCAGCATGCGCAAGCGCCAACGCGCACTGCAAGAAGGACGCCGACGCTACCAGGATATTTTCGAAGGGACAGGGGTCGCCCTTTGTGTGCTGGACTTGTCCGGCCTGATCAATACGCTTGAACGACTGCGCCTGCGTGGCCAAGACCAGCTTGAGCACCGCCTGCTGCTTGACCGGTCCCTGCGCAACACGTTGCTGCAGGAGTTGAAAGTCACCGAGGTCAATCAAGTCGCCCTGCAACTGCTGGGGGTTGAATGCCGCAACGGTGCCTGGCAACGCCTGATTGCTGGCGATACACACAACGAAGGGATTGGCCTGCAACTGGTCGAAGCCGTCCTGAACAATCAACATCAGCTTGAGCTGGAGGTTCGCCTCAGTGGTGCCGATGACCAGGAGCTGCACCTGTGGCTGACGGTGCGTTTCCCCGAGCAACGCGCTGACTATCAAGCGGTAACCCTCAGCATCAGCGATATTACCAGCCGCAAGCAGGTCGAGCTGTCGCTGCTGGAGCGTGAAAGTTTCTGGTCGAACGTGGTCCGTACCGTACCGGATCAACTCTACGTGCAGGACGTGCAAAACCAACGGATGATCTTCAGCAATCGGCACCTGGGCCAGACCCTGGGTTACTCCCGTACCGAACTGGAGACGATGGGCGAGCGATTCTGGGAAATCCTTCTGCACCCTGAAGACGCCACACTCTACAACCGGATGCGTCAGCAACAGCGCGAGAGTGGCTACCTGGAACAACTGCACTGCCAGCTACGTTTCCGTCACCGTGACCAGGGTTGGCGTCGTTATGATATTCGCGAAGAGGTCCTGACCCGCGACAACGATGGCAACGTCACCCGCATCATTGGCGTGGCCAAAGACGTTACCGAGCAGATAGAGGCCAGCGAATCGCTGCGTGACAGCGAACAGCGTTACCGCATGCTTGCCGAAAGTATCAGCGACGTCATCTTCTCCACCGACAGCATGCTGAAGCCCAACTATGTCAGCCCCTCGGTACACGCGGTATTGGGCTACGAGGTCGACTGGATTTTCGAGAACGGCTGGCAATCGACCATTGCCAACCCGGCACAGTTGACCGGCATCTACAGCCTGATCGAACGCCTCAACCGTGCCCTGCACGCTCCAGAACAACTGGAGCAATTGCGTACCCAGCTTCCCACTCAGTTGTTCCTGTTCGACTGCCTGCGCGCCGATGGTCGCAAGATCCCGATCGAACTGCGCCTGGTACTGGTCTGGGATGAGCACAATCGGTTCGAGGGCATACTCGGCGTCGGCCGTGACATCAGCCAGCAGCGCCGCGCTGAAAAAGACCTGCGCATGGCTGCGACAGTGTTTGAGCACTCGACTTCGGCCATCCTGATCACCGACCCGGCGGGCTATATCGTCCAGTCCAACGAAGCCTTCAGCCGCGTCAGCGGCTACAGCGCAGCAGAGGTGCTCGACCAACTGCCAAATATGCTGACGGTCGACGAACAGCAGGAAGCGCACCTGCGCTACGTGGTCAAACAGTTGCACATCCGCGGCACCTGGGAAGGTGAAGTCTGGCTTAAACGTCGCACCGGCGAGCATTACCCGGCCTGGGTCGGCATTACCGCTGTGCTCGACGACGAAGGCGACCTGGCCAGCTATGTGTGTTTCTTTACCGACATCAGCGAGCGCAAGGCCAGCGAACAACGCATTCACCGTCTGGCCTACTACGACGCCCTGACGCACCTGCCGAACCGCACGCTGTTCCAGGACCGCCTGCACACCGCACTGCAGCAAGCTGATCGTCAAAAGGCCTGGGTGGTGCTGATGTTCCTCGACCTGGACCGTTTCAAGCCGATCAATGACTCCCTTGGCCACGCGGCCGGCGACCGTATGCTCAAGGACATGGCCGAACGCCTGCTCGACTGTGTCGACACTGACGACACCGTTGCGCGCATGGGCGGCGACGAATTCACGCTGCTGCTGCAACCACGCGCAACCCGCGAGATGGCGCTGAACCGCGCCATCAATGTGGCCGAACAGATCCTCAACAGCCTGGTTCGTCCCTTTGTGCTGGAAAACCGCGAGTTCTTCGTCACCGCCAGTATCGGTATTGCCCTGAGCCCTCAGGATGGCAGCGAACTCAGCCAACTGATGAAAAACGCCGACACCGCGATGTACCACGCCAAGGAGCGCGGCAAGAACAACTTCCAGTTCTACCAGGCGGATATGAACGCCAGTGCGCTGGAGCGCCTGGAGCTGGAAAGCGACCTGCGCCATGCACTGGAGCAGAACGAGTTCATCCTGTACTACCAACCGCAGTTCAGCGGCGACGGCAAACGCCTGACCGGCGCCGAAGCGCTCCTGCGCTGGCGCCACCCAACCCGTGGCCTGGTACCGCCGGGCGACTTTATTCCGGTGATTGAGGAGTTGGGGCTGGTGGTCGATGTCGGTGACTGGGTACTGCGTGAAGCCAGTCGTCAGCTCAAAGAGTGGCACCAGGCCAAGGTACGGGTACCGAAAGTTTCGGTGAACATTTCTGCGAGACAGTTTTCCGATGGGCAACTGGGTACCCGCATCGCCACGATCCTCAACGAAACCGGCGTTCCACCGGCGTGCCTGGAACTGGAGCTGACCGAAAGTATCTTGATGCGCGAGGTCAACGAGGCCATGCAGATACTCGCCAGCCTGAAAAACCTCGGCCTGAGCATTGCGGTCGACGACTTCGGTACTGGCTATTCGTCACTGAACTACCTCAAGCAGTTCCCGATCGACGTGCTGAAGATCGACCGCACCTTCGTCGATGGCCTGCCCGAAGGCGAGCAGGATGGCCAGATCGCCCGTGCGATCATCGCCATGGCCCACAGCCTGAACCTGGCAGTAATCGCCGAGGGTGTGGAAACCCATGAACAGCTGGAGTTCCTCCGAGAACACGGTTGTGATGAGGTTCAGGGCTACCTGTTCGGTCGGCCAATGCCGGCCCACCAGTTTGAAGCCCAGTTCAGCAACGAAACGCTGTTCATGTTCCAGTAACCCTGCGCATCCCCCCCTTGTACAGGCTCGGGGATGGCGCCGGGCAACACAAACAGCGGCAAATGAGCCCCACTTGTCTGCGACATGATGCCCTTTCATATGCCAGACAAAAGCCGATGAGGTAGAATGCCTCCCTTTTCCAGCCCGATCCTTGAGGACCGCCATGTTCAGCCGTGATTTGACCATTGCCAAGTACGACGCCGATCTCTTTGCCGCCATGGAGCAAGAAGCTCAGCGCCAGGAAGAGCACATCGAGCTGATCGCCTCGGAAAACTACACCAGCCCGGCCGTGATGGAAGCCCAGGGTTCGGTTCTGACCAACAAGTACGCCGAAGGTTACCCAGGCAAGCGTTACTACGGTGGTTGCGAGTACGTCGACGTGGTCGAGCAACTGGCCATCGACCGCGCCAAGCAGCTGTTCGGCGCAGACTACGCCAACGTTCAGCCACACGCAGGTTCGCAAGCCAACAGCGCCGTTTACCTGGCCCTGCTGCAAGCTGGCGACACCATCCTGGGCATGAGCCTGGCACACGGTGGTCACCTGACCCACGGCGCCAGCGTCAGCGCTTCGGGCAAGCTGTACAACGCCATTCAGTACGGTATCGATGCCAACGGCCTGATCGACTACGACGAAGTCGAGCGTCTGGCCCTGGAACACAAGCCGAAGATGATCGTTGCCGGCTTCTCCGCCTACTCGCAAGTGCTGGACTTCCCGCGCTTCCGTGAAATCGCCGACAAGGTCGGTGCCTACCTGTTCGTCGACATGGCTCACGTTGCCGGTCTGGTTGCAGCTGGCGTTTACCCGAACCCGGTTCCGTTCGCTGACGTGGTCACTACCACTACCCACAAGACCCTGCGTGGCCCACGTGGCGGCCTGATCCTCGCTCGCAAGAACGAAGAGATCGAGAAGAAGCTGAACTCGGCCGTATTCCCGGGTGCCCAAGGCGGCCCGCTGGAGCACGTGATTGCCGCCAAGGCCATCTGCTTCAAGGAAGCGCTGCAGCCGGAGTTCAAGGCTTACCAGCAACAAGTGGTGAAAAACGCCCAGGCCATGGCCAGCGTCTTCATCGAGCGCGGTTTCGACGTCGTTTCCGGTGGCACTCAGAACCACCTGTTCCTGCTCTCGCTGATCAAGCAGGAAATCTCGGGTAAAGACGCTGACGCTGCACTGGGCAAAGCCTTCATCACCGTCAACAAGAACTCGGTACCCAACGACCCACGCTCCCCGTTCGTCACCTCCGGTCTGCGCTTCGGTACCCCGGCTGTGACCACTCGCGGCTTCAAAGAGGCTGAGTGCAAGGAACTGGCTGGCTGGATCTGCGACATCCTGGACGACCTGAACAACGAAGCGGTGATCGACGCCGTTCGTGAGAAGGTCAAGGCCATCTGCGCCAAGCTGCCGGTATACGGCGCTTGATCGCGGTTCGCTGAATGAAGAGCCCGGCCTTGAGCCGGGCTTTTTTTCGCCTGCGTAATTAATTAACGCAGCGGGCAACCGCCTTGTCATTAGGTTCAGCGAATACGAAGGCCCATGTGCCTTTGTCACTCAATGAACTACAAGGCGAACACCATGCCCACCCATCGACAGAACTCGTTCCTCGCCCACCTGCGTACTCAGGCATACCCCATTCATTGCCTTGACGTCCTGCGGGGAACTCCGGCAGAAGTCATCGCCCCGTTCGGCGGCGAAGGCTTCTTGGCCGGGGCGTTGCAACCCCGAAGTGACGCCCATTTGCTAGGCCATCAACCGCCTGCCAACGGCAACACCGTGGAGCCCTTGACCCTGTACTTCAGGCATGCTCCCGAAGGTTACTACCTGTATGTCCGCTCACTTGGCCCGTATTTTGGCCGAGGCATCAGTGCCGATGATAATGGCCACATTGGCGCATTTATGATCAAGGAGCGGGAGCCCATCCCCTTCAAGCTGATCCATCCACAACGTGGCGAAACGTCACTTGAGCATATAAAACATGATCGTGTTGGCATGTTTTTGCAGCGTGCAGGTAAAGGATTCGTGCATCGGAGCAGCCGACATGACGCTGAGCCTACCTACCTCAACACGGCGGGAGGGAGCCCACTGGGTTTCATTCTGGATATCCAGGAGCGCAATGCACCCTGGCTGAGCTACCCGGATGAGTTCTGAGGATAGAACCGCAATGCCCCACGGTACGACCATCAGGGCATTGTTCCTCCTGCCCTCACCGGCGTGGGGAAATTACCTTGGTTCTCGCCCCTCTGGATGCACGTCATACCGGCGAAAGGCCCAAGACGGGAGCTAAATCTGATCAGGAGATCACCTGCTATGCCTACCGATAAACAACTTTCCTTTACCGCTTACATGCTGATAAACGGCCACAGCCTCATCGCTCTGGACGAAGCCACCGACCGTCCCGTTATCGTGCCTCACCCTGCACGACCTGAAGGGCTGGAAGTCTCGCAGGCCCTGGGTGCACTCGGCGGTACCGACGAAGACTGGGAGCAAGACCGCAACGACGGCCTGATAGATTTTCATGTGGTGAGCGATGTCTCGCCCACGGAGTTCTATTTCCGACACAGCGAAGGACTGTATCGACTCTACGTGCGCAGCGGCAAATACCTGAACCACGGCGTATTCATGACCGCCGAAGGCGTACCTCAGGCGTGCCCGATTGATGGCGTTGATCCTTGCGCCTGGCAGTTACGCCATGCGCACAACAACCAAGCGGTCGACCTCTCGAACCTACCTACCGATTTCGCCATGATCAACCTTGAAGAAGCGGCTACCGGGGCGAGCATGAGCATGACGCTCATCGGTCAGGGTAACGGCGGCTACCTGACCGCTGGTTATGCACCGTCGGGCACCAAATTGCGCTTGAACATCCTTGCCCGCGACGTCGATTGGTTGAGCGCCAGTTAACAAGCAGCCTACAGCTGCTCGAATGCTGAGCGAATCTGTTCTTCAGGCAAATCGTCGCCGATGAACACCACGACGCTCTCCCGCGTCTGGTCCTGCTCCCAGGCGCGGTCCCAGTCGAAACCATACAACTTCAAGACACCCTGGAACACCAGCCGGCGTGGCTCGCCTTCAATATTGAGCACCCCTTTGTAACGCAACAGCTGTCGGCCATGGTCTTCGAGCAGGCGATTCATGAAGTCGCTGAGCCGGTCGATGTTCAGGGGCTTCTCGGTACGCAGTACCATGCTGCTTATGCGGTCACCGCTATTGCCTTGTGCAACCGGGCGCAAGCTCAGACCACCACCCAGGTCGGCATTGAGATTGAAGCCGCGCACATCAAGCAACTCGGACAGGTCGATCTTGCCGTGCTCTACCACATGAATCGGCGCACGACGATTGATCCGTCCAAGACGCTCGCTCAAGGCCTGGAACTGGGCGGCATCGACCAGATCGGTTTTGCTCACCAGCAGGCGATCGGCAAAACCGACCTGGGCCTGGGCAATGGTCTGGGTCAGGTGGAGGTCGGCATGCGCCGCATCGACCAAGGTGATAATGCCATCAAGGATGTAGCGCTCACGCAGTTCTTCGTCGATGAAGAAGGTTTGTGCCACGGGTGCGGGGTCGGCAAGGCCGGTGCATTCGATCACTAAACGGTCGAAGGCGATCTCGCCACTGTCCAGGCGCTCCAGCAAAAGGAACAGGGCCTTGGTCAGGTCGGTATGGATGCTGCAGCAAACACAACCATTGGCCAGGGTCATGACCTGCACCGGTTCGTCACCCAGCAGCTCCGTGTCGATACCTGCATCGCTGAATTCGTTTTCGATCACGGCGATCTTCAGGCCGTGCTCGGCCTTGAGCAGGTGGCGCAACAAGGTGGTCTTGCCTGCACCGAGAAAACCACTGAGCACGGTAACGGGGATTGGAGGTAGCACGCGCAAAATCTCCTGAACGCTAAAAATGACTGTGGGAGCGCGGCGTACCGTGCTCCCACAGGTTTATTACAGGCCGTCAGCCAAGGTTAACAGCACTTGGGCCCACCCTTCCCCCCGTAACGCGCCTCCTGACGTTCCCTGAAGAACGCCTCGTAGCTCATCACCGGCTTGTCCGGGTGTTTGGTTTGCATATGCTCGACGTAAGTGTCGTAGTCGGGCATACCGACCATCAGGCGGGCTGCCTGCCCCAGGTACTTACCCAGTCGACCAAGGTCGTTGAACATGACTGCATTCCTCAGTGTTTACGCGTCCGGCACAGGGTGGAACGGGGTTTCCTTATCACTACGCTCTTTCTTGCCAAGGGCGGCAATACCGACCTTCAGTGCGAAGAACAGGATACTGAACACCACGAACAGGAACAGGCCGGTCAACGCCGCGTTGGTGTAGGCGTTGAAGATAACGTGTTGCATCTGGTTGATGTCCTTGGCCGGTGCCAGTACCTGACCGGCATCCAGTGCCGCACTGTACTTGTCGGCCAGCGCCAGGAAACCGACCGCCGGGCTCGGATCGAACAGCTTGATGAAGCCCGCGGTGGTGGTGCAGATCAGCAGCCAGACAGCAGGCAACAGGGTGACCCAGATGTAGCGCTGGCGCTTCATCTTGATCAACACCACAGTACCCAGCATCAGCGCAATGCCCGCCAGCATCTGGTTGGAGATACCGAACAGCGGCCACAAGGTGTTGATCCCGCCCAACGGATCGATCACGCCCTGGTACAGCAGATACCCCCACATGGCCACACAACCGGCTGTTGCCAGCAGGTTGGCAGTCCACGACTCAGTGCGTTTGAGCGCCGGAATGAAGGAGCCCAACAGATCCTGCAACATGAAGCGTCCGGCACGGGTACCCGCATCCACCGCCGTGAGGATGAACAGCGCCTCAAACAGGATCGCGAAGTGGTACCAGAAGGCCATGGTGTTCTCACCCGGCAGCACCTGGTGCAGGATCTGCGCGATACCGACCGCCAGGGTCGGGGCACCGCCCGCACGGGCCAGGATGGTGTGCTCACCGATGTCCTTGGCTACGCCCTCAAGCACATCTGGCGTGATGGCAAAGCCCCAGTTGCTGACCGTCTGCGCCACCGCGACCACATCGCTACCGACTACGGCAGGCGGGCTGTTCATGGCGAAGTAGACACCTGGTTCGATCACCGAAGCAGCGACCATGGCCATGATGGCTACGAACGATTCCATCAGCATGCCGCCGTAGCCGATGTAGCGGGCGTTGGTTTCGTTGTCGAGCAGCTTCGGCGTGGTACCCGAGGAGATCAGGGCATGGAAGCCCGATACCGCACCACACGCGATGGTGATAAACAGGAACGGAAACAGGGTGCCTTTCCAGACAGGGCCGGTACCGTCGGTGAACTGGGTCAGCGCGGGCATTTTCAGCTCAGGCGCGATGACCAGAATGCCGATCGCCAGACCTACGATGGTGCCGATCTTGAGGAAGGTCGAGAGGTAGTCACGGGGTGCCAGCACCAGCCACACAGGCAGTACGGCAGCCACAAAGCCGTAACCCACCAACAGCCAGGTGATTTGTACGCCGGTGAAGGTGAAGACCTTGGACCAGGTCGGATCGGCAGCAACCTGCCCGCCCAGCCAGATCGACAGCAACAGCAGGACAACACCCATCAGCGAGATTTCGCCAATACGCCCCGGGCGGATGTAGCGCATGTAAACGCCCATGAACATCGCGATCGGGATGGTCGCCATCACCGTGAACATGCCCCATGGGCTCTCGGCCAGGGCCTTGACCACGATGAGCGCCAACACCGCGAGGATGATGATCATGATCAGGAAGCAGCCGAACAGGGCAATGGTGCCCGGAATCCGGCCCATCTCTTCACGGACCATGTCACCCAGCGAACGGCCGTTGCGACGGGTGGACAGGAACAACACCATGAAGTCCTGAACAGCACCTGCCAGCACCACACCGGCAATCAGCCAGAGCGTACCGGGCAGATAGCCCATCTGCGCAGCCAGAACCGGTCCGACCAGCGGCCCTGCGCCAGCAATCGCGGCAAAGTGGTGGCCGAACAGGATGTGCTTGTTGGTCGGGACATAGTCCAGACCATCGTTATTGAGTACCGCCGGTGTCGCCCGACGTGGATCGAGCTGCATCACCTTGGTGGCGATGAACAGGCTGTAGTAACGGTAGGCAACCAGGTAGATAGCCACCGCCGCGACTACAATCCACAAGGCATTGATGGCTTCACCGCGACGCAGGGCAACCACACCCAACGCACAGGCTCCGATGATTGCCAGCGCTAGCCACGGCAAGTGGCGCAGCAGGCTATTATTGTTGTTCATGATTAGCTTCCAGCTAGTGGATTGAAAGACTGCCCGACGAGTCTAGGGCGAGTCATCGCACATTGCCATACCTGCTACGATCTAGAGCCTCCCGAGCAGGAAACTCATGGCTCTGTTATGCACCTAACACGCGTACCTGACAAGCGCTGGACTATAGTTGACTGCGAACCCCGGAGGGCTTGGCCATGAGCGACCATCACGAACGTCGGCTTTTCAAACGTGTTCCCTTCGATGCCCGCACCGAGCTGGTGCAAGGTGATCGACGATGGCCCGTCAAACTGCTGGATCTGTCGCTCAAGGGGTTGTTGATCGAATGCCCCGAGGGCTGGCAGGGCGACCCTATCGAGGGTTTCGATGCCTCGATACACCTCAACGACCACGACGAAGTGAAGATGCACGTGGAGTTGCGTCACGAGGAGGGCAACCAGATGGGTTTCGTTTGCCAGTTCATTGATCTGGACTCCATTTCGCACCTGCGGCGACTGATCGAACTGAACCTGGCCAACCCGGAAGAACTTGAGCGCGAACTGCGGCAACTGATCGAAGCGTAGGAACGTTTAGCCAACTACCCAATCCCCACCAGAGCCTTTAGCGATCGCTAAAAGGCTCCGTTGGCGCGCCTGCCAAACGCCCTGCATACCATTAATGAGAAAATATGGCACACCGATTGCGTGCAACAGATCTGCTCGGGCTATCTAAAAATTGTATACAATTCTTCTGGTAATGATCGCCACTTGTTGTCTACAGTAGGCCCACAACAATAAAACAGAGACCCTGCTCCTCATGAATACGTCCTCCGCTAGCACGTCTTCAGCGCAACGTCCCGAAGACGAAAACCTAGGCCTCGGCGCCAACCTGGCTTACGGCCTGCAACACGTATTGACCATGTACGGCGGTATCGTTGCGGTTCCCTTGATTCTCGGCCAGGCCGCGGGACTGGGGCCGGCAGATATCGGTTTGTTGATTGCGGCCTCATTGTTCGCAGGTGGGCTTGCAACACTGCTACAAACCCTCGGCTTACCGTTCTTTGGCTGCCAGTTGCCATTGGTACAGGGCGTTTCATTCGCAGGCGTGGCAACCATGGGCGCCATTCTCAGCAGTGAAGGCGGTGGAGGTCTGCCTGGCGTGTTGGGTGCGGTCATGGCCGCATCGCTGATAGGCTTCCTGATCACGCCCGTCTTCTCACGCATTACCAAGTTCTTCCCGCCGTTGGTCACCGGTATTGTCATTACCACCATCGGCCTGACACTGATGCCCGTGGCGGCGCGCTGGGTCATGGGGGGCAACAGCAAATCGCCAGAGTTTGGCAGCATGGCCAACATCGGCCTGGCGGCCCTGACCTTCGCCATCGTGCTGGTACTCAGCAAACTCGGTAGCGCAGCGATCTCTCGCCTGTCGATCCTGCTGGCCATGGTCATCGGCACACTGATTGCCTGGTCATTGGGCATGGCGGATTTCTCCAAGGTGCTGGACGGCCCGCTGGTGGCCTTTCCTGAACCGTTCCATTTCGGTATGCCGACCTTTCACATCGCCGCCATTCTGTCGATGTGCATCGTGATCATGGTGACCTTGGTAGAAACCTCCGCGGATATTCTCGCGGTTGGCGAAATCATCGACACCAAGGTTGACTCCAAGCGCTTGGGCAATGGCCTGCGCGCCGACATGGCGTCGAGCATCCTTGCCCCCATCTTCGGCTCCTTCACCCAGAGCGCCTTCGCCCAGAACGTTGGCCTGGTGGCTGTGACGGGCGTCAAGAGCCGCTACGTAGTGGCAACCGGCGGGGTGATTCTGGTGGTGCTGGGGCTTCTGCCAATCATGGGGCGCATCATTGCCGCCGTACCAACCTCAGTACTGGGCGGTGCCGGTATCGTATTGTTCGGCACGGTTGCTGCCAGCGGTATTCGCACGCTGTCGAAAGTGGACTACCGCAACAACATGAACCTGATCATCGTCGCCGCCTCGCTGGGCTTCGGCATGATCCCGATCGCTGCACCGACCTTCTACGACCACTTCCCAAGCTGGTTTGAAACCATCTTCCACTCCGGCATCAGCTCGGCGGCGATCATGGCGATTCTTCTGAACCTGACGTTCAACCACTTCACGACTGGCAACTCGGATCAACAGTCGGTGTTTGCTGCCGCTTACGAGCGCACGATCAATTACTCGGACATTTCCGCCCTGCGCGACGGTGATTACTTCGAGGACGGCAAGTTGTTCGATGCCGACGGCAAGGAGATTCCGGTCATCAGCGAACACGACCACGGCCATGGCGCACCGTCAGAACGACGAACCGCTGCGGCTGAACACTGATCTACTGATCGACTGATCGACTGAGCCGCGCAAGGGCCGACGAGGAATCGCCGGTCCTTCTCATTTGCAGGCCTGACGCGTTACTCAAACAACGCATCCAGCGCCTGCTCAAGGCGCGTGACCGCAATGACCTGCAAGCCTGCAGGGGCTTCCTTTGGCGCATTACCCTTGGGAACAATGGCGCGCTTGAAGCCATGCTTGGCGGCTTCCTTGAGGCGCTCCTGCCCACTGGGAACCGGGCGGACTTCGCCCGACAGGCCAATCTCACCGAACACCAGCAGGTCCTGGGACAAGGGGCGATTGCGCAGGCTCGACATCACCGCCGCCAACAGTGCGAGGTCGGAGGCGGTTTCCAGCACTTTCACACCACCGACTACGTTGAGGAACACGTCCTGGTCATGGGTCGGGATGCCACCATGGCGGTGCAGCACCGCCAGGAGCATTGCCAGCCGGTTCTGATCCAGACCAAGCGTCACTCGCCGAGGATTCGCCAGGTGGCTGTCGTCAACCAGCGCCTGAACTTCCACCAGCATCGGCCGAGTTCCCTCCCAGGTGGCCATGACTACGCTGCCGGGAACCTCCTCCTGGGCACGGGTGAGGAAGATGGCCGAAGGATTGGAGACTTCCTTGAGGCCACGGTCGGTCATGCCGAACACGCCCAGTTCATTGACGGCACCAAAACGGTTCTTCACGGCCCGCAGCAAACGCAGGCGTCCATCGGACTCACCTTCAAAATACAGCACGGTATCGACCATATGCTCCAGCACGCGCGGCCCGGCCAAGGCGCCTTCCTTGGTCACGTGGCCGACCAGGAAAATGGCCGTACCGCTCTGTTTGGCATAACGCACCAACAAGGCCGCACTTTCGCGCACCTGCGAGACACCGCCAGGGGCCGACTGCAATTGCTCGGTGAAGATGGTCTGGATCGAGTCGATAACCATCACCTTGGGCTTTTCCGCCCGGGCGGTAGCGATGATGTTCTCAATGCAGGTTTCGGTCATGACCCGCAACTGGTCCTGCGGTAAACCCAGGCGGCGCGCACGCATGGCCACTTGTTGCTGCGACTCCTCGCCCGTGACATAAAGTGCCGGAAGTCGGGTCGCAATGTTGCAGAGGGTTTGAAGCAGGATGGTCGACTTGCCAATACCCGGGTCGCCGCCGATCAACACCACCGAACCATCCACCAGCCCGCCACCCAGCACACGGTCAAGCTCGACACTGGCCGTGGTGAAACGCGGAATTTCTTCGACACTGACTTCTGCCAGGGTCTTGATCTGCGCCTGCTGCCCCGCCCAGCCACTGCGGCCACTGGGCGCTGCGGCTGCGCCACTTTCCAACACGGTTTCGACCAGGGTATTCCAGGCGCCGCATTCACCGCATTGCCCGGCCCACTTCGGAAAGGTCGCACCACACTCGGTGCAGCCGTACATGCGCTTGGCTTTGGCCATGGGGCGGTCTCCTGGAAAAACCGCCATGATAGCCGAGCAGGCAAGCCCATGGGGCCAACCCTGGAAGACAAAACTTTTCGGTATAACCACAGTCTGTAGCCGCAGCGATAAGCATGACTCGCATAGCTGATTTACACTGCTTTCACCAATCTCATCTGTTACAGGGAATAAACCATGGGCGTGCTCAGTGAATTCAAAGCCTTTGCGGTCAAAGGCAACGTGGTCGACATGGCGGTCGGTATCATTATCGGCGCGGCCTTCGGCAAAATCGTCTCATCTTTTGTCGGCGATGTAGTGATGCCACCCATTGGGCTGTTGATTGGTGGGGTGGACTTCAGCGACCTGGCAGTCACCCTGAAAGCCGCCGAAGGTGATGTGCCCGCAGTGGTCATGGCCTACGGGAAGTTCATCCAGACCGTCATCGACTTCATCATCGTCGCCTTCGCCATTTTCATGGGGATAAAGGCGATCAACCGGCTCAAGCGCGAAGAAGCCGTAGCACCCAGCGCGCCCCCCGTCCCCACCAAGGAAGAAGAGCTGCTGACTGAGATTCGTGACCTGCTCAAGAGCCAAAGCAACAAGCCGTAAGCGACACAACGCTGGCGCCCGCGTGCGCCAGCGCCTGATGCCTGCTACCAGTAGTTTTCCACTGCAACCTGGCCGGGCCGACGGCTCAGGCTCAATTGCATGTCGCGCTGTTTGAGTAGCGCTCGGGTGTCATCGATCATCTGTGGGTTACCACAGATCATCACCCGTGAATGTTCGGGCGTCAGTGCTGCACCGGCAACACGCTCCAGTTCGCCATTCTCGATCAATCGAGTGATGCGCCCGTTGAGTGCACCCGGGTGTTGCTCACGGGTAACGATGGGAATGAACTGCAACGCACCCGCGTACTCGGCCAAGTAATCGCGCTGTTCAAGGCCCGCAATCAGCGGCTGATAAGCCAGCTCCCGAGCCTCACGCACCGAATACACCAACTTGATGCGTTCAAACCGCTCCCATACTTCAAAATCCTGCAGGATTGATAGAAAGGGAGCGATACCCGTGCCGGTTGCCAACAACCACAGATCACGTCCACCCACGAAGCGGTCCAGGGTCAGAAACCCGAAGGCCTGGCGATCAATCAGCAGGCTGTCGCCCTGACGCAAACGGCTGAGTTCGCTTGTGAACTCTCCTCCCGGCACCACGATGGAAAAGAAATCGAGGTACTCATCGTGCGGGGCGCTGACCATTGAGTACGCACGCCAGACCACACTGCCATCAGCCCGTGTCACGCCCAGGCGCGCGAACTGCCCGGCACGGAAACGAAACCCCTGGTCACGCGTAATCCGCAAACTGAACAGACTCGGGGTCAGCGGCTGAACATCCAACAGCGTTTGACGCGTGAACTTCTCCTCGCTTGCAGTCATGACCTGCTCCAATCGTCGATTAAGACCAGTGTCTCGCAAAATGCGCCGCATAAACACGGACGATTAGTAAGCGATACCTGCACCTGCTATCGCAAAATAACCCAAGCAAATACTAGGACTTTTCCTACAATCAAAAACACACGGAGTTTGGATCCATCAAAAGGAGGTGACTTGCCATGCCCTATTGGAACCAGAAGCAGATGCAACAGCTGCTCAATGAACACAACGAACAGCAGCTGTTTGAAATTGCACTGTCCCTGGCAAAGCAACTCGGCATGGACTTCCTGGGGTTCACGATCCGCAGGCACGTTGCGACCCAATCCCCTCAGTACATACTCCTGAACAACTTTCCAAGTGAATGGAACACGCGCTACCAACAGGGCGATTACATAAAGATTGACCCCATAGCAACCCATTGTCAGCAATCACTTGCCGCCATTCTCTGGGATGACAACGCTTTTGCCGAGGTTCCCGAATACTGGGAGGAAGCACAGTCCTTTGGCCTGCGTTTCGGCTGGAGCCTGGCCATACACGACGCTCGCGGCAATCAGAGCATGCTCAGCGTGCTTCGGGCGAACGGCCCTACAACGACTGCCGAGTTCTTTGACAAGGTCTGCCATACCTTATGGCTATGTAACCTGATACACACCCTGATCGTAGAGCGCATTCACCCACCCAAACGCCTGACATATGAATTGACTGCTCGGGAAATCGAAGTGCTCAAGTGGTCCGCCGAGGGCAAAACCGCGGCCGACATCGCCTGTATTCTGGCCTTGTCTGAAAGCACCGTTAATTTCCATATCCGTAGCGTCATGGCCAAGATGAATACCAACAACAAGACCAGCGCGGTTGTCCGGGCCGCCATGAATGGCCTTTTATGACGCGCCAAGCGCCAGTCAGTGCGGTGTAAACCCTGTAGAATCGTCGTCAACTTGCCGTCGCTCGCCGCGACGGCCGCCGATGCCCCAGAGCCTTATGCCATGCCCTTGCTGATCAACCCCTTTGCCGAACTTGACCTGATCCGCCAACCCGAACAAGCCAACGACCCCCTACAAGCGTTTGATGCCGCCGACGAGTACCTGCTTGAGCACCTGGCCGAACAGGCGCTGCCGAGCAGTGCTCGGGTGCTGGTACTGAATGACAGTTTCGGTGCCTTGGCCATCAGTTTGAGCCGTCATGTGCAGGTGGTCAGCAGTGGCGACTCATACCTGGCAAGGCTCGGTCTGGAAAAGAACCTGCCGCGTAACGGTCAGCCCTTTGACAGTGTCACCTTCGTTCCGGCCAGTGCCGCGTGGCAAGGCCCGTTCGAACGCGTGCTGGTGCGCGTTCCCAAAACCCTGGCGTTGCTTGAAGAGCAGTTGATTCGCCTGCAGGGGCATCTGGCTCCAGGCGCTCAGGTCATCGCTGGCGCGATGATCAAGCACTTGCCACGTGCCGCTGGCGATCTGCTGGAAAAGTACATCGGCCCGGTGCAGGCCTCCCTGGCGCGCAAGAAGGCACGCTTGCTGATTGCCACGGCAGAAAGCAAAGCCCCCTTCACCTCGCCCTACCCGACCCGCTATCGTCTGGACGAACCGGCGTTGAACCTGCTCAACCATGCCAACGTGTTCTGCCGCGAAGGCCTGGACATCGGCACACGGGCCTTCCTTCCCTACCTGCCCAAGAACCTCGGGCAAGCGCGGGTCGCCGACCTTGGCTGCGGCAACGGTGTGCTGGCGATCGTCAGTGCGCTGGCCAACCCTCAGGCACAGTACACACTGGTCGACGAGTCCTATATGGCGGTTCAGTCGGCCCGTGAAAACTGGCACGCGGCGCTGGGTGAGCGTGACGTGGAAGTGCGCGCCGACGATGGCCTGGCCAGCCAGCCCGAGCGCTCACTGGACGTGGTGCTGTGCAACCCGCCGTTCCATCAGCAGCAGGTGGTCGGCGACTTTCTGGCATGGCGCATGTTCCAGCAGGCCCGCGAAGCACTGGTCCCCGGCGGTGCACTTTACATCGTCGGTAACCGCCACCTGGGTTACCACAGCAAACTGGCGCGGCTGTTCCGTGGCGTCGAACAAGTCGGGGCCAACCCCAAGTTCGTGGTGTTGAAAGCGCGCAAGTGAACAGGCAAAAAAAACCCTTCGTAGCGAACCGCTACGAAGGGTGAGAGGCCGCCGCAAGGCGGTAATGGGAGTTTGCCTAATGGGTGCTAAGGCCGGCAGCGCTCATGAACAGGCGCATCAGCCAAGCGAATATCCCCAAGGTCACGACGCTGCCCGTCCAGATCACCGCCAACCAACCCAAGCGTTGCCAGAGCGGTTTTTTTTCGGCGTTAACGGTTTCTTTAACAGCCATTTCACACCCTCCATTCAAACCCTAGTGGTAGCCGTCTTCGTGGGTCACCTTGCCGCGGAACACGTAGTAGCTCCAGAAGGTGTAACCCAGAATGAACGGGATGATGAACAAGGTGCCGACCAGCATGAAGCCCTGGCTTTGTGGTGGCGCAGCAGCATCCCAAATAGAGATCGATGGCGGGATGATGTTCGGCCACAGGCTGATACCCAGCCCGCTGTAGCCCAGGAAGATCAACACCAGGGTCAGCAGGAACGGGGTGTAGTGGGCATTACGCGCCACTGCCTTGAGCAGACCATAGAGGGTGACCAGCACCAGGATCGGTACCGGCAGGAACCAGAACAGATTCGGCAGGCTGAACCAGCGCGTGGCGATGTCCGGGTGCGCAAGCGGCGTCCACAGGCTGACGATGCCGGTCACCGCCAGAAGCACCAACGCCAACGGCCGCGCCAGATCGTGCATCTGCTTCTGCAACTTGCCTTCGGTTTTCATGATCAGCCAGGTACAGCCCAGCAAGGTGTAGGCGACTACCAAGCCCACGCCACAGAACAGGCTGAACGGGCTCAACCAGTCCAGGCTACCACCGGCGTAGGAACGGTCGACCACCTTGAAGCCTTCAATGAAGGCACCCAACGCGACCCCCTGGAAGAAGGTGGCCGCAAGCGAGCCACCAATGAACGCCTTGTCCCAGATGTGACGCTTGTCGGCCTTGGCCTTGAAACGGAACTCGAAGGCCACGCCACGGAAGATCAGCCCGACCAGCATCAGCATCAACGGCAGGTACAGCGCTGACAGCACCACGGCATAGGCCAGCGGGAAGGCGCCGAACAATGCCGCGCCGCCCAACACCAGCCAGGTTTCGTTACCGTCCCAGACGGGCGCAACAGTGTTCATCATCACGTCGCGGTCACGGTCGTCCTTGATGAAGGGGAAGAGCATGCCAATCCCCAGATCGAAACCATCCATGATCACGTACATCATGATCCCGAAGATGATGATCACGGCCCAGATCAGCGGTAGATCGATACCCATGATTCAGTTCCCCTTGTTCAGGCTGAGGTTTTCGCCGTCGTGGTTATCGTCACCCGCAGCAGACAGCGGCCGTGCCGGTGTGCGTTGCTGGCCAGGACCGCCAGTGCTGACTTCCTTGCCTTCGTCAGTTTTCGGCCCCTTGCGCACCAGGCGCATCATGTAGCCCAAACCTGCGCCGAACAGCGCGAAATACACCACCACGAACATCACCAGCGTCACGCCCAACTGGGTGTAACTATGATTCGACGCACCGTCGGCGGTACGCATCAGGCCATAGACCACCCACGGCTGACGACCGACTTCAGTGGTGAACCACCCGGCGAGTACTGCGATCAAACCGGACGGGCCCATCCACAGGGTAACGTAGAGGAATGGCCGCGAACTGTAGAGGCTGCCACGCAGGCGCAACCAGACACTCCATAGGCCGACCGCAATCATCAGCATGCCGAGGCCGACCATGATCCGGAACGACCAGAAGACCACAGTCGAGTTCGGCCGGTCTTCAGGGGCGAACTCCTTCATCGCCGGCACTTGTTTATCCAGGCTGTGGGTCAGGATCAGGCTGCCCAGTGCCGGGATCTCCAGTTTGAAATGGGTGGTCTCGGCTTTCATGTCGGGGATGCCGAACAGAATCAACGGGGTCGGCTCGTCCCCGACGTTTTCCCAGTGCCCTTCAATGGCAGCGATTTTCACCGGCTGGTGCTTGAGGGTGTTCAACCCATGGAAATCGCCGATAACCGCTTGAACCGGCGCGACGATCAAGGCCATCCACATGGCCATCGATAGCATCTTGCGGATCGCCGGGTTGTCGCGCCCACGCAGTAGATGCCAGGCCGCCGAAGCACCGACAAAGAATGCCGTCGAGACAAACGCCGCGGTCGCCATGTGCGCCAGACGATAAGGGAAGGACGGGTTGAAGATGACGGCCAGCCAGTCCACCGGAATCACTCGACCATCAATGATCTCGTAACCCTGTGGGGTCTGCATCCAGCTGTTCGAGGCAAGGATCCAGAAGGTCGAGACCAAGGTGCCAAGCGCGACCATGAGGGTGGAGAAAAAGTGCAGACCGCGGCCTACACGGTTCCAGCCGAAGAGCATGACGCCAAGGAAACCGGCCTCAAGGAAGAAGGCGGTCAGTACCTCGTAGGTCAGCAAAGGCCCAGTGACGGCCCCGGCGAAATCGGAGAAACGGCTCCAGTTGGTGCCGAACTGGTACGCCATGACCAGACCGGATACCACGCCCATACCGAAGTTCACGGCGAAGATCTTCGACCAGAAGTGATACAGGTCGCGGTAAACGCTGTTGTTAGTCTTGAGCCACAGGCCTTCGAGCACCGCCAGGTAGCTCGCCAGGCCAATGGTGATGGCCGGGAACAGGATATGGAACGAGACGGTAAACGCGAACTGGATTCGGGCGAGATCGAGTGCCTCCAAACCGAACATAGTGCTTCCTCTGTCAGGTAATCTGGCGCGCGGCGAATGCCTTTGCGCCAACTGCCCCCACGGCTATTGAGTGCCACACATTGGAGTTGTTCTGGAAACAGCAATCGTAGGGATTTACGGCCACGGGGCCGATTCGTTGCATCTGCAACTATTGACGCAGATCAACGTATGAAAAACAGAATAGTCCCGAACGCCTGCGCAGGTTATGTGGTCGATTGCCGCGTGACCGGTTGCCTCACCCCCTTTACGAGGTAGCTGTTTGGTGCGCTGACCGCCCACTCTCGGGCTTTCTGGTTCGCTCGGGTATTCACTGCCAGCGGCTTTCAAATGCTCACCGTGGCCATCGGTTGGCACCTCTATCCATTGACCGGCAGCGTGCTTGACCTTGACCTGGCGGTGTTGGCCGTACTGGGTGCCGCCGGGGCGGTGTTGGAACGCTGCTGGTGACCGGGCTGTGGATAAAACTGTTCCCAAGCCTGGCCACCCGCGATCACTTGCACACGGTCAAACCCTTATAGACAACGCCACGCCCTCCTGCGGGTGCCATGCCGGCGCCCAAGATGGGCGTATCTGCATTACTCCTCGTCGATCATGCTGGTATGATGCGCGGCTTTTTCCCGACCCAAGGAAAATACACAGCCTCCCGGTATGGTCTGTGCTTTGCTAGTTGGGTCGATCATTCACGGCGCCAGCGCGCGCCACGGGAGCAGGCATGCTGGAAAGGCTGTTTCAACTAAAAGCACACAACACCAACGTGCGCACCGAAATCCTGGCGGGCGTCACTACGTTCCTGGCGATGGCCTACATTCTGTTCGTCAACCCCAGCATCCTCGGCGAAACCGGCATGGACAAAGGCGCGGTCTTCGTCGCCACCTGCCTGGCTGCCGCCATCGGCTCGACCGTCATGGGCGTGATCGCCAACTACCCGATCGCGCTGGCACCAGGGATGGGCCTGAACGCCTTCTTTACCTACACCGTCGTCCTGAACATGGGCCACACCTGGCAAGTCGCGCTGGGGGCAGTGTTCATTTCCGCCGTGTTGTTCTTTCTGCTGTCGATTTTTCGTATCCGCGAATGGATCGTCAACAGCATCCCGCTGCCGCTGCGCTCGGCGATTGCAGCCGGTATCGGTCTGTTCCTGGCACTGATCGCCCTGCACAACGCTGGCATCGTCGTCGCCCACAAGGCAACCGTGGTCGGCCTGGGCGACCTGAAGCAACCCGCACCGATACTCGCCACCCTGGGTTTCTTCCTGATCGTCGCACTGGAAGCACTGAAGGTGCGTGGTGCCGTGCTGATCGGCATTCTCGCCGTCACCCTGGCCTCCATCACGCTGGGCTTCAGCGAATTCGGCGGGATAATGTCGATGCCACCGTCACTGGCGCCAACCTTCCTGCAACTGGATATCAAGGGTGCCCTGGACATTGGTCTGATCAGCGTGATCTTTGCCTTCCTGTTCGTCGACCTGTTCGACAATTCGGGCACCCTGATTGGCGTTGCCAAACGTGCTGGCCTGATGGGCAAGGACGGCCACATGCCGAAGATGGGGCGCGCCCTGATCGCCGACAGTACTGCAGCCATGGCCGGTTCGCTGCTGGGTACCTCGACCACCACCAGCTACATTGAGTCGGCCGCTGGTGTCAGCGCCGGTGGACGTACCGGGCTGACAGCAGTCGTGGTCGCCGTGCTGTTCCTGCTGGCGCTGTTCTTTGCACCGTTGGCCGGCAGCGTGCCCGCCTATGCTACGGCGCCGGCGCTGCTGTTCGTCGCCGTACTGATGGCCTCGGGCCTGGCCGAAATAAACTGGGACGACATCACTGAAGCCGCACCCGTGGTCATTACGGCCCTGGCGATGCCGCTGACCTACTCGATTGCCAACGGCATCGCCTTTGGTTTCATTTCCTGGACGGTGATCAAGCTGATCTCTGGCCGTGGCCGCGAGGTCAATTCGGCGCTGGTGATTCTGTCAATTCTGTTCGTCATCAAACTGGGCTGGTTCAACGCATGAGTGCTGTCCTCGATCCTGCAACTTACAGCCAACAATTGGACGCCAAGGTCGCTCGCCTGCGCGAGTTGCTGGCGCCTTTCGCAGCACCGGAACCGGCCGTATTCGACTCACCGCGCGAGCACTATCGCCTGCGTGCCGAGTTCCGCCTGTGGCGTGAAAACGAGCAGCGCTTCTATGCAATGTTCGCCCCTGGCGAAAAGCACACGCCGATCCTGATCGAAGACTTCCCGATCGCCAGCCTGCGTATCAACGAACTGATGCCCAAGCTCAAAGCCGCCTGGCAAGCCAGCTCGGCCTTGAGCTTCAAACTGTTCCAGGTGGAGTTCCTCACCACCCTGGCCGGTGACGCGATGATTACCCTGTGCTATCACCGTCCATTGGACGAGCACTGGGAGGCTGCAGCGCGGCAGTTGGCCAGCGACCTGAATGCAAGCATCATCGGTCGCTCCAAGGGCAAGCGTGTGGTGATCGGTCGCGACTATGCGGTTGAAGAGCTGCAGGTGGCTGGACGCAGTTTCCGCTACCGTCAGCCCGAAGGCGCGTTCACCCAACCCAACGGCACGGTCAACCAGAAGATGCTGAACTGGGCCTATGACGCGCTGGGTGAGCGCGAGGACGACTTGCTGGAGCTGTACTGCGGCAATGGTAACTTCACCTTGCCGCTCGCTACCCGGGTTCGCAAGGTACTGGCCACCGAGATCAGCAAGACGTCAGTCAATGCCGCCCTGCACAACCTCGATGACAACGCTGTGGATAACGTACGCCTGGTGCGCCTGTCCGCCGAAGAACTGACTGAAGCGCTCAATGATGTGCGCCCCTTCCGTCGCCTGGAAGGGATCGACCTGAAGAGCTACCAGTTTGGCAGCGTCTTCGTCGATCCACCGCGTGCGGGCATGGACCCGGATACCTGTGAGCTGACACGACGTTTCGACAACATCCTGTACATCTCCTGCAACCCGGAGACCCTCGCGGCCAACATCGCCCAGTTGCACGACACACACCGTATCGAGCGCTGTGCATTGTTCGACCAGTTCCCCTACACCCACCACATGGAAAGCGGGGTGTTGTTGGTACGACGTTGATCGACAGCCATCCTGATGGCAAGAGGGTCAGGGGGTGTACCGCAACAAGGGCACCCATTGATCCTCGTCAGCCAGCCCGCCATGGTGGCCCAACCACTGGCTGGCGTGCTTCTCCACCTGACTGCGAATGATCCCCCCATGCCCACGGGGTATCACGATCAGGTCGCCAATACGGGCTTCGGCCCCGCTCAGCACCACGTCACCGAACAGACTCTGCTTGATTGCCTGGGCCTTGCTCAGCACCGTATAGGCGTCGCCGAGGCGCTCTTGCCAGCGTGCCAGCACCCGGTCCAGCTGATGCTCCGCCACGTAGACATGACGCGCCCGTATATCCCCAGCCACGGCATGTACGCCTTGCTGCAGGGCTGCATCCTCATCGAAATCGACCACCTGTGCGTCGTCCAGCCGGACCATGCCATGGTCCGCGATGACCTTCAGATCGGCACCTGCGGGCAGGTACAGGGCAATCGACTGGGCCAATTGGTCAGCAATCTCCAGCTGTTTGAGCCACGGCTCGGAGCCCGGCCCATGCACGTGCCCAGCAAAATCCAGGTCACCGAAGTAAGCGAAACACAAGGCCGGACGCTCTACCTCAAGGGCCTTGCGCACCAATGCCGGATAAGCTTCGTAAGCCGCTGCCGGAAGAATCTCGCCAGCACGGTAGATCGCTCTGGAAAAGTCCGATGTGGCGTAGCGACCAAGCATCAGTGTACTGATGGCGATCCCCTGCTCTGCCGCCTTTGACCAGGCCATGCGCGGAACGATGAAATCGTCGGGCGCAGGTACAGGGCTGCACGCGCCCTCCCCCTGCAGCGCCGAACTGCTCCAGGTCAGCGGAGAAAGCGCCGTCTGCGCGTCAAGGGCAAAACTGCAACCCACGATTCCGTGGGCGCCACTGGCCAGGCCCGAAGTGATAGAGGCCAGGCTGGTCGCGGTAGTCGCAGGAAAGCCGACGCGAAAACACCCGTCAGGGCGCATCAATGCAGCGAGAAATGGTGCTCGGTGCGCATGCTCGTGCAGCAAGTGCCACCCCAGACCGTCGATCAACAACAGGCAGGTTGCCGAAGCCGCCTCCAACCTGAAGGTGTTGTTGAACGCCCTCCCCCCCAATGACGCCAGAATCGACTGGGTGAGGTGAGCAAGCCCCGGCCAGGTCGCCTCCAGTGACGGCCTCTCTTCCCTCTGCACCGCCATATTTCCCTCCGTGGTCAGGTTGTTAAACAACAGGTTTAGCACACCCTGTTCGATCAGCGAACAGAAAAAACGCCAACCCGGCTCTCGCCAATTGACCAAATTAACCAGTTAGTACAATTTGCTCGAGACAGCGTTTCCTCACTCAAGAACAACAACGGAGCCCACCGATGAGTCGTACCGTCCTGGTCCTCAATGGTCCCAACCTCAACCTGTTAGGCACCCGAGAGCCGGCTACCTATGGCCGCGAAACCCTGGCTGATGTGTCCGCCCTGTGCAGCCGCAGTGCCGCCCAACTGGGGCTGGAAGTCGATTTTCGCCAAACCAACCATGAAGGCGAACTACTCGACTGGATTCACCAGGCCCGTGGTCGATATGCGGCCATCGTGATCAATCCGGCAGCCTGGACCCACACGTCAGTCGCCATCCGCGACGCCTTGGTAGCCGTGGAGCTTCCGGTTATCGAAGTACACATTTCCAACGTGCATGCCCGTGAGTCGTTCCGCCATCACAGCTATGTCTCGTCCATTGCCGTTGCCGTGCTCTGCGGTTTCGGCATCAACGGCTACCGCTTGGCCCTGGAACATCTCGCTAAATGGCTGTCGACTCAGGAGCAATCGGCATGAACCATAAACCCAGCGTTCTCGCCGGCCTGATCGGCGCCGGCATCCAGGCTTCACGCACCCCTGCACTGCATGAGCATGAAGGGGCGGCACAAGGTCTTAACTACCTCTATCGCCTGATCGACCTTGACGTCTTGAAGCTCGACAGCAGTGCCCTGGAAGAACTGCTGACAGCCGCCGAGCACATGGGCTTCACCGGGCTGAACATCACCTTCCCGTGCAAACAGGCCATCTTGCCGCTGCTCGATGAGCTGTCGCCAGAGGCACGGGGCATTGGCGCGGTCAACACCGTGCTGCTCAAGGACGGCAAACGCATCGGCCACAACACCGACTGCCTGGGCTTTGCCGAAGGGTTTCGCCGTGGCCTCACAGGTGTACAACGTCGGCAGGTGGTGCAGATGGGTGCTGGCGGCGCTGGCGCCGCAGTGGCTCATGCCTTGCTGGGCGAAGGCGTTGCGCAACTGGTCATCTTCGATGTCGAGTCCGCTCGAGCCCAGGCGCTGGTGGATAACCTCAACCAGCATTTCCCCGGAGCTCCCGCTCGTGTTGGGCATGACCTGGAAGCGGCAATGGCAGAGGCCGACGGCCTGGTCAACACCACGCCGATGGGCATGGCCAAACTACCCGGCATGCCGGTGCCCAAAGCGCTGCTGCGCAGCAACCTGTGGGTAGCTGAAATCGTGTATTTCCCACTGGAGACCGAGTTGCTTCGCGAAGCTCGGGCGCTGGGTTGCCAGACACTGAATGGCGGAACGATGGCCGTGTTTCAGGCAGTCAAGGCGTTTGAGCTGTTCAGCGGCGTACCGGCCGATGCCCAGCGGATGATCGAGCACTTCAGCAGTTTTCAGAACTGATCCGTTTAGCCGCTGCCAAGCGGCAGCGGCACTTGGCTCATGCCTGCAGGTAGCGCAGCACCGACTCGCAAATCATTTCGCGGTGGCGCGCCTTCACTGCGCTGTCCTCGAAATCGACCTGGAAGATCTCACCGAACGTATGTCGGTTCGAGACCCGATAGAAACAGAACGAACTGATCAGCAAATGCACGTCGAGGGCTTCCAGGCCTTGGCGGAAAAGCCCTTCAGCAGCACCGCGGCGCAGAATCTCATCCAGCGCCATCAGCACCGTCTTGTTCATCGAGCTGATGGCCGATGAGCGTTTGACGTAGTCACCGTGGTGCATGTTTTCGTTACAGACGATTCGCACAAAGTCGACATTGCGGTCGTGGTGATCGAAGGTGAACTCGACCAACCGACGAATGCCCTGACGCGGCTCCAGCTCCGCCAGGTGCAAACTGCTTTCCGTGCTGCGAATGTCGCCGTAGAGCTTCTCCAGCACTTCGATGTACAACTGCTCCTTGCTGCTGAAGTAGTAGTAGATCATGCGCTTCGAGGTATGCGTGCGCTCGGCAATCGCATCGACCCTGGCCCCTGCGAGCCCCTGCTGGACAAACTCGCAGATTGCCGCCTGAAGAATGCTCTCCCGCGTCTTTTCAGGGTTGTTCTTGCGGCTTCTGCGCACCGCCTCGGTAGGGGCGGCGCAAAGTGCTGGGGTTGTCGTCATACGGGACTCATGGCCATCTGTGAACATCGTGATTATGAGGCCCGCATGCCTGAGAAGGAAGTCGAAGCCTGTTCCCCTAAAGTTTAACTTGTGCCTGGCTGCCGCTGCGTGCCTTGGCCATCGCCGCCAAACGCACCGCTACGTTGGCCGCACCGTAGCCACTGTATCCGTTGCGTCGTTGCAGCACTTCGAAGAAGAAACGCTCTTCAAATGGCTGGGTGTACACGTGAAACAGCTCGCCGCCCTGGGCATCACGGTCGTACAGCACGTTGTAATAGGCCAGTTCGCTGAGGAACTCGTCATCGAAGTCAAAGCGTGCGGCCAGATCGTCATAATAGTTGAGCGGGATGTCGAGCAGGGCAACACCGGCTTCCTTGGCCTGCTTCACTGCGGCAAAGATGTCATCACAATCGAACGCAATGTGATGCACGCCCGAACCACGGTAATGCGACAGGGCATGGGAGATCGCGGTATTACGGTTCTCCGAGATGTTCAAGGGCAAGCGGATCGAACTGCAACGGCTGCGCAGCGCACGGCTCTTGACCAGGCCGTAAGGGTCGGGCAGCACGACCTCGTCATCGGCACTGAAGTCCAGCAGGCTCTTGTAAAACAGCGCCCAACTGTCCAGGCCATCGGCCGGCAACGCCAGCGCCATGTGATCGATACGGGTCAGGCCCAGGGACGTGGCAGGTTGCTGCACCAGGCTGAAATCAGTGTCGTAGATAGTCCGCCCTTCGGCATCCTGGTCGACCAGATAGATCAGGCTGCCATCGGGCGCACGCACCGCCGCCAACTCGCGCTCGTTGGGGCCTACCAGGCCGCGGTAAGGCTGCCCGTGATACGCCACCGCCCGTGCCAGCGCTTGCGTGCTGTCTTTTACTCGAATGGCCGTAGCGCAAAGCGAAGGCCCATGGCTCTCGAAAAAGTTGTGGGCAAAGGAGTAAGGCTCGGCATTGAGGATCAGGTTGATATCGCCCTGACGCAGCAGGCTGACATTCTTCGAACGGTGTTCACCGGCCTTGGTAAACCCGAGGCGCTCCAGCCAATGCGAGAGTTTGGCGCCCAGTGCGTCATCCACCGCGAACTCAAGAAACTCGATGCCGTCGTAGGCACTGGCCGCTGGCGGCGTGAACAGCAGGTTGTCATCCGGCAACGGGCCAGACTGCTCAAGCAACAGCCGCGTCTTCTCTTCCAGGTACAACAGCGAACGCAAGCCATCGGCCGCATTGGCCCGTGGCGGCGCAGCCCGGAAGCCATCGTTGAAGATCTCCAGCGACAGCGGACCGCGATACCCTGTCGAAAGAATCGGAGCAAGAAACCCCGGCAAATCAAATTCACCTTGCCCAGGGAAGCAGCGGAAATGACGGCTCCACTCCAGCACATCCATGGCCAGGATTGGCGCGTCGGCCATCTGCACGAAGAAAATCTTCTCGCCCGGCACCTGCGCAATACCCCGTGGGTCGCCCTTGAGCGACAGGGTATGGAAACTGTCGAGAATCATCCCCAGGCTGGCATGATCGGCCTCCCTGACGATATCCCAGACTTGCTCCCAGGTATTGACGTGGCGGCCCCAGGCCAGCGCCTCATAGCCGATACGCAGGCCACGAGCCCCCGCACGTTCGGCCAGCAGCCGCAGGTCATCGACCAGTATCTGCCGCTCGCCCAACGAGTCACTGGCAACGTTACTGCAGACCAGCACCAGGTCGGTGCCCAGTTCCTGCATCAGGTCGAACTTGCGCTCGGCCCTGTCCAGGTTGCGCGCCAGGCGATCGCGGCGGCACCCTTCAAAGTCCCGAAACGGCTGGAACAGCGTGATCGCGAGCCCCAAATCAGCGCATCGCTGACGAATCTCGCGAGGGCTGCCGGCGTAATAGAGCAGGTCATTTTCGAATATTTCGACGCCATCGAAACCGGCGGCGGCAATCGCTTCAAGTTTTTCCGGCAGGGTACCGCTCAAGGATACGGTGGCAATCGAACGCTGCATTTTCTGGCTCCGATAGGCAGGCATGGCGCAATGAACGAATTATTGGCAACCCACTTTAGCAGCTCAACACAAAAGGTACGAACTAGTTAGTTTTGTGTTCGATTATCGAACAAATTAGCATTCGACGAATTGACCCATTTTCGGGCAGTAGCGCACCATTTCGTCACGGGGCAGTCGTGCTCAAAAAGCCAAAAGCTTCTCGACCACTGCCAATCAATCGACCGCCGCGTACTTCGGCGACCGCCGCGCGTCACCCAATACCCTGGCTTGACCATAAACATAAAAAATACGGGTAACCCACAATGATCCACACACAAAGCTCCCGTTCGGCCCAGCCTCTGGGCAACACCCCGCATGCTGGTATCGGCGACAAGATTCGTGGCGCCATGGCCGTGGGCAAGACCCGCTGGTACATGCTCGCCCTCGTGTTCTTCGCCACCACACTGAACTACATCGACCGCGCCGCCCTCGGTGTCATGCAGCCCATCCTGGCCAAGGAAATGAGCTGGACAGCGATGGACTACGCCAACATCAACTTCTGGTTCCAGGTGGGCTACGCCATCGGTTTCGTCCTGCAAGGACGGCTGATTGACCGGGTCGGCGTCAAGCGAGTGTTCTTCTGCGCCGTACTCCTCTGGAGTATCGCGACAGGCGCACATGGCCTGGCGACCTCTGCTGTCGGCTTCATGGTCTGCCGGTTCATCCTCGGCCTGACCGAGGCGGCCAACTACCCGGCCTGCGTCAAGACCACACGCCTGTGGTTCCCGGCTGGCGAACGCGCCGTTGCTACCGGCATCTTCAATGCCGGCACCAACGTGGGTGCAATGCTCACGCCAATGCTGCTGCCACTGATCCTGAGCGTCTGGGGCTGGCAGGCTGCGTTTATCGCGATGGCCATGCTCGGGCTCGTCTGGGTGACGTTCTGGGCCCTGAAATACTTCAACCCGGAAAACCACCCGACAGTCAGCCAGGCCGAACTGGCCTACATCCAGAATGCTACCGAGCCTGAACAAGCCCGCGTGCCGTTCTCTCGTATCCTGCGCATGCGTGGCACCTGGGCCTTTGCCCTGGCCTACTCACTGACCGCGCCAGTGTTCTGGTTCTATCTGTACTGGCTGCCACCATTTCTCAATCAGCAGTACAGCCTGGGCATCAACGTGACCCAAATGGGTATCCCGTTGATCGTGATTTACCTGAGTGCCGACTTCGGCAGTGTCGGTGGCGGCATCCTGTCTTCGTTCCTGATTGGTCGCGGCATGGCCCCCATCAAGGCGCGGTTGCTCTCGATGCTGCTGTTCGCCGGCACCATCGTCAGCGTGATCTTCGCCGCGGGCGCCAGCAGCCTGTGGGTCGCGGTACTGGCCATCTCCCTGGCCATCGCCGCACACCAGGCCTGGACGGCCAACATCTGGAGCCTGGTGATGGACTACACACCGAAGCACATGATGAGCACGGTGTTCGGCTTCGGCGGCATGTGTGCAGCCATCGGCGGCATGTTCATGACGCAGTTGGTGGGCTACGTTCTGACCGTCACCCAAAACAACTACACCGTACTGTTCACCATGATCCCCGCCATGTACTTCTGCGCCCTGCTGTGGATGTACTTCATGGCTCCACGCAAGATCCCTACCGTCACTGACTAAGGGCATCTAGGGTTTGCGCTGCAACCACGCAGCGCACAGCCCGCTCAGGCATATCAGTGCAATCCCCACCAGCCCGGCCTTGTCCGGGCTGTGTCCGAACAGAACAAACCCCAATACGCCCGCAAACACCACCTGGCAGTAGCTGAACGGAGCCAGCATGGCCGGTGCTGCATGCCTGAACGCCTGGGTCAGGAACAGGTGCGCAATCATTCCGAACGCTCCAAGCACCACGGCCAGCGCAGCATGCTCCCAGGTTGGCGTGTGCCAGAAGAAAGGCACCAACGCACTCATCACCAACGTGTTCACGACACCGGTAAAGAAGTTACTGGCGCTAGGGCTGTCGACTTCACTGAGCTTGCGCGTCAGCAATTGATAGAAGCAAAAACCCAGCGCCGAACAGAACGGTAACAACACCGCAGGCGTAAACAGATTGCCTCCCGGATGAACGATCACCAACACCCCGACAAAGCTGACCAGAACGGCCAGCCATTGCCCTCGGGAAACCTGCTCTCCCAGCAACGGCACAGACAGCGCCGTCACCAGCAAAGGAGCCAGGAAGTTCACCGCAGTCGCTTCGGCCAGCGGGATGAACTGCAGTGCCGTGGTGAACAGCAGGCTGGTCGCCAGCAGACATAGTGCACGTAACGCCTGCAGCGCCGGTCGACGCGTACGCAACAGGCGCAGCCCCGACTGCGGCAGGAAAATGGCCATCATCAACAGGGTATGAACCAGGTAGCGAGCCCACACGACCCATAGAATCGGGTAAAACCCTGAGAGGTACTTCGACAAAGCATCGTGACTGGCGAACAGAAACGTCGCCACCACAATCAAAACAATGCCTTTCAACGGCCGAGTGGCATCACCTAATGCAGCGGGACGGGTCATCAACAATGCTCGCAGGTCAACGGAGGCTCAACACCTGAAGGGTCTTTTCCAGTGCCAGCGTTGCACGCTCTAGAGCACTGACGCCCTGCTCAAGCAACTGCCGTGTAGGAATTTCCAGGCTCAGCGGCAGGTCACTGGGCAAGCAACGCAACAACCCTTGCAGATCGCAATCGCCATCTCCCGGAAAGCGCCGCTCGTTACGCGCCTGACGCAGGATTTCAGCCATATCGTCAGGGCGCGGCCCCGCCACATCACACAACTGGGCATAGCGCATGCGTGAACGCGGCAGTTGTCGCAGCGCTTCCAGTGACGACCCCGAGCGGTCGAAGTGGAAGGCGTCAATCAGCACGCAACCATTGTCGCGCCCAGCGTTCTCGACAATGCGCCGCGCCTGGGTAAGGTTCTTCGCATCAGTCCACGGCATGAACTCCAGATGGGGGTGCAGGCCATAGCGAGCGGCAAGGTCACACAGGGCCGCGAAGTTATCGGTCTGGCGCTGCTCATCGGGATCGTTACCGGCCACCAGCAGCTCCGTGGCGCCAAACTCGGCGCCGACGCTCAGCAAGGCTTCAAAATCCCCGACACGGGTATCGGGTTTGAGCCGCAGGATTTCCACATCCAGCACCTTGATACCGGTGTCACGCAGGCGTGCAGCGGTCTGACGACGCAGCTCGGCGTCACGTACCAAGGGGAAATGGTGCTCTTCTGGCGTGGCGGGCTCCAGGCGCAAGCCAACATGGCTGTAACCGGCCCGGGCGGCCACTTCAACCATCTGCACCGGGGACAACTCCAGCACCGTCAAGGCCGCCAGCGACATAACACGTTGATTCATGATGACTCCTTCAAGGCTTAAAGACAGGCAGGGGCGCAGGCGCGACCAGTACGCGCGGCCTCGCGGATGGCTTCGATCAGGGCCAGCGTGCGCCCTGCATCAGCCGCACTGACCAGCGGCTGAACCTGGCCACGAGCGACCTGGATAAAGTGCAGCAGCTGCAGGCGCAGGGCCTCATCGGCAGTGAACGGCTCCTGCACCTGCAGCAGTGGTTGATGCCAACCCTCCCCGGCTTCGGCGTAGTACCAGCGCTTGAGCTGAGGAATGCTCAGGGCCCCAGCGGTACCTGCCAACAGGTAGCAGGGCTGATCGGCCTGACGCGGGTAGACCGGGTTCTCGCCACTGTCGAGCTCCCAGCTCCAGGGCGCGGCCACGGCATCAGAGCCGGTCAGGCTGCCCAGCGCGCCGTTATCGAACTGGAGCAACACCGCCGCGCAGTCCTCATTGCCAAAGCCGCGTACCGCGTTGCTGGTGATCGCCTGCACCTGGCGAACTTCGCCACACAAGTAACGCAACAGGTCGAGGTCGTGGATCAAGTTGGTCAGCAACATCCCCGCGCCAGCCTCGCGCCGCCACGGGATATCGAAGTAGCTGTCTGGCTTGCGCAACTGCCAGAGCGCGGTGACGGTGGTCAAACGCCCTAAAACGCCACGCGATATCACTTCATGGGCGCGGGCAATCAAGGGATTGTGTCGACGGTGGTGCCCAACCAGAACCGGCAACCCGGTAGCCTTCGAGGCCGCGACCAGTTCGCGCACTTCCCCTAGCTGCACACCCACCGGTTTCTCCAGTAACACAGGCACCCCTGCCGCCAGGCAGTCGAGTGCCGTACTCACATGCAGCGCGTTCGGGTTGGCGACGATGACGGCCTCAGGCCGGGCGAGAGCGAGCATCTGCCGGTAATCGGCGTAGTACGCCACACCGCACTCGGCAGCAAACTCAGCCGCACTTTCATTCGGGTCGGCCACCGCGCACAGCTGTGCCTGGTCGAGTGTTCGTAAATGCTGATAGTGCTGGCGGCCCATGACCCCTGCCCCGATCAAGGCAATTCGCAATGGCTGATTCAAGCCCGAGCTCCTCGTGGTGAGTTGTTGTTATTCGCATTTTATTTAGAACTCAGTTCCACTTTTCTTGCAAGCAAAAAAAATGGCAGCCCTGAGGGCTGCCATTCGCTATGGCGCGGCAGAAACGCTAGAGGAACAACTCCGAAGCAGGGCAGGCTGCCGACAACTCTGCCGTCGCAGCCAGCAATGCAGGGGCCAGTTCATGCATACGCGCCTCACTCATACGGGCACTGGGCCCGGCGACGCTGAGCACCCCGACCACATGCCCGTCCAGCGGGTGACGCACCACTGCCGCCAGTGCCGAGGTGCCTACCGCAGAGCTCTCAACGACCCAGGCATAACCATGCTCACGGGCAATGCGCAGACGCTCGAGCAAATCGGCATTGGAAGCCGGGGCATTGGGGCCAAAGTCCTCCCGCTGGGCAATCCCTTGGCGCTCCACCAGCAGCAAGGCCTGCGCATCACTCAGGCTGGCCAGCCAGGCATGCCCGGAAGCGGTGTAAAACAATGGCGCATCCCGGCCCATATCGGGGTCATAACGCAACCCCGAGCGAGCCCCCTGAGCTTTGGCGATCCAGGTTTGGCGCTCGCCGTCGATCACTCCAAGACGCACCAGCTCACCCGTTTGCTGGGCCAATTGATCAAGGACGGGTTGAACCACATCGGCGCCAGCGCTGGAGAGGTAACGAAAGCCCAAAGCGACCAGCTTGGTACTCAGCAGATAACGACTGTTTTCCGGGTTTTGCCGCACATACCCGAGGCGTATCAGCTCGGCCAACATGCGATGGGTAGCACTCTTGGGGATGTCCAGTTGCTCAGCCAGCGTTTGCATTGGCAGGCCGCGCGGGGCGCTGGTGAGGCTTTCGAGAAGGCTTAACGCACGTTCAATCTGACTACCGGCCATGGTCACGGTCCCTAAAAATTTTGCCGATTCTAAAGAGCGTCGGCGAAAGCGCAAACCACTGTTCGATCTTCGCCCATTTTGCCCGCTTTGCACTTGGCGATATCGGACAGCAACCATAGAATATGGAATTGAGTTCCAAAAACAAAACTATTCGACCCTGAACGTGAGATCTCAAATGCCTGCCGACACCTCTTTGCACACCACGGTGGACTGCGATGTCCTGGTCATCGGTTCCGGCGCTGCCGGTTTATCCACCGCCGTGACAGCCGCCTGGCACGGTAAAAAGGTCATCGTGGTCGAGAAAGACCCGGTGTTCGGCGGCGCCACTGCCTGGTCCGGTGGCTGGATGTGGGTACCTTGCAATCCACTGGCACAACGCGCCGGTATCATTGAAGACCGTTCACTGCCCCGTACCTACCTTGAGCACGAACTGGGCGAGCGCTTCGATCCCGTAATGATCGATGCGTTTCTGGAGGCCGCGCCTCACATGGTCTCGTTCTTCGAACGCCATACTGCCCTGCAGTTTTCCGATGGCAACGCTATCGCCGATATTCATGGCGACACACCCGGCGCCGGAACGGGCGGACGTTCGGTTATCGCCGCCCCCTACAATGCTCGCGAAGTCGGCAAGTTGCTCAAACGCCTGCGCAAGACCATGCGCGAAACCTCGTTCATGGGCATGCCGATCATGGCCGGCAAAGACCTCGCGGCCTTCCTGACCCTGACCCGCTCCTGGCGCTCGCTGCTCCACGTGACCAAGCGCTTCAGCCGGCACCTGCTCGACCTGGCGCTCAACGGTCGGGCCATGCACCTGGTCAATGGTGTTGCACTGGTGGCCAGGCTGGCCAAGTCTGCCGAAGACCTCGGCGTACTGCTCTGGGAGTCGGCCCCGGCCAGCGAACTGATTCACGAAAACAACCGGGTGGCTGGCGCCGTCGTGCAAACACGCAACGGCCCCGTTAAGATCCGCGCGCGTCATGCGGTAGTGCTGGCGGCAGGCGGCTTCCCCAACGATATCGAACGTCGCAAGGCGTTGTTCCCGCGTACGCCCACCGGCAACGAACACCTGGCCTTGCCGCCACTGAGCGCCAACGGCGACGGCCTGCGCCTGGGCGAAAGCGTCGGCGGCCGGGTGGCTGACGACCTGCTCAGCCCGGTCGCCTGGGCACCGGTCTCCAGGGTGCCATACAAGGACGGCACGTTCGGTCACTTCCCGCACATCATCGAACGTGGCAAGCCAGGCATTATCGGTGTACTGGCGAACGGCAAGCGCTTCGTCAACGAAGCCGGCGGTTACTATGACTATGTCAGTGCCATGGTCGCTGCGGCGCCGGGTGAAGAGGTGGCCTCCTGGCTGATCTGCAGCCATGCCTTCCAGCGCCGTTATGGCCTGGGGATTTCCCGCCCGTTCCCACTGCCGGTCGAACCCTTCGTACGCTCCGGCTACCTGAAGAAAGGCGACACCCTTGAAGCGCTGGCCCAGGCTTGCGGTATCGACCCCCAGGGTTTGAGTACGACCGTCGAGCAATACAACCGCCATGCGCGCAACGGCGAAGACCCGTTGTTCGGCCGTGGCTCTACACCCTACAACCGTAAACAAGGGGATGCCTTGCATGGCCCCAATCCTTGCGTCGCGCCGATCGAGAAAGGCCCCTTCTATGCAGTTAAAGTTGAACCGGGCTGCTTCGGCACCTTCGCTGGCCTCAAGACCAACGAGCACGCCCAGGTGCTTGATGAGCAACGCCAGCCCATTGCCGGGTTGTATGCGGTAGGTACCGACATGGCCAGCATCATGGGCGGCCACTACCCGGCAGGCGGCATCAACCTGGGACCGGCCGCGACCTTTGGTTACATCGCTGGACGCCACATTGCCGGCGCAACAGCCTACGAGTAACTCCACTACAAACAGCAGCCCATAAAGAAGCCCGCCAATTGGCGGGCTTCTTTATGGCGCTACAGGCTTAGAAGTCGAAGAACACCGTTTCGCCTTCACCCTGAATACGAATGTCGAAGCGGTAGGCCAGTTTACCGTCCACTTCACAACGCTTGGCAACCAGGGTCTCGCGACGCTGCGGCTGCTCGATCAGGTTGAGTACCGGGCACTTGGCGTTGGCCTCGGCTTCATCATCGAAGCACAAGCGGGTCTGCAAGTGGATATTGATACCACGGGCAAACAGGCTCACGTTGATGTGCGGTGCCATTGGCACACCGGCGGCATTCAGCGCGACACCCGGCTTGATGGTGTGCAGGTTCCACTCGCCCGCATCAAAGGTCGTGGCAGTACGACCGAAGCTGTTGAATGGCTTTTCCAGGTTGAAATCTGGCTGATAGTGACCCTCGTGGTCAGCCTGCCAGAACTCCAGGAACGAGTCGCGCACCAGATGGCCATTGCCATCGTATACATGGCCAAACACCAGGATCTGTTGGCCCGGGGCATCGGCACGCGCCATACGGTTCCAGATTTCCTGAGGGCGAGTCGGGTTACCGGCGGCCTCCAGTGCCAGGCCGATATGAACGTAAGGACCGGCGGTCTGCGAAGGGGTTTCCGGCAGCAGTTGAGTAGGCATGGCGGGGCTCCTTAGCAGTTTTCAAAGTGCGTCTTGCGCTGGCCGCGCAGCACGATGTCGAAACGATAGGCCAGGCAATCCATCGGGTTCGCGTTGGTCATGTCCAGGCGTGCGATCAGGCTCTGTACCGCTTCAGGATTGGCGATCGACTTGACGATCGGGCACATCGGAATCAGCGGATCACCTTCAAAGTACAGCTGGGTAATCAACCGGGTAGCGATCGACGGGCCGCTGATAGAGAAGTGAATGTGCGCCGGACGCCAGTCGTTCGGCCCGTTACGCCATGGGTAAGGACCGGGCTTGATCGTGCGGAAACTGTAGTAGCCATCACGGTCGGTCAAGGCTCGACCAACACCGCCGAAGTTAGGGTCCAGAGGCGCCAGGTAACGGTCGTTCTTGTGCCGGTAACGGCCACCGGCGTTGGCCTGCCACATCTCCACCAGGGTATGCGGGATCGGCTTGCCGTACTGGTCACACACTCGACCGGAAACGATGATGCGCTCACCAACCGGCAGGCCGCCGTTGTTGAAATTCAGCAACAGGTCATGGTCATGCTGACCAAACTGCAGGTGAGAGAAGTCTGGACCGGTGCTTTCGCTGATCGACTGAGGAATGCTCACCAGTGCCTGACGCGGCGACCGGGCAACAGAGGTCTTGTAGTCGGGGGTCAGGGCTTTCGGGTGCCAATTGCGATCACGGATAGCGAAGCGACTGTCGTCTGTGGCGGACATGCCGTTCTCCTTGTTATTGGATGTGGAAAAGCCCGGGAGGAGCAGGCGAGCACCCAGTGTCGGCCAAGACGGCTTCGACGGGAACTGAAAAGAACCATGGGAAACATAACCAATTGGTTATGTATAGCGCAGCGCGCTCACGTCGCCTAACCCAAGAGTTTTCATAGGCTATGGCGAAAAGGTATACGCACGGCTCCACCGGCCAAGCGCTGGCAGGCTTGATTCAGGAGACGTTGAAGAAGCCCTGAACGCCGCAGAAACATTCACTAAACACTTTGTTGATCAATTTCGTAGGAATTGCTGAAAAAGCGTTTCAGCTACCCGAACTGCCGCCGATAAAGCCAGCGTATGGATCGCCTGGCACCAAGAAAAACAACCTTCCAGCGATCGGGATCAAGACCGTAAAACGTTCCTGGAGGGATGGTATGAACAGCTGGTTTGCCAATATCAGCGTCAATGTGAAACTCGGCCTGGGCTTCGGCCTGGTGCTGTTACTGACCGGCCTTCTGGCGCTGACAGGCTGGACCAGCCTTGGTGGCCTGATCGACCGTAGCAACTGGATGAGCGACATCACTCAGCTCAACAGCGACCTGACGAACATGCGCATTGCGCGCCTGCAATACATGTTGACCAACGGCGATGACACCAGCGCCGCCAATGTTCAAGCCAAACTCGACACGTTCAGCGCGCAACAGCAGAAACTGCTGAATAGCTTCAAGAGCCCCGAGAACATCAAACTGCTGCAGCAGCAGGCCAAGACCATCAGCGCGTATCAGGTATCACTGAACAAGATGCGCAACGGTTATAGAACCACCCTGGCCGCCCGCGATGCGATGGGTATAGCCGCCGCCAGCGCCATCGAGTTGATCGAGTCGATCAACCGCGATGTCCTGGCCTTGCCAGAGGGCGACCCTCGTCGTCTTGAGCAATTCCAGGCCATTACGCGGGTCAAGGAACAACTGATGATGGTGCGCCTGGAAGTGCGCAGCTACATTGCCGACCTCAGTACTTCGACCGAGCAGGCGGCTCTGCGACAACTGGATGCCGCCCTGACTGAAGTCCGCCAACTGAACGATCACCTGCCACGCGAAACCACCCGCGCGAAGCAGTTCGAAAGCGCCATCCTCGCCTACCGTGACGCCGTACTCACCTTCAAGAGCGCCATTGCCGAGATCGCCGTAGCTCGCCAGGAAATGACCGTACAAGGCGCCGATATCGTCAAATACAGCGATCAGCTCTATAAGATCCAACTGGATCGTCGTGATGACGAAAGCGCCCAGGCGCGTGCACTGCAACTCATCAGCACCCTGCTGGCACTGCTGTTCGGCGTACTGGCCGCGGTTATCATTACCCGCCAGATTACCCGCCCGCTGCAAGACACCCTCAAGGTGGTCGAGAAAATCGCTGCAGGCGACCTGACCCATGAGCTACGCGTGACCCGCCGAGACGAGTTGGGCGTTTTACAGCAAGGCATACAGCGCATGGGCAGCACCCTGCGTGACTTGATCACAGGCATCCGTGACGGCGTCACCCAGATCGCCAGCGCAGCGGAAGAACTCTCGGCGGTCACCGAGGAAACCAATGCCGGAGTCAACAGCCAGAAGGTCGAAACCGATCAGGTGGCAACCGCCATGCATGAAATGGCGACGACAGTGCAGGAGGTGGCGCGCAACGCCGAGCTGGCCTCAGAAGCGGCAACCGATGCTGACGGTCAGGCCCGTGCGGGTGATGAGGTCGTCGCCCAGGCCATTGCCCAAATCGAACGCCTGGCCGAAGAAGTGAAGCGCTCGACCGACGCCATGGGGCACCTGCAACAGGAAAGCCAGAAGATCGGCAGCGTCATGGACGTGATCAAGTCGGTCGCCGAGCAGACCAACCTGCTCGCCCTGAATGCCGCCATCGAAGCGGCCCGCGCAGGCGAAGCCGGTCGTGGTTTTGCCGTGGTCGCGGACGAGGTTCGCGGCCTGGCCCAGCGCACGCAGAAATCCACCGAAGAGATCGAAGAACTGGTAGCAGGCCTGCAAAGCGGTACCCAACAGGTCGCCAACGTCATGCTGAACAGCCGTAACCTGACCGACAGCAGCGTTGAACTGACGCGTAAAGCCGGTGCATCACTGGAGAACATCACCCGCGTGGTGTCGAACATCCAGTCGATGAATCAGCAGATCGCCGCAGCCGCCGAGCAGCAGAGTGCCGTAGCCGAGGAAATCAGCCGCAGCATCCTCAATGTACGCGATGTCTCGGAGCAGACTTCCGCAGCCAGTGAAGAAACCGCGGCGTCCAGCGTCGAGCTGGCACGGCTGGGTAACCAGTTGCAGATGATGGTCAGCCACTTCCGCGTCTGACCTGAAACATCGCTGGCACTGCCGACACCAGCAGGCGTCTACAGTGCCAGCGATAAGGCCGGTTACTTCACCACGTGGCCCACACCCCGGCCACGTGGATCGGAGGCGGTTTCCAGCGCCGTGCCATTGACCCGGATCGCCTGGATATCCCCCATCTCCCAACCCTGATCTTCCAGGGTGTACCCCATCTTCTTCAGATCATCAGCCACCTTGCCATTCAACGGCGCATAAGCGTCGTAATAGATAGTGTCCTTAGGCAGCAACTGATGATGCACACGCTGCGCAGCAACGGCCTTCTCCAGCGGCAGGTTGTAGTCATAGAGGTTGTTCAACACCTGGAAGATCGAGGTGAAAATCCGCGAACCACCCGGCGTGCCCAGAACCAGGGTGACCTGGCCGTCGCGGGTTACCAGCGTTGGGCTCATTGACGAAAGCATGCGCTTACCTGGCTCGATGGCGTTGGCGTCGCCGCCGACCACACCGAAGGCGTTGGCTACGCCAGGCTTGGAACTGAAGTCATCCATCTCGTCATTGAGCAGGAAGCCAGCGCCCTTGACGACAACGCCACTGCCATAGTCCCAGTTCAAGGTGTAGGTGTTGCTGACGGCGTTACCCTGCTTGTCGACGATGGAGAAGTGCGTGGTCTGATGCGGTTCCAGGCCCGGGCGAACTTTCTCCGTCTCAGAGATGGCCGTCGGATTGACCTCCTTGGCACGCTTGAGCAGGTAGTCCTTGGCAATCAATTGCTCAACTGGCACCTTGCTGAACGCAGGGTCGCCGAGGTAGTCGGCACGGTCGGCAAATACCCGCTTCTCGATTTCGGCCAGCAGGTGGATATAACGAGCCGAGTTCAACTCAACGCCCTTGAAGTCGGCAGCGCGGTTTTCCTTGATGCCCAGCAGTTGCGCCAGCGCGATACCACCAGAGCTTGGCAACGGCGCGGTGTAGACCGTGTTGCCGCGCCAGTCGATGCGCATCGGCTCACGCCAGACAGCCTTGTAATCCTTCAGGTCATCTTTGCTGATCAAGCCCTTGTCGGCCTGCATCTGAGCCACCAGCAGGTCGGCGGTCTTGCCCTGATAGAACTCACTGACGCCATTGCTGGCAATACGCTCCAGGGTTTGCGCCAACTCGGGTTGCTTGAAGGTTTCGCCGACCTTCATGCTGCCGAAATAGTCATTGAAGTTGGTGCTGTCCTTGAACAGACCCAGGGCGTCCTCACGGTACTGGTACTGTTTGGAGGCCACTTTAAAGCCATTCCTGGCGTAACCGACTGCTGGGGTCAGCAGCTCGGCCCAAGGCAGCTTGCCGAATTTCTGATGCGCCTCCCATAACCCCATCACCGTACCCGGGACACCAGCGGCACGTGCACCGACCAGACTGAGGTTCTCGATGACCTCGCCTTTATCGTCCAGGTACATGGTGCGGTTCGCCGCTTTCGGGGCGATCTCGCGGTAGTCGAGGAAATAGGGCTTGCCGTCCATGTACAGGGTCATGAAACCACCGCCGCCGATATTGCCAGCCTCGGGGTAAGTCACCGCCAGCGTGAATGCAGTCGCCACGGCAGCATCCACCGCGTTACCGCCTTTTTTCAGGACTTCGGCGGCTACCTGTGCACCATATTGATCGGGCGCGGCGACCGCGCCACCGTCCAGGGTCACGGCGTAGGCCGAAGAACTGGCGATAATCGCGGCACTGAGGGTCAGGAGTCGGAACATCACAACGCGCATGAAAGCTTCCTTAGTGTTGTTTTCGTTGAACACCCATTAAGGCTGATGTCGAACGACATATCAAACACCGAAGCGAAAACAGCCGCGTTTAGACAGCCTCTGTCGCCGCCAGAAATCTCAACAGGCGTAGACCGCCAGCTTTTGCTGAATGAAATCGAGAAAGCACTGAATGCGCAGGGCCAGTTGCGTATTGCGGTAGTACACCGCATGGATCGGCTGGCGATAGCCGCTGTTGGCATCGGCAAGGATCAGCTGCAGGCGTCCGGCACGCACGTCCTCGTGGCTCATGAAGTGCGACAGACACGCGATGCCTGCCCCGGCCAAGGCCAATTGGCGCAAGGTTTCGCCGCTGGATGCCGACAGGCTCGGACGAATGGGTAGACGATCGCCTTCAGCATGGCGCAAAGGCCAGTGGTTGAGCGTCTCGGTCTGGCTGAAGCCCAACAGCGAGTGCCCGGCCAGGTCTTCAACCTGCCGTGGCGTGCCATGCCGCGCCAGGTACTCGGGGCTGGCCAGGATCTGCAGCGGGCTGCAGCCCAGCGAACGGGCATGCAGGCTGGAGTCGGACAGTTCGCCAATGCGGATCGCCACATCGGTACCCTGCTCCAGCAAGTCAATGATCAGGTCGTCCGTGTTCAACTCCAGTTGGATGTCCGGATAGTGCTCACGGAACTCCTCCACCCAAGGGACGATAGCGTGCAGCATGAACGGCGCCGCCGCGTTGATCCGCAGCCGCCCGGACGGCGTCTGACGGTGTAACGACAAACGCTCTTCAAGCTCATCCATCTGCGCAAGAATCGCCTTGGCCCGCTCGAAGAAAAACCGGCCCTCCTCGGTCAGGTCCATGCGCCGGGTGGTGCGATTGATCAGCGTGGTACACAGCTTGGCTTCAAGGCGTGACAAGGTTCGACTGACCGCCGATGGGGTCTGCCCGACCTGCTCGGCCGCAGCGGAAATCGAGCCGCACTCGATCACCGAGACGAACACCTGTAACTCATCGGACCTGGCTTTCACGCGAACACCTTGTGCAGCGACCAAACGCTGATTGATAGCGGCTTGCAAAGGCTTGTGCAAGCACCCATCAAGCCGGGATCTGGAATACCCGGGCCAGATGTTGCTCATACGCAGTGACGGCAGCAGCGACGTTCGGGCGCTTCATCACATCCACCGCCAGATAAGTCGGAAGCCCCGTCATGCCGAGGAACTGATTAGCCTTGTGAAACGGGAAGTACACGGCGTCCACACCCTTGCCTTCAAAGAAGTCGTCAGGGTCATCGAACGCCTGCTGCGGCGCATTCCAGGTGGCCGAAATCATGTAGTGCTTGCCGTGAACAAGGCCGCCACTGCCGTACTTCTGCGACGCGTCGGAACGGGTTCGACCGTCGCTGGCATAGAGGCTGCCGTGACCGGCGGTGAAGACCTCATCAAGGTACTGCTTGACGGTCCAGGGCGCGCCCATCCACCAGCCGGGCATTTGATAGATGATCACGTCCGCCCAGAGAAACTTCTGCACCTCTTCAGCATTGTCATAACCACCGTCGATGTAGGTGGATTTGACGTCAAAGCCGGCACGATCCAGAAACGCCAGCGCTGCCTCATGCAGGGTTTCATTCAAGCGGCCATCGGAGTGGGCGAATTTCTTGCCGCCATTGAGCAACAGGACTTTTTTCATCGGGGCCTCATCGGGTGCCCGGTCGACGCCATTGGGATGGCGAACCGGATGGAATTGAATGCCGGGCAGGTTAACGACGAACAAAGCCCGGAAAAACCACCTCGACGGCAAAACGCTTTTGACTGGAGCGCACGAATTGAACGCGAATTATTGCAGTCGCGTATCTATTGCAGGGCTCATGACTTGTGCGCTTCTGGACAGCTTGATGTCGAGTCCAGACAACCGGGGGGCTGAGCCGCCCGCTAGGCTGCGGGTTCACTTCCTCAGCCTGCCTGGAGCCCTCATGTCGAAATCGATCGTCGTTCTGCGCGACACCCACCCGTTACCGGTACTCGATGCCTGCAAATGGGAGAAACTCGCCGGAGACCCGCACACCGTCAACCTCAACGCCTATACCAGCGAGGATGGCAGCAAGATCATGGGTACCTGGATCTGCACGCCTGGCAAATGGCGGGTCAATTACGAGAAGTGGGAATACTGCCACTTTCAGGAAGGCTACTGCGTGATCACGCCTGATGGCCAAGAGCCGATCCACCTGCGGGCGGGAGACATCTTCATCGTCGAACCGGGAATGCGCGGCACCTGGGAAGTGGTGGAGACCGTACGCAAGTACTTCGTCTTTGCGTAAGCAAAGCCGACAGGCCAGCTCCTGCACAGGAGCCGGCCTGCCCGTGATCAACGCAGCTTGCTATTCAGGCTTGCGGTAACCTTCGACGATCGCGGAGAAGTCCTTGCCGCCATCACCGCGCAAACTCATCGCTTGATACAACTGCTGCGCCACCGCGCCGAGAATCACCGGCTGGTGAGCCTGGCGTGCCGCCTCAGTCGCCAACCCCAGGTCCTTGAGCATCAGCTCGGCGCCAAAACCGCCGGTATAGCCGCGCGAAGCCGGTGCCGTCTCGATGATGCCCGGCCACGGATTATAGGTATCCGAGCTCCAGCAACGCCCAGTGGAGCTATTGATAATCCCCGCCAGAACCTTGGTATCGATACCCAGGGCATTGCCCAGCGCCATGGCTTCGGACACCCCCACCATCGAGATACCCAGCAGCAGGTTGTTACAGATCTTGGCGATCTGCCCGGTGCCGACATCGCCACAATGAACGATGTTGCGGCCCATCTGCGCCAGTACCGGCTGCAAGGTGGCAAACAGTTCAGCGCTCGCGCCCACCATGAAGGTCAGTGTGCCCGCCTGGGCGCCGCCCGTGCCACCGGAAACCGGCGCATCGGCCAGCGCGACACCCTGCTTGGCGGCGGCGGCCGCAACATCACGAGCCGTCTGCGGGTCGATGGTGCTGCAATCCACTACCGGGGTACCGGCACGCACACCCGCCAGCACGCCGTCTTCACTCAGGTACACTCTGCGCACATGGGCGGCGGCTGGCAGCATGGTAATCACCAGCTCGCTGCCTTCTGCCGCTTCCCGTGGCGAGGCACTGACCTGGCCACCCAACTCGGCAAGCTCGGCCAGGATGGTCTTGTTCAGGTCAAACAGATTCAGTTGATGCCCGGCCTTGATCAGGTTGCGCGCCATCGGCGCGCCCATGTTGCCCAAGCCGATAAATGCAATACGCATGACGATCTCCTTAGCGCAGGCTGATGGTGGTGTTCACACCGTCGTTGACGCTGTCGTCATCGAACCAACGGGCCGTGACGGTCTTGGTCTGAGTGTAGAACTGCACCACTTGCTTGCCGTAAGGGCCCAGGTCACCGAGCTTGGAACCGCGCGAACCGGTGAAGCTGAAGAACGGAACCGGGACCGGGATTGGGATGTTGATACCAACCTGACCAACATCGATTTCACTCTGGAACTTGCGTGCCGCTGCGCCGCTTTGGGTAAACAGGCCAGTGCCGTTGCCAAAGGGGTTGCGGTTGACCAGGGCGATGGCCTCATCAAGGGTATCGACCTCCAGCACCACCAGCACCGGGCCGAAGATTTCCTGGGTGTAGATCTGCATGTCGGTGGTCACGCCGGAGAACAGGGTCGGGCCAATGAAGTTGCCTTCCTCGTAGCCAGGAACCTTGACGTCGCGGCCGTCCAGTTCCAGCTTCGCGCCCTCACGGATACCGCTCTCGATCAAGCCCAGTACGCGCTCCTTGGCACGCTTGGAAATCAGCGGGCCGACATCAGTGCCCGGCTCACTGCCGGCATTGACCTTGAGCTTGGACGCCAGTTCTTTGAGTTCCGGTAGCCATTCACGCGCCTTGCCCACCAGCACCGCAACCGAGGTGGCCATGCAGCGCTGACCGGCCGCACCAAAACCGGCACCCACCAGTGCATTGAGGGTTTGCGTACGGTTGGCATCCGGCAGCACGACGGCATGGTTCTTCGCGCCCATCATCGACTGCACGCGTTTGCCGTGTTGGCCCGCCAGGTTGTAGACGTGGGTACCGACCTCGGTCGAACCGACGAACGAAATGGCCTTGATGTCCTGATGAGTACACAGGGCATCAACCACCTGCTTGCCGCCATGCACAACGTTCAGTACGCCAGCCGGCACACCGGCTTCGATGGCCAGCTCCACCAGCATCATGGTCGACAGTGGGTCCTGCTCGGACGGCTTGAGGACAAAGGTATTACCGCACACGATGGCCATCGGGAACATCCACAGCGGGATCATCGCCGGGAAGTTGAACGGGGTAATGCCGGCACAGACGCCGATCGGCTGGCGCAGGGTGTAGGTATCAACACCACCGGCAACGTTCTCGGCAAACTCGCCCATCTGCAGGGTGCCGATGGAGCATGCGTGCTCGACCACTTCCAGGCCGCGGAAGATATCGCCTTCAGCATCAGCAATGGTCTTGCCCTGCTCAGCACTGAGGGTCAGCGCGATGCGCTTGGAATGCTCGCGAATCAGTGCCTGCAGCTTGAGCATGATGCGCATCCGCGCACCAATCGGCGTATCACGCCAGGTCTTGAACGCACGTTGAGCCGCCGCAATGGCCGCATCGACTTCATCGGCAGTAGCAAAGGGTACCCGCGCCAGCACCTGCTGGGTCGCAGGGTTTACCACGTCACGCCATTCTGTAGTTTTCGACTCGACCCACTGGCCGTCGATCAGCAGGCGAACCTGGTCGACCTTGGTCTGGTTGGGCGTAAGGGATGCGTTCATGGGGCTTCTCCTGAATTTGTTGTTAGGGAGAGATCGCCTTCGGCGCGTCAAGCGCGACGGGCACTTGGTCAAGGGGCTGATTTGGAGTATAGATGTGCAAACTTCTAATAAGAACGCACATAAAATCCGGTCCAACATGCAAAAAAACATCACCTCCCTCGGTTCATTGAACTGGGATGACCTGAAGTTCTTCCTTGAAGTGGCGCGTACCCGCAAGGCCAGCAGCGCAGCCAAGCGGCTGGGCGTGGACTACACCACCGTGTCGCGGCGAATCGCCTCATTGGAGGTGGCGCTGGGCACATTACTGTTCGAGAAATCACGTACCAGTGGTTTCGTGCTCACGGCAGAAGGCCAGCGCCTGCTCAGCTATGCCGAGTCCATTGAAAGTACCCTGCACATGGCCTGCGAGCAGGTCTCAGGCTCCGGCGTTGCCCTCTCCGGGCATGTGCGCATGGGCTGCACCGAAGGCTTCGGCAGCTTTTTCGTGACCCCGCAGTTGAGCCACTTCCTCGACCACTACCCGGCCATTTCAGTGGACATCCTGCCGCTGCCACACTTCATCAGCCTGTCCAAACGCGAGGCCGATATTGTCATTGCCCTGGAACGCCCGGAACACGGACCGTATGTGTGCTGCAAACTGTGCGATTACCGACTGCGCCTGTATGCCACCCAGGAATACCTGGACAACCATGCACCGATTCAACGGGTCAGTGATCTGGCCGATCATTCGTTTATCAGCTACGTCGATGACCTAGCCTTCAGTTCCGAGCTGCTGTACCTGGCCAACCTGTTGCCCGCAGCCAGCGCCAACCTGCGCAGCACCAGCGTGATCGCTCAGTATGTGGCCGCTCAACAGGGCCGCGGGCTGGCCATCTTGCCGTGTTTCCTGGCCGCACAGGATCCGCGCCTGGTGCCGATCCTGCCGCAGGAAATAGAGATTACCCGGCAGTTCTGGATGTACTGCCGCGAGGATCTGCGCAAGTTGAAGCGGATTACCCTGTTGTGGGATTACATCCGCGAAGTGACCGAGCTGAACACCGCGCTGTTGATGGGCGAGTCGCGCTCGACGGTGTTTATTGACTAGTTCGTTGATTAATCGGAAGCAACGACAATAGCGACCCGACGATTTTCCGTGCGGCCGGCGGCAGTGTCATTGCTGGCAACCGGCTCACGGCTACCCAGCCCGCGGGTCTCAACGTTTTCCGGGCGCATGCCGACGGCTATCAGCACGCTTGCTGCACTGGCCGCACGGCGTAGCGACAACTGCTCGTTGTAACGGGCCTTGCCCGACGAGTCGGTATGACCGTCCACGCGTACCCGCTGAATATCGACCGAGAGCAGCGACTTGCCGATACGCTCGACGATTTTCCGGCTCTGCGCATTCAAGCTGTCCAGGTCACTGCCAAAAAGGACTTTGCCAGGCAAACCGAACATCCAGCCTTCATCGGTCAAAACGAACCCCTCCTGCTTCAGGAGCGCAATTTGTTCAGCACTCAGGCCTTTGGGGGGCACGCTCTGGCAACCCACAAGGGTAACCAAAGCAAGCGTCAGAGCGACAAAATGAAAGCGCAGACGGTTGATAGAACGGCTCACGGTTTAACTCCTGTTTTTTGTGCTAGCCGCAGAGTGCTCCGACTCTGCGTTGTGCCGCCCACCTCGACCGAGGTGCTTGGCGTGATACATGGCGGCATCCGCAGCGCTAAGCAGTTCAGTCGGCGTATCACCATCATCGGGATACACCGCCAGGCCAACACTCAGGGATGAAACCACTACCTGCCCGTCAGGCAGATGAATCGGGGTGCGCATGCTGGCGATGATCTTGTCGGCAATACGCTCGGCATCTTCGGTTCGCTGAATAGGCGCCAGTAGCACCGCAAACTCATCACCGCCCAGGCGCGCGACCAGATCATGCTCACGCAACTGTGCCCGCACCCGATTGGCCACGGTGATCAGCACTTCATCGCCAGCAGCGTGACCGTAGGTGTCATTGATGGTCTTGAAATGATCACTGTCGATAAACAGCACAGCCACAGATTCCTGGCTATGCGACGCGCTACGCAGGGTTCGGCTCAGACGCCCCTCGAAAAACGCCCGGTTCGGCAACCCGGTGAGGCTGTCGTGGCTGGCCTTGTGCGCCAAGGTTGCGTTTTCGCTTTGCAGATGGTGCTGCCAGGTTTCCAGCTCATCAAGCAACGCATTGAAGTCATGGCCCAACTCGTTGAGTTCGGCAATCTGTGCAGGCGGGACGCGCCGGTCAAAGCGACGCTCACAACGTGCCGCATGTGCCACATTGGCAAGGTTGCGCAAAGGGCCGACGATATCGCCGAACAAACGACGCGACAGGGATAACGCACCGAAGGCACTGAGTACGGTACACAGCATGATGCCGATCAGGCCACTGAGCAGAAAGCGCATCAGGCTATCACCCTGACCGACCAGCTCGATTCGACCGACCTGTTGCCCTTGGTGCACCACTGGCAGGTTGATGGGATCTTCCAGCAACGTGCTCGCCAGGTACCGCTTCAACGGCGCCAGCATGCCATCGTCGTGGCGTTGCCAGCGCGCCAGCAGATCCCCGTTATCGTCGAATACCTTCGCGTCGGCGACTTCTTCAGTCGCAGCAATCAGCGCCAGCGCCTCATTGGCCGCACTGCTGTCATTGAACACGACCGAGGCTTCTACGGTGTAGTTGATCGACCGGGCGATCAGGTGCAAGTTGTGGTTGGCGTAGGCTCGCAGCGTCAGGACACCCATCAGGGTCAAAGAGATTCCCGCAAGCCCGACAGCCAGCAAGGCAACGCTCAAATGCCGTCGCCCAAGCACCGCACGCAGGGTCAAACGCCCCAGGCCATTGCGCAGGCGGGTCACGGCTGCACCGCCCGACGCCGCGACAGCTGCAGTACGCTGGGGTGAATACGCACGCCGCTGCGGGCAACCGAATCGAGGTTGACCTCAAAAGCCACATGGGTGTCATTGACCCGCAGACAGAACAGGCTACCCACCGTACAGGGATCGTCCGCTTCGCTGATGCTCAGGAGCGGATGACCAATGATCTCGCTGAGTAACTGGCTGCGCGCTTCAGCACTGAGCTTACCGATGTAGACCGCGTCACACTCATCGACAATCCGTGGAGCACCGGTCAGCAGTCGGCGCACCAACACCGGACGGCCAGTGGCCTGGGTGGTCCCTTTGACCAGATCATCGGCATATTCGGTGGGCCCAACCAGGCACAGACGCAGTTGAGCCGGTTCAACCGGCCAACGCGCATAACTGAGAATTCCAAGCACCACCTGCGTGACAGCCTTGGCACGAAGCTCCGCATGGGCCGCATTACTGTCAGCCTGAGCACAGGCCACGCTGGTACACAGGAAAAGAAAACTGCCCAGCAGTCCAAGCATCCAGCTCATCACACGTCCCGGGATCGGGGCGGCCACGTTCATGTGGGAATTCTCTCAAAATGGGGCACGACAATTGGGCAAAGATAGCACAATGCCCATTTTCCCCGCGAGCCATCCCCCCCAAGAGGCAATCCGGAGTGTGGCAGCATCGCAGCACTCAGGTCTGATCCAGCATCAGCCCCGAAAGCCGCTTCACTTTGCGCCGTACCGCCTCCTGAAATACACCCTGCCGCGGTTCAATAAGGCTGAACCAGTGCTTGGCGCGCGTAATACCGGTGTAGATCAGTTCCTTGGTCAACACCGGGTTCAAGGCATCCGGCAAAATCAGCGCGGTATGGGCAAACTCCGAGCCCTGGGACTTATGCACCGTCATCGCGTAAACCGTTTCAACATCGCTCAGCCGGCTTGGCAACACGAAGCGCACACCGCCCTTGCCGTCACTGCGTGGGAACGCAACGCGCAGCACCTGCTTGCCGCCACTCCCTCCCTCCGGCAACCGCAGGGCGATACCGATGTCACCGTTCATCAAACCCAGCCCATAGTCGTTACGGGTCATCAACACCGGGCGGCCCTCGTACCAAACCGCGTCACTGTCGATCAGCCCCGCGCGGGACAAGGCCTGGGTAGCACGCAGGTTCAACCCCTCTACCCCCCAAGGCCCTTTTCGCACCGCGCAGAGCAGTTGAAACGTCTCGAACGCCCGCAATACCGCCAAGGCCCAGTTGCCCCAGCGCGGATCATCCAGCGGGGCATTCTCGGGCGGACGCTCACTGCCCATCACCTGCAGATAGTACCGATAGCCCTTGGCGTCGCTTTCTCCACGTCCGATACCGTCCAGCAGCAATCGATCGAGTGCTCGATCCTGCTCACTACGCAGGCTCAGCAGGTGAAGATCCGCATGCATGGCCGTTGCCAACAGCGCCCTCGCCGGCTCCGCTTGTTGAGCGTTGACCAAGCGCGCCAGTTGTCCGATACCGCTACCTTCACCAAAACGTCGGGAGTGACGCAGCATGACCACTTGCTGGGCCAGAGCATGCTGTTCTGCGGAGCCCGGCTGCAGCCCACTGTCGGCAAGCTGTTCGCCACTGACCTGCTCCAGCCAGCGCTGAGTCTGCGGGCTATAGCAACCCGCCTCGGCATCACGACACAGGTCACCCAGTACCGCACCGGCCTCGACCGACGCCAATTGGTCTTTGTCACCCAACAGAATAAGCCGGGCATGATGCGGCAAGGCTGCCAGCAAGTTGGCCATCATCTCCAAGTCGATCATTGAGGCTTCATCGACCACCAGTACATCCAACGGCAGCGGGTTGCCCGAGTGGTGACGGAAGTGCCGCGAACCAGGTCGACTGCCCAAAAGACGGTGAACCGTCGAGACCTCGGTGGGAATATGTTCACGCACGGTTTCACTGACAGCCAATTGCTGCACTTGCTGACCGATGGACTCAGTCAGGCGCGCAGCCGCCTTGCCCGTCGGTGCGGCGAGGCGAATACGCAACGGACGCCCCATATCCACTGCGGGAGCCTGAAGTAACGCCAGCAACCGCACGACTGTCGTGGTCTTACCCGTGCCGGGGCCACCCGTGATGATGCTGAACCCCGCACGGGTCGCCAGTGCACACGCAAGTTTTTGCCAATCGACCTGCCCTGCCGGAGCACCGCTCTCGAACAGTTGGTCAAGCCGTGCACGCAAGTCGACCGCCGCAACCTCCTGCTGTGCCAGACGCTGACGCAGGGCGCTGTCGACCTGGCGCTCATAGCCCCAGTACCGGCGCAGGTACAAGCGTTGGCCGCAGAGCACCAGCGGTCTGTCTGTCTGCGCGTCATTCCCGGCATGGGCCACCAGCGCACTGCTCGACAGGATTGCACACCAGGTCGCCTGATCCAGGTGCTCAAGCAATTGTGACGGCAGTAACACCGGCCCCGCCAGGAGGTCACCCTCAGGCGGCAGAGACAACGCGAAATCCGGCTCGGCGAGGGTCTCGCCCACATCCAGGCAGACATGCCCATGCCCTAACTGATGGCTGGCAAGTGCGGCGGCCAGCAACACCCGAGGGTCGGCACGCCCGTCGAGCTCGCCAAGAAACGCAACAAAGGCCCGGTCCAGAGCGCGTAACCAACCGCGTTCAACCCAACGGTCAAGCAGGATCAGCAGATCGTTGATCTCGCTCAAGGGGCGCAGGGCCGACAACTGTTGCGCGTCCAGCGGCAATGGCAAAAGGTCGGTGAAGGTACGGCTCATGGCTGCTGCTCTCCAAACAGGTCCTGTTGTTGCGGCTGCCAATTGCCACGAAACAGTGCATCCAGTTGCTCAATCAATTCCCGTGGTGGTTTGACGAAGTACACGCCTCTGGACGACGAACGCGCCCCACGCAGGAACATGAACACGGCACCGCCAACATGCTGGTCATAGTCGTAATCGGGCAGGCGAACACGCAACTGCCGGTGCAGGGCCAACAGATAGAGGACGTACTGCAAGTCGTACCGATGCTCAAGAATCGCCGTTTCCATGGCCTGCTCGCTGTAGGCGGAATCCTCCGCGCCCAGCCAGTTGGATTTGTAATCGGTCACGTAGTAGCGACCGTCATGTTCGAAGGCCAGGTCAATAAAGCCTTTGAACATGCCATTGAGCAGTGCCGGCTTGGCGGCTGCACGGTTTTCGCCGTTATGAGTGTACTGCGCCACCAGACGATCAAGGCAGGCGACATCCACCTGATGGCTGGCGAACCAGAACTCCATCTCGATCTGGTACTGGTGTAGCTCGCCCAGGACCACGGGCGGGCTGTTCGGCGCCAACGGCATTGGCGTCTCGATCAGTTGCCCCAACCAGTGGTTCAAGGTGCTAATCCAGCCCGTCCAGCCACGCCGATTGCAGCGTTGTGCAACGGTCTTTTCCAGGAGATGCGGCTGCTCACGAACACGGGCAAAGCCTTCGCGCCCTGCCCATTCCAGCAAGCCATGCAGAAAGGTACCCGGATTGGGGCCACGGGGAAAACGGTGGAGATCACTGCCACCGGGCAACGCTTCAGAAAGCACCAGCGGATCGGCACGCTCATCGTCGAGCAGTTGCTGCGCCTGGGAGCTGTCCAGCGCCAGAAGGTCTTCACCGATATGCAGCGCACTGTAGGAGGCAATCCACCAGTTCTCGGCAGCACGGCGGCGGGGTAGTCTCTGGGGTGCCAGCTCGGCCGTATTTCGCGTTGCGGTAAAGCACGCCGCCTCTGCCTCGGGCAATACTTCACAGCGAATTGCCGGGGCCCCATCGCTGAGCGCCGCCAGCCATTGCCCGAGCGCTGCCGAGTTATCCAAGGGCACACCGCCACCCAGCAAGTAGCCCAGCGCCGATCGGTGCAGCAGTGACTCCTTGCTGGTCCCCCGCTTGAGGTCAGCCACGCCCAGCCAGCACGCATGGCGTGCGCGCGTCAGGGCGACATAAAGCAACCGCAGGTCCTCGGCCAGACGCTCATCATCGGCCAGCGCAATCTGCTCAGAGTTAGGCGTCAGGGTCAGTTGAGCCTGACGCTCACTGTCGTGCCAGGCCAGTGGCAGGCGCTTGCCATCAACCGGTTTGGTACTGCACACGAATGGGAGAAACACCAACGGATACTCAAGCCCCTTGGACTTGTGAATGGTCACGACCTTGACCAGTTGCTCATCACTTTCCAGGCGCAGAATCTGTTCTTCAGCCGCCTGGCCGCCAGAGGCCAGGTGTTCGCTCAGGTGACGAATCAGTGCCTGCTCGCCATCCAGCTCGGTTGCCGCCTGCTGCAACAGCTCTGCAAGGTGCAGGAGGTTGGTCAGTACCCGCTCGCCATCGCTGCGCGCGATCAGCACCTGCGGCAAATTGAAGTCATGCAGCAGGCGGCGCAACATCGGCAGAACGCCCTGAGTACGCCACAGGTGCCGGTACTCACGGAATTTCATCACCCAACGTTCCCAGTCCAACTCATCCTGGTTCAGTTGATCCAACGCGCTCAGAGGCAAGTTCAAGGTAACACTGGCCAGCGCGGCTTTAAGCAAGCGCTCTACATCCGGCTCGGCACAGGCCTTGAGCCAGGACAACAGGTCATGGGCCTCCTGGGCGGAGAACACCGAATCCTTGTCCGACAGGTAAACACTACGCACCCCACGTGCGGCGAGTTCTTCGCGAACCAACTGCGCCTCTCGGCCGTCGCGAACCAGAATGGCGATATCGGAAGGCTGGCAGCCCCGCAGCTCGCCCTCAGCCTGCACAAAACCACTGCGTCCCTGCTGCCCGCCGCTAAGCAAGGCGACAATGGCAGTGGCACAGCTGGCAGCCATTTGTTTCCGGTAGACCGCAGCCGAAACCGGCTCGTCACTGACAAGCTGCCAGATATTCAGCGCCGGTACGACCTGACCGCCGACCTGCAGCGTCTCCTTTCGGCCTTGAGCCTTGACCGCCTGGAACGGCACCGGGTTGTCGTCTTCGCGTCGGAACAGGAAAGCGCCGGCGCCCTGCGTACGTTGCTCGGCACGCTGGAACACATGGTTGACTGCAGTAACCATGGCCTGGCTGGAGCGAAAGTTGGTATCGAGTGTATGCAATCGACCCGCGGTGGCCTCACGGGCTCGCAGGTAGGTAAAGATGTCCGCACCACGGAACGCATAGATAGCCTGCTTGGGGTCTCCAATCAGGAAAAGCCCGGTCTCGCGCAGGTTTTCTTCAATGCGGTAAATGCGCTGAAAGATCCGATACTGGACGGGATCGGTATCCTGGAATTCGTCGATCAGCGCGATGGGGAATTGCTCACGAATCAACCCGGCCAGGCGTTCACCGGCAGGACCACTCAAGGCACTGTCGAGTCGCAACAGCATGTCGTCGAAGCCCATTTCAGCACGGCGCCGCTTTTCCTGCTCAAAGCGAGAGCCGACCCAGGCCGCCGCATGCTCCAGCAGGCTGGCATCTGGAGTCGGCAGGGCCTGTAAACGCTCACGCAGGGTCGACATGGCCTCAAGGGCCGGGTGCCGTGGCGGCTCACCTTTCCAGGCTTCTGCCATACCCTCCGGTGTAAAGCGGGTGAAGCCAGTGCCGAGGTCGAGTTCCTCAGCCTGCTCTTCAGTAGCCCACACCCTCAGCTTTTCACACCAGGGCTCGAAGTAACGCGCCTGCATCTTGCGCCCGTCGACCTGCTTGGCTGCGAGACCTTCATGGCAGAGTTGCAACAACTCGGCAGCCCATTGGGCCCAAGGCGCTTTCAACTCACGCAGGTACTCGGCACGTTGCTGTAGAACGCCGTCGATCAGTGCCTGCGGTTCATCGGCGTCACTGGCCACCCGCTGGCGACCAAACAACGCGCGCACCTTGGGCAACAAGGCATCGGGGCTGCCCCAGTTGGCACGCACCCACTGCAAAGCGTCGCCCTGCATGCCATAACAGAAGCGGCGCCAATAATCGCGCATGACCTGGCCCAGCAGATCGCTGTGATCGGTCTCCAGGGTTTGGGTAAACAGGCTGCCGCTGTCGAACGCATGCTCACGCAGCATGCGTTGGCACCAACTGTGAATGGTCGAAACCGCAGCCTCGTCCATCCACTGCGCCGCAACCTCAAGCCGATTGGCACAGGCCGCCCAATGCTGGGGATCAAACTGCTCGCGCAGTTGTTGCAGCAGGCTGTCGGCCTCCAGCAGATCCCCACGGAAAAAGCGTGCGGCCTCTGCCAGACGCGTGCGAATACGCTCGCGCAACTCCTTGGTTGCGGCATCAGTGAACGTCACCACGAGAATCTGTGGCGGCAACAACTCACGACCGAAACCTTGCTCGCCACCATGCCCCAACACCAGGCGCAGATAGAGAGCGGAAATGGTGAAGGTTTTGCCGGTGCCAGCACTGGCTTCAATCAGTTGGCTACCGTGCAACGGAAAGCTCAGGGCCAAAGGCGGTTGTGGTTCAAGCATCATGAGCGGCCCTCCTCACGGCCAACAGACTGCCAGCCGGCGTCATACAGTGGACGGTAAAGCGACTCACACCAGCCTTCGAATTCCTCACTGGCCGTGAGGGCGGCGAAATCACTGAACTGTCGAGCCAGCGCAGTGCTTTCGCTGCGCTCGCCATCATGGCTGATGCCATCACCGTCATAGGCTTTGGCTGCTGCCGCCAGGGCCTTGTCTGGATCACTTTGCTCAAGCCAGGCGAATGCAGTCTTCGCCGCCACGGGCAGCGGTGACGACATACCGGCCTGTCGAGCCAACAACAAGTGGCCCAGAAACTGCTCGGCAGCGTCCTTTTCCAATGGCTTGAGCAACAAGGTCTGATCGCTGGCCACCACCGCCGTGTGCAAGGGCAGCCCCACGGCACACGCGGCCAGGTGCATGACCCAACTGTGAATCAAGCGGTGCCACTTCAAGGTACGGCCGCTGCCGATGGTGTTAGGTAACGTAGTGATGCTCAACAGGTCATCGCCCTCACGGCGATAGACTTGGCCCAGCCAGCCATCAAGACGCAAGTGACGATACTCGAAACGAATGGGCAGGGCGCTGTCGACACGATGCGGCCACTGCTCCAAAAGCTGACGGTGACGCTGCAACAGGTCGGGCAACGGTTCAATGAGCTCGTCACGCAGGCAATCACCAAAACCGGCCATCGGCAGCACGCCACGCCCTTGCAGGCGGTTGGCCTGAGCCAGCAGCGCGCGCTCGCTGTCGTGCGTGTCGGCCAGGGCTGCAGCCAACAGGTTCTCACTCAAGCTGTAGCGCTGCAGCGCATCGAGCACAAAGGGCTCCTCATCAGCCAGCGGTGCCTGAGCAGACTCAAAGAACACCTTCAAACGCTGACTGAAAAAATGCCGTACGGGATGCCTTAGAAAATCCTGCAGCAATGGCAAGGTCAGTGGCTCGTCAGCCACGAAAGGCTCCAAGGCAGGCGGCTCAATGGCTTCCCCCGCATCCGTCAGATGCAACGCACGCCACTCATTGGCATAACTGAACAGACCACTGCCCTGATGGAAGTAGCGAGCACTGAAGGGTTGCAGTGGATGCTCGACCGTCAACGCATGGAGCAGCGAGTCCATGTCCTGCGCTTCGCCACCAGCAAGCGTCCAGCCAGCTGCCAGATGATCACGCAATTGCCCGATCAGTACCGAAGCCGGCCGCTCGCTGTTGTCACGAATACTGCGCCCTACCCAACTGACGTAGAGTTGATCGCGTGCCGACAGCAGCGCCTCCAGCAACAAGTAACGGTCATCTTCGCGGCGCGAGCGATCACCCGGACGGTAGTCACTGCCCATGAGGTCGAAGTCCAGAGGCGGCTGGGCTCGCGGATAGTCGCCGTCGTTCATCCCCAGCAGACAGATCACCTTGAAGGGGATTGCCCGCATCGGCATCAGGGTGCAAAAGTTCACGGAGCCGGCGAGGAAACGTTGCGACAGGCGCCCCTGATCAAGCCCGGCCAGCCAGGCTTCACGCACCACGGTCAGCGGCAGCAAATCTTCAAGACCGACCATCTCGCAGGTCTCTAGCCAGTCCTCGCACAGCGACTGCAACTGCACCAGCAGATAGTCGTCATGCTCGTTTTCTGCACGGAAAAACACCTGCAGCAACGCATTCAAACGCGCTCCCCAGTCGCCTGCAGAAGCTGGGCTGGACAGTTCGCGATAAGCCACCTCCAGCGCATCAATGAGAGCAACCAGCGGGCCGATCAACGCCGCGTCCAGCCCACCGATCTCATCGTAGGGCTCGATGCCGTCACAGCTTGCTCCGGCACCCACGGCATACCCCAGCAGCATGCGGCGCAAACCGAAATGCCAGCTGTTCTGTTCCAGCCCGGCAGGCAATTCAAGTGTCGCCCGCTGCTCGGCATTCAAGCCCCAGCGCACTCCCGCACCTTCAATCCAGCGATGCAGTGTCGGTAGGTCACTTTCCTTAATCCCGAAACGCGCCCTGAGGGCCGGGACGTCGAGCAGATCAAGAATCTCGCTGACCGGGAAGCGGCTGTCGGGAAGCTTGAGCAGATGCTCCAGGGCGATCAGCAGCGGATCGCGGCCACGCTGCCCCTGATCGGCCAAGGTGAAGGGGATGAACCGTGAATCGTCACGGGCGATCTGCCCAAATACGGCACGAATATGCGGAGCATAGGTATCAACATCCGGCACCATCACAATCACATCGCGAGGGCGCAAGGTTGAATCAGCACTGAAGCGAGCGAGCAACTGATCGTGCAGGATCTCGACTTCTCGCTGCGGGCTATGCGCAATATGAAACCGTATCGAGCGATCCTTGAGTGGGTCGACGCTTGGCCACAGCGCGCGCGTCTCGGTCAGCGGCCGCAACTCGAGGATGTCGTCCTGCAACTGGTTGAGCAGATTCTGCGGTTCGCTGTCGCTGAAGAGGTCAATACGCCCTTCGCTGAACGCCGCACGATAACTGTTCGGGTCGTCATAACTGTCGAGCAGATTGATGTAATCCCTGCCCTGCTTACCCCACGCCGCCAACAACGGGTGGGCATGCTGGTGCAGTACATCGGCATCGATCATTGCCGGGGTGCCACTCTTACGCTGCTGACGCTTGTACTGGTGACGCAGAAGGTCCTTGTCCGCGACGATATCAGCCCAGTGGTGTCGGCAAGGGTTGAGTACACACAGCAGCACCTGACTGAAACGAGATAGCCCCGCGAGCGCCTCAAGCGCCTGGGCCGGCAACGAAGAAATACCGAAGACGATAACCCGTGACGGCAAGCCGGCAGGGGCTTCCTGCAATTCGTTGATACGCTGAATAAAGCGCTGATGAACACCCGCACGACTCTGCGCCATGCCTTCAGTACCGACGTCCAGCAACAGCGCTCGCCACAATTCGGCCTGCCAGCAATTAGCCGCAGGCAAGGGCTTCGACTCACCACGTGCGGTGCGTAGCAGGTGGTGCCCTTCTGCCCAGTCCTGCAACCAGTCGGCGCGGTACACCTGATACTGGTCGAACAGATCAGCCAAGCGCTCTGCGAGTTGATAGCGCTTGCGCAAATCGGCATCGTCGGTCAAAAAACGCTGCAACGGCTCAAAATGCGGCCGATCAATGACCTCAGGTAGTAGACGCATCAAACGCCAGGTCAGCGGCGCCTTGTCGAGTAACGAGGTTTCCGGAATCTCCTCACGCCCCAACACTTTGCGGTACAGCTGCCACATGAAACTGCCAGGCAGTTGCACGTCAATGGCAGCAGCAATACCGCAACCGCCCTGATCATCTTCTTCAGGATCTTCAGCCAGAGCCAACTTCAACCACTGTGCAATGCCGTTGCTTTGCACCAATGCGATCTCATTCTCCAGCGGCAACAGCGGATTGCGGCGCATCCAGCCCACGACCAGGCTTCGCAGTTCATCCAGACGGTTGCCATGAACCACCATAAAGCCGGGCTGTAGATTGGAGGTGTGCGGCATGAGTATCCCTTGGTGCGGTGTGAAGAGGCTCGAACCTTAGCATGAGCTGCAGAGACAGGCCTCGCTGGCGATGTTTTCCAGGCCACAAAGACAAAACCCCTACCTGCATGTGCAGATAGGGGTTTCGGAATTTAATCTTGACGATGACCTACTCTCACATGGGGAAACCCCACACTACCATCGGCGATGCATCGTTTCACTGCTGAGTTCGGGATGGGATCAGGTGGTTCCAATGCTCTATGGTCGTCAAGAAATTCTGTGTACCAGACCGTCTTTCGACGCTCCAGCAAATCGGGTATGTGATAGTTGTGAGTCGCAAACTTTCGGTTCGTTTCGTCTTCACAACACCGCAATCTGGCCTTTCGACGCAAATTGCTTGGGTGTTATATGGTCAAGCCTCACGGGCAATTAGTATTGGTTAGCTCAATGCCTCACAGCACTTACACACCCAACCTATCAACGTCGTAGTCTTCGACGGCCCTTCAGGGAGCTCAAGGCTCCAGTGAGATCTCATCTTGAGGCAAGTTTCCCGCTTAGATGCTTTCAGCGGTTATCTCTTCCGAACATAGCTACCCGGCAATGCCACTGGCGTGACAACCGGAACACCAGAGGTTCGTCCACTCCGGTCCTCTCGTACTAGGAGCAGCCCCTCTCAAATCTCAAACGTCCACGGCAGATAGGGACCGAACTGTCTCACGACGTTCTAAACCCAGCTCGCGTACCACTTTAAATGGCGAACAGCCATACCCTTGGGACCGGCTTCAGCCCCAGGATGTGATGAGCCGACATCGAGGTGCCAAACACCGCCGTCGATATGAACTCTTGGGCGGTATCAGCCTGTTATCCCCGGAGTACCTTTTATCCGTTGAGCGATGGCCCTTCCATACAGAACCACCGGATCACTAAGACCTACTTTCGTACCTGCTCGACGTGTCTGTCTCGCAGTCAAGCGCGCTTTTGCCTTTATACTCTACGACCGATTTCCGACCGGTCTGAGCGCACCTTCGTACTCCTCCGTTACTCTTTAGGAGGAGACCGCCCCAGTCAAACTACCCACCATACACTGTCCTCGATCCGGATGACGGACCTGAGTTAGAACCTCAAAGTTGCCAGGGTGGTATTTCAAGGATGGCTCCACGCGAACTGGCGTCCACGCTTCAAAGCCTCCCACCTATCCTACACAAGCAAATTCAAAGTCCAGTGCAAAGCTATAGTAAAGGTTCACGGGGTCTTTCCGTCTAGCCGCGGATACACTGCATCTTCACAGCGATTTCAATTTCACTGAGTCTCGGGTGGAGACAGCGCCGCCATCGTTACGCCATTCGTGCAGGTCGGAACTTACCCGACAAGGAATTTCGCTACCTTAGGACCGTTATAGTTACGGCCGCCGTTTACCGGGGCTTCGATCAAGAGCTTCGCGTTAGCTAACCCCATCAATTAACCTTCCGGCACCGGGCAGGCGTCACACCCTATACGTCCACTTTCGTGTTTGCAGAGTGCTGTGTTTTTAATAAACAGTCGCAGCGGCCTGGTATCTTCGACCGGCATGGGCTTACGGAGCAAGTCCTTCACCCTCACCGGCGCACCTTCTCCCGAAGTTACGGTGCCATTTTGCCTAGTTCCTTCACCCGAGTTCTCTCAAGCGCCTTGGTATTCTCTACCCAACCACCTGTGTCGGTTTGGGGTACGGTTCCTGGTTATCTGAAGCTTAGAAGCTTTTCTTGGAAGCATGGCATCAACCACTTCGCGCTCTAAAGAGCACTCGTCATCAGCTCTCGGCCTTAAGATCCCGGATTTACCTAAGATCTCAGCCTACCACCTTAAACTTGGACAACCAACGCCAAGCTGGCCTAGCCTTCTCCGTCCCTCCATCGCAATAACCAGAAGTACAGGAATATTAACCTGTTTTCCATCGACTACGCTTTTCAGCCTCGCCTTAGGGACCGACTAACCCTGCGTCGATTAACGTTGCGCAGGAAACCTTGGTCTTTCGGCGTGGGAGTTTTTCACTCCCATTGTCGTTACTCATGTCAGCATTCGCACTTCTGATACCTCCAGCAAGCTTCTCAACTCACCTTCACAGGCTTACAGAACGCTCCTCTACCGCGTCACCTAAGTGACACCCGTAGCTTCGGTGCATGGTTTGAGCCCCGTTACATCTTCCGCGCAGGCCGACTCGACTAGTGAGCTATTACGCTTTCTTTAAAGGGTGGCTGCTTCTAAGCCAACCTCCTAGCTGTCTAAGCCTTCCCACATCGTTTCCCACTTAACCATGACTTTGGGACCTTAGCTGACGGTCTGGGTTGTTTCCCTTTTCACGACGGACGTTAGCACCCGCCGTGTGTCTCCCATGCTCGGCACTTGTAGGTATTCGGAGTTTGCATCGGTTTGGTAAGTCGGGATGACCCCCTAGCCGAAACAGTGCTCTACCCCCTACAGTGATACATGAGGCGCTACCTAAATAGCTTTCGAGGAGAACCAGCTATCTCCGAGCTTGATTAGCCTTTCACTCCGATCCACAGGTCATCCGCTAACTTTTCAACGGTAGTCGGTTCGGTCCTCCAGTCAGTGTTACCTAACCTTCAACCTGCCCATGGATAGATCGCCCGGTTTCGGGTCTATACCCAGCGACTAAACGCCCTATTAAGACTCGCTTTCGCTACGCCTCCCCTATTCGGTTAAGCTCGCCACTGAATATAAGTCGCTGACCCATTATACAAAAGGTACGCAGTCACCTAACAAAGTAGGCTCCCACTGCTTGTACGCATACGGTTTCAGGATCTATTTCACTCCCCTCTCCGGGGTTCTTTTCGCCTTTCCCTCACGGTACTAGTTCACTATCGGTCAGTCAGTAGTATTTAGCCTTGGAGGATGGTCCCCCCATATTCAGACAAAGTTTCTCGTGCTCCGTCCTACTCGATTTCATTGGTAAGAGATTTTCGCGTACAGGGCTATCACCCACTATGGCCGCACTTTCCAGAGCGTTCCGCTAATCTCAAATCAACTTAAGGGCTAGTCCCCGTTCGCTCGCCACTACTAAGGGAATCTCGGTTGATTTCTTTTCCTCAGGGTACTTAGATGTTTCAGTTCCCCTGGTTCGCCTCTTGCACCTATGTATTCAGTACAAGATACCTAGGTTATCCTAGGTGGGTTCCCCCATTCAGAGATCTCCGGATCAAAGTCTGTTTGCCGACTCCCCGAAGCTTATCGCAGGCTACCACGTCTTTCATCGCCTCTGACTGCCAAGGCATCCACCGTATGCGCTTCTTCACTTGACCATATAACCCCAAGCAATCTGGTTATACTGTGAAGACGACATTCGCCGAAAATTCGCAATACTCTTAAAGACTTAAGAGACACTCACAAATTTTACCTTAGCCTGAATAAACACCAGTGAAAGTGCTATTCAGTCTATTTCTATCACATACCCAAATTTTTAAAGAACGATTCTGAAAAAGTTCAGAAATCAACATTCACCATCATCACAATGGAATGCTCATTTCTAAGCTTTGACACGGTTGAGCAAGAGGGGTGGTGGAGCCAAGCGGGATCGAACCGCTGACCTCCTGCGTGCAAGGCAGGCGCTCTCCCAGCTGAGCTATGGCCCCAGCAATTGGTGGGTCTGGGCAGATTCGAACTGCCGACCTCACCCTTATCAGGGGTGCGCTCTAACCAACTGAGCTACAGACCCAATCGAAGGTTGCTAACCTAATCGTCTTCTTCAATGAATCAAGCAATTCGTGTGGGAGCTTATGAAGCAGCTGATGTCGTCGATTAAGGAGGTGATCCAGCCGCAGGTTCCCCTACGGCTACCTTGTTACGACTTCACCCCAGTCATGAATCACACCGTGGTAACCGTCCCCCCGAAGGTTAGACTAGCTACTTCTGGTGCAACCCACTCCCATGGTGTGACGGGCGGTGTGTACAAGGCCCGGGAACGTATTCACCGCGACATTCTGATTCGCGATTACTAGCGATTCCGACTTCACGCAGTCGAGTTGCAGACTGCGATCCGGACTACGATCGGTTTTGTGAGATTAGCTCCACCTCGCGGCTTGGCAACCCTCTGTACCGACCATTGTAGCACGTGTGTAGCCCAGGCCGTAAGGGCCATGATGACTTGACGTCATCCCCACCTTCCTCCGGTTTGTCACCGGCAGTCTCCTTAGAGTGCCCACCATTACGTGCTGGTAACTAAGGACAAGGGTTGCGCTCGTTACGGGACTTAACCCAACATCTCACGACACGAGCTGACGACAGCCATGCAGCACCTGTCTCAATGTTCCCGAAGGCACCAATCCATCTCTGGAAAGTTCATTGGATGTCAAGGCCTGGTAAGGTTCTTCGCGTTGCTTCGAATTAAACCACATGCTCCACCGCTTGTGCGGGCCCCCGTCAATTCATTTGAGTTTTAACCTTGCGGCCGTACTCCCCAGGCGGTCAACTTAATGCGTTAGCTGCGCCACTAAAATCTCAAGGATTCCAACGGCTAGTTGACATCGTTTACGGCGTGGACTACCAGGGTATCTAATCCTGTTTGCTCCCCACGCTTTCGCACCTCAGTGTCAGTATGAGCCCAGGTGGTCGCCTTCGCCACTGGTGTTCCTTCCTATATCTACGCATTTCACCGCTACACAGGAAATTCCACCACCCTCTGCCCTACTCTAGCTCGCCAGTTTTGGATGCAGTTCCCAGGTTGAGCCCGGGGATTTCACATCCAACTTAACGAACCACCTACGCGCGCTTTACGCCCAGTAATTCCGATTAACGCTTGCACCCTCTGTATTACCGCGGCTGCTGGCACAGAGTTAGCCGGTGCTTATTCTGTCGGTAACGTCAAAACAGCAAGGTATTAGCTTACTGCCCTTCCTCCCAACTTAAAGTGCTTTACAATCCGAAGACCTTCTTCACACACGCGGCATGGCTGGATCAGGCTTTCGCCCATTGTCCAATATTCCCCACTGCTGCCTCCCGTAGGAGTCTGGACCGTGTCTCAGTTCCAGTGTGACTGATCATCCTCTCAGACCAGTTACGGATCGTCGCCTTGGTGAGCCATTACCTCACCAACTAGCTAATCCGACCTAGGCTCATCTGATAGCGCAAGGCCCGAAGGTCCCCTGCTTTCTCCCGTAGGACGTATGCGGTATTAGCGTTCCTTTCGAAACGTTGTCCCCCACTATCAGGCAGATTCCTAGGTATTACTCACCCGTCCGCCGCTGAATCAAGGAGCAAGCTCCCGTCATCCGCTCGACTTGCATGTGTTAGGCCTGCCGCCAGCGTTCAATCTGAGCCATGATCAAACTCTTCAGTTCAATACTGCTTGGGTTTTGAGAAAACCCTAAACTTGGCTCAGCAATCTCAAATGACTATTTCGATTTCTCGTGTAGTCACTTGTGATGCTGATAATCTTTTTGACTATCAGTCTGATTTCACAAGCACCCACACGAATTGCTTGATTCGATTGTTAAAGAGCGGTTGGTTAAGAGCTTTTCGTCTCAACCGAGGCGCGCATTCTACGCTTTCCTCTGTCTCTGTCAAGCGTTTATTTTGAAGTTTTTCAAAATTTTCCGTTCAACTTCAACCACTTGACTCGCTTCGATCTCTCGTTAGCGGGAGGCGAATTCTACAGCGTTTCAAGTCGCTGTCAACCACCTTTTTCACCGCTGCCGATCTATTCGACCGAAGCACTTCCAGCACCATCACTAAACATCTAACTCGTTGATTAACAAGAAGTTTTCCGTTTCGACTGCGCCGGAAGTGGGGCGAATTATAGAGATATAAAACAGCACGTCAAGGACTATCTGTAACGTTTCTATGCATCACGCCCAAATAGGCTAAAACAAGAGAGGGGAGGCCTTACGGCCTCCCCTCTCTTTCTAGCCGCACTTACAGGCTTGGGAATGCGAACTGCGAAGCCTCATGGCTGGCGCGTTGTGGCCAGCGCTGAGTGATTGCCTTGCGGCGGGTGTAGAAACGCACCCCATCCGGGCCATATGCATGCAGGTCACCGAACAGCGAACGCTTCCAGCCACCAAAGCTGTGGTAAGCCACCGGTACCGGCAGCGGCACGTTGACACCGACCATACCCACTTCGATTTCGTCGCAGAACAAGCGAGCGGCCTCACCGTCGCGAGTGAAGATACATGTGCCATTGCCGTACTCGTGCTCGTTGATGAGCTGCATTGCTTCCTCCAGGCTGTTAACCCGTACGACGCACAGCACTGGCCCGAAGATCTCTTCTTTATAGATGCGCATCTCTGGCGTCACGCGGTCAAACAGGCAGCCCCCCAGGAAGAAGCCTTCCTCATGACCGGCGACACTCAGGCCGCGACCATCAACAACCAGTTCGGCACCGGCCTTGAGACCGTCTTCCACATAGCCTGCCACCTTGTCGCGATGCTGCCCGGTAACCAACGGCCCCATGTCCAGACCACAGGAAGTGCCTGCACCGATTTTCAGCGCCTTGATCTGTGGCACCAGCTTGGCCACCAATGCATCAGCGACCTGGTCACCGACACATACGGCAACCGAGATCGCCATGCAACGCTCGCCACAGGAACCGTAAGCGGCACCCATCAGTGCGCTGACCGCGTTATCCAGGTCGGCATCCGGCATCAGTACTGCGTGGTTCTTCGCACCACCCAGCGCTTGTACGCGCTTGCCACGGGCAGCGCCTTCTTTATAGATGTACTCCGCGATTGGCGTAGAACCTACAAAGCTCAGTGCTTTGACTTCAGGTGCTTCAATCAGGGCATCCACGGCAACCTTGTCGCCGTGCACCACGTTGAGCACACCGTCAGGCAGGCCAGCCTCTTGCAACAGTTGAGCAATCAGTAACGTCGAGCTTGGGTCACGCTCAGACGGTTTGAGGATGAAGCAGTTGCCACAAACGATGGCCAGTGGGTACATCCACAGTGGAACCATCGCCGGGAAGTTGAACGGAGTGATGCCGGCAACCACACCCAGCGGCTGAAAGTCGGACCAGGCGTCAATGTTCGGGCCGACATTGCGGCTGTACTCACCCTTCAGTACTTCGGGTGCGGCACAGGCAAACTCAACGTTCTCGATACCCCGCTTCAGTTCACCAGCGGCGTCTTCCAGGGTCTTGCCGTGCTCTTCGCTGATCAACTGGGAGATACGCGCTTCGTTCTTTTCCAGCAGTTGCTTGAAGCGGAACATTATCTGAGCGCGTTTGGCCGCAGGTGTATTGCGCCAGGCAGGGAACGCTGCCTTGGCGGCATCGATAGCCTGTTGGACCGTTTCCTTGCTGGCCAACGCTACCTTGTGGATAACCTGACCCGTGGACGGGTTAAAGACCTCGGCGGTACGCTCGCCGCCAGACACCAGATCGCCGTTGATCAAATGTTGAACAATGCTCATGCAGAACTCCAGAGAGGGTGCTAGTCCAGGCGCGGGGCTGCCCGCGCCTGCTACTTATATATAGAAGGGCTCAGTCGACCTGGTTCAGCGCTTCGCCGACTGCATCGAACAGACGGTCCAGCTCCTGCGGCTTAGCGTTGAAGGTTGGTCCGAACTGCAGGGTGTCACCGCCGAAGCGGACGTAGAAACCGGCTTTCCACAGTTTCATCGCTGCTTCATAAGGGCGAACGATGGCATCGCCGTCACGCGCAGCAATCTGGATCGCACCCGCCAAGCCGTAGTTACGAATATCAACGATGTTCTTCGCACCCTTCACGCCGTGCAGCACGCTCTCGAAGTGCGGCGCCAGCTCAGCGGCAGCCTGAACCAGGCCTTCTTTCTGCAACAGGTCCAAGGCCGCAATACCTGCCGCGCAGGCAACTGGGTGCGCCGAGTAGGTATAGCCATGGGGGAACTCCACTGCATACTCGGGAGTCGGCTGGTTCATGAAGGTCTGGTAGATCTCAGTACTGGCAATCACGGCCCCCATCGGAATGGCGCCGTTTGTGACCTGCTTGGCGATACACATCAGGTCTGGCGTAACACCAAAGGCCTCAGCGCCAAAGTTCGCCCCCATGCGACCAAAACCGGTAATCACTTCATCGAAGATCAGCAGAATGTTGTGCTGGTCACAGATCTCGCGCAAACGCTTCAGATAGCCCTTCGGTGGCGGCAATACGCCTGCAGACCCTGCCAGCGGCTCAACGATCAGCGCAGCAATGTTCGAGGCGTCATGCAGCTCGATCAGCTTGAGCATCTCATCAGCCAGGGCGATACCGCCTTCTTCAGGCATACCCTTGGTAAAGGCGTTGCTGGCCAGCACGGTGTGAGGCAGGTGATCGACGTCCAGCAACTGGCCGAACATCTTGCGGTTGCCATTCACCCCGCCGAGGCTGGTACCGGCAATGTTCACGCCGTGATAGCCACGGGCACGACCGATCAGCTTGGTCTTGGTCGCCTGACCTTTCAAGCGCCAGTAGGCACGCACCATCTTCACGGCGGTGTCGGCGCACTCAGAGCCCGAGTTGGTATAAAAAACGTGGTTCAGATTGCCCGGGGTCAGGTCGGTGATCTTCTCGGCCAGTTGGAACGACAGCGGATGACCAAACTGGAAGGCTGGCGAATAGTCGAGGACACCCAACTGACGCGACACGGCTTCCTGGATTTCCTTGCGGGTATGGCCGGCACCGCAGGTCCACAAGCCCGACAGTGCGTCGTAGATCTTGCGGCCCTTGTCATCGGTCAGATAACTGCCTTCAGCGGCGACGATCAGGCGCGGATCACGCTGGAAGTTACGATTGGCGGTATACGGCATCCAGTGCGCATCCAGCTTGAGCTGGCTGGCCAGACCGTTCGGTGCGTGTTCAGGCATGTTCATCGGACAAACCTCGCAAGGCGATTGGGTGATATGTGTTGTTGCAGCTAAGTTGTCACGGCTATAAAGTCTGAAAAAGCCTACTTTTCTAATCTTTAGATAACCGAGCACTAAACTATGAGCCGTCGCCCGGAGCCCCTTGCCCAGGTCAGTGATTTCGATATTCGCTTGCTGAAGATCTACCGCAGCGTGGTGGAGTGCGGCGGCTTTTCGGCTGCCGAGAACGTACTGGGCATTGGTCGATCAGCAATCAGCCAGCAGATGAGCGACCTGGAGCAGCGCCTTGGCCTGCGCTTGTGCCAACGGGGCCGTGCCGGTTTCTCGCTGACCGAGGAAGGCCGCGAGGTCTATCAATCTGCGCTTCAGTTGCTCAGCGCACTTGAAAGTTTTCGCACCGAAGTCAACGGCCTGCACCAGCACCTGCGAGGCGAGTTGAACATCGGCCTGACCGACAACCTGGTCACCCTTCCACACATGCGGATCACCCATGCCTTGGCACAACTCAAGGATCGTGGCCCCGACGTGCGTATCCAGATCCGCATGATTGCACCCAGTCAGGTCGAGCAAGGTGTGCTGGACGGCAGCCTGCATGTTGGCGTGGTACCACAAACCAGCCCGCTCTCCGGGCTGGAGTACGAGCCACTGTACAGCGAGCGCTCACTGCTCTACTGCGCCGTGGGGCATCCATTGTTCTACGTCGACGATCGCCAGCTCGACGACGAACGCCTGAACACCCAGGACGCCATTGCTCCGACGTTTCGCTTGCCCGCCGACATTCAGGCTCACTATCAAGTGCTCAACTGCACCGCCAGTGCCTCGGACCGCGAGGGCATGGCCTTTCTGATCCTGACCGGGCGCTACATCGGTTATCTGCCAGACCATTACGCCAGTTCCTGGGTGCAACAGGGACGCTTGCGAGCCCTCAAAGCCAGCGAACGCTTTTATGATTTGGGGTTGTCCTGGGTAACCCGTAAAGGCCGCCGACCACACCTGGTACTGGAGAGCTTTCTGGAAAGCCTTGCCGCGACCCGCTAAGAGGCTGGCACAGCAGTACCAAACACCCAAAAAAACACGAAGATTGCGTTTTTTAGCGGGTAGATGCTTGCCTGATAGCCGTGACTGGGTTATCTGTTGCTCTGCATTTACTTCGTATTTTCCGGAAACGCCCCATGACCCTGGAAGTCCCTGCGCATCGCCTGACAGCCTCCGGCAAACCTGCTGGTCGCATACGCCAAAAGAACGAGCAAGCTATTCTCAAGGCCGCCGAAGACGAGTTCGCCCGCCATGGCTTCAAAGGCACCAGCATGAACACCATTGCGCAGAACGCCGGGCTGCCCAAGGCCAACCTGCACTACTACTTCACCAACAAGCTGGGACTTTACGTTGCGGTGCTGAGCAACATCCTCGAACTATGGGACAGCACCTTCAACACCCTGAACAGCGATGACGATCCCGCTGTTGCGCTGAGCAACTATATTCGCACCAAGATCGAGTTTTCGCGGCGCAACCCACAAGCCTCACGCATCTTCGCCATGGAGATCATCAGTGGCGGCCAGTGCCTGAGCGAGTACTTCAACCAGGACTATCGCACCTGGTTCCAGGGGCGGGCAGCGGTCTTCCAGAGCTGGATCGACGCTGGCAAGATGGACCCCGTCGATCCAGTACATTTGATCTTCCTGTTATGGGGCAGTACCCAGCACTACGCAGACTTCGCGACCCAGATCTGCCAGGTCACCGGCCGTAGCCGCCTGACCAAGCAGGACATGGAAGAAGCCAGCAACAACCTTATCCACATCATCCTCAAAGGCTGTGGCCTGACACCTCCCAATTGAACATCGTTTATGCCTTCAACTCTGTTGGACACCTGCGAGTTTCGCGAAGAAATCCGTAAAAGCCGCTTCATTACCCTCGCAGGCCCGATCAGTAGCCCAACTGAAGCTCAACAATTCATTGAGCGACACAGTGATCTGGCTGCAACCCATAACTGCTGGGCCTGGAAAATCGGTCAGCAGTACCGTAGCAGCGACGATGGCGAGCCTGGTGGTACCGCAGGCCGGCCAATTCTCGCCGCCATTGAAGCCCAGGACTGCGACCAGGTCGTTGTGCTGGTGATCCGCTGGTACGGCGGTATTCAATTAGGTACTGGAGGCTTGGCACGGGCTTACGGTGGTGGCGCCAACAAGTGCCTGCAGCAGGCCGATAAAAGACGCCTGGTCAGCCGAGTCGGCCTGCGCTGCAGTTGCACGTTCAGCGAACTGGCACTGCTCAAACTACGCGTCGCAGAAGTCGACGGCCTGGTGCTGGATGAGCAATTCACCGCCAATGGCGTCGACGTGCAGATTGCCCTTGGCGAAGCGCACATCGAGCCTCTCCAGCGCCAATTGGCGGACCTCAGCCGCGGCCGGATCCTGTTGGAACGTACCTGACAGTTGCCCACATCCACTGTGGGCCTGGCTGTGGATAAGCTCTGAGCATTCCTCTACAGCCCTTTTAAAACGTGGCCTGCAAGCAAACGATCATATTTTGATCAATATTTGATGACAGCGCTTCAATTGCCCGAAAATCAGACGCTTAGGTTGATTTATAGCCAATCGAAGACTGCCCACTGACGCTTATACCTCTGTTTTCGCCTTGCACACAGATACTGTGGAGCAACCTGTGGATAAACCGTGTACGCCTTAGCCAAGCGCTTGAACGGTCACGCCTGTGGCAAGCTGGTTGTTTTTTGAACAATCCTGACACTCAGTGCAACGTCATGACGAAGGCGCCCCGCCGCGTCATCGCGACCGAACTGCACCTTGGCTGAAGGCTGGAGTATGCTTCAAGGTCACTCCCAAATGAGCCTCGGCACATGCATTGGTAAATGCCCTCAACCCTGCAGTGTGAGCGGCAATGCCGTGCGCCTCCTTGAAAGGAACCCTACGCATGAGCACCCAGAAAAACGCATTGATCATTGGCGCGTCACGCGGCCTGGGCCTTGGCCTGGTGCAGCGTCTGAACGAAGAAGGCTGGAACGTCGTAGCCACCGTCCGCGACCCGCAAAAAGCCGCTGCGCTGAACGCAGTGTCGAATGTTCAGGTCGAGACACTGGAGATGAACAGCAGCGCCCAACTTGACGCGCTTCAACAGCGCCTGAAGGGGCAGACCTTCGACCTGTTGTTCATCAATGCCGGCGTCAAGGGCCCGGACAACCAGAACGCTGAGCACGCGAACCTCGATGAGGTCGGTCAACTGTTCATGACAAACGCTGTAGCGCCCATTCGTGTCGCCCAGCGCTTTGCCCATCAGGTAAAGACAGACGGGGGCGTGATCGCCTTCATGAGCTCAATCCTAGGCAGTATCAGCATTCCCGATGCGCCAGAACTGGCCTTGTACAAAGCCAGCAAGGCCGCGCTGAACTCAATGATCAACAGTTTCTACGGCCCCCTGGAAATCCCCGGCCTGACCGTATTGGCCATGCACCCGGGTTGGGTGAAGACCGACATGGGCGGTGAAGGTGCCGAAATTGATGTCGCCACCAGCACCCGAGGCATGGTTGAACAGGTCAAGGCAAACAGCGGCCGGGGTGGCCTGTATTTCATCAACTACAAAGGCGAGCCCCTGATCTGGTGAATTGAATCACCACCGCTGAAACAGTAGACTCCAGGTCTCGCCTCCATGGCGGACCTGGATCAGCAGACAGGGCAACACTGAGCTGGCTAACCTGAACCCACTTTCAGAGGAGCCGGCACCATGCCTGCGACCCGCATCTGGTTGAAAAACCCCCTCGCCATTTTCACCGCCAACACCCTTGACGCCAGCGGCGGCCTGGTGATCGAAAATGGCCGTATCCACGAAGTTCTTGGCTTGGGACAATCTCCCGCCGCCCCCTGCGATCAGATCTTCGATGCCCGCGAGCACGTGCTGCTGCCCGGGCTGATCAACACCCATCATCACTTCTACCAGACCCTCACCCGCGCATGGGCGCCGGTGGTCAACCAGCCACTGTTCCCCTGGCTCAAAACGCTCTACCCGGTCTGGGCTCGTCTGACCCCCGAACGGCTTAAAGTGGCCACCCAGGTTGCACTGGCTGAACTGTTATTGTCGGGCTGCACAACGGCAGCCGATCACCACTACCTGTTTCCCGAAGGCCTGGAAGAGGCCATCGATGTGCAAGTCGAAAGTGTGCGGGAACTGGGTATGCGTGCCATGCTCACACGCGGCTCGATGAGCCTGGGCGAAGCCGATGGGGGGCTGCCGCCGCAGCAAACTGTGCAACAGGGCGAAGTGATCCTGGCGGACAGCCAGCGGCTTATCCACAACTACCATGAGCGCGGCGACGGCGCGCAGATCCAGATTGCCCTGGCCCCTTGCTCGCCCTTCTCGGTCACCCGCGAAATCATGCAGGCCAGCGCCAGCCTGGCGGAAGAAATGGATGTACGCCTGCATACACACCTGGCAGAAACCCTGGACGAAGAAGACTTCTGCCTGCAACGCTTCGGCCTGCGCACCGTTGACTACCTGGACAGTGTCGGCTGGCTTGGGCCACGCACCTGGCTGGCCCACGGCATTCATTTCAACCCCGATGAAATCGCCCGCCTCGGCAAAGCCGGCACGGGCATCTGCCATTGCCCGAGTTCCAACATGCGCCTGGCATCGGGTATCTGCCCGACCATGGACCTTAGCAATGCCGGTGCGCCGGTCGGGCTGGGTGTGGATGGCTCTGCGTCCAACGATGCCTCCAACATGATGCTGGAAACTCGCCAGGCCCTGTACCTGCAACGCCTGCGCTATGGTGCGCAAGCCATTACGCCGGAACGGGTACTGGGCTGGGCAACCCAAGGCTCTGCACAATTGCTCGGGCGCAACGACATCGGCGAACTGGCGCCGGGTAAACAGGCCGACCTGGCCCTGTTCAAACTCGACGAACTGCGCTTCTCCGGCAGCCACGATCCGCTCTCAGCCCTGCTGCTGTGCGGCGCAGACCGCGCTGATCGAGTGATGGTCGGTGGCCGCTGGCGTGTCATCGATGGGCACATCGACGGCCTGGACCTCAAAGCACTCATCGCCAACCATCGCCAGGCTGCAGCGGCGTTGATGGCAGGCTAAGCAACTGAAGCCAATGCACGCTCTCATCGATGGCATATACAGCGCCATCGATGGGATTACTGTCGTGATCACTCATCCTAGCAGTGTGCAGGCACGCTAGAATGACGGCATCTGTACCTGAAGAGAAACGATTATGTACGACTGGCTTAACGCGCTGCCCAAAGCAGAATTGCACCTGCACCTGGAGGGATCGCTGGAGCCCGAGTTGCTGTTCGCCCTGGCCGAACGCAACAAGATTGCCCTGCCCTGGAACGATGTCGAAGCCCTGCGCGCGGCCTACGCGTTCAACAACCTGCAGGAGTTTCTCGACCTCTATTACCAAGGCGCCGATGTACTGCGCACCGAGCAGGACTTCTACGACCTGACCTGGGCCTACCTGCAACGCTGCAAGGCGCAGAACGTGATTCACACCGAGCCGTTCTTCGACCCTCAGACCCACACCGACCGCGGCATTCCTTTTGAAGTGGTGCTCAGAGGCATTGGCCGCGCACTGGAAGATGGCCGCAAGCAATTGGGTATCAGCAGCGGCCTGATCCTCAGTTTCCTGCGTCACCTGAGCGAGGAAGAAGCCCAGAAAACGCTGGATCAGGCGCTGCCCTTTCGCGATGCATTCATTGCCGTTGGCCTGGACAGCTCGGAGCTCGGCCACCCACCCAGCAAGTTCCAGCGGGTATTCGACCGCGCCCGCAGCGAGGGTTTCCTGACCGTTGCCCACGCGGGCGAAGAAGGCCCACCGGAATACATTTGGGAGGCACTGGACCTGCTGAAAATCCAGCGTATCGACCACGGGGTTCGGGCCATCGAGGACGAGCGATTGATGCAACGCATCATCGATGAGCAAATTCCACTGACCGTCTGCCCACTGTCCAACACCAAACTCTGCGTGTTCGACCATATGAGCCATCACAACATTCTCGACATGCTCGAGCGCGGTGTGAAGGTCACGGTCAACTCCGACGACCCGGCCTACTTCGGTGGCTACGTCACGGAAAACTTCCATGCCCTGTACACCCACCTGGGCATGACCCAAGACCAGGCCCGTCGCCTGGCGCAGAACAGCCTGGATGCACGTCTGATCAAGGCCTGAGCCCAGATGGGGTAGTGGCTGTCCAGCCACTACCCCAAACTAGCGCGCGACACTAACAGATAACGGCCTTCAGCCAGCCACCTTGGCCACGACGGGTTGAGCCATCTGACGAATCTTGTGCATACCGGCTGAGGTGATATGCAAGGCGCGTGAATCATCGTTCACGCGAACCCAACCAGACTGGATAAACAATTTTAATACGCTGCTTCCCAACGCCCCGCCCAGATGCGGACGCCGCTCACTCCACTCACTGCAACAATTGCACGGAACGCCTATCTTGCGCTGTCGTTGAGCCAACGCCTCAATGTAAATGCCCAGACGGGCAAACTCCACACGCCCCTCCTGAGTCACTTCAAGCTGCTGCTCGACCAACTCCAACCAACCGCAGTCAAGTAACCGCTGATAGAGGTCGGCCGCCAACTCGCCTCCCAGGTGATCGCCACACAAACGTGCCCGACGCATCGACAAGGGAATGCTGGGGTTGCCTTTCTCGGCCGCGCTGCCTTTCACCTCAAGCCCGAGGACCTGAACACTGGCCAGCGCCTCAACGGCCGCCCCAACCTCGGGCGTTGCGAGCTTGAAGTAACGTTTACGTCCGCGCGCCTCCAGCTTCAACAGGCCACTGGCCGACAACCTGGCCAAATGCGCGCACGCCGAGGAGGGCGTCAGCCCGGCCATCACGGCCAGTTCCTCCGAAGGCCGAGCCATCCCATCAATCAACGCCCAGAGCATGGCGCTACGTTTTGGGTCAGCCAGCAAGGTTGCAACTTTGCTTATACTCGAAACAGATTTCATCTCTTCACTCCCCGAGAAAAAGTCACTCTTTGCCAATTGATCAGGACACTATCAACAGCGATGCTCCGCTCCCGTGAGCGCAGAGAGCCGACTGTTTCGCAGACAACTACTAGATCGATGAAATCAAATGATGGGAGGCCCGCAGTTCGTTCCCTGCCATGGAAGCATCTCACGCTGTTAAACGATGACAACGCCAGTATAAGCCTGCGCATGGAAACAAAAATCACTTAAACCCGAGGCTACGCCGACAATACTCTGTGCTTCCCTCAACCTTGAACAAAATTAATGCCGGTTGATATAAGCGGCCTTTTCAACCCTCTAACCTTCACGCCACGAAAACCATGTCTCGTAGCGTTTTATTTAATAATTATGTTCTTTCATTGACGTAACAAAGCCTACGCAGCAAGTACATTAAACCCGCAGATAAATAGTCTGTAATTGTAAGATGGGCGGAGTGACGTACTATACGAAACTAACACTCGTGCCTCCGGTAATTGCCGGCAACACTCATTGCATGAGCCCTGTGACAACTGCAATGGCATACCGAGCGGCGTTGCGCTCATGCCTTGCGGGAAAGAGGCCAGGTCAAAGGCATGCATGTGCTGGACGGTTTCCGAGCTACAGGCATGACCGCCAGTCAGCCTGATGACCCAGGTCATGTCGCCCCCTGTGCACCAACGCTAAACTGACTTCACCTGTTACTTGCCAAGTGGAGTCGGTGCGATGAACATCGTTGTCAAAGCAGTCGCTACAAAACCCGGAAGCCCATGGCAAGTGCAACTCGACCAGCACGTGGTGAGCTTTCGCAGCGAAGCCGAAGCACGCGCCTTCGTCACCACGCTGCAAGCCCGCCTACAGGCACCGCATCCACTCAAGCGGGTCGGCTGAGCATCAGCCAGCGTGTGACCTGAGAGAACACAACGGCCATCACGCCGCACAAGCTGATCACCAGTGCCATCGGTATGGCGCTGCCATCATCCAGTACGCTGACCAACGCCGCAGCACCTGCTGCCACACTGAACTGCAGGCACCCCAGTAATGCCGAAGCACTCCCAGCCCGCGCGCCCTGACCATTCATGGCACAGGCCGAGGCATTCGGCACAATCGCGCCCAGGCTGGCAATGCCTATGAACAACGGTATCAACAACGGCCACAAGGCGGCCGGATGCAGAGCGCTGAGCGCCAGTAGAACCAGCCCGGCCGTCACGTATACCCATACCGCCCGCGACAACAGCGCAGCTGGGCCGCGCTTGGCCAACAACCGCGCATTCACTTGCGCCATCAAGATGAACCCGGCGGCATTGGTGCCGAACAACCAGCCGTAGTGCTCGGCAGGCACACCGTACAGTTTGATGAACACGAACGGTGAACCTGCGATGTAGGCAAACATACCCGCGATGGCGACACCGCCGGTCAGGGCATGCCCAAGAAAGACACGGTCGTTGAGCAAGCGCCCATACTGGCGCAACGCACCAGACAAGGGCTGACGCGGCTGATGCGCGGGCAAGCTCTCCGGCAAACCCAGTAACACCGCCAAGGTGCATAAGGCACTGAACACCGTCAGCACCAGGAAAATCGACTGCCAGCCGTGCAAACTGACCAGAACCCCACCGAACATCGGCGCCAGAATCGGCGCAAGGCCCATGACCAGCATCAACTGGGAAAAGACCTTGGCCGAGCCAACGGCATCGCACGTATCACTGACAATCGCTCGCGATAAGACCATCCCGGCACAACCGCCCAACGCCTGAACAAAACGCGCCACAATCAGCGCCTCCAGTGTCGGTGCGAACGCACAGGCCAGCGAGGCAACGGTAAACAGCACAAGGCCGATCAACAGCGGAATACGACGCCCGAAACGATCGGCCACCGGCCCGTAGGCCAACTGCCCCAGGGACAGGCCAAGAAAGTAGGCGGCCAACGTCGCCTGAATGTGCTTCTCATCGGTGGCGAACGCCTGAGCCATGGCCGGAAAGCCCGGCAAATAGAAATCAATTGCCAGGGGGCCGAAGGCACTCAAGGCACCAAGAATCAAAACGGTTCGCAGGTTCATCGGAAATCCGTAGCAGGCTAAGCAAGTTCGCTAGTCTAACCGTACGGGATCCATTACAGATGAGCTGTTGGCCATTGCTGTAAAAAAAAGAGCGAACCTGCGTCCGCCCTTTCAGGTCATCAGGCCACCTCGGCCTGATAACCTTCTTCATGGATCAGTTCGATAATTTTCGAAGGTGTCAGGGTGCTTTGCACACGTACCTGTTTCTGACCCAGATCGACTTCAACCACCGCCGTCGGATCCTGGTTTTGCACCGCGTGGGTAACCGCTTTGACGCAGTGGCCGCAGGTCATGCCTTGGACATTGAATACATGCATCGGGAGTGCCTCCGTTCAGGTTTTGATGCAGTCTCAAGCTTGCCACCGTGGCAAGGTCAAGTTCCTCGATCTGCTGCCGGGCTGGAAATCGGCGCCCGCCTCGGCCAAGCTGCGCTCCTGACGATTCATGATTCAGGAGATTCAACTCATGCGCAGGGCAGCATTGGGCCTTTTCGGCCTGCTGGGTATGTTCGGCCTCGCCCCCCAGGCCAGTGCCGAAGGCCCCTCGGACTATAGCGTGCTGATCATTTCCCGGGAACGCCTGGAAGTGGCGACGACCTGCGAGATAGGTCTGTACCTCAATGATCAGCTGGCGGGCCGACTGTTCCAGGAACAATCGACTTCGTTCAACCTGCCAGCAGGCCCGGTAGCAGTGCGCATGCGCTTGTTGCCAGGGCAAGCCCCCGGCTGCCTGCCGGGTATCGAGAATCAACGCAGCACCCAATTGAACCTGCAGGCCGGGCAGATCAATAAGTACCGAATAGCGGTGGATCAAAATGGCCTCTACCTGAAAAAGGCAAGCCTGGGCTATTGACCTTCCCCGCGTGGGAAGGTTGAAGCTGGAGGCACGCCCAAGGAGGAACGCCCCCATGCCCGAATCTACCACCTTCGACCTGCCAATCGCCGGCATGACCTGCGCCAGCTGCGCAGGTCGCGTCGAGCGAGCATTGCGCAAGGTCGCTGGCACCGAACAGGTCAGTGTCAACCTTGCCACTGAGCAGGCACGCGTCACCGCACCGCTGCAGAGCCTGCCGGCATTGCTTGAAGCCGTCACGGATGCCGGCTACAGCGTGCCCACTCAAAGCCTTGAGCTGCAGATCAGCGGGATGACCTGCGCGTCCTGCGTCGGTCGGGTCGAACGCGCACTGGCCAAAGTGCCCGGGGTTCACCGCGTTAGCGTCAACCTGGCCAACGAGCGCGCCCATGTCGAGGTTCTCGGCACGATTGATACCGCGCTGTTGACTGGCGCAGTCGAACGCGCCGGTTACACTGCCAGCCTGCCGCTCACCGGCAAGGCCGATCAGGACGTCGCCGAGCGCCGCTTGCACAAGGAGCGGTGGGCGGTGGGCCTGGCGATTGCCTTGGCCCTGCCGCTGGTACTGCCAATGCTGCTGCAGCCCTTCGGTATTCACTGGATGCTGCCGGCCTGGCTGCAGTTCGCCCTGGCCACGCCGGTTCAGTTCATCCTGGGTGCACGCTTCTATGTCGCCGCCTGGAAGGCCGTGCGGGCCGGGGCAGGCAATATGGACCTGCTGGTCGCGCTGGGTACCAGCGCCGGTTACGGCCTGAGCCTCTATGAGTGGGCGCGCACCAGCTCCGGCAGCATGTCCCACCTGTACTTTGAAGCCTCAGCGGTGGTGATCGCTTTGGTACTGCTCGGCAAGTACCTGGAGAGCCGCGCCAAACGCCAGACGGCCAGTGCCATCCGCGCCCTGGAGGCACTGCGCCCTGAACGTGCGTTGCAGGTGATCGATGGCCAGGAGCGGGATGTGCCGATCAGCGCCTTGCGCTTGAATGACCTGGTAATGGTCAAGCCGGGCGAACGCTTCCCGGTGGATGGCGAGGTGATCGAAGGGCAAAGTCATGCCGATGAAGCCTTGATCAGTGGCGAGAGCCTGCCCGTGCCCAAGCAACCCGGCGACCGTGTAACCGGCGGCGCGATCAACGGGGAAGGCCGCTTGCTGGTGCGTACCCTGGCGCTGGGCACCGAAACCGTGTTGGCCCGCATCATCCGCTTGGTCGAAGACGCTCAGGCGGCCAAGGCGCCGATCCAGAAACTGGTCGACCGCGTCAGCCAGGTATTCGTGCCCGTGGTGCTCCTGCTGGCCCTGGCGACACTCGCGGGTTGGTGGCTGGTCGGCGCCCCCATGGAAACTGCACTGCTCAACGCCGTCGCGGTTCTGGTCATCGCCTGCCCCTGTGCACTGGGCCTGGCGACACCGACAGCCATCATGGCCGGTACCGGCGTGGCGGCTCGCCACGGTATCCTGATCAAGGACGCAGAAGCGCTGGAGCGCGCCCATGCGGTCAATCGCGTGGTCTTCGACAAGACCGGTACCTTGACCTCCGGTAGCCCGCGCATTGTCCACAGCCAAGCGGTGGTCGGCGATCAGGCGCAGTTGTTGCAACTGGCCGGTGCGCTGCAGCGTGGCAGTGAACACCCATTGGCCAAGGCTGTTCTCGACGCCTGTGATGAACAGCACCTGGAAGTGCCGCCCATCAGCGCCAGCCAATCCCTCACCGGACGCGGCATCGCCGGTAGCCTGGATGGACGCGAACTGGCGCTGGGTAACCGCCGGCTGCTTGATGAAAGTGGCTTGCAACCGGGCGATCTGGCCAAGGCTGCACAGGAATGGGAAGCAGAAGGTCGTACCCTTTCCTGGCTGATCGAGCGCGCCCCGCAGGCTCGCGTGCTGGGCTTGCTGGCCTTTGGTGACAGCCTCAAGCCTGGCGCCCTGCAAGCGGTTCAACAGCTCAGTGAGCAAGGCATCAGCAGCCACCTGCTAACCGGCGACAACCGTGGCAGCGCGCGCGTGGTGGCCCTGGCACTGGGTATCGAAGACGTGCATGCCGAAGTGTTGCCGGCAGACAAAGCCGCCACCGTTCTGGCACTCAAACGCTCAGGCACCGTGGCCATGGTCGGCGACGGCATCAACGACGCTCCTGCCTTGGCGGCGGCGGACATCGGCATTGCCATGGGCGGAGGTACTGACGTTGCCATGCAGGCCGCCGGTATTACCCTGATGCGCGGTGATCCGCGCCTGGTGCCAGCGGCCCTGGAGATCAGCCGCAAGACCTACGCCAAGATCCGCCAGAACCTGTTCTGGGCCTTTATCTACAACATGATCGGGATTCCGTTGGCCGCTTTCGGCTTGCTCAACCCGGTGCTGGCGGGTGCTGCCATGGCCCTGTCCAGTGTCAGTGTGGTCAGCAACGCACTGTGGCTTAAAACCTGGAAACCCGAGATCCGACAACAGGACGACGCCTCATGAACATTGGTCAAGCCGCCCGCCACACGGGCCTCAGCGCCAAGATGATCCGTTACTACGAGTCGATTGGCCTGCTCAAGCCAGCCCTGCGCAGCGACAGCGGCTATCGCCTCTACCAACCGGAAGACCTGCACAGCCTGGCCTTCATCAAGCGCTCACGCGACCTGGGTTTCTCGCTTGAGGAAGTCGCTCGGCTGCTCACACTCTGGCAAGACCGCCAGCGCGCCAGTGCCGATGTGAAGGCACTGGCCAATGAACACATTGCCGACCTCAATCGCCGTATTGACGAACTGGTCAGCCTGCGTGACACCCTGAGTGAACTGGTCGCCCACTGCCAGGGCGACGACCGGCCGGACTGCCCGATCCTCAAGGACCTGGCTGCCGGCGGTTGCTGCCACTAACCCTGGCTTACTGCATCCAGGGCGGGGTAGGCTCGGCCTCCACGCCCTCCTGTGCAAGGGCTGCGCGACGACGGGCTTCGTCGGCGCGCGCGGCATCGATTTCACGCATCACATCGGCCACATTGGCACTGTGCTCGGTTTCAGCAAACTGCCCGCTCAACTCGGTGTCCGGCAGCAGTTCACCCGCCTGATACAGCGCCCACATTTCCTTGGCGTATCGGGTTGCCTTGAGCTCGGGCGCAAAGCGCCCAAAGTAGCTGGCCATGTTGCCAACATCGCGCTCAAGCATGCTGAACGCATGGTTGTTGCCCGCGGCATCCACCGCCTGCGGCAGGTCGATAATCACCGGCCCCTCTGGCCCCAGCAGCACGTTGAACTCCGACAGGTCGCCATGCACCAACCCGGCGCAGAGCATCAACACGATCTGGCGAATGACAAATGCGTGGTACTCCAAGGCCTGCTCGGGCTCAAGCTCCACATCATTGAGGCGCGGCGCAGCGTCGCCATGTTCGTCGACGACCAGCTCCATCAGCAGTACACCGTCGAGAAAGTCATAGGGCTTGGGAACCCGAACACCTGCGTTCGCCAAGCGGAACAGCGCGGCTACTTCGGCGTTCTGCCAGGCCTCTTCAGCCTCCTTGCGTCCATACTTCGAGCCCTTGGCCATGGCACGTGCCTGGCGGCTGTTGCGTACTTTACGACCTTCCTGGTACTCGGCGGCCTGACGGAAACTGCGCTTGTTAGCCTCTTTGTAGACCTTGGCGCAGCGCAGGTGCTGACCGCAGCGTACCACGTAGACCGCTGCCTCCTTGCCACTCATCAGGGGGCGCAACACTTCGTCGACCAACCCGTCTTCCACGAGCGGTTCAATCCGTTTTGGCGTCTTCATCAGCTTTGATTCTGGCTCCTTGTGAGGCGTATAGGGGTTTGTAACGGCAAACCGCGCGACCCGCCATTCTTTTTATGAGTAAAACGCCGGCAAAAAGTCAGATTCGGCTGTTTTGCCAATAAACACGGGGGTTTTCTTCTACGACACTTTATTTCCTCTGCACCCTGCCGATCCACTCTTTAGAGGGTTCATGTGTTTAATAAGAATGATTCGGAGCGCGGATGAACATCAAACAGAAATTGACCTGGGCCTTTGCCGTCATTGCCAGCCTGCCCATTCTGGTGGTCGCCACGCTGGTGGTGTTGAACCTGCGCACGGACGCTCGTGAATCCTTCATCGACGGCAGCAACCGCGAGATTCGCCAAGTCGCCAATGCCATGCAGCTGTTTTTTGAAGGCATCAGCCAGAACATCGACTACATGGCCGCACAGCCTCTGTTCACTGACACCGGCGCGGGATTGAAACAGTACATCAGTGCCGATGCAGCCAGTATCGCCCAAGGCGAACAGGACAAGCGCCTGGTCGACTTCTTCACTCGCATGGCCGCCAGTCATCCCGCTTACGCCTATGTTTCCTACGGCGTCAAAGACGGCGGTTACGCCTCCTGGCCAGATGATCCGAAACTGGCCAACTATGATCCGCGCCAACGCCCCTGGTACCAGACCGCGATGGCCAACCCAGGCAAAACACTGCGCACTGCTGCTTACTACTGGGCACCTGATGACGCGGTACTGCTCAGCACCGTACGCACCGTGTCGAACTCATTGGGTTCGCCCGGTGGAGTGGTCAGCGTCGATGTTTCGATCAAACAGCTGACCGAGTTGGTCAAGCAGATCAAGCTGGGTGAAAGCGGCTACCTGATGCTGCTTGAACGCAACGGCAACGTACTGGTCGACCCACATCAACCCGAGCACAACTTCAAGACACTGGGCTCTCTGGGCGAGGGCTATGCGCAACTGGCCAAGGTCGAGAAAGGGCTGGTAGAAGTCGAGCTTGATGGCGTGCGCTACATGGCCAACGTCTGGCCGTCCGAACAACTGGGCTGGAGCTTTATCGGCCTGGTCCGTCAGGACGAAGTCATGGGCGCGGCCACGCAACTGACCTGGTTGATCGCGGCCATTGCCTTGGTGCTGGCCGCCGTCTTCGCCGTAGTCGGGGCGACCTTCGCGCGCTTGATCGTACGCCCGATCAACAGCGTCAGCCTGGGCCTGGAAGGCATTGCCCAGGGCGAAGGTGACCTGACCCGCAACCTCGAAGTCCGGGGTCGTGACGAAACCGCTCAACTGGCCAACTGGTTCAACCAGTTCCTCGCGGCCATCCGCAGCCTCATCCAGCATATCGGCCAGGCTGCCGGAAAGATCCTCGCCACCTCCAGCAACTCGACCCGCGTCTCCGGCGACATGGTCGAAGCCGCCGGGCGCCAGCGTGAAGCGGTGGATATGGTGTCCACGGCGTTCCATGAAATGGTTGCCACCGCCAACGAAGTCGCGCGCTCCTGCAGCCAGGCCGCCGAATCGGCCGACAGCGGCCAACAGCAGGCCCGGGAAGGCCAGCAGCAGATCGACGCAGCCGTTCAGAGCGTTGATCGCCTGAGCCAGGAAATCGAGCAGTCCGCGCAATCGATGCAACAACTGGAGCGCGACAGCAACGACATCCAGTCGATTCTCGGCACCATCCGCTCCATCGCCGAACAGACCAACCTGCTGGCGCTCAACGCCGCCATTGAGGCCGCACGCGCCGGTGAGCAGGGTCGAGGGTTCGCCGTGGTGGCCGACGAAGTCCGTGCCCTGGCCAAACGCACGGCCGACTCCACGGCCGAAATCGATGGCTTGCTGGGGAATCTGGCGCAACGCACCAGCCAGGTTGCGCAACAAATGCACGCCAGCCTGGAAGTGTCGCAACAATCGGTCAGCCGTATTGGCATGGCACGCACCAGCTTCGGGCAGATCCGCGAGTCGGTGGACGTCATTCGTGACATGAACACCCAGATCGCCACTGCAGCCGAAGAGCAGCACCAGGTCGCCGAGGACATCAACCGGCACATCAGCCAGATCCATGGTGACGCGCAACTGGTGGCCGAACTGGCTAGCGCAGCGCGGCATGACTCCGAAAGCCTGGCCGGGTTGTCCAACGAACTGGATTCGCTGGTGCGCCGCTTCCGTACCTGATGCCTTGCCTTGGGGGGTCGGCTACAGGCCCAGGCTCCCCGGGGTAAAACCAAACAAGCGCTTGAACGCTGCGATATAGGCAGAGGTTGAGTCATAACCACACCCCAGCGCAGCCTCCGTTACCCCTGCGCCCTGTTCAAGCACGCTGAGCGAGGACAGTAGGCGCATCCGCTGGCGCCAGCCTCGAAAGCTCAAACCGGTCTCGCGCTGGAACAGGCGAGTCAGGGTTTTCTCCGACATGTTCAACTGCTCCGCCCACTGGCCAAGACTGTCCGACTGTGTTGGCTGCTCAAGCAGGCTGTCGCATAGTTCACGTAAGCGCGGATGCTGTGGCAACGGCAAGGAAAAGCCCACCTCTGCCAGGCCCTGCAACTGGTCAAGCAATACCTGCACCAGGCGCGCCTCGGGGCTGTTGCCTTCGGGGTACTCCACCGGCAACTGGCAAAACTGCTTGATCAACTCACGGGCCAGCGGCGTGACGGCCAGCACCCGACAGCCGTCCGGCGCCCACTGCGCATCCTCACGTCGCACATACACACTGCGCATCTCGGCACGCATCGACGTCACCACTTCATGCTCGACCCCCGCAGGAATCCAGATGCCCCACTGTGGCGGTGCAAAGTAACTGCCTTCAGCGGTATAGACCCCAAGCACACCGCTGATCGCATAGGAGAACTGCACCCAATCATGTTGATGGCGCGAGGTCCAGGATCCGGCGCTGAGACTTTCGGCTCGCGCATACAGCGGCCGGGGCAGGCGCTCCAGCGTGGGAATCGGGCGAGGGCCTGAAGGTTGTCCGTTACGCGGCATCGATTGACCTGGTATCGCAAGACGGTAGAGACCTCGCAGGTTAGCCTCTGTCATCGCCAATTACAAAATATCCACAGGCCTCCCCATGCAAGCGTTCAAACACCTCAAGCGCGTGGTAACCGACTGGTTCCTCTGCGGCATGTTCATCGCCACCCTGCTCGCCTGGCTGTTCCCTCGCTTTGGAAGCAGCGGTGGTGCCCTGCATGCCGAGTACGTGACCAACATCGGCGTGTTCCTGGTGTTTTTCCTGCACGGGGTCAACCTGTCCAGCGAACAGATTCGTCACGGCCTGAAAAACTGGCGCCTGCACCTGATGGTGCAAGGCTTTACCTTCGTGGCCTTTCCCCTGCTCTGGCTGGTCGGCAAGACATTACTGGGTACCCAGGTACCGGCCCTGCTGATGCTGGGCTTCCTCTACCTGTGCGCCCTGCCCTCAACCATCTCGTCCTCGGTGGCGCTTACCGGTAGCGCCAAGGGCAACGTACCCGCTGCGATTCTCAACGCCAGCCTGTCCAGCGTGCTGGGTATCTTCATCACCCCTTGGTTGGTCAGCCTGGTGGTTGGCAGCGGCAGTGACGGCATCGATCTTGGCTCAACCTTGCTCGACCTGTGCGCCATGCTCCTGCTGCCGCTGCTGCTTGGGCAACTGCTGCGGCCCTGGCTCGGACACCTCTTCGCCCGTTACAAGCGCTACACCGCCGTGTTGGACAAACTGGTGATCCTGCTGCTGGTCTATGCCGCGTTCTGCAACTCGATGGTCTCGGGAATGTGGCAACAACAGGGCACCGCAGTGATCGCTATGGCCCTGCTCGGCAGTGCATTGTTGCTGGCGCTGGTGCTATGGCTGACCACTCGAAGTGCACGCGCCTTGAACTTCAGCCCGGCAGACGAAATCGCCGCAGTGTTCTGCGCCAGCAAGAAGTCCCTGGCCGCCGGCGCACCCATGGCTGCACTGATCTTCGGCGCTCACCCCGGGCTTGGGCTGATCCTGCTGCCGATCATGATCTACCACCCGCTGCAATTGATCGTCTGCTCAGTCATGGCCGAGCAGTACGCCAACCGTACAACTCGCGTCGACAGCAGCGCCGCCCTCAGCGCTCAATAATCGCCGTCACGCCCTGGCCGCCGGCGGCACAGATAGAAATCAGCCCGCGGCCTTTGCCGGCATGTGCCAACAGCTTGGCCATATTGGCCAGGATGCGCCCGCCGGTCGCGGCAAACGGATGCCCGGCCGCCAACGAACTGCCCTTGACGTTGAGCTTGCTGCGGTCGATGCGGCCCAGCGGCGCCTCAAGGCCAAGACGGTCGCGGCAGTAAACAGGGTCTTCCCAAGCCTTGAGCGTGCATAACACCTGCGCGGCAAACGCCTCATGGATTTCGTAGTAGTCGAAGTCCTGCAGGCTCAAGCCATTGCGCGCCAGCAGCCGTGGCACCGCATAGGCCGGGGCCATCAACAGCCCCTCCTGGCCCCGGACAAAATCCACCGCCGCGCTCTCGCCGTCGACCAGCCAGGCCATCACCGGCAAACCACGCTCCTGCGCCCAGGCTTCACTCCCCAGCAAGACCACCGAGGCACCATCGGTCAACGGCGTCGAGTTACCTGCCGTGAGGCTGCCTTGGCTGCTTCGATCGAACACCGGTTTGAGTGCAGCGAGCGTGTCCAGGGTAAGGTCGGGGCGCAGGTTCTGGTCGCGGTTCAAACCAAGGAAAGGTGTCAGCAGGTCATCGTGCCAGCCCTCGGCAAAAGACGCCGCCAGGTTCTGATGGCTGCGCAAGGCCAGTTCATCCTGAGCCAGACGCTCAATCTGCCAGGTACGCGCCATCAACTCGCAGTGCTGGCCCATCGACAGGCCTGTGCGAGGCTCGCCATTACGCGGCAATTCGGGCTTCAGGTGCCGAAAGCGCAGTTGCAACAGTGCCTTGAGCTTTTCACCCGTACCTTTCGCCCGATTGGCCTGCAAGAGGATCCGACGCAAGCCTTCGCTCACCGCAATCGGCGCATCCGAAGTGGTATCAACACCCCCGGCAACCCCGCATTCGATCTGCCCCAGAGCGATCTTGTTGGCGACCAGCAACGCCGCTTCCAGCCCAGTGCCACACGCTTGCTGCACATCATAGGCCGGCGTTTGCGCTGACAACCGCGAGCCGAGGACACATTCGCGGGCCAGGTTGAAATCCCGTGAATGCTTGAGCACCGCGCCAGCGGCCACCTCGCCCAGGCGCACGCCGTGCAGGCTGAAGCGCTCGATCAGCCCCTCCAGGGCCGCAGTGAGCATGTCCTGGTTGCTGGCCTTGGCATAAGGGCCATTCGCGCGAGCAAAGGGGATTCGGTTACCACCGATGATTGCGACCCGGCGCAAAGAACGCATGCACAACCTCCTTGTGTTGAGGGCAGACTCGATACAGCGTAGGTGTTTTTTCCACCTTCAAGCGACCAACGGCAAAACATGGTCCACACTTTGAGGCTGATCTCATGGAGGCCTCATTCATGTCCGACCGCTATCTCGACTTCGCCAACTCCGACTTCGGTCGCCGCCTGGTCGGTGTCATCGGCTTGCCGACACCGGCCCGCCTGGAGCGCTGGGAGGCCGGCCGGATGCGTCCGATCGAAGGGGCGCTGCTGCTGGGCGGTGGCGCACTGTCGCGGCAGGTCGCCGGGTTTGCCACACGCCTGACCGACGAGGTCTACAGCTATGCCGATGAGGGCCTGCAACTGCCGGCGTGGGTGGCGGGCCTGGGGCCATCGCTCAAGGCGGTGCTGTTCGATGCCAGCGAACTGGAGGACATCGACCAGCTCAAGCAACTGCGCGAGTTCTTCCAGCCGCTGCTACGTAGCCTTGATGCCAATGCGTCAGTGGTGATTCTCGGGCGTGCCCCGGAACAGCTCGAAGCGCCGCTGGCCAGTGTTGCCCAGCGTGCCCTGGAGGGCTTCAGCCGTTCGCTGGCGAAAGAACTGCGCAACGGCGGCAGACTGCAACTGCTGTATGTCGGCGACGGTGCCGAGGACCAGCTTGAAGGCGCACTGCGTTTCTTCCTGTCGCCCAAGAGTGCCTTCATCTCCGGCCAGGTGCTGCGCTTGAATGCTTGCACCAGCCACGTTCAGGACTGGACGCGCCCCCTGGCCGGGCGCAAGGCACTGGTGACCGGCGCCGCACGCGGTATTGGTGCGGCCATCGCCGAAACCCTCATCCGTGACGGTGCAGACGTTGTGCTGCTCGACGTACCGCAGGCCAAGGCCGAGCTTGAAGCGCTCGCAACCCGCCTGGGGGCACGCAGCCTGGCCCTGAATATCTGTGCGGACGATGCTCCAGAACAGCTCATCGCAGGCCTGCCTGATGGCCTCGATATCATCGTTCACAACGCCGGAATAACCCGTGACAAGACCTTGGCCAACATGACCCCGGAGTACTGGGACTCGGTCATGGCCGTTAACCTGAAAGCACCGCAGATCCTGACCCAGGCCTTGCTCGACAGGGGCGCCCTGCACGCCAACGCCCGCATCGTGCTGCTGGCCTCGATCAGTGGTATTGCGGGCAACCGCGGGCAGTCCAACTATGCCGCCAGCAAGGCCGGCCTGATTGGCCTGGCCCAGGCCTGGGCGCCACGTCTGGCCAGCACGGGGAGCAGCATCAACGCCGTCGCCCCGGGTTTCATTGAAACGCGGATGACCGCCGCCATTCCTTTTGCCCTGCGCGAGGCAGGCCGGCGCATGAGTTCACTGGGCCAGGGCGGCCTGCCACAGGATGTCGCCGAAGCCGTGGCCTGGCTGGTGCAGCCGGGCAGCGGCGCGGTCAACGGACAGGTGCTGAGGGTCTGCGGGCAAGCGGTCATGGGGGCTTGAGCATGACGCATCAATGGCATGAACTGAGCACGACCGCCGCGCTGCCTGGGCTGTACCTGCGAGCAGCGCGCAAGCGCAAGATCAGCGGCACCACCCTGCCGACGACCGGGCTACGCTGCAGCCTTGAGGTCAATGCCGAGCGACTGGCCGCCTACCGCACGCTGTGCCACTTTGGTGACGACCCGCTGCTGCCCGCGACCTGGCCGCATGTAATGGCATTCCCCCTGCAACTGCAGTTGCTCACTGCCAGCGACTTTCCGTTCCCGCTGCCAGGCCTGGTTCACCTGAGCAACAGCATTCACGTCATACGACCGCTGGGCGGTGTCACCCGACTGCACTTCGCGGTGCGGGTGGATAACCTGCAGGCCCATGAGAAAGGCGCAACCTTCGACCTCATCACCGAAGCCCGCGATGGTCTCGGGCTACTCTGGAGCGAAACCAGCCGCATGCTGTGCCGAGGCGTGAAACTTCCAGGCGAACCCGCCCGCGAACCTGAAGCCGAAGCCCTGCCCCTGAGCGAACTGACCCGCTGGTACGCCGACAGCAACATCGGACGACGCTATGCACGCCTCTGTGGCGACTACAACCCGATCCACCTGAGCGCCATCAGCGCCCGCCTGTTTGGTTTCCCCAAAGCCATTGCCCATGGCATGTGGAGCAAAGCCATGGCCCTGGCCGCCTTGCGTGGCCACCTGCCAACCGGTGGTTACGCGATTGAGGTCAATTTCCACAAACCGGTACGCTTGCCAAGCGAGGTGGTACTCGACGCCAGCCCTGTCGCACCCACCGGGCAACTGCGTCTGAGTGGCCATGGCGGGTTGGTGCATATACAGGGGACATGGCGAGCGCTTGAAGCCCGCTGAACCAGCAACCTCTGGCCTTGAGGTCCTTGCGTTGCAGCGCGCTCAGGCTGAAGCTATGCAGCCTGAGGAGACTACCCCATGAATTTGCAAGCATTGACCGAACGACTGCACCGCATTCGTGACAACAACGACTGGCGCGGCTTTCATAGCCCGAAAAACCTGGCCATGGCGGCCAGCGTGGAAATGGCCGAACTGGTCGAAATTTTCCAGTGGCTGAGTGAAGACCAATCGCGCCAACTCTCCAGGGAGCAACTGGAACACGCCGGCCAGGAAGTCGGCGATGTCGTCCTCTACCTGCTATTACTGTGCAGTGAACTGGGCCTGGACATGGAGCAGGTCGTCACACTCAAGTTGGCTGACAGCGAGAGGCGTTTCGCCCGATGAATGACCGTCACTTCGATGAGCTGGCGACCCGTTTTGCCGAAAAGATCTACGGTGGAGCAAAAGGTGCGATTCGTCTGGCGGTGCTCCAGGCCGACCTTGTCGAGAGCCTGCCAGAGCGCCCACTACGCGTTCTCGATATTGGTGCAGGCCTGGGCCATATGGCCTTGTGGCTGGCCGAGCGCGGCCACCAGGTAACCCTGGCCGAGCCCGCCGCGCCGATGCTTGACGGTGCCCGTGCACGTTTTGCCGACGCAGGCCAGCACGCCACGTTCATCCAGGCCCCCTGGCAAGACCTGCTCGGCCAACTCACCGAGCCCTATGACCTGGTGTTATGCCACGCCGTGCTTGAATGGCTGGCCGAGCCCGAGGCCATTCTGCCGGTCCTGCATCAACTGACCCGCCCCGGCGGCTGGTTGTCGCTGGCGTTCTACAACCGTGATGCCTTGGTGTACCGCAACCTGCTCAAGGGCCATTTCCGCAAAATGCGGCGCAACAGCATGGCTGGCGAAAAGCAGAGCCTGACCCCGCAAAAACCACTTGATCCACGCGAACTCAAGGTGCACCTTGAACGCCTGTGGCAGGTTGAAAACGAAAGCGGCGTGCGGGTTTTCCACGACTACATGCCGAGCGAGTTCCAGGCCAAGGCCGCGTTGAGCGACCTGCTGGAAATGGAGCTGGCGCACCGCCGCCATCCGGTGTTCGCCGGGCTGGGCCGTTACCTGCACTGGATCTGCCGGCCCCTGTAGCGGGTCGACTGGAGCACGACATGTCGTACCGTCCTGTTGCTGCGAGCCTGATCTGCCTGGCCTTGGTTGGCTGTCAGGGCAGCAACCCCTATGTCGCCAGCGCTCTGCCAATGCCGCCAGCACCCGCGCATGCAGCCAACACCTTCGATGCCAGCGCCTACCCGGCAGCGAACCGTGATTATGCGCACTACCGCAGCTGGAGCTGGCGCAATGGCCAACTGCCCGATGGCAGTAGCATCGCCGATCCGGCGCAACTGGCCGAGGCGGTCAGTAACGCACTTGACCAACACGGCCTACGGCCCTCCCGCGAGCAGCCCGCCGACCTGCAGGTCAGCGCCAGCCTCAGTGTGGAAAAACGCCTGCACCAGGTTCGTGAGGACGACTACCCTTATGGTGGCTATGGGTACAGCGGTTATGGCTATGGTCACCACGGCGGTTATGGCATGTACACCAGCGTCCCCATCGTGCGGACCTACGAAATCGAAGTGTTAGTGGTGCGCCTGCACCTGTTCGACGCCAGCAATGGCCAAGCGGTCTGGAGTGCCAGCGCCGAAGCCGCGAACCCGAGCTCCGAGCGGGGCCGTGCCGATGCAGTGCGTAGCGCAATTAACAAAGCACTGGAGGGTTATCCTCCCAGTTAGGTTGTAGAGGCCACCGGAGAACCGTCATGTTCCGCCGTATTGCGTTACTTGCCTTGTTTGCCCTGTTGAGTGCTTGCCAGAGCAACAATGTCACCCAGGACTTCGACGCCAGCCGAGACTTCGCCAGCTACCGTAGCTGGGCCTGGAAAGAACCGGCCTTGCAGTACCGGCCCGACGATCCGCGCATCCAGAGTGACTTGACCGAGCAACGCATTCGCCAGGCCATCAGTGGTCAGCTCGATCAACGCGGCCTGCGCCCAGCGCAAGGCAGCAGCCATGCCGATCTGAGCGTACAGGCCTACCTGATCGTCGAAAACCGCCAGCAGCAGGTCACGACCAACTATGGTGGCGCATGGAACGGCTATTGGGGCGGCTACTGGGGCGGGCCGGCCTACAACGAAACCCGCAGCGTCGACTACACGGTGGCCACCATTCAGGTCGACCTGTTCGACGGTCGCGACGGCAAGCTGGTCTGGCGCGGCAGCGCTGAACACGTCATGAGCAACTACCCGCCCAGCCCTGCAGAGCGCAGCAGTGCGATCCAGAAAACCGTCGCCAAGGTCCTGGCCAACTACCCACCGCGCTGAGCTTTTTTTTCCGCCGTGGCTGAAGGCGTCTACCCTGAAAGAGAGCGCAGACGGCTCCTAGAATCAATCATCGAAAAGGATGGCAACTCACCCATGCAAAGCATCGTCCTGCTGCTGTGGCTCGCCTTGTGTGCCGAACAGGATGTACGTGAACGCCAGGTCGCCGATACCCTGACGCTGGGTGCCGCCACGTGCGCACTGGCTTACCTGTTCACCACCGGGCATACCTGGATAGGCGCCGACGCCAGCGAAGGCGGCTGGGCGCTGGCCTTGGTCATGCTGCTGACCTTGCCCGGCTACATGCTTGGCCATGTGGGTGCGGGTGACGTCAAGCTGCTCGCCGCGTTGGCACTGGCCACCGACAAGATGCATGTCCTGGGCACCTTTATCGGTGCGGGCGTGGCCTTGGTGATCTGGCTATTGAGCCGGCGCTGGCTGTGGTCGCTCTTGAGCCTGCGAGTGAAAAAACGCCTCACGCAACTGCGTGAAGCGTCATCGAGCAAACAGCCCTTCGCACCGTTCCTGATGGCAGGCTTTCTTCTGGCTGCGGTGTGGATCCAGTAACCGAACCGCCCCTGCTTAGCGCTCGCGCTTCAAAATGACACGCTTCCCGCCAGGGACCGGCGGCCAGTGCCCGCCAGATTCTGCGCCCCAGAACCTGTTCAAGACGTTGAAAATTGCCTGAGGGCGGTACGATCAACCGCTCACTCATGAACACCGGCACGGCCTCCGATACGCCAGGATCCCGACTGAGCACCTGCCCGCAGAAACAGGCCACAAGCGCCCCCAGCAGAAACGCCCTCACCAGGCTAATGGTAATGCGACTACTCATGTCGGCCCCCTCTGCTCAAACGACCACTCACAGTGTCTTTTCAGGCAGCGCCCCAACCCTGCAGCGGCATTCAATGGCTTCGTTAATTGACGGTAGCGCAAGGAAAACGAAATGCCATCCCCTACAGGTTTACAACTTCAGGCTGAAGCTCACGGTAAAACGCGGCTGCCGATCAACGCTGTCAAACGCCACATCGGCCAAAGGTTTGGCGATCTCCAGTGACAGGTTGTAGTCACGCAAATCCCCCATGCGCACCCCCAGCGCCAGCGATGCCAGGTGCGCACTGCGTACATCCAGTTTGTTGAACCAGGCCTGGGCGGTATCCAGCACAGCATAGGGTTGCACCACGTTCAGTAGGCCACCCTCCCCCATGACGCTGTAGTTGACCTCATAAGCCAAGCCCCATCCTTTGTCGCCCGAGGCCTGGTCGACCGGGTAACCTCGCCCAAAATACCGCCCACCAAACACGGCCCGTTCACTGTCCGGCAGGCTGTCGTCGCTCCAGTACAGAGCCCCCGAGGCCACACCCTGCCAATTGTCGAAGAAACGGTCACGCTGGACGCCGGACACGCGCAGGCGCAAAAAATCCAGGTCGTAATCGCTGTTGGTTTTGGCCCCCAGGTAATCAAGCCCCTGGTACACACCTCCACTGATCATCCGCAGTTGCCGCTCATCAGCCTTGCGCCAATCCCCCTCAAAGCTGAGCACACGGGTATCGGTATCCGTTGAGGTATTGAGCGGCGTACCGTCAGCCCGATAGTCAATGCGGTCACGCACCGCGTAGAGCCTTGCCGCAACATTCAGCCATTCGTCAGGTGCGGCAATCAGTGGCTGGCTCAGCCCCGCCGATACAGTGTCGCTACGCCAATCCCGCAGCAGCTCCTGGCCATTGCGAAGGTGTAGCGGCGTGTCCGACTCCGTGCGGAAGGTCGAGGCAGCCAGGTTCAACTGGCTGCCCTCGCTGTCCAGGTACTGGGCATAGTCGAGATGGTAGTAACGCTGATGATCATCGCCCGGCGCAAACAAGCCACGAACACTCAATTGCTCACCCAGCGCCGTCTGCGACTGGCTGTCCAGGCTCAATAACGCTTGAGGGTCTGCACGGCTGCCATCGTTCAGTACCACCGCCGCCGCCAAGGGTTGGCGCGATGCCCTGACGATCAACCGGGCAGCACCGTCCGACGGGCTGGCGGGGCTCAACAAGCCTTTCAGGGTCACGCCTGGCACGTGGTTCATCAAACTGGTGTAACGCTCAAAGGTTTGCCGTGTCAGTGGTCTTTGCGCCTTGATCCTGTCTGCCAGGCGTGTCACATAGGCCGACACAGGGCCGACATCACCGCGCAGTTCAACGTCGCGCACGTAGCCTTCAACCAGTACTACCCGCAAGGAACCTTCACTGAAGTCCTGATCCGGCACCACCGCATAAGACAGAAAATAGCCATCACGGTGATAACGCTCGGTCAATCGCGCCGTGGCCTCAAGCACCTCGTCAAGGGTGACGGCGCGTTCTATCAGGTCCTGATAGTTGTCTTTCAAATCACTCAGTGGGTAGACCGTACCGCCCTCAAAATGCACCTTTCGAAACCACACCCGGGTACCGGTCGGCAAACGCAATAAAGGCGGCTTCGCAGGCGCGACAAACACATCGGCTGCGACCGGGCGATAGGCATCGATCGGCAGGTTGGACGTTGGCAGGTAGCGTTCGATCGCACTGCGATTGAGGTCATTCTGCAGGGCGTCGGCGCACACGCCACACCCCCAGGAAAGGCCCAGCAATGCGAGGGTCATCGAACGCATAGGACACTCCTTGACCCTGAATGTACGGGGCGGCTCGACGGTGCGTTTCGTCTAACCCAAGCGTAGGTGTTGCCCGAACAACCGTCTAATTGGCCATACGGTCTACAGTTGCCAGAGGCAAGACGAGCACCCCTCGCCGCCTGCCGTTATAATCCGCGCCCCTTTTTTCTGGAGATTGCCATGCCCGCCCCTGCCTGGTGGCTGCTCTGCCTGCCGTTCGTCGCTGGCGCCTTTCTGCCGCTGCAAGCCGGTATCAACGGCCAGTTGGCCAAACAGGTGTCCAGCGTACTCGCCGCCGCCCTGATTTCCTTTGGTGTCGGCACGGTAGCGCTGCTTGCGCTGGTGTTGCTGCAGCGCGAAGTGCCTGGTTTCAACGCCCTAAAGAGCCTGACCTGGTGGCACTGGTGCGGTGGTCTGCTGGGTGCATTTTTCATTACAACGGCCGCCTTTGCCGGCCCGCGCATCGGCGCATTGCTGTTCATGGCGCTGGTACTGGCTGGACAGTTGGCAATGGCCTTGACCCTCGACCATTTCGGCTGGGCCGGCTTTCGCGAAGCGCCGGCCAGCCTGGGCAAGGTCGCCGGCTTGCTGCTGGTACTGGCCGGCGTCTGGATGATTCGTCGCGGCTGAATAGACTGAGGCTCAGTCGTTGACCTGAAACTCGATGCGTGCGGTCTGCCCGCTGGCGTCGAGTGTACTCAACTCATACCGGCCGGCCTGCTCGAAACTGACCGTGAGGCTATCCTGTGCGGCGGTCTCGCCCACCGGCGCGCCGTTGAGGAACCACCAGCGCTGGCCACTGCCACCCAAGGCCGACACTTTCAGTTGCAGCGCGTCGCGACTGGTCGCCGGTCGGCGCAATTGGTCGCCGTTGCGCACACCAACAATCGACAACGGCGCGGTGGCGTCCGGCACCTTCGGCGGGCACCGTGGATCAATGGCCGGCAACCGTGCCTCGCGTCGCTCCACCCGGGGCAACCACGGTTCCAGTGGCGCAGGCCACAAGGCGATGTCGCGAGCATGGGCACCGGGGCACGCCGCATCGACACGCAAGCCCTGGTCATTGACCCAGACCTTTTCCAGCAAGCCCACACTCAGGGGCTGATCAAGCGCCTGCAACGTCGGCGGCGTGGTGCCATCAAGCGTCCAGGCGAAACGTTGCCGCCGACAGTTGTCATCCTGCCGGGCCATCGGCTGGCCCAGTGGCCAGCAGATCGCTGCCACCCCAACGTTGGCCGGTACGGCTGCTACCGGTGCGGTGATGCCGCGCTGGCTGTCGCGGTTACTCAACACGTCATGCACCTGCAGCATCAAGGGCGCCGCCGAGGCCAGGCCAAACTGGCCCGGCACCGGTGTACCATCGGGGCGCCCGATCCAGATCCCGATCAGGTAGCGTGGGCCAACGCCAATCGACCAGGCGTCACGAAAGCCATAACTGGTGCCCGTCTTCCAGGCCAGTTGTGGCCGCTGCACCAACTCGGCATGGGGGTCGAGGTCTGGGCGGGCCTGGCCACTGAGAATGCGCCGCGTGATCCACGCCGCACCCGGCGACAACAGGCGCCGCTCCAGCAGTGGGTCGTCGGGCTGCAAACGCAGCGCGGCACTCATGCCGTTGCGGGCAAAGGCACTGTAACCGCTGACCAGATCCTCCAGGCGGCTGCCCGCACCGCCCAGGATCAACGACAGGTTGGGCTCGGCCAGTGGTGGCAACGTCAACGGCATGCCGCCCTGACGCATCTGCGCGGCAAAGCGTTTCGGCCCATAGGCTTCAAGCAATTGCACCGCGGGCAGGTTCAGAGACAAGGCCAGCGCCGAACTGGCCGAAACCGGCCCGCTGAAACCCTGAGAAAAATTGCCGGGACGGTAGTCGCCGTAACGCCGAGGTACGTCCTGCAGCAGCGACTCGGAGTGAATCAACCCTTCATCAAGCGCCATTCCGAACAGAAACGGCTTGAGGGTCGAGCCGGGTGAGCGCAGGGCACTGATCATGTCGACATGACCGAAGCGCCGGGTATCGCCGAGATCGACCGAGCCCAAGTAAGCGCGCACGGCCATGGTCTGCGACTCGACCACCAGAATCGCTGCCGACGTACGTTCAGGCAGGCGCGCGCGCCACCCCAGCAGCAGGTCCTCCAGACGGCGTTGCAGGGCGGCATCGAGGGTGGTGCGTATCAATGGCGGGCTGCCCGGACGGTTCAAGCGCCGGGCCAACAGCGGGGCCAGTGTCGGCTCCTGACGTGGCGCCAGCAACAGTGGTTCCTGTGCCGCTTCGGCAACCTGTTGCTCAGGCCACACCCGGTATTCGGCCAGCCGCTGCAGCACCTTGTCACGTGCAGCCTGGGCACGCTGCGGGTGACGATCAGGGCGCAGGCGGCTCGGTGCTTGCGGCAACACCGCCAACAGCGCGGCGTCGGCCGGGGTCAGTTGTTGAGGTGACTTGCCCAGGTACGCCCAGCTTGCTGCCGCGACCCCTTGCAATGTGCCGCCAAAGGGCGCGCGGTTGAGGTAGATCTGCAGGATCTCGTCCTTGGACAGGTGCCACTCCAACTGCGCGGTACGCCAGAGCTGGCGCAACTTGCCGGGCAGCGTTCTGGCATGCGGGTCGAGCAGTCGCGCCACCTGCATCGACAAGGTACTGCCACCGGACACCACGCGGCCACCCTGCAGGTTCTGCCAGACAGCGCGCCCCAAGGCCAAGGGGTTCACCCCGGGATGGCGATAGAACCAGCGGTCCTCGTAGGTCAGCAAGGCCTGCAGGTACAGGGGCGACACCTGCTCAGGGGTGATCGGGTAGCGCCACACGCCATCGGCATCGGCGAAGCGCCACAACGGTGTACCATCCTCCGCCAACACCACCCGGGCCAGGTCATCTGCAGGCAACGGCAGCGGCCAGATACGGTCGGCAAGCCATAGCAGCGCGCACAGCAGCAACCCACCCGCCGCGATGCCCGCAAGCCATCTACCCGTGCGACTATCAGGGCGAACTACGCTGAACATCACGTGCCGACACCTTGTTCCGGGCACAGGGAACCGAGCCGGCCCGTGAGTGGCCAAAGGCTGGAAAATGGCGAAACTGCCATGATGATTATCAGGAAGCGATTATGCATGTAGAAGGTTTTTTCGAATGGCTCGGCCAAGCGCTGGGCGCCTTGATCCGCTTTGTAGTGGATGGCCTCAATGGCCTGTTCAGCCTGCTGTCCAACGCTGGCGGCAGCTTTATCGAAGGCCTTTCGCGCACCTTGGGCATGGACACCTCGCTGGTCAGCATCCTCACGCTGATCGTCGGGCTGCTGGTGCTGTACTCGGCGGTTCGCGCATTCATGCGCGCCTCGATCATTATCGGGATCATCTGGTTGCTGCTGGGGTTGTGGATTCTGAGCTGGGTGGTGCATTGACCACCCTCGCCGGCAAGGCCGGTGCCTACAGGACAGATATCACCCTGTAGGCACCGGCCAGCAGACTCAGCGCTCCTTGACCACCAACGACCCACGCGCCTCGCCGACCGCCTGCCAGTTTGGCCGGTACATCGACTCGACCTGTGGCGGTGGCACCCGGTAAACACCCGGGGTCACTGCACGGGCCAGGTACAGCAGGTGCGTGGTGCCGTATCCATCCAGGTCCACCGCCGCGACATAACGATCGTCACGGAACTCCTGATGCAGCAAGGTCGCGTTCTGCATCGCACTGTGCCACTCCTTCACCGCACTGCTGGCGTTGTCCAGGCTGGCCGCACTTTGCGCCAGGTTCTGGTTCTCCAGCTCCAGGCCGGCAGGCAGCAGGTCGACCACCAAGGCATCCGGCACACGCTGACTGGCACTCACCGCAAGGTGTACCAACACCAGTTGGCCGCTCTTCAGGCCATTGAGGTCCAACGGCTGGCCGTTCATGCCCAGGTAATCGCGGCGGATGCTCAGGTTCTCGCCACCGGCAGGTGGCGCCACCTGTGGATAACCCGACAAGGTCAGTTGCTGGTAGAGGGTCTGGTCACCGTTGTTCTGTACGGTCAACGACTGAGCCAGCGCAGTGCTTTCAAGCTTCACTGCAGGCTGTGCCTGGCTCAGCTCTCGCACCTCGCCGCCAGCCTCCAGGCGAGCGGTCCAGGGTTGCTCTGGCTTGCCGAGCAAACCGCGCCCGGCCAGGAACAGGGCGTTGCGCTCCTGCGTCGACAACCAGCGATTGGCCGCCAACAGGTCCGACAGCTCGAATAACCGAGCCTCACGCTTGCCCGCCGCCAGGTTGTTTTCTTCCAGCAGGGCCAGAATCAAGGCCTGATCCCGTAGCGGGCTACCGTAGTCGCCCAGCCAGTAGCGGCTATCACGGGTAACCGCCAGCCCGGCCTGCATGGCCTGTTCGGCACGCGGTTTGTCACCCATCTTGTCCAGAGCCACGGACAACTGCACCAGCGGCAGGCCCGAGCGCGCATCGCTGCGACGCTCGAACAAACTGCGCAGGGCGCCCAGTGGCGCTTGCTGACTGCGCGCCAATACCAGCGCGGCATACGCCTGCACGGCAAAGCGGCTGTGCTCGGCGTTCTGGCTGTAGCGCACCTCGATCAGGTTACGCTCCTGCACGTAACGCAGCAGGCGCTCACTGGCCTTCTTCAAGGCTTCGGCCGGCACCGCATAGCCTTGATCACGGGCACGCAGGAGGAAGTCGGTGACATAGGCGGTCAACCAGTACTCTTCCTCACCGTCAGCACTCCACAGGCCGAAGCTGCCGTTGTAGCGCTGCATACCCAGCAAACGCTCGATACCAACTTCGATCTTGCGCTGACGTTTATCCGCAGCCTCGCCTTTCAGGCCCAGGCGCTTAAGTGTCGCGTCATCGGCATAAAGCGAGGGGTACAGGCCACTGGTGGTCTGCTCGGCACAGCCATACGGGTAGGCTTCCAGCGCGCGAATCTGCTCGCCAAGGTTCAGCGGTGGGCGGCTGGACAAGGCCAGGCTCGCCTCAAGGCCGGCCGGCTCGAACACCGCCAGTTCCGACTGCGGCAGGCTCCATGGCTGATCGCTGAGCGTCGCGCGGTAATGCTTGAGCAGCGCCGGGTAGGCCGGGCGTATGCCCAAGGTCCACTCCCGGCTGAACACGGTGTTCGGCTCGCCTGGCAGCACCAGGCCTTGCACCTGCACCTTGACCTGCCCTTGCCCCAAGCCACCAACGGCCTGCACCGGAATCAGCAAGGTCTTGCGCTGGCCTTCAGCCAACGGCACTTGCTGCTCGGCGGCGCGCATCAGGCTGAGCTGACCGTCAGCGCTGAACTGCACGGTAAGGTTCTGTGCCTTGCCGGAGAGGTTCGACAGGTCCAGCGCCAGGGTGGTGCGATCACCACCGGCAAGGAAGCGCGGCGCCGACAGCTCGGCAATCAGCGGCGCGGCGACGACAGTCTTGGCCTCGGCCATGCCGAAGCGGTCTTCGGTCCAGGCCTGGGCCATCACCCGCAGCTCACCGTTGAAATCCGGGATATCGACACTGGCCTGGCCTTCACCCTTCTCGTTCAGGGTCACCGGCGCGCTTTGCAGGGCAACGATGGTGACGCTGGTGTCCGGGCGTTTGCCACCTTTGGTCAGGCCGGCGTCACCACCGAATGCCAGGCTGGCCAGGCGGCCCTGACCGGCTTCGATCAACTGGCCGTAAATATCCAGTTGATCGGCCCCATAGGCCTTGCGCCCGAACATCGCGGCAAATGGATCAGGCGTTGCGTATTCAGTGATGTTGAGAATGCCAACGTCCACCGCTGCCAGCAGCACATGCACCTGCTTCGGCACACTGCCATCGGCGTTACGCGCCTGCACCTTGACCGTCAGGGGTTGCTTGGGACGCATCTTCTCTGGCGCCGTCAGGCTGACCGCCAGCTTGCGCTCGGCACGCTCCAGTGGCAGGTGCAGAATACCCACGGCACGCTTGGGCGTGACGTTGGCCTTGCGCTCACCCGGACGAATCACCAAGGCGCTGACATACAGATCGTGCCGCGCCCACTTGCGGTCCAGCTTGACCTCGAAGGCCTTGCCTTCGGCCGGCACGTCGATTTCCTCCCACCACAGCGGGCCATCGGCGGACTCGACCATCAAGTAACCCTTGCCTGCAGCAGGCGGGGTCACGGTGACCGTGGCGGTGTCGCCATCGGCATAGGCTTTCTTGTCCAGCGCCAGCTTGACCTGGTCTGGGCGTACGGCGCCGCCGTCGGTGTTGTCCTGGGCGCGGTAGCCGGCCCAGAAACGCAGGCTGCTGACCAGCCCGGTGCGCGGGTCTTCCACCTCGACACGGTACGGGCCCCACGCGACCGGAAAGCTGATCTTGGCGGTACCGCCGGCCTTGATGCTGACGGTTTCTTCACTCTGGGTCAGGTACTTCTCATTGAAGTTGTAGCTCCAGCCATCGCTTTCGGAGTAGTTCCAGTAGTAGTCACGGCGCTCCTGCACCAGGCGCACGCGCAGGTTATCCACCGCCAGCTTGTTGCCGTTGCGATCGGCGACAAGCAGTTCAAACTCGACCGGGCCGTCACCGTCGGTTTCCTCACCCTCAAACAGGCCACGCAGCCCCGGCAGCCGCTCGGCAGGCCAGATCGGCTGTTCAAGCCGGCGAGTGATTGGCCGGCCTCCGGACTCCTGCAGGCTCGCCTGCACCGTCAACTGCAAAGGCGAACGGGCATCGGACCATTTGCTCTCGATGCTCAGCGTGGCATCACCGGAGGCATCCAGGGTCGTTTCGTCCAGCTCCAGATCCTGGCTCAACTCCTGCTCGGTGACCGAACCGAACTGATAGCCGGGCAAGGCCGGCACCGCCTCACGCAGTGGGCGGATGTAGGCCTGGCCGCTCAGGCGATTGCCCGACGCTGGGGCGCCGTAGAGGTAACGGCCATTGACCGATATCTCGGCAGTTTCATCAGGGCTCAGGGGTGTCGGGCTGCCTTTGAGTTCGAGCGCCAGACGCTCGGGCAGGAAGTCCTCGACCATGAAGCCGTAGACCTGGCGCTGACCGCCGCCGAAGTCGAAGAGCAACTCCCAACGCCCGGTCGGCGCTTCGCCAGCCAGTTGCAGGGCGTATTGATAAAGGCCCTCGCTACCCGGTTCCCAGACAAACTTGCGGCTGATCTGGTTATCCGGGCGACGCACTTCTACCGTGACCGGTTGCGGCTTGACCGGCTTACCGTCCTGATCACGCAGCAGCGCGTTGAGCAGCACCGTCTCACCCGGGCGATAAAGGTCACGCGGACCAAACACGAAAAACTGCAAAGGGTTGGCCAGAGGCCCGGTGATGTCGAACTCGGCCAGGTCCAGCGCGGCGTTGTTCAGCCGCAGCATCGTGGTGTGTTCAGCCTGCTTGGCCAACAGCACTTCAGCCTTGGCCGCTGCCGGCAACTGCGCATGGCCGCTGCCATCGGTCTTGCCCTGGCCCAGCACACGGCCCTCGTTGTCGAGCAGTTCGACCTCCACGCCGCTGAGGGCCTTACCGCCCTCCAGCGCCTGGGTAAACACATCGAGGCGGTTCTGATAACGGTGCGCCGACAGGCCGATGTCACTGAGGGTGAACAGCGTGGCCGGCTGCGAGTAGTTGTAGGTACCCGAGGCACGCATGACCGCCAGATAAACCCCCGGTTGTTGCAGCGGCTTGAGGCCCGCGATCGGCAACAGCAGGGTTTCACGGGTATTGCGCGCCGGGTTCAGGTCGAAACGACCACCATAAACCAGCTCGGCCATCGGCAACAGCTCGCGGGACTCATAGGTCTGCAGGCTGCTGTTGCGGCCCCACTGCCCCAGGAAGGTCGGCAGCGCTTCAGGCTTGATCCGGAAAAATTCGACATCGACCTTGTCGACGTTCAGCGCGATCACCGGCAGGCCTTCGGCCACGCGGGTCGGCAACAGCGAGCCGCGGCTGGCGAAACCGACGGTCGGCTCCAGGTCGCGGGTTTCCAGTCGGCTGACCGACTCGGCAGCCAGGCGCTTGCCATTCACCGCCAACAGCCCGGCGTCGATGGTCAGCACCAGTTTGCGCTTGGGCTCCAGGTGCCGCAGTCGCAGCTCCATCTGGTTATCGGAGAGTTCCCAGGCACCGTCAACCTTGCCCTTTACCGTATCGACCAGGTGCAGGCGCTCGGCGAATGGCTGCTGAGCGTCCAGTGGTGCGCTGAACGACACCGACAAGGTGCTCGAGCCATCCAACTGCACCTCGGACACATCCACCACGCTCAACTCGCGTCCGGCGTAGCGTTGAGCCAGGGTTGCAGCGTCTTCACGTGCGGGCTTGGGCGCGCTGGGCGCCGCCTTCTCTGCCGGTGCAGGCGCGGGTTTGTCCACGGATGACGAGTCACAGGCACTCAATAGCGCCAGCGCACAGGCCAGCAACAATCCTTTGTTGAACATGGGAGATGAACTCTCTTGGGCAGCAGTGTCTTTAAGGGGTGAACTATATCTCATCAGCACCAGGGCAAGCGTGCGCAAATGCACGCTTTAGCCACAGGCCAGGCGCTCAGACCGCCTGTCGGCCCATTAGTGCCGTCTGTCCACTACAATGCGGGCTGACAAGGAGCCTGCATGACCTCACTGATCGCCGATTGGCGCGACCGACCTACCCACCGTAACGTGTGGGCGCTGGCCGCGCCGATGATTCTTTCGAACATCTCCGTACCGCTGGTGGCCTTGGTCGACAGTGCCGTGATCGGCCACCTGCCCCATGCCCACCAACTCGGTGCCGTGGCTGTCGGTGCCAGCCTCTATACCGTCCTGGCCTGGGTGATGGGCTTCCTGCGCATGGGCACTACCGGCTTTGCCGCACAAGCCGCCGGCCGTGAGGACGGCGCTGCCTTGCGCCAGGTACTGCTGCAAGGGCTGGCACTGGCGCTGTGCTTTGCACTGTTGCTGGGCCTGCTGGCGATCCCCTTCAGCCACCTGGCGTTGAGCGTGATGCAACCCTCGCAGGCGCTGGCACAAACCACCCATGACTTCTTCCAGACCCGCTTGCTCGGCCTGCCGGCCGCCCTGGCCAGCTTCGCCCTGGTAGGCTGGTTCCTCGGCACCCAGAATGCGCGTGCACCGCTGGCGATCCTGCTGACCACCAACCTGCTGAACATCGTGCTCAACCTCTGGTTCGTGATGGGCCTGGACTGGGGCGTTATCGGCTCGGCGCGGGCGTCGGTGGTCGCCGAGTGGAGCGCTGCCCTGCTCGGCCTGGCCTTGACCCGCCCGGCCCTGCGCGCCTACCCGGGCAAACTGGCCTGGGCAGCGCTACGCCGCTGGCAGAGCTGGCGACCGCTGCTGAGCGTCAACCGGGACATCTTCATTCGCAGCCTGGCCTTGCAGGCGGTGTTCTTCCTGATCACCGTGCAGGGCGCCCGCTTGGGCGATGCCACCGTCGCAGCGAATGCCCTGCTGCTCAACGGCTTGCTCCTCACGGCCTATGCACTGGACGGCCTGGCCCACGCCGTGGAAGCGCTTTGCGGTCACGCCATCGGGGCCGGCGACCGTCCCGCCCTGCGTCGCTCCTTGACCGTGGCGGCGGGCTGGTCGTTGCTGGCGAGCCTGGGGTTTGCCTTGCTGTTCATGCTTGGCGGCCACCTGTTCATTGAAATGCAGACCGACATCCAAAGCGTGCGTGAAACCGCCTTCGAGTACCTGCCGTACCTGGCAGTGCTGCCGTTGATCACCGTGTGGAGCTACCTGCTCGATGGCCTTTTCATCGGCGCCACCCGCGCACGGGAAATGCGCAACGGCATGCTGCTCAGCGTCGTCCTCGCCGTCCCCTTTGCCTATGCCATAAGCGGGCTGGGCAACCATGGGCTGTGGCTGGGTTTTCTGCTGTTCATGGCCTTGCGCGGCGTGACACTGGGCCTGATGAGCTGGCGGATGCAGCAACGCAATGAATGGTTCAAAGAGCCCACCCACGCACTGAAATCCCACTGATGCCATCGCAGGCAAGCCTGCCACACAGACAATGCAGTGTTCCACACTGATCCCTGTAGGAGTTGGCTTGCCAACGATGCGGGCGCCGCGCCTGCAAGGTCTGACCTCAGCGCCCCTTCGCCGCGTCCAGGCTTTGCTGCTCCAGGCTATCGAGCAACGCATCGACCAGCGCCTTGGCCATCTCCACCGAGTGCAAGGTTGACTGGGCGAAGCCTCGCCCGGACTCACTGGCCTGCTCGACCATCAACGGTCCCGTCAGGCTGGCGCACTTGAGGTACAGCCCGGCATGCACCAGCGCATCCTCAGGGTTGATACCCGCGCGTACGGCAAACAACGGTGGATGGCCAACATCGCAAAGGCCGAAAGGCGTTTCGGTGGTTTGAAGGAGATGAAAATCGGGAGGATCGGGGACGATTTTTTTCATGCACGAGGTCCTTTTGAAGTGGAGCCACCACCCGATCATCGCCAAACAATAAGGTGGCAGCTGTACGCGGGTTGGCGAACCGAGACAAAAGGAAAACCCGGCAGGGCCGAAACCCTCCCGCACACAGCCACCATAAAAATGGTGCGGACCTTTTGATTACCCCGAGTCGCCAAACCCGATCACCGAGATGTCAGTGACTCAGAAAGCCTAGTGACATGCTTCCCTTGGAGCAATCATCCGCACAACGACAGAATTCGTAGGATAGGTCCTAGGACAACTGCAGCACCAGCGGCGCTGTGTTGCAGTATTTGTGAAGGCCGACTCCCTGTCTGTAGGAGCCGGCCTTGGCCGCGATGGCAGCCGACGCCGTATTACGAGGACAGGTACGAAGAACGCGTCAGGCCCAGGCGCAGGGCATCCAGGAACTGGGTGCGCTCGCGGGCACTGATCTTGGCGCTGGCGACCTTGTCGCGGTAGTGCGTCATCAGCTCTTCCGGCGACAGGTGCACGTAACGCAGCATGTCTTCGATGGTGTCGTGGGTTTCGATACCGGCGTGGTACACGCTGCCGTTCGGGTTCTGGTAGATGTTCACCGAATCGGTATCACCGAACAGGTTGTGCATGTCCCCCAGAATTTCCTGGTAGGCACCTACCAGGAAGATACCCAGCAGGTAGTCTTCACCTTCTTTGATGCCATGCACCGGCAAGCTGGTCTCGATGCTCTGCTCGTCGACGTACTGGTTGATCTTGCCATCGGAGTCGCAGGTCAGGTCCTGCAGCACTGCGCGGCGCATCGGCTCTTCGTCAAGACGGTGCAACGGCAGGATCGGCAGTACCTGGCCAATGGCCCAGGTGTCCGGCAGGCTCTGGAACACCGAGAAGTTGCAGATGTACTTGTCGGCCAGCTTGTCGTTGAGTTCGTCCAGCACTTGACGGTGCGAACGCTGGCGCGCCTTCAGCGAGTTGTGCAGGCGGCGGCAGACGGCGAAGTAGCACTGTTCGGCCAGGGCTTTCTGGGCCAGGGTGATCTTGCCATCGGCATATTGGGCAGCGACGTCACTCATGTAGTGCGTGGCGCGCCAGTAGGTCTCGGTGACCATCTCGATGTCGGTCGGGCCAAGCAGGTCGATCAGCCATTGCACGGTTTCCGGCAGGCTTTCCTTGTCTTCGATGGTCGGCACTTCATCGTTGTGTTTCTCAACGTCCGTCACCTGCACCACGAGTACGGCGTGGTGGGCAGTCAGCGAGCGACCGCTCTCGGAGAAGATGTGCGGGTGCGGCAGGCCCTGCGCATCGCAGAACTCCTTGAGCATGCCGACCACGACACCGGCGTAGTCGTCCATGTCGTAGTTGATCGAACTGGCGTTGCGCGAGTGGGTACCGTCGTAGTCCACGCCCAGGCCACCGCCGACGTCGATGTGATCGACCGGCAGGTTCAGGGCGCGCAGTTCGCCGTAGTAGCGAATGGCTTCCTTGAAACCGTGCTGGTAGTCCGCCAGGTTGGCGATCTGCGAACCCATGTGGAAGTGCAGCAGGCGGATACCCTGATCCAGGCCGGCATCACGGAAGCGCTGTACCACCGAGATCAGTTGTGCCGCCGACAGGCCGAACTTGGATTTTTCGCCACCGGTGTCAGCCCACTTGCTCGAAGCCAGGGACGACAGGCGCACACGCAGGCCAACCTGCGGCTTGACCTTGAGTTCGGCGGCTTCTTCGATCACCAGCGCCACTTCCGACTCTTTCTCGATGACGATAAAGACGTTGTGGCCCAGCTTCTGGCCCATCAGCGCCAGACGGATGAACTCGCGGTCCTTGTAACCGTTGCAAACGATGGTGCCGCCCTTCGGCGCCAGCGCCAGCACGGCCAGCAGCTCAGGCTTGGAGCCTGCCTCAAGGCCGATGGACACGTTCTGGGTGGCGATGATGTTTTCCACCACCGCTTCCTGCTGGTTGACCTTGATCGGGTACAGCGCGGTGTACTTGCTCTGGTATTCCAGGCGCTCGATGTTGGCGTCGAAAGCACCGGTCAGTTGGCGTACGCGGTCTTGCAGGATGTCGGGGAAACGAACCAGCAATGGCAGCGACAAGCCGCTCTTGCGCAGTTCATCGACTTCCTCGAACAGGTCGATCGGCGCACTGCCCGGCCCGTTGGGGCGTACTTCGACGCGCCCGGCCTCGTTGATCGCGAAATACCCGGCCCCCCAATGGCGGATCCCATACACACTGCGGCTGTCCGCAACGGTCCATTGGCTGCCATCGTCTTTGCGTGTGCGTCGTACGGACATCGAAGTCCCCTATATAAAAAATCGAAGAACACCGGCCAGCCCGGAGCGGGCGCAGTGTAAATCCTGAAAATGACGGTCTTCCGTGTTCAGGGGTAGACCCTTCCTACGGGAACGAGTTTAGAAACGGGAATGCAAAAAATCGCGACGGGGCCGATCAGCCACCGGATTTTTTCGCCTTGAAGCCCTGTTTGACCAGTTCTGCCAGTAACAGCTCGACATGATCGCCCTGGATCTCGATGACACCGTCCTTCAAGGCACCACCGGTTCCACAGCGGCGCTTGAGCGTGCTGGCCAGATCCTTGAGTGCTTCGAGGGGCAGCGGCACGCCGCTGATGGTGGTAACGGTCTTGCCGCCACGGCCTTTGCTTTCGCGGCGCACGCGAGCAATGCCATCGCCTTCGGGGATGGCCGTCTGCTTGCAGATGCAGGCATCGATGGGTTGGCTGCAGTCCGGGCAATGCCGACCTGCATCGGTGGAGAACACCAGGCCGCCAAGGGCAGCGAATGATGCGGCTTTTTTGGCCACTTTTGATCCTCTATCGTGAGGACAAAAACTGGTCGATGCCCCGAGCGGGGTACCGACCGCGAAGCCCCACTCTGGCAGGGGCAGCGCAACCGGGTCTGCGAACAGTCCCGGCTTTAAAAGGCCGCGCAGTGTAACGACAAATGCAGCAAATGCTAAGTACAAATCTGCGCCATTTTAGGCAGATTTAGCGACCTCAGGATTGACGGTCGAGGTAACGTTTCAACGCGGCCAGTGAATCGGGGCAATACGGCTGCACCAGGCTGTCGGCCATGACCGCTTCCAGGGGCAGAAAACGAGCCTCGCTGACCTCCTCCGGCTGTAGCCGCAGTGGGCCGTCCCAGACGGCCGAGAACACCGCGCACCACAAACGGTTGTCGGGCTGATCGAAGAAAAAACGCTCATGGGCCGTCAGTTCAACGCCGGTTACGCCCAATTCTTCTTCCAGCTCTCGCGCTGCCGAGGCGGCGTAGCTTTCACCCACCGCCACCATGCCGCCAGCGGCCACATCCCAATAGCCCGGATAAAGCGCCTTGCTCAGTGTGCGCCGGTGCACGCACAGGTGCCCGGCCGAGTTGAACAGCAGAATGAACGTGCCACGACCGATCAAGCCGCGCTCGCGCAACTCGGCCCGTTGCATGGCACCCAGCTCGGCATCGTCGCGGTCGACCCAGACGATGCGCTCAGCATCTGAAGCGGCGCGATGCGCCGCCTCGCGGGAAGAGATGGCCACCGCCTCAGCCCTGGGACAGCAGTTGGCGCAGGTCGATCACTGCGGCGTTGGCCCGGGAAATGTAGTTGGCCATCACCAGCGAGTGGTTGGCCCACATGCCGAAGCCACTGCCGTTGAGTACCATCGGGCTCCACAGAGACTCTTGGGAGGCCTCCAGCTCGCGGATGATCTGACGCACGCTGACGGTGGCGTTCTTCTTCGCCAGCACGTCGGCGAAGTCGACCTCGATGGCGCGCAGCAGGTGCGACAGCGCCCACGCCTGGCCACGGGCCTCGTAGAACACGTTGTCGATCTGCAGCCACGGGGTCTCGACCACTTCCTCATCCAATTGCGGCACCTGGCCGGCAACCACAGACTCGGTTTTCAGGGTGGTATTGAGCTTGACCCGGCCGACGCTGGCCGACAGGCGCTGGGACAGCGAACCCAGGCGCGTGGCGACATCGCCCAACCAGTTGTTCAGGTTGTCGGCACGGGTATAGAACTGCGCGCCCTGCTGGTCAGGCGAGGCCAGGCGGTTCTGATAACGGGTCAGGCTGTTGATGCCTTCCTGGAACTCCGACTCGCTCGACGGCAAGATCCAGCTCTTGTTGTCGAAGTTGAAGCGCGGCTCGGCCTTGGCCAGGTCAGCATCCTCGGTGGACTGCGACTGGGAGCGGGCAAAGTCCTTGCGCAGGGCGCGGCTCAGGTCACGCACCTGGACCAGCACGCCGTACTCCCAGCTCGGCATGTTGTCCATCCACAGGCCTGGCGGGAAACGGTCGTTGGAGATATAGCCACCGGGCTTGTGCAGCAACGTACCGGAAACAGTCTTGAGAGTTTCGATGGTGGTATAGCCGATCACCATCTGCTTGCCCGTGCGCTCAGCTGCAGCCTGGGCGTTCTGCTGAACCGGGAACAGGTCAGGCTCCTCGCTCCAGTACCAGCCCAGGGCAATCGTCACCAACAGATAAATGGCAATGAGTGTTCCCAGCGCCCGGCTGAACAACAGGCCGCTGAAATAGCTGCCCGCTGCTGTTTCACGGGTACCAGCCCGCTCGCGCACCTCGGCTTTGCCTGTACGGTTTTTCCAGTCCAGCATGGCATTGTCCTTTCAGTCACGTCGGTTCAAAGGTTCGACCGCAAGCCCGGGCATTGCGCCGGCGTACCCTGTGCTTTTCACAGCCGCTCGCCTGCCGGGGGTCGGCATCATGCGTTGCACTATAAATCAACCCGGCTGCTTCGCATAAGCGACTATCCGGTCACGAACTGAATTTGCAGGCAACGCGGGAATTTGACGCAAGACACGCGAACGCCTGAAAAGTAGTGCTAGCATAGAGCCATCACTGGAACTCAGCCTCACCCCTATATAAGTAGTCAGGACATGACCGAGCCAGAAGACCCAAATCGTGAGCGCCTCAAACAGCACTTTGCCCAGCGGGTCATTCACCAGGCTCGGCAGATACTTGAGATCTGGCAACGCCTGCAGCGTAGCGAGTGGTCGAGCAATGACCTCGGTGAACTGTGCGAAGCCAACCTGCGACTGCAGCGTTATGCCGAGCGCTTTGACCAGCCTGAGCACAGTCAACTGGCCGAGGCAATAGGGCAAACCCTGAAGGCCATAGAGGCCAACGGTGCACGCCTGAGCAGCGGCTTGATCAATGAACTCAACCGCCTGATGCAACGCCTGTCGCGCACTGGCTTGCGCCAGGGCGACCAGCTTGAGCAGACCCCGCTGCCGCCGCTGCGCAAGCCGGTTTACATCATGCTGCAAGACCATGACCGGGCAGAGCGACTGGCGACGCAATTGGAGTTCTTTGGCCTAGGGGTACAGGCGCTGAACAGCGCCGAAGCCTTTCGGGCCTCGATGGCCGAGCGTCTGCCGGCCGCCCTAGTCATGGACGTCGACTTCACCGGCAGCGGGCAAGGCCTGCATCTGGCAGCCCAGGCCCAACAGGGGCTGGAGCAGCCCCTTCCGCTATTGTTCTTCAGCCTGCACGAAACCGATACGCCGACGCGCCTGGCTGCCGTGCGTGCTGGCGGCCAGGAATTCCTGACCGGCACGCTGGAAGCCTCCAGCCTGCTGGAAAAGGTCGAACTGCTGACCAGCGTGACTCAGTACGAGCCGTTCCGGGTACTGGTCATTGATGATTCGCGGGCTCAAGCCATCTACACGGAGCGCTTGCTGAACAACGCAGGCATCGTTACCCGCACCCTCACCGACCCGATTCAAACCATGGCTGAGCTGGCCGACTTCCAGCCAGACCTGATCATCCTTGATCTGTACATGCCGGGCTGCACGGGGCCAGAGCTGGCCAAGGTCATCCGACAGAACGATCGTTATGTCAGTGTGCCGATCATTTACCTGTCGGCCGAGGACGACCTGGACAAGCAGCTCGAAGCCATGAGCGAGGGCGGCGACGACTTCCTGACCAAACCCATCCGTTCGCACCATCTGATCACCACGGTACGCAACCGTGCGGCACGGGCGCGCAACCTCAATGCACGCATGGTCCGCGACAGCCTCACCGGCCTGTACAACCACACGCACATCCTGCAATTGCTGGAAGACTGCAGCTTCCGCGCCCGTCGCGAAGAGCGCCCACTGAGCTTTGCAATGCTCGACATCGACCACTTCAAGAAGGTCAACGACAGCCACGGCCACCCCATGGGCGACCGCGTGATCAAAAGCCTGGCGCTGTTTCTGAAGCAACGCCTGCGCAAGACCGACTTTATTGGTCGCTATGGCGGCGAAGAGTTTGCGATCGTCATGCCCAATACGGACCTGAATGCCGCACACAAAGTACTGGATGAGATCCGCCAGCGCTTCTCCGAAATTCATTACCCGGCTCAGCCGCGCGACTTGTACTGCACGTTCAGCGCCGGGGTTGTACAACTGAACGATGGGCTCGATGCGTTGAGCATGGCAACCGCCGCCGATGAGGCGCTGTACCGGGCCAAGGCTGCAGGGCGCAACACCGTGCTGCGCAGCGAACCATAAAGGCAATGTGCCAGTTTTTTTAGTTCTTCCGCGCCTTCGTCATAACCTCGTAACAAAAACGCAATAACTTCAGAGGCTTACCATTCAGCCGTTGGTAGACCCTGGATATGCGCCTGAAGCTGCTTACCAATCTCAACACCTTGTTGCTGGTCACCGTCTGCCTGGCCTTGGGCGCGACACTGTGGTGGTCACAGCATGCGCTGGAGCGCCCCTATCTGCTGATGGAGCGCTACCTGGGCCTGTCCCAGCAGTTTCAGAACCAGGCCGCGCGCAACATTCAGGACTACCTGAATAGCGGCGATGCGCTGCGCCATGCTGAAGCACAGCAGGCTATCGTCGACTTGCAGGCACAACTGAGTGTTCTCCCCGACGACCTGGCCGCTCGCCTGCGCCCAAGCCTGGACAGCCTGCAGGCGTTTACCGGCTCCGAGCTGCTGGCCGCCGGCAAGCTTGCCGGCGACCCTCAGGCCCTGTTGCTGCAAGCCGAACGCGAGCTTGGTGCTGCACTTGAACAACTGGCGCAGTATGCCCAGAGCAGCAATAGCCCCGACGCTGGGCACTACCCACAAGCGCTGCTCAATGCCAGCGTGCATTTGGGCAGGCTCTCACTGGCACGCGACAAGTTGGTCAGCAGTGGTCGCAGCGAACTGGCCGACGAGGTCGAGCGCGAGCTGCAAAGCATCGTCGGCCAAGCCCGCGCACTCGACCAGTTGCCATTGCTGGGTGTCACCGCCAGCACGGCCTCGAGCACAGACGACTTCGCCGCGCTGATGGGCTTGCAGAGCGAAACCACCGCCGTCGCCGAAGACAGCGGCATCGCCCTGAAACGCGAGCTTAACAGCCTGCTAAGCCGTTATCCGGGCGAGCTTCAACGCACCCGCGAACAGATTCAGCGCCGCGCCGAGCTGGCCAACAGCACCCATGAGCGCATTGCAGCGGTACAACAGGCGATTGCCGAACTGGAGCCAGGCGTGCGTAGCCAGCACGCGCAAATACAGGGTGAAGTACGCCTGATTCAGGGCGGCATGATTGCCATGATCCTGCTGATTGCCCTGTTGATCGACACCCTGCAGAGACGCTTGGCGCGGGTGCTGACCAACCTCTCCCCGGCACTGTCGCGCTGGGCGGAAGGCGACTTCAGCCAAACCATCGCACTGGGCGCAACCAACCGCGAGTTGCGCGATATTCAGGACTCGCTCAATCGCCTGCGCATCTATCTGGTGGAACTGGTTGGCACCTTGCGCAGCAATGCCGAACAAGTGGCCGGCAGCAGCCATGCCCTGGCCGACATGAGCAGTGCCCTGCACGATGGCGCCGAGCGCCAGGCCGGAGATACAGCGCAGATACGCGACGCGCTGGGTGAGCTGGAGGCCACGATTGTCCAGGTCGCTGGCGATGCCAGCCAGGCTGCCGATGCCAGCCGCAGTGCCGGGCGTGCCGTCGAGCAGGGGCAGCGAGTCATTGGCCAAAGCCTGACCGGGCTGCACTCGCTGGTCGGCGAGGTGCAGGGCAACGCCCAGATGATCGAACAACTGGCTCAGGAGTCGGCAACCATCGGGGGTGTACTGACGGTGATCCGCTCGATTGCCGAACAGACCAACCTGCTGGCCCTCAACGCGGCCATCGAGGCCGCACGGGCTGGCGAAATGGGCCGGGGGTTTGCCGTGGTCGCCGAAGAAGTCCGCTCGCTGGCGCAGCGCACGACGGGGGCTACTGGAGAAATTCAAACGCTGATCGAGCGCTTGCAACAGGCCGCACGCCATTCGGTGGAAGGTATGCGTGCGCAGGTTGAACATGCTGAAGCGACCGCCAGCCAGGCCCAGGCCGCCGACGGCGCACTGGATGAAATCGTCGGGGCAATCCAGACCATCGCTGCCACCGCCGAGCGTATCGCAGATGTCACGGCTCAACAGAGTGGCGCGGTCAGTGAAATTCGTGATCACAGCGAGCGCATCCACACCTTGGGTGAAGACAACCTGCATCGTATCGGCGAGGGCCGTGAACAGGGCGAACAGTTGCTCAGGCTGGGGGGCGAACTGAACGCTGCCGTTCGCGCATTCAGGGTTTGAGTGGCGCACCGGATGCCTGTAAAGGCATCCGCGGGATGTAAGGGGGTGCGCGGCGCCTGCACGTCTCGGCACACTCCGCTATGATGCGCCCATACCCGTTCCGCGAGATTGTCATGCGCCGTCTGCTTTGCCTTCTGTTTATGCTCCTGGCCCTGCCCGTTGCCGCCGCCGGCCTGCTCGACAGCCGTCCGAGTGCAACGCTGGGCGCCACCACGCTGAACAACAGCGCCGATTTCCTCCCAGTACGCGAAGCGTTCAAGCTCAGCCTGGTCAAGGACGATACGCAGTCCATCACCCTGCGCTTCGTCGCCGCCGAGGGTTACTACCTCTACCGACACCGCTTTCAGTTCCGTAGCGAACCCGCCGACATTGCACTGGGAAGCGCACAGCTGCCCAAAGGCGAAGCCAAGCACGACGAATTCTTCGGCGATGTGGAGGTGTATCACGGCATCCTCGACATCACCCTGCCACGGGGCGCCGATAAGCGCGCCTTCACCCTGCTGGTGACCTACCAGGGCTGCGCCGACAAAGGCCTGTGCTACCCACCGGAAACTGAGCGCCTGAGCATTTCGGGCAGCGGCGCGGCGCCAGCAGACACGGCCAAAACCAGTACCCATACCGACTGGAAAGCCTTGCTGCTGTTCTTCCTCGCCGGCGTAGGCCTGACCTTCACCCCGTGCGTACTGCCAATGCTGCCGATTCTCTCCGGCGTGGTGTTGCGCGGCCATATCGGTGGGTGGCGAGGCTTGAGCCTGTCACTGGCCTACGTCCTGCCGATGGCCGCCTGCTTTGCCCTGCTGGGCGCATTGATGGGGCTGTTCGGCGCCGAACTGAACCTGCAGGCGCGCCTGCAATCGGCCTGGATACTGGTGCCGTTTTCGCTGTTCTTCGTGGTCTTTGCCCTGGCCATGTTCGGTTTGTTTGAACTGCGCTTGCCGCTGGCCGTGAGCACCCGCCTCGACCATATTGCCGGGCGTACACGCGGCGGCTCACTGCTTGGTGCGGCGGTGCTTGGCATCCTCTCCAGCTTGTTGGTATCGCCCTGCGTATCCGCACCATTGGCCGGCGCCCTGCTGTACATCAGCGCCAGTGGCGATGCGCTGGGCGGCGCGCTGAAGCTTTTTGCCCTGGGCCTGGGCATGGGGGCGCCGCTGCTGTTGGTCGCCACCGGCGGTGCCGCCTGGCTGCCAAGAAGCGGCCCTTGGCTGGTCACCGTGAAAAATGCCATTGGTGTCTTGCTGCTGGGTCTGGCCATCGGCCTGCTAAGCCGGATATTGCCGGGCGAAGTGACCCTGGTGCTGATCGGCTTGCTGACGGCGGGTGTCGCACTGTTCCTCGGTGCCCTTGAGTTCATCGAGAAAAGCCCGGCCCGACGCCTGACGCAATTGCTCGGCCTGTTACTGCTCGCCTATGCAGTGGCCTGCTGGTATGGCGCCTTCAGTGGCCAGACCGACCCGTTCAGGCCACTGGGCAAAACGCACCTGCCAAGCAGCGCCAGTGCCATCGCCAGCGCCCAGGCCGACGCGTGGCAGAAGGTGCGCACACCCGCAGCACTCGACGCCGCCCTGGCCGAGGCCAAAGCAGCAGGGCAACCCGTGGTGCTGGATTGGTACGCCGACTGGTGCATCAGTTGCAAGGTGATCGAGCGCGAGGTACTGAGTGCGCCTGCTGTCCAGGCGCACCTGGAGGGCTTTCGCTTGATCAAGTTCGACATCACCGAGAGCACCGCTGAACAACGTGCCCTGCTCGACCGCTACCACCTGTTCGGCCCACCTGCGCTGATGTTTTTTGCGGCGAACGGCAGCGAAAAAACCGACGCCCGAGTGGTTGGCGAGACAAACGCCGGCGAATTTGCTGAGCATCTGTTGCGCATTCGTAGCGAACTACGTCTATAACTTGCTGTGGTCGTAAAAAAGCGGCATGCATGACCAAAATTAACAAAATGGTCATATATTTTGCGTGAATCTCGCTCATCGTGCTGGCTATTGCAGGTAACTGGACACTGCCCCGTGCTTGCGGCATAGTCGCCGCGCTGATGTGTTCGCACGAATAAAAAAGGATCCGCAGATGGCAACGCTACTGGTACTGCATGGCCCCAATCTGAACCTGCTTGGCACCCGCGAGCCTGGTGTTTACGGTGCCGTGACCCTGGATCAGATCAACCAGGACCTGGAACAGCGCGCCCGTGCCGCTGGCCACCACTTGCAGTACCTGCAGAGCAATGCCGAATACGAGTTGATCGACCGTATCCACGCCGCACGCAACGAAGGCGTGGACTTCATCCTGATCAACCCGGCGGCTTTTACGCACACAAGTGTCGCATTACGTGACGCGCTGCTGGCGGTGAGCATCCCATTCATCGAAGTGCATTTGTCTAACGTGCACAAGCGTGAACCTTTTCGCCATCACTCCTACTTTTCAGATGTCGCCGTAGGCGTGATCTGCGGCCTGGGCGCTAGCGGTTACCGGCTGGCCCTGGAGTCTGCACTGGAGCAATTGGCAGCGAACGCAAAGCCCTGATAACGAGTACCTGGCCCATTGGCCGGGCTCATAGAAACGTTTGATTACACGTTTATACGCCCCTGACCGAACCTTGGGAGTTGATGATTCATGGATATCCGTAAAGTCAAGAAACTGATCGAACTGCTGGAAGAGTCCGGCATCGACGAGCTGGAGATCAAGGAAGGCGAAGAATCCGTACGGATCAGCCGCCACAGCAAGACGCCAGCTCAGCAGTACTACGCGCCAGCCCCTATGGCTGCTGCCGTCGCACCTGCCGCTGCACCCGCTGCTGCAGCCCCGGTTGCCGAAGCTGCCGCCGCGCCAAAACTGAACGGCACCGTGGTTCGCTCGCCAATGGTCGGTACCTTCTACCGCAAGCCTTCGCCAACCTCGCCAAACTTCGCTGAAGTTGGCCAGACCGTGAAGAAAGGCGACACACTGTGCATCGTCGAAGCCATGAAAATGATGAACCACATCGAAGCTGAAACCAGCGGTGTGATTGAATCCATTCTGGTAGAAGACGGCCAGCCGGTTGAGTTCGACCAGCCGCTGTTCACCATCGTTTGAACCGCGGAGAGCCAACGATGTTGAAACCTGCGAAGTTGGAAAAAGTTCTGATCGCCAACCGCGGTGAAATTGCCCTGCGGATCCTGCGTGCCTGCAAAGAGATGGGAATCAAGACCGTCGCCGTACACTCCACGGCTGACCGCGAGCTGATGCACCTGGGCCTGGCCGACGAATCGGTTTGCATCGGCCCGGCTTCGGCCAGCCAGTCCTACCTGCACATCCCGGCAATCATCGCCGCGGCTGAAGTGACCGGCGCTACCGCCATTCACCCAGGCTACGGCTTCCTCGCGGAAAACGCTGACTTCGCCGAGCAGGTAGAAAACTCCGGGTTTGCCTTCATTGGCCCGAAAGCCGACACCATTCGCCTGATGGGCGACAAGGTTTCGGCCAAGGACGCCATGAAGCGCGCCGGTGTACCGACCGTACCAGGCTCCGACGGCCCACTGCCGGAAGACGAAGAGACTGCACTGGCCATTGGCCGTGAAGTCGGCTATCCGGTGATCATCAAGGCCGCCGGTGGCGGTGGTGGTCGCGGCATGCGTGTGGTGCACAAGGAAGAGGACCTGATTGCCTCGGCCAAACTGACCCGTACCGAAGCCGGTGCTGCGTTCGGCAACTCCATGGTCTACCTGGAGAAGTTCCTGACCAACCCACGTCACGTGGAAGTTCAGGTACTGTCCGACGGCCAAGGCAATGCCATCCACCTGGGCGACCGTGACTGCTCGCTGCAGCGTCGTCACCAGAAAGTGCTGGAAGAAGCACCAGCACCAGGCATCGACGAGAAAGCCCGTCAGGAAGTCTTTGCCCGCTGCGTCCAGGCGTGCATCGAGATCGGCTACCGTGGTGCTGGCACCTTCGAGTTCCTCTACGAAAACGGCAACTTCTACTTCATCGAAATGAACACCCGTGTTCAGGTGGAGCACCCGGTTTCGGAGATGGTCACAGGCATCGACATCGTCAAGGAGATGCTGAGCATCGCCGCTGGCAACAAGCTGTCGTTCACCCAGGAAGACGTCGTGATTCGCGGCCACTCGCTGGAATGCCGGATCAACGCCGAGGACCCGAAGAAGTTCATCCCGAGCCCAGGCACGGTCAAGCACTTCCACGCGCCAGGCGGCAACGGCATCCGTGTCGATTCGCACCTGTACAGCGGCTACAGCGTACCGCCGAACTACGACTCGCTGATCGGCAAGCTGATCACCTACGGCAAAGACCGCGACGAGGCCATGGCCCGTATGCGCAATGCCCTGGACGAGATCGTCGTTGATGGCATCAAAACCAACATTCCACTGCACCGCGACCTGGTGCGTGATGAAGGTTTCTGCAAAGGCGGCGTAAACATTCACTATCTGGAACACAAACTGGCTAACCAGGAGTGATCCGAAAGTGATGCGCAAAAGCCCCTGACCGAAAGGCCAGGGGCTTTTTGTTTTATCGGGGACTCACGTACGCGGCGCCTGCATCCTTGGCATTTCAATGCCATGTTCATGCACCCGTCGGTACAACGTCGCCCGCGAGATTCCCAGCGCGCGCGCAGCATCACCCGGTTTCCAACGATGACGCACCAGCGCGTCAAGCAGCACTTGCCGCTGCGGGCTGACCCGCTGCTGCTCGGGTGCCGGGCACTGCGCACCGCGCACGTCCAGCGGCAGGTCCTCCACCTGCAAGGTGCCGGCACTGCATACGGCACAGGCATACCGCAACACCTGCCGCAGTTGACGCAGATTACCCGGCCAGCGGTAGCTCAACAGGCACTCCAGCGCCGCCGCCCCAAGCCCCACCTGCACACCACAGGCTTTCGCCTCCTCTTCCAGCACCTGATTGATCAATACCAACAAGTCACTACGCTCGCGCAACGGCGGCAGTTCAAAACGGGCGTTGGCCAGCCGAAAGTACAGGTCCTCTCGAAAACTGCCTGCAGCCACCATTGCAACCAGGTCGCGGTGCGTGGCGCAGATCACCTGAATATCCACCCGCTCACGCCGTGAAGCCCCAAGAGGGGCCACTTCACCCTCAGCCAGCACCCGCAGCAAACGCGTTTGCAGACCTAGCGGCATGTCACCGATCTCGTCGAGAAACAGCGTACCGCCATCAGCCTGCTGCAGCAGCCCACGCATCCCTTTGGTCGAGGCCCCCGTGAAGGCTCCGGCGACGTAGCCGAACAACTCACTCTCGATCAGGCTCTCGGGGATTGCCGCACAGTTGAGCGCCACAAAAGGCCCTTCCGCTCGCGCACTGCGCTGATGCAACTGGCGGGCAAAAACCTCCTTGCCCGAGCCTGTCTCACCCTGGACCAGCACCGCCAGGTTGCAGTCCTTGACCCGCGTCGCCAGGCGCAAGGCTTCCGTCACTCGCGGATCGACCGCAAGCTGTCCAATTCGGGTCGCCCGCCGCACTGGCTGGCGTCGTGGCGAACTGACCCGGGCGTGTACTTCGCCACCGGCGGCAGTCCAGTTCAAACGCTGGGCCGCCTCGTCGGTCGCGGCCCGCAGGGTCTCCAGGTCGAACAACTGGCCAATGTGCTCCGGCACCTGCCCGCACTGCTCAAGCACCACCCGCCGGGCCACACTGTTTAGCGCCTGCAAGCGCCCGTCGGTATCCCAGGCCAGGAGAAAGTCTGGCTGGCTGTCGACGTAGCCGGGCGCACTGTGAGCACGCAACACCCAATGCTGTTCGGCGTTGTGCATGAAAAAGGCGTTCTCGATCTCACGCGCACTCTGGACCACCATCTGCCGAATCAAGTGCTGGCTGCGACGGTCGTCCGGCGATTGCAGCGCCGAGACATCGAGCACGCCCAACAGGGCGCCCTGAGGGTCAAATACCGGGGCAGCCGAGCAGGTCAGGCCGATGAAGGCTGCTCGAAAGTGATCGCGCTTGTGCACAGTGACCGGAGCCTGACTGGTCAGTACCCCAGCCACGCCACAAGTGCCCTCCTCGCCTTCCGACCAACAGGTACCCAGGTACAGGCCCGCCTTGCGGCAGTCATTGCGAATCGTCGACTCGACGCGGTAGTCGATGGTGCGCCCCTGGGCATCGGTCAACAGCACACAGTAGTCGGCATCACGCACCCGCCCATGCAGGCGTGCCACAGCATCACTGGCGATACGCAGGAACAGTTCGGCACGCTCGCGGCATTCATTCAGCGAGCTTTGCGAGAGGATACGTGGCCCTTGCAGCGAGGCCGGGTCAAGACGGTGCTGCTCCATGGAGCGGCGCCAGGAGTCGAGGATAGGCGCCGGGACCGGCGCTTGAGGCAGACGATCGGCATTCTTCAGCACACGGCTGACGCAATCGACGTGGGCCTTGGAGTTCGCGGCAAGCATGGGGCCTCCGGTTCTCGTGTTCTTGTCGTTATGCGGCTCATTAAGCGCCCATTGCCGGCCCTCGACAAGCACTGCCTGCGCCATGGCCTTTGTGAGACGCAGCGTCTCGGCGTCTCAGCCAACAGCCCCTGCGCCTGACACCCAGCGTCTTGCCGCACCGTGCCACGCGCGCGCCAAATCTCGCTACAAAACCGCTCTGGAACGGCCCTTTGCGCATCACTCAAGGCACCTTGGCACCGCGCTTGCTCTAGCCCTGACAAACAAAACCAAAGGTGTGCCCATGAGCCATCCCGTTCTCACCGTAGGCATCATCGCCAACCCGGCTTCGGGTCGCGATCTGCGCCGACTGACTGCCAACGCTGGGCTCTATTCCAGCACCGATAAGGCCTCGGCCGTGCAACGCCTGTTGGCGGCCTTTGCCGCGACTGGGGTTGACCAGGTGCTGCTGCCGCCAGACATGACCGGTATCGCCGCTGCCGTACTCAAGGCGGGCCTCGGGCCACAGGCTGCCCAGCAGCGTTGGCCACAGCTGCGCATCCTCGACATGCCGCTGCGCCAGACCGTCGAGGATACCCGCCTGGCCGCCCGTCTGATGGTCGAACAGGGCGCCACGCTCATTGCGGTGCTGGGTGGCGACGGTACCCACAAGGCAGTGGCGGCCGAGGTAGGTGACATCCCACTACTGACGCTCTCCACCGGTACCAACAATGCCTTTCCGGAACTGCGCGAAGCCACCAGCGCCGGCCTGGCCGGTGGCCTCTATGCCAGTGGCCGGGTGCCGGCACCGGTCAGCCTGCGGCGCAACAAACGCCTGCTGGTGCGCGAGCCCAACCGAGGTATCTGTGAATGGGCGCTGGTGGACGTCGCGGTGTCGCCACAACGTTTTGTCGGTGCCCGCGCCATCAGCCGCACGGAAGACCTTGCGGAAGTCTTCGTGACCTTCGCCGAACCTCATGCCATCGGCCTTTCGGCGCTGTGCGGGCTGTGGTGTCCGGTACCTCGAAATGCCCCCGAGGGCGCCTGGGTACGCCTGCACCCCCACGCCGACCAGGCCCTGCTGGCACCGCTGGCACCAGGCCTGCTACTGGGCTGCGGAGTCACCGCCGCCGGCACCCTGACACCTGGCGTGGCCCACTCACTGAGCCTGGCCAGCGGCACCCTGGCCCTGGACGGTGAACGCGAAATCGAGTTCAGCGAGCAGGACCGCCCCACTATCACCCTCGACGGCCATGGCCCGTTGAGCATCGATGTCGAAGCGGTGCTCGCCTACGCCGCCCGCCATCGCCTGTTGGCCGTTGGCCGTGAACACCCGCAACACCCTGCGAATCAACCGTGCTGAGACAACCCTGGAGAACAACAAGATGTCCACTCACCTGTCCACCGAACAACTGCTGCATGCCTATCAGGTCATGCGCACCATCCGCGCCTTTGAAGAACGCCTGCACGTGGAGTTCGCCACCGGCGAGATTCCCGGTTTCGTCCACTTGTATGCCGGCGAGGAAGCGTCCGCCGCTGGGGTGATGGCGCACCTGCGCGACAGCGACTGCATTGCCTCCAACCACCGTGGTCACGGCCACTGCATTGCCAAGGGCGTCGATGTGTACGGGATGATGGCCGAGATCTACGGCAAGAAAACCGGCGTCTGCGGCGGCAAGGGCGGCTCGATGCACATCGCCGACCTGGAGAAAGGCATGCTCGGAGCAAACGGTATCGTCGGTGCGGGTGCGCCGCTGGTAGCAGGCGCGGCACTGGCGGCCAAACTCAAGGGCACCGATGACGTTGCCGTGGTGTTCTTCGGCGATGGCGGCTCCAACGAAGGCGCAGTGTTCGAGGCCATGAACCTGGCGTCGATCATGAACCTGCCCTGCATCTTCGTCGCCGAGAACAACGGCTATGCCGAAGCCACCGCATCGAACTGGTCGGTGGCCTGCGATCACATCGCCGACCGCGCTGCCGGTTTCGGCATGCCAGGGGTAACCATCGATGGCTACGACTTCTTTGCCGTACATGAAGCTGCCGGTGCCGCCATTGCCCGCGCCCGCGCCGGGCAAGGCCCCTCACTGGTAGAGGTCAAGCTGACCCGCTACTACGGCCACTTCGAAGGTGACGCCCAGACCTACCGGGCCCCGGACGAGGTGAAAAACCTGCGAGAAACCCGTGACTGCCTCATGCAATTCCGTGAACGCACCGTGCGCGCCGGCCTGCTCAGCACCGAGCAACTGGACCAGATCGATGGCCAGGTCGAGGACCTGATCGAAGACTCGGTACGCCGCGCCAAGTCCGACCCCAAACCCGAAGCCGCCGACCTGCTCAGCGACGTGTACGTGTCCTACCCCTGAGCCACCCCAACAACAAGAATACGTGGAGAATCATCATGGCGAGAAAGATCACTTACCAGCAGGCCATCAATGAAGCCCTGGCCCAGGAAATGCGTCGCGACACCAGCGTTTTCATCATTGGCGAAGACGTCGCAGGCGGTGCCGGCGCACCCGGCGCCGAGGATGCCTGGGGTGGCGTACTGGGCGTAACCAAAGGCCTGTACCCGCAATTTCCCGGGCGCGTACTGGACGCCCCGCTGTCGGAGATCGGCTATGTCGGCGCCGCTGTCGGGGCCGCCACCCAAGGCCTGCGCCCGGTGTGCGAGTTGATGTTCGTCGATTTTGCCGGCTGCTGCCTCGACCAGATCCTCAACCAGGCGGCCAAGTTCCGCTACATGTTCGGTGGCAAGGCGGTCACCCCGCTGGTCATGCGAACCATGGTGGGTGCGGGCCTGCGTGCGGCCGCCCAGCACTCGCAAATGCTCACCTCGCTGTGGACACATATCCCCGGCCTTAAAGTGGTCTGCCCATCGTCGCCCTATGACGCCAAGGGCCTGCTGATCCAGGCGATCCGCGACAACGATCCGGTGATCTTCTGCGAACACAAACTGCTCTACAGCATGCAAGGCGAGGTGCCGGAAGAGCTCTACACCATTCCGTTCGGTGAGGCCAACTACCTGCGTGACGGCGACGACATCACCCTGGTGACCTACGGGCGTATGGTTCATCTGGCCATGGACGCGGCCGCCAGCCTGGCCCGCCAGGGTATCGACTGCGAAGTCATCGACCTGCGCACCACCAGCCCGCTGGACGAAGACAGCATTCTGGAAAGCGTGGAGAAAACCGGTCGTCTGGTGGTGATCGACGAAGCCAACCCGCGCTGTTCCATGGCCACCGACATCAGCGCGCTGGTCGCGCAAAAAGCCTTCGCCGCGCTGAAAGGGCCGATTGAAATGGTCACCGCACCACATACACCGGTGCCATTCTCCGATGCCCTTGAGGACCTCTATATCCCGACAGCCGCGAAGATCGAAGCCGCGGTGCACAAGGTCATGGCCGGGAGGAAGGCGGCATGAGCCAGATCCACACCCTGACCATGCCCAAATGGGGCCTGTCGATGACCGAAGGCCGGGTCGATGCCTGGCTGGTGGAAGAAGGCGCGCAAATCAACAAGGGCGACGAAGTGCTGGATGTCGAGACCGACAAGATCTCCAGCAGCGTCGAAGCCCCGTTCAGCGGGGTGTTGCGCCGACAGATCGCCCGGCCCGACGAAACCTTGCCGGTCGGTGCCCTGCTCGCGGTGGTGGTCGAAGGCGAGGCCAGCGACGCAGACATCGATCAGGTTGTGCAGCGCTTCCAGGAGGCGTTCGTCCCCGGCGGCGATGGCGAACAGGACAGCGGCCCGGCACCGCAGAAAATCGATCTGGACGGGCGCACCCTGCGCTATTTCGAGCTCGGCCAGGGTGGCACGCCCCTGGTGCTGGTGCATGGCTTTGGCGGCGACCTGAACAACTGGCTGTTCAATCACCCGAGCCTGGCCGCCGAACGCCGCGTCATTGCCCTCGACCTGCCCGGTCATGGCGAGTCCGGCAAGACCTTGCAACGGGGCGATCTGGATGAGTTGAGCCAAACCGTACTGGCCCTGCTCGACCATCTGGACATCGAACGGGTGCATCTGGCCGGGCACTCCATGGGCGGCGCGGTAGCAATGAACCTGGCACGCCTGGCGCCATCCCGGGTGCATTCGTTGAGCCTGCTGGCCAGCGCAGGCCTGGGCCGGGAAATCAATGCCGATTACCTGCAAGGCTTTGTCGAGGCCAGCAACCGCAACGCACTCAAACCGCAACTGGTGCAGTTGTTCTCCGACCCCGGGCTGGTCACCCGGCAAATGCTCGAAGACATGCTCAAGTTCAAGCGCCTTGAAGGCGTAGACAGCGCGCTGCGACAACTGGCCCAAATGATCTGCGAGAACGGCCAACAACGGCATGACCTGCGTGCGGTGGTCGAGCAGCAGCCGAGCCTGCTGCTCTGGGGCGCCGAAGACGCAATCATCCCGGCCACCCATGTGGACGGTCTACCGGCACAGGTCAAGATCCTCCCCGGCCAGGGGCATATGCTGCAGATGGAAGCCGCCGAAGAGGTCAACCAGTGCCTGCTGGCATTCCTTCAGGCCGTCGAGCAATCAGGGAGATAACGCCATGAACGACCTTTCCAACACCGCTAGCATGCGTGCCGCCGTCTGGCATGGCCGCCACGATATCCGCGTCGAAGACGTACCACTGCCCGCCGACCCACCGCCGGGCTGGGTTCAGATCAAAGTGGACTGGTGCGGCATCTGCGGTTCCGACCTGCATGAATACGTGGCCGGCCCGGTATTCATTCCGGTCGAAGCGCCGCACCCGCTGACCGGCATCCAGGGCCAATGCATCCTCGGCCACGAGTTCTGTGGCGAAATCCTCAAGCTCGGCGACGGCGTCGAAGGCTATGCCGTCGGCGACCCGGTCGCCGCCGATGCCTGCCAGCACTGTGGCACCTGCTACTACTGCACCCACGGCCTGTACAACATCTGCGAGCGCCTGGCCTTTACCGGGCTGATGAACAACGGTGCATTCGCCGAACGCGTCAACGTACCGGCCAACCTGCTGTACAAACTCCCGGCCGGTTTCCCTCGGGAGGCCGGAGCACTGATCGAGCCCCTGGCGGTGGGCATGCATGCGGTCAAGAAAGCCGGCAACCTGCTTGGCCAGACTGTCGTCGTGGTTGGCGCCGGCACCATTGGCCTGTGCACCATCATGTGTGCCAAAGCGGCAGGCGCAGCCAAGGTGATTGCCCTGGAAATGTCCTCCGCACGCAAGGCCAAGGCCCTGGAGGTGGGCGCAAGCGTAGTGCTCGATCCTAAGGAGTGCGATGCCCTGGCCGAGATCCGTGCCCTGACCAACGGCTTGGGTGCCGATGTCAGCTTCGAGTGCATCGGCAACAAACACACCGCCAAGTTGGCCATCGACACCCTCCGCAAGGCGGGCAAGTGCGTACTGGTGGGGATCTTCGAAGAGCCGAGCGAATTCAATTTCTTTGAGCTGGTCTCGACCGAGAAACAGGTCCTCGGCGCCCTGGCATACAACGGTGAGTTTGCTGACGTCATCGCGTTCATCGCCGACGGGCGGCTGGACATTACCCCGCTGGTGACCGGGCGTATCGACCTGGAGCAGATCGTCGGGCGCGGCTTTGACGAGCTGGTGAACAATAAAGAGGAAAACGTGAAGATCATCGTCTCGCCGTCAAAACGCTGAATCACACCAACAATGTCGGTGCCTGCGCGTCTGCAGACACCGGCCTTGCCGGTGATGCATCCCCTCTACGCCAAACCCTTCGCACTCATGTAAACTGGCGCGCTTGACGCAGCCGTTGGCTGCCCCTGTAGATTTCCCAAAGGTAAACGCCATGCCCTGGCTGCAAGTACGTCTGGCTATCAGCCCGGAACAAGCCGAAACCTATGAAGACGCCCTGCTCGAAGTCGGCGCCGTCTCCGTCACGTTCATGGATGCCGAAGACCAGCCAATTTTCGAACCGGACCTCAACACCACCCCACTGTGGTCGCACACCCACCTGCTGGCCCTGTTCGAAGCCGATGCCGAGCCCGACGCGGTGTTTGCCCACCTGCGCCTGCTGACCGGCGCCGAGCTGCCGGAGCACCACGCCGAGGTGATCGAGGATCAGGACTGGGAACGTAGCTGGATGGACAACTTCCAGCCAATGCGCTTCGGCAAGCGCCTGTGGATCGTGCCAAGCTGGCATGCCGCACCCGAGCCCGAAGCGGTCAACCTGCTGCTCGACCCGGGCCTGGCCTTCGGCACCGGTACCCACCCGACCACCGCGCTGTGCCTGGAATGGCTGGACGGCCAGGACCTGCAAGGCCGTGAAGTCCTCGACTTCGGCTGCGGCTCGGGCATCCTCGCCATCGCCGCACTGTTGCTCGGTGCGCGCCAGGCCGTCGGTACCGATATCGACGTGCAGGCCCTCGAGGCCTCCCGCGACAACGCTGGGCGCAACGGCATCGCCGATGAACGCTTCCCGCTCTACCTGCCAGAGCAGATGCCCGCCATGCAGGCCGAGGTACTGGTCGCCAATATCCTCGCCGGCCCACTGGTTTCGCTGGCGCCGCAACTCTCCAGCCTGGTTCGCCCTGGTGGTTTGCTGGCACTGTCCGGCATTCTCGCCGAGCAAGGCGCAGAGGTCGCAGCCGCCTATGCCAATGACTTCGAGCTGGACCCAATCGTCGAACGCGATGGCTGGGTGCGTATCAGTGGTCGCCGTCGCTAAGAGCACCTAGAATGGACGCTTGCACAATTCGGATCGCCGCATGACCGACAGTTTCGTCACCCAGTGCCCCCATTGCCAGACCAGTTTCCGCGTCAGCCACACTCAACTGAGTGTGGCGCGCGGTGTGGTGCGCTGCGGCAACTGTCTGCAAGTGTTCAACGCTGCCCGCCAACTGCTTGAGCAGCAGGCTGCGAACAAAGCCGCCGAAACCGAGCAGCCACCTGCGCCGCTCAGCGCGCCGGCGGCAAATCCGCCAGCCCCGGCGATCAACCAACGGGAATGGCGCGCGGCCGAACTGGACCTCGACCACCTTGACCTCGATGAAGAGCTGGCGCGCCTGGAACAACGCGAAATCCAGCCCATCACCGAGCTCAAGGGGCCAGCACGACGTGATACCGGCCTCAGCGCCAGCCGCGACGGTGATGAACCGCCACTGGCCGATGACCTGTTCGGCAACCCGGCAGACGAGCCACCCGTAGCCGCGGAGGAAGCGTCTCATCCCCCCGTGATAGACAATGAGCCGGTAGACCACGAACCGGCTCATGGTGAGCGCACAGAACCCTCCCTGTCGCTCGACTCAAACGACTTCGATGACGAGCCACGCCGCGCGCATGGCGCCGACGACGATGAGCCCGACCTGCCGGGTGACCGTCTGTCGGCACACGACACCCTGCATGCTGATGATGAAGCACCAGCGGTCGAACAGGAACGTCAGGAACCCGCGTTGGGGGCAGTGTCCGGTCGACCCGCGCGCAAGGAGCCATTGCTTGACCTGGTAGACGACCCTTTGCAGCTCGATTGGCAAAAGCCACGCAGCTCGTGGGGCCGTCGCCTGCTCTGGAGCCTGTTGATCCTGCTGGCCGCCTCAGGCCTCGCCGCCCAGTACATTGCGTACCACTTCGATGAACTGGCTCGCCAGGATCAGTACCGCCCGTGGTTCCAGCAACTGTGCCCGCAATTGGGCTGCAACGTGCCGTCAAAAGTCGATATCGCTCGAATAAAGAGCAGCAACCTGGTGGTCCGCAGCCACCCGGATTTCACTGGCGCACTGATCGTCGACGCGATCATCTACAACCGTGCTCCCTTCTCCCAGCCGTTTCCCCTGCTGGAACTGCGCTTCGCCGACCTCAATGGCCAGTTGATTGCCAGTCGCCGCTTCAAGCCGGCCGAATACCTCAGTGGCGAATTGGCGGGCAAGGGGGAAATGCCCAGCCAGACGCCTATTCACATCGCACTGGACATCCTCGATCCGGGGCCAAAGGCCGTCAATTACAGCCTGAGTTTCCGCTCGCCCGAGTAATTCCGGGCTCCGGCGCCATATTCGTGGCGCCTGCCGAGCCCTCGTAACCGGTCGGAATAAGCTCATAGCTGTTCAGATTTTATCCAAATCGACCTTTATCCAGTCATCGAGAGCGGGTATCATGCGATCCCTTTTTCGAACTCCAATGATCCGGCCCCACAACAGGGAACTCCTATGTCGGCGGTACGCATCGGCCCCTACACACTGCAGAATGCCTTGATCCTCGCGCCGATGGCCGGGGTGACGGACCAGCCTTTTCGTCAGCTTTGCCGACGCATGGGCGCGGGGCTTGTTGTCTCGGAAATGGTCAGCAGCGACATGAGCCTGTGGAACAGCCGCAAGTCGCGTCTGCGCATGATCCACGAAGGTGATCCCGAGCCACGCTCGGTACAGATCGCCGGTGGTGACGCGCAGATGCTGGCGGCGGCGGCCCGGGCCAACGTCGAGTTTGGCGCCCAGATCATTGATATCAATATGGGTTGCCCGGCAAAAAAAGTCTGCAACAAAGCCGCAGGCTCTGCTTTATTGAAAGATGAAGCCTTGGTCAGTGAAATCCTCCATGCGGTGGTTGCCGCGGTGGACGTACCTGTCACCCTGAAGATCCGCACGGGCTGGGACCGTGCAAACAAGAACGGCCTGACCGTGGCGAAAATCGCCGAGCAGGCCGGCATCCAGGCGCTGGCGGTCCATGGACGCACCCGCGCCGACCTGTATACCGGCGAAGCCGAATACGACACCATCGCGGCGATCAAGCAGGCGGTGTCGATACCGGTTTTTGCCAACGGCGATATCACCTCGCCAGAGAAGGCCCGTGTGGTGTTGAACGCCACTGGAGCCGACGGCCTGTTGATCGGCCGGGCTGCCCAAGGGCGGCCATGGATCTTTCGCGAGATCGAGCATTACCTGCGCACCGGTGAAACCTTGCCGGCACCGCAGTTGGATGAAGTGGAACGAATTCTGCTGGAGCACCTGGCCGCGCTGCACGCCTTCTATGGCGATGTGATGGGCGTACGCATTGCCCGCAAGCATGTCGGCTGGTATCTGGCAACGCTGCCGGGCGCCAAGGAGTTTCGCGCCCAGTTCAATCGTTTGGACGATACGCAAGCGCAGTGCGCCCACGTTCACGCCTTTTTCCGTGAACGTGAACAAAGCCTTGAGACAGAGGACGGACAAGGGGTGGCCGCATGACGATGATGACCGAGACTTTAGTGAGTGGAACAACGCCCGTGAGCGACAACGTCAACCTGAAACAGCACCTCAACACCCCGAGCGAAGAGGGCCAGACCCTTCGCGGGAGCGTGGAGAAGGCGCTGCACAACTATTTCGCGCACCTCGAGGGTGCTGCCGTCACGGACGTATACAACCTGGTGCTCTCGGAAGTCGAAGCGCCGTTGCTCGAAAGCGTGATGAACTACGTCAAGGGCAACCAGACCAAAGCCAGCGAACTGCTCGGGCTCAACCGTGGCACGCTGCGCAAGAAACTCAAGCAGTACGACCTGCTCTAAGCATGAATCCAAACCAGAAAAGGCGGCTCCCATTCGATGAGGTCGCCTTTTTTGCTGAAACCACCGCGTTATGGAATCTGAAATGACCGACCAGACCACCCGCCTGCCGATCCGCCGCGCCTTGATCAGCGTTTCCGACAAGACCGGGATCCTTGAATTCGCCCGCGAACTGGAACAACTCGGTGTCGAGATCCTGTCCACCGGCGGCACCTTCAAGCTGCTCCGGGACAACGGCGTTGCTGCAGTCGAAGTCGCCGACTACACCGGCTTCGCTGAAATGATGGACGGCCGGGTCAAGACCCTGCACCCGAAAATCCACGGCGGTATCCTCGGTCGTCGCGGTACCGACGATGCGATCATGGAACAGCACGGGATCAAGCCGATCGATCTGGTCGCGGTCAACCTCTACCCCTTCGAAGCCACCATCACCAAGCCAGGTTGCGACCTGCCGACCGCTATCGAGAACATCGACATCGGCGGCCCGACCATGGTGCGTTCGGCGGCCAAGAACCACAAAGACGTCGCCATCGTGGTTAACGCCAGCGATTACGCCAGCGTCCTGGAAAACCTCAAGGCCGGCGGCCTGACCTACGCTCAGCGTTTCGACCTGATGCTCAAGGCCTTCGAGCACACCGCAGCCTACGACGGCATGATTGCCAACTACATGGGCACCATCAACCAGTCGGCGCAAACCCTGACCACCGAAGGCCGCAGCGAATTCCCGCGCACCTTCAACAGCCAGTTCGTCAAAGCCCAGGAAATGCGCTACGGCGAGAACCCGCACCAGAGCGCGGCGTTCTACGTTGAAGCCAAGCCAGCCGAAGCCAGCATCTCGACGGCCGTACAGCTGCAAGGCAAAGAGCTGTCGTACAACAACGTGGCCGACACCGACGCCGCGCTGGAGTGCGTGAAGAGCTTCGTCAAGCCGGCCTGCGTCATCGTCAAGCACGCCAACCCGTGCGGCGTGGCTGTCAGCCCTGAGGGCGGCATTCGCCAGGCCTACGAGCTGGCCTACGCCACCGACACCGAGTCGGCCTTCGGCGGCATCATCGCCTTCAACCGCGAACTGGACGGCGAAACCGCCAAAGCCATCGTCGAGCGTCAGTTCGTCGAAGTGATCATCGCCCCAAGCGTCAGCGACGAAGCCCGCGCCGTGGTTGCAGCCAAAGCCAACGTGCGCCTGCTGACCTGCGGCGAATGGCCTGCCGAGCGCGCTGCCGCCTGGGACTACAAGCGCGTCAACGGCGGCCTGCTGGTGCAGAGCCGCGACAATGGCATGATCTCGGCCAACGACCTGAAAGTCGTGACCAAGCGCGCGCCGACCGAACAGGAAATCAACGACCTGATCTTCGCCTGGAAAGTGGCCAAGTTCGTCAAGTCCAACGCGATCGTCTACGCCAAGAACCGTCAGACCATCGGTGTTGGCGCAGGCCAGATGAGCCGCGTCAACTCCGCGCGCATTGCTGCGATCAAAGCTGAGCACGCCGGCCTGCAGGTGCAGGGCGCGGTCATGGCCTCGGACGCGTTCTTCCCGTTCCGTGACGGCATCGATAATGCAGCTAAAGTGGGTATCACTGCCGTGATCCAGCCAGGCGGCTCGATGCGCGATGCAGAAGTCATTGCTGCCGCTGACGAAGCCGGCATTGCAATGGTCTTCACCGGCATGCGCCACTTCCGCCACTAAGCGCTCAGGCGCCGGCGTTGTCAGCGATACAGGCCGCGTGCAGTCCCCAGGACTGCAACGCGCCCATCGCCACAACGCTGGCTCCCGCAGTTTCCAGAATTAGCGTCATCGAGGTTTTGACATGAAGGTTTTGATTATTGGCAGCGGCGGTCGTGAACACGCCCTGGCCTGGAAAGTTGCCCAGGACCCACGCGTCGAGAAAGTCTTCGTCGCCCCAGGCAACGCCGGTACCGCTACCGAAGCCAAGTGCGAGAACGTCGCCATCGACGTCACCGCGCTGGAGCAACTGGCTGACTTCGCCGAGAAAAACGTCACCCTGACCATCGTCGGCCCGGAAGGTCCGCTGGTCGCTGGCGTCGTCGACCTGTTCCGCAGCCGTGGTCTGGACTGCTTCGGCCCAACCAAGGGTGCCGCCCAACTGGAAGGCTCCAAGGCGTTCACCAAGGACTTCCTGGCACGCCACAAGATTCCGACCGCCGATTACCAGAACTTCACTGAAATCGAACCGGCACTGGCCTACCTGCGCGAAAAAGGCGCACCAATCGTGATCAAGGCCGACGGCCTGGCCGCGGGCAAAGGCGTGATCGTTGCCATGACCCTGGCAGAAGCCGAAGACGCCGTACGCGACATGCTCGCCGGCAACGCCTTCGGTGAAGCCGGTTCGCGCGTCGTGATCGAGGAATTCCTCGATGGCGAAGAAGCCAGCTTCATCGTCATGGTCGACGGCAATAATGTGCTGCCGATGGCCACCAGCCAGGACCACAAGCGCGTCGGCGACGGCGATACAGGCCCGAACACCGGCGGCATGGGTGCCTACTCGCCAGCACCGGTCGTAACCGCCGAGGTGCATCAGCGGGTCATGGACCAGGTGATCTGGCCGACCGTTCGCGGCATGGCCGAGGAAGGCAATGTCTACACGGGCTTCCTCTATGCCGGTCTGATGATCGACAAAGCGGGCAACCCGAAGGTCATCGAGTTCAACTGCCGTTTCGGCGACCCGGAGACCCAGCCCGTCATGCTGCGCCTGGAGTCGAGCCTGGTGCTGCTGATCGAAGCCGCATTCGCCAAGGCGCTGGACAAGGTCGAAGCACAGTGGAACCCGCAGCCAAGCCTGGGCGTGGTCCTGGCAGCTGGCGGCTACCCGGGCGACTACACCAAGGGTGCACCGATCCACGGCCTGGACGCTGCTGCCCAACTGACCGGCAAGGTGTTCCACGCGGGTACCGCACTCAAGGATGGCGCAATCGTCGCCACCGGCGGTCGTGTACTCTGTGCCACAGCGCTGGGCGAAACCGTTGAAGCCGCACAGCAGCAAGCGTACCGCCTGGCCCGTGAAATCAGCTGGGAAGGCAGCTTCTACCGCAACGACATTGGCTACCGTGCCATTGCCCGTGAGCGCGGTGAACATCAGCAGTAAAACGAGACCACGGGTACGCCTGGCGTACCCGACCAGACGACAAGGCCCCGCGCGGGCCTTGCCTTCGTCTCGGCCCGCCGCGCATAGTGGTACCCCGGCATTCAGCTAAGGAAGGGATTTCGTCGTGCGTTGGCTCAGGATTGCCATTGGCCTCACCGTCAGCCTGCTGACCCTGTTCTGCCTGTTTCCGGCGTCTGCCGAACATAGCGGTGGCTGGGCCGTTTTGCTTGACGAGCAAGCCAACCTGCAACTGAGCGATGTACGCTCCGAACGCTACCGAAACCAGTTCAGCCCTATCCAGATCAGCCGACTCAACGCTGCCGCCCCCAATCACGCACTGTGGTTGCACTATCGGCTACCCCCGGGCGAGAACGAACAACTGTTGCGTGTCTTCGCTCCGGACTTGTCCAGCCTTGATCTGTATGTGCTGGATGGCAACGTGCTGCTCAAGCAGTCTCTCAACGGCCGCGTCGGTGACACCAGCGAACCCGTGCTGCGTAGCAGTGACCACTTGTTACGACTGCCCAACAGTGCAAAGCCACTGGATGTCTATCTACGGCTGGTTTCCGAACACCAGTTGCGCCCCGACATAACCCTGCAACCTGCTGCTGAAGCCGCCGCCGACCAGCGTGAAGCCGTAATGTTCGGCCTGCTGTTCGGTTGCATTGGCATGCTGATACTGCACAACCTCGCCCGTTTCGCCTATTCACGCTCAACCACCAGCCTGGCGCTGGCCGCGTATCAGGGCCTGATGCTGTTCAGCGCACTGATTCTGCTGAACCTTGGTAGCCCCTGGATCAACCTCTGGCATTCTGCCCAAACCCCTGCGGCGTACCTGACAGCGCTGTTGGCAACGCTGTGCGGCCTGGTCTTTACCGCTCGTTTTTTCAATGGCTTCGATCAGCCTCGCCTGACTCGCCTGTTGCAGGCAGACCTGCTCCTGATCAGCCTCTGCGGCCTGGTGCTGCTGTTTGTCGATACCCTGCCGCTGAACCTGATGACCTACGCCCTGATGGCGTTAGGCAGCCTGAGCATGCTGTTGGTGGCCAGCTATCAATGCTACAAGGGGTATGCGCCAGCCAGGCTGCTCACCCTGGCCATGCTGGTGTTCAACATCGGCTGCCTGGTCGTGCTCCCGGCCTTGCTGGTGCTCACACGTACGCCGACCCAATGGTTACTGTTCATCCTGCTCGGGCTGACCGCGCTCAGTGGCTTGCTGCTGAACCTGGCCGTCAGTGAGCGCTTGCGTACCATCAGAGAAGCGCGCTTCAGTGCCAGCCGCGCATTGGCCGCGAGCAATGCAGAGGTCAACGCCAAGGCCGAGTTTCTCGCCAGGATCAGCCATGAAATCCGCACGCCCATGAACGGTGTGCTGGGCATGACTGAACTGCTGCTGGGCACTCCGCTGTCGGTCAAGCAGCGTGACTACGTACAAACCATTCATAGCGCCGGCAACGAACTGCTTACCCTGATCAACGAAATCCTCGACATCTCCAAGCTGGAGTCCGGGCAGATCGAACTCGACGACGTGCAGTTCGACCTCAATGCCCTGATCGAAGATTGCCTGGGTATCTTCAGGGCCAAGGCCGAACAGCAGAATGTGGAGTTGATCAGCTTCACCCAGCCGCAAGTCCCACGGGTTATCAGTGGCGACCCGACACGCCTGCGCCAGGCCCTGCTGGGCCTGTTGGAGAATGCGCTGAAGACGGTCGATCAGGGCGAAATTCTACTGGTGATCGCCCTGGACCAACGTACTGACACCCCTCGCTTGCGCATTGCCGTACAGGACAGCGGCCAACCGATGGCCGACAGTGATCGCGATGCCTTGCTGCAAGCCGAGCTGAACAGCCGGCACTACCTCTCCGAAAGCAAGCTGGGCGGGCATCTGGGCCTGGTCATCGCCAAGCAGTTGATCACCTTGATGCACGGCGAGTTCGGCATCAAGACCAGCCCCAATCAGGGCAACACCCTCTGGATAACCCTGCCGCTGGATCCGCAGCGCCTGGAGCAACCCGCCGCCGACCTGGAAGGCCCGTTGCGTGACGCCCGCGTGCTGGTGGTGGATGACAACGACACCTGCCGAAAAGTACTGGTACAGCAGTGCAGTGCCTGGGGCATGAACGTCAGTGCCGTGCCATCAGGCAAGGAAGCGCTGGCCCTGCTGCGCACCAAGGCCCACCTGCGGGACTACTTCGATGCAGTACTGCTCGACCAGAACATGCCAGGCATGACCGGGATGCAACTTGCCGCCAAAATCAAGGAAGACCCGAGCCTGAACCACGACATCCTGTTGATCATGCTCACCGGCATCAGCAATGCGCCAAGCAAGATCATCGCGCGCAACGCCGGGGTCAAGCGGATCCTGGCCAAGCCTGTGGCCGGCTATACCCTCAAGACGACCCTGGCCGAGGAACTCAGCCAGCGGGCCAAGGGGCCACACCTGCCGCACGCCGCATCGTTCAGCCATCAGCCACTGCAGATGCCCAGCGACTTTCGCATCCTGGTTGCCGAAGACAACAGCATTTCGACCAAGGTCATTCGGGGCATGCTGGGCAAGCTCAACCTGGAGCCCGACACGGCCAGCAACGGTGAAGAGGCTTTGACGGCAATGAAAGCGCAGCGCTATGACCTGGTCCTGATGGATTGCGAAATGCCCGTGCTGGACGGTTTTTCCGCCACCCAGCAGTTGCGCGCCTGGGAAGCCAACACCCAACGCAAACGCACGCCAGTGGTCGCCCTGACCGCGCATATCCTTGCCGAACACAAGGAGCGTGCACGCCTGTCGGGCATGGACGGGCATATGGCCAAGCCCGTTGAGCTGTCACAACTGCGTGAACTGATCGAACAATGGGTGGCCCGCCGAGAACAAGAGGCCAGCCAGGCGACAGGCACTGATACACTTCGTTGAGTCCATCTGCCGCGAGCCCACGCCATGCTTCATGAGTTGTTCAGCGTTTACCTGAAAATGCTCGTGCTCTACAGCCCGTTCTTTGTTCTGTCCTGTTTCATCAGCCTGACCCGTGGCTACTCCAGCAAGGAGCGCAAGCACCTGGCCTGGAAAGTCGCCATTGGCGTGCTCGTCTCCAGCGTTCTGCTGTACCTGTTCGGACGGGTAATCTTCGGCATCTTCGGTATCACCGCCGATGCCTTTCGCATTGGTGCGGGCAGCGTGCTGTTCATTTCCGCACTGGGCATGGCACAGGGCAAGTCTGCGGTGCAAACCGACAGCGTGCAGCAGGACGTCACCATCGTGCCACTGACCATACCGCTGACGGTCGGCCCAGGTACCATCGGTGCGCTGCTGGTGATGGGGGTTGGTCAACCGCACTGGGACGACAAACTGCTGGCAATCGTCAGTATCGCTGCAGCCAGCCTCACGGTCGGCCTGGTGCTCTACCTGTCCAACCGCATCGAACGCCTACTCGGCGACCAGGGCCTGCAGATCGTCAGCCGGTTGATGGGGCTGTTCGTCTGCGCCCTGGCGGCGCAAATCATCTTTACCGGGATAAAGGGCTACCTGTTACCCGGCTGAGACTGACCGCGCACAAGCATGATGTACTGCCGAGATGCTTCCGCCATTTTGCGAGCGACAACAGCGCGTCGCTCCTGCCGGAACAGGCGGGTATTGAACCGCACCAACTCGACACGCGGTTGAAAAACCTCGACCAAGCTGGAACGCTGCAGAAAGAGAAACCCCTGCTGCTTTTGCGGCACCCGGATTTCCTGATGAAAGAGCACCAAGTCGACCTGCCCGGCTTTGCTCTGCATACAGGGCAGCAGTTGAAAGCGTACCTCATCACGGGAACGGGCACTGCTTTCGAACAAGGTAAGCGCCTTGTCATCATTGGCAAGCCGCTTCACTGCAAGATCGCAAGCCTGTGCATAGTGCTCGCGCCCATCCTGACCAATCATGGCCAGCGCCGCGTCCACCACCCGCTCACGGTCCGGGCCAGGCAGCGGGGTATCTGCAGGGGGCGTAGCGTCCCACCCGAGGTACTTGAGCGTGTTCTTGTAATAGGCAAACCAGTCCTCGATCTGACCTTTGTTGTAAAGATCCCGAGTCACCCGCTGCGCATACAAGTTAGCCAGCAGGACGTCCTCCCGATCATCGCCCATAACGCCTGGCAGAAACGTTGCTACGCTTCCGTCCACCACGACGGCGTTATCCTCTCGCTTATCCAGCATGTTCATACTCCCATCCTTGTGAAGTACCGTTAGACGTCTATCGACGTCATTGAGCTATCGCGTTCCGAACGCATCATCATGGCCAAGTCTTCCCGGATCATTGCAAAGGTGCTCTCGTGAAGCTCAGCCTTGTAAAGCGACGTGTGGATGCTGCCCTTCAAGAGCCCCAAACACAGGTCTTGAAAGGTTTGAGAACTCTCCAGGAGCAAGTTGCCTCCAAGCAGAACAGGCCCAGGTTCGACAACCACAATGCCCAGCGCCAACTGGCTGCAACCCTTCGTTGATTGACTGCCTGAACGGATTAGCGACTGCTTGACGTGGTGTTGAGTCGGTAACTCGATAAAGCGCTGTAGCACGTCCCTGACGCGGCACCTTGATAAGGTCGAAACGAGCGCTACCAGCGCCTCCGTAAAGTCCTCGACAGGCTTGGATACACCGCAGTAGACATCCCTCTCGATGCGATAGCGCTGCGCTGATACAAGCCAGCCTAACGCTGATTGCGTCTCTCGATGTACCGCTAACCAGCCTTCATAGTCGAGAAACATCGAGCACTCGCTGTCGGCCTTTAACCGGGCAAAAAGCTGCGTATCCAGCACATCACTGCGCTCTTGCTTCGACAACGCGCGGGACAGCAGCAACAACGTACTACCACAGAGAAACTCTTCGTACTCTATTTGCATGTCAGCGCTCCCTGCTAACAAGGAGGGGGGCAATACGTCCCCCCCTCCTTTGGCGGATATCAACGCTTGAGCTTGAGGCTCAACAGGGTTTTCCGGGCGTTGTCGGCTACCTCACCCTCGACCACGTCTTTGTTACGCTCATACAGCGAGCGGTGGAAAGTGAAAGCAGCAGAACCGGTATACGTCTCGGCATTGCTGCCGCTCCAGCTGAAAAACAGCAAGCCGGTTTTCTTGTCTGGCGTTTGGTTTACCTGCACGGCACCAACGGTCATGATCACCTCACCGTTAGGCTGTTCCATGCAAGACGCCACACTCAGGCTGGTACCTTGCTTGCTCACCGCATTACGGGAAATCACACTGATAGCCTCGTCAGCCTTGTCCAGTGCCTTAAGGGCATTGCCTGCAACAACCGGCAAAACAGAAGCACTGGTACCGCCGGAGCCCAGAAGGCTCACAGCACCCGCCAGAGCGTGAACCATAAGACCATCCATGGTGAACTCGCGGTTGCTGGACTTCTCCTTGCTGTAGGTGTACTTGATCGAAACCCAGCCGCAGGCCTGCATGGTTTGAATGTAAACCTCAAACCACTTCTGCCCTTCCTCATTCGGGTGATGAGCGGCGGTGGCTGCCTGGCTTGCAAACAGATGGCAGTACTTGGCTGCTTCGCGGTTGCTCAGCGACATGCCTTTGACAAACGAAAGTACTTCTCCACTTGCTACTTCTGCAACATCGCTGGAGGTGTCCAAGATTGGGTTGTTCATGATTGATTCGTCCTTGATCGTTAGTGGTAACAGAGCCAGTGATGACTCTGCGCCCACACTAAGACAACGATCCAGGTCATTCAGGACAGAAACACTTCCCGGGTGATCCCGCTCAGCTAGCTGGCTTGTCGCCATACCAGCGTGGCGTGTACACCCATTGGCCACCCTCAGGACGAGGGAACACGCAGGTGGTGGACGACCCCACCAACACCATGGTGCGCATGTCCACCTGCTCAGGGGTCAGCTCCCCCAGGGTGATGACGCGCAATGTTTGCCCCGGCCTACCGATATCACGGCCAAGGACTACAGGCGTCTGCGCCGTACGGTGCTGACGTACGATTTCCAGGGCACGCCCCAGTTGCCAAGGCCGCGAACGCGAAATCGGGTTATAGAAAGCCAGCGCCAGGTCTGCCTGAGCCGCGAGGTCGAGGCGCTTCTCGATAATCGACCACGGCTTGAGGTTGTCCGACAGCGACAGCACACAGAAGTCATGGCCCAATGGCGCACCCGCTTGAGCGGCGGTGGCCAGCGAGGCTGAAACCCCCGGCAGGATCTCCAGGTCAACCGCATGCCAGGCCGGGTCGTCTGACTCATGAAGGGCTTCCAGTACCGCTGAGGCCATGGCGAACACGCCGGGGTCACCCGACGATACCACCACCACCGAACGGCCCTGGACCGCCAACTCGAACGCGTGACGCGCGCGCTGCATCTCTTCGCGGTTATCGGTGCAATGCAGCACCTGATCGTCGCGGAACGGGCCGGCCATACGCACGTAGGTCTCGTACCCCAGCACATCGTTGGCACGGGCTAACTCGGCCTTGACCGCCGGCACCATGAACTGCGCAGCACCTGGCCCCAGGCCAATCACCGCCAGTCGACCACGGGCACGGCCGATCGACTGAACGTCGATAGGCTGACTGGCCACGGCAATCGCAATGCCGTCACCCATCGCCTGAGGCAGCAGCAGTTGAGGCAGGGCCTGTGCCGCCAGTGCCACGACACTTTCAGCCGCCGGGGCGAAACGCAAGGCAACGCCCAACTCAGCTGCGGCATCACGCAGCGCCGGGCTGCTCATCTCGCTGTCTGCCGCCAACAGGCAGGCCAGCGCGGGCTCGGCAATCTTCGCCGCCTGCAGGGCAGCGCGCACGGCCTGAGCCGGTTCCGGCACTGTTGCGCTGATTGCCACCAATACGCAGCGCGGATGGATCAACAGCTCATGGGGCGAAGGCTCACGGGCTTCACAGCCGACATGGATCGAACGCTGCGCCTGTTCATCGTGCGGCAGTTGGGCTTGAGCCAACCAAGGCGCCGCCCCTTCAATACGCACCGGCTCACCAGCCAGCAGGTCGGAGACAAAGCGCTTACCCAGCTCAAGATCAGCCAAGGCATAACCACTGGGCGGGTTGAGCAGGCAGGTGCCAAAGCGCAACTCTCCGCTGGTGGTGATCGCCGCCGCGACGCCCAGGCCGGCGGCAATTTCACGGGCCATTACGTTGACGCCACCCAGCCCCCCCAGCAACGGCACCACGGCGCTACCATCTTCGGCCACGGCCAGCACCGGAGGCTCAGCGCCCTTCTCCAGCAACAGGTCGGCCAAGGTACGGATGACAATACCAGCGGCGCACAGGGCGATAATCGGCGTGTCCTGCTGATACAGCTGGCGCAGGGTCTGGCCGAACGCCTGATAACTCAGGTCGGCACCCTCGACCCGGCCCGCGAGGCCATGGATAAGGGCGTCGGGATACACCTGCTGGATTTTCCGGGCAGTGGCCAGGCTGCCCTTGCCGAGAATCACGATGGCCGGAGCCTTGCGCGCCATCACCCTTGCCACCTCTCACCCGGCACGATAATCAGCGAGAAATAAGGTGACGATTGCGGGTCGACCTCATCCAGCGCGACGATCTTCTGATTGGCCATGGTCGCCCGCTCGACATACAACGCACGCTCGGCCAGCCCCAGTTCGCTCAGCACCTGACGGACCTTGGGGAAGTTGCGCCCCAACTTCATGATCACTGCCGCATCGGCATCGGCCAGGCGGCGCTTGAGTTCTTCGTGTGGCAACACGCCCGAGAGAACCGACAGGCTCTGGTTGCGATACACCAGCGGCGCGCCCAACACGGAAGCACCACCCAACATCGAGCAGACACCCGGCACCACCTGCGCGTCGTAACGCTCGGCAAGGCGGTCGTGCAGGTACATGTATGAGCCGTAGAAGAACGGATCGCCTTCACAGATCACCGCTACATCGCGACCGGCATCCAGGTGCGCCGCCACGTCAAGGCTGGCCTGATCGTAGAAATCGCTGATGACCTGCTCATAAGACAATGGCGCTGGCAGTGCTTCGGTCGTCACTGGATAGACCAGTGGCAGCAGGGTCTGGGCATCCTGCAAATGCGCTTCGATAATGCCGAATGCGTTGCCACGCTTGCCCTTGGCAACAAAGTACGCCACCACCGGCGCCTCGCGCAGCAGGCGCAAGGCCTTGACGGTGATCAGCTCCGGATCACCCGGGCCGACGCCCAGGCCAAGCAAACGTCCACGAGCCTGCATCACTCCACCTCCGTGGCCAGGGCGTTGACCGCCGCTGCGGCCATGGCGCTGCCGCCACGGCGGCCTTCGACGATCACAAACGGCACGCCACGGCTATCAGCGGCGAGCATGGCCTTGGACTCGGCAGCACCCACAAAGCCCACCGGGAACCCCAGGATCAGCGCAGGCTTGGGCGCCCCGGCATCAATCATTTCCAACAGGTAGAACAAGGCGGTGGGGGCATTGCCAATCACCACCACACTGCCCTCCAGGTAAGGGCGCCACAGCTCCAGCGCCACCGCCGAGCGGGTGTTGCCCAGCTCGCGGGCCAGGTCCGGCACGCTGTCGTCCTTGAGGGTACAGATCACCTCGTTGTTAGCCGGCAGGCGCGCACGGGTAATGCCTTCGGCAACCATCCGCGCATCACAGAGAATCGGCGCACCCGCCGCCAGCGCATCGCGCCCGGCCTTGCCCGCGCCCGGGGAGAAACGCAGGGCATCAACCACCTCGACCATGCCGCACGCGTGAATCACCCGCACCGCGAGCTTTTCCAGGTCAGCCGGAATCCGCTCAAGACGGGCTTCCTGGCGAATGATGGCGAAGGAGTTGCGATAAATCTCCTGGCCGTCGCGGATGTAATCAATCATCGATGTTGCTCCATAAGCGGGTGTCCAGATAAACGCCCGCCTCTTCTATTGTCAGATTGCGCCCGCTGAGGACGCCCAGGCCCGGCTGCGCCGGGTCGTGAAAATACAGGTCGTAATGACCGGGGCCCACCGCCAGCAGCGTGGCTGGCGCGGCATGGGCCATGGCACAGGAGCGCTGGCAGCCGCTGAGGTGAACAGCACCAAGCGGGCCCGATCGGGATAGCAGCGGGGCCAGCCGCTGAGCATCGCCCTTGGTGTCGGACAGCGCCTTGGCACAGCCCGTCGAACCGGTGCACGCTACCAGTCGGGCCAAGGGTTCACGCACGTCACACAGCAACCCCAATGCGCTCAAACCGGCCAAGGCCGCCGAGGCCTGCTCCACGGCGACGTTCGGCAACAGCACACCCTGCCATGGCGTCATGCGCAGGCTACCGTCACCCCACTCGCGCGCAAGCCGCGCAACACCACGCAATTGCTCGGCACTCAAGCGTCCCAACGGGGCCACTGCACAGACGGCCGCACGATCGGGCTGAAGCTGTGGGTAGACTCCCAGCGGCTGGGCAAGGTCACCCACGCCCCTGCGCCATTGGCGAACGGCAACATCGCGCCGTAGCGTCAGGGGCAAACGGGCAACGAACGCCTCCACGCCCATTGTCGCCAACAACTGGCGCATACGCGCCTGCTCAAGCGAGGCCAGATCAAGAAAGGTGTTCAGTACCGCCAGCACCAGCGCATGCCCTTGTGCCAACGGCACCGCGCCCAATGCGCCGTCCTCACTCGGGCACCCTGCCAGCCCGAACGCCAGCCAGGGCTGACCTTCCAGGCTCAGTGGCGATAGCCACAGGTCATGAGGGTGACGAAGCATGGCCATCGCTTCACCGCCATCCAGCTGCACGGCGAACTTGGGTGACAGTTGCTGAAAACGCGGGCTGCTTTGCAACGAATCGAGAATCTGCCGGGCCAATGGCCGGGTATCGAACAGCATGGCGCGGTCCAGGCCCGCCGTTGGGCTGAGCATCAGGTTGCGCACATCATCACCGGCCATCTGGGTCGGCCCCAGGCCCGCCGCCAGCAAACAGGCAATCAACGCGTCGCGCTCGGTGCCAATGCCGCGAATCTGCAGGTTGCTGCGGTTGGTCAGCTCGATCACTCCGATGGCAAAACGCTCGGCCGCCTCGGCCACCGCATCAGCCTGGCCGGCACTGATTTCGCCGCCATTGAGCTTGATCCGGGAAATACCGCCATCCAGCGCCTGGACGATGCGCCACAACCCCGGACAGGCCGAGGGGCGTAACGCAGGGGGCGGCTGTAGCTCGTTCAAAAGATCACCCGATAATCGTCAAAAGGCGCTGGTCGTTGGAAGGCGCGGTATTATGCCTGCTTTGTCCGGCAGCAGGATAAGCCTGCTGGTCGGATTGGCAGTGTAGAGGATGCGGCATGGCCCCCTGGCTCACCCTGGTAGGAATCGGCGAAGACGGCTTCAACGGCCTCGGCAAGCAAGCCCGCAGGGCGCTGCTCGGCGCTGCGCGGGTGTTTGGCAGCCCACGGCAGCTGGCCTTGCTGCCACGCTGCATTGGCGCCGAACGCGAGCCCTGGCCTAGCCCGTTTTCCTTGACGCCGTTGTTGGCGCTGCGCGGTGAAGCGGTGTGTGTATTGGCCAGTGGCGACCCCATGCTGTATGGCGTGGGCGCTAGCCTGGCACGCCAGGTCGCGGCCAGTGAAATGACCGTGCTACCGGCACCGTCGTCCTGTTCGCTGGCGGCGGCCCGGCTCGGCTGGCCGCTGCAAGACGTTGTCACCCTCTCGGTCGTCGCTCGCCCGGTCGCCGCGGTGGCCGCTCACCTCTATACCGGTCAGCGCCTGCTGGTGCTGAGCAACGACGCCAGCAGCCCTGCAGCGCTGGCCGAACTGCTGCGTGCCCGCGGCTTTGGCGCCAGCCGTATGGTAGTGCTGGAGCACTTGGGTGGCCCGCTGGAGCGCCAACACGAAGGGCATGCCAATATCTGGTCGAACCCGGACGTGGCAGCACTGAATGTCGTTGCCATCGACTGCCAGGCCGACCCCGACGCGCCGCGCCTGTCGCCCTTGGCCGGCCTGCCGGATTCCGCCTTTCGTCATGATGGCCAGATCACCAAGCGCGATGTACGCGCCATCACCCTCGCCCGGCTCGCCCCGCAACCTGGCGAACTGCTCTGGGACGTTGGCGCCGGCAGCGGCTCCATCGGCATCGAATGGATGCGCGCGCACCCCAGTTGCCGGGCTCTGGCCATCGAGGCCGACGAAGGCCGCCAACAGCTGATCGAACACAACCGCGATGCACTCGGCGTACCCGGCCTGCAACTGATCCGTGGGCGCGCACCGCACGCGCTGGCAGGCCTGGAGCAGCCCGATGCGATCTTCATCGGCGGCGGTGTCACCCGTGAGGGTGTGCTGCAGCAATGCTGGGATCAGTTGCGCCCCGGAGGCCGCCTGGTCGCCAACGCCGTGACCCTGCAAAGTGAGGCCACCCTGGCCGACTGGCGTGAGCGCCACGGCGGCGAACTGACCCGCATTCACATCGCCCAGGCGCAACCGCTGGGTGAGTTCGACACGTGGCGCCAGGCGCTCCCCATTACCCTGCTCGATCTGGTCAAACCCCTCGATGCGTGACGAAACGGCCGAACAACCCGCGCCACTGCGCAGTGGCCTGACCACCGGTAGCTGCGCCACAGCCACCAGCCTGGCGGCGGCTCGCCTGCTGCTGACGGGGCAAGCCAGTGATGCGGTGCAGATCACCCTGCCCAAGGGCAAGGTCGTGCAGATGCGCCTGGAGTTCTGCCGCTTGCTCGACGACGGCGCCGAAGCTGGAACCCTCAAGGATGCCGGTGACGACCCGGATGTCACCCACGGTGCGCTGCTCTACAGCCGCGTTCGCCTGCAAGCACAGCCGGGCGTACGGTTTGTCGCGGGCAGCGGCGTCGGCACCGTGACCCGCCCCGGGTTGGTGCTGGCGGTGGGCGAGCCAGCAATCAATCCTGTGCCTCGGAAGATGATGACTGAACACCTGCAACGGCTGGCAGAGGAAGCCGCCTACGCCGGAGGGTTTGAAGTGACTGTGAATGTCCGCGATGGCGAAAACCTCGCCTTGAAAACCATGAACCCACGCCTGGGGATTATCGGCGGGCTGTCGATTCTCGGCACCAGCGGCATCGTCCGACCGTTTTCCTGCGCGGCCTACATCGCCTCGATTCATCAAGGCATCGATGTCGCCAGAACCAACGGTTACCTGCACATCGCAGCCTGCACCGGCAATGCCAGTGAAGACACCATGCGCCAGTACTACAACTTGCCGGAAATCGCCCTGATCGAAATGGGCGACTTCGTCGGTGCGGTGCTCAAGCACCTGCGCAAGGTGCCTGTGGACAAGCTGAGTATCTGCGGGGGGTTCGGCAAGATCAGCAAGCTGGCCGCCGGGCACATGGACCTGCACAGCCGCCACTCCAGTATCGACCTGCCGCAGTTGGCCGGTTGGGCCGCAGCTGTTGGTGCCAACGCCGAGCTACAGGCGGCCATCATCCAGGCCAACACCAGCCAGCAGGCGCTGGCGCTGGCTCACGCGGCGGGCGTAGCCCTGGGCGATGCCGTCTGCGCTCATGCCCGGGCCTTCGCGCAAACCATCGTCCCACCCCAGGTGCAGGTGGAAGTCTTCGCCATCGACCGCCAAGGCGGCATTGTCGGCCAGGCGGGTGTGCAATGAGCCCACGTATCCTGCTGCTCGGAGGCGTCACCGAAGCCTTGGCCATTGCGCGTCAACTGGGCCCCGAGCACGTCTACAGCCTGGCGGGGGTTGGGCGCGTACCGCAGGACCTGCCCTGCCAGGTACGTGTTGGCGGGTACGGCGGCGCGCAAGGGCTGGCGGCGTACCTACAGGCAGAAGGCATCCGCCTGCTGATCGACGCCACGCACCCGTACGCCGCACAAATCAGCCACAACGCGGTTCTCGCGGCCAAGCAGGTGGGCATCCCGTGCTGGGCACTGCGTCGCACGGCCTGGCAAGCACAACCTGGAGATGACTGGCGTGAAGTGGCCGACTGGGGCGAACTGATGCAGGCGCTGGCCCCCTTCCAGCGCCCGCTGTTCACCCTGGGCCGCGAGCCGTTGCAGCACCTGGACGAGATACCATCGCAGCAATTCTGGACCCTGCGCGCACTGGAGAGCTGCCCCGGCAACGACCGCTGCGAAATCATCGGTGCACGCGGGCCGTTCCGCATCGACGACGAACGTGCCTTGTTTGAGCGTCGGCAGATCGACGTGCTGATCAGCAAGAACAGTGGCAGCAGCGCCACCGAGCCCAAACTGGACGTGGCGCGCGAGCGCGGGGTGCCGGTGTTGATTCTCAAGCGCCCGGCATTGCCCGAGGCAGACCGCCTGTTCTGGTCGGCACAGGCATTGCTGGAGGCGCTGCGTTAAACGCCCGGTCAGTCCGGCAGGCTCAGCCTGCGGCACTTCATCGCACCCGGGCTTTTGTACTTATACTGGCACTTCTGGCTAAATGGCCAACACTCACGATTCCTGACCGGATCTTTCCATGCCACGACAACGGCTTGCCTATGCCTGGATCGCCTGCATCGCCGTATTGGTGAACATGCTGGCGATGCCGTTGTCTGCGGCAGCGCCGAAGGGGCAAGCCGAGCAACTGCTCTGGGGGGCGTTCTGCTCTGGCAGCGGTACGCAGTTGGTAGCGATTTCGCTGGGCCAGACCGAGCCCGGGCCGGCGAATGACGATCATTCCGTGATGCAGCACTGCTGGTGCTGCTCCGGATCGGCACCCGTGCTGGCGCTACCGGCACAAGCACCGCGGTTGCTGTTGCCCGAACAGGCGTTCGGCATACCGCATCCCCTGTTCAGCACGCTTCAGCCAACACCGCGGCAATTGTGGCCCGCCCTCAATCCTCGTGCCCCACCTCTGGTTTGATTCTCTACGCTATCCGTTGCGAAACCGAATCGACTGGAGAACTACCATGCTATTGAAAGCCTTTGCCCTGGCCGCCCTGCTGCTGCCGGTGACGTTTGCCAACGCCCATGAATACACCAAGGGCGATCTGCACATCGCGCACCCATGGTCGCAAGAACTACCGCCCAACGCGCCCAATGTGGCGGCCTACTTCGTTGTTCACAACAAGGGCAACAGTGCCGACCGCCTGCTCAGCGTCGCCTCCCCCATCAGCGACAATGCCGAGCTGCACGAGCACCTGATGAAGGACGGCCTGATGAAGATGCAGCAGGTGCCTAGCGTCGTCGTTCCCGCCGGCAGCGACCTGGTCTTCGCCCCTGGTGCCTATCACGTCATGCTCATGCAACCCAAGGACCGCAGCCTGCTGCGCGACGGCAAGCGCTTTCCACTCACCCTGCATTTTGAGAAAGCCGGCGATATCACGGTTGAGGTCGCGGTACAGAAGCAGCCGCCCGAAGAGGCTGCCCACAGCCATTGATCGCTGACGCGTCCCCGCGATGAGCACCTTGCGCCAACGCCAGATCCGGCCCGCATCACCTCGCGGCAGCTGGCTGAGCCTGTTCGCCATGTTGATGATCTTCATCGGCCCACTGATTTCTCAGTCGATGCCGATGGATCATCGTGCCTCCATGCCTGCGGGCATGGAAATGGGCATGGAGATGGCCTGTCACGAGGGTGCTCAGGCGACCAGCGCACACAAGGCCTCACCGTCACTGCACGTCCTGTGGGAGAAGTGCGGCTACTGCAGCCTGTTCTTCCACTGCCCGGCCCTGCCCCAGACGCACAGCCTGCTGGACAGCGCCATCACATCGGCCAGCACAGGCCTGATCGTCCAGCCTCGCCAAGGCCATGCCCGCCAGGCGATCTTCCCCGGCGCCCGAACCCGCGCTCCGCCTACCTCGTTTTCAGTCTGAACCCACTTGTTATCGAACTCGGCCCGGGCGTCTGCCTGAAGGTCGATGTCTGCCTTTGACTGAAAAACGTTGGAATGATTATGTCTGGCTGCACCGCTATGTTTCGTCTGTCCCTGCGCGGCACTATCGCCGTGGCCTGTGGCTCCCTGCTCAGCCCGTTCATCCTGGCCGCCGAGCAAGGCCATGAGAACCACACTCAAGACCCAGCCGAACTGAGCCCCACGGTCATCACCGCTGTGGCGCCCAGCTCACCGCTGACCGTGGTCACCAACCCCAAGGACCCTCGCCAGCCCGTACCCGCCAGCGACGGTGCCGACTACCTGAAGACCATCCCTGGGTTCTCTGCCATTCGCGCAGGCGGCACCAACGGCGACCCGGTGCTGCGCGGCATGTTCGGTTCACGCCTGAACATCCTCACCAACGGCGGCGTGATGCTAGGCGCCTGCCCAAGCCGTATGGATGCGCCGACGTCCTACATCGCACCAGAAACCTACGACCGCCTGACCGTGATCAAAGGCCCGCAGACCGTCCTCTGGGGGCCAGGCGCATCAGCAGGAACCATCCTTTTCGAGCGCGAGCCCGAGCAATTCGGCGAGCTTGGCAGCCGGGTCAACGCCAGCCTGCTGGCCGGCTCCAACGGCCGCTTCGACAAGGTGCTGGACGCGGCAGCAGGCGGCCAGCTGGGCTATGTACGTGTCATCGGCAACCAATCGCACTCGGATGACTACGAGGATGGTAACGGCGACACGGTGCCGTCCCGCTGGGACAAGTGGAACGGCGACGTCGCCCTCGGCTGGACGCCAGACGCCGACACCCTGCTGGAGCTGACCGCCGGCAAGGGCGACGGTGAAGCGCGGTATGCCGGGCGAGGCATGGACGGGTCGCAGTTCAAACGCGAAAGCCTGGGCCTGCGCTTCGAGAAATCCAACCTTGGCGACGTGCTCGACAAGGTCGAAGCGCAGGTCTACTACAACTACGCCGATCACGTGATGGATAACTACAGCCTGCGCACACCGCCCACCAGCGGCATGATGGCCGGGCCGATGGTCAGCAACGTCGACCGCCGCACCATGGGCGCGCGGATCAAGGCGACCTGGCGCTGGGCCGATGTGAAGCTGATCAGCGGTATCGATGCGCAGACCAACGAACACCGCCAACGTGGCGGCATGGGCATCGATGCACACAAGGACAAACCGTGGAGCAAAGATGCCGACTTCCACAACTACGGCGTGTTTGGTGAACTGACCTGGGAAACCACCCAGCAGGATCGGCTGATCACCGGCGCACGCCTGGACCGCGCCTCGGCCAAAGACTATCGCAAGACCACCTCAGGCATGATGCCGCGGCCCAACCCCACCTACGGTGACACCCGTGCCGACACCCTGCCCAGCGGTTTTGTACGCTATGAGCACGACCTCGCGGCCATCCCGGCTACCACCTACATCGGTCTCGGGCATGCCCAGCGCTTCCCGGACTACTGGGAATTGTTCTCGCCCAAATCCGGCCCTGACGGCTCGGTGAATGCCTTCGACGCGATCAAACCGGAGAAAACCACCCAGCTCGACTTCGGTATCCAGTATCAGACCGACGTGGTCGAGGCCTGGGCCTCCGGTTACGTTGGCCAGGTGCGCGACTACATCCTGTTCGACTACACCCAGAACAGCTCGCAGGCCCAGAACATCGATGCACGGATCATGGGCGGTGAACTCGGTGCCGCCTACAAGCTGACCTCCAACTGGAAAGCCGATGCCACCCTGGCCTACGCCTGGGGCAAGAACAGCAGCGATGGCGCGGCCCTGCCACAAATGCCGCCGTTGGAAAGCCGCCTGGGCCTGACCTACAGTCGCGATGACTGGAGTGCCGGCGCGCTGTGGCGCGTGGTAGCGGCGCAGAACCGCATTGATGAAAACAAGGGCAACGTGGTCGGCAAGGACTATGAAAAGAGCGGGGGCTTCGGCGTGTTCTCGCTCAACGGCGCTTACCGCGTGAACAAGAACCTCAAGCTCAGCACGGGCGTCGACAACCTGTTCGACAAAGCCTATGCCGAACACCTGAACCTGGCCGGTAACGCCGGCTTCGGTTATCCGGCCAATGACCCACAAGCGATCAACGAGCCGGGGCGTACGTTCTGGACCAAAGTCGACCTGAGTTTCTGATGCAGCCGGGCGCGGCTGAAAAGCCGCGCCCACACCGCTGGAGCGTGCAATGAAAAAAGTACAACCGTCTTTCTACAACCTGGCCTGGCGCTGGCACTTCTACGCTGGGTTGTTCGTGGCTCCGATTATGATCCTGCTGGCCATCACCGGGATCATCTACCTGTTCAAGCCACAGCTTGATCCGCTGATGTACCGTGACCTGATGGTGGTCGAGGCGGGCCATCACCGGCAAAGCGCCGACACCCTGCAACAATACGTACAACACGCCTACCCACAGGGGCATGTCGGGCAGTACCTGCCTGCCCCGGCGACCGATCGCAGTGCGCAATTCGTGGTGCATGAGGGCGGGCGAGAACTGAATGTATTCATCGACCCCTACACCGGCACTGTACTCGGTACGCAGGATGCCAAGCGCAACCTGCAAGCGGTGGCCCGTGCGCTACACGGCGAGCTGATGATCGGCACGGTCGGTGACCGCGTGGTTGAATTGGCCGCAGGCTGGGGCATCGTCCTGGTGGTGTCTGGGCTGTACCTGTGGTGGCCACGCGGCAAAGCTTCGGCTGGCGTGCTGTGGCCGCGCCTGGGCGCACGCGGGCGTCTGTTCTGGCGCGACCTGCATGCCGTCAGCGGTTTCTGGGGCTCAGCCTTGCTGTTGCTGATGTTACTCAGTGGCATGACCTGGACCGGCTTCTGGGGCAAACAATACGCCGACCTGTGGAACCGCTTTCCGGCGGCCATGTGGAACGACGTACCGCAGTCCGACCAGCAGGCCCGCACCCTCAACAACGCCAACCGGCAGACCGTGCCTTGGGCCGTGGAAAACACGCCAATGCCACAGTCCGGCGCACACGCTGAACATGCCGGTCACGTGGCCGCCAACTCGGCGCCCGCGTTGCCACAGGTAAGCCTGCAACAGGTCGAAGACATCGCCACTGCGCGCCAGGTTGAACCGGGCTACAGCATCACCCTGCCGAGCACGGCCGAAGGTGTTTTCACCATTGCCGTGTTCGCCGACGACCCGCGTAACGACGCCACCCTGCATGTCGACCAATACACCGGCAAGGTGCTGGTGGATGTGCGCTGGCAGGATTACAACGGCGTTGCCCGAGCCACTGAGCTGGGGGTGATGTTGCACGAGGGCAAATTGTTTGGCCTGGTCAACCAGCTCATCGTATTGCTGATCTGCCTGATGATCCTGCTGGGCTCGGTCAGCGGGCTGGTGATCTGGTGGAAACGCAGACCTCAGGGCGGGCTGGGCGTACCGCCCCTGCGGCATGACCTGCCGCGCTGGAAATCAGCCACCGTGATCATGCTCGGCCTGGGCATTGCCTTCCCGCTGGTGGGTGCCTCGATGCTGGTGGTATGGCTGCTGGACCGAGGGCTGGGCCGTCGCGTCCTGGCAGCGGCCACCTGACCTCTCAGGCCTGCCTCGCACGCAGGGCCCTGCAGGCCCAACAAAACACGCCGCGATAAAGGGCAAATTATCGCGGCTGAGTGGCAAAAGACTTTGGCAAAAACATGGAGGCCGAGGGTGTACGCGGGCTGGTAACCCTTTAACCTGAACACCTGCCTTACGCCTTGAGAACCTGCCATGACCTACCTGATCCGCGATGCCGTTCACGCCGACCTGCCGGGCATCCGTGATATCTACAACGACGCCGTGCTGAACACCACGGCGATCTGGAACGAACAACCGGTCGACCTGGACAACCGCAGGGCCTGGTACGAGGCGCGCCAAACGCAGCAGTACCCGATCCTGGTGGCAGTCGACGCAGCCGGTGAGGTGCTAGGCTACTCATCATTCGGTGACTGGCGTCCTTTCGAGGGGTTTCGCCACACGGTCGAGCATTCGGTCTACATCCGCGCCGATCAACGTGGCAAAGGCCTCGGCCCGGCCTTGATGCAGGCCTTGATCGAACGTGCACGGGCCTGCGGCAAACATGTGATGGTGGCGGCTATCGAAAGCGGCAACCAGGCGTCGATTCACCTGCATGAACGCCTGGGCTTCACCCTGAACGGACACATGCCTCAGGTGGGCGTGAAGTTTGGCCGCTGGCTGGACCTGACCTTCATGCAATTGATCCTCAACCCGGGTGCACAGCCCATGGAGTGACCGCTGATGAACGCTGCCCATTTACACCGCGTAACCCACGAAAGTTTTGCGCATTACCGCGACGGCCTGGTCGCACTGTTGCTTGACGCGGTTCGTCAGGGCGCATCGGTTGGTTTTCTCGCGGATATCGACGCCCAGCAGGCCAACAACTACTTCGACGAGGTCAAGGCACGCCTGACCACGGGTGAGTTGCTGCTGTGGGTCGTGAGCAAGGACAAGGATGTGCTGGGCAGTGTTCAACTCGGTTTGTGCCAGAAGCCCAATGGCCTTAACCGTGCCGAAGTACAGAAGTTGTTGGTGCATGGCAATGCCCGCCGACGCGGGCTGGGCCAGCAGTTGATGCAGGCGCTGGAGCACGCGGCGCGCAAGGAGCGGCGCGGCCTGCTGTACCTGGACACCGAGGCGGGCTCAGAGGCCGAGGCGTTTTACCGGTCCCTGGGCTACACCCGTGCCGGTGAAATCCCGGACTATGCCTGTGGGCCCGACGGCACCTACCGACCGACAGCCTTGTATTACAAACTACTGTAACCGGCAGCCTGCGTCGTCGAAGCGCCGACACGGCTGGCGCGACGCCCGGGCCACAAGCTCAGACCTTTAAAAAGCGCCCCAGGCGCTGCCTGAGCATGCTGTTTTCGCTGCGCAACTGCTGCACTTCCTCCAGCAGCTCCAGCGCCAGCGCTACGCCCTCCCACTCCAGGTCCAGGTCGCGCTGCAGTTTCGCGGCGCGCCGGGCCAGGACCGACGCCTGTTCATCGAACAGCCATTCCTCCGGCGTTCGCCCTGACGGTTCAACAATGCCGTGTTCGACTATTTCGATCACATAGGCCGCCGGTAGATCGGCTTCCTGACAAAAGGTCTGCATGTCCAGTTGAACGATCAGGGTGCTCATACTCAGCTACTCCATTGTGCTCTCGGATTGAACCCGGCCTTCTCCGACAGTTTGGTCCACAGTTCGCGGGTGGCGGCATCGGACTGGCTTGGCATCACCACCTTCAACTGCGCATAGAGGTCGCCACGTTCGCCCTGCTTGTTGGCCAGGCCCATGCCCTTGACCCGCAGGCGCTGACCGCTCTGGCTGTCCGGACGAATGGTCAGGTTGATCTTGCCGGTCAGGGTCGGCACAGCCACCTTGGTACCCAGCGCCGCCTCCCACGGTGCCAGCGGCACGGTGATGATCAGGTCATGGCCTTCGACATCGAACAGCGGGTGCGGTGCCATGCGGATGGTCAGGTACAGGTCGCCACTTGCGCCACCACCAATACCCGGCGCCCCCTGGCCCTTGAGGCGGATGCGCTCACCGTCGGTGACACCGGCGGGAATTTTCACGTTCAGCGTCTTGGTGGTGTCACCGGTGCGCTGACCATGGCCGTTGTACTGCGGCACCTTGAAGCTGATCTGCTTCGACTCGCTGGCCAGTGACTCTTCAAGGAAAATCGCCAGTTCCATTTCCACGTCTTGCCCTCGCCGACCAGCGCTGCGTTGCTGCTGACCACGGCCAAACGGGCTGCCGTTGCCACGCCCGCCAGCACCGAAGATAGAGCTGAAAAACTCGGAGAAGTCGCCACCGGCAAAACCGCCACCGGCCCCGGCACCGCCACGGCTTTCCCAGCCCGGCGGCCCCTGGAACGGTCGACCATGCTGACCGTACTTGCGCAACTCATCGTACTCGGCGCGTTTTTCCGGGCTGCTGAGCGCCTCGTAGGCCTCGTTGGCCTCCTTGAATTTTTCCTCGGCGTCACGCTCCTTGCTGACGTCAGGGTGATATTTGCGCGCAAGCTTGCGGTAGGCGGTCTTGATCGCCTTGTCATCCGCTGTCGGCTCTACGCCCAAAATCTTGTAATAGTCTTTGAAGTCCATCTAAGGAATCACCATCAGTTATCGAATGCATCACTGCTTATAGAGATTGGGGTCAAGCATAGCCTTTCAAGACGCACTGCGGTTTGCTCCCGGACAGATATTCGGTCTTGATTCTGCCGGTGGCTGGCATAAACTGCGCGGCCGTTTTTCCCCCGGAACCGCATTCCATGAATCACGCATCCCCGGCCCGTGCCTGCGGCATCGACTTCGGCACCTCCAACTCCACCGTCGGCTGGCATCGCCCTGGCGTGGAGTCGCTGATCGCTCTGGAGGACGGCAAGATCACCCTGCCGTCGGTCGTTTTCTTCAACCTTGAAGAACGCCGCCCGGCTTATGGTCGGCTGGCCCTGCACGAGTACCTGGATGGCTATGAAGGCCGCCTGATGCGTTCGCTGAAGAGCCTGCTGGGCTCCAAGCTGATCAAGCACGACACCAGCGTACTCGGCACTGCCCTGCCGTTCAAAGACCTGCTGGGGATGTTCATTGGCGAGCTGAAGAAGCGTGCAGAGGCCAACGCCGGCCGAGCCTTCGACGAAGTGGTATTGGGCCGCCCGGTGCATTTCGTCGATGACGACCCGGTGGCCGACCAGGAAGCCGAAGACACCCTGGCCGAAGTGGCCCGCAAGATCGGCTTCAAGGAAGTCTCATTCCAGTACGAGCCCATCGCGGCAGCATTCGACTACGAGTCGAGCATCAGCGGTGAAGAGCTGGTGCTGATCGTCGACATCGGCGGTGGTACCTCGGACTTCTCCCTGGTGCGCCTGGCACCGGAGCGGCACATGCTCGATGACCGGCACAGCGACATCCTCGCCACCGGCGGTGTCCATATCGGCGGTACCGACTTTGACAAGCAACTGAGCCTGCAAGGCGTCATGCCGCTGTTCGGTTATGGCAGCCGCATGAAGAGCCAGGCGCTGATGCCTACCAGCTATCACCTGAACCTGGCCACCTGGCACACCATCAACTCGGTGTACTCGCAAAAGTCCCAATTGGCCCTGGGCAGCATGCGCTACGACATCGAGGACACCGGTGGCATCGACCGCCTGTTCAAGCTGATCGAACAGCGCGCCGGTCACTGGCTGGCCATGGAAGTGGAAGAAACCAAGATTGAACTGACCCACGCCGACAACCGCCGCGTTGACCTTGGCCGAATCGAGTCGGGGCTGGACGTGAACCTCACTCGCGCCCTGTTCGAAGCCTCTATCGAAAACCTGCTGGAGCGCGTGCGTGGCAGTGTCGATGAGCTGCTGGGCAAGGCCGGTGTCAGTGTCGAACAGGTCGATACGGTGTTCTTCACCGGCGGTTCCAGCGGCATCCCGGCGCTGCGCCAAAGCGTGGCCGCCATGCTGCCCAATGCTCGCCATGTCGAAGGCAACATCTTCGGCAGTATCGGCAGCGGCCTGGCGATCGAGGCACGCAAGCGCTACGGCTAACAGGCGCCACACGTACATCAATGCCCAAGGACGGGATCTTCACAAGGAACGGAAAGATGAACATGCGCGTACTGATCCTTGTCTTCACGCTGGCTCTGACCGGCTGCAAGGACACATTCCTGACCCTGCATTTTCAAACGCCGGTACACAGCCACGACCTCTACAAAGCGGTCAATGATACCTATCTCAATTCGCTCTATACCGCGATCAATGCCCGTGGCATTGATCCTGAACAGGTCGATCTGGAGCTGGACGAAAACGACAACAGGGTCATTCATCTGAAGGTGAGCGACACGCTGGGCGTCGAACAACGTGCGACCCTGCAAGCGTTGTTCGAGGAGGTTCCAAAGGCACGCGCAGCCACCTCCTGGGAGGTCGACATGGTGCTGGAGCCGGATGCCAAGGAAGCTGCTGGCTTGAGTACGCAGGAGCGGCAACGGCTGAGCCACTTCACGCAACCGATCAGCCTGACGCTGAAACTCGATCCGCAACTGAAAATGTACGCCAGCGCCTCAGCGGCGGAGCGTCGACAAGCCCGCCTGAACGGCACTGAAGTGGAAACCGAAATGGACTGCCATTTCTCTGCAGATGTCTCGGGCCCGGTGCCGTTCAAACTGCTGGGTATCACCCAACTGCCCGGCAGCCCACCGGAACGTGCACGGCTGAGCTACTCACGGAACACGGGCTACCCGCCTGAAGAAATTCCCGCACATTTCCTGTTCAAGGACGCCGCCTTGCGGCAAAAGATCGAGCGCGGCGAAGTCAGGCCCTGGCAGGAAACCGTCATACTGGACGCAAACACAGCGGCCGGTTTCACCTTGTCACTGGAGTACGCCAGGCTGGGCCGGCATCGGCTCTGGCTGGACCAGCGCCCAGATTGGCGCATGTACAAGCTGAGCGAAGACTGCGAAAACATCATCGCCTACATCGGTCGCCCCTTCTCGCTGTTTGCCGGTAAGGGGATCGACCGGCTTGAGCGGGTCACCACCCCGTAGGCGCGAGCAACCCGCCTGCCATGACGACGATCAGACCAGTTCGGCCCGGCGCAGCTCACTCTTCAGGTACGCGTAGTAAATCGGCCCAGCCACCACACCGGGCAGGCCGAACGCGGCCTCGAACACCAGCATAGCCAGCAGCAGCTCCCACGACTTGGCACTGATCTGCCCGCCGACAATCCGCGCGTTGAGGAAGTACTCGACCTTATGAATGACGATCAGGTAACCCAGCGCGGCCATCGCCACCCAGATCGACAGCGACAGCCCCACGATGGTGATCAGGGTGTTGGATATCAGGTTGCCAATGACCGGCAACAGCCCCAACAGGAAGGTCAGCACGATCAAGGTCTTGGTCAGCGGCAGGTGCACACCGAACATCGGCAACACCAGGGCCAGGAAGATCCCGGTGAAGAAGGTATTGAGCAGGGAGATCTTGATCTGGGCGAAGACGATGTTGCGAAACGCCTGCACCAGCAGCGCCAGCCGGTTGAACAACGCGGCGGCCAACGGCTTGCGCTTGGAGATGTCGGGAATTTTCTGCAAGGCCACGATAGCCCCCAGGATCATCCCGATCAGCAGGGTGACGAACATATGCGCCGCCCCCTTGCCCACCAGTTGCAGCTCGCCAAGGTGGGTTTTGAGCCACTCGCCGATGGCCACCTTGAATTCGGCGGCGCTGGCCGGCAGGTAGGCATCGATAAAGGGCGGCAGCTGCCCACGCGCCTGGTCCACCAGCAGCATGAACTTGTCCAGCGATGCGCCGGGGTTCTCGGCCTCATGCAGGAGGAAACTGATTGCCCCGGCAAACAACAGGGTCAGGGTGCTGACCACCAGGGTTCCCAACAAGGCGACAGCGAGCCAACGTGCTCGCTGCCCCGCGATCAGGTGCTGCAGTTTCGGGGTCAGCATGTTGACCAGCTCAAACACCAGCAAGCCGGCCAGAAGACTGGGAAGCAGCTTGAGCGGCAACACCAGCAACAGGCCGGAAAACACGATGATCCAACTGGCCAGGGTGACTTGGCGCTGGGTGAACGTCATACAACCTCGTCCGGGTACGGTCACAAAGACGGCAGTCTGCCAGCCTTCGACGGGCAGGCATAGTGACCTGTCACAGGACCTCACCTGAAACCCTTGCCCTCAAGGGGCTGCGCGCAGCGGATCAACCGATAAAGCCAGTGTTATTTCTTCTTCAGGCAATCGCTCATGAAGGCCTTGCGCTCGTCCCCTTTCAACGCTTTTTCACCGGCAACTTTGTTGCACATCGTCATTTTGTCCTGCTGGCTCATGGGCGCAGCAGGTGCCGCCTTGAGGCAGGTGCTCATGAACGCCTTGCGCTCATCGCCCTTGAGGCTCTTGGCAGTCGCCTCGGCGTTGCAGGTCGTCATTTTTTCCTGTTGCGCCGTGGCCGCAAAGCCTTGCGAACACAGCAACAAGCCCGCCACCAACAACGGCACGTGCAGCATTTTCATGGAGTCGTCTCCTTGTCGCCGCGCCCTGCGCACGGCCTCGCCGAGAGTGTAGACAAGGTTTTTACACGCTTGCGTCCAGCCAAGGGCCGAAGTTACATCCCTGCCGCTTTCAGGCGCGCCGCATGCTCACTGAACAACCGCACGGGTTCAGCACCCTTGCCGACTGCGCCGAGCGACTGATTGACGATGTCCAGGTGGTCGAACGGGTAATCGTCACGAATGACTTCGCCCAGGTGCGAGCTGTAGCGCCCGACCATACCGTCACACTGCCCCGCCTCGCGCACAAAGGCTCGGGCGAACAGACGGCAGAAACGGTTACTGCCATCGAAGCGGTTCAAGCCTTGATCGGTGAACCCTGGCTGCAGCGTGCCGGACCAGGAGTAGTAGCGCACGCCATTTACCGAGGACGGCCCGTGCCCGCCCCAGGTGTCCGGCAACCCTTGGGGATACTGCTGATTGAACAGTGCAACGCCAGCCGTGGTCAGTGAATGGTGCGCGGCGTGTACATCAATCGGTAGCCGAGGACCGCGCCAACCGGTTTCCAGCCATACGATCAACACCCCGCAGACGTGCAGGGTAACCTTGAGCAGCCGCGCCCTGACGGAGCCGACGGGATAGCGCGCGTGCAGGTGATCGGCCAGTTCCGAGCCGTGATTGGGCCCGGCAATCGATGTCACCGAAGCCACCCATTCCGGGCGTTTGGCCGCCACATAACGCGCACTCAGGGCGCCTTGGCTATGGCCCAGCAAGTTGACCTTTTCCGCACCCGTCTGGCGCCGAATCGCGTCGATGTGCTGTAACAGTTGCTCACCCTGGACCTCACTGGCATGCAGGGGCGAGACGGGCACTGCAAATACGGTGGCGCCCCCCTGGCGCAGCGCTGGAACAATGCCAAACCAGTAGGGGTAGAGCAGCAGGCGCACAAAACCAAACATGCCCGGCACCAGCACCAGTGGATAACGCGTGGCAAGCGGTTGCGACATCGCATCAGGCTCCTGATCTGTGCACAGGCTTCCACATTACAACCCCGGCAACGACAACCGCAATCGAGTCCCCTAGGGGGCCGAAAACGTGATCTCGTCAGTCTTGCCCGCTTGCATCTGCGCCAGCAGAGGCGTGCATTGGTTGGGCTGATCACCACTGGGAGCGACCAACGCCAGCAAGCCAGCTGCCGGGGCAACCGCCACCCCCAGCGCGACCAGACCGGCACCGCGCAGCATCAACGGCACGGCCTGCACCCCGGCACTCGGCTTGGCGAATGGCCCGCGCACATACAGCGGTGAGCGCAACGACAACAACCTCACACCCTTGGACTGAGGGTCGATGTCCAGGTCCAATTGCTCCTCGGCCAGGTTGGCCGTCCCCTCGATATTGATGATCGCAGTCTCGGTGTCGAAGACAAACAACCGGCTTGTGGCCAGCCCCTCCTTGATCCCGACATCGGCGGCGGCGCAGTTGATCTTCACTTCCTTGTCGCCAAACAACTTGCCAATCACATAGTTGCCGACGTTGAGGCCGGCGATTTCCATCAAGTCACGGCTGATCGCACCATCGTTGATGAGCATCTTCAGTTCACCATTGGCAGTGCCCAGCAGGGCCGCCACCGAGTTGCCGCGCCCGCTCAGGTCAGCATCCCCGTTCAGCTCACCAAAACTGGTCTGCAGAGGTTCGAAGCCCGGAAACAACGCTTTCAGCTGGAGGTTGCGGGCACTGAGCTGAGCGCTACCTTGCATGGGCTCGGTGCGGCCATCGAGATGCACCTTGAGCCGCAGGGAGCCACCGGCCATGCCAAAGCGCAGCGGTTCAAGGCTCAACACGCCATCGTCGAGCAGAACGTGGGTCGACAGGTCGCTGAAAGGGAGCCTCGCACCGTGTTCAATGCGCTTGCCGCTAAAGCTCACGTCGGCATCCATTGCCCGCCAGCGCTCGGTACGGAATGCCTCCACTGGCAGTACCTTGCCGGCGGGTTGCGCACTGGCGCCGCCGCGGGCCTTCTGCGCGGTATTGGAATCGGCACCGATCAGCGGTGCCAGGTCCTTGAACAGCACTTGATTGGACACCAGCGCACCACTGAGCTTGGGCCGTGGCTGACGGGCAAAAAAGGTCAGATCACCGTGAATGTCGCTTTCACCGATCGTGCCGTTGAAGCCCTCATAACGGAACACTGCACCACCCGGCTCACGCAACTTGGCGGTCAAATGGCCGTCGGTTGAATAGCCGGGGGAATCGGGCAAGGTCACCCCGGTCAACGGGTACAGGTTGGCCAGACTCGCCCCGGCAAGACGCAAACGCACGTCAAGCGCGCCAAGGTTACGCGGATCAGTCAATGTGCCGGCAAGGGTGACATGGGTGTCGCCGCTACGCAGATCCGCCTGCAGCGGAAACGGCTGGCGCACGTCTTGAAGGGCCAGCAGCCCCCCGACTTTGCCATGCCCGGTCAATGGCTGGCCGTGATAAAGGCCCTCGACCTTGAACCCGAATGCATAGTCCTGGGTGGTGGTCTTCTGCGCTGACGCCTGACCGACGATGTCACTGAAAGGGATAGGCTTACCCAGTGGGTCGATCACCAGGTTCAGTTGAGTCTTGAGGGTCTGATCGTCCAGGCGTACCTGCCCCTTGTCGAAGCCAATGGTCCCGATCTCCAGCGTCCACGCAGAAGGCTCGTCCTGCTCGACCTTGTTGGCCCGCTCAAAGGTCCAGTTCGCGCGCCCGTTGGCCAAGCGCTTGAGGCTGGCGGTCGGCTGCTTCAGGTCAATACGCGGGATGACTACCTGGCGAACCAGCAGTGGCAACAACGACAGGCGAAATTCGACACGCTTGAGGCCGACCATTTGAGTGCCCGCCAACCAGTGCGGATTGCCCAGGCTCAGGTCTTCGGCAAGGACATGAGGGGTGGGCACCCAGGCATGCCAGCCCTCCAGCTCGGCATCACGCTGCCAGCGAACGGCCAGATTGCCATTGATTGCAAACGGTCGATTCAGGGTTTCGGAAACCCTGGCACTGAGCATCGGTTTGATTCGGTTCCAGTCGAACGTGGCGATGAACACGGCCAACGCGGTCAACACCAGAAACAGGCTGGCGAAGACCCAGGTAAACAGTTTGGCAGGGCGCGTCATTGCACAATTCTCCAGTCACTGCATGGCAAAAAGCGGGCGCTTTGATAGCACTCTTGGATTGGGACCAACGAAATACGCAGGGGTTTAATCCGGCGTGCATGATACCGGCGTTTTTTTCTGACCCGGCTGCCAACTTCACGCCGTACGTCCGTTTGCAACGCGACGCAGCAGGCCGCTCTGCCGTTGCAGCATGGCTGGAAACGCACGGGCTAGAGGGGGCGCGGAGAACTATCAATCCTGTTGATTGTTACCATTAGCTTTATGCACTTTTCCATCTGATTTCCGGGAGTAGCATTGGCGCCGTACTCACTTTCCAATCCTTTCAAGGAGCGCCATCCCATGAAACACCCATTGCTGCTTAGCCTGTCTTTATCCCTTCTGGCTGCCAACGCGTTTGCACTGCCGGCAGTTGAACAAGCCCCGTCCGCCGAAGCACGCTCCAGCAGCGCCGTGATCAGCCAACCTCTGGATACCCTTGCCGAAGGTGGCGCGGACCGTCTGCTCGAACGTAACCGCGTTGCCGAGGGCGGCGCCGACCGCCTGATCGAACGCAACCGTGTTGCCGAAGGCGGCGCCGACCGCCTGCTGCAGCGTGAGCGCGTCGCCGAGGGGGGTGCTGATCGCCTCATCGAAAGAAACCAGCGCGTGAGCTGACGCCTATGCCGAACAACAAGATCACCAAACGCGCGAACACCTCCCCTCCTGGCCCGGTCATTTGAACCGGGCTTTGTTTTTCCGGGCCAAGGCAATACAGTGCAGGGCCGTTTAATTTGCGGATCGACACGTCCCATGCTGCCGCGCGCCGAACAAAAGCAACTGACTCGCCATGCCCTCCTTGATGCGGCTCGCCAACTGATGGAGAGCGGACGCGGCTTTGGCAGCCTCAGCCTGCGTGAAGTCGCCAAAAGCGCCGGCATTGTCCCGACCGGTTTCTACCGGCACTTCAGCGATATGGATGAACTGGGCCTGGCATTGGTCTGCGAGGTGGATGAAACCTTCCGCCAGAGCATTCGTCTGGTCCGACAGAATGAATTCGAACTCGGTGGCATCACCGATGCGTCGGTGCGCATTTTCCTGGATATCGTGGCCGCCAATCGTGCGCAATTTCTCTTCCTTGCCCGTGAGCAGTACGGCGGCTCGCAAACGGTTCGCCAGGCCATTGCCACCTTGCGCGAAGGCATCAGTTCGGACCTCGCGGCCGACCTGGCGCTGATGCCGCGCTGGCACCATCTGGATGCCGCCGCACTGGCTGTCCTTGCCGACCTGGTGGTCAAGACCGTGTTCGCCACCCTGCCGGAACTGATCGACCCTCCCGCCGAACCGCTGGAACACCACCTGACCCCCGAGGCCAAGATCATCCAGCAACTGCGCTTCATCTTCATCGGCGCCAAGCATTGGCAAGGGCTTGGCACGCCAGGATGAGCACAGCAGAAGCCGGCCACGGTTTCCTGCTACCATGCGCGCAAACGCACCTGCCGCGACGATTTAGACCCATGCCCGACCTGCGCAATGCCCAGCCCGAACTGCCCGCCCTGCTGACTGACGTCCAGCAGCACTTCGCCCAGCGCATCGTGCCACTCTGGCAAGGTCCGGGCTGGAACGCACAGATGGCCTTGCCCTTCGAGGCCTTGAGCCCAGAGCACCAACCACTGCCCGTGCAACGCTACCGCGCCATGGCCTGCGCCCGGCAGTTGTACCTGTTCGCCAGCCGTATCGAGCAGCCAGGCGCCCGTGAACACGCCGCCGCGCTGTTTCGCTCGTTGCAACGGCATTTCCACGATGCCGAGCATGGTGGCTGGTTCTACAGCATCGACGCGCAGGGCGCGCCGCTGGACCGTCGCAAGGACCTGTATACCCACGCCTTCATCATCTTCGCCTGCGCCCACTACTGGGGCAAAGTCCGCGAACCGCTGGTGGAGTCGACCCTCAACGCGGCCCTGAGCGTGGTCAGTGAACACTTCAGCCGCGATGACGGCCTGTACGAAGCCAGCCTGGCCGAAGACTGGTCGAGCCTGGACAGCGGCCCACTGCAAAACCCGCTGATGCATCTGGCCGAGGCGTTTCTGGCGACCCTGAGCATCCGCAAGGACACAGCCGTACAGCAGGCGCTGGAAGCCTTGGCCGAGGCAATGCAGGCCCACTTCATCGACCCTGAACACGGGGTCATGCTGGAAAAACCGCGCGCATCTGTGGATAACTGGTTCGAGCCAGGCCATCAGTTCGAGTGGTACTACCTGCTGGCGTCGTCACCATTGCTGCGTGGCGGCGCGCTGCACCACTCACTAGAGCGGGCGTTCGACTATGCCGAGCAGTATGGCGTGACGGCCGGGGCGGTGCTGGCGATGCTCAGCCCCCAAGGCGAGGTGCGCGACGCTACCCAGCGCATCTGGGCCCAGGCGGAATACCTGCGGGCGCTGGCCTTGCGGCCAGGGGCCGAGGCCAAGGTGCTGGCGCAGCTGAAAGCGCTGCAAGCGCACTTCCTGCATGCGGGCGGCTGGTACGAGTGCCGAGATGCCAGCGGCGAAGTCAGCCGCAACGATATGCCTTCGACCACGCCTTATCATCTGGCGACCTGCCTGGAAGGACTCCAGCGTCAGATCTGACGCGATCGCGGCCCCCACAGGCATGCTCTACTGACACCTGTGGGAGCGGGCTTGCCCGCGATCAGGCCCTTCAGGCCTTGCCGGAACGATCGATCGAGAACCCTGCCCATGCCTGGCTCACCGGCATCAGCTCCAGGCTGTTGATGTTGATGTGCGCCGGCTGATTCATGATCCAGAAAATGGTCTCGGCGATGTCCTGAGGCTGGATCGGCTCCGCCCCTGCATAAGTGGCGTCATAACGCGCCTGATCGCCACCGAAACGCACCAGCGAGAACTCACTCTCACACAACCCAGGCTCGATGTTGGTAACCCGCACGCCTGTGCCTTGCAGGTCACAGCGCAGGCTCAGGGAGAACTGCCCAACAAACGCCTTGGTGCCGCCATACACGTGGCTACCGGGATAAGGGTAGTTACCCGCCACGGAACCGACGTTGAGGATGGTCGCACCACGACCATGGGCGATCAGTCGCGGCAGCAACAAACGGGTGCTGTACATCAGCCCCTTGATGTTGGTGTCGACCATGGTGTCCCAGTCATCCAGATCGCACGTCGGCGCCGGGTCGGCGCCCAGCGCCAGGCCCGCATTGTTGATCAGCCCACGCAGCGTGGCGAACGACGGCGGCAGGTTGGCAATGGCCTGTTCCATGGCCTTACGATCACGAACGTCCAGCACCAGGCCCAACACCTCGGTCTGTTTCGACAGCTCAGCGCACAGGGCATCGAGACGCTCCTGGCGGCGACCGGTCAGCACCAGCGACCAACCCGCTTCGGCAAAACGGCGCGCACAGGCTTCGCCAAACCCCGACGTAGCGCCAGTGATGAAAACGGTGGAAGTCATGCGATTCTCCTTGAGTTGACTTGCCCACAGGCAGGCGGGCGGCAGGGTTTGCAGCATGCCCGCCCAGCCTCAGGGCAGCAAGTCGATTCTACGCCTGTACAAAAAACGAGCAATCACGCAAAAGTACCGTCCCAGAGGGCCTGGCGCGTGTTTTACGCACCTTATCCACAGCCCCTTCCACACACTCTGGGGGCAACTTTCGGCATCGCTGAACAGCTGTGAACAACGTGCAAAGGCTCAACAGAAAGTATTTTCCTTGACGCCCCGCCTGCGAGTTGACCCGCGAGACAATCCGCGAAAAGCACGGTGATGGCGCCAAGCCTGTAGTTCTGCCGGTCGCGTCAGTCTTTCCAGTGCTTACTCACAGAGTTATCCACAGGTTTTTCAGCTCTTTTCAGGCGCAATTTCAGTAGGACAAAATCCTTGACAAATGCTATTGAGTAACACTTTAAAAAGACTGATCAAAAAACGACCAGAGCTCTAAACGCCTTGTAATACGTGGGCTGTAGACACCTGCTACCAAGTTACCCACAGCCGCTTCCACACGAAACGTGGACAACTCATCCATCTTGAACTACGGCCAACTGCAGCGACCCGATGTCACGTGCTGTGCACAAGCGCCAATGACTTGTCCACATTATCAGCAGACAGCAAAACGCCCCGGGGATACCGGGGCGTTTTGCCAAGCGGCAATCAATGCCCGCCGAGATAGGCGTTTCGCACATCCTCGTTGACCAGCAGCTCCTGACCCGTACCGGTCATGCGAATCTGCCCGTTGACCATCACATAAGCCCGGTCCGAGAGCTTCAACGCATGGTTGGCGTTCTGCTCCACCAGGAAGATGGTCATGCCGGTGTTGGCCAGTTCACGCAGGGTGGCAAAGATCTGCTTGACCACAATCGGCGCCAGCCCCAACGACGGCTCGTCAAGCAACAGCAGCTTCGGTCGGCTCATCAAGGCACGGGCAATGGCGAGCATCTGCTGCTCACCACCGGACATGGTCATGGCCCGCTGGTTACGCCGCTCTTTCAGCCGGGGAAACAGCTCGAACATGCGCTCCATGTCTTCACTGGCGTACTTGTCGCCAATGGGGATGGTGCCCATCATCAGGTTCTCTTCCACCGACATGTCGGGGAACACCCGACGCCCTTCCGGCGACTGCGCAATGCCGTTGGACGCAATGTAGTGGGACGACTTGTGGGTGATGTCGGTACCGCGGTAGATGATCTGCCCGCTGGCCGCCCGTGGCTGGCCAAAGATCGACATCAGCAGGGTCGATTTACCGGCCCCGTTAGAGCCGATCAGGCTGACGGTCTCACCCTCATTGATGTGCATCGAAACCTTCTTCAGCGCCTGGATCGGCCCGTAGAACACATCGAGCTCTTTCAGTTCGAGAATGGGTGCGCTCATACCAGCTCCTCTTCATCAGCACCCAGGTAGGCGGCAATTACCGTCGGGTTGTGGCGAATATCCTGAGGCGCGCCCTCAGCGATGACGTTGCCGTGGTCGAGCACCACGATATGGTCGGAGATGCTCATGACCATGCCCATGTCATGCTCAATCAGCACGACGGTCAGGTCATGCTCATCGCGCAGCACCCGAATCATCTTGCTCAGTGCCTCGGTTTCCTGCGGGTTGAGGCCCGCGGCAGGCTCATCCAGACAAATGATCTGTGGTCGGGTACACATGGCGCGGGCAATTTCGAGACGCCGTTGCTGGCCATAGGACAGTTCGCCGGCCAGACGGTTGGCACAATCCACCAGATCGACCACTTCCAACCAGTAGAACGCATGGTCCAGCGCATCACTCTCGGCTTTGCGGTAGGCCTTGGTGTTGAGCACCCCGGACAGCAGGTTACGGTTTACCCACATATGCTGGGCAACCAGCAGGTTCTCCACCACCGACATTTCCTTGAACAGGCGAATGTTCTGGAATGTACGCGCCAGGCCGGCACGGTTCACTAGGTGGGTACCGCCAAACATCTTGTAGAACAGCCGGTTGGCAAAGCGCTTGGGCGAGAAGAAGTCCGCCACCTGAAAGCGCTCACCCAACAGCTGGATCACGTTGGTACGGCTGCCACGCAGGTTCAGCTCAATCTTGCCGCCGCTGGCCTTGTAGAAGCCGGTGAGGCAGTTGAACACCGTGGTCTTGCCTGCACCGTTAGGGCCGATCAGGGCGAAAATGTCATTGCGTTTGACCTTCAGGCTGACATCACTGAGCGCCTTGATACCGCCAAACTGCATCATCAGGTTATCGACCGAGAGAATAACGTCGTCGCTCATGGCGCCACTCCTTTACGCGGGGTCACACCGGTACGGCTGATGCGGATCAGCCCACGCGGTCGCCAGATCATCATCAACACCATCAGCACGCCGAACAGCAGCACCCGGTACTCGGAGAAGCTGCGCAACAGTTCAGGTGCCACGGTCAGGACAAAGGCTGCAATGACCACACCCACCGTCGAACCCATACCGCCCAGTACAACAATGGCGAGGATCAACGCCGACTCGAAGAAGGTGAACGACGAAGGGTTGACGAAGCCCTGATAGCTGGCGAAGAACACACCGGCAAGGCCTGCAGTCGAGGCCCCCAGGGTAAATGCCGAGAGCTTGACCAGCACATGGTTGAGGCCCATCGAGCGGCAGGCGATCTCGTCTTCGCGCAGCGCTTCCCAGGCACGGCCGACCGGCATGCGGGTCAGACGGTGCTTGATGTACAGCACGGCCATCACAACGATGAACAGCACGACGTAGATAAACAGGAACTTCACGTTGGGGTTGTAATCGATGCCGAAGAATTCGTGGAATGGCACCCCACCGTCCTTGGCCCGACGGCCGAACTCCAGGCCCATGAAGGTCGGCGATGGCACGGGCATGCCGTTCGGGCCGCCGGTGAACGACAACCAGTTGTTCAGCACCAGACGGATGATTTCACCAAAACCCAGGGTCACGATGGCCAGGTAGTCGCCGTGCATTCGCAACACCGGGAAGCCCAGTATGCAACCGGCCAACGCCGCAGCAATCGCCGCCAGAGGCAGCACTGTCCAGAAGCCCAGGCCCAGGTACTGATAGCCCAGCGCAAGGCCGTAGGCGCCGATGGCATAGAACGCCACGTAACCCAGGTCGAGCAGCCCGGCCAGGCCGACCACGATGTTCAGGCCCAGCCCGAGCAACACGTAGATCAGGCCGAGGATGACCACGGTCAGCAGGTACTTGTTGGCAAAGAACGGGAAGACGATGGCAATCACGATCAGCATTGGAATGATCCAGCGCAACCGCGATTTGTAGTCCGGCGCCAGCACATGCACACCGGAACCGCCGCCCTCGAAGCCTTGCAGAATGCTCAGGCCTTTCTCGGTCTGCAGGAACAGGCTGAGCAGAAAACGTCCGGCCATGACCCCGGCCACCAGCCAGGCGACACGGGTGGGCTCAAGGTTGAAGCTGTAACCGTCCAGTACCACACCGACGATGGGCCCGAAGACGATCAGGGAAATCAGCCCGGCGAGAATCGCGTCGATCAGGCTGCGCTTGATATCGATAGCAGAGTTATTGGCAGCAGACATACTTACACCTTCGCCACGAGTGGGCGACCCAGCAGGCCTTGGGGACGGAAGATCAGGATCATCACCAGCAGCGAGAAACTGAACACATCCTTGTAGTCGGAGTTGATCAAGCCAGAGAACAGCGACTCGGAGATACCCAGAATGATTCCGCCGAGCATGGCCCCTGGCAGCGAGCCGATGCCGCCAAGTACCGCTGCGGTGAATGCCTTGATGCCAATGATGAAGCCGGCATAGAAGTCGAAGGTGCCGTAGTTCATGGTAATCAGCACGCCAGCCAGTGCAGCCATGACTGCGCCGATGATGAACACGTAGGAGATCACCCGGTCAGTGTTGATCCCCAGGATCGAGGCCATCTTGCGATCCTGCTGAGTCGCACGGCACATGCGCCCCAACTTGGTGAACTTGATGATATAGGTGAGCAGCGCCATACCCACGAAGGCGGCCACCAGAATGAAGATCTTGGTGTAGGTCAACTGCACGAAACCACTGCCCACTTCCAGGCGCCAGGCACCTTCGAGCAGCGTCGGCACACCTTGCTGACGTGCACCCTGACTGATCTGTGCATAGTTCTGCAGGATCAGCGAGATCCCGATGGCACTGATCAAGGGCGCCAGACGGGTGGAGTTACGCAGGGGTTTGTAGGCAATACGCTCGATGGTCCAACCGTAAACACCGGTGACCACGACCGTGAAGATCAGCGTCCCGAGCATCAGCAGCGGGAAGGATTCGATACCGAAGTACGCCAGCAATGCCAGACTGATCGCCGCCAGGTAAGCGGAGATCATATACACCTCGCCGTGCGCGAAGTTGATCATGCCGATAATGCCATAGACCATTGTGTAGCCGATGGCGATCAGACCATAGACAGACCCGAGGGTCAGCCCATTGATCAGTTGCTGCAGAAAAATACCATCCATAACGCAATCTCACGTATTTGAGATTGCACAAGCGCCGACTACGGTGGGCCCTGGATGAAGCGACCCTCGCAGCGCAGGGTTGTGCAGATCTACGAGAAAAGACAGGTACGGCAATCAAGCGGGTAACGGCCCGGGCAGCCACTGCGGCCCAGGCCGGAAGCCGGTGTTATTTTTGTTTTTCCAGCTGGTGGTACTTGCCGTCCTTATCCCACTGGTAGACCACATAGTCGGAGACTTTCAGGTCGCCTTTGGCGTCCCAGGTTTTCTCGCCCATGACGGTTTTTACCGGGTTGGCCTTCAGCCACTTGGCGGCGTCTTCACCCTTGTTCGACTTGGCGCCGTTGAAACCGGCGGCCAGGGCCTGGACCGAGGCATAGGCGTACAGGGTGTAGCCTTCAGGTTCGGTGCCGGCCTTGCGGAAGGCATCGACCACCGTCTTGCTGTCTGGCAGCAGGCGCGGGTCGGCACCGAAGGTCATGTACACGCCATCGACGTACTGTGGGCCGCCAGCGGTAGTCACCAGTTCGTCGGTCACGATGCCGTCATCGGACATGAACTTCACATCTTTCAGACCTTGTTCACGCATCTGCCGAACCAGTGGGCCAGCCTCTGGGTGCAGGCCACCGAAGTAAACCACGTCGGCTCCCGCAGCACGGATCTTGGTGACCACGGCGCTGAAGTCTTTCTCGCCACGGGTCAGGCCTTCATACAGCACTGGGGTAACACCACGCTTGGCCAGTTGGGCCTTGGTTGCGTCAGCCAGGCCCTGGCCGTAGGTGTCCTTGTCGTGCAGCACGACAACCTTCTTGCCCTTGAGCACGTCAACGATGTAATCACCCGCGACAATGCCCTGCTGGTCATCACGGCCGCACATGCGGAACATCGCACCGAGGCCGCGCTCAGTGACGGCCGGGTTGGTGGAGCCTGGGGTGATTGCAATCACACCTGCTTCGTCATACACCTCGGACGCAGGAATGGTCGAAGACGAGCAGAAGTGCCCGACGACGCCCGCCACCTTGTCCTGATCGACCAGGCGGTTGGCGACAGCCACGGCCTGCTTCGGTTCGCACGCGTCATCGCCCTTCACCAGCACGATTTTTTCGCCGTTGACCCCACCCTTGGCGTTGATCTCGTCCGCTGCCGCCTGGGCACCTTTCATGTACTGCTCGCCAAACGCCGCGTTGGCACCGGTCATCGGGCCCGCTACACCGATCTTGATGTCGGCCTGAACATACGAAGAAACACCCAGCGCCGTAGCAACGGCAAGGGCCAAGAAGCCTTTCTTGTAAAACGTCTGCGACATGAGGTGGTGCTCCTAGAGTTTTTTTGGTTGGCACTACAACTTTCAGCACTAGCTATGAGCAAGGGCCGTGCCATCGGTTTTACATTCCGAAAAAACTCACGTGCAAAGCAAAGGCTGCGGATTTGCGGCCTTTTTTTACAGGCCGTGCAACCGTCTACATCCGCTTTGGCGCCACCTGAAACCCAGAAAAAGGGCAACCCGCAAGTGCCATCATTGCAACCACCGTTTTGGGTTACGTGCAACCAACCTGTTACAGCATGCGTAACCGAACTGCACATCCTTGGTGCGCGACTGCTACAACGGGCACCATCGCAGGGAGGCTCAATGCCCCGCAACAGACCGTTACCCATAGCCTGCTACCGGTTTTCCCAGCCTTTAGAGAAAAAAGGCTGGCACAATGAATCCATCCTGCGCCCCATCTGGAGCCTTTTATGAGCGAAAGCGCCTTCGCTGATCGCATCGTGCAAAACCTGCTCGACACCGACTTTTACAAACTGACCATGATGCAGGCCGTCCTGCATAACTACCCGAACGTCGATGTCGAATGGGAGTTTCGCTGCCGCAACGGTGAAGACTTGCGTCCCTACCTGGCAGAGATCCGCGAGCAGATCGAGCGCTTGCCGGAACTGAGCCTAGGCAACGGGCAGTTGGGCTTCCTTGAGCAGATCAGCTTTCTCAAACCCGATTTCCTGCGCTTTCTCGGGCTGTTTCGTTTCGACCTGCGCTACCTGCAATTGGGCATAGAAAACGACCAGCTCTACCTGCGCCTGCGCGGCCCCTGGCTGCATGTGATTCTTTTCGAGGTCCCGTTGCTGGCGATCATCAGCGAAGTACGCAATCGCCACCGGTATCCGCAGGTCAAACTGGAGCAGGCACGCGAACAGCTGTACCGCAAATTCGACTGGCTCAAGGCCAATGCCAGCGCAGACGAGCTGGCCGAGTTGCAGGTGGCCGATTTCGGCACCCGCAGGCGCTTCTCCTACCGCGTACAGGAAGAGGTGGTGCGCGTATTGAAGGAGGACTTCCCGGCCCGTTTCGTCGGCACCAGTAATGTGCATCTGGCACGGAAACTGGATATCAAACCCTTGGGAACCATGGCCCACGAATGGATCATGGCGCACCAGCAGTTAGGGCCTCGGCTGATCGACAGCCAGATCGCCGCACTCGACTGCTGGGTCCGCGAGTACCGCGGGCTACTGGGGATCGCGCTGACAGACTGCATCACCATGGATGCCTTTCTCAACGATTTCGACCTGTACTTCGCCAAGCTGTTCGATGGCCTGCGCCACGATTCGGGCGATCCCATCCTCTGGGCCGAGAAAGCCATCGCCCATTACCGAACACTGGGCATTGACCCGATGAGCAAGACACTGGTGTTTTCCGACGGCCTGAACCTGACCAAGTCGCTGCAGATCTTTCGCGCACTGCGCGGACGGATCAATGTCAGCTTCGGTATCGGCACAAACCTGACCTGTGACATTCCCGGGGTGGCGCCGATGAACATCGTGCTTAAAATGACCGATTGCAACGGCCAGCCTGTCGCCAAGATTTCCGACGAGGCGGCAAAGATCCAATGCCGCGACGAGAACTTCGTCGCCTACCTGCGCCACGTATTCAAAGTTCCCAGCAAGGAGTAACCCATGCAAGCCGTCCAGCTAGAGATTGCGCAGCAGCTCAAGGTGCAGCCGCCGTTCGCCGACGATGCCGCGCTCAAGGCCGAAGTGGCCCGACGCATCGCCTTTATCCAGCAGTGCCTGCAAGCTGCCGGGCTCAAAACCCTGGTACTGGGCATCAGTGGCGGGGTCGACTCGCTGACGGCTGCCCTGCTGGCGCAACGTGCAATCAACGAACTGCGCAGCAAGACCGGTGACGAGCAGTACCGGTTCCTCGCGGTGCGCCTGCCTTACCAGGTGCAGCACGATGAACATGACGCCCAGGCCTGCATTGACTTCATTCAGCCCGACGAGTGCCATACGGTGAACATCGGCCCGGCCGTCAAGGCGCTGGCAGCCGAGGTCAAGGCGCTGGAAGGGGGCAAGCCAAGCATGGTCGACTTCGTCCTCGGCAACACCAAGGCGCGCATGCGCATGGTCGCCCAGTACACCATCGCTGGCGCACGCCAAGGCCTGGTGATCGGTACCGACCATGCCGCTGAAGCAGTGATGGGCTTCTTCACCAAATTCGGCGACGGCGCCTGCGACCTGGCACCGCTCAGCGGCCTGGTGAAAAATCAGGTACGGGCAATCGCGCGCAGCTTCGGTGCACCGGAATCACTGGTCGAGAAAGTACCAACGGCTGATCTGGAGGACCTCGCACCGGGCAAGCCGGACGAAGCATCCCACGGGGTGACCTACCAGGAGATCGATGCCTTCCTGCATGGCGAGCCGGTAAGCCAGGAAGCCTTCGAGATCATCCGGACAACCTTCGAGAAAACCCACCACAAGCGCGTGGTGCCGTTCGCACCCTAAGACGTACGTAGACGCTGACAGCATCGCAGGCAAGCCTGCTCCAACAAAGTGGGAGCGGGTCTTGCCCGCGATGCAGGGGCAGTGGCGTTACTTCAGAACGACAGTGCCTTTCATCATCGAGATGTGGCCTGGGAACGAGCAGAAGAAACCGTACTTCTCACCGGCCGCCAGCTTGGAAACGTCAATCGTCAGCGAGTCTTTCTCGCCAGCGCCGATGACTTTGGTGTGCGCGATAACCCGGGTATCACCTGCTTTCAGGTAGTTATTGTCGAGACCGGCGCCGATGCCGTCGGTAGCGATGGCCTGCATGTCGGCCTCCTTGCTCACCACCAGGTTGTGGCCCATGACGTTCTTCGGCAATTTGCCGGAGTGGGTCAGTTCAACCGTGAACTGCTTGCAGCTCTTGTCGATGGCGATTTCCTTGGTATTGAAGGACATCTGGTCGGTGGAGTCGACCGTGACCTTGCATTCAGCGGCCATGACCTGGGCGCTGGCAATGCTCAGCAGGGATACGGCAACAAGTTTGGCAAACATCGTGAATCTCCATGGCAGGGTTTTTTATCGTCTTCAGACTGCCCGATACGCATGGCAAGCCCCGTGATATGGGTCAAGCGCTGCATCGTTAGCCGGGCAGTGAATTTGTTCTATGGTGCTCATCAAGACAATCAACGTGCCCATCATGCCCCTTTGTTGGACGATGAAACAACCGCTCACTTAGGAGTAATTGTAATGTCCCTCAATAGTCTGATGCGCAGCCTGCTGGCCGCCTACGCCTGTGGCGCCAGCGGCGCCGCCTGTGAGTTCTCCCGCCCGGAATGACACAACACTTGGAAGGCACCCAATGGCGCTTTACCCTGTCGCGCTCAACGATCAGGAGAGCGCCATGTCGTTACGTTCCGTTTGTGTGTTTTGTGGTGCCAGTACCGGCGCCAGCCCCGCTTACCGGGCAGCCGCCGAAGCGCTGGGCCAGGCGATTGCCCAACGCGGCCTGACACTGGTTTATGGTGGCGGTGCCGTGGGCCTGATGGGGATCGTCGCCGATGCGGCCCTGGCGGCCGGTGGCGAGGTCGTCGGGATCATTCCCGAGCGCCTGAAAAGTGCTGAAATCGGCCACCCCAACTTGAGCCGCCTGGAAGTGGTCGACGGTATGCACGCACGCAAAGCGCGCATGGCCGAACTCAGTGATGCCTTCATCGCACTGCCCGGAGGCCTGGGTACACTCGAAGAACTGTTCGAGGTCTGGACCTGGGGCCAACTGGGTTACCACGGCAAACCACTCGGTTTGCTGGACGTAAACGGCTTCTACGACAAGCTGACCGGCTTTCTCGACCACATGGTCAGCGAAGGCTTCGTCCGTGAACAACACCGCACACTGCTACAGAAAAACACCTCGCCTGACGCCCTGCTCGATGCCCTTGAGCACTGGAAGCCGGTAGTGCCACCCAAGTGGGCCGACCAGCAGCCCGCCTGATTTCAAGCCAAGGGGGTGACCGTGACCCGTACTTCCGGGTCATGGCTGCCACCGCCAAGAATCACCCCACGCAGCGGCGAGACATCGGAAAAGTCGCGTCCCCAGCCCAAGGTGATGTGCTCCAACGCAGGCCGCAGGTTGTTGGTCGGGTCAAAATCCACCCAGCCCTGCTCCGGACAGAACACCGAAACCCAGGCATGCGACGCATCAGCACCGATCAGGCGCGGCTGGCCGGGTGGCGGTCGCGTCAATAGGTAACCACTGACATAGCGCGCCGCCAGGCCCCGCGAGCGCAGACAGGCGAGCATCAGGTGGGCAAAGTCCTGGCATACACCACGACGTCGCTCCAGCACCTCCAGTAGCGGCGTGGCAACCTGTGTTGCCGTTGCATCGAAGGTGAACTCGTTGAAGATCTTTTCCATCAACGCCTGCACCGCCAACAGCAATGGACGCCCCGGCACGAAGCAACTATCTGCATAGGCCACAAACCGTTGCTTGAGCCGCACCTGTGGCGACTCGAAGCGATAGCAACAGGCCTCCAGGCGCTCGGCGGAAAACGGTCGACTGCTGTAACTCAGCGCCTCTCGCACCGCCTCCCAGGGTTGCGAGCGAGCCAGATCCGGTAACGCCCTGGCGTACACACAAAGCGTCAGTCGGGTCTCGATGCGCAGTTCGTCGTGCTGGCAATCAAACGCCAGGCGGGTCAACGGGTTGCCAAAGACGTCCAGCGCATCACTGCGCCGGGTCGGCGCCGGGCTGATCTGCATGTGCCGCTCAGTGCAGTGCTGCCAGGCACAGTCGCGCGGCCACAAATGAACCAGTTGCTGGGCCAGCGACACCGGGCTGGTGTAGCGATAGAGGGTTTCATGAACCACCTGGTAACGGACACTCATCAGATCGACACCGTCTGCTGGCTAAGATCGTCGACATGCACAAAGTGACGCAACGCCAAACGCTCAGCCACGTGAGCACATGCCGAAGAAATGCCTTCCAGCAAACCAACCAGTTCAGCAAGCGCGACATTGACCGTCGATGCACCTTGCACCGTCGCCAGGTCATAGCGGCGCAACCGTTCAGCCAGGCTAACCAGTTCGGGCTCGAGCGGTGTACCGAGGTCACGGTGCAGGCGGTTGAGCGAGGCCGTCGTGAGCTTGAGCTGAAACAACAGGGCATGCGGGTTCTGCTCATCAAGCACGAGCAGGTCGAGCACCGGCAGTAACTGAGCGACCTCCAGGTAACGCGAGCGGTAAGTGATGCTGCTGTTGCCCAGCTCCAGCAAGGCCTCCAGCCCGGCCTGATCAAACACTGCCGGGCCACTCAAGAACAGTGCCAGGTTGTCGCTCAAGGCTTGCAGCCGTTCCAGTCGGCGCCCGATCATCAGAAAGCGCCAACCCTCATCACGGGTCATGTCGTCCAGGGCGAAGCCCGACAGCGCCGCCAACGACATGACCAGACGGTCGAGGGTTTCCAGCAGCTCACCGAAGCCCGCCTCCGCGTTCTCCAGCACCCGCGCTTGCCGCTGCAACTCCTGCAGCGCCTGCCAGTTTTCCCGTGAGAGCTTGCCGCGCACCTGAGAGGCTGCGCCCTGCAAGCGCTGCAGGTTGGCGCGCAAACCGAAGCCCCATTCGACATCCAGCAGTGCAGCACACAAACGTTCGGGCAGGCTTGCGCCCTCTGGCAGTAATGACAAGCCGTCCGCCAACGCCACAGCCCCTTCCAGCGCCAGTGGACTGTCATCGTCCAGGTAACGGGTCAACAGAATGCGCAACAGGCGCGCCCCCACATCACAGCGCTCACAGTAACGGCCGAACCAGAACAGGTTTTCCACCACCCGCGAGGGCAAGTACGGGTCGCGACGAATCAGGTCTGCCACGCCAATACTGTGCCGCGCCCGCCACTGCTCACCGGCGCAGGCCTGCTCACCCAACACCCAGGCATCCTTGCTGGCACCACCACGCTGCATCGAGATCACGTCGGCATCGGCCTGTGCCGACACCCGCACCAGCCCGCCAGGCAACACCCGATAGCCATCGGCACAGGCCACGGCGTAAACACGCATACCTACCGAACGGGATTGCAGTGCACGTTGATCGACCTGCCAGACCGGCGCCTGGGACAACTGCACCCGCTCTTGGGCAACATAGACAGCCGGTCGCGCACCGATACGCGACGCCAGCGCCTGCTGTTGTTCAGCATCAAGTGCGCCTCCCAACACAGGCGTGAACCGCTGCGAAGGAAACGCTGGCTTGAACACCAGGTCTGGCAGTTTCTCCAGCGCCTGTGCCAATGCCGGAGGCTCGCCGCACCACCAACTGGCGACAGAGGGCAGGCTCAAGGCCTCGCCGAACAGGTGCTGATTGATGGCGGGCAAGAATCCAAGCAGGCCGGGGGACTCCAGTACGCCGCAGCCCAAGGCATTGGCCACCAGCACGCGCCCTTGACGCACGGCATCGAGCAAACCAGGAACGCCCAATGCCGAATCCGTGCGCAACTCCAGCGGGTCGCAGAAGTCATCGTCGAGGCGCCGCCAAATGCCGTGAACACGACGCAAACCATCCAGTGTCTTGAGGTACACGGTGGCATCGCGCACCGTCAGGTCGCTACCCTCGACCAAGGGGTAACCCAGCTGCCGCGCCAAATACAGGTGTTCGAAGTAACTCTCGTTGAATCGCCCGGGGGTCAGCAGCACCACCAGCGGCGCCTCCCCTTCACTCGGTGCCGTCTCGGCGAGGGTCTGCTGCAAGGTTCGGAAGAAACCCGCAAGGTGCTGTACATGGAGGCTGCGGTAGAGCTCCGGCCAGGCCCGCGAAAGAATTGTGCGGTTCTCAAGGGCATAGCCAGCGCCGGAAGGCGCCTGGGTACGGTCTGCAGTGATCCACCAGCGCCCATCCGGCGCGCGTGCAAGGTCAGCGGCGTAGACATGCAGGTAGGTTCCGCCAGGCACTTCGATACCTTGGCAGGGCCAGAGAAAATTGTTGTGCCCGTAGATCAGTTCGGGAGGTAAAAGCCCGTCGGCCAGCAGCTGTTGCGGTCCGTAGGTATCGGCCAGTACCGCATTGAGCAAACGAGCCCGCTGAGCGATACCGGCGGCCAGTGGCTGCCATTCCTCGGCAGACAACACGTGCGGCAACAGGTCCAGCTCCCACGGGCGATCAGCGCCCTTGGGGTCGGCGTAGATGTTATAGGTGACACCATTTTCCTGAAGCTGGCGGGTCAACAGCGCCTGACGCTGCGCCAACTGCTCGGGGCTGCTGCGCTGCAACTGCGCGAACAGCGCCTGCCAGTGCGGGCGTACCGCTCCGTCGCCCTGCAACAGTTCATGGTAGGAGTCAGGCTGGTCAGGCATGGCAGCGCTCAAGGGCCAAGGTCAGCCCTGAAGCGCGCAAGAGTTGTGCCATGAGCGGCTACGCCGTGCCTGCGCACGGCTTAGCCTATTGGCGCACCAGAATCGTGCTTTGCCGCACGGGCAACGCACCGCCACGGCGCACGGGCCAAGGCCAGGTTAGCGCGGCAGTACCGGCTGACGCGGCTTCTTCTTGCCTTTGCCCTTGGCGGCGTCTTTGCGCGCCTTGGCCGCATCCTGGTTACGGGCGAACGCTGCCGCCTTGGCCTCTTCGCGTTTGTCCCACGGCTTGCCGCCATCGCTGCCACGCGGCGGCAGGCCAGTGTGCTGGGTCAGGATCTTTTGATCCTTGGCGACCTTGTGGCTGCCTGCAGGCGTCGAGTTCTTGCGTCGCGCACTCTGGTAGCTGTCGGCTGCAGGCTGGTGCAACGGGATCAGCTGGTGTTTGCCCGGGCCGATCAGGTCGCTACGGCCCATACGCTCCAGCGCCTCACGCAGCATCGGCCAACCCTTCGGATCGTGATAGCGCAGGAATGCCTTGTGCAGGCGACGCTGCGCTTCGCTCTTGACGATCGTGACCGGGTCACTCTTGTAGGTGACCTTGCGCAGCGGGTTCTTGCCCGAGTGGTACATGGCGGTAGCCGACGCCATTGGCGACGGATAGAACGCCTGTACCTGGTCGGCACGGAAACCATTGCCCTTGAGCCAAAGGGCCAGGTTCATCATGTCTTCATCGGTAGTGCCCGGGTGCGCCGCAATGAAGTACGGGATCAGGTACTGTTCCTTGCCCGCCTCTTTCGAGAATTTCTCGAACATACGCTTGAAGCGGTCATAGGTACCGATACCCGGCTTCATCATCTGATTCAGCGGGCCTTCTTCGGTGTGCTCCGGCGCAATCTTCAGGTAACCGCCAACGTGGTGGGTCACCAGTTCCTTGACGTACTCCGGCGACTCTACCGCCAGGTCATAACGCAGGCCCGAGGCGATCAGGATCTTCTTCACACCCGGCAAGGCACGCGCACTGCGGTACAACTGAATCAACGACGAGTGGTCGGTGTTCAGGTTCGGGCAAATGCCGGGGAACACGCACGACGGCTTGCGGCACGCGGACTCGATTTCCGGGCTCTTGCAGGCGATTCGGTACATGTTCGCGGTAGGGCCGCCAAGGTCGGAAATGACCCCGGTAAACCCTGGCACCTTGTCGCGAATCTCTTCGATCTCGCGAATGATCGACTCTTCAGAGCGGTTCTGGATAATCCGGCCTTCGTGCTCGGTGATCGAGCAGAAGGTGCAGCCACCAAAGCAGCCGCGCATGATGTTGACCGAAAAACGGATCATGTCGTAGGCCGGGATCTTCTCCTTGCCATACGCCGGGTGCGGCACGCGCGCATAGGGCATGCCGAACACATAGTCCATTTCCTCAGTGGTCATCGGAATGGGCGGAGGGTTGAACCAGACGTCCACGTCACCGTGTCTCTGCACCAGCGCCCGGGCGTTGCCTGGGTTGGTCTCCAGGTGCAGCACTCGGTTGGCGTGAGCGTAGAGCACCGCGTCGCCACGGACCTTCTCGAAGGACGGCAGGCGAATCACGGTCTTGTCGCGGGTCATCCGCGGGCTCGCCAGCAACTGGACGACCTTCGGTTCATTCGGGTCTTCAACCGGGCCTTTTTCTTGCTCGATGGCGCAGGCCTGAGTGTCCTGGGTATTCACGTACGGGTTGATGATCTTGTCGATCTTGCCCGGACGGTCGATACGTGTGGAGTCGACCTCGTACCAGCCTTCAGGGGTGTCCCGACGAACAAATGCCGTGCCACGAATGTCGGTAATGGTTTCGATTTTCTCGCCGTACGACAGGCGCTGGGCCACTTCGACAATGGCCCGCTCGGCATTGCCGTAAAGCAGGATGTCGGCACAGGCGTCGATCAGGATCGAATGACGCACCTTGTCCTGCCAGTAGTCGTAATGCGCGATCCGGCGCAGCGAAGCCTCGATGCCACCCAGCACGATCGGTACATGCTTGTAGGCTTCCTTGCAGCGCTGGCTGTAGACCAGGCTGGCGCGATCCGGACGCTTACCGGCCAGGCCACCCGGCGTATAGGCGTCGTCGGAACGGATCTTCTTGTCGGCGGTGTAGCGGTTGATCATGGAGTCCATGTTGCCCGCAGCGACACCGAAAAACAGGTTCGGCTCACCCAGCTTCATGAAGTCGTCTTTCGACTGCCAGTTCGGCTGGGCAATGATCCCCACCCGGAACCCTTGGGCTTCCAGCAGACGGCCGATGATGGCCATACCGAACGACGGGTGATCGACGTAGGCGTCACCGGTCACAATGATGATGTCGCAGGAATCCCAGCCGAGCTGATCCATCTCCTCCCTGCTCATCGGCAGGAACGGTGCTGGTCCGAAGCATTCGGCCCAGTACTTGGGATAGTCGAAAAGTGGTTTGGCTGCTTGCATGTCAGTGACCGGTTCTGAAGTACAGGAAAATCGCGGGCGCGGACTATAGCACAAATTTTGACCAATTCCGACGCTGCAGCTCGGAATTGGCGCTGCGAAAATTACTCGTCGTCGTCGAAGTTGTAGCTACCCGGCGCCAGGTTCTCGAAGCGCGTGTATTTACCGATGAACGCCAGCCGGACAAAGCCGATCGGGCCGTTCCGCTGCTTGCCGATAATGATTTCGGCAATGCCTTTGTGTTCGGTTTCCGGATGGTAGACCTCATCGCGGTAGACGAACATGATCACGTCAGCATCCTGCTCGATCGCTCCGGATTCCCGCAAGTCGGAGTTCACCGGGCGCTTGTTCGGCCGCTGTTCAAGGGAGCGGTTAAGCTGCGACAGTGCGATGACCGGGCAGTTGAACTCTTTGGCCAGCGCCTTGAGCGAGCGGGAGATCTCGGAGATCTCGTTGGTACGGTTGTCACCGCTGGAGCCCGGGATCTGCATCAACTGCAGGTAGTCGATCATGATCATTCCGATCTCGCCATGCTCGCGCACCAGACGACGGGTACGGGCACGCATTTCCGACGGGCTGATACCGGCCGTATCGTCGATGAACAGCTTGCGATCATTGAGCAGGTTGACTGCCGACGTCAGGCGCGGCCAGTCATCGTCATCAAGCTGACCGGAACGGATCTTGGTCTGGTCGATACGCCCGAGCGACGAGAGCATACGCATGATCAGCGATTCGCCTGGCATCTCGAGAGAGTACACCAGTACCGCCTTGTCACTGCGCAGCACCGCATTCTCCACCAGGTTCATGGCGAAGGTGGTCTTACCCATCGACGGACGGCCGGCGACGATGATCAGGTCAGCGGGCTGCAGACCGCTGGTCTTCTCGTCCAGGTCGGTATAACCCGTGGAAATACCGGTGATATCACTGTCGGAGTTGAACAGGGTATCAATACGGTCAATGGCCTTGGTCAGCAGTTCGTTGACCCCAACCGGGCCACCGGTCTTCGGACGCGCTTCGGCGATCTGGAAGATCTGCCGTTCGGCTTCGTCGAGAATCTCTGCCGCGTTGCGACCCTGCGGATTGAAGGCACTGTCGGCAATCTCGCTGCTGATACTGATCAGCTGACGCAGGGTCGCCCGCTCACGAATGATCTGCGCATAGGCCTTGATGTTGGCGACCGATGGCGTGTTCTTGGCCAGCTCACCGAGGTAACCCAACCCACCCACCTGGGAGCTGAGACCTTCCCGATCCAGCTGCTCATGCAGGGTTACCACATCGAACGGTGTGTTCTGATCGGCCAGCTTGTAGATCGCGCGGAAGATCAGGCGGTGGTCATGCCGGTAGAAATCGCCATCCGAGACTTGATCCAGCACGCGCTCCCAGGCGTTGTTGTCCAGCATCAGGCCACCGAGCACAGCCTGTTCGGCCTCGATGGAATGCGGCGGCACCTTCAGGGCAGCGGTTTGCAGATCGTATTGTTCGGGAGCGGATATCTCGTTCATGGCCACACGGAAATCAGGGAGACGAAAAAGACAAAGGGCACGACCTGCCTAGCAGGATCGTGCCCGATGTTAACCGGCTGACACGCGAGGTGCCAGCCGATTGGTGCAGCTTAGGCTGCGACAACAACCACGCGAACGGTGGCTTCAACATCGCTGTGCAGGTGCACGGCAACGTCGTATTCGCCAACATTACGGATGGTGCCGTTCGGCAGACGAACTTCAGCTTTAGCCACTTCAACGCCGGAGGCGGTCAGGGCATCAGCGATGTCGTGGGTGCCGATCGAACCGAACAGCTTGCCTTCGTCGCCAGCGGTGGCAGTGATGGTCACTTCCAGCTCGGCCAGTTGGGCAGCGCGGGTTTCAGCAGAAGACTTCTTGTCTGCAGCCAGTTTTTCCAGCTCGGCGCGACGTTCCTCGAACGCAGCCAGGTTGGCAGCGTTGGCAACGGTGGCCTTGCCTTGCGGCAGCAGGTAGTTACGGCCGTAACCAGCCTTAACATTTACCTTATCGCCCAGGTTGCCCAGGTTGGCGATTTTTTCCAGCAGGATCAGTTCCATTTGGTAATAACCTCTTAACTTTTAACCTTCACCGTTCGCGGAACCGTTGTCGGCACCATTTTTTGGCGCCCCGCGGCCGCGAAAATCAATCAGGCTGTCGACAATGGCCAACACCACGAGCAACGGATAAATCAGCTGCATGAACAGCAGCAGTGTCACGTACAACCCAACCAGCCAGAACCTTGCCAGCCGGCCCTGCGCCACCAGCCCATGCAACAGGGCAGCCCCTGCAAACATCAGCGGTACACTGCAAATCGGCGTCAACATCGCCAACCCGGCCCCGAAATTGGGCCCGATCAGCATGCACGCCAGCAGCACCAGCGCCGGCACCAGCGGTAGTCTGACGGCGCGAAACTCGCGACCGAAGCCACCCGGGTTATACAACACTGCCTGCCAGTAGCGACCCAACATCAGGGCCAACAGACTGACGGCTTGCAACAACGCGGCGATCAGGCCGTAGAGAACTGGCGCGATAAGGCTACCCAGGTGCGCTCGCTCTTCTACCGTCAACTGCTGGTAGAGCCCGTCGAGCATTTGCGGCAAGGCTTTCTCAAGCGCTTGTGACAAAGCTTCGACCGGTTCGCGGAAAACCGACCCAAGAACCACACCGTACACCAACCCCAAGGCAGTGCTGATCAACAGCACCCTGTTCCAGGACTGCCCCGCGCGTAAAAACGCAGCCAGGCCAAGCGTTCCCAACAGCACCATCAAGATGCGTGGGTCACCGAAGAACCACCAGGCCAACGCGGGCAACAAAGCCCAGGCGAGGACACCGGAGGCGTCACTGAAACCGCGCCGCAGGAACACCAGGCTCCCGGCGGCGGCACTCAACCAGAACAGCAGCGGCATTGCCGCACAACCAACCACCACTAAAGTGGCCTGCACGCGACCGCGCATGATGAAATCAGCCAAGGCGCGCATGCGTTCTATCCCTTGCTACTTGTCGACGACCCGGTCTCAGCGGCCGTGGCTGTCGGTGTAGGGCAGCAGGGCCAGGAAGCGGGCGCGCTTGATAGCGGTAGCCAGCTGACGCTGATAACGAGCTTTGGTACCGGTGATACGGCTTGGAACGATCTTGCCGGTTTCGGATACATAAGCTTTCAGGGTGTTGAGATCTTTGTAATCGATCTCTTTCACTTCTTCAGCAGTGAAGCGGCAGAATTTACGACGACGGAAGAAACGTGCCATGTAATTGGCTCCTCAAAAGGTCCGTGGATTACTCGTCAGCGTTATCGCTGTTGTCGCTGTTGTCGCTGTCATCGCCTTCGGCGCTGTCAGCATGCTCAGGACGGTCGCGACGCTCACGGCGCTCACTGCGGTTCTCTTCAGCCTTGAGCATCTCGGACTGGCCGGTAACGGCTTCGTCGCGACGGATGACCAGGTTACGGATCACGGCATCGTTGTAACGGAAGTTGTCTTCCAGCTCGGCCAGGGCCTTGCCGGTGCACTCAACGTTCAGCATCACGTAGTGAGCCTTGTGAACATTGTTGATTGCGTAGGCCAGTTGACGACGGCCCCAGTCTTCCAGACGGTGGATTTTGCCGCCGTCTTCTTCGATCAGCTTGGTGTAACGCTCAACCATGCCGCCGACTTGCTCGCTCTGGTCAGGGTGGACCAGAAAGATGATTTCGTAATGACGCATGAATGCTCCTTACGGGTTGTAGTCTGCCACCAGAGTGGTCAGACAAGGAGTGAATGACACTTGTATGTCCTGCCTTGGAAAGAGGCACATGCGCGCCTGCCAACACGACAAGGGCCGCAATTGTAGAGAAGCGCCCGCAGACAAGCAAGGTAATTGGTGATTATTTGAACAACGTTGCGCAAGAGAAGCGCGACGCTCTACAGCCCTTAACGACAAGGCCCGCGCCTGCAGCATCGCTGTAGACGCGGGCCCTGAGAGGCCGTCATGCGCGGCGCTGGCGCACCGCTTCAAACAGGCAGACGCCTGTAGCCACCGAGACGTTCAGGCTGCTGACACTGCCGGCCATCGGCAATTTCACCAGGAAGTCACAGTGCTCACGAGTCAGGCGACGCATGCCTTTGCCTTCGGCACCCATGATCAGCACGATCGGGCCGGTCATGTCCTGCTGGTACAACTCCTGCTCGGCCTCGCCGGCCGTGCCGACGACCCACAAGCCACGCTGCTGGAGCTTTTCCAGTGTCCGCGCCAGGTTGGTCACCGCGATCAGCGGGATAACCTCGGCGGCACCACAGGCCACCTTGCGCACGACGGGCGTCAGGGTCGCCGACTTGTCCTTGGGCACGATCACCGCGGTTGCACCGGCCGCATCGGCGGTACGCAGGCAGGCACCCAGGTTGTGCGGGTCGGTTACGCCATCGAGCACCAGGATCAACGGCGAGCCCTCGGTACGCTCAAGCAGTTCCTCGAGCATGTTCTCGCCCCAGACCTGGCTCGGGCTGACCTCGGCCACCACGCCCTGGTGAACGCCCTCGACCCAGGCATCCAGTTCACGCCGCTCCGCCTGACCGACCGCTACGCGGTTCTGCCCGGCCAACTCCAGCAACGCCTGGATGCGTGGCTCGCTGCGCCCTTCAGACAACCAGATCTGCTTGACCCGCTTGGGATGGTGGCGCAACAGGGCCTCTACGGCATGCACGCCGTAGATTTTTTCCAACTGACTCATGACTTGCCCTTCTTACGCGGAGCAGCGCCAGACTTCGGCGGCCCCTTGCGGTGTTTGCTTGGCTTGGCCGCAGGCTTGCCGGACGACGACTTGCCAGCGGCGTGACTGCCCTTGGCGTCGGCCATCAAGGCCTTTTTCATTTCGCGGCTCTTGCGCACCTCGGCATTCTTCGCCGCCGCATGGGACGGGAAGTAAGCCTCGGCGGTCTCGCTTTTCTTGCTGCGACGCGACGGTTCGGCGCTTGGCGCTGGCGCAGCGGCCTTCTCGGCAGCAGGCTCGGAGCCCGAGCCTTGCTTGCGACCGATCGGCGCGCTGAGGGTTTTCTCGGCCATCTCGAAGTCGATCTTGCGCTCGTCGAGATCGACACGCATGACCCGCACTTCAACGGTATCACCCAAACGGAACGTGCGACCGGTACGCTCACCAGACAACCGATGGTGAACCGGATCGAAGTGGTAGTAATCGCCCGGCAAGGCACTGACATGCACCAGGCCTTCCACGTAGATGTCGGTCAGTTCGATGAACAGGCCGAAACCGGTCACGGCCGTGATCACGCCCGGGAAGCTCTCGCCCACGCGGTCCTTCATGTACTCGCACTTGAGCCAGTTGACCACGTCGCGGGTCGCCTCGTCGGCGCGCCGCTCGCTCATCGAGCACTGTTCACCCAGCTGTTCCAGGGTGTTCTCGTCGTAAGGGTAGATCCGTGCCTTCGGAATGCTCATGGCCCCGGCGCGCTTGACGTGCGGGGTGTCCTGACGCGAACGGATCACGCTGCGGATGGCCCGATGGGTCAGCAGGTCGGGATAACGGCGAATCGGCGAGGTGAAGTGGGTATACGCCTCGTAATTCAGGCCGAAGTGACCATGGTTATCGGCGCTGTACACCGCCTGGCTCAGCGAGCGCAGCATGACGGTCTGGATCAGGTGGAAGTCCGGACGGTCGGCGATTTGTGCCAACAGCGCCTGGTAATCCTTCGGCGACGGACCATCCTTGCCCTTGTGCAGCGACAGCCCAAGCTCACCGAGGAAGGCACGCAGCTTTTCCAGGCGCTCCGGTGGCGGACCGTCATGGACCCGGTACAAGGCCGGAATTTCATGCTTCTTGAGGAACTCGGCAGTGGCAACGTTGGCCGCCAGCATGCACTCTTCGATCAGCTTGTGAGCATCGTTGCGCACAGTCGGTCGAATTTCCGCGATCTTGCGCTCGGAACCGAAGATGATCCGGGTTTCCTGAGTCTCGAAATCAATCGCGCCACGGCTGTGACGAGCGGTCAACAGCACCTTGTACAGCGCATAGAGCTGCTTGAGGTGCGGCACCACGTTGCTGTACTCGTCACGCAGGGCTTTGCCCTCACGCGTACGCGAATGCTCAAGCATGCTGCTGACCTTGTTGTAGGTCAGACGCGCATGGGAGTGGATCACCGCTTCATAGAACTGGTAGTCGACCATCTGGCCAGACTTGTTGATGGTCATTTCACAGACCATCGCCAAGCGGTCGACATGCGGGTTAAGCGAGCACAGCCCGTTGGACAGCTCTTCGGGCAGCATCGGCACGACGCGCTCGGGGAAGTACACCGAGTTGCCGCGCACCTGCGCCTCGGCATCCAGTGCCGAACCGAGGCGAACATAGCTGGACACGTCGGCGATAGCGACATAGAGGCGCCAGCCTCCGGAGAACAGGCGCAGCTTGCCCAGGCTCTCGCAATAGACCGCATCGTCGAAGTCGCGGGCGTCTTCACCGTCGATGGTGACGAACGGCAGGTGGCGCAGGTCAATGCGCTTTTCCTTGTCCTTCTCTTCGACGTCCGGCTTGAGCTTGCGGGCTTCCTTGATGACGGCTTCCGGCCAGACATGCGGGATGTCGTAGCTACGCAGCGCGACGTCGATCTCCATGCCCGGCGCCATGTAGTTGCCGATGACTTCGACGATGTCGCCTTGAGGCTGGAAGCGGGGTGTCGGCCAGTGGGTGATTTTCACCTCGACGAACTGGCCGATCTTGGCGTTGCCACTGCGCCCCGGGGTCACCAGCACTTCCTGCTGGATTTTCGGGTTATCCGGCGTTACGAAGCCAATGCCGCCTTCCTCGAAGTAACGGCCAACGATGCTTTCATGGGCACGGGAGATGACTTCGACCAGCACACCCTCGCGGCGACCACGGCGGTCAACGCCGGAAACGCGAGCCAGGGCTCGGTCACCGTCAAACACCAGACGCATCTGCGCCGGGCTGAGGAACAGGTCTTCAGTGCCGTCATCCGGGATCAGGAAGCCGAAACCGTCGCGATGGCCGGAGATGCGGCCGAGGATAAGGTCCAACTTGTCCACCGGGGCATAAGTGCCGCGCCGGGTATAGATCAACTGACCATCACGCTCCATGGCACGCAACCGGCGGCGCAGGGCTTCGATCTGGTCCTCGGTCGTCAGGCCAAACTCCTCCACCAACTGCTCACGGGCAGCTGGCGAGCCTCGTTCGGCGAGGTGCTGCAGGATCAGCTCACGGCTGGGGATGGGGTTTTCGTATTTTTCCGCTTCACGAGCGGCCTCGGGATCGAGGGTCTGCCAATCGGCCATTAGGAGGGGTTCACCTTGTCTATATAAGGGTTAGTTTGGCATAGGCGTATTGAAACCGGAAATTTCGGCCTTGGACAGCCCCGCCAGAGCCCTGTGAGGGGCTATAAGTGCTGTCATTGGACAACAACTTGAATTTTTTAAGATTTTTTCCAAACAGGGCTTTACAGCCGTTTTGAGCATCCGTATTATGCGCACCACAGCGACGGACACCGTCGTTATAGTTGAGAAGCAACGTGATGTGAAGCATCATGTGACCTTAACGAAATGCCCAGATGGTGAAATTGGTAGACACGCCAGCTTCAGGTGCTGGTGACCTTACGGTCGTGGAAGTTCGAGTCTTCTTCTGGGCACCAATTTCAAATTTCAGATTAGCCTAAAGCATCTGGAATTTATGCAACACGCTACACCGTTTCATGCTCAAACGCTTTACTTTTGCCCAGATGGTGAAATTGGTAGACACGCCAGCTTCAGGTGCTGGTGACCTTACGGTCGTGGAAGTTCGAGTCTTCTTCTGGGCACCATATTTCTAAAGAAACCCGCGAAAGCGGGTTTTTTTATGCCTCGCGAAAAGTACTTATCCCCCACCTGCAGCTACGCCCCTCCCTCTCAGTAAAGGCGAATGGCAACGATAGCCTGCTCATGAATTTTTCCTCACAGGCGTACTTGAGAAACAATATCGTTTATTATTGTTTCCAGATTTGTACCCGTAAGCGAGGAAGTACCCGCATGACGATTCGCATCAAACCGATTTTGCGCGGCCTGGCCGCTTCCCTGTTCACACTGGCACTGGGTACCCCTCCGGCCATGGCCGCCGACCCCGTGTCGCTGACCCTGTACAACGGCCAACACAAGGAAATCGGTGAAGCCATCGCCAAAGCCTACGAGGCCAAGACCGGCATTCACATCAATATCCGCAAGGGCAGCAGCAACCAGCTGGCCAGCCAGATCATCGAGGAAGGCGATCGCTCCCCCGCCGACGTCATCTACACCGAAGAGTCGCCCCCCCTTAACAACCTGGGTGAACTCGGCCTGCTGGCCAAGATCGACGATGCGACCTTGCAGGTTCTACCCAAGGAATACGTTGCCAACAACGGCACCTGGATGGGTGTAACCGCACGTACGCGCGTCGTCGCCTTCAACCCCAAAGTGATCGACGAAAAGTCGCTGCCGCCTTCGGTCATGGATTTCGCCAACCCGGAATGGGACGGCAAGATCGGTTTCGTCCCTACCAGCGGCGCCTTCCAGGAACAGGCCGTTGCAATCCTCAAGCTCCACGGCCGCGAAGCCGCCGAGGAATGGCTGACCGGCCTGAAAGCCTTCGGCAAGACTTACACCAACAACATGGTCGCGCTCAAAGCCGTGGAAAATGGTGAAGTCGCCGCGGTACTGGTCAACAACTACTATTGGTACGCCCTGAAAAAAGAGCGCGGCCAGCTCGATTCGAAGCTCTACTACCTTGCCGATGGCGATGCCGGCGGCCTGGTGACCATTTCCAGCGCGGCAGCGGTCAAGGCCAGCAAGCACCCACAGGAAGCCCAGGCGCTGCTGGCCTGGATGGCCAGTGAAGAAGGCCAACGGGTGATCACACAAACCACCGCCGAATACCCGCTGCACAAAGGCATGGTCTCTGATCAGGGCCTGAAGCCATTCGAAGACCTGCGTCCACCGAAAATCACCCCGGCCGATCTGGGTAACGCCGAGGAAGCCCTGGAACTCGAACGCGAAGTTGGCCTGCTCTGATGAGCGCCGCCCTGCCCTTGGCGGCCTCCGCCGCCTATGTACCGCGACGAAAGCGCCCCTCGATCTGGGTGGTGCTACCGGTTCTGCTGCTGGTCGGGCTCAGCCTGCTGCCGTTGCTGTATGTTGGGCTAAAGGCCTGGCAGGCCGGGCTGCACGAGGCCTTGCGCCTGCTCTGGCGACCCTTTGTATGGGGCCTGATGCGCAACACGCTGCTGCTGATGGTCGGCGTTACGCTTGCGTGCGCGATACTCGGCCTGGCGCTGGCTTGGTTGCTGGAACGCAGCGACTTGCCGGGAAGGCGCCTGTGGGGCGTCGTCCTGTGCCTGCCATTTGCCGTGCCCGCGTTTGTCAGCGGCTTTACCTGGGTATCCCTGAGCCCGCGTTTCGAAGGGCTGGGCGGGGCGATTCTGGTGATGGCGCTGTCCAAGTACCCCTTGGTGTTCCTGCCGGTGGCCGCAACACTGCGCAACCTCGACACCTCCCTGGAGGAGTCGGCACGCACCCTGGGCCAGAATCGCTGGGGAGTGTTCTTCAGAATCACCCTGCCACTGCTCTGGCCGTCGATTCTCGGCGGCAGCCTGCTGATCGCCCTGCACATGCTGGTGGAGTTCGGCGCCCTGTCGATCCTCGGGCTACAAACCTTCACCACGGCGATTTACCAGCAATTCGAGCTGGAGTTCAGCAATGCCAATGCAGCCATGCTGTCAGCCGTGCTGCTGTTCATGTGCCTGCTGATGCTATGGCTGGAGTTGAGGGTGCGCGGCAAGGCACGCCATGTACGTATCGGCCAAGGCGTGGCACGTCGCGCTGCTCCCGTGCGCCTGCGTGCGTGGACGCACATCGCACAGCTGTTCTGCCTGATACTGATGTTACTGGGCAGCGGCATTCCGCTGGGCATGCTCGCGTACTGGCTCAGTGTCGGCTCTTCGGCAGCCTTCCCGGTTGCCGATATCAGCCGGGCACTGGTCTCCTCATTGTCGCTATCGCTGGGCGGTGCCGGGGTAAGCCTGCTACTGGCGCTGCCAGTGAGCTTCCTGGTGGTGCGCCACAAGGGACGCCTGGCAGTCTGGGCTGAGCGCCTGCCGTATTTGTTACATGCCCTGCCGGGGCTGGTGATTGCCCTGACGCTGGTGTACTTCGCCTTGCACTACGTGCCCGCCCTGTACCAGACCACCGGGCTGTTGCTGCTGGCCTATGCCCTGCTGTTTCTGCCACTGGCCCAGGCGCCGGTGCGCACAGCACTGAACAAGGCCTCCCCGCAACTGGAAGAGGCAGCACGCACCCTTGGCGCAACGTCGTTTGGCGCCTTCTGCCGGGTGACCCTGCCGATCATCTTCCCGGCACTGGCAGCAGCTTTTGCGCTGGTCTTTCTGGATGCCATGAAAGAGCTCACGGCAACCCTGCTGCTCAGCCCGACAGGCATGACCACGTTGGCTACCGAGGTATGGGCACACACCGCCAACGTCGAGTTTGCGGCAGCAGCGCCCTATGCAGCCCTGTTGATCCTTGTCTCGGGCCTGCCGGTGTATCTGCTGACCACACGCATGTACCTGAACCGGGCCTGACACTGCCGACAGCCGCTGATCGATCAGCGGCTGTCGATCAGTTGTTCAGGCACGGAACTGCCCCAGGCTGGCCTTGAGCTGAGCCGCCAGATCGTCCAGCACTTTACTGCTGGCCGTCGTTTGCTGAACCACCCTGGCAGCGCGCTCAGCTTGCTCATGAATGGTTTCCACTCGACCACGTACCGCCTGCGCACCCCTGGCCTGCTCCTCAGCCGCACGGGTCGCCATACCGATGGCCGCATGCACCTGCTCGACCGAGGCCTGTACGGCCTGCTGTACCCGCGCATTGTCACGCAGTACCAGCAACCCCTCGCTGGCTTGACGCCCTGCCTGGCTGATCGCCGCAACGGCCTCCCGCGCCCCCTGCTGCAAGGCCCCGATGTGCGCTTGAATATCACCCGTTGAGCTCTGAGTCTTGCTGGCCAGCGCGCGCACCTCATCCGCGACCACGGCAAAGCCCCGGCCTGTTTCACCCGCACGAGCCGCCTCGATGGCCGCATTAAGCGCAAGCAGGTTGGTCTGCTCGGCAATACCGTGAATCACCGTCAACACCACTTCAATCTGCTCGCTCTGCTCAGCCAGTCGCTCGATCACTTTCGAGCCGGTCTGCACCTGCCCGGCCAAGGCTTCGATCAGGCCGGCCACCTGAGCCGAGGTACGGCTGCCTTCATCCGTGGCCTGGCGAATGTCCACAACCTGTTGCAGGGCAGACTGCATTACCTGACTTTCGTTCTGCGCCTCATCAGCCATGGCCGACAAGGCACGCAGGCTTTCGGCCACTTCATCACGCTGCAACTCGGCCGCCGCATCGGCGCCGGCATTGTGTTGGGCCATGACACCGATTTCGATGCCCGTACGCTGTGCCACTTCACCCGCCTCGCGAACAATCGGCTGTAACTTGTCGACAAAGCGGTTGACCGCCGTCGCCATGTCACCAATTTCGTCACGGCTATCAATCGGCACACGCTTGGTCAGATCACCCTCGCCAGCGGCCAAGTCGTTAAGCGCGGCAATGAGCAAACGCAACTTGCTGACGACCCGATGGCCCAGCACCACCGCCACAACCAGAAGCACGCCAAGACCGACCAACGCCAGCCCCAGACCAATGTTCCAACGCAACGTAGCAGCGGCTTCCTGAACGCTCTGCGAGGTGTTCGCCTGCATGCCCGCAGCACTGGCCTGAGCCGCCTCCAAACGCGCACGCAAGGCCTTGGTGCTGTCTGCCGCTGCCCCCATCAGGCTCTCACCCACCAATTGATCACCACTGGCGATCAACGCCGCGAAGCGCTGATCCAAGGCCTGCAGTTCGTGTTCGACTGACGACGTGGATACTCCCATGAGCACTTTGCCGATCTCGACACCATTAGGGTTGATCGGCGCCTCGACGAAGTACACCGACGGATCGTTGCGCGCAGCATTGACCACCTTGTCCAGCGCCCGCTCTCCCTCACCCTTTTCCAGCAAGGCCTGGTTGATCGGGTTTTGCCGGTTCAGGTAACGAGTCAAGTGCTGACCCTGAGCATCGTCGTAGACCACAAAGAGCACATTGGGATTGCGCTGGGCCCGTCGCGAGAACTCCGACAGGGTCGGCACATCGTTGTCCCACATCGCTCTTGGCGCCACAGAGGCCAGCAACTCAGCCATGTCATTGGCCGAGTCCTTGAGGTTCTTTTCCAGGGTGGCTCGTAACTGCGCCTGCTCGCTTTCCAGGCGAGCCGAGAGCCCGCCCGTCAGGCGCTGACGTGTACTGGCCGAAAGGCTGTCCAGACCGGAGCTGACCTCCTGCTCCGCACGCTCCAATTCCGCCGACAATTTCTGACTGTCGACCCCCAAACGATTACCCAAATCCGCTTCAAGCGTGGTCACCGTGCTCCGGGTAAGCGCTACCGCTACCAGCACTTGCACCAAAAGAGCGATACCAAGGGCAACAAAGACAGGCCGCAACAGGCGGCTTCGTAACAGTGAGAGAACGGCTGACACGAAAGAACCCTCTACTTTCTGGCGCCATTAAAATGATGGCTCACCTGTAACGGTTCTCTTAGCAATCCCCATGCCGCACTCCCGATAAAATGCCTGAGCACTGCGCTTCCTGTGGGATCAGCACCAGTCTTTGGCTTAAAAAAACCCCCGCTAAAAAGCGGGGGTTTGTGTTTAACGCAAACGTATATCAGGCAAACGGATGACGCAGCACGATGGTCTCGTTGCGGTCCGGGCCGGTGGAGATGATGTCGATCGGCGCGCCGACCAGCTCTTCCACACGCTTGATGTAGGCACGGGCGTTGGCCGGCAGTTCTTCCAGGGTCTTGGCACCCAGGGTCGACTCGCTCCAGCCCGGCATTTCTTCGTAGACCGGCTCCAGGCCGATGTAGCTGTCGGCATCGGTCGGTGCATCGATAACCGCACCGTTCTCGTTCTTGTAGCCAACGCAGATACGGATGGTTTCCAGGCCGTCGAGAACGTCCAGCTTGGTCAGGCACAGGCCGGAGATGCTGTTGATCTCGATGGCGCGACGCAGGATCACGGCGTCGAACCAGCCACAACGGCGGGCACGGCCCGTGGTAGCACCGAACTCATGGCCACGCTTGGCCAGGAAAGCACCAACGTCGTCGAACAGTTCGGTCGGGAATGGACCGGAGCCAACGCGAGTGGTGTAGGCCTTGGTGATACCCAGGATGTAGTCCAGGTACATCGGGCCAAAACCGGAACCGGTGGCGATACCGCCAGCAGTGGTGTTCGAGCTGGTGACATACGGGTAGGTGCCGTGGTCGATGTCCAGCAGCGAACCCTGGGCACCTTCGAACATGATGTCCTTGCCGTCGCGACGCAGGGCGTGCAGTTCGGCAGTGACGTCGAGCATCATCGGCTTCAGCTCTTCTGCAAAGGCCATGCACTCGTCCAGGGTCTTCTGGAAGTCGATCGCAGGCTCTTTGTAGTAATTGACCAGCACGAAGTTGTGGTAGTCCAGCAGTTCGCCGAGCTTGGCAGCGAAACGCTCACGGTGGAACAGGTCACCGATACGCAGGCCGCGACGGGCAACCTTGTCTTCGTAGGCCGGGCCGATACCACGACCAGTGGTGCCGATCTTCAGCTCGCCACGGGCCTTTTCACGGGCCTGGTCCAGCGCTACATGGTAGGACAGGATCAGCGGGCAGGATGGGCTGATGCGCAGGCGCTCACGCACCGGTACACCTTTTTCTTCCAGCTTGGTGATTTCACGCAGCAGGGCGTCTGGTGCAACCACCACGCCGTTGCCGATCAGGCACTGCACGCCTTCGCGCAGTACGCCCGATGGAATCAGGTGCAGCACGGTCTTCTCGCCGTCGATCACCAAGGTGTGACCGGCGTTGTGACCGCCTTGGTAGCGCACTACGGCGGCAGCATGTTCGGTCAGCAGATCGACGATCTTGCCTTTGCCCTCATCACCCCACTGGGTGCCCAGGACTACGACATTCTTACCCATAACACTTGTCCTCATTCGCGCAAACTTGGCGCCGGGCATCGCCGGCGGGAAAACTCAAATGGCCAGTGGCAGAACCTGCCAAAGCCCGTTTTGCTGAATCAATTGCCGATCACAATCTGCCTCGCGGGCGGCGGACAACGGTTGCCCAGGCAATGCCTGAACCACACGCTGACCTTCGCTACGCAACTGGCAGACCTGTTGCCAAAGCGCGGCATCGCTGCTGTCGGGCATCCAGATCCCGCCAGACGGCAACACGACTTCAGCTCGCCCCAGTGTGACCAGGGTCTTCAAATCCGTAGAGAAACCGGTGGCCGGGCGCGCCCGACCGAAATCCGCGCCGATATCATCGTAGCGGCCGCCCTGGGCGATCGACTGACCGACACCCGGAACGAACACGGCGAACACAACGCCGGTGTGGTAGTGATAACCACGCAACTCACCCAGGTCGAAATACAGCGGCAGGTCTGGATAACGCGCGGACAAGCGCTCGGCAATCGCCAGCAGATCATCCAGCGCAGCCAGTACCGCTGCAGGTGCACGCCCCAGGCGCACACGCGCCGCTTCCAGCACTTCTCGCCCGCCGCACAATTCGGTCAGGGCGCGCAGCATGCCGCCCAGCTCTGCCGGAAGGTTTGCCGTGAGTGCTTCAACTTCGTCGACGGCCTTGCGCTGCAGTGCGTCGAACAACTGCTGCTCAACCGCACCGGACAACCCGGCGGCACGCGCCAGGCCGCGGTAGATACCGACATGCCCGAGGTCCATGTGGACGTCCGCCACGTCAGCCAGTTGCAGCGTTGCGAGCATGAGGCTGATCACCTCGACGTCGCTGACCGGGCTGGCATCGCCATACAGCTCGGCGCCCAGCTGAATTGGGCTGCGCGAGGTCGAAAGCGCCCGAGGCAACGCATGCAGCACGCTGCCGGCATAGCACAGTCGGTTTGGGCCCTCACGACGCAGGGTGTGCGCGTCGATACGCGCCACCTGCGGCGTGATGTCGGCACGGAAGCCCATCTGCCGACCGGATTGTGGGTCGACGACCTTGAAGGTACGCAGGTCCAGGTCCTGGCCGGCACCGGTAAGCAGCGATTCCAGGTACTCGATATGAGGGGTTACGACAAACTCGTAGCCCCAGCTCTGGAACAGATCCAACACCTGACGACGCGCGATTTCGATGCGCGCCGCTTCCGGTGGCAGTACTTCTTCGATGCCATCTGGCAGCAGCCAGCGGTCTACCGTTGCCATTACGCCATTCCCCTTGGGTCCCGACGGCCTGTCCGCAGGCCCGCCTTGAGTGAAGCAGGTATCGCCTGACGCCGCCTGTACAGGCGCTTCAAGCCGGGGCGATACCCTCGAAAACCTTGCTGCGCTGCCGATCAAACATGCAGACGCAAAAAAGCCGGGAATTTCCCGGCTGCCGCATCATACACCCGTTTTCGCGCAGGATCACCCCGCCAGAGGTATTAGCCGCCCGGCGGGGTACATCATCAAGGCTTGGTCTTGCCCATGAAGCGGAAGAAATCGCTGCTTGGGTCGAGTACCAGCACGTCGCTCTTGTTCGCGAAGCTCTCACGGTAGGCCTTGAGACTACGGTAGAACGCGTAGAACTCCTGGTCCTGGCCGTAGGCCTTGGCATAGATGGCCGCTGCCTGGGCATCGCCATCACCACGCACCTCTTCCGACTCGCGATAGGCTTCAGCCAGCAGCACACGGCGCTGACGGTCAGCATCGGCACGGATACCTTCAGCCAGCTCGTTACCCTTGGCACGGTGCTCACGGGCTTCACGCTCACGCTCGGTGCTCATGCGCTCGAACACGCTGCGGTTCACTTCCTTCGGCAAGTCGATGGCCTTGACCCGAACATCGACGACTTCGATGCCCAGCTCCTTGTTGGCCATGCGGTTCAGCGAAGCGGTGATGTCCGCCATCAAGGCGTCACGCTCACCGGACACCACTTCGTGCAGGGTACGCTTACCGAACTGGTCACGCAGGCCGCTTTCCAGACGACGCGACAGACGCTCGTCGGCGATCTGCTTCAGGCCCGAGGTAGCGGTGTAGAAGCGCTCGGCGTCCTTGACCCGCCATTTGGCGTAGGCATCGACCATCACGGCTTTCTTCTCCAGCGTCAGGAAACGCTGGGTCGGAGCATCGAGGGTCATCAGGCGGGCATCGAACCTGCGCACCTGGTTAACGTACGGCACCTTCACGTGCAGGCCAGGCTGAACGTCGGTTTTCACCACACGACCGAATTGCAGCAACACGGCGCGTTCGGTCTGGGCAACGATGTAGAAGCTGTTCCAGGCCACGATCGCCAGCACTACGCCAACGATCAGGGCGATCAGCGATTTATTGCTCATCAGCGGCTCTCCCTAGAACGCGACTCACGTTGCTGCTGTTGCAGGTCAGTGGCAGCACGGTTGGCTGCATCATTGACCGAGACCGGCACGCTGCTCACAGGAGCACTACTGCGCGTGTTTTCGATCATCTTGTCCAGCGGCAGGTAGAGCAGGTTGCTCTGGCCGTCTTTGCCAGAGACCAGCACCTTGCTGGTGTTGCTGTAGACTTCCTGCATGGTGTCCAGATACAGACGCTGACGGGTCACCTCAGGCGCCTTGCGGTACTCGGCCACCAGCTTGGTAAAGCGATCCGCCTCACCCTTGGCACGAGAAACCACTTCGTCGCGATAACCGTTGGCGTCCTCGATGATACGCTGCGCCTGACCACGGGCTTCCGGCACCACGCCATTGGCGTAGGTTTCAGCCTGGTTGCGGGCACGCTGCTCGTCTTCACGGGCGCGAATCACGTCATCGAAAGCTTCCTGCACTTCACGCGGGGCTGCCGCGCTCTGCACGTTCACCTGAGTGACGGTGATACCGGTACGGTAGGTGTCGAGGAAACGCTGCAGGCGCTCCTTGATCTCGACCGCCATCTGTTCACGGCCTTCGGTCAGCACCTGATCCATCGCGGTGGAGCCCACCACGTGGCGCAATGCGCTGTCGGTCGCGTGCTGCAGGCTGACTTCAGGCTGATCGACGTTCAGCACGAAATCCTGCAGGTTGGTGATCTTGTACTGCACGGTCAACGGCACTTCGACGATATTCTCGTCTTCAGTCAGCATTTGCCCCTGCTTGGTGTAGGCACGCTCGCGGGTGACGTTTTCCATGTACTTGCGATCGATCGGCGGGAAGTAGATGTTCAGGCCCGCGCCAACCGTTTCGTAGTATTTGCCGAAGCGCAGAACGACTGCCTGCTCCTGCTCGTCAACCACATAGACGGCGCTGTAAAGCCAGATAGCCGCCAACACGGCGAGACCGACACCCAGCAGGCCAAAACCACCGCCCTTGTTGGTGCCGCTGTCGCCGCCACGTTTCTTGCCACTGCCGAACATACCGTTCAGGCTGTCCTGCAGCTTGCGGAAGGCTTCGTCGAGATCCGGCGGCCCTTTCTTGTCGCCACCACGGCGGCCACCCCAAGGGTCCTGATTGTTCGAGTTGCCACCCGGCTCATTCCAAGCCATAGCGCTCTCCATCTGATAAAGCAAAGACGCGCTCACGGCGCGCCGTCCAATGCTACAGAATGCCTGTCACGGCTGCCTGACCGCTAGGCCTGGCATTTATTGCAAAGTGTGTTGCTCGATGAAATCCAACGGTTTCATCCCTTCACGACTGACCAGTCGATTGAACTCTATTCGCGACAACCGCACCGCCAGCAGGCTGTTACCTTCTTCATCGTGTTCTTCGCTCTGCACCGCACCGAGCGCAAAGAACTGCGCACGCAATCGCGCATAGCGCTGCTCAAGGCGCAAGGTACCGATGAACAGGTCATCCCCCAGCAATTCGGCAATCGCCTGCCCGACCAGCTCCAGACCGCGTCCGTCACGTGCCGACACCCAGACACGTTGCGGTTTACCTTCTTGGTTACGCTGAATCTGAGGCTCTACACCTTCAAGCAGGTCGAGTTTGTTATACACCTCAAGTATCGGCAAGCCTTCAGCACCGATCTCAGTGAGCACTGCCATGACTTGCTCGATCTGTGCCATGCGCTCCGGCTCATGGGCATCGATCACGTGCAACAGCAAATCAGAGTTGCTCGACTCTTCGAGCGTAGCTCGAAAAGCTTCAACCAGCTTGTGCGGCAGATGACGAATGAAGCCCACGGTATCGGCCAGCACGATCGGCCCGACATCGTCGAGTTCAAGGCGGCGCAAGGTCGGGTCGAGGGTGGCGAACAGCTGGTCGGCTGCATACACCTCGGAGGCGGTCAGGGCATTGAAGAGGGTCGACTTGCCGGCGTTGGTATACCCCACCAGCGAGACTGACGGGATGTCTGCACGCTTGCGTCCACGACGCGCCTGCTCACGCTGGCTGCGCACCTTTTCCAGGCGTGCCTTGATTTGCCGCAGACGGACTCGCAACAGGCGACGGTCGGTTTCCAGCTGGGTTTCACCCGGGCCTCGCAGACCAATACCGCCCTTCTGCCGCTCGAGGTGGGTCCAGCCGCGTACCAGGCGCGTGCTCATGTGCTCAAGCTGAGCCAGCTCAACCTGCAGTTTGCCTTCGTGGGTACGTGCGCGCTGAGCGAAGATATCGAGAATCAAACCGGTACGGTCAAGCACGCGACACTCGAAAACGCGTTCGAGGTTACGTTCCTGACTGGGCGTCAGGGTGTGATTGAAAATCACCAGGTCCGCTTCTTCGGCTTTGACCAGGTCGCGCAACTCCTCGACCTTGCCAGTGCCAATCAGGAATTTGGCGGAAGGCTGGTGTCGCGTCACCGTGACGAACGCAACTATATCGGCACCTGCCGACACTGCCAGCTCCTGAAACTCCTGCGGGTCTTCGCGCGCCTCAGGGTCCTGACCTTCCAAGTGAACGAGGATCGCCCGTTCACCACCACCGTGGCGCTCAAAGAACAAAGCAGACTCCTATCAGGCGTTACCTGGCTCAGCGTCACCGTGTTCGGCATCAGCTGCGCTTGGCAGACGGATTGGACGCACTGGAACCACTGTCGAGATAGCGTGCTTGTAAACCATTTGGCTGACGGTGTTCTTCAGCAGAATCACGAATTGGTCAAACGATTCGATCGTGCCTTGCAGTTTGATGCCGTTGACCAGATAGATCGAGACCCCGACCTTTTCTTTTCGCAAAGTATTCAAGTAAGGGTCTTGTAGCGAATGCCCTTTTGACATGTGCCGCACTCCTGTAAGGATCAATAGTAAGAAAATTCAAAAAAAACTGATGGCTCAGGCCGCCCCACCCCAAGGATAGACGGCAATTGCAAGGACTCAGCTCAATATGGAGGCCGATCCCAAGTATTTCAAGGTGCGAGACAGATTGTCGCAAGCCAGGCTATCCAGCCAGTGCAGATCAGCCCAACTACGCAACCAGGTAAACTGCCGCTTCGCCAACTGGCGAGTGGCAATAATGCCGCGCTCCTGCATTTCAACTGAAGTCAACTTGCCATCGAGATGATCCCATACCTGGCGATAACCGACTGCTCGTATAGACGGCAATCCGGCATGCAAGTCACTTCTGGCACGCAGCAATCGGACCTCATCAACGAAGCCCTGTTCCAACATTTGACCAAAGCGCAGTGCAATTCGCTCATGCAGAACCTGCCGGTCCTTCGGTGCGATCGCCAAACTGGCGACAGTATAGGGCAATTGCCCCTGTCCCGACGCGCCTAGTACGCTACTTTGCGCAGATTGACGCTCTCGATGGGCCGTCATGCTCAAGCCGCTGACCCGATAGACCTCCAGCGCACGCATCAGCCGCTGCGGATCATTGGGATGAATACGCGCCGCCGATACCGGATCGATGGCCGCCAGTTGATCGTGCAGGGCTTGCCATCCAAGGCGCTGGGCTTCGTCTTCGATTTCCGCCCGCACCTGCGGATCGGCGGGCGGCATATCAGCCAACCCTTCGAGCAGCGCCTTGTAGTACAACATGGTACCGCCCACCAACAGCGGGATATTGCCCCGCGCAGTGATTTCAGCCATGGCTTCCAGGGCATCGCGCCGGAAGTCCGCGGCCGAGTAGCTCTCGGCGGGGTCCAGAATGTCGATCAGGCGATGCGGGTGAGCCGCCAGAATATCCTTGGACGGCTTGGCCGTGCCGATATCCATACCGCGATAGACCAGCGCAGAGTCAACGCTGATCAACTCGCAGGGCAATACTTTTGTAAGTTCGATGGCCAGATCGGTCTTGCCCGCGGCAGTCGGGCCCATCAGAAAAATTGCCGGCGGCCTGGAAGCAGGCATATCAACGACCACGCAAGAACAGTTTGTCCAGGTCATCCAGGCCCAATTGGGTCCAGGTCGGACGACCATGGTTACATTGACCGCTGCGCTCGGTGTTTTCCATATCGCGCAGCAAGCCATTCATTTCTGCCACCGCCAGACGGCGATTGGCACGCACCGCGCCATGACAGGCCATGGTGCCCAACAACTCGTTCAAGTGTGCCTGAATACGGTCACTGGTGCCGTATTCCATCAGGTCGGCCAAGACATCCTGAACCAGGCGATTGGCTTCAGCCTGCTTGAGCAAGGCCGGAATCTGCCGGATTGCCAGGGTTTCCAGGCCCAGGCGCTGCAACTCGAAGCCCAGCCGCTGGAACCACTGGGCATGCTCTTCTGCACAGTCAGCCTCACGCTGACTCAATGCCAGCGACTCCGGCACCAACAGCGGCTGCCCACTAAGCCCCTCACTGGCCATGGCGATTTTCAGGCGCTCATACATGATCCGCTCATGGGCCGCATGCATGTCCACCAGCACCAGCCCCTGAGCGTTTTCAGCCAGGATATAGATCCCCTTGAGCTGGGCCAGGGCATAGCCCAACGGCGGAATGTCGCCCTGGCCTTCCGGCAAGGCGACCGCTGCAGTTTCGGGCAGCGGGGCAAAGAACTCGCGGTAGACGCTCTGGGTTTCCGCCGTTGGCATCGGCGAAGCAGGGCGCGGGGTGTACTGATACCCGTAACCGGCACCCGAACCACTGCCTGCCGGACGAGACGCAGGCTCGGCCACAGGCTGCTCGAGCAGGTTGGCCGCCAGGCGCATCTCGCCCTGAGGACCAAACTCGCCCGCCGCCAGCCCACTCGGCCGAATCGCTTCGGGCACTGCCGCAGGCGCCGCCACCTGATCTTCCGGACGAACATCAGCCAGCGCCCGGTGCAACGTGCCGTAGAGGAAGTCATGCACCATACGGCCGTCACGGAAGCGCACTTCGTGCTTGGTTGGATGCACGTTGACGTCGACACCCGTAGGGTCAACCTCGAAGAACAGCACAAAGGTCGGATGCCGGCCGTTGAACAGCACGTCGCGGTAGGCCTGGCGTACCGCATGAGCCACCAGCTTGTCGCGCACGGCCCGACCGTTGACGAAGAAATACTGCTGGTCTGCCTGGCTGCGGGAGAAGGTCGGCAAGCCGACCCAGCCCCACAGGTGCAAGCCGTTACGCTCGATCTCGATCGGCAAAGCCTGCTCAAGGAACGCAGGGCCGCAAACCGCGGCAACGCGCCGCGCCCGGGCCACATCGTCATTGGCCTCATGCAGGCTCAGGATGGTCTTGCCGTTATGGCGCAAGTGGAACGCCACATCGAAACGTGCCAGCGCAAGGCGCTTGATGACCTCCTGAAGGTGATCGAATTCGGTCTTTTCAGTCTTGAGGAACTTGCGCCGGGCCGGCGTATTGAAGAACAGGTCCCGGACTTCCACCGACGTTCCTACCGGATGCGCCGCAGGCTGCACCCGTGGCGCCATGTCGCGCCCCTCGGTTTCGACCTGCCAGGCCTGGTCGGCGTCACGGGTGCGCGAGGTCAGGGTCAGGCGTGCAACCGAGCTGATCGACGCCAGCGCCTCACCGCGAAAACCCAGGCTCATTACCCGTTCCAGGTCTTCGAGGTCGCGAATCTTGCTGGTAGCGTGGCGTGCCAGCGCCAGTGGCAGATCATCGGCAGAGATACCGCTACCGTCATCGCGCACGCGCAGCAGTTTGACACCCCCCTGCTCCACGTCCACATCGATACGCCGGGCGCCGGAATCAAGACTGTTCTCCAACAGTTCCTTGATCACCGAAGCCGGACGCTCAACAACTTCACCGGCGGCAATCTGGTTGGCGAGCCTCGGGCTAAGCAGCTCGATTCGAGCGCTGGTACTCATTGCTGGGCCGCCAGGGTGGCACTGGGAATGTCCAGGTTCTGACCAACCTTCAGTTCATCGGTCTTGAGGCTGTTGGCACTGCGCAGCGTCGCCACACTGACCTGATAACGCACAGCAATCATCGCCAGCGTTTCGCCAGGACGCACCACATGTTCACGTGGCCCCTGGGCGATCTTGCCGCTGTCACGCAGCCAGGCCACATAGGTACCCGGCGGCGGGTTTTGCTGGAAGAACTGCCGCACGCCACTGTGGATAGAACGCGCCAGCGACTGCTGATGGCTAGGCGTGGCCAGCTTGGACGCCTCGTTGGCGTTAGAGATAAACCCGGTTTCCACGAGGATCGATGGGATATCCGGCGACTTCAGCACCATGAAGCCTGCCTGTTCAACCCGACGCTTGTGCAACGGGGTGATCCTGCCAATGTTACCCAGCACCTTTTGCCCAACGTTCAGGCTGGAACTCAGCGAGGCGGTCATCGACAGGTCGAGCAGTACGCCGGCCAGCATGCGGTCCTTGTCGTCCAGGCTGACGTTACCGGCACCACCGATCAGGTCGGAACGGTTCTCGCTGTCCGCCAGCCAGCGCGCGGTTTCCGACGTCGCACCACGGTCGGACAAGGCAAACACCGAGGCACCGAAAGCTGCCGTGGAGGGCGCCGCGTCGGCGTGGATCGAAATGAACAGGTCAGCGCCTTTCTTGCGGGCAATCTCGGTACGTTTACGCAGCGGGATGAAGTAGTCACCGGTACGGGTCAGTTCGGCGCGAAAGCCTTTCTCGGTATTGATCTGGCGCTGCAGTTCCTTGGCGATCGCCAGGACAATGTCTTTCTCATGCTGGCCACGCGAGCCCGAGGCGCCCGGGTCTTCACCGCCGTGACCGGCATCGATGGCGATGACAATATCGCGCTTGCCGTTCGGTACCGGCGGCAATTTGATCGCAGGCTGCGCAGGTGTGACCGGAACGGCAGGCGCGGTTGCAGTGGCCGGCGGCGGTGCTGGCGTCGACGGCGAGGTATCAGCGTCCTGATCGAACAGGTCCACCACCAGGCGGTTACCGTACTGCTGATTCGGAGCCAGAATGAAACTCTTGGGGTTGACTGCCTTGCTAAGGTCAATCACCACACGCAGGTCAGTCGGGGTACGTTGCGCCGAGCGCACACTGGTAATCGGGGTATTGGCAGTGGGAAGCGACAGCGGCGCGGCCATGGTAGCGCCATTGATGTCGATCACCAGGCGATCCGGCGCACTCAGCGTGAATACGCTGTGCTGCACAGGCCCCGACAGGTCGAATACCAGCCGCGTGTTGTCCGGCGCCCGCCACAAACGCACGCTTTTGACTTGAGTGACGGCCAAAGCGTCAACGGTCACGACCGTAAGCAATAGTCCTACGACGGCAACCAGTGCGCGAATGCGCATACCTATCCCCATTTTCTATTTGAATTCCAAGGCCAGAGCGACACACCAGGCTTCGCCGCGCGAGCCCTGCGGCAACAGGTTCAGCGAACGACCGCCCGCTTGTGGGCTTATGGTAATGGTCAGGTCAGGCTTTGGCAAAATGCCCGCCCCCTTTTGGGGCCACTCCAGCAGACACAGGGCGTCATCATCAAAATAGTCACGAATGCCCATGTACTCGAGCTCTTCGGGATCGACCAGACGATACAGGTCAAAGTGGAAGGCGCGCTTGTCACCTATCTCATAGGGTTCAACCAGGGTAAACGTCGGGCTTTTCACCGCGCCACGATGCCCGAGCCCACGGATAATGCCGCGCGACAGGGTAGTCTTGCCCGCCCCGAGGTCGCCCTCGAGAAAGATCACGCCACGACCTTCAGTCACTTCGGCAATACGTGCGCCGAAATCGACCATGGCCTGCTCATCGGCCATAAACAGGGTTACACCTGACACGCTGAATGCTCCTCCAACAACTGACGAATCTCTGGAATCAGGTCACTGGCCGCCAGGCCACGCCCTTTTTCACCCTGCCGCTCTCCGGCACGGGCATGCAACCAAACACCAAGACAGGCGGCCTGCCATGGTGCCATTCCCTGCGCCAGCAGTGCCCCCAGCACACCACTGAGCACATCACCCAAGCCTGCTGTCGCCATGGCCGGATGCCCATGCTGACACAGGGCCAGATGACCATCCGGAGCAGCAACCAGGCTGCCGGCGCCCTTGAGAATGCACACCGCCGCATATTTGCGCGCCAGCTTGCGCGCCGCCCCGGCCCGATCCGCCTGCACCGCTTCGGTGGCGATACCCAGCAAACGTGCGGCCTCACCCGGATGCGGGGTCAGAATGCTATGGGCGGGCACCGACAAGGGCGAGCGCGCCAACAGGTTCAACGCATCGGCATCCCACACCTGCGGCAACCCCACATCAACAAGGGCTGACAACAAGCTACGACCCCAAGCCGCCTGCCCCAGACCTGGCCCCACCACCAACACCGAGGCACGTGACAACGGCGCCATCAACTGGTTGGCCGACTGCACACCCAGGCTCATCACTTCCGGCAACCGCGCCTGCGCTGCAGCCAGGTGTTCACCACGGGTCGCCAGTGAAACCAGCCCGGCACCACAGCGCAGGGCAGCCTCTGCCGCCAGAAGCCCGGCACCGCCGGTGCCGCGATCCCCGCCGATTACCAGCACATGACCAAACTGGCCCTTATGTGCATCAACGGGTCGTGCTGCCAGCAACGGCAGGCTGTCGCCCTCAAGCGTCAGCACGTCTTTTGCGATGTGTTTGGTATGCGGCATGCGTACTGGGCTCCGATGTCTGGCAGAATTATACGCACCTGAGTCCTGATTGCCTTGTTTAGCATGCCTGTTCCTGTCACTGATCTTCCCGCCCTGGCCCAATCCATCAAGGAATGGGGCCGCGAGCTTGGCTTTGCCCATGTCGGCATCGCCGGGGTGGCACTTGGCGAGCATGAAAAACACCTGGAGCGCTGGCTTGAAGCCGGTTACCACGGCGAGATGGACTACATGGGCGCCCACGGCAGCAAGCGCTCGCACCCTGAGGAACTGGTACCCGGTACGCTTAGGGTGGTTTCGCTGCGCATGGACTACCTGCCGGGCGACACCCAGATGGCACAACGCCTGGCACAACCCGAAAAAGCGTACATTTCCCGCTACGCCCTGGGCCGCGACTATCACAAGCTGGTCCGCAAGCGCGTTCAGCAACTGGCCGAGCGTGTCCAGCAGGCTATTGGCCCCTTTGGCTTTCGCGCCTTTGTCGACAGTGCCCCTGTGCTGGAAAAAGCCATCGCCGAGCAGGCCGGACTCGGCTGGATCGGCAAAAACACCCTGCTGCTGAACCGCAAGGCCGGCAGCTACTTCTTCCTTGCCGAACTGTTCGTCGACATTCCACTGCCCGTCGACCCGGCACAGGCCAGCGAGCATTGTGGTCGCTGCAGTGCCTGCCTGGATATCTGCCCGACCAAAGCCTTCGTCGGCCCCTATGTACTGGATGCCCGACGCTGCATTTCCTACCTGACCATCGAGCTGAAAAACGCCATCCCCGAAGACCTGCGCGCCCTCATTGGCAACCGGGTATTCGGTTGCGACGACTGCCAGATTGTCTGCCCCTGGAACCGCTTTGCTCGCCCAACCGAAGAGCGCGACTTCAAGCCTCGACACAACCTGGACAACGCCGAGTTGGCCGAACTGTTTCTCTGGGATGAAGAAAAATTCCTGGCCAGCACCGAGGGCTCGCCGTTGCGCCGGGCCGGCTATGAGCGCTGGCTGCGCAACCTTGCCGTGGGCCTGGGCAACGCACCCTCGAGCATTCCCGTGCTGGAAGCCCTCAAGGCGCGTCGCGACTACCCTTCCGATCTGGTACGCGAGCACGTCGAGTGGGCACTAAGGCAACATGCCGAGCGGTTGTCACCCCTGTCGGTTTGATCATTGCTCGTCGTTGTAATGGAACTTGGGCATTTCCCAATGAAAACGAATGGCCAATAGGCGCAACAGGAAGCCGCCGAACAAGGTGAGCAAAATGGCCTGCTCGCCTGGCAACTCCAGCGCAACACAGGCCAGGTAGCACCAGGCCGCGGCGAAAGAGACGCTGGCATAGAGCTCACGACGGAATATCAGTGGGATGTCGTTGCAGAAGATGTCGCGCAGGATGCCGCCGAAGACCCCGGTAATGACCCCACTGATCGATGCAACCAAAAAGCTCTGACCCATTTCCAGCGCGGTCATGCAGCCAATCAGGGTGAAGGCCACCAACCCCAGCGCATCAAGCACCAGGAACAGCGAACGCAGGTGGCGCATCAAGGGGGCAATGAAGATAGTGACCAGCGCCGCAACACTGGTCAGCACCAGGTACTCGGGGTGCTTGACCCAAGTCAGCGGGTAATGCCCCAGCAGTACATCCCGCACCGAGCCGCCGCCCAGTGCGGTAATGCAGGCGATCAGCACCACGCCGAACCAATCCATGCCGCGACGACCGGCCGACAACGCACCCGTCATGGCTTCAGCGGTGATTGCAATCAAGTAGAGCATCAACAACATGGTGCAGATCCGAGCAAAGGGGCGCGCAGTCTACCCAGTTGCCCGCGGCACCAAAAGGGGGCGCACGGAGGATAATCCGCACACCCCGGGTGCGCACCGCATCAGAACTTGATGAAGTGCTCGCGGTAGTGACGCAGCTCGGCAATGGATTCGCGGATGTCGTCCAGTGCCAGATGGGTTCCACCTTTCTTGAAACTGTCGCGGACCTCAGGCGCCCAGCGTGCAGCCAGCTCCTTGAGCGTTGAGACGTCCAGATTACGGTAGTGGAAATAGTTTTCCAGCTCACGCATGTGGCGGTAGAGGAAGCGGCGGTCCTGACAGATGCTGTTGCCACAGATCGGCGACTTGCCCTTCGGCACCCACTGCTCGAGGAAGGCCAAGGTCTGTGCTTCGGCGGCGGCCATGTCGACCTTGCTCTCCCGTACGCGCTGGGTCAGGCCCGAAGCGCCGTGGGTGCGAGTGTTCCACTCATCCATGCGCGCCAGCACCTCATCGCTGTGATGGATCGCGATGACCGGCCCTTCAGCCAGGGTATTCAGGTCACTGTCGGTGACAATCGTGGCCATCTCGATGATGACATCATGATCAGGGTCCAGACCGGTCATTTCCAGATCGATCCAGATCAGGTTCTGGGGGTTCTGCATACAGTGTGCTCCTCAACGTAGCTACGCAGTTTAGCCTAGTGGAGCATGCTAAACTCCAGACCGATTTAATATTGCCTCCCGCACGGAACCTTCATGGCCAAACGCCAGCTCAATCGTCGCCAGAACTGGCGTATCGAAAAAATCCAGGGCGAACGCGCTGCACGCGCCGCCAAACGCGAACAACAGGCCATGGAGGTACTCGAAGGTGGCGACTTGGGGCCCGAGCAACTGGGCCTGGTAATCGCCCACTTTGGCGTACAAGTTGAAGTCGAGGCCCAGGACGGCGAACAGGTCGGCCAGGTCTTTCGTTGCCACCTGCGCGCGAATCTGCCTGCACTGGTAACCGGCGACCGCGTCGTCTGGCGCGCAGGCAACCAGGGCATTGGCGTTATCGTGGCGCAGATGCCGCGCAGCACCGAACTGTGCCGCCCAGACTCGCGCGGCCAGCTGAAACCTGTGGCGGCCAACGTCGACCTGATCGTGATCGTCTTCGCACCGATGCCCGAACCGCATGCCAACCTGATCGACCGCTACCTGGTAGCCGCCGAACACGCCGGCATTCGCCCCTTGCTCCTGCTGAACAAGGCCGACCTGATCGACGAACAGAACGCACCGGCACTCAATGCACTGCTGGCGGTGTACCGGCAACTGGGCTACCCGCTGCTGGAGGTTTCGGCCCACCATGGCGACGGCATGCAACAGTTGCAGCACCAACTCGACGGCCATATCAGTGTGTTCGTCGGCCAGTCGGGGGTGGGCAAGTCATCGCTGGTCAACAGCCTGCTACCCGAGGTGCAAACCCGTGTCGGCGCACTGTCCGAATGGTCAGGCCAAGGCACTCATACCACGACGACCGCCCGCCTCTTCCACTTCCCCGGGGGTGGCGAACTGATCGACTCACCGGGTATCCGTGAGTTCGGCCTGGGCCATGTCAGCCGCGCTGATGTCGAGTCGGGCTTTATAGAGTTCAATGACCTGCTCGGTACCTGCCGCTTCCGCGACTGCAAGCATGATCGCGAACCCGGCTGCGCCCTGCTCAAGGCACTGGAAGACGGGCGCATCCAGCAGCAGCGCATGAACAGCTACCGCTCGATCATTGCCAGCTTGCCGCAAGACAGCTACTGAGCAATAACGAGCCCGTCAGCACACAGCAAAACGCCCGCGCAGATCGCTCTGCGCGGGCGTTTTGAGTGCCTTGCACTTAACGCTTGCCAGGCTCGTCCATCCTCAGCACACCATCCTCGAAGATATTCAGCTTCTGGCGCAGTTCGCGTGGCTGCATGGGCTCGGGCTCTGGCGCAGTTACACCGCTGGAACCGCCCGGCGAAGCCGGTGCGCCACCTGGCTGAGTGCCATCCGGCGCGGCAGGCGCCTGCTCACCCTCCATCGCACGCTGGGCCTTCTTGGTCAGCACGATGATGTCGATACGACGGTTAACCGGATTGAACGGGTTAGCGCGATCAAACAGCGACGACGACGCATAGCCCACTACCCGAGCGACCTGGGTGTCCGGGTAACCACCCGCCACCAGCGCACGCCGAGCGGCGTTGGCGCGGTTGGCAGAGAGCTCCCAGTTACCGAAATCACCCATACCGGCGAACGGCTTGGCATCCGTGTGACCACTGATGCTGATCTTGTTCGGCACAGCCTTGATGGTATCGGCCATGGCCAGCAGGATATCTTCGAAATAGGGCTGCAAGCGCGCACTGCCCAAATCGAACATCGGCCGGTTTTCCGCGTCCATGATCTGGATACGCAGGCCGTCCTGCGTAATCTCGAAGAGGATCTGATCCTTGAACTTCTGTAGCTGCGGGTTTTCTTCGACCTTGTTTTGCAGTTCCTGCAGCAACAGCTCCAGACGCTCACGCTCAACCTGTTCGGCCATGGTTTCGACCTTGTCCTTATCCAGCTGGATGCTGGTGTCAGGCGTCGGCTCGGACTTCACCTCAGGGTTGATGGTCTTTTCGGGGGCCAACTGAGGCGAACCGCCCAAGTCGATAATGTACGGCGTACCACTTTCAGAGAACCCTATCGGGTCCTTGAAGTAGCCAGCGATGGCAAGCTTCTGTTCCGGCGTGGCCGTCGACATCAGCCAGAGCACCAGAAAGAACGCCATCATCGCCGTCGCGAAGTCGGCGAACGCAATCTTCCAGGCGCCACCGTGATGGCCAGCGTCAAAGCGTTTGACGCGCTTGACGATAATGGGCTGATTGTTCTCCATGGCTTAGCGACCGCGAACCGCTTGTTCCAGCTCAGCGAAGCTCGGACGATGCGACGGGAACAGCACCTTGCGACCGAACTCTACAGCCAGCGATGGCGGCATGCCCGACGCCGAGGCGACCAGCGAAGCCTTGATGGCCTCGTAGACATTGAGTTCTTCACGGGCGTCATGACGCAGCGTATTGGCCAGTGGACCGAAGAAACCATAGGCCGCGAGAATACCGAAGAAGGTACCGACCAGCGCCGCACCCACGTGCAGACCGATGGATTTCTGATCGCCATCACCCAGCGAGGCCATGGTCACCACGATACCCAGTACGGCAGCCACGATACCGAAACCCGGCATACCGTCGGCAATACCTGTCACCGCGTGCGACGGGTGCTCAAGCTCTTCCTTAAGGCTCAGCAATTCCATGTCGAACAGGCCTTCCAGCTCGTGGGGAGCCATATTGCCGGTAGACATGATGCGCAGGTAGTCGCAGATGTACGCGGTCATGCGTTCATCCTTGAGCACAGCCGGGTACTTGGCAAAAATCGGGCTGGCCGCTGCGTCTTCGATATCGGCTTCAATCGCCATCATGCCTTCACGACGGCTCTTGTTGAGGATCTCGTAGACCAGGCCCAACACCTCGATATAAAAGGTGTGCGTGAAACGCGTGCTGAACATCTGCAACGATTTTTTGACCACGTGCATGGTCATATGGCCAGGGTTGGCCTGCAAAAACGCACCGAATGCAGCACCCCCGATGATCAGCACTTCGAAAGGCTGAATCAACGCAGCGATTTTGCCGTGAGAAAGCACATATCCGCCAAGCACACTCGCGAATACGACGATGATGCCGATAATTTTAGCCATAGTTTAAAGCACTTACTGTCGTGGTCAGGGTCGGGGGGGCGGAAGCTCGAAAACTCTTCTTCTACTTATCGGCACTTCTGCGCCAGACTATAGCCAGTCAAGGCGAAAAGCCAGTTCAGGCGCCCTACAGCATGCCTAATGAAACTATCGTGCCAAATAAAATCCCCAAAACACTCGATGCCTGGGTCAGGCTTCTAGACAGCGCTCGCCTTCCGGTACCCCGCGACAGCCATGCACGGGTTCGTGCGGCGATCAGCGACAACCGAAGCTCGCTACGTGACATTGCCGAGCTGATGCAGGGCAGCCCAGCGCTGGTGCTGAGCGTGATCCGCGAGGCCAATCAACACACTCATTCGAGCATGAGTGAACCGGCCGAGAGCCTGGAAATCGCCCTGAACAGGTTGGGCCTCAAGCGTACCGAAGAACTGCTTGAGCGCTTGCCCACCCTGGATCAGGCGCAGATCCCGCAACCCCTGCGGCAGTTGCAGATGGTCAGCCAGCATGCCTGCACGCAAGCCAATGGCCTGTTCGCCAATCGACTGGCACGACTGTGGCAGGAAATCCACTGGGGCAGCCTGCTGTTCCTGTCACCGCTCTGGCCTCTGGCAATCACTTACCCCAAGTTGCTTGAAGAATGGGAAGTGCGGGTTGTCCACAAGAGCGAGTCATCAACAGCCGTTGAGCACGAGTTGTTCGGTGTGCGCCTGCTCGCCATCTTCCAGGCCCTGGCCAATCATTGGCGCCTGCCAAACTGGGTCACTCAGGGCTATCACTTGCTGCAAGAGGAGCGCGAGCTGCTGGCCAAGGTCACCCACATTGCGCGTGATGACGACCCGCTGCATCAACAACAGCAACTGGACGATGATCCCGGCTTGCGACGCTGGTTCAACCAGCCCGCCAACACGGTGCTGCTGGCCAATGGTTTGGCGTTGTCGGCCCAGGTGGCCTGGACCAGCCCGCACAACGTTCGCTGGGAGTACCTGATCAGCCTGTACTTGCAAGAACCTCTCGACGCGGTACAGCAGCAGATTCACCAACACGCCGCCAGCAGTGCCCGCAGCCATGCAGACGCCGACCTGTTCCACCCGGCAGAAGCATTGATCTGGCCGTGGGAGGCACGCCGGATCCCGCGCGGCCTGTTACCAGCGGCGCCGCCGTCAACCGAGGCACTGGGTGCCTGGCGCAAGTACTGCGCCGAACTGCTGGCCGAGCCCAGCCCCTTCACCAACGCCATGCACCTGACGACTCACGCCCGGGACGCGCTGCTCGCCTGCGGCATGCAGCGGGTGATGCTACTGATGACCGACAAGAACCTGACCCACCTGCGCGTTCATCAAATTGCCGGCCTGGCCAAAGAGGCTGCCAGCCTGAACCTGCAGATCGATCAGAGCAAAGTGCTGCAACGCCTGCTGGCTCAGTCAGCCCAACTGCGCCTGACCCCGGAAAACAACGCACAGTTTTCTGCACTGTTGCCGGCCAGCCTGCGCAGCCTGTTCAAGGGCAGTCACCTGCTGTTGCGCTCGCTGTCGAGCCATGGCCGGGTCGTCATGCTGCTGGTGGCCGACCAAGGCGGCGCGCCCTTCTCGGAAATCAGCGTGCAAGCCTTCGGCAAGACCGCGCAATGCATCGAACGCGCCCTGAACAACTTCAGCAATCGCAGTGCCTGACCCATGCGCTACAATCGCCCCCTCTCTTTCGACGTGGAGACCCTGGATGACTGACTTTTCTGGCTTGCCCCTGGTGATCGAGCCCGCTGACCTGCAGGCTCGCCTTGAGGCCCCGGAGCTGATTCTGGTCGATCTGACCAGCGTCAACCGCTACGGCAGTGGACATATCCCGGGGGCGCGCTTCGTTGATCCCAAGCGCACGCAATTGGGTCAGCCTCCAGCGCCAGGCTTGCTGCCGGCCAAAGCTGACCTGGAAAAACTGTTCGGCGAGCTCGGGCATAACCCCAATGCCGTCTATGTCGTGTATGACGACGAAGGTGGCGGTTGGGCCGGGCGCTTCATCTGGCTGCTGGACGTAATCGGCCACACACGCTACCACTACCTGGATGGTGGCCTGCATGCCTGGCATGGCGCAGGCCTGGCCCTGTCCACCGATGTACCGGCCACCGCAGGCGGCCCGGTCAGCCTGAGCCTGAACGACGCACCGACGGCCACCCGCGAATACCTGCAAAGCCGCCTCGGCGCTGCCGACCTGGCGATCTGGGATGCGCGCAGCCAGCTGGAATACAGCGGTGAAAAAGTCCTCGCCGCCAAGGGCGGACATATCCCCGGTGCGGTCAATTTCGAGTGGACCAAGGGCATGGACACCGACAACGCCCTGCGTATCCGCAAAGACATGCCACAGATCCTCGAGCAACTGGGCATCAGCAAAGACAAGGAAGTGGTTACCCACTGCCAGACACACCACCGCTCCGGCTTTACCTACCTGGTGGCCAAGGCCCTCGGCTACCCGCGGGTCAAGGCATATGCCGGCTCGTGGGGCGAATGGGGCAACCATCCGGACACGCCTGTAGAAGTTTAAGGAAACCCAATGAAATCCCGCTTGTTCATCATCAGTCAGTACCTGCTGCCGCATCACCTGCTTTCGCGCCTGGCAGGCTGTATTGCCGAGTGCCGCGTGCGCTGGTTCAAGAATGCGTTCACCCAATGGTTCGCCAAACGCTACCAGGTCAACATGAGTGAAGCGCTGGTCGAAGACGTGACCGCCTACGAGCACTTCAACGCCTTCTTCACCCGTGCGCTGAAACCGGATGCACGCTCGCTGGACACAACCCCGGGAGCGATTCTCTGCCCAGCCGACGGTGCAGTGAGCCAGCTCGGCCCTATCGAGCACGGACGCATTTTCCAGGCCAAGGGCCACAGCTTCAGCGCCCTGGAACTACTGGGCGGCGATCCAGCACTTGCTGCGCCGTTCATGGGCGGCCAGTTCGCCACCATCTACCTGTCGCCGAAAGACTACCATCGCGTGCACATGCCACTGGCCGGCACACTGCGCGAAATGGTCTACGTTCCGGGTCGCCTGTTCTCGGTCAACCAGACTACCGCCGAAAACGTACCGGAGCTGTTTGCCCGTAACGAACGCGTGGTCTGCCTGTTCGACACCGAACGTGGCCCGATGGCCGTGGTGCTGGTGGGTGCAATGATCGTGGCATCGATCGAAACCGTTTGGGCAGGCCTGGTGACTCCGCCAAAGCGCGAGCTGAAAACCTTCCGCTACGACGACGCCGCCCGTGCGCCGATCCACCTAGAAAAGGGTGCGGAGCTGGGACGTTTCAAACTGGGTTCGACCGCTATCGTGCTGTTCGGTCAGGATCAAGTGAAATGGGCTGAAGAGCTGACAGCAGGTTCTGCTGTACGAATGGGCCAAGGCCTGGCACTGCCTGCACAAGCCTGACGCTCCTGACAGACATGCGCCCCAGGCCGGGGCGCATGTCATACGGGGCTAGCAAGCAGCGTGATCAGCCACGACCGTGGCGGTCACGCATGCCCAGCAGGTACAACACACCATCCAGGCCCAATGTCGAAATCGCCTGTTTGGCCGACTGCTTGACCAACGGTTTGGCCCGGAACGCAACACCCAGCCCTGCAATGGCCAGCATTGGCAGGTCATTGGCACCATCGCCCACGGCAATGGTTTGCTCCATCTGCAACCCTTCCTTGCGTGCCAGCTCGGTCAGCAGATCAGCCTTGCGCTGTGCATCGACAATCGGCTCTACCGCCACACCGGTGACCTTGCCATCGACGACTTCCAGCTCGTTGGCATAGACATAGTCAATACCCAGACGGGCCTGCAACTGCTTGGCGAAGTAGGTGAAGCCGCCGGACAGGATGGCGGTCTTGTAGCCCAGGCGCTTGAGCTCGGCAAACAGGGTCTCGGCACCCTCGGTCAGACGCAGCGACGCACCGATCTCATCCAGCACGGCGACATCCAGCCCTTTGAGCAACGCCAGGCGCTCCTTGAAGCTGGCCCGAAAATCCAGCTCGCCGCGCATCGCGCGCTCGGTGATCTCCGAGACCTGCTCACCCACGCCCGCAGCCTTGGCCAACTCATCAATGACTTCGGCTTCGATCAGGGTGGAGTCCATATCGAATACCGCCAGACGACGGTTACGGCGGAACAGCGAGTCCTGCTGGAAAGCGATGTCGACGTTCAGCTCCTGAGCCACGCTGAGAAATTCGGCGCGCAGGGCTTGAGGGTCGGCGGGTTCGCCACGTACTGAGAACTCGATGCAACCCTTGCTCTTTTCCACCGGCGTATCCAACGCAACGCGGCCGGACAGACGGTCGATGTGGTCGATATTCAGCCCGTATTGCGCGGTAATCGCGCTCACTCGCTGCACTTGCTCAGCGGTTACCTTGCGGGTCAGCAACGTAACGATATGCCGTGGCTTGCCCTGACCCTCTACCCAGGCCTGGTAATCGGCTTCCGAAACCGGCGTAAAACGCACCTGCTGATCCAGCTCGTAGCCAGCGAACAGGATGTCCTTGAGGACCGAAGAGGCATGCTCGCTTTCTGGAATTTCGACCAGAATGCCAAAGGACAGGGTGTCATGAATCACCGCCTGACCGATATCGAGGATGTTCACACCGCTCCTCGCCAGGACACCGGTGATGGCGGCGGTGAGACCCGGACGGTCCTCACCAGTGATGTTGATCAGGACGATTTCGCGCAAGACGGGCTCCGACTCGTTGAAAAAAAGCGCATTCTACCGACTTTCACTGACTATCGGGCACCGCCGATACTTTGCCGCCCTGTAGCTGCTCGCTATACTGCGCAGCAACTTAACCGACATAAAGAGCCGCGCTCTGTGAACCGGCCTACGCCTGTAAAAACCGACAACTTCTTCCTGCTGATCTTTCGTGCCCTGCGCCAGCGCCGAGTACCGTTGGCGCTGCGGATCGCCTGCCATAACGTCTTCCTGGTCGCCTTGGCACTGGTGATCTATGCCGTTGTGATGGGCCTGCAGTTCAAGGAAGCCATGCATGAACAGGCTGATGCCCTGGGCCAGAGCCTGACGACCCAGACGGCCACCTCGGCTACCGAACTGCTGGTGTCCAACGACATCCTCAGTCTCAACGTGCTGCTGGGCAACCTGGTGAAGAACCCGCTGGTGGCCCACGCGGCCATCTACAGCGTCGATAACCGGATCCTGGCCGAGGCTGGCCAGCGCCCGAAAAACGGGCTGCTGGGCGAAGCGGAAGGCCTCTACCAGACCAAAATCACTTTCCAGGACGTGACGGCAGGGCAACTGCGCATCAGCCTGGACATGAGCCAGTTCCAGCAGCCGCTGACCATCAGCCTGCAAAGCATGGGCATTCTGGCCGGTATCCTGCTGGCACTGGCACTGGCCTTGAGCCTTCGTCTGGGGCGTTTCATCTCCACACCGCTGCTGCAACTGCGCGTATGGCTGCGTGACCTGAATGAATTCACCCCGGCCACTGAGCGCCAGGACGAGATTGGCGACCTCGCGCGCCAACTGCATGCCCGCTTCGCGCCGCCGCCACGTGAGGTGGAGCCAGAAGCAGAGGATGACGACTCGCTGGAAAGCGAGGCAGACGAACCGACATTTGAAGTTCGTAATCTGCGCGACCCAAGCTTTGACGAAACCCCAGCCATTGCACGCCCTACCGTCCGAGCTGTCGTGGACGAGGACGAGGACGACGAGGCGTTCGCCGACCTGCATGATGACAGCGATGTCGCTCGCCCGGCCCCGCAAGCAGTGGCACGCCCACCACAGGCCAGTGCAGTTCTGGCCATACAACTGGGCTCGCAGGAACAACTGCGTCGCCTGCCGCGCGCGCGCCTGACTGAACTGCTGGAACGCTACCGCGACTGCCTCGACCAGGCCGCCTCGCTGTATGAAGGCGAAGTGCAGACACTCAATGACGGCAGCACCCTGATGCTGTTCCACCGCCAGGACAGCGGTGACGACTACCTGACCAACGCCATTTGCTGCGGCGAACTGCTGCGCGCACTCGGCCATGCGCTGCAGATCGAGGTCGCGGACAGCGGCATCACCCTGCAACTGCAGTTGGGTCTGGTGTTGGGTGAAGGCCTGCATGGGCTGAGCCAGATCGATCTGTTGCTGACCGAAAAGGCTCAGGATGCCCTGGCCTTATCCCAGCACAGCCGCAATTTGTTGCTGGTCGAACGCAAGATCAGCGACGATGCCCTGATTCGCCAGCGCGCCCGCATTCGCCCGATCGCCAGCCCTGAAGGGGCCTGCTGTGTCGAGCGACTGATGGAACCTTATCCATCGATGCTGGAACGCCAACTGGCGCGCATGCACGAAAGCCGCGTCAAGAACTAGCCCACCCAGCGATGCAGGCTTGCCTGCGATGACGTCAGCACGGGTGTCAGTGAGTGCGAGGCGCCTGCATCGTTGGCAAGCCAACTCCAACAGGGGGCCGCGCAGAAGGCTACATTTCCCTGTGGGAGCAGGCTTGCCTGCGATGGCGTCAGCACGGGCACCCGTAAGTGCGCAGCATCGACAGCCTGAACCCGCATCGCTGCGGGCTTGTTCTTCAGAAGCGGAACACTTCCATTTCGGTGCGGATTGGCGAAGCCAGAGGGATCTTCGACTTTTCAGGCCCCTCCTTGCGCACCTGCACAGGAGCAGCCTTGCGTGGTGTTTCTTCGACCACAGGCGGCTGATTGGCCAGCGGTTTGAGCGCAGCGCTCAACTGTTCAGACAATCGCTGCAGCAATACCCCCTGAGCCTTGACCTGATCAGCAGAGCTGCCCAGATGCCGTTCCTCAAGGTGGATGATACGGTTGTCGCGAACCTTGCCGCGACGGTCAATCAACCGCCACTGGGCATCCAGGATGGCAGGCTGATGCACGCCCGAATCCAGACGTGTGATCGACAGCAGCACTTGCACGTCAGGACTGAAACCCGACGTGGCCGGCGCCAGCACGACGCGATGGCTGTCCAGACGCCAGGCCAACTGACGTACCAGCAACTGATCGATGTCAGCCGACAGGCTGCCTGCCCAACGACCATCGGTGGCAGCAGTCAGGCTGCCGTCCGCTTGACGCTGCAGGAAGGTTTCACGTTGCAAGTAATCAGCAACCGACACCGGCCCCAGCACAACGGCCATGCCGCCCGCCTGTTTAGGCTGCTCAGGCTGACCATCGTCGAGCTGATACAGCGCAACCGGTTGATGCATGCTACAGCCAGCAAGGCCCAATACCCCTGCCAGCAGTAGAACAAATGGAAGGCGCAGAAAAGTCATCATCCCATCCAGGCGGTCGCCACTCGGCTCACCGCAGTGATACACATAAATTCACTCGGGCACCCAGCTACCTGGGCACCACAAGGGGCCTATCATCCGCGAATATGCGGCGCGACTCCAGCATTTGTGCCGTATACCCGACCAAAAAAGCCGGGTATACGGCCCACGAGCACACTAGCCAAGGCTCTCGACCAGCAACGCATCAACCCGCTGGAAACCACGTGGCAGCTTGCTACCGCGCCGCCCTCGCTCACCCTTGTAGTGCTCCAGGTCATCAGCCTTGAGAGACAGGGTACGCTTGCCGGCCTGCAATACAAGGGTTGAACCCTCAGGAACGACCGCCAAATCAGTGACGTACTCTTCGCGGCTAGCAACCCGCTCACCTGGAATACCAATGATTTTATTGCCCTTTCCTTTGCCCAACTGCGGCAAGTCGCTGACCTTGAACACCAGCAACCGACCTTCGGTCGTGACGGCTGCCAGCCAATCCTGCTCACGGTCGGCCAACGCACGCGGCGCAATGACCTTGGCACCATTCGGCAAGCTGAGCAGCGCCTTGCCCGCCTTGTTTTTGGCCTGCAGGTCTTCGCCCTTGGCCACAAAGCCATAGCCGGCATCGGAAGCGATCACATACAGCGCGTCATCGTCAGGCAGCAGCACGCACTCAAAAGTAGCCCCTGGCGGCGGTGTCAGTCGGCCGGTCAGCGGCTCTCCCTGCCCCCGCGCCGACGGCAGGGTATGAGCCGCCACCGAATAGCTGCGGCCCGTCGAGTCGATGAATACCGCGAATTGGTTGGAACGCCCCGCAGCGGCAGTCTTGAAACCGTCGCCGGCCTTGTAGGAAAGCCCCGTTGCATCGATGTCGTGACCTTTGGCGCAACGCACCCAGCCCTTCTCCGAGAGCACCACGGTAACCGGCTCAGTCGGCATCAACTCGTTTTCCGAGAGGGCCTTGGCCTCGGCACGCTCGATGATCGGCGAGCGGCGATCATCGCCGTAGGTCTCGGCATCCTTGATAAGTTCCGTGCGCACCAGCTTGCGCAGCTTGGATTCGCTACCCAGCAAGGCGATCAGGCGAGCCTGCTCTTTGGCCAACTCGTCCTGCTCATTGCGAATTTTCATTTCTTCCAGCCGCGCCAGTTGGCGCAGGCGGGTTTCGAGAATGTACTCCGCCTGGGTTTCGGTCAGGCCGAAACGGGCGATCAGCGCAGCTTTTGGCTGGTCCTCGGTGCGGATGATATGAATCACTTCATCCAGGTTGAGGAACGCCACCAGCAAACCTTCCAACAGGTGCAGGCGCCGCTCGACCTTGTCCAGGCGGAACTGCAGACGACGACGCACAGTACCAACCCGGAACTCCAGCCACTCGCTGAGCAGCGCCCGCAGATTCTTGAGCTGAGGGCGACCGTCAAGGCCGATGATGTTCATGTTGACCCGGTAGCTGGACTCCAGATCCGTGGTGGCAAACAGGTGCTGCATCAACTCGTCGAGGTCGACCCGGTTGGAGCGGGCGATGATCACGATCCGGCACGGGTTTTCATGGTCAGACTCGTCCCGCAGATCGGCCACCATCGGCAGCTTCTTGGCTTGCATCTGCGCGGCGATCTGCTCCAGCACCTTCGCGCCGGAGACCTGATGCGGCAACGAGGTAACGACGATATCGCCATCCTCGATGCGGTAGACCGCGCGCATGCGCACCGAACCCCGACCGGTTTCGTAGATTTTCAGCAGGTCGGCCCGTGGCGTAATGATTTCCGCCTCGGTCGGATAGTCTGGGCCCTGGATATGCTCACACAGCTGTTCGACGGTCGCTTTCGGCTCATCGAGCAGCCGCACACAGGCACTGGCCACTTCGCGCAGGTTGTGGGGCGGCACGTCAGTCGCCATGCCCACTGCGATACCGGTGGTACCGTTGAGCAGAATGTTCGGCAAACGTGCTGGCAGCACGGCAGGTTCGTCGAGGGTACCGTCAAAGTTCGACACCCAGTCGGCGGTACCCTGGCCCAGCTCACTGAGCAGTACTTCGGAGTAACGCGACAGGCGTGCCTCGGTGTAACGCATGGCGGCAAAGGACTTCGGATCATCCGGTGCGCCCCAGTTACCCTGGCCATCGACCAGTGTGTAGCGGTAGCTGAACGGCTGGGCCATCAACACCATGGCTTCATAACAGGCCGAATCGCCATGGGGGTGGAATTTGCCGAGTACATCACCAACGGTACGTGCTGATTTCTTGTGCTTGGCGTCAGCGTCCAGCCCCAGCTCGCTCATGGCATAGACGATACGTCGCTGCACCGGTTTCAGGCCATCGCCGATATGTGGCAGCGCACGGTCCATGATCACGTACATGGAGTAGTTGAGGTAGGCCTGTTCGGTGAAGTCAGCCAGTGACCGGCGCTCTACGCCATCGAGGCTGAGATCAAGGGAGTCGCTCATGCGGGCCTCATCATTTCAAGGTCTGGCGCAGCAGCAAGGTGCCGCTGCGCTGGGTAAATTCAAGTCGTTTCAGGGCACTCATGCCCAACAGCACCTGCTCGCCGCCTAGCCCCGGCACCACCAGGGCACGCACATCGAGCAAGCGAATATCGCCCAACTGCAGTTCGTCCAGCCGCGTGCGGTAACCCTCTGTACGGCCATTGGCAGTGCTCAGGGTGACCGGAGCGCCGCGCTCAAGACCGAGCCGGGTTGCCAGACGCTCGGGGATGGCCACATCGGTCGCCCCGGTATCCAGCATAAAATGCACCGCCTGACCATTGATCTGGCCATCGGCGACGAAGTGACCCTGGCCATTACCGACCAGTTGCACCTCGATGTAATCCTCGCCCCGCACCGAACTGACGACCTTGTTCGGGTTTTCCTGACGCTGCTCCCACTGCCCGAAAAAGCGTGTCGCCAGAAACAGACCGGCGGCCCACGCCAGTATCAGGAACACCCGACCGGCACGCTTGCCCGGGGCCTGGCTCATGGCTTGGCGCTCCAACCGTCCTTGGGCGCAGCAAAACGCCAGACGATCGGGCGGCTTTCGCCATCGGCACGGCTGCCACCATTGTTATCCAGGCCTACCCAGGCACCTTCAGCGTCGATCACCAACGCTTCAGCCAGGCCGAAGGGTTGTGAATAGCGACGCGGCTCCGTCAAGGCTTCAGCAGCAAACGACCAGCAGCGCTCGACCACAGCCGTGGCCGGGTCTCGGCGGCAGATTCGAAACGCATTGCGTTCCAGGGTGAACAGCTTGTCATTGAACAACGCCAGGTCGGCAAAATCACGCTCCCAGGCTTTCGCGTTGGGCATCTGCGCCGGCTGAAGTTCAGCCCCGCCTTCACTGAGCAATACACAACCGCCATTGCAGTCCCAGGTCGTCTGCTGTCGTTTAATCAACAGCAGACCGCGCCTTTCGCGCTCGGCAGCCAGCCAGATACGGTCACCGGACGGGTTGACGGCAAGCCCCTCAAACAAGGCATTGAAGTGCAGCAGCATGCCACTGCCACGGGCCTGACGAATAACGCCGGGGTCAATTTTTAACCAGTTTGGCGCACCATCAACCGGCACCTGAAGTACGGCCGCATGGGCCTCGCTGACCAGGTACTTGTTGCCAGTGGCGTCACAGCTCACGGCTTCGAAATCGATCGAGCCACCCCGTACCCAGGACGCAGCCCAATTACGCATGCGCACTCCCCAAGGCAATGCGCTGTTCGGCGCAGGGGGCAACACCATCGTGCTAGCGATGGCCTGCCAGACGGGCGCCGAGGTGTCCAGGCGGTACAGCAGGTCATCATCACGATCCGAAATCGCCCACAGGTCCTTGCCACACAAGGCCAGGCCCGAGAGGTTGCCGCCACGCATGCCGTCGACAGGATGCTCGGCCTGGAGTGTCAGTTCCGGCCAGGGCGCAGCCAGCGTCGGCAAGGCGAAAAGCAGCAGCACGCTCGCCAACAGCGGACGAATCAAGCCATGACCTCGGCCAGATTCCCTTTGGTTTCCAGCCAGTTTTTGCGGTCGCCCGCACGCTTCTTGGCCAGCAGCATGTCCATGATCTCGCTGGTTTGCGCGAAATCATCCAGGGTCAGTTGAACCAGGCGCCGGGTGTTTGGGTCCATCGTGGTTTCGCGCAGTTGTGGCGGGTTCATCTCACCCAGACCTTTGAAGCGCGTCACCTGAGGCTTGCCACGCTTCTTCTCGGCGACCAGGCGATCGAGAATGCCATCGCGCTCCGCCTCGTCGAGGGCGTAGTAGATCTCCTTGCCCAGGTCGATCCGGTACAACGGCGGCATGGCGACGTAGACATGGCCCGCCTCGACCAGCGGGCGGAAGTGCTGAACGAACAACGCGCACAGCAAGGTGGCGATATGCAGGCCGTCGGAGTCGGCGTCGGCCAGGATGCAGATCTTGCCGTAACGCAGTTGGCTCATGTCACTGGCACCTGGATCGACACCGATGGCGACTGCAATGTTGTGCACTTCCTGGCTGGCCAGGACTTCACCACCATCGACCTCCCAGGTATTGAGGATCTTCCCGCGCAACGGCAGGATCGCCTGGAACTCCTTGTCCCGTGCCTGCTTGGCCGAGCCGCCTGCCGAATCACCCTCGACCAGGAACAGTTCAGCGCGCATCGGGTCCTGCCCGGCGCAGTCAGCAAGCTTGCCGGGCAGGGCCGGCCCTTGAGTGACACGCTTGCGCTCAACCTTCTTGCTCGCCTTGAGGCGACGCCCGGCGTTACTGATCGCCAGTTCGGCCAGTTGCATGCCCAGCTCTGGGTGGGCGTTGAGCCACAGGCTGAAGGCATCCTTGACCACGCCGGAGACAAACGCAGCCGCCTCGCGGGAGGACAGGCGTTCCTTGGTCTGCCCGGAGAACTGCGGTTCCTGCATTTTCATCGAGAGCACAAAGGTAATGCGCTCCCAGACATCTTCAGGCGCCAGCTTGACCCCACGCGGCAGCAGGTTGCGGAACTCGCAGAACTCCCGCATGGCGTCGAGCAGACCCTGACGCAGGCCGTTGACGTGGGTACCGCCCTGGGCGGTCGGGATCAGGTTGACGTAGCTTTCCTGAACGCTGTCGCCGCCTTCGGGCAGCCACAGCAAGGCCCAGTCCACGGCTTCCTTGTTACCGGCCAGGCTGCCGCAGAACGGTTCGTCCGGCAGACGCAGGTAGTCGCTGACCGAGTCGACCAGGTAGGAACGCAGGCCGTCTTCGTAGTGCCACTCGACTTTCTCACCACTGGCCTTGTCCTCGAAGCTGACCAGCAACCCCGGGCACAACACCGCCTTGGCCTTGAGCACATGCTTGAGGCGGCTGATGGAGAACTTCGGCGAGTCGAAGTACTTTGGATCGGGCGCGAAGTAGACGCTGGTACCCGTGTTGCGCTTGCCGACCGTACCGACCACTTCCAGCTCGCTGGCCTTGTAGCCGTCGGCGAAGGTCATCTGGTACTCGTTGCCATCACGCTTGACCTTGACCCGAACCTGACTGGACAAGGCGTTGACCACCGAAATACCGACCCCATGCAAACCGCCGGAGAACTGGTAGTTCTTATTGGAAAACTTACCGCCCGCGTGCAGTTTGGTCAGGATCAGCTCGACCCCGCTGACCCCTTCTTCAGGGTGGATGTCCACCGGCATGCCACGACCGTCATCCGAGACTTCCAGAGAATGGTCGGCGTGCAGGATTACCTGAACCGACTTGGCGTGCCCGGCCAAGGCCTCGTCGACACTGTTGTCGATGACTTCCTGAGCAAGGTGGTTCGGCCGGCTGGTATCGGTGTACATGCCCGGGCGCTTGCGCACAGGGTCAAGGCCGGAGAGGACTTCGATGGCGTCTGCGTTATAGGCGCTAGCGCTGGGATTGGCCATGGGTTCTCGTCGTCATTCGTAGGTAAAAATAAGCAATCAAAATACAGAAAAATCGAGCGTTTGATACTGTTTCGGCGCAATTCCTGCAAAGTTCAGCAAGGCCGGCAAACGTTCGGCGAAGCCCTGGAAGCTATGGTCGCCCCCTGCCTGGATCCGCAAGGCGCATGCCCGGTAGAAGGCTTCGGCACGGCGATAATCAAGGGTTTCATCAGCGGTCTGCAACCAGACCTGGAAGCGCTCAGCATCGCGTGGCGGGGCCACTTCCAGTTCGGCCAGTGCATGCACATGATCGACCGTCAGTTCCCATGTTTCACCGGTGTAGAGGTTCTGCTGGCTACCCAGGTAGCCGTCGAACAACTGGTGCGGATTGACTGCCGGGTTGATCAACAGGGCCTTCAGACCGTGGCGCTCGGCCAGGCTGGTCGCATAGTAGCCGCCGAGTGAGCTGCCGACCAGTAATGGCGCACCGAGTTCGGCGATGGCTGCTTCCAGTTGTGCGATTGCCTCACGGGGATGGTGGTGCAGCGCCGGAACCCGAAGCTGTTCCTCCAAGCCCAGCTGCTGCATGACCGCCACCAACTGAGTGGCCTTCTTCGATGACGGCGCGCTATTGAACCCGTGGATATAAAGAATCGAACCCGACATACCACCCCCGCGCATCGACATGGCCCGCACTGCGGGCGCAAAAGCATGCAGTTTAGCGTGTCCGGCGGGCGTTGGATCAGCTTTGGAGACTTCGCAACACTTTGTACTCAGTAACCCGTGCTACCGTAGTCCACCGTGAAGGCAAAATCGCTGACACGGGACACGCCGGTATCGATCTGACCGTTGCCGTGGAGTCGCAACCAGCGGTACCCCGGCGCCTGTGCGCCTACGGTGAAGTCTTCGCTGCCTGGCTCGAACTGAATACAGGTGGACGGTGAGGCGAGCAGACGAATGTCACCACGCTGTTCATCCCACTCCTGATGGACATGCCCCCAGAGTACTGCCCTGACCTGTGGATAACGCTCAAGGACGGCGAACAGGGCATCGCCATTGCGCAGGCCGATCGGCGCCAACCAGGCGCAGTCAATCGAGACCGGATGGTGGTGCAGGCAGACCAGATGATGGCGCTCGGGCGCCGTGGCCAGCGCCTGCTCAAGCAATTGCAGTTGATCCTCGGCCAGCAGGCCTGGCACGGCACCCGACACCGCCGAATTGAGCAGAATGACCCGCCAGGCGCCGATATCCATGACCGGCTCAAGCACATCCGAGCCTTGCGCGGCCTGCGCCATGGGCAAGGGCTCGTCATGATTGCCCGCCAACCAGCGTACCGGTGCAGAAATTTGCTCGCTCATCTGGCGAAACCGCTCGTAGGACGCCTGTGTGCCGTCCTGGGACAGATCGCCCGTTGCCAACACCAGATCGATACGTGGCTGCTCGTTCAGCACCTGCCCGATGACCCGCTGCAGGCTGTCACCGGTGTTCATGCCAAGCAGCGTGCTGCCTTCATCGGCAAACAGATGACTGTCGGAAAGCTGGACCAGTAGCACTGAGGCATCACTGGTGGAAGTCGATTGAGGCTGCAAGGCTCGCTCCTGGGGCGGATTCGGCACGATTATGGTGGCGACGAAACGTCGGAGCAAACCCGTTACACGACCGGCTTCACATTTTTAACGCACCGCCGCCAACTCGTGCCCACAGGCCAGGCAGTGGCTCAGCCACTCGCCGAGGAACAGGTTGAGCTGAGCCTTTTCATCCGGCTGATGCATCTGCGTGTTCGGATAAGGGTAGATGCTGCGAAAGCGTCGGGCATGCTCAGCGCTGACCACTTCGGCCATGCGCGCATCATGATAGACCTGCACCTCCAACTGCGGCACCGGCAACCAGGGCAGGCTGTGTTCCTGACGTACACGTAGCGTGGTGGTGTAAGGACAGGCAAGGACAACATCGAGCACCAGAACGCCAAGCATCTGGTCGCCCTGGGTCATACCGATACGGCGCGAGCTTTGGGTGTTGCGCATGTCCGGCAACAGCCGCATCAGGCGCGCATAGTTGGCCTCGCAGGCAGCCTGCAAGCCCACCAGATCGACCCGATAGCGCTCACGCAACAGATTCACGACCATAGCCCCCTGACTTCATCGCGGTTCAACGCCAACCATTGCAAGGCAATGATGCTTGCCGCATTGATGATTTGCCCATCGCGCACGGCCTGAAGGGCATCCTCGAATGACCAGACCTTCACGCGAATATCTTCGCCCTCAGCCTCCAAACCGTGCAAGCCACCCGCCCCCACGCTGCTGCAACGGCCAAGGTACAAATGAACGTACTCATCACTGCCGCCCGGCGATGGAAAATACCGCGTCATGGGCCACAGGGCAGTGAACTTCAGGCCAGCTTCCTCCTCGGCTTCGCGGTGTGCAACTTCTTCCGGTTGTTCGTCCTTGTCGATCAGACCAGCAACCAGTTCTATCAGCCAAGGGTTCTCAACCTTGCCTATGGCACCGACGCGAAACTGCTCGATCAGCACCACTTCATCACGCTGCGGGTCGTACGGCAGCACACACACGGCATCGTGACGCACAAACAGCTCACGGCTTATCTCCCGCCCCATGCCGCCTGCGAACAGCTCATGACGCAGTCGCACCTTATCGAGCCGGTAAAAGCCCTTGTAGCAGTTGTCCCGTTGAACGATCTCAACGGCGCTGGGCACAGCACTAGCCTTGTCTGTCATGGAAATCCTCATTGCTTCGGTGTACCGCTTGGCGCCATCCTAACGCGCACTCGGCCAGCTTTCACCTCTTTAAAGATACCGGCGAGGCTGCGAGGATAGGCAGCCCGCTGGTCTATTCAGCTTAGTGGCGAACCGAAGGCGCCGCCGACGGTCAAAGCCCGATTACCTTAGCCTTACAGGGACCATCATGACGCTTGCGAAACTGACTTCCGTGGCCGTACTGGCACTGGCGCTGGGCGCTTGCCAAAGCGTGTTCCAGCCCAACATGCGTACGCCACTGGAGGTCAAACGCGAGGCCTGGGAACACATCAAGCCAGGCTGCAACAACACCGACTGCCCGCTGGTAAACATCGACACGATTCACTTCCCGGCACAGCCAAAGCTGGATGCACTCGTCGAGCGACGCCTGTTGCAAATGACCCAGGACAACAACCGCACAGCACTGCCCGCCTCGCTCAAAGCCTACGAAGAACAGTTTCTGCGTGACGCCGAAAGCCGCAACAGCAGCTACCTGCAAGCCAAGGTACGCGAACAGCATGACGGACTGGTGATCATTGAACTGTCCAGCTACCTGGACACCGGCGGTGCCCATGGCATGCCCGGACGCGGCTTCATCAACTACTCGCGCCAACAGGACAAGGTGCTGACGTTGCAGGACATGCTCCTGCCTGATCAGGAGGAAGCCTTCTGGCAGCAAGCGCAACTGGCTCACAAGAGCTGGCTGGCGAGCGTCAAGATGGATCAGGACCCGGAGTTCGTGCAAACCTGGCCCTTCCGCAAGACCCCACACATTGCCCTGACGTACGGCGCGCTGGTACTCAAATATGAGGTCTACACCATCGCGCCCTACTCCATGGGCCACACTGAGCTGAAGATCCCTTACCCGCGCCTGAACGGCATCCTCAAGCCGGAGCTTTTTCCTGGCCGCGGCTGAATACGCCCACTGAAAGCCCGTACAACAACCCTGCCGACAGCAATGCCGGCAGGGTTGCGCCGACTTCAGGGGAGTAATTCGCCAACAGGTGGTAGATCAGCACACCGCCACACCAGGCCAGCAACGCCCCCCAGTGCAGTGCCCGTATGCTGACGTCCGCACGGCGGCGGCGCCAGATGAAGTGATCCACCAGCACGACGCCAAACAGCGGGGCAAACACCGAGCCAATCAGCAACAAGAAGTTCTGGTACTGCGCCAGTGGCGCCAAACAAGCGATCAGTGTGCACACCAGGCCAATGACCAAGGCCAGATGCTCGACTTTCAAGGGCAGCAGCAGGCCTGTCGAAACAGCGGCCGAGTGAATGTCGGCAAACGCGTTTTCCGACTCGTCCAGCAAAATCAATAACAAGGGAATGCCCAGGCCAGCACCGGCCAGGGCCAACAGCAGTGCATTGGTTTCACCGCTTGGGGCAAATGCCAGGGTATACGCTACGCCCAGGCTCATCAGCCAGAAATTACCGATAAAAAAGCCGAGCGCCGTGCCACCGAACACCCGCGAAGCACGCTGACCGAAACGCGAGTAGTCGGCAATCAACGGCAGCCAGGACAACGGCATCGCAATCGCGATATCAAAGCCCAGTGCAAATGACAGCGAACCATCTCCCGTACGTTGCCAGAGGCTGGCCAGATCTGCCTTGGCGAACAGGTTCCAGGTCAGCCACAGGCAGGCACCCAGCAGCAACCAGATGCCCCACTTGCGCAGGATCCGCCGTACGAAGGTCAACGGGCCACTGACGGCCAGCAAGGTCGCCAGGCCACCAAAGAACAGCGTCCAAAGCAACGGACCGGCCCAGAGACTCCCGTCACCGAACGCCCGCGCCCCTAACAAGCTGGCGGCATCGCGCATGACAATGATCTCGAACGCGCCCCAACCGATCAGTTGCAGCAGGTTCAACAGTGCCGGCAAGGCCGCCCCCTGCCGCCCCAGGCTCAACCGCAAAGCGGCCATGGCCGAGAGGCCGGTATCACTGCCGATGACGCCGACCGCCGCCAGCAACAACACGCCCACGGCCGTGCCGAGGATAATCGCCAGTAACGCACCCGCAAGCCCCAGCCCCGGACCGAGCAAGGCGCCGGTCTGCAGCACCATCAGGCCAATGCCAAGGGAAAACCACAGGGAAAACAGGTCACGTGCACCGAAGGTACGCTGATGACTTGGAACAGGATGGTCGGGGGAGTAGTGGCTGGATGTGCTCACGGCGATGGTCTCGACAGGGAGAGAGTCAGGTAGTCGTTTGAACCCCATTGCGCCCAAGCCAACCCCCACAGGCACCGGCATGTGCAGTGTCTGTAGGGGTTGGCCTGGTTGCGAGGCGGTGCGCATGGCGCGCCGCCCCAGGATGTCCTTAGACCTTTTTGTACAACTGGCTGCCTTCCTGGCGGAACCGCTCGGCCTGCTCACGCATGCCTTCCTCGACCGATACATCCAGCGCTTCGATGCGTTGGTTGGCGGCGTACTCGCGCACTTCCTGAGTGATCTTCATCGAGCAGAACTTCGGCCCGCACATGGAGCAGAAGTGCGCGACCTTGGCCGAATCCTTCGGCAGGGTTTCGTCATGGAAGCTGCGTGCAGTGTCCGGGTCCAGGCCAAGGTTGAACTGGTCTTCCCAACGAAACTCGAAGCGCGCCTTGGACAAGGCATTGTCACGGATTTGCGCCCCCGGATGGCCCTTGGCAAGGTCGGCAGCATGCGCGGCGATCTTGTAGGTAATGATGCCGGTCTTAACGTCATCCTTGTTCGGCAGGCCCAAGTGTTCTTTCGGCGTCACATAGCAGAGCATGGCGCAGCCAAACCAGCCGATCATCGCCGCACCGATACCGGAGGTGATGTGGTCATAGCCAGGAGCGATGTCCGTGGTCAGTGGGCCGAGGGTATAGAACGGCGCCTCGTCGCAGCACTCCAGCTGCTTGTCCATGTTCTCTTTGATCAACTGCATCGGCACGTGGCCAGGGCCTTCGATCATGCACTGAACGTCATGTTTCCAGGCAATCTTGGTCAGCTCACCAAGGGTTTCCAGCTCACCGAACTGCGCTTCGTCGTTGGCGTCGGCAATCGAACCCGGACGCAGGCCGTCACCCAGCGAGAAGCTGACGTCGTAGGCCTTCATGATTTCGCAAATTTCGTCGAAATGGGTGTAGAGGAAGTTTTCCTTGTGGTGCGCCAGGCACCACTTGGCCATGATCGAACCACCACGACTGACGATACCGGTCACACGCTTGGCGGTCAGTGGCACGTAACGCAGCAGCACACCGGCGTGGATGGTGAAATAGTCCACACCCTGCTCGGCCTGCTCGATCAAGGTGTCACGGAACAGTTCCCAGGTCAGGTCCTCGGCGACACCGTTGACCTTCTCCAATGCTTGGTAGATCGGCACGGTACCGATCGGAACCGGCGAGTTGCGGATGATCCACTCGCGGGTTTCATGGATGTGCTTGCCGGTGGACAGGTCCATGACGGTGTCCGAACCCCAGCGAATACCCCAGGTCAGCTTGGCCACTTCTTCTTCAATGGACGAGCCCAGGGCACTGTTGCCGATGTTGCCGTTGATCTTCACCAGGAAGTTACGGCCGATGATCATCGGTTCCAGTTCAACGTGGTTGATGTTGGCCGGAATGATCGCACGGCCACGGGCGATTTCCTCGCGGACGAACTCAGGGGTGATCTCTTTCGGAATACTGGCACCGAAGCTGTGACCGGCGTGCTGCTGGTTGAGCAGGCCGGCGGCACGGGCTTCCTGCAGCTTCATGTTTTCGCGAAGGGCAACGTACTCCATCTCGGCCGTGATGATGCCCTTGCGCGCATAGTGCATCTGGCTGACGTTGGCACCGGCCTTGGCCCGACGCGGGTTTTTGACGTGGGCAAAACGCAGTGCGGTCAGCTCCGGGTCACTCAGGCGTTGCTGGCCGAAATGCGAGCTGAGGCCGTCGAGGCGCTCGGTGTCGCCACGGGCTTCGATCCAGGCCGAGCGCACGTCGCCCAGGCCTTTACGCACATCGATCACCACGTTCGGGTCGGTGTAAGGGCCCGAAGTATCGTAGACCAGCACCGGAGCGTTAGGCTCGCCACCGAAGTCGGTCGGCGTATCGTCCAGGCTGATTTCACGCATCGGCACACGAATGTCTGGGCGCGAGCCTTCGACATAAATTTTTCGCGAACGGGTAAAAGGTTGCACGGACTGCTGATCGACCTGAGCCGATTCACTCAGGTTGGCGTATTTTTCTTGTTTACTCATCACAGGCTCTCCAGACGGCATCCAGCGGTGGAATGTCGGAGTGAACCTGAAAGGCACGGACGCACCAGGACTGGTGCTGTGCCATAGTCGGCGATGCCTGGCAGCCTGAAGCTGACTCGACATTCCCGGACCCTGGCACAAGAGGGCTCGCGGGAAGGCGAGCAATCTTGTTCCCTACGCAGGCGCTAACCTGATCAGGTTCAACGGGATCCGGAATTATCCGATCTCAGCCTCAACACAAGGCACCCCGACAAGAACCGGGTCAGTCTAGACTGGAGTGACGCGTAAAGCCACCACTGTAAAACTGCGTACGATCAATGGCGGATATGGCAGATTGTTGCAACATGTCAGCGCAACTACACTGCACTACGCTCCGAACTAAGCGACTATCTAACTCGTTCAAGGATTGCCCTATGCTGCGCAAACTTTCACTGGCCCTTGCCGTGTCTTGTGCTACCAACGGAATGGCCTGGGCAGCAGAAGCGCCCTTGTCCGCAAAGACCGACCTGGTCAGCGTCTATCAAGAAGCAGTCAACAATAACGCCGATCTGGCAGCGGCCCAGGCCAACTACGGTGCTCGCCGCGAAGTCGTACCGCAGGCGCGTGCCGGGCTACTGCCAAACCTCTCGGCCGGGGCCGAGATGCAGAGCACCCGCACCCAGTTCGATGAACCCTCGACCACCGCCAACCGCAGTGGCAACTCGTGGCAAGCGACCCTGTCGCAGCCGATTTTCCGTGCCGATCGCTGGTTCCAGTTACAAGCGGCACAGGCCGTCAATGAACAAGCGGCACTGGAGCTTTCGGCTACCGAACAGAATCTGATTCTGCAGAGTGCAGACAGCTATTTCAGCGTGCTGCGTGCCCAGGACAATCTGGCGGCGACCAAGGCCGAGGAAGCCGCGTTCAAGCGCCAGCTGGACCAATCCAACGAACGCTTTGACGTGGGCCTGTCGGACAAGACCGACGTACTGCAGTCCCAGGCAAGCTATGACACGGCGCGGGCCAACCGGATCCTTGCCCAGCGTCAGGTCGAAGACGCCTTCCAGGCACTGATCACCCTGACCAACCGTGAGTACAACGCGATCCAGGGCATCGTACATACCCTGCCCGTGCAGGTGCCGATTCCGAACGACGCCACCGCCTGGGTCGACACCGCCGCACGGCAGAACCTGACCTTGCAGGCGACCAACTATGCCGTCAGCGCCGCGGAGGAAACCCTGCGTCAACGCAAGGCCGGGCATGCCCCGACGCTCGATGCAGTGGCCAACTACCAGAAAGGCGACAACGACAACCTGGGGTTCAGCAACCCAACGCCGGGTGTTCGATACGGAGGCGATGTCGAACAACGCAGCATTGGCCTGCAGTTGAACATTCCGATCTACAGTGGCGGGCTGACCAGCTCGCAGGTGCGTGAGGCCTACCAGCGCCTGAACCAGACTGAACAGCAACGCGAGAGCCTGCGCCGCCAAGTGGTGGAAAACACCCGCAACCTGCACCGTGCAGTGAACACCGATGTGGAGCAGGTGCAAGCGCGCAAGCAGTCGATCATCTCCAACCAGAGCGCACTGGAAGCGACCGAGATCGGCTACCAGGTCGGGACACGCAACATCGTCGACGTACTCGATGCCCAGCGTCAGCTGTACACCTCGGTGCGGGACTACAACAACACCCGCTACGACTACATCCTCGACAACCTGCGCCTCAAGCAAGCCGCTGGCACACTGAGCCCGCAGGACCTGCAAGACCTGACTCGCTACCTGAAAGCCGACTACAACCCGGACAAGGACTTCCTGCCGCCTGACCTGGCCAAGGCCGCACAAGCGAACTTCGAGCGCCGCCCCTGACCGCACACCGGCAAGCCGCACACGGGACCGCAATGGACCGTGCTGGCGTGCCGGTGACACCCTCAGAACAACCGCGCCAACCCGTCCAGTAAACGCTGCAATGCACCCTGGTTGGCGCGCATCACTGACAACCCGGCATCACCCATGCGCCGAGCGTCGATTGGCAATTCAATCAAGCGGCGCACCTGTGCAGCCAGGCCTTGCGCGTCGTCCACTTCCTGCAAAGCCCCCGCTTCACGCAACATCGCTGCGATTTCCAGAAAGTTGAACAGGTGCGGCCCACTGAGCACCGGCTTGGACAAGGCCGCCGGTTCCAGGACGTTATGCCCGCCATTGGCGACCAGGCTACCGCCGACGAAGGCAATGTCTGCCAACGCATACAGGAACAGCAACTCGCCCATGGTGTCACCGAGCAGTACCTGGGTTTGCTCAGTGACCGCTTCGCCACTGGAGCGGCGCTGTGTCACACACTGCTGCTGACAGAGCTCGAACACGGCATTGAAACGCTCTGGGTGACGCGGCACGAGAATCAGCAAGGCGTCGGCGTGGTGTTCCAGCAGTTGCCGGTGCGCCTGCAGAATGATCGCGTCTTCGCCCTCATGGGTACTCGCCGCGATCCATACTGGGCGCCGATCCGCTTGCCACTGTGCACGTAACTGACCGGCACGGACCAACAGCTGAGGATCGATGCTCAGGTCGAACTTGATCGACCCGGTAACCTCAACACATTCGGGACGGGCGCCCAACTGACGGAAACGCTCGGCCTCGGCCTCGGTCTGAACTGCAATCAGGCTCATCTGCGCCAGCATCGGCTGGGTCAGCCTGGCAAATCGCCCGTAGCCACGCGCAGAGCGCTCAGACAACCGGGCATTGGCCAAAGCCACCGGTATACCTCGTTTGGCGCACTGGTTGATGTGGTTGGGCCAGAGCTCGGTTTCCATGATCACCGCCAGGCGCGGCTGTACGTGATCCAGAAAACGTGCCGCCGCCCAGGGCAGATCGTACGGCAGGTAGCAGTGCTGAACGCGCGGCTCATCGGCAAACATAGCCCTGACCCGCTCGGAGCCGGTCGGGGTCATGCACGTGATGGTGATGGGCAGCTGTGGATAACGTTTGAGCAAGGCCCGCACCATCGGCGCTGCAGCAATACTTTCGCCCACCGACACGGCATGCACCCAGATGCCGCCGGTCTGCATCGGTGCAAGGCCCTTGGCAAAGCGCTCGCCGATACGCTTCGCATAGGCTGGCGCCTTGCGCGAGCGCAGGTACAGGCGCAGCGCGACCAGCGGCAGGCCCAGGTGAAACAGCAGGGTATAAAGGGTTCTGTTCATGGCGCCGCAGTGTACTAGCCAATGGCGCGCAAGTGCAGTGCGAAGCGTTCAGCCAACCACTGTGCAGCCGGCCCCAGGGGCTCATCCCGCCGCCATGCCAGTTCCACCACCAATGCTGGCGGCGTCCATTCACTGGCCAACTCGACCATCTGCGTCTGGTAAGTCGGGTACTGCACCACATGCCGGGGCAACCAGGCCCAGCCCAGGCCTCGCATCAGCAACTCGGCCATGGCGTAGAAACTGTCTGCACGCCAGATCTGTGGGCTGATCGGCTCGCCACCGGGGTAGCCGCTCTCCTGAGGGGTAATCAACAACTGACGGTGCTGCGCCAATTGCTGCCGACTGACCCACGGCAGTTGCGCCAACGGGTGATGGATCGCACACACCGTAACCATCTCGACGCTACCCAACGCCCGACGCTCCAGCGCGGCAGGCATATGGTCATGATGGAACAGCAACCCGAGGTCCGCCCGACGCTCAACCAACTTGCGCGCTACATCCCCCTGTGCGCCGCTGGCCAACTGCACTTCAAGTAGCGGAAAACGCTGGGCCAGTTCATCCAGGCTGTCGATCACCGGCTGATAAGGCATGGCCTCATCCTGGGCCACACGCAATTGCGCCTCCTGCCCGCGCATCAGCGCCAGGGCCCGGCCATCCAGGCGCTCGCATTGGCGCAACAGTTCGCGGGCGTCCTCCAGTAACGCAGCGCCTGCTTCGGTCAGGCGCGGTTGACGGCCGCTACTGCGCTCGAACAGGACGACCCCCAAGTCTTCTTCCAACAAGGCAATGCCACTGCTGATCGCCGACTGCGCCTTGCGCTGCTCACGGGCAACAGCGGAAAACGAGCGCAACTCCGCCACGCGCACGAACAGCCGCACCTGCTCCAGACTCCACTGCTCGCTCATCGCAACCTATCTCCAATCTAGATAGCTAATGACTTTACCGCATTCGACCATCCTCTAGAATGCCCACCAACTACAGAGGACACCCACCATGAACGCCTACACCTACCTCGCTATTGCCATCTTCGCAGAAGTCATTGCCACCGCCTCCATGAAAGCGGTCAAAGGCCTGAGCACGCCACTGCCCCTGCTGCTGATGGTCTGTGGGTATGCCGTGGCGTTCTGGATGCTGACCCTGGTCGTGCGCAGCATTCCGGTGGGTATCGCATACGCAATCTGGTCAGGGCTGGGGATCGTCCTGATCAGCATCGCCGCATTGCTCCTCTATGGCCAAAAGCTCGATACCCCCGCCATCCTGGGCATGGCGATGATTGTCGGCGGCGTGGTAGTAATTCAGGTGTTTTCAAAAACCGCCGGGCATTGATGCCAGGCAGGGTGCAAACCGCCGCAGGCTGTATACTGCGCTCCTGTCCCAGCTTGTGAGGTTTGTACATGCCATCGGTTATTTCTACCGACGTCCTGATTGTCGGCGCAGGGGTCGCAGGCCTCTGGCTCAATGCGCGCCTGCGTCGTCAGGGCTATTCGACGGTTCTGGTAGAGCGCGACAGCCTCGGTGGCGGGCAAACCCTGAAATCCCAGGGGATCATCCATGGCGGCGCCAAGTACGCCCTGCACGGCGCCCTGACCGGTGCCTCGGAAGCCATCGCCGACATGCCTCGGCGCTGGCGCGAAGCCCTGGCCGGTAGCGGCGAACTGGACCTGTCCGGTGTGCGCCTGCTATCTGAAGCGCACTACCTGTGGTCCCCGGGTACCCTGGCGGGCAATCTCACCAGTTTCTTTGCCAGCAAAGCCGTGCGCGGCCGGGTCGATCAGGTCAAGGGCGAGCAGCTGCCACCTGCCCTGCAGGATCGCGCCTTCAAAGGCAAAGTCTACCGCCTGGCCGAACTGGTCATTGATGTCCCCAGCCTGCTCGATCGCCTGGCGATCCTGGCCGGGGACAGCCTGCTTGCGGGCGAGCGGATCGAGCCGCTGCGTGAAGGCGATGAACTGGTCGGCCTGCGGGTCGATGGCCGCGAGATCCGTGCGCAGCGCGTAGTGCTCAGCGCGGGCGCCGGCAACGCCGAACTGCTCACGGCACTTGGCCTTAGCCAGCCGGCCATGCAAACACGCCCCCTGCACATGGTGCTGGCCAAAGGGCCAAGCCTGAAACCCCTCTATGCGCATTGCCTCGGTGGTGGCCCCAAACCACGCGTCACCGTCACCACCCACCCGGCGGCCGATGGCCAGTGGGTGTGGTACCTGGGCGGCGACCTTGCAGAAGCAGACGGCGTTGCACGCGAACCGGATGCACAGGTCGCGGCAGCGAAGAAGGAAGTGGCCAGCCTGCTACCCTGGGTCGATCTCAGTCAGGTGCGCTGGGCAACCCTGCGGGTTGATCGGGCAGAGCCGGCACAATCAGGCCTGGTACGCCCAGACAACGCCTTCCTCGCCGAGCAGCAGCGCTTGCTGGTCGGCTGGCCAACCAAACTGGCACTGGCCCCAGACTTCGCCGATCGCGTAATGGCCAGCCTGACGCGCGACGGCATTACGCCCGGAGCCTGTAGCACACTGCCGGAACTGCCAAAGCCGCCCATTGCCCCACCTGTCTGGGAGCAGTTGCTGCCATGAACCAAGCCACCTTGCATGACCTGCACCGCCCGCTGGGTAGCCTGGGCCTGATGGTCTCGCCACTAGGCCTGGGCACCGTCAAACTGGGCCGCGACCAAGGCGTGAAATACCCCAACGGCTTCACGATCCCGGATGACCGTGAAGCCCGTCAGTTGCTCGTCCAGGCCCGCGACCTGGGCATCAACCTGATCGACACCGCGCCCGCCTATGGCCGCAGCGAAGAACGCCTTGGCCCGTTGCTGCGCGGCCAGCGGCATGAATGGGTGATCGTCAGCAAAGTGGGCGAAGAGTTCGACAACGGCCTTTCGAGCTTCAACTTCAGCGCGGCCCATACCCGCCTCTCGGTCGAGCGCAGCTTGACGCGCCTGGAAACCGACTGCATCGACCTGGTACTGGTGCACTCTGACGGCAACGATCTGCATATCCTTGAGCAGGAAGGCGTTTACGAAGCCCTCGCGCAGCTCAAGCAGGAAGGCAAGATCCGCGGCTTTGGCCTCTCCGGAAAAACCGTCGCCGGTGGTTTGAAAGCTCTGGAACAAGGCGATTGCGCCATGGTCACCTACAATCTCAACGAGCAGGGCGAACGACCGGTACTGGACTATGCCGCCGCGCACGGCAAAGCCATTCTGGTGAAGAAGGCACTGGCCAGCGGCCATGTCTGCCTGCACGCGGACGAAGATCCCGTGCGTGCCAGCTTTGAGCTACTGTTTGCCCATCCCGGCGTCAGCAGTGCTATTGTCGGCACCATCAACCCCGTACACCTGGCCCATAACGTGGCCACCGTTGCCCAGGTATTAAGCAAGCGCTGAGCCGCCGTCGCGGCCGACCCCAACGCAAGAAGGAGCCGACATGCCGCGAACGCTGATCCGCAAGAACCCCAGCAACTTCAAGACACTGCCGCTCCATGTCGAAGCCAGCCCGGAAGGGCTGAGCTACCAGAGCATCGGCAAACCGCTGAATTTTGCCCAGACCCTGCAGCGGCGCAAACCCATCCAGTTGAGCGATCACCAACACTTCGTGGCCGAGCTGGCCAACCTCGGGGTGTCGGTGCGACTGACGCTGCAATGGCAGAACCGCGACTATTGGGTACTGGTGCGCCAGCGCCGTCAGGACCGGGGCGATGTCGTGCTCAAGCTGATCTCCGGTTATGTCCCCGCTCAGGAACTGAACCTGCCGCTGCACACTGCGATACAGGAAGTGGCCGAGGAATGCCTGCTGGAGACGCCCGAGGGGTGGCTGAGTGGACGCTTCAACGAAACCTGGTTACCGGCGCCCTATGCTGAAGCCCTGCACTACCGTGACGCCCTGCCCTTTGTCGTGACGCCACTTTCAGGTGCCGCACGGCCCGTACGCTGCGCCAACCTGCAACTGTTGGAACGGCCACGGGCCTATGTGCATCTACCCACGGCGTCGCTACAACTGGTCTATGACCTGCGCCTTCAGGTACCCAAGGAAGCGAGGTCGCTGAGCCTGTTCCACGTCGACGAACGCCTGGAAGGCGACCAACTGGTCGCTCGGCTGAATCGCAGCCGGCCCGACCTTTACCTGATGCCACTCGAAGACGGACGCCCCCTGGCTGAGCTCTACACGCTGAAGAAGGATCGTCTGAACCCGGCCAGCACCCGCGGCGTGTATCTGGCTGAGAGTTTTGCCCGGCAGGACGGCTGGGTCGTCAAGGAAGAGCGTATTCGCTGGAAGGACTGGCTCAGGCAGGAAGGCCTGAACCCGGCCCGCAGCGAGTCTGGGCTGAGTCGCCTGACGGGCAAGGCCAGGCAACTGCTGCAGATGGCCCGTGGCAGCCTGCACAAGTAGCGCAGGCTGTTCGGGTCAGTTTTTGCGGATCTTCTCGACGATCGCTGTGGTCGAGCTGTTTTCCACCAGCCCCAACACCTTCACGGTTCCGCCGTAGGCCCTGACGATCTCGGCGCCGACCACCTGGTCGATACCATAGTCGCCACCTTTGACCAGCACGTCCGGCTTGAGCTGGCTGAGCAGGTTCTCCGGGGTCGCTTCAGGGAAGCTGATGACCCAGTCGACAGCACCCAGGCCTGCCAGCACCGCCATGCGCCGGTCCACGCTGTTGATCGGGCGACCTGGCCCTTTCAGGCGGCTGACCGATGCATCATCGTTTACCGCCACGATCAGTCGATCACCCTGGGCACGCGCCTGCTCCAGGTAGGTCACGTGGCCCGCGTGCAGGATGTCAAAACAGCCGTTGGTGAACACGATTTTCTCGTTGTGCGCCCGGGCATCATCGATGGCCAGCAGCAACTGCTCCAAGCCCAACACGCCGCGTTCGGAACCTTCCTCGCGCTGAATGGCGCGGCGCAGCTCCGGTGCACTGATGGCTGCAGTACCGAGCTTGCCCACCACGATACTGGCGGCCAGGTTAGCCAGGCCCACTGCCTGCGGAAGCGCTTCTCCGGCCGCAATGGCCGCCGCCAGGGTGGAAATGACCGTATCGCCAGCACCGGTGACGTCGAAGACTTCACGCGCACGCGCAGGCAAGTGCAAGGCCGGTTGCTCTGGACGCAGCAGGGTCATGCCATGCTCGCCACGAGTCACCAGCAACGCACCCAATTCAAGTTCACGCATCAACTGACTGCCCTTGGCGACCAACTCGGTCTCGTCAGCGCAACGTCCAACGATGGCCTCGAACTCGCTCAGGTTGGGCGTGATCAGGCTGGCACCACGGTAGATGGAGAAATCCTTGCCCTTGGGATCAGCCAACACCGGAATACCTTTGGCACGGGCGGCCTGGATCAGGCTTTGATGGTTCTTCAACGCACCCTTGCCGTAGTCCGACAACACCAGCACCTTGACGCCGTCCAGCAAGGCATCAACTTCGGCACCGAGCGACAACGGGTCGGTGGCGAAAGGTTCTTCAAAGTCGATACGCAGCAACTGCTGGTGACGACTCATCACCCGCAATTTGACGATGGTCGGCTGATGGGCAATACGCTGGAAGATCGAACGGACACCGGCCGCCTTCAGGCTATTGGTCAAGCTGTCGGCCGCTTCGTCCTGGCCGGTAACGCCGATCAGCAACGCCGGCGCACCCAGCGCAGCAATGTTCAAGGCAACGTTCGCTGCACCGCCCGGGCGGTCCTCGATCTGTTCGACCTTGACCACCGGCACCGGGGCCTCAGGCGAAATACGTGAGGTGCCGCCATGCCAGTAGCGGTCGAGCATGACATCGCCGACCACCAATACCGGGGCTTGATCGAAACGCGGCATGGACAACTTCATGGGTAACCCATATACAAAATGAACAGGGGCGGAATATTAGCACAGGCGAAACAGAGGCTTGATTGCCGCCGCACACGCGGGCGCTCACACGCCGATTGGCAGCCGGGGCACAGCAGGCCCCGGCATGCATGCATCAGGTGATGTCGGCCTTGCTTGGCTCGTCCAGCCCCATCGCATGCAGGCGGGCGTAATAGCCGTTCTCCGCAATCAACTGGCTGTGTGTACCGCGCTCGACGATACGCCCCTGATCCATCACGAGAATCAGGTTGGCCTTTTCGATGGTCGACAGTCGGTGGGCGATCACCAGGGTGGTTCGGCCTTTCATGACCTGATCCAGCGCAGCCTGAATGTGCCGCTCCGACTCGGTATCCAGCGCCGAAGTTGCCTCGTCAAGAATCAACAGCGGGGCATTCTTGAGCAATGCCCGAGCAATTGCCAGGCGCTGACGCTGGCCACCAGACAACAGCACGCCGTTCTCACCGACCTCGGTGTCGAAACCATGCGGCAACTGCTCGATGAAGTCCTTGGCATAGGCGTCGGCAGCCGCTGCTTCGATCTGCTCACGCGGTGCTCCGGCCAGGTCGCCATAGGCGATGTTGTTGGCCACAGTATCGTTGAACAAGGTGACGTGCTGGGTGACCTGGGCAATGTGCCGACGCAGGTTACGCAGGCGATACTCCTCGATTTCCACGCCGTCCAGCAGGATCTGGCCCTGCTCGTGGTTGTAGAACCGTGGAAGCAGGCTGGCGAGGGTCGACTTGCCGCTGCCGGAACGCCCCACCAGTGCGATCATCTGACCGGGCTCGGCACTGAAACTGATGTCATTGAGCACCTGACGCTCGGTACCCGGGTAGGTAAAGCTCAGGTTGCGCACTTCAAGGCGACCGCTGACGCGCTCACGCTCCACCGTCCCAGTGTCACACTCGGGCTCAACATCCAACTGCTCGAAAATACTCTCGGCCCCGGCCACACCCTTCTGGATGGTCGAGCTGACTTCCGACAACTGGCGAATCGGCTTGGGCAACAAGCCCGCGGCAGTAATGTAAGCCACCAGATCACCGGCAGAAGCATCTCCGCGCAAGAACAGCACCAGGAACATCAGCACGGCCATGGCCGAATAGATCACCAATTGCAGCATTGGTGTATAGATCGCACCGGTCTTGGTCATCCGCAGCTGTTTGTTGGTGTTGGTCTGGCTGGCATTGGCAAACCGCTCCTGCTCATAGCGCTCACCACCAAAACTGCGCACCACGCGATAGCCTTGAATGGTTTCCGAAGCGACATGGGTCACATCCCCCATCGCCACCTGGATTTTCTTGCTCTGCTTGCGGAATTTCTTGCTGGCGGTACCGACCATGACTGCAATAAGCGGCAGGATCGCCAGCATGACCAGCGTCAGCTTCCAGTTCATCCACAACAGGTAGATGAACAGGAAAACAACGGTCAGGCCTTCGCGAATCACCACCTTGATCGCATCGGTCGCCGCCCCCGTGACCATGGTCACGTTGAAGGTAATCCGCGAGATCAGATGACCGGAGTTGTGGCTGTCGAAGTAGCGATTGGGCAGAACCAGCAGATTGTTGAACAGCTCAACCCGCAGGTCATGCACCAGGCCAAGGGAGACCTTGGCCAGAAAGTAGTTACCCAAGAAGGAGCCAAGCCCCTGCCACGCGGCAATGGCCACGATCAGCAAGGGCACCGCCTGGAGCAACTGCAGGTCGCGCAGGTACGGCACATTGGGGAACAACACCGCTTCGGGGTTGCTCAAGCCGTCGACGAAGTATTTGAGAATGCCCGCCAGCATCGGCTGGGTCGAGGCAAAGATCACAAAGCCAACGATGCTCAGCAGGAAAATGCCTATATAAGGCTTCACATAGCTCAGCAGCCGAAAGTAAATTTTCAGACTGGAGCCCTGCTCCGCCTCTCGCGGTGTTTCAGCCATCTTCGAGCTCACTGTTCTGGTAGAACGGAAAATTTTATCACAGCCGACGTGATGGGCATGCCATCACAGGAACTCGGCTCACCGTAAAGAGCAATCACAGGCTCATGATGCCCGCGCTGCCAATGAATCAAAGCATCCTGCCATGGTGCATTCCTGAAGTTTTCGGCATTATGGCCTGTCATTTTGCGTGCCATTTTCAACAAGGCCTCAACCATGCAATGCTCCCGGCTCACTCAGGCCGACCTCGAACAGCTGATACTCGGCGCCCAGATCCTGGAGGCCGATAGCTTTGGCGCGAAAGTCTACCTGCTCGAGAACGGTAATATTCTTAAACTCTTCAGGCGCAAGCGTTTTTTCTCTTCGGCGCTGCTGCGACCCTACTCCCGTCGCTTCATCGACAATGCCGTACGCCTGGAAGCATTTGGCATCCCCACACTGCATGTACTAGCCCATTACCGACTCGACGAACCCGGCAAGACTGCAGTGCTGTACCGCCCGCTGCCCGGCAAGACCTTGCGCCAAATCAGCCAACAGCCCGGCTTCAGCTGGCAGAAAACGCTGCCGGAAATGGTGTCGCTGATTCGCAAGCTGCACCACTGCGGGATCTATTTTCGTTCACTGCACCTGGGCAATATCGTCGTGACACCCGACAGTCACCTGGGGCTCATCGACGTAGCGGACATGAAATTTCTCCGGGCACCCTTGCCTGAACGCATGATCAAACGCAACGTGCAGCATTTTGCCCGTTACCTGTCTCGCGAGCAGCTCAGCGAAGCGTTTCCACTCGTTGAGCTGGAACATGCGTTACTGGCCCGCTGAAGCAGACACCGGAGCCAGCAGATCGCGGGAGGTCTGGCTGAACGTTTGCCAGGCCTGCGCAGGTGCCAAGGCTCGGTACTGGGCACTCGCTACCTCGACGGCAGGTAGCGCAGCACAGCGTTCGATGGCCTGCGCCCATGCCTGGGTATCACCCACGGGCGCGTAGCATCCATCCTCGCCCAGTTGCTCGCGGAAAACGGCCAGATCGCTGCATAGCACCGGCACACCAGCCAGAACAGCTTCCTGCAGCACCAGGCCCAGCCCTTCCGAATAGGAGGGAATCAACACCCAGTCGAAAGCGCGATAGAGCTGATCACAGCCAGAAAAGTACCCCGGCAGAATGACCTTCCCGAGCAGCCCGAGTCGCTCGACACGCGCTTCAAGATTCACGCGCTCAGCACCCTCACCAAGAATAAACAAACGCAGATCGGGGTGCGCCCTGGATGCCTGGGCAAAGGCATCGATCAGATAATCGAAACCCTTGCTAGCGACCAGACGCCCGACAGCGCCCATTACCCTGACCCCGTCCGTACTCACCCCCAGTGTCTGCCGAGCCTGTTCACGTGCCAGCAGTGCGGCTTCAAAGCACGAGGGCTCAAGCGCACTGCGCAACACGGTCACCGGCAAGCCTGTAGTGCCTTGCAGTGCATCGGCAAGCGTGCGAGAAACGGCAACCAACGTCAGCTGAGAGGTAGGAAGGGACTTGAGCAACGAGACATCGGCCGTACTCAGACGTGTCTCGCCATGAAAAAGGACGGCAACCCGGACACTGGGCAAGCTGCGCAGGACCGGGAGCAACAAGCGCGCTACACCCACACCGTCGAGCAGCACCGCACCGGCATCAGCCTCCAGCAAGGCCTTGCGAAAACGCGCGCGCAACCAAGGGCCAAGCAGTTTCCAGACGTGCCGCCCCTTGATCAAGCGCGGGGACAGGTTCCATTCCAGGCTTGGCGACCCAGCACTGTCGGACAAGGCACGGCCTTGCAGCAACCAGTTGATGACTGAAGTTCCGGGCGCCGCCAGCGAAAGAATCTGCTGATGGACCTTGTGCACTGAAACAAAAGGCGAGCCACCAGCCCACATGATGTTGATCACGTTCATGAGGCAGCACACTCTGCTTCACGCCATACGAAAATGACACAGGCGAACGCATCCACTGAAAAAGCCAATGTCATCTCCATTGATAAAATCCATTCCACACTTTACTGCACAATCCGAACAGCGCGCATGAACACGACGAATACATGACGCCAAAAAGGCAGGATATTGCCACAAACCGAGCGCCTGATGCGGAGCAGTTCTGCCCTTCGCCGCCTGCGCCTGGCTAACCCCTCAAGCGCAAAAGGCTCAGGTTGAAGTAATCGAAGACGTTACGCCGGCATGCCTGCTGAAACCAGGGCATACCGGCACATTGCCTGGGCCACTCAGAAACCCAGGCTTAGCCGTAGGCGCTGCCAACCGGTCAACGCCGGGCGAGGCCGAAGAGGCGGTTGCAACTGCTCGACAATGCTGCGTCCGACCTGAGCAAAACTGAAGCGCGAAACCGCAAGATCACGGCCGTTGACAGCAATACGCTGCGCCAGCGCAGGATCTGCACGCAGGATGTTCAACTTTTCCTGCAACTGGGGAATGCTGCCATACAGCACGACGTTGTGCATATCCTGCAAACCCAGCGCACGGTTTTCAGCATCGCCCTGATCGTAAGCGAGCAGTACGCAGCCACACGCCATGGCTTCGAAGTTCTTGATCATGTACTCGCCCATGCCAACATCAGCGCTTACAAAAAAACGAATCCGGTTAAGCGTATCGCAGTACTCTTCGCCCGATTTGGTTCGGGTAACGACCAGATTTTCGACCTGAGCCAGTTCATCGAGCAAGGCTTTGCGACCGCTGTAGGCAACGCTGTTGGTGCTGCCAACGAATGCCAACTCGATGTCCCGCTCACGCCCCTGATCAGCCAGCAACTGCTGGTCATACCCCTTGGGCACGAATACCGCATCAAACCCTTCCTGCCGCAGACGCTCGCTGACCATGTAGCCGGAGCTGATCACGCGCGCCCAAGGCAGCTTGCGATAATGCTTGCTGAAAGCACCGGTGTACTTGCAGGGAATGTAATTCTGGTAAGCATCGTGCTCGAGGATGACCAGGTTGGGAACCGTACGAATGAAACCGACCTGCCGGATCTCCTGCTTGAACCGCAGGAAGAAGATGATCCGGTCATACTGGCTGACGTCGATTTCACGGCGAAAGTACGCACGTAGATTGCGCTGATCGGCGCTGGTCAACCAACGCAGGTCGCACTCGCAATGCTCAGCAACCCCTTCGTACAAGCGATCCAGAATGGCCCGCTGTTCCTTCTGCACCAGAAATAGAACTTTCATTGTCTTCCTTACGGCGCATGCGCTACCGCTATCAATCACGCCCTGGACCTACAGATCCCGGCGCCAGAACAATTCATGTCGACGCACTGCTTTACGGAAAAACTCATTCTCACCGTAGGGCGACGCTTTGCGGCCTGCCAGCCAGCGCTGCAACAGGCGTCGCAGGCGCCGCTTGAACGGGGGAGCAGACTGCAGGTCATGCATCATGCCCAGCGCCATGGCCTTGTCACGCTGTGCATTCAGGTCAAGCACCAGGCTGTGCGGAGTCCAGCCTTGGCCAGCCTCCATTTGCGGTGGCAACGCCACGCCTGCACCGCTGTCGCCCATCGGCCAGCGATCGTTGTCATGCAGGTGATTGGCGTAGCACAACAGGGTTTCAGGCTGCCATTCAAGGCCTTGCAAGGCTTCGAGCACCGCTGCCTGGGCGCACATGTGGTCGGGGTGAGGATCGAGTGTCGGGTGCGGCATCACCAGCACCTGTGGACGCGCCAGCACAATCAGCGCTCGCAAGTCAGCCAGCAGGTTGTTCCAGGTTGGAGCGCCATCGTGGTCGCCGGGCAAGGCAAGGCTATTGAACTGCCGGAACAGCCGAGTGTCGGCCATCTCGGCTTCCCGAGAAGCCATCGGCTGATCCGGTGCGGCTTGCATAGCGGGCAACTGCAGGCAGAAGTACCCCAGCTGTACGCACTGCGCCTGCGGTACACCCGCCCAGCGTGGCACCGCAATACTGTCCCAGGCACGCAGACGCCCTTTGAGGCGTGCAGCCTCGGCACGCTCAAGGCCCATCTGCTGGTAATGCTCTGCCTCGATCTCACCTGCCGTCAGTGTCACGATCCAGGATTCTGCGGCCTTGCTGTAAAGGCCATAGGCGGCCAGCTCGGCATCATCGGCATGGGGCGCAATGACCATGACCCGCCGTTGGTACAGGTCACCGTTGCGCACGACCCACAGTTGCGATGCATCCAGCACCCGACAATGCCGGCCACGCAGGCGCAGATTACCTGCCATTACTGCCGTCGCCTGGCCCGTCAGGTTGAGGTAGCGCACGCCTCGCACACCACGCTCGAACGTCTGCAGGTCTGGGACGTCACCGCCCAGCACCTCAATGGCAGGGTCGAAGAAACGCCCTAGCCAGGTGCACTTCAGGCGGACCCGAAGAATCAATGTTTCGTCACCCGTTACCGGCAGTGGCTGAGTCACGCGCAGGGCCTGGCCGGCCAGTGACACCGCAACCGGCTCACAGCCTTCAGGGAAGGTGTACTGATAATCTTCGGCTGGCGAATAGAACAAGTGGTCGGCGAACCACGCTTCGTGGGCCACCCACAGCAGCGGCAACAGCACCAGTGGCAACCACCAGTGAACGCCGACACCCACGCCGAGCAGCACGAGCAGGCCGAGCAGCAAGCCCAGACGCTTGTTGCGCCGATGGCGCTTGAGCAACTGTTGCTTGCGGCTCACACCTGAAACACCGGAACGGGGTTGCACCATCGGTCCTTGTACTCGCGATCGGAGCGACCGAAAGAAAACCGCAACGGCTTGTTCCGCGCACGGGCGTCTTCCCAGGCGCTCTGTGTGTTGAGGAAGCTCAATACGCTGCCAGGGCTGAAAGCCTTGGTTTCAGGATCGACACCGCCATTGACGTACTCAACGCTGATCCATTCCGGCGCTTCAACCCGATACACCAATTGAATGGCGATGGGGGCACCGTCAAGAAACAACACCGAACCGATCAACAGCTCACGCAAGCGCTCAAGCACTTCGGCCATACGCTCGGCACCGGTGGCCGGGAACGTCCAGCGGCGCTGGAACAGGTCGCAGTACATGGCCGCCAGCTCCGCACTGCTGAAGTCGGTCACAGGACGAACCTGCCCACCCGCCTCTTCCAGCAGACGCAACTCGCGGCGCTGGTTGTAACGGAATTTCTTCGACAGGTCTTCCGGGGTCCTGGCCATGGCCAAGGACTCCACTTGCGGTTTGAGGTTGGCGAAACGGCCCTGATTCAACTCCGAGAGGTAACGCCCGGCATGCCGCAGCGGCACCTGAGCATCGGCCGCAGCAGGCAGAATCAACTCGGCGTTACCCAAGTCGAACAAGCCTTTCTTGCCCGCACGCTTGAGCACGTCCTTAGACAGCGCCAGGTAACGCCCCCAGGTTGGAATCACCGCCTTCAGCTCACCCTGTGCTTCCCAGGCCAGGTAGCGCACCGGGATCTCGGCCAGGTCAGCCAATTGCGCGACCACCAACGGGTGAGTGGCAACGCTGCCACCAAAACGCTGCCAGGCCTGTGCATAGGCAGCAGCATCTACTTCGTGCCAGCCACGTTCGCGCCAGCCTTTGATTCGATTGAGCATCAAGCCTCCGCAGCCAATGCGCTGACGGCTGGCAGCTGCCAGAAGGACTCACGTACGGCAACATCGGAAAAACGTTCACGCAGACGCTGCAGCATGCGCTCGGCGCAGGCCTGACGTTGCGACTCATCCAGACCGGCCAGGTGCTGCAGCCCTTGAGCAAGGCGCTCGGCATCACCCAGCGGAAACAGAATACCGACCCCCTCGACGACCTCCTTCGCCCCACCACAAGCTGTCGCCAACAGCGGCAAACCGGCAACCATGGCCTCCAGCAGAACCATCCCGAACGGTTCGTGATCGGAGCTCAGGGCAAAAGCATCGAATGCGCGGAAATAGCGACGACCGTCTGCTACCTGGCCCAGGAAATCGACCTGTCCGGCGATTCCCAGTTCGGCAGCCAGCGCCTTGAGGCTCTCGTCCAGGCGCCCCTTGCCCATGATCGCCAGACGAGCACCGGCCGGCAGCCCCGGCAGCGCCTTGGCAAAGCCGCGCAGCAGCGTGGCCTGGTCCTTGTCCGGGTGCAGGCGACCGACGTTGGCGACGATCCAGGCCTGCGGGTCCAACCCCAGGGCCTGACGCGCTTCGGCAGCAGGCAACAAACTCGCCTGCAGCGCCTCGATGTCGACACGGTTGTAAAGGGTCTGGATACGCTGCTGCGGCCACTTCGGCAAACAGTGGCGCATGTCGTCGCGTACTGCGTCAGAGACGCCGAGCAGGCTCAGGCGTCGACGGAACAGGTTGGCAAACAACTGCCGGCTGCCACGCTTGTAATCGCTGAATGCGTGATGCACACCGATCACCGGCACATTCGTCGCCAGCAAGGCCACATAGATCGGCTTGAAACGGTGGGCAATGCAGAAGCTGAAACGGCGGCTGGAAGCGATCCGGCGCAATGCGCGAATCGCCCCCAGCTTCAGGCCGCGAATGGCCTTCGAGCTGAATTCCATGAACAGCACTTCGTCAGACGCACAGCCAGCAGCTACCTGTGGATCGGCAGCACCGGTCAGGAAAACCGTGGTAACCCGGTAACCCGTGCCCGCAAACAGGCTGGCATACTGACGGGCACAGTCCAGGAACGGCCCGTCATAACCATGACAGAACTGCAGGACATGCCGCTCAGCCGATGGTGTCATAACTGTCCGCACCGTCCTTGACCACCAGAATGTCTTCCATGATCAGGTATTGCAGGTCGGAGCCGAAGAACATGTTCAAGGCGTCGGTCGGCGAGCAGATCATCGGTTCGCCACGACGGTTGAGCGAGGTGTTCAACGACACACCGTTACCCGTCAGGTCTTCCAGCGCTTTCATCATGTCGTAGTAACGCGGGTTGTACTCACGCTTGAGTACTTGTGCCCGCGAAGTGCCGTCTTCATGGACAACTTCCGGCACGCGGGTTTTCCACTCCTCCGCCACTTCAAAGGTGAAGGTCATGAATGGCGCCGGGTGATCGACCTTGATCATCTGCGGGCCAACCGTGTCGAGCATCGACGGGCAGAATGGCCTCCAGCGCTCGCGGAACTTGATCTGCTCGTTAATCCGGTTAGCCACGCCCGGCACGCTCGGACAGCCAATGATCGAACGACCACCCAGGGCACGTGGCCCAAACTCCATGCGGCCCTGGAACCAGGCCACCGGATTGCCGTCGACCATGATCTTGGCGATGCGCTGCGGCATGTCGTCGATCTTGCGCCATTTTGGCTGGCTCGGATGACGGGCACAGGCGGCGATCACGTCCTCGTTGGAGTACGCAGGGCCGAGGTAGACGTGCTCCATCTTCTCGACCGGAACGCCACGGGCGTGCGACACATAGGCCGCCGCACCGACAGCGGTACCGGCGTCACCGGAAGCCGGTTGAACGAACAGCTCTTTCAGGTCCGGGCGGGCGATGATCTTCTGGTTCAGCTTGACGTTCAGCGCACAACCACCGGCAAACGCCAGCTTGCCGGTTTCCTTGAGGATGTCGCCCAGGTAATGGTCGATCATCTGCAACGCCAGTTTTTCGAACAGCGCCTGCATGCTGGCCGCATAGTGGATGTACGGCTCGTCGGCGATATCGCCTTCACGCTTCGGCCCCAGCCACTCGATCAGTTTTGGCGAGAAGTAGAAGCCCTTGCCCTTCTCTTTATGGCGGCGCAGGCCGATGACATTGGCGTATTCGGTGTTGATTTCCAGCTCGCCATTCTCAAAGCTGGCCAGACGCGAGAAGTCATACTTGCTGGCATCGCCATACGGCGCCATGCCCATGACCTTGAACTCACCATCGAGCATTTCGAAACCGAGGAACTCGGTGATCGCACCGTAAAGGCCGCCGAGGGAGTCCGGGTCGAAGAACTCCTTGATCTTGTGAATCTTGCCGTTTTCGCCGTAGCCGAAGAACGTGGTGGCGTACTCGCCCTTACCGTCGATCCCGAGGATCGCAGTCTTCTCCTTGAAGCCAGAGCAGTGGTAAGCGCTGGAAGCGTGAGCCAGGTGGTGCTCGACCGGCTCGATCTTGATCTTCTTCGGATCAAAGCCCAGTTGCTCCAGGCACCAGACGATTTTCTTGCGGTAACGCTTGTAGCGGCGGTTGCCCATCAGAATCGCGTCAAGGGCACGATCCGGGGCATACCAGTAACGCTTGGCGTAGTGCCAGCGAGCCTTGCCGAACAGGCTGATCGGGGCAAAAGGAATCGCGACGACATCGACGTCGGACGGTTTGATCCCGGCCTGCTCCAGGCAGAACTTCGCCGATTCGTAGGGCATGCGGTTCTTTGCATGTTTATCGCGCACGAAGCGCTCTTCTTCAGCGGCAGCAATCAGTTTGCCGTCGATATACAGGGCCGCGGAAGGATCATGGCTAAGGGCGCCGGACAGGCCAAGAATCGTCAATGCCAAGGGTCTAGCCTCTTCAAACTTTTAAAATGTGCCCCTGCGCGTGTGGCAAGCGGCAGCCAAAGAGCGGGATTATAACGTAAAGCAGCGCGCAACCCAGCACTGCGCGCCGACTCATTCAGCGATCAACCAGTCCATACGCCAGCTGCCTTGTGTCTGACCGAGTACTTGTGCCAGCCATGGCAGCAGCTCGCGCAACTCCTCTTCCAGCCCCCATGGCGGATTGGCAATGGCCAGGCCGGAACCGTTCAGGCTTTGCGGGGTATCCAAGGGATGCACCAGCAATTCAACCCGCAGCAGTTTCGGCGCCCCTGTACTGGTCAGGTCCTGATAAAAGCGCGTCAGTTGACGCTCTTCCTTGATCGGGTACCAGATCGCCGCGACGGTCTGTCGCATACGGCCGATGGCCTCTTTCATGGCCTGACTGCATCGCTTGAGCTCGTCGAGTTGCTCAAAAGGCGGGTCGATCAGCATCACCGCACGCTTCTCCTGCACGGGCAGCAAGGCACGCGGCACGTGCCAGCCTTCGCCAAGGTGCACTGCTACGCGTCGATCACCTTTCATGTTCTCTTTGAGCAGACGACCGTCTTCCGGGTGTTTCTCATTGAGCAGCACGCGATCCTGATCACGCACCAGACGCCGCGCCAGCTCAGGCGAACCCGGGTAATAGCGCAATTCGCCATCCCGGTTCATGCGCTTGAGGATGCGCAGGTAATCGGCAGCCAACTCGGGCAGGTCGTCACGCCCCCACAGGCGCCCGATACCCTCAAGGTACTCGCCGGTGCGTGTCGCCTGATCGCCCTGCAAGTCATACAAGCCAAGGCCGGCGTGGGTATCGATGTAGGCGAACGGCTGCTCCTTGCGCGACATCAGCGCAATGAGGCGGGTCAACACAAGGTGTTTGAAGACGTCGGCATGGTTGCCGGCGTGGAAGGCGTGACGATAGTTCATGGCAACTCCTGCAAGGCCGACAAGTTTACCCTGTCGCAGGGGCCAGGCAAAACGACAACGGCCCGACCTCTGGAAGAGATCGGGCCGTTGTCAGGCACAGACCAGCATTAACCGATCAATGACCCTTCTTGAACGCCTCGTCGGCCTTCTCAAAACGGGCAACCATACCTTGCGACGGACGACCCAGGGTGCTGACCAGCACGATTGCCAGGGCGCCCAGGATGAAGCCCGGGATGATTTCGTACAGACCCAGCAGGGCGAAATGCTTCCAGACAACCACGGTAATCGCACCGACCAGGATACCGGCCAGCGCACCATTACGGGTCATGCCTTTCCACAGCACGGAGATCAGTACCACAGGACCGAAGGCAGCGCCGAAGCCCGCCCAGGCATAGCTCACCAGGCCCAGGACCTTGTTCTCAGGGTTGGCGGCGATGCCAATCGCAATCAGCGCTACGGCCAGCACCATCAGACGACCGACCCAGACCAGCTCAAGCTGAGAAGCACTCTTGCGCAGGAAAGCCTTGTAGAAGTCTTCAGTCAACGCACTGGAGCACACCAGCAACTGGCAGCTCAGGGTGCTCATTACGGCAGCCAGAATAGCCGACAGCAGCACGCCCGCGATCCATGGGTTGAACAGGATCTTGGCCAGCTCGATGAACACACGCTCATGGTTCTCGGTCACAGGGCCGGCCAGATCAGGGTGCGCCGAGAAGTAGGCAATACCGAAGAAGCCGACGGCACAGGTACCGACCAGGCACAGGATCATCCAGGTCATGGAGATACGGCGCGCATTAGCGATCGACTTGACCGAGTCTGCCGCCATGAAGCGCGCCAGGATGTGCGGCTGACCAAAGTAACCCAGACCCCAACCCATCAGCGAAATGATGCCGACAAAGGTAGTGCCTTTGAGCATGTCGAAGTTCGACGGGTCTTGCGCTTCGATGGCCAGGAAGGTCGTATCGACGCCACCGGTGGCGAGCAGAACAATGATCGGCGTCAGAATCAGCGCGAAGATCATCAGGGTCGCCTGGACGGTATCGGTCCAGCTCACAGCCAGGAAACCACCAACAAAGGTGTAGGCGATCGTGGCGGCTGCACCTGCCCACAGGGCAGTTTCATAGGACATGCCGAAGGTGCTTTCGAACAGACGGGCACCTGCAACGATGCCGGAAGCACAGTAGATCGTGAAGAACACCAGAATCACCACCGCGGAGATGATCCGCAGCAGGCCGCTCTTGTCTTCAAAACGGCTGGTGAAGTAGTCCGGCAGGGTCAGCGCGTCACCATTGTATTCGGTTTGAACACGCAGGCGCCCGGCAACGAACAGCCAGTTCAGGTAGGCACCGATGATCAGGCCGATAGCGATCCAGGCCTCCGACAGACCCGACATGTAGATCGCGCCTGGCAGGCCCATCAGCAGCCAGCCGCTCATGTCCGAGGCACCCGCCGAGAGCGCGGTTACCACGCTACCCAGGCTGCGGCCGCCCAGAATGTAGTCGGAAAGGTTGTTGGTGGAGCGATAGGCCATGAAGCCGATCAGCACCATCGCCAAGATGTAGATCACGAAGGTGATCAGGGTTGGGTTGCTTGCACTCATGATGTTGCGCCCTGGAATTTGTTTTTATGGTAGCCGCAGTTGGCTGATGCCGCCGGCAAAGCCGTTCATTCCCTGAACGCTCGTCACGGGTAGCACTGAAGCCCAACCGCGCATGGAGTGATGCGAAGACTTCCAGATAAAGCCCCGCACGGGTACACCTGACCTCAAGCGAGGTTGCACCGAGGCCGCGAATGCTATGCAACAACGCAAAGAAGGTGCAACCAATTTCTGCAATCCAGTTGCACCTCGTCGGATATTTCCGATGAAGACCACTTTTTGCTCCCTTATGGAGCAAAAAGCACGATCTACAGAAGTAAATGCACCCTAAACAGCCAAAACGGCTGAGCACCTCAAACTGTCGGACGAGCTGCACTTTTTTTGTACGAAAATTGGGTTGCACCAGGTTGCACCCTGACCCCGCCACAGCTAATCTTTGCGCCAGCTAGTGCCACATCACGTGGCGATAATGAGGATAAGAAATGGCGACGACCACCCTAGGGGTCAAACTCGACGACCCAACCCGCGAACGACTCAAAGCAGCTGCGCAGTCCATTGACCGCACGCCGCACTGGTTGATCAAACAGGCGATTTTCAATTACCTGGAAAGGCTCGAGGGTGGCGCCACCCTGACCGAACTCGACGGACAGGCCCACAACCACGCTGACGAAGCCGGCGAAGTGCAACCTGATCACGCGCACCAGTGCTTCCTCGAGTTCGCCGAAAGCATACTGCCGCAGTCCGTTCTGCGCTCGGCCATTACATCGGCCTATCGCCGCCCTGAGCAGGAAGTCGTGCCGATGCTGCTGGAGCAGGCTCGCCTGCCGGCAGCCATGGCCGATGCCGCCAACAAACTGGCCGCCGGTATCGCCGAGAAGCTGCGTAACCAGAAAAGCGCCAGCGGTCGCGCCGGTGTCGTTCAGGGCCTGCTGCAGGAATTCTCCCTGTCGTCCCAGGAAGGCGTAGCACTGATGTGCCTGGCCGAAGCGCTGCTGCGCATCCCGGACAAAGGCACCCGTGACGCCCTGATCCGCGACAAGATCAGCACCGGCAACTGGCAGCCACACCTGGGCAACAGCCCGTCGCTGTTCGTCAACGCGGCCACGTGGGGCTTGCTGCTGACCGGCAAACTGGTCTCGACCCACAACGAATCCGGCCTCACCGCTTCGCTCAGCCGCATCATCGGCAAGAGCGGCGAGCCGATGATCCGCAAGGGCGTCGACATGGCCATGCGCCTGATGGGCGAGCAGTTCGTCACCGGCGAAACCATTGCCGAAGCGCTGGCCAACGCCACTCGCTTTGAAGCCAAAGGCTTCCGCTACTCCTACGACATGCTTGGCGAAGCCGCACTGACCGAGCATGACGCACAGAAATACCTGGCCTCTTACGAGCAGGCGATTCACTCGATCGGCAAGGCTTCTCACGGCCGTGGCATCTATGAAGGCCCGGGCATCTCGATCAAGCTCTCGGCCCTGCACCCTCGTTACAGCCGTGCCCAGTACGAGCGCGTGATGAACGAGCTGTACCCGCGCCTGCTGTCGCTGACCCTGCTGGCCAAGCAGTACGACATCGGCCTGAACATCGACGCCGAGGAAGCCGACCGCCTGGAGCTGTCGCTGGACCTGCTCGAGCGCCTGTGCTTCGAACCACAACTGGCGGGCTGGAACGGTATCGGTTTCGTTATCCAGGCTTATCAGAAGCGCTGCCCGCACGTCATCGACTACGTGATCGACCTGGCACGCCGCAGCCGTCACCGCCTGATGATCCGCCTGGTGAAAGGCGCGTACTGGGACAGCGAGATCAAGCGCGCCCAGGTCGAAGGCCTGGAAGGCTACCCGGTCTACACCCGCAAGGTGTACACCGACGTTTCCTATATCGCCTGCGCCCGCAAGCTGCTGTCGGTACCGGAAGCCATCTACCCGCAGTTCGCCACCCACAACGCCCACACCCTGTCGGCCATCTATCAGATCGCCGGGCAGAACTACTACCCGGGTCAGTACGAGTTCCAGTGCCTGCACGGCATGGGTGAACCACTGTACGAACAAGTCGTGGGCAAGGTTGCCGATGGCAAGCTGAACCGTCCATGCCGCGTGTATGCACCTGTCGGTACCCACGAAACGCTGCTGGCCTACCTGGTTCGCCGCCTGTTGGAAAACGGCGCGAACACCTCGTTCGTCAACCGTATTGCCGACCACTCCATCTCCATTCAAGAGCTGGTGGCCGACCCGGTTGCAACCATCGAGCGCATGGCCACCCAGGAAGGCAGCGCTGGCTTGCCGCACCCACGCATTCCATTGCCGCGCGAACTGTATGGCAGCGAGCGGGCGAACTCCGCCGGCATCGACATGGCCAACGAACACCGCCTGGCTTCGCTGTCCTGTGCTCTGCTCAGCAGCGCCCACAACAACTGGTTGGCGGCACCGATGCTCGGTTGCGCTGCCAGCGCAGGCACTCAGCAGCCGGTACTGAACCCCGCCGATCATCGCGATCAGGTCGGTCACGTTCAGGAAGCCAACATCGAAGACGTCGACAACGCCATTCAGTGTGCATTGAATGCCGCACCGATCTGGCAGGCCACGCCTCCGGCAGAACGCGCCGCCATTCTGGAGCGCGCCGCCGACCTGATGGAAGCCGATATCCAGCCGCTGATGGGCCTGCTGGCTCGCGAAGCTGGCAAGACCTTTGCCAACGCCATCGCCGAAGTGCGTGAAGCCGTAGACTTCCTGCGCTACTACGCAGTGCAGGCACGCAACGACTTCAGCAACGACGCCCACCGCCCACTGGGCCCAGTGGTCTGCATCAGCCCGTGGAACTTCCCGCTGGCAATCTTCAGCGGTCAGGTGGCAGCTGCACTCGCCGCAGGCAACCCGGTACTGGCCAAGCCTGCCGAACAAACCCCGCTGGTCGCAGCGCAAGCGGTACGCCTGCTGCTCGAAGCCGGCATTCCAGAAGGCGTGCTGCAACTGCTGCCAGGCCGCGGCGAAAGCGTCGGTGCCCGCCTGGTTGGTGACGAGCGCGTCAAAGGCGTCATGTTCACCGGTTCCACCGAAGTCGCGCGTCTGCTGCAACGCAACATCGCCGGTCGTCTCGACAACCAGGGCCGTCCGATTCCGCTGATCGCCGAAACCGGTGGCCAGAACGCCATGATCGTCGACTCCTCGGCACTGACCGAACAAGTGGTCATGGACGTGGTGACGTCGGCCTTCGACAGCGCCGGTCAACGTTGCTCGGCACTGCGCGTGCTCTGCCTGCAGGAAGACTCGGCTGACCGCGTGATCGAAATGCTCAAGGGCGCCATGGCGGAATACCGCATGGGCAACCCGGAGCGTCTGTCCGTGGACATTGGCCCGGTGATCGACGCCGAAGCCAAGGCCGGCATCGAGAAGCACATCCAGGGCATGCGCGAGAAAGGCCGCTCGGTCTATCAAGTGGCTATCGCCGATGCCGAAGAATGCAAACGCGGCACCTTCGTCATGCCGACACTGATCGAGCTGGAAAGCTTCGATGAGCTGCAGCGCGAGATCTTTGGCCCAGTACTGCACGTCGTGCGCTACAAGCGCAAGGAGATGGACCAGTTGATCGACCAGATCAACGGCTCCGGTTACGGCCTGACCCTGGGCGTGCACACCCGTATCGACGAGACCATTGCCAAGGTCGTCGGCAGCGTCAACGCCGGCAACGTCTACGTCAACCGCAACATCGTCGGCGCCGTGGTCGGTGTACAACCGTTCGGCGGTGAAGGCCTGTCGGGCACCGGCCCGAAAGCAGGTGGCCCGCTGTACCTGTACCGCCTGCTGTCGACCCGTCCGGCCAACGCCATCGAACAATCGTTCAAGCGTACCGACGGCGAAAACACGCCAGACACCCAGATGCACGACAGCCTGACCAAGCCACTGCAGGCCCTGAAAGCCTGGGCTGGCAGCAACCAGATGGTCGAGCTGGGCGCACTCTGCGAGCAGTTTGCCGAGCAGTCGCAAAGCGGGATCACACGCGTCCTCACCGGCCCGACCGGCGAGCGCAACAGCTACACCATCCTGCCACGCGAGCATGTACTGTGCCTGGCCGAAGGCGAAGCTGACCTGCTGACACAACTGGCGGCGGTACTGGCGGTCGGTAGTTCGGCGGTATGGCCAGACAATGCACTGGGCAAAACCCTGCGCACTCGCCTGCCAAAAGACGTACAAGCCCGCATCAAGCTGGTGGCCGAGTGGAACAAGGACGACGTCGTATTCGACGCTGTTCTGCACCACGGCGACTCCGACCAACTGCGCAGCGTTTGCGAGCAGGTGGCCAAGCGTGCCGGTGCCATCGTCGGCGTCCAGGGCCTGTCCTCGGGCGAAACCACGATTGCTCTGGAGCGCCTGGTGATCGAACGTGCACTGAGCGTCAACACCGCTGCAGCGGGTGGTAACGCGAGCCTGATGACCATCGGCTAAGCGATTCGCACCCAAACAAGCAAAAGAGGCGCGTTCGCGCACCTCAGACAGCTGACAAACCCCCGCTCTTTAGCGGGGGTTTGTTTTTCAAGCCAAAGACAGTGACCGCCACAGCGGGCTGGCGCCAACCCCAGTGGGGGTTGGCTTTATCAGCAAGCTGCAGCGCGCCCACCAAACGTGCGAAGACTCCAGAATTTCATTAGTTCAGACGCAATAGCCAACACCACCATTAACACCGTGCTACGGTCCGGAAAAAATTGAGCACCCAGCACTAAAACCGACACTGAAGGCGCAATGAAAAAAATCCTCAAGGGCATCTGCAAGTAGCCAACCCACCTCGCGGCATCTCGCTGGGCCAAGAATAAAAAACAGCTCACAAATAACGACACCTGCAGCACCCAATTCAGCACGAGCTTCAGCGCTTGGGCAGGCCCCAGGTCACCCCAATAAGCCAATGTCATTTCCCACGCAGCCAGGTACGGCACTTTGTCGTGCCGTAGATTTGTCGTCACGTACAACGCGATGTAGAGAACATCAAACCATCCCCATGCAAACCACACCGTCGACTTGCAGCCACTGTCTTTTGCGCTCATTCAGTACAAACCTTTCTTCTGCCCACATTGGCGCTTCGGCCGAACGTGACACGCTGACGTAAGTTGAAGTTCGCGTATTTCGATTTGCACGGCTGCGACCTAGAGACGTATTGGTTTGCCATCAAGCCAGATCGAACAATCCCTTTGATGTAGTCCGCATCCCAGCGGCAAGTAGGACGCATCCCAAACCCCAAAAAAGGCACTCAATGCACAGCGCGCTTTTTCCTCACCCGGAAAGTAACGGGCTGCCATAATGAGCGCGCATCACGAGTGGTTCTGAGGGGGAGCCACCGCGCGCACGGAGGTTCACCCATGTTCGATGTCACCGCATTGCTGCGCCAGCGCTTCGCAGCCTTGCGCAGCACCGCCGAATTCTTCTCGCTGCGCTATGTGCAGGAGTCCCGACAACACCTGTCGGTACGCAAGAACGTCGCCGAGCCACCCAGCCTGGGTTGCGATGAAGGGGCGATGCTGACAGTACGCCTCAACGGCGTGGAAGCCTATGCAGCAACCGCCGACCTGTCCCAGGCGGGCCTGCAACGCGCGCTGGAGCAGGCCGAAACACTGGCCCGAAGCATCAACGGCCACGCCCTGCTCAACCTGAGCCAGCAGCCGGTGACCAGCGCTCAGGCCGACTACTGCTCCCCCAACCTTGCGCAGCCGTTTCCCAGCCTTAGCGACTGCTATGCGCTACTGGCCAGCGAATCAGCCAGCGTACCGGCGGACTCGCGCCTGGTGAATTGGCAGGCCAGCCTGGGCATCACCACGGTCGAACAGATTTACCTGAACAACGCTGGCGCGCAGCTGCGCCAGGCCCAGCGCTTCGTTTATCCAGGGTTCGGGGTCACCGCCTTTGACGGCCAGGACAGCCAAAGCCGCAGCCTGGGCCGGGAAAATTTCGGCCAGCAGGGCGGGTTCGATGTGATCGAGCGTTGCGGGCTGATAGGTGCCGGCGCCTTGGTCGCCGACCAGGCACTGCAACTGCTGCTGGCACCCAATACGCCCAGCGGCGTGCGCGACCTGCTGTTGATGCCCGACCAGATGATGCTGCAGATCCACGAGTCCATCGGCCATCCGCTTGAAATGGACCGCATCCTCGGTGACGAGCGCAACTACGCAGGCACCAGCTTCGTCAACGCCAGCGACTTCGGCCATTTACAGTACGGCTCCACGTTGCTGAATGTCACCTTCGATCCCGATATCCCGGAACAACTGGCCAGCTATGCCCATGACGATGATGGTACGCCGGCACACAAGACCTTCCTGATCCGTGACGGCCTGCTGCTACGCCCCCTGGGCAGTGCGTTGTCGCAGTTCCGCTCCGGCCTCGATGGCGTTGCCAACAGCCGCGCCTGTGGCTGGAACCGTGCACCGATCGACCGCATGGCCAACCTCAATATCGAGCCGGGCGAACAGAGCCTGGCGCAACTGATCAGCGGCATCGAACACGGCATTCTGATGAAAACCAACCGTTCGTGGTCCATCGACGATGCGCGCAACAAGTTCCAGTTCGGCTGCGAGTGGGGCCAGTTGATCGAAAACGGCGAGCTCAAGGGCGTGGTCAAAAATCCAAATTATCGGGGCGTTTCAGCACAGTTCTGGCGCAACCTCAGCGCCGTGGGCGATGCCAGCACCTTCCAGGTACTCGGCACACCTAACTGCGGCAAGGGCGAACCCAACCAGGTGATTCGGGTCGGGCATGCCTCACCGGCCTGCGTGTTCAGCCAGATCGACGTATTCGGAGGAGATGCCTGATGGCCTACCTGGAACATTTCCAACGCCTGGTGAACAGCCTGCGCGATGCCGTACGCGCCCCCGAACACTTCACCCTGAGCTACAGCGCCGAGCAGTCGCAGTTCATTCGTTTCAACCATGCCCAGGTCCGCCAGGCCGGCAACGTCGCGCAGGCCAGCACCAGCCTCAAACTGATCGACAGCGGACGTCAGGCCGACTTTCAACTCACCCTCAGCGGGGACAGCGACGTTGACCTCCAACGCCTGCAGCAGGCCCTGGCACAACTGCGACAGACCTTGCCGCTGATCCCGGTCGACCCCTACCTGAAACTGAACGAGGCCGTCTGGCATAGCCACAACGTGCAGAACACGCCTCTGCCAGACACAGCCGAGGTACTCGCCCAGATCGCCGCAGGTGCCACGGGGCTGGACCTGGTCGGGATCTACGCCGCAGGCCCGATCTGCCGAGGCTTCGCCAGCTCATTTGGCGCCTTTGGCTGGCATCAGGCCAACAGCTTCAACTTCGACTGGAGCCTGTTCCATGCCAACGGGCAGGCCGTCAAAGCCAACTATGCCGGCCAATGCTGGGACGCCGCGACATTGGCCTTGCGCCTGCATCAGGCCCGCGAGCAACTGGACTACCTGGACCGCCCACTCAAGGTCCTCGCACCCGGCCAGTACCGTGCCTACCTGGCGCCCGCAGCGCTGGACGAAATCATCGGCATGCTCTGCTGGGGTGGTTTTTCCGCCCAGGCCATCGCCAACAAGGACAGCCCGCTACAACGTCTTTACGCCAGCGATGCACAGTTGAGCCCGCTGATCGGCATCGCCGAACAGGTCAGCGGCTCGCTCAGCCCGGCGTTCTCCGAGGAAGGCTACCCGCGCAGCGACCTCTCGCTGATTGCACAGGGCAAGGCCCACCAACGACTGGTCGGTGCCCGCAGTGCAGCCGAGTTCGAGTTGCTGGCCAATGGCGCCGACAGCGATGAGTCACCCTGCGCACTGAGCATGGCCCCCGGCGAACTGGCGGCGGATGCAATCCTCGCCCAACTGGGCACGGGCCTGTACATCAGCAACCTCTGGTACCTGAACTACTCAGACCTGCCAGCAGCGCGCATGACCGGCCTGACCCGCTTCGCGACCTTCTGGGTTGAGGACGGGAAAATCCAGGCACCGGTCAGCACCATGCGCTTTGACGACAGCGTCTACAGCCTGCTCGGTACGCAGTTGGAAGCACTGACCTGCGACCGCGAGCTGATCCTGTCGACCAGCACCTATGACCAACGCCAGACCCGCTCTACGCACCTGCCGGGCGCGCTGGTCAAATGCCTGACGCTGACCCTGTGATAGCTACTTATCGCCGGCAATGCCGGCGATAAGGCCCCACCTCGGAGAGAGGCCCTATGCCTGATCGCGCGCCCCTAGACAGCACCACCGCCCGCTGGATTCCCTGGGTGGTGGCCATCGCCTTCTTCATGCAGTCACTCGACGGCACCATCCTCAACACTGCCCTGCCCGCCATGGCCCGCGACTTGGCCGAAGACCCCCTGCGCATGCAGTCCGTCATCATCGCCTACATGCTCACTGTGGCCTTGCTGATTCCCGCGTCGGGCTGGATCGCCGACCGCTTCGGCACCAAACGGATCTTTTTCGGCGCGATTTTGCTGTTCAGTATCGGCTCGCTGCTCTGCGCCCTGGCCGACAGCCTCGGGATGCTGGTCGCCGCACGGGTGATCCAGGGCCTGGGCGGCGCGCTGATGCTGCCCGTCGGACGCCTGGTGGTGTTGCGCGCCTACCCACGCTCCGAGCTGGTGCGGATCATGAGCTTCATCACCATTCCCGGCCTGCTCGGCCCACTGCTGGGGCCGACCCTGGGCGGCTGGCTCGTGGAAATACTCAGCTGGCACTGGATCTTCCTACTCAACCTGCCCGTCGGGGCGGTGGGTTGCTATGCCGTGTGGAAATTCATCCCCGACCTGCGCGGTACCGAGCGCACGCGCTTCGACGGCATGGGTTTCCTGCTGTTCGGCGCGGCAATGGTGCTGATCACCATTGCCATGGAGGGCTTGGGCGAGCTGCACCTGCCACACCTGCGGGTGATGTTGCTGCTGTTCGCCGGCATGGCCTGCCTGGCAGCCTATTGGCTGCGCGCCGGCAGTACGGAGGACCCGCTGTTCTCGCCCCGGTTGTTTCGCACCCGGACCTTTTCGGTGGGTATTCTTGGCAACCTGTTCGCCCGCCTGGGCAGTGGCGCCCTGCCTTTTCTGGTGCCACTGCTGCTGCAGGTCGCGCTGGGCTATTCGCCCTCAGAAGCCGGCATGAGCATGATTCCGCTGGCGGCCGCGGCGATGCTGGCCAAGTCAGTGGCCCAACCCCTGATCGAGCGCCTCGGCTACCGTACGATCCTCACCGGCAACACCCTGCTGCTGGGCGTGCTGCTGGCCAGCATGGGACTGGTCGATGAACAGACGCCCTACCCCGTACTGCTGGTCCAATTGGCAATGCTTGGGGCCGTCAACTCGCTGCAATTCACTGCCATGAATACCGTGACCCTGATCGACCTTGACGATGCCAGCGCCAGCAGCGGCAACAGCCTGCTTTCCGTGGTGGCACAACTGTCGCTGAGCCTGGGTGTCGCCTGTGCCGGTGCGCTGCTGGGCGGGTTCACCGCAGCGGGCAGTGCCGAAGGGGTGGAAAGCACACTGGGTGCGTTCCAACTGACCTTCCTGACCATCGGCCTGATGGCCATGTTGGCCGCAGCGATCTTCATGCAGCTGTCAAAGACGGACGGAAGGCGTGCCCGTCGTCTGGAACCTGAAATCGAGCCTTAGGGCGAATGGCCACGAGGCTGGTACACTGCGCGACATTTTGTTTTGCAGGCCCGCCTCGTGACCACCATTGCCACCGCCTTCGATACCCTGCCGCTGTCCAGCGCCATGCTGGCCAACCTGAACGCCCTCGGCTACGCCCAGATGACCCCGATTCAGGCCCAGAGCCTGCCGGTGATCCTCAAGGGCATGGACCTGATCGCCCAGGCCAAGACCGGCAGCGGCAAGACCGCCGCTTTCGGCATCGGCCTGCTCAACCCGATCAACCCACGCTACTTCGGCTGCCAGGCCCTGGTGCTGTGCCCAACCCGTGAGCTGGCCGACCAGGTCGCCAAGGAACTGCGGCGGCTGGCCCGTGCCGAAGACAACATCAAGATCCTGACCCTCTGCGGCGGGGTTTCGCTCGGCCCGCAGATCGCCTCGCTGGAACACGGCGCGCACATCATCGTCGGTACCCCGGGGCGGATTCAGCAGCACCTGAGCAAAGGCACCCTGGTGCTCGACGGGCTCAACACCCTGGTACTCGATGAAGCAGACCGGATGCTCGACATGGGGTTCTACGACGCCATCGCCGACATCATCGGGCAAACGCCGAAACGCCGTCAGACCTTGCTGTTCTCGGCAACCTACCCAGCCGGCATCAAGCAACTGTCGGCAGCCTTCATGCGTGACCCGCAGCAGGTCAAGGTTGAAGCCCTGCACGCCGACAACCAGATCGAACAACGCTTCTACGAAATTGATCCGGAACAGCGCCTGGAAGCCGTAACCCGCGTACTCGGGCATTTCCGCCCACAGTCCTGCGTGGCGTTCTGCTTTACCAAACAGCAGTGCCAGGAAGTGGTGGAGCACCTGCAGGCCAAAGGCATCGTCGCCGCGGCCCTGCACGGCGACCTGGAACAGCGCGACCGCGATCAGGTCCTGACCCTGTTCGCCAACCGCAGCAGCTCGGTCCTGGTCGCCACCGATGTCGCCGCCCGCGGCCTGGACATCGACGCCCTGGACATGGTCATCAACGTCGAACTGGCCCGTGATGCCGAAATTCACGTACACCGTGTCGGCCGTACCGGACGCGCAGGCGAGAAAGGCCTGGCCGTAAGCCTGGTGGCGCCTGCCGAAGGTCATCGCGCCCAAGCGATCGAAGCCCTGCAAAAGGCGCCGCTGCGCTGGGAACAGCTCGACAGCCTCAAGCCCCAGAGCGGCGCCCCGCTGCTGCCGGTCATGAGCACCCTGTGCATCGCTGCCGGCCGCAAGGACAAACTGCGTCCGGGCGACATTCTGGGTGCCCTGACCGGTGATGCCGGTTTGCCCGGCACTCAGGTCGGCAAGATCGCGATCTTCGACTTCCAGGCCTTTGTCGCAGTGGAACGTGCGGTGGCCAAGCAGGCCTTGCAGCGCCTGAACAGCGGCAAGATCAAAGGGCGCTCGTTGCGCGTGCGGATCGTCTGATCCCATTACCCGCAAAGCCGGCTCCCGCCCCTGCAGGAGCGGGCTTGGCTGGCGACAGGACGACACGGTTTCAGCTTTCTACCCCGAGGATTTTGCAGTGCGTTCCACCGAAGTCATCATCATCGGCGCAGGCGCCGCCGGCCTGATGTGCGCCCTGACCGCCGCCAAGCGTGGCCGTCAGGTTGTATTGCTTGACCACGCCAACAAACCGGGCAAGAAAATCCTGATGTCGGGTGGTGGGCGCTGCAATTTCACCAACATGTACACCGAGCCGAGCAATTTTCTCTCGCAGAACCCGCATTTCTGCAAATCCGCGCTGGCACGTTACACCCAGTGGGATTTTATCGAGATGGTCAGCAAGCATGGCGTGCCGTACCACGAGAAGAAACTCGGTCAGCTGTTCTGCGACCATAAATCCAGCGACATCCTCGACATGCTCCTGGCCGAGTGCGACGCCGCAGGCGCCGAACTGAACATGAACACCCGCATCGATCAGATCGAAAAACTCGAAAGCGGCTATTTGCTGGAAACCAGTGCAGGCAAGCTGCAATGCCAGTCGCTGGTGATCGCCACCGGCGGCTTGTCGATCCCGACGCTGGGGGCGACCGGCTTTGGTTATCAGGTGGCGCGTCAGTTCGGTCACAGCGTACTGCCGACCCGCGCAGGCCTGGTGCCCTTCACCATCACCGACCAGCTCAAGGCGCTCTGCACCGAGCTGTCCGGCACCTCGGTCGACTGTATCGCCAGCTGCAACGACGTCAGCTTCCGCGAAAACCTGCTGTTCACCCACCGCGGCCTCAGCGGCCCGGCGATCCTGCAGATTTCCTCGTTCTGGGAAGCCGGTGATACGCTGGAAATCAACCTGCTGCCGGACCACGACGCGTTGACCTGGCTGCAACAGCAGCAAGCCGAACGCCCCAACAGCGAGCTGAAAACCCTGCTCGGTGAACTCTTCACCAAGAAAATGGCCAACCTGCTGGCCGAGCAGTGGTTCGTGTCCAAGCCAATGAAACAGTACACCCCGGCTGAACTGGCTCAGGTCGCGGAGAAACTCGGCGCCTGGCAACTGGTTCCCGCCGGCACTGAAGGCTACCGCACTGCCGAAGTGACCCTGGGCGGCGTCGACACCCGCGAGGTGTCCTCCAAAACCATGGAGTCACTCAAGAGCCCTGGCCTGTATTTCATTGGCGAAGTGCTGGATGTCAGCGGCCACCTCGGTGGCTTCAACTTCCAGTGGGCGTGGGCTTCGGCCTACGCCGCCGCACAATTCGTCTAACCTTCGCGGTAGAATCGGCGCATCACGGAACAAATTTTGCTGGGACATTATCGCGACGGCAGCTTGCCGTCGCGACCCGCTCAATTTCGATCACTGCCCTGCAGGCCTGACTCCCGCCATGTCATCCACATCGTTGCGCCATTCACTGCGTCGCCTCTGGGCTCTGGATAAATTCAGCTACAGCATCCGGGTATCGATAGCCCTGACCGGAAGCATGGCGCTGTGTTGGTACCGGGACGAAATGGGCCTGCTGATCCCGCTGTTCCTCGGTATTATTGCCAGCGCCCTGGCAGAAACCGATGACAGCTGGCAAGGCCGACTCAACGCCCTGGCCGTTACCCTGGTCTGCTTTACCGTCGCCGCGCTGTCGGTAGAGATGCTGTTCCCTTACCCCATTGTGTTTGTCTGCGCCATGGCATTGGCGGCCTTCGGCCTGACCATGCTCGGCGCACTGGGCGAACGCTACGGCGCGATCGCCTCGGCGACGCTGATTCTCTCGGTGTACACCATGATCGGTGTCGACCAGCGCGGCGGCGAAGTCACCGACTTCTGGCACGAACCCTTGCTGCTGGTGGCCGGCGCTGCCTGGTACGGCCTGCTCTCGGTTCTCTGGCAGGCCCTGTTCTCCAACCAGCCCGTGCAGCAAAGCCTGGCCCGGCTGTTTCGCGAGCTGAGCCGCTACCTCAAGCTCAAGTCCACGTTGTTCGAGCCGATTCGTCAGCTGGATGTCGAAGCACGGCGCCTTGAGCTGGCACAACAGAACGGTCGGGTGGTGGCCGCGCTCAATGCCGCCAAGGAAATCATTCTGCACCGGGTCGGCAATGGTCGCCCCGGCTCGAAAGTCAGTCGCTACCTGAAACTGTACTTCCTCGCCCAGGACATCCACGAGCGCGCCAGCTCGTCGCACTACCCGTACAACGCATTGGCCGAGGCGTTCTTCCACAGCGATGTCCTGTTTCGCTGCCAACGCCTGTTGCGCCAACAGGGCGTGGCCTGCCAACAGCTTTCAGAATCGATCCAGCTGCGTCAGCCATTCACCTACGACACAGGCTTTGCCCAGGCCCAGGAAGACCTGCACGCCTCACTCGAGCACCTGCGCAGTCAAAACAACCCAGCCTGGCGCGGCCTGCTCCGTTCGCTTCGCGCCCTGGCGGCCAACCTGGCCACACTGGACCGTCTGCTCAGCGACGCGAGCAACCCCGACAAACTGGCTGACAATAGTGACTCCAGCCTGCTCGACCGCTCGCCCCACAGCCTGGCGGATGTCTGGAATCGGCTACGCCAACAGCTGACGCCGACGTCATTGCTGTTTCGTCACGCGTTGCGCCTGCCGCTGGCACTGTCGATCGGTTATGGCATGGTGCACCTGATCCACCCCACCCAAGGCTACTGGATCATCCTCACCACGTTGTTCGTCTGCCAGCCCAACTATGGCGCCACGCGACGCAAGCTGGTGCAGCGGATCATTGGAACGGGGATTGGCCTTACCGTTGGCTGGGCATTGTTCGACCTGTTCCCCAACCCACTGATCCAGTCGATGTTCGCGGTTGTCGCCGGCGTGGTGTTTTTCGTCTATCGAACCACCCGCTACACCCTGGCCACGGCAGCGATCACCCTGATGGTGCTGTTCTGTTTCAACCAGATCGGTGACGGCTACGGGCTGTTCCTGCCACGCCTGTTCGATACGTTGATTGGCAGCCTGATCGCCATCCTCGCAGTCTTCCTGTTCCTGCCAGACTGGCAGGGGCGGCGGTTGAACAAGGTGCTGGCCAATACCCTGAGTTGCAACAGCATCTACCTGCGCCAGATCCTCCAACAGTATGCCAACGGCAAGCGCGACGACCTGGCCTACCGCCTGGCGCGCCGCAACGCCCACAACGCCGATGCGGCGCTGTCGACCACCTTGGCCAACATGCTGATGGAGCCCGGGCATTTCCGAAAGGAGGCGGATGTCGGTTTTCGATTCCTGGTGTTGTCGCACACCCTGCTCAGCTACCTTTCAGGCCTCGGCGCCCATCGCGATAGCGTCCTGGCGGCCGAGGCACGTACCGAGCTGGTCGAAGGGGCCGGGGCACGCTTGGCAGACAGCCTCGATGAAATCGCCGTCGGCCTGTCGACCAAACTACCCGTCGCGATTCACAGCGATGACGAGGAAGCCCTCGCCAACAGGCTGGAACAGGTACCCGAGGAAATCGACGAAACCCAACGTCTGGTCCAAACCCAGCTGGCCTTGATCTGCCGCCAACTTGGCCCGCTGCGCACCTTGGCGGCGCATCTGATCAAAGAGTCTGCGGCCTGATCACAAACCGTACTGTTTGAGCAGACGGGCATAGCTGCCATCGGCCTGCATCGCCACGATAGCCTGATCGAACGCGGCAACGATTTGCTGATGACGAGGGTTTTTCAGGCTGACCAGAATGTGCAGGCTGTTTTCACTGAGCGGCTTGCCGAAAAACTCAACGCTGTCGCGAACAGGCGCAGGTTCCTGCTTGAGAAAATGGCGAGCGACGTACTCGTCCTCAAGGGTCAAGCTTACCCGGCTTGCTGCCAGCATTCGCACCGCCACCGAAAAGCTGCGCACAGGGACCTTCTGCAAGCGGCTATCGGCATCGAAGCTGAGGGAGTATGCATAGTCACGAACGACTGCGATCGGATAGGGATACAAATCCGCCAGGGTCTGGAAGGTAATCGCTTTATCCTTGCGCTTGAGCAAGCGTATGCGGTTGGTCAGGTACCCGGCCGAAAATTCCCCGATCCGTGTACGTGAGTCGTTGTACCAGGCATTGACCAGGATGTCGTAACGGCCTTCGCCCACGCCCATCAATGCCCGCGCCCAAGGGGCCTGCTCAAATTCGCTTTCATAGCCGGCACGCTTGAGCGCTGTGGTAACAATCGCCGTAGCCAGCCCGCCCCCTTGCAGGCTGGCATCGGTGAACGGAGGCCAGGCATCCGCCACAAGCCTGAGCTTGTCCGCTGCGATCAGGGGGGCCGTTGCGCAAAGCAATCCAAGCAAAACCAAGACTCGAAGCAATACAGCCATGCTCAAATCCCTTAGCGAGCACCCTGCCCGCGCCAATGTCCAACGGCCTGAAAATGCACCTAGTGCCAGAACTCTAGAAGGCGAATTCAGATTACACAAAGATGAAGGACTCGGGCAGCGGAAATAATAGCTATTTGCCTGCACCGTTGATCGGGCGCACAACAGACACAATCCGCCGCAACTTCAGTCTCGTCGTGGGCACAGTGCTCTGCCATGATGAGTCATTGACATCAGGACGAGGCCTATCATGCCCATCGAATGGCTCTGCAAACACCACTCGGACCTTGGCAAGGAACAGCTCTACGCCATCCTCAAACTGCGCTCGGAAGTATTCGTCGTTGAACAGAAATGCCCCTATCTGGACATCGACGGGGAAGACCTGGCCAGTGACACCTGCCACTTGATGGCATGGCAGGACGACACGCTGGTGGCTTATCTGCGCCTGCTCGACCCCACGTCGCAGGGCGGTGACGTGGTGATCGGTCGGGTGCTGATCGCACCGCACGCACGCGCAAAAGGCCTGGGGCATGAACTGATGGAGCAAGGTTTGAAGCATGCCGAGCAGCTCTGGCCCGACGTGCCGGTGTACCTGTCAGCACAAGCACATCTGCAGGACTACTACGCCCGTCATGGCTTCAAGGTCGCAGGTGAGGCCTACCTGGAGGACGGTATTGCGCATGTCGGCATGCGCCGCTAGCAACTGACCTCCACGGCGCATGGCGCAGTCGCCTGCGCAGCGGTATCAGGGATAACCCAGCACCTCGCGGATCTGCCCCAGGTGCTGGAGGACCCACTGAGGATCAATCGCTCCCCAGTCACGAATACGGTAATGCCCGGCATGATTGCGCGCCCCAGCCTGCTGTTCGAACTCGCAGAGGATGTCCAGGTCACTCAACGCAGCAATCGTGTCCTGAGCGGTACGCCGTGGCATGCCAGTGGCCTCCATCAGGGCGGGAACGCTGCTGGCGGTCTGGCTGTCGATCAACCAGGCAACGTAAAGGCGGCGGTAGAAGCTGGTCTTGGTCTTGCTCACATCCATCGGCAAATCCTTGTCAGTCAGGCCTGGGCAGGCAACTCCCGCCAGGTCAGGTAAACACGCAGGTCAAACTCCAGTTGATGGTAGCCCGGCTGCATGTACTCACAGAGCTGATAGAAGGCCTTGTTGTGCTCGGCCTCCTTGAAGTGCGCCAGCTCATGCACCACGATCATGCGCAGAAACTGCGGGGCCGCCTCCTTGAACAACGAGGCAATACGTATCTCTTTCTTCGCCTTGAGTTTGCCACCCTGCACCCGCGACACCGCCGTGTGCAAACCCAGTGCCCGGTGGGTCAGGTCGAGCCGGTTGTCGAACAGGACCTTGTCCAGGTTCGGCGCATTGCGCAGGTACTCCTGCCTGATGGCCTGGGCATAGGCGTACAACGCCTTGTCGCTCTGCACCTGATGCCGCTCGCTATAGCGCTGCGCCAGATAATCACCCAGGCGGTTGCTGGCGATCATCTGCCGCACCTGATCTTGCAGGTTGGCGGGGTAGGCTTGCAGGTACTTGAGGACGGTCATGGCTACAGCTGAATAGATAAAGACGCAGTGTAACCAACTACCGGTGCTGCCAGTCAAAAAACGCCGGAAAAGCCCCCGCATCCTCGGTCGTCAATGGGTGCGCCACCAAAAAGCCCTGGACGTACTCACACCCATTGGCCTGAAGCCAGTCGGCCTGAGCACGTGACTCGACCCCCTCGGCAATCACGCTGATGCCGTACTGCCGGCACAACTCAATGACGGCGCGAACCAGTACTGCATCCATCGTCGACTCGGGCAACCTGGCGACCAGATGACGGTCGAGTTTAAGGGTGTCTATCGGCAAATCGCGCAGCATGCGCAATGAACAGTCGCCAGCGCCAAAGTCGTCCAGCGCCACCCGCACCCCCAATTGCCGCAGGCGCTGCAATTGCTTGAGCGCGATATCGTTACTGAAATTCAACGAGGTTTCAGCAACCTCGACCTCCAACTGCGCCGGTATCAGGCCATGGCCCTGAATGACCCGCCCGAGCTCTTCGGCCAGGTTCGGCATCGAGAACTGGGCCCGACTCAGGCTGATACTCAACACAACCTCAGCCCCCAGCACATTCCCCCAGGCCTTGCGCTGCGCGGCGCCCTGCTGATAGATCCAACTGGCCAGCCGGGTAATCAGCCGCGCCTCCTCCAGCAACGGAATGAACAACCCTGGCGGCACATCGCCAACACTTGGGTGCTGCCAGCGCAACAGCGCCTCGAAGCCTCGCAAGCGGCCATCGGCAAATGCAACCTGCGGCTGATAGACAAGGTTGAAATCGTGGTTCTCGATAGCATCACGCACGCTGTCTTCGAGCATCAAGCGCGAACGTGCACGCCCATTGAGCTCCTGATCGTAATAGCGGTACTGCTGACGACCTGCTTGTTTCGCCGCGTACATGGCCGCATCGGCGGCACGCAGCAACCCGGCAAGGCCTGTGTCGCAATCAGGACACGTGGCAATGCCAATGCTGACGCCCAAGGTGACTTCCATGCCATCAATCAGTTGGCAGATCGACATCCGTTCGATCAGCCTTTCCGCGAAACGAGCGGCCTGCTCCGGGTAGTCCAGCGCATCAAGCAGGGCGGTAAACTCATCACCGCCCATGCGCCCGAGGATCGCATGCGCCCCCAGGCAATCCTTCAATTGCTCGGCCACCCAATGCAACACCCGGTCGCCGGCTTCATGACCCAGCGTATCGTTGACGCGCTTGAAGCCATCCAGGTCCAGGTACATCAGGGCCTGCGCCTTTTGGGAATGCTCACTGCGCAGCAACACGCTCTCTGCCGCCTGACAGAACCCCCGGCGATTGAGCAAGCCGGTCAACGGATCGGTGACCGCTTGATGTTCAAGCTGCTGATGCAGGCTGCGCACCACTGACATGTCCAGCACCGTCACAACCATCGCCTGCTGCTCGCCAGGCAGTGGCGCGCAGGACAATGCCACCGGCAGCAACTGGCCGGTTCCGGTACGCAGCACAGCATCATGCAGGCGGTAGATTTCACGGCTCTGGTAAGCCTGGTAGAACGCTGAATCGCGCCACAGGGTAGCCTCTGGCGTCTGCAGGAAGGTCAGCAGACCCACACCTTGCAAACGCTCGACGGGCGTTTCAAGCAAGCGTGAAATCGCCGGATTCGCAAATTCGATGAGGCCATTCTCGGCCACAACCAGAATGCCTTCAGCGGCATTTTCAAGCACCGACGCATTGAAAGCGCGCGCCGTCTCCAGATCGCGACTCAGGCGTTGCAGCTCACGGCGATTGCGCTGCTGTTCAAGCAGTGCCTGCACCTTGGGCTTGAGTATTTGCGGGTCAAAAGGCTTGAACAGGTAATCAACAGCCCCGCTGGCATAGCCCTTGAGCACAGCCGCCTGGGACTGCTCATTGGCTGTCAGGAAAATAATCGGGGTCATGCGTGTACGCTGGCTGCCACGCATCAGGCGGGCCACTTCGAATCCATCCATCTCCGGCATTTGCACATCAAGCAGCACGAGGTCCACTTCATGCTCGAGCAGCGCGCTCAGCGCTTCTCTCCCGGAGCTTGCCGTCAGTACCTGCCAGTCTCGCCGGGCCAACAGCGCCCGCATGCTGATCAGGTTTTCAGGGTAATCATCAACGACCAGCAACACCGAGCTGCCGTTTTGATGCTGAGTATGCGCGCAATCCATGCTGCTTCTCTTATGAGACCGATCTCTACTTCGGCTGAAATCTAAACCTAACTCTAGTCGTGGCGGCCATAAATCTGAAGCCAGCATCCCGTGATCACGTAATGAAACGGACACTCACCGACTAACGGTCTGTCCGAACGAGCCAACACGCTCCTGTGCTTGGCTCGCAAAAACAAAAAACCCGCATCGCTGCGGGTTTTCCGGGTTACCAGGTTTAGTTGACCTTGGCAGCCAGCTCACCTTTGGCATAACGCTGGAACATGCCTTCCAGGGAGATCGGCTTGATCTTCGAGGCATTACCGGCAGTACCGAAGGCTTCGTAGCGGGCGATGCAGACGTCACGCATGGCCTTGACGGTTTCGGCGAAGAACTTGCGTGGATCGAACTCGCTTGGGTTCATCGCCATGTGACGGCGCATTGCACCGGTAGAGGCCAGACGCAAGTCAGTGTCGATGTTGACCTTGCGCACGCCGTACTTGATGCCTTCGACGATTTCTTCAACCGGCACGCCGTAGGTCTCTTTGATCTCACCACCGTACTGGTTGATGATCGCCAGCCACTCTTGCGGAACCGAAGAAGAACCGTGCATCACCAGGTGGGTGTTAGGAATGCGCTTGTGGATTTCCTTGATACGCTCGATTGCCAGGATGTCACCGGTTGGTGGCTTGGTGAACTTGTAGGCGCCGTGGCTGGTGCCGATGGCAATGGCCAGGGCATCGACCTGAGTCTTCTTGACGAAGTCTGCCGCTTCTTCAGGGTCGGTCAGCATCTGGCTGTGATCCAGCACGCCTTCTGCACCAATGCCGTCTTCTTCGCCGGCCATACCGGTTTCCAGCGAGCCCAGGCAGCCCAGCTCACCCTCTACGGAAACGCCACAGGCGTGAGCCAAGGCCACGGTCTGCTGAGTAACGCGAACGTTGTACTCGTAGTCGGTTGGCGTCTTGCCGTCTTCACCCAGCGAGCCGTCCATCATGACCGAGCTGAAACCCAGCTGAATCGAACGCTGGCAGACATCCGGGCTGGTGCCGTGGTCCTGGTGCATGCACACCGGGATATGCGGGAACTCTTCGATTGCGGCCAGGATCAGGTGACGCAGGAATGGGGCGCCAGCGTATTTACGGGCACCGGCCGAGGCCTGGACGATCACCGGGGAGTCGGTCTTGTCGGCCGCTTCCATGATGGCGCGCATTTGCTCAAGGTTGTTGACGTTGAAAGCTGGAACGCCGTAGCCAAATTCAGCGGCGTGGTCCAGCATCTGGCGCATGCTAATGAGTGCCATGTTGTGTGTCTCTCCCGACGAGGGTCGTTAATCGTGCAAGCCTGCCGTAGCGGCGGCTGCTATTCAAGTAGTGTGGACCAGCGCACGCTGGCCCGGCCAGTCACGGTGCCTTGCAGCCCCGTCCTATCAAATCGTTGGTTGCTACCCAGTACACCAGGCCTTCGTTACCTTGGGTGTGGAAGGCCAATACACCATCGCTGTACAGCGCTCCGGAAGCCCCCGGCTCAGGCTTGAGCCGATAGACCCGGTCGCCGCCGCCCAGTCGAACATCCATGGACTGCTGGTGGCTATCGGCAAAGCGCCAGAACACTTCTGCCTGACTGTCGCACACCCAGCGTGTCCAGTTACCCGCAACCGGCTGAGGATTGCTCACGCAGCCTGCCAGTGTCGCCAAGCCCATCAGGGCCAGAACGCGTTTCATCACATGTCCTCTAAGACCACAACACGGTCAGCGGGTTGCATTGAATCACTGAAACACTCAAGGGCAACCATGCGCCTGACGCTGATGTTCGTCGTCATACTTTTCCAGGCCATCCGGGCCAAGCCTTTTACTGATGACCGGCGCGGTTTCGGCCTGCCATTCAGACTGGTAGCAGCCGCCCTTCGACACACCCGCCTGGTTCGCCTCAGGCGCGGCAGTACTGGAGCAGCCACTCAGCACTGCCGCCAGGATCACCACAGGCAATAGTTTGACCATCAGGCTGCTCCCTTTGCCAGGCACTGAACGGTTCAGGCCTTGGCCCGTTGTTCCAGCATGTCGACCGCCGGCAAGACCTTGCCCTCGACGAATTCGAGGAAGGCACCACCGCCAGTAGAAATGTAGGAGATATCAGCACCGACACCATACTTGTCGATAGCGGCCAGGGTGTCGCCACCACCGGCAATGGAGAACGCTTCGCTCTGGGCGATGGCGTGCGCCAGTACCTTGGTGCCATTACCGAACTGGTCGAACTCGAAGACGCCAACCGGACCGTTCCAGAGAATGGTCTTGGAGGACTTCAGCAGCTCGGCAAAGTGCTCGGCGGTTTTCGGCCCGATATCGAGGATCATGTCGTCATCGGCAACGTCAGCAACGGCCTTGACGGTGGCAGCAGCGCTTTCGGCAAATTCCTTGGCAACCACCACATCCACCGGCAGCGGCACGCTGACCTTGGCCGCAATGGCTTTGGCGGTTTCAACCAGATCAGGTTCGTACAGCGACTTGCCGACCTTGTAGCCCGCTGCCGCCAGGAAGGTGTTGGCGATGCCACCACCGACGATCAGTTGATCGCAGATCTGGCTCAGGCTGTTCAGTACGTCCAGCTTGGTGGAAACCTTGGAGCCGGCAACGATGGCCGCCATTGGCTTGGCCGGGGCGCCCAGCGCCTTGCCCAGCGCGTCCAGCTCAGCGGCCAGCAGAGGGCCCGCCGCCGCGACCTTGGCGAACTTGGCAACGCCGTGGGTCGAACCCTCGGCGCGGTGAGCAGTACCGAACGCATCCATGACGAAGACGTCGCACAGGGCGGCGTACTTCTGGGCCAGTTCATCGGCGTTCTTTTTCTCACCTTTGTTGAAGCGCACGTTCTCGAACAGCACAACGTCACCGGCCTTGACCTCAACGCCATCGAGGTAATCGGCGATCAGCGGTACATCGCGACCCAGCGCCTTGCTGAGGTAGTCGGCAACCGGCTTAAGGCTGTTTTCGGCGGAAAATTCGCCTTCGCTCGGACGCCCCAGGTGAGAGCAAACCATCACGGCCGCACCCTTTTCCAAGGCCAGCTTGATGGTCGGCAGCGAAGCAAGGATACGCGCATCGCTGGCAACCACACCGTCCTTGACAGGAACGTTGAGGTCTTCGCGGATCAGTACGCGCTTACCGTGCAGATCGAGGTCGGTCATCTTCAAAACGGTCATGAATGCAGTCCTTCAGGGCTGTTTGCGAGTGGTGCAAGTGGGGTCGGCGACACGCAGGTAATGACCGGCGACGTCGAGCATACGGTTGGCGAAACCCCATTCGTTGTCGAACCAGGCCAACAGGTTCACCAGCCGGGGGCCGGAAACACGGGTCTGGCTGGCATCGACAATGGCCGAATGCGGGTCATGGTTAAAGTCGCAGCTGGCATGCGGCAATTCAGTGTAGGCCAGCAGGCCGTGCAGCGGGCCACTCAAGGCTGCTTCACGGAGTACCTGATTGACCTGCGCGGCATCAGTGTCGCGCGAGGTCTGCAGGGTGATATCCAGGCACGAAACGTTCACCGTCGGCACCCGTACCGCTTTGGCCTGGATTCGACCGGCAAGTTCCGGCAACAGGCGCTCGATACCTCGCGCCAGGCCCGTGGAAACCGGAATCACGGACTGGAAGGCCGAACGCGTGCGGCGCAGGTCTTCGTGATGATAGGCATCAATGACGGGCTGATCGTTCATCGCCGAGTGAATGGTCGTGATCGACACATACTCAAGGCCAAAGGCGTCATCCAGCACCCGTAACAGCGGCACACCGCAGTTGGTGGTACAGGATGCGTTCGAGACCAGACGCTCATGCCCGGTCAGGCAGCCCTGGTTGATGCCATAGACGATGGTGGCGTCGACATCTGCCTCGCTCGCCATCGGCTGGGAAAACAGCACACGTGGCGCACCGGCATCCAGAAACCGTTGGCCATCGGCGCGGGTGTTATAGGCACCGGAGCACTCCAGCACCAGATCGATATCCAGTGCAGCCCAGTCGATACCTTCCGGGGTTGCACTGCGCAGTACTTTCACGCAGTCGCCGTTGATGTGCAGGCAATCGCCGTCGACCTTCACCTCACCGGGGAAACGTCCATGGGTGGAGTCGAAGCGCGTTAGGTACTCGAGGCTGGCCTGATCAGCCAGATCGTTCAAGGCGACGATCTCGAAACCGGCCTTCGACCCGCGCTCGAACAAAGCACGCAAGACACAACGACCAATACGGCCATAGCCGTTGAGTGCAACTCTATAAGGGCGCGGTTGGGACATAGAATGCTCACGGAACAGAAGCGTTATTCTGCAGCCTGTGGAAAACGCGGTGCGTTCAATCGCTGGCACGCCAGCGCCCACAGGAATCTCGATGCCCCTGTGGGCGCTGGTTTGCCGGCGAAACGCCGACACCAGCCCCCACAGGGCAACGCGATCAGTCTTCCAGCAGCTCTTCGGCGGTGCCCAGGATGTTCTCCAGGGTGAAGCCGAATTCTTCGAACAGGGCTGGCGCAGGGGCCGACTCGCCGAAGGTGGTCATACCGATGATGCGACCTTCCAGGCCCACGTACTTGTACCAGAAGTCCGCGTGAGCAGCTTCAATGGCGATACGTGCGCCAACTTCGACTGGCAGAACGGCTTGCTTGTAGCCAGCGTCCTGGGCGTCGAACACGGTGGTGCAAGGCATCGATACCACACGGACCTTGCGGCCCTGCTCGGTCAGTTTGTCGTAGGCCTGAACGGCCAGGCCCACTTCCGAACCGGTGGCGATCAGGATCAGCTCTGGCTCGCCAACGCTGTCCTTGAGCACATAACCGCCACGCGCGATATCCGCCACTTGAGCCGCATCGCGTGGCTGGTGTGGCAGGTTCTGACGCGAGAAGATCAGTGCCGAAGGGCCGTCGTTACGCTCAACGGCGAACTTCCAGGCCACCGCCGACTCGACCGCATCGGCCGGGCGCCAGGTGTCCAGGTTCGGCGTGCAGCGCAGGCTGGCCAGTTGCTCGATTGGCTGGTGGGTCGGGCCGTCTTCGCCCAGGCCGATGGAGTCGTGGGTGAACACATACAGCACACGTTTCTTCATCAGCGCCGACATGCGCACAGCGTTGCGGGCGTATTCCATGAAGATCAGGAAGGTCGCGCCGTACGGCACGAAACCACCGTGCAGGGCCACGCCGTTCATGATGGCGCTCATGCCGAACTCACGTACGCCGTAGAACATGTAGTTGCCGCTGGCGTCTTCAGCGCTGACACCCTTGCAGCCTTTCCACAGGGTCAGGTTGGAGCCGGCCAGGTCAGCCGAACCGCCAAGGAATTCAGGCAGCAGCGGGCCGAAGGCATTCAGTGCGTTCTGGCTGGCCTTGCGGCTGGCGATGGTTTCGCCCTTGGCCGCAACGTCGGCGATGTAGGCAGCGGCTTTTTCCGAGAAATCGGCCGGCAGTTCACCGCTCAGGCGACGTTTCAGTTCGCTGGCCAGTTCAGGGAAGGCTGCGGCATAGGCGTCAAAACGAGCATTCCACTCGGCCTCAACAGCCTTGCCGGCTTCCTTGGCGTCCCATTCGGCGTAGATGTCGGCCGGGATTTCGAATGGACCGTGGTTCCAGTTCAGCTCTTTGCGCGCCAGGGCGATTTCGTCGTTACCCAGTGGAGCACCGTGGCAGTCTTCCTTGCCCTGCTTGTTCGGCGAACCGAAACCAATGATGGTCTTGCAGCAGATCAGGGTTGGCTTATCGCTCTTGCGAGCGGTCTCGATGGCGGTCTTGATCTCGTCGGCATCGTGACCGTTGACGTTGCGGATCACCTGCCAGTTGTAGGCTTCGAAACGCTTCGGCGTGTCATCCGTGAACCAGCCTTCGACTTCACCATCGATGGAGATGCCGTTGTCATCGTAGAAGGCAATCAGCTTGCCCAGGCCCAGGGTGCCGGCCAGGGAAGCGACTTCATGGGAAATACCTTCCATCATGCAGCCATCACCCAGGAAAACGTAGGTGTGGTGGTCGACGACGTTGTGGCCTTCACGGTTGAACTGGGCGCCCAGCACCTTCTCGGCAATGGCGAAGCCCACGGCGTTGGCCAGGCCCTGACCGAGCGGGCCGGTGGTGGTCTCGACACCTGGGGTGTATCCATACTCCGGGTGGCCCGGGGTACGGCTGTGCAACTGACGGAAGTTCTTCAGGTCGTCGATCGACAGGTCGTAGCCGGTCAGGTGCAGCAGCGAATAAATCAGCATCGAACCATGGCCGTTCGACAGCACGAAGCGGTCGCGGTCGGCAAAAGCCGGATTGCTCGGGTTGTGCTTCAGGTAGTCACGCCAAAGAACTTCGGCGATATCCGCCATGCCCATAGGGGCACCTGGGTGGCCGCTGTTGGCCTTTTGCACGGCATCCATGCTGAGGGCACGAATGGCGTTGGCACGCTCACGACGGCTGGGCATCGCTTATCTCCTGGGGCTTGAATAAGTAACGGGACAGAAAAAGGCGGCCATTTTCGCCCAGTCACAGGCTCGGGGGCAATGACGGATGGTCGCTGTCGGGTGATTTTCCTGTGATTGAGGTTGGTTTTGGCGAATCGCCCGGTCAAACAGCCGAATTTGTCGCCGGACATGCCTTTGCACAGCCCACTCATCGCGCAATATCAAAACTTTTTGATATTGCGCTTGCGACAGCGGAGGTCGCTGACTAGACTGCCGCCCCATGAACCTACGCGTGCCGTCAGTCCGCCATGAGCAAAGCGACGAGCTGGCGGCCCTGTGCAAGGCCGGCGGCGATCCGCTGCGCCTGAATGTGTTGCGTGCACTGGCCAACGATTCGTTTGGCGTACTGGAACTGGCGCAGATCTTCGCGATCGGCCAGTCCGGCATGAGCCACCACTTGAAGGTACTGGCTCAAGCCACACTGGTCGCCACACGCCGTGAAGGCAATGCCATCTTCTACCGCCGCGCCCTGCCCGACAGCCTTCGCCTGGGTGGCAAGCTGCACGCAGCGCTGCTGGAAGAAGTGGACAGCCTGTCGTTGCCGGCCGAGGTGCAGGCACGGATGGCCCTCGTGCAACAACGCCGCGCGGCCACCAGCCAGGATTTTTTCCAGCGTGTAGAAGAAAAGTTTCGTGCCCAGCAGGACCTGATCGCTGGCCTCGCACAGTACCGCGAGAGCCTGCTGAGCCTGCTCGACAAGCTAAGCTTCGCCCCCGGCGCCAGCGCGCTTGAAGTCGGCCCGGGCGATGGCGAGTTCCTACCCGAACTGGCCAAGCGTTTCGAGCAGGTAACCGCCCTGGACAACAGCCCGACCATGCTCGAACTGGCGCGTCAGGTGTGCAAGCGCGAGCGTCTGGCTAACGTAAACCTGCAGTTGGCCGATGCACTCAGTGCAACGGATGTCGACGCCGACTGCGTGGTGCTGAACATGGTCTTGCACCACTTCAGTGCTCCGGCCGATGCCCTGCGGCAACTGGCCACCCGTGTCAAACCAGGCGGCAGCCTGTTGGTTACAGAGTTGTGCAGCCACGACCAGAGTTGGGCCAGAGAGGCCTGCGGTGATCTCTGGCTGGGCTTTGAGCAGGACGACCTGGCCCGCTGGGCCAATGCTGCGGGACTGGCTCCCGGGGACAGCCTCTATGTGGGCTTACGTAATGGTTTCCAGATTCAGGTCCGCCATTTTCAGCGACCGACTGGCGACACTCACCATCGGTAAATATTTAGGAACCCGTCGAGATGAGCGAATACTCCCTTTTCACGTCCGAGTCTGTGTCTGAAGGGCATCCGGACAAAATCGCCGACCAGATTTCGGACGCCGTACTGGACGCAATCATCGCCCAGGACAAATACGCCCGTGTCGCTTGCGAAACCATGGTGAAAACCGGCGTAGCGATCATTGCTGGCGAAGTCACCACATCGGCCTGGGTCGACCTCGAAGAAATCGTTCGTAAAGTCATCATCGACATCGGCTACAACAGCTCCGACGTCGGCTTCGACGGCGCCACCTGCGCCGTGATGAACATCATCGGCAAACAGTCCGTGGACATCGCCCAGGGCGTTGACCGCAGCAAGCCGGAAGACCAGGGCGCGGGCGACCAGGGCCTGATGTTCGGCTACGCCAGCAACGAAACCGACGTGCTGATGCCAGCACCGATCTGCTTCTCTCACCGTCTGGTCCAGCGCCAGGCCGAAGCCCGCAAATCCGGCCTGCTGCCATGGCTGCGTCCGGATGCCAAGTCGCAGGTCACCTGCCGTTACGAAGACGGCAAGGTCGTCGGTATCGACGCCGTCGTCCTGTCCACCCAGCACAACCCTGAAGTCTCCCACAAGGACCTGCAGGAAGCTGTGATGGAGCTGATCGTCAAGCACTCCCTGCCTGCCGAACTGCTGCACAAAGGCACCCAGTACCACATCAACCCGACCGGTAGCTTCATCATCGGCGGCCCGGTAGGCGACTGCGGCCTGACCGGTCGCAAGATCATCGTCGACACCTACGGCGGCATGGCCCGTCACGGTGGTGGCGCATTCTCCGGTAAAGACCCATCCAAGGTTGACCGTTCCGCCGCCTACGCCGGCCGCTACGTGGCCAAGAACATCGTCGCCGCAGGCCTGGCCGATCGCTGCGAGATTCAGGTTTCCTACGCGATTGGCGTCGCTCAGCCGACGTCGATCTCGCTGAACACCTTCGGCACCGGCAAAATCAGCGATGACAAGATCATCCAACTGGTTCGCGAGCATTTCGACCTGCGTCCTTACGCAATCACCACCATGCTCGACCTGCTGCACCCGATGTACCAGGAAACTGCAGCCTACGGTCACTTCGGCCGTACTCCGCAGCTGAAGACAGTCGGTGACGACACCTTCACCACCTTCACCTGGGAGCGCACTGACCGCGCCGACGCCCTGCGCGCAGCTGCCGGTCTGTAAGTACCCTGCGTCACCCCAAAGCCCCTGCCGGGTAACCGGCAGGGGCTTTTTTGTGCGCCACAGATACACATGTACTGACAACTTCAAACGCATTGGCCGCTGCAACTTTCCTAGGCTTTGTGTTCCTCCCGCCGAGCAAGGATGCTCGCCATGCCTGCACTACTGTTTTCCTTTCTGCTGCTGGTGCTCAGTAGCGGCACCCTTGAGGCCAGCACCTGCCCCGAGTGGTCGCAACCCGATGCTCGCCAAGCCATAGAACACCTGCAACGCCGCCTCACCACCTGGGACGAGCAGTACCATGGCCAAGGCCGGTCAGAGGTCGATGACGAACTGTATGACCAGAGCCGTGCACGACTGCAGCAGTGGCAGCGCTGCTTTGCCCTCGACACACCGGCCGCCAACCCGCTGAGCAGCGCAAGCGGCCCCATCGCGCATCCGGTCCCACACACAGGCCTGCACAAGTTGCCTGATGAATCCGCCGTGCGTACCTGGCTTATGGCAAAAGACGATGTATGGGTTCAGCCCAAAGTCGATGGCGTCGCGGCCACACTTATCTACCGCCAAGGCCGACTGGCACATCTCATCAGTCGCGGCGACGGCACCCACGGGCACGACTGGAGCCGGCACATTCCAGCACTCAGCGCTGTGAACCAAACACTGTCGGAGCCCGTCGACCTGGTGCTCCAGGGTGAGCTTTACTGGCAGCTGGACAACCATGTGCAAGCCCATAGCGGCAGCCTGAATGCCCGAGCCGATGTCGCCGGGCGCCTGGCCCGTAAGCAACTCAGTGACGCGGACGGTGCGCGCATCGGTCTGTTCGCCTGGGGCTGGCCAGCAGGCCCACAGGATCCAGCCAAACGCCTGGCGCGCCTGACCGAACTGGGCTTCCCCCTTATCGGCGAGTACAGCCAGCCAATCAGCAGCGCCAGCCAAGCCGCGCACTGGCGCGAGCACTGGTATCGCACCCCGCTGCCCTTCGCCAGCGATGGTGTGGTGCTACGCCAGGGCAGCCACCCGTCGCCCGAACGCTGGCAAGCCCACCCTCCGCACTGGACAGCCGCATGGAAGTACCCGCTTGCACAGGCGCTGGCGGAGGTGCGCGACGTGCAGTTCGGCATCGGTCGTACCGGACGCATCAACCCGATCATTCAGGTCGCTCCGGTGCAACTGGACGACCGAACGATACGTCAGGTGAGCGTTGGCTCCCTGCAGCGCTGGCAGCAACTGGACATCCGGCCCGGTGACCAGGTTGCCATCAGCCTGGCCGGCCTGACCATACCGAGGCTTGATGCGGTGGTTCACCGCAACCCACAACGCCAGCCACTTCAAGTACCCGACCCTGCGGCCTACCATCCGCTCAGTTGCTGGCAACCGACACCGGGCTGCCGGGCGCAGTTCCTGTCCCGACTGAACTGGCTAAGCGGCAAGCAAGGGCTGAACCTGACCGGCGTTGGCCAAGGCACCTGGGAGCGGCTGACCGACAGCGGCCATGTCACCCACCTGGTTGATTGGCTGGCCCTGCCCGACAGCCAACTGCAACACATACCGGGGCTGGGCGAACGCAGCAGCAAACACTTGCAACAAAACTTCGCACAGGCTCGCCAGCAGCCGTTTTCCCGCTGGATCCGCGCTCTGGGCATACCCGCACCCAGCCACCTCGACCTGGGTGACAACTGGCTGGAGCTGGCACAACGCGACACTGCGCGCTGGCAACAGGAAGCGGGTATCGGCCCGAGACGAGCAGCCCAACTGAGCGCATTCTTCCAGGCACCTGAACTGCAAATGCTGGCCGAACAACTGCGCCAGCATGCAATCGAGGGTTTCTAAATTTCTCGGTTCAGGGCAGCATCAACGCTTCTGCTGTCCCGCCCCCTATGGAGCCCCTATGAAACTGCTTTCACCTCTTGCCCTGTTCGCGGCCTGTAGCCTCATGGCTGCACCGCTGCTGGCCGCTGAAGAGCAACCCGGCCTTACAGGCTGCGCAGCCAAACGCCAGGCGATCAGCGAACAGATCGAGCAGGCTCGCGCCCACGGCAACAGCGAACAACAGGCCGGTCTGGAAAAGGCCCTGAGCGAAGTGACAGCCAACTGCACCGATACCAGCCTGCGCAAGGAACGGGAGAAAAAGGTCCTGGAGGCTCGACACGAGGTCGCCCAGCGCCAGAATGACCTTGAAAAAGCCATGAAAAAAGGCGACGCGGAGCGCATCAACAAGCGCAAGGACAAACTGGCAGAGTCGCGCAAGGAGTTGCAGCACGCGCTGGATGAACTGGAAAAGTGACTGCGGTGCATGCCGGCGTCACCTGCATCGCCGACCGGTCAGCGATGCAGTGCTTGCGCTCAACTGATCAGTGATTGCGAAACTCGGTATGGCATGCCTTGCAGGCCTGCTCAACCTTTTGCATGGGCGCCGCCAGCTCTGCAGGCGTCAGCGGCTGATGACGGGTAACCGCGACCAGTTCACCGGTAGCGGCCTCCATCTGCCGGGCAAGTTCCTGGAAGCGCGCCTGCTTCTGCCAGACGTCTTCACGTGCACTGGAGTCCTTTTCCTCGCGCACCTGTGGAAAATGCTTCCACGGTTCGTGCGTCAGGCCATCAAGCTTCAGCGCGCCGTCGGCAAATTTCTGGCTGTCGAACGCCAGCCGCCCACGCAACATGCCGCCCAGGTCTTCGCTGGTCTTGAGCATCTGCTTGAAGATCGCCTTGCGCTGGCCCAGCGGCGAATTCGGATCGACACCGCCACAGGCGGTCAGGGTCATGCAGGCCAGCAGTACTACACAGAGTCGTTTGAACATCATGATCGCTTCGGCTCACAAAAAAGGCTGCCAGTATCCTCGCACGGCCCCCAAAGACCAATACCCTTATCAACACTAGGGGCTGCACGTGCTGCCCAGCACGCGGCAACCTCAGGAAATCGACACCCATGAAGATGACTTTCAGCCGCCTGAACTGGCTGCTACCCGTACTGGCCCTGCTGGCCGGTTGCAATGGCGGCAACCCGGAAAAACCCAAAACGCACGCAATAGCCACCTACACCAGTGCCACCTGGAAAGACCTGCCCCAGGTAAGCGACAGCGACCTGCTGGCGGGCTTCAACGCCTGGCGCAGCGCCTGCGAACGGCTCAAGAGCGATGCCACCTGGGCTGGCACCTGCAACGCTGCCGCAAACATCGCGGCAGAACCCGGTGCGGTTCGTACCTTTCTCCAGACCCGTCTGGACGTGTTCAGCCTGCGCTCGGCCGAAAACAGCGCCAACGGCCTGATCACCGGCTATTACGAGCCGGTCTACCCCGGCAGCCTGACACGCACCGACCACGCCGGCGTCCCGGTCTACGGCGTACCCGATGACCTGGTGGTCGTCGCGCTCGACAGCGTCTACCCGGAACTCAAGGGCAAACGCCTGCGCGGGCGCCTGGAAGGTCGCACCCTGAAACCCTACGACACCGCCGACACCATCCGTCGCCAAGGCGTGAACGCCCCCGTGTTGGCATGGCTGACCGATCCGATGGATCTGCAATTCCTGCAAATTCAGGGTTCAGGCCGTATTCAGCTGGACGATGGTCGCCAGTTGCGCATCGGCTACGCCGACCAGAACGGCCACCCCTATCGCCCTGTGGGTCGCTGGCTGGTCGAACAGGGCCAGTTGAAAAAAGAAGAGGTGACCATGGGCACTATTCATAGCTGGGCCGAGGCTAACCCGACGCGGGTACCGGAACTGCTCGCAAGCAACCCAAGCTATGTGTTCTTCAGCGCCCGCCCGGACAGCAACGAAGGCCCGCGCGGCTCACTCAACGTACCCCTGACTGCCGGCTATAGCGTGGCCATCGACCGCAAGGTAATCCCGCTGGGCAGCCTGTTGTGGCTGTCGACCACGCGCCCGGACGGCGCGCCGGTAGTGCGCCCGGTCGCGGCGCAGGATACCGGCGGCGCGATCACCGGTGAGGTCCGTGCAGACCTGTTCTGGGGTACCGGCAGCGAAGCCGGCAAACTGGCCGGTGACATGAAGCAACAAGGCCAGATCTGGTTGCTCTGGCCAAAGGGTGCGGCATTGCCAGACGTGCCTCAGGCCTGAGGGTCGATCAGGCCGATACGACGAAAAACGCGGCAATCACACCCATGCCTAGCGCCCAGACCAGCGAGCGCAACAAGGCCCAGTCCGCCAGGTAGCAGATGATGTAGAGCAGACGGCTGGTGATGAACATCACCGCCAGCACGTCCTGCGTCACCTGCTCTGCGTTACCGACGACATCGGCAATGATCACTGCCGCGGCGAACGCCGGTGTCACCTCAAAGCTGTTCAACTGCGCGGCATGGGCGCGCCGGGCGAACCCTTCGAGCGTATCGAGAAACGCGCGCGGGTCGTGATTCTCGCGCAAGCCGAAACGACCACCGCCGAACTTCGCCACACCGGTACACAGATAAGGCAGGAACAGCGCGATCAGTACACACCAGAAAGCTACGGTCATGGCAGGGTCCTTTTTGGTTTCTCGGGTCAGAGTTTCATGATCAGCATGCCGATCAACACCAGCGCACAAGCTAAGAGCCTAGGCCCGCCAAAAGGTTCTTTCAGGTAGCGCATGCCAAACAGCACCACCAGAATCACACTGACCTCTCGCAAAGCCGCCGCCTCTGCCACCGAACCCAATTGCATGGCCCAAAGCACCAGGGCATAGCTGAACAACACACAGAACCCAACGGCCAGGCCGAGCCGCCATTGCTCTCGCCAGAACAAGACGTAGGGTGCACGACGGGCCACGGCGGCCAACACCGGGAAAGGCCAGGCACTGATCAGGGTCAGCCAGACCAGATAGTCCAGCGGCTGCGACCACAACTTGATCGCCGTACCGTCCAGCCAGGTGTAGCAACCGATGCACAGGCCGATCAAGGCAACCACCGGCAGCATCGACCACGGCAGACGGTCACCGCCGCCACCCTGCCAGAGCAGGCAGGCCATGCCGCACGGGATCAGCAGAATACCAATGATCTGCTGAGTGCTCAGCGACTCGCCAGCAAAGGTCAGGGTGAGCGCCAGCACCACCAAGGGTGACAAACCACGCATCAGCGGATAGACCAGCCCGAGGTCGCCCACCCGGTAGGCTTGAATCAACAGAAAACGGTAAAGCAACTCGAACAGTGCCGAGGCCAACATCCAGGGCCAGACCTCAACCGGCGGCACCTGCACGAAGGCCACCATGACCAGCGCAAACAGCAATGCCACCGCATCCATACTGGCGATCACCAACAGGCGCTCGCCACTGAACTTGATCAGGGTATTCCAGGTTGCATGGAGCACCGCCGCAAGCAGTACCAAAGTCGTTGCCAGCACGTATCAGTTCCTTGGCAGGTCTTGGAAAAGCCATCACTGGCCAATTGCCCCACCATACTAACCGCTTCTTGGTGAGGCACTGATGTGCAAGCCACGACACGTTCCAATAACTTCGCAGGCAAGCCAGCGCCAACAGGGCTGCCGCTCAGCGTGTAGGAGCCGGGCTTGCCCGCGATGGCATCGGCGTGGTGCCAGCAACTTCGCGGTGTTTCTATCGCAGGCAAGCCAGCTCCAACAGGGCTGCCGCTCATCGTGTGGGAGCCGGGCTTGCCCGCGATGGCATCAGCGTGGTGCCAGCAACTTCGCGGTGTTTGTATCGCAGGCAAGCCTGCTCCAACAGGGCCGCCGCTCATCTTGTGGGAGCCGGGCTTGCCCGCGATGGCGTCGGCGTGGTGCCAGCAACTTCGCGGTGTTTGTATCGCAGGCAAGCCAGCTCCAACAGGGCTGTAGCTCATCGTGTAGGAGCCGGGCTTGCCCGCGATGACGTCGGCGCGGTGTCAGTGAGTTTGCGGTGTTTGTATCGCATGCCTGCAGTTCATCTTGTAGGAGTGGGCTTGCCCGCGATGACGTCGGTGCGGTACCAGCAAGTTCGCGGTGTTTGTATCGCAGGCAAGCCAGCTCCAACAGGGCTGCCGCTCATCTTGTAGGAGCCGGGCTTGCCCGCGATGACGTCGGCGCGGTACCAGCAAGTTCGCGGTGTTTCTATCGCAGGCAAGCCAGCTCCAACAGGGCCGCCGCTCATCTTGTGGGAGCCGGGCTTGCCCGCGATGACGTCGGTGTGGTGCCAGTGAGTCCGCGGTGTTTGTATCGCAGGCAAGCCAGCTCCAACAGGGCTGCCGCTCATCGTGTAGGAGCCGGGCTTGCCCGCGATGGCGTCGGTGCGGTACCAGCAATTTCGCGGTGCTTGCATCGCAGGCAAGCCAGCTCCAACAGGGCTGCCGCTCATCGTGTAGGAGCCGGGCTTACCCGCGATGGCGTCGGTGCGGTACCAGCAAGTTCGCGGTGTTTGTATTGCAGGCAAGCCAGCGCCAACAGGGCTGCCGCTCATCGTGTAGGAGCCGGGCTTGCCCGCGATGACGTCGGCGCGGTGCCAGCAAGTTCGCGGTGTTTCTATCGCAGGCAAGCCAGCTCCAACAGGGCTGTAGCTCATTTTGTAGGAGCCGGGCTTGCCCGCGATGACGTCGGCGCGGTGCCAGCAAGTTCGCGGTGTTTGCATCGCAGGCAAGCCAGCTCCTACAGGATTGCAGTTCATTTTGTTGTAGGAAAGCACCGAAAATGCGCCACCATGACAGGGCACTCTGGCTGCCGAGGGGTCCTAGGACATATCCTACGAATTCTGTCGTTTCAGGGATGATTGCTCCCCGGGAAACTCGCCACTAGGCTCGGTAGGTCGCTGACACATCAGCGATCGGGTTTGGCGACCCGGCATCGTGGAGCAACTCTGCCTCATCTTTATGGCAGCTGTGCGCGGGAGGGCTCAGGCCCTGCCGGGTTGCTCCGTGTTCCGGTTCGCCAACCTGCGTACAGCTGCCACCCTATGCGTTTGGCGACCATTACGTGGCGGCTTCATTCATCACGGAGCTACGTAATGAAAAAAATCGTTCCCGATCCACCCGAATTCCACGAACTCACAACCACCGAGAAACCATTCGGCCTGTGCGATGCCGGGCACCCTCAGCTCTTTGCGGTGCGCTCGGGCATCAGTGTCGAAGACGCACTGGTGCATGCTTCGCTGTACCTGAAGTGCGCCAGCCAGACCGGCCCGCTCATGGTTGAGTACTGCCAGGAGCCTGGCCGTGGTTTTGCCCAATCGACCCTGCATTCAGTGGAAATGGCCAAAGGCATCATCGATTCGCTGCTCGACAGCCTGGAAAGCCGCTACACGCAGCCGTCCTGAAGCCTTTACGGTCGGGCCGCCAGCATGAGTGCTTATTTGACCTCGGTGTCGAACTGATCCTTCATGTACTTGATTTCGGTGCGCCCGTGCGGTGCCGGCAAGCCGTCCTCACCAAGGTTGACGAAGACCATTTTGTCGACGGTGAGGATGCTCTTGCGGGTAATCTTGTTGCGCACTTCACACTTGAGGGTAATGGAGGTGCGGCCAAACTCGGTCGCGGTGATACCCAGCTCGATGATGTCGCCCTGGCGCGAAGCACTGACGAAGTTGATCTCCGACATGTACTTGGTCACCACACGCTGGTTGCCCAACTGGACGATAGCGTAGATCGCCGCTTCCTCGTCGATCCAGCGCAGCAGGCTGCCGCCGAACAGGGTGCCGTTAGGGTTGAGATCTTCAGGCTTTACCCATTTGCGAGTGTGGAAATTCATCTGTACTCCTGACCTTGCTTACCAATCGATGCCGCTAATCATGGCAGAGCCAGCGCAACGGCTCCATTTAACCTCGACTATGGTCTCGATTAATCGACAGAAAGCCTTGGGTAGGAGCCTCAGCATGGCTATAATCGCCATCGTTTCATAACGGTCATCTGCACTTGATACCGTTCCCGCCACCCATCCGAGGGGCGCTGCAGCAGGTTCATCCTGTCAGGCTCGGATGGGGCGTTGTCCTGCAAGGCTTGCCTGCAGACACTAAAACGCACAACGGCGCCCATTCGCACCTTACGAATGGAGGCTCTCAATGAGCGCTGTAAACACGCCTGCAGGTTTTACCGATTTTAAAGTTGCTGACATCTCCCTGGCCGCCTGGGGCCGCCGCGAGGTAATCATCGCCGAATCGGAAATGCCTGCACTGATGGGCCTGCGCCGCAAGTACCTGGAAGAGCAACCGCTCAAAGGTGCCAAGATTCTCGGCTGCATCCACATGACCATTCAGACTGCCGTGCTGATCGAAACCCTGGTTGCCCTGGGTGCCGAGGTACGCTGGTCGTCCTGCAACATTTTCTCCACTCAGGACCAGGCTGCCGCTGCCATCGCTGCTGCCGGCATCCCTGTATTCGCCTGGAAAGGCGAGACTGAAGAAGAGTACGAGTGGTGCATCGAGCAGACCATCCTCAAGGACGGTCAGCCATGGGACGCCAACATGGTGCTGGACGACGGTGGTGACCTGACCGAAATCCTGCACAAGAAATACCCGGCCATGCTGGAAAAAATCCACGGTGTGACCGAAGAAACCACCACCGGCGTACACCGCCTGCTCGACATGCTGGCCAAGGGCGAACTGAAAGTCCCGGCCATCAACGTCAACGACTCGGTCACCAAGAGCAAGAACGACAACAAGTATGGCTGCCGTCACAGCCTGAACGATGCGATCAAGCGCGGCACCGACCACCTGCTGTCGGGCAAGCAAGCCCTGGTCATCGGCTACGGTGACGTGGGCAAGGGTTCGGCCCAGTCCCTGCGTCAGGAAGGCATGATCGTCAAGGTCACCGAAGTCGACCCGATCTGCGCCATGCAAGCCTGCATGGACGGTTTCGAACTGGTTTCGCCATTCAAGGGCGGCATCAACACCGGTACCGAAGCCTGCATCGACAGCGACCTGCTGGGCAAGATCGACCTGATCGTTACCACCACCGGTAACGTCAACGTCTGCGACGCCAACATGCTCAAGGCCCTGAAGAAGCGCGCCGTGGTGTGCAACATCGGCCACTTCGATAACGAAATCGATACCGCGTTCATGCGCAAGAACTGGGCATGGGAAGAGGTCAAGCCGCAGGTGCACAAGGTACACCGCACCGGCCACGGCGACTTCGACCCACAGAACGACGACTACCTGATCCTGCTGGCCGAAGGCCGCCTGGTAAACCTGGGCAACGCCACCGGTCACCCAAGCCGCATCATGGACGGTTCGTTCGCCAACCAGGTCCTGGCGCAGATCTTCCTGTTCCAACAGCAGTTCGCCAACCTGTCGCCAGCCGAGAAAGCCGAGCGCCTGACCGTTGAAGTGCTGCCGAAGAAGCTCGACGAAGAAGTCGCCCTGGAAATGGTCCGCGGCTTCGGCGGTGTGGTCACTCAACTGACCCAGCAGCAGGCCGAGTACATCGGCGTGTCCGTCGAAGGTCCGTTCAAGCCACACGCCTATCGCTACTGATGGGCCAAAGCCGGTGCCGCTCTCAAGCGTCACCGGCTTTTTCTTGAGCCGCACCGTTTGGGCGGCTTGCTTGATCGGTTTACCAGGATTTCGCCATGTCTCAGGAACGTCGCTACAGCTTCGAGTTCTTCCCGACCAAGACCGATGCTGGACATGAAAAACTGCTCGCCACTGCCCGTCAGTTGGCTACCTACAACCCCGACTTTTTCTCCTGCACCTACGGTGCCGGTGGCTCGACCCGCGACCGCACGCTCAACACCGTGCTGCAGCTGGAGAGCGAAGTAAAAGTCCCTGCCGCCCCGCACTTGTCATGCGTTGGCGACAGCACCAACGACCTGCGCACCCTGCTCGCCCAGTACAAGGCTGCGGGCATCAAGCGCATCGTTGCCCTGCGCGGCGACCTGCCGTCCGGCATGGGCATGGCCAGCGGCGAGTTGCGTCACGCCAATGACCTGGTTGAGTTCATTCGCAAGGAAAGTGGCGATCACTTCCACATCGAAGTCGCTGCTTACCCTGAAATGCACCCGCAAGCGCGCAACTTCGAGGACGACCTCGCCAACTTTGCACGCAAGGTCCAGGCGGGTGCGGACAGCGCCATCACCCAGTACTTCTTCAACGCCGACAGCTACTTCTACTTCGTCGAGCGCGTGCAGCAACTGGGCGTCGATATCCCTGTAGTGCCGGGCATCATGCCAATCACCAACTACAGCAAGCTGGCACGCTTCTCCGACGCCTGCGGCGCCGAGATTCCACGCTGGATCCGCAAGCAGCTGGAAGCCTATGGCGACGACGCGAAGAGCATCCAGGCCTTCGGCGAAGAAGTGATTACCCGCATGTGCGAGCAACTGCTGCAAGGCGGCGCACCGGGCCTGCACTTCTACACCCTGAACCAGGCCGAACCAAGCCTGGCAATCTGGAACAACCTCAAGCTGCCACGCTGACCGAAGCGGCGTTCGCGCCGCTTTCCAGTGCACTGCACGCTCGCGATTATTTGAACTTGAAGGTGCTCTAGCCTAGGCTAGGGCACCTTTGTGCTTTTCTCTATTGGACTATTGGACTGTCACCCTGCCTATGCCTCTAGCTTCTCAACGACCGCAACTGGTTTACCTGGTGTTCGGTGCCCCCACATACCATCAGGAAGCCCAGTTCAGTATTGCCAGCGCCTTGACCAATCTGCGCAAGACACCTGGCGAAGCTATTGATATACAGGTTTTCAGTGATGACCCTGAGCCATACCGTCACCTGCCCGTTACGGTCCACACACTGGATGCAGAAACCCGCAAGCAGTGGAACCAGCCCCATGGTTATCATTTCCGCAGCAAACATGTCGTGCTGCGTCAGGTGCTGGAGCAGCATGAACTGGCGCTGCTGATCGACACCGATACGTTCTTCCATCGTTCTCCGATTGAACTGTTTCGACGCATAGCACCGGGTACCTTGCTGTGTAATGCCATAGGCGGCCACTACGGCGATGACCCTAAAGCGCCATTGTATGAGGCACTCGCCACGGTACTGCGCAGCCGCGATCTGGCAGACGACCAGATGCCGCTGCTGAACTCAGGGGTGATGGGCTTGCACTGCAGCGACGCAGCACTGCTTGATCGCTCGATTGCCTACATGGATGAGTTCTACCTGCAGGCCAAAGGCGCCTATACGCTGGAAGAGTTCTGCCTGGCAGTGGCGGCCTACCGCTCAATGAAGGTCAACGAATGCCCTGACCTGATCCATCACTATTGGAGCCGCAAGCAACTGTTCAGGGCCAAGATCCAGGCATGGCTGCGCAAGCACGGCGACGCACCACTCAGCCCTGAAGCCATGGCCGACATACCGCATGTCAACGCGAAGCTGCCACGCCCGCCCGCACTGCAACGCATGCTGTACAAGACGGTGAGCCTCGCACTGCCCGAACAGCAACGCCAGTTCCTCCGTGAACTGCTGTATGGCTGCTATGCCTACCCCAACGAGTTCGACCGCGCCTGCGGTTCAGCCTGGTGGGACAAGGCCCTTGAGAACGTCCAGGCGCGCCTTGGCCGAGCATTGACCCGCGAACAGTTGATGAGCTGGCTGCAGCAACCGGCGCTGCGTCTGGCACTGGGCAAACAGCACCCAAGCGTTCAACAGCACCTGCTGCTGAAGCTGCAGGACTGAATCCAGACGCAGTCACCACTGGTCATCCTGAACCGGTCGTCGTACTCTGCCGACATGTTCGATTTCGCCCGTCTACTGACAGCGCTGTTTCTAGCTTGCCTGAGCACTTTCGCCCTGGGCGAAAGGCTGCGTATTGTTACCGACCCTTGGCCACCCTATGCATACCAGGAAGGAGAGCAGATCAAGGGGATCGACTACGAGGTGACGGCCGAAGTCTTCAGGCGCCTGGGTGTCGAAGTGGAGTGGCAGTTCCTGCCCTGGAAGCGCTGCCTGAACATGCTGGAACAGGGGCAGGCAGACGGCGTGCTGGATATTTTCCAGACCCGTCAGCGTGACAGCCTGCTGTTTTACCCCAGCGAACCGCTGTCGACCGTCGAGTTCGCGCTGTTCTATGCCAAGGCCCGCCCGCACGTGGTGAACAGCCTGGACGACCTCAAGGGGCTTACTGTCGGCACTTCGCCCGGCTACACCTACGACCCGACCTTCACGGAGTCAACCGCGTTCAACCGCGAGCCCGCCCCCAGCCACGAGGCCAACTTCGGCAAACTGCAACGTGGCCGTATTGACCTGCTGATCACTGATCGTCGGGTCGGCCGCTACCTGATTGCCACCCTGGGCCTGGAGCAGGAGGTCGGTGAGCTGCCCTTGGTCGTCAGCCAACAGCATCAGTACCTCGCCGTACGTCGAAATGTCGGCATGGACCTGCTGGCTCAACGCTTCGCGGCTGAGCTGCGGCGCTTCAAGAAGGAGCCTGCCTATGCCGCGCTGTCAGCCCGTTATGACAGTGCCGCAATAAAAAATCAGCCCGCCGTTGAGCAGCAGGAACGCAGCACTCACTGAATGCTCTGTTATACTCGGGCATTCCCGCCAGGCTTACGCCCGGACGCTCGACCTTGAAACAGCCATCCTGACCGGTAGAACCGCGCGTTTAGACACCCGCTCGCCGCTCCCGGATGCACATTGAAGGCCAAGCAGGACCGGACGCGATAGCATCTGCAGATGCCCGTCGCGCCAGGCAAGATCATCCCAATGGGCTCAGCCCCCACTAGAACAGGATTTCTCATGTCCTTTGCTTCCCTCGGTCTCTCCGAGGCTCTAGTCCGCGCTATCGAGGCTGCGGGCTATACCCAGCCCACTCCGGTGCAACAGCGGGCGATTCCCGCCGTGTTGCAAGGTCGCGACCTGATGGTGGCGGCGCAGACAGGTACTGGCAAAACCGGCGGTTTCGCGCTGCCAATCCTTGAACGCCTGTTTCCCGGCGGCCACCCCGACAAATCCCAGCGTCACGGCCCGCGCCAACCACGTGTTCTGGTGCTGACGCCAACCCGTGAACTGGCCGCACAGGTACACGACAGCTTCAAAACCTATGCCCGTGACCTGAATTTCATCAGCGCGTGCATCTTCGGCGGTGTTGGCATGAACCCGCAGGTGCAAGCCATGGCCCGCGGTGTCGATGTACTGGTGGCCTGCCCTGGCCGCCTGCTGGACCTCGCCGGTCAAGGCAGCGTCGACCTGTCGCACGTCGAAACCCTGGTGCTGGACGAAGCCGACCGCATGCTCGACATGGGCTTCATCCACGATGTGAAGAAGGTCCTGGCCCGCTTGCCGGCCAAGCGCCAGAACCTGCTGTTCTCGGCCACCTTCTCCAAAGACATCACCGACCTCGCCGACAAGCTCCTGCACAACCCGGAGCGTATCGAGGTCACCCCGCCGAACACCACCGTCGAGCGGATCGAGCAGCGGGTCTATCGCCTGCCTGCCGGCCACAAGCGTGCGCTGCTGGCCCACTTGATCACCGTCGGCGCCTGGGAACAGGTACTGGTCTTCACCCGTACCAAGCATGGCGCCAACCGCCTGGCCGAGTACCTGGAGAAGCACGGCCTGACCGCCGCCGCCATCCATGGCAACAAGAGCCAGAATGCCCGAACCAAAGCCTTGGCCGACTTCAAGGCCGGCACTGTACGGGTCATGGTTGCCACCGACATCGCCGCGCGCGGCCTGGACATCGATCAACTGCCTCACGTAGTCAACTTCGAGCTGCCGAACGTTGAAGAGGACTACGTACACCGCATCGGCCGTACCGGTCGTGCCGGTCGCTCGGGCGAGGCCATCTCGCTGGTCGCACCCGACGAAGAGAAACTGCTCAAGAGCATCGAACGCGTTACCCGCCAGAAAATCGCCGACGGCGACCTGATGGGCTTTGATGCTTCGGCCATTGAGGCCGAGAAACCCGAAACCCGCGAGCGTCCACAAAACACCGCACGCACTGGCCGTGGCCAGCGTGCCGATGGAACCAACACCGGCAGCGGTGGCCGCAAGGACAAGGGTAAGGATAAAGGCAAGGAAAAGGACAAGGCCGGCGAGAAGTCCGCTGAAAAGGCCGCTGGTGGACGCCAGGAACGCAAGCCACGCGACAAGAAACCGCGCCCGGCTCAAGCCGCTGGCCAATCGGCTATTCCTCCAGTGCCCGCCAACCGCGATCCGGAAGAATTCCTGGACGACGAAGTCGATAATTTTGGCAACCGTGCCGACTACGTCAGCCCTTACCAGAACAAGGGTGGCCAGGGCCGTAACCGTCGCCCAGGCGCTCCGGCCAGCAGCAACGGCGGGGCTGCCCAGCCACGCGGTGGTCAGGGCCGTAGCAACAACCCTCGTAGCGGTGGTGCAGCCAATGCAGGCGCCAGCGGTGAGAAGCGTGGTGGTGCACGCAACGGTTCGGGCTCAGGCTCGGGTAGCCGTGACGGCCAGCCACGCCGCGACGGTGCCAACCGCAACCGTCGCCCTGCGCGCGAGGAGTCTTCGCGCCAGGAACCGGCCGTACGCAACCCTCGTGAAGGTCAGCCGCAACCGAAGATCATCCACAAGGAATCCAAAGTGGATCGCTTCCCGACCGCCGAGCAGCTGGAACAACTGCCAAGCCGTCCACGTGGCGAAAAACCGGCGCTGCTGACGCGTAACCGCTGATTCAGACGCCAACAAAAACGCCGCCCCATGGGGCGGCGTTTTTGTTGGTGCAGTAACCCGATTACTTCTGCTTCACGCCTTCCAGCGAGATGTCCAGGTCCAGGGTCTGCGACGCTGGGCCCGGGCCCTTGATGCCGAAATCGTTCAGGTTCAGCGTAGTGGTGGCATTGAAGCCAGCACGCTCGCCGCCCCATGGGTCTTTGCCTTCACCGTTGAAGGTTGCCTTGAACACTACCGGCTTGGTCACGCCGTGCAGGGTCAGGTCGCCCGTCACATCAGCGGTTTTCTCACCGGTCGACTTGACGCTGGTAGAGACGAACTTGGCATCAGGGAATTTGCTGACGTCGAGGAAGTCCTTGCTGCGGATGTGCTTGTCACGCTCGGCATGGTTGCTGTCGAGGCTGGCGGTTTTCAGGTCAACGGCAATTTTGCTGGCTTCTGGCTTGGCGCTGTCCCAGCTGAAGGTACCGTCAAAGTCCTTGAAGGTGCCATGGATGAAACTGTAGCCGAGGTGGCTGATTTTCCAGTCGACGAAAGCGTGCTGGCCTTCTTTGTCGATTTTGTAATCAGCAGCCATGGCCTGACCAGCCGACAGCAGTGCAGTACCAAGCGCCAGTGCGGCAAAAGTCTTTTTCAACATGCGTCTGTATCCTTTTTGCAGGTTAGGTTGAACATCAAGCTTTGCGGCCCAGCATGCGGACAAGGGTCGCGTCACGGTCTATAAAGTGGTGTTTAAACGCAGCCAGGGCATGCAGACCGGCAAAGATCACCACGCCCCACGCCACGTAGAAGTGGATTTCGCCGGCAAGGTCCGCCTGATCAGGCAGATTGCTGAGCAATGCAGGGACCTCAAACAGGCCGAATACCGGAATGCCCACGCCATCGGCGGTGGAGATCAGGTAGCCACTGATCAGAACAGCGAACAGGCCCAGATAGAGGAGACTGTGGCCAGCCTTGGCAGAAACCCGGGTAAATGTGCTGTAACTGGCCAACGTCGGCGGTGGCGGGCTGACAAAGCGCCAAATGACCCTTAGCAACATGATCGCCAACACAGTCAAGCCGATACTCTTGTGCAGATCGGGCGCGGTGTGACGCCAGGCGCTGTAGTAATCAAGGCCGACCATCCATAGGCCCAGGCCGAACAGGCCGAACACTGCCAATGCCACGCCCCAGTGCATGACAACACTGACCAAGCCATAGCGAGAAGATGAGTTTCGCAACTGCATTGCCGAATTTCCCTGTAAGAACTGTTGCCAAGACTAACGAGTTATCTATCGAATTAAAGCGGAAAATTTCGCTTTGAAATATCGAGAAAAACGATTGTTAGCGTGGAACGCTGGCATTAAGGAAAGATTAACGCTAGGCACTAGCGCTAATGGCAACGGGCGTGGAGAGGCATCAGAACGAGGCCGGCATGGGGATTGCCGGCAAGGCCGGCTCTTGAACGAGCCGGCCGCTACATCGGTAACAGGCTACTGAGCGCTGGCCTGAGTGTTGGTGGTCTTTTTCTTCACGGGCTCAGCCTTGGCAGCGGTTTTTTTCACCGGTGCCGGCTTGGCTGCTGTCTTCTTGGCTACCGGCTTCTTCGACGGCGTAGCCTTGGCAGGGGCAGCCTTGGCGGGCGCAACCTTGGCCGGTTCCTCTTTCGCTACAGGAGCCACAGGCGGCGCCACTGGGACAGGTGCAGCCACTGGAGCCGGCGCTGGAGCAGCCTGCACAGCCTTCACCGCAGGTGGTGCTGCCGGTTTGTCAGCGCCACCGAACAGACGCGAGAAGAAGCCTGGCTTGCTCTCCTTGGCCGCAACGGCGCCTGCCGTTGCAGCTGCAGCGCCAACGGCTGCGGCTTTAAGCGGGTCGACGGTTTTACCCGCAGCCAGGTCCTGTACCTGGTTGGCCGCGCGCTGACCGCTGCGCAGGGCACCTTCGAGCGTGCCGGGGTACAGCGCATCGGTGTGTTCGCCCGCGAAGGCGATGCGCTGCATAGGACGCTCCCACAGGCGCCAGTACTTGCTGATCTGCCCCGGACCAAACGCCAGGTAGGAGCCGCCAGTACCCGCGTCGGTGCTGTAACGACGCACCTCATAGCCGGTAAACGCCCCTCGCGCCTGTGGATAAAACGCGTGCAGGCGGATCAACACCTGATCGACCATCTGTTTGTCGCCGAACGCCTGAAGCAGGCGAGCGTTGTCACCCGACAGGTTGATCACTACGTTGGCACCGCCCTTCAGCGCAGGTTCGATCCAGAGCATGCCAAGGCCGGTGTTGCTGTAGATTTCACCGGACATCCGCGCACGGCTTTCCCAGACTGGCGTCTTGAACTTCAGCATCAGCTGATCGCGCCAGCCGTAGTTGGTGCCCTTGATCGCCGCCAGGTGCAGGTTGTCCAGGCCCGGCGTCATTTGGATCTTGGCCAACGCCCGCAATGGCACGGCCAGGACCACGTAATCCGCCTGGTAACCGACGCTGCCAACCTTGACGGTAACACCGTCTTTGTCTTGGCTGATCGCCGTGACCGGCGAACTGGTCTTGATGGTTTTCAGCTGTTTGACGAACGCCTGGGCCAATACCGGGCTGCCGCCAGGCAGGCGGGCGGCACGCAGGTCACGGTCGTTGACGCCACGGTAGACTCGATTCTGCTGGGCGAAATACAACAGCGACAGGCGCGATGGTTCGTCATAACGGGTACGGATCTGCTGGTTGATCAACTGCCGCGCGGTAGTCGGCAGTTGCAGTTTGTCCAGCCAGGTGGCGACGTTCATCTGATCCAGGGCGAACAGGGTGCTATTGCCCGCCGGGTTTTCCGGGTCGTTGATCGAACGGGCCAGGTCGTCGAGGGTTTTCTCATAACGCTTGATGGCCTCGGCGGTGGCCGGCTGCTTGGTGGCCAGGTCAGCGGCGCTGAAGTACTCGCCGTCGATCAGGTAGCCCGGTGTACGAACGAACTCAGGCGCCGGCAGGGTGCTGAGCTTGAAGGTGTCCAGGTACTTGTTGAGGATCGGCTGTGCCTTGCTGTTGCCAATCCACTCGCTGGTGGCCAGGCCTGAACGCCCACCCATGCTGGGTTTGGCTTCCAGCAAGGTCACCTGCCAGCCCTTGATTTGCAATTCATAGGCAGCGGTCAGACCCGCCAGGCCACCGCCGACGACAATCGCCGTCGGCTGCTTGGCGGCCGCCAATGCCCCCGTACTGAACAGCCCAATCATTACTAACGCGCACGCGCGCAGCCAACCAGCAGACATTTGGCGAACTCCGGATCAAAGGCAGATAGAAGTGGGGGGTGAACACCCCAAGAAAGCTGCGTGAAGGATACGCCAGCATTGTCGGCCTCGCCAGCGAGCCAGGGCAGGATCACGCACTATGGGTTGTTCTCCTCCAACGCTTTGCATAGGCTTGCGCGCATACCCGAATACGCATCGCCAGGAGAGAGCCGATGGGCCTGAATCAACAGTGGATGCAACGTGACCTCAAGGTCCTGTGGCACCCCTGCACCCAGATGAAAGACCACGAGCAACTGCCGCTGATCCCGATCAAGCGCGGCGAAGGCGTCTGGCTCGAGGATTTTGAAGGCAAACGCTACCTGGATGCGGTCAGTTCCTGGTGGGTGAATGTGTTTGGCCATGCCAACCCACGCATCAACCAGCGCATCAAGGATCAGGTCGATCAACTTGAGCATGTGATTCTGGCCGGTTTCAGTCACCAACCGGTCATCGAACTTTCCGAGCGCCTGGTCAAGCTCACGCCTGACGGACTCAATCGGTGTTTTTACGCCGATAATGGGTCTTCCTGCATCGAAGTCGCACTGAAAATGAGCTTTCACTACTGGCTGAACCAAGGCCAGCCGGAGAAAAAGCGCTTCGTCACCCTGAGCAACAGCTACCACGGCGAAACCATCGCGGCCATGTCGGTCGGTGACGTCCCGCTGTTCACCGAAACCTACAAGGCGCTGTTGCTCGACACGATCAAAGTACCAAGCCCAGACTGCTATTTGCGCCCAGAAGGGGTCAGTTGGGAGGCGCATTCGCGCACGATGTTCGCGGCCATGGAACAGACCCTGGCCGAACACCATGCGACCATCGCGGCAGTCATTGTCGAGCCCTTGATTCAGGGTGCCGGTGGCATGCGCATGTACCATCCGGTGTACCTCAAGCTGTTGCGCGAAGCCTGTGACCGCTACGGGGTTCACCTGATCCACGACGAGATCGCCGTAGGCTTCGGCCGCACCGGAACGATGTTCGCGTGCGAGCAGGCTGGCATCCGGCCAGATTTCCTCTGCTTGTCCAAGGCCCTGACCGGCGGCTATCTGCCGCTGGCCGCCTGTCTGACAACCGACCAGGTGTACAACGCGTTCTACGACGATTACCCGACCCTGCGCGCATTCCTTCATTCGCACAGCTATACCGGCAACCCGCTGGCCTGCGCGGCGGCCCTGGCGACCCTGGATATCTTCGAGCAAGACAACGTCATCGAGAACAACAAGGCCCTGGCCCAGCGCATGGCCAGCGCCACGGCACACCTGGCCGATCACCCGCATGTGGCCGAAGTACGCCAGACGGGCATGACCCTGGCCATCGAAATGGTCCAGGACAAGGCCAGCAAGACGCCTTACCCGTGGCAGGAACGGCGCGGCCTGAAAGTCTTCGAGCACGCGCTGAGCCGCGGCGCACTGCTGCGCCCACTGGGCAGCGTGGTGTACTTCCTGCCGCCGTATGTCATCACCCCGGAACAAATCGATTTCCTTGCCGAAGTCGCCAGTGAAGGCATCGACCTCGCCACGCGTGACAGCCTGAGCGTTGCCGTGCCCAGTAACTTCCACCCTGACTTCCGCGATCCGGGCTAGCGCACACCCTGGGGGCCGGCCCTACCGGCCTTCGGGGGTGAGCAATGCGCCAATCGCCCGTTTTGATTCAGAGACCGACATGAGACTGTCCCGTTTTTTCATTGATGCCCCGCTGAGCCTTGGCGAGCATGACCTGCCTGAAGCCCAGGCCCATTACATCGGCCGCGTACTGCGCATGGCCACTGGCGACGCTGTACAGCTGTTTGACGGCAGCGGCCAGGAATACCTCGGCGAGTTGCTGGAAGTCGGCAAGAAAAACGTGCGCGTGGTGCTCAGCGAAACCCTGCCGGGCCAAGCCGAGTCGATGCTGCACGTCCATCTGGGCCAAGGCCTGTCACGCGGCGAGCGAATGGACTGGGCAATCCAGAAGGCCACCGAGTTGGGTGCCAACGAAATCACCCCGATTATCAGCGAGCGCTGTGAAGTCCGCCTCAAGGACGAGCGCGCCGACAAGCGCCTGGCCCATTGGCGCCAGGTAGCGATCAGCGCCTGCGAACAGTGCGGTCGCTCACGCCTGCCGGTCATTCATGCCCCTATGCTGCTGGCCGACTGGCTAAAACAACGCGACGAAGCGCTGAAGCTGGTCCTGCATCCGGTCGCCGAGCCAATGATCAGCCACGCCAAGCCCGAGCACCTGGCCTTCTTGATCGGCCCCGAAGGCGGCCTCTCGGAGGCGGAAGTCGAACAGGCCAAGAGCACCGGGTTCCACGCCGCCCGCCTGGGCCCACGGGTCCTGCGCACGGAAACCGCACCCGTGGTAGCACTGGCCGTTGCCCAGCAACTGTGGGGTGATTTCTAAAGCACGTAGAAAAACACCGCGACAAAATGCATCAGGCTGCCGGCGATGACGAACAGATGCCAAATGCCGTGCCAATGGCGAAAGCGGCTGTCATAGGCAAAAAAGATGATCCCGATGGTGTAGAACGCCCCACCACCGGCCAGCCAGGCAAACCCCGCAGTGCCCAGGCTGGCCAGTAGCGGCTTGACCGCGACCAGCACGATCCATCCCATCACCGCGTAGATGACGATCGACATCACCCGCGCCTCGGAGCGCGGTTTGATTTCCTGCAGCATACCGATCACTGCCAGCCCCCAGACGGTGCCAAACAGGCTCCAGCCCCAGGGGCCACGCAAACTGACCAGGCAGAATGGCGTGTAACTGCCCGCAATCAGCAGGTAGATCGACAGATGATCAAGCTTGCGCATGACCGTTTTGGCCTTGCCGCGTACGCTGTGATAAAGCGTGGAGATGCTGTATAGCAACAGCAAGGTGAAGCCGTAGATCGTCAGGCTGACAATTTTCCAGGGGTCGCCTTGCAGTACGGCAATCCCTATCAGCCATGTCGCGCCGACAGCGGCCAGTAGCGCGCCGACGAGGTGGGTCCATGCATTGAAGCGTTCACCATGGTACATGTGGCGCTGTCCTCCAAGGTCCTCTTGTAGGCTCATGCTACACAGGCATTCGCCTCAAACCACCCCCGCCTCTAGTAGTAGACGCTCCAAGGCGACCAGATCCGGCACCCGCGCCACCAACTCACCGACCTGCACGGCCGCCAACTCCAGCGGGGCCAACGGCACATCAACGTAGTTGAGCTGGCTGTCCAGCTTGCAGGAGCGCGGGATACCCTGCACCAGCAACGCCATGAAGCGCAGGCGGCTGTCGCCCAGCGAGTTGAGCACGACGATCCGTGCCCGCTCGCCCACCTGTGTAGAGCCGCCACACGCGGCCTCGAAACTGATCAGAGGCAAGCGCTGATTGCGCCAGTCGATCCACCCCAGGTGCCAGTCGAAACCCTCCAACACCTGCATGCCAGGACGATAGCCAATCAGCTCGGCCACCGCGACGTTCGGCAACACCAGGCTGCGATCACTCAGCGGCAATAGCAGACCGGTCAGGCTACTACGCCCCCCGTTGCGGACGGGTTGTTCAAGCATTGTGCGCACTCCACTGGGCAATACTCTGCAGCAGCACCGACTCTTGATACGGCTTGCCCATGTATTCATTCACGCCAATGGCCATCGCGCGGTCACGGTGCTTCTGCCCGGTACGCGACGTGATCATGATGATCGGCAGGTCCTTGAGCCGCGGGTCCTGGCGAACCCGGGTCGCGACCTCGAAGCCATCCATGCGCGGCATCTCAATGTCGAGCAGGACCACGTCCGGACGGTGCTCCTGCAACAATGCCATGGCATCGACGCCGTCCTTGGCGGTCAGGACGTTCATGCCGTGGCGCTCAAGCAGGCGCCCAGTGACCTTGCGCACGGTCACCGAGTCATCCACGACCAACACCAGCGGTGGGCGCATGACGGTACGCTCGGCCAACGTATGCAGTGAGCCACGCTCGGCACTTGGCAGTTGGGCGGGTCGCAACTGCTGCGCGCGCAATTGGGCGAGCAAGTCGAGAATCAGCACCACTCGCCCATCCCCCAGGATGGTCGCCCCGGACAGCCCTTGAACCGAAGCGAACTGCGGCCCCAGGCTCTTGACCACGATCTCGCGGCTGGCGGACAGGGCATCGACCTGAACCGCAAACTGCTGTTCTTGAGAATGCACCAACAGCACAGGCAGGGGCAGGGTCTGGCCGAGCAAGCGAGGTGGCGGCAGATCCTCCAGAAGCCCCCCCAGGTAGTGCAGTTCATAACGGTGCCCGGCGTACTCATAACGCGGAGGATCCAGCTGATAACAGGCTTCGAGCTCGGCCGGAGGCACCCGGACGATACCCTCGATGGTGTTCAGCGGGATCGCATACTGCTCATCGCTACTGTGCACCATCAACGCCCGGTTGACCGACACGGTAAACGGCAAGCGAATCAGAAAGCGCGCACCTTTGCCCGGGATCGAGTCGATGATCATCGACCCGCCCAGTTGCTTGACCTCCTCATGCACCACGTCCATCCCCAGCCCTCGCCCGGAGATCTGGGTGATTTTTTCAGCGGTGGAGAACCCTGGCTGCAAAATGAACTGCATGACCTCGTGATCACTGATCTCGGCGCCCGGGTCCAGCAGCCCGCGCTTGATGGCCTTGCGGCGCACGGCCTCCAACGACACACCGGCACCGTCGTCCGACATCTCGATGACGATATCGGCGCCTTCATGCAGCAGGTTCAAGGCAATCAGCCCCTGCTCCGGCTTGCCTGCGGCAAGGCGCACCTCCCGGGGCTCCAGGCCATGGTCGACTGCGTTGCGCAACATGTGTTCCAACGGTGCGACCATGCGCTCAAGCACGCTGCGATCCAACTCGCCTTCGGCATTGCCAACCACTAGCTCGACCTGTTTGCCCAACTCGCTGGCGACCTGGCGAACCACCCGCTGCAGGCGCGGTACCATGCGCTCGAACGGCACCATGCGCGTACTCATCAGGCCTTCCTGCAGGTCGGTATTCACCCGTGCCTGCTGCTGCAACAGGGCCTGCGCCTCGTGGGCGCGTACGCTCAAGGTCTCTTTCAGGTCGAGCAGGTCCGAAGCCGACTCAAACAACGCACGGGACAACTGCTGCAATTGCGAGTGGCGGTCCATTTCCAGCGGGTCGAACTCTTCGTAACCCAGCGGTTCGCCTTCGCTCGGCTGCGCACCGAGCATGCGGCCCTGGGTTTCGCTGTCGAGCCGACGCAACAGGTCACGCATCCGCTCCAGCGTGGTTTCCATTTCACCCAGGGCCGTTTGCGCGTCATTCACCTGCTGCTCGATACGCCCGCGAATGATGGAATTCTCACCGGCGAGGTTGCCCAGGTCGTCGAGCAACTCAGCAGCCACTTTCACCTGGTCGGCCGCCGGTCGTTCAGGCGTCGGGGCAGGCGCCTCGGCTACCACGCTGTCGCTTTGTGGTTGGCTTTCGCTGACCGCAGCACTGGTGAAGTTACGGATGTAGTCGATCAGTGCGGTGGGGGCAGGCAGCGGTTGCTGCAGGCGTACTGCATCGAGCATGTGTGCCAGGCGGTCATGGCAGTTCTGCAGCAGGCTGAACAGCGCCGCACTGGGCTGAAGCTGACCGGCGGCCAACTGCTCAAACAGAAACTCCAGCTCATGGGCGAGGTCGCCAATCGGTGCGATCTCGACCATCCGCGCGCCCCCTTTCAGGGTGTGCAGATCGCGTAACAGGTTCTCCACTTCCAGCGTATTGCGTGGCTCAGCCTGCCAGCGCAACAAGGCTGCCCCAGAGCTTTCGACGATATCGAAACCTTCCTCCAGGAAAATCTCCAGCAGCTCCTTGTCGCCCTCTTCTGCCGGCTTCTGTGTCACCGGCTGAACCGGCGCAGGCCCGGCTTCCTCCTGGCGGAACTCACGCAAGGCCGTGAGCGCTTCAAGCGCCGTTAGCGGCATCTGGCCCTGTTGTAACTGGCCGAGCATCCGGGCCAACAATGCGTGACTGTCGAGCAGCAGTTCAAACAGTGCTGGCGACGCATTGAAACGTCGATCCACCAGGCCCTCATAGAAGCTTTCGAGTGCCTGGGCCAGTTCGGCTACGGCACTGACGCCAGCCATCTGGGCGCCACCGTTGAGGGTATGCCAATCGCGCTGCAGCGATGACAGCGCGGCGCTGTTTTCAGGCTCGACACGCCAGCGTGCCAGGGTCTGATCAGCCCCCTCGAGAATATCCACGGCCTCTTCGAGGAACAATTGCACCAGCGTTTCGTCGGGTAACTGCTCGGCCAGGGCCGCCGTCGCCTCGCCCAACTCATGCACCTGCGACTGCCCACCGGCACTACGAACCAGGCCCATGGCGGCAGGGTCCAGCCCCTCCTCCAACAGTTCACGCAAGGCGCGCAGGTGCTCAGGGCTGGCCTGAACTTCCTGGCCCGCAGCGATCTGGTCGAGCATGCCGATCAGCGCCTCATGGGCATGCTGCGCCTCCTCGAAGAAACGCGGGCTGACCACAACACTGCTTTCCTCAACAGCGCCGTAGAGATCGAGCAAAGCCTCGCAGAGCTCATCCACCTGCCAGAGGTCCGCCAGGTGTGCGCTCTGCCCCAGCGTGGTCAATTCGTCGAGCAGGGCGCTCAGCTCCTGACGCTGCTCGGGGTGTTCCTGCCAACGCAGCAGCAACGACTCGGCATCAAGCAGAATGTCCATGCCCTGCGCCAGGAAGCTGGCAATCAACTGTGGGTCACGCTTGACCCGCAGGCCTGCACTAGGCGCTTCCAGCAAGGCCCGCAAACGGGTCTTCACCACCTGATCTACCTGTTCGATCAGCAACTCGGCACCCATGATCGGTGCCAACGGTGTGCTGTCGAGCTGCTCCAGGCCCCGGTGCAACAAGGCATCAGCGGTTTGCAGCAGGTAGATCTCGTCCAGATCAACACCCAATTGATGAGCCTTGTACTCACGTACGAGCAGGTCAAGGGCAGCCGCCAGCTCAGCAATCGGCACCACCCCCGCCATTGCCGCGCTGCCTTTGAGGGTATGCAGGGCCCGTTGCAGGTCGTCACTGACCGGCAGCGGCAGTTGCTCATCGGCACTCTGCAGGAAGGCATCAAGGCTGGCCAAATGGGCCTGCGCTTCATTGCGGAAGATCTCCAGCAACTGCGGGTCAATGGCCTCGGCGTTGTCGGTCTGCGGTACATCGTTCATGGCCAAGGCATGCAAGTGCAGTGATAACTGCTCCACCGTCTCGTTCATCAGTGGCCGGCCTTCGGCGTACTCGGCCAGTAACGCTGGAAACAGCGCCAACGCCTGTTCCAGGCTTGCCAGTACCGGCTCCCCCGGCGCCACACGGCCTTCGAGCATGCGGTTAAGCAGATGCTCTGCCGACCACGCCAGTTCAGCCACGACCAGAGCATGCACCATCCGCCCGCTACCCTTGAGGGTATGAAAGCCTCGACGCAGCTCGACCAACACCGGTCGCAAGCGCGTATCACGGCGCCACTGGACCCACTGCTCATTCAAGTGCTGAAGAACATCCTCGGCCTCTTCGAGAAACACCTCGCGAAGCTCGTCATCGATCGTCGCGTCGGCTGCCTCGACCGGTGCCGACGTCTCGGCACGCGGTGACTCGAGCACATACCCCAGCACCGTAAAACTACGCTCAGCCTGCTCAAGGAAGCGCTCGACCTGTGCCTGAGGATCAGCGCTCAGGTACTGCAGATAACATTCAAGGTTGCAGATGGCGTCGGCGAAAGGCTCCAGGGCACTGGCATCCGGCAGTTGCTCACTGCCGAGCAAGCGGCTTTCGACATAGTCGCCACAGTAGCGCAACAGGCGCGACGCACGCGGCAGCATGAGCATCGCCAAGGCACCACGAACTTGCGTGAAGAGCCCTGGCAATGGCTCCAGGCGCTGGCGCTCCCAACCGCCCTCCAAGGCATCGGCGATCAGTTCCTTGGCTTGCTGCAGCACCCCATGAGATTCATCAAAGACCACTTGGCGTACTTCAGCCAGATCGGCACCCGGCGGCTGGGCCTGCCCAGGCGAATCAATCGAACCGACCATGCCGGCCAGCGTCGCCTCGACATACAGCAACGCACCCGCCACATCCATCAATACGGCATCGTCCGGGGCGCGCTGCCCGCGTGCCAGCCCCTGCAAGACCGAAACCTGGTCGATGATGACCCGGCGCGGCTGGCCAAAGCCGAGCACCGCAAGGGTATCGGCCGTCTGTCGCAAGGGCGCCAGCAGCGCCTCCAGCTCATCGACCTGCTGACGGTCGCCGCGCACAAAGAGGTCCAGGCGCTCCTTGGCCCATCGCAAGTCTTCACAGACAGCGGCGACCACCGAGCGCAAGGCATCACGGTCCGAGCCGACCTGCAAGCGGTCGCGCAGCCCACTCAGGGACAACTCCAGGTTGCCGTGCCCCTGGGCAACGTCAGGCTCGCTCGGCGGCACATCATTCAACGGGGGTTGCAGCAGTGGCTCGGCACCGCGAGCCGTACGCAATGGGTTGAGCAGCGGCAGAAGCACCAACGGAAGGTCACGCCCGGCAGCACGCAGACGCTCCAGGTACAGGGGTAACTGATCCAGCCCCCGGAACAAGGCGCCCAGCGCTTCACCGCGGGCGGCCACGCGCCGTTGCTGCAAGGCCAGGCCCAGTTGCTCCACCTCCTCGGCCAGCAGCACAGCCCCCTGCAATTCGAGCATCTGCAAACAACCCACAACCTGATGAATCGGCTCGACAACGTCGGCCAGTACCTCGATATCCCCCGGTTCAGCGGCAAAATGCTCCAGCGCCTTGCGCGCAGCACCCAGGCACTCGGCAATGGCGGCATTGACCCAGACCAGGGCAACAGTAGCGTGACGATCAACCATAAGCCCTCCAGTAGTCAGGGTCAGCGAGCCGGCGGCAAGGTAAAGCCCGACACCGAACGCCGCATTTCACTGGCCATACGGGCCAGATTGCCAATGCTCTCGGCAGTCGCGGTCGAGCCGGACGAGGTTTGTGAGGTGATCTGCTGAATCACCGCCATGGTATGGGAGATCTGCCCGGCCGAAGACGTTTGCAGCTGGGCGGCGTCGGAGATGCTCAGAATCAGCTCGGCCAAGGTCTGCGACACCCCTTCGATTTCTGCCAGGGCCACCCCGGCATCCTGGGCCAGGCGCGCACCACGGACCACCTCGGCGGTGGTCTGCTCCATGGAAATCACGGCTTCGTTGGTATCGGCCTGAATCGCTCGCACCAGGGCCTCGATTTGCCGTGTCGCCGAAGACGAGCGCTCAGCCAAGCGCTGCACTTCATCAGCGACCACGGCGAAACCGCGTCCAGCCTCACCGGCCATGGACGCCTGAATCGCAGCGTTGAGCGCAAGAATGTTGGTCTGATCGGCAATGTCATCGATCAGGCTGACGATATCGCCGATTTCCTGGGAAGACTCGCCAAGGCGCTTGATGCGCTTGGCCGTGTCCTGAATCTGCTCACGGATGTTGTCCATGCCGTGGATGGTGTTGTGAACCACCTCGTTGCCCTTGTTGGCAATCGCCACCGCCCGCTCCGCCACTTTGGCCGACTCATAGGCGTGGGTCGAAACCCGATCGATCGACTCAGCCATGTCACCGACGGCCATCGACGCATCACTGATCTGCTGAGCCTGGTGCTCGGACGCCTTGGCCAACTGACGGGCTGTGGTCTGAGTATCCTGCACCGCGCTGGCAACTTCCTCGGCACTTTGGTTGATCGTCGCCACCAGGTCGCGAAGCTGGTCGATCGAGTAATTGATCGAGTCGGCAATCGCTCCGGTAAAGTCCTCGGTGACCGAGGCGGTGACGGTCAGGTCGCCGTCGGCCAAGTCTTCGATTTCATCCAGCAGGCGCATGATTGCCTGCTGGTTGCGCTCATTTTTTTCTGCCGTCTCATGCAGTTGGCGATGGGTTTCACGCACCATCACCAGGCCGATCAGAATGATCGAGGCCAGTGCCAGCAGACCCAACGCATAGCCGCCAACGGTGTCCAGCGTGCGCCCTGCGGCCAGGTTCTCGAAGCCATTGGCCAGACGCGAGGCCTCATCGAGCAACGTCTGCGACAGGTTGAAAATGTTGCTGGCCGCTTCACGCACCCGGAACAACTCGGGGGACGTCTCGAGAATTTCGTCCACGGAGCCCGCGACGAACTGGAACAGTTCAGCGATTTCAGTCAGGCGAGCACGGGCATCGGGGTCTTGAACACGGGTCAGCTGAATCGACGGGTTGCCCGCCAGCATGCCCTCAAGGACCTGACCAAAGCGCGTCGCATCGCGCCCAAAGGCATCGGCGGCCTGAACGGAGGTGTCATCGCCGGCCAGCACTGTGTTGACCGAGCCGAGAATGCGTTCGGCCAACAGCGCCTGGCGCTGGGCCACCGCGACCTGGCTGGCCGGGGCGCCGTTCTTGAGGAGGATCTCCACGACCTTCTCGTATTCGACCTGCAACTGCGGAACCGTCTCGGACAGGGTTGCCGCCACCTGGTGCAGCGACAATACAGTCTGCTCACTGGCCAGGATCGTATCGGTGTATTTGCGCAGGTTTTCCCAGTCACTCAGCACGGCCTCCATTTCGCTGCGCACGGCAGGCGGAGCGGAGGGCAGGCCGGTGGTGTGGTCGCCCTTCTTCAAATAGCCCCAACGCTGTTCAAAGTCATTGCGTGCATCACTCAACAACTTGAAGGCCCGCGCCTTGCCTGCAGCCGCTTCAGTGGCGTTCTTGGCAATACGCTGGGACAACACGCGCAACTCGCCGGCATGCCCGATGTACTGCTTGTCGTAATTGGCCTGGGTATTGAGGTAGGCGAAATTGGCGAACAACAGGATGATCGACAGGATCAGCACGATAAACAGCACGGCAATCTGCGCGCTGCTGCGAGAGCCTTGTACCGAGGGAAAGGTCTTGGTCACGGGTTCGACATTCCTTTACAGCGCCACATCGAGAAAGCCCGTTGCCTGCGACAGGGCAAATGGACTGAAGATTCCCCAGCAACGCTCACGTTGAAAGTGGCCCTGGACAAAGGGCCCTGCCCCGGCCAACAGCGGCGACGGCACGGAGAGGTCCAGGCTGCGCAGCGGAAAGTGCTGCAGACCGGCAACTTCATCGACCAGCAGCCCGGCAAACACCTCCTGGTGATCCAGCACCAGTACGCGGCGCTGCTTGCGCAAACCGCTCTGGGCCAGGCCGAAGTAACCACACAGGTCCATCACCGGCAACAGCCGCCCACGCAGGTTAGCGACGCCAAGCACCCAGGGCTTGACCCCGGGGATACGGCTGAGGCGGGGCTCCTGCAGCACTTCGGCAACTTCCTGCATCGGCGCGACAAACCACTGTTCAGCGATACGAAAGCCGATCCCGCTCCAACTCTGCAGGCGGGTCTCCTGTAACGGCAGGTCGGCCGCCAACAGGCGGCAGCGGCGGTCGATGTCCAACAGCAGTTCAAATGCCGTCAGCGACTCGCCCTTGGGCCGGGTGGTCAACCCTTGAGTACGCCGTCGAGGGTCTTGATCAGGGTCTGCTCATCCACCGGCTTGGTCAGGTAGTCGCGGGCGCCCTGACGCGTGCCCCAGACCTTGTCGGTTTCCTGGTCCTTGGTGGTCACGATAATCACCGGGATACCACTGGTCTCAGGGTCCTTGCTCAGTTGGCGGGTCGCCTGGAAGCCGTTCATGCCTGGCATGACGATGTCCATCAGTACCGCGTCGGGTTTTTCCTGGCGCGCCAGTGCCACACCGTCGGCGCCATTTTCAGCCTTGAGCACCTGATGCCCGTGTTTTTCGAGCATTCCGGTCAGTTTGTACATTTCAGTCGGCGAATCATCGACGATCAGAACTCGGGCCATGCTATTCCCCATCGAAGGAAAGGATGCCGCGCCAGGTGCGCAGCATCAGGGTGCGTGTTGTGCTTCTGCGGCGAAACCCGGCACATGCGCCTTGATCGCGTCCAGCAGTTCTTCCTTGCTGAAAGGCTTGGTCAAAAACTGATCAGAGCCGACAACCCGGCCGCGGGCCTTGTCGAACAGCCCATCACGGGATGACAGCATGACCACCGGCGTATCCTTGAACATACTGTTGTGCTTGATCACTGCGCAGGTCTGGTAACCGTCCAGGCGCGGCATCAACACATCGACGAAAATGATATCGGGATGGTGGTCGACAATCTTGGCCAGGGCGTCAAAACCGTCAGTGGCGGTAATGACGGTGCAACCGGCTTCGCCGAGCAACATCTGCGCGGTACGACGAATCGTCTTCGAGTCGTCGATGACCATCACCTTCAATGCCGCTTCGGGCTGTCCCATAATTGCTCTACCATCGCCTGGAAGGGCCGTGCAGGCCACATGCCAGGCCTTTTTAGCACACTCTCAAGGTGCATTCCATCGGCCTGCGCCGGGGTCGCCCACGATGCGTTTTCCGCTTGACCGCCAGCGTCGCCGGCGCCACCCTGACGCCACTTTTCATTTGAGCCACTGCGGCCTGTTGCCGCCGAGAGGATATACCCCATGAGCGTTCGCCTCGGGATTGTCATGGACCCCATTGCGCGCATCTCCTACAAGAAGGACAGCTCGCTGGCCATGCTGCTGGCCGCCCAGGAACGCGGCTGGTCGCTGTTCTACATGGAGCAGCAGGATCTTTACCAACGCGAGGGCCAGGCCCGGGCACGGATGCGCCCACTGCGTGTGTTTGCCGACCCCGAGCATTGGTTCGACCTGGAAGCGGAAACCGACGGCGCCCTGAGCGACCTGGACGTCATCCTGATGCGCAAGGATCCGCCCTTCGACATGGAGTTCGTCTACAGCACCTACCTGCTGGAGCAGGCCGAGGCCGCGGGCGTGCTGGTGGTCAACCGCCCACAGAGCCTGCGTGACTGCAACGAAAAGCTGTTCGCCACCCTGTTCCCGCACTGCACGCCGGCGACCGTGGTCAGCCGCCGCCCGGATATCCTGCGCGACTTTGCCACCGAGCACGGTGACGTCATCCTCAAGCCGCTGGACGGCATGGGCGGTGCGTCGATTTTCCGCCACCGCGTGGGTGACCCCAACCTGTCGGTGATCCTTGAAACACTGACGGCCCATGGCACCCAGCAGATCATGGCGCAAGCCTACCTGCCGGCCATCAAGGATGGCGACAAGCGCATCCTGATGATCGACGGCGAGCCAGTGCCCTACTGCCTGGCGCGGATTCCGGCCAGCGGCGAAACACGCGGTAATCTGGCTGCCGGCGGACGTGGCGAAGCCCGCGAGTTGACCGAGCGCGACCGCTGGATCGCCGCACAGGTCGGCCCAACCCTGCGCGAGAAAGGCCTGCTGTTTGTCGGCTTGGACGTGATTGGCGAGCACCTGACCGAAATCAACGTCACCAGCCCGACCTGCATCCGCGAAATCGATAACGCCTTCGGTACCCGGATTGGCGTGCAGTTGATGGACGCCATTGATCGCAAGCTCAAGGCACGCTGACAGTCGAGGCAGGGAAACTGCGCAGAGTGGGTTATGATGCCGGTCCTTTTTTCGACCTGGCCGCCCGCTTTGCCGGTTTCACCCCGGCTGCTGGATAACCCATGACGCTCCCCGCCGACATCCCCGCCGACTTTGCCCCGCCCCGCGTTCGCCCGGCGGACCGGCTCGGCTTTACCCTTTTTCTGGCGGCGCTGCTGCACTTGGCGCTGATCCTGGGCCTGAGTTTTACCTTTGCCAAACCCGAAGAAATTCGGCGGACCCTGGAAATCACCCTGGCCACGTTCAAGAGTGAAGCGCCACCAAAGAAGGCGGACTTCCTGGCTCAGGACAACCAGAAAGGCAGCGGCACCCTGGACAAGAAAGCGGTGCCCAAGACCACTGAATTGGCGCCCTTCCAGGACAGCACGATCAACAAGGTAACGCCACCGCCCGCCGCACGGCAGGAAGTGCTGCCGCAGCCGACACCGCCCAAGGCCGTGGTCACCACCCAGGCCGCAAAACCGCAGAAAGTCGAAACCCGGCCCAAGGAAGTCAAACCGCAACCAAAACCCAAGGTGGCGGTACCGGAATTCGACAGCTCGGAACTGTCCAGCCAGATCGCCAGCCTTGAGGCCGAACTGGCCCATGAACAGCAAGCCTACGCCAAGCGCCCACGCATTCATCGGCTCAATGCCGCCTCGACCATGCGCGACAAAGGCGCTTGGTACAAAGAGGAATGGCGCAAGAAGGTCGAGCGCATTGGCAACCTCAATTACCCCGACGAAGCGCGCCGCCAGCAGATCTATGGCAGCCTGCGCCTGATGGTCTCGATCAACCGCGACGGCTCGCTCTATGAGGTGCTGGTACTGGAGTCGTCCGGGCAACCGCTGCTCGATCAGGCAGCACAGCGTATCGTGCGCCTGGCGGCGCCATTTGCGCCCTTCACCGGGGATCTTGCCGACATCGACCGGCTGGAGATCATCCGCACCTGGCGCTTCGCCCGCGGCGACCGCCTTTCGAGCAATTAAAGGGCGTGCCTCAGGCTTGTCAGTAGGGCGCCTCAACGCCACACTAAGGGTCATGAAGAACATCGCCCCGACCTACCTCAAGCACCAGTTTCTGATTGCCATGCCGCACATGGCCGATCCGAACTTTGCCCAGACCCTGACCTACATCGTCGAACACAACGAGAGCGGCGCCATGGGCCTGGTGGTCAACCGGCCACAGGAGTTGAACCTGGCCGATATCCTCGAGCAACTGCGACCGGACACCGAAACGCCAACGCGCTGCCTGCAGATACCCATCTACATGGGTGGCCCGGTACAAACCGACCGCGGTTTCGTGCTCCACAGCCGCGGCCCGACCTACCAAGCAACCATCGAGCTCGAAGGCTTGTCGCTGTCCACCTCGCAGGACGTCCTGTTCGCCATTGCCGACGGTACAGGCCCGGAAAACAGCCTTATCACCCTGGGTTATGCCGGCTGGGAAGCCGGGCAGCTTGAGGCAGAGCTCGCGGACAATGCCTGGCTCAATTGCCCATTCGATCCCGAGATCATCTTCGGCCTGGCCAGTGACCTGCGCCTTGAAGCGGCCGCCGCCAGCCTGGGGATCAACCTCAGCCTGCTAACCAGCCAGGCGGGGCACGCCTGATGAGTGCACCAAGGCTCCTGCTGGGTTTTGACTATGGCAGCAAACAGATTGGCGTGGCCGTTGGCCAGATGATCACCGGGCAAGCCCGCGAACTGTGCACGCTGAAAGCGCAGAACGGCGTACCGGACTGGGCCCAGGTGGAAAAACTGATCAAGGAATGGCAGCCCGATGCAATTGTCGTCGGCCTGCCGTTGAACATGGACGGCACGCCCAGCGAAATGAGCGCCCGCGCCGAGAAATTCGCCCGCCGCCTGAATGGCCGCTTCAACCTGCCTGTGCATACCCACGATGAACGCCTGACCACCTTTGAAGCCAAGGGCGAGCGCATGGCCCGTGGCGGTCAGCGCGGCAGCTACCGCGACAACCCGGTCGACGCCATTGCCGCCGCCCTGCTGCTGCAAGGGTGGCTGGAAGCCAATGCCGGGCTGATGCAACCCTGATCACGGATTCAAGCCGGACCGTATTAGCGCCCGGCCTCTTGAGGAGCAAGCATGAGCCTACCCAACCCCGCCGAACTGATCCGGCAGATGGCCAGCGACCTGCAGGCGCATCTGGCCCGCCGTAACATCACCGAGCCGCGCTACATTGGCATCCGCACGGGCGGTGTATGGGTTGCCCAGGCCCTGCTTGAAGCCCTTGGCCAACAGGACGCCGCGCTCGGCACACTGGACGTATCGTTCTACCGCGACGACTTCAGCCAGAACGGCCTGCACCCGCAAGTGCGCCCGTCAGAGCTGCCCTTCGAGATCGAAGGCCAGCACCTGGTGTTGGTGGATGACGTGTTGATGAGCGGTCGTACCATCCGCGCCGCCCTCAACGAACTGTTCGATTACGGCCGTCCAGCCAGTGTCACCCTGGTCTGCCTGCTCGACCTGGACGCTGGCGAACTGCCGATCCGTCCGAATGTGGTCGGTGCAACCCTGTCCCTGGCTGCCCATGAACGGGTAAAATTGCTCGGCCCCGCCCCGCTCGCCCTAGAGCGCCAGGACCTCGCCACCGTTTCCGCACTTTAAGAGTCCCCCGCGATGACGCCAATCGACGCCAAGCGCCCGCTGCAGCTCAATGATCAGGGCCAGCTGCGCCACTTTCTCTCGCTCGACGGTTTGCCCCGCGAACTGCTGACCGAAATCCTCGATACCGCCGACTCCTTCCTGGAAGTCGGTGCCCGGGCCGTGAAAAAGGTCCCATTGCTGCGCGGTAAAACCGTGTGCAACGTGTTCTTCGAGAACTCCACCCGTACCCGTACCACCTTCGAGCTGGCTGCCCAGCGACTCTCGGCGGACGTGATCACCCTGAACGTGTCGACCTCCTCGACCAGCAAGGGCGAGACGCTGTTCGACACGCTGCGCAACCTCGAGGCCATGGCGGCCGACATGTTCGTGGTCCGTCATGCCGACTCCGGTGCCGCACACTTCATTGCCGAGCACGTGTGCCCGGACGTGGCGATCATCAACGGTGGCGACGGCCGTCACGCACACCCGACCCAGGGCATGCTCGACATGCTGACCATCCGTCGGCACAAGGGCAGCTTCGAGAACCTCTCGGTGGCTATCGTTGGCGACATCCTGCACTCGCGGGTCGCCCGCTCGAACATGCTTGCGCTGAAAACCCTGGGCTGCCCGGACATCCGCGTGATCGGCCCGAAAACCCTCCTGCCAGTGGGCATCGAGCAGTACGGCGTGAAGGTCTACACCGACCTGGAGCAAGGCCTGAAAGACGTCGACGTGGTGATCATGCTGCGCCTGCAACGTGAGCGCATGCAGGGTGGCCTGCTGCCGAGCGAGGGCGAGTTCTACCGCCTGTTCGGCCTGACCACCGCGCGCCTGGCCGGCGCCAAACCGGACGCCATCGTCATGCACCCGGGGCCGATCAACCGTGGGGTAGAGATCGAATCGGCCGTGGCCGATGGTGCCCACTCGGTCATCCTCAATCAGGTCACCTACGGCATTGCCGTGCGCATGGCCGTACTGTCCATGGCCATGAGTGGCCAGACCGCACAACGTCAATTCGAGCAGGAGAACGCCCAGTGACCCTCAGCATTCTCGGCGCCCGGATCATCGACCCGGTCAGCGGCCTGGACCAGGTCAACGACCTGCACATCGACGCGGGCAAGATCGTTGCCATCGGCGCCGCCCCGGCCGGCTTCAACGCTGCGCGCAGCCTGGATGCCCAAGGCCTGGTGGCTGCGCCGGGCCTCGTCGACCTCAGCGTCGCCCTGCGTGAGCCGGGTTACAGCCGCAAAGGCACCATTGCCAGTGAAACCCGTGCTGCTGCAGCCGGTGGCGTCACCAGCCTGTGCTGCCCGCCACGGACCAAGCCAATACTGGATACCTCGGCAGTCGCCGAGCTGATTCTCGACCGCGCCCGTGAAGCCGGGCATGCCAAAGTGTTCCCGATCGGCGCCTTGAGCAAAGGCCTGGAAGGCGAGCAACTGGCTGAACTGATAGCCCTGCGAGATGCGGGCTGCGTGGCCTTCGGCAATGGCCTGAGCGGCTTTGCCAACACCCGCACCCTGTGCCGCGCACTGGAATACGCCGCCACCTTCGACCTGACGGTGATCTTCCACTCCCAGGACCGCGACCTAGCCCAGGGCGGCCTCGCCCATGAAGGCGCAATGGCCAGTTTCCTCGGCCTGCCGGGTATTCCCGAAACCGCCGAGACCGTGGCGCTGGCGCGTGACCTGCTGCTGGTTGAACAAACCGGCGTGCGCGCACACTTCAGCCAACTGACCAGTGCCCGCGGCGTCGAGCTGATTGCCCAGGCCCAGGCCCGGGGCCTGCCCGTGACCGCCGATGTCGCCCTGTACCAGTTGATCCTCACCGATGAAGCGCTGGTGGACTTCTCCAGCCTTTACCACGTCCAGCCACCGCTGCGCACCCGGGCCGACCGCGAAGGCCTGCGCGAGGCCGTGAAAGCCGGTGTAATCCAGGCCATTTCCAGCCATCACCAGCCTCACGAACGTGACGCCAAGCTGGCACCGTTCGGCGCCACCGAGCCAGGTATCAGCAGTGTCGAACTGCTGCTGCCGCTGGCCCTGACGCTGGTCGAAGACGGCCTGCTGGACCTGCCAACCCTGCTCCAGCGCCTGTCCAGCGGCCCGGCGCACGCATTGCGCCTGCCGGTTGGTGAACTGAAGGTGGGGGCAGCAGCCGACCTGGTGCTGTTCGATCCGAAGGCCTCGACTGTCGCGGGCGAACAATGGCGCTCCAAGGGTGAAAACTGCCCGTTCATCGGCCACTGCCTGCCAGGCGCCGTACGTTACACCCTGGTCGACGGGCACATCAGCCACGAAGCCTGATCCTGCTGACACCTCAGTCTGCTGAAGAACCCCCGCTTTTTAGCGGGGGTTCTTTTTAAGCCAACGACAGCGTAAGACCGTAGCGCCCCCTGACGACTCGCCTGAGACGGCACATGGGAAGCCGGCAAGACCCGCCAGCAAAACAACCGCTCATCCGTAGCAGTTGAAATACCCGTCATCACCCCCATATGAGTCTGCATCGGCATTTTCGCCCGCTGCGTGGAGACTCTCCCCTTGACCACCATCGTTTCAGTACGTCGCCACGGCAAAGTCGTCATGGGCGGCGACGGCCAGGTTTCACTCGGCAACACCGTGATGAAAGGCAACGCGAAGAAAGTTCGTCGCCTGTACCACGGCCAGGTGCTCGCTGGCTTCGCCGGCGCCACCGCCGATGCGTTCACCCTGTTCGAGCGTTTTGAAGGCCAACTGGAAAAGCACCAGGGCCACTTGATCCGCGCTGCCGTCGAACTGGCCAAGGAGTGGCGTACCGACCGCTCCCTGAGCCGCCTGGAAGCCATGCTCGCGGTCGCTAACAAAGATGCCTCGCTGATCATCACCGGCAACGGTGACGTGGTCGAGCCGGAAGATGGCCTGATCGCCATGGGCTCCGGCGGCAACTTTGCCCAGGCCGCCGCACGCGCGCTGCTGATGAAGACCGACCTGTCGGCCCGCGAAATTACCGAGACGGCCCTGGGTATCGCCGGCGATATCTGCGTGTTCACCAACCACAACCTGACCATCGAGGAAGAGGACCTGGCGGAGTAACCAGCTGTTCTGGCGCCCAGCATTTCATCGCTGGGCTTTTCCACGCTGAACTCATCGTTAAAGGACCACCTATCACCATGTCCATGACCCCCCGCGAAATCGTCCACGAACTCAACCGCCATATCATCGGCCAGGACGATGCCAAGCGCGCCGTCGCCATTGCCTTGCGCAACCGCTGGCGCCGGATGCAGCTGCCTGCTGAGCTGCGCGTTGAAGTGACCCCGAAGAACATCCTGATGATCGGCCCGACCGGCGTCGGTAAAACCGAGATCGCCCGGCGTCTGGCCAAGCTGGCCAACGCACCGTTCATCAAGGTCGAAGCGACCAAGTTCACTGAAGTCGGCTATGTGGGCCGAGACGTCGAGTCGATCATCCGCGACCTAGCAGATGCCGCCATCAAGCTGCTGCGCGAACAGGAAATGGTGCGCGTACGCCATCGCGCAGAGGACGCCGCCGAAGAGCGCATCCTCGACGCCCTGCTGCCACCGGCACGCACAGGTTTCAACGAAGACGCCGCCCCGAGCCAGGACTCCAATACCCGTCAGCTGTTCCGTAAGCGCCTGCGTGAAGGCCAACTGGACGACAAGGAAATCGAGATCGAAGTCGCCGAGGCGATGGGCGTCGACATTTCTGCGCCGCCGGGCATGGAAGAGATGACCAACCAGTTGCAGAACCTGTTCGCCAACATGGGCAAGGGCAAGCGCAAGAGCCGCAAGCTCAAGGTCAAGGAAGCCCTGAAGCTGGTGCGCGACGAAGAAGCCGGGCGCCTGGTCAACGAAGAAGAACTCAAGGCCAAGGCCCTGGAAGCCGTCGAGCAGCACGGCATCGTGTTCATCGACGAAATCGACAAAGTCGCCAAGCGTGGCAACGTCGGCGGTGCCGATGTATCCCGTGAGGGCGTGCAACGCGACCTGCTGCCGCTGATTGAAGGCTGCACGGTGAACACCAAACTGGGCATGGTCAAGACCGACCACATCCTGTTCATCGCCTCGGGGGCGTTCCACCTGAGCAAGCCAAGCGACCTGGTTCCTGAACTGCAAGGCCGCCTGCCGATTCGTGTTGAACTCAAGGCCCTGAGCCCGCAAGACTTCGAGCGCATTCTCAGTGAGCCACATGCGTCGCTGACCGAACAGTACCGCGAACTGCTGAAGACCGAAGGCCTGAACATCGAGTTCACCCCGGAAGGCATCAAGCGCCTTGCCGAGATCGCCTGGCAGGTCAACGAGAAGACCGAGAACATCGGTGCCCGTCGCCTGCACACGCTGCTGGAGCGTCTGCTGGAAGAGGTGTCGTTCAGCGCTGGCGACCTGGCCAGTGCCCACAGCGAAACACCGATCCAGATCGACGCCGACTACGTCAACAGCCACCTGGGCGAATTGGCGCAGAACGAAGACCTGTCTCGTTATATTCTGTAAGCCTCACCCTCTTACAGGCAGGGCCGTTCGCGGCCCTGATCGCTTATGACTCGACTCCCCACCGCAATCAATCTGCACAAAGCCTCCAAGACCCTGAGCCTCAGCTATGGGCCCAACGAGGTCTACCACCTGCCCGCCGAGTTCCTGCGCGTGCACTCCCCCTCCGCCGAGGTCCAGGGCCACGGCACCCCCATCCTGCAATTCGGCAAGCTCGGGGTCGGCCTGAGCGCGATCGAACCGGCCGGCCAGTACGCACTGAAACTGACCTTCGATGACGGCCATGACAGCGGTCTGTTCACCTGGGAATACCTGGAACAGCTGTGCCTGCGTCAGGAACAGCTCTGGGCCGAGTACCTGGAGGAACTGGCCAAAGCCGGCAAATCCCGCGACCCTTCCGAGTCTGTCATCAAACTGATGCTCTAATCAGGCACTCTTGTGTTTTAGAGCGCATTTTCTAATTTGATCTGCTTGAATGCCTCTGCACAGCCAATGGATGGCTGGCGTGCGCAACACCTTAACGTCGGGTTACCAATGGATCTGGCAAGTTCCCTGCATCGGTTTTTTTGCAGGCTCTAGTCGAGATGCCGAAGTCGCGAGCGAGCGCAGGCTGTCTTCTCACGCAAAGACCACCCGCACGACGCGCCTTCGTTTTCATCCAGACACGCTGTACGCAGTTCGTTATCACTGGTCACCCGAGCAGTAGTACCGGCCTCTCCTGTGCCACCGCCACAGCCAAAACCGGTACTCGTCTCAGGACAACGGAGCGTCGTAGATGAGCAACAAGAACAACGATGACCTGCAGCGCCAAGCCTCGGAAAACACCCTGGGCTTAAACCCTGTAGTGGGCTTGCGCCGTAAGGATTTGCTGACTTCTGCCCGTATGGTGCTGCGCCAGGCCATCCGCCAGCCGCTGCACAGTGCCAAGCATGTCGCGCACTTCGGCATGGAACTCAAGGATGTCCTCTTCGGGAAGTCCAGCTTGCAACCGGAGAGCGATGATCGTCGCTTCAACGACCCGGCCTGGAGCCAGAACCCCCTGTATCGCCGCTACCTGCAGACCTACCTGGCCTGGCGCAAGGAGTTGCACGACTGGATCGGCGACAGCAATCTGTCGGAACAGGACATCAGCCGTGGCCACTTCGTTATCAACCTGATGACCGAAGCCATGGCCCCGACCAATACGGCTGCCAACCCGGCTGCGGTGAAGCGCTTTTTCGAAACGGGCGGCAAGAGCCTGCTGGATGGTTTGTCCCACCTGGCCAAGGATCTGGTGAACAACGGCGGCATGCCCAGCCAGGTCAACATGGACGCCTTCGAGGTTGGCAAGAACCTGGGCACCACTGAAGGCGCCGTGGTGTTCCGCAACGAAGTACTGGAACTGATCCAGTACCAGCCAACGACCGAGCAAGTGCTTGAACGCCCGCTGCTGGTGGTACCGCCGCAGATCAACAAGTTCTACGTCTTTGACCTGAGCCCGGAGAAAAGCCTGGCACGCTTCTGCCTGCGCTCCAACGTGCAGACCTTTATCGTCAGTTGGCGAAACCCGACCAAGGCTCAACGCGAATGGGGCCTGTCGACCTACATTGATGCACTGAAAGAAGCCGTCGACGCCGTGCTGGCGATTACCGGCTGCAAAGACCTGAACATGCTCGGCGCCTGCTCCGGTGGGATTACGTGCACCGCGCTGCTCGGCCATTATGCGGCGCTGGGCGAGAACAAGGTCAATGCCCTGACCCTGCTGGTCAGCGTACTCGACACCACCCTCGACAATCAGGTCGCACTGTTCGTCGACGAGCAGACCCTGGAAGCCGCCAAGCGACATTCCTACCAGGCCGGCGTACTGGAAGGCCGCGACATGGCCAAGGTATTCGCCTGGATGCGGCCCAACGACCTGATCTGGAACTACTGGGTCAACAACTACCTGCTGGGCAATGAACCTCCCGTGTTCGACATTCTGTTCTGGAACAACGACACCACGCGCCTGCCGGCTGCCTTTCACGGCGACCTGATCGAAATGTTCAAGAACAACCCATTGACCCGCGCCGATGCACTGGAAGTGTGCGGTACCCCTATCGACCTGAAGAAAGTCACCAGCGACATCTACAACGTCGCCGGTACTGCCGACCACATCACACCGTGGCAGTCCTGCTACAGATCCGCACAGCTGTTCGGCGGCAACGTGGAGTTCGTGCTGTCCAATAGCGGCCATATCCAGAGCATCCTCAACCCGCCGGGCAACCCCAAGGCACGCTACCTGACGGGAGGTGAGCTGTTGTCACAGGCCAGCGAATGGCAGGAAAACGCCATCAAGCACCCAGACTCCTGGTGGCTGCACTGGCAAAACTGGCTGACAGAGCGCTCGGGGGCGCTGAAAAAAGCGCCGACACGCCTTGGCAGCAAAGCCTATAGCGCAGGCGAAGCCGCACCGGGCACCTACGTTCACGAGCGTTGATACACCCGCCGCCGTGGCCAGCTGAGGGGCGCGGCGCTTTATCCATCACAGGGGCTCGCGCATGCCGCAACCGTACGTTTTCAGAACTGTCGATCTGGATGGTCAATCCATCCGAACGGCAGTTCGCCCCGGCAAATCGCACTTGACGCCCTTGCTGATCTTCAACGGCATTGGGGCCAACCTGGAACTGGTGTTTCCATTCATCCAGGCGCTGGACCCGGACCTGGAAGTGATCGCCTTTGACGTGCCCGGTGTCGGCGGCTCCTCCACCCCGCGCCGCCCGTACCGCTTTCCAGGCCTGGCCAAACTGACCGCACGCATGCTCGATTACCTGGACTATGGCCAGGTCAATGTCATCGGGGTTTCCTGGGGTGGCGCCCTAGCGCAACAGTTCGCCCATGACTACCCGGAACGCTGCAAGAAACTGGTACTGGCGGCGACCGCTGCCGGTGCGGTCATGGTCCCCGGCAAGCCCAAGGTGCTGTGGTTGATGGCCAGCCCGAGGCGCTACATACAGCCCTCCCATGTCATCCGCATTGCCCCGGACATTTATGGCGGCGCATTTCGCCGCGACCCGGACCTGGCCTTGTCACACGCGGCCAAGGTGCGCTCTTCGGGCAAGCTGGGCTATTACTGGCAACTGTTCGCCGGGCTTGGCTGGACCAGCATCCACTGGCTGCACAAGATCCAGCAGCCAACCCTGGTGCTGGCCGGTGACGACGACCCCTTGATCCCACTGATCAATATGCGCCTGCTGGCCTGGCGAATTCCCAATGCCCAGCTACACATAATCGACGACGGCCATCTGTTCCTTGTCACCCGGGCCGAGGCCGTCGCACCGATCATCATGAATTTCCTCCAGCAGGAGCGCCAGCGGGCCGTGATGCATCCTCGGCCTGCACCTGGCGGTTGAGCGGAGCCCTGGCCTGTCGCTTGCGTGCGTGGCAGAAAGGCTCCGCCAGAACCGCGAAGCGCAATTGGTGCCGCACTTGCATGGATGAGTGTGTTGATGGCTTGACGACGGAGTGTTGCCTGATGAAAGACAGACCCGCGAAGGGCGTACCACCGGCCCCCGCCACCTATATCAACGCGCAGAACGCGATCACCGGATTGCGCGGCCGCGACTTGATCTCGACCTTGCGCAGTGTCAGTCGCCATGGTTTGCGCCACCCGCTGTACACAGCCAAACACATGCTGGCTCTGGGCGGACAGTTGGGTCGGGTGCTGCTGGGCGATACGCCTCATCAACCCGGCCCTCGCGACGAGCGCTTCAACGATCCGACCTGGCGCCAAAACCCTTTTTATCGGCGTGGCCTGCAGGCCTACCTGAGCTGGCAGAAGCAGACAAGCCAGTGGATCGACGGCAGCCAACTGAGCCATGACGACCGCGCCCGTGCGCACTTTCTGTTTTCACTGATCAACGATGCCCTGGCCCCGAGCAACTCACTGCTCAACCCGCTTGCGGTAAAGGAGCTGTTCAACACCGGCGGCCTGAGCCTGCTGCGTGGCCTGAACCATCTGCTTGATGACCTGCGGCACAATGACGGGATGCCCCGGCAGGTCAACCGGGAGGCCTTTGAGGTCGGCAAGACACTGGCCACCACACCCGGCGCCGTGGTGTTTCGCAACGAACTGCTGGAGCTGATCCAGTACAAGCCAATAAGCGAGAAACAGTACGCCCGGCCCTTGCTGGTGGTGCCTCCTCAGGTCAACAAGTTCTATATCTTCGACCTCAGCCCGCACAACAGCTTCGTCCAGTACATGCTCAAGAATGGCTTGCAGGTGTTCATGATCAGCTGGCGCAACCCAGACCCGCGCCATCGTGAGTGGGGCCTGTCCAGCTACGTGCAGGCCCTGGAAGAAGCCACCAACGCCTGCCGAGCCATCAGCGGCAGCCGAGACGTGAACCTCATGGGGGCCTGCGCAGGTGGTTTGACCATGGCCGCGCTACAGGGCCATTTGCAAGCCAAGCGCCAGTTGCGTCGGGTACACAGCGCCACCTACCTGGTGAGCCTGCTCGACAGCCAATTCGACAGCCCGGCCAGCCTGTTCATCGACGAACAGACCCTGGAAGCCGCCAAACGACGCTCCTACCAGCACGGTGTGCTCGACGGGCGCGAAATGGCCCGCGTGTTCGCCTGGATGCGCCCCAACGATCTGGTCTGGAACTACTGGATCAACAATTACCTGCTGGGCAAGTCGCCACCGGCGTTCGATATCCTCTACTGGAACAACGACAGCACCCGCCTGCCCGCCGCGCTGCACGGCGACCTGTTGGACTTCTACAAGCACAACCCGCTAGCCCACGCCGCTGGCCTGGAAGTGTGCGGCACCCCCATCGACTTGCAGAAGGTTACGCTCGACAGCTTCACCGTGGCCGGCGACAACGACCACATCACCCCATGGGATGCGGTCTATCGCTCGACCCTGCTGCTCGGCGGTGAACGGCGCTTCCTGCTGGCCAACAGCGGGCATATCCAGAGCATCATCAACCCGCCGGGCAATCCCAAGGCCTGGTTCATGGAAAACCCGAAACTGAGCAGTGACCCACGCGCCTGGTTCTATGACGCCAAGCAGGTCGATGGCAGCTGGTGGCCGACGTGGCTGGAATGGATACAGAAACGCTCCGGGACGCAACGCGAAACCCTGAATGTACTCGGCAACCCAAACTTTCCCCCCATGGACCCCGCACCCGGCACCTACGTGCTGGTGCGCTGAACAAGAAGAACGGATGAAAACCCGCGACCGTATCCTTGAGTGTGCCCTGCAACTGTTCAACCAACAGGGTGAACCCAACGTCTCGACTCTGGAGATCGCCAATGAAATGGGCATCAGCCCGGGCAACCTGTATTACCACTTCCATGGCAAGGAGCCCCTGGTACTCGGGCTGTTCGAGCGTTTCGAGGAAGAACTGACGCCGCTGCTCGATCCACCGGTCGACCTGCGCCTGGATGCCGAGGACTACTGGCTGTTTCTGCACCTGATCGTCGAACGCATGGCCCAGTACCGCTTCCTGTTCCAGGACCTGTCGAACCTGGCCGGACGCCTGCCACGCCTGGCACGCGGTATCCGCAACCTGCTCAACGCGCTCAAGCGCACCCTCGCCGCCCTGCTGTCCAGCCTCAAGGCGCAAGACCAGATCAAGGGCGACACGCGCACCCTCGGCCAATTGGTCGAGCAGATCACCCTGACCCTGCTGTTCTCGATGGATTACCAGCGCATCCTGGCTCGCGACAGCCAGGTCGGCATCGTCGTCTATCAGGTGATGATGCTGGTCGCACCGCACCTTGAGCCTGCGCCACGGCATGCGGCCGAACAGCTCGCGCTGCGTTATCTGGACGATTGACAGCCTCACCGGCCAGAACTGAAAACGCCCGGCACACAGGCCGGGCGCTTGTCGACAGCCGCCTCGATCAGGCCTGGCTGGTAGATGCCGGGGTCGCCGAGGGCGTACCGCTGACCGGCGCTGGCGCCGCGCTTGCTGCTGGCGTGGCGGCCAGAGCGGCGTTCACGGTTTCAGCAGGCTTGGTCGCCGGTGCCTTTTTCACGGCCGGTTTTCTTGCCACGGGCGGCTTGGCAGCAGCAGGCTTGGCCGCGGCTTTTGCAGCTGCAGGCTTGGCAGCCGGTTTAGCCGCTGCAGCCTTGGCTACGGGTTTGGCTGTAGATTTGGCAGCGGCTTTCGGCGCGGCCTTGGCCAGTGGCTTGGCGGCAGTGGCAGGTTTGGCCGCAGCAGGTTTGGCCGAAACCGACTTGACCGAGGCGCCGGTGAGCTTCTCGATCTGCTTGGTCAGGGTATCGACCTGCTGATGCAGTGCCTTGACCTCATTGCGGCTAGGCACCCCCAGACGCGAAATCGCACTGTTCAGGCGCTTGTCGAAGGCTTCTTCGAGCTCGCTCCACTTGCCCAGCGCCCGCTCCTTCACATCGCCAACCCGTGATTTCGCGGACTTTGCCGAACTCTTTGCAGCATCTACCTGCTCGTCGACCCGGGTCTTGGCCTGCTTCTCGGCTTTCTCGCCATCCTTGACCAGGGTTTCGAACAACTTACTGCCATCGTTGCTGATCTTTGAGTAAGCGCCCAAGCCTGCCAGCCAGATCTGACGGGAGTACTTTTCGACCTCGCCGACCCAGGAGCTGCCTTCTTTTTCTACTTTCTTCTTGCCAGCCATCCCGCTCTCCTTAGTGTTTACGTGCAACGTGTTCGAGCAATGCTGTCAGCTCATCGAGCTTGGCAGAAAGTGTCTCCACGTCATGTTTAGACGGAATGCCGATACGATTCAAGGCGCTGGCGACGCGCGTGTCGAATGCCTTCTCGATTTTATCGAGCTGCACTTCGACCTTGCCTTTGACGCCACTGATCTCATCCTTGACCGAATCGATCTGGCTGTTGGCCGCGTCGAGCTCATGGTCGATACGCTTTTTGCCGCGTTTTTCGATACCTTCGCCCGCCTTGACCAACTCTTTCAAATAGTCGGCACCTTCCTGCCCGACCCGGGCATAGGCTCCCAGGCCTGCCAGCCAGATCTTGCGCGCGTAACCGCGCACCTCACCCAGCGTGCCGCTCTGGGCATGCTCTTTTTGCTTCAGGGAAACCTTGGCCATGCTCTGCACCTCACGTTGATCGCGGAAATGGAGAAACTGCCCACGAGGTCGGGGCTTGTGCACAAGGTAGGGGGAAAAATTAGAATGCTCACCCTAAGGCGAGATAACCGCACTACGCCCTTGGCGGCAAAGCCGACGCCTGTGACGATGACAGGTACCGGCGTTGCAGGCGAAGAGCACCGAGATGTCAGGCCAGGGCCTTGTCCAGCGCCCGCTCGATTTCAGCCTTGATGGTCCCGCCCATCATCGACAGCATCATCCCCAGTTTCAATTCGACGCGAATGCTGTCGTCACCGATCTGAATGCTGCCATTGGCGCCACTGCGCTTGACCTGGACAGTGTCGCCTTCCCACTGTGCCTTGAGGTCATACTCACGGGCCAGGCGCTCCACCAGGGCTTCGGCCTTCTGCCGGGCCGCCTCGCGGCCTAGGCTGTGTCTACGTTCAACGCTGATCTGGGTCATTCAATCAATCCTGGCTAAGAAGGCATACTGGCGGCCTATATTAGCCCGCCCCCCTCCTGCGACACAGCCCGCCAAGACAAATCACGCCGCACGCCCTAGAATGGCGGTAATTTTTTCCGGTGACAGCGATATGAACGATCAGCGCAAAGGCGAAAACGCCGAAACCACCACTCACTTCGGCTACCAGAGCGTGCCGGAAAGCCAGAAGGCGGAAAAGGTCGCTGAGGTTTTCCACTCGGTGGCGGGTAAGTATGACTTGATGAACGATGTGCTTTCCGGCGGCATGCACCGCCTGTGGAAGCGCTTCACCATTGAACTGTCGGGCGTTCGCAGCGGTAACCGCGTCCTCGACATCGCCGGCGGTACCGGCGATTTGACCCGCAAGTTCTCCCACCTGGTCGGCCCGACCGGTCAGGTCGTACTGGCCGACATCAACGCCTCGATGCTCAAGGTCGGGCGTGATCGGCTGCTCGACCTGGGTGTGGCTGGCAACGTCGAGTTCGTCCAGGCCGATGCCGAGAAGCTGCCCTTCCCGGACAACCATTTCGACTGCGTCACCATCGCCTTCGGCCTGCGCAACGTCACCCACAAGGAAGACGCCCTGCGCTCCATGCTGCGAGTGCTCAAGCCCGGTGGCCGTCTGCTGGTGCTGGAGTTCTCCAAGCCGACCAACAAGGTGATGTCCAAGGTTTACGATGCCTATTCGTTCGCCTTCATGCCGCTGATGGGCAAGCTGATCACCAACGACGCCGAGAGCTACCGCTACCTGGCCGAATCGATCCGCATGCACCCGGATCAGGAAACCCTCAAGGCGATGATGGTTGAAGCCGGTTTTGACCGCGTGACCTATCACAACATGACCAGCGGCATCGTTGCCCTGCACCGCGGCATCAAACCCTGATGTTGCTGAGCGGCCTTCTCGCCAGTGTCGAACACGGGGTCAACCGTGTTTTGCGCCTGGACAGCACGGCACTGCCACGCCTGGCACGGCTCGAGGGCAAGGTGATTGCCATCGACTGTCGCCAGCCAGCGCTGCAGTTGTTCATCCTGCCCAGCGATGAAGGCCTGCTGTTCGCTGCGCATTGGGCAAACGACGCCGACTGCACCCTGCGTGCACCGGCTTCAAGCCTGATGCGCCTGGCCATGAGCAAGGACAAGACCGCCGTGCTGCACAGCCCGGAGGTCGAACTCGACGGTGACAGTGGAGCACTGCTGGACCTGGTTGCAGTGCTACAAGACCTTGAACTGGACTGGGAGTATGAAGTCTCTCGCTGGCTCGGGCCGGTGGCTACGCAACTGATCAGCGGTCACCTGCGCAGCCGCGCCCAGTGGACCCGCCAAGGCCTGTCCAGCCTCAACCAGAACATCGCCGAGTACCTGGCCGAAGAGGCCCGGACACTGGTTGGGCAGCGCGAAGCAGAGGTGCGCTTCAGCGAGCTCGACACACTCAAAGTCGATATAGAACGTCTCGAGGCGCGTATTGAGCGCCTTGCCCGATCCCTTGAATCCAGCGATAACGCATGAAGCTGCTTGCCGTCCGCCGTCTGTTGCGCATCCAGCGCGTCGTAATCCGCTACCGTCTCGATGACCTGCTGTTCGCCCTGCCGTTGCCCTGGTGGCTGATGGCGCTGCGTTTCGTCATGCCTTGGCGCTGGCTGCCACGCAAGCCCGTGGCGCTGAGCCGTGGCGCACGCCTGCGCCTGGCGTTGCAGGATCTGGGGCCGATCTTCATCAAGTTCGGTCAGTTATTGTCGACCCGCCGCGACCTGCTGCCCGAAGACATTGCCGATGAGCTGATGTTGCTGCAGGACCGCGTACCGCCGTTCGATCCGCAAAAAGCCATCGCCATGATCGAGGAACAACTCGGGGCGAAAATCAGCGAAGTGTTCAGGCGCTTCGACGTCGAGCCCTTGGCTTCGGCCTCTGTGGCCCAGGTACATGCGGCGCAGCTGAAAAGTGGCGAAGAAGTGGTGGTCAAGGTCGTACGCCCGGGCCTCAAACCTATCATTGCCCAAGACCTGGCCTGGCTGTTCCTGATTGCCCGCGCGGCCGAGCGGCTCTCATCCGACGCCCGCCTGCTGCACCCTGTGGAAGTGGTCAGCGACTACGAAAAGACTATCTACGACGAACTCGACCTGTTGCGCGAGGCAGCCAACGCCAGCCAGCTCAAGCGCAATTTCGAAGGTTCGGAAATGATGTACGTTCCGCAGGTGTACTGGGACTGGTGCCGGCCGAAAGTGCTGGTCATGGAGCGCATCTACGGCATTCAGGTTACAGACCTGGCGACCCTGGCCGATCAGCGCACCGACATGAAAATGCTCGCCGAGCGCGGCGTCGAAATCTTCTTTACCCAGGTATTTCGCGACAGTTTCTTCCATGCCGACATGCACCCCGGCAACATCTTCGTCAGTACCGTGAAGCCGTGGAGCCCGAAGTACATCGCCATCGACTGCGGCATCGTCGGCAGCCTGACCCCCGAGGACCAGGACTACCTGGCGCGCAACCTGTTCGCGTTCTTCAAGCGTGACTACCGCCGCGTCGCGCAATTGCATATCGATTCGGGCTGGGTGCCTGCGCACACCAAGCTGAACGAGTTCGAGGCGGCGATCCGCACCGTGTGCGAACCGATCTTCGAGAAACCGCTGAAGGACATCTCCTTCGGCCAGGTCCTGATGCGCTTGTTCCAGACGGCCCGGCGTTTCAACATGGAAGTCCAGCCTCAACTGGTACTGCTGCAGAAAACCCTGCTGAACATCGAGGGCCTGGGCCGTCAGCTCTACCCCGAGCTAGACCTGTGGAGCACCGCACAGCCGTTCCTGGAGCGCTGGATGCGTGATCGCGTCAGCCCGAAATCGTTGCTGCAGAACCTGCACAACCAGGTTGAACAGGTACCCCATCTGGCCGGTATGGCCCGTGACCTGCTCGAGCGCCTGTCGCAACCGCATGCCAGCGAGCAATCAACGGCCCGGCGCCAGAACGCCGACAGCTGGGCGCTGCGCCTTTTGGGCGCCGGCCTGCTCGCCGGTGGCGCAACCCTCGCCGCGGGAGCCATCAGCCTCAGTGCTCCCGCAGCCTGGCCGGCCTGGCTGATGCTCGCCGCTGGGCTCTACCTGATCGTGCGTCGATAGCCAGCCAGGCACCTGGCTGGCAAACTAGCGAAAACATTCGACATAAGATCGAGTGTGGTTTTGGAGTTTTTCATGAAAGACTGGCTGGACGAGATCAACTGGAACAGCGACGGTTTGGTACCGGCGATCGCCCAGGATCACAAGACCGGGCGCGTACTGATGATGGCCTGGATGAACCGCGAAGCACTGACCCTGACTGCCGCTGAGCAGCGTGCCATCTACTGGTCGCGTTCGCGTGGCAAACTGTGGCGTAAGGGTGAGGAGTCGGGGCACGTGCAAAAACTGCACGAAATGCGCCTGGACTGCGACGCCGACGTGATCATCCTGATGGTCGAGCAGTTGGGCCATATCGCCTGCCATACCGGCCGTGAAAGCTGCTTCTATCGTGTCTTCGAGAACGGCGAATGGAAAACCGTCGACCCGGTTCTGAAGGATCCACAAGCCATCTACAGCGCAGGACACTGACATGAGCGACACCCTGACCCGTCTGGCCGAAGTGCTGGAGGCGCGCAAAGGCGCAGCACCCGACAGCTCCTACGTCGCCAGCCTGTACCACAAGGGCCTGAACAAAATCCTGGAAAAGGTCGGCGAAGAATCGATCGAGACTATCATTGCTGCCAAGGATGCTGCTGCCAGTGGCGACTACAGCGATGTTATCTACGAAACCGCAGACCTGTGGTTCCATAGCCTGGTAATGCTGGCCTCGTTGGGACAGCACCCCCAAGCGGTACTGGACGAACTGGACCGTCGCTTTGGCCTGTCCGGGCATGCCGAAAAAGCTGCGCGCAAGCCAGACCTGACTGAATAAATTCGAAGGAGTGCACCATGGGTATTTTTGACTGGAAACACTGGATCGTACTGTTGGTCGTCGTGGTGCTGGTGTTCGGCACCAAGAAGCTGAAGAACTTCGGCAGCGACCTGGGCGAATCGATCAAGGGCTTTCGCAAGGCCATGAACGAGGAAGACAAGCCCGCCGATGCAGCGCCTGCCCAACCTACCCAGGCACACTCATCGCAAACCATCGACGGCCAGGCACACAAGGTCGAAGAACCCGTCCGGCAAGAACCGGTCCGGAAGGACTAACCCATGTTCGGGATCAGCTTCTCCGAGCTGCTGCTCGTCGGCCTGGTTGCCTTGCTGGTACTTGGCCCAGAACGCCTGCCCGGCGCGGCGCGCACTGCGGGCCTGTGGATCGGGCGGCTCAAGCGCAGCTTCAATTCAATCAAGCAGGAAGTGGAGCGTGAGATCGGCGCCGACGAAATTCGTCGCCAGTTGCACAACGAGCACATCCTCTCGATGGAGCAAGAAGCACGCAAGATCCTCAATCCGCAGAGCGTAGCGCCCCAGCCTTTCCAGCCACCGGCTGAAAGCAGCCCCGCACAGCCAGCGCCGAGCCTGACGCCAGCTGCCACGGACGCACCGGCTGCGCCTGCGCCTCTCAACGATTCGCCACAACCGCCGCGAGCCCCATGAGCGATATCCCGGAAAACGACCAGCCAATGCCGCTGGTTTCACACCTCACTGAACTGCGCACACGCCTGTTGCGTTGTGTTGCGGCCATCTTCCTGATCTTCGCCGGGCTGTTCTCCTTCGCGCAGCAGATCTACACCCTGGTGTCGGCACCGTTACGCGCACACCTTCCGGCCAACGCAACGATGATCGCCACCGATGTGGCCTCGCCGTTCCTGACGCCGTTCAAGCTGACCATGATCGTCTCGCTGTTTCTGGCGATCCCGCTGATCCTGCATCAGATCTGGGGGTTTATCGCGCCCGGCCTGTATCGCCACGAAAAGCGCATCGCCGTGCCCCTGCTGGTATCGAGCATCCTGCTGTTCTATGCCGGCATGGCCTTCGCCTACTTTTTGGTATTCCCACTGATTTTCGGTTTCTTTGCCAGTGCGACACCGGAAGGCGTCTCGATGATGACGGACATCGCCAGTTATCTGGACTTCGTCATGACCCTGTTCTTCGCCTTCGGCGTTGCCTTTGAAATTCCGGTGGCGGTGGTGCTGCTAGTCTGGATCGGCGTGGTCGACGTCAAGTACCTGAAGAAGATACGCCCTTACGTGATCATCGGCTGCTTCGTCGTCGGCATGATCCTGACCCCGCCAGACATCTTCTCGCAGACGCTGCTGGCAGTGCCCATGTGGCTGCTGTTCGAGATTGGCGTACTGTTCGGCGGCCTGATCCGCAAGCGCAGCGAACACCCTGAGGCACCCGAGCAAGACCACAACGACCAGCCGCCAGCGACCCAAGCGTGAACCTGCTGTTACTTGAGGAAGCCGACTTCGTTGCGGCTGACCGGGTGGTGCTGGGCGACCGCCGCTTTACCCACATGCAGGAAATTCACCGGGTAGCGGTCGGTGACAACCTGCGGGTTGGCCGCCTTGGCGGGCAAATGGGCCAGGCTCAGGTACTGCGACTGGAAGGGCATGAGGCGGAGTTGCAGGTCACCTTCGACCAGCCACCACCGGCCAAGCTGCCGCTCACCCTGGTGCTGGCACTGCCTCGTCCCAAGATGCTACGCCGGGTGTTCCAGACCGTTGCGACCATGGGCGTACCGAAACTGATCCTGGTCAACAGCTACCGGGTCGAGAAGAGCTTCTGGCAAACGCCGTTCCTTGAGCCCGACGCCATTCGCGAGCAGTTGATTCTCGGCCTTGAACAGGCGCGCGACACCGTGCTGCCCGAAGTGATCATCGAGAAGCGCTTCAAGCCGTTTGTCGAAGATCGCCTGCCGGCCATCAGTGCCGGCACCCTCGGGCTGGTCGGTCACCCCGGTAATCATCCCCCCTGCCCACGTGGCCTGGACGAGCCGGTAACCCTGGCCATTGGCCCGGAGGGTGGCTGGATCCCCTATGAAATCGACCTACTGAACAAGGCCGGCCTGACGCCGGTACAGCTCGGTGACCGAATCCTACGCGTGGAAACGGCAGTAACCGCATTGCTCGCCAGACTTTTCTGACTTCAGGTTCAATGATCGAGGCCGATGCATTGGCATTAGAACAATGAATCGCCTCGACCGCTGGCAAGGAGTCGCACCATGTACCGTTGGTTCTCCCATCAACTCGGCAATCTCAGCGTTAACCTGAAACTCGGGATTGGCTTTGGCCTGGTGCTGCTGTTAACCCTGATCATCACCTTCACCGGCTGGCAGGGCTTGCAGGGGGTTATCGACCGCGGCGACAAGCTTGCAGCAATCTCCCGTGTGAGCCAGCAGACCCAGGAGCTACGCAATCAGCGCCTGAACTATGAAAAAGAGCGTACGGCAGAGGCTGCAGCCAATGTGGAAAAAGCCTTGGCGACCCTGGATGACAACCTGCAACACGTGCGCACGCGCATCAACGACAGCCAGGACAACGACCGCCTCGGTCGCCAGATCAATGCCGTAGCCGAGTACCGGCGAGCCTTTACCGACCTCAAACAGGCGGCACAGGATCGCGAGCATAGCCGTGAGCAACTGGGTACGAGCGCTGACCGCGCTGCCGGCCCGCTCGAGCAGATTGAGCAGCAATTGCTCAAAAGTGAAAGCCTGAGCCAGTTCAACAGCGCAATGACCGTTGACAAGCTGCTGCAGAATGCGCGCTTTCAAGTCCGCGGCTACACCTACAGCGGCAAGCCAGAGTTTGAACAAACCGCCACCGCTGCCATCGATCAGGCTGCAGCCCAGCTCAAGGCCCTGATCGACAAATTGCCGACCGAGCACACTGAGTCACTGACCAACGCCGGCCAGGCACTGGCCGGCTACCGCGCAGCCGTTGGCCTCTACCGTGACGCCCAATTGGCCAGCGAACACGCCCTGCAGCGCATGGCACAGCAAGGCCAGGTGTTGCTCGACCTGAGCCACGAACTGACGCTGTCGCAAACCCAGCAGCGCGATGACGAGTCGCAGCACGCCAAGCTGATGCTTACGCTCGCCACAGGCCTGGCACTGCTGCTGGGTGTTATCGCCGCCTGGGCCATCACGCGACAAATCATCGTACCCTTGCGCCATACGCTGACCGTGGTCGACCGTGTTGCCGACGGCGACCTGAGCCAACACGTCAACGTCGAACGCAGCGACGAACTGGGCCAGTTGCAACGCAGCATGCAACGCATGACCCACAACCTGCGCGAACTGATCGGTGGTATCGGCGATGGGGTTACGCAGATTGCCAGCGCAGCCGAACAGCTGTCGGCTGTCACTGAGCAGACCAGCGCCGGGGTCAACAACCAGAAGGTTGAAACCGACCAGGTCGCAACGGCCATGAACGAGATGGCCGCAACCGTGCAGGAAGTGGCACGCAACGCCGAGGAAGCCTCCGAAGCCGCGGTAATGGCCGACCAGCAGGCCCGCGAAGGAGATCGGGTGGTGGGCGAAGCCATCGCCCAGATTGAGCGCCTGGCGACCGAAGTGGAACACTCCAGCGAAGCCATGAACCAGCTCAAGACCGAAAGCGACAAGATCGGTAGCGTCCTCGACGTGATCAAGGCCGTGGCCCAGCAAACCAACCTGCTGGCCCTCAACGCAGCCATCGAGGCTGCCAGAGCAGGTGAAGCCGGGCGTGGTTTTGCCGTAGTGGCCGACGAAGTGCGCAGCCTGGCACAACGCACCCAGCACTCGACCGAGGAAATCGAAGCGTTGATCGCCAGCTTGCAACACGGCACCCAGCAAGCGGCCAACGTGATGGACAGCAGCCGCGGCCTGACCGAAAGCAGCGTCGAACTGACCCGCCGTGCCGGCACCTCGCTGGAGACGATCACCCGTACCGTGTCGTCCATCCAGTCGATGAACCAGCAGATCGCAGCAGCGGCAGAACAACAGAGCGCCGTGGCAGAAGAGATCAACCGCAGCGTGATGAATGTACGCGACGTCTCCGACCAGACCTCCGCTGCCAGTGAGGAGACCGCAGCCTCCAGCGTCGAGCTGGCGCGCCTGGGCACTCACTTGCAGACGCTGGTCGGCAAGTTTCGTCTGTAGTCATTAAACACCCTGTGAACGCGCGCCGCCCCTGGCTTTCTGGCCTCGGGCGGCGCGCGCATGTATGCACGAAAGAAAAGCCCTACAAATAACGCAAAAAACTCCAATTTCACGCAAACTTAGGCGAAATTTCCTACATCACTCACAGGTTCAGGTCCTCGTTCTCCGGCCGATGAGCACAATGGCCGCGTCTCCCCCTTCAGGCGCGAAGCCCTTCATCATTCAGGAGAACCGCCATGTTCGGACCCTTGTCCCGCCTGCTTAGCAACCTGAGCGTCAAGCTCAAACTCGCCGCCGGTTTTGCCATGGTTCTGTCGCTGACACTGGCCATAACCCTGTTCGGTTGGACCGCGCTGGGTGATGCCATTGAGAGCTCAAAGCGACTGTCCAGCATTGCCCGACTCAGCGAGCTCAATAAGGATCTGCGCGCCGAGCGCATCACCTTCCGGGTGTTGGCTGACGATGAGAGCAAGGGCCAGGTACTCAAGGCCTTGAACGACATGCAGCACATGCTGGAACTCATGCTGCCGCAGTTCGACGACCCCGTAGAACTGAAATTGCTGAACGACGAGCAACAGCTCGTGCACACCTACCAGCGCGACTTCGACACCCTGCAAAAAGCCGTCACATTGCGCATGACGCACTTGCAAGCACTGGAGGCTCAGGAACAGCAGGTCCTCGACACGATTGATGCCATCGAGAAGCAGCTCCTGCTCCTGCAGGAGACGGAGCATAACCAGACGGCTCGCTCCAAAGCACTGACGCTGCTGGAAAACCTGGGGCGGCAGATCGACAATGTCAGCCAGCAACGTCAGGTGCCAGCCTACATGTCCAACCCTACCAGCGCCTTTGCCAATGTCGGCAAGCAGGCGATGACCGCTGCCGAGTCGGTCTTCGCTCAGTTGGGCACGGCACTGACCCAACTCCGGCTGACGGACACCTCGGTACTGCAGGCGAGCGGCTCAGCGCTGAGCCGCTATGGCCAGGCGCTGGATCAGTACCGTAATGCAGCCATTGCAGCCGAAAATGTACAGAATGATCTGGAAACCCTTGGCAAGCAGATGCGTGAAGTCGGCCAACGCCTGACCGACCATCAACTCAGTGTTCAAGATCAAGAGGCACATGCCGCACAAGCCGCCCTCAGCAGCGTCTCCGCGCTGGCTCTGCTGGTCGGTATTCTGGCTGCGTGGATTATCACCCTGCAGATCACCACGCCCCTGCGACACACCCTGGAGCTGGCCGCACGGATTGCTCAGGGCGACCTTAGCGGCGATAGCGAGGTGACGCGCCGGGATGAAATGGGCCAGTTGCAGCGCAGCATGCACCGCATGACCTTAAGCCTGCGCGAGTTGATCGGCGGTATTGGTCATAGCACCTCCCAACTGTCGGACGCCGTACAGACGCTTTCGGCCGTAGCCGCTCAGACACATGGCGGTGTCAGCAGCCAAAAGGAGGAAACCGATCAGGTGGCGACCGCCATGAACCAGATGGCCGCAACGGTACAGGAGGTGGCTCGCAATGCCGAGCAGGCTTCGGCTGCAGCCTGTGATGCCGACCATCAGGCCCAACTGGGCGATCAGGTCGTCGCAGAAGCCGTCGCACAAATCGAACAGCTGGCGGATCAAGTCAACCGTTCAATCCAGGCAATGGGCAAGTTGGCGCAGGAAAGCGAGCGCATTGGCAGCATTCTGGATGTGATCAAGTCGGTCTCGGAGCAGACCAACCTGCTGGCACTCAATGCCGCCATTGAGGCGGCCCGGGCAGGTGAGGCTGGACGAGGCTTCGCCGTAGTTGCCGATGAGGTACGAGGGTTGGCACAACGCACGCAGCAGTCCACCGAGGAAATCGAGGAACTGATCGCCAACCTTCATAACGGTACCGCTCAGGTCGTTGAACTGCTCGACAGCAGCAGGAACCTGACCCAGGACAGCGTTGCCCTCAGCAGAAAAGCTGGCGCGGCCCTGGCCCAGATCGCTCACAGCGTCTCGAACATCCAGGGCATGAACCAGCAGATCGCGACAGCCAGCGAAGAGCAAAGCGCAGTCGCCGAGGAGATCAACCGCAACGTGATCAATGTGCGCGATGTTGCCGAGGAAACCGCATCGGCCAGCACACAGATCACCCGATCGAGCGTGGAGCTACAGAAACTGGGCAATCAATTGACGACGATGGTCGGCCGATTCGGCATCTGAGCCTGGCGCAAGGAATGACCCGAGCATGGGGGCTGGCGAACCAGCGCCCATGACACAAGCGCTACAGCACCTGGCGCAGGAACGCCTGGGCACGCAGGTCCTTTGGCGAGGTGAAGAACGCCTCGGGTGGCGAGTCCTCCAGCAGCTTGCCGTGATCGAAGAACAGCACCCGGTCCGCAACTTCGCGGGCAAAGCCCATCTCGTGGGTGACGCAGACCATGGTCATGCCTTCCACAGCCAGGGTCTTCATGACGTCCAGCACTTCACCGACCATTTCCGGGTCGAGTGCCGAGGTCGGCTCGTCAAACAACATCACCTTCGGGTCCATCGACAGTGCCCGGGCAATCGCCACGCGCTGCTGTTGGCCACCCGAGAGCCTGGAGGGGTACTCGTTGGCCTTCTGACCGATACCGACCTTCTCCAGCAATGCCCGCGCCTTGGCCTCGCGCTCCTGCTTGCTGCGCTTGCGCACCACCTTCTGTGCCAGGCACAGGTTCTCCAGCACGGTCATGTGCGGGAACAGGTTGAAGTGCTGGAACACCATGCCGACTTCACGACGATAGGCGTTGATGTCGGTCTTCGGGTCGTTCAACTGCAAGCCGTCAATGGCCACCGAGCCCTCATCAAAACTTTCCAGGCCATTGAGGCAGCGCAGGAAGGTCGACTTGCCCGACCCCGAAGGACCGAGCACTACCAATACTTCGCCCTTGGCTACGTCGGTGCTGACGTGGTCGACAGCTCGTACCACCTGACCACGGGTATCGAAGACTTTTACCAGATCGCGAACTTCAATCACTTTGCGCGAGCCTCCGCTCAAGCCGGCTGGCGAAATGCGACAGCGGCAGGTTGATCAGCAGGTACAGGCCGGCAACGCAGAACCAGATCTCGAAGGTCGAGAACGAGGTAGTAATTGCCTCACGGCCACTTTTGGTCAATTCGGTGATTGCAATGACCGAGACCAGCGACGTGTCTTTGACCAGGCTGATGAATTGCCCTGCCAGCGGCGGCAGGACACGTTTGAATGCCTGTGGCAGCACCACATGGCGCATCGACTGGCTCGCGCTCAGCCCCAGCGAGCGGGCGGCTTCACTCTGGCCACGGGCAATCGACTGAACCCCCGCACGCACGATCTCGGCCACGTAGGCACCGGTAAACAGCGCCAGGGCCGCCACCCCGGCGAACTCTCGAGACAGGTTGAGCACCGTGCCGATGAAGAAATAGAAAATGAAGATCTGCACCAGCAACGGCGTACCACGCACCAACTCGACGTACACCGTCGACAGGTCGCGCAGGGTCGGGTTGTTCGAGAGCCGACACAAACCGGCCACCAGGCCGACCAGCAGGCCCAGCACACCGGAGGCCAGCGAAATCCATACGGTGGTCCACAGGCCCCAGGCCAGCGGCCCTGCGGTCCAGTGCCGAGTGACACCCACCAGATCGCCTTCAGCAACATCGTCGCCCTTGGACAGCTGCAGGCTGTTCTGCTCGACGTCCAGCACTTGTTCGCCGCCGTCTTCGTCGCGCAGGGTGACCTTGGCCATGCTGCCCTGCTGCACAATGGCTTCGACCTTGCCGTAGCCGGCCGCGCGCTGCGCTTCTTCAGCCTGGTAAGCGAAATACTGTGGCACCCGACTCCAGCGCCACTCGTAGGAAATCACCGAGGTCGCGTAATACAGGCTGACGGCCAGGCCGACCAACACCAATGCGGTCAGCCCGTGCCAAGGCCACTGAGCTTTCTTGTGTTTAATCACGAAAGGTAGTTCCGTAAAAGCGAACGCGCAGGGCTAGCCTGCGCGTCAGGTTTCAAGCCAGTCGAACGACGGCCTTATTCCATGTCCTTGAGCCAAGCGGTGTCTTTGAACCACTTGTCATGGATACGTTTGTAAGTGCCGTCGTTGTGGATCTGGTGCAGGTAGTTGTTGATCCAGTTGATGCTGTCGTAGTCGCCTTTCTTCAGGCCGAAGGCCAGCGGCTCATAGGTGAACGGCTCGTCCAGGAACAGCAGCTTGCCAGCACCGGCCTTGTTCACCGCAACCACGTTGTAGGGGGCATCGTAAATGAACGCATCGGCTTTGCCGTTGACCACGTCCATCACGGCTTCCTGCTCGTTGTCGTAGCCGTGGTACTTGGCTTTGCCGATCAGCTTCTTGGCGACCAGTTCACCGGTAGTACCCACCTTGGAGGTGATACGGTACTCGTCGGTGTTCAGGTCTTTGTACGACTTGACCTTGTCTGCGAGCTCCTTGCGGATCAGCAGGGTCTGGCCGACCACGATGAAGGGTTCGCTGAAGTTCAGACGCAGGTTGCGTTCCTGGGTCAGGGTCATGCCGCTGCCGATCATGTCGAACTTGTCGGTCAGAAGCGCCGGGATGATACCGTCATAGCTGGTGGACACCAGCTCCAGCTTGACGCCCATGGCCTTGGTCATGGCCTTGAGCAGGTCGACTTCGAAGCCGATGATTTCGCCACGCTTGTTGGTCATCTCGAACGGCATGTAGGTAGGGTCCATACCCACGCGCAGGGTGCCGCGCTTGACTGCGTCGTCAATTGCCCCGGCCTGGGCCGTTGCCACTGTAGCCAGTGCCGCGACGCCGGCCAGCAGCATCGACAGGTACTTTTTCATCATCACCAGATCCCCCAACAGGAAAGCTCGAATTTTATTGTGATCGCAGATCGCCCTGATGGACGACGCACTGTATCGAAGTGCGCGATGCTACCCCATGCGCCGCAAGGCACATATAGGCGATAAGCACTTTGTTATGTGTTGTCGGCAGAAACGACATCGCCGGCAAGCCCAAGCCCCATGTAGGGCACTCAGGTTTGTCGGCGATGGTTGCAGCGCAGCTCAACGATCAGGCATTAGCCAGCGATGGCAACTCCTGCGACTGCGGGTGTAACGGCAACAACGGCGAATGCGGGTTGCTGGCAATCGATTGCCGCCAGACGTCCAGCCAGGCGGCACTCTGCTCGGCCCAGACACGCTCATGCAAGCGTGACAACGCTACCGGGTCACTGAGCAGTGCCAATCGGGTACTGCCGTCGAGTGCGCCAGGGCCAACCTCCAACGCCTTGGCGATACGCTCGGCACGCAGGGCCTCGATCGGTGCGGCAACACCATGACGCGCCGTCGCCAGGGCACAGGCCAGGGCATTCTGCTGTGGATCGACCACGGCCCGGACAAAACCGTCATTCAGTGCATGCCAACGGTTTTCATGGGTGTACTGATCAGTCGCCAGCAACTCATGCGGTGTCGCGTATTCCTCAGGGATCAGGAACAGGCGTTCATCCTTGGCGCGCAGGCCCAGGTTGACCCGGCTGGAGATCACCGAAACCGGAATCGACAGCATCAACGAACCGACAATCGGTACCAGCCACCAGAGGAAGCTCGGGTTCAGCCATGCCACCAACAGTGCCCAGGCAACGCCCAGCAGGGTTTGCGGGCCATGCCGGCGAACAGCCTCGCTCCATGGCGTGGAGTCGTCGTCACGCTGTGGCGAGTTCCAGGTTGCCGCCCAGCCCAGGAACGCGGCCAGCACGAAACGGGTGTGGAAAATCATCCGCACAGGTGCCAGCAGCATGGAGAACAGCATCTCCAGCAGCATCGACAGCGTCACCTTGAAGCGACCGCCAAATTCCTTGGCGCCCTTGGCCCAGATCAGAATGATGCTGAGCAACTTGGGCAGGAACAACAGCACAATGGTCGTCGAAAACAGCGCAATGGCTTTTTCCGGGTGCCATTGAGGCCAGAGCGGGTAGAGCTGACGTGGCTCGAGGAAGTACTGCGGCTCCATCAAGGTGTTGGTTGCCAGCAGCGCCGTCGACAGCACCAGGAAGAAGAACCACAGCGGCGCCGACAGGTAGGACATCACACCTGTGAGGAACACCGCACGGTGTACCGGGTGCATGCCCTTGACCAGGAACAGACGGAAGTTCATCAGGTTGCCGTGGCACCAGCGCCGGTCGCGCTTGAGCTCGTCGAGCAGGTTCGGCGGCAGTTCTTCGTAGCTGCCCGGAAGATCGTAGGCAATCCACACGCCCCAACCCGCACGCCGCATCAGTGCGGCCTCGACGAAGTCGTGGGAGAGGATCGCACCGGCGAAGGCACCCTTACCCGGCAACGGCGCCAAGGCGCAGTGCTCGATGAATGGCTTCATCCGGATAATTGCGTTGTGCCCCCAGTAGTGCGACTCGCCGAGCTGCCAGAAGTGCAGGCCGGCAGTGAACAGCGGGCCATAGACGCGGGTGGCGAACTGCTGCATGCGCGCATACAGCGTGTCCATGCCCGAGGCTTTTGGCGCGGTCTGGATGATACCGGCGTCCGGATTGGCTTCCATCAAGCGCACCAGGCTGGTCAGGCATTCGCCACTCATGACGCTGTCGGCGTCGAGTACCACCATGTAACGGTAGTCCCCACCCCAACGGCGGCAGAAGTCGTCCAGGTTGCCACTCTTGCGCTTCACACGGCGACGACGGCGTCGATAGAAAATCCGCCCAAAGCCTTTGGCCTCGCGGCAAACCTCCAGCCAGGCCTGTTGCTCGGCCACGGCAATATCGGTGTCGTTGGTGTCACTGAGCACAAAGAAATCGAAACGGTCGAGATCGCCCGTCGCAACCACCGACTCGAAGGTCGCCCGCAACCCTGCAAATACACGCGGGACATCTTCGTTACAGATCGGCATGACGATCGCAGTACGCGCCTGCGGCGCAATCGGCTCGTTGCCAGCACTGCTGCCAGAGATACGGTACTTGTCGCGCCCGGTCAGCAGCTCAAGGAAGCCCATCAAGGCCGTCCAGAAACCAGCAGATACCCAGCAGAAGAGGATACCGAACAAGACCAGGATGCTGGTCTGCAATGCATACGGCCAGACCTGCTGGACGGTGGTCAGCAGCGGCTGGTTCAGGACCTCGTCGAGGTCGACGAATGACCAGCCCTGATAAGGCAAGATGCCTTTCATGTACCAACCGGCGACGATGGTCTGCCCCAGCATCAGCGTTAGCAGGATGTAGCGGCGCACCGAACCGACCCAGCGCCAGCGTGCAGCCGGTAGATCGCGCTTTTCGGGCGCAGGGGCGTTTGTCCGGCCGGTCAAGCGACGCCAGGCGCGAATCAGGATATTGGTCCGCCACGGTTCAGGAACCACCCGAGTGCGGCGAATTGGCGGGGTAGCCTTCAGGCACAACCGACCGCTGGCATCGAGGCCGAGCATTTCGGCCTCCTCCAGTTCCTCAGCCGTACCCAAGGTAAGGCGACCAGCAACCGACGCCTGGGCGGCCTCGGCCTCCCCGGCAGACGGTTGTGCGGACAAGCGTTGATGCAGCTCGCTGAACGAGGTGCAGCTGGCCAGTTCGGCCCGCTGCTCGTCGCTCAGTGGCAGGTGTTCCAGGTATTCGCTCAGCGACCCTGGTTGTGCAGAGTGTTTACTCATCGGCAGGCAACTGATAACTCCAGGTCTCGGTCAGGACTTGTTCGGTCGTGGCCGGAGCCGTGGTGGTGGATGCCGCATCGGCGGCTGGCTGTGCGGCCGCTTTCTCGGCCTTGTCTTTGGCCTGCTTGGCAGCGGCTTTTTCCTGCTTGGTCGGCTTGGCCGGCTCAACAGGAACGTCACGTACCAGCGCAGCACGCATTTCAGTGGACTTGTTCGGGTCCTTGACCTTGAACCGCAAGGTCAGGCGCCAGCCCTGGATTTCCGGGTTGTAGCGCAGGCTGTTCTCGACCAGCTCACCGTTGTCGCCAAGGCTGACCTGGCTACGTACAGCGGTGTCTTCCGGCAACGCCTTGAGCACCGGGCCTTCAAAGTCGACCAGGAAGGCCACGCTACCGTCAGGCTGACGGATCAGGTTGGATTGCTTGACATCACCGGTCGAACGCAGGGTCTGCTTGACCCAACCCAGCTTCGGCGAATGCAGTTCGGACTCATCCATGGTCCAGTGCAGACGGTACTCGAACTCGGCAGCAGTGCCAGGCTCAGGCAGCTTTTCCGGGCTCCAGAACGCAACGATGTTGTCGTTGGTTTCGTCGGCGGTTGGAATTTCCACCAGGTCGACCGTGCCCTTGCCCCAGTCGCCAACAGGCTCGATCCAGGCGCTTGGGCGCTTATGGTAGTTGTCATCCAGGTCTTCGAACTGGCTGAACTCGCGCTGACGCTGCAACAGGCCAAAACCACGTGGGTTTTCCACGCTGAAGTTGCTGACGGCCAGATGTTTCGGGTTGTTCAGCGGGCGCCACAGCCATTCGCCGTTGCCGGCATGAATCGACAGGCCTTCAGAGTCGTGCAGTGCAGGACGGTAGTTGAGCACCTTCGATGGCTGGTTGCCACCGAACAGGAACATGCTGGTCAGCGGGGCAATGCCCAGGCGGCTGACACGGTCACGCAGGAACACCTTGGACTTGACGTCAACGATGGTGTCGCTACCCGGACGCAGGGTCAGACGGTAAGCACCGGTGGAACGTGGCGAGTCGAGCAACGCATAGATGACCAGTTGCTTGTCGGTTGCCTTTGGACGCTCGATCCAGAACTCAGTAAAGCGTGGGAACTCTTCGCCAGACGGCAGTGCCGTGTCGATAGCCAGACCACGGGCAGACAGGCCATAGGCTTGCCCCTTGCCAACCACGCGGAAATAGCTGGCGCCCAGCAAGGTCATGATTTCGTCTTGCTTGTCAGCCTTGTTGATCGGGTACAGCACGCGGAAGCCGGCGTAACCGAGCTTTTCAGTGGCCTTGCTGTCAAAGCTCAGGTCACCGAAGTCAAAGCGGCTGGCGTCGTACTTGATTTCGTGGACTTTGCTGCCGACAACCTCGTTGATCGTCACAGGGGTGTCGAAGTGCATGCCCTGGTGATAGAAGGACAGCTTGAACGGCGTCTTGGCCTTGGCCCACTCGGCCTTGTCCTCGCGGAAGCGAATTTTCTGGTAGTCCGCGAATTTCATTTCGCGGAACACTGCTGGCAGGTTGCTCTTCGGCGCCTCGTACTTCTGCCCGGCAAGATCCTTCGCCTTGGCCGCTACATCGTCAAGGTTGAACGCCCAGAGCTGGCCTGCGCCGAGCAGGCAGACGAGCGCCGAGCCGGCTGCCAGAGCCTTGCGCAGCCGATTGCCAGGAGTTCTTGGTGCATTACAGGGACTTACAATCACGAGCAACCCTCGCCGAAAACAGATCAAAGAACCAACGGCCAGCCATCGTTTGCCGGGTTGGCGAGCACTGTTCGGACTCCGAAAGGGCGTAATGATTCCCTAAACGGCGTCAGACAGTTCTCAAGTTAAAGTAAAACAAATCGGCGAACGCCGATCTTGGTAGCGCGCGATTATCTAGCAGGCAGCGCTACAACGCATCAGGGCAACACAACTATTTCTGCTAGAACCCCCCTTTTTTCCTGCAAAAAAGGAGGTTTTCAGCCTTATATTTGTAACATAAATGTTACAGGGCCATCATTGACCAGATGTACCTGCATGTCGGCACCGAAACGCCCGCTTTCAACTGTACCGTGCAACGCCCTCGCCTGCCCCAACAAGTACTCGAAAAGCTCGGCACCCAGCGCCGGTGGTGCAGCGCTGGAGAAGCTCGGGCGCAATCCGCTCTGTGTATCAGCCGCCAGGGTGAACTGCGAGACCAGCAGCAAGCCGCCCTGAATGTCCTTGAGCGACAGGTTCATCTTGCCCTGCTCATCACTGAACACGCGGTAATTGAGCAGTTTGTGCAGCAGCTTGTCGGCATGGGCGCGGGTATCGCCCGGCTCGACTGCAACCAGCACCAGCAATCCCTGGTCGACCGCCCCGACAATCTCTGCGCCCACCTCAACGCGTGCGCTACGCACGCGCTGCAACAGGCCCTTCACGCTTCTTCCAGTGGCAAGTCCAGCAAACGCCGGGCCATTTGGTCGGCAGCACGCACCAGCGCATCGGTGATACCCGGCTCAGACGCCGCATGCCCTGCATCGCGAATCACCTTCAGCTCGCTGTTTGGCCAGGCCTGATGGAGCTCCCAAGCATTATCCAATGGGCAGATGACATCATAACGACCATGCACGATCACTGCAGGCAGGTGGGCGATCTTCGGCATGTCGCGAATCAGTTGGTCGGGCTCAAGGAATGCATTGTTCATGAAATAATGGCATTCGATCCGCGCAATAGACAACGCGCGCTGAGGCTCGGAGAAGCGGTCGACGACCAACGGGTTGGGCCGCAGGGTAGCGGTACGCCCTTCCCAGGTCGACCAGGCCTTGGCGGCATGCATCTGGGCAATTTGATCATTGCCGGTCAGGCGCTTGTGGAAAGCCTGGACCAGGTTGCCGCGTTCCTCGGCCGGAATCGGCGCGATGTAGTCCTGCCAGTAGTCAGGGAACAAGCGGCTGGCGCCACTCTGGTAGAACCACTCGATTTCCTGCGGGCGGCACAGAAAGATACCGCGCAGGATCAAACCCTGTACGCGTTCGGGGTGAGTCTGGGCATAGGCCAAGGCCAGGGTCGACCCCCAGGAGCCACCGAACACCACCCACTTGTCGATACCCAGGTGCTTGCGAATGCGCTCAAGGTCCTCGACCAAATGCCAGGTGGTGTTGTTCTCAAGGCTGGCATGCGGTGTCGAGCGCCCGCAGCCGCGCTGATCGAAGGTAATGATGCGGTACAGGTTCGGGTCGAAATAGCAGCGACTCTGTGCATCACACCCTGCTCCCGGCCCACCGTGGATAAACACCACCGGCAACCCCTCGGGCGAACCGCTCTCGTCAACATACAGCACATGCGGCGCCTCCACGGCCAGATCGTGTCGGGCGTAGGGTTTGATCTGCGGGTACAAGGTCTGCATTACGCACTCCGTGTGGGGGAATTATTCTGCCGTTGGGCATCATAAACCCGAATTGCGCTTTGAGCATGCCCCCCGCAACATCTGACACCGCATAAAACCGTTCACACTGCGTAGTGCGCCTTGCCCCAGGCCACTGCTGCGTTGAGCAGGCGTTCCAGCACCTGCTGGGTGGGTTGCGCCAGATCCTCGCGATAATGGAACGGCTCGACTTCCTCCATATAGGTAGTCTGCGCTAACTCCAGCTGTACCGCATGAATGTGCCTGGCCGGGTCACCATAGTGACGGGTGATATGCCCACCCTTGAAGCGCCCGTTCAGCACATGGCTGTAACCCTCGGCGCAAGCGCACACCGCTTGCAACTGCTCGGCGAGTTGCGGGTCGCAGCTGGCCCCATTGAACGTGCCCAGGTTGAAGTCCGGCAGCGTGCCGTCGAACAGGTGCGGGACGTGCGAGCGGATCGAGTGGGCATCCCACAGCAGCGCGTAGCCGAACTGCTCACGCAGACGCGCCAGTTCCTGGCGCAAGGTGTCGTGATACGGGCGCCAGATACGCTCCAGATAGTCAGCTCGCTCGCGGGCCGATGGCGTCAGCCCGTCCTTGAACAACGGCGTACCGTCGAACAGGGTGGCCGGGTACAGCCCGGTGGTGGCACCGGTATACAGCGGCTGGTCATCGTCTGGACGGTTGAGGTCGATGACAAACCGCGAATATTCGGCGGAAACAATGCTGGCGCCCATGCTCACCGCAAAGTCATACAACCGTGGAATGTGCCAATCGGTATCCGGCAGGCTGCGTGCCGGTTCGATCAGGCCGGCCTCGACTGCCGGTGTCAAACGCACGCCGGCATGGGGCATGCTGATCAATAGCGGCAAGGTGCCTTGGTGAAAGTTCAGAACCTTATCCATAAAGACGCTCTTCAAAAATGGGTTTCAAGGCCATGGCGAATGACCCGCTTGGGTAAGTCGCCGCCCAACCAATAGGACAGGTCGGCAGGACGCTCGATGTCCCAGGCAATGAAATCGGCGACCTTGCCCACTTCCAGCGACCCGTGACTGTCGCCCAGCCCAAGGGCGCGGGCAGCATGCAGGGTCACCCCGGCCAGGGCTTCTTCCGGCGTCATGCGGAACAGCGTACAGGCCATGTTCATCATTAGACGCAACGACAGCCCTGGCGAGGTCCCGGGGTTGAGGTCGGTGGCGATGGCGATCTTCACACCGTGCTTGCGCAAAGCGTCCATCGGCGGCAGCTGGGTTTCACGCAGGAAGTAGAAAGCGCCGGGCAACAGCACCGCAACGGTGCCGGCTGCCGCCATGGCGATGGCGTCCTCCTCGGTCATGAACTCCAGGTGATCCGCCGACAATGCCTGATAGCGCGCCGCCAAGCTGGAGCCGTGCAGCGACGACAGTTGTTCGGCATGCAATTTGACCGGCAGGCCCAATTCACGGGCTTTTATAAACACCCGCTCGACCTGGGCCGGGGAAAACGCCAGGTATTCACAGAACGCATCCACGGCGTCGACCAGCCCCTCAGCGGCCAGAGCCGGGAGCATTTCAGTGCAGATGTGTTCAATGTAGTCGTCTGCCCGACCGGCGAACTCCGGCGGCATGGCGTGCGCCGCCAGGCAGGTACCGCGCACCGTCACCGGCAACTCAGCGCCCAGCCGACGAATGACCCGGAGCAACTTGCGCTCACTGGCCAGGTCCAGGCCATACCCGGACTTGATTTCGACGGTGGTCACGCCATCGCGCAACAAGGCCTGCAGGCGTTGCCGAGCGCTGGCGTACAACTGTTCTTCCGTAGCGGCGCGCGTAGCGCGCACGGTGCTGGCGATACCACCACCCTGGGCGGCGATATCGGCATAGCTGACACCTTGCAAGCGTTGCTCGAACTCGCCACTGCGGTTACCGCCGAACACGGTATGGGTGTGGCAGTCGATCAGGCCCGGGGTTACCCAGGCACCGTTAAGCTCGACCACCCTGGCATCTGCCGTGACCGGCAGGGACTGGCGCGGGCCGATCCATTCGATCCGCTCGCCGGACGTCAAAATCGCCGCATCCTCGATGATCGAGTAAACACCTTGCGCCATGCTTGCCACATGGCAGTGCTGCCAGAGGGTTTTCATGCACCGTCTCCGTGACTATCGTTGAGTGTTGGACAATACCTGAGCAGGCGCCACAGCCACGCGCGGCTTGCACCAGAGCAGGTAAGAGGCAACCAGGAACACCACCCAGACCACGCCGACGAGCAGCGCTGCCTGTGTATCCGGGAAATAACCCAGCACACCGAAGATGAACACCATGAAGGCGATCGCTGCCGCTGGACCATAGGGCCAGAACGGTACCGGGAACTTCAGTTGTGCGGCTTCTTCACGGCTCATGCTGCGACGCATGGCGACCTGGGTCACCAGGATCATCAGCCAGACCCATACCGTGGCGAACGTGGCAATGGAGGCGATCAGCAGGAAGACGTTTTCCGGGATCAGGTAGTTCAGCACGACGCCGCTCAGCAGTGCCACACCCATGACCAGTACGGTCATCCATGGCACACCTTGACGGGAAACCTTGGCGAACCCCTTCGGTGCCTGACCTTGCTGAGCCAAGCCGTACATCATGCGCCCAGCGGCAAAAATATCGCTGTTGATCGCCGATACCGCCGCCGAGATCACCACAATATTCAGTACAGCTGCAGCCGAACCGATCCCCAGATTGCTGAAAATCTGTACGAACGGGCTACCTTGGGTACCGATCTGCGGCCACGGGTAGAGGCACATCAGGACGAACAGGGTCAGCACATAGAACAGCAGTATCCGCAGCGGAACAGCATTGATCGCCTTGGGCAGCACGCGCTGAGGGTCTTTCGCTTCACCGGCAGTGATACCGATGATCTCGATACCGCCAAAGGCAAACATCACCACAGCAAACGAGGCGATCAGGCCGCTCACGCCATTGGGCATGAAGCCGCCGTGGGCCGTCAGGTTGGCGATACCACTGACCGTGTCGCCATTGGCGCTGCCCAGCCCGAAGAGCATGATGCCGAAGCCGGCCAGGATCATCGCGACGATGGCAACGACCTTGAGCAGCGACAGCCAGAACTCCATCTCGCCGTAGACCTTGACGTTGCACAGGTTCAGCCCGCCGATCAGGAAGACAATACCCAGCACCCAGATCCAGCGCGCGACTTCGGGGAACCAGAAGCCCATGTAAATGCCGAAGGCCGTCACGTCGGCCAAACAGACAATGACCATTTCAAATGCGTAGGTCCAGCCGAGCACAAACCCGGCCATCGGCCCCAGATAGGTGGAGGCATATTGACCGAACGAGCCCGAAACCGGGTTGTGTACGGCCATTTCCCCCAGGGCGCGCATGACCATGAAGACGGCAGCACCGCCGATCAGGTAGGCCAGCAGCACTGCCGGGCCCGCCATCTGGATCGCCGAAGCAGAGCCGTAGAACAGGCCCGTACCAATGGCCGAGCCCAGGGCCATGAAACGAATATGGCGAGCCGTTAGCCCGCGTTTGAGTCCTTGCGATTGAGATTGCATTTCGCGGTCCTGATTATTTTTGTAGGCGAAAAGCGGTACGAGCCCTTTCGGGCCCGTACGGCAAAGGCGATATCAGCCCAACGGATCAGAGGCTCGGCAGAACGCCAGCCGGCAGCAGACCGTTCAAGTGCCCTTCAGCCAGCAAGGCGCTGGCTGCCTCGATGTCCGGCGCGAAGAACCGGTCCTTTTCGTAATAAGCGACCTTGCTGCGCAGCAGTTGACGAGCCGTTTCCAGCTTCGGCGAGGTCTTCAGCCCTTCACGCAGGTCCAGGCCCTGGCAGGCGGCCAGCCATTCCACGGCGAGGATGCCGCGAACGTTGTCAGCCATTTCCCAGAGGCGCTTGCCAGCAGCCGGCGCCATCGACACGTGGTCTTCCTGGTTGGCCGAGGTCGGCAGGCTGTCGACACTGTGCGGGTGGGCCAGGGCCTTGTTCTCGCTGGCCAGCGCTGCTGCCGTGACCTGCGCGATCATGAAGCCGGAGTTGACCCCACCATTGGCCACCAGGAACGGTGGCAGCTGCGACATGTGCTTGTCCATCATCAGCGAGATACGGCGCTCGCTCAGCGAGCCGATCTCGGCAATGGCCAAGGCCATGTTGTCGGCAGCCATGGCCACCGGTTCGGCGTGGAAGTTGCCGCCGGAAATCACGTCGCCCTCTTTGGCGAATACCAGTGGGTTGTCCGATACGGCGTTGGCTTCGATGACCAGTACTTCGGCCGCCTGACGGAACTGGGTCAGGCAAGCCCCCATGACCTGAGGCTGGCAACGCAGCGAGTATGGGTCCTGGACCTTGCCGCAATGCTCATGGGACGCCGAGACTTCACTGCCGTCACCCAGCAGGTCACGGTAGCAGGCCGCTGCGTCGATTTGACCGCGCTGACCACGGGCGGCGTGAATCCGCGGGTCGAAAGGCGAACGCGAACCGAGCACGGCTTCAACGGTCAGGCCACCGCAGGCCATGGCCGCTGCGAACAGGTCTTCACCCTGGAACAGGCCACGCAGCGCGTAGGCCGTGGACGCCTGGGTACCGTTGAGCAGGGCCAGGCCCTCCTTGGCAGCCAGGGTCAGCGGTTCAAGCCCTGCTACTGCCAGTGCTTCGGTCGCCGACAGCCACTGGCCTTTATGACGAGCCTTGCCCTCGCCCAGCAGAACCAGCGACATGTGCGCCAGCGGCGCCAGGTCACCGGATGCCCCCACCGAACCCTTGAGCGGGATGTGCGGGTAAACCTCGGCGTTGATCAGCGCGATCAGCGCATCGATGACCTTGCGGCGGATGCCCGAGAAACCACGGCTCAGGCTGTTGACCTTGAGCACCATGATCAGGCGCACCAGCTCATCGCAGATCGGCTCGCCGACACCTGCGGCGTGAGACAGCACCAGCGAGCGCTGCAGGTTTTCCAGGTCATGGCTGGCGATACGGGTCGACGCCAACAGGCCAAAACCCGTGTTGATGCCGTAGGCGGTACGGTTTTCCGCAAGAATCTGCTCGACGCAGGCAACGCTGTCGTCGATCTGCTGGTCGGCGCTGGCATCCAGCTTCAGTTTCAGCGGGTTCTTGTAGATGGCACGCAGCTGAGCCAAGGTCAGGGTGCCAGGCTTCAGGGTCAATTCAGTCACGTTGTTGCTCCGCTACAGAGAGGCGATTACGCCTGTCGTTAATTCAGTATCAACCATTGCGCGCCAATCAGCGCGTAATCATCGGCAGGTTCAGGCCTTGTTCCTTGGCGCAATCGATGGCGATCTGATAACCGGCATCGGCATGGCGCATCACGCCAGTGGCCGGGTCGTTGGTCAGAACGCGAGCGATTCGCTCGGCAGCCTCGTCGGTACCGTCACAGACGATGACCATGCCGGAGTGCTGCGAGAAGCCCATGCCGACACCGCCGCCGTGGTGCAGCGAAACCCAGGTCGCGCCGCTGGCGGTGTTGAGCAGTGCGTTGAGCAATGGCCAGTCGGACACAGCGTCGGAGCCATCCATCATCGATTCGGTTTCGCGGTTCGGGCTCGACACAGATCCTGAGTCCAGGTGGTCACGACCAATCACGATCGGTGCCGACAACTCGCCGCGGCGAACCATCTCGTTGAAGGCCAGACCCAGCTTGGCGCGCTGCCCCAGACCAACCCAGCAGATACGTGCTGGCAGGCCCTGGAAGCTGATGCGCTCACGGGCCATTTCCAGCCAGTTATGCAGATGCGCATCGTCCGGGATCAGTTCCTTGACCTTGGCGTCGGTCTTGTAGATGTCTTCGGCGTTACCCGACAGGGCCGCCCAGCGGAACGGGCCGATACCACGGCAGAACAACGGGCGAATATAGGCCGGTACGAAGCCTGGGAAGTCGAATGCGTTTTCTACGCCTTCTTCCTTGGCCATCTGACGGATGTTGTTGCCGTAGTCGAAGGTCGGAATGCCCTGCTTCTGGAAATCGAGCATGGCCTGCACGTGTACGGCCATCGACTGCTTGGCCGCCTTGACCACGGCAGCCGGCTCGGTTTGTGCGCGGTCACGGTACTGTTCCCAGGTCCAGCCTGCTGGCAGGTAGCCGTTGAGCGGGTCATGGGCGCTGGTCTGGTCGGTGACCATGTCTGGACGCACACCGCGCTTGACCAGTTCGGGCAGGATTTCAGCCGCGTTGCCGTGCAGGGCAATGGAGATGGCTTTGCCTTCAGCGGTGTACTTGGCAATGCGCGCCAAGGCGTCGTCCAGGTCGTTGGCCTGTTCGTCGACATAGCGGGTGCTCAGGCGGAAGTCGATGCGGCTCTGCTGGCATTCGATGTTCAGCGAGCAGGCACCGGCCAGGGTTGCAGCCAGCGGCTGCGCGCCACCCATGCCACCCAGGCCGGCGGTCAGTACCCACTTGCCCTTGAGGCTGCCGTTGTAGTGCTGGCGGCCGGCCTCGACGAAGGTTTCATAGGTGCCTTGAACGATGCCCTGGCTACCGATGTAGATCCAGCTGCCAGCAGTCATCTGGCCGTACATGGCCAGGCCCTTGGCATCCAGTTCGTTGAAGTGCTCCCACGTGGCCCAGTGCGGCACCAGGTTGGAGTTGGCGATCAACACGCGTGGGGCGTTGGCGTGGGTCTTGAACACGCCGACCGGCTTGCCGGACTGCACCAGCAGGGTTTCGTCGTCGTTCAGGTTGGTCAGGCTCTCGACGATCTTGTCGTAGCACTCCCAGTTACGCGCCGCACGGCCAATGCCACCGTACACCACCAGCTCTTTCGGGTTTTCCGCGACTTCAGGGTCGAGGTTGTTCATCAGCATGCGCAGCGGCGCTTCGGTCAGCCAGCTTTTGGCGGTCAGCGTAGTGCCGCGCGGGGCGCGAATTTCGACGTCACGGAATTTGTTCATGTTCTTGTCAGTCACGGTAACGGCTCCTCAAGCGATCGATCCCGCCCAACCCAGGCTGTGGGCGAGCGTGCCAGCGGTGGCAGGCAAATTCGGGATGGCAGCAGGGCTGCCATGCACACTCATACAAACACATATTTACTTGTATGTACAAGCATAGGCAATTGAAGTGCCAACTTCTCCGACGAACTGCCACAGAGGCACGCCACGGCCAACGCAGCGCAAGAAATCCGGGGTTATGGCAGCAAAAGAAAACGTATGGGAGGGGGACAGGGGTGCAGAACAACGCCGTCAGACAAGGTGGCGTTGCACCACCTTGGGTCAATCAGTAACACACCCGCGCGCAACTCATCAGTAACCGCGGTAACAATCTCAGCAGTGGCTCAGCTCGATCAGGCAGCAGTGGCCACTCAGCTCAAGCGCCTGCAACCCCGCATTTCCTTCGACCTGCACGCAGTCGTGGCGCGACAGCGTCTGCACCGCATGCCCGCCCAACGCGGCACGAACCTGCTCGCCAGCAGCGAAGACCAACAGCGTCTGCGCCGAACTGAAGAGACGACTCTCGCCATCAAGCCATTGCAGGCGTGCGCGGTAACGCTGCGGCGCATAGATCAGGTTGAAATCGCGGATCGGCCCACCCAACAAGCGGCAGCTCACCTGACTTTCACCCGAGAACATGAAGGCATCGAAGGGCAGCAGTGCACGACTTGCCTCGCCATCGACTTGCAGCACCATGCCATCACCTTGCAGCACGGTGATGATCCGCTGGTATCCGGCAAAGCTGGAGAAGCCACCCGACTCGGCAATATCGGCAATCGACAGGCGCCAGCCAAAGCCCTCAAGCCCCTCTCCGGCGTCACGGGCGATTTCTTCGGTGCTGCCACCACCATTCTTCCAGGGCATGCGGGGATAATTGACCGCGCGAAGTACCTGCATCTGACTCATTTACTGAAACGTCCTTCCAAACGATGACGGGAACCAGGGTGAATCAAACGTGCCGCCGTCACCGGCTGACGGCCGGACCACGTGCGACGGCGAATCAGCAGGCACGGCTCGCCCTGCTCGATCTGCAGCAGGCGACATTCCTCCGGCTCAGCCAGAATCGCCTCGACCACATGCTCGCCCTCGGTCAGGGGTGCCACCTGGGACAGGTAGGCATAAGGGGTCTGCACGGTGAAATCCTGCTTGAGGTAGTCAGGTGCAACCTGGGCATTGACGAAGCGGTCTTCGATTTGCACCGGAATGTCGTTCTCGTAATGCACGATCAACGAATGGAACACCCGCTGACCTTCGCGCATATCCAGTGCCAGCGCCCGCTCGGAGCCGGCAGCCTCTTCAGCCAGGGTCACCACCTTGCAGGTGTGCTTGTGCCCCCGCGCGGCGATCTCGTCTGCAATGTTATTGACGTCGAACAATGCGGAACGGGTCTTGGGCTCGGCAACAAAGGTCCCGACGCCCTGCATGCGCACCAACAGCCCCTCGGCTGTCAGCTCGCGCAGTGCGCGGTTGATGGTCATGCGACTGAAGCCCAGCTCACTGACCAGTTCGCTTTCCGAAGGCACACGGTGGTGCGGCGGCCAGCTACCGTTCTTGATTTGCTGGGCAATCATTTGCTTGACCCGGGCATACAGCGGCGCCGGCCCCTCGCCCATCTGGGCAACCAGCGCGGAGACAGGTGGTGTCGGCACGTCGAGATCCTTGTTCAAAATGAGTACTCCATAGATTGCCGGAGTTTACCCAGCAGGCAAACGTCTGTATATGTATATACAAATAAACAAAACGAGGTGCCGTGTCGATGTCCGTCTTCTTTGCCGAACGTGCTTTGCTGCCTACCGGCTGGGCCAACAATGTCCGCATCGAGGTCGGTACCGACGGCCGAATCGGCCGCGTCCATACCGATGCCTCGGCCGAGGGCGCCGAACGCGTGGCAGGCCCACTGCTGCCGGGTATGCCAAACCTGCACTCACATGCCTTCCAGCGCGCCATGGCTGGCTTGGCTGAAGTGGTTGGCAACCCCAATGACAGCTTCTGGACCTGGCGCGAACTGATGTACCGCATGGTCGGCCAGATCAGCCCGGAACAACTGGAAGTGATTGCCCGCCAGTTGTACATCGAGATGCTCAAGGCCGGATACACCTCGGTCGCCGAGTTCCACTACGTGCACCACGATGCTGATGGCACTCCCTATGCCGACCCGACTGAACTGTCCCAGCGTATCAGCCAGGCTGCCAGCCACAGCGGCATCGGCCTGACCCTGCTCCCCGTGCTCTACAGCCACTCAGGTTTCGGTGGCCAAGCGCCCACCGATGGGCAGCGCCGTTTTATCAACAGCACCGAGCAGTATCTGCGGCTACACGAGCGCCTGGCACCGCTGCTGGCGCAGCAACCCGCGCAACATTTGGGGCTGTGCTTCCACTCGCTGCGCGCCGTCACCCCGCAACAGATCGCTCAGGTCATGGCCGCCAGCGACCCGCACTGCCCTGTGCACATACACATTGCCGAGCAACAGAAAGAAGTCGACGACTGCCTGGCCTGGAGCGGCCGACGCCCACTGCAATGGTTGTACGAGAACACCGAGGTTGATCAGCGCTGGTGCCTGGTCCATGCCACCCACGCCGAAGCCGACGAAGTCGCGCTGATGGCGGCCAGCGGCGCGGTAGCTGGATTGTGCCTGACCACCGAGGCCAACCTGGGCGACGGCATCTTCCCTGCAGTCGACTACCTGGCCCGTGGCGGTCGCCTGGGTATTGGCTCGGACAGCCATGTTTCGCTCAGCGTGGTGGAAGAACTGCGCTGGCTCGAATACGGCCAACGCCTGCGCGACCAGCGACGCAACCGACTGTACCGCGCGGAGCAGCCGATGGTTGGGCGCACGCTGTTCGATGCAGCCCTCAGTGGCGGAGCACAAGCATTAGGGCAGCCGGTGGGCACGCTGGCAGAAGGTCACCGCGCCGACTGGCTGGTGCTCGATGGCAACGACCCCTACCTGGCAACGGCCAAGGGCGATGGCATCCTCAATCGCTGGCTGTTTGCCGGAGGCGATCGTCAGGTCCGCGATGTGATGGTCAACGGCAAATGGGTGGTACGCCAAGGCCATCATGCCGCCGAAGAACAGACCGCCCAGGCCTTTACCCGTGTGCTGAGAGAACTGTTGGGCTGACGCTGGAGTTGATGCAGGGGCCAGCCAGGCAAGCAATCACGGCTGCCTGGCAATATCCTGATCAGACACCCGCCAAATCAAGCGCGTCGTGTCGTACCCCTGCTGGCGTGCCTTGGCCAGCAGGCTTTCGCGCTCATAGGCCGGCACCGTCGGCTTGCGCGAGAGCAGCCAGAGGTAACGCCGGTTCGGGTTGCCAACCAGTGCGGTCTGGTAGTCATCGTCGAGGTACAGCACCCAATAGTCGCCCTTGGCGACGCCCGGCAGCAGTCTCGAGAACCAGTTATCAAACTCGACCCAGAGCTTGTCAGTCTTGCCTGGCACCTGTGGCGTGGCGGTACCGCTTGCCTCCTGCCACTCCCCTTCTAAGGTGCGACAGCGATTGAGAACGCCGACATTGCCATCTGGCTTGAGGCTGTAATGCGCTTCAGATTGCGCACAATCACGCTGGAAGAACATGGGCAAACGCGCCAGTTCATACCACGTGCCCTGGTAGCGCTTGAGGTCGACACGCTCGACTGTCTTGGGCGGCAGTGGCCCGCTATCAGAGTGCGCGCAACCGCCAAGAAGCAGAGCCGCGCTCAGCCCCAGCAGGTGAGAGAGTCGTTTCATTTGAGCCCCTGTCCTGAGTACATCAACACATTGTCACCCGCAAACTGGATACTGATGAAGGTGTCTTTGTCACCCCAGGTACAGCTGGAGATGCCCAACGCACCTGAGCAATCAGTTGGCTTGCCGAGCAGCTTTTCAACGTCGACCTTTGCCATGCCCGCCTTGAGCCGTGAGTAGTTTTCCTGATTGATTTTGTTGCACGCAGTCAGAAACACGCACAAGGACAACAGAGCGAGGGAACGCAACGACATGAAAGGTCACTCCTGAACATGAGGGGGCTGGGCGGATAGCCTGCCATCAGCTTAGAAGGGGAAAAGCCCCTGTGGTTCCCCGCAGTAGAACATTGATCGATGACGTTGGTCAGCTCAGGTGAAATGAGCATTAATCTTTTTTGCCGCTTGGACGACACCTAGAGTGCGCTGCGACCTTTTGCCGCGCCCTCACCATTGATTCGCCTTGCGTAAAAAGACCTCGTAATGACCAAAAACCTGAAGTTCAGCCACAAGATCCTTCTCGCTGCCGCCCTTGTGGTCGTCGTCGCCTTCTCCGGCTTCATCCTGTTCAACGATTACCGGCAACGCGAGGCCCTGCGCGACAGCACCGAAGCATCGATGCAGGAACTGGGCAGCCTGACCACCAGCAACATCCAGAACTGGCTAGGCAGCCGTATTCAGATCCTGAATTCTCTGGCTCAGCAAATTGCCGTGGACGGCACCCAAAAAGACAGCCTGACGCGCAGCATTGAGCTGCCGGTCTATGGCGATAACTTCTTGATGACCTACTTCGGTGGCGAGAATGGCAGCATGTTGTCAGTGCCTGCCGGAAACCGTGCTGCCGACTATGACCCACGCGCCCGTGGCTGGTACAAGGCTGCCAGCAACGCCAACAGCACCATTATCACCGAGCCCTATGTATCGGCCTCCATGGGCAAGCTGGTCATTACCATTGCGACCCCGGTGCAGCATGATGGCCGGCGGGTTGGGGTGACGGGTGCCGATACAGGCCTGGACACCATCAGCTCGATCATCAACGCCTTGAACTTCGATGGGCATGGCCGCGCGTTCATCGTCGGCAGCGACGGCAAGATCCTGATCCACCCGGACAGCTCGTTGAACCTGAAGACACTGGCCGATGTGTACCCACAAGGTGCACCGACTATTGGCAGCGGGCTCAAGGAGGTTGAAGTCAATGGGCACAAGAAGTTCATCAGTTTCACACAGGTCAGCGGCATTCCGTCGGTCAACTGGTACGTCGCACTGGAACTGGACCAAGAGGCGGCCTTTGCCATGCTCGGCGAGTTCCGCACCTCGGCGATGATTGCCATGGCGATTGCCGTGCTGATCATCATCGGCCTGCTCGGCATGCTGATTCGCGTGCTGATGGAGCCGTTGCATGTGATGGGCCGTGCGATGCACGACATTGCCGAAGGTGAAGGCGACCTGACCAAGCGGCTGCGCATCCATGCTCAGGACGAATTCGGTGCATTGGGGCAGTCGTTCAATCGCTTTGTCGAACGTATCCACGAGTCGATCCGCGAAGTGTCCTCGGCTACCGGTCAGGTCAATGAAGTAGCCACCCGCGTGGTCAGCGCCTCGAACGCCTCGATTCAGAATGCCGACCAGCAGGCCAGCCGGACCAACAGTGTTGCTGCGGCCATCAACCAGCTCGGCGCCGCCGCACAGGAGATCGCGCAAAACGCCGCGCTAGCGTCGCAACACTCCAGTGAAGCGCGCAACCTGGCCGAAGACGGTCAGCAGGTGGTTGATCAAACCATTTCGGTGATGAATCAGCTGTCGACGAAGATCAGCGACTCCTGCGGCAATATCGAAACCCTGAACGCCAACACGGTGAACATCGGGCAAATCCTCGACGTCATCAGTGGCATTTCCCAACAGACCAACCTGCTGGCGCTTAACGCTGCCATCGAAGCAGCGCGTGCCGGTGAAGCCGGGCGTGGTTTCGCGGTGGTGGCCGATGAAGTGCGTAACCTTGCCCACCGTACCCAGGACTCAGCACAGCAGGTACAACGCATCATCGAAGAACTGCAGAGCGGGGCGCGGGATGCGGTCAACACCATGACCGAAAGCCAGAGCCAGAGTGAACGCAGTGTCGGTATCGCCAACCAGGCCGGTGAGCGCCTGGGCAGCGTGACCCAGCGGATCAGCGAGATCGATGGCATGAATCAATCGGTCGCTACGGCCACCGAGGAGCAGACCGCCGTGGTGGAATCGATCAACGTCGACATCACCGAGATCAACACGCTGAATCAGGAAGGGGTGCAAAACCTGCAAACCACTCTGCAGGCGTGCAATGACCTGGAACACCAGGCCACGCGCTTGAAGCATCTGGTCGGCAGTTTCAGGATCTAAACAGCGCTGCATCGCCGGCCAGGCCGGCGATGTGCCTTAGAACCGAGAGCCCGGCTCCAGCAGGAAGTCCATTTCCTCGTCGGTGCTGGGCCGACCGAGTACCAGGTTGCGGTGCGGGAAGCGCCCGAAACGGGTTATGACGCGCTGATGCTGCTCGGCATAATCGAGAAAACCCTCGAACAGGCGACGATCAGACTCAGGCTGGGCCGCCAGCAACAGCCGGTAACGCTCGACGCAGATATTCTGCCAGTCCAGCACTTCGGCATGTTCCAGCACCAGTAGGATGAACACCCGCTGGATCGGCAACAGCTGATAATCCCAGGCCTTGTCCAGGCCCTGCATCACCAGCACCTGTGCGCGCCGGTCGCCGTCGAAAGCTCGCGGCGTATCGCGATAGATCATCCGCGGCAGTTGATCCAGCAACAACACAAGGCCCAACCACCCCTGAGGGCTTTGCAACCACTCATCCAGGCCGCCAGCCAGTGCCTGCTCGACCAGATCACCGAAGCGCTCATGCGCCTCGGCATCGTGGTGCTTGCCGAACCACAAGGTGCTCTTCTCGTCAGCCACGTCTTGAGGGCTGGTGCCCCAACCGAACCACCACTCCAGTAACGGCTGCCAAGGTGCGAGCATGGAATTACTCCTTGTGGTAGCCGGTCACGCGCTCGACTTCCTGCTTGGAGCCGAGGAACACTGCAACGCGCTGGTGCAGGCTGTCTGGCTGAATGTCGAGGATACGCTGATGACCGTCAGTGGCGGCGCCACCGGCCTGCTCGATGATGAACGACATCGGGTTGGCTTCGTACATCAGGCGCAGCTTGCCCGGCTTGGAAGGCTCGCGGGAGTCACGTGGGTACATGAACAGGCCGCCACGGGTCAGGATGCGGTGCACATCGGCAACCATCGACGCGATCCAGCGCATGTTGTAGTTCTTTTTCAGCGGGCCGGTTTCGCCTTCCAGCAACTCGCCGACATAGCGTTGTACCGGGGCTTCCCAGTGACGCTGGTTGGACATGTTGATGGCGAACTCGGCGGTGCTTTCCGGCACGCTGATGTTCTCGTTAGTCAGGACGAAGCTGCCCAGCTCGCGATCCAGGGTGAAACCTTTGACGCCATCGCCCAGGGTCAGGATCAGCATGGTCTGCGGGCCATAGATCGCGTAACCGGCAGCAACCTGCTTGGTGCCTGGCTGAAGGAAGGCTTTCTCGTTCAGGCTTTCGTTCTGGCTCAGGTACTCATTCGGGCAACGCAGTACCGAAAAGATGGTGCCGACCGACACGTTGACGTCAATGTTCGAAGATCCGTCCAACGGGTCGAACACCAGCAGGTAGGCACCCTTCGGGTATTTGCCCGGGATCTGGTAGGCGTTGTCCATTTCCTCGGACGCCATGCCGGCCAGGTGGCCGCCCCACTCGTTGGCCTCAAGCAGGATATCGTTGGAAATCACGTCCAGTTTCTTCTGGACTTCGCCTTGCACGTTTTCAGTGCCCATGCTGCCGAGGACGCCGCCCAGGGCGCCTTTGGAGACGTGGTGGCTGATCTCCTTGCACGCACGCGCCACCACTTCGATCAGGAAGCGCAGATCGGCAGGGGTACTGTTGCTGCGGGTCTGCTCAATCAAATAGCGACTCAGGGTAACGCGGGACATGTAAGGCTCCGAAGGAAGGGGGTAGTAAAAAACCCACGCAGTTTACAGGGAGAGTGAAGCGCTAGCGAGCAATAGGACGGGCTCGACTGATCAGACGGCACATTGGCCCGAGAGTTCATCCCCTCGGGCCACATGCAGCCACTCACTCCAGCGCATGCCAGATCTCGGTGGCGTACTCGCGAATGGTCCGATCCGAAGAGAACCAGCCCATGCGCGCACTGTTGAGTACCGCCGAACGCCACCACAGCTCAGGTTCGCGCCACAACGCCTCTACGCGCCGCTGCGCCTCCCAGTAGGCGTCAAAATCAGCGCACACCAGGAAGCGGTCATAGGCCAGCAGCGAGTCGATCAACCCGACGTACCGCGATGGATCATCCGGCGAAAACACTCCGCCACGAATGGCATGAAGCACATCATTGAGGCGGTGTGAGGCGGCTGCAGTGGCATGGGCGCTGAAATCGCCACTGCGCTTGCGTGCTTCGACCTGCTGGGCGGTGAGGCCAAAGATAAACATGTGCTCGGCACCGACCTGCTCGGACATCTCGACGTTGGCGCCATCCAGCGTGCCGATGGTCAAGGCGCCATTGAGGCCGAACTTCATATTGCTGGTGCCAGACGCCTCATAACCGGCAGTGGAGATCTGCTCGGACAAGTCTGCTGCCGGAATGATGCTCTCCGCCAGGCTGACGTTGTAGTTGGGCAGGAATACCACCTTGAGCTGGCCCCGCACCGTCGGATCGTTATTGACCACCTTGGCAATGTCGTTGGCCAGCTTGATGATCAGCTTGGCCTGGTGGTAGCTGGCTGCCGCCTTGCCCGCGAACAGTTTCACCCTTGGCACCCAGTTGGTCTCGGGCTCGGCACGGATCGCCTGATACAGCGCCACGGTATGCAACAGGTTGAGCAGTTGGCGCTTGTACTCGTGGATGCGCTTGACCTGCACATCGAACATCGCCTCAGGGCTGATGGTGATACCCAAGCGGTCCTGAATCATTTGCGCCAGTACCCGCTTGCTGTGCAGGCGCTGCTCGGCGAAACGCTTGCGGAAGCCGGCCTGTTCAGCGAAAGGCTCAAGCCCCCTCAAACGTGTCTCCGGATTGTCGAGCAAGTCGGCACCGAGTGCCTCCACCATCATGCCGGTCAAGCGTGGATTGGCCTGGTAGAGCCAGCGGCGAAAGGTGATGCCGTTGGTCTTGTTGTTGATTCGGTCGGGGTACAACTTGTGCAGTTCGGCAAACACCGTGCTGCGCATCAGCTTGGAATGCAGCGCCGAAACACCGTTGACGCTGTGTGACCCTAGAAACGCCAGATTACCCATGCGCACACGGCGCCCGTTGTCCTCTTCAATCAGCGAGACCGCCCGCAGCACATCGAAATCATGAATGCCATTGGCCCGCAGGGCGTCGATATGGAAGGCATTGATCAGGTAAATGATCTGCATGTGCCGTGGCAGCATCCGTTCCATCAGGCCCACCGGCCAGGTTTCCAGCGCTTCGGGCAATAGCGTGTGATTGGTATAGGCCAGGGTATCGACGGTCAACTGCCAGGCGGTATCCCAGGGCACTTCGTGTTGATCGACCAACAGCCGCATCAACTCAGCCACGGCAATCGAGGGGTGGGTATCGTTGAGCTGGATCGCCACCTGCTTGGGCAGGTTAAGGAAGTCATCATGCATGTTCAGGTGGCGGCGCAGCAGGTCCTGCAGCGAGGCCGAAACGAAGAAGTACTCCTGGCGCAACCGCAACTCCTGACCGGCTTCGGTGCTGTCGGCAGGGTACAACACCCGCGAAATGCTCTCGGCGCGCGCCACCTCAGCCACGGCACCCAAGTGGTCACCGGCATTGAAGCGCTCCAGGTGCAGTTCTTCCAGCGCCCGTGCCCGCCAGAGGCGTAACGTGTTCACACTGGCGCCACGCCACCCGACGACCGGCGTGTCGTACGCCACCGCGCGCACCGTCTCCGCCGGCCACCATATTTGCCGGAAAGATCCGTCAGCCTGCTTGACGGTCTCCACGCTGCCACCAAAACTGATGGGGTAAATGACTTCGGCCCGTTCAAATTCCCAGGGGTTACCGAAGTCCAGCCAGTTTTCCGTCTGCTCCTGTTGCCAGCCATCGACGACCGCCTGACGGAACAGACCGTGCTCATAACGGATGCCGTAGCCGTGCGCCGCAATGCCGAGCGTTGACATGCTTTCCATGAAACAGGCCGCCAAGCGCCCCAGGCCACCATTGCCAAGAGCAGCATCCGGTTCGAGCAGGCGAATACGATCCAGGTCAACGTTCAACCCGGTCAAGGCTTCGCGTGCAACGTCCAGCAAGCCCAGGTTGCTCAGGCTGTCATACAGCAGGCGACCGATCAGGAACTCCAGTGACAGGTAATAGACCCGTTTCTGGTTACTTCGGTAGATCTGCCGCGTATGGTCCATCCAGTGGTTGACCATATGATCACGGGCCGCCAGGGCAATGGCTTCAAACCAGTCATGGTCGAAAGCGTGCTCCGGGTCCTTGCCAACCGCATACGTCAGCTTGGCCAATACAGCGGCGCGGAAGGCCGCCACCTCTTCGTCACGAGCAAGCGTTTCCTGAGACATTCGTCGTCCTCAAGCAGGTTGACGTTCGGGTGCGATCTATCAGCCTAGACGCTCCAGCACAGACCGACAGCCCTGGTTCGCGGTTTTATGCGTGACGCCTGAAACTTTCATCGAGAAAAACCGGCAAATGGTTGTTCATTCTTTCACCAACCCCGGTATCATCGCGCGCCCGTATGACCGCCGAAAGTCGAACCCGATGAAACCGACCCTGATCGCTGCAGCTGAACTAGACCGCCTGGATACCTGGCAGAAATATGCCAGCCACATGTGTGGAGGCTGCATGTCCAGTTGCTGCACCCTGCCAGTGGAAGTGCGCATCAAGGACTTGATCCGTATCGGGGTGGTCGACGAATTTGAAAAGGACGAACCGCCGAAGAACGTTGCCAAGCGGCTGCAAAAGGAAGGGATTGTCGAGCGCTTCAATCAGAAGTCGGGCATCTTCACCCTGGCGCGGATGAGCAACGACGATTGCCTGTACCTGGACCGCAAGAGCCGCCTCTGCACCATCTACGACAAGCGCCCGGACACCTGCCGCAACCACCCGAAAATCGGCCCTCGGCCGGGCTATTGCGCCTACAAGCCAAAGCCTCCAGCGCGCTAAGCGCTACCAACGGGTAGTCGTCGGCCTGGCTGGCGACAAACGCACATAAAAAAACGCCCCCGGCCTTTCGACCGGGGGCGTTTTCATTTAGCCGAGCTTAGTTAGCCTTGGCTTTCTTGGCAGCGCGGGTACGCTCGCCTTCGTCGAGGATCTTCTTGCGCAGACGGATCGACTTCGGCGTAACTTCACACAGCTCGTCGTCCTGGATGAACTCCAGAGCCTGTTCCAGGGTGAAACGAACCGGTGGAACCAGAGCGATGGTTTCGTCTTTACCCGAAGCACGCATGTTGTCGAGCTTCTTGCCCTTGGTAGGGTTGACGCCCAGGTCGTTGTCACGGCTGTTCAGACCAACGATCTGACCGTTGTAGATGTCCTGACCGTGCTCGATGAACAGCTTGCCACGAGCCTGCAGGGTTTCCAGGGAGTAGGTCAGTGCCTTGCCGGTCTCAACCGATACCAGTACACCGTTCTGACGGCCGGACATATGGCCGGACTTCATGGTGTCGTAGCGATCGAAGATCGAGGTCAGGATGCCTGCACCGTTGGTCAGGGTCAGGAACTGGTTACGGAAACCAATCAGACCACGGGCTGGAATGTTGTACTCCAGACGCACACGACCTTTACCATCCGGCGACATGTTGGTCAGGTCGCCTTTACGCAGACCCATCTCTTCCATGACCTTGCCCTGAGCTTCTTCAGGGATGTCGATGGTTACGTTCTCGAACGGCTCCTGCTTGACGCCGTTGACTTCACGGATGATTACTTCAGGACGGCCTACAGCCATCTCGAAGCCTTCACGACGCATGGTTTCGATCAGAACCGACAGGTGCAGCTCACCGCGGCCGGAAACCTTGAACTTGTCAGCCGAGTCGCCTTCTTCAACGCGCAGTGCAACGTTGTAAAGCAGCTCTTTGTCCAGACGTTCCTTGATGTTACGGCTGGTGACGAACTTGCCTTCCTTACCGCAGAACGGCGAGTCGTTGACCTGGAAGGTCATCGAAACGGTTGGCTCATCAACGGTCAGTGGCTTCATCGCTTCGACGTTCAGTGGGTCGCACAGGGTGTCGGAGATGAACAGCTCGTCGAAACCGCTGACGCAAACGATGTCGCCCGCCAGTGCTTCTTCAACGTCAACGCGGTGCAGACCGTGGTGACCCATCAGCTTCAGGATACGGCCGTTGCGCTTCTTGCCGTCAACGTCGATGGCTACAACCGGGGTGTTCGGCTTGACGCGACCACGGGCGATACGGCCAACGCCGATAACACCGAGGAAGCTGTTGTAGTCCAGGGCAGAGATCTGCATCTGGAACGGGCCGTCACGGTCAACGGAAGGCGCTGGTACGTTGTCGACGATCGACTGGTACAGCGGGGTCATGTCTTCCGCCATGTCGGTGTGGTCCAGACCGGCAATGCCGTTCAGGGCCGAGGCGTAGACGACTTTGAAGTCCAGCTGTTCATCGGTAGCACCGAGGTTGTCGAACAGGTCGAAGATCTGGTCCAGAACCCAATCAGGACGCGCGCCTGGACGGTCAACCTTGTTGATGACCACGATTGGACGCAGGCCGGCTTCGAAAGCCTTCTTGGTCACGAAACGGGTTTGCGGCATAGGGCCGTCTTGAGCGTCAACCAGCAGCAGCACGGAGTCGACCATCGACATTACGCGCTCAACTTCGCCACCGAAGTCGGCGTGGCCGGGGGTATCCACGATGTTGATGTGGTAGCCGTTCCAGTTGATGGCGGTGTTCTTCGCCAGAATGGTAATGCCGCGCTCTTTTTCCTGGTCGTTGGAGTCCATCACGCGCTCGTCGTTGAGCTCGTTGCGCTCCAGAGTGCCGGACTGACGCAGGAGTTTGTCTACCAGGGTGGTTTTACCATGGTCAACGTGGGCGATGATGGCGATGTTACGGAGATTTTCGATCACTTGTGTATCTCGAGCAGAGGATTCGGGTTGCCGCCAGTTTAGGCGGCGAATATGAATGAAAAACGCTCAACGGGCCCGCCGGTCGGGAGGGCGGTGGCGGATGCTGCCGCCATACAGCCCTGGCGTCTTATGCCGGGCGATAAACACGCACATTGGCATGTCCCTCGCTCAATAAGTGGTGGGCATGCAGGCGGCTCATTACGCCCTTGTCGCAATACAGCAGGTACTGGCGGGTAGCATCCAGTTCCTTGAAACGGCTGTTCAGGGCATAGAACGGCAGCACCTGAACTTCGATACCGTCGAGTACCAGTGGCTGGTCTTCCTGGGCGTCGGGGTGACGGATGTCGATCACCACCTGCCCGGCCAACGCCTGGCTGACTTCTTCAATCTGAATATCCTGGCCCAGCTCATCGATGACATTGTCGATCGAGATCAGGCGGGCACGCTCCAGCGCACGCTCCAGCACCGCCATGTCGAAACTGCGCTCTTCGCTTTCGACGCGGTGACGCTTGGCACAGGTAGTCGGGTTCACCGAAATCACGCCGCAGTATTCTGGCATGTGCTTGGCGAACTCGGCGGTCCCGATCTGGTAGGCCTGATCGATGATGTCCTGCTTGTGGCTGGCCAACAGCGGGCGCAACACCAGTTTCTCGGTCGCCGAATCGATCACTGCCAGGTTCGGCAGGGTCTGGCTGGAGACCTGGGAAATCGCCTCACCGGTCACCAGTGCGTCGATTTCCAGGCGATCGGCAATGCGGGTTGCAGCACGCAACATCATACGCTTGAGGGTAACGCCCATATAGCTGTTACCGACCTTGCCGAGAATTTCGCCGACCACTTCTTCGAACGGCACGCTGACAAACAGCACACGCTGGCTGCTGCCGTACTTTTTCCAGAGAAAGTGCGCGACTTCCATTACGCCAAGCTCGTGAGCACGGCCACCGAGGTTGAAGAAACAGAAATGGGTCATCAGGCCGCGACGCATCATCTGATAGGCCGCCACGGTAGAGTCGAAACCACCCGACATCAGCACCAGGGTCTGTTCCAGCGCGCCCAGCGGGTAGCCGCCGATGCCCGGGTGCTGGCTGTGCACCACGAACAGGCGCTCATCACGCAGTTCAAGACGCACCACGACTTCAGGGTTGCGCAGATCGATCCCGGCGGCGCCGCACTGCTGGCGCAGTTGGCTGCCAACATAACGATCGACATCCATGGAGGTGAAGCTGTGCTTGCCGGCACGCTTGCAGCGAACCGAAAAATGCTTGCCGGCCAGCTGCGCACCATAATGAAGCTTGCACTTGGCGACGATATCGTCGAAATCGACCAGCGGGTATTCGTCGACCTGAAGGAAATGCGCAATGCCCGGCGTGCAGGACAGACGCTCGATCATCTCGCGCTGCACTTTTTCATCGTCCAGGCGAGTGATGATCTCGAGATTATCCCAGACACCCTTGACCACGAGCTCTGGATCGAGGTCCTTGAGCACGACACGAATGTTGCGGCAGAGCTGGCGAATGAAGCGCTTGCGCACCGGGCCGCTCTTGATGGTGATCTCTGGGAAAATCTTGACGATTAGTTTCATGAAAAACTGCGTGCAATGTGCCAAGCGAAAAAGGGGGGCGCGGATTATAGCGGAAATTGCTCAAGGTTTGACCAACTATTGTACGGACGGCATCTAACGCACCAAAACAGGTCATCTTGATTAAAAATCGCATCATAAGAGTGCGAAAAAAATCCGCTTTTTCAGTATTTACGGCGCAAACGCCTATGTTTGGGGCAAAAAACCCAAGTCGGGGCACTGGCATGCAATTTGCTCCCTTGTGAGGCAGGTTGCCTTGGCGGACTATTCGCGCCCGGCATCACCCAAATTCAAGGGCTGCACAGGCAAGCTCTACCCCACCCGGAGGACACTATGTCGAAGTCGGTTCAACTCATCAAAGATCATGACGTTAAATGGATTGATCTGCGCTTCACTGACACCAAAGGCACTCAGCACCACGTGACCATGCCAGCCCGTGATGCGCTGGATGAAGACTTCTTTGAAGCCGGCAAGATGTTCGACGGCTCCTCCATCGCTGGATGGAAAGGCATCGAAGCGTCCGACATGATCCTGATGCCGGTCGACGATACTGCCGTGCTCGATCCGTTCACCGAAGAGCCAACGCTGATCATCGTTTGCGACATCATCGAACCTTCGACCATGCAAGGCTACGACCGCGACCCACGCGCCATCGCCAAGCGTGCCGAGGAGTACCTGAAGTCCACCGCTATCGGTGACACCGTACTGGTCGGCCCGGAGCCAGAGTTCTTCATCTTCGACGAAGTGAAATTCAAGTCCGACATCTCGGGCTCGATGTTCAAGATCTTCTCCGAACAAGGTTCGTGGATGTCCGACCAGGACGTCGAAGGCGGCAACAAAGGTCACCGCCCAGGCGTCAAAGGCGGTTACTTCCCAGTTCCTCCGTTCGACCATGACCACGAAATCCGTACTGCCATGTGTAATGCCATGGAAGAAATGGGCCTGGTCATCGAAGTTCACCACCACGAAGTGGCAACTGCCGGCCAGAACGAAATCGGCGTGCGTTTCAACACCCTGGTGAAGAAAGCCGACGAAGTTCAGACCCTGAAGTACTGCGTACACAACGTTGCCGACGCTTACGGCCGTACCGCTACCTTCATGCCGAAGCCACTGTACGGTGACAACGGTTCGGGCATGCACGTTCACATGTCCATCTCCAAAGAAGGCAAGAACACCTTCTCCGGCGAAGGCTATGCCGGCCTGTCCGACACCGCCCTGTACTTCATCGGCGGTATCATCAAGCACGGCAAGGCACTGAACGGCTTCACCAACCCTTCGACCAACTCCTACAAGCGTCTGGTCCCAGGCTTCGAAGCCCCAGTAATGCTGGCCTACTCGGCGCGCAACCGCTCTGCCTCGATCCGTATTCCATACGTTTCCAGCCCGAAAGCCCGTCGTATCGAAGCGCGCTTCCCGGACCCGGCTGCCAACCCATACCTGTGCTTCGCAGCGCTGCTGATGGCAGGTCTGGACGGTATCCAGAACAAGATCCACCCAGGCGATGCCGCCGACAAGAACCTGTACGACCTGCCGCCTGAAGAGGCCAAGGAAATCCCACAGGTTTGTGGCAGCCTGAAAGAAGCCCTGGAAGAGCTGGACAAGGGCCGTGCGTTCCTGACCAAAGGCGGCGTTTTCAGCGACGACTTCATCGACGCCTACATCGCCCTGAAAAGCGAAGAAGAAATCAAGGTTCGCACCTTCGTACACCCACTGGAATACGAGCTGTACTACAGCTGCTAATCCCGTGACGCTCGCGCAAGCGGCGTAAGAAAGGCCTCCCTCGGGAGGCCTTTCTTGTTTCTGACGTGTCACCTACGCAAAGCCCAGACGCCTGGCACTGAGCCCTGCGGGAAGTTGGCTTGCCAACGATGCAGGCACCACGCACTCGCTGGCACACCCGTCGACGCCAACGCAGGCAAGCCTGCATCCCACAGAAAACGCAGCCTGAAGCGCCCTCGGAAGCATCTTTCCGGGCAACGCCTTTAATGCAGAACCGATCCTGGCTCAATGCTCTATATTGGTGCGATGGGCCACCTGCATCCGCTGTTCACAGCCCATTTTGGTTCAAGAAAATCGCAAGCCTAGGGCTTTGTAGTCCTTTTTTGGGCATATACAGGTCTTTTTCAGGCGAATCCGCTTCTTTTCGGAGCCTTGGTTTGTTTTTTGCATTTTCTTCGTATCAGCGGATTACCAGTGCGCGCGACCCTGGCTTCAGCCACGGTTGTCATGTACCAAAAGAGGTCAACGACGCCCCATGACCATCAGCGATGCTCTGCACCGACTGCTACTGGACAACCTGACCACTGCCACCATTCTGCTCAATGCCGAACTGCGTCTTGAGTACATGAATCCGGCGGCGGAGATGCTGCTCGCCATCAGTGGTCAGCGCAGCCATGGCCAGTTCATCAGCGAGCTGTTCACGGAATCGACCGAAGCGCTGAACTCCTTGCGCCAGGCCGTGGAACACGCTCACCCGTTCACTAAACGCGAAGCCCTGCTCACCTCCTTGGCCGGCCAGACCCTGACCGTCGACTACGCAGTAACGCCCATCCTGAGCAACGGAAAGACCCTGCTGTTGCTTGAAGTCCATCCGCGGGACCGCTTGCTGCGGATCACCAAGGAAGAGGCTCAGCTGTCCAAACAAGAGACCACCAAGATGCTGGTCCGTGGCCTGGCCCACGAGATCAAGAACCCGCTTGGCGGTATTCGCGGCGCGGCACAGTTGTTGGCTCGCGAGCTACCCGAAGAAAGCCTGAAGGACTACACCAACGTCATCATTGAAGAGGCGGATCGCCTGCGCAACCTGGTTGATCGCATGCTGGGCTCGAACAAGCTGCCGTCACTGGCCATGACCAACATCCATGAAGTACTGGAACGGGTCTGTAGCCTGGTCGAAGCAGAAAGCCAAGGCTGCATCACCTTGGTGCGGGACTATGACCCAAGCCTGCCGGACGTCCTGATCGATCGCGAGCAGATGATCCAGGCCGTGCTCAACATCGTTCGCAACGCCATGCAGGCCATCAGCGCCCAGAACGAACTGCGCCTGGGCCGTATCAGCCTGCGTACCCGGGCCATGCGCCAGTTCACCATTGGCCATACACGCCATCGCCTGGTGGCCAAGGTCGAAATCATCGACAACGGCCCTGGCATTCCCGCCGAACTGCAGGAAACCATCTTTTATCCAATGGTCAGCGGCCGTCCCGACGGAACCGGGCTGGGCCTGGCCATTACCCAGAACATCATCAGCCAGCACCAAGGGCTGATCGAGTGTGACAGCCACCCTGGTCACACCAACTTTTCGATCTTCCTGCCGCTGGAACAAGGAGCCATGTCCTCATGAGCCGTAGTGAAACTGTCTGGATCGTCGATGACGATCGCTCCATCCGCTGGGTTCTGGAGAAAGCCTTGCAGCAGGAAGGCATGACCACCCAGAGCTTCGACAGCGCTGATGGCGTCATGGGTCGTTTGTCCCGGCAGCAGCCGGATGTAATCATCTCTGATATCCGCATGCCTGGGGCCAGCGGCCTGGACCTGCTCGCGCAGATTCGCGAGCAGTACCCTCGCCTGCCGGTCATCATCATGACCGCCCACTCGGACCTCGACAGCGCCGTTGCGTCTTATCAGGGCGGGGCCTTCGAGTACTTGCCTAAGCCTTTCGACGTTGACGAAGCCGTATCACTGGTCAAACGTGCCAACCAGCATGCCCAGGAGCAACAGGGCATGGATGTGGCACCCAGCCTGACCCGCACCCCGGAAATCATCGGCGAAGCACCGGCGATGCAGGAGGTGTTCCGTGCCATTGGTCGCCTGAGCCACTCCAACATTACCGTGCTGATCAACGGCGAGTCGGGCACCGGCAAAGAGCTGGTCGCCCACGCCCTTCACCGCCACAGCCCAAGGGCGGCATCGCCGTTTATTGCATTAAACATGGCGGCAATCCCCAAGGACCTGATGGAGTCAGAGCTGTTCGGCCACGAAAAAGGCGCCTTTACCGGCGCGGCCAACCTGCGGCGGGGGCGCTTTGAGCAGGCGGACGGCGGCACCCTGTTCCTCGATGAAATTGGCGACATGCCAGCCGACACCCAGACGCGCCTGCTGCGCGTGCTGGCTGACGGCGAGTTTTATCGGGTTGGCGGCCACGTACCGGTCAAAGTCGATGTACGAATCATTGCTGCGACCCATCAGAACCTGGAAACGCTGGTTCAGGCTGGCAAGTTCAGGGAAGACCTGTTCCACCGCCTAAACGTGATCCGTATTCACATCCCACGTTTGTCGGATCGTCGCGAAGACATCCCGACCTTGGCCCGGCACTTCCTCAGCCGTGCCGCGCAGGAACTGGCCGTCGAGCCCAAGCTGCTCAAGCCTGAAACCGAAGAGTTCATTCGCAACCTGCCATGGCCGGGCAATGTTCGCCAGCTGGAGAACACCTGCCGCTGGATCACCGTCATGGCTTCAGGCCGGGAAGTGCACATTGGCGACCTGCCGCCCGAACTGCTGAACCTGCCGCAGGACGCCGCGCCCGTCACCAACTGGGAGCAGGCCTTGCGGCAATGGGCAGACCTGGCCCTGGCGCGCGGGCAGTCGAACCTGCTCGACAGTGCCGTGCCTAGTTTTGAGCGGATCATGATCGAAACCGCCCTCAAACACACCGCAGGGCGCCGCCGGGATGCCGCCGTGCTGCTGGGCTGGGGGCGCAATACCCTGACCCGGAAGATCAAGGAGCTGGGAATGAACGTAGCGGGCGGCGAAGAGGACGAGGCTGACGACGCCTGACGCCCCATTTCTGCAGGAGCATGCCTTGCTGGCGATCAAGGCGCCCGTTTCACCTGACGCGGCGCCGGCTCCTGCAGCCCCCGATGTAGAAGCTGCCCTCTCCTGCTGAACGCGCCCCCCTGCACCAAACCCGCTCGCGATGCACCGCGACAAGGCAAAAATCCCCGTCCTAGAGCCTTCTTCTTCCGGTAAAACGGCTGTAATCAGCCATTTCCAGCCCTGCAACAAAACTGGCACACACAGTGCATAACATAGGTATCACCCGTTTTGGGGACCTTGGTACAGGCAGGCCGGGGAATCCCCTCTTTTATTCGCGCAACAATACCTGCAAGCGCCAACGCCCGTCCTGCTCTGCACCGGCCCAATCGCCGTGCAGAGGACGGGCCGCTACCAGGTTCACCAGCAAGCCCTTATCGGTCTTCTGTACCCGCCAGCTCACGGGCTTGCCCTCAAGTTGCAACTGACCACGCTGAGGCCGCCCATCAGCCTCGAACAGCAGCGCAACAGCACCCTCGACTTCTTCGCCATGCAGCTTGGGTTCTTCGTTGAACCACAGGTTCAGCCCTCCTTCGATGACCTCGACCTGCTCCAACTCCCGCGGCTCGGGCGCCGTCAAGCGACCGATCATCAGCCCGACCAACATGCCGAAGATTGCCAGCGAAAACATCACTCGCGGCCAGAGTTGCGAACGTGGGTCCGGTTCAGGAGTAGAATGCCCTTCGTCTTTTTGCCCGGAGCCGTGCATGTTTCACGTCATCCTCTTTCAACCAGAGATTCCGCCGAATACCGGCAACATTATCAGGCTGTGCGCCAACAGCGGCTGCCACCTGCACCTGATCGAGCCTATCGGCTTTGAGTTGGACGACAAGCGCTTGCGCCGAGCGGGCCTCGACTATCACGAGTACGCCACACTCAAGCGTCATGCCGACCTGCCAAGCTGCCTGGAAAGCCTGGGACAGCCGCGTCTGTTCGCGTTCACCACCAAGGCCTCGCGGCCCTTCCATGATGCCAGCTTCCAGCCCGGCGATGCGTTTTTGTTCGGTCCGGAAAGCCGTGGCCTGCCAGCCGAAGTGCTCGACGCGCTGAGCAGCGAGCAACGCCTGCGCCTGCCGATGCGCGAAGGCTGCCGCAGCCTGAACCTGTCCAATACCGTCGCGGTGGCCGTCTACGAGGCCTGGCGCCAGCAAGGCTTTGCCTGAACCAAGAAAAAAGCGCCCCGTGGGGCGCTTTCAGGTGACAGCAGTCGCTTATTGCAGCGACGGCGCCTCACCGGCCTCCTGCATACGCGCCATTTCCTGGGCGTACAGGGCATCGAAGTTTACTGGCGACAGCATCAGTGCCGGGAACGAGCCACGGGTCACCAGGCTGTCCAGCGCTTCACGCGCATAAGGGAACAGGATGTTCGGGCAGAATGCGCCCAAGGTGTGGCTCATCGAAGCGGCATCGAGGTTCTTGATCAGGAAGATACCGGCCTGCTGCACTTCAGCGATGAACGCTACTTCTTCACCGTTCTTGACCGTGACCGACAGGGTCAGCACGACCTCGTGGAAATCGCCTTCCAGACCTTTTTGCTTGGTGTTCAGGTCCAGTGCGACGCTCGGCTCCCACTGCTGACGGAAGATCGCCGGGCTTTTCGGCGCTTCGAACGACAGGTCGCGCACATAGATGCGCTGCATGGAAAACTGCGGTGCGTTCTCATCCAGCGCTTCTGCGCCGTTGTTCTGTTGATCAGTCATGACAGATCCTTCTTTCCAGGGTCTTGTAGGGGTTCTGAATCAAGCCTTGAGCAAAGCGTCCAGCTTGCCCGCTCGCTCAAGGGCATACAGGTCGTCGCAGCCACCCACATGGGTAGCGCCGATCCAGATTTGCGGCACCGATGTACGCCCGGCCTTCTGGCTCATTTCAGCGCGCAACTGCGGCTTGCCATCGACCTTGATCTCGTCGAAGGCTACACCTTTGCTCTGGAGCAGGTGCTTGGCGCGCGAGCAGTAAGGGCAGTAATCGCTGGAGTAGACGATGACATCAGGCATGGATCACTTCACCAATGGCAGGTTATCGGCGCGCCAGCTGGACACACCGCCAGACAGCTTGGCAGCGGTAAAGCCGGCCTTGAGCAGCTCACGGCAGGTAGTACCGGAATGCTGGCCCATGTTGTCGACCACGATCAAGGTCTTGGCCTTGTGTTTTTCCAGCTCGCCAATGCGTGCAGCCAGCTTGTCCTGAGGAATGTTCAGGGCGCCGACGATATGGCCGGCAGCGAAGTCCTTGCTGGTGCGAATGTCGATGACCAGGCCCTTCTCGCTGTTGACCAGAGCGGTCAGTTCGCCGCTGCTGAGGCTGCGACCGCCGCGACGGGCCTCGGTGAGAATCAGCAGTACCAGCAGCACCGCGAACAGTGCGACGAGCAAATAGTGGTTAGTGGCGAATTCAATCAGGTGAGCAACCATCAGAGGGTTCCGGGCCATTAAAAATGTTGGCCAGTATACACAGCCGCCAAGGTCGGCCAAAGCCCGCCCGACGACCCCGCCTGCAGTAATTCCGCTTAATGTGTTGCAGCTTGTCGGCTTATTCCGTTAACCACACAAAGGGAATTCGTCATCCGGGACCAAGATGCCCTAAAATGCGTTTCTTTTTCATCTGAACAAGCGCGAGTGGGATTCATGACGAGCACGCCAAAACCCCTGGTCCTGATCATCCTGGATGGTTTCGGTCACAGCGAAAGCCACGAGTACAACGCCATCTACTCGGCCAACACCCCGGTTTATGATCGTCTGCGCGCTACCCAGCCGCATGGCCTGATCTCCGGCTCCGGCATGGACGTGGGCCTGCCGGACGGCCAGATGGGCAACTCCGAGGTTGGCCACATGAACCTGGGTGCCGGGCGTGTGGTGTACCAGGACTTCACCCGTGTCACCAAGGCGATCAAGGACGGCGAGTTCTTCCAGAACCCCGTACTGTGTGGTGCCGTGGACAAGGCGGTCGGTGCTGGCAAGGCCGTACATATCCTTGGACTGCTCTCCGATGGTGGCGTACATAGCCACCAGGACCACCTGATCGCCATGGCAGAACTGGCCGTTCAGCGCGGCGCAGAGAACATCTACCTGCACGCCTTCCTCGATGGCCGCGACACGCCACCAAAGAGTGCGCAATCGTCCATCGAGCTGCTCGACGCCACCTTTGCCCGCCTGGGCAAGGGCCGTATTGCCAGCCTGATCGGTCGTTACTACGCGATGGACCGTGACAACCGCTGGGACCGCGTCGCTGCGGCCTACAACCTGATCGTCGACAGTGTCGCCGAGTTCAGCGCCGACAGCGCCCAGGCTGGCCTGAAAGCAGCCTATGCCCGCGACGAGAGCGATGAATTCGTCAAAGCCACACGCATTGGTGATGCCGTCAAGGTTGAAGACGGCGATGCCGTGATCTTCATGAACTTCCGCGCCGACCGTGCCCGCGAGCTGTCGCGGGTCTTCGTCGAGACCGAGTTCAATGAATTCCCTCGCGCACGCCTGCCGAAGCTGGCGGCCTACATCGGCCTGACCCAGTACTCGGCAAAGATCCCGGCTCCGGCCGCCTTCGCCCCAGGAAGCCTGGACAATGTGCTCGGGGAATACCTGGCCAAGCAGGGCAAGACCCAACTGCGTATCGCCGAAACCGAGAAATATGCCCACGTCACCTTCTTCTTCTCCGGTGGCCGTGAAGAGCCGTTCCCCGGTGAAGAGCGCATCCTGATCCCATCCCCCAAGGTCGCCACCTACGACCTGCAACCGGAAATGAGCGCCCCCGAGGTGACCGACAAAATCGTCGAAGCCATCGAGCAGCAGCGTTATGACGTGATCGTGGTCAATTACGCCAATGGCGACATGGTTGGCCATAGCGGTGTGTTCGAGGCTGCGGTCAAGGCCGTGGAGTGCCTGGATACCTGCGTCGGCCGGCTGGTCGAAGCGCTGGAGAAGGTCGGCGGCGAAGCGCTGATCACTGCCGACCATGGCAACGTCGAGCAGATGGAAGACGAATGCACGGGTCAGGCGCACACCGCGCACACCACCGAACCGGTCCCGTTCATCTACGTCGGTAAACGCCCGTTCACCGTTCGTGACGGCGGCGTACTGGCAGATGTCGCCCCCACCCTGCTGAAACTGATGGGCCTGGAACAACCCCGGGAAATGACAGGGACCTCGATCCTGATCGACGCCTGACCTGCGTAAACCCGCCATAACGGTCGGTTTTCCGGACAAACGCCTCAAGGCAGTTGCCTTGAGGCGTTTTTTTTGCGGCGCGTGCCGGGCATACTAGGCCGGTCTCCCTCTTGGTATCGCCCTTCAGATGCTTCGCGCCCTGATCCTTCTAGCCCTGACCTGCCTGTTCAGCCCGGCATTCGCCGATGAACGCGCACAAACCCAGCAGCAACTGGACGCTACGCGTCAGGATATTGCCGAGCTGAAAAAGCTCCTTGGCCAGTTGCAGCAGGAAAAATCCGGCGTGCAGAAAGACCTGCGCTCGACCGAAACCGACATCGGCAAGCTGGAAAAACAGGTGGAGGCACTGCAGAAGGAACTAAAAAAGACCGAGGGCGAGCTGGAGCGCCTGAACAGTGAGAAAAAAAAACTCCAGAGCGCCCGCATTGAACAGCAACGCCTGATCGCGATCCAGGCGCGTTCGGCCTACCAGAATGGCCGTGAGGAATACCTCAAACTGCTGCTCAACCAGCAGAACCCGGAAAAATTCGCCCGCACCCTGACCTACTATGACTACTTGAGTCAGGCGCGCTTGAGCCAGTTGCGCAGCTTCAATGAAACCCTGCGCCAGCTTGCCAATGTGGAAAACGACATTGCCCTGCAGCAGGCCCAGTTGCTGGCCCAGCAAGGCAGCCTCGACAGTCAGCGCCAGGAGCTGGAAAAGGTCCGTGAGGAACGCCAGCAGGTACTGGCCAAGCTCGACACCGACGTAAAAGCCCGTGACCAGAAGCTACAGGCGCGCGAGCAAGAGCAGGCTGACCTGAGCCGCGTCCTCAAGACCATCGAGGAAACCCTGGCCCGTCAGGCGCGCGAGGCCGAAGAAGCACGCCAGCGTGCATTGCTTGCCCAACAGGAAGCCGAGAAACAACGCCAGCGCGAAGCCCTTGCGGCCCGCGAAAACGATGCGCCGAAGAAGCCCCAGACAACCCCTGGCCCGCTGGTCTCCAGTGATGGAGCCGCATTTGGCGGGGCATTTTCCGCAGCCCGTGGCAAACTGCCATGGCCGGTCAATGGCCGGTTGCTGGCTCGCTTTGGTGAAACCCGTGGCGATGACTCGCGGGCCAAGTGGGACGGCGTGATGATCAGCGCCTCTGCGGGCAGCCAGGTGCATGCCGTACACGGGGGCCGCGTGGTCTTCGCCGACTGGTTGCGCGGTGCCGGACTTCTGGTCATCCTCGACCATGGCAATGGTTACTTGAGCCTTTATGGCCATAACCAGACCCTGCTCAAGGATGCCGGCGACATCGTCAAAGCCGGTGAGGCCATCTCCACCGTCGGCAACAGCGGTGGCCAAAATACTTCGGCGTTGTATTTCGCCATTCGCCAGCAGGGTCGCCCGAGCGATCCGGCGCAATGGTGCAGGTCCCAGGGATAGGCATTACCTTATTGTTCACGGCCTGACCGCTATCTGTCATGCCGATGCCCCGAACGGGGCGAAACCCGGATCAGGAGTTCGTTCGACATGCTGCACTCGCCCCGCCTCACCTCGCTGGCCCTGGCTGCTGCCCTGGTCATCGGCGCGCCTCTGGCCAACGCCGCCGAACCGGCACAGCCAGCAGCGATGCCGGCCACGACCGTCAGCGCCAAGGCGCCACTGCCACTCGATGAGCTGCGCACCTTCGCCGAGGTGATGGACCGCATCAAGGCAGCCTATGTCGAACCCGTCGATGACAAGACCCTGCTGGAGAATGCCATCAAGGGCATGCTCAGCAACCTCGACCCGCACTCGGCCTACCTGGGCCCGGAAGACTTCCAGGAACTGCAGGAAAGCACTAGCGGCGAGTTCGGTGGCCTGGGTATCGAAGTCGGCAGCGAGGATGGCTTCATCAAGGTGGTGTCGCCCATCGACGATACCCCGGCGTCCCGTGCAGGCATCGAGGCCGGCGACCTGATCGTCAAGATCAACGGCCAGCCGACCCGTGGCCAGACCATGACCGAAGCCGTCGATAAAATGCGTGGCAAGGTCGGCGAGAAAATTACCCTGACACTGGTCCGCGATGGTGGCACGCCGTTCGACGTGACACTGGCCCGCGCCATCATCCAGGTCAAGAGCGTCAAGAGCCAGATGCTCGAAGACGGCTATGGCTACATCCGTATCACCCAGTTCCAGGTCAAGACCGGCGAGGAAGTCGGCAAGGCGCTGGCCAAGCTGCGCAAGGACAACGGCAAGAAACTGCGTGGCCTGATCCTGGACTTGCGCAACAACCCCGGCGGCGTGCTGCAGTCGGCAGTCGAGGTGGCCGACCACTTCCTGACCAAAGGCTTGATCGTCTACACCAAGGGCCGTATCGCCAACTCCGAACTGCGCTTCTCGGCTGACTCGGCCGACGCCAGTGAAGGCGTGCCGCTGGTGGTGCTGATCAACGGTGGCAGTGCTTCGGCATCCGAAATTGTGGCCGGCGCACTCCAGGATCAGAAACGGGGTGTACTGATGGGCACCGACAGCTTCGGTAAAGGCTCCGTGCAAACGGTACTGCCGCTGAACAATGACCGCGCACTGAAGATCACTACCGCGCTGTACTACACCCCCAACGGACGTTCGATCCAGGCCCAAGGCATTGTTCCTGACATCGAGGTGCGCCGCGCCAAGATCACCAGCGAGCAGGACAGCGAGAACTTCAAGGAAGCCGACCTGCAAGGTCACCTGGGCAATGGCAATGGTGGCGCAGACCGTCCATCGGGCAAAGGCTCAGCACGCAAGGCACGGCCGCAGGATGACGACTTCCAGCTCAGCCAGGCCCTCAGCCTGCTCAAGGGCTTGAGCATCACGCGCGACAAGTAAGGTGTTCTTGCGCTGCCTCGCGCTCGTACTGTTGTGCGGGCTGGCCGGTGCCGCCTCTGCGGCGCCGGCCTACCTGAGCCTGATCATCGATGACCTGGGACAAAACCCGGCACGGGACAGCCGCGTGCTCGCCCTGCCCGGCCCGGTGACACTCGCCGTGATGCCCGACACGCCACACGCCAGCGAGTTTGCTCGCCAGGCTCACCGGGCGGGCAAGACAGTCATTCTGCACATGCCCATGGACCCGGCAACAGGGCCCTATGCCTGGCATCCAGGCATGCCACAGGCTGAACTGATGCGCCGCCTGGACGCCGCCCTGGTCAAGGTGCCCTTCGCGGCGGGCCTGAACAACCACATGGGCAGCCGGATGACCGCAGAGCCCGAGGCCATGGGTTGGCTGATGGATGAACTGCACCAACGCGATCTGTTCTTTGTCGACAGCCGCACCAGTGCCAGGACGGTGGCCGCAGCCAAGGCCCAGGAAAAGGGCCTGGCCAGCGTCTCACGTGATGTGTTTCTGGACGATGTCCGCACCACTGCCGCCATCGCCGCGCAGTTGCAACAGGGCATCGACCTGGCGCACAAACAGGGCTCGGCGGTACTGATTGGCCACCCTTACCCGCAAACACTTGACGTGCTGGAGCGCGAGCTGCCGAAACTGAAAGCCCAGGGCATCACCTGGATTGAAATACACCAGATGATTGCCGAACGCAGCAACCAGGCCATGCCCGGCCATGGCAAACATGGCCGGTACCTGCCCGCCCGCTGAACGCTCCCGCTCGTGCTCCAGGCGACGATCAGTCGAGCTGCAGTATCTTGTCCACGTCAGCCAACGTCACATCGCCCCGGTGGATATTGATAAGGCTTCCGTCATCCCGCGCATTGGCCAACTGATAGCGGCGCCCAAGGTTTCGGTCCTTCCAGGCCTTCAGGTGGCCTTTGACGAACTGCCGACGTGGCGTGGCATTGTCCGGGTAGTGGAGGTGTATTTCCCACAGCGGCTCCAGCTTTTGCGTTCTGATTTCATATTTTTCAATGAAGTCATTGGCATGCCCTTCGACCGGCGTTCGACTCCCTACCCGCGCGATCTGCAGCTTTGCATACTTGTACAGGTACTTCAGGCTCTCGGCCTGTGGCGGGCTCTCCATGTAGAAGGTAATCAAATCCTCGCGGAGGGTATCGGCTGCCTCACGAAGCGCGACGATTTTGCCCAGGTCGCCCTCAGTCAACTGCTCCCCTAGTGCCTCAAGCTGCTGAGCCGCCTCACGGAAATTACGCTCTTCATGCTCAAAAATGTGCTCAAGGCTCTTCAGCGAATCGGTTTTTTTCAGGTAACCACGCAGTTTGCGCAACGCACCTTCACGCCTTTTCAACATGCGATTGGCTTTTTCCCTGGCCAGGCGCAATGCATCAGCAGAGGGCGCACCTTCCTGAGGAGCGGGCAACTCATTGCTGCCTTGCGCCTGCTCAACCACTTCGACCCACTGATCACCATGCTGGTGAAAGCGGCTCAGGCGTTCCCCCGTCACCTTATTACGCTGCTCAACATAGACCTGATCACCCTCGGTCACTTCCTTCCCTACCAGTACGCGCTGGTCATGCGTGGTGATGGTGCGCGATTTTGCGGAAAACTTCGGCGTCGGACGCGGCCTGGCAGGGGTACGGGGTTGATCCAGCTCCTGGGCCCTGATCGCGAGCGCCAAGTCTGTCTCGGCGCTGTGTTTCAAATCCTTCAGCTCCGCCCTGTAGCGCTCCAGCGCGTCGGCACGCACGTTGTCGTACGGGTTTTCCTGAAGAAACTCACAGATCTGTAATGTTGTGTCATAGACTTCAAGGCTACTGTTCAAAATGCTGATTCGATCAGACAGCGAAACGTCCTCCTGCTCCAGGGAGGCATGGGAATACCCTGCACGCTTTAAATCAGAACCGATCAGCAGATGTTCCAGCCACAGGAAGTCATCCGGATCGGACATCGCAGCCCTGTTCATGACCAACTCGCCAAGGTCGGTCAGGTAGGCAAAGCGAAGCTCTTTCGTAGTGAAAATACGGTCATCACGCACCGTGGCAACGGCGTCGCTCAACCCCGCCTCAACCAACAAGCCGTCCAGACGATCGAGTTGCTCCATGAAGCCCAGGATTTCCTTCTGCTCCTGGAGGTTGGTCGTCAATGCCTCGACAAACTGGTTGTAATGGTCGATTTCAAGCTCACTACGCGGCCATCTGACAACACGCTCACGACTCTCGGCAAGCGTGTCCCAATCGGTGCAAAGGTACAGCCGTTGGTGCAGGGTGGCAGAATCAATGGCCAACTGGGTCAACACCGAGTCGAGGTTCTTGGAGACCCCCGTGCGCGTATAGAACTTGGCGTATTGAGGCTTACCCAAGTCGATAACGATGTCCCTGACTTGCCATTGAATATCCACCATCCGCCGTAGATGCGTGATCTGGTTCTTGTACTGCGCCAACAGCACATCTTCCCGCCCAAGCTGAAGCGCTTGTACTTTTGCGATGACCCCTTCAAGCACCGCCTTGGCCGGCCCATCAGCGACCTCATGCTTAGCCTTGAACCCCGCCAGAGTCTTCTCTGCGTTGTCTTTTTCGGCCACCAAACTCCGCGAGGTCTCGAGCAGTTTCTCGAAAGCGTCTTTCTCCGTCACGTAGTCTTGCATGGCCTTGCTCATCTGCTCGAGCGTCGCTTCGTAATGCGCCTTGTTGGCCTCGGCCAATGCACTGATCTGACGCTTCGGGCCGCCGCCACGCAAGGCCAATCTCAAATCCAGCGCCCATTCATCAGCCGACAGGTGCCGCAACCGCGGGCCACGCTGAAGACGGTAAATGGGGTTGACCACCCAGACCTCCCCTGCCGCCCGGTCGACACGGTAGACAGCCCCTGCGACCTTGGCATACAGGTTGTCATCGGTACCATACAGCCCCCGCGCCTCGCCATCCTCGCGATAGCCTCCCAGGTCCGTCATCGGGTCCACCTGCCAGCGCCGAAGCTTTTCACGCTGCACTGCGCTCAGGTGGTTCGCGGGGTTGCTCCAGGAAAAATCCAGTGCGGTGCCATTGCCGCCAAGCGTGGCGGTAGTCGAGAACGACTGGTCTTTTTGCACTTTCACCAATGGCACCACATCACCCTCAAGCCTGCGCGTAGGACCGACAATCTCGGGCAAGGCAACAGGCTTGGGCGGCGCGGCCTCAGCGGGCGGCGATGAGCGGTGCAACAGGAGCATGCCCAGATTGAACAGCACATCAACAATCGCCGCGTCCCGCTGAAACTCATCCCCGCTGCGCAGCGCCTTGAAATCCTTGTACAGGCTGTCGACCATTTGAACGATCCAGATGACCATGGCGACAGGACCACGCAGCAGTGGCACTACCGCGCCAAACAGCAGCCACGCGCCTTTCTGAAGCAGTGCCCAGCGGCTTTCGGCATTGGACACTGAGTCTCGGTTGGCCAGCTCGACCAACATCCGGGTGTTGCCCTCAAAGAGCCGCTCACAGGCCGTTCCCGCCACGTCCACCGCCACCAACCGGGCAGGTGCTGAGCGTTCCAGCGGCAAGAGCGTGTCAATGATCACCCTGGGTATGTGCGGTTCATCGAAACCACCGTTGGCGTAGACTCGACGGGCGTCATCACTGAACCAGCTGAGGACACTCTCCTGCAACGCCCCCTCTTCCTTGATGGCATCAAACAGCGCCTCAGTGCTGGGGAACTGTAGCAACGGTTGCTCGGTGTCATGCGGTCGGTACAGCACGCACGGACCTGTTGTCGTATCACGGGGACCAATGACAAAGAAATTGACGACCTCATCCGCGACCTCGCTGTCGGGCTCGCGCTTGAAGGCAAGCGGCCTGATCAACACGGCGGCCTCATCGCCCGCTAAATCATCACTCAGCCCCTGCGCGGCACTCCGCACACAGTGGTAGCCCGCTTCACTGAAACCGGCCTGTCCACGGATTTTGGCCTGCAGCGCCATAAGCGGCAATTGCACTTCAAGTTCACGACAAAACAGCTGTTGTCGATGCTTGAGCTGGGCAGGGTCGCCCAGTAACACCGCAACGTGCTTGGGGTACACCTCACCGATGTTCACCCGTTGCACCAGTTCATCAATGTACTCAGGTGTCATCCAGGCCATGATCGGTTTGTCGTTCCGATGGCTGATGACCACAGTGCCACTGGGCTTTGAGACCAGATTGCCGATGGCATACTCGGTCAAGGTCATGACCTTGTGCCTGATCATGCCAGCTGTTCCCAGTTGCCCTTCGGCAATCGTGAACATCAGCATCAGATCATCCGCAAAGTAGTCGCCGTCCGTTGCGTGATCATTCAGTAGCTGATCGCGCAGTGACTGAGCTGTAAAGACCTTCAAGCTCGGCACATCATAAAAAAATGATTGCCCACAAGACGCTGCCTGCGCATTGGCCAGCCCCTGCAAAAGGCCCAGATAGGCAAACTGATCGGATGCCGAGGCATCACTTAACCAGTCTGGCAGGCTGTCGCTGAGTGTGGCCTGTGGCACCACCGTCAGCAGCGCGGCGGGCTGGAAGAACACCGAAGGATCCGTGAGCGCACTAAAGCCTTGCTCCAGCGCCTGCACATCGGCAAATCGACGCGACGCCAGCGGCGTCAATGCCTCTAACTGACGATTCAACAGTACACTGGCCTGCACCTCGAACAGGTTTTCTTCAGGCTCATAACAGCTCCAGGTCACCTGAGTCACCACGAAACGCTTGGCGACCCACACATGCAAGGCCTTGGAAAACGCCTCTTCGCTGGTAAACGACTCCACCCGCCCCGACGGCTGACACCAGAGGAACCTGTCGTGCCCGTCTACCCGAGACGTCAACAGCACGTCACCACTCAGCAAGGCGTAGGGACCGGCAGCCCCATCCACATGGATATCAATCAGGTAGGCTTGCGTACAGTCATTGCCATAGCGCCGCTGTCGACTCATTTTCAGCGGTACTTCGACGACTTGGGACAGTGCAGCACGCTCCTCACGCCCTAACTCGGCAGTAGACTGGCTTGCAGTCAAAACGGTCTTGAGCACCTCGCTGAGCCACAGCGTCCGTGGCACCTGTGTGCTGCCCGTCTGCTGCCAGTAATCGACCAAGGCTTGTTGCAAATTGATATGAATCGTCGCCTGCAACTCATTCAGCGACTGAGCCACATCCTCCATGTTCAGACGATTCTTCAGGTCACCCGATTGCATGACTGCGGGGTAGTCATAGCTGAGCCGGTACGCCTCCTGAGTCTCATTGGCAAATACCAGCGTTTTGCCCTGTGCGAAATGCAGCATGAAGACATCAAGCAGTGACTGGCGCGAATAGAACAGGCGCTTCTCACGCCTTTCGGGCACCATCAGGCTGATTTGACTGGCCGAGACCAGGCCGGGGTAGTTCCGGGCGAGGGATGGGTAACGTGCGAAAAGCACCTCAAGCATCCGCCGCTCAAGCACGCTACGCAAGGTAGGGCGCGAGGCGAATTGCAAGGCAACCATCGCCTGAATGTTGATATCACTGGGGTGTAAAGAACCAGACATGCACAACTCCTGTCAGTGCGATAGAACACATACAGGAGCGTAACGTCAGCCTTGTACGGCCGATCAATAACTATCTACCACCAGGCAGAAGCGCCCTTCTCGCCTTACAGATAGCGGGCAAACGTCGCGTCAACAAACCCATCCTTGCGCATCTGCTCCAGTGCCTGCTGAAGCCGGCTGACAACCGCGTCCGAAACGCTCTTGTTCAGCGCCAGGTACAACTCTGCACCATTAAAACGCAGCACCGTCTTGAGCTGGTTGATGCCGATCTGGCGGGCCAGGTAGCGACCCGCCGGGTCACCCGTTGCCCACAGGTCGATCTCCCCCCGGAGCAGCTTCCCGGCATTGTCCTGATCCCGAAGCACGATGGAAGGTCGTAGCCCTTGCTTGCTCAGGTGTTCGGCAATGGCATCGCCCTTGTAGGCGCCTATCCGATAGCCACGAGCGTCTTCCAGGCGTTCCAGGGTGATCGGGCTGCCCTCACGCGCCAGCAGGATCCAGTCATCCGGCCCGATAGGGCCTACCCATTTGAACAGCGCCTCGCGCTCCGGCTGACGGGCCGTGACAAACACACCGTAGCCTGGCGTATGCAGGGCCAGCTTATAGATACGCTCCCAAGGAAAGCGCAGAGTCATGCTATAGGAGACATCCGCACGCCTGAACATTTCCCGAACGATATCAGCCGCAATGCCTTCGATATTGGCATCCTGAGCGAAGCTCTTGCCGTTCGTGGCCATGTTGTAAGGCGGAAAGTTCTCGGTCAGCAGCACCAATGGCTCGTCTGCACGAGCAACACTGCTGAGCAGGAATACGCTGAAGATCAGAAAAGCAGGAAGCTTGAACATGGCAGGCACCGGAATCCTTGGCGCCTTCAAGAGTGCCGGGCACCTGAGCGGCTGTCCAGCACCGCAGCACACATGAAAAAGAAAGGGCCCTGTTCCTGCGAACAGAGCCCTTGGCTTTCAGCGGATAATGGTCAGCTGTACACCCGACCCAACACCTGACGATGGCTCTCGAATTGATCGAGTACATCCCGGGTAATCTGCTCCGGCGTGAAGCCCATCAGGTCGTACTCCTGGCTACCATTATGCAGGTAAACCTCGGCCCGATAGAAGCGTTGCCGTACATCGCTGGCACCGTCAACCGGCGCTTCGTTCGGCGCGGCCAGGTAGCCATCCAGGCTGACTTCATAGACAAAGGGGTTGCCCTCCTCCATGTCGATCCGCAGGCCCATCGCCGCACGCGACTGGCCCAGGCGGGTCTGCACCTCATAGCCCAGGGTCTTCAGTTGCTCGGCCGCTTCCTTGAGCGCCGGGCTGACCTGCTTGTCCATGAAGCGCTGAACCATCGCCTGGGTCGGCTGCAGGTCCAGTTGGCTCAGGCGCTCGCTGAAGCCGCGACGGCCCCGGGCCGCCAATTCGGCTTGCTCCTGCTCTACCTGAGTATCCTGTTTCATCGCCTTGAACAGGCCGAACATGAACACCACCAGCACCACGGAGAACGGCAAGCCTGCCAACACCACCATGGTCTGCATGGCTTCAAAATTGCCTGCGAACAGCAGGCCGATGGTCACCAGAGTGATGATCGCCGACCAGAGAATACGCAGCCAGTGCGGTGCGTCTTCGTCGACCTGGCCACCCTTGCAAGACAGGTTGGCCATCATGACTGCACCGGAATCGGCCGGGGTCAGGAACAGCACGAAACCGACAAACACGGCCACACCCACGACGATCTTGGCCGCTGGATAGTGCTCCAGCAGTTGATAGATCGACATTGAGGGCTGCTCCAGCGCCGTGCGTCCCAACTCCACCGCGCCCTGGTTGATCACCAGGTCCAGCGCGGTATTGCCGAAGATCGACAGCCAGGCCAAGGTGAAGCCCAACGGAATCAGCAGCACGCCAGCCACCAATTCACGCACGGTACGACCACGGGAAATACGCGCGATGAACATACCCACGAATGGGCCCCAGGAGATCCACCAGGCCCAATAGAACACCGTCCACAGGCCCAACCAGCGCTCCGACTTGGCGCTGTCGCCCTCATAGACGTAAAGGTCGAAGGTCTTCAGGATCACGCCGTTGAGGTAGTCACCCGTGTTCTGTACGAAGCTGTTGAGCAGGTGCAGGGTCGGGCCGTTGAACAGCACGAACAGCAGCAGGCCGCTGAACAGCAGGATGTTCAGGTTGGACAGGCGACGAATACCGTTTTCCACACCCGATACCGCAGCAATGGTGGCCACCGTACTCATCACCAGAATGACGATCAGCAGGTTGGTCTTGCTATGGTCGATCCCAAACAGGTACTCCAGGCCCGACGATACCTGCATCGAGCCGATACCCAGGTTGGTCACCAGGCCCAGCAGGGTCACGAACATCCCGAAGATATCAACGGTGTGACCGGCTGCGCCCTTGACCCAGCGCTCGCCCATCAGCGGGTACAGCGCCGAACGCAGGGCCAGCGGCTGGTTGTGACGATAGGCGAAGTAGGCCACCGACAGACCAACCAACGCGTAGATCGCCCAGCCATGCAGCCCCCAATGCAGGAACGTCAACTGCAGGCTCTGACGGGCCGCTTGCAGGCTGGCCGGTGCGCCCTCTGGCGGGTTGAAGTAGTGATCCAGCGGCTCGGAGGCGCCGAAGTACAGCAGCGAAATACCGATACCGGAGGAGAACAGCATGCCGGCCCAGGCGCCGTAGCTGAAGTCCGGTGTGTCGTCCTTGCCGCCCAGCTTCAACTTGCCGAAGGAGGAAAACGCCAGAACGATGACGAACAGCAGGTAGCCGCCAATCACCAGCATGTAGTACCAACCGAAACTACGCGACAACCAGGCTTGGGCCTGGCCAAGCACACGACCTGCAGTTTCAGGAACCGCGATCAGCAAGGCAGTCAGTACAAGAATCAACAGCGCCGAGGTGAAGAACACCACGCTATTGACCCGGACCCTCTCAACAGGGGTCTTTATCAAAGAGGCAGAACTCATTGCACAGAGGCTCCAGGCAGTGCGAGAGAAAACAACAGAACGACCCGTTACCTGAGCAAATGGTGCAATAGCCACATTGTCTCAGGTGTTATAAAAGCACCTTGGAAAAAACCGTAATCCCGAACGATTGCGTTAAAAAACAGACCGAAAACCCCGACCAGAAGGTTTGCCGCATGGCCGCGTGCCGTTCGGCCGATCTGTTCAATATTCCGCAAAAAACCGTCAACGCCTTGTTTTACGGGGCTTACACGTCATTTTGGGGTGCCAATTTGCGCCAACAGAAGGTCAGAAAAACCTGTCAATGGTGCAGATTGTCGCAGAGCTTATTCTTTGTTGATTGAACGTTCAATCAAAACAAAATAGACTGGCCTTCGCCGAGGCAGCCGCTTGTCGTCTGCCCGCAGGCCTGAGGAGATTTGCAAGATGCCCAAGGTCGGTATGCAACCCATCCGCCGCCAGCAGTTGATCGAAGCCACGTTGATGGCGGTCGATCAGGTCGGCATGGGAGATGCCAGCATTGCGCTGATCGCCCGTTTGGCCGGTGTGTCGAATGGCATCATCAGTCACTACTTTCAGGACAAGAACGGCCTGATCGCAGCGACCATGCGGTACTTGATGAGCGTGCTCACCGAGAGCGTCGCCGCACGTCGGCATGCGCTCAAGGACAACAGCCCGCGCGCCCACCTGCGGGTGATCATCGAAGGCAACTTCGACGCCAGCCAGGTCAACGGCCCGGCAATGAAAACCTGGTTGGCATTCTGGGCAACCAGCATGCACCAGCCGTCTTTGCACAGGTTGCAGCGGATCAACGATCACCGCTTGTATTCCAACCTGTGCTGTCAGTTCCGCCGCGTCCTGCCGTTGCCTGAAGCACGCAGTGCAGCACGCGGGCTGGCAGCCTTGATCGACGGCCTGTGGCTGCGTGGTGCGTTATCCGGAGACGCCTTCGACACCGACCAGGCGCAGCAAATCGCTTACGAATACATGGATCTACAACTGGCAAAACAGACGAGCCCGGACACACACAACCAGGCCTCTGATGCACCGCGCCCGGCGATTGCCACACAGGCAGGAGCGCTGCGCGGATAGCCAAACCACAATGCACTTGCGAGGACACTATGGCCCGTTTCGAACTGCAAAAACTCTACATTGATGGTGGTTATGTCGACGCTGGCGGCGATGCCACCTTCGAAGCCATCAACCCGGCCAACGGCGAAGTCCTCGCCCACGTGCAACGTGCCACCAAAGAAGACGTCGAGCGCGCCGTCGAGAGCGCCGAACGTGGCCAGAAAGTCTGGGCCGCGATGACCGCCATGCAGCGTTCGCGCATCCTGCGTCGTGCCGTCGACATCCTGCGCGAGCGCAACGATGAGCTGGCCGCGCTGGAAACCCTGGACACCGGCAAGTCCTACTCCGAAACCCGCTACGTCGACATCGTGACCGGTGCCGACGTACTCGAATACTACGCCGGCCTGGTACCGGCCATCGAAGGCGAGCAGATCCCGCTGCGCGACAGCTCCTTCGTCTACACCCGCCGCGAACCACTGGGTGTGACCGTCGGTATCGGCGCCTGGAACTACCCGATCCAGATCGCCCTGTGGAAATCCGCCCCGGCCCTGGCCGCTGGTAACGCGATGATCTTCAAACCCAGTGAAGTCACCTCGCTGACCACCCTGAAACTGGCCGAAATCTACACCGAGGCCGGCCTGCCAGATGGCGTGTTCAACGTCCTGACCGGCAGCGGTCGCGAAGTCGGTACCTGGCTGACCGAGCACCCACGCGTTGAAAAAGTATCCTTCACCGGCGGCACCGACACCGGCAAGAAGGTCATGGCCAGTGCTTCGAGCTCCTCGCTCAAGGAAGTCACCATGGAGCTGGGCGGCAAGTCGCCACTGATCATCTGCGCCGACGCCGACCTGGATCGCGCCGCCGACATCGCCATGATGGCCAACTTCTACAGCTCCGGTCAGGTCTGCACCAACGGCACCCGCGTGTTCGTGCCTGCCGCTCTGAAAGCCGCCTTTGAAGCCAAGATCGTTGAGCGCGTTGCGCGCATCCGTGTGGGTAACCCGGAAGACGAAAACACCAACTTCGGCCCACTGGTCAGCTTCGCCCACATGGAAAATGTCCTCGGCTACATCGCCAAGGGCAAGGAAGAAGGCGCACGCGTACTGTGCGGTGGCGAACGCCTGACCACCGGTGACTTCGCCAAGGGTGCCTTCGTTGCACCGACCGTATTCACCGACTGCCGCGACGACATGACCATTGTTCGCGAGGAAATCTTCGGCCCGGTGATGAGCATCCTCACCTACGAAACCGAAGAAGAAGTCATCCGTCGCGCCAATGACACCGACTTCGGCCTGGCCGCGGGTGTCTGCACCAACGACCTGACCCGTGCGCATCGCATCATCCACCAGCTGGAAGCCGGTATCTGCTGGATCAACGCCTGGGGCGAGTCGCCTGCCGAAATGCCGGTCGGCGGTTACAAGCAGTCCGGTGTCGGCCGTGAGAACGGTATCAGCTCGCTGGCTCAGTACACTCGCATCAAGTCGGTACAGGTCGAGCTGGGCAACTACAACTCGGTGTTCTAAGCACCCTTGTAGCCGCGCCCGAGTCGCGAGACCCGGGCGCCATCCGCTCACCTCGTTCACTGCCAAGAGGGTACATTCATGTCCCAAGAATTCGATTACATCATTGTCGGTGCAGGCTCGGCCGGTAACACCCTGGCCACCCGCCTGACCGAAGACGAAGGCGTCACCGTACTGCTGCTTGAAGCCGGCGGCCCGGATTACCGCTTCGACTTCCGTACCCAGATGCCTGCCGCACTGGCCTTCCCGCTGCAGGGCCGCCGCTACAACTGGGCCTACGAGACCGATCCAGAGCCCTACATGAACAACCGTCGCATGGAATGTGGCCGGGGCAAGGGCCTGGGTGGCTCATCACTGATCAACGGCATGTGCTATATCCGTGGCAACGCCATGGACTATGACGGCTGGGCCAAACTGCCAGGCCTGGAAGACTGGAGCTACCTGGACTGCCTGCCGTATTTCCGTAAAGCGGAAACCCGTGACATCGGCCCGAACGACTACCATGGCGGCGAAGGCCCGGTCCGCGTGACCACGCCAAAGGCGGGCAACAACCCGCTGTTCCACGCCATGGTTGAAGCTGGCGTGCAAGCCGGCTACCCGCGCACCGAAGACCTGAACGGCTACCAGCAGGAAGGCTTTGGCCCGATGGACCGTACGGTGACCCCTGAAGGCCGTCGCTCCAGTACCGCACGCGGCTACCTGGACATCGCCAAGAAGCGCTCGACCCTGACCATCGTCACTCATGCCCTGACCGATCGCGTGCTGTTCAACGGCAAACGCGCTATTGGCGTGACCTACCTGCAAGGCGACAGCGAAGAGCGTGTCGAAGCCCGTGCACGCAAGGAAGTCATCGTCTGCAGCGGCGCCATTGCTTCGCCGCAGTTGCTGCAACGCTCCGGTGTCGGCCCGGCCAAACTGCTGCAGAGCCTGGACATTCCGGTGGTCCACGACCTGCCGGGCGTGGGTGAAAACCTGCAAGACCACCTGGAACTGTACCTGCAGTACGCCTGCACCCAGCCGGTCTCGCTGTACCCCTCGCTGCTGTGGTGGAACCAGCCTGCTATCGGTGCCCAGTGGCTGTTTGCCGGAACCGGTATCGGCGCCAGCAACCAGTTCGAGGCTGGTGGCTTCATCCGCACCCGTCCTGAATTCGAGTGGCCGAACATCCAGTACCACTTCCTGCCGGTCGCGATCAACTACAACGGCAGCAACGGTGTGCAGGAGCACGGCTTCCAGGCCCACATGGGCTCGATGCGCTCGCCAAGCCGTGGGCGCATTCAGGTCAAGTCCAAGGACCCACGCCAACACCCAAGCATCCTGTTCAACTACATGGCAACCGAACAGGACTGGCAGGAGTTCCGCGATGGTATCCGCCTGACCCGTGAGATCATGGCGCAGCCGGCGCTGGACGCATACCGTGGTCGTGAAATCAGCCCGGGTGCGCATGTGCAAACCGACGAAGAGTTGGACACGTTCATTCGCGAGCACGCCGAAACCGCGTTCCACCCGTCCTGCTCGTGCAAAATGGGCACCGACGACATGGCCGTGGTCGATGGCCAGGGTCGCGTACATGGCATGGAAGGCCTGCGCGTGGTCGATGCCTCGATCATGCCGATCATCACTACCGGCAACCTGAATGCCCCAACGATCATGATGGCCGAGAAAATCGCCGACAAGATTCGTGGGCGTCAGCCACTGCCACGCAGCGCCGCCAAGTACTACGTGGCCAACGGTGCGCCGGTCAAGGGCAAGCCGCTGCGTGAAGTGAAGCAGGCATAAGCTAAGGCTGCGGAAAAAAGCGCTCGACCAGGCTCTGCCCGGCGTCCCCAAGGCGTCGGGCATACGCCGCTCGCTGGAACGGCTCCCCGGTACGAAACTCGAACATCGACTCGTCAGGACCAACCGACTCAACACCCTGCAAACGGACTTGAGTGAAGCGAAAATCCGCCCCGACGATCTCGGCAATGTCGAGAATGCGCAGCGGCCGACCCGGCAAGATCAGTGCCTCGGCCTCATGTTCCAGGTCGGAAAAGGCTGCTACGGGCGACGCATAGGCAGGCCCACCAGGCTCCAGAACGAACACCACGGAGCTTTCATCGAAACGTGCCTGAACGGCACTCCTGTCTTCGCGGAACAACTCCCACAGGGTGTACGGGTTTTCTGTAAACGACGTAAAGTCAGTCGTCAGGAGCACGTCCCCAACCTTCACCTGCCCACGCTTGAGCCATGCACCGGATGTGCCTCTCGCCGCGGACGCAGCTCGATACAGCCGCACCTGATTATCGCAGCCAACCATGCCCAACTCCTTGGACAACGCATGAATCCTGGCCACATTAGCGTCAACTGAGCCTTCCAGCGGCAGGCCGCGCAAGAGGTTGTTGTAGCGCTGCGGCGAATGGCTGTACTGCTTGATGTGACGTGCGCCAAAACCCAGTTCATCACGGTACACCACATAAGGCTCACCAAAGGGATCCAGGTAGTCGCCGCTGGCCGAGACCCGCTCCAGATCGGCTTCAGGCAGGTGCGTCAACAGGCTTCGCTGACGAGCCAACGCCTGATCGGACAGTGCCAGCAATTCATCGGCGGCGGGCCGCATGCAGGCCGTCCAGAACGTAGAATTGCCGTCAGAGAGCGGCGGCGCCCCCACAGGCAGCGCATCAACCGGGAGCGGCGGCAACGCCACCTCCGGGGCTCGGGTCAATGGCACAGCCTCAGAATCGCCCGGCGCACGAACAGCACGCGCTTCACCGTTGAAGGCATCGGCTTCAAGCATCTTGGCATCCAGCAACACAAACAACAGGTCCACAACCGCCAACACCCAACCGCGCCGACGCTGGCGTATATCGCTCGCGTTGACCGCCTGGTCCAGGTGCAATCCCAGGCTTGCCGCCCCGGCACCGACCGCCGCCAGGGCCAGCGGCCAGCCCAGCGGCGCCAGCGGTGAAACCACACGACTGACAACCCCCAGCCATGCCAGCCATTTGGCCTTGCGCAAGTCACTATTGGCGGTGATTCGTGCCAAGGCAACAGCCTTGAGTTCCTGCTTGGCGGCCTCCCGCAGATGCACAAAGACATCCCCTGCAACGGGCGCGACATCCCAATTGAGCAATCGCTTACCGGCTGATAGACGCTCACACAACACCTTCCCCGCGACCGGATCAAGGTCAGGAAAGTGTTGCTGAAAACGCTGCCGACCTGGCTCGTCCGCCACTTGCTCCTTTATCCAGGCATAGAGCTGGTCCTTACCGGTAAAACGGATCAGGGCAGGCGTCTCGCTGGCCAGGTACAGCAGCAAGGCATTGCTCGGGAGTACCAACCAGAACATATCGCGCGCCACCTGCCCACTGAAGCTGAGGGCGCTGAAGCCGGAGTTCACACCCTCCCCCTGCGACTGGCGCAAGCGCGCGAGCGTTGCCGGGAAGCGGATCGAACCGACTGCCGCACGCAACACCGCCTGTTGCTCGGCGTCGGACAAGCCCTCCTTCTCTCGTGCATGCGCCAATGCTGTCAGAAACTGTGCCCGGGCAAGCAGACAGAAGTTATCGGCATGCTGCGCCCAGAACCGCTCCAGGGTTTGCAGGTACACCGACTGCAGGTCGAGCGCCCAGAAGGCCTCCATGACATTTTCAGGTGCCAGGCGAACCTCGACACGCTCGTCATAATGTCCATGGCCCGCACCCACTCGGTAAAACCCACCGTAGTTGCTGAGCAGGTCGGGATTGAGCTGGTCGTTGAGGGTGAAACGACGTTGAATCAGCTCGCTCAACGTCATCGACTCGATCGGCGCACCGTAGTGCGCCCAACCACTGAAGGTTCGGTTGCTGCTGACGGCATGATCAAAGCGGTGCCAGTAGACCTGGTCGGGATCGAGCCAATAGCCGAGTGCCTTTTCGATGATATGGCCTGCGCCAAGCCGGGCCAGGCTATGGATATCGGGATAGGCCCCGAGGAAGCCTTGAGCGATGTTCTGCAGAGAAGCGGATGCGAATGATGTCATGATAATTGCCGTATTGGTTGCTGATACGGCATTGCAAACGCTATCAAGCACATCACGGTGGTAACTATCTAGACAGTTTGCCAAGCGCTCAGGTTAGAATCCTTGGCACGCGACCTGCTTGTTTCTGCACACCTTTCCCGCCGATTGTCCTGGAGTACTGCCTTTGAATGCGACCGCCATCAACAGCCTGTTCTTGATCGGCGCGTTGCTGGTAGGTGCAAGTATTCTGGTCAGCTCACTGTCTTCGCGACTGGGCATCCCCATTCTGGTGATCATCCTCGCCGTAGGCATGGCAGCCGGGGTCGATGGTGGCGGCATCATCTTCGACAACTACCCCACCGCCTACCTCGTCGGCAACCTGGCACTGGCCGTGATTCTGCTCGATGGCGGCCTGCGTACGCGGGTCGCGAGCTTCCGTGTTGCCTTGTGGCCAGCGTTATCGCTCGCGACCGTCGGGGTACTGATTACCACCGGCCTGACCGGCATGATGGCGGCCTGGCTGTTTGACCTGAACCTGATCCAGGGCCTGCTGATCGGCGCCATTGTCGGTTCGACCGACGCTGCTGCGGTGTTCTCCCTGCTGGGCGGCAAGGGCCTGAACGAACGGGTCACCGCCTCGCTGGAAATCGAATCGGGCAGCAACGACCCCATGGCGGTGTTCCTCACCGTGACCCTGATCGACATGCTCGCCAGCGGTCAGACAGGCCTGCACTGGGGCCTGCTCGGGCACTTGGTGCGCGAGTTTGGCATTGGCGCAGTGCTCGGCCTGGGCGGCGGTTGGCTGATGCTGCAATTGGTCAACCGGATCAACCTGGCCGGCGGGCTCTATCCGATCTTGGTGATCAGTGGTGGCCTGCTGGTATTTGCCCTGACCAACGCCCTGCACGGCAGTGGCTTCCTCGCCGTGTACCTCTGCGGCCTGGTACTGGGCAACCGCCCGATCCGCAGCCGCCACGGCATTCTGCACATGCTCGACGGCATGGCCTGGCTGGCACAGATCGGCATGTTCCTGGTGCTGGGGTTGCTGGTCACTCCGCACGACCTGCTGCCAATTGCCCTGCCGGCACTGGGCCTGGCCTTGTGGATGATCCTCTTCGCCCGCCCGCTGTCGGTGCTGGCCGGGTTGCTGCCATTCAAGGCCTTCCATGGCCGCGAAAAGGCCTTTATTTCCTGGGTCGGCCTACGCGGCGCGGTACCGATCATTCTGGCGGTGTTCCCGCTGATGGCCGGGCTGCCCAACGCGCAACTGTATTTCAACCTGGCCTTCTTCATCGTCCTGGTCTCGCTGCTGGTGCAAGGCACCAGCCTGCCGTGGGTGGCCAAGCTGCTGAAGGTCACCGTGCCACCTGACCCGGCGCCCATCTCCCGCTCTGCACTGGAAGTGCACATCACCAGTGAATGGGAGCTGTTCGTCTACCGTCTGGGTGCTGAAAAATGGTGCATCGGCGCAGCGCTGCGTGAGTTGAAAATGCCTGAGGGCACCCGCATTGCAGCGCTGTTCCGTGGTCAGCAACTGCTCCACCCGTCGGGAAGTACCACACTGGAGGTAGGTGACCTGCTCTGTGTCATCGGCCATGAACACGATCTCCCGGCCCTGGGCAAGCTGTTCAGCCAGGCACCACAACGTGGTCTGGACCTGCGCTTCTTCGGTGACTTCGTCCTTGAAGGTGACGCAGAACTGGGGGCTGTAGCGGCCCTGTACGGCCTCAAGCTCGACGGTCAGGACCCACACACGCCTCTGAGCCACTTCATCCAACAGAAGGTTGGTGGTGCGCCGGTAGTGGGTGACCAGATCGAATGGAACAACACCTTGTGGACCGTTGCGCTAATGGAGGGGAACAAGATCCTCAAAGTGGGCGTCAAATTTCCCGAAGGAAGTCGCCCCGGCCCGGGCCTGTTCCTCTAAACTCCGCTTTCTTACATCTGCTTGTACGAATTTTCTGCCTATGTCCTTGCGCACGCTTGTCTGCGCAGCCCTGCTGGGGCTGTGCCTTTCTGCAACCTTCGCCTTCGCTGCGGAGCCACCCAACGCTGCCGCTGTTCAGCAAAGTCTCGACAAAATTGCCGAGCGCAAGCTGCCTGAGGCGGAGCAGAAAGCCCTGCGTCAGGTGCTGGAACAAACCCTGGTCTTCCTCAACAGCAAGGATGACAGTGAAAAACGCCTGGCCGCGCTCAAGCAGCAACTCAGCGATGCCCCAAAAAAGACCGGTGAAAACCAGCGCGAACTGGCCAAGCTCAAGAGCAGCACGGTCATTCCGGTGGCTGAGCGTTATGCCAGCCTTGATGTTCCCCAGTTGGAACAGTTGCTCACCGAACGCACGACCCAACAGAGTGACCTGCAAAAGGCACTCTCCGAAGCCAACAGCCTGACCATTACCTCCCAGACTCGCCCGGAGCGGGCCCAGGCCGAAATCAGCGACAACCAGACACGCAGCCAACAGATCAATACCAGCCTGAAACTGGGCAAAGAAGCCGGGAAGGTGCTGTCGCCAGAACAGCGCAACCAACTCAATGCCGAGCTAGCCGCCCTCAACGCCCTGACCCTGCTACGCCGGCAGGAACTGGCCGGCAACAGCTTGCTGCAAGATCTGGGTAGCAGCCAGCATGACTTGCTGATCGAGCGCGCGGCACGCCTGGAGCAAGAGATTCAGGACCTGCAGACCCTGATCAACCAGAAGCGCCTGGCCCAGTCGCAGCAGACCGTCACCGAACAATCCATCGAGGCGCAGAAAGCCGGGGGCAGCAGTGTTCTGGCCACCGAAAGTGCTGCCAACCTCAAGCTCTCCGACTACCTGCTGCTGAGCACAGACCGGCTCAACCAACTGACTCAGGAAAACCTCAAGACCAAGCAGCAACTTGATGCCCTGACCCAGAGCGATCTGGCGCTGGACGAACAAATCAGTGTGCTCAAGGGCAGCCTGCTGCTGTCCAAGATTCTCTACAAACAGAAACAGTCCCTGCCGCACTTGAAAGTCGACGGTGACCTGGCTGACCAGATTGCCGATATCCGCCTCTACCAGTTTGAGATCAACCAGCAGCGCGAGCAGATCAGCAGCCCGAGTAGCTATGTCGACAAACTGCTGGCCAGCCACCCAGAGGAAAGCGCTACGCCGCAATTGCGCAAGGCGTTGCTTGAAGTCGCGATCACCCGCAGTGACCTGCTTGAGCGACTTAACCGTGAACTGAGTGCACTGCTCAACGAATCCATCACCCTGCAACTGAACCAGAAACAGCTGCTGAGCACAGCGCAGAACCTGCGCGCCACCCTCGACGAGCAGATGTTCTGGATCCCCAGCAACAAGCCGCTGGAACTGGAATGGCTACGCAGCGTACCTGAGCGCCTGCAAAAGCAGGTCGTGAGCCTGCCGTGGGCCTCAAGTGTGAGTGAACTGGCTGACGGTCTGGTGCAGCGCCCGCTGTTGTTCCTGCCGCTGCTGTTGCTGATCGGTGCCCTGCTATGGCGCCGCAACTACCTGTATGCGCGCCTGAGCAAGGTCCATCGGGATATCGGTCACTTCAAGCGCGATAGTCAGTGGCACACCCCTCAGGCGCTCCTGATCAACGTGCTGCTGGCGCTGCCGATCAGCCTGGCGCTGGCCCTGTGCGGCTTTGCCTTGCAGATCGACGCACGCGGTCAGAATGCCAACCTCGGTGCCGCCCTGCTACAGATTGCCCAAGCCTGGATGGTGTTCTACACCGCGTACCGGATTCTCGCGCCCGCGGGGGTTGCCGAGCTGCATTTTCGCTGGGAGAAACCGCAGGTGGAGTTCCTCCGCAGCTGGATCCGGCGTCTTGGCGCAGTGGTGTTGGCACTGGTGGCCGTGGTGGCGGTCGCCGAGCACCAACCCTCGGCCTTGGCCGATGACGTGCTGGGTATCGGCGTAGTACTGACCTGCTACGCCCTGATGACCTGGTTGCTCAGCCGCCTGCTGCTCAGTAGCCCGAACCATAACCAGGCCTCGCTGTTTCGCATGGCCGTGGGGCTGGCCTTCACCGTATTGCCAATCGCCCTGTTCGTCGCGGTCTGTTTTGGTTACTACTACACCGCGCTGAAACTCACCGACCGGCTGATCGACACGCTGTATCTGTTGATGCTCTGGCTGGTGATCGAGGCTGCATTCGTCCGTGGCCTGGCAGTTGCCGCACGCCGCCTGGCTTATCAGCGTGCGCAGAGTAAACGTCAGGCCGTCAAGGAAGGCCCGGACGGTGAAACGATGATTGAAGAGCCGACCCTGGACATCGAACAGGTCAACCAGCAGTCGCTGCGACTGATCCGCCTCGCGCTGCTCGGCATCTTCATTGGCGCCCTGTACTGGGTCTGGGCAGACCTGATCAGTGTGTTTGCCTACCTCGACAACATCACCCTCTACGAATACACCAGCGGCACCGGTGCAGCCATGAGCATGGTCCCGATCAGCCTCGGTGACCTGTTGGGTGCACTGGTAATCGTCGGTATCACCTTTGCCCTGGCCAGCAACCTGCCAGGCTTGCTGGAAGTGCTGGTACTGTCGCGGCTGAACCTGGCCCAAGGCAGTGCCTACGCGACGACCACGCTGTTGTCCTATGCAATTGCCGGAATCGGCTTCGTCACCACGCTATCGACCCTCGGCGTCAGTTGGGACAAGCTGCAGTGGCTGGTGGCTGCGCTGTCGGTCGGCCTGGGCTTCGGGATGCAAGAAATCTTCGCCAACTTCATCTCGGGGATCATGATCCTGTTCGAACGCCCAGTGCGTATCGGGGACACCATCACCATCGGCAACCTGTCCGGTACCGTGAGCAAGATCCGCATCCGAGCGACCACCATTACCGACTTCGACCGCAAGGACATCATTGTCCCGAACAAGACCTTCATTACCGGGCAACTGATCAACTGGTCGCTGACTGACACCATCACCCGAGTCACGCTCAAGATCGGCGTCGACTATGGCTCGGATCTGGAGCTGGTGCGCAACCTGCTGCTCAAGGCCGCCAACGACAACCCACGCGTGCTCAAGGAGCCGGCCCCGACGGTCTACTTCCTCAATTTTGGCGAAAGCACACTGGACCACGAACTGCGCATGCATGTCCGCGACCTCGGTGACCGCAACCCGGCGCTGGATGAGGTCAACCGCGTCATCAACAGCGAGTTCAAGAAAAACAACATCAACATCGCGTACCGCCAACTGGAGATTTACCTGAAAAACATGCAGGGACAGGTGTTCAACATCGTTCCCGCAGAGGATCAGAAAACCGCCGTGCCAATCCCTTTGATTGGCAAGCCGGGTGATCTGGCATCAGGTTCCAATCCCGCCTGACTGGACGTCAACGGCCATACCCTTGCAGAATGCTCGGACATTCTCCTGGAGATGGCCGTTGAAAGCCCTCGACGAACTCACCTTCGATAACCGCTTCGCCCGTCTGGGCGATGCGTTCTCCACGTCGGTACTGCCCGAGCCGATTGCCGAGCCACGTCTGGTGGTTGCCAGCGATGCCGCCATGGCCCTGCTCGACCTCGACCCTACCGAGGCCCACTCACCGGTGTTTGCCGAGCTTTTCAGTGGCCACAAACTCTGGGCCGAGACTGAACCTCGGGCGATGGTTTACTCCGGTCACCAATTCGGCTCCTACAACCCTCGCCTGGGCGATGGCCGCGGCCTGTTGCTGGGCGAAGTGCGCAATGACGCAGGCGAGTATTGGGACCTGCACCTGAAAGGCGCCGGGCAAACGCCCTATTCGCGCATGGGAGATGGTCGTGCGGTTCTGCGCTCTTCGATTCGCGAGTTCCTCGCCTCCGAGGCCCTTCATGCCCTGGGTATCGCCAGCAGCCGAGCGCTGTGCGTAATCGGCTCGAACACACCTGTGTGGCGCGAAACCCAGGAGCACGCGGCCATGCTGTTGCGCCTGGCACCCAGCCATGTTCGCTTCGGTCACTTCGAATACTTCTACTACACCCGCCAGCCGGAGCAGCAGAAGATCCTCGCCGAGCACGTGCTGAACCACCACTTCCCCGAGTGCCGTGATCAGCCCGAGCCGTACCTGGCGATGTTCCGTAGTATCGTTGAGCGCAACGCCGAACTGATCGCCCATTGGCAAGCCTATGGTTTCTGCCACGGCGTGATGAATACCGACAACATGTCGATCCTGGGCATCACCTTTGATTTCGGCCCCTTTGCATTCCTGGACGATTTCGACGCACGCTTCGTCTGCAACCACTCGGATGACCAGGGACGTTACAGCTACAGCAATCAAGTACCGATTGCCCACTGGAACCTCAGCGCCCTGGCCCAGGCCCTGACGCCCTTCATCAGCGTCGAGGCCCTGCGCGAAACCCTGGCGTTGTTCCTGCCGCTTTACGAAGCCCACTACCTGGACCTGATGCGTCGTCGACTTGGCCTGACGCACGCTGAAGACGCCGACAAGGCGCTGATCGAGGGGCTCCTGCAGGTCATGCAACAGGGTGCGGTGGATTACACATTGTTCTTCAGAAAGCTCGGCGACCAGCCCGCAGAAGCGGCGCTGCGTGTGGTTCGCGACGACTTCGTCGACCTCGCCGGCTTTGACCGTTGGTCTGGGGACTACCTGGCACGCATCGCCCGTGAACCGGGCAACAGCGAAGAACGCCGCGCCCGGATGCATGCGGTCAACCCGCTGTACATCCTGCGCAACTACCTGGCCCAACGCGCGATAGAAGCCGCTGAAGCGGGTGACTACAGCGAGGTGCGTCGCCTGCATCAGGTGCTCTGCACGCCATTCGACGAACAGCCGGGCATGGCGGCGTACGCAGAGCGGCCACCCGAATGGGGCAAGCATCTGGAGATCAGTTGCTCCTCGTGAGCAACTGCCAACACCAATGGATCAGACGAGAATCACCCGAAGCCGACATTGAAAAAGCTGCGCGTACGCTCCAGATAACAACTATCGACTCGCTTCCCGGACGCCACCATGACCGACCCGCTGCTGATACCCTGCCCTCATTGCAATGGCCTGAATCGCATCCCCGCCGCACGCGTGGGCGACGCGCCGAAGTGCGGACGCTGCAAAGGCGCCGTGCTGCTGAACAAACCGTTTGAATTGAAACAGGGTGACTATGCCAGCCAGATCAAAGGCGATCTGCCACTGCTGGTTGATGTCTGGGCCGACTGGTGCGGCCCGTGTAAATCCTTTGCGCCAATCTTTGAACAAGCGGCCAGCCAGCTAAGCGGGCGCTGTCGCCTGGCCAAGCTCGACAGCGAGGCCAACCCGCAACTGGCCGGGCAATTGGGTATTCGCTCAATCCCCAGCCTGATCCTGTTCAAAAATGGCCGCGAAGTCGCACGCCAAAGCGGCGCCTTCCCACTCCAGCACTTGCTGGAGTGGCTGCGCAGTCAGGGGATTTAAGCGTTTTCTTCCAGCAGCGAATGCAGCTCAACGAACTGCTGTGTCAACTTGTGCCGTGGTTCCAGATGGATCAACGGCAGGTTGGCCTGATGCGACTCGCGCATCTTCACTGAGCTGTTCAGGTAGACCGGCAGCACCGGCAAGCCTTCAGCCAGCAACTCGTCGAGCATCTGCTGGGGCAGGCTGGCCCGGGCCTGGAACTGGTTGACCACAATGCCCTCGACCTGCAGGTGCTCATTGTGGTCCTCACGCAGTTCCTCGATTTCGGCCAGCAGACCGTATAGGGCCTGGCGCGAGAAGCTGTCGCAGTCGAAGGGAATCAGTACCCGATCGGCCGCAATCAATGCCGATACCGCATAAAAGTTCAACGCTGGCGGCGTATCGAGATAAATCCGGTCGTAGTCTTCGGACAACTCATCGAGCAACTTACGCAGCTTGTTGATCTTGTGCTTGGCTTCGAGCTTGGGTTGCAGGTCAGCCAACTCCGCAGTAGCGGTGATGACATGGAGGTTGTCGAACGGCGTCTCGTAGATGTCGACCTTGTTCTTCCTGGCAAAGGGGCCGGACGACAATGTCTGCTTGAAGAAATCGGCAATCCCCATGGGGATATCCTCGCCAGTCAGGCCGGTGAGGTACTGGGTCGAGTTGGCCTGGGCATCCAGGTCAATCAACAGGGTTCGGTAGCCTTCACTGGCACTCACCGCCGCCAGGTTGCAAGCAATACTCGACTTACCCACGCCACCTTTCTGATTAAACACCACGCGCCGCATGGAATGACCTCCGTGTATCAGTGAATGACCGAGTATGTGGGCGTGACGGCGGTTTAGCCAGCACCATTGAGCCCTTGGCCCGCCAGCAGCTCGACAAAGGCACGGGCCATGGCCGAGGCCGACTCGCGTCGCTGCACCAACCACACAGCGGTAACCGCGTCGGCATCAAGCAGGGTCCGATAGACCACACCGTCAATACGCATGCGCTGAAAAGAGGCCGGCAACACTGACACCCCCAGGCCCGCTGCCACCAAGCCAATAATCGTCATGGCCTCACCCGCCTCCTGGGCAAAGTGCGGGCTGAAGCCGGCCTGCCGTGCCAGGCTCATCAATTGCGCATGCAGGCCACTGCCATAGCTGCGGGGGAAAAACACAAACGGCTCATTGGCCAACGTCGACAACAACAAGCCACGCTCGCTGCCCTCCGCCAGCGGGTGTGTAGCGCTGAGCACCGCCACCAGAGGCTCACGGAACAACTCCGTGGCGAGCAGGCTCTCCGGCAAGGCCAGCGGGCGCATCAGGCCGATCTCGATGGTCTCGTCGAGCAGCGCATCGGCAACATCACGGCTGCTCATTTCCTTGAGGTTCAGGTGCACAGCGGGAAAGCGCTGACGAAAGGCATAAATCGCCTTGGGGATACCCGAATTAATCGGGGCCGAGGTCGTGAAGCCAATTTTCATTTCACCCAGCTCGCCAAGCTGGGCGCGCCGAGCGACATCGGCAGCCTTATCGACCTGAGCCAGCACCTGTCGGGCCTCATCGAGGAACAAGCGGCCAGCTTCACTCAGCTCCACCCGTCGGTTGGTCCGCTCGAACAAACGCGCTCCCAACTCCTGCTCCAGGGCCTGGATCTGCTGGCTCAAGGGTGGCTGGGAGATGCCCAACAGCTGTGCCGCCCGCCCGAAGTGGAGCTCTTCGGCAACTGCAATGAAGTACCGCAAGTGGCGTAATTCCATAACACCCTCAACAGGTCGTAAAACCTCTTAAACAGGTCGAACAATATATTGGAAATGATCATTAGCTAGCTATATTCTTTTTTTACTGCCTGACTGGCCGTAGCCCTTCCGAGGTTTACCGTGAAAACTGCTGTTGCTCCCCTCGCCCACGACGTGCCCCCTGCACCCACCACGGACGCAGCCTCCACCACTGACCAGTGGATCGAAAAGGGCACACCGGCGTTCATGCGCACAGTGCTGGCATTGTTCTGTGGTGGCTTCGCCACCTTCGCGCTGCTGTATTGCGTGCAACCCATGATGCCGCTGCTGTCCCGGGAATTCTCCATCAATGCGGCGCAGAGCAGCCTGGTGCTGTCGGTGTCGACTGCGCTGCTAGCGTTCGGTCTACTGGTCACTGGGCCTGTTTCAGACCGTATTGGTCGTAAGCCCGTGATGGTTGCAGCGTTGTTCTGCGCTGCACTGTGCACAATCGCCAGTGCGCTGATGCCCACCTGGGAAGGGGTTCTGGCGATGCGCGCGCTGGTCGGTCTGTCCTTGAGCGGGCTGGCTGCGGTGGCCATGACCTACCTCAGCGAAGAGATCTACCCTCAGCATCTTGGCCTGGCCATGGGCCTGTACATCGGCGGCAATGCCATTGGTGGCATGAGCGGACGCTTGATTACCGGCGTACTGATCGACTTCGTCAGTTGGCACACGGCACTGCTGGCCATCGGTGGACTGGCACTGATCGCCGCGGTACTGTTCTGGAAAATGCTCCCCGAGTCGCGCAACTTCCGTGCGCGCCCGCTGAATCCTCGCAGCCTGCTGGACGGCTTCACCTTGCACTTTCGCGATGCCGGGCTGCCCTGGCTGTTCCTTGAAGCCTTCCTGCTGATGGGCGCCTTCGTTACCCTGTTCAACTACATCGGCTACCGCCTGCTGGCAGAGCCTTACCACATGAACCAGGCCCTGGTCGGGCTGCTGTCGGTGGTTTACCTGTCGGGCATCTACAGCTCGGCACAAATTGGCGCGCTGGCTGACAAGTTGGGCCGGCGCAAGGTGTTCTGGGCAACTATTGTGCTGATGTTCGGTGGCCTGCTGCTGACCCTGCTCGAACCCCTGCCACTAGTCGTCATCGGCATGCTGATCTTCACCTTCGGCTTCTTCGGCGCACACTCGGTGGCCAGTAGCTGGATCGGTCGCCGTGCCTTCAAGGCCAAGGGCCAGGCTTCGTCGCTGTACCTGTTCAGCTACTACGCCGGCTCCAGTGTCGCCGGCACCGCCGGTGGTGTGTTCTGGCACCAGGGCGGCTGGAACGGCATCGGCCTCTTCATCGGCAGCTTGCTGGTCATTGCCCTGCTGGTGGCACTGCACCTGAGCAAGTTGCCGGCGAAAAGTTAGAGGCCGTTCCTGCGCAGACTCAGTTCAATACCTCGACCAGATCCACATCGACATCGCGCTTCACCAGGCCCTTGTCGACTTCGCCAGTCAGTTTGACCAGGGTCTTGTCGTTGAAGGCCACTGGCGGCAGGTCTTCGTCGTCGATTTCGACAATGATGTTGCCGGTAGCATCCTTGAACTCGTACTTCTCGTTCTTCAGCTTCTGGGTGATGTGACCTTGCAGCACGGCTGGGGTGTCGTCAGCCGCGTTGTGGGCCTCGGCAACCGTGGCCACCGATTGTGCGCCAGGGCCCGTGTAGCCAGCGGCCAGGGCAGCGGTGCTGAACAGGGGAGCGAGAAGCAGTGCGAGATAGCGGGTTTTCATAAGTGTGATCCAATCTTGGTTTCGATGGGACCAGCATAAGCAGGCACGCTGAATTCAAACTTAATGCAAAACGCCCGGCATTGGCCGGGCGTTTTTTTATTCAACAGTACTTACTGGTGGTACTGCGCCGACAACTCATGAACGGCGTTGATGAAGGCACCAGCATGCTCAGGATCGACTTCCGGGGTGATGCCATGGCCGAGGTTGAACACGTGACCGGTGCCATGCCCGTAGCTGGCCAGGATACGCCCCACTTCAGCACGGATGGCTTCAGGCTTGGCGTAGAGTACGGTCGGGTCCATGTTGCCCTGCAGGGCAACCTTGGCGCCGACGCGCTGGCGGGCTTCGCCAATGTCGCAGGTCCAGTCCAGGCCAAGGGCGTCGGCGCCAGCATCCGCAATGCTTTCCAACCACAGGCCGCCATTCTTGGTGAACAGGATGACCGGAACCTTGCGCCCTTCGTGCTCGCGGATCAGGCCACTGACGATCTTGCGCATGTAGGCCAAGGAGAACTCCTGGTAGGCCGCAGCCGACAGGTTGCCACCCCAGGTGTCGAAGATCTGTACGGCTTGTGCTCCGGCGAGGATCTGCCCGTTGAGGTACGAGGTCACCGACTGCGCCAACTTGTCCAGCAACAGGTGCATGGCCTGCGGGTTGTCGTAGAGCATGGCCTTGGTCTTGCGGAAGTCTTTCGACGAGCCGCCTTCGACCATGTAGGTGGCCAGGGTCCATGGGCTGCCGGAGAAGCCGATCAGCGGCACCCGGCCATTGAGCTCACGGCGGATGGTGCTGACCGCATCCATCACGTAGCCCAGGTCCTTCTGCGGATCGGGGATCGGCAAGGCTTCGATGTCAGCCAGGGTGCTGACGACCTTCTTGAAACGCGGGCCTTCGCCGGTTTCAAAGTACAGGCCCTGGCCCATGGCGTCGGGAATGGTGAGGATGTCGGAGAACAGGATCGCCGCGTCCAGCGGATAGCGCTCCAGCGGCTGCAGGGTGACCTCGCAGGCAAACTGCGGGTTCATGCACAGGCTCATGAAATCGCCGGCCTTGGCGCGGCTGGCGCGGTACTCCGGCAGGTAACGGCCGGCCTGGCGCATCATCCATACAGGGGTAACGTCTACGGGTTGCTTGAGCAGGGCGCGCAGAAAACGATCGTTCTTCAAGGCAGTCATGTCGGCATCCGGAAAAAAAGTGGGGGCATTTTCTCAGACACCAACGTAAAAGGCACGGTATGAACCGTGCCTTTTGTCTATCGACCTGCACTAGGTCAATAGATTTTCTAAACTTCATCGCCGGACGAGCTCGCCCCACCACGGTCGCGATGGGGCTGACCCTGTGGGAGCGGGCTCGCCCCGCGATGTTTTTTCAGACGCCCAGGTAGTCCAGGATCCCTTCAGCGGCATTGCGCCCTTCGAAGATCGCAGTCACCACCAGGTCAGACCCACGGACCATATCGCCACCGGCGAAGATCTTCGGGTTGCTGGTCTGGTGCTTGTACGCGCCCTGCTCCGGCGCCACCACACGGCCCTGGCTATCGGTCTGGATGCTGAACTGCTCGAACCATGGCGCGGGGCTTGGACGGAAGCCAAAGGCGATCACCACGGCGTCTGCCGGGATGATTTCCTCGGAGCCGGGAATCGGCTCAGGGCTGCGACGGCCACGGGCATCCGGCTCGCCGAGACGGGTCTCGACAACCTTCACGCCCTCAACCTTGTCTTCGCCCACAATGGCGATTGGCTGACGGTTGTAGAGGAATTTCACACCCTCTTCCTTGGCGTTCTTCACCTCTTTGCGCGAGCCTGGCATGTTGGCTTCGTCACGGCGATAGGCGCAGGTTACCGCCTTGGCACCCTGACGGATGGACGTGCGGTTGCAGTCCATCGCCGTGTCACCACCGCCCAGCACCACGACCTTCTTGCCTTTCATGTCGACGAAATCTTCCGGCGACTTTTCAAAGCCCAGGTTGCGGTTGACGTTGGCCACCAGGAAGTCCAGCGCATCATGCACGCCCGGCAGGTCTTCACCAGGGAAACCGCCTTTCATGTAGGTGTAGGTACCCATGCCCATGAACACGGCATCGTACTCGGCCAGCAGCTGTTCCATGCTGATGTCCTTGCCCACTTCGGTGTTCAGGCGGAACTCGATGCCCATGCCGGTGAAGACTTCGCGACGATTGCTCAATACGGTCTTTTCCAGCTTGAACTCGGGGATACCGAAGGTCAGCAGACCGCCGATTTCCGGGTTCCGGTCGAACACCACCGGGGTTACCCCACCACGCACCAGCACGTCGGCACAGCCCAGGCCAGCCGGACCGGCACCGATGATCGCGACACGCTTGCCGGTCGGCTTGACCTTGGACATGTCCGGGCGCCAGCCCATGGCGAACGCGGTGTCGGTGATGTACTTCTCGACCGAACCGATGGTCACCGCACCAAAACCGTCGTTGAGGGTGCAGGCACCCTCGCACAGGCGGTCCTGCGGGCACACCCGGCCGCAGACTTCCGGCAGGGTGTTGGTCTGGTGCGACAGTTCCGCCGCCGCCAGGATGTTGCCCTCGGACACCAGCTTCAACCAGTTGGGAATGAAGTTGTGCACCGGGCACTTCCATTCGCAGTACGGGTTACCACAGCCCAGGCAGCGGTGGGCCTGTTCGGCCGACTGCTGGGGTTTGAAGGGTTCGTAGATCTCCACGAACTCTTTCTTGCGTTGACGCAGCAGTTTCTTCTTCGGATCCTTGCGCCCGACCTCGATGAACTGGAAGTCATTACTCAGACGTTCAGCCATGTTTAAACCTCATCAAACTCTTCAGGCGCATATCACTGCGGGTTGGCACGGGTGCTGGACAGCAGGTTCTTCAGGCTCGCAGCCTTCGGCTTGACCAGCCAGAAGCGGCGCACGTAGTCGTCCAGGTTCTCCCAGAGCTCACGTCCCCACTCGCTACCCGTCTCTTCGACATACTCGCCGAGCACGCGCTGCAAGTGGCTGCGGTACGCTTCCATCGCTTCGCCGGTGATCCGCTGGATTTCCACCAGTTCGTGGTTGACCTTGTCAACGAAGCTGTTGTCCTGGTCGAGCACGTAGGCGAAACCACCGGTCATACCAGAACCGAAGTTGTAGCCGGTCTTGCCCAGTACGCAAACGAAACCGCCAGTCATGTATTCGCAGCAGTGGTCGCCAGTGCCTTCCACAACCGTGTGGGCGCCGGAGTTACGCACAGCAAAACGCTCGCCGGCAGTACCCGCGGCAAACAGCTTGCCGCCAGTGGCGCCATACAGGCAGGTGTTGCCGATGATCGCGCTGTGCTGCGTAGCAAACGGGCTGCCCGCTGGCGGTACGATCACCAGCTTGCCACCAGTCATGCCTTTGCCGACATAGTCGTTGGCGTCGCCTTCCAGGTACATGTTCAGGCCACCTGCGTTCCAGACGCCGAAGCTCTGGCCTGCAGTACCCTTGAAGCGGAAGGTGACAGGCGCTTTGGCCATGCCCTGGTTGCCGTGCAGACGGGCGATCTCGCCGGAAATCCGCGCGCCGATCGAACGGTCGCAGTTGCAGATGTCCAGGTTGAATTCGGCGCCCGCCAGATCCTTGATCGCTGGCAGGGCCATCTCGACCATCTTCTCGGCCAGCGCACCCTTGTCGAACGGTGGGTTGCGGTCAACTTGGCAGAACTGCGGCTTGTCAGCCGGTACATGCTCACTGCCCAGCAGCGGGCTGAGGTCCAGGTGCTGCTGCTTGGCAGTTTCGCCCGGGAGCATTTCCAGCAGATCGGTACGCCCGATCAGCTCACCGAGGCTACGCACGCCCAGTTTGGCCAGCCACTCACGGGTTTCTTCGGCGACGTAGGTGAAGAAGTTCACCACCATGTCGACGGTACCGATGTAGTGGTCCTTGCGCAGTTTGTCGTTCTGGGTCGCTACACCAGTGGCGCAGTTGTTCAGGTGACAGATACGCAGGTATTTGCAGCCAAGGGCGATCATTGGCGCCGTACCGAAGCCGAAGCTTTCAGCACCCAGAATGGCTGCCTTGATCACGTCCAGGCCGGTTTTCAGGCCGCCGTCGGTCTGCACGCGAACCTTGCCACGCAAATCGTTGCCGCGCAGGGTCTGGTGAGTCTCGGCCAAGCCCAGCTCCCACGGGGCACCGGCGTACTTGATCGAGGTCAGTGGCGAAGCACCAGTACCACCGTCGTAACCGGAGATGGTGATCAGGTCGGCATAGGCCTTGGCCACGCCAGCGGCGATGGTACCGACGCCCGCTTCTGCCACCAGCTTCACCGAAACCAACGCCTGCGGGTTGACCTGCTTGAGGTCGAAAATCAGCTGCGACAAGTCTTCGATGGAATAGATGTCGTGGTGCGGCGGCGGCGAGATCAGGGTCACGCCAGGTACGGCATAACGCAGCTTGGCGATCAGGCCGTTGACCTTGCCACCAGGCAGCTGCCCACCCTCACCCGGCTTGGCGCCCTGGGCCACCTTGATCTGCAACACTTCAGCGTTGACCAGGTATTCCGGCGTCACGCCGAAACGGCCTGTGGCCACCTGCTTGATCTTGGAGCTCTTGATGGTGCCATAGCGGGCTGGGTCTTCACCGCCCTCACCGGAGTTGGAACGCGCACCCAGGCGGTTCATGGCTTCAGCCAGCGCTTCGTGCGCCTCTGGCGACAGGGCGCCAAGCGAGATACCAGCAGAGTCGAAACGCTTGAGGATCGCTTCCAGTGGCTCGACTTCGTCCAGCGCCAGGGCCTGGTCTGCGACCTTGACCTTCAGCAGGTCACGGATCATCGACACCGGGCGCTTGTCGACCAGCGCGGTGTATTCCTTGAACTTGGCATAGTCGCCCTGCTGCACAGCGGCCTGCAGGGTGTTGACCACATCCGGGTTGTAGGCGTGGTATTCGCCACCGTGAACGAACTTGAGCAAACCGCCTTGCTGGATGGGCTTGCGCGGGCTCCAGGCTTCGGCAGCGAGCAGCTTCTGCTCGTTCTCGATATCAACGAAACGTGCGCCTTTCAGGCGGCTGGCAACGCCACGGAAACTCAGCGCGACCACTTCATCCGACAGGCCAACGGCCTCGAACAACTGGGCGCCGCGGTAAGAAGCAATGGTGGAGATACCCATCTTCGACAGGATCTTCAGCAGGCCCTTGGAGATGCCTTTACGGTAGTACTTGAAGACCTCATCCAGGTCACCCAGCACTTCCCCGGTGCGGATCAGGTCGGCCAGCACTTCGTACGCCAGGTACGGGTAGACAGCAGACGCGCCGAAACCGATCAGTACCGCAAAGTGATGCGGGTCACGCGCGGTCGCGGTTTCCACCAGGATGTTACTGTCGCAGCGCAGGCCTTGCTCGGTCAGGCGGTGGTGTACGGCACCGACAGCCAGCGATGCATGCACCGGCAGCTTGCCCGGGGCAATATGGCGGTCGCTCAACACCAGTTGAGTCTTGCCACTGCGCACCGCTTCTTCAGCCTGATCGGCAATGTTGCGGACCGCTGCCTCAAGGCCGAGGCTTTCCTCATAGTTGAGGTCGATCAACTGACGCTCGAAACCTGGACGATCCAGGCTCATCAGCGAACGCCACTTGGCAGGCGAAATCACTGGGGAACTGAGGATCACCCGTGAGGCATGCTCAGGCGATTCCTGGAAGATGTTGCGCTCGGCACCGAGGCAGATTTCCAGGGACATGACGATCGCTTCGCGCAGCGGGTCGATCGGCGGGTTGGTGACCTGGGCAAACTGCTGACGGAAGTAGTCGTACGTCGAACGCACGCGCTGCGACAACACTGCCATCGGCGTGTCGTCACCCATCGAGCCCACAGCTTCCTGGCCTTGCTCACCGAGCGGACGCAGCACTTGGTCACGTTCCTCGAAGGTGACCTGGAACATCTTCATGTACTGCTTGAGCTGGTCAGCATCGTAGCTGGCCACGCCCTGGTCATCGCTCAGGGTTGCCTGGATACGCAGGGCGTTCTGGCGCAGCCAGCGCTTGTAAGGGTGACGCGACTTCAGCCGGTTGTCGATGGCGTCGGTGTCGAGGATCTGCCCGGTTTCAGTGTCCACGGCGAAGATCTGGCCTGGGCCGACACGGCCCTTGGCGATCACGTCTTCGGGCTTGTAGTCCCACACGCCGATTTCCGACGCCAAGGTGATGTAGCCGTTCTTGGTGGTGACCCAACGGGCTGGACGCAGGCCGTTGCGGTCGAGCAGGCATACGGCGTGGCGACCTTCGGTCATGACCACACCGGCTGGGCCGTCCCATGGCTCCATATGCATGGAGTTGTACTCATAGAACGCACGCAGGTCAGCGTCCATGGTCTCGACGTTCTGCCACGCTGGCGGAATGATCATCCGCACGCCACGGAACAGGTCGATACCGCCGGTGACCATCAACTCCAGCATGTTGTCCATGCTCGAAGAGTCGGAACCGACGCGGTTGACCAGCGGGCCGAGCTCCTCCAGATCAGGGATCAGTTCGTTGGCGAACTTGGTTCGACGCGCCTGGGCCCAGTTGCGGTTACCCGTAATGGTGTTGATCTCGCCGTTGTGGGCGAGGAAGCGGAATGGCTGAGCCAGCGGCCATTTCGGCAGGGTGTTGGTGGAGAAGCGCTGGTGGAACACGCAGATCGCAGTCTGCAGGCGCTCGTCGCTGAGGTCCGGATAGAAGGCGGCAAGGTCTGCCGGCATCATCAGGCCCTTATAGATGATCGTCTTGTGCGAGAAGCTGCAGATGTAGTGGTCGGTATCGGCGGCGTTGGCCACCGACGAGCGCCGACGCGCACTGAACAGCTTGATGGCGAATTCCTGATCGCTCAGGCCTTCACCGCCGATGAACACCTGCTCGATTTGCGGCAGGCGCTCCAAGGCCAGACGGCCCAGAACGCTGGTATCGATCGGCACCTTGCGCCAGCCCAGCAATTGCAGGCCCGCGGCAAGGATTTCCTTGTCCATGTTGGCGCGTGCCGCCTGCGCCTTGGCATCATCCTGATTGAAGAAGACCATGCCCACGGCGTACTGCTTGGGCAGGTCGCTGCCGAACTGCTCGCGAGCGACGGCTCGCAGGAACTGATCGGGCTTCTGCATCAGCAGACCGCAGCCGTCACCGGTCTTGCCGTCGGCGTTGATCCCACCACGGTGGGTCATGCAGGTCAGGGCCTCGATGGCCGTTTGCAAAAGGTGGTGGCTGGGTTCGCCCGTCATATGGGCGATCAGGCCAAAACCACAGTTATCCTTGAATTCTTCGGGATGGTACAGACCTGTTTTCATAGACACTTTCTCACCAGGTTCGCCTCTCACCAAGGCAAATCTCTTTTTAGTACAACCACTTACCATCCACGCCGAACGAACGCCAGCTTTGCGGGGGCAAAAGGGCAGTCATTGTTGCACAGCGACAAGGTAGCCCACAAATTTGGCGACGAAATCGCGCAAATCCATGTCGCATTTTTGAATGTTTTATAAGCACTGCCGTGATAGCGGCTTCGCTTGAGTCTGAAGCGTTTCAGCCTGGACTGCAATGGCTTTTGGCCGTCAGTCTGGGACAGAAAAGCCTGCCGCGCATGGCGCAGCAGGCTTGACCGAAATTCAGGAGACGCTCAGCAGGTGGCGGGGGTGGTGCCACCGAGCTATTTCAGCGGGTCGCTGCCAGCTCTTGTTGGACGCTGGCAACACTACGAGGCCAAGGTTTACCAGCCTGGACCTTGGCTGGCAAGGCCTTGATTGCAGCAAGTGCGGCATCACGGCTGGCAAAGTTGCCGTAGGTAACGACGAACAGCGGCTTGCCCTGCAGGTTTTTCTTGAAGTAGCGATAGTCGCCACCCTGAGAATTGACATAGGCCTGAGCCGTCGCCTCAGAGCTGGTACCGAGGATCTGGACCACATAGTTGCTCGGCTTTTGCCCGGCATACCAGTTACCACCGGCGGCGGCCTTCGCGACTGGTTTCTCCGCCGGCTTTTCTACCGGTTTCGGCGCCGGCTTGGCCGCGGCGACCTGCACAGGGGCAGACGCAGGCTTCGCTGCAGGTGCAGGCGCAGGTGCAACTGGCTTGCTGGCAGCGGCGACGGGGGCTTGTTGAGCGTGCGCAGCAGGTTGCACCTGAGTAGACGCTACTGGTTGGGCAGGTGTCGGTGCAGGGCCAGCGGGAACACCAGCAGGGGGTGCGATGGTCGTCACAGTAGGCGGCTGTAATGCAGTTTCGCCAGCAGGCGTACTTTCATCACCGTCCCCCATGCCCGCCGCTTCAGCCAGCGGACCACGCATCACCGGTTGAGACTGCCCCACCAGTGGCAATGGCATAGGCTGCGAGGAGCCAGCAAATTCGATGGCCGGGCCACCATTTTTGGACTGGGCAGTGCTTGGCTGCCCCTGGCCCAATGGCAGCTGTGCCTGCTCTGCAGGCGCTCCGGCAGGCGCCTGGTCGCCCTTCTTGGGCATCAACACTGCCGCCGCAACGGCGACCACTACCACAGCAGACAACGCCAGTACGTGCTTCTTAGGCATTTTGAACCCCATTGATGGTCGCTTCGCCGTCGTGCGGCTGGCAATCATGGCTTCGATCAAGGCATCCCGGGCAACCTGGTTGATTACGCCAGGCCAACCCTCCGAATGCTCGTGAATATCGGCGATCTGCTCACTGGTCAGCACATTGAGGCCACTTCCGGCACCTTCCAGGCGTTGCTCCAGGTACTCCCGGGTTTCATCCTCGCTGTAAGGCTGCAGCTCAATGATGTGGAAGCGCTCCTGCTCGGCATTCAGCGCATCCAGCCCGGCGATCAGTGACGGCTCACCGAACAGGAACACGTGCGGACGCCCCTCAGGAGTGCCCGCAGCCAGTTCCAGCAAGGCTTGGAGTGCCGACTCGTCGAGTTGTTCCGCATCATCGACCAGCAAATAGACTTCCTGCCCGGTCAGCGCCAACTGCACCACCTGAGCGAGAATCTCTGGAACCTCGGCCTTGGCCAGGTTCAACGACTGGGCGACTTGCCCCAGCACACTGGCGGCATCGCTGGCCCCACGTGCCGAGACCACAATGCTCTGTACGGACTGTTTGTTGGTACTGGCGACCAGGGCCTGGCGCAGCAAGGTCTTGCCGCTGCCCAGTGGCCCGGTGACCACCAGCAATAGTTGACTGTAACGCGCCAGGTGATGGAGCTGGCCCAACACCGGCTTGCGCTGGGCCGGGAAGAATTTGAAACCAGGCACCCGCGCAGCGAAGGGGTCGTGGCTCAACTGGTAATGGCCGAGAAAGGCCTCGTCGGCATGCAAACTAGTCATCGAACTCTTATCAACCTCAAAGCTGGGCCACGATCGCGCGGTAATCCGCGTCCAGCGTGGCCTGAAGAATCTCTCTTGGATAGTCGTCGGTAACCACGGCCTCACCCAACTGGCGCAACAGCACCAGCCGCAGGCGACCGTCGAGTACCTTTTTGTCGACTGCCATATGCTCCATGAAATGCGCCGGGGTCATTTCCTGTGGAGGCACCACCGGCAGGCCTGCGCGTTGAAACAGGCGGATGGCCCGATCTCGGGCCTGCTGACTGATCCAGCCCAGACGCATGGACATTTCCAGCGCCATGACTGTGCCAGCGGCAACGGCTTCACCGTGCAACCAGACACCATAGCCCATGTGAGTCTCGATCGCATGACCGAAGGTATGTCCCAGGTTCAGCGTGGCGCGCACGCCGGACTCACGCTCATCAGCGCCGACCACGGCAGCCTTGGCCGCGCAGGAGCGCTGAATGGCAACGGTAAGCGCGGCTTGATCAAGCCGGCGCAGGGCATCGACATTCGCTTCCAGCCAGCCCAGGAACGGCTCATCGCAGATCAGGCCGTACTTGATGACTTCCGCCAGGCCTGCCGACAGTTCGCGGGCCGGCAGTGTATTCAGGCTGGTGGTATCGATCAGCACCGCATTGGGCTGATAGAACGCACCGACCATGTTCTTGCCCAACGGATGATTGATACCGGTCTTGCCGCCCACCGAGGAGTCGACCTGCGACAGGAGCGTGGTCGGCACCTGGATGAAATCCACGCCACGCTGGTAGCACGCCGCCGCAAAACCGGCCATATCACCGATCACACCGCCGCCAAGGGCGATAATGGTGGTCCGACGATCATGACGCGCGGTCAGCAGGGCGTCGAAAATCAGCTGCAGGGTTTCCCAGTTCTTGAAGGCTTCGCCATCCGGCAATACCACTGGCAGCACTGAATAAGCGCCCAATGTACGGGTCAGGCGCTCCAGATAAAGGGGGGCAACGGTCTCGTTGGAAACGATGGCAACCTGCCGACCCGCTATGTGCGGCGCCAGCAACTCGGGCTGATCCAGCAAGCCCTCACCAATGTAGATCGGATAGCTACGTTCACCCAACTCGACCTTAAGTGTCTGCATGTTTCCCCACAATGAACTAGGGCGCGGGAGCAATAGCGCGGCCCGCGCAGTAACGAGGTGCCCTGTCACGGCATGACTGGCCGCCGAGGATAGCCTAACGGGGCGGCAACTTCTCCAGGCGCTCGAGAATATCCAGCACCACCATGCGCGGCGGCCGTTCGTCGGTTTCGACGACCAGATCGGCGATCTCCCGGTACAGCGGATCGCGCAGCTCCAGCAAGGCACGCAAGGTCGCAGCAGGATCGGCGGTACGCAACAACGGTCGATTGCGGTCACGCGCGGTGCGCCCGACTTGCTGTTCAACCGAGGCATGCAGGTAAACCACTCGCCCACCGGCATGCAATGCCCGGCGATTGGCTTCACGCATCACGGCACCACCGCCGGTTGCAAGCACAACGCCATCGGCCTCGCACAGCTCGGCGATCATCGCCTGCTCACGATCACGAAATCCCGGCTCGCCTTCCTTGTCGAAGATCCATGGGATATTGGCGCCCGTACGCAGCTCGATTTCCTTATCGGAATCCTTGAACGGCAGACGCAGCTCTTTGGCAAGCAGACGGCCAATGGTGCTTTTGCCAGCACCCATCGGCCCAACAAGTATCAAATTTCGCACAGAATCAACGACTCACAGCAATCGCCTGGTCACTCATGATACGCGGAGTCAGGAAGACCAGCAGCTCAGATTTTTTTTCTTGTACGACATCGCGCTTAAACAGCCGCCCAACATACGGCACATCGCCCAAAAATGGCACCTTATCGACCACTTTACTTTGCACCGTCGAGTACACCCCGCCAATCACGATGGTCTCCCCATCACCCACCTGAACCTTGGCGTTGACCTCATTCTTCCGTATCGGCGGCACCTGAGCCTGGGCATTGAGGTAATCAGGCTCATCCTTGGTCACCTTGACGGCCATCACCACACGGTTGTCCGCCATGATCTGCGGCGTCACTTCAAGTGACAGGGACGCCTCGCGAAAGGTGATCGAGGTGGTGCCATTGGCGCCCGACTCCTGATAAGGCACTTCGGTCCCCTTGAGGATCCGAGCAGTCTCTCGGTCAGCAGTCACCACCTTGGGCTGCGAGATGATCTCCCCGTTACCGGATTTTTCCATCGCAGTGAGCTCAAGGTCCAGCAATTGGCTGTCACGAACCAACCCCAAGCCGATACCCGAGCTCGCCCGTTCCGCCCCAAGGTCGACAAAAGGCCGCCCCACCTCACCCGGCCCGTAGAGCGCCACGCCAGCGCCCAGGCTCAACTCACCGCCCCAGCGAATGCCAAAGCTTTTCTCGTAGTCGACATTGGCCTCAACGATCCTTGCCTCGATCAGCACCTGACGCACGGGCACATCCAGTTGCGCGACGAGCTGGCGCAACTCGTCAAGGCGCGCCGAAGTCTGGCTCGCGAGAATCGTGTTGGTGCGTTCATCAATCACGATCGCACCGCGCTCAGCGCCTGCTGCATCCCCTGTGAACAAGCCCAGGTAGAGCTCCGCGATATCTGCGGCCCTGGCATGCGTGACCTGCAACACCTCACGCTGCAATGTCGCCAGCCCCGCCAATTCTTCCAGCGGTGCCACCATCAGCACATTACCGTCCAGACGCCTGCCAAGCCCCTTGCTGCGTAACACCAGGTCCAACGCGTGATCCCAAGGCACGTCCTGCAAGCGCAGGGTGACAGTGCCCTGCACCGCATCGCTGGTGACCAGATTCAGCTCGGTGAAATCGGCCAGCACCTGCAACACCGAACGCACCTCGACATCCTGAAAGTTCAGCGACAATGGCTCCCCAACATAAGGGCCTGTCGATACAGCCGCACGCAGATCTGTGTCTGCCATGACTAAAAAAAACACCCCAAACACCCAACACCGCTTGCTCATCCATGACCTCCAGTGTCAGCGACCGTCTCCTCGGTACGCCTGCTTCAACGCAAGGGTTCGGGGCCGCTCAAGCCAGCCCCTGCCCTCAATGAACACTTGCTCGACAAGCTCCACTTGATGCTCGCTGATGGCCACGACGCGTCCGTGATCAGGCCCCAAGCGATCCTCCAACTGAATACGGTGTATCGAACCCGCCCCTCTTAGCAGAGCCACTCTCCCCTGCCGGCCGCGCAGGCTGCCGACCATTTCAAACTGCTCAAGCGCAAGCCGCTCAAGCAGCGTGCGCGACTCAAGTGGCTCAACGGCAGCAAACGGATCATGTGGCAGTGGCGCTGAAGCGTCGACGATCACCGGCAACAGGGCATGCTCCAGCGCCTTAGACTGATCGCCAGCACGATAGGTACTGGCAAGCAGGCGCAGCTGCAGTTGCCCCGGTGCCTTCGCCTCCGCCGGGGCCAGTTGCAACGACGTCAAGGTGACGATACGGGACAGCCCGGCCAGACCGGCGAGCAAGGCCGTCAGTTGTGGATAAGCGCCTATGGCGTTCAATTCCAGCGGCTGTTCGATAAAGTAGGCATGAGGCACCTCATCAAGCAGTTTGAACTGCTCGACCCAAAGCCCGTCGCCCAGCCGCGCGACATCCTCCAGCAAGCTTGCAACACCGCCCTGCTGCAACCGCTGCCTTGCAGACTCAAGACGGTGCTGCAAGGCATCGATCTGCTGGTGATAGCCCTCCGACAGCGCGGCCTGCACCGACTTTTCGGCAATTTCGCCCCTGAGCGCTGCCTCTCGGCCCATGGAGCGCTCAAGATCCAGCAGCCCATCACGCACCTGAAACCCGTAGCCTAACCCTGTCACGACAGCCAAGGAGGCTGCCAGCAGCGCGGCCTTCGCCCGCCAGGACCAACTGCCCAGCACGCCCCACTCCAGGCCGGCAAGCATTACCAACCGGCTCATGGCGCAGGCTCCGAATCAGCTAACTGCACGCCCACCAGCAGTTGAAAAGCCACCCCCGTTCCGCTCGACTGCACATCCTGCAGCTCAGGCCTCTGCAAGCCCGGAACGGTGCCGAGGTTACGCAGGAAGCGGGCAACCGCTGCACTTGAAGGGGCCAACCCCGAGACATTCAACTGCGCAGCCTCAAAGAGCAATCCGGTAAGCTGTACACCCTGCGGCACGGCGTAAACCAAACGTTCAAGCACGTCGAATCCCTGGCCCTCCTGCAGCACCTCAACGTCCTGTAACTGCTCCAGCAAGGCATCACGTTGCTCTGCCAGATCGGACAGGCGGGCGATCAACTCATCAAGCTGCTCACTGTCTTGTTGCAACCCTGCATTGCGCGCCTCCTGTCCGCTTAGCCGCCGCTCGACTGCACGATCCACCAGGTACACGCCTGCGCCTCCCAGCACGAGCGTTGCAACCAGCATTGCCTGCAACTGCTTGCCCCGTGCCTGGCGCCTGGCCTCGCGCCACGGCAGCAGGTTGACCCGCCGCATCAGTCAAAGCTCCTGCGCGCAAGGCCGCTGGCAATCGCCAGGCAAGGCGCCGCTGCACGCAATGCGCCATCCCGCACACCGAGCATGCCGTCAAAGGGGTCAAGCACCGAGCAGGCAATACCCAACCTCGGCTGCAACTGCTCGGCAAGCGCCGCAGTGGCGCCAGTACCCGCCAACAGCAACTGCTCCGGCATTGATCCGCGGCCACGCTCCAGGCTATCCAGCAACCAGTGGTCGAGCGCACGCACAATGGACTCCAACTGCAGGGCCGCATCCCCGCCCCGTAATTCGTCCCGACGGTGTTCACCGGCCTCGCGCAGGTGATGAAAGACAAGATGGTCTGTCTCGACCATTAGCACCGCAGACACCTCACCTGACGCCCGACAGGCAACCCGCCGCAAGGCATGGCTGTCGATATCGACAACCTGTGGGCACAGGCCAGCCAGCGCCAGGACCTCCTCGATCACCTCCAGCGCATCCCAGCGGCATACCGCCACCGCCACATCGAGCGCGCCCGGCGCCTGCGCATTGACACCCATCACTTGAAAGTCGATGGCTGCGTCATCGAGCGGGTAAGGGATGCTGCCTGCAAGCTCGTCAGACAAACGGTCAGCCATTTCGGCCTCACCGAGCCCACGCGGCAGCTTCACCTCACAACACATGACCGCCGATGCCGGCAGCGACAGTGCGGCATCAACCGCTGTAGCGCCACTGCGCCTGAATGCCTGGGCCAACGCCGCTGCGATCACATCAAGCGCCACCATGCGCCCATCGATCACCGCCCCAGCAGCCAGTGGCTCAATCGCCCAGGCGCGCACTGCGCAACCGCCCCCACGACGCTCCAGTTGCACCAGGCGTACGGCAGTAGCGACAATTTCAATACCCAAAAGTGAACCGGCATCCTTGCCGAAACGTCCAAACATTGGCTTTCCCTATTTTTATAGTCACCATCCACCGCGCAGCGCTTGCGCCAGCGGCAATCGAGCACCTTGACAAGAGCTCGCATAACGCGCGGAGGTGAAATTTGCTTATAATGCCCAGCGTTTTTTGACGTCTGCCGGGCCTGTGCTCAACTCACTCCTTTACCTGGACACCCCAAAGCCTTGATACGCCTGCTGAAGTTCTTCTGGTGGTCTTTCGTCGCAGTCATTTGTGCGCTCGTACTCGGTCTGAGCGGCGCGTTTCTGTATCTTAGCCCCAGCTTGCCCTCGGTAGAGGCCCTCAGAAGCATCCAGTTGCAGATCCCCCTGCGGGTCTACAGCAGTGACGGCAAGCTCATCGCCGAGTTTGGCGAAATGCGTCGCTCACCCATCCGTTTTGCCGACATTCCGCCGCATTTCATCCAGGCATTGCTGGCTGCCGAAGACGACAACTTCGCCAATCACTACGGGGTCGACCCGAGCAGCCTGATGCGCGCTGCAACACAATTGATCAAGTCAGGCCACATCCAGAGTGGCGGCAGCACCATCACCATGCAGGTGGCGAAGAACTTCTTCCTGAGCAGCGAGCGCAGCTTCTCGCGCAAGACCAACGAAATTCTCCTGGCCCTGCAGATCGAGCGCGAACTGACCAAAGATGAAATCCTTGAGCTGTACGTGAACAAGATCTACCTGGGTAACCGCGCCTACGGCATTGAAGCCGCAGCCCAGGTTTACTATGGCAAATCGATTCGTGACGTAAGCCTGGCGCAAATGGCGATGATCGCCGGCCTGCCCAAGGCGCCCTCGCGCTTCAACCCGCTGGCCAATCCGGTGCGCGCCAAAGAGCGCCGCGACTGGATCCTCGGCCGCATGTACAAGCTTGGCAAAATCGACGAAGCCAGCTACCTGAGCGCGCTGGCTGAGCCGATCAACGCCAGCTACCACGTTCCGACACCTGAAGTGAACGCGCCCTACATCGCCGAGATGGCCCGCGCCGAGATGGTCGGCCGCTACGGCAGCGACGCCTACACAGAAGGTTTCCGGGTGACGGTTACCGTCCCTAGCGACCTCCAGGAAATGGCCAACAATGCCGTGCTGGAAGGGTTGCTCGCCTATGACCAACGTCACGGCTACCGCGGACCGGAATCGCGCCTGCCCGGCAAAACCCGTGCGGCATGGCTGCAGGAACTGAACAAACAACGACCGCTGGGTGGCCTGGAGCCGGCCATCGTGACCCAGGTTGACAAGAGCGGCCTGCATGTCCTGACCCGCACCGGCGAAGAGCTGCCGGTTGCCTGGGACAGCATGAAATGGGCCCGCCCATTCCTCAGCACCAACAGCCAGGGCCGCAGCCCACAACAACCTGCAGATGTTGCCCAGATCGGCGACCTGATCCGGGTACAACGCCTGAGCAGCGGCATCCTGAAGTTCAGCCAGGTACCCACAGCGCAGAGCGCACTGGTCTCGCTCGACCCCCACAGCGGCGCTATCCGCGCACTGGTCGGCGGGTTCTCCTTCGAGCAGAGCAACTACAACCGCGCCATGCAGGCCAAGCGCCAGCCAGGCTCAAGCTTCAAGCCATTCATCTACAGTGCTGCACTGGATAACGGCTACACCGCCGCCAGCCTGGTCAACGATGCCCCTATCGTGTTTGTCGACGAATACCTGGACAAGGTCTGGCGCCCGAAGAACGACACCAACACCTTCCTTGGGCCGATCCGCCTGCGTGAGGCACTGTACAAGTCGCGCAACATGGTTTCGATCCGCCTGCTGCAGAGCATGGGCGTCGACACCACGATCGACTACATCACCAAGTTTGGCTTCAACAAACAGGACCTGCCACGCAACCTGTCGCTGGCCCTGGGCACGGCAACCCTGACCCCGATGGAGATCGCCACCGGCTGGAGCACCTTTGCCAACGGCGGCTACAAGATCGCCCCGTACCTGATCGAACGCATCGAGAGCCGTAACGGCGAAACACTGTTCACTGCAAACCCGGCGCGCGTGCCGCAAGGTAATGAAGACCAGAACGGCATTGCCGCCCCCGAAGCCGGACCAATCAGCGTCGATACCGCCAACCCGGCGGCCATGGTGCAAGCGCCAGTGATCGCGCCACGTATAATCGATGGCCGCACCGCGTACATCCTTACCAGCATGCTGGAAGACGTGATCAAGCGTGGCACCGGGCGCAGGGCGATGGTCCTGGGGCGAACCGACCTCGCCGGCAAGACAGGCACCACCAACGAAGCCAAGGATGCCTGGTTCTCTGGCTACAACGCCGACTACACCACCACGGTGTGGACGGGCTTCGACCAGCCCGAGACCCTCGGCCATCGCGAGTATGGCGGCACGGTAGCCCTGCCGATCTGGATCAACTTCATGGGCGCAGCACTGAAGGACAAACCTGCGCACACCCTGGCAGAGCCGGAGGGCATCCTCAGCCTGCGAATTGACCCGGCCAGTGGTCGTGCAGCGACACCTAGCACGCCAAACGCCTACTTTGAACTGTTCAAGGCTGAAGACTCACCGCCGTCAGTCAACGAACTGGGCAACAGCAACCTGCCGGGCAGCCCGCTGCCCGCAGATGAAGCGGCTCCGATCGACCTGTTCTGACGCCATCGCAACCGTACTCCTACACCGCAGGAGTACGGCTCTTGCAGGCGACGGCGTCATCGTTGGGGTACAGCCCTATCGCGGCGCCTGCATCGCAGGCAAGCCTGATCCTACAGAGATGCAGTGTTCTGCGCGGATTCCTGTGGGAGTTGGCTTGCCAACGATGCAGGCGCCGCGGACTCGCTGGCACTGCGATGGCTTCTACGGCGCACAAAAAAAGCCCCGACGCTCACGCGCCGGGGCTTTTTGCTGGAGCGCTACAACGGCTTAGCCGTTGAACACGTCATCCACGCTTTTCAGCGGGTAGTTCTGCGGATACGGCAGGGTTGCCACACCGGTCTCGATCGCAGCCTTGGCCACAGCATCGGAGATCACGGTGATCAGGCGAGCATCCATTGGCTTCGGAATGATGTACTCACGACCGAACTCCAGGGCGATACCGCCGTAGGCGTCGCACACTTCCTTCGGCACTGGCAGCTTGGCCAGCTCACGCAGGGCGTTGGCGGCAGCGATCTTCATCTCTTCGTTGATGCGCTTGGCGCGAACGTCCAGGGCACCACGGAAGATGAACGGGAAGCCCAGTACGTTGTTGACCTGGTTCGGGTAGTCCGAACGGCCAGTGGCCATGATCACATCGTTACGGGTGGCGTGAGCCAGTTCCGGCGAGATCTCTGGATCCGGGTTGGAGCAGGCGAACACGATCGGGTTGGCCGCCATGCGCTTGAGGTCTTCAGCGCTCAGCAGGTTCGGGCCGGACAGGCCTACGAACACGTCAGCGCCTTCCAGCGCTTCGGACAGGGTGCGCTTCTCGGTAGCGTGAGCGAACACCGCCTTGTACTGGTTCAGGTCGTCACGGCCAGCGTGGATAACGCCAGTACGGTCAACCATGAAGATGTTTTCGATCTGCGCACCCATGCTCACCAGCAGCTTCATGCAGGAGATGGCAGCAGCGCCGGCGCCCAGGCAGACGATTTTCGCCTCGCCCAAGGTTTTGCCAGCGATTTCCAGGGCGTTGATCATGCCCGCAGCGGTCACGATCGCAGTACCGTGCTGGTCATCGTGGAATACCGGGATGTCGCACTGCTCGATCAGAGCACGTTCGATCTCAAAGCACTCTGGCGCCTTGATGTCTTCCAGGTTGATACCACCGAAGGTGATGGAGATACGCTTGACGGTGTCGATGAACGCCTGTGGGCTTTCCGAGTCGACTTCGATGTCGAACACATCGATACCGGCGAAACGCTTGAACAGAACACCCTTGCCTTCCATGACAGGCTTGGAAGCCAGAGGGCCCAGGTTACCCAGGCCGAGGATGGCAGTGCCGTCGGAAATGACTGCTACCAGATTGCCCTTGCCGGTGTACTTGTAGGCCAGCTCTGGATCGCGAGCGATTTCACGTACCGGCTCGGCGACGCCCGGGCTGTAGGCCAGGGCCAGGTCGCGAGCAGTCGCAGTAGGCTTGGTGAGCTCGACGCTCAGTTTCCCCGGACGAGGCTGAGCATGGTATTCGAGAGCGGCAGTTTTCAAATCTGACATGATGGGCATTCCGCTTTTACTGTTCTGACGAGCCGCCGAGGATACGCAAAGAGCAAGGGGCCGACAAGACTGCCCGGTCACTAGTGTCAAGGCCTTTAACCTACGACTTTCTGCCAAGAGCCGCGTCCTGCAAGGCTTTCAGTGTGTACAATTTATTTTAAAAATGTCCACAATTTTTACTTAATCAACCCGCTCGAGCATGCTTGGGTCAGTCAGCGGCAGCAACCAACGCGCCTGCCCCGATTTCAGCCCGCCTTTGCGGGAACGATCCAGCACCCAACCCCGTGCTTCGACCTTGCGCCCCTTGAGACCCTCAAAAAAGGACGATGGGAAGTCACCCTGCAAGCGCGGGCTGACCTGAAGCACCAGTCCTTCGTCGATTTCGATCCAGATGCCGCCACGGTTACGCTCAATGCCCCGAACCCGGCCAGTAATCAGCGCAAAGCCCGACTGTTCGATTTGCCCGGCAGTACGCACTGCAGGTGCGCGCCAAAGCCCCAGCCCCGCCTGGCGAGCCACTCGCTCGGCGTCCTGCTGGCACGCTACCAGCGCCACGTTAGGCGCCACTGCCACGCGATAGCCCAGTCCTTCAGCCAACAACTGCGCCTCAATATTGTCGCCATTGCGTGTGTAGATATGTGCAAGTGTACGCCCATACTTGTCGCGACCTTGCGCGCCGGGCTGCAGGCCAACACGCCCGCCACTGGCCTTGACCAACGCTTGCAGGCGTTGCCGGGCAGCGTCGGCAAACGGTTCACTGCTGCGGCCTTTGCGACCGATTTCCGGGGCATTTACCCCAATCAGGCGTACGCTGCGCCCATCCTCCAGACGCACGGTATCGCCATCGACCACCTGCGTGACGCTAACCGACTGTACGCCGGCCGGGGCAGGACAGAACGCCAAGGCGACGCCCTGCCAAATCGCGCCCATAAAAAAGGCGCCCACGAGGGACGCCTTCTTCAGCAGCATTGACAGGCCCACAGGGGCTAGCCTTGCGCGCAATCTTACTTCTTGGCACCGAACATGCCGAAGCGATCGGCGAACTTCTGTACGCGGCCGCCAGTGTCCAGTACTTTTTGCTTACCGGTGTAGAACGGGTGGCACAGCGAGCACACGTCGAGGCTCAGTGGCTTGCACAGAGTCGAACGGGTTTCGATGACAGCGCCGCAGCTGCAGGTGGCAGTAACGGCTTCGTATGTTGGATGAATTTCTGGCTTCATGGTCACTTCCTCGACTGCGTGCCGCCATCCAACACCATTGTTGAATACCGCACGTAATTAGGCGGCGAATAATACCAGAGCCGACGGTCGACGCAAGTTGTCGCTTGCACCGGCGGTCGTCTGCTAGGCTCGGCGGTTCAGGAATCCCCCTTCAGAGAAATTACCGCGTGTCCGACGTCATTCTGCGCCTTGCTCTGCCCTCGCCCCTGCGGCGACTGTTCGACTACAGGGCCCCAGCGAGCATGGCCCGCGTCGAACTGACACCCGGCATGCGCATTCGGGTGCCATTCGGTCGGCGCGAAATGATCGGCATCCTGGTGGAGGTCTGCGACCACAGTGACGTCCCAGCCGACAAGCTCAAGCCCGCCATCGCGCTGCTCGACCCGGTCTCTCCACTGCCGCCAGCCTTCTTCAAGCTGTGCCTGTGGACCGCGCAGTACTACCAGCACAGCCTGGGCGACACCTTCAGCTGGGCGCTGCCGGTGTTTCTGCGCCAGGGTGAACCGGCCGAAGCGCGGCAGGAGCGCTTCTGGCAGATTGCACCTGGCGCACGCCTGGACGACCCGCGCATTGCCCGGGCACCACGCCAACGTGAAGCATTGTCGACCCTGGCCCAGCACCCGCACGGCGTCGCCCACGGCCTGCTCGGCAAACTGGGCCTGAACAAAGACAGCCTTGACCTGCTGCTGAGCAAAGAACTGGTGCAGGTTGAAGTACGCCGCCATGCGCCGCAACAGCGCCATGAGCATTGGCTGGCACAACCGGAACTGCCGCTCAACGAGGAACAGCACGCCGCCTTCAACGCCGTGCGAGCCGGCTTCGACAGCTTCCACGCCTTCCTCCTTGCTGGTGTCACCGGCAGCGGCAAGACCGAGGTTTACCTGCAACTGATCCGTGAAGCCCTGGAAGCCGGCAAACAGGCGCTGATTCTGATCCCCGAGATCAACCTTGGCCCACAGACCCTGGCCCGCTTCGAGCAACGCTTCAATGCCCGCATCGCCTTATTGCACTCAGCGGTCAACGATCGCGAACGCCTGGATGCCTGGCTGGCGGCCCGCGATGGCGAGGCCGACATCATCATCGGCACCCGTTCAGCCCTGTTCACCCCCATGAAGAACCCGGGGCTGATCATCATTGATGAAGAGCACGACGGCTCCTATAAACAGCAAGAAGGCCTGCGTTACCACGCACGCGACCTGGCACTGGTGCGCGCTCGCCAGGAAAACATCCCGATCGTGCTGGGCTCCGCCACGCCATCGCTGGAAAGCCTGCACAATGCCTACACGGGTCGCTACGGCCTGCTGCGCCTGAACCACCGCGCCGGAGGTGCCCAGGCACCGCGTTTTCTGCGTCTGGACGTCAAGAGTCGCCCACTGGACAGCGGCATCAGCGGCCCGATGCAACAAGCCATCGGCCAGACACTCGCAGCGGGGCAGCAGGTACTGGTGTTCCTCAACCGCCGAGGCTTTGCCCCGACATTGCTCTGCCATGATTGCGGCTGGATGTCCGAGTGCCCGCGCTGCGATGCGCGGATGACCGTTCACCAGCGCTCCGGCGAGTTGCGCTGCCACCATTGCGGCTATGACGAGCGCGTGCCACGCCAGTGCCCACAATGCAACAAGGTCGACCTGCGCCCGGTCGGCGCCGGCACCGAGCGCGCCGAAGAACGCCTGAGCATCCTGTTCCCGGACTACCCGGTGCTACGCGTCGACCGCGACAGCACCTCGCGCAAGGATACGATGAACCAGTTGTTTGCCACCATCCAGCGCGGTCAGCCGTGCATTCTGGTCGGCACCCAGATGCTGGCCAAGGGTCACCACTTCCCGAGGGTCACGCTGGTTGCCATTCTCGATGCCGATGGTGGACTGTTTTCCGGCGATTTCCGCGCCAGCGAGCGCATGGCCCAGTTGATCGTTCAAGTTGCGGGCCGCGCAGGGCGCGCAGAAGAGCCCGGCAGGGTCATTATCCAGACTCACCTGGCCGACCATCCATTGCTGGTGCAACTGACCGAACAAGGCTACTTCGCCTTTGCCGAGCAGGCCCTGAGCGAGCGTCGTGCAGCAGGCCTGCCGCCCTTCGCACACCTTGCCCTGCTGCGCGCCGAAGCCCACAAGCCGGGGCAGGCCGAAGGCTTTCTCGATGAAGCCTGCGCCGCCGCCGAACAACTGCTGGCCGAGCACAACCTGCATGGCATCGAACTGCTCGGGCCAGTACCTGCGCCAATGGAGCGTCGGGCCGGTCGTTACCGCGCACAGTTGCTGCTGCAGGCCAACGCACGCGCGCCGCTGCATCGGCTGATCAATGCCTGGCTGCTATTGTTGGAACACATGCCCAGCGGGCGGCAGGTACGCTGGTCGCTGGATGTGGACCCGGTCGACCTCTACTGACCCATCCGGCCTCATCGTCAACGAGGCCGGTTTGAGTACGTATTGCAGAGGATCGAACGCAAGACAGCCCCAAAGGTTGGCAAGCTCGTGCCAGCAACGGATAATGTTCAGTTTTTCCACCTGCGCATCCAAGCGCCGCCGCGCTTGCGGTCGAAAGAGAATCCCATGAAAGACACCATTCGCCAGCTGATCCAGCAAGCCCTCACCCAACTCGTCACCGACGGTGTGCTGCCTGAAGGGCTTACGCCGGCGATCCAGGTGGAAAACGCCCGGGACAAGACCCACGGCGACTTCGCCAGCAATATCGCGATGATGCTGGCCAAGCCGGCCGGCATGAAGCCACGCGACCTGGCCGAAAAAATCATCGCGGCCCTGCCCGCCGATGCCCAGGTCAGCAAAGTGGAAATCGCCGGCCCCGGCTTCCTGAACTTCTTCCAGAATACCCAGGCCCTGGCGTCACGCCTCGACGCCGCGCTGGCCGACAGCAAACTTGGCGTACAGAAAGCCGGCCCACAACAGAAAGTGGTCGTTGACCTGTCGGCACCCAACCTGGCCAAAGAGATGCACGTTGGCCACCTGCGCTCGACCATCATCGGCGATGCCGTCGCCCGCGTACTCGAGTTCCTCGGCGACAACGTGATCCGGCAGAACCACGTCGGCGACTGGGGCACCCAGTTCGGCATGCTGATGGCCTATCTGGAAGAAAACCCGATCACCAGCGACGAGCTGTCGGACCTGGAAAACTTCTACCGCGCCGCGAAAAAGCGCTTCGACGAGTCCGAAGCCTTCGCCGACCGCGCGCGCGGCCTGGTGGTCAAGCTGCAAGCCGGTGACGCCGAATGCCTGAAGCTGTGGACCCGCTTCAAGGACATCTCGCTGTCGCACTGCCAGAAGACCTACGAGCAGCTCAACGTCAAACTGACCATGGCTGACGTCATGGGCGAAAGCGCCTACAACGACGACCTGATCAACGTGGTCAACGACCTCAAGGCCAAGGGCCTGCTGGTCGAAAGCAACGGTGCCCAGTGCGTATTCCTCGAAGAGTACAAGACCGCCGACGGCGACCCACTGCCGGTGATCGTGCAGAAGGCCGATGGCGGCTACTTGTACGCGACCACTGACCTGGCAGCCGTGCGCTACCGCAGCAACGTGCTCAAGGCCGACCGCGCCCTGTATTTCGTTGACCAGCGCCAGGCCCTGCACTTCCAGCAGGTGTTCGAAGTCGCCCGCCGCGCTGGCTTCGTCGGTAACGACATGATCATGGAGCACATGGGCTTCGGCACCATGAACGGCGCCGATGGCCGCCCGTTCAAGACCCGCGACGGCGGCACGGTCAAGCTGATCGACCTGCTCACCGAAGCCAAGGAACGTGCGTACACCCTGGTCAAGGAAAAGAACCCGCAACTGGCGGAAGATGAACTGCGCGCCATCGCCCAGGTTGTCGGTATCGATGCGGTGAAATACGCCGACCTGTCCAAGCACCGCACCAGCGACTACAGCTTCAACTTCGACCTGATGCTCAACTTCGAAGGCAACACCGCGCCGTACCTGCTGTACGCCTACACCCGCGTGGCGGGCGTATTCCGCAAGCTGGGCAAGGACTTCAGCGAAGTTGACGGCCATATCACCCTGCAAGCCGCCCAGGAACACGACCTCGCGGCACGCCTGGCGCAATTCGGCGAAACCCTGAACAACGTTGCTGAAAAAGGTACGCCGCACGTGCTTTGCAGCTACCTGTACGACGTAGCCGGCCTGTTCTCCAGCTTCTATGAGAACTGCCCGATCCTGGCCGCCGAAACGGCCGAACAGCAACAGAGCCGCCTGCGCCTGGCCGCACTGACCGGTCGCACCCTCAAGCAGGGCCTGGAACTGCTGGGCCTGGAAACCCTGGAGCGCATGTAAGGTGGCAGCCAAGAAAAAGCCCGCCCCCAAGCGCGGCGCCAGCCGCTATCAGGCACCGGAGAAGAAACCGATCCCCGGCTGGCTGTGGCTGGCTGTCGGCCTGACCGTGGGCGCGTTCATTGTCTTTCTGATGAAGCTTGATCCGAGCACCGACGAGGTCAAGCGGAGCAAGCCCGAACAGCAGAAAGCCGAGCGCGCTGCCGAAGCGAACAAGACACCGCCCAGCCCACAGCAACCGGTGAAGCCGAAATACGACTTCTACACCTTGCTGCCAGAGTCGGAAGTCATCGTGCCGCCGGAAGCCGTACCGGAGAAAACCCCGCCGGTACCCGCCCAGCCACAGCAGCCGGTGACACCGGCTGAAGCCGCGAAGATCGACACCGCCAGGGCCCAGGCCGCACTGCTGGGGCAAACGCCGCCACCGCCACCTCCCGTGGTGAAACCGGCAGCGACCACCCAGTTCTTCCTGCAGGCCGGCTCGTTCCGCAAGCAGGCTGACGCCGACAAGGTCCGTGCGCAAATCATCCTGCTCGGCCAGGCCGTGCAGGTCGAGTCCGGCATGGTCCGCGACGAAACCTGGTACCGCGTGCTGGTGGGCCCGTTCAGCAACCGCGAACAATTGACCGTGGCCCAGAAGCAGTTGGCCGGTAGCGGCTTCAACAACCTGCTCTTGCAGCAGCGCCAAAACCGCCAGTAAGCACCCTCGCTCAGCGGCGCCTTAGCGCCGTTGGGCGTTTCTCAGCGACACCTGGTCGTTCAGGGTCCAGAAGTCGTACAGCACGCCCACCAGAAACAGACCGCCCGTCACCAGATAGATCAGGCCACTGATCCATTTGCGCTGGTACATGCGATGCACGCCAAACACCCCAAGAAACGTCAGCAGAATCCAGGCGATGTTGTAATCCAAAGGCCCAGAGTGAAAGCGCATGTCGGCTTCACGGTCCATCGACGGGATCAGGAACAGGTCGATCAACCAGCCGATGCCGAGCAACCCCAGGGTAAAGAACCAGATTGTGCCTGTGACTGGCTTGCCATAGTAAAAGCGGTGCGCACCGAGAAAACCGAAGCACCACAGCAGATAGCCTACAACCTTGCTGTGCGTGTCATGGAAGGGTGGGCTCTGTTGATAACTGTTCATTCGTAGCCTCAGCGGGTTATGTGAAAATTTTCTAAACAAAAATGTGACTTTTCAGTAGCAAGCCGACGTATGGTGCCGTCGAAATCGACCAACGGGGCAGATCCGCGCAAAAAAGCTGTTATAAAGTTGCGCGCTAACCAACAAGAGCCCTGCCTATGCGTCCCCTTTTCAAGACATGGCTGACTATTTGCCTATTATTGCCCCTGGCCGCCCACGCCACCAATCGTGAGCAACGTCTTCCTAATGGCTTCTCTGGCTATACCGCCAATGCCACCGGCGTACACGCCAACAAAGGTTCGGCATCACCGATCCACTATGCCAACCGTAGTGCAAAACCGACAAAATCAACGGCCAACCTGTCGGCCAAGCAAAGCAGCGATGTGCTGAGCCGCGCCGTCAACGCGCTGGGCACCCCCTATCGCTGGGGTGGCAGTAGCCCAAGCAAAGGCTTCGACTGCAGCGGCCTGGTCAAGTACGCCTTCAACGATATCGATGAAGTCGACCTGCCTCGCACCTCCAACGCCATGGCCAGCGGCCACGGCATCAAGGTCGATAAAAAAGACCTGAAACCGGGCGACTTGCTGTTCTTCAACATCAAGAGCCGCAAGGTCAACCACGTTGCCATTTACCTGGGCAACGACCGCTTCATCCATGCGCCACGCACCGGCAAGCGCGTCAGCATTGATACGCTGAACAAGCCTTACTGGCAGAACCATTATGTGGTTGCAAAGCGCGTACTGCCCAAGGACCAGCAACAGCTGAACCTGGCCAAGCGCTAAAACCCACCGGGCGCGCATCCCACCGCCCGGCGCGTATCAGCACTGATCTCCCCCCTTGCCATCAGACCCTGCAGACAACTGTCCAGGGTCTGCATGCCCAGCGCCCCGCCGGTCTGGATTGCAGACTGGATCTGCACCACTTTCCCCTCCCTGATCAAATTGCGAATCGCCGGCGTCGCCAGCATGATCTCGTGCGCGGCCACCCGGCCACCACCGGGCTTGCGCACCAGCACCTGAGACACCACTGCCTGCAGGGACTCGGCCAGCATCGCACGTACCAATTGCTTTTCCTCGGCAGCAAATACATCGACGATCCGGTCAACGGTCTTCGCTGCCGAGCCCGTATGCAGGGTGGCCAGCACCAGATGCCCGGTTTCGGCCGCCGTCAGGGCCAGGCGAATCGTCTCCAGGTCCCTCAATTCCCCCAGCATGATCACATCCGGGTCCTGACGCAGGGCGGCCCGTAGCGCCGCCGCAAAACTGTGACTGTGACGCTGCACCTCACGCTGGCTGATCCGGCCACGCACCGGGCTGTGGATAAACTCGATCGGGTCTTCGACCGTGAGAATATGCAGGGCGCGCTCGCGGTTCAGGTGATCAATCAAGGCTGCCAGGGTGGTGGACTTTCCCGAGCCGGTGGGCCCGGTCACCAATACAAGCCCACTACGCAGTTCGGCGATTTGCCGGAAAACAGCCCCCAGCCCCAACTCAGCCAGGCCACGTACCGATGAGGGGATCAACCGGAATACCGTCCCCACGCCCTGCAACTGCTCGAAGGCATTTACCCTGAAGCGCCCTACCCCCGCCATGGCAAAGGAGAAATCGAGATCCTGAAGGGTTTTGAAATCCTTTTTTTGCTGATCCGTCATGATTTGCGCGATTAACGCCCGCGCCTGATCAGGCTCAAGCGGCGGCAAATCCAGTCGCAGCATCTCGCCATCCAGGCGGATCATTGGCACATCACCCGCCGCCAGGTGCAGGTCCGAGGCCCCCTCCTTGACAGCAAGGGCCAGCAGTTCAGTCACATCCATAAGACTCCCCAAACACCGCCAAGCAGGTAGAATGCCGCAGACCCAAAGAGCCGCTGGCATCGATCATGTCCACCATAGCAGACAACATTTCCACCCTCGCCGAGCGCATCCACCGTGCCGCCGAGGCTGCCGGGCGAGATCCGGCCAGCATCAAGCTGCTGGCCGTGAGCAAAACCAAACCTGCCGCCGCCGTGCGCGAAGCCTTCGCTGCCGGCCTGCGCGACATGGGCGAGAACTACCTGCAGGAAGCCCTGGGCAAACAGGCCGAATTGACCGACCTGCCCTTGACCTGGCACTTCATCGGCCCCATTCAGTCGAACAAGACGCGCGCTATCGCCGAGCACTTCGACTGGGTACATTCCGTGGATCGCCTGAAAATCGCTCAACGCCTTTCCGAGCAGCGCCCTGAATCGCTGGAACCATTGAACATCTGTATTCAGGTCAATGTCAGTGGCGAAGACAGCAAGTCCGGCTGCACCCCGGAGGAACTGCCCGCGCTGGCCGCTGCCATCGCGGTGCTACCACGGCTGAAGCTGCGTGGCTTGATGGCGATACCCGAGCCCACCGAAGACCGCACCGCGCAGGACGCAGCCTTTGCCAAGGTACGCGACCTGCAGGCCAGCCTGGGCTTGCCACTCGACACGTTATCCATGGGCATGAGCCACGACCTGGAGTCGGCGATTGCACAGGGTGCAACCTGGGTGCGCATCGGTACCGCGCTGTTTGGAGCCCGTGACTACGGCCAACCCTGACCCTGCTTTACTCACCTTTTTCGACAAGGACCTGACATGAGCAAGACTCGTATTGCCTTTATCGGTGCCGGCAACATGGCCGCCAGCCTGATCGGCGGCCTGCGCGCACAGGGCCTGGAGGCTGCGCAGATTCGCGCCAGCGACCCTGGCGCCGAACAGCGCGCCAAAGTACACGCCGAACACGGCATCGAGATGTTCGCCGACAATGCCGAGGCCATCGACGGCGCCGACGTGATCGTGCTGGCCGTCAAACCGCAGGCCATGAAAGCCGTTTGCCTGGCACTGCAACCCAGCCTCAAGCCGAACCAACTGGTCGTCTCGATTGCTGCCGGCATCACCTGCGCCAGCATGAACCAATGGCTTGGCGCCCAGCCGATCGTACGCTGCATGCCCAATACCCCAGCGCTACTGCGCCAGGGCGTCAGCGGCCTGTTCGCCACCGCCCAGGTCAGTGCCGAACAGCGCCAGCAGGCCGAACAACTGCTCTCGGCCGTAGGCATTGCACTGTGGCTAGAACAGGAACAGCAACTGGACGCCGTTACTGCCGTATCCGGCAGCGGCCCGGCCTACTTCTTCCTGCTGATCGAAGCCATGACTGCAGCCGGCGAGAAACTTGGCCTGCCACGTGAAACCGCAGCACGCCTGACCCTGCAAACCGCACTGGGTGCCGCGCAAATGGCAGTTACCAGTGATGTCGACGCAGCTGAATTGCGCCGTCGGGTGACCTCGCCAGCCGGCACGACGGAGGCGGCGATCAAGTCCTTCCAGGCTGATGGATTCGAAGCGCTGGTGGAAAAAGCGCTGGGCGCAGCTGCGCACCGCTCGGCCGAACTGGCCGAACAACTAGGCAACTAAGGAGCCGAAGATGATCGGACTGAACACCGCTGCAATCTACATTCTGCAGACCCTCGGCAGCCTGTTCCTGCTGGTCGTGATGCTGCGCTTCATCCTGCAGCTGGTTCGCGCAGACTTCTACAACCCGCTCAGCCAGTTTGCCGTACGCGCCACCCAGCCGTTGCTCAAACCGTTGCGCCGGATCATCCCCAGCCTGTTCGGCCTGGACATGTCGTCATTGCTGCTGGCACTGGCCGTACAGCTGCTGCTGATGGGCCTGACCTTGTTGCTGGCCTACGGCACCACCGGCAACCCGTTGCAGTTGCTGATCTGGTCGATCATTGGCGTCACCGCGCTGTTCTTGAAGATCTTCTTCTTCGCCCTGATCGTCAGCGTGATCCTGTCCTGGGTCGCACCGGGCAGCCACAACCCTGGTGCCGAACTGGTCAACCAGATCTGCGATCCGTTCCTGGCCCCGTTCCGTCGCCTGCTGCCAAACCTCGGCGGCCTGGATATTTCGCCGATCCTGGCGTTCATGGCGCTGAAACTGATCGACATGCTGGTCATCAACAACCTGGCAGCCATGACCGCAATGCCAGAGATCCTGCGCCTGCTGGTCTGATTTCAGGCCTGACGACACCACGCCCGCAGAGGCGGCCTTGCCGACGATGAATTCACAGGGCTTCGTCGGCAAGGCCAGCCATCTACCACGCGGCTTGCCCCCCACCCCAGCGGTCTTTAGACTTACGCCTCATTTAAGCGTGAGCAGGGTCGATGTCCACTGTCTTTCCCGAAGATTCGGTCGGTCTGGTAACACCGCAACTGGCGCACTTCAGCGATCCCCTGGCCCTGGCCTGCGGTCGTTCGCTGGCCGCCTACGACCTGATGTACGAAACCTACGGCACACTCAACAGCAGCGCGAGCAACGCCGTGCTGATCTGTCATGCCCTTTCGGGGCACCACCACGCGGCGGGCTACCACAGCGCCGACGACCGCAAGCCCGGATGGTGGGACAGTTGCATCGGCCCCGGCAAACCTATCGACACCAACCGTTTCTTCGTCGTCAGCCTGAACAACCTCGGCGGCTGTAACGGTTCCACCGGGCCAAGCAGCATAAACCCGGCGACCGGCAAGCCTTTTGGTGCCGAGTTCCCGGTGCTCACCGTGGAAGACTGGGTACACAGCCAGGCACGCCTGGCCGACCGGCTTGGCATCAGCACCTGGGCGGCGGTCGTTGGCGGCAGCCTCGGCGGCATGCAGGCGCTGCAGTGGACCATCAGTTACCCCGAGCGGGTACGCCACTGCCTGACCATCGCTTCGGCACCGAAACTCTCGGCACAGAACATCGCCTTCAACGAAGTGGCGCGCCAGGCCATCCTGTCCGACCCGGAATTCCACGGCGGTTACTTCCAGGAGCACGGCGTAATCCCCAAGCGCGGCCTGATGCTGGCGCGCATGGTCGGGCACATTACCTACCTGTCCGATGACTCGATGGGCGAGAAGTTTGGCCGCGAACTGAAAAGCGACAAGCTCAACTACGACTTCCACAGCGTGGAATTCCAGGTTGAAAGCTACCTGCGCTATCAGGGCGAAGAATTTTCGGGGCGTTTCGACGCCAACACCTACCTGTTGATGACCAAGGCCCTGGACTACTACGACCCGGCCGCCGCCCACGGGGGTGACCTGGCCGCGACCCTGGCCGGCGTCAAAGCCGATTTCTGCGTGATGTCGTTCACCACCGACTGGCGCTTCTCGCCCGCCCGCTCGCGGGAGATCGTCGACGCACTGATGGCCGCGAAGAAAAACGTCTGCTACCTGGAGATCGATGCGCCACAAGGCCACGATGCCTTCCTGATCCCGATCCCACGGTACCTGCAGGCCTTCTCCCGCTACATGAACCGCATTGCCCTCTGAGGACCCCATGAGAGCCGATCTGGAAATCATCCAAGACTGGATCCCCGCTGGCAGCCGGGTACTCGACCTTGGCTGCGGTAATGGCGAGCTACTGGCTTCGCTGCGCGCCAACAAACAGGTAACCGGCTACGGCCTGGAAATCGACCCCGACAACATCGCCGAGTGCGTGGCCAAGAGCGTCAACGTCATCGAACAGGACCTCGACAAGGGCCTGGGCAACTTTGCCAGCAACAGCTTCGATGTCGTGGTCATGACCCAGGCCCTGCAGGCGGTCGAATACCCGGACCGGATTCTCGACGAAATGCTGCGGGTCGGTCGCCAGTGCATCATCACCTTCCCCAACTTCGGTCATTGGCGCTGCCGCTGGTACCTGGCGACCAAAGGTCGCATGCCGGTGTCGGACTTCATGCCGTATACCTGGTACAACACGCCGAACATCCACTTCTGCACCTTTGAAGACTTCGAGGCGCTGTGCCGCGAGCGCCGGGCACAAGTACTCGACCGCCTGGCAGTAGACCACTTGCACCGCCACGGGTGGGCAAGCAAGCTTTGGCCTAATCTACTAGGTGAGATCGGCATTTACCGTGTCAACAGCCCGGGCCTGCAGGAACATCAGGTCGCGGTTTAACCCCGCCCTTTTCGAGGAGTACGATCATGCGCCGTCTAGTCCTGTTTCTATGCAGCCTGTGCCTGGCCATCCCGGTCCTGGCTGCCGATGCCGCCAAGCCCGAGCGCAAGGAAGTCTTCGGTGATGTGACCGTTCACTACAGCGTCTTCAACTCCGGCTTCCTGCAACCGGCGACGGCCCAGGCTGCTGGCCTTGTACGCAGCAAGAACCAGGGCGTGCTGAACATCACCGTTCTCAAGGACGGCAAGCCCAGCGCCGCCTCGGTCAGCGGCACGGTCAGTGACCTGACCAGCCGTAAGACCGACCTTACCTTCAAGCAGGTCAATGATCAGGGCGCGACGTACTACATTGCCCAGTTCCCGGTGCAGCAGCCAGAAACCTACACCTTCACGGTCACTGTCGGTGCCGCTGGCAAAACCAACAGTTTCAGCTTTAACCAGGAAGTATTCCCAGGCGAATGATGACTTTTCCACAGCTCGTATTGGCCAGCCATAACGCCGGCAAACTGAAAGAACTCCAGGCCATGCTCGGCGACTCGGTTCAACTGCGTTCAATCGGTGAATTCAGTAGCGTAGAGCCCGAGGAAACCGGCCTGTCGTTCGTTGAGAATGCCATCCTCAAAGCCCGTAATGCGGCGCGTATTTCCGGGTTGCCGGCCTTGGCCGACGATTCAGGGCTGGCCGTGGACGCCCTCGGTGGCGCCCCAGGCATCTACTCGGCACGCTACGCCGATGGCCAGGGCGACGCGGCCAACAACGCCAAGCTGCTCGACGTTCTCAAGGACGTTCCACACGACCAGCGCACAGCCCAGTTCGTTTGCGTGCTGGCACTGGTACGGCACGCTGACGATCCGCTACCCATTCTCTGCGAAGGTCTCTGGCACGGTCGCATCCTGACCGAAGCCAGCGGTGCCAACGGCTTTGGTTATGACCCGCTGTTCTGGGTGCCGGAGCGCAACTGCTCGAGCGCCGAGTTGAACCCGGTCGAGAAAAATCAGCTGAGCCACCGTGCTCGCGCCATGAGCCTGCTGCGACAGCGCCTGGGCCTGGGCCTGGCATGACCGAGCATTCACCAGCACAGCCTCTGCACCTGAGCGAGGCTGGCTTCAGCTCCCAGGCACCTCGGCTGGCGCTGCCACAGCTGCCACCCCTTGCGCTGTATATCCACATCCCCTGGTGCGTGCGCAAATGCCCGTACTGCGACTTCAACTCTCATGCGGCCAGTGCCGAGCTGCCAGAAGAGGCCTATGTCGACGCACTCCTGGCTGACCTTGAGCAGGAGTTGCCTGCCGTCTATGGCCGGCCGCTGAGTTCGATCTTCTTCGGTGGTGGCACCCCTAGCCTGTTCAGCGCACAGGCACTGGGCCGGTTGCTGGCCGGTGTCGAACAACGCATCCCGTTCGCCAGTGACATTGAAATCACCCTGGAGGCCAACCCCGGAACGTTCGAGCAGGAGAAGTTCACCGCCTACCGGCAACTGGGCATCAACCGCCTGTCGATCGGCATCCAGAGCTTCCAACAGGCCAAGCTCGAAGCCCTGGGGCGTATCCACAACGGTGAAGAAGCCGTGCGTGCGGCCGACATGGCACGACGGGCCGGGTTCGACAACTTCAACCTGGACCTGATGCACGGTTTGCCCGATCAGTCCCTGGATGACGCCCTGAGCGACCTGCGCCAAGCCATCGCCATGGGCCCGACCCACCTGTCCTGGTACCAGCTGACCCTGGAGCCGAACACGGTGTTCTGGAACCAGCCACCGGTGCTGCCCGAAGACGACATCCTCTGGGATATCCAGGAAGCCGGCCAGGCCCTGCTTGCCGAGCATGGCTACGCCCAGTACGAAGTGTCCGCCTACGCCCAGCCCGGGCGCGCTGCGCGGCACAACCTGAACTACTGGAGCTTCGGCGACTTCATCGGTATTGGCGCGGGCGCCCATGGCAAACTCAGCCACCCGGACGGGCGCATCGTGCGCACCTGGAAGACTCGCCTGCCCAAGGACTACCTGAACCCGGCCAAAGCCTTCAAGGCGGGTGAAAAGCTGTTGCCCGTTGAGGAGCTGCCGTTCGAGTTCCTGATGAACGCCCTGCGCCTGACTCAAGGGGTGGACGCGGAGCTGTTCAGCCAGCGTACCGGGCTGCCGATGGAACAGTTGGCGGCGGCACGTCGCGAAGCCGAACAAAAGGGACTTTTGCAGGTCGAACCGACGCGACTGGTGGCCACGCCACGCGGCCAGTTGTTCCTCAACGACCTGCTGCAGTATTTCTTGACCTAAGGATTGCGAATGGACTTGGTACTCGACCTGCTCTCAACCGTTTCCCGCTGGAGCCGCAGTAACCTGTCGGAGATTTCCTTGGCGCTGGTCGGCTGCCTGCTGGTGCTGTTCGGCACGGATATCAAGGGCTGGATCGAACAACGGATCGGCAATCTGGCGGGCGCCTTGCGCGTCCCGTTCATGGCCCTGCTGTGCCTGATCGGCAGTGGTGCGGCGCTGATCTATGCCACACCCTGGGTGGTGCGCGGCCTGAGCCAGTTCAACAACTATGCCCTGGCACCGGTACTGCTGGTGGTACTGGTGCTGATCGGCGTTGTCGCCGACCGCCGCTGACCTGCAGGAGCCGGCAGTGCCGGCTCGCGCAGAGGCTTACGCCAGCTTCTCGAACTTCAAGTCCCAGACGCCATGCCCGAGCCGCTCACCGCGACGCTCGAACTTGGTAACCGGGCGCTCTTCAGGTCGCGGTACGCATTTGCCGTCCGCTGCCAGGTTGCGGTAACCCGGTGCAACGTTCATGACTTCCAGCATGTACTCGGCATAGGGCTCCCAGTCCGTGGCCATGTGCAGCACACCACCGACCTTCAGCTTGCTGCGTACCAGCTCGGCGAATGCCGGCTGAACAATGCGCCGCTTGTGGTGACGGCTCTTGTGCCAAGGGTCCGGGAAGAACAGCAGCAAGCGATCAAGGCTGTTGTCAGCCACGCACTTGTTCAGCACTTCGATGGCATCGCAGTCATACACCCGCAGGTTCTTCAGGCCCTGGGTCAGCACGCCATTGAGCAGCGCACCGACACCCGGCCGGTGTACTTCGACACCGATGAAGTCCTGTTCAGGCGCAGCAGCGGCCATTTCCAACAGGGAATGGCCCATGCCGAAACCAATCTCCAGCGTGCGCGGCGCGGCGCGACCGAAAACCTGGTCGAAATCCACCGGGCTGTCGCTCAGCGGCAGGACAAACAGCGGCGCGCCCTGGTCCAGACCACGCTGCTGGCCTTCAGTCATGCGGCCGGCACGCATCACAAAACTCTTGATGCGGCGGTGTTGACGCTCTTCGCCTTCAGGAGAGATCGGCGGTTGTTGCGATTCAGTCATCGGGAGCTCTTACTTGATCAGACCATCCAGCGGCGACGAGGCGCTGGCATAGAGTTTTTTCGGCATACGACCGGCCAGGTACGCCAGGCGGCCGGCAACGATTGCATGTTTCATGGCCTCGGCCATCATGATCGGCTGCTGGGCATGGGCAATCGCCGAGTTCATCAGCACGGCCTCGCAACCCAGCTCCATGGCAATGGTCGCGTCCGAGGCGGTACCGACACCGGCGTCGACCAGCACAGGCACCTTGGCTTCTTCCAGGATGATTTGCAGGTTGTACGGATTGCAGATGCCCAGGCCGGTGCCAATCAGGCCCGCCAGCGGCATCACGGCAATGCAGCCAGCTTCGGCCAGTTGCCGGGCGATGATCGGATCATCGCTGGTGTACACCATCACGTCGAAACCGTCCTTGACCAGCACTTCGGCGGCCTTCAGGGTTTCGATCACATTGGGGAACAGGGTCTTCTGGTCCGCCAGCACTTCCAGCTTCACCAGGTTGTGCCCATCGAGCAGTTCGCGGGCCAGGCGGCAGGTACGCACGGCTTCGACGGCGTCATAGCAACCGGCGGTGTTCGGCAGGATGGTGTAGCGGTCTGGCGGCAGCACGTCGAGCAGGTTCGGCTCGCCCGGGTTCTGGCCGATGTTGGTACGGCGCACGGCGACGGTGACGATCTCAGCCCCCGAGGCCTCGATGGCCAGACGGGTTTCTTCCATGTCACGGTACTTGCCGGTACCCACCAGCAGGCGCGACTGGAAGGTACGGCCAGCCAGGGTGAAAGGCTTGTCGCTACGAACATTGCTCATCGGAAATCCTCTTGGGGGTTGAGGGGCTTGCAGGTGAATCGCGGGGCGGCCTAGCCGCCACCAATGGCGTGGACGACTTCGACCTGATCGCCTTCGCGCAGGGCGGTGGCGGCGTGCTGACTGCGCGGCACGATATCCAGGTTGAGTTCCACTGCAATCCGGCGGCCGACCAACTCCAGCCGGGTCAACAATGCCTCGACGGTCGTACCGTCAGGCAGCTCATAGGGTTCACCGTTCAATTGAATGCGCATGCGGACGGCAGCCATTATTTTCAGGGGGCCAGCATTCTAGCCCCGATCCACGCGGATGACCAAGGCAAAGCAGCGCCATTCGTCCCGGTTTTCGACCGATCAGTCAACTCAAGCGCCAGGCGGTAAGCCCCAGGCACAACCAGCCCGCGAGGAATGCCGCGCCGCCCAGTGGCGTGATGATGCCCAGCTTGCCGACGCCGGTGAGTGTCAGCAGGTACAGGCTGCCGGAGAACAGCACGATACCCAGGCTGAACAGGCCACCGGCCCAACCCACCAGGCGCCCGGGGAGCTGCGTGGCGAGCAACGCTACCGCCAGCAGGGCTAGGGTGTGAATCAGTTGATACGTGACCCCGGTTTGAAAGATCGCCAGGTACTCACTGCTCAAGCGTGCTTTCAGGCCGTGGGCGGCAAAGGCGCCAAGGGCGACACCGGTAAAACCGAAAAAGGCAGCGAGCAACAAGAAACTACGAAGCATAAGACAACTCCCAGTCAGGACCATGGCGAGGCAGAGGGTCTGTATAATGGCCCGCTCCATCGGTTCGGCCAAGCCATCTCTCTTATGCTGTCATCCCTACTGCGTCGCCTCACTCGTGCCCTGCTCTGGTTCGCGGCCGGCAGTGCCCTGCTGGTGCTGCTCTTTCGCTGGGTGCCGCCACCGGGCACTGCACTGATGGTCGAGCGCAAGGTTGCCTCCTGGTTCAACGGTCAACCGATAGACCTGCAGCGCGACTGGCAACCCTGGGAACAGATCTCTGACGATCTGAAAGTGGCGGTGATCGCCGGAGAAGATCAGAAATTCCCTGAGCATTGGGGCTTCGATTTCACGGCAATCCAGGCCGCGCTGGCCCACAACGAACGTGGTGGCAGCATCCGCGGGGCCAGCACGCTGAGCCAGCAGGTGGCGAAGAACCTGTTTCTCTGGTCGGGGCGTAGCTGGTTGCGCAAGGGGCTGGAAGCCTGGTTCACGGCGCTGATCGAGGTGTTTTGGTCGAAAGAGCGCATCCTTGAGGTGTACCTCAACAGCGCTGAATGGGATGACGGGGTGTTTGGCGCACAGGCCGCCGCCCGGCACCATTTCGGTGTCAACGCCCGTAACCTGTCCCAGCAACAGGCCAGCCTGCTCGCTGCCGTGCTGCCCAGCCCACGCAAATGGAGCGCCAGCCACCCCAGCAGCTACGTCGCGCGACGTGCCAGCTGGATACGCCAGCAGATGCGCCAGTTGGGCGGCAGCAGTTACCTGAGCTTGCTCGACAGCCGACGTGCAGCGCCCTGGAATCAGTAAGCCGCTGCCCTGTATCACTGGCAAGCCAGTTGCCACACGATGTGAACAAGGCCATGCAGTACAGGTCGCCCTATTGAGCAAACGCCTGCAAAACAAAAGCCCCTGGCCTTTCGGTCAGGGGCTTTGTTTGTAAGGCTTGGCGCAGCGCCTTACAGCCCGTCGAGCAGGGCCTTGTTGCGTACCGCACCCTTGTCGGCGCTGGTGGCCAGCAGGGCGTAGGCTTTCAGCGCAGTGGTCACTTTACGTGGGCGCACTTCAACCGGTTTCCAGCCTTTCTTGTCCTGCTCAACCCGGCGTGCAGCCAGTTCGGCGTCGTCCACCAGCAGGTTGATCGAGCGGTTCGGGATGTCGATCAGCACTTTGTCGCCATCACGTACCAGGCCGATTGCACCACCGGCTGCCGCTTCTGGCGAAGCATGGCCAATCGACAGGCCCGAGGTACCGCCAGAGAAACGACCGTCGGTCAGCAGCGCGCAAGCCTTGCCCAGACCTTTGGACTTCAGGTACGAGGTCGGGTAGAGCATCTCTTGCATGCCCGGGCCGCCTTTCGGACCTTCGTAACGGATGATGACGATGTCACCTTCCTTCACTTCGTCGGCGAGGATGCCGCGTACCGCGCTGTCCTGGCTTTCGAAGATCTTCGCGTTGCCTTCGAACACGTGGATCGACTCATCGACGCCAGCAGTTTTCACCACGCAGCCGTCCAGGGCGATGTTGCCGTAAAGCACAGCCAGGCCGCCTTCTTGCGAGTAGGCGTGCTCAACGCTGCGAATGCAGCCGTTTTCACGGTCGGCATCGAGGGTTTCCCAACGGGTCGACTGGCTGAAGGCGGTCTGGGTCGGAATACCGGCCGGGCCCGCGCGGAAGAAGGTATGCACCTCGGGGTCATCGCTCTGGGTGATGTCCCACTTGGCAATGGCATCGGCCATGGTCTTGCTGTGTACGGTCGGCAGGTCGGTATGCAACAGGCCACCACGGGCCAGTTCACCGAGGATGCTGATGATGCCACCGGCGCGGTGCACATCTTCCATATGGTACTTCTGGATGTTCGGCGCCACTTTGCACAACTGCGGCACTTTGCGCGACAGGCGATCGATGTCGCGCAGGTCGAAGTCGATTTCGGCTTCCTGGGCCGCGGCCAGCAGGTGCAGGATGGTGTTGGTCGATCCGCCCATGGCGATGTCCAGGGTCATGGCGTTCTCGAACGCCTTGAAGCTGGCGATATTGCGCGGCAGAACGCTCTGATCGTTCTCGCCGTAGTAACGCTTGCACAGCTCGACGATGGTCCGGCCAGCCTGCAAGAACAGTTGTTCGCGGTCGCTGTGGGTGGCCAGGGTCGAGCCGTTGCCCGGCAGGGCCAGGCCCAGGGCCTCGGTCAGGCAGTTCATCGAGTTGGCGGTGAACATGCCGGAGCAGGAACCGCAGGTCGGGCAGGCGCTGCGCTCATACTCGGCGACCTTTTCATCGGAGGCCGAGGAGTCGGCTGCGATGACCATGGCGTCGACCAGGTCCAGGCCGTGGCTGGCCAGCTTGGTCTTGCCGGCTTCCATCGGGCCGCCGGAAACGAAGATCACCGGGATGTTCAGGCGCAGGGCGGCCATCAGCATGCCGGGGGTGATCTTGTCGCAGTTGGAGATGCAGACAATGGCGTCGGCGCAGTGAGCGTTGACCATGTACTCGACCGAGTCGGCGATGATCTCGCGGCTTGGCAGCGAGTAGAGCATGCCGTCATGGCCCATGGCGATGCCATCATCGACCGCGATGGTGTTGAATTCCTTGGCCACGCCACCGGCGCGTTCAATCTCACGGGCGACCAGTTGGCCGAGGTCCTTGAGGTGGACGTGGCCCGGTACGAACTGGGTGAACGAGTTGGCAATGGCGATGATCGGTTTCTTGAAATCGTCGTCTTTCATACCCGTGGCGCGCCACAGGGCGCGTGCGCCGGCCATGTTGCGGCCGTGGGTGGACGTTTTCGAGCGGTAATCTGGCATGGAGCACTCCTGGCGGCTAAGCAGGTAACAAAAAGGGGAGTGAGCGTCTCTTGTCCTTTGCACCGAAGGCAGGTGGCCGCTGGTGCGGATGAAGCCGAGAACGCCGCGGGATCGCCGTGCGCTCGGCCAGAGCTCATAAACCCGCCGGGGATGACTGGCGATGAATAGGCCGATTCTACACGGCTGGCCGCGGGAAGGAATGGCGCTATAGCGGGTTGGTGCGTCAGCGGTGCCTCCAAGGGGAAAATCTGGCGGCACTTGGTTAGACTGCCGCCCTTCGCAGCTCCCCCGGCAAAAGGACTTGGCATGCCCGCGTTATCCCCTTCGTTATATTTCTATCTGCTCGTTGGCGCCCTTCAGGGGCTGTTGCTCTTGAGCGCACTTTGGCTGGAGATCCCCTGGATCAGCACCATGCTGGTGACACTGGCTACCGTCGGCGGGATCAACCTGCAACTGCTCGGGCGTTCAGTGCTGCAGCGCGGCACCTGGGTACTGGTTGCACTGATGACATTGGTGATGACGGCGATCAGCGGCTGGGTCTTTTCCGACAACGGCTCGCAGTGGCTGCAAGGGTCCTGGGTGGTCTGCGCAAGCCTGCTGGGCTACATCGGCTGCGCCTTCATCGCCAGTTGGCCAACCCGTGAAGGCCGCTGGCCACGCTATGAAGACCTGTTCAGGCATGCCTGGAACAACATCTTCATCGTGCTGCTCGCCCAGCAGCTGATCATGGTGGTGATGCTGCTGGTGCTGTTGTGTGGTGCGCTGTTCAAGATGCTGGGCGTGCCGCAGGTCAAGGCGGTGCTCGAGTCACCACTGTTCCTCGCGATCGCCCTGACACTGGTGTTTTCCCTCGGCATGCGCATAGGCCGCGAGAAAGAGACGGTCATTGGGCTGCTGCGTGGCGTGCTGCTGGCGGTGTGCCGCTTCCTGCTGCCATTCGGAGCACTGATGACCGTGCTGTTCATCCTGACCTTGCCATTCAGTGGTCTGCAACCGGTCTGGGATACCGGTTCTTCGACCCTGATCCTGCTGTGCCTGGTGGGGCTTAACCTGTTTCTGGTCAATGGTGTGTTCCAGGACGGTCACGACAGCGCCCCATACGCCAGAGGCTTGCGGCTTTTGGTGGAGTTGTCCCTGCTGTGCTTGCCGGTGCTGGTCGTACTGGCGGGCTACTCGACCTGGCTGCGCATTGAGCAATACGGCCTGACGCCGCAACGTTTCATGGCGATCCCACTGCTGCTGGTCGCGCTGCTGTATAGCCTTGCGGCGGTGTGGGCGGTTATTCGCCGGCAGCCGGTGTGGCTGGGGCATCTGCGTACCAGCAACCCGCCCATTGCCCTGTTTGGCTGCGTAGTGTTGGTACTGGTGCATACGCCACTGGTGAGCCCTGAAACCTGGAGCGCAAAGCACCAGGTGCAACGCCTGCTCAGCGGGCGTACAGCGGTGGCGGACTTCGATGCCTGGACCCTGCGTTACCGGCTTGGTGCGCCTGGAATCGAGCAGCTCGAATGGCTCACGGCCGAAGTGGACCGCGGGCAGATTCTGGACGCTCAAGGGCGCGAGCAGCTGCGTGAGATTTTGAAAGAGCCGACCTACCGCTCGAACTCGGCAGAATTTGACGGCCGTGATAACGCCTTGAAGATCGAGTGGGTCGGCAATACCGAGGACGGTGTCGAGACGATGCTGAAAGGCGCGTTCATCGGCATGCATTGCCAGGGGGCTGGTTGCGTACTGCACGCCATGGACCTGAACGACGACGGTCGCAACGAGGTGCTGCTCGTGTCCAAGGAGGAATGGGCGTTCAAGGCTTACATTCTGGAGCGTGATGAGCACGGCGAGTGGCGAGCGGCTGCAGACCTGGAGGGGCAGGACGACCCGGCGCGCGTGATCGAGTTGATCCGCCAGGGTGCGCTAAAGCCGGTCAAACCACGCTTTAACACGTTCAACATCGACGGTGTGGAACTGAGCGCATTGCCAACGCACGACTAGGTGTTGAGCTGCCGAGCAGCCCAACACCGGCACCGCATGTTAGCTGTTAGGCAGCAAACGGCAGGTCAGGCTCTTGATGTAGCGGGTTTCCGGAATCGCCGGGTGTACCGGGTGATCCGGGCCCTGGCCGCCACGTTCCAGCAACTGGATGTTGCGGTCCAGGTGGCGGGCGCTGGTCAGCAGAATGTTCTGCAGGTCGTCTTCAGGCAGGTGCATCGAGCACGACGCGCTGACCAGAATGCCGTCCTTGGTGAGCAGGCGCATGGCTTGCTCGTTCAGGCGACGATAGGCGCCCTCGCCGTTCTTCAGGTCTTTCTTGCGCTTGATGAACGCCGGTGGGTCGGCCACGATCACGTCGAAACGCTCTTCGGCAGCTTTCAGTTCTTTCAGTGCTTCAAATACATCACCTTCGACGCAGGTGACCTTCTCGGCAATACCGTTGAGTGCAGCGTTACGCTCAACGCCGTCCAGGGCAAAGCCCGAAGCGTCGACGCAGAACACTTCGCTGGCGCCAAAGGCACCGGCCTGCACGCCCCAGCCACCGATGTAGCTGAACAGGTCGAGAACACGCTTGCCTTTGACGTACGGCGCCAGGCGCGCACGGTTCATGCGGTGGTCATAGAACCAGCCGGTTTTCTGGCCTTCCATCACCGGCGCTTCGAACTTCACGCCGTTTTCCTCCAGTGCAACCCACTCGGGCACCAGGCCGAATGCGGTTTCCACGTAGCGGTTCAGCCCTTCGGCATCACGTGCGGCGGAGTCGTTCTTGAACAGGATGCCACTTGGCTTGAGCACCTGGACCAACGCGGCAAGGATGTCGTCGCGGTGCAGTTCCATGGTGGCCGAAGCCAGTTGCACGACCAGAATGTCGCCGAAACGGTCGACCACCAGGCCCGGCAGCAGGTCGGAATCACCGTAGACCAAGCGGTAGTAAGGCTTGTCGAACAGGCGCTCACGCAGCGACAGGGCCACATTCAGGCGGTGCACCAGCAGCGACTTGTCCAGCGGCAGCTTGGCATCACGCGACAGCAGGCGAGCACAGATCAAGTTGTTCGGGCTCATGGCGACGATGCCAAGGGCTTTACCGCCCGCGGCTTCCAGCACGGCCTGATCACCGGCCTTGAAGCCATGCAGCGGGGTCGCGGCGACGTCGATTTCGTTGCTGTAAACCCATAGATGGCCGGCGCGCAGGCGGCGGTCGGCGTTGGCTTTGAGGCGAAGGCTGGGCAGGGACATGACGTCGCTCCGGAAAAAAGAGCGGGAGTATAACGCGTCGACGAGCTTCAACGCGTGGCCGAGGATAAATAGCCGCCAAGTGGTGAACCGAGGTGGCAATTAGTTGCAATTGCGCCATCTGCCGGTGTTACTTGGGCGCAGGGCAAGGTTAAAATCGCCGCTCAGCCCCGAGTGTGTACTTATGTCCCAAGAACTCTCCTCCGAACAGATTCAGCAGGCCCTTCAGGGCATCAGTGTACCGCCCCAGCCGCAAATCATGGTTGATCTGCAAATGGAGCAGTACATGCCTGATCCAGACCTGGAGGTGATCGCCAAGCTGATATCCCAGGATCCGGGGCTTTCTGGGGCACTGCTCAAGCTGGTCAACTCAGCGCATTTCGGCCTGACCAACAAGATCGCTTCGATTCAGCGCGCGGTGAATCTGCTCGGTAGCCGTTCGATCATCAACCTGATCAATGCGCAGTCGATCAAGGGCGAGATGAGCGATGAAACCATCGTCACCTTGAACCGTTTCTGGGACAACGCCCAGGACGTGGCCATGACCTGCATGACCCTGGCAAAGCGTTTGGGCTCGCAAGCAGTGGACGAGGCCTATGCCCTGGGGCTGTTCCACGACTGTGGCATCCCGCTGATGCTCAAGCGTTTCCCGGAGTACATGAGCGTGGTCGAAGACGCCTACGCCAGCGCCGGGCCCGGCCAACGGGTGGTCGATACCGAAAACCAGGTGTTCAACACCAACCATGCCGTGGTCGGCTACTACACCGCCAAGTCGTGGCGCCTGCCGGAACACCTGAGCAATGCCATTGCCAATCATCACAACGCCCTGGCGGTATTCAGTGATGAATCGGCGCGTAACAGCCAGTTGAAGAACCTGCTGTCGATCCTGAAGATGGCCGAGCATATTTGCGCTTCGCACCGGGTGCTGGGTGGCCAGAGCGAAGACCATGAGTGGAACACCATCAGCCATCTGGTGCTCGATTACGTCGGCTTGCCTGAGTACGACTTCGAAAACCTCAAGCAAACCATCCGCGACCTGGGTGGGCATTGATCGATGCCTGAATTGCCAGAGGTCGAAACAACACGACGCGGGATCGCGCCCTATCTGGAAGGTCAGCGGGTCAAACGGGTGATCGTGCGTGACCGGCGCCTGCGCTGGCCGATCCCCGAAGACCTTGATGTTCGCCTCTCAGGCCAGCGTATCGTCAGCGTCGAACGGCGGGCCAAGTACCTGCTGATCAACGCCGAAGTCGGTACATTGATCAGTCACCTGGGCATGTCCGGCAACTTGCGGCTGGTAGAAATCGGCCTGCCAGCGCTCAAGCACGAGCACGTGGACATCGAGCTGGAGTCCGGGCTGGCACTGCGTTACACCGACCCCCGGCGCTTTGGCGCGATGCTCTGGAGCCTCGACCCACTGCACCATGAACTGCTGATCAAGCTGGGGCCTGAGCCGCTGACCGATCTGTTTGACGGTGAGCGCCTGTTCCAGCTATCGCGGGGACGCTCAATGGCGGTCAAGCCATTCATCATGGACAACGCGGTGGTGGTGGGCGTCGGCAATATCTATGCGACCGAGGCGTTGTTTGCCGCCGGCATTGACCCTCGACGCGAAGCGGGGAGCATTTCCCGGGCGCGCTACCTGAAACTGGCTATCGAAATAAAACGAATCCTGGCCAGTGCCATCGAGCGTGGCGGTACCACCTTGCGTGACTTTATCGGTGGCGACGGCCAGCCTGGCTATTTCCAGCAGGAACTGTTCGTTTACGGGCGCGGGGAAGAACCGTGCAAGGTGTGTGGCAGCACCTTGCGAGAAGTACGCCTCGGGCAGCGCGCCAGCGTGTACTGCCCGCACTGCCAGACCTGAGCAGCCTCAGCGTGGACTGAATACCTCGGAGGTGCCCAGCCCGCGTGGATCGCTGGCCGCCTCCAGAGTATGCCCGGCCTTGTCCCAGAACAGCACCTGTTGATTGCCATAGGCGCGGCCCACGTCCTTGAGCGTGTAACCACGCGCCTGCAACTCGCGCTGCTGCTCGGCACTGAACGCCCCCGGCTCGTGTTCGACCACGTCCGGCAGGTACTGGTGGTGGTAGCGCGGTACCGCTGGCCACGTGGCCACGGGCCGGCCATCAAGAAACGCCATGACCGATAACAGCACCATGCTCGGGATGCGGCTGCCGCCAGGCGTACCAAAGGCGGCGAACTGGCTGGGGCTCTCGATAAACGTGGGGCTCATGCTCGACAGCGGTCGCTTGCCGGCGGCTACCGCATTGGCCTGGCTGCCGGCCAGCCCGTAGCTGTTGCTGCCGCTGGGGTCTGCTGCAAAGTCGTCCATTTCATTGTTCAGCACCACACCCGTACCTGGGGCACTGTAAGCGGCACCAAACGGCAGGTTGACCGACAAGGTAGCCGCTACCGCATTGCCTTCGGCGTCGATCACAGCGAAATGAGTGGTGTGGTCGCCTTCGCGCCAGGCCGGCGCTGGCGGCAAATCGACACTGGGGGTCGCCTTGTAGGTATCAATGCCATCGGCCAACCCCTGCAGGTAACCGCGCGAAAGCAACTGGGGGATCGGGTTACTGACGTAATCCGGATCGCCCAGCAGGCCACGGTCTCGGTAGGCGCGGCGCAGCACTTCAAGCACGTAATGACTGCGCTGTACGCTGTCGGCGCTCTGCCAGGGCAGGCGCTGAAGCATGGCCAGGCTCTGTGCCAGGGCCACACCACCGGCAGACGGCGGTGGTGCGCTGATCAGCTCGCGGTGCTCGGCCAGCGGGTAGCGCAACGGTTCACGGTGAACGACGCGGTAGTCGTTCAGGTCGTCCTGGCGCCAGATACCGCCTGCACCCTGCACGCCACTGAGCAGTGCCTTGGCCGTGGCGCCGGCATAGAAGCCGTCATGACCCTGCTCGGCCAAGCGTGTCAGGGTGACGGCCAGTTCAGGCTGGCGGATGAACGTACCCAACGCCGGGACGTCACCGTCTTTCAAGAACAAGCGCGCACTTTCCGGGTCGTCACGCAGGGCAGCCAGGCGCATCTGGGCACGGTCGCGGTAAACCCGGTCGACAGCAAAACCCTGATTGGCCAGGCGAATGGCCGGCGCCAGCGAGCGGTTTAGCGGCAGCCTGCCGTAGTTGGCAGCGAGGTCGGCCAGCGCGGCAGGCAGGCCTGGAATAGCGGCAGCCAGCGGCCCATTGATCGACAGGCCCGGTTGAACCTTGCCGTCCTTGAGGTACAGGGTCGCGGTGGCCTTGCCCGGCGCACGCTCGCGGGCATCGATGAACTGATAGCGGACCGGTGAGCCGGGTTGGCGCAGCAGGAAGAACCCACCGCCACCCAGCCCAGAACCATAAGGCTCAACCACCGCCAGGGCGGCACTCACGGCAATTGCCGCATCGAACGCGTTACCGCCCTGCTCCAGCATTTCCCGGGCGGCTGCCGTGGCTTCCGGGTGCGGGCTGGCAATCGCCGCCCGCCCCGGGCCGTCGGCCAAGGCCTGCGTGGCACACAGCGCCAGCGCGGCGCCAAGCAACAGTGAGCGAAGCGCGGCGCTACCGGTCATCAGGCCTTGCCGGTGATCTTGCGGTACTTGATCATCAGTTCTTCATGGGTTTCCGGGTGGGCTTCATCCAGCGGGATGCAGTCAACCGGGCAAACCTGTTGGCATTGCGGTTCGTCGTAGTGACCGACGCACTGGGTGCACAGGTTCGGGTCGATCACGTAGATCTCTTCGCCCTGGGAAATAGCGGCGTTCGGGCACTCGGGTTCGCAGACGTCGCAGTTGATGCAGTCGTCGGTGATGATCAGGGACATGGGGACTCCGGCCTGGGCATCTGGCCCTGGCATGTGAAAACCAATGGCGTAATTGTGCCGCATTAGCGCCCGCGATGCACGCGGGCGCTCGGTTCAGGCCGGAAGAATCACTTCTTGAAGCGTTGGGTCAGGGCGTCGGCCACCGCTGGATGAACGAACTTGCTGATGTCTCCACCCAAGGCTGCGATTTCACGCACCAAGGTGGAGGAGATAAACGAATAGCGTTCGGAGGGCGTCAGGAACAGGCTCTCGACATCCGGGGCCAATTGGCGGTTCATGTTCGCCAGCTGGAACTCGTACTCGAAGTCGGACACTGCGCGCAAACCTCGCAGGAAGACATTGGCTTGCTGCTCCTTGGCAAAATGCGCCAGCAGCGTGGAGAAGCCGATGACTTCGACATTGGGCAGATGACGGGTGACCTCGCGCGCCAACTCGACCCGTTGTTCCAGTGGGAACAGCGGGTTCTTCTTGGGACTGGCGGCAACCGCGATAATCACGTGGTCGAACAGGCGCGAGGCGCGTTCGACCAGATCGCCATGGCCCTTGGTAATAGGGTCGAATGTCCCTGGGTACAACACTCGGTTCATCGCGTCGTCCTGGCAGGAGTGCGTTGGGGAGTCGGATGGTAGCGCAGCCTCTGCAGTCGGCCAAGTCGCATGCACAGGCTGATGGCACTATAGACAGCATGAATAAGGCTTGTCACCCGCCTTTCGACAGGCGCTTGGCCAAGGCATCACTGAGCCTGGCGCTCAGGCCATACACCGATAACTGTGGGTTGGCGCCAATGCTGGTAGGGAACAACGAGCCGTCGTGAATCGACAGATTGGCCAACTGATGATGCTGGCCAAGGCTATTGCACACTGCCTGGCGCGGGTCTTCACCCATGGCGCAGCCACCCATGACATGGGCGCTGCCCAAGCGGACAAGATAGCGTTCGAGGTTCAGGCCGTCGATCATCAGCCGGGCTTCGGCCAGGCTTTTCACGTAATGCGCGTCACTGTGCAGCGGCAGCACCGCCTGTGCCCCAGCCGCGAACTGGATCTCGGCCATGCTGTGGAAGGCGCGACGCAGGCCATCCCAGATGTAATCGGATATCGAATAGTCGAGCACGGGTGAACCATCATCACGCAGCGACACCTCGCCACCGACACTCTGTGGATGGAAGCCGTCACGCATGAGGGCCAGCATGACATGGGTGTTCGGCAGTTGCGCCATGCGCAGGGCATTCTCGCGGCCAAAGTGACCTAGCAGGGTACTGGCCAGCGCCGGGTGCAGGGGCGGCACCTCCAGCTTGTAGGCCATGGGCCCGGTAACGCCGTCACGCCATTGAAAATGGTCGGAGTAGATCGACTGAGGGGCGCCGTAAAACGGGTTCACGGTGTCCTTGAACTGCGCGGCGCTGAAATTGACCAGGTGCAAGAAGGTGCGCTTGCCAAGACGTTGATGTGGGTCTGGCGCATCGGAGCGCAACAACAAGGCCGGGCTGTTGATACCGCCACCGGCCAGCACATAGTGCTGCGCCTTGATGGTGATGCGCCGGCCCGTGGGCGAAACGCAGCGGCTGTCCATGGCCACACACTCCAACTGTGCGATACGTTCGCCGTTATGCACCAGCCGCTCGGCACGGGCCAGGTACAGCAGCTCGCCGCCGCGCTCCAGCGTCGCCGGAATACTGGTGACCAGCATCGACTGCTTGGCGTTGACCGGGCACCCCATACCGCAATAGCCCAGGTTCCAGCAGCCACGCACATTGCGAGGAATGACCTTCCAGGCGTAACCCAACTGCTCACAGCCGCGGCGCAGCACCTCATTGTTGGCATTCGGCGGCATGGCCCAGGGCTCAATGCCAAGGCGCTTTTCCATGCGTTCGAACCATGGCGCCAGTGCTTCGGCACTGTGGCCTTTGACCCCGTGCTCGGTGGCCCAGTGGTCCAGGGTTTGCGCCGGCGTGCGAAAACTTGAGGTCCAGTTGATCAGCGTCGTGCCACCGACCGCCCGGCCTTGCAGGATGGTAATGGCGCCGTCCTTGCTCATGCGGCCGATGCCCTCCTGATAGAGGTTGGCATAGGCCTGGTCTTCGAGCAGGTGAAAGTCGCTACTGGTCTTCAACGGCCCCTCTTCGATCAGCAGCACCTTGAGCCCGGCGGCGCTGAGCAACTCGGCAGTGGTAGCGCCGCCGGCACCGCTGCCGATGATCGCCACATCGGCTTCCAGCGTCAGATCCTGGCTCAGTGTCGAACCGTCGTAGGTCTTCCAGCCGCGGGCAAGGCCTTCGCGGAACAGATCGGGTACGGGCATGTCGGTGCTCTGGATAAGGGGGTCAGATTTTCGGCGGGCCGGGGTAGCCACAGTCGGCCCACGCATCGGGCAGGCTGTACCACGCCATCTGTAACAGTTGAAGCAATGAGCCATGCCCCATGCGTAGCAGGTCGAAGGTGCTGTGCTGCCATCGTTTCAGAAAGGCATGGATCTGCTCGCTACTCGCCTGGTCCCACGCGCCCCATACGCCGGTGAGCGGGCCTCGGGTCAGGGGCAGGCTCAGCACATCGAGTAGCTGTCGGGTCAGTTTCAACATGGCTGGGGAGAGGCAGGCGAGCTTGTCATCCAGGCTACGCAGCACCGCCTCCACCGTGTGCACTGCAGCCGTGCCTTCCAGAACCACGGGAATCAGCGCCCGCAGCATCGGCAGGTCGCTGTCGCGCAGTACCTGCAAGCCCTTGGCCGACGGCGCCGGTGTGCAACCACCCAGCCCAACCGTGGCAAGCAGCGCGGTGGCGCCGAGCCCCAGCTTGAGCAGGCTGCGCCGGTTCAGTGTGTGCAGGTCAGGCAGGCATGTAGTCATTGTTATTGGGCCCGGGGGTATCGCCGAATTAACGGATGAACAGTTTGTACACCAGCTTTTGCAGGGCCTTGCCATAAGGCGGGTAGATCAGCCGTGCCGCATTCAATCGCTGCTTGACCAGCACAGCCTTGGCCTTGCTGAAGGTCAGGAAACCATCATGCCCGTGGTAATGGCCCATGCCAGAAGGGCCGACGCCACCAAACGGCAGGTCATCCTGAGCAACATGCAACAGGGTGTCGTTCAGGCACACCCCACCGGAGTGCGTCTGCTCCAGCACGCGCTGCTGCTCTTGGCGGTTATAGCCAAAGTAATACAGCGCCAGCGGGCGAGGCCGCTGGTTGACGTAGGCCAGGGCATCGTCAAGCTGGCGATAGGGCACAACGGGCAACAGCGGGCCGAAGATTTCGTCCTGCATGACCCGCATGTCGTCGTTGACCTGCAGCAGCACGTGAGGTGCCAACTGCCGGCCTTCGCTGTGCTCGCCGGGGTACAGGTCGAGCACCTGCGCGCCCTTGTCGCGCGCATCGCTGAGGTAGTCATTGAGCCTGGCCAACTGGCGCGAGTTGATGATGGCGCTGTAGTCCGGGTTACCTGCGATCTGTGGATAGAACCGCTGTACCGCCTTGCGGTAGGCGTCGACAAACCCGGCCAAGCGCTGTTCGGGCACCAGTACATAGTCCGGGGCAACACAGGTTTGCCCGGCATTCAGGGTTTTGCCAAAAGCAATCCGTTCGGCTGCAGCCTCCAGTGGTACATCCGCCGAGACGATCGCCGGGGATTTACCCCCAAGTTCCAGCGTCACGGGGGTCAGGTTCTGTGCGGCGGCCTGCATGACCTTGCGCCCGATGGAGGTCGCGCCCGTGAACAGCAGGTGGTCGAACGGTAAGTGTGAGAACGCCTCGCCAACCTCGGCCTCGCCCAACACCACACTGACCAGGTCATCGGGAAAGACCTTCTGCAGCAGGCCTTTGAGCCGTTCGCCAGTGGCCGGCGTGGCTTCGCTAAGCTTGAGCATCACCCGGTTGCCAGCTGCCAGGGCGCCGGTCAGCGGGCCTATGGCAAGAAACAGCGGGTAGTTCCAGGGCACGATCACCCCGACTACGCCCAATGGCTGGTACTCCACCCGCGCACTGGCAGGCTGGAACGCCAGGCCGACCGGGCGCCGAACCGCTTTCATCCAACGCTGCAGATGTCGCTCGGCATGGCGCAGGCCCTGAACACTGGGCATCAGTTCGGCCAGCAGGGTTTCATCGGCACTGCGCGTGGAAAAATCGCAGCCAATCGCCTCGACCAGTTCGTCCTGATGTTCCAACAGCGCCAGGCGCAGGTGCTTCAACCACTGCCGACGCTGAGCCGCAGGCGGCATCGGGTTACCGGCAAAGGCCTGTCGTTGAGCGGCAAAGGTCGCGTTCATTGCATCAAGTGCAGTGGCTAGCGGTAGCGTACTGGCAGTGTCGACGGTCATGCAGTGCTCCACGACAGGGGCAATATGAATAGAGCTAATGCTCTAATATTGCACTGTTGTACCAATTTTAAAAGCCTCTGCCCGGGTACATCCTGCGGTCGATAAACCGTAAGATGGGCCTAATCATTCAAGCTCATGTTTTGGGAGCTGACCCATGGCCCCACGAATCAATACCCGCGAACGCATCGTGCAGAACAGCCTGGAGCTGTTCAACCAGCAAGGCGAGCGCAGTGTGAGTACCAATCACATCGCCGCTCACATGGAGATTTCGCCCGGCAACCTGTACTACCACTTTGCTAACAAGCAGGAAATCATCGCCGTACTGTTCACGCAGTACGAAGAGCAGGTGGACAGTTTCCTGCGCCCGCCAGAAGGGCGGATGGCGACCGTGGAGGACAAGCGCTTCTACCTCAAGGAATTGCTGGCCGCGATGTGGAACTATCGCTTCCTGCACCGCGACCTTGAGCACCTGCTCGACAGCGACCAGGAACTGGCCTCGCGTTACCGCCGCTTTTCTCAGCGCTGCCTGCTGCAGGGGCAGGCGATCTATCGCGGTTTCGTCGAAGCCGGCATCGTTGCGATGGATGCCGTACAGATCGAATCATTGACGCTCAATGCCTGGATCGTGCTGACCTCCTGGGTGCGGTTTCTCTGCACGACCCGCGAGCATTCCGCGCACCTGAGTGAAGAAGCGTTCAAGCGTGGCGTTTATCAGGTGCTGGTACTTGAGCTGGGCTTCGTCACCGCCCAGGCGCGCCCGGCGGTGGATGCCCTGTGTGAAGAATTCTACGTTTCGCTGAACAAGGCACTGGAGCAGTGACGCCCCCGGCCTTTGCTACTCACCCTATTTGAACGATAAGGAGATGGTCATGCCCCTCGCGCAACTGATGAGCCCTGAGCAACTGGCCGAACGGCTCGAACAGCCAAAGCTGGTGGTGCTCGATTGCCGCTTTGCCCTGGACGATGTCGATTACGGTCAGCGCAGTTATGCCGGAGGGCATATCGCCGGTGCGCATTTCGCCGATCTGGAGCGCGACCTTAGCGGCCCGGTGGTCAAGGGCGTGAGTGGACGTCACCCGCTCCCCCAGCCAGGGCGGTTGATTGAACGCCTGCAAAGCTGGGGCGTGGATAACGACAGTGACGTCGTGCTTTATGACGATGGCCCGGGCGCCTTTGCCGCGCGAGCCTGGTGGCTGTTGGCCTGGCTGGGCAAGCGTAGTGGCGTCTATGTGCTCGACGGCGGGCTCAAGGCCTGGCACGCCGCAGGGTTGCCATTGAGCCTGGACCCCGCAGAAAAACGAGAAGGACATTTTTCCGGCAAACCGGATCAGGCCATGCTGGTTTCGGCGCAGCAACTGAACAAACGTCTGGGCTCACCGGAGCTGACCTTGCTTGATGCCCGTGCCTTGCCGCGTTTCCGTGGCGAAGTAGAACCTATCGACCCGGTCGCAGGGCATATCCCGGGCGCCCAGTGCGCAGCCTTCACCGATAACCTGGGCGCTGATGGCCGTTTCCTGCCGGCCGAGCAGTTGCGCCAACGCTTTGCTGCTGTTCTGGGCGCGCGTCAGCCAGAAAACCTGGTGGCCTATTGCGGTTCAGGCGTGACCGCCTGCCATAACCTGTTTGCCCTGTGCCTGGCCGGTTACCCGCTGGCAACGCTGTACGCCGGCTCCTGGAGCGAGTGGATTACCGACCCGCAAAACGCTGTCGCCACCGGCGATTAAGCACCGCTGGCCAACCACTGCGGAATGCGCCGCTCCAGGTAATAGCCGGGGTGGCGCAGGCTCCCGTCGACAAAACCGACATGCCCACCGTGGGCATGCAGTTCCAGAGTGGTCTGCGTCGACAGCTCGTTGTTACCCGGCAGGCTGTGGCGAAACACGAAGGGGTCATCGCTGGACTGGATGATCAGCGTTGGCGTCCGATTTTCCCCGAGAAAGTAACGACTCGATGAACGCCGGTAATAGTCATGGGCGTCGGCAAAGCCGTTCAGCGGCGCAGTGACCTTGCCGTCAAAATCCCAGAACGTGCGCAAATGCTCCAGTGACCCCAGGCGCTCGATAGCCGACAACCCCTCCTGATGGCCGTGGCGCTGGAAATGCCGCTGCTTGTCTTTCACGTAAGCCCGCATCGCGCGCATGAAATGGGCTTGATACACCCGCGAAAAGCCCTGGCCAATTCGGTCGGCACACTGATCCAGGCGAAACGGCACCGAAACCGCCACGGCGGCCTGCAAAGGACAGGCTGTACCGGTCTCGCCCAGGTATTTGAGCAATATGTTGCCACCCAGCGAGTAGCCAACAGCATAGAGCGGTGCAATAGGGCGCTGAGCCTGCAGGTGAGCGATGACTTCGGCAAGGTCCTCGCTGGCGCCAGAGTGGTAGCTGCGCGGTAACAGGTTCGGCTCGCCTGAACAGCCTCGCCAGTTCACCGCGACACTGCCCCAGCCTTGCAGGGCCAGTGCCTGCTGCACGCCGAGGATATAAGGCGATGACGAAGAACCGGTGAGGCCATGCAACAACACCACAAGAGGCGCATCAATGCTGTGCGGGCCATGCCAGTCAAGGTCAAGGAAGTCACCGTCCTTGAGCCAAAGGCGTTCACGCCGGCGCGACGGCACCGCAAGCTTGCGCCATAGCGGGCCCCACAAGGTTTGCAGATGGGGGTTGCCCAGCCCGGGGGCTGGGCGAAAGACAGGGGTATTGAAGGCTGCGGCCAACGTCGATTCCTCTTCGTGCATCGACTACGTTGCCACAAACCTGAATGCTTGTACCGCCTCTATTCGTCGGTTTGCGCAATCAACGAGAGATCAGGCAACGGCTCCTGAGGCACCTCGGGGCCCACACTGATGAACACCGACTTCGTGAGGTCCAACTTACGATTTACAGCAAGCCTGACAGCCTCTGGCGTCAAGGCGAAAGCCTCTTCCTGTTGCCGCTGAATGTAATCAAGCGGCCTACCGTTGAAGCCTATGGCAGAAATTTTCCGCACCGCGAGGGCGTTGACCGAAATTGAGTTGAGCGCTTCGCTACGAAATAGCTGTCTGGCCAGGTCCAGCTCTTCTTGGGTGGGGCCGTTACGCAGGAATGTCTCCAGCATCTCACTGACCAACGCTTGAGAAGCCTCGTTGTAGCGGGGCTCTACATCCCATTTGATCTGCAACGAACCGCCAGCCTTGAACGGCATGAACGTGGCCACAACACCATAGGTCAGCCCACGTTTATGGCGCAGTTCATTCGTCAGACGTGCGTTGGGATGGTTGCCCAATAAAATACTGGCAATCTCCATGGCAACGTAATCCGGGTCGTCTAGCGTGACGCTCGGAAATGCCAGCATGACATCGGTTTGTGCATTCGGGCGCTCAAAATGCAGAACCTCAGGCTCAGCTTCTGGCGTACTGGCAATCGGAGGTTGAGCCGGCCCCTCGGGCAGCGCCTGGCTAACGGTTTCGGCAATGGCCTTGGCCTCCTCCAGCGCCAGATCACCGATCAGTGAAATGACCATGTTCTGGGGGGTGTAGGTCTGGCTGTGAAACCTGTGCAAGGCTTCGCGGGTAACCGCTGCAATACCCTCTGGCGTGCCCCCTGACGGCTGGGCGTAGGGGTGGCCACGAAAGAGCTGGGCATATAACTCGTTCTTCAGGAAAAACGGCATCCAATTGTTGTCATCGTTCAACTGATTGAGCATCTCCCCTTTCAACCGCTGCAACTGAGTGGCGCCCAGCGTGGGCTTGCCAACCACCTCGGCGAACAGCTCAACCAGCGGTATACGGTGCTCGGCAGCGCTCAGGCTGCGCAGCGAAACAGAGACAGAGTCCGCTTCGTAACGGGTCGAGAACTTAGCGCCGTGCCGCTCGAACAGTTCGGCAATTTCGTCGGTGTTGTAGTCTTTGGTTCCTTCGTTGAGCATGCTCACGGTAAGCGCTGATAACCCGGGCGTGTCGCCATCCCGGACGCTGCCGGCATCAATCTTCAGCACCAGATCAAACATGGGCAGGCCAGGCGAATGCACGAATAGCACCTGAGTGCCTGCGTCGGTACGCCAGGTCTGAATGTCCTGCTTTATCTCGGGGTGGCTGAGCAGATCAATCTCGTGAGGTGAGGTAAGCCCACCGAACAGTTCGTCCGTTGCTGTTGCGGCGGTAGAGGTCATCAGGGTGAAGAGCGCAACGCTTAATACGCCAATCACGCCATGACGCATACGTGCCTTGAGGTTATTCATGGTCGGCCTCCTTGGCCTGCAGATGGGCAATGGTCAAACGCTCACGCGTCAACAGGCTTTGGGCGGCGTGCTGAACATCCTCGGCGGTGACAGCTTGCAGTGCCTGGATTTCGTCGTTGAGGTAGGTCAGCGGTAAACCGCTGCCGACGAACTCGCCGATGGCATCGGCCTGTGCACCCAATTCGTCGCGGACATACACCTGCGAAGCGATCAAACGCGCTTTGGCACGTGCCAGTTCGGCTGCTGTAGGTGGCGTGGACTTGAGTGCTTCGAGCATTTCCCAGATCCGCATTTCGACGTCAGCCAATGCGGGCTGGGTGGTCGGGTTTGGGAACGCATCCAGCGTCAGCAGCGTGTCGCCGCGTCGGTAGGGCTCGTAGGAAGACTGTACATAGGACAGCATTTTTTCATGACGGATCAGCTGGGCGTTCATGCGTGAACTGAAGCCTTCCGTGAGTATCTGAGGAATCAGGCGCAATGCCAGGGGCAGATGAGGCGCTTCAGCCGTTGCAGCACTGGGGACGTTAAAGGCCAGTATCAGGCCAGGCTCCAACTGGGGCAGGCGCAAGTCCAGGCGGCGCTCGCCCACGCTACCCTGCTCGCGAGGCACTTTCTTCACCGGAGTGTCTCGGCGCGCAATGGCGCCGAAGTAACGCTCGACCATGGGTTTAAGCGTTTCAAGGCTTACGTCACCCACCACCACAAGGGTGGCGTTGTTGGGGACATACCAGTCGCGATACCACTGCCGCAGCTCCTCAACGCGCATCTGTTCAAGGTCGTTTGCCCAACCAATTGTCGGCGTCCGGTAGCTGCTCTGCGCATAAGCGTGGGCCTGGACCCGTTCCTGAGCCAACATGATCGGCGCGTTGTCCACGCGGCGGCGGCGCTCAGCCTTTACTACCTCGATCTCACGCGCATATTCCGTTGCGCCCAAACGTGCAGTTTCCATCGCGTCAGCGGCTGCCTCCAAGGCAATTGCAAGCCGGTCGCTGGGCAAGGTCTGGTGAAATACCGTGGCGTCATGTGTAGTGAAGGCGTTTTCCGTGGCCCCGATGCGGGCGAATATCTTTGCAATCTGGCCGGGGCCGATTTTGCTGCTGCCCTCGAACATCAAGTGTTCCAATGCATGGGACAATCCCGATTGGCCGGGGTATTCGTAGCTGGAGCCGACGTGGTACCACAGCTGCGATTCAACGAGAGGGGCACGCCGATCTTCTCGCAAAATGACCTGCAGGCCATTGTCGAGGGTGAAGTGCTGCAAGGGGGCGGGTTCACTGGCCGTTGCCAATAGCGGCAGGCCGGGGGCAAGACAGGCGAGCGCCCATCGCAAGGTTTTTTTGATCATGGGAAGTACTCCATAAAGTGGCATCAATTGCCGGAGTAGCTTCTGTGTTCTGCCAAAGGGGATGGGTGTAGATAGTTATTGAGGTGTCAGGCCCGCCGAGCGGCGGGCCTGATGTGCGATCAGCTGCGCTGCCACAACGCGTAGTGCACCTGGCCGGCCTTTTTCTCCCGGTGCAGCCGCCAGTTGCCGGGCATGTGCAGGCTCGACGGCGCGGCCTCACTCTCGGTGTAGATCCAGGCGCGTGGCGCCAGCCATTGGCGCTCTTCAAGCAGGCTGCAGGTCGTGCTCAGCAGGTCCTGGTGAAACGGCGGATCGAGAAACACCACATCAAAGGGAGCACTTGGTTCGCCCTGCAGGTAACGCTGGGCGTCACTCTGGATAACCTGGCCAAGCGTGCAGCGCAGGAGTTCCAGGTTCTGCTTGAGGCTGGCAATCGCAGCCGGATTGTTGTCCAGCGCTACCGCAGAGGCGGCACCGCGCGACAACGCTTCAAGGTACAACGCCCCGCTGCCACTGAAAGCATCCAGCACACGCGCGCCTTCGATGTAGGCAGCCAGCCAGTTGAACAGGGTTTCTCGCACCCGGTCCGGGGTCGGGCGCAAGCCTGGGCCGTCGGGGAAATTCAGACGACGGCTACGCCATTCGCCGCCAATGATGCGCAGCTGGCCCTGGCCATTGTGGGCACGGGCCGGTTTTGCGGATGGACTTGCCATTAATGCTCCGGAACACCGAGCGGTTGCTCGGCGGGTTTGTCTGTAGGGGGTGGCAAAGGCTTTTGCGGCACACTCGGCCCCGCCGTAACGATGACCATCTTGTCAGCCACCAGGTGCTTGTTCAGCGCCGCCTTGACCTGCTCGGTGGTCAGGCTCTGGGACTGCTGCATGTAGTCTTCCAAGTAGGTCAGCGGCAGGTTGTAGAAGCCGATAGCGCCCAGTTGGCCAACGATACTGGCGTTGCTGGCATTGGACAGCGGGAAGCTGCCGGCCAACTCACGCTTGGCGTCGTCCAGCTCTTGCTGGGTAGGACCGGTTTTCAGGTAGTCACGCAGAATGTCCTGAACCAGTTTCAGGGTGCCCTCGCTGAGTTCGGCGCGGGTCTGCAGGTTGATCAGGAACGGCCCACGTGCCTGCATCGGCGTGAACCCGGAGTACACCCCGTAGGTCAGGCCGCGTTTTTCCCGTACTTCGCTCATCAGCCGCGTGCCGAATGTACCGCCACCCAGGATCTGGTTACCCAGCATCAGCGCGGCATAATCCGGATCGTTGCGGTCGATGCCCAATTGGGCGAGCAGCAGATGAGTCTGCTTGGACGGGAAGTCGATATGGCTGGCGCCCGGCGTGGGCTCGCTCGGCTCGGCGACTTTGGCCAGTGCCGGGCCTTTAGGCAGCGCGGCAGACACCTGGGCAGCGATCTTTTCGGCGTCTTCGCGGCTCAGGTCACCCACCAGTGCGATCACGACGTTACCTGCGGCGTAGGCCTTGGCATGGAAAGCACGCAGTTGTTCGACGGTAATCGGGGTAATGCTCTTGGCATTGCCATCGCTCGGGTGAGCGTAGGGGTGGCTGCCGTAGAGACGTTCGAACAGTTGCTGGCTCGCCAGTTTGCCGGGGTTCTGTTTCTGGTACTCGAAACCCGCCAGCAACTGGTTCTTGATTCGCGCCAGTGCATCGCTCGGGAACGTCGGCTTGCCGACCACCTCAGCGAACAGTTTGAGCGCAGGCTCACGCTTGCTTGTGCTGCTCAGGCTACGCAGGGTGGCAACAGCCATGTCGCGGTAGGCGCCGTTACCGAAATCGGCACCCAAGCCTTCGAAACCTTCGGCAATGGCACTGACGTCCTTACCGGCAACGCCTTCGTTGAGCATGGCATTGGTCAGGGTCGCCAAGCCAGGGGCATCGCCATCCTGGCTACTGCCTGCAGCGAAAGTCAGGCGCAGGTCGAACATCGGCAGCTCACGGGCTTCGACGAACAGCACCTTGGCGCCCTCAGCGGTGTTCCAGGTCTGGATATCCAGTTGGCGGCGACTCGGCGCCTTGTCGTCGAGCTCAGCCAGCGACTGCAAGGTATTGCTTGGCTTTGCCGCCGGTTGTTCTGCGACCGCAGCGTTATCGGACTGGGCAGGGCGGGCCAGGAAGAATGCCAGCAGTGCCACCGCCAGCAGGATACCCAGGCCCATCAGGGTGTAACGGGGAGTCGTGCGCTCACTCATGAGCCTTTTCCTCGGGCAATACGTGGGCGATGCTCAGGCGCTCGCGGGTGAAGTAGGTGCTCGCGGCCTTCTGGATGTCAGCCGGGGTCACGTTTTTCAGCTCGTCCAGTTCGTTGTCGATCAACTTCCAGGACAGGCCAACCGTCTCCAACTGGCCAATGGTGGTGGCCTGGCTGCTGATGGAGTCGCGGTTGTAGACCAACCCGGCGATCACTTGGGCGCGAACACGCTCAAGCTCTTCAGCCGACGGCGGCGTGGTCTTCAGCTCTTCGAGCAGCTTCCAGATACCGGCCTCGACGTCGGCCAGGGTCTTGTTCTTCTGGGTATTGGGCGTGGCCGAAATCACGAACAGGCTGTCACCACGGGCAAAGGCGTCGTAGTTGGTAGACGCCCCGGAAACCAGTTCCTGCTCACGCTCGAGGCGGGTAGACAGGCGGGCGCTGTAGCCCCCATCAAGCAGGGCCGAGATCAGGCGCAGGGCGTGTACGGTACTCGGGTCCTTGGCGGTTGCCAGGCTCGGTACGTTGAAGCCGTAGATCAGGCTCGGCAGTTGGGTGCGCACATGCAGCGTCAGCTGGCGCAGACCAGGCTCGGCCAGTTCCAGCGGAAGCTTCGCCGAGGGCACCGGACGCTTGGGAATACCGCCGAAAAAGCGCTGGGCGAGGGTTTTGACCTCGTCCGGGGTGACGTCGCCGACCACGACCAAGGTGGCGTTGTTCGGCACATACCAGGACTGATACCAATGGCGCAGGTCTTCGACGGTCATGCGCTCAAGGTCGGCCATCCAGCCGATGGTCGGTGTGTGGTAGCCGCTGGCCGGATAAGCCATCGCGTTGAACCGCTCGTAGGCCTTGGCAGTCGGCTGATCGTCGGTGCGCAGGCGGCGCTCTTCCTTGATGACTTCGATTTCACGGCTGAATTCGTCGGCAGGCAGGCGCAGGCTGGCCATGCGGTCGGCTTCCAGCTCAAAGGCCACCGGCAAACGGTCGCGGGCCAGCACCTGGTAATAGGCGGTGTAGTCATCGCTGGTGAAGGCGTTTTCTTCGGCGCCCAGGTCACGCAGGATGCGAGAAGCTTCGCCAGGGCCAAGTTTCTCGCTGCCCTTGAACATCATGTGCTCCAAGGCATGGGACAAACCGGTCTGCCCCGGCGTCTCATAGCTGGAACCCACCTTGTACCAGACCTGCGAAACCACCACGGGGGCGCGGTGGTCCTCGCGCACGACCACTTTGAGGCCGTTGTCGAGGGTGAACTCGTGAGTGGGCTGCGGATCGGCGGCAAAGGCCGCGAACGGCAGAATAACTGTGCTGAGCAGCAGGCCAGTGGCACGGCGGGCTAGAGCATTCATTCGTTGTTCAACCTGTAGGACTGCCCGCTTGGTCTTAGCGTCTGCGGGCGAGGAGGTGCTAGGATACTGATCCGGTTGCCAGACGACCATGCCTGTCGGGGTTCAAGCCCGAAGGCTTCTCGACAAAATGTGCGCATGAACAAGCCGGTTTAAACATAGTCTGTTCTGCGTTGAAAGAATTTTTTGAGGCGCCACAGTGGCGCATCGCTACCCTGAGATAGCCGTCTTCCATGTTTGGTTCCAACGACGACAAAAAGAACCCGGCCCCGGCCGGTGAAAAGAAGGGCCTGTTCGGTTGGCTGCGCAAGAAGCAGCCGGTTGTCGAACAGCCACAGCCGCCCGCCCAGGATGTACCTGAGCAGGTCGCGCCAACCGTCGCCGAGCCGGCGATCAACGTCGCCCCTGTTTCGGCCCCGACACCCGCAACGCCTGTTGCAGAGGTTGCCCCCGCTGCGGCCCCGGCAACACCGCCTGCCGGGTTGACCTTGCCGGTTCCAGAGGAGCCGGTGGCACTGATGGCTGACCTCGAGCCGCATTCGCCGCCCCCGATTCCCCATCGCGATGCACCGGTTGCGCCGCTCGAATCGACCCCGCCGGTGGTTGCAGCGCCTGCGCCAGCCGCCGAACCTGCACCTGCACCTGCACCTGCACCTGCACCTGCACCTGCGCCGGTCGTAACTGCGCCGATCACTCAGGCAGCGCCACCTGCGCCTGTGGCTGCACCAGTCGAGCCAGCGCCAGAGCGTACCGAAGAAGCCAAAACCGGTTTCTTTGCCCGCCTCAAGCAAGGCCTGTCGAAAACCAGCGCCAGCATCGGCGAAGGCATGGCCAGCCTGTTCCTGGGCAAGAAGGCTATCGACGACGACTTGCTCGACGAAATCGAAACCCGTCTGCTGACCGCCGACGTCGGCGTTGAAGCCACATCGGTAATCATCCAGAGCCTGACCCAGAAGGTCGCGCGCAAGCAGTTGGCTGACAGCGATGCCCTGTATAAATCGCTGCAAGGCGAACTGGCCGACCTGCTCAAGCCTGTTGAACAACCGTTGCGCATCCAGTCGCAGAGCACGCCTTTCGTGATTCTGGTCGTCGGTGTCAATGGCGCGGGCAAGACCACCACCATCGGCAAACTGGCGAAGAAACTGCAGCTTGAAGGCAAGAAAGTCATGCTGGCAGCAGGCGACACCTTCCGTGCCGCCGCAGTCGAGCAGTTGCAGGTGTGGGGTGAGCGCAACAATATCCCGGTCATTGCCCAGCACACCGGCGCCGACTCGGCCTCGGTCATCTTTGACGCACTGCAGGCCGCCAAAGCCCGCGGTATCGACGTGCTGATCGCCGACACTGCAGGCCGCCTGCATACCAAAGACAACCTGATGGAAGAACTCAAGAAGGTCCGTCGGGTAATGGGCAAACTCGATGCGGCTGCCCCACACGAAGTCCTGCTGGTGCTGGACGCCGGCACCGGGCAGAACGCCATCAATCAGGCCAAGCACTTCAACCAGAGCGTTGAGCTGACCGGCCTGGCATTGACCAAACTCGACGGCACCGCCAAAGGCGGGGTGATCTTCGCCCTGGCCAAGCAGTTTGGCTTGCCAATTCGTTACATTGGTGTGGGCGAAGGCATCGACGATCTGCGGACCTTCGAGGCCGAACCCTTTGTGAAAGCACTGTTTGCCGAGCGGGAGCATCCATGATCCGATTCGAACAGGTCGCCAAACGCTATCCGAATGGTCACGTTGGCCTGCATGAATTGAGTTTTCGGGTACGTCGGGGCGAATTCCTGTTCGTCACCGGCCATTCCGGCGCAGGCAAGAGCACCTTGCTGCGCCTGCTGCTGGCCATGGAACGTCCGACCAGCGGCAAGTTGCTGCTGGCTGGCCAGGACCTGGGGCAGATCAGCAACGCACAGATCCCATTCTTACGCCGCCAGATTGGCGTAGTGTTCCAGAACCACCAGTTGCTGTTCGACCGCACCGTGTTCAACAACGTCGCCCTGCCGCTGCAGATTCTTGGCCTGTCCAAGGTCGAGGTAGCCAAGCGGGTCGACTCCGCACTTGAACGCGTGGCCTTGTCGGACAAAGCCGAGCTGTACCCCGGCGACTTGTCCACAGGGCAACAGCAGCGCGTCGGTATCGCCCGGGCCATCGTTCACCGCCCGGCCTTGCTGCTGGCCGATGAACCGACCGGTAACCTTGACCCGCGCCTGGCTGCAGAGATCATGGGTGTTTTCGAAGACATTAACCGCCTGGGCACCAGCGTGCTGATCGCCAGCCACGACCTGGCACTGATCGCACGCATGCGTCACCGCATGCTGACCTTGCAGCGCGGCCGTCTGATCGGCGATGGGGAGGCCGGGCAATGAGTGCAACACGTAGTCCCAAGGTTTCCGAGCGGGTGGCACCGAAACCGGCCGACCCTGCACCGGAGAAGAAAAAACGCGGCAACGACGACGATGACGGCCCGGACTTCGGCACCCTGCTGCACGCGTGGCTGGAAAGCCACCGCTCGAGCCTGCTCGACAGCCTGCGTCGCCTGGGCAAACAACCGATTGGCAGCTTCTTCACCTGCCTGGTGATGGCCGTCGCCCTGAGCCTGCCCATGGGCCTGTCATTGCTGCTGAGCAACGTCGAGCGGCTCGGCGGCTCCTGGCAGCGCGCAGCGCAAATCTCTTTGTACCTGAAGCTGGACGCCAGCAGCCGTGACGGCGAAGCCTTGCGCGACCAGATCAAAGGCATTGCGGGTGTTGCCGAGGCAGAGTTTGTCAGCCGTGATCAGGCCCTCAACGAGTTTCAGAAGCAGTCCGGCCTGGGCGAAGCCCTGCGCGAGCTGCCCGAAAACCCGTTACCCGGTGTAATCGTGGTCACCCCGAAGGAAGTCGACAAACCGGCCCTCGAGGCCTTGCGTCAGCGTCTGGCCGAACTGCCACGGGTTGAACTGGCCCAACTGGACCTGGTCTGGGTCGAGCGCCTGGCAGCGATCCTGAAGCTGGGTGACCGCTTTGTCTTCGGTCTGACCGTGCTGCTGGTCTCGGCGTTGCTGCTGGTAATTGGTAACACCATTCGTCTGCATATCGAGAACCGCCGCATCGAAATTGAAGTCATCAAGCTGGTCGGTGGTACCGATAGCTATGTCCGTCGACCGTTCCTGTACATGGGCGCACTCTACGGATTTGGCGCAGGCGTACTGTCCTGGGGCGTGCTGGCATTTGGCTTGAACTGGCTGAATGATGCGGTGATCGGGCTTTCTGGCCTCTACGGTAGCGATTTCGCACTGGCAGGTGTGCCGCCAGCCGATGGTCTATCGCTCTTGCTTGGTGCAGTGTTGTTAGGGTATATCGGTGCTTGGATTGCGGTCGCTCGTCACTTGAGCGAGCTCGCACCGCGATAAAAGTGTCTTTTTGCCTGCATTGACGTAGCGTTTGGGGGAACTTGTTCTGGGTTCCCCGGTCAATGTTGGCAGTGCCCACGGGCACGAATTCAGTGAGTCGGAGGTTTTTTCGTATGACCACTTCGTTGCAACCTGCTTATGCCCTGGTCCCCGGTGCAAACCTGGAGGCCTACGTACACACGGTCAACAGCATCCCTTTGCTGACCGTCGAGCAGGAGCGTGAACTGGCCGAGAGTCTCTACTACCAGCAGGATCTTGAGGCGGCTCGGCAAATGGTGCTCGCCCACCTGCGTTTTGTCGTGCATATCGCCCGCAGTTACTCGGGTTACGGGCTGGCCCAGGCTGACCTGATCCAGGAAGGTAACGTTGGCCTGATGAAGGCGGTCAAACGCTTCAATCCGGAAATGGGCGTTCGTCTGGTGTCGTTCGCCGTGCACTGGATCAAGGCCGAGATCCACGAATTCATCCTGCGTAACTGGCGGATCGTCAAAGTCGCGACCACCAAGGCTCAGCGCAAGCTGTTCTTCAACCTGCGCAGCCAAAAGAAACGTCTGGCCTGGCTGAACAACGATGAAGTGCATCGTGTAGCCGAAAGCCTGGGTGTAGAGCCGCGTGAAGTCCGCGAGATGGAAAGCCGCCTGACTGGTCAGGACATGGCCTTCGACCCAGCCGCTGAAGCGGACGACGACAGCGCCTTCCAGTCTCCAGCCAACTACCTGGAAGACCACCGTTACGACCCGGCCCGTCAGCTTGAGGATGCCGACTGGAGCGACAACTCCACCAGCAACCTGCACGAAGCCCTGCAAGGCCTGGATGAGCGTAGCCGCGACATTCTCTACCAGCGCTGGCTGGCCGAAGAAAAGGCCACCCTGCATGACCTGGCTGAGAAATACAGCGTGTCGGCTGAGCGTATTCGCCAGCTGGAGAAAAACGCGATGAACAAGGTCAAGGCGCTGATCGTCGCCTGAGACCGCCTTAGCGGCCCAAACCCATCGTTGGCAAGCCAACTCCCACACCGCCTTGTGCAATCCAGTGGGAGTCAGGCTTGCCTGCGATACAGGCGCCGCGAACCGACTGCCCTGCAGAATCATGCGCTCGCTACGTTGACGTAGGCGCCGGCCCTGCCGACGACACCGGCATCCCATCCAATACGCCTTCAACCAATGCCTTGGCCATTTCCGCCGAATGCAGCACCGACCACAACATCCCACGCCCGGTTTCTTCGGCATGGTGCTGGCAGTAGTAGTCGGTAACGTCACGGATACCACGCAGCAATAGGGTCGCATGAACCAGCGCGTCTTCGGCCTGGACACCGCTGCAAACGCTGAACATCGGAGGATGACTGGACTGGCAGGTGCCAAAAGGGATGGCGGCAGTGGTGCCAAGGGCGGGCGGCGGATCGGGGACGATTTTTTTCATGGTGCAGCCTCCAAACTCATTATTGAAGCTGACCACCCCTCCTTCTCACAGAATGGGTGGCAGCCATGCGCGGGGTGAGAAACCGGCGAGTTTGGAAACCGGCCAGGCATAAGCCTGCCCGCGCACAGCTACCATAAAGACGCTGCTACACGAAAACTCGCGGGTTCTCACGCCCGATCGCCGATGGAGCGGCGACTGAACGAAAGTAATCTCACGATTCCCCCCGAACAACCTTTCGAGTTCGACAGCGCTCGTAGGATAGTTCCTAAATTCTAGAATTACAGTAGCCCGTGACACCGGTTAACTAGCGCTTCAACGCTTCGCAACACTTTTTATTCCAAAAACAACTAAGCAAATTCCATTTCGATATAAATTCGTCAGTTTTCATGCTGTTAGCATTTCTGTTCGCAATCGCACACAGAAGCGATGCCCCTGCTTTGTTCTGGAGCTTCAATGAATCTGCCGTTAACCCTTAACCTGCTGGCGTTCCTCGCATTGCTGCTAGGCCTGGCACAACCCCGTAACAGCACCTGGAGCCTGGCGAAGAAGGTCCTCGCGGGCCTGATCCTCGGCGTACTGTTCGGAACCGCTCTGCATGCCATTTATGGCGCCGGCCACCCGGTGCTCAAGGCCACCCTCAGTTGGCTCGATCTGGTCGGTAACGGCTATGTGCAGTTGCTGCAGATGATCGTCATGCCGCTGATCTTCGCGTCGATCCTCAGCGCTGTGGCCCGTTTGCACAACGCCTCGTCACTGGGCCGAATCAGCTTCCTGACCATCGGCACCCTGCTGTTCACCACGGCCATTGCCGCGCTGATCGGCATCGTGCTGACCAACCTGTTCGGCCTGAGTGCTGAAGGGCTGGTCGCCGGCACTCAGGAAATGGCGCGCATGCAGACCATCCAGAGCGATTACGCCGGTAAGGTCGCCGACCTGAATATCCCGCAATTGCTGCTGTCGTTCATCCCGCAGAACCCGGTGGGTGATCTGGCCCGGGCCAAGCCAACCTCGATCATCAGTGTGGTGATCTTCGCGGCCTTCCTCGGCGTGGCCGCGCTGCAGCTGCTCAAGGACGATGCGGAGAAAGGCAACCGTGCCCTGGCGGCCATCGACACCCTGCAAGCCTGGGTGATGCGCCTGGTTCGCCTGGTGATGAAGCTGACCCCCTACGGCGTGCTCGCACTGATGACCAAGGTGGTGGCCAGCTCGAACCTGGACGACATCCTCAAACTGGGTAGCTTTGTGGTGGTGTCCTACATCGGCCTGGGGCTGATGTTCGTGGTGCATGGCCTGTTGCTGTCGCTGAGCGGCATCAACCCGCTACGTTTCTTGCGCAAGGTCTGGCCGGTGCTGACCTTCGCCTTCACCAGCCGCTCCAGTGCAGCCAGTATTCCGCTGAGTATCGAAGCGCAAACCCAGCGCCTGGGCGTGCCGCAGTCGATTGCCAGCTTCGCTGCCTCGTTCGGCGCCACCATTGGCCAGAACGGCTGTGCCGGCCTGTACCCGGCAATGCTGGCGGTAATGGTTGCACCAGCGGTGGGCATCAACCCGCTCGACCCTCTGTGGATCGCAACCTTGGTGGCGATTGTGACCCTGAGTTCGGCCGGTGTGGCGGGCGTTGGGGGCGGGGCTACCTTCGCCGCGCTGATCGTGCTGCCGGCGATGGGCTTGCCTGTGGAACTGGTGGCGCTGCTGATTTCGGTAGAACCGCTGATCGACATGGGCCGTACAGCGCTGAACGTCAGTGGCTCAATGACAGCGGGCGTGATTACCAGCCAGATGATGCAGCAGACCGACAAGGCACTGCTGGCGGCGGATGAACACACGGCGCTGTCAAATACCTGAGTTGGGCGTCAGCACCTACAGGGCCTTCTCCCAGACCTCGAAGTGATACGCCGGGGTCTGTTCATTGGCCGGGTTTTCCTGGGTGGATGCCAAGCGCCAGTGCGCAGCATCAAACTCAGGGAACCAGGCGTCCCCTTCCGGGCTCAACTCGACCCGGGTCAGGTACAAGCGATCTGCCAGACCACGCGCCAGCGCCTGGGTGTAGAGCTGCGCACCGCCGATCAGCATCAGCTCGTCCACACCCTGCTCACGCGCCCAGGCGTCGGCACGGGCGATGGCCGCCTCCAGCGAATCGAACACCTCGGCACCTTCCAGTGTCAGCCCGGGCTGGCGGCTGACCACCAGATTGAGCCGCCCCGGCAATGGTCGACCGAGCGAATCCCAGGTCTTGCGACCCATGATGATCGGCTTGCCCAAGGTGGTGGCCTTGAAGTACTTGAAATCCCCCGGCAGGTGCCAGGGCATGCGGTTGTCGATGCCGATCACACGGTTCTCGGCGAGCGCCGCGATCAGGCTGAGGGGAAGTGATGTTTTCATGTCGGCGAGGATAGCAAAGCCCGCTGTGCCACGCCTGGGTTATGCTCTGGACTGACGTGATCAATGGACTTTTGCGTGACTGGACTGACAGACCTGGACAAACGCTGGCTTACCGAAGCGGTACGCTTGCGCGAAGAACACGCCGGCCCTCTGGACGATCAGGAGGCTAATCGCCGTGCCCGCCAACTGGGGGGCGACCTCGCAACGCGGATCGAAAACCGTGCGCTATGGCTGGCTGAACGTGACGGCATGCGTGCCGCGCTGCAGCACTGGAAACAGGGCGCGCGACTGGCCCTGCTGGTGCTGCTGGCGGTGGCTGTGCTGAGCGGTGCCGGTTTGGCCTTTGCCGCGCTGGGCGACGGCCAGCGACCGGTGAATGTGTTCTGGGCCGTGGGCAGCCTGCTCGGGGTCAACCTGCTGCTGTTGCTGAGCTGGGCCATGAGCTTTTCCCTGGCTGGCGAGCAAGGTGCAAGCCTGGGCCGTGTATGGCTATGGCTGAGCGAAAAGCTCGCCCGTGACGCGCAGGCGGTGCATCTGGCGCCGGCCTTACTGCTGTTGTTGCAACGCCAGCGGCTCAACCGCTGGCTGCTCGGGGCACTGGTCAACGGCCTCTGGCTATTGGCACTGGGCAGCGCCCTGCTGGTGCTGCTGGTACTGCTGGCAACCCGCCGTTATGGCTTTGTCTGGGAGACCACCATCCTCGGCGACCAGACCTTCATTGACCTGACCCAGGCACTCGGTGCCTTGCCGGCACTGATGGGTTTCAGCGTACCGGACGTGGCCATGATCCGCGCCAGCGGCGTCAGCCAGCCGGTGCTGGAACTGGCCCGTCAGGCGTGGGCCGGCTGGTTGCTGGGCGTGCTGGTGGTCTACGGCCTGCTACCGCGCCTGCTGCTGGCTGCGACCTGCCTGTGGCGCTGGCGACGTGGTCGCCAGCACCTGAGCCTGGACCTGCAACTGCCCGGCTACAGCACCCTGCGTGAGGCCCTGATGCCCAGTAGCGAACGCTTGGGCATCAACGACCCAGAACCCGCGGCCATGCCAGAGGTCGCCCGCCTGGCCGAGGCGGAACACAGCGCAGGCGCCCTGCTGGTGGGCCTTGAGCTGGACGACCAGCGCCCGTGGCCACCGGCGCTACCCGCCAGCGTCGTGGATGCCGGCATCCTCGACAGCCGCGAGTCGCGCAACCGGCTGCTGGAGCAACTGAGCCGCTTCCCCCCAGCACGTTTGGCGATAGCCTGCGACCCACGCCGCTCGCCGGACCGTGGCAGCCTGGCGTTGATCGCCGAACTGGCGCGCACCGCCGGGGCCACGCGGATCTGGCTGATGCAAGCGCCGCCTGGGCAAGCACTGGACAGCGAGCGGCTGGGCGACTGGCATCAGGCGCTGGAAAAACTTGACCTGAGGTTCGCCGACACGGCGCCCTTGCACTGGCTGGAGCATGGCCATGACTGAGCCCTTGAAGCTGGCCGTGGTCGGCCACACCAACGTCGGCAAGACCTCGCTGCTGCGCACCCTCACCCGCGATGTGGGGTTTGGCGAAGTGTCACACCGGCCCAGCACCACCCGCCACGTGGAAGGCGCACGGTTGTCGGTGGCGGGCGAGCCCTTGCTGGAGCTTTACGACACACCGGGCCTGGAAGACGCCATCGCCCTGCTCGACTACCTCGAACGCCTGGAGCGCCCCGGCGAACGCCTCGACGGCCCGGCACGACTGGAGCGCTTTCTGCAGGGCAGCGAAGCCCGCCAGCGTTTTGAACAAGAAGCCAAGGTGCTGCGCCAGTTACTGGCCAGCGATGCCGGGCTATACGTGATCGATGCCCGCGAGCCGGTGCTGGCCAAATACCGCGATGAACTGGAGGTGTTGGCAGGCTGCGGTAAACCGCTGCTGCCGGTGCTCAATTTCGTCGCCAGCAGCAACCATCGTGAACCGGACTGGCGCGAAGCGCTGGCCCGTTTGGGGCTGCATGCGCTGGTGCGCTTCGATAGCGTGGCCCCACCGGAAGATGGCGAACGCAGGCTCTATGAGAGCCTTGGCATTCTGCTGGAAAGTGCCCGCCCGGCACTGCAGCGCTTGATCGACGACCAACAGGCGCAGCGCGAAGCGCGTCGTCACAGCGCCCGCCAACTGATCGCCGAGCTGCTGCTCGACTGCGCAGCCTGTCGCCGCAGTGTAGTGGCAGACCCCGCACAGGAGGCGGCGGCTATCGAGCAGCTGCGCCAGACCATACGCCAACGTGAACAACGTTGCGTCGACGCCTTGCTCAAGCTCTATGCGTTCCGCAGCCAGGATGCCAGCGCCGAGGATCTGCCGTTGCTCGACGGACGCTGGGGCGATGACCTGTTCAACCCGGAAACCCTCAAGCTACTAGGTGTTCGCCTGGGTAGCGGCGTGGCGGCAGGGGCTGCCGCAGGTGCGGGCGTTGACTTGCTGGTAGGTGGCCTGACCCTGGGGGCGGCAGCATTGGCTGGCGCCATTGCCGGCGGCGCGCTGCAGACCGCACGCAACTATGGCTCGCGCTTGCTGGGCAAGCTCAAAGGGCAACGTGAACTGACAGTGGACGATGGCGTGTTGCGCCTGCTGGCCTTGCGTCAGCGCCAGCTGGCCCAGGCATTGGACCACCGTGGGCACGCAGCACAGGCGCGCATCACACTGGGCACACCACAGGACAACAGCTGGCGTGACGGCAAGCTGCCCGAAGCCCTCAACAAGGCTCGGGCGCACCCGCAGTGGTCATCGCTCAATGCGGGGGCGCGGCTGAGCCAGGCAGAGCGCCTTGAGCAGCTTGAAGCCTTGGTGCAAGAGCTGTAGGCCCTGTCGTTTACTGCTGCGCCACCTTTTCCGACTTGCCGTCATAGCGCTTGCGCCATTCAGCCAGGATGTCGTCACGGTTTTTCGAGGCCCAGGCGAAGTCGTTCTTGATCAGGCGCTGTTCATAGTCGGCTGGCAGTTCGGTCTGCGGCTTGGCGATGCCCGGCTGAGCCAGCACGGCGAAGTTTTCCTTGTACAACTCCATCGCCGCCGGGCTGGCGGAGAAGTCGGCCAAGCGCTTGGCGGCTGCTTCATGCTGGCTGCCCTTGAGTACGGCAGTAGCCTCGATCTCCCAGCCCAGGCCTTCTTTTGGCAAGACGATATCCAACGGCGCACCTTGGCGCTTGAGCTGAACCGCCGGGTACTCGAAGGAAATACCAATCGGGAATTCACCGGCCGCGGCCAACTTGCAGGGTTTGGAACCGGAGTGAACGTACTGGCCGATGTTCTGGTGCAGAGCATCCATGTACGCCCAGCCCTGTGGTTCACCAAAGGTCTGCAACCAGGCGCTGACGTCCAGGAAGCCAGTGCCGGAGGACGCAGGGTTCGGCATGACGATCTTGCCCTTGTATTCCGGCTTGGTCAGGTCCTGCCAGCTCAGAGGCTTGCTCAGGCCCTGCTTCTCGGCCTCGATGGTGTTAAAGCAGATGGTCGCCGCCCAGACGTCCATGCCAACCCAGGCCGGTGGATTGGCCGCGTCGCGGTAGTTGCCACCGATCTTTTCCAGGTCTTTGGGGGCGTAGTGCTGCAGCATGCCCTGCTGGTCAAGAACCGCCAGGCTGGAGGCCGCCAGGCCCCAGACCGCATCGGCTTGCGGGCGATCCTTTTCCGCCAGCAGCTTGGCGGTAATGATGCCGGTGGAGTCACGTACCCATTTGATCTCGATATCCGGGTTGGCCTTCTCGAACGCCTGTTTGTAGGTCTTCAACTGCTCGGCTTCCAGTGCGGTGTACACCGTCAGTTGAGTCGTAGCGGCCTGGGCCTGCACAGTCATGGCAGTGAGGACGGCAGCGGCAAGAGCAAGTGGCTTGAACATGGTGCGGTTCCTTGAGCGGTACAGGTTAGAGGGTGATCAGTGGCCTGGCGCACGCTGGCGCCAGGCTTGGGAGCGTTGCAGCAGGCCGCGCGAGGCCCAGGCCAGCAGCAGCGAGACGGCCGCGCTGGTCAGCAGAATCAGGGTGGACATAGCCGCCGCGCCGCCGACGTTGCCGGCATCGTCCATGTTCAACACGGCGACGGCGGCGAGGATGGTGTCGGGGCTGTAGAGGAAGATCGCCGCCGACACCGTGGTCATCGCCGAGACGAACAGGTAGCGGATGATGTCCAGCAGTGCGGGCAGGCAGATCGGCACAGTCACCCGCAGGAAATGCCGGTACAGCGGCGCCTTGAGCGACAGTGCGGCAGCCTCGAACTCGCCGTCGAGCTGGCGCAGTGCGGTGGTCGCGGTCATCTGAGCGGTGGTCAAATAATGTGCAATGGTGCACACCACCAACAGCGTCATGCTGCCGTAGAACACATGCAACGGGTTGCCGCTCAAGTTGAAGAAGAAGACATAGCCCAGACCCAGCACCAGCCCCGGCACAGCCATCGGCACAAAGCTGAGCAGGCGCAGCAGCAGGTTCAGGCTGCGTTGGCCGCGGGTTTTCTCCATCAGGTAGGCACCGGTGAAGATCACCACACTGCCAATCAGTGCCACACCCAGGGCCATGGTCAGGCTGTTGCGATAAGCGAGCCAGCCGCCACCGGCGGTGTCGTCGAACTGGTAGTGCTTGAGTGAAAGCGACAAGTTGTAAGGCCAGAACTTCACCAGCGACGAGTACACCGCCATGCCCACCACCAGCAACAGGATCGCGCACACCAGCAGTACCAGCGCCAGGAACCAGCCATCGCGCTGACGCGATGGCGCCGGCAGGAACACCTGTGCCCGGCCACTCATTGCATCGCCCTGACGGCGGCGCAACCAGGCATCGACCGCGAAGCTGAGCAGCGCTGGCAGCAACAGCACCATACCGATCAGTGCGCCGCGACCGAACTGCTGCTGCCCCACTACGGCCTTGTAGGCTTCCAGCGCCAACACCTGATAGTCGCCACCCACCACGACCGGCACACCGAAGTCCGTGATGGTCAGGGTGAATACCAGGCAGAATGCCGCGAAGACCGCCTGCCGGGTTGCAGGCCAGGTAATGCTGTGGAACGCCCGCCAAGGGCCTGCGCCCATACTGGAGGCTGCATCGAACAACCGTGCATCGGCCAGCGACAGTGCCGACAGCAGGATCATCAGGGCATGAGGAAAGGTGTAGATCGCCTCGCCAAGGACAATGCCCCAGAAACCGTAGATGTTGTCATTGAGCAGACCGCGCAACAGCCCCTGGTTACCGAACAGGTAGACCAGCGCAATGGCCGGCAACATTGACGGCGCCAGCAGTGGCAACAGCGAAATCCCGCGCCAGATCGACTTGCCCGGAATCAGCGTGCGCTGCAGGGCATAGGCGAACAGGTAGGCCACGGGCACGACGATGGCTGCCACACTCAGCGATACCTTGAGACTGTTGCCCAGCAACCAATGGAAATTCGCGCTGGTCACCAGCTCAATGGCCGCCGTCAGGCCGCCGCCCTGCCCGGCCTCGCTGCTGAAACCACGCCAGAAGATCGCAAGCAGCGGCAGCAGGACAGCGACGGTCAACAGCAGCAGCAACAGCACCTTGCCGCCGACCACGAACAGGCGATCACCCCGTGCGATACGGGCCGTTTGAGTGCGGGACGCCTGAGCGCCCGGCAGTGCGATTGGCGCAGCCATCTCAGGCAAACACCTGCAGGCTGCGCGGTGGCAGGGCGACCCAGATGTCCTGTGAACCCAGGCGCGGCATGGCCTCCGGCGCGACTTCCGCCAACAGCGGATGGCCAGGCAGTTCGTTGAACTCAAAGCTCATGCGGCAGCGGTTGCCGAGGAACGTGATCTCCCGTACCCGGGCCGGGAACAGGTTTTCTTCGTGGGTCGGCGGGTTGACACTGATCGCCTCGGGGCGGCAGAACAACCGACCGCTGCGGGCCTGGCTAGCACCTTGGTCGAGGCGCATGTTCATCGAACCGACCTGCGCATGGCTGTCGCTGCTGCGCTGGAACGGCAGCCAGTTACCCTGGCCGACGAACTCGGCCACAAACGGGGTGGCCGGTTTGTCATAAATCGCCTGCGGGGAGGCGTACTGCTCAACCTGCCCGTTGTTCATCACGGCAATGCGGTCGGCCATCAGCATGGCCTCGTCCTGATTGTGAGTCACCATCAGGGTGGTGATGCCAAGCTGGCGCTGCAGTTGGCGTAATTCGCTACACAAGTGCTCACGCACACGGGCGTCGAGCGCCGACATTGGCTCATCGAGCAGCAACAGTGAGGGGGCTGGCGCCAGGGCACGCGCCAAGGCAACGCGCTGCTGCTGCCCACCAGAGAGTTGCCCGGGGTACTTTTTCTCGCTGCCCGACAGGCCCACCAGTTCCAGCATCTGCGCGACACGCTGGCGCACTTCATCACGGCCACTGCCGCTCAGGCCATAGGCAATGTTGGCTTCGACCGTCAGGTTGGGAAAAAGCGCATAGGACTGGAACAGAATGCCGTAGTCCCGCGCCTGCGGTGGCAGGTCGGAAATATCACGATCACCGATGTACAGCGTGCCACGGTCCTGGCGCTCCAACCCGGCGATGCAACGCAGCAACGTGGTCTTGCCGCACCCGGAAGGGCCAAGCAGGCAGACCAGTTCGCCTGCGGCGATATCCAGGGATACATCCTGCAGTGCTGTGAAAGCACCGAAGCGTTTGTGGATGCCGCGCACCTTCATCTGTGCGCCAGGGTTTACGAGTGGGTTGTTCATGGCAGGGCCTCACCGAGCAGATGAGGGTCATGCTAGGAGGCGAATGCGAAGCTTCTGTGGCGCGCAGGCAAAAGCTACCGATAGTGGTATAGGCAGATTTGGGTTAACTGCCATTGCCAGCAAAGCCGCACCTTTTGCAGCGGCGGGATGCCAGTGGGTGCGCAGCGCCTGCATCGCGGGCAAGCCCGGCTCCTACAGGGATAGGCGCAGCAGGCTTGCCTTGGCCTACAGGTCGCAGGCCGCGACTTCCTGGGCGAGGCCAAGAAACGCTGCGGGCAGGCGGGCCTGGCGCCGTTCTTTCAGGCAATAGAGGTATTCGTACATGTGCGGAGCGCCTTCCAGGGTCAGCACGCGCAATTCCGGATTATGCGGCACTTCATGGCGGGCAATGATGCTGATGCCGATGTTGCGCAGCACCCCCTCGCGAATCGACTCGCGACTGCCGATTTCCAACAACGAACCCGCCTTCACCCCAGCATCGGCCAGCATCTGTTCAGTCAGGCGACGCGTCGTGGAACCAAGCTCACGCATCAGCAGGCAATGCCCGCTCAAGGCGCTGAGCGGTACAGACCCGCGATTGGCCAACGGATGGTTGCGGTGCACCGCCACCACCAGCGGGTCGGTGCCAAGCACCCGCCGCACCAGCCTGGCATCTTCGAGTAACTGCGAGGACGCCGCGAGGTCCACCCGGTAGTCTTCCAGCAACTCCAACACCTGTTGGGAGTTGCCGATCTCTACCGAAACCTCAACCTGCGGCAAGCGTTCACGGAAGATCTTCACCAGGTCGAGAATGTAGTACGGCGCCGTCGCGGCGATGCGCAGGGTACCCTGGGCCTGGCCGCTGTTACGCAGGAAGAACTCGATATCCGCTTCCTGCTGCAACAGCACCTTGACCATCGGCAACAGACGCGCACCGTCGTCACTCAAGGTCAGGCGACGACCGCCACGGTAAAACAACTCAACCCCGTACTGGCTTTCCAGATTACGGATCTGCGTGGTCACGGTCGGTTGGCTGAGCCCGAGCTTCTTCGCCGCCAGGGTAATGCTGCCCAACCGCGCGACCATGTAGAACGCTTTCAACTCGGCACTCAACATACATCCTCATTTTCTCAGCAGGCGCAGACCGTTGAAGACCACCAACAGACTGACGCCCATATCGGCAAACACGGCCATCCACATGGTCGCCATGCCAGCAAAGGTGATGCCCAGGAAGATCGCCTTGATCCCCAGCGCCAGCACGATGTTCTGCTTCAGAATCGCCGCGCTGTTGCGCGAGAGCCTGACGAAGGCCGGGATTTTGCGCAAGTCGTCATCCATCAATGTCACGTCGGCCGTCTCGATGGCCGTGTCGGTGCCGGCTGCAGCCATGGCAAAGCCAATTTCGGCCCGTGCCAGTGCCGGAGCATCGTTGATACCGTCGCCGACCATGCCCACCCGGTGACCTTTGCTGTAGAGGTCTTCAATGGTCTTGAGCTTGTCGGCGGGCAACAGGTTGCCGTAGGCCTGATCAATGCCCACCTGGGCGGCAATGGCCTCGGCGGTATGCGGGTTGTCGCCGGTCAGCATGACGGTGCGGATGCCCAGTTCATGCAATTGAGCGATGGCCTCACGGCTGCTGTCCTTGACCGTGTCGGCCACGGCAAACAACGCCACCGGGCCAGAACCGTCGAGCAACAGCACGACACTTTTGCCCTGGCGCTCCAGAAGATCGAGACGGGCTTCCAGTTGCGGCGAGCACAGGCCAAGGTCTTCTACCAGCCGATGGTTACCCAGGTGGTACAAGGTGCCCTCGACCTGCCCGCGAACCCCTCGCCCCGGCAGGGCCTGGAAGTCATGAACCTCATGCACGACGATGCCCTGCTGTTCGGCCTGCTGCGCTACCGCATGGGACACCGGGTGGTCGGAACGGGCAGCGAGGCTGGCGGCGATGCGCTGCGCGGCGCTTTCGAACAGTGGATCGAGCAGTTGGAAATCGGTCTGCACCGGTTTGCCGTGGGTTAGGGTGCCGGTCTTGTCCAAGGCCAGGAAATCAAGCTTGCGGCCGCCCTCCAGGTACACGCCCCCCTTGATCAGAATGCCCTTGCGCGCAGCCGCGGCCAGGCCACTGACAATCGTCACCGGGGTAGAAATCACCAAGGCACAAGGGCACGCGACCACCAGCAAGACCAAGGCCCGGTAGATCCAGTCGAACCACGCGGCTCCGGTGAACACTGGCGGCACGACCGCTACAAGCAGGGCAAGGGCAAACACCACGGGGGTGTAAATGCGCGAGAACTGATCAACGAAGCGCTGCGTCGGCGCACGCGCACCTTGTGCCTGCTCCACGGCCTTGATAATCCGCGCCAGGGTCGATTGACCGGCAGGCGCGGTAACGCGGAACTCCAACGCCCCGCTCTGGTTAATGGTACCGGCGAACAGTTTGTCGCCCGGCCCTTTCTCGACGGGCAGGCTTTCGCCGGTGATCGGCGCCTGATCGACGCTGGATTGCCCCAGCAGTACCTCACCATCCAAACCGATACGCTCACCGGGACGAACCCGTACACGAGCGCCCAACGCCACGTGTTTGACATCCATCTCCAGCCACTGGCCATCAGCCTGCTGCACGGTGGCACGGTCAGGGCTCAACTGCATCAAGCCGCCGATGGCGTTACGCGCACGGTCCAGCGAGCGGGCCTCGATCAGCTCGGCCAAGGTAAACAGGAACATCACCATCGCCGCTTCCGGCCACTGACCGATCAGCACTGCACCGGTCACCGCGATGCTCATCAGGGCGTTGATGTTCAGGTTGCGGTTTTTCAGGGCGATCCAGCCCTTCTTGTACGTACCCAGGCCGCCACTGAGGATCGCCACCAACGCAACCAGTGCCACCACCCAGTTCGGCGCGGCCGCCGTGAAGTGAATCACTTCCGCCACCAGGGCCGCGACGCCAGAAAGCGCCAGCGGCCACCAAGGCTTCTTCGCCGTTACACGCGGCTCATCCTGCGCCTCGGCGTTCTCTGTCAGCGGTTCGGCCTGCATGCCCAGGCCAGCGATGACCTGCTCGATAACCTTTGCCTCAACCAGGGTATGCCGCACGCCAAGCACGCGGTTGATCAAGTTGAATTCCAGTTGCTCGATCCCCGCCAGTTTGCCCAGCGCGTTCTGGATAAGGGTCTGTTCGGTCGGGCAGTCCATGGCCTCGATCCGAAAGCGGCTCAGGCGAGCGTTGGCACTGCTCGCCTCGCTCAATTGAATCAGCGCCGGCGCCTCGCCAGCCGAGCAACAGGCATGGCCGTGCGCTTGATGGCCATGAGCGTGGTCATTGTCGTGGTCATCATGCGCCTTATGGGCGTGGTTGTGGCTGACAGGCTGGTGCATACGGTTCATCCCTAAAGGTCCTGTTGCCAAGTACACACCCTGTAGCCACTATAGGGTCAAGCAATCTGCCGGGGAATGTGCAATGAAAATCGGTGAACTGGCCAAAACGACTGACTGCCCGGTGGAAACCATCCGCTACTACGAGCGCGAAGGCCTGCTGCCAGAGCCTGCGCGCAGCGAGGGTAATTACAGGCTCTACACCCAGGCGCATGTTGAGCGCCTGACCTTTATCCGCAACTGTCGAACCCTCGACATGACCCTGGATGAAATCCGCAGCCTGCTCCGCCTGCGCGACAGCCCGGAGGCCCAGTGTGAAAGCGTCAACGCGCTGATCGATGAGCATATCCAGCACGTCAAGGCCCGGATCGACGGGTTGCTGGCCTTGCAGGAGCAGTTGCTGGAACTGCGCCAGCATTGCCACGCCCAAGAGGAACAGTGCTCGATCCTGCAGCATCTGGAGGTCAACGGGGCAGTCACCACGCCGGGCGCAGAGCATTCACATGTAGGTCGCAGCCACGGCCACTGATGGCCCTCACAGTGCCTGGGGATTAACCGCCAACTGCGCCTTGACCGCGTCTGCCTGCTGGCGCAGGGCGTCCTCGAACAGGCTGACCAACTGTGAAGGTGGCCGATGCAGGGGTTTGACGATATTCACGGTAAAGGGAATCGGCACCGTGAAGGGGCGGATCTGCACACCCTGGCCAACGAAGTCCAGGGCAGTCAGCGGGTTGACGATCGCCAGGCCAATCCCCTCGCGGACCATTGAGCACACCGATGCCGCACTGTGGGTGTCCAGTACCAAGCGCCGCTCGACCTGCGCTTGCCGGAAAATTTCGTCGATCTGCTGCCGGTAGGTGTCCAGCGTGGACAGGCTGATAAAGGGTTGCCCGGAAAAGTCGGCGGGCGCCAGGCGTTGCTTTTCCAGCAACGGATGCCCGTTGGGCAATACACAGACCTCATCCACAGTCATCAGCGGCGATAGCACGGTGCCAGGCGGCGTGCTGCTCACCTCGGTCAGGCCGATGTCGTGCCGCTGCGCGGAGAGCCATTCTTCCAGCAAAGGCGATTCTTGCTGGCTGATGGTGACACTGGCCTTGGGGAACTGCGCCAGAAAGCGCTGGCAGGTCTTGGGCAGCAGCGACTGGGAAAACACCGGCAGGCAAACAATCGACAACTGCCCCTGCTCGAACTCGCGCAGGGCGTCCACCGTATTGAGAATGCGATCAAGGCCAAAGTAGGCCCGCTGCACCTCCTCGAACAGCGCCAGCGCCTGTGAGGTCGGTCGTAATCGACCGCGGGCCCGCTCGAACAGCTTCAAACGGGACAGTTGCTCGAAGCGCGCCAGTTCACGGCTGACGGTCGGCTGCGAGGTGTGCAGCATGGCGGCGGCCTCGGTCACGCTGCCCGAGGTCATGACCGCACGGAAAACCTCAATGTGACGCAAGGAGATGGACATGGGCCGCTCGGGAGATCGAAAGCCATATCATAAATGAATGACCTCACGGCAAATTGATATTTTATGCCGCCCCCACCTTTCTCCATGATGCAGGCCATCCACGCCCCGCCACACCGGGGCCGCGCCATACCCCAGGGAGAACCTCATTGGAACACGCCGCCGCACAACGTCCAGGCCCATGCCGGACCACCGCCATCACCGATAGCATGCTGACCCGGTTGGCCGCCGAACACGGCACCCCACTGTGGGTGTACGACGCCCAGGTAATTCGTCAGCGCATCCAGCAACTGGCGGGCTTCGACACCATCCGCTTCGCCCAGAAAGCCTGCTCGAACCTGCATGTATTGCGCCTGATGCGTGAAGCGGGGGTAGCGGTTGATGCCGTGTCACTCGGTGAAATCGAGCGCGCACTCAAGGCCGGCTTCAAAACCGGCCGCACCTCAGGTGCTGCCGAAGTGGTGTTCACCGCCGACCTGTTCGACCGGGCCACCCTGAACCGCGTGGTAGAAACGCAGATCGAGGTCAACGTGGGCTCGATCGACATGCTTGAGCAACTGGGCGAGCGCTCCCCTGGGCACCGGGTCTGGCTGCGCATCAACCCGGGCTTCGGTCACGGCCATAGCAACAAGACCAACACCGGCGGTGAAAACAGCAAGCACGGAATCTGGCACGAGCAGCTGCAAGAGGCGCTGGCCCAGGTTCGCAAATATCAGCTGCATCTGGTCGGCCTGCATTTCCATATCGGCTCGGGCGTGGACTACTCCCACCTGCAGCGAGTATGCAGCGCCATGGTGGAACTGATTGGCCGCCTGGACCACGACATCGAAGCGATCTCTACCGGTGGCGGGCTGTCAGTGCCTTACCGCGATGGCGAGCAGGCCGTAGACATCGCGCACTACCTCACGCAGTGGCGTGAAGCCAAACAGCAGATCGAGCAGAAGTTGGGTCACCCAGTGCGCCTGGAAATCGAGCCGGGCCGTTTCCTGGTGGCCGAGTCCGGCCTGCTGGTCGCTGAAGTACGCGGGACCAAGCCGATGGGCAGCAACCACTTCACCTTGGTCGATGCCGGTTTCAATGACCTGATGCGCCCCTCGATGTACGGCAGCTACCACGAGATTTCACTGATTCCACAGCCTGGCACCGCGCAGGCGCCGCGTCCGCCGCGCGCTACCGTGGTGGCAGGCCCGTTGTGCGAATCCGGTGATGTGTTTACTCAGCTTGAAGGCGGCATTGTCGAATCGCGCCTGCTGCCGTCGGCTCAGGTGGGGGATTACCTGGTGTTCCATACCGCCGGCGCCTATGGCGCGTCGATGTCGTCGAACTACAACAGCCGCGGGCATGCCGCTGAAGTACTGATCGACGGCGAGGCCAGTCGGTTGATCCGCAAACGCCAAAGCCTTGAGTCGTTGCTGGCGCTTGAACTGGACGCCTGAGGCTGTAACCAAACACAACACAGGCCGCAATAGCCTGTGTTGTGAGGCGGCGGTCAGACCGCCATTGGCGCGGTCATCGGCGCGTGGTGCTCATAGCCTTCAAGGCTGAAGTCGCTCGGCTCGATCAGTTCCAGCCACTCGGGCTGGTAAATACCCGTTTTGGCGAATTCCGGCACACGGTCGGAGATCACCAGCTTCGGCGCGGCCAGTGGTTCGCGCTTGAGCTGCTCGTTGAGCATGTCCAGGTGGTTCTCATAGACGTGCGCATCGCCAATGAAGTAAGTGAACCAGCGTGGCGTGTAACCGGTCAGACGGCCCACCAGCGACAGCAGTGCGGCGCCTTCGGTGAGGTTGAACGGCGTGCCAAGGCCCAGGTCGTTGGAGCGGATGTAGAGGGTCAGGGAAATTTCCTTGGTCTCGACATTCGGGTGGAACTGGTACAGCAAGTGGCACGGCGGCAGGGCCATCTCGTCAAGCTGGGCACAGTTCCAGCCGTGGAACAGGATGCGTCGGCTGCCTGGGTCATTGATGATGGTGTCGACGCACTGGCGAATCTGGTCAATGGCCTTGTACAGCACCACGAACGCTTCACCGTCTTCCTCGGCTTCGGCAATCGTCTGGAAGCCCTGGCTTTGAGCGAGCGCGATGGCAGCCGGGTTACTCAGCGCAATACGCTTGTACGCCGGCCACTGGCGCCATTGCACGCCGTAGATTTCACCCAGGTCGTCGGCGCCCTGACGGAACGGGTTGGCCAGCCACTGCGCATTCTCGTTGGCGTTCTGGTCCCAGACCTTGCAGCCCAGTTCGCGGAACTGCGCAGCGTTCTTCACCCCGCGCAGGAAACCGACCATCTCGCCAATGGCTGACTTGAACGCCAGGCGGCGGGTGGTGATGGCCGGGAAGCCCTCCTGCAGGTCGAAACGCAGCATGGCACCGGGGAAGCTGATGGTGCGGATGCCGGTACGGTTGCCCTGCAGGGTGCCGTGCTTGATCACGTGGGCGACCAGTTCTAGATATTGCTTCATGACTTACCTGTTTCAAAACAGGCAGAGGCGCACCCCTGCCTTACACATTTAAAGCGCAGCGCCCTTGGCGGTCGGCGCGCGGCGATAGGCCCACCAGATCAACCCGATACCACCGAGGATCATTGGTACGCAAAGCAGTTGGCCCATGGTCAACCAACCAAACGCGATGTAGCCCAGTTGCGCATCGGGCACGCGGACGAACTCGACGATGAAGCGGAAGATGCCGTAGAACAGCGCGAACATACCGGAGATGGCCATCGTCGGGCGTGGTTTGCGCGAATACAGCCAGAGAACCAGGAACAATGCCACACCTTCCAGTGCAAACTGGTAAAGCTGCGACGGATGGCGCGGCAATTGTGCTGGATCACTGAAGGGCGGGAAGACCATGGCCCACGGCACATCGGTCGCCTTGCCCCACAATTCGCCGTTGATGAAGTTGCCGATACGCCCCGCACCCAGGCCAATCGGTACCAGCGGTGCAACGAAGTCCATCAGCTCAAAGAACGACTTGTTGTTGCGCTTGCCGAACCACAGTGCTGCCAGCATGACGCCGATAAAGCCGCCATGGAACGACATGCCGCCCTTCCAGACTTCGAAAATCAACGCGGGATTGGCCAGGTACGCACTCAGGTCATAGAACAGTACATACCCCAGGCGGCCACCGACAATCACCCCCATGGACAGCCAGAACACCAGGTCGGAAAGCTTTTCGCGGCTCCAGGTCGGGTCGAAACGGTTCAACCGGCGCGATGCCAGCAGCCAGGCGCCGCCGATGCCGATCAGGTACATCAGGCCGTACCAGTGGATTTTCAGCGGCCCGATGGCCACGGCCACGGGGTCGATATTCGGATAAGGCAGCATCAAACGTCCTCTATTCTTAAAGCAAAAAGCTCAGGCCGACACAAAACAACAGTGCGGCAAACAGCCGTTTCAGCAGGCGGGGCGACAGCTTGTGGGCCAGCCGCGCACCAAAACGGGCAAAAAACATACTGGTCAGGGCAATACCCAACAGCGCCGGTAAATACACGAACCCGAGACTATGCGCTGGCAACAACGGGTCGTGCCAGCCCAGAACCATGAAACTTAGCGCACTGGCCAGGGCAATCGGGAAGCCGCAGGCCGATGAAGTCGCCACCGCCTGCTGCATCGGCAGGCTGCGCCAGGTCAAAAACGGCACGGTCAACGAGCCGCCGCCAATGCCGAAGATCGCCGAGGCCCAGCCGATCACACTGCCGGCAACGGTAAGGCCGGCTTTGCCAGGGATACTGCGGCTGGCCTTGGGCTTGAGGTCCAGAGCCATCTGAAGGGCAATGATCAGGGCGAACACACCAATGATCTTTTGCAGGTTCGGGCCCTGGATCGCCGAGGCGGTTTTCGCACCAATGCCGGCGCCGATCAGGATCCCAAGGGTCATCCAGATGAAGATCGGCCACTGCACCGCGCCTTTGCGATGGTGTTCGCGAATGGCATTGACCGAGGTGAAGACGATGGTCGCCAATGAGGTGCCGACCGCCAGATGGGTCAATACCGAGGCGTCAAAGCCCTGCGCGGTGAAACTGAAGACCAATACCGGCACGATAATGATGCCGCCACCAACGCCGAACAGCCCGGCCAGCACGCCTGCACAGGCACCCAGCACTAGATAGAGCAGGAATTCCATTGTCGCCCCCGGAAAATTCTGTCCGGCATGGTAACGGAAGCCGGGGTAATGGCTCCAGTGGCTCGCAGCGAAGGCTCTGTTACAGTGAGTGAAAACCTAGGAAAGTCCAGCCATGTGCCTGATCGTTTTTGCCTGGCGACCGGGGCATCCCCAGCCGCTGATCGTTGCCGCCAACCGCGATGAATTCTATGCCCGCCCTGCCCAACCGCTCAGCCATTGGGCCGATGCGCCAGGGGTGTATGCCGGCCGCGACCTGGAAGCCGGTGGCACCTGGCTGGGCGTCGGACCTGCCGGTCGCTTCGCCGCACTGACCAACATCCGCGACCCCGACCAGCCTCTGGGCCAGCGCTCACGGGGCGAGTTGGTGTCGGGGTTTCTGACCGGCACGCAGCCTATCGAGGCCTATCTGGATCAGGTGGCCAGCCGTACCTCGGAGTACAGCGGCTTCAACCTGCTGCTGAGCGATGGGCAACAGTTGGCGTACTTGAGTGCGCGGGAGGCCACCCCTAGGCTGCTGGATACCGGCGTCTATGGCCTTTCCAATGCCGGGCTCGACACACCCTGGCCCAAGTTGCTCAAGGCCCGTGCTGCACTGCAGGCTCAATTGCATGAGCCTCAGCCAGAGGCATTGTTGACGTTGCTGGCCGATGGCCAACAGGCGGCAGAGAGCGAACTGCCGGAAACCGGCGTAGGCATGGCCACGGAGCGGCTGCTGTCGAGTGTGTTCATTGCCAGCCAGAGCTACGGCACACGGGCCAGCACGGTGCTGCTGGTGTCGGCAGATGGTTCGCGGCAGTTGGTAGAGCGCAGCTTCGGGCCCTTTGGCGGGCATTTGGGCGAGGTGGCATTGCACCTATGACCCTATGAACCTATGAAATGCGAACCTACGAAATGCGCGGTGCCTGAGAGACAGGCACCGCGCAAGGTTGTAGCGGTGACGCGACGTAGCAGCCCCTACAAGGTCTTCGGCGACGCCGGGTTGATCATCCGCGCCAGGCCCAGGTTCTTCAGGGCCAATTGCAGCGAGCTGTGGATAACTTGCGGGTTGTCGATCTTCATGGCCTGGGCCAACAGGTCCTTGGACTGGCTCAGGCTGATCTGACGCAGCATCCACTTCACCTTGGGCAGGTTGGTGGCGTTCATCGACAGGCTGTCAAAGCCCATGGCCATGAGCAGCACCGCCGCCGCCGGATCACCGGCCATCTCACCGCAGATACTCACCGGCTTGCCTTCGGCATGAGCGTCGTTGACAACGTTCTGCAACGCTTGCAGCACCGCCGGGTGCAGGTAGTCGTAAAGGTCGGCAACCCGCGGGTTGTTGCGGTCGACGGCCAACAGGTACTGGGTCAGGTCGTTGGAGCCGACCGACAGGAAGTCCACCATGCGAGCCAGTTCGCGGGTCTGGTAGACCGCCGCAGGAATCTCGATCATCACCCCCACCGGCGGCATCGGCACATCGGTGCCTTCATCACGCACTTCGCCCCAGGCGCGGTGGATCAGATGCAAGGCCTCTTCCAGCTCATGAATACCGGAAATCATCGGCAGCAGAATGCGCAGGTTGTTCAACCCTTCGCTGGCCTTGAGCATGGCACGGGTCTGCACCAGGAAGATTTCCGGGTGGTCGAGGGTCACGCGGATACCGCGCCAGCCGAGGAAGGGGTTGTCTTCCTTGATCGGGAAATAGGACAAGGCCTTGTCGCCGCCAATGTCCAGGCTGCGCATGGTCACCGGCTGCGGATGAAACGCCGCCAGTTGCTCGCGGTAGATCGCCAGCTGTTCCTTCTCGCTGGGGAAGCGCTGGTTGATCATGAACGGGACTTCGGTGCGGTACAGGCCGACACCCTCGGCACCGCGCTGCTGGGCGCGGGCGACATCGGCAAGCAGGCCGGTGTTCACCCACAGCGGCATGCGATGGCCGTCGGTAGTGATGCACGGCAGCTCGCGCAGGGCGTCGAGCCCCTGAGCCAACTGGCGCTCCTCTTCCACCACCTCGGCATACTGCTTGCGCAGTACCTCGCTGGGGTTGGTGTAGACCTCGCCGTGGTAGCCGTCGACGATCATCTGAATGCCGTCGACCTTGGAGTACGGCAGGTCGACCAGGCCCATGACCGTCGGAATACCCATGGCCCGGGCCAGGATCGCAACGTGGGAGTTACCCGAACCCAATACCGAGACCAGGCCCGCAAGCTTGCCCTCAGGCACTTCGCCAAGCATGGCAGGGGTCAGTTCTTCGCTGACCAGAATCGTGTTGTCGGGATAGACCAGCGTCTGCTGGCGGGCCTCCTGCAGGTAGGCCAGCAGTCGCCGGCCCAGATCCTTCACGTCGGAAGCCCTCTCCCGCAGGTAGTCGTCGTCCATCAGCTCGAAACGGCTGACGTGCTCTCCGACCACCTGGCGCAAGGCGCCCTGGGCCCATTGGCCGGTCTTGATCACCTGCACGACTTCACCGCCCAGGGCAGCGTCTTCGAGCATCATCAGGTAGACGTCGAACAACGCCCGCTCTTCTGGGCGCAACTGGGTAGCCAGCTTGGCCGAGAGGGTGCGCATGTCATTGCGCACGCCTTCAAGGGCGTTGTTGAACAGGCTCAGTTCGGCGTCGATGTCCGTGACGGTCTTGTCCGGCACGACGTCGAGGTCGGCCGGCGGCAGCATGACCACGGCGGTACCGACCGCTGCACCCGGCGAACCCGGCACACCGACGAATTTGGCTTCCTGGATACCTTTGCCCTGGCGGCCCAGGCCACGGATCGAGCCCGTCGCCTCGGCATGGGCGATAACCCCGGCAAGCTGTGCGCTCATGGTCACGAGGAAGGCTTCTTCGCCCTCATCGAACTGACGGCGCTCTTTTTGCTGGATAACCAGAACACCAACCACCCGACGGTGGTGGATGATCGGCGCCCCGAGGAACGAGGCAAAGCGTTCTTCGCCGGTTTCGGCAAAGTAGCGATAACGCGGGTGATCGGCGGCGTTTTCGAGGTTCAGCGGCTCTTCACGGGTGCCCACGAGGCCGACCAGGCCTTCGTTGGGGGCCATGCTGACCTTGCCGATAGACCGTTTGTTCAGGCCCTCTGTGGCCATCAGGACGAAGCGGTTGGTTTCCGGGTCAAGCAAGTAGACCGAGCAGACCTGACTGCCCATGGCCTCTTTGACGCGCAAGACAATAATCCCCAACGCCGTTTTCAGATCCTTGGCGGAGTTAACTTCCTGGACGATCTTGCGCAGCGTATTGAGCATGGCTCGGGGTCGAACTCCGTCGTCAGTCGCGCGCCAACAGGCGCGGTGCAAGCTCTTTGAGAGCGCGGCGGTAAACCTCGCGCTTGAATGTCACCACCTGGCCCAGCGGGTACCAATAACTGACCCAACGCCAGCCATCGAACTCCGGTTTCCCGGTCAAATCCATCCGCACTCGCTGCTCATTGGACACCAGACGCAGGAGAAACCATTTCTGTTTCTGGCCGATACACAGCGGTTGGCTGTGGGTACGCACCAGGCGTTGGGGTAAACGATAACGCAACCAGCCACGGGTGCAGGCAAGAATTTCAACATCATGTCGTTCAAGCCCCACTTCTTCGTTCAGCTCGCGGTACAAGGCCTCTTCTGGTGTTTCCTCGGGGTTGATCCCGCCCTGGGGAAACTGCCAGGCATCCTGGTTGATACGACGAGCCCATAGCACCTGCCCGGCATCATTCGTCAGAATGATCCCGACATTGGGGCGAAAACCATCGGGGTCGATCACGGCAGCAACCTCGCAAACGCATGTCCCCGCATTGTTCCACAAAGCCCACAAGGCCAGCAACGCGCCTGCGGACCTTATGTGCATCGATGTGAAAAGTCCGTATTCTTAAGGACTTTTCAGATGTTATGCGAGTGACTGCAATGCGCCTGGCTTTATTCGATCTGGACAATACTCTCCTTGGCGGTGACAGCGATCACGCATGGGGCGATTACCTCTGCGAGCGCGGCATTCTCGACCCTGTCGAGTACCAGAACCGCAACGATGCCTTCTATCAGGACTACCTGGCCGGCAAGCTGAATCTGAACGACTACCTGAACTTCAGCCTGGAAATCCTCGCCAGAACCGAAATGGCGCAACTCGACGAATGGCACCGCGACTTCATGCGCGACTGCGTTGAGCCGATCATCCTGCCCAAAGCCCTTGATCTGCTGGAAGAGCACCGTAGCGCAGGCGACAAGCTGGTGATCATCACCGCCACCAACCGTTTCATCACGGGTCCGATTGCCAAGCGCCTGGGCGTACAAACCCTGCTGGCCACCGAATGCGAGATGATTGATGGCCGTTACAGCGGGCGCAGTACCGATATACCGTGTTTCCGTGAAGGCAAAGTGACACGCCTCAATCGCTGGCTGCTGGAAAACGGCTTCAGCCTGGAAGGCAGCCATTTCTACAGCGACTCGATGAACGACCTGGCGCTGCTGGAAGCGGTCGAGCACCCGATTGCGGTCGACCCGGACCCGAACCTGCGCGCCGAGGCCGAAAAGCGTGGCTGGAGAGTCATCAGCCTGCGTGACTAAGGGCTGAAGGCAATCAATCGCCAGCACGTCCTGCACCCAAGTGGTACAGGGTGTGCTGGCGACAGGCGCGACGACTACACCGGTTTAGCGACCATCAGGCCGATGATGCTGAGGAAAATAACCGCGCTCAGCGCTGCCAGTATCACGACCGAGCGTCGACTGGCTGTGGCCTTGCCCAATCGCCCCACCAGCAGCAACCAGCACACGCACCCCAGCAGGTAGAGTACGGCCCCGCCAAGCAGCCAGGCCTGTTCCAGCGGCCAACCAATCAGGTGCACCAGCCACCAGCCACTGAAGGGCAGGCTGAACAGGCTCAGGCCCATCAGAATCCAGACGAACAACCAGGGCCGCTGCAGGCTCGTCGCAGGGCCGGCTACCGTATTGGCGCGCTGACGCCACGCCTGGAACACCAGCCCCAATGCACACCCCAGCGACAACGCCGTCGCCAGGCCATGCAACATTTTCATCACGCTTAAAGTTTCCATACGAAAGCATCCCACCCCATCAAAGCACCGTCTTGAGCGTAGCAGCCTCAGCCGAGGAACAGCCGGTACGCCGGGTTCTCGGTTTCATCCCAGTAGGGGTAGCCGATCTTGGCCAGCGCTGCGGGCACCAGATGCCGCTCTTCGTCCGGCACCTGCAAACCTGCAACCACACGGCCGTCGGCCGCACCGTGGTTACGGTAATGGAACATCGAGATGTTCCAGCGCCCACCCAGTTTGTTGAGGAAGTTGAACAGCGCACCCGGGCGCTCCGGGAACTCGAAGCGCAGCACCATCTCGTTGCTGACACCCGCCGCATGACCTCCGACCATGTGCCGGATATGCAACTTGGCCAGTTCGTTGTCGGTCAGGTCGAGCACCGGGAAGCCCTGCTCACTCAGGCTTTGCAGCAAGGCGCTGCGCGGGTCGGTGTCAGGATGGGTCTGCACGCCAACAAAAATATGGGCTTCGCCCTCGGCGTGGTAACGGTAGTTGAACTCGGTGATCTGGCGCTTGCCAATGGCCTCGCAAAACGCCTTGAAGCTGCCCGGCTGCTCAGGGATGGTCACGGCAATGATTGCCTCACGCCCTTCACCCAGCTCGGCGCGCTCGGCCACATGGCGCAGGCGGTCGAAGTTGACGTTGGCACCGGAGTCGATGGCCACCAGCGTCTGGCCGCTGACACCGCGCAGTTCGACGTATTTCTTGATGCCCGCCACACCGAGGGCGCCCGCAGGTTCGGTGATCGAGCGGGTATCGTCGTAAATATCCTTGATCGCCGCACAGATCTCGTCAGTACTGACGGTAATGACCTCGTCGACGTAGTCTTTGCAGATCTCAAAGGTGTACTGGCCGATTTGCGCAACTGCCACGCCATCGGCGAACAACCCGACCTGCGGCAATACCACGCGCTCACCCGCAGCCATGGCGGCTTGCAGGCAATTTGAGTCATCCGGCTCGACGCCGATCACCTTGATCTCCGGGCGCAGGTACTTCACGTAGGCCGCGATACCAGCAATCAGGCCACCACCACCGACCGGAACGAAGATCGCGTCCAACTGGCCCGGGTGCTGGCGCAGAATCTCCATGGCCACGGTGCCTTGGCCTGCGATGGTGTGCGGGTCGTCGTAGGGGTGGATGTAGACGAAGCCCTTCTCATCGACCAGTTTCAGCGAATAGGCCAGCGCTTCGGGAAAGGAATCGCCATGCAGCACAACCTTGCCGCCACGCGAGCGCACACCTTCGACCTTGATCTCGGGCGTGGTCTTGGGCATGACGATGGTTGCCTTGATGCCCAACTCCTTCGCCGCAAGTGCTACACCCTGGGCATGGTTACCCGCCGACGCGGTGACCACGCCACGGGCGAGTTCCTCGGGGGTCAGTTGGGCCAGCTTGTTGTAGGCGCCACGAATCTTGAAGGAGAACACCGGCTGCAGGTCTTCGCGCTTGAGCAGCACGGTATTGCCCAAGCGCTTGCTCAGCTGCCCGGCACGTTGCAATGGCGTTTCGACAGCGACGTCATAGACGCGCGAGGTGAGGATCTTCTTGACGTACTGTTCGAGCATCGGGAAAGCATCACTGGGCGGCTGGGACAAGGCCTGGGAGTCTACCCCAGCGCCCTGTCGGGCGACCACCGCCAGCCTGGGGTTTTAGCCGTTATACTAGGCAACCTCAGATACTCCTCCCCGCTTCGGAGCCCGCATGACCCAGGACCAACTCAAACAGGCTGTCGCCCAGGCCGCTGTCGATTTCATTCTGCCCAAGCTCGATGACAAGAGCATCGTCGGCGTCGGCACCGGCTCGACTGCCAACTGCTTCATCGACGCCCTGGCCAAGCACAAAGGTGCCTTCGACGGTGCCGTTGCCAGCTCCGAAGCCACCGCTGCACGCCTGAAAGGCCATGGTATTCCGGTGTATGAGCTGAACACCGTCAGCGAGTTGGAGTTCTATGTCGACGGTGCCGACGAAAGCAACGAGCACCTGGCCCTGATCAAGGGCGGCGGCGCTGCACTGACCCGCGAGAAGATCGTTGCCGCCGTAGCCAAGACCTTCATCTGCATCGCTGACGCCAGCAAGCTGGTTCCGGTACTGGGCGCCTTTCCGCTACCAGTGGAAGTGATCCCGATGGCCCGCAGTCACGTTGCCCGCCAACTGGTCAAACTGGGCGGCGACCCGGTGTACCGCGAAGGCGTGGTAACCGACAACGGCAACATCATCCTCGATGTGTACAACCTGCAGATCACCAACCCGGTGGAACTGGAAAGCCAGATCAACGCCATCGTTGGTGTCGTCACCAATGGTCTGTTCGCCGCGCGCCCTGCCGATCTGCTACTGCTGGGTACCCCGGAAGGCGTAAAAACACTGCGTAACTGATACACCCGTCAAGCGCAGGCCGGCCCCCAACGATGGTCGTTTACGGGGCCGGTTGCTTCTTGAAGATGTAGAACAGGTTGGGTTCACTGACTAGGTAGAGCGTCCCGGCATCGTCCAGTGCAATACCTTCTGCCTGCGGCACGCTCTGCTGCAGCCCTTGAAAACCCTTGTGCAGAGACAAGCTGTTCAACGGTTTCCCTTCAGTATCCAGCTCCAGTACCAGTTTCGATTCGTCCGACAAGGCCAGCAAATGGCCGCTGCGCTCATCGAACACCAGGCTCGACAAATCACGCATGAACAACCGTGAATCACGCTGGCGATCCTGCACTACATGCACGGAATAAGGCTGCCCGTCGCCCTCATGAGGGAACCCCTGCACCTCGTAGATCAACATCGGGTCGCGCTCCTTGGCCACGAACAGACGCTTGCCTGCCGAGTCATAGGCCAAACCCTCGAACCCTTTGTTGCCGTTCAGACCAACCCCCAGAGACAGCTGCTCAGCGGTACTGGCATCCAGCACGCGGGTGTCATCATTCAGTTGAACAAGGATCAGCCGCTGTTGGCGCTCGTCGGTGATGACATAGCTGCCAGGCCCAACATACTCAACGGCTTCCGGGTCGCCGAAACCAATCAACGGCAAGCGCCTAACGATGACGCCATCCAGCGACAGCTCTATCAGTTCTGAACGCTTGTTGGTGACACTGAACAGGCTTTTACGATCAGGGTCGTAGGTCAGTGCAGAGAGGTCATCGTCCAGCCCCTCGATAGGCTTGGCTTCAAGTACGACCTGATAGCGATCCAGGCCAATACCGTGCTCGACCGGCTGCCACCAGGTCTTGAGGTTGAACCAACCGCGCTCGAGCAATCGATACTCGTGCGCCGCCAAAGCCAACAAAGAAAGGGCCGACAGGCTGATAAGCAAAGCAAGCAGAGGTAAACGGATAAAACGTCGCATTCAGGCAGACTCAACAAAAATCGACCTAAAGCTAACCATACCCACCTGAATCGAAGCTTAAAGCACCAGGGCAAGCACGCTTAGTGCTTGCGGAAGCGATAGAACAGGTTCGGCTCGCTGACCATATACAGCGTGCCCTGCTCATCCATGGCAACCCCTTCAGCCCGTGGAATACGCTTTTGCAAACCGTTGAAGCCGCCCTGCAGGGTCATGAAGCTGACCTGTTGGCCCTGCTGATCCAGCTCGAGCAACATGTTGGAGTCGGCCGACAGCACCAGCATATGGCCCGTACGTGGATCAATGCCAAGGGCAGATACATTGCGCAGATCGAGTTCGTCGCTGGACAGCGACTGTTTCTGACCGCTCAATTGGCCCGAACTATCGCTACTCCAGGTGAACAACTTTGGTGGCCGCTCCTCACCCAACACCAACCGTTGGCGTTTTGGCTCCCAGGCAACCCCCTCGAACGCCTTGTTCTGATTCTTCGACGGCCCAAGGTCGTATTGCGGGAAGTCGGCGCTGTTCAGCGCCTTGGTATCGGCATCGACCCGGATGATGGTCACGGTATGATCGCGCTCATCAACAATTGCCATGCGTCCACCCTCCAGCACGGCAACCCCCTCGGGGTTGCTCCAGCCATTGAGGGGCATCTTGCGCAGCACATCACCGTCCAGCGTCAGTTGAACCAGGAACGGGTTCTTGCCCATCACCGCGAACAGGGTTTTGGTTTGCGGGTCGTAGGAGACATCTGAAGCTTCGTCATCTTCCATGCCAGGCAGCACCTTGGCATCAATGTCGGCGTGGTAGTCCGGCAACCAGACGCTAGCCCGTTGTTCTGCCGGGCTCTCGAAACGCTCTTTGATCCAGAGCAGGCCACGATCATCCCAATGCATGGCATAGGCCACGCCATAGCCGATGACCGCCGCAGTCGCCAACCAGGTCGACCAACGCAACATAAAAGGACGCTTGCGCACAAACGGCAGAGAGTCGCCGGAAGGAAACGGTGTGGTCATCGAGGATTCCTGCTTGTTTTTTACCGATTTAATAGCACAGCACCGGCAGGTTCACGTGAACCAATGCGCAGGCATTATCCGGATGACTTGTGAAAAATCGGTAAAAGCAGGCTGACTGTAACGATAAAGCAGGTGGCAGCCATTACGACTGCCACACAGGTCCGGCGTACCGGCGCTCAGAGTACCTTGCTTTCGAAACGGCTGATGCCCGGCAGCTCCAGCACCAGTTCGTCCCCCTGATTCAGCGGGCCGACGCCTGCTGGCGTACCGCTGAGGATCACATCACCGGCCTGCAGGGAAAACTGTGCCGCCATGTACTGGATCATCGGAACAATCGGATTAAGCATCAGCTCGCTGTTGCCATCCTGGCGTACCTCGCCATTGATGCTCAGACGAATGCCGATATCGGTCAGGTCCTCGAAGGTACTGGCCGGCACGAACGGTGCCAGAACGCAGGCGCCATCGAACGACTTGGCCAACTCCCAGGGCAAGCCCTTTTCCTTCAGCTTGGACTGAACGTCACGCAGGGTCAGGTCCAGTGCCGGGGCGAAGCCGGAGATCGCATCGAGCACTTCTTCCTCGTCGGGCTGGGTCGACAGCGACTTGCCCAGCAACACGGCGATTTCCGCCTCGTAGTGCACCGAACCACGCTCGGTCGGGATCTTGAAGCCACCCTCGAGCGGCACGACACAACTGCCGGGCTTGATGAACAACAAGGGTTCAGTCGGTACCGGGTTATTCAGTTCCTTGGCATGTTCGGCGTAATTACGGCCAATGCACACCACCTTGCCCAACGGGAAGTGAATACGCGTGCCGTCTAGATACTGGTGCTGGTAGCTCATTGCCGACTCCTGGCGCTGTTAATCACTTTTGGGGGAAACGCGTCACTCGACCGGGAAGATCTTGCCCGGGTTCATGATCCCATTCGGGTCGAAGGCGGCCTTAACCGCCTTCATGTACTCGATTTCCACGGGCGAACGGCTGTAGGTCAGGTAGTCGCGCTTGGTCATGCCAACACCGTGCTCGGCAGAAATCGAGCCGTTGTACTTCTCTACCGTTTCGAAAACCCATTTGTTGACGGTAGCGCACTTGGCGAAGAACTCGTCCTTACTCAGGTTTTCCGGCTTGAGGATGTTCAGGTGCAAATTGCCGTCGCCGATATGGCCATACCAGACGACTTCAAAATCAGGGTAGTGTTCGCCGACAATCGCATCGATATCCTTCAAGAACGCCGGCACTTTCGATACGGTGACCGAGATGTCGTTCTTGTAGGGCGTCCAGTGCGAGATGGTCTCGGAGATGTACTCACGCAGTTTCCAGAGGTTTTTCAGTTGTTGCTGGCTCTGGCTCATCACACCGTCGATCACCCAGCCTTGCTCCACACAGTGCTCGAAGGTTGCCAGGGCGTCGTTGGCCACCTCTTCGGTGCTCGCCTCGAACTCCAGCAAGGCATAGAACGGGCAGTCGGTGTCAAAGGGTGCAGGCACATCGCCACGCGCCATGATCTTGGCCAGGGCCTTGTCGGAGAAGAACTCAAAGGCGGTGAGGTCCAACTTGCCCTGGAAAGCATGCAGCACCGGCATGATCGAGTCGAAGTCCGGGGTGCCCAGGACCATCGCGGAGAGGTTCTTCGGCGCGCGGTCCAGGCGCATCGTGGCTTCAACCACAAAGCCCAGAGTGCCTTCAGCCCCAATGAACAACTGACGCAGATCGTAACCGGTGGCGTTCTTGATCAAGTCCTTGTTCAACTCAAGCAGGTCGCCCTTGCCGGTGACGACTTTCAGACCAGCCACCCAATTACGGGTCATGCCGTAGCGAATAACCTTGATACCGCCGGCATTGGTGCCGATATTGCCGCCAATCTGGCTTGATCCTGCTGAAGCAAAGTCAACCGGATAGTACAGCCCCTGGTCTGCCGCGAACTGCTGCAGTTGCGCGGTAATCACCCCAGGCTGGCAGACGACCGTACGATCACCGGCGTTGAAACCGAGAATCTGGTTCATGTAGTCGAAGGCCACTACCACTTCGCCATTGGCCGCAACGGCTGCGGCGGAAAGCCCGGTTCGCCCGCCCGACGGCACCAGCGCAACCTTGCGCTGGTTGGCCCAGCGGACGATGGCCTGTACCTGTTCGATGCTCTTCGGAAACACGATGGCCAGCGGTGCCGGCGCAAAATGTTTGGTCCAATCCTTGCCGTACGTATCGAGGGAAGCAGCGTCGGTCAGTACCTTGCCAGGTTCAACCAGAGTCAACAGCTCATCAATCAGCGCAGGATTGGTCATCGATAGAACTCTCGAACAATTCATAGTCACCCTGAGGACTCTTCACGTGCCAGGGATGGGCGTATCAAGGGGTCGTTATGCTAGCATATGCCCCCCGCTAATCGTGCTTCAGGCCGATCTGCGACAGCTTCTCTTCCCTGCCATTTTTTCTCCGGGACACAGGTTTACGCAGATGAGCAAGACTTCTCTCGATAAGAGCAAGATCAAGTTCCTTCTCCTCGAAGGCGTCCACCAAACTGCCGTGGACGTCCTTAAGGCCGCCGGGTACACCAACATTGAGTACCTCACCGGCTCTCTGCCCGACGCCGATCTGAAGGAAAAGATCGCCGATGCTCACTTCATCGGTATCCGCTCGCGCACTCAGCTGACCGAAGAGGTTTTCGACTGCGCCAAGAAACTGGTCGCTGTCGGCTGTTTCTGCATTGGTACCAACCAGGTCGACCTCAACGCGGCTCGCGAACGCGGTATCGCCGTGTTCAACGCACCGTACTCCAACACCCGTTCCGTTGCCGAACTGGTACTGGCCGAGGCCATCCTGCTGCTACGCGGCATCCCGGAGAAGAACGCGTCCTGCCACCGTGGTGGCTGGATCAAGAGCGCGGCCAACTCCTTCGAGATCCGTGGCAAGAAGCTGGGTATCGTCGGCTACGGCTCGATCGGCACCCAACTGTCGGTCCTGGCTGAAGGCCTGGGCATGCAGGTTTACTTCTACGACACCATCACCAAGCTGCCGCTGGGTAACGCCACTCAGGTGAACAACCTGCACGAGCTGCTGGGCATGTGCGACATCGTCTCGCTGCACGTTCCAGAAACCGCAGCCACCCAGTGGATGATCGGCGAGAAGGAAATTCGCGCCATCAAGAAAGGCGGCATCCTGATCAACGCCGCCCGTGGCACCGTGGTCGAACTGGACCACCTGGCTGCGGCCATCAAGGACAAGCACCTGATCGGCGCCGCCATCGACGTATTCCCGGTCGAGCCACGCTCCAACGATGAAGAGTTCGAAAGCCCGCTGCGCGGCCTGGACAACGTCATCCTGACCCCGCACATCGGTGGCTCGACTGCCGAAGCGCAGGCCAACATCGGCCTGGAAGTGGCAGAAAAGCTGGTCAAGTACAGCGACAACGGTACGTCGGTATCCTCGGTCAACTTCCCTGAAGTGGCCCTTCCGGCCCACCCAGGCAAGCACCGTCTGCTGCACATCCACCAAAACATCCCGGGTGTTCTCAGCGAGATCAACAAGGTCTTCGCCGAAAACGCCATCAACATCTCCGGTCAGTTCCTGCAGACCAACGAGAAGGTGGGTTACGTGGTTATCGACGTAGATGCCGAGTACTCCGACCTGGCCCAGGAAAAACTGCAACAGATCAAGGGCACCATCCGTTCCCGCGTTCTGTTCTAAGCATCCTGCGGCATAAAAAAGGGAGGCCCTGATGGCCTCCCTTTTTTTGTGTGCCGTGTTTACTTGACGGTCACTGTGATCTTCTTCGATTCAACACTTGGCTTGAATGGCACGTGGAACTTGTCGCCCAGCACCAGTTGCAGCGTGTGCTTGCCTGGCGTCAAGGTGATCTGGGTTTCAGTCTGCGCCTTACCGAAATGAACAACGTGCTCACCCGGCGGCAGCGGCTGATTGTCGGCCGGCAACACCGTGGCTGGCAGCACCTGGTCAGCAGCAGGCTCTTTGCTCACGTCGACCAACAGGTGGTGATGACCGGTGTGCGGGGTATCATCGCCGGCAGGCTTGAGCGCCATGCCTTCGATACCAAACTTGACGGTAAAGGTCTTGTCCACCGTAGCCCCATCGGCAGGGGACAGAATGGAAACCTTGGCCCCTGCAGGCGGTTCCTGGCTTTTCAGGCCCTCGGCTGCTGCCAGAACGGAGACGCCCATTAGCAGACCAGCAATAGCTGCACACGAAATCAGGCTTTTCATTCACTACTCCTGTGATTTACTTCACTAACAGAGGCTGCAAAATAGTGCGGCAGCAGCCAATAACCATAGATCAATTGGAACGGTCTGTGTTTGTCTGTCTTCCTACAAAATATTTTGTAGGAAACGTCTAACATCCACTACCGACCAAGGTCCTAGGTGGCGTTCGACCGCAGCATTTGCATAAAGTCGCGGCGAACCGATCTTCAACTGCCAAAATAAAACAGGGGCAACAATGCGTTTGACCATAGGGGTATTGCTTGCAGCCCTGCTCAGTACAGCAGCGCACGCGGAACTGATCGACGACGTTAACGACCGCAACGAGCTGCGCATTGCCGTCCAGGCATCCAACCCACCGTTCAATTTCAAGGACAATGACCAACTGAGCGGCTTCGAGATTGAACTGGGACGCGCCCTGGCAAATGAACTGGACGTCAACGCCTCGTTTATCGTGACCGACGCCACCGACCTGATCATGGGCGTGGAAAGCGGCAAATACGACATCGCCCTCAATCAGATCAGCGCAACCCCTGAGCTCAAGGATCGCCTGGATTTCAGCGCGCCCTACAGCTACTCCAGCGCCCAACTTATCGTGCGCAAGGAAGAAAAACGCCCACTGACAACCCTGGACGCCCTGAAGGGGCACACCCTGGGCTTCGTTCAGGGCAGCCAGTTTGCCGAACAGGCGCGCGTCATTGAAGGCGTCGACCTGCGCGGCTATCCGGATACGCACCAGCCCATAAAGGACATGGCCGACGATCAGATCGACGCCGTCATCAGCGATCGCTTGCTGGTGCCATATGCCGTGCGCGACAGCAAACTGCCCGTTACCGAAGGCGCAACTGTCGGCCCTGTGCTTAACCTGGCGATTCCCTTCCAGAAGGGTAACCCGGCTTTCCACAGCGCTCTGGACAGCGCACTGCAGCGCATCAAGAACGATGGTCGGTTGAGCGCGATGTCGGAAAAATGGTTCGGGATGGATGCCAGCAAACCGCCGAAGCCTTAAGCCTCAAGCGCATTCAATGCCTGCAATGCGGCGTCCAGCTCCAGCTCGCTGAAGACCTGAACGCCCTCGCGGCGCAGCAGTGCCGTGGTAACACCCTCGCCTGGCACCTTGGTGCCACTGAACGTGCCGTCATAGGTCAGGGCATTGCCACAGGACGGGCTACCGGACTTGAGCACGGCAATATGGATGCCGAGTTGCCGCACCAGCTGCAATGCCCGCTCGGCACCGGCCAAAAAGGCCGTACTGACATCCTCGCCATCGACGTTCACGACCGCTACACGCCCCTCAAGTACGGCAGCGCCCTGGCCTCCGGGGATTTCCGCAGGTGGCCGCGGTGTCGGCAAACCACCTGCCACCTCGGGGCACAAGGGCACGACACGGCCTTGCCGCTGCCATTGCTGCAGGCAATCCGGATGTCCGCTGGCACGACCGTCATAACGCACCGGCTGGCCGAGCAGGCAGGCACTGACCAACACCATTTGCATGTCAGAATGGCTCGTTGCCGCGTCGGCGAAACCAGCCCGTCAGAGACAGGCGATCACGAGTGGCCGGCAGCACCTCATGGGGAATGTCCCCGGAGAGGAACACCACCAGGCAACCGCCAGTTGGCTGTACATCATGCTCGACCCCACCCTTGAGGCTCATGCGCAGTTGTCCGCCGTTCTCTGGCAGCCAGGCTTCATTGAGGTAAAGCACCGCCGACACCATACGTCGGTCATCGTCGCGGAAGCGGTCCAGGTGCTGACGATAGAACGCACCTGGCGGATAGAACGCAAAGTGGCATTCAAAGTCCTCAAGCCCAAGGAACAAGCTGCGGTTCATTGCCTCGCGCAGGCTGTCCATCACCCCCAGGTACTGATCGCAAGCCTCGGACTCACCGGGCTCGATCCACTGGATATGGTCGCCGCGAATACCCTCGCGAACCTCCTGGGTAGCGCCGCGCCCGACGGCTGCAGGGGCTAGATCACCCTCGGTCTCACGCTTGCGGCACTCAGCCGCCAGTGCCCGCGTCAGGGTTTCTGGCAGGAAAATATTCTGCTGCGACCAGCCATGGCTGGCCAGGTCATCAACGATACGTAACAACAGTGGGTGATCAGAGGATATGCGCATGCCGCGCATAGTATCTATCTGCCAAAAAAATCGACAGCGCCACTTGGCTGACAGAACACATCGCGTCTCGACAAAGGCCCGCCAAGGCACGGACAATAGCGCTCTGCCGACAGGAGTCTTTAATGCGTCGTTTGTTTTTTCTGCTGCTATTGAGCTGCACCATGCCTGTCTGGGCAGACAGCCTCGACCAACTCTACAAGGTCGCCGGCTGGCCTGAGCAGCGCGCCCACTTTACCGATGCCCTCGATGCCGCCCAGCAGCGCTACCAAAACAGCCTGCCGCCTGCGGTGTTTCAAGCATTGGTCAACAACAGCAACCAGCGTTTCGAGCCAAAGGCTGTAGACGCCCGCGCCGCCGCCCAGTTACGCGCCAACCTGAGCAATCCGACACCGGCCCTGGCGTTTTTCCAGTCGCCGCTGGGACGCAAGATCGTCGCTGCCGAGCTACTGGCCACCCGCCGCGACCAATTGGCCAAGAATGCCAAGGGCTTGCCGCGTATTCAGGCCAGCGATACCCGCCTGTTGATCATTGGTCACCTGGCCAAGGCCCTGCCGGCCCGCGAAGCCGGTGCCGAAGTCAGCCTGGCGATTGCCGGCGTGGCGGCGGACAGCCTCAGCCAGATGATTCCGGGACTGCTCGGTGGTGGTCAGGCTCAGGGCATGCTTGACGGCCAGCGCGCACGGCTGATGGAGCAGATCGGCAACGACCTGAACAACACCCTGCTCTACGTCTACCGCGACCTGTCGGACCCGGAGCTGGAAGAGTTCGCCAGTTTCGCCGAGTCTGCAGAAGGTCAGGCCTACTACAAGGCCGCCCTCGCGGCGATTCGTGCCGGCCTGGCGGTCGGCCAGAACAGCGCCGACCTCAAGTAAGGTGCTCGCCAATGAACGCGAAGTAGCGCTGGCGAATCGTCGGCAGTTCATTGGCCAGGTGGTGTCGCGCCTCGGGCAGCATCAGCACCTGAGGCTGGGCGAATTTCTCCCGTAGCACCAACAGGTTATGCGGCCAGTCAACGGTCATGTCCGACTGCCCCTGAATGATCAGCGGCCGACGCGTACTCGGCGGCGCAGCCTCGATACGCTTGACCCATTCAATCAGTGCTCCAACCCAGGCCGTGGGCAAACGCCGCGGTTGCAAGGGGTCTGCCAGCAGGAACGGCAGAAACGTCGGGTCGTTGGTGTTCTCGCTGAAACGCCGCTCAATGCCCTTCACGAACGGTCGCAACAGGTAGTAGCTGAACCTCGACCAGCCCCAGGCGCGAGGTCGCACCAGGGGTGCCAGCAAAATCACCCGACCCTGGATCGGGCTGTCATCACCGTGATTCAGTATATGGTCGATCACGATGGCGCCGCCCGTGCTTTGCCCGCACAGGTGCCAGGGCTGCGGCAGGCCCAGTGCGGCCGCTTGCGCGAACAAGGCCTCAAGCACCTGTTGATACACCGCGAAGTCATCGATACTGGCCCGCTCGCCACTGGACAGGCCATGCCCAGGCAGGTCACAGGCAATTACACTGAAGCCCTGATCCAGCGCCCAGTCGATGACATGCCGGTACAAGCCCATATGGTCGTAGAAGCCGTGCAACAGGATCAGTGTCGCCACCGGGGCCGGCGCCAGCCAGACCTGGCCGACCACGTCATAGCCGGCCACCTGGAATCGGCCCAACCAGCGCTCCACCGGCACCGGGCGCGCCGGCAGGTCCAGACCATAAAAGTGCTGATACGCCGACGCCTGCGCTGACAGTGGCTGACGAGCCGATAGCGGCTGCAAGCTGGCGCGCAAAGCATCTGGCTGGAACGAAGCGGACATAGCGGGCATCCAGGCACAAAAACAAAGGATTGATCCACGATATTCATCTGTCGTCACTGGCATGGCAAGCTATGCGCCCTTTTGTGGACCCATGGACATGCCTCGATCACGTGCAAAAACGCTGTTAACCGGCCTGACCCTGCTGCTTTGCGCAGCCATCCTGTGGTGGGCCTATGACAGCTTCCAGAGCCGCTACCTGCGCACGTTCGACAACCAGACCGCACTGTTTGCCGGTGACAACCTGCACCTGCCTGCCGACCTCGCCGGCCCCGGGCCGATCCGCGTGGTGCACTTCTGGGACCCGGCCTGCCCGTGCAATGTTGGCAACCAACAGCACCTGGGTGAGTTGATCGCACATTTTGCGCCCCAAGGCGTAGCCTTCTATGCGGTACAGAAAGCAGGCAGCCACGGCCAGTTGCCGCCCAACCTGAGCGCCCTGAAGCCCTTGCCGACACTGCCAGGCGCTGAACAGCTGCCCGCCAGCCCAGCCGTGGCGATCTGGGACCGAGACGGCAAGCTGGCCTACTTCGGCCCTTACAGCGAAGGCGCGACCTGCAATTCGAGCAACAGCTTTATCGAGCCGATTCTGCAGGCGCTGAGCCAAGGACGCTCAGTCAGCGCCACGCACACCTTGGCAGTGGGCTGCTACTGCCCATGGGGCGCCTGATTTCTCACCCCCCTTGCCGATGGGTTGAGTTTGCAACGTCTATCCTCTGTCCGAAAACACACGCGCCCGTTGTTGAAGCCGTCACTCGCCCCACACAAGGAGTCTCGATGAAACGCAGCCTGAGCTTACTCGCCGTCACCCTCACGGCACTGGCCGCCGGTGGCTTCTGGTATGTACAGAGCAAATTGCCGCAACGTCAGGGCGAGGTAACACTGGCCAACCTGCAAGCACCCGTCAGCGTGCGCTATGACGAGCGTGGCGTACCGCATATCCGAGCGCGTAACGAGACCGACCTTTACCGAGCACTGGGTTACGTACATGCCCAGGACCGCCTGTTCCAGATGGAAATCATGCGCCGTCTGGCCAGCGGTGAACTGGCCGAGGTGCTCGGGCCGAAACTGGTGCCAACCGACACGCTGTTCCGCAGCCTGCGCATCCGCGACCAGGCCAACCTGATGGTGAGCCGTCAGGACAAACAATCGCCCGCCTGGATAGCCCTGCAAGCCTACCTGGACGGCGTTAACGCCTGGCAGGCCTCCCACCCCAAACCGATAGAGTTCGACATACTGGGTATCACGCCACGCCCCTTTACGGCCGAGGACACCCTGAGCATCGCCGGCTACATGGCGTACAGCTTTGCTGCCGCCTTCAGGACCGAACCGGTGCTCACCTATATCCGCGACCAACTGGGCCCGGACTACCTGAAAATCTTCGACCTGGACTGGCACCCTGAAGGCGCGGTACAGGCAGCACCCAAGCTCGCTGCCGCCGACTGGCAAAGCCTCAACCTGCTAGCCCAACGCAGCCAGCAGGCACTGTTTGACGCGGGCATCCCGCAATTCGAAGGCAGTAACGCCTGGGCCGTGGCCGGTAGCCACACCCGTAGCGGTATGCCGCTGCTGGCAGGCGACCCGCATATCAGTTTTGCCGTGCCAGCCGTATGGTACGAAGCCGAGCTGTCCGCACCCGGCTTCAATCTGTACGGCTACCACCAGGCGCTGAACCCCTTTGCCTCGCTGGGGCATAACCGCGAGTTCGGCTGGAGCCTGACCATGTTCCAGAACGACGACCTCGACTTGATCGCCGAACAGGTCAACCCGACACAGCCCAATGAGGTTCGTATCAACGGCCAATGGCAAGCGCTGACACGTAGCGAAGAGCAGATCATGGTCAAGGGCGAACAACCGGTGACCCTCGCACTGCGCAGCTCACCGCACGGGCCAATCGTCAACGACGTGCTAGGCAAAACCGCCAGCACCACCCCGATCGCCATGTGGTGGACGTTTCTCGAAAGTGAAAACCCGATACTGGATGGTTTCTACGAAATCAACCGCGCCAATACCCGGGACAAAATGCGCAGCGCTGCCGCGAAGATCCACGCGCCAGGCCTGAACCTGGTCTGGGCGAATGCCCGCGGCGACATCGGCTGGTGGGCCGCCGCCCGGTTGCCGATCCGTCCGGAGGGCGTCAACCCGGCATTCATCCTCGATGGCAGCAGTGCACAAGCCGACAAGCTCGGCTTCTACCCGTTCAGCGCCAACCCCCAACAGGAAAACCCGGCCAGCGGTTATATCGTCTCGGCCAATGCCCAGCCACAGTCACCGACCGGCATGCCCATTCCCGGCTATTACAACCCGGCCGACCGTGGTCAACAGCTGGCCCACCACCTTGCAACCGACCAGACCCAATGGGATATACACAACAGCCAGGCATTGCAGTTGGGCACCACCACCGGCTATGGCCCGCGCACCCTCGCACCGCTGTTGTCGGTACTGCGAGAAGTCGCCGAGGGGGAACAGGAAAAGGAACTGGTCGAGCAACTGGCCGCCTGGCCTGGCGACTATCCGCTGGACTCGATCAGCGCCACCGTGTTCAACCAATTCCTCTATGAGCTGAGCCGCGCCGCCCTGCACGATGAACTGGGCGACCTGTGGTTTGACACCCTGATCTCGACCCGCGTCATTGACGCAGCGCTACCGCGCCTGGCCGCTGACCCTGACTCGCCGTGGTGGGAGCATAGAGGCAGCAACGAACGTGGCAACCGCAAGGATGCTGTTGCCCAAGCCTGGCATAACAGCCTGGCGCACCTGCGCAAAACCCTTGGCAACGACCCGGCAAGCTGGCAATGGGGCAAAGCACACACCCTGACCCACGGCCACCCGCTGGGCCAACAGAAACCGCTGGACAGGCTGTTTAACGTAGGGCCGTTCAATGCCCCAGGCAGCCATGAAGTGCCGAACAACTTCTCGGCGAAGATTGGCCCGGCACCATGGCCGGTGACCTATGGCCCCTCGACACGCCGCCTGATCGACTTTGCCGATGCCGGCCAGTCCTTGAGCATCAACCCGGTTGGGCAAAGTGGCGTGTTGTTCGATACCCACTATGCCGACCAGGCCCGGGACTACATGGACGGGAAGTACCAACGGGCGCAAATGGGGGTGATCCCGGCGAAGAGCATATTGCATCTGACACCGGAGCCCTGACAGCCCTGCGACCAGCAAGTCGGTAAAGGCCAGCCTTGCTGGCCCCTACACCTCGCGGGAATGACAGCGACGAAACCGTGCTTCCAGATTGCGATCGGGCATGGCATGGCTGCGCAGGGCGTTCAGGGTCTGCTCGACATAGTCGCGGGTGCTGCCATACCGCCCCTTGGCCTGGGCAAAGATCTGGCTAAGCAACGTATCCGGCAGATTGCCGGCGTAACACGGCAAGTGCCGCTCCAGGACAAAACCCAGTGCCTGAACCTTGCTGCCGTCATCCAGTCGGCAACTCAGCCAATGTGGCCGATAGGCCGGATAGGGCATTTCTCGCTGCCAGAGCGCCAGCAACGAATCGTGCAGATGCTCTTCCGGCAGACGGTAGGCAAACCCGCTGCAGGAGCCGCCGCGGTCCAGGCCAAAGACCAGCCCTGGGCACTCCGGCGTGCCACGGTGCTCATGGGACCACAGGTAGAGGCCGCGATGATAACCATGCACCCGCGCCCGACGCCGCTCCTCGGCGGAGCACTCTGGACGCCAGATCAACGAACCGTAGGCAAACAGCCAGACCGGCCCCCCTTGATGCAAGGCCATGGTGCGATGAACCGAGTGCAGAAGTTGCTCTTGAGTCAATTGCGACCCGAAATCAAGCAAGGGAGGATACGCCACATTCACAGATGCAGTTTCAATTGCCGACATAGCCGTCGCCAGAATTCCCCGTGAGTTAATTAGGTAACTCACTCTAAAACAAATACACAGTCCGTGCAGTTACCGTACGGCAGATGGCCCACGAAAAACAAGCCCTCAAACGGCCTGAAAGGGCCGCTGTACAAGTGTTTCAGCAAGTAATAGCAGACACTTGCAAGTGCCGCGAAAGTTAATTTCAGCCCCTGCAACAATGGCCTTTCTAATGGCAAGCGACAATAACGGTTAGTTAGTAAGGCGCGCTGTTGCAGCGCGCCTTGATCCCGTTAGCCGTTTCGCGGCGCATAGGCGAAGACATCGGCACGCATTTGATGCGCATCCATGCCGGCACTCACCAAAGCATCGAGCGTGGCATAGATCATGGCCGGCGAACCGCTGGCGTAGACCTGTACCGAAGACAGTTCGGTAATGTCTTCACACACGGCTTCGTGCAACAGGCCGCAGCGCCCCTCCCAGCCACACAGGTCACTGACCACCTTGTGCAGGTACAGGTTAGGTAGCTGCTGCCACTCGTCCCAGTGCTCAAGCGCGTAGAAATCTTCTGGACGACGCACACCCCAGTACAGGTGCACCGGGTACTTGAAACCTTGCGCGCGGCAATGCTCGATCAGGCTGTGCATCTGCGCCATACCGGTGCCTGCAGCGATCAACACCAACGGGCCTTCCGGCAACTCGGCCAAGTGCGTATCACCGAACGGCAGCTCAACACGGGCCATGCCCTGACGCTGCAGTTGGGCAATCAAATCACGCGCACTGCTCTCACGGGCCAGCACGTGCAACTCCAGATCACGCCCACAATGTGGCGCCGAGGCCAGGGAAAAAGCCGATTTCTCGCCGTTTTCCCGCTCGATCATCAGGTACTGCCCAGCGTGATAGCGCGGTGGCTTGCCGGCAGGCGCACGCAGGCGCACGCGCCAGACGTCACCGCCAAGCTCGACACACTCACTCACCTGGCAAGCCAGCTTGCGCACTGGCAGCTCGCCCAGCGCCAACACACCGTCCCATAGCAAGGTGCAATCCTCGAGGGGTTCGGCAATACAAGTGAACAGTTCGCCGTGATCACGCACCTGCCCTTCCTGGCGCACACGACCGTCAACCAGCAGTGCGGCGCAGACATGGCAGTTGCCATTGCGACAGCTCTGTGGGCAGTCGTAACCGAGACGCTGCGCCGCTTCCAGAATCCGTTCTCCGGGCTTGATCGTCAATACCGCACCGGAAGGCTGCAACGTTACCTGCATCAGTCTATTCCCAACTGGTTCCACAACTCATCGATTCGCCGTGTGACAGCCTCATCCTTGACGATGACGCGGCCCCACTCACGGGTAGTCTCGCCTGGCCACTTATGGGTTGCGTCCAGGCCCATCTTCGAACCCAGCCCGGAGATCGGCGAAGCGAAATCCAGGTAATCGATTGGCGTGTTGTCGATCATCACCGTGTCGCGCTTGGGGTCCATGCGCGTGGTAATGGCCCAGATCACGTCATTCCAGTCGCGGGCATTGATGTCATCATCAGTGACGATAACGAATTTGGTGTACATGAACTGTCGCAAAAACGACCACACACCCAACATCACCCGCTTGGCATGCCCCGGGTACTGCTTCTTCATGGTCACTACCGCCATGCGGTAGGAACAGCCTTCCGGCGGCAGGTAGAAGTCGGTGATCTCCGGAAACTGCTTCTGCAGGATCGGAACGAACACTTCGTTGAGTGCCACACCGAGAATCGCGGGCTCATCCGGCGGCCGCCCGGTATAGGTGCTGTGGTAGATCGGCTTGGTCCGGTGGGTGATTCGCTCGACGGTGAATACCGGGAAGCTGTCGACTTCGTTGTAATAGCCGGTATGGTCGCCATATGGCCCTTCTGGGGCCATTTCACCGGGATGAATCACCCCTTCCAGGATGATCTCGGCGCTCGCCGGCACTTGCAGATCGCTGCCACGGCATTTGACCAGCTCGGTGCGGTTGCCCCGCAACAGGCCGGCAAAGGCGTATTCGGAGAGGGTGTCGGGAACCGGGGTCACAGCGCCGAGAATGGTTGCCGGGTCAGCGCCCAAGGCCACCGCCACCGGAAATGGCTTGCCCGGGTTCTTATCGCACCACTCACGGTAGTCGAGCGCACCGCCTCGGTGGCTCAACCAGCGCATGATGACCTTGTTGCGGCCAATCACCTGCTGACGATAGATGCCGAGGTTCTGGCGATCCTTGTTAGGCCCACGGGTAACCGTCAGGCCCCAGGTAATCAGCGGCGCGACGTCGCCTGGCCAGCAGGTCTGCACCGGCAGCATGCCCAGGTCGACATCATCACCCTCGATAACCACTTCCTGGCAGACCGCGTCTTTGACGACCTTGGGTGCCATCGACACGACCTTCTTGAAGATCGGCAGTTTCGACCAGGCATCCTTCAACCCTTTCGGTGGCTCTGGCTCCTTGAGGAAAGCCAGCAACTTGCCGATTTCGCGCAGCTCGCTGACCGACTCGGCACCCATGCCCATGGCCACGCGCTCAGGCGTGCCAAACAGGTTGCCAAGCACCGGAATATCATGCCCGGTAGGTCGCTCGAAGAGCAGAGCCGGGCCTTTGGCCCGCAGGGTGCGGTCGCAGACTTCGGTCATTTCCAGGACAGGAGAAATCGGAACCTGGATGCGCTTGAGTTCGCCACGCTGTTCCAGGCCGCGGATAAAGTCGCGCAAATCGCGATACTGCATGCGTAAGCCTCATGTTGGCCGTATCGGACGGGGTGGCAAAGTGTAGCCTTATACCCGGTCGGCCAGAATAGCCAATGTGCAGATAGCAAAAAGCCGGGTTTCCCCGGCTCTTGCGACCTGCTCGAATTTACTTGCGCTTCATCGAGAGGAAGAACTCGTCGTTGGTCTTGGTCTGCTTGAGCTTATCGATCAAGAACTCAATGGCCGCAACTTCGTCCATCGGGTGCAGCAGCTTGCGCAGAATCCACATGCGCTGCAGTTCGTCGTCGGCGGTCAACAGCTCTTCGCGGCGAGTACCGGAACGGTTGATGTTGATGGCCGGGAAGACGCGTTTTTCAGCGATCTTGCGGTCCAGAGGCAGTTCCATGTTACCGGTGCCCTTGAACTCTTCGTAGATCACTTCGTCCATCTTCGAACCGGTTTCAACCAGCGCGGTGGCGATGATGGTCAGCGAACCGCCTTCCTCGATGTTACGCGCAGCACCGAAGAAACGCTTTGGCTTCTCCAGGGCGTGGGCATCGACACCACCGGTCAGTACCTTGCCGGAGCTCGGGATGACGGTGTTGTAGGCACGGGCCAGACGGGTGATGGAGTCGAGCAGGATGACTACATCCTTCTTGTGCTCGACCAGGCGCTTGGCCTTCTCGATCACCATTTCAGCCACTTGTACGTGGCGGGTTGGCGGCTCGTCGAAGGTCGAGGCAACCACTTCGCCACGCACCGTGCGCTGCATTTCGGTCACTTCTTCCGGGCGCTCGTCGATCAGCAGAACGATCAGGTGGCACTCGGGGTTGTTACGGGTGATGTTGGCCGCGATGTTCTGCAGCATGATGGTCTTGCCCGCTTTTGGCGGTGCGACGATCAGGCCGCGCTGACCTTTACCAATTGGCGCGCAGAGGTCAATGACCCGGCCAGTAAGGTCTTCGGTGGAACCGTTACCGGCTTCCATCTTCAGGCGCACGTTCGGGAACAACGGCGTCAGGTTTTCAAACAGGATCTTGTTCTTCGCGTTTTCTGGACGGTCGAAGTTGATGGTGTCGACTTTCAACAGTGCGAAGTAACGCTCACCTTCTTTTGGTGGGCGGATCTTGCCAACGATGGTGTCACCGGTGCGCAGGTTGAAGCGGCGGATCTGGCTAGGCGAAACATAGATATCGTCAGGGCCGGCCAGGTAAGAGGCATCCGCCGAACGCAGGAAACCGAAACCGTCCTGGAGAATCTCCAGCACGCCATCACCGGAGATTTCCTCGCCGCTTTTCGCATGCTTTTTCAACAGGGAGAAAATCACATCTTGCTTGCGCGAACGGGCCATATTTTCTATGCCCATCTGTTCGGCCATTTCGAGCAGATCGGTAATCGGCTTTTGCTTGAGTTCAGTCAGGTTCATAAGGGGAGTGACGTAATCATGTAAGAAGGGAGAATTAAGCTTCTGGCTTAATGAAGCCGCGCCGCAAAGAAGGCGACAGGATCGCGTACTGATTCGAATTGGGGATGCGTCGGCGACGGCGTGCAGAGGGCACCGAAGAAACAGTGCGAGGCCGAATGTACCACTTGCTTTTTCTGGCGTCTAGTCACCGAGCAAAGAAAAGCCCCGACAAATGCGGGGCTTTTTTGACTCAGATATTGGCGTCCAGGAAGGCCGCCAGCTGAGACTTCGACAGTGCGCCGACCTTGGTGGCCTCGACGTTGCCGTTTTTGAACAGCATCAGGGTAGGAATACCACGCACGCCGTGCTTGGCTGGCGTTTCCTGGTTTTCATCGATGTTCAGCTTGGCGACGGTCAGTTTGCCTTTGTAGGTTTCGGCAATGTCGTCCAGCACTGGAGCGATCATTTTGCAAGGGCCGCACCATTCAGCCCAGTAGTCCACCAGCACTGGGCCCTCAGCCTTCAGCACTTCCTGCTCGAAGCTGGCGTCAGTGACGTGTTTGATAAGATCGCTGCTCATGGAAGTCTCCAAGGTCGTAAGCAAAAAAACGTCGCCCATCATAGCCGCCCAGATGGCGGACAGGAAGTCGCAGGCGATTGAGTGTAACTATAGTTGTGGATGACTTTGCATATCGATTTGTCACAACAACGTCACATTCCCCCGTGCAACCTGCGCCATATCAAGCCTTCCTACACTGCGCGTTGGCGTCAGCGATGGATCATGTCAGGATTGGCGGGTTAAAGACCGAGAACCCATGATCATGCCGCAAACCACAGCCAAGAACCTGTCCTTGATCGCTGCTATCGACCTGGGCTCCAACAGTTTTCATATGGTCGTCGCCAAGGCCATCCACAGCGAGATCCGCATTCTTGAGCGGCTCGGTGAAAAGGTTCAGCTGGCCGCCGGCATCAATGAAGAGCGCCAGCTCAGCGAAGAATCCATGCAGCGCGGGCTCGATTGCCTCAAGCGCTTTGCCCAGCTTATCAACGGTATGCCTGACGGCGCCGTACGTATCGTCGGTACCAACGCCCTGCGCGAGGCCCGCAACCGCGGTGAGTTCATCCGCCGCGCCGAGGCCATTCTCGGCCACCCGGTCGAAGTCATTTCCGGTCGCGAAGAAGCCCGCCTGATTTACCTGGGCGTCTCCCATACCTTGGCCGACACGCCGGGTAAGCGCCTGGTTGCCGATATCGGCGGCGGCAGTACCGAATTCATCATTGGCCAGCGCTTCGAACCGCTGCTGCGCGAAAGCCTGCAAATGGGCTGCGTCAGCTTCACGCAGCGCTACTTCCGCGACGGCAAGATCACGCCCGCTCGTTATGCCCAGGCCTACACGGCAGCACGGCTGGAGCTGATGAGCATCGAGAACGCCTTGCACCGCCTGACCTGGGATGAAGCCATTGGCTCGTCCGGCACTATCCGCGCCATTGGCCTGGCCCTGAAATCAGGTGGCCAGGGCTCGGGCGAGGTCAATGCCGAAGGGTTGGCGTGGCTCAAGCGCAAGCTGTTCAAGCTCGGCGATGTCGAGAAAATCGACTTTGAAGGGATCAAGCCAGATCGCCGGACCATCTTCCCGGCCGGCCTTGCCATCCTCGAAGCCATCTTCGACGCCCTGGAACTGCAGCGCATGGATCACTGCGAAGGTGCCCTGCGCGAAGGCGTGCTGTACGACCTGCTGGGCCGCCATCATCACGAAGACGTGCGTGAACGCACGCTCGGCTCGCTGATGGAGCGCTACCACGTCGATCAAGGCCAGGCCGCGCGCGTCGAGCGCAAGGCACTGCATGCCTTCGATCAGGTAGCGGCGGCCTGGGATCTGGAAGACGGCATCTGGCGTGAACTGCTGAGCTGGGCAGCCAAGGTGCATGAGGTGGGCCTGGATATCGCCCACTATCACTACCACAAGCACGGCGCCTACCTGATCGAGCACTCGGACCTGGCCGGGTTTTCCCGCGAAGACCAGCAAATGCTGGCGCTACTGGTACGCGGTCACCGGCGCAATATTCCCAAGGACAAGTTTGCCGAGTTCGGCGACGACGGCGTCAAGCTGATTCGTCTGTGCGTGCTGCTGCGCTTTGCCATCCTGTTCCACCACATCCGTGGCACTCAACAGATGCCGCAAGTCACCCTGCATGCCGCAGGCGATAGCCTCGACGTGGAGTTCCCGAAGGGCTGGCTGGAGCAGAACCAGCTGACCCAGGCCGACTTCGCCCTTGAGGCGGAGTGGCTGGCCCGGGTCGGCTTCGTCCTCAGCGTACGCTGAGGACCGGGTTGCTCAGGCGCTCAAGCAGAGTCGCCTGGGCACTGCGCGGGTTCTGGTTGCCGGTTGGCATGCTGCGTACGTAGCGGCCGTCCGACTGCAGAATCCAGGCGTGGGTGTTGTCGGTCAGGTAGCCTTCCAGCTCCTTTTTCACCCGCAGGATCAGCTTCTTGCCCTCGACCGGGAAACAGGTCTCCACACGCTTGTCGAGGTTGCGCTCCATCCAGTCGGCACTGGAAAGGAACATCTGCTCCTCGCCACCATTAAGGAAGTAGAACACTCGCGTGTGCTCAAGGAAGCGACCGATGATCGAGCGCACATGGATGTTATGCGACACACCGGCGATACCTGGGCGAAGGCAGCACATACCGCGCACCACGAGATCAATACGCACCCCGGACTGGCTTGCCTTGTACAACGCACGGATGATCTTCGGATCGGTCAGCGAGTTGAACTTGGCGATGATGTGCGCCGGCTTGCCGTCGAGGGCAAACTGGGTTTCACGCGCGATCATGTCGAGCATGCCCTTTTTCAGGGTAAACGGCGCGTGCAGCAGCTTCTTCATGCGCAGGGTCTTGCCCATGCCGATCAACTGGCTGAACAGCTTGCCGACGTCTTCGCAGAGGGCATCGTCAGAGGTCAGCAGGCTGTAGTCGGTGTACAGGCGGGCGTTGGCAGCATGGTAGTTACCCGTACCCAAGTGCGCGTAGCGGACGATCTCACCGGCTTCGCGGCGCAGGATCAGCATCATCTTGGCGTGGGTCTTGAAACCGACCACACCGTAGATCACCACGGCACCTGCGGCCTGCAGGCGGCTGGCCATCTGCAGGTTTGACTCTTCATCGAAACGCGCGCGCAATTCGATCACCGCAGTGACCTCCTTGCCGTTACGCGCCGCGTCGACCAGCGCGTCAACGATTTCCGAGTTGGCACCACTGCGGTAAAGCGTCTGGCGCACGGCCAGGACATGAGGGTCCTTGGCGGCCTGGCGCAACAGATCGACCACCGGAGTGAACGACTCGAAGGGATGCATCAGGAGGATGTCCTGCTTGCTGACCACGCTGAAAATATTCTCGCTGTTCTGCAACAGCTTGGGGATGGCCGGAGTGAACGGCTTGTATTGCAACTCAGGGTGGCTATCCAGGCCGGTAATGCTGAACAGTCGGGTCAGGTTGACCGGCCCATTGACCCGATACAGCTCGCTCTCGCTCAGGCTGAACTGCTTGAGCAGGTAATCCGACAGGTGCTTGGGACAGGTATCGACCACTTCCAGACGTACCGCATCGCCGTAACGACGCGAGAACAGCTCGCCACGAAGGGCCCGCGCCAAGTCTTCGACGTCCTCGGAATCCAGCGCCAGGTCGGCGTTTCGGGTTAGTCGGAACTGATAGCAGCCCTTCACCTTCATGCCCTGAAACAGGTCATCGGCGTGGGCATGAATCATCGACGAGAGGAACACATAGTTGTCGCCCGGGCCGCCGACGTCTTCCGGCACCTTGATGACTCGCGGTAGCAAACGCGGTGCCGGGATGATCGCCAGGCCGGAATCGCGACCAAAGGCGTCAATCCCTTCAAGCTCGACAATGAAGTTCAGGCTCTTGTTCACCAGCAACGGGAACGGGTGCGTCGGGTCGAGACCGATCGGTGTAATGATCGGAGCGATCTCGTCGCGGAAGTAGCGCCGTACCCAGGTCTTGAGCTTGGTGTTCCAGTAGCGACGGCGGATGAAACGGATCTGGTGCTTCTCCAGCTCCGGCAGCAACACGTCATTGAGGATCGCATACTGGCGGTCGACTTCGCCGTGAACCAGCTCGCTGATGAGCGCCAGCGCCTGATGCGGCTGCAGGCCATCTGCACCCGCCTGTTCACGGGCAAAGGTAATTTGCTTTTTCAGGCCCGCTACACGAATTTCGAAGAACTCATCCAGGTTACTGGAGAAGATCAGCAGGAACTTGAGCCGCTCCAGCAGCGGGTAGGACTCGTCCAGCGCCTGTTCCAGCACCCGAATGTTGAACTGCAGTTGCGACAGTTCCCGGTGGATATACAGGCTACTGTCGTCCAGGCCCGGAATGGCGATTGCCGGGGCGGGGGCCACCACAGGGGCCTCGACCACGGGCGCGTCCACCACGGGTGCCAGAACCGCTGCCGGCTCTGGCGGTGTTTCCACCATCGGCTCAGGCACTGGCTGGGCATCCTTCATAGCAGCGTCATTAAGCACTTCGTTATTCATCTAGCGTTCCTGAAGGGCGTTACTGCCCTCTCATCAATTGAGCAGCGCGAACAGCGAAATAAGTCAGGATGCCATCAGCACCTGCTCGTTTGAAAGCGGTGAGCGACTCAAGGATAACCCCTTCGCTGAGCCAGCCATTCTGAATGGCTGCCATGTGCATGGCGTACTCGCCACTAACCTGGTAGACGAAGGTCGGAACCTTGAACTCTTCCTTGACCCGGCAGAGGATATCCAGATACGGCATGCCGGGCTTGACCATTACCATATCAGCACCTTCGGCCAGGTCGGCGGCCACCTCATGCAAGGCTTCGTTGCTGTTGGCAGGATCCATCTGATAGGAGGCCTTGTTGGCCTTGCCCAGGTTAAGTGCCGACCCGACCGCATCGCGGAACGGGCCGTAATAGGCGCTGGCGTACTTGGCCGAATAAGCCATGATTCGCACATTGACGTGACCGGCCAGCTCCAGCGCCTCGCGAATCGCCTGGATACGACCGTCCATCATGTCAGAGGGCGCAACCACCTGTGCACCCGCTTCGGCATGGGACAGTGCCTGACGCACCAGGGCATCGACGGTGATGTCGTTCTGCACATAACCTTCTTCGTCGAGGATGCCGTCCTGACCATGGGTCGTGAACGGGTCCAGCGCGACGTCGGTGATCACACCCAGCTCAGGGAAGCGTGCGCGCAATGCACGGGTTGCACGCTGGGCAATACCCTCGGGGTTCCAGGCCTCGGCAGCGTCCAGCGACTTCTTCTCGGCCGGCGTGACCGGGAACAGCGCCAGCGCCGGAATGCCCAGCTTGACCCATTCGTCGGCTGCCTCGAGCAGCAGGTCGATGCTCAGACGCTCGACACCAGGCATCGACGCGACTTCTTCACGGCGATTCTCGCCGTCCAGCACGAATACCGGCAGGATCAAATCATCGACAGTCAGAACATTTTCGCGAACCAGACGACGGGAAAAATCATCGCGACGGTTGCGACGCAGGCGGGTGGCAGGAAACAAACGGTTAGCGGGGGTAAAGCTCACGGCAGACTCCTGAGCCCGCGCAGGCGGGCGAGCGCGACAGTTATAAGCAGCCATTATGACGCGTGTATGACAGCTATGGGCAACCCTGCGACTTGAGGACGCAGACATTGTCCTTGTAGGAAATGTTCACGTCGAGACACATTTGGACACTTTCCCGAACGCGCTCGAAGGGGTAGGCTGCGCGTTCATTTCGCCCAGCTTCCAGAAAATGCTCCAACAATTCCTACAGGATTTCGGCTACTTTGCCCTTTTTCTCGGTACCTTTTTTGAAGGTGAGACCATTTTGGTGCTTGCCGGATTCCTTGCGTTCCGCGGATATATGGACATCAATCTGGTGGTATTAGTTGCTTTCTTCGGCAGCTACGCCGGCGACCAGCTCTGGTACTTCATGGGCCGCAGGCACGGGCGCAAGCTGCTGGCGCGCAAGCCGCGCTGGCAACTGATGGGCGACCGCGCACTGGAACATATTCGCCGTCACCCGGACATCTGGGTACTCAGTTTCCGTTTTGTCTACGGCTTGCGTACCGTCATGCCAGTCGCCATTGGCCTGTCCGGCTACCCGCCACGCCGCTATCTGCTGCTCAATGGCCTCGGTGCCGCCATCTGGGCTGCGGCACTGGGCGCAGCTGCGTACCACTTCGGGGCCATCCTCGAAGGCCTGTTGGGTAACGTGAAGCGTTACGAACTATGGGTGCTCGGCGGTTTGCTGCTGCTGGGTGGCCTGTTGTGGCTGCGTCGGCGCTTCAGGGCCGCTCGTATTGCCAGGAAAGAAGCGGCTGACGCGCTGCAAGCCAATGTGGCGGCGGGTGTGGAGGCCGATCAGGGCGAGGACACTGACGCCGCTGTAAGCGAGCAGCATGAGCCACCCCGGCGTCGTAACAGCCCATAACCCCACCTGCCCGGCCAGCGCCATGGCCGGCAGATTCATTAGCAACCGCGCGCATTCCAGCCGAAAGGCCCAGGGCCGATTCTCCAGCACGGCGCCCAGTGCATACAACCCCAACGCCATCAGGCACCAGCCCAGGCCAAGCGCTGCCCGCGACAACTGCTCACCCTGCGCCAGCAGGTAGCTGCCAAAGGCGACGTAAACGGCAAACTGCACCACCCCGTACAGTTGCATTGGCCAGCCCAACGGGACCTCGAACTTCTGGAAACGACTCAGGTCCTGCTTGGCATGCGGATAACGCCGAGCCACATCGACCGGGCGCCAGCCAGTCGGCATGAACCAGATTCGCACCGCGTCCCACCAGCGCTCAGCGCGCCGGGCGTCTGCCCATAACTGTGCATAGAACTGCAGGTTGGCCCACAACGGGTTCCAACTGGCCAGGGGCGTGGTCACACCGAAAACAACCGGTTCCTTGTCGTCTTCCTCACAGAACGTGCCGAACAGGCGATCCCAGAAAATGAACACACCACCATAGTTACGGTCCAGGTACACAGGGTTCTGAGCATGGTGTACACGGTGATTGGACGGTGTAACAAACACCCACTCAAACCAGCCGAGCTTGGGAATATGCCGGGTATGCACCCAGAACTGGTACAGCAGGTTCAGCGCCGCGACGCTGACAAATACCAGCGGTGGCACGCCCAGGACAGCCAACGGCAAATAGAAGATCCAGGAGAAAATGAAGCCGGTACTGGTCTGGCGCAAAGCAGTGGACAGGTTGTAGTCCTCGCTCTGGTGGTGCACCGAATGTGCCGCCCAGAGCACATTGCGCTCATGCCCGAAGCGGTGCAGCCAGTAGTAACAGAAGTCATAGCCAACAAAGGCTAGCCCCCACACCCAGAAGCGCTCGGCCGGCAGGGCAAACAGCGCCAGATGCTCCCAGGCCACGGCGTACGTTACCAAGCCAACGCCCTTGGTCAGCAAACCACTGGTGGTCGACAGCACACCTGTGCTGAGACTATTGATAGCATCGGCCACGCGGTAATTGCGCATGCCCCGCCAATGGTCGGCCAGCAGCTCCAGCGCAATCAGCACAAAGAAAAAAGGCACCGCATAGAGGATGAAGTCCATGGCCCGTCCACCGTCAGGTTGTTCACCCAGATTAGGCCGGGTTCGCTGGAATCCCTATGGCGACAACTGCCAAATTAGAGGACATTTAGCGCCTCGAATCGGGAGGAGTAAGCATGACTAAAAAAGTTGCAGTAATTCTGTCCGGCTGCGGCGTCTACGACGGTGCGGAAATCCACGAAAGCGTGATCACCCTGTTGCGCCTCGATCAGCGCGGCGCCCAGGTGCAGTGCTTTGCACCCAACATTGCCCAGATGCATGTGATCAACCACCTGACCGGCGAAACGATGCCCGAGTCGCGTAACGTGCTGGTGGAGTCGGCTCGCATTGCCCGCGGCAGTATCAAGGACCTGCAAGAGGCCGATGCCAAGGACTTCGATGCCCTGATCGTGCCTGGTGGTTTCGGGGCAGCAAAGAACCTGTCGAATTTTGCCACCGAAGGCGCGGGCTGCAGCGTGCACCCAGACGTGCTGGCCGTGGCCGAAGCGTTCGCCGAAGCCGGTAAACCGGTGGGGCTGATCTGCATTTCGCCGGCCCTGGCAGCCAAGATCTATGGCCCGGGAGTGATCTGCACCATCGGCAACGATGCCGGCACCCGCGCAGCGATCGAAAAAATGGGCGGCACCCACCAGGAATGCCCGGTCGATGAGATCGTCGAAGACACTGCACGCAAGCTGGTAAGCACCCCGGCCTACATGCTGGCCCAATCGATCAGCGAAGCAGCCGCGGGTATCAACAAGCTGGTGGACCGGGTGCTGGAGCTGGCCTCGCAGGACGACTGAGTCGCCCTACCCCGGGAACTCGCGTGCCAGGCGCGTGAGGATGCGGTCCAGCGAGTTGGCGAATGCCTGCTTCTCGCGATCACCGTAAGGCGCCTGGCCACCCCCCACCTGGCCCTGCTCACGCAGATCGGTAAACAGGTTACGCACCGCCAGGCGCTCGCCCATGTTGTGTGGGTCAAACTCACGCCCACGTGGGTCGAGCGCGGCGACACCCTTCTTGATCAGGCGATCGGCCAACGGCACATCGCTGCAAATCACCAACTCGCCGGGAACCGCATGTTCGACGAGGTAATCGTCGGCAGCATCCGGACCACTCGGCACCACGATCAGCCTGACACACGCAAACGCGGGCTTGATCTGGCTTTGCCCAGCGACCAGCATCACCTCGAGTTGGCGCTTGAGGGCGAATTTGACGACCTGATCCTTGGCTGCCTTGGGGCAGGCATCGGCATCGATCCAGACACGCATGGTTATATTTTCCGGAAGAACAGGCGAACAGTATCCCTGCTCGCCTGCCCGGCTTCAAATCAACTGACCTGCACCCGGCGCTTTTCAGCCAGGCGGCTGCGCCCATACAGTGTCGCAACCGCCAGCAGCGCCACAGCCTGGGCCGCCAGCGAATAGGCGTCAGCGTGAATGCCCAGCCAGTCGACCTCAAAGAACGCCACAGGCCGAGTACCGAAGACACCGGCCTCTTGCAGCGCCTTGACCCCATGCCCGGCAAACACCACCGAAAGGGCGCAGAGCAGGCCGGCATTGATGCTGAAGAACAGCGCCAACGGCAGCTTCGCCGAGCCACGCAGAATCACCCAGGCCAAACCAACCAACAGCACCAGTGCCGTGGCCCCACCAGCCAGCACCGCGTTGTGGCCCGCCGGGCCCGCTTGCAGCCAGAGGGTTTCGTAAAACAGCACGACCTCAAACAGCTCGCGGTAAACCGAAAAGAATGCCAGCAAGGCAAAGCCAAAACGCCCTCCGCCACTGACCAGGCTGCTCTTGATGTAATCCTGCCAGGCCGCCGCATGACGGCGATCATGCATCCACACGCCAAGCCAGAGCACCATCACACTGGCAAACAGTGCCGTGCAGCCTTCAAGCAGTTCGCGCTGGGCGCCGCTGACATCAATCACATAGGCGGCCAATGCCCAGGTTGCCAACCCTGCCAGCAACGCCAGCCCCCAACCAATGTTCACCCCGCGCACCGCTGCGGCCTGGCCGGTGTTGCGCAAAAAGGCAATGACCGAGGCCAACACCAGAATGGCCTCCAGGCCCTCGCGCAGCAGAATCAACAGGCCGGAAACAAAGCTCAACGACTGGCTCAGGCCGCCGCCACCGAGCAGTTCTTCGGCTTTGGCCAGCTTGCTCTTGGCAACCTCAAGCTTCTGGGCAGCCTGAGCCACTGGCAAACCGTCCTGCAGCGACTGCCGGTAAGCCATCAACGCCCGCTCGGTGTCCTTGCGCGCGTTGGTGTCGAGGTTATCAAGCGAGCTTTCGACCAGTTCGAAGCCTTCCAGGTAGGCGGCAACGGAAAGGTCGTAGGCCTGTTCGCGATCACCGGCCCGGTAAGCTGCCAGGCTCTTGTCCAGCGTACTGGCGGTATAACCCAACAGTTGTGAGGCGCCACGCTGCACCTGCGGCGGCTGGGCTCGCTGGGCGCGGAACACGGCGACGGCCTCAGCCCCTTCGTTGGCCTGGACCTCCAGAGGGGTATGCCGCGCCAGATCAGCTAGGTTGAATTTCCTGTCACTCTTGGCCTTGGCCGGGTCGGCGGTGAAACCTGCGATGTAGGCAGCCAAATCCCAACGCTGACGCTCATCAAGCTGATCGGCAAACGACGGCATGTCCGTGCCTTCGATACCCAGGCCGAGGGTGTTGTAGAGGTCAAACAGGCTCAAGCGGTCCAGCCGCTCGCTGCTGGTCAGGTTGGCGGGCGGCGGCGTCAGGCCTACACCTGCCGGGCCGTCACCCACACCGTTGTCACCGTGACAGACAGCACAATGCTGGGCATACAACGGGGCGCCACGAACAGGGTCAGGCGTGATGACCGGTGCCTGGCTTACCTCATACGCCGCCGCCAACTGAGCCCCCAATTGCCGGGCCTGAGTGGCCACCACGGTTGCTTCCTCACGCTGGCTGACCGCCTCACGCAATTGCGCCACACCCTGCTCCAGTGCCTGGCGCTCAGGGCGCTGCGGCAGCGCACTGATCAAACCCTGCAACACCCCCAGGAATTCAAGCTGCTCACGGTACTCAGAAGGGTCTACCACCTTCCCTGCCTCAACGGTTGCCGGGTAATCGGCGCCAATGTAATCGAGCAGGTGCAATGCCTGGGCGGCGCCCTCAACCGTACCGGCAAACAGAGAGGTGCTGCTCAACGCCAACACTGGCCAAAGCAACCAGGCAAGCAAACGGAAGCGGGAAGTCATGAGCGAATCTCGAACAAGAATGCGTGGCATTACATTGTTCACTTCCATTGATTCACACTCAAGGCTTGCGAAGGTCTGCCTTGAAAAAAATTGTCACAAAATCAGGTGGTAAACGCCCTGCGTGTAATCCGCCGCCCGTCGGGTCGTATTCTCTGATGGCAAAACAGGAAGATCCCGAGTCAAAACGCCATTAATTAGCCAGCAAATTGCGCTTATAATGCCGCGCCATTCCATATAGCGAATGGAAATTTAGGCTCCTCTATTAATGAGGATTTGGAACTAGCCGTTCAAAGGGATAACAGCCTCCCGCCTGTTGTGGCTCTTCATTGATCAGGGAAGAAGGTTTCAGATGGCATCCCGTGTCCTTACCGTCGCATCACTCTGTGCGATCGTCCAACTCACTGGTTGCGCGGTTTTTCGCAACTACGACAGTGAACTCCAACAAACCAACCAACACTTGAGCAGTGGCAACGTCGATGCGGCCCTCGCTTTGTTGGAAAAAAACAATAAAGGCGAAGACAAGGACCTGCTCTACTACTTCGAGAAAGGCGAACTGCTGCGCTCCAAGGGCGATCTGGCGGCCAGCCAACAGGCGTGGCACCAGGCCGACAATGTCGTGTTCAAATGGGAAGAGTCGGTAAAGCTGGACACCGGCAAGTACCTGGCCCAGTTCGGCAGCTACCTGGTCAATGACAAGGTGCGCCGTTATGAAGGCTACGACTACGAAAAAGTCATGCTCAGCACCCAGATGGCGCTGAACCTGCTGGCCCTGAATGACTTCGATGCTGCCCGTACCGAAATCAAGAAGACCCACGAGCGTGAAGCGGTCATTGCCGAACTGCGCGACAAGGAATACCTCAAGCGCGAAGAGGAAGCCGAGAAAGAAGGTATTAAGACCGAGTACAAAGACCTGCAGGGTTACCCGGTTGCTGCGCTCGACGCGCCAGAAGTGGTCGGCCTGAAAAACAGCTACCAGAGTGCCTTCAGCCACTACCTGTCCGGTTACGTCTATGAAGCCTTGGGCGAACGTGGCCTGGCCGCGCCTGGCTACCGCAAGGCTGCCGAATTGCGCCCGAACACCCCACTGTTGGAGCAGGCCCTTCTCGATCTGGACAAGCCCGCCGCCAAAAACAGCGACAGTGACGTGCTGATCGTGGTTCAAAGCGGTCTGGCGCCAGCCCGTGACTCGATTCGCGTGCCGTTGCCACTGCCCATCAGCGGTAATCTGGTGATCACCCCGCTCTCCTTCCCGATCATCAAGGAAGACACTTCCACGCCGCGGTTTTCGCAAATCGGGCTGGACCGCAACACCCTTGAGCTGACGGCCCTGAACAGTACCACTGCCATGTCTCGCCGCGCACTGCGCGATGACATGCCCGGTATCATCCTGCGCACAAGCGTGCGTGCGATCAGCCGCGGCGTCGCCCAGAAGCAGCTCAACGACACCAACCCGCTGGCCGGCCTGGCCGTCGGCATCGCCTCGGCTGTCGTCGAAGGTGCCGACACCCGCACCTGGCGCACCCTGCCAGACGACACCCAAGTGGTCCGCGTACGCATGAGCCAGGGCGAGCATACCCTGAGCCTGCCTTCGAACCTGGGCGGCACACAGGTCAAGGTCAAAATCGAGCGGCCCTATCAGGTTGTGACCCTGCGCGTGGTCGGCAGCCAGGTCTACGCCGGCGGCCCTGCTACCCAAGTCATCCCGAACACCACTGCCCAGGCTGTCGCCAGCATCAAGTAACCCAAAGGAAGCGCCATGCGAATCAAACTCCTCGCAGCCTTGACCACCGTTGCCCTGCTGGCCGGCTGCGCGACCCCGCCGCCGCCAGCGCCTGGCAGCGCCGCCAGTAAAGTCGTGGTCATGGGCAAGCTGAAAAACATTGAGGTAGGCCAGATGCGGGTTGCCCGCGAGAACGGCTTTCTCACCGTCAAGGTGTCACTGAACAACACCAGTAGCAGCAACAAGGCGATGTTCTACCGCTTTGCCTGGCTGGGTAACGATGGCTTCCCTGTAGCCGACGAAGAAGGCTGGAAAACCCTGACCCTGTACGGGTCGCAATCCAGCATTCTGCCGGCCATCGCGCCCGTGCCACAAGCCACCGACTTCCGTCTCGAAGTCCAGTCGCAGTAATTCGATTTTCAGGAGATCCATTTTATGTTCGCACGTTTTTCGATCCTCGCCGTTGTCGTCGCCCTGGCCAGCGGTTGCGCCAACAACTCCCCTGTTCTGGGTGGCAAGAACATTGGCTACGGTGACAGCAAGGCCGTCGAACTGGTCACCAACGAGTTCGGCTCCACTGACCTGCAAATGATCGCCGAGAGCATGACCCGGTCGCTGGCACAGTCCGGCATCCTTCAAGGCCGCCCTGTCGTGCAGGTCTACGATGTGAAGAACAAGACCAGCGAGTACATTGATACCCGCGAAATCACCACGTCGATCAAGACCCAGCTGATGAAGTCCGGCACTGCGCGCTTCGCCAGCGACAACACCCAGATGCAAAGCCAGGTCGACCAACTGAAACTGCAGAACCAGAGCGGTCTGTACAAGAAAAACACCGTGGCCAAGACCGGCAACATGATCGCGGCCAAGTACCGTCTGGAAGGCTCGATCAGCTCGATCGTCAAACGCAGCAGCGACTACAAGGACGTCTTCTACAAGTTCAGCCTGCAATTGATCGACGTCGAAAGCGGTCTGGCCGAGTGGATGGACGAAAAAGAAATCCGTAAGACCACGGAGCGCTAAGCAATGCGTGCATGGATTGCAAGCCTCGGCCTGGCGTGTGCGTTCAGCGCACACGCGGCCCCTAAAGTCGCGGTCACCGACCTCGCCTATCAGGAACGTGTGGAGGAATACATCCACACCGTTTCCGCGCAACAGAGCTCCAACGCAAGCATGTACTCGGCCAACAGCTCGTCGAGCTACAACGAGTACGAGAGCAGCCAGAGCTACGTCGAGCAGACCGAACTGCGCAAGTTCAGCGGTGACATCAAGGGTGAGATTCTCAAGACCGGAATGTTTCAGCTGGTACAAGGCACACCCTATACCGCCAAGGCCAAAGAAGACGTCTACGACGTCATCAAACGGATCAAGAACGGTAATTTCAAGGGTGCTGACTATGTGCTGTTCGGCACCTTGTCGGACATCGACTTCCAGCGTGATATCACCTCGCTGGATCGCACTGACAGTTACTCCGCAGTGCTCGGCCTGACCCTGGTCGCCGACTTCAGCCTGATCAACACCAAAACCTTCGAAATTACCTCGGCGTTTACCGCCATGGGCGAAGGCCAGGACACCAAGCTGGTCAATGGTGACGATGTGCGGGTCACCCTGAACCGGCCACGTGTGGTCCGTGAAGTCTCCAAGGAGCTGGGCATGGATGTGGCTCGGCAACTGAGCGAGCAGCTTGGCCAGGCAATGCCGGAACACGAGCGGCGCCCGATGCGCAACAACCTGCCGCCGGACGAACCGGCGCAGATCCTGCGCTAAACAACAAGAAAGGCGACCATGGGGTCGCCTTTCTTGTTTCTACCGGGGCAGTTGGCGCCCGGAACTCAGACCGTCGCCCGACGCAGGGTCGCCAGCAGCGCAGCAGCGCCCACGAACAAGCCGGCAAAGGTACGGTTCATGCGCCGCTGCTGCTTCGGAGTACGCAGCAAGCGCAGCACCCGTGCCGCCAAGCCGGTGTAACCCGCCATGACCAGCAGGTCGACCGCGACCATGGTGGCCGTGATGATCAGGTACTGCGGCAGCAGGTCCAGGTGCGGGTTAATGAACTGTGGCAGTACCGCCAGCATGAAGACCAGCGCCTTGGGGTTGCTGATGTTCACCAGAAAGCCGCGGAACACCAGGCTCAGTGGCTTGCCAATCGGCCGCACGGCGGCGTTGTCACTGAGGTCGGCGGGCAATGCACGCCATTGTTTGACGGCCAGGTAGACCAGGTAGCAGACCCCGAACCACTTGATGAACTGGAAGGCCGTGGCGGATGCCGCCAGCACCGCCCCCACGCCCGCGGCGATGATCGCAATCTGCATGATCAGCCCCAATTGCAGGCCCAGCGCATTCCAGTAGCCCCGCCAGAAGCCATACTGCAGGCCACAGGACATCGAGGCAATGGCGCCAGCGCCCGGAGACAGGCTAATCACCCAACATGCAACAAAGAACGCCAACCATGTTTCCAGCGACATGACACACCTCAGCGGGGACTCTAGTACAAAGCCCAACGCTAATGCGCCGCTGGAAAAAACGCCACGGTTTTTTTGACCGCCGATCAGTTGCTCTTCGGCGCGTCCTCGCCCACCAGCGGTAGCGCATCAGCGCCGCGCCAACGCCGTACCGACTTCTGGAAGAACTGGCTGTTGGGCACCTGCACCAGTGCACCGCCAGTCTCGGGCAGCTCGACCAGCGTGGTGAACAACAGGTTGATGGCAATGACACGGCCTTTGACACCCGGCTTGTCAGTGGTGTCCACCAGCTCGACCACATCACCCAGACGGAACGGCCCAACGGTGAAGATCAGCACCGCGCAGAGCAGGTTGGACAGCACACTCCACATGGCAAAGAACGCGACCGCTGCGACGGCGACAAACCCCGACAGTGCGGTCCAGAGCACGGTGGCCGACACCCCCAGACGCTCCAGCACGACAATCAGTGCGCTGCCCATGATCAGCCAGCGCAGGCCACCGCGCAGCGGCATTATCAACTCTGGCGGCAACGGGTAGCGTTGCGCCAGCCGGCTCAAACAGCGTGCGACCACACGCTGCAGGAAAAAGGCCGCGACCAGGATCAGCAGGATCTGCAAACCGAGCCACAAGGGCTCGATCCACTCCACCGGCAGCAACTGTCGCAACGCCGCCATCACGACAGTGCCTCCAGCTCCGCCTGCATGGTCTCCAGCACTTCCAGCGCCTCCATCCAGGCCTCCTCCAGCTCGGCCTCACGGCCCTTGAGCTGGGCCTGGCGGGCCAGCAGCTCACGCAACTCATCCTTGCGGGCAGCTTCGTAAAGGGCACTGTCGCCGAGGCTGGCTTCGACTTTCGCCAACTGCTCATGCACGGTGCCAAGCTCACGCTCAAGCTTTTCCGCTTCGCGCTTGTGCGGCGCCAACTGCTGACGCAGGGCTGCCGCCGCCTGACGCTGGGCTTTCTTGTCGGTCTTGTCGGCGTTGGCCGGTGCACTGCTGACCGGGGCATTACGCTGACGGTACTCCGCCAGCCAGCGGGTGTAGTCGTCCAGGTCTCCATCGAAGGTGTCGACCTTGCCGTCGGCCACCAGCAGGAACTCGTCGGTGGTGCTCTTGAGCAGGTGACGGTCGTGGGATACCACCAACACTGCACCGCTGAACTCCTGCAACGCCATGGTCAACGCCAGGCGCATTTCCAGGTCCAAATGGTTGGTCGGTTCGTCGAGCAGCAGGAGGTTCGGCCGCTCCCAGGCAATCAACGCCAGCGCCAAGCGGGCTTTCTCGCCACCGGAGAAATTCAGTACCGGCTCGTCGAGTCGACCACCACGGAAGTCGAAACCACCCAGGAAGTCGCGCAAGGTCTGCTCACGCTCGGTCGGTGCCAGGCGTTGCAGGTGCAGCAATGGGCTGGCTTTGCTGTCCAGCGAGTCGAGTTGGTGCTGGGCGAAGTAGCCCACCACCAGGTTCTCACCGCGCACCAGGCGTCCAGCCAGCGGCTCAAGCTCGCCTGCGAGGTTCTTGATCAGGGTCGACTTGCCCGCACCGTTAGGGCCAAGCAAGCCGATGCGCGCGCCTGGCGCCAACTGCAGCTTGACCTTCTCCAGAATGGTTTTATCGCCATAGCCCAGCCGCGCTTCAGAAAGGTCGAGCAAGGGGCTGGAGATTTTCTCTGATTCGCGGAAGGTGAAGTCGAACGGCGAGTCGACATGGGCCGCCGACAACTCCTCCATCCGCTCCAGGGCCTTGATCCGGCTTTGTGCCTGACGGGCCTTGGTGGCCTGTGCCTTGAACCGGGCGATGTACTTCTCCATGTGCGCACGTTGGGCCTGTTGCTTCTCATAGGCCTGCTGTTGCTGCGCCAGACGTTCGGCACGGGCACGCTCGAACGCGCTGTAACCACCCCGGTAGAGGGTCAGTTTGCACTGCTCGACATGGGCCACATGGTCGACCACCGCATCAAGGAAATCGCGGTCGTGGGAGATCAACAGCAAGGTGCCGGGGTACCCCTTGAGCCAGTCTTCCAGCCAAAGGATCGCATCCAGGTCAAGGTGGTTGGTCGGTTCGTCGAGCAGCAACAGGTCGGACGGGCACATCAGCGCCTGCGCCAGGTTCAGGCGCATCCGCCAGCCACCGGAGAAGTCACCTACCCGGCGTTCCATCTGCTCATTGCTGAAGCCAAGGCCCGCCAGCAACTTGCGGGCACGGGCATCAGCCGTGTAACCGTCGGCACTGTCGAGTTCGATATGCAGGCGCGCCACAGCGGTACCGTCGTGAGCCGACTCCGCTGCCTCCAGATCGCGCTGGATGGTGCGCAGGCGCTCATCACCATCGAGCACATAGTCCACGGCCAGGCGCTCGAGGGTATCGACCTCCTGACGCATGTGCGCGATGCGCCAATCGCCCGGCAGCTGACAGTTACCGGCGTCGGGCGTCAGCTCACCGCGCAGCAATGCGAACAGGCTGGATTTACCGGCACCATTGGCGCCGATCAGGCCGGCTTTCTGGCCGGGGTGCAGGGTGAGCTCAGCGCCTTCTAGCAGGCGCTGTGGACCACGCTGTAAAGTGAGGTTCGATAGTCTGATCATAATGGCCGCGAAGTCTACCAGCTTCGCCGCCAACTGGCGCGAGTGGGACCATGTACACCGACCTGTGGAATTTTGCCGTGAGCCTCTATGCCCGTCCGGGGGTGGAAGCGGCCTGCCTGAGCCTGCAGGACCAGGGGGGGAATGTCTGCCTGCTGTTCTGTGCTACCTGGCTGGAAGCCCGTGGTGTAAAGCCCGATGCCTCACGCGTGGCACAGTTGCAAAAGTTGGCCGAACCCTGGCACCGCCAAGTGGTGACGCCACTACGCTCACTGCGCCAGCAATGGCGCGAAGCGGCAAGCCTGGACCCAGCGCAGGCTCGCCTGCGCGAACAACTCAAGGCACTGGAGTTGGCCGCTGAACGCGAGCTGCTAGAGCGCCTGCAAGCGGCCTCGCTGGCGTGGCCAGTCGCAGAAGTGACTGAGTCGGATTGGCTGGAACGACTGTCGCCGGATGGCGTTAAAGCGTACCGCGACGCGTTGCAGAAGCTACGCGTCGCGGCAGCAAGCACTCAAGACGCGGTCGACGGCGACTGAGCAGCAGGGGCTACCGGGCTTGCAGGTGCAGCCGGTTGTGCAGCGGCGGCTGGTGCTGGCGTGGCCGGACTTGCAGGCTTGGCAGCGACAGGCTTGGCTGGGGCTTTCGCAGCAGGTTTCGCAGCCGCTCGAACTGGAGCCTTGGCCGCGGCTGGTTTGGCGGCAGGTTTGGCTGGGGCTTTCGCAGCGGCAGCTGGTTTGGCAGCGGCCTTGACTGGCGCCTTGGCTGCGGCAGGTTTAGCAGCCGGCTTGGCAGCAGCGCGAGCAGGCGCCTTGGCAGCAGCAGCTGGTTTGGCTGCAGCGCGAGCGGGGGCTTTGACCGCAGCAGGCTTGGCAGCAGCAGTTTTAGCGGCAGGTTTGGCCGGGGCCTTCGCCGCGGTGGCTGGCTTGGCTGCAGCTCGGGCAGGTGCCTTGGCGGTCGCAGGTTTGGCCGGAGCTTTGGTTGCAGCCGGTTTGGCAACTGCTTTGGCAGTGGTCGGTTTGCTGGCGGCGGTAGCGGTAACCGCTGCCTTGTCGCTACGCAGGGTCAGGACTTTGCTGGCAGCCTCTTTTACTTTGCCCACGCCCTGGGCAAGCTTCAGGCTTTCCTGAGCATCGCGCTTGAGCTCAAGGATATAGGTGCGGGTTTGTGCCTGACGCTCCTTCAATGCATCGAGCAATTCCTCAAGCTCCGCTACGGCATTCTTGGCCTTGTTCTGTGCCTTGGCCTTGCCTGCAGTGGCAGCGTCCTGAAGTTTGAGGCGCGCTTTATGAAGTTTTTCCTGTGCCTTGCCACGTTGTTTTTCCAACTTGGCCAACAGTTTTTCTGCATCAGCCAGCGCTTGCGAGCAGGCGTTTTCCAAATGCTCAAGCAGGCTGCTGGAGAGTTGATGGAGCAGGTGTAACGGCGTACTTACTGGCTTCTTATTGGCCGACATGGCTTACCTCCTGGCTGATGTAGTTGCGGCTCATACTAGTCTTCTGCTGCTATCGCCGCTAGGGCATGTTGACCGTAATGGATGCGCCGCGTTGCATGCCTGGGCAAAGTGCGTATCGTTGCCGCTGGAGGCAAGTGTAGATGCTGCTGGAAACACTGCCGATAAAGCCTTGGACAATACCTTCAGGCTGGCATAATTGTGCTTCTCCGAAACCTGGACCCTTGCCATGCCGCGCTACTTTCTACTGCCGTTTCTTGTCTTGCTGTCACCGGCCATGGCGCAGGCAGATGGCAATGCCAACGACGCTCATGACCTTGCTTACAGCCTGGGCGCCAGCCTCGGAGAACGGCTACGCGAAGAGGTCCCGGACCTGCAGCTCAAGGCATTGATCGACGGCCTGCAACAGGCCTATCAGAACAAGCCACTGGCCCTGAGTAAAACGCGCATGGAGGCACTGCTCAGCCAGCACGATGCCCAGGCCAACGACGCCGCAGCACAGGCGCAGAGCGAACAGCTACTCGGTGTTGAACGCCGCTTCATGGCCACTGAACGTGCCAGGGCCGGCGTACGAGAGTTGCCGGAAGGTGTCCTGGTCAGCGAGCTGGTAGCAGGCACTGGGGCCAAGCCCAGCAGCGGCGGCAAGGTTCAGGTTCGCTATGTCGGCACACTTCCAGACGGTACGGTCTTCGACCGAAGCGAACAACCGCAGTGGTTCAGCCTGAACAGCGTGATTGAAGGATGGCAGGTGAGCTTGCCGCAGATGGCGACAGGCTCAAAATGGCGGCTGGTCATTCCTTCAGCGCTCGCATATGGCGCTGAAGGTGCAGGGGACTTGATTGCGCCGTACACGCCTCTGACGTTCGAGATTGAACTGCTCGGCGTGGCAAATTGACGGTTCAGGCCTGAACCGCGCCCTCTTCCTTGTGCGCGTTGTGCAGCACCTCGATCAGGCAGTCTTCCAGCTCAAAACGCTCATGCAACAGGCCGCCCAGTTCCTGGAGTTTCTTGGCGAAACGCTCGGGGTCGTTGCAGTTGCCTTTGTCGCAGTGATCGTTAAAGGCAAGGGCAATCTGGGTAATGTCGTCGATACGCGGGCTGATCTGTTCGGCCAACTCCAGGCTGCGGTTATCACCAAAAGCCTTGGCCTCGCTGACCAGTTGCTCCTGCACCTCGAAGTGCCAGGCCGACACATAGTCCACCAGCACCGCACAGAAATCCCGATTCATGTCCTTGTCGGCGAAGGCCGGCTTTGCATCGCGCAGCTTACGGAAGGCTTCCACCAGTTCCGCCCGCTCCTGCAGCCAGCGGTCAATCAGCCGATGAACCCCACCCCAGCGTTCCTGAGCATTCTGACAACTATCGAGCATGGCGATCTCTTCCCTTCAGGGTCGTGCTGCACTACACCGCGTCACGCATTGTTGTGACCGGTTGAAAGCAGCAAACCGGCATAGCGTAGTTTTTTTGTCTGCGTGCTGGGGAGATTATTCCCGTGCGCCCATGCCTTCAAGGTACGCAGGCGACAAAGTTCATACAAGTGTTTAATCCTGCGACGTAGCGCCGCTCATCTACAAAGCTGTTCCAGGTCAATCGAATCAGCGACTTGCGATACTGCCGAGCATGCTGCCAAGGGGTCAGAGGCGTGCCATTCGCCTACGGGCCATCCGTATACGCAGGCCAACAAACGTCACGGTCAGGGTAAAAAGCGTCAAGACCATGAATGCCAGCAGGCTCCATTCAGGAACACTCAGGTCCATGAAGGTCCAACTGATTCGCACGCAGTCCGGGCTCCCCAGCAGCATGGCCTCCAGCACCTGACTCCAGGACCGTGTGTAGACCAGGTAGCCCAAGGGCGGATGACACTCCACTTCAGGCACGAATGAAGCACTTTGCAGCCAGATATGCCGGGCCGCCAGCAAGACCCCGAGCACGGCACACACCAAGGCCACAGCAGCGTAGCGACACAGCCCGCGCAATCGTGGTCGCTGCAGTAACGCGCCCAGACAGATAATGGCGAACAACGACAGCAGGATGCGCTGGCTCAGGCACAAGGGGCACGGCACCAGGCCGAGACCTAACTCCAGGTAGAACGTCCCCCCCAATATGGCCAGCGATGCCACAAAGGCCAGGAGGAACAAGGAGCGCAAACGAACCAACGGCATGAAGAATTCCAAGAGCGGAATGAAGGGGCATCAACGGTAGAGGAAAGCCACAACCCCTTTCAATACGAGCCCTTCGGGACTCTTCGCCAACAAAAAGCAGAAAGTACGGCAAACCAGAAGGGACTGGCGAGAGGCCGCCGAAGGCACAATAAACCACATGCCGTAGGAATAATTACCCAGTCGTACAGACCCGCCGTGCCAGGCGGGCCTGCACACAGTGTTGCTAGCTGCGAACACCCTCAGGCAAGGGTAGCGCCAGCAGACGCTCGTCCAGCAGCACCAAGCCTTCCTGAAACAACTGATTGCTACGCTCGGTATCACCCAACCCCGCCAGCAAACGCGCCAGCTCGGCACAGGTTTCGGGGTTACGCTGCAGGCTCAGGCTGCTTTCCAGGTAGTCACGTGCCTTGCCCCACAGGCGGTTTTGCAGGCACAGACGACCGAGGGTCAACAACAGGCTTGGGTCATCGGGGTGCAGCTTCAACCAGCCTTCGGCTGTCTGCAACTGACGTACGGGATCTTCACCCCGGACCAGCCCATAAAGACGGGCGAGGTGGCTCTCGTACTGACGCTTGAGCGCTGTACGCAACGCCTTTTCAGCCTGAGCCTCGGCACCCAACTGGCGCAGTTGCTCGGCGTAGGCCAGCACCAGTTGCGGCTCCTGGCGCTGCGCCGAGGTCAACTGTTCCCAGGCACGCGCCAATGATTGAAGCCCGGTCTGGTCGTCGTTTTCACGGCGGGCTGCCAATGACAGGTTCTCACCCCAGGCGCGCTGCTCCAACTCGCTCAGCTCGGCAGCCGGCAGGGCTTTTTCCTTGCGCAAGGCCGGAAACAAACGAATCAAAGCAGACCAGTCGCCACGCTGTCGATGCAGGCGCTGCAACTGGCGCAGCACCTGAACACTGTGCGGATGGCGATCATGCATGGCTTGCAGGGTCTCCAACGCACCATCGAGGTCGCCACGGTCGGTTTGCAACTGGGCATGACTCAGGGCGATGGCCAGTTCGGCCTGGGGCTGACGCTCCAGGGCACGCTCCAGCAGGTTGTCGCAGTCTTCGGTACGGCCAAGTTCGTTGGCAGCACGGGCAGCACCGAGGTAGTAGAGCAAGGGCTGACGCTCAGCTTCGGCGGCACGGTGCAGGTTGCGCTGGGCGCTGGCCCAACGGCCTTCGGCCAGATCCAGTTGGCCCTGTTCGATGGCCAGGCGAGTACGCCGGTCGCGGTTGCGCCGAGACCATGGGTTGACCACCCCACCCGAGACGAACACCACACTGAGCAGGTAGCGAACAAGCAAAAACAGCAGCCACACCCCAAGCAACACCGCCAGCGTTGCCCACACACTGGACTCATAGCGGAAGAAGTTGCCGTAGGAAATCAACACGTAGCCACTGTGGTGTGCCATGCCGATACCTACCAGCGCGGCCACCGCAATCGCCACGACCGTCAACAGGTAGACACGCTTCATGGGCGCGCCTCCTCAGTTGCCTTGCCGGCTGGCACTTCTTCGGCAGGCAGATGACGACGCTCGATATACGCCTGAACCGCACTCAGACTTTGCGCCAGATCCGGCGTGACAACCGATACCGGCGCGTCAGCCAAGGCCTGCAAACGCTCAAGCATGATCCGGCTTTGTGCATGATCAGGGTTGAAGTTGGCCAGCAGCACGCTGCGCGCTTCTGCCAGCGCCTGGGCATACACTTTCGGCTCGCCATTGAGCGCAGCCCACTGGGCTTGCTCAAGCGTCAGGCTCAAGGCCAGACGAACCTGATTCAGCGCCTGCCCGGCCAACAATGGCCGGATGTTTTCATCGGCATTGAAATCGATGCGAATGTAGCGGGAAATCTTGTCCCACCACTGCGACCAACGGCTTGCGCCATCACCATCGGCGATCAAGGCTGAATCGCCTTCAGCCTTGACCTGGAAGTCTGGGGCCAGTGCGCTCAACTGCACCACTTGATCACGCAGCGCGGCCAATTGCAGGAACAACCCCGTGCGGTCTGGCTGCTCTACGCTGTGCAGTGCGGCCAGGCTATTGGCCAACTGCTCGCGGGCGGCGAAAGCGCCCGGGTCGCTTTGCTCACGCAGAATGTCATCAGCACCCTGAACCAGGGCGCGGGCACTGGCAATGTCCTGCAGCGCCGACAAACGCAGGCTGGCCAGACGCAACAGGTGCTCGGCCTCTGCCAGCCGCCAGTCTTTGCGGCTCGCCCCCAACACACTTTCCAGGCGCTGACTCAAGCGTTGCTGGTCGCCCTGCAACTGCGCGACCAGGCGGCGACGGTCTTCCAGCTCGGCGGCCGGTGGCAGGCCGGCAAGCTGCGCCGAAAGCTGCTGCTCACGTGTTTGCAGAGCCTCGGCCAAGGTGTTCAGCGCTTGCAAGTGTTCGCCCTGGGCCTGATCGGCGCCTTGAAGCTGACGTACTTGCCATACGCCCCAGCCCCCCACGGCTACACCCGCGGCACCCAGCAACAGCGCGAGAATCGCCAAACCATTACCGCCGCGCTTTGCCGCTGCGGCAGGCGTTTGTTCTGGCGCCTCGGGCGCCGACTGCACTTCATCGTTGGGCAAGACAGTTTCGCTCACGTATCCATCCTTTGCATTGAGGCACGTCGCCAATCAGCTTAGCGCCTTAGAGGGCAGGTGCAGGAGTTTCCCGCAACGCCGCCAGCAAGGCCGCGGCATTGGCACCGCGACAATCTATTACATTCAGGGCACCGGCTGCACGGGCCTGGGCTGCCACCCGAGGGCTCGGCACAAAAATAGGCAACCGCGCCAACTGCGGCCAGTCCTCGCCGGCCAATTGCTGCAAATGTTCAAACCCTTGGCCGCTGCTGACCACCAGGCCATTCAAACGCTCTTCCTCGACACGCCGCTGCAATGTCGACGGCGGGTAGACAGGCAGGCAACGTCGGTACAATTCGAGGTAGTCGACACTAGCACCTTGTTCGGCCAAACGCTCGGCCAACAACTCACGCCCGCCCTCACCGCGCATGATCAATACACGCGCATCGGGCCGGTTAATCGCCTCATGCAAGGCGGGCAACTGCAAAAGTGCCTCGCTGTCATCGCCAGTGCGGGGGTAATGCACCTCCCGGCCATGCGCTTCCAGAATCTGCGCCGAAGCAGCGCCGACCGTGAACCAGGCCTGCTGCGGCGGTTGTGGCCAGTAGTGATCCAGCTGCGCCAAGCCCAGGCGCGCCGCCGGTTTGCTCACGACGATAACCGCACAGTAGCGATCCAGGTGGGCCACCGTGCTGCGCTGCGCGGCATCAAGCGCCAGTGGTTCGATTTCCAGCAAAGGCAAACTGCTGCTGAAGACGCCGCTCTGCGCTAGCGTTTGCGCCAGCGCTGCACCGTCTTCGGCCGGCCGCGTAAGCAGCAGACGCCAGCTGCTCACGGGTGACCGGCCTCGCCATAAACAGCCTTGAGGATCTCACCGGCCCCCTGTTTGAGCAGGTCTTCGGCGACCCGAACACCCAGCGCCTCGGCATCGGCGCGTGGCGCACGCGCTTCAGCATTGAGCAACGTGCCACCGCTGGGTTGACCTACCAGGCCGCGCAGCCATAGCTGATCACCTTCAAGCACGGCATAACAGGCAATCGGCACCTGACAACCGCCGTTGAGGTGCTTGTTCAACGCCCGCTCGGCGCTGACACGGTCGGCGGTGTCGCGATGGTGCAGCGGCGCCAGCAACGCATGGATTTCGCTGTCGGCACTGCGGCATTCGATACCCACGGCACCTTGGCCGCCGGCGGGCAGGCTGTCATCGACACTGATGGTAGAGCTGATACGGTCTTCAAAGCCGAGGCGGATCAAGCCGGCAGCCGCCAGGATGATCGCGTCGTACTCACCCGCATCGAGCTTGGCCAGGCGGGTATTGACGTTGCCCCGCAGGAAGCGGATTTGCAGGTCGGGGCGACGCGCCAGCAACTGTGCCTGACGGCGCAGGCTGGAGGTACCGACCACGCTGCCCGCCGGCAGGCTTTCGAGGTTTGGGAAGGTGTTGGAAACAAACGCGTCGCGCGGGTCTTCGCGCTCGCAGATGCAATACAGGCCCAGGCCTTCGGGGAAGTCCATGGGCACGTCTTTCATCGAGTGCACCGCAATGTCGGCTTCGCGCTCAAGCAGTGCAGTTTCCAGTTCCTTGACGAACAGGCCCTTGCCGCCAATCTTCGACAGCGGCGAGTCAAGCAGCTTGTCACCGCGGCTGACCATTGGCACCAGCGTCACCAGCAGGCCGGGATGGGCTTCCTCTAGACGGGCTTTGACATATTCAGCCTGCCAGAGGGCAAGGGCACTTTTGCGGGTGGCAATGCGGATTTCGCGAGTGGACATGGAACGATCCGTACGAGAGAGTTGCTACGGATGATAACAGCTCAGTCCAACGCGCTAGCAGATCTAAATTATCGGATAAGGTCGCCGTCCTTGGCACGATTCGCTCCAGCACTGTCCTTTAGAGCTGCTGCATCATCTTGCGCACGCCCGCCACATGCCGACGGCTGACCACCAGCGCATCGCCATTGAGCCCTTTCAGATAAAGCTGGAAATGCCCTAGCGGCGTGCGCTGCAGGCGTTCAATACGGTTACGCGCGACCAACGCATTGCGGTGGATACGGACAAAGCGGTCACCGAACTCATCCTCAAGGGCCTTGAGTGGTTCATCCAGCAAGACTTCGCCGGACTCATGGCGCAGGGTGACGTATTTGTGATCGGCGATGAAGTAAATGACCTGATCCAGCGGGATCATTTCGATGCCTTTGCGGGTTCTCGCACTGATGTGACTGCGAGGCCCGATGCCGCTCTCAGCGGCCGGGCGCGTCAACGCCGCCAACTGCACCCGGCTGGGACGCTCTGCCCTGCGCAAGCTGTCCCGCAACTCCTCTGCGCGTACCGGCTTGATCAGGCAGCCCAGGGTGCTGTCTTTGAATACGTTTACCGCGAACTCATCATCCGCCGTACAGAACACCACCGCCGGTGGTGCTTCACGCTCGCACAAGCGACCTGCCACCTGCAGGCCATCCAGGCCTGGCATACGAATGTCGAGCAGGACGACATCGGGTTTAAGGCTGTCGATCAGTGCCAGGGCCTCTTCACCATTGGTGGCGCTAGGCTCCAGCACGGTATAGCCCTCAAGCTCGCCGAGCATGCGGCTCAAGCGTTCGCGGGCTTGGGGTTCGTCATCAACGATCAGGACATTCATATTGCGCTGGATTCCTGCGTGAGTCTCGCACAAGGATAGCGTAGACAGGTGAAGTGACGACCGTCACGGCGATCCACGCTCAGACTCGCACGATGGCTAAAAATTCACTGGGTCGGCAGTAAAGATGCCAATCCTCAGTCCAACTGTAGACGGTTGCCGGAACGCTGCCGTTCATTCGCCAAATATCCTGTCAAGAACACACCTTCAACGGCGCCAGCCAGAACCTCGATCACCCATTTATGCCGACCGCCGAACGCCGTCAATGCTGCCAATCCTGCTATTATCGGCGCCACTTTTCCCGTTCACGCCTTCAACGAGCGAATCCATGAGCACTGACAAGACCAACCAGTCCTGGGGCGGCCGCTTCAGTGAGCCCGTCGACGCTTTCGTCGCCCGCTTCACCGCTTCCGTCAACTTCGACCAGCGCCTGTATCGCCACGACATCATGGGTTCGATCGCCCACGCCACCATGTTGGCGAAGGTCGGCGTTCTCACCGATGCCGAGCGCGACAGCATCATCGACGGGCTGAAAACCATCCAGAGCGAAATCGAAGCCGGCAACTTCGACTGGCGCATCGACCTCGAAGACGTTCACATGAACATCGAGGCGCGCCTGACCGATCGCATCGGTATCACCGGCAAGAAGCTGCACACCGGGCGTAGCCGTAACGACCAGGTCGCCACCGATATCCGTCTGTGGCTGCGTGACGAAATCGACCTGATCCTCGCTGAGATCACCCGCCTGCAACAAGGCCTGCTGGAGCAAGCCGAGCGCGAAGCGGAAACCATCATGCCGGGCTTCACGCACCTGCAGACCGCGCAACCGGTGACCTTCGGCCACCACCTGCTGGCCTGGTTCGAGATGCTCAGCCGTGACTACGAGCGCCTGGTCGACTGCCGCAAGCGCACCAACCGCATGCCGCTGGGCAGTGCCGCACTGGCCGGTACCACCTACCCGATCGACCGTGAACTGACCTGCCAGCTGCTGGGCTTTGAAGCCGTGGCCGGCAACTCGCTGGACGGCGTCTCTGACCGCGACTTCGCCATTGAATTCTGCGCTGCCGCCAGCCTGGCGATGATGCACCTGTCGCGCTTCTCCGAAGAGCTGGTGCTGTGGACCAGTGCGCAATTCCAGTTCATCGACCTGCCTGACCGCTTCTGCACCGGCAGCTCGATCATGCCGCAAAAGAAAAACCCGGACGTGCCAGAGCTGGTGCGCGGCAAGAGCGGCCGTGTATTCGGCGCCCTGACCGGCCTGCTGACCCTGATGAAAGGCCAGCCACTGGCCTACAACAAGGACAACCAGGAAGACAAAGAGCCGCTGTTCGACGCCGCCGACACCCTGCGCGACTCGCTGCGGGCCTTCGCCGACATGATCCCGGCCATCAAGCCGCGTCATGCGATCATGCGCGAAGCCGCACTGCGCGGCTTCTCCACCGCCACCGACCTGGCCGACTACCTGGTACGGCGCGGCCTGCCGTTCCGTGACTGCCACGAAATCGTCGGCCATGCAGTGAAATACGGCGTCGACACCGGCAAGGACCTGGCGGAAATGAGCCTGGACGAACTGCGCCAGTTCAGCGACCAGATCGAGCAAGACGTATTTGCCGTCCTGACCCTGGAAGGCTCGGTCAACGCCCGTAACCACATTGGCGGTACCGCTCCAGCCCAGGTACGGGCTGCGGTGCAACGCGGCAAGGCCCTGCTGGCCAGCCGTTAAGCCTCGATACAGGCTCGCCGGGCAGCACGGCGAGCCTGTTTCAACTCAGCGCTTGCCGCTGCGAATCATCTCGAGGAAGGCGGGCATCTGCGCTTCCTTGTCCGCTGCGATCTTCTGCACATGCGGGCTCTCCTTGAGCCGGGCGAACAGCGCCTTGGCCTGCGGGAAGTCTTCCAGCAAGTCCTGACCAAATATCTTGAGGCCGACACCGCGCGCCAGATCGACACTGTAGAAGAAATACAGGTCGGCCAGAGTCAGCGTGTTACCAGCAACGTAAGGCGAGAACACGCCGTTGCGCTTGAGGGTATCAAGCCCCGCCAACAGTTCGCCCTTGGCCTTTTCCTTGATGACCGCGTCCACCTGCATGCCGAAAAACGCCTCGGGGTAACAAGCCCGTGCCGGCAGTTCGATATACAGCTCGATTTCCTTGGCCAGCTCGCGCACCTTGGCACGCGCATAGGCCTCGGCAGGCAGCAAGGCATGCTCAGGATGCACCTGCTCGATGTACTCGAGGATCACGCTGGTCTCACTGATAAAGCCGTGCTCGGTTTCCAGTACCGGGACCTTGCCGCGCGGGCTGACCTGCAGAGCGTCATCGCTCTGGCCACCGTTGAACGGCACCTCTTCAAAGGGCAGGCCCTTTTCCAGCAGTGCCAGTTTGACCATGTTGTAGTAGTTGCTGACTGCAAAACCATGAAGCTTGAGCATGAAAACAGCCTCCAGGCCGTAAGGAGTTGGCCCGGGGTGTTATAGAACGATTGGCCTGGACTGACCAGCATCATGGATCGTGTCGATACTGCGACATGACCTGTGCGCTCATGGCAAACTGCAAGCTCAACGCGAGGAATCACCATGAGCGAACAGAACAAAATCGACAGCGACGACGAAGAAGCCTTCGCCGAAGCCACCCTGACCCAGGCCATCGAGAATCAGATCGAGTCCGGTGAGCCACCGGCCGCCAAGGCGGCTTTCAACAAGCTGACGCTGGTGGGCTATGAGCGCGAAGAAATTCTCAACCTGATGGCTCATGTACTGGCTATCGAGATTGACGCCATGCTCGATGAAGACCGTGCATTCAACACCGAATGGTACGAAACTGCCCTGCGCGCACTGCCCGAACTACCGCCGGAAAAAGACTGAACTACACTCCAAAGCCAGGCATCCGTTACCAAGGTGCCAACCGCAAATTCAGGAAATGTCGGAGTACCTATGTCATTTACCCCCGAGTTGGTTGCCGAACTGGAAATACTTGCACTGTTCAACCTGGCCAATACCCAGGAAGGCCTGAAAATTCACACCAAGACGGCAGCGCCCCAAGCCATTGCCGCCGCCAAACGCCTGCATGACAAGGAACTGATCACCCAACCCGATGGCGGTTACCTGACCAGCCTGGGCCTGGACGCCGCCGAGCATGCACAGCAGCTGCTGACCATCCTTAACGTGACCGAAACAGCCTGAATACCCGCCGACACCTTCACCGGCAAGCCTCACGCGCCAGCGTCTTGCACGGCCTTCGGGCCGTACACGACGCTGCACCGCCCACGAAAAAATGGCGTCAAAAACCAAATACGGCTTAAACCGACTGCATTACTAGGGCTAAACTCGCCAGTGCTAACTGACGTTCCCTTGTCGAGCCTGTAGGCCGGTTTGAATCCATAATGAACCACCCCTATGAAATCCGCCCGGACCTGGATGCAGGCATCGACCGCAAGGTGCTCAATCAGTTGCGCGCGCGTTTTCTGCGCCTGAACGAAGGTCGCCTGGCACGCGCCATGGACGGTTTGTCGAGCAGACAGCAACTCGTCCTTAACCTGCTACCGCTGCTCTTCCACGTCAATCACCCACTGTTTCCCGGCTATGTATCAGGCTCTACCCCAGCGGGTGTCTCTGGTTACGAGCCCGATGCACAGCAGTTGGCTGAAGCGCAGCGCCTGACGCGCTCGTTCAGCTACAGGCCTCGCCACGGCAACCCGCCACGCCCCATTCATGGGCTGTTCCTGATGGGCAGCCTCGGCACCCTGGCCCAGGCCGAACAAAGCGACATGGATGTGTGGGTATGCCACGCTTGCGACCTGGACGACACCGCCCTGGCCGAGCTGCGCAAGAAGTGCACGTTGCTGGAGATCTGGGCCGCCAGCCAGGGCGCCGAAGCACACATGTTCCTGATCGACCCGCAGCGATTCGTTCAGGGCGAACGCAACACCAGGCTCAGTTCGGAAGATTGCGGCACCACTCAGCATTACCTGCTACTTGATGAGTTCTACCGCACCGCCATCTGGCTGGCCGGCCGCACACCGCTTTGGTGGCTGGTACCTGTGCACGAAGAAGCGCGCTATGCCGAATTCACCCGCACGCTGCTGTCCAAACGGTTTGTCCGCGAAGAAGAGGTTCTGGATCTTGGCCATCTGGCCCATATCCCGGCCGGCGAGTTCATCGGTGCCGGGCTCTGGCAGTTGTACAAAGGGATTGAGTCGCCCTACAAATCTGTACTTAAACTGCTACTGACCGAAGCCTATGCCAGCGAGCATCCACAGGTACACTGCCTCAGCCTGCAGTTCAAACAGGCCGTGTTCGCCAACCGCCTGGACCCAGACGAACTCGACCCCTACGTGATGGTTTACCGGCGCATCGAGCGCTACCTGAAGGCCAGCGGCGACAGCCAACGGCTGGAGCTGGTGCGACGCAGCCTGTACCTGAAGATCAACAAGAAACTCAGCAACCTGGCACGCCAGCGCGTGAGTGGCTGGCAACGCGAGCAGCTTGCACGCCTTTGCCAGGAATGGGGTTGGGACGAACGCCAATTGGCCCTGCTCGACAGCCGCAGCCAATGGAAAGTTCGTCAGGTCGAGAGCGAGCGGCGGGTGCTGGTCGATGAGTTGAACTACGGCTACCGCTTTCTCAACCAGTTCGCACGCAGCCAACAGGCGAGCAATCGCATCGACCAACGCGACCTCAACGTGCTTGGCCGACGCTTGCATGCAGCTTTCGGGCGCCGTGCTGGCAAAGTCGACTTCATCAACCCAGGCGTGGCCCCTGACCTGGCCGAAGACACCCTGACGCTGGTCCAATCAAGTACCGGCAACGCACCGGAGCGGGTTCAATGGACACTCTACAGCGGCAACCTCGGCCCGCAGGAATGGGAGCACTTCGCCCCGATCAAACGGTGCCGCGGGCTACTTGAACTGCTGACCTGGGCCCATCGCAATGGCGTGATCGACAGCAGTACGCGACTAGCGCTGTATCCAGGCAGCAGCGACCTGAGCGAGTACGAGCTGTTCAACCTGCTCGGCAGCCTGCAGCACAGCGTAGCCCTGCCACTGCCCCGTGTCAGTGAGGAACGCCTGCTACAACCCAGCGTAGCCGAGGAGGTGCTGTTGCTGGTGAATGTCGGCATCGACCCACTGCGCCAACACCGCGACCTGAACATCCTGATGACCACCGAGCGTACCGACTCGCTGAGCTACGCTGGCGTGCGCGAGAACCTGGTACTGACCCTCGACCAGGTCACACTCAACAGTTGGAACGAAGTGCAGGTTCAACGCTATGACGGCGAACATGCCCTGCTGCGCTGCCTGCGCGATTACCTGAGCAGCCTTGAGCGCGGCGCACCTGCGCCACGCTTGAGGGTACGCTGCTTCTGTCATAACCGGGCCCAGGCCATTGCCCTGCGTGTCGAAGAAGTGTTCATGAGCGCTCAGGCACTCCTGGAGCAACCCCTCGAGTACCGCTACCTGATTCAGGTTCAGCAGCATACCCACGTGCTCAACCTGCAACCTGGCGCAACCGAAATAGCCACACTGAACGACCACGCGGCCCTTCTGGCGTATCTTGGCCAGGAGCGGAGCAGTTACAGCCACCTGCACCTGGATGCCAATGCACTGCAGGAGCATGACCTGGCACAAGTGCTTGCGCTTGGCCAGCCGCACGCCCTTCAGGTGTTCTACCGCCTGTGGGATGACTGGGCCGATGTCTACGTGCTGGATGAACATAACGTGTTGTGGCAGCAACGCCTGCCGATGCATGACGAGAGCAGCCTGCTGCTGCCGTTGCAGCGCTTCCTGCAGGCGGTGGTTTTTCGTCAGAACGCGCGCCGGCCACTGGCGCAAGGCTCGCTGGCAATCCATTACTACCAGATTATGCCCTCGGGCGGAGGCCGAGCGCGCCGGGTCGAACCCCGCCCCGCGCCACAGGACAGCAGCGGCAGGTTTTTCTACGACGTACAGGCGATCCTACAGACGAGCGCAACCGAGTCAGCCCACGTCACGCTGTACTGTAATCAAAAGGAATTTTCAGCGCTCGACCATGGCGACCAACTGTATGCCATGGTTGCGCGCGAGATCGTCGAGCAGCGCCGTGAAGCTGCGCCCTACCGCTGCTACATCAACGACCTGGACCTGTCCGACCTGCTCGCTGAAAGCCCAGGTTCAAGCATCCGCTACCTGCGCTACAAGGACGAACTGGAGGCGCGCCTGAACGACGCCATGGCCCTGCTCTAAGCCAGGCTCAGAGGTCAAAGTCACCAGCGGCTTCCGGCTGGTACTCAACCTCCAGCAGCTTGAGCTTGAGGGTCTTGCCGCCCGGTGCTGGCCAATCGATCTGCTCGCCGACCGACAGGCCCAGCAATGCGCAGCCAATCGGCGCCAGGATCGATACGCTGCCTTCGGCACCCGCATCCTTCGGGTAGACCAGGGTCAGGTGATAGTCCTTGCCACTGGCTTCCTCACGGCAATGCACGCGGGAGTTCATGGTCACCACACCGGCCGGGACCTCCTCGTGACCGACCACCTGCTCGGCGCGGTCCAGCTCGTCCTGCAAGGCGAGCACACCCGGCACGTTTTCGTCGAGGCTATCGATCAAACGCTCAAGACGTTGTACGTCCAATCGGGTGAGGATAAGGGAAGGCTTGGTGCTCATGATCCAGTCAGACTCCTTTTTCTAGGCGATATAAAGAAAAACCCCGCCCAAGGGCGGGGTTTTCAGGAATTCGGCAGTGCCGATATACGTTCGACACTACCACAGCCCGGCAAATACACAAGAGGGGCGGCAGGCAGCCCTGGCTCAGCGAGCCTCGGCCTGGGTGCGCCGGGCACGTGCTTCGCGGCAAATCTGGCGACGCTGCTCATCATCCGCCGAACGCCACTGGCGAATATCCTCGACATGCCGGAAACAACCCAGGCAGACCTTCTGCTCATCGAGCCGGCACAGGCTGATACACGGCGAAGGCACAGCCGGGCTGACATTGCTGTACAGCGGCTTGGCCGGTTTGCTGGCAACACTCATTTCAAATCTCGTCGAAGTCGAGCTTCTCGCCAGACTGCTCAAAGACGATGCGCACCAGCATTTCGCCCAACAGTTCGTCAGTGGTATCGCACATCCACTTCTTGCTTTCCGGGTCGTAGTCGAAATGGAAACCGCCGCTACGGGCCGCCAGCCACAGCTGACGCAAAGGCTCCTGCCGGCTGAAGATCAACTGGCTGCCATTATCGAACTTGATGGTCAGGACACCGGCCGAATTTTCCATGTCCAGGTCCAGGCCGCTTTCGTCGAACAGGTCTTCCAGCGCCTGCTGGGTGGCATCGACCAGGTCATGAAAACGTGCTTCGCTCAAACTCATTGCAAGAACCTCGAAATTTTCTGCTCACGCGCAAGCCGGGCACGATACGAGGCCAGCGCGGCGAATGCAAAGGATACCGACCACCGCCCCTGTCCGATGGCGGGCAAGCCACATAGGCAAGGCGCTGGGCGCTCGGTATACTCGGGCGCAATACTGCTTATTTCAAAGGATTTCGCCATGAAGCGCCTGATCTCCTCCCTCGCAGCGCTCGTCGCGGTTGCCTGCCTCGTCTCCGCCTGTGGTCAAAAGGGTCCTCTGTACCTGCCTGACGACAGCAAGGATGGCAAAAAATCGCAATCGCACCAGCACCAGTAAGGGAATCCCATGGACGCTTTCAGCTACCGCGAAGGTGAACTGTTCGCGGAAGACGTAGCGCTGTCAGCCATCGCCGCGCGCTTCGCAACGCCGACGTACGTCTACTCGCGCGCCCATATCGAAGAGCGCTACCGCAGCTATACCGATGCCCTGGAAGGCGTATCGCACCTGGTCTGCTTTGCAGTCAAGGCGAACTCCAACCTGGCCGTGCTGAACGTGCTCGCCCGCTTGGGCGCAGGCTTCGACATCGTCTCCGGCGGTGAGCTGGAACGCGTCCTGGCCGCTGGCGGACGCGCCGACCGCGTGGTGTTCTCCGGCGTCGGCAAGACCCGTGAAGACATGCGTCGGGCCCTGGAAGTCGGCGTACACTGCTTCAACGTCGAGTCCACTGACGAACTGGAACGCCTGCAGGTCGTCGCCGCCGAGATGGGCGTACGCGCGCCGATTTCGCTGCGGGTCAACCCTGACGTCGATGCCGGTACCCACCCGTACATTTCCACCGGGCTGAAAGAGAACAAGTTCGGCATTGCCATCGCCGATGCCGAGGCCGTCTATCTGCGCGCAGCTCAACTGCCGAACCTGGAAGTGGTGGGTGTCGACTGCCATATCGGTTCGCAGCTGACCACCCTCGCCCCGTTCCTCGACGCACTCGACCGCCTGCTGGCGCTGATCGACCGCCTGGCCGAATGTGGCATCCACCTGCGTCACCTGGACCTGGGTGGTGGTGTTGGTGTGCGTTACAACGACGAACAGCCACCGCTTATTGCCGACTACATCAAGGCCGTACGCGAGCGTGTCGGCGAACGTGACCTGACCCTGGTCTTCGAGCCGGGTCGTTACATCGTCGCCAATGCCGGCGTGCTGCTGACCCGTGTCGAGTACCTCAAGCACACGGAACACAAGGATTTCGCCATCGTCGATGCGGCGATGAACGACCTGATCCGCCCAGCCCTGTATCAAGCCTGGATGGACGTGACGGCCGTGCAGCCGCGTGCGGGCGAGCCACGCACCTATGACGTGGTCGGACCGATCTGCGAAACCGGCGACTTCCTGGCCAAAGCGCGTCAACTGAACCTGGCCGAGGGCGACCTGCTGGCTGTGCATTCAGCGGGTGCCTATGGCTTTGTCATGAGCTCGAACTACAACACCCGTGGCCGCTGCGCCGAAGTTCTGGTCGATGGCGACAAGGCCTTTGAAGTGCGTCGTCGCGAGACCGTAGCCGAACTGTTCGCAGGCGAAAGCCAGTTGCCGGAGTAACCCCATGCTGCTGCGTTTTACCAAAATGCATGGCCTGGGCAATGACTTCATGGTCCTCGACCTGGTCAGCCAGCATGCACACATTCTGCCCAAGCACGCCAAGCAATGGGGCGACCGGCATACCGGTATCGGCTTCGATCAGTTACTGATCGTCGAAGCACCGAGCAATCCGGACGTGGACTTTCGCTACCGGATCTTCAACGCCGACGGCTCCGAAGTGGAACAGTGCGGTAACGGTGCACGTTGCTTCGCCCGCTTCGTGCTGGACAAACGCCTGACCGCCAAGAAACAGATCCGCGTCGAAACCCGTAGCGGCGTCATTGAGCTCAATGTCCGTAGCGATGGGCAGATCTGTGTCGACATGGGCCCACCACGGCTGGTCCCGGCCGACATTCCGTTCCAGGCCCCCGAACAAGCCCTGAGCTATTCGGTGGATGTGGACGGCCAGCAGGTCGAAATGGCCGCCGTCTCCATGGGCAACCCGCACGCCGTGCTGCGTGTCGATGACATCAACCAGGCACCGGTACATACCCTGGGGCCGAAGATCGAACACCACCCACGCTTCCCGCAACGTGTGAATGTCGGCTTTATCCAGGTCATTGATCGGCACCGCGCACAACTGCGGGTCTGGGAACGTGGCGCCGGGGAAACCCAGGCTTGCGGTACCGGCGCCTGCGCTGCTGCAGTGGCCGCGATCAGCCAAGGCTGGATGGATTCACCCCTGCTTATCGACCTGCCAGGCGGGCGCCTGTCGATTGAATGGGCAGGACCTGGCCACCCGGTGATGATGACCGGGCCGGCCGTGCGCGTTTTCGAAGGACAGGTTCGTCTATGAGTGAGTATCAGCCATGACCGATCAGCCCCAGGCCCCCGTCGAACACCCCGCCCCGAGTGATCAGGGCATGACACCGGCCCTTGGGGCCGAGGCCGTGGCCGCCTACTTGCGCGCCAACCCGGCATTTTTCACCGAGCATGATGAACTGCTGGTGGAACTGCACGTCCCTCACCAGCGTGGCGATAGCGTCTCGCTGGTCGAGCGCCAGCTCAAGCTCCTGCGTGATCGCAACATCGAGATGCGCCATCGCCTGTCACAGCTGATGGACGTCGCCCGCGACAATGATCGCCTGTTCGACAAGACCCGCCGCTTGATCCTCGACCTGCTCGATGCCAACAGCCTCGAGGAAGTGGTCATGGCCGTTGAAGACAGCCTGCGCCAAGAGTTCAAGGTGCCGTTTGTCAGCCTCATACTGTTCAGTGACAACGCCACTTCGGTGGGCCGCTGGGTCAACAGTACCGAGGCCCAACAAGCCATTGGTGGCCTGCTATGCGGCGGCAAGACCGTCAGCGGCTCGCTGCGCGACCATGAGCTGGACTTCCTGTTCGGTGAAGAGCAGCGCAAAGAAGTCGGCTCCAGCGCCGTCGCCGTACTCAACCATCAGGGCCTGCATGGCGTGCTGGCGATCGGTAGCCGAGATCCGCAGCACTACAAGAGCAGTGTCGGCACCCTGTTCCTGGGCTACATTGCCGAAGTCCTGGGCCGTGTCGTTCCACGCTTCACGCAAACCCTGCGTTCGGTACGCTAACCATGCAACGCCAGTTGGACGCGTTCTGTGCGTACCTGCGTAACGAACGTCAGGTGTCACCGCATACCCAGCTGGCCTACCGGAGCGACCTCGACAATGTCCTGGCGTACTGCGCCAAGGTCGGCATCAACAGCTGGAACGACCTGCAGATCCAACAGCTGCGCCAGTTCGTTGCCCGCCAGCATCAACACGGGCAGTCCTCGCGCAGCCTGGCCCGCATGCTCTCGGCCGTGCGTGGTTTCTATCGCTACCTCAACCGTGAAGGGTTGTGCAGCCACGACCCGGCCACCGGCCTGTCGGCCCCCAAAGGCGAACGTCGCCTGCCCAAGACCCTGGACACCGACCGCGCCCTGCAATTGCTCGACGGTGCCGTTGAAGACGACTTCATCGGCCGGCGCGATCAGGCCATTCTGGAGTTGTTCTACTCCTCCGGGCTGCGCCTGTCGGAGCTGACCAGCCTGAACATGGAGCAACTGGACCTCGCCGCAGGCCTGGTACAGGTGCATGGCAAAGGCAGCAAGACCCGCGTACTGCCGGTGGGCCGCAAAGCACGCGAGGCCCTGCAACAGTGGTTCAAATTGCGCGGCATGAGCGCGCCTGAAGATGGCGCGGTGTTTGTCACCCGCCAGGGCCGTCGCCTTGGCCGTCGGGCGATCCAACTGCGGGTACAGGCCGCCGGCGTAAGGGAACTGGGGCAAAACCTGCACCCACACATGTTGCGGCACTCTTTTGCCAGCCACCTGCTGGAGTCCTCCCAAGACCTGCGCGCCGTCCAGGAAATGCTCGGCCATGCCGACATCGCCACCACGCAGATCTACACTCACCTGGACTTCCAACACTTGGCTGCGGTTTACGACAGCGCCCATCCACGGGCCAAGCGCAGTAAGGACAGCGACACATGAGTATCGAGCTGATCACCTTCGACCTGGACGACACCCTGTGGGACACCGCCCCGGTTATTGTCAGCGCCGAAGCCGTACTGCGAGACTGGCTGGCGGCCAATGCCCCCAACCTAGGCCCTGTGCCGGTCGAGCACCTTTATGCCATTCGCGAGCGCCTGGTACACGCCGAACCGGGGCTCAAGCACCGCATCAGCGCACTACGGCGCCGGGTGCTGTTCCATGCACTGGAAGAGGTTGGCTACAGTGAGGCGCACGCCCGGGAGCTGGCCAACGAGGGCTTTGAAGTCTTCCTGCATGCCCGCCATCAAATCGACATTTTCCCGGAAGTGCAGCCGGTACTGGAATTGCTCTGCCGTCACTACAGCCTGGGCGTGGTCACCAACGGCAACGCCGATGTGCGCCGCCTGGGGCTGGCCGACTATTTCAAGTTCACCTTGTGCGCAGAAGACCTGGGCATCGGCAAACCCGACCCGCAACCCTTCCAGGAAGCCCTTCGCCGTGGCCAGGTAGAAGCCAGTGCGGCGGTACATATTGGCGATCACCCCGGCGACGACATCGCGGGCGCCCAACAAGCAGGCCTGCGGGCGATCTGGTTCAACCCTCAAGGCAAGACCTGGGAGGCCGAACAACACCCGGATGCCGAAATTCAGCGCCTGTCGCAGCTTCCTGAAATCCTGTCCCGCTGGCGCTAAAACAGCGCACACAAAAAAGCCCGCAGCGACAGCGGGCTTTTTGTTACGACAACCACTCAGATAGGGCGGCTACCGTATTTGTTGTCCGGCTTCTTGGGCGGGTCAGCGACCACATTCGGCTCAACTTCCTGCACCTTGCCACCGCGAGCCAGGAACTCTTCCATGGCCTTGGCCAAGGCATCACGCTCTTTCTGCTTGGCTTCCATGCTTGGCATCTCGTCAACCGAGACAGCCGCCTTGGATTTGCCTTTGGCGACCGGTACGGGACTGTCGTCACTGTCGTCTGCCACGTCTTCGGCAGCGGCTTCCAGGCCTTCGTCGCCTTCGTCTTCGTCGCCTACTTCGAGGTCATCATTTTCCAGATCGTCGTCGCTCATGTTCTACCTCATGACTTGCGAAAAGCACATTAGTTATGGACCCGCGGCGCAAATAGCGTAGCCGCCGGGCAAAATTCAAAGGTGATGAAGCCCCATCACCTGCAACGCTCGCCCTACCGGCAAGCGCCATGCGAGCCCGACACACACCGAGCCCGACAAAAAGTAAAGAGCCACCGGCGAAACCGAGCCGGCCTACCCTGGCGTCATGGGCATGCCCATTGACAAGCCTAGCAAAGGGTACCGAAGTGTGCGGACCACTGATAAGCACCCTTCGGCGCGCATTCTAGCGTGCTGTGGGAAAAAACAAAGTGTCTAAATATCCTTGTTGCCTGTAAGTCTTGTGCTTAAGGGCAAACGCTTCAGGGCAGTACCTGCGCAAGTATTTGAGGAAACCGTTTGCGTGTAATTTCCGGCTCAAATCGCAGGCAAAAAAATGCCCGGCGAACCGGGCAGATTTTTTCCTGGCGATTACAGTGCGTAACCACGCTCATTGTGCTGAGCCAGGTCGAGGCCGACCGACTCTTCTTCTTCGTTGACCCGCAGGCCCATGACCAGGTCCAGAACCTTGAGGATCACGTAGGTGGCGATTGCGGTGTAAATCACGGTAAAGCCTACGCCCTTGGCCTGAATCCAGACTTGCGCGGCGATGTCCTCGACGGTGCCGAAACCACCCAGGGACGGCGCAGCAAACACACCGGTCAGGAGCGCGCCGACAATACCGCCGATGCCGTGTACACCAAAGGCATCCAGCGAGTCGTCGTAGCCCAGTTTGCGTTTGAGGCTGGTAGCGCAGAAGAAGCAGATCACCGAAGCCACCAGGCCGATCACCAGCGCCCCCATCGGGCCTACGGTACCAGCGGCCGGGGTGATGGCTACCAAGCCTGCAACCACACCCGAAGCGATACCCAGAGCGCTTGGTTTACCATGCGTCAGCCACTCGGCAAGCATCCAGCCCAGCGCAGCGGCGGCGGTGGCAATCTGGGTGACCAGCATGGCCATGCCGGCGGTGCCATTGGCGGCGGCGGCAGAGCCGGCGTTGAAGCCGAACCAGCCGACCCAGAGCATGGCCGCGCCCATCAGGGTGTAACCCAGGTTGTGAGGCGCCATTGGGGTGATCGGGAAGCCTTTACGCTTGCCCAGCACCAGGCAAGCCACCAGGCCGGCGATACCGGCGTTGATATGCACCACGGTGCCGCCAGCGAAGTCCAGCACGCCCCAGTCCCACATCAGGCCGCCGCTGCCACTCCAGACCATGTGCGCAATCGGCGCATAGACCACGGTGAACCAGATGGCCATGAAGATCAGCATGGCCGAAAACTTCATGCGCTCGGCAAAGGCACCGACAATCAGTGCCGGCGTAATGATCGCGAAGGTCATCTGGAAGGTGATGAACACGGCTTCCGGAAACAACGCCGTCGCGGAGGTGAGGCTCGATGGCGTCACACCGGCGAGGAACGCCTTGGACATGCCGCCGACGAAAGAATTGAAGTTGACTACGCCCTGTTCCATACCGGTGGTATCGAACGCCATGCTGTAGCCATAAACGACCCAGAGAATACTGATCAGGCCAGTGATCGCGAAACACTGCATCATCACCGACAGGACGTTCTTGGACCGCACCATGCCGCCGTAAAACAGCGCCAGGCCGGGGATGGTCATGAACAGCACCAAGGCTGTAGAGGTCAACATCCAGGCGGTATCGCCGGAGTTGAGCACAGGTGCTGCGTCCTCTGCCAGGGCCAGGCCAGGCATTACGAGGGACAAAAGGGCTCCTAGCCCTGCGAACTGACGCAGAGTCATGATGTTATCTCCTGGGGCGTTGGGTTTGGGGCGGCTTTTTGTTAGATCGCGTCGGTATCGGTTTCGCCGGTACGAATACGGATAGCCTGTTCCAGATTCACCACAAAGATCTTGCCGTCACCGATCTTGCCGGTATTGGCCGCCTTGGTGATGGCTTCGATGACCCGGTCCAGATCCTTGTCGTCAATGGCGACATCAATCTTCACTTTGGGCAGGAAATCGACCACATACTCCGCACCGCGATACAGCTCGGTGTGGCCTTTCTGCCGACCGAAACCTTTGACTTCGGTAACGGTAATGCCCTGCACGCCGATTTCAGACAACGACTCGCGCACGTCGTCCAATTTGAACGGCTTGATGATGGCAGTGACTAGCTTCATGAAACTTTCTCCCGAATTGGTGGACTTGCCCCAGGAAAACAAACCCGACTCAAGTCTAAGCGCAGCGCTTGGCTTTGTAACGCGTCGTCGACCACTCATCCTCAAGCCGACGCCACAAACCACGTCTTACGAAACACGTCCTTCGCTCCATTTGCGCACTGCATCGTCACAGCGACAGCATCGGTGCATGGGTCACAGTGGTCTAAGCAGAAACCTTGCCATGTCCGACAAATTCACCAATTACAACGACTTACGGCAACCCGATCAGTTTGGCCATTCGCCAGCAAGGTTCGGACGCACAACTACGGTGCGCGGCATTGCGCCGCGATGCGCAAAAAGTGTGCAATGCGAGCCCGGTTTCCTTGCGTGATACACTGCCGGCCTTGTGGAATTTTCTGGATACTGCCCATGCTCGCGCCCAAAGCCTTTCTCGATGCCCTGAGCGACCAGGCCTCGCGCCTTTTCAGCAGCGACACCTCACAGCCTCGCAGTGAACTGGAAAGCCAGTTCAAGGCGCTGCTGCAAAGCGGTTTCAGCAAGCTTGAACTGGTCAGCCGCGAAGAGTTCGACAGCCAGATGGTGGTATTGGCCCGTACCCGCGCCCGCCTGGAGGCGCTGGAAGCCAAAGTGCTGGAACTGGAAGCGCGGATGACCCCGCCGGTTGAAACCGCCACCGAGCAGTAATCACCCACGCGCAGCGGCTGACACCGAGCCTGCTCCGTGGGAACAAGGCTTGCCTTGCGATAGCATCTAAGCGCTGCGAAGTTGAGTACGCAGCGCGTAGATGCTGGCAAGCCCCGCTCGCGGCCCGCTTACCAGCCCAACTGTTTGTTGAACGACAACGCATCGTAGTAATCATGCTGCGTCGCGATCTTGCCATCCTTCAGGCGGATGAAACTGACCCCTTTGAAACTCAACGGCTTGTTGGTTGCAGGGGTTTCAGGTGCCCAGGCACCGGTGTTATGGCCATCGAACTGCCATTCAAAGGCAATGTTGTCGCCTTCAATGATCGGCTCGCCAACCATTTGCCACTTCAAATCCGGCACGGCATCGATAAACAGCTTGATGACTTTATCCCTGGCCGTTTCCCGGCCGACTTGAGGGATCCCTACGGACGCATCCAGAAACTCCCCGTTTTCAGCAAAGTACTGCGCCGCCGCATTGGGGTCATGCTTGTTCCAGGCACTCATGTAAGCATCGATGATGCTCCGGGTGCTCTGTTTTTCCGCTGCAATCGACAACTGGGCGAACAAGAGCATGCAAAGGAGGCTAACGAGACGTATCGACAGTCGACGCATGGTATTTCCTCTTCGATTGTTGCTGTTGTGGTAGAAACGGAAACAGGTGTCAGTGGTGCGTTAAGGGTAGGCCACGGCCTATCGCGGCGTTGGCAGTTCAACCAATGACCACTCGATCGATAACGGTTCAAGCTTTCGCACGTTGGCGGCTGCAGGGCGGCTGGCAATGTTCCCCACGAACCAGTTGGCCGAATTGGCGGCAACGATTCGGCCTTCAGCATTGATGATGAACGCCTCGTTCTTCATCCGCAGCAGGCACCGGGTGAGCAGCTGATCGAATTCGTGCAGGGCGATATCCGCTGCGGCAACGCCGACAAAATGCCCCTTGGCAACAATCGGAACGGAGAAGGCCAGTATGTAAAGCTCTGTACCGTACAGGTCAACGAACGGCCCCTCGATCGACGCTTCACCCGTCAGTTTAGGACGCGTAAACCAAGGCATGCCCTGGTAGTTGTAGAAGCTCTCGCTTTGACGATTGAAGTTCAGCATCATCGGGGCGACTTTGCCGCTGGAGGGGCGGTAGAACCACTCAAGAAACAATTCTTGGTCCGCAAGCTCACCCGGCTCCAGCACCACCCCCGTCCCGTGGATATAGCTGTCGTTTGCCAACAGCCGCGCTTCAATGGTCGCCTGAAGAAAAGCGAGGTCTTTGGAGGTCGGCTTCCGCCCTTCGGCATCCAGCGCCTCCCAGACCGTTACCACCTCCCCGGCCAAGCTGTTCAATTGCTCGAACAGGGTGCAGAAGATCGCTTCCAATCGCTGGGCACACTGATGAAGCTCTTCGTTTTGTTCGACTGTGATCATGGTGATGTAGCCTCTTGCAGCTCAAGCAGTGCGTAGCGCAAATCCATCAGGCGTTTTATGCCCTCTTTGACATGAGCCTCTGTCAGCGCACTGGCCAGATTAGACTCACCGGCCATCACGGCCTGCAGGATCGCCCGGTGCTCCGCAATGACCGTACTCTTGTGAGCGTCCGCCATAGAAATCCATAGCAACTCGCCCATTTGGGACTGAAGGCGCATTTCTGCGTGCGTCAATCGCACCGACTGCGCAGCAACCGCAACCTCGATATGAAATCGTGCATCCGCCCGGCGAAGCTCGCTTCGGGTCGTGGCCTCTTGGAGCGCCGTCACGAAATGCTCCAGCCTTTGATGCTGGGCACTGGTAGATCGGCTGGCCGCCAAGCCTGCGGCAGTAGCCGAAATAGCGATCTGCTCGTCGCACAGGTCGCGAAGCTCCAGCGAACTCATCGCACTGAGCCTGGCCTTGAGGAAGTCATCGGAAACCTCCACAGGGGCACAGACGAAACTGCCGCCGTTTCTGCCGCGCTTGGTTGCAACAACACCCCGCTGACGCAAAATCGCCAACGCGTCGCGCAATGTCACGGTCGCCACGCCGAAGCGCGTCGCCAGTTCACTCTCACTGGGCAACTGCTCACCCTCGCCAATCAGCCCCAGCTCAATGACCTCGATCAGTCGGCGAGCTACTTCCTCGGGCTTGCCCTCCTGGCTGACTTGCAACAGGGACAGGCGGTTCACTTTGTTCAGTTGAGTCATCTACTCGCCGCTAAAAATATGAAACCAGTTTTCTTTTAGCCATATCGGCTTAAAAACTCAACAGGAATGCACAAGCCAAACAAAAATCAGTCACTCAAATGTCGTTTTTAGGCAAAAACGACAGGTCAATTGGCAGGCTCAAATTCATAAGATATGGTTTTAAATGTTTACTAGGCAGCCCGGCTCCGCGACTCACCGATAGCGCTGAGGGGCCATTGGCATCGACACAGAGGAATGGCAGATCATGACGAATCCAACGCTAAGCACATGGGAAACCCGGGCACGAGAACTGAAGATAGAAGGGCGGGCCTTTGTCGGTGGGGAATACACCCACGCGATCGAAGGCGGAACGTTTGACTGCCTGAGCCCGGTCGACGGTCGACTGCTGACCAAAGTCGCCAGTTGCACGGCCGCCGACGCCGACCATGCTGTCAGCGTTGCTCGCGCCACGTTCAATTCTGGCGTCTGGTCGCGCATGGCGCCAGCGGACAGGAAGCAGATCATGGTGCGCTTCGCCGACCTGCTGATGGCCAACGCCGACGAGTTGGCGCTGTTGGAAACCCTGGACATGGGCAAGCCGATCAGCGACTCACTGGCGGTCGATGTGCCGCAAGCAGCGCAAGCGCTGAGCTGGAGCGGCGAAGCGATCGACAAGATCTACGACGAAGTGGCGGCAACCCCCCATGATCAATTGGGCCTGGTAACACGCGAACCGGTCGGTGTCGTGGTCGCCATCGTGCCGTGGAACTTCCCGTTGATGATGGCCTGCTGGAAACTGGGCCCGGCCTTGGCCACCGGCAACTCGGTAATCCTCAAACCCTCGGAAAAATCACCGCTGACCGCCATTCGCATTGCCCAGCTGGCGATTGAAGCCGGCATTCCGGCGGGCGTGCTGAACGTATTGCCAGGCTTCGGCCACACCGTCGGCAAGGCGCTCGCCCTGCACATGGATGTCGACACACTGGTGTTCACCGGCTCAACCAAAATCGCCAAGCAACTGATGATCTATGCTGGCGAATCCAACATGAAACGCGTCTGGCTCGAAGCCGGCGGCAAAAGCCCGAACATCGTCTTCGCCGATACCCCGGACCTGCAAGCCGCTGCCGAGTCTGCTGCCGCAGCCATCGCCTTCAACCAGGGCGAAGTGTGCACCGCCGGCTCGCGCCTGTTGGTAGAACGTTCGATCAAGGACACCTTCCTGCCACGGGTGATCGAGGCCCTCCAGTACTGGAAGCCAGGCAACCCACTGGACCCGGCGACCACCGTTGGCGCGCTGGTCGACACCCAGCAGATGAACACCGTGCTGTCCTACATCGAGTCGGGCCATACCGAGGGCGCCAAACTGGTAGCCGGCGGCAAGCGCATCCTGCAGGAAACCGGTGGCACCTACGTTGAACCGACCATCTTCGACGGCGTCAGCAACGCCATGAAGATCGCTCAGGAAGAGATCTTTGGCCCAGTGCTGTCGGTGATCGCCTTCGACAACGTCGACGATGCCATCCGGATCGCCAATGACACCCCGTACGGCCTGGCCGCAGCCATCTGGACCGCCGATATCTCCAAGGCCCACCTGACCGCCAAAGCCTTGCGCGCCGGTAGCGTCTGGATCAACCAATACGACGGCGGTGACATGACCGCGCCCTTCGGTGGTTTCAAACAGTCGGGCAATGGCCGTGACAAGTCACTGCATGCCTTCGACAAGTACACCGAACTGAAGGCCACCTGGATCAAGTTGTAAGGCAGCAAGACAACAGCAAAAACAGCCGGCAGGACACACTTTTCAGGACAACAACATGAACAGCTCTGAATTTTCCATGGCTGATAGCGATGCCGCCCAGTTAAGGGCGCTTGGCTACACGTCCAACTTTGAAAGAAGCATGAGCCTCTGGGAAAACTTTGCCCTGGGCTTCACCTACCTCTCTCCGGTGGTCGGCGTCTATACGCTGTTCGGCCTGTGTTTGGCGGCGGGCGGGCCGCCAATGTTCTGGTCGTACTTACTGGTCGGTCTCGGGCAAATGCTGGTGTGCCTGATCTTCTGCGAGGTCGTTTCGCAATTCCCGATCTCCGGTGGCGTTTATCCGTGGGCGCGTCGCCTGGTGGGCAAGCGCTGGGCCTGGATGGTGGGCTGGATCTATTCCGTCTCATTGTGCGTGACCATTGCTGCCGTATCGCTGGGCGCAGGGCCCTACATTGCCGCCATGCTGGGCTTCGAGCCCAGCCCGGTGACCAACACCCTGATCGCGCTGGCGCTCACCGCAATGGCCACCGTACTGAACCTGAGCGGGACCAGCCTCTTGGCAAAAGTGGCCATGTTCGGCTTTATCTGCGAACTGCTGGGCGCCATTGTCATCGGTGGCTACCTGCTGATCTTCGAACGCCACCAGCCGTTCTCGGTGCTGTTCAATACCTTCGACATCAGCATCGACGGCAGCTACTGGCCCGCATTCCTGACCGCATCGCTGGCAGGCATGTTCCTCTACTACGGCTTTGAAGCGTGCGGCGACGTCGCGGAAGAAACCCCCAACCCGAGCAAACGCATTCCCAAGGCCATGCGCATGACCATCTACATTGGTGGTGGTGCCGCGATTTTTGCGGCACTGGCACTGATTTTGGCGGTCCCGGACATCGCCAAGGTGCTCTCGGGCGATGACAAAGACCCGATGTCCACCATCATGGCCAATGCGTTCGGGCCAACCGGATGGCGCGTCGTGACTGCGGTCATTACCATTTCCTTCGTGTCGTGCGTACTGAGCTTGCAGGCTGCCGCCAGCCGGTTGCTCTACTCCTTTGCACGGGACGAAATGGTCATGGGCAGCAATGTACTCAAGCGTCTTTCGCCGACGACACGCGTGCCAACGGCTGCACTGATCACCTGCGGTGTGATCCCGGCACTCATCGTCTGCGCAGGCTTCTTCCTGGAGAACGCCATCGCGATCATCGTCAGCTTCGCAGCCATTGGCATTTACCTGTCCTTCCAGATGATCGTGGGCGGGGCGCTGTTCGCTCGAATCCGCGGCTGGAAACCAGCAGGTCAATTCACCCTTGGCGGTTGGGGCTGGATCGTGAACATCCTGGCGCTGGTCTACGGCTTGCTGGCGGTCGCCAACATGTCCTGGCCGCGTACCCCGGATGCGCCTTGGTACAGCAACTACGGCATCTTGCTGACCGCCGCCGTCGTGATCGTCTTCGGCTTGCTCTACATGGCCCTGTTCAAGCCATACGACAAAGGCACGGCGCCGTTTGCCGATGCGTGGGAGCTACACAAGAAATAGCGCCTTGGTACGCTTAAAAAACGAAGGCCTTGCAGCAATGCACGGCCTTCTTTGTTTTTCGGGGCCAGTATCAGACGTGACCCGCTACCTGCCTCGCAATCTCCAGCATCACTCTCCCTCCAGCATCCCTGCCCTGCCCCACTATCCTTGCCTTAGCCGCAGGACGCGGCCCCGTACTGATCATGGAGCGAACATGTCTCTTGCTATCGTTCACAGCCGCGCCCAGGTTGGCGTGCTGGCCCCGGCCGTTACCGTCGAGGCGCACCTGGCCAACGGCCTGCCCACGCTCACCCTGGTTGGGCTACCCGAAGCCACGGTCAAGGAAAGCAAAGACCGGGTACGCAGTGCGATACTCAACTCCAGCCTGGAGTTTCCCGCCCGACGAATCACGCTCAACCTCGCCCCTGCCGACCTGCCCAAGGATGGCGGACGCTTCGACCTGGCCATCGCACTGGGCATTCTCGCTGCCAACGGGCAGATCCCCATCATGGCGCTGCATGACGTGGAGTGCCTTGGCGAACTGGCGCTGTCCGGGGCGATTCGCCCGGTGCAGGGTGTGTTGCCAGCAGCGCTGGCCGCACGCGATGCCGGACGGGCGCTGGTGGTGCCGAAGGAAAATGCCGAAGAAGCCTGCATGGCCTCCGGGCTCACCGTATTCGCCGTCGAACACCTGCTGGAACTGGTCGGGCATTTCAACGCTCAGGAGCCGCTCTCGCCTTACCGCGCCAACGGCCTGATCCTGCAAAGCCGGCCCTACCCCGACCTGAGTGAAGTGCAAGGCCAGATTGCCGCCAAACGCGCATTGCTGGTGGCCGCAGCCGGGGCGCATAACCTGTTGTTCAGCGGCCCGCCCGGCACTGGCAAGACGCTCCTCGCCAGCCGCTTACCCGGCCTGTTGCCACCACTGGACGAGCGGGAAGCGCTGGAGGTAGCGGCGATCCAGTCGGTGGCCAGCCCGGTACCGCTGAACAGCTGGCCGCAGCGCCCGTTTCGCCACCCACATCACTCGGCCTCGGGGGCGGCACTGGTGGGCGGTGGCAGCCGACCGCAACCCGGTGAAATCACCCTGGCCCATCATGGCGTGCTGTTTCTCGACGAACTGCCGGAGTTCGAGCGGCGCGTACTTGAGGTGCTGCGCGAACCCCTGGAATCGGGCGAAATCGTGATCGCCCGGGCTCGTGACAAAATCCGTTTCCCGGCGCGCTTCCAACTGGTGGCGGCGATGAACCCCTGCCCCTGCGGCTACCTGGGCGACCCGAACGGGCGCTGCCGCTGCAGCAGCGAGCAGGTCCAGCGTTACCGCAACAAACTCTCCGGCCCGCTGCTGGATCGTATCGACCTGCACCTGACCGTTGCCCGCGAAGCCACGGCGCTGGCCCCAACCACCCACAGTGACGACAACAGCGCCAACGCTGCCGCCCAGGTCGCCGCCGCCCGCGCACTGCAGCAACAACGCCAAGGCTGCGCCAATGCCTTCCTCGACCTGCCCGGCCTGCGCATGCATTGCCCGTTATCCACAACCGACGAACGCTGGCTGGAAAGCGCCTGCGAACGCCTGACCTTGTCATTACGCTCGGCCCACCGCTTGCTCAAAGTGGCGCGCACCCTCGCGGACCTGGAGCAGGCCGAACAGATCAGCCGCACACACCTGGCCGAAGCCCTGCAGTATCGTCCGGCAACGCAGTAAGGCGAGCGGGCTTGCCCAAAGACGGCGGACCTGACCATCACGCTAGACATTCTCGCTGCCAACGGGCAGATACCCATCATGGCGCTACTGAAGGCAAAGCCGGAAATGAAAAAGGCTGCTACTTTCAGGCCGTGCAATACACTCATCTGCATGGCGTGGGTGACGATGACCTGATCCTTGTTGATGTTCATCTTCATCAGGATCGGCTGGGAAATAAGCCCGGTGACGGCAACAAACAGCGATAGAAAAGTTTGCAGAAAGCCAACGATGGCAAAGTTTTTCAAGACAAAGCCGAGCGAGGCGACCAGCTTGGTCCAGGTAATTGCCAGAATGAAGATGCCGAGAATCAACGACAGGTACTTCTCCGGGAAGTGCCCGATGAAGAAGTAACCGATGGCGGCCCCTGAAAGGCAGCCGATGACATAACGCGGGAGAATCTCGATTTTCGCGTGCTTGTAATCGAAGGCGAAGCGGCTGCCGTTACTGACCATCTGAATCAGGCCATGTACCGGCACTACGGCAGAAATGGGTAGGAACTGCGGCATGACTGCCAACAGGCCAATCCCACCGCCTACGCCGATAGCGGAAGTCATCAACGAAGTTAGAAAGCTGACGCCCACCAAAACATACAGGCCAGCGGATAGTTCAAACATTGTCACTCCTGTCTGATTGACATGAATTCAAGCGGGTACTTCGGTACCGCAGTTGCTCGTTGCTGTTTGTGGCGCGCATGCGACCACCCGACGGCGCACGGAGCGCCATCGGCTGTCGATGATTGGTTGAAAGCGGGTATGGCGGCGCCTGGCCTTCAGTGCTGAGCAGCGCCTTTATGCAGCGGGCGCGCTATTTTTCCGGCAGCGCCCAGGCAATGATGCTGTCACCCAGCTTGGTCGGAATCCGGTCATGCCCGCCGACAACGGCAACCACGTACTGGCGCCCTTCGCTCATGTAGGTCAGAGGCGAAGCCTGGTTGCCGGCTGGTAGGCGCTCCTCCCACAGCAATTCACCACTTTCGCTGTTATAGGCGCGCATGAAACGGTCGATGGCAGCGCCAATGAAGGTCACGCCTCCGGCTGTAGCCACGCCGGTGGCGTCGCTCGGTGTGCCGATTTCGAAGCGCAGTTTCGAGGCGATGCCCAAGGGCCCGCTGTCATAGCCGGTGCCGAACGGGCGGCTCCAGCGCACTTCACGGGTGCGCAGGTCGATAGCGGAGATGAACCCCCAGGGTGGCGCGATGCACGGCTGTTCGAGCGCCGACATCCATGGGTCCTTGATTGCCCCGAACGGCAGACCGGCCTGGACGCGGAACCCCTGGTTATTGCCCGGCGACTCCTGGAATGACTTGGCATTGATCGCATCGAGCTGCTCACGCGGAACCAGCCCCTGCATGTAAGGCAGCCGCTGGTTGTTGATGATCAGCAGGCCTCGCTGCAGGTCCACCATCACCCCGCCCCAGTTCAGGCCGCCGTGATGGCCGGGGAAAATCAGGCTTTGCTGGCCGACCACCGGTGGCGTAAAGATCCCTTCGTAACGCGATTGGCGAAACTCGATGCGGCATTGCAACTGATCGAACGGCGTCAGGCCCCAGGCATTGGCCTCGTTCAGCACTTCCGGGGTTTTCGATGGGCGGCCCATGGTGCTCGGCATGCCCGGTGACAGCGGCTGCGTCGCCGCGGTGTAGTCTCCAGGGGCCGTGCCTTGCGGGACGGCAGCCTGCACGACATCGACCAGCGGTTCGCCGGTGGCGCGATCCAGAACGAACAACTGGCCTGATTTGGTGGCTTGAATGACTGCCGGGCGTGGGCCGCTGGCTGTGGGGAAATCGATCAACGCCGGTTGTGGGCTCAGGTCGTAGTCCCAGAGGTCGTGATGGACGGTCTGGAAATGCCATTTGACCTTGCCGGTGAGCGCATCCAGGGCCACCAGCGAAGAGCTGAACTTGTCTTCCTGTTCGGTACGGGTACCGCCATAGAAGTCGCCCGCTGCATTGCCGGTGGTGATGTAGACCAGCCCCAGCTCGTCGTCGGCGGAAATCGGCGCCCATGAGTTGGGCGTGCTGAGCGTATAGGTTTCATCGGCGTCGGCAGGGGCAGTGCTGTCGGGGCGACCGAGATCCCAGGCCCACTTCTGTTTGCCGCTGACTGCGTCGTAGGCGCGAACCACGCCTGATGGCGCCGGGCGCACATCCGAGTCAAGCACCCGGCCACCGGTAATGACCACCCCGCGGATTACCAGCGGTGCAGAAGTGATGCCGGTGGAGCCTTTGCGGAAGGTACCCAGGCCGTCCTTGAGGTCGGCAAAGCCTGCCGTGCCAAAGTCTGGGCAGGCCTGCCCGGTGAGCGCATCAACTGCACCCAGGCGGATGTCGTTGGTGCCCCAGATGATGCGTTTGGCGCATAGACCGCTGGCATTCGGTACTTCGTAGTACGAGACACCACGGCAATAGGCACCGCCGTTGGCGAAGTAGTCCAGGTCGACTTTCGAGTCGTAGCGCCAGTTCTCTTTACCGGTAGTGGCGTTCAACGAAATTATGATTTGCTTGGGCGTGCAGGTATACAGCGAGTCGCCAACCTTGATTGGCGTGGCCTCGTTCAGATACTTGGTTTTTTCGCCGGGCTGTTTCACATCGCCATGATGGTATTCCCAGGCCTTGACCAGGCCGGAAACGTTGCTTGGGGTAATCTGCGCCGCAGCGGAATAGTGGTTGCCGAGGTTGGAGCCGGCATAGGCGGTCCAGTTGGTCTTGTCGTGGGACGCGGCGACGTTGGCGTCTGGTGATGTCACCGTGCTGCGGCTGAAGGGTTGCAGTGTATGCGCGGTGATAGCAGGCGAGTCGGCTAGGTGAACGGTGTTCGGGAAGAACAGCGGTGTCAGGATGGTGGCCGCCATCAGCAGCGGCAGCACGCCCATGATGCTGAAATACAGTGCCTTGTTGACTTTGGCAAAGTCGCGCCGGACCAGGGGCCAGAAGGCCAGAAAGATCACACTGAGCAGTGCCAGCCAGGCCAGGCGTGGGATATAGGCCCAGCCGTTGTAGCCGGACTCCCAGATCGCCCAGCCGTAGGTGGCCAGGGATGCTGCGCCGTAGAGATAGATGCCGAGCGACTTCTTCAGGCCCATGAGTGCGGCTGCCAGCAGCAATGCGGTACCCATCATTGCGTAGTAAGGCGAGCCGCCGGCACTGACCAGTGCACCTCCCTGATAGGCCAGCGTCAGGCCAAGCAGGGCCAGCAGAATCGTGTACACCCCGAACAGTAGGCTCGAGCCCCCCGTCCCTTTAGCCAACGGTCCTTGTTCCATTGCAATCATCCCTGTGTGATTTGGTGCCACAGTGCGTCCGAGCGGCGCGCATAATTGCTTACTATTGCAATGAAATACAATAAGTGGCACTAAATTTACTTCAAGCGCTGAATTTCAGAGTTTTTTTGTATCTTGTGTGAAAAGGAGGCAATTGCTAAGCTGCCTTTCCTGCGCGCAGGTGATGAAAGGAAGGTGGGGGAAGGGGTTACGCCTGCTGGCTTTCCTGCAAGGCATCCTGACCGGTCTTGAGCCGGCCGACTTCACCCAGATGTTTCCAGAGAAATTGAGCGGCTTCTTCGCGCCGACCGGACTCGATCAAGTCGAGCAGGTGCAGGTGCTCCAGGCATTGCGTCATCAGCCGACTGCGGTCGACGTTGGCTTTGTAACTCATGAAGCGTCTGAGCTGGTTTTGCCGGCGTATGGCATCGATGAAGAAGAGGTTGCCCGAGCATTGCACGATCATTTCGTGAAACTGGGCGCCAATTTCGAACAGTTGGGCACGTGACAGCGTGTGAATTTCGCCGTCGAGCATGGCCTGCTGTTGCTCCCTGGCCTTGGCAAATGCGGCCTGGTTGACCTTGTAGCCCGGCTCGCGCAGTGCGGCCGGCTCAATGGCCATGCGGAAGCGGTAGCTCTGGATGTGGGTCTGGGCGTTGTGTACGAATTCGTTGAGGCTCCAGCCTTGCCCGGGCTTGCGCTCGACCATGGCTTCGCTTGCCAGCCGGTTGAGGACCTTGAGCAGTTGCCCGCGGGGCACGGAGTAGCGTCGCAGTAGTTGGGCTTCAAAGAATTCGGCGGGGATTTCCCCACTGAGGATGTCGTCCACCACGCGCAGATAGAAGTCTTCGAACGGGTCGCAGGCGGGCGGTACGGTGGTTTCCTGGATCTGCCCGGCGTCCTGTTTCAGAAAATAGCCGCGATTGGGCTCCTGCACCGCGATGTTCCACTCGGCGAGCAGGGCAAATACCCTGCGAATGGGGGAGCGGGAGACATCGAAGGCTTGGGCGAAGGTCTGCTCGCGCAATGGCTCGCCGGCCTTCATCGACCGGGCGCGGATCATCTCGATGACGCGAGGGGCCAACTGCAGGGCGAGGTCTTTCTTGATCACAGGCTGTATTCCGAATGGTTGACTTCAGTCGATCCAGCAGATTTGGGTCGGACTGAGGGCAGGAAAATACCACACACGGAGGATGTGAGTATCGGTACACAGCGAGCTGGCGCAGTTGTCACCAGCGCAGTGCCGGAGCCGCGACTCAGGCTTTGGATCGACGAATGTTTTCTTCCCGGGATGGATCTATACGCATGCTCAAATTCAATGCTCACCTCGGCTTCCAGTTCAACGAACTGCCTTTTCTGCAGCGTATCGACGCCGCCGCTGCCGCCGGATTTCGCGCGGTGGAATTCCCGTCGCCCTATGAATTCGATGCGAGTTTGTTGGCTGATCAACTGGCGCAATATTCGTTGCCATTGGTCCAGTTTGCCGCACCGGCTGGCGTTTCCAAGGGCATTGCTGCGGTGGGGGGCAAGGAGCCCGAGTTCCGTGACGGGTTGCGCCAGGCAGTCAGCTATGCCCGCACACTGGCGTGTGCGGATGTGCACCTGATGTCCGGGATAACTCACGAGGATGGCGCCGACAAGGTGTATGCGAGCAACCTGGACTATGCCGTGAAGTATTTCGAGGACCAGGGGCTGCGGCCATTGATCGAGGTGATATGCACGCGGGAAATGCCGGGGTATTACCTGTCCGACTTCAGCAAGGCGCAGCAGGTGCTGGAGGTGCTGGAGGTGCTGGAGGTGCTGGAGGTGCATGCGAGTGTCGGGCTGATCCTTGATCTTTACCATGCACAGTTGCTGACCGGAAATGCTGCCGATGTGCTGGAGCAGTTCTTTGAACGGACGGTGCATGTGCAGGTGGCCGACTGTCCAGGTCGGCATCAGCCGGGGACGGGGCAGATGGATGTTGCAGGGTTGTTTGCGGCGCTGGAGCAGCGTGGATATGCGGGGTGGGTTGGGTGTGAGTATCGGCCCACGGGTACTACTGCGGATAGCCTTGGTTGGCTTCGTCAGTACGTTTCGTAAAAGCACCGCGATCCCCTGTGGGAGCGGGACAGCGGGGACACCGGCTACAGCCCGCACTTCGCCGAAATCGGCAACCATTTCGGCCCCACTGAGTCGCCACAGACCACCTAGACCACATTCGGGCCATCTGTAGGCTGCCGACGATCCGCAGTTCGCGACAAAGTCGAAGCACCGTCATCTCTCAGAAGCCATGACCTGGAGCATCGATTCTCTTCTCACAGCTATACCAACCCTCATCGTGCTGGTCTTGCTGTCGGATTCCGATGTACGTGTGCGTAAAACGGGACTTAAAGAATACCCTGCCGCAATTTCAAAACCTGCAGCACCTGACACCTCACGGATACCCTCGCAGGCAAGCCTGCTCACCCCATAGATCGTGGAGAGCCAGCCTTGCCAACCACCGCACTACACCCCTACCGAGCCAGCCCCCTCCAACACCGCATTCACCAGCGCCCGCGCCATTTCTGCGTGTTGGGCAATGCTCAACACCAACGCCTTATCGTTCAAACTCAAGTGGTCAGCGGCGTCGCTGGCGGTGGCCTCGACAAAGCTGAGCAGCACACTGGCATGCATCAATGCGTCTTCGCTGCAGATGCCTTCACGCACTGAAAACATTTGCTTGATGTTCACGTCCATCGCCCCGAAAGGCTTGGCGACGGTGACGGTGTTGGCGAGGTCAAATGCAGGAGGATCAGGAACAGGCTTCTTCATGGGAAAACTCCTATGCAGAGGGAGCGGCCACGTTCGCTGCGAAACGAAATGGGTGGCAGCTGTACGCGGGTTCGCAGACCGGGCATAGGAACCGGCGCACCCGAAGGTGCCCCACGTACAGCCGCCATAACACGGTGATAGAAGCACCGAGAAAGGGAAGCTCTGGTTTATGCGCCGGACTGCGACATCCGGTCGTTGAATTGACAACGACACTGCGCAGGGTAGGCAGCGGAAAAGGCAGGCGCAACAGAGCAACGGCCCGCAGAGTATGATTCAGAAACGTCTGACAGAAAACAGAGACGGATAAGTACAGAACCTTTTAGCAAGCTTGCCAGCGTACAGCCACCACGCACCACCGCCCACTTCACTGATACCCTCGCAAGCAAGATGGCTTCCCCCAGATCGCTCTGGATTTCCCCGGATTCTGCTCTTTACTTTCAGCAGCTCACCGAGCCGAGACACGCATGTTTGAACTTATCCACAACTGGCCCTTGCTGATCGGCACGACCCTGCTGCTGATCGACCTGCTGCTTTGGCGCGCGATTCCGGCGGAGCGGCGCAATGCGCGTACGGCGGCACGCTTGCTGGCGTTTCTGTTGTTCAGCTGGGTGTTGATCAGTGCAGGGATGAGCCCACTGCAACCGGCCCCTTGGGTTGAGGATGCACCGCGCAATTTACTGGCAACCGTGCTGGAGATCATCTGGTGGCTGTTCGCCGCGCGTACGTTGACGGTGGTGCTCGGGTTGATGTTGATTGCTCGCAGCGGGCATACCGGCCGGCTGTTGCAGGATGTGCTGGGGGCGGTCATTTTCCTGATCGCGATCGTTGCGGCGGCTGCCTACGTCATGCAGTTGCCGGTCAAGGGCCTGCTGGCCACCTCGGGCGCCATGGCGATCATCGTCGGCCTGGCCTTGCAGAGCACCCTGAGCGATGTGTTCTCCGGCATAGTGTTGAACACCACGCGGCCCTATCAAATCGATGACTGGATCTCCATCGACGGCACCGAAGGCAAAGTGCTGGATATCGACTGGCGCGCAACCCGTTTGCTCACGGCCAACGGCAGTATGGCGGTGATTCCAAACTCGGTGGCGGCCAAGGCCAAGCTGTTGAACTTCAGCCGCCCGAACGATGTTCATGGGGTATCGATCAGTGTCGTGGTGCCCTCGCAGATTCGCCCGCGACGCGTCCTCGATGCCTTGGAAAAGGCCCTGCAGGGCACCAGCGCCCTGCTCGCCATGCCCAAAGCCAAGGCCACGGTGAAGAGCGTCAGCCTGGAGTCGGTGGAGTACGAGGCCAGTGGTTTCGTCGCGGCCATGGACAAGAAAGCCGACGTGCGCAATCACCTGTTCGACCTCGCCCACCGCCACCTGGAAGCCGCCGGGGTCAACTGGAACCCGGACGCCGTGCCCAAGCCCTGGAGCCGTCAGCGCAGCTTGCTGGAAGATGTGCGCATTTTTCGCTCGCTGAGTGATGACGAAAAGGACAGCCTGAGCCAACGCATGATGCCGGTTGAGTACCTGGCCGATCAGGTGATTCTGGGGCTCAATGAGGCCTCTGATTACCTGCTGGTGATCGGTACGGGGGTGGTCTCGGCGTCAATTCGCGACGGGGAGCGCAGTGTCGAAGCCGGACGGATGGGGCCGGGGGAAATTCTCGGTGCCGAGGGCCTGCTGGACGGTAACGACTCCAATGCGGAGTTCCGCAGCCTGACCAACTGCCTGCTCTACCGAATCGAGAAAACCGCCGTACGCAGTTGCCTGGAGCAACGCGAAGAGGTGAAAAGCGCGCTGAGCAAGTTGCAGCGCCATCGTCAGCAAGCCAGCCAGTCGCTGTTGTTACAGCGACCGGCTGCGGTCAAGAAAGGCGGCTTCCTGAGCTGGCTAAAGCCGCACTAAAGCACGACTCGCAGGCACTGGCCGGCGTGGTACAGCGAGAACCCGGTCTCGTAGAAGCCGGTACGCAGCGAAGCCCCCGTCACCGGTTTCATCGGCGAGAATGGAATCGGCAGTTCGTCCGGGTTGTCCTTGAGCAGGTACTCGGCGAACGCCTTGCCAATCACTGTGCCGGTGGTGTTGCCACGCCCGTTGTAGCCGGTTACCGCCACAATGCCCGGTGCCGGCTCGAACAGCCGCATCAGGTGATCGGGGGTGAAGTCGATGCAACCGGTCCAGTGCATTTCCCATTCAACCTTGCCCAGTTGCGGGAAGTAATGGCTCTGGATGCGGTCGGCCCAGCTGCGGATGAACCAGGTCGGTTTGTTGTCGACCCGCCCCAGGCTGCCCAGTAGCAGACGGCCCTGATCGTCACGACGAATGCTGCTGAGCACGGTGCGGGTATCCCAGGACCCCTGACCATGCTTGAGCACGTTGTCCGCTGCGGCACCGGTCAGCGGCACCGAGGCCACCTGATAGTAGTAACCACGGAAGAAGTTGCGCTGCAGGTCGGTCCAGTCACCTTCGGTGTAGGCACCGGTGGAGATGATGACCTTGTCGGCGCAGACCGAACCCTTGGCGGTCTTGACCCGCCAGGCGCTGCCTTCGCGCTCCAGCCCCTGAACCGCGGACTGCTGATGAATCTGCCCGCCCAGGCGCGCCACGGCAGCAGCCAGGCCACGGGTGTAACCCATCGGGTTGATGGTGCCGGCGCGGCGGTCGAGCAGCGCGGCGGAAATCTTGTCGGTACCGCAGTATTCCTGGCAACGAGCCCCGGTGAGCAGCTCGACATCGGCACCACGGCGGCTCCATTGGGCATGCCGGGCTTCGAGGTCGGCCACACCGTTGGCATTGTGTGCCATGTGCAGCGTGCCTTCGTTGCGGGCCTGGCAATCGATGCCCAGACGTTTGATGGTGGCAAACACCTCGGCCGGTGCTTCGCCGAGTACCTTGTTCAGGCGGCTGCCTTGTTGCAGGCCAAGGGTCGCTTCAACGTCATCCGGACGAATCCAGGTGCCTGCGTTGACCAGGCCAACGTTGCGTCCCGAGCCGCCGTGGCCGATCTTCCAGGCCTCCAGCAGCACCACGCGCTTGCCTTGCTCGAGCAAATGGATCGCAGCGGACAAACCTGTAATACCGCCGCCGATGATGCACACATCGGCCTTGATGTCCGCGCTCAACTCGGCAGACGGGGCCGCCGCCGGTGTAACGAACTCCCATAGACACTCTTGACGCAGGTCGGTCATGGTCGGCTCCGCTTTATTGATCTTTTTAGTCGGTGGAAACCCCATCGCCGGCAAGGCCTGCACCCATTAGAGGCTGGCGTTACCGGCGATGGAAGCCTGAGTGGCTATCAGTCGAACACAATACCCTGCGCCAGCGGAAGCTCACGCGAGTAGTTCACGGTGTTGGTCTGACGACGCATGTAGGCCTTCCAGGAATCGGAACCCGACTCACGGCCACCGCCCGTTTCCTTTTCGCCACCGAAAGCGCCACCGATCTCTGCACCGCTGGTGCCGATGTTGACGTTGGCGATGCCGCAGTCACTGCCGGCTGCACTCTGGAAGCGCTCGGCTTCACGCAGGTCGGTGGTGAAGATGCACGAGGACAGGCCTTGTGGCACTTCGTTGTTCAGGCGCAGGGCTTCTTCGAACTCGTCGTAGGCCAGCACATACAGAATCGGCGCGAACGTTTCGTGACGCACGACTTCACTCTGGGCCGGCATTTCGACAATGGCCGGGGCCACGTAGTAGGCGTTCGGGTAGTCCTGCTGCAGTTGGCGCTCGCCGCCAAATACCGTGCCGCCTTCGTCACGGGCACGGGCCAGGGCGTCCTGCATGGCCTGGAAGGATTGCTTGTCGATCAGCGGGCCGACCAGGTTGTCTTTGCGTGGGTCACCGATACGTACCTTGCCGTAGGCGGCTTTGACGCGTGCGACCACCTCGTCCTTGATCGAGCGGTGCACGATCAGGCGGCGCAGGGTGGTGCAACGCTGGCCGGCAGTACCAACGGCGCTGAACAGGATGCCGCGCACAGCCAGGTCCAGGTCGGCGCTTGGCGCCAGGATCATGGCGTTGTTGCCGCCCAGCTCGAGGATGCTGCGACCGAAACGCGCGGCCACACGCGGGCCAACTTCGCGGCCCATGCGGGTGCTGCCGGTAGCGCTGACCAAGGGTACGCGTGGGTCATCGACCAGTACCTGGCCCGCTTCACGGTCACCGACGATCAACTGGCTGAGGCCTTCCGGTGCAGCGCCGAAGGCTTTCAGGGCTTTCTCGAACAGGGCCTGGCAAGCCAGGGCCGTCAGCGGCGTCTTCTCCGACGGTTTCCAGACCACGGCGTTACCGCAGACCAGGGCCAGCGCAGTGTTCCACGCCCAGACTGCAACCGGGAAGTTGAACGCGCTGATCACGCCGACCACACCCAGCGGGTGCCAGGTTTCACGCATGTGGTGGCCTGGGCGTTCGGATGCGATGGTCAAACCGTACAGCTGACGCGACAGGCCAACAGCGAAGTCGCAGATGTCGATCATTTCCTGTACTTCACCCAGACCTTCCTGGGTGATCTTGCCCGCTTCGACAGACACCAGTTCGCCGAGCTGCGCCTTGTGCTCACGCAGCACTTCGCCGAACAGACGAATCAACTCGCCACGGCGTGGCGCTGGGACATTGCGCCAGGCCTGGAAGGCTTTTTCAGCCTGGTCGATCTTGCCCACGACCTGGGCTTTGCTCTCCAGGTGGACCGAGGCAATGACGCTGCCATCGATGGGGGTGTGAATGGGATGGTTGCCGTTGGTGTAGGCGCTGGCCGGTACACCCAGGCGATCAAGCAGTCCATCAACCATTTTTGTTCTCCTGCATACGATGAGTAGTTGATTTCAATGACGGAGGTCAGTATTAATCCGATTACTCTGGCACAACAAACGACCTTTACTCAGCACATCATTCCGCCAGGTAATGATTAACGAGAACACCATGTCCAAACGCCTCGTGCCCTCGATGGCCGCCCTGCAATGCTTCGAAGCTGCCGCCCGTCATTTGAGCTTTACCCGCGCGGCCGAAGAGCTGCACCTGACCCAAAGCGCCGTCAGCAAACAGGTGGCGCAGTTGGAGGACATGCTGCGCCATCACCTGTTCCTGCGTATACGGCGACGTCTGCAATTGACGCCGGCCGGCGCGCTGTACCTGGCCGAAGTGAACAAGATCCTCACCCAGGTCGACATGTCGAGCCGCTACATCCTCTCCTATGGCGAACAGACCGAGGTGCTCAAGGTCGCCACCCAGCCAAGTTTCGGCGTGCGCTGGCTGATCCCGAACCTGAAGGGCTTCGGCAAACGCCACCCGAACATTCATCTGGATATCCGCAACGAGATGGAGCCCTTTGCCCTGCTTCAGGGTAACGCCGATGTGGTGTTTTTCTTTGGCCAGGGCACATGGCCCGGGGCAACCTGCATCGAACTGTTCGGCGAAGAGATGGTGCCGGTCTGCTCGCCAGAGCTGTTGCAAGGGCGCACCCTGAACGATGCCAGTGAAGTGGCCGACCTGGTGCTGCTGCAAGCCACCTCGCGCCCCGAAGCCTGGCACGAGTGGTTCCTTGAGCAGGACCTGCATTCGGCGAACAGCTATCACGGGCCGCGCTTCGATACGTTCTACATGTGCCTGAGTGCCGCCCAGGCTGGTTGTGGCGTGGCGTTGGTGCCACGCTATCTGGTGGCTCAGGAGCTGGCCGAGGGCAAGCTGGTCGTCCCTTGGCAGCACGCGATGAAAAGCAACGGCGCGTATTTCCTGGCGTTCTCCGAACATGCTGCAGAAGTGCCCAAGGTACGCAGCCTGGTGGAGTGGATTCGCGAACACGTGTGAGCGCCAACGCTTCCTGAATTTCAGGAATGATGGCTCGACTTTTTTTCGCTTGTGTCGGAACAGCATTCCTCGCTTTCATGTAAGCCTGCACTTTTCACCAGGAAGCTTTCGATGACCGCTCAAGATTTCGTCAGCCCGGATAGTATTCGCGCACAGTTCTCGGCCGCCATGTCGCAGATGTACAAACAGGAGGTGCCGCTGTACGGCACACTGCTGGAGTTGGTGAGCGAGACCAATCACCAGGTGATGCAACAGCATCCCGACATCGCCGAAGCCCTGCGCTGGACCGGCGAAATCGAACGCCTCGACCAGGAGCGCCACGGCGCAATCCGCGTGGGCACGGCTGAAGAGCTGGCCACCATTGGTCGCCTGTTCGCAGTCATGGGCATGCAGCCGGTGGGCTACTACGACCTCAGCCCTGCCGGTGTGCCAGTGCATTCCACAGCCTTTCGGGCCGTCCACGAACAGTCGCTGCATATCAGCCCGTTCCGCGTCTTTACCTCGCTACTGCGCCTGGAACTGATCGACAACCCGCAGTTGCGCGAACTGGCCCGTGGCATCCTCGCCAAACGGCAGATTTTCACCCCGCGAGCGCTGAGCCTGATCGAGCAGTTCGAGCGTGATGGTGGCCTGAACGACGTCGATGCCCGTGAGTTCGTCGAGCAGGCGCTGCATACCTTCCGCTGGCACAACACCGCCACGGTCACCGCCGAGCAGTACCGTCAGTTGCATGATCAACACCGTTTGATCGCTGATGTGGTGGCCTTCAAAGGCCCGCACATCAACCACCTGACGCCGCGCACACTGGACATCGACGCCATTCAGGTCGGCATGCCGGCCAAGGGCATTCCACCCAAGGCAGTCATCGAAGGCCCACCACGCCGGCGTTGCCCGATCCTGCTGCGCCAGACCAGCTTCAAGGCACTTCAGGAGCAGGTTGCCTTCAGTGACCAGGACGCCACGGCAGGTGGCAGCCATACCGCCCGCTTCGGTGAAATTGAACAACGCGGCGCCGCACTGACGCCCAAAGGGCGCGCACTGTATGACCGCCTGCTCGATGCCACACGCGAAAGCCTGGGTGGTGTCCCCGCAGAAGCGAACGCTGAGCGCTACATGAGCCTGTTGGCAGAACAGTTCCAGGCCTTCCCGGACGATCTGGGGCAAATGCGTCAACAAGGCCTGGCCTACTTCCGCTACTTCCCGACTGAAAAGGGCATGGCCGCACGTGATGCCGCGCAACGACCGACCTCGCTGGACGCGTTGATCGACGCTGGGCACATTCACTTTGAAGCGCTGGTCTACGAGGACTTCCTGCCGGTCAGTGCCGCAGGCATCTTCCAGTCCAACCTGGGTGATGACAGCCATAGCCAGTACGGCAGCAACGCCAACCGCGAGGCGTTCGAGCAGGCACTGGGCAAGTCGGTCCAGGATGAATTGGCGCTGTACGCGCAGAGTGAGCGTCGCTCGCTGCAAGCCTGCGCCGAGGCGTTGAACCTGGCCTCGTTGTAAACCGCTGAGCGGCTTTGCCTACCCCCACGAAGATCGCCTACGTGCACCCTTCGTGGGGGCAGGCTTACCAGCGATGCGGGTCAGCCTGGATGCGTCGCCTCAAGCGCATTCAGTACCTGCACATCCGGCAGGTTCATGACCTGGGCTTCATGTTGCAGAAAGTCGCTGAGCCGTCGCAGCCGCTCGCCACCGGGACGGGTCTTCGGCCATACCAGGTAGTAATCCAGACCACTGGCCACCGCCGTCGGCCAGGGCAGGCTCAAACGCCCCTGGGCCACATCCTCGGCCACCATCAGCAGGTCGCCCATCGATACGCCATAACCACGCGCCGCAGCGATCATGCCCAACTCCAGCGTGTCGAACACCTGACCACCCTTGAGCGAGATCTGCTCGGTGAGGTGCATGCAGGCCAGCCAACTGCGCCAGTCGCGTTTGTCCGGGGTCGGGTGCAACAGCTCGACCGAGGCCAGCCGTTCAGCGTCCCAAGGGCCGTCATTGAGCAGCCCTGGCGAACCGACCGGTACCAGCAACTCAGAGAACAGACGGTTGACCTCCCAGTCCGGGGGAAAATGACCATCACTCAACAGCACCGCACAATCGAACGGCTCCTGATTGAAATCCACATGATCGACATCCATCCAGGCGCTGGTCAGTTGCACCTCGTTACCGGGCTGTAAATGGCGGAAGCGGCTCAGGCGGGCCAGTAGCCAACGCATGGTGAGGGTTGAGGGGGCTTTCATGCGCAGGATGTCGTCTTCACTGCGTAGCGTGTTGCAAGCCCGCTCCAGTGCAGCGAAACCCTCGCGCACGCCGGGCAACAACAAGCGGGCGGCTTCACTCAGCTGCAACGTTCGGCCATTGCGTAAAAACAGTCGACAAGCGAAGTGATCCTCTAGCGTACGAATGTGCCGGCTGACGGCACTCTGGGTAATCGAGAGCTCCTGTGCCGCCCGGGTGAACGAGCTGTGCCGGGCGGCTGCCTCGAATGCCCGTAGTGCATACAGCGGCGGTAAACGACGTGACATGACCCTGCTCCCGACAACACCCCGATACGTGATGAGCGATCTTACTCGCATGAGTTTTAATCATGCCAATGATCGTTATTATCCTTTTGTGCAGCATCGTCCAAAGCCCGAGAATCAATGGCTTCACCTTACCTTGCCCGCGAACAGGACGATCATCATGCAAGCCGTGCCATCAAAAGAACTCAAGGCGTTGCTACGCCTGGCCGGGCCGCTGATCGCCTCTCAGTTGGCACACATGCTGATGCTGCTGACCGACACCCTAATGATGGCCAGGATCAGCCCGCAGGCCTTGGCCGGGGGTGGGCTGGGTGCAGCGAGCTATTCCTTCGTGTCGATTTTCTGTCTGGGGGTGATTGCCGCTGTCGGCACGTTAGTCGCCATTCGCAAGGGTGCTGGCGATACCGAAGGTGCCACGCGCCTGACCCAGGCGGGCTTGTGGCTGGGTTGGGTGATGGCACTGGTTGCCGCATTGGTGCTGTGGAACCTGTCGCCAGTGCTGTTACTGCTTGGCCAGACACCGGACAACGTCGAGGCCGCCAGCCAGTTCCTGCTGTTGTTGCCCTTCGCCCTGCCCGGCTACCTGACCTTTATGGCCTTGCGCGGTTTCACCAGTGCGTTGGGGCGTTCAGCGCCGGTGATGGTCATCAGCCTGGTCGGCACCGTGCTCAACTTCCTGCTCAACTATGCGCTGATCGAAGGCCTGTTCGGCCTGCCAAAACTCGGGCTGGTAGGGATCGGGCTGGTCACGGCCATCGTCGCCACCGGCATGGCGGTGGCGCTGGCCCTGCATATTCATTGGCACCCGGCCTATGACGCCTATGCCATCCGCCACCGCTTGAGCCGACCATCCTGGCCTGCCTTGAGCGAGTTGTGGCGGCTTGGCCTGCCGATCGGCGGCACCTACACGGTAGAAGTCGGGCTGTTCGCCTTTGCGGCGCTGTGCATGGGCACCATGGGCAGTACCGAGCTGGCAGCACACCAGATTGCCCTGCAGATCGTTTCAACAGCGTTCATGATCCCGGCAGGGCTGTCCTATGCCGTGACCATGCGGGTCGGCCTGCATTTTGGTGCCGATAACCTGCGTGCTGCGCGGCATGCCGGGCGAGTCGGGATCGGGTTTGGCGCCTCGCTGATGCTGGCGTTTGCGGTGTTGTTCTGGCTGCTGCCAGAAGCCTTGGTCGGGCTGTTCCTCAATCAGGGTGACCCGGCGTTCGCCGAGGTCATTCAACTGGCGGTCAGCCTGCTGATGGTTGCCGCCTGGTTCGAGCTATTCGATGGCACCCAGACCATTGCCATGGGCTCAATCCGTGGCCTGAAGGACGCCAAGACCACCTTCCTGATTGGCTTTGTCTGCTATTGGCTGATTGGTGCACCTGCCGCCTGGGTGTTCGCCTTCCCGCTCGACGGCGGAGCCGTTGGTGTCTGGTGGGGCCTGGCATTGGGGTTGGCATGCGCCGCAATCTGCCTGACCCTGGCATTCGAGTGGCGGATGAAACGCATGCTGGGGGTACCGGTGAAAACCCGACTTGCCAGCGATGCAGGCGCTGCGTAGCTCGGCCTATGGGGCTGGCACCTCACGGCTATCCAAACTTTACGCCAATGACGCTTTTCAATCGGACCGATGCCGCTTTCAACCTTGCCCTGTGGTGATTAGTGCACGATTCTTTAGCTATTGATCGTCACTACCACCACTTGGCAGGGCTCCCTATGAAAACCGTGGCACAGCTCCTGAAATTGAAGTCCCAGCAGCATCAGCAGGTTCACACTATTGCCCCTGACCAGATGGTGCTTGATGCGCTGCGGGTGATGGCTGAAAAGAACGTCGGTGCCTTGCCAGTCGTTGAAGGCGGCAAAGTGGTCGGTGTAATCAGCGAACGCGACTATGCGCGCAAGATGGTACTGAAGGGGCGCTCATCGGTGGGCACGCCGGTCAGTGCAATCATGAGTGCGCCCGTGATTACGGTAGGGCCGCATCAGAACATCGATACCTGCATGAGCATGATGACCGACGGCCACCTGCGTCACCTGCCGGTAGTGGAGAACGGTGAGCTGCTGGGCCTGCTGTCGATTGGCGACCTGGTAAAAGCAGCCATTGCGGAACAAGCAGACCTCATCCAGCAACTGGAACACTATATTCGCGGAGACTGAAGCCGAGGGCTGATTTCAGATCAGCCCTGCACCGTCGTCTTCATCGTCGACCAACAGGCGGGTCAGGCCACCCAGGGCGATACGTGCCTGGGAGCGCCCCAGCAGCTTGCCTTGGGCGCCTTCTGGCAAGTCGGTGATGCTGATCAGCCCTTTGCGGGTCAGCACATCGATCAAGTCTTCCAGTACCCGGATCATGTCCAGGTCGCTTTGCTTGAGTTGCTGAAGGCTGCCTTCCAGCACGTCATCAGCAAACCACTTCTGAATTTCCGCGTTGTCGGCTGGCAAGGTTTCCGTAGCGTCGGCATAAGCTGCAGCTTCTACCCGGAGCAATTGGCCCTGTGCATCGCGTTGCACGTAGAACATGGGGTACCCCTCGTGTGTGTCAGTCCATATCCGCCATCAGCAGCATAGGCCAAGCCCGCCGGGCAGTAGCGCCCGGCGCGCCAGTATGCGCCGCGAAGACGGTATAGGGAAAGGCCCGAGGCCAGCAGCAACCCGGGTAGGGCTGCCGCTGGCACAGGGATTAGCTGTTGGAGTGATCGATCTTGATGGTCGGGTCTGCACCGGAGATCAACGAGTTGATCGTGGTGTTCGACCAGTTCACCCCTTCCAACTTGATGGTGACATCGGCATTGGCCGTTCCACCGGCGGCATTGAGCTTGCCTTCGGAACTGACCTGCAGTGTAGAAACACCATCGACGGTCGTGAGCTTCAGGTAATTGTCGATGGTGCTGCCCTTCTCGCCTTGCAGCAAATCGCTCAGGTCGAGACGGTCACCTTCGGCAGGCTTGAAGTCCTTGATCACATCGTTACCCACGTCACCAGCCTTCCAGACGAAGGTGTCGGCACCGCTACCGCCGGTCAGGATGTCATTGCCCTTGCCGCCGATCAGGTAGTCATTACCTTCACCGCCAATCAAGGTGTCGGTACCGCTTCCACCGAACAGGATGTCGTTGCCCTTGCCACCGTCAAGGGTGTCGTTACCGCCCTGACCAAAGATGATGTCGTTGCCATCACCTCCCAACAGGTTGTCATTGCCATCGTTGGTGCGCGACACGTCGAATTCGCTGGTGTGCTCCGCGATGTACTTGTGCACCACGCGTTCATCGACATCCGCGAGGCTCAGGCCGGTTTTCTGTGCAACATAGGCCTGGATCGCCTCGACACCGTTACCGGTAATCGAGTCGAAGCTGACCAGATCACCGAACAGGATGTCATGGCCATCACCGCCGTTGACCGTGTCGTTACCCGGTTGGGTGGCTTCGGTATGCCCGAGGATCGCTTCAGCCAGTTTGCTTGGGTCAATGTTGGTCTGTGGCTTGTTGTCTGTGTCGAAGTCCTTCAGGTCAGTGAAGTTGACGTCCTTGTTCAGGCCAATAGCCTCGACTGAAGAAAAACCAGAGAGGATCTTGAAGCTTGCAACCGAGTTGTCATAAGTGTCGTCAGTAGTATCGCCACCATCCCCAGCACGCTTGGAAAGCTCAAAGGTGCCGTCCCCCTGCGCACGAACCGAACCAGTGACGGACTTATCCACACTCCACTTACCACTGTTGCCGTTGCGCGTTTCCAGCGTGAACACACCTGACCTACTGATACTGACCCTGGTGTTCGAGTTAATCTCGTAGTCGTCGAGTGTGCCACCCAACTTGTAATTGATCGATTTCAGGAAGCTGTCGAGCGTGACACTGCCCGTCAAGGTCGGGTTAAAGTTCTCATTGGTTTGATGGTAAGTCGGCTTGCCGTCGGTAATGAAGAACGTCTGATTACTGCCGGTGCTGCCAGCGTCCTTGAGTGCCTTGAACCAGTTCGCCGTTGTCTTGAAGGCATCTTCGTAGTTGGTGCCGCCATCGGAGCTCATGCGTTCCACTGCATCGGTGAGAGTCTTGAGCGCACCACTGTCCGCCAGATTGACCGAAAGCACGGTCTTGACCTGAGTGGCAAAATCCACCAGCAGAATGTTAACGATGCCAGAGCCAGCCTTGATACTGCCAGACAGGGTCGTGAATACGTTCTGCAGCGCGGTCTTCGCAGCAGCAATCGAACTGTCCATACTGCCAGAACTGTCAACGATAAACGCAAGGTTGTAGCTCTGCCCCTGCACAACATGCAGACCGTTGACGTCCGCCACGACAACGTCGTTATTGTCAGTGCCCGACAGGTTGTCATTGTTTTCGGTGCCGTTATTGAGAGCGTATTTGTCCTCATACACGGTCACCTTGATGGTGCCATCGCGGGAGTCAGTGCTGCCATTGGCCGTTTCGGTCGAAGTCGAGGTGACTTTAACGTCGAAAGTACCGTGGTAGTACGCTGGCGGCTTGATGCTCAGGCTGCCCAGGTTCCAACCGGTGACGTTCACCTCGGAAGCACCGACGGTCACGGTGTGGCCTGCACCATCGCTCAGTACCGAGCCGGCTGGAATACCACCCAGCTTGACGCTCAGCACCTCAGAACCATCGGTATCGGTCAACGAAGTGTTGATCGAGGACAGTTTGACAGTGCCGTTCTCAGCGCCTTCGTTGAGTTTGTAACCATCGTAGTAACCATCGCCGTTGCTGCCGTGCAGATCAGACAGGGTAACGCCGGCGTTGGTCAGGTCCGCAGTACTGGTGTAGATCGGCACGCCCGCGCTGCTAAGGTCTACAGCAGTGCCGCCATTGACTGACAGGTTGACGTCGTAGCTACCTGGGCCCGCCTGGTTGTAGTGGTAGATATCAACGGTGTAATAACCGCTCTTGGTCGGTGAGAAGCTGCCATTAAGCTGGCCACCCGCGCCCCAGGTCGTGCTAGCCACAGTCTTGCCACCAATCGACACCGCCAGGCTGTCATCACCGACACCTTTGAAGGTGTAGGTGCTACCAGCTTCCAGGTAGATCAGGCCCGACACTTTCGTGGCGATACCAGGGCTTACGTTGCCAGTCGATGCCACATCAGTGGCGATCGTAGTGCTGTTAGGTGTGCCGGCCGCATCGATCACCGACTTCAGCGTTGCGGCATCGGCGCCATTACCGCTGGTGCCCAAACCACCGAGGTTATTCCAGACTTCCTTGATCAGGCCAGTCGAGGCCACGCCATTGCCGCCGATGGTCAGGCCTGGCTTGTCTGCTACAGGGGTCACGTCCACTTTCAGCGTGGCTTCGCTGCCCTGAGTCTGGCCGTCAGTTGGCTTGTACTGGATCTGCGCGTAGTCGGCCTTTTGGTCGCCTACACCATTGCCACTGAAGGCATCGGAGCCCGACTCGTTCTTGTCCGGCATGAACTGCAGCTTGCCGGCGTCGATGTCAGCCTTGCTGAAGACCTTGCCGAGATCACTGTCGGTCATGGTCTTCCAGGTCGAGCCATCCTTGTACTGCAAGACACCATCGGCCGGCAGCTTGGTGATGACAATACCCTGGCTGGACAGCGCGCTGTCCACGTCGGAGACATTGAAGTCACTCCAATTCAAGGTCAGCGGTGCATCTTCAGTACCCGTGACCGCGCCGCCTGCCGCAACCGGTGCATCATTGACCGCCGTTACATTGACCGTCGTGGTCGCAGTGTTGGAGGTATTGACGCCATCGGTGACGGTAACCGTGATCACCCGTGGTGTGGTGCTCGGGTCGTCCGAGTTGTTGGTGAAACTGATGTTCTTGATTGCCTGGATGTAATCCTCCAGGGTCGCCTTACCACTCAAGGTCAACACGACCTGGCCATCCGTGCTGTTGGCATTGATGGAGATGCCGTTGACGCTGTTACCCAGGTTCAAGTGATCGCCTGGCTGACGGTTGGTCAAGGTGACAGTAGCGCCCATCATGAAGTCGCTGTCGACATCGGCGATTTTCACGTCGACGTCGCCAATCGAAACGCCCGGGCCGGTAGTACCTTCAGTAAAGGTCACGTTGTAGTCAGCACCGGTCGAACCACTGGAGTTGTTGCCATCCAGGTCGAGAATCGGCGCAGGCTCAAAGATCTGCGTGGTAACACTGCCCGCGTTGCTATCAACCACCAGGTTCTCGAACCGACCACCACTAGCCGAATCGATCTTGACGGTGAAGCTCTCGGTGCCTTCAGTGGCCGCATCCTTGATGGTTGGGATACTGAAGTCTGCGCTGCTGGAGCCCGCTTTGATGACCACCGTTGCAACACCGGTGAAGTCGGAGCCATTGGCCGCGGTGCCGCTGTAGCTTAACTTGACGATGACATCCGTAAGTGGCGGATTGCTCAGCGACACGGTGTAAGTGGCAGTGCCACCTTCAACGACCGAGTTCGTGCCGGTAATGCTGACAGTGGTGCTGTCAATGGTATCGGTGACCTTGGTGACCGCTGGTGTCTGGGTGTAAGACAGGTTCTCAAAGTTACCGCCGGTGGCACCGGTGATATACGCACTGACGTTCCCTGCATCCAGATGCACATCATCAGAAGGTGCAGCGATGGTGATGCTGTTTGACGTTTCACCTGCGGCAATCACAATCGTCTTGCCGTTGGACAATGTCACGGTGACCGGGGTATCCGCCGCATTGCTCAGCGATGCGGTGTAAGTGATATTGCCACCTTCAGCCACAGAGCCGGTCGCACTCAAAATCAGGTTAGTGTTGTCGATAGTGTCTGTGACCTCGGTGGTCACAGACTTGCCATCAGGAACCAACGCCTCGAAGTTACCGCCACTGACGTCAGTGATGCTGTTGGTCAGCGGCTCGTGGCCATTGATCACATCGTTCGGCGCAGTGAACGGTACCGAGCCCGACAACTCACCCACCGGGATAGTGATGGTCTGGCCGTTAGCCAAGGTCACAGTGACCGGGGTACCGGTTACAGGCGAAGTCACGGTTGCGGTGTACACAACAAGCCCGCCTTCGACCGCACTTGGTGTGGCACTCAGGGTCACGGTGGTGGTGTCGATGGTGTCGGTCACCGTGGTCACTGCCGCCGTTGGGCTGGTCACCAGGCTTTCGAAGTCACCACCGGTGCTGCCGGTGATGGTGACGTTCAGCGTCTCGCCGTCTTTGTAGACGTCGTCGGATGGAGCATCAACGGTGATGCTGCCCTCTTTCGCACCGGCGGCGATGGTGATGACCTGGTTGTTGCTCAGGGTCACCTTCATTTCGGTGCCGGCCGGGTTGGTCAGGGTCGCGGTGTAGACGATCTTGCCGCCTTCAGTCACTTCGCCGGTTGCGCTGACGCTCAGGCCGGTCGAATCCTGCGTGCCTGGACCATCGGTTACGGTCGTGGTTGGCTTGCCTGTGGCTTCTACTTTCTCGTAGTTGCCGCCACTGATGTCCGTGATGCTGTTGGTCAGCGGTGCGTTGGTGTTGTGAACGTTGTTCGGCGCGGTGAACGGCACCGAGCCGGAGGACTCACCCACTGGGATGGTAATGGTCTGGCCGTTGGCCAGGGTCACCACCAGCGGGGTACCGGTAACCGGGGCGTTGACCGACGCGGTGTAGGTGACAACGCCACCTTCAGCCACGCTTGGTGTGGCGCTCAGGGTCACGGTGGTGGTGTCGATGGTGTCGGTCACCGTGGTCACTGCCGCCGTTGGGCTGGTCACCAGGCTTTCGAAGTCACCACCGGTGCTGCCGGTGATGGTGACGTTCAGCGTCTCGCCGTCTTTGTAGACGTCGTCGGATGGAGCATCAACCGTGATCGAACCTTCTTTCGCACCGGCGGCGATGGTGATGACCTGGTTGTTGCTCAGGGTCACCTTCATTTCGGTGCCGGCTGGGTTGGTCAGGGTCGCGGTGTAGACGATCTTGCCGCCTTCAGTCACTTCGCCAGTCGCGCTGACGCTCAGGCCAGTCGAATCCTGCGTGCCTGGACCATCGGTTACGGTCGTGGACGGCTTACCAACGGCTTCTACTTTCTCGTAGTTGCCACCTTCAACATTGGTAATGCTGTTGGTCAGCGGCGCGTTGGTGTTGTGGACGTTGTTCGGTGCGGTGAACGGTACCGAACCCGACGACTCGCCGACCGGGATGGTGATGGTCTGGCCGTTGGCCAGGGTCACCACCAGCGGCGTACCGGTAACCGGGGCGTTGACCGATGCGGTGTAGGTGACAACGCCACCTTCAGCCACGCTTGGCTCAGCCGTCAGGGTCACAGTAGTGGTGTCGATGGTGTCGGTCACCGTGGTCACTGCCGCCGTTGGGCTGGTCACCAGGCTTTCGAAGTCACCACCGGTGCTGCCGGTGATGGTGACGTTCAGCGTCTCGCCGTCTTTGTAGACGTCGTCGGATGGAGCATCAACCGTGATCGAACCTTCTTTCGCACCGGCGGCGATGGTGATGACCTGGTTGTTGCTCAGGGTCACCTTCATTTCGGTGCCGGCCGGGTTGGTCAGGGTCGCGGTGTAGACGATCTTGCCGCCTTCAGTCACTTCGCCAGTTGCGCTGACGCTCAGGCCAGTCGAATCCTGGGTGCCAGGACCATCGGTGACAGTCGTGGACGGCTTACCAACGGCTTCTACTTTCTCGTAGTTGCCACCTTCAACATTGGTAATGCTGTTGGTCAGCGGCGCATTGGTGTTGTGGACGTTGTTCGGCGCGGTGAACGGCACCGAGCCGGAGGACTCACCGACCGGGATGGTGATGGTCTGGCCGTTGGCCAGGGTCACCACCAGCGGCGTACCGGTAACCGGGGCATTGACCGACGCGGTGTAGGTGACAACGCCACCTTCAACCACGCTTGGTGTGGCGCTCAGGGTCACGGTGGTGGTGTCGATGGTGTCGGTCACCGTGGTCACTGCCGCCGTTGGGCTGGTCACCAGGCTTTCGAAGTCGCCACCGGTGCTGCCAGTGATGGTGACGTTCAGCGTCTCGCCGTCTTTGTAGACGTCGTCGGATGGAGCATCAACCGTGATCGAACCTTCTTTCGCACCGGCGGCGATGGTGATGACCTGGTTGTTGCTCAGGGTCACCTTCATTTCGGTGCCGGCTGGGTTGGTCAGGGTCGCGGTGTAGACGATCTTGCCGCCTTCAGTCACTTCGCCAGTCGCGCTGACGCTCAGGCCAGTCGAATCCTGCGTGCCTGGACCATCGGTTACGGTCGTGGACGGCTTACCAACGGCTTCTACTTTCTCGTAGTTGCCACCTTCAACATTGGTAATGCTGTTGGTCAGCGGCGCGTTGGTGTTGTGGACGTTGTTCGGTGCGGTGAACGGTACCGAACCCGACGACTCGCCGACCGGGATGGTAATGGTCTGGCCGTTGGCCAGGGTCACCACCAGCGGGGTGCCGGTAACCGGGGCATTGACCGACGCGGTGTAGGTGACAACGCCACCTTCAGCCACGCTTGGCTCAGCCGTCAGGGTCACAGTAGTGGTGTCGATGGTGTCGGTCACCGTGGTCACTGCCGCCGTTGGGCTGGTCACCAGGCTTTCGAAGTCGCCACCGGTGCTGCCAGTGATGGTGACGTTCAGCGTCTCGCCGTCTTTGTAGACGTCGTCGGATGGAGCATCAACCGTGATCGAACCTTCTTTCGCACCGGCGGCGATGGTGATGACCTGGTTGTTGCTCAGGGTCACCTTCATTTCGGTGCCGGCTGGGTTGGTCAGGGTCGCGGTGTAGACGATCTTGCCGCCTTCAGTCACTTCGCCAGTCGCGCTGACGCTCAGGCCTGTCGAATCCTGCGTGCCTGGACCATCGGTTACGGTCGTGGACGGCTTACCAACGGCTTCTACTTTCTCGTAGTTGCCACCTTCAACATTGGTAATGCTGTTGGTCAGCGGCGCGTTGGTGTTGTGGACGTTGTTCGGTGCGGTGAACGGTACCGAACCCGACGACTCGCCGACCGGGATGGTAATGGTCTGGCCGTTGGCCAGGGTCACCACCAGCGGGGTGCCGGTAACCGGGGCATTGACCGACGCGGTGTAGGTGACAACGCCACCTTCAGCCACGCTTGGCTCAGCCGTCAGGGTCACAGTAGTGGTGTCGATGGTGTCGGTCACCGTGGTCACTGCCGCCGTTGGGCTGGTCACCAGGCTTTCGAAGTCGCCACCGGTGCTGCCGGTGATGGTGACGTTCAGCGTCTCGCCGTCTTTGTAGACGTCGTCGGATGGAGCATCAACCGTGATCGAACCTTCTTTCGCACCGGCGGCGATGGTGATGACCTGGTTGTTGCTCAGGGTCACCTTCATTTCGGTGCCGGCTGGGTTGGTCAGGGTCGCGGTGTAGACGATCTTGCCGCCTTCAGTCACTTCGCCGGTTGCGCTGACGCTCAGGCCGGTCGAATCCTGGGTGCCAGGACCATCGGTGACAGTCGTGGACGGCTTACCAACGGCTTCTACTTTCTCGTAGTTGCCACCTTCAACATTGGTAATGCTGTTGGTCAGCGGCGCATTGGTGTTGTGGACGTTGTTCGGTGCGGTGAACGGTACCGAACCCGACGACTCGCCGACCGGGATGGTGATGGTCTGGCCGTTGGCCAGGGTCACCACCAGCGGCGTACCGGTAACCGGGGCGTTGACCGATGCGGTGTAGGTGACAACGCCACCTTCAGCCACGCTTGGCTCAGCCGTCAGGGTCACAGTAGTGGTGTCGATGGTGTCGGTCACCGTGGTCACTGCCGCCGTTGGGCTGGTCACCAGGCTTTCGAAGTCACCACCGGTGCTGCCGGTGATGGTGACGTTCAGCGTCTCGCCGTCTTTGTAGACGTCGTCGGATGGAGCATCAACCGTGATCGAACCTTCTTTCGCACCGGCGGCGATGGTGATGACCTGGTTGTTGCTCAGGGTCACCTTCATTTCGGTGCCGGCTGGGTTGGTCAGGGTCGCGGTGTAGACGATCTTGCCGCCTTCAGTCACTTCGCCAGTCGCGCTGACGCTCAGGCCAGTCGAATCCTGCGTGCCTGGACCATCGGTTACGGTCGTGGACGGCTTACCAACGGCTTCTACTTTCTCGTAGTTGCCACCTTCAACATTGGTAATGCTGTTGGTCAGCGGCGCGTTGGTGTTGTGGACGTTGTTCGGTGCGGTGAACGGTACCGAACCCGACGACTCGCCGACCGGGATGGTAATGGTCTGGCCGTTGGCCAGGGTCACCACCAGCGGGGTGCCGGTAACCGGGGCATTGACCGACGCGGTGTAGGTGACAACGCCACCTTCAGCCACGCTTGGCTCAGCCGTCAGGGTCACAGTAGTGGTGTCGATGGTGTCGGTCACCGTGGTCACTGCCGCCGTTGGGCTGGTCACCAGGCTTTCGAAGTCGCCACCGGTGCTGCCGGTGATGGTGACGTTCAGCGTCTCGCCGTCTTTGTAGACGTCGTCGGATGGAGCATCAACCGTGATCGAACCTTCTTTCGCACCGGCGGCGATGGTGATGACCTGGTTGTTGCTCAGGGTCACCTTCATTTCGGTGCCGGCTGGGTTGGTCAGGGTCGCGGTGTAGACGATCTTGCCGCCTTCAGTCACTTCGCCGGTTGCGCTGACGCTCAGGCCGGTCGAATCCTGCGTGCCTGGACCATCGGTTACGGTCGTGGTTGGCTTGCCTGTGGCTTCTACTTTCTCGTAGTTGCCGCCACTGATGTCCGTGATGCTGTTGGTCAGCGGTGCGTTGGTGTTGTGAACGTTGTTCGGCGCGGTGAACGGCACCGAGCCGGAGGACTCACCCACTGGGATGGTGATGGTCTGGCCGTTGGCCAGGGTCACCACCAGCGGGGTACCGGTAACCGGGGCGTTGACCGATGCGGTGTAGGTGACAACGCCACCTTCAGCCACGCTTGGTGTGGCGCTCAAGGTCACGGTGGTGGTGTCGATGGTGTCGGTCACCGTGGTCACTGCCGCCGTTGGGCTGGTCACCAGGCTTTCGAAGTCGCCACCGGTGCTGCCGGTGATGGTGACGTTCAGCGTCTCGCCGTCTTTGTAGACGTCGTCGGATGGAGCATCAACGGTGATGCTGCCCTCTTTCGCACCGGCGGCGATGGTGATGACCTGGTTGTTGCTCAGGGTCACCTTCATTTCGGTGCCGGCCGGGTTGGTCAGGGTCGCGGTGTAGACGATCTTGCCGCCTTCAGTCACTTCGCCGGTTGCGCTGACGCTCAGGCCGGTCGAATCCTGCGTGCCTGGACCATCGGTTACGGTCGTGGTTGGCTTGCCTGTGGCTTCTACTTTCTCGTAGTTGCCGCCACTGATGTCCGTGATGCTGTTGGTCAGCGGTGCGTTGGTGTTGTGAACGTTGTTCGGCGCGGTGAACGGCACCGAGCCGGAGGACTCACCCACTGGGATGGTGATGGTCTGGCCGTTGGCCAGGGTCACCACCAGCGGGGTACCGGTAACCGGGGCGTTGACCGATGCGGTGTAGGTGACAACGCCACCTTCAGCCACGCTTGGTGTGGCGCTCAAGGTCACGGTGGTGGTGTCGATGGTGTCGGTCACCGTGGTCACTGCCGCCGTTGGGCTGGTCACCAGGCTTTCGAAGTCGCCACCGGTGCTGCCGGTGATGGTGACGTTCAGCGTCTCGCCGTCTTTGTAGACGTCGTCGGATGGAGCATCAACCGTGATCGAACCTTCTTTCGCACCGGCGGCGATGGTGATGACCTGGTTGTTGCTCAGGGTCACCTTCATTTCGGTGCCGGCTGGGTTGGTCAGGGTCGCGGTGTAGACGATCTTGCCGCCTTCAGTCACTTCGCCAGTCGCGCTGACGCTCAGGCCTGTCGAATCCTGCGTGCCTGGACCATCGGTTACGGTCGTGGACGGCTTACCAACGGCTTCTACTTTCTCGTAGTTGCCACCTTCAACATTGGTAATGCTGTTGGTCAGCGGCGCGTTGGTGTTGTGGACGTTGTTCGGTGCGGTGAACGGTACCGAACCCGACGACTCGCCGACCGGGATGGTGATGGTCTGGCCGTTGGCCAGGGTCACCACCAGCGGCGTACCGGTAACCGGGGCGTTGACCGATGCGGTGTAGGTGACAACGCCACCTTCAGCCACGCTTGGCTCAGCCGTCAGGGTCACAGTAGTGGTGTCGATGGTGTCGGTCACCGTGGTCACTGCCGCCGTTGGGCTGGTCACCAGGCTTTCGAAGTCACCACCGGTGCTGCCGGTGATGGTGACGTTCAGCGTCTCGCCGTCTTTGTAGACGTCGTCGGATGGAGCATCAACGGTGATGCTGCCCTCTTTCGCACCGGCGGCGATGGTGATGACCTGGTTGTTGCTCAGGGTCACCTTCATTTCGGTGCCGGCTGGGTTGGTCAGGGTCGCGGTGTAGACGATCTTGCCGCCTTCAGTCACTTCGCCAGTCGCGCTGACGCTCAGGCCAGTCGAATCCTGCGTGCCAGGACCATCGGTGACAGTCGTGGACGGCTTACCAACAGCTTCTACTTTTTCGTAGTTACCACCTTCAACATTGGTAATGCTGTTGGTCAGCGGTGCGTTGGTGTTGTGGACGTTGTTCGGTGCGGTGAACGGTACCGAACCCGACGACTCACCGACCGGAATGGTGATGGTCTGGCCGTTGGCCAGGGTCACCACCAGCGGCGTACCGGTAACCGGGGCGTTGACCGACGCGGTGTAGGTGACAACGCCACCTTCAGCCACGCTTGGTGTAGCGCTCAGGGTCACGGTAGTGGTGTCGATGGTGTCGGTCACCGTGGTCACTGCAGGTTTGTCACTGACCTCCAGCTCTTCAAAGTTACCACCGCTGGTACCAGTGACCGTAACACTCAGCGTGCCAGCATCAATGTATGAATCATCGCCCGGCGCATCAATGCTGATGCTGCCTTCTTTCGCACCTGCGGCAATGGTGATGGTCTCACCATTGCTCAGGGTGATCTGCATTTCGGTGCCGGCCGGATTGCTCAAGGTCGCGGTGTAGACGATCTTGCCACCTTCGGCGACTTCGCCAGTTGCCGTCACGTTCAGGCTGGTGGTGTCCGTACTGTCGACCACTTCCGTAATCGCAGGTTCTTCGCTCGGTTCAAGCTTCTCGTAGTTACCACCTGTGGTGCCGGTGATGGTGGTGATGATCGAGTCGGCGCCGTTGTACACATCATTCGGCGCGGTGAAGTCCACAGTACCGGCGGATTCACCCACCGGGATGGTAATGGTCTGGCCATTGGACAGGGTTACTGTCAGTGGCGAACCGGTCACAGGCGCACCGACCGTAGCGGTGTAGGTAATTACACCGTTCTCACCCACCGTCGAAGTCGCCGTCAGGGTGAGTGAGGTGGGGTCGATCGAATCGGTAATGGTGGTCACCGCCGGCTCGGTGCTCGGCACCAGGTTCTCGAAGTTACCCCCCGTAGCACCGGTAATCGTGGTGCTGACGGTGCTGCCGTTGTTGTAGACATCATTGCCCAGGGTTTCAACATCCACGCTGCCGGTGGTCTTGCCGGCCTCAATGGTGATGGTCTGGCCGTTGGACAGGGTCACGGTGACTGGCGTCTGTGCCGGGTTGGTCAGGGTCGCGGTATAGGTGATGCCGCCACCTTCCACGATATTGCCGGTCGCCGTCAGGCTCACGGTGGTGGTGTCCGGCGAGTCCGTGATGGTGGTCACCGCCGGCTCGGTGCTCGGCACCAGGTTCTCGAAGTTACCCCCCGTAGCACCGGTAATCGTGGTGCTGACGGTGCTGCCGTTGTTGTAGACATCATTGCCCAGGGTTTCAACATCCACGCTGCCGGTGGTCTTGCCGGCCTCAATGGTGATGGTCTGGCCGTTGGACAGGGTCACGGTGACCGGCGTCTGTGCCGGGTTGGTCAGGGTCGCGGTGTAGGTGATGCCGCCACCTTCCACAATATTGCCGGTCGCCGTCAGGCTCACGGTGGTGGTGTCGATGGTGTCGGTGATCTGGGTGACTGCAGGTGTTGTGCTCGGGGTAACCACCAGGCCACCACCGCCACTGGTGCCAGTGATGGTGGCGGAGATTTCGCTGCCATCGATGTACACCGTGTCATTCGGCGGAATTTCTACGTTGACGCTGCCGGTCAGCTGGCCGGCGCTGATAACAATCACCTGGCCGTTGGACAAGGTAATAGTCAGGTCGGTCAGTGGCGCTTGAGTCAGGGTCGCCGTGTAGGTCAACACACCACCCGCTTCAGTGATGCTCGGGGTAGCGGTAAGGGTCAGGTCGGCGGCACGCAACGGCGTGGTGGCATCAGCAGCCGTATTCAGAACCAGCGGGCCTTGCTCTTGCTGAACAGCGGCCGTCTGGAAGGCCAAGCCTTCGGTAGGGAAGCCAATGGTCGGATCGACTGACGCAGCAGTCTCATCAAGCATCACGAAGCTGTGGCCACCACCGACTGCACCGCCACCACCGCCAGCCGCAGCAGGACCTGCCGCCGTGGCTTCCAGTTCAGTGGTCGGGTCAGCACCGGCCGCGATCGCTTGTTGCAACTCGTCAACCGACGGGGCTTGTTGCGCCGTAGCCTCCGCCAGATCGGTGGTGCTGTCTGGCGCATCGGCACTCCACTGCATGTCACGCCCGAGATCGAGCGTGCGGCCATCAGCCAGCTCCAGCGTTACGGCACCGGCCAGACCGGTCAGTACCTGCTCGCCGACGAACAAACGGTCGCCTTCGATGAGTACACGCTGAATCCCTTCTGGGGAAACCGCGATTACTTGACCAACAATGCTTTTGACAACGGCAACAACACTGCTCATAAGACTCTCCGGACTAACCGTTCAAATTGGCTTCCATGCCCGAGCGACGCTGACTTGCCGCAATCAGATGGAATGTTCTGTGAGGCACTTTTGACACCATAGACGTCAAAATAATGACTGAAAAACTTGGCAGCTAACTTAATGCCAAAGTATTGACCTTCTGGTCGCCATCCTAAACAATTGGGTACGTAATGTCACATTGATATTTGAACGGTTACCAGTCCCCTTCGTACTATCCTAGTAGCATCTCGGAAATTTCCGACGTAAGGTGCGTACTGTTGCCATTATTAACTGCGGCAAGGCCACTTGCTGTGATTTGGGACAAGATGTCCCCGGGAAAAAGTAAATGCGATCGCTCCTTCTGACTGCTCTTCCTTTCACCCTTGCCGCCAGTTTTGTTCAAGCGCAAAGCCTGCCGGAAGCTATGCAGCGCGCTATCGAAGTCCACCCGGAAGTTCAAGCCGGGGTTAACAGCAGAACCGCCGCCGACTATCAATTGCGCGCAGCCCAGGGCGGCTATTTGCCGCGGGTTGATGTATTGGCAGGTTACGGCCGCGAAGGCACCGACAGCCCGAGCACTCGCATTGGTAACCGTAGCAACGATTGGGAAACTCTCAACCGTGGCGAAGCCAGCGTGCGTCTTCGACAAATGGTCTTCGACGGCTTCGCCACGTCCAGTGAAGTCGGTCGCCAACAAGCCACCGTCAACTCACGCGCCTATGCCCTGATGGGTACGTCCGAGCGCACGGCACTCAATGTTGCCCAGGTGTATCTGGACGTGCTGACCCGTCGCGATATGGTGCGTCTGGCCGAAGACAACCTGCGTAGCCATGAACGTATCTTCGATCAAATCAAGCTGCGAACCACTCGTGGTGTTGGCCGCCTGGCCGATATGGATCAGGCCGAAGCTCGTCTGGCACAGGCCCGCAACAACCTGATCACCGAACAAACCAACCTGGCTGACGCACAAACCAACTACCTGAGCGTAGTTGGTCAAATGCCAGACGAAATCAGCACGCCGCCGGCCTTCATCGACATGCTGCCAGCCAGCCTGGATGAAGCACGCCAGCAAATGCTGGAAAGCAGCCCGATCCTGCGCTCGGCGGAGTCAGATATCGCCGCTGCGGAGAAGCAGTACGATGCCGCGAAATCGGCGTTCTACCCGCGTTTCGATGCTGAACTGGGGCGCAGTGCCGACAACAATATCGATGGTGTCAGCGGTCATAACAATGACTGGCAGGCCATGCTGCGCATGAGTTTCAACCTGTATGCCGGTGGCAGCAACAAAGCGGACCTGGAGTCCAAGTCCTATCAGGCAAACCAAGCGCTGGATATTCGTAACAATGCCTTGCGCCAGCTCAATGAAGAATTGGGCCTGGCATGGAATGCTATGAATAACGCCAATGCCCAGGTGCCGATTGCGCAGAAGTACGTTGATTACAGCAGCAGTGTTCGCACCGCTTACCAGAAGCAATTCAGCCTGGGCGAGCGTACATTGCTTGACCTGCTCGATAGCGAAAACGAGTTGTTCACCGCCCAGCGCCGCCTGGCAGAGGTGAAGAACAGTCAGCTGTTTACTCAATATCGAATCAAGGCAACCATTGGCCAGCTCCTCAAGAGCCAAGGCGTTGTGGCGCCAATGGCTACAGTTGTACAAAACGACATGAAGCCTCAGGTTAACCTGCCCGGCATGAACTGAGGCCAGCCCTCATGTCCAACCGAATTAGCTAAGAGAATGCCGCGTGGAATCAGAAGTCAGTCGAGTCCAGCTCACCCATGATCCACGCAGCCAGCACGACGATCCGTTGCTGGACAGCCTGCTGTCGCTCTGTGTGTTGCACCAGAAACCTGCCAGCCGGGCGATGCTCACCACCGGTTTACCGCTGCCCTCGCAGCGGTTGAGCCCGGAGCTACTGCCTCGCGCCGCTGCCCGGGCAGGCTTGCAAGGTCGCTTGCTGCAACGCAAGCTGGAGCAGATACCCAACATCGCCATGCCGGCGATGTTGCTGCTCAAGGATGGCCGCAGCACGATCCTGCTCGGCTGGGAAAACGAAGGTACTGCACGTCTATTGCTCAGCGAGAGCGACGGCGGTGAGGTACATGTCAGCCGCGAAGCGCTGCTGGCCGATTACAGTGGCCGGGTTTTCTTTGCCCAGCCGCAGCATAAGTTCGACGTCAACCATGGCAACCTGATCCCCAGGGCGCGCTCATGGTTCCGTGACACCCTCAAGCGCTCGCGCTGGCTTTACGCCGACGCCATCGCCGCCAGCCTGGTCATCAACCTGATCGCCATGGCCGCACCGCTGTTCGTGATGAACGTCTACGACCGCGTAGTTCCCAACCAGGCAACCTCGACCCTCTGGGTGCTGGCCATCGGTATTACCGGGGCCTACCTCTTCGACCTGATCCTCAAGGGCCTGCGCAGCCTTTGCCTGGACCTGGCCGGGAAGAAAACCGACCTGATCATCTCCGCCACGCTGTTCGAGCGTATTGTCGGCATGGCAATGAAGTACCGCCCGGCCCGGGTCGGTAGCTTCGCCCAGAACATCCATGAATTTCAGGGCCTGCGCGACTTCCTTGCGTCACTGACACTGACCAGCCTGATTGACCTGCCATTCACCCTGCTGATCCTCTTGGTGATCGCCATCATCGGCGGCCATCTGGTCTGGATTCCCATCGTTGCGTTCCCGCTGGCTCTGGGCATCGGCCATGCCTTGCAAAAACCACTGGTCGCAACGCTGGAGCGCACCATGGCACTGGGTTCCGAGCGCCAATCGAGCCTGATCGAAACCCTCGCAGGGCTGGATGCAGTCAAGGTCAACAACGCCGAAAGCGAACGCCAGTACATGTGGGAGCAGACCATCGGTACGCTTAGCCGCCTGGAGCTGCGCGTCAAGGTGTTGTCGGGCCTGGCCATGAACATCACCCTGCTGATCCAGCAGTTGGCCGGCGTGGCGCTGATCTGCTTCGGCGTCTACCAGATCATGGACGGCCACCTCAGCATGGGCGGCCTGATCGCCTGCTACATGCTCAATGGACGCGCCATGGCCCCCCTGAGCCAACTGGCCGGGTTGCTGACCCGTTACCAGCAGGCCAAGGTCACCATGGTCTCGGTTGACCAGATGATGGAGCTGCCGCAAGAACGCAACTTCGAAGAGCGCCCACTGAGCCGCCAGGTACTGCAAGGTGCCATTGAGTTCCGCGGGGTTGATTTCACCTACCCGAACCAGCAGAACGTTGCGCTCAAGGGTATCAACCTGGTGATCCGGCCGGGCGAGAAGATCGGCATCATCGGCCGTAGCGGCTCAGGCAAGAGCTCGCTGGCCAAGTTGATTGTCGGCCTCTACGAAGCAGACGCTGGCTCGTTGCTGGTCGATGGCGTGGACATCCGTCAGATCGATGTGAGCGAGCTGCGCCACAATATCGGCTATGTCCCTCAGGACATCCAGTTGCTGTCCGGTACATTGCGCGACAACCTGGTCAGCGGTGCCCGCTATATCGAGGACGAAATGGTCCTGCAAGCGGCCGAGCTCTCTGGCGTGCATGAGTTTGCCAGGCTGCACCCGCAGGGCTACGAGCTGCAGGTCGGCGAGCGCGGCCAGAACCTCTCCGGCGGTCAGCGGCAGAACGTTGCATTAGGCCGGGCCTTGCTGCTGAACCCGCAGATCCTGTTGCTGGACGAGCCGACCAGCGCCATGGACAACACCGGTGAAGAGCGCCTCAAGCAGCGCCTGCAAGCGGTTATCGAGAACAAGACCGTTGTACTGGTCACGCACCGTGCTTCGCTGTTGTCACTGGTCGACCGGCTAATCGTGATTGATCGCGGGCAGATTGTCGCGGATGGCCCGAAAGCCGCCGTAATGGATGCGCTGAAAAAGGGGCAGATCAGTGTTGCTTAAGTCTGGAGCAGGTCGCATCAAGGACGTACTGAGTAACTACTTCAAAGGCTCGGAGTCGCTCCATGGGCAACCCTTGCCTGAGGTCAACAAAGCCCTGATCGAGGATGCACCGCGCATTGTGCGGCTGACCATCTGGGGCGTAATCGGTTTTTTCCTGTTCATGGGGCTCTGGGCCAACTTCGCGATCATTGATGAAGTGACTCGGGGAGATGGCAAGGCCATTCCGTCCTCAAAACTGCAGAAAATCCAGAACCTGGAAGGCGGTATCGTTGCCGAGATCTATGCCCACGAAGGCGAGATTGTCGAAGCCGGCGCGCCACTGCTGCGCCTGGACGATACTCGGTTCGTGTCCAACGTTGGCGAGACAGAAGCCGACCGTTTGGCCATGGCGCTGCGCGTCGAACGCTTGAGCGCCGAGGTCGAGGATCGCCCATTGCATATCGCCGATGAAATCCGCAAAGCCGCGCCCAATCAGGCCAACAACGAGGAATCGTTGTACCAGAGTCGGCGCCAGCAGTTGCAGAACGAGATCGGCGGTTTGCAGGAGCAACTGGTACAGCGCCAGCAGGAACTGCGCGAGTTCAGCTCCAAGCAGGCGCAGTACCGCAACAGCCTTCAGCTGCTGCGTCAGGAAATCAACATGTCCGAACCGTTGGTATCCCAGGGCGCGATTTCTCCGGTTGAGGTGCTACGTCTCAAGCGGGCCGAGGTGGAAAACCGAGGCCAACTGGATGCAACCTCTCTGGCCATCCCACGCGCCGAGTCCGCCATCAAGGAAGTCGAACGCAAGATCGACGAAACCCGTGGCAAGTTCCGCAGCGAGGCCCTGACCCAACTGAACGAAGCCCGCACGGACCTGAGCAAGGCCCAAGCAACCGGCAAGGCGCTGGAGGATCGGGTCAGCCGTACGCTGGTTACTTCGCCGGTGCGCGGTATCGTCAAACAACTGCTGGTCAATACGATTGGCGGCGTCATTCAACCCGGTAGTGATCTTGTCGAGATCGTGCCGCTGGATGACACACTGCTGGTGGAGGCGCGGATCCGTCCACAGGACATCGCCTTCCTCCACCCTGGCCAGGACGCCATGGTGAAGTTCACCGCCTATGACTTCACCATCTATGGCGGGCTGAAAGCCCGGCTGGAGCAGATCGGCGCCGACACTATCACCGACGAAGACGGCAACACGTTCTATGTGATCAAACTGCGTACGGATCGCAGCCACTTGGGCACTGACGAAAAACCGCTGCTGATTATCCCCGGCATGGTCGCATCAGTGGACATCATTACCGGCAAGAAAAGCGTGTTGAGCTACCTGCTCAAGCCGATCATCCGGGCACGGGCCGAGGCCTTGCGCGAGCGTTGATTGGAAGCCGCTGCTCTCTCATATGCTTATTCAATAAAGATATTTAAATTAAATCTCTTATAGCAATATAGTTAATCCCCTGCGTACATGCCGACCAATCGGTGCGCCGCACGACACGAACCAACACGGAACAGCCGTGAGTTTCTGATCGATGCGCGCACCCTTGGGCGCGCACTGCGTGGGAGAGCACTATGTCAGCAGCCTCAATCGCTTTGTCGGTACACGACAGCGCACAGCAGCAAACCTTCGAAATTCGTCCTCTTGCCGGCGCAGTAGGTGCCGAGATCATCGGCCTTGACCTGAGCCTGCCGGTCAACGGCGAAGCGTTTGCCCGCATCCACCGGGCTCATCTGGATCACCACGTGCTGGTCTTTCGTAACCAGCACATCACGCCCGAACAGCAGGTCGCCTTCAGCCGCCGGTTTGGCGTACTGCAAGTCCATGTACTCAAACAGTTCCTGCTGGCCGGGCATCCGGAAATCCTGATTGTCTCCAACATTGTCGAGAACGGGCAGAACATCGGCCTGGGTGATGCTGGCAAATTCTGGCATTCCGACCTGTCGTACAAGGAACTCCCCAGCCTCGGCTCGATGCTGCATGCCCAGGAACTGCCCAGCGAAGGCGGCGACACCCTGTTCGCCGACATGCACAAAGCCTGGGACGACCTGCCTGAGGCCCTGCGCAAGGCCGTCGAGGGGCGCAGCGCCGCACACTCCTATACCGCGCGTTACAGCGAGACCAAGTTCGAAGGCAACTGGCGCCCAACCCTGACTGCCGAGCAGTTGGCACAGGTACAGGAAGTGATTCACCCGATCGTCCGCACGCACCCGGAGAACGGTCGTAAGGCGTTGTTTGTCAGCGAGGGCTTCACCACCCGAATCATCGGCCTGCCGGAAGACGAAAGCCGCCAGATTCTCACCGAGCTGTACGCCCACAGCGTGCTGGAACACAACATTTACCGCCATCAATGGCAGCCCCGCGATCTGGTGTTCTGGGACAACCGCTCACTGATTCACCTGGCAACCGGCTGCCCGAGCCACCTGCGCCGCAAGTTGTACCGCACCACCATTCAGGGCGACGCGCCCTTCTAAGACCGATCAAGGAGCACAGCATGAGTAACGCTATCAGCCGCCTCGCGGCCAGTATCGGCCTGGGTCTTAGCCTGATCGCCGGAAGCCTGGTGGCCCCGGCCGCCGCACAGGCCGAAGGCGAAATTCGCATCGCCGAACAATTCGGTATCGTCTACCTGCTACTGAATGTGGTGCGTGATCAACAGTTGATCGAAAAGCACGGAAAGGCACAGGGAGTCGACATCAAGGTCGATTGGACCCAACTTTCTGGCGGTGCAGCCATCAACGACGCACTGCTGTCCGGCTCGGTGGATATCGCCGGGGCCGGCGTCGGTCCGTTGCTGACCATCTGGGACCGCACCCAGGGTCGACAGAACGTCAAGGCCGTCGCCTCACTCGGTAATTTCCCCTACTACCTGGTCAGCAGTAATCCGAACGTGAAGACGATTGCCGACCTCAGCGAAAAGGACCGCATCGCCCTGCCGGCAGTGGGCGTTTCAGTGCAATCGCGTTTTCTGCAGTACGCGGCAGCCAAGCAATGGGGTGACAAGGAGTATGCCCGCCTGGACAAATTCACCCTGGCGGTTCCGCACCCTGATGCCACCGCAGCCCTGCTGGCCGGTGGTACCGAGTTGAACGCGCACTTCTCCAACCCGCCATTCCAGGATCAGGTGCTGGCCAACCCGAGTGTGCATGTTGTGCTCAACACCTACGACCTGCTCGGCCCGAACTCGCCAACCGTACTGTTTGCGACTGAGAAATTCCGCAAGGACAACCCCAAGACCTATAAAGCGTTCGTTGAAGCGCTGGCCGAAGCGGCAGACTTCGCCCAGAACGACAAGGCTGCCGCCGCCGACACCTACATTCGGGTGACCAAGGCAAAAATCGACCGCGAGGCGCTGCTCAAGATCATCGACAACCCTCAATACGAGTTCAGCGTCACGCCGAAAAACACCTACCCACTGGCCGAATTTCTCTATCGCGTCGGCGCCATCAAGCACAAGCCCGAATCCTGGAAAGACTACTTCTTCCAGGATGAGAAGCCTCTGCAAGGGAGCTGAAACGCATGAACGCCCAATTGCAAGGCCACACGGTCAGCAACCTGCGCGACGTGCCCACGTCGCCTCTGCTGCACGTGGATAACGTCAGCCTCGAGTACCGCACTGCGCAACGCGTGGTGCGCGCCACTCACCACGTCAGCTTTGAAGTGGACAAGGCCGACCGCTTTGTCCTGCTAGGCCCTTCGGGCTGCGGTAAATCGACCCTGCTCAAGGCGGTGGCCGGTTTCATCGAGCCTCAGGAAGGGACGATTCGTCTGCAAGACCAGGCCATTAAAGGGCCTGGTCCCGACCGTATTGTGGTGTTCCAGGAGTTCGATCAGCTTCCACCCTGGAAAACCGTCAAACAGAACGTCATGTTCCCGTTGCAGGTCTCTGGCACGCTGCCGCGTCAGGAGGCCGAGCAGCGCGCGCTGCACTACCTGGAAAAAGTTGGCCTGGCAGCCTTTGCCGACGCCTACCCGCACACCTTGTCCGGCGGCATGAAAGCGCGGGTGGCCATCGCACGGGCACTGGCGATGCAACCGAAGATCCTGCTGATGGACGAACCATTCGCCGCACTCGATGCGCTGACCCGGCGCAAGATGCAGGAAGAGTTGTTGCTGCTCTGGGAGGAGGTGCGTTTCACACTGCTGTTCGTCACCCACTCCATCGAAGAAGCGTTGGTAGTAGGCAACCGCATTCTGCTGCTGTCACCGCACCCAGGACGGGTGCGCGCCGAAGTGCACAGCCATCAGTACGGGCTGCATAGTCTGGGCGGCCGTGAGTTCCAGGCCTCGGCACAACGTATCCATCGACTGCTGTTTGAGGAAGATCAGGCGCAAGATCAAGCACTCGATCTTGATTTCGCCGATGTTCGCATCGCCTACTGACCTGGAGTCCACTCGCATGGCTACCCCTCCTATTGTGCGCCAGGAGTATGAGGTCCCCCTGGAGCCGCTGCTCAGCGTGCCATTGGAACGTGAGCTTCCACTGCCCCAGCGACTCTGGCAACACAGCAGTTTGCGCAAAGGGCTGATCCTGCTGTTACTGGCCCTGGCCTGGGAAGCTGTTGCCCGTTATCAGGCCAACGACCTGCTCCTGCCCAGCTTTGTCCAGACATCCCGCGCCTTGATCGATGGCCTGGCCAGCGGCGAGCTGCTGGCCAAGGTCGGCGTCTCGTTGATCGTGCTGCTCAAGGGCTACCTGCTGGGCATTGTCCTGGCCTTCGGGCTGACCAGCCTGGCAGTGTCGACACAATTCGGCCGCGACTTGCTCAGTACCTTGACCTCAATGTTCAACCCCTTGCCCGCCATCGCCCTGCTGCCTTTGGCGCTGCTCTGGTTCGGCCTGGGCGACAACAGCCTGATTTTCGTACTGGTACATTCCGTACTCTGGGCGCTGGCGCTGAACACTTATGCCGGCTTTCTCGGCGTATCGGAAACCCTGCGCATGGCCGGACGCAACTATGGCCTGCGCGGCTTGCGCCTGGTCCTGCATATCCTGATTCCAGCCGCGCTGCCGTCGATTCTCTCAGGGCTGAAAATTGGTTGGGCCTTTGCCTGGCGCACCCTGATTGCCGCCGAACTGGTCTTCGGTGCGACCAGCGGCAAGGGTGGCCTGGGTTGGTACATTTTTCAGAACCGCAACGAGCTGTACACCGACAAGGTATTCGCCGGCCTGGCGGTGGTCATCCTGATCGGCTTGTTGGTGGAGAGCCTGGTGTTCAATAGCCTGGAACGGGTCACCATCAAGCGCTGGGGTATGCAGCGCTAATTCATGCCGTTTGGTACTGGGCGGCGGCCTTGATCAGGGTTTCAGCAATCTGCTGGCGTAGGCCGATGGGCTGTTCGACGATCAAGCCATCGCCCTGGCTCAACAACCACCAGCGCAACTGCCAGCTATTGCTGACCGTAGCCCTCAGAAGATGCCCATGTGCCAACGGGGCCAGGCTCATGTCCGCCGACAGCGGCGTTTCACGTACCAAGCGCGCCAAACTGTCGCTCACCCAGGCTTGCAGCTCGATTTTATCGGTCTGCCCGAATTGCAGGGCATCGCTGCGCAGGTAAACCTGCAGGTCGAAATCCTCGAGACCTTCGGTGGCACTGCTGAGGATACTGACCGTGCGAAAGCGATGAACCGCAAACTGGCGAATATCACTGTAGGGATCCGCTCGGGCAATCAGGTAGCTGACCTGACCGCGCTGAATCAACGCCAACGGGTTGAGAGTCATTTCGCTGAGTTTGTCGTTATGTGCCGAGTAGTACTGGCACTTCAACTGATACTCCTCCAACAATGCCTTCTGCACCGTTTCCAGAATGCTGTCGGGCACCTCGGGCGTTTGCATGTTCATGTCGGGGCGAACGCTGGCGACTTTGTCCAGCCAGCGCGCAGCCTTGTTCGCACCGGACAAGTGCTCAAGTTTTTGCCGAGCATGACTGAAACGCGCATCAAGCACCTTGAGCATGCTCCCCGGTAGCAGTGGCCGTACCGCTTCCTCGACCAACGCCAGGCTCAAGGCTTCGCTGATGCTCAAGCCGCGCAGTTCGACACAGGCGTTTGCCGCCCAATGCCACCCATAGGGAATACTCTTGTCGTTGCGCTCCAGTGGAAAGATCAACGACAGTTCGTTGAGGTCTCGCTCGATACTGCGCTTGCTGATGGTGAAGCCAGCGTCCTGCAATCGGGCGACCAGCTCTGCGCTAGTGATGCCGGGGGATCGGCTGGGTAGCTGGCGCAAAAGTTCCCATTGGCGGCTGAGTGTGGCGCGGGTGGTAGCAGAGGGCAAAAGGGTGCGTCCTTGTCTAGACTTGCGCACTAGCATGGCGCCCGCCAACGGATATGGCAAATGGCCATTTATTCAACCAGATCAAGGAAGAGCTGTTGAATCGCTTCACGATGATTGTTCGCGACAGGTTTTGTCGTTGCCTTGCGCAGAATCACATCCCATCACCCCCGCTCTCGGTACTGCGGGTGGTTCAATGAGGATGAACATGTCTGCTGTCAGCAATATCTATCCCTTGCTAGAGCGCCTGTTGCCCACGCGCATCACGCCAGCCCCCGGACGTACCGGCCACTTGTCGCGCCTCTATGCCGGGGTTGGCATGCCCAGCCAGCGTGCCGCGCTGGGTGACAGTTTCAGCCTGATAAACAGCCTTGATGAGGCCGCCGACCTGCAGGCGGTGTATACCGACCTGCGCAACCAGGCGCTGGAGGGCAGCATCTCGGCACTCAATGACCTCGGCTGGATCTGGCTCAATGGCAAGTACTGGCGAGCGGATCCGACACTGGCCGGCCACCTGTTGCGCATGGCCGCTTTGCAGGGCAATGCGACAGCATGGTTTAACCTGGCCCAGCAACATTACTTCGGCAAAGGCGTGATGGTGAGCTACGCCTGTGCAGCCGAGTACTACCAGCATGCCTTCGAGCGTGGTTTGGACCATGCTGCAGCGGCACTCGGTGACCTTTACGAGGAAGAGGTCTGCGATACCCATGTGCAGGAGTGGCAAGTCGACCTGCAGCGCGCCTACCAGTGGTTCATGCGCGGAGCCGAACGCGGCGATGCACGCTGCCGTTTTGAAATCGGTTATCGGTTGCTGCATGGCCAACAGGTCGAGACTGACACCAAGGCTGCGTTGTACTGGCTGGAACTCGCCGCAGTCGCCAAGGTGGTACAGGCTGCGGAGGAACTGGCTGTCCATTTCAGCCTGTCGAACGACACCTTGCGCTACCTGTTCTGGCGCGATCAGGCCATTGGCCTGGGCAGCCCCTTGGCGTTGAGCATGAAGCTGGAGGACCAGGTGCGCTCCTGAAACCATTGAGCAAGCGCCTCTTGACGTCGGGGGTGGTGGTCGAAGTATATTGATAGTTAGCAAACTATGAATATCCGCGTGACCGCCCTCCAATGAATCTCGACGCACTGCAACTCAACATCAGCAGCGGTATGGTGGCAGCCGGCCGGCACTGGCGACGGATCTGCCAGGCCACGCTGGCTGGTTACGGTATCTCCGAAGCCTGCGCGGTGCCGCTGCTATTGATCGTGCGCCTGGGCGACGGCGTTCATCAGGTCAAGGTCGCCCAGGCGGCCGGACTGGAAAGCCCCTCCCTGGTGAGGCTGCTCGACCAACTGTGCAGCGCGGGCTTCGTCTGCCGTAGCGAAGATCCCCTCGACCGCCGCGCCAAAGCCTTGAGCCTGACCACCAGTGGCCGAGCCTTGGCCGAAGCCATCGAGGGCGAACTGGTTCGCTTGCGCCGAGAGGTACTGGCGGATCTTCCGGCAGCGGATCTTGAGGCGACTCTGCGGGTATTAAGGGCCTTTGAAGAGGCGGCACAGCGCGCCTCGGGGCAAACCGCATGAGTACTTTTTTCAGCTCAATGCCGCCTGCGCGCGACTGGTTCTACGGGGTACGAACCTTCGCCGCCTCGATGATCGCACTGTATATCGCCCTGCTCATGCAATTGCCACGGCCCTACTGGGCCATGGCAACGGTTTATATCGTATCCAGCCCATTCGTCGGGCCAACCAGCTCAAAAGCCCTGTACCGGGCCATGGGTACTCTGCTCGGCGCGGCCGGGGCCGTCTTTCTGGTACCCCTGTTGGTACAGGCGCCGGTGCTGCTGACGATCGCCATCGCGCTGTGGACCGGAACCCTGCTCTTCCTTTCCATGCACCTGCGCACCGCTAACAGCTACACCCTGATGCTGGCCGGCTACACCCTGCCAATGATTGCCCTGCCTGTGGTCGACAACCCGCTGGCCGTATTCGATATCGCGTCCTCACGGGCCCAGGAGATTTGCCTGGGCATAGTCTGCGCGGCGGTGGTCGGGGCAGTGTTCTGGCCGCGCCGACTGGCCCCTGTAGTGGTGGGCACGACCAGTAACTGGTTCAACGAAGCCCGTCGGTACAGCGACACGTTCCTCGCCCGGCAGGTATCGACCGAAACCGTCAGCACCTTGCGCGCCTCGATGGTCGCGACCTTCAACTCGCTGGAAATGATGATCGGCCAACTGGCCCATGAGGGCGCACGCCCACAAACCGTAAAAAACGCCGGCGAGCTGCGTGGTCGCATGATTCACCTGCTGCCAGTACTCGACGCACTGGACGACGCACTGCTGGCACTTGAGAAACGCGCCCCGGCCCAGGCTGAACACCTTCAAGCCGTGCTGTTGGAGGCCCGAGACTGGCTGCAAGCCACTGCCGAATCAGCCTCACCGGCACGCTGGTCGGCCTTGCGCACTCGGCTGGAAAACCTGCAGCCCGACGCCGCAGCGCTGGACGAGCGGCCCATGCTGCTGCTTTCAAATGCCTTGTATCGTCTCACCGAATGGGTCGATCTGTGGCAAGACTGCTGCACGCTGCAACAGGCCATTCGGACCGAGGACCTCTCGCCTTGGCACGCCGTTTATCGACACTGGCGGTTGGGCCGGCTGACACCGTTTTTTGACCGCGGCCTGATGCTCTACTCGGTGTTCTCGACCGTGACCGCGATCATTGCCGCCACGACGTTGTGGATCCTGCTGGGCTGGAACGATGGCGCCAGCGCAGTCATTCTGGCAGCGGTTGCCTGCAGTTTCTTCGCCGCCATGGACGACCCGGCACCACAGATTTATCGGTTTTTCTTCTGGACCACCCTGTCGGTGGTGTTTGCCAGCCTTTACCTGTTTCTGGTGCTGCCCAACCTGCATGACTTCCCGATGCTGGTACTGGCCTTCGCAATCCCGTTCATTTGCGTCGGCACCCTGACCGTCCAGCCGCGCTTCTACCTGGGCACCTTGCTGACCATCGTCAATACGGCCTCGTTCATCAGCATCCAAGGGGCCTACGACGCCGACTTTCTGACCTTCATCAATGCCAACCTGGCGGGCCCCGCAGGCCTGTTGTTCGCCTTCATCTGGACCCTGGTGATGCGCCCGTTCGGTGTCGAGCACGCCGCCCGGCGGCTAACGCGGTTTAGCTGGCACGACATCGTCGGCATGACCCTTCCAGCCACCTTGGCCGAGCACCGCAGGCTGGGCGTGCAAATGCTCGACCGCCTGATGCAGCACCTGCCACGCCTCGGCCAGACCGGACAGGACACCAGCGGTGCCCTGCGTGACTTGCGGGTTGGCCTGAACCTGCTCGACCTGCTGGCCTATATGCCCCGTGCGTCAGCCCAGGCTCGAGCGCAACTTGAACAGGTCGTCACCGAAGTGGGCGCGCATTTCCAGGCCTGCCTGGACGCTCGCCGTCGCCTGCACCCGCCTGAACTGTTGCTGACCAGCATGGAGCGCGCTCGCCAGGCGCTTAACGTGCAGAGCATGGCCGAACACGCCGATGCCCGTCTGCATTTGCTGCATGCCTTGAGCGGTTTGCGTCTGGCCTTGCTGCCAGGCGTGGAAGTCATGCTTGATCCCGCTGCAAACCCACCTCAATTGCCCTATGGCATCGACGGAGCGCCCCTGTGATCGGTGACCTGGATATCAGCGGGGTTTTCCTGCCCACGCTGCTCGTGATGATGCTGGGAACATACCTGCTGTTTCTCGGCGTGCATGCCGTGCTGACACGCGTGCATTTCTATCGCCTGGTCTGGCACCGGGCGTTGTTTAACGTCGCCCTCTACGCCGTACTGCTCGGTACGGTAGATCATTTTTTTCGAAGCCTGATGCTGCCATGAAGAAACCTCTATTGACCCTGGGACGCATGGTCCTGACGCTGTTGGTTGTGACGCTGGCGACCGTACTGGTCTGGCAGATGGTGCTGTATTACATGTTCGCGCCCTGGACCCGTGACGGGCACATCCGCGCCGATGTGATCCAGATCGCGCCTGACGTGTCCGGGCTGATCCAGGAGGTCAGCGTGCGTGACAACCAGGTGATCAAACGTGGCGATGTGCTATTCACCATTGATCAGGACCGCTTCCGCCTGGCCTTGCGCCAGGCCCAGGCCACCTTGGCAGAGCGCAAGGAAACCCTGGCCCAGGCGCAACGTGAGGCCAAGCGTAATCGAGGGTTGGGCAACCTGGTCGCCCAAGAGCAACTGGAAGAGAGCCAGTCACGCGAGGCACGGGCGCAGTCGGCTCTGGCCGAGGCCCAGGTGGCAGTCGATGCGGCGCAGCTCAACCTCGACCGCTCGGTACTGCGCAGCCCGGTGGACGGCTACCTCAACGACCGAGCCCCGCGCGTACACGAGTTCGTCAGTGCCGGGCGCCCTGTACTGTCGGTTGTGGACAGCAATTCTTACCACGTCGACGGCTACTTCGAGGAAACCAAGCTTTCCGGCATCAAGGTTGGCCAGGCAGTGGACATTCGCGTCATGGGTGACAACACACGGCTGCGTGGCCATGTACTGAGCATCGCCGCCGGTATCGAAGACCGCGACCGCAGCAGTGGCGCGAACCTGCTGCCCAACGTCAACCCCGCATTCAGTTGGGTACGCCTGGCCCAGCGCATCCCCGTACGCATCGCCTTCGATCAGGTGCCGGATGATTTCCGCATGATCGCCGGGCGCACGGCCACAGTGTCCATCATCGAGGGCAGCGGTCAATGAAGCGGTTGGCATTGCTGAGCATCAGCCTGGTGCTATCGGCCTGCCAGATGGTCGGCCCGGATTACCACCTGCCCAAGGACGCAGCGGTCAACCGCAGTGACCTGCAAGGCACGTTGCGCAACGATGCGAACAGCGTGGTCTCCGCACCAGTGCCCGGCAACTGGTGGCAGCTGTATCGCGATGATCGCCTTGACCACTTGGTGCGCGACGCCCTGGCTGCCAACACCGAGCTGCGCGTAGCTGCCGCGAATATCGCCCGGGCCCGCGCCCAAGTCGAGGAAGCACAGGCTCAGGGCGGCTTTCACGCCGGAACGAAACTCGGCGCCCAGCGCCTGCAAGAATCCGGCGAGGCGTTCCTGCTGCCGGAAAAAGTGCCCGTGGCCAATATTGGCGAAGCGATCCTTAGTGCGTCCTACCAGTTCGACCTGTGGGGCACCCTCAAGCGCGGTGTAGAAGCAGCCCAAGCCAATGCCGACGCAACCCAGGCCGCCGCTGATACGGCACGAATCACGGTGGTCGCCGACGTCGTGCGCGCCTATACCCAGGTGTGTGCCGCCAACGAAGAGCTGCACATCGCCCAGACCTCACTGGACCTGCAGGAGCAAAGCCTGAGCCTGACCCAACGCCTGCGCGATGCCGGGCGTGGCGACGAAACCCAGGTCACGCGCTCGCAGACCCAGTTCAAATCCCTGCGCGCTGAACTGCCGCGCTATCAGGCAGCACGCGAAGCCGGTCTGTTTACCCTTTCGATGCTGCTGGCCAAGCCTGTCGACCAGCTACCGGCCGGCACCGCAACCTGTGCCGAACTGCCCCACATTGCCCAGTTATTACCCGTAGGTGATGGGGCCGCGCTGCTCAAGCGACGCCCAGATGTACGCCAGGCCGAGCGCGGCCTAGCAGCCGCCACCGCCACCATCGGGGTCGCCACCGGCCAGCTGTATCCGGACATCAGCATTGGCGCTCAAGTTGGCACCATCGGTATTCTGGAAAACCTCGGTACACCGGCAACCAACCGCTGGGGTTTTGGTCCGCTGTTGACCTGGAACGTACCGACCAACGGTACTCGGGCACGTATCCGCGAAGCCGAGGCCTCGACCCAGGCCGCCCTGGCACGCTTTGACGGCGTGGTGCTCAACGCCATCCGCGAAACCCAGACCAGCCTTGCCCAGTACAGCGCCCTGCTGGAGCGGCGTGATGCCTTGGCAGAGGCCGAACGCTCGGCGCAGTTGGCTGCAGATCAAACGCATCGTTTCTATCAGGCCGGTCGCGCGTCGTTCCTTGCCGACCTGCAGGCGACCCGCACTTACACGGATATGCGCGCCCAACTGGCGGCTGCCAACACTCAGGTCGCCTTGGGGCAGATTGGGTTATTCCTCGCGCTGGGTGGGGGCTGGGAAGGCACTGGCGATGCACGCGCCGCGCAACCCTTGGCAGCACACTGATGCCCTCAGGTTTTATCCATCATCCCCTTGAACAGCTCCAACGGCAGCGGGAAGACGATGGTTGATGACTTGTCCCCGGCAATGCTGCCCAGGGTCTGCATATAGCGCAGTTGCATGGCGCCGGACTGGCGCCCTAGCATTTCGGCAGCCTGCATGAGTTTCTCTGACGCCTGCAACTCGCCTTCAGCATGAATCACCTTGGCCCGTCGCTCACGCTCGGCTTCAGCTTGACGGGCTATGGCGCGAATCATCGACTCATTCAGGTCGACATGCTTGATCTCGACGTTTGCCACCTTGATGCCCCAGGCATCGGTCTGGGCATCAAGCACCTGACGGATGTCCAGATTGAGCCGTTCGCGTTCAGCCAGCAGTTCGTCGAGTTCATGCTTGCCCAGTACCGCACGCAAGGTGGTCTGGGCCAGTTGGCTGGTAGCGGCGAAGTAGTCCTCGACCTGAATGATTGCCTTTTGGGCATCCAGCACACGGAAGTAGAGCACCGCATTGACCTTGACCGAGACGTTGTCGCGGGTGATCACATCCTGGGGCGGTACGTCGTGAACCACGGTTCGCAGATCGACCCTGACCATCTGTTGCACGCCCGGAATCAGCAGAATCAGCCCCGGCCCTTTGACCTGCCAGAACCGACCCAACTGGAACACGACGCCGCGCTCGTATTCGCGCAGAATGCGAAAGGCTGAAAACAACAGCAGCATGATCAGCCCAAACAGCGCAGCAAAACCCAGTTGCAGGAACATGCTCACTCTCCTTGCGCCGGTTGTTCGGCGGCAGCACTAACCTCCAGCAGCACGCCGTTGCGTGCCACCACCCGAACCCGCTGCCCGGCGTGCAAAGGCGTCTGGCACTGTGCCTGCCACTGCTCGCCCTGGGCCTGTACACAGCCCATGCAAGGGTCTGTGGCCTGCACGTCGGTGACCCTCACCACGCTACCCACAAGGCCGGCATCTCCACTGACCAGTGCACGCCTTCTGGTCCTGAGCGCCATACCGATCAACCCGCTCAACAACAACGCTGCGAGCAGGGCCAACCCCAGTATCAGAGGCAAGGGAATGCCAAAGCCGGGCACATCGGTGTCCATCAGAATGACAGCGCCCGCCACAAACGCGGCAATACCCCCAAAGCCGATGACCCCAAAGCTGGGCAAGAACGCTTCTGCAATCATGAATGCCAGCCCCAGCATGATCAGGCCAACGCCGGCATAGTTCACCGGCAACAACTGCAACGCGTACAAACCCAACAACAGGCAGATGCCACCCACCACGCCGCCTACACCGGAACCCGGGTTCATGAACTCGAACATCAGCCCGTAGACACCGACGGTGATCAGCACCAGCGCCACACTGGGGCTGGTGATGACCGCCAGCAGTCGGGTACGCCAGTCGGGTTGCCGCTCAATCAGCGGCGCCTGGGTGGTCTGCAACACGACGGCCTGGCCTGCAGCCTCAAGGCTCTTGCCATCGAGTTGGCGCAACAGGTCTGGCACATCAGTGGCCACACGATCGATCACCTTTAGCCGCAACGCTTCGCTGGCGGGCAGACTGACCGCATCACGGACGGCCTTTTCCGCCCACTCGACATTCCGCCCGCGCAATTGCGCCAGGCTGCGAATGTAAGCGGCGGCATCATTGATCTGTTTGTGGAGCAGGGTGTCGCCAGGATCTAAGGGCGCCTTCTTGTCGCTACTGGGGGCAGCGGGCGGCGCGCCCGGTGCACCGCCAATCTGCACCGGTGTAGCCGCACCAAGATTGGTTCCCGGGGCCATCGCCGCGACATGACTGGCGTAGAGAATATAGGTACCCGCGCTGGCCGCCCGAGCCCCACTGGGCGAAACAAAGGTGGCCACCGGTACCGGGCTGGCGAGAATCGCCTTGATAATGGTACGCATCGAGCTGTCCAGGCCACCCGGGGTGTCCAGCTCAATCACAACCAGTTGAGCACTCAATGCCTGAGCCTGGGCCAGCCCCCTCACCAGATAGTCGGCAGAAGCCGGACCAATGGCATCGTCTACACGCAAGAGCAGCACCGGGCTACCAGGCGCACCCTGCCCCCTCGACATAACGACGAGCATCAGCAGCAGAAGCATGCGCCACCAGCGGCGAGCGTTCACCCGGTCACACCTGGCTTGTATGTGTGAATTAAGTTTAGTCCGGCAACCCACAACAGCACCGCCTAAACTTTCCACAGGGGGACAAACTAACCGAGGCCTGTAATGGCATAACGCCTGGACTGGGCCTGGAGGTGCATCATGCGTATGGCAAGAACCGTGCAGCAGCGCCTGGACACGGCCGGCTGCGATTACGACATCGTTCCTCACCCACACTCAGCGACCAGCCTTGAGTCTGCACGCACTGCAGGTGTCCCCGCCGAGCGGGTCGCCAAATCAGTCATGCTCGACGACCGTCACGGGCACTACCTGATGGCTGTACTACCGGCCAACCGTCATCTGGACATGAGCAAGGTGCGCGCCACCGGCCCTTGGCAACTGACCCGAGAAAGTGGCCTGCCACACCTGTTCGGCGACTGTGAGCGCGGCGCCATTCCAGCGTTGGGCGATGCCTACGAAATCAAAATGCTGCTCGACCCGACGTTGACCCGTCAGGGCGATATCTACCTGGAAGCAGGCAACCACGATTATCTGGTTCACATGAGCATGGATCAGTACCTGAAACTGGTGCCAAAGGCCGAAGTGCGCGAGGTCTGCTGATGATCTCCAACCCACCGCCAGGCGGGCACTGTCATTAGTCTGCCTGGCCCAAGGAGCGAACCATGGAATCAACTACCCATAGCCTTCCCTCACTGTTCAAACAATTGGGCTTGGCTGACGATGCGCTGAGCATTGACCAGTTCATTACCAGCCACTCCCCCCTGAAATCCGATATAGCGCTCGCAGATGCGCGGTTCTGGACAGCGTCGCAACGCGATTTTTTGCGCGATGAAATCCTTGAGGACGCCGACTGGGCCGAAGTGATCGACCAGCTCAGTCTGGCACTGCGAAAAATGCGCTGAGCGGCAACGGATATCGGCGAGTGGCGTTGCTATGCTCAAAACAACAACACGGGGACAGCGCCAATGAAAGATCCCTATGCACCCGGCTTCTGGTGCGCGGTAACCGCCTTGGTATTGCTCACCGCCGGTTATTTCTATGGCATACGCGACGCTTACGAACTGGCAGAGGCCGAACTGTTCCTGTTCGGCGCCGCTGCCGTGATCGCGGCAATGGCACTGACGTCATTGGCCTGGACCTCCTGGCAGCAGTTGAAAACGCGCAAGCGCCAATTGGCTCAGGGCCGCACACTGGTTGCCATCTGGAACACCAAGGTGGCGCTGCGCCGCGTCGAGACCGTCTTTGACCGCTATTTCTGGGGCAGCTATTGGCAGCCCGGACGGACCTTTCAGGAGGTCATGGGCGAACTGGAGGGCACGCCACTGGAGCAAAGCCTGGAAGCCTTGAAACGCCAGTGCCGCGAGCTTGACCAGGAAATCCAGGACTCCCGTTGGCACTGGCTGAACAATGCTCGGGAGCTCTCCAGTGTGGCCACCGCGATGGCCCGCGAGCGCTATCAACTGGACCTGTGCGATTCACAGCAAAGTGCGGGACGGGGTGCGGCAGTACTCAACCGCGACCTGGAAGTGCTGGTGTACACCTGGTCGGCGCGCCTGCGCAGCTTTGATCACCAACTCGATGAGCTGGAAGGCGAGTACCGTTAGCGTACTCGCCCCGCCGCAGCACTACTTCCAGGGTGCCGGTTCGCCGACCAATTGCCCCTGAATACCCTGAATGCCCATTTCACGCAGCACATTGAGCTCACCTTCGGTTTCAACGCGCTCGGCAATCAACGGCAAGTCGATACTGTGTGCTGCGCGCTGGATCGCCTCGATGAACAGGCGCTTGTGCTGTTCCTGATCAATGGCGCGAATATAGCTGCCGTCGATTTTCAGGTAGGCCAACCCCAGATTCGCAAGGTTGCCGATCATGCTGAAGCGCCCGCCAAAGCGCTGCAGGCTCAGGCTGAAACCCAGACTGCGAAGGCGTCGGGTCAATTGCTCCAGCACGGATTGCTCGGGAAGCTGCTCTTCCCCGATTTCCAGCGTCAGACGTTGGCCCAGTGCCGGATACTGCCCCAACAATTCATAGACCCGCTGCAAGGCCTTTGGATCAGCCAGGGTTGCCGCCGACAGGTTCAGCGCCAAGGCGTAGCCGTGGTCGCCCATTTGCTTGAGCACGAGCTCCAACATCAACAGGTCGAGCCTCGCCGACCAGCCAAAGCGCTCCAGCCAGGGCAAAAAGCGACCGGCAGCGATGGTTTGACCCTGAGCGTCGAGCAAGCGCGACAACACTTTGTAGTGCAGTACACGCTCAAGGTCTTCCGACGCCACAACCGGTTGGAAGAACAACTGGAAACGCCCCTGACTCAAAGCATCATCCAGCAAGGTATGCCAACCATGATGGGTATCACCTGTTTGCGGCGCAGTACCCTGCTCAAGGCACACCCAACTCGGCTCAACCTGGGCCTCGGCGCGAGCCAGGGCCTCATCAGCCAATTTCAACAGTGCCTGCGGGTCATCACCCGGGCTGTAAGGCGCAAGGCCGATACAGGCCACCGTGCTCACGTCGGTCGCACCGGTCGCACTAAGGCTCTGCAACGTGACCTCAAGCGCCTGCGCCAACTGCACGGCCTCTTCATGCACCATGCCCGGCGCCAGCACGGCGAACTCGCCGCCGCGGCTGCGGGTAATCAGGTTGTTGGTTTCCGGGTAATTGGCACAGGCACGTTTCAGCTGCTGCCCGACCGCTTGCAGCAACTGATCAGTCCGTTGCCCACCCAAACGCTGGTTGAGCCCCGCCAGATCCTTGACCCTCAGCAACAGCAGGTAGCCCGCTCGCGCCTCTTCCAAGTTACTGACCTTGGCGTTGAGTTGCATCTCGAAATAGCGGCGGTTGGCCAGCCCGGTGAGACTGTCCTGGTATGACTCAATCCGCAGTTTCTCGCTGCGCTCGGTCTGCTCCAGAAACAGCGCCTTGAGCTTATCGACCATCTGGTTCATTGCCTGGACAACGCGACGCAGTTCAGGTGTACGCGGCAGTTCGGGCAAGCTCAGGAACTCTCGCCGTGCAATGGCTTGGGACTGGGCAACCATATAGTCCAACGGCTTGAGTTGGCGACGTAACAACATCGCGCCCAACAATGCACTCAGCGCACCACAGAGCAGCAGCCAACCCAGGCTACCCAATGCACTCTGCCAGAGCTTGGCCAGGGCGAACATCGGGTGACTGACCACCTCGACACGCGCCGCCTGCTGCCAACCCCGGCTGACGATCGCATCGCCGCCCGCAGCCTCCAGGCCTATGAGACGGATGAACCAGCGTGGCACGCTGCCAGCTTCCGGCTCGGCATGGCGCTCAACCAACAGGACGTCAGAGGTCAGGTCTACTACCCGGATGCTGGAATAGTAACCACTGTCGAATATCGAGCTGACCATCAACTCGACCATTGCCGGGTCATCAATGTTCGGTGTCAGCGACAATGCCAACGCCGTCGCCGCATCCTGGGCATGCGAGCGCAGTTGGTTGACGTACTGACTGCGCGAGCTTTCCAGACTAACCATGAAACTGCCGGTGAAGGCGACCACCAGGAACAGGCAGATGGCAAGCAACAATTGTTTGAACAGTGACATCTACGCTCCTTAGTAAACCGGCTCGGCCGGGAAACCTTCGGCCTGCATCTTCTTCAATAGATCCTGCCAACGGGACAAACGCTTGGTATCGCCGACCTTCTTGTTACCCTTGGCCCCCGCCAGCCAGAGCCCCTCGCCGTTGAATGCATAGACCGGCAACAGGTCGGCACGCTGGCTGGCGGGCTTGATCGCATCGATCAGGCTATCCAGTACCAGCGGCATGGCGTCTGGGTTCGAATAATAGGTCAAAACCATATGCGCGCGGTTCTGGCGCAGCGCCTTGACGTAGGTAATACGCAGCTTTTCGCTGGGAACTCCAAGCCGACGCAAGCTGAAATACTTGGCAATCGCATAGTCCTCGCAATCACCGGCACCCTTGATCAGCGACTGGATTGGGGTAGCCCAATAATCCACTTCACGCCAAAGGTCGATATCTTCCTCATAGCGCATCTGACGGTTGAAGAACTGATTGACCACATTGAGGCGCTCGACCTCACTCAGTTGCTTCTGCGTAGCCAACAACTGTTGCCAGGCATCGATACGCCCTTGGCCTGCCCCCAGTGGGCCGTACAAGGCCTGAGCTCGTCGACTGATCTGGGAGAAATCCCAGTCCGCACGCAAGCCGCCCAGCAACATGCAGCCAAGCAGCAAGGCCAGACCAAACCGGCGCATGATCAGATGAAAAGCCCAACGTTTCGCCAATGCGAATAACCCGTGCAGACCTGAGGGAACCGGATGGTGCGACTTGCTCGATGAAAAAACAATGGCCGACTGAGATCACACTGCTATTACTGTGCAACTACCCAGAAAATACCGGCATTCTGTCCGCTTCCCTTGGGCAAAAACTTCATTCACGATAGTCGTTGAATCGGCAACAGCGCACTTGTTGCAGGGCCGCATAAAGTGTTGTCGCTGTGGTTCACAGCCGGTTTGACAAGTAAATTTTCAATCACTAGTGTAGATTGGATCCAAGATCCAAAAAAGCACACCGACATCAGGGTAGAGTCCGCGTGGCCGAAAAGTCCAAACTCTTGAGTGAAATACTCGGTGGCGAGCAGGTTCCGCCGCATCTCGCTCGCAGTGTGATCGAAGAACGGCTGCGCAGCGCCATCATCGAAGGGCGACTAGCACCCGGAGTGGCCTTGCGCCAACAGGAACTGGCAACGTTGTTCGGCGTCAGCCGCATGCCCGTTCGCGAGGCATTACGCCAATTGGAAGCACAGTCATTGTTGCAGGTGGTAGCCCATAAGGGGGCCGTGGTTGCACCGTTGATCGGTGAGGATGCGGTGGACACCTATGCGCTACGGGTCATTCTGGAAGCTGAGGCGTTACGCCAGTCGATCCCACTGCTTGATGCCGACGATATCGCGCAGGCACGTCACTACATCGAACTGTTGGAGACCGAAACCCGATATGCAGAGATCGGTCGTCTGAACCGCCTGTTTCACATGTCTCTCTACCACAAGGCACCCAACCAGAAACTGCTGCGCCTGATTGAAAACGAACTCAATGAAGAAGAACGCTTTCTGCGTTTCCATCTTTCGTCCATGGGGCTGGGCAAACTGACCCAGGATGACCACCGCGGGTTAGTGGAAGCGGCCAATGACAAAGCCGTTGAAGAGGCCGTCAGTATTCTGCAGAAGCACTTGAACAAAGCCGCCGTAACAATGAAAAACTACCTGAGCAAGCAGCGAAACGATTGATCCCGCAGCCTGCGCCTTACAGAGACTGGCGCGGGGCTGCAGTACTGCTTCAGGGAAGTCTTGAGCGCAAGGAAATGCAGTGCACGCCCACACGCCACAACAGCTTACGCCCCTACCGTGCGCACAGCCCGGCTCAATTGTGCTGATCTGCTTCGCCAACAGCGCGAGCAGCCTGGTGCACTATCAGCGCTGGCAGAACGACCTGAACGATCACATTGAGCTGGCGCCAATAGATGTATCAGGCTACGGTGCGACCGAAGGCGGCTCTGGCACTGAGGACCTTTGCGAGCAATTGTTTGAGCGTTTGCAGGCCTATCTACGCCGACCTCATGCGCTGTTTGGTCATAATGACGGCGCGCACCTGGCCTTCGAGATCGCCAAGCGAATGCAACACGTCAGTCCGCGCTTGACCCGTCATCTGTTCGTTTCAATGTGCGATAGCCCAGCAACCTCGCCATGCCAGACCGCGCATAGCCTTCAAGTACCCGTCACTGCGCTTTATCCGCCAGGCAGTCTGAAACGCATACTGGGCTGGCGAGACTACATTTGCCGTGAGCTGGAACTGATCGAGTTGCCCAGCACGCAACTCGACGATCCGAAGCTGCAGCAGCGTCTGATGCAAATCATCAATACCCACTTGGGGCTGCTCAGCCTCTAACCCTGCTTCGCTGTCACCCATCAACGACATCCCCTCTTACACCTCCTTTTCCTCCAGGCCGGCAGCCAGACATGGCAGTGCCGCCATTTTGAGCACACTCTTAGCAGCAGACGGCCGCTGATCGCCAAGGGTGGGCCTGGTCGTCTGTGCGTTATGGATCAACAGAAGGAGTTCGACCACGGGCAAGGACCGATACCGATCAGCCGCCCCTCATAGTTCATATGTAACTTCCCCACCACATCAGTGCGCCGAGCGAAACAATCGCTCAATAACTTTATTTCGATCTAACTGCATCGAAAGGATCGCACTCATCCAAATAAAACTTAACTTAAAAGTTTTATAGAAGACCTTATTGTCAAATAATAAGCGCGCCATTAATTAATTTAAAAAACACTTGCAGACAACTTTGAAGTTGCTTTAGTTTTTCCCTGCCAACTGCATAAGCGTTGGCACTGTGGGCCCACAAGGGCCTGAATAAAGCCACGACGGGCTTATATACAGCAATCGCCATTATCGGACTTTTCGTTCGACGGCCTCGCTCGGCCTGAAGAAAACAATTCATGCCCCACTCACAACATTGTCCAATTAAGGAACCATCATGACCCCACTCAAATGTTTACTCAGTGAAAAGAAGGCTGTACTTGCCGCGCACCCCATCTTCGCCGAAATAGACTCATTACCCGTGTTACAACGGTTCATGGAAACCCATGTCTTTGCCGTCTGGGACTTCATGTCACTCACCAAGCGGCTACAACAAGAACTGACCTGTGTACAACTACCCTGGTTACCACCCGCTGACCCCAAGGCGGCTCGCCTGATCAATGAAATCGTTTTAGGCGAGGAGTCCGATAACCGGCTGGTGCACGGTCATTACAGCCACTTTGAGCTGTATCTGGACGCCATGCGCGAAGTCGGCGCCAGCACGCTCGCTATCGAGCAGTTCGTGCGCCTGCAGCGCGAGGGCATGGGTTATGCCAGTGCCTTGGGCCGTGTCGCTGCCAGCGATGCCGCCAAGCAGTTCGTCTGCAACACCCTCGAAACCGCCATGAATGCCCCCGCCCATGCAGTCGCAGCAGCGTTCCTGCATGGCCGCGAAAGCGTCATTCCAGGCATGTTCCAGCGAATTCTGGATGATTGGGGAATTACCGCAGAACAGGCCCCGACCTTCCGTTACTACCTGCAACGGCATATCGAAGTGGACTCGGAAGACCACGGGCCAGCAGCCGAGCAGTTGCTCGCGCGGTTAGTAAACAACGACCCCCGACATGAGAGCGAGATGTATGAAGCTGCCATTGCTGCAGTGGAGAGTCGCATTGCCCTCTGGGACCGCCTGCGCGACGCGATGCACGCTGAAACTGCCGAGGCCAGCGTATGAATGCTATCGACTACCAGTCGTTCGCTACGGCCTGGGAAGACCGAGCAACGATACGCACCCGCCCACGGCGAATACTGGAGAACGACGACCGACTGATTTATCCGTTGAGCCGTCAGCCACTGGTGCTGGGTGCCACGTTCATGCGCGAGTGCTCGCAATGGCGCGACTTCGTGCTGGTGCAAAGTCTCTACAAGTTCATCAACGATGTAGTGATCTTCGAAACCGAGATCGTCGACCGCACAGCACGCGCCATTGCCAAGAACCGCTTCGCGATCCGCTTTCCTTTTGCCTGCCGCTACGACGCCATGACGGTGGTCGTTGATGAGGACTACCACGCTCTGGTGGCAATGGATTTCATGCAACAGACCGTGGCGCTGACCGGCATTGAGCCGATCGATCTACCCAACGAAATTGAACTGAGCCGCGCTATTCCGGCGGCCCTGGCCCTGGTGCCAGAACACCTGCGAGATGCGCTTGAACTGATTTGCGTGGCCATCGCCGAGAACACGCTGACCAACGATGTGGCGGCCTTTGCCCGCGACGACACGGTCAAGCCATCAATCAAGGGCCTGATGGCGGATCACCTGCTCGACGAAGGCCGTCATTCGACGTTCTGGGCGCGGCTGGTACGCCTCTACTGGCAGAGCGCACCGGAAGAGGACCGTAGCTGTATCGCCCAGATACTGCCGGTGTTCATTCGCCAGTACCTCACCAACGATATCCAAAAGGCCTTCGACTTCAACGTGATCAAACACCTTCAGGTGTCTGAACGCGTGCGCACAGCGCTTAACGAGGAGGTGCTGAGCATGGTTTATCCGATCAATCAGCAACACCCACTACTGGGCAACATCCTGCGCTTTTTCCGCAACAGCTCAATGCTCGACTCGCCGTGCGTGCAACACGCGCTGGCCGATTACCACGTCGAGACAAGGAGACCGTCATGAAACGCCTCGATATTTTACTGGTAGGCACCAGCCCGGCACTGGCTGCACTGCACGCTGAGCTGGAGCAACATGGTCACGTCCTTTACCTGGCGACAGATCTGTCTAGACCAGAGCAGCCGTTACAGGTGGCTCCACAATTGGTCATCGAAGATGGCAGCTTGCCCCTTCCGTATGCCGCAGAAACAGGTGTTTCCGGTTGCACCTTCCTGAGCCTGCGGCTGGGTAGCAGCACTGACACACAGGACCTGCTACCGGGCCTGGAGTTGCGCTGCTGGACAGGCAGCCGCAAAGCCCAACGGCTGATTGCACACGAAGTGCTGCCGATGGAGCCTTCAGGTAATGGTCAGCAACTGCGTCTGCAAGCCATTGCCCGCCTTCAGTCACTGGTTGCGCTGCAGGTCGGGCGCCTCTCGCGCAACCCCGACTACTTGCTTGAAACGCCCACCATCAGTGGTGCTCAGTTCGCCCATGAACACGGCCTGATGTGGCTGGAACAACTGGCATTTGTTCATCTCTTCAATAGCACCCGGGATGAACAGTTACTCAAGCGCGCGGATGTGCCTGTCATCGAACGGCTGGAGCGCAGTTTTAAGGTCTTTGCCGATAACCCGGCGCTGAACCTGAATGGTCATCGTCTCAGTTATGCCCAGTTGCACGCTCAGGCATTGGCCATTCAACAGCAGTTGATCCCTCACCTGCCAGAGCACTGGGCGCAACCACCGGTGATCGCCATCTGCTTGCCCAAGTCACTGGCACTCTATGCCAGTTTGCTCGCCGTATTGGGCTGCGCGGCGGTGTACCTGCCGATGGACCCCAACCACCCTGCCGAGCGTCTTCAGTACATTCTCGACAATGCCGGCGCAGCACTGCTGATTCACGATGCCAGCTTCAGTCCCAACCGGGCGGGCCTACCCACACTGGATCTGAGCCAATTACCCGCGGCACCGCAAACGCCCCTGTCCAGCCTGATACGCATACGCGCACAGAGCGAAGCACCCAGTGTGGCCATTTACACCTCAGGTACCACCGGCCACCCAAAAGGGGTTCTACTCAGCCAACGCAACCTGAGCCACTTCCAGCATTGGTATGCCGAGCATGTGCAACTCGAGGCACACAGCCGAGTGCTGCAATTTTCGACCATCAACTTCGATGCATCGTTACTGGACATCCTGCCTACGTGGGCCTGTGGCGCCGAATTGGTCATCCCTGATGAAGACCAGCGGCGTGACCCACAACGCCTGCTTGAGCTGATACAGCGAGAAGCTGTCACTCATGCCTTTCTGCCACCGGCTTTACTGAGCATCCTGCCGCTGAAGCAGATGAGGGGCGTGAACCACCTGATAACCGGTGGCGATGTCTGCGAACCAGAAGTAATCGAGCACCTGGCCGAACAGTGCTGTTTCCACAACATCTACGGGCCAACCGAAACCACCGTACTGGCAACTACGCGTGTATTCGCCTGCCGGGACAACAACCGCAACTTGGGTCGCCCCATCGCCAACTGCGAAGTTTTCATTCTCGACGAACACCTGCAACCCGTGGTCGAGCAAACACCAGGTGAGTTGTACATCGCAGGACCGGGCGTGGGCTTAGGTTACTTGGGTAATCCGCAGTTAAACGCCGAACGCTTTCTGCTACTGGACCTGCCCGACGGTAGACAGCTGCGCGTCTATCGCACGGGCGATGTGGGCAAGTGGACGGAGCACGGTATCGAAATCTGCGGTCGCCGGGATAATCAGGTAAAGATCCGCGGCTTCCGCGTTGAGCCGGAAGAGGTCGAGCATTGCCTGCGTGCCAGCAAGCTCTACCGTCAGGTTGCCGTCGTGGTCGATCAGCAACGCCGCTTGCTGGCTTTTGCTGCCCAGCCACGGCAGGCAGACGCCAAGGTGGCGTTGCGCAGATACGCCGAGCAGCAACTACCTGATTACATGTGTCCAGCGTTCTATCAGGAACTGCCAAACATGCCCTATACGGCCAACGGCAAAATAGACCGTCAGGCCCTGCGTGCGCGCCCTGTTCAACTGGGGCCGCAAAACACCCATGTGGCACCGCGAAACGATTGTGAACAGCGTGTACTCAGGATCTGGAGCGCGCTACTGGAGTTGCCCGCAGACCATATCTCCTGCACCGACAGTTTCTTCAACCTGGGTGGTCATTCGATTCTGTTGTCGCGCCTGCTATTGGAAGTTCGCGAAACGTTTGGTCGCAGTATCCCAATCAACCGTTTTATCGAAATGCCAACCTTGCAACGCATGGCAATGCTGCTGGGCGACGAAGATAACGAGACCAGCACGCTTGACCCTCAAGCAAGGTCCGATGCTGAACGTGCGCTAGACCTTCAGGTGCAACCAATAGACTGCCTTGGTGATGTACACAAGGTCATCGTCACCGGTGCCAACAGCTTCCTTGGTGTGCATATCGTCGAGGCCCTCCTGGACTGGGGCGCTAGCGAAGTGGCCTGCCTTGTGAGACGTAACGCAACCCACTCAGCGGAGGAACGTTTTACTCAGGCCGTGACCGAGAACCAGCTACAAGGCTTGGACCTGAACCGCGTGAGGGTTTTTGAAGCCGACCTGCGCCAACCGAAGCTTGGACTTAATGAGGCGGACTACGACTACCTTGACCGCCATTACGGGGCTTTGATCCACAACGGCGCACACGTCAATCATGTGCTCGATTATCAGGCTCTGGCTATAGACAACGTCGAGCCCTTGTTTGCCTGCCTGCGCTTGTGCGAAGGGCAACGAAAAAAGATCTTCAACTTTGTCTCAACGCTCTCAGCGTGCAGTGCCATCGACGATGACGGGAAGGTGCTTGAGCAACCACCTGCACAGACACCACCGATCTACATCCGCAACGGCTACAACCTGAGCAAGTGGGTCGGCGAGCGCATCCTGGAGCGGGCACGGGCGCAGGGTGTCTGGGTCAATCTGTACCGGCCGGGCAACATCACCTTCGACAGCCGTAACGGTGTCTGCCAGCCACACAAGAATCGCTTGATGCTGATGCTCAAGGGGTCGTTGCAACTGGGCCAGGTGCCAGCACTGGAGCTCAACTTCGACCTGATGCCAGTGGACTTCCTCGCCCGCTTTATCGCCTTCCACACCAGCCGCTACCGACCCGAACAGGCGGTGTTCAACCTGCACAACCCCGAGCCACTGAGCTGGCAAGCCTATGTCGCGTCGTTCCGTGACATTGGGCGGCCCTTTGAGCTGGTCGAGGTCGAGCAGTGGCAGCAGCAACTGCAGCGGGTCGACTGCGACAACGCGCTGTTCGAGGTGCTCGGCTTCTACCTGAACGGTTTTGAGGAAGACATCGGCGATACCTCACGCATCGACCATGACAACGCCCGCGAAGGGGTGTGGCGCATGGGCGAGCGCTACCCGGCAAAAAACCCGGCGCTGCTGCAACGCGGCTGCCGCTATCTCCAGGACATCCAGTTCATCTGAATCACCCAAGCCAAACAGGAGTACACAACCATGCAACTGCAACCTGACACCCTGATCCACAACCCCAATGGCTGCCGCGTTGTTTCTAGCGTCGAGATCCCCGCCGCCGCCACCAGCGTCTGGAACATCGTTGGTAACTTCGCCGGCTTCCCGGTGTTCATCCCTGCCCTGGCACATATCGATATGACCGGCAGTGGTGTGCGATCCGTACGCAAGAAGCTGTTCAAGGACGGTAATGTGGTCATCGAGCAACTCAACTCACACGACGACCAAGCAATGTGCATGACCTGGAGCCTGATCTACACCAGCCTGAACATTGGCAACCTCTGGGCGGCCATGCAGGTGGAGGCTCTGGGAGAGCAGCACAGTCGCGCGACCTGGACTATCCAGGCAGAGCCTCATGAAGGTGGTGCCGAAGCGCTACCAGCGTTCCAGGCCTTTCTACAGGGCTTTGCCGATAACGCCATGAGCAATGTCCGAAACCTGCTCACCTGAGCACCAGCCCCGGGCGGGGCGTGACCGTACGTCATGCCCCTACCGCAACCAATCTCTGTAGCTTGCATACAGCAGAGTACAGACCCAGAAAAGACAAAACCCCAGTCTGCCGAGCAGACTGGGGTTTTGGAATTTAATCTTGACGATGACCTACTCTCACATGGGGAAACCCCACACTACCATCGGCGATGCATCGTTTCACTGCTGAGTTCGGGATGGGATCAGGTGGTTCCAATGCTCTATGGTCGTCAAGAAATTCTGTTGCCAAGACGTCTTGTGCAGACGCTCCAGCGAAATTCTTGATACTTCTACCTAAAGACAAAACCCCTACCTGCATGTGCAGATAGGGGTTTCGGAATTTAATCTTGACGATGACCTACTCTCACATGGGGAAACCCCACACTACCATCGGCGATGCATCGTTTCACTGCTGAGTTCGGGATGGGATCAGGTGGTTCCAATGCTCTATGGTCGTCAAGAAATTCTGTGTACCAGACCGTCTTTCGACGCTCCAGCAAATCGGGTATGTGATAGTTGTGAGTCGCAAACTTTCGGTTCGTTTCGTCTTCACAACACCGCAATCTGGCCTTTCGACGCAAATTGCTTGGGTGTTATATGGTCAAGCCTCACGGGCAATTAGTATTGGTTAGCTCAATGCCTCACAGCACTTACACACCCAACCTATCAACGTCGTAGTCTTCGACGGCCCTTCAGGGAGCTCAAGGCTCCAGTGAGATCTCATCTTGAGGCAAGTTTCCCGCTTAGATGCTTTCAGCGGTTATCTCTTCCGAACATAGCTACCCGGCAATGCCACTGGCGTGACAACCGGAACACCAGAGGTTCGTCCACTCCGGTCCTCTCGTACTAGGAGCAGCCCCTCTCAAATCTCAAACGTCCACGGCAGATAGGGACCGAACTGTCTCACGACGTTCTAAACCCAGCTCGCGTACCACTTTAAATGGCGAACAGCCATACCCTTGGGACCGGCTTCAGCCCCAGGATGTGATGAGCCGACATCGAGGTGCCAAACACCGCCGTCGATATGAACTCTTGGGCGGTATCAGCCTGTTATCCCCGGAGTACCTTTTATCCGTTGAGCGATGGCCCTTCCATACAGAACCACCGGATCACTAAGACCTACTTTCGTACCTGCTCGACGTGTCTGTCTCGCAGTCAAGCGCGCTTTTGCCTTTATACTCTACGACCGATTTCCGACCGGTCTGAGCGCACCTTCGTACTCCTCCGTTACTCTTTAGGAGGAGACCGCCCCAGTCAAACTACCCACCATACACTGTCCTCGATCCGGATGACGGACCTGAGTTAGAACCTCAAAGTTGCCAGGGTGGTATTTCAAGGATGGCTCCACGCGAACTGGCGTCCACGCTTCAAAGCCTCCCACCTATCCTACACAAGCAAATTCAAAGTCCAGTGCAAAGCTATAGTAAAGGTTCACGGGGTCTTTCCGTCTAGCCGCGGATACACTGCATCTTCACAGCGATTTCAATTTCACTGAGTCTCGGGTGGAGACAGCGCCGCCATCGTTACGCCATTCGTGCAGGTCGGAACTTACCCGACAAGGAATTTCGCTACCTTAGGACCGTTATAGTTACGGCCGCCGTTTACCGGGGCTTCGATCAAGAGCTTCGCGTTAGCTAACCCCATCAATTAACCTTCCGGCACCGGGCAGGCGTCACACCCTATACGTCCACTTTCGTGTTTGCAGAGTGCTGTGTTTTTAATAAACAGTCGCAGCGGCCTGGTATCTTCGACCGGCATGGGCTTACGGAGCAAGTCCTTCACCCTCACCGGCGCACCTTCTCCCGAAGTTACGGTGCCATTTTGCCTAGTTCCTTCACCCGAGTTCTCTCAAGCGCCTTGGTATTCTCTACCCAACCACCTGTGTCGGTTTGGGGTACGGTTCCTGGTTATCTGAAGCTTAGAAGCTTTTCTTGGAAGCATGGCATCAACCACTTCGCGCTCTAAAGAGCACTCGTCATCAGCTCTCGGCCTTAAGATCCCGGATTTACCTAAGATCTCAGCCTACCACCTTAAACTTGGACAACCAACGCCAAGCTGGCCTAGCCTTCTCCGTCCCTCCATCGCAATAACCAGAAGTACAGGAATATTAACCTGTTTTCCATCGACTACGCTTTTCAGCCTCGCCTTAGGGACCGACTAACCCTGCGTCGATTAACGTTGCGCAGGAAACCTTGGTCTTTCGGCGTGGGAGTTTTTCACTCCCATTGTCGTTACTCATGTCAGCATTCGCACTTCTGATACCTCCAGCAAGCTTCTCAACTCACCTTCACAGGCTTACAGAACGCTCCTCTACCGCGTCACCTAAGTGACACCCGTAGCTTCGGTGCATGGTTTGAGCCCCGTTACATCTTCCGCGCAGGCCGACTCGACTAGTGAGCTATTACGCTTTCTTTAAAGGGTGGCTGCTTCTAAGCCAACCTCCTAGCTGTCTAAGCCTTCCCACATCGTTTCCCACTTAACCATGACTTTGGGACCTTAGCTGACGGTCTGGGTTGTTTCCCTTTTCACGACGGACGTTAGCACCCGCCGTGTGTCTCCCATGCTCGGCACTTGTAGGTATTCGGAGTTTGCATCGGTTTGGTAAGTCGGGATGACCCCCTAGCCGAAACAGTGCTCTACCCCCTACAGTGATACATGAGGCGCTACCTAAATAGCTTTCGAGGAGAACCAGCTATCTCCGAGCTTGATTAGCCTTTCACTCCGATCCACAGGTCATCCGCTAACTTTTCAACGGTAGTCGGTTCGGTCCTCCAGTCAGTGTTACCTAACCTTCAACCTGCCCATGGATAGATCGCCCGGTTTCGGGTCTATACCCAGCGACTAAACGCCCTATTAAGACTCGCTTTCGCTACGCCTCCCCTATTCGGTTAAGCTCGCCACTGAATATAAGTCGCTGACCCATTATACAAAAGGTACGCAGTCACCTAACAAGTAGGCTCCCACTGCTTGTACGCATACGGTTTCAGGATCTATTTCACTCCCCTCTCCGGGGTTCTTTTCGCCTTTCCCTCACGGTACTAGTTCACTATCGGTCAGTCAGTAGTATTTAGCCTTGGAGGATGGTCCCCCCATATTCAGACAAAGTTTCTCGTGCTCCGTCCTACTCGATTTCATTGATAAGAGATTTTCGCGTACAGGGCTATCACCCACTATGGCCGCACTTTCCAGAGCGTTCCGCTAATCTCAAATCAACTTAAGGGCTAGTCCCCGTTCGCTCGCCACTACTAAGGGAATCTCGGTTGATTTCTTTTCCTCAGGGTACTTAGATGTTTCAGTTCCCCTGGTTCGCCTCTTGCACCTATGTATTCAGTACAAGATACCTAGGTTATCCTAGGTGGGTTCCCCCATTCAGAGATCTCCGGATCAAAGTCTGTTTGCCGACTCCCCGAAGCTTATCGCAGGCTACCACGTCTTTCATCGCCTCTGACTGCCAAGGCATCCACCGTATGCGCTTCTTCACTTGACCATATAACCCCAAGCAATCTGGTTATACTGTGAAGACGACATTCGCCGAAAATTCGCAATACTCTTAAAGACTTAAGAGACACTCACAAATTTTACCTTAGCCTGAATAAACACCAGTGAAAGTGCTATTCAGTCTATTTCTATCACATACCCAAATTTTTAAAGAACGATTCTGAAAAAGTTCAGAAATCAATATTCGACGCGAATATTCATTTCTAAGCTTTGACGTGGTAAGCAAGTGGAGATGGTGGAGCCAAGCGGGATCGAACCGCTGACCTCCTGCGTGCAAGGCAGGCGCTCTCCCAGCTGAGCTATGGCCCCGTATTGCTACAGGCTTTCACCACAAGTAATTGGTGGGTCTGGGCAGATTCGAACTGCCGACCTCACCCTTATCAGGGGTGCGCTCTAACCAACTGAGCTACAGACCCAATCGTCTTCTTCAATGAATCAAGCAATTCGTGTGGGAGCTTATGAAGCAGCTGATGTCGTCGATTAAGGAGGTGATCCAGCCGCAGGTTCCCCTACGGCTACCTTGTTACGACTTCACCCCAGTCATGAATCACACCGTGGTAACCGTCCCCCCGAAGGTTAGACTAGCTACTTCTGGTGCAACCCACTCCCATGGTGTGACGGGCGGTGTGTACAAGGCCCGGGAACGTATTCACCGCGACATTCTGATTCGCGATTACTAGCGATTCCGACTTCACGCAGTCGAGTTGCAGACTGCGATCCGGACTACGATCGGTTTTGTGAGATTAGCTCCACCTCGCGGCTTGGCAACCCTCTGTACCGACCATTGTAGCACGTGTGTAGCCCAGGCCGTAAGGGCCATGATGACTTGACGTCATCCCCACCTTCCTCCGGTTTGTCACCGGCAGTCTCCTTAGAGTGCCCACCATTACGTGCTGGTAACTAAGGACAAGGGTTGCGCTCGTTACGGGACTTAACCCAACATCTCACGACACGAGCTGACGACAGCCATGCAGCACCTGTCTCAATGCTCCCGAAGGCACCAATCCATCTCTGGAAAGTTCATTGGATGTCAAGGCCTGGTAAGGTTCTTCGCGTTGCTTCGAATTAAACCACATGCTCCACCGCTTGTGCGGGCCCCCGTCAATTCATTTGAGTTTTAACCTTGCGGCCGTACTCCCCAGGCGGTCAACTTAATGCGTTAGCTGCGCCACTAAAATCTCAAGGATTCCAACGGCTAGTTGACATCGTTTACGGCGTGGACTACCAGGGTATCTAATCCTGTTTGCTCCCCACGCTTTCGCACCTCAGTGTCAGTATGAGCCCAGGTGGTCGCCTTCGCCACTGGTGTTCCTTCCTATATCTACGCATTTCACCGCTACACAGGAAATTCCACCACCCTCTGCCCTACTCTAGCTCGCCAGTTTTGGATGCAGTTCCCAGGTTGAGCCCGGGGATTTCACATCCAACTTAACGAACCACCTACGCGCGCTTTACGCCCAGTAATTCCGATTAACGCTTGCACCCTCTGTATTACCGCGGCTGCTGGCACAGAGTTAGCCGGTGCTTATTCTGTCGGTAACGTCAAAACAGCAAGGTATTAGCTTACTGCCCTTCCTCCCAACTTAAAGTGCTTTACAATCCGAAGACCTTCTTCACACACGCGGCATGGCTGGATCAGGCTTTCGCCCATTGTCCAATATTCCCCACTGCTGCCTCCCGTAGGAGTCTGGACCGTGTCTCAGTTCCAGTGTGACTGATCATCCTCTCAGACCAGTTACGGATCGTCGCCTTGGTGAGCCATTACCTCACCAACTAGCTAATCCGACCTAGGCTCATCTGATAGCGCAAGGCCCGAAGGTCCCCTGCTTTCTCCCGTAGGACGTATGCGGTATTAGCGTTCCTTTCGAAACGTTGTCCCCCACTATCAGGCAGATTCCTAGGTATTACTCACCCGTCCGCCGCTGAATCAAGGAGCAAGCTCCCGTCATCCGCTCGACTTGCATGTGTTAGGCCTGCCGCCAGCGTTCAATCTGAGCCATGATCAAACTCTTCAGTTCAATACTGCTTGGGTTTTGAGAAAACCCTAAACTTGGCTCAGCAATCTCAAATGACTATTTCGATTTCTCGCGTAGTCACTTGTGATGCTGATAATCTTTTTGACTATCAGTCTGATTTCACAAGCACCCACACGAATTGCTTGATTCGATTGTTAAAGAGCGGTTGGTTAAGAGCTTTTCATCTCAACCGAGGCGCGCATTCTACGCTTTCCCCTGTCTCTGTCAAGCGTTTATTTTGAAGTTTTTCAGAATTTTCCGTTCAACTTCAACCACTTGACTCGCTTCGATCTCTCGTTAGCGGGAGGCGAATTCTACAGCGTTTCAACTCGCTGTCAACCACCTTTTTTCACCGCTGCCGATCTATTCGACCGAAGCACTTCCGACACCATCGCTAAACGTCTAACTCATTGATTATCAAGGAGTTTTCCGTTTCGACTGCGCCGGAAGAGGTGCGCATTATAGAGAGATGAAACGGGACGTCAAGGGTTAATTCCAACCTTTCTCAAAACAACCCAAAACGCCCCTCTATATAGAAGGGCGCAAACACTACAGCACGCCAGCAGTGCGCAAGCGCTGGATCTCATCCGCTGTCAACGCCAATACCTCAGAGAGAATCTGATCAGTATGCTCACCCAGCAATGGCGGCGCATTGCGATACTCGACTGGCGTCTCCGACAGCCGAATAGGGCTCGCCACTTGCGGCACACGCCCAGCCAAGGGGTGGGCCAATTCAATGGCAAGGCCACGGGCCTTCACCTGAGGGTCCTCGAACATCTTTGCCAGGTCATTGATTGGCCCACAAGGAACGCTGGCCTGCTCAAGCAAGCTGATCCATTCGGCTGTGGTCTTGAATACCGTTACCTGACGAATCAAAGGAATCAACTCGGCGCGATTCGCCACTCTTTGCTTGTTAGTCGCAAATCGAGGGTCATCCGCCCACTGAGGCTGCCCAGCCACTTCAGCGAACTTGCGAAACTGACCATCATTACCAACCGTAAGGATGAAGTCGCCATCCGCCGTGGGGAAGTCCTGATAAGGCACGATATTCGGATGCGCATTACCCAGCCGACGGGGCGCCACCCCAGTAGTCAGGTAATTCATTGCCTGATTGGCCAGGCAGGCGACCTGTACGTCGAGCAACGCCATATCAATGCGCTGCCCACCGCCACCGTGCTCACGGTGGGCGAGGGCGGCCAGTATCGCAACAGTCGAGTAAAGCCCGGTGAGGATGTCGGTGAGGGCGACCCCAACCTTCATCGGACCGGCCCCTGCGTCACCTTCAGGGCGGCCGGTCAGGCTCATGAGCCCACCCAACCCCTGAATCATGAAGTCATAGCCCGCACGCTTGGCGTAAGGGCCGGTTTGACCGAAGCCAGTAATAGAACAATAGATAAGGTTAGGGTTGATCGCCTTCAGGCTTTCATAGTCGAGGCCATAGGCTGCCAGCCCGCCCACCTTGAAATTCTCGATGAGAATGTCCGATTTGGCTGCCAGTTCACGCACCAAGCGCTGACCTTCAGGCTGAGTGAAGTCGATGGTCAGCGAGCGCTTGTTGCGGTTGGCAGACAGGTAATAGGCCGCCTCACTGGTATTCTCACCCCGCGCATCCTTGAGGAAGGGCGGCCCCCAGGCGCGGGTGTCATCACCCACACCGGGGCGCTCCACCTTGATCACCTCGGCCCCCAGGTCCGCAAGGATTTGCCCTGACCACGGCCCAGCCAATACTCGCGACAGATCCAGCACCCGCAGATGAGATAGCGCGCCCATGGTCTGGCTCCCTGATTAGTAGAACGCCTGAATGCCGGTTTGCGCACGCCCCAGGATCAATGCATGCACGTCATGGGTCCCTTCATAGGTGTTGACCACTTCAAGGTTGACCAAATGTCGCGCAACACCGAACTCGTCGGAGATGCCATTGCCGCCCAGCATGTCGCGCGCCATACGGGCGATGTCCAAGGCCTTGCCGCAGGAGTTACGCTTCATGATCGAGGTAATCTCAACCGCGGCAGTACCTTCATCCTTCATCCGCCCCAGACGCAGGCAACCTTGCAAGGCGAGGGTGATCTCGGTCTGCATGTCGGCCAGTTTTTTCTGGATCAGTTGGTTTGCGGCCAGCGGACGACCGAACTGCTGACGGTCGAGGGTATATTGCCGCGCGGTGTGCCAGCAGGCTTCAGCGGCACCCAGTGCCCCCCAAGAGATCCCATAACGCGCAGAGTTCAAGCAGGTGAAGGGGCCCTTCAGGCCACGCACGTCGGGGAAGATGTTCTCTTCGGGAACGAACACATTGTCCATCACGATCTCGCCAGTGATCGACGCGCGCAGACCCACCTTGCCGTGAATGGCCGGCGCACTCAGGCCTTTCCAGCCTTTTTCCAGGACGAAGCCTCGGATATCACCGGCATCATCCTTGGCCCAAACCACAAACACATCAGCGATAGGGCTGTTGGTGATCCACATCTTGCTGCCAGTCAGGCTGTAGCCACCCTCGACCTTACGGGCGCGGGTGATCATCGAACCTGGGTCAGAGCCATAGTTGGGCTCAGTCAGGCCAAAACAACCAATCCATTCACCGCTGGCAAGCTTGGGCAGGTACTTCTGCTTCTGGGCTTCAGTACCAAACTCGTTGATCGGCACCATCACCAGTGACGACTGCACACTCATCATCGAACGATAGCCAGAGTCGATTCGCTCCACTTCACGGGCGATCAGGCCGTAGCACACGTAGTTGAGGCCACTACCACCGTACTGCTCAGGAATGGTCGCACCGAGCAGGCCGATTTCTCCCATCTCACGGAAGATCGCAGGATCCGTCTGTTCGTGACGAAAGGCTTCCAGTACACGCGGTGCCAACTTGTCCTGAGCGAACTGGAAAGCACTGTCACGCACCATGCGCTCTTCTTCAGTGAGCTGCTGATCGAGCAACAGGGGGTCGATCCAGTTGAAGCTTGCTTTGCCAGCCATGAGCGAATCCTCAAGAAATGGGTTCAGGTTTTTGTCCTTTGATCCTAGGCCGGAAAGCCCAGAGGGACAAACGAGGATTGCGCATAAACTTGTGATAATTTTTCACTCCGTAATGGAAAAAAGCCCATTCCTGCGTTCTATTAGTGAGATCAACGTATATGAGGCGCAAGATACCCAGTACCACGGCCCTGGTTTGCTTTGAAGCAGCCGCACGCCACGAGAGCTTTACAAAGGCAGCCCAGGAGCTGTCCCTGACGCAGGGGGCCGTCTGTCGACAGATAGCGGGGCTGGAAGACTTCCTCAATGTCGAACTGTTTCGCCGTTCACGCCGCGGGGTAAAACTGACCGAAGCAGGGCTTTCCTATAGCCGTCGGGTAGCGACACAGTTGGATGCCGTAGAGCGCGACACGTTGTCGGTCATGGGCCAACAGGGGGCCAATGTCATTGAACTGGCCGTGGTGCCAACCTTTGGCACCCAGTGGTTGCTGCCTCGCCTGAAGGAGTTTCAGCACCGCCATCCAGAAGTCACCGTCAACTTGACCAACCGCACGCGGCCCTTTCTGTTCGCCGATACGCATTTCGACGCGGCGATCTATTTCGGCGATGCCGACTGGCCAGGTACACAGTTCCACCGCCTGATGGGCGAGAACCCGGTCCCGGTATGCAGCCCGGCACTGCTCGGCGCCCAGCAACAGCTCACGGCGAAGACCATCGCCAGCCTGCCTCTGCTGCAGCAAACCACCCGACCATATGCTTGGCGACAGTGGTTTGACAGCCTGAACATGAATGTTGCTCGCGACATGACGGGGCCACGCTATGAGCTATTCTCGATGCTTGCCCAGGCTGCGATACATGAAATGGGCATAGCACTGATCCCGCCATTTCTGATTCAGCGCGAGCTGGCAGAAGGGCGCCTGGTTATCGCCAACGCCCATGCACTGTCGAGCATCAAGGCCTATTACCTGATGATTCCCGAGCGCAAAGTGGAGTCCGCGTCACTGCGCGCCTTCCGCGACTGGCTGGTAGAACAAGCCCGCAACTACATCGCCAACCACAGCGAGAGTGTTCGAAATTAACTACGTAGTGCAATATTCTGAACACCTACAAATATACGTAAATGTCGCAATTAGTTAAAACCTGCCAACACCCTCATCAACACCCCCTAACCCTGCTGTTTACGTGGCTTTGACGCTATAAATAGGGTGCATTTTCTCTCGCACAGTGATTTCAACGGAAAATTTTCAAATTTTGCCGTAATCTCCCTGAAGCCCACGGCTGACGGGCTGAAGGCCGATTGTTGCGACATACGGTCACAGGGTGACTTGTAGTTTGTTTATCGTCACCCTTCAAAATCTGTTGAAGCGATTCAGGATCGCCAGCAAAATGCCCAGCCCCGCCTGGATTCACGCGGGATCGTGCTGATCGGCCGCCCCAGACGCACCATCCGTAGTGCACTGGTTTACTAACAAAAGATCACGCAGGAGAAATTGACGTGCACATTGGTGTTCCTCTCGAAACGCAGACGGGCGAGACACGCGTCGCTGCAACCCCGGAAACCATCAAAAAACTGATTGGCCAGGGTCACCAGGTCACCGTTCAAAGCGGCGCTGGGGTTAACGCCAGCGTACCGGACAGTGCCTACGAAGCAGCAGGCGCCACTATTGGCAGCGCTTCCGATGCGTTTGGCGCACAACTGATTCTGAAAGTTGTGGCGCCCAACGATAGTGAACTGGGTCAGATCAAGAGCGGTTCCGTGCTGTTGGGTATGCTCAATCCCTTCAACAACGATGTCATCGCCAAGATGGCCGAGTGCGGCATTACAGCCTTTGCCCTGGAGGCGGCCCCGCGCACTTCCCGTGCGCAAAGCCTGGATGTGTTGTCGTCACAGGCCAACATCGCCGGTTACAAGGCTGTCCTGCTGGCAGCGCACTATTACCCACGCTTCATGCCGATGCTGATGACCGCTGCCGGTACGGTAAAAGCCGCACGCGTGCTGATTCTCGGCGCAGGTGTGGCCGGGCTGCAGGCAATCGCCACAGCCAAACGCCTGGGTGCGGTGATTGAGGCTTCGGATGTACGGCCTGCAGTGAAAGAGCAGATCGAATCGCTCGGCGCCAAGTTCATTGATGTGCCGTATGAAACCGACGAGGAGCGCGAATGCGCCGAAGGCGTTGGCGGCTATGCCCGACCAATGCCGGCGAGCTGGATGCAACGCCAGGCCCTGGCCGTGCATGAGCGCGCCAAACAGGCCGATATCGTCATCACCACCGCACTGATCCCCGGCCGTAAGGCACCCACGCTGCTCAGCGCCGAAACCGTTGCGCAGATGAAGCCGGGGTCGGTGGTCATCGACCTGGCGGCGGCTCAAGGCGGCAACTGCCCGCTTACGGTTGCCGATCAAGTGGTTATTGAAAACGGTGTGACCATCGTCGGGCCAACCAACCTGCCGGCCATGGTCGGCGCCGATGCCTCGGCGCTCTATGCACGCAACCTGCTGGACTTCATGAAACTGCTGTTCGACAAGGACGGCCAGTTCACGATCAACCTCGAAGACGACATTGTCGCCGCGTGCCTGATGTGCCGCGACGGTCAGGTCATCCGCAAGAACGGATAAGGAGCACGACAATGGAAGACATGCTGATTTCCCATGGCGTCTACAACCTGATCATCTTCGTGCTGGCCATCTATGTCGGTTACCACGTGGTCTGGAACGTAACCCCGGCGCTGCATACCCCATTGATGGCGGTTACCAACGCCATTTCCGCCATCGTCATCGTTGGCGCAATGCTCGCCGCAGCCCTGACGGTAACCCCGCTGGGCAAGATCATGGGCACCCTCGCGGTCGCCCTGGCAGCGGTCAACGTGTTCGGCGGTTTCCTGGTCACCCGGCGCATGCTGGAGATGTTCAAGAAGAAAGCAGCGAAGGCAGAGGGGCAGAAGTAAACATGAGCATGAACCTGGTAACACTTCTCTACCTTGTCGCCTCGGTATGTTTCATCCAGGCCCTCAAAGGCCTGTCGCACCCGACCACGTCGCGCCGCGGCAATCTGTTCGGCATGCTCGGCATGGCGCTGGCAGTGGTCACCACCATTGGCCTCATCTACAAGTTGGGCGCGGAACTGGCGACTGCCGGTATTGGCTACGTGATCGTAGGCCTGCTGATTGGCGGTACTGCGGGTTCGATCATGGCCAAACGAGTAGAAATGACCAAGATGCCCGAGCTGGTCGCGTTCATGCACAGCATGATCGGCCTGGCTGCGGTATTCATTGCCATTGCGGCAGTGGTTGAACCGCAATCGCTGGGCATCGTCAGCAGCATCAGCGAGCCGATCCCTACCGGTAACCGCCTGGAGCTGTTCCTCGGTGCAGCCATCGGTGCAATTACGTTTTCCGGTTCGGTCATCGCCTTCGGCAAGCTCTCCGGCAAGTACAAGTTCCGCCTGTTTCAGGGCGCACCTGTGCAGTTCAGCGGTCAACACAAGCTGAACCTGATACTGGGCCTGACCACCATTGGCCTGGGCCTGGTCTTCACCTTCACCGGCAACTACAGCGCATTCGCCCTGATGTTGATCCTGGCGTTCGTGATGGGCGTGCTGATCATCATCCCGATCGGCGGTGCCGACATGCCGGTAGTGGTGTCGATGCTCAATAGCTACTCGGGCTGGGCGGCAGCGGGCATCGGCTTCTCGCTGAACAACTCGATGCTGATCATTGCAGGTTCGCTGGTAGGGTCTTCGGGTGCCATCCTCTCGTACATCATGTGCAAAGCGATGAACCGCTCGTTCTTCAACGTAATCCTCGGCGGCTTCGGTGGGGCAACGGACGCTGCTGGTCCGGCTGGAGCGAAGGAGGCTCGCCCTGTGAAGTCCGGTTCGGCAGACGACGCCACTTTCCTGCTGAGCAACGCCGACACGGTCATCATTGTGCCTGGCTACGGCCTGGCTGTTGCGCGTGCCCAGCATGCCCTCAAGGAACTGACCGAAAAGCTGACCCACAATGGCGTTACCGTTAAGTACGCGATCCACCCGGTAGCCGGTCGGATGCCTGGACACATGAACGTACTGCTGGCCGAAGCCGAAGTGCCTTACGACCAGGTCTTTGAGATGGAGGATATCAACTCCGAATTCGGCCAGGCCGACGTGGTGCTGGTGCTGGGTGCCAACGACGTGGTCAACCCGGCGGCGAAGAACGATCCAAAGTCACCCATTGCTGGCATGCCGATCCTCGAAGCCTTCAAGGCCAAGACCATCATCGTCAACAAGCGCTCCATGGCCAGTGGTTATGCAGGCCTGGACAATGAACTGTTCTACCTCGACAAGACCATGATGGTCTTCGGCGACGCCAAGAAAGTCATTGAAGACATGGTCAAAGCCGTCGACTGACCCAGAGGCAAAACCACAGAAGCCCCAGCGCGGTTCGGCTGGGGCTTTTTGCTGCCCGATATCACCGACAAAAGGCCCTGTTTATAGCCCGGGCATTCGACCTTGGTCGTGGGACGAACCCTTTCTAAATCACTAGACTGGAGGCCTAGCTTTAGTAGCCCGAGATCGAGATAACAATCCATGTACCGTGATCGAATTCGCTTATCCTCCCTGCACAGCAAAGTAATGAGTGCGGCTGATGCCGCTGGCCTGATTCAGGACGGCATGACCGTCGGCATGAGCGGTTTCACCCGTGCCGGTGAAGCCAAAGCCGTTCCTCAAGCGCTGGCCGAACGCGCCAAGAATTCGCCGCTGAAGATCAGCCTGATGACCGGCGCCAGCCTGGGCAATGATCTCGACAAGCAGCTCACCGAAGCTGGCGTACTCGCTCGACGCATGCCGTTCCAGGTTGATAACACACTGCGCAAGGCCATCAACGAAGGCCAGGTGATGTTCATCGACCAACACCTGTCGGAAACGGTTGAGCAACTGCGTAACCAGCAGCTCAAGCTGCCAGACATCGCGGTTATCGAAGCCGTGGCGATCACCGAACAAGGTCATATCGTTCCGACCACGTCCGTGGGTAACTCGGCCAGCTTCGCGATTTTCGCCAAACATGTGATCGTCGAGATCAACCTGGCGCACAATCCGAACCTGGAAGGTCTGCACGACATCTACATCCCGACCTATCGTCCAACCCGTACACCGATCCCGCTGGTGAAGGTTGACGACCGTATCGGTAGCACCGCGATCCCGATCGACCCGGCAAAAATTGTCGCCATCGTGATCACTGACAAGCCAGACTCACCGTCCACGGTACTGCCGCCGGACAGCGAAACTCAGGGCATCGCCAACCACCTGATCAACTTCCTCAAACAGGAAGTTGATGCCGGGCGCATGACCAACAAGCTTGGCCCGCTGCAGGCTGGTATCGGCAGCATCGCCAACGCAGTAATGTGCGGTCTGATCGACTCGCCGTTCGAAGACCTGACCATGTACTCCGAAGTACTGCAGGACTCGACGTTCGACCTGATCGACGCAGGCAAGTTGAACTTCGCGTCGGGCAGCTCGATCACCCTGTCGAGCCGCCGCAATGCCGACGTGTTTGGCCACCTGGAGAAGTACAAGGACAAGCTGGTACTGCGTCCACAGGAAATCTCCAACCACCCTGAAGTGGTTCGCCGCCTGGGCATCATCGGTATCAACACTGCACTGGAGTTCGACCTGTACGGCAACGTCAACTCGACTCACGTCTGTGGCACCCGCATGATGAACGGTATCGGTGGCTCCGGCGACTTCGCACGTAACGCCCACCTGGCGATCTTCGTGACCAAGTCCATTGCCAAAGGCGGCGCGATTTCCAGCGTTGTTCCAATGGTCAGCCACGTCGACCACACCGAGCATGACGTCGACATTCTGGTCACAGAGCAGGGTCTGGCCGACCTGCGCGGCCTCGCTCCACGTGAGCGCGCCCGCGTGATCATCGACAACTGTGTGCATCCGGACTACCGCGAAGCGCTGAATGACTACTTCAGCCGCGCCTGCGAGCGCGGTGGTCATACCCCGCACATCCTGCGTGAAGCCCTGTCTTGGCACGAAAACCTGGAAGAAACCGGTCGCATGCTCGTCGGTTAATCCCTAGCGCAGCTGTTCAGTTGGTGCGGCGCAATGCACGCCAGCTGAACAGCTACAGCGCATTAATCAATCAAACTGTTCTACTGTACCGGTTATTTTCCGGGAATTTCCTCGCTTTTACCCCCTTTCCCAAAATCAATCGCACCATACCAGTGCAGACCGGTACAGTTGCGTCCATTTCGAGTGCAACAGTCCTCTAAAACAGTTAACTGGACCATCACAATCCATATGAACTGTATCTAGAGGAATCGACCGAAGAGGAGGATCATTGGCATCAGTTAAATCACTACCTAATGCCGCCATAAGCGGAAGGATGACATCATGGAACGTACCCTCAGTTCCGATCTGGTTTTTGAAAACAGCGCCGAAAAATCCAACGCTTCCTTGCCGCTGCGTTTGCTGTCGAACCTGTTGCTGTGGCAACGCCGTATCTCCAGCCGCCACCAGTTGGCTCGCCTGGATTCGCGCCTTCTGGCCGATGCTGGCATCAGCGAAGCACAACGCTACGAAGAGCTGAGCAAGCCTTTCTGGCGCTAATGCAGGGCTCGCCGGCCACGCCGGCACCTCGAATTAATCAAAACCCGTCGCAGGAAACTGCTGACGGGTTTTTTCGTTCTGAGGCCCGGGCTAGAGCGCCTGCAGCACAGACATGAACAGTTTTAAAAATATTAAAATCGACAGGTACAGTTTCATCTAGGCGTTCACGATGCAGATACCGCGCAACGAAATGGCACGGTAACGGTCCTATTGTTAAGAACGCTGGCTCCCCACGTACGCCTCGCAGGTTGCGTCGCCGTGATACGCTTAAACAGCTACCCCACACTGCTCTCTAAAGGAGATAGACCTCATGTTCCGTTCACGCATGCTTGGCACCGCGCTGATGCTGGCCCTGGCTTCGACAGCCAATGCAACCAGTTTCGTCGTCACCACCGATACCGTGGTTCGGGGCTTAGGGGCCTCCACCGACGCCACCTCCGATGTCACCTCATCCTTCCGTGACGATAAAATCGTTCGTGCTGCCCGTGACGACGCTGCCAGCTTCGTTGCCAGCCAAGGCGAAATCCGCGGTGTAAAACTGGAAAGCGCACTGGCGCATATCCGCCAACAAACACCGGCACTTCAAGCCAGCGACGCAGAGTTGGCACAAGCCATTCTGGCCATTTGACCGTGATTGGAGTCCGGCACAGTTATGCAACAACATGCAAAACAGCCGGACTCTTCAGGCTGGTTCAGACCGACGCATTGGGATAGCCTTTGCCGCCTGATTCACCAGCCCCTAGAGAACCATGCGTTATCCATTACTGCTGTTGCTTGCGTTGTGCTGGGCCGGCACCGTCCAAGCCCTTGACCTGACCACCCAGAGTCTCGTCGCCAGCGGCTATGCCACCAGCAAGGTCACCTCGGCACCCTTCGACCGTAAATTGATACTGGCAGCCAAGGACGATGCGGCAGCATTCGTCGCCAGCGCCGGCATGTTGCGCGGTGCTCACCTGCAGGCTGCGCTGGACCGACTGCGTGAAACTCACCCCAAACTTCATGCCAGCGACCTTGAACTGGCGCAGGCAATTCTCGTCCAATGACCACACCTGTATTACCGGAGATGTTCCATGCGTAACCCGCTGATTGCCGCCACCCTCGGCCTAATGCTGATGGCCGACCTGGCCCAGGCACACACCCTGGTGGCCACCAGCAACATTATCGTTCGTGCATTTGGCCGCTCGATCGACTTCACCTCCGACACGACAACGTCTATCCGCGACGCCAAAGTAGTCCGCGAAGCCCATGACGATGCCGCCAGCTACGTCGCCAGCAACGGTGAAATCCGCGGTGCACAGCTCGAAGCAGCGTTCGATACCCTACGCCAGCGTGTTCCTGAGGCACGTGACGCCAGCGACCAAGCCCTGGCCGAAGCTATCCTGGCCCTGTGAACCCCATGCGTGCCTGGCTGCTGGGCTGCGCACTGACGCTGCTCGCTCCCCCCGTGTTAGCGGATCTGCAACTGGTCCTCGAACACGATGGCCTTGATCCGCAACAACAAAGGGCCAGCCAGGCATTGTTGGATGAGGCGCTGCAAGCGCTTCCACCACAGTTCAAATCCCGGCTGGATCGACGTATCGACGTCAGCTGGAGCACAAGGATGCCAGACGAGGCTTATGGGCAGGCCTCGCTGGTGTCCAGCCTCGAACTCAATCGTCGCTTGCTGCCAAGCCTTGTGGACGGCACCGCTGCGACTACGAAGACGGATCGACCACACGGCACGGTACGTCAGGAGCTGCTGGCGACCGTACTGCATGAACTGACCCATCTGTATGATCGTGCCCGCCTATGGCCCACAGCCGAGCGCAAAGAGATCCAGGCCTGTACCCGGTATGCGTCCAGCAAAGGCGAGGTTGGCCTTCCAGACGGCTGCCGCGGACAAACCAAACGCCGCTTTACCCTCAGCGATGACCCTCGTCTGCTGGACCTGGCCGGCTGGCCGCAGTACGTCGGCCGACGCGGAGAGCGCGAACAACACAATCGGCAAATCGCCCGCAGCCCAGATAGCTACGAGCTGAGCAGCCCGAAAGAATTCATTGCGGTCAACATGGAGTACTTTCTCCTTGACCCAAGCTATGCCTGTAGACGGCCCGCACTGCACGCCTACCTGCAAGCGCACTTTGACTGGGCCCCGGCACACCCGACCTGCCAACAGACATTACCGTTCCTGAATGCCGGAAACGATTTTGCCCGCCAACCGCTGGGCCAGATCGACCCGGAGCGGGTCTATGCGGTCGATTACCTGCTGGCCGAGGCCAACCAGAACTGGGTCAGCCGCTGGGGGCACAGCATGCTGCGCCTGGTAATCTGCGCCCCTGGCAGGCCACGTGGCCCTGACTGCCGGCTGGACCTCGACCAGCATCTGGTGCTGTCTTACCGGGCCTTCGTCAATGATGTGCAACTCTCCAGTTGGGGCGGCCTGACGGGTGCCTACCCCTCACGCTTGTTCATCCTGCCCTTGGGCCAGGTGATCGATGAGTACACCAAGACCGAACTGCGCAGCCTGGCTTCAGTACCGCTCAAGCTGGATAGACCCGAGCTGGAGAGCCTGGTGCGCCAGGCCGCGGAAATGCACTGGAGCTACGACGGCAACTACTATTTCCTTTCCAACAACTGTGCAGTCGAAACACTCAAACTGCTGCGCAGCGGCACGGGCAAGCAACAGCTGGCGGGACTGGACAGCATCATGCCCAATGGCTTGCTGGAAGTGCTCAACGGACGTGGCCTGGCGGATGTCAGCGTCCTCGACGATCCGCGTGAAGCCCTGCGCCTGGGCTACCGTTTCGACTCCTATCGAGACCGATATGAAGCCATGTTTCAGGTATTGAAGAAGCACCTGCCCGTTGCCCAGGACAGCGTTGAGACCTGGCTCGAACAACCCGCGCAACAGCGCCAGCAATGGTTCGACCGAGCGGACCTGCGCACCAGTGCCGCCCTGTTGCTGTTGGAGCAGGCGAGCCTGCGGCGCCAACTGCTGCTGGCTCAGGATGAGGTCAAGCAGCGCTATCTCAGCGGTCGCGCATTAAATGATGCGAGTGTGGCCAAAGCGAACGGCACGTTGCAGCAGATACTTGCCAACAGTGGCTTTCTCAGTCGCCCGGCCGAGTTGATCGACAGCAAGGGTTATGGCGTGCCACAGGCAGCCGAACGCCAACAACTGGAACAGACCAGCGGCCAGCGCCAGCAACAGCTGCAACACCTTACCGCAGCCCTCGATAAAGAGGTCAGGGCGTTGCTCGAGCCATCACGCGCCGCCGAGATTGCAGCGGTTGAAGCCAACATCGATCAGATTGGCAAACACCTGCGCGAGCTACACAAGGCTGCCGGCGGCTTACAGCTTCCCTGAGGGCGGCGCAGAGCCCCAGCGTGGCAGGCACCTTCATGGTCCATGGGTCATTCAACCCACGCCGTTGGTCGTCTTTCAGCCCGCGAAAGCTGGCTGAAAGCTTTCGCTTTTAGCATCAGCCCACCACCGGCATGAGACCGGTCAGCCGGTGTACCTGAGATTCAGCGTACATCAGGCCAATTTAACAACAACAATGGTGATTCTGATGTCCTTCTACGCCCGCCTTGCGACTCCACGCCCGCCGAAAGTCCGAACGCTGCTGACCGCACGCTGATTCGTACGACTCGATTTTCCCACGACGCGCCACGCCTGGAGTACTCCCATGCTGACCTTCCTCGGCTTTGCCATGGTCATCACCTTCATGTACCTGATCATGACCAAACGCCTGTCGGCGTTGATTGCATTGATTCTGGTTCCAATCCTGTTCGCACTGTTTGGAGGCTTTTCCAGCAAAATCGGCCCGATGATGCTGGAAGGCATCAGCAAACTGGCGCCAACCGGCGTCATGCTGATGTTCGCCATTCTCTACTTCGCCCTGATGATCGACTCTGGCCTGTTCGACCCGGCCGTACGCAAGATCCTCAAGCTGGTCAAAGGCGACCCGCTGAAAGTCTCCGTTGGCACCGCCGCGCTGGCCTTGGTTGTTTCGCTCGATGGTGACGGTGCCACCACTTACATGATCTGTGTTGCCGCAATGCTGCCGCTGTACAGCCGTCTGGGCATGAACCCACGAATCATGGCTGGCCTGATCATTCTGGCGGGCGGGGTCATGAACATGACGCCATGGGGTGGCCCAACGGCCCGTGCTGCCAGTGCATTGCACGTAGACCCTTCGGATATTTTCGTGCCCATGATCCCGGCCATGCTGTTCGGCGTCTTGGCGATCCTCGCCATCGCCTACCTGTATGGCAAGCGCGAACGGGCTCGCCTCGGTGAACTGCACTTGCCGGGGGACGAGATCGATCACAGCGAGATCAGTGTTTCGCAATTCCCCGCTGCACGTCGGCCCAAGCTGCTTTGGTTCAACGGGGCCCTGACCTTTGCCCTGATGGTCGCCCTGATCGCCGGCATACTGCCGTTGCCGGTGTTGTTCATGATCGCGTTCAGTATCGCCATGGTGGTCAATTACCCATGCCTGCAACAACAGAAAGAGCGTGTCGCCGCACATGCCGGCAGCGTGCTGGCCGTGGTCGGGCTGATTTTTGCGGCAGGTATTTTCACCGGTATTCTCTCTGGCACCGGTATGGTTGAAGCCATGTCAAAGAGCCTGCTGGCCGTGATCCCGGAGGCCATGGGCCCTTACCTGGCGGTGATCACAGCAGTCGTTAGCATGCCATTCACCTTTTTCATGTCCAACGACGCCTTCTACTATGGCGTACTGCCGGTACTGTCGGAGGCTGCCAGCCACTACGGTATCTCGCCGGTGGAGATGGCCCGCGCGTCGATCGTCGGGCAGCCCGTACACCTGCTAAGTCCACTGGTACCCTCAACGTACCTGCTAGTGGCACTGGCCGGCATTGAATTTGGCGACCACCAGCGCTTCACCTTGAAATGGGCAGTACTGGTTTGCCTGTGCATAATGTTGGCTGCGCTGCTGATGGGAATTTTCCCACTATTCAGCAACCTTTAAGACTACAGATCCAACCACTGCGATCACGCTCTTTGCCCGGGTGCATCGCATTCAACGATTGAAGGAATACACATGGAATGGCTGACCAACCCAGAGATCTGGGTTGCCTTTTTTACTCTGACGGCCCTTGAGATCGTTCTCGGCATCGACAACATCATCATGATCTCGATCCTGGTCAGCCGCATGCCCAAACACATGCAGCCACGTACCCGGATCTTCGGTCTGGCACTGGCCATGGTTACTCGGATCATGTTGCTGCTGTCGATCACCTGGGTCATGCGCCTGACCAATGACTTGTTCGAAGTATTCGGGCAAGGGATCTCTGGACGCGACCTGATTCTGTTCTTCGGTGGCCTGTTCCTGCTCTGGAAAAGCTCTCAGGAGATCTTCCACGGCCTGGAAGGCGAGGATGAAACACACGAAGAACCTGCTGGCAAAGGTGGCCAGTTCCTCTACACCATCATCCAGATCGCGATCATCGACATTGTCTTCTCTCTGGATTCGGTGATTACAGCCGTCGGCATGGTTTCCCATGTGCCGGTAATGATCGCGGCAATCATTGTCGCCGTGCTGGTGATGATGCTCTGCGCTGGCGCCATCAGCGAATTTATCGACAAGCACCCATCACTGAAGATGTTGGCGCTGTCGTTCCTGATCGTGGTGGGTACCGTGCTGATCGCCGAGTCGTTCGATGTGCATGTACCAAAAGGCTATGTCTACTTCGCCATGGCGTTCTCGCTGGCGGTAGAAGCCATCAACATCCGTATGCGTACGGCGATAGCAAAAAAGAAACAGCAACAGAACGATCCCGTGAAACTTCGCAAGGACATTCCGGGTCAGTAATCCTGGTGCGGTTATGAAAGGGCCCCACGCGGGCCCTTTTTCATGCTCCAGCCTGAGGGTTTAGTTTCAAGCCTGTGCAGGCTATGCGATGCTGGCGCCAGGGCTTCTAGCCGACTAACGCTTAAGTGAGTACTGGAAAAGAACCGCCTGCAACCAGGCCAGGCTCACGGCATCATCCACTTGCCTCCTTTGGGGCACATTCAACAGGGGGCCTTTTCACATGCTGACCCTGCTCAATTTGCTGTCGGCCGTGGCCTTGCTGATTTGGGGCACACACATCGTGCGTACCGGCATTCTGCGCGTGTACGGCTCCAACCTGCGCCGGGTGCTGAGCCAGAACATGGCCAGACGCCCGTTAGCTTTCATTGCCGGTATTCTGGTCACCGCCCTGGTGCAAAGCAGCAACGCCACGGCCATGCTGGTGACATCATTCGTTGGGCAAGGCCTGATGACACTGACCCCGGCACTGGCGATCATGCTGGGTGCCGACGTCGGCACAGCCCTGATGGCCCGCGTACTGACATTCGACCTGTCCTGGCTGTCACCCCTGCTGATCTTTCTTGGCGTGATTTTCTTCCTGTCGCGCAAACAGACCCGAGCCGGCCAGTTGGGACGCGTCGGCATTGGCCTTGGGCTGATCATCCTGGCCCTTCAACTGATTGTCGAAGCAGCGGCGCCGATCACTCATGCTCAGGGCGTAAAGGTGCTGTTTGCCTCGCTGACCGGCGATATCTTGCTCGACGCCCTGGTCGGTGCCCTGTTTGCCCTGGTGTCTTACTCCAGCCTGGCGGCCGTACTGTTGACGGCAACCCTGGCGGGTGCAGAACTGATCAGCCTGCCTGTCGCCATTGGCCTGGTGATTGGCGCCAACATCGGTAGTGGCCTGCTGGCCTTTCTCAGCACCAGTATGCAGAACGCTGCAGGTCGCCAGGTTGCCCTGGGCAGCCTGCTGTACAAGCTGATCGGGCTGCTTCTGATCATTCCAGCATTAGGCCCGCTGGTGAAATGGATGGACAGTCTGAATTTCAGTCCTCAGGAACTGGTGATCGGTTTCCACCTGCTCTACAACAGCGTGCGGTGCCTGTTGATGCTGCCGACTGTGAAGCCCATGGCAAGCGTGTGTAGCTGGCTGTTGCCACTTCGCGAGGAAACTAACGGCCATGCCCAGCCCCGTCACCTGGATCCCACCGCACTCGCCACCCCCAGCCTGGCACTGGCCAACGCGGTACGCGAAACCCTGCGCATGGGTGATCTGGTCGACAGCATGCTTGATGCCATGCTCGGCGTTCTGCGCGGTACCCAAACGGCAATGACCCAACAGATGCGCAGCCTGGGCGAAGATGTTGAGGGGCTCTACAACGCCATCAAACTGTACCTGGCGCAAATGCCCCGCGAAGACCTGGGCGAACAAGACAGTCGACGCTGGGCGGAAATCATCGAATTGGCAATCAACCTCAAGCTGGCCAGCGATCTGATCGAGCGCATGCTGCGCAAGGTGCAGCAACAAAAGACCGCGCAGCGCCGTGAATTTTCCGAGGTTGGCCTGGAAGAATTGACGGGGCTACACACTCAGTTGCTGGCCAACTTGCGCTTGGGCCTGTCGGTGTTTCTCAGCGCCGACCCGGAAAGTGCGCGCCAGTTGTTACGGGAAAAACGTCGATTCCGCGCCCAGGAGCGCCGCCTCGCACACGCCCATGTCAGCCGACTGCAACGTAAAGTGGTGCAAAGTATCGAAACCAGTTCGTTGCACCTGGAACTGATCGCCGACATGAAGCGCCTGAACTCGCTGTTCTGCAGTAGTGCCTATGTGGTATTGGGTGGCTCAGACACTGATGCCCTGTTGATCGATAGCGTACCTGACGACGCCCATTCGCCTTGAACGATCCAAGAACTCCCGCAAGGAAGCTCGCCATGCGTTGCCTGTTGTTTGTTTGCCTACTGTTGGGTTGCATGCCCAGTTTCGCCCTTGATCGCTCCCAGGTAGAAGGTTACCTGCTGCCCAATGGCCTGCAGGTCATACTCAAGCCGGGTTATGAACGCGACCATGTGTCGATCCGCCTGGTCGTGGGCGTCGGCTTCGACGATTTCCCATGCGACCGCCGGGAACTGCCGCACCTGCTGGAACACCTGTTGTTCAGCGGTATCGACGACAGCGGCGAGGGTGGTCTCGAGGAACGCATGCAAGCGCTTGGTGGCGAGTGGAATGCTTACACCAGCAGCGCCGACACGACCTTCGTAATCGAGGCGCCGGCCCGCAATCAACGCAAGGTCCTTGATCTGTTGCTGGCGATTCTCAGCCAGACTCAGCTCGACGAGAATGCACTTGAACTGTCGAAAAAAATCGTCGAACGCGAAGATGGCGGGCATTACTCGCACCTGCAACGCTGGCTCGACCGCCAGGACCTCGGCCACGGGCCCAGCGAACAATTGGCAGTTGAACTGGGGCTTACCTGCGCTGAGCGCTCCGCTATAGACGACCTGACACTGGAAGAGGTCGATGACGTGCGTGCGCACTGGTATGCGCCCAACAACATGACCCTGATCATGGTCGGTGGCCTCGACCGCCTGCTGCCGGCCTATCTGGAACGGACCTATGGCCAGCTCGACCCGGTCGACCCCAGCGAGCGACGGGGCCTGGAGACCGTTGTACACAAGGCCGAAGCAAAGCGCGTGCTGACCAGCGGGTGGCTAGGTAACAGCGCCAAACTGCACTGGATGTTCCTTGAGCCAGTACTTGAGGGTGACAGCGAGCAGACGTTCAACCTGCTACAACGCTACCTGGACTGGGCGCTGTACAGCGAACTACGCCTCAAACACAGCCTGTCCTATGGACCCTTCAGCCAGCGTGAAATGCTCGGCAATAGCAGTGTAATGAGCCTGAATGCCGACCTTGATCGCGAGAGCGTCGATGAAGCAGAGGTGCTGCTCCAAAAATTGATCGAGCGACTGCGTCAGAATGGGCTGGATCCTGCAACGTTTGAACGCATCAAACAGGCAGCCATCGACCGTGAAGCCTGGACCACTCAGGGTAATGCAGCCTTGGCCGACTACTACTGGAGTGCATTGAGCGCTTATGCCGATGGGCGCTTTGCAGACCCGGTAAGCAAGTTGCGCCAGGTCAGCCTGGAGGATACCAACCAGGCCATGCGCCAACTGTTTGCCGACCCTGGGTACCTGCGCATTGAAAAGCCGGCGTTGGGTTACGAAAGCATTTACCGCCTGTTGGCCGGGTTGCTCGGGCTGATCCTGCTGGCTGGGTTTGTCTGGCATAAACGCCGCCGCGGCCAATAGGCGCGACAAAGGCCCTCTCAAGGGGGATGACAACAAGCCATTACGGATAAACAGCGTTATCCTGTGCGGGTTTTTACCTGACTTCAGCGAATACCCGCATGCCTCACGTCATCCAGCGCCTGATCGAACTGTTCAAGCGCTACCCAGGGGTTATTGCCCTTGGCGGTTTCATTTCCGGTATTGCCAGTTTCATTCTGGTCGACCGCCAAGCAGGCCTGGCCAGCTGGATTGCCATTCTGATGCTGGTCAGCTGGGTCTGGCTGATGCTGGAGAACACCTTCACCCAGCTGTTCGCCAAGGTCTTCAAGCGCGAAATTCCGCAGCCACTGCTGCGCTATGCCACGCAGATGATCCACCAGGAAAGCCTGTTCTTCGTACTGCCGTTCTTTTTCATCACCACAACCTGGAACAGCGGCCAACTGGTATTCACCGGGCTACTGACCGCAGCCGGGCTGATTTCGATCATTGATCCGTTGTACTACAAGTGGCTGGCGCCACGGCGCTCACTGTTTCTTGCCCTGCACACCCTGACCTTGTTCGCTGCGCTGCTTACTGCGCTGCCGATCATCCTGCACCTCACCACAGCACAGAGCTTCAAGCTGGCACTAGGTGCGGCCATGCTGCTGTCGTTCCCCAGCCTGGCCAGCAGTTTTCCGATCAACCACTGGCGCCGCGCGGTCATGCTGGTAGCCGTGACCCTGGCCGTAGGTGGCAGCGGTTGGCTACTGCGCTCGTGGGTGCCGCCTGCCACGCTATGGCTGAACGATGTCGCGATAAGCACCGAGGTGCAAAACCGCACCCCCGGCGCCAGCCTCAAGCAAGTGAGTGCCAGTCAGATCCGCAGCAGCGGTCTGTATGCCTACACAGCGATCAATGCCCCACGGGGCTTGAATGAGCGGATCTACCATGTCTGGCAGTTCAACGGCAACGAGGTCGACCGCATCGCGCTGGACATTCATGGCGGGCGCAAGGAAGGCTACCGCGCCTGGACCCACAAGCAGAACTTCCCGAGCAACCCCATCGGGCGCTGGCAGGTGAGGGTGTTGACCGAAGATGGTCAGGTCATCGGCGTGCTGCGCTTCCGGGTAGTTGACGACGGTCAAGCAAGCACCGCTCAGTAGCGCTATGCTCTGAGGCTGCGCATTGGAGCGCCTCTCGGATCACATGGAGCTTATGACCAGTACTGCCAATGCCACCTTGGACACCACCAGCAGCCCAGCTTGTCTGCGGATCACGGGTGACTGGACGCTGGCCAACTACGCCAGCCTGAAGCAGCACACTGCAAGCCTGGCAGGGCAGTACGACAGCACAACGCGGATAGAGCTTGATCAACTTGGCAAGCTGGATACCGCAGGTGCCGCACTACTGGTCGAGTTGCTGGGCACCCAGCGCCTGGCCCAACTGACCGAAACCGCCACGCACTTGCCAGCGGCCAACCGCGCCCTGCTGAAAACGGTCTACTGCTCGCTGCAAGACTACTGCATACCGGTGAAAACACCCGAGCGGAACGTGCTGATGCAACTGCTTGAACGCATCGGTCGTGCCGTCGATACCCTCAAACAAGATACCCTGCACCTGCTCGGCTTCGTTGGCCTTATTCTCGCCACATTCGGACGCCTGCTTTTACAGCCAAAACGCTGGCGGCTCACCTCGGTGGTCGCACACATTGAGCAAACCGGCCTTAACGCCGCGCCGATCGTCGCACTGTTGACCTTTCTGGTTGGCGCCGTGGTGGCCTTTCTTGGGGCAACAGTGCTGGTCAAGTTCGGCGCCAGCATTTTTACCGTCGACCTGGTGGCGTTCTCTTTCCTGCGAGAGTTCGGTGTGTTGTTGACCGCCATCCTGATGGCGGGGCGTACCGCGAGTGCGTTCACCGCTCAGATTGGCTCGATGAAGGCCAACGAAGAAATCGATGCCATTCGCACGCTGGGGCTGGACCCCATCGAGATTCTGGTCATCCCACGGGTGCTGGCCTTGTTGATTGCACTGCCACTACTCACTTTTCTTGCAATGCTCTGCGGCATCGTCGGCGGCGGGCTGGTTTGCGCCTTGTCCCTGGACATCTCGCCGGCCATGTTCCTTTCGATGATGCAAAACGACATCGATGCAAGACACTTTCTGGTCGGGTTGGCCAAGGCCCCGTTTTTTGCCTTCCTGATCGCTGCAATTGGTTGCCTGGAAGGCCTCAAGGTCTCCGGCAGTGCCGAATCGGTAGGTGCGCACACAACCTCCAGCGTGGTTCAGTCGATCTTTGTAGTCATTGTGCTCGATGCCATTGCGGCCCTGTTTTACATGGAGATGGGCTGGTGAGTACGCCACCACGCGAAACCGTGATTGAAGCCCGGGGCCTGTGCAATCGCTTTGGCAGCCAGAGCGTGCATGAACACCTCGACCTCGATCTGTACCGTGGCGAAATCCTTGCTGTGGTCGGAGGCTCAGGCAGTGGCAAATCCGTCCTGCTGCGCAGCATCATCGGCCTGCGGCGTCCCGACGAAGGCGATGTACGGGTATTCGGGCAGCACCTGAACCAGTTGGACGAAGCGCAGCGCTCCCAGGTCGAACGACGGTTTGGCGTACTGTTCCAGAAAGGGGCCTTGTTCTCCTCGCTGACGGTCACTGAGAACGTCGCCTTGCCGCTGATCGAACATGCCGGCCTGTGCCGCGCAGATGCCGAACAGCTCGCGGGCGTCAAGCTGGCTCTGGCCGGGCTGCCCTTGTCGGCCGCAGACAAGTACCCGGCCTCTCTTTCTGGCGGCATGATCAAGCGCGCAGCACTGGCACGGGCACTGGCCCTGGATCCCGATATCCTTTTTCTCGACGAACCTACAGCAGGGCTCGACCCTATTGGTGCGGCGGCCTTCGACCAATTGATCCTGACCTTGCGTGACGCCTTGGGCTTGAGCGTGTTTCTGATCACTCACGACCTGGACACCCTCTACACCATCACCGATCGCGTCGCGGTGCTGGCACAGAAAAAAGTACTGGTTGCCGCGCCAATCGCTCAAGTTGCCGATACCGAGGACGCCTGGGTTCAAGACTACTTCCATGGCCCCCGTGGCCGTGCGGCCTACCAGGCCGCCACAGCGCTCAAGGAGGATTGAGATGGAAACCCGTGCACACCATATATTGATCGGGCTGGTCACCGTGCTGGTCGTGGCTGGCGCCATGCTGTTCGGCCTGTGGCTGGCCAAATCCAGTGTCGATAACACCTTCAAGGACTATGAAGTGGTGTTCAACGAGACCGTTTCCGGCTTGTCCAAAGGCAGTTCGGTGCAATACAGCGGGATCAAGGTTGGCGATGTCATCAACCTGCGCCTCGACCCAAAGGATCCTCGCCGTGTACTGGCTCGCATCCGGCTGAGCGCCGACACCCCGATCAAGGAAGACACCCAGGCCAAGCTGGCCCTGACCGGTATCACCGGTACCTCGATCATCCAGCTCAGTGGCGGTACGCCACAGAGCCCAGCATTGGAAGGGGTAGGGCACAAACTCCCGGTGATCATTGCCTCGCCATCACCGATTGCACGTCTTATGAGCAACAGCAATGACCTGATGAGCAGCATCAACCAACTGCTGCACAATGCTAACCAGCTGTTCTCCGAGGAGAACGCTGCACGGTTGAGCAATACCTTGGCGCATCTGGAGCAAACCACCGGCTCGGTTGCCGAGCAGCGCGACGACATTCGCCTCGCCATCCAGCAATTGGCACAGGTGAGCAAGCAGGCCAGCGCCACGCTGGAACAAACCAGCCAACTGATGCGCAACGCCAATGGCCTGCTCAGCAGCCAGGGCACACAAATCGTCGGTAATGCCCAACAGGCAATGCAGTCGCTGGCCAGCAGTACCACAACCCTCAACGCCATGCTCAACGACAATCGCGAAGCCATCAATGAGGGGGCGCAGGGCCTGCATGAACTGGCACCAGCCATTCGAGAACTGCGAGACACCCTGACCGCGTTGAAGGCAATCTCCCGGCGCCTGGAAGCCAACCCCAGTGGTTATCTGTTGGGCCGTGACAAAAACAAGGAGTTCGAGCCATGAAGCGTAACCGCCTGGTACTGGCATTAGCGCTAAGCCTGAGCAGTGCCTGCTCGATTCTGCCCCAGGCCGACCCATCCGATGTCTACCGTCTGCCGACCCACCAGGTCCAGCACGGCACCAGCGACGTTGCGCCACTAGACTGGTCGCTGCGTCTGAACAAACCGCTCACCAGTGAAGTGCTGAACAGCCCGCGTATTGCCGTGGTGCCTCAAGGTGATCTGATCAGCAGCTACAAGGGCGCCCGCTGGAGTGACCCGGCGCCCACGTTGCTGCGCAACCGCATGCTCGATGCCTTCCAGCGCGATGGTAGGGTACAGCGGCTCAGCGCCGACGATAGCAACCTGCAAGCCGACTACGAGCTGACCGGCGAGCTGCAATCGTTCCAGAGTGAGTATGGCGCGCAGGGGCTCAACGTGGTGATCCGCTTTGATGCGCGCCTGGTACAAGGGCGCACCCAGCGAATTTTGGCCAGCCAACGCTTCGAGGTGCGTCAACCGCTAAGCGATAAACAGATACCCGCTGTCGTCGAAGGCTTTGGCCAGGCCAGCGACCGGCTGATGGAGCAACTGGTTGGTTGGACCGTGCGCCAAGCCGCACAAGCTCAGGCAAAGAACCAGTAGCAGACGCCAATGGCCGCCAGCACGCCGGCCAATTCGGCGAGCAGCGCACAGCCCACAGCATGTCGGGCCCGCTGGATACCCACTGCGCCAAAATACACGGCCAGTACATAGAATGTGGTTTCGGTGCTGCCCTGAACCGTGGCAGCCACCAACGCAGGGAAACTGTCTACCCCATGGCTTTGCATGGTCTCGATCAACATCGCGCGGGCAGCACTGCCAGAGAATGGCTTAACCAGCGCGGTCGGCAACGCATCGACAAAGCGGGTATCCCAGCCAAACCAGTCAACCGCATAGCGAATACCGTCCAGACCGAACTCAAGGGCTCCAGAGGCACGCAACACGCCAACGGCGCAGAGCATTGCCACCAGATAGGGCAACAGGCTCTTGGCGACGTCAAACCCTTCTTTGGCGCCCTCAACGAAGGTTTCATACACCTTGACCCGCTTGAACGCGCCAATCAGCAAAAAGAGCATGATCAGTCCGAACAGGGTCAAGTTGCCCATGATTGACGAGAGGGTCGCCAGGGCTGTAGCCGAAAGCCCAGCCAGCAGCGCCATGAACCCACCGAGCAGCAGCGCGCCAGGCACCAGGTAGGCCAGGACCACCGGGTCCCATAGCCGCAGTCGTTGCATGACCGCCACAGAAAGCAGGCCAACCAGCGTTGATGCACTGGTCGCCAGCAGGATCGGCAGGAACACCAGCGTCGGGTCCAGCGCCCCCTGCTGGGCGCGGTACATGAAGATGGTGACGGGCAACAACGTCAGCGAAGAGGCGTTGAGTACCAAAAAGAGAATCTGCGCATTACTGGCGGTAGTTGAGCTGGGATTGAGCTCCTGTAGCGCCCGCATGGCCTTGAGCCCGATCGGCGTGGCTGCGTTATCCAGGCCCAAGCCGTTGGCGGCAAAGTTCAGGGTGATCAAACCCAATGCCGGGTGGCCGGGGGGAACCTCCGGCATCAGGCGCTGGAACAATGGGCCTAGTACTTTGGCCAGCCATTCGACCACACCGGCTTTCTCGGCAATTTTCAGAAAGCCCAGCCAGAGGGTGAGGGTACCAAACAGCAACACCATGACCTCGACCGACAATTTGGCCATGGCAAAGATGCTCTCGACCATGGCGGCAAAGATCCCGGCGTTGCCGCCCACTAACCATTGCGCCAGCGCCGACACGGCAGCGACTACGAAAAATCCAAGCCAGAGGCCGTTGAGCATCAGTTATTCCCCCACACAGTGGGCCGAATGATAGCGGGCCAGGCTGGGGGCACGCCAGAAAAGCAAAAGCCCCGACACGTCGGGGCTTTTAATCAGATCATGCAGCGGCTTACTTGGTCGCCACTTTACCGGCAGGTACTGCTTCCTTGCTGCGCCAGTGCGGCAGCGAGTTCCAGTAGCGCTGGCCTTTGGCATCGTCGTACATGCCTTCCCAGCGAGCGATAACCAGTACCGCCAGAGCGTTGCCGATCACGTTCAGCGCGGTACGGGCCATGTCCATGATGCGGTCTACACCGGCGATGAAAGCCAAGCCTTCCAGCGGAATACCGACACTGCCCAAGGTGGCCAGCAGTACCACGAAAGACACGCCTGGAACGCCAGCAATACCTTTGGAGGTGACCATCAAGGTCAGTACCAGCAGCAGCTGCTGGCTGATCGAAAGGTCGATGCCGTAGAGCTGAGCGATGAAAATCGCAGCAATGCTCTGGTACAAGGTCGAACCGTCGAGGTTGAACGAGTAGCCAGTCGGGACGACGAAGCTGCAGATGGCCTTCGGTGCACCGTAGGCTTCCATCTTCTCGATTACGCGTGGCAATACCGTTTCAGAACTGGCAGTGGAGTACGCCAGGACCAGCTCATCCTTGAAAATGCGCATCAGCTTCAGGATCGAAAAGCCGAACAAGCGGGCGATCAGGCCCAGCACCATGAAGCCGAAGAAGGCAATCGCGAAGTAAACCAGCAGTACCAGCTTGGCCAGCGGCAGCAGCGAAGCAAAGCCGAAGTTGGCAACAGTGACCGCGATCAGCGCGAACACACCGATTGGCGCGTAGTTCATGATCATGTGAGTGACCTTGAACATGGCTTCGGACACGCCCTGGAAGGTTTTCACCAACGGGTCGCGGATATCCGCCTGCAAGCTCGAAAGGCCCAGGCCGAAGAGCACGGAGAAGAAAATGATCGGCAGCATTTCACCGCGCATCAGCGCTGCGAAAATGTTCGACGGAATCAGGTTGAGGATCGTCTCGATGAACGCGTGCTCATGCTGCACTTCAGCAGCGGTTGCCTGGTACTTGGAGATATCCACCGTACCCAGCGTGCTCATGTCGATGCCGGCGCCAGGGTGGAACAGGTTAGCCAACAGCAGGCCGACCACGATCGCGATGGTGGTGACCACCTCGAAGTAGATGATGGTTTTCAGGCCGATACTGCCCAGTTTTTTCGCATCGCCAACCCCGGCGATACCCACGACCAGTGAAGAGATCACGATCGGGATAACGATCATCTTGATCAGGCGAATGAAGATGTCACCAGCTGGCTGCAGAACGTTACTGATCCACCATGCCTTTTCTGCACTGAAATGATTCAGTACTGCACCGATTGCAATCCCGAGAATCAAACCGATGAGGATCTGCCAAGCGAGGCTTAGTTTTGCCTTCTTCATGTCGTTACCCTTTCTTCAAGTGGTCACGGGCATTGCGCTGAAAACCCCGACCTAGAGCTATTGAAAGCCTTCAAGAGTCGATTGATCGCAGCAGGCAATAGCGCCGTAGAAGGTCACCGCAGGCGAGCGAAAGAACGCTCGGGTCAGCGAAAAAAGGCGCAACTATTCCGACGCGAGAGGGTAACGTCTAATGCCGTAAACGACTACCCTATGCCGATTCGGCATGATGATTAAGGCTAAAAACGAACGTCTGAAAGGGTTGAAATAGAGCCGTTCGGAATTCCGAAGATGGCCAAAGCGCCATATTTAGGCCAATTCAGCCATATCCGCCTGGATGATAAATGCCGTTGTTCGACAATCCGAATGCGTGAAACGCCCCAAATTTGTCGGAGGGGTCAGCTAAAAAAATATCGATGTACGGTCAACAAGACGCACACTTCGACATCCGCTGTAGGAAACAACCCAAAACAGCCGGCGTGATGCCCATTACCTCTACAGGCATTTCGGATATCCGCTCAGTACCCGGGCCAATACTGAAACGTCCAGTACCCTAAACAGAGCGCCTGACCAGCTTCGTCATCCACGTCGACCGAAAAACAGGGACGCCGCGAACAGCACAAGGAAAATGATGAAGAGGATCTTCGCGATGCCAGTCGCTGCGCCCGCGATACCACCGAAGCCCAGCACAGCAGCGACGATGGCGATAATCAGGAAAGTAATAGCCCAACTCAACATGATGATTCTCCGTCGTATATTGGAGTAGGTTCAGGCCTCATCATCGATCCGTCGCGGCCCCCTGCGCCGACCTCGGGTCACCAACTCGGCAAATTGCCTGGCGCTGAGGGGATGCGCAAACAACCAACCCTGTCCGTAGTTCACACCCTCGCTGTTCAGCAACAGCGCCTGATCCTCATACTCGATACCTTCGGCGATAACCCGCAACTGCAAGGCATGCGCCATGCGAATGATATGCGGAGCAACCCCACTACTGGCGGCATCATGGCCCAGTGCATCGATGAACGCCTTGTCGATCTTCAGGCAGTCGACCGGCAGTGTCTGCAGGTAGGCCAGGCTGCAGTAGCCTGTGCCAAAGTCATCGATCAACACTTGGTGACCAACCGAGCGCAGCGCTTGCAGGTTATCCCGTGCGACCACCACATCAATCAGACCACGCTCAGTCACCTCGAAAGCGATCTGGCTGGCCGCGACACGGTGCAGTGCCAGTAAACGAGCAGCCACACGACCAATGCGCGGCACCATCACATCGCACGCGGCCAGGTTAATCGAGATGTACAACTGGGGGTTGGCACGCAGCAACTGCCCCAACTGCTCCAGCACGCGCTGCAACACAAAGTCGGTGATCTGGCGAATTTGGCCGGTGTTTTCCGCCAACGGAATGAACAGGTCCGGACTGGTCAGCGTGCCATCGGGGTGGCGCCACCGTACCAGCGCCTCGGCCCCCACGCATCGTCGGCTGTTGAGCTCGAGAATTGGCTGATAGAGCACCTGCAACTCACCTCGCCGCAACGCCCCCTGCAGCTCCGAACTCATTGATTGGCGTTGACGTACCAGCTGCAGTACCAACCAGCCGATGCACCAGGCCAGCAGCAGGCTACCTGGGAACAGCAACCAGATGACGCCGTTCATTTTCAGCGGCAGGCTGGCTTTGGGAGTAATCAGCACCAGTTGATAGTCCGGAGACTTGGTCGGCATCCGATAGACCAGGCGATCGGGCAACTCGACCATGGCATTTGCAACGTCGAGTGTTCCGTCAGAAGAGGGTGGCCACGCCTGCGCTGGCCCCAACACGGGTACTGCGCGCATACCGTTGTCGAGCACCACCAACAGGCTGCCGCCAGGCGGCAGATCAACAACATCGCTCAGGTGCCCACGGGAAGTCGAGATACGGAAATGCCCACGCCCCAGCATCAATGCCGCCAGGTTATCGTTCGGTTCGGCACTGGTGTTCAGCCAATAACTGTAGGTCGGCCCCTGAATATCCGGGGGCCGTACAGGTTCTGTGCTGTGCTCGCCCAAGCGGTTGGAGCAGCGGGTGTCTCCATCTATATAGGCGGCTTCAAAGACAAAGCGATTGTTGAAGCCCACCTGCTGCAAGGCTGCCAACATCTGCGGAGTGCACCCTCGCAGCGGTTGAGCCTGAAGATGGTCCACACCTTCACGCAGCTGACTGAAGATCTGCTCCAGTCGCTCCAGAAAGCGCTCCCCCTTGGCATTCATCTGCTCGCTTTCACTTTGCTGAACCTGGTGCATGGCCACACCAAGGCTGGCGCTCAGCAACAGGATCGCACTGGCCGAGGCCGCAAGCGCGGCCAGTAGCCAGGGGCGAAGGAAAAGGCTGCGCAGCGCGGCGAAGGCAGATGACATCAGGCGATATCCCGTTGAATACCACAAGGTATAGCAACTGCCTGACGAATCAGCCTGCCCGTTGGGCGGCGCCCATCAGCGGGAGCGGTTGAGCACCTGCAATATTGCCGCCGTCTGCGCATCGGGCACGCCATCAAAACGTTGCGGGCGGAAGCGCATCTGGAAGGCGGCCAACACGTGCCGGGTACTGACATCATTGACCCCGGTTTGCTCGATGGCATAGCCGAAACGTGCCAGTTGCTGCTGGTACCAGGCAATACTCGGCGGGCTCACATCGAAGCGGGCACGCTGCTGTGCAACGGCAGCGGCATCGGGCCATACACCAACACCGGCATCGGCCAGGCGCTTCCAGGGAAACAGAGGGCCTGGGTCGAGTTTGCGTGATGGCGCTATATCGCTATGCCCAATGATATGCCGTGGGTCGATGTTATTGCGTTTGACGATGTCCTTGAGCAACAGGATCAGCGCTTGTATTTGCGCCTCGGAGTAGGGGTGCCAGACACGTCCAGACGGTGTATCGGTAAAACCTGGGTTTACGATCTCAATGCCAATAGAGCTTGAGTTGAGCCAGGTACGCCCCTGCCATTGGCTGTCACCGGCGTGCCAGGCACGGCGGTTCTCGTCTACCAGTTGGTAGATGGTCGCTGGCTGATCACCAATCAGGTAGTGGCTGCTGACTTCACCATGGGTCAACAACGCCAGTGAACGCTCCAGCGAAGCGTTGGTGTAGTGCAGGACAACAAACTGGATACGACTGTCCTGGTTGACAGATGGGTGGCTTCGGTCAATCTGGAGGGTGTTCGCACAACCGGCCAGAGACAGAAGCAGCAGGGCGCAGAAGAAGGCTTTCATGGCAAGAGGGCACATCTATGGATATCAGTAATGCAATAGCATAACGTACCCTCTCTAGCGATGGCGCAAACGGTGATAACTATATAGTGCTCATCCTTGTTCGACGCGGTTACGGCCTTGGTGCTTGGCGCGATACAACGCCTCGTCGGCGCGCTTGAGAGCGATGTCGCTGCGCTCCCCATCCCGTAGCGCAGTGACACCTATCGAGAGGGTGATCGTTACCCGCTCGCCCTTGAAGTGGAATGGGCAGGCCTCGACCGCTGCCCGCAGGATTTCGGCCTGCTGGCATCCACTGAGCAGATTGCTCTGCGGCATCAACAGCACAAACTCCTCACCACCAAACCGGGCGATAAAGTCACGGCCGCGCAAGCGCTTGCGCAGTTCGTTGGCGACGATCTTTAGCACCTTGTCGCCAGCGAGGTGCCCGTAGTTGTCATTGATCCTTTTGAAATGGTCCAGATCAAGCATCGCGACCAACAGGTGGCCACCCTGTGCCTGCCAAGCCTGCATCTCACGCTCCAGATGCTCGGACCAGGCCGCACGGTTGGGCAGGCCGGTCAGCGGGTCGATCAAGGCCTTCTGCCGCTGCTCTTCCAGGTGCTCACGATAACCTTGGGCTTCCTGCTCCATATGCGTAACCCGCTCAGCCAAGCCACGCAAACGCTCGGCCATTTCCTGCTCACGCTGATCACGCTGCTGCTGGTGTATGTCAATCGTTCCCAGCAATCCTTCCAGGCGGTTATCCAGAATGTGTTTGAGGCTTTCCAGATCCGCAGCCCCCTGCACGCTGCTTTGCAGGCCATCAACCTGTTCACGCAACTGGCTATCCAGATCGCGGGCAGCTGTCCGGCTATCGGCATGCCCTTCACTGGCTTCCTGCAGATGACTCTGGAAAGACTCAAGGCGTTCATTGACCTGCTGCAGATAGGCTTCAAACTCATGCTGGCCGCTGCTGGTGATAGCCAGCATGAGCACGACCAGATCGTCCAGGACCGGCAACAGCTCATACCAGTTCAGGCCATGCTGCAGGCGCTCGCGCATGGATTGCGCCTGGGCCTTGTGCCGCTCGGGAAGCGTCAGATCATCCAGCAAGCCCAGCAGGGTCTCTTCAATATGACTGGCGACCGAACTGTAGCTAGGCTCGGTGTTTTCGGGCAGTGCGTACGCCTCTTCGGCGGGCGTGGCCTGATCCTCCGGGATATCGGCAGCGAGCGGTGGAACATCGGCCCCGGTCTCCGGTGCTTCAGGACGCTCAGGTTCAGATGCTGGCTCCGCTGCCAATGCCTCAAGCGGCGCAGCGACTGGAGGAGAGGGCACCTGCACAGGCTCGGCGGCCGCGGGTTCGACCTGCACGGACGTCACCGCCTCGCTGGCCGCCTCGACAACGGGCTCAGGCAGCGGATGCAGCTCATCTGCATCGACCTCGGCAGGCGATGCAATAGGCGCTGATTCAACAACAGCGGCCTCCACCTCAACGGCCGCAGAGGCTGTGCTGGCAACCGTTGTCGGTACTGCGGGCGCCTCTGATGCCGCTTCGCGGTTACCGAACAACCGCTGCAAAAAACCTGGGCGGCCGGCTTCTTCTGGCTTGTCCAGCGCAGCAATCGCCTGGCCTTGCAAGCTACTCAGCTCGCCCAGCAGCAAAGGCATCTCACGAGGCTGACTCGCGCGAGCATCCAGTTGTTTGGCAAATTTTTTCAGTGGCCGAGTGACCTCACTCGGCAACGGCAATGCTTGCAACTGGCTCACTAATGCCGCCAGCGCTGTGCCGATCTGTGCCGTTCGGGTTTCCCGACGCTGCTCGGAGTCCAATACGGCTTTTTCCAACCGCGGAATCAAGCCTGCCAGTGCAGCGTCCATATTGTCGGTGCGGATGACGTCGCGCATCTCTTTCATGCACTTATCAACAGCCAGATCGCTGCCTTCGGCCGCCAATGTGCTGCGTACCAAGCCTCGACGCAGAAGGTCAAGGCGAGCTTCCCAGCGGCGCTCGAGCTTTTCTTGTTGCTCAATACTCTTGAGGTATTTTTCTTTCCAGCGCTGGGCTTCTTCGGTCATGCCTGATTTCGCAAAGGAGTAGGGGCAGTTAGCTCACGGCCGGAAGCGTATCCATCGCAAGGGCATCAGGCAAACGAATCTCAACCGCGACCGGAAGATGATCGGAAATGGGCTGGGCAAGCACCTCGAAGCGCTCCAGCGTGAGGCTGGGGCTGAGCAAGATATGATCAAGACAACGCTGCGGCCGCCAACTGGGGAACGTGGCTTGCACCTGCGGGGCAACCAAACCGAGATCACGCAATGGCGAGTGTTCCAGCAGGTCGCTGGCATGGGTATTCATGTCGCCCATCAATACCTGATGACGATAACCACCAATCAGTTCACGAATGTAGGCGAGTTGACGCGCACGGGTCCGTGCACCCAGCGCCAGGTGCATCATCACCACGACCAACGCATCGTCCCCTTCACCAAAACGCACCAGAATCGCACCACGACCCGAAGGACCGGGCAGCGGATGGTCTTCCAGCAACTGCGGCTTCAAGCGACTGAGTACGCCATTGCTGTGCTGAGCGAAACGGCCAAGGTTGCGATTGAGCTGTTGATACCAGTAAGGGAAGGCACCCAGTTGCGCCAGGTACTCGACCTGATTGACGAAACCTGAACGCAAGCTGCCACCATCGGCCTCCTGCAGGGCGACGAGATCAAAGTCGCTGAGCAGGTCACCAATTTTCTGCAAGTTACCGGCACGGCCGGTGGTAGGCAAAAGGTGCTGCCAACTACGCGTCAGGTAGTGGCGGTAGCGCTCGGTACTGATCCCCACCTGGATATTGAAACTGAGCAGGCGCAGACGACCGTCCTTCGGGAGGCTACTGGTCTGCAAATGGTGTTCGTTGACCTGCGGATCATGCAGGCCAACACACCGTTCAGTTTTCCAACGCCGCATGGCAATCGCCGCTTACTGGGCGGCGCGCTCCTTGGCAATCAACTGGTCAGCCACGTTGATGGTTTCCTCTGGACCGCCGGCAGAGCCCAGGTCAAAACGGTACTTACCGTTGACAACCATGGTCGGAACACCGCTGATTTCATATTTTTTGGCCAGATCGCGAGCTTTCTGAACCTGGCCCTTAATCGCAAAGGAATTGAATGTCGCCAGGAACTTGTCCTTGTCGACGCCCTGAGTCGCGAGGAAGTCGGCCATTTCCTCAGGCTTGGTCAGACGCTTGTGTTCCACTTGGATCGCGTTGAATACAGCACTGTGCACCTTGCCCTCGACACCCATGGCTTCCAGGGTCAGGAACATCTGGCCATGGGCATCCCAGGCGCCGCCAAACATGGCAGGTACGCGCACAAAGTTGACGTCCTTTGGCAGCTTCTCGACCCATGGGTTGATGGTCGGCTCAAAGCTGTAGCAATGCGGGCAGCCGTACCAGAACAGCTCCACCACCTCGATCTTGCCAGGCACAGCAACCGGCACAGGATTGTTCAGCTCGACATACTTACCGTCTGCAGGCGGCTCGGCGGCCTGGACAGACATGCCAAAGACGCTGGCGGCGACCAACGCGGCGCTGAGAATCAGATTACGCATGCTTTACTCCTGAGCAGTGATGAGTCGCCACAACGCGACCTGCCTTCAGACAGATCGACACAGGCCTGAGTTCGATAGTGTAACGGTAGCAGGTACAAAAAAGGGCGGCCCTAGCCACCCTTTTCATGCTTTCGCAGCTGCATTAACGGCACGTTAACATTGCGAGAGATGTAGCCCCGCACAACGTTACGCCGCAAGGATCAGTGCAGACCCTGAATGTAGCTCGATACTGCCTCGATGTCCTTGTTGCTCAGCTTGGCAGCGATGGAACGCATGGTCATCGCGTCGCCGTCGTTGGTACGGTTGCCTTCACGGAAGTCGGTCAATTGCTTGGCGACGTACTGCGCATGCTGGCCACCCAGGTGCGGGAAACCGGCAGCAGCCAGGCCAGCGCCATTAGGCGAGTGGCAACCGGTGCAGGCAGGCATGCCTTTTTCAAGGTTGCCACCGCGGAACAGGGCTTCACCGGCCGCGACCAGTTTTGGATCGGCGGCGCCGACACTGCCTTTCTGGCTAGCGAAGTAGGCCGCGATATCTGCCATGTCCTGATCACTCAGGTTGGTCAGCAGACCCGTCATTTCCAGCACGGTGCGCTTACCCGACTTGATATCATGCAGCTGTTTCTCCAGGTATTTCTCACCCTGGCCAGCCAGTTTCGGGAAGTTCGGCGCCATGCTGTTACCGTCTGGACCGTGACAAGCGCCACATACAGCAGTTTTGCCCTGACCGGCAGCGGCATCGCCAACAAGATTGCCAGCGGCATTTGCAGCGCCGGTGACGCCCAAGGTCAACAGCAGACTCACGAGTAGTTTGTTCATCAGCTAATCCAACTACGGCTAAGGGTGAAAGAGTTATGTATCGATACTATCGGATCATCCACTGAATGATCGCCCGGTAGTCTTCGGCACTGCAGTCCATGCACAATCCACGCGGCGGCATAGCCTTGAAACCCTGGGTGACATGCACCACCAACGTCTCCATACCCTGCGCCAGTCTCGGTTCCCAGGCTGCACGATCACCTGGTTTCGGTGCCTGTGGCAGCTGACCGGCATGACACGCCGCGCATGCGCGGTTGTACAACGCCTCGGGATCCTGTGTAGCCTGAGCGCTGAAAAACGGTACCAAGACAACGGTAACCAACAGCCATTTCGTCATGCGAACGACCTTTCAGGGCTGGGGGCCTGCACTGCGTTCTAACGCGCAAGCTTGAATCGGGTCCCCCCGTGAACCTCATCCTACGCTGGGATAAAGCGCACACAAAATCTGCGGCATTATATACTCCCGTTATCGAAACGGAAACGACACCCCTTGCCGAGCCTGCCTCGGACAAGCCCCCAAGCGGATACCCCATGCACGTAAAAAACCCCATTCTCGGCCTCTGCCAACAGGCCAAATTTGCGCTCAGCGCCGCCAAAGTCGACCAGTGCCCAGACGACCAGGGCTATGAAGTGGCCTTTGCCGGGCGCTCCAACGCCGGCAAGTCCAGCGCTCTAAACACGCTGACCCACGCCAGCCTGGCACGCACCTCGAAAACACCCGGTCGCACCCAGTTACTCAATTTTTTCAGTCTGGACGAAGAACGGCGTTTGGTCGACCTGCCAGGCTATGGCTATGCAAAGGTCCCGATCCCGCTCAAACAGCACTGGCAGCGCCACCTGGAGGCCTACCTGGGCAGCCGCGAAAGCCTGCGGGGCGTGATTTTGATGATGGATGTGCGTCACCCCATGACCGACTTCGACCAGATGATGCTCGACTGGTCAGTGGCCAGTAACATGCCGATGCATATTCTTCTGACCAAAGCCGACAAACTCACCTATGGCGCGGCAAAAAACACCCTGCTCAAGGTGCAAGCGGAAATCCGCAAGGGCTGGGGCGAAGGGGTGACCATTCAGCTGTTCTCCGCCCCTAAGCGCCAAGGGCTGGAAGAAGCCTACGGCGTTCTGGCGAACTGGATGGAGTTGGCCGACAAGCCCGCAGAATAAGGGCCAGGCGCCAAACGCAAGGCAAAAAAAACCCCGGACTTCGTATGGGGAAGGGGGAAGTTCGGGGTTCAAGTTCCGGACCGCTAGGGCGGGGTCCAGATATCTGCCAACACTTAACACAACATAGGAGCATCGAAGGGCTTCACCACCCATTCAGTTACTCTGAGTCGTGGTTCACCCGATTAGTTCCGGGCGTTTAGAAACTATTTGCGATAGCACATAGAATTTCCACGACTAACAGCGTGTACCCAGCCAAAAAGCCGCGACGATATGCCGCAGCTTTTTCAGGGTTATTTAGTGCGCTTCATCCCAATTCGAGCCCACACCTACCTCCACCAGCAGCGGAACATCCAACTGCGCGGCGCTGCTCATGTACGGACGGATCTGTTCACGCACCTGATCGACCAGGTCTTCACGTACTTCCAGCACCAATTCATCGTGAACCTGCAGGATCACCCGAGCATCCAGTCCGGAATCGTTCAGCCAGTTGTCTACCGCCACCATGGCCCGCTTGATGATGTCGGCTGCAGTACCCTGCATTGGTGCGTTGATCGCCGTGCGCTCCGCGCCTTTGCGCAGTGCCGGGTTCTTTGCATTGATGTCCGGCAGGTACAGGCGGCGACCGAACAGGGTTTCGACAAACCCTTGCTCGGCAGCCTGAGCACGCGTGCGCTCCATGTACGCCAGCACGCCTGGGTACTGGGCGAAATAACGGTCGATGTAGGCCTGGGACTGCTTGCGATCGACACCAATCTGCTTGGCCAGACCGAAAGCGCTCATACCGTAGATCAAACCGAAGTTGATCGCCTTGGCACTGCGCCGCTGGTCGCTCGTAACGTCTTCCAAGGCAACGCCGAAGACCTCTGAGGCCGTGGCCCGGTGAACGTCCAGGTTGTGCCGGAACGCATGCAACAGCCCTTCGTCCTTGGCCAGGTGAGCCATGATGCGCAACTCGATCTGCGAATAGTCCGCAGCCAACAGACGGTAGCCGGGCGCAGCAACAAACGCTTGGCGAATACGCCGCCCCTCAGGGGTGCGAATCGGGATGTTCTGCAGGTTCGGATCACTTGAGGACAAACGACCGGTGGCCGCCACGGCCTGATGATACGAGGTATGGATACGCCCAGTGCGCGGGTTGATCTGCTCGGGCAGACGGTCGGTGTAGGTGCTTTTCAGCTTGCTCAGCGAGCGGTACTGCATCAGCACCTTGGGCAGTGGGTAGTCCTGTTCGGCCAGTTCCGCCAGCACAGCCTCAGCCGTGGAAGCCTGGCCCTTGGCGGTCTTGCTGAGGATCGGCAGGCCGAGCTTTTCGTACAGAATCACCCCCAACTGCTTAGGCGAGCCCAGGTTGAACTCTTCACCCGCGATCGCGAAGGCTTCACGCTCCAGCGCGACCAGTTTCTCACCCAGCTCCAGGCTCTGGGCACCGAGCAGCTTGGCATCGACCAGTGCACCCTGACGCTCGATCTTCGCCAGCACCGGCACCAGCGGCATCTCGATCTCGTTCAACACCGGCAGCACACTCGGCGTCTTGGCCAAGCGTGCCTGCAATGCCTGATGCAGACGCAACGTCACATCGGCATCTTCGGCCGCGTAGGGGCCGGCCGTTTCAAGCGAAATCTGGTCGAAGGTCAGTTGCTTGGCGCCTTTCCCGGCGATGTCCTCAAAGGAAATAGTGGTGTAGTCCAGGTACTTGAGCGCCAGGCTGTCCATGTCATGACGGGTCGCGGTGGAATCCAGCACGTAGGACTCCAGCATGGTGTCGAAGGCCACACCACGCAGCGCGATACCGTTTGCCTGATCACCGCCAATCGCGCAATTGGCCAGAATATTCATGTCATATTTGGCGTTTTGGCCGACTTTCAGCGTATTCGGGTCTTCCAGGATCGGCTTGAGCGCCAACAGCACGGCGTCTCGATCAAGTTGCTCGGGCACGCCCATGTAGGAGTGAGTCAACGGCACATAGGCCGCCTCAAAGGGCTCCACAGCAAACGACACACCGACAATTTGCGCCTGCTGAGCATCAAGACCCGTGGTCTCGGTGTCGAAAGCAATCAGCGTGGCCTTCTTCAGTTTTTCCAGCCAGACGTCAAAGCGCGCCTGGTCAAGGATGGTTTCATACTTCACTTCGACCGTTGGCTGCTCTGCCACCTCGGCAACCGCCACGCCTTCACGCTTGGCCTCACGCTGAATCTCCTCGACCCAGCTCTTGAACTCCAGCTCGGTGTACAGCGCCAGCAAGGCTTCGCGGTCGGGTTCACCGCACACCAGTGCGTCAACCTCGATATCCAGCGGGACGTCGAGCTTGATCGTCGCCAGTTCATACGAGAGGAACGCGGCGTCGCGGTGCTCCTCAAGCTTGGCCGGCAGGGTCTTGGCCCCCCGGATAGCCAGGCTGGGCACCTTGTCGAGGTTGTCGTAGAGATCGCGCAGACCGCCACCAACACCAGTCAGCAGGCCCAACGCGGTTTTCTCGCCCACCCCTGGCACGCCAGGAATGTTATCGACCTTGTCACCCATAAGAGCCAGGAAGTCGATGATGTGTTCGGGACCGACGCCGAATTTCTCCTTCACGCCAGCCACGTCCAGCACACTACCGGTCATGGTGTTGACCAGCGTAATGTGGCCATCGACCAGCTGTGCCATGTCCTTGTCGCCTGTGGAGATGATCACCGGACGTCCGGCAGCCGCGCTGCTGCGGGCCAGGGTGCCAATCACGTCATCGGCTTCGACGCCCTCCACACAAAGCAGCGGATACCCCAGTGCACGCACGCTGGCATGCAGCGGTTCGATCTGCACCCGCAAGTCATCCGGCATACTGGGCCGATTGGCCTTGTACTCGGCGAACATTTCGTCGCGGAACGTGCCGCCTTTTGCATCGAAAACAACGGCAAACAGGCTGCCTGGATACTGCTTGCGCAGGCTCTTCAGCATGTTCAGCACACCCTTGACCGCACCGGTTGGCAGGCCCTTGGAGGTGGTCAGTGGCGGTAGCGCATGGAAGGCGCGGTACAGGTAGGAAGAACCGTCCACCAGGACGAGGGGAGCTTGGCTCATGAGCAGAATCAACCTTTTCGGCGGGCCCGGCGCTAGAATGTCCGGATCATTGACGACAAAGGGACAAGGTTATCATGCGCACACTAAATCGCCTGTTGCTGCTAGGGCTCCTGGCTACTCCGTTCGCGGCGATGGCTGCGGATGATGCACCGTCGCCCGATCCGGACGTCACCATTCGCCAGGAAGGCGATAAAACCATTCAGGAGTACCGCCAGAATGGTTTTCTGTATGCCATCAAGATTACCCCCAAGCATGGCAAACCTTACTTTCTGGTTCGCGCCGACGGCACCGAAGCCAACTTTATCCGCTCAGATCAACCGGACATGCTGATTCCATCCTGGAAGATTTTCGAGTGGTAACGCGCGACCTCTAACATCAACCCGGCACTTCCTGGCCGAAGTGCCCGAACGAGCAGTTTTGACCATGTCTGTGTTCACCCCTTTGACCCGGCCTGAGCTGGAAACCTTTCTGGCCCCTTATGGCCTGGGCCGCCTTCGGGATTTCCAGGGCATTGCCGCCGGAACCGAAAACAGCAACTTCTTCGTCAGCCTCGAACAGGGTGAGTTTGTGCTGACGCTGGTCGAGCGCGGGCCAATCCAGGACCTGCCGTTCTTTATTGAACTGCTGGACGTCCTGCACGAAGCCAACCTGCCTGTGCCATACGCATTGCGGACCACGGACGGCGTGGCATTGCGCGAGTTGGCCGGCAAGCCGGCCTTGCTGCAACCGCGACTGCCAGGCAAGCACATCAAGGAGCCGAACAACCAGCATTGCCATCAGGTTGGCGAACTGCTCGGCCACCTGCATGTGGCGACCTGCGAGCATGTGCTGGAGCGTAAAACCGACCGCGGCCTGGACTGGATGCTGCAAACCGGTGCCGAGCTGATGCCGCGCCTGAACGCGGATCAACGCCAGCTGCTGCAAGCCTGCCTGGAGGAGATCAGAACGCATCACGCGCAGATCATGGCCTTGCCGCGCGCCAACCTGCACGCGGACCTGTTCCGTGACAATGCGCTGTTCGAAGGCACGCATCTGACAGGCCTGATTGACTTCTACAACGCCTGCTCCGGGCCGATGCTCTACGACCTGGCCATTACGCTGAACGACTGGTGCTGTGACGATGCCGGGCAGCTCGACGGTGCGCGTTCAAGGGCGCTGCTGGGTGCCTATGCGGCACTGCGCCCCTTCACGGCGGCAGAAGCGCAACTCTGGCCGGTCATGCTGCGGATAGCCTGTGTACGCTTCTGGCTGTCCCGGCTTATTGCGGCAGAGTCCTTCGCGGGCATGGATGTATTGATTCACGACCCTGCCGATTTCGAAGTGCGCCTGGCAGCGCGTCAGCAAGTCAGCGTGGCGTTGCCGTTCGCGCTCTAAGCCGGTTATTGCACGGAGGCGGCTGCCTAGAGCGCCTCCAGGCAACCCGCCAGGTCATTGCCAAGCTTCTCCAGCACCTGCTCATAGCCTTGGGCGGTCACCGGGGTATTGCCCCCTAGTGCGTCCAGTTCGGCCAGACGTACCGGCAACCCGGCCGTCAAGGTCTCGGCCAGCCGTGGGCGCAGCGGCGGCTCACTGAAGACGCATGTCTTGCCGACCTCCTGCAAACGCTTGCGCATGGCAGCCACGTGCTGGGCACCGGGCTGCACTTCGGCGGCAACGCTGAATACGCCAGTATGCTGCAAGCCATACGCCGCCTCGAAGTAATCAAACGCTTCGTGGAAAACAAAGTACGGCCTGCCGGAAACACCCGCCAATCGAGCCTTCAAGCGCAGGTCGAGGGCATCCAGGCGCTGCTCGAACGCACTCAGGTTGCTCTGATAGCGGGCAGCATTGGTCGGATCAGCGGCCACAAGGTCAGCCGTCATTTTCGCGGCGATCACCCGAGCATTGGCCGGTGCCAACCAGAGGTGCGCATCCAGGCTACCCGGACGATGATCGTGATCATGCTCGTCCGTCGACTCGTGGGAGTGGCTGTCTTCGCCAAAGTGGCGCAACTGCAACCCCGGCACAGCCTGCAAAGCCACGCTGGGCTTGTTGCGGCCGCTCAGCACGCGCGGTAGAAAACCTTCCATATCGGGGCCAATCCAGTAGAGCAGATCGACCTCGGCAACCCGCCGCACGTCCGAGGGACGAAGGGCGTAATGGTGAGGCGAAGCGCCCGGTGGAAGCAGCACCTCAGGCGTACCAACACCGTCCTGGACCGCAGCCGCAATCAACTGCAGCGGCTTGATGCTGGTCAATACACGGACCTCGGCCTGCGCTGGCGCCAAGACGACAAGACTGGAGACAAAAGCGACAAAAAGGGCAAAAAATCGGGACACGATAGCCACTCAACGGGTCAGGAACAGGTAACATAATAACGTCTCTCACAAGAACCGTCGCTGCTCATGCCTACTACACCGCTGGCCAATCGTCCCCACGACCACTCCCACTGCGTCCACAGCGCCCTGGCCGAGGCCGACGCGCTGTGTGTCCGCCAGGGCCTTCGCCTGACCGCCTTGCGTCGACGCGTGCTGGAGTTGGTCTGGCAGAGCCATAAACCCTTGGGCGCCTACGACATCCTGGCCGTGCTGAGTGAGCAAGACGGTCGCCGCGCCGCGCCACCGACGGTGTACCGGGCACTGGATTTCCTCCTGGAAAACGGCCTGGTTCACCGAATTGCGTCGCTCAATGCCTTCATGGGCTGCAGCCATCCAGAGCATGTCCATCAAGGGCAGTTCCTGATTTGCCGCGAATGCCATGTCGCGCTCGAACTGGAACAGTCGTCGATCAGCGATGCCATCGTTGCCAGCGCCAAGGAGGTCGGTTTCACGGTTGAAACGCAGACCGTCGAAGTGGTTGGGCTCTGCGCCAGTTGCCGGAGCGCGTGATGAGCAATGCCCTGATTCGCCTGGAGCAGGTGAGCGTCGGCTTCGCTAGCCAGTCGGTGCTCGACAACATTGACCTGAGTGTCGAGCCTGGCCAGATCGTCACCCTGATCGGCCCCAACGGCGCAGGCAAAACGACCCTCGTACGCGCGGTGCTCGGGCTGCTCAAGCCCGATAGCGGCAAAGTCTGGCGCAAACCCAAACTGCGTATTGGCTACATGCCACAGAAGCTGCACGTCGATGCGACCTTGCCGCTTTCGGTTCTACGGTTTCTGCGCCTGGTGCCCGGCGTAGACCGCAATACAGCCTTGGCAGCCCTCAAGGAAGTGGGTGCCGAGCAGGTGATCGACAGCCCTGTCCAGGGCATTTCCGGCGGTGAAATGCAGCGCGTGCTGCTGGCCCGGGCGCTGCTGCGCGAGCCCGAGCTGCTGGTGCTCGATGAACCGGTACAGGGCGTCGACGTGGCGGGCCAGGCCGAGCTGTACAGCCTGATCACCCGGCTGCGCGACCGCCACGGTTGCGGTGTACTGATGGTCTCCCATGACCTGCACCTGGTAATGAGCACCACCGATCAGGTTGTCTGCCTGAACCGGCATGTCTGCTGCTCCGGGCATCCCGAGCAAGTCAGCGGCGACCCGGCCTTTGTCGAGCTGTTCGGCAACAACGCGCCAAGCCTGGCGATCTACCACCATCACCACGACCACGCCCACGACCTGCACGGTTCCGTGGTTGCCCCGGCCAAAGCCGGTCATGTACACGGAGACCACTGCAAGCATGGCTGATTTTCTGCTCTACGCCCTGCTTGCAGGTTTGGCGCTGGCGCTGGTTGCAGGCCCCTTGGGATCGTTCGTGGTCTGGCGGCGCATGGCCTACTTTGGCGACACGCTGTCCCACGCAGCACTGCTGGGTGTGGCACTGGGCTTCGTACTCGACATCAGCCCCGCCCTGGCGGTTACGGTGGGTTGTCTGCTGTTGGCGTTGCTGCTGGTCACCCTGCAACAGCGCCAGCCGCTAGCGTCCGACACCCTGTTGGGGATTCTCGCACCCAGCACCCTGTCCCTCGGCCTGGTCGTGCTCAGCTTCATGCACGATGTACGAATCGACCTGATGGCCTACCTGTTCGGTGATCTGCTGGCGATCAGCCCGGGCGATCTTGCCTGGATACTCGGCGGCAGCAGCGTGGCCTTGCTGCTGATCGTGGCCCTGTGGCGGCCCTTGCTGGCCGTGACCGTCCACGAGGAGCTGGCCATGGTCGAAGGCTTGCCGGTGGCCGCGTTGCGCCTGGCCCTGATGCTGCTGATCGCGGTAGTCATTGCCGTGGCCATGAAGATCGTCGGCGTGCTGTTGATCACATCACTGCTGATCATCCCGGCAGCCGCTGCCCAGCGTCACGCCCGCTCACCCGAGCAGATGGCCCTGGGTGCCAGCCTGCTAGGCGTGGTGGCGGTATGCAGCGGGCTCGCCCTGTCCTGGTTCAAGGACACGCCGGCCGGGCCGTCAATCGTGGTCTGCGCTGCAGTGCTATTCTTGATTAGCCTGGCGCTTCCCCGGCGCTGAACGGCGGCGCAGTCGCGCAGGGTACAACCACACAGGTTGCACCCTGCGACATTTTAATCGCGCATACACTCTGAAGAGTTATTTTCGAGTCAGCGAGCTGGGTGTAGACTTGCTCGTTTTTTGCGCAAATAGAGAGTCGCAGGAATGAAGCCGTTCGCCTCCCGTTATCTGCTCCTTGCCGCGTTTTCCCTGGCCTTGGCCGCATGCTCAAGCAACCCGGCGCAGAGCACCCCCGTGCCTGCGGCGCCAGACGCCTGGCAGCAGTTGGAACAAAGCATCGCCAGCAGCGAACTGGCCACCGCCGAAGATCAACTCGCAGCGCTACAAACTCAAGCACCGGGCGACAGTCGCCTGGAGCAATATCAGCGGCAACTGGCCGAAGCCTACCTGCAACGCAGCCAGATCGTCCTGCAGAAAGGTGATGTGAATGCTGCCGCCACAGCCCTTAGCCGCGCCCGTGCGCTGATGCCCAAGGCGCCAGCCCTGACCGGCGGCGTCAACGGTGCCATTACCCAGGCGCGAAGAGCTGAGCTCGACAAGGCCGAAGCCGCCCTTAAGGCCGCGGAAGCACGCCGCCTGCGGCCAAGCTCATCGACCCGTCTGCAGCCAGCACGGTCATCGCCCTGAAGATTGGCAAGATGAGCGAACTTCGCCGCCAACTCGATGATATTGCCAGCGATACCATCAACTATGACTGCGACGTGCTGTTTCAGGTACCGCGCAAGCAGGACTATCCGTGGCTTGCCACCCTGCTCAGCAAACGCGTGCACAAGCTTGCACCTGACTTCGCGCTGCAGCAGCGCCATGAGATACACCGCAATCAGCCGGCCCAGGTTGTACTGACACCGCGCCGCCCCTAAGACCAGCTGCCGGGCCGCCCCTCGGGTATCCCGGCCGGCTCCGGGCCCGCCCAGGCTCACGGACCGTCTTGGCAAGCATTTCGCTCAACTGACCACTGATCGCGTTATTCCCGTATCGTTGGTTGTTTACGAAATAAATGCTAAGAACCTCTATGTGAACAGGCTAAAATGCGCGCCCGGCCATCCGCTGACCCTAATTCATGCGCCCCACAAGGTTCGCTACGTGATCGAGTTTCAAAACGTCCATAAAACCTACCGCGTTGCCGGTAAGGATATCCCCGCCCTGCATTCGACCGACCTGCGAGTCGAGAACGGGCAGGTATTCGGCCTGATCGGCCATTCCGGTGCAGGCAAAAGTACCTTGCTGCGCCTGATCAACCGCCTGGAAGCCCCTAGCGGCGGGAAAATCATCGTCGACGGTGAAGATGTCACCGCGTTCAATGCCAACGAGCTGCGCCGCTTCCGGCAACAGGTCGGGATGATCTTCCAGCACTTCAACCTGCTGGCGTCCAAGACGGTCGCTGACAACGTTGCCCTGCCATTGACCTTGGCCGGTGAGCTGTCGCGCAATGAAATCGATACCCGCGTCAGCGAGCTGCTGGCCCGTGTCGGCCTGAGCGAACACGCCAGGAAATACCCGGCGCAACTGTCTGGCGGGCAAAAGCAGCGCGTTGGCATTGCCCGCGCCCTGGCGACCAAGCCGAAGATCCTGCTGTGCGACGAAGCCACCAGTGCCCTCGACCCGCAGACCACCGCCTCGGTGCTGCAACTGCTGGCCGAGATCAACCGTGAGCTGAACCTGACCATCGTCCTGATTACCCATGAAATGGATGTAATCCGTCGCGTCTGCGATCAGGTGGCCGTGATGGACGCCGGGCAGATCGTCGAGCATGGCCCGGTGGCAGACGTGTTCCTGCACCCCAAGCACCCGACCACAAAGCGTTTCGTTCAAGAAGACGAACAGATCGACGAAAACGAACAGCGCGACGACTTTGCCCATGTACCGGGCCGGATCGTGCGATTGACCTTCCAGGGCGATGCCACCTATGCGCCGCTGCTGGGTACCGTCGCCCGTGAAACCGGGGTGGACTACAGCATCCTGGCCGGACGTATCGACCGCATCAAGGACACTCCCTATGGGCAACTGACCCTGGCCATCACCGGTGGTGACATGGACGCGGCGTTTGCCCGCTTCCACGCGGCTGACGTTCATATGGAGGTACTGCGTTAATGGACGCCCTGAATTTCTTTGCCAACGTCGACTGGAGTGAAATCTGGTTGGCCACCGTCGACACCATGATCATGCTCGGCGGTTCGCTGTTCTTCACTGTGCTGCTCGGCCTGCCGCTGGGCGTGCTGCTGTTTCTCTGCGGCCCGCGCCAGCTGTTTGAAGAAAAGCGCGTGTATGCGCTGTTGTCGCTGATCGTCAACATCCTGCGTTCGCTGCCGTTCATCATTCTTCTGATCGTGATGATCCCGATCACCGTACTGATTACCGGCACCTCGCTGGGCGTCGCCGGGGCCATTCCACCGCTGGTGGTCGGAGCCACACCGTTCTTCGCGCGCCTGGTGGAAACCGCCTTGCGTGAAGTCGACCGGGGCATTATCGAAGCCACGCAAGCCATGGGTGCCACCACGCGACAGATCATCGTCAACGCGCTGCTGCCAGAAGCTCGGCCAGGTATTTTCGCGGCAATCACCGTCACCGCCATCACCCTGGTGTCGTACACCGCCATGGCCGGCGTCGTCGGCGCTGGTGGGCTGGGTGACCTGGCTATCCGCTTTGGCTATCAGCGGTTCCAGACTGATGTCATGGTGGTCACCGTGGTCCTGTTGCTGGTACTGGTTCAAGTACTGCAGAGCGTCGGCGACAAACTGGTTGTGCATTTTTCCCGTAAATAACCCCATGGGTCGGCCATGCCGACACCCGGGGGCCGTAACGGCCCTCACAAGGAGTGATGAATGAAAAAACTGCTTGCTGTTGTCGCCGCCGTTGCGGCCTTCTCCGCCCAGGCGGCCGAAACCCTGACCGTCGCTGCGACCGCCGTGCCGCACGCCGAGATCCTTGAGTTCGTCAAACCGAGCCTGGCCAAAGAAGGCGTGGACCTGAAAGTAAAGGTCTTCACCGACTACATCCAGCCTAACGTACAGGTTGCCGAGAAGCGTCTGGACGCCAACTTCTTCCAGCATCAGCCGTACCTGGATGAATTCAACAAGGGCAAGGGCACCAACCTGGTCAGCGTTGCCGGCGTGCACCTGGAGCCACTGGGCGCCTACTCGAGCAAGTACAAGAAGCTGGACGAGATCCCGTCGGGCGCCAACGTGGTGATCCCTAACGACGCCACTAACGGCGGCCGTGCATTGCTGCTGCTGGAGAAAGCGGGCCTGATCAAGCTCAAGGATGCCAAGAACATCCTGTCCACGCCGAAAGACATCGCCGAGAACCCGAAAGGCCTGAAGATCCGCGAACTGGAAGCCGCGACCCTGCCGCGCGTCCTGACCCAGGTCGACCTGGCGCTGATCAACACCAACTACGCGCTGGAAGCCAAGCTGGACCCAGCCAAGGATGCGCTGATCATCGAAGGCAGCGACTCGCCTTACGTCAACATTCTGGTTGCCCGCCCGGACAACAAGGACTCCGACGCCATGAAGAAACTGGTTGGCGCACTGCATAGCCCAGCGGTGAAGCAGTTCATCCTTGAGAAGTACAAAGGCGCTGTCGTTCCAGCGTTCTAAGACCTACCTGCTGGAGCCGGTGTGACCGGCTCCAGCACATCCCCCCTCAATCACGCTTGACCAACCCCGGCAACTGGACAATCAGTTTCTGGTTGTTGAAGGGCGCGCGAATGAAACCACGTTGCTTCCCGTCCGGCCCCAGCAGGGCCAGGTTGCCGCTGTGGTCAACCGTGTAGTTCGGCTTGCTGGTGTCGGCCGGAATGAACGGAATGCTCAGCGCATTGGCCAGCTTCTGGGTCGTCTCCAATGAGCCTGTCACGCCACGAAACTCCGTATCGAAGTACCCCAGGTACTGCTTGAGCTGAGTTGGCGTGTCGCGGTTCGGATCAACACTGACCAGAACCACCTGCAAGCGCTCGGCCGCTTCTTTTGGCAATTCGCTCTTTACCTGACGCAGTTGCGCCAAGGTGGTCGGGCAAACGTCCGGGCAGAAGGTGTAGCCGAAGAACAGCAATGACCATTTGCCTTTCAACTGGTCCATCGTCACAGGCTGGCCATTCTGGTCGGTCATTTCCAGCGCAGGCACACTGCGACTTTGCGGCAACAGAATGATCCCGGCATCAATCAGCTCGGCGGGGTTGGCCTGGCCTTTGGTGGTGATCACTTTGTTGATGGTAAGCCCCAGTACGATGGCAACCAGGGCAACGAGGATAAAGACTGTTTTCTGGGTTCGGGTCATAGGTTCAACAGTAGGTAATGGTCTACAAGCAGCGCGATGAACAACAGGAACAAGTAGTAGATAGAGTACTTGAAGGTCTTGATCGCCGCGTGCGGCCGACTGCCACGGTACAACACCCACGCCCACTGCAGGAAGCGCGCGCCCAACAGCAGGGCACAACCGAGATAGAGCGGCCCACTCATATGGATGGCATAGGGCAGCAGGCTGACCGCCAGTAGCATCAAGGTGTAGAGCACGATGTGAACCTTGGTGTAGTGCTCGCCATGGGTCACGGGCAGCATGGGAATATCTGCCAAGGCGTACTCGTGCTTGCGGTGAATGGCCAAGGCCCAGAAATGCGGCGGGGTCCAGGCGAAGATGATCAGTACCAGCAGCAGGGGCTCAGCACTGAGGTGCCCACTGACGGCCACCCAGCCCAGCAACGGTGGCGCCGCACCGGCCAGGCCGCCGATAACAATGTTCTGCGGTGTTGCGCGCTTCAGAAAGCCGGTATAGATCACGGCATACCCCAACAATGAGGCCAGGGTGAGCCAAGCAGTGAGGGCATTGGTAAAGGTCAACAGCAGGACCATGCCCAGCACGCCGAGCAAGAGGGCAAATGCCAGTGCGGCGGTAGGCGCCACGCGTCCCGCAACCAGCGGACGTTTATGGGTGCGGGCCATCAATGCATCAATGCGCCGGTCCAGCACATGATTGACCGCTGCCGCTGCACCCGCACAAAACGCAATTCCGAGATTGCCAAAGATCAGCACCGTCCACGGTACGCCTGCCCGGGTGGCCAGAAACATGCCGACCAGCGAGGTGATCAGCATCAGCAGCACAACCTTGGGTTTGGTCAACTCAAGGTAGTCACGCCAACCTGCCTGGCTACGACCCTCAGTCAGAAGCGTTGCCATGGATTATCCCCCAGATAGTGCACAACGCCCCCGGCACTGAGAGGCCGCAGTCGCCATTCGCGCCCCACACGACGCACTTTCGGTTGAGCCACACGGCGGGTGCAGTAGTTGACCAGAACCAGGGTCAGAAGCAGGGCGGCCCCCCCGGCGTTATGGGCCACGGCCACGGCCAATGGCAGGTGGAGCAGCACGTTGCTGATACCCAGGCTGATCTGTACCGCCAGCACCGCCAGCACCAGAGCCGCCAACCGCGTGAGGCCAAACCGGCGCAATTGCCAGGCCAGTGCCAGCAGGGTACCGGTCACCAACAAGGCGCCGAGGCGGTGAGTGATATGGATGGCCGTACGCGCATCGCTGTCCAACTGCCCACCCAGGTAATTCGGACCGATGTGCTGAGTCAGGTGGAAACCATTGGCGAAGTCGGCCGTCGGCCACCACTGGCCATGACAGGTAGGCACATCGATACAGGCCATGGCCGCATAGTTGGCACTGACCCAGCCACCCAGGGCAATCTGGCCTATCACCATCACTAACGACAAGGCGGCAAGACGGCGTAAACGCGCGGGCAAAAACGGTAGTGGGGCAAACGCGTTAGACAGGCGCAGGCTCAACAGAAACAACAGGCCAAGGGTGGTGAAACCGCCCAGCAGATGCGCCGTCACGACCTGCGGCCACAATTTGAGGGTGACGGTCCACATGCCAAACGCCGCCTGAGCCACCACCACCCCCAGCAGCACCAAGGGCAGTTTGAAAGGCTGGCCATCGCGCCCATGACGACGGATCGCCTGCACAGCAAGCATCGAAATCACCAGCGCCAGGGTCCCGGCAAAATAGCGGTGGATCATTTCGTTCCAGCCCTTATGGGCCTCCACCGGCACATCGGGATAATGCAACTCGGCATGCGCCAACTGCGCTTCGGTCTTCGGCACGCTGAGGAAACCGTAACAGCCCGGCCAGTCAGGGCAGCCAAGCCCGGCATGGGTCAGGCGGGTATAGGCACCAAGCAAGATGACCACCAGTGCCAACAACGTAGCAAACACTGCAAGGCGATAACCGGGTCTGGCCATGACCATCTCCTAACCAATGTTAGAAAGCTTCAACAACTGGCGAAGGTCGTTGAGCACATCCTTGCCGTTGGCCCTGGCGTCGTAACGCAGCACCAGGTTGCCGTGAGGATCGATAATCCACAGTTGAGCGTCCGGCTTGCCCTGGCTTATCCGGCCATACTGGGCAAGGTCCAGTGGGTAGCGCTGCAGTTGCGGGTATTCACGTGCAAGCGTGGCCTGATAGTCCGATGCCAACGCTTGTCCGACGGCCAAGGCATGGCTTGCGCGGCTGGCATCGCGCCCCAGACCAATTTGAATCTGCCGGGCCAGATAGACCAGTTGCTGGCAGTCCATGGCGCAGTCATTCGGCGCGCTGACCAATAGCTGCCAGCGTTGCTCGTCAGCCTGCACGCCAAGGTCGGCGCGGCTCTGACCATTGCCGATCAGCTCACCGTGGTAGATACGGCTGTCGGGCACCCAGAACTGATACTTGTACATGCCGGTGGCGAGAATCATCGGCCCGATCGTCAGCAACAGGATCAACAGCAGTTGCAACCGACCACGACCACGCCCTTGCGGAGCCTTGAGGTCAGAGGTGCTGGATGGATTCATGACGGTCCCCATGGCGTTTCTCCTTGTTGTTATGCCAGCCGAAGTAGAGGTAGAGCGCGATCAAGGCCAGCGCCAGGGCAAACCACTGCACGGCGTAGCCCAGGTGTTTTTCCGGGCCCATGACAACCACCGACCAGTCCAGCCTGAAGGCTGCCGGACCAGGCTCAAGGCGCAATTCGTGGGCAAAACCTTCGCGTTGCAGTTGTGACCAGAACTGCGTGGCGTCTACGGCGGTCACCAAATGCGGCCAGGCACCGCCCTGTGGATCGACCTGCAGTTGAAATGCCGCACCGGGCGACACATAGACCCAAGCCTCCAGACTCAAGGGTTGATCCGGCGTGCTGAAGGACACGGGCGTACGTCGATCAGGCCACGGCAACCAGCCACGGTTGACCAGCAGCCACAGCCCACTGGGCTGGTCATGGAACGGTTGCAGCACCTCGACGCCCGGGCGGCCATCACGCATCCGGTTATCCAGCAACAGGCTGTACTGCGCGTCGAAACGGCCATAGAGCCTGACCCGCCGATAGGCTGCATCCTCAATCAGCGGCAACTGCGCAGCGGCCACCGGATCGGCGCTGCGGCGCTCGGCATACGTGGCCAGCAACTGACGCTTCTGCTCGGCACGGCTCAATTGCCAACAGCCAAGCGCCACCAGACCGGGCAGTAGCAAAAGCACTACCAGGGTCGGCAGTAGACCGGGCCGGAACGGCTTCACCCGGCCACCCCACGGTCAGTCGCTATACTGAAAGTCATCGCATCCCCCCGGAGTTTCGCCATGCTAAAAGCCGCGATTGTCCTGATGCTGCTGGCGACCATCGCCAGCCTGTTCAGCGGCCTGGTCTTTCTGGTCAAGGACGAAGGACACTCGACCCGCCTGCTCAAAGCACTCACCATTCGGGTGAGCCTGGCCGCCGCCACCCTGCTACTCATCACATGGGGCCTCTACAGCGGCCAACTGGTTTCCCACGCCCCTTGGTAAGCCCGGCTAAAGCACGTACACGAAGATAAACAGACCCACCCAGACCACATCGACGAAGTGCCAGTACCAGCTGGCGGCCTCGAACCCGAAGTGCTTGTCGGCATTGAAGTGCCCACGCAGGATGCGGATGAACATCACCAGCAGGATCACCGTGCCCAGTGTCACGTGGGCACCATGGAAACCGGTGAGCATGAAAAAGGTTGCTCCGTAGATCCCCGACCCCAGTGTCAAACCGAGCTCGGTGTAGGCCTCGTGATACTCGTAGGCCTGCAGTATCAGGAAAGAGATCCCCAACAGGATGGTCAGGCCAAGCCACAGTTTGAGCGGTCCACGATGGTCCTTCCTCAACGCGTGGTGAGCGATGGTGACAGTGACACTCGAGCTGACCAGCAAGATGGTGTTGATCAGCGGCAGATGCCAAGGGTCGATGACCTCCCTGGGCGGCGGAAACAATTTCGGATCAGGGGTCTGCAACAGCGGCCAGGCAAACTCGAAGTTTGGCCACAGCATGTGTGTCACGCCCTTGGCACCATCACCGCCCAACCATGGCCCGGCCAGCGTGCGCACGTAGAACAATGCGCCGAAGAAGGCGAGGAAAAACATCACTTCAGAGAAGATGAACCAGGACATTCCCCAGCGGAATGAGCGATCCAGTTGTGGGCTGTATAGCCCCGCTCGACTTTCCCTGACCACCGAACCGAACCAGCCAAACAACATGTAAGCCAGAAACAGCGCCCCGACGAAGAAGATCAGCGGCCCATGGGAATCGGGACGACCAGCCTTCATGTCGTTGAACCAGGTACCCAGGCCGAACACAGTGATCAACATCCCGATCGTGGCAATGATCGGCCACTTGCTCTGCGCCGGTACGTAGTAGTGCTGATGTGAAGCCATGGGGTGTTCTCCTTATCGAGCGCCCTGGTAAGCCTGGCCGGCCACCTGAGCCACCGGCGGCTGACGAGCGGTGATATCGAACAGCGTGTACGCCAGTGTCAGGTGCTTCACATCCTTGGGCAGGTCACGGTCAACAATGAACCGCACCGGCATTTCGATGCGCTCACCCGGTTGCAACACCTGCTGGCTGAAACAAAAGCATTCGGTCTTGTGGAAATACGCCGCCGCCTCGGCCGGCGAAATACTCGGAATCGCCTGGGCCGTCATCGGCCGGTTGCTGGGGTTGCGGGCCACGAAAATCATCTGGTTCACCGCGCCAGGATGCACATCCAGCTGATCGGCCTTGGAGTAGAAGTCCCAGACCATGTCGCTGGCATTGGTCGACATGAACTGCACCTTCACCGTACGGCTCGGATCACTGACCTGGCTGCCCTCGTACTGCCCGCCGGTCTTGCCGTTGATGCCGAAGGCCTTGCACATGACGTCGTAGATCGGCACCAGGGCAAAACCAAAGACGAACATCACCACCGCCAGCAGCATCAGCCGGACGATCAGTGTCCGCATGGCGAGTTGCCCGCTCATGGCTCGCTCCCTGAACCGCCCAAAGCGCTGTTCATTTGACCTCCGGCGGGGTCACGAACGTGTGGTAAGGCGCAGGCGAAGGGATCGTCCACTCCAGGCCGTCCGCTCCGTCCCAGGGTTTGGCCGGGGCCGGTTTGCCGCCCCGAATGCACTTGATGACGATGAACAGGAAGAAGAGCTGCGTGGCGCCGAAGGTGAACGCACCAATCGAGGAGATCATGTTGAAGTCGGCGAACTGCAGGTTGTAGTCCGGAATCCGCCGGGGCATGCCCGCCAGGCCAACAAAATGCATCGGGAAGAAGGCCATGTTCATGCCAATGAACGACAGCCAGAAGTGCAGCTTGCCCAGCGTCTCGTCATACATGTGCCCGGTCCACTTCGGCAGCCAGTAGTAGGCCGAGGCGAAGATCCCGAAGATCGCCCCCGGCACCAGCACGTAGTGGAAATGCGCGACCACAAAGTACGTGTCGTGGTATTGGAAGTCCGCCGGGGCGATGGCCAGCATCAGCCCGGAGAAACCACCGATGGTGAACAGAATCACGAAGGCCACGGCAAACAGCATGGGCGTCTCGAAGGTCAGCGAGCCCTGCCACATGGTGCTCACCCAGTTGAACACCTTCACCCCGGTAGGCACTGCGATCAACATGGTGGCGTACATGAAGAACAGCTCGCCGACCACCGGAATACCGACCACGAACATGTGGTGCGCCCAGACAATGAAAGACAGGAAGGCGATTGCACCGGTGGCGTAGACCATCGAGGTGTACCCGAACAGCGGCTTGCGCGAAAACGCCGGAATGATCGAACTGACCGCGCCGAAAGCCGGCAGGATCATGATGTACACCTCGGGATGGCCGAAGAACCAGAACACGTGCTGGAACAGCACCGGATCGCCACCGCCAGCGGCGCTGAAGAAGCTGGTGCCAAAATGGATGTCCATCAGCATCATGGTCACCACCCCGGCCAGCACTGGCATCACCGCGATCAGCAAGAACGCGGTAATCAGCCAGGTCCAGACGAACAACGGCATTTTCATCAGGGTCATGCCGGGTGCGCGCAAGTTGAGGATGGTCGCGATGACGTTGATCGCCCCCATGATCGAGCTGATACCCATCAGGTGGATGGCGAAGATGAAGAAGGTCACACTCTCCGGCGCATAGGTGGTCGACAGCGGCGCGTAGAAGGTCCAACCGAAGTTCGGTCCGCCACCCGGCATGAACAGGGTCGAGACCAGCAGCAGGAAGGCCGCAGGCAACAGCCAGAAGCTGAAGTTGTTCATCCGCGGCAGCGCCATGTCCGGCGCACCGATCATCAGCGGAATCATCCAGTTGGCCAACCCGACGAAGGCCGGCATCACGGCACCGAAGACCATCACCAGGCCGTGCATGGTGGTCATCTGGTTGAAGAACTCCGGCTGGACGATCTGCAGACCCGGCTGGAACAGTTCGGCGCGGATCACCATGGCAAACGAGCCGCCCAACAGGAATGCGCAGAAGCTGAACCACAGGTACATCGTGCCGATGTCTTTATGGTTGGTGGTCAGCACCCAACGCATCAGGCCCTTGGCCGGGCCGTGGGCGTGGTCAGCGCCGGCATGACCGTGGTCGTCGATCACTGCACTCATGTCCTGTCTCCTGCAATCCGCTGTACGTGGCTGGCCACGCGGCCAACGCGAGTTCCGACGAAGGGCCGGTTCATTGGCTTTCTGCCTGCTTGAGCGCCAGTACATCCTTGGGTGTGACCATGTCGCCCTTGTTGTTGCCCCAGGCGTTGCGCTCGTAGGTCACCACCGCAGCAATATCCACTTCCGACAGCTGCTTGCCGAACGCAGCCATCGCCGTGCCGGGCTTGCCGTGGAACACGATATTCAAGTGCCCTTCCTTAGGCCCGGTGGCGATTTTCGAGCCCTTGAGCGCCGGGAACATCGGCGGCAGGCCTTGCCCCTCGGCCTGGTGACAGGCCACGCAGGTGGTGTGGTAAACCTTGTCGCCGCGCTCCACCAGTTCCTGCAGCGTCCATTCCTTACTGGTCAGCTCCTTAAGCTTGGCGCTCTCAGCCTTGCGTTCGGCCAGCCAGGCATCGAAGTCGGGCTTGGACTTGACCTCGACCACGATCGGCATGAAGCCATGGTCCTTGCCACACAGCTCCGTGCATTGGCCCCGGTAGATTCCGGGCTTCTTGACCCGGGTCCAGGCCTCGTTGACGAAGCCCGGAATCGCATCACGCTTCACGGCGAAGGCCGGCATCCACCAGGAGTGAATGACATCGGCTGCGGTCACCAGAAAGCGCACCTTGGCGTCGACCGGCAGCACCAGCGGCTGATCCACTTCGAGCAGGTAGTGCTCGTCCTTGGGTGACTTGTTATGGATTTGATCGGCGGGCGTGGCCAGGTTGCTGAAGAACTCGACATCCTGGCCCAGGTACTTGTAATGCCATTTCCACTGGTAGCCGGTGACCTGAACATCCAGGTCTGACTCACTGGCATCGTAGATATCGATCAGCGTTTTCGTGGCCGGAATGGCCATGGCCACGAGAATCAGAAAGGGCACTACGGTCCAGAGGATCTCCACCCAGGTGTGCTCATGGAAATGAGCCGGCTCCTGCCCGGTGGAACGACGGTGGATGATCATCGACCAGAACATCGCGCCGAAGACCACCAGGCCGATGATCACGCAGATCCAGAAGATGGTCATGTGCAGGTCGAAGACTGCGTTGCTGACCTCAGTCGCACCCGGCGCCATATTCACAGTCCAGGCGGCGTGTGCCTGACCGAATACCGACCACAACAGGAGGCCCATCCAGACATGTGGATGTCGCATCATTGCGGGTTCCCCTTATCGTTCTTGTTATCCCGGAGGCATGGACCTACGGCTAAGGGTACGGCGGCCAAGACTGCACACTTTGGGGCCGAGCCCCTGCTGCAATGCAGTCGGGCCTCGTCAGCCAATCACTTTCAACCGGAGTATAGACAGCGACCCTGACCGCGCAATCGACAGGAAAAATTCAGCACAAGGGGCAAATGATCGGCGTGTCGTCCACAACCAACGACCAATACCAGCGTGTTGGCAGGTCAATATAACCTCAGACTATAAGTGTCCTCTGATTATGAAAAATGCGTCTTAATCGCTCGCAGAACCGAGCTACCTTATGTCTTCCGTTTGTAATCCTTTGTCCCTGGAGTTGTCATGAACATCGCCGCATTGCGCGAGCAGATCACCCGTGCCCATCAACATGAAGCCGAAACCGGCCAGCTGAAACAGCAACTCGCACAGCAACTGCCACACCTGCACCCGGCGATCCAACTGCCGGAACAGGATGCTCAGGGCGTACTGACACGTTTCGTCAGCGCCTACATCGATCAGGTGCCAGAGGTATTGGAAGCCGCCCACGACGTTGCTCGTGAAGCGGGCATCGAATCGCAGATCAAACCGGTGTTGATGATTGCCGAGGCGTATTTCGTCACGCCGCCAACGATCCTGGAGGGCCATGTCGGCCTCGACAGCCTGCTCGATGAAGCCTACCTGGCCCATCGCCTGGTCGAGGAAGTGAACGACGTGTACATCAAGCACTTCCAGCAGCCACTGATTCCGCTGGACACCACGGTCGCCAACCTGATCGCCCACCAACTGATCGGCGAAAGCTTCGCCAACCAATTGGACGAAGTGGTACACCACTCTGTGGATAACCTGCTCAATGAGGAAAGCTTCGCCCTGGAGTCGGTGGAAGCCTACCGAGAGAAACTCAGCAGCCCGGATACCGGTGCCGCCTGGAAGCGCTGGCCGTGCCTGTCTCGCCAATTGGGTGTGGGCCTGGACCTCGACCAATCAGCCTGAACACACGCCTGAGCTGCCGGACTTGCCGGCAGGGTCAGGCGCACGTAGCTAGAAACGCCCCTTGGGCGTCGCGCAGGGAATAGGTTGCCCGACGGTCAACGGCAGGAACGCGTCGTGCTCGGCATCGTAAGCACTGATCTCGCTGGTCTCGATGTTGTAAATCCAGCCATGGATGAACAACTGGCCGGCCGCCATGCGCGAGGCTACCGAAGGATGTGTGCGCAAATGCTGCAATTGCGCAATCACGTTTTCCTTGGTCAGCACCTGCATGCTTTCATGCTCAGTGCTGCAATGGCAGTTGTCCTCGACAACCGTCCTGGCGACCTCGGCATGGCGCAACCAGGCCTTTACGGTCGGCATTTTCTCCAGGCTCTGCGGGTTCAGTACCGCACGCATCGCACCACAATCAGAGTGGCCACAGACGATGATGTGGTGCACACCAAGCGCCATGACAGCGTATTCGATCGCGGTGGAAACACCGCCGTTCATTTGCCCGTAGGGCGGCACCACGTTACCGACATTACGGGTTACGAACAGGTCGCCCGGCGAGCTCTGAGTGATCAGTTCAGGGACAATCCGCGAGTCTGCACAGGTGATGAACATCGCTCGTGGTTTCTGCGCGGTGGCGAGCTTCTTGAACAGCTCTTCCTGTTGCGGAAAGACGTCGTGATGAAAACGCAGAAAGCCGTCGACGATATGCTTGAGTGCAGCGTCGGCATCGTTGGCATCAACCACCGGGCCGGACGGAGAGGGTTCCTTGTCTTGCATGATTTATCCTCTGTGACGGTTTGAACGTTAATGCCATATTAACGGGATATTGATTCAGGCAAAGCGTGACGATTAGATGACGTCACTGACTCACCCATCACAACCGCAAGCATCATTCACAGCAAAGACAATTGCCCCCCCGGTGGGCAAAACGCGCTGCAATCCAGCCCAGGCCCTTCGCGCCGGTTCAGCCCCAGACGACGGATCGCCGTGCTGAAGCGTTGCGCCAACAGTTCGGCAAACACCCCCTCACCACGCATCCGCGCACCAAATCGGCTGTCGTACAAGTCACCGCCTCGACTCTGACGAATCAGGCTGAGCACATGGGCAGCCCGTTGCGGGTAGTGGTCGTGCAGCCACTGCTCGAACAGCGGCGCGACCTCCAAAGGCAAGCGCAACAGCATGTACGCAGCGCTCAAGGCCCCCGCACCCTTGGCCGCTTCCAGCAGCCGTTCAAGCTCACTGTCATTGATCATCGGAATCATTGGCGAGCACAGCACGCCCACCGGAACACCTGCCTCGCGCATGACCCGAATGGCCCGCAAGCGGGCCTTCGGTGCCGCCGCCCGGGGTTCCAGAACACGCTTGAGCTCATCGTCGAGCGTGGTGAGGCTGATCATTACCCTCACCAATCGCTGCTGGGCCAGCTCGGCCAACAGGTCCAGGTCACGCAGGATCAGCGAACCCTTGGTCACTATCGTGACCGGATGGCGGTAGCGCAACAGCACCTCCAGCAGGCGACGGGTCAGCTTCTGCTCGCGTTCGATCGGCTGATAGGGGTCGGTATTGGAACCCAGGTTGATCGGCGCACAGACGTAACCCGGCTTGGAGAGTTGCTGTTCCAGCACAGCAGCCGCATTGGTCTTGGCGATCAGCTTGGTCTCGAAGTCCAGCCCTGGCGACAGGTCCCAATATGCATGACTGGGCCTTGCATAGCAGTAGATGCAACCATGTTCACAGCCCCGGTAAGGGTTGATAGAGCGGTCGAAGGGCAGGTCTGGCGAGCTGTTGCGGGTGATGATGGTCTTGGCTGTTTCGATGCGGACTTCAGTACCCTGCGTGAGCGGGACTTCCTGATACCAGCCGTCATCCTCGACCACCGAGCGGTTCGGCGCGAAGCGGTTGTGCGGATTGCTCGCAGTACCGCGGCCACGCACGGGGAGTGGAGTGGACATAAAAACGCCCTCTATACTGTTTTTATATACAGTATAGAGGGCGATAACCAATTACCAGAGCCGTCTGGCGCCTGGCACTGCCGAGCCGATTACTCGGCTGGCTTCTTCAGCTTCGGGTTCGGAAAGAACTGAACCGTCTGCACCGCAGGCCTGGCCGGCTTGAGCTCGACATGATTGACCCGCGTGCCGAGCTCCTTCGGTACCGACAAGCCCTGTTCATTGAGGGTATCGGTGAAACCGCAGGCTACACACTCACGGTGTGGGACGCTGTCTTCGCTCCACATCATCAACTTGTCCGGCTCACTGCATGCCGGGCAAACAGCACCGGCGATAAAGCGTCGTTTCGTTACATTCACATGCGCTTCGCTCATGCCGCCACATCCTCACTCAGACCACTGTGACGCAAGAGTGCATCGATTGACGGCTCACGGCCACGGAAGTCGACGAACAGCAGCATCGGCTCCTGCGAACCACCGCGCGCCAGCACCGCCTCACGGAAAGCACGTCCGGTTTCAGCGTTCAGTACACCTTCCTCTTCAAAACGCGAAAACGCGTCCGCCGAGAGCACTTCGGCCCACTTGTAGCTGTAGTAACCCGCGGCATAGCCGCCAGCAAAGATGTGCGCAAAGCTGTTGGGGAAGCGGTTATACGCAGGGGGACGCATGACCGAGACTTCGTCACGGATGCTCTCAAGCACCTCCATCACGCTGCGACCATCGCCATGGTGAGCATGCAGTTCAAAGTCGAACAGCGAGAACTCCAGTTGGCGCAGCATCATCAGACCGGACTGGAAGTTCTTCGCCGCCAGCATTTTCTCCAGCAGGTCCTTGGGCAGTGCTTCGCCGGTTTCGTAATGCCCGGAAATCAGCGCCAGGCTTTCAGGATCCCAGCACCAGTTTTCCATGAACTGGCTCGGCAACTCGACAGCATCCCACGCCACACCATTGATACCGGAAACACCTGCATGCTCGATGCGCGTCAACAGGTGGTGCAGGCCGTGGCCAAACTCGTGGAACAGCGTGGTAACTTCATCGTGGGTCAGCAACGCTGGCTTGCCGGGCGCTGCCGGGGTGAAGTTGCACACCAGGTTGGCGACAGGGTTCTGCAGATCACCCGTTGCGGTGCGCCGACGGTCGCGAGCGCCGTCCATCCAGGCACCGCCGCGTTTGTTGGCGCGTGCATACAGGTCGAAGAAGAAGCGCCCGACGTGCTGGCCGTGCTCCTTGATCTCGAAAAGACGCACGTCCGGGTGCCAGCTGTCGAAACCTTTGAGTTCGGTAATTTCGATGCCGTACAAACGCTGAACGATGGCGAACAGGCCGGTCAGCACCTTATCGATCGGGAAGTAGGCGCGCAGGGTTTCCTGGGAAACGCTGTAGCGCTGCTCACGCAGCTTCTCGCCAAAGTAACCGCTGTCCCAGCTCTGCAGATCGGCACACCCTTGCTCGGCCGCGTAGGCCTTGAGTTGAGCCAGGTCCTGAGCCGCGAACGGCTTGCTGCGTTTGGCCAGATCACGCAGGAAACTCAACACCTGATCGCTGGACTCGGCCATCTTGGTCGCCAGGCTCAACTCGGCGAAGTTGGCGAAACCAAGCAGGCCGGCCAACTCCTGACGCAGGTCGAGGATTTCGCTCATCACCGGGCCATTGTCGAACTGGCCAGCATTGGGGCCCTGGTCGGACGCACGGGTGCAGTACGCGGCGTAGACTTCTTCACGCAGGGCGCGATCCTGGGCGTAGGTCATCACGGCGTAATAGCTTGGGAACTCCAGGCTGATCAGCCAACCATCGAGGCCCTTGGCCTGGGCTGCTGCGGCCATTTGCGCCTTGGCCGAATCGGTCAGGCCAGCCAGAGCCGCTTCGTCAGTAACGTGCTTGGTCCAGGCCTGGGTCGCGTCCAACAGTTGGTTGGAGAACCGGCTGCCCAGTTCCGACAACTTGCTCTGGACCTCGGCATAACGCTGTTGCTTGTCTGCAGGCAGGTCGATACCCGACAGACGGAAGTCACGCAGGGCGTGTTCGATGATGGTTTTCTGCGCCACATCGAAGTGTGCCGCCGCCGGGCTGGCGGCCAGGGCCTGATAAGCCTGGAACAGCTCGCGGTTCTGCCCAAGCTCGGTGGCGTAGGCGCTAAGTGCGGGCAAGCAAGACTCGTAGGCCTCGCGCAGTTCGGCACTGTTGCACACTGCATTGAGGTGGCTGACCGGGCTCCAGGCCGCGCCCAGACGGTCGTTGAGTTCATCCATGGCCAAGACCAGGCCTTCCCAGGTGGGGTTCTCACCCTGGGATTTCAGAATGGCGGCGATGGCACTACGGTTGTCGGCCAGGATCTGTTCAATCGCCGGCAGCACATGCTCGGCACGGATCGCCGAGAAGGGCGGCAGGTCGTAGGACTGCAGAAGCGGGTTGTTCGCACTCACGGTTAAACACCTTGGCAGAAGAAACACAGGCCCATCTTAATTACAATCAGCGCTCCCCGCAGCTATCCAAAGTTATACATGCCATACAAGGAAACGATCATGGCCATCCGCAGTTTCCAGAACCACACGCCACGCCTGGGCGAACGGGCCTTTGTCGACCGCTCGGCGGTCGTGCTGGGTGATGTCGAGATCGGCGACGACAGCTCTGTCTGGCCACTGACCGTGATTCGTGGCGACATGCACCGTATCCGCATCGGTGCGCGCACCAGCGTGCAGGATGCCAGCGTGTTGCATATCACCCACGCAGGCCCCTTCAACCCGGACGGCTTCCCGCTGCTGATCGGCGACGACGTGACCATCGGCCACAAGGTCATGCTGCACGGCTGCACACTTGGCAACCGGATCCTGGTGGGCATGGGCAGCACGATCATGGACGGTGCGGTGGTCGAGGATGAGGTGATCATCGGGGCAGGCAGCCTGGTGCCCCCGGGCAAGCGCCTGGAAAGCGGCTTCCTCTATGTTGGCAGCCCGGTCAAGCAGGCACGCCCGCTGACCGACAAGGAGCGCGCCTTCTTCCCTTACAGCGCCGCCAACTACGTCAAGCTCAAGGACCAGCACCTGGCTGAAGGCTACGATCGCCCGGAATGACGTTATCCACAGCCCAACAGAGATTGCCATGCACTATCAGAACATTCTCTTCGACCTGGACGGCACCCTGACCGATCCGCGCGAAGGCATCACCCGCTCGATCCAGTATGCGTTGAGCAAACTGGGCATCGACGAACCAGACTTGAGCCGCCTGGAGCACTTCATCGGCCCGCCATTGCTGCAGGCCTTCATGCAGTTCTATGACTTTGACGAAGCGCGCGCCTGGGATGCGGTGAATTTCTACCGCGAGCGTTTCAAAGTCACCGGGCTTTACGAGAACCGCGTCTTCGAGGGTGTGGGCGAACTGTTGCAGGCGCTGGAAGGACAGGGCAGGACGCTGTACATCGCGACCTCAAAGCCTTGGGTGTACGCCCGCGAAATCGCCAGGCACTTCGAGTTCGATCGCCACTTCAAGGTGATCTACGGCAGTGAACTGGACGGCACCCGCACCGACAAGATCGAACTGATCGCCCACCTGCTTGAGCAAGAGCAACTGGAGCCGGCGCAAACCCTGATGATCGGTGACCGCAAACACGACCTGATCGGCGCCCGTCGCAACGGCCTGGACGCAGCAGCCGTGGGGTATGGCTTTGGTAGCTTCGAGGAGCTCAACGCCGAACAACCGGCCTACCACTTCGCCACGCTGAGCGAACTGCATCGAGCCTTTCTGTAACGCGCGCAGATGGCAAGGCCGTGTCCGTCAGTGCAGGGCAGTCACCAGCGCCTGCTTGCGTTGCACTGGCGGCAACCGCCCCCACGCCTCCGCAGCGGCGTAAAAGGCCGTCCAATCGCCATTCACCTGCTTGAACAACGCGGCAAACGCCGGCACCCACTGGTCATACAGGCCGAAGGGCAACAGCTTGGCGTTGTTCAGCGGTGATTCAACCCAGGCATCAAACCGGCCAACACCGCCCCACGCAGTATCGCGCAATGCCCGGTACTCCCGACGCAAGCGCTCGAATTCGGCCGCTTTCGCCGCACGTTTGGCCGGTACTGCCAGTGGTGCGGCGTACAGTGCCTTCAAACGCTCACGACTGGCCAACACCAGGCCCGTGAACTGGTCGCGCTGTTGGCTGGCACTGTCCTGCAGCGGTGGCAGGTTGCGCGCCTTGCGCCATTGGCGCGTGCCTTCCTGCTCGACGAAGGTGGCAAAGGATTCGTTGAACTCGGTGTCATCCTTCACATACACCCGCTGGTGGGCCAGTTCATGAAAGATCAACGTGGCCAAACGCTCATCCCCCCAACCCATCATCGAACTGAGGATAGGGTCATCGAACCAGCCCAGTGTCGAATAGGCTTGTACGCCGCCAATGTAGACATCCTGCCCTTGCTGCCGGGCCAGTGCTGCTGCACCGCGCGCCGCGCTCTGGCTGTAGTAGCCGCGATAGGCCACACAACCGGCAACAGGAAAACAATGGGTGAGGGGTTCGAGGTCAAACTCGGGGGTTGCGAACACGTTCCACACCACAAACGGCCGACCGATATCGGCGTACACCCGATAACTGCGGTTGTCCGGCAGCTTCAGTTGCGTACTGGCGAAGGCCCGGGCCTGCTCTGCCTGCGCCAGATGCTTGCGCAAGGTCGCATCGCGCGCGGGGTCGGCGATGATCTCGGCCACAGGCTCGCGGGCTTGCAGCAGGTGCCACTGGCCGCTGGCCAACTGGCTGTAGTAGCCGAGGCTGGAACAACCGCTGAGCAGCAAAAGCGCTGACAGGGGAACCAACAGTCGGCTGCTGCGGTCGAGTACCCGGAGACCTGAGCGCAGCAAAAAAATCAGTCGAATCATGACGCCAGGCGTCCCGCTCAAGTCCTTGTCGCCCCAAGACTATCCTGCCAACCCGGAGTTTTGCCATGCGTACGATGTTTGTTGCCTGCAGCCTGCTGATTCTGTCCGGTTGCGCAGGCCTTCCCGCACCCGACCCCAACCAGGCCTGGATCGACCTGACACCCCATCCGGACGAGTCACTGCATGCGGTAGAAGTGGACGAGCGTAGCTGGGCCGACAAACGCTACTTTGAAGTCTCCCCCGGCAGCCATGAGCTGACGGTGCGTTATCAGTTCCCGGTCGCGCCCGGTAACATCGGCCCGGTCAGCGAGCCGCTGTGGCGCGATTGCCAGCTGAATGTGAAATACAAGGACTTCAATGCCGGTCAGCGCTACCAGCTGAAGGCCGGGAGTATCGGCTTGAACCCCTGGGTGAAACTCTATGATGAGCAACGTCGGGTGGTTGGCAAGGGGCTACCGGCAGGCTGTCAGCGCACCTGAAGTGCCTAATGGCGCTATGCTTGAACTTTGAAACCTGCCATTGGAGACCATCATGCGCCAGCCGCTGATGTTGCTCACCGTCAGTACCTTGGCCGCCTGCAGCAATCCCTTGCCCCCCATCGATACCAAGCAGGCCTGGGTCGACCTCTACACCATTACCCCTGGCCGACTGGTCATGGCTGATCGTCTGGACGGCACGCGCCTGAACGATGGTCGCTACTTCCAGGTAACGCCAGGGCCCCACGAGTTGATCGTGCGCTTCGACTACGAGGTTTATGCCGGCGGTTTCACCAGCGAACCGGTCGAAAGAACCTGCTACCTCACCGTTCGCTACGATAATTTTCAAGCAGGCCAACGTTACCGCCTGGAAGCCCGCGCACTGAGCATGACCCCCAATGCGTGGCTGTACGACGCCGACCGCAAGGTACTCGCGGAGGAGCGAGACGTGCACTGCATCCCCTGAGACCTAGCGATCATTCTTCTGGTAAATGATCTTTCGGGTTCCGCCATCGCAGCTACCCACCACCATGTTCTGGTCGTGGACTTCGTTATTGGGGACGATTTCCAGGGTATAGGAGGTGACGCCACGCGCCTGGATCTTGGCCTCGATTTCGGCCTTGAGTTCCTCACAAGGCTTGGGCGCAGCCAGTACTGCCGATGCCATCAGCATGCCCAGTACGGTAAATGCAAAACGAATCATGGGACTACTCCTGGGTGGTGGCACGAAGGTTCGCGCCTTGTCTGCTTTCAGAGGCCGATACGGCAAGCAAGTTCAGCTCGATTTCATAGGCGGGCATTGAATCTCTGGAATATGCCCATACAGAGCCAGCAGGGTCGTCGCTCGACGCCGGCCAAACGACTGCCCAGGAGCCCCAACAGCCCATGAAGCGACTTGCCGATATCAAGATTTCCACACTCGACCTGGTGCCAGTACGCCAGGACGGTGACCCGGCACAAGCCCTGAGAAACTCCCTCGATCTTGCGCGTAACGTCGAGAGATTCGGCTATAACCGCTTTTGGGTCGCCGAACACCACAATATGGACGGCATTGCCAGTTCGGCCACGGCGGTACTGCTCAGTTACCTGGCGGGAGGCACCTCGACGATCCGCGTCGGTGCCGGAGGCGTCATGCTGCCAAACCACGCGCCACTGGTGATTGCCGAACAGTTCGGCACCCTGGCCAGCCTCTATCCAGGCCGTATCGACCTGGGCCTGGGGCGTGCGCCAGGCTCCGATCAACTGACCGCCCGTGCCCTGCGCCGTGAACGCTCCGGCAGTGCCGACGACTTCCCGGAGGATGTCGCCGAACTGGTGCGCTACCTGGGCCCACGTACGGCTGATCAAAAAGTGATCGCCGTGCCTGGCTATGGCACCGAGGTGCCGATCTGGCTGCTCGGATCAAGCCTGTTCAGCGCCCAGCTCGCCGGTCAGCGTGGCTTGCCCTACGCCTTCGCCTCGCATTTCGCCCCCCGCTACATGCACGAGGCGATTCGCGTGTATCGCAACCATTTCCAGCCCTCTGCGGTGCTCGACAAACCTTACGTGATGCTCGGCGTACCGCTGGTCGCCGCCGATACCGACGAGCAGGCCGACTACCTGGCCACCTCGGTGTACCAGCGCATCCTGGCGTTGATGCGTGGGCAAAGCCTGATGCAACGCCCACCGGTAGCGTCAATGGACGGCCTCTGGTTGCCTCACGAGCGCGAAGCGGTGGGCAGTTTCCTTGGGCTGGCAATGGTCGGTGGGCCGGAGAAAATCCGCGCCAAACTGGAGGTATTGCTGGAGCAGACCCAGGCCGATGAGCTGATCTTCACCTGCGACCTGTATGAGCATGCTGACCGGATACGGTCTTACGAGTTGTTGGCGCAGACGGTGCTGGGCGACCGATAACGGTATCCAGACATTCGCGTGGCAACGTCGGCTCCTGCGCAGGTATAAACCGCGGGAGCCGACGCTTACTGGCTTAACCGCGTTTGTAGACGATTTCCTTGGTACCGCCCTCGCAGGTACCTACGACTTTTCCACCCGCAGCGGCGCCTTTGGCAACGATCTCCAGCGAATAACCGGAAACACCTTTCGCCTTGAGCTTCGCGTCGATCTCGCTTTTCAACGCTTCGCACGGTTTGCCGGCTGCCAACGCCGTTCCGGCGAGCATCATCAAACCGAAAGCCATCACCACCTTCTTCATCGATCGCATTCCTTGTTCAGATCAAAAAGAAACGGGTACCGGACGCTGCCCGGCATCTTTACCTATGTACCCCAAGCTGCGCGTTCAAGCCAGCACTGTGGCATCAGGACGCATCAACTGTTGGCAATCCGAAAGCCCACCTTGAGGGTCACCTGAAAGTGCGCGGCCTTGTTGTCCTTGATATGTCCACGGGTGTCGACCACCTCGAACCACTCCAGGTGCTGAATACTCTTGCCAGCCTCGGCTAGCGCATTGTTGATGGCCTCTTCGATGCTGTTGGGGGATGAGCCGACAAGCTCTATTTTCTTGTAGGTGTGATGATCGGACATGGCGTTTCTCCTGACGAGCCTGACTCCAGAGCCTAGCAGCGCCACACGGATTTACCTGCCGAACAGGCCCGGCTATCACACGACCTGCTGTGCCAGTTCAGCACGCAGCCAACCGGCAAGCTGTTCGGCACGCCCATCGGCGGCGCGGCGTGGCACCCATAGCACCAACGCGGCCTGGGTCTGACAAAAGCCCCACGGCGCAGCCAGACGCCCGGCACGCAGGTCATCGGCTACCAGGGGTTGTGGCGCAATGGCAACGCCAAGGCCCGCGACAGCCGCCTCCAGCAAGTAATACAGGTGCTCGAAGTCCTGCCCATACCTCAACGCCTGCGGGTCGAGCCCCTGTTGCCGAGCCCAACTGGGCCACGCCTGTGGGCGCGAGGTGGTTTGCAGCAACGCTTCACCCAACAAGGCGCTGGCCGGCGCCTGCTGCAAACGCGCAAAGCCGCTGCAATGCGGGCTAAGCACCGGGCCGATACGCTCCTCGGCCAACACATGTACCTGCATGTCGGCTGGCCATGGCGGTTCCGCGAACACCAGAAGGGCATCCAGGCCCGGGCGACGCGGATCAAGGTCACCTTCGCCCGCAGACAGGTGCAGCCGCAATTCCGGCAGGTCGGCCTTCAAGCGGCCCAACCGCGGTATGAACCAACGCGCCAACAGGCTGCCCGAACAGCCCAGAACGAAGGGCGCCTCGGCACTGTCGCGGCTTAATTCGGCGCACACCACACGCAGGCGCTCGAACGCATCGCTACTGGCATCCCGTAGCCGCACCCCAGCATCTGTGAGTTTAATGCCACGCCCATCCTTGACGAACAGGCTCACCCCCAAGTGCTCCTCCAACACCTTGAGCTGACGGCTAACCGCGCCATGGGTAACGTGCAGCTGCTCGGCAGCCTGGCTGACGCTGTTCAGCCGGGCGGTCGCTTCGAACGCCCGCAAGGCGTTCAACGGAGGCAAGTCGTGGGCCATTTGATTTGTGAGTTTTCCTGACAGGTTATGGCGATCTTATCGGTTTTCAGATGCGTGTGTCGTGGTTAGAGTAGAGCCAATCCCAGTCTAGATAACGCCTTGGAGCGACTCATGACCCAGACCCACTACCGCAGCGGCCCTGATGCCAACGGCCTGTTTGGCGATTTCGGCGGCCGTTACGTCGCTGAAACCCTGATGCCACTGGTGCTTGACCTGGCCAAAGAATATGAAGCTGCCAAGGCCGACCCGGCGTTCATCGAAGAACTGGCCTACTTCCAACGCGATTACATCGGTCGCCCGAACCCGCTGTACTTCGCAGAACGCCTGACCGAGCACTGCGGCGGCGCGAAGATCTACTTCAAGCGCGAAGAGCTCAACCACACCGGCGCGCACAAGATCAACAACTGCATCGGCCAGGTACTGCTGGCCAAGCGCATGGGCAAAAAGCGCCTGATCGCTGAAACCGGCGCCGGCATGCACGGCGTGGCCACCGCCACCGTAGCGGCACGCTTTGGCCTGCCTTGCGTGATCTACATGGGCGCCACCGACATCGAACGCCAGCAAGCCAACGTGTTCCGCATGAAGCTGCTGGGCGCCGAAATCGTCCCGGTCACCGCCGGTACCGGTACGCTCAAGGACGCGATGAACGAAGCCCTGCGTGACTGGGTGACCAACGTTGATGAAACCTTCTACCTGATTGGTACTGTTGCAGGTCCGCACCCGTATCCCGCCATGGTCCGTGACTTCCAGTCGATCATCGGCAAGGAAACCCGTGAACAGATGAACGCCAAGGAAGGTCGCCTGCCAGACAGCCTGATCGCCTGTGTTGGCGGTGGCTCGAACGCCATGGGCCTGTTCCACGACTTCCTCGATGACGCCAGCGTACAGATCATCGGCGTCGAAGCCGGTGGCCATGGCGTCGACACCGACAAACACGCGGCCAGCCTCAACGGTGGTGTACCGGGCGTATTGCACGGTAACCGTACCTACCTGCTGCAGGACGCGGACGGCCAGATCACCGACGCCCACTCGATTTCTGCGGGCCTCGACTACCCGGGCATCGGTCCGGAACACGCTTACCTGCACGAAGTGAAGCGTGTCGAGTACGTCAGCATCACCGATGACGAAGCCCTGGCGGCGTTCCACACCACCTGCCGCCTGGAAGGCATCATCCCGGCGCTGGAGACCGCCCACGCCCTGGCTGAAGCAATCAAGCGCGCACCGACCCTGCCCAAGGATCACCTGATGGTGGTGTGCCTGTCCGGGCGCGGCGACAAAGACATGCAAACCGTAATGAGCCATATGGCCGCGACCGCACAGCAGGAGAAGCAGGCATGAGCCGTCTTGAACAACGTTTTGCCACGCTCAAGGCCGAAGGCCGTGCGGCACTGGTCACCTTCGTCACCGCAGGCGACCCGGGCTACGATGCCTCGCTGGCGATCCTCAAGGGCCTGCCCGCCGCTGGCGCCGACGTGATCGAACTGGGCATGCCCTTCACCGATCCGATGGCCGATGGTGTGGCGATCCAACTGGCCACCCTGCGTGCCCTGGACGCCGGTCAGACCCTGGCGAAAACCCTGCAGATGGTGCGCGAGTTCCGTGTCGACGACAGCACCACGCCCATCGTCCTGATGGGCTACTACAACCCGATCCACCGTTTTGGTGTCGAAGCCTTCGTCGCAGACGCCAAGGAAGCCGGCGTCGATGGCCTGATCATCGTTGACCTGCCGCCAGAGCATGATGCCGAACTGGCGACCCCGGCCCAAACCGCCGGGATCGACTTCATTCGCCTGACCACCCCGACCACCGACGATGCGCGTTTGCCACGCGTGCTCGAGCGCAGCTCGGGCTTTGTCTACTACGTCTCGGTTGCCGGTGTGACCGGTGCCGGCTCTGCCACTACTGATCAGGTCAGCAGCGCCATCGAGCGCCTGCGTCGGCATACCGACCTGCCAATCAGTGTTGGCTTCGGTATCCGTACACCCGAGCAGGCGGCGGCCATTGCCCGTCTCGCAGACGGCGTAGTGGTAGGCTCGGCACTGGTAGACAAGATTGCCCACGCAACCAGCGCTGAACAAGCCGTAGGCGATGTGCTGGAGCTGTGCTCGGCACTGGCCGAAGGTGTGCGGGCGGCGCGCAAGGCCTAAGCCTCAATCGCAGGCAAGCCTGCTCCTGCACCTTGTGTGGGGGCTTGCTTGCGACACCTTAGGCTTGGCTGAAGATCGACAGGTCGAGCGGTCGCACCGCCCCCATCCAGATGCCATGATCACGATGATCGGCCAATTCGTCACCGGTCAGCGGGTGCAGGAACACCACCAGCCCGTTGCGGTACAACGCTAGCCAAGGCAGCACTACGCCAACCACTTCCGGACCAAACGCCAACTGGCAACTCCAGTCCGGGTGCGGCCCCACCGGTTGCTGATGCATCCGCCCCATCGTCACCGGAAACAGCTGCGAAGCTTCCTCGCACAGCGCCCGGGCCTGCGCCATGGTGCTGGCATCGTAATAGACATGGGCGTGATAGCCCTTGATTCTTTGCACACGAACTCCTGACCCCAAAGAACGTTCACAACTATAACCCGCCCGCTCAGGGACGGCTTGCACCACCGCGCAGGAAATCGCACCCTGTGTACTGCTCAGCCGACCGAGAATCCCATGGCCTGGCCCGACCGCCACACACTCCTGCCTTTCCTTTCCTGGCTACCTCGGCAGACCCGTGCCAGCGTCGGTCGCGACCTGCACGTGGGCCTGAGCGGGGCAATCCTCGCCCTGCCGCAATCCATTGCGTATGCCCTGATCGCTGGACTGCCCGCCGAGTACGGCCTGTACGCAGCCATCGTACCCGTACTGATCGCGTGCCTGTGGGGCTCATCCTGGCACCTGATCTGTGGGCCCACCGCGGCGATATCGGTCGTGCTGTATGCCAGCGTCAACCCTTTGGCCAGTGCGGGCAGCAGCGACTACATCACGCTTATCCTGCTAATGACGTTCCTCGCCGGCGTGTTTCAGTGGTTGCTGGGCATGCTCAGGTTCGGTGCGCTGGTCAATTTTGTCTCTCTGCCTGTGGTACTCGGCTTTACCCTCGGTGCCGCTGTGGTCATTGCCTTGGGGCAACTGCCAAGCCTTCTGGGGCTGGACCTGCCCAGCCAGACAACGGCCTTGAAAGCCCTGCAGGGCCTGCTTGAACATGCAAAAAACGCCGACCTGCGTTCACTCGCCCTAGGCCTGGGTACGCTGCTGCTGGGCATTGCCCTGAGGCAGCTGCGACCGCGCTGGCCGGGCCTGCTGATCAGCCTGACCAGCGCCAGCCTGCTGTGCGCGTTGTGGCCCTCCGTCTTCGGTCAGGTAGCGCGGGTACAGGGTTTCGTCGGCCAACTACCACCCTTGAGCCCACTGCCGCTATGGGACCTGGAACTGCTGCTGCGACTGCTGCCCGGTGCCGTAGCGGTGGGGATGCTCGGTCTGGTGACGAGCCTGTCGATTGCCCGTGCCTTGTCAGCACGCTCGGAGCAACTGATCGACGTCAATCAGGAAATCCGTGCTCAGGGCCTGTCGAACATGGGCGGGGCGTTCTTCTCCGGTTACCTGTCCTCAGGCTCTTTCACCCGCTCGGGATTGAGCCTGGAAGCAGGTGCCCGCTCGCCGTTGGCCGGGGTGTTTTCCGCGCTGTGGGTCGCGCTGTTCGCCGTGACCGGTGCCACGCTGATCGCCCACATTCCGCTACCGGCCATGGCCGGCAGTATTCTGCTGATTTGCTGGGGACTGATTGACCACCGAGCGATTCGGGCGCTGTTCCGCGTCAGCCGGGCGGAATTCCTGGTGATGGCAGTGACCTGCGCCGCCACGCTGCTGCTGGAGTTGCAGACCGCTATCTATGCCGGCGTACTGGTATCGCTGTTCTTCTACCTCAAGCGCACATCGCAGCCTAGTATCCAGCGCAGCCGGGAAGGTGATGTGGATATCCTGCGGGTCGGCGGGTCGATTTTCTTCGGCGCCAGCCATTACCTGCAGGTGCGTCTGCAACGCTGCCAAGGCCCGACGGTGGTGATCGATGCCCGACAGATCAACTTCATCGACTATTCCGGAGTGGAGATGCTGCACCGCGAAGCCCGCCGCCTGCGTCGGCAGGGCGGCAGCCTGACCCTGCGTCGCGCGCGACCGCAAGTGGTTGAAGAGTTGTACAAGCTGGAAGGGGCAGCGCACTGCCCCATTCGTTTCGAGGATTAGCCGCGCGCCAGCTGGCGGCGCAACTCATCGAGGACCGGCGCGGTATCAGGGTGCACACCACGCCAGATGAAAAACGCTTCGGCGGCCTGCTCAACGAGCATACCCAAGCCGTCCAGCACCTGCGCCGCGCCCTGTTCGCTGGCCCAGCGGCAGAACGGGGTCGGTTCCTTGCCATACATCATGTCATAGCACACGGTATGCCCCGGCTGGATCAGACTGGCGTCAATCGGCGGTACCTCACCGGCCAGGCTGGCCGAGGTGGCATTGATGATCAGGTCGACCGGCTCTTTCAGCCAAGTAAACCCGCTGGCCGCCACCGGGCCCAGGTCAGCGAACTCACGCGCCAGTTGTTCGGCCTTTTCCACCGTACGGTTGGCAATCACCAGCGACGCCGGATTGTGCGCCAACAACGGTTCCAGCACACCACGCACGGCCCCACCGGCGCCGAGCAGCAAAATGCGCTTGCCCGTCAGTTGCACACCGGCATTCACGGTCAGGTCACGGACCAACCCGGCACCGTCGGTGTTGTCACCCTGCAGGCTGTCATCAGCCAGTTTGCTCAAGGTGTTCACCGCACCGGCCCGGCGCGCGCGCGGGGTCAGGATATCGACCATTCGGAAGGCTTCTTCCTTGAACGGCACGGTGACATTGGCCCCACGCCCCTGCTTGAAGAAGCCCAGAGCACAGTTACTGAAGTCGTCCAGCGGCGCAAGCAAGGTGCTGTATTCCAAGTGCTCGCCGGTCTGGTCGGCAAACAGCCGGTGGATCAAAGGCGACTTGCTGTGGCCAATCGGGTTGCCGAAGACGACATACTGGTCCATTCACGCGATTCCTGAGTCAGGCCCGAGGCTCGGGCAAGTTATCCACTGCGAGTTATCCACAACGCGGCTCAATGACCGGCTTTGGCAGCCTCGCCAAGCCAGTCGCGATCCTGCAGGAAGTACTCGGTCAAGCGCGCTTCCTCGCTGCCGGGCTCAGGCTTCCAGTCGTAGCCCCAGCGAACCTGCGGCGGCAGCGACATCAGGATCGACTCGGTACGCCCACCCGACTGCAAGCCGAACAGGGTGCCACGGTCATAAACCAGGTTGAACTCCACATAACGGCCACGGCGGAACTCCTGGAATTCACGCTGCTGTGCCGTGTATGGCTGAGCCTTGCGGCGCTGCACGATGGGCAGATAAGCCTCGACGTAGGCATCGCCGATAGCCCGCATGAAGGCGAAACAGGTGTCGAAGTCCCACGCATTCAGGTCGTCGAAGAACAGGCCACCGATGCCGCGAGGCTCATTACGATGCTTGAGGTGGAAATAGCGATCACACCAGGCTTTGTAACGCGGGTAAACATCAGCGCCAAACGGTGCGCAGGCCTGCTCGGCGACCCGGTGCCAATGCACGCAATCTTCTTCGTTGGCGTAGTACGGCGTCAGGTCAAAACCACCACCGAACCACCAGACCGCTTCCTCGCCTTCCTTCTCGGCGATGAAAAAGCGCACGTTGGCGTGAGACGTCGGTACATGCGGGTTGTGCGGGTGGATCACCAGCGACACACCCAGCGCTTCAAAGCCACGCCCCGCCAGTTCTGGCCGATGGGCACTGGCCGAAGGCGGCAAACCGCTGCCGAACACATGAGAGAAGTTCACCCCACCTTTCTCGATCACCTTGCCATCACTGATGACCCGGGTTCGCCCGCCACCGCCCGCTTCACGCGTCCAGCTGTCCTCGACGAACCGTGTACCGCCGTCTTCGTTCTCAAGGGCAGTGCAAATCCGGTCTTGCAGGTCAAGCAGGTAGGCTTTCACGGCCTCGGTGCGGCTAGTCATCAGGTCACCTGGAAACGGGCTAAGGCAAATTCGGCGCGTAGCATACCACCGGCCATGGGCCTGCCGCAGTTGACGGCGATCAAGCAACGGAGTCCGATAGCAGCTTTCCCCAGGATCAATACAGGAGAGAGCAGATGGCCAAGCGTATCCAGTTCAGCCAGCATGGAGGTCCAGAGGTCCTGCAGTGGGTCGATTACGAGCCACAGGCACCCGGGCCACAGCAGGTCAGCGTGCGCAACCGGGCCGTTGGCCTGAACTTCATCGATACCTACTTCCGCAGCGGCCTCTATGCACCGCCCTCACTGCCTTCGGGCCTGGGCACGGAAGGGGCGGGCGTGGTTGAAGCCGTTGGCGAGGGTGTCGAGCATTTCAAGGTCGGCGACCGCGTGGCCTATGCTGTCGGCCCGCTGGGCGCCTACAGCGAGGTGCATGTGCTGCCAGCGGCCAATCTGGTGAAACTGCCAGACGCCATCAGCTTTGAGCAGGCTGCGGCCGTGATGCTCAAGGGCCTGACCGTGCAGTACCTGCTACGCCAGACCTATGCCGTGCAACCAGGCCAGACCATCCTGTTCCACGCCGCCGCCGGCGGTGTCGGCTCGCTCGCCTGCCAATGGGCCAAGGCCCTTGGGGTCAAGCTGATCGGTACCGTGAGCTCGGCGGAAAAAGCCGAACGGGCCAAGGCGCTGGGTGCCTGGGCAACCATCGACTACAGCCATGAAGACGTCGTGCAACGGGTTCTGGAGCTGACCGATGGCAAGAAATGCCCGGTGGTTTATGACGGCGTTGGTCAGGATACCTGGCTGACGTCTCTCGACTGCCTGGCCCCCCGTGGCCTGATGGTCAGCTTCGGCAATGCCTCCGGGGCGGTCAGCGGCGTGAACCTGGGCATTCTGGCGCAGAAAGGCTCGCTGTATGTCACCCGACCAACGCTGGCGGGCTACGCCAACACCCCAGCCAACACGCAAGCAATGGCCGATGAACTGTTCGGGATGATCGCCAGTGGCAAACTGACGGTGGATATCCAGCAACGCTACCCGTTGAGCGAAGCTGCCAAGGCCCAAACCGAGCTGTCGGCACGCCGGACAGTGGGGTCCACGGTGCTGTTGCCTTGACACCCACCCGGTAGGCACCCGCCTTGCCGGCGATAACCGCAGCGCCGTGCCTGTTCCTGCACGACGCGCGAATCGCTGGCAAGGGCGGTTTAGCGCCCCTCAGCCCGGCCGGACAACATCGCCGGTCATCAGGTCGCGAATCACACTCGGGTTCTTGCGACCGCCCAAGGCACCACCAAGCACCAGATCCAACTGGCCATGGAAGTACTGCTCAACCCGCAGCCGCGTGCGGGCTGCAGGCCGCCCCTGAGGGTTGGCCGAGGTCGACACCAGCGGCCCGACCAGCGCACACAGGTCACGCACCACCGGGTGATCGCTGACACGCAGGGCGACGGTGTCGTGCATGCCGGTGATCCACTCCGGGAGCATTCCCTGATGCGGCACCAACCAGGTGTTCGGACCCGGCCAGGTACTGCCCATGCGGTCGAGCCAGGCTTCCGGAAAATCCTCGAACAAAAAATCGAACTGGCGAATATTGTCGGCGATCAGGATCAACCCCTTGTCTACCGAACGCGACTTGATCGCCAGTAACCGATCAACCGCTTCCTCGTTCCAGGGATCACAGCCCAGACCCCAGACGGCTTCGGTGGGATAGGCAATCACCGCACCCGCCCGAATCTCGCGTGCAGCTTGTTGCACGCGCCAATTGCTCACCATTGCTGTCACTCCGCTAAAAGGCTGACGAGCAGTGTACTTAGCCCGGCCGAGCAAACCAACGGCCTGCTTCATTACAAACCTGCCCGGCCAGCTCAAGCTCGGTCAGTGCCGCCAAGACACGCGACAACGGCCAACCACTAGTGTGCGCCAGGCTTTCGCTACTTTGCGGCGCGGCCAGGAGCAGCGCCAGCAGCGGGTTGGACGGTACCTGCAACACTGGCTGGGTCACCGGCAGGTTCTGCCACCCACTCAGGGTTTCCAATATGTGCTCAATGCGCTCGACCAGCAGCGCGCCATCGCGGATCAATTGATGGCAGCCCTTGGCACCCGGATGATGGATAGACCCCGGGATGGCATAGACCTCTCGCCCTTGCTCAGCCGCCAGACGCGCTGTGATCAACGAACCACTGGCCAGGCTGGCCTCAACCACCAGCACACCCAGCGACAAGCCGCTGATGATGCGGTTGCGCCGGGGAAAATTTCCGGCGACAGGTCCGGCGTCCAGCGGAAACTCTGACACCACCGCGCTGCCGCGCTCCGCCATTGCCGCTGCCAGCGCCCGATGGCGCTGTGGATAACATTTTTGCAGCCCGGTTCCGACCACCCCGATTGTCTGTCCACCGACGTCCAGCGCGGCCTGGTGAGCCACACCATCAATGCCCGCCGCCAAACCACTGGTGACGACAAAACCGGCCTGTGCCAGGCAGCGGGAAAACGCCGCCGCTGTCGCCAGGGCGGGGGGCGATGCACGCCGACTGCCAACGATGGCCAACTGTGGTTTCTCCAGAATGGCCGGGTCACCGGCCACGAACAGCAGCGGCGGGGCATCGTCCAGTTCGGCCAGCAAGGCCGGGTACGTGGCGGCGTCCCACATCAGCAAATGCTGGCCTGGGCGCTCTAGCCAGGCCATTGCGGCCGCCGCACCATCACGGATCTCCGGGCTGCGCCGCGCCTCCACTGCGGTGGCTGGCACGCCCAGCGGACGCCAGGCGGCGGCCGGTGCGCTGAGCGCTGCCGAGGCACTACCAAAGGCTTCGATCAGTTTACGGAAGCGCCGAGGCCCGAGCTCCGGCAGTCGATGCAAGCGCAGGCGCGCCTCCAGTTCGGCGGGTGGGCAGGTCGAAAAATCATTGCACATCATCTGATCATCCTTGATTCAGAGGCCCGGCGAAGCCAACAACAAGCTGTGGATAACTCTGTTGATAATCGATTGACAACATGTGCGTCAGTCAACACCGCTCCGCTCACCAGGCCGATGCATGGGGGTGGCTGCTAAACGTTAGCTGACCTTTTCACAGGTGCCGAATGCGTCGAATCCCTTTATTATGTGCATTCATGTTTGTATTACTTCGCACAGTGCAGCTCATACGCTTATGGCCATTCTGAACATCCTCGAATTCCCTGACCCGCGTCTTCGCACCATCGCCAAACCGGTAGTGGAAGTTGACGACGCCGTACGCCAGCTGGTCGACGACATGTTTGAAACCATGTACGAAGCGCCGGGTATCGGCTTGGCCGCAACCCAGGTCAACGTGCACAAGCGCATCGTGGTCATGGACCTGAGCGAAGACCGCAGCGAACCACGGGTGTTCATCAACCCCGAGCTGGAAATGCTCACCGACGACATGGGCCAATACCAAGAAGGCTGTTTGTCGGTGCCGGGCTTCTACGAGAACGTCGACCGCCCACTGCGCGTCCGGGTCAAGGCCCTGGACCGTGATGGCCAACCGTTTGAACTGATCGCCGAAGACCTTCTGGCCGTGTGCATTCAACATGAGTGCGATCACCTCAACGGCAAGCTGTTCGTCGATTACCTGTCGACCCTGAAACGCGACCGGATCAAGAAAAAACTGGAAAAACTTCACCGCCAGCAAGCTTGATCCCCTCATCCAGAAGGCTTGCTCCGGCAAGCCTTTTTCTTTTTTAAGCGAGAACTCCATGCGCATCGTCTTCGCGGGCACTCCTGAGTTTGCCGCCGAACACCTCAAAGCCCTGCTCGACAGCCCCTACGACATCGTCGCGGTCTACACCCAGCCGGACCGTCCCGCCGGGCGCGGACAAAAACTGATGCCCAGCCCGGTCAAACAATTGGCCGCGCAGCACGGTATCCCTGTGTTGCAACCGCCGACCCTGCGCGATGCCGACGCCCAGGCCGAACTGGCCGCGCTGCAACCGGACCTGATGGTGGTGGTGGCGTACGGTTTGATCCTGCCGCAGATCGTGCTGGATATTCCGCGCCTGGGTTGCATCAACAGCCACGCCTCCTTGCTGCCGCGCTGGCGCGGTGCGGCGCCGATCCAACGGGCCGTGGAAGCAGGCGACCCGGAAAGCGGCGTGACCGTTATGCGCATGGAGGCAGGCCTGGACACCGGGCCGATGTTGCTCAAGGTCAGCACGCCAATCAGTGCCACCGACACTGGTGGCAGCCTGCACGACCGCCTCGCCGAAATGGGCCCGCCCGCCGTCCTGCAAGCCATTGCCGGCCTCGCCGACGGCACGCTACAGGGCGAAGTGCAGGACGATGCACTGGCCACCTATGCGCACAAGCTGAACAAGGACGAAGCACGCCTGGACTGGAACCGGCCTGCGGTTGAGCTGGAACGCCTGATCCGTGCCTTCAACCCCTGGCCCGTGTGCCACAGCACCCTGAGCGGCGAAGCCGTGAAAGTGCTCGCGGCAACCCTGGCAGAAGGCCGTGGTCAACCCGGAGAAATCATCAGCGCGAGCAAGGACGGCCTGGTGGTCGCCTGTGCTGATCAGGCGCTGTGCCTGACCCGCCTGCAACTGCCCGGGGGCAAAGCGCTGAACTTCAGCGACCTGTTCAACAGCCGTCGCGAGAAATTCGCCGTCGGCACGGTGCTGGGCCAATGAACCCGCGCCTGGCCGCTGCCCGCGCCCTGGCCGCCGTTCTCAGCGGCAAGGCATCGTTGAACAGCTCGCTCCCGGCACAACTGGATAAAGTCGAGGCGCGTGATCGCGGCCTGACCCAGGACCTGGCCTTCGGTACTGCCCGCTGGCAGCCGCGCTTGTCGGCGCTGGCCGAACAGTTGCTGCAAAAGCCCTTCAAGAGTGCCGATGCCGATGTACAGGCATTGTTGCTGGTCGGTCTGTATCAACTGCTCTACACCCGTACTCCCGCGCATGCGGCTATCGGCGAGACCGTTGGCTGTGCCGACAAACTGAAAAAACCCTGGGCCAAGGCCCTGCTCAACGCCGTACTGCGCCGGGCCCAGCGTGAAGGCAATGAGTTGCTGAGCGCATTGGAGCGCGACCCGGTGGTGCGTACCGCCCACCCGCGCTGGCTGCAGAAGTCGCTCAAGGCCTTCTGGCCAGAGCAATGGGAAGCGATCTGCGCCGCCAACAACGCGCACCCTCCGATGATCCTGCGGGTGAATCGTCGTCATCACAGCCGCGACGCCTACCTGCAGTTGCTTGCCGAGGCTGGTATTCAGGCCGCGCCGTGCCAGTACAGCCGCGATGGCATCGTTCTGGCCGAGGCCAGCGACGTGCGCAACCTGCCTGGCTTCGACCAAGGCTGGATCAGCGTTCAGGACGAAGCCGCGCAACTGGCCGCCGACCTGATGGACCTGGCCCCAGGGCAACGGGTGCTGGACGCTTGCTGCGCCCCGGGCGGAAAAACCTGTCACCTGCTCGAAGCAGAGGCCGGGCTGCAACAAGTGGTCGCCATTGACCTGGAGGCCAAACGCCTGACACGCGTACGGGAAAACCTCGACCGCCTGGGCCTTGATGCACAATTGATCGCCTGCGACGCACGGGATACCGCCAGTTGGTGGGACGGCAAGGGCTTCCAGCGCATCCTGCTCGACGCCCCCTGCTCGGCAACCGGGGTCATCCGCCGCCACCCTGACATCAAGCTGACCCGTCAGGCCGAGGACATTCCGGCCCTGGCCAGCCTGCAGGGCGAACTGCTCGATGCCCTGTGGCCAACCCTGGAGGTCGGCGGGATCCTGCTCTACGCCACCTGCTCGAGTTTGCCAACGGAAAACACGGAAGTGATCGACGCCTTCCTCACCCGCACGCCAGGTGCCCGCGAGCTGGACCTGGCGACTGCCGCTGGGCTGCGTCAACCTCATGGCCGCCAGTTGCTGGCGCAAGAGGGTGGGCACGACGGTTTCTATTACGCCAAGCTGATCAAGATCGCCGCGGCTCGCGGATAACGACAATGGAAGGGGAGTAGCGGATGAAGATCATCATCCTGGGTGCGGGGCAGGTCGGCGGTACGCTGGCCGAACACCTGGCCAGCGAAGCCAACGACATCACCGTGGTCGATACCGATGGTGATCGCCTGCGCGACCTCGGCGACCGCCTGGATATCCGCACGGTCCAGGGCCGGGGTTCGTTCCCGACGGTCCTGCGTCAGGCCGGTGCCGACGATGCCGACATGCTGGTTGCGGTGACCAACAGTGACGAGACCAACATGGTCGCCTGTCAGGTCGCCTACACCCTGTTCCATACCCCGACCAAAATCGCCCGGGTACGCGAGTCGGCCTACTTGACCCGTGCCGGCCTGTTCAATAACGAGGCCATTCCGGTCGATGTGTTGATCAGCCCCGAACAGGTGGTGACCAACTATATCAAGCGCCTGATCGAACACCCGGGTGCCTTGCAGGTGATCGACTTCGCCGAGGGCAAAGCCCAACTGGTGGCGGTCAAGGCCTATTACGGTGGCCCGCTGGTGGGCCAGCAACTGCGCCAGATCCGTGCGCACATGCCGAATGTGGATACTCGCGTCGCGGCGATCTTCCGCCGTGACCGGCCAATCCTGCCCCAGGGTGACACCGTGATCGAGGCCGACGACGAAGTGTTCTTCATCGCCGCCAAGGCGCACATCCGCGCTGTGATGGGCGAGCTGCGGCGTATCGACGAAACCAACAAGCGGGTGGTCATCGCCGGTGGTGGGCAGATCGGTGAGCGCCTGGCCGAGGCCATCGAAAGCCGCTACCAGGTCAAGATCATCGAAATGAACCCGGCACGCTGCCGCTACCTGTCCGACACCCTGGACAGCACAGTGGTCCTGCAAGGCAGCGCCTCGGACCGCGACCTGATGGTCGAAGAGAATATCGCCGAAGCCGACATTTTCCTGGCCCTGACCAACGACGACGAAGCCAACATCATGTCTTCGCTGCTGGCCAAGCGCCTTGGTGCGCGCAAGGTGATGACCATCATCAACAACCCGGCCTATGTCGACCTGGTGCAAGGTGGCGAAATCGACATCGCCATCAGCCCGCAACTGGCGACGATCGGTACCTTGCTGGCCCACGTACGTCGAGGTGACATCGTCAGCGTCCACTCGCTGCGCCGAGGGGCGGCCGAGGCCATCGAGGCCATCGCTCATGGCGACTCGAAATCGAGCAAGGTCATCGGCAAGGCCATCGAAGACATCGCACTGCCACCGGGCACCACCATCGGCGCGATCATCCGCGACGAGGAAGTGCTGATCGCCCACGACGACACCGTGATCGAAGCCGGTGACCGGGTGATCCTCTTTGTTGTGGATAAAAAGTACATCCGTGACGTCGAGAAACTCTTCCACGTTGGCTTGAGCTTCTTCTAAGAGGAACGGCAGATGCGCGAATCACTGGAAAAAATGCTCGCCAAGGGTGTGGATAACGCCCTGTTGCGCTTCGGTCTGGGCAAATCCTGGCTGGATGAGGGCAACGCTGCCGAAGCCGCTGTACACCTGCAACGCTGTGTAGATTTCGATCCGAAGTATTCCGCGGCGTGGAAGCTGCTGGGCAAGGCACATCAGGCGCAGGGCGACCTGACAGCGGCACGCCAGGCCTGGCAGCAAGGCCTGGACGCAGCAAAGGCGCATGGCGACAAGCAGGCGGAAAAAGAGATGACGGTGTTTCTGAAAAAGCTCGACAAAGCGCAACACTGAGGCGTACTTGTCGCGTGCAAGGCCGGCACCTGCGGGGGCCGACCTTGCCTGCGACGCAACCTCAATACCAGCGTGATTCGCCTGCTGGGCGCTTCTTGAAGCGCTTCATGCTCCACATGTACTGGCTCGGGTAGGCCCGCACATAACGCTCGATTACCTGGCTCATCGCCGCAGCCGAGGTTTCAGTGTCTTCGCTGTACATGGCCTCAGGCGCTGCCTCGAGGATGACCTTGAAACCGGAACCGTCCGGCAGGCGCAGCGCATGCAGGAACACCCCTACGGCTTTGCCACCGGCCAGCATGTTCGGCACGAACTTGCTGGTCAGCGCCTGGGTGGCGAAAAACGGTACGAATATGCCTGCCGATTCGGCTGGCTCAGGGTCGGCAGGAATCCCCACCTGACCGCCCTTGCGCACTTCCTTGATGATGCTGAGGATGCCTTCCTTGGTCGACGCCGCGACACGGTTACCCAACTGCACACGCTGTTCACGCAGCAGGTCATCGACAGCCTTGAGTTTGGGCGGACGGTAGAAAATGATCGGTTTGCACTGGCTGCAGTAGAAGTGGTTGAGCACTTCCCAGTTGCCCAGGTGGCTGGTGATACCGACGACCCCCTTGCCCGACGCCAGGGCTTTTTCCAGCACCTCAAGCCCTTCGACCTCACGCACCAGCGCAAGCGAGCGCTTGGCTGGCCAGATCCAGGCACAGGCGCTCTCGGTGAACGACTTGCCGATGTCCATCAGCGTGCGGCCTACCAGCCGCTCGCGCTCGGCGGCGTCCATCTCCGGAAAACACTTGGCCAGGTTGATGCGCACGACATTGCGCGAGCTATTCGGCAGCTTCCACATGATCCAGCCGATTGCCGCGCCGACCCGTTGCACTGCGCCCCATGGCAGCTTGGCAAACAACCGCAGCACCCCGACCATCAAGGCGCCCTTGAATTTATCCACAGGCAGGTTCCTCCTTCTGCAAGCCGGGCATTGTACCCCTCAGCGCAGCAAGGCGGCGTAGCGATCACAATCGATGGTGTGATCCATGACCATGCCCGTGGCCTGCATGAAGGCGTAACAGATGGTGGGCCCGACAAAGGTGAACCCGGCTTTCTGCAGTGCCTTGCTCATGGCCTGGGCCTCGACAGTCACTGCGGGCACCTCACTGCGCTGGCTGAAATGATTGATCTTCGGCTCACCGCCGACGAACGACCAGAGCCAATCGGCCGGGTTTTCCAGTTCAAGCCAGGCCCGGGCATTGCGCCGGGCGGCATTAAGCTTCAGACGGTTGCGAATGATGCCCGGATCAAGCAGGCGCTCCTCGATTTCGTCGTCGCTCATCTGTGCCAGTCGCTGTGGATCGAAGCCAAACAGCACCTGCCGGTAGCGCTCTCGCTTCTTCAATACGGTGATCCACGAAAGCCCTGCCTGAAAGCCTTCAAGCAGCAGCATTTCAAACAACCGGCCGGGATCTCGCAACGGAACACCCCACTCCTGGTCGTGATAGGCCTGATAAAGTGGATCGTCGGTACACCAAAAGCAGCGTGGCATAAGGCTCCAGAGGTAGAGGCCCGCAAGAATCGGGTTATACTCCCGCTCTTTATATTCGCAGCCCTAGAAACAGGTGAATTTCGTGAGCCAGCCTACGCCAGCCGTGCGTACCTTCCAAGACTTGATTCTCGCCCTGCAGAACTACTGGGCCGAGCAAGGTTGTGTGGTACTTCAGCCCTACGATATGGAAGTAGGCGCCGGCACTTTCCATACCGCCACGTTCCTGCGCGCCGTCGGCCCGGAAACCTGGAACGCCGCCTATGTACAGCCAAGCCGTCGCCCGGCTGACGGCCGTTATGGCGAAAACCCTAACCGCCTGCAGCACTACTACCAATTCCAGGTGGTGCTCAAGCCGAACCCGGCGAACTTCCAGGAACTGTACCTGGGCTCGCTGAAAGCCATCGGTCTTGACCCACTGGTCCACGACATTCGTTTCGTTGAAGACAACTGGGAATCGCCGACCCTCGGCGCCTGGGGTCTGGGCTGGGAAATCTGGCTCAACGGCATGGAAGTCACCCAGTTCACCTACTTCCAGCAAGTGGGCGGTATCGAGTGCTTCCCGGTCACCGGTGAGATCACCTATGGCCTGGAGCGTCTGGCGATGTACCTGCAGGGTGTCGACTCGGTCTACGACCTGGTCTGGACCGACGGCCCGTTCGGCAAGGTGACCTACGGCGACGTGTTCCATCAGAACGAAGTGGAGCAGTCGACCTACAACTTCGAACACGCCAACGTCGAGAAGCTGTTCGAGCTGTTCGACTTCTACGAAAGCGAAGCCAACCGCCTGATCGAGCTGGAACTGCCGCTGCCAACCTATGAAATGGTTCTCAAGGCATCGCATACCTTCAACCTGCTCGACGCCCGCCGCGCCATCTCGGTAACCGAGCGTCAGCGTTACATCCTGCGTGTACGGACCCTGGCCCGGGCCGTGGCACAAAGCTACCTGCAAGCCCGCGCCAAGCTGGGCTTCCCGATGGCATCCCCTGAATTGCGTGATGAAGTGTTGGCTAAGCTGGAGGCTGCACAATGAGTGCTCAAGATTTCCTGGTTGAACTGGGCACCGAAGAACTGCCACCCAAGGCCCTGAGCGCCCTGGGCGACGCTTTCCTCGCCGGTATCGAAAAAGGCCTGCAAGCTGCCGGCCTGAACTACAGCGACAAGGTCGTGTTCGCCGCACCACGTCGCCTGGCGGTATTGATCCGTCAACTCGATACCCAGCAGCCTGACCGCAGCATCAATGTCGATGGCCCACCGCGCCAGGCCGCGTTCGATGCCGAAGGCAACCCGACCCAGGCGGCCCTGGGCTTCGCCAAGAAGTGCGGCGTAGAGCTGGCGCAAATCGACCAGAGCGGCGCCAAGCTGCGCTTCTCCCAGCACATTCCGGGCAAGGCCACCTCCAGCCTGCTGCCGACCATCGTTGAAGACTCGCTGAACGACCTGCCGATTCCCAAGCGCATGCGTTGGGGCGCGCGCAAGGAAGAGTTCGTCCGTCCAACCCAGTGGCTGGTCATGCTGCTGGGCGATGAAGTGGTCGATTGCACCATACTTGCCCAGAAAGCCGGTCGTGAATCCCGTGGCCACCGTTTCCACCACCCGGAAAACGTACGCATCAGCTCGCCGGCCAGCTACCAGGAAGACCTGCGCAAGGCCTACGTACTGGCCGACTTCGCCGAGCGCCGTGAGCTGATCAGCAAACGTACCGCCGAGCTGGCGATGCAGCAGGAAGGCACCGCGATCGTGCCACCGGCACTGCTCGACGAAGTGACCGCGCTGGTTGAATGGCCAGTGCCGCTGGTCTGCTCGTTCGAGGAACGCTTCCTCGAAGTGCCACAGGAAGCCCTGATCACCACCATGCAGGACAACCAGAAGTACTTCTGCCTGCTGGACATCGACGGCAAGCTGCTGCCGCGCTTCATCACCGTGGCCAACGTCGAGAGCCGTGATCCGAAGCAGATCATCCAGGGTAACGAGAAAGTCGTGCGCCCACGCCTGACCGACGCCGAGTTCTTCTTCAAGCAAGACAAGAAGCAGTCCCTGGAAAGCTTCAACCTGCGCCTGCAGAACGTCGTCTTCCAGGCCCAACTGGGCAGTGTCTTCGACAAAGCCGAGCGCGTAGCCAAGCTGGCCGCCTTCATCGCTCCGCATATCGGTGGCGATGCCAAGCGTGCCGCCCGTGCCGGCCTGCTGTCCAAGTGCGACCTGGCCACCGAGATGGTCGGCGAGTTCCCCGAGATGCAAGGCGTAGCCGGTTACTACTACGCACTGAACGACGGTGAGCCGGAAGATGTCGCCCTGGCCCTGAACGAACAGTACATGCCACGCGGTGCAGGTGCCGAGTTGCCGTCGACCCTGACCGGCGCAGCCGTGGCCATCGCCGACAAGCTCGACACTTTGGTCGGTATCTTCGGCATCGGCATGCTGCCAACCGGCAGCAAGGACCCCTATGCCCTGCGCCGTGCCGCGCTGGGTGTGCTGCGTATCCTGATCGAGAAGCAGCTGGACCTGGACCTGAACGATGCCGTGGCCTTCGCCGTGGCCCAGTTCGGCCACACGGTCAAAGCCGCTGGCCTGGCCGATCAGGTGCTGGAGTTCATCTTCGACCGCCTGCGTGCACGTTACGAAGACGAAGGCATCGACGTCGCCACCTACCTGTCGGTTCGTGCATTGAAGCCCGGTTCCGCACTGGACTTCGACCAGCGCGTGCAAGCCGTTCAGGCCTTCCGCAAGCTGCCGGAAGCCGAAGCCCTGGCCGCCGTGAACAAGCGGGTTTCCAACCTGCTGAGCAAAGCCGAAGGCACGGTTGCCCACCACGTCGAGCCGAAGTACTTCGACAACGCCAACGAGTTCTCCCTGTACTCGGCGATTCAGCAAGCCGATCAAGCGGTGCAGCCAATGGCCGCAGCGCGTCAGTACAGCGAGTCGCTGGCACGTCTGGCAGCCCTGCGTGAACCGGTCGATGCCTTCTTCGAGGCAGTGATGGTCAACGCCGAAGACGCCAAAGTGCGGGCCAACCGTTATGCCTTGCTCAGCCGCCTGCGCGGTCTGTTCCTGGGCGTAGCTGACATCTCGCTGCTGGGGTAAGCCTTGAAACTGCTGATTATCGATCGGGACGGGGTGATCAACGAGGACTCCGACGCGTACATCAAGTCGGTGGAGGAGTGGATACCGATCCCCGGCTCGATCGAAGCGATCGCGCAGTTGAGCAAAGCCGGCTGGACGGTGGCAGTCGCCACCAACCAGTCCGGCATCGCACGCGGCTACTACCCCACGGCCACCCTCGACGCCATGCATGAACGCTTGCGCGGCCTGGTGGCCGAGCAGGGTGGCGAGGTCGGCCTGATAGTCCATTGTCCGCACGGCCCGGATGACGGTTGCGATTGCCGCAAGCCGAAGCCGGGTATGCTCAAGACCATTGCTGCGCACTATGCCGTGGAATTGGCCGGACTTTGGTTTGTCGGTGACAGCAAGGGTGACTTGGAGGCTGCGCTGGCCGTCGATGCACAACCCGTTCTGGTAAAAACCGGGAAGGGTGAACGGACCCTGAGCAAAGGGCTACCAGCAGGCACCTTGGTTTTCGAGGATCTGGCGGCCGTCGCCAGAGCACTTATCCACACGTAGAGCGCCGCCGAATATTCGTCGCCTCCAGGGCCGCAGTAGTGGTTCTGCGACGAGCGTTCCCCCGGTGCACTCCAACAGGCGGGCGAGCCCGCAACGGTACATGCCGCTATGTCGATCCTGCAGGCGATCAGAATCTTTCTTTTTTACCTGCTGTTGGGTACCAGCTCCTTGCTCTGGTGCACCCTGAGCTTTTTTATTGCGCCGTTCCTGTCGTTCCGCGCCCGATACCGTTTCATCAACGTGTATTGGTGCCGCTTCGCACTGCTTCTGGTTCGGGTTTTTCTCGGTATACGGTTCAAGGTAACCGGGGCTGAGAACATTCCTGAACAGCCCTGTGTGATTCTTTCCAATCACCAGAGCACCTGGGAGACCTTTTTCCTCTCCGCCTATTTCCAGCCCTTGAGCCAGGTGCTCAAGCGCGAACTGCTTTATGTACCGTTCTTTGGCTGGGCGATGGCCATGCTCAAGCCCATTGCCATTGATCGCGACAACCCCAAGGCCGCGTTGAAACAGGTCGCCAGCGAAGGTGACAAGCTACTCAAGCAAAACATCTGGGTCCTGATTTTCCCGGAAGGCACCCGTGTGCCATTTGGCACCATCGGCAAGTTCTCCCGTGGCGGTACCGCCTTGGCGGTAAATGCCGGGCTGCCGGTGCTGCCGATCGCCCACAACGCTGGCAAGTACTGGCCCAAGGAAGGCTGGGGTAAATTGCCCGGCACCATCGAGGTCGTCATCGGTGCGCCAATGTGGGCCGAAGGCACCGGGCCACGGGCTATCGCCGAGCTCAATGACCGCGCAGCAGCCTGGAACGAGCAGACCCAACGCGACATGGGCTCCCTGCCGCCCGTGGCGCAAAATGAAGCCCAGAGCACACACTGACGATCTGTGGATAACTTGTGTACAGTATTTTGATAAATCACCACTACGATGAGCTAAGTGATTAATTTAAATACTTATTTCTCTGTATGACTGTTTTCTGAAAATCGTGCATAAGTTTTTTCACGGCATAAAAAAACCGGCGTTTACGCCGGTTTTTTTTATGCCATCAGATCAGACCTTGTCGATGTCCACGTCGCGGGTTTCTTTCAAGCAGAACAGCCCCACCACCAGGCTGATGCCGGTAATCAACACCGGGTACCAGAGGCCGTAGAAGATATCGCCGGTGTACACCACCAAGGCGAATGACACCGTCGGCAGGAAGCCACCAAACCAACCGTTGCCAATGTGGTAGGGCAGCGACATCGAGGTGTAGCGAATGCGGGTCGGGAACAGCTCGACCATCACCGCCGCCAGCGGGCCATAGGTCATGGTCGCAATCAGGATCATCACCACGATCAGCAAAACCACCATCGGCTGGTTCACCGAGGCCGCATCTGCCTTGGCTGGGTAACCCGCCTTGTCGATGGCTGCACGCATCGCCGCTTCATCGAAACCACTGATTTGCTGATCGCCAATGGACACGACCACAGGGCTGCCAGCGGCTGCCGTCTCGGAACTGTAAGGCAGGCCCTGCTTGACCAGGAACGTCTTGACCTTGTCGCATGGGCTGTCGAAACGCGCCTTGCCCACCGGATCGAACTGGAAGGTACAGCCTTGTGGATCGGCAATGACCACAATCGGCGCCTGGCGGCTGGCTGCGTCGATCTGCGGGTTGGCGTAATGGCTCAGGGCTTTGAACAACGGAAAGTAGAGCAGGGTGGCCAACAGCAGGCCTGTCATCAGGATCGGCTTGCGCCCGACCCGGTCCGACAGCCAGCCGAAGAAGACGAAGAACGGCGCACCGATGACCACGCTGATGATCAACAAGGTGTTGGCCTGGCCAGGGTCCATCTTGAGCATCTGGGTCAGGAAAAACAGCACGTAGAACTGCGCGGTGTAGAACGTCACGGCCTGCCCGGCATTGATACTGAACAGCGCGGTGAAGACCACCTTGAGGTTTTCCCAGGAGCCGAAGGACTCACGAATCGGCGCACGGCTGGTTTTACCCTGAGCCTTCATTTTCACGAAGGCCGGCGATTCGTGCATGCTCATGCGAATCCAGGTGGAGATCGCCAGCAGCACAATAGACAGCAGGAACGGCAGGCGCCAGCCCCAGACTTCGAACTGATCACCACTGACGTAACGGCTGGCCAACACCACCAGCAGGGACAGCAGCAACCCCAGGGTGGCTGTGGACTGGATGAAACCGGTATGGAAGCCACGCTTGCCGGGCGGGGCATGCTCGGCAACATAGGTCGCGGCGCCGCCATACTCACCACCAAGCGCCAACCCCTGAAGCATGCGCAACACCACCAGAATGATCGGTGCGGCAATGCCAATGCTCGCATAGGTCGGCAACAAGCCCACGGCAAAGGTCGACAGGCCCATCAGCACAATGGTCACCAGAAAGGTGTACTTGCGCCCGATCATGTCACCCAGGCGGCCGAATACCAGCGCCCCGAATGGGCGTACCAGGAAACCGGCAGCAAAGGCCATCAAGGCGAAGATAAAGGCTGTGGTGTCGTTGACCCCGGCAAAGAACTGCTTGCTGATGACGGCCGCCAGGGCGCCATAGAGGAAAAAGTCATACCACTCGAAAACCGTCCCGAGGGATGACGCAAAGATGATCTTGCGTTCTTCCCGGCGGCTATTCACCACCGTTGCCGCGCCACGCTCTTGGATGTAGTCCGACATCGTTGTTGTCCTCGGCCTTGAGGCCACAGTGATTATTGTTGTTGTTCCACTGTCGGTGCCGGGCGACTGCATCCGGCGCTCCGTTTACCACATCACCCTGTCAGATCAGGGTGTAACGACTGCCGCTGTAACGGTCCCCCTTGGGCTTACCGCATTGTTGAGTATCAGCTGTGCCGCCTTCTCGGCGATCATCAGGGTCGGCGAGCAGGTATTGCCCGAGACAATCTGCGGCATGATCGACGCATCGGCGATACGCAGGCCGGATACGCCGTGTACACGCAATTGAGCATCCACTACATCCAGCGGCCCGCTGCCCATACGGCACGTACCGACCGGATGAAAGATGGTGGTACCGATCTTGCCGGCCGCTTCGTACAGCTGCTCCTCGGTCTGCAACGCCGAACCCGGCAGGTATTCCCGCGGCTGGAAAGGCGCCAGGGCAGGTGCCTGCACGATCTGCCGGGTGAGGCGGATGGCCTGGGCGGCAACCTTTAGGTCCTGCGGGTCACTGAGGTAATTGGGATCGATGGTTGGTGCGGCTGCTGGATCTGCCGAACCGATGTCGACCCGGCCACGGCTGGCCGGGCGCAGGTTACAGACCGATGCAGTGAAGGCCGGGAAGCGATGCAGCGGCTCCCCAAAACGCTCCAGTGACAACGGCTGCACGTGATACTGCAGGTTGGCGCTGGCCTGCTCCGGCCCGGAGCGCACGAAGGCCCCCAATTGGCTCGGCGCCATCGCCAATGGCCCGCTACGGTCGTACAGGTAGCGCAAGCCCATGCCGACCTTGCCCCACAGGCTGTTGGCGACCTGATTCAGGGTTCGGACATTGCTGACCTGGTAGATCAGGCGTAACTGCAGGTGATCCTGCAGGTTGCCGCCAACACCCGGAAGCTCGTGCCGCACAGCAATGCCCAAGCGTTCGAGCAAGGCCCGAGGACCGATGCCGGAACGTTGAAGAATGCCCGGAGAGCCTATCGCGCCAGCACACAGAACGATCTCTCGGCGCGCCGTAAAGCGTTGCCAGTGGCCCTGCCAACGAGCATTGACTGCCGTGGCACGCCCGTCTTCCAGTACCAGGTTGTCGACCAGAACATCGGTCAGTACGGTCAGGTTGGCCCGCGCCTGAACCGGCCGCAGAAAGGCTTTTGATGCATTCCAACGCACACCAGAGCGCTGGTTGACCTGAAAATATCCACAACCCTGGTTATCACCGCCGTTGAAATCACTCACGCTGGCAATGCCGCTCTGGGCCGCCGCTTCGCGAAACGCGTCGAGAATCGCCCAGGAATAGCGCTGTTGTTCGACCCGCCACTCACCGTCGGCACCATGCACGTCGCTGGCACCGGCAAAATGCTTTTCGCTGGTTTTGAACAGTGGCAAGACATCCTTCCAGGCCCAGCCGGGGTTGCCTGCCTCTGCCCAGCGGTCATAGTCCTGAGCCTGGCCACGCATGTAGATCATGCCGTTGATCGAGGAACAGCCGCCCAGCACCTTGCCCCGTGGATAGCCCAGGCTGCGGCCTTGCAAACCGGGTTGAGCCTGGGTCTTGAAGCACCAGTCGGTGCGCGGGTTACCAATGCAATAGAGGTAACCGACAGGGATATGAATCCACGGATAGTTATCGCGTCCCCCTGCTTCCAGCAGCAGCACCCGGCAACCCGGATCGGCAGAAAGCCGATTGGCCAGGAGACAGCCGGCAGGGCCAGCGCCGACGATGACATAGTCGTAGGAATGATCGGCTGATGCCATGAGGGACCTCGCGCCTATTTATTATTCTTGTCCCGGTCCATGTTATTGATTAATTTCGCGATGAAAACGTTAGATTTCGCTCAAGTGCTGTGCGTTTTAGAACAACGCACGTGAATACCTGATTCACAAGGAAAAGCATGTTCGACTGGAATGATCTGCGGTTTTTTCTCGAGTTGCAGCGCAGTGGCCGGCTACTGACCGCCGCCAAGCGCCTCAACACTACCCACAGCACGGTGGCCCGGCATATTGAAAACATCGAACAAAGCCTGGGCACCCCCTTGTTCGTACAGCATGCCCAAGGCTACGAACTGACCCCGTCCGGCCAGGCCCTGCTCAAGCACGCCGAAGCCATGGAAAACGTTGCCCTGCTGGCCCAGGAAGAAATTACCCAGGCCATGACGCCGCTGGGCAAGATTCGCCTGGGCGTCACCGAAGGCATCGGCATCATGTTCTTCACCCCACGTATGGCGGGCCTGTTCGAGCGCTACCCGGGGCTGGAGGTGGAGTTGGTGGCCGTGCCACGCTTTGTCAGCATCCTCAACCGCGAAGCCGAAATCAGCATTCACCTGGAACGCCCCAACGCCGACCTGTTGATCACCCGCAAGCTCACCGATTACCGCCTGGCGCTGTATGCCAGCCCTGATTACCTGGCACAGGCACCGCTTTTGAACTGCCGCGAAGACCTGGCTCGGCATAACTGGATTGGTTATGTAGACGACCTGCTGTTCAGCCAGGAGCTGCTGTTTCTCAACAGCTTCTGTCGAGCCCCGAATGTGGTTTTCCGCAGCACCAGTGTGATCGCTCAACATCAAGCTGCACGGGCGGGGTTGGGTATCGCTGTGCTGCCCAACTACATGGCCCGCCACGACCCGGGGCTGGTACGCGTGCTGCCCAGCGAAACCATCCAGCGCAGTTACTGGATCTGCACCCGTCGCGAGCTGCACAAGTCGGTACGCTTGAGAGTGGTTTGGGACTACCTGCTGGCACTCTGCGCCGAAGAGCAGAGCGCCTTGCTGGCCAAGTAGGGCGCCGTATCAGGCGCCCAGGGTCTTGACCATGAGCAGCAGGGCGGCGGCAATGCCGACCAGAGCAAACACCTGCTGAAGTCGAGGCCCGGCGACTTTGTGTGCAAACTGCCGGACGATGACCAAACCGACCACCGCGCCAATGGCAAAGGGCAGGCCAACGCTCCAATGCATCACACCGCCCAGGCTGGCACTCACCACACTGCCAACGGACACCAGGGCAATCACCGCCAGTGAAGTGGCGACAATGCTCCTCATCTCCAGGTTGGTGTAGCGGGTCAAGGCCGGGATGATTACAAAGCCACCGCCCACCCCCAGCAAACCCGACAGCAGCCCGGAGAGCAGGCCCGTGAAGGCCAGCGCACGGGCACAGGGCAACGTCCACCGCAGGCGCCCCTGCAGAGGGTTCAGGACACAGGGCTGAACATCACGCGGCAGCGATCCACACCCCCCTTTCAGTTCATGCCGCGCCTTGAGCAACATCCGCACGCAGACATAGATCAGCACCACGGCAAAGGCCAACGCCAACGGCGCGTTGGGCAGCCGATGCGCCAGCAGCAAGCCCAGTGGCGCCGTGAGCAACCCAAGCGAGGCAACGAACAGCGCTGCACGGTAGCGCACCACGCCCTGACGCAAACCCAGCACTGCACCAACGCCTGCGGCCAGGCCCACCGCCAGCAAGCCAACGGGCGCAGCTTCAGCCATCGACAAGCCCAAACCGAACACCAGAAGCGGCACGGCAAGAATGCCACCGCCAGCACCGGTCAGCGCAAGAATGGCCCCAATGATCGCGCCCAGCCCGGCCCCCAGAAATTCATGCTCGATCACTGATGGGCCTCACGTGGCGCGGGTAACGGCTTGGCCATCCACTCACGGCCTTTGAGCATGCAACGCCAGTACAGCGGCGGCAGGATACGCTCCTTCAACAGCCAGGCCAGGCGGGTCGGCTTACGCCCATCAAGCAGCCAACGAGGGAAGCTTGGGGCAACCTTGCCGCCATAGGTGAACTCGGCCAACACGATCTTGCCGCGCTCCACGGTCAACGGGCAGGAACCGTATCCGTCGTAGTGCACGACATCCGCCAGGCGCCCCAACGCGACCAGTACGTTATTGGCAACCACAGGAGCCTGCTTGCGCGCAGCGGCGGCGGTCTTGGCGTTCGTGGTGTTGGTGGCATCGCCAAGGCCATGGATATTGGCAAAACGCCGGTGGCGCAGGGTTGCCGGATCGACGTCGATCCAACCCGCTGCGTCCGACAAGGGGCTGTTACGTATGAACGTCGGCGGCACTTGCGGGGGCACCACATGCAGCATATCGAATGGCTGAACCAGGGTTTCGCTGCTGCCGTCAGGCAGGGAGCGCACAAAGGTTGCCTGCTTGGCCGGCCCATCCACCGCTACCAGGCGATGGGCGTAGTTCAGATCGACCGCATACTTGTCGATGTACTCCATCAGCGCAGGCACGTAGTCGGCCACCCCGAACAACACCGCGCCGGCATTGAAGAACCGTGCCTGGATATTGTCCAGGCGGCCGCTGCGCAACCAATGATCGCACGACAGGTACAAGGCCTTCTGCGGTGCGCCAGCGCACTTGATCGGCATCGGTGGCTGGGTGAACAGGGCCTTGCCTTTCTCCAACTGCTGAACCAGCTGCCAGGTGTACGGCGCCAGGTCATAACGGTAGTTGGAGGTCACACCATTGCGACCCAAGGTTTCACTCAGGCCTTCAATCGCATCCCAGTCAAGCTTGAGGCCCGGACAGACAACCAGTTGTGCATAACTGATCAGCCGACCATCCTCCAACTGCACCGTCTGCGCCTGAGGGTCGAAGAACTGTGCGGCACCCTTGATCCAGGTCACACCCTTGGGAATAGCCGAGGCCATACTACGCACCGTGCTCTTGGGCTGGAACACGCCAGCACCGACCAGCGTCCAGCCAGGTTGGTAGTAATGAACCTCGGCCGGATCAATGATTGCCACATCGAGGGACGAATCGCGTGCCATCAGGCTGGAGGCAGTGGCAAGGCCTGCTGCGCCGGCACCGATGATCAGGACTTTGTGGTGCGCACAGGCGGGCGACGTTGAAGATGATTGAGCAAGCATGGCAGTGTTTCCTAAATAATAATTCTGTCGCGCCGGAATCAGATGGCGTTGAGCGGGATCTTCAAGTAGCGCACGCCGTTGTCTTCAGGCTCGGGCAACTGACCGCTGCGCATGTTGACCTGCACCGAGGGCAGGATCAGCACCGGCATCTCCAGCGTCGCGTCGCGGGCTTTGCGCATCGCCACGAACGCCTCTTCGCTGATACCTGCATGCACATGAATGTTGTTCTCCCGCTGCTCGGCGACCGTGGTCATGTAACGCAGCTCGCGACCGCCTGGCAGGTAGTCGTGGCACATGAACAGCCGGGTATGGTCAGGCAGGGCAAGGATGCGCTTGATCGAGCGGTACAACGTGCCTGCGTCTGCACCGGGGAAATCACACCGCGCAGTGCCGTAGTCAGGCATGAACAAGGTATCGCCGACGAACGCTGCAATTTCACCGCCCGCTTCAACGATGTACGTCATGCAGGCCGGGGTATGACCTGGGGTATGCATGGCCCGCGCACGCAAGCCGCCAATCAGGAATTCGCTACCGTCCTCAAAGAGCACGTCGAACTGACTGCCGTCACGGGCGAATCGACTATCGGCATTGAACAGCGCACCGAAGACTTTCTGCACTTGGGTGATATGGCTGCCAATGGCGACCTGCCCACCGAGCTTCTCTTTCAGGTACGCCGCCGCCGACAGGTGATCAGCATGCACATGGGTTTCCAGAATCCATTGCACCTTGGCACCCAACTCGGTCACCCGCGCAATCAGTTTGTCCGCCGAGCACGTATCGGTACGGCCAGACTTGGGATCGTAGTCCAGCACACTGTCGATCAGTGCACAGTGTCCGCTGTCGCGATCCATCACCAGATAACTGATGGTCCAGGTCGCGCTGTCGAACAGTGCTTCCACATACAGGTTGCCGCCAATGATCATGACCTTCTCCCGATAAATCCATTGATGCCAACGTAAGGCATAGCTGGCAGTCGCAGGGCTGTCATCAAGATATGTGCCATCGGTCGGGAAAGGCTTAGCCCCCGCGTTTACAGGGCCTGGCTGTACCTCAGCGAACAGACTGCCGCGCCATTTGGCAGTGATGTGGCAGTACCTGGCAGTTTTTGGCAGTCTTCGTCGCCTTCGGGTAAGCTCTTGGTGTGATTGCCCAGGTGTCGCCATGTCTCAGTTGATTACCGTTGCCCCGAAAATCCCCGCCGTTCAGGCGCTGGTGTCATACCTCGAACATGACCCTCAGCCCACCATCGTGCTGGATACCCACTACAACATCCTTGCTGCCAACAGTGCGTACCAACGTCAGTTCGGCGTAGAAGGCCAATCAACCCTTGGCGCGAAGTGCCACCAGGTCTCCCACCACTACGCCGTACCCTGCGATCAGGCCGGCGAGCATTGCCCGATGCGCAAGGCGAGAGAAAGCCGTGTGCCCGAGCGGATGCTGCATATTCACCACACGCCGCGTGGTCCGGAACATGTCGATGTGGAACTACGGCCGATACTCGATGAGCAGGGTGAGGTGGTCGCGTTCGTCGAGCGCCTGACCAGCATCACCGTGGCCTCGGCTCAACCCCAGCAACATGGCCTGGTTGGCCGGGCGCCAGCGTTCAAGCAGGCACTGGCCAGCCTGCAACGTGCGGCACCGTCACAGATTCCGGTACTGCTGCAAGGTGAGTCCGGCACGGGCAAAGAGCTGTTCGCCCGTGCGCTGCATCTGAGTGGCCCTCGCGCCAACGGCCCGCTGGTGGTCGTTGACTGCACCGGCCTGACCGAATCACTGTTCGAAAGCGAGCTGTTCGGCTATGAAAAGGGCGCCTTTACCGGCGCGCTGCAACGCAAGATCGGTCTGGCGGAAGCCGCACATGGCGGTACCCTGTTTCTCGATGAGATCGGTGAAGTACCACTGGCAATGCAAGTGAAGCTGTTGCGTCTGATCGAGTCGGGCAGCTTCCGCCCGGTGGGCAGCCTGCGTACTGTTCACTCGGACTTCCGCCTGATCTCGGCCACCCACAAACCCCTCAAGGAAATGGTTGCCAACGGCACCTTCCGTGAAGACCTCTACTACCGGATCAGTGCCTTTCCGATCCGCCTGCCGTCATTGCGCGAGCGGGTCGAGGACCTGCCGCTGTTGATCGACAGCCTGTTACAACGCATGGCCGGCGCCCAGGCACCGCGGGTAGATCCGCAGGCCATGCACTGGCTCAGCCTGCACACCTACCCGGGGAACATTCGCGAGCTGAGAAACATCCTCGAACGCGCTCGCTTGTTTGCCGACGATGGCCTCATCAGGGCAGAGCACTTACCCGACGATGTGAAACCTGACAATGCCACGGCAGGGCAATCGCAGCGACGGAAAAAGGATCACCTTGGCCAACTGGCACAAGCACTCCAAGCCTTTGAAGGTTCGCGCAGTGAATTGGCCCAACAGTTGGGAATGAGTGAGCGAACGCTGTATCGGCGCTTGCGCGAGTTGGGGCTGTGAGCCGCGCCGGGCATGCCGGCCCTTAACCCTGTGCGAGAAAATCAATAACACCATTCCTTGATTTTCGGTTGCCGAAACAACGGTTTCTTCACGGTCCCTCGGGCAAGATCTTGGCTGAATCTGCCTAGCTCTTGATGGGGTCCCGCTTTATGTCGTTGTCTTTCACAGGGTCGAACCAGCGCGCAAGAAACGTGCTTATCACTGTACTTGCAGTCGTGCTCTTAATTGTCGGTTCGTACTTTCTATTCAGAACCCCCCGGCTGACCAATCTTGCCCAGAGCAGCGCTGCACAACTGGCCCCGCTAAAAGCGGCATGGGCCAGTGGTGACGCTATTGTCGTGATTCGCCATGCGGAACGCTGCGACCTGTCCAGTGCGCCGTGCCTGGATGCCCCTGATGGCATCACCAAACGCGGTAAAGACATCGCCGTAACGTTGGGCAAGCATTATCAAACACTCGGCCTGGACCAGGCTGATATCTTTACCAGCCCCCTGACAAGAACCCGGCAAACCGCAAACTTCATGTTTAACCATGATGTCGAGCCGCAGCAGTGGCTCGCCGCCTGCAAAGGCATCATGCTTAAAACCGCGCTTGAAACTAAGCGCCCGGGACACAACCTGATTCTGGTTACACACAGCGATTGCATTCGGGAAATAGAAAAGCACTTGAATGTACATGCCCCTGAAAAGCCACCCTATGCCTCGTCACTGTTCATCGTCCTGGGTCAGGGCGACAAAAAGCCACGGGCGCTGGGTTTCTTTTACTCGCGAGACTTTAATACCGAATGGATGAACCAGAAGTAATCACCGTCATCGCTGCACACCCGAGGACGTGCTGATTTTCCTGACGAAGTAAAAAACGCCCCTTGAACCGGGGCGTTTTTTGATCCTGCTTGCACGCAAACAACTCAGGGTTTGCGGGGGACTCGATTAGTTGTCAAAGCAACCGTTACCCATTACGGCGTACTGCATGGTGTGCACCTGACCCTGGTGGTCTTCGTAGGTCATTTTCATCTGCACCACACCACACACATCAGGGATACGATCCTGGTGGATCACGTGGGCAATATCAGGGTGGCTACCGTATGTGTATTGCTCTACTGCAGGTGCTTCGGCAGCGAATGCCATTTGAGTGCCGATCATTACACAAGCAGTGGTAACCAGAGCGGTAAACAGTTTCATTTTTACAGTGTCCCAACGATGCAAACGATCTACGTCTTCAGTCGGAATCGGTAAGGCTGAAGGCTCTGCGAAACGTGGCAGGGTCGTTTGCTTACACCCTTTGGATTCTGCGTTTCGCGGCTTTGTTTGGAAGCTGTGTACAGTCTATTCCGCTGAACTTTTAGATAAATGCCAATGTTGGCAAAGCATTCTTTAGCGAAATGGAACAATCGCTTGAGGTCGAATCCCACTCACTCAGCAAGCATATTTTGTGCGTCCACAGTAGTTCGTCTGCGACGGGATCACAGTGCATCCAGATTACGGTGCAAGAGGCTGTCCGCGATCCAGTTTGCAACTAAGGATTATCGAGGTAGTGGTCTTCTCCAGCCCGTCGACACTGCCAATCAGGTCCAGCATTTCATCCAGCCGCTCCGGCGAATCGGCTCGCAGCCAGGCGACATAGTCAAACTCTCCGCTCACCGCGCAAAGCAGTTGCACCTCGGCCATGCAGGTAAGGCGCCGCAGCACCTCCTTACCGCTACGAGACTTCACGGTGATACCAACATAAGCCTGCAACCCGCCATCCATAACACGCTGACCCAGTCGAACGCCGTAACCACGGATTACGTTGGATTTTTCTAGGCGAACCAGCCGTGACATCACCGTGGTCCTCGCGATACCCAGGTGTCGAGCGAGCATTGCCACACTCTCTCGAGCATTGATCTGGAGAGCAGCAATCAGTTGACGGTCAATTTCGTCAAGGACTACGGGATGCAGGTCGGACATAGGGTGCTCGGCAGTCGGATTTTCAATGAGGTTGGCAAGCGCGTATGACTGGCAGATAGGGCATTTGAGCGATAACAGCAATTTTCACTAGGGAGCGGAAAGGGCCGACGGCAACGGATTTGTCGATATGTAGTAAAAATTACATAAATAAAGTATTTGCCATAAAATGAAATATTCTCTACAAATTTAGGCCATACGGAGGTCACATGCAACAACTCAAACAACGCCTGACCCTACCTGAGACCGAGCTCACACCTGCGGAGCGCAAGGTCGTGCGAGCACTGCTCGACGACTACCCACGTGTGGGGTTGGGACCTATGGCTCGCCTCGCTAAACGCGCCAGCGTCAGTGATCCAACCATTCTGCGACTGGTGAAGAAACTTGGATTTGGCGGTTATGGGGAGTTTCAGGATGCACTTCTAGCCGATGTGGATGATCGCATGCGTTCGCCACGCACTTTGCTCGTCGAACGACGTGAACACTTGGCCAGAAGCGACGCTTGGAACGGTTATCTGGAGAACGCCGCACAGAACCTGCAACAAACCCAGGGTCTGACACAGTCAGGTGATATCGAAATACTGTGTGGCTGGCTGCTCGATACACGTCTGCGTGTCCATTGTCACGGCGGTCGGTTCAGCAGATTCCTTGCCAGTTATCTGGTGACCCACTTGCGTCTGCTGCGCCCTGGCTGTCACCTACTTGACGACAACGCCCAGCTCGCAGATGTGCTCTATGACCTAGGTCGCCAGGACCTGCTCCTGCTGTTTGACTATCGCCGCTATCAGAGCCAGGCGTTGCTCCTGGCAGAGCAGGCCAAGGCTCGAGGTGTGCGCCTCGTGCTGTTCACTGACATTTATGCCTCGCCACTGCGCGAGCTCGCCGATCTGATCATCAGCTCACCCGTCGAGTCTCTATCACCGTTTGACACCCTAGTGCCGGCCATGGCCCAGGTGGAAGCATTGGTGAACTACCTAGTGAGTCGAATGGACGATCAGCTCGATGAGCGCCTTGGCGGTATCGACGCTCTGCGTACCACTTTCGGAAGCCATCTCTTGGAGGAATGACTGATGTTTGTTTTACCGCATGACTCACCCCGCGACCTACCCTTTACGCCTCGGCAGACATCTATCCTGTTCGTCGACATGCAGCGTGCATGGTGTGAGCCCGGCCTAGATCCTCACTTAGACAAGATCTCTGCCGGATATTTCTATACACGCTTAGAGCAGCAGGTTGTTCCCAACCAGCAACGGCTGCTCGAAGCAATGCGTGAAGCGGGTGAAAACGTACTACACACGATAATCGAGAGCCTGACCGCCGACGGCCGCGACCGCTCACTGGACCACAAGCTGTCGGAGATGCACTTGCCCAAAGGCAGCCCGGAAGCGCAAGTGATTCCAGCTCTGACACCTTACGAAAATGAAATCGTCCTGCCCAAAACATCGTCCGGCGTTTTCAACTCCACTGCCATTGACTACGTGCTAAGAAATCTAGGAACCCGCCATCTGATCGTTTGCGGCGTAGTGACCGACCAATGCGTGGACATGGCAGTGCGCGATGCGGCTGACCGCGGCTACTTGGTGACACTGGTCGAGGATGCATGTGCCACTCACAGTCCGGAACGCCACCAAGCATGCCTGGAAGCGATCAAGGGCTATTGCTGGATTACCGACACCACAACTGTGCTCGAACGTCTGCGCGCTTGCCGCTGACTGAGGTTTACCATGAATAACAATAAGACTCGCCTTGCACCGCTTCACTTGGTCAGCCTAGTAACCACCGATATGGCTGGTATGACTCGTGGCCGATCGTTGCCCGAAGCTGAACTGGAAGACCAACTTTCCACCGGTTGTGGCTGGGTACCGGCCAACAGCGCACTGACGCCGCAAGATGTTATTGCCAGTGATAATCCTTGGGGTAGTCACGGCGACCTGCGCCTGCTACCCGACTTGGCTAGCAGAGCGCGCGTTGCGGCAGGCCCCGACGCAGATGCCCCGCCCCTGGATTTCGTCCAGGGTAATTTAGTGGAAACTGACGGTACCCCTTGGCCGGTGTGCCCACGCACCTTGCTGAATGACGAGATCGAGCGTTATCGCGCTCAGTTCGGCCTCAAAGTACTGGCTGCCTTCGAACATGAGTTCAACCTGCTTGGGCTTCCCTCACAGGAGCCAACAGCTCCGGCCTTTTCGCTCCAAGCCCAACGGATCCTGGGTAACTTCCCCGGCTGGCTTATGAGTGCCCTGGACGAGGCAGGCGCTGAGCCTGAGATGTTCCTACCCGAATACGGCCACGCCCAGTATGAAGTTACTTGTCGCCCGATACACGGTGTCGCCGCGGCAGACCGTGCAGTGATAGTACGAGAAGTAACACGCGAGATCGCCCGTCAATCAGGCCTACGTAGCTGCTTCTCGCCACTCATGCAGGTGGGTGGCGTGACCACTGGTGTGCACCTGCACATCAGCCTACAGACGTTGGAAGGCGCGCCAGTGATGTATCAGTCCGGGGCGGAAAACGACCTGTCGCCCTTGGCCAAACATTGGGCCGCTGGTGTGCTACGTCATCTGCCTGCGCTCTGCGCAATTACAGCACCTACGGCCATTTCCTACCTACGGCTCAAGCCCCATCAGTGGAGCTCGTCCTATGCCTGCCTAGGCTCGCGCAACCGCGAGGCGGCCTTACGTATTTGCCCGGTCACACGCTTGGGAGGTCGTGACCCAGCACGTCAATTCAACCTTGAATACCGCTCAATGGACGCAACCGCGAGCCCACACTTGGCCATGGCCGCGGTGCTGATTGCAGGTCGCCTAGGCATCGAGCAACGGCTGCCTCTGGGCGCAGTGACCGACATTGACCCAGACAGCATGAGTGAGGAGGAGCGAAACATCCGCGGTATTTGCGCACTACCGCAAGACCTGGCATCGGCATTGAAGCTACTGACAGATGACCAACAACTCTGCGAGCAAATTCCTGGCCCGCTGCTGCAAACCTACTTTGCGATGAAGCGCGAAGAGCTGGCTCTGACCAAAGACATGTCCGCAGAGGAGCTATGCGTGCGCTATGCCAATCTCTACTGAAAACACTGAGATGGGCCTCTATAAAAGCCCCCCATTTACCCTCTACCGACCTGAAAGTCATCATCCGGTGATCTTGGTCTGCGAGCATGCCAGCTGCTACATCCCACCTCAGTTGCAGCAACTGGGCCTGGACAATGCAGCTGCGCGCGAGCATATCGCATGGGACATAGGAGCGCTGGACTTGGCATTGGCGTTGTCGGAGAGACTGAATGCGCCGCTGCTAGCCGCAGGTTATTCACGTCTACTGATTGATCTGAACCGCCCCTTGGCAGCGTCGGACAGCATCCCTGAACACAGTGAAGTTTACGATATACCCGGCAACTTCCAACTGTCCGATACCACACGACACTATCGGCAAACGCAGTTGTTCGCGCCGTTTCACCAATGCCTTACGCAGATGATTGATCAACGCCTCGCCGACGGACAGCCCGTGCGGATCGTTGGGGTACACAGCTTTACGCCCGTCTATCGCGGCTCAGCCCGTCCTTGGGAGGCAGGAGTACTCTTCGGCCATGCAGCCGGATATGCCAACCGCCTGATCGAGGGCTTGCGCAAGCATGGCGTATTGGTAGGAGCAAACGAGCCCTATCGGATCGATCCGATGGAGGACATGACCGTGCCGATACACGGCGATGAACGCGGCCTGGACGCCGTATTGATCGAGATTCGCAACGATCAATTGAAAGCGACGCAAGACGTGTCGACCTGGGCCGATCGCCTCGCCCCTTGGCTTTGAAAACAACAATAACAGTGCCCCAGCGCTATCAATGACCGCTGCAGCTCCCAGAGGAGATGCCACATGGCAATCGAACAGTTCGGTTACCAACAACAGCTTCGCCGTAGTCTGTCCCTTAAAGACCTAGTCATCTACGGGATGATCTTCATGATCCCCATTGCTCCATTTGGTGTGTATGGATGGGTCCATGCCGATTCTGGAGGCATGGTCCCAATGGCGTACCTGGTAGGCATGGTCGCCATGCTTTTCACTGCATTGAGCTATGGGGCCATGGCACGTGCGTTCCCCATCGCAGGGTCAGTCTATTCATACGCCCAGCGCGGTATCCATCCCAATGTCGGCTTTATGGCTGGGTGGGTGCTGCTACTGGATTACCTGCTGATCCCGCCGCTGCTTTACGTGTTTAGCGCATTGGCTCTCAACCACCTGTTCCCGCAGGTGCCGAAGCTGGCGTGGATGGTGATTTTTCTGGTCTCCTCCACTCTAGTGAACCTGCGAGGCGTCACGCTGGCTGCTCGCGTCAACCTGTTCTTCCTGATTGCGGAGATTCTAGTGTTGGCGATATTCATCACCTTTGGACTGATAGCTCTGAACAACGGCATGGGTAATGGCTCCCTGACTCTAAAGCCGTTCTACCAACCGGAGTATTTCGACCTGAGTCTGGTAATGAAGGCTGTCTCCATTGCCGTGCTGTCGTTCCTGGGTTTCGATGCCATCTCAACGCTTGCCGAAGAAGTCAAAGGCGACCCTGCGAAGCAGATCGGGCGTGCGTCACTGATTGCGCTGTTTCTCATGGGCGGCATTTTCATCCTACAGACCTGGCTTGCCTCCGATCTCGCCGCAGGCATGACCTTTAGCTCAGCAGACACTGCGTTCTATGAGATTGCTGGTGCAGTGGGTGGGCCGTGGCTGGGCACATTAGCCGCTGTGTCCACAGCGCTTGCTTGGGGCGTTACCGTATCTATTACGTCGCAGGCAGCAGTATCACGACTGTTATTCAGCATGGCGCGGGATGGCAAGCTACCGCACGTGCTGGCGAGTGTGCATCCACGCTTCAAAACACCGCATGTGAGTCTCTACTTGGTCTCACTGTTGGCACTGTTGATCGGGGCGGTGTTCCTCGATACGCCTGACCTGCTGACCTCACTGGTCAACTTTGGTGCTCTGGCCAGCTTCTGCCTACTTCACCTGTCGGTAATTAATCATTACATCGTCAGGCAGAAATCACGGCGCTACGCGCTGTATCTCCTGAGCCCGCTGGTTGGCTTGGTAATTATCGCCTACGTACTGATCAGTATGAGTCATCAAGCACAACTACTCGGTTTGGGTTGGATGGCGGTGGGGCTGGTGTACCTAGTCTTCCTGCAACGTCGCAAGGGAAGTGCCGAGCTAGCACGTGAGATGTAAGCCTTCGCTAGAGAAGACTATTGAGAAAGGCTACGCGAAAGAGCTCGACTACCTTGCCCTTAACGACCTCAATGCTGCTGCCACCAAGTGAGCAGCATTGCTGTGGCGCCCCGCCCGTGAAGCGGTGAGTGACCAGTAGACTATTCTAAGAGGCTGAGTGTGTTTACTCATTATCTGCTGGAGATCTTGGGTATCGGCAGGGAGGGAAAGCCGGAACAGCATCAAATCACCTAGCGTCTTCATGACTTAAAGGCCCTCTATGCGCATTGCATCAGCACAGACCACCTCGGTGCCGGGAGATATTTCGGCCAATATAGCCATACACAAAAAATTCATTACCGCCGCTCATGCGGCCAATGTGGATCTACTGCTTTTTCCTGAGCTATCGTTGAGCGGATACGAGTTGGCTCTTATAGACCAATGCGCTCTGCAGCCAAACGATGATGCTCTTGAAGCACTTCGAGATATGGCTCACGCATTCAACATGACAATTGTAGTTGGAGCGCCAATAGCGAATACCAATGCTACCCCGTACATCGGTGCCATAACGTTCTGTCCCGATGGCAGTACATCCATCTACTGCAAACAGCACTTACATCCCGGCGAGGAAGCCTTCGCTACCAGGTGTGAGCGGGGAAGTCACATTCATGCGCTTTTCAATGAGTTTTATGCCCTAGCCATTTGCGCCGACACCTCGCAGCGACATCACGCCGAAAGCGCAGCTGCAGGAGGTGCATCACTTTACCTAGCCAGTGTCCTTGTCTCAGAACAGGGCTATTCAATAGACGCTGGCAACCTCCAGCGTTACGCAAGAACATTCAATTTCGGTGTGCTCATGGCCAACCATGGTGGCCCTTCCGGCGAATATGTAGCTGCTGGAAAAAGCGCATTCTGGGCGCCTGGTGGCGAACTAATAGCTATGGCGCCTGGTGCTGGCTCTGTCTTGGTTATCGCCACTCAGGAAAATGGTATTTGGAATGGCGAGCTATTGACGATAAAAACCTGACGGAGCAACTTACATCACGCACAGAGCGGTGCTCCGCAGGTTGAACTGGCAGTTGCCTCCTTGCAGAGAATAATCGAGAGATCACCAAAGCGCTTTCTGGACTGGCACAGGAGGCGGCATACGTTATGCCAACTGTTAAGCCTCTTGGCTAATCATCAGCAGGTCATTATTAATTAGTTAAACGCTTAAAATGTAAAATCAGCGACTCACTTAACAGTGGGCGACCAGTACTTGACTCAACACATTATGCATTGAGCCCCGTCCTGACAAGCCTAGCTGTATAGGCACGAAAAGTGTTGCAGCACGCCGCCATGTTGCTTGTTACTGCCAACATCATGGTCAGCAGGCCACCAATGCTTGGTCAGCCCAGAGGGCCAAGAGAACATGCCAGGCACTCGATAATGCTGTTTGCATGATCTTCACTCCAGATCGGAACTACGAAGGAAAGTGGCCAGCAACCTCATTGCTGGCCGCTATCGGTTCAATCAGTGCTTATCAGTGCTTGAACATCACATGGCGTACAGCGGTGTAGTCCTCCAGCCCATACATGGACATGTCCTTACCGTAGCCAGAGTGCTTGACCCCACCGTGAGGCATTTCACTGGTCAGCATGAAATGCGTATTCACCCAGGTGCAGCCATATTGCAGGCGCGCAGACAGGCGATGGGCGCGACCGACATCCGACGTCCAGACCGACGAGGCCAGGCCGTAGTCCGAATCGTTGGCCCAGCCCAGCACCTGCTCTTCATCATCAAACACCGTGACCGAAACCACAGGGCCGAACACCTCGCGACGGACGATTTCATCGTCTTGGCGAGCGCCCGCAAGCACGGTGGGTTGAAAGAAGAAGCCAGGGCCTTCGACGCGATGACCACCGGTGACCACCTGAATGTGCGGCAAGGCGCTGGCGCGCTGGACAAAGCCTTCGACGCGCTCCAGGTGTTGCTCGGTAATCAGCGGACCGAGTTCGGTGGCCGGGTCGTCCTGCAGGCCCGGCTGGATGCTGCCCACCGCTTCGCCAAGCTTGGCCACGAACTGCTCGTAGATACCTTTCTGTGCATAAATGCGGCAGGCGGCGGTGCAGTCCTGGCCGGCATTGTAGAAGCCGAATGTACGGATGCCTTCTACGGCGGCGTCGATATCAGCATCATCGAAGATGATGACCGGCGCCTTGCCGCCCAGCTCCATGTGCATGCGTTTCACACTATCGGCAGTGCTACTGATGATCCGCGAGCCGGTGGCGACCGAGCCGGTCAGCGAGACCATACGCACCCTAGGGTGGGTGACCAGCGGCTCGCCAACGCTCGGCCCACGGCCGAACACCATGTTCACCACGCCAGCGGGGAAAATGTCGGCGATGAACTCAGCGAGCTTCAGCGCGGTCAACGGCGTCTGTTCCGAAGGCTTGAGCACCACCGTGTTGCCGGCGGCCAGGGCGGGGCCCAGCTTCCAGGCAGCCATCATCAGTGGGTAGTTCCACGGCGCGATGGAGGCAACCACGCCCACCGGGTCGCGGCGAATCATGGAGGTGTGGCCGGGCAGGTACTCGCCTGCTGCCGAACCGCTCATGCAGCGGCTGGCGCCGGCGAAGAAGCGAAACACGTCGGCGATGGCCGGCAGCTCGTCGTTCAAGGCGGCGGTGAAGGGTTTACCGCAGTTCTGCGACTCCAGGCGGGCAAGTTCCTCGGCATGGGCGTCAATGGCATCGGCGAGCTTGAGCAACAGGGTGGAACGGTCCTTCGGCGAAGTCTGAGACCACAGCGCAAAGGCATCATCGGCTGCGCGCACGGCAGCATCGACCTGGGCCGCGCTGGCCTCAGGGATTTCCACCAGGGCGGTCCCCAAGGACGGGTTGAGCACGGCGATGCTGGGGCCTTCACCAACAACAAGTTGGCCGTTGATCAGGAGTTTGGTTTGCATGATTCAGTCCTTCGGTAGCCTTAGCCCCTTCTCCCTGAAAGGAGAAGGGGGGGCAGCATGAGTAGGGAGGTTTGATAAAGGTGTTGGCTTAACGCACTGGCACGCCAGCAACGTTAGCGGCCTTGGGCAGAGGCTTGGAGAACTTCCAGGCGTCGCCGGCCGGGGCCGTACCTTTGTCATAGGGCTTGGCCAGCAGCATGTAGAGGAAGCCTGCGCCCATCACCACCACCGTGGTCAGAATCATCGAGTAGTTGATGTACCAGGCCGCATCAGGACTGCGCGGCCAGACCATATTGATGATGGCGCCAACACCGTAGATCAGCGCGGCGATGTTCACCAACAGCCCCCAGCCACCGAGGCTGAACTGGCCGCTCGGGCGCCAGCCCTTGCCACGGGCGATCAGTGCAGCGATCACAATCAACTGGAACGCCACATAGATGCCAATGGCGGCGAAGCCGACGATGGTTGCCACGGCATCGGCCATGAACAGGCCAAGGCAGACAATACACGCCGGCATCACGCCGCTCACGACCAGCGCGAACGACGGTACATGGTTAGCGGACAAGCGCTTCAGCAGGTTGCTGCCAACGATCATCTCGTCACGTGCGTAGGAGAACAGCAAACGGCTGGCAGCAGCTTGCAGGCTCAGTACACAAGAGATGAAGGAGACCATCACTACCGCCATCACCAGTTTCGAACCTACCGGGCCGAAGGCATTGGCGAGGATGGTGGCAACCGGGTCGGTATCTTCGCCAGCGATCACTTTCTGCATGTCCGGGACTGCCAGAATCAGCGCCAGGCAGGCGAACATGGCCGCAGCACCACCAATGTAGATGGTCATGCGCATGGCCTTGGGGATGCGCTTGCCGGGGTTGGGGGTTTCTTCCGCCACGTCACCGCAGGCCTCGAAGCCGTAGTACTGGAACAGGCCCGCCAGGGAGGCCGCGAGGAAGGCTGGCAGGTAGGAGCCGTTGACGTTGAGCTCAAAGGTGTTGAACAGCACGCTGATCGGTTGGTGACGCTCGAAGATCAACAGGTAGCCCCCCACCAGAATGGCGCCCACCAGTTCACAGAGGAAGCCGAACATGGCCACTCGGGCGAGCAGCTTGGTGCCTACCAGGTTGAGTGCGGTAGACATCAGAATCAGGCCGAGGGCGATATAAATGTTGGCGTTTGAGCTGGCGTCAAAACCAAGCATGGCAGCCATGTAAGGGCCCGCACCGACGGCGACACCGGCGATGGTGGCGCACAGCGCCCAGGCATAGACCCAACCCACCATCCAGGCCCAGCGCTTGCCGACCAGGCGTCGCGCCCAAGGGTAGACGCCACCAGAGATGGGGAACTGCGACACCACCTCACCGAACACCAGACACACCAGCATCTGGCCGAGGCCAATCAGCAGGTAAGACCAGAACATCGGCGGACCACCTGCCGCGAGGCAGAGGCCGAACAGGGTGTAGACGCCGACCACCGGCGACAGATAGGTGAAGCCCAGGGAGAAGTTTTCCCACAGGCTCATACTACGGTTGAAGTTGGAGCTGTAGCCGAGCGCACGCAGTTGCTCAGCGTCCTGATCGAGAGAAGCGGTTGCACTTGCCGCAGAAGACCCACTCATATTGTTTTCCTCATTTGAATGGCAGTCGTTTGCATGGCGGCGGGTCGCTGCCCGCCGTTGCTCATCGAAGAGCCTTTATTGTTATGGGTGAAGCGTGATGCGCACTTATCCAGCCTTGGCCACCTCCTCATCTTGGCCGTCGTCAAACTGCGAGAGCCATTCAACGGCGGCATCGCGGTACCGGGTGAAGCCCTTGTAGTCCACCAGTTCCTGATTCAGGGTCTTGAGCACGCGGTGCATGCGTTTGGCCCAGGCTGGGTTGGTGGCGATGTCTTCCAGGTTCAGCAGGTAAGTGCGAATCGGGAAGACGATGGCGTTGCTGCGCGGCAGGCGGTGCAGGGGTTGCAGTTCAATGCGCAGATAAACCAGCTTGCCGGCGTTCTCGGCGGTGACCGTGGTGCGGTCGGGCGCCCAGTCCGGCAGGCTTTCGGCAGAGACATCGAGCCGCGGATTGACCGTCAGCGACCAGTTCAGGCGGCGTACCGGATGGCCGCAGCGCAGACGCAGAAGGAACTTCAGCGCACGGTCGAGCATGCCGGTTTCCTTCAGCAGCGGCACCGGGCCGTGAAATTCGTGCCAGGCCATGCCGAGGTTGAAACGCAGCGAGTAGTCGGCGCGCTGGGTAGCGATACCGGCGCCCCAGTAGAGGGTGCCGTCACGCTCTTCCTGCAGTACCCAATCGCCCTGAGCCTGGCGGGTGATGTACTCCATTGGCTCATAGGGCAAGGTGGACGGATCACCGAAGGTAAAGGTGTCATCGATGTTCAGCAGCGTGTTGGTCCAGTGCCAGCGAGTGCCGTCCTTTTCCAACGTGAAGTACTCGGGGTAGTCGCTGGCGTAGGACTCCATGATCAGCTCTAGCAGGTCCCACTGCGCTTCCATCATGTGCGGCGCCGACACGTAGTGCATGCCCGGATCTTTCTCCAGCGTGATCGCACGGTCACGGCACTCGCTGATGTAGTGCTCATCGATGTCGAAGACGGCCTTCAGCGCACCGTCGCCCACCGACACGTGAGGCTCCAGGTTCATTGAGTACATGTACTCGTCGTCCGGGAAGGGGAAGGGCGCACGGGCGATGCACTCGGGGCTGTTCGCGTAGGTGTAGTCGTCGCGGTAGGTTTCGTCGGGTCGGAACTGGATGGTCATGGTGGTTCTCCGTTCAGCAGTCGATGACCAGCCGCGAGCACTTGGCACGCGACACGCAGGGCATGATTTTTGTGTTGGCAGCCTTGTCTTCGTCGGACAGCCAGTCGTCGGTGTGGACGATTTCGCCGTCGAGTTCGAGCACGCGGGTTTCGCACTCACCGCAGGCGCCGCCACGGCACAGGTAAGGAATCGAGTGGCCGGCCGCTTCAGCGGCTTCCAGCAGGCTCTGGTCAGGCGACACTTCGATGGTCGCGCCACTGCGCGCCAAGGTAACGCTGAAGGCCTCGCCGACACTGCCTTGTTCTAGAAAGCGCTCGTAGTGGATGTGGCTATCGGTCCAGCCTTGGGCATGGGCACTGTCGATGGCATCCTGGATCATGGATTCAGGGCCGCACACATACAGGTGGCTGCCCAGCGGGCGAGCGGCGACAACAACCGAGATATCCAGGCGCTGGCCGATATCGTTGCGATACAGGCGTACGGCATCGCCATACTCGCGCACCAGCTCTTCGCCCAAGCGTGCGTGCTCGGCACCGCGTACGGCCAAATGCACCTCGAACGGCGTGCCACGCAGACGCAGTTCGGCCAGTTGCGAACAGACCGGGGTAATGCCGACACCACCGGCGATGAACAGGTGCAGACGAGCATGCTTGCTCAGCGGGAACAGGTTCACCGGGCGCAGGATTTCCAGCACATCACCTTCGTTCACGGCTTCGTGCATCCGCAGTGAACCGCCACGCCCTTCGTCAACACGGCGCACGGCGATCTGGTAGGCACTGGAGTCGTACGGCGAACTCATCAGCGAGTAGGCATTGCGGTAGGTGCCGTTTTCGTGAGGGATCAACACCACCACGTTGCTGCCGCCCGAAAAGGGCGGCAGGTGCGCGCCATCAGTGGCCACCAGGGTAAACCGCTTGATTTCCGGTGTGACGGCTTCGATGCGGGCAACCCGCACACTCAGGGTTCCGTTGCTCAAGCTCATGTGTCGAGCTCCTCTGCTTCTGGCAATTCGCCGGGGACTTCGGCGTCGGCCTTCACGGCCTGGAAGGCGGCGAGACGGCGGGAATAATGGTCACGCACCACCAACATTGCGTTGCAGCCAGGGCACTGGAACACGCGCTGGGTGACGTTCTCGGTGTAGCTGTCGCAGTGCACGCACCAGATACGACGGACGAACGACCCGGCATGCTCTCGGAGCACCTCGTCACTGTTCATGTCGTAGTGGGTGGCCACCTGCATGGCGGTACCGATGAAGCTCTCCGAGCCCGAAAGGTAGAGCCGGGTGCCCATGCGGGCATTGCCCAGGATGCGCTCCAGATCCGCCACCAACTCATGATTGCTGGGGTACACACGCAGCTCGGCGACCTGCCGCTGCTGCAGTTCGGCGAGGTAGTCCAGGCCGGAGAAGGATTCCTGTGAATAGAGCAGAGTGGTCTGCATGCCTTGCTCGGACATCTCGTCCAGCAGACGCAGCATGGCGCGGCCACCGCTACCCTGGCCTGCGACGAGGTGGCGGATTCCACCCGGCAGGGGGCGCAGTTGGTCATAGACCGGCCGACTCTTGATACCTGTGATCAGCATTGTTGTTTTACCTCCAGGACCGCCAATGCCCGATAGGGCATTCAGCATCGATGCAATGACCCATCAGCTGGATGGGTTGCAGGCTGCTGTTGCACATGCTGTGCCAATTTTTAAGTCACTGAAATTTATGGATTTTTATTATTCGCAGGCATGAACGTAGGCAAAAATAGCGTGTGCCGTAGGCATTCTTGCAGCGGTATGGGAGGCGGCGGAGGGGGAAATTGCAGCAGACGGCACATCCCTGTGCCGGGAAAATCAATCGCGTTGCAGCTTGCGAATCAGGGTACCGATATCTATGCCCAGTTGCTGGGCTGCCTTGCGTTTGCTGCCTTGGCTCTGGACTGCCTGGAGAATGAGCTGGCGCTCATAGCGCTGAACCTGCGCCTTGAGGCTTTCGCCCAGTTCGTCGTCGGCTGGCAGCTCTGTATCCGTCTCCTGGCTTGGAGTCGTTGGCCTGATGGAAATCGGTGCGATAAGCCCCAGCAGTTCCGGTGGCAGATGCTGTTCACTGGCCTCGTCATCAGCCAGCACAGCCAAGCGCTCAAAAATGTTCACCAGCTCGCGGATGTTGCCCGGATAGTCATAGCTCAGGAGCCGTTGACGGCAACCGCCGGATAACCGCAGCGTGGGCTGGCGGTCACGGTTGATGCGCATCAGCAGGATGTCCATGAGCACTGGCAGGTCTTCCAGGTGCTGGCGTAGCGGCGGGATCTCTACCGGCAGCACAGCAAGGCGGTAGTACAGGTCGGCACGGAACTCGCCGGACTCGACCAGCCGCCGCAAGTCCTTGTTGGTGGCGGCGATCACCTGGACTTGTACCGTCTTGCTCAATGGCGAGCCGACCGACTGAATACTGCCGTCTTCAAGGAACTTGAGCAGCTTGGCCTGGACATGCAGAGGGATTTCGCCAATCTCATCAAGGAACAGGGTGCCCCCTGAGGCGCTTTCGATGTAGCCGCGCTTGCCACTCTGCAGGGCACCCGTGAAAGCACCGCGCTCGTAGCCGAACATCTCCGACTCAAACAGGCTTTCCGGAATGCTGCCGCAGTTGACGTGAATGAAGGGCCGGTCGCCCCACCCCGCAGCGCGGTGGATATGCCGGGCAATGGCGGTCTTGCCAACACCGGGCTCCCCCAGCAGGAGCAAACGAGCGCGGCGGCGAAATGCACGTACGCCAGTGTCGGCGATGCTGGAGAGCAGCGGCGAGAGGTGCAAGGCGTTGTCCTGTGGATCGCCAAGGCCATTATTTTCCGCAGGGGCGAACGCCTGCTGCGACGTGCGACGAGGGCTCTCACGGCCTTCAAAATCGCGCTGCACCAATAGCGTATAGGGCTTTTCGTAAGCGCCGGTGGGAACCGCCTGAGTGCTGGTGAGGAACATGCGCCCATCGCGGGAGCGGGTCAAAGCGCTGTTACCACCACGTCCAACAGCTTGCTGGAAATCATCGAAGCTCACGGCCGAGCGCTGGAAGAACTCGGCATTGGGCAAGCCGATCGCGTCTTCTCGAGACAGGCGATTCACCCGCTCCGCGGCAAGATTGAGAAAGCGCACACGGGACTCACCATCGCACAGGATGATTGCCTCACTGAAGCTGTCCAACAGGGCGTGCAGCGCAGGGGTTTCCAACAGTGCGGAAAGCACTTCGCTGCTGACATTGACCGAAGATCGCATGCCCATCTTCAGGGGCGGCAAGAGACTTTTCTCGATCATGGATGCAGCTCGCCGTTGTGCTGGATAGTGCGCTCCGCCGCGCGCAGCACTGCCACCTTCCAGGCCACGCCTTCTTGCATGAGGATGCGCGAGCAGTGGACATTGAACAGTTGCAGGTGACCACTGAGATTGATCAAGTGCAGACTGTGCCAGGTGCGTTCAGGCAGCGACCGGTCGAGCAGGGCGTGGGCGATGCTCGCACCTTGGGTGATGCCGAAGGCCTGCTCAAAGGCGGCGTTACGCCACCGCGGTTGCAGCTCTTCGTCGATCACCAGCACAGCGTCCGGTACCGCGTCGAAGACCCGGCGCAAGGCATCGATACGCTGCTCAGCATCGTGCTGCATACGCAGCTCCTGGCTGACATCGCGGATGCTGCCCCACATGCGCAGCAGGCGACCGTCGTGGATGGCGGCACGGACATCGTTCTCCACATAGGCAGGGGAACCATCGTGGCGGCGGTCCACCGAAAGCGCGCCGTCGACACAAAAATCGGTTTCCACCAGGCGCCTTACGAACTCTTCGTTGGCCGGGCTGCGCGGCCAGTAAAGTCGCACCGGCTGCTGATTAAAGTCGACGTCCGCCGGCATCTCGTAGACATCCGCCATGGCACGGTTACACATGCGCCAGTAAGAGCGGTTTTCGAACACCTGACGGACGACTTCATCGGGTGTCTGGGTAATGTCCACCGCTTCAGCGAACTCGATGCACCAGTACGCCACCTTGGCGCTGTAGAGCATCTGGGTCATGACTTCGTTGGCGTTCTGCAGTTCACTCAAGCGGTGACTCAACGAGCCCAGCGGTATAAACACGAGGTGAATACTGGGAGCGTCGGCGTCACGCCATTCGAGGAAGCCGCTGGCTAGCACGGGAAACAGGCTTGTGCTGTGACGGATGAACGTAAGCGCCAGGCTGCTCAGCTTTTCATCTGCCGGCGGGCAGGAAAACAGTTTACGCAGAAGGTGCGTGGATTCAGCAGTGAAGATGCTTTCGATGCTGCAGTTCTGCATCTCTACCGGTGAGTAACCGAGTTGGTCACTCAACGACGAAGAGACGTTGGTCATGCGTCCACTTTTACAGACCGTGCAGCTAAGTAGGGCACCCCGATCAGCGAGGGTTTGAATAAGCGACATGTGTGCGTCCGAACAGTGGAAATGGGCTCGGGGCTAGATGCGCACAATGCATGCCAACCTCAAGCAGCAGAAAGACCAAGGCTCTCAGCGAGAAAACGCCCCCCGCTGCTGCATTTTCGCAGCACCTGACCTCAAAAATGCAAACCCTCCCTGGCAGGCGTGCTGAGGGAATGTGATTTCCGAACGCACACAAAAAAGGCCAATTCAGAGAATTGGCCTTTTACGTCACTATTCACGAGATTAGCAGATCATCTGCTTTGTACTGACTGACAACCGGCAGACGTTGAGGAGGGGAGTTTCATCACCACAAGCGTTTGCAGCCATGAGAGTATTTGTTCTTCCCAAGAACGCCACACAGGAGAGTGTATGACGGATAACACTTACAGCTTCAGCTTGGGTGCTGACGCCGAGGCCATGGCGGTAGTGCGCCAAGGCCTGGAACACTTCAATGTGGGGCAGATTGGCCCCTATACCTATGCGGATTTCCAGCTCTATGCCCGCGATAGCAGCGGCCAGGTCGTTGGCGGTCTATTCGGCCACAGTGGGATGGGCTGGCTCTACATTGACTATTTTTGGTTGAACGACACCCTGCGCAGCCACGGCCTGGGCAGCAACTTGTTGAAGCGGGCAGAGGATGAAGCGCGACGCCGGGACTGCAAGGGCGTTTTTCTTTATACCTACAGCTTCCAAGCACCCGACTTCTATCAGAAGCAGGGCTACCAGGTGATGGGCGTGCTGGAAGACTGCCCACCTGGACACCAGCGTTACTACCTGAAGAAGCCACTGAAGGACTGAGAAAGCGCTGAAGAAGACGAGTCGGTGAGATGTGCTGATCCAGCCGCACTCGTTTTCCAATGAAGTGGATGCCTGTGTGAGTAAAAAAGCCCGCTTGTGCGGGCTTTTTCAGCTAACCGAGCCAGCTCCGAATATTGGGCTTAGCCGGTCATTTTTTTGAGTTCATGCGCTCTTGCTTAAATCTATGTATTAGTCGCGTTGACGGTATCCACCATGAGTGAGCGGATCCACTGATAGCAGGCATCACGATGCGTTCTTTCATGCCAGGCCAACATTTTGCTGAAGCCTGGAATTTCAACAGGCGGCTCCACTAGGGTTAACCCATCATGACGTACTGCCAGCCTGCGGGGCACTACAGCTATTAGATCGCTGACCATAAGAATTTCAGGCAACACCAGAAAGCTCGTTACCGATACCGTGACCCGTCGTGATCTCCCGACTTTTTTCAACGCTTCATCTGTTACACCCAGAAATCCTCCTCCTGATGGGGAAACCAGGACGTGATCCAAAGCGCAAAACCGATCCAACGAGAGCGTATCGTTTGCGGCATCCGGATGATCAGAGCGCATCACGCATACGTAGCTTTCATCAAACAACAATTTGGCGCGTAGTCCAGATGCAGTCGCCTCAGTGGTAACCAGCGCTAAGTCGATATCACCTCGATCCAACTGGAGCTGGAGTCCTTGGTCATCAATCGGAAGGACTGAAACTCGAATGTTCGGGGCTCGCTGCCTCAGCACGCTTAGAAAGGGCACCACAATTGCTCGCAACGCATAGTCGGTCGAGGCAAGCTTGACAGTCATATTGGCAGTCAAGGGATCGAAGGCTTGGGGTTGAAGCATGCATTCAACATCGGCGAGAAGCTGCTTGATCGGCACGGCCAGCTGTTCCGCACGCGGCGTCGGCACGATACCGCGTTGGGCTCGCACAAATAGGGGATCATCGAAGCTTTCACGCAACCTGTTCAGCATGCCGGTCACTGCTGGTTGAGTCAGTGCCAGCCGATCAGCCGCACGAGTCACGCTGCGTTCATCGAGTAAGGCGTCCAGTGCCCTGAGCAGATTGAGATCCAGCTTTCTGATATCAGACTTCATGATGTCACGGATAATTTATAACAATTGGAGTTATTTCAAACTAGCACTCATCCTGATGCCAATCCATTACATCAGGTGTTAAATCCCATGAACGAGATCTTCTGGCCCGAAGGCTATCTGCCCGGCTTTACCGAGAACTTTGTGTCTAATGAAGTGATTGTCGTAGGCTTGACTGCTGCGCAAATCTGGCCGCTGCTTAGCCAAGCAACCAAGTGGCCCACCTACTACCGCAACTCGGCAAACGTCATGTTTTACGATCATGCCGAATCGAATTTGCGAGACGGTGTGCGCTTCTACTTTGAAACATTTGGTTTTCCGGTCGAAGCGCAATGCAATGAGTACGTTCCTCCTACCTCGTCGACTCCCGGCCGGATTGCGTGGCACGGGTGGGCAGGGGAAGGCGATACAAGATTGGATGTCCATCATGCATGGCTAATTGAAGATCTATCGCATGGCCGAGTGCGTATCCTGACCCAGGAGACTCAAAAGGGTAAACCTGCTGAAGATCTCGCCAAGGCCAAGCCCAATCCAATGATCAACGGACACCAGGATTGGCTTGATGGGCTGGTGACGGCCTCACGCGAGGCCCAGCAAGTATAGCGGCTAGCTAATGACTATCCGAAACAGCGTCCCCTGCATCCTCTTCCACATCCCAGTCGTCCGCAGCTAACGTCACTCAAATTTCTTCAGTCTCTACGCAGCAGTTCGTCAAGGATGCTCAGGTTGAAATGTCGTTGTAGCGTAACGGCGAAAAACTGCTCGGCAATCTCGGGAACCTCCGCGTAGAGCTGGAGCGAGCCGCTCTTCAGTTCATCCTGCACCACGACCGCCGGAAGCAAAGCGAGATCCCCCGAGTCGCGAGCCAGGAGGCGCAGCATGGCCATGTCGTCGACTTCTGCGCAAATGATCGGAGTAAAGGCGTGGCTATTGCAGTAGACCTCAAACTGGCTGCGGATATCGCTACTGCGGCCCGGAACGATTAGACGCGCACGGTTCAGGTCGCGGCTCAGGTCGAAGGGTTGCCCTGCACTGCGCGGTGGCCCAACCAAGCACACAGCCTGACGATCCAGGAGGCGGCATTGCCAGGTGCGCTGGGCGTCGGCGCTGACGGCCTTGTTGGTCAGCACGACATCCAGCTTGTGTAGTGCCAAGCGCTCCAGCAACTCGTCCAGGCTCCCGGACTCGAGGGTTATGCGCAGATCTTTTCGGCCCAGGAATGGGCGCAGAAGATTCTCCTGGAAATTTCGCGACAGGGTTGCCACCGCGCCAATGTGCAGTGCCTGGCTGGCCTGCTGGCTACTCAGAAGAGTCGTTTGCAGCTCGCTGCCGAGGGCGAAGATCGTATCCGCGTAGTCCAGCGCCATCCGGCCCGCCTCGGTCAGCAGCAAGCTTCGACCAGAACGGATGAACAGCGGGTGTCCGAGCTGGTCCTCCAGAGCACGGATCTGGGTCGACAGGGACGACTGCGAAACGTGCAGGAACTGCGCGGCGCGGGTGAGGTTGCCTTCCTTGGCCACGGCCCAGAAGTAGTGCAGGTGGTGGAAGTTCAATCGGCGCATGGTCTGTTCTTAAAAAGGGAACGATAGATTCTGATCTATCTATTTTTCATAGATCAAGTGCTACCGGAGACTATCGCCATCGACTCGCCATGGAGAAGCTCCCATGCCAACCGTTCTTTACCACCTCGCTTCGCTTTTGCCTTGGGTCTATGCGCTGGCGCTGTTACCGACGATGTGCAGCCGTCCCCCAGCGCGCTTCTGGTTGCCCGCCCGCATAGCAGGTCACCTGGGGCTGATCCTGGTGCTGGGCGCTTGGCTGCAAGCCGCCATAGATGGACGCGACAACGACCGCCTGGGGTTGGCGATGGCCGGGCTGGTGAGTCTGCTAGCCCTGATCATCATCGAATACTCCCGGCGCTACCTAGAGGGAGAACCAGGCCAGCGGCGCTATGTCCTGGCGCTGCTGGGCACTCTGAGTTCGGTAGCCACGGTGGTAACCGCCGATGATCTGTTGCTACTGGTTGGCGCCTGGATCATCTCTAGCCTGTGCCTGCACCAGTTGCTCACGTTCTACCGCGACCGCCCAATGGCTCTGGTGGTGGCGCACAAGAAGTTCCTGGCCAGCCGCCTAGCCGATGCCTGCATGCTTCTGGCCACCCTGCTGTTGGTGCACGCTGCTGGCGGCAGCAGCATGGAGGCGATTCTCGAACACGTCACGATGCGGCTGCAGGCTTCCGGTGCCCTTGGCTGGGACCTGCAACTAGCAGCCGTGCTGCTGGCCTTGGCAGTGATTCTCAAGTCCGCGCAACTGCCGGTGCATGGATGGCTGATCCAAGTGATGGAAGCGCCCACCCCAGTCTCGGCGCTGCTGCATGCAGGGCTGGTCAACCTTGGCGGCTTCCTGTTGCTGCGCTTTGCGCCGCTGATTTCCGCCGCAGTACCCGCTCAGACCTTGCTGGTAGCAATCGGCGGCTTCACGGCAGTGCTCGCCGTCCTCGTGATGATGACACGCGTCAGCATCAAGGTCCGCCTGGCCTGGTCCACCTGCGCGCAGATGGGTTTCATGCTGCTGGAGTGCGGTCTGGGGCTCTATGAGCTGGCCCTGGTGCACCTGCTGGCACACTCGCTCTACAAGGCGCACGCTTTCCTGGCTGCGGGCGAGACGGTTACACAGGCGCGGCACCATGCACTACAGCCGCCAGCCCCCGCGATCAGCCTGGGCGGGCTCTTGCTGGCCCTGCTACTGGCGGCTCTAGGATTACTGCTGGTACAGGGGGCCTGGCAGTGGTTGCTTCCTGGTCACGTATTGCCCCAGGTGGCCCTGGTGATCCTCGCCATCGGTCTGGCGCCATGGGCCCTACTACGCCAGGGCGCCAAGCTTTACGGGCTAGCCATTTTCAGCCTGCTACTGGGGGCATACCTGCTCTGGCACCAAGCCGCGGCCTGGATCCTCGGTGCGAGCCCGGCGCATGCGGTTCATCCACCGTACCTGACCCTGCTGGCGCTGCTGCTTTTCGCTGCACTCTACATGCTGCAGGCCTGGATCCTTGCCCGCCCTCAGGGTGCACTGGCCCGACGGCTGTATCCCCTGGCTTTTGCCGGCTTCTACCTGGATGAGCACTTCACTCGCCTGACCTTCCGCCTGTGGCCGGTACGCAGGCCACAGCCCACCCCATCCTTCGCCGGAGACTGCCCATGACCGCACTCGAACCCCTTGCCACCTTTCAGCGGGATGCCCTGATCGCGGTAGCCCGGCAAGCATGCGCGCGCATTGCGCCGACCTGGCCGCTGGACCGCATGATCGCGGTCAGCCCGCTCTGGGAACGCCGCGGGCAGCCCTGGCACGACGTCGCCGAACAGCTCTGGAGGCGCGCTGGCAGCCGCCTGACGCTGGGACCTGACGACTATCGGCAGGCCTGGCGAGACGGGCGTATCGCCGATCGCCACCTGCGCCAGGCCCTCGCCGAGACCGTGCAGGACTTCACCCCGACGCAGCTAGTGCAGGCCCTGGACGGCCCGCCAGCGACTGCCCGGAGCCTGCCACTGCTGGAGGACATGGCCGAACCTGGCCTGCCGCTGCCGGGCTGGCCAGTGCTGATCACACAGCAGATCGGTCAGTGCTGTGCCGCTTGGTTCGACCGGGAGCAAGCCGACTGGCGGCCGGGCGAGGCGGGCGGGCTCTACCGGGCTTGGCGTGCGACCCTGCTGGAGGACCGGGGCCTGAGTGTGCTTAGCGCCTGCCCACGTCTCAGCGAGCGCATCGCAGAGCTACCGGATGCGCCGCAGGTAGCGCTGGAGGCGGCCGTGCAGCACCTGGGCCTACTTGCCGATGAATGGGAGGAATGGTTCGACTGCCTGCTGTTGCGCAGCCTCGGCTGGGCCTCCTGGTGCGCCTACCAGCGCTGGCAGGCGCGACTGCAGGGCAATGACGACGACACGCTGCTGGATCTGCTGGCCATTCGTGCAGCCTGGGAATGGTTGGTGGACGACCGTCAGCGAGAGCCGCAAAGCCGCTGGCACAGCTGGCGAGCGGCCTGGCAGAAGGGACGTCTACAGTCGCCCGGAACAGCTTGGCAGGCATTGCAACTGTGGCAGCGGGCCGATGAGCTGGCCTGGCAGGAACAATTGCAGCGGCGCCTGTGCCATCCCCTGGCGCCTGCACCGGTACAGGCACCGCTGGCCAAGCTGTTCTTCTGCATCGACGTGCGTTCCGAGCCGCTGCGCCGTGCGCTGGAAGCAGTCTGCCCAGAGCTGGAAACCGGCGGTTTCGCCGGATTCTTTGGCCTGCCCATCGCCTACACCCCACTGGGGACCGCTGCCACGCGACCGCAACTGCCCGGCCTGCTCGCACCACAACTGCAGGTCGGCGATAGCACCGGTGATGAGCGACAGGACGATCTGCTGGCGCAGCTGCGTAAGGCTCGCCTTGCACGAAGTGGGCGCTGGCGCCTGTTTGAACGCCTGCCAGCTTCGACCTTCACCCTGGTGGAAAGCGTCGGATTGGGCTATGCCGGCGCGCTGCTTGGCCGCACTTGGGGGCTGCTCCGGGACCGTGGCGAGGCGCACCGGGCTGCCTTGCGTGGAGCGGAGTGGCAACAACTCAGGCCGGTACTGCCGGCACTGACACCGACCCAGAAAGCTGAGCTGGCCGCTCGCATCCTTCGCGCCATGGGTCTTGGGGCAACGGTTCCGCCGATACTGGTACTACTCGGGCACGGCAGCCAGAGCGCCAACAACCCTCAGGCGGCGGGGCTCGACTGCGGCGCTTGTTGCGGCCAGAGCGGCGAGGTCAACGCCCGTCTACTCGCCGACCTGTTGAACGATGGAGAGGTGCGCATGGCGCTGCGCGAGCAGGGATTGGACTTGCCTTATCACTGCCATGTGCTCGCCGGACTGCACAACACCAGCACCGACGAAGTGCAGGTGTTCGCCACCGAGAGCCTATCACCCGCGCTGCAGCCTGCATGGCAGCGGGTGCGCCAGGCGCTGGACGAAGCAAGTTTCCGGGTGCGCAGCGAACGGGCCTCGCAACTGGGGCTGGCGGCCCTGGCGGATCGTCCGCAGAAGCTGCTTGCTGCGCTTCGCCGCCGCGCCCGCGACTGGGCGCAAACCCGCCCGGAATGGGGGCTGGCGGGCAACGCTGCATTCATAGCCGCACCGCGCGCGCGCACCCGTGGCGTGGATCTGCAAGGGCGCGCCTTCTTGCACGACTACGACTGGCGCCAGGATGGCGAGGGCCAAGTGCTGGAACTGATCATGACCGCGCCGATGGTGGTGGCGCACTGGATCAACCTGCAGTACTTCACCTCGACCACCGACAACCTGCGCTTCGGCAGCGGCAACAAGGTGCTGCATAACGTGGTGGGCGGGCATATCGGCGTGTTCGAGGGCAACGGCGGCGATTTGCGCATCGGCCTGTCACGCCAGTCGCTGCATGACGGTGAGCACTGGGTGCACCGGCCGCTGCGCCTGAGCGTCGTGATCGAGGCGCCGCGGAGCATGATCGACAGCGTGATCGACAAGCATGAGGTGGTGCGCAACCTAGTCAATCACGGCTGGCTGAACCTGCTGCGCCTGGATAGCAGTCCGGCGCGACTGGAGCAGCGCGTAGCCGGCGGCTGGCGGGAGCTGGAGCAGGCCTGAACGGCGCTGTGCAGCACCCAAGCGAGGAGCCCGGCTTGCGCACCCGCCATTCGCGCAGCCGGACCTCAACCTCAGGTAGGCGTGAGTTAGCGGTTAGGCTTCCCGCAACAGAAATGTGAGCTTCGCTAAAACGGAGCACGGGAAGGGGGAATTTTCCTCGCCAAAGACTTCAGGCGTAAAAAGAAAAGCCCGCTTACGCGGGCCGTTCTCTTGGCCTACCAACCTTGAAGGGCGGGTTCTGGCCGGTCACAGATTTGTGAGCCTACAGCTAATCAGAAGTCCAGGTTGGACACTGCCAGTGCGTTGCTCTCGATGAACTCACGACGCGGCTCGACCGCATCGCCCATCAAGGTGTTGAAGATCTGATCGGCAGCGATCGCGTCTTCAATAGTCACCCTGAGCATGCGACGCACGCTTGGGTCCATGGTGGTTTCCCACAGTTGGTCCGGGTTCATCTCGCCCAACCCTTTGTAGCGCTGAATGGTGTGGCGCTTGGTGCTTTCAGTCATCAGCCAGTCAAGGGCTTCCTTGAACTCGGTAACGGCCTTCTTGCGCTCGCCACGTTGAACATAGGCGCCGTCGTCCAGCAGAGTGACCAACTGCGAACCCAGAGCGGTAACGGTCCGGTAGTCGTTACTGCCAAAGAAGTCACGGTTGAAGGTCACGTAGCTGGCCAAGCCGTGAGAGGTGATTTCCACTTCTGGCAGCCAGACATTGCGCTCGCGGTCTTCACGCAGGCTGGCCTTGTAGGCCAGGCCGGACTTCTCGCTGGTGCGCAGGCGCTCGTCGAACTTGGCCAGCCAGGCTTGCATCCCGGCATGGTCAGACAGTTGTTCAAGCGATACCGCCGGCAGGTAGATGAAGTGCTCGGTCAGCTCCTGTGGGTACAGGCGCGACAGACGCTTGAGGGTCTTCATCACGGTGCGGAACTCGTTGACCAGACGCTCCAGCGCCTCACCGGAAATCCCCGGGGCCGAGTCGTTCAGGTGCAGGCTTGCGTCCTCGAGGGCCGACTGGGTCATGTACTCTTCCATGGCCTCGTCGTCCTTGATGTACTGCTCCTGCTTGCCTTTTTTCACCTTGTACAGCGGTGGCTGGGCAATGTAGATATAGCCGCGCTCAACCAGTTCCGGCAACTGACGGAAGAAGAAGGTCAGCAGCAGGGTACGAATGTGCGAACCGTCAACGTCAGCATCGGTCATGATGATGATGTTGTGATAACGCAGTTTTTCGATGTTGTACTCGTCGCGCCCGATACCACAACCCAACGCAGTGATCAGCGTGCCGACTTCCTGGGAAGAGATCATCTTGTCGAAACGTGCTTTCTCGACGTTGAGGATCTTACCTTTGAGCGGCAGGATTGCCTGGGTCTTGCGGTTACGGCCTTGCTTGGCCGAACCACCTGCGGAGTCACCCTCCACCAGGTACAGTTCGGAAAGGGCAGGGTCCTTCTCCTGGCAGTCAGCCAGTTTGCCTGGCAGGCCCGCGATATCCAGCGCACCTTTACGGCGGGTCATTTCCCGAGCCTTGCGCGCTGCTTCACGAGCACGCGCCGCGTCGATCATCTTGCCAACAACGGCCTTGGCTTCGTTCGGATTCTCCAGCAGGAAGTCGGAGAAGTACTTGCCCATCTCCTGTTCCACTGCCGTCTTCACTTCAGAAGAAACCAGCTTGTCTTTAGTCTGGGAACTGAACTTCGGATCTGGAACCTTGACCGAGATGATCGCGGTCAGACCTTCACGGGCATCATCGCCAGTGGTCGAGACCTTGTTCTTCTTGGCCAGACCTTCCTGCTCGATGTAGTTGTTCAGGTTACGGGTCAGCGCCGAGCGGAAACCAACCAGGTGAGTACCGCCATCACGCTGTGGAATGTTGTTGGTAAAGCACAACAGGTTCTCGTTGAAGCTGTCGTTCCACTGCAGGGCAATCTCGACACCCACACCGTCTTCACGCTGAACATTGAAGTGGAACACCTGGTTGACCGGCGTCTTGTTGGTGTTCAGGTACTCAACGAATGCGCGCAGACCACCTTCGTATTTGAAGTGCTCGTCCTTACCGGAGCGCTCATCCTTCAGCAGGATACCGACACCCGAGTTGAGGAACGACAGTTCGCGAATACGCTTGGCCAGGATGTCCCAGCTGAAGTGGATATTCTTGAAGGTCTCAGCCGATGGCTTGAAGTGGATCTGGGTACCGGTCGTTTCACTTTCACCAACGATTTTCATCGGTGCCTGTGGAACACCATGAACGTAGATCTGTTCCCAGATCTTGCCGCTGCGGCGAACGGTCAATACCAGTTGCTCAGAAAGGGCGTTTACTACAGAAACACCCACACCGTGCAGACCACCGGAGACTTTATAGGAGTTGTCGTCGAATTTACCGCCAGCGTGCAGAACGGTCATGATGACCTCTGCGGCAGAGACGCCTTCTTCTTTATGCACATCGACCGGGATGCCACGGCCGTTGTCGCGGACGGTGATGGACTCGTCCGGGTGAATAATTACGGTGATGTCGTCACAGTGGCCAGCGAGGGCTTCGTCGATCGAGTTATCGACCACCTCGAACACCATGTGGTGCAGGCCGCTACCATCATCGGTGTCGCCAATGTACATACCGGGACGCTTGCGCACGGCATCCAGCCCTTTCAGCACTTTAATGCTGGAGGAGTCGTACGTTTGATTTTCGCTCATGCCTTCACTCCCGATGGTCGTGGGTCTGGGTGATACGGCCCTGTTCCACGTGGAACAAGGCAACTGGCGTTTCCGTCTGCCAGCCTTCCCTCAATAATTCGTGATCTACACAGGTGATAAATACCTGGCAGCGTAATTCTTCCAACAAACGACAAAGCGCGTGGCGGTGCTGCTCATCCAACTCGGACGGCAAGTCATCCACCAGATAAATACACTGACCTCGCCGAGCCTGGCTGACCAGATGGCCTTGGGCGATACGTAATGCGCACACCACTAGCTTTTGCTGGCCCCGGGAGAGAATCTCCGCGGCGTTATGCCCGCCTAGCCTCAAGCGCAGATCCGCACGTTGCGGCCCTGCCTGGGTGTGGCCCATTTGCTGATCCCGCTGCAGGGAGCTGGCGAGAACTTCACTAAGCTCCCGGTCCTTGTCCCAACCGCGGTAATAGCTGAGGGTCAATCCTTCAAGCTCGACCAACTCACTCAAGGTTTGCTCGAAAACCGGCTTCAAGGCTTTGATGTAAGTACGGCGGTATTCATCCAATTCCGCACTGGCCAGGCACAATTCCCGGTCCCATGCCGCTTGCGAAACTGGGTCAAGTGTACCATGCCGCAACCATGAGTTCCGCTGCCGCAGGGCCTTCTGCAGTCGCTGCCAGGTTCCCATGAAGCGAGGTTCCACGTGGAACACCCCCCAATCGAGAAACTGCCGGCGGATTTTAGGAGCGCCCTCCAGGAGGCGAAAGCTGTCCGGATTGATCAATTGCAACGGCAGAATTTCAGCCAATTGAGCCGTGCTACGGGCATTCTGCCCGTCGATACGAATAGTGAACTCCCCTTGGCGATCCCGGGAAATACCCAAGTTGCTTGAACCACCCTCGGCCAATTCAACCTGACCGAACACGGTGCAGGCCAACTGTTCATACTGAATAACCGGGTTCAAACGTGTGCTGCGGAAGGAGCGGGCAAGACCCAACAAATGGATCGCTTCAAGAACGCTGGTTTTTCCGCTGCCGTTGGCGCCATGCAGAATGTTGATGCGGGGGGAGGGGGAGAATGTCACCGGGTGCAGATTACGCACCGCGGTGACAGAAACGCGACTGAGGGACATCTAGACTACGCGAGACAAGGTTACAGACGCATCGGCATGACGACGTATGCGGAATCGTCATTGCCTGCTTCCTGCAGCAAGGCACTGCTGTTGGAGTCAGACAGAATCAGACGAACCTGCTCGGTGGTCATGACACCCAGTACATCTAACAGGTAGCTGACGTTGAAACCGATTTCCAACGAGTTGCCGTTGTAGTCGACGCTGATTTCCTCTTCCGCTTCTTCCTGCTCCGGGTTGTTCGCCTGAATCTTCAGCTGGGCATTGGCCAGTTGCAGACGAATACCACGGTACTTTTCGTTGGACAGAATTGCGGTACGGCTGAATGCTTCACGCAGTGCCTGACGGTCGCCCACTACCAGCTTGTCACCGCCCTTGGGCAGCACGCGCTCGTAGTCCGGGAACTTGCCATCGACCAGCTTCGAGGTGAACGTGAACTCGCCAGTGGTTGCACGGATATGGTGTTGGCCAAGCACAATGCTGACAGTGCCATCCGGCTCGGTCAGCAGACGCGCCAGCTCAAGAATACCCTTGCGTGGCACGATCACCTGATGACGATCTGCTTGATCGATGTTTGCGCTCATCGAGCACATTGCCAGGCGATGGCCATCGGTAGCAACGGCCCGCAGTGTGCCTGTGGATACTTCCAGCAGCATACCGTTGAGGTAGTAACGAACGTCCTGCTGAGCCATGGCAAAGCTGGTGCGCTCGATCAATCGGCGCAGCTTGCTTTGCTCCAGGGTGCAGGTCAGAGAACCTGGGCCTTCCTCGACTGTCGGGAAATCGTTGGCAGGCAGGGTCGACAGGGTGAAGCGGCTGCGACCCGCCTTGACCAGCAGCTTTTGCTCATCGACCTTGATGTCGATCAGCGCATCGCTCGGCAGGCTTTTGCAGATGTCCATCAGCTTGCGCGCAGGTACCGTGATCTCGCCTGGTTCGGCAGGCTCCTCCAATTGCACACGGCCAACCAGTTCCACTTCCAGGTCGGTACCGGTAAGCGACAGTTGTTGGCCTTGGACAACCAGCAGCACGTTGGACAATACCGGCAAGGTCTGACGGCGCTCGACGACGCCTGCGACCAGTTGCAGGGGTTTCAACAGGGCTTCGCGTTGAATGGTGAAATGCATGGTCTAGTCCCTTGCCTTTAATAAGCTGCGCTGACAGTCATCACGTTGTCAGCGTCCGCAGCAGGTTCTTGTAGTCCTCGCGGATATCCGCGTCGGATTCCTTGAGTTCGTTAATCTTGCGGCACGCGTGCAACACTGTCGTGTGGTCACGACCGCCAAATACGTCGCCAATTTCAGGCAAGCTGTGGTTGGTCAGTTCCTTGGACAACGCCATCGCCACTTGTCGTGGTCGCGCGACCGAGCGGGAACGCCGCTTGGACAACAGATCGGAGATCTTGATCTTGTAGTACTCGGCAACGGTGCGCTGGATGTTATCCACACTCACCAGTTTGTCCTGCAGCGCCAGAAGATCCTTGAGCGACTCCCGAATCAGTTCAATGGTGATGTCACGGCCCATGAAGTGCGAGTGGGCAATGACCCGCTTGAGCGCACCTTCAAGTTCACGGACGTTGGAACGAATCCGCTGAGCGATAAAGAACGCCGCATCGTGCGGGAGATCGACCTTGGCCTGATCGGCCTTCTTCATCAGGATCGCCACCCGCGTCTCCAGCTCCGGTGGCTCGACGGCAACCGTCAATCCCCAACCGAAACGAGACTTCAGGCGTTCTTCCAGGCCTTCGATTTCCTTCGGGTAACGGTCACTGGTGAGAATGACCTGCTGACCGCCCTCAAGCAAGGCGTTGAAGGTGTGGAAAAACTCTTCCTGCGAACGCTCTTTACGGGCAAAGAACTGAATGTCATCGATCAGCAGCGCATCGACCGAACGGTAGAAACGCTTGAATTCGTTGATGGCATTGAGCTGCAGTGCCTTCACCATATCCGCAACAAAACGCTCGGAATGCAGGTAGACAACCTTGGCATTCGGATTTTTCTTGAGCAGGTGGTTACCCACAGCATGCATCAAGTGCGTTTTACCCAGGCCAACGCCCCCATAAAGGAAGAGGGGGTTATAGCCATGTTTCGGGTTGTCGGCCACTTGCCAGGCAGCCGCACGGGCCAACTGGTTGGATTTACCTTCGACAAAGTTCTCGAAGGTAAAGGTACGGTTCAGGTAGCTGGTGTGTTTCAACGCACCTTCAACCTGCACGGTTCGTTGTTCGGCCCGGCCGCCAGAAGCAGGGGGGGCGTTGTTTTCCCCCATGGCATCGAAGCTATCGCGTGAAGGCGCATCCTCGATTTGAGCCACAACTGGCGCAGCGATCGGTTCAACGACCGGCGGGGCGACTTGAGCGGCTTGCGCCTGGGAAGCGGCAACAGCGGCCGCCAGCGGCGCATTGGGCGCAGCGCGAGGCGCAGAGCTGCGTCTGCTGCCTATTAATAAGGAAAGCGCTGGCGCAATGCCGTTGCCCTGTTCGCCTAGCAGTTCGAGCAGACGCCCAAGGTACTTCTCATTGACCCAATCGAGAACGAAACGGTTGGGCGCATACACGCGCAACTCGTCGCCTTCGGCTTCGACCTGTAGCGGACGGATCCAGGTGTTGAATTGCTGGGCAGGCAGTTCATCGCGCAGAAGCTCTACGCACTGCTGCCAAAGTTCCACTGACACGGATATCCCCTGAGTTTGAAAGCCGGTGAGGCAAAAACAAGCAGCCATTGTACCCGACCGGCCGCGCAGTTATCCACATGCCGATGCGATGAGCGTGGTGATAGATCAGCGACTTAGTGAACAAAATGATGCTGGAGGGGTGTGAATAAGCCCTGTGGATAACCGCACCTGAGGTCTTTGCACAAGTGCGGGTCGAAATCTGTTGATAACTCGCGTGTTGATAACTCGCATTTTTATCCACAGATTTTCCGAGCGTTCGGCACAGCCAGAGCACCGCTTCCCGACAAGGTTTAAATTCTCTGTACGCCATGTAAATAAAGGCCTGTAGAACCTTATCCACAGAATTCTTCTACATAAGCTTTATAAGATTTACAGAAAAGCTTTAAATAATTCCTCTCTCTTTTTTTATGTTTAGGTCTGAACGCTGTACCTCGACACGTTCACACCCAACCCCCACCCACGTGACCACCTATAAGGAAAAGCTGGTTGGAAATTGACCTATGGCCTTGCTTTCTCTAGAATCGCCGATCTCTTAAAACGGGGGCCATTCCGGCCCGTAGTCGACGAACCAGGTAACACGCCATGAAACGTACTTTCCAACCAAGCACCATCAAGCGCGCTCGCACTCACGGTTTCCGTGCCCGTATGGCCACCAAGAACGGTCGTGCCGTTCTGTCGCGTCGTCGTGCCAAAGGCCGTAAGCGTCTGGCCGTTTGATCATTCGGCACAGGTGGTGAGTCAGGACTTCAGTCGGGAAAAGCGTCTGCTGACCCCCCGACATTTCAAAGCGGTCTTCGACTCCCCAACCGGCAAGGTTCCAGGCAAGAATCTTTTGCTCCTTGCCCGCGAGAACGGTCTGGATCACCCCCGCTTGGGGCTTGTGATCGGGAAAAAGAGCGTCAAGCTCTCCGTTCAGCGAAATCGACTCAAGCGATTGATGCGCGACTCATTCCGCCTTCACCAAGATCTATTGGCAGGTTGGGATATCGTTATCGTTGCGCGCAAAGGCCTGGGCGAGATCGAAAACCCAGAATTGCACCAACATTTTGGCAAGCTCTGGAAGCGTCTTGCGCGTAATCGGCCCGCTCCAGCGCCAACCGAATCCGTAGGGGTAGACAGTCCAGATGCGTAAACTGGCACTCGTTCCGATCCAGTTTTACCGTTACGCCATTAGTCCTCTGATGGCCAACCACTGTCGTTTCTACCCCTCCTGCTCCTGCTACGCACTCGAAGCCATTGAGTCTCATGGTCTTCTGCGTGGCAGTTGGCTGACCGTTCGTCGACTGGGGCGTTGCCATCCGTGGAACCCTGGTGGATACGACCCGGTTCCGCCCGCTTCTTCTTCCCGTACTTCTTCGATAGCCGAGTAATCATGGATATTAAACGCACGATCCTGATCGTCGCCCTGGCAATCGTGTCTTATGTCATGGTTCTTAAGTGGAACCAGGACTACGGACAGGCAGCCTTGCCGACCCAGAACGCCGCCACCGCGCCGGCGTTGCCGGACACCGCGCGGGCCGCAAGCAATTCCGCCAGTGCCGATGTTCCGAGCGCCAACCCCGAGTCGAATTCGACCGAACTGGCCCCGGTTGCCATCAGCAAAGACCTGATTCGGGTCAAGACCGATGTTCTTGATCTGGCTATCGATCCCAATGGCGGTGATATCGCGCAGCTGATGCTGCCGAAATACCCGCGCCGTCAGGACCATCCCGATATTCCGTTCCAGCTGTTCGACAACGGCGGCGAGCGTGTTTACCTGGCACAGAGCGGCCTGACCGGTACCAACGGCCCGGATGCTCGTCCATCTGGTCGCCCGCTGTACGCTACCGAACAGAAAAGTTATCAACTGGCCGACGGTCAGGATCAACTGGTCGTCGACCTGAAGTTCAGCGACAACGGCGTCAACTACATCAAGCGCTTTACACTCAAGCGCGGTGAGTACGACCTGACGGTCAGCTACCTGATCGACAACCAGAGCGGTCAGGCCTGGAGCGGCAACCTGTTTGCCCAGCTCAAGCGCGATGCCAGCTCGGATCCGTCCTCGAGCACTGCCACCGGTACTGCCACTTACCTGGGTGCTGCCCTGTGGACAAGTGCAGAGCCGTACAAAAAAGTGTCGATGAAAGACATCGACAAGGGCAATCTGAAAGAAAATGTGTCTGGTGGTTGGGTAGCCTGGCTGCAGCACTACTTCGTGACGGCCTGGATTCCGAACAAGTCTGACAACAACATCGTTCAGACGCGCAAGGACAGCCAAGGCAACTACATCATCGGTTTCACTGGCCCGACACTGGAAGTCGCTGCAGGTGGTAAAGCCGAAACCAGCACCATGCTGTATGCCGGTCCGAAAATTCAGTCCAAGCTCAAGGAGTTGTCCCCAGGCCTGGAACTGACCGTCGACTACGGCATTCTCTGGTTCATTGCCCAGCCAATTTTCTGGCTGCTGCAACATATCCACAGCCTCCTGGGTAACTGGGGCTGGTCGATCATTGTCCTGACCATGCTGATCAAGGCACTGTTCTTCCCGCTGTCGGCCGCCAGCTATCGTTCGATGGCGCGCATGCGTGCCGTGGCACCCAAGCTTGCTTCGCTGAAAGAACAATTTGGCGATGACCGGCAGAAAATGTCGCAGGCCATGATGGAGCTGTACAAGAAAGAGAAGATCAACCCGCTGGGTGGCTGCCTGCCGATCCTGGTGCAGATGCCAGTCTTCCTTTCGCTGTACTGGGTGTTGCTGGAAAGCGTGGAAATGCGCCAGGCACCTTGGATGTTCTGGATTACCGACCTGTCGATCAAGGATCCGTTCTTCATCCTGCCGATCATCATGGGCGCGACCATGTTCATTCAGCAGCGTCTGAACCCAACCCCGCCGGATCCGATGCAGGCCAAGGTGATGAAGCTGATGCCAATCATCTTCACCTTCTTCTTCCTGTGGTTCCCTGCAGGTCTGGTGCTGTACTGGGTTGTGAACAACGTGCTGTCCATCACTCAGCAGTGGTACATCACCCGTAGCATCGAAGCGGCTAGCAAGAAAGCTGCTGCATAACGGGTTAGCCAGCTAACCTGTGGATAAACGCCCCCTCGTGGGGCGTTTTGCTATCTGTCGTTTTTGTCGTGAGGCCGTCGATCATGAATACTCCGCGTGAAACCATCGCTGCCATCGCCACCGCCCAAGGGCGCGGAGGGGTAGGGATTGTGCGTATCTCCGGCCCCTTGGCGAGCCAAGCCGGGTTGTTGATCGCTGGCCGGACACTAACCCCGCGCTACGCGCATTACGGGCCGTTTCGCGGTGAAGATGGCCAGGTCATCGACGAAGGGCTGGCGCTGTACTTCCCAGGACCGAATTCGTTTACCGGTGAAGACGTACTCGAACTCCAGGGGCACGGTGGCCCGGTGGTGCTGGACATGCTCTTGCAGCGTTGCCTGCAGTTGGGCTGCCGGCTTGCTCGCCCTGGTGAATTCAGCGAGCGTGCTTTTCTCAACGACAAGCTTGACCTGGCGCAGGCTGAAGCAATTGCCGATCTAATCGAGGCCAGTTCTGCACAAGCGGCACGTAACGCCTTGCGTTCGTTGCAGGGTGAGTTTTCCCGACGTGTGGATAAACTCACCGAGAGGTTGATCAACCTGCGCATCTACGTGGAAGCAGCCATCGACTTCCCTGAAGAGGAAATCGACTTCCTTGCCGATGGCCATGTCTTGAGCATGCTTGATCAGGTACGTGCTGAATTATCCACAGTACTGCGCGAAGCCGGGCAGGGGGCCTTGCTGCGCGATGGCATGAACGTGGTTATTGCCGGGCGCCCCAACGCGGGCAAATCCAGCCTGTTGAACGTGCTCGCCGGTCGCGAGGCAGCCATCGTCACTGATATTGCCGGTACTACCCGGGACATTCTTCGTGAACATATCCACATCGATGGCATGCCGCTGCATGTCATCGATACCGCCGGTTTGCGTGACACCGACGACCATGTGGAAAAGATTGGTGTAGAACGCGCACTGAAAGCCATTGGCGAGGCCGACCGGGTATTGCTGGTGGTGGATAGCACCGCACCTGAAGCCAGCGATCCCTTTGCGCTCTGGCCAGAGTTCCTTGATCTGCGCCCGGATCCCGCCAAGGTCACCCTGATTCGCAACAAGGCGGACCTCAGTGGTGAGCCGATCACCATGACGCACAGCGATGATGGCCATGTCACCATTACCTTGAGTGCCAAGGATACGGACATGGGGCTTGATCTACTGCGCGAACACCTCAAGGCCTGCATGGGTTATGAACAGACCGCCGAGAGCAGCTTCAGCGCTCGCAGGCGCCACCTGGAAGCGCTCCGCCAGGCCAGCGACAACCTTGAACACGGTCGTGCACAGTTGACCCTGGCTGGCGCTGGTGAGCTTTTGGCTGAAGACCTGCGTCAGGCACAACAAGCACTTGGTGAAATCACCGGTGCATTCAGCTCCGACGACTTGTTGGGCCGAATCTTCTCCAGCTTCTGCATCGGCAAGTAAGCACCTTATCCACAGTCGGCTCAGTTTCGAGCCGACTGCTGCGCGTCATCTCCCGCCTTTCTCTCCCGACACGAATGCCTTCACAGGTCACGCCAGAGGATTTTTCCTGCCCGTGTGCTGGCTGCCTGTGAATTAAGCCCTGTGGAAAACTCACCTTCAGCTCCGTTGATAACTAGCCTTCAAGGTTGGAGATAACCTGCGCTGTGGGTAACTAGCCATTTGATCCACAGGCTTAAAGCGCTTATCCAGAACGCTCAGACCCACTAGATCACAGGCTTATAAATCGCTGTACATGACGTAGATAAAGGCCTGCAGCACTTTATCCACAGAAAGGTGGCTGCATAAGAATAAACATAAAAACAAAGCTTTAATAAATTTCTCTCTTTAATTTCTATTGCCTGCCACTCATCCACAGGCTGGTTAAATTTTGTGCAAAAGGTTCCTTTAGAGGGGGGGAAGTCCCTATACTTGTCGGCTATCCCTTATTTATTCGCGAAACAGGCACGAGGTGCGTGGTGGATTTCCCTTCCCGTTTTGAAGTGATCGTCATCGGCGGCGGCCATGCCGGTACCGAGGCTGCGCTTGCGTCAGCACGCATGGGTGTGAAAACCCTGCTGTTGACCCACAACGTGGAAACCCTCGGTCATATGAGTTGCAACCCGGCCATCGGTGGTATTGGCAAAAGCCACCTGGTCAAGGAAATCGATGCACTCGGTGGCGCAATGGCGCTGGCAACCGACAAGAGTGGTATCCAGTTCCGCGTTCTGAACAACCGCAAAGGTCCGGCAGTACGTGCCACCCGTGCACAGGCAGACCGTGCGATCTACAAGTCGGTAGTGCGCGAGATCCTTGAGAACCAACCCAACCTGTGGATATTCCAGCAGTCGTGCGACGACCTGATCGTCGAGCAGGACCAGGTGCGTGGTGTCGTCACTCAAATGGGCCTGCGTTTCTTCGCCGATGCAGTGGTACTGACCACCGGTACTTTCCTTGGTGGACTTATCCACATCGGTTTGCAGAACTACTCCGGTGGTCGTGCCGGTGATCCACCGTCGATTGCCCTGGCACATCGCCTGCGTGAATTGCCCTTACGGGTTGGTCGTCTGAAAACCGGCACCCCGCCACGTATCGATGGTCGCTCTGTGGATTTCTCGGTGATGACCGAACAGGCGGGTGACACGCCCACCCCGGTGATGTCGTTCATGGGGTCGCAGCAGATGCACCCGCGCCAGGTCAGTTGCTGGATTACCCACACCAATGCCCGCACCCACGAAATCATTGCGTCGAACCTTGATCGTTCGCCAATGTATTCCGGTGTCATCGAGGGTATTGGCCCGCGCTACTGCCCTTCGATCGAAGACAAGATTCACCGCTTTGCGGACAAGGAGAGCCATCAGGTCTTTATCGAACCTGAAGGCCTGACGACACACGAGCTGTATCCGAACGGGATATCCACATCCCTGCCATTCGACGTGCAACTGCAGATCGTTCGCTCGATCCGCGGCATGGAGAATGCGCACATCGTTCGTCCGGGTTATGCCATCGAGTACGATTACTTCGATCCGCGAGATCTCAAGTACAGCCTTGAAACCAAAGTGATTGGCGGCCTGTTCTTTGCTGGCCAGATCAACGGCACCACCGGCTACGAAGAAGCCGGTGCACAAGGATTGCTGGCCGGGACCAACGCCGCGTTGCGTGCACAGGGCCGTGAAAGCTGGTGCCCGCGCCGCGATGAAGCGTACATCGGTGTGTTGGTCGACGACCTGATCACCCTCGGTACTCAAGAGCCGTACCGCATGTTCACTTCTCGGGCCGAGTACCGGTTGATCCTGCGTGAAGACAACGCCGACCTGCGCCTGACCGAAAAAGGTCGCGAACTGGGCCTGGTCGACGACGCCCGTTGGGCGGCCTTTACCGCTAAACGCGAAGGTATCGAGCGCGAAGAACAACGTTTGAAAAGCACCTGGGTACGCCCTGGTACGGCGCAAGGCCAAGCCATTGCAGAGAAATTCGGTACGCCGCTGAGCCATGAGTACAACCTGCTCAACCTGCTCACCCGTCCGGAAATCGATTACGCCGGTTTGATCGAAGTCACTGGTAGCGAAGGCATTGATCCACAAGTTGCCGAGCAGGTCGAAATCAAGACCAAGTACGCCGGCTATATCGATCGCCAGCAGGAAGAAATTGCTCGTCTGCGTGCCAGCGAAGATACCCGTTTGCCCGAGGATATCGACTACACGAACATTTCCGGGCTTTCCAAGGAAATTCAGAGCAAACTCAGCCAGACTCGTCCGGAAACATTGGGTCAGGCTTCCCGTATCCCTGGCGTAACCCCGGCAGCAATTTCACTCTTGCTGATTCACCTGAAAAAACGCGGCGCAGGCCGTGAGTTGGAGCAAAGCGCTTGAGTTCCATGGTCACCCCTCAACATGCCGAAGAGTTGTCCACAGGCGCCCGCGAACTGGGCGTCGAGTTGAGTGCCAGCCAGCAGGAGCAACTGCTGGCGTACCTGGCACTGCTGATCAAGTGGAACAAGGCGTATAACCTGACCGCTGTGCGTAACCCGGACGAGATGGTTTCCCGTCATTTGCTCGACAGCCTGAGTGTAATGCCGTTTATCCACAGCGAGCGTTGGCTTGACGTCGGCAGCGGCGGTGGCATGCCCGGTATTCCATTGGCTATCCTGCATCCGGAAAAGCAGGTCACGGTGCTCGACAGCAATGGCAAGAAAACCCGCTTCCTGACTCAGGTAAAGCTGGAATTGAAACTGGATAACCTGCAAGTTATCCACAATCGGGTTGAGGCGTTCCAGCCGGAGCGCCCTTTCACCGGAATCATTTCGCGTGCTTTCAGCAGCATGGAAAACTTCACTAACTGGACGCGGCACCTGGGGGATACCCAGACGCAGTGGCTGGCAATGAAAGGGCTGCATCCAGCTGATGAGCTGGTAGCATTGCCGGCAGATTTCAAAGTGGATAGCGAGCAGGCCTTGACCGTACCGGGTTGCCAAGGCCAGCGCCATCTGCTGATACTGCGCCGCACGGCATGACTGGGAACACAAGCAAGAATGGCTAAGGTATTCGCAATCGCGAACCAGAAGGGTGGTGTGGGTAAGACCACCACCTGTATCAATCTCGCAGCATCGCTGGTGGCGACCAAGCGCCGCGTGCTGCTGATCGATCTCGATCCACAGGGCAACGCCACCATGGGCAGTGGTGTGGATAAACACGTCCTGGAACATTCGGTCTATGACCTGTTGATCGGTGAATGCGATCTGGCCCAGGCCATGCGCTTCTCCGAGCACGGTGGTTATCAACTGCTGCCGGCCAACCGTGACCTGACCGCCGCCGAGGTGGTGTTGCTGGAAATGCAGATGAAGGAGAGTCGCCTGCGTACCGCGCTGGCGCCGATCCGTGAAAGCTACGACTACATCCTCATCGATTGCCCGCCGTCGCTGTCGATGTTGACCCTCAACGCCTTGGTCGCGTCCGATGGCGTGATCATTCCGATGCAATGTGAATACTTTGCGCTGGAAGGTTTGAGTGACCTTGTGGATAACATCAAGCGGATTGCCGAGCGGCTTAATCCACAGCTGAAGATCGAAGGCTTGCTGCGGACCATGTACGACCCGCGCCTGAGCCTGATCAATGATGTATCGGCGCAGCTCAAGGAGCATTTCGGTGATCAGCTGTACGACACCGTGATCCCGCGCAACATTCGCCTGGCCGAGGCACCAAGCTTCGGCATGCCGGCGCTGGCCTATGACAAGCAATCGCGCGGTGCCTTGGCCTACTTGGCCCTGGCCGGTGAGATGGTGCGTCGCCAGCGTCGTCAATCTCGCACTGCACAAGCAACTTAAGGAATCCGTATGGCCGTTAAGAAACGAGGTCTCGGACGTGGGTTGGATGCACTGCTGAGTGGTCCGACTGTCAGCGCGCTCGAAGAGCAGGCTGTCAAAGTTGATCAGAAAGAACTGCAACACCTGCCGCTCGACCTGATCGAGCGCGGGAAATACCAACCTCGCCGCGACATGGATCCGCAGGCGTTGGAGGAATTGGCGCACTCGATCCGTAGCCAGGGCGTCATGCAGCCGATCGTGGTTCGTCCGATCGCTGACAATCGCTATGAAATCATTGCGGGTGAGCGCCGCTGGCGCGCCAGTCAGCAGGCCGGCATGGATACCATTCCGGCAATGGTTCGTGATGTACCCGATGAGGCGGCCATCGCAATGGCCCTGATCGAGAACATCCAGCGCGAGGACCTCAACCCGGTGGAAGAGGCGATTGCCCTGCAACGGCTGCAGCATGAGTTCCAGCTGACCCAACAGCAGGTTGCCGATGCCGTGGGCAAGTCGCGGGTTACCGTGGCCAACCTGTTGCGCTTGATCACCCTGCCGGAAGTCATCAAGACCATGCTCTCCCATGGCGATCTGGAAATGGGCCATGCACGTGCATTGCTCGGATTGCCGGATGAGCAACAGGTTGATGGGGCGCGACATGTTGTCGCACGTGGACTGACGGTGCGCCAGACTGAAGCACTGGTCCGTCAGTGGCTCAATGGCAAGCCTGAACCGGTCGAACCGGCCAAGCCTGATCCGGACATCGCACGCCTTGAACAGCGGCTCGCAGAGCGGTTGGGCTCGGCTGTCCAGATCCGTCATGGGAACAAGGGCAAGGGCCAGTTGGTGATTCGTTATAACTCACTGGATGAGTTGCAGGGCGTCCTTGCTCACATCCGCTGAAACAATTCCTGTTGTAGCGCACAGTCGGAAATCACTACCCAGCAGTTGAATAGGGGTTAAACCGCCCCTATACTCTGCGCGCATTTTGTCGGCACAAATTATGCCAAGTCAGAGTTGACAGGTTGGCCGACTTTTGAGGAGCAGTTGTGATGGAAACCCGCACGCCAAACCGCTTGCCTTTCCATCGCTGGGCGGTTTTTCCGGTACTGCTGGCTCAGTGTGTCGTGTTTCTGTTGGCAGCCTTGGCGTTGTGGCAGTGGCGCGGGGCAGTCGACGGATATTCAGGCCTCTGCGGAGGGCTGATTGCCTGGCTACCGAATGTGTACTTTGCTTGGAAGGCTTTTCGGTTTACCGGAGCCAGGGCAGCGCAGGCCATCGTCAAGTCGTTTTACGCTGGCGAGGCAGGCAAATTGATTTTGACGGCAGTGCTGTTCGCGCTGACGTTTGCAGGAGTGAAGCCATTGGCGCCATTAGCAGTATTCGGCGTCTTTCTGCTGACCCAGTTGGTCAGCTGGTTCGCGCCCCTGCTAGTGAAAACAAGACTTTCGAGACCTTAGGGCGTTTGAGGCAAACATGGCAGCAGAAACCGCTTCGGGCTATATCCAGCACCACTTGCAGAACTTGACCTACGGTCAACTACCAGACGGCGGTTGGGGTTTTGCCCATTCCGCAGCAGAAGCCAAAGCAATGGGCTTCTGGGCGTTCCACGTGGACACCCTGGGTTGGTCCTTTGCGCTGGGTCTGATCTTCATTCTCCTGTTCCGCATGGCGGCCCGGAAAGCAACTTCCGGTCAACCTGGCGGCCTGCAGAACTTCGTTGAAGTGCTGGTGGAGTTCGTCAACGGTTCGGTCAAGGACAGTTTCCACGGTCGTAGCCCGGTTATCGCACCGCTGGCGCTGACCATCTTCGTCTGGGTCTTCCTGATGAACGCCATCGACCTGGTACCGGTCGACTGGATTCCTCAACTGGCCATGCTGATTTCCGGCGACAAGCACATTCCTTTCCGTGCAGTCTCCACGACTGACCCGAACGCTACCCTGGCCATGGCCTTCTGCGTGTTCGCGTTGATCATTTTCTACAGCATCAAGGTCAAGGGCATCGGCGGTTTCCTCGGCGAACTGACCCTGCATCCGTTCGGCAGCAAGAACATCTTCGTTCAGATCCTGCTGATTCCGGTGAACTTCCTGCTGGAATTTGTGACCCTGATCGCCAAGCCAATCTCCCTGGCACTGCGTCTTTTCGGCAACATGTACGCCGGCGAGCTGGTGTTCATCCTGATTGCCGTGATGTTCGGTGCTGGTCTGCTCTGGCTCAGCGGCCTGGGCGTGGTGCTGCAGTGGGCGTGGGCGGTGTTCCACATCCTGATCATCACCCTGCAAGCGTTCATCTTCATGATGCTTACCATCGTCTACCTGTCGATGGCTCACGAAGATAACCATTAAGACCGCCTGGCGTGTCTGAAGACCCTTTCGCCGGTACGGGCAAGGGTCGCAAAAGGTCCGCAAGGGCAGCTGTACAAAACGATTTTGCTTTACCGCTTCAAACTAAAAAACCTAACCAATACGACGTAAAAGTCGGGAGGAAAGATGGAAACTGTAGTTGGTCTTACCGCTATCGCTGTTGCTCTGCTGATCGGCCTGGGTGCACTGGGTACCGCCATTGGTTTCGGCCTGCTGGGCGGCAAGTTCCTGGAAGGCGCTGCTCGCCAGCCAGAGATGGTTCCAATGCTGCAAGTTAAAATGTTCATCGTTGCCGGTCTGCTCGACGCCGTAACCATGATCGGTGTTGGTATCGCTCTGTTCTTCACCTTCGCTAATCCCTTCGTTGGTCAAATCGCCGGCTAATCACTCGAATTTTCGAGTGGTTTTGTGTGATGGACAAAGAACGAGCGAGGTGTTGGCGTGAACATTAATGCAACCCTGATTGGCCAGTCCGTTGCGTTCTTCATCTTTGTGCTGTTCTGCATGAAGTTCGTGTGGCCTCCGGTCATCGCGGCATTGCAAGAACGTCAGAAGAAGATCGCGGATGGACTGGACGCTGCCAGCCGAGCAGCTCGCGACCTGGAGCTGGCCCAAGATAAAGTGGGTCAGCAACTGCGCGAAGCGAAAGCTCAGGCAGCCGAAATCATTGAGCAAGCCAAGAAGCGCGGTGCTCAGATCGTCGAGGAAGCCCGTGATCAGGCCCGCGTCGAAGCTGACCGTGTGAAGGCTCAGGCTCAGGCCGAGATCGAACAGGAACTTAACGGTGTCAAAGACGCGCTGCGCGCCCAACTGGGTAGCCTGGCCGTTAACGGCGCTGAGAAGATCCTTGGTGCCACAATCGATCAAAACGCGCATGCGGAGCTGGTTAACAAACTGGCCGCTGAAATTTAAGCGAGGGCGATCATGGCAGAATTGACCACGTTGGCCCGACCTTACGCTAAGGCTGCCTTTGAGCATGCCCAGGCCCATCAGCAACTGGCCAATTGGTCAGCCATGCTCGGCCTGGCTGCTGCGGTGTCGCAAGACGGCACCATGCAGCGCCTGCTCAAGGCCCCGCGACTGACGAGCGCAGAAAAGGCCGCCACTTTTATTGAAGTGTGCGGTGACAAGTTTGATGCCCAGGCACAGAATTTCATTCATGTTGCCGCGGAAAACGACCGTCTCCTGCTGTTGCCGGAGATTTCGTCGCTGTTCGAGCTGTACAAGGCCGAGCAGGAAAAATCCGTGGACGTGGAAGTCACTAGTGCTTTTGCGTTGAACCAAGAACAGCAAGACAAACTCGCCAAGGTTCTCAGTGCACGGCTCAGCCGGGAAGTGCGACTGCACGCTGTGGAGGATACCTCCCTCATAGGTGGTGTCGTGATCCGCGCCGGCGACCTGGTAATCGATGGCTCGATTCGCGGCAAAATCGCGAAACTGGCCGAAGCATTGAAATCTTGAGTTTGAAGGGGCAGCAGAGCAATGCAGCAACTCAATCCTTCCGAAATTAGTGAAATCATTAAGGGTCGCATCGAGAAACTCGATGTCGCCTCTCAAGCCCGCAACGAAGGTACTGTCGTCAGCGTTTCTGACGGTATCGTGCGGATCCACGGTCTGGCCGACGTTATGTACGGCGAAATGATCGAGTTTCCGGGCGGCGTCTACGGTATGGCCCTCAACCTGGAGCAAGACTCCGTTGGTGCGGTAGTACTGGGCGCATATACCTCCCTTGCCGAAGGCATGAGTGCCAAGTGCACTGGCCGCATCCTGGAAGTTCCGGTTGGTAAGGAACTGCTGGGTCGCGTAGTCGACGCACTGGGTAACCCAATCGACGGTAAAGGCCCACTGAACAACACCGAGACCGATGCGGTCGAGAAAGTTGCTCCGGGCGTTATCTGGCGTAAATCGGTAGACCAGCCTGTACAGACTGGCTACAAATCCGTCGACGCCATGATTCCAGTCGGCCGTGGCCAGCGTGAGCTGATCATCGGTGACCGTCAGATCGGTAAAACCGCCATGGCGGTTGACGCGATCATCAACCAGAAAAACAGCGGCATCTTCTGCGTCTACGTCGCCGTTGGTCAGAAACAATCGACCATCGCCAACGTTGTTCGCAAGCTGGAAGAAAACGGCGCTCTGGCTAACACCATCGTTGTTGCCGCCAGTGCTTCGGAATCCGCCGCACTGCAATTCCTGGCGCCATACGCCGGTTGCACCATGGGCGAGTTCTTCCGTGACCGCGGTGAAGACGCGCTGATCGTTTACGATGACCTGTCCAAGCAAGCTGTTGCTTACCGTCAGATCTCCCTGCTGCTGCGTCGTCCACCAGGACGTGAAGCGTACCCAGGTGACGTGTTCTATCTCCACTCCCGTCTGCTGGAGCGTGCATCGCGCGTTTCCGAAGAGTACGTTGAGAAGTTCACCAACGGTGCAGTAACTGGCAAAACCGGTTCCTTGACCGCTCTGCCGATCATCGAAACCCAGGCTGGCGACGTTTCCGCGTTCGTTCCGACCAACGTGATCTCGATCACCGACGGTCAGATCTTCCTGGAATCGGCCATGTTCAACTCGGGCATCCGCCCTGCAGTTAACGCCGGTGTTTCGGTATCCCGTGTAGGTGGTGCCGCTCAGACCAAGATCATCAAGAAGCTGTCCGGTGGTATCCGTACCGCTCTGGCTCAGTACCGTGAACTGGCTGCATTTGCCCAGTTCGCTTCTGACCTGGACGAAGCCACCCGTAAGCAACTCGAGCACGGTCAACGTGTTACCGAGCTGATGAAGCAGAAGCAATACGCGCCAATGTCCATCGCTGACATGTCGCTGTCGCTGTATGCCGCTGAGCGTGGGTTCCTGGTCGACGTTGAAATCGCCAAGATCGGTAGCTTCGAACAAGCGCTGATTGCTTACTTCAACCGTGATCACGCCGAACTGATGGCGAAGATCAACGTGAAGGGTGACTTCAACGACGAAATCGACGCTGGCATCAAAGCCGGTATCGAGAAGTTCAAGGCCACCCAAACCTGGTAAGCCGCAGCGGGGGCTTTGCAGCCCCCGCTTGCTAACCTGATAGGTGTTACATGGCAGGCGCAAAAGAGATTCGCAGTAAGATTGCGAGCATCAAAAGCACGCAAAAAATTACCAGCGCCATGGAAAAAGTGGCGGTCAGCAAGATGCGCAGGGCTCAACTGCGTATGGCTGCTAGCCGTCCTTACGCGGAGCGCATCCGCCAGGTGATTGGTCATCTGGCCAACGCCAACCCGGAATACCGCCACCCGTTCATGATCGATCGCGCCATCAAGCGTGTCGGTTATATCGTGGTGAGCAGTGACCGTGGTCTGTGCGGCGGCTTGAACACCAACCTGTTCAAGGCCCTGGTCAAGGACATGTCGGCAAACCGCGAACAAGGCGTCGAGATCGACCTGTGCGTGATCGGCAGCAAAGGTGCGGCATTCTTCCGTAACTTCGGCGGTAACGTCGTTGCTGCAATCAGCCACTTGGGCGAAGAGCCATCGATCAACGATCTGATTGGTAGCGTCAAAGTCATGCTGGACGCATACCTGGAAGGCCGTATCGATCGCCTGTCCGTGGTGTCGAACAAGTTCATCAATACCATGACGCAAAAACCAACGGTCGAGCAGTTGATTCCGTTGGTCGCAACCCCGGATCAAGAACTCAAGCACCACTGGGACTACCTCTACGAACCCGATGCCAAAGAGCTGCTGGACGGCCTGATGGTGCGTTACGTGGAGTCGCAGGTCTACCAGTCGGTAGTCGAGAACAACGCGGCTGAACAAGCTGCGCGGATGATCGCAATGAAAAACGCCACCGACAACGCCGGCGACCTGATCAGCGATTTGCAGCTGATCTACAACAAGGCACGTCAGGCTGCGATCACCCAAGAGATCTCGGAAATCGTCGGCGGCGCTGCCGCGGTTTAACGGTTCAAATATTCAGAGGATCCAGCTATGAGTAGCGGACGTATCGTTCAAATCATCGGCGCCGTCATTGACGTGGAATTCCCACGTGACAGCGTACCGAGTGTCTATAACGCGCTGAAAGTACAGGGCGCGGAAACTACTCTGGAAGTTCAGCAGCAGCTGGGCGACGGCGTAGTACGTACCATTGCGATGGGCTCGACCGAAGGCTTGAAGCGCGGTCTGGACGTCGTTGACACCAAGGCAGCCATCTCCGTTCCAGTCGGTAAAGCGACTCTGGGCCGTATCATGGACGTCCTGGGCAACCCAATCGACGAAGCCGGTCCGATCGGCGAAGAAGAGCGTTGGGGCATTCACCGTGCCGCGCCTTCCTTCGCAGAACAGGCTGGTGGCAACGACCTGCTCGAAACCGGTATCAAGGTTATCGACCTGGTTTGCCCGTTCGCCAAGGGTGGTAAGGTTGGTCTGTTCGGTGGTGCCGGTGTAGGCAAAACCGTAAACATGATGGAACTGATCCGTAACATCGCCATCGAGCACAGCGGTTTCTCCGTGTTCGCCGGTGTGGGTGAGCGTACTCGTGAGGGTAACGACTTCTACCACGAGATGAAGGATTCCAACGTACTGGACAAGGTTGCTCTGGTATACGGCCAAATGAACGAGCCACCAGGAAACCGTCTGCGCGTAGCGCTGACCGGCCTGACCATGGCTGAGAAGTTCCGTGACGAAGGTAACGACGTTCTGCTGTTCGTCGACAACATCTATCGTTACACCCTGGCCGGTACCGAAGTATCCGCACTGCTGGGCCGTATGCCTTCGGCAGTAGGTTACCAGCCGACCCTGGCTGAAGAGATGGGCGTGCTGCAAGAGCGCATCACTTCGACCAAGCAAGGTTCGATCACCTCGATCCAGGCCGTATACGTACCTGCGGACGACCTGACTGACCCGTCGCCAGCGACCACCTTCGCCCACTTGGACGCCACCGTGGTACTGTCCCGTGACATCGCCTCCCTGGGTATCTACCCAGCGGTCGATCCACTGGACTCGACTTCGCGTCAGCTGGACCCTCTGGTCATCGGCACCGAGCACTACGAAACCGCTCGCGGTGTTCAGTACGTGCTGCAGCGCTACAAAGAGCTGAAGGACATCATTGCCATTCTGGGTATGGACGAACTGTCCGAATCCGACAAGCAACTGGTATCCCGTGCTCGTAAGATCCAGCGTTTCCTGTCCCAGCCGTTCTTCGTGGCTGAAGTCTTCACCGGTGCTTCGGGTAAATACGTTTCCCTGAAAGACACCATTGCTGGCTTCAAAGGCATCCTCAACGGTGACTACGACCACCTGCCAGAACAAGCGTTCTACATGGTCGGCGGCATCGAAGAAGCGATCGAGAAAGCCAAGAAACTGTAATCCCGGCGCCCCGAAAGGGGCGCTAATCAGGTTGAGGCAAGCAGATGGCTATGACAGTCCATTGCGATATCGTCAGCGCGGAAGGAGAAATTTTCTCCGGTCTGGTCGAGATGGTGGTTGCGCACGGCAACCTGGGTGATATCGGTATCGCTCCAGGCCACGCCCCGCTGATCACTGATCTGAAGCCGGGTCCGATCACGCTGACCAAGCAGGGTGGCGACAAGGAGGTGTTCTACATCTCCGGTGGTTTCCTCGAGGTCCAGCCGAACATGGTCAAGGTGCTTGCCGATACCGTGCAACGCGCTAGCGACCTGGATGAAGCCTCCGCTCAGGAAGCCGTCAAGGCTGCTGAAAAGGCCCTGCACGAAAAAGGCGCGGAGTTCGACTACGGTTCCGCCGCTGCACGTCTGGCCGAAGCCGCAGCCCAGCTGCGCACCGTCCAGCAGATCCGCAAGAAGTTCGGCGGTTAAGCCAAGCTTCTGTAGTGCGATTGAGTTAAAGGGTAGCCTCGGCTACCCTTTTTCTTTTTCTGTAATTCCTTCTTTTTGGTCGCAGTCGCTGACCACCCAGGATTGGTAGCCAGTCATGTCTCTCGATATCGTTATTCTCGCCGCGGGCCAAGGCACACGCATGCGTTCAGCCTTGCCCAAGGTGCTGCACCCGGTTGCGGGCAACTCCATGCTTGGCCATGTTATCCACAGCGCCCGGCAGCTTCAGCCACAGGGTATGCATGTGGTAATCGGGCATGGCGCGGAAGTGGTTCGTGAGCGTTTGGCTGCCGACGATCTGAATTTTGTACTGCAGGACAAACAACTGGGCACGGGCCATGCTGTCGCACAGGCGCTGCCACACCTGACGGCCGATACCGTGCTGATTCTTTACGGTGATGTGCCGCTGATCGAAGTCGACACCCTCAAGCGGTTGCTGGCCAAGGTTACTGCGCAGCAACTGGGCTTGCTGACCGTTACGCTGAACGACCCGACAGGCTATGGCCGTATCGTGCGTGATGCACAGGGTCAGGTGGCGGCAATCGTCGAGCACAAGGATGCCAGCGAAGCACAGCGGGCTATCAAGGAAGGTAACACCGGTATCCTCGCCGTCCCGGGGGCACGTTTGGCTGAGTGGCTTGGTCGGCTGTCTAACAACAATGTGCAGGGTGAGTACTACCTCACCGACGTGATCGCCATGGCCGTTGCAGATGGCCTGGTGGTGGCCACCGAGCAACCGCACGACCCGATGGAAGTGCAAGGCGCCAACGACCGTCGCCAACTGGCTGAGCTGGAGCGTCATTATCAGTTGCGTGAGGCTCGTCGGCTCATGGCGCTGGGTGTCACCCTGCGTGATCCGGCGCGTTTCGATGTACGTGGCGAGATCACCGTTGGTCGTGATGTGCTGATCGACATCAACGTGGTCCTGGAAGGTCGTGTCGAGATCGAAGACGACGTGGTGATCGGTCCTAATTGTGTGATCAAGGACAGCACCCTGCGCAAAGGCGTGGTGGTCAAGGCCAACAGCCATATCGAAGGTGCCATCATGGGCGAGGGCAGCGACGCCGGCCCATTCGCGCGTCTGCGCCCTGGCAGCGTGCTGGAAGCACGAGCCCATGTGGGTAACTTTGTCGAGTTGAAGAATGCTCACCTGGGCGAGGGTGCCAAAGCCGGTCACCTGACCTACTTGGGCGACGCGGAAGTCGGCGCACGGACCAACATAGGCGCAGGTACCATCACCTGCAACTATGACGGTGCGAACAAGTTCAAGACGGTGTTGGGTGAGGATGTCTTCATCGGTTCCAACAACTCCCTGGTTGCGCCTGTGGATATCCTTTCTGGTGCTACAACGGCAGCCGGTTCGACCATTACGCAGAATGTTGATACGGCTCAGTTAGCCGTTGGTCGGGCACGTCAGCGCAACATCGATGGCTGGAAGCGGCCAGAGAAGATCAAGAAGAACTGACGTTATCCACATGTGAATAAAAGAGCCGACTGGATTGTGCATAAGTCGGCTTTTTTTATGCCAGGCGCTCTAGGCCGGGATTTGTGGATAAAAGCGCCAGTCATGTCTAGTTATGCACAGGCAAAAACATACGCATCGTCCTTGACGAAGTGAAAGCTTTAGGTTTTGATTAGCTTCATTAACTTACGAAACGAAACTTAAAGCCAAAATGTCGAAACGAAACACTCCACAACGACGGCACAACATCCTCGCGCTGCTGAATGAGCTGGGCGAGGTCAGTGTCGATGCGTTGGCCAAACGTTTCGAGACCTCGGAAGTCACTATCCGCAAAGACCTGGCGGCTCTTGAGGCTAATGGTCTGTTGCTGCGTCGCTATGGCGGTGCGGTCACGCTGCCTCAGGAACTGATTGCCGATCAGGCCCAGCCGGTGTCTGCCTATAAGCAGGCCATTGCCCGCGCTGCAGTGGGCAGGATTCGTGAGCATGCGCGAATCATCATCGACAGTGGCAGTACGACCGCCGCCATGATCCCTGAGCTTGGCCAGCAGCCGGGCCTGGTGGTGATGACCAATTCGTTGAATGTCGCCCGCGCCCTTAGCGAGCTTGAGCATGAACCGGTGCTGTTGATGACCGGCGGTACCTGGGATCCGCATTCCGAATCCTTCCAGGGCCAGGTCGCCGAGCAGGTACTACGCTCTTACGATTTCGACCAGTTGTTCATTGGCGCCGATGGCATCGACCTGGTGCGTGGCACCACCACATTCAATGAGTTGCTGGGGTTGAGCCGGGTCATGGCCGAGGTCGCGCGGGAAGTGATTGTCATGGTCGAGTCGGACAAGGTCGGTCGCAAGATCCCCAATCTCGAGCTGCCCTGGAGCAGCGTCAATACCCTGATTACTGATGAGCGCCTGCCCCAAGCGGCACGTGAACAGATTGAAGCCCGCGGCGTAAACGTTATCTGCGCCGCAATCAGCTAGGAGTAATTTCTATGTGTGGAATCGTTGGTGCCGTCGCCGAACGTAACATCACCACTATCCTCATCGAAGGCCTCAAGCGCCTGGAGTACCGGGGCTATGACAGCGCCGGCCTGGCCGTCTACAGCGCGCAAGGCGTCCTGGAGCGCCGTCGTCGTATTGGCAAGGTCAGTGAGCTGGAAGCTGCCGTTGCCGCCGAACCGCTGTCGGGCCTGCTGGGTATCGCCCATACCCGTTGGGCAACCCACGGTGCGCCCAGCGAGCGCAATGCGCACCCTCATTTCTCTGGCCACGACCTGGCGGTGGTGCATAACGGCATCATCGAGAACCATGAGGAACTGCGTGAGCAGCTCAAGGGCCTGGGTTATGTGTTCAGCTCGGAAACCGATACCGAGGTGATCGTTCACCTGCTGCATCACACCCTCAAGACCCAACCCGACCTGACCGAAGCGCTCAAGATAGCGGTCAAGCAACTGCACGGTGCCTATGGCCTGGCCGTTATCAGTGCCAAACAACCGGATCGCCTCGTCGCTGCGCGTAGCGGCAGCCCGCTGGTGATTGGCCTGGGCCATGGGGAAAACTTCCTGGCGTCCGACCAGTTGGCCCTGCGCCAGGTCACCGACCGTTTCATGTACCTGGAAGAAGGTGATATCGCCGAGATTCGCCGCGACAAGGTCAGTATCTGGAACCAGGCCGGCCAAGCAGTTCAGCGTGAAGCGGTGCAGTACCACGAAGGTGCAGAAGCAGCTGACAAGGGTGAATACCGCCACTTCATGCTCAAGGAAATCCATGAGCAACCTACCGTGGTACAGCGCACGCTAGAGGGTCGTCTGGGCACTGACCATGTGCTGGTTCAGGCCTTTGGCCCGCAAGCTGCCGAGCTGTTTGCCAAGGTTCGCAATGTGCAGATCGTTGCCTGTGGCACCAGTTACCATGCGGGTATGGTTGCGCGCTACTGGCTGGAAGAACTGGCCGGTATTCCGTGCCAGGTCGAAGTGGCCAGCGAGTTCCGCTACCGCAAAGTGGTTGTGCAGCCCGACACTCTGTTCGTTTCGATCTCCCAGTCTGGTGAAACCGCAGACACCCTGGCAGCGCTGCGCAATGCCAAGGAGCTGGGCTTCCTGGCCAGCCTGGCCATTTGCAACGTCGGGATCAGTTCGCTGGTACGTGAATCGGACCTGACCCTGTTGACCCTGGCCGGCCCGGAAATTGGTGTGGCCTCGACCAAGGCGTTCACCACCCAACTGGTTTCGTTGATGCTGCTGACCCTGGCCCTGGGCCAAGTGCGTGGCACCTTGGGAGCAGGCGTTGAGGCCGATCTGGTCGAGCAATTGCGCCGCCTGCCGGTTCGCTTGGGCGAAGCGTTGGCGATGGATGCCACCATCGAGAAAATCTCTGAGCTGTTCGCCGACAAGCACCACACCTTGTTCCTTGGTCGTGGTGCGCAGTTCCCGGTGGCGATGGAGGGGGCGCTCAAGCTCAAGGAGATCTCCTATATCCACGCCGAAGCTTACCCGGCTGGTGAGCTCAAGCATGGCCCGCTGGCGCTGGTGGACAACGACATGCCGGTGGTCACCGTGGCGCCGAACAACGAGCTGCTGGAAAAGCTCAAGTCCAACCTGCAGGAAGTGCGCGCCCGGGGTGGCCAACTGGTCGTCTTTGCTGATGAGCAAGCCAGCATGAGCAATGGTGAAGGGACTCACGTGATCGCGATGCCGCACATCGCTGATGCCCTGGCGCCGATTCTCTACACCATTCCGCTGCAGTTGCTGTCGTACTACGTTGCCGTGCTCAAAGGCACCGACGTTGACCAGCCACGCAACCTCGCCAAGTCGGTGACTGTGGAGTAAGGCTGCTGTTGAGGCGAGCGCGTTGCTTACCAACGCTGCTCGCCTGCTTCAGACCGGCCTAGAGCCTGAACTGGCTGACAATCTCATCCAACCGTCGAGCGTCTTCACCAGCCGCTCGGCCACTGGCCAGTGTGCTCTCAGACAATTCTGCGGTACGGCCGGCGACATTCGCCACGCTGCTGATCCGCTGGTTGATTTCATCGCTGACCATGGACTGCTCGCGAGCCGCTTCAGCGATGTGCAAGCTCATCCCCGATACCGAGGCCATCAAGGTGCTGATGTTCACCAGTGCCTGACCGGCTATTTCGGCCTGCGTGACACCTTTTTCGGCATAGGTACGGCTTTCCTGCATGACTGTGACGGCCTCTTGGGACGCACTCTGCAGGCGCTCGATCATGCCCTGGATTTCTTGGGTCGAGGCTTGGGTACGGCTGGCCAAGGTGCGGACTTCATCGGCTACCACGGCAAAGCCCCGGCCTTGCTCGCCTGCGCGTGCTGCTTCAATGGCCGCGTTCAATGCCAGCAAGTTGGTTTGTTCGGCAATGGTCCGTATCACTTCCAGCACCCCACCAATGGAACGTGAGTGGGTTTCCAGGGTTTGAATCACTTCGGATGCCCGGCCCACTTCGTTGGCCAAGGTACGAATCTCGACAATTGTCTGGTTCACCACGCCAATCGCTTCTTGCGTCTGGCGATCAGCGTCACCGGTTTGGGCCGAGCTTGCCTGGGCATTGGCGGCCACGCCCTGTACGGTGGCGGCCATCTGATTGACTGCTGTGGCCACCTGATCCACTTCCGAACGCAAGGTTTCGGCGCTCGCTTCGGCGGCTTGCGCATCATTGACCAAGTGCGTCGATGACTGGCCCAAGGTGCAACCTACTTGGGCTACCGTCGCAATTTGGCCCCTGAGGCCGGCAACGAACTGATTGAAGCCCGCAACCACTTCACCGATCTCATCGTCGTTGTCCTGGCGCAGTGTACGGCTGAGGTCACCATTACCGGTGTTCAAATCGCGTAACGAACTGGACATCCGGTTGAGGGGGGGCAGGACGCGGCGGCTGATCAGCCAAAGGGTGCCAAGGATCAATAGCAACGCTATGCCCCAGGCCACGAGCGTATTGACCTTCAGGGACTCACGCACTTCGCTGGTTTCGCTGAGGGTTGTCTTGTACTTGGCCGACAGCGGGTCACGTAGCCCGGCGAACGCACGAATCACTTCTGCCGAACGCTGGTCGAAGTCTTCCATCACCTTGTCGCCAGCCTCCTTGCCGGGGCCGGTGTAGGCCTGGAACATGCGCAGGCCCACATTGTCGAGCCGTTCTGCCGGGGCGTTCATCGCCTCCAGTTCGAGGCGGAATGCTGGAATTGCCTGTTTGAGTTCGTTCAGCTTCTCCTGCATCCGCTGAAAGTGCCGATGGGCGGTGGCGGCTGCCTCGTTTTCGCCGGTCAAGCTTGCGTCGGTGTAGAACTGCTGAATTTGCGCCGTGTGGTAACGAAGTTCTTCTACCTCTTGCTGGGCACTACTGAGGTTTTCCAACTGTCGGCTGAGATCATCCAGGCGGTTGACCTGATGAGAAATCCAGAATGACAGCCCCAGCGCCACAAGGATCAGTGCTGTTGCGCTGCTGATCATCAGGCGGGTAATAGTGAACTTCACGAAACGCTCCTTACAATGTAGTTAAATCGTGCAATCTAGAACATGAGCCGCGGTGCACAGTGCGTCAGCCGAAGCATTTTTCATTCGGCCAATAGTGCCTTGCTGATAAATCAGTTTATTAACGATCGTTTCCAGCGATGGGATAACACAGGGCGCGAACGTGAGGATGCGGGATAGTTATTCGCCTATCTTACTATTGAGCGAGCGCCCGTGCGCTTACATTTTCAACGGGTTTTCATGTACTTAAGTACTGGTTTTTGTTGAAGGCAACAGGCAGGCGACGCGTTATCAATCAACACCACCACCTGACGGTAATGCTGTATTGATTCAGGTCAACTAGAACAGTATTAGTTGAGAGCGATACGCAACTACAGGTCTATTTATAAGTGCAGCGTGGATTTTGTAAGTTATTGATTTGTATGATTTAAATTTTAACTAACAGTTATTCCATTATCCTTTGGCATCTGCAAGGTGGCCGTCCACTGGCGCTTCAGGCGTTGTTATCCACAGCCTGCATCTGTTCAATCAGAGCCAGGCAGTGCTTGAGCAGGGGTGAGTTATCCCCAGCCCGGCGGCTGAGAATGATGGGTGAAACCGCCGAGGTCTCGGTCAGTGGTGCGTAGACGATGTCTGCGCGGTGCTGGGTTTGTACCGACGCGGGTACCAGGGTTATCCCCAGCCCGGCCGCCACCAGCCCGAGGGCAGTCTGCAGTTCATTGGTCCATTGCACTACCCTGACGCTGAGGCCATGGTTGGCGAACAGCGCCATGATGTGGTCGGCGTAACTTGGCCGTGGCGTGGCGGGGTAGAGCACAAAGGGTTCGCGGGCCAACAGCGCCAGGTCCAGCGGCTGCCCCAGTAAGGGATGCCCGCAAGGCAAGGCGGCAACCAACGGGTCTTCGCGCAACACATGCTGTTCAATGGCCGGGTCATTGATGCGGATACGACCGAAGCCGATATCGATGCGCCCGGCCTTCAGGGCCTCGACCTGTTGCAGGGTAATCATCTCCTGCAGGCCCAGCTCCAGATCCTCGGAACGACGAAGTCGGCGGATCAACTCCGGTAGCAGGTCGTACAAGGTCGAAGGTGCGAAACCGATCCGCAACCACTGGCGCTCACTGTTGGCAATGCGTCGGGTGGCTTCGGCGACTTGTTCAAGCTGGTCGAGCAGGGCGGCGCTCTGTTCATGGAAGAAGCGCCCGGCTTCGGTCAGGCGCAGCGGACGGCTTCGCTCCAGCAGCTCTACGCCAAGGGTTTCCTCCAGTTGGCGGATCTGTCGACTCAGCGGCGGCTGGGCAATGTGCAACTGTTCGGCGGCGCGGGTGAAATTCAGGGTCTGCGCCAGCACGCGGAAATAACGCAAATGGCGCAGTTCCATGATACCTCCAAGGTATGGTTACCCACTTAACGGATATTGGACTGCCCACATCGACTAACGCAAGCTGGTCGCCTGTGGATAACCAGACCCTGTGGATATCGACATCATAATAATAAAACGAGGCCAGCCTATGAGCAGCCACCTGCTGAGCGAGCGCAGCCGTGTATTCGAGCGCGCCGACCCTTATGTGGTCTCCGACTACGTCAATCAGCATGTCGGCGGCCATTGCTTGCGCCTGCCCAGAACTGGCGACCTGCAGGCCAGTATCAACCATCGCAAGTTCGCCAGCCTCGACTTGTGTCGCCTGAGCTATGGCGGCAAGGCGCGGGTTACTTCACCTGCGCTGGGCAGCCTGTATCACTTGCAGATCTTGCTCAAGGGCCATTGTCTTTCGGCTTGCCGTGGCAATGAGCACCCTTACGTTCCAGGCGAGTTGCTGTTGATCAACCCCGATGACCCGGTAGACCTGACCTATTCGGCCGACTGCGAGAAGTTCATCCTCAAGCTGCCGGCCAGCCTGCTCGAACAGACCTGCCTGGAACAGCGCTGGCAGGTGCCTGAGGGCGGCATTCGCTTCACATCGGCCCGTCACAAGACCCAACCGCTGGATGGTTTCATCGGTTTGCTCGGGTTGGTCTGCGCTGAGGCCGAGTCCGACCATTCGCTGTTGCAGGTTCAGGAACACTACGGCCGTATTGTCGCCAGCAAGCTGCTGACCCTGCTGGACAACAACATTCAACGGGGAGAGCCGCAGGTTCAGGCTCATTCCTTTGAGCAGTTGGTGGAGTACATCGACGCCAACCTGAATCAAGACATCAGTATCGTGCAGTTGATGAACGTGGCGCGGGTCAGTGAGCGAACGCTGTATTCACTGTTTGAGCGCCATGCAGGCCTGTCGCCGAAGGGGTATGTGCGCCAGCGCAAACTGGAGCGTATCCATGCGGTCTTGCAGGATCCGGCCAGCAGCGTACGCAACGTGACGGAAATCGCCCTGGACTACGGTTTTCTGCACTTGGGGCGCTTTGCCGAGAGTTATCGCCAGCGCTTTGGCGAACTGCCCTCGGTGACCTTCAAACGCCACCGCTGACACCTGGTCAGCCCCTGCGCTATCTGGATAGCGATTCGCAGGAAATGGCTATTGCCATGCTCGACGTCTCCCTAACCTGAGTGTGCGAACACCGCCAGGCCCCAGCGCCGAGTGGGTATTGCGCCTTCGGGTTTCGATAACAACAACAAAAGAGACGCGCACCATGCGAGCAGTCGATATCAATGCCCTGATCGATCAGGCGAAGTTCAATCCCTTTCACTGGCGCGTGCTGTTCTGGTGTGCGCTGATCATCATCTTCGACGGTTACGACCTGGTCATTTATGGCGTGGTGCTGCCGGCATTGATGCAGGAGTGGGGCATGACCCCGCTGCAGGCGGGTGCCCTGGGTAGCTATGCGCTGTTTGGCATGATGTTCGGTGCACTGGTGTTTGGCCCGTTGTCGGACCGCATCGGTCGCAAGAAGGCAATCACCCTCTGCGTGATCCTGTTCAGTGGCTTTACGGTACTCAACGGTTTCGCCCGTAACCCTACGGAGTTCGGTCTCTGCCGGTTTATCGCCGGTTTAGGAATCGGCGGCGTCATGCCCAACGTGGTGGCGCTGATGAACGAATACGCACCGAAGAAAATTCGCAGCACCCTGGTCGCGATCATGTTCAGTGGTTACTCGGTGGGCGGCATGCTGTCTGCCGGGCTGGGCATTGTGCTGTTGCCGGCCTTTGGTTGGCAGTCGGTGTTCTATGTGGCGGTCATTCCGCTGCTGACGCTGCCGTTGATCCTGCGCTTTCTGCCGGAGTCCCTCGGTTTTCTGGTGCGTCAGGGCCGGGTAGAGCAGGCTCAGCAACTGTTGCAGCGGGTTGAACCGAGCTATCAGCCGCAAGCGGGCGATCGGCTTGAAGCCGCCGCAGGCAAGGCGCCGGGTGCGGCGGTACCGCAACTGTTCCACGAAGGTCGGGCGCTGAACACGCTGATGCTCTGGGTGGCGTTCTTCTGCTGCCTGCTGATGGTCTATGCCCTCAATTCCTGGCTGCCGAAATTGATGAACAACGCAGGTTATGGCTTGGGTTCCAGCCTGGCGTTTCTGCTGGTACTGAACTTCGGTGCGATCTTTGGCGCCGTGGGCGGTGGCTGGATTGGCGACCGCTTCAAGCTGGACAAGGTGTTGGTGGTGTTCTTTGCGGTGGCGGCCCTGTCCATCAGCCTGTTGGGCTTCAAAAGCCCGACACCGGTGCTTTACCTGCTGATAGCGATTGCCGGTGCGACCACCATCGGCACGCAGATTCTTGCCTATGCCTGTGTTGCACAGTACTACCCGATGGGCATCCGCTCGACGGGCCTGGGTTGGGCCTCGGGCGTTGGTCGCAGTGGGGCCATCGTCGGGCCGCTGTTGGGGGGCGCATTGCTGGGTGTCCAGTTGCCTTTGCCGCTCAACTTCCTGGCGTTCGCGGTACCGGGTGCCGTCGCCGCCTTGGCGATGATGGTGTTCGCCAGCCGCTCGCCGTTTGCCAGCCAGGCGTCGTTGCCTGCCAAGGCCTGAGCACCAAGCGGCCGGCTATGCCGGCCATCAAAGCTCCGCGTAACACCGGTTAAAACAACAATAAAAAGAGCACGTTACCCATGAACAACCTCCGTCATTCCTGGTTGCTGTCCACCCTTGCCTTGTGTGTTGGTGCCAACGCCGCTGAGCCCGGCTTTGTCAGCGGTTCGAGCGCTACGTTGCAGGCCCGCAACTACTACTTCAGCCGCGATTTCTCCGACATCGTTGGCGCCAACAAGCAATCCAAGGCCGAGGAGTGGGGGCAGGGCTTTATCTTCAACTTCAAGTCCGGCTATACCCCTGGCCTGATCGGTGTGGGTGTCGATGCCATCGGCGTGGTGGGGTTCAAGCTCGACAGTAGCCCTGATCGTACGGGTACCGGGCTATTGCCGGTGCACGGCGATGGTCGCGCCGCTGATGAGTACAGCCGGGTCGGCGGCACCCTCAAGCTGCGTTACTCGAAGACTGAGTTGAAGGTCGGCGAATTACAAACCAACCTGCCTATTCTCCAGTACAACGACTCAAGGCTGCTGCCGCCGACCTATCAGGGGGCAAGTATCACATCTTCAGAACTTGAGGGCCTGACGCTACAGGCCGGGCACTTGAGCTCCACCAGCCTGCGCAACGAGGCCGGTGACGAGAAAATGATTGCAGTGCTCGGCCATGTTCCCCAGCGTAAAGCCGATAGTGATGCGTTCAATTTTGCCGGGGGCGACTACAGTTTCAACGGCAATCGCAGCACCGTCAGCCTTTGGTACGGACAGTTGGAGGACATCTACCAACAAGGGTTTGTCGGTTTCAAACACAGCCAGCCGTTGGGCGATTGGACGCTCGGCGCCAACCTTGGCTACTTCTCTGCCCGCGAGCAAGGGGCGAGCAAGCTGGGGGATATCGACAACCAGGCGTTTTACTCGTTGCTCTCCGCCAAACGTTCCGGGCATACCTTCACGGTGGGCTACCAGGCAATCTATGGTGATGATGCCTTCCCCCGTGTGTTCCCGAACATTTCGCCATTGGGCAACGAAGTACCGACCTATGAGTTCGCCTACACCGATGAACGTTCGTGGCAGGTGCGTTACGACTATGACTTCGTTGCCATGGGCATTCCTGGGCTGACAGCAACCGCACGCTACCTCAAAGGCGATAACGTCAACACCGGTTTGGGGTATGAGGGCCGGGAGCATGAGCGCGATTTCGATCTTGGCTACGCGGTACAGGGCGGAGTCTTGAAAGGCTTGGGAATCCGCGTGCGCAATGCCATGGCGCGCTCGAACTACCGTTCTGACATCGATGAGAATCGCTTGATCCTGAGTTACACCTGGATCTTGTTGTAAGGGCTGGCAGGGTGGGTTCCCACAGGGGACCACCCATCTCACGTTTATCCACAACCCCTGAGGATCACATAGACTGAGCAGACAAAAACAACGAGTACCCTGGTATGGATAGTCCCCTGCTTAGTCATCGCAGCCGGGTTTTTGAGCGTGCCGACCCCTATGCCGTGTCGACCTACGTTAACCAGCACGTCGGTCAGCATCATATTCGACTACCGCGCAATGGCCTCCCGGAGGCCAGCCTCGATCACCGAAAGTTTGCCAGCCTGGACCTGTGTCGGATCAGCTATGGTGGCGAGGTGAGGGTGCTGTCTCATGCCCTGGAAAGTGTTTTTCATCTGCAGATTCTCTTGCGGGGGCACTGTATGTGGCGCCGGGGTCGGGCCGAGCGCCTGCTCGGTCCGGGTGAGCTGTTGTTGATCAATCCGGATGAGCCGGTGGACCTGGCGTATTCCGCCGACTGCGAGAAGTTCATCCTCAAGCTGCCGGCTCGCCTGCTCGATGCGGTTTGTGATGAGCAGCGCTGGCAGCGCCCCAGTGAAGGCGTCCGGTTTATCCACAGCCATTACCAACTGCTGGCGCTGGAAGGTTTTGCCGGGCTGTTGACGATGGTCTGTCATGAGGCCGAGGCCTTTGATTCGCTGCAGCGTGTTCAGGAACACTACAGCCAGATCGTTGCCAGCAAGCTGCTGACGCTGATGCAGACCAACGTCAGCCGCGAGAGCCTGGGCAGCCAGGCCGTCACCTTTGAGCGTATTGCCGAGTACATTGAGCGCAATCTCAAGCAAGACATCGGCATTGAGCAACTGGCGCAGCAGGCGAGCATGAGCCTGCGTTCGCTCTATGGGTTGTTCGAACGCAATGCCGGTACCACCCCGAAGCACTACATTCGGCAGAAGAAGCTTGAACGCATTCGTCGCAACCTCAGCGACCCGGACTGCAGCGTGCGCAACATCACCGAACTGGCCCTGGAATACGGCTTTGTTCACCTGGGCCGATTCTCGGAAAGTTACAAAGCGCTGTTTGGCGAACTACCCTCCGATACCCTCAAGCGTCGCCCCTGACGTGTTTGCAGAAAACGGATAAAGGTCTGCACAAAGCGGATATTTACCTGAGCCTGCGCTCCCTACCCTGACATGGCCTGAACAATAACAACGGAGGCCCCGGCCATGTCCCTGGGATTCGAATACCTTAATTCCCTGCTTGAAGAAGATCAGGAGAAGGGCATCTACCGCTGCAAGCGCGAGATGTTCACCGACCCCCGTCTGTTCGAACTGGAAATGAAACACATCTTCGAGGGCAACTGGATCTACCTGGCCCACGAAAGCCAGATTCCCGAGAAGAACGACTTCCTGAGTACCACCATGGGGCGCCAGCCGATCTTCATCGCGCGCAACAAGGATGGGGTACTCAACGCTTTCCTGAATGCCTGCAGCCACCGCGGTGCGATGCTCTGCCGGCACAAGAGTGGTAACCGCTCTTCCTATACCTGCCCGTTCCACGGTTGGACCTTCAACAACTCCGGCAAACTGCTCAAGGTCAAGGATCCGGTCGATGCCGGTTACCCGCAGAGCTTCAATTGCGAAGGCTCCCATGACCTGACCAAGGTTGCGCGTTTCGAGTCTTACCGCGGCTTTCTGTTTGGTAGCCTGAACCCGGATGTAATGCCTCTGGTCGAGCACCTCGGCGAGTCGGCCAAGATCATCGACATGATCGTCGACCAGTCACCGGACGGCCTTGAAGTGCTGCGTGGTTCTTCCACCTACATCTACGAAGGCAACTGGAAGCTGACCGCCGAGAACGGCGCCGACGGCTACCACGTCAGTGCCGTGCACTGGAACTACGCCGCCACCCAGAACCAGCGCAAGCAGCGCGAAGCGGGTGAAGAGGTCAAGACCATGAGTGCCGGTGGCTGGGCCAAGAATGGTGGTGGTTTCTACTCCTTTGACAAGGGCCACCTGCTGCTCTGGACGCGTTGGGCCAACCCTGAAGACCGTCCGTTGTTCGAGCGTCGTGATGAACTGGCTCGCGACTTCGGTCAGGCCCGTGCCGACTGGATGATCGAAAACTCGCGCAACCTGTGCCTGTACCCCAACGTTTACCTGATGGATCAGTTCAGCTCGCAGATCCGTATTGCCCGGCCGATTGCCGTGGACAAGACCGAGATCACCATCTACTGCATCGCGCCCAAGGGTGAAAGCGCCGAGGCCCGTGCCTTGCGTATTCGTCAGTACGAAGACTTCTTCAACGTCAGCGGCATGGCGACACCGGATGACCTGGAAGAATTCCGCTCCTGTCAGATGGGTTACCAGGGCAACCGTGGCTGGAATGACATGTCCCGCGGGGCTACGCATTGGGTTGAAGGCGCCGATGCCGCGGCCCAGGAAATCGACCTGCGTCCACACCTCAGCGGTGTGCGTACCGAGGATGAGGGCCTGTTTGTACTGCAGCACAAGTACTGGCAGGAAACCATGCTCAAGGCCCTTGAAGCCGAGCAGCAGTTGATCCCTGTGGAGGCCGTGCAATGAGCATTTCCTACGAAGCCGTACGCGACTTCCTTTATCAGGAAGCCCGCTACCTGGACGACAGCCAGTGGGATCAATGGCTGGAATGTTATGCCAGCGATGCCACGTTCTGGATGCCGGCATGGGACGACAACGACCAGCTTACCGAGAACCCGCAGCGGGAAATCTCGCTGATCTGGTACGGCAACCGTGGCGGTCTGGAAGACCGGGTGTTCCGGATCAAGACCGAACGCTCCAGTGCGACCATGCCCGACACCCGCACCTCGCACAACATCAGCAATCTCGAACTGCTTGAGCAGAGCGATGGGCTGTGCCACCTGCGTTTCAACTGGCACACCCTGAGCTTCCGCTACAAGACCGTGGACAGTTACTTCGGCACCAGCTTCTACACCCTTGATGTGCGTGGCGATCGCCCGCTGATCAAGGCCAAGAAAGTGGTGTTGAAGAACGACTACGTACGCCAGGTCATCGACATCTACCACATCTGACCCGGTTTTCGAGCAACAACCTGATCCACGAGGTGCGCCATGCACAAGATCGCCTTGAATTTCGAAGACGGGGTCACCCGCTTCATCGACGCCGCTGGCGGCGAAACCGTGGCCGATGCGGCCTACCGCCAGGGTATCAACATCCCGCTGGACTGCCGTGATGGCGCTTGCGGAACCTGCAAGTGCTTTGCCGAGGCCGGTCGTTACGACCTGGGCCAGGAATACATCGAAGACGCCTTGAGCGAGGAAGAAGTGGCCCAGGGCTACGTGCTGACTTGTCAGATGCGCGCCGAAAGCGACTGTGTGATCCGCGTACCGGCCTCGTCACAGGTGTGCAAGACCGAGCAGGCCAGCTACCAGGCCAGCATCAGTGACGTGCGCCAGCTCTCAGACAGCACCATTGCGCTATCGATCAAGGGCGAGGCGTTGAGCCGCCTGGCATTTCTGCCGGGCCAGTACGTCAACCTTGGCGTACCGGGCAGCGAGCAGACCCGCGCCTATTCCTTCAGCTCATTGCAGAAGGATGGCGAAGTCAGCTTTCTGATCCGCAACGTGCCGGGTGGGCTGATGAGCAGCTTCCTCACTGGCCTGGCCAAGGCCGGTGACAGCATGACCCTGGCCGGTCCGTTGGGCAGTTTCTACCTGCGCGAGATCCGTCGTCCGTTGCTGTTGCTGGCTGGCGGTACCGGGTTGGCACCGTTCACCGCAATGCTCGAGAAAATCGCCGAAGAGGGCAGTGCGCATCCGCTGCACCTGATCTACGGGGTCACGAACGACTTCGACCTGGTTGAACTGGATCGTCTGCAAGCCTTTGCTGCGCGCATTCCCAACTTCACCTTCAGTGCCTGTGTGGCCAACCCCGACAGCCAGCACCCTCTCAAGGGTTATGTCACCCAGCACATCGAGCCGCGCCACCTCAATGACGGTGATGTCGATGTCTACCTGTGCGGCCCGCCGCCCATGGTCGAGGCGGTCAGCCAGTACATCCGCGAGCAGGGCATCACCCCGGCGAATTTCTACTACGAGAAATTCGCTGCGTCCGCGGCCTGATCCTTTTTTGGAGCCGTTCGCATCGTGCGGGTACGGGCGGCTCTTTTTTATTCGAGGTTGTCATGGGCAACAGATTCGACAACAAGGTCGCGCTGGTTACGGGTGCGGCGCAGGGTATCGGTCGGCGCCTTTCCGAGCGCCTTCTGGAAGAGGGTGCCGTACTGGTCGCGGTTGACCGTTCGGAGCTGGTGCATGAGCTGCAGGCCGAAGGTGTATTGACCCTCACCGCCGACCTGGAGCAGCACAGCGAGTGCCAGCGTGTGATGGCGGCAGCGGTGGAGCACTTCGGTCGGCTCGATGTGCTGATCAACAACGTCGGCGGGACCATCTGGGCCAAGCCTTTCGAGCATTACCAGGCCGACCAGATCGAGGCCGAAGTGCGTCGTTCGCTGTTCCCGACCCTTTGGTGCTGCCACGCCGCGCTGCCGTACATGCTTGAGCAGGGCCAGGGGGCCATCGTCAACGTCTCCTCGATTGCCACGCGCAGCATCAACCGCGTGCCTTACGGCGCGGCCAAGGGCGGGGTCAATGCATTGACCGCGTGCCTGGCTTTCGAGACTGCTGAGCGTGGTGTGCGGGTCAATGCCACGGCGCCGGGCGGTACGCAAGCACCACCCCGTCGCGTGCCGCGTAACAGTGCCGAGCAAAGCGCGCAGGAACAGGGCTGGTATCAGCAGATCGTCGACCAGACCATCGACAGCACCCTGATGAAACGCTACGGCAGCCTCGACGAACAGGTCGGCGCGATTCTTTTTCTCGCCTCCGACGAGGCCTCTTACATCACCGGCACGGTGCTGCCGGTCGGTGGCGGCGACCTCGGTTGAGCCCCCCTGGAGAATCCTGATGAGTTACCCCCTGATCGAGAGCATCTCGACAACCATCGTCGACCTGCCGACCATCCGCCCGCACAAGCTGGCCATGCACACTATGCAGCAGCAGACCCTGGTGATCATTCGCCTGCGCTGCAGTGACGGCATCGAAGGTCTGGGCGAGGCCACCACCATCGGTGGTCTGGCATATGGCAATGAAAGCCCGGAAAGCATCAAGCAGAACATCGACAGCTACTTTGCGCCGATGCTGATTGGCCTCGATGCCAGCAACATCAACAGTGCCATGCAGCGCCTGGACAAGGTGATCAAGGGCAATACCTTCGCCAAGTCGGGCATTGAAAGTGCGTTGCTCGATGCCCAAGGCAAACGCCTGGGGCTGCCGGTCAGCGAGCTGTTGGGCGGACGAGTGCGTGACAGCCTGGAAGTCGCCTGGACCTTGGCCAGCGGCGACACTGCCCGCGATATCGCAGAAGCCGAGCAGATGCTCGATCAGCGTCGCCACCGCATTTTCAAACTGAAGATCGGCGCCAATGAAGTGGCCCATGACCTGCGCCACGTCACCGCGATCAAGCACGCCTTGGGCGACCGCGCCAGCGTGCGGGTCGATGTCAATCAGTACTGGGACGAGTCTCAGGCGATTCGCGCCTGTCAGGTGTTGGGTGACAACGGCATCGACCTGATCGAGCAGCCGATCTCGCGCATCAACCGTGCCGGTCAGGTACGCCTGAATCAGCGCAGCCCGGCACCGATCATGGCTGATGAGTCTATCGAGAGTGTCGAGGACGCCTTCAGCCTGGCCGCCGACGGTGCCGCCAGCATCTTCGCCTTGAAGATCGCCAAGAACGGTGGCCCGCGCGCGGTGTTGCGCACCGCCCAGATCGCCGAAGCCGCCGGGATCGCCCTGTATGGCGGAACCATGCTCGAAGGTTCGATCGGCACCCTGGCCTCGGCTCATGCCTTCGTCACCTTGAACGCGCTCACCTGGCACACCGAACTGTTCGGCCCGCTGCTGTTGACTGAAGAGATCGTCGTCGAGGCACCGGTGTACCGCGATTTCGCCTTGCACGTCCCGCGTACCCCAGGCCTGGGCCTGACCCTGGATGAAGAGCGCCTGGCGTTCTTCAGCCGCCGCTGAATAGGAGAGCCCACATGTTGTTCCACGTGAAAATGACCGTGAAATTGCCGCTCGACATGGACCCGGCCCTGGCGGCCCGGCTCAAGGCTGACGAAAAGGCGCTGGCCCAACGTCTGCAGCACGAGGGTATCTGGCGCCACCTGTGGCGCATTGCCGGGCATTACGCCAACTACAGCGTCTTTGACCTGCCCAGCGTCGAAGCGCTGCACGACACCCTGATGCAACTGCCGCTGTTCCCCTACATGGACATCGAGATTGACGGCCTGTGCCGGCATCCCTCGTCGATCCATTCCGATGACCGTTGATCGCTGATTACTGATAACAACAATTCGAGGTAGCCAATCATGACCGTGAAAATCGCTCACACTGCCGATGTGCAAAAATTCTTCGAAGAAGCCAGCGGCTTGCTCAATCAGGAAGGCAATCCACGCCTGAAGACCCTGGTCAATCGCATCATCAATGACGTTGCCCGGGTCATCGAAGACCTGCAGGTGACGCCGGATGAGTTCTGGAAAGCAGTGGATTACCTCAATCGCCTGGGCGCACGTCAGGAAGCCGGTTTGCTGGTAGCCGGTCTTGGCCTGGAGCACTACCTGGACCTGCAACTGGATGCCCAGGATGAAGCAGCAGGTTTGTCCGGCGGAACGCCGCGAACCATTGAAGGCCCGCTGTACGTAGCCGGTGCGCCATTGGCCGAAGGTGAAGTGCGGATGGACGATGGTCTCGATGCCGGCACCGTGATGTTCCTGCAAGGGCGGGTACTGGATGAGCACGGCCAACCGGTAGCCGGCGCGGTGGTCGACTTGTGGCATGCCAACACCCAGGGGACGTACTCCTACTTCGACAGCACTCAGTCGGACTACAACCTGCGTCGTCGCATCATCACCGATGCAGAAGGCCGTTACCGTGCGCGCAGCATCGTGCCGTCGGGCTATGGCTGCCCAGCGGACGGTCCAACCCAGGAGCTGCTTGACCAACTGGGCCGCCATGGCAATCGCCCAGCGCATGTGCACTTCTTTATCTCTGCACCGGGTCACCGTCACCTGACCACCCAGATCAATCTGTCCGGTGATCAATACCTGTGGGATGATTTCGCCTACGCCACCCGCGATGGGCTGGTCGGTGAGCTGCGCTTCGTCGAAGATGCTGCGGCTGCCGATGCCCGGGGTGTCGAAGGACGCTTTGCCGAGATGGACTTTGACTTCCAGTTGCAGGCCGCGCCGCAGCCAGCCTTTGAACTGCGCAGCAATCGTCCGCGTGCCTTGCAGGATGCCTGAGTAACGCACTCGGTTTGTCGCCGGCCTAGCCGACGCCTGCATCAATGATATGAACCATTGATGCAGGCGTCGGCTAGGCCGGCGTTCTGCGTTAAGACAAGCACAAGCCCATGGTGGTCCGATGAAGCCTCTGTTCCGCGACTTTTCTGTGTCCGCCCTGGTGGCCGGCCTGATCGCCACAATGATCTCTTATGCCGGGCCACTGGTGATCGTCTTTCAGGCCGCCCACAGCGCACAGTTGTCGGCGGCCGAATTGTCTTCCTGGGTCTGGGCCATTTCCATTGGCAGTGGTCTGCTCGGGGTGGTCCTCAGCCTGCGCTACAAAGTCCCTGTCGTAATCGCCTGGTCGGCGCCTGGCTCGGCGTTGCTGGTGGCGCTGCTGCCCAACATTGCCTTTGCCGAGGCGGTAGGCGCCTACATCGTCGCCAACCTGATCATCCTTGGCGTGGGCGTGTCCGGGGCGTTTGATCGGATCGTCAGCAAGCTGCCGTCAGCCATTTCGGCGGCCATGTTGGCCGGCATCCTGTTCAGTTTCGGTACGGGTCTGTTTCTGTCGGTAAAAGCGCAGCCGGTGCTGGTCTTGGCGATGTTTGTCACCTACCTGCTGTTCAAGCGCCTGGCCCCGCGCTATGCCGTACTGGCGGTACTGATTTGCGGGGTGAGCCTGTCTCTGGCCAATGGCGAGTTGAAAAGTTCGGAGCTGGTCATTGGCCTTGCGACACCCGTCTTGACCCTGCCGGAGTTCAGTTGGAACGCAGTGCTGAGTATCAGCTTGCCGCTGGTGATGGTCGCACTGACCGGGCAGTTTGTGCCGGGGGTTGTCGTGCTGCGTAATGACGGTTATGCCACAGCCGCCAGCCCGATCATCAGCAGCAGTGCGTTCACCAGCCTGTTGCTGGCGCCCTTTGGTTGCCATGGCCTTAACCTGGCGGCGATTACTGCGGCGATCTGCACCGGTCGTGAATCTCATGATGATCCACATCGGCGCTACTGGGCGGGCGTTTGCGGTGGTGCACTGTATGTGTTGCTGGGCGTGTTCGGCGCGACATTGGTCTCGTTGTTCAGTGCCTTTCCGGCCGCTTTGATCGCAGCCCTGGCCGGGCTGGCGCTGTTCGGTGCCATTGGTGGTGCGCTTGCCGGGGCGATGAGTGTGCCGGCTGACCGCGAAGCTGCGCTGATCACCTTTCTGGTGACGGCATCCGGGATGTCGTTTCTGGGGCTGTCGGCCGCTTTCTGGGGGCTGATCTTTGGCTTGTTCGCTCATCTTTTGCTGAACCTGCGGCGGGTCGCGCCGCAGGTTCGCAGGTCAGGTGTGCAGGCAGACTGAGGTCAGATCTGCATCGCCATGCCTTCGACGTTCATGGCCGCCTGGCGCAGGGCCTCGGAGCGGGTCGGGTGCGGGTGGCAGGTGAGGGCGATGTCCTCGGCCGAGGCGCTGAACTCCATGGCCACGCAGTACTCACCGATCATCTCGCTGACGCTCGGGCCAACCAGATGCACGCCAAGGACTTCGTCAGTGTTGGCATCTGCCAGGACTTTGGCGAACCCTTCGGTTTCATGGTTGATCTTGGCCCGGCTGTTGGCGGTGAACGGGAACTTGCCAACCTTGTAGGCCCGGCCTTCGGCCTTGAGTTGTTCTTCGGTCTTGCCGACGCTGGCCAGCTCCGGGCGGGTGTAGATAACCCCTGGGATCAGGCCGTAATTGACTTCGTGCGCCTTGCCGGCAATTCGCTCGATACAGGCGATCGCTTCGTCCTCGGCCTTGTGCGCGAGCATCGGCCCCGAGGTGACGTCGCCAATGACCCAGATACCGGGAACCGTCGAGCGATGGCCCTCGTTGGCGAGCATGCCACGCTTGTCGGTTTCCAGGCCGACGGTCTCCAGCCCCAGGCCTTGGGTGTAAGGGCGACGTCCGATGGCCACCAGCACATAGTCGGCTTCCAGCGTTTCGGCAGCACCGCCAGCGGCAGGCTCCAGAGTCAGTTGCACAGCGTTCCCGACGACACTGGCCTGGGTCACTTTGGTGCCCAGCTTGAAGGTCATGCCTTGCTTGGCCAGTGAGCGTTGCAGGGTTTTCGCGGCCTCTTCATCAGTGCCTGGGCAGATACGGTCCAGGTACTCGATGACGGTGACCTGGCTGCCAAGGCGACGCCATACCGAGCCCAGCTCCAGGCCGATGACACCTGCTCCGATCACGACCAGGTGCTTGGGCACTTCGGCTAGGGAGAGGGCGCCGGTGGAGTCGATGATGCGTTGGTGATCAAGGGGCACCCCTGGCAGCGGCGTAGGTTCGGAACCGGTGGCAATGACAATGTCCTTGGCCTGCAGTTCGCTGACGGTCCCTTGCGCGTCGGTTACCTTGACCTTGCCGACGCCGTCGAGACGACCCCAGCCCTTGATCCAGTCGACCTTGTTCTTGCGGAACAGGTACTCGATTCCTTTGGTCAGGCCGGTAACGCTGTCATCTTTTTGCTTCATCATCTGGGCCAGGTTCAAGGTCGGTTTCACCTCGATACCCAGTGTGGCCAGTTCGCCATTGCTGGCGGCGTCGTAGAGTTCAGAGGCATGCAACAGCGCCTTTGACGGCATGCAACCGACATTCAGGCAGGTGCCGCCCAGGGTTGAACGACCTTCCACACAGGCGACGCTAAGGCCCAATTGCCCGGCCCGAATAGCAGCGTTGTAGCCACCCGGCCCCCCGCCAATGATCACGATATCGTAGCTTTTCATTGCTGTACTCCAGGATGAGGTATCGACAATGGGCGCAAGATTAGTCCGTGATTGATGGATTGTATACAATCTGTGGTGTGGACTTATTCAGAAAGTTCTCGCAGATGAACTACCCTTTTCCTCGTGACGTTCTAAGACAACGGGAGGTTTTTTCATGCTTGCGCAACTTCCAGCGGCTCTGCAAAACGTACGGCTGCCACTTCGCCTGAAGTTTTGGAATGGTCTCCACTTCGATCTGGGGCCTGGGCCACACGTCACCATTGTGGTGAAGGACCCACAGCTGATGAGTCAGCTTACCCGTCCTAGCCTTGATGATCTGGGGTCGGCATTTGTCGAAGGCAGGCTGGAGCTGGAAGGTAATATCGGCGAGGTTATCCAGGTTTGCGACGAACTGACTCAAGCGCTGCTTCTGGATGATGACGAGCCACAACCCCAGCGTGCTGCGCATGACAAGACGACTGACGCGGCTGATATTTCCTACCATTACGACCTGTCCAACGATTTCTATCAGCTCTGGCTCGACCAGGAAATGGTCTACTCCTGCGCCTACTTCAAGACGGGCAATGAAACCCTTGAGCAAGCCCAGCAGGACAAACTCGAGCATTTGTGTCGCAAGCTACGGCTGCAGCGCGGTGACTACTTGCTGGATGTCGGTTGTGGTTGGGGTGGCCTGGCGCGGTTTGCCGCCCGCGAGTTCGGTGCCAAGGTCATGGGTATCACCTTGAGCAAGGAGCAACTCAAGCTGGGTCGGGAACGGGTCAAGGCGGAAGGCCTGGAGCAGCAGGTTGATCTAAAAATCCTCGACTACCGGGATCTGCCGCAGGATGGCCGTTTCGACAAGGTGGTGAGTGTTGGCATGTTCGAGCATGTTGGCCATGCCAACCTGGCGTTGTACTGCCAGCGCCTGTTTGGCGCTGTCCGTGAAGGTGGCCTGGTGATGAACCACGGCATCACCGCCAAACATATTGATGGTCGGCCAGTCGGGCGGGGGGCAGGCGAGTTCATTGACCGCTATGTGTTCCCCCATGGCGAGCTGCCGCACCTGTCGATGATCAGTGCTTACATCAGCGATGCCGGGCTAGAGGTGGTCGATGTGGAAAGCCTGCGTTTGCACTATGCCCGGACATTGCACTTCTGGAGTGATCGACTGGAGGCGAAGCTTGATGAAGCCGGACGTCTGGTGCCTGAACGCGCGCTGAGAATCTGGCGATTGTACTTGGCCGGTTGTTCATACGCCTTCGCCAAGGGCTGGATCAACCTGCACCAGATTCTGGCGGTAAAGCCGCTGGCCGATGGCAGTCATACCCTGCCATGGACCCGGGCGGATCTTTATCGCTGACGATGCCTCGCCACTAGAGGATGGGGGAGATCAGCCTGGCGATACGCATGCCCAGCAACTGCAGTCGATGGGTGTCGCGGCTGTCCTCGGCAGTGATTTCCCGAGCCTGTTCGAAGTCGTGCTTGAGCATGGCTTCGACCTGATCGGCAAAGGTCCTGTCGATGGTCAGCAGCATGATCTCGAAGTTCAGGCGGAAGGAGCGGTTGTCCAGGTTCGCGCTGCCGATCGCACTGACTTCATCGTCGATCAGTACGACCTTCTGATGCAGGAACCCGGGCTGGTAGCGAAAGATCCGCACCCCGGCGCGCACCGCCTCGAAGGCAAACAGGCTGGAAGCGGCATAGACGATCCGATGGTCGGGACGTGAGGGCAACAGGATACGCACATCGACGCCTCGCAGAACGGCCAGTCGTAGCGCGGCGAAGATCGCCTCATCGGGAATGAAGTACGGGCTGGTTATCCATAGGCGCTCACGCGCTGAATGAATCGCCTCGATGAAGAACAGTGAGCAGGTCTCCTGAGGATCAGCTGGCCCGCTGGCCAGCACTTGGCACAGTACGCCCTCGTCCGGGTACTCATCCGGCAGGATCAATGGCGGCAATTGCCGTGCGGCCCAGAACCAGTCTTCGGCAAAGGATTCCTGCAGGCAGGCCAGCACTGGGCCGCTGACCTGTACGTGGGTATCGCGCCAAGGCGACAGTTTGGGGTTGCCTCCCAGGTACTCATCGCCAACGTTGTGCCCACCGACGAAGCCTTGCAAGCCGTCGACGACGACGATCTTGCGGTGGTTGCGGAAGTTGACCTGGAAGCGATTGAACCAGCCGTGACGGGTGCTGAAGGCACGTATCTCAACGCCGCCTTCACGCAGCGTCTGGCAGTATGCCGAGGGTAGGCCGTGGCTGCCGACACTGTCGTAAAGCACATAGATCTTTACGCCTTCGGCGGCTTTTTTCAGTAGCAGTGTTTGCAGCCGCCGGCCCAGTTCATCGTCATGGATGATGAAAAACTGCACCAGCACCGTATTACGGGCTTGGGCAATGGCATCAAGGATGGCGCTGAAGGTGGCCTGCCCATCGATCAGTAGTTTGATTTGATTGTTCGCCAAGCAAGGCATGCGACCGAGTTTCGGTAATGCGCGCAAGGCGGCGTAGGAGCTGGAGCTTCGCGCAGCTAATGCTTCTTCCACCCACGGGCGCCAGTTCAGGTCAGTGATGGCCAGGTGCATCTCGCGGTTGGCCTGACGTCGTGCTTCGATGTACGCATCGAAGGTTCGGCTGCCAAACACCAGGTAAGGAATCAGTGTCAGGTAGGGTATGAACAACAGCGACAGGGCCCAGGCGATCGCACCCTGCGCAGTACGGACGCTGACCACGGCGTGGAGTGCGGCACCCACACCCAGCAAGTGGATCAGGCCGATCAGGTAACCGAAGAAGTAGGGGCTGTGGTAATCCATACACATCCTGCTGTCCGCTGGCACTGCCTCTACCAGAGCATGTTCCGGGCAGTACTTGCAACCGAAAGCGTAAATCAGCGTCTAAACCATGTTCCGGCCCGACGCCGGCGTTTCGAGGAGTGACTAGATGAAGATTCGTCTGCCAATACTGGCGCTGGTCTTCGGGTTGGCGAGCCCGTTGGTGAATGCACAGATGTTGCAGCCAGGCCTGTGGGAGTTGACCACCAGCAACATGCAGGTTGATGGCAAGCCGCTGCCGGATATGCAGTTCATGCTCGGCCAGTTGAAAAACCTGCCGCCCGAGCAGCGTGCAATGATGGAGCAGGTGTTGGCCAAGCAAGGTGTCACTGTGGCGGGGAATGGCGTGCGCTCCTGCCTGACTCAGGAGCAGGTCAACAGCGATAACATCCCCTTGCAAGACCCCAAGTCAGGTTGTCGCCAGGAAATCACCGAGCGCAACGGCAATGTCTGGAAATTCCGTTTTAGCTGCCCCAAAGCCCAAGGCGCCGGGCAGGCTCAGTTCCTCAGTGACCGTGAGTTCCTGACCAAGGTCAACGGCACCTTCAACGCTTCGGGAACGCAGCAACAGGGCAGCATGGAAACCCGTGCGGTCTGGCTCGGCAGCAACTGCGGCACCGTTAAGCCACGCACCTAGAACTCGTTCTGCAGCGCCTTGTAGCCCCGCACCAGGTCAACGTTGGTGCGGGCTACGTCTTCGGAGAATTCCGATGCGCTGATGCTCACAGGAGGAAACTGTGAGAGATCCGTGCTGGCACCCATTCGCGTTGTTGAGGGCACATAAAATTGCGCCGGCAGGTTGCAGCCATCGACCACCGAGTTGTGCCGTACCACGCTGCCGTCGCCGACGGTGCAGTTGAACAGTACGCTGTTGAAGCCGATGAACACCCGATTGCCAACGGTGCAGGGGCCATGGACGATGGAGCGGTGAGCAATCGAGGTGAGCTCGCCAATGGTCACCGCGGCCCCTGACTTTGAGTGGATCACCACACCATCCTGAATGTTGGAGTTGGCGCCAATAGTGATGGGCTCCATCGCGCCGTTGCTGTCCACTTCATCAGCCCGAATGACCGCATAGGGCCCAACGAACACATTGTCGGCGATGATCACCTTGCCGCAGATGATTGCCGTTTTATCGACATAAGCGGATTCGGCGATCACCGGTAGATCACCGCTGGGGTTCTTGCGAATCATGGCTATTTCTCCCTTACCAATGAACTACCACTACCACTACCACTGCCACTGGCTGCGGGCGACTGCATCGTGAGCATGCAAGCTCTCGGCATGTTCAACCTGCAGGCTGAACCCGTCGATCCAGGCATGGCGCCTTAAGGCCAGGTGTAAACGGCGTACGGCATCTTCGCAGAACATCAGGTTCTGACCGTTGGCCAGTGCGAAGGCTTGCTCATCGGCGCGTTTCACTGCGGTCTGCACCGCCGTACCCAGTGCTCCTTCGGCATGATCAATCAGTGCGACGATGGGAAACACACTAACGTCTTGCGTTAAACGTACCTGCAACGTTGCCAGGCTGCGTTGGCTATGGGGCGTGGCAACGATGCCAGCGGCACTGCCTAGCCAGGAGAGCAGCGCATCATGGCTGAGTGGTTGGTTAGCGAAATCGGCGAGAAATTGCTGTTGAATCAGTTGCCTTGCGAGTGCTGCGGAACAGGGGCAGGTTGAGGAATAGGTCACGTGCACATTTAGTTCCACGTGGAACACTTCTTGTTCTAGGCGTGCAGTCAGCACCACGGGATAGGCCTTCCAGCCTGACAGCGGGCTGACCAATGCTGGCTGTTTCAGCATGACTTCAAATTGCAGGCGCAGGTAAGCGCTGTCAGAAAGACCGCAGTGGCTTTCCAGAAAGTGTTCAAGCACCTGATGAATCAGTGCTGGGCAAAGTTCTTTTTGTTCCAGTGCTTCCAGTGCCAGGTACAAGCGCGACATGTGTATCCCGCGTGATTCGCCGTTATCCAGGCTGACGCCGGCATCGGCACTGGCGCGCAGCCGTTGAGCGTTGAACGACACCGGCAAGGCAATGCCGCACATGCCCACCCAGTTCAGTGGTAGTGGCTGGTGTAGTGCCTGAGTGGCAATGTCGGGAAGAGGCAGGGCAGTCATGGGTTGTTCGTCGTGGCGGAAAAGTAGTTTGTTATATTATAACGATGCAGTGCTCCACAAGACTGCAGGGATTACTGGCAACCGCTTACTCGACTGCAGCGCACGCCAAAGCGCTGTCCGCTGGAACTGGATACGCGGTTGATCGTGGTCCAACCGACGCGACGGCTGTAGCCGACCCAGGCTTCACCGTCACTGGCCAGCCCGGTGAAGAAGGTCAGTTGACCGTAGCGGTCGCTGGTTTGTGCCCAGCGACGTTTGCCCTCTATCTCGTACCCGCGCAAAAACACGGTGCTGCCTTTGGTTTGCACACTGTAGTAATTGCCCTCGAGATCCTTGCAGGCCAGCAGGTTTGCGCTGCGCGTGCAGTGCGCCAGCGTGTCGCTGGGTAGTGCCTGCGCGAGGGCGTGCGGGGCAAGTGCAGCGAGGCAAACAAGCCAAGCCCACGGTTGATTCATCAAGACTTCCTCGAGGTGGCTAGCGGTCGTGCGCTTGCGAAGGTGCTTGGAATAAGCGCACTGTTATAATATAACATGTCGTAAAGCATCTATCGAATGCTGCCCCGATGAGGACCCCACCATGCCCGACCGTCTTCCCGTTACTGTGCTCTCTGGCTTTCTCGGCGCAGGCAAGAGCACGCTGCTCAATCATGTGCTGCGCAATCGCGAAAACCTCCGGGTGGCAGTGATCGTCAACGACATGAGTGAAATCAACATCGATGCCAGTGAGGTGCAACGTAATGTCAGCTTGAACCGTGCCGAGGAAAAGTTGGTCGAGATGAGCAACGGTTGCATCTGCTGCACCTTGCGCGAAGACCTGCTCGAGGAAGTCGGGCGACTGGCTCGAGAAGGTCGGTTCGATTACTTGCTGATTGAGTCGACCGGAATTTCTGAACCACTCCCCGTGGCTGAAACCTTTACCTTCCGGGATGACCAAGGCCGCAGCCTGGCCGACCAGGCGCGGCTCGATACCATGGTCACGGTAGTCGATGGTTTGAATTTCCTGAGTGATTATCAGGCTGCGGAAAGCCTGGCGAGCCGTGGCGAAACCCTTGGCGAAGAGGATGAGCGTTCGATCAGTGACCTCTTGATCGAGCAGGTGGAGTTCGCTGATGTGATTCTGGTCAGCAAGATCGATCTGGTGGGTAGCCACAGCCGTGACGAACTAATGGCGATCCTGCGTAGCCTTAACGCTCACGCGCAGATTGTTCCAATGGTCATGGGACAGGTGCCGCTGGAGCGGATCCTCAACACCGGCTTGTTCGACTTGGACAAGGCCGCGCAGGCGCCCGGTTGGCTTCAGGAACTGCGTGGTACGCATGTGCCTGAAACGCAGGAGTATGGCATTTGCTCATGGGCCTGGCAGGCCCGGCGTCCGTTGCATCCGCAGCGCTTCTTCGACTTTATCCACAGCCCCTGGACGAATGGGCGACTGCTGCGCTCCAAGGGCTTTTTCTGGCTGGCCAGTAAACTGAGTGATGCCGGTAGCTGGTCTCAGGCAGGTGGCATGGTTAGACACGGATTCGCCGGTCGTTGGTGGCGCTTTGTGCCTCGCGAGCATTGGCCACAGGATCAGGACAGTCAGGCGGCAATCCTCAAGCATTGGAACAGCGCGTGCGGTGATTGTCGGCAAGAACTGGTGTTCATCGGCCAGCATATTGATTTTGCCAGGCTTGAAGCTGAGCTGGCGGCCTGCTTGCTGAGTGACGCTGAAATGGCGCTAGGCGAAGACGCCTGGAGTCAGCTGCCGGACCCCTTTGGTCCGTGGTACGAAGAGGACGCTGCCTGATGTTGGCACCAACGCCTCGTTATGTTCCGCGCCAGGTACTTGGTGAATCACCTCAGGTCCTGGGTGAAGCCTTGCAGGACGGGGTCAATCTGGCCGTTTGGGAGCGGCAACTGCCTGTGCATATCGCCGATTTTGCCAGCCTGTTGTTGTCATTGAACCAACCATTGGCGGAGTCGTTCACGTTGGAATTGGACGACGACGGGCAACTTCCGGCATTGCCTGCGGTGGCCAGAGGCTATGCCGACCTGACAGGCTACGATGGCTTCGTCGCCGATGTGGCCTGGCTGGTTGGTGCCTATGCCTGCCTGCTTGATGCTCGTCGGGTTGGGGTACGTCTTACGGCACTGGACAACGCCATGTGCCCGCGTTGGCATGTCGATCACGTACCCTTGCGGCTGCTCACGACCTATGCCGGGCCCGGCAGCGAATGGCTGGAAGAGGCTGTGGATAAACGCGTCCAGCCGCTGCCGGCAGAGGTCGAGCCGGCGCGGGTTCGTCAGTTGGGCTGTGGTGCTGTCGCCTTGCTGAAGGGGGAGAAGTGGTTGGGTAATGAAGGCTGCGGGCTTATCCACAGGTCGCCAGCACTGGCCAACGGTGAGCGCCGTTTGATCCTTAGCCTTGACTGGATGGCCTGAGTCCAGCGCATAGTGTGCGATCTTCCAGGCCTGTTGATGACCATGCTGCAGAACATACCTACCCACGTGATTGCCGGGCCCTTGGGGGCCGGTAAGACCAGTCTGATTCGCCACTTGATGGCTCATCGCCCGGCCACTGAGCGCTGGGCGGTGTTGATAAACGAGTTCGGTCAGATCGGCCTGGATGCGGCGCTGCTCAGCACTGCAGATGACGGCATTGCCATGGGCGAGGTGGCTGGAGGGTGCTTGTGTTGTGTGAACGGCGCACCGTTTCAGGTTGGCCTGGGTCGGTTGTTGCGCAAATCCAGACCAGACCGGCTGTTTATCGAACCTTCAGGGCTTGGTCACCCGGCGCAGCTGTTGGCGCAACTGCGCCAGCCACCATGGCAGGGTGTGCTGGATGTGCAGCCCTTGGTGATGGTGCTGGATGCCCAGATGTTGGCGGGTGGCCAGCCGCTAGCGGACAGTCAGCAAGCCGCATTGGTTGAGGCAGGGTTGTTGGTGCTGAACAAAGCCGAGGCTGTGGATAGTGAAAAACGGGTGTGGATAACCTCCCGATTACCCACCGTGCCGTGCTATTGGACGGAACAGGGTCGGTTACCTCTGGATGAGCTGCTGAAGCAGTCCACCGCAATTGTGGATAAGCCGGCTGTGGATAATTCTGCGTTGCCTGACGGTACCGCACCACTCGGCGCTCTGTGGACAAGTCCATCCGAGCCGATCTGTCTGCACCATCAATCAACTGACGGCTGGAGCATTGGCTGGCGCTGGCACCCGAGTCAGTTGCTCGATGCGCAGCGTATAGAGGGGTTTCTTGCGGGGCTGGTGTGGCGCCGGGCCAAACTGGTTATCCACAGCCCGGAAGGTTGGGAGTCTGCTAACGCATTGGAAGGTAAACCCCTGGTCTGGCAGTCGAGCCACTGGCGGCGTGATTCACGTATCGAACTGATCTTTGCTCAGCCCCAGGATGCTGAAGCGCTGCAACAAGGCATGGCGGCATGCCTGTGTTGATCAGTTGTGCCAGCGGTTGTGCTCCTGGCGCCACTGTTTCATTTCAATCACGTTGTCATGGTGTTGCACTGGCTTGATCTCGAACGGGTAGGGCGCCAGTTCGATTTGCATGGCGTGGGCGCCAAATTGAGTGATGGTGCCGGGGTGGCGTTGCTCCCCGGTTACCGTGAACTCAAAGTTATACACACGGGCCAGGCGCTTCCTGCCATTGGCATCACGGATAAAGGCGATACGTTTGAGCGCGACGTTGCCGTCGAGCAACTCCAGGTCGAGCTTGGCGCAATGCTGTTTGACCCTTTCCAGCGCTTTTTCACGCAGCCCGTGGTTATGCCAAAGCCAAGCACCGACGGTAGCCAGCAGCATCAGTACGGATAGATTTTCGAGGGTCAACATTACATAGGCTCCAACGAGGTGTACTCAGCTTAACCGCCTCCCAGCGCTGTCGTACAGGTGGTATTTAGCGCCATACTGCATGCCTTGTCTCTATTACAACGCATCGGAAGCCTTGCATGAAACGTACGCCACACCTGCTTGCTATCCAGTCTCATGTGGTCTTCGGTCACGCCGGCAACAGCGCTGCGGTGTTCCCCATGCAGCGTGTGGGGGTCAACGTCTGGCCACTCAATACCGTGCAGTTCTCTAACCACACACAGTATGGCCAGTGGACTGGAGAAGTGCTTGCGCCAGCGCAAATTCCTGCGCTGGTGAACGGAATCGCGACGATCGGTGAGCTTGGCAATTGCGATGCGGTGTTGTCCGGTTACCTCGGCAGTGCGGCCCAGGGGCGTGCAATCCTCGCGGTTGTGGCGCAAATCAAGGCGGCCAACCCGGCAGCGCTGTACCTGTGCGATCCGGTGATGGGGCACGCAGAAAAAGGCTGCATCGTGCCCGAAGAAGTCAGCGACTTTCTACGAGAGGAGGCGCTGGCGGCGGCCGATGTGTTGTGCCCGAATCAGCTTGAGCTGGACAGCTTTTGCGGTCGTCGCGCTGAATCGCTCGACGATTGCGTTGCAATGGCACGGTCGTTGTTGAGCCGTGGGCCGAAGGCGGTATTGGTCAAGCACCTGGCCTATCCGGACCGGCAAGCCAATGATTTTGAGATGCTGTTGGTGACCGCTGAAGGCAATTGGCACCTGCGTCGCCCGCTGCTGGCCTTCCCGCGCCAGCCGGTGGGTGTCGGCGACCTCACTGCCGGGTTGTTCCTGGCTCGGCTGCTGTTGGGCGACAGTTGGGTCGCGGCATTCGAGTACAGTGCCGCAGCTGTGCATGAAGTACTGCTGGAAACCCAGGCCTGCGGCAGTTATGAACTGGAACTGGTGCGGGCCCAGGATCGTATTGTGCATCCACGGCTGCGTTTTGAGGCGCAGCGCCTGGCGTTTTAAAGGGCGTCGGCCTTGAGCTCCTGGTAGCGTTTTTCCAGCTCCTGGCGAATCAGGCGGCGCTGCTTACCCTGCAGGAAACGACGCTTTTCTTCGCTGGTTTCCGGCTGACGTGGCGGCACAGGCACGGGCTTGCGGTCGTCGTCGACGGCGACCATGGTGAAGAAACAGCTGTTGCTATGGCGCACCGAGCGTTCGCGGATGTTCTCAGTGACCACTTTGATGCCCACCTCCATGGAGGTGGTGCCGGTGTAGTTGACCGAGGCCAGGAACGTCACCAATTCGCCGACATGCACCGGCTCGCGGAAAATCACTTGATCAACCGAGAGTGTCACCACATAGCGGCCAGCGTAGCGGCTGGCACAGGCATAGGCGACTTCATCGAGGTACTTGAGCAGGGTACCGCCGTGTACGTTGCCAGAAAAATTGGCCTTGTCCGGAGTCATCAGGACGGTCATCGATAGCTGGGCGTTTCCAGGTTCCATAGTGTGCTCACGGTGAGGTTGCGCTGAGTGGGGGCGCCTGAACGGACGCTTCTTTCCCCGTTACGATTCCCATCATAAAAACGGGACGCTGGCAGGCTCCTTGCCGTCACGCGTTTCAGGTCATTTGGTCGGGCAAATCTGTCGATCTGTTTCTACATATTGCATCGCCAGCCTCATGCAGTGGCGGGTGTTAACCTCAGTTGGCCCATGCAAGGTGGGTTATTCCTACAGATAAAGCATAAAACAGGTGCCGCTCAATCAGATCACTCTGACAGGTACTTGTTTGTTTTTTGTACGTATTCAGGAGGTGTCCGCCATGCATGCCATCAGCTTTATTCAGGATTTGGCGGTGATCATGCTGGTTGCCGGGGTCGTCACCGTGCTTTTTCATCGCCTCAAGCAGCCGGTGGTCTTGGGTTACATCGTTGCCGGGTTCATCATTGGCCCTTATACCCCACCGTTCGGCCTGATTCACGACGAAGACACGATCAAGACCCTTGCCGAGCTCGGGGTGATTTTCCTGATGTTCTGCCTGGGCCTGGAGTTCAGCCTGCGCAAGCTGTTCAAGGTCGGGGCAACCGCCTTTATCGCCGCTTTTCTGGAAATCGTCCTGATGATCTGGATCGGCTTCGAGATTGGCCGCTGGTTTGGCTGGAGCACCATGGATTCGTTGTTTCTCGGGGCGATTCTGGCGATTTCCTCGACCACGATCATCGTCAAGGCGCTCAATGACCTGAAGATGAAGAACGAGCGCTTCGCCCAGTTGATCTTCGGTGTACTGATCGTTGAAGACATTCTGGGTATCGGCATTATTGCCTTGTTATCGGGCATTGCCGTCAGCGGTACGGTCAGCTCCGGTGAGGTGTTTTCCACGGTCGGCAAACTGTCGCTGTTCATGATTGTGGCGTTGGTGGTCGGCATTCTTCTGGTGCCGCGTGTGTTGGCCTACGTGGCGCGCTTTGAAAGCAACGAGATGCTGCTGATTACGGTGCTAGGGCTGTGCTTCGGCTTTTGCCTACTGGTGGTCAAGCTTGAGTACAGCATGGTGCTGGGTGCGTTCCTGATTGGCGCGATTATGGCTGAGTCGCGGCAGTTACTGAAAATAGAGCGCTTGATCGAGCCGGTTCGTGACCTGTTCAGTGCCATCTTTTTTGTCGCCATCGGCATGATGATCGACCCGCGGGTGCTGCTCGACTATGCCTGGCCGATTGCGGTGATTACCGTTGCCGTCGTGCTGGGCAAGATGCTTTCTTGCGGCATGGGAGCGTTTATTGCGGGCAACGATGGGCGCACGTCGTTGCGTGTCGGCATGGGCCTGTCACAGATCGGCGAGTTCTCTTTCATCATCGCGGCGCTGGGGATCACCCTGCAGGTCACCAGTGACTTCCTCTACCCGGTCGCGGTGGCCGTGTCGGCGATTACCACGCTGCTGACGCCGTATTTGATTCGCAGTGCAGATCCGTTGTCACAGAGGCTGGCCAAGGTCATGCCGCAGCGTCTGGGCCGAGTACTGTCGCTGTATGGTGAATGGTTGCGCAGTATTCAACCACACGGCGAGGGCGCGATGCTGGCGGCCATGATCCGGCGGATTCTGTTGCAGGTTGGGGTCAACCTGGCCCTGGTGGCCGCGATCTTCTTTAGTGGCGGTTACTTCGCATACCGCATCAGCGCCTGGTTGAGCGGCTGGATCAGCGACACAGGGCAGCACAAGGCCTTGATTTGGGGCGCAGCGCTGTTGTTGTCGCTACCGTTCCTGATCGCGGCTTATCGCAAGCTCAAGGCGCTCTCGATGCTGTTGGCGGAAATGGGGGTGAAGCCGGAGGTGGCGGGGCGACATACCCAGCGTGTTCGACGGGTAATCGCCGAGGTGATTCCGCTGCTGTCGTTGTTGGTGATTTTCCTGCTGTTGTCGGCATTGTCGGCCAGTATTCTGCCGACCAGTGAACTGCTGCTGGTGATCGCGGTGGTCGCTGCGGGCGTGGTCGCGTTGCTCTGGCGCTGGTTCATCCGGGTGCACACGCGGATGCAGATCGCTTTGCTCGAAACGCTAGAGCATGATGACGGCCATCACCGCTAGGGTGCGGTGATGGCGCGTCCTGCCAGCGCCAATCAACTGCCCGATGGCCGTTGATGCTTCAGGCGATGTTCAGGTCAGCTTTCCAGCCAGACATCCCGAGCCCAGTGCCAGACCGATTCCCAGCTTTCCTCGGTGACGCATTCTTCTTCGCCCGACCACAACACTACGGTGCCGTCTTCTTCGACGCAGTAGTAGTCATCGCCGTCCTGGCAGAGCGGGATCAGGTCGCGCGGTACGCCCGCATCCCAGGCATTGGCGGCGACTTCAGGCAGGTAGGTGTGCGATTGTGGGTCGGTCGCGGTCACCGGTTCCAGGCTACCGTACACGACATCGCTGACGGTCAGCAGGAACTCTTTGAAGACGAAGGGAATGTTGATGAACAACTGCTCTTCGATCTCGACCAGTTGATCCTCGTCGGGCAACTCCAGTGGAACCGGCACAGGTTCATTGGCTTCACGGAGTTGTTCAATCACTTCTTCCACGGCTCTATCCTCTTACCTTGATGACACGCTGCGCGTTATACCCTAGTAGCGCAATCCGGCAAAAGCAAAACCCCGGGACAGGCCCGGGGTTTTTTGTGCAATGCCTGAAAATCAGCCGTTCTGGCGGATCCCGGCGACCAGCCACGGCTGGTTCTCGCCTTGGGCACGTTCCATGTTCCAGCTTTCGCTGAACACTTCGCCCTGGTCGAAGCGCGAGGTTTTCGACACGCCGCTGAAGGTCAGAGTGGCGATGGTCTTGTCGGCGCGGTCGTCGACACCTTCCAGTTGCACATTCAGGTCATCGATGTAGGTGGACTGGAAGCCCTCGCCCAAGGCCGCGCGCTCCTGCTTGAGGAACTGCAGCATTTGTGGCGTGACGAACTCGGCGATCTTGTCCATCTCGTTCGCGTCCCAGTGCTGCTGCAGCGACTGGAAGTGGTTGCGTGCTGCAGCCAGGAAGCTCTGCTCGTTGAACCAGGCCGGTGCGTTGATGACCGGGCGGGCCGACGAGGCTGGCGAACCACCGAATACCTGCGGCTGTGCTGGTTGCTCGTAGGCTTCACGCTGGAACGGTGCGTGACCTGCTGGCGCCATCTGTGGCTGCTGTTGCTTGCGACGGCGGGCCGCAATGAAGCGGAACGCCAGGAAGGCGATCAGCGCCATGATGATGATGTCGAGGAACTGCATCCCCTCGAAGCCATCACCCATGAACATCGAGGCCAGCAGGCCACCGGCGGCGATACCGGCCAATGGGCCGAGCCAGCGCGAGGCGCCGCTGGCAGCGGCAGGCGCACGGCCTGGCATTGCGGGGGTGGCTGCCGGAGTGGATGGGGCGGCCTGGCGGGTTTGATGGGTCGGTGCTGCGCCCGAGCTCTTGCCGCCGCCGAAGCGTTTGGCATTGGCGTCGAGGCTCATCGTCAGGCCAATGCACAGCGCTAGAGCGATGCTAAGAAAACGTTGCATAGTATGGGAATTCCCGTTTTGTGGATTGCACGCGCGTCATGGTGCACAGGTTGTAGGCTGCATGACCAGCACCATAATGTTTCCAGCTTTTGCTTGATTATGCCTTCATGCTTGACTCAAGCCTGTTGCACGATCAGCTAATACCTGGGGGCCGGTGGCTATGGGGTCAGGCGGCAAGGGCCCAGAACGTCCATGAGGAAAAGAAGCCCGAGCCCATTGCGTTACCTTTGTCCAGAAACGCGACTTAGATGGCTTCCAGCTTGGCATAACCCAGCATCAGCCACTTGCTGCCTTCGGCGAAGTTGACTTGCACGCGTGCCTGCGCGCCGGAGCCTTCAAAGTTCAGGATCACGCCTTCGCCAAACACTGCATGCTGTACCCGCTGGCCGAGGTTGAAGGCGGTTTGCGGGATGTTAGCGCTACCGAACAGGCTGCTCGAATTCTGCTTCTGGCCAGAACCGAATGGGCGGCTGACGCTGTTGGACAAACGCACTTCCTGAATCAGTCCGGCCGGAATTTCACGTACGAAACGTGACACCTTGTTGTAGGTCTCGCTGCCGTACAGGCGGCGGGTTTCGGCGTAGGTCATGACCAGTTGCTGCATGGCCCGGGTAATGCCGACATAGGCCAGGCGGCGTTCCTCTTCGAGGCGCCCCGGCTCCTCCAGGCTCATCTTGTGCGGGAACAGGCCTTCTTCCATGCCCACCAGGAACACGTAAGGGAACTCCAGGCCCTTGGCGCTGTGCAGGGTCATCAACTGGATGCTGTCTTCATGCTCATCGGCCTGGGCCTCACCGGCTTCCAGCGAGGCATGGCCGAGGAATGCCGAGAGCGGCGAGAGGTCTTCGTCGTCTTCACTGGTTTCAAAGTTGCGCGCTGCGCTGACCAGTTCCTCAAGGTTTTCTACCCGTGCCTGGCCTTTCTCACCTTTCTCTTCCTGGTGATAGACGATCAGCCCTGATTGCTCGATCACTGTCTGGGTCATCAGGTGCAGCGGCATTTCCAGCACCTTCGCCGCCAGGTTTTCGATCAGTTCGATAAAGGCGCTCAGCGCGCTGGCTGCACGGCCCTTGAGGCCCTTGTTGGCGAGCAGCAGGGCCACGGCCTCCCACATCGAGACCTGGGCATGGCGGGCATGCTCGCGAATGGCTTCGACGGTTTTCTCACCGATGCCACGCGGCGGCACATTAATGACCCGCTCCAGTGCCGCGTCGTTGCCACGGCCCTCCAGCAGGCGCAAATAGGCCATGGCGTTCTTGATCTCGGCGCGCTCGAAGAAGCGTTGCCCCCCGTAGATTCGATAGGGGATGCGTTCGCGCAGCAGGGCCTCTTCGAGCACCCGCGACTGGGCGTTGGAGCGGTAAAGGATGGCGATATCGCTACGCGCCGCACCGGTCTTGATCACGCTTTCGATGGTTTCCACCACGTAGCGCGCTTCGTCGTGTTCGTTGAAGGCGGCGTAAAGGCTCAGTGGTTCGCCGTCGCCACCGTCGGTCCACAGCTCTTTGCCCAGGCGCCCGCTGTTGTTGGCGATCAGGGCGTTGGCGGCTTTGAGGATGCCGGCGGTGGAGCGGTAGTTCTGCTCCAGGCGGATCAACTCGGCGTCGGGGAAGTCGCTGGTGTACTGATGAATGTTCTCGATCTTGGCACCGCGCCAGCCATAAATGGACTGATCGTCGTCGCCGACCACCATCAAGCTGTCGCCACCCTTGGCCAGTAGCCGCAGCCAGGCATATTGCACGGCGTTGGTGTCCTGGAATTCATCCACCAACAAGTGGCGGAAGCGGCGCTGGTAATGCTCCAGTAGGCCGGGATGGTCGCGCCAGAGGTCCAGGGCGCGCAGCAGCAGTTCGGAGAAGTCGATGACGCCAGCGCGTTGGCAGGCGGCCTCATAGGCTTCATAAATGCTGCGCATGGTGCCCAGGAACAGGTCGCCGCTGGCTTGAATATGCTGTGGGCGCAGGCCTTCGTCTTTCTGGCCATTGATGAACCATTGCGCCTGGCGTGCAGGCCAGCGCTGTTCGTCCAGGCCCAACTCGCGGATTACGCGCTTGACCAGGCGTTGCTGATCGTCGCTGTCGAGAATCTGGAAATTCTGGTTCAGCCCGGCTTCTTGCCAGTGCGCCCGCAACAGGCGATGGGCCAGGCCGTGGAAGGTGCCCACCCACATGCCTGCCGGGTTGATACCCATCAGTTGCTCGATACGCTGGCGCATCTCGGCGGCAGCCTTGTTGGTGAAGGTCACCGACAGGATCGAATGCGGTGAGGCCTGCTCGACCTGGATCAACCAGGCGATACGGTGCACCAGCACACGGGTTTTGCCGGAGCCGGCACCGGCCAGGACCAACTGACGGCCAACCGGGGCCGCTACGGCCTGACGTTGGGCATCGTTGAGGGAGTTCAACAGGAGAGAGAGATCATCGCGCATCCGGCCATTCTAGGGGGCAGGGGAGTCAGGGGCAAACCTGGCGTGGAAAATCCGTCGGGGTGACGATCCGCTGGTCATGGCGTGCAGGCCTTGGCCCGCGTGCTTGAGCGGTCGCCATGGTTATGGCGCGTGCATCAGGTTGGTGAATATTTATAACGCAGAGCAGTTTGGTAGTGGTCGATGCTTGTGTATGCTCCGTGCCACGTTTAAGGCTCACCATTACAAGAATACTGCCTATGACCTTCGGTTCAGGCTCTGCGAGCGTCCCTCAGGAAGCACGCCGGAGCATTCGAAAGCAATTTGCCACGCAACTGGCCGTCGAGCGCACCCGCTTGTTGTATCAGGGGTCGCTGCTGCCAACGTTGTTCATGCTGCTCAATGGCCTGGTATGCGCCTGGTTGCTGTGGAGCCCGCCACGCTATTTTCAGATCAGTATCTGGATGGTCTGGCTGATGGCCCTGGTTGCCTTGCGAGTGATCCAGGTCGCGGCATTCGACGCGGCCATGCCAGAACGTCAGGCGCAACCGACCTGGTGGCGAATGTTCCTCCTGGGTTCGGCTTTCAGTGGCCTGACCCTGGCCAGCGCAGCGATCGCCCTGGTGCCTACGGATAATTTCGTACAGCAAGCCTGGGTCTTTGGCCTGCTTGGCGCGGCGACACTTTCGGCCAGCATTGCCTACGCTGTCAGCTTGCCCGCCTTCCTCAGCTTCACCTTGCCATGTTTGTTGCCGCCGATCCTCTACCTGTTCTGGAGTGGTGCCGACGAGCACCTGGGTTGGGGCTGGTTGGGCCTCATCCTGCTGGGGGCCTTGTTAGTGGTTGCCTGGCAGGTCAATCGCCTGATTGAGAACGGGTTGCTGCGCCGCTTTCAGAATCAGGCGCTGATTGAACACCTGCAGGCTGCACAGCATCGCAGTGAACAGCTCAACCAGGCCTTGGCCAGTGAAGTCGAGCGGCGACGGCTGATCGAAGACCAGTTGCGTCAGGCCCAGGTCGGCCTGGAGTCGCGGGTGGCGCAGCGCAGCCAGCAACTGGACGCCGCCAATCAGGCGTTGAGCAAGAGCGAGCAACGCCTGGCGTTGGCGCTGGACGCCAGTGAGCTGGGTTTATGGGACTGGAACCTGCAGAGCGATGAGGTTCACCACACCCAGCTTCGCGAGTTGTTTGGCCTTGATCCAGAGCAGGTCAAGGCGATGCTGGCTCACCTCAAGCCGCGCTTGCACCCCGACGACCTGCCGTCGCTCAAGCGCACGCTGGTCGAGCATTTGAAGGGGCGCACCGAGGATTACCGTATCGAGTACCGGGTTCGTCACAGCCAGGGCCACTGGTGCTGGGTCGAGGACCGTGGCCGGGCCGTCGAACGCGATGCCGACGGGCGTGTTGTGCGTATGCTGGGGACGCGGCGCGACATCAGCGCAAGCAAGGCTCAGGAAGAGCAACAACGCTTGGCGGCCACAGTGTTCGAGGCTGCCAGTGAAGGTATTGCCATTCTCGACCCGGATTACGTGCTGCTGGCCGTCAATCAGGCATTTTGTCGGATCACCGGCTATGACCGAGAAGAGTTGCTGGCGCGCAACGTGCTGGAGTTGCCCTGCAGCCGCGACGCGCGGCGGCATCTGTCGGCGATTGACCAGGCCCTGGAGCAGCAGGGCGGGTGGCAGGGTGAGCTGGTTGAGGCGCGCAAGAGTGGCGAACTCTATCCCCAGTGGCTGCAACTCAATGGTGTGCGGGATGCACAGGGCAACATCAGCAGTATTGTTGGCTTCTTCAGTGATCTCTCTGCGCGGCGCGAGTCGGAAGAGCGTTTGCGCTACCTTGCGCATTACGACGAACTCACGGGCCTGGCCAACCGTGCGCTGTTCCGATTGCGTTTGCATGAAGCCGGGCAGCGCTTACCTTTGAGTGGCCGTAGCCTGGCCTTGCTGCATATCGACCTCGATCGCTTCAAGCTGTTGAACGAGAGCCTTGGGCATGAGATCGCAGATCAACTGCTGACCCAGATGGCCCGGCGTATCAGCAATGCGTTGCCTGAGGCCGATACCGTTGCGCGGCTTTCCGGTGACGAGTTTGCGGTGCTGTTTGATGGGTACACCAACCTGTCGAGCCTGGTGCGGGTTACGACACGCCTGCTCGACAAGCTGCGTGCACCGTTGCGGGTTGCGGGTCATGAGTTGGTGATCAGTGCATCGGTCGGTATAAGCCTGCTCTCCGATACCACTCGGGAGGTCAGTATGCTGGTCAGCCAAGCGAACATGGCGATGCAGCATGCCAAGCACCTGGGGGGCGACAACTTCCAGTTCTACACCGAAAGCCTGCAGGCCAGCACGTTGGAGCGTCTGCAACTGGAGAATCAGTTGCGCAGGGCGATCGAAGAACGCCAGCTGGAGGTCTACTACCAACCAAAACTGTGCCTGGCCACAGGGCGTCTGACAGCAGCCGAAGCCTTAGTGCGCTGGCATCATCCGCAATGGGGCATGGTACCGCCGAGCGAGTTTATCGGGTTGGCCGAGGAAACCGGGCTGATTGCGCCGATGGGTGAGTTCGTCTTGCGTCAGGCGTGTTGGCAAGCCTGCGAATGGCAGCGTCAGGGCTTGGCACCGATACGTGTCTCGGTAAACCTTTCGGTTCATCAGTTACGTCAGGGCAAGTTGGTCAGCCTGGTGCGTCAAGTGCTTGATGAGAGCGGGCTGGAACCTCATCTGCTGGAGCTGGAACTGACCGAAAGCCAGTTGCTTGACAGTGTCGAGCACATCATTGCGACGTTCCGTCAGTTGCATGAGTTGGGGGTGAAGCTGGCCATCGACGATTTTGGAACGGGTTACTCGTCCCTGAGTTACCTCAAGCGATTCCCGGTGGACTACGTCAAAATCGATCAAACCTTTGTTCGCGGCCTGACCGAAGGCAGTCAGGATGCAGCGATCACCCGAGCGATCATCGTCATGGCCCATAGCCTGGCGCTCAAGGTGGTGGCCGAGGGTGTTGAAACGCAGGAGCAGTTGGCTTTTCTACGTGAGCAGGGCTGCGATGAGGTACAGGGGTATCTGATCAGCCGGCCGGTGGCGGCGGCCAATCTGATGAGTTTGCTGTCGATGCCGCCTGTGTGGTGATGCAGCCGCGTGGCTGAATACCCTGCAAACAAAAAACCTGCCTGGCATTGCGGGTACCAGGCAGGCAAGGGGAGAAGCGTTCGCGCTCAGCCAAGCGCTGGTGTTCAGTATCGGATCAAACGAATCACTATCGGTATTACATAGTAGTCGCTCATTGGCGCGTGTCATGTGCTCAGTTGTGCCATTCCCGGCCTTGATGGGCCAGCAGGCTATGTGCCTGGTCGGGGCCGTTGGTGCCAGCGTGGTAGGGCCTGGGGGCCTGGAAGTATTCCTGCCAGCCGTTGAGGATCGGGTCAATCCAGGCCCAGGCGGCCTCGACTTCGTCACGGCGCATGAACAAGGTTGAATCGCCCTCCAGCACATCCAGCAGCAGCCGTTCGTAGGCTTCCCAGCGACGTGTCTGGCCGAACACCTGGGCCAGGTTCAGGTTCAGTTCCACAGGCTCCAGGCGCATGCCTTTGCCTGGGCTTTTGGTCATCATCTGCAGGCTGATGCGTTCGTCCGGCTGTAGCTGAATCAGCAACTGATTGGTCTGTGCGCCCTCGAACAGTTGGTGCGGTACCGGTTTGAACTGAATGACAATCTGCGACGACTTCTTCGCCATCCGTTTACCGGTACGCAGGTAGAACGGTACGCCGGCCCAGCGCCAGTTGTTGATATAGGCTTCAACGGCGACGAAGGTCTCGGTATCGCTGTCGTTGTCGACATCTTTCTCGAAGTAATACGCCGGTACTTCCTGCCCGCCGATCTTGCCCGCGCTGTACTGGCCGCGCACGGTCCGATCCTGGACATCCTGGCCGGTGATCGGCTTGAGGGCCCTGAGGATCTTTACCTTCTCATCGCGCACGGCTTCGGCGTTGAATTGAGCCGGTGGCTCCATGGCTACCAGGCAAAGCAGTTGCAGCAGATGGTTCTGCAGCATGTCGCGTGTCGCCCCAGCGCGGTCGTAGTAGGCCCCGCGGTTTTCGACGCCCAGGGTTTCGCACACACTGATCTGCACATGGTCGATCTGATTACTGCGCCATACCGGTTCCAGCAGGGCGTTGGCAAAGCGCAGGGCCATGAGGTTCTGTACGGTCTCCTTGCCCAGGTAATGGTCGATCCGGAACACCTGCGACTCGTCGAGCACGGCGCCAATGGCACTGTTGATTGCCGTTGCCGATTCCAGCGAATGGCCGATAGGCTTTTCCAGTACGACCCGCGCGTCGCTGTCAGCCAGCCCGGCAATCTGCATATGGCTGATGATCGGCACGAACAGGTCGGGTGCCGTGGCCAGGTAGTAGATCCGCGTCAGCCCGCCTGGTTCGCCGAGGAAGCGCGCCAGACGGCCGAAGTCGGCGCTCTGCGAGGCGTCCATGGGAAAATAGTCGAGACGCGCCGAGAAACGCTTCCAGACCTCTTCATCGAAGTCATGGCGGGCAATCTGGGCCCGGCAGCGGCGCTCGGCGAGCAGCCGGTAGTCGCTGCGCGGCAGATTTTTTCGAGCCAGCGCAACGATACGCACTTCAGGGTGCAGGCGTGCTTCGCGATACAGGTGGTAGAGCGCCGGAAGCAGCTTGTGCAGGGCCAGGTCACCGGTGCCGCCGAATACCATGATGTCGCAAGGGATAGTCAATACCACCACTCTCCTAGATCGTTTAGCTGGGCGGGTCGCCGGTCATGTAGTATAACTACAAGAAAGCTACAACCCGGTCAGTCGATCATAACCGAGTCCTGCCCTTGAATCTGTTGCAACACATCGCCCAGTCGCGCCATCTGCTACGTAAGTCGGAGCTCAAGGTTGCCGACCACGTGCTGCTCGACCCAGCAGCCGTCATGCATAGCTCCATGGCCGACCTTGCCCACAGCGTCGGCATCAGCGAGCCGACCATCGTGCGCTTTTGCCGCGCCATTGGTTGCTCCGGGTTCCAGGACCTCAAGCTCAAGCTTGCCCAGAGCCTGGCGGCCGGGGCCAGTTTTGGCCAGTTTGCGATCCATGAGGACGATTCGGTTGCCGACTACAGCCTGAAGATCTTCGACACCACCCTGCACACCCTGATGGAAGTGCGTGAGCACCTCGATGCCCAAGCGCTGCAGCGTGCCGTGACCGCCATGGCCCAGGCCCAGCGCGTCGAGTTCTACGGGTTTGGCGCCTCGGGCGCGGTGGCTGCCGATGCGCAGCACAAGTTCTTCCGTCTGCTGCTCAGCGCTGCTGCCTATTCCGACCCGCACATGCAGGCGATGTCGGCGGTCACCCTGAAACCGGGTGATGTGGCCATCTGCATTTCCCAGTCCGGGCGCTCCAAGGACCTGCTGATCACCGCCAACCTGGTGCGCGAGAGCGGGGCAACCCTGATTACCCTGTGCCCGAGCCAGACCCCGTTGGCTGAGCTTTCGAGTGTCAACCTGGCCATCGACGTTCATGAAGACACCGAGATCTATACCCCGTTGACCTCGCGGATCGCCCACCTGGTGGTGATCGACGTGCTGGCAATGGGCGTTGCCATGGCCCGTGGCCCGAGCCTGGTCAACCACCTCAAGAGCGTCAAACGCAGCTTGCGCAGCCTGCGCCTGTCGCCCAAGTCGATCAAGGCCCTGGACGACTGACCACCGCCGACTGTCCCCGTACGGTCGGCAAGGTTCATGGTTTTGTCATCGCCGCGCCGCCAAATCGTCACCGCCATTGCGCACCCTGAAACTCCCGTACTTGACCAGGGAGATTCGCAATGGCTCGTGAATTTGATCGTCCGTACCCGTCCAACGCCAAGGCCCGCAAGCAGCAGGAAAAGGATCAGCGCCGCATGGAGTATCGCCGTGCGATCGAAAGCTATTCCGAGCAGCGCCGCCTGTTGCAGGAAATTGCTGACTACCCCGAATTACAGGCCGTCAACCTCTGGCAGGTATCGGCGGCAGAGTCCCCGAGAAACGCTCAACAAGTGCGCTGATTTGCGCGCGTTCGCTGCGGATGTATGCAAGAAAGGCCAGGGCTACCGGCGACTGCCGCTTGGCCTTGGCCTGTACCACGCACCAGCTTCGGTACAGCGGTAGCTCTTCCACGGGCAGTTCGCGCAACACGCCGGTGGCCAGTTCCAGGTTCAGCGCATGACGCGTCAGCAGTGCGATCCCGAGCCCGGCAATGACGCACTCGCGTTGAGCGTCGGCAGACGCCACCTCCAGTGTCTGGGAGAAGTGTACGCGTTTGTCTTTGAAGTACTCTTCGCAGGCTTTGCGCGTGCCTGAGCCTTGCTCGCGGACCAACAGCGTGTGGGGCTCCAGGTCTTGCAGGCGCAGGCGTTCGAGCTTGCAAAGCGGGTGGTCAGGTGGCGCCACGGCAACGATCGGGTTGTTCAGGAAGGGCATGAATTCCAGGCCCATGTCCTGCGGCACCATGGACATGATGATCAGGTCATCACGGTTGTCCGAGAGGCGCCGAATCGCCTGGGCGCGGTTGACCACGGTAAGGGTCAGGTTGACCTCGGGATGAAGCTTCTTGAAGGCGGCAAACAGGTGCGGCACGAAGTACTTGGCGCTGGACTCCACCGCCAGTTTCAGTTGCCCCTGCAGAGAGCCTTGCATGTCCGAGAGCTGCATGTCGAAGCTCTCCAGGCGGCCGAATATGTCTCGGCTGGCGCGCTGCAAAGCCTCAGCGGCTTCGGTGAGGTAGAGCTTCTTGCCCACGTACTCAAACAGCGGCTGGCCGACCAGTTCTTCGAGCTGGCGGATCTGTAGACTAACGGCGGGTTGCGTCAGCGACATCTCTTCGGCGGCTCGGCTGTAGGAGCGCAGATCGCAGACTTCGTTGAAGACTTTCAACTGCCGTAATGTCATACGCATCAATGACTTACGCATCTCTCATCCGGCTCCGGACAAACCTTGTTACGGCACTATAAGCTTTTGCTAATGCAAGGCCTAATAAATATTGATTTTTGTTTATTAAGCGACGGCGCTAGGGTACTTATGCGACTGGCCAGCAACGTATGGTCACGCGCCGACCGGTCTCGCCGGTTCGTCTGTTCCAATGGCTTGGGAATATTCCAGTGATAAAAAAAATCCTGATCGCCAACCGGGGTGAGATCGCAGTACGGATTGTCCGTGCTTGCGCCGAAATGGGCATTCGCTCGGTGGCGATCTATTCCGATGCCGACCGTCATGCACTGCACGTCAAGCGTGCAGACGAGGCTCACAGTATTGGTGCCGAACCCCTGGCCGGTTACCTGAACCCGCGCAAGCTGGTGAACCTGGCGGTAGAGACCGGCTGCGATGCCCTGCATCCTGGCTATGGTTTCCTGTCAGAGAACGCCGAACTTGCGGACATCTGCGCTGAACGCGGGATCAAGTTCATCGGCCCTGCGGCAGAAGTCATTCGCCGGATGGGCGACAAGACCGAAGCGCGGCGCAGCATGATCAAGGCCGGCGTACCCGTGACCCCGGGCACCGAAGGCAACGTCGCTGACATACACGAGGCGCTGCGCGAAGGTGACCGCATTGGCTACCCGGTCATGCTCAAGGCCACGTCGGGTGGCGGTGGTCGTGGTATTCGCCGCTGCAACAGCCGTGAAGAATTGGAACAGGCGTTCCCGCGGGTGATTTCCGAAGCGACCAAGGCCTTTGGTTCGGCGGAAGTCTTCCTCGAAAAATGCATCGTCAACCCGAAACACATTGAGGCGCAAATCCTCGGTGACAGCTTCGGCAATGTGGTGCACCTATTCGAGCGCGATTGCTCGATTCAGCGCCGCAACCAGAAGCTGATCGAAATCGCCCCCAGCCCTCAGCTGACCCCGGAACAGCGCGCCTACATCGGCGACCTGTCGGTACGTGCGGCCAAGGCGGTCGGTTATGAAAACGCCGGTACCGTGGAGTTCCTGCTCGCCGATGGCGAGGTGTACTTCATGGAGATGAACACCCGGGTACAAGTGGAACACACCATCACCGAGGAAATCACCGGCATCGACATCGTACGTGAGCAGATTCGTATTGCGTCGGGCCTGCCGCTCTCGATCAAGCAGGAAGACATCCAGCACCGCGGCTTTGCCCTGCAGTTCCGGATTAACGCCGAAGACCCGAAGAACAACTTCCTGCCCAGCTTTGGCAAGATCACCCGTTACTACGCACCCGGTGGCCCTGGCGTGCGTACCGACACGGCGATCTACACCGGCTACACCATCCCGCCGTTCTACGATTCGATGTGCTTGAAACTGGTGGTTTGGGCCCTGACCTGGGAAGAAGCCATGGACCGCGGCCTGCGGGCGCTGGATGACATGCGCGTGCAAGGGGTAAAGACCACCGCCGCTTATTACCAGGAAATCCTGCGCAATCCGGAATTCCGCAGTGGCCAGTTCAATACCAGCTTCGTGGAAAGCCATCCGGAACTGACCAACTACTCGATCAAGCGCAAACCCGAAGAGCTGGCCCTGGCCATCGCTGCTGCCATTGCCGCCCACGCAGGCCTGTGAGGAATACGAAAAAATGTCCAAGAAAATTCATGTAACCGACACGATCCTGCGTGACGCCCACCAGTCCCTGCTGGCAACCCGCATGCGCACCGAAGACATGCTGCCCATCTGCGACAAGCTCGACAAAGTCGGCTACTGGTCGCTGGAAGTCTGGGGTGGCGCGACGTTTGACGCCTGCGTACGTTTCCTCAAGGAAGACCCGTGGGAGCGTCTGCGCAAGTTGCGTGCGGCACTGCCGAACACCCGCCTGCAAATGCTTCTGCGCGGGCAGAACCTGCTCGGCTACCGGCACTACAGCGATGACGTGGTCAAGGCGTTCGTGGCCAAGGCAGCTGTCAACGGCATCGACGTCTTCCGCATCTTTGATGCCATGAACGACGTGCGCAACCTGCGCGTTGCCATTGAGGCGGTCAAGGCCTCCGGCAAGCATGCCCAGGGCACCATTGCCTACACCACCAGCCCGGTACACACCATCGACGCGTTCGTGGCCCAGGCCAAGCAGATGGAAGCCATGGGCTGCGACTCGATCGCGATCAAGGACATGGCCGGCCTGCTGACCCCGTATGCCACCGGTGAACTGGTCAAGGCATTGAAGGCCGAGCAGTCGCTGCCGGTGTTCATCCACTCCCACGACACCGCTGGCCTGGCCGCGATGTGCCAACTCAAGGCCATCGAAAACGGTGCCGACCATATCGACACCGCGATCTCCAGCTTCGCCTGGGGCACCAGCCACCCGGGTACCGAGTCGATGGTTGCCGCGCTCAAGGGCAGCGAATTCGACACCGGCCTGGACCTGGAGCTGCTTCAGGAAATCGGTCTGTACTTCTACGCCGTGCGCAAGAAGTATCACCAGTTTGAAAGCGAGTTCACCGCCGTTGACACCCGTGTGCAGGTCAACCAGGTACCAGGCGGGATGATTTCCAACCTGGCCAACCAGCTCAAGGAGCAGGGCGCGCTGCACCGCATGAACGAAGTGCTGGCCGAAATTCCACGGGTGCGTGAAGACCTCGGCTTCCCACCGCTGGTTACGCCGACCTCGCAGATCGTCGGTACTCAAGCGTTCTTCAACGTCCTCGCGGGCGAGCGCTACAAGACCATCACCAACGAAGTGAAGCTGTACCTGCAAGGGGGTTATGGCAAGGCGCCGGGTGTGGTCAATGACCAACTGCGTCGTCAGGCGATTGGCAGCGAAGAAGTAATCGACGTGCGTCCGGCTGACCTGCTCAAGCCTGAGATGGCCAAGCTGCGTTCGGACATCGGCAACCTGGCCAAGTCTGAAGAAGATGTACTGACTTTCGCCATGTTCCCGGACATTGGCCGCAAGTTCCTCGAAGAGCGCGATGCCGGCACCCTGACCCCTGAAGTGCTGCTGCCGATTCCGGAAGCCGGTGCCGTGGGCTCGGCCGGTGGTGAAGGCGTCCCGACCGAGTTCGTCATTGATGTTCACGGTGAGACCTACCGCGTCGATATCACCGGTGTTGGCGTCAAGTCTGAAGGCAAGCGTCACTTCTACCTGTCCATCGACGGCATGCCGGAAGAAGTGGTGTTCGAGCCGCTCAACGAGTTCGTCGGCGGTGGCGGCAGCAAGCGCAAGCAGGCCAGCGAGCCAGGTCATGTCAGCACCACCATGCCGGGCAACATCGTCGATGTGCTGGTCAAGGAAGGCGACACGGTGAAAGCCGGCCAGGCCGTGCTGATCACCGAAGCGATGAAGATGGAGACCGAAGTGCAGTCGGCCATCGCCGGTAAAGTTGTCGCTATCCACGTGGCCAAGGGCGACCGGGTCAACCCGGGCGAGATCCTGATCGAGATCGAGGGCTGAAACAGCCCTCGGTAGTAAACGGTTAACCTCTGGGGGGCATATGCCCCCCTTTTTTTATGCGCGATTTGGCGATGCGGCGTCAGTGCCGATAGCCTTTGCCGTAGTGCCGTTCCAGGCGCACCTGGAGCAACTCCAGGGCAAACGACAGCAGCCAGTAGATGGCGGCTGCAGTGGTCAGCATTTCCAGGTAGCGGTAGCTGGAGCGGCCATAGGACTGCGCCAGAAACATCACTTCCCAGACCCCCATCACCGAAATCAGCGACGAATCCTTGAGCATGGAAATGAACTGGTTGGCGCTTGGCGGAATGATCGTACGCATGGCCTGGGGCAGGGTGATGTGCCAGAAAATTGCCCGTGGGTGCATCCCCAGGGCCATGGCCGCCTGCCGCTGGCCGGGCGCCACGCCAATGATACCGGCGCGGAAGATTTCACTCAGGTAGGCACCGTAGTTCAACGACAAGGCAATGATCCCGGCGCTGATCGCACCAGGTACAACGCCAATTTGCGGCAGGCCCAGGTAGATCAAGAGGATCTGGATCAGCAGCGGCGTGCCGCGAAAGAACGAGGTGTAGAAGCTGGCGATGCCCAAGGCGACAGCGCTGTTCGACAGGCGCGCCAACGCCGCAGCGAAACCCAGTATCACCGAGCTGAGCATCGAGCACAGGCAAAGGAACAGGGTCAGTGCTGCGCCTTGCAGGAAACCATTGGGTGCCAGGTGCAGCCCGAGCAGGTTAGGCAGCTTGTCGAGGATGATCGAAAACTTCAGGTCGAAGCTCAGGAAGAACCCGACGAACATCACGAACAACGCTGCCCACGTCAGGTAAAGGCGCGTGCGAAAACCGAACAGGCGCTGGCCCAGCGTGCGCGTAGCCTGGCTGGGCGGTGGCTGATAGGCACTCATTTACTGATATCGGCGCCGATCCACTTCTGCGACAGGCGGCTCAGGGTGCCGTCCTGTTTCAGCTCGGCGAACACTTGCTGAACCTTGGCATTCCAGGCCGCATCTCCTTTCTCGATGGCAACCGAGTTAGGTTCTTCATACAGCGCCTGGCCGGCCAGCTTGAAGCGCGCATCCTGATTCAGGCGCGGCTGGGCGGTGACCAGGTTGGTGAGGATCGCATCGAGGCGCACGCCGGCACCCAGGCCCAGATCCTGAAAGGCCACGTTGTCGGTGTCATAGGGGGCGATCTGGACGTTCTCGAACGGGTAGTCCAGGGCCTTGTCTTCCGCGCCTTCAATGACGAGGTTCTTGTTCAGGTAGCTTTCGTAGCTGGAGGCGCTGGTAAGGCCGACTTTCAGGCCGCTGAGGTCTTTAGCGCCGTGAATACGGTCATCCTTGGCGTTGACCACGATGACGGCAGGCGAAGCGTAGTACTCCACCGGGAAGTCGAAGACCTGGGCGCGAGCCTTGCTCGGCGTCATCGAGCAGATGCAGATATCGTATCGACCGCTCCAGCGACCGGCGGCGATCACGTCCCAGGATGGGGTTTCCAGGCGCAGTTTGACACCGAGTTTTTCGGCTACGGCCTTGGCCACGTCGACATCGAAGCCGTCCAGCTGGTTCTGCTCGTTGAGGAAAGAGAATGGCGGGTAGCTTTCCATCAGCACGCCGACCAGTTCCTTGCGTTCTTCCACGCGTTGCAGCGTTGCCCCCGCCAGGGCTTGGGTGGTCACACTCAGTGCCAGCAGGCTGGCGCCCAACAAGGTGGAAAAACGCATGGAAAATCACCTGAAAAAAGAGTTGTTAAATTGAATGTCCGGCGTATTAAATAGTTATAAGAAAAACTCTACTAGTAAGTTTTATTTATATTCATAGAAGTGGACGTTATATGGGTGAAAGTGCGGTGGTGATTCTCGATGGTGGCATGGGCCGTGAGCTGCAGCGCCGTGGTGCGCCCTTTCGGCAACCGGAATGGTCGGCGCTGGCCTTGAGCGAGGCCCCGGAGGCGGTGGTGGCCGTGCATGCGGCCTACATCGAAAGCGGGGCGCGGGTCATTACCAGCAACAGCTATGCTGTGGTGCCATTCCACATCGGCGAGGCCCGCTTTGCCGCTGAAGGGCGGGCCTTGGCCTCGACCGCCGGGCAACTGGCCCGCGCTGCTGCGGACGCCAGTGGCCAGCCGGTACGGGTTGCCGGTTCATTGCCACCCCTGTTCGGCTCGTACCGTCCCGACCTGTTCGATGCCGCTCGGGTCAGCGAAGTCCTGACGCCGTTGGTTGAAGGTCTGGCTGAGCATGTCGACCTGTGGTTGGCCGAGACCCAGAGCTCCATCGTCGAAGCGCGGGCCATTCGTGCCGGCCTGCCCAACGATGGCAAGCCGTTCTGGCTGTCCTTCACCCTGCAGGACGACGATGTCGATGACCTGCCGCGTTTGCGCTCTGGTGAGCCCGTCAGTGAGGCCGCCGAAGTGGCCGCACAGCTGGGTGTGCAGACCTTGCTGTTCAACTGCAGCCAGCCGGAAGTCATCGGCGCGGCTATCGATGCCGCACGCGAAACCTTCGAGCGGTTGGGTGTACAGATTGCCATCGGCGCCTACGCCAATGCGTTCCCGCCGCAACCCAAGGACGCTACCGCCAACGATGGGCTGGACGAGCTACGCGAAGACCTTGATCCGCCGGGCTACCTGCACTGGGCCGAAAATTGGCGTCAGCGCGGTGCAAGCCACCTGGGTGGTTGCTGTGGCATTGGCCCGGAGCACATAGCCGTCCTGGCGCAACGCCTGCGCTGATCCTTCAGGCGGATTCGCGACACGCCTCCAGCGTTCTGAGCTGACCGTCAGGGCGCTGGTTTTCTGCCGCGAGCCAGCGCTCGAAACCGGCAGCGATGGCAGGCCATTCATCGTCGGTGATCGAGTACCAGGCCGTATCGCGGTTCTGTCCCTTGACCACCATATGCTTGCGAAACAGCCCTTCATAGTGGAAGCCGAAGCGTTCAGCCGCCCGTTTGGAACGGCTATTGGCGTCATTGCACTTCCATTCCAGGCGGCGGTTTCCCAGCTCAAAGGCCAGCTTGCCCAGCAGGTAGATGGCTTCGGTACCTTTCGGTGTGCGCTGCATGGTGGCGCCGAAGGCGACATGGCCAATCTCGATACGACCGTGTGCTGGCACTATCGACATCAGGCTGAGAATGCCCTGGGCCTGGCCGTTGTGCAGGTCAATGACGGTGTAGAACAACGGGTCACTGGTGGCGGCATTGCTGTCGAGCCAGTGGTCGAACGCTTCACGTTCTTCGAAAGGGCCGTAGGGCAGGTAGCTCCATAGCGCAGCGTCAGCATCGGGGCCATTGAACACTTCCCAGAGGTCGTCACGGTGCTGGCGCGGGTTGAGTTTCTCCAGGCGGATGAAACGCCCGGTCAACGGGGTGGCGGGTGGCAGTTTGGCGGGGTGCCAGTTCAGCAGAGTGTTCATGGGACGGCTCCTCGAATTACAACAGTTTGCGGAACTGAATGAAGCCCGGACGTTCGGCCAACTGCTCGTAGAGAGCGATGGCGGTGGTGTTGGTCTCGTGGGTCAGCCAGTGGACCTTGGCGCATCCCGCAGCGCTGGCAGTCGCGTAGACGAACTCGATCAACTGCCGACCAATGCCCTGGCCACGTTGCTCCTGAGCGACCAGCAGGTCTTGCAGGTAGCATGAGTTTTCCGTGGTCCAACAGGAACGATGATAGATCCAATGGACCATGCCCACGGCCTTGCCGTCGACCCAGGCCAGGGCTGCATTAATGGGTTCGGCGGGGTCGAGCATGCGTTGCCAGGTCACTGTGCTGACCTGCTCATCAATCTGGGTTTCGTAAAAACGCTGGTAGGCCTGCCACAGGGGCAGCCAGGCGCTATGGTCGTCGGCTTCGACCGGGCGGATCTGTACGGTGGGCATTTCAGGCTCCTTCAGGGTTGGCGCATCAGGGCGGCCAATTGGTTGTCCAGTGGGTCTGGGCTTTCGCTCAGGCCTTTGCGTACGCCTTCAATGTCGGCGCTGTTGCGGTTCTGGCTGGTCTTGCGTTTACCTTGCAAACGCTCAATCGGCAGGGCGAAGCCGACAATCGCTTTGAGCATGCCATTGATATAGTCGACGGGTGCGTCGTCGATCGACCAGGGCTGGGGGCGGCCACGTTCATGGCGCTCACTGAGGCTGTCGAGCAATGGGTGCAAGCGTTGCGGGTCGTCAAACACCTCGGCGCAGCCGTAGGCATGCACCGCCAGGTAATTCCAGGTGGGTACGGCTTTACCGTCCACGGCTTTGCTTGGGTAGAAGTTCGGGCTGACATAGGCATCGGCTCCCGCGAAGATCAGCAGCGCTTCGCTGCCAGTGGCCAGGTCCTGCCACTGGGGGTTGGCTTTGGCCAGATGCCCGTAGAGTGTGCCGTTCGGGCCTTCGTCGCGCTTCAACAGCAACGGCAGGTGGCTCGCCTGCAAGCCCTGCTGGCCGTGTGTGACAAGAATGGCAAGGCGGGTCTGTTCGATTTGCTGGTGCAGGCTGTCGAGATCGGTGTCCCGGAACGCACTGGGTATATACATGACGATAGTCCTTGGCGAATGCAGCCATCCTAGGCAGGCTATTGGCCTATGGTAAGAGCCATTCACTATCGATTTTATAGGTCCAATACCGTGCGCGAGCAGCCCCTGTCATTGCCCTTTGATCCAACGGGTATCGTACTTGATCGGCGTCTGGGGTTGAGTCGCCAGTTGTATCAAGTCTTGCGTGCCAGAGTGCTGGATGGGCGGCTGGGCAGCGGTACACGTTTGCCGGCCAGTCGCGACCTGGCCAAGGCATTGGCACTGTCGCGCAACAGTGTGGTGCGTGCCTATGACCAGCTTTACGCCGAAGGTTTTATTGAAAGCCGGGTAGGGGACGGCACCTATGTTGCTCAGTTGCCAAAACTATCCACAAATGTATCCACAGGGTTATCCCGGGGTTTTTCCACAGCCTTATCCACAAAATCGCCAGAAAACACTGAGCATCTAACCAGTAAAGTTATCCACACCGGGTCTTTGAGTCGGCTTGAAAAGCATCATTTGCCAGCACCGAAAAGCGGGCCGCCGAGGGCATTCCGAGTCGGTGCACCCGCTTTCGATCTATTCCCCTTCGAGACGTGGGCCAAGCTACAAGCGGGTTTCTGGCGTAAGCCCGATCCGGCCCTGCTCGGTTACGGTGATCCGGCAGGCGAGCCGATTTTGCGCGAACTGATTGCGACCTACCTGCGTCGTTCGCGGGGGCTTTCCTGCAGCGCTGAACAAATTGTGATCACCAGTGGCGCACAGCAGGCGATCAGCCTTTGTGCACAGTTGCTGCTGGAGCCTGGCGATGGGGTGGCTGTGGAAAACCCTGGGTACCGGGCTGCCGGGCATGCGTTCGCGCTTGCCGGGGCACGGGTGTTCGGTGTTGCGGTAGATAACGAAGGGATGGATTGCGCAGCCTTGTCTGCACTGCCCCAGTGCCGCCTGAGCTACGTGACGCCTTCTCACCAGTACCCCACGGGCGTCACCATGAGCCTGGCCCGGCGTCTGGAGCTGCTGGCCTGGGCTGAACGCAGCGATAGCTGGATTGTCGAGGACGATTATGATGGTGAATACCGTTACAGCGGTGCGCCCCTGGCGCCCTTGGCTGCCTTGGACCCACATGGCCGTGTGCTGTATGTCGGTACCTTCGGCAAGATCGCCTTTCCGGCCCTGCGCATGGGTTATCTGGTCGTACCGCCGCCATTGGTCGAGGCATTTTCCCGCTGTCGGGCACTGGCGGTGCGGCATTCGGAAGTCGGTAATCAGGTGGTGATGGCGCAGTTCATGGCACAAGGGCATTTTCAGCGGCATATCCGTCGTATGCGCCGGGCAGCGTTGAGTCGGCGCAATGTGCTCAAGGCAGGGTGGCCTGTGGATATCTCCGGCTGTGGGGCAATGCCTGAGGTGGCGGCGGGCCTGCATGTCAAAGTCGATGTGGACAGCCTGGCACGCGAACGTGAACTGATCGCCCGCGCGGAGGCCGTCGGGGTTGAACTGAATCCATTGAGCGATTACTGGCTGGAGGACTCAAGCACCCCTGTGGATAAACGCGCCGGCCTGGTACTGGGCTTTGCTGCGGTGCCTGAAGCCGCGATCGCCGATGCCTTGGCACGCCTGCGGCGTGCCTGGCGTCGCTGATCAGGTGTCAGGCGCCTGGCCAGTAACAGGGTGGCCGGTATCATCACATTCGTGTCGGTGCTGCCGGCGATGCACTCAACGCAGTTCCCCGCACACATCGAGTTCAACCAGGCGACGTACTTCGTCCACCGGCAGCCCCGCGCCCAGCAAAGCCTGCAATTTACCGAAGGCTGCTTCGCGGGTCATGCCGCCGCCAGACACTACGCCCACTTCACGCAGTCGACTGCCGGCTTCATAGACATCCAGGTCGACACCGCCCTCGTGACACTGTGTGATTGCCACCACCACAATGCCGCGGGTCTGGGCGAGCTTCAGGCTGGCAAGAAACTCGACGTCATCGCAGGGGCCCGTGCCGCTACCGAAGCATTCCAGGATGACGGCTTGAACACCACTGTCGAGTACCGCCAGCAGTGGCTGGGCAGCAAAACCGGGCACCAGTGGCAGCACCGCAACCTGGGCGGTTTGCTTGGCGTGACGGTAGTCCAGTTCGGCGGGTAGCGATGCAGCCTTGGCTGCACCACCGAAGCGCTTCAGTGTGGCAAAGGGATGGCGGCCATAACTGCGGACCTTGGCGCAGCGGGTCGGCGTAAGCAGCTCGCCGTGGAAGTACAGTTGCACGCCCGATACGTGCCCGGCGGCCAGTGTCTGCAAAGCGCCAACGATATTTTCTTCGGCATCGCTGTCGGGGGCGCCGGCTGGCAGCATCGAGCCGGTAAACAGCAGCGGTGCCGGCAACCCCAGCAACTGGAAACTCATGGCGGCCGCGCTGTAGGCCAGGGTGTCGGTACCGTGTAGCACCAGCACGGCATCGCAGCCTTGGCTGTCGACCGCGTCGATAATGGCTTCGCGCAGGCGCTGCCAGTATTGCGGGGTCATGTTGGCGCTGTCGATCAGTGGCAGCAGTTCGCGAAACTGCCAATGGGGCAACGCCAGGCCCGTCAGTTGTTCGCGCATCCGTTGTTCAAAGCCTGAGGCCGGCGTCAGGCCGTGGGCGCTGGCCTGCATGCCGATGGTGCCACCGGTGTAGAGCACCATGATATTGCGAGCGGGATGCGCGGTAACGGGGTTCATTCGCCTGTCTCCGTGGTCAGTCTTGTTAGAAGCAGATCACAGTACGCCATCGTCGGGAGCCTTGTCTGCGTCAGCAGGGTAAAAGCTGTAGATGAAATCGCAGGCAAAAAAAAGGGCCTGGAGCATTCGGCTCCAGGCCCTCAAAAGGTGAGAGGTGTCTAGTCCCTCGACCTGGTGAGCGGTTTGCGTGAGGTACTGAGGGTTAAGCCTTCAGCGGTACCAGACGCGGTGCAATCATGTTTTCCGGGCGCAGGATGTCGTCGAGCATGGCGTCGTCGAGCAAGCCTTCTTCGCGCACCAGTTCCAGTACGCCGCGGCCGCTTTCCAGCGCAATACGGGCGATACGGGTGGCGTTTTCGTAGCCGATGTACGGGTTCAGGGCAGTGACCAGGCCGATCGAGTGCTCGACCAGTTCACGGCAGCGCTGCTCGTTGGCAGTGATGTCGACGATGCAGTGCTCGCGCAGCATGTCCATGGCGCGTTGCAGCAGGCGGATCGAATCGAAGATCTTGTAGGCGATCAGCGGTTCCATCACGTTCAGCTGCAGTTGGCCGCCTTCGGCTGCAATGGTCAGGGCCAGATCGTTACCGATGATGGCGAAGGCCACCTGGTTGACGGCTTCCGGGATCACCGGGTTGACCTTGCCTGGCATGATCGAGCTGCCCGGCTGGCGTGCTGGCAGGTTGATTTCGTTGATGCCGGTGCGTGGGCCGCTGGACAGCAGACGCAGGTCATTACAGATCTTCGACAGCTTGACCGCAGTGCGCTTGAGCATGCCGGAGAACAAGACGAAGGCGCCCATGTCCGAGGTAGCTTCGATCAGGTCGGCAGCCGGTACCAGCGGTTGGCCGCTGATTTCTGCCAGGCGCTGTACGGCCAGGTGCTGGTAGCCTGGGTCGGCGTTGATGCCGGTACCGATGGCGGTACCGCCCAGGTTGACTTCTGTCAGGACTTCCGGCGCCAGGGTGCGCAGGCGGTTGAGGTCTTCGGTCAGGGTGGTGGCAAAGGCACGGAATTCCTGGCCGAGGGTCATCGGTACCGCGTCCTGCAGCTGGGTACGGCCCATCTTCAGTACGTGGTTGAACTCTTCACCCTTGGCAGCGAAGGCCTGGATCAGGCTGTCGAGGCTGGCCAGCAGGGCATCGTGACCAAGCAGCAGGCCCAGACGGATTGCGGTCGGGTAGGCGTCGTTGGTCGACTGCGCCATGTTCACATCGTTGTTCGGGTGCAGGTACTTGTACTCACCCTTTTGATGGCCCATGGCCTCAAGTGCGATGTTGGCGATGACTTCGTTGGCGTTCATGTTGGTCGAAGTGCCAGCACCGCCCTGGATCATGTCCACCACGAACTGCTCGTGGTAGTCGCCACGGATCAGACGGGCGCAAGCCTCGCTGATGGCAGCGTGCTTGGTATCGTTCAGGTGGCCCAGCTCGCGGTTGGCGTCAGCAGCAGCCTGTTTGACCATGGCCAGGGCCACGACCAGCTTAGGGTAGTGCGACAGCGGAACGCCGGAGAGGTGGAAGTTGTTGGCAGCACGCAGGGTCTGGATGCCGTAGTAGGCATCAGCAGGGACTTCGAGGGTGCCAAGCAGGTCTTTTTCAACACGGAACGATGCAGCAGCGGACATGATAGATATCATCTCGAGTTTGGCCCGGCACATGCCGGAATGGCGCCAATCCTAGGTCTGCGGGAGTTTTGCGGCCAATGCTGTTGCACGCTAACCTATGCACAAACGGCATAATGGTCGATGTGACGCCAACAGCTATTCGAGCGTGTGCCATTTTGGTGCATGCCTGGAGACCCTTGATGAACCTTGAAAGTAAATGGCTGGAAGACTTCAGTGCGCTGGCCGCTACCCGGAGCTTTTCGCAAGCGGCCGAGCGCCGTTTCGTGACCCAGCCGGCCTTCAGCCGGCGTATTCGCAGCCTGGAGGCGGCGTTGGGTCTGACCCTGGTCAACCGTTCGCGTACACCCATTGAGTTGACGGCTGCTGGCCAGTTGTTTCTGGTGACGGCGCGTACTGTGGTCGATCAGTTGGGCGAGGTACTGCGCCATTTGCATCACCTCGAAGGTGGGCAGGGCGAGGTCATTCAGGTGTCCGCGGCGCACTCTCTGGCACTGGGCTTTTTCCCGCGCTGGATCGCCCAATTACGCAACGATGGGCTCAATATCGCGACACGTTTGGTTGCAACTAACGTTGGCGATGCGGTGCATGCCTTGCGTGAAGGGGGTTGCGATCTGATGTTGGCGTTCTATGACCCGGATGCCGCGCTGCAGATGGATGCGGAAATCTTCCCGTCGCTGCACTTGGGGCATACCGAGATGCTCCCAGTCTGCGCGGCAGACGCGGACGGCAAACCGCTGTTCGACCTCGAAGGCGAGGGCAGTGTGCCGTTGTTGGCGTACAGCGCCGGGGCATTCCTCGGGCGCTCGGTGAACCTGTTGTTGCGTCAGCGCAACCTGCGCTTCACCACAGTCTACGAGACGGCCATGGCCGACAGCCTCAAGAGCATGGCGCTGGAGGGGCTCGGTATCGCCTGGGTGCCACGGCTGTCGGCAAGGGCTGAGTTGGAACGGGGGGAACTGGTGATTTGTGGTGGCAGCCAGTGGCACGTGCCACTGGAGATCCGCGTGTATCGCTGCGCGCTGGTGCGCAAGGCCAATGTTCGATTGCTCTGGCGCAAGCTGGAGCAGGCTGCGGCAAGCTGATGTCTTTGCGGGCTTCCTACACCGTTTAGCTGCAAGCGCTACACGATGAAGGGGCGATGGCTGAATGCCGGGCGTTGGCGTGACTTGTAGGTTATGTCGACGGCTTCTTCACGCCGCGCCTGTCATTTAGGACGGGCGCACTCTTCTGAAAGGATTTCGGAATGCTCTATAAAAAATACGATCTTTACGAAAAGTACGGGGACTTTGACAAGTACGAGAAAAAGCCCGTGTTCATCTACCTGTTCTGCCACGATGATCTCGATGAAGGCTATCGACCGATCATCTACCGCGACTATCTGAAGGACTTGATGTATGAGCTGGAGCAGGTATTCCAGCGTGAAATCATTGTCGAGCTTCACTACGCCATCCCAGGTGTGACCGACTTCAGTTACAAGACCGAACTGGGCAGGGAGCGGTCGAGTCTCGATGAGTTCGCCTCGCGCGGAGCAACGTTTGCCCAAGAGAACGATCTGTCCTACCGCCACAACTATCGTTATGGGCTCATCACCCAGGACGGGATCTCCAGCAGCGTGCATGGCATGGCCCAGGTTGGCGGGAATTTTTTCCTGGCGTCCGTTCAGGGTTACCAGCATATCGCCCATGAACTGGGCCATACATTCAACGCTTCGCATGAGCATGCGGAAGTGACGTTTGGCATCCCGCCAACACAAACCTACATGCATGAAGCCAACAATCCGCTCTATGCGAAGGACTACAGATTCTCTGACGTCAATCGCAGCCGTATGGCCGATTTTCTCGCATCGGTAGAGTAATACCGGGTACAAAAGCAATGCGCCCTTGCTGCACTGACTAATGGTCGGCAAGGGGGCTTTCTTCTGGCTGCTTTACGGTATACTGCGCGGCCCTTGGCCGGTCCCACCTGCCAATGAATTCGCATAACAAGCCACGCCGGTCGTCCCGCGTGGCTTGTTGTTTTTTGACGCGCCTGAAGGCGCCCAAGAGAAGAGGCTCGACGATGAGTGCACTGGTTGGCGTGATCATGGGCTCCAAGTCCGATTGGTCCACCCTTAGCCACACCGCCGATATGCTGGAAAAACTCGGCATTCCCTACGAAGTGAAGGTGGTCTCCGCCCATCGCACGCCGGACCTGCTGTTCCAGTATGCCGAAGAAGCTGAGGGCCGTGGCATCGAGGTGATCATCGCCGGTGCAGGGGGCGCAGCCCACCTGCCGGGCATGTGCGCTGCCAAGACTCACCTGCCGGTTTTGGGTGTGCCTGTGCAGTCCTCGATGCTCTCGGGTGTCGACTCGTTGCTGTCGATCGTGCAGATGCCAGCCGGTATCCCGGTGGCAACCCTGGCTATCGGCAAGGCCGGTGCGATCAATGCCGCGTTGCTTTCAGCGAGCATCCTGGGGGCCAAGCACCCTCAGTTCCACGCCGTGCTGAAGCAGTTCCGCGCCGAGCAGACAGACAGCGTTCTGGACAATCCAGATCCACGCCAGGCCTGAGGTCACGAGCATGAAAATCGGTGTAATCGGTGGCGGCCAGTTGGGCCGCATGTTGGCCCTGGCAGGCACTCCGCTGGGCATGAATTTCGCTTTCCTTGACCCTGCACCGGACGCCTGTGCTGCGTCGTTGGGCGAGCACCTGCGCGCCGATTACGGTGACCAGGACCACTTGCGCCAATTGGCCGACGAAGTCGATCTGGTAACGTTCGAGTTCGAAAGCGTGCCAGCCGAAACCGTCGCGTTTCTGTCGCAGTTCGTACCGGTTTACCCAAGCGCCGAATCCCTGCGTATTGCGCGTGATCGCTGGTTCGAGAAGAGCATGTTCAAGGACCTGGGTATTCCAACCCCGTCCTTCGCCGATATCCAGTCGCAAGCCGACCTCGACGCCGCGGTGGCCAGCATCGGCCTGCCTGCAGTGCTGAAAACCCGTACCTTGGGTTATGACGGAAAAGGCCAGAAAGTACTGCGAACTGCAGCCGATGTAGTGGGTACTTTCGCCGAACTGGGTAGCGTGCCGTGCCTGTTGGAAGGCTTTGTGCCATTTACGGGTGAAGTCTCGTTGATCGCCGTGCGCGCCCGTGACGGTGAAACCCGTTTCTACCCGCTGGTCCACAACACTCACGAGAGTGGCATCCTGCGCTTGTCGGTTGCCAGCAGCGAGCATCCATTGCAGGCGTTGGCGCAAGACTACGCCGGGCGTGTACTGAAGCACCTCGACTACGTGGGTGTTCTGGCGTTCGAATTCTTCGAGGTGGATGGTGGCCTGAAAGCCAACGAAATCGCGCCGCGGGTTCACAACTCCGGGCACTGGACCATCGAAGGCGCCGAGTGCAGCCAGTTCGAGAACCACCTGCGCGCCGTTGCGGGCCTGCCACTGGGTTCGACCGACAAGGTCGGCGAAAGCGCCATGCTCAACTTCATCGGCGAAGTGCCGGCGGTGGAGCAGGTCATCGCTATCGACGACTGCCATCTGCATCACTACGGCAAAGCCTTCAAGGCCGGGCGCAAGGTTGGCCACGCCACCCTGCGTTGTGCCGACAAGGCCACGCTCGAGCAGAAAATCCAGCAGGTTGAAGCATTGATTTCCGCCTGAGCGGAACCTTCCTGCTCCCGCGTCCCTCTGATGGCAGGATGCCAAAGCGCTGACTAGGCTTTGGCCAATGCACGCACTTCAGAGGGATCGCCATGGGCATCATTGGAACCATCTTCATCGGCCTGGTCGTGGGTCTGCTGGCACGCTTCCTCAAGCCAGGCGACGACAACATGGGCTGGATCATGACGATTGTGCTCGGCATCTGTGGATCCGTGGCTGCCACCTATGGTGGCCAGGCCTTGGGGATCTACCATGCTGGCGAGGGGGCAGGGTTTTTCGGCGCGCTGGTCGGTGCCATTGTGCTGTTGCTGATCTTCGGTTTCATCAAAAAGAACTGACGTCAGGCTAGAATGCTCGGCAACTTACGTTCCCCTTGTTGCCGAGTTTTTCATGCGCCGTATTTTCCTGTGTGCTCTCCTGTTTTGCAGTGGCCTGGCCCATGCCGAGTTGCCGGAAACCGACTGGTTGGAGCTGATGCCCAAGTCGGACCAGAAGGCGCTTGAGGAAATGCCCGAGATTGACCACAACTCTCCCGAAGCCAATGGCACGTTCAGCAACAAGGGCGGCTTGAAGCAAAGCAAGGGACTGCCAGCGGTGATGTACTCGAGCAAGACCGTTGCGTCCATGAACGGCAAGCACATCCGCCTGGGTGGCTATCCGGTACCGCTGGAAACCGATGCCAAAGGCAAAAGCACCTTGTTTTTTCTGGTGCCCTACCCAGGTGCCTGCATTCATGTGCCGCCACCGCCACCGAACCAACTGGTACTGGTGCGTTACCCCAAAGGCTTGAAACTGGACGATATCTACACGCCGTTATGGGTCACTGGCACGTTGACGGTCGAGAAGGTCAGCAACGACCTGGCGGATGCAGCCTATGCGCTGGACGCCGGGCAGGTGCGGGTGGTGACGGACGCTGACCTTTGATGGCGTTGGCAAGCCAACGCCCACAGTAGTCCGTGTTTAGAGCGGCTCGCTGCCGATACTCAGGCTCAAGGTGTGACGGGCGCCTGGTGCCAGTTGCACGAGATCGTCCCAGACATTCGCCGTCTCAATGCACAGCATGCGCTGCCAGCCATCGTTGGCCATGTCGATCAGTTCGGCGGCGCGGTCGGTCCAGGGGTTCCAGATGACGGCCGAGCGCGAGCCACTGCTGCGCAACAGGATGCGACGGTTCCAGGCCGGGTCGACAATGCTCAGTTGCTCAGGTGCCTGCAGGTAGATGCGGTCGGTTTCCCCGGCAAAACCCAGGTCGCCCTGTTGGTTGCGCTGCTCCCAGTTGGCCAGCGTTTCGATGTAGTTCAGCCCGGCCACGCCTTCGACCCGAACCTGGCGTACATCACTGACAGCGAAGTAGCTGTGCAGCGCCTGGCTGATGGTGACGGGGTCGCTACCCAGGTTTTCGCTGCACAAGGTCAGGCTGAGTTGCTCGCCCATGACGATGCTCAGGTTCAACGCAACGGTATGCGGCCAGCCGGGCAGGTTGCCCAGGGCTTGCGGCAGGGTGAAGTCGATACGCAGCTCAGTGCTGCTGTTATCGATGCCCAACAGTTGCCAGTCGCGCCCGCGTGCCAGGCCGTGGGCGGGCGCCTCACTGGCCTGGTACATGGCCTGCACGCTTTGCGGGTTGCGCGCCAGGTTGCCAAACCAGGGCCAGCATACCGGCACGCCTGCGCGTACCGACTTGCCCTGCTTGAACAGGGCCAGGTCGCTCAACCACAGCAGCGGCGGCTCGCCAACCCGTTGGTAGCTCAGCACCTGGGCACCCTGCTGGGCGATCAGTAGCTCAGCGCTGTCGCTGGTGATGCGCCAGCAGTTGAGCTCGCCGTGTTTTTCCGACTCTACCTTGGGTGTGGACATGCGCCTGATCTCGTTCGGTTGCCGTAAGGTCGTTGACCTCTCGTCTACCGCCGAGTGTACCGCGCCAGCCGCTCAGCGACGAGGTGGAACCGAGCGGGTGCGACCGCTGCCGTCGATGGCAACGAAGACGAACACCGCTTCGGTGACCTTGCGCCATTCGCTGGACAGCGGATCGTCGCTCCACACTTCGACCATCATCTGGATCGAACTGCGGCCGATCTCCAGGGTCTGGGTATAGAAGGACAGTTGTGCGCCGACGGCGACAGGCACCAGGAAGGCCATGCGATCAATCGCGACGGTAGCCACGCGGCCTCCTGCAACACGGCTGGCCATGGCCGTGCCGGCGAGGTCCATCTGGGCGACCAGCCAGCCGCCATAGATATCGCCGAAACCGTTGGTTTCACGTGGCAATGCAGTGATTTGCAGGGCCAGGTCGCCTTGCGGGATAGGATCTTCTTGTTCGAGTTCAATCATGCCGGGGTAGCCTCTGACCCGTGACGCTTCATTGGTTAGCGCAGTGTGGACGCCTCGACAAACGATTCAGCATACGCACGCTACGCTGCGTTCGCTTTAGCCAGGCGGCGAAAGGAAACTCTGCGAAACCGACTAAGTATATTCAGCGGCGCTTTCGCACAACATCCTCCATAAGGCGTAGCCTTTTCCTGCATGGGGCCAGTATATAGAGCCTCGCGTGCAGCGACGACCATACGGTCACCATTATCTGTCGTGAATGTGTACATCCTGTACGTTTTCAAGCAAATTGCCTCGGATCCAACATTTTCCCCTGGCTGCAACCAGCGCTGTTGCCGCTTTAACCATCAATAAGAGACGCGTCGATGACCTCCGTGCCCACCAGTATCGCGCAGCCCTCGCGGCCGCTGACTCGCAGTGACTACAAGACCTTGTCGCTTTCCGCCCTGGGTGGTGCGCTGGAATTCTACGACTTCATTATCTTTGTATTCTTCGCCAAAGTGGTCGGCCACTTGTTCTTCCCCGCCGACATGCCTGAATGGCTGCGCCTGATGCAGACCTTCGGCATCTTTGCTGCTGGCTACCTGGCACGCCCACTGGGCGGTATCGTCATGGCACACTTCGGTGACCTGTTGGGGCGCAAGAAGATGTTCACCCTGAGCATCTTCATGATGTCGGTGCCGACACTGATCATGGGCTTGCTCCCGACCTACGCGCAGATTGGCATGTGGGCGCCGATCCTGCTGTTGTTGATGCGGGTGATCCAGGGCGCGGCCATCGGTGGCGAAGTCCCAGGCGCCTGGGTGTTCGTCTCCGAGCATGTCCCGGCACGCAATACCGGTTATGCCTGCGGCACCCTCACAGCGGGGCTGACCTCCGGCATTCTGCTCGGCTCGCTGGTGGCTACCCTGATTAGCAGCCTCTACAGTGAGCAGGAACTGTCTGACTACGCTTGGCGGATTCCGTTCCTGCTGGGGGGGGTGTTTGGTCTGTTTTCGGTCTATTTGCGTCGCTGGTTGCACGAAACCCCGGTGTTCGCCGAGATGAAGGCGCGCCAGGCGCTGGCCGAAGAAGTGCCGCTGCGTGCGGTGCTGCGTGATCACCGCAGTGCCATCATCCTGTCGATGTTGCTGACCTGGCTATTGTCGGCGGGCATCATCGTGGTGATCCTGATGACCCCGACCGTGTTGGAGACGGTCTACGGTATTCCCATGACCGTTGCGCTGCAGGCCAATAGCCTGGCCATTGTCCTGCTCAGCTTCGGCTGTGTCGCCGCCGGCATGCTCGCTGACCGCTTCGGTGCCGGGCGGGTGTTCGTGGTGGGCAGCCTGTGCCTGCTGGCCAGCTCATGGGTGTTTTATCACAGCCTGGCGACCCATCCCGAGTGGCTGTTTCCGATGTATGCACTGACCGGGTTGTGCGTCGGCATCGTCGGTGCAGTGCCTTATGTGATGGTACGGGCGTTTCCGCCCGTGGTGCGGTTCAGTGGCCTGTCCTTCTCCTACAACCTGGCGTACGCCATTTTTGGTGGCCTGACGCCGATGGTCGTGACCTATCTGCTCAAGCTCAGCCCCATGGGCCCGTCCTATTACGTGGCCGGTATTTGCACCATTGGTCTGCTAGTGGGTTGCTATTTACTGGCAACGAAGCGCTGAAAGCGCTCTAGCCCAGTAGTCGTTACATTTTGAAAAGGCCTTCCTGCCTGAGCGGTGATGGCCATTCATCTAATTGTCATATTCACTTCATAGAGTGGTCATACGCCCTGCAGATACTGGGGCCCGATTCATCTCAACCCCAATTCCTGCTAGGAGCAAGGCATGAAACTGAAGCGTTTGATGGCGGCCCTGACGTTTGCCGCCGCTGGCGTTGCCACCGCTAATGCGGTTGCCGCTGTTGACCCTGCTATTCCGACTTACGTCAAAACCACTGGCGTGTCGGGCAACCTCTCCAGCGTCGGTTCCGATACCCTGGCCAACCTGATGACCCTGTGGGCTGAAGCCTACAAAAAAGAATACCCGAACGTGAACATTCAGATTCAGGCTGCCGGTTCCTCCACCGCACCGCCTGCACTGACTGAAGGCACCGCTAACCTGGGCCCGATGAGCCGCAAGATGAAGGACGTCGAGCTGCAGGCGTTCGAGCAGAAGTATGGCTACAAGCCAACCGCAATCCCGGTTGCTGTTGATGCCCTGGCTGTCTTCGTGCACAAGGACAACCCGATCAAGGGTCTGACCATGGCTCAGGTCGATGCGATCTTCTCGTCGACTCGCCTGTGCGGTGGCAAGAACGATGTCAAAACCTGGGGTGACCTGGGTGTGACCGGCGACCTGGCCAACAAGCCGGTTCAGTTGTTCGGTCGTAACTCGGTGTCCGGCACCTACGGCTACTTCAAGGAAGAAGCCCTGTGCAAAGGCGACTTCAAGCCTAACGTCAACGAACAGCCAGGCTCGGCTTCGGTCGTGCAGTCGATCAGCAGCTCGCTGAACGGCATCGGTTACTCGGGCATTGGTTACAAGACCGCAAGCGTGAAAACCGTGCCATTGGCCAAGAAGGAAGGCGGTGCCTTCGTTGAAGACAACGAAGCTAACGCACTGAACGGCACCTACCCGCTGTCGCGCTTCCTCTACGTTTACGTCAACAAGGCACCTAACAAGCCTCTGGCACCGCTGGAAGCCGAGTTCGTCAAGCTGGTCCTGTCGCAGGCCGGTCAGCAAGTCGTGGTGAAAGACGGCTACATCCCGCTGCCAGCCAAAGTGGCTGAAAAAGCTCTGGCCGACCTCGGTCTGAGCCAAGGCGCCAAAGGCGTCGTGCAGAACTGAGTGTGAACCTGGCAGGGTTCGGTATTGGCCGAATCCTGCTGCAAATTGCGAGTCCGCTGCCAGGACACCTGAGCGGCGGGCTTTTTTGCGTCACTGCATTGTCATGTTTCTGTCATACGGGACCGCTAGGGTGTGCGCATGAATGATCTGGCCAACTCCACAATGACCCAAAATTCTCCCCCCGTGCGGATTGACTTCAATACGCCCGAATTGCAACGCAAGCGCCGTCTGCGCGCACTCAAGGATCGCCTGACCCGCTGGTATGTTCTGGTGGGCGGGCTGGCCGTGCTGGCCGCGATTACCTTGATCTTCTTCTACCTTGCGTACGTGGTCATGCCACTGTTCCAAGGTGCTGAACTGACCAGCAAGAAAGCGCTGACTCCAGCCTGGCTGCAACAGGATGCCGGCAAACCGCTGATGATCTCCCTGGAAGAGCAGAACCTGGTGGGGATGCGTGTTTCCGACAAAGGCCGAGTGCTGTTCTTCGACACCAAGACCGGTGACGAGCTGCAACACCTCGACCTGCCGTTGCCCGCCGATACCCAGGTAACTTCGATTGGTGTCGATCAGCCAGGCAACCCGCTGGTAGTGCTGGGCCTCTCCAACGGCCAGGCGCTGGCGTTCAGCCACAGCTACAAGATCACCTACCCGGACAACAAGAAAACCATCAGCCCAGCCATCGACTACCCCTATGGTCAGGCACCGTTCACCCTTGATGACGAAGGGCGTCCGCTGGAACACGTGAGCCTGAACGTCAATGGCGACACGCTGGTGGTAGCGGGTTCGACCGGTTCACACCTGCAGGTGCTGTCGCTGGCCCGTGAAGAAAACATGATGACCGGTGAAGTCACCAGTGAGCAGAGCCGTATCGACCTGCCACAGATGACCGAACCGGTGAAGGCCATCTTCATCGACCCACGGCAGCAGTGGCTGTACGTGCTCAATGGTCGCGCTCAGGCCGACGTCTTCAGCCTGCGTGAAAAGAGCCTCAACGGTCGTTACAAACTGCTCGACGACGGCAATGCCGAAGTCACTGCCAGCACTCAGTTGGTGGGTGGTATCTCGCTGATCATTGGTGACTCCAAAGGCGGCCTGAGCCAGTGGTTCATGGCCCGCGACCCTGATGGCGAACAACGCTTCAAACGTATTCGCGACTTCAAGATGGGCACCGCCCCGGTGGTACAGATCGACGCCGAAGAGCGCCGCAAGGGCTTTGTCGCCCTGGACGCCAGTGGCAAGCTGGGTGTGTTCCACAGCACCGCCCACCGTACCCTGTTGATCGAGCCGGTCGCTGAAGGCGCGGGCATCCTGGCGCTGTCGCCACGTGCCAACCGGATCATCATTGAAGAAGGCAGCAAATTGCTGCCAGTGAGCCTGCGCAACCCGCACCCGGAAGTGTCCTGGAGCGCGCTGTGGAGCAAGGTCTGGTACGAGAACTATGACGAGCCGAAGTACGTCTGGCAGTCCACCGCGTCCAACACCGACTTCGAACCCAAGCTGAGCCTGTCGCCACTGACCTTCGGTACCTTGAAGGCGGCTTTCTACGCCATGATCCTGGCCGCGCCGCTGGCGATTGCCGCAGCGGTCTATACCGCTTACTTCATGGCGCCCGGCATGCGCCGCAAGGTCAAGCCGGTGATTGAGCTGATGGAAGCGATGCCGACGGTGATCCTCGGCTTCTTCGCCGGCCTGTTCCTCGCACCGTACCTTGAAGGCCACCTGCCGGGTGTGTTCAGCCTCTTCCTGCTGATGCCGATCGGCATCCTGCTGGCCGGCTTCGCCTGGAGCCGCCTGCCGGAATCGCTGCGCCTGCGTGTGCCAGATGGCTGGGAAGCAGCGATCCTCATCCCGGTGATCCTGTTCACCGGCTGGTTCGCCCTGTACATGAGTCCGTTCATCGAAACATGGTGGTTCGGCGGCGACATGCGCCTTTGGATCAGCAACGACCTGGGCATCACCTACGACCAGCGCAACGCCCTGGTAGTTGGTATCGCCATGGGCTTCGCGGTGATCCCGAACATCTACTCGATTGCCGAAGACGCCGTATTCAGCGTGCCACGCAGCCTGACCCTGGGCTCCTTGGCACTGGGCGCCACGCCATGGCAGACCCTGACCCGTGTGGTCATCCTGACCGCCAGCCCGGGGATCTTCTCGGCGCTGATGATCGGTATGGGCCGTGCGGTCGGTGAAACCATGATCGTGCTGATGGCCACGGGTAACACCCCGGTCATGGAGCTGAACCTGTTTGAAGGTATGCGCACCCTGGCGGCCAACGTCGCGGTGGAGATGCCGGAATCGGAAGTCGGTGGCAGCCATTACCGCGTGTTGTTCCTCGCCGCGCTGGTACTGCTGATGTTCACCTTCGTGATGAACACCTTGGCCGAGCTGATTCGCCAGCGTCTGCGCAAGAAATACTCGTCGCTTTGATAGGAAGGTAGAGATCCGTGAAAAAGGATTCCCTCAAAAGCTGGTTCAAGAGCGGCGCCCCTGGCGTCTGGATCAGCGGTGGCGCCGTGTCCATCGCGGTAATCATGACGATCGGCCTGTTGTCGGTGATCGCCGTGCGTGGCCTGGGCCACTTCTGGCCTGCTGATTTGATTCAGACCACCTATAACGTGCCGGGCCAAGCCAGTCACATCGTTGTCGGCGAAGTGGTGCAAAAGGAAGAAGTACCCCGTGTACGTCTGAAGGGGGCCGGTTTGCCGGTGCCTGATGAAGGCCCGGAGTTCATGACCCGCGAGCTGATCAAGGTCGGTAACCGCGACCTTAACGGCACGGACTTTACCTGGGTGGTAGGCGAGTGGCTGACCGAGCAAACCACGCCGGTTGATCTGATTGCCCTTGAGCGTCGCGAGTGGGGCAACTTCTACGGTTACCTGGTCAGCGTCAAGGAGGACGGCAAGGTCGTCGCCGAAGGCCAGGCCGCCTGGAATGAACTGCAGGCACGCCTCAAGCGCGCCGATCAGTTGGCTGGCGAGTTGCAGAAGCTTGAGAAAAAGGACATTGGTGCGATCAACTACGGTCTTGAGCGCCTGCGTCTGCAAGGCCGTAAGCTGGAGCTCGACGGCAAGCTCGATGCTGCTGCGCAGGCGGACATCGAGAGCGAGCGTGCCGAGCTGAACAACCGCTACAAGGCCGTTGAGGACCGCCTCGGCAGCCTGCACCAGGCATTCGCCCGCGACAGCCTGGTGGCTCGCGATGCGAATGGCCGGGAAGTCGAGATCAACCTGAGCAAGGTGGTTCACGCTTACCAGCCAAACGCCATGGGTACCCTGACCAAGCTGGGCGTTTATTTCAGCAAGGTCTGGGAGTTCCTCAGCGACGATCCACGTGAAGCCAACACTGAGGGCGGTATCTTCCCGGCCATCTTCGGTACCGTGATGATGACCCTGATCATGGCCGTGATCGTCACGCCGTTCGGCGTACTGGCGGCGGTGTACCTGCGTGAATATGCACGTCAGGGCCCGGTCACGCGCTTGATCCGTATTGCGGTGAACAACCTGGCGGGTGTTCCGGCGATCGTCTACGGTGTGTTCGGCTTGGGCTTCTTCGTCTACGTGCTGGGTGGCTCGCTCGATCGGCTGTTCTTCCCTGAAGCCCTGCCGGCGCCAACCCTGGGTACTCCAGGCCTGCTGTGGGCCTCGCTGACCCTGGCCCTGCTGGCCGTGCCGGTGGTGATCGTGGCTACCGAAGAAGGTCTGGCGCGTATCCCGCGTACCGTGCGTGAGGGCTCGTTGGCCCTCGGTGCGACCAAGGCCGAAACGCTGTGGAAGATCGTTCTGCCAATGGCCAGCCCGGCGATGATGACCGGCATGATCCTGGCCGTAGCGCGTGCCGCGGGTGAGGTGGCGCCGCTGATGCTGGTAGGTGTGGTGAAACTGGCGCCGTCGTTGCCAGTGGACGGTAACTACCCGTACCTGCACCTGGACCAGAAGATCATGCACCTGGGCTTCCACATCTATGACGTGGGCTTCCAGAGCCCGAACGTCGAGGCCGCGCGGCCGCTGGTGTACGCCACCGCCCTGTTGCTGGTGCTGGTGATCGCCACCCTCAACCTCTCGGCGGTGTGGATCCGTAACCACCTGCGCGAGAAGTACAAGGCGCTGGACAGCTGATCGGCAGCCCTCTGAATTGCAAGTGCCGCCCGGTCGCCGGGCGGTTCGATGAAACGAAATTGATAGCGTATGGAGTCTAACCATGCAGCATGAATCCCACGCCCACGGCATCGATATGTCGGCCCTGGGTCGCGACAAGCAGAGCCTGCGCCTGGCGGAAGAAACCGTGGCCATCGAAGTGCCGGGTTTGAGCCTGTACTACGGCGAGAAGCAGGCACTGTTTGACGTCAGCATGAATATTCCCAAGCAGCGCGTTACTGCCTTCATCGGCCCATCCGGTTGCGGCAAGTCGACCCTGCTGCGAACCTTCAACCGGATGAACGATCTGGTCGACGGTTGCCGTGTCGAAGGTGCGATCAACCTGTATGGCAACAACATCTACCGCAAGGGCGAGGATGTCGCCGAGCTGCGTCGTCGCGTCGGCATGGTGTTCCAGAAGCCGAACCCGTTCCCCAAGACTATCTATGAGAACGTGGTCTACGGCCTGCGTATTCAGGGTATCAACAAGAAGCGTATGCTCGACGAAGCCGTTGAGTGGGCGCTCAAGGGCGCGGCGCTGTGGGATGAGGTCAAGGATCGCCTGCATGAGTCGGCACTGGGTTTGTCCGGTGGTCAGCAGCAGCGTCTGGTGATTGCCCGTACCATCGCCGTTGAGCCGGAAGTCTTGCTGCTCGACGAACCGTGTTCGGCACTCGACCCGATCTCCACGCTGAAGGTCGAAGAGCTGATCTACGAACTGAAATCCAAGTACACCATCGTCATCGTCACCCACAACATGCAACAGGCTGCACGGGTATCGGACTACACCGCGTTCATGTACATGGGCAAACTGGTCGAGTTTGGTGATACCGACACCCTGTTCACCAACCCGGCGAAGAAACAGACCGAAGACTACATCACCGGTCGCTATGGCTAGGGCTCAGCGCCTGAACGCCGCCTGACCGTATTCACCGGATGCCCCAAGGATTCTCCATGATCGATAAAGACAGCCTTACCCATCACATCTCCCAGCAGTTCAACGCCGAGCTTGAAGAAGTGCGCAGCCACCTCCTGGCGATGGGTGGCCTGGTCGAGAAACAGGTCAACGACGCGGTGACCGCGCTGATCGAGGCCGACTCGGGTCTTGCCCAGCAGGTGCGTGAGGTGGACGAGCAGATCAACCAGATGGAACGCAACATCGACGAAGAGTGTGTACGCATTCTGGCCCGTCGACAGCCAGCTGCCTCCGACTTGCGTTTGATCATCAGCATTTCCAAGTCGGTGATCGACCTGGAGCGCATTGGTGACGAATCGACCAAGATCGCCCGTCGTGCCATCCAGCTGTGCGAAGAGGGCGAGTCGCCACGCGGTTATGTCGAAGTACGTCACATTGGCGACCAGGTGCGTAACATGGTTCGTGATGCGCTGGACGCTTTCGCCCGCTTCGACGCCGACCTGGCGTTGTCGGGTGGCCCAGTACGACAAAACCATCGACCGTGAGTACAAAACGGCGCTGCGCGAGCTGGTGACCTACATGATGGAAGACCCGCGTTCTATTTCGCGGGTATTGAGCGTGATCTGGGCGTTGCGCTCGCTCGAGCGTATCGGTGACCACGCACGCAACATCGCCGAGCTGGTGATTTATCTGGTGCGCGGCACCGACGTTCGCCATCTGGGCTTGGCAAGGATGAAAGAAGAGGTTCAGGGCGGCGCCGAAAAGGCTAATGTTCCCGGCAAATCGGACGATAAGTAAGACTGCCCCGAGAATGAACGCCCGGCCTTGGCCGGGCGTTTTCGTTTGCGGTCGAGCAAGTGAGGTGGCACCCCGCGAACGCAAGAGAGTCCCGGCGTGACCCGTTTTTGGCAGATGGCCATCAGTCAGCGTTATGCTAGCCGGGGTTGAAAAGGAGTGGCGATGAGTAAAGTCAGTGTTTTGGTGGTGGATGATGCGCCCTTCATCCGCGATCTGGTAAAGAAATGCCTGCGCAATGCCTTCCCCGGCATCGTGACCGAAGATGCGGTCAACGGTCGCAAGGCTCAGGCAATCTTGTCCCGTGAGGCCTTTGACCTGGTGCTGTGCGACTGGGAAATGCCGGAAATGTCGGGTATTGAGCTGCTGACCTGGTGTCGCCAGCAGGAGTCGATGAAGGCGTTGCCCTTCATCATGGTGACCAGCCGTGGCGATAAAGAAAACGTTGTCCAGGCTATCCAGGCTGGCGTTTCGGACTTTATCGGCAAGCCGTTCACGAACGAGCAGTTGCTGACCAAGGTCAAGAAAGCCTTGTCCAAGGTGGGCAAGCTCGACGCACTGCTGTCCAGCGCGCCGACCCGCGCCAACTCCGCGTTTGCCAATGATTCGTTGAGCGCTTTGACCGGCGGCAAGGCCGAAACCGTCAAGCCGACGGCTGCACCCGCGGTTGCCCCAGCCAAGCCGCTGATCAATGCACCCACGCCACAGGCCAAGGCGGCAGCTCCGGTCGGTCGTGGTCAAGGCCAACTGCGCTTGCCAAGTGGTACTCAGCCCTGTGTGATCAAGGCCCTGAGCCTCAAGGAAGCCCTGATTGTGGTGCGCCGCAGTGAGACACTGCCGCAAGTGCTGGAAGGCGCGGTGCTCGACCTGGAGCAGGGCGAAAGTGCTGAAACCGCACGCTTGAACGGCTACCTGCATGCGGTAGCGGCCTTGGAGCCAAGGCCGGACAGCGACTGGTTGCAGATTACGTTCCGTTTCGTCGACCAGGACGCGCAGAAGCTCGACTACGTTTCGCGGCTGATTGCCCGGGGTACGGCGCAGAAGCACTTCACCCCCGGCGCCTGATCCGCCTCGTCGACGCCTGTAGGGCCTGCTGCATGCCCTACAGGTCAGTTTTACCAGGCCATCCTGCGGGTTACCCTGCCGGTAACCCGTAGTGCGGTCAGTCGAGCTTGAGAACCTTGGCCAGCACGATCTTCGGCCCTTTCATCTTTTTGATGATGATTCGCAGGCCTTCGACTTCCAGCACTTCTTCCTCTTCCGGTACCCGCTTGAGGGTCTCATAGACCAACCCGGCGAGCGTTTCGGCTTCGATGTGGTCCAGGTCAACGCCAAGCAGGCGTTCAACCTTGAACAACGGCGTATCGCCCCGCACCAGCAGTTTGCCCGGTTGGTAGGCGAGAATGCCGCGTTCGGCCTTGCGGTGCTCGTCCTGAATATCGCCGACCAGCACTTCCAGTACGTCTTCCATGGTCAGGTAGCCGATGACCTTGCCGTCGGCTTCCTCGACCAGGGCGAAGTGCGCGCCGCCCTGGCGGAACTGCTCCAGCAGTTGCGACAGCGGCATATGCCGGGAAACGCGCTCCAGTGGTCGGGTCAGCTCGGCCAGGTTGAAGGACTCCGGAATATGATCCAGGTCGGCCAGTTCCAGCAGCAGGTCCTTGATATGCAGCAGGCCGATAAATTCACCACGCTCCGCGTCATAGACCGGGTAGCGGCTGAACTTGTGTCGGCGGAACATCGCCAGGATGTCCTTGAGGGGGGCGTTGGCTTCCAGGCTGACCATGTCTTCCCGGGAGTTTGCCCAGTCGACGACTTCCAGCTCACCCATCTCCACTGCCGAGGCCAATACGCGCATGCCTTGGTCGCTTGGGTCTTGCCCACGGCTTGAGTGCAGGATCAGCTTGAGTTCTTCTCGGCTGTAGTGGTGCTCATGGTGTGGCCCAGGCTCGCCTTGGCCAGCGATCCGCAGGATGGCGTTGGCACTGGCGTTGAGCAGGTAGATCGCCGGGTACATCGTCCAGTAGAACAGGTACAGCGGCACGGCTGTCCACAGCGACAACAGCTCAGGCTTGCGAATGGCCCAGGATTTTGGCGCCAGCTCACCGACCACGATGTGCAGGTAGGAAATGACAAAGAAGGCGCTGAAGAACGAGACCGCCTTGATCACTTCTGGCGACTGTACGCCAACGGCGCCCAGCAGGGGTTCGAGCAGGTGAGCGAAAGCCGGCTCACCGACCCAGCCCAGGCCTAGCGAGGCGAGGGTGATGCCGAGTTGGCAGGCCGACAGGTAGGCGTCCAGCTGGCTGTGTACGGTGCGTAGGATGTGCCCGCGCCAGCCATTCTTATCGGCGATGGCCTCGACCCGGGTCGAGCGCAGCTTGACCATGGCGAACTCGGCGGCAACGAAGAAGCCGTTGAGCAGAACCAGTAGCAGCGCGAAGAGAATCATGCCGAAATCGGCGAAAAGTGAAGCGAGGCTAAAACCAGCGGAAGGGTCCATGATGGATTTTTAAGGGGTCCGTCTTTTGAAGAAATAGAGAGATGCTGCGCCGACTTCTGTCGGCGCAAGTGGGCCAATGTAGCGGCTGAAGGCGCAAATGCCTAGTGGCGCGCGTTCAGGAGGCGTTTCGCAGGGCCAGTTGTGTGGCCGCAAAATGGCAGGTAAAGGTGCTGCCGTGGCCCAGGACGCTGCTGATCTCCAGGCGACCACGATGGCGCAGCAGCACATGCTTGACGATTGCCAGGCCCAGGCCGGTGCCGCCGGTATTGGAGGCACGGCTGGAGTCGACCCGGTAGAAGCGCTCAGTCAGGCGCGGCAGATGCTTGGGGTCGATGCCGATCCCGGAGTCCTGCACGCTCAGGTGCGCACCCTGGCTATCGCTCCACCAGCGGATGCGGATCTGGCCGCCATCCGGGGTGTATTTCACGGCGTTGAAGATCAGGTTGGAAAAGGCGCTGCGCAGTTCTGCTTCGCTGCCTTTGAGGTACACGTCGCCTTCGGTTTCCAGCGTGATGTTCTGGTTGCGTTGCCCGGACAAGGCTTTGGCGTCACCTTTGATCGACTGCAGCAGGGCATTGATCGCCACCGGCTGGTTGTCCGAGGGGTAGTCGGTGGCTTCCAGCTTGGCGAGCAGCAGCAGGTCGTTGAGCAGGGTTTGCATCCGCCCACCTTGCTGCTGCATCTGTTGCAGCGCCCGTACCCAGCGCGGGTTGACGTCTTCGACGTTGTCCAGCAGGGTTTCCAGATAACCGGCGATTACCGTCAGCGGCGTGCGCAGTTCGTGGGACACGTTGGCGACGAAGTCCTTGCGCATCTGTTCAAGCTGATGAATGCGTGTGACATCGCGCACGAGCATCAAATGCTCGTTGTTGCCGTAGCGGGTGATGTGCAGTTGCACGCGCAGGCGGTCATTGATCGGCGAGGGTATTTCCAAGGGTTCAAGGTAGTTCTCCTGTTCGAAGTACTCCTTGAAGCGAGGATGGCGAACCAGGTTGGTGACCGGTTGGCCGCTGTCCTGTGGGGTCTTGAGGCCCAGCAGGGTTTCTGCGGCACGGTTCCACCACTCCAGGTTACCGTCGCTGTCGAGCATGATCACCGCATCCTTCAGTGCGGCGGTCGACTCCTGAACGCGGTCGATGACCGCTTGCAGGCGTCCGCGAACGCGCTGATCGCGACGTTGCAGGTGATAGATGCTATCGAAAACCTCGCCCCACAGGCCGTAGCCATCGGGCGGCGCTTCGTCGACCTGATGCAGCCGCAGCCATTCGTGCAGGCGCAGGAGTTGCTTTAAGGTCCAGCCCAGATAGAGCCCCAGGCCCAGCGCCAGGCTCCATCCATAATAGCCGCTGACAAGGCCTGCCAGCAGGCAGACCGTGATCAACAGCAACATGTGGCGAATCAGTGTGCCATGCCAGTTCTGGTTCAATTAGCGGAACATCCTTTCCAGAGGCAGCTGCGCGCTGCAAGCCGATGCGCGCGTCGACGCTTCAGCTTTTAGTCGAAAAACGGTAGCCGGTGCCACGAACGGTTTGTACCAGATTCTCGTAGGCTTCACCCAGCGCTTTGCGCAGGCGACGAATATGCACATCGACGGTGCGCTCTTCAACGTAGACGTTTCCGCCCCAGACCTGATCAAGCAGCTGACCACGGGTGTAGGCGCGCTCCTGGTGGGTCATGAAGAACTGCAGCAAGCGGTATTCGGTCGGGCCCATTTCGGCAGGTTTGCCATCGATGGTTACGCGGTGGCTGATCGGATCGAGCAGCAACCCACCCACTTCGATGGGCGCTTCGCCGTCACTTGGGCCGGCGCGGCGCAACACGGCTTTGAGGCGTGCCACCAGCTCTCGTGGCGAGAACGGCTTGGTGATGTAGTCGTCAGCGCCGACTTCCAACCCCTGGATCTTGTTGTCTTCCTCACCCTTGGCGGTGAGCATGATGATCGGGATGTCGCCGGTCAGTTCATCGCGCTTCAAGCGTCGGGCCAGTTCGATGCCCGAGGTGCCAGGCAGCATCCAGTCGAGCAGGATCAGGTCGGGCTTGCGGTCGACGATGATGGCATGCGCCTGCTGCGAATTTTCTGCTTCCAGGCAGTCATAGCCGGCCATTTCCAATGCAACGGCGATCATCTCGCGAATCGGCGCTTCGTCGTCGACGATTAGAATGTTTCTGCCAACCATGCTTTAACCTCTTACCATTCAGGTGTCTTGGCCCGCATTAGATAACGGAATTATTGCAGTCGTGTGACAGGTCGTGGGCGCTTGCAGCAACATTCTGTTACTGGGCTAGGCTTAAAGGTCTCACTCCCGAGAACAGAAGGTGGATCCAATGACACGACATACGCTGAACTGGATGGCGCTTTTCACGGTAGCAGCACTGGCCTTGCCGGGGGTGGCCTTGGCCGAATATGCCATGGAAAAGGATGGCATGCTTGTCGATGCACATGGCATGACCCTCTATACCTTTGACAAGGATATGGGGGGCAAGTCGATGTGCAGTGGTGAGTGTGCCAAGAACTGGCCGCCGCTGATGGTCAAGGCCGGCGAGAAAGCCGAGGGTGAATGGACGCAGATCAAGCGTGATGACGGTACGATGCAGTGGGCCTACGATGGCAAGCCGGTGTACACCTTTATCAATGACAAGAAAGCCGGCGATATGTTTGGCGACGGTATGAAGGACGTCTGGCACGTAGCCAAACCCTGAGCGCCGCCCAAATGCTGACCGCCCGAGGGCGGTCAGCGTAGTGCGTAGTCGAGCACGATACCGATAAACACCAACAGGCCGGCCCAGTGGTTGTGCAGGAAGGCCTTGAAGCATGACTCGCGATCCAGTTTGCGGGTCGACCAGTATTCCCAGGCAAAGCACAGTGCCGCGGCCACCAGCCCCAGGTGGAACCAGCCGCCGAGGCCGAAACGATTGCCGGCCATCAGCAGGCAGGCCAGTGACAACCCCTGAAGCGTCACAATGATGAACCGATCGGCTTCGCCGAACAGGATGGCGGTGGACTTGACCCCGATTTTCAGGTCGTCATCACGGTCAACCATGGCGTAGTAGGTGTCGTAGCCTACGGTCCAGAGCAGGTTGGCAATGTACAGAAGCCAGGCAATGGCCGGCAGTTCACCGGTCTCAGCGGTGAAGGCCATGGGAATGCCCCATGAATAGGCCGCACCCAGAACCACCTGTGGGTAGTAGGTATAGCGTTTCATGAACGGGTAGCAGGATGCCAGCGCCACTGCGCCGAACGACAGCCAGACCGTGGTGGCATTGGTGCACAGCACCAGTGCGAAGCTCACGCCTACCAGCAGGGCGAACAACGCCAGGGCTTCGCGGCCGCTGATCTTGCCGCTGGCCAATGGCCGTTCGGCGGTGCGTTTGACATGGCCATCGACCTTGCGGTCGGCGAAGTCGTTGATCGCACAGCCTGCTGCCCGCATCAGGACGACCCCGAGGGTGAAAATCAGCACGTTGGCCAGCGATGGCGAGCCCTTGCCGGCGATCCATATGGCAGACAAGGTCGGCCAGAGCAGCAGGTAGATGCCGATTGGCTTGTCCATCCGGCTCAGTTGGATGAAGTCCCAGGCACGGGGGTGCAGGCGATTGAGGGACTTGAGCAGGCTCAGGTACATCAGCAGTCCTCCTGACGGATATTCGCGGCGTGCCACAGTGCCGGTAGAAAAGTTTCAGCAACCAAAACGCTCAACGCGCCACGGTCGAAGCGTGAACGCCTTGCCCATAGCTGATCGCAGGCAACATCCGGCGGTAGCCAGGCCGAAGGGTAGCGGCATATTTCAATGGCCTGGCGGGTAAACCCGCGATCACAGAACAACAGTTCGCCGAGCGACCGACTGCCAAGGCTCTCCAGGTCCAGCCCATCCTCTTCCAGTGCACTGCGGGCCGCCACGCTGCGGGCGAACACCCAGGGCTGGTCTTGCCCGAGCAAGTACACTTCGCGTACCCAGCCTTCGCTGCCAGGTGCCAGCCCGAGTGCCTGGCACTCATCGTCGCGGAGCGTCTGCCAGCCTTCGCAAAGGGGTGTCACGCAGAATTGATCGGCGGATAATTGAGTCAGTCGACGGGTCAGGGAACCTTGGTCGAACAACCAGTCGAGGGTTGGCGCGTCGACAGAGGCGGTCGGCAGCGGCTGTGGCTGCCAGTACGGAGTAGGCGCTAGCGAAGTTTCGTACGGCACGGTAGGTATGCGGTTACAGGCCAGTGAGGTGGCGAGCTTAGCATGATTGCCCGTTCCGGCTTGCATCGTGGCGTCGCCCTCCAGTACAAAGCCTTCCTGATGGTCGCCACCGCACGTTGCAGAGCGACCACGCCAAGCCTGAGTAGGAACCTTAGCAATGAAAAAGTGGCAATGTGTGGTGTGTGGGCTGATTTACGACGAGGCCGAAGGCTGGCCGGATGACGGTATCGAGCCGGGTACCCGCTGGGAAGATGTGCCTGCAGACTGGTTGTGCCCGGACTGCGGCGTGGGCAAGACCGATTTCGAAATGATCGCCATCGGCTGATCGATTTTCTAACGTACAAGGAAGCACTTCATGACGGCTCCAGTGGTGATTGTCGGTACGGGTCTTGCGGGATACAACCTCGCCCGTGAGTTTCGCAAGCTCGACGGCGAGACGCCGTTGCTGCTGATCACCGCTGATGATGGGCGCTCCTATTCCAAGCCCATGCTGTCCACCGGTTTTGCCAAGCAGAAGGATGCTGATGGCCTGAGCATGGCCGAGCCTGGCGCCATGGCTGAACAGCTCAAGGCGGAAGTGCGCACGCACACCCGTATCAGTGGCATCGATCCAGGGCACAAGCGGGTGTGGATTGGCGAAGAGGCCGTGGCCTATCGCGACCTGATCCTGGCCTGGGGCGCGGAAACCGTGCGGGTATCGGTTGACGGCGATGCGAGCGAGGCGATTTTCCCGATCAACGATCTGGAAGACTACGCACGCTTTCGGGCTGCTGCCGCAGGCAAGCAGCGGGTGCTGATTCTCGGTGCCGGCCTTATCGGTTGCGAGTTCGCCAACGACCTGAGCATTGGGGGTTATCAGGTCGAGCTGGTCGCACCGTGCGAACAGGTCATGCCCACCCTGCTGCACCCGGCGGCGGCGCGTGCCGTGCAGGCTGGCCTGGAGGGGTTGGGTGTGCGCTTTCACCTTGGCCCGGTACTGACCCGTCTGCAGCGCGCAGCGGATGGCCTGGAAGCCCACCTGTCCGATGGCCGTGTGATCGCCTGCGACCTGGTGGTATCGGCGGTCGGGTTGCGCCCACGTATTGATCTGGCTGCGGCCGCGGGCCTGGTGGTGAACCGTGGTGTGGTGGTCGACCGTACATTGCGCACCTCGCATGCGAACATCTACGCGCTGGGCGACTGTGCCGAAGTGGATGGGCTCAACCTGCTCTATGTGATGCCATTGATGAGCTGTGCACGTGCCTTGGCCCAGACCCTCGCGGGCACGCTGACAACGGTTAGCTATGGGCCTATGCCGATCACGGTGAAAACACCGGTATGCCCGCTGGTGATTTCACCGCCGCCGCGTGGCAGCGAGGGGCAATGGCAGGTCGAAGGGCAGGGCGCTGACCTCAAGGTGCTGTGCCATGATGCCGATGGGAACCTGTTGGGCTACGCACTGACCGGTACTGCGGTGATGGAAAAACTGGCGCTGAACCGCCAGTTGCCCGCGCTGATGGCGTGAATGCCGGGCGTTTTGTCGGATTTACCTATCCTTTGCCAACACAAAGGTCGCTCAGAGACTGGCGCGGCTTTGGGCGGCGTGCCATCCTCACACCCGTCTGCCGCAGTTTAGAGCCTGCGGCCCCTTGGGCGCTGCTCCCTGGGAGCAGCACGGCATAACAACAAAAAATCCGTCAAAGAGGCTTCACTATGCGTAAACCAGAACTCGCCGCAGCTATTGCTGAAAAGGCTGACCTCACCAAAGAGCAGGCCAATCGCGTGCTCAACGCCGTACTCGAAGAGATCACCAGCGCCCTGCACCGCAAAGACAGTGTGACCCTGGTGGGTTTCGGCACCTTCCTGCAACGCCACCGTGGTGCCCGCACGGGCAAGAACCCGCAAACCGGCGAGCCGGTGAAGATCAAGGCCAGCAATACCGTCGCGTTCAAACCTGGCAAGTTCCTCAAGGACAGCGTCAACCCATGATGCCTCCTGGCAACTGATGCCATGAAAAACGGGTGCCCAGGCGGCGCCCGTTTTTATTTGCCTGCTCCCCGGCTTCTCACTAGCATACGTCGCCTCGGCCGATAGGGTGTATTGGCCGCAACGCGTTTCAGGGAAGAAGCGGCATACGCCTACTGCGTTATATCCCCACAAGACGGCCCGCCTGTGCGGTCGCTGCTTGCTGCGGGCCTGTCTGTATTCCCCCCTGTTCTGCGCTGATTATTTTCCCCTGGCCTTGCCCATGGAGCATTGCGCGGATGTACGTTGATGACGACTACTTCAAGGGCTACCTGGCTGGGTTGGCCGATAGTGACTTGTTCGGTTCACTGGCGATTGCCTGCCTGATCGGCCTGCTGTGTGGCCTGAACCCGCGTTTGTGGCACAGGGCCTGGCTACGGGTGCTGATCCTTGGTTGCCTGGCAACCGTGGTGGCGCTGCACATTGTTGGCACCTATTACATGAACACTCGGGTGGCCTAGATGATTCGCTGGCTAAAGGTAGTGCTCATCTATGGTCTTGCCGGTTTTCTGTTCCTGTTGCTCAACGATTACGGCGTCACGCTTTACAAGCAGCGCTATGGTGGCTTCACCGCCAGAGGGGTGGCAGCGGGCAGCATTGTCTGGTTGGTGTTCTATACCCTGATCGTGTTCAGCACGGTGATTGCCTTGCTCCCTCGCTGGAAACTCAAGGTGTTACTCAACGCCGCGATGGTCGCCCTGATTCTGTACTGGCTGTTGCCGGATCATCCGGTGCGGGCCGGGTTTTTCAGCGGCCTGGCCGGCGGGGTGACGTTACTGGCGATAGGCCTTGAGCAGGTGTTTGCCCGTCGTCGGCCATCGGTTGCCCGGCAAAACGTCGATGTGTCAGGGCAGGTGAATACGTGAAGTCTATTGGCCTAAGCCTGCTATGGGCTCTGTTGCCGCTTCTGGCGCAGGCCGAGACACGGCAGTTTCAACTGACACCCAGCTTCAAGGGCGCCACTCAGGTGCAGTTCGAGCGCCTGGCGAGCGACACAGGCAGGGGGTGGCAAGGTCAGTTGCAAGGCGCCGAGGGGTTTACTGAAGCGCTGCCAGACAAGTGCCTGCCTGAGCAAGGCAACCCAGAGGTTGTCGATGCCTATACGGTCGACAGCACCAAGCCCTACCTGGTGGTGCTCTGCCGGTGGCCGGTTGATCATTCAGGCTTTGACACCTACGCGATCAAGGGCTGGGAGTACCGCGCTTTCGTATACACCTGGATAGCGGATGCACTGGTCAAGGATGAGGCGGCTTCGCAGGTGTTGTCCGGGTATGAGGGCAATATGGCCATCTACTGGATCAACTACCACTGGTACATCAGCCGACCCTTGGCAACGCAGAAGCTCAAAGAGCGGGTGCAAGGCCGTGAGCGGGACTCGCTGAAGCTGGCGCACAGGATTGTCCTTGAGCGCTTGAAGGCCAAGGACACCGAAGCGGTCAGTAGTTACCTGAGCCTCAGGGTCGCGCAGTTGCTGCGTGATGAACCCCTGACGGTAAGTAACGCACCGCTGTACAACGATCTCGGTTATGCCCTTCAAGAGGCGAGTTGGCAGGCGTCGGCGTATGAGCTGTTCAGCAAGGTCGAGCGCGTGGTGCCTGAGCGCGTGGTGTTGAAACTGAACATCGCCGATGCCCTGTGGGGCTTGTACAAGCCAAGCCAGGCAGCGGGTTACTACACCGCCTACATTGCGGCCATGCAGGCCGCTGGCAAGGAACGGCTGATTCCCGCACGCGCTCTGGAGCGCAGTCGCGGCAACACGCGCTAATCAATCAGGACGATTTAGCTCCCATGACACCCGCTACCTTCCTTACTGCATCGTTCCTGGCCATGTTGTGGCTGTGCGCGTTCCCCATCACTGCCGTGGCCGCACCTGCGGTATGTGCGGCCACGGATTTCACAGCGTTTCTCCGGGCCTTTTCCCAAACGATCGACGTGCAGCGCCAGGCCAGTGCCGGGCGCGTTTTCAGCACGACGCTAGAGGTCGTCGGCGACTCCGCACAACCCAGCGTCCGCGTGTTGCAGGGCGATCAGTTGGCGCTGCCGTTGATGTCGGCCATTACCGATACAGGCATGACGGGGGTGGAGGTACAACGGATCGACGCCCGTCATGTTCGGGTAGACGACAAGCGGGCAGGCAACGAGGCGATCAAGGCCTACCTGTTTGAGTACGCAGCGTGTTGGACGCTGGTGGCAATGGAGGACTGGTCGGTAGATGAAAGCCGTTTGGCAGTCAGCGGGATGCCGAACATGAGCCGTGCTGAAGAGATCTGCTACCTCAAGAGCGGAATTTTTCAGGGGCTGGGTGGTGTCGAGCGTTATCCACCGACCACCGAGTTCTTTGAAGCGGCACTGCAGAACAAGCTCTGCGCAGCGGCCTCGGGCAATCCACAGGCCAGCCTGGAGGCGGTCAGCCTCGGCTTTTCCGGCATGGCGCCGGCCCTGAGTGCAGAAGTCAGCGAGAAACTGCTGAGCCGCGCGGCGGAAACCCTGCCGGTGGCCGCCGCGTTGCTGGCACAGTTCTACTGCAATGGCACTGACGATACCCGTGACGGGCCGTGCCTGGACCCGGCGAGGGCCGAGGCAATGTTGATCAAGTCGGTAAAAATGGGTGGCTGGGAGACTTTGCCGATTCTTGCCAACCACTATGAGCAAGGCGACTTGCAAGGACGTGACCTGTCGCGTGCTTTGGCGTGCTACCGACTGGCTCAGGAAAAGGGCGTCGAGAGCGCTGACGCCAGCGTGCAACGCCTGAAAGACCAAGGTGCCGTGGCAGGGGCGGCGTGTTATTGAAACCCACCGTCTTGGCGGCTTTCACGACAAATGCCGGGCGCCTTTGTGAAAAGCTGGAAGGCGTATGGTGTTTTCGCAGCGAGACTATAAACTGCTTCGCCAGTCACTTTTTAGCCGAGGCGTGCACATGAAGTTTCGCTTTCTTCTCTGGGCTCTGGGATTGCTCATGGCCAAGGCCAGTCGCAACAACCCGGCGTTCCAGCAGCAACTGACCGACAAGAACCTGGTGTTTCAACTGCAGACCCTGGACGGCAAGGTCGCTCGGCATTTCATCGTCAAGGACCTGCGCGTCAGCAGCAAGGCCGGTACCCATCCGCAGCCGGCGTTTGCGATAGCCTTCAAGGATGCGGCCTACGGCTTCGCTACGTTGCAGGCCAAGAACAAGCAGTTGGCGTTCATGCAGGGGATTCAGGACAAAAGCATTCAGATCAAGGGTAATCCGGCCCTGGTGGTCTGGTTCCAAGGCCTGACCAAGTTCCTGAAACCGAAAAAGCAGGCCTGACCGCCGAGGGCCAGGCCACGTGGTCAGTTCTGGTTGAACTGTGAGGCCAGCTCGCGCAACAGCGACTCGGCTTCAAGTACCTTGTTGACCACATCCTCGGCTTTGCTGCGGCTCATGCCCAGGCGCTCAAGTAACTCATCCGGGATGCTTTCTTCCGGCCCTGAGCCGATGCCGCGGGCGCGCAGCAGGCGAACGGCCAGGCAAACCAGGTTGGGGAATGCAGCGTGGTCACCGTCGTAATGTGGGTCATGCTGGAAGCGCAGGGCCGTGGCCAGTTCGTCCGGCAAGTCCCAGAAACGCACCAGCCAGGCACCGATCTGTTCGCGGCTGATGCCCAGCAGATGCTTCTCGACATAGCTGTGACACAGGTGCGGGTTGACCTCCAGATGCCGGCAGATCAGCGAGAAATGCGGCGGGAACACATGCGCCAGCAGCAGATAGCCAAAGTTGTGCAGTAGCCCGGCGAGGTAAGTCAGCCCAGCCTCCGGCCGCTCGGCACGAGGCATGGCGCGGGTCAGGCCTTCGATAACGGCTGCGGTGTAGATCGATTGCTGCCAGTACGGTGTGGTCTGTTGTGGGTGATCTTTGGGCAGGCTGAGGGTTTTGCCTAGGGCCAGACCGAGTGCCAGGTTGATCACCAGGTCGAAGCCCAGCACGCGGACGATCGCGTCTTCCACCGAGCGAATCTTGCCCGGTGAAGCGTAGTACGGTGATCCTGCCCAACTGACTACCTGAGCAGCCAATGCCGGATCGGTTTCCACTACGCCGGTGATGTCGTCGATGGTGGCGTTGGGATCGACCCGCAACTTGATGATCTTCTGCGCCGTTTCTGCCAGCGGTGGAATCTCGATGGTCGATTCCAGACGCTGCTGGATGCGCCGTGCGGTGAACGCATGGACAGCCTGGGTGATCTCTTCGCGGTCATCATCCGGGCGGTCGAGGTTGGGCTGAATACTGCTCAGCAGTTCGCCGAAACGCCCGGCACTGGCCTTGCTGAGCATTTTCTTGAACGTGTCACGTTCAACTTCCAGTAGCACGCCGGCTTCACCTGAGTGAATCAGCAGGCTCGGCACGTCCAGCAAGCTCTCTTCGTACAGGCAGGGCGAACTGGTAAGGGCCGGAATGCCCGGCAGAATCTTCAAGCCGTGCTTGGCCAGCATTTGCTCCAGGCGTTTCAACGGCACGGCGGCAAGATCACGCCCGGTCAGTTCGGTAAGGCGCTTGAGGTCCAGTAGCTGGTTCTGCGGAAACAACACCATCAGCGCACCGACTGCATCGTCGAGCAATACAGCCTGCACCCGACGCTCGGGCGGCAGCTGTGGGTGCTCGGTCACTTCACGGTAGGCGATATCCAGTTTGTCGAGCAGCAACCGGATAACAGACGGGGCTTGGGGGGTTGCGGCGTCCAGTGCAACTTCAGTCATGGTCTGTATCCAAATTCTTTACAGTCGCGAGAGTATAACCAGCTTGCACCGTGAGCTGGATCGATTCCGTCGGGCGGATTACACCTGGCCATACTGCTGGCCATGGCGCAGCCAGCGTTCAAGCAGCGGGCTGACATGTGTTGGCCAACGTGCCAATAGTGCCTGCGCCGCATCGCGTACAGCAGGCAGCAGGTCGGCGTCACGCATCAGGTCGGCGACCTTGAACTGCAGCAGGCCGGTCTGACGGGTACCCAGCATCTCGCCAGGACCGCGCAGCTCAAGGTCTTTTTCGGCGATGACGAACCCGTCGTTGGTTTCCCGCATGATTCCCAGGCGTTCGCGGCCGATCTGCGACAACGGCGGATGGTAGAGCAGCACACAGTGGCTGACGGCACTGCCACGGCCCACACGCCCGCGCAACTGATGCAATTGGGCCAGACCAAGGCGTTCGGGGTTTTCGATGATCATCAGGCTGGCGTTGGGGACGTCTACGCCGACTTCGATGACCGTCGTCGCCACCAGCAGTTGCAGACGGCCTTCCTTGAATTCGGCCATGACGGCGGCCTTCTCCGCAGGTTTCATGCGCCCGTGAATCAGGCCGACGCGCAATTCGCCCAAGGCGCTGCTGAGTTCTTCAAAGGTGGTTTCGGCGGCCTGGCAGGTCAGCTCCTCGGATTCTTCGATCAGGGTGCAGACCCAGTAGGCTTGACGGCCTTCAGCGCAGGCGGCGCGCACGCGCTCGACCACTTCAAGGCGGCGGCTGTCGACCACCAGTACGGTGTTGACCGGGGTACGCCCAGGCGGCAGCTCGTCGAGGATCGAGGTGTCCAGGTCGGCATACGCGCTCATGGCCAGGGTGCGTGGAATGGGTGTTGCGGTCATGATCAATTGATGGGGGCAGAGCCGGCCACCCACGCCTTTCTGGCGCAACGCCAAGCGCTGCTGGACACCGAAGCGATGCTGTTCGTCGATGATCACCAGCGCCAGGTTGTGGAACTTTACTTCGTCCTGGAACAGGGCATGGGTACCGACCACCATCGGTGCGCCGCCCGCGATCTGCTCCAGGGCCGAAACACGTGCCTTGCCTTTGAGCTTGCCCGCCAGCCAGGCGACTTCGATGCCCAGCGGCTCCAGCCAGCGCTTGAAGGTAATGAAGTGCTGCTCGGCCAGAATCTCGGTCGGCGCCATCAGTGCCACTTGGTAGCCGGCCTCCAAGGCCTGCAGGGCGGCGAGTGCAGCAACAACGGTCTTGCCAGCGCCGACGTCCCCCTGGACAAGCCGCAGCATGGGTTCGGGTTGGCTCAGGTCGTAGGCAATCTCGTTGCCGACCCGCTGTTGGGCGCCGGTGGGAGCAAAGCCCAGGTTGGCCAGGTATTGCTGTGGCAGCCGGCTGGCCTTGGGCAGCGCGGGAGCCCGTTGGGCCCTGAGGCTTTCGCGCAGGCGCTGCTGGGATAGCTGATGGGTCAACAGCTCTTCAAAGGCCAGGCGGTGCTGAGCCCAGTGCTGGCCCAGGGCGAGCTCGTCGACGTCGGCATCGGCGGGAGGGTGATGCAGGTAGCGGATCGCATCGTCCAGCGGTGCCAGTTGGTAGTCGCGGGCCAGCTCCTCAGGCAACCAGTCGGGCAGGCTGCGCGGGCCAAGCATCGCGAGGCTCTGTTGGCAGAGCTGGCGCAGACGCTGTTGGGTCAGGCCTTCGGTGGTGGGGTAGATCGGTGTCAGGGTCTGTTCCACTGGTGCAGGTTCATCGCCTGTAAGGGCGCGGTATTCCGGGTGGTAGATCTCCAGCCCCGATGCGCCCGGACGGGCCTCGCCGTAGCAGCGCAGGTGCGTTCCGCGCTTGAGGCCTTCCTTCTGCGCATTGCTGAAATGATAGAAGCGCAGGCTCAGCACGCCACTGCCGTCGCCCAGACGCACCAGCAGGCTGCGGCGTTTGCCCATGACCACGTCGGCACCACTGACCACCCCTTCGATCACGGCATCCTGGCCGGGGCGCAAGGCCCCGATCGGGACGACCCGGGTGCGATCCTGATAGCGCAGCGGCAGGTGGAAGAGCACATCCTGAAGGTTTTCCAGACCGACCTTGGCGAGCTTTTCCGCCATGGCTTCGCCTACGCCCTTCAGCGCAGTGACCGATACCTTGGACAACTCGGTCATGGCTGCTTACTGGCTGACGGGTGGCTTGGCCACCGAGCACAGGCGGATCGAGTCGGCGAGGATCTCGATAGCCTTTGGCCGCGGGAAGCTCGCACGCCAGGCAATGGCCACGGTGCGAAACGGCGCTGGCGGGCTCAACGGGCGAACTTCAATGATGCCGGGTGCATAGTGATGACTGTGGACCGCCGACAGTGGCAGCACCGAGACACCGAGGCCGGAGGCGACCATATGACGGATGGTTTCCAGCGAGCTGGACTCGACCGTGGTGTGCTTGGCCGCATCGCTGCCCTTGTTCAGGGTGGGACAGGCTTCCAGTACCTGGTCTCGGAAGCAGTGACCTTCGCCCAGCAACAGCAGGCTCTTGTCGTTGAGCAGGCTGGCATCGATGGTTTGCTTCTGCGTCCAGGGGTGCTCGCTGGGCATCAGTACGTAGAACGGTTCGTCGTACAGCGGCAGGGTCAGCACATCGGCTTCATTGAACGGCAGGGCAACGATCACCGCATCCAGTTCGCCATTGCGCAGCTTGTCGCGCAGCACGTGAGTGAAGTTTTCTTCAATGTACAACGGCATCTGCGGGGCGACCCGGTGCAGTTGCGGAATCAGGTGCGGAAACAGGTAGGGGCCGACGGTGTAGATGGCGCCGACCTTCAGCGGTGCAGTCAGCTGATTTTTGCCTGCCTGGGCCAGCTCGCGGATGCCTTGAGCCTGCTCCAGTACTTTCTGGGCTTGCGCGACGATGCTTTCACCCACCGGCGTGAGGCGCACGGCGCTCTTGCTGCGCTCGAAAATCAGTACGCCAAGCTCGTCCTCCAGCTTTTTCACGCCCACCGACAGGGTCGGTTGGCTGACATGGCAGCGTTCGGCGGCGTGGCCGAAGTGCTGCTCCTGAGCGAGGGTGACGATGTAGCGTAATTCTGTAAGGGTCATAACGTGCGTCCAAGAAGTTGCGGCCCCAGCATAGCGGCTGCACTCGATAGACGCACGTTATCAGACTTGCCTGTTTATGACAGGATTACCCGTTCAGCGTCTGTCCAGCGAGTAAACGAATGGGGCAACCACTTCGATACTGCCATTGTTGAGAAGCTCTTTTGGCGGCGCGGGTACCGGTTGAGCCTTGCGGATCATGTCCAGCGTCGCACGGTCCAGCGCTGCACTGCCCGAACCAGCGGCCAGGGAGTAGGACAGAATCCTTCCTTCGCCATCGACCACGAAACGTAGCCGGTTGATGCCTTGCAGCCCACGTCGACGCGCGTCTTCCGGGTAGCGCTTGTACTTGCCCAGATGGCGCAACAGGTCGCTTTGCCACGTGGGCAGGGCGTTGCTGTTGCTCGCGATGCTCGGCTTGGGCGCGGCGGATTGCTGCGCGGGCGCGGTGCTCGGCGGTGTATCGACGGCTTTCTCTTCTGCCGGCTTTTGCTCCACAGGCTCCGGCTTTTTCTCCGGTTTCGGTGGTTGTGGCTTCGCCTTTGGCTTGTCCGGTTTTGGTACGGCGATCTTCGGCTTTGGCGCCTCGGCCAGTTTCGGCATTGGCGGGGCTTCGACCGGTGCCGGTTGCTGTGGCGGTGTCACGACCTTGGGCGGAGGCGGTGGTGCCGGCTCCGGCATCGGGGCCATTGCAACCATCATTGCTGCCGGTGGCAGCTCAATGGCCTGAGGCACCGACCAGTTGAGCATCAGCAGGACGGCAACGGCATGCACCGCCAGCACAATCGCCAGGCTACCGCCGTAACGCGTCAGTTTATGCCGCGTCTTGATCATTTCTTGGCTGCCGTCTCAAGTCCGACCAGGCCGACCTTCAGGTAGCCGGCCGCCCGCAGGGCATTCATCACCTCCATCAGGTCTCCGTAGTCGACGCCTTTGTCGGCCTGGAAGAAGATGGTGGTGTCCTTGTCGCCTTTGGTCTTGGCGTCGAGTACAGCGCCGAGTTGCTCACGCTGAACCTGCTCGTCGCCGACATACAGGTTTTGATCGGCCTTCACGCTGAGGAAGACCGGTTTCTCCGGCCGCGGTGCCGGCTTGGCCGTGGAGGCGGGCAAATCGACCTTGATATCGACGGTGGCCAGGGGCGCTGCGACCATGAAGATGATCAGCAGCACCAGCATCACGTCGATGAACGGCGTGACGTTGATTTCGTGGTTTTCGGCGAGATCGTCGCCGCCCTCGTTAAGATGCAGGCCCATCGCTTACCCCACTTTCACCATGTGTGGCTGAGCGATGCGCTCGCCTGGCTGTTGGTCCAGATCGCGGCTGACCAGCAGCAGTACCTGGGCCGACGCGTCGGAAACCTGTGCCTTGTAGCCGGCGATGGAGCGGGCGAAGACGTTGTAGATGACCACCGCAGGAATCGCTGCAACCAGGCCCAGGGCCGTCGCCAGCAGGGCTTCGGCGATGCCGGGGGCGACCACAGCCAGGTTGGTGGTCTGAGTCTTGGCGATGCCGATGAAGCTGTTCATGATGCCCCAGACCGTACCGAACAGCCCGACGAAGGGGGCAGTGGAGCCGATGGTTGCCAGCACGCCGGTGCCGCTGCTCATGTTGCGACCGCTGGCGGCGACCAGGCGCTCCAGGCGGAAGCTGACACGCTCCTTGATGCCTTCTTTCTCGCGGGTATTGGTCGAAAGGCGCATTTCTTCGAGGGCATCATGGACCAGCAGGTGGGCCAGGGTGCCTTCGGTATTGGCAACGCCGCTGGCTTCCTTGAGGCTCAAGGATTTCTTCAGCAGGGCGATGTCACCCCGCAGGCGACGTTTGGCGCCCATCAGCTCCAGGCCTTTGGCAATCCAGATGGTCCAGGTGATGATCGAGGCAATGGCCAGACCGATCATGACCGCCTTGACCACCACGTCGGCGTTTTTGTACATGCCCCACGGCGACAGATCGTGGGCCATGCCCAGGCTGGTGTCTTCGGCAACGGCTGCTGCACCTTCGCTGGCGTGGCCTTCGAGTGGTGCTACGGCAGGGGCGGCGGATTCGGCAGCTGTTTCGGCGCCAGGTGTGGCGGGTGCAGCAGCGGCAACGGCTGCCGCTGGCGAGCTGTGTTGTAAAGCTGGCTCATCGGCCATGGCCGCAGGCGCCAGTACCAGGCTGAACATCAGCGCGGCGATAGTGCGCCAGGCGCGCGACGGGGTTGGCAAAGCGGAAGAAGGGATACGTGTCATGCTGGCCCGACCTGATGAAAAAGAAAGAGGTGGATGCTCTCCAGGCCTCGAGGCAGGCCGAGAACAAATTGGGTTGCCATTATTGCAAGTAATTCTTGTTAGCAAAAGTAATAAAGTAACTTTCTTCCATATTCTCTAGCTACCTATCGATTTTCGCAGATAGGCTGTGGCTTTGATAACCGGAGTTTCGAGATGTCTGCGCCCTCTGTTTTGATTGTCGGTTGTGGCGATGTCGGTGGCCGCCTGGCGACCCAATTGCAAGCTGCGCACTGGCAGGTAAGCGGCCTGCGCAGAAACATCGCGCAGTTGCCTGCAGGTGTCAGCGGAATTGCTGCTGACCTGAGCAATGCGACCTGCCCACCCGCCTGGCCGAAGGTTGCGCCGGACTATCTGGTCTATTGCGTGGCGGCTAGCCAGCACGATGAGACGGGCTATCGGGCGGCGTATGTCGATGGCCTGCGGCATGTGCTGGGTTGGCTTGGCGAACAGGGGCAGCAGCCACGACGGTTGCTGTTTGTGTCCAGTAGCAGTGTCTATGCGCAAAAGGATGGGGAGTGGGTCGATGAAACCTCGGCCACTGAACCTGAGGGCTATTCGGGGCGGCTGATGCTCGAAGCCGAGCAGGTGGCCCTGAACAGCGCCGTACCGGCGACGATTGTGCGCCTGACCGGTATCTATGGCCCTGGGCGTGAGTGGTTGTTGACGCAGGTGCGCCAAGGTTACCGGGTGACCGAGACGCCACCATTGTATGGCAACCGGATTCATGCCGAGGACGCTGCCGGGTTGCTGGCGTACCTGTTGCAGGCGGACAGCGAGGGGCGGGCGTTGGACGATTGCTACATCGGTGTGGACGACGCGCCGGCACCGCTGTTCGAGGTGGTGGCCTGGTTGCGGGAATACCTGGGTGTCACCCAGTGGTCGGAACAGGCGCGCGTGCGGCGCACGGGCAGCAAGCGCTGCCGGAACGCACGAGCACGCTCGCTGGGTTGGGTCCCGCGTTACCCGAGTTATCAGGAAGGCTACGCGGCAATTCTTGCAGGGCGCGATTGACGCGCCCCGGGTTTACTTACGCTCCAGCAGCCAGCGGCGGGCGCCTGGACGAAGTTCAGGCATCTCGTCGTCGCGGGCCTGGTTGATGGCCTGGAAAATTTCCAGTGTCTTGCCATCACGCTTGAAGATCCACGGGCTACCCTGCTGGTTCTTCTCCAGCCACAGGCTGTCGTACTCGCCGGTCATGGTGGCGCAGTCGCCGTCCAGGCACAGGGCGTAGCGGTCCAGGTTCGGCATGCCTTCGAGGCTGCCATTGGGGCTGAACTTCATGGTCGCGCCTTGGCCTGGGCCTTCGACGATTGACCAGTCACCTTTGAGGTAGGCCTCATAGAGGGCCAGTTCAAACGTCGTGCGGGGCGGTGCGTCGAGCTGTGGCTTGTCGGCTTTATGGAAGCGCTGCTCTGGGTCGTTTTCGCTGGCCGCCTGGACCAATTCGTCGCCATCCAGGGTCAGGCCAATGCTGTAGTTGGGATAAAACACAGCGTTCCAGCCCTTGTCGGCGGGCTGCAGTTTAGCTTCGCTGAGTTCAAAGCCGCTGGTAACCAGGGCCTGGTTGGCGGCGGTATTGATACGCCACTCCAGGTTCGGGCCGTTGCTTTGCAAGGCCTGACGCAGGTTGCCGCCTTTGGCGGCTGCATCGATGGCGTTCTGGTTGATCCAGATGCCGTTGAAATCTTCAGGTTTATGACTGGCGCAGCCACCGAGCAGGGCGGCAACAAACGACAGGACGAGCGCGTAGCGCATGGCGGGGTCCTTTCAGGGAAAAACGATGGCGAACCCTGCAAGGTTCGCCATCTGGGGCATTACTCGAGGACCAGGATCGCGTCCATTTCTACTTGCGAGCCGCGAGGCAGTGCGGCAACGCCGATGGCGGCGCGAGCAGGGTAAGGCTGTTCGAAGTAGCGGCCCATGATTTCGTTGACCTTGGCGAAGTGGCTCAGGTCGGTCAGGAAGATGTTCAGCTTGACGATGTCCTTGAACGAACCGCCAGCAGCTTCGGCGACGGCTTTCAGGTTCTCGAAGACCTGGACGGTCTGGGCCTCGAAGCCTTCAACCAGTTCCATGGTTTTTGGATCGAGCGGGATCTGCCCGGACATGTAAACGGTGTTGCCGGCCTTGATCGCCTGAGAGTAGGTGCCGATGGCCGCTGGGGCCTTGTCACTGGTGATGACGGTCTTGGTCATGGATGACTCCTTGCTGTTGTCGGGCTACGTGCGCATGCGGGTGATGCGAATCACGCCAGTCAGTGCACGCAGTTTCTTGATCACGCGGGCCAGGTGTACGCGGTCGTGTACGCTGACCACCAGTTGGACCACGCTGATGCGACCATCGCGTTCGTCCATGCTGATTTTCTCGATGTTGCCGTCGGCAGCGTTGACGCTGCTGGCTAGCAGGGCAATCAGGCCGCGCTGGTGTTCCAGTTCGACGCGCAACTCCACATTGAATTCGCCGGTGACGTCCTTGGCCCAGGAGAGCTGGATGCACTTTTCCGGGTTGTGGCGGATTTCGCTGATGTTGCGGCAGTTTTCCAGGTGCACGACCATGCCTTTGCCGGCCGACAGGTGGCCGACGATGGGGTCGCCCGGAATCGGTGTGCAGCATTTGGCATAGCTCAGCACCAGGCCTTCGGTGCCGCGGATGGCCAGCGGGCCTTCAGGGCTTGGCAACTGCTCGCCTTCGCTGGACAGCAGGCGGCGAGCCACGACATAGGCCATGCGATTGCCAAGGCCGATGTCTTCTAGCAGGTCTTCGATCAGTTCCAGGCGGTATTCGCTGAGCATGGCCTGGACGCGTTCCTGAGGAATTTTCTCCAGCGCGCTGTCGAAACCATGGAGCACTTTGTTCAGCAGGCGCTCGCCAAGGCTGATCGATTCGGAGCGGCGTTGCAGCTTGAGCGCGTGGCGGATGTGCGTACGGGCTTTGCCGGTCACCACGAAGTTGAGCCAGGCCGGGTTTGGCCGTGCCCCTGGCGCACTGACGATCTCGACGGTCGAACCGCTCTGCAGCGGTTCGGACAGCGGTGCCAGGCGACGATTGATGCGGCAGGCAATGCAGCTGTTGCCGACGTCGGTATGCACGGCATAGGCGAAGTCGACCGCCGTGGAGCCCTTGGGCAGCTCCATGATGCGGCCTTTAGGCGTGAACACGTAGACCTCGTCCGGGAACAGGTCGATCTTCACGCTCTCGATGAATTCAAGGGAGTTGCCTGCACGTTGCTGCAACTCCAGCACGCCCTTGACCCACTGACGGGCACGGGCATGGGTACTTTTGGGCTGTTCGTCGTCACTGGATTTGTACAGCCAGTGGGCGGCGATACCGTTGTTGGCCATCTCTTCCATTTCGCGGGTGCGGATCTGGATTTCGATGGGAACACCGTGCATGCCGAACAGTGTGGTGTGCAGTGACTGGTAGCCGTTGGCCTTGGGGATCGCGATGTAATCCTTGAAGCGGCCCGGCAGTGGCTTGTACAGGTTGTGAACTGCACCAAGTACGCGGTAGCAGGTGTCGACCTTGTCGACGACGATGCGGAACGCGTAGACATCCATGATCTCGTTGAAGGCCCGGCGTTTGCCGCGCATCTTCTTGTAGATGCCATAGAGGTGTTTCTGTCGGCCGCTGACTTCGCCTTCGATCCCGTCGACCGCCAGGCAATGGCTGAGCGACTCTTCGATCTTGTTGACGAGTTCCTTGCGGTTGCCGCGGGCGCGTTTCACCGCCTGATGGATGCGTGCGGAGCGCATCGGGTACATGGCCTTGAAACCCAGGTCTTCGAATTCCACGCGCACGGCGTGCATGCCCAGGCGGTTGGCGATGGGGGCGTAGATTTCAAGGGTTTCCTTGGCGATGCGTCGGCGCTTCTCGCCGGACAGCACTTCCAGGGTGCGCATGTTGTGCAGGCGGTCGGCCAGCTTGACCAGAATCACGCGGATGTCCCGGGCCATGGCCATGGCCATTTTCTGGAAGTTTTCCGCTTGGGCCTCGGCCTTGGTTTCGAAGTTCATCTGGGTCAGCTTGCTGACCCCGTCGACCAGTTCGGCGACAGTTTCGCCAAATTGCGCTGAAAGCGCTTCCTTGGCGATACCGGTGTCTTCGATCACGTCGTGCAGCATGGCGGCCATCAGGCTCTGATGGTCCATGTGCATGTCGGCAAGAATGCTCGCTACCGCAAGGGGATGGGTAACGTAAGGTTCGCCGCTGCGACGGCGTTGGCCATCGTGGGCTTGTTCGGCGTAGAAATACGCTCGGCGCACCAGGTTGACCTGGTCAGCGCCGAGGTAGGTCGACAGGCTATCGGCAAGGGCATCTATGCTCGGCAACGTACTACCTCCTGCCGATGGCTGGTGCCTTGCGCCGTGCAATGTCGACCAGGCATGAACTTAGACGGCCTCGTTGGCCTCGTCTTCAAATGCGGCAAAGATAGGCTCTTCAACGACCACATCTTCTTGAGCGACGAATTCGTTGTCGACCAGGCCGGCAGCGATTTCACGCAGTGCAACTACGGTTGGCTTGTCGTTTTCCCAGGCCACTTTGGGTTCCTTGCCACCGGTTGCCAGCTGGCGGGAACGCTTGGTGGCGAGCATGACCAGCTCGAAACGGTTATCGACGTTGTCCAGGCAATCTTCAACGGTCACGCGGGCCATGGTATTCCTCGTAGCAAATGCAATAGGCAAGCAGCCCGGATGGGCGAGCGGACTCGGTAGTTTAAAAAATCACCAGCCAATAGGGAAGCGCTGATTTCAGTTCTCGCTCAGGCGGCATGCTTTGGCCGAGAGTTTTAGCGTTAGAGCAGACGATAACCATTTGCGTGGGGTTAGCACAACTCCCTCGTGCTACTCGCCCATCGCCGCGCGCAAGCGTGGGGTCAGTTCGTCAAACAGCGTCTGTACTGAGCGCAGTGCGCGGCAGTCGGGGCGAGTCAGCAGCCAGAGTTCGGTATCGCAGCCGGGCAGGGCATCGCTCAGCCGCTCCACCCCGGGGAGGCTGTCGGCCATGTAGTCAGCCAGCGCTGCGACGCCCAGCCCTGCACCTACCAGTTGCGCGACGGCGGCCATGCTGCTGCAGCGGTAGCGTGGTACCACGCCAGGTAGGTGCTGCTCGCGCCAGACCACCGAGGCATGATCGGACATCGAGTCGTCCAGTGCGATCCAGGGCAGTGATGCCGGAGCCTCGGCCAGGCGCTGGCGATAATCGGCGTGCCCATAAACAAGGTAGGAGGCCGTGCCCAGGCAGCGACCGACCAGGTGCTCGGGGGGCGAGTTGGTCAGACGCAGGGCGACATCGGCATCGCGTCGGCTGAGGTTGGCGAAGGAGTTGGAGGTTGCCAGCTCCAGCGACAGCGCCGGGTAGGTTGGCATGAAATGGGCCAGCGCCGGCAGCAGCAGGCTGTGCAATACCGCTTCGGTGCAGGTCAGGCGCACGGTGCCGCTGACCACCTGGTCGCCGTGTTCCACCGCCACCTGGGCTGCATCCAGTGCCTGTTCGGCGCGCTCGGCTTGCTCCGCCAGCGCTTGAGCTGTGCCAGTGGGGACGTAGCCCTTGCGGCTTTTATCGAACAGCGCCTTGCCCAGTGAGGCCTCAAGCCTGCGAATCGAGCGAAAGACGGTCGACACGTCCACCTTGAGCAGTTCGGCAGCTTTTGCCAGAGATCGCCCGCGAACCAGGGCGAGCACCAGGGTGAGATCGGTATGGCTGACCTGATATTGCATGAGTGCACTCTTAGCTTGCCGAAATGCCAATGTCTGTTGCGTTGAGGCCATTCTATAGTGAAGCAGCAGCCGCGAATCAACCTCGCCGCCGGCCAGAGTGCCGAGTGCAGCGCACAAGGATGTTCATTCGGCTGTTTCCCACGATGGGAATACTAGAAAAATAAACCAACCATCGACGCCCACAGGGCGCCTGCAACACACCCCTTCATATTGTCGCCCGATAAAAATCAAAGGATGCATAGCCATGACGTCGGTCTCCCCGTGCGCCAGCCCTTCCAGCGAGATGAGCGAGTTTCTCCAGGCTTATCCTGAAGTCCAGTTCGTGGACCTGCTCATTTCCGACATGAACGGTGTCGTGCGCGGAAAGCGAATCGAGCGTGCGAGCCTGCACAAGGTTTACGAAAAAGGTATCAATCTGCCAGCGTCGCTGTTTGCGCTGGATATCAACGGCTCGACCGTGGAAAGCACCGGCCTGGGCCTGGATATCGGTGATGCCGACCGTATTTGCTTTCCCATTCCCGGCACGCTGAGCTACGAGCCTTGGCAGAAGCGTCCTACCGCGCAGCTGCTGATGACCATGCACGAGCTGGATGGCACGCCTTTCTTCGCTGACCCGCGAGAAGTGCTGCGCAGCGTGGTGGAGAAGTTCGATGCGCTGGGCCTGACCATCTGCGCGGCCTTCGAGCTGGAGTTCTACCTGATCGATCAGGACAACGTGAATGGCCGCCCACAGCCGCCCCGTTCGCCGATCTCGGGTAAGCGTCCGCAGTCGACTCAGGTCTACCTGATCGATGATCTGGACGAGTACGTCGATTGCCTGCAGGACATGCTTGAAGCGGCCAAAGAGCAGGACATCCCGGCTGACGCCATCGTCAAGGAAAGCGCCCCGGCACAGTTCGAGGTCAACCTGCATCACGTTGAAGATGCGATCAAGGCCTGCGACTACGCGGTCCTGCTCAAGCGTCTGATCAAGAACATCGCCTACGACCATGAAATGGACTCCACTTTCATGGCCAAGCCGTACCCTGGCCAGGCGGGCAACGGTTTGCACGTGCATATCTCGCTGCTGGACAAGAAAACCGGCAAGAACATCTTCACCAGTGATGAGCCCGAGCAGAACGACGCGCTGCGCCACGCCATTGGTGGCGTGTTGGAAACCCTGCCGGCGTCGATGGCTTTTCTCTGCCCGAACGTCAACTCGTACCGGCGTTTCGGTGCCCAGTTCTATGTGCCGAATGCGCCAAGCTGGGGCCTGGACAACCGTACTGTAGCCCTGCGCGTGCCCACCGGCAGTGCTGATGCGGTGCGCATCGAGCACCGTGTTGCCGGTGCTGATGCCAACCCGTACTTGATGATGGCGGCAATTCTCTCCGGCATTCATCACGGCCTGACCAACAAGATCGAGCCGGGTGCGCCGGTGGAAGGCAACTCCTACGAGCAACTGGAGCAGAGCTTGCCAAACAACTTGCGCGACGCACTGCGCGAGCTGGATGACAGCGAAGTGCTGAACAAGTACATCAGCCCGGACTACATCGATGTCTTTGTCGCCTGCAAGGAAAGTGAGCTGTCAGAGTTCGAAGTATCGATCTCGGATCTCGAATACAACTGGTACCTGCATACGGTGTAAGGCCTGGAGCACACGAACATGACCACCTTGTCCCGCGCACAATGGGAATCCCTTTTCCAGAACCTGAGCATCGAAGGGCGTGCCTTTATCGATGGCCAGTACCAGGCTGCTGTCTCGGCTGAAACCTTCGAGAGCCTGAGCCCGGTCGATGGCCGTCACCTGGCCAATATCGCCAGTTGTGATGCCGCAGATGCCGAGCGTGCTGTCCTGGCGGCCCGCCGCAGTTTTGAAAGCGGCGCCTGGTCGGGCCTGGCACCGGCCCAGCGCAAGCGTGTGCTGATTGCTTTCGCTGACGCGCTGTTGGCCAACGCCCAGGAGCTGGCACTGCTGGAAACCCTGGATATGGGCAAGCCGATCAGTGACTCGCTCAGCATCGACGTGCCGGGTGCGGCGAATGCCATCCGCTGGAGCGCCGAGGCCATTGATAAGGTCTACGACGAAGTGGCGCCAACGCCGGTCGACCAGCTGGGTTTGGTTACCCGCGAAGCGGTGGGTGTGGTAGCGGCGATCGTGCCGTGGAACTTCCCCCTGATGATGGCCTGCTGGAAGCTTGGCCCGGCGCTGGCTACCGGTAACTCGGTGATCCTCAAGCCTTCGGAAAAGTCGCCACTGACCGCCATTCGCATTGCTCAACTGGCTATCGAAGCCGGCATTCCTGCGGGCGTGCTGAACGTGCTGCCAGGCTATGGCCACACCGTCGGCAAGGCCCTGGCCCTGCACATGGACGTGGACACCCTGGTGTTCACCGGTTCAACCAAGATCGCCAAGCAACTGATGATCTATGCCGGCGAATCGAACATGAAGCGTGTCTGGCTGGAGGCTGGTGGCAAGAGCCCGAACATCGTCTTTGCCGACGCTCCTGACCTGCAGGCAGCGGCTGACGCCGCCGCTTGCGCCATTGCCTTCAACCAGGGCGAAGTGTGTGTGGCGGGCTCGCGCCTGCTGGTCGAGCGCAGCATCAAGGATCGCTTTCTGCCGATGGTCATCGAGGCGCTCAAGGCCTGGAAGCCCGGCCATTCGCTGGACCCGACTACTCGGGTTGGCGCCCTGGTGGACGGCACCCAGCTGGATACTGTGCTGGGCTATGTCGAGGCCGGTGCCGCTGACGGTGCGACGCTGGTCGCCGGTGGCAAGCGCGTGCTGGAAGAAACCGGCGGCGTCTATGTGGAGCCGACGATCTTTGATGGTGTGGACAATGCCATGCGTATTGCCCGTGAAGAGATCTTCGGCCCGGTGCTGTCAGTGATTGCGTTCGATACCGCCGAAGAAGCCATCAGCATTGCCAACGATTCACCGTTCGGCCTGGCCGCAGCGGTCTGGAGCAGCGACCTGTCCAAGGCACACCGCACGGCCAAGGCCCTGCGCGCCGGTAGTGTCTGGGTCAACCAGTACGACGGTGGTGATATGACGGCGCCGTTCGGCGGCTTCAAGCAGTCCGGTAACGGGCGTGACAAGTCACTGCATGCGTTCGACAAGTACACCGAACTCAAGGCGACCTGGATCAAGTTGTAAACGAGGGCTGACAGATGAAGCAGGTTACCCCACTGATTGGCGTCACTGCCTGCCGCCAGCAACTGGAAAAGAATTCCTCGCACACGGCGGGTGACAAGTATGTCGAGGCTGCAGGCTTTGCCGGGATTCCCCTGATATTGCCTGCGCGTGCCGAGCCTGTGGCTGCAGAGCTTGTGCTAGAGCGGTTGGATGGCATTCTTTTTACCGGTTCGCCTTCAAATGTGGAGCCGCATCATTACAATGGCAGCCCCAGCGCGGAGGGAACCCGACACGATGTGTACCGTGATCGCCTTACCCTGCCGTTGTTGCGTGCGGCGATTGCGGCGGGCGTGCCGGTGTTTTGCATTTGCCGTGGTTTCCAGGAGCTGAATGTGAGCCTCGGTGGCAGCCTGCATCAACAGGTTCATGAGTTGCCTGGCTACCTGGACCACCGCGAGCCGAAAGACGTTGCGCTGGAGGTGCAATACGCACCGCAGCACTCAGTGAGCGTGCAGCCGGGTGGGCTTTTCGAGCGCTTGGGGCTGCCCACGGTTTTCGAGGTCAACTCGTTGCATGGCCAGGGCATCGAGCGCCTGGCCAGTGGCCTGCGGGTCGAAGCCGTTGCGCCGGATGGATTGGTCGAGGCGGTCACGCTGGATAGCGCGCCAGGGTTTGTTCTTGGCGTTCAGTGGCATCCGGAATGGCGTTTTACCGACAACCCTGTCTCGTTGCGCCTGTTTCAGGCGTTCCGCGAGGCTTGTATCGCCCATGCGGCGGGAAAGCGTGTTGAGGTGGCGGCCATTTGAGGCTGTCCGGCGCCCCCGGATGTCATGAATCAAGCAGTGAGCTTTCCATGAGTGAAAGCGGGTGCCTTGCAAGACGCCCATCTAGAACAATACCAATAGCGACGGCAAATACTCATGAGTGAATACACAGAAGCGAGTCGGCCCTCGGGCTCGGCAGAGTCGGCGCAGGCCAGCTCAGGCGCTTCCACCCATCGCAGCAAAGGGCTGGCCAAGGGCCGGCTCGGGCTGCTTGCCAGCATTGTGCTTGGCATCTCCACCATTGCGCCGGTTTATACCCTGACCGGCGCGCTCGGGCCTACCGTGCGCGAAGTCGGCGAACACCTGCCAGCCGTGTTCCTTGTCGGCTTCCTGCCCATGCTGCTGGTTGCGCTGGGCTACCGCGAGCTGAACGCTGCCGAGCCCGATAGCGGCACGTCATTCACCTGGTCTGCCCGTGCCTTTGGCCCGATGATTGGCTGGATCGGCGGTTGGGGGCTGGTCACCGCGACAACCATTGTGTTGTCCAACCTGGCGGGTGTGGCAGTGGACTTCTTCTACCTGTTCCTCGGCCAGCTCAGCGGCAGCCATGAGGTGTCTGCGCTGAGCGATAACCTGTTGGTCAACGTCACCACCTGTTGTGTCTTCATTGCCATGGCCGTGTGGATCTGCTGCCGTGGCATGGGTACTACCATGACGGTGCAGTATGGCCTGGTGGCCTTGCAACTGGTGGTGCTGATCGGTTTCTCCATGGCCGCGTTCGGTGGGTCGCCGACCATCCCGCCGCTGCAATTCGACTCAGACTGGTTCAACCCGTTTGGCGTCGAGTCGTTCTCCTCGTTTGCAGCCGGGCTGTCGCTGTCGATCTTCATTTTCTGGGGGTGGGACGTCTGCCTGACCGTGAGCGAAGAGTCGGTGGGCAGTGAAGAAGTACCCGGCAAGGCTGCCACCTGGACCGTGCTGTTGATCCTTGGCCTGTACCTGGTGACCGGTATTGCTACGTTGCAGTTCGCCGGTATCGGTGACATTGGCCTGGGGCTGGGCAACCCGCGCATTCAAGAGAACGTCTTCGCACACCTGGCCGGCCCGGTCATGGGGCCGCTGGCTATCCTGATGTCCATTGCGGTACTGGCCAGTACCGCGGCGTCCCTGCAGTCGACCTTCGTCTCGCCAGCGCGCACGCTGCTGGCCATGGGGTACTACGGTGCCGTGCCTGAGCGATTTGCCAGCATCTGCCCGCGCTCACAGACGCCACGCTACGCGACCATCTGTGCAGGCGTTGCTGCCGGTCTGTTCTACGTCACCATGCGCACCCTGAGTGAAAACGTATTGGCCGACACCATCACCGCGCTGGGGATGATGATCTGCTTCTACTACTCGCTGACGGCGTTCGCGTGCGTGTGGTACTTCCGCGACAGCCTGTTCGACAGCCTGCGTCACTTCATGATGCGCGGCCTGTGCCCCTTCGTGGGCGGTGGGATTCTGTCGGTGATCTTCGTTCAGACCGCCATCGACAGTGCTTCCCCGTCGTTCGGCAGTGGCTCGCATGTCGCAGGCCTGGGCCTGGTGTTCGTGATCGCGATGATCATTCTGTTGCTGGGCATCTTCCTGATGGTGCTGTCGCGCATGCGTGCACCAGCGTTCTTCCTGGGGATGACTCTGCATCGGCAGGCAACGCTGCCCTGCCGACGCTGAGACGGCGCCAATCAGGCGAGCAACTGTTTGAGTAGCTCGCTGTGGCGCTGTTGCTGGCTCTTCTGCTGCAGGCGGTTGGCCCTGAAGATCGCCTTGAGGTCTTCAAGGGCCACGGCGAAGTCGTCGTTGATGATGACGAAGTCGTACTCGTTGTAGTGGCTCATCTCGCTGACGGCTTCACGCATCCGACCCTCAATGATCTCATCGCTGTCCTGGCCACGGTTGGTCAGGCGCTGGCGCAGGGCCTGCTGGCTGGGCGGCAGGATGAAGATCGAGCGTGCCTGTGGCATCTGCTTGCGTACTTGTTCGGCGCCCTGCCAGTCGATTTCCAGAATCAGGTCGTGGCCTTCGTCCAGGGTTTGCTGCAGCGTGCTCTGTGACGTGCCGTAGAGGTTGCCGAAGACTTCGGCCTGCTCCAGAAAGTCACCGTGTTCGGTCATGCGGATGAACTCGGCGCGATCGACGAAGTGGTAGTTCACCCCGTTCTCTTCGCCCGGACGCATGGCGCGGGTGGTATGCGAAACCGAAACGCGAATGCTCGGCTCGGCGTCGATGAGGGCTTTGACCAGGCTGGTCTTGCCGGCGCCGGAAGGGGCCGAGATGATGTAGAGGATGCCGCTGCTGTGGTTCATGGTCGGGGTGGCCTTACTCAATGTTCTGTACTTGTTCACGCATCTGCTCGATCAGGACCTTGAGGTTGACCGCTGCTTGGGTGCTACGTGGGTCGAAGGCTTTGGAGCCAAGGGTGTTCGCTTCGCGGTTCAGCTCCTGCATCAGGAAGTCGAGGCGCCGGCCTGCGGCACCACCGGATTTGAGTACACGGCGTACCTCGGTCATGTGGGTGCTCAGGCGGTCCAGTTCTTCGGCGACGTCGCTTTTCTGGGCCAGTAGCACCATTTCCTGTTCCAGGCGCTGTGGATCGAGTTCGGCTTTCATGTCCGTGAAGCGATCCAGGACCTTCTGGCGCTGAACGGCCAGCATCTGCGGTACCAGGGCACGCAGGGTCGTGACCTCGGTGGCCATGTTGTCCAGGCGTTCGTTGATCAGCCTGGCCAGCTCGGTGCCCTCGCGGTTGCGACCGTTGCGCAGCTCCTTCAGGGCCTCTTCAAACAGGCTCATGGCCTCGATATTCAACGCTTGCGGGTCTGTCGCGTCTGCCACCAGCACGCCTGGCCACGCCAGCACTTCCAGCGGGTTGAGCGCAGCAGGCTGCTTGATCAGGCTGGCGACGGTCTCGGCGGCGGCAACCAGTTGCGCGGCGCGCTCGCGATCAACCTGCAAGGGTTTGCCAGTGCTTTCTTCATTGAAGCGCAACGTGCATTCGACCTTGCCGCGTGACAGGCCCTGACGGAGGGCTTCACGTACCGTGCCTTCAAGGTCGCGGAAGGCATCAGGCAGACGTAAGTGGGGTTCCAGGTAGCGGTGGTTGACCGAGCGCAATTCCCAGATGAGGGTACCTTGGGCGCCAGCGCGTTCGGCGCGGGCAAAGGCGGTCATGCTATGCACCATGGGAAGTACCTCGCAGTAGGTTGAAGGGAAGCCGACAGGCTGCAAAGGCGCAGGATTGTAGCGCAGTGCGAGGTGTGCTCCCAATCCACTGATGTTACAAACACTCTCTGGATTGCCGGAAAAAACCGACCAACGTCTCTGGCTCAAGGCTGGCGCGTACCCTGCGGGTGCATAAACAGCTGTTTCTGCCCTGGGCATGTCCAGCGGAGCCTGGGCGCTCTATAATGCTGGGCAGATTCAAGTCCAGTACAGGTATCCCCTATGAAACGTCCAAGTGGTCGCGTTGCCGATCAGCTCCGCTCGATCCGCATCACCCGCAACTACACCAAGCACGCCGAAGGGTCGGTACTGGTCGAGTTCGGCGACACCAAAGTCGTCTGCACGGTCAGCGTCGAAAATGGTGTTCCCCGGTTCCTCAAAGGTCAGGGCCAAGGCTGGCTGACAGCAGAGTACGGCATGCTGCCGCGCTCCACTGGCGAGCGTAACCAGCGCGAAGCCAGCCGTGGCAAACAGGGTGGCCGCACCCTGGAAATCCAGCGTTTGATCGGCCGCTCGCTGCGTGCTGCGCTGGACATGAGCAAGCTCGGCGACATTACCCTCTACGTCGACTGCGACGTGATCCAGGCCGATGGCGGTACCCGCACGGCGTCGATCACCGGTGCCATGGTCGCGCTGGTCGATGCCCTGCGTGTCGTCAAGAAGCGTGGCGGCCTCAAGGGCGGTGACCCGCTCAAGCACATGATCGCTGCCGTTTCGGTGGGCATGTACCAAGGCGTTCCAGTGCTCGACCTGGACTACCTGGAAGACTCCGCTGCCGAGACTGACCTGAACGTGGTCATGACCAGCGCCGGTGGCTTCATCGAAGTGCAGGGCACCGCTGAAGGCGCGCCGTTCCAGCCCGAAGAGCTCAATGCCATGTTGGCATTGGCGCAAAAAGGCATGAGCGACCTCTTCGAACTGCAGAGCGCTTCGCTGGCTGACTGAGTGAGGATGGCCTGATGGGCGAACAACCTCTGAATGCATCCACCCCGAGTGCCGATGTGCGCCAGTGGGCGATGTTCTGCCACCTCGCGGCTTTCTGCGGGTTGTTGTTCCCCTTCGGCAACTTGCTGGGACCGTTGATCATCTGGCAATGGAAGCGTGAGCTGGACCCGTTCATCGATGCCCAAGGTAAGGAATCGCTGAACTTCCAGATTACCGTGACCATTGCCTACGTGATCTGCATCGCACTGTTCATCGTATTGATTGGCTTTGCGTTGCTCGGCCTGCTGGTAGTGGCCGCAGCCATCCTGATGATCATCGCTTCGGTCAAGGTCAATGAGGGGCAGGCGTATCGCTACCCCTTTACCTGGCGGGTGATTCAGTAGCGGCAGGGTTGTTGGCTTTTCCTGTGGGATGCAGGCTTGCCTGCGATGGCGTCGGCGGGGTGCCAATGAGCACGCGGCGCCTGCATCGTTGGCAAGCCAACTCCCACAGGGTGTCTTGCGCTATTTTTGGCACATAAAAACGAACCCCCGCTGAAAAGCGGGGGTTCGTTTTTGTGCGTGACCGTTTAAATGGTCAGCGTCCAGTCATAGTCCACGATCAGTGGCGCATGCTGGGAGAAGCGTGGCTGGCGTGGCAGGCGTGCGCTACGCACGAAGCGGCGCAGGCCTGGTGTCAGCAACTGGTAGTCGAAGCGATAGCCCAGGTTGAGCATCTCGGCCTGTTCGTTGTCCGGCCACCAGCTGTACTGCTCGCCTTCGCGGCTGACTTCGCGCAGGGCATCGACATAGCCCATGTCGCCGACGATGGTGTCCATCCAGGCCCGTTCCGGGGCCAGGAAGCCCGGGGACTGCTGGCTGTCGCGCCAGTTCTTGATGTCGAGCTTCTGCTGCGCGACATACAGCGAGCCGCAGTAGATGTATTCACGACGCTTGCGACGTTGCTTGTCCAGGTACTTGGCGAAGTCGTCCATCAACTTGAACTTCTGGTTCAAGTCTTCGTCGCCGTTCTGCCCGGAAGGCAGCAGCAAGGTGGCAATACTGACTTTGTCGAAGTCTGCCTGCAGGTAACGTCCGTAGCGGTCGGCTGTCTCGAAGCCCAGGCCGCTGATGACTGCCTTGGGCTGCAAGCGCGAGTAAAGTGCCACACCGCCTTGGGCGGGGACTTCTGCGTCGCAGGCATAAAGGAAGTAGCCATCGAGCTGGAAAGCTGGGTCGTCGAGTTCAAAGGCCGAGGCGCGGGTATCCTGAAGGCAGATGACGTCGGCATTCTGGGCTTGCAGCCAACTGAGCAAACCACGCTCGACTGCAGCCTGAATGCCATTTACGTTCACACTGATGATCCGCATAAATGGCCCCAAAAATCTCGTGCGTGTATGATACCCGAGCTGTACTCAATTAGCTAAATCCGTGGCATCCGGGACTCTACATGCAGCCGTATCAGCGCGACTTTATTCGTTTTGCCATCGATCGTGGGGTTCTGCGCTTCGGTGAGTTCACCCTCAAGTCGGGGCGTACCAGCCCGTATTTCTTCAATGCCGGCCTGTTCAACAGCGGCGCGGCCCTGGCTCAGCTCGGGCGTTTCTATGCGGCGGCGATTGTCGACAGCAAGATTCCGTTCGACGTGCTGTTCGGCCCGGCCTACAAAGGCATCCCGCTGGCAGCGGCGACCGCTGTAGCGCTGGCTGAGCATCACCAGCTCGACGTGCCGTGGTGCTTCAACCGCAAGGAAGCCAAGAGCCATGGCGAAGGCGGCAGCCTGGTCGGCGCGCCACTGACCGGCGACGTCTTGATCATCGACGACGTGATCACTGCCGGCACGGCGATCCGCGAGGTCATGCAGATCATCCAGGGGCAGCAGGCCAAGGCCGCTGGCGTGCTGATCGCACTGAACCGTCAGGAGCGCGGCAACGGCGAGTTGTCGGCGATCCAGGAAGTGGAGCGTGACTTTGGTATCCCGGTGGTCAGCATTGTGTCGCTGACCCAGGTACTGGAGTTCCTCGCTGACGATCCAGCGCTCAAGCAGCATCTGCCTGCGGTCGAGGCGTACCGGGCCCAGTACGGTATCTGAAGCCCATGCGCAACAAAAAGGCCCTGCATTGCAGGGCCTTTTTGCTTCTCTGGTGTGCCACCAGATCGGGAGCTGAGGCTGTTACTCAGGCTTCTGATTGGTAATCAGGGTGCCGACGCCGCTGTCGGTGAAGATTTCCAGCAGGACCGCATTCGGTACCCGACCGTCGATGATGTGCGAGCTGTTGACGCCACCCTGGACGGCTTCCAGCGCGCAGCGAATCTTCGGCAGCATGCCGCCGTAGATGGTGCCATCGGCGATCAGGTCGTTGACCTGCTCGGTGGTCAGACCGGTCAGCACGTGACCTTGCTTGTCCATCAGGCCTGCGATGTTGGTCAGCAGGATCAACTTCTCGGCCTTCAGGGCTTCGGCGACCTTGCCGGCGACCAGGTCGGCGTTGATGTTGTAGGACTCGCCGTTGGCACCAACACCAATCGGTGCGATCACCGGGATGAAGTCGCCCTTGACCAGCATGTTCAGCAGGTCGGTATTTACCCCAACCACTTCGCCTACATGGCCGATGTCGATGATTTCAGGCGAGGTCATTTCCGGGGTCTGGCGGGTGACTTTGAGCTTCTTCGCACGAATCAGCTCAGCGTCCTTACCGGTCAGGCCGATGGCGCTGCCGCCATGACGGTTGATCAGGTTGACGATGTCCTTGTTGACCTGGCCACCGAGAACCATCTCGACCACGTCCATGGTTTGTGCGTCAGTGACGCGCATGCCATCGATAAAGTGGCTCTCGATCGACAGGCGCTTGAGCAGATCGCCGATCTGCGGGCCGCCGCCATGTACGACCACAGGGTTGATACCCACGGCTTTCATCAGGACCACGTCACGGGCGAAACCGGTTTTGAGCTCTTCGCTCTCCATCGCGTTGCCGCCGTACTTGATCACCAGGGTCTTGCCGACAAAGCGGCGGATATAAGGCAGCGCTTCGGACAATACCTGGGCGACATGGGTGGCGGCATCACGATCGAGGGTCATGCAAAGCTCCAGTGGAACAGTAGTCGGTCAGAACGGTAGTTGCAGGTTGGGTTCAACACGCTTCAGTTGCGCGTGGAAAACATCCTTGATGCGTTGCAGTTCGGCGTCGGTTTCGGCTTCAAAGCGCAGCACCAGTACCGGGGTGGTATTGGAGGCGCGCACCAGGCCCCAGCCATTGGGGTAGTCGACTCGAACACCATCAATGGTGGTCAGGCTGGCTTCGCCCCAATCCGCATCACGCTGCAGTGCATCAATGATGCTGAATTTACCTTCGTCGGTCACTTCAATGTTGATTTCCGGCGTGGAAATATCATTTGGGAAGGCGGCGAACAGGGTTTCGGCGTCGACCGACTCCTTGCTGAGGATTTCCAGCAGCCGCGCGGCGCTGTAAATACCGTCGTCGAAGCCGAACCAACGCTCCTTGATGAAGATGTGTCCGCTCATCTCGCCGGCCAGCAGGGCGCCGCTCTGCTTCATTTTCTTCTTGATCAGCGAATGACCGGTTTTCCACATCAGTGGACGACCACCGTACTGCTCGATCAATGGGCTCAGGCGGCGGGTGCATTTGACGTCGAAGATGATTTCGGCGCCCGGGTTGCGGGCCAGTACGTCCTTGGCAAACAGCATCAGCAAGCGGTCCGGGTAGACGATGTTGCCGGTGTTGGTCACGACACCGACGCGGTCGCCGTCGCCGTCAAAGGCCAGGCCCAGGTCCGCGCCGGTCTCTTTCACCTTGGCGATCAGGTCGACCAGGTTTTCGGGCTTGCCTGGGTCTGGATGGTGGTTCGGGAAGTTGCCGTCCACTTCGCAGAACAGCGGAATCATCTCGCAGCCCAAGGCTTCGATCAGTTGTGGGGCAATGACACCGGCTGCGCCGTTGCCGCAGTCCACAACGACCTTGAGCTTTTTCGCCAGCTTGATGTCGCCAGTGATCTGCTGGAAGTAGCGATCAAGGATCTCGACGCGCTCGACATGGCCTTGGCCATGGCTCAGGTCGTTGGTCTTCAAGCGGGTCAGCAGCGCCTGGATCTGCTCGTTGGCCAGGGTGTCACCGGCGATGACGATCTTGAAACCGTTGTAGTTCGGCGGGTTGTGGCTGCCGGTCAGCATGACGCCGGATTTGCCGGCGAGAACGTTGGCGGCGTAGTACAGGGCAGGCGTAGGCACCAGGCCCACGTCGCTGACCTGGCAACCGGCCTCGGCCAGACCTTTGATCAACTGCTCGACCAGCATCGGCCCGGACAGGCGGCCGTCACGGCCCACTGAAACTTGCGGCTCGCCTTGAGCCAGGCTCTGGGCACCAATGGCCCGGCCAATCCAATAGGCAGTCTCGGCGGTCAGGGTGTCGCCAACCACGCCACGAATGTCATAGGCGCGAAAGATGCTTTCAGGGAGTGTGGGTACCAGTTGTGTCATGTCATTCATCACTGGGGAGCTCCAATCTCAAGGGCGTGCGGTGCAGGCTCAAGTTGAGCGCTTTGACAGTGTTTCTGCCAGAGCGTTCGCCAATCCGTTGGGTTGCGTTGGGCAGCCGAGGCTGCCCGGTGGGTCAGTGGCTGCCGGAGTGGCCGAAGCCACCCGCGCCGCGTTGGCTTTCATCGAACGTTTCGACGATGTCGAAATGGGCTTGTACCACCGGCACCAGCACCAGTTGGGCGATTCGCTCGCCAACAGCGATGGTGAATGCAGTCTGGCCGCGGTTCCAGCAGGACACCATCAGTTCGCCCTGGTAGTCGGAGTCGATCAGGCCGACCAGATTGCCCAGCACGATGCCGTGCTTATGACCAAGGCCCGAGCGTGGCAGGATCAGGGCTGCCAGGCCGGGGTCACCGATGTACACCGACAGGCCAGTCGGGATCAGCAGGGTCTGGCCTGGCTCCAGGACGGTGTCTTCCTTGAGCATGGCACGCAGGTCAAGGCCGGCGGAGCCTGGGGTGGCGTACTGTGGCAGCGGGAATTCGTTGCCGATGCGAGGGTCGAGAATCTTGGCTTGTAGAGCGTGCATGCGCGATTAAACCTGGTTAAGACGTTCAGCAATAAAGGCGATCAGCTGACGGGCGATCTTGCCTTTGCTGGTCTGGGCGAAAAGGGTTTCTTGCAGTTGCCGGTCGATCACGCTGCAGGCGTTCTCTTCGCTGTTGAAGCCAATGCTGGGGTTGGCGACATCGTTGGCGACGATCAGGTCAAGGTTCTTGTCCTTGAGCTTGCGTGCGGCGTAGTCGAGCAGGTGTTCGGTCTCGGCGGCAAAGCCGACACTGAACGGACGGTCCGGACGGGTGGCGATGGTGGCAAGGATATCGGGGTTGCGCACCATCTGCAGCAGCAGGCCGTCACCGGTGGTCGGGTCTTTCTTTAGCTTTTGTGGGGCTACGACCTCTGGCCGGTAGTCCGCAACCGCTGCCGAGGCAATAAACAGGTCGCAGGGAATGGCGGCTTCACACGCGGCGAGCATGTCGCGGGCGCTGACCACATCGATGCGGGTCACCCGGTCAGGGGTTGGCAGGTGTACAGGGCCGGTAACCAGCGTGACCTTGGCACCCGCTTCGACCGCTGCTTCGGCCAGGGCAAAGCCCATTTTGCCGGAGCTGTGGTTGGTGATGTAGCGCACCGGGTCGATGTTTTCCTGGGTCGGGCCGGCCGTAATCAGTACATGCTTGCCGGTCAGCGACTCGCGCTTGAAGCATTCGGCGGCATGCCACGCCAGGTCGTTGGCTTCAAGCATGCGGCCCAGGCCTATATCACCACAGGCCTGGCTACCGGACGCCGGGCCGAATACCTGGATCTGGCGGCTTTGCAGCAGTTCAAGGTTGGCCTGGGTGGCCGGGTCGCGCCACATGGCCTGGTTCATGGCCGGGGCGACGGCAACCGTCGCGTCAGTGGCCAGCACCAGTGTGGTCAGCAGGTCATTGGCGACGCCTTGGGCCAGGCGTGCGATCAGGTCAGCGGTGGCCGGTGCGATCAGCACCAGGTCGGCCCACTTTGCCAGCTCGATATGGCCCATGGCGGCTTCGGCGGCCGGGTCGAGCAGATCCAGATGAACCGGGTGCCCGGACAGGGCCTGCATCGTCAGGGGGGTAATGAATTCAGCACCGCCACGGGTCATGACGACACGGACTTGCGCGCCGTGCTCAAGAAGTCGGCGAACCAGTTCGGCACTCTTGTAGGCGGCGATGCCGCCGCCGACGCCGAGAACAATGCGTTTCCGATACAGCCGCTGCATAGGCTTGCCTTGTCAAATCAGGGTTTGCACGTGCCGATCAGGCTTGTAGGAAGCCAAATCGGCGAAGAAAAAGAGGGGCTAAGATAGCACAGCACTCAAGCCAGACAGCAGTACCCAGTGGGCAGGGAGGTAGCATGAGCATCAAGGATTGGCCGGTCGCGGAGCGGCCTCGGGAGAAGTTACTGGCGCGAGGGGCCACCAGCCTCTCGGACGCCGAATTGCTGGCTATTTTTCTACGAACCGGGGTTCGCGGGCGCAGTGCCGTCGACCTGGCGCGTTACCTGTTACAGCAGTTCGGCAGCTTGCGAGCGCTGTTGGAAGCAGACCTCAGGCGGTTCAGCACCGAGCCAGGGCTGGGGCCTGCCAAGTTTACCCAGTTGCAGGCGGTCATGGAGATGGCCCGGCGCCATCTGGCCGAGCGTTTGCGCCGGGACTCGGTCCTGGAGAGCCCGCAGGCCGTCAAGGACTACCTCAAGGCCGAGTTGCGTCACGAGCCGCATGAGGTGTTTGGCTGCCTGTTCCTGGACAGCAAGCACCGGGTGCTTGCGTTTGAAGTGCTGTTTCGCGGGTCTATCGACAGCGCCAGTGTCTACCCACGGCAAGTGATCAAACGCTCGCTTGCACACAATGCGGCTGCCTTGATCCTGTGCCATAACCACCCGTCGGGGGTTTCGGAGCCCAGCCAGTCCGACGTGATCCTCACCCGGCGGCTCAAGACGGCGCTTGAGCTGGTGGATGTCCGGGTGCTGGATCACTTCATCATCGGCGATGGCGAACCCTTGTCGATGGTCGAGTACGGCTGGTTTTAGCGGGCCACATTCACCTTCGAGAAGTCCTGCCGGCCAAACGGGCTTACCTGATAGCCCTCCACACCCTTGCGGGTGAGGGCAGCAGCAGTTGGGTGCGCCAGTGGCAGCCACAATGCCTGCTGCTGGATCAGCGTCTGCGCCTGCTCGTACAGGCGGCTGCGCACGCTCTGGTCGTTGGTGGTCTTGCCGGCGCTGATCAACTGATCCAGGCGCGGGTCGCAATAACGGGCAAAGTTGGTTCCGGACTTCACGGCGGCACAGGAAAACTGTGGGCTGAGGAAGTTGTCGGGGTCGCCATTGTCGCCAGCCCAGCCCATGAACAGCAGGTCATGCTCGCCCGCCTTGGCCCGGCGGATCAGCTCGCCCCATTCGATAACGCGAATCTCGGCCTGAATGCCGATCTTGCCGAGGTCGGCCTGCAACAACTGTGCGCCCAGGCTTGGGTTAGGGTTGAGCAGACTGCCCGAAGGGCGCGTCCAGATCGTGGTGCTGAAGCCCTTCGCCAGGCCAACCTTGGCCAGCAAGCCGCGGGCTTTGTCCACGTTGGTGGGGTAGCCGGGCAGGTCCTTGGCGTAACTCCAGGTGTTGGGCGGGTAAGGGCCGTTAGCGGCGACGGCGGTGTCTTCAAAAACCGCCTTCAGGTAGCTGGCTTTATCGAATGCCAGGTTGATGGCCTGGCGGACTTCCACTTTATCCAGTGGCGGATGCTGGCTGTTGATGGCGACAAAGGCGGTCATGAAGGCATCGGTCTTCTCGGCCTTCAGGTTGTCATCCTTGGCGGCTTCGGCGATGTCCAGTGGCTTGGGCGACAAGGCGATCTGGCATTCGTTGCGCCGCAACTTCTGCAGGCGCACGTTGGCATCGGGGGTGATCGTGAAAATCAACGGGTCGACCGCCGGTTTGCCGGCAAAGTAGTCCGGGTTGGCCCGATAACGGATGTTGGCGTCCTTCTGGAAGCGACCAAAGACAAACGGCCCGCTGCCGATGGGCTGGCTGTTGAGCTTCTCCGGGGTGCCGGCCTTGAACAGTTGGTCGGCGTATTCGGCCGAGTAGATCGAGGCGAAGCCCATGCTCAACGTGGCCAGGAAGGTGGCGTCCGGGTGGTCGAGGGTGAAGCGCACGGTGAGCGGGTCTGGCGCTTCGATCTGCTTGATCAGCTCAGGCAGTTGCAGCGATTGCGCATGGGGGAAGCCGCTTTGTGCAATCTTGTGCCAGGGATGAGCGGGGTAGAGCATGCGCTGGAAGCTGAACAGCACGTCGTCGGCATTCAGTGTGCGACTGGGCTTGAAGTAGGCGGTGCTGTGGAACTTCACTTCGGGACGCAGTTTGAACTCGTAGGTCAGGCCATCACTGGAAACTGTCCAGCGCTCCGCCAGGCTCGGCACCACCTGGCCTTGGGTCGCGTCGAATTCGACCAGCCGGTTCATCAACACATCGGCTGACGCGTTGGTGGTGGTCAGTGAGTTGTACTGAACCACGTCGAAGCCTTCAGGGCTGGCTTCGGTGCAAACGCTCAGTGCCGCCGCCTGGGCCAGTGCAGGCGCAAATACAGCGGCGAACAGTAACGGTAGAGCGGCAGGACGCATGGGGACTCCTTGGCTGATCGATGGCCCATCTGCCGATGCAGTCTGGAAGTGTCCTACCCTAGTGCGCGCCGGACTAAATGGCTATATCCTTTTTGGCTTATCTTGCGACGAGTGGTCGAGGGTGCTCCAAGCCCACGGCTGTGCTGTTCGCGTATGATTCGTTGCACGGCAATTCGTATCTGCTGTTGTTGTACTCTGGTCTTTCTGGTATAAAGCAGCGCTCTTTTCTAGGGGCCCGGTTTGTCGCGTCTGTGCGTATAACCGATAAGACCCTGAAGAAACACGGCGCCTGGCGCCATAGACTGAGAGATTAAGCGGCCAACCCATGCCGGGTTGGGCATGTGGTTTTAGAGGGCTGAGGCATGTCGAGAGTCTGTCAAGTTACCGGTAAGGGTCCGGTAACCGGGAACAACATTTCCCACGCAAACAACAAAACCCGTCGTCGTTTCCTGCCGAACCTGCAGCATCATCGCTTCTGGGTCGAGTCTGAGAAGCGTTTCGTGCGTCTGCGCGTATCCGCCAAAGGCATGCGTATCATCGACAAGCGCGGCATCGATGCCGTTCTGGTTGACATCCGCCGCAACGGCGCCAAGGTCTAAGGGAGAGAATCATGCGTGAATTGATCCGTCTGGTGTCGAGCGCTGGTACTGGCCACTTCTACACCACTGACAAAAACAAGCGCACCACCCCCGACAAGATCGAAATCAAGAAGTACGATCCTGTGGTTCGCAAGCACGTTGCTTACAAAGAAGCCAAAATCAAGTAATTGATTGGTTTCTCGCCGGTGTCCTTTCAGGGTGCTGGCACACAAAAAACCCGGCCTTCGTGCCGGGTTTTTTGTTGCTGTCATGCCTGAACGTTGGGCTTAGGCCTTCTGTTCAAACATCACATAGATTTTACGGCACGGCTCCAGCACCTCCCAGGTGCCCGTGAAACCGGCGGGGATGACAAAGCGGTCGCCTGCCCGCAGGGTTTTTGCCTGCCCTGCGCTGTCACGCAGTACCGAGACGCCCTGAAGGATCTCGCAGTACTCGTGTTCGGTGTAGTTCACTGTCCATTGGCCGACAGCGCCTTCCCATACGCCGGCGGCAAATTGCCCGCAGGGGCTGGAATAGTGGTTGAAGACCGCCTGCTCAGGATCGCCCTTGAGGATTTTCTCTGCTGCAGGGCGGTAACGTTCCGCTTCCGTCATGGCTTGGCTGAAATCGACGATCTGCTGAATCTTCATAGACGGGTCACCCTTATTGTGTTTAATAAACTGCACATCAGTAGGCTTTTTGCCTATTTGTGTCAAATATATTGATAATTTGGGTGCTGCTGGTTTAGGGTGTCTGATGCCGTCGAGCGTCGTATCGCTCCGGCAAAATTTCTGACAGCACCCGTGAGCCCTCGTGCGGTGCTGCACTTCAATAAGAGGAGGAGTTTCGTATGACCACCCTGACTCGTGCGGACTGGGAACAGCGTGCCCAGCAACTGAAGATCGAAGGCCGTGCTTTCATCAATGGTGAATACACCGCCGCCGCATCGAATGCGACGTTCGAGTGCATCAGCCCGGTCGACGGACGCCTTCTGGCGCACATCGCCAGCTGTGATGAAGCCGATGCCCAGCGCGCCGTCGAAAATGCCCGTGCCACCTTCAATTCCGGTGTCTGGTCGCGCATGGCCCCGGCCAAGCGCAAGGCAACCCTGATCCGCTTTGCCGGCCTGCTCAAGCAGAACGTCGAAGAGCTGGCCCTGTTGGAAACCCTGGACATGGGCAAGCCGATCAGCGACTCGCTGAGCATCGACGTGCCAGGCGCGGCCAATGCACTGAGCTGGAACGGTGAGGCCATCGACAAGGTTTACGACGAAGTGGCCGCTACGCCGGATGATCAGCTTGGTCTGGTCACCCGTGAGCCGGTGGGCGTGGTCGCGGCCATCGTACCGTGGAACTTCCCGCTGCTGATGTCGTGCTGGAAGCTCGGCCCAGCGCTGGCCACCGGTAACTCGGTGATCCTCAAGCCTTCGGAAAAGTCGCCACTGACCGCCATTCGCATCGCTCAACTGGCTATCGAAGCCGGTATCCCTGCGGGCGTGCTGAACGTGCTGCCAGGCTATGGCCACACCGTCGGCAAGGCCCTGGCCCTGCACATGGACGTGGACACCCTGGTGTTCACCGGTTCGACCAAGATCGCCAAGCAACTGATGATCTATGCCGGCGAATCGAACATGAAGCGCGTCTGGCTGGAAGCCGGTGGCAAGAGCCCGAACATCGTCTTCGCGGATGCCCCGGACCTGAACGCGGCCGCACAAGCCGCAGCCAGTGCGATTGCCTTCAACCAGGGCGAAGTTTGCACGGCAGGTTCCCGTCTGCTGGTTGAGCGTTCCATCAAGGATCGTTTCCTGCCGCTGGTGCTTGAGGCACTGAAGGCCTGGAAGCCGGGCAACCCGCTTGACCCGGCGACCACGGTCGGCGCGCTGGTCGACACCCAGCAAATGAACAACGTGTTGTCGTACATCGAAGCCGGTCATAGCGACGGCGCCAAACTGCTGGTCGGTGGCAAGCGTATCCTCGAAGAAACCGGCGGCACTTATGTCGAGCCGACGATTTTCGACGGCGTCAGCAATGCCATGAAGATCGCGCAGGAAGAGATCTTTGGCCCGGTGCTGTCGGTGATCACCTTCGACAGCGTTGAAGAGGCCATCAACATTGCCAACGACACCCCCTACGGGTTGGCGGCGGGCGTATGGACGGCAGATATCTCCAAGGCACACAAGACTGCCAAGGCGCTGCGTGCCGGTAGCGTCTGGGTCAACCAGTACGATGGCGGCGACATGACTGCGCCGTTCGGTGGCTTCAAGCAGTCGGGTAACGGCCGTGACAAGTCGCTGCATGCGCTGGACAAGTACACCGAACTCAAGGCGACCTGGATCAAGCTGTAAGCCTTGCGCGGCCGGGTGCCGCGCGTGTTCAGTGACACGGCCGGGCCTTGCATCGCAGCAAGCCCGGCTGTGTTGTTTGTGCCTGTTTAAAACAACAAAAAGGGGGCTGTAATGCGCTGGGGTACCTACTTTGCGGTACTGGCGGCAGTGCTCAGTGTTGGCTTGGCGCTAGGCGTGAGCATGCCACTGGTGTCGTTGCGGCTGGAGAGTTGGGGCTACGGTGGCTTTGCCATTGGTGTGATGGCGGCAATGCCGGCAATCGGTGTGCTGTTCGGGGCCAGCCTGGCCAGCCGCCTGGCGGCGTATTTCGGCACCCCTGGGTTGATGCGTCTGTGCCTGTGGGGCGGCGCGCTATCGATCGGGTTGTTGGCATTGTTGCCCAGTTACCCGGTGTGGCTGGTGCTGCGCCTGTTGATTGGCATGGTGCTGACCATCGTCTTCATCCTTGGCGAAAGCTGGATCAACCAGTTGGTGGTCGAGGCGTGGCGTGGGCGCCTGGTCGCGCTGTACGGCAGTAGCTATGCACTGAGCCAGTTGGCCGGGCCGTTGGTGCTGGGATTTTTGGGGCCGGAGGGTGACTTCGGTTTTTGGGCGGGTGCAGGCCTGTTATTGCTGGCCCCCCTGTTGTTGATCGGGCGCAGTGGTGCGCCGACAACCGAAGCCTGTTCGGTGACCTTGGGTGATCTGGTCTGGTTCTGTCGCAACCTTCCGGTCATTGCCTGGGCCATTTCCCTGTTTGCCGCGTTCGAGGCGATGATTTTGACCCTGTTGCCGGTGTACTGCCTGCAGCAGGGCTTTGGCACTGAAATGGCGCTGTTTATGGTCAGTACCGTCGTGATTGGCGATGCGCTGCTGCAATTGCCGATAGGCGCACTGGCCGACCGCATGTCGCGGCGCACATTGTTCTCGGGGTGCGCACTGGTGCTGTTGATTTCCAGCCTGATGATTCCGCTGCTGCTGCACACCTCGTTGATCTGGCCGCTGTGGGTGCTGTTCGGCGCCAGCGCCGGTGGCTTGTTCACCTTGTCGCTGATCCTGATTGGTGAGCGTTACCGTGACGATGCGCTGGTGCGCGCCAACGCCCACGTGGCTCAACTATGGGGTATTGGTTGCCTGATCGGGCCTTTGCTGGCTGGCGCTGGCAGCCAGTGGATCAGTGGGCATGCCTTGCCCTTGCTGATGGCCGTTGGCGCGTTTGGCCTGGTGTTGCTGGCCCGGCGACCGAATGCCTTTGAGGTGAAGCTGGCTTCTTAAAGCATGCGCTCCAGGCCGACGGCCTTGCTGATCCAGGCATTGAAACGACGCCATAGGCCGCCTGGCTCGGTTGTCAGGGTGTGCAGCTGGTTGTTGTCCTGCGTGACCCAGACCACGCGACCGTTTTCCAGCTTGGGCTGATAGCTCCGGGCGGGGGCCATGCCTTGAGCTGCCAGGTCGCGGGTGTACTCCGCCAGCTCGGGGCTGTCGACCAGCACGCCGACTTCGGTGTTCCACAACACTGAGCGTGGATCGAAGTTGAACGAGCCGATAAAGGTCTTCTTGCGGTCAATGACAATGGCTTTGCTGTGCAGGCTTGAGTCTGAACTGCCGTGCAGGCGGTACAGCGGATGGCGATGAGGCGCGCCAGGCTGGCGGCGCAGCTCAAACAGGTGCACGCCATGTTCAAGCAAGGCCTTGCGGTAGGGGGCGTAGCCGCCATGAACCGCCGGCACATCGGTCGCCTCCAGCGAGTTGGTCAGCAAATTGACCGAGACACCTGCGTCGGCCCGGCTGGTCAGGTACAGCAGGCCGGTGTCGCGCGGTACGAAGTAGGCCGAGATCAGGATCAGTTCGTGGGCCACGGCATTCAGGTCGGGCGCCAGTTGCGGGGTCATCAGCAACTGTGGGTCGGGTTCTTCTGCGGCCAGTACCTTGTTGGGCGCATCCCACAGTGCCTGGCTATGGGCCCAAATCAACTCGTTGCGCCAGATGTCCAGGCGCGGCTGTGTGCGATAGGCCATCAACCGGTCGTAGAGGGCCTTGCGCTGGGTGCTGGCCGCTTGCAAGGCGCTGTCCAGGCGCTGGCGGGTGCGGCGCAGGTCGTCGGCATCTGGTTGGCGCAGGAAAAAGTCGTTGATCGGCCGACTCAGGGCACTGTTCCAGTATTGGTCAAAACTATGCCCCAACTGCTCTGCCACCGGGCCGACCCCAAGCAGGTCGATATCAGTGAAGTTCAGGTTGGGTTCGGCGTCGAAGTACTCATCACCCAGGTTACGCCCGCCGACGATGGCCATGCTGTTGTCCACCAGCCATAGCTTGTTGTGCATGCGCCGGTGTTGCCGCGACAGGTTGAACAGCCGTCCCAGGGTTCGTGTCACACCGGTGCTGCGGCCCAGGTGCAGCGGGTTGAAGACGCGCAACTGGATGTTGGGGTGGGCCGTGAGGGTGTCGATCAGGTTGTCCAGGCTATCGCTGGTCGTGTCATCGAGTAGGATGCGCACCCGTACACCACGGTCGGCGGCTTGCAGCAGCTCGCTGACCAGTGCGCGGGTACTCAGGCCGTCGCGGACGATGTAGTACTGCAGGTCGATACTGCTCTGGGCATTGCGAATCAGCTCGGCACGGGCACGGAATGCTTCGCTGCTATTGGGCAGCAGGCGGAAGCCGGAGCGGCCACCGTAGGCTTGGGCCTGGCGCTGGACCGAGCGCCCGAACGCCGAGTCGCTGGCCGGCAGTGCCTGACTGACTTCACGGGGGCTGTCGACACTGGCGCAGCCTGCCAGGGCAAACACCAGCCATAGCAACAGAGGCACGAGCCGAGGGTGGTTCAAAGGGCGATTCCTTAACCGCTCAGGGAGATGAACAGGGCCCGCAAGGGCGGCGCAACGTTACCCTCAGCCTATATCCTCGGCCAGTAGACGAATGGCGGTTTCACCCACTTTGCGTACCGCCGCTTCGATCTCGGCGCTGGGGCGGGCCGCGAAATTCATGCGCAGGCAGTTTCGGTACTTGCCTGAGGCCGAAAAAATACAGCCCACGGCAATTTGTACGCCCTGCTCCAGTAAAGCCCGATTCAGCCGCAGCGTATCGAAACTTTCCGGTAATTCGACCCAGAGCATGAAGCCGCCCTGTGGTCGGCTGGCCCGGGTACCTGCCGGGAAGTAGCGTGTCACCCAGTCGATCATCAGGTCACGGCTGCGCTGGTACTGGCTGCGCATCCGGCGCAGGTGTGGCTGATAGTGGCCACCCTCGATGAAGTCGGCAATCGCCAATTGCGGTTGTGTGGCGGTGCAGCCGGTGCTGATGTACTTCATGTGCAGCACCCGCTCCAGATAACGCCCGGGCGCCACCCAGCCGATCCGCAGGCCTGGGGCGAGGGTTTTCGAGAACGAACTGCACAGCAGCACGCGGCCGTCGTCGTCGAAGGACTTGATGGTGCGTGGGCGCGGGTAGGTATAGGCCAGGTCGCCATACACGTCGTCTTCGAGAATCGCCACGTCGAAGCGTTGCGCCAGGGTCAACAAGGCCCGCTTGCGGGCTTCGGGCATGCTGTAGCCCAGCGGGTTGTTGCAGCTTGGCGTGAGCTGAATCAGCTTGATCGGCCATTGCTCCAGCGCCAGTTCCAGTGCTTCGAGGCTGATCCCGGTGAGCGGGTCGGTGGGGATTTCCAGGGCTTTCATGCCCAGGCCCTTGAGGGTCTGCATGGCGCCGTGAAAGCTGGGTGAGTCGACCGCGACAATGTCGCCCGGCTCGCAGACCGCGCGAATGCTGGCAGACAACGCCTCATGGCAACCCGTAGTGACCACCAGGTCGGCCGCACTGAGGTGGCAGCCGGAGTCGAGCATCAACCGGGCGATCTGCTCGCGCAGGGGCTGGGTGCCGTAGATGGTGTCGTAATACAGGCCGGGCATGTCCTGGCGTCGGCTGAGTTGGGCGAGGCTGCGCAGCAAGGGCTTGAGGGTCGGGCTGTCGACATCGGGCATGCCCCGGCCCAGTTGCACCACGTCCTTGCGCGGCACGCTGCGCATCAGTTCGACGACCTGATCCCACTGGGAGATATCCACCGGGCGTTGTGCGGGTCGGCTGATCGCGGGCAGGGCGGGGAGGGATCGGGTGCTGGGCACGAAATAGCCCGACTTGGGCCGCGGTGCCGCCAGGCCATGGTCTTCCAGCACCCGGTACGCCTGCTGGACCGTACTGAGGCTGACACCGTGCTCGACACTCAAGGCCCGTACAGAGGGCAGACGATCGCCTGGCCGGTAGAACCCTTGTTCGATACGTGCGCCGAGCAGCTCGGCGAGGTTGACGTAAAGCGTCATGGCTCTTTCCTTGGCGATTGTTCGCGATGGTTCCATACAGATTAGGCAAAAATACAGCATTCAGTAGCCGTTTTGCCAATTCTGTATGGGCGTAATAGGTGAACTTTGAATCTGTAATGCTTGTTACCTGACGCGCATCATGGCTCCACGCTCGGAACTACTCAGGAGGCAGGCGTGATGAACGGATTAAGCGATGTGCGGCTGAAGATCTACAGCGGTGAGTTGCAGGCGCAACAAACCCCTGACGTGTCTGGTGTGGCGTGTGGCATGGGTCGATGGGCGCTGATGGTGCACCGCTGGCACTCCCGCCGCGAACTGCTGACGCTGGACGCTGAGCAGTTGCGCGACGTTGGCCTGACCCGCGAGCAGGCCCTGCATGAGGGGTTGAAACCCTTCTGGCGTCCTTAGATCAGCTCTTTGAAGCGGTGCCAGAGCATGCCCAGGGCCAGCAGTGGCGAGCGCAGGTGTTTACCGCCGGGGAAGGTGATGTGTGGCACCTGGGCAAACAGGTCGAAGCGGCCGCTGTGCTGGCCGCTGATGGCTTCGGCAAGGAGCTTGCCGGCCAGGTGTGTGGCGTTGAGGCCATGGCCGGAATAGGCCTGCGCGTAGTACACGTTGGGTTGATCGTGCAGGCGCCCGATCTGCGGTAGGCGGTTGGCACCGATGCCGATCATGCCGCCCCACTGGTAGTCGATGCGCACGTTGGCCAGTTGCGGGAAGACCTTGAGCATCTTGGGCCGCATGTAGGCGGCGATGTCCTTGGGATCGCGCCCGGAGTAGTGACAGGCACCCCCGAACAGCAGGCGGCGATCGGCAGACAAGCGGTAGTAGTCCAGCGCAACACGCTGGTCGCAGACCGCCATGTTTTGCGGCAGCAACTGCCGGGCCATGGCCTCGCTCAACGGCTCGGTGGCGATGATGTAGCTGCCGGCCGGCAGCACCTTGCCGCTCAGTTCGGCGTTCAGGCCATTGAGGTAGGCATTGCAGCCCAGCACCAGGGTGCTGGCGCGGACCGAGCCTAGTCCGGTATGCACGCGAACCTGGCTACCGTAGTCGATGCGCGTTACGGTCGATTGCTCGAACAGGCGCACGCCCAGGCTTTCGGCAACGCGGGCTTCGCCCAGCGCCAGGTTCAGTGGGTGCAAGTGGCCCGAGCCCCTGTCGATCAGGCCGCCGACATAGCGGTCGGAGCCGACCACGCGATGCATCTCTTCAGGTTGCAGCAGGCGCAGTTCATGGCGGTAACCGAGCGCGCGCAGTTCCTCGGCATCGGCGGCGAAACCCTCCAGGTCGCTGGGTTTGTTGGCCAGGTCGCAGTAGCCCCAGGTCAGGTCGCAGTCGATGGCATGCTGCTCGATGCGCTGGCGGACGATATCCACAGCCTCCAGGCCCATCAGCTTGAGCTGGCGTACGCCGTCGCTGCCAATTATCGGGGCGAACTGGTCCAGGCCGTGGCCGACACCGCGAATCAATTGCCCGCCATTACGCCCACTGGCGCCCCAGCCGATCTTGTGCGCTTCCAGCAGGACAACACGCATGCCACGTTCAGCCAGTTCAATGGCGGTGTTGAGGCCTGAAAAGCCACCGCCGACCACGCAGACATCGCAGCTCATCTCGCCCTGCAGCGCTGGATAGTCCGGCTGTGCGGCACTGCTGGCAGCGTAGTAGGAGGCGGTATGCAGGGCGCTGGAAGCGGGCTGCTGAACGCGGACGTTCATGTGCGTTATCCTGATTGTTATGTTTGGAAAACTTGACGGAGCATAAGCCGCGCTTTCGCGCAGAGGCAACCGTCAGGCAAAATCGACGTTCACACCGATATTGCGCAGGCCGCCATGAGTTGCAACAGCCACAAGATCCGCTTCCTGCGTGAGCAGATCCCGTCGTTTGAGTGCGTGCCGGGTTGCCATGACTGCTGCGGGCCGGTCACTACGTCGACGGAAGAAATGGCCCGGCTTCCGCGCAAGACTGAAGCAGAGCAGGACGCTGCGCTGGCCGAACTCAACTGCGTACACCTGGGGCCGAACGGTTGCACGGTGTATGAAGAGCGGCCGTTGATCTGCCGCTTGTTCGGTACCACGCCACGCTTGCCGTGCCCGCGTGGCCGCGGCCCCGAGGAACCGATTGATCCCGGGGCCGAGCAACTGATCCACCACTACATCGCCACCACCCGTCAGGTGTTGGTCTGAGCCTCAGTCCGGAATCGGCAGGTTCAGGCTTTCCTTCACTTCTTCCATGACGATGTAGCTCTTCGACTCACGCACATGCGGCAGTTTCAGCAGGATGTCGCCCAGCAGCTTGCGGTAGGAGGCCATCTCCGAAATCCGCGCTTTCACCAGGTAGTCGAAATCACCGGAGACCAGGTGGCACTCCAATACGTGGGGCAGTTTGAGCACCGCACGTCGGAATTCCTCGAAGGTATCGCCAGACTTGTAGTCCAGGCTGATTTCAACGAACACCAGCAGGCTGCCCTTCAGGTGTTGCGGGTTCAGCCGGGCGTTGTAGCCCATGATGATCCCTTCACGTTCCAGGCGTCGAACCCGCTCGGTGCACGGCGTAGTCGACAGGCCGACCTTTTCGCCCAGCTCGGTGAAGGAAATGCGCCCGTCCGTTTGCAGGATGCGCAGGATATTGCGGTCGATCTTGTCCAGTTCACGTTTACTTTGATGCTGGGTTCTCATAGGGGATGCCCCTCCGTAAAAGCTGACTCTGCCGAGAATTCTCGCCAAATATAGGCTTTTATATAGTGAAAAGCACTGCCCATACCTTCCTATACTGCGCCCATCTACGCCATTAACAACAAATGTCTGCGGTGCGCCGCGTCGAGGGATACAAACATGCGAGTTCTGGTACTTGGTAGCGGTGTAATCGGAACCGCCAGTGCCTACTATCTGGCCCGGCAAGGTTTCGAAGTGGTCGTGGTCGATCGTCAGCCAGCGGTGGCCATGGAAACCAGTTTTGCCAACGCCGGGCAGGTCTCGCCAGGTTACGCCTCGCCGTGGGCTGCACCGGGTGTTCCTCTCAAGGCTATCAAATGGCTGCTGGAGCGCCATGCGCCGCTGGCGATCAAGGCCACGGCAGACATTGACCAGTACCTGTGGATGGCCCAGATGCTGCGCAACTGCACGGCCAGCCGCTATGCCGTGAACAAGGAGCGCATGGTCCGCCTGTCCGAGTACAGCCGCGACTGCCTCGACGAGCTGCGCGCCGAAACGGGCATTGCCTATGAAGGCCGCACCCTGGGCACCACCCAACTGTTCCGTACCCAGGCACAACTGGACAACGCCGCCAAGGACATCGCTGTGCTTGAGCAGTCCGGCGTGCCGTACGAGCTGCTCGACCGTGAGGGTATCGCCCGCGTTGAGCCGGCCCTGGCTGGCGTCACCAATATTCTCGCGGGCGCGCTGCGTCTGCCTAATGACCAGACCGGTGACTGCCAACTGTTCACCACCCGCCTGGCGGAAATGGCCGTCAACCTGGGTGTCGAGTTCCGTTTCGGGCAGAACATCGAGCGTCTGGACTATGCCGGTGACCGTGTGAACGGCGTGTGGATCGACGGCAAGCTGGAAACCGCCGACCGCTACGTACTGGCGCTGGGCAGCTACTCGCCGCAATTGCTCAAGCCGCTGGGCATCAAGGCCCCGGTCTACCCGCTCAAAGGCTATTCGTTGACCGTACCGATCACCGACCCGGCCATGGCTCCGACGTCGACCATTCTCGACGAAACCTACAAAGTCGCGATTACTCGTTTCGACAACCGTATCCGCGTTGGTGGTATGGCTGAAATCGCCGGTTTTGACCTGTCGCTCAACCCGCGTCGGCGTGAAACACTGGAGATGATCGTCAACGATCTTTATCCTCGCGGCGGTGATCTGAGCCAGGCCAGTTTCTGGACCGGCTTGCGTCCGACCACCCCGGACGGTACGCCGATCGTCGGTGCGACCCCGTTCCGTAACCTGTTCCTCAACACGGGCCACGGCACCCTCGGTTGGACCATGGCGTGCGGTTCCGGTCGCCTGCTTGCAGACCTGATGGCCCGCAAAAAGCCGCAAATCAGTGCTGAAGGCCTCGATATTTCTCGCTACGGCAACAACCAGGAGATTGCAAAGCATGGCAGTCCAGCGCCTGCTCACCAATGAGCGCATGAGCCAGATCGTTACCCACAACGGCACCGTCTACCTGGCGGGCCAGGTGGGTGACGACATGAACGCGGGTATCGAGCAACAAACCCGCGAGGCCTTGGCCAACATCGAGCGTCTGCTGGACCTGGCGGGCACCGACAAAACGCGTCTGCTGTCGGTGACCATCTACCTGAAAGACATCGATGCTCACTTCCAGGGCATGAATCAGGTATGGGACACGTGGCTGCCAAAAGGTGTTGCACCGGCCCGTGCCACGGTCGAAGCCAAGCTGTGCGAGCCAGAAATTCTCGTCGAGCTATCGGTAGTCGCCGCACTGCCGTAACCCATCCCTCACCCGGTGCCGTTGTGGCATTGCGCTACGTGCGAGCACCGGGTTTTTTACTTCTAACCAGACTGCCAGAAGGCTGCCGTCATGCGTCCTGCCCATGCCCTGATCGATCTTCAAGCGCTGCGTCACAACTATCAACTCGCCCGCGAACTCTCCGGGGCCAAGGCCCTGGCGGTGATCAAGGCCGATGCCTACGGCCATGGTGCGGTACGCTGTGCTCAGGCGCTGCAGGCTGACGCCGATGGTTTTGCCGTGGCTTGTATCGAAGAGGCGCTAGCGCTGCGTGCGGCCGGTATTCATGGCCCTGTCCTGCTGCTTGAAGGTTTCTTCGAGGCCAGCGAACTGGAGCTGATCGTCCAGCACGACCTCTGGTGCGTGGTGCATGCGCTGTGGCAACTGGAAGCCATCGAAAAGGCCAACCTGAGCAAGCCGATTACCGTCTGGCTCAAGCTCGACTCGGGTATGCACCGCGTCGGTTTGCACCCAAAGGATTATCAGTCGGCCTATCAGCGTCTGCAGGCAACCGGCAAGGTGGCGCGCATTGTCCTGATGAGCCACTTCGCCCGTGCCGACGAACTCGACTGCAGCGCCAGCAACGACCAGGTCGCGGTGTTCCAGGCGGCTCGCCAAGGTCTGAACGCCGAGATCAGCCTGCGCAACTCGCCGGCGGTGCTCGGCTGGCCACAGATCCCCAGCGACTGGGTGCGCCCAGGCATCATGCTCTATGGTTCGACGCCGTTCGAGGTGCAGCAAGCCCAGGCTCAGCGCCTGCAGCCGGTGATGACACTGGAATCGAAAGTCATCAGCGTACGTGAACTGCCGGCCGGTGAGCCGGTGGGCTATGGCGCCCGGTTCATCAGCCAGCGGCCAACCCGTGTCGGTGTGGTTGCTATGGGGTATGCCGACGGCTACCCGCGTCTTGCCCCGACCGGTACCCCGGTGATGGTGGCAGGCAAGCGCAGCCAACTGATTGGTCGTGTGTCAATGGACATGCTTTGCATTGATCTGACCGATGTACCTGAAGCCGGCCTCGGCAGCCCGGTCGAGCTGTGGGGCAAGAACGTACTGGCCAGCGACGTGGCGATTCAGGCCGGGACCATTCCCTACCAGATCTTCTGCAACCTGCGCCGCGTACCGCTGGTCTATTCTGGCGATTGAGGCAACTGGACGGACTGGCAGTGGGTCGAAGTGTTGTAAATACTGAACGCTGTGCGATGATAACGTTCAATTTCGACCCCATTTGTTCGTTTAGGAGGGCTTAAGCCTTGGACGTCGGTGAACGACTGCAGGCCATACGCAAGCTCAAGGGCCTGTCTCAGCGTGAACTCGCCAAACGCGCGGGTGTCACCAACAGCACGATCTCGATGATCGAGAAAAACAGCGTGAGCCCCTCAATCAGCTCGCTGCGCAAGGTGCTGGGGGGTATCCCCATGTCCATGGTCGAGTTCTTCTCTGAAGAACTGCAGCCGGAAAACCCCACTCAGATCGTGTACAAGGCCAACGAGCTCATCGACATTTCCGATGGTGCAGTGACCATGAAGCTGGTCGGCAAATCGCACCCGAGCCGGGCCATTGCCTTCCTCAATGAGGTCTATCCGCCTGGTGCAGATACCGGCGAAGAGATGCTCACGCACGATGGTGAAGAAACCGGCATCTTGCTGGAAGGTCGCCTCGAGCTGGTCGTGGGGCTGGAAACCTTCATCCTTGAAGCCGGCGACAGCTACTATTTTGAAAGCACCAAGCCGCACCGTTTCCGCAATCCATTCGATGAACCGGCGCGGCTGATCAGTGCGGCGACCCCTGCCAACTTCTGATAGGCCAGGCGCGGCTTATTGTCGCGTCTAATCCCCTTAGGTCTTTAGGGTTGTTTCAGTGCGGCAGGGTTCTCGTTATACTTGCGACCGCCTGCGAAACCGTGGCCGCGGGCGTGACTAGCCACCATGAGGGTGTACGTGTGAATCTAATCAAGAAAATGCTGGCCGTACCAGTTGCCGTATTGGCCCTTTGGGCAGTCAGCGCTCAAGCTGCGACCAATGACGACATTGCCAAGCGACTGGAGCCTGTTGGTCAGGTCTGCGTTCAAGGCCAGGAATGTAAAGGTATGGAAGTGGCTGCCTCTGCTGGCGGCGGCGGTTCCAAGACGCCTGACGAGATCATCGCCAAGCACTGCAATGCCTGTCATGGCAGCGGCCTGCTCGGCGCGCCGAAAATCGGTGACACTGCTGCCTGGAAAGAGCGTGCGAGCCAGCAGGGTGGCTTGGACGGTATCCTGGCCAAGGCCATCACCGGTATCAACGCGATGCCACCAAAAGGCACCTGTGCCGATTGCTCGGATGACGACCTGAAAGGCGCCATCAAGAAGATGTCTGGCCTTTAAGCCATACGCTTCCCCCGACAAAGCCCGCCGCGTGCGGGCTTTGTCGTTTCTGCGGGATGCTGTATTCCCTGCAGGCGGGCTTACAGGAAGGTAACGACGCCGCCTTCCAGCGATTTGACCCGTGCCAGCGACTCGACGCGGTAGCCTTGGCTGTCCAGTTCGGCACGGCCGCCCTGGAACGACTTCTCGATGACGATACCCAGGCCGGCCACGCTGGCACCGGCCTGCTTGACGATCGAGATCAGGGCCTGGGAGGCTTTGCCGTTGGCCAGGAAGTCGTCGATCACCAGCACGCGGTCGCTGCTGTTCAGGTGACGCGGGCTGATTGCCACGGTGTTTTCGGTCTGCTTGGTGAAGGAGTACACCGAGGCCGTCAGCAGGTTTTCAGTCAGGGTCAGTGACTGGTGCTTGCGGGCGAAGATCACCGGAACGCCGAGCTTCAGGCCGGTCATTACCGCCGGGGCAATGCCGGAGGCTTCGATGGTGACGATCTTGGTGACGCCCGAGTCGGCGAACAGACGGGCGAACTCGTCACCGATCAGTTGCATCAGCGCAGGGTCGATCTGATGGTTGAGAAACGCATCGACTTTCAGGACCTGATCGGAAAGCACAATGCCTTCTTCGCGAATCTTCTGGTGCAGTGCTTCCACGGCGGTAAATTCCTCGATGTAACAAAAAGGCCCCGGCAGCGTGCCAGGGCAAAGGTGGATTATCTAACGTTTGAGCATGGCGCGGATATCCGCCAATGCGTTATTGCCACGTGCCGCCTTGACCTCGGTCGGGGCATCGTCGAGGCCTTCCCAGACGAGGTCGTCGTCAGGCAGCTCGTCGAGGAAACGGCTTGGTGCGCAGTCGATGATTTCGCCGTACTGCTTGCGCTTGGCCGCAAAGGTGAACGCGAGGGTCTGGCGAGCCCGGGTGATACCGACATAGGCCAGGCGGCGTTCTTCTTCGATGGTGTCGGCTTCGATGCTGGAGCGGTGCGGCAGAATTTCTTCCTCCATGCCCATGATGAACACGTAGGGGAACTCCAGCCCTTTGGACGCATGCAGGGTCATCATCTGCACACCCTCGGCGCCTTCTTCCTCTTCCTGCTGGCGTTCGAGCATGTCGCGCAGCACCAGCTTGCCGATGGCTTCCTCGATGGTCATGCCACCGTCTTCGTCTTTCTCGAGGGTGTTCTTCAAGGCCTCGATCAGGAACCAGACGTTGCCCATGCGAAAGTCTGCCGCCTTGTCGCTGGAACTGTTCTGGCGAATCCAGTTCTCGTAGTCGATATCCATGACCATGCTGCGCAGGGCCGCGATCGGATCGTTCTGCGCGACCTGCTGGCGTACGCCGTCCATCCAGCGTTTGAAGCGCTGCAGGCGGTCAGTAAAACGGCTGTCCAGGTGTTCGCCAAGGCCCAGCTCTTCACTGGCGGCGTACATCGAGATCTTTCGCTCGGTGGCGTAGTTGCCAAGCTTTTCCAGCGTGGTCGAGCCGATTTCCCGGCGCGGCACGTTGATCACCCGCAGGTAGGCGTTGTCGTCGTCCGGGTTCACCAGCAGACGGAAGTAGGCCATCAGGTCCTTGACCTCCTGGCGGCCAAAGAAGCTGTTGCCGCCGGAAAGCCGGTACGGAATCTGGTGGTGCTGCAGCTTCAGCTCGATGAGCTTGGCCTGGTAGTTACCCCGGTACAGGATCGCGAAGTCACTGTAGGGGCGGTCGGTACGCAGGTGCAGGCTGAGGATTTCCATGGCCACCCGCTCGGCTTCGGCTTCCTCGTTACGGCAGCGGATCACACGGATCTCGTCGCCGTGGCCCATCTCGCTCCACAGTTGTTTCTCGAAGGCATGCGGGTTGTTCGAGATCAGCACGTTGGCGCAGCGCAGGATGCGGCTGGTGGAACGGTAGTTCTGTTCGAGCATGACCACCTTCAGCGAGGGGTAGTCGTCCTTGAGCAGCATCAGGTTTTCCGGGCGCGCGCCGCGCCAGGCGTAGATCGACTGGTCATCGTCGCCGACCACGGTGAACTGGTTGCGCGTGCCGATCAGCATCTTCACCAGCAGGTACTGGCTGGCGTTGGTGTCCTGATATTCGTCCACCAGCAGGTAGCGCACGCGGTTCTGCCATTTCTCCAGGATGTCGGCGTGTTCCTGGAACAGCTTCACCGGCAGCAGGATGAGGTCGTCGAAGTCCACCGCGTTGAACGCCTTGAGCGTACGCTGGTAATGCGCATAGACGATGGCGGCGGTCTGCTCCTTGGGGTTGCGCGCTTTTTCCAGGGCTTCTGGAGGCAGCACCAGGTCGTTCTTCCAGGCGCCGATCATGTTCTTGATCTCGTCGACGCCGTCGTCCCCGGAGTACTCCTTCTGCATGATGTCGGTCATCAAGGCCTTGACGTCAGCTTCGTCGAAGATCGAGAAACCCGGCTTGTAGCCCAGCCGCTGATGCTCCTTGCGGATAATGTTCAGGCCCAGGTTATGGAAGGTCGAGACGGTCAGGCCGCGCCCTTCGCCGCCGCGAAGCAGGGTACCGACCCGTTCCTTCATCTCGCGCGCGGCCTTGTTGGTAAAGGTCATGGCCACGATGTACTGGGCACGGATGCCGCAGTTCTGGATCAGGTGGGCGATCTTGCGGGTGATCACGCTGGTTTTGCCGGAACCGGCACCGGCGAGCACCAAAAGTGGGCCGCCGACGTAGCTCACGGCTTCTTGTTGCCGGGGGTTGAGTCGGGACATGGGGGAACCTGGGGTCGCCTGAAAATAGCCGGGCATTTTAGCAGGCGCGACGAGATTGTGCCGCGACCGTCTGACAGTGTGACGTAGCACGCGATCTAAATTTGCTGGTTTTGTTACTTTCCCGCAGGATGCGCTGCAACGTGTGTGGATGTCGGCAAAGGAATGGCATGTGTTTAAGTGAAAATCATTACTACTAATGATTTAGGATAGGGCATCCCTGCTACTCATCGTCATTTAGACTGCGTCAACGTGCTAAGGAGCCAGCTTGTCTACGCCTGTCGAACCTTTGCGTTTGCTCCTGCTGGCTGATGAGCCTAGCTGGGCCGCGGCGCTGCAACACTGCTTGCAGCCGCTGGCCGGTAGTGCCGTGCTGATCAATGCGCCGAACTGGGAGTCGGTCGACAGCTTGTTTGTCAGTGACCGCAATGCGCTGGTGCTGGCCACTCCTGCGCTGCAACCGGCGCCAGGTCGTTGCGACCTGCCCATGCTGCTGCTGTTGGAAGAAGAACCTGTGCAGCCCCCGCTGGGTGTCAGCGACTGGTTGGTGCGTGAAGCGCTGAGCACCGATACCCTGCGGCGTTGCCTGCGCCATGTGCGTGAGCGTGGCGTACTGGAGGCCACCTTGCAGCGCCTGGCCGAGCAGGACCCACTGACCGGCATCGCCAATCGTCAGGGTTTCCAGACCCTGCTCACCGCACGCCTGGCCGATAACGAGGGCCGCGGTGTCGCCCTTGGCCACCTTGACCTGGACAACTTTCGGCACGCCAACGACGCCTTGGGCCATCAGGCGGGCGATCGCCTGATCCTGCAAGTGGTCGGTCGGCTCAAAAGCCAGCTCGAAGCGGGTGATCAGGTGGCGCGTCTGGGCAGTGATGAATTTGCCCTGCTGATTGATACCCGCCGTGAGCCGCAACGTGCCGAATGGATGGCTGAACGTATCGTCGAAGCGTTGGCCGAGCCTTACTGGATCGACGGTGAAAGCCTCTTGCTAGGCTGCAGCCTGGGCGTCGCGCATGCCCGTGCCGAGGGCGGCGCAGACCCACTGATGTGGCATGCCCATATCGCCATGCAACAGGCCAAGGGCACCCAGGGGTGTACGTTCCATGTGTTCAACGAGCGTATCAATCGCCATGCGCGCAGCCTGGCCGACCTGGAAACCGAACTGCGCCGCGCCTTGCGCCGTGACGAACTGGAGTTGCACTACCAGCCTCGTTTTGACCTGAAGGGTGGCCAGATCGTCGGGCTTGAGGCGTTGGTACGGTGGCGGCATGCCGAGCGAGGCCTGCTGCCACCCAGCGAGTTCGTGCCGCTGGCCGAACAGAGCGGGCTGATCGTGCCGTTGGGGTACTGGGTGATCTCCCGTGCCCTGCGCGACATGCAGGCACTGCGTGAGCATGGGGTGGCCCCTCTGCATATGGCGGTTAACCTGTCTTTCCGCCAGTTCCAGGACAGCCAGTTGCTGGCCACCTTGAGCCGGTTGATCATCCAGCATGAGGTTGATGCGCGTTGGCTGGAGTTTGAGTTGACCGAGACGGCCGTGATGCGCCGTAGCGATCTGGTCAAACAGACCATGGATGCGCTGGGCCGGCTTGGCGTGCGTTTCTCCCTGGATGACTTTGGTACCGGGTTCTCGTCGTTCGTGCACCTCAACAGCCTGCCGATTACCTTGCTCAAGGTGGACCGCAGCTTTGTCGGTGGCATGGAGCAGCGCGAAGAAAACCGCCAATTGGTTCACGCCATGATCAACCTGGCGCACAACCTGAAGCTGGAAGTGGTGGCCGAAGGGGTTGAGACTGAAGAACAGATGGCGTTGCTGCGCAGCTTCGACTGCGACCAGGCGCAGGGCTACCTGATCAGTCGTCCGCTCCCGATCGACGAATTGCTGGCCTACCTGACGCAAGGCGCTGCTCCCCTGAAAGCGACTGTGTAGGCGCTGGCCTCAAGGGAGCAGGCTTGCCTGCGAGGGTGTTGGTTAAGCGCCTGCAGCGCGGTGTGCCGGGGTCTCGCTCTAGCGCGCTTCAATACCATCAAGCAGCGCGTCCACCAACCCTTTGGCCATTTCAACCGAGTGCAGTGTCGAGCGCAGCAGGTTCCTGTTGGGTGTCTTCGTTTCGGTCAACAGCGTGTCGGCAGTATCGTAGGCGCAGCCCAGGTAGAGTGAAACGTGTACCAGAGCATCATGGGCAGCGATGCCGGGGCATACGGAGAAAAGCGGGGCGTGGCCAGCGGCGCAGCTGCCGAAAATCGTTTGGGCGGTAACGTAGGTGTGATCGAGGGGCGGATCGGGGACGATCTTTTTCATGACGAGTTCTCCTGTGAGGATGAAGCTGCGTCCACTCGTTACCACACGAGAGGGTGGCAGCTGTACGCGGGGTGGTAAACCGGGGCACAGGAACATCCGGCAGGCCGTGAGGCCTCCCGCGCACAGCCGCCATAAATGGCCGAAGACTGATGACGTTGTACCCGGGTTACCACACCCGATCGCTGTACATTCAGCGACGAAGCCAGCCTAGAGGGCCTGGTTTCCGGGGACAAGTCATCACGCATAGACAGACTGCGTAGGGTATTTCCTAGGACGCAAGATCAGCCAGCCATTTTGCCTATTCGAATCAAAATCTAACATTTGAGTCATTAAAAGACGGTGAGCCAACATACTTGGCGCGTACCTCTCGATACCCTTTCTGTTGGGGCCTTGAGGTATTTGCATTGGGTTGGATATCTGCTAGATATATAACCGTCGTTGATATCGTTTTGACTTTACGCTCGTGTGGCATGGGCAATCCAGCCATGGAGTAGAGGCGAAACCGTCGAAAAGGCTGGAGTTCTCCCGACGGGTTTAAAACAGGATGAACGTTTCAATTGGAGGCACGGATGTCGCCGTTGACTGCGCAACACTTTTCGGGAATTGCGACAGGTCACTTCACTGACAAAGCAAACCCATTTCTCCATTCACCCAATCTTCTGAAGTGTCGACACCGTCTCGATACCGTGTTCCGGAGGGTGGCGTCTTTTGCCCAGGCCCATCCCAATAATCGCCAGCGTTTTTATGATTAAAAAGTGCACGTGAGCACAGGGTGCGTTATTGCCTTGGGCTGCGATGTGCATTGCGTGCGTCGAGGTTAATCGGTTGAGTCTTAACTACATGCTTTTCTAAGGAAAGGAGCGGGGGATGTCAGATTATTTTTTGGGTGAAATTCGCTGGTTTCCGACGAGTTGGGCGCCCAGCGGGTGGCTTGCATGTGATGGAAGAGACATGCCAATCGCTCAGAACCAGGCCTTGTATGCCTTGCTTGGGACAAGGTACGGAGGGAATGGGGTAACAACGTTCAAGCTACCGGACTTGCGCGGCCGTGCGGCCCTGCACTGTGACGCGGGCAAACCTGATTATTCCCTTGCAGTCAAGGCGGGTACGGAAACCGTCACGCTGACTGCTGCACAAATGCCTGCACATACACATGCCTTCAATGCATCAACGGCAGCGGGAACGGTTCCGCAGCCGAAGAACAATTTTCTGGCGCATGCCGCTGCAGCGGGTGGCGTGACTGACCCACATCTCTACGGGACGCCTGGCACACCTGCTGCCATGATCCCGCTGAACGGTGAAAGTGTATCGGTGTCAGGCAGTAGTGCAGCGCATACAAACATGCAGCCGTTCCTGGTGCTCAATCCTTGTATTGCCGTCTCGGGCATATTCCCGCCACGCAGCTGACGCTAGTTGACCCCAGCATTGAGGAATCAAAGACATGGTTGATTGTTATGTAGGTGAAGTGCGTTTGTTTGCCGGTTCGAAAGTACCCGACAACTGGCATGCGTGTGACGGCTCTCAGCTGTCGATCAGCGGCAACGAAGTGTTGTATTCCGTGATTGGCACGACCTATGGCGGAGATGGGGTGAGGACATTCCTGCTTCCTGATTTACGCGGTCGTGTGCCTATCGGGCAGGGGCAGGGGCAGGGGCAGGGGCAGGGAGTAGACCTGACGGCTAGGGTCGTCGGTACTGCCAGTGGTACCGAGAAAGTGGCCCTGATCTCGTCACAGATGCCAGCGCACTCGCACGTAATCATGACTGCGGGTGCAAACGCTAGTGCTGCAATGCCATTGCCAGGAATGACCTTGGCCAATACGGATTTATCTATAGCCCAATACCTCAAGAACACCGCAGCTTCTGCACAGAATCCAACGACGCTGTCAGATTCCACCGTCGCAGAGGTGGGATTAGGTCAGGCGCACAACAACGTCATGCCTAGCGCGGTTTTGACGTACATCATTGCCCTGGTCGGTATCTACCCAACACATTCTTGATATCAGGAAAGCTCAACATGGATGCTTTTATCGGTGAAATCAGGTCGTTTCCTTATGGATACGTCCCTGAAGGCTGGCTGGCCTGTGACGGTACCGTTGTGTCGATACAGGCATACGTCGCATTGTTCTCGCTCATTGGCAACAAGTGGGGGGGGGACGGCAAGCAGACGTTCGCGCTGCCTGACCTGAGGCAGCGCGTGGTCATGGGCAGTGGTGCAGGCCCAAACCTGACCCCCCGTGCCTGGGCCGACACGACCGGGGCGGCAGCGGTAGCATTGACCGAGGCTCAGCTACCCCCCCATAACCACTCCGTGACGGTTAAGTACCCCGTGCTCGCAAGCGCGGCAACCGATATGCAGGCTACACCGGACGCCGGTTCATCATGGCTGGCCAGAGCGACGGTCTTGAGTAGTACGCCGCCAGCTGTAATGCCGGCCTATGCCTCAGGGGCTCCGAATATTCAGCTTTCCGTCACGACGTTATCCCCTCAGGGCACAGGAGCTCCCCATGAAAACCGACAACCCTATCTAGCGCTTGATTTCTGCATTTGCTGGAACGGTACTTACCCTAGTTTCAGTTGAGGTGTATGCGCGTGTTGCCCACGGAATATCTGCCATCGGGCTTGGCATTGCGCGGCGAGAACCCTGACGACAGGCCGTTCCTTGAACGGCTTTTCGTCTCGAACCGAGCTGCGGACCCGGGTTTTGCGGCCTGGCCGGAACAGATGCGGCATACGTTCCTGGCCAGCCAGTTTGATTTGCAGCGCCGTCATTATGCCAACGCCTATGCCGGTGGCGATTTCTATATTGTCGAACACAATGCAGGCGCCGTTGGCAGGCTTTGCCTGTTCGGGACGGATCACGATGTACGGGTGGTTGATGTATCCCTGACCCCGGAGAGCTGCGGCATCGGGCTTGGCTCGGCGCTGCTGCGTGCGGTGCAGCGTCAGGCCGGCATGCAGGGCAAGACCGTCAGCCTCAACGTGGAGATGAGCAACCCTGCTCTGCGGCTGTACCGGCGTCTGGGCTTCGAGCAGACCGGCCAGTCAGGTCCCTATTGGCATATGATCTGGCACCCATCGACATGAGTACTTTGACGGGCATGTCTTGTATAGCAAAAAGCAATTATGTAGGCTTTAAATCGTTTTTTTGCTGCGGATTGGCTGCAGTAAAACCTGCCAAAGGATACTGGTCGTGACCTCCCACAATACTGTTGATTCAAAGGGCTCCCAGCCCGAGAGCCAGAAAAAAGAGTGGTTTACCCCTGAGGTGCGCGATCAAAGCATTAACAGTCTTACTGAGGGGCCCAAGTTCTTTTTTACGACCGAGACCGGCGCAACAGTTGGGCCTCTTTCCTGATCTGCTTCTCGTGCAGCCGTTCGGCAAGTGACATCACTTGGCTTTTGTACGTTAGCACTTTGCCTTTGAAGTGTTTCAACGGCTGACAGGCATCTACAATGTTCATCGCGGCTTTTAGAGCTCACTGGCGGCATGCTTGTTCTTGCCGGTTCCTGAGTGATCAAAGCCTTGTCTGTCGTCGATCCGGGCCAAGCCATTTTGAATGAGTTCATTGCTAATACACGTAGGTTCGCCTTGGTCGATTATCTTGTTTGTGGGCTGTCTGTTCGTTCCGAGTTGCTGCTGCCCGGCATCGTGAGAGCCGAGGCTCCGGTAAGCGGGCCGGATGTGCTGGTGCGACGGGCAACCGTTCCTTTGCCTTATACGCCAGAGCAGGAGCACGGCCTGAATTGGCGTGTCGACGGTGCCGATGTGCTGTTCCGGGTGCCGGGGATCGTTCGATTTCTGATTGCCGATGGACGACAGGTTGAGTTCGAGCTCGAAGCCTCTGGCCGCGACGACGATGTTGTGCCGTTTTTTCTCAGTACCGTGGTCGGAGTGCTGCTGCATCAACGCCAGCGCCTGGTGTTGCATGCGTCCGCCGTTTCTTTTAAGGGTCAGGCTATCGCGATTTGCGGGCCGAGTGGGGTAGGCAAATCCACCTTGGCGGCGGCGTTGTGTGAGGCGGGCTGCCGTTTTGTCAGTGATGATGTTTCGGTCATTCACACGGCCACTGCGGGCAGGCCCTTGTTGATTCCGGACGGGCGTCAGCATCGGCTATGGGCCGATAGCGTTGCACGCCTTTCCCTGAACGACCGTCAGGGCGCAGCTGTACGGGCCAGCCTGCAGAAATTTCACGTGGATCCGGCCGGCGAAGGCCAGCCGGTGCCTGTTCCCTTGCAGGCCATCGTAGTACTGCGCGAGGCACGGGGACCGCACCGTCCTGGGCTTGTGCAGCTCTCGTCTGCTGACGCAGTCGCGTTACTTCGCAATGACGTGTTCCGTGGTTTGTTCGCGTCGCGCCTGGGGCGTGATGCGCAGTTGTTTGTCCAGATAGCCGCGCTGCTGGGGCAGGTTCAGGTATTTCGGCTTGATCGGCATGCCGATTTTGCCCGGCTTGGCGATGATGTGCGTCTGGTGCTGGACCGTCTGGAAAGCGTCAAATGACAGCATGCGACCACGGCGTGGTGTGGCTGGCCTCCTTTCCCAAGTCAGGCAATACCTGGTTACGGCTGTTGCTGTCCAATCTGTTGTATGCCGATGAGCAGCCGGTCGATATCAACCACATCACCTTGCCGGGCAACTCGCCCATTAGCCGCCATGCCATTGAAGCGCTGACACTTATCGATACCAGCCTGTTGACTCACAGCGAAGTGGACCGGCTACGCCCGCAGTGGTCCCGATTGGCAACAGCGGATGCGATGGAACGCTCTTACATCAAAACGCACGATCTTTGGCGCCTCAACGCTGCCGGTGAGCCCATACTTGGCCGACCTACCCGCAGTGTTGCGTTGTATGTCGTTCGCGATCCGCGAGACGTCGCCGTGTCGCTGGCCCATCATTTTGGCTGTTCGCTTGACAAGGCTATTGGCTACCTGAATGACGGCTCCGGTGACGTGGGCTGTGTTCCGCGCCGGTATGTCGCTCGATTCGACAGCGTCTTGTACAGTTGGAGCCAGCATGTGAGCAGTTGGCTTGAGCAGCGCGAGGTTCCTGTGCACCTGCTGCGTTATGAGGACCTGCTGGCCAATGGGGCGCAAGTATTTGCCGAGGCTGCTGCGTTTCTGGGCCTCGACGTGTCAGCCCAAGCCATAGAGCGTGCCGTGCACTTTGCTTCGTTCGATCAATTGCAGCGTCAGGAGCAGAAGCATGGCTTTCTGGAAAAGCTCGGTCGAGCCAGCGCGCCGTTCTTCCGCTCGGGGCGGGCGGGGGCGTGGTCCGAGGTGTTGTCCCCGGCACAGCAAGAGCGCATTGTGTGCGCCCATCGTCCGCTCATGGAGCGTCTGGGTTACCTATGAGCCGCGCGCGGTAATGGTTTTTATCGGATGACCCATACAGTCATGGAGCAGAGAAGGTGATGATCGATACAAGGCTGCTTTCGGAGGGCGTGTTCCAGCGCACCGAAGGTTTGCTCGCTGCTGAGGCGGGTGAAGAGTTGTTGATGATGAGCGTTGATCTGGGCAAGTACTTCAACCTCAATGCGGTTGGCGCCAGGATCTGGGCGCTTCTGGAGAAGCCGCTGATGGTGGAGGCCATGCTTGCTACATTGCTTGCCGAATACGATGTCTCCCCTGAGGTGGCACGCCAGGAGCTGGAAACCTTTCTCGGCGCCTTGCATGAACGCGGTTTGGTCAAGGTCAGCGATGCGTTGGCTGGCTAAATACAGGCATATGTCCCGCGCCGACCGCTGGCTGACGCTGGAGGCTGCGGTATCGCTCCTGTGCGCGGCGAGCATGCTCAAGCTTTTACCGTTTCGTTGGGTCGCCAGAGGGGCCGGGGAGTTGTCAGGGCAAACGCAGCGGGCTGAAGTGTCGTCGCTGCCGCCCCTGCACCCTGCATTGCCAGGGCAGGTCGGGCGGGCTGTGGTGCGTGCTGCTCGGCACCTGCCATTGACGCTGCTATGCCTGCCCCAGGCCATTGCTGCCCAGCGCATGCTGCGTCGGCGTGGTATCGCCTCCACCCTGCATTTTGGTATGGCGCTCAGCACGGATGGCAGTCGCCGCATGTTGGCCCATGCCTGGCTGACTACAGGCGAGCAAGGGGTGATCGGCATACCCAGCAGCCAGGGTTTTAGCGAGCTGGCTCGTTTTTCCCAGGAAGCATCTGGCCCCCCACCTGTTCAGTGATGTTGCAGCAACCAGGCCATGGCGCGCAGCAGCGACATCGGCACAATGGCGCCTGCGCTGGCCATGCGCGTCCGGTTCTCGGCCAGCACAAGGTGTTTTGCATCCTCTACCGTGGGCAGGTGGTCGATGCGGCGCTGTATGGCCTGCAGGTCAAAAAGATCGCCCGCGAGGCGATGGGCGCGCAGTGCTTTCATCTGCGCTTGCAGCGCGTCGCGTTGCGCCGCCTGGATCATCAGTAGTTCAGGAAATGGGCTGAGTTTGTTACGCCGCCAACGAATTTTCTCGGGCAGTACATTGGCCATGGCATCGCGGAACAGGCGTCGTTTCCATCCGCCGCGACAAAACAACGCGCTGGGTAACGACCAGGCGAACTCGACGACCCGGCGGTCCAGTAGTGGAAACGTAAACGCGATGCCATAGCGCGCGCCCATTAACGCCCATTGTTCGGTCCTGCGTGCCAGGTGCGGGTGTGCCGCCAGCAGTTGCCAGCGATTGTCGACCGCATTGGCGCCGATCCTGATGCCTGGGCCGATGATGCGATGGTCGTCGAGCTTCAACATGTCATGCAGTTTGTACGGATGAGCCCCGGCAGTAAGCCGCTGGCGCAAGAAAGCGAGGGCGGCGCCCGGTATCAGGTAAGGCAACAATTCGGCGCGTATTGTTCGAAGTGGGGATTGGCCGTGTTCGTTGGCCAGCGCCCGAAACTCTCCGGCCAGGTAGCGCCATTGCCCGCCCAGTAACGCTTCTGCCAGCGCCCCACGACCGTTGTAGGTGGCCCCTTCGTCGCCACCCCAGCCCGACAGCAGGGTTGTTACACCGTGAGCGGCGGCATGTGCGCAGACCTGGTTATCCGGAAAAGCCGGGTCGCACGGTAACAATTGATCGACATCCATGCGTGGGAAGACAAACGCTGCTTGGTTGTCGATCCGGATCGGCTGCCAGGCGATGTCCGGCTCCTGACGCAATACGGCCTCGACGTAATCCCCTTCGCCTTGCAGGTCCAGCCCGGTCAGGGTGCCGGGCAGAAAGGAGTAGCCCAACAGTGGCTGGTTTGCCTGGCGTTGCAGGCGGGCCGCCAGGACTGCCAGTGACGAAGAATCCAGGCCACCGCTTATGTGAGCGCCTACCGGCCTTTCGGCAGGCAAGCGGCAACGCACCGCTTCGCGGACGAGCGTGGCCATTTCTTCGGCGGCCTCTTCCGGGCTGCAGGTACGCTGCCCGCCGAGGGTTGGCTCCAGTCGCCAGTGATGCTGGCGCTCGATGTGCAGCGGCGATACGCGTATCCGCTCGCCCGGTGCGAGCCGTTCGATGCCTCTGAAAAGCGAACGCTCCGGTCCGTGCAAGGCGCCGAGCAGGTCACTCAGGAAGTAGTCCTGATCAAGCTCTCGGGTGACGAAACCGCCAGCGTGGATGGCCCGGGGGAGTGAGCCGAAGGCGAACAGGTTGCCTGGCTGATGGGTGAAGAACAGCGGTCGTACCCCCATGCCATCGCGGGCGCAGGTCATGGTACGCGAACGTGCATCCCAGAGCGCCACGGCAAACTCTCCGAGTATGCCTTTCAGCGCTTCGGTGTGGGGGGCTTCCAGCGCTGCCAGTAGCTGCCTTTCGCCGTCGATCTGTGGTTCGTGTATACGGGCGTCGGCAGCCATCACTGCACCGCTTGCTGCGTGCGGCAACGAGGCTTCCCCCCCACTGAAATCCAGCACTGCCAGTGCGGCAGGCCCTTGCAGAAGGCGGGCGACACTCGGTATCAAGCCTGGCTCGATCATCGCACTCACCATGCGCTCCAGGCATGTGGCCTCGGCTGCTCGGCCATCCAGATGTACAAATCCGCAAATCAAGCGCATGGGTGGGCTTCCAGATGTTCCAGTGCGATGGAGGCAAAGGGCGTATCACCCAGCGCAGTGTCGTCGATCAATTGGTGAAACAAGCATCCCCAGCCGGCGTTGGTTTCGATCAGCACGGGACCGTCAGGCGTTACCGCGACATCCCAGCCCAGAAAGACGAAACGTTCAAACGCTTGGCGATGGGCGCGTTGCACCAGTTCCACACAGGCCTGCCAGTGAGGGATCGTAAGGTCGGTGATGGCCTTGCCCGTCAACGGATGATGCGTAACCACGTCGCCCTTGGCGGTGAGGCTGCGTGTGACCTTGCCGGTGCCTGCATTGATTGCACAGAGGATGGGGCGGCGTCTGCCATGGTGTTCATCGGTGAACAGCATCATCAGTTTTGCGACCACCTGCACCTCGCCCACCAGGGTGATGCCGGTGACGATGCGCAGCGTTACCAGCGGCCCGTGGGACACCTCTGCAAGCGTGGGATGGTTGTGCAACCAGGGTTGTACAATGCAATCGCGTTGTCGCCAGTGCTCCACCAGTGCAGTGGGCTGCAGGGTTTGGCCGGTGATGTCGCGGTAGCCTGTTGCTTCGCGAAGCCACTGTTGTGTGCCGCTACCCTGGCGGCCGTGTAGGTCCTTGACCCACAGCCTGGCCTGGTCTGGCAGAAACGGGGTGTGCGAAGGGTCTTGTCGCCCTTCGCGGAATACGGCGAGGGTGGGGATACAGGGCAGGGCATGGCGCTGGCAAATGTCGGCGAAGCGCGCCTTGTCCTGAACGTCCGAATGCGAGGCGCCGCGTCGCGTATTCAAGGTGCGTAGCAGGTTTGCCTCGCACCAGTAAAAGTAATCGCCGGCCAGGTGCTGGCGCGATTTATCGGCGAGTCGGTAGCTGTTGAATTCTACTGGCGGCACATTGTGCAGCATTGCCAGGCGCCACATCTGCCACCCCTGCCGAACGCTCTCCCAGGGGCTGCTCGGACGTATGTCCGCTGGTGCTTGGCGCAGGTTGCGTCGGGTTTCCAGCAGGGCACCGATGGGCCAGGCCAGGGTCATGAGGGCGCGCAAGGCCCAGCGCTGCAGCAACGGTCGATGGGCGAAGTATTCAGAACGTGCCACCGAACGAATGCGCCCCATGGGTGTGCGCGAGGAGCGCAGAACCATGAAGGGGAAGCCTCGTTTGCTCAGCCCGAACGCCCGGGCGGCTTTGACCAGGCGTGCCTTACGCATTGGTGCCCGACCCGGCGTGGCGCTGGAAGAGGCCTTTGAACTTGGCGACGATCAACAGAAACAGGTAGGCGACGTTGGTCCGTACATAGCGCCATAGCAAGCGACGGGGCTCCATGAGCAGCCGGAAAAACCACTCCATGCCAATGACTTGCATCCAGCGAGGGGCACGCGGCAGTGTGCCGGAAAGCACATCGAACGAGCCGCCGACCCCCATGCCGATCTTTACGCCAAGGTGCTGCCAGTGTTTTTGCAGTAGCAGCTCCTTCTTTGGGGAGCTCATGCCGATGAACAGCATGTCCGCACCGCTGGCACGAATCGCTTCGACCACATCGGCTTCTTCTTCGGCGCTGAAGTAACCATCACGCACCCCGACAATGCGCAGTTTCGGATAGCGGCCGAGTAAGCGCTGAGCAGTCAGTTGCACCACCTCCCTGCGAGCGCCCAGCAGATAGACAGAAGCCCCGGTTTCCGCTGCCAGGGCGCACAGATCACCCAACAGATCGATGCCTGCGCGGCGTGGCGGGACCGGTATGTCCAGAAGCTTGAGCCCGAGTGAAATGCCGGCACCGTCAATATGCACCCACTCGGCTTCGTTCAGCGCGCCCATCAGCAGCGGTGCGCGACGGGCGTCGACCAGCTTGGCAACATTCAGGCCCTCCAGGTGCAGGCGGCGCTCGCCGGCAAGGGAACGCTTCGCTTCCTCCATCAGATCGTGTGGGGCGATCAGGTCGAGGGGGCATCCGAGAAAGTCGATCCGACGGTTACCGGGCTGAGTATTCATAGCGCATCCCTGCTGCATGATGTTGTGTTTTGGGCAGGCTGCGCAGTGTGGCACCGCAGAGCAGCCAGAAAGCGCCGGTACCGGAGACTGCCAGTACGTGCTCGGAACTGATCAGGGTCGTGGCGACACCGAGCGACAGCCAGAAAACCGCCAGGGCCATGGGCTCGCGGTGCTGGCGATAGCCGCGCCACAAGGCCAGCGCGACGTTGGCATAGAAGTACAGGAAGAGCAGGGCGGCGGGCAGGCCCAATTGAAAGGCGATACTGAAGATGGCCCCTTCACCGCCACCGATGGCCGGGCGGCTCTCTTGTGCGGCGATTGCGCCTTGCTCACCTAACCCGGCTCCCAGCAGCAATACCTTGGGCAAGTCCTGAAGGTTTTTCTGCAAGGCCATCCAGTGACCGATGGTTGAACCGTCCTGAAATCGGATGCTGATGAGCACGATGCCGTATGACGCAATAGCGATAGCAATACAGGCACACCCCGCGATCACCAGGCGTGAATACCGGGAGCGGAACAAGGTCGTGCCGGTCATCAGGTAACCGACCAGCGCCAGGCTGCCCGCGAGCATGGCGCCTCGGGTCCCGGACATCCAGATACCGATGAACATCAGGCCGCACAAGGCAAGGCCGAACCAGCGCGCGCGCCGCTCCAACCAAGCGATTGCGGTCAGCGCGACGACGGCGAGGAACATTCCCTGGGCCAAAGGCGAGGCCAGCAGGCCTGCGGCCCGGCGATCCAACTCGAGGTTGGAGTAGAAATTCCAGGGCAGCCCGGTGTCCGGTTGAGCCCCCAGCAGCAAGCCTTTGACATGCAGCATGTAGCTCGGATACGCGAGCGTCTCGGTCCAGAAATGGGTGTTTCGTTGTTCCCAGGCGCCGAACAGGGTACTGGCGATGCCCAGTGCTACCAGCAGGGTGGCACAACTGCGCAGTTGCTGGCGTTCCCGGACGCAGTAATAGCCCGCCAGAAAGAACAGCATGGGTATCAGCAGGGTGCCGAATGAGCCGACCAGGATGCCAAAGGAGACGCCGCCGCGATTGAACAGCAGGTACAGCATTGCCAGGCTGCCATAGGCCAGTATTGGCAGCAGCAGGCGCGTCGGCATGCGTACGCTGAGCAGGCAGCAGCCCGCGAGGACGATGACCAGCAGGTCGCGCAGATTGCGCAGCACGCCCGCGCCAGGCCACGCGCCGCCATCATACAGCCAGGCACTGCCAAGGTCGCCCAAGTGGACCCAAAGTATGATGATCACCAGCGCCACGAACCTCATCGGCGCAGCTCCTGACGCTGCCGGGCACGATGTTGGCGCCAGCGCTGCAGCTCGCCGAGCGCGCCAGCTCCGAGCAGGCTCAGGGCCGCACGCTTGAGCATGGCCTTCAGGCGGTCTTTGAAGCCCCAGTCAACCCGTTCAATCCATTGATCAATGGTATTGACGCTTGCCTTGGCAGCGGGCGCCATGGGGGATTGCACGAGGCGTTCCGGGCGTTTTGCTTCAAGCCACAGCGTGCCGGGCAATGCCGTCAGTGGATGAGCGCCGCAGTAGGTGACCTGCAGACCGGCTGCTTCGGCGAGGCGTTGCAGGTTGTCGGCGCAGAAGTAACTCAAGTGAGCTGGGTGCACGAACAGGCGCGTCTGCCAGTCGCTCATCAGGTCCGGCACCTCTATCCATAGCTGTCCGCCTACTCGGAGCGTGCGTGCGGCCTGTTCCAGGAAACCCCGAGGGTCGATCAGGTGTTCCAGGACATGGAACGCTACCAGCGCGTCCAGGTGCTCTGCTGGGAGGGCGGTCAGGTCGTTGATGAACGCGACCTGCGCGTGCGCCAGCAAGGCGCCGCGGTGCGAGGTGTCCGGCTCGCTGGCCGTCAGTTGCAGGTCTGGGCGCAGCATTGAGGCCTCGCCGAGAAAAGCACCGAAGCCCGAACCCATTTCAAAAAGATGCGCCTTCTGTGGCAGCTTCGGCGCAATCAGCGACAGACGCAGGCGGGCAGTTTCCCGGTCGCCGCGCCAGGCAAAGAAGCGCGTGGTGCTGTGCCAGGGTACTTCCGCCGGAAACAGGCGGCGGTAGGCGCCTTCATAGAACCGCGACAGGCCGGCGTCGGTAAAGCCCGGCGCCAGATAAACCGCCGCACAATGTCCGCAACGCCTCAGTTGCTGGCCTGATCGGGCATAGATTTCCGGCCAGAAATGCCGCTGTGCCTCGGTGCTGCCGCACAGGCGACACTGGCCGCAGTCCGCTGCCAACCCCCAGTCCACGCTGTGCTCACGCATGGAACCTCCGATACCAGAGCGCTACTGACAGTGCCAGCCACAACGTGCTGTGCTGACGGGGCTGGGCGAGCTGGGCGCGGAGCCCATCCACGTCGATGAATGCCGCCAGCCCGGAGGGCAGGTCATCGAGCAACTCGCGCCACGGCAAACGACCGACGAGAAACTGTTCGGCATGACCGAAACCGGTGTTCTTCGGCGTTTCGATGATGGCCTCGGGCAGCAGCCCTTTGAAGGCGTCCCGGAGCAGCGCCTTGGAGCGCCCTTCACCCACCCGCGTCAATGCCGGGGTGGCAAAGGCGCGTTGCACCAGGCGATGGTCCATGAATGGGCTGCGCAGTTCGATACCCGCGCTCATGCTGTTGCGGTCGGCAATCCGCAGGCTCATGGGCAGCAGGTTATCGAGTTCATCCTGGCGCAGCCGGGTTTCCAGATTGCTGCGCATGCGTTCTTGCAGGTATTCCAGGCGATGCCGCTGCGACGCCCAGAGTGCCTCGCTCATCAGGCCGACGCTGGGTCTTTTGCGCCGCAGCAATGCCCCCACCGCAGGCAGTGGCAGGTCCCAGACCAGGCGATTCAAGAGCAGGCCGGGCGCGAAAGTGCGGTACCTGAGCAGGCGAATCATATGCAGCAGTTTGCCCGCCTTGAACGCATCCCTCGTCGCCAGGGCGTGGTAACGCGCGGTGTACCCGCCGAACAGCTCGTCGGCGCCTTCCCCGGATAACACGACTTTGTAGCCTTGTTCGCGGATGGCACGGTAGGTTCTGAAGCCGGCAATCGCCGACGGCGTGCTGAACGGCTCGCCCTGGACGCTGACCAGGTTCATTAGCTCATCGGCTGAGGGGATGGGGTTAAAGCGCAGTATTCGATGCAAGGCCGCATGACCACTGTCGCCCATGAACGCTGTGGCTCTGGCCGACTCATCGAACGCCGACTGCACAGCGTCGTGATAGCCGTAGGTAAAGGCGCCCGACAGCCGCTGTCGGTGTTGCTGGCTGGCGCCAAGCGCGACATGCGTGATGATGGAGCTGTCCAGCCCGCCGGACAGCAGGCTGGCCACGGGGACGTCTGCCTGCAGGCGCAGGCGAATTGCATCTTCCACCAGCTCGCGCACTTCAGTGCTCGACAGCGGTTCTGCGCTACCGGGCTCGGGCCAGTCATGATAAGGGGCGGCACTGAAACGCCCGGCTCGGCTCATGCGGCAGACCTGTCCGGGCGGCACGGCCTGAACGCCGCTAAAGAACGTGGCGTTGCCTTGCTCGGAAAAACCGGTGACCAGGAAATCGAACAGTTTCTCTGGGTTAGGGGCTGGGTACCCGCCACGCATTGCGGCAATTGCGCTGATTTCGCTGGCCAGCGTTACGCTGTGCCCATCGTGATGCAGGTACAGCGGTTTCACGCCGAGCCGGTCGCGGCAATAGATCAGATCGCCGCTGGGTGCATCCCATAGCACCGCCGCCCACATGCCATTGCAGCGAGCAAACACACCCTCACCCCAGAGGCGCCAGCCCTGTAGCAGCACCTCGGTGTCGCCGTCTGTGACGAACAGGCAGCCCAGTGCGCGAAGCTCTTCGCGCAGCTCGACAAAGTTGTAGATCGCACCATTGAACACCAGCACCGTACCGCTGATCGGGCAGCGCATAGGCTGTTCGGCAGCGCTGCTGGTATCGAGGATGGCCAGTCGGCGATGGCCGAGCAGGGTCGCGGGCGCCTGCTCTACGGTGAGTAGCCCTTCTGCATCCGGACCACGTCGGGCCAGGCTCGCCAGTGCCGATCTGGCCCTTTGTTCCAGGCCGGCGGAGGCGTGGAGCGCGCGTACTGCAATCAAACCGCACATGGCAGCTGCTCCGGTGTGTTCATGGGTGAGCGCCTGCGCGGCGGGCGGGCAAATAGCAGGGTGCCTGCCGCAGCAGTCCGATCAGGATTGGCAGCAACAGCACCGTGCCGATCGTCATCGCCCAATCGGTTGCGTCAGCAACACACGCGAGCAACGACAGGGCTAGGGTCGTCAGCCCAGCGAGCCCGAAGCGCAGCCTGAGCAGTTTGAGCTGCCAGACCAATATCGCGAGTACGCCTGCCATGCGGGCCCACAGAAGGTAACCGGCGTCGCCTGCCCATGCGGCGCCGATCTGCAGCAGTGCGCTGCCGGTCATGCCGATCACCAGCAACCTCATCAAGCGACCCTCCAGGCGAGCGCTGATGAGCAGTGTGGCGAGAACCCCACTCGATGCCGAGAGCCCCCAAGCGAATATCACGATTGCTGCCAGCCCCAGCCATGGGCGTTGCCCAGTAAACAACGCCAGGTCCTTTATCAGCAGGCCCGCCAGCAAAACTGTTGCTGTGCCCCACAGCAACAGTGAGGCCACAGTCAGAATCCGCACCTGTCCGGGTGCCGTGTTGGCAGTGGGCAGCAGGAGCCGTGCAAGCTGGGCCTGTATCCCTGAAAGGCCACTGAGCACGTGGTTCAAGATCAGGAAAAACGGCAGGAAAGTCGGTGCCAGCGGCGCCAGCAGAAACGGTGTGAGCCGATCATGCAGGGTGCCGCATATGCCGATCAGCGAGAGATGGACAGCGGCGCCTATCTGACCTTTGCCCACCAAAGGCAGCCAGAGCTTGAGTTGGCGGCTGAAGATCACATTGACGAGTGCCTGCACCAGATAGCCAAGGCTGACCGATAGCCCGGCGGTGGCCGCCATCGACTGCGCGAGCGTGTCCTCTAATAGATACCAGAAGAGCAGCGCGGCGGGCCATGCGACTTGTGTGACCAGCAGACCGGCCAAGCGCCGCCCTTCGGCGATCATCGGCGACGAATAATTGAACAGCGCGAGCAGGCAGGCTGGCGCGGCCCAGAGCAGGTACTCCTGGCTGGCACCTTCACTCCCCCATAACTGCCAGCCGAGTGTGCTGGCGGCCAGCAGCATGGCGGTAGCGGCCAACCGATGCCCCAAGGCATATCGCCAGGTGTGTTGCCAGTTGGACGAACTGCCGACTTCGCGCAGGAACAGTGACGAGTAGCCGAGGTCCGCCAGGAAAATCAGCGTAACCAGCAGCAGGTGGGCGAGTCCAGTTTCACCGTATTGCGAAGGGCCCAACAGGTACAGCAGGCGTAACTGGAACAGGAAATTGGCCACTTGGCCCAGCGCGTACGTCGAGGCCGCGAAGAGCAACGGCTGGCTGATCGACCCTGCCTTGGGGTGTCGAACGTGTTTGCCAGGCGTCGGTTGGGCAGGCTCTTGAGAGGCGCCTGGATTCACTGCGCACTGTCCGGAAACACGACCCTTCGCAAGGCTTCATCGAAGCGCAAACGTGGCTGCCAGCCAAGCAGTTCCAGCGTGCGGCCGGGATCACCGAGTTGGCTGGGACGGTCGACTCGGCGCTTGCGCGCCGGGTCAACTTCCACCGCTACCGGCATGCCGAGAATCTGGCCCAGTTGCCGAACCAATTGCTCTACGGAGTGCTCCACGCCAGAACACAGGTTCAGGGTATCGAACGGAACATCGTGGCGAGGGTCGAGCAGCATGGCGATCAGGCCGCGAGCGATGTCGTCAGCGTGCAGGTAGTCGCGCCTTGGGGTCAGGTTCCCCAGGCGCACGCGCCCATCGCTTGCACTGCGCAGTTGTGCCAGCACCTCGGGAATCAGGTGCCCATTGGGATCGTCATGGCCAATGGCGTTGAAGATCCTGGCTGCTCGGCCCACGCGTTGGCCGCGGCTGGCCCAGAACTTCAACTGTTGTTCGTTGCTGTACTTGGACAGGGCATAGTTGTCGCAGGGCGCCAGCGGGCTGGTGAGTTCTGCCAGCGGGGCCTCCTGCCAGGCATAGACGGCGCCGCTTGACGCGATCACGATGCGCCTGATGTCTGCCTGCTCTGCAGCAGCCAGTAATCGCTCGGTACCGACGACGTTGACGTCAAGGCAGTGGGCGCGTTGGGTTTCGCAGGTGGGAATGTGATGCACCGCTGCCAGGTGGATGATGGCATCTGGACGAAACGCGTCCAGCAGGGCTGTCAGTGTTTCGCTGTTGCACAGATCGCCGCACACCGCCAGGGTGGCTTCCTCCGGCATCGGCAGGCCGCTCGACAGGTTGTCCAGCACCGCAACTTCGCCGCCAGCCTCGCGCCATTGTCGGGTAACGCGACGCCCCAGCATACCGGCTCCGCCGGTGACCAACAGGCGCATCATGGGCGCACCTCGACGATCAGCCTGCGCCGCAGGGGGCGTGGCAACCAGGTCAGGATCTCACGATCCCGGTGCAACAGGGCATGGATCGCCAGCAACAGCGACAGGCCTGCAAACAGCACCCCGAAGACGATCAGACCGACCACGATGGGGTTGCGTGCCGTTACCAGCGTACTGGAAAGCGCCGAGCGGGTCTTGATGCCGATGGCCTGCTGCCGGGCCTCGGCCAACGCCAGCTTGAGGCTCATGTCCTGGACTGCTTCCTGAGCAACAGCGGGCAGTTGCGGGTTGTCGGCGAGCAGTTTGCTCCGGTTCTCGCGTAACCTGTCGATGATCTCCTCCCCGGAGGAGACGCTGCGGACGGTCTGGTCCATGCCCGTCAGCAATTGTGTTGTCCAGTCGAGCTTTTCCAGCTCACGACGGAGCTTGCGCGATTTGGCTTGCAGCTCGGAAACGGTCGCTTCCAGCGCCACGATCTGCGGCAATGGTGCGAGGTACTTGCCGCCACCGTCGCTCACCGACACGACGGTGTTGGCCTCCATGTGTCGCAGTTCGGGGTAACGCTCCAACAGTCGGCGCATATCTTCGATACGTTGGCGGTACTGCTCGATGTCGAAGTCTGTTTGCAGCAAGTCGAGGTGCAACTGCGGGCGCCGGGCAAGTGCCTGCTGGCCTTCACGGATCAGGCCTATCAGGCTGTTGGCCAGCAAGGCTTCGCGCACATGTCGGGTTAGCAGCTCAAAGGTACGGCTGGCCTGCGCGTCATCGCGCGCCTGTACTGACAGGCTCAGGCCCAGGCCTCGGGTCTTCTGGAGTTCGGCGACCGGTACGTCGCGCAGATCGTCTCTGTTCAGTGCCGAACGGTAGAGTACCGTACGGGCCCAATACGCCGGGTTTAGCGCCATTCGCTTGAGTCGAGGAGGTGTTGATCCGCCATCCGCATCGCTAAAAGACTTCGCCACCCAGCGTTCGTCCCACAGGAACGACTGAGTTTGTCGCCATTCTTCAAGCGAAATATCGGGAACTTCAACTAAGGCCGTTACGTTATACAGGGGACGTTGGGCAACCCACCACGCTGCGCACAACGACAGGACCAACGCTGGTAGCAACAGTAACCGGCCGAAGCGTTGGTAGAAGCGCAATACACGCAGGAACAATTCGCCGAGTGAAGTTTCGTCATCCTGAGGCCGCTGCGGGCCCTGTGCTGCTGTCGAGTACATGCATCCAACCTGAAGGGAACGCTGATGGCCTCCTGCCGTCCGTCCGCTATCCGGTCGAACACCCATGCTGTCGAGGTGCTGTGAATTTGCCATAGCCTGCAGGTTGTTGCAATTGGCCAGCATTTACGCCTGCATTTAGTTAATCGAGACCGCTTTTTCAGGCCTTCGCAGGTGCTTCTGGATAGGGTACTTGCGCGACATGGCCTCTTCGGGCACGGTTTCGTTCTTTAATCTTCACGGATGGATATCAATGCCGGTGCCTCGAGCCTTTTCCCTGCTCACCGATCTGCGCACGCTTGACCAGCGCCTGGTGACGCTGTCTTGCCCGTCCTGTGGGTTAAATGATCCGCATCCGGTCTGGCGCCGTGATCGTTATTTTTTGCGAGTGAATCTGTCGGTATGCCGTGGTTGTGGCCTTGTGTACTTGGCGCGCGGGCTGCAGGGGGACGTTCAGGCGTCGTTCTATGAACAGGTCTATCCGCGTCTGATGGCCCAGCCACCTTCGGACAAGATGCTCTGGAACTATCGCCTTATGGCAGGCTATCGGCACAGTGAGATTACTTCGGTCATCGGTGCCGTTGAGTCGGTGCTGGATGTGGGGGCCGGCCTTGGGTTTTTCCTCGCGGCGTGTCGCAGCAATGGCTGTGAGCAGTACTTGGGCCTGGAGCCTGGCGGACCGCAGCGCGATCATGCGGTACACACGCTGGGGTTGGGAGACAAGGTTCGCGCGCAAGGGCTGAATGCAAGCACTCGGTTGCCGTTCAAGCCGCAACTGATCACCTTGTTTCATGTCCTTGAGCACCTGGAAGAGCCTGGCAAGGCGCTTCAATGGTTAGCCGGGCTCATTGATCCGCAAGGGTGGCTGGTCATTGAAGTACCCGATATGGGGGCCAATTGGCCTGGGCTGGGCTTGTGGCAAATTCATGTTTCCCACCGTAGCTATTTTTGTGCGCAAACCCTTGAAGCACTGCTGCGCAATAATGGTTTCTCGGTGCATCGCATCTGCCGTGAGGCTCATGGCATTTATGAAGGCAACTTGCGGGTCTATGCCAGGCCTGGTGCTCAGGCAGTTACCTCTGCGCCGTTAACCCCGCAACGACTGACCGAACTGACCGCGCATATTCACAGGCAGATTCGGCCCTTGAGTCTTCGCAATGGCTATCCGCGTGCGGCCGTGCGCCTTGGCAGGTTGTCACTGAAAGGCCGTTGAGCCTGGCCCCGTGTCTTGCACTGGCTCAGAGAGGCGTTCGTGCAATGGCTGATGGCGCCGCACGGCCATTGGGGCGGCTATTCAACGAAACCGTCTAGCGAGTCGGTAAAGGCGGATTAAGGGATAGAGAAAGGACAGGGCCGGTGGAAGCGTCATCCAGTTACTGTCCTTGTCGGTCGGGCTCAGCCAGCCACTCAATGCATGCAAGCGCCCGCTCAGGCTGTCCTGCAGGGCAATGTCCATGGACACCCGTTTCAAGGGGCCAAGGCGTTGAGCCACTTCATCGTCGGACAGTGATTCACGAATCGCCTCCAGCGCCAGCGCGGCCATGATGTGGCTGGCCCGACAAGGGCGGCGCACCCGCTGGAGTGGAGCGGCTACTGGCGTGCCGAACAATGTGTCGAGCAGCGTGAGGCAGGTATCCAGCATTGCGCAGGTGCCCGTTCGCTGAATCTCGCGGGCAACGCGTTGCATGTCCAGATCGGGTCGTTGCAGCAGGGCGTGAATATCCATCAGCCAGATCAGCCTGCGAAAGCAATGCTGGTTTGCATGCGCGATGAGGTAAGGCAGGGCATGGATGGGGGCGAGGCTGGCCACCTGGGTACCTTGCAGGTCAACCTCCTGAGCCATCCCCTGGGTGTCCGCGATCAAGTGTCGGTGGCGCAGCAGCCGACGGTGCAATTCGACACGCGGGCGACGTTCCCGGTGCAGCAGGACCAACTCGTGGGTGCCTCTGGCAAGTGGCAGGCGCTGCCCTGGCGCAGGCGTGTACCCCTGCTGTTGCAATACCTCAAGCGCTGCCGGCCACTGCTCCTCGCTGAGCAGGATGTCCAGGTCTACGCCACCACGTGTGCTGAGCGCGCCGTGAGCCTGAACGGCCAGTGCCGGGCCCTTTAGCGCCAGCGGCTGCAAGCCGCGTGCGGTCATTGCCGGGATCAGGTTCTGGAGCGTCGCACCCAGTTGCAGGGCTCGCAATGCTATGCGTCGCTGTTCCTGGGTGAGTGCCGTTGAGTGCGTCTGGTCGAGGGCTTCGACGCGCGTGCGATCGAGCAGGCCTGCAACACCATGGTGTCGTACAAAAGCGTTGAGTGCCTGTCCGTCCACCTCTGCGACGGGCTGGCCGAAGCCCATCAACCAGAGGGTGGCGCGCAACAGTGCGTCGTCGGGCGGTACATTTTGGAGGTGAGTGCGAGGTATCTCGCTGCTTGCAGCAGGGGAACGATGAGTGGGCATGATTGGTGTGGATATCCATCCTTGGTGGGGGCGCGGCCCATTTCCAATGGGAGGTTGGCAACTCAATCAAGCATCTGTAGCGTAGTGCCATCAACGAATAGGGATATTACCCGATGAAGTCGTCGGTTTGGCGGGGATCTTTCTCGGAGCACCTCACCGCGTTGCGTCAGCACTTTGGCGATGAAGCGGTAGATGTACGTCACGAGCTGTTCTACCTCGCTGCAGGAAAAACGTCCTTGGCGGCGGGGCTGCGAGCCTTCGGCGCTTTACTGCGCGATGCCTGGCTATTGTTGCTGCGCGCAGGCCCTGGTTTGCCGGTTTCCGCAGGGCGACAGGCGATTCTGCTGACCACGCTTCATGGCGCCAGTGGCTGGGGTACGCTGGAGCGTAGCCTGCCAGCGCTTGCATCGGCTGGGTATGAGCGGCTGATACTGGCTCACCCACGGTTATCCGCCAAGGCTTTCCCATCGAATCTGCAGGTTGCGCGCCCCGCGCGTGCTGGCGTAGCCGATCTGTTATCTAGCTTGCGTGTTCTCGTCGGCACCCTGTTGTTGCGGCGCCCGCTGTTACTGGCCTGCTGCCTGGCCCGGCGTCGGTTGTGGCAGGGCAGTCTCAGGCGGACGCTGGCCAATAGCCGCGGCGTGCTGTTGCTGCACAATGACTTCGACCTGATGAGCCGGGCGGCGATCAACAAAGGCCTGCCTGCCATTTGTTTGCAGCACGGCGTGCCTACCGATGAATTTTTCCCCACGCGTGCGGACTGGTACCTGATCTGGGGAGGTACCAGCCGTCAGGCGTTCGATGCAGTCGACAGCCGGTCCAGCCGTCTTGTCGAGGACGCACTGGGCCGTGGCCAGGTACCGCTACGTGTGCTTGAGGCGCCAGACGGGCTTGCCTTGCTGTCGCAAACTCATGCGTACGTGCTGGGGGACCGAATTGATAACGCGTTGCGCGAGTTTGCCGATGCCCTCTTGAAACGTGCCCCGCAGGCGAGGATCCTCCTGCATCCATTGGAACGCGAGCCTTATACGGGGCCCGCGGCGCTGGCGACCCGGCATCCTCCGCACCCGGAATTGCAGCCCGGTGCGTGTGCGCCTCGCCTGGTCATGGGCTATTGCTCCACGGCCATGCTGGATGCGGCGTTGGCAGGGCATTGGGTGGTCGCGCTGCAACTCCCGCTCGAAGGTAATCATGCGGCCCGCAGCGTACTGGCCGCCCCATTGCGTGCCGATACGGCCGAGCAGGCCGTGGCTGTTTATAGGCGCTTGCGCGAGGATGCCGAGTTTCGTCGCGAGGCGGCCGAGGCGCAGGCCCAGTGGTTGCGCGCCAGTTTTTCCAGCCAGTCCGGAGGGCTCACAGGGTTGCTTGAACGAATCGACCAGCCGTCGTCTGCGGCGTGTACGCAGTGATGCGCGTACTCCATGTCAGTAAGGAATTCCAGCCGTTGTCCAGCGGTGTGGCGCGCCACATCCAGGGGCTCGTCCAGGCAATGCAGGAAAATACCGAGATTGAACTGCGCATTCTGGCCCCGACAATTGATGCGGGCGCTGCCCCCTGTCGCGTGCAGCAAGGGGGGTACAGGCACTTGTGGGCGGCGGTTGGTGCCAGTGACCTGGTGCATGTCCACGGTGCGCGCACCCCGTTCGCTGCGTCTGCCGCGTTTCTGGCGTGGCTACGCGGTGTGCCGGTGGTCTACACGCCGCACTGTTACTACGACACGGGGACGCCCTGGCGCCGAGCGCTCAAGACGCTCTGGGACTTCACGGTAGAGCGGGCCTTGGTGCGCGCTGCCGGTGTGGTGGTGCTATTGCATGAAGGCTGGGTCGCCGATCTGGCCCGACGCGGGCTGCATCCGGCCAGGGTGATGATCGTACCCAACTGTATCGAGGGGCGGCGTCAGGCCGCCTCGGCTGGCGTCAACCGCCTGGAGGGCGCACCTGCGTTGTTGTCTGTTGGGCGGCTTGACCCGGTCAAGCGCCTGGACGACGTAATTGCCGCGTTGGCCACGCCACCGCTCGCGCAAGCGGTGCTGCATATCATCGGTCGAGGCGAGGACCGCGCCCGGCTCGAAGCCTTGGTCATGCAGTTGGGCCTTGCCTCACGCGTGCGTTTCCATGGCTGGCAGGATGATGCTGTCAGTGAACAGATGATGGCAGGCTGCGATGCGATGGTCCTGGCCTCGGAGCGCGAAGGCATGCCTACCGTGGTATTGGAGGCGCTGCTGGCCGGGGTGCCGATTGCCTGCTCGGATATCGAGGGCTGCCGCTCCATCACCGACGCGGTTGGGTGGGGCGAGGTGTTCGCGGTTGGCGATATTGCTGCTTTGAGCGAATGCCTTTCTCGCACGGCCCGCAGCGCTGTGCCGGATACCGTCATTGAGGCGGTCAAGGAGGGTTTTACCTGGCAACGCAAGGCGCCCGAGCTGGCCGCCTACTACGCCCGCCTGGTCACGCCGCGTCGCGCGGTGAGCTCATGAGCATCAACAAGCCTGTGGCGTTGTTGCAGATTCCATCACGTGCCCTGGGCTTTGTCAGGCAGTGTGGCGCAAGCAGGGCAAGCCTTGCTTCGATGCTGTTGCTGCTGCTGGGCAAGGCGAGCATTGACGCGTTATCCGCCCTGCTGTTGGCAGGCGTCCTGGCCCTCATGCTTCCTGTGGGCCGACCTATGGGGGGCTGGTATGCACAGGTAGAAGCCTTCTCGTATGGTCCATTGCACGGTGTGTTGTCGCCAATGCTGTTGCTGGTGGCGATCCTGGTGCTGTGCAAGGGTATTTTGACGCCGCTGCTGTTGTGGCTGCGTGGCTGGTTGATCGACCAATGGACGCTGCTGGTGTCCATGAGTGTCCTAGAGCGAGAGCTGGCGCCGGGTGTTCGGCAACGGCAGGAAACCCATGCGCAGAGCAGCAATGTTGCGGTCAATTTTGTGGTGCCGAGGATCGTGATGGGGGCCATTCTGCCGAGCCTCGACCTGCTGACGGAAGGTTTGCTGATTGGTGTCCTGCTGAGTGTATTGGTGGTGCTGGAGCCTGTTGCCACGTCGATGATGGTTGTGGCCTTGCTGGTTGCGCTCTGCATTGGCAACGTCGTGTCACGCCTACTGATGGGCGCTCGCGGCGACCTGAAATTCAGGCATCAGACCTTGATGCAGCGCTGGGTGACCGACAGTGTCGCCTGCCTGCGGGAGATTCGGCTCTACCAGCGAGTGCCTGCGGTTCTCGCCCGGTATCGCCCGGTCGCCAGGCATTTCTCCAGAGAGAGTGCCCGTGAGCGGACATTCATGGACATCCAGTCGCCGGTTATGGAGCTGTTTTTCCTGCTGGTCCTTGGCAGTGCTGTATTGGTGGCCAGCGAGGTTTCCGGGCAGGCGGACTTCCATTTGCTAGCACTGTTTTCGGCTGTGGGGCTGCGTTTGATTCTTGGCTTTCGACGTATCACGAGCATTTTGCAAACCTTGAGGTTCGTTCGTCCTGCCTTGGCGCAACTGACCGCCGCAGCGCCGCGTGCAGCCAATGAGGCGCTCATCGCACCGTGTGAGGATGAATCAGAAAAGCAATTGCTGCTCTGTGAGTCGTTGCGGTACCGCTATCCCGGTGCTGGCCAAGACGTTATCTGTGGCTTGAACCTCTGCCTGCGCAAGGGAGAGTGGACAGGGCTGGTCGGTGAGTCCGGGGTCGGGAAGTCGACGCTGGTTGACCTGCTGATTGGCGCGTTACAGCCCCTCCAGGGCCGTATCCAGTGGTTCTGTGCAGGGCGCCCGCACGCGGGCATTGGCTATGCCGGTGCATCAACGACGCTGATCCCCGGGACGTTGCGTGATAATGTCAGTTTTCTGGGCGAGTACTGCACTGACCAGCAATTAGTGGAAGCGCTTCACATCGCGGATATCGGGTCGTTGCTCGAACGCCTGCCGGAAGGGCTGGATACACCGGTGGAGGTTTTCGAACAGCGGATTTCCAGTGGTGAGCGGCAGCGCATCGGTCTGGCGCGCGCGTTGCTTCACGCTCAGTCGTTGCTGATCCTTGATGAGGCAACGGCGTCCTTGGATCAATCGACTGAAAGTCGTTTTTTAGAGGGGCTGCGCGCTGCGCGGCCAGGCCTGGCGGTGTTGCTGATCACTCATCGCTTGACGGTCTTGCGCTACACCGACCGCAGCCTGCTGATGGTCAATGGCGCCCTGGATGAGTTCATTCCCGATCCACACATGATTCAGGCTACAGGACAGTTGGGGCATAAGGATAAATGCATATAGCATTCGTATTGGGCACTCGCCCCGAGATCATCAAGCTGTCTTCGTTGATATCTGCCTGTATCCGTGATGGTGTGCGATACACCTTGATCCACACCAATCAGCATTATGCCGCGGCCATGGATCGTCTGTTCTTTGAAGAGCTTGGTTTGCCTCGTGCGCATTTCAACCTGGGCGTGGGCTCTGGCCCGGCAGGCTTGCAACTGGCCCGGATGATGATGGGCATCGAGCCGGTGTTGCAGGAAGTGAAGCCTGATTGTGTCATTGTCCAAGGGGACACCAACAGTGCATTGGCAGGTGGGCTTGCCGCCAGCAAGGCCTGTATTCCGGTCGGTCACGTGGAGGCCGGGTTGCGCAGTTTCGACCGGAGTATGCCGGAGGAAACCAACCGGGTGCTGCTGGATCACCTGTCCAGCTTCTGGTTCTGCCCATCGCCCCTGCAGGTTGAGCTGCTGGCCAGAGAGGGTATTGAGGGCCCGAATGTGCTCATTACCGGTAACACGGGTAATGACGCGACGCTGCTTCATGCGCGTGCGGCTGCCGAACGATCCGTCATCCATGAGCGGCTGGGTTTGCAGCACGACAACTACCTGTTGTTGACCTGTCATCGACCTTCCAACACCGACGACCCTGCGCATTTTTCGCAGTTGATGCAGGCGGTGCAGTGCCTGGCTGAAGAGCAACAGCGGCAGGTGGTGTTTCCCGTCCACCCGCGGCTCGACCAGCGGCACTGGAAGGTGCTGCAGGGTACGTCGCGTATCCGCACCATTGATCCGGTGGGTTACCTGGACATGCTGGCCTTGCTGCAAGGCGCAGCCTTGGTCTTGACCGACAGCGGCGGGTTGCAGGAAGAGGCGTGCGTACTGCAGCGACGCTGCCTGATACTTCGCCCCAACACTGAGCGCCCGGAAAGCCTGGAAACCGGTGGCGCCCGCCTGGTTTCCCATGTGGGTGCCAACAGCCTGGTCGAGGCGGCACAAGCACTGTTCAAGACGCAGGTGACCTGGAAGAACCCGTTTGGTGATGGCAATGCCCATCGACAGATTCTTGATGCCTTGATGAGCCAGCTCAATGTTGAGGCGGTGCTGCGCCCCGGGGCACTACCTCGGCCGGTCGTGTCTTGAGCGCCATCGTCAATCCATGGTTCAACCGTATCGTTCCACCAAAGCTGAGTCGAACATGACCAACGAAAGTGATGAGTCCAGTGGGAATGGATTTGCATTGTTACTGACCGGCCTGTCAGGCGCGGGAAAGTCGAGTATTGCCAGGCATCTGGTTGAGTACCTGCAGCAAGAGGCAAAGCGCCGGGTTACATTGCTGGACGGTGATGAAGTGCGTAAGCACCTTTGTGCCGGGTTGGGATTCTCAAGAGAAGACCGCATGACCAACGTCCAGCGTTTAGCGTATGTCGCGTCTGAAGTGGTTAAGCACGAGGGGATAGCGGTGTGCGCCGTCATCGCGCCCTATGCGCAGAGCAGGATTGCAATGCGTGAAATGGTTCAGCGATATGGGCGTTTTTACGAGGTTTACGTCAATACGCCTATTGGCGTCTGCGAATCCCGTGATGTCAAAGGGCTCTACGCAAAGGCAAGGTCGGGCGAAATCCAACTGTTTACCGGCATAACAGACCCGTACGAAGCTCCCGTGCAACCCGATCTGGAAATTGATGCGAGTGTCGGATCGCCCTTGGCGTCGGCTCATCAGATCATTGATTTTCTGGCGCACATCAGCAAGGACCGACAACTTTTGTCCAGACGCTGAATGTCTGTGTCCTGTCGGTTGTCCACAGCGAACGGCGTTGTCAGTTGGCTGGGCAGCGGCAGGCGTCAGCGTACTTGTCGAACAGTGGGGGTGATGAAGGTTGGGCGGTGATGCTTGCCCTGGCGGCGCAAGGCCGACCCTTTGGAGCCAAAGGGTAAGGAAAGATGGCGCACTCGGCGGGATTCGAACCCACGACCCCTGCCTTCGGAGGGCAGTACTCTATCCAGCTGAGCTACGAGTGCAACGCGGGCGCCATGATACCCATCTCACCTGTCGGCGTCCATCGTCAGAATCTGTAGTCGATTTCGCACACTGAAGGGGCTATAAGTGACGTTGATCCGAAAAAAGGTTCTTTGAGCAGCTTTTTGTTCTTTTTTTCGAACAGCCTATTGTCCTTTAACCCCTTTAATCCTAGGATTCGTTTGAGATTTCAAACGCTCTTGCGTGGTGCCTGATCCTGCGACGGTGGTTTCGTGGGCTGGCCCGGTGTGTGAATTCCTGACGGCAGCCCCACCTGAGGGCTCCTTTTTTACAATCAACAATTCGCTCCGTGTGCGCACGGTGCTGTTAAGGACGCCGACATGCAGCTTAAAGACGCCCAGTTGTTCCGCCAGCAAGCCTATATCGATGGTATCTGGCTGGACGCGGACAACGGTCAGACGATCAAGGTGAACAACCCGGCAACGGGCGAAATCATCGGCACCGTGCCGAAGATGGGCGCCGCCGAGACCCGCCGTGCCATTGAGGCCGCCGACAAGGCGCTGCCAGCCTGGCGCGCACTGACCGCCAAAGAGCGCGCTGGCAAGCTGCGTCGTTGGTTTGAATTGATGATTGAGCACCAGGATGACCTGGCGCGTCTGATGACCACCGAGCAGGGCAAGCCACTGGCCGAAGCCAAGGGCGAGATCGCCTATGCCGCTTCCTTCATCGAGTGGTTCGCTGAAGAAGCCAAGCGCGTTTACGGCGACACCATTCCTGGTCATCAGCCAGACAAGCGCCTGATCGTCATCAAGCAGCCAATCGGTGTTACTGCCGCGATCACCCCGTGGAACTTCCCGGCGGCGATGATCACCCGTAAAGCCGGCCCAGCCCTGGCCGCTGGTTGCACCATGGTGCTCAAGCCTGCTTCGCAGACCCCATACTCGGCCCTGGCCCTGGTTGAGCTGGCGCACCGTGCCGGCATTCCGCAAGGCGTGCTGAGCGTGGTGACCGGCAGCGCTGGCGACATCGGCAGCGAGCTGACCGGCAACCCGATCGTGCGCAAGCTGTCGTTCACCGGCTCGACCGAAATCGGTCGCCAGCTGATGGCCGAATGCGCCAAGGACATCAAGAAGGTTTCCCTGGAACTGGGCGGTAACGCACCGTTCATCGTGTTCGACGACGCGGACCTGGATAAGGCCGTTGAAGGCGCGATCATCTCCAAGTACCGCAACAACGGCCAGACCTGTGTCTGCGCTAACCGTATCTACGTGCAGGATGGTGTCTACGATGCCTTCGCCGAGAAGCTGCGTGCAGCGGTCGCCAAACTGAAGATCGGCAACGGTCTGGAAGAAGGCACCACCACTGGCCCGCTGATCGACCACAAGGCTGTGGCCAAGGTCCAGGAGCACATTGCTGACGCCGTTAGCAAAGGCGCCAAGGTACTGACCGGTGGCAAGCTGATCGAGGGCAACTTCTTCGAGCCGACCGTACTGGTCGACGTACCGAAGACGGCTGCTGTGGCCAAGGAAGAAACCTTTGGCCCGCTGGCACCGCTGTTCCGTTTCAAGGACGAGGCCGAAGTCATCGCCATGTCCAACGACACCGAGTTCGGCCTGGCCTCGTACTTCTATGCCCGCGACATGAGCCGTGTGTTCCGTGTTGCTGAAGCGCTGGAATACGGCATGGTCGGTATCAACACCGGTTTGATCTCCAACGAAGTCGCACCTTTCGGCGGCATCAAGGCTTCGGGCCTGGGCCGTGAAGGCTCCAAGTACGGCATCGAGGACTACCTGGAAATCAAATACCTGTGCATCAGCGTTTGATCGCCGGTTAACGTTTTACCTCTGCCAGCGAGGCGCGAGAGTGACGCCTCGCTGGCTTTTTTAGACACAAGCCGATACCTGGCGCCCCGGATCCTGTAGCAGTCGATCAGCGCATGCTGTGGCAGTTGAACCCCGGTCGCCCAAGCCTTGAAACTACGCCACTGTGTGGCGAATGAGGACATGTTCATGAGCAACAAGACCAACGAATCCTTGATGCAACGCCGTGTAGCCGCCGTCCCACGCGGTGTTGGCCAGATCCACCCAATCTTCGCTGACAGCGCGAAGAACGCCACTGTTACCGACGTTGAAGGTCGCGAGTTCATCGACTTCGCTGGCGGTATCGCGGTACTGAACACCGGTCACGTGCACCCGAAAGTCATCGCCGCTGTTGAAAAACAGCTGCACAAGCTGACTCACACCTGCTTCCAGGTACTGGCCTACGAGCCGTACGTTGAAGTGTGCGAGAAGATCAACGCCAAGGTTCCAGGCGACTTCGCCAAGAAAACCCTGCTGGTCACCACCGGTTCCGAAGCCGTTGAGAACGCCGTGAAGATCGCCCGTGCCGCCACTGGCCGTACCGGCGTGATCGCGTTCACCGGCGCGTACCACGGTCGTACCATGATGACCCTGGGCCTGACCGGTAAAGTCGTGCCTTACTCGGCTGGTATGGGCCTGATGCCAGGCGGCATCTTCCGCGCACTGTACCCATGCGCACTGCACGGTGTGAGCGTCGACGATTCGATCGCCAGCATCGAGCGCATCTTCAAGAACGACGCTGAGCCAAAAGACATCGCCGCGATCATCATCGAGCCAGTACAGGGCGAAGGTGGTTTCTACGTTGCGCCTAAAGAGTTCATGAAGCGTCTGCGCGCCCTGTGCGACCAGCACGGCATCCTGATGATCGCTGACGAAGTACAGACCGGCGCTGGCCGTACTGGCACCTTCTTCGCGATGGAGCAGATGGGTGTTGCCCCAGACCTGACCACCTTCGCCAAATCCATCGCTGGTGGTTTCCCACTGGCCGGTGTTTGCGGCAAGGCCGAATACATGGACGCTATCGCCCCAGGCGGCCTGGGCGGCACCTATGCCGGTAGCCCGATCGCATGTGCCGCTGCTCTGGCCGTGATGGAAGTGTTCGAAGAAGAGAAACTGCTGGAGCGCAGCAACGCTGTTGGCGAGCGCCTGGTTGCTGGCCTGCGCAAGATTCAGGACAAGTACCCAGTGATCGGTGACGTGCGTGCCCTGGGCTCGATGATCGCCGTTGAAGTCTTCGAAGGTAAGGACTCCCACGCGCCAAACCCTGCTGCCGTTGCTCAGGTTGTAGCCAAGGCACGCGACAAGGGCCTGATCCTGCTGTCGTGCGGCACCTACGGCAACGTCCTGCGTATCCTGGTTCCGCTGACCGCGCCAGACGCACAGTTGGACAAAGGCCTGGCAATCATTGAAGAGTGCTTCGCCGAACTCGCGTAAACTGTGACGCGCTAAAGAAAAACCCGCTTCGGCGGGTTTTTTTTATGCCAAAGGAATGGGCGGCGTACTAAGGTAGCCAGCAATGGACATCTTGGAGGGTGCAGTGGATTGCATGCAGACGTTTTCAGGAGAACCGTATGACTGTTGCAGATTCACCCGGCCAGCCCTGTGTGTTGATCGCCGAAGGCGACCCATGGGTACGAGACATGCTGACTCAGGTGTTGCTGGATGTGCGCTGTGATGCGTCCCTGCAGGTGTGCGCTGATGGTCATGAGGCGCTCTCTGCGCTGGCCACCCAGCCTGACCTGATCATTGCCTCGCGTGAATTGCCCGGGCTGGATGGTCTTGACCTGCTGCGCTCGGTGCGTGCCAAGCGCCGTCAGCCGCCGTTGCCGTTCATTTTGTTGAGCAGCCGTAGCGACAGTGCCAGTGTGCGAGAGGCCTTGCCGCTGGCGCCTACCGCGTACATGAGCAAACCCTTGAACATGGATTCGCTGCGTCAGCGTCTGGAGCAGTTGTTGCTTTCGGCCGGTGCACCCGTTGCCTGTTCTGTGCCGTCGCTGCCCGCCAGCATGACATTGACGCGCTTTCTTGAAGACCGCCGCGCTACCGCTGACGGTGGCCCGCTGCTGGCCGATGTTCAGAAAGCGGTCAAGCGCAGCCTGAAGGCACCGGGTTTGAACCTGAAGGTCCTCGAGGAAGAGATCCGCACCGATCCGCAGATCACCGCCGTGTTGATTGCAGCTGCCAACAGCGCTGCGGTGCATCATGACGGGCAGGTACAGTCCTTGTTGCAGGCCCTGAACAAACTGGGCTCGACCCAGAGCATGAACCTGATTCTCGGCCTTGCGCTCAAGCGCAGCGCCAAGCTCGATGATCCACTGCTGTCTGGCTATGCCGAGCGTTACTGGGCGCTGTCGTTGCATACGGCAGAGTATGCCCGCACCCTGGCGCGCATCCTTGAGCTGGATGAGGAACGCTGTTACTGCGCAGGTTTGCTCCATTGCCTGGGTGAGTTGGCGGTGTTGCGCTGTATGCAGGAATGGCGCCTGGCCGGTGGTGAGCTGGACGAAGCCAGTGTCGAACTGGCCCTGTCGCAATCAGCGGCGGCCTATGGCTCGGCACTGCGTACACGCTGGCGCCTGCCGCTGGAACTGCGTGAGTTGATCGCGGGGGTGTACCACCTTGGCGGTGGGGTCTACTCGCGGGAAGCCTTGGTCATGAACCTGGTCGGGCAACTGGTGCACTTGCCCGCCGAGGCGTCGCTGGACGCCATCGTCGAGAGCAAGGCAGCACGCCTGCTCAAGGTTGGCGCAAGCGAGTTGAGGCGTTTGCGCAAGGGGTGAGTGCCTGATTGCTGTCGGCTGCGCTGGCGCGCCAGCGCTCAGCCTAGAACAATCTGGTTCTTGCCTTGTCGCTTGGCCTGGTACATCGCCGCATCGGCACGGGCGAACAGGCTGTCGAGGGTTTTGTCGGTATCGACAATGCCGGTCAGCCCTTGGCTGACGGTTACCCCGAAGGTTCGATCTTCGTGACTGAAGCTCAGGCGTTGGATCTCGCGTTGCAAGCGCTCGGCAATGTGCTGTGCCATTTCCGGCGTGCAGTCCGGGAATATCGCCGCGAACTCTTCGCCGCCGATTCGTCCGAACAGATCACCGCGGCGCAGGACGGCTTTGCCGCTGTCTGCGATGCGCAGCAGCACCTGGTCGCCGGTCGGGTGGCCATAGGTATCGTTTATCTGTTTGAAGTCATCAATGTCCAGCAGCAGGAAGCACAGGGCGGTGTCATCCTGGCGGGCCTTTGCAAAGGCGCTGCGGGCACAGTCGAAGAAGTGCCGGCGATTGCTGCTCTGGGTCAGCACGTCGGTCGTCGCCAGGCGTTGCAGTTCACCTTCAAGCTGCTTTTTTTCGGTGATGTCTTCGGCGATACCGACCACGATTACCCGCTGATCGCCGTCAGTCTGTTGGTTGATGAAGCACTTGTCACTGAGCCAGCGAAGCTGGCCGTCGGCTGTCAGTATGCGGTACTCGCGGTTTTCCACGGCGCCTTTGACCAGTACTTCGGCAAGGCTGCGTTCGGCGTACTCCAGATCTTCCGGGAAAACGCTGTTGCGCCACGCGTTGTAGTCGGCCAACAGCAAGTTGGCGGGGCGACCGAAGATACGCTCGTACGCCGGGCTGACGTAGAGCACCTTGCGGCTTTCCCAGTCAAAGGCCCAGAGCACGGCATTGACGCTGTCGAGCAGCGAGCTGAACAGCTGTTCGCGTTCGCTCAGGCGAGCCACTTCACCTTGAGCATGCATCAGGTCCAGCAGGGTCTGAGCGGCCTCGGGCGGTGGGTGTTGGGGCATGGAGGTGGGCGTGTGCTTGACCATTGGCGCGCAGCTTCTCAAGAGGCAAGGGCGTGCGGCCACGACCCGGCCCGCCACGCGGACGATATGCTTGTAAGAGCTGGAAAGTGTGCTGAAGTTCCGGTCGGCGCGCCCTTGGGAAGGGCGCGCCGATCAACGGCATCAGGCCAGGGCGGGGCGTAGCGAGTAGGTTTTCAACTGGGCAGCGAATTCGCGTAGCGACTGGATGCCGCTGGCTTCGGCTTCATGTACCCAGTCCTTTATTGCGGCCAGCATGTCATGGCCGTTGGCGCTGGTGCGAGCCCAGATCTGTTGCAGTGCCAGGCGCTTCTCGTAGATGGTGCGCAGTGTCTGGCTGTGCTCGAGCAGGCTCTGGATGTGCAGGTGATGGCGGTCTTCCAGCAGGCTGGTTTCACGAGACAGCAAGCGCTTGGCGCGGCGGAACTGATGACGTACCGAGCCGTCGACCCGTGCCAGCTCCTGTTTGACCAGCGGACCAATCACCAGCTTGCGGTACTGCGCCATGATCTGGAAACGGTTGTTGAGGATGGCCATGGCGGTGTCCATGTCCAGTTGGCCCTTGCCTGCAACGCGGTGGGCGATGGGCGCGACACGTTGCACCTTGGCCAGCCCCAGCAGGCTGAACAGCTTGATCCAGGCCCAACCCATGTCGAATTCCCAGCGTTTGACCGAGAGCTTGGCCGAATTCGGGTAGGTGTGGTGGTTGTTGTGCAGTTCTTCGCCACCAATGATGATGCCCCACGGCACCAGGTTGGTCGCGGCGTCGCGGCACTCGAAGTTGCGGTAGCCGACGGCATGGCCAAGGCCGTTGACCACGCCGGCGGCCCAGAACGGAATCCACATCATCTGCACGGCCCAGATGGTGATGCCGATGGTGCCGAACAGCAGCAGGTCGATGATTGCCATCAGGGCGATGCCGCCCAGCTTGTAGCGCGAGTAGAGGTTGCGCTCGATCCAGTCCTCTGGGCAATTCTTGCCATAGATACGCAGGGTTTCCGGATTGCGTGCCTCTTCTCGGTAGAGTTCGGCCCCTTTGCGCATCACCGTGGACAGGCCCTTTACGACCGGGCTGTGCGGGTCGTCGACGGTTTCGCACTTGGCGTGGTGCTTGCGGTGGACGGCGGTCCACTCACGGGTGTTCTGTGCGGTGGTCAGCCACAGCCAGAAACGGAAGAAATGCTTGAGCCCGGCGTTGAGCTCCAGCGCGCGGTGAGCGGAATAGCGGTGCAGATAAACCGTGACGCTGACAATGGTCACGTGGGTCATCAGCAGCGTGACTGCCAGCAGTTGCCAGGCGGATAAATCGAGTAAACCGTTGTACCACATAGCCGGGTTGGCCCTCGTAAAGCGAAGAAAACAGCAGGTGACATTATCCTTGGCAGCATAAATAAAACCAGTCGGCCTTTTTGATAGACGGTCGCTGGATGTTTCTGTCCTATAATGCGCCAACTTTTGATCTGGGCTGCCCAAACACACTATGTCTGTTTCTGCACGAGATGCCCTGCGCACGGCTGCGCTCTACCTGGTGTTATCAGTCCTGTGGCTTGGGCTGTCTGACCAAATATTAAGCAGTCTTTTCGATGATCCTGCCCAGTTATTGCACTGGCAGATGGTCAACGCCCTTGTGTGGGTGTTCTGCAGCACCCTGTTGATCTTCTATTCGCGTGTACGCCTGCTGAAGTTTATCGGCGTCGGGGCACGTCTGCGTCGCGAAGACCGGGAGCGCCTGCGAATGGCCGCGGCAGTCTTCGACAGCACCCTTGAGGGGGTACTGGTGACCAATCGCCAGGGCTTGATCGTGCATGTAAACCGCGCGTTCATGCGGATCACGGGCTACCAGAAAGAGGAAGTGATCGGTCATCGGCCGAACAAGTTCAAGTCGGGTCGACATGGTTCGCAGTTCTACCAGGAGATGTTCGCGGCCCTCGCGCAAAAGGGCGAGTGGAGCGGCGAAATCTGGAACCGACGTAAAAGCGGCGAGGTCTACCCGCAGTGGCAAACCATTTGCGCGATTCTCGACGATAGCGGTTTTGTAAGCCACTATGTCGCTGTTTTCAGCGATATTAGCGCAATCAAGCACACGGAGCGCGAGCTGGCCTACCTGGCGCATCACGACCCGTTGACCAGCCTGCCCAATCGCCTGCTGTTCAATGACCGTACCGCCCAGGCGCTGGCGGCGGCGCAAGCCAACAAGCGCGGATGCGCCCTGTTGCTGCTCGACCTCGATCACTTCCAGAGTATCAACGACAGCCTGGGGCACAATATTGGTGACCAGTTGCTCAAGTCTGTTGGTGAACGCCTCAAGGGCGTGATCGGCGAAGGGGTGACGCTGGCGCGCCTGGGGGGCGATGAGTTCGCGGTATTGCTGGAGAACTGCTCACAACTTGGCCAGGCGGCGGTGATGGCGCAGAGCATCATCGACGGCATGAAGGCACCCATTGAGCTGGACAACCATCGTCTGTTCATCAGTGTCAGTATCGGTATCAGTCTGTTCCCCGGTGATGCACTCAGTGCCGAGCAGTTGCTGCGCAATGCCGACTCGGCCCTGTTCAAGGCCAAGGGCAATGGTCGTGCAGGTTATGCGCTGTACACCGAAGAGCTGACCGCCCACGCTCAGCAGCGGGTAGAAACCGCCGCCGAATTGCGTCGGGCGCTGGAGCAGGAAGAGCTGCGAGTGTACTACCAGCCGGTGCACGACCTGAGCAGTGGGCGGATGATCGGTGTCGAGGCGTTGGTACGCTGGCAGCATCCGCAACGCGGCCTGGTGCCGCCGGGAGAGTTCATCCCGATTGCCGAGCGCACGGGTTTGATCTCCGATATCGACACCTGGGTCATGCGCCAGGCCTGCCTGCAGATGGTCCAATGGCAGCGCGAGGGCAAGACCCTGGACTTTGTTGCGGTGAACGTTTCCAGCCGTTTGTTCGTGCACCGTGACCTCTACCAGTATGTCGCCCAGGTGCTGCACGAAACCCAGCTGGCGCCTGCCTTTCTGGAGCTTGAAGTGACCGAAAGTGCGGTCATGGAAGAGCCTGAGGTGGCGCTTGAGCAACTGCATCGCTTGCGTGAGCTTGGCTTGCGCCTGGCCATCGATGACTTTGGTACGGGCTATTCCTCGCTGCTGCGCCTCAAGCGCCTGCCGGTGCAGAAGCTGAAGATCGACCAGGGCTTTGTGGCCGGTTTGCCGAGTGACGAAGACGACATGGCGATTGTCCGGGTAATCATTGCATTGGCTCGAAGCATGGGTATGCAGATCCAGGCTGAAGGCATCGAGCATGCCGAGCAGTCGCAATGTCTGCTGGAGCAGCAGTGTGACCTGGGGCAGGGCTATTGGTATGGCCGTCCGGTTCCGGCGCAGCAAGTGCGTTGGTAAACCCTGTGCATCGCCGGCAAGGCCGGCTCCTGCATGCGTTGCAGCACCCGTAGGAGCCAGCCGCGCTGGCGATAAGCACTAACAGTTATATAAAAATTCTTAAATAGTATTTTTAAGAATATTCAGCCCTCTCTAAGATTGCCCTCAAGCCAGCGCAGTCGCTTACATCCCCTGCTACTGCACGGCACCCTTTAGCCACAGGAGTACGGGTTATGAGCGCATCGTTGCGTAGCGTTGATGGACAGGACGAAGCCACCATTCTGCGGGAAATCCAGAGCGCGCTGCGCGATCTGCGGTTCGGCGCGGTGGAGATCACTGTTCATAACGCCCAAGTCGTCCAGATCGAACGCAAGGAAAAATTCCGGTTGCAGAACGCCAGCAACAAGGCGAGCTGAAGCCTCGTAGCAACCTGCCAACACATTAGAAGAAAAGCCAACGTCAGGAGCTTCACCATGTCCATTCGCCGTTATGCTCTGGCTGCTCTCGCCAGTGCCGTTTTTGCCGGTTCCGCCATCGCCAAGGACTACGAGCTGCTGAACGTGTCCTACGATCCGACCCGTGAGCTGTACCAGCAGTACAACGCCGAGTTCATCAAGCACTGGCAGCAGGCTCACCCGGACGACAAGGTGAAGATCCAGCAGTCCCACGGCGGTTCGGGCAAACAGGCTCGCGCGGTCATCGATGGTCTGCGCGCCGACGTGGTCACCCTGGCCCTGGCGGGCGACATCGATGAAGTCGCCAAGCTCGGCAAAGGCTTGCCGGAGAACTGGCAGACCCGCCTGCCGGACGCCAGTACCCCTTACACCTCGACCATCGTTTTCCTGGTACGCAAGGGCAACCCCAAAGGCATCAAGGACTGGGGCGACCTGATCAAGAAAGACGTGTCGGTGATTACCCCGAACCCGAAAACCTCCGGGGGGGCGCGTTGGAACTTTCTTGCTGCCTGGGCCTACGGCCTGAAAGCCGGTGGCAGTGAAGCCAAGGCGCAGGAGTATGTGACGGAGCTGTTCAAGCATGTGCCTGTGCTGGACACCGGTGCCCGTGGCTCGACCATTACCTTCGTCAACAATGGCCAGGGTGACGTGCTGCTGGCCTGGGAGAACGAGGCGTTTCTGGCATTGAAGGAAGATGGCGGCAGCGACAAGTTCGAGATTGTCGTACCGTCCCTGTCGATCCTGGCTGAGCCGCCAGTTGCCGTGGTCGACAAGAATGCCGAGAAAAAAGGCAACGAGGCCATTGCCCAGGAGTATCTCAAGTACCTGTACAGCCCGGCCGGGCAGAAGATCGCCGCAGAGAACTTCTATCGTCCGCGTGATGTGAAAGTGGCGGCCGAGTATGCCAAGCAGTTCCCGAAATTGGATCTGGTAACTATCGACAAAGATTTCGGTGGCTGGAAAACTGCGCAGCCCAAGTTCTTCAACGATGGCGGGGTGTTCGATCAGATCTACACGGCGCAGTGAATTGTCACCGCCAGGATGAAAGCCGTTCAGTAGCCAGCATGGGCCCGGGATTCGTTCCGGGCTTACTGCGTTCAACCAAGGACCTTTATGTCACGTCGTATCTCCCCCGTCATACCCGGCTTCGGGCTGACGCTGGGCTACACCTTGGTGTACCTCAGCCTGATTGTGCTCATACCGCTGGGGGCGATGTTCGTCCATGCCTCCCAGCTTACGTGGGAGCAGTTCTGGGCCATCGTCAGTGCTCCGCGCGTGCTGGCGGCGCTCAAGCTCAGTTTTGGCACTGCGTTGTACGCTGCCCTAATCAACGGCCTGATCGGTACGCTGCTGGCCTGGGTGCTGGTGCGCTACACCTTTCCGGGGCGCAAGATCATTGATGCAATGATCGACTTACCGTTTGCCCTGCCAACGGCCGTTGCCGGTATTGCCTTGACCGCACTGTATGCGCCGACCGGGTTGGTCGGTCAGTTCGCCACCGACCTGGGCTTCAAGATCGCCTACACGCCGCTGGGTATTACCCTGGCACTGACCTTCGTCACCTTGCCGTTTGTGGTGCGTACGGTGCAGCCGGTGCTGGCCGACATCCCGCGGGAAGTCGAAGAGGCTGCGGCCTGCCTTGGCGCCAAACCCTTGCAGGTGTTCCGTTATGTATTGGCGCCCGCGCTGCTGCCCGCTTGGCTGACCGGCTTTGCCCTGGCCTTTGCCCGAGGCGTCGGTGAATACGGATCGGTGATTTTCATCGCCGGCAACATGCCGATGAAAACCGAGATCCTGCCGTTGTTGATCATGGTCAAACTGGACCAGTACGACTACACCGGTGCTACCGCTATCGGCGTGTTGATGCTGGTGGTTTCCTTCATTCTGCTGCTGCTGATCAACTTGTTGCAGCGGCGCATCGAAACCCCGTGAAGGAGGCTTTGTCCATGTCTACGTCTTCCCTTGGCGCAGCCGCTTCGGCCAATGCCGCTCGCCGTGGCAGCGCAGTGTCACGACGGGTGCTGATCGGTTTTGGCTGGCTGATCTTTGCCGTGTTCCTGTTGCTGCCATTGTTCATCGTGGTGTCCCAGGGCCTGAAAATGGGCCTGGGTACGTTTTTCAGTGCGATCTTTGAGCCCGATGCCCTCTCGGCATTGAAACTGACCCTGATTGCCGTGGCCATCTCGGTGCCGCTGAACCTGGTGTTTGGTGTCAGCGCGGCCTGGTGCGTCAGTAAGTACACCTTCCGTGGCAAAAGCATCCTGGTGACGCTGATCGACCTGCCGTTCTCGGTGTCCCCGGTTATCGCCGGCCTGGTCTACGTGTTGATGTTCGGTGCCCAGGGCCTGTTCGGGCCGTGGTTGCAGGAGCACGATATTCAGATCGTCTTTGCGTTGCCGGGGATTGTCCTGGCGACCATCTTCGTCACCGTCCCCTTCGTGGCCCGTGAGCTGATCCCGCTGATGCAGGAGCAGGGCACCCAGGAAGAAGAAGCGGCGCGCCTGTTGGGCGCCAACGGTTGGCAGATGTTCTGGCACGTGACCTTGCCGAACATCAAGTGGGGCCTGATTTACGGTGTGGTGCTGTGTACTGCGCGAGCCATGGGCGAGTTCGGTGCGGTGTCGGTGGTCTCGGGGCACATTCGTGGGGTGACCAACACCCTGCCGCTGCATGTCGAGATCCTCTACAACGAGTACAACCATGTCGCGGCCTTCAGCGTGGCCAGCCTGTTGCTGATCCTGGCGCTCTTCATCCTGCTGCTCAAGCAGTGGAGCGAGTCCCGCATTAACCGTCTGCGCCACAACGCAGCGGAGGAATAATTCATGTCGATCGAAGTTCGTAACGTCAGCAAGCGCTTCAACGCTTTCCAGGCCCTGGACAGCATCAACCTGGATATCCACAGCGGCGAGCTGGTGGCATTGCTTGGCCCTTCCGGCTGCGGCAAGACCACGCTGCTGCGCATTATCGCCGGGCTGGAAACCCCGGATCAGGGCAGCATCGTTTTCCATGGCGAGGACGTCTCCGGCCACGACGTGCGCGACCGTAACGTCGGCTTCGTGTTCCAGCACTATGCGCTGTTCCGCCACATGAGCGTGTTCGACAACGTCGCCTTCGGCCTGCGCATGAAGCCCAAGGCCGAGCGCCCGAGCGAGAGCAAGATCGCTGAGAAAGTTCACGAACTGTTGAACATGGTTCAACTCGACTGGCTTGCAGACCGCTACCCCGAGCAATTGTCCGGTGGCCAGCGCCAACGTATTGCCCTGGCTCGCGCCTTGGCAGTAGAGCCCAAGGTATTGCTGCTCGACGAGCCCTTCGGCGCCCTGGATGCCAAGGTGCGCAAGGAGCTGCGCCGCTGGCTGGCGCGGCTGCACGAAGACATCAACCTGACCTCGGTGTTCGTGACCCACGACCAGGAAGAGGCCATGGAAGTTGCGGACCGTATCGTGGTGATGAACAAGGGCGTGATCGAGCAGATCGGCTCGCCGGGGGATGTCTACGAGCACCCGGCCAGCGACTTTGTTTACCACTTCCTGGGCGATTCCAACCGGTTGCACCTGAGCGAAGGTCATCACGTGCTGTTCCGGCCGCACGAAGTGTCGTTGTCGCGCCATGAGATGGAAGGCCACCACGTCGCTGAAGTGCGGGACATCCGCCCCTTGGGTGCGACGACCCGGGTCACCCTCAAGGTCGAGGGGCAGAGCGAGTTGATTGAAGCCGAAGTGGTCAAGGATCACGACAGCCTGACCGGGCTGGTGCGTGGCGAGACCTTGTTCTTCAAGCCGAAAGTTTGGCAGAAAGTCGCGAACATCTAACCGTACGCGAGCGTTTCAGGGGCCGTTCCTTGGCAGGGTGCGGCCCCTTTTTTATTGCGCTCCAGTGCTCGCCGAAGCGCCCAGATTGCCACGCGAAGTATTGGTTTTGGTTATTACCAAATAGCTTCTTATTCCTTTACGAATATAACCGTCGCCCTATACTGGTCCTCAAGCACGCAAGCCTGCAGGAGGCGTCCCATGTCCAACACGTCGATTCGTTACCTGATAGTGCCGGGTTGGCAGGGTTCGCCAGAGGATCACTGGCAGAGTTACTGGCAACAAAGCCTGCCCAATAGTGCCCGGGTCGAACAGGCTGACTGGTTGACGCCACGGCGTGAAGACTGGGTGGCGGCGCTGGAGCAGGCTATCGCGGCTGATGCAGCGCCGGTCATTCTGATTGCCCACAGCCTGGGCTGCATCACTGTCGCCCATTGGGCGGCGCAGGCCAGTGCCAACCTGTTGCGCCGGGTGCGTGGTGCCCTGCTGGTGGCGCCGGCGGATGTCGAGCGCCCTACCTGTGCGCCGGCCTTGCGCAACTTCGCACCGATCACGCAACAGGTATTGCCATTCCCTTGCCAGGTGGTCGGCTCCGACAACGACCCGGCGGCCAGCGCTCCACGGGTGATGCAACTGGCCCGGGCCTGGGGGGCTGAAGCGGGGATTCTCTCCGGCGCCGGTCACATCAACGTGAAGTCCGGGCATCGTCGCTGGGAACAAGGGTTTGCTTACCTGTATCGCCTGCAGAGCCGGTTGGAACAAGGCGCCTTGCGCCGCGCCTGATCCCAAGGCGTTAACCACTTCTATCTGAAACGCCTGGTCGCATGGTGGCCGGGCGGGAGTTTGCCATGCCTATTCATGACACCCACGGCCAGCCGCTGCTGACCTTTCCTGAACTGGACAAGAGCCCGCTCAGTATTCGCGCCAAGGCGCTGGTGTTCGTTGACCCTCGCTCACGCCAGTTGCGTGAGGAACTGGAGCAGCTTGCACCGCTGGGCCTGCCGGTATTGATTCGCGGCGAAACCGGTACCGGCAAGGAGTTGTTGGCGCGGCAGATTCACCGGGCCAGTGATCGCAGCGGGTTGTTCGTTTCGGTGAACTGCGCGGCCATCAGCCCGACCTACGCCGATGCTGAATTGTTTGGCTACAGTGCGGGCGCCCATAGTGGAACCGCCAGTAGCCGGGCCGGTTGGTTCGGCTCGGCCAATGGCGGCACCTTGTACCTGGATGAGATCGCCGATTTACCGTTGCCGATTCAGGTCAAGTTACTGGCCGCGTTGGAGACGCGAGAAGTCACCCGCGTTGGCGCGCAGCAACCGAACCCAGTGGACGTGCGCCTGGTGGCGGCCTCAAGCATCGACCTGGCATTGGCGGTGCGTGCGGGCAAGTTCCATGAGCGGCTCTACCACTACCTGCATGAGGGACATTTGACCCTGCCGGCCTTGCGCGAGCGGGTGGGAGACATCTTGCCGTTGGCCGAGTACTTCGTCGGTATCTACAGCCAGCGGCTGAACGTGCCGGTTCCGCTGATCAGTGAGGCTGCACAGCGCGTACTGGAGGCGCATTGCTGGCCTGGCAATACCCGTGAGCTGGAGAACGTTATCCACTTTGCCTTGCTGGTGAGCACCGGTGACGAGATCCTGCCAGAGCACCTGAGCTTGCCGGCGTTCATCGTTGCGGATACTCGGGCGCAGGGTTGAAGGGCAGATTCTCGAAATGGAATAAGCCTCTAAATAAAAGGTATTGTTCTGGAATAAAAAATCTCGGTATTGTCCACCTCACGCCAGTCTTCAATGACGGGTATCTTCTTTTCGCCGTCGTCTGATGGCCATGATTCGAATAAGGACTGTGCATGAAAAAGGTTCTGCTGTTCACTGCTCTGGCGACTGCGCTGTCGGTAGCCGGCTTTGCCCAAGCGGCTGAAAAACTGGTCGTTGCAGCTACCCCGGTACCCCACGCCGAGATCCTTGAGCTGATCAAGCCAACGCTGGCCAAGGAAGGTGTGGACCTGGAGATCAAGGTGTTCACCGACTATGTGCAGCCTAACGTTCAGGTCGACCAGAAGCGCCTGGATGCCAACTACTTCCAGACCTTGCCGTACCTGAAGAACTTCAACGAAGGCAAAGGGACTCACCTGGAAACGGTGATCGGTGTTCACGTCGAACCGTTCGGTGGCTACTCGAAGAAGGTCAAGAGCCTCTCCGAGCTCAAGGACGGTGCAACTGTTGCGATCCCGAACGAGGGCAGCAACAGCGGTCGTGCCCTGCTGCTGTTGCAGAAGGCGGGTCTGATCACCCTGAAAGATCCGAAGAATGCCCTGGCTACGCCGAAAGACATCGCCGAGAACCCGAAGAAACTCAAGTTCCGCGAGCTTGAGTCGGCCATGCTGCCGCGTGTGCTGGACCAGGTCGATCTGGACATGATCAACACCAACTATGCGCTGGAAGCCGGTCTGAACCCGGCCAAAGATGCGCTGGTCATCGAAGGCAGCGACTCGCCTTACGTGAACTTCCTGGTCGCCCGTCCAGACAACAAGGACAGCGCCGCTATCCAGAAGCTGGCCAAAGCCCTGACCAGCCCTGAAGTGAAAGCGTTCATCGAGAAGAAATACCAGGGTGCGGTACTGCCCGCGTTCTGATACGCCCAGCGCCTGCCGGGCGCATTGCTCTTGCGCGGTGCTTGCATCGCGGGCAAGCCCGCTCCCACAGAAAATACGGTGTTCTGCGCGGATCGCTGTAGGAGTTGGCTTGCCAACGATGCAGGCGCCGCGCACTCACTGGCACTGCGCCGAAGCCATCGCAGGCAAACCTGCTCACACGACCTCCCGCTAACCTGAAACGCCGACGCAGATGCCTGGGTCGGCGTTTTTTTATGCGTGTCGGTCTTCGCTGGCAACGGCCCTGTGCAGCGCGATAAGCAGCTTGAGCAGGTCGTTGGGGCCAAGGGCAGGCAGTGGGGTTGGGCGAGTCATGGTCGTCTTCCTTGTCAGTTAGGACACGCGGGTCAGGCGATTGGAGGGCGCGTTTCAAGGAAAGATCCCGACGCTGGCAAGGATTTGTTCGGTTGGCCGTCAGGGGGATGCGTCATTCGCAAGGCCGGGCTATTCCTTTGCGTGTGCTGGCCGATAAGTGTAGAAGGGCAGGTTTGGGGTCAACGAGCATGGCCCGGCTTGATAGGCTGGCATAAGCCCGCGCTTGGGTTTGCCAAAAGCGCTGGTTATGCTGGCGCCAACTGTTTGAGGAGTGAATTCGTGAAAGCGTGGATCGTGATGCTGGTTGCCCTGATGCTGCCTGCGGCCGCTATGGCCGAGGAGTCCAAGGAAGATGCACCGAAAGTGGCCTACATCTCTCTGACGCCGCCCTTTGTTGGCAACTATGCCCTCGACGGTGGGCCGAAGCTGCACGTGTACAAGGCTGACGTCGCCCTGCGGGTGACCGGTGAAGCCGCTGCGGCAGTGGTCAAGCACCATGAGCCGCTGATCCGCAACCAGCTCGTCGCCTTGTTTACCCAGCAGAACCTGGAGAGCATGAGCAATGTCGAGTCCAAGGAGAAGCTGCGTCAGGAAGCGCTGAAGCAGGTCCAGCAGGTGCTCAACGACGAAGAGGGCAAGCCGATCGTCGAAGACCTGCTGTTCAACAACCTGATCGTGCAGTAATCAGGAGGTCAGGGTTCGTCTGAAGCGCGCCAACGCGATGCTGAAGAACAACAGGCCGATCGCGCCGAGCGCGAGCAGGTCTGGCCAGACTACGTCGACGCCGGCATCGCGGAACAGGATGGCGGCGGCGAGGCTGACGAAGTGGGTTGACGGTGAGCCCTGCATGACCCACTGCAGCCACTGCGGCATGCTGTCCAGCGGTGTGCTGCCGCCCGAGAGCAACAGCATCGGAATAATCACCGGGATCGCCAACAAGCCGAACTGCGGGGTCGAACGGGCCAGCGTGGCGAGGAATATCCCCAAGGCGGTACTGGCGAACAGATAGAGCGCGGTCACCGCCAGGAACAGCCCGAGCGAACCTGCCAGCGGTACACCCAGTGCGCCTTTGACCACCACCTCCAGCGATACCCAGGTGCACAGCACCACCACTAGCGCGTTGCTGCCAATTTTCGCCAGCATGATTTCCAGTGCGGTCAATGGCAATACCAGCAGGTGGTCGAGGGTGCCGTGCTCGCGCTCACGAAGCAGCGCTGTGCCGGTCAGGATGATTGCCAGGATGGTGATGTTGTTGACGATCTGGATCACCGCCAGGAACCAGCCACCTTCCAGGTTGGTGTTGAACAACGCCCGATTGGTCAGCAGGGCCGGTGCACGCTCGACGCTTGAGTCGGGGTTGGCGTAGTCGAGCAACTCGCGTTCAAAGATCCGCCCGATGTAGCCAGCCCCCATGAACGCCTGGCTCATGGCGGTGGCGTCAACATTGATCTGCAGTTCCGGTGAGCGCCCCGCGAGCAGGTCGGTCTGGAAGTTCACCGGAATGTTGATCACGAACGTGTACTGACCGTTGTCCAGAACCTGGTCGATCCGGTCATAGGACAGGGCGGTGGCCGTCTGGAACTCGGGAGGTTGCAGGGCCTGGGTGAGTTTGCGCGAGATCAGGCTGTGGTCTTCGTCGACCACGGCGACGCTGGCGTTGTGCACGCCAATCACGGAACCCGCCGCCGGCATGTAGATGGCCACACTGAAGGCATAGAGGAGGAACAGCAACAGCACGCTGTCATGGCGCAGGCTGGTGAGCTCTTTGAGCCCCAGGCGCAGAATGTGAGCAAGGCGATGCATCAGGCCTCCTGCTTTTTCAACATGGCCAGGCTCAAGCCCGTGAAGGCGAGGAAGAACCCCAGCAGGGCCAGGCATTGCGGCCACAGCTCGCGCAGGCTCAGGGCCTTGGTGAAGGTGCCGACGGCGATGTCGAGGAAGTAGCCGGCGGGGAACAGTTGCCCCATCACCGCTGCTGTGCCTTCGAGTGACGAGCGTGGCACGATCAACCCGGAGAACTGGATGGTGGGCAGGCTGGTGATAATCATGGTGCCGAGGATCGCGGCGATCTGGGTGCGGGTGAACGCGGAGATCAGCATCCCCATGCTGGTGGTCGCCAGCAGGTAGAGCACGCCACCGCACGCCAGTGCGAAGGCGCTACCCTTGAACGGCACGCCGAACAGCCAGCGGTTCATCGCCACCAGCAGTGCCAGGTTGATCAGGCTGACGATCAGATAAGGCACCTGCTTGCCGAGCAGGAATTCCAGGCGTGTCAGGGGTGTGGCATAGAAGTTGGTAATCGAGCCCAGCTCCTTCTCCCGGACGATACCCAGCGCGGTCAGCATGGCCGGGATGAAGGCCAGAATCAGCGCCATGACGCCGGGGCCGATGGCGTTCACGCTGACGACATCCTGGTTGTAGCGAAAGCGTGTTTCCAGGTTTACCAGTGGCTGCGCCGGCTGAGCTGCACTGCTCAAGGACGCCAGTAATGCCAGGTTGCCCTGATGCACGGCTTCGACATAGTTCCGGCTGGTTTCGGCGCGAAACGGCATGCCACCGTCGAGCCAGGCGGCTACGGTCGGCTGGCGACCGGCGTAGAGGTCGCGACCAAAGCCCGGCGGTATCTCCAGCGCCAGCTTGATCTCGGAACGCTGCAGGCGCCGGTGCATTTGCCCCAGGTCGGTTATCGGTGCTTGCTCATCGAAGTAGCGCGAGCCACGAAACGCTTCCAGGTAGGCGCGGCTTTGCGGGCTTTGGTCCTGGTCATAGACCGCAAAGGCGAGGTTCTCGACGTCCAGCGAGATCCCGAAACCAAAGATCACCATCATGAACAGTGCGCCGAGCAAGGCAAAGGCCAGGCGTACCTTGTCCCGCAGTAGCTCCTTGCCCTCGCGGTTCGCCAGGGCGAACAGGCGCTTGAGGCTGAAGCCTCGGCGCTGGCGCAGTAACGTCGGCGCGGCGGTCGTATTCAGCGGCGCGTCAGTGGCAGGCGCCTCCACCGGGCCCTGGGCCTGTTCCAGGCAGCGCACGAAGGCGTCTTCCAGGGTTTCGCCGGCGAACTGTGTCTGCAGCGCTGAGGGCGTATCGCAGGCCAGTACCTGGCCGGCGTGCATCAACGAGATGCGGTCGCAGCGTTGTGCCTCGTTCATGAAGTGGGTGGAGAGGAAGATGGTCACGCCCTGTTCCCGTGACAGCTCGATCAGCAGGCGCCAGAAGTCGTCACGGGCGGCGGGATCGACTCCCGAGGTCGGTTCGTCGAGGATCAGCACCTCCGGCCGGTGCAGTACCGCCACTGCGAGCGAAAGCCGTTGGCGAATCCCCAGGGGAAGCGCGCCGGATTGTTGGTCGGCCACGCTGTTCAGATCGAAACGCTGGATCAGTTCGGCGATGCGCGGACGACTTTCGGCGTTGGGCAAGTCAAACAGGCGTGCGTGCAGCTCAAGGTTTTGCCGCACACTCAGCTCGCCGTACAGGGAAAAGCTCTGCGACATGAAACCGACCCGTTTGCGGGTTGCCAGGTCGCTGGCGTCCACGGGGCGCCCGAGCAGGCTGGCGCTGCCTTCGCTGGCGGGCATCAGGCCGGTCAGGACCTTCATGGTGGTGGTTTTACCGCACCCGTTGGAGCCAAGAAAGCCGAAGATCTCGCCACGACCAATAGCGAAGCTGACCTTGTTGACCGCGGTGAAGTCGCCAAAGCGCAGGGTCAGTTCATGAGCTTCGATGGCGATTTCGGCGTTGCTGTCGGCACGCGGTGGTATGTGCAAGGGCTGCCCGCTGCGCTTGCTGTCACCCTGAAAGTGAGTAAAGGCGTCGTCGAGCTTGTCGCTGGGGGTCACGGCGGCCAGTTCGCGGCTGGGCCCGGCGGCGATCAGGCGTCCGCGGTCGAGCATCAGGCAATGCTCGAACTGCTCGGCTTCCTCCATGTAGGCCGTAGCGACCAGCAGGGTCAGTTGCGGGCGCTCGCGGCGCACCTGCTCGACCAGTTCCCAAAAGCGCCGCCGGGACAACGGGTCGACGCCTGTGGTCGGTTCGTCGAGGATCAACAAGTCGGGGTCATGGATCAGCGCGCAGCACAGCCCGAGCTTTTGTTTCATGCCGCCCGAGAGCTTGCCGGCGGGGCGGTCGGCGAAACGCACCAGGTCAGTGGCCAGCAGCAGCTCGTGCATGCGTCGCTCGCATTCCGCGCGGGGCAGGCCGAACAGGGTGGCGAAGAAGCTGATGTTTTCGCGTATCGACAGGTCCGGGTAAAGGTTGTTGCCCAGCCCTTGGGGCATGAAGGCGATGCGTGAGTACAGGCTGCGGCGATGGCGACGCTCGTCGATCGAGCCGTCGAGCACCTGTAGCGTGCCGGTCTGCAACTTTTTCACCCCGGCAATCAACCCAAGCAGGCTGGACTTGCCCGCCCCATCGGGGCCGATCAGGCCGCAACGGGTGCCGGCAGGCAGCTCGAAGTCGATGTCCTGCAGGGCCACTACGGTGCCGTAGCGATGGCTGATGCCCTTGGCGTGCAGCGCCAGCGCATTCATTGCAGGTTGGCCGGCCAGTCCACGGGGGCCGTGCGCACATAACCGGCCCCCGGCATACCGGGTTTGGCTTGAGGCAGGGCGCTAGGGTCGGTCAGGCGCAGTTTTACCCGGAACACCAGCTTCTGGCGTTCGTCACGGGTTTCCACTTGCTTGGGGGTGAACTGAGCCTTGGCCGCGACAAAGGTGATCTTGGCCGGCAGGGCTTTGTCGGGCAGGGCATCGAGTACGATCCGAGCCTGATCGCCCATGGTCAGTTTGCCGGCGGTCGAAGCTGGCAGGTAGAGGTTCATGTACTGATCGTTGGGGTCGATCAGCAGGAGTACACGTCCGCCCGCCGGAAGCACCTCGCCGGGCTCGGCCAAGCGTAACTGGACCACCCCGTCGATGGGGGCGCGCAGGCTGCTGTCGTCAATTTCGCTGGTCAACTGTTCGACCTGTGCCTGCGCCGCACCAATGGCCGCATTGATAGCCGCCAGTTGTGCACGAGCGGCGACCACCGCCGAGCTGCTGGTGTCGAAGCGTGCCTGTTGCTGATCGAGCAGTTGCTGGCTGGCGTACTTGCGCTGGAACAGTTCACGACTGCGCCGCAGCTCCTGGCTGGCAAGCAGCAATTCGCTCTGACGCAACTGCACGTTGGCCTGGGCCGCGGCGTAGTTCTCCTTGGCGCGCAGTACTTCTGCTTCTGCCTGGGTACGTTGGGCTTCGAGGGTGCGGGTGTCGATGCGGGCCAGCAATTGTCCCTGCTTCACGCTGTCGCCTTCATCGGCCAGCACTTCGGCCAGGCGCCCGGGAACCTTGCTGGCGATCTGCACCTCGGTGGCTTCGAGCCGACCGTTGCCTTGGCTCAGGCCTTCGGGCAGGCGATCATGCAGTGATTTCCAGTAGCCCAAGCCCCCCGCGGCCACGAGCAGAGCAATCAGGGCAGCGGCGAAAAGTCTTGGTGTGTGTTGGCTAAGCGACATTGTTCAAGCATCCTGCGGCAATGACGTCAGTGTGACGGTTCCCTGTTTAGCCGGGTTGATGTCCGTCAATTGAGTAGGAATCCTACCCTGTTCAGCGCAAGGCGAGTACAGCGGCCCATTGTTCGGCAGTTACCGGCATGACCGAAAGGCGGCTGCCTTTCTGTACCAGTGGCAGCTCGGCGAGGGCTGTTTGTTGTTTCAGGTAACCCAGGCCAAGCACCTTTGTGAATGTCTCGACATGGATGACATTGATGGCGCTCCACGGGTTCTTCTCGGCATTGGCCTTGGCGTCGAAGTAGTGGCTCTCGGGGTCGAGCGCGGTGGGGTCCGGGTAAGCGTCCGAGGTGATCCGGGCAATGCCGGCAATACCCGGCTCCGGGCAGCTGGAATGGTAGAAAAAGAACGCATCACCTACCGTCATCGAACGAATGAAATTGCGTGCCTGATAGTTACGCACGCCGTCCCAGCGGGTTTCGCCGAGCGTGGCCAGGTCTTGGATCGAGAGCTCGTCGGGCTCGGATTTCATCAGCCAATAGGCCATGGAAGGTGCTCCTGAAAAAATTGGAAACAACCTGTGGCGCGAAACCGACAGCCGGTTGACGTCAACGTTTGCGTGTCGCTTCAGGTTGTCGGAGAATGCGCGGGTTTTAAGCATGACGCTGCTGCACGGCCTACCTCGATAACCGTTGCTGCCATCGTGATCAGTTTGCCTGAGGGGGGCAATCGATGAATCGCAAACCGGATATGATCTGGGTACTCGTTTTTCTGTTCGGTTTGGGTGTGGTCACTACCGGTTATGCGGAAAGCCTCTGGGAGCGCAACCTCGACACCAATTATGAAGTGTCGGTCATCCCGCAACAGCGTTGATCGGCTGCTTGCCTGCGCTTAGTTCGCCAGGTACCAGCCCTTGTCCGAAACAGTTCCTTGAAGCGGCACGTCCCAACTGGCTTGAGTCAGTCGCTCGACCTTCTGGCATTCATGCGCCAGCCCCAGTAGCAGTGGTTTTCTCCAGGTTTTGCGTCGGGCCAGGTAGCCCAGGCTTCGGTCGTAGAAACCACCGCCCATACCCAAGCGTCCCCCTGTTTCATCGAACCCTACAAGCGGCAGCAGGACCAGGTCCAGCGCCCATACGGGGCGTTGTCGTGCCTGGCTAATGACAGGCTCAGGAATGCGGAAGCGGTTGGGGCGCAGCTTTTCGCCCGCCTCAATGCGTTGAAAGGCCATCTTGGTCTTCGGCCAGGCGTGCAGTACTGGCAGGTAGGTACGCTTGCCACGGCGTTGGGCCTCGCGCAGCAGCAGGCGCGGGTCGATTTCGCTGTCGTTGGGCAGGTACAAGGCAATGTGCCTGGCACGACGGAACAATGGATGCTGTGCCAGTTGGCAATACAGGTTCTGCGCGGCCCGGCGTTGTTCGGCAGGCGTCAACGCGCGACGGGCATCTCGAAGCAGGCGGCGTAGCTGGGGGCGGGTGAGCAGCGCGGTGTCGGTCATGGCACGGGCGGTCTCTTGAGCAACTGCCAGGCGGGTGGCAGCGCGTGTGCGCATGCCAAGGCTGGCAGGCGCAGGATAATCAGGCTCCCCGACGAACCGCTGTCGGTGTAGCCCTTGAACCCGAAAGTTCAAGGTGGAGATTGCAGGGGGCGTTAAGGCTTTCCGTCAGGCGGACATGCGCACCGGCCCCAGCGTGCAACCCCCGTGGTTGTGCGTATCGGCTCAGGGACATGACCGACTGGCAAGCACTCCAGGGAGTGAGCGAGAGTATACCTGAAACTCAATTGGATGGTGTATCGGCATCGTTGGCCAACGCCTGATCGACGCGTTCCAGCAGGTCGCGCACCTGTTCGCGGGTGGCGCCGCCGACTTGAGGGGCCGGGCGTTCCTGGCGGTGCAGCAGGTCGTGGGTAATGTTGAGGGCGGCCATGACCGCGATACGGTCGGCGCCAATAACCTTGCCGCTGCTGCGGATCTCGCGCATTTTGCCGTCCAGGTAGCGTGCAGCGCTGATCAGGTTGCTGCGTTCTTCCGGCGGACAGATGATCGAGTACTCTTTGTCGAGGATCTGAACGGTGACGCTATTGCTTGAACTCATGAGTCTTGCTCCAGGGCCTTGAGTCGCAAAATCATCGATTCGACCTTACGCCGGGCGATTTCATTTTTTTCGATGAGGTGGGCACGTTCCTCACGCCAGGATTTTTCCTGAGTTAATAAGAGTGCGTTTTGCCGTTTTAGTTGCTCGACCCGTTCAATCAACAGTTCGAGTCGGCCCATCAGCGCTTGCAGCTCGGTCTCTTGCATGAAATGCCACTCGATTGGGTGTGCCTGAGTTCCCGGCGATTATGCCCTGCCAGCCCCGAGTTGGCCGCGTCGATGGTCTTGGCGCGCCTGCCGGTGCTAGGATACAAGGCCTTCATTCTAGTCATTGCGCCGTCTGGCGCCTAGTTGCCCATGCCCAATACCAACTCGCCGTACACCGCATTCGCCGCCCTGCTGAGCAGCGGCGGTCATCCAGTTTCTCCTGCCGAACTGCACGGGCTGTTGCTCGGACGTAGCTGCACAGGTGTCGGCTTCGATGCCGACAGCTGGTTGGCCGATGCAGCCCACCTGCTTGAGGCCGAGCCGGCCGACAATGTTCGCAATGCCCTGATTGGCTTGCAGGAAATGGTCAAGGCCGAACTCACCGGTGAAGACATCACCATCGTCTTGCTGCTGCCGGGCGATGACGCGCCGCTGACCGAGCGTGCCGTTGCGCTGGGCCAGTGGTGCCAAGGCTTCCTTGACGGCTTCGGCCTGAACTCGGGTGGCCTGACATTGAGCACTGAAGCCAAGGAAGTGCTGCAGGACCTGGCCGCCATTTCCCAGGTCCAGGATGCTCTGGAGGAATCCGAGGACGGCGAGAGCGACTACATGGAAGTCATGGAATACCTGCGCGTCGCGCCGCTGCTGCTTTACACGGAGCTGGCCAAGCCTGCCCCAGCCGCTGCGAAACCTTCCCTGCACTGATTTTTGCCTGGACGCCATCTGCCCATGACCCACATCCCCAAGTCGGAATACGCCCGCCGGCGAAAGGCGCTGATGGCGCAGATGGAGCCCAACAGCATCGCCATCCTGCCGGCGGCTGCGGTCGCCATACGCAACCGCGATGTCGAGCACGTGTATCGCCAGGACAGCGACTTCCAGTACCTGAGCGGCTTTCCCGAGCCCGAAGCGGTGATTGCGCTGATACCCGGGCGTGAGCACGGTGAATATGTGTTGTTTTGTCGTGAGCGCAATCCTGAGCGTGAGCTGTGGGATGGCTTGCGCGCCGGGCAGGAGGGCGCCATTCGCGATTTTGGCGCCGATGACGCCTTCCCGATCACTGATATCGACGAAATTCTGCCGGGGTTGATCGAGGGGCGCGACCGCGTGTACTCGGCGATGGGCAGCAATGCCGAGTTCGACCGCCATTTGATGGAGTGGATCAACGTGATTCGCTCCAAGGCGCGCCTCGGTGCGCAGCCGCCCAACGAATTCGTTGCCCTGGATCATCTGCTGCATGACATGCGTCTGTATAAATCGGCAGCGGAAGTGAAGGTGATGCGCGAAGCCGCGGCCATTTCGGCGCGTGCTCATGTGCGGGCGATGCAAGCCTGCCGAGCCGGCTTGCACGAGTACAGCCTTGAAGCCGAGCTGGATTACGAGTTTCGCAAGGGCGGGGCGAAGATGCCGGCTTACGGCTCGATCGTTGCGGCTGGACGCAACAGCTGCATCCTGCATTACCAGGAAAACGATGCGCCGCTGAAGAATGGTGATCTGGTGCTGATCGACGCGGGTTGCGAGATTGACTGCTACGCCAGCGATATCACTCGGACGTTTCCGGTCAGTGGCACCTTTTCGCCGGAGCAGAAAGCAATCTACGAACTGGTACTCAAGGCGCAGATGGCGGCTTTCGAAGAGATTGCGCCGGGCAAGCACTGGAACCACGCGCACGAAGCGACCGTGCAGGTGATTACCGAAGGGCTGGTGGCGTTGGGCCTGCTCGCAGGCGAAGTGCCGGATCTGATCGAGTCCGAGGCGTACAAGGCCTTCTACATGCACCGTGCCGGGCACTGGCTGGGCATGGATGTACACGATGTCGGGGACTACAAGGTTGGCGGCCAGTGGCGTGTACTTGAGCCGGGGATGACCCTGACGGTCGAGCCAGGGATCTACATCTCGGCGGACAATATGCACGTGGCGAAAAAATGGCGTGGTATCGGCATACGCATCGAGGACGACGTAGTGGTAACCAAGCATGGGTGTGAAGTTCTGACGGCGGGTGTGCCGAAAACAGTCGCTGAAATCGAAGCCTTGATGGCTGCTGCGCGAAGCCAGGCCGCATGAACCGGTTCAATCTGGCAATTATTGGCGGCGGCCTGGTGGGGGCCAGCCTGGCCCTGGCGCTGCAGGCCGGTGCCAAGGCACGGGGCTGGACGATCCTGCTGATCGAGCCGTTTGCGCCTGGCGACAGCTATCAGCCCAGCTACGATGCACGCTCGTCGGCGTTGTCCTTCGGCACCCGACAGATCTATGAACGGCTCGGGCTGTGGCAGGCGATTAGTCGCCGTGCCGAGCCGATCCGGCAGATCCAGGTGTCTGATCGGGGGCGTTTCGGCGCGGCCCGTCTGAACGCAATGGAAGAGGGCGTACCGGCCCTCGGTTATGTGGTGGAAAACGCCTGGCTAGGGCAGTGCCTTTGGAAAGGGCTGGATCCTGAGGTGGTCAGTTGGCGCTGCCCGGCTGAAGTGACGGCCTTGCAGGCGCTGGAAGACGGTTATCGCCTGTCGCTCAACGACGACACGACCCTTGACTGCGACCTGGCGGTGCTGGCCGACGGTGGCCGTTCTGGCCTGCGCGAGCAGTTGGGCATTCATGTCACGACGCGGCCTTACAACCAGAGTGCGTTGATCGCCAACATCACGCCCAGTGAAGCGCACTGCGGGCAAGCGTTTGAGCGCTTCACCGACGAAGGGCCTATGGCGCTGTTGCCGCTGCCGGAAAACCGCTGCGCGCTGGTCTGGACCCGCAAGGGGATGGACGCCAAGCGGTTGGCCGAACTGGATGAGCGCAGCTTCCTCGATGAATTGCAGGGCGTGTTCGGCTACCGGCTGGGCGCCTTGTGTCAGGTGGGTGTTCGCCACCTGTATCCGTTGTCATTGGTCGAGGCGCAGGAACAGGTGCGTCCTCACCTGGTGGTGCTGGGCAATGCGGCGCACAGCCTGCACCCGATTGCCGGGCAGGGCTTCAACCTGTCGTTGCGTGACGTTCAGGCCTTGTCTGAAGCCTTGCTCGCCGGGCCGCAAACGCCCGGTGACCTGGCGACGTTGCAAGCCTACTATGGGCGTCAACGCCTTGATCAGGCCTTGACCATCGGCTTTTCCGACCGTGTCACCCGGCTGTTTGGCAACAACCAGCCGCTAGTGACGGCCGGGCGTAACCTGGGCCTGCTTGGGCTCGACCTGCTGCCACCGGCCAAACGCTGGTTCGCCCGGCAAGCGATGGGCCTGGGCACCCGTTCGGACCTGCAGGGTTGAGCATGCGCAAGGGCTACATACCACTTTCCCTTTATCTGCGGCCCCGGCCGCAAGCAATACAGGCTTAAGGCATGGAAATGCGCGCGGATCTGTTGATTGTCGGTGCCGGTATGGTCGGCAGCGCCCTGGCGTTGGCGCTACAGCACAGTGGCCTGAATATTCTGCTGGTCGATGGCAGCCCGCTGTCGGTCAAACCCTTTGATGCAGAGGCCGCATTCGAGCCACGGGTCAGCGCCCTGTCGGTGGCTAGCCAGCGGATCCTTGAACGGCTCGGTGCCTGGGACGGTATCTGCGCCCGACGCGTCTGCCCATATGGGCAGATGGAGGTCTGGGACGGCAGCGGGACAGGTCGTATTCACTTTTCCGCAGCCAGCGTGCATGCCGAGGTGCTGGGGCATATCGTCGAGAACCGAGTGGTCCAGGATGCGCTGCTGGAGCGCCTGCATGACAGCGAGATCGGCCTGCTGGCCAATGCGCGCCTGGAGCAGATGCGTCGTTCTGGAGAGGACTGGCTGCTGACCTTGGCCGATGGCCGTACGCTGCGTGCACCCTTGGTGATCGCAGCCGACGGGGCGAACTCGGCCGTGCGCCGCCTGACGGGGTGCGAAACCCGTGAGTGGGATTACTTGCATCACGCCATCGTGACCAGTGTGCGCTGTAGCCAGGCTCATCAGGCCACGGCCTGGCAGCGCTTTACGGATGATGGCCCGCTGGCGTTTCTGCCGCTGCAGCGCGACGGCGAGCAGGGGTGGTGCTCGATTGTCTGGTCGACCACGCCGGAGCAGGCCGAGCGCCTGATGGGGTTGGCCGATGAGGCGTTCTGTGCCGAACTCGAGCGCGCCTTCGAAGGTCGTCTGGGCCAGGTGCTGAGTGCCGACCCGCGACTGTGTGTGCCGCTGCGCCAGCGCCATGCCAAGCGCTATGTGGCCGAGGGCCTGGCGCTGATTGGCGATGCTGCGCATACCATTCACCCGTTGGCCGGGCAGGGCGTCAACCTGGGCTTCCTCGATGCGGCGGTGCTCGCCGAGGAACTGTTAAACGCTCTGGACCGTGGCGAGCGGCTGGCCGATGTGCGGGTACTGAGTCGCTTCGAGCGGCGCCGGATGCCGCACAACCTGGCCTTGATGGCGGCAATGGAAGGCTTCGAGCGGCTGTTCCAGGCCGATCCGTTGCCGCTGCGCTGGCTGCGTAATACGGGCCTGAAGTGGGTCGAGCAATTGCCTGAGGCCAAGGCGCTGTTTGTGCGTCAGGCCCTCGGCTTGAGCGGTGATCTGCCCGAGTTGGCGCGGCCCTGAGAGGCTTGCAACATCTGGTAACTGCTCTGTTGTGAGTTAGGTTGAGATGGCAAATGGGATTCACTACCATTTCTGCCTTTCTTGTCTTTCGAGGACCGCTTCCATGTTGTCACGCAAGCATTTACTGGCCGCTCTGGCATTGACCCTGTTCGGTAGCACCGCCCAGGCAGCGGATGAAGTGGTGGTGTATTCCTCGCGAATTGATGAGCTGATCAAGCCGGTATTTGATGCCTACACGGCCAAGACCGGTGTGAAGGTCAAGTTCATTACCGACAAGGAAGCACCGCTGATGCAGCGGATCAAGGCCGAGGGTGAGAATGCCACCGCCGACCTGCTGCTCACCGTCGATGCGGGCAACCTCTGGCAGGCCGAGCAAATGGGCATCCTGCAGCCGATCCAGTCGTCGGTGATCGATGCCAACATCCCGTCTCAATATCGTGCCTCGTCCCATGACTGGACAGGCCTGAGCCTGCGCGCACGAACCATTGTCTACTCCACCGAGCGGGTCAAGCCGGAAGAGCTGAGCACATACGAGGCACTGGCCGACAAGCAATGGGAAGGGCGCCTGTGCCTGCGTACCGCGAAGAAGGTCTACAACCAGTCGCTGACCGCCACCCTGATCGAGACCCATGGCGCCGAGAAAACCGAACAGATCATCAAGGGCTGGGTGAACAACCTGTCCACAGACGTCTTCTCTGACGATACGGCCTTGCTGCTGGCGATCAAGGCCGGTCAGTGCGATGTCGGTATCGTTAACACCTATTACTACGGTCGCTTGCACCAGCAGGACCCGAAACTGCCGGTCAAGCTGTTCTGGCCTAACCAGGCGGACCGCGGTGTTCACGTCAACCTCTCGGGTATCGGCCTGACCAAGTACGCGCCGCATCCAGAGGCAGCCAAGGCCCTGGTCGAGTGGATGACCGGTGCGGATGCACAGAAGATGTTCGCGAGTATCAACCAGGAGTTCCCGGCCAACCCGAAGGTTGCACCGTCCGAGGAAGTCGCCGCCTGGGGAACCTTCAAGGCTGACGCCCTCCCGGTGGAAGTCGCAGGTAAGCGTCAGGCTGAAGCGATTCGCTTGATGGACCGGGCTGGCTGGAACTAAGCCCCAGGCTTTATGCTTGTTCGACCCTTTGCGGCTTCATCGCCGGCAAGGCCAGCTCTGATGGGCAGGTGTTGCCGGCGACAGTCATTAAAACCTAGAGCATCGCCCTTTGGCCCACCCTGCCCAACGCCGCTGGTATCCCCTGGTTTTCGCCGTTGTCACCTTGGTGCTGTTGCCGATCAGTGTTCTGCTCCTGTCCTGGGAGACGATTGACCGGCAGATCTGGTCGCACCTGCTCGAAACCCAGATGTCCCGCCTGTTGGGCAATACCGCCACACTGGTCGCCGGTGTCGGCATTGGTGTCACCCTGTTGGGCGTCAGCCTGGCCTGGTTGACCAGCCTTTGTGAGTTTCCCGGGCGTCGCTGGCTCGATTGGGCCTTGATGCTGCCCTTCGCCATCCCGGCCTATGTACTGGCGTTCGTCTTTGTCGGCTTGCTGGATTTTTCCGGGCCGGTGCAAACCCTGCTGCGCGAGTGGTTCGGGCCGATGCGTCTGCCTCGGGTGCGCTCCACCGGTGGCGTGATCACGGTGCTGGTGCTGGTGTTCTACCCCTACGTCTACCTGCTGGCTCGCACTGCGTTCATTGCTCAAGGCAAGGGTTTGATGGAGGCCGCGCGGGTACTGGGGCATTCGCCGTTGCAGGCGTTCTGGCGGGTTGCCCTGCCCATGGCGCGTCCCGCGATTGGCGCGGGCGTGGCATTGGCACTCATGGAGACCCTGGCGGACTTCGGTGCGGTCTCGGTGTTCAACTTCGATACGTTCACCACGGCCATCTATAAAACCTGGTACGGCTTCTTCAGCCTTTCCAGTGCGGCACAACTGGCCAGTCTGTTATTGCTGGCGGTCATGCTGGTGCTGTACGGCGAGCGCCGGGCACGTGGTGCAACCCGCAGTGGCAGTGAGCGGCCACGGGGCAAGGCCTTGTATCACCTGCGCGGGGTCAAGGCGTTTGCAGCGACCGGTTGGTGCCTGCTGGTCTTTGCCTGTGCGTTCGTCATCCCGGTGCTGCAACTGCTGGTTTGGTTCTGGCAGCGTGGTCGTTTCGACCTCGACGAGCGCTATGCCGGGCTGATTGTGCACACCCTCTATCTGGGCGCCATGGCGGCGTTGATCACGGTCTGCGTGGCACTGATGCTGGCATTTGCCCGACGGCAGGCGCCCACGCGCGGTATCCGGGCTGGCGTCAGCCTGGCTAACCTTGGTTACGCCTTGCCAGGATCGGTACTGGCTGTGTCGATCATGTTGGCGTTCAGCTACCTGGACAAGCAACTGGTCATCCCGCTGTCCAGCTGGCTGGGTGGCGCTGGCAAGCCGTTACTGCTGGGCAGCCTCAGTGCATTGATACTGGCATACCTGGTGCGGTTCGTGGCTGTTGCCTACGGGCCTTTGGAAAGCAGCCTTGCGCGGGTTAGGCCTTCGCTGCCGGAAGCTTCGCGCAGCCTTGGGGTTGCGGGGCCGCGCCTGTTCTTCAAGGTCTACCTGCCGTTGTTGGTGCCTGGTGCGCTGAGCGCGGCGCTGTTGGTGTTTGTCGACGTACTCAAGGAAATGCCTGCTACCTTGCTACTGCGGCCCTTTGGCTGGGACACGCTAGCGGTGCGGGTCTTTGAAATGACCAGTGAGGGCGAGTGGGCACGTGCTTCGCTGCCTGCGCTAACCCTGGTGTTGGTCGGCCTGTTGCCGGTTATTGGGCTGATTCGACGGTCGGCTCGGCACCCCGGCCAAGCGCACTGAGGGTGTAAGCATCCAGCCTTGCAGCTACAATGCGCGGCATTCGCTACGTCGGTGGCTGCACTGCCGCCGGTCGTAGCCTCGCCACGCGCGGAAGGAGAAACCCATGGGACTGCGTACGCCTCTTTATGACCTGCATTTGGCGCTTGGCGCCAAGATGGTCGATTTTGGCGGTTGGGACATGCCCCTGCATTACGGCTCGCAAGTCGAGGAGCACCATCAGGTGCGTCGCGACTGCGGGGTTTTCGATGTATCTCACATGACCGTGATTGATATCGGCGGCGCTCAGGCAGCGGCGTGGCTGCAGTATGTGCTGGCCAACGATATCGAGCGGCTGAGTGCCACAGGCAAAGCCCTGTACAGCACCCTGCTCAATGAGCAAGGCGGGGTGATCGACGACATGATCGTCTACCGCTGTGATGACGGTTATCGTCTGGTGGTCAACGCTGCGACCCGCGACAAGGACCTGGCCTGGCTACAAGCGTGCCGGGTTGGTTTTGACGTGAGTATCCAGGAGCGCACGGATTTGGCGATCCTGGCGGTCCAGGGGCCTCATGCCCGCGAAAAGGTCGCAGATCTGGTGACTGCCGCACGTGCGGCATTGATTCGCGAACTCAAGCCGTTCGAGGGCCTGGTCGACGGTGACTGGTTTATCGCTCGTACCGGTTATACCGGCGAAGATGGTTTGGAAATCATGCTGCCAGCAGTTCAGGCGCCCGGGTTCTTCAACGACCTGGTCGGTGCCGGTATTGCCCCGAGTGGGCTGGGCGCACGCGATACCTTGCGTCTTGAGGCGGGTATGAACCTCTATGGCCAGGATATCGACGAAGCGCATTCCCCGCTGACCTCGAACCTCGCCTGGAGCATTGCCTGGGAGCCGGCGACGCGAGACTTCATCGGTCGTGCCGCGCTTGAGGCCGAGCGTGATGCCGGGCCGAAGCTTAAGCTGGTGGGCCTGGTGCTGGAGGAGCGCGGGGTGTTGCGGGCGCACCAGGTCGTGCGTATCAGTGAAATTGGCGAAGGAGAGATCACCAGTGGTAGTTTCTCCCCTACGCTGAGCAAATCGATTGCTCTGGCACGGGTGCCAATGGCGACTGCCGATCGCGCTGAAGTCGAGATCCGTGGTCGCTGGTACCCGGTGCGAGTGGTCAAGCCAACGTTCGTGCGGCATGGCAAGATTCTGATCTGAATTTTTTCTGGCGGGCCGACCGCTGACCTTATCGAGGACAACAATATGAGCGATATCCCTGCCGAACTGCGTTTTGCCGATAGTCATGAGTGGGCCCGTCTGGAAGCTGACGGTAGTGTCACGGTTGGCATCAGTGACCACGCTCAGGAAGCCTTGGGCGATGTGGTATTCGTTGAGCTGACCGAAGTGGGCATGGTGTTTGCCGCTGGCGATACCGCCGGTGTGGTCGAGTCGGTCAAGGCCGCTTCGGACATCTACGCCCCGATCAGTGGCGAAGTCATCGCGGTCAACGAGGATTTGAGCGACAGCCCTGAGTCGCTGAACAGCGATCCGTATGGCGCCTGGATCTTCAAGCTGAAGCCAGCCGATACGGCTGAACTGGACAAGCTGCTCGACGCGGCAGGCTACAAAGCGCTCATCGGCGAATAGTTTTCCGACACAAGCGGCAATCTCTTCCTAGACTCAATATGCCTCGGCTGGTCGAGGTTTGGTCTAGGAAGAGAGAGCCGCTATGTCCCAGTCGCCGTCCCTGAGCCAACTGTACGACGCTAATCCTTTCCTGCGTCGCCACCTGGGGCCTGACCCCGGCGAGCAGCAGGCCATGCTCGAAGCCCTTGGCCTGGGCAGTCGTGTCGAGCTTATCGAACAGACCGTCCCACCCGGCATTCGCCTGAACCGCCCCCTCGACTTGCCGCCCGCCCTCGATGAAGAGGCCGCGCTGGCGAAGCTGCGTGGCTACGCCGAGCAAAACCAGATCTGGACCAGCCTTATCGGCATGGGCTACCACGGTACCCTCACGCCAACGGTGATCCTGCGTAACGTCCTGGAAAATCCCGGTTGGTACACGGCCTATACGCCGTATCAGCCCGAGATTGCCCAAGGGCGACTGGAGGCTTTGCTGAACTTTCAGCAGATGATCATTGACCTCAGTGGGCTGGACCTGGCGAACGCCTCGCTCCTTGATGAAGCCACGGCCGCCGCCGAAGCGATGGCCTTGGCTCGCCGCGTTGCCAAGTCGAAGAGCAACGTGTTTTTTGCCGATGAGCACTGCCATCCACAAACCCTCTCGGTATTGCAGACCCGCGCCGACGGTTTTGGTTTTGAACTGGTCATTGACGCTGTGGATAACCTCGCCAAATACGCTGTGTTCGGTGCCTTGTTGCAGTACCCGGACACCCATGGCGAGGTGCGCGACCTGAGGCCGTTTATCGAACAGCTGCATACGCAGCAGGCACTGGCGTGTGTCGCCGCCGACCTGTTGAGCCTGGTGCTGTTGGCGCCACCGGGCGAGCTGGGGGCCGACGTGGTGCTGGGTTCTACCCAGCGCTTTGGTGTGCCGATGGGCTATGGCGGGCCGCATGCGGCTTATTTTGCTTGTCGTGACGAGTTCAAGCGGGCGATGCCGGGGCGGATCATCGGCGTGTCCAAGGACGCCCGTGGCAACCTCGCGCTGCGCATGGCACTGCAGACCCGTGAGCAGCATATTCGTCGGGAGAAGGCCAACTCGAACATCTGCACGGCGCAAGTGCTGCTGGCCAATATCGCCGGATTCTATGCGGTCTACCATGGGCCGGAAGGCCTGAAACGGATTGCTCAGCGGGTACACCGATTGACCTTCATCCTGGCGGCCGGGCTGGAGAGCAAGGGTATCAAGCGGCTCAATGAGCATTTCTTCGATACCCTGACCCTGGAAGTGGGCGGCAGCCAGACTGCGATCATCCAGAGCGCCGAGGCGGCGCAGATCAACCTGCGGATTCTGGGGCGCGGCCAACTGGGTGTCAGCCTCGATGAAACCTGCAACGAAGGCACGGTGCTGCGCCTGTTCGATATCTTTCTGGGCGCCGACCATGGCCTGGACATCGCGACCCTCGATACTCATGCCTTGCCCGAGGGGATACCCGCGGCGTTGGTGCGCCGCTCGGCCTACCTGACGCACCCGGTATTCAATCTGCACCACAGCGAAACCGAGATGCTGCGCTATCTCAAGCAGTTGGAGAACAAGGATCTGGCGCTGAACCAGTCGATGATTCCACTGGGTTCTTGCACCATGAAGCTCAATGCCAGCAGCGAGATGATCCCCATTACCTGGCCAGGTTTTGCACAGCTGCATCCGTTCGCTCCCGCCGCGCAGGTGCAGGGCTACAAGGCCATGATCGACGAACTGGAGAGTTGGCTCTGCGCGATCACCGGTTTCGACGCGGTCTGCATGCAGCCCAACTCCGGTGCCCAAGGTGAATATGCCGGGTTGATGGCGATTGCCAAGTACCATCGCAGCCGCCAGCAGGGCCAGCGCGATATCTGCCTGATCCCCGCCTCAGCTCATGGGACCAACCCGGCGTCTGCACAAATGGCTGGCATGCAGGTGGTCATCGTTGATTGTGACAAGGACGGCAACGTCGACCTGACCGACCTCAAGGCCAAAGCCAAGGCGGCAGGTCAGCGCCTGTCCTGCCTGATGGCGACCTACCCCTCGACCCACGGTGTGTATGAAGAGGGGATTGTCGAGATCTGCGACGTTATCCACAGCCATGGTGGTCAGGTGTACATGGACGGGGCCAATCTCAATGCCCAGGTCGGCCTGACCCGGCCGGCCGATATCGGTGCCGATGTGTCGCACATGAACCTGCATAAGACTTTCTGCATTCCCCATGGTGGCGGTGGCCCGGGTATGGGGCCGATTGGTGTCCGGGCCCACTTGGCGCCCTTTGTCGCCAGCCACCCGGTGGTACCGGTGCCAGGGCCTGACCCGAAGAACACGGCAATCAGCGCCGCGCCCTGGGGCAGCGCGAGTATCCTGCCGATCAGTTGGATGTACATCGCAATGATGGGGCCGCAATTGGCAGACGCCAGTGAGGTGGCGATCTTGTGTGCCAACTACCTGGCGCAGCAATTGGGCGGGGCGTTTCCGGTGCTCTACCGGGGTCGCAATGCGCGGGTGGCGCACGAGTGTATTCTCGATTTGCGGCCGTTGAAGGCCCTGACCGGCATTACCGAGGAGGATGTCGCCAAGCGCCTGATGGATTACGGATTCCATGCCCCGACCATGTCTTTTCCGGTGCCTGGCACGCTGATGGTCGAGCCTACGGAGAGTGAGTCAAAGGCGGAACTGGACCGGTTTATCGAAGCGATGCTGAGTATCCGCGCAGAAATTGCCGAAGTGCAGAACGGTAACTGGCCAGCAGAAGACAACCCACTTAAAGGCGCGCCGCATACCCTGGCAGACGTTGTCGGCGTATGGGAGCGGCCATACAGCATTGCGCAGGCGGTGACGCCCAGCACGCATGCCCGGCTGCACAAGTACTGGCCTGCGGTGAACCGGGTCGACAACGTGTATGGCGACCGCAACCTGTTCTGCGCGTGTGTACCGGTAGAGGACTACCGCTGAAGGGCTGGTCGCGGCGCCTTGATCGCGGGCAAGCCCGCTCCTACAGGGGTTGTGGGAGGCTTGCCTGCGATGGTTTCGGCGGGTTATTCGTTGGCGCCGGCGTTTTTCGCCAGGATGGCGTTGGCCAGCTCCATGTCGCTGGCTTTCAGCCCTGGGTTGTCGGCGCGCACTTTCTGGATGGCCGCTTCGAGGTACGGTCCGCGAATGCTGCCTTCGCTTGCGACGAAGCTGCCCGCGTCGTCTTGAGCCGCAACGATCAACTTGTGATCCCTGAACGTCAGGTAGGTAGAGGCGGTGGTTGCACCCGAGGAAATAACGTCGCGCCAGAAGGTGTCGGCCATGGCAGCGCCGAAGGGCAGGGACAGTAATGCAAGTGTTGCTACAGCACGCTTGAAGCGCATGGTGGGTGACTCCAACATTGGGGGTGATCTACTGGCTTTGATCTCGTCATCCCCAGGCAAGTTCCCTGGCCCTCAACGGGCCGATGAACGTACGTTGATCATGGTGCGACCCTGATAATTTCCGCCACGCTGGTAAGGCCAGCGGCGACCTTTTGCGCGCCGTTCAAGCGCAGGCTTCGCATCCCTTCGGCAAGCGCCTGGCGACGTAATGCCTGAGCGTCGCCGTCGGCACAGATCAATGGCTTGAGCGACTCGCTCAAGGGCAGCAGCTCATGGATGCCAGTACGCCCTCGGTAGCCGGTGTGTCGGCAGGCTGGGCAGCCCGCGGCCTGCTTCGCCTCAGTGGGTAATGGCCACTGCTGGGGCTGGACCAGGGTGTGCCAATCCTGGTCGGACAGGGTTGCGGGCACTTTGCAGGCCGGGCAGAGGGTGCGGATCAGACGTTGGGCCATTACCCCGATCAACGTTGCACGGATCAGGTAGTGCGGGATGCCCAGCTCCAGCAAACGGCCAATGGCAGTGCAGGCATCGTTGGTGTGCAGGGTGGACAGCACCAAGTGACCGGTCAGCGCCGCCTGGATGGCCATCTGTGCAGTCTCCAGGTCGCGTATCTCCCCGATCATGATGATGTCCGGGTCCTGGCGCAGCAGTGCGCGTACACCATTGGCGAAACACAGGTCGATGGCCGGGTCGACCTGCATCTGATTGAACGCGGGTTCGACCATTTCGATCGGGTCTTCGAGGGTGCAGAGGTTGACCTCAGGCGTTGCCAGTTGCTTGAGGCTGGCATACAAGGTGCTGGTCTTGCCGGAGCCGGTCGGCCCGGTGACCAGGACGATCCCGTGGTTGTGTCTCAGCATGCGTTGCCAGCATGCCAGCTCATCGCCGACCAGGCCCAACTGCTGGAAATCCCGTTGCAGCAGCTCAGGGTCGAAAATCCGTAGCACCAGCTTTTCACCGAAGGTGGTCGGCAGGGTGGAGAGGCGTATTTCCACCTCGCTGCCGGCGGGTGTGCGAGTCTTCAGCCGACCGTCCTGTGGGCGGCGTTTTTCTGCGACATTCATCCGTCCCAGGCTTTTCAGCCGGCTTATCGCTGCCAGCGTCACCCACGGTGGAAACCGGTAGGCCTCATGCAGCACGCCGTCGATACGAAAGCGCACGCAACCCTGCTCACGGCGAGGTTCGATATGGATATCGCTGGCGCGCTGCTCGAAGGCGTACTGCAGTAGCCAATCGACGATGCTCACAATGTGTGTGTCGTTGGCGTCCGCTTCATGGTGTGCGGTGCCAAGGTCGAGCAGGTGCTCGATGCTGGCAGCGGGCCGGGCGATTTCCAGTTGGCAGGCGCTGTTGACCGAACGGGCGACATTGAAAAACTCTCGGCTCAGGTTGCGGATGCGTTCAGGGCTGGCGATTACCCGCTTGATCTGCCGTTTGAGGACGTGGGCCAGGTCGCTCTCCCAGCCGCGTACAAACGGTTGCGCACTGGCCACCGTCACACTGCCGGCATCCACCTCGACTGCAAGTATGCCGTGGCGCTGGGCAAACGCGGCAGACATCAGGGCGGTGACGCGGGCTGCATCAATGCGCATCGGGTCGATGCACAGGTAGGGTTGGCCAGCATCGGCGGCCAGCCATTGGCACAGCCCTTCCAGCTCCAGCACCTGGCCAGGGTGGCGCGCGTCGGGCAGCCTGCGGCGGGCGATGATCTCCAGCGGATGGTCAGGGTCGTCGGCGGTTGGCACAACACGTTGGGCGTCTTCGGCGTGGATGACGTGTTGTGCAACCAGTGCATCCAGCAGGGTAACAAGGTCGAGTGGGCGATCCTCTGCGAGCGCGGGCATGGGGCTTCCTTGCAGGTCGGTTATGGCCTGCCAAGGCTAGTTGCTGCGGTGCTCGACGGGCTGGCGCAAGGTTTTCCGGGTATGTCGTGGCTCAGCGTGCGGGTCGTGATCCGAAGGCGCTGACCGGTGGTAGGCAGGGCTCAAGGTGTACCTCGACAACACTGATCAGGTTGCGCATTTTTTGCGCAATGAGTTCGGCGCGATGCCAGCTCAGGCCGCCGATCTGTACCTCAATGTGCATCAGCTCATCTTCTTGTTTCATCTGTAGCTGTTCAGGCACGAGGAACTGTAATGCGAACAGATTGAGAATACGGCACAGGCTGTCCGGCTCGGCTTCAGCCTGCAATCGGTACTGAACGTGTGCGTGCGTGGCATTGCTGGCCCACGCGTCGGTGCGCAGCGCAGTGACAGGGTGGTCCAGCCGTTCGAGTGCGCTCATGGAATTCTCCGAAGTTGATGAGAAGATTTTTGCATGATGCGCGGGGTATTTTTTCTCTATGATCCGCAGTTATTGCCATCAATTGAATTGATTAATTCTTGAATAAGTCTTATGGAGAAAAAATTATGCAGAGCGAGTTAGATGCCTATGACCGACGCATCCTGGCCCTGCTGCAGGAGGATGCTTCGCTGTCCAGCGCGCAGATTGCCGAGCGTGTGGGGTTGTCACAGTCACCCTGCTGGCGGCGTATACAGCGTATGAAGGAGGAAGGGATTATTCGCGGGCAGGTGACCCTGCTCGACCGCAAGAAAATCGGCCTGAACACTCAGATCTTTGCCGAGGTCAAACTCAACGCCCACGGGCGTTCAAACTTCACCGAGTTCACCGAGCAGATTCGCGGCTTCCCTGAAGTTCTGGAATGTTACGTGCTGATGGGGGCTGTGGATTTTCTCTTGCGTATTGTCACCCCGGACATCGAAGCCTACGAACGGTTTTTCTTCGAAAAGCTGTCGATGGTGCCGGGGATCCAGGAGGTCAACTCGATCGTGGCCTTGTCTGAAATCAAGTCCACGACGAGTCTGCCGGTGCTCTGAGGCTTACTTGCGCAGCAGGTATTTCCAGGCACGGCTTTGGAACACGGCAATGGCCTGTTGTACCCGGGCATCCAGAGCTTCGTCGTTGATGGGCTGATGGGCCAGGTGTTGCAGCTTGTTCAGCTCGCCGTACAGGCGGTCGACTTCCGGCACCTCAAGCACGTTGCGGGCGTGATGCAGCCAGGCCAACAGGCGTTCGATGCGTGGCAGTTGCTCGGCCAGGTCTTCAGGCTGCTGCTGGTAGCGCGGCAGTTGCAGGGCCTGGGCTTCCTCGGCCAGCAGGTGGGTCAGCCAGTTACCCAGTTGCGCGGCGCCCTGGCGGTTGCCACGGTTGTTGCGCTCGACTGTCCAGGCACGGGCCAGCAGCCAGCGCGAGGTGTCCAGGGAGAACTGGCCCCAGCGGGTTTCCAGCAGCTCTTCAGCGAACTGTTCCGGTGCGGCACGACGGACGTCCTCGTCCTCCAGGCCGGCCTGTACCAGCGGCTTCCAGTCTTCCAGCAGGGCGTCGAGGCTGTTGCGCAGCTCGCGGGTGCTGGCGCGTGGCGCAGCCTGGCCCAGGCTGCTGGCCAGGGCACGCAGTTCGGTCAGGTTCTCGACCCAGTCCTGCAGCAGGCGCCAGTGGCCATTGAAGCGGTACTGCTCGGCCAGTCGCTGGCTGCTGCCCAGCAACTGCCAGCCCAGTGCGGCGAAGGCGTCGTCCAGGGTCATTTCGGCGTTCAGTTCCGCCGCGGGCAGGCTCAGGTCATAGCTGGCCGGGTCGAGCAGGCGGTAGCCGCGCTCGGCCTTGCTGATATCACAGGGCATCATCGGCAGGCTGGCGGCGAGTTCAGCGGCCAGCTCCAGCAGTGCTTCGGCGGGGCCTTCACGCAGTTCCAGTTCCAGTTCGCAGATCTCTTCGTGCTGCTTGCCGACGATGACCTTGCCCAGGTCCAGGGCCGCTTCGATCACGACCTTGGCCTTGCCACGGCCCCAGGCAATTTCCGCGTATTCGCGGGTGAAGTCGGTGCTGAACAGTGGCTTGATGGTTTTCTTGTCGACCTCGGCCAGTTGTTCTGGCCAGCACTGTGCGTCGAGTTTCTTCAGGTCCAGCTTGGTTTTTTCCAGGTGCCATTCGTATTCATGGCGCTCGGACAGGCCGGCAACGCTTTGACCACGGGTCTTGAGGGTCTGGATGATGACCTCGCCATCGCGGCGCAAACGCAGGGCGACCTTGGCCGCAGCCAGGTCGCGCTCAGGCGTGTCGAAGTACTGGTTGAGCAGCTCGCGCTGCTGCCAGCCGGACTTGTTGCGCTTCTTCAGCAATGGGTGTTCGCGCAGGGCCGCGAGGGTGTCGCGGCTGACCCGCAGTTTGATTTCGGTTTCTTTATGCATTGCTGGGCAATCCGGCGTCGGATGACAGGGGGCGTCTTGGCCGTGCAGTGTACAGGAGTCGGCCGCAGACGGTTTATTCCAGATGCCCGATGGCCCTATGATGAGGTCCGACCCGAGGAGAATCCGCATGCCGTTGCCGCCGCTCAAAGACCAGTTTGCCGCGCTGATTGCCGCACCCTCGGTCAGTTGCACTCAAGCCGCGCTGGATCAATCCAACCGTGCGGTGATCGACTTGCTCGCCGGTTGGCTGGGCGACCTCGGTTTCGCCTGCGAGATCCAGCAGGTGAACCCCGGCAAATTCAACCTGCTGGCCAGCTATGGCAGCGGCCCGGGCGGGCTGGTGCTGGCCGGGCACAGCGACACCGTGCCGTTCGACCCGCAATTGTGGCAGACCGACCCGCTGAAGCTGACCGAGGTGGACGGGCGCTGGGTGGGCCTGGGTAGCTGTGACATGAAAGGCTTCTTTGCATTGATCATCGAAGCGGTGCGCACCCTGCTTGATCAACCGTTCAAGCAACCCCTGCTGATTCTCGCGACCTGCGACGAGGAAAGCTCGATGGCGGGGGCCCGGGCGTTGGCGGCAGCGGGGCGGCCATTGGGGCGCGCGGCGGTGATTGGTGAACCCACCGGGCTGCGGCCGATCCGCCTGCACAAAGGCGTGATGATGGAACGCATCGATATTCTCGGGCGCAGTGGCCATTCGTCGGATCCGCGCCTGGGCCATAGTGCTCTGGAAGCGATGCATGAGGCGATGGGGGAATTGATGGGCCTGCGTCGGCAATGGCAGCGCGAGTTCAACAATGCGCAGTTCAGTGTCCCCCAGCCGACCCTGAACTTTGGCTGCATTCATGGTGGCGACAACCCCAATCGCATCTGTGGCCAATGTGCTCTGGAGTTCGACCTGCGGCCGTTGCCCGGCATGGACCCGGAAGCGTTGCGTGCCGCCATTCGCGGCAAGCTTCAGCCGTTGGCCGAGCGTCATCAGGTGCGTATCGACTATGCGCCATTGTTTCCGGAGGTGCCGCCGTTTGAGCAGGCGGCTGATGCCGAACTGGTGCGTCTGGCCGAACGTCTTACCGGGCATAGCGCTGAAGCAGTAGCCTTTGGCACCGAAGCGCCTTATCTTCAGCGCCTGGGGTGCGAGACCCTGGTGCTTGGCCCAGGCGACATCGCCTGTGCGCATCAGCCGGGTGAGTACCTCGAAATGTCACGCTTGCAGCCTACCGTGCGTCTATTGCGTGAGTTGATCGAACATTATTGCCTCAGCCCGGCTGTTGCCCGCTGAGTTCGACTGTATTTTTTCAAGGAGAGTACGCGTGACGCCAAGCCTGTTCCGACGATAACCCTTCGAGCGCTGTGTGTTGTTCCGCCTTTGTTCAATTTTTTACAGGCTCTGGTTATGCACGATTACGTCAACTGGCTGCGTCACGCTTCGCCTTACATCAACGCCCACCGGGACTGCACGTTTGTCGTCATGCTCCCTGGCGATGGGGTTGAACACCCTAATTTTGGCAACATTGTCCACGACCTGGTGCTGCTGCACAGCCTGGGTGTGCGCCTGGTACTGGTGCACGGTTCGCGCCCACAGATCGAGAGCCGCCTGGCGGCACGTGGCCTCACGCCGCATTACCACCGTGGCATGCGCATCACTGATGCCGCGACCCTGGAATGCGTGATCGATGCCGTCGGCCACCTGCGGATTGCCATCGAAGCGCGGCTGTCGATGGACATGGCGGCCTCGCCGATGCAGGGCTCGCGCCTGCGGGTGGCGGCCGGCAACCTGGTGACTGCAAGGCCGATTGGAGTAGTTGAAGGCATCGACTATCACCACACTGGCGAAGTGCGCCGGGTTGACCGCAAGGGTATCAACCGGCTGCTCGACGAGCGTTCGATCGTGTTGCTTTCACCACTGGGTTACTCGCCCACCGGCGAAATTTTCAACCTGGCCTGCGAAGACGTGGCGACCCGCGCCGCCATAGACCTGGGCGCCGATAAATTGCTGTTGTTCGGTGCCGAGCGTGGCTTGATCGACGAGAACGGCAACCTGGTGCGTGAGCTTCGCCCGCAGCAGGTACCGGCGCATCTGCAACGGCTGGGCAGCGATTATCAGGGCGAGTTGCTGGATGCGGCTGCCGAGGCATGCCGTGGCGGCGTAGCGCGCAGCCATATCGTCAGTTATGCCGAAGACGGTGCCTTGCTGACGGAGCTGTTCACCCGTGACGGTGGCGGTACGCTGGTTGCCCAGGAGCAGTTCGAGAAGGTCCGCGAGGCGGCCATCGAGGATGTCGGTGGCTTGCTCGAGCTGATCAGCCCGTTGGAGGAGCAGGGGATTCTGGTGCGTCGTTCGCGCGAGGTGCTGGAGCGTGAGATCGAGCAATTCAGTGTGGTTGAACGCGAGGGCATGATCATCGCCTGTGCTGCGCTTTACCCGATTGCCGATTCCGATGCGGGTGAATTGGCATGCCTGGCGGTCAACCCCGAGTACCGCCATGGGGGGCGCGGTGATGAACTGCTCGAGCGCATCGAGACGCGCGCGCGGGCAATGGGCCTGAAGACCCTGTTCGTATTGACGACCCGTACTGCGCACTGGTTCCGTGAGCGCGGGTTCTCCCCAAGTGGCGTCGAACGCCTACCGGCGGCGCGGGCGTCACTGTACAACTTCCAGCGTAATTCGAAGATCTTCGAGAAAGCCCTCTGAGGTTATCGCCGGTAGAGCCGGCGATAACGAGACAGCAGGCGCATAAAAAAACGCCGTCGACCCAGCGGGCCGACGGCGTTTTTCAGTGCAGCGCAAACCGTTTACACGGTGTGCAGGTACCAGTTGTACTCGAGGTCGGAGATCGAGTGTTCGAACTCTTCCAGCTCACTTTCCTTGCACGCGACAAAGATGTCGATGTACTTCGGATCGATGTACTTGGCCATGATCTCGCTGTCGTCCAGCTCGCGCAGGGCATCGCGCAGGTTGTTCGGCAGGCTCTGCTCGTTCTGCTCGTAGGAGTTGCCTTCCACCGGCGCACCGGGCTCGACCTTGTTGGTCAGGCCATGGTGTACGCCCGCCAGGACGGCCGCCATCAGCAGGTACGGGTTGGCATCGGCACCGGCAACGCGGTGTTCGAGGCGCACGGCGTCGGAGCTGCCGGTTGGTACGCGCAGCGCCACGGTACGGTTGTCCAGGCCCCAGCTCGGCGAGTTCGGTACGTAGAACTGTGCACCGAAACGGCGGTACGAGTTGACGTTCGGGCAGAGGAACGCCATCGACGCGGGTAGGGTCTCGAGCACACCGCCGATCGCGTGACGCAGTGCGGCGTTCTGCTCGGGATCCTCACTGGCGAAGATGTTCTTACCATCTTTATCCAGTATGGAAATATGGACGTGCAGACCGTTACCCGCCTGGCCTGGGTAAGGCTTGGCCATGAAGGTGGTGTCCATCTCATGGTCGTAGGCGATGTTCTTGATCAGTCGCTTGAGCAGTACCGCATAGTCACAGGCCTTGAGCGGGTCTGGGACGTGGTGCAGGTTCACTTCGAACTGTGCCGGGGCGCTTTCCTTGACGATGGCGTCGGCAGGGATGCCCTGTTCCTTGGCCCCTTCGAGGATGTCCTGAAGGCAGTCGACATACTCGTCGAGGTCGTCGATCAGGTAAACCTGAGTCGAAATCGGACGCTTGCCGGAGATTGGCGAGCGCGGCGGTTGTGGACGGCCGTTCACGTTCTCCTGGTCGATCAGGTAGAACTCAAGCTCGAAGGCGGCGCAGATGGTCAGGCCCAGTTCATCGAATTTGGTCACGACCTGACGCAGGACTTCCCGAGGGTCGGCGAAGAACGGCTCACCTTCCAGCTCGTGCATGGTCATCAGCAGCTGCGCGGTAGGGCGCTTCTGCCAGGGTTCGTTGGAGAGAGAGCCCGGGATCGGATAGCAGATCCGGTCGGCGTCGCCGATATCCAGGCCCAGGCCGGTGCTTTCCACCGTCGAGCCGTTGATGTCCAGGGCAAAGAGTGAGGCCGGCAGGTTGATGCCTTTCTCGTAAACCTTGTGGAGGCTGGTGCGTTCGATGCGTTTGCCACGCACCACACCATTCATATCCGCAATCAGAAGGTCGACGTACAGAACCTCAGGATGTTCCTTAAGGAACGCGTTCGCTTCGTTAAGCTGAACGGCACGCGGGGGTACCGACATGATGCAACACCTTTGTTGTTAAATATATCAATCAATGGGGGCTTGCAGCTCCAGTCAATCCGAAAGCCACCCTTAAGTCAAGCTGACCCAATGATGCCCTAAAACGGCGCCTCAGCGGCACTTTTGCTGCAATTGAGGGCGCCGATAGCCCGTCCATCGGGTAAACAGGGGTGATGCTGAGCAGGCCGTGTTCTATTTTTTACGGGGGTGTTGTGTAAAAAAATGAACAAGGCTAAGCTCGAACGTAACCCATAACAGCAATAATACCGGGGGTTACATGTCTCGCATGCCGATAATCGGCGTGACCGCCTGCACCAAGCAGATCGGTCTGCATGCTTTCCACATCAGTGGCGACAAGTACGTGCGCGCAGTTGCGCTGGCAGCCAAAGGCTTGCCATTGATTCTGCCGTCGCTGGCGGAACTGCTCGACCCGGCTGAAATAATTGACGGCCTGGACGGGCTGCTCTTTACCGGCTCCCCCTCAAATATAGAACCTCATCACTACCAAGGGCCGGCCGATGGCCCGGGCACCCCTCACGATCCTCAGCGTGATCACACCACGCTGCCGTTGTTGCGTGCTGCGGTTGCTGCTGGCGTACCCGTACTGGGCATCTGCCGTGGCTTCCAGGAACTGAATGTGGCGTTCGGTGGCAGCCTGCACCAGAAGGTTCATGAAACCGGAACCTTCATGGATCACCGTGAACCTTCAAACGAACCGGTCGAAGTCCAGTATGCCCCAAGCCATACCCTGTGGGTTCAACCTGGCGGTGTACTGGCCGGTTTGGGCCTGGCATCCGAGATACAGGTCAACTCTATCCATGGTCAGGGCATCGCACGTTTGGCTCCAGGCCTGCGTATCGAGGCTGTGGCCCCAGACGGTTTGATTGAAGCGATATCAATTGAAGGTAGCACGGCTTTTGCTTTGGGGGTGCAATGGCACCCCGAATGGCACGTGATGTCCAATCCGGACTATCTGGCCATTTTCAAGGCGTTTGGCGATGCCTGCCGAAAGCGGGCCAGTCAGCGTGATGCCAATTCATCGCACCGCGCCTGACGCCACCTTAATAGAAGCAGGTTACCTTCAGAGGTGTTTATGAGTACCAATCTCGATCAGCTCACCGATTGGTTGAAAGAGCACAAGATCACTGAAGTCGAGTGTTTGATCAGCGATCTCACCGGGATTACCCGCGGCAAGATCTCGCCTACCAACAAGTTCATTGCCGAGAAAGGCATGCGCTTGCCCGAGAGTGTCCTGCTGCAGACGGTCACCGGCGATTACGTCGATGACGACATTTATTACGAACTGCTCGACCCTGCCGACATCGACATGATCTGCCGCCCCGACGAGAACGCAGTGTTTCTTGTCCCGTGGGCCATCGAGCCTACTGCGCAGGTGATTCACGACACCTATGACAAGTTTGGCAGCCCGGTCGAACTGTCACCGCGTAACGTCCTGAAGAAGGTGCTCAAGCTGTATGCCGACAAAGGTTGGCAGCCGATCGTCGCGCCAGAGATGGAGTTCTACCTGACCAAGCGTTGCGAAGACCCGGACTTCCCGTTACAGCCACCGGTCGGTCGCTCCGGTCGCCCGGAAACCGGTCGCCAGTCGTTTTCCATCGAAGCAGCCAACGAATTCGACCCGCTGTTCGAGGACGTCTACGACTGGTGCGAACTGCAGAACCTGGACCTCGATACGCTGATCCACGAGGACGGCACGGCACAGATGGAGATCAACTTCCGTCATGGTGACGCGCTGTCCCTGGCCGACCAGATCCTGGTGTTCAAACGCACCATGCGTGAAGCCGCGCTCAAGCATAACGTCGCCGCCACGTTCATGGCCAAGCCGATGACGGGCGAGCCAGGCAGCGCGATGCACCTGCACCAGAGTGTGGTGGACGTGCAGACCGGGAAGAACATCTTCTCCAATGACGACGGCAGCATGAGCGACCTGTTCCTCTACCACATCGGTGGTCTGCAGAAGTTCATTCCCGAGCTGTTGCCGCTGTTCGCGCCCAACGTCAACTCGTTCCGGCGTTTCCTGCCTGATACCTCGGCACCGGTGAACGTCGAGTGGGGCGAGGAAAACCGTACTGTCGGTTTGCGGGTTCCTGATGCCAGCCCGCAGCATCGTCGCGTCGAGAACCGTCTGCCGGGCGCCGACGCCAACCCGTACCTGGCAATCGCTGCCAGCCTGCTGTGTGGCTACATCGGCATGGTGGAGCGCATCAACGCCAGTGCGCCGGTGCAGGGGCGCGGCTATGAGCGACGCAACCTGCGCCTGCCTTTGACCATCGAGGATGCGCTGGAGCGGATGGAAAACTGTAAGGCCCTGGAGAAGTACCTGGGCAAGAAATTCATCACAGGCTACGTGGCGACCAAGCGCGCCGAGCATGAAAACTTCAAACGCGTAATCAGCTCTTGGGAACGAGAGTTCCTGCTGTTCGCGGTCTGATCAACCCGGGGCCGCAGGAGCGCGGCCGCCAGCAATTGGAGAAGCACATGAGCGTCAAGAACCCGCAAACCCGTGAATGGCAAGCCTTGAGCGGCGAGCACCACTTGGCCCCTTTCAGCGACTATAAACAGTTGAAGGAGAAAGGCCCGCGCATTATTACCAAGGCCAAGGGTGTGTATTTGTGGGACAGCGAGGGCAACAAGATCCTCGATGGCATGGCCGGGCTTTGGTGCGTGGCGGTTGGCTACGGTCGTGAAGAGCTGGTGAAAGCGGCCAGCGACCAGATGCGTGAGCTGCCTTACTACAACCTGTTCTTCCAGACTGCTCACCCACCGGCACTGGAGTTGGCCAAAGCCATTTCCGCGGTTGCTCCGAAGGGAATGAGCCATGTGTTCTTCACCGGTTCCGGCTCCGAGGGTAACGACACCGTACTGCGTATGGTGCGCCATTACTGGGCGCTCAAAGGCAAGCCGCAGAAGAAGGTGATCATCGGCCGCGTAAACGGCTACCACGGTTCGACTGTCGCGGGCGCCAGCCTGGGTGGCATGGCCTTCATGCACGAGCAGGGCGACCTGCCGATTCCGGGCATCGTGCACATTCCGCAACCTTACTGGTTCGGTGAGGGCGGCGACATGACCCCGGACGAGTTTGGCGTCTGGGCGGCCGAGCAGTTGGAGAAAAAGATTCTCGAAGTGGGTGAGGACAACGTTGCGGCGTTCATTGCCGAGCCGATTCAAGGGGCCGGTGGTGTGATCATTCCGCCAGAAACCTACTGGCCCAAGGTCAAGGAAATCCTCGCCAAGTACGAGATTCTTTTCGTTGCCGACGAAGTGATCTGTGGCTTTGGTCGCACCGGTGAGTGGTTCGGTTCCGATTATTACGACCTCAAACCTGACCTGATGACCATCGCCAAGGGCCTGACCTCCGGTTATATCCCCATGGGCGGCGTTATCGTGCGTGACGAAGTGGCCCGCGTGGTCACTGAAGGCGGCGACTTCAACCACGGCTTCACCTACTCAGGCCACCCGGTGGCGGCTGCAGTAGGCCTGGAAAACCTGCGCATCCTGCGTGACGAGAAGGTCATCACGCACGTTCATGAGGAAACGGCACCGTATTTGCAAAAGCGTCTACGCGAGCTAAACGATCACCCGCTGGTGGGTGAAGTTCGTGGCTTGGGGATGCTGGGTGCGATCGAACTGGTCAAGGACAAAACGACCCGTGCGCGCTATGAAGGCAAAGGCGTGGGCATGATCTGCCGGCAGTTCTGCTTCGACAACGGGCTGATCATGCGCGCTGTAGGCGACACCATGATCATTGCTCCGCCGTTGGTGATCACGCGTGAAGAGATCGATGAGCTGGTGGAAAAGGCACGTAAATGCCTGGACCTGACCTATGAGGCGATCCAGTAAGCCTGCTGCTAGGCTAGCGTTGTGACATTAAGGGGGTTCAGGGTTGCTCTTTCCTTGAAAGAGCGCCTTGTACCTTGCCAGACTAGCGGCTGTTTCAGTCGCCTAGTGCCTGCGCCGAAGGTCCCGGTTGCTGAACAGATGGTCAATAAAAATTCTGGAGCATTACGCATGAAGAAATTGGGCAAGACGCTGTTGGCAATGTCCCTGATGGGGGCAATGGCCAGTGCTGTTCAGGCAGAAGACAAGACGCTGCACGTGTACAACTGGTCTGACTACATTGCAGCAGACACCATCGCCAAGTTCGAAAAGCAGTCGGGCATCAAGGTGGTCTACGACGTTTTCGACAGTAACGAAACGCTGGAAGCCAAGTTGCTGGCCGGTATAAATCCGGTTACGACGTGGTCGTACCTTCGAACAACTTCCTGGCCAAGCAGATCAAGGCCGGGGTTTACCAGGAACTGGACAAGTCCAAGCTGCCGAACTGGAAGAACCTCGATGCTGATCTGCTCAATGCCGTTGGCAATGCCAGCGACAAGGGCAACGCGCACGCCTTCCCTTACATGTGGGGCACGATCGGCATCGGCTACAACCCGGAGAAGGTCAAGGCTGCGCTGGGCGTCGACAAGATCGACTCCTGGGACGTGGTGCTCAAGCCGGAGAACATCGCCAAGCTCAAGAGCTGCGGCGTGAGCTTCCTCGATTCGCCGACCGAGATGATTCCGGTGGCGCTGCACTACCTCGGCTACCCGACCGATTCCCAGGACAAGAAGCAGTTGGCTGAAGCCGAAGCGCTGTTCCTGAAAATCCGTCCTTCGATCGCTTACTTCCACTCCTCCAAGTACATCTCGGACCTTGCCAACGGCAACATCTGTGTCGCCGTGGGTTACTCGGGTGACCTGGAGCAGTCCAAGGCGCGTGCTCATGAAGCTGGCGACAAGGTCAAGATCAGCTACGCCATTCCGAAAGAAGGCGCGGGCAGCTTCTATGACATGGTCGCGATTCCAAAGGATGCCGAGAACCTCGACGCAGCCTATCAGTTCATGAACTTCCTGATGCAGCCGGAAATCATGGCCGAGATCACCAACGCCGTACGCTTCCCGAACGGCAACAAAGCGGCAACGCCGCTGGTGGACAAGGACATCTCTGGCGATCCGAGCATTTACCCGTCGGATGAAGTGAAGGCCAAGCTGTATGCAATCAGCGACCTGCCGCCGGCTACCCAGCGGATCCTGACGCGCAGCTGGACCAAGATCAAGTCGGGCAAGTAAGCCTGATTTGACCCGCTGAGCGCTGCCCGGAAGCTCTAGAGCAGCGCTCTCGCGGGAGGTGAGGGCAAATTTTTTTTGCCGGTTGGGTGTATCGAAGGTAAGTTGCGCGCCGGTTTGGTTATCCGGCAGAGCATTCTGTCGTTTAGCTCGGGCACTATTGAGAGGACCTTCCACTTGTCTATTTCTGTATTTCGCAAGGCCTTGATGGCTGGAGCGGGTCTGACGCTGGCGATCAGCGTCCAAGCGGCGCCCACGGTGCACATTTACAACTGGTCGGACTATATCGGCCAGACCACGCTGGCAGATTTTGAGAAAGAAACCGGTATCAAGCCGTTGTATGACGTGTTTGATTCCAATGAAACCCTGGAAGGCAAACTACTGGCCGGTCGTTCCGGCTATGACGTGGTCGTGCCGTCCAACCATTTCCTCGGCAAGCAGATCAAGGCGGGTGCGTTCCAGAAACTCGACAAATCGCTGCTGCCGAACTGGCAGAACCTCGATCCTGCGCTGCTCAAGCGCCTGAACAAGAACGACCCGGGCAACCAGTACGCGGTGCCTTACCTGTGGGGCACTAACGGCATTGGTTACAACGTCGACAAGGTCAAGGCCGTACTGGGTACCGACAAGATCGACTCGTGGGCCATGCTGTTCGAGCCGGAAAACATCAAGAAGCTGTCCGCGTGCGGTGTCGCGTTCCTCGACTCCCCGGACGAGATGCTCCCTGCAGTGCTCAATTACATGGGCCTGGACCCCAACAGTACCAACCCGGCCGACTATAAAAAGGCCGAGGCCAAGCTGATGGCGGTACGCCCTTACGTGACCTATTTCCACTCGTCCAAGTACATCTCGGACCTGGCCAACGGCGACATCTGTGTGGCCGCTGGCTTCTCCGGCGATGTATTCCAGGCCAAGTCCCGCGCTGAAGAGGCGGGCAAGGGTGTGCAGGTGGCGTATGCAATTCCCAAGGAGGGCGGCAACCTCTGGTTTGACATGCTGGCGATTCCCAAGGACGCCGGCAATCTCAAAGAGGCGCACGCTTTCATCAACTATTTGCTCAAGCCTGAGGTTATTGCCCAGGTCAGCGATTACGTCGGTTATGCCAACCCGAATCCAAAGGCTGGCGATCTGATGGACCAGAGCGTTAGGACCGACGCAGCGGTTTATCCACCGCAAGAGGTGCTGGACAAGTTGTACGTCAATGCTGAGTTGCCACCCAAGGTGCAACGTTTGATGACCCGTAGCTGGACCAAGGTCAAGTCGGGCAAATGAGTATCCAGGGCCCGTCACGGCAGGGGCGGGCTGCAAAAATTCTTGTTGGGAGTTTCACACATGGCTGTTGCCTCCGGTGCCTATAAAAAAGCCCTCGATGGCGGCCAGCAACCTAAACAGGTGCTGGTGAAGATCGATCGGGTTACAAAAAAGTTCGACGAAACGGTCGCCGTGGACGATGTGTCCCTGGAAATCCGCAAGGGCGAGATCTTCGCCCTGCTGGGTGGCTCCGGCTCGGGTAAATCCACATTGCTGCGGATGTTGGCCGGTTTCGAGCGTCCGACCGAAGGCCGCATCTTCCTCGATGGTGTCGACATCACCGATATGCCGCCTTATGAACGGCCGATCAACATGATGTTCCAGTCCTATGCGCTGTTCCCGCACATGACCGTTGCGCAGAACATCGCGTTCGGCCTGAAGCAGGACCGCATGCCGGCTGCCGAGATCGACGCCCGTGTGGCCGAGATGCTCAAGCTGGTGCACATGACCCAGTATGCCAAGCGCAAGCCGCACCAGCTTTCCGGCGGTCAGCGTCAACGTGTGGCCCTGGCCCGCTCCTTGGCCAAACGGCCAAAACTGCTGTTGCTCGACGAGCCAATGGGCGCACTGGACAAGAAGTTGCGTTCGCAGATGCAACTGGAACTGGTACAGATCATCGAGCGCGTGGGGGTGACCTGCGTGATGGTGACCCACGACCAGGAAGAGGCCATGACCATGGCCGAGCGCATTGCGATCATGCACCTGGGCTGGATCGCCCAGATCGGTAGCCCGATCGACGTCTACGAGACCCCGACCAGCCGCCTGGTCTGTGAGTTCATCGGCAACGTCAACCTGTTCGAAGGCGAAGTGGTGGACGATGCCGAAAGCTATGCCCTGATCTCCAGCCCCGAGCTTGAGCGCGGCATCTACGTTGGCCACGGCGTCACTACCTCGGTGGAAGACAAGCACATCACCTATGCGCTGCGCCCAGAGAAGCTGCTGGTAACCACCGAGCAACCGTCATGTGAGCACAACTGGTCGCGCGGCAAGGTTCACGATATTGCCTACCTGGGTGGCCATTCGGTGTTCTACGTCGAGTTGCCGAGCGGCAAGGTGGTGCAGTCGTTCGTTGCCAACGCCGAACGCCAGGGAACCCGGCCGACCTGGGGTGACCAGGTCTATGTGTGCTGGGAAGATGACTCCGGTGTGGTATTGCGCTCATGAAAATTCGAAAACTGAAGCGCGCTTTCCAGCGCCTGGTTCCCGAGGGGCGTCACCTGGTCATTGGTGCGCCATTCCTGTGGCTTTTCCTGTTCTTCATGCTGCCGTTCTTCATCGTTCTGAAGATCAGCTTTGCCGAAGCGGACGTCGCTATTCCGCCGTACACCGAGATCTACACCTTCGTCGAGCAGAAACTCGAACTGGTGCTGAACCTCGGCAACTACGCCATGTTGACCGACGACGAGCTGTACCTGTCGGCCTACCTGGGCTCGTTGAAGATGGCTTTCATCAGCACGCTGCTGTGCTTGTTGATTGGCTTTCCGATGGCCTACGCCATCGCCAATGCGCGCAAGGAAACCCAGACGGTCCTGCTGCTGTTGATCATGATGCCGACCTGGACCGCGATCCTGATTCGGGTCTATGCCTGGATGGGCATCCTCAGCAACAACGGCCTGCTTAATGGCTTCTTGATGACCATGGGCTTTATCGACGAGCCGTTGCAGATCCTCAACACCAACCTGGCGGTTTACATCGGTGTGGTGTACTCGTACCTGCCGTTCATGATCCTGCCGCTGTATGCCAACCTGGTGAAGCACGACTCAAGCCTGCTGGAGGCCGCTTCCGACCTGGGTTCCAGCACCTTCAACAGCTTCTGGAAAATCACCGTGCCGCTGTCCAAGAACGGGATTGTCGCCGGCTGCATGCTGGTGTTCATTCCGGTGGTGGGTGAGTTCGTTATCCCGGAACTGCTCGGCGGCCCGGAAACCCTGATGATCGGTAAAGTGCTGTGGCAAGAGTTCTTCAACAACCGTGACTGGCCAGTGGCTTCGGCACTGGCGGTAGTGATGCTGGCGATCCTGATCGTACCGATCCTGCTCTTCAACCGTAGTCAGGCCAAAGAGATGGAGGGTCGGGCATGAAGCGTTTCAGTTTCTCCAAGCTGATGCTGGTAGTGGGCTTGCTGTTCATCTACCTGCCGATGCTGATCCTGGTGATCTACTCGTTCAACGCCTCCAAGCTGGTGACGGTCTGGGGCGGCTGGTCGGTGAAGTGGTACGTTGGCCTGCTCGACAACAGCCAGTTGATGGGCTCGGTGGCGCGCTCGCTGGAAATCGCCTGCTACACCGCGATTGCCGCCGTCGTCCTCGGTACCCTGGCGGCCTTCGTGCTGACACGGGTAACCCGCTTCAAGGGCCGTACCCTGTTTGGTGGCCTGGTCACTGCGCCGTTGGTCATGCCTGAGGTGATTACCGGCCTGTCGCTGCTGCTGCTGTTCGTGGCAATGGCACAGATGATCGGCTGGCCGCAGGAGCGCGGTATCCTCACCATCTGGATTGCGCACACCACCTTTTGCTCTGCCTATGTAGCGGTGGTGGTGTCGGCACGCCTGCGCGAGCTGGACCTGTCCATCGAAGAGGCTGCAATGGACCTGGGTGCGCGGCCATGGAAGGTGTTCTTCCTGATCACCATTCCGATGATCGCGCCTTCGCTGGCAGCGGGCGGCATGATGTCCTTTGCCCTGTCGCTGGACGACCTGGTATTGGCCAGCTTCGTCTCCGGCCCGGGCTCGACCACCCTGCCGATGGAGGTTTTCTCGGCTGTGCGTCTGGGCGTGAAGCCGGAAATCAACGCGGTGGCCAGCTTGATTCTGCTGTCGGTGTCGTTCGTGACCTTCCTGGTCTGGTACTTCAGCCGTCGGGCCGAAGAGCGCCGCCGTCGGGCTATCCAGCAAGCCATCGAGGAAAGTGCAGCCGACTCCTGGAAGCAGCCGGACGTGCGTCGCGCGCCGGCACCTGCTGCCGTTTCGGTGTAAGTGCAAGCAAGCGCATACGTCAGGTGGCGTATGCGCCTGCGCAATGGTGGTATCGCCGAAAAGGTCGCCCCTCACCCGGGCGGCCTTTTCTGTCTCTCTGATCTGAATCAACATTTCCTTTTGACCTACGCAATGTAGCGTCGATTCCTGCATTCCTTCGCTGGCTTCGCAAGCGGCGCTTGTAACCCTGATCTACGCTAACACTCGCATCCTCTCTTCGACTGGGTATCGCAAGGAGCTCGCATGCCGGTGTCGCGTCCAAACCTGATCGTCTGCCTGGGACTAACGTTGCTACTGGGTGCCTGTGGCGAGAAAGAAACCATTGAGTCGCAACGCCCGCGTGTTGTGGTTCAGGTTGCCGAAACCAATGATTACGCTGCCGCAGCGACGCTGACGGGCGATATCCAGGCACGTGTACAGACTGAGTTGTCGTTCCGGGTGGGCGGCAAGATCATTTCCCGCAGTGTCGATGTCGGTGACCGGGTGACGGCCAAGCAGGTGCTGGCAAGGCTTGACCCCAAGGACCTGCAGACCGCCGTCGATTCGGCCGCTGCACAGGTGTTTGCCGAGCAGGCACGTGTCACCCAGGCCAGTAAGGCGTTTGCACGGCAGCAAAAGCTGCTGCCAAAGGGCTACACCAGCCAGAGCGAATACGACACCGCCGAAGCCGCCCTGCTCAGCAGCCGCAGCGCACTGAAGGCTGCCGAGGCGCAGTTGGCCAGTGCTCGTGAGCAGTTGAGTTATGCCGCACTTGTAGCCGATACCGCAGGCGTCATTACCGCGCGTCAGGCCGAAGTCGGGCAGGTGGTTCAAGCGACAATGCCCATTTTCAGCCTGGCTGCCGATGGCCCGCGCGACGCGGTGTTCAACGTGTATGAGTCGCTGTCGGTTGACCCACGTAATGACCGGCGTGTGACCGTTCGTATGGTCGATAACCCGCAGGTGCAGGCCTCGGGGCGGGTGCGTGAGGTTAACCCGACCGTCTCGGCGCAGAGCGGTACTGTGCAGGTAAAAGTCGGGCTGGACTCGACTCCCAAGGGCATGGAGCTGGGCTCCGTGGTCAGTGCCAGCGTGAATGCTGCGGGTAAAACAAGTGTCGAGCTGCCTTGGGCGGCCTTGACCAAGGCGCTGCATGATCCAGCTGTCTGGGTGGTCGACAAGGACGGCAAGGTCAACTTGCAGTTGGTGACCGTCAGCCGCTACCTGACCGGCAAGGTGGTGATCGCGGAGGGGCTGAAGGGCGGCGAGACGGTGGTCGTGGCTGGTGGCCAGACCTTGCACCCTGGTGCAGTGGTCGAGGTGGTTCCGGCAAGTGCTGAAGGGGTGGCGCCATGAAATCTGTCGCGATCCTTATCAGCACCTGCCTGTGCCTGGTTGCCTGCACCGAGGAACACAGTGAGGAGCCTGTGCGCCCTGTACTGACGTTGCGGGTCACGACACAGGACACTCAACAATGGGGGCGCTATGCCGGGAGCATCCAGGCCCGCTATGAAACCAACCTGGGTTTTCGGGTGGGTGGACGAATCGCTCAGCGTCATGTGGATGTTGGCACCGAGGTGGCCAAGGATGCCTTGCTGGCGACGCTTGACCCGACCGATCAGCGTAACCAGTTGCGCGCCGCCGAGGGTGACCTCGCCAAGATCCAGGCCCAATTGATCAATGCCCAGGCCAATGCCCGACGCCAGCAGCAGTTGTACGACCGGGGGGCCGGCGCGCTGGCCCAGTTGGATATTGCCCAGACCAACCTGAAGACCACCAAGGCTGCCCTGGATCAGGCCAGTGCGGCGTTCAGGCAGGCGCGTGACCAGCTCGGCTACACCGAGCTGCACACCGACCATGGGGGTGTTGTGACGGCCTGGCAAGCCGAAGCCGGACAGACCGTTACCGCCGGCCAACCCGTGGTCACGCTGGCCCGTCCTGACGTCAAGGAGGCGGTCATCGACCTGCCGACAACACTGGCTGAACAGTTGCCCAAGGGCTTGCGCTTTCATGTCGAGGCGCAGCTTGACCCCAGTACCCAAACGTCCGCTTCGCTGCGTGAGCTTGAGCCTCAGGCCGATGCGGCGACCCGAACCCGTCGCGCCCGTCTGACCCTGGCCGAGGCGCCGATCGGCTTCCGTCTGGGGACGGCGATCAGTGTCTCCCTGAGTTCGGCCGTGGCGCCACGTGTGGAGCTGCCCGTCAGCGCTGTGCAAGAGGCTGACGGCCAGAGCCGGGTATGGGTGGTCGACGAGCAGCAGCAGACCGTCTCGCCCCGTGAGGTCAAGGTACTTGAGCGTAACGACGATAGGGTCGCGTTGGCCTCGGGGGTGCAGGTTGGTGAGCGAGTGGTCAGTGCCGGGGTACACAGCCTGAAGCCGGGGCAAAAGGTCAAACTTGATGAGGTGGGCCCATGAAAGGGAGCTTCAACCTGTCCGAATGGGCGCTCAAACACCAGTCGTTCGTCTGGTACCTGATGTTCGTATCCCTGTTGATGGGCGTGTTCTCCTACCTGAACCTGGGCCGGGAAGAAGACCCTTCCTTTGCCATCAAGACCATGGTCATCCAGACCAGTTGGCCGGGTGCGACCCAGGATGAGACCCTCAATCAGATCACTGACCGGATCGAAAAGAAGCTCGAAGAACTGGACTCTCTCGATTATGTGAAAAGTTACACCCGCCCGGGTGAGTCGACGGTGTACGTCAACCTGCTCGACACCACCAAGGCCGAGGACATCCCGGATATCTGGTACCAGGTTCGCAAGAAGATCCAGGACATCAAGGCCGATTTTCCCAAGGGGGTTCAGGGGCCGGGTTTCAACGACGAGTTTGGCGACGTGTATGGCTCCATCTACGCCTTTACTGCTGATGGGCTGACCATGCGGCAGTTGCGCGACTATGTCGAGCAAGTGCGTGCCGAGATTCGTGCGGTACCGAATCTGGGCAAGGTGTTGATGATCGGCGCGCAGGACGAAGTGCTTTACCTGAATTTCTCCACCCGCAAGATGGCCGCATTGGGCATAGACCGGCGTCAGGTATTGCAGGCTCTGCAAGCGCAGAACGCGGTAACGCCTGCAGGCATCATCGAGGCGGGGCCTGAGCGGATTTCGGTGCGCACCACGGGCCAGTTTGCCTCCGAGAAAGACCTGGAACAGGTGAGCCTGCGTCTCAACGATCGCTTTTACCGGTTGGCTGACATTGCCGATATCAGCCGCGGTTACGTCGACCCGCCGACGCCGATGTTCCGCTTCAATGGTCAGACGGCGATTGGCCTGGGCGTCGGCATGAAGTCCGGCGGTAACATGCAGGTATTCGGTGAGGCCCTGCACAAGAAGATGGAGGAAGTGATCGCCGACCTGCCGGTGGGCGTCGGGGTACATACCGTCTCGGATCAGGCGGTGGTGGTCGAAGAAGCCGTTGGTGGTTTTACCAGTGCGCTGTTCGAGGCGGTGGTGATCGTGCTGGTGGTGAGTTTCATCAGCCTTGGCATCCGTGCCGGGTTGGTGGTGGCGTGTTCGATCCCGCTGGTATTGGCCATGGTCTTCGTGTTCATGGAGTACAGCGGTATCACCATGCAGCGGATCTCTCTGGGGGCGTTGATCATTGCTCTGGGGTTGTTGGTGGACGATGCCATGATTACCGTCGAGGTGATGGTCACTCGCCTGGAAATGGGCGAGACCAAAGAGCAAGCGGCGACCTTCGCCTACACCTCGACGGCGTTCCCGATGTTGACCGGCACGCTGGTGACCGTCGCCGGTTTCGTGCCCATTGGCCTTAACGCCAGCTCGGCGGGTGAGTACACCTATACCTTGTTTGCGGTGATTGCCGCATCCCTGCTGGTGTCATGGGTGGTTGCCGTGCTGTTTGCCCCGGTGCTGGGTGTGCATATCCTCAATGCCAAGGTGAAGGCCCACGATAAGAAAGCCGGGCGCTTTGACAAGGCGTTCCAGAACGGTTTGCTTTGGTGCATGCGCCATCATTGGCTAACGATCATTGCCACGGTGCTGCTGTTTGCGCTGTCGTTGTTCGCCATGCGATTCGTGCAGAACCAGTTCTTTCCGGCCTCGGACCGCCCGGAGTTTCTTGTCGACTTCAACCTGCCGCAGAATGCCTCGATCGAAGAGACCCGAAAGGCGGTTGACCGCTTTGAAGCAACGCTCAAGGGTGATCCGGATATCGTTCACTGGAGCAGTTACATTGGCCAGGGCGCGATCCGTTTCTACTTGCCGCTGGACCAACAACTGGTCAACCCCTACTTTGCCCAGTTTGTCATCGTCAGCAAGGGCTTTGAGGAGCGAGGGGCGTTGATGGCCCGCTTGCGGGAACGGCTGAAAACCGATTTCGTCGGCATCAGTACCTACCTCCAGTCGCTTGAGATGGGGCCACCCGTGGGCTGGCCGATCCAGTACCGGGTCAGTGGTTCGGACATCGATCAGGTTCGGCGGCATGCCATCGGGCTGGCGACCTTGCTTGATAGCAACCCGAACATCGGCGAGATCATTTACGACTGGAACGAACCGGGCAAGGTCATGCGTATCGACATTGCTCAGGACAAGGCCCGGCAGTTGGGGCTGTCTTCCGAAGATGTCGCCAGCATCATGAATGGTATTGTCAGCGGTGCGGCGGTGACACAGGTGCGTGACAACATCTACCTGATCGACGTGATCTCCCGCGCCGATGACAATGAGCGCGCCTCGCCACAGACCCTGCAGAACCTGCAGATCCTCAGCCCTAATGGCACCTCGATCCCACTGCTGGCGTTCGCGACCGTGCGCTATGAGCTGGAGCAGCCGCTGGTCTGGCGTCGCGACCGCAAACCGACCATTACCGTGAAGGCAGCGGTCAGCAGTGAGATTCAGCCCACCGATCTGGTCAAGCAGCTCAAGCCGCAGATCGATGAATTCGCCGGCAAGTTGCCAGCGGGCTATCAGGTGGCCACCGGCGGTACGGTGGAGTCCAGCGCCAAGGCTCAGGCGCCAATTGCCAAGGTTGTGCCACTGATGCTGTTCCTGATGGCGACCTTTCTGATGATCCAGCTGCACAGCGTGCAGAAGCTGTTCCTGGTCGTCAGCGTCGCCCCGTTGGGGTTGATTGGCGTGGTGCTGGCGTTGGTGCCGACCGGTACGCCGATGGGCTTCGTGGCGATCCTGGGGATCTTGGCGTTGATCGGTATCATCATCCGTAACTCGGTGATTTTGGTGACGCAGATTGATGAGTATGAAGCCCAGGGCTATGGCCCGTGGGAGGCCGTCATGCAGGCGACCGATCACCGACGTCGGCCGATCCTGCTGACGGCCGCCGCGGCGAGTCTGGGCATGCTCCCGATTGCGCGAGAAGTGTTCTGGGGGCCGATGGCCTACGCGATGATCGGCGGGATCATCATCGCAACCTTGCTGACGTTGCTGTTCCTGCCGGCGCTGTATGTGGCCTGGTTCAAGATCAAGGAGCCGAAACACGCTTGACTGTACGGAGGTGCGGCGCGTGTGGCAGGTACAGTAGTACGCGGCGTCTGTATCGCGGGCAAGCCCGCTCCCACAGGGGGTCAGCGTTTGTTCAGGCCCTTGGCCAGGCGGTCGCCGCCCAACTGGATCAGTGCCACCAGCACCACCAGCATGACGATGACGGTCAGCATGATCTGGCTGTCGAAACGCTGGTAGCCGTAACGGTAGGCGATGTCGCCCAGGCCGCCCGCGCCGATGGCCCCGGCCATCGCCGAGGAGTTGATCATGGTGACCAGGGTGATGGTAAAACCGCCGACGATGCCTGGCAGGGCTTCAGGCAACAGTACATGCCAGACAATGTGCCAGCGTCGGCAACCCATCGCCTGCGCCGCCTCGATCAAACCATGATCGACCTCGCGCAGGCTCACCTCGGCGATCCGTGCGAAGAAGGGGGTTGCGGCAATGGTCAGCGGTACCACTGCTGCCCAAACGCCGTAGGTGGTGCCAACGATCAGGCGGGTGAAGGGGATCAACGCCACCATCAGAATCAGAAACGGTATCGAGCGGAACAGGTTGACGAAGGCGCCGAGCACCCGGTTGACGGTCGGTGCCTCGAAGATCCCACCCTTGCCGCTGGTGACCAGAATCACCGCCAACGGGATGCCGGCAAGCAGGGCGATCAGCGAAGACACACCCACCATCAGCAAGGTATCGAGTACACCCTGTAGCAGACGATCAAACCACATATCCGAGTACCTCCACCTGTGCGGCCCAGCCTTGGGCGCGTTCGATCACGTTGTCGTGGCTATGCGGTGATTGCTCCACCGAAATCACCAACTGGCCCAGGGGCCTTCCCTGAATTGACTCAATGCCACCCTGCAAGAGGCTGACCCGGCCACCCAGCGCACTGAACAGTGTCGACAACTGCGGTGCATGCTTGTCCCGGCCACTGACCCGCAGGCGCAGTACAAGCGCCGCCTCAGGGCCGGGTGCTTGTGCCTGGAGGCGGGCTTGCAGGTGCGCGGGGAGGGCCGGTTGCAGTGGCGCCAGCAAGGTCTTGCTGACGTCGTGCTGTGGCTCGCCAAACACTTGCCAGACGGCGCCCTGCTCGACGACATGGCCCCTTTCCAGCACCACCACGCGGTGGCAGATCTCGCGGATCACGGCCATCTCATGGGTAATCAGCACGATGGTCAGGCCCAGGCGCTGGTTGATATCGCGCAGCAGGCCAAGGATCGACTCGGTGGTCTCCGGGTCCAGTGCCGAGGTTGCTTCGTCGCAGAGCAGGATTTCGGGGTCATGGACCAGCGCCCGGGCAATGCCGACGCGCTGCTTTTGCCCACCGGACAACTGTGCCGGATAGACATGGTGTTTTTCCTGCAAACCGACCAGCTCCAGCAACGCAGCGACCTTGCGCTGGCGTTGATCCTTTGGCACGCCAGCTACCTTCAGCGGCAACTCGACGTTCTGCCAGACGGTCTTGGCCGACATCAGGTTGAAGTGCTGGAAGATCATGCCGATGCGACGACGCAGGTTCACCAGACGGTCTTCGTCGAACTCACCGATGTCGACCTGGTCGATCAGTACCCGCCCACTGCTCGGTTGTTCCAGGCGATTGATGGTGCGGATCAGCGACGACTTGCCCGCGCCGCTGCGGCCGATGATGCCGAAGATCTCGCCACGCTGGATGTTCAGGTCGATGCCCGACAACGCCGGGGCGGCTTGCCCCGGGTAGGTCTTGTTCAGGCCGATGAAACGGATATGGGCTGTGCTCAGCTCCGGGTGCAGGGCCCTTTGCTGAGCGTTTTGAGGCGGCGCGAACGGTTGCGCGTCCAGCGCCAGGCGGGCGTTGGCGGCACTCATCTCAACGCTCCCAGCCAGGCTGATAGAGCTTGCCGTAGGCCTTGTCCAACGCGCTATGAACGACCGGCGAGTGCTGGTAGATATCAATGAACCTGGCCAGGCGCGGGTCATCTTTGCTTTGTGGTTTGATCACGAATTGAATCACGTATTCCTTGTGATCCAGGCCGTCGAACAGCAACGCGGAGTTGGCATCGAAGGTGTTTGCCAGGCGAATGTAGTGCGGATAACCCTGCACCAGGTCGGCATCATCGTAAGCCCGTACCAGTTGCACCGCTTCGACCTGAAGAATCTTCAGCTTCTTCGGGTTGGCGACGATGTCATCTTCAGTCGCCTTGTAGCCGACACCTGGCTTGAGGGTGATCAAGCCTGCCTTGGCCAGCAACTGCAGGCCGCGCCCGCTGTTGATCGGGTCGTTGGCAATCGCGACGCTGGCGCCTTCAGGCAGTTCGTCGAGGCTTTTGTAGCGCTTCGAGTACAGCCCCACGTTGTTGATGATCCCGGGTGCATACGGCACCAGGTCGAAACCCGCCGCGTGCTTGGCGTTTTCCAGGAACGGGACATGTTGGTAATAGTTCACGTCGATGTCACCGTTGGCGAGGCTGACGTTCGGTGCGATCCAGTCGCTGAACTCGATCAGTTCCACCTTGAGCCCCTGTTTCTTGGCTTCGCTAACGGCGGCTTCCAACGGCGGGGCGAAGGCCGCAGTGGTGCCGACTTTCAGCGGGGCGTCGTTTGCCTGTGCCGCACCAAACAGGCCGAGGGTCAGGGCGATGGCCGCAATAGGGCGGGCCAGAACGGTCTTAAGCATGCTGTAGCGCTCCAATTGGTTGGACGGTTGTTTCAGAAGGGCTGCGGTAGCTGGCCCCGGTGTGCTGGTCAGGCAGTCGGGCGCTGCCGCCAAAGAGTTTTTCCCGCAGGCTGCCGTCTTCGTAGGCGGTTTTGTACGAGCCACGGCGTTGCAGCTCGGGTATGACCAGGTCGATGAAGTCGACATAGCTTTCCGGGGTGACCGTGCGCGCCAGGTTGAAACCGTCCAGGCCGGTTTCGTCGATCCAGGCTTCCAGCTCATCGGCAACCTGGGTTGGTGAGCCGACCAGGGTGATGTAGCGCCCGCCGAGGGCGTGTTGTTCGAGCAGCTTGCGGCGGGTCCAGTCGTTGTTCTGCAGGTTTTTCGTGGCCGACTGGATGGCGTTGTTTTTTTCGTACTGGATCGGTTCGTCCAGGTCGTACTTGGCAAAGTCGATTCCGGTTGAGCTGGCAAAGTGCGCAACCCCGGCTTCGGCGCTGGCGTAGCGCAGGTACTCAGCCTGCTTGGCCCGTGCTTTCTGCTCGCTCTCGGCAACGATGACCGTCAGGCCCATGAACACCTTGATCGACTGCGGGTCGCGCCCGGCGGCGACCGCTGCGGCCCGCACCTTGTCGACCTGGGCCCGCGTCGCGGCTTTGTTCTGGCCACTGATGAACACGCACTCGGCGTGCTGCCCGGCAAAACTCAGGCCGCGTTCGGAACTACCGGCCTGGAACAGCACCGGGGTCCGTTGCGGAGAGGGCTCGCAGAGGTGATAGCCCTCGACGCGATAGAACTCGCCGTGGTGCTGTACCTTGTGCACTTTGTCTGGCCGGGCATAGACCCGTTGCTGTGGATCGTTGACCACCGCATTGTCTTCCCAGCTGCCCTCCCAGAGTTTGTAGAGCACCTGCAGGTACTCATCGGCCTGGTCGTAGCGGCGGTCATGCTCCGGTTGGGCGTCCAGGCCCATGGCTTTTGCCGCGCTGTCGAGGTAGCCGGTGACAATGTTCCAGCCAACCCGGCCGCGGCTCAGGTGGTCGAGCGTGGAGAGCCGTCGAGCAAACAGGTAGGGGGGCTCGTAGGTCAGGTTGGCCGTCAGGCCAAAGCCCAGGTTACGGGTGACTGCGGCCATGGCGGACACCAGCAGCAGCGGGTCATTGACCGGCAACTGGATGGCCTCCTTGAGCGTGACGTCCAGCGACTGCTGGTACACGTCATAGACGCCAACGATGTCAGCGATGAATAGCCCGTCGAACAGTCCGCGCTCAAGCAGTTTGGCCAGGTCGGTCCAGTACTCCAGTGTGTTGAACTGGGTGGAGGTATCCCGTGGGTGTGTCCACAGCCCATGGTTGATGTGCCCGATGCAGTTCATGTTGAAGGCATTGAGCAGGATCTTTTTCTTCGCCATCAGATGGTCCCCCGCAGTGGTGGGTTTTCATCGTTGAGGTAGTAGTTGCCGATGGCGTGGTACTTCCAGCGCACCGGATCGTGCAGGGTATGGGTGCGGGCGTTGCGCCAGTGCCGGTCAAGGCCATGTTCGGCCAGTGTGGCCTGGCTGCCTGCCAGCTCAAACAAGGTGCTGCCGGCGGCCAGCGAGATTTCGGTGCTGATGGCTCGTGCTTCGGCAACTGCAATGGAGGCGGCGGCAACGGTGTCGGCATTGGTTTCGGCCTGCGCCCTGTCGAGGTATTCACCCGCGCGCTCGAGCAGTGCCTCGGCGGCGTGCAGACGAATTGCCAGGTGCCCGAAGGCCTTCAGGCTCAACGGGTCGTCGGTGGCTTTTTCGATACCCGAGTCGATCCAGGGCCGTGTGCGTGTACGCACGAACTGCAGGGCATCTTCGTAAGCGGCGCGGGCGATGCCCGTGTCGATCGCAGCATGGAGAATCTGCGCCAGTGGCCCGACGGGTGTTGGCCGCTCGAAGGCGCTTTGAAACGGCACGATATCGTCGGCCGCTACCTGCACGTTGTCGAACACCACCGAACCACTGCCGGTAGTGCGTTGGCCGAAACCACTCCAGTCGTCGATGACATTCAGGCCCGGGCTGTTGGCTGGAACGAAGGCCAGGTGCTGTTCACCGTGCTCGTCGACCACCGAGGTCGGAATACGTTGAGCATACAGCGCACCGGTGGCGTAGAACTTGCGGCCATTGATGCGCCAGTGTTCGCCTTCACGGCTCAGTGCGGTGGTGCGGTCATGGGCGGTTTTGGTGCCCAACTCAGCTAGGGCATTGCCGAAGCGCTGGCCTGCGAGTACCTCGGCATACAGGCGCTGCTGTTGCTCAGGGCTGCCGTTGACGCGCAGCACTTCCAGTGCATAGAAGTGGTTCTGCGGGATCTGGCCGAGCGATGAGTCGGCCTGGGCAATACGGCTGATAACCTTGGCCAGGGTGACGTTGGACACCCCGGCACCCCCGTAGGCTTTCGGGACCGTGATACCCCATAGGCCAGAGCGCGAGAACAACGCCAGTTCGGCATGCGGCAACTGCCGCTCGCGGTCGCGCAGGATGCTGTCCTGACGCAATTGTTGGGCGATATCCTCGGCGATCTGCAAGGCCTGGGCATCAGTGTGGATAACCGCAACGCTGGCGTGCGGTGGTGACAAAAGGCTCATAGAGGCTCCAGTGGTCTGGTCAGATCCAGGAATGCCGGGCAGGCAGGGTACCGTTGAGGTAATAGGCGCCGACGGCGTGGTATTTCCAGCGCACCGGGTCATGCAGGGTATGCACACGGGCATTGCGCCAATGCCGGTCGAGGTTGAACTCGGCCAGGCTGGCCCGGCTGCCGGAGAGCTCGAAGAGTTTCTCGCTGGCCTGCAGGGAAATTTCCGTGGTCAACACCTTGGCCTCGGCCACGGCGATGGAGGCCCGAGCGGCCGCCTCGGCGTCAATCGGTGCTGCACTCACTGCATCCAGCACGCGGGCGGCCTTGCTCAGCAGCGCCTGGGCCGCGTGCAGTTCAAGCTGCAGGCGACCAATGTCGGCGATCACGTACGGGTCGTCGCTGGCGCGTTCGACCTTGGCATCGATCCATGGGCGAGCACGTTCGCGCACAAAGGCGATGGTGTCGGCGAGCGCCGCTTCGGCGATCCCGGCATCGATGGCGGCCTGGATCAATTGCGAGACGGCGCCCTGAATATTCGGGCTTTCACCGATCCGCCAGTTATCGACGACCAGCTCCGCGTCGACCGGAACCTTGTCCAGCAGGACGGTGCCGCTGGCGGTGGTGCGTTGGCCGAAGCCAGACCAGTCATCGACAATGCGCAGCCCCGGGCTGCCCCGGCGTACAAACGCCATGACCTGACGGCCTTCATCATTCAGCGCTTTGACCGCGACCCAATGGGCGTACAGGGCGCCGGTCGAGTAGAACTTCTGCCCGCTGATAACGTAACCGTCGCCTTGGCGGGTAATGCGCGCCTTGAGTTCCAGGGTGTTCTTGGTGCCGCGCTCAGGGCCGGCATTGCCGATGCGCCAGCCGTTCAGCACGCTGGTGAACAGCAGGGCTTTCTGCGGCTCGGTTGCTGCGCCTTGCAGCAGTTGCAGGATGCCGACCTGATTTTGCGGGATCTGCCCGAGCGCAGGGTCGGCGGCGCTGATAATGCGAAACACCTCGGCCAGGGTCTGAAACGAGACCTGCGGGCCACCATAGGCCCGGGGGATCGTGATACTGCCCAGGCCGCTGTGGGTGAAGAGTTCGATTTCACTCCAGGGCAGCTTGCGTTGCTGATCGCGTTTGGCTGCCTGGGTGCGGGCGACTGCGGCCAGTTCGTGGGCTGCCTGCAAGGCTTCAGCGTCAGTGCGCAGAACCTTGGCCGGCAAGAGTAATGGGGCGCTGTCCAGATCGCTGTGGACTGTGGTGATTGCCAGACTGGACATTTCAGTACCGCTCCTTGGCTGCACTCAATGCCCTGGCGTTACGCACTGGGGTGATTGTGTTCCTGACCATACCTACCTCACTGATGGGAAAGTCGCCGCGGGTGCGGCGACGGAACAAGCGTGGGTCCGGTGGTCCGGTTTATATACCTTAATTGTTTGTAAAAATTAAATGAACGAACTTTTGGGAATATACATAGAAGGGAGGTCAGGGCCGGCTGTTGTAAACCTTCACCTGCAGGGGAGCAGCCCATTGCGAGCTGTTACCCACGCGGTCAAGGACGCAGTAACTGATGTCGAGAAAGTCGTCCGCTCCGGCTTCGATGACCAGCGCCCTGGGGATTTCGCCATGCACGGCGAGGCCGATAGCGTCAGCGCCGAGTGCAGGCAGGTCGAGGCGCACGTCACCCCAGCGAAGGGTGATTTCATCGCCTTCGGCCATGTTCAGGTAAGGGGCGATGCGAAAGGGCAGCGTTGGCCCCAGGCGCTGCAGGTCGAGGCCATGGCGAACAATTGCAGGGGCAAGGCTCAGCGGGGCGAGCGCCGGGTTTTCGGTGGTTTCGCACAGGGTCTCACCGCCAGGGCAGGCCAGCTTGATGAGCACCTGCAGTGACGGTGACTTTACAGGCCGGCACCCGGGCTTGAGCAGGCGATAGTGCACGCGGTTCGCACCTGGGCGCAGCAGCGTGCGGGGTACCTGGAAACTGATGTGTTGGTCGAGGTCGTTGGCCGAAAGCTGGTGTGCGGCAACGAAGCAACTGCCCCAGAACAGTTCCAGCACGTCACCCGTTTGCATGGCCGCATTGGTCTGGATGCAGGCGCGCAGGTTGCTGGCAGCGGCCAGGCCAATGCCCTCATGGGCAACGTCGGGGAGGGCAGGAGGGGGCAGTTCAGTTCCTTTGGCTGCACAGTGCATGGTGATGTTCCCGTACGAAGTAAATGAGTGGTCGAGGACGACGTTGCTCAGGTTTATTGGCGAGTACGGGAAGCGAGTCAAGGCATGCGGGCGCCGCCTTGGGCCGGGTGCAGGATCTTCGGAGACGTCCTACTTCGAGGGGGAAACCAGGGTGTTCGTCGGGTGCAAAAGTCGTCGTCCTGGCTCAGGGCTGCGAGGCGTGCATACCGAGGAACTTGCCAAGGAATTGCCGGGTGCGCTCTTCCCTGGGATTGGCAAAGAGTGCCTTGGCTTCACCCTGCTCGACGATGACCCCCTTGTCGAAAAAAATCACCCGATTGGCGACGTCGCGGGCAAAGCCCATCTCGTGGGTGACGATGATCATCGTGCGCTTTTCTTCGGCCAGGCTGCGGATGGTGGCCAGCACTTCGCCAACCAGTTCCGGGTCGAGGGCCGAGGTCGGCTCGTCGAACAGAATCACTTCAGGCTCCATGGCCAGTGCCCGGGCAATGGCTACCCGCTGTTGCTGGCCGCCGGACAAGCGTCTCGGATAAGCATTTTCCTTGTCGCCCAGACCGACTTTCTGCAACAAGGCACGGCCCAGGGTGATGGCCGCATTGCGTGGGGTTTTCTTGACCACGATGGGGCCTTCGATAACGTTTTCCAGCGCCGTGCGGTGGGGAAACAGGTTGAAGTTCTGGAACACGAAACCGACGTGCTGGCGCAGTTGGCGGATCAGGCCCTGTTGCTGTTTCAGCGGACGGTTGCCGTCAATCTCGATGTCGCCGACGCGAATGAGACCGCTGCTGGGGGTTTCCAGCAGGTTCAGACAGCGCAGGAAGGTGGTTTTGCCCGAGCCGCTGGGGCCGATGATGGCAATCACTTCACCGGCGTTGACGGTGAGGTTGATACCGGCCAGTACGGTCTGGCCGTTGAACTGCTTGGTCAGGTGCTCTACGACGATCATGCGCTCAGGACTCCAGGTCGTGCCGGTTGACCCGCGCTTCAAGGCGGTGCTGCAGGTGGGCGAGGAGGCTGGACAGTACCCAGTAGATCAGTGCTGCCGCCAGGTACAGGGTGAACACCTCGAAGGTGCGTGCGGTAATCAACTGCGCCTGACGAAACAGCTCCGGCACCTGGATGGTCGCGGCCAGCGCCGTGTCCTTGACCAGGGAGATGAAGCTATTGCCCAGCGGTGGCAAGGCGGTGCGCGCCGCCTGTGGCAGGATCGCCCGACGCATGGCCTGGCTGCGGGTCATGCCGATGCTGGCGGCGGCTTCCCATTGGCCGCGGTCGATGGAGCTGATGGCCGCCCGCAGGATTTCGCAGGCATAGGCGGCCATGTTCAGCGACAAGCCGATCAGTGCCGCCGGCAGTGGGTCGAGTTCCAGGCCAAGTTGCGGCAGGCCGTAATAGATCACGAACAGTTGGACCAGCAGTGGTGTGCCGCGAAAGAACGACACGTAGACGCGGGCAGACCAGCTAAGCACTTTCAGCGATGACAGCCGCATCAGCGCCAGGCCGAACCCCAGCAGCAAGCCGAAGAACATGCCGCCCAGGCTCAGGCCTACGGTGAAGTACGCGCCCTTGAGCAGAAAGGGCGCGGAATCCAGCGCTAGCTGGAGGCTGTCGGCAATCATTTTGTGACGTCAGCGTTGAACCATTTCTGCGACAGCTTGGCCAGGGTGCCATTGGCCCGAAGCGTGTCGATGGCCTTGTTGATCGCCTCAAGCAGTTCTGGCTCACCTTTGCGCAATGCAACACCGGATTCCTGGCGGGAGAAGGCTTCACCGGTGACGGCGGTGTCCTTGGCCTTGGCGACCAGCTCGAATGCGGCCAGGCGGTCTACCAGAATGGCGTCGATACGGCCGACCCGCAGGTCCTGGTACTTGGTGGGGTCGTCGTCGTAGGTCTTGATGATGGCTTTCGGTACGTTGTCCTTGAGCCATTGCTCGTAGTTGGTACCCAGGCCTACACCGACTTTCTTGCCGGCCAGATCGGCGGCGGTCTTGATGCTGCCTTCGTTCTTTTTCAGGGTCAGGGCCTGAATGCCGGAGATGGTGTACGGGGTCGAGAAGTCGTACTTCTTCTTGCGTTCCTCGGAGATGGTCACCTGGTTGATCACCACGTCCAGGCGCTTGGACTCAAGGGCCGCGAGGATGCCGTCCCACTTGGTTGGCTGCAGCTTGGCTTTTACCCCAAGCTCCTTGGCCAGGGCTTCGGAGAAGTCCACTTCAAAGCCGGCGAGCTTGCCGTCGTTGTCGACGAAACTGAACGGTGGGTAGGTGCCTTCCAGGCCGACCTTGAGTGTGCCGCTGTCCTTGATCTGTTGCAGTTGCTCCCCGGCGATGGCCTGGCCCAGCAGGCTGGCACCGAGTAGCAGGCCCAGACTGGCACCGAGAACCTGTTTCGTCAGAACGGAAATCTTCATGGCTAGCCCCTCTGTTGTTATGGGTGTGGCGGTGACTATAGGGGTGGCACTAATAGATCCTTAAATAATATTAATTTGTTTATTTATTCCTTTAAATTCTATTTGGATGCCACCCGTTCATGGGTTCCAGACTTCAGGGTAGGCGAATAACGCCGGTGCCCCACCGGTGTGCAGAAAAATCAGCGGGCCGGCCTCGAAACGCTGGCGGGTAATACCGTCAAGCAGGCCTGCCATGGCCTTTCCGGTGTAGACCGGGTCGAGCAGCAGGCCCTCGTGGCTGGCCAGTTCGCGTATTGCTGCGAGTGTGCCTGCGTTTGGTTCGCCATAGCGCGGGGCGAAGTATTCATCCCAGAGGGTGACCTTGAAGCTCTCCGGCAGCTGCACACCGAGCAGCTCGGCAGTGCGCTCGGCGAGCCCTTGTACCTTGGGTCGCTGGGCTTCGTCGGTACGCGACACGGTGACGCCGATCACCGGCAATTGCGGCAGCACCGAAGCCAATCCCAGGGCCAGGCCGCTGTGGGTGCCGGCACTGCCAGAGGCCAGCACCACCCCGGCAAAGGTTTCGCCGCTGTGCTGGATCTGCGCGGCCAGTTCCAGGCCTGCGCGCACATAGCCCAGGGCGCCGAGGGCATTGGAGCCGCCGATGGGTACCTGATAGGGTTTGCGGCCACTGGCATGCAGGCGTACCGCCAAGGACTGCAACTGCTCATCGGCGTTATCGAGGTTGTCGACCATCTCGACCTTGGCCCCGAACAGGTCCAGCAACAGGCGGTTGCCGTTGCCCAGGTAACTGGCTGAATCGGTACCGATGGGGTTTTCCAGCAGGGCGACACAGCCCAGCCCCAGGCGTGCCGCCAGGGCAGCGGTCTGGCGCACGTGGTTGGACTGGATCGCGCCCGCGGTGATCAGGGTGTCGGCACCTTTGGCCAGGGCATCGGCGGCCAGGTATTCCAGCTTGCGCAGTTTGTTGCCACCGAATGCCAGCGGCGTCAGGTCATCGCGTTTGACGTAGATGGCGCGGCCTGCCCACGTGGACAGCCGCTCTAGTTTTTCCAGTGGCGTGGGCCCGCTCAGCAGTTCAAGGCGGTTGAAGCGAGCGAGCTGGCGTTCGAGTTCGGTCATGGGAAGTTGTGCCTGACAAAAAATCGAGTATAGGCAGCCGGTGGCGTTCGGCGAATAGCTCGGCTTATGCCCCCGGTATAGCGGATTGGAATAAAGGGTTATTTTTTCCAGCGACGCCAATTGCCGTAAAGTGGTCAGCCATCAGGCGAGCATTCCAATCCAGCAGATGCCGCGTGGCAGGAGAGCAACCGTGAGCGAGAACGCGCAAACAGGGCAATGGCAATTGCAGGGTATCGTCGGCCAGCTACGTGCTGCCCGTGATCAGTGGCGCAGCCGCAATGGCCGCAGCAGTGGGGAGCAGGGCGGGCGCGAATTACCCTCGCGTGAAGCCATGCGGCAGATCCTTGAGCAGTTGTGTGGCGCGTTGTTCCCGATGCGCCTGGGCCCGGTCGACCTGCGTGAAGAGAGCGAAGACTTTTACGTGGGGCATACCCTCGACACAGCCCTGACCGCGCTGCTCGCGCAGGCCCGTCTGGAGCTGCGCTATGTTGCGCGTCAGGGCAAGGCGGACCCGGCACAGGTCGATGCTACCGCCTTGCGTCTGATCCAGGATTTCGCCGCGGCCTTGCCCGGCCTGCGCAGCCTGCTCGACAGCGACGTGTTGGCGGCGTACCACGGCGACCCGGCGGCCCGCAGTGTCGATGAAGTCCTGCTGTGCTACCCCGGTATCCTTGCAGTGATTCATCACCGTCTGGCGCACCACCTGTACCGTGCAGGCTTGCCGCTGCTGGCGCGGATCAGCTCGGAAATCGCCCACTCGGCCACGGGTATCGACATCCACCCCGGCGCGCAGATCGGCCCGAGCTTCTTCATCGATCACGGTACCGGTGTGGTCATTGGTGAAACCGCAATCATCGGTGAGCGGGTACGGATCTATCAGGCCGTGACCCTGGGTGCCAAACGCTTCCCGGCCGACGAGTCTGGCCAACTGCAAAAGGGCCAGCCGCGCCACCCTATCGTCGAGGACGATGTGGTGATCTATGCCGGCGCCACCATCCTTGGTCGAATCACCATCGGCAAGGGCTCGACCATTGGCGGCAACGTCTGGCTGACCCGCAGCGTGGCACCGGGCAGCAACCTGACCCAGGCCAATCTGCAGCATGATGACGGGACGCAGAAGTAGGCGGGCTTCCAGACCGGTTGGGTCGCATCTGAGCGCCATCCATGTTTAACTTGAACGCTCGTTCAAGTTAAACGGTGGTCCGCTGCCGGTGTTCAACAGGAGGAAACCCTTTGCTGAACCCGTTCAATCCAACCCTTTCCACGCGTCGTGAGGTGCACTGCTTATGAGTGCATCCACGCCTGTCCCGACCAGCAAGATCCGCATGAACCCGCCGGTGTTCTACTTCGCGGCAAGCTTCATTCTGTTGTTTGGCCTGGTGGTGATCGCCAACCCCACGGCCGCCGGTGAGTGGCTGTTGGCCGCGCAAAACTGGGCCGCCAATACGGTTGGCTGGTACTACATGTTGGCGATGACGCTGTACCTGGTCTTCGTGGTGGTCACCGCCTTGTCTGGCTACGGCAAGATCAAGCTCGGTGCCGACCACGACGAGCCCGAGTTCAGTTACCTGTCATGGGCCGGCATGCTGTTCGCCGCCGGCATCAGCATTACCCTGTTCTTCTTCTGCGTCTCCGAACCGCTCACTCACTTGCTTCAGCCGCCTCAAGGCGAGGCCGGCACGGTCGAGGCCGGGCGCCAGGCCATGCAGTTGCTGTTCCTGCATTGGGGCCTGCATGGCTGGGGTGTTTTTGCTTTTGTCGGTATGGCCCTGGCGTATTTCGCTTACCGGCACAACCTGCCATTGGCCCTGCGTTCGGCGCTGTACCCGCTGATCGGCAAGCGCATCAATGGGCCGATTGGCTATGCAGTGGATGGCTTCGGCATCATCGCCACGGTGTTCGGCCTGGGGGCGGACATGGGCTTTGGTGTCCTGCACCTGAACGCCGGCCTGGATTACCTGTTCGGTATTTCCCATAGCCATTGGGTGCAAGTTGCGCTGATCACGCTGATGATGGGCGCCGCAGTGGCTGTTGCCGTGGCCGGTGTGGACAAGGGCGTGCGGGTGATGTCCGACATCAACATGCTCCTGGCCTGTGGGTTGCTGTTGTTCGTGTTGTTCGCCGGCCCGACACAGCACCTGTTCAACACGCTGATCCAGAACCTGGGTGATTACCTCGGTGCTTTGCCGCGCAAGAGTTTCGATGTCTATGCCTACACTCAGGCCAACGACTGGCTGGGTAACTGGACGGTGTTCTACTGGGCCTGGTGGATTGCCTGGGCGCCCTTTGTCGGCCTGTTCATTGCGCGTATCTCGCGGGGCAGGACGATCCGTGAATTCGTCTTTGGTGTGCTGCTGATTCCACTGGGCTTCACCCTGGCCTGGATGTCGATCTTCGGCAATAGCGCCCTGACCCAGGTGCTTGATCATGGCATGACCAGCCTGGCCCAGTCGGCCCTCGACAACCCGTCGATGACCCTCTACCTGTTGCTGGAAACCTACCCGTGGAGCAAGGCGGTGATCGCCATCACGGTGTTCATCAGCTTTGTCTTCTTCGTCACTTCGGCCGACTCCGGCACGGTGGTGCTGTCGACCTTGTCCGCCCGTGATGGCAACGCCGATGAAGATGGGCCGAACTGGCTGCGGGTGTTCTGGGGCGCCATGACCGGGTTGATCACCATTGGCCTGCTGTTCGCGGGCAGTATCGACTCGCTCAAGTCAGCAGTGGTACTGACCTCGTTGCCCTTCTCGGTGATTTTGCTGGCCATGATGTGGGGGCTGCACAAGGCGTTTTACCTGGAGTCGCAGCGGCAGATTGCCCAACTGCATTCCCTGGCCCCATTCGCCACTTCACGCCGTGGTCGCGGGGGCTGGCGTCAACGTTTGAGCCAGGCCATTCACTTCCCGTCGCGGGATGAGGTCTATCGGTTCATGGATGACGTGGTGCGCCCGGCGATTGCCGAGGTCACCGAAGTGTTTGCCGAGAAAGGCCTGGCGGTGATTTCCCAGGAAGACCCGAGCCACGACAATGTCAGCCTGAAGATCGGCCATGGTGAAGAGCAGCCGTTTATCTATCAGGTGCAGATGCGCGGCTATTTCACACCGTCCTTCGCGTTGGCAGGGCTGGGTACGCAAGAGTTGAAGAACCGTCGCTACTACCGTGCGGAAGTGCACCTGAGTGAAGGCAGCCAGGATTATGACCTGGCGGGCTACAGCAAGGAGCAGATCATCAACGACATCCTCGACCAGTACGAACGGCACCTGCAGTACCTGCACCTGGTGCGCTGAGCCCGCTGCCTGCAACTTGCTGGACAGGTGGCAGCCATCTTGCCCATTCACCGGGAGATGGCTGCCGCGAGGTTCAGAACGGTGCGTCACCCAGAATCGTCGCCCGGTGCATCACGCGCCGCTGCGGACGGTAATCGTCTACCGCGTAATGCTGGGTGACGCGGTTGTCCCAGAATGCCACGTCGTTTTCTTGCCAACGCCAGCGAATGGTGAATTCGGGGCGGGTGGCGTGGGCAAACAACAGGGCGAGCAGCGCCTTGCTCTCTGCCTCGCTGAGCTCGTTGATGCGGGTCGTGAAACCTTCGCTGACAAACAGAGCCTTGCGCCCGCTGACCGGATGGGTTCTGACCACCGGATGTGAAAGCGGCGGGTTAGCGCGGCGGGTCGCCTCCCAGCGTTCGCGGTCTTCGGCGGTCGTGCCAAAACGTTCCAGCGGAAACGACTGGGTGAAGTCATGGGTTGCGGTGAGGCCGTCGAGCATCTGCCGCAGGGGTGCCGAAAGGGCCTCAAAGGCGGCGATGCCGCTGGCCCACAGGGTGTCTCCCCCATAAGCGGGCAACTGCTTGGCACTGAGCACCGCGCCCATCGCCGGGGTTGCCAGGAAGGTCACGTCGGTGTGCCAGACGGCGTTGTCGCGCACGTCAGTGACCGCCGTGTCGAGCACCAGCACCTCTGGTGTTTCAGGGACATTAGGGTAGATCGGGTGAATGTGCAGGTCGCCAAAGTGCGCCGCGAAGCGTGCTTGCTGGGCAGGCGTCAGTGGCTGATCACGGAAGAACAGTACCTGGTGCTTGAGCAACGCCTGCTCGATGGCGCCACGTTGCTCGGCATTGATCTCAACACTCAGGTCAATGCCGCTGATCTGTGCGCCCAGTGCCGGGCTCAATGGGGTAATGGTCAGGCTCATAGGGGTCTCGTTCGGTTCGGCGCCGAGCTGTCGGCGTGGTCAGTGTCGGTGCGCGATCAATGGCTCTGGCCGTGCCAAGGCACCAGTTTGCGTTGCAGTGCACGCAGGCTCATCTCAAGGGCGAAGGCGATCAGGGCGATAACCAGAATGCCCAGTACCACCACATCGGTGACCAGAAACTGTGCCGCTGATTGCACCATGAAGCCCAGGCCGCTGGTGGCGGCGATCAGTTCGGCGGCAACCAGGGTCGACCAGCCGACACCCAGGCCAATACGCACTCCGGTAAGGATGTCCGGCAGTGCGCTGGGCAGAATCACATGGCGAATCAGCTGTGCCCGTGTAGCACCCAGCGACTGTGCAGCGCGCAACTTGGTCGGGTCGACCGTGCGCACGCCCGTTGCGGTGGCGATGGCAATCGGGGCGAAGATCGCCAGGTAGATCAGCAGCACTTTCGACAGTTCGCCGATACCGCACCAGATCACAATCAGGGGCAAATAGGCCAGCGGAGGAATGGGCCGATAGAACTCGATCAGTGGGTCGAGAATGCCCCGTGCAATCCGGTTGTGGCCGATGGCGATGCCAATCGGAATGGCGCTGACAATCGCCGCACCCAGTGCCAGGCCGATACGTCCGAGGCTGGCGCCCAAATGTTGCCAGAGGGTCGACTCCATGTAGCCCTGGGTCAGTAGCAACCAGGCTTTGGACAACACCGCGGCAGGCGAGGGCAGGAACAGCGGTTCGATCCACTCGGCTGCCGTGACGGCCCACCAGATGGCCAGCAGGCTGATCAGGGTCAGGCCGCTGATCCAGCGGGTGCTCAGGCTGCGGCGCGCTGCCGTTGTGTGGGCCAAGGGTTTGGCGGCTTTTGCGGCCAACGGAACGTCCAGGCTGCTCATGCGGACTCCTGCCGCGTGGCGGCGCTGCGTTGTGAGAACACCCGCGCCAGCACATGCTCGCGGGTTTCGATAAAGCGTGGATCGGATTTGATCGCCCGGGCCGATTCACCGGCGGCGTAACGTCGCCCGAAGTCCAGCGGCAGGCGCTCGACAATCTGCCCCGGATGGGGGGCCAGCAGCACGAGCTCGGTGGCCAGGAACACTGCTTCCTCAATGTCGTGGGTAATCAGGAACACCGGCTTGGCGGTACGCTGCCACACCTGCAGCAGCAACTCCTGCATCTGCTCGCGGGTAAAGGCATCCAATGCGCCGAAGGGTTCATCCATCAGCAGCACCCGCGGGTCGGCGGCCAGCGCACGAGCCAGGCCCACACGCTGCTTCTGCCCACCGGACAGTTGCCAGATACGCCGGCTGCCAAACCCGGCAAGGTCAACCAGGGCGAGCATTTCGCGGGCCTTCTGTTCCCGTTGCGCACGTGGCACACCGGCCAGTTCCAGGCCGAAGGCAACGTTGCTCAGCACGTCCTGCCAAGGCAGTAGCGCGTCGTCCTGGAACACCACCCCGCGCTCGGCACCGGGGCCTTGCACCGGCTTGCCGTCGAGGGTGATGCGCCCGGCACTGGGCGCAACGAAGCCGGCGATCAGGTTCAGCAGCGAGGTCTTGCCGCTACCCGAAGGACCCAGGGCCACCAGCAACTGCTGTGGGCCCAGGCTCAGGGAGATGTCGGCCAGTACCGGCTCGGCCGCACCGGGGTACTGTGCGCTGATGCGCTCCAGCTCAAGCAATGCCATGACAGGCTCCGATCAGTTGGCGATGAATTTGGCGCTGACGTAGGGCGAGTAGTCCGGCAGTACCGCCTCGACCTTGCCTTGCGCCTTTAGGAAGGTGGCGGTGTCGGTGATGGCCTGGGTGGTCGGTGCGCCGAGGGCTGCGATCTGGTCATTGGCCAGCGGGAAGACGTTGCCCTGAAGCAGCGCCGGGATATCGGTAGCCTTGGCTCCGGACAGTTTCACCAGTTTGTCGACGTTGCTTTTGTCGGCAAGCCAGGCTTGCGGGTCTTTGCGGTACTCGGCGTAGGCGTCCAGGGTGACCTTGGCGAAGGCTTTGACGATTTCTGGGTGTTTGGCGGCAAAGTCCTTGCGCACGATCCAGGCGTCGAAGGTGGGTGCACCGGTCTTGGCCAGTTCGCCGGAGGTGATCAGCACCTTGCCGTTTTCCTTGGCCACACCCAGTGCCGGGTCCCAGACGTAGGTGGCGTCGATGTCACCGCGTTTCCAGGCAGCAATGATGGCGGGCGGCGCCAGGTTGAGGATCTGTACCTTGGCCGGGTCGATGTTCCACTGCTTCAGCGCGGCCAACAGGCTGTAGTGCCCGGTGGAGACAAACGGCACGGCGATTTTCTTGCCGACCAGGTCTTGCGGCGAATTGATCCCCGCACCGTCGCGAGCGACCAGTGCTTCGGCGGCGCCGATCTGGGTGGCGATCAGGAAGGTTTCCACCGGCAGCTTGCGGGTCGCGGCCGCCGCCAGAGGGCTTGAGCCCAGGTAGCCGATTTGCACATCACCCGAGGCTACGGCGGTGATCACGTCGGCCCCGCTGTCGAACTTGCGCCAGTCAATGCTGGCCTTGCTGGCTTTTTCATAGTCGCCGTCAACCTGGGCGACTTTCGCCGGGTCAACGGTGGTCTGGTAGGCCACGGTCAGGTCGGCCGCCTGGGTGAACCAGCTGGCACCGGCCAGGGTCAGTGCGGCGAACAGGCGCAGCGGCGTATGCAGGGTCATGGAAAACTCCTTCTCAGGCGGAGGGTGATGGGCGATTGAGAAGAAGGCTAAATGATCTAAGAAAATTAAAATAAATAACTTTTAGGAATTAGCTTAGGAGCCAATTGCTTTAAGGCGCTTGCGTGTCTGGGGAGGGTGCGTTGATTGGGCGATGGGGTGACCACGGTCAACCTCGCCACTGCATGGGTGGGAGAGGATTGAAATGGCTGCACGGAAAGGCAGGAAGAGAAAAATTCTATTTTTATGTCAGAAAAATCTTAAAACGTCATAAATAATTCTTTTTAGATTTATAGGATAGTCATTATTCTTCGGCGCAAACCGGACGCATTAGACCAAAGTCTTGAAATGAATGGTTACGATTGACTCGAACCACACCCTTTGGTGCTAATCGGCTATCGACGTCGAGCGAGGCAAAAGACCCCGCCGACAGAGAATCACAAGAATTAGAAATGAAAGGAGCAAAAAATGTACAAGTCCACTTTGGCACTTGCCGTCGCCCTTGGGGTTCTGGCTCAACAAGCAGGTGCTGCCGGTTTCGTTGAAGACAGCAAGCTGTCTGTCAGCTCGCGCACCATGTATTTCGATAACGACAACCGTGAAACCGGGGGAAGCGATCAGCGAGAATCCGCTCAAGGCTTCAAGGCCGACTATCAGTCGGGCTTCACCGAGGGTACGGTGGGCTTCGGTTTTGACGCTCAAGCCGTTTGGGGTATTCATCTGGATGGCGGCAAAGGCCACCACCCGAATAACAACAACTTTTTCCCTAGCGATACTGACGGTTCGGCTGTAGATCAGTGGGCGCGTATCGGTGGCAACGCCAAGGCGCGCTTCTCCAAGACCGAAGCCCACCTCGGTGGTGCACTGGCGCCAAACCTGCCAATCCTGGTAGCCAACGACGGCCGTCTGCTGCCGCAAACCTTTGAAGGTGGCATTGTCACCTCCAAGGAAATCGACAACGTCACCCTGACTGGTGGTCAACTTGAGCACGCCATGGGCCGTGCTTCGAGCAACAGGACCGGCCTGTCGGTTGCGGGCGCGTCTCAGGACAGCAACAAGTTCCAGTTTGGCGGCGCCGACTGGAAGGTCACCAAAGACCTGACCCTGCAGTACTACTACTCGAACCTGGAAGACTTCTACAAGCAGCACTTCCTGGGCCTGGTCCACGTCTACCCGATCGCGAACGACCAGTCGTTCAAGACCGACCTGCGCTACTTCGACAGCAGCTCGGATGGCAAGAACGGCCAAGCCGGTTACGAGTTCAAGAACAACGGTGGTTACGGTAAGAACAACGAGGTCGATAACAAGACCTGGAGCGCCATGTTCACCTACACCCTGGGCGGACACTCGCTTATGCTCGGTCATCAGCAGGTTAGTGATGATGGTGGTTTCGTCTGGCTGAACCAAAGCAACGTTACCGATGGTAATGGTCGCCTTGAGGGTGCCGGCGGCTCCAGCTTCTACCTGTTCACCGATAGCATGATCAACCAGTTTGCCCGTGCCGGTGAAAACACCACCTTCGGTCAGTACGCTTATGACTTCGCTCGCCTGGGAGTTCCAGGCCTGAAGACCTCGATTGCCTACCTGCGTGGCGATGACATTCGTTACAAGAGCGGAAATGGCAGCTACAACGAGTGGGAGCGTGATGCACGTATCGATTACGTCATTCAGGAAGGCGCCCTCAAGGGGCTGGGTGCTAGCTTGCGGCATGGTATCTACCGTGGCGAAGGCACAGAAAGTGCTGCCGACATGGACCAAACCCGCCTGATCTTCAACTACACCTACACCTTCATGTAAGTGTCAGTAGAGAAAGCCTCGCCTTGGTGCGGGGCTTTTTTTCGACCTGAAATTAATAGATCGTAAAGTTATAAATAAATCATTATTTATTCTTTTTAATTTGCTTCAGGTCGATGCACAGTGGCTCCACCAGAACGTATTTCAAGGAGCCCCACCATGAGCCTCAGACTCGGCGATATCGCCCCCGATTTCGAACAGGATTCCAGCGCCGGCACGATTCGTTTCCATGAGTGGCTGGGCGACAGCTGGGGTGTGCTGTTTTCGCACCCGGCGGATTTTACGCCAGTCTGCACCACCGAACTGGGGTTCACTGCCAAGCTCAAGGAGCAGTTCGCCGAACGCGGGGTCAAGGCCATTGCCCTTTCGGTCGACCCGGTGGAGTCTCATCTGCGCTGGATCGAAGACATCAACGAAACCCAGAACACCGTCGTCAACTTTCCGATCCTGGCCGACGCCGATCGCAAGGTGTCTGACCTCTATGACCTGATCCACCCCAATGCCAGCGACACCCTGACCGTGCGTTCCTTGTTCGTGATCGACCCGAACAAGAAGATCCGCCTGACCATCACTTACCCCGCCAGCACCGGGCGCAACTTCCACGAGATTCTGCGGGTGATCGACTCACTGCAACTGACCGACAACCACAAGGTCGCCACCCCGGCCAACTGGCAGGACGGTGACGAGGTGGTGATCGTACCGTCACTCAAGGATGAGGACGAAATCAAACGACGCTTTCCCAAAGGATACCGGGCGGTCAAGCCCTACCTGCGCCTGACCCCGCAGCCAAACCGTTGAGTGTGTGACGCATTGCTTTAGCCACAGCAGGGATTTTCGGGCCGTTTCGACGGCCCTTTTTTTTGCGCGGCGTACGGGTTATTCAATATTCTTTTATTGAATAACCAAATGAAAAAATATGATTTATAGATATATAAAACAGCTGTTAAGGTCACTCCATCAACGCGAGATCTGCTGCTCGCACCCGTCTCGAAACCGCTAAAGGATACGCTTCAATGTTGGTTGTCTCTCTCGGTGGCAGTCCCAGCGTGCGTTCACGCTCTGGTGTGTTGCTCGAACGCGCCCGGCACTGGTTGCAAGGCCAGGGGGTGGAAGTGGTGACATTCCAGGTGCGCGACTTCCCGGCAGACGATCTGCTGCATGCGCGCTTCGACAGCCCTAAGGTTCAGCACTTCCTGCAACTGGTCGAGCAGGCCGATGGCCTGATCGTCGCGACGCCGGTGTACAAGGCGTCGTTCTCCGGTGCGCTGAAGACCCTGCTGGATCTGCTGCCTGAGCGAGCGCTGAGCCACAAGGTGGTATTGCCCATCGCTACCGGCGGCAGTATCGCCCACATGCTGGCGGTTGATTACGCACTCAAGCCGGTGCTGTCGGCACTCAAGGCGCAAGAGACCCTGCAAGGGATCTTCGCTGACGACAGCCAGATCGCTTATGGCGAAGGCAGTGCTGCCGCGCAGTTGCTTCCTGCGTTGGAGCTGCGCCTGAACGAATCGCTGGAACAGTTTCACACTGCCCTGGCCCGTCGGCCAAAACCCGTTGCACCGGGGCTGTTGAACGAACGTTTGCTTAGTGCTCGCTGGAGCATCTGAGCCGCAACACGCAACACGCAACACGCAACACATTACTCGCACGTCCCACCTTACTCGCCCGCCAACGGGCAAGCAGGTGCAGCCTGAACCCTAATCGCAAAAGGAGAGCGCTATGCGCACTGTCATTTTGCGTCGTGGTCTGGTCGCTCTGTTTGCTGCGGCTGTGTCCTTCGGCGCCATTACTCAAGCCCAGGCAGAAAGCCTGCGTATCGGTTATCAAAAGTACGGCACCCTGGTGCTGCTCAAGGCCAAGGGTACGCTGGAGAAGCGCCTGGCGGCGCAGGGCGTGCAGGTCCAGTGGACGGAGTTCCCGGGTGGCCCGCAACTGCTTGAAGGGCTGAACGTCGGCTCAATCGACTTCGGTGTCACCGGCGAGACCCCGCCGGTATTTGCCCAGGCTGCTGGCGCGGATCTGTTGTACGTCGCCTATGAGCCACCGGCACCGCACAGCGAAGCGATCCTGGTGCCTAAGGATTCGCCAATCGACTCGGTGAAGGCGCTCAAGGGCAAGAAGGTTGCCCTGAACAAGGGCTCCAACGTTCACTACCTGCTGGTTCGGGCCCTGGAAGATGCCGGCCTGAAATACAGCGACATTCAGCCGGTGTTCCTGCCGCCCGCCGATGCCCGTGCCGCCTTCGAGCGTGGCAGTGTCGATGCCTGGGTGATCTGGGACCCTTACCAGGCGGCGGCCGAGAAACAACTGCAAGCGCGCACCCTGCGCGATGGCAAAGGCATCGTCGACAACCATCAGTTCTACCTGGCGACCAAGCCTTACGCACAGAAACACCCTGAGGTGATCAGCGCCTTGGTGGACGAGGTACGCGCGGTGGGTGAGTGGTCCAAGGCCAATCCGCAGGAGGTGACCGATCAGGTGGCGCCGCTGCTCGGCCTGCCCGCCGACATCACCCTGACCTCGGTTAAACGCCAAGGCTACGGTGCGACATTCCTGACGCCAGAGGTGGTCGCCGCGCAGCAAAAGATCGCCGACACCTTCCAGGCGCTGAAGCTGATTCCAAAGCCCTTGAGCATCAAGGATGTGATCTGGACACCCCCGGCCAAGGTCGCCAGCGCGCCTTGAAGTATTGCCTGCGCCGGGGCGACGCCCCGGTCTGAGCCACCCTTAGGAGACAACTCCAATGAGCCTTAATGTTTTCTGGTTTCTGCCTACCCATGGCGACGGTCATTACCTTGGCACCGCCGATGGCGCGCGAGCAGTCGATCACGGTTACCTGCAACAGATCGCCCAAGCGGCGGATCGCCTCGGTTTTGGCGGCGTACTGATCCCCACCGGGCGCTCCTGCGAGGACTCCTGGCTGGTCGCCGCTTCACTGATCCCGGTAACCCAGCGCCTGAAGTTCCTGGTGGCCTTGCGCCCCGGAATCATCTCGCCAACGGTCGCTGCACGTCAGGCCGCAACCCTTGATCGGCTCTCGGGTGGCCGCGCGCTGTTCAACCTGGTCACTGGTGGCGACCCGGAAGAGTTGTCCGGGGACGGCCTGTTCCTCAGCCATGAAGAACGTTATCAGGCCTCGGTGGAGTTCACCCGCATCTGGCGTCGCGTGCTCGAAGGCGAGACGGTCGATTACGACGGCCAGCATATTCAGGTCAAAGGCGCCAAGTTGCTTTACCCGCCGATCCAGCAGCCACGTCCGCCGCTGTACTTCGGTGGCTCGTCCGAGGCAGCCCAGGACTTGGCCGCCGAGCAGGTTGAACTGTACCTGACCTGGGGCGAGCCGCCGGCTGCCGTTGCCGAGAAAATCGAGCAGGTGCGGGCCAAGGCGGCGAAACAGGGGCGCACGGTGCGCTTCGGCATTCGCCTGCATGTGATCGTGCGTGAAACCAACGCCGAAGCCTGGCAGGCCGCCGAGCGACTGATCTCGCATCTGGACGACGACACGATTGCCCGTGCCCAGGCATCCCTGGCGCGCTTCGATTCGGTCGGTCAGCAGCGCATGGCTGCACTGCATGGCGGCAAACGCGACAACCTGGAAGTCAGCCCGAACCTCTGGGCCGGGGTCGGCCTGGTGCGCGGCGGTGCCGGCACGGCGCTGGTCGGCGATGGGCCAACCGTGGCCGAGCGGGTCAAGGAGTATGCGGCACTGGGCATCGACACTTTTATCTTCTCCGGTTACCCGCACCTGGAAGAGTCGTATCGGGTAGCCGAACTGCTGTTCCCGCACCTGGATGTGCAGCGTCCTGAACCGCCAAAAAGCGCAGGCTATGTCAGCCCGTTCGGCGAGATGGTCGCTAACGACATCTTGCCAAAATCTGCAGCGCAGCGCTGAGGACCGGGCCATGAGTCGTGCTAACGCGCCCTTGTCACACAGGCTTGCCCCCTGGGCCTTGCCGCTGCTGTTGCTGGCTGTCTGGCAACTGGCGGTAAGTGCCGGCTGGCTGTCGACGCGGATCTTGCCGGCACCGAGTGCGGTCATCAGCGCCGGTGTCGAACTGGTGCGCAGCGGTGATATCTGGAAGCACCTGGCGATCAGTGGCTGGCGCGCCGGTGTCGGTTTTGTCATCGGCGGCAGCCTTGGCCTGGCGCTGGGCTTCATCACCGGGTTGTCACGTTGGGGTGAGCGTCTGCTCGACAGTTCGGTGCAGATGATCCGCAACGTGCCGCACCTGGCGCTGATTCCGCTGGTGATTCTCTGGTTTGGTATTGATGAGTCGGCAAAGATTTTCCTGGTGGCCCTGGGCACCTTGTTCCCGATCTACCTGAACACGTACCACGGTATTCGCAATGTCGACCCGGCCTTGGTGGAAATGGCTCGCAGCTATGGCCTTTCCGGTTTTGCGCTGTTCCGTCAGGTGATCTTGCCGGGTGCTTTGCCTTCGATTCTGGTCGGTGTGCGCTTTGCCCTGGGCTTTATGTGGTTGACGCTGATCGTGGCTGAAACCATCTCGGCCAACGCCGGTATCGGCTACCTGGCGATGAACGCCCGGGAGTTCCTGCAGACCGACGTGGTGGTTCTGGCCATTGTCTTGTATGCCGTGCTGGGCAAGCTCGCAGACCTTGCTGCGCGTGCACTTGAGCGGGTCTGGTTGCGTTGGCACCCGGCGTATCAAGTTGCCAAGGGAGATCGCCCATGAGCCTGTTGAACGCGTCACCCGCACGGCTGTTGCGCGGTATTCCGCTGGCTGCGCGCAACCTGCAGAAAACCTTCGGCGAGCGCCAGGTGTTGCGCAACATCGACCTGCATATCCCGGCGGGGCAGTTCGTCGCCATCGTCGGTCGCAGTGGCTGTGGCAAGAGCACGCTGTTGCGCTTGCTGGCGGGCCTCGACCAGCCCAGTGCGGGAGAGTTGCTGGCCGGCCCGGCAGCGTTGAGCGAAGCCCGTGAAGACACCCGGCTGATGTTCCAGGAAGCACGTTTGCTGCCCTGGAAAACGGTTATCGACAACGTTGGCCTGGGGCTTTCCGGTGACTGGCGCCCTCGCGCGCTGGAGGCCCTGGCGGCAGTTGGCCTGGCTGAGCGGGCCAATGAATGGCCGGCAGCGCTGTCGGGTGGGCAGAAGCAACGTGTGGCGTTGGCGCGAGCACTGATCCATCAACCGCGCTTGCTGTTGCTTGACGAGCCGCTGGGTGCATTGGATGCCCTGACCCGTATCGAGATGCAGCAACTGATTGAAACGCTATGGCGCCAGCACGGTTTCACCGTGTTGTTGGTCACCCACGATGTCAGCGAAGCCGTTGCGGTCGCGGATCGGGTGATTCTGATCGAGGACGGCGAGATTGGCCTCGACCTGCTGGTTGACCTGCCACGGCCAAGAGCGCGTGGTTCACATCGCCTGGCAACCCTGGAAAGTGAAGTACTGAACCGTGTTCTGTCGGTGCCGGGCATTGCGCCCGAGCCGGAACCTGTAGCCCCTTTGCCCACGCAACTGCGTTGGGCGCATTGACCTCTCGTCCCATAAGGAATCAAGCAGATGACTATTAAAGCGATCAACGTACGTAACCAGTTCAAAGGCACCGTAAAGGAAATCCTCGAAGGCCCAGTACTGTCGGAAATCGATGTACAGACCGCCTCGGGTATCGTCACCTCGGTGATCACCACCCGTTCGGTCAAGGAGCTGGAACTGACCATTGGTAGTGAAGTGATTGCCTTTGTTAAATCCACCGAGGTGTCGATCGCCAAGCTGTGAGCAGGGTGCGACACAACATCCCGACTGGCCAGCCTTGGCCCGTCGGGGCGTGGTTGCGCCGATTTACTCGGCTGCCGGGCGTAGCCCGCCAAACAGCTTCATCGCCTCTGCCTCGTTGATAGGTCCGTGCCAGGCGTTTGATACATTGCGCTCACTGCGCACCTTCAAATGGCCCGCACTTAATTTGCGGAAACCGCTGCCGGGGCGCTGTGGAAAGTGGAAGTGGGCGTACCAAAGCACGGTGTTGGCCGCCAGATCTATCACTTCATACTCTTCCAGGTACTCGATCGGCCGACCTTTGCTGTCTTTTTTCGGTTCCAGGATGCGTCCCCACCGCGCCTCGACGGCATTCTGCTCGTGAAGAAACTGCAGCTGACCGATATTCGGTTGTCGGGTGGTCTTGATTTTAGAGATGCGCAGTTCCTTGCCATGCAGGTCCAGATTCCTGGCTGCATCCCTCAGGCGTTGCATCAACTGACGCTGGTCGCTGGTGGCCCGATCCCCCAGGGCATCCTGGAGATCGAGTGCCCGTTCGCGCAAGTTGGTCGCGTAGTGCTCGGCGATGTTTTGCAGGCTGGCTGGCGCCATGTCAGTAGCCATATAGCCTTGCCAGCGGTTTTTTTGCTCCGCGATGCCGGCCAGTTGCTCGCGGGCCCGGTTTTGCAGTTCGTTAATACGGCGTGGGTCAATTGTTCGGCTTCTGACCGGTACCGTACTCTGCCAGCGATCTCCGTCAATCCGACGAAAACTTTCGGCATAGTTTTCGTCCATATTGTTCAGCACCACCATGTGTTCCTCACCACCAACATTCACCTGACGTCCTATAAGCAGTTGCTGGTCATCCGTTTGGAATACTCGGGCTGTACTGCGGCGTCCGGCACGTCGTTCTGGGAGCCGGTAATTGATCAAGGTATTGTCGATCTCGTTGATCAGTTGCGTCAGCATGCTACGAAAGCTGGTTACGGTTTCCGTATCAATGAACAGCGGGAAATTGTTTGACCAGGCGTCAAGGTAGGAGGTGAAGGTTGTGTATTGTCCCCTGAGCGCTCTCAATGCCTCGCCATATCTGGCTCTGCTCAGGTCAGCTTCCTGTAACTGGTGCTGGCTTAGCAGCGTGAGTACCAGATTGCGCCGCTTTGTCTTGAACTGGTTGTGGAACAGGTTGAAGTCGATGTCGTGCTCGTGGTCAAAATTAACGAGTAGCGAACTCTGTACATCCAACTTTGCCAATCTGTACGCCTGTGGCGACCCTAGCAGCAGTTCAATTGAATTGAACCTGGTGTCGTATGCGCTCAGCGCTGGGCCTTGGAGTTTTTTGCGTAAATTCAGATGGCGATCGAAGGCTTGACCAAGCTCTTCGAATTGCTCGAGCATCTGTTTACTGTTATTGCGGATTGAATTTCTGTGGGTGTGGAGGCGTGCTCTGTTTGCCTCCACGTCAGTTGGCTGAGAGTTGATGAACGCTTCGAGCTCTGCGTCGAGAATTTTTTGATTGCGGAGTATTGCGCGCGTTGCTCTGTCGCGTAGCTGGATCAGTAGCAGGTTTTGATTGGATCCATTTGTCAGGTATTCGTCCAGCAAGCGGCGGTAAAGCTGGCGGTTGATGCTTGGTTTCAAGCGGTTGAGGGTCTGCAGGCAGTGATCATGGTGTTCGACAAAACGCTGGCACACCGTGATCGCGTCCTGATGTGCTTTGCGAATTTGAGCAGGAACGGCAGGTTCTCCGATGACGCTCGTATTGCGGGCCTCCTGGATCGCAGCCGTGAGCGCCTCCTTGTGCTGATCGGTTTCACGCCTCATTCGTCTCAGCTCATCCTCCGGTTGCTCGATGGCGTTGCCGCGCAGGCGGCGAAGGTAGCCGTGCAGGGTTTCCCAGCCATTGTTGTACAGCTGGCTGAACCTCTGCCCTCCACCCTGCAGGCCACCCTCGACCAGCAGGCCGCCCAGGTGCCCATGGGTTTCCCAGACGCCATCTTCGCTGAGCCGTATGGGTTGCTTGTAGTGCTTGAGTGCGCTGCCTTTCAAGCGCCAGGTGTTGTAGGTCGCGTCCCATTGCACTTCGTAGTAACGGCCGTAGCGGCTGATGTAGCGCTTGCCGTCCAGCGCGAGCGTATTGCGCGTATAGCCTGCGCTGTCCAACCGCGCCGTGTGCATCGGTATCTCTGTTTCGTAGCCTTTGAACGGGTCGGGTGAGACCGTGCGCACGGTCTTGCCCAGGGTTGTCCGCTGCGCTTGGGTTTGTCGCAACCGAGTGTACGCGCGTGCGCTGGCCACGCGTGCGCTTGGCGCGGCACCCAGACCAGGGGCAATGTCGAGTAATGCATCAATGATCGACAGTACGACCGAATTCAAGTGGTCGACGCCTTGGCTGTGTTGCCCGCGCATAAAGGCTTCGACTGCTGCGGTGGAGGCGTTCCAGCCATCATAGAGCCCCACCGCGACACCGACACCCGGCACGAATGACAGGCATAAATGGATATAGTCATATACCCGGTTGTGGCGGATTGCCGCTTCTTCCAGATACAGCTCGCGTTGACTGCGGGCTGTTTTTCGATGTTGAGTGATCAACCGGCCCATTTGCAGCCGGCTCAGGTGTGTGGCCAGCGAAAGTGATTGGCGTGTGCCGGGGGCAATAAAGCCTGTGAAGCTCTTCAGCAGCGCCTGATTGATGTAGCTGCGATGCCGTTCCGGGTCGCCTGCAACAGGACGCGTTGCCAGCCAGTCGAGCATGGTGCTGTTCAACGCCATTTGCTCCAACGCCTGACAGGCCGCTGTTACGTTTGGGTGCTGGCTGACAATACGGCCGTTGGGTGCTTCTGGCAGGTAAAGGATGACGGTTTCGTGGCTGGCGTTTTGCAGCAGGAACACGCCGGACAGCGCGACCTCATTGCTGGAACCGTCAGCGGCAACACCGGGGTTGAGGTTCAAGGGTGTCCATTCAATCGTACCGGCTGCCGCATCGCGCAGCAGGGCCTGCCCTTGGTCGTCCAGATCAGCAGGTTTGCTCAGGGCAAAGAGCTCCAGGCTGAGTGCAAACGGCCGACGGAGTACTTCGTCACGCCACTCTCGGGCCATTTCCGTGTCGCCTTCCGAGCCATTGAAGGCTTCGAGGATGGCACTTTCATAAGCCCCCGCCAGATCGAGCGTCTTGTCGAGGCGAGCCAGGTAGGCGCTGGTCAAGGCAGTGCTCAGTCGTGTGCTGCTTTCAGGAGGATCGAAGGCAAAACGCATGTAGTTCATGCGTTGCAGAACGTTCTCATCAATACCCCCCAGGAGCAGGTTCTCCAGTGGAATATCGCTGCGCGCTTCACTCGGGACAAAGACCGTTCTGGTTGCATACGGTTGGCCCGAGCCGGCAATCGGCTCTTGGTGCATGTCGACCTGGTCCGGCAGGTTCACCGTGATCGTTGGGACGGTTGTAAGCCCAAGATCTTTGCGCAACTGCTGCGCCAGTTTGTTCCGTGCGAACTGGGTGCGTTCGGGCAGGCTCTGTTCCAGGCAGATGATGGAGGCCGCCATCGCCTGACTGTACTGCTGGAAGCCTTCAGTCAGAGCGCTTTTCTCTTCAGCCGAGAGGCGGTTTAGCCGGGTGTCAAACTGCTTGACGATGTTTTCGGTTCTGTTCTGTTCGGCAATCGCGTTGAAGGCTTGCGTTCGGGCTTCGTTTCTTGGGATCGACAGTAGCGTGCTCAACCAGGCGTGAGCTTCAGTGCTGGGCTCGACCTGTTCGGCGTCTTCTGGTTGTATGGCGTCAATGATCGTCTGCACGCAGTGATCAAAGCAGTGGGTGATCAGCGGGGTGCTTTCCAGGCGCGCCGGTTCCTGGCTGCTGGCCAGCGCGGTCAACAGCGCTTGGGACGCTGTCGGCCCGACACTGTCGATCAGGGTATTGGCCCACAGCCCGGACAGGCTTTCGAGCAGCGCTTGTGTCAGTAGCGTTTCGTCAGCAAACGCCTTCAGCCCGCCATCGCGTCCAGACCGATAGAGCAGTACGTCATTTTCCTGCGTCGTTGTTTCTGCCGCGGGCCGAAAGGTCAGAAAGCCGTGCAGTGGCCACTGTTGATTGCCTATGACCAGTGTCAGCCTGGCAACCTCGACCGTGTGCTCTGGGGTGTATTCCGGTTGTGCCACGACGGCGTCGATGAGCGCGAATTGCGCGTCGTTCAATTCACCCAGCGTCTGCTGCAGACGCGCTTCGGCGAGCAGTGCCTGAGCCAGGCGGTGGCTGATGAAGTCGAAGCGAGAGGTGCCCTCGACGTGTTCTTGCCAGTCGGCAGGGGAGAGGGGGTCGGGCAACTGTTCCAGGTGCCTGGAGGTTTTTTCCTGGTGTTGCTCCAGCGCTTCTTCAAGGGCGCGCAAGGTAACCATGGCTGGCGCAGTGACTGCCGTATCGTCGCCCACGTAGCGCTCAAGGGCTGCTTGATAGGCCGCGATGCGCGAGGTTCGCCAGAGCAGCGGCAGCACAGGGCTGAGTGCATCGAAATGCAGTTGTTCTTCAGCCAGCTGCTGTTCGTGTTGCAGGGTGTTGCGGATCAGAGTCGAGGTTTCATCGGCCAGAGGTGCCACGAGACGCAGGCTGCTGCGTTGCTCCCAGTCGGTGATCGACTGCCAGTCGAGGTTGCCGGGCTCCTGGTTCTGGTCCTTCGTCTGGTTCAGGCAGGCCTGCTCGAGTAACGGCAGTGCGCGCTCTTCATGGTCGAGCAGCAGTTGCTTCAGTACAAAGCCGAAAGCGCTTTCTTCAGGCGGGCTGATGACCGGTGCCCCGGACGTATTGTCGTCATCCTCGGTGGCTGGCAGGTCTGGCCATAAGGTGGCGCGCAGTTCGTTCAAGCCACTCTCCAGGGCTGCACGATCAGCGTATGCGCGAAGGGTTGTCGTATCGCCGGGGCGGTACAGCAGCCATGGGGCCTGCTCGGCCAGTGGCTGAACCACTAGCGTGGCCTGCGCCAGCTCACGCATTTTGTCCGAGTGTTCCCAGTAAACCGCCGCCCAGGTGCTGGCCGCATGCCCTTGGTACCAGGCGTGTTCGTCAATGTTCCCGAGGCCGTAAGCCAGGTCGATGCTGTGGGTGAAATGCTGTTGCAGCAGGCTTTCTCCGTGCGCCAGGCGAGCGTGTGCATGCCCGGGCATGCGTTGCGCCCAGTATGTGCTGTAGACCTGTGCTACCAACCGGCCTGGTGTCAGGGCGTTGATTCGACGGACCCAGTCGGCACCGCTCATTTGGGTTGCACTGGCGTTGTTATCCACCCCATAGGTGGTCCAGTCTTCTGTAAACAGATTGGAAAACGCCGGGCTGGCGAGCAGGTAGGCCGACATGTCCAACAGGCTCACCTGGGTCGTGTCGTGTTGCACACCGCACAGGCGTGGATCGATGTTCCACTGCTGGGAGAGCATGCTGGCAATGGATTGCTGCAGGCCAGGGGATTGCGCCATCAGCGCTTGCAACGCCGGGATGATCTGGTTGAGGGCCATGCTGGCCTGGTGGAGCGAGTTACCTGTACCGGAGCGGGTACCGCTAACGGTCTCCTCCAGGTCGGTAGGCTCAGGGAATGTGATTTCAAAAAAATCTGGCATGGGTGCCCTCCGTGACTAAGTTGAGCGGCGCCGTGTTTGCCGCTCCTTTCAGTTCACACGCATCGCGTGTGGTGGAGGCACTACATATTGCTGGAGATATTGCTGGGGGTTGGCGTACTAGCGACGAGGCAGGAACGGTGGCAGGTAGAGGCCCAGGTAGGCGTCGAATACGCGCATGCCTTCTTCCGCCATGCGCGGGGTGATCTGCCCGTAAAGCTGTATCGAGCGGGCGTAGACCCGGTCGCCCAGCTCCATGGCCAGTGCAAACACATCCACGTCATTCGGCAGTACCGGCAACTGGAAGTGCTGCTCGAACAGCTTGTGCATCAAGTCGCCCAGTTCGATGTCGTGCTGGCGATCAGCCTGGGTCACTTCGCTCAGGCCATGCTGGGCGAGGATCAACTGGCGGGCAGCGGCATCGTCGTTGTAGATGCTCAGCATGCGCTGTTCCACCAGCCGTGACAGGTCATGCCAGGTGTTCAGCCGCGTCGGCTCGATGGGTGCCTGCAGGCAGGCCCGGAACGCACGGTGAACATCGGCAGTGAGGGCCTCAAGCAGTGCCGGAACACTGGCGAAGAAGTGGTACACCGACGACGGCGGAATCTGCGCCCGCTCGGCCACGCTGTAGATCGACAGGCTGGCCACACCCTCGCTGGCCAGTAGCGTACGGGCCGCATCGAGAATGGAGTCGATGCGGGCCTGGCTACGGGCGCGAGGTTTACGTGGAGTGGTGGTACGGGTCATGTCAGTTGCTGATCGCCAGGATGCTGGCCTGGTAGGCGCTGACGAACAGGTCGAAATCCCCCACTTCCTGGCGCTCAAGTTCAGCCTGTGCGGCGAGTGACGCGCGTGCCATAGTCTCGAAACGCTGCAGTTCCTCGGCAGGCAATGCCTGGCTGCGCAGGTATTCGGCGTGAACCTTGCTCTGGCGCAAGGAGAACTCACTGAAGCTTTCGCGGTTCTCGGTCATGCTCGCCAGCACCTGTGCCGAAGGCGTCAATTCAGGGTCGTCGACCTTGGCCTTTTGCTGGGCCAGCGCGCTGACATGCTCGTGCCCACCCTGGCTCTGGTCAAGCAATTGTGCCAGCGGCGCAATGCGCTCCAGCAGTTCCTCGGCCCACTGCGTGAGCGTCACCGGTTGCCCTTGGCGTTGCAGCATCAGGCCTGGGCGGCGCCCTTCCTTGACGACGGTAAGGAAGTTGCTGGTGCATTGGCCGCATTCGCCATTTTCCAGCAACGGGCTTTCTTCCAGCGCGCAGTACAGCAGGAAGGCGTCGAGGAAACGCGCTTCAGCCAGGTCGATGCCCGTTGGCAGGAAGGGGTTGATATCCAGGCAACGCGCTTCGACGTACTGCACGCCACGCGCCATCAATGCCTGGATCGGCCGCTCGCCGGTGTAGGTCACCCGCTTGGGGCGAATGTTGGAGTAGTACTCGTTTTCGATCTGCAGGATGTTGGTGTTGAGCTGAACCCACTCACCATCCTTGTGCGTACCGATTTCGACATACGGCGGGTAAGGCGTACCCACCGCTTTGCGCAAGCTGTCGGTATAGCTGTTCAGGTCGTTGTAGCAGGGCGTCAGGCCGGCTTGTGCATTGCTCTGGTAGCCCAGGTCACTCATGCGCAGGCTGGTGGCATAGGGCAGGTACAGGGTGCTGGCGTCAAAGCTTTCCAGCTGGTGGGGGCGGCCACGCAGGAAGCCCGCATCCAGCGCTGGCGAGGCACCGAACAGGTACATCAGCAGCCAGCTGTAGCGCCGGAAGTTACGGATCAGGGCGATATAGGCGGCGGACTGATAATCGCGCTCGCTGCCTTCGGCACCTTCGGCCTGCATCAGCAGTGGCCAGAGTTGTTCCGGCAGCGAGAAATTGTAATGAATACCGGCGATGCACTGCATGGTGCGGCCATAGCGCAGGGCCAGGCCCTTGCGGTAGACGTACTTGAGCTGACCGATGTTGGAGGTGCCATACCAGGCGATCGGGATGTCCTCCTCGGCGGGCAGCGGGCAGGGCATCGACGGGCTCCACAGGTATTCGTCGCCCAGTTTGGCGTAGGCGAAACGGTGGATATTCTCCAGGCTCTCCAGGGTTTTTGCCGGGTCGGTCAGGGCTGGGGTAATGAACTCCAGCAGCGACTCCGAATAGTCCGTGGTGATCTGCTCATGGGTCAGGGCAGAGCCCAGCGCCTCGGGGTGCGGGGTCTGTGCCAGGCGACCGTCCTCGGTCACGCGCAGGCATTCGCGCTCAATACCATGCAGGCACTGCTCGAGCAGGGAGAGGTTGTCACGCTGGCCGAGCAGGCTCAGGCGGCGGTTGAGAAGTTCGCTCAAGATGGATTCCTTCACGGTCAGTCGCCCCAATATGGGGGTAGAGATGACGGTCTACAAGGGTGAAGAGAGGAACTGGCGTTGTCGCCTGGTTATCGCAGGCCGGGCCTGCAGGTTCATGCCCCGATTCTCGGGGCACAAAAGACGGTTTCGGCAGTACCTGCGCACTGGCGAAAATAGCCTGAAACAGCAAGCGTCGGCTAGAGGACCGAAAAGGTCCCCTGGGCCTTGGCGACCAATTTGTCGCCCTGAAGCACGTCGGCGTCGACCACCAGCGTGCGTCGCCCGGCATGCAGCACCCGAGCGATACACAGCACGTCGCCTTCGCTGACAGCGCGCAGGTAGTTGATCTTGCATTCCAGGGTAACGCTTTGCTGGTCGAAACCGTGGGCGCTGGAACAGGCCAGGCCCATGGCGATGTCGACCAGGCTGAACAGCGCGCCGCCATGCAGTTTGCCGCCACGGTTGCGCAGGTGCTCCTGCAGCGACAGGGCAACCTCTGCAACGCCGTTGTCCAGGCGTTGCAGGCGGCAGCCGAGCAATTGGCTGAATGCGCTCTGGACGATACCTTCCGGTGCTTCCATCAACGTTTCTTCAGCTGCTTGGCGTTGGCGAACAGCGAGGCCATGGCGTTGTTTGCCGGGGCGGCGGTTTCCTTGGCCCGTGCCGGCGCGCTCTGTTGGCGAGGTGCCGAGCCCGGGCGGCTGCCACGGGCGCCGTCGACTTTCTCGCCGGGTGTGTCACCCATACGCATCGACAGGCCAACGCGTTTGCGCGGGATGTCCACTTCCATGACCTTGACCTTGACCACGTCACCGGCCTTGACGGCTTCACGCGGGTCCTTGATGAACTTCTCCGACAGCGCGGAAATATGCACCAGACCGTCCTGATGCACGCCGATGTCGACGAAGGCACCGAAGTTGGTGACGTTGGTCACGACGCCTTCGAGAATCATGCCGGGTTGCAGGTCCTTGAGGTCTTCAACGCCTTCCTGGAACTCGGCGGTCTTGAATTCCGGACGCGGGTCACGGCCTGGTTTGTCCAGTTCCTGGAGGATGTCGGTGACAGTTGGCAGGCCGAAGGTTTCGTCGGTGAACTTTTTCGGGTCCAGGCGCTTGAGGAAGCCACTGTCACCAATCAGCGAGCGAATGTCGCGATCGGTCTCGGCGGCGATACGCTGTACCAGCGGGTAGGCTTCCGGGTGAACAGCCGAGGCGTCCAGCGGGTTGTCGCCGTTCATCACGCGCAGGAAGCCTGCCGCTTGCTCGAAGGTCTTCTCGCCCAGGCGGCTGACTTTCTTCAGCGCGGCGCGGGTCTTGAAGGCACCGTTGGCATCGCGGTGCGCGACAATGTTCTGTGCCAGGGTGCTGTTCAGGCCGGAAATGCGCGACAGCAGTGCTACCGACGCGGTGTTGACGTCAACGCCGACGGCGTTCACGCAGTCCTCGACCACGGCATCCAGGCCACGTGCCAGCTTGAGCTGCGACACGTCATGCTGGTACTGGCCGACCCCGATGGACTTCGGATCGATCTTCACCAGCTCGGCCAGCGGGTCCTGCAGGCGACGGGCAATGGACACCGCACCGCGCAGGGATACGTCCAGCTCGGGGAACTCGCGGGCAGCCAGTTCCGAAGCCGAGTACACCGACGCGCCGGCTTCGGAGACCATGATCTTGGTCATTTTCAGGGCGGGATACTTCTTGATCAGTTCGGCGGCCAGTTTGTCGGTTTCGCGGCTGGCAGTGCCGTTGCCGATGGCGATCAGTTCAACCGAGTGCTTGGCGCACAGCGCGGCCAGCACGGCGATGGTCTGGTCCCACTGGTTTTTGGGTACATGCGGGTACACCGTGGCGGTGTCGAGCAGCTTGCCGGTGGCATCGACCACCGCTACCTTGCAGCCGGTACGCAGGCCCGGGTCGAGGCCCAGGGTCGCGCGCGGGCCGGCCGGCGCGGCCAGCAGCAGGTCATGCAGGTTGTGGGCGAAGACGTTGATGGCCTCGCTTTCGGCGTTGTCGCGCAGCTCACCGAACAGGTCGGTTTCCAGGTGGGTGTAGAGCTTGACCTTCCAGGTCCAGCGCACCACCTCGCCCAGCCACTTGTCGGCAGGACGGTTCTGGTTACGCAGGCCGAAGTGCTCACCGATCATCAGCTCGCATGGGTGCAGGGTGCCCGGCAGTTCTTCGCCAATTTTCAGCGAGGCGGCCAGCACGCCTTCGTTGCGGCCACGGAAAATAGCCAATGCGCGGTGTGATGGCACGCTCTTGAGCAGTTCGTCGTGTTCGAAATAGTCGCGGAACTTGGCCCCTTCTTCTTCCTTGCCTGCCACCAGGCGGGCGCTGAGTACGGCTTCCTGCTTGAGGAAACTGCGCAGCTTGGCGAGCAGGCTGGCGTCTTCGGCGAAGCGTTCCATCAGGATGTACTTGGCGCCTTCCAGTGCCGCCTTGACGTCGGCAACACCTTTCTCGGCGTCGACGAAGCGCGCGGCTTCGGTTTCCGGGTTCAGTTGCGGGTCGTTCAGCAGGCCGTCGGCCAGCTCGCCCAAGCCGGCTTCCAGGGCGATCTGGCCCTTGGTGCGGCGCTTCTGCTTATAAGGCAGGTAAAGGTCTTCAAGGCGGGTCTTGGTGTCGGCCAGCTTGATCTCGCGGGCCAGTTCGGGTGTCAGCTTGCCTTGTTCCTCGATGCTCGCCAGGATGCTCACGCGCCGTTCGTCGAGTTCGCGCAGGTAGCGCAGACGCTCTTCCAGGTGACGCAGTTGGGTGTCGTCCAGGCTACCGGTGACTTCCTTGCGGTAACGGGCGATAAAAGGCACCGTGGAGCCTTCATCAAGCAGGGTCACGGCCGCCTCGACCTGCTGCGGGCGGACGCCGAGTTCTTCGGCAATGCGGCTGTTGATGCTGTCCATAAAACCACCTGACAAATTGTGAATGCGGGGGCCGCAGGCCGACGCGGGGCGCGGGCGGCAGTGGATCAAAGGCGCGCATTATACCCGCCACATCCGGCTTGCGGTGATAGCAGCAGGCCAGCCTGGCGCCGGGTCCGACTGGCATCGGGGGAAAAATCTGCTAACAATGCACACGTCACGGCCCGTGGCGGCTAGGCCATAATGCTTGCCGAGATTAAAGGAGCGACCTATGAGCAGCACTGCACAAACCGCTGAAGGCGAGAAAATCCTCATCGTCGATGACGACCCGGGGCTGAGCAGCCTGCTGGAGCGTTTTTTCACCAGCAAGGGCTTCCGTGCCCGCGCTGTACCGAATGTCGAACAGATGGACCGCCTGCTGGCCCGTGAAGTCTTCAATCTGGTCGTGCTTGATCTGATGCTGCCGGGCGAGGATGGCCTCTCGGCCTGTCGCCGTCTGCGGGCGGCGAACAACCAGGTACCGATCATCATGCTGACCGCCAAGGGTGACGAGCTGAGCCGTATCAAGGGCCTGGAACTGGGCGCCGACGATTACCTGGCCAAGCCGTTCAACCCTGACGAACTGGTGGCACGGGTCAAGGCCGTTCTGCGCCGCCAGGCGCCTTCGGTGCCAGGTGCGCCGGGCACTGAAGACGAGACCGTCACTTTTGGCGACTACGAACTGTCGCTGGCCACCCGCGAGCTCAAGCGTGGCGACGAAGTACACATGCTCACCACCGGTGAATTCGCCGTACTCAAGGCACTGGTCATGCACGCCCGTGAGCCGCTCACCCGTGACAAGCTGATGAACCTGGCCCGAGGGCGTGAATGGGATGCGCTGGAGCGCTCCATCGACGTACAGATTTCGCGCCTGCGGCGCATGATCGAGCCCGACCCGTCCAAACCGCGCTACATCCAGACCGTTTGGGGTGTTGGTTATGTGTTCGTACCGGACGGCAACGCCGGCAAGTAACGTTTCGGTTGTAGACGTGCGTCACAGGAAGCGGGGCTACCTTAACGGTGCCCTGCTTTTTGCTTGTGTCGAGGTCCGCAAAGCCTGCGAGCCATGCTCGCTCCTGCAAGGTGTGTAGCTGTTGTCCATGAAAACGCCGCTGTGGTTCCCGCAAAGCTTCTTCGCCCGCACCCTTTGGCTGGTGCTGATCGTTGTGCTGTTTTCCAAGGCGCTGACCCTGGTTTACTTGCTGATGAACGAAGATGTGCTTGTCGATCGCCAGTACAGCCATGGCGTGGCCTTGACCTTGCGCGCCTATTGGGCCGCCGACGAGGCGGACCGTGAGAAAATCGCCGAAGCTGCTGGCCTGATCCGGGTGGTCGGTACCGGTGTGCCTGAGGGTGAGCAGCATTGGCCCTACAGTGAGATTTATCAGCGGCAGATGCAGGCCGAACTGGGCGCCGACACCGAGGTTCGCTTGCGTATCCATGCCCCTCCGGCCCTGTGGGTGCGCGCACCGAGCCTGGGCGATGGCTGGCTGAAAGTGCCACTGTACCCGCACCCGCTGCGCGGCCAGAAGATCTGGAGCGTGCTGGGGTGGTTCCTGGCAATTGGCTTGCTGTCCACGGCCTCGGCCTGGATCTTCGTGCGTCAGCTCAATCAGCCGCTCAAACGTCTGGTGTTCGCGGCCCGCCAGTTGGGGCAGGGGCGTAGCGTGCGTTTGCCGATCAGTGATACGCCCAGCGAGATGACCGAAGTGTATCGGGCGTTCAACCAGATGGCCGAGGATGTCGAGCAGGCCGGGCGCGAGCGTGAGTTGATGCTGGCCGGTGTTTCCCATGACTTGCGTACGCCCTTGACCCGGCTGCGCCTGTCACTGTCGTTGATGAGCAATGACAGTGAGCTGACTGACGGCATGGTGCGCGACATCGAGGACATGGACGCCATTCTCGACCAGTTCCTGGCCTTTATCCGTGATGGCCGTGACGAGCCCGTGGAGGAGGTCGACCTCAGCGATCTGGTGCGTGAGGTGGTGGCACCCTTCAATCAGCCGGAAGAGCGGGTGCGCCTGTGCCTGGAGCCGATTCCGCCGTTCCCGCTGCGTCGGGTTTCGCTCAAGCGCATGTTGAACAACCTGATTGGCAACGCGCTGTATCACGCCGGCAAGGGCGTCGAAGTGGCTGCCTATGTCTCGGGTGACAGCAGTGCGCCCTATGTGGTGCTGAGCGTGCTGGACCGTGGTACGGGTATTGATCCAAGCGAGCTGGAGGGCATCTTCAACCCGTTCATTCGCGGCGACCGTGCCCGCAGTGGCAAAGGCACCGGGCTGGGCCTGGCGATCGTCAAGCGCATCGCGGCCCAGCACGGTGGCAATGTCGAGCTGCGCAACCGCTCCGGTGGTGGCCTGGAAGCACGGGTGCGTCTGCCCCTGGGCTTGTTGCTGCCCAGGGACGCGGTTTAGCCCTTACCCTTGGTGCGGGTCAGGTGCGGCCCGCCATTCTTCTCCAGGTGCTCGATGATCATCCCGGCAACGTCCTTGCCGGTGGTGACCTCAATGCCTTCCAGGCCGGGGGAGGAGTTCACCTCCATCACCAGCGGGCCATGGTTGGAACGCAGGATATCCACACCAGCTACCGACAGGCCCATCACCTTGGCGGCACGGATGGCGGTCATGCGTTCTTCCGGGGTGATCTTGATCAGGCTGGCGGTACCTCCGCGATGCAGGTTCGAGCGAAACTCCCCCGGCTTGGCCTGGCGTTTCATCGAGGCGATGACCTTGTCGCCGACCACGAAGCAACGGATGTCGGCACCGCCGGCCTCCTTGATGTACTCCTGGACCATGATGTTCTGCTTCAGGCCCATGAAGGCCTCGATCACCGATTCGGCGGCCTTGGTGGTTTCGCACAACACCACGCCAATGCCTTGGGTGCCCTCGAGGACCTTGATCACCAGTGGCGCGCCGTTGACCATCTGGATCAGGTCGGGAATGTCATCTGGCGAGTGGGCGAAACCGGTGATGGGCAGGCCGACACCACGCCGCGACAGCAACTGCAGCGAGCGCAGCTTGTCCCGCGAGCGGGCGATGGCCACCGACTCATTGAGCGGAAACACGCCCATCATTTCAAACTGACGCAGCACAGCGCAGCCGTAGAAGGTCACCGAGGCCCCGATGCGTGGAATGACCGCATCGAAGCCTTCAAGTGGTTTGCCACGGTAGTGGATCTGCGGTTTGTGGCTGGCGATATTCATGTAGGCGCGCAGCGTGTCGATCACGACCATCTCATGGCCGCGTTGGGTACCGGCTTCGACCAGACGACGAGTGGAATACAGACGCGGGTTTCGCGACAGCACAGCGATCTTCATGCAACACCTGTGGAAGGGGTGGGGGAGGCCGGAAAGGCCGGCTTGTCCTGAACATACTTGAGCCCGGGGTTGACCACCAATTGGCCGTCAACCAAGGCCTTGGAACCCAGCAGCAGGCGATAGCGCATCGCCTTGCGGCACGCCAGGGTGAACTCCACCTCCCAGACTCGGTCGCCGAGTGCCAGGGTCGTGCGGATCACATAGCGGATCTGGGCCTGACCGTTGGAGCTTTTAATGGTTTTCATCGCCACCAATGGCGCTTCACAGCGTCGATGGCGCAACTGCACTACCGAACCCAGGTGCGCGTTGAAACGGACCCAGCGCTGGCCGTCGCGTTCGAACGGTTCAATCTCGGTGGCATGCAGGCTTGAAGTGCTGGCACCGGTGTCGATTTTCGCACGCAGGCCGGCTAACCCGAGGTCGGGTAGCGCCACCCACTCGCGTAGACCGATCACGGTTAAATGGTCAAAAGTCTTCAAATTGCTAAACCTGCTCAAATGATCGGTGAACTGTAAGCACGCCGCGTACTTTTTGCATCCGCCAGTTACGGTAGTACAGTTCGATTGCAGATTGCGATCGAGGACATGAGATGGCACAAAAGCCCGAAGAAGACGACAAGGTTCGCCTGGACAAATGGTTGTGGGCGGCACGTTTCTACAAGACCCGAGCGTTGGCCAAGGCGGCTATCGAGAGTGGCAAGGTGCATTGCCGAGGTGAGCGCTGCAAGCCGGGCAAGGAGCCGCGGATAGGCGATGAGTTCGTCTTGCGCACCGGTTTCGACGAGCGCACTGTTGTGGTCAAGGCATTGTCGGTGGTGCGCCGTGGTGCCCCCGAAGCCCAGGCCCTGTATGAGGAAACAGCGCAGAGTATTGCCCGCCGTGAACAGGCGGCGGCCCTGCGCAAAGCGGGCGCGCTGGGTGTGACCACCGATGGGCGGCCGACCAAGAAGCAGCGGCGTCAGCTTCACCAGTTCCACGACACGAGTCATTAAGCGTTTGTGTGGCCGGCATTGCCATTCGTCGAAAGGCCGGCAGAGGCACTGGTCAAAAGGCCATAACCGGAAACAGAGTAGGTGGGGTTGCAGCGTGTCTGTGTGAACCCGCCCTGCTTTGCTTGGATCAGTGGCCGATTGCCCATAAAATACCCGGCTCAAGCAGCACACCGTGGTACCCGCAGGTGCCCTGAAGCGGCCCTTGATGGCCAGCCTATTTATTTTGTCACCTCTTAGAAAGCCAGAACTCATGCACGATTTGCCCGATACCGACTACACCCAACGCTTCATCTTCGACGAAAGCGATGTTCGCGGTGAGCTGGTTGCGCTCGAGCGTAGTTACGCCGAAGTGCTGGCCAAGCACACTTATCCGGAGCCCGTCGCGCAACTGCTCGGGGAGCTGATGGCGGCAGCGGCGCTGCTGGTTGGCACGCTGAAATTTGATGGCCTGCTGATTCTTCAGGCACGCTCTGAAGGCCCGGTTCCATTGTTGATGGTTGAGTGCTCCAGCGAGCGCGAAATCCGCGGGCTGGCGCGTTACGATGCAGACCAGATAGGCGATACGGCGACGCTGAGCGAACTGATGCCGGACGGCGTACTCGCACTGACCGTCGACCCTACCAACGGCCAGCGTTACCAGGGCCTGGTAGACCTGGACGGGGAGGACCTGTCGCAGTGCTTCACCAACTACTTCGTCATGTCCCAGCAGGTTGGCACGCGCTTCTGGCTCAAGGCCGATGGCAAAAACGCCCGTGGCATGTTGCTCCAACAACTGCCTGCCGATCGCCAGAAAGATGAAGACGATCGCGCCGCCAGCTGGCAGCACGTCACTGCCCTGGCCAGCACCCTGAGTGATGAAGAACTGCTTGGCCTGAACAACGAAACCATCCTTCACCGCCTCTACCACGAAGAGGCTGTGCGCCTGTTCGACATCCAGCCGCTGCGCTTCCGTTGCAGTTGCTCGCGCGAACGTTCGGGGAATGCACTGGTCAGCCTGGGTCAGGAAGATGCGCAGCAACTGCTGGCCGAGCATGGCGGTCATATCGAGATCGATTGCCAGTTCTGCAACGAACGCTACCTGTTCGATGCCACTGATGTGGCGCAATTGTTCGTGGGCGCGGGTGTTGAGGCACCGTCAGATACTCGTCACTGAAACGTTTAACCTCAGGTAAATCTCCTGTCGAATGGCGGAAAAGCGCCGTTCTGACAGGAGGGCTCTACTTTTTTTGGGCGTTTCTGGCATAATCCGGCCACTTTTTTCGCTGTAGTAGTTTAAAAAGTTCTACTACAAAACGTTTGGAGCACTCGGCCTCAGGCCGGATGGGGAATCTCATGACGCAAGCCAACAACGCCGTGTACACCGATCTGAGTGTCGACGAGCTGGTACAAGAAGCCCTGAACCGCGGTGAAGGTGAGCTGGCCGATACTGGCGCCCTCGTCGTGAAAACCGGTCATCGCACCGGTCGTTCGCCGGTTGACCGTTTCATCGTAGAAGAACCAACCACTCAGGACGCCATTGCCTGGGGCCCGATCAACCGCAAGTTCCCGGCCGACAAGTTCGATGCCCTGTGGAACCGCGTCGAGGCCTACGTCAACGAGCGTGAGCGTTTCGTTTCCCATGTGCATGTCGGTTCCGACGAGGCTCACTACCTGGCGGTCAAGATGACCACCGAGACGGCTTGGCACAACCTGTTTGGCCGTTGCCTGTTCATCAACCCGGAAACCTACAATCCGGGCGCCAAGCAGGAATGGCAGATCATCAACGCGCCGAACTTCGTCTGCGAACCTGAGCGTGATGGCACCAACTCCGACGGCACCGTGATCATCAACTTCGCCGCCAAGAAGGTGCTGATCGCAGGCATGCGTTACGCCGGCGAGATGAAGAAAGCGATGTTCTCGGTACAGAACTTCCTGCTGCCAGCGGCCGACGTGCTGCCAATGCACTGTGCTGCCAACATGGGCGAAGAGGGCGACGTGACCCTGTTCTTCGGCCTGTCCGGCACTGGTAAAACCACCCTGTCGGCTGACGAAAGCCGTTACCTGATCGGTGACGACGAGCACGGCTGGGGCGAAGGCGTGGTGTTCAACATCGAAGGCGGTTGCTATGCCAAGTGCATCGACCTGTCCGAGAAGAACGAGCCGGTCATCTGGAAAGCGATCCAGCACGGTGCTGTTCTGGAGAACGTGGTCATCGACCCGGTCACCAAGAAAGCCGACTACGCGGACGACAGCCTGACCCAGAACAGCCGTGCGGCCTACCCGCGCGAACTGATCGAGAAGCGTGCACCGAAAAACCTCGGTGGCGAGCCAAACGCGGTAATCTTCCTGACCTGCGACCTGACCGGCGTGCTGCCGCCTGTGTCGATCCTCAGCGAAGAGCAGGCGGCCTACCACTTCCTGTCGGGTTACACCGCACTGGTTGGCTCCACCGAAATGGGTTCGGGTTCCGGCATCAAGTCGACCTTCTCCACCTGCTTCGGCGCTCCGTTCTTCCCGCGTCCTGCCGGTGAATACGCTGAGCTGCTGATCAAGCGTATCCGTGGCTTCAACTCCAAGGTCTACCTGGTCAACACTGGCTGGACCGGTGGTGGCTACGGCGTTGGCAAGCGTTTCAACATCCCGACCACCCGTGCGGTGATCGCGGCGATCCAGAGCGGTGCGCTGATCGGTGCTGAAACCGAACACCTGGACATCATCAACCTGGACGTGCCGAAGGCCGTTGAAGGCGTTGAAACCGTTCTGCTCAACCCACGTAACACCTGGGCTGACAAGGCAGCGTACGATGAAGCAGCCAAAGGCCTGGCCAAGCTGTTCATCGAGAACTTCAAGAAGTTCGACGTTTCCGATGCCATCAAGAACGCCGGCCCACAACTGTAAGTTGTCGCCAGCGCACTGACGAACCCCCGCTTTTTAGCGGGGGTTTGTTTTTTAGGCCCAAAACATTCTGGCGTTGATCGCTGTGGGAGTTGGCTTGCCAACGATGCAGGCACCGCGCACTCTCTGACGCTTTGTCGATGCCATCACCAGGAGGGATCGTATGTCCGAGACGGTTCAGCGTGATCATTACCCTCATTTTCACCCTGTTCAGACGCGCTGGCAGGACGCCGATGCACAGGGGCATATCGCCGGTGCAATGGTTTATGCGTTCTTTGACAGTGCGCTGCAGGCGTACTTGATCGAACGTGCCGAACTGGACCCACAAGACGGCGAAGTGGTGGGTTTTGTCGTGAGTTCGTCCTGCGATTTCTTCGCTTCGGCAGCGTTCCCCGAGGCGTTGGCGGTTGGCGTGCGGGTTAGCCGCCTGTCCGGTAGTAGCGTCGAATACGCGGTGGCGTTGTTCAAGGCCAATGACTCGCAAGCCTGCGCAGTAGGGCGCGTGGTACAGGTGTTCGTTGAGCGTGCTACAGGTCGCCCGGCAAGCCTGCCGGAGCGCTTGCAGGCGGCCTTGCAGGCGCTCCAGTAGGCTCAGTCGTTCAGGCGAATGATGCCTTCGCGTACGGCAAACAGCACCAGCCCCGGCACGTCGTGGATCTGCAGGCGGTGCATGATCTGCGAGCGATGAGCCTCGATGGTCTTGATGCTCAGGCCCAGGCCTTCGGCAATCGAGCGGGTCGACTCACCACGGGCAATCAGCCGAAGGATTTCCAGCTGGCGGGTGGTCAGTTGTGTCGTGGTGCCTATCGTCGGGCGCTTGCGGCTGTGTTTTACCGCCTGTTCGATCACCAGCGGCAGTACGGTGGCGGACAGGTACTGACTGCCGCTTCTGAGGGCATGCAGTGCCGACTCAAGTTCCGGCACGGTTGCGCTCTTGAGCAGGAAGCCGTGGGCGCCGTGTTGCAGGCATTTCATCACGAACTCCAGCTCTGAGCGGGACGACAGGATCAGTACACGGCTCGACGGTACGCGCAGTTGCAGTTCGCCCAGAACCTCCTCGCTGTCGAGTGCGTGCTGGAGCATGTCCAGCACGATGATGTTCGGCTTCAGTTGTTCAGCCAACGTGATGGCCTTCAGGCCGTCGCCAGCCTCCCCAACGATGACATAGTCTTTTTTTTGTTCGAGCAATGCCCTCAGACCTGCTCTGAAGAGGGGCGAGTCATCGACAAGGAGTATTCGGCAAAGCATGGGTTCGAGCCTGTTTCGCAAGGGATGAGGAGCGACAGGTTTGCTCGGTCCGTGTGAGCGCTGTCGCGGTGCTGCGCCATCAGTGTCGGTGTTGCGCCTGGGTGGCCTGCCGTGAGTGTGCAGTCATAAGCGTTCGAATACGGAAGGTAGTATCGGGCGAAGGGGAAGCGCCAGTTCGTGGATGCTTTCAGCGTGCCCGATAAACAGCAGGCCACCAGGGTGCAGGCGAGCCACTATGTCCTTGAGCAGGCTCGGTTTGTGCTCGCTGTCGACGTACATCAACAGGTTGCGCAGAAAGATTGCGTGGAAATGGCCCAGGTCGTCGGGTAATGGGTGGATCAGGTTGATGCTCTTGAGGGTTAGCCGTTGGCGCAAGGATGCACTCATGCGCAGGCGCCCGACCATCTGACCAATGCCGCACAGGCCATGACGCTCTAGCCAGCCTTCAGGAAAATAGCGGGCCTGGGCAATATCGTAGATACCTGCTTGGGCAAGCGACAGCATGCGTGTACTGACATCGCTGGCCAGTACTTCCCAGTGATCGGTGGCGGCGTATTCGCTGGCGACCATGGCCAGGCTGTAAGCCTCTTCACCGGACGAGCAGGCGGCACTCCAGAGGCGCACCGGGCCTTGGTGGTTCGCTAACCATTGGCCGAGGTATTCGAAGTGACGGTGCTCGCGAAAGAAGTAGGTTTCCTTGGCAACCAGCAGGTCGATGGCCAGGCTGCGCTCAGCCTGATAATGAGGCTGTTCGAGCAACTGAAGGTAGTCGCAGTAGGTGTCCAGGCGGTGGTGGCGCAGGCGCTGATTCAGGCGGGCGGCGATCAGTGCGCGCTTGTCGTCGGTGATGACGACGCCGCAGCTTTGATGCACGAGTGTCTGCAACTGCTGGAACTCGGTAGGGTCGGGTAACGCCGGTTTGAAGTTTGCCAACCCTTTAGTGGCGACAAGCGTTCGGCTTTCAGCGTCATTACCTATCCGCATTCCTTGCGTCCTGCCTGATCTGAGGACGTTGGATGATAGCGCCCAGCCCTGTTTGCCCATATCAGGACTCCCCTTAAGCCGTTGTCATCGGGCAAGGTCGGGCCAGAGGGGGATGCGGTGGGTTGGGGTGTTCCGGCCGCTTGGCGGCTCTTCTGCAACGCACCCGGAGCGTGAGCTCCGGGTGGATGCCCGCGGATCGCCAGGGGAGCGAACCGTTAGGTATTTGGCTTAAGCCAGTGACGTGATAGCGGTGTGCTTTTAGGCCGTTGTCGCGGCGGCTATCAGTCGTCGTGGCGCCAGTGACGGTGCTTGCGGTGGCCGTAGTGATGGCCGCGGTCACGGTAGTAACGACGGTCGTCGTAGTCGCGCCCGCGGTAACCACGTCCACGGTAGTCACGGTCTTCTTCGTCGGCTTCTCTGCCCATGTAGTTACCCAGCGCGCCACCGGCACCGCCACCGGCGGCTGCACCGATCAGGCTGCCTGTGGTGCCGCCCATGCTGCGACCAACCACGTTACCGCCGGCAGCGCCCAGTGCGCCCCCGATGGCGGCTTCGCCACGGCTGTGTTTGTTCGCGCCAACAGCACCACCGGCTGCACCACCGAGGCCCGCACCGATCGCAGAGCCGGTGCTGCCGCCAATCGACTGGCCGACGACCGAACCCAATACCCCACCCAATGCGCCGCCAATACCGGCTTCGGTGGTGCCGCCTGCCGAGGCAACGCCACTGAGCAGGCCGAGGGACAACAAGAGAATCGAGGAGTACTTCTTCATCTAAGAGAGCCTCAGAGGGATGACGAGGCGATCCTGAGGCTCTGGGATGGGGCTGGCAACGGAAATCCGACGAGTAACACGACTTGTGCACAAATCGATAAGTTACTGTTTTTTAGCTGAAACTTTCTCGAATTTCGCGTGTCTGAGCTACTTCGGGAAAGGCCCTGGCAGTGTTGTCAGGGCCTTTTTTGTGGGCGTAAACCGGTCAGATGATTCGTGCCGTCTCGCTGGCTGCGAGCAGCTTGATCGCGATGAATTTCGAGGTTGGCGTGTGGCTGTCATCGCCGACGCTTTCCAGCGGCACCAGTGGGTTCACCTCGGGGTAATAGGCTGCTGCCTGCCCGGCGGGGATGTCGAAGGCGAGCAGGGTGAAGCCTTTGACCCGACGCTCACGCTCATCACTCCAGAGCGACACGATATCCACCTTCTGCCCCGGACGGAAGCCCAGGCGAATGATGTCGGCCTCGTTGGCGAACAACACATCGCGTTGGCCTTTCACGCCACGGTAGCGGTCGTCCAGGCCATAGATCGTGGTGTTGTACTGATCGTGCGAGCGCATCGACTGCATGATCAGGTCCGGTACCTGGCCGCTGGCGCGTACACATTCATGCAACAAATCATCGGGCAGGGCGTTGGCCTTGAAATTGGCCTTGCCACTGGCGGTATTCCATTGGCGCTGGCTGGCGCTGTTGCCCAGGTAGAAACCGCCGGGGCGCGCCAGGCGCTGGTTGAAGTCCTCGAACCCCGGGATGGTCTGGCTGATCAGCTCGCGGATGCGTGCGTAATCGGCCACCAGCCAGTGCCAGTCTACCGGCTGCGCGCCGAGGGTGGCCGCAGCGATGCCGGCGATGACCGCAGGCTCCGAGCGCATCTGCCGCGACAACGGCTGCAGTTGACCATTGGAGGCATGCACCATGCTGAATGAATCTTCCACCGTGACCGCCTGGGCGCCTTCGGCCTGCAGGTCGATGTCAGTGCGTCCCAGGCATGGCAGGATCAGCGCGTCCTTGCCGTGGATCAGATGGCTGCGGTTGAGCTTGGTGCTGATCTGCACGGTCAGTGCGCAGTTGCGCAGGGCTTGGGCGGTGCGCTCGGTGTCTGGCGTGGCTTGGGCGAAATTGCCGCCCAAGCCGATGAACACCTTGGCCTGGCCGGCGAGCATTGCGCCAATGGCTTCGACAGTGTTGTGGCCGTTGTGCCGAGGCACCTTGAAACCGAAGCGTTTTTCCAGCGCGTCGAGCAACGCCACCGGTGGGCGTTCGTTGATGCCCATGGTGCGGTCGCCCTGCACGTTGCTGTGGCCACGGACCGGGCACAGGCCAGCACCCGGTACACCAAGGTTGCCGCGCAGCAGCATCAGGTTGGCGATTTCCTGAATGGTTGCCACTGAATGTCGGTGCTGTGTGATGCCCATGGCCCAGCACATGATGACCTTGCCAGCCTTGCAGTACATCTGCGCCGCCTGTTCGATCTCGGCAAGGCTCAGGCCCGACTGTGCCTCGATCTGTTCCCAGGGCGTGGCCTCGACCGTTGCCAGGTAGTCGTCGACACCGGCGCTGTGTTGCGCGATGAAGGCGTGGTCGAACACCGCTGGTGCACCGCTGGCCTGGGCTTCGCGTTCCCACTGCAACAGGTACTTGGCCATGCCGCGCAGTACTGCCATGTCGCCGCCGAGGGCCGGACGGAAGTACGCCGTGTTGGTCGGACGGTCACCGTTGGTGAGCATCTCCAAGGGGTGCTGCGGGTGCTGGAAGCGCTCCAGGCCGCGTTCCTTGAGTGGGTTGATGCAGACGACCTGAGCCCCCCGCTTGACCGCTTCGCGCAGCGGCTCAAGCATCCGGGGGTGGTTAGTGCCTGGGTTCTGGCCCCAGACGAAGATCGCCTCGGCATGCTCGAAATCGTCGAAGGTCACCGTGCCTTTGCCGACACCGACACTTTGCCCCAATGCCACACCGCTGGCTTCATGGCACATGTTCGAGCAGTCTGGAAAGTTGTTGGTGCCGTAGGCACGAACGAACAGCTGGTAGAGAAATGCCGCTTCGTTGCTGGCGCGACCGGAGGTATAGAACTCGGCCTGATCAGGGCTTGTCAGGTTCTGCAGGTGTCGGGCGATCAGGGCGAAGGCGGCCTCCCAGCTGATGGGTTGGTAGCGGTCGGTTGTGGGGTTGTAGCTCATCGGTTCGGTGAGCCGGCCCTGGTACTCAAGCCAGTAATCGCTTTGCTGCAGCAGCGAGGTGACGCTGTGGCGGGCGAAGAATGCAGCATCGACTCGGCGTTTGGTCGCTTCCCAGTTCACTGCCTTGGCGCCGTTCTCGCAGAACTTGACCATGCCGCTTTCCGGCGAGTCACCCCAGGCGCAGCCTGGGCAGTCGAGGCCGCCATTCTGGTTGGTCTTGAGCAACGCACGGATGTTTTTCAGCGCGTTGTCACTGCCAATCCAGGCTTGTGCCACGCTGCGCAGTGCGCCCCAGCCACCTGCGGCGCCGCGGTAAGGCTTGTAGCGTGGAACAGGTTTCTGGTCGACTTGATGGGGCAGGTTCACGTTCGGTTCTCCCGCGCAGGGCTGTAGACCCGCGGCGCACTACGTTGTGGCAGGTGAATAAGGTTGAGGTTGTGTTGGCGGGCCCATTGCAGGGCCAGGCCGGTCGGAGCAGACAGGCTGACCAGCGTCTGGATGCCGGCGCGCAGCACCTTCTGGATCAGCTCCAGGCTGCAGCGGCTGGTGACGATGGCCAGGCCACCCTTGGTGGCGATGCGTTGGCGTACAAGGGCCCCGATCAGTTTGTCGAGGGCGTTGTGCCGACCAATATCTTCGCGGCCCAACAGCAGTTCGCCGTTGGCGTCCATGAACAACGCGGCATGCACCGCGCCACAGTGTTGGCCTAGCGGCTGGAAGGCACTGATGCGCTGGCGTAGGTCGAGCAGCCAGGCGGCCGGTGGCAAGGGTGCGCCGGGCAATACCTTGAGCTCGGGCAGTGCCTGCTCCAATGCCTCGACCCCGCACAGGCCGCAACCGCTGGTACCGGCCAGTTGCCGACGTTGGTTCTTGAGGTTCCAGAACGCCCGACTGGCGATCTCCACCTCCGCGTGCAGGGCTGAGCCGCTGCCGCTGAGCGTGATGTCATAAATCTCGCTGGCCTCGGCGATACCGCTACCGATGCTGAAGCCAACGATGAAGTCTTCAAGGTCGGTGGGGCTAACCAGCATGACCGCCTGGCTGATGCCGTTATAGGCAATCGCCAGGGCCACTTCCTCGGCCAGTGCGGTGGAGGTCGGCGTGCTGTCTTCGAGGTCGTGGAACGCGTAGTCGTTGCTGGCCGCTGGCGTCACCAGTTCAGTGGTCGCCGCGCAAGTGGGGCGTTTTAGGGTCATGGCACAGGTACCGGCGGCTGATCAGTCTTAAGCCTAGGCCTGCGCTCAGGTATCGTCTAATCGCTATTACTGATGCCGTGATAGAGCGGGTCGATCAAACCTCGTCCTGCATGTGGCGGTACTCGTTGAAGCAGGCCTCGGCCAAGGCTGAACGCGGTGCGCTGCGGCGCATGATCAGGCCCAGCGGTGCCAGGGTGCTGGCTTGCTCGATGGGCTGCAGGCGCAGGCGCTCGGTCAAGGCTTCCAGGCCAGTGGCCAGCGGCATGATTGCGCAACACAGGCCACCGTTCACCGCTTGTACCAGTTGATGCACGGCATCGGTCTGCAGCAGCGGTTGCGGGTTCAGGCCACGGCTGTGGAAGTTGTGGTCGATTGACTGACGAAAGTGCATGCCGGCGGTGAGCAGGCCCAAAGGCAGTTCGGTCAATGCCTGCCAACTGAGGGGCTGATCGTCGAAGTTGAAGTACGCCGGGTCATACAGCAGGCCCATGCGTGTGTCGCCCAGCGCCAGGGACTCGAAACGTTCGTTATCCAGCCGTTCGAGGTACGACACACCGAGGTCAAGCCGGTTACTCGCCAACTGCTCCAGAATCTGCTCGGAGCTGAGTGCGCTCAGTTCAAAGCACAGTTGTGGATGCTGGCTGTGCAGGCGCTGCAGCAGTGGCAGCGGGTCGAAGCTCGACAGCGGCACCACGCCCAGGCGCAGGGTACCGACCAGATGCCCACGGCAGGCAGCCGCTTCGGCGTACAAGCCATCGTAGGCGGCCAGTACCGAACGGGCCCAGGCCAGCACCCGTTCACCCTGGGCGGTGAACCCCTCGAAGCGCTGACCACGATTGACCAGGGCCAAACCCAGTTCCTGCTCCAGGTTGCGCAGGCGCATCGACAGGGTTGGCTGGGTTACATGGCACAACGCGGCCGCTTGGCCGAAGTGGCGGGTTTCATCCAGGGCGATCAGGAATTTCAGCTGTTTGATGTCCATCGGCGCTCCACGGCACAGGGCAGGCGAGGCATTCTAACCGAGCCCTTCGAGCAGCGTCCGATAGTCGTCCAGTGCCGCGAACTCCTGGGTGTCCCGTGGGCCTTTACGGCTGTCGGGCTGGCGCACCGCAAGCAGGTGTGCAACACCAAAGGACTGGGCGCTGCGCAGGATCGCCAGGGTGTCGTCGATGAACAGGCTGCGCGCCGGGTCAAAGTTGATGTCGGCCTGCAGGGCACTCCAGAACTGTGGGTCTTCCTTGGGAAAACCGTAGTCATGGGAGCTGATCAGGCGTTCGAAATACGGCGCCAGTGCCACCCGTTCCAGTTTCACCGAGAGCGAATCGCGGTGGGCGTTGGTGATCAGTACCACCCGCTTGCCAGCATCGCGGATAGCCGCGAGGAACACGTCGGCATCCGGGCGCAGGGCGATCAGGTTCGCGGTTTCCAGCTTCAGTTCGCGAATCGGCAGGTTCAGCTCTGCGCTCCAGAAATCCAGGCAGTACCAGTTCAACGAGCCGGCGTTCTTTTCAAACAACGGCTGCAGTTCCAGTTCGGCCATGGCCCGGCTCACCCCATGCAGTTCGGCATAGCGCTGCGGCAGGTGTTCCAGCCAGAAGTGGTTGTCGTAATGCAGGTCGAGCAGGGTGCCGTCCATATCGAGTAGAACGGTATCGATGTCGCGCCAGTTCAGGGCAGGCATGAAAGATTCTCGGTCAGTCGGGCGCAGTGGCCGGGCAAGCCACGGTATAGTACCGCGTTCACGCCAAGGAGCCGCCACCCATGCGCCAGAAACCCACAGTCCTTGCTCGCGAGATTGTCGCCAGCAGCCGTCTATTTCGTGTCGAAGCGGTGCAACTGCGCTTTGCCAACGGTGCCGAGCGCACCTATGAGCGATTAGTCGGGCGCGGCAACGGGTATGGTGCGGTGATGATCGTGGCGATGCTCGATGCCGAACACGCGGTGTTGGTTGAGGAGTACTGCGGCGGCACCGACGAGTACGAGCTGTCGTTGCCCAAGGGCCTGATCGAGCCGGGCGAAGACGTGTTGGCTGCGGCCGACCGTGAGCTCAAGGAAGAGGCCGGCTTCGGTGCCCGGCAACTGGAGCACCTGACCGAACTGTCGTTGTCGCCGGGCTACATGAGCCAGAAAATCCAGGTGGTGCTGGCCAGCGACCTCTATGAAGAGCGCCTTGAGGGCGATGAGCCGGAGCCGATGCGGGTTGATAAGGTCAACCTGCGTGATCTGGCCTCGCTGGCACAGCATCCGCAGTTTTCCGAAGGGCGAGCGCTGGCGGCGTTGTACCTGGCGCGCGACCTGCTGACCCAGCGTGGGGTATTTGTCCCATGAGCGAATTGAACCTGAACGCGATGATGGCTGAGGTCGTCGATCTGGCCCGTCTGGCAGGGGATGCCATTCTGCCGTTCTGGCGGGCTGATGTGGCGGTCATCGCCAAGGCCGATGCTTCGCCGGTGACGGCTGCGGATATGGCCGCGCACCAAGTGATTGCCAGCGGCTTGCAAGCCCTGGCTCCGGCGATTCCGGTGCTGTCCGAAGAGGATTGCGATATTCCTTTGAGCGAGCGTCAGACCTGGCAGCGCTGGTGGCTGGTCGACCCGCTGGACGGTACCAAGGAATTCATCGCAGGCAGCGAAGAATTCACCGTCAACATCGCACTGATTGAACAGGGGCAGGTGCTGTTCGGTGTGGTCGCCATGCCGACCAGTGGCCGCTGCTATTTCGGTGGTAAAGGGCTCGGCGCCTGGCGCTCCGACCGCGGGGGCGAGGCGCAGCCGATTCAGGTTCGTCTGGCGCCGCCGGCGGGTGAAAGCTTTACCGTGGTCGCCAGTCGCCGTCATACCAGCCCACAGCAGGAACACTTGTTGGCAGGGCTCAGCGGCACGCTGGGCGAGTTGCAACTGGCCAATATCGGCAGTTCGTTGAAGTTCTGCCTGCTGGCTGAGGGCAGCGCGGATTGTTACCCGCGCCTGGCGCCGACCTCGCAGTGGGATACGGCAGCAGCTCAAGGTGTGCTGGAGGGCGCCGGTGGTGAAGTATTGGGCCTCGATGGCCAGGTCTTCAGCTACCCGCCGCGTGAGTCGTTACTCAATGCGTTCTTCCTGGCGTTACCGGCCGCTGCGGCGTGGCGCAACGACCTGCTCAAGCTCGCCTCAGCGATGTAACACGTACTGCCCGCTGAAACGCACGGCATCCTCTTCGCTGCCGGCGTTGCGAACCTGGGTGTTCAGGTTCAGGCGGGCCCGGCCATAGCGCTGGTACGTGGCGATGAACTTGTTCCAGACCTTCTCATCAGGCGCCTCGCATTGAGCGATGGCTGCACCGGTGACGGGCACTGGATAGTTGATCTGCCCCTCCTGAATGACGATATGGCCGTCGTCGATGCCGGCCTCGCGCAAGCGCATGTGCAACCAGCCCCAACCGACCAGCACGGCGGCGCAATACAGGCTGCCGCCAAACATGGTGCTCTTGTGATTGACGTTGGCGGCCAGCGGCAACTGCAGGCGCAGGCGCTGTTGTTGCCAATCAAGTACCTGCAAGCCCATTTCCCGGGTAAGGGGGATGTCGTGGTGCAGGAGGGCTTCCAGGTACTGGTTGTCGGTGGTCACGGGCGGTTCTCCTCAAGATCATCAGTGCCGCTGCTGTGGCTGTCGGCGAAATTCAGGCCATGCTTGCGCAACTTGTCGTGCAGGGTTTTGCGCGGGATACCCAGGGCCTCGGCCAGGCTGCGCAGTGAGCTGTGCGAACGGGCCAGCTCGGCGGCGATCAGCGAGCGCTCGAAGTGCTCGACCTGCTCACTCAAATTGCCGCTGCCCAGCACCGGGTTGGCGGCCAGCGGCTCGCTGGGCGTGTCGCCGTCCAGGGCCAGCTCAAGGCCGAGGGCGAAACGTTCCGCCGCGTTCTGCAGTTCGCGCACGTTGCCTGGCCAGGCATGGCGCATGAGCAGGGCGCGCTGCGCCGGTTGCAGGGCATGGCTGGGCAGGCCGTGGCGCTGGCTGGCCGCATCGGCAAAATGCTGGAACAGCAGCAAAATGTCTTCGCCGCGTTCGCGCAGCGGTGGAATACGCAGCGGCGCGACGTTCAGGCGGTAGTACAGGTCGGCCCGGAAGCGGCCCTGATCGGCGGCCTGGCGCAGGTCTTCCTTGGTGGCCGCGATGACCCGGATATCCAGCGGGATCTGTTGGTTGCCGCCCAGGCGCTCGACCACACGTTCTTGTAGCAGGCGCAACAACTTGACCTGAACATCCAGGCTCATGCTCTCGATTTCGTCGAGGAACAGTGTCCCGCCGTTGGCGAACTCGAATTTGCCAATGCGGCGTTTCTGCGCCCCGGTGAAGGCGCCGGGTTCATGGCCGAACAGCTCGCTTTCGACCACCGACTCTGCCAGCGCGCCGGCATTGATCGCCACGAACGGGCCGTCGCGGCGGCTCGACAGGTCGTGCAGGGCACGGGCGACGACTTCCTTGCCGGCGCCGGTTTCGCCGAGGATCAACACGTCGGCGCGGGTCGGGGCCAGTGCGCCAATCTGCTCACGCAGGCGCAGCATCGGTGCCGATTGCCCGACCAGCCGGGCGCTCAATGCCTGGCGATCGCTGAGGGCCAGGCGCAGGCTGCGGTTGTCCAGTATCAGGCGGCGCAGGGCCAAGGCCCGGCGCACGCTGTCGAGCAGGGCATCGCTGGCGAAGGGTTTTTCCAGAAAATCGTAGGCGCCGGCACGCATGGCCTGGACGGCCAGCGGTACGTCGCCGTGGCCGGTAATCAGCAGCACAGGTAACTCCGGGTCCTGCCCATGCAACTGTTCGAGCAGTTGCAGGCCGTCGATGCCTGGCATGCGAATATCGCTTACGACTACCCCCGGCCAATCGGCTTCGATACGTTGGGCCAAGCCTTGGGCATCGCTCAGGGACATGACCTTGAGGCCGGCGAGGTCGAGGGTCTGGCTCAGCGCCTGACGCAAGTGCGGGTCGTCATCGACCAGAATCACCTGTGTGCGGCTATCGATGAGCGGCTCGGTCGTCATGCCGATGGATCCTCCGAGGTTTGCAGGTTGGCGCCGGGTTTGGCTACGCGCAGTTTCAGGGTCAGCAGTGCGCCACCCTCAGGGTGGTTGGCCAGCAGCAGTTCGCCACCCAGCGCACGCATCAAGGTATCGCAGATCGCCAGCCCCAGGCCAAGGCCCTGGGTACGGGTCTTGGTGGTGAAGAACGGTTCACGGGCACGGGCCATGGCTTCGCTGCTGAACCCTGGGCCGTTGTCGCGAATGTACAGGTAGACGTTGTCGTCCTTGCGTTCGGCACTTAGCCACAGCTTGCGCGGGTTAGCCTTCTCGGTCAGCGCGTCGAGGGCGTTGGCCAGCAGGTTGCCGAGCACCTGGCGCAAGCGGGTTTCACCGGCCTGTACCCACAGGGTGGCCTCTGGCAGGTCACGCACCAGTTCCACGGCCATTGCCCGGCGCCGTTTGGCCAGCAGGGCCAGGGCATCGTCCAGCGCCGGTTGCAGGGCCACGCTTTCGGGTGCGTGTCGGTCGCGCCGGGCAAAGGCGCGCAGGTGGGCGATGATCGAGGCCATGCGCCCGGTCAGTTCACCGATCAGCTTGAGGTTGCTGCGGGCCTCTTCGGTGCGCTGATGGTCGAGCAGGATCTCAGCGTTCTCGGCATAACTGCGGATGGCCGCCAGCGGTTGATTGAGCTCATGGCTGATGCTCGCCGACATCGTGCCGAGCACCGACAACTTGCCGGCCTGAACCAGTTCATCCTGCGCACGGACCAGTTCCTGTTGCGCCTGCTCGCGCTCCAGCACTTCGTTTTTCAGCCGGCTGTTCAGGCCTTCAAGGTCGGCGGTTCGCTCAATGACCCGTTGTTCCAGTTCCTGGCGGGCGCGGGCCTCGAAGGCGATTCGGTCCATGTAGTGCCGGCGCCGTTGCATGATCAGCCCAAGCAGCAACATCAACACCAGCAGCGTGGCGCCGCCGATGGCCAGCACCGTGCGTACCGAACGGTCGATCAGGGTTCGTGGGGCAAGGATGCTCACCTGCCAGCCGGTTTCCTCGATGGTTCGGGTCTGGATCAGCCAGGCTTTGGGGTCGAGGTTCAGCGGTTGGGGCGTCAGCGTCGGGTAGGGCTGGATTGCGGCAATGGCGGCGCGCTCGGTATCGGTCAGTGGCCGGGTGGCACGGAAGCGCCAGTCTGGACGGGAGGTCAGAATAACCACGCCGTTCTGGTCGGTCAGCAGCAGTTGTTCCGGGGTTTTGCCCCAGAGCGTTTCGGTGTGGTCTAGGTCGACCTTGACCACCAGTGCGCCGATCACGCGCTCGCCATCGCGCACGGCACCTGCAAAGAAGTAGCCGCGTTTGGCCGAGGTGGTGCCTTGGCCGAAAAAGCGCCCCAGGCGCCCGGTAAGGGCATCGCTGAAATACGGGCGGAAGGCAAAGTTACGGCCAACGAAGGTGTCGCGCTTGTCCCAGTTGGACGCTGCCAGGGTGTTGCCGTTGGTGTCCATCAGGTACATCACTTCGGCACCGGTCTGGGTGCTGATGTCCTTGAGCAGCCGGTTGGCGTTGGTCAGGGTTTCCAGGCGCATCGGGTCCTTGAGCACCGCACGCAGGGCTGGCAGGTCACCGAGGATCTGCGGCAGGGTTTCATAGCGGTGCAGGGTACCCAGCAGGTTTGCCACGTACAGGTCGAGGGTCTGGCGATTTTGCCCGGCCAGTTCGTCCTGATAGTAACGCTCGGCCAGGTGTTGCAGCGGCAAGAGCAGTGGGGCGAGGAACAAGGCCACGATGGCCAGGCTGCGCCAGCGTGGACGACGGGGAACGGTCGGGGTCATGGTCATTGCAAATGCGCCGATGGAGTCTGGCGCATTATGCGCTACTTCAGGCAGTCGATCAGTGCTTGCTGCCAGTCTGGCTGGCTGACCTGCCATTGCTGCTGCAGGCGGCTGCAGTCCAGGCGCGAGTTGAGTGGGCGCTGGGCTGGTGTCGGGTACTCGCAGGTGGGGATGGGCACTAGCCGGGCACAGTGCTTGCCTTGGGCCTGGAGGTGCGCGGCGATGGCCTGGGCAAAACCGAACCAGGATGTCTCGCCTTGCGCGGTCAGGTGATAGGTGCCCCAGGCGCCCGCCTGGCCAGCCTGCCAATGCTCGATCAGGGCGCGGGTGCTGCGGGCGATGGTAGCCGCCCAGGTCGGTGCGCCGATCTGATCGGCAACCACGCGCAGCTCAGGTTTTTCCTGCAGCAACCGCTGCATGGTCAGCAGGAAATTGCGCCCATGCTGCGAGTACACCCAACTGGTGCGCAGGATCAGGTGCTGGCCAGCGATGTCGCGGATCGCCTGCTCGCCAGCCAGCTTGCTGCGGCCGTAGACGCTCAGCGGGTTGGGCGTGTCGTCTTCGTTGTAGGGTGTGGCCTTGCGGCCATCGAAGACGTAGTCGGTGGAGTAGTGAATCAACGGGATGCCCAGCCGCGCGGCCTCTTCAGCGAGTACCCCGGGGGCGTGGGCGTTGACCGCAAAGGCCAGGGCCTGCTCGACTTCCGCCTGATCGACTGCGGTGTGGGCGGCGGCGTTGATGATCAGGTCCGGTGCCAATCTGCGCACCTGCTGACGGATCTGCTCCGGATGCGCCAGGTCGAGCGCATCGCGGCCCAGCACGTGCAGGGTGCCGAGCGGGGTCAACTGCATTTGCAGCTCGCGCGCCACCTGACCGTGTTGGCCGATGATCAGCATGTTCAATGGGGCAGTGGTCATGGAAAAAGTTCTGCCTCTTTCAGCGATTTACCGGCCTGGTCCTTGGCCGACAACAGCGGCACCTGTTGCAGTTGCCAGTCGATTGCCAGGTCCGGGTCGTCCCAGCGGATGCAGCGTTCGGCGGCCGGGTTGTAATAGTCGGTGGTCTTGTAGAGGAACTCCGCACTGTCGCTCAACACCACGAAACCGTGGGCGAAGCCTTCCGGTATCCACATCTGACGTTTGTTTTCGGCAGACAAATGCACCGCGACCCAACGGCCAAAGGCTGGCGAGCTGCGGCGGATATCCACGCACACGTCGAGCACCTCTCCCTGTACGACCCGCACCAGTTTGCCCTGGGGGTTTTCCAGTTGGTAATGCAGGCCGCGCAGTACGCCGCGCTGTGAACGGGAATGGTTGTCCTGAACGAAGGTTGTCGTGACCCCTGTCTGCGCTTCGAAGGCCCGGGCATTGAAGCTTTCGTAGAAAAAACCGCGGGCATCGCCGAACACCTTCGGCTCCAGGATCAGTACCTCGGGCAGGTCAGTGGTGATTACTTCCATCGGTTCTCTCGGGTCAGGCTGTAGAGGTACTGGCCGTAGCCGGTCTTGCCAAAAGCGTTGGCACGTTCAAGCAGGTGCGCCTCGTCGATCCAGCCCTGTTGGAAGGCGATCTCTTCCAGGCAGGCCACTTTCAGACCCTGGCGGTGCTCAATGGTCTGCACGTATTGCGAGGCTTCCAGCAGGCTGTCGTGGGTACCGGTATCGAGCCAGGCAAAGCCACGCCCGAAGCGCTCTACGCGCAAGTCACCCCGTTTCAGGTAAGCGTTGTTGACGTCGGTGATCTCCAGCTCGCCACGGGCCGAGGGGGTAATGCCCTTGGCGATCTCGATCACGTCGTTATCGTAGAAGTACAGGCCGGTCACTGCATAGCTGGACTTGGGCTGCGTCGGCTTTTCCTCGATCGACAGGGCCTGGCCCTGTTCGTTGTACTCGATCACGCCGAAGCGTTCCGGGTCTTTGACCCAGTAACCAAACACCGTTGCACCGCTGCTGTGGCTGGCGGCGCGTTGCAGTTGTTCGGTAAACCGCTGGCCGTGGAAAATGTTGTCGCCGAGGATCAGGCACACCGAGCCGTTGCCAATGAACGTTTCGCCAATCAGGAAGGCCTGTGCCAGGCCGTCCGGCGAGGGCTGTTCGGCATAGCTGAACTGGACGCCGAACTGGCTGCCGTCACCGAGCAGTTGACGGTACTGCGGCAGGTCCTGCGGGGTGGAGATGATCAGGATTTCGCGGATACCGGCCAGCATCAGTACCGAGATCGGGTAGTAGATCATCGGTTTGTCGTAGACCGGTAGCAGTTGTTTGGAAAGCCCCAGGGTAATGGGGTGCAGGCGAGTGCCGGAGCCGCCTGCCAGAACGATACCTTTGGTCATGCAATCAGGTCCTTGAAATCGCTGTTGCCCAGGCGCTGGCCTTGATAGCTGCCATCCTGAACATGTTGGCACCACTGTGGGTTATCCAGGTACCACTGCACGGTCTTGCGCAGCCCGCTCTGGAAGGTTTCGGCTGGAGTCCAGCCCAGCTCACGCTGGATTTTGCTGGCGTCGATGGCGTAGCGCTGGTCGTGCCCGGGACGGTCCTGGACGAAGCTGATCAGGTCGGCGTAGTGGTTCACGCCGGCCGGATGATCGGGTGCCAGTTCTTCAAGCAGTGCGCAGATGCTGCGCACCACATCGATATTTTTCTGTTCATTGTGCCCGCCGATGTTGTACGTCTCGCCGACCTGACCGGCGCACAGCACCTGCAGCAGGGCGTGGGCATGGTCCTCGACGAACAGCCAGTCACGCACCTGCAGGCCGTTGCCGTAGACCGGCAGCGGTTTGCCCGCCAAGGCGTTGAGGATCGTCAGCGGAATGAGCTTTTCCGGGAACTGGAACGGCCCGTAGTTGTTCGAGCAGTTGCTGAGCAGTACCGGCAAACCGTAGGTACGGTGCCAGGCGCGTACCAGATGGTCCGAGGCCGCCTTGCTGGCCGAGTAGGGCGAGCTGGGGGCGTACGGCGTGGTTTCCGTGAACAGGTCGTCCACCCCATGCAGATCGCCGTACACCTCGTCGGTGGACACATGATGGAAGCGGAAGGCTTCACGCTCGGCGGCGGGCAGCTTTGCCCAGTAAGCACGGGCGGCTTCCAGCAGGCTGTAGGTGCCGACAATGTTGGTTTCGATGAACGCGGCGGGGCCGTCGATGGAGCGGTCCACATGCGATTCGGCGGCCAGGTGCATGATTGCGTGCGGCGCAAAACGCTCCAGTACGGCGTCGACCGTGGCACGGTCCGCGATGTCGGCGTGCACGAACTCATAACGGGTATTGGTCGCGATGCTGCTCAGCGATTCCAGATTGCCGGCATAGGTGAGCTTGTCGAGGTTGAGCACGTCATGTGCGGTGGTCTCGATCAGGTGGCGAATCAGCGCCGAACCGATGAATCCGGCACCGCCGGTAACAAGAATACGCATGTCGAGTGGCCTTTCCTGCCTAATCGGGCATTGATTGGGTGTCGCCTAGGTTGTGTGTCAACGCGACTAGGCGCAAGTGAATTACGGTGGCTGTCGACGTCACGGGAAAAGGATACCCGGTACAGCCTTTTTTTCCTGCTCCCTTGCTTATCGGCAGCAGCGGTGGCGATATAAGCAGCAAAAAAAACGAGGCTTGCCCCATGCCGCTCACTACCCTTATCCACCGATCCAGCTTACCGCGCCCGGATGTCAGCGAATCACAGGCCCTGCAGTTGCTGCAGGAACATTATGGGCTTACCGGCACGTTACAGTCGCTGGGCAGTCAACAAGACCTGAATTTTCGCCTCGACAGCCCTCAGGGTCGTTACGTGTTGAAGATCTGCCACGGTGATTATTCGCCGGTCGAGCTTCAGGCCCAGCATGCCGCTTTGGGTTACCTGCGCGAGCGCTGGTTGCCGGTGCCTGGCGTGGTGCCGGCGCGTTCCGGTGAGCACCTGTTGGCGCTGAGCCTGAATGGCCAGCCCCTGCGCGCCCGTCTGCTTGAGTACATCGAAGGCCAGTCGCTGACCCGCCTCAAGCGCCTGGAGCCACGGCTGATGGCTGAGCTGGGCGAGTTCTGTGCGCGCATCGACCATGCCTTGGCCGACTTCAGCCACCCAGGCCTTGAACGTACCCTGCAGTGGGACCCACGGCATGCCCCGGCGCTGATCGAGCATCTATTGCCGGTACTCGTCGAAGGGCCGCGCAAGGCGCGCGTGCAGGGGGCGGCCACGGAGGCCTGGCAGTACCTGGCCCCGCTGATCGAACACCTGCCGCAGCAGGCCGTGCACCTGGACATCACTGACGACAACACCGTGTGGCAGCGCGATGCCCAGCGCCACTGGCAGTTGCAGGGGGTGATCGACTTTGGCGACTTGCTGCATACCTGGCGGATTGCCGACCTCTCGGTGACTTGCGCGGCGCTGCTGCACCACGCCGAAGGCGACCCGTTGCGTATCCTGCCGGCCATTCAGGCGTACCAGGTCGTCAACCCGCTGACTGAAGCCGAACTCAAGGCCCTGTGGCCGATGATCGTGGCCCGTGCCGCCGTGCTGGTGCTGAGCGGGGAGCAGCAGGTCAGCGTCGATCCGGGCAATGCCTACAGCCGGGACAACCTGGCCCATGAGTGGGAAATTTTCGAGGTCGCGACCAGCGTGCCGTTCGCCTTGATGGAAACGGCGATCCTGCAGGCCGCGGGTCATGACCTGGCCCCGCTAGGGTTGGTCAACACCACGCTGTTAATGCCCAGCCTGAACGGCCAGCCTGTCGCCCGCGTCGACCTCGGGGTACTCAGCGAACACTTTCAGGCCGGTAACTGGCAGCAGCCGGGCATCGACCAGCAGTTGCTGCGCGCCCAGAACGGGCTGGCCTGCTCGCTGCACGGCCAATACCGGTTGTCGCGTACCCATATCGATAACCCGCAGGAACCCGAAACCTGCGCCTTGCATGTCGAGTTGCAGGTTCCCTCGGGCACGGCCCTGCAGGCGCCGTTTGCCGGTGTCTGGCACGCAGCGATGGCGGGCGGTGGTTGCCTGCAGGGTGAGCAGGTCAGCCTGTGGTTGTGGGGCGTGGTCGATGCCCCGGCCGATGGCCAGGCGCTCAAGCAGGGCGAGCCGCTGGGGCAAAGCAGTGTCGGCCTGATGCTGCAACTGTGCCGCGTACCGGGGTTGTGCCCGCCATTGTTCGCCACGCCTTCACGTGCGCAGGCCTGGCTGGCGCTATGCCCGTCGCCGCAGCCGTTGCTCGGGTTTGCCTGCGACGCTGAACCACTGGCCGATGCCCAGGCACTGCTTGAGCGGCGTGACGCCAGTTTCGCCCGTTCGCAGAAGCACTATTACCAGCAGCCACCGCAGATCGAGCGTGGCTGGCGCAACTACCTGATCGACATGCAGGGCCGCTCCTACCTGGACATGCTCAACAACGTTGCGGTGCTTGGTCATGGCCACCCACGGATGGTCGCCGAGTCGGCGCGGCAATGGTCGTTGCTCAATACCAACTCACGCTTCCACTACGCGGCCATTGCCGAGTTCTCCGAGCGCCTGCTGGAATTGGCGCCCGAGGGCATGGACCGGGTGTTTCTGGTCAACAGCGGCACCGAAGCCAACGACCTGGCGATCCGCCTGGCCTGGGCCTACAGCGGTGGCCGCGACATGCTCAGCGTATTGGAGGCCTACCACGGCTGGTCGGTGGCCACCGATGCGATTTCCACCTCCATTGCCGACAACCCGCAAGCCCTGACCACCCGTCCAGACTGGGTACACCCGGTGATGGCGCCGAACACCTACCGTGGTGCCTACCGGGGCGCTGAGAGCACTGCCGACTATGTTCGTGATGTCGATGCCACCCTCGACCGCCTGACCGCGCAGAAGCGCCAGGTGGCCGGTTTCATCTGTGAACCGGTGTACGGCAACGCCGGCGGTATCGCCTTGCCGCCGGGTTACCTGCAACAGGTCTACGGCAAGGTTCGGGCCTTGGGCGGCGCCTGTATCGCCGACGAGGTGCAGGTCGGCTATGGCCGCCTTGGCGATTATTTCTGGGGCTTCGAGCAACAGGGCGTGGTGCCGGACATCATCACCATGGCCAAGGGCATGGGTAACGGCCACCCACTGGGCGCGGTCATCACCCGTCGGGAAATCGCCGAGGCACTGGAGGCCGAAGGCTACTTCTTCTCGTCTGCTGGCGGCAGCCCGGTCAGTTGCCGGATCGGCATGGCCGTGCTCGATGTCATGGGCGAAGAAGGCCTGTGGGACAACGCGCGGACCGTCGGTGGGCACTTCAAGGCACGGCTGCAGGCATTGGTCGATAAACATCCGCTTGTGGGCGCCGTGCACGGTTCCGGTTTCTACCTGGGCCTGGAACTGGTGCGCGACCGCAGCACACTGGAGCCGGCCACCGAAGAAACCGCGGCGCTGTGCGAGCGCTTGCGCGAACTGGGGATCTTCATGCAGCCAACCGGTGACTACCTGAACATCCTCAAGATCAAACCGCCGATGTGCACCACCCGTGAAAGCGTCGATTTCTTCGTCGACAGCGTGGCGAAGGTGTTGGCAGAAGACCTCTAAACCCGCATTGGGGCTGCACTGCAGCCCATCGCAGGCAAGCCTGCTCCTCCAAGGGGGGCAGGTTTTTCTACAATGTGACCAACATGGATAGCACTGATTTAAATCGATTGTTATCGGTTTAAATGGCAATGCTCACCCTTTTATTTTGATTTATCGCCTTCCAAAGCCGATTTTTATCGGCTATAAAGTCCTCATTACTTGCCCAGCAACCCTTCGAGGACGTTTTCATGAGCCGCATCGTTACCGTCGCCGCCACCCAGATGGCCTGTGCCTGGGATCGCGACGCCAACATCGCCACCGCCGAGAAACTGGTGCGCGAAGCCGCCGCCAAGGGCGCGCAGATCATCCTGATCCAGGAACTGTTCGAGACCCCGTACTTCTGCCAGAAGCCCAACGCCGACTACCTGCAACTGGCCACCCCGGTTGAAACCAACGCCGCTATCGTCCATTTCCAGAAGCTGGCCAAGGAGCTGCAAGTGGTGCTGCCGATCAGCTTCTACGAACTGGCCGGGCGGGCGCGTTTCAACAGCATTGCGATCATCGATGCCGATGGCCGCAACCTGGGCATCTACCGCAAGAGCCATATCCCGGATGGCCCGGGCTATCACGAAAAGTACTACTTCAACCCGGGTGATTCCGGCTTCAAGGTCTGGAACACCCGTTATGCCAAGATCGGCGTCGGTATCTGCTGGGACCAGTGGTTCCCCGAGTGCGCACGCAGCATGGCCCTGCAAGGCGCGGAAATTCTGTTCTACCCGACCGCCATTGGCAGCGAACCGCATGACGCCAGCATCACCTCGCGTGATCACTGGCAGCGCGTGCAGCAAGGCCATGCCGGCGCCAACCTGATGCCGCTGGTCGCCAGCAACCGTATCGGCAAGGAAGAGCAGGATGGCTACGACATCACGTTCTATGGCTCGTCGTTCATCGCCAACCCGTTTGGCGAAAAGGTTGAAGAACTGAATGAAACCGAAGAAGGCGTGCTGGTGCATACTTTCGACCTGGACAAGCTGGAGCATGTGCGCAGCGCCTGGGGCACCTTCCGTGACCGTCGGCCGGACCTGTACGGTACGCTGAAGACCCTCGACGGTTCGCTGGAATCCTGATCACCCATTTATCGTGCCGCAGGCCCGTTCTGCGGCAGTTCTTGCAAAGGTTCAACTATGACAACCCTGACCACTACCCCACGCGCCGATGGCTTTCACATGCCTGCCGAGTGGGCGCCACAATCACAGGTCTGGATGGTGTGGCCGGAGCGCCCGGACAACTGGCGCCTTGGCGGCAAGCCTGCGCAGGCCGCGCATGTTGCCGTGGCCAAGGCCATTGCCCGCTTCGAGCCGGTGACCGTCGGCGTGTCGGCCGCCCAATACGAACATGCCTGTGCCCGCCTGCTGGACACCCCGAGCATCCGCGTGGTGGAAATCAGCAATGACGATGCCTGGGTACGTGACACTGGCCCGACCTTTGTGATCAACGACACGGGTGAAGTCCGCGGCGTCGATTGGGGCTTCAATGCCTGGGGTGGTTTTGAGGGCGGCCTGTACGCACCGTGGAACCGTGATGAACAAGTGGCTGGCAAGATCCTGCAGATCGAGCGCTGCCCACGCTACCAGACCGAAGGCTTCGTGCTGGAAGGTGGCTCGATTCACGTCGACGGCGAAGGCACGCTGATCACCACAGAAGAATGCCTGCTCAATCACAACCGCAACCCGCACCTGAACCGTGAGCAAATAGAGGCGATCCTGCGCGATCACCTGGCGGTGGAGACCATCGTCTGGCTGCCTGATGGCCTTTATAACGACGAAACCGATGGGCACGTGGACAACTTTTGCTGTTACGTGCGCCCTGGTGAAGTGTTACTGGCCTGGACCGATGATTCCAACGACCCCAACTTTGCACGTTGCCGTGCGGCACTTGAGGTGTTGGAGCGTCAGCGCGATGCCAAAGGGCGCACCTTTGTGGTGCATAAAATGCCGATCCCCGGGCCGCTGTACGCAACCGAGGAGGAGTGCGCGGGTGTCGATCCGGTCGCCGGTAGCCAGGAGCGCAATCCGTCGGTTCGCCTTGCCGGCTCCTATGTCAACTTCCTGATCGTCAATGGTGCGATCATCGCGCCAAGCTTCGACGACCCGGCAGATGCCGAGGCTAGAGCGATTTTGCAGACGTTGTTCGCGGATCGTGAGGTAGTCATGGTGCCAGGTCGTGAGCTGTTGCTCGGTGGCGGCAACATCCATTGCCTGACCCAACAGCAGCCAGCACCGGTCAAACGCTGAAGCATTTAAGTAAAAAGGCCCGTCGCACGACGGGCTTTTTTTTGCGCGTCATTCGACGATCGGAGCTCGATCTGGCACAGCTCTTGTATTCGTTTTGCATTGTATTTCAAGCGGATAGAGCACGTAGTTCTGTCACAAAGTTAACGTAGGTTAATGGCTCACGACCCTGGGGAGTACGTGTCGATATGAATGTAGTCAGTGAGCCAGCTTCAGGCCTGTCCATCGTTAATAACGAATCGATCAAGGCACTGGCACAGTGGTTGAAAAACAATGCAAATAATCGAGTCAGGAAGACCGATCCGCGACGTCGGTTGTTGGTTGAGCGGTACCCGGTGGGTTTGATCAGTGAAGCAGAGCTCGATGCGCTGCTCGGGGTCTGGCACCACTGACTGAGCGATCGCCGGCAAGGTCTGCCTTGCCGGCGATGCGTTTTCTCCTGTCCTGCTCTTCGTGTCACCCAGCAGTGCTGCATGCCCCGCCATTCTCAAAATTGCACGATCGACCGCTGATCCGTGCCGTTCACGAATTTTTGACACACAGAACTGCTGACCGCTAGGATTCGGCCCTCGCCTGTAGGCCCATTCACCTTGTACCCAGAATAGATGGCCCGCTGTGCCTATGCGCAGGGGGCTTTTTTGTTTTCAGACCCGCGAGCGTCAACCCACGCAGGGGGCGTGGTTCCTGGTGCCGGTCGCAGCGCGTCTTTGTTTTTGTGATAAGGAAAATAAAATGTTGAAAACCAGGATCAGCCTGATCGCTTTGGGTTTGTTGTCCGCGACTCAGGCCATGGCCAATGACCAGGCCAATGCCAACGGTTTCGTAGAAGACAGCAGCATGAATGTGCTGCTGCGTAACGCCTACATGAATCGCGACAAGAAGCATGACACGCATGACCAGATCCAATGGGGTCAAGGCGTCATTGGCAACTTCTCCTCTGGCTTCACCCAAGGCACCGTAGGTGTTGGCGTCGATGCTTTCGGTCTGTACGCGGTGCGCCTGGATGGCGGCACTGGTCACAATGGCGGCGGCGGTATCGACTTCTTCAAGCGTGGCGACAGCGGCAACGCCCAGCACGACATCGCCCGCGGTGGTGCGGCGGTCAAGTTCCGCGTCTCCAACACCGTACTGAAGTACGGCGACCAGATGCCGACACTGCCTGTGCTGCAATATGACGATTCGCGTCTGCTGCCAGAAAGCTACACCGGCACCCTGGTCACCTCCAAGGAGATCGAAGGCCTGGAGCTGAACGCGGGTCGTTTCACTCAGGAAGCACGCAAGAGCGCCGAGCAGCGTGACAGCGGCCTGAAGTCGATCAACGTCTTCGGTGGTAGCTACAAGTTCACCAACAACCTGTCGGCTTCCCTGTACGGCTCCGACGTCGAAGACGTCATGAAGAAGCAGTACCTGGGCGTCAACTACGTGATGCCGATCGCCGCCGAGCGCTCACTGACCCTGGACTTCAACGGCTACAAGTCGAAGATGGACCGCCAGTACGTCGAAAAGGCAGACCTGAACGGTCGTGACAACACCATCTGGAGCCTGGCAGCAACCTACGCCTTCGGCCCGCACTCGATCACCCTGGCGCACCAGCGCAGCACCGGTGACACCGGCTACAACTATGGCGGTTACCAGAACGTTGGTGGCGTGGGTGACGGTGGTTCGACCATCTACCTGGCCAACTCCTACTGGTCCGACTTCAACGCTGAAGACGAGCGTTCCTGGCAGTTGGGCTATGGTCTGGACTTCGGTGCCTTCGGCGTACCGGGCCTGACCTACAAAGTGGCCTACGTGCGTGGTGACAACATCAACACCCACGGCCTGGGCGAAGGCACCGAGCGCGAAATCTTCAACCAGTTCAAGTACGTCGTACAGGCCGGCCCAGCCAAGGACCTGTCGGTCAAGCTGCGCAGCTCGTTCCTGCGCACCTCGAACAACCTGCGCGCTATCGACTACAACGACGACGGCAACGAAGTCCGCGTATTCGTCGAGTACCCGATCAGCGTCTTCTGATTGGTGTCTCCCACAACCCCGGCCTAGGCCGGGGTTGTTTCTCTACGGTTCCTGGCCGCCCGGATCTCCACCACCTCGCCGGTATCTGCGGCGAAGCTGTCACTGCGGGCCATCCGCCACATCCGCGCATAAAAATCGCTTTCAATCGAGCCACTGAGCAATTCGCCAGGCTTGAGGAACACGTGCAACTGCGAAAACAGGCGTACTTCGCTAGGGCTGATGCGTCGCGCCAGGTGCTTGGGCTTGAGCTCTTCAGGGTGCTCCAGGCCTGCAGCAGCGAGCATCTCGGCCAGTGCGTGCAGCGTGTTGCGGTGGAAGCTGTATACCCGCTCGGCTTTCTCCGGCACCACCAGCGCCCGCTGGCGTAGCGGGTCTTGGGTGGCAACCCCGGTCGGGCACTTGTTGGTGTGGCAGCTTTGCGACTGAATGCAGCCGATGGCGAACATGAAACCGCGTGCCGAGTTGACCCAGTCGGCACCGATGGCCAGCACACTGGCAATGTCGAAGGCACTGACAATCTTGCCGGCGGCACCGATACGAATCTTGTCGCGCAGGTTCAGGCCCACCAGCGTGTTGTGCACGAACATCAGGCCTTCACGCATTGGCACGCCGATGTTGTCGCTGAACTCCCGTGGAGCCGCACCGGTGCCGCCTTCCTTGCCGTCGACGACAATGAAGTCCGGGAGAATGCCGGTGGCCAGCATGGCCTTGGCGATCCCCATGAACTCCCAGGGATGGCCCAGGCAGAACTTGAAGCCGACCGGTTTGCCACCGGACAGTTCGCGCAGTTGGCCAATGAACTGCAGCAACTCCACCGGGCTGCGGAACGCGGTGTGAGCAGCAGGGGAGACGCAGTCTTCACCCACGTTCACGCCGCGTGTTTCGGCGATTTCAGCGCTGACCTTGTGCCCCGGCAGAATCCCGCCGTGGCCCGGCTTCGCGCCCTGGCTGAGTTTGACCTCGATCATCTTCACCTGAGCCGAGCAGGCCTGTTCGGCGAAGCGTTCAGGGTCGAAATGGCCGTCGGCGGTGCGGCAACCAAAGTAGCCGCTGCCAATTTCCCAGATCAGGTCACCACCGTGCTCACGGTGATAGGGGCTGATGCTGCCCTCGCCAGTGTCATGGGCAAAGCGGCCGAGTTTGGCGCCCTTGTTCAGCGCGCCGATGGCGTTGGCGCTGAGTGCACCAAAGCTCATCGCGGAAATGTTGAAGATCGAGGCCGAGTACGGCTGGCGGCACTGCGGCCCGCCGATGGCCACGCGGAATGATGCCGGGTCGGGGGTTTCCACGGGCAGCATCGAATGGCTGATGAACTCGAAGCCCGGCTTGTACACATCGTTCAGCGTACCGAAGGCTTTCTCGGCGCTCTCGTTCTTGGCCCGTGCGTACACCAGCGAGCGCTGGGCCCGGGAGAACGGCAGCTTGTCGTCGTCGCCTTCAAGCAGGTACTGGCGAATTTCCGGGCGGATGGTTTCGATCAGGTAACGGATATTGCCCAGGATCGGGTAGTTGCGTCGCACCGCGTGATGGCTCTGGCGCAGGTCATTGAGGCCAACCAGGCTGAGCAGGGCGGTGATCAACGTCAGGGGCCAGAGGCCCGCGTGGGCAGAGAGAAAAGGCAGGCTTGCGACAGTGAAAAGCAGACAGCCTGCCAGGCAGGCATAACGGCTGTAGAGCGACGGTTTCATGGATCTTCCGCTGATGAGTACGTCTTGCCTAGGATAGGGAAAGCGCTTCGGGAGAAAACCTGCGATTTCAGTAAAACACTTTTAAGGGGCAGGGGCTTGCAAGCGGCCAGCCGTCATGGGCGTTGGCGCAGGCAAGCCGGTTTACCCCCTTACTGAACCGGGGCGATGGCGAAACCCAAACGGTTTTCCTCAAGGTAGACAAGTGCTTCCTGGCCAAGCAGCTCCACGGGCCGCGCCGAAACCGCTTCATGCTCAGGGACGATCTTGGACAACACCTTGTTGATCAGGTCCACCCGCCAGACACAGGCCATGGCACCGCTGTTGTCGAAGTACAACACGGCCCGGCGCTCGCTCCAGGTCGGGTTCACCAGGCTCCAGTCGCTGGCGTCGTTGGCCATCACGCGCTCGGTCTTGTGGCGGTCAACCCGCTCGTCATACGACAGGGTCAGGTTGCTGTTGTTGCCGTTGATGTCGTCCAGGATACGGGCCTTGGCGAACTGTGCGGTACTGGACGGCACCTGGAACGTCTGCGCGGTCGGCTGTGGTGCCGCACCCGACCCCAAGGTATACGCCATGGCCTGTTGCAGGCCTTTGTCTTCTTGCTGGCGATAATAGAACACCCCGTCGACCACCCCGGCGTAGCGCTTGCCCTGATCGTAGAAACCGGTTTTTTCCCAGCCCTGGAAGGCAATGTGGGTGGCGATCGGGTGCCAGCCCGGGCGGGTATCGGTGTATTCGTAAAGGGTGCCGTAGGTCTGGTGGTTGAAGCGCTCGCTGAGGTACATGTTGTCGCGGTCATTGCTGTTGCTGACATAGAGAATGACATGCAGCACACCGTCGACCACGGCGGCGTCGACAATGTGCTTGAAGACGTGCGCGGGCGCCTGCGGCAGCTCGGCCAGCACGTAGCGCTGCCACGGCTCATCGTCTACTTGCGTATACACCTGCCCCTCGGGCAGTGGCGACAGCGCATGAACATCGACCCTGGGCAGCGGCTGCGGGGTCAGCCGCATGATCTGTTGGTCGTAGGCGGCCTCCAGGCAACCGATCGTCTGGCACGCGTTGCGCACCTCATACAGCCAGTTGGCCCCCAGTTGGCGGAAAACCTGATGTTTTTTCAGCGGGCGGAACAGGGCATTCAACTGCTCGTCCTTGGCGGACAGCGACGGTGTATTGCAGATGGCCTGTTCCTGCAGGGTGACAGCCTTGTTGCAGTCAAACCCCGCCGCGCTGGCGGTGTGTTGCAGGGCGAAGGCAAGCAGCCCGGCGAGCATTGCGCCAAGGCATAGGAAGCGTTTCATTGCACATCCGTGTGAGTTTGAACAAGCACGCATGGTACGTCAGCCAGTGGCCCGGGTGAACCAGGCCACGGCCACGCACCGGGCGCTAGAAGAACGTCGCCACGGTCAGTTGCAGGTAGGTGTTGGTGTCGTCGTTGCCCAACTGCAACCCGCCTTCGCTGGCACTGCGCTCAGGTTTGTACAGGCCCACCAGCGGGCTGATGATCAGGTGCTCGTTGACCGTCCACTCCAGGTACAGGTCCAGTTCCTGGCCGCTGAGGTTGCCAAGATCGCGGTCGAGGGTGTCGAAGTCGAAGAACAGCGCGCCCAGCGTCAGGTCGTCCCGTGGCGTCGCTTTCAGGCCGACATGATGCACGGCGGTATTGCTGTTGAACGGCCCGGCATAGTTGGCCGCCACTTCACCTTGATACCAGGTGCCGTAGCCACGGCTGAAACCGTAGAACAGCGGGTCGAAGGCCTCGGAGAAGCGGCTGTAGCGGTAGGTGGCCGTAGGTTTCCACGGCACATCGGCGAAGGTCCAGGCGCCCTCCAGGTACCAGGCGTTCTCGCGCCCGCTGTCACGGTCCTGGGTGGCGTACTCGAACGCCAGGTTGAGGTTTTCAACCCCCAGCCCGCCGCTGCCGCGCACGCTGACGGTGTCCATGTCCTTGCGTTCAAGCTGGGCGGCGGTGGCGAAGCGCTCGTTGACGTCCAGCCCGTGAATCCAGGTCAGCCCCAGCGTGCCGGCTGCGCCCACATGCTCCAGGGTGGCCGCCGCCAGTTCGGTTTCGGCCTGGGCACGGTTGTCTGACTTCAGCCACACCAGATCACTGCGCCAGCCTTGCGTGCCGCCCACATGCACAACCGCGGTCTGGTCGAAGGCCTTGCGCCCGGCCAGGTAGTAGGCACCGCCTCGGTCGAAGTCGGCACCGAGGTCGGCATCGCCGACGTTCACCGAGTCGCCGTTGAGCAGGAAGCCGTCGCCGAGTTTGACCAGTTGGCGGCCGGCGGAAATGTCCACGCCGTCCTCACCAAACAGTGGCAGCAGCGCCCCGGAGCGCCAGCCCAGGTAGGCGTCTTCCACGGCTGTACGGCGTTCGCTGCCGAGGGTGAAGCCTGCCGCATCACCGTCGCCCCAGGTGCCCGAGCTCACCAGGTTGAACTTGCCGTACAGGCTGCCTGCGTCGGCCAGCGTCTGGCTGCCGCTCAGGCCGTACTTGATGTAGCCCTCGCGCCAGGCCGAACTGCCAGCGCTGCGGTTGCCAGCGGTGGCATAGCTGTCCTCGCTGTGCATGATGCCGAACACCGCCTCCAGGTCGGCGTTCAGTACGCTGCCGCCCTGGTTGTACAGCTCGTAGGCTGGCGCTGGCAGGCTGGCAAATACGCCGCTGGCGGCCAGTGCCAGGGCAAGGCGCGTTCGCAGGGGAGTGGACGTTCGCGTGATCATCGGGGGGCTGCTCCTATGGTTTTTGTTGTGCAGGCCCGTGCGCAACCGCCATGCCAATGTTCGCCGGGCGCTGTAAGGCCATGGAAAACAAGGTGTTTTGCATCAACGCTCAGCCCCCTGCGCAGTGTCTCGGCATCTTGCCGATGCGACAGTCGCTGTCTCAGGCTGTAACAGTGGGGCGTGTGCGTACCTTCGCCTTGGCCGGCCATTACCCCCGTAAATGCTGGCCATCAGGCTGTTTTCAGCGCGCTTTGGCAGGTGGCACGCAATGTGTAGAGGCTCTAACAAATACGCCTGCGCAGGCGTGCCAGTCGCCCCCGGCGTAAGGATCACGTGCGATGCTGCTGAACCGTCTGTCCATCCAGTGGAAAATTACCCTGCTCACCGGGCTGTGCCTGTTGACCATCGTCGCGGTGCTGATTGGCATCTCGCTCTACCGCATGAGTGCGAGCACCGAGCTGGTCAAGGCCAGCAGCGCACAGATGCTCGAAACCTCGGCCCGCGAGCGCATGGAAGGCGAGGGCCGGGTACAGGCGCTGACCTTGCAGCGCTTTTTCCTCGCGGCCTATCAGGACGGCGTAAACCTCAGCCGCCAGGTACTGCAGCAACAACGCCAACTGCAGAAGGCCCAGCTTGCCCCTGAAGCCCTGCGCGAGTCGCTGCACCAGCAGGTGAAAGAGGCCTTGCAGGCCAATCCGCAGCTGCTCAGCCTGTACCTGGTGTTCGAGCCCAATGCGCTGGATGGCAACGATGCCCGTTTCAGCGGGCAGGGCGCCCGGGGCAGCAACGAGCAGGGGCGCTTCTCCAGCTACTGGGCGCAGCGTAACGGCGAGTTGAGCACCTTGACGGTCAGCGAAGCGCTGATCGCCGACAGCACCACCATGCTCGATGGCACCCCGTTCAACACCTGGTTCAACTGCCCCAAACAGACACTTAAACCCTGCCTGCTCAACCCCTATTTCGACGACGCTTCGGGGCAGAAGACGCTTATCACCTCGCTGACCTTCCCGGTGATCGACAACGGCAAACTGCTGGCGGTGCTGGGCATGGACATCAGCCTGGCCAACTTGCAGCAACTGGTTGAAGCCAGCAGCCAGCGGCTGTACCAGGGCAAAGGCGCGGTCAGCATCGTCAGCGCCGGCGGGTTGCTCGCCGGGCATAGCCCGGATGTGACCCGGCTGGGCCAGACGCTGAGCCAGGCCTACCCGGAACACGGCAGCGAGCTGCTGGCCCTGCAACGCCAGGGCCAGGCCCACGCGCAGCAACAGGCCGGTCGCTTGCAGGTGCTGGCGCCACTGCAACCCATACCGGACGCGCAGCCCTGGTCTGTGCTGCTTGATGTACCCATGGACGCCCTGCTGGCCCCGGCGCTAACCCTGCAGCAGGACCTCGACCGCCGTAGCGCCGAAGGCACCTGGCTGGAGCTGCTGTTCGGCCTGCTGGCTGCCGTGGCCGGGCTTTTACTGGTGTGGCTGACCGCACGCGGCGTCACCCGGCCTATCCTGGGTGTCGCCGCCATGCTGCGCGACATCGCCAGCGGCGAGGGCGACCTGACCCGGCGCCTCGCCTACGACAAGCACGACGAGTTGGGCGAACTGGCCGGTTGGTTCAACCGCTTCCTCGACAAACTGCGGCCGATCATCGCCGATGTGAAAAGCTCGGTGCAGGACGCACGCGGCACCGCCGACCAGTCTGCCGCCATTGCCAGCCAGACCAGCGCCGGTATGCAACAGCAGTACCGCGAAGTCGACCAGGTGGCCACCGCGTCCCACGAAATGAGCGCCACGGCCCATGATGTTGCCCGCAGCGCCGCACAAGCCGCAGAAGCCGCTCGCGGCGCAGACCAAGCCACCCGCGAAGGCCTCGGCGTGATCAACCAGACCACCCGCGCCATCGACGACCTGGCCCGCGACATGACCCTCGCCATGAGCCAGGTGGAAGGCCTGTCCAGCAGCAGCGAACAGATCGGCTCGGTGCTCGAAGTGATTCGCGGCATCGCCGAACAAACCAACCTGCTGGCGCTCAACGCTGCCATCGAAGCCGCCCGGGCCGGTGAGGCGGGCCGTGGCTTTGCCGTGGTCGCTGACGAAGTACGCAACCTGGCCAGGCGCACTCAGGAGTCAGTGGAAGAGATCCGCCAGGTGATCGAAGGCCTGCAAACCGGCACCCGAGATGTCGTTGCCTCAATGCACAGCAGCCATCAACAGGCCCAGGGCAGCGTTGCCCAGGTCGAACAGGCCGTTACCGCCCTGCGGCGTATTGGCGATGCCGTCACCGTCATCAGCGACATGAACCTGCAGATCGCCAGCGCGGCCGAAGAGCAAAGCTCGGTCGCTGAAGAAATCAACCGCAACGTCGCAACCATCCGTGACGTGACCGAGTCACTGTCCGGGCAGGCCGATGAGTCGGCCCAGGTGAGCCAGGCACTGAACCGTCTGGCCAACCAGCAACAAACCCTGATGGACCACTTCCGGGTATAGGGGGCGCTGCCGCGCAATACCCATGGCGTACTCCCGACTTTGCTGCTATCAAGACACCAGCGTGCACGCTAACTAAACTTCTCTGAGCCGTTAACCACGGAATTGCAGGTCTTTAGCTGCTGGGGTCTTAATGAGCAATTCCGAATCGTCGTCCCCTCGCCCTGAGCCCGGTCGAATTCACCGTCGCGTCAAGCTGACCGACCAGGCCGGTTGGGCGCGCTGGATGCCGGGGCTGCGTATGCTGCGCGAGTATCAGCTGGCCTGGCTACGCCATGACATCATGGCCGGGCTGGTGCTGACCGCCATGCTGGTGCCGGTGGGCATCGCCTACGCGGTAGCCTCGGGCATCCCCGGGATTTATGGCCTCTACGCCAGCATCGTGCCGCTGCTGGCCTACGCCCTGTTTGGCCCCAGCCGCATCCTCGTGCTCGGCCCCGATTCCTCGCTGGTGGCGGTGATACTGGCGGTGGTGCTGCCCCTGTACGGCGGCGACCCGATGCGTGCCGTTGCCCTCGCCGGCATGATGGCCGTCGTCTCCGGCGCGGTGTGCATCCTGGCCGGGGTGGCCCGCTTGGGCTTCATCACCGAACTGCTCTCCAAACCCATTCGCTACGGCTACATGAACGGCATTGCGCTGACCGTATTGATCAGCCAACAGCCCAAGTTGTTCGGCTTCTCGATTGAATCCGACGGCCCGCTGAGCAACCAGTGGGCGGTGATCATGGGCGTGTTCGAGGGCAACATCCACTGGGCCAGCTTTGCCGTCGGTGCCGCGACGCTGGCGGTTATCCTGCTGTTCAAGGGCAACGGCCGTGTGCCGAGCATCCTTATCGCCGTGGTCGGCGCAACCGTCGCAGTCAGCCTGCTGGGCCTGGCCGAAGGCGCTGGCGTCGAGGTGCTCGGCTCCCTCCCGCAAGGCCTGCCGGCCTTCGCCATCCCGTGGATTACCCGCGACGACATCGTCCCGGTACTGATCGGTGGCTGCGCGGTGGCAATGGTCTCGTTCGCCGACACCAGTGTGCTGTCGCGGGTGTATGCCGCACGAACCCGCAGCTACGTCGACCCGAACCAGGAAATGGTCGGGCTGGGCATCGCCAACCTGGCCGCCGGGTTCTTCCAGGGCTTCCCGATCAGCAGCAGCTCATCGCGCACACCCGTGGCCGAAGCCGCCGGGGCGAAAACCCAACTGACCGGCGTGGTCGGCGCGCTCACCGTAGCCGGCTTGCTGATGGTCGCCCCCGACCTGCTGAAAAACCTGCCCACCAGCGCCTTGGCTGCGGTAGTGATTGCCTCGGCCATTGGCCTGATCGAAGTCACCGACCTGCGGCGCATCTACCGTATCCAGCGCTGGGAATGCTGGTTGTCTATTGCCTGTACGGTCGGGGTGGTGATGTTCGGTGCCATCCAAGGTATTGGCCTGGCGATCGTGATTGCCGTGATCGAATTCCTCTGGGACGGCTGGCGCCCGTACTCCGCCGTGCTGGGCCGTGCCAAGGGCGTACAGGGCTACCACGACATCAAGCGTTACCCCGAGGCGCGGCAGGTGCCTGGCCTGGTGCTGTTCCGCTGGGACGCCCCGTTGTTCTTTGCCAACGCCGAACAATTCCAGGACCGCGTACTGGATGCCGTGGCCGCCTCGCCAACGCCCGTGCGCTGGTTGGTGGTAGCGGCAGAGCCGGTGACCAGCGTCGACGTCACCTCGGCCGACATGCTGGCCGAACTGATGGGCGCCCTGAACGAAGCGGGTATCGAACTGCGCATCGCCGAAATGAAAGACCCGGTCAAAGACAAACTCAAACGATTCGGCCTGTTCGCGCAACTGGGTGAAGACGCCTTCTTCCCGACCGTGGGCACGGCGGTAAAGCACTACCTCGCCACCCATGCCGTGGCGTGGGACGACTGGGGCTGAACCCTGCCCACAAAATGAAACAGCTGGGTGCTACTGAGCGCGGGTGGTTTTGCGCGAGTATTGCCGGGCTATGGCAGCTGTGCGCATGAGGGCTGTGGCCCTGCCGGGTGCCTACTGTCCCGGTCGACCAACCTGCGCATGGCGGCCACCCTTCGATCTTCGCCTTGCCTCATTGCACCTTGGGCGTTAGGCTTCCTAGGTCGCTGAACATCAGTGATCAGGCTTGGTCGCCTGTCGGAAAAAAGTACAAATCAGGTCCCATATACGAATACTGACGAGCTCCTCGTCCGTAACGTAGTTCTATGGCGGCTGTGCGTGGGAGGCATTCGTGCCTGCCGGGTTTGTCCTTTCTCCTGGTCGACCAACCTGCGTACAGCTGCCACCCAACTTGTTTGGTCGCAAGCGGTGACGGCTCAACTAAAAGAAAAAGAGACGTTCGCTATGACAAAAATCGTTCCCGATCCCCCGCAATCCCTTCTTGGCAAAACCGCGACCACCGCATTTGGTTGCTGCGACGCCGGCCATGCACCCTTGTTCACCGTACGCTCCGGCATCGATGCCGAAGACGCGCTGGTCCACGTCTCCCTGCTGCTCCAGGGTATCTACGACACGGCCCAACAGGCCTGTGAACACATCGACGACATCCCCAAAAAGGGCTTGCTATGGTCCACCCTGCATTCCGCAGAAATGGCCAAAGGGCTGGTCGATGCGGTGCTCGATGGCATTGAAACCCAAGCCTTGAACCGCCGGTAACCGATGGCGTTGTCGGCGCTTGAGTTGCCCGTATCAAGCGTCGACATCTGGTAGGCGTACTTCAGAAACCGAAGCCTGCACAAGGCCGTTCCGTTTGTTCTGAATCAATTGGCCACCCTCAACATTCGGCGGGCGTTGAACTCGACCCGAAACACGCTGCTACTTCAAGCCCTTCCTGGGGGGGGGAACGGTGTCCTCTCTTTCATGGGGCTCGTTCAATTGGTTACGCTCTGGCCTCCACCAAACACATCTCAAAGGATTGAAAATGAAAAGGAATAAAGAAGCAGTTTTGAAAGTGCTGGCTGCAGTTGAGGCGGAGCCCAATGTAGGCGGAATGAGTGGGTTTGATCTCTCCACGTTTTGTGTAGAGGATTGCGACAATGATGAGTTGGAGTCTGCAAAGCTTTTGCTGCTTGATAGCGGCTATTTGGTTGATGATGGCAAGATCAGAATTACCTGGGCCGGCCACTCACTTCTAGAGGAACTGAGGGGCTAATAATGCTATTAGGCCCAATAGCAATGTTTAAAAAGGTCAGCCCAGTGCTGGCCTTTTTTATGGTTCCTCATGGAGGATCGGGAAGATGTTCTTGATCTTCATGCAACAGAGTTCGCAGGCTGAAAGTTTATGTCCGAAACGCTTAGGGCGTCCGCCAAAGCATTTGCGCGCATCTTGGCCTCATGGCGAGAGGTACTGTCTACTTCCGACCCTAGAACCGTTTTTTCGACGATGATTGACTCTACGTCGGTAATGCCAATAAGCCGTAACCACGCTTCCACATAAGGCTTTTGAAAGTCGAAATGTTGAGCGGGTGTCAGCGACGCGGCAGAGAAATCCATACCTCGGGCATAGACGACAACCGCTTTTTTATCTCGCAACATGCCTTCGAGCCCGGTTTCCGGATTGAAACTAAACAGCACGTCTTTCTGCGATACCACGTCAATGAAGTGCTTTAGCTTGTAGGGAATGCTGAAGTTCCACAGCGGCACAGACAGCACGAGCACGTCGGCTTCGTGCAGGTAATTTGCCAATGCCTTCAGTTTATTCCAGGCAACCACCTGAGTCGCAGTCAACTCCAATCCATTCAATCCAGAGTACTTGGCATCCATCACCTCATCAGAAAACTCCGGCAGTGATATTTGCCACAGGTCTAGCGTTGTCACTTCCAGATCGGGATGAGAGCCCAATAGTCGCGAAATGAAACTCTGGGCGACTTCTATGGACGCTGAGCGATCTTTGCGGGGGGAGCATTCGATATGAAGGAGCTTGGCCATTGCAGTCTCGTGTCGTGGTAGGTGTGCGAGGCATTGCAACATATCTTTAAAAGAAATATAAATTGAGAAATCACACGCTATTTATCATGGATTGAGATATGTTTGATCCGCTTCTACTAAAGACTTTTGTTGCCGTAGTTGAAGAGCAAGGTTTTGGTCGCGCTGCAGAAAAACTCCATCTCACCCAACCTGCTGTCAGTGGGCATCTGCGCCGCTTGGAAGAGCAGGTCGGCAAACCTCTGCTCAAGAGGACAACCCGGTCGCAGGAACTGACACTGGAGGGCGACCGTCTGATGCGCCACGCCAGGATCATCCTTGCTCTCAATCGAGAGGCATGGGCTGAAATGACGCGAGCCCCTTTCCAGGGGCGTATCAGGGTGGGGCTTGCGGAAGACCTTGTGGAGACCAGGCTGCTGCGTGAACTGCAGAACCTTGCACTAGGTTACCCAGGTATGGAGATTGAGTTTCAGATCAACATCCCCGGCACACTGGTCGGCTTGATGAAGCAAGGAGAGTTGGATTTAGTGGTCGGGTCTTTGTGTGAGACCGATAGCTCAGGGATCCTGTTGTGGAGCGAACCGCTCATTTGGGCGACCGCTGCGCAGCCGCTCACCCCAATCAGCGAGCCGCTCCCGCTAGCACTGTTTCCAGAACCTTGTGCTTATCGAGAGGCGGCTTTGCTGCATCTTGCACAAGCGGGCATCGCTCAACGCACGTCGATGCTATGCACCAGCACGAATGCCCTGCGCTCGGCTGTGTTGTCCGGAATAGCCATAGCCCCGATGCCGCTAAGCCAGCTGGTTGCGGGAATCTCAGTCCTGAGCGCTGAGTATGGATTACCACCGTTACCCAATGCCGAATTTCGGTTGTTCTCGGCACCAGATGCAGACCCAGAAATCGTCACAGCGCTTACCAAGGTCTTCCTGGAATACTGCTCGATGCGCCGCCAGTGAGCATCGCTCTTGCGTTAGCTAGTACGAAGCCACCATATCAGCCTCGATCAACATCCCTTCGGGAGCCGGACGCGATATGGGAATTAATGTGCAGGCTGGTGGTTGTGCGGTGTGTTGAGATTGCTATCGCAGGCAAGCCTGCTCCTACAGGGATCTGTGCAGAACAGTGCGTTTGATCGAATCAGTGTACATCGCGGGCAAGGCTTCAGAGGATGGCTGCTTGAAAGGATTTCGCACGAACAACCGCCAGAAACAAAAAAGGCCTACCTTTCGGTGAGCCTTCTTTGGTACTGCGTATGGTGCGGCACTAGGAGTTGAATGAATTGGTATCTGGTTGAATTTGCTCGATATTGTATAAGTGGTTACTAAATTCTATCTATTTGAATACCCTTATTCGCTGCTTCAATTGTGTAGATTTTATGGGCTTAATTATTAGGTTGATGTTTGCTCTAGGTCTGCGTGTTAATGTCGCATGCGAGTAAGCATGTACGTTCGGTAGTAAAAATAAGACGAGGCAGGCTCTACTCCAGCTTCTACTACCCTTGGTGTTAGGAGATCTATGGCTTAAATTAAATGGCTATATTTATCATCGTTTTAACTTGATTCAGAATCAAGCCGGCCAGTTTGCAATTTATTGCAGCACCGGCCGGCTAGAAATTAGCTATGCGACCGGGTTTTCCACTCAGCTGGAATCAAAGCGTTAGCCTCTCGGAATTCAGGCAGTACATGTATATGTTTCAAGTCTTTAAACACATCGACTGGCACATGTTCGAGTATGATCATCTGGAATTCCGTTTTGTGCTTCGATTTCATGCGGTTTATGAAATTGTCTAACATCACGAAAGCTTTACTAACCCGAGCTGCATCAGAGCTTTTTAGATGAATATCATCTTTGACCTTCTCTTCACCGTAGTACGGGCGACTAGGTTGGTCTATGAAAAGAAAACTTGGTACAAAGCGAGAACTATTGGCTGCCGAAGCTTCATGCAAGGCAAGGAACAAAATTAAATGCATGAACATATGGTTGGAACTGCTGCCGACGTTTTCGATAAGTGACGATTGAGGCTTTCTAAGCTGTAAGACGTTGTGTTTAAAGCTGAATGCCGGGTGCCAAGTAATGTAGTTGTCCATGACGAAATCGGCTTCTACCAGCAAGGCTTGTGCGATATCATCTATTTGACGATTAACGTTTTGTCGGACCTCGACTACGTCATGTACATTGATCTCGTCAGCTAACTTCTGCAAATCGGCGATTTTACCGCTATAACTTTCTCTGTCATCGCTTGAGACTTCATGGTATGACTCTAGCTTGGCCTCTATTCTTCCTATAAATCTAGCGTGATCAATCGCTGTTTCAAATGATTTGGTTTGTTGTGGTAGAGAGTCGATGACATTTTGGTGTTCTTTTTTCTCGGTTTCTAAGCTTCTCAGCATAGTTGCCACCTGTGTGTCCACGGGTTGCTTGGTGGCGGTGGCTAACTTTAGTGCTCGTAAATCAGCATTTAAACCGTTCATCAGATCATCAAAAATTTCCGTTTTGATTAACTGATCTGCTTGGCTTAACAACGTTTCAAGCGGCTTTAAGCTGTCGAGCGTGACTTTAAGTGTCGCTTTGTACTGTTTATGCTCATCAGTGAACTCACGCAGCTTTCGCATTTTTCGATTGAGTTCAAACATTTTTGCTTTGGCGTCGGCATAGCGTTTCGCGTCTTGGCCAGATGCCTCTGGCGAAGGGCAACTATCTACAATGCCTTTCAAAAAGTTTATATCGACAACTTTTGGGATTTTGTCGATTAAACCATACTCGGCGGCAGTAGCCGCGATTTTTCTCGCTTCACCCTCGAACAAACTCTTTCCATTTGAGAGTTTGTCCTTCTTTTTTTCTAAATTTTCAATCTGTCGCAGTATGTCTTTTTTTCGTTCCCGAGCTCCGATATTGTCAAGAGTATCGATACCTAGGCTGAGGTCAAGAACTTGAGGAAGGGCTACGCGATATCGGTCTTTTTGCTGGTTGTCAAAATAGACCTCGCTGTTTGTAATAGTGTTTTCCGATATGGTGTTCATTAGCATGAAATACCGGAATGACATCTGGGTACCCTGCTTGAGACCACGGCCTCCCCAAAGCACAACGCTGCTATCTAATCCAAATTCTGCTTGGAGAATGGCTTTGATATCATCACTTTTTGCATTTGCCTCAGGAACTACAGGAAGTGCACCGATACCGGAGAAATAGAGTTGATCAGATACGGTTTGGGCAGTTGGACTTTTTCTGGCAATCACCAGCGTCTTATCGTTAATGTAAAACTGAAGGCCATACCATGCGACGTTATCATTAATCACATCGTGAGGAAGTTTGTGTTCGCTAGACAGGAGGCAGTAGTCAATAATATGCAGAAGAGAAGTTTTGCCGCGACTGCTGCCGCCTGTCAGTACGTTGATCTTGCCGCGTTCAAAATCAACGTCGCGTATTTCTCCATGTTTAGACCATAGGCGAATTTTATCAATTCCAAATTTCACAGTTGCACCCGCAAATTTAGATATAGTTCTTCTTCGGAAGATTTGAGAAGGTGAGAAATTTCTTTAGAAGCGTTTGAGATAAGTTCGGCCCGCTTTCCAAGGGCTGGGCTTGTCTCAAATATTTTAGTTTGTGAGATATTGCCGTCGTAAGATATTATTCCCAATTCATGTAAGATCTGCAGGCCGTTAATCGTATGGGTTAAGCTAGCATGGTAGCGTTGATTAAAGTTGTGTACGAAGTCGGGCCTTACAGCAGATAGTGAGGAGATTTCCCGTGAGCGAGTATTACCGTTTGCTAAATATTTTACGGTTGGGGTGTGCATTACAAAAGGCATTATGAGTAATGCTTTAGAAAGACTGAGACAATGGCAATGGTTTAGAGTCATGCCGATGGCCACCGCTGCGATGCCGGAGTTGTTGTACCCGCTCCAAGTCAGGATGCTTTTTTCGCTCATGTTCAAAGTTTTTCCCAGTCCCGATGCCAACCAATTCGGCCAGTGTCTGACAATTCATACAGTTCACCATTGGAGTGTTCGGTGCTGAGTTCGTCTCCGCCGAGCTTATACTTATCCTGACGCATCATATTAATAATTGTCTGCCCCTTAATTTTGATTTCATCAGGATCACAGCCTCGATATGCCATGCGGTGATTATTTTTCCATCTTAAATGAACTTCCCCATGCATGGCCTGTATTTCATCATGTACAACCTCTCCATTCTGTTCCCACTGGTCTAAGCTGCGCGCGAGCCTTAGTTTGTGGGTTGAATATTCCGTTATGATCTCAGATTCGTGATCATATACGTCATCAATCGCGATAAGTTGTTGAATAAACGGCTGGCTGAGAAGGTCTTCGGGGAGCACAGGCTCAAATCGAAGGCTGGAAAGTTTATTGTCTCGTGCGTCCTGAAATATTTTCCAATACTTGGCGGTGAAGTCGTCGAAAAGTACGGAGAATGCTTTGCCATTTGATATGGCTATATAATTGCTGTCTCGGATGTTTGAGTTGAGTCGGTCGTAAACTTCATCAACTTTTCCGGGTGGAATAAATTTTTCAGCAATTGTGGTTTTAATTTTTTGAATTATCTCTGTCTCGGCAAGCTCAAAATATATTCTCTTGAAGAATTCTTTTTTGACAGGTGTAGAAAGGTCACTGACGGTGCTTATATAGTCTTTAATTGAATTATCAGATGTTGACGACTTGAGCTCTTCGATCCTATGTCGGATTTTTTCAAAATTTTCTGGCGTATGGTCTTCGAGGTAGGAGACTAATAGACTTCCAATCTTGTTTGAACTGCTTGTGCTTTTGTTGGTGACAAGATGAAATTCAGTTCTATAGATAAAGTTTAGCTGAGCGACCTCGGTTGCCCGTCCATCATTCGGATCAGAGATAACTTTTGCCCAGTTATGAAAAGTTTTCCAAAGGTCGGCATCTAGTTCGGTGAGGGCGACAGGCCTTCCGTCAGCTTGCTTCTGAATCGTATGCTTTAGTTGGAATAGCAGTTGTAGGTCATCATCAACATCTGTATGGACATCGTCTTTAATCTCTAGCCCGACGGACTGTCCTTTCTTTAGGTTTAATACCTTGTAGAGGAAATAGTAGTACTGGTAGTCGAACCCGGCGCTAGCACCCGGAGCGGCTGTTTTCTCCATAAATGTTCTTGATGTTGCCATTTATATATCTCAGCATGATCAATCGTCGTTCGGTCATAACTGACAATTACTGAGAATGTCATCCATGACTTGTTGATTGGTGCATGAGGCCATGATTGCTCCATCCGTGCAACCGTTTTGATATCACTTTGTGCCAGGCAGTGTCGCCAAAATGCTGTATATAAAAACAGTTATATTCGAGAAACAAGAATCTGTGTATGTATCAAGCTCGCCAGCATCAAGCAACCTCACAATCCCCGTATCTCGTTCAAAGACGCTTACAAACCGCGACCATTCCACGTCATCCCGCCAAGAGTGCTGAGTGTTATCAGGGATCAAGGCCCCTGCGACCTGTGGGGATTGTCCACTACGCGGGGCTGGCGGCTCCTTACGACCGGGAATCGCATTCCGGGAGCAAGGGCATCTCATGATCTGGCCTCCTGAGCACCGCTGCCTGTGGGCGGGTGGAGGCTGCATTGGCTGACGAGACCAGTGCCGCGAGATCCTGAGCCAGGTGCAAGCAGCAATGCGATGACCGGGGCATGCCTGACTGTCAGTCAGGTGCAGTCCATTCCCTGGTCTGCGGCACCATCATCTGCAGCGCTGTTGCGGGTGACTTTGGTGTTTGTCACGCTGATCGTCATGTGGGGAGTTACCACACCGTTTATGTAAGAGAAGAGGGCGCTACCATTCTTGGTGTGACCGAGCGACCTGCTGGATGCCAATCGCTTATGTGGATAACCGCCACGGTATGACAGTTGACTGAACAGGCTGCTGTTTGGGTAGCCTTTTTGCTGTGGCGGGGCCTGAGTTGTGTGGTGTGTTGAGATTGCTATCGCAGGCAAGCCAGCTCCTACAGGGATCTGTGCAGGACAGTGCATTTGATCGAATCAGTGTGCATCGCAGGCAAGGCTTCAGAGGATGGCTGCCTGAAAGGATTTCGCACGGACAACCGCCAGAAACAAAAAAGGCCCACCTTGCGGTGAGCCTTCTTTGGTACTGCGTATGGTGCCGGCACCAGGAATCGAACCCGGGACCTACTGATTACAAGTCAGTTGCTCTACCATCTGAGCTATACCGGCTTAGGGGCGCTATTATAGCCATCGGTTTGGTTATGTAAACCACTTCTGTAGCACTTATTGCGTAGGTTTTTTCCTTTCATTCTCTGCCGCCCGGTTTTGCCCTGCAACGGTGGCGGTTTTTGGCGGTTTTTGGCGGTTTTGGCGTGTGATCTGGCGGGGCTGAAAGCCTTATTCACAATCGCTATGTCACGTTACTGTCGCGCTCCTGTCCTTTAAAACAGTCGTTTGTGTTTGCGCAAATGGCTGTTTTTTCTCGCTTAAAATGTGTGACTAAAAAATGACCAGGCGCTGTTTTGCCTTGGATCCAAGGCTTTTGAGGGGTTTGTGGGAAAACCATCAACAGAGTTATCCACAGGCTGTTCACTGCCGCTGGTTGCGTTCGGCCAGTAGCATCAGGTTGCGCGGGGTGAGGGCGTAGTCGCAGAACTGTCCGAGCTGCACGCGGTAGCCCTGGGCTTGCAGGTAGAGGGCGCGGTCGAGCACCAGCCACAGTTCCAATGGCCGGCGGAACAGGTTGCGCAGCAGTTCCAGGTTGCGCACTTCGGCCAGCCTTGTTTGGCCTGCGGCTTCCAGGGCATCCCAGTCGGGGTTGCCGTGCAGGGGCAGGTTTTTGAGGGCGGCGAGGTCGCGGCAGTAGTCGGCAAAGGGCTTGTCTAGCCAACTGCTGGGCAGTGACGGGGTGGGCAGGTAGGCGTCGATGCCGCGCTGTTGGCGTTGCAGCAGGTCGAAGCCGAGGCGGCGGGCCATGGACAGGTCGCGTTGGCGGCGTACTCGGGCGCCAGCGGTGACTGTTTCGCTCAGCGGCAGGCCGAGGTCGTCGAGGCTCAGTTGCAGCGCCGAGGCCTGGGCTGCACTCGACAGGGGTTGGTAGAGCGGGCCTTGGGTGCGGTTGTAGCAGCACGGGGCAATGGCCAGTTGGTTGCAGCCACGGGCGCTTGCCAGTTGTATCAAGCGTACGTGCAGGTCGCCGCAGGCGTGCAGGGCCACGGGTGTGTGCTGTGGGCTGAGTTGCTGGTCGGTGTCGTCGGCCAGCACATCCTGCAGGCGGTGTTCGGCGTTCAGGCCGTGGTGTTGGCTAAGCGCTTGGCCGGCCTGTACCAGGGCCGGGTCGTATTCCAGGCAGGTCAGGTGCTGGTCGTTGTGCAGCAGGCGGCGGCCCAGGTGGCCTTTGCCGGCGCACCAGTCGAGCCAGTGGCGCGGGGTATGGGTAAAGCCCAGGTGGCTGGCGAAGGCTTCGATCTGCTGCCATTTGCGCCCCGGTACGTCGACGTTCAGCCGCGGCGGGGCTGGGGTGATGGCAACAGCGGGCAGTTCGCCGACCGCCGCCAGTTGCGCGGCCTGTGCCGCCAGCTGTGGATAAGGCGCCGGTGCGTCGAGTGTTTCCGGGTGGTTGTGGGCGGCCTCGGCGTCGCTCAGTGTGCGTTGGCGCAGCCACTGGGCCAGGGCCGGGTGCTCGGTTTCCCACGGCAGTTGGCGTTCGGTGAACGGGCGCGGGCGCCAGAGTGCCTGGTGTTGCAGCAGGAAGTGGTCAAGGGCCTGGAAGCGGCTGAGCAGGTGTGCGTCAGCCAGGGCAGCAGCGGGGCCGGAGGCGGCCCCGCTTGCCGGTTCAGCGGCCTTGGCAGGCATCGACTCGCAGCCAGCGTTCGAGCAGCTTGAAGCCGTTTACCAGCAGGAAGGAGATCAGCAGGTAGAACAGCCCGGCCGCGAAGAAGATCTCTACCGGCAGGTAGGTGCGGGCGATGATGGTACGCGCCATGCCGGTGAGTTCCAGCAGGGTGACGGTACTGGCCAGGGCACTGGCCTTGAGCATCAGGATCACTTCGTTGCTGTAGGCCGGCAGGCCGATCCGTGCGGCACGCGGCAGCATGATGTAGAACAGCGCCTTGGCCTTGGACATGCCCAGCGCCCGTGCCGCTTCGATCTCGCCCCGTGGGATGGCCTGCAGCGCACCGCGCAGGATCTCGGCGATGTAGGCGGCGGTGTGCAGGGTCATGGTCAGCACCGTACACCAGAACGGGTCACGCAGGTACGGCCACAGGGCGCTGCTGCGCACGGCGTCGAACTGGGCCAGGCCGTAGTAGACCAGGAACAGCTGCACCAGCAGTGGGGTGCCACGGAAGAAGAAGATGTAGCTGAAGGGCACGGCACGTACATACCAGTGCCGCGACGAGCGGGCGATGCCCAGCGGGATGGCCAGGATCAGCCCGGCGATCACCGCGATGGCGACCAGTTCCAGGGTGAGCGTGGCGCCTTGGGCCAGGCGTGGCAGCCACTTGATGATGACTTCCCAGTTCATTGGTTGGCCCTCGCGAAGCCGCGTGCGGCGCGTTTTTCCATGAAGTGCATGCCGGTCATGGCGATGATGGTCAGGCCCAGGTAGATGAAGGCGGCAACCATATAGAAAGTGAATGGCTGTTTACTGACCGTCACGGCGATCTGCGAGTGACGCATGATTTCTTCCAGGCCGATCACCGAGACCAGCGCGGTGTCTTTCATCAGGATCATGAACAGGTTGCCCAGGCCGGGCAGGGCGATGCGCCACATTTGCGGCAGGATCAGTTTCGAGAAGATCCGGCCCTTGGACAGGCCCAGGGCCAGGCCCGCTTCACGGTGGCCCTTGGGGATGGCCAGGATCGCACCACGGAAGACTTCCGTGGCATAGGCGCCGAAGCACAGGCCCAGGGCGATGACGCCAGCGGCGAAGGCATTGAGCTCCAGGCCAGGGATGTTCAGGGCTTCGCCCAGCCGGTTCATCAGGCTGACGGTGCCGAAGTAGATCAACAGTACCCACAGCAGTTCAGGTACGCCACGTACCAGGGTGGAGTAGAAACCACCGAGCCATTGCAGGGGTTTGTACGGCGAGGTTTTGGCCAGGGCGCCGAGCAGGCCCAGGACCAGCCCCAGTGCCAGGGCACACAACGCCAGTTTGACGGTCATCAAGGTACCGGCAGCAAGTGCCGGGCCGAATCCGTAGAGGTCGATATTCATGGGCAGGTTTGTTCAAGGGACGGGCACCGCCGCCAGGGCGGTGCCGGTCGGGCGGATCAGTAGATACTGAACGGGAAGTACTTGTCGTTGATCTTCTTGTACGTGCCGTCGGCGATGATTTCTTTCAGCGCAGCATTCAGCTTCTCACGCAGTGGGTCGCCTTTACGCACGGCGATACCGACTTCGTCACTCTCGACCACCGGGTCGCCCTTGAACTCGTAGTTCTTGCCAGCGTCGGTTTTCAGCCAGTCATAGTTGACGTACTTGTCGGCGAGGATCGCGTCGACCCGGCCGGAGGTCAGGTCCAGATAGGCGTTTTCCTGGGTGTCGTACAGCTTGATGTCGATGTCGCTGCCGTAGTTGTCTTCCAGCCAGGTGCCGGCGAGGGTGGCGCGTTGGGTACCGATCACCTTGCCTTTGAGCGAGGCCTTGTCGGTTTTGAAGTCGACGTTTTTCGGGGCGATGAACTGCAGTTTGTTCGAGTAGTAGCGGTCGGTGAAGTCAACGGCCTGCTTGCGCTCGTCGGTGATCGACAGCGAGGAGATCAGGAAGTCGAACTTCTTGGCGTTCAGGGCCGGGATGATGCCGTCCCAGTCCGAGGTGACGACGTCGCATTCGACTTTCATCTTGGCGCACAGGGCGTCGCCGATGTCTTTGTCGAAGCCGACGACCTGGCCGCTGGCATCCTTGTTGTTGAACGGCGGGTAGGCCGCCTCGATGCCCATCTTCAGTTTTTCGGCAGCCATGGCATTGGCCGAAAACACCAGCGTGGCGGCAGCGGCCAGGAGGAATTTCTTATAGCTCTGCATGCGTGTTGCTCCGTTAGCGGTTGCTGGACATGAATTGTTTGCAGCGCGCCGAGTTCGGGTTTTCAAAAACCTGCTGCGGCGATCCTTGCTCTTCGATCAGGCCTTGGTGCAGGAAGATCACTTCGCTGGACACCTGGCGGGCAAAGCCCATTTCGTGAGTAACCAGTAGCATGGTTCGACCTTCTTCGGCCAGCGCACGGATCACGTTGAGCACTTCCTGGACCATTTCCGGGTCCAGTGCCGAGGTGGGCTCGTCAAACAGGATGACCTTCGGTTGCATGGCCAGGGTCCGGGCGATGGCGGCCCGCTGTTGTTGCCCGCCAGACAACTCGGCGGGGTAGGCGTGGCGCTTGTGGTGAATGCCGACCTTGTCCAGCAGTGCTTCGGCGGTCTCGATGGCTTCGGCCTTGCTCTGGCCCAGCACGCGACGGGGCGCCTCGATGATGTTGTCGAGGATGGTCATGTGCGGCCAGAGGTTGAAGTTCTGGAAGACGAAGCCGATCTCGCTGCGCAGGCGATTGATCTGCTTGTTGTCGGCGGCGATCAGCTCGCCGTTTTTCGCGGCCTTCAGGCGCAGCTCTTCACCCGCGACGAGGATTTGGCCTTGATGCGGGTTTTCCAGCAGGTTGATGCAGCGCAGCAGGGTGGACTTGCCTGAACCCGAAGACCCCAGAATCGAGATCACGTCGCCGTCGCGTGCGGTCAGCGAAATACCCTTGAGTATCTCCACGTCACCGTAGCGTTTGTGCAGGTTGCGGATTTCAAGCGCGGGCGTGGCCTGGGCCATGTGCGGTCCTCATGAGTTCTGATGCGCTCCTGCTGTTGTAGGCCTTCCTGGCTTGGCGCCACGCTAGCATAGCGTTCTGACGGCCGCCAACAGCGTCGGGCGGGGCAATCGGCTGGGGTGAGGGCAGGTGTCGCATCGTTGCAGCGGACTGTCGCGCCAATGTCCGCCTGCTCCCATTTCCAGGGCCGGAGCCTTGATGAAAAAAGGCGCGATGGTGCCAGTTTTGGCCGGTACTGGGAAGCCGTATTTAGTCCTGTGCCCTCTGGGCTGCCTGCGGGTTGCACTGCGGGGTTGCACTTTTATTGCGCAAAAAATGTGCAGGGGTGTTACCACCGGCCGATTTCGGTGCACCTGCATGTATGTGTAACTGAGTATTTCGGTAATCTGAGGTGCGATGCCCTTGAATAATGGCCTTTTGGCCAGCCTTTGGCCAAAAGGCCCGCAAGGCTCGTTGTAGAGGGTTGTGCTGAATGCGGAGCAACTGCTGAAAAAATTTGGCGCAGTTCTTGCTCAAGGCATGGGTAACAGGACGTATCAGTCTTTCTTTACGAAGGGTGTGATTCAGGATTAGAGCGCCCATTCCTCGCTATAGGTAGTGTTATGAGCGGTACGCACAACTCCAATGACCTCGCTCAGGGGCTCAAGCAACGGCATGTCACCATGCTGTCCATCGCGGGTGTAATCGGTGCCGGTTTGTTCGTCGGCTCCGGCCATGCCATCGCCGAAGCCGGCCCTGCCGTGCTGCTGGCCTACGCCGCTGCCGGTACGCTGGTGGTGTTGGTGATGCGCATGTTGGCCGAAATGGCCGTGGCGTCGCCGGATACCGGTTCTTTCTCCACCTACGCCGACAAGGCCATCGGCCACTGGGCCGGTTTCACCATCGGCTGGTTGTACTGGTGGTTCTGGGTGTTGGTGATCCCGTTGGAGGCCAACGCCGCCGCGACCATTTTGCACGCCTGGTTCCCTGATATTGCGATTTGGGCCTTTACCCTGATCATTACCCTGTTGCTGACCGCAACCAACCTGTTCAGCGTGAAGAACTACGGCGAGTTCGAGTTCTGGTTCGCCTTGATGAAGGTGGTGGCGATCATCGGCTTCATCATTCTCGGGCTGGCGGCGATCTTCGGTTTCATGCCGAACAGCCAGGTCAGCGGTGTCAGCCACCTGTTCGATACCCAGGGCTTCATGCCTAACGGGATGGGGGCGGTGCTGGCAGCCATGCTGACCACCATGTTCTCGTTCATGGGTACTGAGATTGTCACCATTGCCGCGGCCGAATCGAAAGACCCGTGCAAGCAGATCACCAAGGCGACCAATTCGGTCATCTGGCGGATTTGCCTGTTCTACCTCGTGTCGATCTTTATCGTCGTGGCGCTGGTGCCGTGGAACCATGGCCCGCTGGCAGAAGTCGGTTCGTACCAGACGGTGTTGAACCTGATCGGCGTGCCGAATGCCAAGGTGATCGTCGACATCGTCGTGTTGATCGCAGTAACCAGCTGCCTGAACTCGGCGCTGTACACCTCTTCGCGCATGCTGTTCTCCCTCGGCAAGCGTGGTGATGCCCCGGCAATTGCCCAGCGCACCAACGCCAGCGGTACGCCGCACTGGGCGGTGCTGTTGTCGACTGCTGCCGCGTTCCTGGCCGTGTTCGCCAACTATGTCGCGCCGGCGGCGGTGTTCGAGTTCCTGCTGGCCAGCTCTGGTGCCATTGCGCTGCTGGTGTACCTGGTGATTGCCATCTCGCAACTGCGCATGCGTCGTCAGCGCATGGCCCGTGGTGAGAAGATCGTCTTCAAGATGTGGCTGTTCCCGGGCCTGACCTGGGCGACCATCCTGTTCATCGTTGGCATCCTGACGGTCATGCTGATCCGCCCGGACCATCGGGTAGAGATCATCGCGACTGGCCTGCTGACCATCGCCGTGGTCGCTGCGGGCCTGCTGACGGCGCGCAAGCACAAGGCGCTGGCCGCTGGGCGTGTCGCCGTGCTTAACAACTGATACAAGGCTGTTGAGCAAAAAGGCCGCTACCCGAAAGGGAGCGGCCTTTTTGCTACTGTGGGAGCGGTGCTTGCCCGCGATGCAGGCACCGCGAACTTGCTGACACTCCGCTGACTCTATCGCGGGCAAGCCCGGCTCCTACAGGATGAGCTGCAGCCCTGTTATGCCGGGCGCTTTTGTACTTTCGAGACGGCTTCCGAGGCGGCGACATAGGCTTCCTGGAATTCGTCGCTCTCCAGCCAGGCCATGGCGGTGGCTTCGTCGGCGTCGTCGAGCCATTTGCGGTAGGCGCAGAAGACCATGACGATGTAGTCGGTCGATTGCTCTTCCTTGTGCCCCTTGAGCACCAGGGCCAGCAACGGGTCGACGAGGAACACCGCGATCATTGCCTGCAGGCCGTTGTCTTGCGCCTGGGCTTGTTTCATTTTCTCGAACAGGGCGTTGTAGCTGCCCGAGTTCATGGCCTTGTTGAATACCTGCTCAACACCCACGCTGGAGGCGTCCGACGAGCTCTTGACTGCCTGCCCACTGCGCACCATTCGGTTTTCCCGGGCCTTGTTGGCGGCGCGTTTGGCGCGTTTCTGTTGTTTGCTGCTGGAGGCCATCGATGAAATCCTTGAAATAAGCTGATGCGTCCGGCTATTGAAACGCAGTTGGTCAGGAAACCCAAGCTGCGTCTGGTGCGTTGTGGTGGGCGGCGGGTGGCTCAGGCGGGCAATGACAGTGGCTGGGTGCTCGGCTCAATCCGGTGTTCGGTGGTCGCTCTTTCGTCTTCCTCGATCACCCGTGAAGCACGGTCGACCAGTAGTGGGTCCGGCTGGTGGGCGACTTTCAGGTTCTTGCCCGGGTAGTCGAGTGAGTGCAGGAAGTGGCGAATGCAGTTGAGGCGCGCGCGCTTCTTGTCATCAGACTTGATCACGGTCCAGGGGGCATCGGCGGTGTCGGTGTGGAAGAACATGGCTTCCTTGGCCGCGGTGTAGTCGTCCCAGCGGTCCAGCGACTTGATGTCGATGGGCGAGAGTTTCCAGTGCTTGAGCGGGTCGTCGCGGCGCGAGATGAAGCGTCGCAGTTGTTCTTCGCGGTCCACTGAGAACCAGTACTTGAACAGCAGGATGCCGCTGTTGCAGAGCATGCGCTCAAGGTCCGGCGCCTGGCGCATGAATTCCAGGTACTGCAGCGGGGTGCAGAATTCCATCACCCGCTCGACGCCAGCGCGGTTGTACCAGGAGCGGTCGAAGAAGACCATTTCACCCGCCGTGGGCAGGTGCTGGATGTAGCGCTGGAAGTACCACTGGCCCTTTTCCTGTTCGGAAGGCTTCTCCAGGGCGACGATTCGCGCGCCACGTGGGTTCAGGTGTTCCATGAAGCGTTTGATGGTGCCGCCTTTGCCCGCCGCATCACGGCCTTCAAAAAGCACCACGATCCGTTGCCCGGTTTCCTTGACCCAGTTCTGCACCTTGAGCAGTTCGATCTGCAACTCGTGCTTGGCCTTTTCGTATTCGAGGCGGCGCATGCGGTTGCGGTACGGGTAGCGGGCCGGCAGCTTCGCCGAGGAGCTGTCTTCGTTCGAACCATGGGGCGCGGAAATTACTTGCAGGGCCATGGGCTGCTGGCTGGCCGTGCTGATTTCGGCTTCAAGGTTTTTCACGGCGACCGGTTTGCTGGTGCTGCGTGCTCGGCGGGTGCGTGGTGCAGTGGCTTTGCGCGGGGCGCTTTTGCTGGTGCTGAGCGTTGCGGTTGGCGTGGTGCTTTCAGGCAAGGCGTTGGGAAGGGGGTGGGCGGTTGATTCTTCGCTCATGGGAGACCTGTGTTCTCTCTCGGATGTCTAAAAGCATTTTAGGGATCCAAAAGTGATGGCACATTGACTCTTATCAATAGGGCGTCGCTTTGCCGCAAGGTGATTAAACCCCGGAAAACAAAAAACCCGCACTAGGCGGGTTTTTTGATGTTTCAGATGATGCTGGCACCATCTGAACTGAATGATGGTGCCCAGAGACGGAATCGAACCGCCGACACGGGGATTTTCAATCCCCTGCTCTACCGACTGAGCTATCTGGGCAACGGGGCGCATTAAAAGGCTTTTTCGGACTTAGGTCAAGCAAGTTTTGAAAAATTTTTTAATTAATACCGTCGCTTACGATTTTACGGGGTTATTCGGCAGGTGGAACGTAGCCTTCGGCCTTGGCGTAGTCCTCGCCGGAGAAGAACTTGTCCATCTCGCCCTGCAGGTATTTGCGGTCTTCGGCGTTCATCATGTTCAGGCGCTTCTCGTTGATCAGCATGGTCTGGTGTTTCTGCCAGTCGGCCCAGGCTTTCTGCGAGATGTGGTTGAAGATGTCTTCGCCCTTGGCGCCTGGGTAGGGTTGGCGCTCCAGGCCTGGCAGTTCTTCTTTGTACTTGCGGCACATTACGGTACGGGTCATGACGACTCTCCTGAATTCAAGGCATCGGCTGCGCGTTTGAGCAGCTTTTTCACCGGGGCGGCAAGGCCCAGGCGCGGCGGGGTGGCGAGGTTATACCAGAGCCAGTCGGCCTCGGCCACGTGCTCGCCCCGGCTGTCGACGCGCACCAGCCAGGGTTCGATGGCCAACTGGAAGTGGCTGAAGGTGTGGGTCAGGCCGCTCAGTGCCTGACGGCTGTCCAGGGTCAACTGGTGCTGTTCGGCAAGGTGCTCAAGGTCGGCCAGGGTATCGAGCTCGGGCAGGCTCCAGAGCCCGCCCCAGAGGCCGCTGGAGGGCCGGCGATAAAGCAGGATCGCGCCTTCACGGTTGGCCAGCAGGGGCATCAGCGTACTGCGCTGTGGCAGGGCTTTGCGCGGCTTGGGCAGCGGGTAGCGGGTTTCCTGGCCGAGCAGGTGCGCTTCACAGCCGCGTTTGAGCGGGCAGAGCAGGCAACTGGGCTTGCTGCGGGTACACAGGGTGGCGCCCAGGTCCATCATCGCCTGGGTGTAGTGGTTCACCCGGCTATGCGGGGTAAAACGCTCGGCGGTGGCCCACAGCGCCTTGGCCACCTTCGGTTCGCCGGGGTAGCCCTCCTGGGCACTGTAGCGGGCCAGTACCCGTTTCACGTTGCCGTCGAGGATCGGCGCACGCAGGCCCATGCTGATGCTGGCAATGGCGCCGGCCGTGGATAGGCCGATACCCGGCAGGTCGGTGAGTTTTTCCACGTCTCGGGGAAACTCGCCGGCGTACTGCTCGACAACGATCTTCGCGGTCTTCTGCAGGTTGCGGGCGCGGGTGTAGTAGCCCAGGCCCGTCCACAGGTGCAGAACTTCGTCTTCCTCTGCTGCGGCCAGCGCTTCAACGGTCGGCAGGGCTTCCATGAAGCGCCCGAAGTAGTTGAGCACGGTGCTCACCTGGGTTTGCTGCAGCATGATTTCCGACACCCACACCCGATAGGGGGTGATGCCCTGTTGCCAGGGCAGGTCGTGGCGGCCGTGTTGGTCGTACCATTCCAGTACGGCACTGGAGAACTGCTCGGGACTCATTGCTTGAACAGCCCCTTGAGTGCGTCTTTCAATTCTGGAGATACCTTATCGCCTAACTTTTCGTTGATCTTTTCGCTGAGTTTGTCACCGGCCAGCTTCGCCGCCACCTTGCCCAGGCCGTCCTTGTCGACACGGCAGGCCTTGGCGCCCAGCTCCAGCGGGCCACGGCAATGCAGTGGCCACTCAAGGCCGACGTAGCGTGAATTGACCTGGCAGGCCGGGTCGGGCATGTCGCGCTTGTCACCTTCGATGATCACGCCAACGCGGTAGTCCATGCCCAACACCCGCAGGTCGAGGTCGCCGGCACCGTTGACGGTCAGGCCAGGAATCCGCACTTTCAGGTCCGGGTTGCTGGCCACGCCATTGCGCAGTACCAGGCTGCCTTTGAGTTCCTCGAATGGGGTGTCCTTGCCACGCGGCTCGCCACTCAGTGCCTTGCGGTTGAGTGTGGCGATCCCTTGGCAGAGTTGTTGTTCAAGGTTGGCATTGACCAGCACGCCGTTGTTGATGGCGAAGCTGGCGTTGCCGTTGAGGGTGTCGATCAGCGCTTTCTGGCTGTTGCCGCTGGCGGTCAGGTCGCTCGTGAGGTCGAGCAGGCCCTTGAGCGGCGAGCTGTCGTCCTCGCCCTTGATGAAGTGTTCCACGGGTACCCGGTTGATCTGCGTGTTCAGGCCGATCTGCGGGATCGCCGGGCGCACGTCGAGCTTGCCCTTGCTCTCGAAGTCGCCGTTGTACAGGCCGCCGCGCAGGGTTTCCAGGGTGAGCAAGCCGCCCTGGCCGCTGGCTTTGAGGCTGGCGTCTTCGATCGGCAGTTTTTTCAGGGTCAGCAGTCCGAAGTTCAGGTCGGCTTGCAGGTCGAGTTGGCGCAGGCGCTCCACGGGCAGCAGGGTGTCACTGCTCCAGGCCACTTGAGTCGGCGCGTCCGGCAACGGCGTGGTGCCTCCACCGGCGAGTGCGCCGGCTTCTTTGCCTTTGACCTCGGCCTTGCGTGCGGCGCTGGCACTGGCGGCGGTTTCGCTTTTAGCCGGCAGGTAGCGGTCCGCATCGAACTTGTCGGCCTTGAGCTGCAGGCGCAGGGCCTGTTTGGCGAAGTCGTCGATGGCTACCCGACCGCTGAAGGTGCTGTCGTCGAGTTTTACCGTCATGTCTTCCAGGGCCAGGCTGGTGCTGCTGCCTTGCAGGCGGCTGACCAGTTCGAATTTGCTCAGGGTGGTGGTGTCGGCCATCGCTGGCAGGGGGTAGCCGATGCTGTCGAGGAAGGTTCGCAGGTTGAGTTGGGCGATGGACAGGCCGCCAGTGAGTTTCGGTGCCTTGTCCAGGTCGCGCAGGTTCAGCTCGCCGAGGGCGCGCAGTTGGTTGGCAGACACCTTCAGGCTGTTCCATTCGGCGACATTGGCGGCCAGGTCAACCAGCAACTGGCCCTGGGCGGCAAAGGTCATGGTCTTGCCCTGCAGCGGCTCGCCGGAGGCTTCACCGGTGAGCTTCATGTCTTCGAGCTGGTAACGCTTGAGGGCGCGGTCAAAGCGCAGTTCACCGTTCAGCTCGGTGCGGGCGCGCAGCACTGGCTGGCCGACGCTGAGGAATGCGGTGAGTTTCAGCGGGATGTCGACCCCTTCATGCACCGCCCCCGTGCTCAGTTGGATGCTGTCGGCATTGAAGGTCTGGCCGTTGCGTGCATCGCTGTACTGCACACGGGCGTTGTTTACGGTGAGGCTGTCGATGTCCAGCTTGACCGGGCGCTCGTTGGCCGTGGCCGCCTGGCTGGTTTCGGCCGGTGCCGGTGTAGCCGTAGTAGCGGGCGTCGTGGTTGTGGCGGGGGTGGTGCCTGGCAATGGCTTGCCGAAGTCTTCCCAGTTGCCATGGCCGTTTTCGTCACGGGCCAGGGTCAGGTTCAACCCTTCGACCCGGACATCGCTCATTTGTACTTCGCGGCGCAGCAGGGGCAGCACGCGCACGGAAAGGCCAAGCATCTTCAGGTCGGCGAACGGGGTTTTCGGGGTGTTCAGGGTCGCGATGCTGGCGTCGTGCAGTTCCAGGCCCAGCCAGGGGAACAGGCTCCAGCCGATGTCGCCGTTGAGGGTCAGCTCAATGTTGGCCTTGTCGCGAGCCAGCTGGCGAATCTCGTCTTTGTAGTCGTTGGGATCGAAGAGGTGGGTCAGGGCGAAACCCAGAGCCACAATGATCAGCAACAACCCGAGAAGTACCAGCCCCAGGATTTTGCCGAACGCTTTCATGGGCGAGTCCTTGTAGTCCGATTTTTAGAAAATTCAGCCGCAGAGTATAGCGCTGCGCATTTGGTTGCCGGTTTAAGTGCGTGCCCCAGCGTTATACGGTTGCGGACAGCTCCAGCGGCAGGTCCAGTTGGCTTGCCAGCGCCTGAATGGCCGCGCACTTGGTCATGGCCTGCAAGCGCAGAGTTTGCCCGGCTTCGCGGGCCATACGCTGTGCTTCGCTGACCAGTCGCAGGCCCACCCCGCGTCGACGCGTCACGCTGCGCACGCACAAGTGCGACAGGCGCCAGGCGTCATGCTGACGCGTAAGGCGGGCAGCGCCTAGCAGACGATCGTTGAACCGCGCTGCGATCAGGCTGCCGTCGGCCAAGGCTGCGGCCAACCAGGCTTCGGCGGCTTCGCCAGGGGCGAACAGATCGGCAGGTGCATCGGCGTAGATCTTCGCCAGGTCCAGCCGGTCTTGTTGGCTCGGTGTACGCACGGCTTCGACAACGACAGGCATGTAGGTTCCTCGTGACAGGTCAGTTAACTAAAAAAGGACGATATCAGATTGCTTTCAGTGAGCCCGGCAAATGGTACCCTTTCGCGGTTTTCAGGTGCCTGTGTAGCGTTTTGCCGCATTTTACTGATTGCCTGCCGCTAGAACGTTCGCTGCCCGCGTGCGCCAAGGTCGAGGGCGGATGTGGGGCCTGCGAACCGTCCAGATCGATAAGGGAAAACAATAAATGAGCAGCATTACGGCAGGTGCGATTGTTCCTGCACCGAGCTTTTTGTCCAAGGAGCGCATCATCGCCCAGCCGGGCTTCAACCGCTGGCTGGTGCCGCCGGCAGCCTTGGCGATTCACCTGTGTATCGGCATGGCCTACGGCTTTTCGGTGTTCTGGTTGCCGCTGTCCAAGGCCATTGGTATCAGTGCGCCGGTTGCCTGCTCGGCAGACATGGGTTTTCTGGCCCAGGCGTTTTCCTCAAGCTGTGACTGGCCGATCTCGATGCTGGGCTGGATCTACACGCTGTTTTTCATTTTTCTCGGCTGTTCGGCAGCGATCTGGGGCGGTTGGCTTGAGCACGCCGGGCCACGCAAGGCCGGTGTGGTGTCAGCGCTGTGCTGGTGCGGCGGCCTACTGATTTCGGCGTTGGGTGTGTACACCCACCAACTGTGGCTGATGTGGCTGGGTTCCGGGGTGATTGGCGGTATTGGCCTGGGGCTGGGGTACATCTCACCGGTGTCGACCTTGATCAAGTGGTTCCCGGACAAACGCGGCATGGCCACCGGTATGGCGATCATGGGCTTTGGTGGCGGGGCCATGGTTGGTGCCCCGCTGGCGGCGGCACTGATGAACCATTTCGCCAGCCCTGAAGGGGTCGGCGTGTGGCAGAGCTTTGTGGTGATGGCGGCGATTTACTTCGTCTTCATGATCGGCGGCGCGTTGGCGTACCGCGTACCGCCTACTGGCTGGAAGCCCGAGGGCTGGGTCGCACCGCAGAAAAAAGCCAGCAATACAATGATTACCCATCGCCATGTGCATGTCAGCGTGGCCTGGAAAACCCCACAGTTTGCGTTGGTCTGGCTGGTGCTGTGCCTGAACGTCTCGGCGGGTATCGGTATCCTCGGCATGGCTTCGCCGCTGTTGCAGGAGGTGTTTGCCGGGAAGTTGCTGGGTAACGACCTGCGCTTCAGCGAGCTGAACGCTGCGCAGTTGAGCCAGATCGCCGCGATTGCCGCCGGTTTCACCGGCTTGCTCAGCCTGTTCAACATTGGCGGACGGTTCTTCTGGGCCTCGTTCTCCGACTACATTGGCCGCAAGAACACCTACTTTGCCTTTTTCGCGCTGGGCTTCGCCCTGTATGCGCTGGTGCCGAACATGGGCCACCTGGGCAATGTGGTGCTGTTCGTAGCGGCGTTCTGCATCATCCTCTCCATGTACGGCGGTGGCTTTGCCACGGTGCCGGCCTACCTTGCCGATCTGTTCGGCACGCACATGGTCGGCGCAATCCATGGTCGCCTGCTGACCGCCTGGGCGGCGGCGGGTGTGCTGGGGCCGGTGCTGGTCAACTACTTGCGTGAGTACCAGTTGAGCATCGGGGTCGAGCGGGCAGCCGCCTATGACATCACCTTGTACATCCTGGCCGGCTTGCTGGTACTGGGTTTCATCTGCAATGCCCTCGTGCGCCCGGTAGCCGACAAGCACTTCATGACCGACGAGCAATTGGCCGCCGAGGAAAAACGCTCGCAGGCCCACGCCATCACCAGCGCCAAGGCACTGCAATGGCACGCCTCACCGGCGAGTATGCCGCTGGTGCTGTTGGCCTGGCTGGTCGTCGGTATTCCGCTGGCCTGGGGCGTCTGGGCGACGCTGCAGAAGACTGCCGCGTTGTTCCATTAAGCCACTCGCCAGCAGGGCCGGCACCTACGGGCATGCACAATTGCCGTTGGGTGTCGGCCTTGTCGGCGATCAAGCCCCTGCATGGCAGGCAGAAATTCCCTGCCATGCGTCATGTTCGTTTCAAGCCGAGCGTATCTGGGCCTATAATGGTCGCCTTTTTCGCCCAATGATTTCGCGGAGCAGGTGATGGTCGAACGTAAGGCTTCCGTCGAGCGCAATACTCTGGAAACCCAGATCAAGGCCTCGATCAACCTGGATGGCAGTGGCAAGGCCCGATTCGATATCGGTGTCCCCTTCTTGGAACATATGCTCGACCAGATCGCCCGACATGGGCTGATCGACCTGGACATCGAGTGCAAGGGCGACCTGCATATCGACGACCACCATACGGTCGAGGACGTCGGTATCACCCTGGGCCAGGCATTCAGCCAGGCAATCGGCGACAAGAAAGGTATCCGTCGTTACGGCCACGCCTACGTGCCGCTCGATGAAGCCCTGTCGCGTGTGGTCATCGACTTCTCGGGTCGCCCAGGCCTGCAGATGCACGTGCCGTACACCCGTGCGTCGGTCGGTGGCTTCGATGTCGACCTGTTCCAGGAGTTCTTCCAGGGCTTCGTCAACCACGCCAACGTCACACTGCACATCGACAACCTGCGTGGGCACAACACCCACCACCAGATCGAGACCGTGTTCAAGGCCTTCGGCCGTGCCCTGCGCATGGCGATCGAGCTGGACGAGCGCATGGCCGGCCAGATGCCTTCCACCAAGGGTTGCCTGTAATGCAGACCGTTGCCGTTATCGACTATGGCATGGGCAACCTGCACTCGGTGGCCAAGGCCCTGGAGCACGTTGGCGCTGGCAAGGTACTGATCACCAGCGACGCTGCGGTCATCCGTGAGGCTGACCGTGTGGTGTTTCCAGGCGTGGGCGCGATTCGCGACTGCATGGCCGAGATCCGCCGCCTGGGCTTCGACAGCCTGGTGCAGGAAGTCAGCCAGGACCGTCCCTTCCTTGGCATCTGCGTGGGCATGCAAGCCCTGCTGGAGCACAGCGAAGAGAACAACGGCGTTGACTGCATTGGCATGTTCCCGGGCAATGTGCGCTTTTTCGGCAAAGACCTGCACGAAGACGGCGAACACCTGAAAGTGCCGCACATGGGTTGGAACGAAGTCGAGCAGACGATCGACCACCCGCTGTGGCACAACATTCCGGACCTGGCGCGGTTTTACTTTGTCCACAGCTACTACGTCACGGCCGGCAAGGCTGTGCAGGTGGTCGGTCGTGGCCACTACGGCGTCGATTTCGCCGCAGCGCTGGCCGACGGTTCACGTTTCGCCGTGCAGTTCCACCCGGAGAAAAGCCATACCCATGGCCTGCAGCTGCTGCAGAACTTCGCGGCCTGGGACGGGCGCTGGTAATGAGCAAGGCCAGGAACAAGGCCCCGATCCTGACGCTGGCGCCCGAACAGGAGCGCGAAGCGTTGGACGTACTCAAGCGCTTTCTCGAAGACCGTTTCGAGCTGCAATTGGGTTCTTTCGAGGTGGCTGAGGTCCTGGACCTGTTCAGCAAAGAGATTGCGCCACACTACTACAACAGGGCGATTGCCGATGTTCAGCTGCACCTCAAGGAGCGGTTCGAGAGCATCGAAAGCGACCTGTGGGCGCTCGAGAAGAACTGACTTCCCGAGCATCGCTGTTTACCGATTAGACAGGTTTTCCAGATGCTGATTATTCCCGCTATCGATCTCAAGGACGGTGCTTGCGTACGTCTGCGCCAAGGCCGCATGGAAGATTCCACGGTGTTTTCCGATGACCCGGTGAGCATGGCCGCCAAATGGGTTGAGGGTGGCTGCCGGCGCCTGCATCTGGTCGATTTGAACGGTGCTTTCGAGGGCCAGCCGGTCAACGGCGAAGTGGTCACCGCGATCGCCAAGCGCTACCCGAACCTGCCGATCCAGATCGGCGGCGGCATTCGTTCGCTGGAAACCATCGAGCACTACGTCAAGGCGGGCGTGAGCTACGTGATCATCGGCACCAAGGCCGTCAAAGAGCCTGAATTCGTGGCCGAAGCCTGCCGCGCCTTCCCGGGCAAGGTCATCGTTGGCCTGGACGCCAAGGATGGCTTCGTCGCCACCGACGGCTGGGCTGAAGTCAGCTCGGTGCAGGTGATCGACCTGGCCAAGCGTTTCGAAGCCGACGGCGTCTCGGCCATCGTCTACACCGACATCGCCAAAGACGGCATGATGCAGGGCTGCAACGTACCGTTCACCGCCGCCCTGGCCGCAGCCACCAAGATCCCGGTGATCGCCTCCGGTGGCATCCACAACCTGGGTGACATCAAGGCCCTGCTCGATGCCAAGGCTCCGGGGATCATCGGCGCCATCACCGGCCGGGCGATCTACGAAGGCACCCTGGATGTCGCCGAGGCGCAAGCCTTCTGCGACAGCTACCAAGGCTGAGGAGAACGCCATGGCGCTGGCCAAACGCATCATCCCTTGCCTGGACGTCGACAACGGTCGTGTGGTCAAGGGCGTCAAGTTCGAGAACATCCGCGATGCCGGTGACCCGGTGGAAATCGCGCGGCGCTACGATGAGCAAGGCGCCGACGAAATCACCTTCCTCGATATCACGGCCAGCGTCGATGGCCGTGACACCACGCTGCACACTGTCGAGCGCATGGCCAGCCAGGTGTTCATCCCGCTGACCGTCGGTGGCGGCGTGCGCACGGTGCAGGACATCCGCAACCTGCTCAATGCCGGTGCCGACAAGGTTTCGATCAACACGGCGGCGGTGTTCAACCCCGAGTTCGTCGGCGAGGCTGCCGCGCATTTCGGTTCGCAGTGCATCGTTGTCGCCATCGACGCCAAGAAGGTCTCGGCACCGGGCGAAGCCCCGCGCTGGGAGATCTTCACTCACGGCGGGCGCAAGCCTACCGGGCTGGATGCGGTGGAGTGGGCGAAGAAGATGGAAGGCCTGGGTGCCGGTGAGATTCTCCTGACCAGCATGGACCAGGACGGCATGAAGAGCGGTTTTGACCTGGGGGTTACCCGGGCCATCAGCGATGCCTTGGGTATTCCGGTGATCGCCTCGGGCGGTGTCGGTAACCTGCAGCACCTGGCTGACGGCATTCTTGAAGGCCACGCCAGCGCTGTGCTGGCTGCGAGTATCTTCCACTTCGGTGAGTACACCGTGCCGGAAGCCAAGGCTTTTATGGCCAAGCAGGGGATTGTCGTTCGCTGACAGTCCTCCATCGCGGGCAAGCTGTGGGGCTTGCCCGCGATAGCTTTCACCCCAGGGTTTTGCCCAGCAGGGCGTGATACAACTCGCTGTCGCCGAGGATACCCACCACGCGGTTGCCTTCCTGCAGCACCAGCTTGTTGCCGGTCTGGTAACGAATCTGCAGTGCTTCGCGCATACCGATACCGGCGTTGACCAGGGTCGGCCGGCGACCCAGCTGTTCCACCGCCTCTCCCGGCCTCCAGTTCTGCAAGTCCAGCCCGTTGACGCCCTGGCGTGCACCTTTGATGGTGTTGCCTTCAGCCAGGTCCAGCCACGAGTCGACACTGGGGTCAATGCAGACCGAACCGTTGATCCGCTTGCACTTGTCCAGGGTACGCATCAGGCTGCGGCCGCAGAGGACGTTGAGCGGGTTGGTGTGGGCGACGAAGGTACGCACGTAGTCGTCAGCCGGGTTGAGGACGATCTCCTCGGGCTTGCTGTACTGGATGATCCGGCCGTCTTTCATGATGGCGATGCGGCTGCCCAGCTTCAGGGCTTCGTCCAGGTCGTGGCTGACGAATACGATGGTCTTGCTCAGCTTGCGCTGCAGTTCCAGCAACTCGTCCTGCAGGCCTTGGCGGATCAGCGGGTCAAGGGCCGAGAACGGTTCGTCCATCAGCAGGATGTCGGCGTCCATGGCCAGCGCGCGGGCCAGGCCGACCCGCTGCTGCATGCCGCCAGAGAGCTCGTCGGGCTTTTTGTTGCGCCACTGGGTGAGGCCGACCAGTTCCAGCTTTTCATCCACCAGCCGGCGTCGTTCATCGGCAGGGCGGCCCTGCATTTCCAGGCCGAAGCTGATGTTTTCGCGCACGGTCAGCCAAGGCATCAGGGCGAATTTCTGGAACACCATGGCAATGCGCTTGGTGCGCATCATCTTCAGTTCAGCCGGGGTGCAGGAAGCGATGTTGATCTGCGAGCCTTCGTGTTCGACGAACAGCTTGCCACGGCTGACCGTGTTCAGGCCGTTGATGCAGCGCAGCAAGCTCGACTTGCCTGAGCCGGACAGGCCCATCAGCACGCAGATTTCGCCTTTGTTGATCTCCAGGCTGGCTTTTTCCACGCCGACCACCAGGCCGGTCTTCTTCAGGATCTGTTCGCGCGTGAAGCCTTGGTCCAGCAGGCTCAGGGCCTCACGCGGTGATTTGGAGAAGATAACGTCTACCTCGTCGAAGCGAATGATGCTCATGCTTCACCCCTTACCGGTACTTCGGGTTGTTTGCAGATACGGTCGAGCATGATCGCCAGCAGTACGATCGCCAGGCCTGCTTCGAAGCCCAGGGCGATATCGGCAGTGTTCAGTGCATTGACCACGGGTTTGCCCAGGCCATCGGCTCCCACCAGCGCCGCAATCACCACCATCGACAGCGACAGCATGATGCATTGGGTGATGCCGGCAGCGATGCTTGGCATGGCGTGGGGCAGTTCGATACGCGAGAGCAATTGGCGACGTGAGCAGCCGAAGGCCTTGCCGGCATCCAGTAGCTCCTGGGGCACGTCGCAGATGCCCAGGTAGGTGAGGCGGATCGGCGCGGCGATGGCGAACACCACCGTCGAGATCAGCCCGGGCACCACACCCAGCCCGAAGAGGGTCAGGGTAGGGATCAGGTAAACGAAGGTCGGCACGGTCTGCATCAGGTCGAGTACCGGCCGCATCATGGTGTAGAACATCGGTTTGTGCGCAGCGACGATGCCCAGTGGCACACCGATAAGCACGCAGACCAGGGTGGCGAACAGCACCTGGGCCAGGGTTTCCATGGTTTCCTGCCAGTACCCCAGGTTCAGGATCAACAGGAACGACAGGGCGACGAACGCTGTCAGTGCCCATTTGCGCTGGATCAGGTGAGCGATCAAGGCAAACAGACCGATCAGAACGAAGGGGTTGAACCAGGTCAGGGCGCCGGTAACGCCATGAATCATGAGTTCCAGTGCGGAGGCGAAAGCATCGAAGAAGTTGGCGCCGTGTTGCGTCAACCATTCGACGAATGCCGAGATGTACTGGCCCAGTGGGAGTTTATGATCGATCAGCATGATAGCGAGCGTCCACCTGCAAAGAATTGAAGACAGCCTGCGGCGGGGCAAGCCCGCCGCAGGTGGTGCTTACTGCGTCAGTTTGGCCTTGGCGGCTTCCAGGCCGGGTTTGCCGTCAACGGTGGTGACGCCGACCAGCCAGGTGTCGAGCGCCTGTGGGTTTTTCTTCAGCCAGGCCTTGGCTGCGGCGTCGGGTTTCATCTTGTCGTCCAGGACGTTACCCATCAGGGTGCTTTCCATGTCCAGGGTGAAGTACAGGTTTTTCAGCAGTTGGCCGACGTTGCTGCACTCCTGAACGTAGCCCTTGCGGGTGTTGGTCAGGACAGTTGCCTTGCCGAAATCCGGGCCGAAGAAATCATCCCCACCGCTCAAGTACTGCATCTTGAAGCGCTTGTTCATGGGGTGCGGCTCCCAGCCGAGGAACACCACGTCGGTGCCGCGACGCTGGGCGCGATCCACTTGCGAGAGCATCCCGGCCTCGCTCGACTCGACCACCTTGAAGCCGGCGTCTTTCAAGCCGAAGGCGTTCTTGTCGATCATGCTCTGGATGGTGCGGTTGCCGTCGTTGCCCGGCTCGATACCGTAGATCTTGCCGTCCAGCTCCTTCTTGAACTTGGCAATGTCGGCAAAGTCTTTCAGACCCTTGTCATACAGTGCCTGAGGCACGGCCAGGGTGTACTTGGCGTTCTCCAGGTTGGCCCGAACAGTCTCCACGGTGCCGGCATCGCGGTACGGCTTGATGTCGTTTTCCATGGTCGGCATCCAGTTGCCGAGGAACACATCCATGTTCTTGCCGTCGGCCAGCGACTTGTAGGTCACTGGTACCGAAATCATGGTGGTGCGGGTCTTGTAGCCCAGCGACTCAAGTACGGCGCTGGTGACCGCCGTGGTCACGGTGATGTCAGTCCAGCCGACATCGGAGAAGTTGACGGTACGACAGGCTTCGGGTTCTGCAGCCTGGGCCAGCACCGGCAGACTCAGCAGAGCGGCCAACAACAGCGAGGGTGAACCTTTCATGAGTGGACTCCTAGGTGTTTTCTTGTCGGGTGTCCCGCAGGACCGCCACGCGTTGTGAGTGATCTACTCGGGTGGGCCGGACGGTCGGGCGACAGCGGGACGGGTGCCGTGCAATCGAGTCGAGATTGATCATCTAACAGCCAAAAACAAACGCCTACAGGGTGCGTCGTATCCAGTACAGGCAGGGTCGCATCCAGTGCAGGTGAGGTCGTTTACAGTGTTTTTCCTCCCCGTAACGGCCCTTTACGGCGATCTGCACCGCATAAAAACGGCGTAATCCAGCGGCCAACGGCGAGCGGCGTTGCTGGACAAGAGTGGGTCGGTTGCAGACGTCAGAGCTGCTGATAAAAGCCTGATGATGCGCGCATTCCGGCGGATTGCAGCTTCAGCGTAGCAGCTCCGCCACCCGCGGCTTGTGGCGGCGGGCGTGTGCTCATTCAGGAGGTTCGCGGCCATGGCTATCAGTGTGTTTGACCTGTTCAAAATCGGTGTCGGGCCGTCCAGTTCCCACACCGTAGGGCCCATGCGAGCGGCCGCATTGTTCGTCCAGGGGCTGCGCGAACGTGGCGAGCTGGCGCAGGTCCGGCGTGTCGAAGTGCGCCTGTACGGTTCGCTGTCGGCCACCGGCATCGGCCATGGCAGTGACAACGCCGTGATCATGGGCTTGATGGGCGAATGGCCAGACGCGATAGACCCCTCACAAATCGGCCTGCGCATTGCGGTATTGCGCGAAACAGACACCTTGCTGCTGGACGGCCGACTGCCAATCGAGTTCGTCTGGGCGCGCGACATGCGCTTGCTGGAGGAGAACCTGCCGTATCACCCGAACGCCATGACCCTGATTGCAGAAGGTGCGGAGGGTGAGTTGCACCGGGACACCTACTACTCGGTGGGCGGCGGCTTTGTGGTCGACGCTGCCCAGGCTGCCAGCGGCGTGCTAGACGCCGACACCACGGCATTGCCCTACGATTTCAACAGTGCGGTGGAGCTGCTTGAGCTGTGCAAGCAAAACGACCTGCGCGTGTCGCAATTGATGCTGGAAAACGAAAAAGTCTGGCGCAGTGAAGAGGAGATTCGGGCTGGCTTGATGAAGCTCTGGCGGGCCATGCAGGACTGTGTGGAAAACGGCCTGAAATACGAAGGCATACTGCCGGGCGGGCTGAATGTGAAGCGTCGTGCTGCCAAGTTGCACCGTAGCCTGCAGGAGCTGAACAAGCCCAATGTAATTGGCTCGACCCTCAGTGCCATGGAATGGGTGAACCTTTATGCACTGGCGGTGAATGAAGAGAATGCTGCTGGCGGGCGCATGGTCACTGCGCCCACCAACGGTGCGGCGGGGATCATCCCGGCGGTGCTGCACTACTACATGCGTTTCAGCGAAGAGGTCAGTGAAGCCTGCGTGGTCGACTTCTTTCTGGGCGCGGCGGCGGTGGGCATCCTGTGCAAGAAGAACGCCTCGATCTCGGGCGCTGAAGTGGGCTGCCAGGGTGAGGTCGGTTCAGCCTGCGCCATGGCGGCTGCCGGGTTGGCGGAAGTGCTCGGGGCAACCCCCGCGCAGTTGGAGAATGCTGCCGAGATTGGTCTGGAGCATAACCTCGGGCTGACCTGCGACCCGGTTGGCGGCCTGGTGCAGGTGCCCTGCATCGAGCGCAACGCGATTGCTGCGGTCAAGGCGATCAATGCGGCGCAGATGGCCCTGCGTGGCGACGGTGAGCATTTCATCTCCCTCGATCGGGTGATCCGCACCATGCGCGATACCGGCGCCGACATGCACGACAAGTACAAGGAAACCTCACGCGGTGGCCTTGCGGTCAGCGCCATCGAGTGTTGAACACGGCTGCGCCGTTTTCGCCCATGCCGGTGTCGGCGCGCTGCTTTTTGGCGCAGCGTCGACACCGCTGCATCCCGGTCCTCCCTTCCGAGTGTCACTGCGCCTGTGGTGACACATCGCCGATGTCGCTTCCAAGCATCCTCTACACAAGTGCTACCGTACTGCTCACTTTTCCTACAGAGATGCGCTAGTCCGGCACTTTGCGTTTATAAACGCAGCGCTGAACAAAGGCCGTATAGACGCATTGCGACGTCGTTTTCAGGTTTTATTGAATAGCTATTCAATTTCAGGCATGGCATTTGCGTTGTGTTGTGCAAAGCCCTGCATTCGAGATGGGGCCCTGACAAAAAAACCGTGCCTGAGGCGCAACCTGCATTGTGTGAGGAGAGACCGCGATGACGCCGTACAACTCCGGGGCCCAACCCCAAACCCGCACACCACAATCCATCGGCTTTCTGCTGTTGGACAATTTCACGCTGATCTCCCTGGCCTCGGCCGTGGAGCCACTGCGCATGGCCAACCAGTTGTCCGGCCGTGAACTGTATCGGTGGACTACCTTGAGCGTGGATGGCGGGCAAGTGTGGGCCAGCGACGGCTTGCAGATCACTCCGGACGCCTCAATGCACAAAGCGCCTGCAATGGACACCGTGATTGTCTGCGGTGGTATTGGCATTCAGCGCACCGTTACCCGTGAACACGTTACCTGGCTGCAAAGCCAGGCGCGGCAGTCGCGCCGGTTGGGTGCAGTGTGCACCGGCAGCTGGGCACTGGCCTGTGCGGGCCTGCTCGATGGCTTTGATTGCAGCGTGCACTGGGAATGCCTGGCAGCCATGCAGGAAGCCTTCCCTCGCGTCAGCATGAGCACCCGGCTGTTTACCCTCGACCGTAACCGCTTCACCAGTTCCGGTGGCACTGCGCCGCTGGACATGATGCTGCACCTGATCAGCCGTGATCATGGTCGTGAACTGTCAGCGGCGATCTCGGAAATGTTTGTCTACGAGCGTATTCGTAACGAGCAGGATCATCAGCGTGTGCCACTCAAGCACATGCTTGGCACCAACCAGCCGAAGCTGCAGGAAATCGTCGCGCTGATGGAAGCCAACCTGGAAGAGCCGATCGACCTTGATGAGCTGGCGGTGTATGTCGCAGTGTCGCGGCGACAGCTGGAGCGCCTGTTCCAGAAGTACCTGCACTGCTCGCCATCGCGTTATTACCTGAAACTGCGGTTGATCCGTGCCCGGCAACTGCTCAAGCAGACCCCGATGTCGATCATCGAAGTGGCCTCAGTGTGTGGTTTCGTCTCCACGCCGCACTTCTCCAAGTGCTACCGCGAGTACTTCGGTATTCCGCCGCGTGATGAGCGTGTGGGCTCCAACACTGCCCAGCAGGTGGCAATGATGCCGATTCCACAGGCACTGGTGCTGTCGCCACTGGCAGGGCCGATGTCGGCACTCAGCCAGGCACGCAACGAATCGACCTTCGCCAGCGTACGCCTTTAGCCGAAAGCGCTTCCGGCCTTTTCGCGGGCAAGCCCGCTCCCATGCGAGAGCGGGTTTGCCCGCGAAAAGGTGTCAGCTACGGTTGCTGTTGAACTGTGCCAGCGCCGGCAACAGCTGCTTTTCGATGGCCTGGCGCACAGCCGGCAGGATGGTCGCGCTGCTGGTGTACATCTGCTCGACCATACCGCGCAGCGCCTTGGCCCGAGGCTCACTCAAGCCCCGCACCGCACACTCGCACGCTTGCTCGGCAGTTGCCCCGGCAGGCATTTCAAAACCCAGTGCGCGCAGTTGGCCCAGCAGGTCGTCCTGATCAATCAAATCCGCATGCATCATGGCTATTGTCCTTGTCGACGGGAGGGATCGTGGGTCGATTCTGGTGTTCGCCAATCAGCGGAGCAAGGGCAGCGTGTCGCAATGGCCGGCATACCTATGAACAGGTCGTTTTCGGCTAAATCGAAGGGCATGGGAGGCGGCACACTGGGGCCAGGTTTCAGTATGGACGGTTTGGTCACCCTCCAGATGTAGCGCGTCATTGCTCGCTTTTGACCCCGGCTTGTCACGGCTTGCCGGGGTTTTTTTTGCCTTGAAGTTTGTGGCGGTGCGAGCAGGCATCGCCAGCGTTAGCGACCGGCCTTGAGCAGCACCGCGCAGGCGCATTTGTAGGCTTCGTGCTGGTACTTGTTCAGCGAGCCGGGCAATTCCAAAGCGTGTTTCTTGCTTTGGGCGCTGACCGTCTGTGGTGACAGCAACTGCACTTCGCAGGTGTCCAGCAGTTGCAGGATGCCTTCGATCTTGAAGGTGGTCGGGCCACCTGCGAACTCACCTTTCTTGCTGCGTTTCTTGATTGCCAGGTGGGTGATGCCGTGGTCGGCAACGAACTGCCTGGCCTGGTTGGCGAAGGCTTTGACGTTGGCGGCCTCGTCGTCATCCTCCAGGGCGATTTTCTTGGTCGCCAAAGGCCGGTGCACCGGTAGGCCAGCTTCAAGCGTGGCCACCGCGAGCAGGGCTTCGCTGCCCTTGATTTCGATTCCGCAAACGTTCATTCGTACCTCAGGGTGGGGTTATTGCAGGCCCAGTGACTGCAGGTACTCGGAGCGATCATCGCTGCGTTGGGCCAGGCAGGTGTTCTGCGCGGTTTCGAAGTCCTTGCTGCCGGGCTTCTCGGCGAAGGTCTCCACGGCGCAATCGGCATCGCGGGCCTTGCTCCAGAGTTGCTCGGCGTTTTTCAGGCGGGCGCTCAGTTCAGTGATCTGCGCCGGCTGGCCGGCGTACTGCTCCTTGATGCGATCAAGCAGGTCGGCAAAGGCTGCATTCAGCTCGCGCTCGGCGGTCTGGCGGTTATAGACCGCGCAGTCGTAGCTCTGCTGGCTGGTTTCGACGTTGTCACAGGGCGTGCTCTCTTCTTCCGCCGCCTGGGCGCCGAAGCTCAGGGCCGCCAGGGCCAGCCATACCATTGGTTTCATCTACGACATCCCCCAAGCCGGTGTTTGGAACAGAAGTGCCGATTCTCGCTCAGCCGCGAGACAAATAACAGCGCCGCAGGCGCCCATAACAGCCATCAAGGCAGGGCCGCGAAGGGGCGCTTTGTCGCCCTTTGACGCTTTCGGCAATACCCCTGTCGTTTTTGCACCGAGGCCCTTCCGGCCCCAGGCATATGCTGGCCCCAAAGCGCCGGCAGACGATTCGGCGCAGGCATCGAGAAAAGGGGACCGCCTGATGAGCCCAGCCGAATTACACGCAGACAGCATCGTTATCGACGGGCTGATCATCGCCAAATGGAACCGCGAGCTGTTCGAGGACATGCGCAAAGGTGGCCTGACCGCTGCCAACTGCACCGTGTCGGTGTGGGAGGGTTTCCAGGCGACCGTCAACAACATTGCTGCCAGCCAGAAGCTGATCCGCGAAAACAGCGACCTGGTGATTCCGGTGAAGACCACCGCCGACATTCGTCGGGCCAAGGAGCAGGGCAAGACCGGGATCATCTTCGGCTTCCAGAACGCCCATGCCTTTGAAGACCAGTTGGGTTATGTCGAGGTGTTCAAGCAGCTCGGCGTCGGCGTGGTGCAGATGTGCTACAACACCCAGAACCTGGTCGGTACCGGCTGCTATGAGCGTGACGGCGGGCTGTCGGGCTTCGGTCGCGAAGTGGTGGCCGAGATGAACCGCGTCGGCATCATGTGCGACCTCTCTCACGTGGGCTCCAAGACCAGTGAGGAAGTCATCCTCGAATCGAAAAAACCGGTGTGCTACTCCCACTGCTTGCCGTCCGGCCTGAAGCAGCACCCGCGCAACAAGTCCGATGAAGAACTGAAATTCATCGCCGACCATGGCGGCTTTGTCGGCGTGACCATGTTCGCGCCGTTCCTGGCCAAAGGCATTGACTCGACCATCGACGACTACGCCGAGGCCATCGAGTACACCATGAACATCGTCGGCGAAGACGCGATCGGTATCGGTACCGATTTCACCCAGGGCCACGGCCAGGAGTTCTTCGAGTGGCTGACCCATGACAAGGGCTACGCCCGCCGCCTGACCAACTTCGGCAAGATCGTCAACCCGCTGGGCATTCGTACCGTAGGCGAGTTCCCCAACCTCACTGAAACCCTGCTCAAGCGCGGCCACAGCGAACGCGTGGTGCGCAAGATCATGGGCGAAAACTGGGTCAACGTGCTGCGCGACGTGTGGGGCGAGTAAGCCTCCAAACCAAGTCTCTCTAACCCCTGCCAGATGAGCAGGGGCTGCCAACCAAATTTTCTGGAGTTGAGTTTCCATGGCCAAGATCGCCCCGCAATTGCCTATCGAAGTCGACAGCGAGACCGGTGTCTGGACCTCCGACGCCCTGCCGATGCTGTACGTGCCACGGCATTTCTTCGTCAACAACCACATGGGCATCGAGGAAGTGCTCGGCGCTGACGCCTATGCCGAGATCCTCTACAAGGCCGGTTACAAGTCCGCCTGGCACTGGTGTGAAAAGGAAGCCGAGTGCCATGGCCTGGAAGGTGTCGCGGTGTTTGAGCACTACATGAAGCGCCTGTCCCAGCGCGGCTGGGGCCTGTTCAAGATCCAGGACATCGACCTGGAAAAAGGCACCGCCAGCGTCAAGCTGGAGCACTCTGCCTTCGTTTATGTGTACGGCAAGGTCGGGCGCAAGGTCGACTACATGTTCACCGGCTGGTTTGCCGGTGCCATGGACCAGATCCTGGCAGCGCGTGGCAGTTCGATCCGAACCGTGGCCGAGCAGGTCTACGGTGGTTCGGAAGAAGGCCACGACGACGGCCTGTTCATCGTCAAGCCGCTGTAAGTCGAGGATCCCGCCATGGCTTTCGAAGCAATGTTCCAGCCGATCCAGATCGGCAAACTGACCATCCGTAACCGCGTACTCAGCACCGCGCATGCCGAGGTTTATGCCACCGACGGCGGCATGACCACCGAGCGCTACGTGAAGTACTACGAAGAGAAAGCCAAGGGCGGTATCGGCCTGGCCATTTGTGGTGGCTCCTCGGTGGTGGCCATCGACAGCCCGCAGGGCTGGTGGAAATCGGTCAACCTGGCCACCGACCGGATCATCCCGCATTTCCAGAACCTGGCCGATGCCATGCACAAGCATGGCGCCAAGATCATGATCCAGATTACCCACATGGGCCGCCGCTCGCGCTGGGACGGTGAACACTGGCCAACCCTGATGTCGCCGTCGGGTATCCGTGAGCCGGTACACCGTGCTACCTGCAAGACCATCGAGCCGGAAGAAATCTGGCGGGTGATCGGCAACTATGCCCAGGCCGCGCGCCGGGCCAAGGAAGGTGGCCTGGACGGCGTCGAGCTGTCGGCGGTGCACCAGCACATGATCGACCAGTTCTGGAGCCCACGGGTCAACAAGCGTACCGACGAATGGGGCGGTACCTTCGAGAAGCGCATGCGTTTCGGCCTGGAAGTGCTCAAGGCTGTGCGGGCTGAAGTCGGCCCGGATTTCTGCGTCGGCATGCGTATTTGCGGGGATGAGTTCCACCCCGATGGCCTCAGCCATGAAGACATGAAGGAAATCGCCAAGTACTACGATGCCACCGGCATGGTCGATTTCTTTGGCGTGATCGGCTCCGGGTGTGACACCCACAACACCCTGGCCAACGTGATTCCGAACATGAGCTACCCGCCAGAGCCGTTCCTGCACCTGGCGGCCGGTATCAAGGAAGTGGTCAAGGTTCCGGTGCTGCACGCACAGAACATCAAGGACCCGAACCAGGCCACACGCATTCTGGAAGGCGGCTATGTCGACATGGTCGGCATGACCCGTGCGCACATCGCCGACCCGCACCTGATCGCCAAGATCAAGATGGGCCAGGTCGACCAGATCAAGCAATGCGTCGGTGCCAACTACTGCATCGACCGCCAGTACCAAGGCCTGGATGTGCTGTGCATCCAGAACGCCGCGACCTCCCGTGAATACATGGGCGTGCCGCACATCATCGAGAAGTCCACCGGACCGAAACGCAAGGTGGTGGTGGTTGGTGCAGGCCCCGCCGGGATGGAGGCTGCCCGCGTGGCTGCCGAACGTGGCCATGACGTTACCCTGTTCGAGAAAAAGGACGCCATTGGCGGGCAGATCACGACGGCGTCCAAGGCACCGCAACGTGACCAGATTGCCGGTATCACCCGCTGGTACCAACTGGAGCTGGCGCGGTTGAAGGTTGACCTGCGCTTGGGCACCGCCGCCGACGCGGCGAGCATCCTCGACCTGCGCCCCGATGTGGTCGTGCTGGCCGTGGGCGGGCATCCGTTCCTGGAGCAGAACGAACACTGGGGCGCTGCCGAAGGGCTGGTGGTCAGCAGTTGGGACGTGCTCGACGGCAAGGTTGCGCCGGGCAAGAACGTGCTGGTGTACGACACTATCTGTGAATTCACCGGGATGTCGGTGGCCGACTTCATCGCCGACAAGGGCAGCCAGGTCGAGATCGTCACTGACGACATCAAGCCGGGTGTGGCCATTGGCGGTACTTCGTTCCCGACCTACTACCGCAGCATGTACCCGAAAGAAGTGATCATGACCGGCGACCTCATGCTGGAAAAGGTCTACCGCGAGGGCGACAAGCTGGTGGCGGTGCTGGAGAACGAATACACCGGTGCCAAGGAAGAGCGGGTGGTCGACCAGGTGGTGATCGAGAACGGCGTGCGTCCGGACGAAGCACTCTACTACGCGCTGAAGGAAGGCTCGCGCAACAAGGGTCAGATCGACATCGAGGCCCTGTTCGCGATCCAGCCGCAGCCGATTCTCAGCCAGCCGGGCGAAGGTTACCTGCTCTATCGCATCGGTGACTGTGTCGCTCAGCGCAACACGCACGCAGCAATCTATGACGCCTTGCGCCTGTGCAAGGACTTCTGATCGCTCAGTCGGCACACATCGGCCCCAGTGGGAGCGGGCAAGCTCGCGAAAGCGCCAGCACGAACAACACCGTTGTCTGATCTGACGCATTCGCGGGCACGCCCGCTCCCACAGGGCCGGTGCAGGATTCCAAGGGCCTGAACCCCTTGCAACCGCTGTTGTGGGAGCCTCCCATGTTGAACACCCTTCTACCCATCCTGCTGTTCGCTGCCATTGGCCTGGCGGTGCTCGGCGCCTTGCGCCGGGTGCGCATGTGGCGGCGTGGCCGTCCGTCCAAGGTCGACCTGCTCGGCGGTTTGCTGGCCATGCCGCGCCGCTACATGGTCGACCTGCACCATGTGGTCGCGCGTGACAAGTACATGGCCAACACCCACGTGGCGACTGCGGGCGGCTTTGTGCTGGCGGCGGTGCTGGCGATCCTGGTACACGGTTTTGGCTTGCATAACCGCATTCTCGGCTATGCCTTGCTGCTGGCAACGGTGCTGATGTTTGGCGGTGCGCTGTTCGTCTACAAGCGCCGCCTGAACCCGCCTGCGCGGTTGTCCAAAGGCCCGTGGATGCGCCTGCCGAAAAGCCTGCTGGTGTTCGCCGCAAGCTTCTTCCTCGCCACCTTGCCGGTGGCTGGCATTCTGCCGGAGGGCTTTGGCGGCTGGTTGCTGGTAGCCCTGCTCGGTGTCGGTGTGCTCTGGGGTGTGTCCGAGCTGTTTTTCGGCATGACCTGGGGCGGGCCAATGAAACACGCCTTCGCCGGTGCCCTGCACCTGGCCTGGCACCGCCGTGCCGAGCGTTTCGGTGGCGGTCGCTCCACCGGGCTCAAACCGCTGGACCTGGAAGACCGCAACGCGCCATTGGGCGTAGAAAAGCCCAAGGATTTCACCTGGAACCAACTGCTGGGTTTTGACGCCTGCGTGCAGTGCGGCAAGTGTGAAGCGGCCTGCCCGGCGTTTGCCGCGGGCCAGCCATTGAACCCGAAGAAACTGATTCAGGACATGGTCGTCGGCCTGGCCGGTGGTACCGATGCGAAGTTCGCCGGCAGCCCCTATCCGGGCAAGCCGATTGGTGAGCACGGCGGCAACCTGCATCAACCGATCGTCAATGGCCTGGTCGATGCCGAAACTCTTTGGTCGTGCACCACCTGCCGCGCCTGCGTGGAAGAGTGCCCGATGATGATCGAGCACGTCGATGCCATCGTCGACATGCGCCGGCACCTGACACTGGAGAAAGGCGCGACCCCGAACAAGGGCGCCGAAGTGCTGGAAAACCTGATTGCTACCGACAACCCGGGTGGCTTTGCACCGGGCGGGCGGATGAACTGGGCCGCCGACCTGAACCTTGAGGTGCTGGCCGAGAAGAAAGCTGCAGACGTGCTGTTCTGGGTCGGTGACGGCGCCTTCGACATGCGCAATCAGCGCACCCTGCGTGCGTTCGTAAAAGTGCTCAAGGCGGCCGCCGTGGACTTCGCCGTGCTGGGCCTGGAAGAGCGCGACAGCGGTGACGTGGCCCGTCGCCTGGGCGACGAGGCGACGTTCCAGGCGCTGGCCAAGCGCAACATTCAGACCCTGGGCAAATACAGCTTCAAGCGTATCGTCACCTGCGATCCGCACAGCTTCCACGTGCTGAAGAACGAATACGCGGCCTTTGGCGGCGAGTACCTGGTACAGCATCACAGCACCTACATTGCCGAGCTGATTGGCGCTGGCGCGCTCAATCTCGGCCAGCACAAGGGCAGCAGCGTCACCTATCACGACCCGTGCTACCTGGGCCGCTACAACGGCGAGTACGAGGCGCCGCGTGAGGTCTTGCGTGCGCTGGGTATCGAGGTCAAGGAAATGCAGCGTTCGGGCTTCCGGTCCCGTTGCTGTGGCGGTGGCGGCGGTGCGCCGATCACCGACATCCCGGGCAAGCAGCGTATTCCCGACATGCGCATGGAAGATATCCGCGAAACCGGCGCCGAGTTGGTGGCGGTAGGTTGTCCACAATGCACGGCCATGCTCGAAGGGGTGGTTGAGCCACGCCCATTGATCAAGGACCTGGCAGAACTGGTCGCCGATGCCTTGCTTGAAGACGAAGTGCCTGTGAATAAGTCGGCAGCCGCCAAACGTAGCGCTGCGGAGGTGCATTGATGAGCGACATTATTCGCCGCGACCCTCGCGCTGAGTGGATCGCCCGCAACCGCCTGCACCCGTTGCATGCGGCCATGCAGACACAACAAACAACGTGGATGGGCCCGAACGGCCTGATCCGCAAGAACCCTCATGCCGTCGGTTTCATTGGCCCTAACGGCATCAAGCGAATCGACCGCAGTGGTGCCCAGCAGGGCAGCAGCAACAAGCGCAGTGCAGCGGTCGAGGTGCAGCTGCCGCTGCATCAACTGGCCGCGCCTGCCTTCTACATTGCCGTGGTGCCGGACATGGTCGGTGGGCGCCTGAGCAGTCACGACCGCGACCTGTTGGGGCTCGCCCGTGGCTTGGCTGGCAGTGACGGTGCGGTACTGGCGGTGCTGTTTGGCGAGCACAAGGAAAGCAAATTCGACACGGCCGGCGTTGACCGCCTGTTGGTGATCGAAGGTGATGCCTTTGACGGTTATGCACCGGAGCAACGGGTCCAGGGCCTGCGCGCTGTGGATAACCAGTTCAACCCACGCCACTGGCTGCTGCCTGACAGCCGCACCGGTGGCGCTGAGTTGGGGCGGCGCTTTGCTGCAGCGCTGGGCGAGCGCCCGGCAACCCGCGTCTGGCAAGTCAAGGATGGCCTGTGCAGCGGCCGTGCGGGGGCGGGTCAGCAAGACTTGATTCGTGACCTGCCGCGGCTGATTCTGGCCTCGGCCGAATGCGCCGAGCCGGTCAGTGAAACCCGCCACGAAGCGCTGCCAGTGACGTTATCCACAGCCGTGGTCCGTAGCCTGGCACGCATCGAAGACCTCGGCCCGGTGGCCGTCGACCCGGCGGCGATTGCCATGGCCGAGGCCGAGTTCATCGTCTCTGGCGGTAATGGTGTCAAGGACTGGGACCTGTTCCACCGCGCTACCGTTGCGCTGGGCGCCACCGAAGGCGCTTCGCGGGTGGCGGTGGACGATGGCTTCATGCCGCGTAACCGTCAGGTCGGCGCGACCGGTACCTGGGTCACGGCGCGGGTCTACCTGGCTGTGGGTATCTCGGGGGCGATCCAGCACCTGCAGGGCATTGGGGCCTGCGACAAGGTGGTGGCGGTCAACCTCGACCCGGGTTGCGACATGATCAAACGGGCCGATCTCTCAGTGATCGGCGACAGCGCAGCGATCCTCAAGGCGCTGATTGCCGCTGTGGATAACTACCGCAACGAAGCCAAGCGCGATGCCGCGTAGAGCAGGGGATAGCTATGAACACTAAGGTCATCAGCCTGGTTTCGATTGGCGCCCACCCGACCTCGGGTCGGGCCCGGCGTGCTGAACAGGATGCCCGTGCAGTCGAATTGGGCTTGCAACTGGCAGGGGATAACTTGCAGGTGCTGCATGCCGGCGACCCGCAGGAGCCGGCACTGCGCAGCTACCTGGGCATGGGGCTGGCGCAACTGGACGTACTCGAACAACCGGCCGGCAGCGATGCGCTCGTTGTTCTGGGTGACTACCTGCGCGATGCCGGAGCACAACTGGTACTGACCGGTAGCCAGGCAGAAACCGGCGAAGGCTCGGGCATGCTGCCGTTCCTCCTGGCCGAGCGCCTGGGCTGGCCGCTGGTGGTGGGGCTGGCTGAGGTGGAATCTATCCACAACGGCGTTGCACAGGTGCTGCAGGCCCTGCCGCGTGGCCAGCGGCGCCGGCTGAAGGTGCGCCTGCCGATGTTGGCCACTGTGGATAACGCTGCGCCCAAACCACGCCAGAGCGCGTTTGGCCCGGCGCGGCGCGGGGTATTGGCGGCACGCCATGTGGCGATCGTTGAAGACACGTTACTCACCGGCGCAGAACTGCAGCCCGCCAAGCCGCGCCCCAAGCGCCTGAAAGTGATCAAGGCCAAGAGTGGTGCCGACCGCATGAAAGCCGCTACCGCCAAGGCCAGCGGCGGCGGTGGCCAGGTACTCAAGGACCTCACTCCGCAAGCGGGTGCCGAGGCCATTCTGAAGCTGTTGATCGAAGAAGGTGTGCTGCGCTGACAGTTGCTCACAAAGTCTGTTGGCGGTTCTGTGGATAAAGTGTTTGCCTATGACTACAGGCCACGTATTACGTGGCCTGTAGTCGTTTGATCAGATTTTGACCAGTTGCACCTGGGGTTTTTCCAGCCTTTCCCCCTGTGAATGAAGCACCGTTCGCACGCATATTGCCCACAATCCTTGTTGGCGCTTCTGTGGATAATCTGTTCGCCCATGGCTGCAGGCCACGGAATACAAGGCGTTCAAGGATTTGATCAAAAAACATACAAACACACCCAAAAGCACTGGCGATGATCGGGAAAACGCCGATAAATCGGGGCCTTGCGGGTTTATCCACATGGCTTTTTCAGCCTTGCACAGTTGCGCACAAAGTCTGTTGGCTGCTCTGTGGGTAAGGTGTTCGCCTTCTTCTGCAGGCCACGGTTTTAGAGGTGTTCAGAGGTTTGATCAAAAAGTGATCAATAGGGGGTTGGGTCATTGAACTGGCCGCAGGCTCAGTTTTCCACAGGGGTTGCCCACATTAACTGTGGGTTGCCCTGTGGATAAAGTGTTCGCGAAGTGTCGCAGGCCCTGTGTTTGTTGGGCAACGCGCTGTTTGGTTAGATTTTGTACAGGCAGGATGGCATGGCGCCTGGATCACCGGCAAGGCGCCTACCGAGGTGTAGGAAACGCGCTTGCCGGCGATGGGGGAGGGGCGACGCTTACTGTGCGGCTACACCCTTGAGGTAGGGGGCCGGTGCGGCACCGAGGTTGTTCAGCATGCGCTCGCTGTACCAGTCGATGAAGTTGACCACGCCAAACTCATAGGTCTTGGAGTACGGCCCTGGTTGGTAGGCCGTGGAGTTGATGCCACGCTGGTTTTCTTCGGCCAGGCGACGGTCCTGGTCGTTGGTGGCGTCCCACACTTCACGCATGCGCTGCGGGTCATAGTCGACGCCTTCGACGGCGTCCTTGTGTACCAGCCACTTGGTGGTGACCATGGTTTCCTGTGCACTGATCGGCCATACCGTAAAGACGATCATGTGGTCGCCCATGCAGTGGTTCCAGGAGTGCGGCAGGTGCAGGATGCGCATCGAGCCCAGGTCCGGGTTTTTGATGCGACCCATCAGTTTCTGGCAGCCTTGCTTGCCGTCCATGGTCATCGATACGGTGCCTTTGAGCAGCGGCATGCGCACAATACGGTTACGCAGGCCGAAGCTGGCGTGGGCATACGGGATCTGCTCGGCATCCCAGGCTGCGGCAGAGGCGGCAACGTGGTCCTTGAAGGCCTGGTCGGCGCGTGGATCGGTGACGTCGTCCCATTCCAGGAGCGTTTTGAGCAGTTCAGGGTGCGAACCGTTGCAGTGGTAGCACTCGCGGTTGTTTTCCAGCACCAGCTTCCAGTTGGCCTTTTCCATCAAGGTGGTTTGCACCGCCACCTTGGTGTTCTCCATGTCGTAAGGCTCCATGTAATGGGCCAGGGTGGAGAGGAAGTCGTCGATGGCCGGTGGGTGCTCCGCCAGGCTGACGAAGATGTAGCCGCCGGCGGTTTTCACATGCACAGGCTTCAGGCCGTATTGCTTCATGTCGAAGTCGGCGCCCATTTCGGTACCGGCGAACAGCAGGCGACCGTCCAGTTCGTACGTCCATTGGTGGTAAGGGCACACCAGTTTGGCCACTTTGCCTTTGTCGCTGGTGCACAGGCGCGAGCCACGGTGACGGCAGACGTTATGGAAGGCATGTACCTGACCTTCGGCACCCCGTACCACCATGATCGGGTTCTTGCCGATCTCCAGGGTGAGGAAGTTGCCCTTGGCCGGGATTTCACACGTCATGCCGGCGATCAGCCATTCCTTGTGGAAGATCTCCTGCATGTCGATCTGGAACAGGCGCTCGTCGTTGTAGAACGGTTGGGGCAGCGAGAAGGTCCGCTCGCGGTTCTGCAGCATGTCGGCAGTTGCCTTGCGTGCAGGTTCCAGTGGATCGCCCAGGCTCAGGGTTGCGGTGACGTCCATCGTGTAGGTCCTCATGGCCAAGCGTGTGGCCGGTGGAAGTGGCTAATCGTTGTTATGGCGACGCAAGGCTGAAGCAGCAGCATTCTTTGAGGTGGAGTGTGCGTTCGCCGCCGACATGAACCATATCCCTGGACGACATGGTCGAATCCGTTTCCGACGCGCCAGCCCTTGTCGGTGGGGGCTGGTCGCGATAAGCACGTCAATGTCGCGGATAGGAATGTGCGCCGGTTGCAGCTTGAGCAGAATCACTACCATCAGGCCACAGTCGGCCGTGGAGATGAGCATGTCCAATCCCTTTCTCAATCCGGTGACTACCCAGACCTGGGCCAACGGCCGCCATATCGTCCGTTGCGTCAAGGTGATCCAGGAAACCTGGGATGTGCGCACCTTTTGTTTCATGGCCGACCAGCCGATCATGTTCTTCTTCAAGCCCGGGCAATTCGTCACCCTGGAGCTGGAAATCGAAGGGCAGCCGATCATGCGCTCCTACACCATTTCCAGCTCGCCCTCGGTGCCCTACAGCTTTTCCGTGACCATCAAGCGGGTGCCGGGCGGCAAGGTGTCGAACTGGCTGCACGACACCCTGCACGAAGGTCAGGAGCTGGCGGTGCATGGGCCGGTCGGCTTGTTCAATGCAATTGATTTCCCCAGCCCCAAAGTGCTCTACCTCAGCGGTGGCGTGGGCATCACCCCGGTAATGTCGATGGCCCGCTGGTTCTACGACACCAACGGCAATGTCGACATGGTGTTTGTCCACAGCGCCCGTTCGCCGAAAGACATCATCTACCACCGCGAACTGGAGCAGATGGCCTCGCGGATCGACAACTTCAGCCTGCATATCATTTGCGAGAAGCACGGCCTGGGCGAACCTTGGGCGGGTTACCGGGGTTACCTGAACCACAAGCTGCTGGAACTGATCGCCCCGGACTTCATGGAGCGGGAGATCTTCTGCTGCGGCCCGACCCCTTACATGAACGCGGTCAAGCGCTTGCTTGAAGCCAGCGGCTACGACATGCGCCGTTACCATGAGGAGTCATTTGGCGCGACCCCGGCCGAGGTCAAGGCCGATGCCGTGGAACACGCCGAACAGGCCGCCGAAGCGGCCGAGGTGGACAACGCCGACCTGCATCAGGTGGAGTTCACCGCCACGGGCAAGAGCATTCGTGTCGCGCCCGGCGAGACGGTTCATGCGGCGGCGGCCAAGCTCGGCCTGATGATCCCCAAGGCCTGCGGCATGGGCATCTGCGGTACCTGCAAGGTGCTCAAGCTGGGCGGCGAAGTGGAGATGGAGCACAACGGCGGTATCACCGATGATGACGTGGCCGAGGGTTACATTCTGTCGTGCTGCAGTGTGCCGAAGGGGGATGTACGTATCGAGTATTAAATAGCTGCCCTGTTTGAACATTGTTCAGGCAGGGCATTTATTGTGTGGGTGAAGTCAACTATCAGTTTTGACAGTCTAGTTGTGTAGATGCTGATCTCGAATCAGTATTTCGTTGTGGTAGTGGGCGTGTGATTTAGTTCAGCAGGCTTTTGTTGAAAGATCACTGTTGAGGAGTCGCCCGCTATGTCTGCAATTCCCTCGCGTACCCGCAGAACACAATCAAAACGCCTTCAGGCAAACGAAGTGCGTGCCTTGATCCCGGATTTTCCCTTCGACTACGGTGAGTACCTGGCACAGGCCGGCCAACAGCCACTGGGCAGTATTGCCCCGAGCCACTATGGCAAGCAGGTACTGGTGGTGGGGGCCGGCATTGCGGGGCTGACAGCCGCCTACGAGGCGCTGCGCATGGGCCTGCACCCGGTGGTGGTAGACGCCAGTGGTCGCGTGGGTGGGCGCCTCTATTCGAAAGAGCTGAACACGGAAAACAATGGTGGTGTGCTCTGTGAGTTGGGCGCCATGCGTTTTCCACTGTCGGGGAAGGCGCTTTATCATTATTTCGAAAAAGTGGGCATGGCCGACAACAGTACTGAATTTCCCAACCCGGGTACTGCGGCTGCAGTCAGTACGGTAGTCGACTATCAGGGCGAAAAGGTTTACTACGAAGAAGGTACAGGCAAATTCCCGAGGCCTTTGGAGTATACGGCGTTAGAAGATAAGTTCTTCGAGGTTTTTCTGCAGCAAGAGCCTATTCGCTTTGGCGAAATGGAACAGGCTATGTCTACGGGTACGATCAATCAGAGCCTGATCAAGTCGATCTGGAATACTGTTTTGGAAAATGGCTGGGATAACCTCAGTTTCCACGCGGCCATGGTCGAGCAAGCCAAATGGACCCCCAAGGAGATCAACCTGTTTGGCCAGATCGGTTTCGGTACGGGCGGGTGGAACACCGACTACCCCAACAGTTTTCTGGAAGTACTGCGGGTGTTGTACACCGGGCTCGATACCAATCATCGGCTCATGTATGACGGTGCTTCGGCGTTACCAGAACGGCTATGGAGCACCTCGCCAAGCACCTTTGGTGATGCGATGGTGCATTGGGCCGCAGGCACTACGGTTGAGGGGCGGTCTAAAGCCGTGTTCGCCAACCCGTTGCAACAGGAGGTACGGCATATCGTCCGCCAGGCGGATGATCAGTTTCGGGTTTACTTCCATGACCTGGTTACCGGGCAGGAACAGTCCCTGGAGTTTTCCAGCGTTATCTATACACCCCATGTGCGTATCCTCGACAAATTGCGCTACATGGGCGGCCCACAGCTGTTCGCGGATATGAACACGTTGCTGAGCAAAGCCCAGTGGGAAGCGGTGATGTATACCCACTACATGCAGTCGGCGAAGATCTTTGCGGGTACCCAGGAAGCGTTCTGGAAGACGCGTGGCGAAGACGGTAAACAGTTGATGAGTATTACCTTGTCCGACCGGCTGACCCGTGGCACCTACCTGGTGGACTATGGCCAGAGCACCGGTACCTACAAGGGCAGTGGGATGTTCCTCTCGTACACCTGGAACGATGACAGCCTGAAATTTCTGGGTGACCTCGCTGCACCGGTGTCTGGGCATGTCGAGCTGTGCACGACACTACTGGATGTGGTGTATCCGGGGTTGAACGTGGCATCCAGGTTTGCCACGCAGGACCCTTTCGTCGAGTTGAACTGGGAAGATCAGCCGCACTTTCTCGGTGCCTTCAAGATGAACCTGCCAGGGCAGTACGAGTATCAGCGCCTGTTGTTCAGCCAGTTCATGCAGGGTGTCGGTGGTGCCAACCCCTATGGCTTTATCCTCGCCGGGGATGATGTGTCGTGGACTGGCGGTTGGGCGGAGGGCGCGGTGACCACCGCCTTGAATGCGGTGGACAAGTTGGCGGCCAAGTACGGAGGGAGTAGCGCCAACGGCCCCATTAGCCAATGGGAAGCGCTCAAGCCCATTGAGCTTACCGCCGGGCCGAAGCTTACCGCCGAGCCCAGGAAAACACCGCCTCATGAGTCCGCCCCTCACAACCGCGGCAGACTCATGAAGGAGCAGGTTAAACGCTGAAACGGGCGACCAGGCTGTTCAGGTCGACTGCCAGGCGTGACAGTTCGGCACTGGCTGCGCTGGTCTGGTGGGCTCCGGTGGCCGACTGCACCGACAGGTCATTGATGTTGACCAGGTTGCGGTCGACCTCGCGGGCCACCTGCGCCTGTTCTTCGGCGGCGCTGGCGATCACCAGGTTGCGTTCGTTGATCTGCGCCACGGCACCGGTGATGGTGTCCAGGGCCAGGCCTGCACCACGGGCGATGTTCAGGGTCGACTCGGCGCGCTCGGTGCTGTTGCGCATCGAGTTGACCGCTTGCTCGGTACCGCCCTGAATGCTGCCGATCATGCGTTCGATTTCGCTGGTCGACTGCTGGGTGCGGTGCGCCAGGGCGCGCACTTCGTCTGCAACCACGGCAAAGCCACGGCCAGCCTCGCCGGCCCGCGCGGCCTCGATGGCGGCGTTCAGGGCCAGCAGGTTGGTCTGGTCGGCCAGGCCACGAATCACGTCCAACACTTTGCCGATGTCTCGTGATTCCTCTGCCAGGTTGCTGACCAACTCGGCAGTGCCCTGTACATCAGCGCTCATGCGCTCGATGGCACTGACGGTCTCCATCACCAGATCACGGCCATCGCCGGCCGAGCGGGTGGCGTCCTTCGATGCTTCCGAGGTGCTGACGGCGTTGCGCGCCACTTCTTCCACCGCGCTGGTCATCTCGGTGACTGCCGTGGCCGCTTGCTCGATTTCGTTGTTCTGCTGTTGCAGGCCACGGGCGCTTTCTTCGGTGACGCTGTTCAGTTCTTCGGCTGCCGACGCCAGTTGGTTCGCTGAGCCGGAGATCTGGTGCAGTGTGTCACGCAGTTTGTTCTGCATCTTGGCCATGGCCTGCAGCAGGCGCGCGGCCTCATCCCGGCCTTGGGTCTGGATCGGTCGGGTCAGGTTGCCTTCGGCGATCTGTTCGGCGGCGTGCAGTGCATCGTTGATCGGTTTGACGATGCTTCGGGTCAGCAGCAAGGCGCAGACGAAGGTCAGTACGGTCGCGACCACCAGCAGCGCGATGACCAGGGTGAATGCCGTGGAGTACTGTTCGGCGGCCACCTGGTTAGTGTTACGGGTTTGCTCTGTGTTGATCTTTACCAGATTTTCCATGAGCGTGTTGATCTGCTCGGAGTTGTCCAGCAACTCGCGGTTCAGCAGGGTGCGCAGTTCGTCCAGCTGGCCGGACTGGGCGTGGTTCTTCATGCGCGCTTCCAGTTGACGGTACTGGCTCAGTAACTGCACGTACTGGTTGTAGGTTGCGCGTTCGTTCTGATCGGCGATCAGCGGCTCGTAGGTTTTACGCACCTCATCAATCTGCGCGTTGCGCTTGTCCATCAGTGCCAGCGTGTCGCGTAGCTCTGCGGGCTCGCGGTTAACCAGCAAGCGATAAGCCAGGCTGCGCAGGCGCAGGGTGAGTTGGTTGAGCTCGCCCAGGTTCTTGATGCTGGGGATGCTGTTTTGCTCAATGACCACACCTGCCTGGCGGATCACACTCATCTGGTTGAGCGCGAAAATACCGAGCGCCAGCATCAGCGCACCGATCAAGGCAAAACCCAGCAGTGCGCGCGGCGCGATGTTCATATTGCGTAGGGACATGGTCGTTATCCGAAGGAGAAAGGGCACGCGATCCATGCGACGCATTTTGACGTACTCTGCCTATCGGTCGAATCGGACAAGACTTGAGGCACTTCGGCCGAAAGTAACGCTTGTGAATGAAATTTCATCTGGGCAATGGTGGGGTTGCCAGGGAACCGAGTTGTCCAATGTGTGTCAATCAACATCAAAGCGGGGCCTCTGGCCCAATATCCCTGGCGAGTGCGGTGAGTTTTCTTTATCGTGTGCGCCCCCTGCAAAAACCCCCGAGAAGGCATTATGTTGGAAACTTCCCTGAGTCAATTGGAACAACTGGTCAACGACCTGGTACAGAAGAATCAGGAACTGGCTGAGCGCACTGCCAAGCTGGAAGCCGAACTGGTTCATGCCAAGGATGAAAACGACAGCCTGCAACTGAGCCTGCTGGAGCAGGAAGAGAAGCAGGGCGCTACGGCCGCGCGTATCCAGGCGCTGGTTGAGCGTGCCGGTGGTGGCGCAGTCAACGCATGAAAACGACCGCGCAGTCGATCAATGTTATCTCGATCCTGGGCACCGATTATTCGATCAAGGCACCTGAAGGCGAAGAGCAGACCTTGCTCAAGGCGGTGCAAATGCTCAAGGCTTCGTTGGGTGACACCAAACGCAAGTACCCAGCCCTGATTGGCGACAAGCTGTTGGTGCTGGCGGCGCTGAACCTGTGTTCGCAGCAGATCGAACTGCAGCACAAGCATCAGGAAGCCCTCGACCGTTATCAAGAGCAAGTCAACGCCACGGTCGACGTCATCGCCCGGACTATCGGCAACAACTGATCGCCCATTCCTCCGACGTACTGCGCGCCTGAGCGCGCCGGCTTTGCCGGCGCTGGGCGCGTAGTGACCTGCAACGCGTTCTAGCCCCGTCCTGAGCCCTCTACATAAGCAAAACCGACACCTGCTCGGTTGGGTATTGTCTCGCGCTAATGGAATAATTGGATACCAAAGTGTATACAGTTGACCTGCCTGTTGCAGTACAGGGTCATTTGCTCGGGGGAATTCCATGCAGTTCTGGCGGCGCAGTATTCAGTGGAAGTTGATTGCAAGCATGGGTGCGGCCTTGTTGGCGAGCATTCTGGTGGTGGTCGCGATCTATACGCTGGCGGTTAACCGGCTGACGGAGCGTTATCTGGTCGAGACGGCACTGCCAGCGAGCATCGAGGCGATTCGTAACGACATCGAGCGGATGCTCGGACAGCCGCTGACGGCGGCGGCGGACATCGCCAGCAATACCTTGCTGCGTGACTGGCTGGCCGAGGGCGAGGACGCCAGCCAGCGGGCGCACTTTACCGAGTACCTGGATGCACTGCGCCAGCGCAACAACGCGTTCACGGCACTGTTTGCCTCCACGGTCTCCAATCATTACTACAACGAGAAGGGCCTGGACCGTACCCTGCGCCGCGACAACCCGGCCGATAGCTGGTTCTTCCGCTTCACCGACAGCGGTGACGAGCGGATGCTCAACATTGACGTCGATGGCAGCTCCGGTGAAGTGGCGTTGTTCATCGACTACCGGGTAGAGAAGGACGGCAAGCTGGTTGGCATAGCCGGGCTGGGCCTGCGTTTGCATGAGCTGTCCGAGTTGATCCACAACTTCAGTTTCGGGGCGCGAGGACGGGTGTTCCTGGTGCGTGGCGATGGCTTGATCCAGGTGCATCCACAGGCCGAGTTCAGCGGTAAACGCCAACTCAGTGAGCAGTTGGGTGAGGCTGCGGCGAAAACCGCCTTGGTGCGGCAGGAGCGGGTGGTCAGTACGCGTTTTCAGCGTGATGGCGAAACCTTCCTGGCGCTCAGCCTGCCGCTGCGCGACCTGAACTGGACGCTGGTGGCGGAAGTGCCCGAGTCGCAAATTTATGCCCAGGTGCATGAGACGGTCTGGTTGACCAGCCTGATCGGCCTGGCCGTGGCGCTGTTGTCACTGCTGCTGGTGGTCTGGCTGGCGCGTGGGCTGGTCAAGCCGATCCGCCAGGTAACCGCTGCACTGGTGGCCATCGGCAGTGGCGGTGGCGACCTCAGCCGTCGGCTGGATGAGGGCCGTAGCGATGAGTTGGGTGATCTGGCGCGTGGCTTCAACCGCTTTATCGACAGCCAGCGAGAACTGATCGGCCAGGTGTTGGGCACCACTGAGCGTTTGCACCGTGCGGTGGAACAGGTGACTCAGGTGGTGGACAACACCGCTGATCGCTCTGTGCGGCAGCAGGAAATGACCGAAACGGTTGCCACAGCGGTACATGAGATGGGCTTGACCGTGCAGGACATTGCGCAAAATGCCGGTAATGCGGCCCAGGCATCGCAGGCTGCCCGCAATGAAGCCGAACACGCCCGTGAGGTGGTGCAGCGCTCGATTAGCCAGATTGAAGGCATGTCCAATGACATCGGCTCGGCCGCCGGTGCGGTTGGCGAGTTGGCTGCAGAAGTCGCCTCGATCGACGAGGTATTGGCGGTGATCCGCAGTATTTCCGAACAAACTAACCTGTTGGCGCTGAATGCGGCCATCGAAGCGGCGCGGGCCGGGGAAATGGGCCGTGGTTTCGCCGTGGTGGCTGATGAAGTGCGCACATTGGCCCAGCGTACCCAGGTGTCCACGGGTGAAATCCAGCAGATGATTCAACGGCTCAAGCAGGGCACGGGCAATGCCGTGGCCTCAATGCAGGCCGGGCAGGTGGCAACCGGTGCCGGTGTGGCGTCGAGCCAGCGCACCGGCGCATCGCTGGGGACCATTACGGATCAGGTGGAGCATATCAGCGACATGAACCACCAGGTCGCCACGGCGACTGAGCAGCAGTCGGCAGTGACCGAGGAGATCAACCGCACGGTGCAGGGTATCTCAGACCTGGCCCGGCAAACCGCCGCAGAAGTGCGCGGCTGCCGGGACGAGTGTCAGGCCCTGCGCGAGCTGGCTGACGACCTGGCGCGGCAGATGGGCGGGTTTCGCCTGTAGCCGCTGATGGTGTCAGGCGCTCATCACGGCGCGGATATCTGCCGCCAGTTCGCGTACCCGGGCTTCTTCGGTGTCCCAGGAGCACATGAACCGGGCGCCGCCGCTGCCGATGAAGGTGTAAAAACGCCAGCCCTTGTTGCGCAATGCTTCCAGGGCCGGTTCCGACATTTGCAGGAATACACCGTTGGCCTCCACCGGGAACATCAGTTCAACGCCGGGGATGTCCGCGACCAGCGAGCTGAGCAATTGTGCGCAGTGGTTGGCATGGGCGGCGTGGCGCAGCCAGGCGCCGTCCTCCAGCAGGCCGACCCAGGGGGCGGAGAGGAAGCGCATTTTCGACGCCAGTTGCCCGGCCTGCTTGCAACGGTAGTCGAAGTCCTCGGCCAGTTTGCGGTTGAAGAACAGGATCGCCTCACCCACCGCCATGCCGTTTTTGGTGCCGCCAAAGCACAGCACGTCGATACCGGCCTTCCAGGTCAGCTCGGCCGGGGTGCAGCCGAGGAAGGCGCAGGCGTTGCTGAAACGAGCGCCGTCCATGTGCAGGTTCAGGCCCAGTTCCTTGCAGGTGGCGCTGATCGCCTTGAGTTCATCCGGGCGGTAGACGCTGCCCACCTCGGTAGCCTGGGTGATGGTCACTACCCGGGGTTTGGGGTAGTGGATGTCCTGGCGCTTGAGCGCGACTTCGCGGATCGAGGCCGGGGTCAGCTTGCCGCCTTCGCTGCGGGCGGTCAGCAGCTTGGAACCGTTGGAGAAAAACTCCGGCGCGCCGCATTCGTCGGTTTCGACGTGGGCGGTCTCCGAGCAGATCACGCTGTGGTAGCTCTGGCACAACGACGACAGCGCCAGCGAGTTGGCGGCGGTGCCGTTGAAGGCAAAGAACACTTCGCAGTCGGTTTCAAACAGCTTGCGAAAGTGATCGGCTGCCCGTGCGGTCCATTGGTCGTCGCCATAGGCACGTTCGTGGCCGTGGTTGGCCTTTTCCATGGCGGCCCAGGCTTCGGGGCAGATACCGGAATAGTTGTCGCTGGCGAATTGTTGGCTTTGATCGGTCATGGTTCTGTCCTGAAAACGACGCAGGCAAGCACTCTAAACCAAGATTCGGTGAAGTGTCTGCTGCTGTATGGCCAGCGGCCCTGCAAGCGATGGGGCCATCTGCTGTAGGGTTTTTCGCGGGTTTTATCCTGCCTGTCGGGCTGACGCTCACGAGGTTATGTCGTAAACGCACCTTTGCGTGGCGCCCATAGGCATCTGGGCTGTCTGCGTCGGTCATACCATCGAATCCAAAGGGCGCTGTCCATGTCATGCCGCCCACCTAATGAAAGCCCATGCCGCTGCCGGGAGAGATGCGATGTTCAGCAAGCAAGACCAGATCCAGGGTTATGACGATGCACTGCTGGCGGCGATGAATGCCGAAGAGCAGCGTCAGGAAGATCACATCGAACTGATCGCCTCGGAGAACTACACCAGCAAGCGCGTGATGCAGGCCCAGGGCAGCGGCCTGACCAACAAGTACGCCGAAGGCTATCCGGGCAAGCGTTACTACGGCGGTTGTGAGCACGTGGACAAGGTCGAGCAACTGGCGATTGACCGTGCCAAGCAACTGTTCGGTGCCGACTACGCCAACGTTCAGCCCGCACTCCGGCAGCCAGGCCAACGCGGCGGTGTTCCTCGCCCTGCTGCAGGCCGGTGACACGGTGCTGGGCATGAGCCTGGCCCACGGCGGCCACCTGACCCACGGCGCCAAGGTCAGCTTCTCCGGCAAGCTCTACAACGCGGTGCAATACGGCATCGACACTGCCACCGGCCTGATCGACTACGACGAAGTCGAGCGCCTGGCGTTGGAACACAAGCCGAAAATGATCATCGCCGGTTTTTCGGCCTACTCGAAAACCCTCGATTTCCCACGCTTCCGTCAGATCGCTGACAAAGTGGGCGCTTACCTGTTCGTCGACATGGCGCACGTGGCCGGCCTGGTCGCGGCCGGGTTGTACCCGAACCCGCTGCCGTACGCCGACGTTGTCACCACCACCACCCACAAGACCCTGCGCGGCCCACGGGGCGGCCTGATTCTGGCCAAGGCCAACGAAGAACTGGAAAAGAAACTCAACGCTGCGGTGTTCCCCGGCGGCCAGGGCGGGCCCCTGATGCACGTCATCGCGGCCAAGGCCGTGTGCTTCAAGGAAGCCCTGGAGCCCAGCTTCAAGGCGTATCAGCAGCAAGTGATCGACAACGCCCAGGCCATGGCTGGCGTGTTCATCGACCGCGGCTACGATGTAGTGTCCGGCGGCACCGATAACCACCTGTTCCTGGTCAGCCTGATCCGTCAGGGCCTGACCGGCAAAGAGGCCGATGCTGCCCTGGGCCGTGCCCATATCACGGTGAACAAGAACGCCGTACCGAATGACCCACAGTCGCCGTTCGTCACGTCCGGCCTGCGCATTGGCACCCCGGCGGTGACCACGCGCGGTTTCAAGGTCAGCCAGTGCACCGCACTGGCCGGCTGGATCTGCGACATTCTCGACAACCTTGGCGATGCCGATGTCGAGGCCGATGTGGCGAAAAACGTGTCGGCACTGTGTGCAGACTTTCCGGTTTACCGCTGAGTGGTTGAGGAGTAACTGACTATGCAACGCTACTCGGGCTTCGGCCTTTTCAAGCACTCGCTGAGCCACCATGAAAACTGGCAGCGCATGTGGCGCACGCCGACCCCGAAAAAGGTCTACGACGTGGTGATCGTCGGCGGCGGCGGGCATGGCCTGGCCACGGCCTACTACCTGGCCAAAGAACACGGCATCACCAACGTTGCGGTGGTCGAGAAGGGCTGGTTGGGCGGTGGCAACACCGCCCGTAACACCACCATCGTGCGTTCCAACTACCTGTGGGACGAGTCGGCGCACCTCTACGAACACGCCATGAAACTCTGGGAAGGCCTGTCGCAAGACATCAACTACAACGTGATGTTCTCCCAGCGCGGCGTCTACAACCTGTGCCACACCCTGCAGGACATGCGCGATTCGGAGCGTCGGGTCAGTGCCAACCGGCTCAACGGTGTGGACGGCGAACTGCTCAACGCCCAGCAAGTGGCCGACGAGATTCCGTACCTGGACTGCTCGAAGAACACCCGCTACCCGATCATCGGTGCCACCGTGCAGCGCCGCGGCGGGGTTGCCCGTCACGACGCCGTGGCCTGGGGCTTTGCCCGCGCCGCCGATGCCTTGGGCGTGGACCTGATTCAGCAAACCGAAGTCACCGGTTTCCGCAAGGAAAATGGCGTGGTCATCGGGGTTGAAACCAGCAAGGGCTTCATTGGCGCCAAGCGGGTTGGTGTGGTCACCGCCGGTAACTCCGGGCACATGGCCAAGCTCGCCGGCTTCCGCCTGCCGCTGGAGTCGCACCCGCTGCAAGCACTGGTGTCCGAGCCGATCAAACCGATCATCGACAGTGTGATCATGTCCAACGCCGTGCACGGCTACATCAGCCAGTCGGACAAGGGCGACCTGGTGATCGGTGCCGGTATCGACGGTTGGGTTGGCTACGGCCAGCGCGGCTCGTACCCGGTGATCGAACACACCCTGCAGGCCATCGTCGAGATGTTCCCGATCCTGTCCCGTGTGCGCATGAACCGGCAGTGGGGCGGCATCGTCGATACCTCGCCGGATGCCTGCCCGATCATTTCCAAGACCCCGGTCAAGAACCTGTTCTTCAACTGCGGTTGGGGCACCGGTGGCTTCAAGGCCACGCCGGGTTCAGGCAACGTCTTTGCCGCCAGCCTGGCCAAGGGTGAAATGCACCCGCTGGCTGCGCCTTTTTCCATCGACCGTTTCTACAACGGCGCACTGATCGACGAACACGGCGCTGCCGCTGTCGCCCACTAACAGGAGAACCTGACCATGTTGCACATCTTCTGTCCCCACTGTGGCGAGCTGCGCTCCGAAGAGGAATTCCACGCCGCTGGCCAGGCGCACATCCCGCGCCCGCTCGACCCGGATGCCTGCACCGATGAGGAATGGGGCACCTACATGTTCTTCCGCGACAACCCACGCGGCCTGCACCACGAACTGTGGATTCACGCCGCCGGTTGCCGCCAGTACTTCAATGCCACCCGTGACACGGTGACCTACGAAATTCTGGAAACCTATCCAATTGGCGCCAAGCCACAAGTGACCGGCAAAAACACCAGCCCGCAGTTGGCAGTCAGTGGTCAGGGAGAAAAGGTATGAGCCAGGTCAATCGCCTGTCCAACGGCGGTCGTATCGACCGCAGCAAAGTCTTGAACTTCACCTTCAACGGCCAGAGCTATCAGGGCTATGCCGGTGACACCCTGGCGGCCGCGTTGCTGGCCAACGGCGTGGACATCGTCGGGCGCAGCTTCAAGTACTCGCGCCCTCGCGGGATCATCGCCGCCGGTGCCGAAGAGCCGAACGCGATCCTGCAGATCGGTGCCACCGAAGCCACCCAGGTGCCGAACGTGCGCGCTACCCAGCAGGCACTGTATGCCGGCCTGGTGGCCACCAGCACCAATGGCTGGCCGAGCGTGAACAACGACGTGATGGGGATCCTGGGCAAGGTCGGCGGCAAGCTGATGCCACCGGGCTTCTACTACAAGACCTTCATGTACCCGCAGTCGTTCTGGATGACCTACGAGAAGTACATCCGCAAAGCGGCTGGCCTGGGCCGTTCGCCGCTGGAAAACGACCCGGACACCTACGATTACATGAACCAGCACTGTGACGTGCTGGTGGTTGGCGGCGGCCCGGCTGGCCTGGCCGCTGCCTTGGCGGCTGGCCGCAGCGGCGCCCGGGTGATCCTTGCCGATGAGCAGGAAGAGTTTGGCGGCAGCCTGCTCGACACCCGTGAAAGCCTCGACGGCAAGCCTGCCGCGGAGTGGGTGGCGGCTGCCGTGGCCGAACTCAAGGACATGCGCGAAGTGACCTTGCTGCCACGGGCCACCGTGAACGGCTACCACGACCACAACTTCCTGACCATCCACGAGCGCCTGACCGACCACCTGGGCGATCGCGCACCACTGGGGCAGGTGCGTCAGCGTATCCACCGCGTGCGTGCACGGCAGGTGGTGCTGGCCACTGGCGCCCACGAGCGTCCGCTGGTGTATGGCAACAACGACGTGCCAGGCAACATGCTGGCTGGCGCCGTATCGACTTACGTACGCCGTTACGGCGTAGCACCGGGCAAGAAACTGGTGCTTTCGACCAACAACGACCACGCTTACCGCGTTGCGCTGGATTGGTTCGACGCCGGCCTCAAGGTCGTCGCCATTGCCGATGCGCGGCATAACCCGCGTGGTTCGCTGGTCGAAGAAGCCCGCGCCAAAGGCATTCGCATTCTGACCTCCAGCGCGGTGATCGAAGCGCGTGGCAGCAAGCATGTGACAGCCGCCCGCGTGGCAGCCATCGACCTGAAAGCCCACGCAGTGACCAGCCCAGGCGAGTGGCTGGAGTGCGATCTGGTGGCCAGTTCGGGCGGCTACAGCCCGGTGGTTCACCTGGCTTCGCACCTGGGTGGCAAGCCGGTCTGGCGTGAAGACATCCTCGGCTTCGTGCCGGGCGATGCCCCGCAGAGACGCGTCTGCGTCGGCGGCGTGAACGGTGTCTACAGCCTCGGCGATACCCTGGCCGATGGTTTTGAAGGCGGTGTACGGGCTGCAACCGAAGCCGGTTTCAAGGCGGTCACCGGCGTACTGCCCAAGGTGCTGGCGCGCCATGAAGAAGCCACTGTGGCGTTGTTCCAGGTGCCGCATGACAAACCCACGGCACGCGCACCGAAGCAGTTCGTCGACCAACAGAACGACGTGACGGCCGCGGCTATCGAGTTGGCCACCCGCGAAGGTTTTGAGTCGGTCGAGCACGTTAAACGCTATACCGCGCTGGGCTTTGGTACCGACCAGGGCAAGCTCGGCAACATCAACGGCCTGGCCATCGCCGCCCGTTCGCTGGGCATTGGTGTGGCGCAAATGGGCACCACCATGTTCCGCCCGAACTACACGCCGATCACCTTCGGTGCAGTGGCGGGCCGGCATTGCGGTCACCTGTTCGAGCCGGTGCGCTTCACCGCGCTGCATGCCTGGCACGTGAAAAACGGTGCCGAGTTTGAAGACGTCGGCCAGTGGAAACGGCCGTGGTACTTCCCGCGCAAAGGCGAAGATATCCATGCCGCCGTTGCCCGTGAGTGCAAGGCGGTGCGTGACAGCGTCGGCCTGCTCGACGCCTCGACCCTGGGCAAGATCGATATCCAGGGCCCGGATGCCCGTGAGTTCCTCAACCGCATCTACACCAACGCCTGGACCAAGCTGGACGTGGGCAAGGCCCGTTACGGCCTGATGTGCAAAGAAGACGGCATGGTCTTCGACGACGGTGTCACGGCGTGCCTGGGTGAGAACCACTTTGTCATGACCACCACCACCGGCGGCGCGGCACGCGTACTGCAGTGGCTGGAGATCTATCAGCAAACCGAATGGCCAGACCTGAAGGTGTACTTCACCTCGGTCACCGACCACTGGGCGACCCTGACCCTGTCCGGGCCGAACAGCCGCAAACTGCTGTCACAGGTCACCGATATCGACCTGGACAAAGACGCCTTCCCGTTCATGAGCTGGAAGGAAGGCAAGGTGGGCGGGGTGCCGGCGCGGGTCTTCCGGATCTCCTTTACCGGTGAGCTGTCGTACGAAATCAACATCCAGGCCAACTACGCCATGGGCGTGCTGGAGCAGATCGTCGAAGCGGGCAAGCCCTACAACCTGACCCCGTACGGCACCGAAACCATGCACGTACTGCGGGCCGAGAAGGGCTTCATCATTGTCGGCCAGGACACTGACGGCTCGATGACCCCGGACGACCTGAACATGGGTTGGTGCGTCGGGCGGACCAAGCCGTTCTCCTGGATCGGCCGTCGTGGCATGAACCGTGAAGATTGCGTACGGGAAAACCGTAAACAACTGGTCGGCCTCAAGCCGGTCAATCCGACCCAGTGGCTGCCTGAGGGGGCGCAACTGGTGTTCGATCCGAAGCAACCGATCCCGATGGACATGGTCGGTCACGTGACCTCCAGCTACGCCGCCAACTCGCTGGGCTATTCGTTCGCGATGGGTGTGGTCAAGGGTGGCCTCAAGCGCATGGGCGAGCGCGTGTTCTCGCCGCAGGCCGATGGCAGCGTGATCGAAGCGGAGATCTGTTCAGCGGTGTTCTTCGACCCGCAAGGCGAACGGCAGAACGTTTAAGGATTGACGCGCACGTGTGGCGCCGGCGCGGCCGGCCCCACACGGATCGCCCTACAGCATTTGATATTTCAGGCAGGTTTGAAATGAGCGCAATCAACGTTTACCAGCAACACCCAGGCAACGCCGCCAAGGCGCAATCGCCGCTGGCCCACGCCGACTTGCCGAGCCTGGTTGGCAAGGGGCGCAAGAACGCCGGTGTCACCCTGCGCGAGAAGAAGCTGCTGGGCCACCTGACTATTCGTGGCAACGGCCACGACCCGGCCTTTGCCGGTGGTGTGTTCAAGGCCATCGGCCTTGAGCTGCCCGTGGCCCTGACCGTGGTCGCCAACGGCGACATGTCGCTGCAGTGGCTCGGCCCGGATGAGTGGCTGTTGATCGTCCCCGGTGGCCAGGAGTTCGCCGTCGAGCAGAAACTGCGCGACGCCCTCAAGGACCAGCACATTCAGGTGGTCAACGTCAGCGGTGGCCAGACCCTGCTGGAACTGAGCGGCCCGAACGTGCGCGAAGTGCTGATGAAGTCCACCAGCTACGACGTGCACCCGAACAATTTCCCGGTCGGCAAAGCGGTCAGTACGGTGTTCGCCAAGTCGCAACTGGTCATCCGTCGCAGCAGCGAAGACACCTGGGAACTGCTGATTCGTCGCAGTTTCTCCGATTACTGGTGGCTGTGGTTGCAGGACGCCGCCGCAGAATATGGCTTGAGCATCCAGGCCTGAACCCGACAGGAGCGTTAGCATGAGCCGAGCCCCGGATACCTGGATTCTCACCGCCGACTGCCCGAGCATGCTCGGCACTGTGGATGCGGTGACGCGTTACCTCTACGAGCAGCGCTGCTACGTCACCGAACACCACTCGTTCGATGACCGGTTGTCCGGGCGGTTTTTCATTCGCGTGGAGTTCCGCCAGCCTGATGACTTTGACGAAGCGGCTTTCCGCGCAGGCCTGACCGAGCGCGGTGAGGCCTTTGGCATGGTCTTCGAGCTGACGGCGCCGAACCACCGGCCCAAGGTCGTGATCATGGTCTCCAAGGCCGACCATTGCCTGAACGACTTGCTCTATCGCCAGCGTATAGGCCAGCTGTCCATGGACGTGGTGGCGGTGATTTCCAACCACCCGGACCTGGAGCCGCTGGCCCAGTGGCACCGTATTCCGTACTACCACTTTGCCCTCGATCCCCATGACAAACCGGCGCAAGAGCGCAAGGTATTGGATGTGATCGAGGCGTCCGGTGCAGAGCTGGTGATCCTTGCCCGCTACATGCAGGTGCTGTCGCCAGAGTTGTGTCGCAAGCTCGACGGCTGGGCGATCAATATCCACCACTCCCTGCTGCCCGGTTTCAAAGGCGCCAAGCCGTATCACCAGGCCTACAACAAGGGGGTGAAACTGGTGGGCGCCACGGCGCATTACATCAACAACGACCTCGACGAAGGCCCGATCATTGCCCAGGGCGTCGAAGCGGTCGATCACAGCCATTATCCCGAAGACCTCATCGCCAAAGGCCGCGACATCGAATGCCTGACCCTGGCCCGGGCGGTGGGTTACCACATTGAGCGGCGGGTGTTTTTGAACGCCAACCGCACGGTAGTGCTCTGACGAGCACGCTTGCCATAAAAAAAATCCAGTAACTCAGCGCTGCCTCCGGGTAGCGCACTTTGCACCGCTACATAAAAACAATCAGCGAGGTGAAAGCATGTCTGGTAATCGTGGTGTGGTGTATCTCGGCGCCGGTAAAGTCGAGGTACAAACAATCCCCTATCCGAAAATGCAGGACCCGCGAGGCCGCAAGATCGAGCACGGTGTCATCCTGCGGGTAGTGTCGACCAATATCTGCGGCTCCGACCAGCACATGGTGCGTGGCCGTACCACCGCCCAGGTCGGCCTGGTACTGGGTCATGAAATCACCGGCGAGGTGATCGAGAAGGGCCGTGATGTCGAAAACCTGCAAATCGGAGACCTGGTCTCGGTGCCGTTCAACGTTGCTTGCGGTCGCTGCCGCTCCTGCAAGGAACAGCACACCGGCGTCTGCCTGACGGTCAACCCGGCACGGGCGGGCGGTGCGTACGGTTACGTGGACATGGGCGACTGGACCGGCGGCCAGGCCGAATACGTGCTGGTGCCTTATGCCGACTTCAACCTGCTGAAACTACCGAACCGTGACAAGGCCATGGAGAAGATCCGTGACCTGACCTGCCTTTCGGACATCCTGCCAACCGGTTACCACGGTGCGGTCACCGCAGGCGTTGGGCCGGGCAGTTCGGTGTACATCGCCGGTGCCGGCCCGGTCGGCCTGGCAGCTGCAGCCTCGGCGCGCCTGTTGGGTGCGGCCGTGGTGATTGTCGGTGACGTGAACCCGGTACGTCTGGCACATGCCAAGGCTCAGGGTTTCGAGATCGCCGACCTGTCCCAGGACACCCCGCTGCACGAACAGATCGCCAACCTGCTGGGTGAGCCAGAAGTTGACTGTGCGGTGGATGCGGTGGGCTTCGAGGCCCGTGGCCATGGCCACGCCGGAGCCCAGCACGAAGCGCCGGCCACGGTGCTGAACTCATTGATGGGTGTGGTGCGGGTAGCCGGCAAGATCGGTATCCCTGGCCTCTACGTCACCGAAGACCCGGGCGCCGTGGATGCCGCAGCGAAGATCGGCAGCCTGAGCATTCGCTTCGGCCTTGGTTGGGCCAAGTCCCATAGCTTCCACACCGGCCAGACCCCGGTGATGAAGTACAACCGCGCCTTGATGCAGGCCATCATGTGGGACCGCATCAACATCGCTGAAGTGGTGGGCGTACAAGTCATCAGCCTGGATCAGGCGCCAGAAGGTTATGGCGAGTTCGATGCCGGCGTGCCGAAGAAATTCGTGATCGACCCGCACAAACTGTTCAGCGCCGCCTGATCATTCCCCCTGCCACCCCCGCTTTTTAGCAGGGGTTGTCTTCAGCTGACACCCCACCGACGCCATCGCAGGCAAGCCAGCTCCAACTGTAGGAGCCGGGCTTGCCCGCGATGCAAACGCCGCGAATTCGCGATCACCCCACCGACGTCATCGCAGGCAAGCCAGCTCCAACAGAGCCCGCGCCAGCCTGTAGGAGCCGGGCTTGCCCGCGATGCAGACGCCGCGAACTCACGGGCCCCCCACCGAGGCCATCGCAGGCAAGCCAGCTCCAACAGAGCCCGCGCCAGCCTGTAGGAGCCGGGCTTGCCCGCGATGCAGACACCGCGAACGCATTGACACCCCACCGACGTCATCGCAGGCAAGCCAGCTCCAACAGAGCCCGCGCCAGCCTGTAGGAGCCGGGCTTGCCCGCGATGCAGACGCCGCTAACGCACTGACACCGCGCCGAGGCCATCGCAGGCAAGCCAGCTCCAACAGAACTCGCGCCAGCCTGTAGGAGCCGGGCTTGCCCGCGATGCAGACACCGCGAACGCACTGACACCCCACCGAGGCCATCGCAGGCAAGCCAGCTCCAACAGAGCCCGCGCCAGCCTGTAGGAGCCGGGCTTGCCCGCGATGCAAACGCCGCTAACGCACTGACACCGCGCCGAGGCCATCGCAGGCAAGCCAGCTCCAACAGAGCCCGCGCCAGCCTGTAGGAGCCGGGCTTGCCCGCGATGCAAACGCCGCGAACGCACTGGCACCCCACCGACGTCATCGCAGGCAAGCCAGCTCCAACAGAGCCCGCGCCAGCCTGTAGGAGCCGGGCTTGCCCGCGATGCAGACGCCGCTAACGCACTGACACCGCGCCGAGGCCATCGCAGGCAAGCCAGCTCCAACAGAGCCCGCGCCAGCTTGTAGGAGCCGGGCTTGCCCGCGATGCAAACGCCGCGAACGCACTGGCACCGCGCCGAGGCCATCGCAGGCAAGCCAGCTCCAACAGAGCCCGCGCCAGCCTGTAGGAGCCGGGCTTGCCCGCGATGCAGACACCGCGAACGCATTGACACCCCACCGACGTCATCGCAGGCAAGCCAGCTCCAACAAAGAGCGGGCAGGCTTGCCTGTGATAGCGCCTGATGACATGAAATTGCTGGCAGATAACCTGTTCTAGGAAATATCCTACGAACGCTGTCGGCACCCATTGGCTTGTCTTGGAAATGTTGCCCACCTACGCTGCCCGAGTCGCTGACAATTCGGCGAACGGGCGTGGAAACCCGGGCAAGTATCAGGTGTCGCTTTATGGCGGCTGTGCGCGGGAGACCTTCGGGTCTGCCGGGGTTACCTGATGCATCCGGTTTTCCACCCCGCGTACAGCTGCCACCTCTTCGTGTGGAAACGGAAGGTTGCAGCCACACCTGCATCAGGAGCTTTCCATGAAGAAAATCGTTCCAGATCCACCCCACGAAACCCTTGCCCCAACCGCCAGCACGCTCTTCGGCCTCTGTGGTGCCGGCCACGATCCGATGTTTCTCGTGCGCCCCGGTATCGAACCCCATGATGCGCTGGTGCATGTCTCTCTGTTCTTGCGCGGCGCCTACGACACGGCCCATCAGGCCAGCGACACCGCCGACGAGTCGGCCAAGGGCTTTCTCTGGTCCACGATGCATTCGGTAGAAATGGCCAAGGGCCTGGTCGACGCCTTGCTCGACGGGATCGAGGCGCGCGCCCTAAGCGAACGCTCAGGCTGAAAACACCCGACCGCTGGCGGTCAATCAGCACGGAACAATCCTGAGGCAGGCCAGTCAAATGACCGTTTCCCGCCGTTAAGGCTCAAGAGGTCATTTGATGAAGCGCTTTGCCCTGGTAACCCTGATGACCCTGGCCGCCAGCCCGGTCTTTGCCTTTAACCTCAGCGATGCCGCCAATGCCGTCTCGGCCATGCAAGGCACAGACAGCGAGGGCCCTGCCGTCATTGCCGCGCCAGCGTCGGCGAACCTGCTCAACACCCTGGGCAGCCAGTTGAACATCACCCCCGAACAAGCCGTGGGCGGCACGGGCGCGTTGCTTGGCCTGGCGAAGAACCAGCTGAGTGGTGACGAGTTCTCGCAGCTGACCCAAGCGGTCCCGGGGCTTAACCTGCTCACCGGTGACAACGCGCTGGGTGGCTTGAATGGCTTGATCGCGCTGATGGGCAAGAGCGACGGTCAGCAATCGGCACTGAGCAATGCCTTGGGCAATGTGAAAGACACCAACGACCTGAACAACGCCTTCAGCCTGTTGGGCATGGACACCGGCCTGATCGGCCAATTTGCCCCGCTGTTGCTGCAGTTCCTTGGCCAGCAAGGCGTGGCCAATTCGTTGTTGCAGAACCTGGGCAGCATCTGGGGTAGCCAGGCAGCACTGCCTTCAGCCTGACCGGCTGGCGCGGTTTGCGCGTGAGGGGGGCTGTGGTAGCCTCCCGAGCCGTTTTACAAGGATAGGTAACTGCAATGTTCATGGATGCTTTGAAGATGTCCTTGCCGGCTGAGGCCGTGCTCGGTTTCGTCGTCTACATGGGTGGCGCCGCTGCGCTGTTCGCGCTCTATGCGCTGATCTATACCCGTCTTACGCCCTATAACGAACTGCGCCTGATTCGCGAAGGCAACACGCCTGCCGCTGTTGCCCTGGCCGGTGCGCTGGTGGGCTTTGCCATTCCGGTGGCCAGTGCTGTCTCTCATTCCATTTCGCTGCTGGACTTCCTGCTCTGGGCGGTGATCGCGGCGGTGGTGCAACTGTTGGCATTCGTGGTGGTGAACCGCTGTGTCAAAGGCATGGCCGAGCGCATCGCTCGTCAGGAGATGGCCTCGGCCATCCTGTTGGCTGCGGTCTCGATCAGTATCGGGTTGCTCAATGCTGCCTGCATGACACCCGCCGCCTGATCAGGGAGCACCGCGATGAAACGCAGTAAACGAGTACGGCTGATTGCACTGGGCAGTCTGCCGCTGGTGCTGTCTGCCTGTGGTGAACGACCGACCCGCGTGGTCAGCGAGGTGAAGCGCTTTCAGGACGTCGACCATTGCGCCATGACCGGGATCAACCGTCAGGTCTGTCTGCAGGCCTGGTTGGGCGCGCAACAGCACCATTACGCCAATGCGCCGCGCTTCGTGAGCCTTGAGGCCTGCGAGGAGGTTTTCCAGGAATGCGATACGCGCAACTTTGCCGGCAATTTCGTGCCACGGATGGAAGGGTTCGCCTTGACCGTCGACCGGCAGGTGTATGCCGATGGTAATGACGACACCTCAGACGCTGGGTCGACGTCGACGGGCGGCAGCCGGTTCTACGACTACACCGACACCGAGCCGCATTATTCCACTGAGGCGATCTACCACGAGCGTGATGGCCGCAATGCGTTCAAGGTTACTTCGTTGACCGAACAGGTTGCCGCAGGCAACCAGTACGCCGGGCTTGATCCGAACCACCCGACGTCGACGCCCTTCAGTTCCTTGCCGCATGCGCTGGACGGTACTCACCCCGCGACGGTGCCGGCTGGCAGCGCGCTGCACCCGACAGCATTGGCGCAATCGCCCCGGCCATTCGCCATCGGCAGTCACAATGGCTTTGTATCGCGTGCCTCGGCGCGTGGTGGCTTTAGCTCCTGAGGTGCGCAGATGAAACGTATAGCGGTTGCCCCGCGCCCGGACTGGAAAGCCACCGCCGAGCATTTCGGTTTCAACTTCCATACCTTCGATGGCGAACCGTATTGGGATGAAAGCGCCTATTACCAGTTCAGCCTGCGGCAGATCGAGGATGACCTGGAAGAACCGACCCGCGTGCTGCATGAGCTGTGCATGGCGCTGGTGGCCGAGGTGGTGGAGAGCGACGCCTTGCTCGACCGCCTGGCGATCCCGACGGCTTACCATGAGCTGATTCGCCGTTCCTGGCGCGACGGGCACCCGCATTTCTACGGGCGCATGGACCTCTGCTATGACGGTTCTGGCCCGGCCAAATTGCTGGAGGCCAACTACGACACGCCCACCTCATTGTACGAAGCGAGTTTCTTCCAGTACCTCTGGTTGGAAGAGCAGATGCGCCGTGGTGTGTTGCCGGGCGATGCCGACCAATTCAACAGCCTGGAAGAGAAGCTGACCCAGGTCATGACGGCCAACCGCTTTGCTACACCGTTCTATTTCGCTTCGGTTAAGGGTTCGGTGGAAGACCGTGGCACGGTGGAATACCTGCGCGACATCGCCGCGGGTACCGGGCTCGATGCGCGCCTGGTCGACATGGAAGACATCGGCCTGAGCCGGGGCGGGCAGTTTGTCGATCCGGTCGGTGCGCCGATTCCAAGCCTGTTCAAGCTCTACCCTTGGGAAGAGATCTTCAATGACCCGTTCGGCCCGGCGATTGCTGGCAGCGGCACCTTGTTCGTTGAGCCGCCCTGGAAAGCGATCCTCTCCAACAAGGGCATGTTGGCGTTGCTCTGGGAGCGTCACGAGGGGCATCCGAACCTGTTGCCGGCGTTTATCGAGCCGACACCCGCCCAGCCCCTGGAAAAGGGCTGGGTGCGCAAACCGTTTTTTTCCCGTGAGGGGGCGAACGTTGAGATTCATACCGGCCAGGGGCAGCGTATCGTCGAAGACGGCCCTTACGGCGGTGGGCCAAGCATCATCCAGCAGTTCCAGGCGTTGCCACGCTTTGGCGACAACTACACGGTAATCGGCAGCTGGATGGTCGGTGATCTACCGGCCGGTATCGGCATTCGCGAGGACAACTCGCTGATCACCAAGGACAGTAGCCGCTTCCTGCCCCATGCGATTATCGGTTGAATCAGCGCAGCTCGGCGCGCAGGGCCTCGATGCGGGCGTCCTTGTCGTGCCAGAGCTGGTTGACCCAGTCCTGCACGGTCTGGCGGAACGCCGGGTCGCTCTCGTAGTCGCCAGCCCACAGGGCCGGGTCGAGTTCGCGCACCTGGATATCAATGATCACCTTGGGCACTGAACCGCTAAGCAGGTCCCAGAAGCCTGGCGCTTTGTTACCGGGGTAGACCAGCGTGACGTCGAGCAGGGCATCGAGTTGCTCGCCCAGTGCAGCCAGCACGAACGCAACACCACCGGCCTTGGGCTTGAGCAAGTGGCGGTAGGGGGAGTGCTGTTCGAGGCGCTTGGCCTCGCTGAAACGGGTGCCTTCCAGGTAGTTGACCACGGTGACCGGCTGGCGTTTGAACAGCTCGCAGGCGGCCTTGGTGATTTCCAGGTCATGCCCCTTGAGGTGCGGGTGCTTGGCCAGAAACGCCTTGCTGTAGCGCTTCATGAACGGGTAGTCCAGCGCCCACCAGGCCAGGCCCAGCAGTGGCACCCAGATCAGCTCCTTCTTGAGGAAGAACTTGAAGAACGGAATGCGCCGGTTCAAGGCCTGGATCAACGCCGGAATATCGACCCAGGTCTGATGGTTGCTGACGGCCAGGTACGAGGTGTCCAGGCGCAGCTCGGCGGCACCTCGCACGTCCCATTGGGTAGGGATGCACAGCGCGAAGATCAGTTTGTCGATCTCGGCCCAGGTTTCGGCAATCCACTTCACCGCCGTGGAGGCGTAGTCGCGGTAGTGGCCGGGGAGCACCAGCTTGAGCAGGGCAAATACGGTGAGTGGGCCAATCAGTACCAGGGTGTTGAGCAATAGCAGCAAGGTCACGAGACTGCCGGTCAGCAGGCGGCGCATAAAGACCTCTTATTCTTGGGTAAGCGGTCGGTAATGATAAGCAGCGACGGGGTTTACGCCAAATACGGCGGCCCGCCCCTGGCAGACAAATGTTTCACATTGTCTTTAATACCCTGTTACACCGAACCTATGCCGCCTCTGTAGTCTAATCACTGTCTTTTCTCAAGGAAGCCAACCCGGTGAAACCCTTACTCGCATTGCTTTCCCTGTTGGCCCTGCCGGTGATGGCCGCCGAGCCGACCCTATATGGCCGTTATGAATACATCGCCTTGCCGGAGATCGGCGAAACCCTCAAGGCCAAGATGGATACCGGGGCATTGACGGCGTCGTTGTCGGCCAAGGACATCGAGCGTTTCCAGCGCGACGGTGAAGATTGGGTGCGTTTCCGCCTGGCCACCAAGGATTCAGACGGTAAGGTCTACGAGCACAAGCTGGCGCGTATCAGCAAGATCAAGAACCGGGCGGAAGAAGAAGACGACGGTGGCGAAGGCACCGATGTGACCAAGCGTCCGGTGATCGACCTCGAGGTGTGCCTTGGCGATACCAAGCGCACTGTAGAGGTGAACCTGGCCGACCGCAGCAGCTTCAACTACCCACTGCTGATCGGCGCCAAGGCCCTGCGCGAGCTTGGCGCGGCCGTGAACCCGGCGCGACGCTTCACGGCGGGCAAGCCTGCATGCTGATGGTCTAGCCTTGTAAAGGTCGGCCTTGCCGACGATAGGAGCGCCGGGTTAATGGCTGACACCACCGCAACCCTATCGCCGGCAACGCTGGCCTTTGTGGAGCTATAGAGTTTCTGGGCCTTGTCAGCCACACCTGAATCTCTTACAAGTGGCGACCGATTACCGCCAGGCCTGGATGCCATGCCCCATATCTTGATTGTCGAAGACGAAGCGGCCATTGCCGATACCCTGATCTACGCCCTGCAGGGTGAAGGCCACAGCACTGAGTGGGTGACGCTGGGCAACGCGGCACTGGAGCAGCAGCGTCTGCGTCCGGCTGATCTGGTGATTCTCGATATCGGCCTGCCGGATATCAGTGGCTTTGAAACCTGCCGCCAGTTACGTCGCTTCAGCGAGGTGCCGGTGATGTTCCTCAGTGCCCGTGACGGTGAGATCGACCGCGTGGTGGGCCTGGAGATCGGTGCCGACGATTATGTGGTCAAGCCCTTCAGCCCACGTGAAGTCGCGGCCCGGGTTAGGGCGATTCTCAAGCGCATGGCGCCGCGTACCGAGGCGTTGGGCAGCCTTGAGCCCTTTGTGCTCGACACCGTGCGTATGCAGATCAATTACCGTGGTCAGCCGCTGGGCCTGACCCGGCACGAGTTTCGTCTGTTGCAGTGCCTGCTGGAGCAACCGGAGCGGGTGTTCAGCCGTGAGCAGTTGCTCGATGCGGTCGGGGTGCCGGCCGATGCCGGGTATGAGCGCAGTATCGACACCCATATCAAGAGCGTGCGCGCCAAGCTGCGTCAGGTGGCCGGCGAGGCAGAGCCGATCCAGACCCACCGCGGGCTGGGCTACAGCTATAGCCCGAGCCATAGCTGATGCGCCTGGGGATACGGATTTTTCTGGTCTACTTCCTGTTTGTCGGCCTGACGGGCTACTTTCTGATCAACACCGTGCGCGAGGAAATTCGCCCTGGTGTGCGTCAGTCTGCCGAGGAAACCCTGGTGGACACCGCCAACCTGCTGGCCGAGATCCTGCGCGGGGACGTCAAGGCCGGTACCTTGGGCCAGAGCCAGTTGCCGCAGGTGCTCCAGGCCTATGGCCAGCGGCAGCCGCGAGCGCAGATCTGGGGGCTGCCCAAGACCGAGGTCAACCACCGTATCTACGTGACCGATGCCAAGGGTATCGTTCTGCTTGATTCCAGCGACCTGGCCGTGGGCCAGGACTACTCGCGCTGGAACGACGTCTACCTGACCCTGCGTGGGCAGTACGGCGCCCGCTCGACCCGCAGCGACCCGGACGATCCGGCGTCCTCGGTGATGCATGTCGGTGCGCCGATTCTGGATAACGGCACGATCATCGGTGTCGTCACGGTGGCCAAGCCCAACAGCTCGCTGCAGCCCTATATCGACCGCTCCGAACGCCGTTTGCTGTACCTCGGTGTCGGTCTTATCGCCCTCGGGTTGCTGGTGGGGGCCGGGTTGTCCTGGTGGCTGGCGACCTCATTGCGGCGCCTGACCCGTTATGCCCTGGCAGTCAGCGAGGGCGAGCGTGCGGAATTGCCACATTACCGCGGTGGCGAGTTGGCACAGTTGGCCGGGGCCGTGGAGCGGATGCGTACCCAGCTTGAAGGCAAAGCCTATGTCGAGCGCTATGTGCATACCCTGACCCATGAGCTGAAAAGCCCGCTGGCGGCCATTCGCGGTGCCAGCGAGTTGCTTCAGGGGCCAATGCCGGAGGCCCAGCGGCAACGCTTTGCCGGCAACATAGAAAGCGAAAGCGCGCGGATGCAGCAACTGATCGAGCGCCTGCTCAACCTCGCGCAGGTGGAGCAGTTGCAGAGCCTTGATGCGCAAGAGTGGGTGCCACTGGCGCGGATGGTCGACGACCTGTTGCTGGCCCACAGTGCCCGTATCGAAAGTGCCGGCCTGCAGGTGCGGCAGCGTTTGCCGCATGAACTCCAACTGCTTTGCGAGCCGTTCCTGATGCACCAGGCGATTGCCAACCTGCTGGATAACGCGCTGGACTTCACCCCTCCAGACGGGATGCTGCTGTTCGAGCTGGAACGGGACGGGCAGCGTGTTGCGCTGAGCCTGTTCAACCAGGGCGAGGCGATTCCCGACTATGCGCTGGGGCGGCTCAGTGAGCGCTTCTATTCCTTGCCGCGCCCGCGTACAGGGCGCAAGAGCACCGGGCTTGGGCTGAACTTTGTCGAAGAAGTGCTGCAACTGCACGGCGGTTCGCTGGACGTCAGCAATGTCGAGGGCGGTGTGCGGGTTCGCCTGTGGCTACCGGCCAACCGATTCAACTGAGGCTTCACCGCATCTACACAAAGTCTCCATATTCGCTCCCTCAAGGCTCCATAACGCTGACACACACTCTGTGGCATCGAAACCGGAGCCTTGAGCATGAACCGAAACCTAAGCCTGAAACTGGGCGCTATCGCCTTTTTGATTGTGTTGTTGCTGGTACCGTTGCTGATGATTGGTGGGCTGATCCAGGAGCGCCAGTCGCTGCGCGACGGCGTGGTGCAGGACATTGCCCAGAGCTCCAGCTTCAGCCAGACGCTCAGCGGCCCGTTGCTGGTGGTGCCCTACCGCAAGATCGAGCGGCAGTGGAAAACCCCGGAAGGGGGTGGCGCACTCTATCAGGACGTGAAAACGGTCAACGGCCACTTGTATTTCCTGCCGGAGACCTTCGACCTGAACGCCAGGATCGACACTGAGCTGCGTTCACGCGGCATCTATGAAGCGCGCCTGTACCACGCCGAAAACCGCATCAACGGCCAGTTCCAGATACCGGTGAAGCTGGGTTTAGGCAATGACTTTGAGGACTACACCTTCGATGCGCCGTTCCTGGCGGTGGCGATCAGCGACATCCGCGGCATCGAGAAAGGCCTGAAGCTGGACCTGAACGGCCAGTCGATGGATTTCCAGCCGGGCACGGGCCTGAGCTGGTTGGGTGCCGGGGTGCATGTGGCACTGCCCGCGCTGGACAGCCGCAACGAGACCGTTCTGGATTACGCCTTTGATGTCAGCCTGCAAGGTACCGGGAAACTGCAAGTGTTGCCGGTGGGGCGTAGCAGCAATGTGACCATGGCGGCTAACTGGCCTCACCCCAGTTTTGTCGGTAACTACCTGCCGAGCAGTCGCCTGATCGACAGCCAGAGTTTCACTGCCAATTGGAAGACCTCGTTCTTCTCCACCAACATGGAAGACGCCTTGAGCCAGTGCGTGAACAACGAGTCTTGCCTGGAGTTCAAGGAACGCGCCTTTGGCGTGAGCTTTATCGACCCGGTGGATCAATACCTCAAGAGTGAGCGGGCGATCAAATATGCGTTGTTGTTCATTGCCCTGACCTTTGCCGGCTTCTTCCTCTTCGAAGTGTTGAAAAGCCTCAGTGTTCACCCGATCCAGTACTTGCTGGTGGGTGTTGCCCTGGCGTTTTTCTACCTGCTGTTGCTGTCGTTGTCCGAGCACGTGGGCTTCGGCCCGGCCTATGCGATTTCGGCCAGTGCTTGCGTGTTGCTGATTGGTTTCTACCTGAGTCATGTGTTGCATAGCCTGGGCCGAGCCCTGAGCTTCAGCGGGGGCCTGGCGGTACTGTACGGCATGCTCTATGGCTTGCTCAGCGCAGAGGACTACGCCTTGCTGATGGGATCGTTGCTGCTGTTCGGCCTGCTGGGTGTATTCATGATCCTGACCCGGCGCCTGGACTGGTACCGGGTAGGGGAGGGCAAGCTGCAATGAGCGGTTTACGCGAGGAGCGTTGTGCTGGGGCGGCGCTGGCGATAAATATCGCCAGGCTGTTCAGCCCTTGTTGGAGCTGGCTTGCCTGCGATGGCGTCGGTGGGGTGTCAGTGCGCTCGCGGCGTCTGCATCGCGGGCAAGCCCGGCTCCTACAGGCTGGCGCGGGCTCTGTTGGAGCTGGCTTGCCTGCGATGGCGTCGGTGGGGTGTCAGTGAGCTCGCGGCGTCTGCATCGCGGGCAAGCCCGGCTCCTACAGGCTGGCGCGGGCTCTGTTGGAGCTGGCTTGCCTGCGATGGGATCGGCGCGGTGTCCGTGAGTTCGCGGCGTTTGCATCGCGGGCAAGCCCGGCTCCTACAGGCTGGCGCGGGATCTGTTGGAGCAGGCTTGCCTGCGATGACGTCGGTGGGGTGCCAGTGAGTGCGCGGCGCCTGCATCGCGGGCAAGCCCGGCTCCTACAGGTTGGCGCTGGCTCTGTTGGAGCTGGCTTGCCTGCGATGGAATCGGTGGGGTGCCCGTGAGTTCGCGGTGTTTGCATCGCGGGCAAGCCCGGCTCCTACAGGTTGCGCGGGCTCTGTTGGAGCTGGCTTGCCTGCGATGACGTCGGTGGGGTGTCAGTGCGTTCGCGGTGTCTGCATCGCGGGCAAGCCCGGCTCCCACAGGTATCGCAGGCAGGCCGCCGATCAGGCCTTGGGTGGTTCAGTGGCCTGGAGTGATGGCCGCTGGCTGACGTCAGCGTACCAGGCCGCCAGTTTCGGTTGAGCACTGCGCCAGCCGAACTGTGGCATGCGCAGGTCGAGGTAACCCAAGGCACAGGCGACACCAATGGCCGCGACGTCGAATGCCGCGTTGAGTTCAGCGATGTGCGCCTGTTCCAGCTGGGCCAGGCCGCGCCGGATCTTCTCCTGTTGTGCATCGACCCAGGCATCCCAGCGCTTTTCTTCCGGACGCAGGAAGGTCTCGTAGCGGGTCAGCACGGCTGCCTCGGCAATCGCGTCAGCCAGTGAGGCAACGGTCAGGCGCTGCCAGCGTGCGGAGCCCTCACGCGGGATCAGTGGGTTGCCGACATGCTGCAGGTCGAGGTACTCGAAGATCACCCGGCTGTCATGCAGCACCGAGCCGTCCGCCAGGCGCAGGGCCGGGATTTTCCCGGCCGGGTTGCCTTGGTTCAGCGTCGCGTCGGGCTGGGTCGGGCTGATGTTGACGCTCTGCAGCGCGACCCGGTCCAGTTGCCCGGTTTCGTGCAGCAAGACCATGATCTTGCGGACGAACGGCGAGAACGGCGAGTAAAACAGCGTCATGCTCGGTGCGGACATGTCAGTTCCTCAGTTGTTTTGCAGGCTGGGCGGCATGCAGATGCCTGTACCGCCGATGCCGCAGTAGCCATTCGGGTTCTTGGCCAGGTACTGCTGGTGGTAGGCCTCGGCGAAGTACACAGTCGGGGCTTCGGCGATTTCAGTGGTGATGGTGCCCCGGCCGGCCTTGGTCAGTTCGGCCTGATACACGTGCTTGCTGGCCAAGGCTTGTTCCAGCTGGCTAGGGATGGTGGCATAGATCACCGAGCGATACTGCGTGCCAATGTCATTGCCCTGGCGCATCCCCTGTGTTGGGTCATGCAGTTCCCAGAACATCGTTAGCAGTTCCTGGTAGCTGACCTTTTCCGGCTCATAGACAACCAGCACCACTTCAGCGTGGCCGGTCAGGCCAGAGCAGACTTCCTCGTAGGTCGGGTTCGGTGTGAAGCCACCCGCGTAACCTACCACTGTGCTGACTACGCCTTCGCGTTGCCAGAAACGGCGTTCTGCCCCCCAGAAGCAACCCAGGCCGAAAATGGCGAATTCCACATTGCCCATGAACGGCCCCAGCAGTGGATTGCCGTTGACGAAGTGATACTCGGGTAAGGTCACGTGTTGTTCGCGGCCCGGCAGGGCCTGCTTTTCAGTCGGTAGCGTGCTTTTGTTTGTCAGGATTTCAGAGCGCAAGACCATGAACCCACTCCTCTATGTCAGATGGGACGGCCGCGAGGCGGCGTCGATAAGGCTTAGACCTGTAGTGTGCCCGAGTGTTACACGGCTGTCAGGCGATTGGGCCGCGTGGGTAGCGCTTGAGTTTATCCAGCAGCTCGTGGCCGGAGATGGGCCGGTCAAACAGGTAACCCTGGCCGACATCGCAACGGTGCCTGCGCAGAAATGCCAATTGCTCAGCGGTCTCGATGCCTTCGGCAACCACCTTGAGCTTGAGGTTGTGGGCCATGGCGACCACGGCTGAGGTGATCTCCATGTCGTCCTGGTTGTCGGGAATTTCGTTGATGAAGCTGCGGTCGATCTTGATGATGTCGATCGGGAACTTCTTCAGGTAGCTCAGTGACGAGTAGCCGGTGCCGAAGTCGTCCATGGCCAGGGTCAGGCCCAACTGCTTGAGCTCGTCGAGCTGGCGGTGAGTGTCTTCGGTGGCTTCAAGCAACAGGCCTTCGGTCAACTCCAGTTCCAGGAGGTGCGGCGGCAGGGCTTCCTCTTTGAGGATTTTGGCAATCGAGGCGACCAGGTCCGGGTCGGAGAACTGCTTGGGTGACAGGTTGATGGCCACCTGCAGGTTGCCCAGGCCTTCACTTGCCAGCTCCTGGCTCATGCGGCAGGCCTGACGCGCGATCCACTTGCCGATTGGAATGATCAGGCCGGTTTCTTCGGCGACGCTGATGAACTGGTCTGGGCGAATCATGCCCTTTTCCGGATGGTTCCAGCGCAGCAGCGCCTCCATGCCCAGCAGGCGACCGCTGCGCAGGCAGAGCTTGGGTTGGTAGAACACTTCCAGTTCGTTCTGGGTCAGCGCACGGCGCAGGTTGTTCTCGACAAACAGTTTGTAGCTGGCTTCGGCGTTGAGCGCTTCGGTGAAGACCTGGACCTGATGCTTGCCGTTGGCTTTGGCCTTGTGCAGCGCAAGCCCGGCATTCTTCATCAGGGTTTGCGGGTCGCGCCCGTGCAGCGGTGCGCAGGCCAGGCCGACGGAGGCGGTGACGTTGATCAACTGGTTATCGACAAACAGTGGCTTGTCGAGGGTCTTGAGCAACTGTTGCGCAACCTGCTGGCCACCCTCCATGTCGGTATCGTCGAGCAGTACGGCAAATTCGTTACTGGCAAACCGCGCCAGGCTGCCACCGGGGCTCAGGCTGTTGCGCAGGCGTCGGGCCAGGCTGATCAGCAGTTTGTCGCCGGTCTGATGGCCAAGGCTGTCATTGATCCGCTTGAAGTTGTCGATGTCCACCAGCAACAGGCTGATCTTGCGGTCGCTGTCGCAGTTAAATCGCTCGTCCAGGTTTCGGATAAATGAGGGCCGGTTGCCCAGGGTGGTCAGGTTGTCGGTGTAGGCCAGGCGTTCGATGCGCTGTTGTGCCAGCTTGGTTTGGGTGATGTCTTCGTAGATGCCGATGTAGTGGGTCAGTTCGCGGTTATCGCCATAGACCTTGGAGATCGACAACTGTCCCCAGTACGGCTCGAGGTTCTTGCGCCGGCTTTTGAACTCGCCTTGCCAACTGTTGTTCATGGCCAGGCTGGAGGGCGCATCGAAGAGCAGGTCGTTGAGGTTTTCCAGGGCCGGCAGCTCTGACAGGCGGTGGCCATGGACCTCTTCGGCGCTGTACTGGGTGATCGCCGTGAAGCTCGGGTTTACGTACTCGACCACGCCATCGCGGTTGACCAGCAGGAAGGCGTTGGCGCTTTGCTCCACGGCGCGTTGGAACAAGTGCAGGGCACTGGTGGCCGTGCGGCGGTTGTGGTTGTTGATGACCTGGGCGAACTGGTCGGCCAGCTCGCCAGCAAAGGCGAGTTCGTCCGACTGCCAGGTACGTGTCGAGCCTCTATGCTCCAGGCACAGCACACCGACCACCTGGCCGTCGATGCGGATACTGGCATCGAGCATGGCGCTGATGTTGCGCTGGCGCAGGTGATCAACCAGCTCGCGGGTGCGCGGATCGTGGTTGGCATTGTGGGCGTCGATGGCTCGGCTGGTGTGCAGGGCTTCCAGGTAGTTGGGGAACTGGCTGGCGTCGAGCGCTTCGGGCAGGCGGTATTCCTGGGTATCGCGGTAGTAGGCCGAGATAGGCTCCAGGCGCTGGTCTTCCAGGTTCCAGATGCTTGCGCAGTCGACCTTGTAGATCTCGCAGGCGCTGCGGGTGATCAGTTCGGCGGCCTCCTGCAGGGAGTTGCCGGCGCTGTAACGCTGTCGGGCCAGACGCAGGATCAGGTCCTGCTGGGCGCGCACCCGCTCCAGATGCTCGAGCTGTTCCTGTTGCGCTTGCTGGTTGAGTTGCAGGGCGATCTGCAGGCGGTTGTTCCGGGTTTCCAGTTCGCTGGGCGAAAGCTCTGGGCTATCGCCTGGCTGCCCGTCGATTACCAGCAAGTAGCCGCGCAACAGGTGCCGATTGTGCTGTTTGTACGCTTCGCCGACTTCCAGCAGGTGCAGCGGCCCTACGCTTGTGTGCAGCGTGTAGCGCACCAGGTAATGGTTGCGCTGGCTCAGTTGCAGCTCAATGGCGTCGTGCAGTTTGTAGCGCGCCTCAGGCTCCATCAGGCTCGCGTAAGGCGAACCGATCAGGGCGCAGAGGTCGATGGCAGGCATACCGAACTGGCGTTCGCAGCTCGGGTCGAGAAACAGCATGGCCCAACTGGCTTCATTCAGCCGCTCGAAACGCAGCATGCCGAGCCGCGAAGGCACGGGCAATTGCGTCACTACCTCGGCCACCATACGGCTGGCGGCATCGGGTTGGCTTTTCATGGAGAGCTCGCTTCAAAAGTACGAATGCGCAGTGGCCTGGAACTCGTGGAAAAATGCGTGCCGCAAGGTTGCATCATGCCGTGCTGGCTGACAAGCGCAACACGTGGTTACGACTTTTCAGGTTATCGGCCGTATCGACAGTTTCTGAAGCGAGGGGGCGTGGGGCTTTTGGCCTGGACAGCTCTACGAGTGCCCGACCAATACGGCTGCAAAGCACAAATAACAGGCAAAAAAAGCCCCGCCAAATTGGCGGGGTTGAGGTACGAGCGTGGCAGCTCGAAAAAGGGTCTGTCTCCCCCGGCAGAGGGAGACAGGGTGTAGCGATTACAGCAGCATGGTGCGGATGTCGGCCAGCAGGTCGCTCAGACGCTTGGTGAAGCGTGCTGCTGCGGCGCCGTTGATCACGCGGTGATCGTAGGACAGCGACAGCGGCAGCATCAGCTTCGGCTGGAAGGCTTTGCCATCCCAGACTGGCTGGATGGTGGCCTTGGAGACACCGAGGATCGCCACTTCCGGCGCGTTGACGATCGGCGTGAAGCCGGTGCCGCCAATGTGTCCGAGGCTGGAGATGGTGAAGCAGGCGCCCTGCATGTCATCAGCCGAGAGCTTCTTGGTCCGGGCTTTTTCAGCCAGGGCCGCAGCCTCACCAGCCAGTTGCAGCAGGCTCTTCTGGTCGACGTTCTTGATGACCGGAACCAGCAGACCATCCGGGGTGTCCACGGCGAAGCCGATGTTCACGTATTTCTTGCGCAGGATGGCCTTGCCGCTTGGTGCCAGCGAGCTGTTGAAGTCTGGCAGTTCCTTGAGCAGGTGTGCACAGGCTTTGAGCAGCAGTGGCAGCACGGTCAGCTTGACGCCCGCTTTCTCGGCGACGGCTTTCTGCGCAACGCGGAAGGCTTCCAGTTCGGTGATGTCGGCCGAGTCGAACTGGGTAACGTGAGGCACGTTCAGCCAGCTGCGGTGCAGGTTGGTGGCACCAACCTGCATCAGGCGCGTCATCGCCACTTCCTCTACTTCGCCGAAACGGCTGAAGTCGACTTCCGGGATCGGCGGGATGCCCGCACCACCGGTTGCACCGGCGGCAGGCGCTTCCTTGGCCTTCTGCATCATGGCCTTGACGTACGCCTGCACGTCTTCCTTGAGGACACGACCGTGCGGGCCGCTGGCCGAAACAGCGTTCAGCTCGACGCCGAATTCGCGGGCCAGTTGACGCACGGCAGGGCCGGCGTGAACCTTGGCGCCGTTGTTGGCAGCCGGAGCGGCGACAGGTGCCACCTCAACCTTGGCCGCCGCTGCTGGCGCTGCAGCAGGTGCTGCAGCTGGAGCCGCTTCGGCCTTGGCGGGTGCTGCGGCCGGTGCCGGGGCGGCAGCCGGAGCTGCGCCTGCAACCTTCAGCTTCAGGATCAGGTCGCCAGTGCCGACTTCGTCGTCCAGCTTGGCGATGATCGCTTCGACCACGCCAGCAGCAGGCGATGGAATCTCCATGCTTGCCTTGTCCGATTCCAGGGTGATCAGCGACTGGTCAGCTACGACGCTGTCGCCGACCTTGACCAGTACTTCGATGATCTTGGCCTTGCCCGAGGAGCCGATGTCCGGAACATGGATGTCCTGAACAGTGGCAGCCGCAGGGGCAGCTGCTGGCGCGGCTGCGGCGACTGGCGCTGCAGCAGGTGCCGGGGCGGCTGCAGGTGCTGCGGCCGGAGCCTCAGGCGCCGCAGCGGCGCCCTCGACTTCCAGTTCCATCAGTTCGTCGCCTTCTTTCAGGCGATCACCCAGCTTGACCTTCAGGGCCTTGATCACGCCGGCTTTCGGAGCCGGGATCTCCATGGAGGCCTTGTCGGACTCCAGGGTCAGCAGGCTCTGGTCGGCTTCAATGCGGTCGCCAACTTTGACGAACAGCTCAATGATTTCACCTTCACCGCTGCCGATGTCAGGTACGCGAATGAGTTCGCTCACTTAGAAATACTCCTCAGCAGTCCAGTGGGTTGCGTTTTTCCGGGTCGATGCCGAAACGGGCGATGGCTTCAGCCACCACTTTCGGTTCGATATCGCCACGGTCGGCCAAGGCTTCCAGGGCAGCCAGCACTACGAAGTTGCGGTCGACTTCGAAGAAGTGACGCAGTTTCTTGCGGCTGTCGCTGCGACCGAAGCCATCGGTACCCAGGACTTTGAATTCTTTGCTCGGTACCCACTGACGAATCTGCTCGGCGAACAGTTTCATGTAGTCGGTGGAGGCAATGACCGGGCCCTTACGGCCAGCCAGGCACTCTTCGACGTAGGTAGTCTTTGGCTTCTGGCCAGGGTGCAGGCGGTTGCTGCGCTCTACGGCCAGGCCGTCGCGACGCAGTTCGTTGAAGCTAGTAACGCTCCAGACATCAGCGCCGACGTTGAACTCTTCACGCAGGATCTTCGCCGCTTCGCGGACTTCACGCAGGATGGTGCCGGAGCCCATCAGTTGAACGTGGTGCGCCGCTTCGCGGGTGTCTTCCTCGAGCAGGTACATACCCTTGATGATGCCTTCCTCGACACCGGCCGGCATGGCTGGCTGGGTGTAGGCTTCGTTCATCACGGTGATGTAGTAGAAGATGTCCTGCTGCTCTTCCATCATCTGGCGCATGCCCTCGCGGATGATTACCGCCAGTTCATAGCCATAGGTCGGGTCGTAGGTGCGGCAGTTCGGGATGGTGCCAGCCAGCATGTGGCTGTGACCGTCTTCGTGCTGCAGGCCTTCGCCGTTGAGCGTGGTGCGACCCGCGGTACCGCCGATCAGGAAACCACGGGTGCGGCTGTCGCCAGCGGCCCAGGCCAGGTCGCCGATACGTTGGAAGCCGAACATCGAGTAGAAGATGTAGAACGGCAGCATCGGCTGGTTGTGGCAGCTGTACGAGGTACCGGCAGCGATGAAGGAGGACATGGCGCCCGCTTCGTTGATGCCTTCCTCGAGGATCTGGCCCTTCTTGTCTTCGCGGTAGAACATCACCTGGTCTTTATCGACTGGCTCGTAGAGCTGGCCGACCGAGGAGTAGATGCCCAACTGACGGAACATGCCTTCCATACCGAAGGTACGGGCTTCGTCCGGGATGATCGGCACGATGCGCTGGCCGACTTCCTTGTCCTTGACCAGTTGCGCGAGGATCCGCACGAAGGCCATGGTGGTGGAGATTTCACGGTCGCCCGAGCCGTCCAGGATTGCCTTGAGGGTTTCCAGTGGCGGAGTCGGGATGCTGAAGCTCTTGGCGCGACGCTGAGGCACGAAGCCACCCAGGGCGGCACGGCGCTCGCTCAGGTAACGGGCTTCGGCGCTGCCTTCTTCCGGTTTGAAGAACGGCAGGTTTTCCAGTTCGTCATCCTTGACCGGGATGTCGAAGCGGTCGCGGAACAGCCGCAGGCTGTCGATGTCGACCTTCTTGGTGTTGTGCGCGGTGTTCTTGGCTTCGCCTGCACCGGTGCCGTAACCCTTGATGGTCTTGGCCAGGATGACAGTCGGCTGGTCTTTGTGGTTGACCGCCTGATGGTAGGCCGCGTAGACCTTGTACGGGTCGTGGCCACCACGGTTGAGCTTCCAGATCTCGTCGTCGGACAGGTCTTCGACCATGGCCTTGAGTTCTGGGGTGTTGAAGAAGTGCTCACGGACGAACGCGCCGTCCTTGGCCTTGTAGTTCTGGTACTCGCCGTCGATGACTTCGTCCATGCGGCGCTGCAGGATACCGTGGGTGTCCTTGGCCAGCAGTGGGTCCCAGAAACGGCCCCAGACGACTTTGTTGACGTTCCAGCCACCGCCACGGAACACGCCTTCGAGTTCCTGGATGATCTTGCCGTTGCCGCGAACCGGGCCGTCGAGGCGCTGCAGGTTGCAGTTGATGACGAAGATCAGGTTGTCCAGCTTCTCGCGGCCGGCCAGGGCGATTGCGCCCAGGGATTCCGGCTCGTCGCACTCGCCGTCACCCATGAAGCACCAGACCTTCTGCTTGCCTTCAGGGATGTAGCCACGGCTTTCCAGGTACTTCATGAAGCGTGCCTGGTAGATCGCCTGGATTGGGCCCAGGCCCATCGAAACGGTCGGGAACTGCCAGAAGTCAGGCATCAGCCATGGGTGCGGGTACGACGACAGGCCATTGCCATCGACTTCCTGGCGGAAGTTGTTCATCTGCTCTTCGCTGATGCGGCCTTCCATGAACGCGCGGGCGTAGACGCCCGGCGAGGCGTGGCCCTGGAAGAAGATCAGGTCGCCGCCGTGTTCATCGGTCGGGGCCTGGAAGAAGTAGTTGAAGCCAATGTCATACAGGGTGGCACTGGAGGCGAAGCTGGAGATGTGGCCACCCAGATCCGAGTCTTTCAGGTTGGTACGCATTACCATGGCCAGCGCGTTCCAGCGCACCAGCGAGCGAATGCGGCGTTCCATGAACAGGTCGCCAGGCATGCGTGCTTCGTGGGTGACGGGAATGGTATTGCGGTATGGCGTGGTGATGGCATATGGCAGCTGCGAACCACTACGGGTTGCCAGCTCGCCCATACGGGTCATCAGGTAGTGAGCGCGGTCTTCGCCTTCTTTGTCGAGAACCGACTCCAGGGCGTCCAGCCATTCCTGGGTTTCGACGGGATCGAGGTCTTGCATGGCTTGCTCCAGGGCGGAAAGGCTACCAGAATCGGTGGCCTGAGTTTTTTGGCGCCTGGCCTTGTGGGCAGGCGACATGAATTCTTGGATTACCGGATAGGGTCCCGGCGCTGTGTAGTTTTACTACAAATCAATCGGCATTTCATGCTTTTGAGGCGAATTGATAGTAGTAAAACTACAGAAAAATGGCTCGTGGCCTCTGCTCGGGTTGTGGGAAAAATCGATACGGGTGGTAAAAGCTCCGTCATCAAAGGGTTCGCTGTGATGTTTTCTACCAAGAAATCGGTTTTTTCAGCTATTTATAACTTTTGTACGACAGTCTGTCCGAGGCCTTGTTTTACGTGCCTTGCAGCCCACCACTTTTTCACGCCGTTCAAGGATAGACCATGAGCTTGCCTTCGCTGGCCGAGTTGCCCGCTTCCTTCGCGCCGCTGGTCGAGCGCAATAAACAGTCGCTGCGCAGTGCGGTCGCAGACGCTGGCCTGCAACTGGACGACTGGAGCCCAGAGCGCTGGCAGCAGTTTGACCGGGTTTGCGCGGCCAGTGATTTTGTACTGCAACAGGTGCTGCGAGACCCGCAGATGCTCCTGGACCTGCTGGCCAGTGGCGAGCTGGATCGCCCGTTCGTTGTCGGTGAGCTGTGCGCCCAGGTGGCTGCAGCGGCCCAGGCGGCCACGACGGAAGACGAGTTGGCGCGCAACCTGCGCCGGCAGCGCACGCGCCAGCAGGTGCGGATCATATGGCGTGATCTGAATCGCCAGGCCGATCTGGTGCAGACGTGCCGTGACCTTTCCGACCTGGCCGATGCGGCTATCGATCAGGTCTATCAATGGCTGTACCCGCGTCAGTGCCAGCAGTTCGGCACACCCATCGGCCACCGTAGCGGCGAGCCGCAGCACATGGTGGTGCTTGGCATGGGCAAGCTCGGCGCGGTCGAGCTGAACCTGTCTTCGGATATTGACCTGATCTTCGCCTACCCGGAAGGCGGGGAAACCGAAGGGGTCAAACGTTCGCTGGATAATCAGGAGTTCTTTACCCGCCTTGGTCAACGCCTGATCAAGGCGCTGGACCCGGTCACCGTCGACGGTTTCGTATTCCGGGTCGACATGCGTTTGCGCCCTTATGGCTCGGCTGGCGCGCTGGTGCTCAGCTTCAATGCCCTTGAGCAGTACTACCAGGACCAGGGTCGAGACTGGGAACGCTACGCGATGATCAAGGCGCGGGTAGTGGCTGGCGATCAGACCACTGGCGCGCAGTTGCAGGAAATGCTGCGGCCATTCGTTTACCGGCGTTATCTGGACTTCTCGGCGATCGAAGCGCTGCGCACCATGAAGCAGTTGATCCAGCAGGAAGTCCGGCGCAAGGGCATGGCCGACAATATAAAGCTGGGGGCGGGCGGTATCCGCGAGGTCGAATTTATCGCCCAGGCGTTCCAGTTGATTCACGGCGGGCGTGACCTGAGCCTGCAACAGCGGCCGCTGCTCAAGGTGCTGGCAACCCTTGAAGGGCAGGGCTACCTGCCGCCAGCGGTGGTTGCCGAACTGCGTGAGGGCTATGAGTTCCTGCGTTATACCGAGCATGCCATCCAGGCGATTGCCGACCGCCAGACACAAATGCTGCCTGACAGTGAGCAGGACCGTGCCCGGATCGCCTTTATGCTTGGCTTTGCCGACTGGGCGGCGTTCCATGAACAGTTGATGTACTGGCGTGGGCGCATCGACTGGCATTTCCGTCAGGTCATTGCCGACCCCGACGAGGACAGCGAAGCCGGTGAAGAGGTGGTCGGAGGCGAATGGCTGCCGTTGTGGGAAGAGGTACAGGATGAGGAGGCCGCCTGCCGTCAGTTGCAGGACGCCGGGTTCGTCGACGGGCCCAAGGCCCTGAAACAACTGGCCGGTCTGCGCGCAAGCCCACAGTTGCGTGCCATGCAGCGCCTGGGTCGTGAGCGCCTGGATGCCTTTATTCCACGCCTGCTGGCGCAAGCGGTGGAGCATGCTGATCCCGATCTGGTACTGGAGCGGGTATTGCCGCTTGTCGAGGCGGTGGCGCGGCGTTCCGCCTATCTGGTGCTACTGACTGAAAACCCAGGCGCCTTGCGGCGCTTGCTGACCCTCTGTGCCGCCAGCCCCTGGATTGCCGAGCAGATTGCGCGCTTCCCGCTGCTGCTTGATGAGCTGCTCAATGAAGGTCGCCTGTTCAGCCCGCCTCATGCGCCGGAGCTGGCTGCCGAGCTGCGTGAGCGGCTGACGCGTATTCCCGAGGATGACCTGGAGCAGCAGATGGAGGCGCTGCGGCACTTCAAACTGGCGCACAGCCTGCGTGTTGCCGCGTCGGAAATTGCCGGCAACCTGCCATTGATGAAGGTCAGTGACTACCTGACCTGGTTGGCTGAAGCGATCCTCGATCAGGTGCTGGCCTTGGCCTGGCGCCAGACGGTGGCCCGTCATGGCCAGCCTAAGCGCAGCGACGGTAGCCTGTGCGATCCGGGCTTCATTATTGTGGGCTACGGCAAGGTGGGCGGTATCGAGTTGGGCCACGGCTCGGACCTTGACCTGGTGTTTATCCATGACGGCGACCCGCAAGCCGAAACCGACGGCGCCAAACCGATCGACAGCGCGCAGTTTTTCACGCGTCTGGGGCAGCGGATCATCCACTTGCTGACCACTCAGACCAACTCCGGCCAGTTGTACGATGTCGACATGCGCTTGCGTCCGTCCGGCGCCTCGGGGCTGTTGGTGAGTTCGCTGGGCGCGTTCGAGCGTTATCAGCAGAACGAGGCCTGGACCTGGGAGCATCAGGCGCTGGTGCGTGCCCGTGTGTTGGTCGGGTGCCCGCAGGTCGGCGCAGCGTTCGAAGGCGTACGTGCCCGTATCCTCGGTCAGAGCCGCGACTTGGGTAAACTGCAGGCCGAAGTGAGTGAGATGCGCGCCAAGATGCGCGACAACCTCGGGACCAAGGCGACGGCTGCCGGTACGGCGGCCAATGCCTATGAAGCCGGTATGCCCTTCGATATCAAGCAGGACGCCGGTGGTATCGTCGATATCGAATTTATGGTGCAATACGCCGCTTTGGCCTGGTCTGACAAGCATCCGGCCTTGCTGCGTTACACCGATAACATCCGCATCCTTGAAGGGCTTGAGGAAGTCGGGCTGATGCCGGTCAGCGATGCGGTGCTGCTGCGTGAGGTCTACAAGGCATTCCGTTCGGCTGCACATCGCCAGGCCTTGCAGAAACAGGCCGGGGTCATCGATGCCGGGCAGTTCGTCAGCGAGCGGCGCGAGGTGCGGCGTATCTGGGCTGAGTTGGGTCTGAAGTGAGGGGTTCGAGCCGTTGATTCAGGCGATGGAAGGCCTGCTGCGACCACATGGCGTACACTGGTCGGATCAAGCCTGATTATAAAGAGGGGAGGCCAGGCTGTTGATGAACAGGCTGCAGCCTCCCTGATCGTTTCTGGATAAAGCATGAGAATTTTGATCATTGGGCCCAGCTGGGTGGGCGACATGGTAATGGCACAGACCCTGTTCCATTGCCTGAAGCAGCATCACCCCGAGTGTGTGATCGATGTGCTGGCACCTGAATGGAGCCGGCCGATCCTTGAGCGTATGCCTGAAGTGCGCAAGGCCTTGAGCTTCCCGCTCGGCCACGGCGTGCTGGAGTTGGCGACCCGTCGGCGTATCGGTAAATCCCTGGCTGGCGAGTACGATCAGGCGATTCTGTTGCCCAATTCGATGAAGTCGGCGCTGGTGCCGTTCTTTGCCGGCATCGCTCGGCGTACCGGCTGGCGTGGCGAGTTCCGCTACGGTCTGCTCAATGATGTGCGCACGCTCGACAAGGCACGCTATCCCTTGATGATCGAGCGCTTCATGGCCCTGGCGTATCCGGCCGGTGCCGAGCTGCCCCAACCCTACCCGCGTCCGAACCTGCGCATCGAGGCCGAAAGCCGAGAGGCCGCGCTGGCCAAGTTCGGCCTGAGCCTGGATCGCCCGGTATTGGCCTTGTGCCCTGGCGCCGAGTTTGGTGAGGCCAAGCGTTGGCCGTCCGAGCATTACGCCAAGGTCGCTGAAATCAAGATCCGTGAAGGCTGGCAGGTGTGGCTGTTTGGCTCGAAGAACGACCATGCGGTGGGCGAGTCGATCCGTGAGCGGCTGATCCCTGGGCTGCGCGAGGAGTCGACCAACCTCAGTGGCGAAACCTCCCTGGCCGAGGCGATCGACCTGCTGTCCTGCAGTGACGCGGTGGTGTCCAACGACTCTGGCCTGATGCATGTGGCTGCGGCCCTTAACCGTCCGCTGGTGGCGGTTTATGGCTCGACCTCGCCGGGCTTCACCCCGCCGTTGGCCGATCAGGTGGAAATCGTTCGCCTGGGCCTTGAGTGCAGCCCGTGTTTCGAGCGGACCTGCCGCTTTGGTCACTACAATTGCCTGCGCCAGCTGGAGCCGGATGCCGTGGCTGCCGCGCTGCAGCGGTTGAACGGCCCGACGTTGATTGATGTCATGGCCGAGGTCGACTAAGTGCGGGTATTGCTGATCAAGACGTCTTCTCTGGGTGACGTGATTCACGCGTTGCCGGCGCTGACCGATGCGTCCCGGGCGATTCCCGGCATCCGCTTCGACTGGGTGGTCGAAGAGGGTTTCGCCGAGATCCCCAGTTGGCATCCTGCGGTGGACACGGTCATTCCGGTGGCTATCCGCCGCTGGCGCAAGAACCTCTGGCAGACCTTCAAGAGCGGCGAATGGCGCCAGTTCAAGCAGCGTCTGCGTGAACGCCAGTACGACCTGGTGATCGATGCTCAAGGCCTGGTCAAGAGCGCCTGGTTGACCCGCTACGTCAAGGCGCCGGTTGCTGGCCTTGACCGCTATTCGGCCCGCGAAGGCCTGTCGAGCCGGTTCTATGACCGCCGACTGTCGGTTGCCAATGGCCAGCACGCGGTCGAGCGGGTGCGTCAGCTGTTCGCCTTGTCGCTGGGCTACGACCTGCCTTCCGGTTTGGGTGACTACGGCCTTGATCGTGCCCGCTTGCAGGAAGGCATCGCGGCACCGTTCGTGGTGTTTCTGCATGGCACCACCTGGGACACCAAGCACTGGCCTGAGGCCTACTGGCGAGAGCTGGCCGAGCGCATGGGCCGCCTGCGTGTCGAGGTGCGTTTGCCGTGGGGGAACCCGGCCGAGCGTGCGCGTGCCGAGCGTATTGCCCAAGGGCTGAGCAATGCCAAGGTCTTGCCGAAACTGAATCTGGCCGGTGTCGCCCGGGTGCTGGCGTCGGCCAGGGCCTGTGTGGCGGTAGATACCGGCCTCGGGCACTTGGCGGCAGCGCTGGATGTGCCAACCCTGTCCTTGTTCGGGCCGACCAACCCTGGGCTCACCGGTGCCTATGGCAAGGCGCAGATACACCTGGGGAGCAATTTCCCCTGTGCGCCCTGCCTGCAGAAAAAATGCACCTACAAACCGAGCGCTGACGATCAGCGTCGGTTCGATCTCAAACGCGAGTGGCCGTTGTGTTTCACTCGCTTGAATCCCGAGCACGTCGCGGGCCGATTGAGCGCGCTGCTGCTGGCTGAGGATGTTCGTTGATGCAACTGGCTTTTGTGCTCTACAAGTATTTCCCGTTCGGTGGCCTGCAACGCGACTTCATGCGCATTGCGTTGGAGTGCCAGCGTCGCGGGCACCAGATCCGTGTCTACACGTTGATCTGGGAGGGCGATGTACCTCCGGGCTTTGAAGTGTTGGTGGCGCCGGTCAAGGCGCTGTTCAACCACCGACGCAATGAAAAGCTCAGTGCCTGGATGGCGGCCGACCTGGCCAAACGCCCGGTCGATCGCTTGATCGGTTTCAACAAGATGCCCGGCCTGGACGTTTACTATGCGGCTGACGGCTGCTTCGAGGACAAGGCGCAGACCCTGCGTAACTCGCTGTACCGGCGTTGGGGCCGCTACCGGCATTTTGCCGAGTACGAGCGGGCGGTATTTGCGCCAGAGTCCAAGACTGAAATCTTGATGATCTCCGAAGTGCAACAGCCACTGTTCATCAAACACTACGGCACGCCGCTGCAACGTTTCCACTTGCTGCCACCGGGCATCTCTCAGGATCGCCGGGCGCCGGCCAACGCCGCAGAGATTCGTGCGGCGTTTCGCCGTGAGTTCAAGCTGTCGGACGATGAGCTGTTGCTGGTGCAGATCGGTTCGGGTTTCAAGACCAAAGGTGTCGATCGCAGCCTGAAAGCCCTGGCGGCACTGCCTTCGGACTTGCGCAAACGTACCCGACTGATGGTGATCGGTCAGGACGACCCCAAGGTGTTCCAGCTGCAGAGTACGGCGCTGGGCCTGGGTGAGCATGTGCAGTTCCTCAAGGGGCGCAGCGATATTCCGCGCTTCCTGCTCGGTGCCGACCTGTTGATTCACCCGGCCTACAACGAGAACACCGGTACGGTGTTGCTGGAAGCCCTGGTGGCGGGTTTGCCGGTGCTGGTCTCGGCGGTCTGTGGTTATGCCCATTACATTGCCGAGGCTGACAGCGGCCTGGTGCTCGATGAACCCTTCGAGCAGGAGCAGCTTAACCAGTACCTGCAACGCATGCTTGAAGACAACACCGCTCGCGCCGCCTGGGCGCGTAATGGTTTGGCGTTTGCCGACAGTGCCGACTTGTACAGCATGCCCGAGCATGCCGCCGATGTGATTCTGGCGCAGGAGCGCGCATGAAGCTGAAACTGGCTGAACCCTTCAAGCGCCTGTGGGCCGGGTGCGATGCCTTCGAGGCTGTTGAAGCCTTGCAAGGCCAGGTGTACCGCGAGCTGGAGGGCCGCCGTACCCTGCGCACCGAGGTCGAGGGGCGGGGTTATTTCGTCAAGATTCACCGTGGCATTGGCTGGGGTGAGATCTTCAAGAACCTGTTCACGGCCAAGCTGCCGGTGCTCGGTGCTGGCCAGGAATGGCGCGCCATTGAGCGCCTGCACCAGGTCGGCGTCCCCACCATGACCGCAGTGGCCTATGGTGAGCGTGGCAGCAACCCGGCGACCCAGCACTCGTTCATCGTGACGGAGGAACTGGCGCCCACGGTCAGCCTGGAAGATTTCAGCCTGAACTGGACCCAGCAGCCACCAGAGCCACGCCTGAAGAGGGCGTTGATTGCGGAAGTGGCGCGCATGACCGGCACCATGCACCGCGCAGGGGTCAATCACCGTGACTGCTACATCTGTCACTTCCTGCTGCACACCGACCGTCCAGTGACGGCGGATGACTTCAAGCTTTCGGTGATCGACCTGCACCGCGCTCAAACCCGCGCGCAGATCTCCCGGCGCTGGCGCGACAAAGACCTGGCTGCGCTGTATTTCTCGGCTCTGGACATTGGCCTGACTCCGCGGGACAAGCTGCGTTTCCTGCGCGGCTATTTTCAGCAGCCATTGCGTCAGGTTCTGGCCGAAGAAGCAGCCTTGTTGCGCTGGCTGGAGGGCAAGGCCCAGAAGCTCTATGCGCGCAAGCAACGGTATGGGGATGCGCTCTGATGGCGGGTTGGACACTTGACCCTGCCTATGCGGCACTCGCAGCCGATTTTGGCAGTATCGATGCGGTCTTCGCGCTTCAGGGTGAGCGCTTGACGCACGATCTGTTGAGCGAGGTGATCCGGGTTCAGCGCGACGGAATCAACTATTACGTCAAACGCTATGTCGGTGCTGGCAAAGGCCTGCGCCGTTACCTCGGGCGCCCACGGATCAAAGCGGAATGGCAGAACCTCAGGCAGTTTGCAAAGTGGAACATCCCTACCGCCGAAGTGATCGCCTGGGGCTTGGAGCGCAACGGCCTGAGTTTTAGCCGCGGGGCGATGATTACCCGTGAGTTGCCGCATACCGAAGACTTGTCGGCGCTGGCGGAACGCCGTGACCCGCGCTTGCGTGACCGCGCCTGGGTTGACCACCTGAGTCAACAGCTGGCGCGGCATACCCGCTGCATGCATGACCAGCGTTTTACCCACAATGACCTTAAGTGGCGCAACCTGCTGGTCGATGATCAGGGCACGTTGTTCCTGATCGACTGCCCGACGGGCGACTTCTGGTGGGGCTTTATGCTGCGCTACCGGATTACAAAGGATTTGGCATGCCTGGATAAAGTGGCCAAGTATCAGTTGTCGGCTACCCAAAGATTGCGCTTCTACCTGCAGTACCGTGGGTGCAAGCGGCTCGATGCGGCGGACAAGCGGCGCATTCGGCATGTTGTCAGGTTTTTTGAGGGACGTGAATGAGCGATTTTCTGGCCAGTGGCGAGTTGGCATTGCTCGCCCGTCATGGCCTGAGCGATTTCGACCAACTATGGGCACTGCAGCTCGATGCGGTCGATGAGCCCAATACCGGGCGTGGTGGCTGGAGCAGCGTTTACCGCTTGGAGCTTGAGGGGAAGGGCTACTACCTGAAGCGTCAGAGCAACTACCTGACTCGCACCTTGCACCGGCCATTCGGTGAGCCGACGTTTGCCCGCGAGTTTCGCAATATCAGCCGTTACCAGGCCCTGAGCATCCCTGCGTTGCAGGCGGTCTACTACGGTGAGCGGCGTATTCGCGGTGAGCGTCGAGCCATTCTGATGACCCGTGCACTGGACGACTGGAGCGACCTGGAAAGCCTGCTGGAAAAGTGGCCGCAGCTGTCGGCGTCGAAGCGTCAGGGCATTCTTCAGGTGTGTGGACGATCCGCGCGTAAGCTGCACCGTGCCGGTCAGGTGCATTGCTGCTTCTATCCCAAGCATATTTTTCTGCGTGAGCGCCGTGATGGCTGGCAGGCACGGCTGATTGACCTGGAGAAGACGCGACCGTTGTTGTTTGGCATGCGCGACCGGCTGAAAGACCTGGAACCATTGCTGCGGCGTGCCCAGGCCTGGAGCGAAGGCGATGTGCGTGTGCTGCTGGCGGCTTATCTGAAACAGCCAGCAGACAGCGCTTTGGTCGATAATTGGTTGGAGCGCCTGACGCGCCGCCGCTGTATTAAAGAGGCTCGCTGATGCAATTGTCTGAACTCAAGAGCGCCGGACGTCGCCCGACGCTGCCACTGAGCATTTCCCTGGCCGATGCAGCCGGTGCTGCCGATCTGCAACTGCTCACGCTGTTGCGGGTGCTGCCTGGGCAACGCTATGTCGGTGCCGGGGTCTGGCGTGGCAAGCCCGTACTGGCCAAGCTGCTGGTGGGCAACAGCGCTGCGCGGCACTTTCAGCGTGAGCTGGAGGGCGTGCGCTTGCTTGCCGGGCAAGGGCTGACCACGCCGCGGCTGTTGGCAGATGGCCTGCGCGAGGGCGAGGGTGGCTGGCTGCTGTTCGAGTTTCTTGAGGGTGCCCTCAGCCTGGCCGACGCCTGGGCCGAAGTGGAGAACCTGCCGTTGCTGGCAGACGAGCAACAGCAGGTGCTGGGCGAGGCACTGGCTGCGGTGGCGCAGATGCATGCCAAGGGCCTTTGGCAGGAAGACCTGCACCTGGACAACCTGTTGCGTCACAACGGCCAGCTGTACCTGATCGACGGGGCCGGTATCAAGGCCGAAACCCCAGGCCAGCCGCTGTCTCGTGATCGGGTGCTGCAGAACCTTGGGGTGTTGTTTGCACAGTTGCCCAAGCGTCTTGAGCCGTACATCGAAGAACTGTTGGTTCATTACCTGTTGGCCAATGGTGAACATGCGCTGGTACTGGAAGCGCTGCAGAAACAGACCGACAAGGTGCGTGCCTGGCGGCTGAAGGACTACCTGGACAAGGCCGGCCGTGAATGCACGCTGTTTAGCGTCGAACGCGGGCTTTCCGGGTTGCGGGCCGTGCGCCGCGATGAGTTGGCCGCGATGAGCGCTGTGCTGGAGCAGGCCGATACGTTGATCGAACAGGGGCTTATGTACAAGACCGGAGGGGCCGCCAGTGTCGCTCGGGTCGAGGTCGATGGCCGCCATCTGGTGATCAAACGCTACAACATCAAGAATGCCGCTCATTGGTTCAAGCGCTTCTGGCGTCCGAGCCGTGCCTGGCATTCATGGATTGAAGGGCATCGCCTGACGTTTCTGGAAATCGCCACGCCGAAGCCGCTGGCGGTACTGGAACGGCGGACCTGCGGCTTGCGTGGTCGTGCTTACCTGGTGACCGAGTACATGGACGGGCCTGACCTGGTCGAGTGCTTTGCGCCGTATGTCGAGAGCGGCGATGTGCCTCAGGAGCAGTTGCAGGCTCTACAGCAGTTGTTGGAGCGCTTGATCCATGAGCGCATCAGCCATGGTGACCTGAAGGGGCATAACCTGTTCTGGCAGGATGGTCGTTGGGCGCTGATTGACCTGGATGCGATGAGCCACCATGCGACCCAGCTCAGCTTCGCCCCGGCATTTGCCCGTGACCGGGCGCGGTTGCTGCGCAACTGGCCCACGGACAGCGCCCTGTACCAGCGGCTGGATCGGGAACTGCCGACGCTTGCCTGAGCGTCAGCGTGCTTGCTTAGAAGAGCTGACGCTGCTGCTGACGCCGGCGCCAGCCGTTTAGCCGCTGTTCAAGCGCCAAGGGGCTGTCGATGTTTTGCCGTTTTGCCTGGTTGAACAGGATCAGGGCCAGTTCGGCAGTGACCATGGCGTCGGCACTGGCATGGTGGCGTTCGCTGGCCTCCAGGCCGAAGTAGTAGGTCCAGTCATCAAGCCCGGCTTCACGCAAGGTGGCGTTGGGGTTGAGCTGGGGGGCCAGTTCGGCCACATCGATGAAAGGGTGTTGCAGGCGGTAACCCAGGCTGTCTTTCAGGGCGCGACTGAGCATGCGCTGATCAAAGGGTGCATGAAAGGCTAGTATCGGGCTTTCGCCAACGAACTCCATCAGGTCAAGCAAGGCTTCCGCGGGGTCGCAACCGGCAGCAATGGCGCTTGGGCCAAGGCCATGGATCAGCACGCTGGGGCTGAGTTTGTGGTCGTGTCGGTGCAGGGTGCGCTCAAACTGTTGACTGAAGTCGATGGCGCCGTCCTCAATGACTACCGCACCAATCGACAGTACCTGGTCACGGTTGACGTTCAACCCACTGGTCTCCAGGTCGAGCACAACCCAGCGTTGTTCGTCTAGCGGGCGCTCGTCGAGGGCGGCAGCGCCAGGCAATTGTGCCAGGCGCTGCGCTTGTTGTTCGTTAAGGTGGGGCTGGCGGGGCCGCAGCCAGGCAAACAGACTCATAACTGGTACCGCAGGGTCAGGCTGGCTTGCAGGCGCTGGGCCTGGCGCAGGGATTCACGCAGGATGCGTCGGTCCAGATGGTTCAGGCTGTCTGGGTCGACGCGGTTGGAGTAGGGCAGGTGATGCCGGGTTTGCAACTGGTGTTGCTGCATCCGGGTTTGCTGGATGAAGTGGTAGGCCTCTTCATAGGCCGCACCGTCCAGCGGGTCGATGACGTCCTTGGCAACCAGTTGGCGCAGGCGCTCCAGGGTGTTGTTGGCGCCGATGCCATTGGCCAGCGCGAGCAGGCGTGCGCCATCGACGAACGGTGTCAGGCCCTGAACCTTCAGGTCGAGTGTTGCGGCCTTGTCGTCGCCCTGGCGCGTCAGGACGAAGTCCCGGAAACGGCCGACCGGTGGGCGCTGACGCAAGGCGTTTTCGGCCATCATGCGCTGGAACAGACGGTTGTCGGCTACCTGCTCAAGAATGCCCTGACGCAGTTGCTCGCAGGCGCTTTCGTCGCCCCAGACCACCCGAAGGTCAAAGTAGATGCTTGAAGCCAGCAGGTTCTCCGGCGTGGCTTCACGAATGAAGGCGGCGAAGCGGCGGGCCCACTCGGCGCGTGAGAGGCACAGCTGTGGATTGCTGGCCATGATGTTGCCTTTGCACAGGGTGAATCCACATTGGGCCAGGCCTTGGTTGATGTGCAGCGCCAGCGGCAACAGCTTGCTGCGGATCTCTTCGGCCTGGGCCGCATCGCGTGCCTCGAAGATAATGCCGTTGTCTTGGTCGGTATGCAGGGTTTGCTCGCGTCGCCCTTCGCTGCCAAAACACAGCCAACTGAACGGCACGCCCGGATCGCCTTTGTCTTGAAGCGCCAACTCGATGACGCGGCAGACCGTATGGTCGTTGAGCAAGGTGATGATCTGGGTAATCTGGGTCGAGGATGCGCCGTGGGCCAGCATGCGCTCGACCAGTTGACCGATCTCGCCGCGCATCGATACCAGGTTCTCGATGCGTGGTGCGTTGCGGATGGTGCGGGCCAGGTGCACCAGGTCCACCCGTTGCAGGGAGAACAGGTCACGTTCGGAGACCACGCCACACAGGCGTTTGTCTTCTACCAGGCAAACGTGGGCGATGTGCCGCTCGGTCATCGCAATGGCCGCATCGAAGGCACTGGCCTCGGGGCTGAGGAAGAACGGCGCGTGGGTCATGTGCTGTTCGATCGGCGTGGCGAAGTCGGCGCTGGCGTCGGCCACCACCTGGCGAAGGTCGCGCAGGGTGAAGATGCCAATCGGTGCGCGCTGGGGGTCGACGATGACGATGCTGCCAACCTGTTGTTCATGCATCAGCCGTACTGCTTCGCGCAGCGCTGTCTCGGGGCCGCAGACCACCGGGTGACGCATTGCCAGCTCACCCAGGCGGGTGTTCAGCGAGTACTGAGTGCCCAGGGTTTCGACGGCCTTGCGCTGGACTTGCTGGTTGACCTGATCCAGCAGGCTGCTGACCCCACGCAGGGCGAAGTCCCGGAACACGTCAGACAGCGTGAACAGACGAATGAACGCGGCTTTAGGTAACCGAAGGCAGAAGGTGTCCTCGGCGGCCAGATGCTCGGTACGGGTCGCACGCTCACCCAGCAGCGCCGCCAGTGGGAAGCACTCGCCACTGGTGATTTCAAAGGTGGTTTCAGTGCCGCGTTTGGCGGTGTGCGGGCGTTCGCCGACCACACGCCCCTGTTTGACGATGTAGAAATGCTCCACAGGTCCATCGGCGGGCTTGATGATACTTTCGTCGGCAGCATAGAAACGCAACTGGCACTGTTCAACCAGATAGGCCAGATGAGCGTTCTCCATCTGGTTGAACGGAGGGAAACGCTGCAGGAACTGCATGGTTCCCTGAATGTTCTGCATGACTGCCGTCTTGCCGGCTTGGGCGAAGGCGTCCATTTTACTCATGTGTTCGACCACATCTCTGGGCTCGGCGGCGCAGCGCCGAAGATTGTTCTTGTCTGCCTCCATGGTCGGTCGCAGGCCCGGCAGTGCCCATTGGACGTAAGTCTAAAAAACGCGGCATAGGCAGGTTGATTGGCGTCAGGAGCGGGCTGCAGGCCATCCATTAAGTGATAGAAGGCAGGTTGCAAGGCGTCCGAATGCAGTCTGAACTTGTTCCAGTGGGCAATTTTCTACGTGCATGGAGCCGTGATGACCGATCATGAAAGTATCTTGAGTGACGCCGAGCGCGAGGCGCTAAGTGCGGTCATGCAGGCACCGGCACCGGCAGCCCTGACAGTATTGATTGTCGATGACCCGCGCAATGCCGCTGACCTGCTGGCTGCGCAGCTCTCCAGCCATGGCGTGCAGTGCCTGGTGCTGGATGACGGCCAAGCGGTACTTCAGCGGCTGAAGAAGGATCGGACAATCGGCCTGCTGATCACGGGCCTGCATATGGCCCCGGTCGATGGCCTGGGGTTGATTCGGTTGATTCGGGGGACGGAACGGGCGGCCTTGCCCATCGTGATTACCTCGGACGAGGCTGATGTGCAGGATGCGATCTCGGCAATGCGCCTGGGCGTAGTGGATTTTCTGCTCGGGCCGATCGATATGGAGGCGTTGCTGGCGCTGGTGCGGCGGGAGTTGGGCGTGAATTGAGCGTGAGGCGGCGTGCGTCGCCGCCAGCACCGCCCCCTGGTAGGAGGCAGTGCTGGCGATGGCGTTACAGGCCGTTACGCGCCTTGAACTCGCGCCGACGACGGTGCAGGACCGGCTCGGTGTAGCCGTTTGGCTGCTTGGTGCCTTCTACCACCAGTTCGACTGCCGCCTGGAAGGCGATGTTGTTGTCGAAGTCTGGTGCCAGTGGGCGGTACAGCGGGTCGTTGGCGTTCTGCCGGTCGACCACGGGGGCCATGCGCTTGAGGCTCTCCATGACCTGGGCTTCGCTGACGATACCGTGACGCAACCAGTTGGCCAGCAGTTGGCTGGAAATCCGCAGGGTGGCGCGGTCTTCCATCAGGCCGACATCGTTGATGTCCGGCACTTTCGAGCAGCCAACGCCTTGGTCGATCCAGCGCACAACATAGCCGAGGATACCCTGGGCGTTGTTGTCCAGCTCGTTACGCAGCTCTTCTTCGGACCAGTTGGTATTGGCGGCCAGCGGGATGGTCAGGATGTCGTCGACCGAAGCCGGTGCGCGCTTGGCCAGTTCCGCCTGGCGGGCGAAGACGTCGACCTTGTGATAATGCAGCGCGTGCAGCGCAGCAGCCGTTGGCGACGGCACCCAGGCAGTGTTGGCGCCAGCCAGCGGGTGAGCGATCTTCTGTTCGAGCATGCCGGCCATCAGGTCCGGCATGGCCCACATGCCTTTACCGATCTGTGCACGACCTGACAGGCCAGCGGCCAGACCGATATCGACGTTGGAGTTCTCGTAAGCGCCGATCCACTTCTCGGTTTTCATGTCGCCTTTGCGCACCATGGCGCCAGCCTCCATGGAGGTGTGGATTTCATCGCCGGTGCGATCAAGGAAACCGGTGTTGATGAACACTACACGCTCGCTGGCAGCCTGGATGCAGGCCTTCAGGTTGACCGTGGTACGACGCTCCTCGTCCATGATGCCGACTTTCAGCGTATTACGTTTCAAGCCCAGAACGTCTTCGATGCGACCGAACAGTTCATTGGTAAATGCGGCTTCTTCAGGGCCATGCATTTTCGGCTTCACGATATACACAGAGCCGGTGCGGCTGTTCTTGCGGGAGGTGTTGCCGTTGAGGTTGTGCACCGCCGCCAAGTTGGTGATCAGGCCGTCGAGGATGCCCTCTGGTACTTCGTTGCCGTCTTTGTCGAGAATGGCGTCGATGGTCATCAGGTGACCAACGTTACGCACAAACAGCAGCGAACGACCGTGCAGGCTCAACGTGCCACCCTGAGGCGTGCTGTACTCGCGGTCCGGGTTCATGGTGCGGGTGAAGCTCTGGCCACCTTTGCTGACGCTTTCAGACAGGTCGCCTTTCATCAGGCCGAGCCAGTTGCGGTAGACCACCACTTTGTCGTCGGCATCGACTGCAGCTACGGAGTCTTCGCAGTCCATGATGGTGGTCAGGGCGGCTTCGACCAGGATGTCTTTTACACCCGCTGCGTCGGTTTGGCCGACAGGGGTGTTGGCGTCGATCTGGATCTCGAAGTGCAGGCCGTTGTGCTTGAGCAGGATGGCGGTCGGTTTCGCCGCATCACCCTGGAAGCCAATCAGTTGTGCATCATCGCGCAGGCCACTGTTGCTGCCACCCTTGAGGGCGACTACCAGTTTTCCGCTCTCGATACGGTAGGCGGTGGCGTCGACATGGGAGCCGGCTGCCAGTGGCGCGGACTCATCGAGGAAGGCGCGAGCGAAGGCAATGACCTTGTCGCCACGAACCTTGTTGTAGCCTTTGCCTTTCTCCGCGCCACCCGCTTCGCTGATGGCGTCGGTGCCATACAGGGCGTCGTACAGCGAGCCCCAGCGGGCGTTGGATGCGTTCAGGGCAAAGCGCGCATTCATGACCGGAACCACCAGTTGTGGGCCGGCCATGCGAGCGATTTCGTCATCGACGTTTTCGGTGGAAATCTGGAAATCTGCCGCTTCTGGCAGCAGGTAGCCGATTTCCTGAAGGAAGGCTTTGTAGGCCGCAGCATCGTGTGCCTGGCCTTTGCGTGCCTGGTGCCAGGCGTCGATCTTCGCCTGCAGGTCGTCACGTTTGGCCAGGAGGGCTTTGTTCTTTGGAGCGAGGTCGTTGATGATCTTTTCCGCACCCACCCAGAACTGTTCGGCGTTGATACCGGTTCCAGGAATGGCTTCGTTGTTCACGAAGTCGAACAGGACTTTGGCGACCTGAAGGCCACCGACTTGAACGTGTTCAGTCATTGCTTGCCTCACTCTGCTCAGCTATTCAGCTCTTCTATTTAAAGCCTGTAGCGCTTCTCTAAACACGGCACCAGAACTTGCCCGGAGGGCGGCTGGGTGCAGCCTGCCAGGCGTGCTGGCGGGCGGTTGCGTATTTTCACAGGCGCCTTGGCAGACATCGAATCAACGTTTTGTAGTCCGCGCTGCGGCATACTACATGATGCGCGGCGGTTGTGAAAATTAGACTAAATACGTCGTTCTGCGACCGTTTGGTCGCATGGGGTCACGCTGGAAGACAACATGTTCTCAAAAAACAGAGAGATTGTTCCAGATAAATCTTAAAACAGTACACGATTTGTCTTTTGGGACGGCTGCGGCAGGTTGCCGCGCCTTGCCTATACTTTCCCGGCGCCTTGGCAATTCGGGCGAATCGAACCGTTAAACGCAGAGGGCTGCCGCGTGAATCATCTCGTATTGACAGTGATTGCCGCCGACAAGGCGGGCCAGGTGGAGCGCATCGCAGAATGCATTGCCGAGCATAACGGCAACTGGCTCGAGAGCCGGATGTCGCGGATGGCCGGCCAGTTTGCCGGGATTTTGCGCGTGGCCGTTCCGGCGGAGTCCTATGATGAGTTGGTCGAAGCCTTGCAGGCGCTGGCCAGCCAGGGTATTCGCGTGCTGATCGCCGAAAGCGGCATCGAACCTTCGTGTACCTGGAAGCCCATCGCGATGGAGCTGGTCGGCAACGACCGGCCAGGCATCGTTCGGGATATCACGCGTTTGTTGGCCGAGCTGGGGATCAACGTTGAGCGCTTGAACACGGATGTGCGACCGGCCCCCATGAGCAGTGAGCCGCTGTTCTATGCGGAAGCGTTGTTGGCGCTGCCGCTGACCTTGCCGCTCGAACAGCTACAGAAGCACCTGGAAGAACTGGCAGACGATCTGATGGTAGAGCTCACGTTACGACCGGAAGAGTAGTTATCCCGTTTTACCGGGGATGCCCCTGTGGATAACCTGGGGAGCCTCCTGGCAGCGCCAAGCCGGCTGCGGCCTCTGGAGGTTTGAGCAAAAAATGAGCAGATTCAAGGGCTTGTGCACAAAGCACGGGGATCAGCTTGTGGATAACCTTGGGAGAGGTTGCTGCAGGCCACGTGCTCTGTGGCCTGCAGCGATCTGTATATTTTTTGATCAGCTATTTTTGCGCAGGCGTAGCCAGCTATCGACGCTGTACAGCGCCAGGCCCGCCCAAATGAAGATGAACGCTACCAGCGTGCTGCTCGATAGGTGTTCGCCAAACAGCCACACCGCCTGCAGCAGGACCAGCGTCGGCGCCAGGTACTGCAGGAAGCCCAAAGTGGTATAGGGCAGGTGGCGCGCGGCGGCGTTGAAGCAGACCAGCGGCACCAGCGTGACCGGCCCGGCTGCAATCAGCCAGAGGGCTTCGCTGCTGCCGTAGAAGCTGGCCTGTGCGCTGTTGGCGTGCGGGTTGAGCAGCAGCCAGCCGAGTGCCAGCGGTACTAGCATCCAGGTTTCCACTACCAGCCCGGGCAGTGCCGCAACGGGCGCCCTTTTGCGGATCAGGCCGTAGAAACCGAAGCTCAGTGCCAGTATCAGTGAAATCCACGGCAGGCTACCGACCTGCCACACCTGTTGCGCCACCCCGAATGCTGCCAGGCCTACGGCGAGCCATTGCAGGCGGCGCAGGCGTTCGCCCAGTAGAAGCATACCCAGCAGAACGTTGACCAGCGGATTGATGTAGTAGCCCAGGCTGGCCTCAAGCATGCGGTCGTTGTTCACGGCCCAGACATAAGTCAGCCAGTTGCCGGCGATCAGCGCGCCGCTCAGGGCCAGGGTCGCCAGCCGGCCAGGGTTTTCGCGTAGCTCGCGCCACCAGCCGGGGTGTTTCCAGACCAGCAGCAACAGTGAGCCGAACAAGGCCGACCAGAGCACCCGGTGAACAATGATTTCGACGGCCGGAACGGCTTGCAGAGCTTTGAAATAGAGGGGGAACAGGCCCCAGATGATGTAGGCGGTCAGGCCCAGGATGTACCCGCGGCGCGGGTTGACGGCGTGCATGCAGATTCCTTGCTTAGGCAGCTAACTAAAAGCAGTCGCCATTGTAGACAGACTGCTTCAGGTTTCAGAACAATTTCAGCGGTTCTTCATCCAGTGCGGCCCGTTGTTCACGTAGTGCAAGGATCTGGTCGCCCCAGTAACGCTCCTGACCGAACCAGGGGAAACTACGCGGGAAGGCCGGGTCGTCCCAGCGCCGGGCCAGCCAGGCGCTGTAGTGCAGCTGGCGCAAGGCGCGCAGCGGTTCGATCAGGGCCAGTTCCCTCGGGTCGAAGTCGTGGAACTCGTTGTAGCCGTCCATCAGTTCAGCCAGTTGCCCCAGGCGCTCCTGCCGACTGCCGGCAAGCATCATCCACAGGTCTTGAACCGCCGGGCCCATGCGGCAGTCATCCAGGTCGACGATATGGAACACCTCATCCCGGCACATCATGTTGCCGGGGTGGCAGTCGCCATGCAGGCGGATGAGCGTGTGCGGCGTTTGCGCGTAGATGGCCTCGACGCGCTTGAGCAGGTCACGTGCGACCGACTCATAGGCGGGCAGCAGGCTTTTGGGGACGAAGTTGCCTTCCAGCAGGGTGGCGAGCGAAGCATGGCCGAAGTTATCCACCGCCAGGGTTTCACGGTGCAGAAACGGACGGGTAGCGCCTACGGCGTGCAAGCGCCCCAGCAGTTGGCCGAGGCGATAGAGTTGGTCCAGATTGCCCGGTTCGGGCGCTCGCCCGCCACGCCGTGGGAACAGGGTGAAGCGAAAACCGGCGTGTTCGAACAGGGTGGCGCCGTTGTGAACCAGTGGTGCGACCACCGGCACATCGCAATCGGCCAGTTCGGCAGTGAAGGCGTGCTCTTCGAGAATGGCCTCGTTGCTCCAGCGTCCGGGCCGGTAGAACTTGGCGATCAACGGTTCGGCGTCTTCGATGCCGACTTGATAGACGCGGTTCTCGTAACTGTTGAGGGCCAACACCCGGGCATCGCTGAGAAAACCGGTGCTTTCCACGGCGTCCAGCACCAGGTCGGGGGTGAGGGTATCGAAGGGGTGTGACATACGCGCTCCTGCCGTGCGGCAGGCAGCCGCATCATGCCTGGCATGGTAGCGCAATCCGCCGGATGCGATGCATCTCGTTGGGGTGCGCTACATGCCCCTGCGCGCGCCGAGTTGCAGGGGCTGTGTTGCGGTTCGCCTCAGGCGCCGATGATGCCGCCGTCGTCCCGGCGGATCGCCATGACGGATGAACGCGGCTTGCCGTTGGGCAGGTGCTCGGGGAAGGTCGAGCCGCCACTTTCGCCTGGGTGCTGGATACCTACGAACAGCGTGCGCTGGTCTGGCGCGAAGGCAATACCGGTGACTTCACAGCCCACCGGGCCGACCATGAAGCGCCGGATCTCGCCGGTCGTCGGGTTGGCGCAGAGCATCTGGTTGTTGCCCATGCCGGCAAAATCACCGCTATTGCTGTAGTCGCCATCGGTGAGAATCCACAGCCGTCCGTCGGCATCGAAACCCAGCCCGTCCGGGCTGTTGAACATGTTCTGCGGGGTGATGTTGGCTGAGCCGGCTTTCGCGTCGCCGGGATGAACGCCAGGGTTGCCGGCAATCAGGAACAGGTCCCAGTCGAAGGTCATCGCACCCTGGTCGTCAGCGCTTTCGCGCCAGCGCAGTATCTGCCCGTAGATGTTTTTCTCACGGGGGTTCGGTCCGTTTACGGGTTGGCCTTCTTCGCCGCGTTTGACGTTGTTGGTCAAGGTGCAATAGACCTGACCATCCTTGGGGCTGACCACAATCCATTCCGGGCGGTCCATGCGTGTGGCGCCAAGCAGGCTGGCCGCCAGGCGCGCATGGATCAGCACCTGAGCCTGATTGGCGAAGCCATTGGCGGCGTTCAGGCCGTTCTTGCCGTGGGTCAGCTCCAGCCACTGGCCCTTGCCTTTCGGCTGGTCGGGGTTGCCGTCGCCGTTGTCGAAGCGGGCGACATACAGGGTGCCGTGGTCGAGCAGGTTACGGTTGGCAGTGGGGTTCTTGTGGTCGATGGGGTCGCGACTGATGAATTTGTAGATGAACTCTCCACGTTCATCGTCGCCCATGTAGACCACTGCCCGGCCGTCGCGGGTTTCGCCTAGTGCCGCATTTTCATGTTTGAAGCGGCCCAGGGCTGTGCGCTTGACCGGCGTTGAATGTGGGTCGAAGGGGTCAATTTCGACGACCCAGCCATGCCGGTTGAGTTCATTGGGGTTTTTCGCCAGGTCGAAGCGCGGATCGTGCAGGTGCCAGCCGATGTCCTTGCTGGCGACCGAGGCACCGTAGCGTTTCTGGCCCGCATCGAATGCCTGTTGCGGGTTGCTGCTGCCGAAGCAGTCGGTGAAGTTTTCTTCGCAGGTCAGGTAGGTGCCCCATGGCGTCTTGCCGTTGGCGCAGTTCTGGAAGGTGCCCAGTACCTTGCTGCCGCTGTTGTCGGCAGCGGTCTTGAGCCAGGCATCGCCGCTGGCCGGGCCGCTCATGCGGATTGGCGTATTGCCGTGAATCCTGCGGTTGTAGGGCGAGCCCTGGACGAACTGCCACTGGCCATTGCTGCGTTGCACCTCAATCACCGACACGCCTTCGGCAGCCTGGGCCTTATGCACATCTTCGGCGGAGGTTGGCTGGCCACCGTGAGGGAACAGGTAGCGGTAGTTGGTGTACTCGTTGTTGATGGCCATCAACGCCCGGTTTTCATCGCCAGGAAAGGGGAACAGGCTCATGCCATCGTTATTGTCGCCAAACTGCAGTTCCTGCGCTTTGGCGCTGCCATTGCCCGAGGCGTCGAACGCCGGGCTGTCGGTGTGCAGCGGCTGGCCCCAACTGATCAGTACCGAGGCGTTGTAGCCCGGCGGCAGGCTGATGCTGTCGGTGGTTGCGGCAGGGATCGTCGGAAAACCCAGCAGGCTGTCGTTGGCGGCCTTGACGCTCTGCGCCAGTGTGCTGCGGCTCAGCAGGCCGCCGCCAAGGAACAACGCGGCGCCACACAGGGCGCCGGCACCGATGAAGCGGCGTCGGCTGAGGCCGACCATCTGTTCGAGATCGGTAGGCTGGTTTTCGTCTAAAAGGGTCATGGTCGGCTTCCTGCTGTTTTGGCAGTCACCTTAGTCAGCCTGTATGACGGTAATGTGTCGAATTTTAGACTGGGGTTCCCAGCAGTACACAGGCCGGCGGGAACTGAACCTGTAACAGGCTTCCAGGCGTTGCGTGCAACTCATTCAGCCACTCGGCTTCTGCGAGGGCGCAGAGGGTCTGGCCGTTGCTTAGCACCAGGCGCACTTCGCTGGGCCCTTCGGCATCGTCGAGGCGCTCCTCGACGGTTGCCAGCAGGCAGTTGTAGCCAGCTTCAGGCTGGGCATCGGTCGCCAACAACTCCAGCCAGCCAGCCTTGATCAGCGCAACGACAGTGGCCCCTGGGGCCAGCTCCAGGCGCAGCGTGCTGTCATGGGTGATCTGTGCGCTGAGGCTCAGGTTGTCGGCCAGTGCCAGCTCGATCAGGTCATTGCGACCCTGAGCCTCTATTGCGCGTACCTTGCCGTACAGTTGGTTGCGTGCGCTGGTGCGCAGCATCAGCCGACCGAGCAGGTCGAGATCCGCCGCGTCTTCGGTGGCTTCGAGAATTTGCGCCTGCAAGGCTTGCAGGCGTTGATACAGGCGCAGTACCCGAGCGCCTTCCTCGGTGAGTTTCGCGCCGCCACCACCCCGGCCGCCGACGCTGCGTTCGACCAGTGGTGTGCCAGCCAGATTGTTCAGCTCGTCGATGGCATCCCAGGCGGCCTTGTAGCTGATGCCGGCGCTTTTGGCCGCCCGCGTGATCGAGCCTTGTTCGGCGATGTGCTGCAGCAGGGCGATACGTTGCGGGCGTTTGACGAGGTGCTGGTTGAGCAGGGCGGGCGGGGACATGAATGGCTACGCAGGGTGGCGGTGATCGCTGCGAAAGTGCCCGCCCGCTTGTGCCAAGTCAAGCGCTGCCCGGTTTTGGTGTGCGCGCCAGGCAGTACACATCAACCCGTCGAGCCCCCGCCTTGAGCAACTGGCTCGCCAAGGCCTGGGCGGTAGCGCCGGTGGTCAGTACATCATCGACCAAGGCCAGGTGACGGCCGGCCACGGCGTTCACATCGGTCACTGCGAACGCCTGGCGCAGGTTGCGTTTGCGGGTCCGGGCGTTCAGGCCCTGTTGCGTAGGTGTATCGAGCGTGCGCACCAGCAGGTGCTCATTGCAGGTAATGTCCAGTTGTGTGCCGAGCCACTTGGCCAGCATCCCCGCTTGGTTGTAACCGCGCTGACGCAACCGGCGTGTGGCCATCGGTACAGGTAACAGAAGCGTTGGCTGCGCCGGGCCTTCGGCGAAACGGTAGGCCAGCCAGTTACCGAGCAGTTCGGCGAGCAGTCGCCCCAGCGGCCATTGCCGGTGGTATTTGAAGCGGGTGATCAGTGCATCCACTGGAAACCCATAGTGCCAAGGGGCTTCAACCTGCTGGAAAGCCGGGCGGCGGCGATTGCATTGCCCGCAGACCAGTCCCGTCATCGGCAAGGGCAAGGCGCACACCCGGCATCGTTCATCAAGCCAGGGCAGCTCAGCCTCGCAGGCGACGCAGATGGGGATGGGGGCGTGGGCAGGTTCATCGCATAACAAACAGCTGTGGTTATTATTTAACCACTTGTAAACCACCTGTTTAAGCTTCGGTTGACAGTGCATGGGGCTTCCTTAATCATGCAAACACTCCGTGATGCGCTGGCGGGCTTTCCTGTCCCGGCGCCAGTCAAGCCTAAACAAGGAATCGCCCATGAGCGCCAGCACAACTGCAACTCTTCGTCACGACTGGACCCTGGCTGAGGTTAAAGCCCTGTTCCAACAGCCGTTCAATGACTTGCTGTTCCAGGCGCAGACCGTACACCGCGCGCACTTCAACGCTAACCGTGTTCAGGTCTCGACCCTGCTGTCGATCAAGACCGGTGCCTGCCCGGAAGATTGCAAATATTGTCCACAGTCCGGTCACTACAACACCGGCCTGGACAAGCAGAAGCTGATGGAAGTGCAGAAGGTGCTAGAGGAAGCCGCGCGGGCCAAGGCTATCGGTTCTACCCGGTTCTGCATGGGCGCCGCCTGGAAACACCCGTCGGCCAAGGACATGCCGTATGTGCTGGAGATGGTCAAAGGGGTCAAGGCCATGGGCCTGGAAACCTGCATGACCCTGGGCAAGCTCGACCGTGAGCAGACCCAGGCCCTGGCCGAAGCCGGGCTGGACTACTACAACCACAACCTCGATACCTCGCCGGAGTTCTACGGCAACATCATCACCACCCGTACCTATGGCGAGCGCCTGGAAACCCTGGCGTATGTGCGCGATGCGGGGATGAAGATCTGCTCGGGTGGCATCCTCGGCATGGGCGAGTCGCTGGACGACCGCGCCGGCCTGCTGATTCAACTGGCCAACCTGCCAGAGCACCCGGAGTCGGTACCGATCAACATGCTGGTGAAGGTCGCCGGTACGCCGCTGGAGAATGCCGAGGCTGTCGATCCGTTCGACTTTATCCGCATGCTCGCTGTTGCCCGCATCCTGATGCCCAAGTCCCATGTTCGTCTGTCGGCTGGCCGTGAAGCCATGAACGAAGAAATGCAGGCGCTGGCCTTCTTCGCCGGCGCCAACTCGATTTTCTACGGCGAGAAGCTGCTGACCACTGCCAACCCGCAGGCCGACAAGGACATGCAACTGTTTGCACGCCTTGGCATCCAGCCTGAGGCCCGCGAGGAGCATGCTGATGAAGTTCATCAGGCGGCTATCGAGCAGGCCCTGATCGAGCAGAAGAGCAGCGAGCTGTTCTACAACGCCGCCTCGGTTTGAGGTGCGGATGAGCTTCGATCTTCGTGCGCGCCTGGAAGAACGGCGCGCTGCGTCCCTGTACCGGCAGCGACCGTTGCTGGAGAGCCCGCAAGGCTCCAGCGTGGTGGTCGACGGTCAACCGCTGTTGGCCTTTTGCAGCAACGACTATCTGGGCCTGGCCAATCACCCCGATGTGATTGCTGCCTGGCGTGACGGTGCCGAGCGCTGGGGTGTCGGTGGCGGTGCTTCGCACTTGGTGATCGGTCATAGCGGCCCGCATCACGCGCTGGAAGAGGCCTTGGCCGAGTTCACCGGGCGCCCGAGGGCGTTGCTCTTCACCACCGGCTACATGGCCAATCTGGGCGCTGTGACGGCATTGGTCGGGCAGGGTGATACGGTGCTGCAGGACCGCCTCAACCACGCATCGTTGCTTGATGCCGGGCTGCTCAGTGGTGCGCGTTTCAATCGCTACCTGCATAACGACCCCCTGAGCCTGACCAGCCGTCTTGAGAAAGCCCAGGGCGACACCCTGGTGGTCACTGACGGGGTGTTCAGCATGGACGGCGATGTGGCTGACCTGCCCGCGCTGGCCAAGGCGGCGAAGGCGCGCGGTGCCTGGTTGATGGTCGACGATGCACATGGTTTCGGTACCCTGGGGCGTCAGGGCGGTGGAGTTGTCGAGCATTTTGGCCTGGGCCTGGATGATGTCCCGGTGCTGGTCGGTACCCTGGGTAAGGCCTTCGGCACCGGGGGAGCATTTGTTGCGGGCAGTGAAGAGCTGATCGAGTGCCTGATCCAGTTCGCCCGCCCTTATATCTACACCACCAGTCAGCCACCGGCACTGGCGTGCGCCACCTTGAAAAGCCTGGAACTGCTGCGTACTGAAACGTGGCGTCGAGAGCACCTGGCGGCATTGATCCAACAATTCCGCAGTGGCGCCGAGCAGATCGGCTTGACGCTGATGGACAGCTTTACCCCGATCCAGCCGATCGTGATAGGCGACAGTGCTCGGGCGGTTCGGTTGTCGCAGTTGTTGCGTGAGCGCGGCCTGCTGGTCACTGCCATTCGACCACCGACGGTCCCTGCAGGTGGTGCGCGCTTGCGCGTTACCCTGACAGCGGCCCACAGTCAGGCACAGGTGCAGCTATTGTTGAATGCATTGGCCGAGTGTTATCCGTTGTTGGAGCCTGTCGATGCGTGACCGTCTGATACTGCTGCCAGGCTGGGGCCTGGGAACCGCGGCGCTGGAGCCGTTGGCTGCGGCTCTGCGCGCGTTGGACCAGGCGCTCAAGGTTGAGGTGCATGCGTTACCGCAACTCGACACCAGTGATCCGCACGCGTGGCTTTCGGCCCTGGACCGTAGCCTGCCACGTAACACCTGGCTGGGTGGCTGGTCGCTGGGTGGAATGCTGGCGGCTGAACTGGCCGCTCGTCGTGGTGATGAGTGCTGCGGCGTACTGACCCTGGCCAGCAACCTCAGTTTTGTCGCTCGCCCGGATTGGCCGCACGGGATGGCGCCCGCCACCTTTGAGACGTTTCTCGACGGCTGCCGCCATCACCCTCAGGTGACCCTTAGACGCTTTGTCTCGCTGTGCAGCCAGGGTGCAGAGGAACCACGCACGCTGGCGCGGCTGTTGACGGCCGGTATGCCGCAGACGCGTGAGGAGTTTCTGGTGATTGGCCTGGAACTGCTGGCGCAGTTGGACACCCGTACAGCATTGCAGTCGTTTGGCGGGCCGCAGTTGCACCTGTTTGCCGGGAGCGATGCACTGGTGCCGGCTGAAGCTGCGCGCGAGCTGCTGAATGTGTTACCCGACGTTGAAGTCGGTTTGATCGAAGACAGCGCGCATGGCTTCCTGGTGGAGACACCCCACGAGTTGGCCTGTGCGATAAAGGCTTTTCTGCACGAGAGCGGCGATGACTGATCTATCCCGGCCGGCCTTGCCCGGTGCCTTGCCTGACAAACGCCAGGTAGCCGCGTCGTTTTCCCGCGCCGCAGTCAGTTATGACAGCGTTGCGCAGTTGCAGCGCGATGTGGGGAGCGCCTTGCTGGAACAGTTGCCTGCGTCGTTACAGCCTTCGAACTGGCTCGACCTGGGCAGTGGCACGGGTTACTTCAGCCGGATGTTGGAACAGCGTTATCCGCAACGTGTCGGCCTGGCGGTAGACATTGCCGAAGGCATGCTTCGTCATGCCCGCGAACAGGGCGGTGCGCACTACCATGTTGCTGGCGATGCCGAGCGTTTGCCGCTGCGCGAGGCCAGCGTCGGGCTGATCTTCTCCAGCCTGGCGGTGCAGTGGTGTGGTGACTTTGCAGGCGTGCTCAGTGAGGCCCGACGGGTGTTGCAGCCGGGCGGTGTGCTGGCGTTTGCCAGCCTGTGTGTCGGTACGCTCCAGGAGCTGCGCGACAGTTGGCAGGCGGTGGACGGGCTGGTTCACGTCAACCGCTTTCGGCCATTTGAGGACTATCAGCGCCTGTGCCTGGCCAGTGGCATGCCGGTGCTGGCGTTGGAGCGCCGTCCGCATGTTTTGCACTACCCGGATGTGCGCAGCCTGACCCATGAGCTCAAGGCCTTGGGCGCACACAATCTCAACCCGGGCCGGCCCACCGGCTTGACGGGGCGCGCACGCATGCAGGGCTTGCTGCAGGCATACGAGCGGTTCCGTCAGCCCCAAGGCCTGCCGGCGACCTATCAGGTGGTCTACGGGGTGCTGCAAAAGCCTCTGGAAAGTGGAGTGTGAAATGAACGCAGCCTATTTCATCGCGGGTACCGATACCGACGTCGGCAAGACTACGATCGCCGCCGGCTTGCTTCAGGCTGCCCGCCAGGCGGGGCTCAGCACGCTGGGTGCCAAGCCGGTCGCTTCGGGCTGTGAGGTCAGCGCCAAGGGTTTGCGCAATGCCGACGCCCTGGCGCTGATGGCGCAAAGTTCGATTGTATTGCCCTACGAGCAGATCAACCCTTTCGCCTTTGAGCCGGCCATCGCACCGCATCTGGCGGCGCGTGAGGCGGGCGTGGCATTGACGGTTCAGGGGTTGCTCGCGCCGATGCGTCACGTGTTGGCGCAACGGGCAGACTTCACCCTGATTGAAGGGGCTGGCGGTTGGCGGGTGCCGCTGTCTGATCAGGCCAACCTTTCTGATCTGGCCATTGCCCTGCAACTGCCGGTGATTCTGGTGGTTGGCGTGCGCCTGGGGTGCATCAATCACGCCCTGCTCAGTGCTGAAGCCATCGCGCGCGATGGCCTGCAGTTGGCCGGCTGGGTGGCCAACGTTGTCGACCCGCGCACATCGCGACTGGAAGAGAACCTTGCAACCCTGGCGGAGCGGTTGCCGGCACCCTGCCTGGGGCGCGTCCCTAAACTCAAGAGCGTCACGGCTGACGCCGTGGCTGAATTCCTGCAACTGGATCTGCTGGACTGACTACAGGCTATTGAAGGGCAATGTGCTATTAGTGTTTTTGACGGGCCTTTTTCCTTGAGGTCTGCTTCAATAGGCGGTATCTGCAGTTAGCGTCATGGAGTGTCGAAATGGAAATCTCAGGCAACTCAGCGTTCTATGCCGGTCTGGGGGCTATTCAGACGGGGCAGAACCGTGTCGATCAGGCAGCCAGCCAGATCGCCAATACCACCGTCGAGCGTGCCGCCACCAGCCAGTCCAGCGACTATCAGGCTGAGCGTCTGCGTTCGGTTGATCGCAGCCAGCAACAAGACCTCGCCACCAGCACCGTCGAATTGGCCCTGGGCAAGTTCCAGGTTGAACTCGGTGTCAAAGTGGCCAAAGCATCCGACGAAATGCTCGGCACCCTGATCGATACTTACGCCTGACCGCCCCTCGGTCTATCTGCGTTCGCCCCCTCTACTACGCTTTATGTATCAGCGCCTTGGCCTTGTCGCCAGGCGCTCGTTCGTGCGCGTGTGGCGGGTGCAGTGAGGGCCGTGCAGCGGTTTGAGATGGCAGAATTGCCCTCTGGACGATGCTTGACAACCCATTGGCGTAAACGTATGTTTCAAACAACTGTTTGACCGAAAGTCGCCAAGAGCTGGTCGGTGTGTCACGGTCTCTTTATCCAGGATCCATCAGCAGAGGTTTATCGCTATGCCTGATTACAAAGCCCCCTTGCGTGATATTCGCTTTGTTCGTGACGAGTTGCTCGGCTACGAAGCGCACTATCAGAGCCTGCCGGCTTGCCAGGACGCCACTCCAGACATGGTGAATGCCATCCTTGAGGAAGGCGCCAAGTTTTGTGAACAGGTACTGGCCCCCTTGAACCGTGTGGGTGACCTGGAAGGCTGTACCTGGAGTGAGTCGGGCGTGAAAACCCCGACCGGCTTCAAAGAGGCCTACAAGCAGTTTGTCGAAGGTGGCTGGCCGAGCCTGGCCCATGACGTCGAGCATGGTGGTCAGGGCTTGCCTGAGTCGCTGGGCCTGGCGATCAGCGAAATGGTCGGTGAGTCCAACTGGTCCTGGGGCATGTACCCTGGCTTGTCTCATGGCGCGATGAACACGATCTCCGAGCACGGCACGCCCGAGCAGCAACACACCTACCTGACCAAGCTGGTTTCCGGTGAGTGGACCGGCACCATGTGCCTGACCGAGCCGCACTGCGGCACCGATCTGGGCATGCTGCGCACCAAGGCCGAGCCTCAGGCTGATGGCTCCTACAAAGTCACCGGCACCAAGATCTTCATCTCCGCCGGTGAGCATGACATGGCCGATAACATCGTCCATATCGTTCTGGCACGCTTGCCCGACGCCCCTGCTGGCACCAAAGGCATCTCGCTGTTCATCGTGCCGAAGTTCCTGCCTACCGCTGATGGTGGTGTGGGCGAACGCAATGCCGTGGCCTGCGGTTCCATCGAACACAAGATGGGCATCCACGGCAACGCCACCTGCGTGATGAACTTCGACGCCGCGACCGGCTACCTGATTGGCCCAGCCAACAAGGGCCTGAACTGCATGTTCACCTTCATGAACACCGCACGTCTGGGGACTGCGCTGCAAGGCCTGGCTCACGCTGAAGTGGCCTTCCAGGGCGGCCTGAAGTACGCCCGCGACCGCCTGCAGATGCGTTCGCTGACCGGGCCGAAAGCACCGGACAAAGCCGCTGACCCGATCATCGTTCACCCGGACGTGCGGCGTATGCTGCTGACCATGAAGGCTTTCGCCGAAGGTAACCGGGCGATGGTCTACTTCACCGCCAAACAGGTCGATATCGTCAAGTACAGCCAGGACGAGGAAGAAAGGAAGAAAGCCGACGCGCTGCTGGCCTTCATGACTCCGATCGCCAAAGCCTTCATGACCGAAGTCGGCTTTGAGGCCGCCAACCACGGCGTACAGATCTACGGCGGTCACGGTTTCATCGCCGAGTGGGGCATGGAGCAGAACGTGCGCGACAGCCGTATCTCCATGCTGTACGAGGGCACCACGGGTATCCAGGCGCTGGACCTGCTGGGCCGTAAAGTGCTGATGACTCAAGGCGAGGCCCTGAAGGGCTTCACCAAGATCGTCCACAAGTTCTGCCAGGGCCAGGAGGGCAACGATGCGGTCAAGGAGTTCGTTGAACCGCTGGCCAAGCTGAATAAGGAGTGGGGTGAGCTGACCATGAAAGTCGGGATGGCCGCCATGAAAGACCGTGAAGAAGTTGGTGCCGCTTCGGTGGACTACGTCATGTACTCCGGCTATGCCTGCCTTGCTTACTTCTGGGCTGACATGGCGCGCCTGGCTGCTGAGAAACTGGCCGCTGGTACCAGCGAAACTGCGTTCTACACCGCCAAGCTGCAAACTGCGCGCTTCTACTTCCAACGCATCCTGCCGCGTACCCGTGCTCATGTTGAAGCCATGCTGTCGGGTGCCAATAACCTGATGGACATGAAAGAGGAAGATTTCGGCCTTGCTTACTGAGTGAGTGGCTGAACTGAAAAACGCCTGCCCTGATCGGCAGGCGTTTTTTTTTGTGTGGACGAACAGGGAGCAGGCGTTAAGCCCGGTCTTGCGCTGCCGTTAAATGAAAGTGCAGATAAACATTCATCTATTCATGTGCGTTGCCGATGCACTAGAGGCACAATGCCATTGTTGATCTGCCGGGTCGGAGATTCCCTTGTTTCGTTTATCCGCTGTACGCCTCAGTCACTTTCTGCCATCACTGTTCCTTCTGCTCTGCGGACTGGCGGCGGCCTATGTGCGGGACCTGAGTGTTTTCTTTACATCGCTGTTCAATGTGCTGCCAACCTTGGTGTTGCTGCTTGGCGGTGCCTACTGCGCGGTTTACCGACGTCAGCGTGAGCTGTTTCTGATGGTCACGGTCTATATCGCCTACTTCCTGCTGGATACCCAGACTGACTTTTATCGAGACAATGGGCGGGTCCGTGAGGATGCGGCCGTTGTCTTCCATTTAGTGTGCCTGTTACTGCCCTTGCTGTTCGGGCTGTTTGGCGCCTGGCAGGAGCGTACGCACCTGTTCCAGGATATGGTGGCGCGCTTTGCCGTGTTGCTGGCTTTTGGCAGTGTCGCCCTGGGGCTTGAGCAGAGCTTCCCGCAGCCCTTGCTGGTGTGGCTGGCGGAGATTCGTTGGCCATCGTTGCATGGCCAATGGATGAGCCTGATCCAGATGGCGTACCCGGTGTTCCTGATCGCCTTCGGCTTGCTGGTGGTGCAGTACCTGCGTCAGCCACGACCGCTGCATGCGGCGCAGATCATTGGTCTGATCGGCATTTTCTGGATGCTGCCAAAGACCTTCATCTTGCCGTTTACCCTTAACATCATGTGCAGTCAGGTGATGTTGATGATTGCCGCAGCGGTGTCCCATGAAGCCTATCAGATGGCCTTCCGCGACGAGCTGACCGGGCTACCGGGGCGTCGTGCATTGAATGAGCGGATGCAGCGGTTGGGCCGTACCTATGTGCTGGCGATGACAGACGTCGACCACTTCAAGAAATTCAACGACACCCACGGTCACGATGTCGGTGACCAGGTGCTGCGTCTGGTGGCCAGCAAGTTGTCCAAGGTCACTGGTGGTGGTCGTGCCTACCGCTATGGCGGGGAGGAGTTTTGCCTGGTATTTGCCGGCAAGAGCATCGAGGAGTGCATGCCACACCTGGAAGCCGTGCGCGAGGTGATCGCCAACTACAATATCTTGCTGCGTAATCCGGATAGCCGCCCGCAGGACGATACTCAGGGGCGCCAGCGCCGTGGTGCTGCTGCGGCCGCCAGTGTGTCGGTGACCATCAGTATCGGTGTCGCCGAGCGTCAGATGGAGCATCGCTCGCCTGACGAAGTGCTCAAATCGGCCGACCAGGCGCTCTACAGCGCCAAAGGCGCGGGCCGTAACTGCGTGGTCGCCTACGGTTTGCAAAACAAGCGAGGGGCCGTTCGTACAGCGTGACCGGATATGACTATCCGGTCAAAAGATGGCCCTATGTCTCGCAAAAGTTGTTCAGGTACACTGGTTTTCTAACTGAGTATCGGTCCCTCGGGACTGCCCCTGACTGGTTCTGTGAGAGGTTGCCATGGCTGACTATAAAGCGCCCTTGCGCGATATGCGCTTCGTCCTCAATGAAGTCTTCGAGGTTGCCAGGCTCTGGGCTCAACTGCCCGGCCTGGCCGATATCGTTGACGAAGAGACGGCCATGGCCGTTCTCGAGGAGGCCGGCAAGGTCACCAGCAAAAGCATCGCGCCGCTGAACCGTGGTGCCGACGAAGAGGGCTGCCGTTGGGATAATGGCGTCGTCACTACGCCAGCAGGTTTTATCGATGCGTATCGCACCTATGCAGAAGGTGGTTGGGTGGGCGTAGGCGGCGATCCCGCATTCGGCGGCATGGGCATGCCCAAGGTGATTTCTGCCCAGGTCGAAGAGATGGTCAATGCTTCCAGCCTGTCCTTCGGCCTCTACCCGATGCTGACGGCTGGCGCCTGTCTGTCGATCAATGCCCACGCCAGTGAAGCACTCAAGGCTACCTACCTGCCAAACATGTATGCCGGCGTCTGGGCCGGCTCGATGTGCCTGACCGAGCCCCATGCCGGCACTGACCTGGGCATTATCCGCACCCGTGCAGAACCTCAGGCCGATGGCAGTTACAGGGTCAGTGGTACGAAGATCTTCATCACGGGCGGCGAACACGACCTGACCGAGAACATCATCCACCTGGTGTTGGCTAAACTGCCGGACGCGCCCGCTGGGCCGAAAGGCATTTCGTTGTTTCTGGTGCCCAAGTTCCTGGTCAATGCTGACGGCAGCCTCGGCGCACGCAACCCGGTCAATTGCGGCTCCATCGAGCACAAGATGGGCATTCAGGCTTCTGCCACCTGCGTGATGAACTTTGACGACGCGGTAGGGTATCTGGTCGGTGAGCCCAACAAGGGCCTGGCCGCCATGTTTACCATGATGAACTACGAGCGTTTGGGCGTCGGTATTCAGGGCCTGGCATCGGCAGAGCGTTCTTATCAGAACGCGATTGAATACGCCCGCGACCGTCTGCAGAGCCGTGCGCCGACCGGTCCGCAAGCGAAGGAAAAGGTCGCAGACCCGATCATCGTTCACCCTGATGTGCGGCGCATGCTGCTGACCATGAAGGCCTTTAACGAGGGTGGCCGCGCCTTCTCCAGTTATGTGGCGATGCAACTGGATACGGCCAAGTACAGCGAAGACCCGGTTGTGCGCAAACGTGCCGAGGACCTGGTGGCCTTGCTGACGCCGGTGGCCAAGGCGTTCCTCACTGACCTCGGCCTGGAAACGACGGTGCATGGTCAGCAGGTGTTCGGTGGCCATGGCTACATCCGTGAGTGGGGCCAGGAGCAACTGGTGCGCGATGTGCGCATCACGCAGATCTACGAGGGCACCAACGGCATTCAGGCGCTGGACCTGATCGGGCGCAAGGTCGTGGGTAGCGGCGGGGCGTATTACACGTTGTTCGCGGATGAGGTCCGCCAGTTCATCGCCTCGGCAGACGCCGGGCTGGACGAATTCAGTAAACCGCTGGCAGCAGCCTTGGGTTGCCTCGACGAACTGACCGCCTGGGTACTGGACCGCGCCAAGAGCAACCCGAACGAGATCGGTGCCGCGTCAGTGGAGTACCTGCAGACCTTCGGTTACGTCGCTTATGCCTACATGTGGGCGCTGATGGCACGTACGGCGCTGGCCAAGCAGGGGCAGGACGATTTCTATGCCAGCAAACTGGGGACCGCACGGTTCTACTTTGCCCGATTGCTGCCGCGCATCCACTCGTTGAGCGCAGCCGTTAAGGCCGGTAGCGAGTCGCTTTATCTGCTCAATGCCGAGCAGTTTTAAGCTTCGCTGCGTCGTGTAGGAAAAGGCTTACACGACGTGGTGACTTTTCGCCTCTATCTAAAGATTGGATCCATCGCTAATCTTTACCACATGGACGTCGCGCAGGACGCGCAATGTACAGAACAGGGACACGCAGGATTCCTGCCAGGATGGCGGGTGAAATGGATGTCAGGGAAACAGTCTGCAAACCCCGCCTCGGCGGGGTTTTCTTATGCCCGCAATTAAATCAACCCAACACGTCCAGCGGCGATACGCCGATGTGCCGTGGGTCGATCTCTTCTTCCAGTAGCGTACGCAGCAACTCGATTGAGGCTTGCTGACGCTGTGCATCCCGGAACACCAGGCCCACTTTCAGCGGCACCCGTGGCTCGCTCAACGGCTTCCAGAGCAGTTCCTGATCATCCGTCACTTCTTGGGCCCGGCCGGGCAAGACGGTAGCCAGCGACGTGTGTGGCAGGCTGTCTAGAATCCCGCCCATGTTGTTCATTTCCGCTTGAACCTGTGGGCGCCGGCCAAGGTTGGCCAGCTGCGACTGCCAGATCTGCCGCACCTGAAACTCTTCGCCCAGCAGCAGCATCGGTAACTCGGCGGCCTGTTTCAGCGAGACTTTCTTGAATTCGCGCAACGGGTGGGTATTGGGGATCACCAATTGCAGTTCGTCTTCATAGAGCATCAAGCCGTGCAGCCCCGGCTGGCGCGGCGGCAGGTAGCTGATGCCGATATCCAGTGTGCCGTTTAGCAGGCGTCGCTCGATTTCCATACCTGACAGTTCGTAGATCTGTACCACCAGGTGTGGCTGCGCCTTGCGTACCCGGTCGAGCAGCTGTGGTACCAGGCTTGGGCGTACGGTCTGCAGTACCCCGATGGCCAAGGTACGCAATGACTGCCCCTTGAAGTTACGCAGGGCGTCACTCGCCCGTTGCAGGCCGTCGAGCAGGGGCAGTGCGTGGTTGTACAGGGTGTGTGCTGCCAGGGTCGGCAGCAGTCGCTTGTTGCCGCGTTCGAACAGGCTGACATCCAGGCTGTGTTCGAGTTGGCGGATCTGTTGCGACAGCGCCGGCTGGGACAGTGACAGGCGTTCGGCAGCCCGGCCGACATGACCTTCTTCGTAGACCGCGACGAAATAACGCAGTTGGCGAAAATCCATAAGAGATACTTATCAAAAAAGCTCGAAAAACGAAATGGCTGTTAGCCTGCAAGAAGCCTAGTCTATCCCGTATTCACAAGGTTTACAGGGCCATAGGGCGCGATGAATACCGTGTATGTGGATGGCGTTTACATAGGCAAGGCTAAAAACATCGGTCATGGCTTATTGACCGACATTGATAAGGAACAGGTTGCAAGAAGGCTGTGGTTGTGGCCACAGGGATTGGGCAGCGATGAACACGGCGACCCACGCTTCCATACCGGCCCTGAACGGGCCTTGCATCACTACCCCGCCGAGCACTACGCCTATTGGCGCAAACGTTATCCACAGATCGACTGGTGTGCACCGGCTTTTGGCGAAAACCTGTCGACCCACGGCATGAGCGAAGAATCCGTTTGCCTGGGCGACATGTTTCGATGGGGGGGCGCGCTGTTGCAGATCAGCCAGCCGCGCTCGCCCTGTTATCGGCTCAGCCACCGCTGGGGCCTGCTGGACTTGCCTGAACAGGCTCAGCAAACGGGCCGTTGCGGCTGGTTCTACCGGGTGCTCAAGCCGGGTTTTGTCAGCGCCGAAGATCCTTTTGAGTTGATTCAGCGTAGCTACCCAGGCCTCACCGTAGCCTGGGCGTTACATGCTTTTTTCCGTGAACCCCTGGAGCATGCAGGTTTGAAAAAGCTGGTGGATTGTCCGGCCCTGTCGTCACGCTGGCGCGACATCGCGATGAGGCGTCTACGTACCGGCCAGGTCGAAGACTGGACATCGCGTCTGCTCGGCTTGCCACTGGAAGGGTTGCGCGCATGAACCTGTTCAACCTGCGTCGTTCGCCGGCCCCCCTTGAGGAGCACGAGCCTGCTCCGGTGACCACTGCACCGGTCGAGTCGTTGTCGCGTGAATGCCTGATGCCAGTGGCAGAGCGCCCGGCACAAGTCTTCGTCCGGGGTCAGGGTTCCTGGCTGTGGGACAGTGATGGGCGGGCGTACCTCGATTTTACTCAGGGCTGTGCGGTCAACAGCCTTGGGCATAGCCCCAAAGCACTGGTTCAGGCATTGGGTGCCCAGGCTCAGGCGCTGATCAATCCGGGGGCAGGGTTTCATAACCGTGGCTTGTTGCAACTGGTCAATCGCCTGTGTGAAAGCACCGGCAGTGATCAGGCCTATCTGCTCAACAGTGGCGCCGAAGCCTGCGAAGGTGCGATCAAACTGGCACGCAAGTGGGGCCAACTGCATCGTAACGGTGCCTACCACATCATCACGGCCAGCCAGAGCTGCCATGGGCGTACGTTGGGTGCGTTGTCGGCCTCCGACCCGTCGCCGTGCAACCGCTGCGAGCCTGGCGTGCCAGGTTTCAGCAAGGTGCCCTATAACGACCTTGCAGCCCTGCATGCCGCCGTCGACTCGCGTACGGTTGCGATCATGCTGGAGCCTATCCAGGGCGAGGCTGGCGTCATTCCGGCGACCCAGGACTACTTGCAGGGTGTCGAGCGTCTGTGCCGCGAGCTGGGCATCCTGCTGATCCTTGATGAGGTTCAAACCGGTATCGGTCGCTGCGGTGCTTTGCTTGCCGAGCAAACCTACGGCGTACGCGCCGATATTCTGACCCTGGGCAAAGGCTTGGGCGGTGGCGTGCCGCTGGCCGCGTTGCTGGCACGTGGCACGGCCTGTTGCGCCGAGCCGGGCGAGCTGGAGGGAAGCCATCATGGCAATGCGCTGATGAGCGCTGCTGGCCTGGCGGTGCTGCAAACGGTATTGGAGTCGGGGTTCTTCGACCATGTGCAGGAGGCCGGACGGCACCTGCGCGATGGTTTGGGGCGCCTGACTGCACGCTACGGCCAGGGTGAAGTGCGCGGCCAGGGCTTGCTCTGGGGGCTGGAGCTGGCGGACGACTCGGCGGCTGCGGTGGTCAAGGCTGCGCTGCAGGAAGGCCTGCTGTTGAACGCACCGCAGGCGAACGTGCTGCGTTTTTCGCCGGCGTTGACCGTGAGCAAAGGCAACATTGATGAAATGCTGTTGCGCCTGGCGCGGGCATTCGCCCGGGTCCATACCGCGCAACTGAACCGTCGTCGCGAGGCTAGTGCCTGAGATGCGTGTACTTGTTCTGCAACATTCGCCCGCCCAGCGTCATGGGCCACTGAACCGCTGGCTGCTGCAAAACGCCGAAGCGGTGCATATCTGCCACCTCTATGCCCATGCCCGCATGCCACGGCTGGACAGTTTCGATCTATTGATCGACCTGGGGCCCGAGCAACCGCAGGAGCCTTGGCGTGACGCCGAGCGACGCCTGCTGGAAAAGGCCTTGAACGCTGGCAAACAAGTGCTGGTAGCCGACCAACTGGACCACCTGATCCTCTCCGGCAACGTTCTGCACTAACGAATTTTACGAACCGTCTCGCGTTCCTGCGCATCGCCCTGGGCCTGATCATTTTGGCTCGGGGCGTTTTTTTATCTGCCATCAGTTGCTCAAAGGCACGCCTGGGGTCCTAAGGTGCGCTGAGGACTTTGCGGTAGAACTTCCATTCCTCCTCCAGCGCATGGGCGAGGTTGGCTGCGGTTCGAAAGCCGTGGCGTTCATTGGCATAGAAGTGCCCTTCGGCGTGAATGCCACGGCGTTTCAGGGCGTCGAGCATGCTGCGCGTTTGCTCGGGTACGACCACCGCATCCAGCTCGCCCTGGAAGAAGATCACTGGCACTTTGATTTGTGCTGCATGCAGCAGCGGTGTGCGCTGTCGGTAGCGCTCGATGTCCCGCACGGGGTCGCCGATCAGCCAGTCGAGGTAGTCGCCTTCAAACTTGTGCGTGGCGCGGGTCAGGGCCAGCGGATCACTGACCCCGTAGAGGCTCGCGCCAGCACGGAACACGTTGTGAAAGGCCAGCGCACACAGGGTGGTGTAACCACCGGCGCTACCGCCTCTGATAAAGGCCTGGGTTGGGTCCACCAGGCCTTGCCCGGCCAGGTAGCTGACTACGGCACAGGCATCTTCCACGTCGACTTCGCCCCAGCGCCCGCACAGCGCCTGACGATAGGCCCGGCCATAGCCACTGCTGCCTCGATAGTTGAGGTCGGCGACGGCAAAGCCGCGTTGGGTCCAGTATTGAACACGCGGGTCGAGCACTGGGTAGCATGCGGATGTCGGGCCACCGTGGATGAACACCACCAGCGGTGGGCGCGACGTCCCGTTCATGGCCGGGTAGAAAAAACCATGGGCAATACCATCACCGCTGGGGTAACGGAGGGTTTGCGGCCGGCTGATGCGTTCGGCCGGTAACGGAAGTACGCCGCCACTCAACACCTGAACATGGTGCGTCCGTCGGTGGATGGCGATGACAGCCGGTGGGTGAGTGGCCGACGACGCGATGGCATACAGGTAGGTGTTGTCCAGGTCCAGGCAGCGAAAACGGGTGAACGCGCCGCTGAAGTCTTCTAGCGTGCCATCGAGATGGCGTACGCCCAGGCGGCTGAAACCGTCTTCGAACCAACTGGCCAGATAACGTCCACGATCCAGGGGGCGCCAGGTGCTGGCGCCCAGTTGCCAAGGAGCGCCGGCGTGGTCGGCCGCCGTGGCGGGGAGTGCCTGCCAACCCTGTTCGGTTTCACCCCAGGGCTGCCAGAAACCTTCACGGTCTGACAGGCAATACAGGCGGCCATTGCTACCGAAGCGCGGTTGCTGCAGGGATTCCTGTTCGTCGCCGTCACCCGCAATGCACTGCGCCGGGCTCCAGCGGCCATCGGCCTGACGCTGGCAGCACAGCAGGCGGGTGGCGGTCCAGGGTTGGTCGGGGCGGTTCCACTCGATCCAGGCCAGGCGGGCACCATCCTCGCTTACGGTCGCAGATGCATAGAAGTCCGCACCTTCGGCAAGTACCTCCCGTGAGCCCCGGCCAATGGCCACCAAGCGGTGTTCGACCTGATCCGGCGTGTGCGTTTCCTCAACGGCCACGACCTTGCCGTCTGCCCAGCACAAATCACCGTAACGACGATGGCCGTGGGTCAGCGGCTGCGGCTGGCCGCCATCGAGGCTTTGCCGATAGAGCTGCTGGTCTGTTTCGTTGACGAACACCAGGCCGTTGGCCGTGAGGCAGAATGCACCGCCGCCATACTCGTAGACCCGGCTGCGTACGCTGAAACCATCGGGCGTCAGGCAGCGGCTGCGGCCCTTGTGCCAATGCCAGATCCGGCAAGCACCGTCCTGGGGACGAAAGGCATTCCAGAACAACCCGTGCGGGCCGACCTTGAGTTCGGCATAGTCGGCGCCTGCGGCAACCGCCTGTTCGGCGCTGAAGCGATCAGCCGCGAGCGATGACACGGGAGTTTCGATCATTGCGGAACGTCATCTGGTCGATGGAGAGGTTGGCGTGTTCAGCGTCTTTCCGGGCGTTGAGGATGATCCCGTGGTCGGCCGATTTGGCGCAGACCGGGTCAGCCTTGCTGGCGTCGCCGGTGAGCATGAAGGCCTGGCAGCGGCAGCCGCCGAAGTCTTTTTCCTTCTCGTCGCAGGAGCGGCACGGCTCAGGCATCCAGTCATAACCGCGGTAGCGGTTGAAGCCGAACGAGTCGTACCAGATGTGCTGCATGCTGTGTTCGCGCACGTTGGGAAACTGCACGGGCAGTTGCCGTGCGCCGTGGCAGGGCAGCGCAGTGCCGTCCGGGGTGACGGTGAGGAATACGCTGCCCCAGCCGTTCATGCAGGCTTTCGGGCGCTCCTCGTAGTAGTCCGGGGTGACGAAGATCAGTTTGCAGGGGTTGCCGGCAGCCTTGAGCGTTTCGCGGTACTCGTTGGTGATGCGTTCGGCGCGCTCCAGTTGGGCGCGGGTCGGCAGCAGGCCGACCCGGTTCAAGTGAGCCCAGCCATAGAACTGGCAGGTGGCAAGTTCGACGAAGTCCGCTTCCAGGGCAATGCACAGCTCGATGATGCGGTCGATCCTGTCGATGTTGTGCCGGTGGGTCACGAAGTTCAGCACCATCGGGTAACCGTGGGCTTTTACCGCGCGGGCCATTTCCAGCTTCTGCGCAAAGGCTTTCTTCGAGCCGGCCAACAGGTTGTTCACTTCTTCGTCGCTGGCCTGGAAGCTGATCTGGATATGGTCCAGCCCGGCGTGCTTGAAATCGGCAATCTTCTGTTCGGTCAGGCCGATACCCGAGGTGATCAGGTTGGTGTAGTAGCCCAGGCGGCGGCCTTCGCCGATCAGTTCGGCGAGGTCCTGACGAACCAGCGGTTCGCCACCGGAGAAGCCTAGTTGCGCGGCGCCCATTTCCCGCGCTTCACGCATCACCTTGAACCATTGCTCGGTGTTCAGCTCCTGGCCTTGGGCAGCGAAGTCCAGTGGGTTGGAGCAGTACGGGCACTGCAGTGGGCAACGGTAGGTCAGCTCGGCCAGCAACCACAGCGGCAGACCGACTTCAGGGGTAGCGGGTACCTCAGGCAAGTTCGATCCAGTGTTCGACACGGGCGACCTCCATGAATTGCTCGATGTCATCCCCAAGTTCGGGTACGCCGGGAAACTGCTCGTCCAGGTGGGCGATGATCGCGGCGACCGTGCGCTGGCCATCAATCAACTGGCCGATGGCCGAGGCGCTTTCGTTGAGCTTGATCATGCCTTCCGGGTAGAGCAGCACATGGGCTTTCTGTGCCGGCTCGAACTGGAAGCGGTAACCCGGGCGCCAGCGCGGTGTCAGGTTGCGATCGAAGCTCATAGGGCAATCCCCTTGTGCCAGACCCGTTCACGGGTGACGGTGTGATAGGGCGGGCGGTTCAGTTCGTAGGCCATGCTCATGGCATCGAGCATGCTCCAGAGAATGTCCAGCTTGAACTGGAGAATCTCCAGCATGCGCTGTTGGCCTTCCACTGTAGTGTAGTGCTGCAAGGTGATACTCAGGCCATGTTCGACATCGCGACGGGCCTGGCTCAGGCGTGTTCGGAAGTACGCGTAACCGGCAGGGTCGATCCACGGGTAGTGTTGCGGCCAACTGTCCAGGCGCGACTGGTGGATCTGTGGCGCGAACAGTTCGGTCAGGGAGCTGCTGGCGGCTTCCTGCCAGCAGGCACGTCGGGCAAAGTTGACATAGGCGTCCACCGCAAAGCGTACACCGGGCAGCACCAGCTCTTGAGAGCGCAGTTGCTCGGGATCAAGGCCAACGGCCTGGCCCAGGCGCAGCCAGGCTTCGATACCGCCATCTTCACCAGGTGCGCCGTCATGGTCGAGCAGGCGTTGAATCCACTCGCGGCGGATCTCGCGGTCCGGGCAGTTGGCCAGGATCGCGGCATCCTTCATCGGGATATTCACCTGATAGTAGAAGCGGTTGGCAACCCAGCCCTGGATCTGCTCGCGGCTGGCCCGGCCTTCATACATGGCCACGTGATAAGGGTGATGAATGTGGTAGTAGGCACCCTTGGCCCGCAGGGCTTGTTCAAACTCGGCGGGGGACAGCGCTTTGGCGTCGTTCATGTCAGCTCCTACAACTCGATGCTCATGCCGTCGAAGGCGACTTCGACACCGCGGCGGTTCAGTTCAGCGCGTTCGGCCGAGTCTTCATCCAGGATCGGGTTGGTATTGTTGATGTGGATAAGCACCTTGCGCTGCGTCGGCAGGTGTTCCAGCACTTCAAGCATGCCACCTGGGCCGTTCTGGGCCAGGTGGCCCATTTCGCGGCCTGTACGGGTGCCGACACCACGTCGCTGCATCTCATCATCGTCCCATAGGGTTCCGTCGACCAGCAGGCAATCGGCGCTGGCCATCTTCTCCATCAGCCCGTCATCGACTTGTCCAAGGCCTGGGGCATAGAACAAGGTACCGCCAGTGCGCAGGTCTTCGACCATCAGCCCGAGGTTGTCACCTGGGTGTGGGTCGAAGCGGTGTGGCGAGTAAGGCGGTGCGGCGCTGCGCAGCGGGAACGGGCTGAAGCGCAGGTTAGGGCAGGCGTCGATAACGAAGCTGCCTTCCAGTTCGATACGGTTCCAGACCAGCCCACCGTTCCAGTGGCTGAGCATATTGAACAGCGGAAAGCCGGTGCTCAGGTCCTGATGGACCATGTCGGTACACCAGACCTGATGGGGGCAGCCTTCGCGCAGGCTGAGCAGGCCCGTGGTGTGATCAATCTGGCTGTCGAGCAGGACGATCGCGTTGATGCCCGTGTCGCGCAGTGCCCGGGCCGGCTGCATCGGGGTAAAGCTTTGCAGTTGGGCGCGGATGTCTGGCGAAGCATTGCAGAGTACCCAGTGGACGCCGTCATCGGACAAGGCAATCGACGACTGGGTTCGCGCCGTGGCGCGCAGGGTGCCATCGCGAAAGCCCTTGCAGTTGTCACAGTTGCAGTTCCACTGGGGGAAACCGCCACCGGCGGCGGAACCGAGAATCTGGATGTACATGGCCACTCCTGCCGCGTCTGAAAATGAAAACGCCCCGGCTGACCGAGGCGTTGTACTGACAGCAAACTCAGCGGTTTGCGAAGTACATGGTCACTTCAAAGCCGATACGCAGATCAGTGTATGCAGGTTTGGTCCACATGGGATTACTCCTTCCGGATAGGTCTGGGGGTTGGTGGCTACTTATTTAGTCCACCCTCGCAATGAAGGGGATTCGGTGGCCAAGATTGCGCTATCTTACTAAAAAATACGGAGCTGAAAGGTTAAATCTTAGATAAATGCCGTTACCGCGGGCGTAAAAATCAGCATGCATCCTGCCAGGCGGCGGACGGCGCTGGGCCGTTGGCCAAGCATAGCCAACCCTGGTTAACCCGGCGCACCGCCTCGGCGGCGGCTTCGAGTGTTGCCAGGTCTACAGCCCTGATGCGTGCCTGCAACGGCTTCAGTGTCTGCTGGGGATGCCCGGCCAGCTGCGCTTGCCAGGCCCACTCGGCCACATCGTTGTTACTCATGCTCGGTTCAGCGAACTGCGCCGCCAGGGCCTGACGTTGTGCTTCCAGCTCGCTGGCGTGAGTGTTGAGCCAGACTCCTAGCCCATCAATGAAGGTGTTGATGTGCATGAGGACTTGCCTATGGCTGACCGACGGTGACTGCACGCCGAACAGCAGGCCAGCATGGCCTTGAACCTGACGGAAGGCACTGAACACGGCATAACCCAATTGCAGCTCGACCCGCAGACGCTGGTAGAAAGGCCCCTGGATCAGGTGTGCCAGCAGGCGTCCTGCAGCCTCATCGGCCACCGGGCAGAACAACAACAGGGCTTGCTCTGCGCTGTCATCGGTCGAGTGGTACCACTGCCTGCCGCGAATGAGGCGCGGCGTGGTGTGGCTGCCAGCACTGCCGGGAATCGCCAGTGGTTGCCGTTCGGTTGCCGCAAAGCCGGTGGCTAGCCCTTGCCAGCGTGCGCTGCTCCACACGGCCTGAAGCTCTGCGTCGGTGGCTGTTTGCACTTGCGGGGTTGTGTTCCCTCCCCCCAGAACAACCTCCGGCAATTGCCGGAGCAGTTGGCGGATGGGTATCAGTGTCGGTTCCCGGGCTGGGGTCGTGGCCGTCTGCCAGGTACTCGCTGGAGGGCTGCGCAGCACCGCCAGGGCTTGCGTGACAACAGCATTGACGGCACTGGGTGCGCCAGCGCAGCGCAACTGCCAGTAGTGTGCGCAGGCGCTGAATTCCAGTTCTACACAGGCTTGTGCCGCGCGTTCGATGAGCCTTTGCAGGGCACCGTTGAGCCGTGCGTAGAGGTTATCGTGGCCGCGTGAGTCGAGTTGCCAGCGCAGGTACAGGATGCCGGTCTGGCGTGTGCTTGGCAGGGCAGGGTTGTAGGCCATGTGGGGGGTGCCCGACGACGCCTGAGTGGCGGCATCAGCGTTCACCAGGAATGGGTTGGGCTCGGGCAACTGCCAGGGCATGACGGTTTCGAGACGCGGGCATGTGCGAGCCAGTAGCGGGTTGAGCAGGGCGCTCAGCGCTGCACTGTCCGGTGTCCCGGGTGGGTTGCCCGTGCTGTCTTGACGTGCCAGTTGCAGGGCGCCAGCACGCCCTTGCTGGCAGGCCATGAGCCGGGCGTATTCCTCCGCCAGGGGCGTCCGGTCGGCGCTGTTGAAAAAAGCCAGCCAATCAAAAAACAGCCGTTCAACGTCACTGCGATGCTGCTCATCCGTCAGGGTGAACTGCACATGCAGCAGGGCCTGCTGCGCATACTGATACAGCGTTTTGAAACTGAGGCCCGTTATCCAGCCTTTTTCGCGCAACAGTGCGAGCAGGCCGCCGGGTTGGCTGTCCGTTAGCCACGTGCTGAGGAATGCGATTGCATCCTCGCTACCGGTAGGCAAGCGTTCACAGGCGAACAACAGGTTCAGCAGGCCTGCCGGTTGGGCCGGTGCGCTGCACAGTTGCAGAGGTGTGACGGGTGCCTGGGCTGTCTTCAGCCCGGGATTGAAGGCCTGGCTACAGGCTTCGGCCATTGCCAACAACTCGGTCAGTGGTTGTGGCCCGGCCAAACTCAGGGTTATTTGCCCTGCCTGGTAGTAGCGTTTGTGGAAGTCCTGCAGTGCCCGTTGAAAGGCGGCCTGCTGTACACCCAGGCTGTAGCGGTTACCGGCATGGAAGGCCCGCAGCGGATGGCCTGCCGATACGCACTGAAGCAGGGTGAATTGTGCCTGCGAGGCGTGGTCGCGGGACCAGGCAATGAACTCGGCGTGCAGCACTTCGCGTTCGCGCAACTGCGCGGCGTGGTCGTCCAGGCGGGGCTGGGCAAGCATGTCGCACAGCCGCTCTAGGGCACCGCTGAATGCCACGACCGGGACTTCGAAAAAAAACTCAGTGGCCCGTTCCCGCGTGCTTGCATTGACCTGGCCACCGTGGCGTTGCACGTAGCGCATCAGGCCTTCTTCAGCCGGGAAGCGGCTGTTGCCGAGAAAAAACAGGTGTTCAAGGAAGTGCGCCAGCCCCGGCCATGCCGTTGGAGCATCGTGGCTACCGGCAGCGACATGCACTGCGGCGGCGCAGCGCTTCAGGTGTGGCGCATGGCGCAGTGTGAGCTGCAGGCCGTTGGCCAAGGTATGGTGTGCAAACGTGGCAGGCATGACGGCTCCAGCAAAACGCGAACCGTCATGCTAGCGGATAACTCAGCCTTTGCGCGGGTCGCCGTACAGCTCGGGGCGCAGGTCGTGCAGATAGGGGGTGTTGGCCCGGCCCTGTACGACCTGTTGGCGATCCAGATCACTGGCCAGCAAGCAGGCCTCGCGTCCAGCCATGGCCAGGATGCTGCCATCCGGGCCGACGATACTGCTTTGCCCACAGTACTGGATCGCGTCCTCGGCACCGCAGTAGTTGGCGTAAACCAGATAACACTGGTTTTCGTAGGCGCGGGCGCGCACGGTGACCTGGGCGACAAAGTCGTAGGGCACCATGTTCGCGGTTGGCACCAGTATCAGTTCGGCGCCGGCCAGGGCCAGACGTCGGGCGTTCTCCGGGAACTCGATGTCGTAGCAGATCAACAGGCCAAGCTTCCAGCCGTTGAGCTGGACCACCGGGAAGTGGTCCGGGCCCGGGCTGAACATCGCCCGGTCAAGGCCGCCGAACAGGTGCGTCTTGCGGTAGTTGCACAGGCTGCTGCCGTGGGCGTCGATCAGCTGTACTGCGTTGTACAGCCGACCATCATCGGCCCGCTCAGGGTAGCCATAGGCGATGGCGATGCGGTTGCTTTGGGCGATCTCCACCACGGCCATGGCCGAGGGGCCGTCCTCGGCCTCGGCCAGCCGTGCTACAGCGTCGGCGCCGATGTTATAGCCCGTCAGGAACATCTCCGGGCACACCAGCAGTTCGGCGCCCCGGGCAGCAGCGGCCTGCGCTTGCTGATGCAAGCGCTCCAGGTTGCCGGGCACGTCCACTGGTAGCGGCGCACCCTGATACACGGCGATACGCATGGCGGTTCTCTCGTCAGTCGGCCAGGGCAATTGGGCCAATTTCATTGAACACGTCGCCTGGGCCTGGGTTGTCCGGATGGGTGTGGCCACCGAAGTGGGTCATGATACCCCACACCGCATTGAGCGACGTTTGTACCGCCCCTTCTACCCAGGCGGGGGTCCAGGAGACGTCATCACCGGCGATGAACATGCCGCGCTGCTCGGCTGGCATGTCCTGCTGCATGAAGTGCGCGTACATCCGCTGGTTGTAGCGGTAGTGGCCGGGCAGAGCGCCTTTGAACGCACCCAGGAAGTGCGGGTCGGCTTCCCAGGAAACCGTAATCGGATCGCCGATGATGTGCCCGGCGATGTCCACTTTCGGGTAGATCTTCTTCAGCGCATCCAGTGCCAGTTTCACCCGTTTTTCCACGGGTTGAGGCAGCATTTTCAGGGCATCGCTCATCCACGAATAGGACAGGCAGATCACCCCCGGCTTGTCGTCGCCGTTGTCGAACAGGTAGGTGCCACGGGTGAGGCGGTCGGTCAGGGTCATGCTCATCAGGTCGCGACCGGTTTCCGGGTCCTTGTCCTTCCAGAAGGGGCGGTCGACCATGACGAAGGTCTTCGACGACTGCATGTAGCGGGTGCGGTCCAGGGCCATCCACATCTTCTGCGAGAACAGCGACTCCTCGCATTCAATCTGCGTAGTCAGCAACCAGCTCTGGCAGGTGGTCAGCACTGCGGCGTAGTGACGGGTATCTCCCCAGTTGTCAGTCACCGCCAGGCGACCGTCGCTGGCCCGGGCAATACGTTTGACGCCCGGCCGCGGCGCGCCTCGGTGCAGTGAGCTCAGGCTGGTACCTGCGGGCCAGTGGGCACAGCGCTCAGGGACATGGCGCCAGATGCCTTGCGGCACCTGCTCGACGCCGCCGACGATCAAGTGCTGGTGATCGTCGCAGTTGGTCATTACCACGCGGAAGATTTCCAGCATCGAGTTGGGGAAGTCCGAGTCCCAGCCGCCCGTGCCGAAACCCACCTGACCAAAGACTTCTCGGTGCAGGAAGCTGAGCTTGGCGAACGACTTGGAAGTCGCAACGAAATCGTAAAAGGTGCGGTCGTCCCAGAGCGGCACCAGCGTGTTCCACAGCTCTTTGAGGCGCGGAACATCACGGTCACGGATAGCTTGCTGGATATCCCCAAAGCGTGCGCCGCTTTCCAGGGCGTCGGCCCAGGCATCGGCCACTTCCTGGAACAGCTTGGGCAAATCGGAGAGTTTTTCAGCGTAATGGGTCTGGCCTTCCAGATCGATCACGGTGCTGCCAGAAGCTGGGGTCAGCGGGTTGGGGAAGGGCTTGGTCTCAAGGCCGAGCTTGTCCACATAGTGATAGAACGCCGTGGAGGACACTGGGAAACGCATTCCCCCCAGTTCTGCAATGATCCCGTCAGTGCCTTCAAAGGCTTGCGAGCGCAGGCGGCCGCCCATCCTCGAGGCTTCGTAAACGACAGGTTTCAGGCCCAGTTTCATCAACTCGTACGCGGCCACCAGGCCGGCGATCCCGGCACCGACAATCGCTACTTCCTCACCCTGTCGCTCGGCCGGGATGCTGCCGAGGCCTGCGGGGTGTTCGATCCAGTCGTCAAAGGCGAAAGGGAAGTCCGGGCCGAAAATAGTGACGGGTTTTTTTCCATCGGCGGGGTGGCGATTGTTCTTGTTCATGATTGACCTTGCCAGGGCTGCGCGGAGTGCGGAGCTTGAGTATAGGAAACTGCCTGGCGGTCATTTTAGAGGGGGTGGATTTCGTTATTAAGATGCAGAGTGTCGTCGTTATGATCTTATTTATGTCATTTAGACGGCGATACGCTACAAAGTGACGATCTGTGTGGGCGCCGGCGTGGCTCATGCCATGCCGGCCGAGGCGGTCAAATCGGCTGCCCGCGATCCACCTTGCTGCTGAGGATGATCGAGGTGGTGGTTTTCTCCACACCTTCGACGTTGCCGATTTGATCGAGCAACTGGTCCAGTTGCTCCGGTGAGTCGCTGCGCAGCCAGGCCACATAGTCAAACTCGCCACTCACCGCACATAACTGCTGGATCTGGCCCATGGCACTGAGCCGCCGCACCACATCCTTGCCGGAGCGTGGCTGCACGGTAATCCCGACATACGCCTGCAAGCCGCCATCAATCACTCGCTGCCCGAGGCGAACACCGTAGCCAGTGATTACCTTGGTTTTCTCAAGGCGAGCCAGCCGTGAGGTGACGGTAGTACGAGCGATGCCCAACTGCCGGGCCAGCGTGGCCACGCCTTCACGGGCGTTGATCTGCAACAGGGCGATGAGTTGACGGTCGATTTCGTCGAGGGCTGCAGCGCGTGTTTCAGGCATGGGGTATCTCGGATACAGGCCCTGGGTCAGGGCTATTGGGCCGGTTGATCTGATAGCGGGTGCTACGACCTCCGCCGGGTAAGCGGATGATGCAGCCTTTCTCAAGGAGGTCGCTCAGATGTCGTGTAGCGGTGGCTTTGGAAACCTTGGCTACGGCCTGGTATTGGGCCGCGCTGATGCCGTTCTCGAAGCCGCTTTCGCCGCCATCGAGCAGGCGGTTGAGTACTTTGATTTGTTCGGCTGACAGGGCATGGCTGCGGTGTATCTGCCAGAAGCGAGCCTTGTTGAGCACTCGGTCGATCCGGGCAAGAGCTTGCTCCAGGCTTCTGAGCAGTGTGCTGAGGAACCACAGCAGCCAAGCGGTGATATCCAGGGTGCCTTTCTGACTCGCTTCAAGGATCTGGTAATAGCCGCTGCGGTCATCGAGGATACTTGCCGACATGGCGTAGAAACGGATGGCCTGCAACTCGCCTTGGGCCAACGCCAGATCGGTGAGTGCGCGGGTAAGGCGACCGTTTCCGTCATCAAAGGGGTGCAGGGTGACGAACCAGAAATGGGCAATGCCTGCGCGTAGCAATGGATCAAGAGTGGCATCGCTGCGGCTACTCTCGAACCAGGCCAAGAAGTTGGCCATTTGCGTTTCCAGCCCGGCACGTGGAGGGGCTTCGAAATGTACGATGGGACGATCGAGACGGCCGGAAACAACCTGCATGGGCTCTTCGCCGCGTAACGTGCCGACGTGCACTGGGCGGGCTGACAGGCTGTCGTCGTTAGAGAACAGCCAGCAGTGCCATGTATACAACCGTTGTAGGTCAAGCGGTTGCTGATGTGCTCGTGTGGCATCGAGCAGCAACTCTGCCAGGCCTTCGGAGCGCGCCGTGGTGCGACCTTCTTCGCTCAGCCCCAAGCGACGCGCCAGGGAGGAGCGTACCGAGCCAACATTTAATTGTTCACCTTCGATTGCTGATGAGGTGACGATGTTCTGCAGCAGAGCATCCAGGTTGCTCTGCGCTTCGGCATCACCTCCTACAGCACCGAGTATGCCGAGCAAGCGCCCCTGCGCTTTAACGCAGGCGCGCAGCAACGGGGCAAGCGGTTCAGCTTGCCAGTTGAAGTGCGGCCAGTCGGGCTGCTGCCAGATCCAGAAGGGTTCGTGCATGGGGTTGCTCGTTGGTGAGCCGAATACTGAGCTTATTCGGCTCATGTTGTGAGCCGATTGTGTCGGCTATTCGGCTCACTGTCCAATACCGAGGCCGGGCTGTTGGTGGGCAGGCGTGACGTGAGCTTTTTAGGGCAGATACGAAAAAGCCGCGCAGTGCGCGGCTTTGAACGTGGTGGGCCCAGCAGGACTCGAACCTGCGACCAAGGGATTATGAGTCCCCTGCTCTAACCAACTGAGCTATAGGCCCTCAGTGGTCGCGGATTATAACGAGGGTTTCCAGGCTGTGCCATCCGAAAGATCTGAAACTGCTATACGAAGAAAGGTCGCGGCAAACTCTTCGGGTGGTAATGGCAAGCTGACGATGTAGCCTTGGATCTGTTCGCAGCCCTCGGCCGCGAGGAAGCGTTGTTGGGCAAGGTTCTCTACGCCCTCGGCAATGATGGTCAGTTGCATGCTGCGGCCCAGGGCGATAATGGCGCGGGCAATCGCTGCGTCATGCGGGTCGTCCGGTAGGCCGCGGATGAATGACTGATCGATCTTGAGGATGTCCAGCGGCAGGCGCTTGAGGTAACTGAGCGATGAGTAGCCGGTGCCGAAGTCGTCGATAGCCAACTGTACGCCCAGGCGTTTGAGTTGGTGCAGAATCGCCAGGGCCTCTTCGGCCTGGCTCATGATGAAGTTCTCAGTGATCTCCAACTGCAGGTCGCCCGCGCTGAGGTGGTAGGTATTGAGCAACTGTTCAATACGTTTGACCAGGCTGGGCTGACGTAACTGGGCCCCCGCCAGGTTGATCGACAGTGGGCCGAAGGCGAGGTAGGTCTCTTTCCATTGCTGCATTTGTCGGCAGGCATGTTCCAGCACCCAGTCGCCCAGTTGCAGAATCATGCCGTTCTCTTCTGCCAACGCAATGAAGTGTTCGGGCGGAACATCACCAAAGGTGGGGTTGCTCCAGCGAATCAGGGCTTCGGCACCAATCAGGCTTTGGGTTTTCAGGCTGAACTTAGGCTGGTAGTACAGGCTCAGTTCGTCGCGTTCAATGGCTCGGCGCAGTTCATGCTCCAGGGCGACGCGCGCGCTGGCCTGTGCGGTCAGGTCGCGTGTGTAGGATTCGACGCGGTTGCGGCCCTTGGCTTTGGAACGGTACATCGCGGCGTCGGCGTTTCGGATAAGTGATGCAACGTCACTGCCGTCCTGTGGATAAAGGCTGGTACCGATGCTGGCGCTGGTGAAGAACTCATGTTCGCCCGCCTGGAAAGGTGCACTGAAGCAATTCAGTAGCTTGGCGGCGATGTGTTCGGCGTCGCTGGGTTGGTGCAGGCCGGGAAGCAGGATGATGAACTCGTCACCGCCCAGGCGGGCGACGGTGTCGATATCCCGCACTTGCTCCTTCAGGCGATGGGCGATGCCTTTGAGCAGCAGGTCGCCGACCGGGTGACCAAGGCTGTCGTTGATGTGCTTGAAGCGGTCCAGGTCGAGAAACAGCACCGCGCCCTGAGCCTTGGAGGTTTGTGTGCAGCTCAGGGCAGCCTGTAGCCGGCTTTCAAACAGGGTACGGTTGGGCAGGCCGGTCAGTGGATCATGGTGCGCCTGATAGTCGAGCTTGGCCTGGGCATGTTTGATGCTGGAGATGTCGGCGAATACTGCCACGAAGTGGGTGATTTCCCGGCCGCTATTACGCACGGCACTGATGGTCAGCCAGCCTGGGTACACTTCGCCGTTCTTGCGGCGGTTCTGAATTTCGCCTTGCCAGTGGCCTTCGGCGGTCAGTTGGTGCCACATGGCCGCGTAGAAGGCGCTGTCGTGCTGGCCAGAAGCGAGCAGGCGCGGTGTCTGGCCTAGTGCCTCGAACTCGCTGTAGCCGGTGATCTCGCTGAAAGCACGGTTGACCGCACTGATACGCTGCTCGGTGTCGGTGATCAGCACGCCCTCGGCCGTATTCTCGAAGACAGTGGCCGCCAGTTGCAGTTTTTCCTGCATCAGGTGGCGCTCGGTAATATCGCGCGCGATGGTCAGCATGCACTCTTCGCCGGCGATGGGCAGTGGCCGCGCCGAAAGTTCACACAGGCGAATCTGCCCGTCGCTGCGGCGAATATGGCAGGTGTAGTCGCGCACGAAGCCGTCCCTTTCCAGCAGTTCCAGCAGGCGTTTGCGTTCATTGAGGTCAACCCAGATGCCCAGGTCAATCGATGTGCGGTCCAGCGTCATGCTCAGGTCATAGCCTGTCAGGCGGCAGAACCCTTCGTTGACTTCAATCAGCCTGCCGTCTCGCTGGCGCGACAGAAGAAGCCCGTCGGGTGAGGCATGGAAAGCCTTGGCGAACTTCTCTTCGGATGTTTGCAGCTGATCCTGGGCTTCCTTGAGTTGGCTGATGTCGCGTACGGCCACCACCAAAGCAGGCGTGCTATCCAGCTGGAAGGCCTCGACCGAGGTCAGCCCGGTAAACACCTGGCCATTGCGACGTTTGAACAGCATCTCAAGGTTGCGCACCTTTCCGGCCTGCAGGCGCCGCAGTAATTTGGGGCCTATGCCTTCGATGCCCCAGATGTTCAACTCGGTGGCGGTCTTGCCGATGACGTGTGCCGGGCTCAGGCCAAGCTGCTCCTCGAAGGCTTCGTTGACTTCAAGCAGGCAGCCGTCGCTGAGGCGGGCGATCACCAGGATGTCTGGGCATTGCTGGAACACAGAGGCGAATTTTTGCTCAGAAAGGCGTAAGGCCAGTTCGGTATTCTTGGCTTCACTGATGTCTATCATCAAGCCGCGCATGACCGGCTTGTGCCCGTGTTCGATCAGGCTGACGATGTCGCGCACCCACAGGCTACGCCCGTCGGCAGTGATCACCCGGTAGTCGAGGCTGTGATCGCGTCCTGCAGCGGTTTCGCTGTCACAATAGGCCTGTGCCCAAAGCGCGTCGTCGGGGTGCAGGATGCTGTTCCAGAAGCCGGGCTTGAGCCAGTCGCTGAGTGGATAGCCCAGCAGGTTTTCTGCATGAGGCGAGACGTAGCTGTAGGTGAAATCTTCGGTGTCGGCTTCCCAGGCGATGGCCGAAAGGCTCTCGATCAAGCCGCGGTAGTGGTATTCGCTGCTACGCAACTCCTGTTCAAGGGCGATGCGTCTGGAAATCTCGGAGCTGAGTCGGCGGTTGCTCCAGATGACCACCGCCAGGATGGTGAGCAGCACCAGGATCCCTGGCAAGCCATACATCAGCAGGTCGTACCAGCCTGTGCGGCGATCCAACACCTTGCCGACCCAGCGCTCCTGGATATTGCTGATCTCGCCAGGGCTCATGTCGGCCAGGACTTTGTCGAGGATTGCGACGAGTATTTTATCCTCGCGTGGCACGGCCATTGCCAACTGGTAGCGATAGGGGGTTTCCCCGCTGACATACAAGCCTTCAAGCTTCTGCTGGCGCAGGCTCCAGATACTTGATGCCAGGTCGCCGACCACCGCATCGACCTGGTCTGTCGCCAGGGCTTGCAAGGTCGAGCTGACGTTGGGCAGGGCGACCAGATTGAGGTCGGGGTGATGGGTGCGTAACAGTTCGTGGGGGGCGTAGTTCTCAACCACGGCGACTTTCAGGCCATAGAGGTCTTTCAGGTCGTGGGGTTGCGCGCCGCCCTGATGGGCAAGAATGACAATCGGAAAATCCAGGTAGGGGCGCGTAAAGGACAGGTAGCTTTGTCGTTCAGGCGTCGACATGATGCCTGGCAACAGATCCAGTTTGCCGTTTCGAGCCTCCTCCAGTACTGCAGTCCAACTGATCGGTTCGATCGGTTTGAATGCGACCCCCAGGCGATCCTCGAGCAAGGTGATGTAGTCGGCGGCCAGTCCCTGGTAGCGACCCTCCTGGTCCCGGTATTCAAAGGGTGGCCAGGAAGCATCGACGCCTAGACGCAGTTGCGGGTGCGCACTGAGCCAGGCTTGTTCTTCGTCTGTCAGGGTCAAGGCGCCGGCCGTTGCACTCCAGAGAAGCTGGAGCAGCAACAGGATGGCCGGCAATCTGAGCATAGCGGCCTCGTCACACAGGTAGTCTGATTCGAGTGTAGACGGCGCTTTTGCCTAGAGGATAGTGGCGAAAGTCTTAAATGCAGAGGCCATGAAAAGAAAAACCCCGGCGCGAGGGCCGGGGTTTGTCATCACTCGTCGAGGAAGGAGCGTAGATGCTCGCTTCGCGTCGGGTGGCGCAGCTTACGCAGTGCCTTGGCTTCAATCTGACGGATCCGCTCACGGGTCACGTCGAACTGCTTGCCGACCTCTTCGAGGGTGTGGTCGGTGTTCATGTCGATACCGAAACGCATGCGCAGCACTTTGGCTTCGCGTGCGGTCAGGCCGGAGAGCACGTCACGGGTTGCTTCCTTGAGGCTTTCGACAGTGGCCACATCAATTGGCGACTGCATGGTCGAGTCCTCGATGAAGTCGCCCAGATGCGAGTCTTCGTCGTCACCGATCGGGGTTTCCATGGAGATCGGTTCTTTGGCGATCTTCAATACCTTGCGGATCTTGTCCTCAGGCATTTCCATGCGCTCACCCAATTCCTCCGGCGTCGGCTCGCGACCCATTTCCTGCAGCATCTGCCGGGAAATACGGTTGAGCTTGTTGATCGTTTCGATCATGTGTACCGGGATACGGATGGTGCGAGCCTGGTCGGCAATGGAACGGGTAATCGCCTGACGGATCCACCAGGTGGCGTAGGTCGAGAACTTGTAGCCGCGACGGTATTCGAACTTGTCCACCGCCTTCATCAAGCCGATGTTGCCTTCCTGGATCAGATCGAGGAACTGCAGGCCACGGTTGGTGTACTTCTTGGCAATGGAGATCACCAGACGCAGGTTGGCCTCGACCATTTCCTTTTTCGCGCGGCGGGCCTTGGCCTCACCGATCGACATGCGACGGTTGATGTCCTTGATTTCGGCAATCGTCAGACCGGTTTCTGCTTCCAGGTCTACCAGCTTCTGCTGGCAACGCACGATGTCGGCGTCCAGGCGGCCCAATGCTTCAGCCCACTTGGTGCTGCGCTTGGCAAGATCGCCGCTCCAGGTCAGGTCGACTTCGTTGCTTGGGAACATGCGCAGGAAGTCGGCACGTGGCATACGTGCATCACGTACGCACAGCTGCATGATTGCGCGTTCCTGGGCCCGCAGGCGTTCCAGGGCGCTACGTACACGCTCGACCAGTACTTCAAACTGTTTTGGAACCAGTTTGATCGGCATGAACAGCTCGGCCAGTTGCAGCAGTTCGGCGATGCCTTGCTTGCTGTTTCGACCGTGCTTTTTCAGCACTTTGACCGTTGCTTCGAGCTGCTCGGCCACTGCGCCGAAACGCTGGCGAGCCACTTCCGGATCCGGACCGCTTTCGGTCTCTTCCTCGTCGTCGGAGGCTTCAGCAGCCTCTTCCTCGTCGTCATCAGCGACCGCAGCCGGAGCGGCTTTGGTGTCGACCGGTGGCGGCATTTCGGCCGGCGCGGCGATGCCGTCATCCGGGTCGATGTAGCCACTGAGCACATCGGACAGACGGCCGCCTTCGGCGGTTACACGGTCGTATTCGCTGAGGATGTAGTCGACAGTACCCGGGAAGTGGGCAATCGCACCCATGACTTCACGGATGCCTTCCTCGATGCGCTTGGCGATTTCGATTTCGCCTTCACGGGTCAGCAGCTCAACCGTACCCATTTCGCGCATGTACATGCGCACTGGGTCGGTAGTGCGACCAATGTCGGTTTCCACAGCTGCCAACGCGGCGGCCGCTTCCTCGGCGGCGGCTTCGTCGGTATCGGCTTCGGCCAACAAAAGGGCATCCGCATCCGGAGCACTCTCGAATACGTTGATCCCCATGTCGTTGATCATGCGGATGATGTCTTCCACCTGCTCCGGATCTGAAATATCCTCTGGCAGGTGGTCGTTGACCTCCGCGTAAGTCAGGTAGCCCTGCTCACGACCGCGGGTGATCAACTCTTTGATGCGAGACTGCTGTTGCGCTTTTCCGGACATAACACCCTATCCACTGAAGGTCTTGGCGGGCAAAAAAACAAGCCGAGGATTATACCCGAGCATGGACCTCACGCGCCAGTTGAGGTCGGGTTTTGTGCGGGAACATTACGGCTTAACAGGTCGCGCAGCTGATTTTTTTCCTCTGCGCTCAGTTCACTTTGACGTGCTTTCCTGAGCAAATGTTCCAGGCTGCGCTCGCGTTGGCGAGCGGACAAGCTAGTTATAGTGTCGAAAAACTGTTGTTCAAGGTTGTCGGCATCGATCAACCATTCCTTTTCTGCCAGCGCTCGCAGCAAGCGGCCTTGTTCTGTGCCGTGCCAGCGTGCGATCAGCTGTAATGAGCGTAGCTCAGGATTTTTCTGCAAGGCCTCAAGCAGCGCCACCAGTAGCTGAGCGTAATGGTGCTCTTCGGCAGCGAAGTGGCTGGCATCCTCGACTTTTTTGGCCAGTCGCGGGTGGTGCAGCAGTGTACGCAGGGCGCTCAGCGTGGGTGGCTCGACGGCGGTCGGTACCCGTGGTGGCGCCTCTTGGTTGCGGCCATTGCGCTCCCATGGCTTGCCTTTTTTGTCCCAGGGCTTGCCGTCCCACTTCTTTTTCTGGCCACCCTTGTTCGGTGTCCACTGCTGCTGTGGTGGCGTGTACTCGGGCTGATGAAAATCATTGTAATCGGGTGTGTAATCGGGCATCGCACCGTAGTCGATGCCCGGGTCGTAGCTGGGCGGCGCTTCGGTGGGCGCGCTGTGCGACAGTTGCTCGACCTGCTCGCTATTGAGGCCGGTAATTTCCTTCAGCCGATTACGCATCAGGGCGCGCAGGTTTGCACCGGGCACTTTGTCGATCAGCGGTGCGGCGAGGGTGGCCATGTGGGCCTTGCCTTCGAGCGAGCGCGGGTCGGCCTCTTCGGTCAGTCGTTGGAAAAAGTAATCGGCAAGCGGTTGAGCGTGCTGGTTGATCCGTGCGCGGAAGGCGTCTGTGCCTTCGGCGCGAATCAGGGTGTCAGGGTCTTCACCTTCGGGCAGGAACAGGAAGCGTGCCTTGCGACCATCCTGCAGGCTCGGCAGGGCAGCTTCCAGTGCGCGCCAGGCGGCATTGCGGCCAGCCTGGTCGCCGTCGAAGCAGAACAGCACGCTGGGCACCACGCGGAACAGGCGCTTGAGGTGTTCTTCGCTGGTGGCTGTGCCCAGGGTGGCTACGGCATTGCGCAGGCCTTGCTGGGCCAGGGCGATGACGTCCATGTAGCCTTCTACGACGATGATTTCATCGAGATTGCGGTTGAACTTGCGCGCTTCGTAGAGCCCGTACAGCTCCTGGCCCTTGTGGAATACAGGCGTCTCCGGAGAGTTCAGGTACTTGGGCTTGTCGTCCCCCAGCACGCGGCCACCAAAGGCGATGACGCGGCCCCGGCTATCGCGGATCGGGAACATGACGCGATCGCGGAAGCGGTCATAGCGTTTGCCGGTTTCGGCGTTCTCGATCAACAGCCCGGCGTCGATCATGGCTTTTTGCTGCAGTGTATCGCTGCTGAGGTGCTTGAACAGGTTGTCCCAGCCGGGCGGGGCGAAGCCCAGGCCGAAGTCGCGGGCAATTTCACCGGACAGGCCACGCCCTTTGAGGTATTCGACTGCTGATTTGCGCGTCGGGTGGCTTTTCAGGGCCTGGCGGTAGTACTCCGCAGCGGCTTCCAGCAGTGGATAGAGCGGTGAATCGGTCGGTTGCCGGGGCTTGTGCCCGCGCTGGCCTTCTTCGCGTGGCACTTCCATGCCGGCCGCTTTGGCCAGTTCCTCGACAGCCTGGGGAAAGTCCAGGTTGTCGTGGTCCATGATGAAGCCCAGGGCGTTGCCACCAGCGCCGCAGCCAAAGCAGTAGTAGAACTGCTTGTCGGGGCTGACGCTGAAAGAAGGGGTCTTCTCTTTATGGAACGGGCAGCAGGCAGTGAGGTTCTTGCCGGCTTTTTTCAGTTGGACGCGTGAACTCACCACATCGACGATATCGGTGCGGTTGAGGAGGTCGTCAATGAAACTTTGGGGTATCAGCCCGGCCATGGCACTCTCATCATCAGGCGATAAACCAGTGTAATCGCTAATGCTGCGGGAACGGCTGCGCATTCGAGCGTGGTCGAATGTTCATAACACAAGTGTGGAAGAGTGTGCTCGCCTGCAGCCCGTGAGGACTCGTCAGTGTTGACGTGCACAGCTGGCGTGATGCCAGTTCTGACGATTGGAAGGCCTGCTTCAACCGACGAGCGGTTTCTGCAGCTCAGGTGTTTAGGCCTGAGTAAAACATCATCTGCCGACAACCCGGCGTTTAGACCGGGTTAGGCAGAAGCGTGGTCGAACGTCTGTATTAGTACAGACGAACGGCGCGGCGCTGCTCGCGCTGGACTTTCTTGGCGTGACGCTTAACTGCAGCAGCAGCCTTGCGCTTACGCTCGGAAGTCGGCTTCTCGTAAAATTCGCGGCTACGAACTTCAGCCAGTACACCGGCTTTTTCGCAGGAGCGCTTGAAACGACGCAGAGCTACGTCGAAGGGTTCATTCTCTTTAACTTTGACGGCTGGCATCCAGAGCTACCTTCATTTAGTACCGGGGCAACGTACTCGTGGCAAAAATGTGCGCTGGAGAACGTCGGTTTTTAAGGGTTGCGGATGTTAACCCTTAGACGCTCGGAATGCAAAGCCTCTGATCGAAAACCGCTGGTCGGCATCGGGTACGGGGACTATCATGCGCGCCTTCGAATTCAGCCTATACAAGGCATAGACCCATGCTAGTACTGGGATTGGAAACATCCTGCGACGAAACCGGCGTCGCATTATACGACAGTGAACGCGGTTTGTTGGCCGACGCACTGTTCAGTCAAATCGACCTTCATCGTGTCTACGGCGGGGTGGTGCCCGAGCTTGCCTCGCGTGATCACGTCAAGCGCATGCTGCCGTTGATCCGGCAGGTGCTGGCCGAGGCCGACTGTGTCGCGACCGAGATCGATGCCATCGCGTATACGGCAGGCCCCGGGCTTGTTGGTGCGTTGCTGGTTGGTGCCTCCTGCGCCCAGGCCCTGGCGTTTGCCTGGGGCATCCCGGCGTTGGGCGTACACCATATGGAAGGCCATCTGTTGGCGCCGATGCTGGAGGCCCAGCCACCGGAGTTCCCGTTCGTCGCCTTGCTGGTTTCGGGTGGCCACACCCAACTGGTCCGGGTGGATGGTATCGGTCGCTACGAACTGTTGGGCGAGAGCCTGGATGACGCAGCAGGTGAGGCGTTCGACAAGACCGCCAAGCTGATCGGCCTGAACTATCCGGGCGGGCCGGAGATTGCCCGCCTTGCCGCTCAGGGTGTACCGGGACGCTTCGTCTTCCCGCGGCCTATGACCGATCGTCCGGGCCTGGATTTCAGCTTCAGCGGCCTGAAAACCTTTGCCCTCAATACCTGGCAGCAGTGTCAGCGCGCTGGGGACGACGGTGAGCAAACCCGTTGCGACATCTCGCTGGCCTTCCAGCAGGCAGTGGTGGAGACTTTGACCATCAAGTGCCGGCGTGCCTTGAAGCAAACCGGCCTCAAGCGGCTGGTGATTGCCGGTGGGGTGAGCGCGAACAAGGCCTTGCGTGCGTCGTTGGAAGACATGCTGGCCGGGCTCAAAGGCAATGTGTACTACGCGCGCCCAGCGTTCTGTACCGATAACGGGGCGATGATCGCCTATGCCGGCTGCCAGCGTTTGGCCGCCGGGCAGCACGAAAGCCTGGCAATTACAGTGCAGGCGCGCTGGCCGATGGAGCAGTTGCCAGCGCTTTGAAGCTGAAAGCCGTTCATGTTTCAGGTTCAGAAGTGTCGTTCGCGCCCGGCGAAAAGGTCGCGTAGATTGCCGCGATGGCGCCAGACGATCAGTATCGTCAGTACGCTTATCGGCAGCAGTGCCTCAGGTTCACGCCAGGCCAGCAAGGGCAGGGTGAGCGGTGTGGCGATCAACGCGGCCAGCGAACTGGTGCGGGTCAGGCGGAAGGTAAGCAGCCAGGCACTGATGGCCAGTAGAGCGGCCGGCGGGTAGAGGCCAAGGAGCATGCCGGCAGCAGTGGCAACGCCCTTGCCGCCACGAAAGCGAAAGTACACCGGGAACAGGTGGCCGATGACGGCGTACAGGCCGATCCAGGCTTGTTGTTGCAGGCCAAAGCCCAGCGCTTGCGCGATCAGTACGGGCAGCAGGCCTTTGCAGAGATCGCCGAGCAGGGTCAGGATGGCGAGTTTTTTTCCCGCCAGGCGCAGCATGTTGGTCGCGCCGGCGTTGCCTGAGCCGCTCATGCGCGGGTCGGGGCAGCCGTTCAGGCGGCTGAGTAGGATGGCAAAGGACAGCGAGCCGAGCAGGTAGGCGAGCAATGCCAGTAACCAAAACATGCTAACTATTCCGGGCGAGGACGCCCTGATTCTAACGGCGCAAGGCGCCCTTGTCGTGCAGCGGAGAAAAGTGCTTGGACAGAGTGTTCATCGAAGGGCTGGAAGTCGATACCGTCATCGGTGCTTACGATTGGGAGCGCGGTATTCGCCAGTGCTTGCGGCTGGACCTGCGATTCGCCTGGGACAATCGCCCGGCAGCCGCAGGTGATGACCTGACGCTGGCCCTCGATTACGCCAGCGTGTCGGCGCGCATCCAGGCTTTTGCCGAGCAGGCGCAGTTCCAACTGGTGGAAACCTTTGCCGAGCGCTTGGCCAAGGTGCTGATGGACGAATTTCAGATTCCCTGGCTGCACCTCAAGCTGACCAAGCCCGGCGCCGTCCCGGAAGCCAGCGGGGTGGGTGTGGAGATTGAGCGCGGATGTCTCTGACCACGGTTTACCTTGGGCTTGGTAGCAATACCGAGCGAGAACGGCATTTGACCGCAGGGCTTGATGCGCTGGCATCGTTCCTTGTGGACATGCACTGTTCAGCGGTGTTCGAGAGCCAGGCGGTGGGTATCAAGAGTGGCCCGTTCTTCAATCTGGTGGTGGTGGCGAAGACCGATCTGCCGCTGACGGAGCTGGATCGTCGCTTGAAGTTCATTGAGGCTGAAAACGGTCGTTATGCGCCTGAGCGCAAAGGCCTGCCGCTGGATATCGATGTACTGCTGTACGGCGATCTGGTCGGTAATTTCGATGGTCTGGTGCTGCCGCGTGCCGAAATTCTGAAAAATGCCTTCGTGCTCTGGCCGTTGTCGCTGATTGCCCCCGAACTGGTTCATGTTGAGGTCGGTAAGACCATGGCTCAGTTGTGGGCCGACTCGCATATCGAACAGGTGTTGGCGCCTGTACCGTTCGAGTGGCGCGGTCAGCAACTGACGCGTCAGGACAGCCTTGGCGACGATGCAGGCGCCGCCAAGGCTGATGAGGCGTGCTAGTGTGCGGCCGCGTCCTTGTAGGCCTTCAGCGCCTTCAGCCGCTCTGATTTAAGCGCATCACCCAAGGCTTGTCCCGTCAGGCCTTGCTGCACCAATGGCTGGACTGCGACCGCGCGTGCTGCCGTAGCCGCCCCACGCAGGTAATCCGCTTGTGGGTAGGGCCGCTGCTCCAGCCCAAGGCGCCCACGGGCGTCCATTTCGCAGGCCGCGATGAACTCCTCAAAACGCTGTGGGCGGCGATACACATCGAAGCTCTGCAACAACTCCAGCAGGGTCGACGCCTTGAGCTCCAGGGCTCGGTGGCTGTGGGTGTGGTACTCGCCGACCAGTATTGCCAGTTCCTGGCAGTCTCGCGGTGCCTTGAAACGTTGGTTGACCGCTTTGATCAAGGGCCGCCCGCGATGCTCGTGGGCAATGTGCTGTGGCCATTGCGCTTCAGGGGTCAGACCTTTGCCCAGGTCGTGCAGCAGGCAAGCCCAGCGCACGCTGAGGGGCTGTTGATGTACGGCCGCCTGTTCCAGCACGGCGAGGGTATGCAGGCCGGTGTCGATTTCCGGGTGGTGTGCAGCCGGCTGCGGTACACCGAACAACGCATCGACCTCGGGCAGCAACTCCTTCAGCGCGCCACACGCCCGTAGCACCTCAATGAAGACCTGTGGCTGGTCTTCCATCAGTGCGCGGGAGATTTCCTTCCAGCTGCGTTCTGCCGTAAGGGCCTGGAGTTCCCCGGAGGCGCTGAGTTGGCGCATCAGTTCAAGGGTTTCCGGAGCCACCTTGAAGCCCAGGTAGGCATACCGCGCGGCGAAGCGGGCTACACGTAACACGCGCAAGGGATCTTCGGCGAAAGCCGGGGAAACATGGCGTAAAATGCGTGCTTCTAGATCACGGATGCCGTTGTAGGGGTCAAACACCTGGCCGTGTTCGTCCTCGGCGATGGCATTGATGGTCAGGTCGCGGCGGATGAGGTCTTCTTCAAGGGTGACCTCGGGGCTGGCGTGAAAGGTGAACCCGCCATAGCCACGTCCGCTCTTGCGCTCCGTGCGTGCCAGCGCATATTCCTCGCCACTGCGTGGATGCAGGAAGACCGGAAAGTCGGCGCCGACCGGGCGATAGCCCAGGGCTTGCATCTGCTCGACTGTCGCGCCCACTACCACCCAGTCGATATCTGTTACGGGCCTGTTGAGCAGGCGGTCACGTACCGCGCCGCCGACCTTGTAGATGTGCATTAAAAAACCTCCGTTGATGCCACAGGATACCCTGTCCGGCAGCAACGGAGGCTGGCTTCGCTACAGGTGTACGACGGCCAGGTCGAGGCGACCGTAATCGCCGTCCGAGTGTTCGCCTTTGGGCGGCACATGGTGGGTTTTGACGATCTGGTCGCCCTGCAGGGTTTCCAGGTGGATATCGAAGCCCCAGAGACGGTGCAGGTGCTTGAGTACTTCTTCGGTGGAGTCCCCCAGAGGTTTGCGGTCGTGCTGCTGATGGCGCAGGGTCAGCGAGCGGTCGCCTCGCCGGTCAATGCTCCAGATCTGCACGTTAGGCTCGCGGTTGCCCAGGTTGTATTGGGCGGCCAGGGTTTCACGAATGGTCCGGTAGCCGGCTTCGTCGTGGATCGCAGGCACCAGCAGGTCGTCGCGTTGGTCATCGTCGAGGATGCTGAACAGCTTGAGGTCGCGGATGACCTTGGGCGACAGGTACTGCAGGATGAAGCTCTCGTCCTTGAAGCTGCTCATGGCGAACTTGATGGTCGAGAGCCAGTCGCCACCTGCGATGTCGGGGAACCAGCGACGGTCTTCTTCCGTGGGGTTTTCACACATGCGGCGAATATCGCGGTACATGGCAAAGCCCAGGGCATAAGGGTTGATGCCGCTGTAGTAGGGGCTGTCGAAACCTGGCTGGAACACCACGCTGGTGTGCGACTGGAGGAACTCCATCATGAAGCCGTCGGTCACCAGCCCTTCGTCGTACAGGTCGTTCATCAGGGTGTAGTGCCAGAAGGTTGCCCAGCCTTCGTTCATCACCTGGGTTTGCCGTTGTGGGTAGAAGTACTGGGCGATCTTGCGCACGATGCGCACCACTTCACGCTGCCAGGGCTCAAGCAGCGGTGCATGCTTCTCGATGAAATACAGGATGTTCTCCTGTGGCTCGGCCGGGAAGCGTGCGTTGTCTCTGTCGCTGTTCTTGTCGCTGTTCTTGGGTATGGTGCGCCACAGGTCGTTGATCTGTTTCTGCAGGTGTTCTTCACGGTCCTTTTGCCGACGCCGTTCTTCTTCGGCAGAGATCGGGTAGGGGCGTTTGTAGCGGTCTACACCGTAGTTCATCAGGGCATGGCAGGAGTCGAGCAGGTCCTCCACGGCATCAATGCCATGCCGCTCCTCGCACTGGGTGATGTACTGCTTGGCGAACACCAGGTAGTCGATGATCGAACTGGCGTCAGTCCAGGTGCGGAACAGGTAATTGCCCTTGAAAAAGCTGTTGTGACCATAGCAGGCATGGGCCACCACCAGCGCCTGCATGCAGATGGTGTTTTCTTCCATCAAGTAGGCGATGCACGGGTCGGAGTTGATGACGATCTCGTACGCCAGGCCCATCTGGCCGCGGCTGTAGGACTTCTCGGTGCTGAGAAAGTGTTTGCCATACGACCAGTGGTGGTAGCCCAGCGGCATGCCGACCGAGGCATAGGCATCCATCATCTGCTCGGCGGTGATCACCTCGATCTGGTTGGGGTAAGTGTCCAAGGCATAGCGCTCTGCCAGGCGGCCGATCTCACGGTCATAGGCCTGGATGAGTTCGAACGTCCATTCGGACCCCGTGGAAATGGGTTGGCGCTTCTGTTCTCTGGCGGTCATGTCACTAACCTGCGCTGGAAGAGTTCACGGAAGACCGGATAGATATCACCGGCCGATACCAGTTGTTGCTGGGCGAATGTGTCGGGGAAGGACTCGCCGATGCGCTCATACTCGAACCACAGGGCCTGGTGCTCGCGTGGGGTAATCTCGACGTACGTGTAGTACTGCACGAAGGGCATGATCTGCTTGCTGAGGATCTCGCGGCAGATCGGCGAGTCATCATTCCAGTTGTCGCCGTCCGAGGCCTGGGCGGCGTAGATGTTCCACTCGTTGGCCGGGTAACGTTCGGCCATGATCTCCTGCATCATTTTCAGGGCGCTGGAAACGATGGTGCCGCCCGTCTCCCGTGAATAGAAAAACTCTTCCTCGTCCACTTCGCGGGCACTGGTGTGGTGGCGGATGAACACGACTTCGATCTTGTCGTAGTTACGCTTGAGGAACAGGTACAGGAGGATGAAAAAGCGTTTGGCGATGTCCTTGGTCGCCTGGGTCATGGACCCGGAAACGTCCATCAGGCAGAACATCACGGCTTTTGAGCTTGGGTTGGGCTGTTTGACCAGCAAGTTGTACTTGAGGTCGAAGGTATCAAGGAAGGGTACGCGATGAATGCGCGCACTCAACCGCTCTATCTCCGCTTCTATGGCTTGAATGTCGCCGAAATTGTCAGGTTCTTCCTGTTTCAGTCGGGCAAGTTCTTCCTGAGCCTCGCGCAGTTTGGCGCGGCTGCTGCCAGACAGGGCAATACGCCGTGCATGGGCAGAACGCAATGTGCGAATGATGTTGATGCGTGACGGGTTGCCTTCGTTGCTGATACCGGCGCGTACGGTTTTGAAGGTGTCGGTACCGGCCAGGTGACGCTTGACCAGGTTGGGCAATTCGAGGTCCTCGAACATGAATTCGAGAAACTCTTCCTGGGTGATCTGGAAGACGAACTCGTCCATGCCTTCGCCGGAGTTACCGGCCTTGCCGCGTCCACTGCCGCCACCGCCGCCTTGAGGGCGGGCGATATGTTCGCCAGCGGTAAACTCCTTGTTGCCGGGGTGGACGACGGTCTGCTTGCCGCCGCGGCCATGGTGCAGCACCGGCTCGTCAATATCGCGCCCGGGAATACTGATCTGCTCGCCGTGCTCCATATCGGTAATGGAGCGGCGGCTTACGGCCTCCTCGACGGCTTTCTTGATGTGGTCGCGGTAGCGCCGCAAGAAGCGCTGGCGGTTAACCGTGCTCTTGTTCTTGCCGTTCAGACGTCGGTCGATCACATAGCTCATGACTGCTCCTTATGAAGCCGTCTTGGAAAACCTTAGGCGGGTCAATCGGCCAGAACATCCGAAACGGACTGCTCGGGTACGCACTGAGTGTGGCTGAACCACGCCGCCAGCTTTCCGACAACTTCCCTCAAGCCTGTGTAGCAGATATTGCTGACACAGGCTCTGGGCTAACGACAACCGGTGCTCCGGTTGCGGGTTATTGTGACTTTCTGACCCGCAGGTACCACTCGGAGAGCAGCCGGACTTGCTTGTCGGTGTAACCGCGTTCCACCATCCGTGTGACGAAGTCGTTGTGCTTTTGTTGATCCTCTTTGCTGGCTTTGGCGTTGAAGCTGATGACAGGCAGCAGGTCCTCGGTGTTGGAGAACATTTTCTTCTCGATGACCACACGCAGCTTCTCGTAGCTGAGCCAGGTCGGGTTCTTGCCGTTGTTGTTGGCCCGGGCGCGCAGCACGAAGTTCACGATCTCGTTGCGGAAATCCTTCGGATTGCTGATACCGGCCGGTTTTTCGATCTTCTCCAGCTCCTCGTTGAGGGCAATGCGGTTGAGGATCTCGCCGGTTTCCGGATCGCGGTACTCCTGGTCCTGAATCCAGAAGTCGGCGTAGAGCACGTAGCGGTCGAAGATGTTTTGACCGTACTCGCTGTAGGACTCCAGGTAAGCGGTCTGGATTTCCTTGCCGATGAACTCGATGTAGCGGGGCGCCAGGTACTCTTTCAGGTAGCGCAGGTAACGCTCGCGCACTTCAGCCGGGAACTGTTCCTGTTCGATCTGCTGCTCCAGCACATACAGCAGGTGTACCGGGTTGGCGGCGATTTCGTGTGGGTCGAAGTTGAAGACCTTGGACAGGATCTTGAAGGCAAAACGGGTTGAAAGGCCGTTCATGCCTTCATCGACCCCGGCCGCGTCGCGGTATTCCTGGATCGACTTGGCCTTTGGATCGGTGTCCTTGAGGTTTTCGCCGTCATAGACGCGCATCTTCGAGTAGATGTTGGAGTTCTCTGGCTCCTTGAGGCGCGACAATACGGTGAACTGGGCAAGCATCTTCAGGGTGTCGGGCGCGCAATGAGCCTTGGCCAGGGAGCTGTTGAACAGGAGTTTGTCGTAGATCTTGATCTCATCGCTGACGCGCAGGCAGTACGGCACCTTGACGATGTAGATCCGGTCGATGAACGCCTCGTTGTTCTTGTTGTTGCGGAAGCTGTGCCATTCCGATTCGTTGGAGTGGGCCAGCAGGATCCCGGAGTAGGGGATCGCGCCCAGGCCTTCGGTACTGTTGTAGTTACCTTCCTGGGTTGCGGTCAGCAACGGGTGCAGGACCTTGATCGGCGCCTTGAACATCTCGACGAATTCCATCAGGCCCTGGTTGGCCCGGCACAATGCCCCCGAGTAGCTGTAGGCGTCAGCGTCGTTCTGTGGGTACTCCTCCAGCTTGCGGATATCGACTTTACCGACCAGTGCAGAGATGTCCTGGTTGTTCTCATCGCCAGGCTCGGTCTTGGCCACCGCGATCTGGTTGAGGATCGAGGGGTAGAGTTTGACCACCTTGAACTTGCTGATGTCGCCGCCGAACTCGGACAGGCGTTTGGTGGCCCATGGCGACATGATGGTATTCAGGTAGCGCCGCGGAATGCCGTACTCTTCCTCAAGGATGCTGCCGTCTTCTGCGGCATTGAACAGCCCCAGCGGAGACTCGAAAACGGGTGAGCCCTTGATGGCGTAGAAGGGCACTTTCTCCATCAACTGCTTCAGCTTTTCTGCCAGTGACGATTTACCGCCGCCGACCGGACCGAGCAGGTAGAGAATCTGCTTCTTCTCTTCCAGGCCCTGAGCGGCGTGGCGGAAGTAGGAAACGATCTGGTCGATACATTCTTCCATGCCGTGGAAGTCTTCAAAGGCCGGGTAGCGCCGTATGACCTTGTTGGAGAAAATCCGCGACAGCCTCGAGTTGTGCGAAGTGTCGATCAGCTCCGGTTCGCCAATAGCCATCAGCAGGCGTTCGGCCGCCGAAGCATAGGCACTGCGATCTTTCTTGCAGAGCTCTAGATACTCTTGCAGCGAAAGTTCTTCCTGACGGGTGGACTCGAAACGTTGTTGGAAGTGGCTAAAAATACTCATGACGTCACCTCGCTCGATACGTGGAGCCGACGCCGGATCAATCAGCTGATGCTGGCAAACAATCAGTTTCCCGATTGCTTCATACCCCCCAGAACACCTCTAAAGTCGCTACCGATGACCCGCACGCCGGTGTACCGGCTCTCCCCTTTTTGGATGGCCTGAGCCTAAGAATAGTTCGGAATCGGGGAGGTCAAGGGCGGTTGCGTGATAAGTTCGCCACGACCGTTCGTCAGATCTGGCGCCAGCCCACAGGGGACGTGGGCTGGAGGGCCGTGAAAAAAATTATTCGGCGTCGCCTTGAGCGGTTTGCTCGGGGTAGACGCTACGCCACAGTTCGAAACCGCCATCAAGGCTGTAGACGTCGGAAAAGCCCTGGCTGACCAGATAGGCTGCTGCGCTTTGGCTGGAATTACCGTGGTAGCAGACCACCACCAGCGGGGCATCAAGGTCGGCATTGCGGATGAAGTCGGCAACCGACTGGTTATCCAGGTGCTGAGCACCTGTGATGTGGCTGGCGGCGTAGGTCTGTGGATCGCGAATGTCGACCACGACCGCACCTTGCTCACGCAGCGCTTGGGCTTGCTCGGGAGGGATGCGTTTGAATTCGCTCATGGGGGTTCCTTCAGGAGTGATCAGCCATCTGAGAGGCTGCAGGCATTGAGGGTTGTGGGCGCAGGCTGCCTTCGCTGCTGCATTCGCACTCGAAGCGCTCACCGGTGTCGACGTTCATCAGGGTCATGGACCCGCCCCAGACACAGCCGGTGTCCAGTGCGTACAGGCCGGGTACGTCACATCGGCCTTCAAGCGCAGCCCAATGACCGAAGATGATCTTCAGGCCGTGGGTGCGTCGCTCCTTGTGACTGAACCAGGGCGCGTAGCCGGGGAGCGCAGTATCGACCCCCTCCTTGCCTTTGAGGTCGAGCTTGCCGTCACTGGTGCAGAAGCGCATGCGGGTGAAGTAGTTGGTGATGACCCGCAAGCGCGTCACCCCGTGGAGGCTCTTGTCCCACTTGTTCGGTTCATTGCCGTACATGCCGTCCAGGTAGGGCTTCAGGCGTGTGTCATCACGCAGCACTTCCTCGACTTCCGCGGCCAGGCGCCGAGCCTTGTTCAGGCTCCACTGCGGCGGGATGCCAGCATGCACCAGGGCGATTTCGCGTTGTTCATCGTAGTGCAGCAGCTTTTGCTGGCGCAGCCAGTCGAGCAGGTCTTTGGCGTCTGGGGCCTCGATGATCTCGCGCAGGGTGTCACTCTTTTTCAGGCGCTCGATATTGTGCCCGGCCGCCAGCAGGTGCAGGTCATGGTTGCCCAGTACGCACACCAGTGAGTCACGCATGCCATAGAGGAAGCGCAGGGTTTCCAGCGATTCCGGGCCACGGTTGACCAGGTCACCGACCAGCCACAGCGTATCGACGGTAGGGTTGAACGCTACGCGCTTCAGCAGGCATTTGAGGGGTTGCAGGCAGCCTTGCAGGTCGCCGACGGCATAAACCGCCATCAGTGCAGAGCCCCAGGCACTGCAAGCCTGAATGGAGCGATGATCGCATCGAAGCGTTTGCCGTCTTCGGCAAACATCTGGTAGGTGCCTTGCATGGTGCCAACACGCGTGCTGATGACCGCACCGCTGCTGTAGGTATGGCTGGCTCCGGGCTCGATCAGCGGTTGCTGGCCAACCACGCCGGCACCGCGTACTTCTTCGACTTCGCCATCGCCGTTGGTGATCAGCCAATGCCGGGACATCAGCTTGGCGGGCAACTGGCCGTTGTTCTGCACCGTGATGGTGTAGGCGAAGGCATAACGGTCGTTGTCGGGTTGGGACTGCTCGGGAAGGAATCGGGTGACGACGCTGACGTCGATCTGGTAGCGAGGATCAGACATGCAAAGGGCCTTAAGCAAACGCGAATGCTGCAATTGCTTCAGTCTAGGCCAAAGGCGGGGCGGCCGGCCAGCCGTGAATGCACGGTTGACCGGCGGGAGGCTTATTCGGCGCCGTTCTGCTCGGCCAGTTTGTCGGCCAGGCGGACAAAGGCGGCGAGATCGAGTTGCTCCGGACGCAGGCTGCCATCGACATTGGCCGCCTCGATCGCCTCGCTGCTGAGCAGCGCCTTGAGGGTGTTGCGCAAGGTCTTGCGGCGCTGGTTGAAGGCTTCACGAACAATGCGCTCAAGTAGCCGGTGGTCTTTGGCTGGGTGCGGCAGGGTTTCGTGAGGCACCAGGCGGACGATGGCTGAATCAACCTTGGGAGGCGGGTTGAAGGCGCCAGGCCCGACGTTGAACAGGTGCTCGACCTTGCAATGGTACTGAACCATGATCGACAGACGTCCCCAGTCGCCGCCACCAGGCCCTGCGGCCAGGCGCTCGACCACTTCTTTCTGCAGCATGAAGTGCATGTCACGGATCAGCCCGGCGTTATCCAGCAGGTGGAAAATCAGCGGGGTGGAGATGTTGTACGGCAGGTTGCCGACGACACGCAGGCTGTGTGGGGCGGCCCCCAGGCTGGTGAAGTCGAACTTCAGGGCATCGCCCTGGTGCAGGCGGAAGTTGTCACGGCCGGCGAACTGGTGGTTGAGGATCGGGATCAGGTCCTTGTCCAGTTCCACCACGTCCAGCTCTGCGCCACTGCCCAGCAGGCCTGCGGTCAGTGCACCCTGGCCTGGGCCGATTTCCAGCATGCGCTCGCCTGGGCGAGCGTGAATGGCACGCAGGATACGGTCGATAACGCCTGCGTCATGCAGGAAGTTCTGGCCGAAGCGCTTGCGCGCCCGGTGTTGATATTGCTCACTCATAAACGGGTCTCGGCCATCTGATAGGCGGTTTCCAGGGCGACCTGCAGGCTGCCGGTGTCGATCTTGCCGGTTCCGGCAAGGTCCAGGGCGGTGCCATGATCAACCGAAGTGCGGATGATCGGCAGGCCCAGGGTCACGTTCACTGCAGCGCCAAACCCTTTGTACTTGAGTACGGGCAGGCCTTGGTCGTGGTACATCGCCAGCACTGCATCGCAGTGCTCCAGATATTTGGGGGTAAACAGGGTATCGGCGGGCAATGGGCCGCGCAGGTCCATGCCTTCGCTGCGCAGGCGCGCCAATGTCGGTTCGATAATGTCGATTTCTTCGCGGCCCAGATGGCCGCCTTCACCGGCATGCGGGTTGAGGCCGCAGACCAGGATGCGCGGGTTGGCGATGCCAAACTTGTTCACCAGGTCGGCATGCAGGATACGCGTGACGCGCTCCAGCCGCTCCTCGGTGATGGCGTCGGCCACGTCGCGCAAGGGCAGGTGAGTGGTCACCAGCGCAACACGCAGGCCGCGTGTCGCCAGCATCATTACCACCTGCTGGGTGTGGGTGAGGTCAGCAAGAAACTCGGTGTGGCCGGAGAAGGCGATACCGCTCTCGTTGATCACGCCTTTGTGCACCGGCGCGGTGATCATGCCCGCGAAATGGCCATCCAGGCAGCCTTGGCCCGCACGGGTGAGGGTTTCCAGCACGAAGGCGGCGTTGGCTTTATCCAGTTGCCCAGGCACCACAGCGGTTTGCAGCGGTGTATCCCAGACATACAGGCTGCCTGCGTCGGCAGGTGTATCCGGGAAGGCATCGGCAGACACGGGCAGCAGTGTGACGGCCACGCCCAACTGCGCGGCCCGCTCGGCGAGCAGGTCACGGTTGGTAATGGCGATCAGAGGGTAAGGCTGGGCGTGTGCAGCGAGCAGCAGGCACAGGTCTGGACCTATGCCGGCCGGCTCGCCGGGTGTCAGGGCGAAACGTTGGCGTTTCACTGGGCGGCCTGGGCCGCGCCGGGGAGCTTGATTTCAACGTAGGCTTCGTCACGAATCTGACGCAGCCAGGTCTGCAGCTCCTCGTCGTACTTGCGGTTGCGCAGTACGGTCAACGCTTGTTGTTCGCGGGCTTGAGTCGTGCTGTCGGTGGCGCGGCGACCCAGCACTTCAAGTACGTGCCAGCCGTATTGGGTCTTGAAGGGCTTGGACACTACACCTTGCTGGCTGTTTGCCATGACTTCGCGGAACTCTGGCACCAGGGCGTTCGGGTCGATCCAGTTCAGGTCGCCACCATTGAGCGCCGAGCCTGGGTCTTCCGAGAAGCTCTTGGCCAGTTCAGCGAAGTCTTCCCCGGCCTTGATCCGGTCGTAGAGCTTTTCCACCAACTGCTTGGTTGCGGCTTCGCTGCGGATCTCGCTTGGCTTGATCAGGATGTGACGAACATGGACTTCGTCACGAACCTGGGTTTGGCCACCACGCTTGTCCAGCAGCTTGAGGATGATGAAGCCCCCTGGCGTACGCACTGGCTCTGTAACATCACCGACCGACAGGGAACTCAGCAGGCGGTCGAACGGTGGCGGCAGTTGAGCAGCTTTGCGCCAGCCCATCTCACCACCTTCCAGTGCCGTTTCGCTGGCGGAGCGGGCGATAGCCAGTTGGCCGAAGTCAGCACCCTGCTTGAGCTGCTGGTACACCTCGCCGGCTTGCTTGGCAGCAGCCTGGATTGCAGCCGAGTTGGCGCTTTCCGGGGTCGGGATCAGGATGTTCGCCAGGCGGAACTCTTCAGAGAGTTGCATCTTGCCCAGGTCCGAGGCGAGGAAGTTCTTCACTTCCTGCTCCGACACTTGAATGCGCTCGGCTACACGGCGTTGACGCACACGGCTGATGATCATCTCGCGGCGAACCTGCTCGCGGGCGTCCTCATAGGAGAGGCCGTCGCGGGCCAGGGCTGCGCGGAACTGATCGATGCTCATGCCATTGCGCTGGGCAATGGTGCCAATGGCCTGGTTCAGCTCTTCATCGGTGATGCGGATGCCGGAACGGTCGCCGATCTGCAATTGCAGGTTCTCGACGATCAGGCGTTCCAGTACCTGCGGCTCCAGGGCGCTGGCTGGCGGAACGCCAGAACCGCGCTTGGCGATGGTTTGCTGCACCTCGTGCACACGTTGGTCCAGTTGGCTTTGCATGACCACATCGTTATCGACGATGGCCACCACGCGGTCCAGTTCCTGTACCGCGGCATGCACTGCGGAACTCAGCAATACAGCGCCCAGCATCAGCGGGCGCAGACAATCAATAAGCTTGGTCTTCACGTGTACGATAACCTTGAATGCCTTCGTCGAGGAACGTCTCGACCTTGTTGCCCACTACGCCACCGAGACCTTTGAGTACGATCTGCAGGAAGATGCCGTGGTCGCCTTTTTCGTTGCTTGGTGCGTCCTGGCTGAACTCGTCGTAGTCGATCCAGTAGCGGTTGATCAGACGCAGTTTCCAGCAGCAGTTGTCGTACTCGAAACCACCGAAGGCTTCCAGCGTACGGTTGCGGTTGTAGTCATGCTGCCAGCGAGCGATGGCATTCCACTGCGGAACGACCGGCCAGATGACAGAGAAGTCATGCTGCTGGATCTTGTAGTAGTCCTTGACGTAGTTCGCGTCACCCGGCTTGCCATAGTCGCCACCACCCACCTGCCATTTACCAGTGGTCTGGTCATAGCGGACGGCATCGTTACGGTAGCGATAGCCGAGGTTGACCACTTTGTTGACGTTGTCTTCAGGCTGGTAGTGGAACATCGCACTGCCCGAACGGGTGCTGCGGCTGTCCGGATCCCAGTTGAAGTCGGAGTTCAGGCGCCAGTCGCGGTTGAAGCGGTACTGGTATTCCAGCGCGTAGGGCGAGACATTCGCTTGGGCATCTTCGCGATCACGCCAGTCAATACGCGGCAACTGGACTTTGCGGTCCTTGAAGTACAGGGCCTGGCCAATGCTGAAGCGTTGCCGTTCGAAACCGTTCTCTTCAATCCAGCGGTTGGTCACGCCAAGCGACAGTTTGTTCTCGTCGCCGATGCGGTCGGAGCCACTGAAGCGGTTCTCACGGAAGAGTGAGGAATAGCTGAAGGTGCTTTCGCTGGTGTCAAAGACTGGGATATCAGTCTGGTCTTTGTAAGGCACATACAGGTAGAACAGTCGCGGTTCCAGGGTCTGGCGGTAGTTCTTGCCGAACCATTGGGTGTTGCGGTCGAAGTACAGGCCGCTGTCCACGCTGAAGACAGGGACGTCACGGTTCTGCGAGCTTTTGAAGGTCTCGCCATCGGCCAGTGTGTCTTTCCCGCGCTGATCCAGGTCCAGGTTGTAGTCGGTGTAGACGTAGGTCAGCGATGGTTTCAGGAAGCCATAACCGGTTTCCAGCGGCAGGCTGATTCGTGGTGCCAGGTTGATTCGGTCACCATTGGCACGTGCCAGGCCCGAAACGCGAGTGTCATACCAAGGGCTGGCGACCCCGTTTTCATCGACAAAGTCGCCGGTGCGCAGATCGCGCTCAAAGCGTGCGAACTCGGTCTTGTAGGAAAGGTCCAGCCCGCCTGGATGGTACGGCAGCTTCCCGTTGAAGGTGATTTGCGGCAACCGGTCGTATGGTGTGATCCGGGTGATCGTCGCCAGCTCGTAGGCCTGCACGTTCAACCGCGCCGTGTAATCCTCGGCACGGTAGGTGAGCGCACCCTGCTGGTTCACGTAGTCGCGGCTTTCAACGCCAATCTGGTCGGTTTCCAGATCCTGGAAGTAGTACGGATCGCTGATGTCGGTGTAGTCGACTTCAGTCATCAGGCGCGAGTCAAGGCCGCCTTTGTGCTGCCAGTTGATCATCCAGCGCTGGTCCTTGTAGTCGGACTGCAGCTTGCGTTCGTCTTCCTTGTCGTTCAACCAGGCGCCGCCGAATTGGCCTTCGCTGGACTCGGTCAGGTAGCGGAACTCGCCTTCCATCAACAGGCCGCGCTTGGCCATGTAGCGCGGGTACAACGTGGCATCGTAGTTCGGCGCCAGGTTGAAGTAGTACGGGGTGACCAGCGTGAAGCCGCTGTCGCTGCTGGTGCTGAACGACGGTGGCAGGAAGCCGGATTGGCGACGGTCGTCGATCGGGAAGTAGATGTACGGTGTATAGAACACCGGGAAATCCTTGACCCGCAGGGTGACGTTGGTCGCGGTGCCGAAACCGGTGGCCGGGTTCAGCGTGATGTTGTTGCCCTTGAGCTGCCAGGCGTTGCTGTTCGGCTCACAGGTGGTGTAGGTACCGTCTTTCAGCCGGATGATGGCGTTTTCGGCGCGCTTGGCATACAGGGCGTTACCGCGGATGTGTGACTTGTGCATCACGTATTCGGCGTTGTCGACCTTGGCTTCGCCAGTGTCGAGCTGAATATCGGCGTGATCGCCAACCACCAGCGAGCCGTTGTCGCGAATCTTCACGTTGCCTTTGAGTTCACCACGGTTTTCAGCCTGGTACAGGTTGGCTTCATCGGCCTCGACCTGCATGCTGCCCTGGCGCATCACTACGTCACCGGCGAGCTGAGCGATCTGCTGCTCCTGCTGATAGCGCGAAACCTTGGCACCAATGAAGGTCGGTGCTTCGTCTTTCGGGGTGCTGTCGTTCATGCCGGGGCGGGTTGGCTCGACATAGGCGCCACCACAGTACGGGCCGGTCTCGGCCAGTTGTGCAGGGGTCAGCTTGTCACGGGGTACCCAGTCAAGATGGCTGTAATCGGCGCTACGCGATTTCAGTACACGGCCTTTGCTTTCAGTGACGAGCATCGGGCCTTTGCCCGGCTCTTCAGCCGCTTCGGCAGCGGGTGCCGAGGTTTCGTCGGTCGAGCTGACGGCGGCGCCTGGGTGCACAGGACGTGGAGGCAAGTTGGCAGTAGTGGTCTTGGGCTTGCAGTCCCAACCGCCGGCAGCAGACACTTGACAGTCGAACTGTTCTGCGGCGACCACATACGACGTCGCCAGAGGTTGCATGGCCAGCAAGCCGCCGGTAACCAGCAACGGGAATTTTTTACGAAACGCGGGGGATTTCAATGCCATCTTATTAGTCCGGGCTTCCTGCGTGCCATCTGCCCGCGTGTGGGGCCGCACGCCTCTCGATGGTCTGAAAAAGATGCTGGATAATAAAGCATGACCCGCTTGACGGCTAGGGCCGTCGGAGACCCTTGTAATGCCCGATCACGATGTACGCCTGCAACACTTGAATGTCTGGCTCGATGAACAACTGGCAAATCTGTTCCAGGCCCAGGGCTGGGGCGAGGTGCCGCAAGGCAGCCTGACTGCCGCCAGCAGCGATGCCAGCTTCCGCCGTTACTTCCGTTGGGAGGCCAATGGCCGCAGTTTTATCGTCATGGATGCACCGCCGCCCCAGGAAAACTGCAAGCCCTTCGTGGATATCGATCATTTGCTGGCCAGTGCCGGCATCCATGTCCCGAACATTTATGCGCAGGATCTGCAGCGTGGCTTTCTGCTGCTCAGTGATATGGGCAACCAGACTTACCTGGATGTCATTGATGCCGACAATGCCGACACCTTGTTCAATGATGCGGTTGACGCACTGTTAGCGTTCCAGCGGTTACCCATGACGGCGCCATTGCCCAGCTATGACGTCGCGCTGCTGCGCCGCGAACTGGAGTTGTTCCCTGAGTGGTACGTGGGGCGGGAGCTGGGGCTTGCCTTCAGCGAGGCGCAACACGCGGCCTGGCAGCGTGTGAGCGGTCTATTGATCGACAGTGCGCTGGATCAGCCCAAGGTACTGGTGCACCGCGACTATATGCCGCGCAACCTGATGCTCAGTACCCCGAACCCGGGCGTGCTGGATTTTCAGGATGCCGTGTATGGCCCGGTCACCTATGACATCACCTGCCTGTTCAAAGATGCGTTTCTGAGCTGGCCAGAGGCCCGCGTAGCCGGTTGGTTGCGTGATTACTGGCAGCGTGCGCAAGCCCGGGGCATCCCTGTGCAAGGCGACTTTGACAGTTTCCACCGTGCCAGTGACCTGATGGGCGTGCAGCGCCACCTGAAGGTGATCGGCATTTTCGCGCGGATCTGCCACCGCGATGGCAAACCACGCTACCTGGGTGATGTGCCGCGTTTCTTTGCTTATATAGATGCAGTGGTTGCCCGTCGTCCGGAGCTTGCTGAACTCGGTGAGTTGATCACGCAGTTGCAGCAGGCAGCCGGAGTGCGGTCATGAAGGCAATGATCCTGGCTGCGGGAAAAGGCGAGCGCATGCGGCCGCTGACGCTGCATACCCCAAAGCCCTTGGTGCCAGTGGCGGGGGTGCCGTTGATCGAGTATCACCTGAAGGCACTGGCTGCCGCCGGGTTCAAGGATGTCGTGATCAATCACGCCTGGCTTGGCCAGCAGATTGAAGACTACCTGGGTGACGGTGCGCAGTGGGGGCTTAGCATTCAGTACTCGGCGGAAGGTGAACCACTGGAAACCGGCGGGGGTATCTACAAGGCGTTGCCACTACTGGGTGATGCGCCGTTTGCGCTGGTTAACGGCGATATCTGGACCGAGTTTGACTTCGCCCGCTTGCGTCAGCCCTTGGCGGGTTTGGCGCATTTGGTGCTGGTGGATAACCCCGGGCATCACGGCAAGGGTGATTTTCGTTTGGTCGATGGCCGGGTGCTCGACGCCGAGGCGGGGGCTGACACCCTGACCTACAGCGGTATTGCCGTGCTTGATCCGGCACTTTTTGCCGACTGCCAGCCAGGCGCGTTCAAACTGGCGCCGCTGTTGCGCCAGGCGATGACGACGGGGCAGGTGAGCGGCGAGCACTTCGCTGGCCATTGGGTGGATGTGGGCACGCTTGAGCGTCTTGCCGATGTCGAACGCATCATGACTGTCGAGCGTCGCTGAGATGTTGTGGCCGAGCACAGTGATTGGTGCTGGGGCGGGTTTCGCCATTGCCAGCATTCCTGGGGCCTTGCTGGGGGCGTTACTTGGTCAGGCGATGGACCGCCGTCTGCAGTTGCATAGCTGGGCGCACGTGCGTGAGCGCTTGGGTGGTCGCCCCGTGTTGCGTGACGATGAGGTGTTGTTTCTGCTGTTGGGGCGGTTGGCCAAGAGTGACGGCCGAGTGGTGGAGGGGCACATTCAGCAGGCACGGCAGGAAATGCAGCGCCTGGAAATGAGCGATCCGGCGCGGCGCCGGGCGATTGCGGCGTTCAACCGGGGCAAGAACGGACGGGAGCGGCTCGGGCGCTATCTGCGTCGCCTCAAGCAGCAACCGCATGCTGCCGAAGGGGTTTTGCGTGCGTGTCTGCGGATGGTCTGGGCTGATGGCCGGGCCAGCCCTCATGAACGTGAGTTGATTGTGCAATGGGGGCAGGCGTTGGGCTGGTCAGCCGCCAAGGTGAAGGCCTTGACGCAGGACTATGAACCTCAGAAAACCGCGCTGGGCAGTGCCACCCTGGCGTATCCGGATGCGCTGAAGTTGCTGGGTGTCGAGGTGGGCGCAGCGCCTGAGCAGATCAAGCGTGCTTATCGGCGCTTGTTGAGCCGTCACCACCCCGACAAATTAGTGGGTAGTGGCGCGAGCCCTGAGCGTGTGCGGGAGGCGACCGAGTACACCCGTGATCTGCATCAGGCTTACTCGGTCATCCGCACGCGGCAGGGATTTTAGTTGTCCTGGCTGGGGCTCAACCAGCCACGGACCCGGCGAAACAGGTTTTCCTGTTCGGCGTTGCGGTTACCGGGCATGGCAGTGAGGACCACTTGGTGGTAGTTGCTGCCTTTTAGCCGTTTGCTGGCTTGTAGTCGCTGCTCGGCCGCCTTTCGGGCTCGTGGCTGGTTGTAGTAGAAATCGGCCGTCGGCAGCTTCAGCCCCGGTGCCAGGGCCGTCAGGTTCTGGTCCGCAGTGGCCGGTGTTTGTGCTTCGACCATAACAAGTTTTTGTACCTGCGCCGGTTGGCGTTCATTCAGGTAGCGAGCAGCCCAGTAGGCCCCCGTGCCATGTCCGAGCAGTACAACGCTACGGGCATTCTGTTGCTGCGCGTAAGCGACGGCCGCATCCAGGCGAGCAAAAATCCGTTCGGCATCGGCGTTGCTTTGAGCTTCCGGCGTTTTTGCCGGTTCGCTGTTATCGGCACTTTCGCCTTCGGCGGCCGTGGCTTGTTCAACGCTGGCATTGGCGTCGGCAGGTGTGTCTTTGGCCGGTGCCTGCTGGCCTTCTGCGCTGGGCTCTGCGGGCTTGGCCGGTGGTTCGGCCCTGGGTTGCGGGCTGTCAGCCAGCAGGTCGGGCAGGCTCAGGCTAAGGCTGTGCCAACCGGCATCCGGAAATTTGCGCCGTAGTGGGCCAATAGCCTTTGGCCAGTCTGCGGTTTCGCCGGCACCCGCAAGAATGATCAATGCTCCTTCCGGGTCGCCGCTATTGGCGGGCTTCCAGAGGGCCAGAAAGCTCTCGCTGCCGGCTTGCAGGGTTTGTTGTTCTTCTTTTGGGGCTTGGCGCTCAAGTGCCAAGGCATCGTCCTGGCTGCGTTCATTCAGGGCTTGGCGCTGCACAGGCGCGGGCTGTGCCTCTTTCGCCGGCTCTGGCGTTTCGCCATCTGCGGCGTGTAGGGTACAAGGTAGTATCAAGGACAGGCATAACGCAGGAAGCGTTGTGCGATTCAGTGGGAACATGGATCTATCCAGGCCAGATTATTACCGGCAGCCTAAAGGTATTTGTCCGGGACGGCCATGCTCTGAGGCCGTCCGTTCTATGACGAGATTCAAGATGAAGCGTTTGCGCTGCTTGTGGTTTATCGGCTGTTTTTGTCTGCCCTTTATCGTGTGGGCCGCACCGGCATCGACAACGCCGCCGCTGCAGCTGGATCCGGCTCAACAGCAGTGGCTGGACGAACATCGCAGCCTGCGTGTGGGTTTGGTACTGCAAGCCCCATATGCTCAGTTCGACCGCAGGCTTCAGCAGCTTTCGGGGGTTAATGTCGAGTTGATGAACTGGCTCGGCAAGCGTTTGGGGCTGGACCTGACATGGCGTAACTATCCTGACCAGTCGGCGCTTGAGCACGCGCTGGTGGGCGGCGAAATCGATATGGCCCCAGGCCTGACCCAAACGCCTGCGGGCTTGCGCTTATGGTTGTTCAGCGACCCGTACATGCGTGTGCCGCAGCTGATTGTCGGCCCGCGTAATGGTGCCGTAGCGGTGGACCTGGAAAAGCTCAGCAGTACGGACCGCGTGGCTGTGCGCATGCCCAGTGCGGTGGCCGATTATTTGCGCAGCACCTATCCCAATTTGAATGTGCAAGGTGTGCCACTGGAGCGCCAGGCTCTACAGCTGTTGCTCACTGAACAGGCACGCTACGCGGTGGTGGATGAAGCCCAGCTCAGCCGTCTGTCTCGCGAGAACGAATTCAGCGAGCTGGCGGTGGTCGGTGATATTGGCTTGCCGCAGTTGCTGCGTATCGGCTCGCGACGTGACTGGCCGCAGTTGGCGGAAATACTTGAGCGGGGGCTGCAGGCGATTCCGCCCAAAGACCTCGAGAAACTGCACAACCGTTGGCTGCAGCCCAAGTACCCGCGCCTGAGCGAGTCGCCGGGTTTCTGGCAAAACCTGAGCCTGCTGCTGCTTGCGTTGTTGCTGAGCGCCATGGCCATTGTGCTCTGGCAGCGGCGTCAACAGCATGCGCTGGAACATAGCCTGCTCGCCGCGCGCGACAATATTGCCCAGCGTTTGGCGCGAGAACAGGCGCTGCGTTTGAGCCAGTTCTCGATTGATCAAAGTACCGTCGGCATTCTGTGGGTCAACTGGGACAGCCATGTACGTTATGCCAACCGCGCAGCCGAAGCGATGCTCGGTTATGCGTCGGGGCAGGTGGTGGAGCGCCCGTTGATCGATTTCGAGCCCAATCTGCACATGGATCGCTGGTTGACGCTGTGGAAGCGTGCGCGTTCCTGTGACGAAGCGGCGCAACGCTTTGAAACCGAATGCCTGCGCGCTGATGGCCGACTGTTGCCGGTGGATGTTTCGCTGAGCTTCCTGCGTTTTCGTGATGCCGAGTACTTGGTGGTGTTCCTGACCGATGTCACCGAGCGTCGCCGTGCATTGGCGGCGCAACAGGAAAGCGAGGCACGGCTCAAGGGGATTGCCGCCAACGTCCCGGGCCTGGTGTTTCGCCTGGAGCGGGATCCGCCTGTTGGTCTCTTGGAGTTCCCCTACATCAGTGAGGGCAGTGAGGCACTCGTTGGCTATACGCCGGCTGAAATCCAGCGCCCGCATATGGGCTTGCGCAGCCTGGTTCATCCGGATGACCGTGCCCATTATCATCAGGTCCAGGACCGAGCACTTGAGACTGACAGTGACTGGGCCTGGCAGGGGCGAATCGTTACGCGTCAGGGCGACATACGCTGGGCCGACATCAAGGCCACCGCGCGGGCACTGGGCGATGGGCGTGTGGTCTGGGACGGCATCGTGTGGGACATCACCCAGAGCAAGGTGATCGAACTGGAGTTGGCGCGCTCGCAGGAGCAATTGCGTGAGCTGTCGGCGCACCTGGAAAGCGTCCGGGAGGAAGAGAAGGCCCGCATCGCCCGCGAGGTGCATGACGAACTGGGCCAAATGCTCACCGTACTGAAACTGGAAACATCGATGTGCGAGCTTGCTTATGCCGACCTCGACCCCGGCTTGAATGAACGCTTGGCGAGCATGAAACGCCTGATTGCCCAGCTCTTTCAACTGGTGCGCGATGTAGCGACGGCATTGCGCCCGCCGATCCTCGACGCCGGGATCGCTTCGGCAATCGAATGGCAGGCGCGTCGCTTTGAGGCGCGTACGCAGATTCCTTGCCTGGTGGAGGTGCCTGAAAACGTGCCGCCCTTGAGCGATGCCAAGGCTACGGGGTTGTTTCGTATCTTGCAGGAGGCGTTGACCAATGTGATGCGCCACGCCCAGGCGCATACTGTAGAGATAAGCCTGACCGAAGATGAGCAGCAGCTATGCCTGACCATCAGTGATGACGGTATTGGTTTCGCCATGCACGATAGTCGCCCGAGTTCCTTCGGGCTGGTTGGTATGCGCGAGCGGGTGCTGATGCTGGGCGGCACCATGACACTCAACAGTGAACCGGGCGAGGGCACCAGCCTGAGCGTGCGGATTCCCTTGGATTAACACAGGAGCAGGGCCGTGATACGAGTACTGGTTGCTGAAGACCACACCATTGTGCGCGAAGGCATCAAACAATTGATCGGCCTGGCCAAGGACATGCAGGTGGTGGGCGAGGCCGCCAATGGCGAGCAGCTACTCGATACCTTGCGTCATACCGAGTGCGAAGTGGTGTTACTGGACATCTCGATGCCAGGCGTCAATGGTCTTGAGGCGATCCCGCGTATCCGGGCGCTGAACAACCCGCCGTCGATCCTGGTGCTGTCGATGCATGACGAAGCACAGATGGCTGCACGGGCGCTGAAGATTGGCGCCGCCGGCTATGCAACCAAGGACAGTGACCCTGCCTTGTTGCTGACGGCGATTCGCCGGGTGTCTTCAGGGGGGCGTTACATTGATCCCGACCTGGCAGACCGAATGGTCTTTGAGGTAGGCCTGACGGACGCTCGCCCCCTGCACTCGCTGCTATCCGAACGTGAGTTTTCGGTCTTCGAGCGCCTGGCCCAGGGTGCCAATGTCAACGACATTGCCCAGCAACTGGCCCTGAGCAACAAGACCATCAGCACGCACAAGGCGCGGCTGATGCAGAAGCTCAACGTCAACTCGCTGGCTGAGCTGGTTAAGTACGCCATGGAGCACAAGCTGCTCTGACTGTTCTGAATACGACACCTTGCGTCGGCCCATCGGGCCCTTCCCACGCTGTCCTGCCGGGGGCGGCATTGGTTGGGGGGCTCCAGTAGCGTCGGCGGATATCTAAAAACGCCATCCTTGTAGGGCAATCCCTACAACAACCCTTCCACCCGGCTGATGTCAATCTCTCTCCACCCCCGATTTGCGCTGCCTTTTGCCTTCACTAGGCTTGTGTTACGGCAGTCATCCAACAAAAAGGTACGGGTATGAGTGAGGTGAATTCGAGCGCTGCAACCGGCGAAGTGCTGGTCAGCTTCCGTGGTGTGCAGAAGAGCTACGATGGCGAGTCGCTAATCGTCAAAGACCTCAATCTGGACATTCGCAAAGGCGAGTTTCTCACCTTGTTGGGGCCTTCGGGCTCGGGCAAGACTACCAGCCTGATGATGTTGGCTGGCTTTGAGACCCCGACCGCTGGCGAGATCCAACTGGCGGGTCGCTCGATCAATAATGTACCGCCGCATAAACGTGACATCGGCATGGTGTTCCAGAACTATGCACTGTTCCCGCACATGACCGTTGCCGAGAACCTGGCGTTCCCGCTGACCGTGCGCGGCCTGAGCAAGACCGACATCAGTGAGCGGGTCAAGCGTGTGCTGAACATGGTTCAGCTCGATGCCTTCGCCCAGCGTTATCCGGGCCAGCTCTCCGGTGGTCAGCAGCAGCGTGTGGCCTTGGCCCGGGCGCTGGTGTTCGAGCCACAGCTGGTTCTGATGGACGAACCGCTCGGCGCGCTGGACAAGCAGCTGCGTGAACACATGCAGATGGAAATCAAACACCTGCACCAACGCCTTGGCGTGACCGTGGTGTATGTGACCCACGACCAAGGTGAAGCCTTGACCATGTCGGATCGGGTGGCGGTGTTCCATCAAGGCGAGATTCAGCAGATCGCCGACCCACGCACCCTCTACGAAGAGCCGAAGAACACCTTCGTTGCCAACTTCATCGGTGAGAACAACCGTATCAATGGCCGTTTGCTCAGCCAGAGCGGTGACCGTTGCCAGGTGCAACTGGCGCGTGGCGAGAAGGTTGAGGCGCTGGCGGTCAACGTCGGTCAGCCGGGCGAGCCTGTAACCCTTTCGATTCGCCCTGAGCGCGTGCGCCTCAACGGTCATAGCGAACATTGCGTCAACCGTTTCTCCGGCCGCGTGGCCGAATTCGTCTACCTGGGTGACCACGTAAGGGTGCGCCTGGAAGTCTGCGGCAAGGCCGATTTCTTCGTGAAGCAGCCGATTGCCGAACTCGACCCAGCCCTGGCTGTGGGCGATGTGGTACCGCTGGGCTGGGAGGTCGAGCACGGTCGCGCGCTCGATCCGATCCTGGAAGCCCATTGAGGTTTGCTTCACCAACCCTGCACTGTGGAGAGAATAATAATGCTCAAGCACTTGAAGTTGACCGCCCTTTCTTTGGGCCTGTTCGCAGCAACCCAGGCCATGGCGGCGGCCGATCTGACTGTGATTTCCTTTGGTGGCGCGAATAAGGCAGCCCAGACCAAGGCGTTCTACGAGCCTTGGGAAAAGGCTGGCAACGGCAAGATTGTTGCGGGTGAGTACAACGGTGAGATGGCCAAGGTCAAAGCCATGGTCGACACCAAAAGCGTGTCCTGGAACCTGGTCGAAGTCGAATCGCCAGAGCTGGCGCGTGGTTGCGACGAAGGCATGTTCGAGGAGCTCGACCCGGCGCTGTTCGGTGATGAGTCCGACTATGTTCCCGGTGCCATTCAGCCGTGCGGTGTAGGTTTCTTCGTGTGGTCCACGGTGATGGCCTACAACGCCGACAAACTGAAATCTGCGCCAACCAGCTGGGCCGATTTCTGGGATACCAAGAAATTCCCGGGCAAGCGTGGCCTGCGCAAGGGCGCCAAGTACACCTTGGAATTCGCCTTGATGGCCGACGGTGTCGCGCCGAAGGAAGTCTACAAAGTGCTGGCGACCAAGGAAGGCCAGGATCGCGCCTTCAAGAAGCTTGATGAACTCAAGCCAAGCATCCAGTGGTGGGAAGCCGGTGCTCAGCCACCGCAGTACCTGGCCTCGGGTGACGTGGTCATGAGCTCGGCCTACAACGGTCGTATCGCCGCCGTTCAGAAAGAAAGCAACCTGAAGGTGGTGTGGAACGGCGGTATCTACGACTTCGACGCTTGGGCCATTCCAAAGGGTGCCAAAAACCTTGAAGAGGCGAAGAAGTTCATCGCCTATTCGGTCAAGCCAGAGCAGCAGAAGACCTACTCCGAAAACATCGCTTACGGTCCGGCGAATTCGAAAGCTGTCGCCCTGTTGTCTGACAGCATCAAGAAAGACATGCCGACCACCCCGGAAAACATCGCCAATCAGGTGCAAATCGACGTGGCGTTCTGGGCCGACAATAGCGAGCAACTGGAGCAACGCTTCAACGCGTGGGCAGCCAAGTAAGCCGTGCTGATGGCGCGTCACCCTTCCGGTGACGCGCCTTTTGATCAAGTTTTTCGGAGTTCGCTATGGCCATCGCAGTGCCCCTGAACGAAGGCACCGGTCCTTCCCTCAAGCGTCGCCTGGCGCATGCCGAGCGGGTCAACCGCTGGAAGGCGCAGGCATTGATCGCACCTCTGGCAGTGTTTCTGCTGCTGGTGTTTCTGGTGCCTATCGCGGCGCTGTTGTACAAGAGTGTCGGTAACCCTGAGGTGGTCAGCGGCTTGCCGCGTACCGTCGTTGCGGTCAGCGAGTGGGATGGCAAGAGCCTGCCGGCCGAGCCGGTGTACAAGGCATTGGCCGACGACCTCGCCGAATCGCGCAAGAACCAGACCTTGGGCGACCTGTCCAAGCGTTTGAACATGGAGCTGGCTGGCTACCGTAGCCTGTTGGCCAAGACTGCCCGTGCCCTTCCGTTCAAGGCCGAGCCGGCTTCTTATAAAGAAGCGCTGCAGGAGTTGGACGAGCGTTGGGGCGACCCCGCCTACTGGCAGGCGATCCGCCGTAACACCAGTAGTATCACCCCGTTCTACCTGTTGGCTTCCCTGGACCATCGTATCGACGATCTGGGCGAGCTGGCCCCGGCTACCCCTGACCAGGCGATCTACCTGGACATTTTCGCCCGTACCCTGTGGATGGGCTTCGTCATCACTGGCATCTGTCTGCTGTTGGCCTATCCGTTGGCGTATCTGCTTGCCAACCTGCCAACCCGCCAGAGCAACCTGCTGATGATCCTGGTGCTGTTGCCGTTCTGGACCTCGATCCTGGTGCGTGTTGCCGCCTGGATCGTGCTGTTGCAGTCTGGTGGTTTGATCAACAGCGCACTGATGGCGATCGGCATCATCGACAAGCCACTGGAGTTGGTGTTCAACCGGACCGGTGTGTACATCTCCATGGTGCATATCCTGCTGCCGTTCATGATCCTGCCGATTTACAGCGTGATGAAGGGCATTTCGCCGACTTACATGCGTGCAGCCATCTCGCTGGGTTGCCATCCTTTCGCCAGCTTCTGGCGGGTGTACTTCCCACAAACCTATGCGGGCGTTGGCGCAGGCTGCCTGTTGGTGTTCATCCTGGCGATCGGTTACTACATCACCCCAGCGTTGCTGGGTAGCCCGAACGACCAGATGGTCAGCTACTTCGTCGCCTTCTACACCAACACCAGTATCAACTGGGGTATGGCCACGGCGCTGGGCGGTTTGCTGTTGCTTGCCACCGTGCTGTTGTACTTGATCTATAGCTGGCTGGTCGGTTCAAGCCGCCGTCGTCTGAGCTGAGGAGCCTTTCCATGTTGAGTCCTTACATGTCGCCTATCGAGCGGGTCTGGTTCTACAGCTTGCGTATCCTCTGCGGGCTGATCCTGCTGTTCCTGGTGTTGCCGGTGCTGGTCATCATTCCACTGTCGTTCAACTCGGGCAGTTTTCTGGTCTACCCGCTGCAGGGCTTCTCGCTGCACTGGTATCAGGACTTCTTCGCTTCGGCGGAGTGGATGCGCGCACTGAAGAACAGCATCATCGTTGCGCCAGCGGCCATGGTGCTGGCAATGGTCTTCGGTACGTTGGCCTCGATTGGCCTGACCCGTGGCGACTTCCCCGGTAAATCGCTGGTGATGGCATTGGTGATTTCGCCGATGGTGGTGCCGGTGGTGATCATCGGTGTGGCCAGCTACCTGTTCTTCGCACCGCTGGGCATGGGAAACAGCTTCATTTCGCTGATCCTGGTGCATGCCGTGCTGGGTGTGCCGTTTGTGATCATCACGGTTTCGGCAACCCTGCAGGGCTTCAACCATAACCTGGTGCGTGCAGCGGCCAGCCTGGGTGCATCGCCATTGACAGCGTTCCGCCGTGTGACCCTGCCATTGATTGCACCTGGCGTCATTTCCGGAGCCTTGTTCGCCTTTGCGACCTCGTTCGACGAAGTGGTGGTCACCCTGTTCCTTGCTGGCCCGCAGCAGGCGACCTTGCCACGGCAAATGTTCAGCGGTATCCGTGAGAACCTGAGCCCGACCATTGCGGCGGCCGCGACCTTGCTGATTGCATTCTCGGTGCTCCTGCTGCTGACCCTGGAATGGTTGCGTGGGCGTAGCGAAAAACTGCGCACCCAGCAGCCGGCTTGATGCCTGTGCCCCTCAGGTGCAAAACCTGGGGGGCACGCCTTGGTACCTGTTTGTCGCCGTGATTGATACCGGTCAGCCCTTGGCCGGTCGCTTGAGCTACAATGCGCACCACCGTGATTTCTGCCCTACAGGTGCGCCATGCAGCCGTACGCTATTGCCCCCTCCATTCTCTCTGCCGATTTCGCTCGCCTGGGCGAGGAAGTCGACAATGTGCTGGAGGCCGGAGCCGACATCGTTCACTTCGATGTCATGGATAACCACTACGTCCCCAACCTGACCATCGGCCCCATGGTCTGCAGTGCGCTGCGCAAGTATGGCGTCACCGCGCCGATCGACGTGCACCTGATGGTCAGCCCGGTAGATCGGATCATTGGCGATTTCATTGAAGCCGGTGCGACGTACATCACTTTCCACCCAGAAGCTTCCCAGCACATCGACCGCTCGCTGCAACTGATCCGTGATGGTGGCTGCAAGGCGGGCCTGGTGTTCAACCCGGCAACATCGCTCGATGCCTTGAAGTACGTCATGGACAAGGTCGACATGGTCCTGTTGATGAGCGTCAACCCAGGCTTTGGTGGGCAGAAGTTCATTCCCGGCACCCTCGACAAGCTGCGTGAGGCTCGCGCGCTGATCCAGGCCAGTGGTCGCGATATCCGTCTGGAAATCGATGGCGGCGTCAACGTCAACAACATCCGCGAGATCGCTGCTGCTGGCGCTGACACCTTTGTTGCGGGCTCTGCGATCTTCAATGCGCCGGACTACCGCGAAGTCATCGCCAAAATGCATGCTGAACTGGCTTTGGCACGGCCATGAGTGGTTTCGAGCAGCTGTTCCCGGGCAGCCTGCCCAGGCTGGTAATGTTCGATCTGGATGGCACGCTGATCGACTCGGTACCGGACCTGGCGGTCGCTGTGGACCAGATGCTGCTCGAAATGGGCCGTCGTCCGGTTGGCCTTGAGGCTGTACGCCAATGGGTCGGTAACGGCGCTGCGGTACTGGTACGCCGCGCCTTGGCCGGTGGCCTGGATCACTCCGCCGTCGATGAAGACGAGGCGGAGAAGGGCCTGGAGATTTTCATGCAGGCCTATGCTGAAAGCCATGCGCTGTCGGCGGTTTACCCTGGCGTGAAGGATACGCTGCGTTGGTTGCGCAAGCAGGGCGTGGAAATGGCCCTGATCACCAACAAGCCTGAACGCTTTGTTGGCCCGTTACTGGACCAGATGAAAATCGGCCGTTATTTTCGCTGGATCATCGGCGGCGATACCTTGCCGCAGCAGAAGCCAGACCCGGCAGCGCTGATGTTCGTTATGAAAATGGCGAATGTGCTGCCAGAAAACGCGCTGTTTGTCGGTGATTCGCGCAGCGATGTGCTGGCGGCGAAGGCTGCTGGCGTCAAGTGTGTTGCACTCAGCTATGGCTATAACCATGGTCGTCCGATAGCCGAGGAGTCACCCACATTGGTGATTGATGACCTTCGTGCACTCTTGCCTGGTTGCTTAGAAGCAGACACTGAGCTAATGTCGGACGTTCAATCCCCCCCTGATAGAGATTCCATCGTGGTGGTCACCTGCAAACTCTGGATGAAAGTCATCAAGGCACTGGCCCGTTGGCGTTGGCGCGCCTGACTTCTATCTAGCCGGCTTGACCCGGCACGTTTGCTTGCCCGACCCATAGCTCCTTGCCACGAGGCTATCATGACCCGCGAAGAATTCCTGCGCCTGGCCGCAGCCGGCTACAACCGCATTCCGCTTGCCTGCGAAACCCTGGCCGACTTCGACACGCCGCTGTCCATTTACCTGAAACTGGCCGACCAGCCCAACTCCTACCTGCTCGAATCCGTGCAGGGCGGGGAAAAATGGGGGCGTTATTCCATCATTGGCTTGCCGTGCCGCACGGTGTTGCGTGTGCATGACTATCAGGTTCGCATCAGCCATGACGGTGTAGAAGTCGAGCGGCATGATGTCGACGATCCGTTGGCATTCGTCGAGGCCTTCAAAGATCGCTACAAGGTGCCAACGATCGCTGGTCTGCCGCGTTTCGACGGCGGTCTGGTGGGGTACTTTGGCTATGACTGCGTGCGCTATGTGGAAAAGCGCCTGGGCAAATGCCCGAATCCAGACCCGTTGGGTGTGCCGGATATTTTGCTGATGGTTTCCGATGCCGTCGTGGTGTTCGACAACCTGGCCAGCAAGATCCATGCGATCGTGCTGGTCGACCCGGCGCAGGAAAACGCCTACGAAGAAGGTCAGGCGCGCCTCGAGCAATTACTCGAGCAACTGCGTCAGCCGATCACGCCGCGCCGTGGCCTGGATTTCAAGGGGTTGCAGGCTGCCGAGCCCGCATTCCGCTCCAGTTTCACGCAGGACGACTACGAGCGTGCTGTCGATACCATCAAGGAGTACATCCTGGCGGGCGACTGCATGCAGGTTGTGCCTTCGCAGCGTATGTCCATTGATTTCAGTGCCGCGCCTATCGACCTGTACCGTGCGCTGCGCTGCTTCAACCCGACGCCGTACATGTACTTCTTCAACTTTGGCGACTTCCACGTCGTTGGCAGTTCGCCGGAAGTGCTGGTGCGCGTCGAGGACAACCTGGTCACCGTACGTCCAATCGCCGGTACCCGCCCACGCGGCGCAACCGAAGAGGCCGACCGTGCCCTGGAAGAAGACCTGCTGTCCGATGACAAGGAGATCGCCGAGCACCTGATGCTGATTGATCTGGGGCGTAACGACACCGGTCGGGTATCCGAAACCGGCTCGGTCAAGGTCACCGAGAAAATGGTGATCGAGCGCTACTCCAATGTGATGCATATTGTCTCTAACGTTACTGGTCAACTGAAGGAAGGTCTTTCGGCCATGGATGCGCTACGCGCGATTCTTCCGGCGGGTACCTTGTCGGGTGCGCCGAAGATCCGTGCGATGGAGATCATCGACGAGCTGGAGCCGGTAAAGCGCGGCGTGTATGGCGGTGCGGTCGGTTACCTCGCCTGGAACGGCAACATGGATACCGCCATCGCGATCCGCACGGCGGTGATCAAGGACGGCGAGTTGCATGTACAGGCCGGTGGCGGCATCGTCGCCGACTCGGTGCCCGCGCTGGAGTGGGAAGAAACCATCAACAAGCGCCGCGCGATGTTCCGGGCCGTAGCCTTGGCCGAGCAGACGCCACGCCAGTGAAGATGGCGCCTTTTCGGCGCAAGACAGGTATTCAGAGTCAGCAGACTCAAGAGGTTGACCAGATGTTACTGATGATCGACAACTACGACTCCTTCACCTACAACGTCGTGCAGTACCTTGGCGAGTTGGGTGCAGAGGTCAAGGTCATTCGCAATGACGAACTGACCATCGCCCAGATCGAGGCGCTCAAGCCCGAACGTATCGTTGTTTCCCCCGGCCCTTGCACCCCAACTGAAGCGGGTGTGTCGCTGGAGGCAATCAAATATTTTGCCGGGAAATTGCCTATTCTCGGTGTCTGCCTGGGCCACCAGTCCATCGGCCAGGCCTTTGGCGGTGACGTGGTGCGTGCCCGCCAGGTGATGCATGGCAAAACCAGCCCTGTGTTCCACCGCGACCTCGGCGTATTTGCGGGCTTGAACAATCCGCTCACCGTAACCCGCTACCACTCGCTGGTGGTCAAGCGCGAAACCTTGCCGGAGTGTCTTGAGGTCACCGCCTGGACTGCGCTGGCAGATGGTTCTGTCGATGAAATCATGGGCCTGCGGCACAAGACGCTGAACATCGAAGGGGTGCAGTTCCACCCTGAGTCGATCCTCACTGAACAGGGCCACGAGCTGTTCGCCAACTTCCTCAAGCAGAGCGGCGGCCACCGCTAAGGATCGAACATGGATATCAAGAGCGCGCTGGCCCGTATCGTCAGTCAGTTGGACCTCTCCACCGATGAAATGCGCGACGTCATGCGTCAGATCATGACCGGCCAATGCACCGAAGCGCAGATCGGCGCTTTCATGATGGGGCTGCGCATGAAGAGCGAGAGCATTGACGAAATCGTCGGTGCCGTCTCGGCGATGCGTGAGCTGGCGGATAAAGTTGAACTCAACACCCTTACCGGTGTTGTCGATGTCGTCGGCACCGGCGGCGACGGCGCGAACATCTTTAATGTCTCTACTGCCTCGTCATTTGTGGTGGCAGCGGCGGGTTGCACGGTTGCCAAACATGGTAACCGTGCCGTTTCGGGCAAGAGTGGCAGTGCCGACCTGCTTGAGGCCGCCGGTATCTACCTGAACCTGACCCCGGTTCAAGTGGCTCGTTGCATTGACAGCGTTGGTATCGGCTTCATGTTTGCCCAGTCGCACCATGGGGCAATGAAGCACGCTGCCGGCCCTCGCCGTGATCTGGGGTTGCGCACCCTGTTCAACATGATTGGCCCGCTGACGAATCCTGCCGGCGTGAAGCACCAGGTGGTCGGTGTGTTTACTCAAGCGCTGTGCCGGCCGTTGGCCGAAGTGCTGCAACGCTTGGGCAGCAAACATGTACTGGTGGTGCATTCAAAGGATGGCCTGGACGAGTTCAGCCTGGCCGCGCCGACCTTTGTGGCGGAATTGAAGAACGACCAGATTACCGAGTATTGGGTCGAGCCTGAAGACCTTGGCATGAAAAGCCAGAGTCTGCATGGGCTGTCGGTTGAAAGCCCGGCGGCTTCGCTGGAGCTGATTCGCGATGCCTTGGGCCGACGCAAGACTGAAAACGGTCAGAAGGCTGCAGAAATGATCGTGCTTAATGCGGGCGCAGCACTGTATGCCGCAGATCACGCCTCTTCGCTCAAAGAGGGCGTCGCGTTGGCACATGATGCGCTGCACACCGGTCTTGCTCGTGAAAAACTCGAGGAGCTGGGTGCGTTTACCGCTGTATTCAAGCAGGAGAATGAAGGATGAGTGTGCCGACGGTTCTGGAAAAAATCCTCGCGCGCAAGGTCGAAGAAGTCGCCGAGCGCAGCGCCCGGGTGAGCCTGGCCGAACTTGAGCGTCTGGCGGCCAGCGCCGATGCGCCTCGTGGTTTTGCCAAGGCGCTGATCGGGCAGGCGGCACGCAAACAGCCAGCGGTTATTGCTGAAATCAAGAAAGCTTCGCCGAGCAAGGGTGTCATTCGCGAGCACTTCGTTCCGGCCGACATCGCGGTCAGTTACCAGAAGGGTGGGGCAACCTGCCTGTCGGTACTGACCGACGTCGACTACTTTCAGGGCGCTGATGTGTATTTGCAGCAGGCCCGAGCGGCTTGTGCCTTGCCCGTTATCCGCAAGGATTTCATGATCGATCCTTACCAGATCGTCGAAGCGCGAGCCCTGGGTGCTGACTGCGTACTGCTGATCGTTTCCGCGTTGGACGACGTGAAGATGGCTGAGCTGGCGGCCACCGCCAAAGGTGTCGGCCTCGATGTATTGGTCGAAGTGCATGATGGTGATGAACTCGATCGGGCATTGAACGTCCTTGATACCCCGCTGGTTGGTGTCAACAACCGTAACCTGCACACTTTTGAGGTGAGCCTGGAAACGACGCTCGACCTGTTGCCACGCATTCCGCGTGATCGTCTGGCAATTACTGAAAGCGGCATTCTGACCCGTGCCGACGTCGAGTTGATGGAAATCAATGAGGTGTATTCCTTCCTGGTCGGCGAAGCGTTCATGCGCGCGGACAATCCAGGTTATGAACTGCAGCGTCTGTTCTTCCCTGAGCTTGTGCCACAGAACCTGGTTCCAGGTCTGGACTGATCAACCCCTGAAGCCGGCGATGCCGGCTTTTTTGTATCGACAAGGTTAATGCGATGAACGATCAACCTGTTGCCGTGACCGTTGAAGCTGGCCTGCGTGCTGAGCAGGACTTGCTGGCCGCTGTGTGTCGAGGTGAGCAAGACCATGGTGTGTTGTTCTGGCGCCCGACTGACCGGGCTTTGGTCATGCCTCGGCGCATGAGTCGCCTGGAGGGCTTCGAGGCGGCCTGTGCGGAACTGGCGATTGCCGGCTGGCCGGTATTGTTGCGAGAGACTGGCGGCGAGCCTGTACCGCAATCACCAGCGGTCATCAATATTGCCCTGGTGTATGTTGCGCCGCGCAGTGAGGGTGATCATGGGCGGATCGAAAGCGCCTATGAGCGACTTTGCCAACCCTTGTGCGAGGCCCTGCGTGAGTGGGGCGGGGTTGCTTCGGTCGGAGAGATCGAGGGGGCGTTCTGCGATGGTCGTTACAACGTCAACCTTAATGGTCGCAAACTGGTCGGTACGGCTCAGCGCTGGCGTCAGGGGCTCAATGGCAAGCGGCCTGTCGTGCTGGTGCATGGTGCTCTGCTGTTGGACAACGAGCGCGAAACGATGGTCGCCGCAGTGAACCGGTTCAATGAGTGTTGCGAGCTGGAGCAGCGTTGTCTGGCCGATAGCCACATTGCCCTGCACGAAGTGGTACCCGAGGCCCCACTGTTTACACAGTTGGCGCAGGCCTATGGCGCGGTGCTTGCGGGTATCGCGAAAGACTAGCGGGTACCGTAGACCACCATGGTCTTGCCCTTGACCTGAACCAGGCTGCGTTCTTCAAGAGCCTTGAGCACGCGGCCGACCATCTCCCGTGAGCATCCGACGATTCGGCCGATTTCCTGTCGGGTTATCTTGATCTGCATACCGTCCGGGTGGGTCATTGCGTCGGGTTGCTTGCATAGCTCCAGCAGGCAGCGGGCTACGCGTCCGGTGACGTCGAAAAAGGCCAGGTCGCCTACCTTGCGAGTCGTGTTACGCAGGCGTTGTGCCATCTGGCTACCGAGCGCGTAGAGAATGTCCGGGTCCTGGCGGGCCAGCTCGCGAAATTTCTCATAGGTGATTTCGGCCACTTCACATTCGCTTTTGGCGCGTACCCAGGCACTGCGTTGCTGCTCTTTGCCCTCGGGTTCAAAGAGCCCAAGTTCACCAAAGAAGTCGCCACTGTTGAGGTAGGCGATGATCATCTCATGGCCTTCATCATCCTCGATCAGGATGGTCACCGAACCCTTGACGATGTACCACAGGGTATGAGCCTCGTCGCCCGCGCAAATGATGTTGCTCTTGGCAGTGAAATGCCGACGCTGACAATGAGCAAGCAACTTGTCGATGTTCTTGATCTTGGCTGGGAGGTTCAAGGCAACCATGGCTGAATTCCGGAAAGAAGCGATGCGTGGACACTTTTGTAAGTAGCCTGGCTTTTGCGCCAGTGATTTGGCGTCAGCTTATCAGACGCGTGTTCCTGTATCGGCACATTTCCTTGAACGCTTAGCTTTTCCGACGTGCCCGCAGGGTCTAAGCTGGCAGCCTTTTTCATGTTTAATGGAGTCCAGGTATGAAGGCGCGTATCCAGTGGGCTGGCGAAGCCATGTTTCTCGGCGAGTCAGGCAGTGGCCATGTGGTGGTCATGGATGGTCCGCCGGAGAGTGGCGGGCGTAATCTGGGCGTTCGGCCGATGGAGATGCTGCTGCTGGGTCTGGGCGGTTGCAGCAACTTCGATGTGGTCAGCATCTTGAAGAAGTCGCGGCAGGCGGTAGAAAGCTGTGAAGCGTTCCTGGAGGCTGAGCGTGCGAGTGAAGACCCCAAGGTATTCACCAAGATACATCTGCGCTTTGTGGTCAAGGGCCGTGGTTTGAAAGAGGCTCAGGTCAAACGTGCGGTTGAGCTGTCTGCCGAGAAGTATTGCTCGGCTTCGATCATGCTGGGGCGTGCGGGTGTCGAGATTACTCACGCCTATGAAATCGTCGAGCTGGGTTGAGTCGACATTCAACTATCATAAAAGCGGCGCACACTCTGGCAGACCGGGCTTCAGGTCTGCATAATGCGCCCCTTTTTCAGGGCTTTGGCCCTGTCTCGGACCTGCTCCGACCAGACAACCAAAATCGCCATCGCGAAGAGGTGTTAACCGTCCTACGCAGGTGCGTCGTTCGCATCTGACGGGCATGCTTGATCACGCGGCCGGGCCGCACACATATAGAGAGTTTTCAACGGTGAAAAGCAAACTCAAGCTCCACGGGTTCAACAACCTGACAAAGACCTTGAGCTTCAACATCTATGATATCTGCTATGCAGAGTCCCCTCAGGACCTGCAGGCCTACGTCGAGTACATCAACCAAGAGTACGACGCCGAACGCCTGACGCAGATTCTCACCGATGTGGTTGATATCATTGGTGCCAATATCCTGAACATTGCCCGTCAGGATTACGAGCCACAAGGCGCCAGCGTGACCATTCTGATCTCTGAACAACCGGTCACCCCGACCGACAGCCAGATCGAAGAGTCGCCGGGCCCATTGCCAGATACCATTCTGGCCCACCTCGACAAGAGCCATATCACTGTTCACACCTACCCGGAAATTCATCCGGTGGATGGCATCGCTACCTTCCGTGTGGATATCGATGTGTCGACCTGCGGGGTTATTTCACCGCTCAAGGCGCTCAATTACCTGATTCACCAGTTCGATTCGGACATCGTGACTGTGGATTACCGTGTGCGCGGTTTCACCCGTGACATCGAAGGCAAGAAGCACTTCATCGATCACGAGATCAACTCGATCCAGAACTACCTCTCTGAAGATACCAAGTCCGCCTACCAGATGACGGACGTCAATGTGTATCAGGAGAACCTGTTCCACACCAAGATGCTGCTCAAGGACTTCGAACTGGACAACTACCTGTTCGGCGACGCGACCAACAACTTGTCTGCAGAACAGCGCGCGCAGGTGACTGAGCGTGTAAAACACGAAATGCTTGAAATCTTTTACGCTCGCAACATGCCAGCGTAAATTTCCAGGCAAAAAAAGGGGCCCTTGCGAGGGCCCCTTTTTTATTTTCGTCAGTCGCTCCGGTTGTTGCGCTGCATTTAGCGGCGCAATCCGGGCAGAAAATCCACGATGGCAGTTGGCAGCAGGGTACGTAGGGCTGTACTCAAGCGCTCGCGGTGTTTCTGGTAGAACACGCCAAGGCCAATAATCGCGATCCCGATCAGGCTCAGTACCAGCGGGAACAGCAGTGAGTCAGCGAACACATCATAGGACAGGTACCCCAGATAAGCCGCCACACCCAGTGCCCCGAACACCATGAACACGGGGCGGCGCAGCAAAAGAGCAACGGCCATCAAGCCAAGGTTGATCAGGCAGTACATGGCCTTGCCCCATTCGCTGCCGCTGTCCATCAAGGTCAACCCGCCCCAGAAGGCTGCGAGCCCGGCCAGATAGCCCCAGAAGGCATAGTCCTGGCGGCTGCGCCCATCAATCCAGACGCATACCAGCAGCAAACCGAGGCCGAACCACAGCGAGACTTCTCGACGCTGATCCCAACTGAATCCGTCACCGTAGACCCACTCGGTCAGGTCCATTGACATGAACCAGAGGGCGATCGCCATTGGCATCACGATAAACGGGAAGGGCACCAGGCGCAGCATCAGCAGGCCGGCAACCACTGCCGCAACTTCCATCAACAACCACCCACCTTGTACATAGCGGTAGTAGTTCTGGTAGTCACCTTGGCTGTCGTCCATGGGCCAGAAACCGCTAAGGCGTTCGAGTGCGAACACTGCCAACGGCACAATGCTCACCGCCACGGCAGCGAGCAGCCCACCAGGGATTACCTGCCCACTGCGGTGCATGGCCTTGCCGGCCAGGGTGAGCAGGGCGATGTAGCTCAGTGCGATCAGCAGCAGGGCGCTGTCACCGATACTCATCCAGGCTTCGGTCAATAGCCAGCCCATGGCGCCCATGATCAGTAGTGCGCCAAAGTAATAGGCGACATGCGCCAGTTGGAAGCTGGCACGCTCTTGCGGTTGCTGCTTGAGGAAATCCAGCAGGGCCTGATCCTGGCCGGGCTGGAGAATCCCCGCTGCTACGGCACGGGCAAGATCTTGAGCATCGAAGCGATCAGCCATGATGGTCACATGCGGTAAGTGCTTTTAGTCATGACCTTTGCCATAAGGCTCATCCCGAACTTGATCGGCGCAGGGAAGCGGAAGCCCCCAGCGTCCAGTGCCGACTCGGCGTGGTGTGCTTCATCAATGCGCATCTGCTCGAGGATAGCCCGTGATTTCTCATCTTCGGCTGGAATTTGCTCCAGGTGCTCATCCAGGTGCTTGCACACTTGATGCTCGGTAGCTGCGACGAACCCCAGGCTGACCTTGTCGCTGATCAGCCCGGCCACTGCGCCGATGCCGAATGACATGCCATAGAACAACGGGTTTAGCACACTTGGGTGGCTGCCAAGTTGGCGAATGCGCTGTTCGCACCAGGCCAGGTGATCGATTTCTTCTTCGGCTGCATGTTCCATTGCCTTGCGTACCTGCGGCAGCTTTGCCGTCAGTGCCTGGCCTTGATACAGCGCTTGAGCACAGACTTCGCCGGTATGGTTGATGCGCATCAGGCCCGCTACATGGCGCGTTTGTTCGTCGTCCATGTCACTGTCGGGCTGGATGATCGCCGGAGACGGGCGGGAAGGTTGGCCGCTGAAGGGCAGCAAGGTGCGCATGGCAGTGTCGGCCTGCAGCAACAAGCGGTCGAGCGGCGAGTAGTGACGTTCGGTAGCCATCGGGCACCTCCGCAAGAATGTGCCCGATAGTTTACCCCAATCCAGATAACACGGCTTGCGTTGGATCAGCCCGGCGGCCAGTGCATCTGGCGTTGACCGAGCACGTGCATATGGATGTGGTAGACGGTCTGACCGCCCAGCTCATTGCAGTTCATGACCACACGAAAACCGTCTTCGCAGCCCAGCTCTTTGGCCAGGCGCTGAGCGGTGAAGAGGATATGGCCAGCCAGGCCTTTGTCTTCTTCGGTCAGGTCATTGAGGGTGCGGATAGGCTTTTTCGGGATAACCAGAAAATGTACGGGTGCCTGTGGTGCGATATCGTGGAAGGCCAGAACCTGGTCGTCCTCGTAGATGATCTTGGCCGGGATCTCCCGGTTGATGATCTTGGTGAAGAGAGTCTCCACAACGCTTGCTCCATGGTGGTGGTCTGGCCTGAGTGTACTCAGCGCGCGGCCTGCCGCCCAGCCTCTATTCGATTCTGCTTGGGCGATAGCGTTGGTTGATGGCACCGGCCAGCTTGCGTGTGAGCCAGCGCGAGAGCATTCGTGGGCTGAACGCAAGCCAGCGATTGCGCCGACCAGGAATGATCAAGGCACGGTTTTTTTCCAGCGCTCGAACGGTATGCAGCGCCACTTCCTCGGCGCTCAGGCAGCGCTTGCTGTTGTCCAGGCGTGGAATACGGCGTCTGGATGAGCGCACCGGGCCAGGGCAGAGGACTGAAACCTTGATGCCGGTGCGCTTGAGTTCTTCGCGTAGCCCTTCGGAGAAGTGCAGAACATACGCCTTGCTTGCGGCATAGCTGCTCATCCAGGGGCCAGGCGCAAACGCGGCGAGGGAGGCAACGTTGAGGATCTGCCCTCCGCCCTGAACTGCCATGGCGTTACCCAGCGCGTGGCAAAGGCGGGTAAGGGCGAGAATGTTCACTTCGATCAGGTCCTGCTCGTCTGCCCATTCCTGAGCGAGGAACGGGCCATAGGAGCGGATGCCTGCACAGTTCACCAGCAGATCGATTTGCCGTTCGCCTTCCTCGAGCTCAAGTAGAAAGCCAGACAGACGCAGCGGCTCGCCGAGATCGCAGGCGCGGAAAAGAACTTCTACACCGAAACGTTGAGTCAGTTCGATGGCGACAGGTTCAAGCAGGTCGCGTTGTCGTGCCACCAGAATCAGGTTGCGCCCCCGCCTGGCCAGTGCTTCGGCCAGTGCCAGGCCGAGGCCGCTGGAGGCACCGGTGATCATGGCGTAACGGGTCATGCAGTTCTCCAATCAGGGGGGCGTTGTTCAAGGCGCGTAGTTTACAGGTTGGGGTCGGCGCAGCCACTACCGCTACGTACAGGCGTTGCGCCTGCAGTGCGGGTAGTGGCCGACGAGGTTCGGCTTAGAACGGTTTGACCACCACCAGGATGACGATACCCAGCAGAATCAGCACGGGCACCTCATTGAACCAGCGGTAGTAGACGTGGCTGCGAGTGTTTTCTCCACGTGCAAAACGTTTCAGCTGGGCGCCGCACATATGGTGGTAGCCGGTCAGCAGCACGATAAGTGTCAGCTTGGCGTGCATCCAGCCCTGGCTCATGAAGCCGGGGTTCAAGCTAAGCAGCCAGATGCCAAAGATGAAAGTGGCGATCATCGCCGGCCCCATGATGCCCCGGTACAGCTTGCGCTCCATGGTCACGAAACGTTCCTGGCTGATGCTGTCCTGGCTCTGGGCGTGGTAGACGAAGAGCCGGGGCAAATAGAACAGCCCGGCAAACCAGCACACCACGCTGACGATGTGTAGGGCCTTGATCCATAGATAAAGCATGTTTTGCAGTTCCTTCAGGGTTTACGGTGGTCGGATAGTAGTGGCTGTGGGTGGCCCCCGTCATCTCAACGGTTGTTACCAAAGCGACAGCCCCATATTATCGCTGGCTTTACACTCTACAGTCGGTTCGTTCAGAAGGGGCACGCGTTATGGTCAAGGTCGGTATCGTCGGCGGCACGGGTTACACCGGTGTCGAGCTGCTGCGTCTGTTGGCACAGCATCCACAGGCAGAGGTGGCGGTGATCACATCGCGATCAGAAGCAGGGCTGGCCGTCGCCGACATGTACCCGAACCTGCGCGGCCACTACGATGGCCTTGCCTTCAGCGTGCCCGACAGCAAGGCATTGGCAGCATGCGACGTGGTCTTCTTTGCCACGCCACATGGTGTAGCCCATGCGCTGGCTGGGGAGCTCCTGGCAGCCGGTACCAAGGTGATCGACCTCTCTGCGGACTTCCGTTTGCAGGATGCTGACGAGTGGGCCAAGTGGTATGGTCAGCCACACGGTGCACCTGAACTGCTCAAGGATGCGGTCTATGGTTTGCCCGAGGTCAACCGTGAGCAGATTCGCCAGGCGCGCCTGATTGCCGTCCCTGGTTGCTATCCAACCGCTACCCAATTGGGATTCCTGCCACTGCTTGAGGCAGGCATTGCTGATACCTCGCGCCTGATCGCCGACTGCAAGTCCGGTGTCAGTGGTGCTGGCCGTGGCGCCAGCGTAGGGTCGCTGTTCTGCGAAGCCGGTGAAAGCATGAAGGCATACGCGGTCAAAGGGCACCGTCACCTTCCAGAAATTAGCCAAGGCTTGCGCCGTGCTGCCGGTGGTGATGTCGGTCTGACCTTTGTGCCGCATCTGACGCCAATGATCAGGGGTATCCACTCGACCCTGTACGCCACCGTTGCCGATACCTCGGTGGACCTGCAGGCGCTGTTCGAAAAACGTTATGCAGATGAGCCGTTTGTCGATGTCATGCCAGCCGGCAGCCACCCGGAAACCCGTAGCGTGCGAGGTGCCAACGTTTGCCGTATTGCGGTTCATCGGCCACAAGGTGGTGACCTGGTCGTAGTGCTCTCGGTCATCGATAACCTGGTCAAGGGCGCGTCGGGTCAGGCGGTACAGAACCTGAACATCCTTTTTGGCCTGGACGAGCGCATGGGTCTGTCTCATGCGGGGCTGTTGCCTTAATCACCTTTAAAGCGCGGGAAACCACACGTGGGAGGCGCTTGCAGTGTCGTTTCACGTGTGGCGTGGGTCTGCTTCAATTCTTGACCAATTTTCTCGGAGAAGCGGATAATGCCTGTCATCACGCATTATGGCGGCACAGCGCCGGGAGATAGTCAGCATGAGCGTCGAATCCTTCACCCCTACGGCTTTGCAATTCACGCAGGGCGCCGCGCACAAGGTGAAGACCCTGGTCGATGAAGAGGGTAATGACCGTCTGAAGTTGCGAGTGTTCGTAACCGGCGGCGGTTGCTCCGGCTTTCAGTATGGTTTCACCTTTGATGAAGACGTTGCCGAAGACGATACTGTCGTGGAGCGCGAAGGCGTTGCCTTGGTTGTCGATCCGATGAGCTTCCAGTACCTGGCAGGTGCCGAAGTGGATTACCAGGAAGGTTTGGAAGGCTCGCGTTTCGTGATCAAGAACCCTAACGCTACCACCACCTGTGGTTGCGGTTCTTCGTTCTCGATCTAAGGCCGGGTGTTTACTGCTGACGCCGCGCACTTGCGCGGCGTTTTGCTGTGCGCTTCATGCAGGGTAGATAGCGCCAAGTACCCGAGGGCCGCGGGCGCCGGTGACGCTGGGGCGATTGCCCGCAATGCCTTCCAGGCAGCAATGAGCCAACCAGGCGAATGCCATCGCCTCTACCCAGTCCGGATCGACGCCGCAAGCGTCAGTGCTGCTGACCCGCGCACCGGGAAGCAGTTTGGCCAAGCGCTGTATCAGCACGTCGTTGTGCGCGCCGCCCCCGCATACCAACAGTACCTGTGTCCCCGGTTGGGCTGCCTGCAGTGAGTTGATGATGCTTTGTGCGGTCAACTCCAGCAGTGTGGCCTGTACGTCGGCATCGTCGTGGACGGGTTGTGAGCTGAGGTGGTGCTTGAGCCATGGAAGGTTAAACACTTCCCTGCCTGTGCTCTTGGGGCCGGTTCCCGCGAAGAACGGGTCACTGAGCAAGGCAGACAGCAAGCTCGGAATGACCGTCCCACTCGCAGCCCAAGCGCCCCCTGCATCGAAGCTAAGCCCCTTGCGGTCTTGAATCCAGGCGTCCAGCAGTACGTTGCCCGGACCACAGTCAAAGCCTCTGACTGGCATGCCGTGCTCGATCAGGCTGAGGTTGCTGAAACCACCGACATTGAGTACTGCCAGGCGTTCGCCTGGGTGCTCGAACAGCGATTCATGGAAGGCGGGTACCAGAGGGGCGCCCTGGCCGCCTGCGGCGACGTCGCGGCGTCGGAAGTCACTGACGACGCTGATGCCCGTGAGCTCGGCTAGCAGGGCTGGGTTGCCGATCTGCACAGTGAAGCCGCGCGCCGGTTCATGTCGAATGGTCTGGCCGTGGCTGCCAATGGCGCGAATGGCACTGGGTTGCAGGTGCTGAGTACTCAGCAATTGTTGGATTCCGGTCGCTGCCAGCGCCACCCACTCATTTTCGGCAAGTGCTGCCCGGGCGACTTCATCCGGCCCGCTGGCGCACAACGCCAGTAGCGACTGGCGAAGCGTGTCCGGCATGGGGATGTAATGCGTGGCGAGCAGCGTTGGCTTGAGCTGTTGCGCTTGCTCGATCAATGCGATGTCCAGGCCGTCAAGGCTGGTCCCGGACATCACCCCCAGATAGAGAGGCATCGCTTAACGCTTGCTCGAGGCCAGCATGGTGGCCTTTTCCTGGTCCATGCGTGCGATCAGCGGTTGGCTCTGCTGCATGAAGCGTTGGCGTTCAGCCTTGGCGATAGGGTCTGCCATGGGTAGCTTCTGGCCCAGAGGGTCGACGTGGACGCCATTGACCTGGAATTCATAGTGCAGGTGTGGGCCGGTGGAGAGGCCAGTAGTGCCGATATAACCAATCACCTGGCCCTGCTTGACCGAGCCTCCGGTCTTCACGCCTTTTGCGAAGCCCTGCATATGCCCGTAGAGCGTCTGATAGCGGTTACCGTGCTGAATGATGACGGTGTTGCCATAGCCGCCGCGACGCCCGGCCAGAAGCACCTTGCCATCGCCAGCGGCTTTGATTGGCGTCCCACGTGGCGCTGCATAGTCGACGCCTTTGTGCGCGCGAATCTTGTTCAGGATCGGGTGTTTACGCCCAGCAGAGAAGCGCGAGCTGATACGTGCGAAATCAACCGGTGTACGGATGAACGCCTTGCGCATGCTGTTGCCGTCGGCGGTGTAGTAACTGGTGTTGCCCTGCTTGTTGGTATAGCGAACGGCGCTATAGCTCTTGCCGCGGTTGCTGAAGCGGGCGGAAAGGATATTGCCGGTGCCTACGACCTTGCCGTTGACTACCTTCTGTTCATAAATCACATCGAACTCGTCACCCTGGCGAATGTCCTGAGCGAAGTCGATGTCGTAGCCGAAGATACCGGCCATATCCATGGTCAGGCTGTGAGACAGGCCGGCACGTTGTGCTGACGCAGAAAGCGAGCTCTTGATGACGCCGTGCACATAGGCAGTGCGTACAGTCGGTTTGCTGATCTCGCGATTGAACGCATAGCCGTTGCTGGTCTTGGTCAGGCGGATGGTTTCCAGGTCGCTGACCTTGCTGTGCAAACTGGACAGTTGACCGCCCGTGTCCAGTTCGATTTCCAGAACCTGGCCATGCTTGAGCTGGCTGAACTGCTTGGCCTGCTTGTTACTGGCCAGTACCTCATGCACCGCATTGGCTGGCAGGCCGACTTTGCTGAAAAGTGTCGACAGCGTATCGCCGCGGCCTACGGTGACTTCGCGGTGGCTAGGCGATTTAGCTGTTTCTGCTGTTGGTGCAGGCTCCGTCTTGGCAGTTTGCTCGTTTTTTTCGTCAGCGTTGTCTATCTGGGCAAACGGTGAGGGTGCAGCCTCTTCGCTGGCCAGCGGTGGCGTTGCTTGTTGTTGCTCAAGCTGCTCGACTGGGCTTTCCAGCTCAAGGTTCAGGGTTGTTTTCTTGGCCTCGACTTCGCTGGATGGAAATACCAGCAAAGCCAGGCTGAGTAAGGCTGCAATGCCGCTCGCAGCCAACAGATGGCTCTTCGGATAAAGCGGAGGCGCTTTAGGCGGTTCGTTGCTCATGGGTAAATTGACTTTGAAAAAGATGAAATGGAAAAGATGAATGACATGATGAAGATGAAATAACTGTATAAAATATAACCAAATCCCTTCCAAAGCAAGCGGGCAGACGTCATCAGTCGGGTGTTGGGTCACATTCAGGCCAAAAACTTGTAATTGACGGCTGATCTTGTATGGTTGGGGCCTTTTAATCTGAGCCTTACGGGTCTGTCATGAAGTCGGTTGAAGAGCAGCTAGAGCTGATCAAACGTGGTGCGGAAGAGGTACTGGTCGAGTCCGAACTGGTCGAGAAGCTCAAGCGCGGTCAGCCGCTGCGGATCAAGGCGGGCTTCGACCCTACCGCGCCTGATCTGCACCTGGGGCATACCGTCCTTATTAACAAGCTGCGTCAGTTCCAGGATCTGGGGCATCAGGTGATCTTCCTGATTGGGGATTTCACCGGGATGATCGGAGACCCGAGTGGCAAGAGTGCTACTCGCCCGCCGCTGACTCGCGAGCAGGTGCTGGAAAATGCCGAGACGTATAAGCAGCAGGTGTTCAAGATTCTCGACCCAGCCAAGACTGAAGTTGCATTCAACTCGACCTGGATGGATGCGCTGACTCCGGCTGATTTCATTCGCCTGGCGTCCCAATACACGGTTGCGCGCATGCTGGAGCGGGATGACTTCCATAAGCGCTACACCACCAATCAGCCGATCGCGATCCATGAGTTCCTCTACCCGCTGGTGCAGGGGTATGACTCGGTGGCGCTGAAGGCGGATGTTGAGCTGGGTGGTACCGATCAGAAGTTCAATCTGCTGATGGGGCGCGAGCTTCAGCGCGGTTACGGTCAGGAACCTCAGAATATCGTCACCATGCCACTGCTTGAGGGGCTTGATGGCGTCAAGAAGATGTCCAAGTCCCTCGGGAACTATGTTGGTATCCAGGAAGCGCCGGGTGTGATGTACAGCAAGCTTGTCTCGATCCCGGACACCTTGATGTGGCGTTACTTCGAGTTGTTGAGCTTCCGATCCATGGAAGAGATCAATGCATTCCGCGCAGATGTAGAGGCGGGCGCCAATCCGCGAGACATCAAGATCAAGCTGGCTGAGGAAATCGTTGCGCGCTTCCATGGTGAAGAGGCTGCTGCGAACGCGCACCGTGCCGCGGGCAATCGGATGAAGGATGGCGAATTGCCGGAAGACCTGCCTGAGGTCGTAGTGCCTGCTGAGGAAGAGATGCCGATTGCGGCTGTCCTTAATAAAGCTGGGCTGGTCAAGAATGCTGCTGCGGCTCGCGATCTTCTGGCGGCGGGTAGTGTGCGCATCGATGGCGAGGTCGTTGATCGTGGCTTCGTATTCGCGTTGGGCGCCACTCATGTTTGCCAGGCCGGCAAGAAGGCCTTTGCGCGTATTACGTTGAAGGCTGAGTGAGTTTGTAAATAAGGCTTGACGGCGAATTGTAACTGTCTATAATTCGCCCCACTTCCGGCGCAGTCGAAACGGAAAACTCCTTGGTAATCAATGAGTTAGACGTTTAGCGATAGTGTCGGAAGTGCTTCGGTCGAATAGATCGGCAGCGGTGAAAAAGGTGGTTGACAGCGAGTTGAAACGCTGTAGAATTCGCCTCCCGCTAACGAGAGATCGAAGCGAGTCAAGTGGTTGAAGTTGAACGGAAAATTCTGAAAAACTTCAAAATAAACGCTTGACAGAGACAGAGGAAAGCGTAGAATGCGCGCCTCGGTTGAGACGAAAAGCTCTTAACCAACCGCTCTTTAACAATCGAATCAAGCAATTCGTGTGGGTGCTTGTGAAATCAGACTGATAGTCAAAAAGATTATCAGCATCACAAGTGACTACACGAGAAATCGAAATAGTCATTTGAGATTGCTGAGCCAAGTTTAGGGTTTTCTCAAAACCCAAGCAGTATTGAACTGAAGAGTTTGATCATGGCTCAGATTGAACGCTGGCGGCAGGCCTAACACATGCAAGTCGAGCGGATGACGGGAGCTTGCTCCTTGATTCAGCGGCGGACGGGTGAGTAATACCTAGGAATCTGCCTGATAGTGGGGGACAACGTTTCGAAAGGAACGCTAATACCGCATACGTCCTACGGGAGAAAGCAGGGGACCTTCGGGCCTTGCGCTATCAGATGAGCCTAGGTCGGATTAGCTAGTTGGTGAGGTAATGGCTCACCAAGGCGACGATCCGTAACTGGTCTGAGAGGATGATCAGTCACACTGGAACTGAGACACGGTCCAGACTCCTACGGGAGGCAGCAGTGGGGAATATTGGACAATGGGCGAAAGCCTGATCCAGCCATGCCGCGTGTGTGAAGAAGGTCTTCGGATTGTAAAGCACTTTAAGTTGGGAGGAAGGGCAGTAAGCTAATACCTTGCTGTTTTGACGTTACCGACAGAATAAGCACCGGCTAACTCTGTGCCAGCAGCCGCGGTAATACAGAGGGTGCAAGCGTTAATCGGAATTACTGGGCGTAAAGCGCGCGTAGGTGGTTCGTTAAGTTGGATGTGAAATCCCCGGGCTCAACCTGGGAACTGCATCCAAAACTGGCGAGCTAGAGTAGGGCAGAGGGTGGTGGAATTTCCTGTGTAGCGGTGAAATGCGTAGATATAGGAAGGAACACCAGTGGCGAAGGCGACCACCTGGGCTCATACTGACACTGAGGTGCGAAAGCGTGGGGAGCAAACAGGATTAGATACCCTGGTAGTCCACGCCGTAAACGATGTCAACTAGCCGTTGGAATCCTTGAGATTTTAGTGGCGCAGCTAACGCATTAAGTTGACCGCCTGGGGAGTACGGCCGCAAGGTTAAAACTCAAATGAATTGACGGGGGCCCGCACAAGCGGTGGAGCATGTGGTTTAATTCGAAGCAACGCGAAGAACCTTACCAGGCCTTGACATCCAATGAACTTTCCAGAGATGGATTGGTGCCTTCGGGAACATTGAGACAGGTGCTGCATGGCTGTCGTCAGCTCGTGTCGTGAGATGTTGGGTTAAGTCCCGTAACGAGCGCAACCCTTGTCCTTAGTTACCAGCACGTAATGGTGGGCACTCTAAGGAGACTGCCGGTGACAAACCGGAGGAAGGTGGGGATGACGTCAAGTCATCATGGCCCTTACGGCCTGGGCTACACACGTGCTACAATGGTCGGTACAGAGGGTTGCCAAGCCGCGAGGTGGAGCTAATCTCACAAAACCGATCGTAGTCCGGATCGCAGTCTGCAACTCGACTGCGTGAAGTCGGAATCGCTAGTAATCGCGAATCAGAATGTCGCGGTGAATACGTTCCCGGGCCTTGTACACACCGCCCGTCACACCATGGGAGTGGGTTGCACCAGAAGTAGCTAGTCTAACCTTCGGGGGGACGGTTACCACGGTGTGATTCATGACTGGGGTGAAGTCGTAACAAGGTAGCCGTAGGGGAACCTGCGGCTGGATCACCTCCTTAATCGACGACATCAGCTGCTTCATAAGCTCCCACACGAATTGCTTGATTCATTGAAGAAGACGATTGGGTCTGTAGCTCAGTTGGTTAGAGCGCACCCCTGATAAGGGTGAGGTCGGCAGTTCGAATCTGCCCAGACCCACCAATTACTTGTGGTGAAAGCCTGTAGCAATACGGGGCCATAGCTCAGCTGGGAGAGCGCCTGCCTTGCACGCAGGAGGTCAGCGGTTCGATCCCGCTTGGCTCCACCATCTCCACTTGCTTACCACGTCAAAGCTTAGAAATGAATATTCGCGTCGAATATTGATTTCTGAACTTTTTCAGAATCGTTCTTTAAAAATTTGGGTATGTGATAGAAATAGACTGAATAGCACTTTCACTGGTGTTTATTCAGGCTAAGGTAAAATTTGTGAGTGTCTCTTAAGTCTTTAAGAGTATTGCGAATTTTCGGCGAATGTCGTCTTCACAGTATAACCAGATTGCTTGGGGTTATATGGTCAAGTGAAGAAGCGCATACGGTGGATGCCTTGGCAGTCAGAGGCGATGAAAGACGTGGTAGCCTGCGATAAGCTTCGGGGAGTCGGCAAACAGACTTTGATCCGGAGATCTCTGAATGGGGGAACCCACCTAGGATAACCTAGGTATCTTGTACTGAATACATAGGTGCAAGAGGCGAACCAGGGGAACTGAAACATCTAAGTACCCTGAGGAAAAGAAATCAACCGAGATTCCCTTAGTAGTGGCGAGCGAACGGGGACTAGCCCTTAAGTTGATTTGAGATTAGCGGAACGCTCTGGAAAGTGCGGCCATAGTGGGTGATAGCCCTGTACGCGAAAATCTCTTATCAATGAAATCGAGTAGGACGGAGCACGAGAAACTTTGTCTGAATATGGGGGGACCATCCTCCAAGGCTAAATACTACTGACTGACCGATAGTGAACTAGTACCGTGAGGGAAAGGCGAAAAGAACCCCGGAGAGGGGAGTGAAATAGATCCTGAAACCGTATGCGTACAAGCAGTGGGAGCCTACTTGTTAGGTGACTGCGTACCTTTTGTATAATGGGTCAGCGACTTATATTCAGTGGCGAGCTTAACCGAATAGGGGAGGCGTAGCGAAAGCGAGTCTTAATAGGGCGTTTAGTCGCTGGGTATAGACCCGAAACCGGGCGATCTATCCATGGGCAGGTTGAAGGTTAGGTAACACTGACTGGAGGACCGAACCGACTACCGTTGAAAAGTTAGCGGATGACCTGTGGATCGGAGTGAAAGGCTAATCAAGCTCGGAGATAGCTGGTTCTCCTCGAAAGCTATTTAGGTAGCGCCTCATGTATCACTGTAGGGGGTAGAGCACTGTTTCGGCTAGGGGGTCATCCCGACTTACCAAACCGATGCAAACTCCGAATACCTACAAGTGCCGAGCATGGGAGACACACGGCGGGTGCTAACGTCCGTCGTGAAAAGGGAAACAACCCAGACCGTCAGCTAAGGTCCCAAAGTCATGGTTAAGTGGGAAACGATGTGGGAAGGCTTAGACAGCTAGGAGGTTGGCTTAGAAGCAGCCACCCTTTAAAGAAAGCGTAATAGCTCACTAGTCGAGTCGGCCTGCGCGGAAGATGTAACGGGGCTCAAACCATGCACCGAAGCTACGGGTGTCACTTAGGTGACGCGGTAGAGGAGCGTTCTGTAAGCCTGTGAAGGTGAGTTGAGAAGCTTGCTGGAGGTATCAGAAGTGCGAATGCTGACATGAGTAACGACAATGGGAGTGAAAAACTCCCACGCCGAAAGACCAAGGTTTCCTGCGCAACGTTAATCGACGCAGGGTTAGTCGGTCCCTAAGGCGAGGCTGAAAAGCGTAGTCGATGGAAAACAGGTTAATATTCCTGTACTTCTGGTTATTGCGATGGAGGGACGGAGAAGGCTAGGCCAGCTTGGCGTTGGTTGTCCAAGTTTAAGGTGGTAGGCTGAGATCTTAGGTAAATCCGGGATCTTAAGGCCGAGAGCTGATGACGAGTGCTCTTTAGAGCGCGAAGTGGTTGATGCCATGCTTCCAAGAAAAGCTTCTAAGCTTCAGATAACCAGGAACCGTACCCCAAACCGACACAGGTGGTTGGGTAGAGAATACCAAGGCGCTTGAGAGAACTCGGGTGAAGGAACTAGGCAAAATGGCACCGTAACTTCGGGAGAAGGTGCGCCGGTGAGGGTGAAGGACTTGCTCCGTAAGCCCATGCCGGTCGAAGATACCAGGCCGCTGCGACTGTTTATTAAAAACACAGCACTCTGCAAACACGAAAGTGGACGTATAGGGTGTGACGCCTGCCCGGTGCCGGAAGGTTAATTGATGGGGTTAGCTAACGCGAAGCTCTTGATCGAAGCCCCGGTAAACGGCGGCCGTAACTATAACGGTCCTAAGGTAGCGAAATTCCTTGTCGGGTAAGTTCCGACCTGCACGAATGGCGTAACGATGGCGGCGCTGTCTCCACCCGAGACTCAGTGAAATTGAAATCGCTGTGAAGATGCAGTGTATCCGCGGCTAGACGGAAAGACCCCGTGAACCTTTACTATAGCTTTGCACTGGACTTTGAATTTGCTTGTGTAGGATAGGTGGGAGGCTTTGAAGCGTGGACGCCAGTTCGCGTGGAGCCATCCTTGAAATACCACCCTGGCAACTTTGAGGTTCTAACTCAGGTCCGTCATCCGGATCGAGGACAGTGTATGGTGGGTAGTTTGACTGGGGCGGTCTCCTCCTAAAGAGTAACGGAGGAGTACGAAGGTGCGCTCAGACCGGTCGGAAATCGGTCGTAGAGTATAAAGGCAAAAGCGCGCTTGACTGCGAGACAGACACGTCGAGCAGGTACGAAAGTAGGTCTTAGTGATCCGGTGGTTCTGTATGGAAGGGCCATCGCTCAACGGATAAAAGGTACTCCGGGGATAACAGGCTGATACCGCCCAAGAGTTCATATCGACGGCGGTGTTTGGCACCTCGATGTCGGCTCATCACATCCTGGGGCTGAAGCCGGTCCCAAGGGTATGGCTGTTCGCCATTTAAAGTGGTACGCGAGCTGGGTTTAGAACGTCGTGAGACAGTTCGGTCCCTATCTGCCGTGGACGTTTGAGATTTGAGAGGGGCTGCTCCTAGTACGAGAGGACCGGAGTGGACGAACCTCTGGTGTTCCGGTTGTCACGCCAGTGGCATTGCCGGGTAGCTATGTTCGGAAGAGATAACCGCTGAAAGCATCTAAGCGGGAAACTTGCCTCAAGATGAGATCTCACTGGAGCCTTGAGCTCCCTGAAGGGCCGTCGAAGACTACGACGTTGATAGGTTGGGTGTGTAAGTGCTGTGAGGCATTGAGCTAACCAATACTAATTGCCCGTGAGGCTTGACCATATAACACCCAAGCAATTTGCGTCGAAAGGCCAGATTGCGGTGTTGTGAAGACGAAACGAACCGAAAGTTTGCGACTCACAACTATCACATACCCGATTTGCTGGAGCGTCGAAAGACGGTCTGGTACACAGAATTTCTTGACGACCATAGAGCATTGGAACCACCTGATCCCATCCCGAACTCAGCAGTGAAACGATGCATCGCCGATGGTAGTGTGGGGTTTCCCCATGTGAGAGTAGGTCATCGTCAAGATTAAATTCCGAAACCCCTATCTGCACACGCAGGTAGGGGTTTTGTCTTTGTGGCCTGGAAAACATCGCCAGCAGGGCGGCTGTCGCTATTTCACGTTTTTGGGCTGGCTTGTGGCCTCTAAGCGGCTGGCAGTGTGCGATCCCCTCAGGGACGCCCCTCCATGGCTGGGCTTTCCGGCGCCCAGGTCGTCTCTCGTGGCTACAGATTTCTATGCAAGTCTTCGAGGCATGGCTATCATGCCTGCCTCATTGTGAGTCGAGATTGGCATGCTGAAGTTGTTAAACCTCCTTAAAGATGGCCGGTTTCATTCCGGACAGGCGCTGGGGGCCGCCTTGGGTGTCAGTCGCAGTGCTGTCTGGAAGCAGTTGCAGCACCTTGAGGCTGAGCTGAACTTGCCTATTTATAAAGTCCGCGGTCGCGGTTATCAGCTGGCGACGCCATTGTCATTGCTGGAAACGGCGGCAATTGCAGAGCGATCTGTCGGCGAGTCGTGGCCGGCATTGATTTTCGACTCAATCGACTCGACAAATGCCCAGGCGCTCCGTGAGGTCAATGAGGGGCGAGTTGCTCCTTTTATTGTTCTGGCTGAGCGGCAAACGGCCGGGCGAGGCCGTCGTGGGCGTAGTTGGGCCAGTCCGTTTGCAGAGAACCTTTATTACAGCCTGGTACTGCGTATAGAGGGTGGTATGCGCCAGTTGGAGGGGCTTAGCCTGGTCGTTGGCTTGGCGGTGATGCGCACGCTACATGCCTATGGTGTCAGTGGCGCAGGTCTTAAGTGGCCAAACGATGTGTTGGTGAATAATCAAAAAATTGCCGGTATCTTGCTTGAACTTGTAGGTGATCCTGCAGATGTTTGCCACGTGGTGATGGGCGTTGGGATCAACGTCAACATGCAGGCCAGCAGTGAAGTGGATCAGCAATGGACGTCGATATGGCGAGAGGTTGGGGAGGTCGTTGATCGCAATCAACTGGTTGCCCTGCTCAATCAGAACCTGCAGGAAGACCTGGTTCGGCATCGGCAGTCGGGATTTGCGGTATTCCAAGGTGAGTGGGAGAAGGCGCATCTCTGGCAAGGTCGCGCGGTATCGCTTATCGCGGGTAGTCATCAGGTCGATGGTGTGGTGAGAGGCATTGATCGTCAGGGGGCTCTGCGTCTTGAGGTTGATGGTGTTGAAAAGAGCTTTAGTGGCGGAGAGCTCAGTTTGAGGTTGCGCGATGATTCTTGAGCTCGATTGCGGTAACAGCTTTATCAAATGGCGAATCATTCGCTCTGAGGATGCCTCGATAGTCGCTGGCGGCGTCGTTGAGTCCAATGAAGCATTGATCGCCTCGATCCATGCAGTTCCAGGTAGCGCCCCTCGATGCTGTCGCTTGGTCAGTGTCAGGGGGGAGGATGAGACAGCAGGGCTGCGTGCAGCTCTGGTTGAGCAGTTCGGTCTGCTGGTTGTTAGTGCTGAGCCGGCGAGAGAGTTGGGCGGGGTCCGTAACGGCTATGAGGATTTCCAGCGATTGGGGCTGGATCGTTGGTTGGCGCTTTTGGGTGGCTATCATCTGGCCAAGGGTGCTTGTGTGGTTATCGACTTCGGTACAGCGGTAACGGCCGACTTCGTCGCGGCTGACGGGGCTCATCTTGGGGGGTTTATTTGCCCTGGGTTGCCGCTGATGCGTAATCAGCTGCGCACCCATACCCGTCGTATCCGTTATGACGACGCCGCAGCAGAGCGCGCGCTCTCAAGCGTGGAGCCTGGGCGTTCGACTGTCGAAGCGGTTGAGCGTGGCTGCCTGTTAATGCTCCAAGGGTTCGTATTGACACAGGTAGAGCAGGCTCGCTCGCTTTTTGGAGAGGCATTTACACTGTTCCTCACGGGTGGTGATGCGCCCCTGGTTCATCAGGTGGCTCCGTGTGCTCGCGTGGTGCCGGATCTAGTGTTTGTTGGTCTGGCGATAGCCTGCCCCCTGGATTGAGGTATCTATGCGCTGGTTGTTTCTTCTCTTAGTGGTGCTCAATGCTGTTTATTACGTCTGGCATCAGCAAGAAGCGCCTTTGAAGGCAAAGGAGGTAGCCCCGCTGTCTTTGTATAAAGGTAGTCAGCAGGGTATTCGCCTTTTGAGTGAGTCGGGGGCTGGAGGGCGCAGCGCGCAGCAGGCTGAGGATTGTCTCTACATCGGTGGCCTTGCCAAGGTTGAGCAATTGAATGCGCTTCGTCAGCGCTTGGTTTCGTTGGATGTGGCGACTGCGCAGGTGGTTGGGGCGCTGGGTGACAGCCCGGGATTCTGGTTGCAAGTGGCGCCCCCAAGCCGACGTTTACTGGACGAAGCGCTGCTCGCGACACTTTCCCATGATTTCAAAGACTTAAAACATAAAATAATGTTGTGCGAGGGTATTGCAACTGCTGAATAGCTTGATAGAATGGCGCCCGCTTCACAGGGAACACCACTAGTTGGAAAGCCTGTGTAGCGACTGTCAAATTAGCTAACCTCAAGATTTTAATGAGAAAAAGCTTGACAGGAAGGCAGCAAGAGTTGAAAATGCTGCCCACGTTCAGGAGGGGTTCCCGAGCGGCCAAAGGGATCAGACTGTAAATCTGACGTCTACGACTTCGAAGGTTCGAATCCTTCCCCCTCCACCAGTTTAGCGAGAGCTGCAAGCTCCGCGGGTATAGTTTAGTGGTAGAACCTCAGCCTTCCAAGCTGATGATGCGGGTTCGATTCCCGCTACCCGCTCCAGGTTTGCTGTTTTTGCAAAGTGTAAAGCTCTTGTAGCTCAGTTGGTAGAGCACACCCTTGGTAAGGGTGAGGTCAGCGGTTCAAATCCGCTCAAGAGCTCCATATTAACAAGGCAGATATGAAAATATCTGCCTTTGTTTTAATGGTTGGCGTGACTAGTTAAATTCTTCTGCGGGGGACAGTCTCGATGGCTAAGGAAAAGTTCGAACGTAACAAGCCGCACGTAAACGTAGGTACTATTGGTCATGTTGACCATGGTAAAACCACGTTGACTGCTGCGCTGACTCGCGTTTGCTCCGAGGTTTTCGGTTCGGCTAAAGTTGATTTTGATAAGATCGACAGCGCTCCAGAAGAAAAAGCTCGCGGTATCACCATTAATACCGCGCACGTCGAATATGACTCGAACATTCGTCACTATGCTCACGTTGACTGCCCGGGTCACGCTGACTATGTGAAGAACATGATTACTGGTGCCGCCCAGATGGACGGCGCTATCCTGGTTTGCTCGGCCGCCGATGGTCCGATGCCTCAAACCCGTGAGCACATCCTGCTGTCCCGTCAGGTAGGCGTTCCCTACATTGTGGTCTTCCTGAATAAGGCTGACCTGGTAGATGACGCAGAGCTGCTGGAACTGGTTGAGATGGAAGTTCGCGATCTGCTGTCCACCTATGACTTCCCAGGCGACGACACTCCGATCATCATCGGTTCTGCTCGTATGGCACTAGAAGGCAAAGACGACAACGAGATGGGAACCACTGCTGTCAAAAAGCTGGTTGAAACCCTGGATAGCTACATCCCAGAACCAGAGCGTGCCATCGATAAGCCGTTCCTGATGCCAATCGAAGACGTGTTCTCGATCTCGGGTCGCGGTACTGTTGTTACTGGTCGTATCGAGCGTGGTATTGTCCGCGTTCAAGACGCTCTGGAAATCGTTGGTCTGCGCGACACTGCTACCACGACCTGCACTGGTGTTGAAATGTTCCGCAAATTGCTGGACGAAGGTCGTGCTGGCGAGAACTGTGGCGTTCTGCTGCGTGGTACCAAGCGTGATGACGTTGAGCGTGGTCAGGTTCTGGTTAAGCCGGGTTCGGTTAAGCCGCACACCAAGTTCACTGCAGAAGTTTACGTTCTGAGCAAGGAAGAAGGCGGTCGTCATACTCCGTTCTTCAAGGGCTACCGTCCACAGTTCTACTTCCGTACGACTGATGTGACTGGTAACTGCGAGCTGCCAGAAGGCGTTGAAATGGTAATGCCAGGTGACAACATCCAGATGACTGTCACTCTGATCAAAACCATCGCAATGGAAGATGGCCTGCGTTTCGCTATCCGTGAAGGCGGTCGTACCGTCGGCGCTGGTGTAGTTGCAAAGGTTCTCGAATAAGTAGTTGATTTATTTCTATCGGGCCGACATAATGGTCGGCCTGATTAAGCTTTTAGGTCAGTAGCTCAATTGGCAGAGCGACGGTCTCCAAAACCGTAGGTTGGGGGTTCGATTCCCTCCTGACCTGCCAGATTCACCTCGTGTGTCTGGCTTTCTTTTCACAGGATCCTCCTAGATGACTTCCAAGTCTGAAGCCCAAGACTCTCGTTTTGATCTGCTCAAGTGGCTTGCTGTTGTCGCTTTGGTGATCGTAGGCGTTGTTGGTAACCAATACTACAGCGCATCCCCGATTCTGTACCGCGTAATCGCGCTCCTTGTTCTTGCTGCTGCCGCTGCCTTTGTTGCGCTGCAGACGGCTAAGGGTAGGTCGTTTTTTGCGCTGGCTAAGGAAGCTCGTACCGAGATTCGTAAAGTTGTATGGCCAACCCGCCAAGAAACCACTCAGACCACCCTTATCGTAGTGGCGGTCGTTCTGGTTATGGCGCTGCTGTTGTGGGGGCTTGATTCCCTGCTCGGTTGGTTGATTTCGTTGATTGTCGGCTAAGGGTGTCCCGTGGCTAAGCGTTGGTACGTCGTGCATGCTTACTCGGGTTACGAGAAGCATGTCATGCGCTCGTTGATCGAGCGCGTAAAACTGGCTGGCATGGAAGACGGTTTCGGCGAAATTCTGGTCCCGACCGAAGAAGTGGTCGAGATGCGCAATGGCCAGAAGCGCAAGAGCGAGCGTAAGTTCTTTCCAGGCTACGTATTGGTTCAGATGGACATGAACGAAGGGACTTGGCACTTGGTCAAGGATACCCCTCGCGTCATGGGCTTCATCGGTGGTACAGCAGATAAACCTGCGCCTATCACTGATAAAGAAGCAGAGGCGATTCTCCGTCGTGTTGCTGATGGCAGCGACAAGCCGAAGCCGAAGACGTTGTTTGAGCCGGGCGAGGTCGTTCGTGTTATCGACGGTCCGTTCGCTGATTTCAACGGAACTGTCGAAGAAGTTAACTACGAGAAGAGCAGGCTGCAGGTCGCAGTGCTCATTTTCGGACGCTCTACTCCGGTGGAGCTCGAGTTCAGTCAGGTCGAGAAGGTCTAACTGAACCCAGCATCCCATACCCCGCAGCCTTGTGCTGCGGGGTTTTGTCGTCACTGGGATAAAACGTAAGTAATCCGGGGAGCCATCAGGCGTTCGTACCCGATATTGGAGTAGCTCATGGCTAAGAAGATTCAGGCTTACATCAAGCTGCAAGTAAAGGCCGGCCAGGCCAACCCAAGCCCACCCGTTGGTCCTGCATTGGGTCAACACGGTGTGAACATCATGGAATTCTGCAAGGCCTTCAACGCCCGTACTCAGGGTCAAGAGCCAGGTCTGCCGACTCCAGTGATCATCACTGTTTACAGTGACCGCAGCTTCACCTTCGAAACCAAGAGCACCCCTGCTTCGGTTCTGCTGAAGAAAGCAGCTGGCCTGACCAGCGGTTCGGCTCGTCCGAACACTGTCAAGGTTGGTACTGTGAACCGCGCTCAGCTGGAAGAGATCGCAAAAGCTAAGAAAGCTGATCTGACTGCCGCTGACCTGGAAGCAGCCGTGCGTACCATCGCCGGTTCTGCTCGCAGCATGGGCCTCAACGTGGAGGGTGTGTAATGGCTAAGCTGACCAAGCGCCAAAAGGCCATCGCTTCGAAGGTTGAAGCTGGCAAAGTTTACAACTTTGAAGACGCAGCAGCTCTGCTGGCCGAACTGTCCACCGTGAAGTTCAGCGAGTCCTTCGACGTTGCAGTCAACCTCGGTGTTGACCCGCGTAAATCTGACCAGGTTGTTCGCAGCGCTACTGTGCTGCCGCACGGCACTGGCAAGACCGTACGCGTAGCTGTCTTCACTCAGGGTCCAGCTGCTGAGGCCGCTCTGGCTGCCGGCGCTGACCGTGTAGGTATGGACGATCTGGCTGCCGAAATGAAAGGCGGCGATCTGAACTATGACGTCGTTATTGCCTCCCCGGACGCAATGCGTGTTGTAGGTCAGCTGGGTCAGGTACTGGGTCCTCGCGGCCTGATGCCAAACCCGAAGGTTGGTACTGTAACTCCAGACGTAGCTACCGCGGTTAAAAACGCCAAGGCTGGTCAGGTTCGTTATCGCACCGACAAAAACGGCATCATCCACACCTCCGTTGGCAAAGTCGGCTTTGATGCTGTCAAGCTGAAGGAAAACGTTGAAGCCCTGATCGCTGATCTGAAGCGTATCAAGCCAGCTTCTTCGAAAGGTATCTACGTCAAGCGCGTTACCCTGAGCACCACTATGGGCCCAGGTCTGGTCATCGATCAGAGCTCGCTGAGCGCGTAAGACACGGGTGGGTGCGAGTGATCGCGCCCGCTTTGCAAGATTGGGGTCCCTGCCTGGCGGGGGCTATCCAAGACCGTAGGCGACGCAAGTCTTAAACCTCAAGCCTACGCAGATGGTGCTCCCGATTCCTTACCGAATCAGACACCAAAACGACATTCGGCCTCGGTCGAATGAAACGGTAACAAGCAGGAGTTAAACCCGTGGCAATTAAACTCGAAGACAAGAAGGCCATCGTCGCTGAAGTCAACGAGGCTGCCAAAGCTGCTCTGTCCGCTGTCGTGGCTGATGCCCGTGGCGTGACTGTAGGCGCTATGACCGGACTCCGTAAAGAGGCTCGTGAAGCTGGCGTTTACGTACGTGTTGTACGTAACACCCTGCTCAAGCGTGCAGTTGCTGACACTGAATACAGTGTCCTCAACGACGCCTTCACCGGCCCGACCTTGATCGCGTTCTCCAACGAACATCCAGGCGCTGCTGCCCGTTTGTTCAAGGAATTCGCTAAAGGTCAGGACAAGTTCGAGATCAAGGCAGCTGCGTTCGAGGGCAAGTTCCTCGCAGCAAACGAGATCGACGTGTTGGCTTCGCTGCCAACTCGCGACGAAGCCATTGCAAGGCTGATGAGCGTGATTCAAGGCGCTACCAGCAAGCTGGCTCGTACTTTGGCGGCCGTTCGCGACCAGAAAGAAGCTGCTGCTGCCTAAGGCACCGCAAGCGCTTTCGAAATCATACGTTTAATTTGATGGCTGCGTAGGCTGTCACCCCAATACAGGAATTTATAGTCATGTCTCTGACTAACGAACAAATCATCGAAGCAATCGGCCAGAAAACCGTTCTGGAAGTTGTTGAGCTGATCAAAGCAATGGAAGAAACCTTCGGTGTTACCGCTGCTGTTGCCGCTGCTGGCCCAGCTGCTGCCGCTGCCGTTGTTGAAGAGCAAACCGAGTTCACCGTTAAACTGGTTGAAGCCGGCGACAAGAAAGTAAACGTCATCAAGGCTGTTCGTGAAGCCACCGGTCTGGGCCTGAAAGAAGCCAAGGCTGTTGTTGATGACCTGGGCGTCGTGAAAGAGAACGCTTCGAAAGAAGAAGCTGAAGCTCTGAAGAAAGCTCTGGAAGAAGCAGGCGCTAAAGTCGAAGTTAAGTAACTCCGACTTTGCGTATCCAGCCCAAGCGTTAAGCGAACGGCTGATGGCTGGTGGCTCTTGCCACCGGCCTTTTTCCGTTATTGGCGGCCGACCAGGTCGGCCCCGATAACGAGCTGCAACCACCGAGACGGTGGCGCAAACCAAGGGGTTTGCACGATTTTCTGGCTGCTTCCGTCGGGAGGAGCCAAACAAGCAGGTGACCAAGCTGGGGAACGCTGATGGCTTACTCATACACTGAGAAAAAACGTATCCGCAAGGACTTTAGCAAGTTGCCGGACGTCATGGATGTGCCTTACCTCCTGGCCATCCAGCTGGATTCGTATCGTGAATTCTTGCAAGCGGGAGCGACCAAAGATCAGTTCCGCGACGTGGGCCTGCATGCGGCCTTCAAATCGGTTTTCCCGATCATCAGCTACTCCGGCAATGCTGCCTTGGAGTACGTTGGCTATCGTCTGGGCGAACCGGCTTTTGATGTCAAAGAATGCGTACTGCGCGGCGTAACCTTCGCCGTACCACTGCGGGTGAAGGTGCGTCTGATCATTTTCGACAAAGAGTCGTCGAACAAAGCGATCAAGGACATCAAAGAGCAAGAAGTCTACATGGGTGAAATCCCCCTGATGACTGAAAACGGTACCTTCGTTATTAACGGTACCGAGCGTGTTATCGTTTCCCAGCTGCACCGTTCGCCAGGTGTGTTCTTCGACCACGACCGTGGCAAGACTCACAGCTCTGGCAAACTGTTGTACTCGGCTCGGATCATTCCTTACCGTGGTTCGTGGTTGGACTTCGAATTCGACCCGAAAGACTGCGTATTCGTTCGTATCGACCGTCGCCGCAAACTGCCGGCTTCGGTGCTGCTGCGCGCGCTGGGCTACAGCACTGAAGAAGTGTTGAACGCTTTCTACACCACCAACGTTTTCCATGTTTCCGGTGAAAAACTCAGCCTGGAACTGGTTCCTCAGCGTCTGCGTGGCGAAATCGCAGTCATGGACATCCATGACGAGACCGGCAAGGTGATCGTGGAGCAGGGCCGTCGTATTACTGCCCGTCACATCAACCAGCTCGAAAAGGCAGGCGTCAAGCACCTGGACGTTCCAATGGAATACGTCTTGGGTCGCACCACCGCCAAGGCCATCGTGCACCCGGCTACCGGCGAAATCCTGTGTGAGTGCAACACCGAACTGACCACCGAGCTGCTGATCAAGATCGCCAAGGCTCAGGTTGTCCGTATCGAGACGCTCTACACCAACGATATCGACTGCGGTCCGTTCATTTCGGATACCCTGAAAATCGACTCCACCGGCAACCAGCTGGAAGCCCTGGTCGAGATCTACCGCATGATGCGTCCGGGCGAGCCGCCAACCAAGGACGCTGCCGAGACCCTGTTCAACAACCTGTTCTTCAGCGCCGAGCGGTACGATCTGTCCGCTGTTGGCCGCATGAAGTTCAACCGTCGTATCGGTCGTACCGAGATCGAGGGTTCGGGCGTACTGAGCAAGGAAGACATCGTCGAGGTTCTGAAGACCCTGGTCGACATCCGTAACGGCAAAGGTATCGTCGATGACATCGACCACCTGGGTAACCGCCGTGTACGTTGTGTTGGCGAAATGGCTGAGAACCAGTTCCGTGTTGGCCTGGTGCGCGTTGAGCGTGCGGTCAAGGAACGTCTGTCGATGGCAGAAAGCGAAGGCCTGATGCCGCAAGACCTGATCAACGCCAAGCCGGTTGCGGCGGCGGTGAAAGAGTTCTTCGGTTCGAGCCAGCTGTCCCAGTTCATGGACCAGAACAACCCGCTCTCCGAAATTACCCACAAGCGTCGTGTCTCTGCACTCGGCCCTGGCGGTCTGACTCGTGAGCGCGCGGGCTTTGAGGTTCGTGACGTACACCCGACTCACTATGGTCGCGTTTGCCCGATCGAGACCCCTGAAGGTCCGAACATCGGTCTGATCAACTCCTTGGCCGCATATGCGCGCACCAACCAGTACGGCTTCCTGGAAAGCCCGTACCGTGTGGTGAAAGAGGGCGTTGTTACCGACGAGATCGTGTTCCTGTCGGCGATCGAAGAAGCGGATCACGTCATCGCTCAGGCTTCGGCCGCGATGAACGACAAGAAGCAACTGATCGATGAACTGGTAGCCGTTCGTCACCTGAACGAATTCACCGTCAAGGCGCCGGAAGACGTCACCCTGATGGACGTTTCGCCGAAGCAGGTAGTTTCGGTTGCAGCGTCGCTGATTCCGTTCCTCGAGCACGACGACGCCAACCGTGCGTTGATGGGTTCGAACATGCAGCGTCAGGCTGTACCAACCTTGCGTGCTGACAAGCCGCTGGTCGGTACCGGTATGGAGCGCAACGTAGCACGCGACTCCGGCGTTTGCGTTGTGGCTCGCCGTGGTGGCGTTATCGACTCCGTCGATGCCAGTCGTATCGTGGTCCGTGTTGCCGATGATGAAGTCGAAACCGGCGAAGCGGGTGTCGACATCTACAACCTGACCAAGTACACCCGCTCTAACCAGAACACCTGCATCAACCAGCGTCCGCTGGTGAGCAAAGGTGATCGCGTCGAGCGTGGCGACATCATGGCTGACGGCCCGTCCACCGACATGGGTGAACTGGCGCTGGGTCAGAACATGCGCATCGCGTTCATGGCATGGAACGGCTTCAACTTCGAAGACTCCATCTGCCTGTCCGAGCGTGTGGTTCAGGAAGACCGTTTCACCACGATCCACATTCAGGAACTGACCTGTGTGGCCCGTGACACCAAGCTTGGCCCAGAGGAAATCACCGCAGACATCCCGAATGTGGGTGAAGCTGCGCTGAACAAGCTGGACGAAGCCGGTATCGTTTATGTTGGTGCCGAGGTTGGCGCTGGCGATATTCTGGTCGGCAAGGTCACGCCAAAAGGCGAGACCCAACTGACTCCGGAAGAAAAACTGCTGCGTGCGATCTTCGGTGAGAAGGCTAGCGACGTTAAAGACACCTCCCTGCGCGTGCCGACTGGCACCAAAGGTACTGTCATCGACGTTCAGGTCTTCACCCGTGATGGTGTCGAGCGCGATAGCCGTGCGCTGTCCATCGAGAAGATGCAGCTGGACGAAATCCGTAAAGACCTCAACGAAGAGTTCCGTATCGTCGAAGGTGCAACCTTCGAGCGTCTGCGTGCAGCCCTGAATGGTCAGATCGTTGAAGGTGGTGCGGGCCTGAAGAAAGGCACCGAGATCACTAACGAAGTTCTGGACGGTCTGGAGCACGGCCAGTGGTTCAAACTGCGCATGGCCGAAGACGCGCTGAACGAGCAACTGGAGAAGGCCCAGGCCTACATCGTTGATCGTCGCCGTCTGCTGGACGACAAGTTCGAAGACAAGAAGCGCAAGCTGCAGCAGGGCGATGACCTCGCTCCAGGCGTACTGAAGATCGTCAAGGTCTACCTGGCAATCCGTCGTCGCATCCAGCCGGGCGACAAGATGGCTGGTCGTCACGGTAACAAGGGTGTGGTCTCTGTGATCATGCCTGTCGAAGACATGCCGCACGATGCCAACGGTACGCCGGTAGACGTGGTACTCAACCCGCTGGGTGTACCATCGCGTATGAACGTCGGTCAGATCCTGGAAACCCACCTGGGCCTCGCGGCCAAGGGCTTGGGCGAGAAGATCAACCGCATGCTCGAAGAGCAGCGTAAAGTCGCTGAACTGCGTAAGTTCCTCACCGAGATCTACAACGAGATCGGTGGTCGTCAGGAGAACCTGGAGTCGTTCACCGACCAGGAAATCCTTGACCTGGCCAAAAACCTGAAAGGCGGTGTGCCAATGGCAACTCCGGTCTTCGATGGTGCCAAGGAGCAAGAAATCAAGGCCATGCTGAAACTGGCAGACATGCCAGAAAGCGGCCAGATGCAGCTGTTCGACGGTCGTACCGGCAACAAGTTCGAGCGTCCAGTGACCGTTGGTTACATGTACATGCTCAAGCTGAATCACTTGGTGGACGACAAGATGCACGCGCGTTCCACTGGTTCTTATAGCCTGGTTACTCAGCAGCCGCTGGGTGGTAAGGCGCAGTTCGGTGGTCAGCGTTTCGGGGAGATGGAAGTGTGGGCGCTGGAAGCATACGGCGCGGCATACACCCTGCAAGAAATGCTCACAGTGAAGTCGGACGACGTGAACGGTCGGACCAAGATGTACAAAAACATCGTGGACGGCGATCACCGTATGGAGCCGGGCATGCCCGAGTCCTTCAACGTGTTGATCAAAGAGATTCGTTCGCTCGGTATCGATATCGATCTGGAAACCGAATAACACGTGACGCGAATCGGGAGCGTGGCTGAACAAGCCCGCTCCCTGCTCCGCCAGGAGGAAAGGCCTTGAAAGACCTACTGAATTTGCTGAAAAACCAGGGTCAAGTCGAAGAGTTCGACGCCATCCGTATCGGATTGGCCTCGCCTGAGATGATCCGTTCGTGGTCGTTCGGTGAAGTTAAAAAACCGGAAACCATCAACTACCGTACGTTCAAACCCGAGCGTGACGGTCTGTTCTGCGCCAAAATTTTTGGTCCAGTCAAGGACTACGAGTGCCTGTGCGGTAAGTACAAGCGCCTGAAGCACCGTGGTGTTATCTGTGAGAAGTGCGGCGTTGAAGTCGCCCTGGCCAAGGTTCGTCGTGAGCGCATGGCGCACATCGAGCTGGCCTCTCCGGTTGCCCACATCTGGTTCCTGAAGTCCCTGCCGTCGCGTATCGGCTTGCTGATGGACATGACCCTGCGTGATATCGAACGTGTTCTCTACTTCGAGAGCTATGTCGTTATCGATCCAGGCATGACCACCCTTGAAAAGGGTCAACTGCTGAACGATGAGCAGTACTTCGAAGCGCTGGAAGAGTTCGGCGACGACTTCGACGCTCGCATGGGCGCCGAAGCTGTACGTGAGCTGCTGCACGCTATCGATCTGGAGCACGAAATTGGCCGCCTGCGCGAAGAGATTCCGCAGACCAACTCGGAAACCAAGATCAAGAAGCTGTCCAAGCGTCTGAAGCTGATGGAGGCCTTCCAGGGCTCCGGCAACCTGCCTGAGTGGATGGTTCTGACCGTTCTGCCGGTTCTGCCGCCAGATCTGCGTCCATTGGTTCCGCTGGACGGCGGTCGTTTCGCGACCTCCGACCTGAACGATCTGTATCGTCGGGTGATCAACCGTAACAACCGTCTGAAGCGCCTGCTCGACCTGTCCGCGCCAGATATCATCGTGCGCAACGAAAAGCGCATGCTGCAGGAAGCGGTCGACGCACTGCTCGACAACGGCCGTCGTGGCCGCGCCATCACTGGCTCGAACAAGCGTCCTCTGAAATCCCTGGCTGACATGATCAAGGGTAAGCAAGGTCGTTTCCGTCAGAACTTGCTCGGTAAGCGCGTTGACTACTCTGGCCGTTCGGTAATTACCGTAGGTCCGACCCTGCGTCTGCACCAGTGCGGTCTGCCGAAGAAGATGGCTCTGGAGCTGTTCAAGCCGTTCATTTTCGGCAAGCTGGAGATGCGCGGTCTGGCGACCACCATCAAAGCGGCCAAGAAAATGGTCGAGCGCGAGCTGCCAGAGGTCTGGGACGTCCTTGCCGAAGTGATTCGCGAACACCCCGTACTGCTTAACCGTGCACCGACCCTTCACCGTCTGGGTATCCAGGCTTTTGAACCGGTACTGATCGAAGGTAAGGCTATCCAGCTGCACCCGTTGGTCTGTGCTGCGTACAACGCCGACTTCGACGGTGACCAGATGGCCGTTCACGTGCCGCTGACGCTGGAAGCCCAGCTGGAAGCGCGCGCGCTGATGATGTCGACCAACAACATCCTGTCGCCAGCCAACGGTGAGCCGATCATCGTTCCTTCGCAGGACGTGGTACTGGGTCTGTACTACATGACCCGTGAGGCCATCAACGCCAAGGGCGAAGGTCGCGTTTTTGCTGACCTGCAGGAAGTCGACCGCGTGTTCCGCGCTGGTGAGGCCGCCCTGCACGCCAAGATCAAGGTTCGTATCAACGAAACCGTCAATGATCGTGATGGTGGCAGCGTCAAGAACACCCGTATCGTCGACACAACCGTTGGCCGTGCGCTGCTGTTCCAGGTGGTTCCGGCCGGCCTGTCGTACGACGTGGTCAACCAGCCGATGAAGAAAAAGGCGATCTCCAAGCTGATCAACCAATGCTACCGCGTTGTTGGTCTGAAAGAGACCGTGATCTTCGCTGACCAGTTGATGTACACCGGTTTTGCCTACTCGACCATTTCTGGCGTTTCCATCGGTGTTAACGACTTCGTTATCCCGGATGAGAAAGCCCGCATCATCGGTACTGCTACCGACGAAGTGAAGGAGATCGAGAGCCAGTACGCTTCCGGCCTGGTAACCCAGGGCGAGAAGTACAACAAGGTAATCGACCTGTGGTCGAAGGCGAACGACGAAGTTTCCAAGGCGATGATGGCCAACCTCTCGAAAGAGAAGGTTATCGACCGTGATGGCAACGAAGTCGAGCAAGAGTCCTTCAACTCCATGTACATGATGGCTGACTCCGGTGCTCGGGGTTCGGCAGCTCAGATTCGTCAGTTGGCCGGTATGCGTGGTCTGATGGCCAAGCCGGACGGCTCGATCATCGAGACGCCTATCACCGCGAACTTCCGTGAAGGTCTGAGCGTACTGCAGTACTTCATCTCGACTCACGGTGCTCGTAAGGGGCTTGCGGATACCGCGTTGAAAACTGCGAACTCCGGTTATCTGACGCGTCGTCTGGTAGACGTTGCGCAGGATCTGGTAGTGACCGAGATCGATTGCGGCACCGAACAGGGCCTGCTGATGACGCCGCACATTGAAGGTGGCGACGTCGTTGAGCCGCTGGGTGAGCGCGTACTTGGTCGTGTAATTGCCCGTGACGTATTCAAGCCTGGCACCGACGAAGTCATCGTCCCTGCTGGCACTCTGGTAGACGAGAAGTGGGTTGAGTTCATCGAACTGAACAGCATCGATGAAGTTATCGTGCGCTCGCCGATCAGCTGTGAAACCCGTTACGGTATCTGTGCCAAGTGCTACGGTCGTGACCTGGCTCGCGGTCATCAGGTCAACATCGGTGAGGCTGTCGGCGTTATCGCTGCCCAGTCGATCGGTGAGCCTGGTACCCAGCTGACCATGCGTACGTTCCACATCGGTGGTGCTGCAAGCCGTACTTCGGCTGCCGACAGCGTCCAGGTGAAGAACGGCGGTATGGTTCGCCTGCACAACCTCAAGCAGGTTGAGCGTGCCGACGGCAATCTGGTCGCGGTCTCGCGTTCCGGTGAGCTGGCCATTGCCGACGAATTCGGTCGTGAGCGTGAGCGCTACAAGCTGCCTTACGGTGCTGTGATTTCGGTCAAGGAAGGTGACAAGGTCGACGCTGGCGCGATCGTTGCCAAGTGGGACCCGCACACCCACCCGATCGTTACCGAAATGAAAGGTACCGTGACCTTCGTGGGCATGGAAGAAGGCATTACCATCAAGCGTCAGACCGACGAATTGACTGGTTTGACCAACATCGAAGTATTGGACGTTAAAGACCGTCCGGCTGCAGGTAAGGAAATTCGTCCTGCAATCAAGATGGTCGACGCCAATGGCAAGGATCTGCTGCTGCCAGGTACCGATGTACCAGCTCAGTACTTCCTGCCGGCGAACGCCCTGGTTGGTGTTGCTGACGGTGCGCAAATCGGTGTGGGTGACGTTATCGCACGTATCCCGCAAGAAACTTCCAAGACCCGTGACATTACCGGTGGTCTGCCGCGCGTTGCTGACTTGTTCGAAGCGCGTCGTCCGAAGGAAGCGTCGATTCTCGCCGAAGTCAGCGGTACCATTGCATTCGGTAAAGAAACCAAGGGCAAGCGCCGCCTGGTCATCACGCCGAACGATGGCAGCGAGCCGTACGAAGAGCTGATTCCGAAGTGGCGTCACCTGAACGTCTTCGAAGGCGAACAAGTGAACCGTGGTGAAGTTATCTCCGACGGTCCAAGCGATCCGCACGACATCCTGCGTCTGCTGGGTGTGAGCGCGCTGGCCAAGTACATCGTCAACGAGATTCAGGACGTTTACCGTCTGCAAGGCGTTAAGATCAACGACAAGCACATCGAGACCATCTTGCGTCAGATGCTGCGTAAGGTTGAGATCGCCGAGTCGGGTGATTCCAGCTTCATCAAGGGCGACCAGATGGAGTTGACCCAGGTATTGGTAGAGAACGAGCGCTTGGCTTCTGAAGACAAGTTCGTCTCCAAGTTCTCGCGCGTACTGTTGGGTATCACCAAGGCTTCGCTCTCCACCGAGTCGTTCATCTCGGCGGCCTCCTTCCAGGAGACCACCCGAGTGCTGACCGAAGCGGCGGTAACCGGCAAGCGCGATTACCTGCGCGGCCTGAAAGAGAACGTGGTCGTAGGTCGTCTGATCCCGGCCGGTACCGGTCTGGCTTACCACAGCGAGCGCAAGCGTCGCCGTGATGCCGACAAGCCGCTGCGTGTAAGTGCCAGTGAGGTGGAAGCCGCACTGACTGAAGCGCTGAACTCCAGCGGCAACTAAGCGTAAGGCCCTGGTGGCCTCACTCCAGTCGTCGGTGACTGTTATTGTCACCGACAGCCGGGGAGGGGAGGCTGGGGCCTTGCCTTGACTGGGGACAAGATCCTCTTTAGACTCTTGTACCCCTAAATTTGGTGGGACTTCGTCCTGCCATTTTGCTTTTCTTGCAAGACAATAGCGTCGCAAGACAACAGTGGAGCTAGTAGATGGCAACTATCAACCAGCTGGTACGTCAGCCGCGTAAGCGTATCGTCGAGAAATCCGACGTTCCTGCGCTGCAGAACTGCCCGCAACGTCGTGGCGTATGCACTCGTGTGTACACCACCACGCCGAAAAAACCTAACTCGGCACTGCGTAAAGTATGCCGTGTGCGTCTGACCAACGGTTTCGAGGTTTCCTCGTACATCGGTGGTGAAGGCCACAACCTGCAAGAGCACAGCGTGGTGCTGATTCGTGGCGGTCGTGTAAAAGACTTGCCAGGTGTTCGTTACCACACCGTTCGCGGTTCCCTGGATACCTCCGGCGTCAAAGGTCGTAACCAAGGCCGTTCGAAGTACGGTACCAAGCGTCCGAAGTAATCGGCCGTTTGCAGCAGTTTGCAGTTATTCATTTTATTGAGTCGATAAGAGTAAGGTCGGGCACGCACCCAGTGGGTCAGGTGTCCCGGGCTAACCTGAAGACCGTTTGAGGGCTTATCAATGCCAAGACGTCGTGTAGCAGCCAAGCGTGAGATTCTGGACGATCCGAAATACGGAAGCCAGATTCTCGCCAAGTTCATGAACCACGTGATGGAAAGCGGCAAGAAGGCCGTAGCCGAGCGCATCGTTTACGGTGCTCTGGATACCGTCAAAGCACGCAAGAACAGCGATCCCCTGGAAATCTTCGAGAAAGCTCTCGACGCCATCGCTCCGCTGGTCGAAGTAAAGTCGCGCCGTGTTGGCGGTGCCACTTACCAGGTTCCTGTTGAAGTTCGTCCATCCCGTCGTAACGCGCTGGCAATGCGCTGGCTGGTAGACTACGCCCGCAAGCGTGGCGAGAAGTCCATGGCGCTGCGCCTGGCCGGCGAACTGCTGGATGCTGCTGAAGGCAAAGGTGCTGCAGTCAAGAAGCGTGAAGACGTACACCGTATGGCTGAAGCCAACAAGGCTTTCTCGCACTACCGCTTCTAATCACAGCATCAATTTTTTTGCGAGGGCTTTATGGCTCGTACTACAGCAATTAACCGCTACCGTAACATCGGTATCTGTGCGCACGTTGATGCGGGCAAGACTACCACTACCGAGCGGATCCTGTTCTACACAGGCCTGAGCCACAAAATGGGCGAGGTGCATGATGGCGCCGCGACCACCGACTGGATGGTTCAGGAGCAGGAGCGGGGTATTACCATTACCTCTGCTGCCGTTACTACCTTCTGGAAGGGTTCCCGTGGTCAGTACGACAACTACCGCGTAAACGTCATTGATACACCGGGCCACGTTGACTTCACTATTGAAGTAGAGCGTTCGCTGCGTGTACTCGACGGCGCTGTCGTTGTGTTCTGCGGTACCTCCGGTGTTGAGCCTCAGTCCGAAACCGTATGGCGTCAGGCCAACAAGTACGGTGTTCCACGTGTTGTTTACGTGAACAAGATGGACCGTGCAGGTGCTAACTTCCTGCGCGTAGTTGGTCAGATCAAGAACCGCCTGGGTCACACCCCGGTTCCTGTCCAGCTGGCTATCGGTTCGGAAGAGAACTTCGTAGGTCAGGTTGATCTGATCAAGATGAAGGCGATCTACTGGAACGACGACGATAAGGGCACCACCTATCGCGAGGAAGAAATTCCTGCTGATATGCTGGAGCTGGCTGAAGAGTGGCGCGCCAATATGGTCGAAGCCGCTGCTGAGGCCAACGAAGAGCTGATGAACAAGTACCTTGAAGAAGGTGAGCTGTCCGTCGAAGAAATCAAGGCTGGTCTGCGTGCGCGCACCCTGGCTAGCGAGATCGTTCCGGCTGTCTGCGGCTCTTCCTTCAAGAACAAGGGTGTTCCTCTGGTTCTCGATGCTGTTATCGACTACCTGCCTGCTCCTACCGAGATTCCTGCGATCAAGGGTATCCACCCTGACCTGATCGAGAAACCGAAGGATGAGCTGGTCGCAGCAGACTATAGCGAGCGTCATGCCGATGATAGCGAGCCTTTCTCGGCTCTGGCATTCAAGATTGCTACCGACCCGTTCGTTGGTACTCTGACTTTCGTTCGTGTTTACTCGGGTATGCTGCTGTCCGGCGACTCTGTGATCAACTCGGTCAAAGGTAAGAAAGAGCGCGTTGGTCGTATGGTGCAGATGCACGCCAACCAGCGCGAAGAGATCAAGGAAGTGCTGGCGGGCGACATTGCTGCGCTGATCGGCATGAAGGACGTTACCACCGGTGATACCCTTTGCAATGCCGAAAATCCGATCATTCTTGAGCGTATGGACTTTCCTGAGCCGGTAATTTCGGTGGCTGTTGAGCCGAAAACCAAGCAGGATCAGGAAAAGATGGGTATCGCACTGGGCAAATTGGCTCAGGAAGACCCGTCGTTCCGCGTCAAGACCGACGAAGAAACCGGCCAGACCATTATCTCGGGTATGGGCGAGCTTCACCTGGACATCCTCGTTGACCGCATGAAGCGCGAGTTCAACGTCGAAGCCAACATCGGTAAGCCGCAGGTTTCTTACCGCGAGCAGATCACCAAGGACAACGTCGAGATCGAAGGCAAGTTCGTTCGTCAGTCCGGTGGTCGTGGTCAGTTCGGTCACTGCTGGATTCGCTTCTCGCAGCCGGATGTGGACGCGAGCGGCAACATCACCGAAGGCCTGGTTTTCACTAACGAGGTTGTGGGTGGTGTGGTTCCGAAGGAATACATCCCGGCTATCCAGAAGGGTATCGAAGAGCAGATGAAGAACGGCATCGTTGCCGGCTATCCGCTGATCGGCCTGAAGGCAACCGTGTTTGATGGTTCCTACCACGACGTCGACTCCAACGAGATGGCGTTCAAGGTGGCGGCCTCCATGGCGACCAAGCAGCTGGCCACGAAAGGCGGCGGTAAAGTGCTTGAGCCGATCATGAAGGTGGAAGTTGTGACCCCTGAGGACTACATGGGTGACGTGATGGGTGACCTGAACCGTCGTCGTGGTCTGATCCAGGGTATGGAAGATTCGGTGTCCGGCAAGGTTGTCCGTGCTGAAGTTCCGCTCGGAGAGATGTTCGGTTATGCAACCGACGTTCGTTCCATGTCTCAGGGTCGCGCGAGCTACTCCATGGAATTCTCCAAATACGCTGAGGCTCCGTCGAACATCGTCGAAGCGCTCGTTAAAAAACAAGGCTGATTCAGTCCTTTAGGCTAGGAGTTAATTGTCGTGGCTAAAGAAAAATTTGATCGTTCCCTTCCGCACGTCAACGTTGGCACCATCGGTCACGTTGACCATGGTAAAACCACTCTGACTGCTGCTCTGACTCGCGTCTGCTCCGAAGTTTTCGGTTCGGCTGTTGTCGAATTCGACAAGATCGACAGCGCTCCAGAAGAGAAAGCTCGCGGTATCACCATCAACACCGCGCACGTCGAGTACAACTCGAACATTCGTCACTACGCTCACGTTGACTGCCCAGGTCACGCTGACTACGTGAAGAACATGATCACTGGTGCTGCTCAGATGGACGGCGCTATCCTGGTTTGCTCGGCCGCCGATGGTCCGATGCCACAAACCCGTGAGCACATCCTGCTGTCCCGTCAGGTAGGCGTTCCGTACATCGTGGTCTTCCTGAACAAGGCTGACCTGGTAGACGACGCAGAGCTGCTGGAACTGGTTGAGATGGAAGTTCGCGACCTGCTGTCCACCTATGACTTCCCAGGCGACGACACTCCGATCATCATCGGTTCTGCTCGTATGGCGCTGGAAGGCAAAGACGACAACGGCATGGGCACCACCGCTGTCAAGAAGCTGGTTGAAACTCTGGACAGCTACATCCCAGAGCCAGAGCGCGCTATCGACAAGCCGTTCCTGATGCCAATCGAAGACGTATTCTCGATCTCTGGTCGTGGTACTGTTGTTACCGGTCGTATCGAGCGTGGTATCGTCCGCGTTCAAGACGCTCTGGAAATCGTTGGTCTGCGTGACACCACCACCACCACCTGCACCGGTGTTGAGATGTTCCGCAAGCTGCTGGACGAAGGTCGTGCTGGCGAGAACTGCGGCGTTCTGCTGCGTGGTACCAAGCGTGACGACGTTGAGCGTGGTCAGGTTCTGGTTAAGCCAGGTTCGGTTAAGCCGCACACCAAGTTCACCGCAGAAGTTTACGTTCTGAGCAAGGAAGAAGGCGGCCGTCATACTCCGTTCTTCAAAGGCTACCGTCCACAGTTCTACTTCCGTACTACTGACGTGACTGGTAACTGCGAGCTGCCAGAAGGCGTTGAAATGGTAATGCCAGGTGACAACATCCAGATGACTGTCACTCTGATCAAAACCATCGCAATGGAAGATGGTCTGCGTTTCGCTATCCGCGAAGGCGGTCGTACCGTCGGCGCTGGCGTCGTAGCCAAAATCATCGAGTAATATTCGATGCTTTGAAAAGCCCCCGCTCAGCGGGGGCTTTTTTTATTGGGTTGACACCCAACTGGGGCGTCTATAGAATCACGCCTCCTTTTAACGGGCGTAGTGCGCCCGGTGGGAATAGCAGCCTGGAGTCTGAAATCCAATGCAAAATCAGCAAATCCGTATCAGGTTGAAGGCTTTTGACCATCGCCTGATCGACCAATCCACCCAGGAAATCGTGGAAACCGCGAAACGTACTGGTGCTCAAGTGCGTGGTCCAATTCCACTGCCTACCCGTAAAGAGCGGTTCACCGTTCTGGTCTCCCCGCACGTCAACAAAGACGCGCGTGACCAGTACGAGATCCGTACTCATAAGCGCGTACTGGACATCGTCCAGCCAACGGATAAAACCGTTGATGCACTTATGAAGCTTGATCTTGCGGCAGGTGTGGAAGTGCAGATCAGCCTCGGCTAAGACTCGGGTCTTAGTCGTGTAACGCTCTGAAATGGGCGGCCATAGCGGGTGAAAGCCCCGTACACTCATGAGGTTTACAACATGACTATTGGTGTAGTCGGTCGTAAATGCGGTATGACCCGTATTTTCACCGAAGAAGGTGTCTCCATTCCGGTCACGGTCATTGAGATCGAGCCGAATCGCGTCACCCAGTTCAAAACTGAAGAAACCGATGGCTATCGTGCAGTGCAAGTCACTGTAGGTGAGCGTCGTGCTTCGCGCGTGACTGCTGCTCAAGCAGGTCACTTCGCTAAAGCGAACGTTGCCGCTGGTCGCGGTGTCTGGGAATTCCGTCTTGAAGAAGGCGAGTACCAGGCTGGCGACTTGATCAATGCTGAACTCTTCGCTGCAGGCCAACTGGTAGATGTTACCGGTCAGTCCAAAGGTAAAGGCTTTGCCGGTACCATCAAGCGTTGGAATTTCCGCGGTCAAGATAACACCCACGGTAACTCCGTTTCCCACCGCGTCCCGGGCTCTATCGGCCAGTGCCAGACTCCTGGTCGTGTATTCAAGGGCAAAAAAATGTCCGGTCATATGGGCGCCGAGCGCGTGACCGTTCAGTCCCTCGAAGTAGTGCGCGTCGACGCTGAACGCAATCTGTTGCTGGTCAAGGGTGCCGTTCCTGGCGCTACTGGCGGCGATCTGGTTGTGCGTCCGGCTGCCAAGGCTCGCGGTTAAGGGGAAGCTGACATGCAACTAAATGTAAATGACGCTCAAGCGATCGAAGTTTCCGAACTGACTTTCGGCGGCGAATTCAACGAGACGCTGGTTCACCAAGCAGTCGTGGCCTACATGGCTGGCGGCCGTCAGGGTACCAAGCAGCAGAAAACCCGTTCCGACGTTGCTGGTGGCGGTAAGCGCCCATGGCGTCAGAAAGGTACTGGCCGTGCTCGTGCCGGTACTATCCGTAGCCCAATCTGGCGTGGCGGCGGTACCACTTTCGCAGCTCGTCCTCAGGATCACTCGCAGAAGCTCAACAAGAAGATGTACCGCGCAGCACTGCGCTCCATCCTCGCTGAGCTGGTGCGTACCGACCGTCTGGTCGTGGTTCAGGACTTCGCTGTTGAAGCACCGAAAACCAAAGACCTGCTGAACAAGCTGAACGGTATGGGTCTGACCGACGTACTGATCGTTTCTGAGGCTGTTGATCAGAATCTGTACCTGGCTGCTCGCAACCTGCCGCACGTCGATGTACGTGACGTACAAGGTTCCGATCCGGTCAGTCTGATCGCATACGACAAAGTGTTGATCACTGTGTCGGCCGTGAAGAAATTCGAGGAGCTGCTGGGATGAACCAGGAACGCGTATTTAAAGTTCTACTTGGCCCGCACGTTTCCGAGAAGGCCACGGTTCTGGCTGAGAAGAAAGGCCAGTTCGTATTCAAGGTTGCTACTGATGCAACCAAGCTGGAAATCAAGAAGGCTGTCGAAGGTCTGTTCGGTGTCAAGGTCGAGAACGTCACTACCGTGAACGTTCTGGGTAAGACCAAGCGCACCGCTCGTGGTCTGGGCAAGCGCAATGACTGGAAGAAGGCGATCGTATCCCTTCAGCCAGGCCAAGATCTCGATTTCAGCAGCAGTGCTGAGTAAGGAAGGGGTGCATCATGGCAATCGTTAAATGCAAACCGACTTCCCCTGGCCGCCGTTTCGTGGTCAAGGTGGTCAACCAGGAGCTGCACAAAGGCGCTCCTCACGCACCGCTGCTCGAGAAGAAATCGAAGACTGGTGGTCGTAACAACAATGGCCGCATCACTACTCGTCACGTAGGTGGTGGTCATAAGCAGCATTACCGTATGGTCGACTTCCGTCGCAACGACAAGGACGGCATCGCCGCCACTGTCGAGCGTATCGAATACGATCCAAACCGTACTGCTCACATCGCACTGCTGTGCTATGCAGACGGCGAGCGCCGCTACATCATCGCCCCTAAAGGCGTGAGTGCTGGCGACCAGCTGATCGCAGGTGCTCTGGCTCCAATCAAGCCAGGCAACTCCCTGCAGCTGCGTAACATCCCAGTGGGTAGCACCATTCACGGCATCGAACTGAAGCCGGGCAAAGGTGCACAAATCGCTCGTTCCGCTGGTGCTTCGGCTCAGTTGATCGCTCGCGAAGGTGTCTACGTGACCCTGCGTCTGCGCTCTGGTGAAATGCGTAAAGTCCTGGCTGAATGCCGTGCGACCCTGGGTGAAGTCTCGAACTCCGAGCACAGCCTGCGTTCGCTGGGTAAAGCTGGTGCTAAACGCTGGCGTGGCGTTCGCCCAACCGTTCGTGGTGTTGCCATGAACCCGGTTGACCACCCGCACGGTGGTGGTGAAGGTCGTACCTCCGGTGGTCGTCATCCGGTATCGCCATGGGGCTTCCCGACTAAGGGTGCTAAGACTCGTGGTAATAAGCGTACCGACAATATGATCGTCCGTCGTCGCAAGTAAATAGAGGGATACGACAGTGCCACGTTCTCTGAAAAAAGGTCCTTTTATTGATCTTCACCTACTGAAGAAGATCGAAGTGGCGGCGGAAAAGAACGATCGCAAACCAGTTAAAACCTGGTCGCGCCGTTCCATGATCCTGCCACAAATGGTCGGTTTGACCATCGCGGTACACAACGGTCGCCAACACGTCCCAGTTCTCGTGAACGAAGACATGGTCGGCCATAAACTGGGCGAGTTCGCCGGTACCCGCACCTACCGCGGGCACGTGGCTGACAAGAAAGCCAAGCGTTAAGGGGTAAGGAAATGGAAGTAGCCGCTAAGTTGTCGGGCGCTCGCATCTCCGCCCAGAAAGCCCGCTTGGTCGCCGACCAGATCCGCGGGAAGAAGGTGGGCGAAGCGCTCAACCTGTTGGCCTTCAGCAGCAAGAAAGCTGCTGAAATCATGAAGAAAGTCCTCGAGTCGGCCGTAGCCAACGCCGAGCATAACGAAGGCGCAGACGTTGATGACCTGAAGGTCTCCACCGTTTTCGTCAACGAAGGGCGTTCGCTGAAGCGTATCATGCCGCGTGCCAAAGGCCGCGCTGATCGCATCGTCAAGCGGTCTTGCCATATCACTGTCAAGGTTGCGGACAAGTAACGGAGTCGATCAGATGGGTCAGAAAGTACATCCCACTGGCATTCGCCTGGGAATCGTCAAGGAGCACACCTCCGTCTGGTATGCAGACGGTCGGACTTATGCGGACTATTTGCTCGCAGATCTGAACGTGCGTGAGTATCTCCAAGACAAACTAAAAAGCGCGTCCGTTAGCCGTATCGATATCCATCGTCCGGCCCAAACTGCACGCATCACCATCCACACCGCTCGTCCAGGTATCGTTATCGGGAAGAAAGGTGAGGATGTTGAAAAACTGCGTCAGGACCTGACCAAGCAAATGGGTGTGCCTGTGCACATCAATATCGAAGAGATCCGCAAGCCGGAACTCGACGGTATGCTGGTTGCTCAGAGCGTAGCTCAGCAGCTGGAGCGTCGTGTGATGTTCCGTCGCGCCATGAAGCGCGCTGTACAGAACGCCATGCGTATTGGTGCCAAAGGCATCAAAATCCAAGTGAGCGGTCGTCTCGGCGGTGCTGAAATCGCACGTACTGAATGGTATCGCGAAGGTCGTGTGCCACTGCACACCCTGCGTGCCGATATCGACTATGCCACCTACGAAGCTCACACCACTTATGGTGTGATCGGTGTCAAGGTTTGGATCTTCAAAGGCGAAGTTATCGGTGGTCGCCAAGAAGAACTGAAACCACAAGCACCAGCGCCTCGTAAAAAAGCTGCTAAGTAAGGGGTACGCCAAATGTTGCAACCAAAGCGTACAAAATTCCGCAAGCAGATGACCGGCCACAACCGTGGTCTGGCACTGCGCGGTAGCAAAGTCAGCTTCGGCGAATTTGCTCTGAAAGCTGTTGCTCGCGGTCGTCTCACCGCTCGCCAGATCGAGTCGGCACGTCGTGCTCTGACTCGTCACGTAAAACGTGGCGGCAAGATCTGGATCCGTGTATTCCCGGACAAGCCGATCTCCAAGAAGCCTCTCGAAGTGCGGATGGGTAAAGGTAAGGGTTCCGTGGAGTACTGGGTTGCCCAGATCCAGCCAGGCAAAGTCCTGTACGAGATCGAGGGTGTTTCTGAAGAGCTGGCGCGTGAGGCATTCGCCTTGGCGGCTGCAAAGCTGCCTCTCGCCACCTCCTTTGTTAAGCGGACGGTGATGTGATGAAAGCGAATGAACTTCGTGACAAATCAGCACAGCAACTGAACGAGCAACTGCTCGGCTTGCTGCGCGACCAGTTCAATCTGCGCATGCAGAAAGCAACTGGCCAGTTGGGGCAGTCGCACCTGCTCTCGCAAGTTAAGCGTGACATCGCTCGCGTGAAAACTGTGCTCAACCAGCAGGCAGGTAAGTGATCATGGCTGAAGCTGAAAAAACCGTCCGTACGCTGACTGGCCGTGTCGTCAGCGACAAAATGGACAAGACCATCACCGTACTGATCGAGCGTCGCGTTAAGCACCCGATCTACGGTAAATACGTTAAGCGTTCGACTAAGCTGCACGCGCACGACGAAACCAATCAGTGCCATATCGGCGACAAGGTCTCCATTCGCGAGACCCGTCCGCTGGCCAAGACCAAGTCCTGGGCACTGGTTGAAGTTCTCGAACGCGCTGTTGAAGTCTAAGGGCTAAGGGTCGGAGAAATTTTATGATTCAGACTCAATCCATGCTCGATGTGGCCGATAACAGCGGCGCTCGTCGCGTCATGTGCATCAAGGTGCTCGGCGGTTCCCACCGTCGTTACGCCGGTATCGGTGACATCATCAAAGTAACCGTCAAGGAAGCAATTCCTCGCGGTAAAGTGAAAAAGGGCCAGGTGATGACTGCTGTTGTAGTCCGCACCCGTCACGGCGTTCGCCGTGCCGATGGTTCGATTATCCGCTTTGATGGCAACGCTGCTGTTCTGTTGAACAACAAGCAAGAGCCAATCGGCACCCGTATCTTTGGGCCAGTGACCCGTGAACTTCGTACTGAGAAGTTCATGAAGATCGTCTCGCTCGCCCCAGAAGTGCTGTAAGGAGATCCGACATGCAAAAGATTCGTCGTGACGACGAGATCATCGTGATCGCCGGCAAAGACAAAGGTAAGCGCGGTAAGGTGCTGAAGGTGCTCGCTGACGACCGTCTGGTCGTTGGTGGGATCAACCTGGTGAAGCGTCATACCAAGCCTAACCCTATGTCGGGCGTACAAGGCGGTATCGTCGAGAAAGAAGCGCCACTGCACGCTTCCAACGTCGCCATTTTCAACGGCGAAACCAACAAGGCTGACCGCGTTGGTTTCAAAGTAGAAGAAGGCAAAAAAATTCGTGTCTTCAAGTCGACCCAAAAAGCGGTTGATGCTTGAACACTGCTAGGTAGAAGACCATGGCACGACTGAAAGAGATTTATCGGAAGGAAATCGCTCCCAAGCTTAAGGAAGAACTTAAGCTGGCGAACGTGATGGAAGTTCCGCGCGTTACCAAAATCACCCTGAACATGGGTCTGGGCGAAGCGATCGGCGACAAAAAAGTCATCGAGCACGCTGTTGCTGACCTGGAAAAGATCACCGGTCAAAAAGCCGTTGTGACTTTCGCACGGAAATCCATCGCGGGCTTCAAAGTCCGTGAGGGCTGGCCGATTGGCGTTAAAGTTACTCTGCGCCGCGATCGTATGTACGAATTCCTGGACCGCCTGCTGGCGATCTCCCTGCCTCGGGTTCGCGACTTCCGCGGCCTGAATGCCAAGTCCTTCGATGGTCGTGGCAACTACAGCATGGGCGTGAAAGAGCAGATCATCTTCCCGGAAATCGATTACGACAAGATCGATGCTCTCCGCGGTCTGGACATTACCCTGACCACTACTGCTCGTACGGATGACGAAGGTCGCGCCCTGCTGCGTGCTTTCAAATTCCCGTTCCGCAACTGATTGGAGTAGGAAAATGGCCAAGAAGAGCATGAAAAACCGCGAGCTGAAGCGTCAGCTCACGGTTGCTAAATACGCCAAGAAGCGTGCTGAGCTCAAAGCTACCATCGTTAATCTGAATGCAACTCCAGAAGAGCGTTGGGCAGCAGCTGTAGCTCTGCAGAAGCAGCCACGTGACGCAAGCGCCTCGCGCATGCGTAACCGCTGCCGCATCACCGGCCGTCCACACGGCGTTTACCGCAAGTTCGGCCTGGGCCGTAACAAGCTGCGTGAAGCAGCAATGCGCGGTGACGTTCCAGGTCTGGTTAAAGCCAGCTGGTAAGACGTGCCGACAGTGTCCTGGCGGAGGAGGAGCAATCTTCCGACCGCCGGTGACCTGGCAACGAAACAAGCCCCTTATGGGGCTTGTTTCGTTTCTGGGATGTGTCTAGAATGACCGGCTCACCTGAGCCCGGGTTTTTCCTGGGTCGTTCGGGTGTCTGTAGTAGCCGAAAGGCTAATTATTCTTGTATCAGGAGCGTCTAGCCCATGAGTATGCAGGACCCGTTAGCGGACATGCTAACTCGAATCCGTAATGCCCAGATGGCTGAAAAGTCCGTCGTAAGCATGCCTTCTTCTACCCTGAAGGTGGCTGTAGCCAAAGTTCTGAAAGACGAAGGTTACATCGCGGGTTACCAGGTCAGCAGCGAAGTTAAACCGTCGCTGTCCATCGAGCTGAAATACTTCGAAGGCCGTCCAGTCATCGAAGAAGTCAAGCGCGTAAGTCGTCCAGGCCTGCGTCAGTACAAGTCCGTCGAAGAACTGCCGAAAGTACGTGGCGGTCTGGGCGTGTCTATCGTCTCCACCAACAAAGGTGTGATGACTGATCGTGCTGCGCGCGCTGCCGGTGTCGGCGGCGAAGTTCTCTGCACTGTGTTCTAAGGGGGGATAAGCATGTCTCGCGTCGCTAAGAACCCCGTAAAGCTGCCAGCAGGCGTCGAAGTTAAGTTCGCCGGCCAACAGCTTTCGGTGAAGGGTGCCAAGGGCACTCTCGAACTGAATGTTCACTCGTCCGTAGAAGTCGTCGAAGAAGCCGGTGAGCTGCGTTTCGCTGCTCGCAATGGCGATCAACAGACTCGCGCCATGGCCGGTACTACCCGTGCTCTGGTTAACAACATGGTCCAGGGCGTAAGCCAAGGCTTCGAGCGTAAGCTCCAGCTGGTCGGTGTTGGTTACAAGGCTCAGGCCAAAGGCGAAGTGCTGTCCCTGGCTCTCGGTTTCTCCCACCCGGTTGATTATCAGCTGCCGCAAGGCGTCACTGCTGAGACCCCAAGCCAGACCGATATCCTGATCAAGGGCATCGATAAGCAACTGGTTGGTCAAGTGGCCGCTGAAATTCGCGATTTCCGTCCGCCAGAGCCTTACAAAGGTAAGGGTGTGCGTTACGCGGATGAAGTCGTCCGTCGTAAAGAAGCCAAGAAGAAGTAGGGCCTAGCAAATGACCGACAAAAAAGTTACTCGACTGCGTCGCGCTCGCAAAGCACGTCTGAAAATGCACGAGCTCGAAGCCGTGCGTCTCTGCGTGTTCCGCTCTTCGCAGCACATCTACGCCCAGGTCATTTCGGCCGACGGCAGCAAAGTCCTGGCCAGCGCCTCGACTTTGGACAAAGAACTGCGTGATGGCGCCACTGGCAACATCGACGCGGCCACTAAGGTTGGCAAGCTGGTTGCCGAGCGTGCGAAAGCCGCTGGCGTTTCTCAAGTTGCTTTCGACCGTTCTGGCTTCAAGTACCACGGCCGTGTCAAGGCACTGGCTGATGCTGCTCGTGAAGGCGGGCTGGAGTTCTAAGTTATGTCAAATAACGACCAAAAGCGCGACGAAGGCTACATCGAGAAGCTGGTTCAAGTTAACCGCGTAGCCAAAACCGTAAAAGGCGGCCGTATCTTCACTTTCACCGCGTTGACCGTGGTTGGTGACGGTAAAGGTCGTGTTGGCTTCGGCCGTGGCAAGTCGCGTGAAGTGCCTGCTGCGATCCAGAAGGCAATGGAAGCTGCTCGTCGCAACATGATTCAAGTGGACCTGAACGGCACCACTCTGCAGTACGCTACCAAGGCCGCCCACGGCGCCTCGAAGGTTTACATGCAGCCTGCCTCTAACGGTACCGGTATCATCGCTGGCGGCGCAATGCGTGCTGTCCTGGAAGTTGCTGGTGTTCAGAACGTTCTGGCCAAGTGCTACGGTTCGACCAACCCAGTGAACGTGGTTCATGCCACTTTCAAGGGTCTGAAAGCCATGCAATCTCCTGAGTCCATTGCCGCCAAGCGTGGCAAGAGTGTTGAGGAGATCATCTGATCATGGCTACCGTTAAAGTAACGTTGATCAAAAGTACCGCTGGCCGTCTGCCTAACCACAAACTGTGTGTTAAAGGCCTGGGTCTGCGTCGCATCGGTCACACTGTAGAAGTCCTGGATACTCCCGAGAACCGCGGGATGATCAACAAGGCTTACTACATGCTGCGCGTCGAGGGTTAATCGATGAAACTCAATGATCTGAGTCCAGCGCCGGGTTCCCGTCGCGAGAAGCATCGTCCGGGTCGTGGTATCGGTAGCGGTTTGGGTAAGACTGGTGGCCGCGGCCACAAAGGTCAGACCTCCCGTTCCGGTGGCACCATCGCTCCAGGCTTTGAAGGCGGTCAACAGCCGCTGCATCGTCGTCTGCCGAAGTTCGGCTTCGTTTCGCTGAAAGCCATGGATCGCGCAGAAGTGCGTTTGTCCGAGCTGGCTAAAGTGGAAGGCGACGTCGTCACCGTGCAATCCCTGAAGGATGCCAACGTGATTAACCAAAACGTACAGCGCGTGAAAATCATGCTGTCCGGTGAAGTTACTCGCGCAGTCACCATCAAGGGCGTCGCTGCCACCAAAGGTGCGCGTGCGGCTATCGAAGCAGCTGGCGGCAAGTTCGAGGAATAAATGGCTAAGCAAGGTGCTCTCTCTTCGCTCGGCAAGGGCGGGATGTCTGAACTCTGGGCTCGTCTGCGTTTTCTGTTCCTGGCGATTATCGTCTATCGGATCGGCGCACACATCCCTGTTCCAGGTATCAACCCGGACCGGTTGGCGGAACTGTTTCGACAGAATGAGGGGACCATTCTTAGCTTGTTCAACATGTTTTCCGGCGGCGCGCTGGAACGGATGAGCATCTTTGCATTGGGGATCATGCCGTACATTTCGGCATCGATCATCATGCAACTGATGACCACCGTCAGCCCGCAGCTGGAGCAGTTGAAGAAGGAAGGTGAATCTGGCCGTCGCAAGATTAGCCAGTACACCCGCTACGGCACCGTCGTTCTGGCGCTGGTTCAAGCTATTGGCATGTCCATTGGCTTGGCCGGTCAGGGCGTAGCGTTTTCTGCTGATTTTGGCTTCCATTTCGTTGCGGTCTCCACTTTTGTGGCGGGCGCGATGTTCATGATGTGGCTGGGTGAGCAGATCACGGAGCGCGGTGTCGGCAACGGTATCTCGATGTTGATCTTCGCGGGTATCGTTGCCGGTCTTCCGAGAGCAATCGGGCAGTCTTTCGAGTCTGCGCGTACGGGTGATATCAACATTATCGCCCTGATCGTTATCGGTCTTCTGGCAGTAGCGATCATCGGTTTTGTGGTGTTCATTGAGCGTGGTCAGCGGCGTATCGCCGTTCATTACGCCAAGCGTCAGCAGGGCCGTAAGGTCTTCGCTGCGCAGACCAGCCACCTGCCGTTGAAGGTGAACATGGCCGGGGTTATCCCAGCCATTTTCGCGAGCAGCATCTTGCTGTTTCCGGCTTCGCTGGGTGCCTGGTTCGGTCAGTCCGAAGGTATGGGCTGGCTGCAGGACATCTCGGAGTCGATCGCTCCTGGTCATCCATTGAATATTCTGCTGTTTAGTGCAGGGATCATTTTCTTCTGCTTCTTCTATACGGCGTTGATGTTCAATCCGAAAGACGTAGCGGAAAACCTGAAGAAGTCCGGTGCCTTTATTCCGGGTATCCGTCCAGGCGAGCAGTCGGCGCGCTACATTGATGGCGTTCTGACCCGTTTGACCATGTTCGGTGCTCTTTATATGACGGCCGTCTGCCTTCTGCCCCAGTTCCTGGTGGTGGCTGCAAACGTTCCGTTCTACCTTGGCGGGACCTCGTTGCTGATTGTGGTAGTGGTTGTGATGGACTTCATGTCCCAAGTACAATCGCACCTCGTTTCGCACCAGTACGAATCCCTGATGAAGAAAGCCAACCTGAAAGGCTACGGTGGCAGCGGCCTGCTGCGTTGATAGTCCCTTAAGGTTCGAGGAGTTGGTGATGAAAGTTCGTGCATCGGTGAAAAAGCTGTGCCGTAACTGCAAAATTATTCGCCGCGAAGGTGTCGTTCGAGTAATTTGCAGCGCGGAACCACGTCACAAACAGCGCCAAGGCTGAGTGTGATCTGTGCTTCAAGCCCAGCAGCTAGTGCGCTGCTGGGTTGATTATTTGTTTCTACAGCGATATTATCTCGCGCCCTATTTCTTGGCTTCCGGGGCGTAGGTAGCTGTCAATTGGAGTCCCACTGAATGGCCCGTATTGCAGGCGTCAACATTCCAGATAACAAGCACACTGTTATCTCGCTGACCTACATCTATGGTGTTGGTCGCACTACTGCACAGAAAATCTGTGCAGACACTGGGGTCAACCCAGCCGCAAAGATCAAAGATCTGAGCGACGAGCAGATTGAACAGCTGCGTAGCGAAGTTGCGAAGTTCACCACCGAAGGTGATCTGCGTCGCGACATCAACATGAAAATCAAGCGGTTGATGGACCTGGGCTGCTACCGCGGTCTGCGTCATCGTCGGGGTCTGCCAGTACGCGGTCAGCGTACCAAGACCAACGCGCGTACCCGTAAAGGTCCGCGTAAGCCGATCCGCAAGTAATCGCACCAGCGAATCGACAGGAAAATAGACATGGCAAAACCTGCTGCTCGTCCTCGTAAAAAAGTCAAAAAGACAGTGGTTGATGGGATCGCCCACATCCACGCGTCTTTCAACAACACCATCGTGACCATCACCGATCGTCAAGGTAACGCACTGTCGTGGGCTACCTCCGGCGGTTCGGGTTTCCGTGGTTCGCGCAAATCCACCCCGTTCGCGGCCCAAGTTGCTGCAGAGCGTGCTGGTCAAGCTGCGCTGGAGTACGGTCTGAAAAACCTCGACGTTAACGTCAAGGGTCCAGGTCCAGGTCGTGAGTCCGCTGTTCGTGCTTTGAACAGCTGTGGCTATAAGATCGCCAGCATCACCGACGTGACGCCAATCCCGCACAACGGGTGCCGTCCGCCGAAGAAGCGCCGCGTGTAATCAGGAGACAGATAAATGGCACGTTACATTGGTCCAAAATGCAAACTGTCTCGTCGTGAAGGCACTGATCTGTTCCTGAAGAGCGGCGTTCGCGCTCTGGAATCGAAGTGCAACATCGAAGCAGCCCCAGGTATTCACGGTCAGCGTCGTGGTCGTCAGTCCGACTACGGCACCCAGCTGCGTGAGAAGCAAAAAGTCCGTCGTATCTACGGCGTTCTCGAGCGTCAGTTCAGCGGTTACTACAAGGAAGCAGCCTCCAAGAAGGGTGCTACCGGCGAGAACCTGCTGCAACTGCTCGAGTGCCGTCTGGACAACGTCGTTTATCGTATGGGCTTTGGCGCTACTCGTGCCGAATCCCGTCAGCTGGTTTCGCATAAAGCGATCAGCATCAACGGCAAGACTGTAAACGTTCCGTCCTACCAAGTTCGTCCGGGTGACGTGGTCGCAGTTCGCGAGAAATCGTTGAACCAGCTGCGCATTGTTCAAGCCCTTGAACTGTGCGCCCAGCGTGGCCGCGTTGAGTGGGTAGAAGTAGATGCTGCTAAAAAATCCGGTGTTTTCAAGAACGTCCCGGCTCGCAGCGACCTGTCTGCCGACATCAACGAAAACCTGATTGTCGAGCTCTACTCCAAGTAAGGGCTAGAAAATAGGTGCATCCATGCAGATTTCGGTAAATGAGTTTCTGACGCCCCGCCACATTGATGTGCAGGTCGTCAGTCCAACCCGCGCCAAGATCACGCTCGAGCCTCTCGAGCGTGGCTTCGGCCATACCCTGGGCAACGCGCTGCGTCGCATCCTGTTGTCCTCTATGCCTGGCTGTGCAGTAGTCGAGGCCGAAATTGACGGCGTACTCCATGAGTACTCGGCAATTGAAGGTGTACAGGAAGATGTTATTGAGATCCTGTTGAACCTGAAAGGCCTGGCTATCAAACTGCATGGTCGTGACGAAGTTACGCTGACCTTGTCGAAAAAGGGTTCGGGGGTGGTTACCGCTGCCGATATTCAGCTGGATCATGATGTCGAGATCGTTAACCCCGATCACGTAATCGCTAACCTGGCGTCTAACGGCGCTTTGAACATGAAGCTCACCGTAGCTCGTGGTCGTGGTTATGAGCCGGCCGATTCGCGTCAGAGCGATGAAGACGAGAGCCGCAGCATTGGTCGCTTGCAGCTTGACGCTTCGTTCAGCCCGGTTCGCCGTATCGCCTACGTGGTGGAAAACGCCCGTGTCGAGCAGCGTACCAACCTGGATAAGCTGGTTATCGATCTGGAAACCAACGGTACTCTGGATCCTGAAGAGGCAATCCGTCGTGCAGCAACCATTCTGCAACAGCAGTTGGCTGCGTTCGTCGACCTCAAAGGTGACAGTGAGCCTGTGGTAGTGGAGCAGGAAGACGAGATCGATCCGATCCTGCTTCGCCCGGTTGACGATCTGGAATTGACCGTACGTTCGGCCAACTGCCTGAAGGCGGAGAACATCTACTACATCGGCGATCTGATTCAGCGCACCGAAGTAGAGCTGTTGAAAACTCCGAACCTGGGTAAGAAGTCCCTGACTGAAATCAAGGACGTTCTGGCTTCCCGTGGTCTGTCCCTCGGCATGCGCCTCGACAACTGGCCGCCTGCAAGTCTTAAGAAAGACGACAAGGCGACTGCCTGATCGTCGTAATCACCGAACGTAAGTTTGGTAAGGAATGAACCATGCGTCATCGTAAAAGTGGTCGTCACCTGAGCCGCACCAGCGCGCACCGCAAAGCCATGTTCCAAAACATGGCGGTGTCGCTGTTCGAGCACGAGCTGATCAAAACTACCCTGCCTAAAGCCAAGGAACTGCGCCGCGTTGCCGAGCCGCTGATCACCCTGGCCAAGGAAGACAGCGTAGCTAACCGTCGTCTGGCCTTCGACCGTACTCGTTCGAAAGCCATCGTTGGTAAGCTGTTCAACGATCTGGGCAAGCGCTATGCCACCCGTCAGGGCGGCTACCTGCGTATCCTCAAGTGCGGTTTCCGCGCTGGCGATAACGCACCTATGGCGTACGTCGAGCTGGTTGATCGTCCTGTCGGTGGCGTAGTAGAAGCTGCTGAGTAAGACGAACAGTCTGAAACAAGGAACCGGGCCTAGTGCCCGGTTTTTTGTTTTCATGCTGATTGAAATAAACTATTGATCTTGATTGATTAATGAATTTGATCGTGTCGTCTTCATGCTCAATACTCCCTCTCAGCCGACTAGCCGGCAGCATTATTCTGAAAAGGGAGAGAGCATGAGCCAGAACAAGACACTGACCACCGCCAGCGGTGCTCCGGTTGCCGATAACCAGAACTCGCGTTCTGCCGGCCCACGTGGTCCGCTGCTGCTGGAAGATTTTCACCTGATTGAGAAGCTCGCGCACTTCAACCGTGAGAACATTCCGGAGCGTCGTGTACATGCTAAAGGCTCGGGCGCTTATGGCACCTTCACCGTCACCCGGGATATCAGCCAATACACCAGTGCCAAACTGTTCGAGGCAGTAGGCAAGCAGACGCCAACGTTCCTGCGATTCTCTACGGTAGGCGGCGAGCGGGGCTCTGCCGATACCGAGCGCGATCCTCGTGGGTTTGCCGTGAAGTTCTACACCGAGGAAGGTAACTGGGACATTGTGGGCAACAACACGCCGGTTTTCTTCATTCGGGATCCGCTGAAGTTCCCTGACTTCATCCATACCCAGAAGCGCTTGCCACAAAGTAATCTGAAGAGCCCGCAGGCCATGTGGGACTTCTGGTCGCATTCGCCAGAGGCCTTGCACCAGATCACCATCCTGTTTTCCGATCGCGGCATTCCGGATGGCTACCGTCATATGCACGGCTTTGGTAGCCATACCTTCAGCCTGATCAACGCGGCCGGTGTGCGTCATTGGGTCAAGTGGCACTTCAAGACCAAGCAAGGCATCAAGAACCTGGCGCCGGCTGAGGCGACTCGCCTTGCTGGCACCGATCCGGACTACGCCCAGCGGGATCTGTTCGAGGCCATTGAGCGAGGCGACTTCCCTAAATGGAGCGTCTGTATCCAGGTCATGACCGAGGATCAGGCCGCTGCGCACGGCGATAACCCATTCGATGTCACCAAGACCTGGTGGCAGAAGGCGTTCCCGCTTATTGAAGTGGGTGAGCTTGAGCTCAATCGTAACCCACTGAACTACTTTGCCGAGGTTGAACAGGCGGCTTTCGCGCCGAGCAATCAGGTGCCGGGTGTTGGCCTGTCGCCAGACCGTATGCTGCAGGGGCGTGTGTTCGCTTATGCCGATGCTCACCGCTACCGTGTAGGGACCAACCATCAGCAGTTGCCTGTTAACGCTCCGAAGAGCCCGGTGAACAGTTACCAGCGTGATGGTGCCATGGCCTTGGGCAGCAATGGCGGAGCAGCACCGAACTATGAGCCAAACAGTTACAGCAATGCCCCCAAGCAGGCGCCTCAGTACGCCGAGCCAGCGCTTGCACTCAATGGCGCCGCGGACCGTTACGATCATCGTGAGGATGGTGACTACTACAGCTATGCCGGTGCCCTGTTCCGTTTGATGAACAGTGAACAGAAAGCGCTGCTGATCAGTAATATCGCGGGCGCGATGAAGGGTGTGTCGCAGGATGTTGTTCAACGTCAGTTGCAGCACTTCCTCAAGGCTGATGCGGCCTACGGTGAAGGTGTCGCCAAGGCGTTGGGGGTCAAACCGGCATAAGTCGAAGTGATAAGCAGAACCGCCCGCATTAGGGCGGTTTTTCAATGCAATTGACTACTGTTTGCACCCCTTTTTACCTGATTTTACGTTAATCGCAGTGACCTCTCCTTCATCCTGGTTCACACTGTCACTTTCACTTAGGGAGAAGCAGGGCGATGCAAGGTCACCCGGACGTAATCGACTACCTCAACACGTTGCTGACGGGAGAACTGGCGGCACGTGATCAGTATTTCATCCACTCGCGCATGTATGAAGACTGGGGCTTGAGCAAGCTCTACGAGCGTATCAACCATGAGATGGAAGAAGAGGCACAACACGCTGACGCCCTGATTCGCCGTATTCTCATGCTTGAAGGCACACCGCGTATGCGTCCTGACGATCTGGACATCGGTGCTACCGTGCCGGATATGTTCGCAGCCGATTTGCGCCTCGAGTACAAAGTCCGTGCAGCACTGTGCAAAGGCATCGAGTTGTGCGAACTGCACAAGGACTACATCAGCCGCGATATCTTGCGTGCGCAACTGGCTGACACCGAGGAAGATCACACCTACTGGCTGGAGAAGCAGTTGGGCCTGATCAAGTCCATCGGCCTGGAAAACTACCTGCAATCGCAGATGTAGTTCGCGATGCTGCAAAAAAGCCCCTGCCGTTTGCGCGGCAGGGGCTTTTTCATGGGCATCAGGCCCTGTCGCGCAGTAACAACGGTTTTAGGTAATGACCTGTGTGCGACTGCTCCATCTCCGAGACCTCTTCAGGCGTCCCACAAGCGATGATCTGGCCTCCTCGGGAGCCACCCTCCGGGCCGAGATCGACCAGCCAGTCGGCCGTCTTGATCACGTCCAGGTTGTGTTCGATCACTACCACGGTGTTGCCGTGGTCACGAAGCCTGTGCAGCACATCGAGCAACTGCTGAATATCGGCGAAGTGCAGACCGGTGGTCGGCTCATCGAGGATGTACAGCGTCTTGCCAGTATCGCGCTTGGACAGTTCGCGCGACAGCTTCACCCGCTGAGCCTCACCACCGGACAAGGTGGTCGCAGATTGCCCCAGCTTGATGTAGGAGAGCCCCACGTCCATCAGCGTTTGCAGCTTGCGCGCCAGCGCCGGTACCGCATCGAAGAACTCCCGGGCTTCCTCGATGGTCATCTCGAGAACTTCGTGGATGTTCTTGCCCTTGTATTTGATCTCCAGGGTTTCGCGGTTGTAGCGTTTGCTCTTGCAGACATCGCACGGCACATAGATGTCAGGTAGAAAGTGCATCTCGACTTTGATCAGGCCATCGCCCTGGCACGCTTCACAGCGTCCGCCCTTGACGTTGAAGGAGAAGCGTCCCGGGCCATAGCCGCGTGAGCGCGACTCCGGCACGCCGGAGAACAGTTCACGAATCGGTGTGAACAGGCCGGTATAGGTGGCCGGGTTGGAGCGCGGCGTGCGACCGATCGGGCTTTGGTCGATGTCCACGACCTTGTCCAGGTGTTGCAGGCCATCACAGCTGCTATGCGGTGCCGCTTCAAGGCTGGTCGCACCATTAAGGGCGGTCGCGGCCAGGGGGAACAGCGTGTTGTTTATCAGGGTTGACTTGCCTGAGCCGGAAACGCCGGTCACGCAGGTCAGTAGGCCAATCGGAATCTCCAGGTCAACGTTCTGCAGGTTGTTGCCGCGCGCGCCCTTGAGCTTCAGTGAGCGCTTCTTGTCACGCGGCGTGCGGGTGGCCGGTACGGCAATTTTGACCCGGCCCGAGAGGTATTTACCGGTCAGCGAATCAGGGTGTGCCATTACCTCGGCGGGCGTGCCTTCGGCGACGATTTGTCCACCGTGTACGCCAGCACCAGGCCCAATATCCACCACATAGTCAGCCAGACGAATGGCATCCTCGTCATGTTCCACCACGATCACGGTGTTGCCGATATCGCGCAGGTGGTTGAGGGTCGCCAGCAGACGGTCGTTGTCCCGTTGATGCAGGCCGATGGACGGCTCGTCGAGGATATACATCACCCCGACCAACCCGGCACCGATCTGGCTGGCTAGCCGAATACGCTGTGCTTCGCCGCCCGACAGGGTGTCGGCACTACGGTCTAGCGTCAGGTAATCCAGGCCCACGTTCACCAGGAACTGCAGGCGCTCACAGATTTCCTTGAGGATCTTGTCGGCGATTTCACCGCGTCGCCCGCTCAGTTTCAGGCCTCCGAAGTACTCGCTGGCATCGCCGATTGGCAGGCTGGTAACGGCTGGCAGGGTTTTCTCGCCAACCCATACGTGCCGTGCTTCGCGTCGCAACCGTGTGCCGCGGCAGTCAGGGCAGGGCTGAGTGCTGAGGAACTTGGCCAACTCTTCGCGGACGGTGGCCGATTCGGTTTCCCGGTAGCGGCGCTCCAGGTTCGGCACGATGCCTTCGAAGGGGTGTGACCGCTTGACGATATCGCCGCGGTCGTTGAGGTACTTGAAGTCGACATTCTGGTTGCCGCTGCCGTGCAGAATGACCTTCTGCTGGTCGGCTGGCAGCTCGCCGAAGGGCACCTCGAGACTGAACCCATAGTGCGCGGCCAAGGAGCCAAGCATCTGGAAGTAGTAGACGTTACGTCGGTCCCAGCCGCGTATCGCGCCCTCTGCCAAGGTCAGTTCATTGTTGACCAGGCGTTTGACATCGAAGAACTGTTTCACGCCGAGGCCGTCGCAGGTTGGACATGCGCCAGCGGGGTTGTTGAAGGAAAACAGCTTAGGTTCCAGTTCGCTGATGGCATGGCCGCAGATCGGGCAGGCGAAGCGGGCGGAGAAGATCAGCTCTTCGCCGGGCTCTTCATCCATTGGCGCAACCAGGGCGATGCCATCGGCAAGCTTCAGAGCCGTTTCGAAGGACTCCGCCAGGCGTTGCTGCAGGTCCTCGCGAACCTTGAAGCGATCGACCACCACTTCGATGGTGTGCTTCTTCTGTTTGTCCAGCTTGGGCAGTTCGTCGAGCTCGAACAGCTTGCCGTTGACCCGAGCGCGGACAAAGCCCTGAGCGCGCAACTCCTCGAAGATCGCCAGGTGTTCGCCCTTGCGCTCTCGAATCACCGGTGCCAGCAGCATCAGCTTGCTACCTTCAGGCTGCGCCAACACCAGATCGACCATCTGGCTGACGGTCTGTGCTTCCAGCGGAATATCGTGGTCCGGGCAGCGTGGCGTACCAACACGTGCGTAAAGCAGGCGCAGGTAGTCGTAGATTTCGGTGATGGTACCGACAGTCGAGCGCGGGTTGTGCGAGGTCGACTTCTGCTCGATGGAAATTGCTGGCGACAGGCCTTCAATGGTGTCGACGTCGGGCTTTTCCATCATTGATAGGAACTGTCGGGCATAGGCCGACAGCGATTCGACATAACGGCGCTGGCCTTCGGCATAGAGGGTGTCGAACGCCAACGACGACTTTCCAGAGCCAGACAGGCCGGTGATGACGATCAGCTTGTCCCGGGGCAGGGTCAGGTCGATGTTCTTAAGGTTGTGGGTTCGTGCCCCACGAATCAGGATCTTGTCCACTGCGGCCTCGCTTGGCGGGCATAAACCGGTGAGTATAAGGCTGCATGCCAGCACGCGGCAAAGCGTCACGTATATGCTGACAATCGATCGGGCTGGTAGAATCGCCGCCGGTTCACACGAGGTTTATCCATGCACGATCCCCACAGCGAACGCATGAGTGGTAGCGAAACTCGCGCCGCAAGCGGCCTGGCACTGGTGTTCGCATTCCGTATGCTAGGCATGTTCATGGTGTTGCCGGTTCTGGCGACCTATGGCATGGACCTGGCCGGCGCCACGCCGGCACTGATTGGCCTGGCCATTGGCGCCTATGGCCTGACCCAGGCATTCCTGCAGATCCCGTTCGGGGTCATTTCCGATCGGATTGGTCGGCGTCCGGTTATTTATCTGGGCCTGGTCATCTTTGCCCTGGGGAGTGTGCTGGCAGCCAACGCCGACAGCATTTGGGGCGTGATTGCCGGGCGCGTACTGCAAGGCGCTGGTGCTATTTCGGCGGCAGTCATGGCGCTGCTGTCGGATTTGACCCGTGAGCAACATCGAACCAAGGCCATGGCCATGATTGGCATGAGTATCGGCTTGTCCTTTGCGGTGGCCATGGTGGTAGGGCCCTTGCTGACGCGGGCCTTTGGCTTGTCGGGGTTGTTTCTGGCCACAGCGGCGATGGCGCTTGTCGGCATCGCGCTGATCGCGTTCGTCGTTCCAGCCTCCCACGGCGCCTTGCAGCACCGTGAGTCGGGTGTGGCGAAACAGGCCCTTGGCCCGACCTTGCGGCACCCCGATTTGTTGCGTCTGGATGTCGGTATCTTTGTTCTGCACGCCATCCTGATGGCCAGTTTCGTGGCCTTGCCATTGGCGCTCGTCGAGCGTGGCGGCTTGCCGAAGGAGGAGCACTGGTGGGTGTACCTGACGGCCCTGCTCATTTCATTCTTCGCAATGATTCCCTTCATCATCTACGGCGAAAAAAAGCGCAAGATGAAGCGTGTGTTGCTCGGGGCGGTGAGTGTATTGATGCTCACTGAACTATTCTTCTGGGTATCGGCAGACAACTTGCAAGAACTGGTGATCGGCACCGTGATATTCTTCACCGCCTTCAACCTGTTGGAGGCGTCGTTGCCTTCGCTGGTAAGCAAGGTGTCGCCTGCCGGTGGCAAGGGAACTGCAATGGGGGTTTACTCCACCAGTCAGTTCCTGGGTGCCGCGCTAGGGGGAATTATCGGCGGCTGGTTGTTCCAGCACGGTGGCTTGAGCATGGTCTTCCTCGGATGTGCGTTGCTCTGTGCCCTGTGGTGGGTGGTTGCGGTAGGCATGCGCGAGCCGCCGTACGTGACCAGCCTGCGCATGCCGCTGTCGGCCGAGGCCGTCCGTGAAGCGGGGCTGACCGAGCGGCTTATGGCCGTCCCGGGTGTGACCGACGCAGTGGTGGTGGCAGATGAAGCCGCCATCTATATCAAACTGGATACGAAAATTTTGGATCGTTCGACCCTGGAGCGCCTGGTCAATCCGGCATCCGCGGCGTGCGAAGCCTAGGAGAACGTTATGGCCCGTGGGGTTAACAAAGTCATATTGGTCGGTACTTGCGGCCAGGATCCCGAAGTCCGCTACCTGCCCAACGGTAACGCCGTGACCAACCTGAGCCTGGCGACCAGCGAGCAGTGGACCGACAAGCAAACCGGTCAGAAGGTCGAGCGCACCGAGTGGCACCGCGTATCGATGTTCGGCAAGGTTGCCGAGATCGCTGGCGAATACCTGCGTAAGGGTTCCCAGGTCTACATCGAGGGCAAGCTGCAAACCCGCGAGTGGGAAAAAGACGGCATCAAGCGTTACACCACCGAGATCATCGTCGACATGCAGGGCACCATGCAGCTGCTCGGCGGTCGTCCGCAGAACCAGGACGGTGCTCCGCAGGGTGGTGGTAACAACTACAACCAGGCCCCGCGTCAGCAGGCGCCACGCCCACAGCAGGCACCACAGCGTCCAGCTCCGCAACAGCCAGCACCACAGCCGGCTCCGGACTTCGACAGCTTTGATGATGATATTCCGTTCTAACGGATGAGGTTAAATGTAAAGATTCTATTGGGCGTTACCCGGTGTGGCGTCCTGTAGGGCCAGCATTAAGCTTCAGAATAAAAACCCTGATCGCCATGAGGCGGCCAGGGTTTTTTATTGGTCGGTAGAAATGCCGCTATGTTTTAAGTTTGTCATAGATCTGCTTTTCTTTTTTGTGTGTAGGAGGCTTCTGAGAATTATTATTTAGTAATTTTTCTCGGGCATTAATTGCATGCTCTGTTAATTTCCCACTGAGCGCGCTATGCGATTTTTCCTATTACATGATGTACCCGGTTTGGGTTGCGGGCCGAGGTGTTTTCCCCGCGCTACCGGCAGGAGGGCAGGATGTCAGTTGAAGACCATGGAGCAACCCCGGTGTTGCTGGAAAGGTTGCCGGAAGAGGCAAGGGTAGTGGGATTTGAATCGGCGTATCATGATTATTACGAGCGTTATAGTGATCCTTTCGACTATTTGAGTTTTATAGGTTGGATGATTATGGTAGTCGGTCTTCTCATATTTATGCTTGGGCCGAAGTCACTATCGGTCAACGCGTTTGGTGGGCTAGCATTCCTTCAAATGGTGTTATTAAGCCCCGGGCCGATTGTCATGTTGGGTGCAATCTTGATTAGTGTCACAACCTACATAAACCATTCGGCAAACGATGCACTTCATACCCATGAAGCATTTTTTGAAAGGCACTATGCGGTTATCGTGGATGGCGTTGTAATATCGGCGGCGGATTATGCGCTTTCCTACAAAGGGGACGGGATGTTCAGCTTTTCGGCAAAGCGCTGAGCAGGTGCTTGGTTGTCACGCGCTATCCCACATTTAAAGCAGCAGTTGATGCCCGCAGCGTTGCTTCTGGTTTCGCTCTGGCGCCAGCACGTCATGATGGGCACTGACGCAAACGTTGCAGCTCGCCCGCACACAAAAAAAACAAACCCCGATAAGCGCTAAGGCTTGTCGGGGTTGTTAGCAACCTGAGGTGGCTATCGTCGTAACCGTTTACGCGCTAGATCACAGAACGAAGTCGGTCGCCGCCAGGGTCGTCACTCCTGTGAGCTTGATGGCGAACTCTGCGTCGCTGTCTGTATCGGTGTTGCCGTACAGCACACTGTCCTGCAGCCTCAGTTGCCCGGCGGCAGTAAAGGCGGTTGTATTGCCGATGAACGAGAATGCCTCGTTACTGTAGGTTGTGTAGGTTATGGCATCCAATGTCGACAGATCGATTTTGTCCTGCCCTCGAAAAAAATCAGTGATGACATCAGCGGTCGAGCTGGTTATTCCCATCTCCTGTAGCGAGTTGAAGTCGAAGGTATCGTTGCCAGTGCCACCAGTGAGTGAGTCTTGGCCGGCACCACCGATAAGGGTGTCGTTGCCCGCGCCGCCGTTGAGCACGTTGGCGGCGCTGTTGCCGCTCAGTATGTTGGCCAGTTCATTGCCTGTTCCGTTGATAATCGTTGTGCCCGTAAGGACTAGGTTCTCAACGTTGGCGCTCAGTCCATAGCTGACCGAGCTGGTTACGGTATCGGTACCAGCGCCTGAGTACTCGATTACGCGATCACCTGCGCTATCAACGATGTAGGTGTCATTGCCACGTCCACCCAGCATTCTGTCGGCACCCGCACCGCCGGAAATCACGTTGTTTCCGCTATTGCCTACGAGCTGGTTGTCCAGTGCGTTCCCAGTGGCGTCGATATGTCCGGAGCCAGTGAGTGTCAGGTTTTCGACGTTGGCCGAGAGCGTATAGCTACCCGTGCTGATGACCAGGTCGGTTCCGCCCGCGACGGCTTCAACCACGACGTCCCGGCTGTCTTGAACGTAGTAGGTATCGTTGCCAGCCAAGCCTTCCAGGCGATTGGTGAGTCCGTTACCGATCAAGGTATCGTTGTAAAGACTACCTATGGCGTTCTCGATCCGAGCCTCGGTAATCTGACTCATGCCATCGGTCACGGCCTCAACCAGATTGGAACTGTCCGTCGCCAGCGTCACGACTGTGCCGAAACCCAACTGCTTTACAAGGTCGTTGTAGTAGGTTTCGTTACCTGCAGTGACTGCAAATACCGGCACTATTCCACTTGCCAGCAGCTTTGTCTTGAGTAGCTCAACTGTCGGGTAGTCTTCGACCTCCAGTACGGCATCACCATCATTGGCAACGTAGGATGAATCGCCTGCCTTGTGATAGTTGGCGTCGGTCATCACGATCGCAACGCGGAAAGAGTCGGTGCGAAAACCCAGTTCGGTCTGACGAACAGCCGCCTGCATCAGGGCTTCAATTTGCGCCTCGGGAGTGTCACCACCGTTTCCAATGGTCAATGTATTGAGTGCGTTGATCAGGCTGGTTTGATTGGCGGTCATCGCCAGATCAGTGCGATAAACGTATTCGCCCTTGTCGATGAAGGAGGCCAGACCAAAGCGGTTGTCTGCTTGAACTTCAGACAGGGCGGATACCACTTGTGGTACTAGCGTTTTCACCTTGGTAACGTCATCGCTAAACGAGCCAGAGGCGTCTTGCAGGAATAGCACGTCGAGTGCTGTGTCTACAGTGCCTCCAGAGGCAAGCGTCACCATCCGCCCATCAATGTTGCTGGTGCTTCCGGGCGTCAGATCGATGGTTACACCGCCTGTGGCTCCCGAAGCATCCAGTGTGTCAATGCCGATTGAGTCTTCAATCAGAATCGACCCAGCGTTGCCGGCAACAACGTAAGTATCGTCACCCGAGCCACCGCTCAGCGTGTCATCGCCGATAGCATCTACCAAACGATCATTGCCTGCATCACCATAGAGTTGGTCATTGCCTGCGCCGCCAATCAGGATGTCATTGCCGTCGCCACCACGAAGGGTATTGGCATTGCCATCACCCGTCAGGCGATCGTTGTGCTGGCTCCCAGAAAGGTTTTCAATGTTGCTCAGTGTGTCAGTACCTGAGCCGCCAGTAACCTGGTTCGTGCCATTGACGTTGACCGTGACGCCCGCGATAGCGCTGGCGTAGTTGACGGTGTCTTCACCGCTACCGCCATTGATAATGCTGTTACCGACGTTGGCGGAGATCTCATTGTTCAACGCATTGCCGGTACCGCTCATGGTTCCGGTGCCGACCAGTTTCAGGTTTTCGATGGCCGTGCGAGTGACCAGCGAAAAGTTGGCCATGCTTTGCACGGTATCCACACCTGATGTGTCGATGATGATGTCGGTATCTGTGTCGACAATATAAAGGTCGTCACCGTCACCACCATTGAGTGTGTCAATTCCGCCTCCACCATTGAGTGTGTCGTTGCCAGCAAGGCCGCTCAGGGTATTGTTGCTGGCATTGCCCACGAGCGAGTTGTTTCCAGCATTGCCTGTGCCGATTGCAGCTGCCCCCGCCAGGGTCAGGTTTTCCAGGTAGGCCCCTAGCGTGTGATTCAGATGACTTATCACGGTGTCGGCACCACCCGTACTGCCTTCGGTGATGACATCGCCGCTGTCACGTACGATGTACGTATCGTTGCCTGCACCCCCTATCATGATGTCTGCACCTGCACCGCCATCAATGATGTTGGCTGCGGCATTACCCACGATAGTGTTTGCAAGGGCGTTGCCAGTGCCATTGATGGCGGCAGCCCCAGTCAGTGTCAGGTTTTCGATGGCTGCATACGCGGCCAGGCTGAGCGTGGCAGAGGACTCAATGCGGTCTGTGCCCGCACTATCAATGATGCCGTCGGTCGTCGTATCTACGATGTATACATCATTACCATTGCCGCCATTCAATGTGTCGACGCCGCCCGCGCCGTTGAGAATATCGTTGCCATCCCCGCCGTTTAGCGTGTTGTTGGACGCATTGCCGATCAATGTATTGGCATTGACATTACCGGTCGCACTCAGCGCCGTGCCGGTCAGCGTTATGTTTTCGACATTCTGAAACGTTGCAATACTGAAATTGACGCTGCTCTTGACCGTATCAATGCCTTCATTAGCGTTCTCGGTTATCGTGTCGCTGACCGAATCGACGACATAAATGTCATTACCGAGACCACCCATCATTTTGTCATTTGCCACGCCCCCATCAAGTGTGTCACTGCCTGCGCCACCGATCAGGGTATCGTTGCCGCCCCCGCCGATTAGGGTGTCGTTACCGCCATTGCCTGTGAGCGTGTTAGCCGCAGTGTTCCCAGTAATGATGTTGTCGCGTTCGTTGCCGGTACCATTGATGACGGAAGTACCCGTCAGTGTGAGGTTGGCCTGATACGCTGCAAGCGTTTTGGTTGCGCTGCTGGAAATATCCTGGGTGAAGTTGATAAGACCGTTCAGTTCGGTCGGGGTCATGCCCGCTAAGTAGGTGCTGTTTGTCAGGCCTGCGAGCGAACTGCCAATCGCTTTTGCGCCAACAGCATCGGTGGCCAGTGCATAAAAATGCATGACTACCTTGGTTTCACCAGCCGCCAGCGTCAGGTTGTAGGAGGTCTGCGGCCGATCAGCGCTGCCGTATTGCTCGCTCGTGGCGTTTGGCGAGCCAGCGCCTCCGGAAACCACATGGACAAGTTGTGTGGCGGTGCTGTTGGTACGGCTGCCGACGGCGAACCAGTCATCAGCAGTATTGCGTACAGTGTCGCCGCTGCTGGTGGCTGTTATGACAGTGTTGCTATCGTAGTAAACGTCGTCAGCCAGTTGAAGGTTGACCGACTGGGCGGAAGCACCTGTATTTTTTACGACTTCCAGTGTGCGGACAAAACCATCGCCGATATAGGTACTGCGCGTAATGGTAATGCCAGAAGTAGAGTGTGTTGCGGTGACCGTCTGTGTACTGGCTGAACTACTTGTTGTGGACCATGGCAAGTAGGCAGAAGACGTTGAACCACCAATGTAAAGCGCTATATTGCTACCGTCCAACGTATTGCCGTAGGTACCTGATTTGGTAGCCTTGGTCAAATTTCCAGCGTTGTCCACAGCCCATGCGTTTCCTGAGGCGTCCGTGTAGTTCAATGCCATTGCTGATGCTCCTTGCTATTGTGTGTTGTTCAGAACGTGTGGGGTTTAGTTCTTGAACTTAATGAGGTGCCAGATCGTGTCGCGCTGCTTCAGTTAAACCCTGTTGAACGCCATTTAACGTGGCATTGAACTTATGTTTAGGTGCCATGTTTGCGGATGCAGCATACTCTGTTCTACGGCCTCAGTAATCACGATTGAAGGCAATTTGCTATCAGTTTTTCATCGTGCTTGTGGATATCGACTTCGACCCGCGCGTCACTCAAACCACGCTGAGGGGGCGGGTTGACCAGTATCGCTAACGGATGAAGGTTGATCTCGCCACGAGGCCCCCCGACGATCCGTTTTTACTCCATCCCGCGCAATCTTGACTAAAGTATCAACTGGCGACAGCCGTAACGTCGCCACTGTGATCGTTCAAGAGATGCCTGGCATTGCTCCAGGCGTCCCAAACCTGATCAGGAGTGCACGATGGACCTCAACCGTCGTCAGTTCTTCAAGGTCGCCGCTATTGGCCTTGGAGGCTCAAGCCTGGCTGCGCTGGGAATGGCCCCGACCCCGGCCTTCGCCGAGCAGGTGCGCCACTTCAAGCTGGCCCACGCCCACGAGACCCGCAACACTTGCCCTTACTGTTCTGTCGGCTGCGGCCTGATCATGTACAGCCAGGGCGATGCAGCCAAGAATGTCGCGCAGAACATCATCCATATCGAAGGCGACGCCGATCACCCGGTCAATCGCGGCACGTTGTGCCCGAAAGGCGCGGGCTTGCTCGACTTTATCCACAGCCCTAGCCGGTTGCAGTACCCACAGGTGCGCAAGCCGGGCAGCAGTGAGTGGACGCGAATCTCCTGGGATGATGCTCTGAACCGCATTACCGACCTGATGAAGGCCGACCGTGACGCCAACTTTGTGCAGAAGAATGCGCAGGGGCAGACGGTCAACCGCTGGCTGACGGTGGGTTTCCTCGCCGCGTCCGCTTCGTCCAACGAAGCCGGTTACATGACCCATAAGGTCGTTCGCAGTTTCGGCATGCTGGGGTTCGATAACCAGGCACGTGTCTGACATGGCCCGACGGTGGCAAGTCTTGCCCCGACGTATGGCCGTGGAGCCATGACCAACCACTGGACCGATATCGCCAACGCGAATCTGATTCTGGTGATGGGCGGTAATGCCGCTGAAGCCCACCCGTGTGGCTTCAAGTGGGTGACCGAAGCCAAGGCGCACAACCAGGCTCGTTTGATCGTGGTCGATCCACGGTTCACCCGTACTGCGTCAGTAGCGGATTACTATGCTCCAATTCGCACGGGCAGTGATATTGCCTTCATGGGCGGGTTGATCAATTACCTGTTGACTGAGGACAAGATTCAGCACGAGTACGTGCGTAACTACACCGATGTTTCGTTCATCGTAAAAGCCGGCTTCGCTTTCGAGGACGGGCTGTTTTCAGGCTACGACGCAGCCAAGCGCAGTTACACCGACAAGTCCGGTTGGGGCTATGAGATCGGTGAAGATGGCTTTGCCAAGGTCGACCCAACGCTGCAGAACCCACGTTGCGTCTACCAATTGATGAAGCAGCACTACAGCCGTTATACCCCGGCCTTGGCTAGCCAGATTTGCGGCATGCCGGAAGACAGCATGCGCAAGATCTGGGAAGAGATCGCCACCTGCTCGCAGCCGGGCAAAACCATGACGATCCTCTATGCCCTGGGCTGGACACAGCACTCGATTGGCTCGCAGATCATTCGCAGTGCGGCCATGGTGCAGTTGCTGTTGGGTAACGTCGGTATGCCTGGCGGCGGTGTCAACGCCTTGCGTGGGCATTCCAATATCCAGGGGCTGACGGACTTGGGCCTGCTGTCCAATCTGTTGCCCGGCTACCTGACCCTGCCGTCCGATGCCGAGCAGGATTACGACGCCTACATCGCCAAGCGAGCGCTCAAGCCGTTACGTCCCGGGCAGATGTCTTATTGGCAGAACTACGGCAAGTTCCATGTCAGCTTGATGAAGGCCTGGTACGGAGCCAACGCGACAGCGGAAAACCACTGGGGTTATGACTGGCTGCCCAAGCTGGATGTTCCTGGCTACGACGTACTGAAAATGTTCGACATGATGGCCAAGGGGCAGGTCAATGGCTACTTCTGCCAGGGCTTCAACCCGATTGCTGCGCTGCCGGACAAGAACCGTGTAATGGCGTCGCTGGCCAAGCTCAAATGGCTGGTGGTAATGGACCCGTTGGCCACCGAGACATCTGAGTTCTGGCGCAATGTGGGGCCGTACAACGACGTTGAGACCGTCAATATCCAGACCGAGGTCATCCGCCTGCCGACCACCTGCTTTGCCGAGGAGGACGGCTCGTTGGTCAATAGCAGCCGCTGGCTGCAATGGCACTGGAAGGGTGCCGAAGGCCCGGGCCAGGCTCGCACCGACGTGAAGATCATGAGCGAACTGTTCCTGCGTTTGCGCGAGCGCTACCAGCGCGAGGGCGGTGCCTGGGCAGAACCGATACTCAAGCTCAACTGGCCTTACAAGGTAGCGGATGAGCCGTCGCCTGAAGAAATCGCCAAGGAGTTCAACGGCTATGTCACCGCCGACTTCACCGACGCCAGTGGTATGGCGTTCAAGGCGGGGCAACAACTGTCTGGTTTCCCTCAGCTCAGGGACGACGGTAGCACCGCCTCGGGCTGCTGGATCTTCTGCGGCAGTTGGACCGAGCAAGGCAACCAGATGGCCCGGCGTGACAATAGCGATCCCTATGGCATGAAGCAGAACCTGGGGTGGGCATGGGCCTGGCCGATGAACCGAAGGATTCTGTACAACCGCGCCTCGGCTGATCTGCAAGGCAAGCCCTGGTCGCCGAACAAGCGACTGGTCTGGTGGAACGGCAAGACCTGGGGTGGTACCGATGTGCCGGACTACAAAGCGGATGTCGCTCCAGAGGCGGGGATGAACCCGTTCATCATGAACCCCGAAGGGGTAGCGCGCTTCTTCGCGCTGGACAAGATGGCCGAAGGCCCGTTCCCCGAGCATTACGAACCGTTCGAGACGCCAATTGGCATCAACCCGCTGCACCCGGGCAACAAACAGGCGACCAGCAACCCGGCCGGACGCGTGTTCGATTCGGTCTGGGACTCGCTGGGGCAGGCCAAGGACTTCCCCTATGCCGCCACCAGCTACCGGTTGACCGAGCACTTCCATTTCTGGACCAAACATTGCCCGATCAACGCTGTGACGCAGCCAGAGCAGTTCGTTGAAATTGGCGAAGCACTGGCCAAGGAGAAGGGCATTGTCGCAGGGGATCGGGTTCGGGTGACCTGCAAGCGAGGGCATATCGAGGCGGTGGCCGTAGTGACCAAGAGGATCCGTCCACTGCAGGTCAACAACCAGACCGTGCATCAAATCGGCATTCCCTTGCACTGGGGCTTCACCGGTGCCACCCGTCACGGCTACCTGACCAATACCTTGGTGCCGTACCTCGGTGACGGTAATACCCAGACCCCGGAATCCAAGTCGTTCCTGGTCAACCTGGAGAAAATCTGATGGCCAGCCAAGACATTATTGCCCGTTCAGCCACCACCACCTTACCTCCTTCGGTGCGCCAGCAAGAGGAGGTTGCGAAGCTGATCGACACGTCCAAGTGCATCGGCTGCAAGGCTTGCCAGGTGGCGTGCTCGGAATGGAACGAGTTGCGTGACGATGTTGGGCATAGCCTCGGCACCTATGACAACCCTCAGGACTTGAGCGCCGAAACCTGGACCCTGATGCGTTTCACGGAGCATGAGAATACGGTGGGTAACCTGGAGTGGTTGATTCGCAAGGACGGTTGCATGCACTGCGCCGATCCGGGGTGCCTGAAGGCCTGTCCTAGCCCGGGGGCGATCATCCAGCACGCCAATGGCATCGTCGACTTCAACCAGGATCACTGTATCGGCTGTGGTTATTGCATCACGGGCTGCCCGTTCAATATTCCGCGGATCTCACAGAAGGACCACAAGGCCTACAAGTGCACCCTGTGTTCGGATCGGGTCGCCGTCGGGCTGGAGCCGGCTTGTGTCAAAACCTGCCCAACCGGTGCGATTGTCTTTGGTAGCAAGGCGGACATGAAGGAGCATGCCGCCGAACGCATCGTCGATCTCAAGTCGCGCGGTTTCGAGCAGGCCGGCTTGTACGATCCAGACGGTGTTGGTGGTACTCATGTGATGTACGTGCTGCACCATGCCGATCAGCCTCAGCTCTACGCTGGCCTGCCGAATCAACCGGTGATCAGCCCCTTGGTTGGCTTGTGGAAGGGCATGAGCAAGCCGTTGGCGTTGTTGGCCATGGGCGCGGCGGTGTTGGCGGGGTTCTTCCACTATGTGCGTATTGGCCCGCAGCGGATCGAGGACGATGAGCATCCGGCTGGCAAGGACCCCAGCGTGCATGAGGTTGACCCGGCAGTGCATGTCTTCGACCCGAGCAACCCTGGGGCACAAGGGGAGGATCGGCCATGAAAGACAAACCGATCCTGCGTTACACCGCGAATGAGCGCAGCAACCACTGGGCGGTGGCCATTCTGTTCTTCATGGCGGCGTTGTCCGGGCTGGCGCTGTTTCATCCTGCATTGTTCTGGCTCAGCCATCTGTTTGGCGGCGGGCCCTGGACGCGGATATTGCACCCTTTTATGGGGGTGCTGATGTTTGTGTTGTTCCTGGGTCTGGTAATACGTTTCTGGCGGGCGAACATGCTCACGGCGAATGATCGGCTCTGGCTCCGGCGGGTCGACCGGGTGATGCGCAATGAAGAGCAGGGCGTGCCGCCTGTGGGTAAGTACAACGCCGGGCAGAAGCTACTGTTCTGGACGTTGCTGCTTTGCATGCTGGTGTTGCTGCTCAGCGGCGTGGTGATTTGGCGTGCCTACTTCAGTCAGTATTTCGGTATTGGCAGTATTCGTCTGGCGACACTGCTGCATGCATTGGCTGCATTCGTGCTGGTATTGAGCATCATCGTGCATATCTATGCCGGTATCTGGATCAAGGGCTCGAACGGTGCCATGGTGCATGGTTGGGTGAGCCGTGCCTGGGCGAAAAAGCACCATGGGCTATGGTTTCGGGACGTGACCGGTGAAGATCGGTCGGACAGCCACATCGGCAAGAAGGGGTGACGGCTTGAGCAGGATACTTGAACCGGGCCATATCGAAGCGGCAGCGAGTGCCCCGCCGTTCATCCATTTGCCTCCTGCGAACCTGTTTGACCTGCGCCGTGTGCGTCTTGAGCACATGGCTGCAGGGCATCCTCTGGCTGATTATCTGCGCTTTGCTGCCAGCCTTTGTCAGCTCCAGCAAGGCTTGCTGGATCAGCCCCCGGACATCTGCGCGCCAGACCCTGAGCGCATCCGCCTGTGTCTTGAGCACGGTCTGCCACCGCTGGCCGCAGACAGCCTTGTGCGCGAAGCCGATTGGCAGCCGTACCTGGAGGCATTGCTGCAGCAGTATCAGGCCTCTTCGGAACCTGTGCGTGCGGCACTGGCACAGTTGCGCGCTGCCAGCCCCGGGCAGCGCAAGGTGTGGGCATTGGCCTTGCTCGGCGGGCAGTACGCTGGGCTGCCGGCGGCCTTGGTGCCCTTTCTCGGTGCTGCGCTGCAAGTGGCCTGGAGCCACTGGCTGTTGAGTTTGCCGGAAGATCTACTCAGGCCCGGCGATACCCTCAGGCAATGCCCGGCCTGTGGCTCGCCGGCCATGGCCGGGGTGATTCGCCATAGGGGCAAATTCAATGGGTTGCGTTATCTGGTCTGCTCCTTGTGTGCCTGCGAGTGGCATGTGGTACGGGTGAAATGCATATACTGCGAACAGAGCAAGGGGCTGCGTTACTACAGCTTCGAGGATGACCGCCACCCTGCCGGCCAGGCACCGCTGCGTGCCGAGTGCTGTGCGGGGTGTAACAGCTATTTGAAACTGGTCTATCTGGAGCATGACGCCGAAGCGGAAGCCTTGAGTGCCGACCTAGCCAGCCTGGCCCTTGATTTGCGTCTGGATCAGGAGTGGTATCAGCGCCTGGCACCGAACCTGCTGCTGGCGCTAGGAGGGGACTGAGCCCAGCGGCTACACTCAGGGTTCCCGGCTCCCTTCGTCGGCAGAGTCGGCCGCTGCCGCACGTCGAGAGCGCGATGACCGGAGAGTCTTTGATGCCTTCCAGTTTAGCCCCGCTGCCTGCGCGCCTTCCTTCCGTCGATAGCCTGTTGCGTAGCCCGGCCTGCCAGCCGTTGGCAGAGCGCTATGGGCGCGAGGCGTTACTCAGTGCTCTACGGCACGTACTCGATGACCTGCGAGAACCCGCTCGGCTGGGGCAGTTGGAGGCCATTGAGCTGATACCCGAGGTGCTGGCTGGCAGGGTGGGTGAGCGTTTGGCGGTGCAGCATCAAAGCCAGGTGCGTCGGGTGTTCAACCTGACCGGTACGGTGTTGCACACCAACCTGGGGCGAGCACTGCTGCCGGAAGAAGCCATTCATGCGGTGCAGCAGGCTGCGCGCTATCCACTGAACCTGGAGTTTGACCTGGAGAGCGGCAAGCGCGGCGACCGCGATGACTTGATCGAGGGCCTGATCCTTGAGCTGACCGGTGCCGAAGCCGTCACGGTGGTGAACAACAATGCAGCAGCGGTGTTGCTGGCACTCAATAGTCTGGGGGCGCGCAAGGAGGGGATCATCTCACGCGGTGAGTTGATCGAGATCGGTGGCGCCTTTCGGATCCCCGACATCATGGCGCGTGCTGGCGTAAAACTGCATGAAGTGGGCACAACCAACCGCACGCATGCGCGTGACTATGAAGCCGCCATCGGCCCGCGCAGCGGCCTGTTGATGCGCGTACATTGCAGCAATTACAGCATTCAGGGGTTCACCCATCAGGTACCGACCCAAGCGCTGGCGGAACTGGCCCACCGGCATGGTCTGCCGCTGTTGGAGGACCTGGGCAGTGGAAGCCTTCTGGACCTGACGCGCTGGGGGCTACCTGCCGAGCCGACGGTTCGCCAGTCCTTGGCTGACGGGGCCGATATCGTCACCTTCAGCGGCGACAAACTGCTGGGTGGGCCTCAGGCGGGCTTGATCGTAGGCCGCAAGGCGTTGATTGCACAGATCAAGAAAAACCCGCTCAAGCGTGCCCTGCGTGTGGATAAGTTGACTCTCGCTGCACTGGAAGCTGTGCTGGGCTTGTACCGCAACCCTGAGCGGCTGGCTGAGCGCTTGCCCAGCCTACGCCTGCTGACCCGCCCTCAGGCCGATATTCTGGCGCAAGCCGAGCGCCTGGCACCGGTGCTGGCGCACGCGCTGGGTGAGTTGTGGACGGTCAGTGTGAAACCCGCACTCGGCATGATCGGCAGTGGCAGTCAGCCTGTGGCCCGCTTGCCCAGCGCCGCCCTGTGTGTGCGCGCGCACGCGTCCAAGCGTTTGCGCGGGCGTCACTTGCTCGCGCTGGAGGCGGCGTTGCGCGCCTTGCCGATACCCGTGCTGGGGCGCATTGATGACGATGCGCTGTGGATGGACCTGCGCCAGTTGGATGACGAAGCGGGCTGGCTTGAGCAGTTGCCGCAACTGCGGCTGGGAGCGATTGCAAGGTGATTGTCGGAACGGCCGGGCATATCGATCACGGCAAGACTGCGCTGCTAGAGGCATTGACCGGGCAGGCAGGCGATCGTCGCCGGGAGGAGCGCGAACGCGGTATCACCATCGACCTGGGGTATCGCTATGCGTCGTTGCAGGTGGGGGCCGAACAGACCGGTTTTATTGATGTACCTGGGCATGAGCGGTTTATCCACAACATGCTCGCCGGGGCGCACGGCATTGACCTTGTGTTGTTGGTCGTAGCGGCCGACGACGGGGTGATGCCGCAGACCCGTGAGCATCTGGCGATTGTCGAGCTGCTGGGTATCCCGAGGGCGCTGGTGGTCATCAGCAAATGTGACCGCGTCGAGCCTGCCAGGGTGCAGGAGGTGCAGCGCGAGGTGCGCACCTTGCTGGCGGCAGGGCCTTATGCGGGCGCAGCTCAATTCGTGGTGTCGAGTGTGTCTGGTAGCGGTATCGAAGCACTGCGTCAGGCGCTCTTGAGCGCGCAGCGTGACGTTCAACGGCGCAGCAGTGCAGGAGGTTTTCGCCTGGCCATCGACCGCGCATTCAGCGTTGCTGGCGCAGGTATTGTGGTGACCGGCACGGCATTGGCCGGCCATGTGCAGGTGGGTGACACGTTGCTGTTGGGCAGGGCCGGCAAACCGGTGCGCGTGCGTGGCCTGCATGCCCAGAACCAGGCCGCAGTCGAAGCATGGGCCGGGCAGCGGGTGGCCTTGAACATCAGTGCCGAGCGCCTGGGGGTGGAGCAGATTCACCGGGGTGATTGGCTACTGGCCGAGTGGTTGTATGCTACGACTCAGCGTGTGGATATCGAGTTGCAGTTGCTGGGCAGCGAAACACGCCAGTTTGAGCATTTCAGTTCGGTGCATGTGCACCTTGGCACCCAGGATGTCACCGCCAAGGTCGCCCTGTTGCAGGGGGAATGCCTGGCGCCCGGTGGGCGCATGTTCGCGCAACTGCTGCTCAACGCCCCATTGCACACCGTGCATGGCGATCACCTTGTGCTGCGCGACCAGCGCGCTCAGCGCACCCTTGGTGGCGGTAAGGTGCTGGACCCCTTTGCCCCGGCCAGGCAGCGTCGCAGCCCGGCGCGGCTGGCGCAGTTGCACGCGCTGGCCGAGGCCGAGAGCCTGGAGCAGGCGCTACCGGCCCTGCTTGCGCAGGGGGCGACCGGGCTGGACCCGCAACAGCTGGAGCGTCAGTTCAATCGCCTGCGCAGCAGTTGGCGTTTACCCGAGGACGTCAGTGTTGTTGCCACGCGCCAGGGTGCACGGTTGTTCGCGACAGCCCAGTGGCAGGCGCTCAAGCAGGAGGTGCTGGTGCAACTGGCCCGGTTTCATACGCTCGAGCCGGATCAACTAGGCCCTGACCGTGACCGCTTGCGACGTTTCGTGGCGTTGCCGTTGGAGCGCCCGGTGTTCATCAGCTTGATTGAGGAACTGCTGGCCGCCGGGTTACTTGCCAGCAGTGGGCCTTGGTTGCACCTGCCGGAACACCAGGCGCGTCTGAGCGACGCGGACATGGCGTTGTGGGAGCAGTTGCAGCCGTACGTGCAGGCGTCCGGTTTCGACCCGCCCTGGGTGCGTGACCTGGCCCGTGCAACCCACAGCGAGGAGGCCGCGGTACGGCTGCTGTTACGCAAGATGGCGCGCTTGGGGCAAGTTCATCAGGTGGTGCGCGACCTGTTTTACCCGGACGCCACAGTGCGAAAAATGGCGGCTATGCTCATGCAGGTGGCTGCCGAGGACCTGAGTGTGCAGGTGGTGCGTTTTCGCGATGTGCTGGGTATCGGCCGTAAACGCAGTATTCAGATTCTCGAGTATTTCGACCGTGTCGGCCTGACCCGCCGTCTCGGCGACCAGCGTCGCATACGGCAGGACAATGCGCTGGCCCACGTACCCCGCGACGTATGACAAGGAAGGCAATCGCGCCCGGTGGCGCGGCCGGGCTTCAAACCCGGTTGGGGACGGCAGCCGTTCCCGGGCAGGTTCGACTCCCGCTGCCTTCCGCCAACCCGCAGGTTGGACATCCCCCGCAGGAAGCCGCAAAATATCCGCTTTCCCCTATTTCTGACCGGACCTGCTGACTCTATGCGAATGCGCCTGATGCTGTTGGGTGGTGGAAGTGCCCTCGGGCAAGCGCTGATTCGCCTTGGAGCCGAGGAAGACATCGGCTTTCTGGCGCCGCGTCCGCCGGATAAGGGGTGGGACGCTGCCAGCCTGACCCAGTTACTGGATGACACCCGCCCCGATGCGTTGGTGAATCTGGCCTATTATTTCGACTGGTTTCAGGCCGAGTCGGTCAGCGAGCAACGACTGGCACAGCAGGAGCGCTCGGTAGAGCGTCTGGCTGAGCTGTGCCAGCACCACGGCATTATCCTGGTACAGCCTTCCAGCTACCGCGTGTTCGATGGTTCTCGGGCCACGGCCTACAGTGAGAAGGACGAGCCAGTGCCGTTGGGCCTGCGCGGGCAAGCGCTCTGGCGGATCGAGCAGAGCGTCCGCGCCACCTGCCCGCAGCATGTACTGCTGCGCTTTGGCTGGTTGCTCGACGAAAGCCTGGACGGCGTTCTTGGGCGCTTCCTGACGCGCGCCGAACAGGCTCAGGAGTTACTGCTGGCGGACGACCGCCGTGGAAACCCGACGCCAGTCGATGATGCCGCACGGGTCATTCTCTCCGTGCTCAAGCAGCTGGATTGCGCGGCCCCACTGTGGGGCACTTACCATTACGCGGGCAATGAGGCGACTACGCCGCTCGCGCTAGGCCAGGCGATCCTCAGTGAAGCCTCGCAGCTTCACAAGCTTGCTGTCGAAGCGCCGACTGCACAGGCGCACGCGGCACGCCCGGATGCGGCTGAAGAGCCACAGCACGCGGTGCTGGCCTGCAAGAAAATTCTGCACACCTTCGGTATCAAGCCGCGCGCCTGGCGTGCCGGCCTGCCGACACTACTGGATCGATTCTACCGACATGGCTGATGCACCTATTCTGATTACCGGCGGCGCAGGCTTCATCGGCTCTCACTTGAGCGACGCGCTGTTGGCAAACGGCTACGCGGTGCGGGTACTGGATGACCTGTCCACCGGCAAGCGCAGCAACCTGCAGTTGCAGCACCCCAAGCTGCAACTGATCGAAGGCGATGTCGCTGACGCGGCGCTGGTCGCCCAGGCGGCGGCAGGGTGCCAGGCGGTGGTTCACCTGGCTGCGGTGGCCTCGGTCCAGGCGTCGGTCGAAGACCCGGTGAAAACTCACCAGAGCAATTTCATCGGCACGCTGAATGTGTGTGAGGCTATGCGCCTGGCCGGCATTCGGCGGGTGCTCTTCGCCTCCAGTGCAGCCGTGTATGGCAACAACGGTGAAGGCGAATCGATCAGTGAGGAGACGCCCAAGGCGCCCCTCACGCCTTATGCTGTGGATAAGTTGGCCAGTGAACACTACCTGGACTTCTACCGCCGTCAGCATGGCCTGGAGCCCGTAGTGTTTCGCTTCTTCAATATTTTCGGTCCGCGCCAGGACCCTTCATCGCCGTATTCGGGCGTGATCAGCATCTTCAGCGAGCGGGCGCTCAGCGGGCAGCCCATTACTGTGTTTGGTGATGGCGAGCAGACCCGCGACTTCGTCTATGTCGGTGATCTGGTGAGTGTGATGCTGCAGGCGCTGACGCTGGATCAGGTGGAAGAGGGTGCAGTGAACGTCGGCTTGAATCAGGCCACCTCGTTGAACCAACTGTTGGCTGCCCTGAAAACGGTGGTCGGCAGCTTGCCTGCGATCAGTCATGGGCCTGCGCGTTCTGGCGATATCCGCCATTCGCGTGCAGACAATACCCGCCTGCTGCAGCGCTTCCGCTTTCCCGAACCTACGCCAATGGCCGAAGGCCTTGCCCGGCTTCTGGGGCGCTGAAACAAAAAAACGGCGATTTAATCGCCGTTTTTTATTAAGGCCAGGCCTTAGAACTTGTAGCCGACGCCGACCATGTAGACCCATGGATCGACATCCACGTCGACCTTGGTCTTGCCTACGTTCAGCGCGCTCGGGCCATCGATGCTGGCCTCGGTGTCGATGTCGATATACCAGACCGCAGCGTTGACCAGGAAGTTGTCGGTCAGCATGTAGTCCATGCCCAGTTGGCCAGCCAGGCCTACCGAGTCCTTCAGTTTCAGGTTGCTGAAGCCCTGGGCCTTGCGGTTGCTGCTCAGGTCTTCATCGAAGAACATGGTGTAGTTCAGGCCGATACCGGCATACGGCTGGAACTTGGAGCTCGCGTCAAGCGGGTAGTACTGCAGCGACAGGGTCGGTGGCAGGTGTTTGATGTCGCCCAGTTTGCCGTCCAGGCCTGCGCCCTTGACGCTAACGGTGTGCTGGAATGGCGTCGCCGCCAGCAGTTCCAGGCCAACGTGGTCGGTCAGCATGTAGGCGAAGGTCAAGCCCAGTTGGGTATCGCTGTCCAGCGTCGCTTTGGTGCCGGGAACCTTGTTGCCGTCCAGCTTGAGGTTGCCGCTGTCTTCGTTAGGAGCGGTGGTGATAGCGCCAGCACGCATAATAAATTCACCCGCCTTGTGGGCGTGGGCAACAGGGGCTGTAAGCGCCAGGGCAATCAGCGAGGCGCCAAGCAAGGACTTGTTCATGGAAGCTCCCAAAGGACATTTAGAATGTAATGTGCCAATGGTAAAGAGCCAGCAGCGGGGAGAATTTGACTCAGCTCAATGAAACCGCGATAGCGCTCCAGAGCGGCTCTTATTGTAGTTCATAGGCGTAGATTTTCTCGGCGTCCATCTGATAACCCGCTTCAGCCAGCTCACTGCTCGACGACTGGACACGCATCGGGCCTTCGATCCAGTACGGCTGGTAAAGCGCATCGACCTTTATGCCGAGCTCACTGACCACATGCACGATCTGGTTGGACGGGGGCGGAGGCACATGAATGCACGCGCCGTAGTAAGGCACCAGAAGGAACTCAGTCGTACGCCCCTCCTCGTTGACCTCCAGCGGTACGATGTAGCCAGGTAGCTTGACCTGCTGACCGTCCAGCGCCTGGACGACCGGCGCATCCGGCGCTTGCTGGTGCGCTGCCGGGGCACTCTCTGCCGCCAGCGCATTGCCCAGTTGTGACAGGTCATGCAAGGGTGCCATCTGCGGCTCGATCACCGGTGCGCCAGGAGGGATCAGCTGTGGCCATTCCAGGGTGCGGGGTTCGTCCGCCCACAGCGGTGTGGCAACCAGTAGCAACAAGAACAGGGCGCGGGCCATGGGTATCGGTCTCATAAGTGAATCGACAGACCGTCCGCCAGTGACTGCCGATAGGCACGCCAAGCGGGCACGCTGCCCATCAATAGCGCGGCGCCCAGGATGATTGCCAGCAATGTCCATTCGTGGCTGCTGGGCCAGGCCAGTGGCAGGTAAAGGCCATAGTTGGCTTGCACATACCCTTGGGCCAGGGCGATACCCAGGTAAAGCAGGGACAGGCCTGCGAGTATGCCTGCAACCGACAACGCAAAGGCTTCCAGCACCAGCAGGCCGGCGATGTGCCAAGGGCGGGCACCCACCGAGCGCAGTATGGCCATTTCCCGGCGTCGCTCGTTCAGGCTGGTGAGAATGGCGGTCAGCATGCCAATCAGGCCGGTCAGCACGACGAACAGGGATACCACGAACAGCGCCTGCTCGGCAGTGCTCATCAGGCTCCACAGTTCTTGCAGGGCGACGCCTGGCAGAATGGCCTGCAGTGGTTCATTACGGTACTCGTTGATCTCGCGTTGCAGAGCAAAGGTGGCGATTTTGTTGTTCAGGCCGAGCATGAACGCGGTAATGGCGCTGGGCGTCAGGTCCATGTTGCGTGCCTGATCGGCGCTGACACGGCCTGCCCCGCGCGCGGGAACACCGTTGTGCCAGTCAACGTGGATTGCTTCCATACCGCCCAGGCTGATGTGCAGTGTGCGGTCTACCGGTGTGCCGGTTCGCTGCAGAATACCGACCACCGTGAACGGCTTGTCGTCATGTTTGACCAGACTGATTGCCGCCACGCCGTGAGCCAGTACCAGCTTGTCGCCCAGGGCGTAATGCAGGGCCTGCGCGACTTCGGCGCCCAGTACCACTTCAAACGGGTCATTGGCAAAGGCGCGGCCTTGAGCCAGTTGCAAGGATTGCTTGTGGCCGTACTGGTAGTGCTCAAAGTAGGCCTCGGACGTGCCCATCACGCGGTAGCCACGGTGCGAGTCACCCAAGGAAATCGGAATTGCCCATTTCACCCGTGGGTCGCTGGCGTAATGCTCATAGCTGTCCCAGCGAATGTTGTTGGTGGCATTGCCAATGCGAAACACCGAATACAGCAGCAGGTTCACCGAGCCGGAGCGTGCGCCGACGATCAGGTCGGTGCCGCTGATGGTACTGGCGAAGCTGGCACGGGCTTCAGTGCGTACGCGTTCCACTGCCAGCAGCAGGCACACGGACAAAGCAATGGCAAAGGCGGTCAGGAAGGCGGTAAAGCGTCGATTGGCCAGGCTGGCTAGTGCAAGGCGTAGCAGGTACATCAGGCCTCCAGGTCATTGGCCGGACGGGCCGCGCGGTTGAGTTCTGACAACGACAGGTGGCGGTCGAACAAGGGCGCCAGGCTCTGGTCATGGCTGACAAACAGCAAACTGGAGCCGGCCGCTCTGCACTCTGCGAACAGCAGGCGGATAAACGCCTCACGACTGTCAGCATCGAGGGCTGAGGTTGGCTCGTCGGCGATCACCAGCTCAGGTTGGCCAATCAATGCGCGGGCTGCGGCGACGCGTTGCTGCTGGCCAATCGACAGGCTGTCGGCACGACGCATCAACAAGGCGGGGTCTTTCAGGCCCAGATGAGCCAGCAGGCTGGCGGCAGCCTGATCGACACTGCCGTAGCGCTCACAGGCCTTGGCTGCGCGAACCTTGGAGAAGCGGCAGGGCAGTTCGACGTTTTCGCGGACCGAGAGAAACGGCAGCAGGTTGAACTGCTGGAAGATGTAGCCGGTATGGTCAACGCGAAAGCGATCGCGAGCGCCTTGCTTGAGCGTGCTCAGCGTCTGACCGAGCAGGCGAATGCTGCCGCGGTCAGGTTGCTGCACGCCGCCAAGCAGGCCGAGCAGGGTGGTTTTGCCGCTACCACTGGGGCCTTTGAGGAATAGCGATTCACCCGCATCCAAATGGAAGGCCGGGATATCCAGCAAGGGTGGATGGCCCGGCCAGGCGAACGCCAGGTCTGTCAACTCGATCAGTGGCTGGCGCATTCAGAACGCAACCGTGGCCTTGTTCGGGGTTGCTTCCAGGCCTTTCTGGCCATTGGGGCCGATCAACTGCACCGTAATTTTCTGAGTGGCGGGGAAGGCTTTGAACAGTGGGCCCAAATCCAGGTTGGCCAGTTTGCCTGGCTGTTCACAAGTCAGTTGGTAATGGGCGCGGATCTCGCTGTGTTCGTGTTCGTGTTCGTGGGCGGCGTGGTGATCATCGGTGGCGTCATCGTCAGATGGCGCATCATCGAATAATGGGCTTTCCAGGGCTTCGTCGGTTTCCGTGCACTGCGCCGCATTGGCCAAGCCAAACAGTGTCAACGGCTGCTCCAGTTGTTTGCGGACGGCCGCGACCTTGGCCTTGTCGGCCGCACTGTTGGCCGCATGCTCAAACCCCACCAGGTTCATGGCCGGGCTTTCCAGTTCCAGCTCAAGTGTCTTGTCATCGAGCACGACATTGAGATGCGCCACGCCATGCTCGTGGGCGTCAAGGCTGCCATGGGCATGATCATGGTCTTTCTCGGCGTGTGCTGCCGTGAGTGGCAACAGGGCAAACGGCAAGGCGAGCAGCAGACGGCGCATGGAACGGTCTCCGTAGAGGTGGGGCTTGAATCGCAATGTTATAACAAGTTGTCGAGTGGTTGCCAGTGTGCTTGGCGGCAGCCTGTCGCCATGGGAGCATGGGCTATCGGATGATCTGAAGGAGAGGCCTGTGCGTATTCGTGGACATATTGGTGACTGGCCGGTGGACCTGACACTGGAGCTTGATCCGGCCGAGTGGGCGCAGTTGGGTGGGCATCTGGAACGTGCTCTGCCCGCGACTCCGCCTACCGAAGCCAGTGTGTCGAGCGTGCGTCCGGATGATGTGCAGTGGCAAGCGGCACTGACCTTGTTGCGTCAGGCCGGGCAGCTCAATGGGCCGGCGTTGTTGGAAGGCTTGGCTGCGCTTGCTGGCAGTGCGGCGGCCGGCAAGCGACTGCTGGTGCGCTTGCGCCACAGTGCACAGGTGAAGGTTGAAAGCGGGGCGGATGCGCCGGTGTATCGCTGGCTTGGATGAGCGTCCGGCGCCTGCCGCGTGTGCAGGCGCCGGCGATAGACTGCTTAGTACAGCGCTGCAAACAGCTTGCGTCGATAGGTACCCACCAGCGGGTGATCATTGCCGAGCAGGTCGAACACCTGCAGCAATGTCTTGTGCGGCAGGCCACCGTCATAGCCACGGTTGCGCACGAACAGTTTCAGCAGTGCCTCTAGCGCCGCTTCGTATTGCTGGCGTGACAGTTGGTGAATCGCCAGTTGGTACAGCGCTTCATCATCCTCTGCATTCTGCGCCAGGCGCGTCTTGAGGGTGGCGGCGTCAGGCAAGGCCGTCACTTGCCGCAGGAAGGTCAACTGGGCTTTGGCGCCTGCCAGTGCGGCCTTGTGCTCATCGCTTTTCACGGCATCGAGGACGGTCTGGGCTTCGCCCAGCTCACCGCGTTCTGCCAGGCAGCGGGCGTAGAGAATCAGTGCGCCGGCATTGCTGTTGTCTTCAGTGAGCAGTGCCTTGAGGGTGGCCTCGGCTTCACCAAAGCGCCCTTCAGCAAACAGTGCCTGCGCCAGCACCATAGGGTCGGCGGCTGGTGGCGGCGGCATTTGAACATGAGGCTCGAGCAGCGCTCGGATTGCCGACTCGGGCTGGGCACCCGCGAAGCCATCAACCGGTTGACCATCCTTGAACAGCACTACGGTCGGCAGGCTGCGGATACCGAAGCGTGCAACGATATCCTGTTCGATGTCACAGTTGACCTTGGCCAGCAGCAGCTCGCCTTGGTAGCTCTCCGTGATTTGTGCAAGCAGCGGCATCAGCGCTTTGCACGGCGCACACCATTCGGCCCAGAAATCCACCAGCACCGGTTTGTGATGGGAGTTGGCGATCACCAGCTGATCGAAGTTGGCAGCGCTGGCGTCGAAAATGTACGGCGTTTCTTGACTCATCGCGACTCTCGCAAATCCTTGAATGGCAGCACTATAAAGGCTGTCGGCTGGCGTGGTACAGGCTGACCCGGCGGAATTCGTGAGGCTCGGCCAGGTCCGGCAGGGTCAGGGCTTCGAGGACGCCCAGTGATTGATACAACGGGTGGCTGAAGTCGCGCACGCGGGAGTCGGCCACCAAGGCTTCACGGCCGCGGCTGAGGAATTCGTCGAGCAGCGGCAGGTTGGCCCGGTCATAGAGCACGTCGGCGACCAGAATCAGGTCGAAGCGGTCGGCTTCGGCAAAGAAGTCCGTGGAGTAGTTCAGGTTCACCCCGTTCAGTTCGGCATTGGCCCGGCAGGCGTCCAGCGCCAGAGGGTCGAGGTCGCAGGCCACCACTTCAAGGGCGCCGGCCTTGGCCGCGGCAATACCTGCAACGCCAGAGCCTGCGCCGAAGTCGAGCACGCGCTTACCCTCAACCCACTCCGGTCGCTCGCACAAATAGCGCGCCATGGCCAGGCCGCTGGCCCAGCAAAAGCTCCAATATGGCGGCTCATGGAGGATGCGTCGGGTCTCTTCGGGGCTGAAGGCGCGGTCCATGTTGTCCGCATCGATCAGCCAGAGCTTCAGATCGCTGCCCGGCAGGTGGCTGGCGACAAGACGCGCATCGCCGAGCAGTCCACTCAATGCCCCTTGCAGTGATGACGGTGCTGCCGTCATGGCGCCTTCTCAAAGCGCAGCGGCCCGGTGGCCTGGGTGGTTGCCTGGGTAACCCGCAGTGCCGGCAAGTGCAGGATCAGTTGCCCTGACTGACTGGCCCGACCGCGCAGTTCAACACGTGCTCCACTGGGGAAGGCTTCCGGGTTGAAGCGTAAATGAAAGGGCAGTGCCTGACCGTTACCTGCGAGTGAGCTGCTGGCCAGCAAGCGCTGCGGACGACCGCGTTCGTCAATGACCAGCAACGCCAGCTCAACATCGGCGTTGGCCGGTATGCCCAGCAGGGTGCCGCTGAGTTCGCGCTGATAGGCCGGCAGAGGGCCGGGGGCCGCAGGCAAGGTGCCGGTGGTCGGGGAGGTTTCTGTCTGCGTCTGTTTGGGCGCATCGCTACTGCAGGCGACGAGCAGGCCGGCAAAACTGAGCAGAATGAGTGCTCGAAAGCGCATGAAGAGGTTCCTTGAGGACGTTTCCTCACTGGATGGTAAACCCTTTGGCTTGTCTTGCCAGTGAGATGCGCTACCATGGCCCTCCCTTTTTTTGTTGCCTGCCACCATGCACTGTCCCTTCTGCGGTGCCAACGACACCAAAGTCATCGACTCGCGACTGGTCGCCGAGGGTGAGCAAGTGCGCCGTCGGCGCGAATGCGTCGCCTGCGGTGAGCGCTTTACCACCTTTGAAACCGCCGAATTGGTTCTGCCTCGCTTGATCAAGCAGGATGGCAGCCGACAGCCGTTCGATGAAGACAAGCTGCGCGCCGGTATGCAGCGTGCGCTGGAGAAGCGCCCGGTCAGCGTCGAGCGACTGGAAGCGGCACTGGCGCATATCAAGCACAAGCTGCGGGCAACCGGCGAGCGTGAGGTCAAGTCGCTGGTCGTGGGCGAACTGGTGATGGCCGAGCTGCAGAAGCTCGATGAAGTCGCCTACATCCGCTTCGCCTCGGTTTACCGACGCTTCCAGGACCTCGATGAATTCCGTGAAGAGATTGACCGTCTGGCCCGAGAGCCGGCTAAAGAGTGATCATGCCCACTGAACGCGCTGTGCTGGATGCTCACTACATGGCCCGCGCCCTGGAACTGGCGCGCAAGGGGCTGTATTCAACCCACCCTAATCCTCGCGTCGGCTGCGTGATTGTGCGTGATGGTCAGGTGGTGGGTGAAGGCTGGCATGTCCGTGCCGGTGAGCCGCATGCTGAGGTTCATGCATTGCGCCAGGCAGGCGAACTGGCCCGTGGCGCCTGCGCCTATGTCACCCTTGAGCCGTGCAGCCATCATGGCCGCACACCGCCTTGTGCCGAGGCGCTGGTCAACGCCGGTGTGGCGCGGGTTGTTGCGGCCATGCAGGACCCCAATCCACAGGTTGCCGGTCAAGGCCTGAAGCGCTTGGCCGATGCCGGTATTGAGGTGTCCAGCGGGGTGCTTGAGGCCGAGGCTCGCGCGTTGAACCCGGGCTTTCTAAAGCGTATGGAGCACGGCCTGCCTTATGTGCGGGTCAAACTGGCGATGAGCCTCGATGGCCGCACCGCTATGGCCAGTGGCGAGAGCCAGTGGATTACTGGCCCCGCCGCACGCTCGGCCGTTCAACGTTTGCGTGCGCGTTCCAGTGTGGTGCTGACCAGCGCTGAAAGCGTGATCGCGGACAATGCCCGGATGACTGTGCGTGGTGAAGAACTGGGGCTGGATGCGGAAAATACCGCCTTGGCGCTGGCTCGCCCGCCGCTGCGGGTGCTGATCGATGGGCGTTTGCGCCTGCCGTTGGAGGCCGCGTTCTATCAGGCCGGTCCTGCGCTGGTGGCGACTGCTGCCGCACACGATGAGCGCTATGCTCAGGCGGGCTTGGAGCTGCTGCGACTGCCCACTCAGGAGGGGCGCGTCGACTTGCGTGCATTGCTGCGTGAGCTGGCTGCCCGAGGCGTCAATGAGGTGCTGGTCGAGGCCGGCCCGGGGCTTGCGGGGGCATTTGCGCAGTCAGGGCTGGTAGACGAGTATCAACTGTTCATTGCCGGCAAGTTCCTCGGCTCCAGCGCCAGGCCGCTGCTTGATTGGCCGCTGGCCCGCATGAGCGAGGCGCCGGCGCTGAAAATCACTGAAATGCGAGCGGTTGGCGATGACTGGCGAGTCACCGCGATCCCTGTGCCGACGTCCGGCGTATAATTTTCGGCTTGCGCCACGCGCGGCCCGTTCTCGAGGAGGACTCATGTTCACAGGCATTATCGAATCTATCGGCAGCATTCGCTCGTTGACCCCAAAAGGTGGCGATGTGCGGGTTTATGTCGAAACCGGCAAGCTGGACCTGGGCGATGTGAAACTTGGCGACAGCATTGCGGTGAATGGTGTCTGCCTGACGGCAGTCGAGCTGCCTGGTGACGGCTTCTGGGCCGATGTCAGCCGCGAAACCCTGGACTGCACTGCCTTCTCCGACCTCAAGAGCGGCAGCCGGGTCAACCTGGAAAAAGCCCTGACGCCGACCACCCGATTGGGCGGTCATCTGGTCAGCGGCCACGTCGACGGTGTCGGCGAAATCATATCGCGTAGCGATAACGCTCGCGCCATCCAGTTCCGTGTTCGTGCGCCAAAGGAACTGGCCAAGTACGTTGCGCACAAGGGGTCGATTACCGTCGACGGCACCAGCCTGACGGTGAACGCCGTCGATGGCGCCGAGTTCGAGCTGACAATCGTGCCCCACACCCTGGCCGAAACCATCATGGCCGACTACCGCGCTGGTCGTCGGGTCAACCTTGAGGTCGACCTGCTGGCCCGCTACCTGGAGCGTCTGTTGCTCGGCGACAAAGCCGCCGAGTCGACCAAGGGCAGCGGTATCACTGAAAGTTTCCTGGCCGCCAACGGCTACCTGAAATCCTGAATGAGAAGGGGGTGCCGCGTGGCGCTCAACAGCATCGAAGAACTGGTTGAAGACATCCGCCAGGGCAAAATGGTCATCCTGATGGATGACGAAGATCGCGAGAACGAAGGCGACCTGATCATGGCCGCCGAGGCCTGCAAGGCCGAGCACATCAACTTCATGGCCAAGCACGCCAGGGGCCTGATCTGCATGCCGATGTCGCGTGAGCGCTGTGAACTGCTCAAGTTGCCGTTGATGGCACCGCGCAACGGTTCGGGCTTTGGCACCAAGTTCACGGTCTCGATCGAGGCTGCCGAAGGTGTCACTACCGGTATCTCCGCTGCTGACCGTGCGCGTACCGTTCAGGCTGCCGCCGCGCGTGATGCCAAGGCCGAAGACATCGTCAGCCCAGGCCATATCTTCCCGCTGATGGCGCAAGCCGGCGGTACGCTGGCCCGCGCAGGCCATACCGAGGCTGCGTGTGATCTGGCGCGCATGGCCGGTTTTGAGCCAAGTGGCGTGATCTGCGAGGTCATGAATGACGACGGCACCATGTCCCGTCGCCCGGAGCTGGAAGCGTTTGCGGCCGAGCACGGCATCAAGATCGGCACTATCGCCGACCTGATTCACTACCGGATGATCCACGAACGTACCATTCAGCGGATTTCCGAGCAGCCGCTGGACAGCGAATTGGGCCAATTCAACCTGGTTACCTACCGTGACTCGGTCGAGGGCGATGTGCACCTGGCACTGACCCTGGGCAAGATCTGCGCGGAAGAGCCGACCCTGGTTCGGGTTCACAACATGGACCCGCTGCGTGACCTGCTGATGGTCAAGCAGCCCGGCCGCTGGAGCCTGCGTGCCGCAATGAGCGCGGTGGCAGAGGCGGGCAGTGGTGTTGTGTTGTTGCTCGGCCACCCCTTGGACGGTGACGTGCTGTTGGCGCATATCCGTGAGACCGCCGACAGCGCTCAGGTGAAAACCCCGACAACCTACAGCACCGTCGGTGCGGGTTCGCAGATTCTCCGTGACCTCGGCGTACGCAAAATGCGCCTGATGAGTTCGCCGATGAAATTTAATGCGATATCCGGATTCGATCTGGAAGTTGTAGAATACGTGCCCTCCGAATAAAGCAGGCGTTTATTGCACTGCGTGTTCGTGACCAAACCTCCCACAGGCCGCGTCGGTGCGGCCTGGCTCTTTAAGATGAGAATCCCGGAATGACTCTGAAGACCATTGAAGGTACCTTCATCGCCCCCAAAGGTCGCTATGCTTTGGTGGTTGGCCGCTTCAACAGCTTCGTCGTCGAAAGCCTGGTGAGCGGTGCCGTTGATGCCCTGGTTCGCCATGGCGTGAGCGAAAGCGACATCACCATCATCCGTGCCCCGGGTGCGTTCGAGATCCCGCTGGTTGCACAGAAAGTCGCCCAGCAAAGCGAATATGCGGCCATCATCGCCCTGGGCGCGGTGATCCGTGGCGGCACTCCGCATTTCGAATACGTGGCAGGCGAGTGCACCAAGGGCCTGGCCCAGGTGTCCATGGAGTTCGGCGTACCGGTGTCCTTCGGTGTCTTGACTGTCGATTCGATCGAACAGGCCATCGAGCGCTCCGGCACCAAGGCCGGCAACAAGGGCGCTGAAGCAGCCCTGTCCGCCCTGGAAATGGTCAGCCTGCTGGCGCAGTTGGAGGCCAAGTGATTAGCGACGAAAGCGATCGTTTCAACCCGCGCGATCCAAAACCTGCGGATGCTGGCAAACCATCGAAAAGCGCCAAGCGTCGCGAAGCCCGTCAGCTCGCGACCCAGGCCCTGTATCAGTGGCACATGGCCAAGCAGTCGCTGAACGAGATCGAAGCGCAGTTCCGGGTCGATAACGATTTCAGCGATGTCGACGGCGCCTACTTCCGGGAGATCCTGCACGGGGTTCCGGTCATGAAGGAAGAGATCGACAAGGCCCTGGCTCCGTGCCTCGACCTGCCACTGGAAGAACTCGACCCGGTAGAGCTGGCTGTGCTGCGGCTGTCCACCTGGGAGTTCATCAAGCGGGTCGACGTGCCGTTTCGCGTTGTGATCAACGAAGGTGTTGAGCTGGCCAAGGTCTTCGGTGCCACCGATGGCCACAAGTTCGTCAACGGTGTGCTCGACAAGCTGGCTCCACGGCTTCGTGAAGCCGAAGTACGGGCATACAAGCGCTGATCTCGGCGCTGCTGGCCAATGGGTGAGTTCGAGCTGATCCGTCACTACTTCGCCGCCGCACCGTGTGCGCAAGGTGGCGAAGGAGTTGCCTTGGGCATCGGTGACGACTGTGCCCTGCTGGCCTTGCCAGCGGGCGAACAGTTGGCGGTGTCTACCGACACGCTGGTTGTCGGTGTGCATTTCCCGCACAACAGTGACCCGTTCCTGCTCGGCCAGCGTTCGCTGGCCGTTGCCGCCAGTGACCTGGCGGCGATGGGCGCTACCCCCCTCGCGTTTACCCTTGCCCTGACCCTGCCGGACACGTCGGCGGACTGGTTGCGTGCTTACGCAGAAGGCCTCAATCAGATGGCCAGGCAGTGCAACCTGAGCCTGGTCGGTGGCGATACCACCCGTGGCCCCTTGAGCCTGACCATGACCGTGTTCGGCCGGGTGCCTGCCGGGCAGGCGCTGACCCGCGCCGGCGCGCAACCAGGCGACTTGGTGTGTGTGGGCGGTGAACTGGGCAACGCTGCTGGCGCGCTGCCGCTGGTGCTTGCGGAACGTCAAACCGAGCCGTCGCTGGCGGCATCGCTGCTGGCGCACTACTGGTCGCCAGCACCGCAGTTGGCACTCGGCCAGGCGTTACGTGGCAAGGCGTCCTCGGCGCTGGATATCTCCGACGGCTTGCTGGCTGACTGTGGGCATATCGCCAAAGCCTCTGGCGTGGCGCTGCATTTGCAGGTGGACTCGCTACCGATGAGCCAGGCATTACGCGGCTTTTTGGGGCTGGAGGGTGCGCGTCACGCCGCATTGACCGGTGGCGACGATTATGTGCTGGCCTTCACGCTTCCCGATGCCGAACTCCCGGGGCTGCTGGCCGCCGGCTGGCCGATTCACGTGGTTGGCAGGGTCGAGGTTGGCTCCGGTGTCAGCCTGTACGATCGGGAAGGGCGCAACATCACCCCGGCTGTTCGGGGCTATCAACACTTTAGCGATTAGGGAGACACCGTGACCGATCACCGTAATCAGGTGAAGCCTGTTCCGCCTTCGGTCTGGAGCAACCCTTGGCATTTCATGGCATTCGGCTTCGGCTCGGGTACTTTGCCGAAGGCGCCAGGGACCTGGGGGTCGCTGGTTGCCTTGCCGTTCATGCCCTTGTGGCAAATGCTGCCAGACTGGGGTTACTGGCTGATGCTGGGCCTGACCATGCTGTTTGGTTTCTGGCTGTGCGGCAAGGTTGCCAGCGATTTACGTGTGCACGACCATGAGGGTATCGTCTGGGACGAGATGGTGGGGATGTGGATTACCCTGTGGCTGGTGCCGCAAGGCTGGCAATGGTTGTTGGCCGGGTTCTTGGTATTCCGCTTCTTTGACATACTCAAGCCCTGGCCGATCAGTTGGCTTGATCGGCATGTGCATGGAGGTGTCGGCATCATGATCGACGATGTGCTTGCCGGTGTATTCGCCTGGCTGACGATGCAAGGGCTAGTATGGAGCTTTACCTAAGGAGATAGGGCGATGCAAGGATGCCGATGGTTGCTACTGGTCCTGCTTTTGGCAGGAGGTGTGACGTGGGCAGCAGAGCCCTTGCTGAAAAAGCCTTTGCAAGCGCGTTTGGCCAGCGAGGTGTGGCTCGACTACACCAATGCCGACGGCACAGGCCTGGCCTGGGAGCTGCTGCGCAAGGTTTTTGAGCCCGTAGGTGTCAAGGTCAAGACGGCGAGCGTGCCTTACAGTCGCGCTATCGGCCTGGTAAAGCGTGGCGAAGCAGATGCCTGGGTCGGCTCTTATCATGAGGAAAGCGCCGATAATATCTACCCGCGCTGGCATTTTGACCAAGACCATATCTATGCCCTGGGGTTGGCCAGTCGGCCGGTACCTACCCAGGAAACGTTGGGTCAGTTCCAATTGGCTTGGGTGCGTGGTTACGATTTCAACAGTTACCTGCCCTATGTTGACCGTTACCGCGAGGTTCAGCGGCGTGAGGGCATTCTGCCGATGCTTGAGTATGGTCGCGTCGATTTCTATATCGATGCCCTGAACGAGGTCGACTATGTGTTGTCGCAGGCGCAGAATCCCTCGGCATTTCGGCGTACCCACCTGGCTGAACTGCCGTTGTACCTGGCATTTGCCAAAACCCCGGAAGGCCGTGCCCTCAAGGAAATTTTCGATCAGCGCATGGATGAGCTGGTGCCAAGTGGCCAGTTGCGCGAGATATTCACGCGCTGGAAGCAGCCGTATCCGTTCTAGGTTGTCCTCAGATCGGCAAGGTGCATCGAACTTTTCGATATGTCTGCACAAAAATTCAGCATAAGCACCGGTGCCACGCTGCTGTTACAATCCAGTCCACGTTAAATATTCACGTTATTTCAGGAGCACAAGGTGCCCGTCGTTTTCGTTGCTGCCTCCAAGCTGCCTACACCCTTTGCCACCTTCACCATGCATGGTTTTCTCGATGAGGCCACCGGTCGCGAGCACGTGGTGCTCAGTCTGGGTGATGTGGCCGACGGCGCGCCGGTACTGGGACGCCTGCACTCCGAGTGCCTGACGGGCGATGCGCTGTTCAGCCAGCGCTGCGATTGCGGTTCGCAGCTGGAAGCGGCGCTGCAGGCGATCGCTCACGAAGGGCGCGGTGTACTGCTGTACTTGCGTCAGGAAGGTCGCGGCATTGGTCTGTTGAACAAGATTCGCGCCTACGAGCTGCAGGATGGCGGTGCCGATACGGTTGAAGCCAATGAGCGTCTGGGTTTTGCTGCCGATCAGCGTGACTACGCCATGTGCCTGCCGATGCTTGAGCACCTGGGCGTGAAATCGCTGCGCCTGATGACCAACAATCCGCGCAAGGTGAAAGCCCTCACTGCGATGGGTATCGCGGTGGCTGAGCGAGTGCCTTTGCATACCGGCCACAACCCGCACAATAAACACTACCTGGCCACCAAGGCCGGCAAGCTTGGCCACATGATGGGCAACGAGCATCAGGGTGAGGTTGGTCGGGCGTGACCCGGGCTCAGGTTCGTCGCCGTCTCAGCATTGCCTGGTGGCAGCATCTGCTGATCGCATTGGCGCCGTTGTTTGTCTTCAATTGGGCGTTCGGTGATCGTGAAGCGTTGCTGCCAATCCTCGCCATGCCGATGTTCATCGCCAGTGTTTCTTCGATGTTCCTCAGCCTGCCGCGCTTTGGCGCTTACAAGCATGGGCTGATTGCAATGGAGAAGGCGCTGAACAGCGATGCGGAGCCCGCGGCCTGGATTGAGCTGGCGCGCGTACGTCGGGTGGCCATGCTCTATGCCTGCTTGCCGGCCTGGCTTGCGGCTGTGTCGGTATTTGTTGGCTTGGAGGCCGTGCCGCAGATTCTGTTGGCGGTCTCGAGCGTGGTCGTGCTCTACCTCTACCGTATTCCGCGTCAGCTCGGCTGATAGGTCGGCAGGCCTATTGTCGTCATGGCCGCTCCTTGCGGAGCCGACCATGACGATAGGGCGTCAGAGGCCCAACAACTGCAGGCGCTGACGTACTGCTGCTTCGATTCCCGCTGCATCCAGACCACATTCAGCAAGCATCTGTGCCGGTTTGGCGTGCTCGACATAAATGTCAGGCAGGCCCAGGTGCAGGATCGGCTTGATCAGGTTTTCGCGGGCCAGGAATTCACCGACAGCCGCACCGGCGCCGCCCATGATGGCGTTCTCTTCGATGGTCACCAGCAGCTCGTGCTGGCCAGCCATCTCGCGTACCAACGCTTCATCCAGCGGTTTGACGAAACGCATGTCAACCACGGTGGCATCGAGCTGTTCGGCAACCTTTAGTGCTTCGGCCAACTGAACACCAAAGACCAGCAAGGCGACGGTGCGGCCTTGGCGGCGTACTACGCCCTTGCCGATTTCGAGGGGTTCAAGGTCGTTTTCAATCGGCGTATTCGGGCCGGTACCGCGCGGGTAGCGCACCGCTGCCGGGCCGTTGTACAGGTGACCGGTGCTGAGCATTTTGCGCAGTTCGTTCTCGTCGCTCGGGGTCATCACCAGCATGCCGGGGATGCAGCGCAGGAACGACAGGTCAAAGCTGCCCGCATGGGTCGGGCCGTCTTCGCCGACCAGGCCGGCGCGGTCGATGGCAAACAAGACGTCGAGGTTCTGTACCGCAACGTCATGGATCAGTTGATCATAGGCGCGCTGCAGGAAGGTCGAGTAGATCGCCACCACGGGCTTGGCGCCTTCGCACGCCATGCCGGCGGCGAGGGTGACAGCGTGTTGCTCGGCGATGGCCACATCGAAGTAGCGTGCCGGGAAGCGTTCGCTGAAGGCCACCAGGTCCGAGCCTTCCTTCATGGCTGGGGTGATGCCAACCAGGCGTGGGTCTGCCGCAGCCATGTCGCACAACCACTGGCCGAATACCGCCGAATACTTCGGCCCGCTGGCTTTCTTCGGCGCAGCAGCCGGTGCATCGACCGGCTCAAGCTTGGTAATTGCGTGATAACCGATCGGGTCGACTTCGGCCGGCCTGAAGCCTTTGCCTTTCTTGGTGACCACATGCAGGAACTGTGGCCCCTTGAGGTCGCGCATGTTGCGCAGGGTGGCAATCAGGGTCGGCAGGTCGTGGCCGTCAATCGGGCCGATATAGTTCCAGCCGAGTTCCTCGAACAGGGTGCCGGGTACCAGCATGCCCTTGGCATACTCTTCGGTGCGGCGAGCGATTTCCCAGGCGCCGGGCAGGCGTGAAAGCACTTTTTTACTGCCTTCGCGCATGCTGGCGTAGGTGCGGCTGGAGAGAATCTTGGCCAGGTAGTTGGACAGGCCACCGACATTGCGTGAAATCGACATGTCGTTGTCGTTGAGAATCACCAGCATGTCAGCGTTGACTTCCTGCGCATGGTTGAGCGCTTCGAAAGCCATGCCGGCGGTCAGTGCACCGTCGCCGATCACCGCAATGGACTTGCGCGCCTCGTTCTGCAGGCGAGCGGCGATGGCCATGCCCAGTGCGGCACTGATCGAGGTGCTTGAGTGGCCGACGCCAAAGGTGTCGTACTCGCTCTCGGAACGACGTGGGAAGGCCGCAATACCGTCCTTCTGGCGCAGGGTATTCATGCGCTTGCGTCGCCCCGTGAGGATCTTGTGCGGGTAGGCCTGATGGCCCACGTCCCACACCAGCCGGTCATCCGGGGTGTCGAAGACGTAGTGCAGGGCGATCGTCAGTTCGATGACGCCCAGGCCGGCACCGAAATGCCCGCCGGTCTGGCCAACGGTATAGAGCAGCTCCTGGCGCAGTTCGTCGGCCAGGCTCTCCAGATCGGCTTCAGCCAGCCGGCGCAGGCCAGCGGGCGTATCAGCACGGTCGAGCAGCGGCGTGACCGGGCGTTCGCGGGGAATCTCTTGAAACGTCGTGGGCATCAGGCGAATCATTATAGGTGTGAAGAGGCGGCAGTTTACCTTATTGCGGTGATGGCTGCCCATGGCATGGTGCTTCTGCGACACCTGTGCATCGTCTTTCGCGGGAGCCGGTCCTGCCAGCGATGTGTCTTACTGCTGGCAAGGCAGGCGCCTACGTGAAGTGCACTCAGTTCTTGCGTTCTACGATGTAACGGGCCAGATCGCGCAGTGGTTCGGCCGCGCCGTCGAAGGCTTCCAGCGCCTGCAGTGCTTGATCGCGCAGTTCCAGCGCGTAGGCTTTGGCGGCATCCAGGCCGAGCAGCGCCGGATAGGTTGGCTTGTCGCGGGCGATATCCGCGCCTTGGCGTTTGCCGAGGGTGGCCGTGTCGCTTTCGACGTCGAGGATGTCATCCTGTACCTGAAATGCCAGGCCGATTGCCTGAGCGTAGCGTTGCAGGGCCTCCAGTTCGGTGTTGCCCGCACGGGCGCTGGCGAGAGCACCCAGGCGCACGCTGGCTTCGATCAGGGCGCCGGTCTTGTGCCGGTGCATGAATTCCAGCGCTTGCTGGTCAAGCTTCAGGCCCACTGAGCCCAGGTCGATGGCCTGGCCACCGACCATCCCGGCCGGGCCGGCAGCCAAGGCCAGTGTCTGGACCATGGTCAGGCGGTTGCTGTCGCTTTGCGGGCTCAGGCGCGGGTCGAGCAAGGCGCTGAAGGCCAGGCTTTGCAGGCCATCGCCTGCAAGGATCGCGCAGGCCTCGTCGAAGGCTTTATGGGTGGTTGGCTGGCCACGGCGCAGGTCGTCGTCGTCCATGGCCGGCAGGTCATCGTGAACCAGTGAGTAGGCATGGATCAGTTCAACCGCACAGGCCGCGCCGTTAGCCTGTTCGGCTGGTGCCCCCAAGGCTTCGCAGGCTGCATAAGCGAGCAGCGGGCGGACCCGTTTGCCACCGTTCATGACGCTATAGCGCATGGCGGCGTAGAGGCGGGTGAGTTCGGCCGAAGGGGCGACAAACAACTGTTCCAGCGCCGCATCGACACGGGCCTGGCAGGTAGCTTGGTAGCGGGCGATCATTCCGGCTGCTCTGCGCTGAAGGGTTCGGCGGCCAACTCACCATCGCGCTCGAGGAGGATCTGCACTTTCTGCTCGGCCTGTGCCAGGGCGCCCTGGCAGTCACGGGTCAGACGGATACCTTGCTCGAAGGCGGTCAGCGAGTCTTCCAGCGACAGTTCGCCGTTCTCCAGGCGTTCGACCAGGGCTTGCAGGTCGGCGAGGGATTGCTCGAAATCAACGGCGGCTTTTTTCCGGGCCATGGCGGCTGTCTCTGTGGCGGTTTAAACGGCGCGACACTAGCAGAGCGGGGCAGGGGGAGCAAATCAGTGCCGATGATCTTTCGTCGCATTCTGTTGCATAAAGCCTTTGTTCACTATCTTGCTTTTTCTGTGAGCCTGTCATTGTGAGGGCTTGTGGCTCTCTGCCATAATTGCCGCCGCCTTGCGCTACGGCGTTGCCCGGCAAGGCTCTCCCTTCCTGATGTCGCGTAATGGACTACGTTGTGAGCTTCCTTTCGATCGAGTTCGGCCTCTGCTTCATCCTGTTCTTCGCTATTTACTGGAGCCTGTGCTGGAGCGTTCGTTTGCAGAACGTCATGCTTCTGGCCGCCAGTTACGGCCTTGTTGCCAGCTTCAGTCTGAATTCTCTCTATATCCTGCTGGGGTATACAGCGCTGGTCTATCTGCTGGGGCTTCTGGGTGCGCGGTACCCGGGGCGACGCTTCAGTTACGGGCTGGTTGCGCTGCTGGTGCTGGGGTGTTTCTACCTCTTCAAGTACCAGGAGTTCCTCGTCGGTGGCGTTCAGTCGGCGCTGGCCAGTGCCGGGCTTGATGTCTCGCTGCCTATTCTGGAAGTGCTGCTGCCTATCGGCTTGTCGTTCTACACCTTCCATTCGGTCAGCTACCTGGTGTCGATCAACCGGCGCGAGATGACGCCTGCGCCGGTGTTTGATCTGGCCCTTTACCTGGCGTTCTTCCCGAGCCTGATTGCCGGGCCGGTGAACCGTGCTTCGCACATGCTGCCGCAGATTCAGGCCGGGCAGATGCGTCAGGTGCTGGAGCCACAACGTGCATTGGGGCTGATTGCGTTGGCGGTGGTGAAGTTGTTCTTCTTCAGCGCCTGGCTGGCCAGTGAGTGGGTTGATCCGGTGTTCGAGACGCCCAGCAGCTATTCGGCCGAGCAGATCCTGCTCAGCGTCTACGGCTACAGCTTTCTGATCTACTTCAACTTCAGTGGCTACACCAACCTGGTGACCGGCATTGCCTTGTTGTTGGGGTTCCGTTTGCCGGACAACTTCAATGCGCCCTATGCCGCGAACAACCTCAAGGAGTTCTGGGGCCGTTGGCATATCAGCCTGTCGACCTTTATCCGTGACTACGTGTACATCCCGTTGGGCGGCAACCGTCAGGGCGTCTGGCGCGGCAACCTGAACATGCTGCTGGCCATGCTGATCTCCGGGCTTTGGCATGGCGCGAGCATCAACTTCATTATCTGGGGGGCGCTGCACGGCCTGGGTCTGGCGTTGTACAAAGCCTCGACCTATTGGTTGCCGCAGCCGATGCGTTGGCCGGGGGCGGGTATCGCCGCACGCTTGCTGACCTTCCACTATGTGGCGTTTGCCTGGATTTTCTTCCGTTGCGCCAGCCTCGATGATGCCAAGGACATGCTCGCCGGTATTGCTGGCTTGCGTCTGGAGGCACTGTTCTCGCCTACGGGCGCCCTGTTGCTGGCCTGTGTGGTGTACATCGCTGTCTACCGGCAACTGATCGCGCTTCTGCGCCAGCTCTTTGCCGCCACCACGCGCCTGCCTTGGCAGTTGTACCCCGTTCCGCTGGGGGTATTCATTTCCTTGGTCATCTTTGCATCGCAGTCGGGCGTTCCGGGGTTCATCTATGCCAGTTTCTAGTGCCAGCAAGCTGTTCGAAACGCAGGTGGGCGCGGCCAAGGTGCTGTATGCCATTGTGGTGACCACCTTGCTGTTGTTCTGGTTCAACCAGGACTCAATCCGCCTTTACTGCGAGCAGAAGTACCACCAGGGCTGTGAACTGCCGCTACTGGGCCAGAGTGCTGCCTGGCGGATGGGCAGCAACCTGACTCAGGCCTTGGGCAGTGCCCGTGACAGTTTTATCGAAAGCCTGACCCAGCCTGCACCGCCAGCATTGATTGCACAGGCTCCCGTCAGCGAAACCGTGACGATGCCCGCCACGGTGCCTGTCGTGCCGGTGAAGCTTGATGGCAAGCATGCGACCCCGGTGCATGCCGCTCCGGCACATGAGAGCGCCAAGCCGGTCAAGGTGGCGGCGACGCCATTGCCTGCGCCCATCCCGCAGCCAGTACAACCGGTGCCGGTGACTCTGTCGGCGGGCGATGAAGTCTTTCTGGTCGGCGATTCGCTGATGCAAGGGGTGGCGCCGCACCTGGCCAATACCTTGCACAAGCGTTACCAGATCAAAAGCGTCAACCTCAGCAAGCAGAGTACCGGGCTTGCCTATCCGGGCTTTTTCAACTGGCCACAGACGGTGGCCAAGACCTTGCAAAGCCAGCCGAACATTCGCCTGATGGTGGTGTTCCTGGGGCCGAATGACCCTTGGGACATGCCGGTTGCCAAAGGTAAGCCGTTCCTGCGCTTTAAAACTGCCGAGTGGGAGGAGCAGTACCGTCAGCGTATTGATTCGATTCTTGAGCAGGCGCGTGCGCATGATGTGCAAGTGATCTGGGTTGGCCCACCGAACATGCAGAAAACCAAGCTGTCCAGCGCCATGGCCTACCTGAGCACGCTCTATGAAACCCAGACCAGGCTCTACCAGCAGCATTATGTCTCTGCTAACGGCGTATTGGGTTACAAGGCTGATGAGTTCTCCTACACCTTGCAGGATGACCAAGGCAAACGGGTCAAGACCCGGGTCGATGACGGCATTCACTTTACCCCCACCGGGCAGAAGCTCATTGCACAGCAAGTGCTGTCGATGATTACCTTCCCGGGCTTGACCGTGACGGGACACTGAAATGCGTCGATTGCACAACATCCTGGCCCTGGTGGCACTGATCTGCGCATTGCCGGGCTGTAGCCCGGTAGCGGCGGTCAATGGGCCGGCAGCACGTCCACTTCAGGTGCCTCAAAAGGCGGTTCAAACCCCTGCCAACGGTAATCTGGCGCTGCTGGCGGGCAAGTTCCGCACTGCAAACCGCACCCCGATCAATATCGTGCAACTGGGTGACTCACACACCGCCGCCGACCTGTTCAGCGGGGAAATGCGGCGCCTGTTGCAGGCTCAGTATGGCGATGGTGGTATAGGCCTGGTCGCAGGCTCACCGGTACCGGGGGCGCGCTATGAAACGGTGATCCTCAAGGCGGCCAAGCGCCAGTGGGAACTGGTTTCGGCACGTAACCAGCAGAGCACTCAGTTTCCCCTGGGCGGTTACCTGTCATTACCGCTGACGGCCAACGCAGCCGTACGCATCGAGGCGCGTGAGCCCACGGCCCAGCGTTACCGCGTGTCGGCCCTCTACACCTCAACGGCCAACACGACATTGCTCGCCCGCGACGGCACTACCCAGAACCGGCGCCTGCTGGCAGCAACCAATGGGCAGTGGCGCTTCAGCCCGGTGTTCAACAGTGTCAGCTTGCCGCTGGACCTCACCTTGAGCAACCGCAAGGACGTAGCGCTGGGTGGCTGGTTCATCCAGGGCCAGAAGAATGCCGGTGTGACCTATTCAGCCTTGGGGATCAACGGCGCGCGGCTGGATGTTGTGGATAAGTGGCAGCCCGGCTGGCAGGAGAGCTTCAAGGCTCTGCGCCCGGATCTGATCATTCTGGCGTACGGTACCAACGAAGCCTTCGACGACAAGCTCGACTTGAACCAGTACCGTGACCACCTGAACCAGACCCTGGCCGAGTTGCGCCGCAACATGCCGCGTGCCGCCATTCTGCTGGTCGGCCCACCGGACTCGATCAAGCAGCGCAAGGCGCGTACGTGCGCTGCCCGTCAGCCGCAACCATTGGCCCAGATCATCCGTATCCAGCGGCAGGCCGCCAAGCAGTTCAACGGCCTGTTCTGGGATTGGCAAGCGTACATGGGCGGCCCTTGTTCTATCGTCAACTGGCAGGCTGAAGGTCTGGCCCGTAACGACCTGGTGCATTTATCCGCCGACGGTTACCGCAAAAGTGCCTCAGGCCTGTATGACTTCCTGCGTGGGCAGCTCGGGTTGCAGTGACGCCCTCGCTGACGATCGAATTTCGGTGTGCGGCGGGTGGGATAAGGTGTTGAATGGTGTGGTGCAGTCTGAGTAACCCGCCAGGCAACAGAGCAGCCAGATGAAAACCATCAACATCCTCGAAGTCGCCAACGGCAAACCGATCAAGCTCTGGACCCAGGGCGTGCCGGTGGAGGAGGAAGCGCGACAGCAATTGATCAACACCGCCAAACTGCCGTTCATCTTCAAGCACCTGGCGGTGATGCCGGATGTCCATCTGGGCAAAGGCTCGACCATCGGTAGTGTGATTCCCACGCGTGGCGCGATCATCCCGGCAGCGGTGGGCGTGGACATTGGCTGCGGGATGATCGCCGCACGCACTTCATTGCACGCCGCAGACCTTCCGGACAACCTTCATGGCCTGCGTACGGCCATCGAAAAGGCGGTACCGCACGGCAAGACCTTCGGCCGTCGCGATCAAGGCGCCTGGGACAGCGTACCCGGCGTGGCCGATCATGCCTGGCGTGCACTGGCTGGCCGATTCAAGGCCATCACTGACAAGTACCCGACGCTGGAACGCACCAACAACCGTCAGCACCTGGGAACCTTGGGCACGGGTAACCACTTCATCGAGGTATGCCTGGACGAGGCCAATCGTGTCTGGTTCATGCTGCACAGTGGGTCGCGTGGCGTGGGTAACGCCATCGGCAACCTGTTCATCGAACTGGCCCAATCCGATATGCGCCAGCACATCGCCAATCTGCCGGATAAGGACCTGGCCTACTTCGAGGAAGGCAGCCGGCATTTCGACGACTACGTCGAAGCCGTGGAATGGGCCCAGGACTTTGCCCGGCAGAACCGTGCGCTGATGATGCACGCGGTAATTGACGCTGCGCGTAAGGTGATCAACAAACCCTTCGAGGCCAACCTCGAAGCGGTGAACTGCCACCACAACTATGTGCAGAAAGAACAGCACTTCGGCCATGAGGTGCTGGTTACCCGCAAGGGCGCGGTTTCTGCGCAAAAAGGCCAGTTGGGGATCATTCCGGGGTCGATGGGCGCACGCAGCTTCATCGTTCGCGGCCTGGGTAACGAAGAAGCGTTCTGCTCCTGCAGCCATGGCGCGGGGCGTGTGATGAGCCGCACCCAGGCTAAGAAGCGCTTCACCATCCAGGACCAGGCGCGTGCCACCGCGCACGTCGAGTGCCGCAAAGACAAAGACGTGATTGACGAGATCCCCATGGCCTACAAGGACATCGACGCGGTCATGCAGGCTCAGCGTGATCTGGTGGAAGTGGTGCATACCCTGCGTCAAGTGGTGTGCGTGAAAGGCTAGGTGCCTGCGCGGCGGTGTAGACTGCTGGCCTGGCTGTGCAACCACTACAACGAGGTGTGCTGTGAGATATCTTTCTATTCTGCTGTTGAGCGTATTGCCATTGTTGGCCCAGGCGGTCGAAGTCGGAGAGCGCCTGGCGCCCTGGACCCTGCTCGATCAGTTCGATCAGCCCTACAGCCTGGACGATCAAACCCGAACCCTGCTGGTAGCCCGTGGCATGGACGGCGCCAAACTGGTGAAAGAGGCCCTGCAAGACCGTCCCAAGGGCTACCTGGAAGCACGACATACCGTGTTCGTTGCCGACATCCAGCGCATGCCTGCACTGATCGCAAAAATGTTCGCCATCCCCGCCATGCGTGATTACAGCTACCGGGTACTGCTCGACCGCGACGCACGCGTGGCAACCCGTTATGCCGGCGCCGAAGACAAGGTGCTGTGGCTGCAACTGGACAACGGCCGGTTGGTCGCGCAACAGGAATACGCCACGGCGGCTGCACTGCGTGAGGCGCTGGAGAAGGCGCCGCATTGATAAGCGTGATGTGGTGGGTGGATTTCGGGCATTAAAAAGCCGGCTTGTGGCCGGCTTCTCGGGGACGGTCTTGGCTTATTTTTGGTAAGCCGCAACCGCCTTCAAATCGTTGCGTCGGCGCGAGGGCCGAAGGTGGCTGGACGCGAATGTATTGCGTCGCCAAACCCGTTGGCAGGCGCTCGGCTGCCAGGGGCTAAATGTGCGGCGTAGCATACTGACAATGGCGCGGTATGCCTAGTGGAAATTCACCTTGAGCGCTTTAGGCTGGCCGTTCGGTACGCCGTTGTCCCCACCAGAAGACCCAACCGAGAATTTCCAGGTGCTGCATTTTGGCCTGGGCCGGGCTGTAGCTTTCGCTGGGGAATTGCCGATTGTCGTAGCTGTGCAGGGCAATGGCACCACCCCGCAGGCGGCTGAGGGTGTGGATGCGCAGCCGGCCATTGTGCAGCAGGGCGTAGAGTTCGCCTTCGACGATGCGGGTCAGGCTGCGGTCGATGGCCAGGGTCGCACCCTGTGACAGCAGCGGGGCCATGTTGGTGTCGGGCATGCTCAAGCAGAATGCTCGCGCGGGATCGACACCAAGCCGCTCGAGGCTGCAGGCGGGCAGGCGCAGGTGGCGGTCGGCGATCACGCTCAGTTGTTTGTCCTTCACGCGGTAGAAGGGCAGTTGCGCGTCATCCTCTTTGTGCGCGGCCATCAGGCTGGTGTCGGGTGGTTCGACTTCGACTTCGATTTCGGTCGGGGTGATGCGCGGTGCGGGTGGCGGATGCTTGGGCCCTTCGCCGCTGCGTAGCCATTTGCTGCAGACGCACAGGAGTTCTGCGATCTCATCGATACGCGCCAGGGGAACACCGCGGTTGAACCAGTTGTTGATGTGCTGCGGTGTCACTTTGCGGTGGGCGGCAAAGTCGGAGGGTGTCAGGTTGCACTCGCGCAGGAGGGCTTTCAAACGGCTGCCAGAAGTATTCATGAGGCCCGATTTTACGGGGCTCTGTGCGATCAGGATATAAACATTGGGTTGAAGAATTTCTCGGAGTTAAGGGTGTTTCCGAGGGATTTGCCGGATGTTTCTCGCGGCCGTAGGTGTTGGCTGGCACCCTGCTGATGCCATCGTAGGCAAGCCTACTCCTACAGGGGGCTATCTTTGCAGGCAACAAAAAGCCCCGCGAGCGGGGCTTTTTGTTCAGCGCGGTGCTTAGCCTTTGTAGGCGGCAACGGCCTTGGTGATTTCGGCGCGGGCGGCGTCTGCGTTGCCCCAACCGTCGATCTTCACCCATTTGCCTTTTTCGAGATCCTTGTAGTTCTCGAAGAAGTGCTTGATCTGCTCCAGCAGCAGGGCTGGCAGGTCGGTGTACTCTTTGACGTCGACGTACAGTTGCGACAGTTTGTCGTGCGGTACGGCGATGACTTTGGCGTCGCCGCCGCCGTCGTCAGTCATGTTCAGGATGCCGACCGGACGGGCGCGGATGACCGAACCTGGAGCCACTGGGTACGGGGTTACAACCAGCACGTCCAGCGGATCACCGTCATCAGCCAGGGTGTTCGGGATGAAACCGTAGTTGGCCGGGTAGAACATTGGGGTGGCCATGAAACGGTCGACGAACAGGCAATCGCTGTCCTTGTCGATTTCATATTTGATCGGCGCGTGATTGGCTGGAATCTCGATGGCGACGTAGATGTCGTTCGGCAGGTCTTTGCCAGCCGGAATCTTGCTGTAGCTCATTGGGCATTGCCCCCATGTTTGGCCAAAAATTGGTCGCGATTATAGGCACATTCCCACGCGCTTGCCACGCCCACCCGGATGCTTGGCATGCTCAGTCCTTGGCGTGGCGATAGTGGGGATGATGGCTGTGTAGTTGCTGTAGACGCAGCAGCGGGTCCTGGCGGTAGAACGCGCGCAGTTGCTGGTAGACCTTGGGGTAGGTTTGAGCCAGCAGGTCGGGGGCGCTGAAGAAATATTCGCTGGTGACCGCGAAGAATTCCGCCGGGCTTTCTGCGGCATAGGGGTCGATGGCGGTTTCGGCATCCGGGTGGCGGTCAAGTTGACGATTGAGGTCGTCATAGGCGTGTTGCATGGCTGACGCCCAATCGCTGACGCGCATGTCGCTGTGCAGCGGTGGCAGGCCGTTGGCATCACCGTTGAGCATGTCGAGTTTGTGCGCCAACTCATGGATGACCAGGTTATAGCCTTCCCAGCCACCACTGGCCAGAACGCCCGGCCAGGCCAGGATTACCGGGCCCTGCAACCACGCTTCGCCACTGTGCTCACCATCCCACTCATGTTCCACGCCGCTGGCGTCGCGGTGACGCTGTGGGCTGATGAAGTCGTCGGGGTAGAGGATGATTTCATGGAAGCCCTGGTACCAGTTCAGTTCACCCAGGTGCAGTAGGGGCAACTGCGCTTGAGCCGCCAGGTACAGGCGCTGTTCGGCGTCCAGTTCGACGCCGGGCAGTGCGGTGAGGTGTTTTTCGCGCAAGAACAGCACGCAGGCGTCGCGCAGCCAGTGATCTTCTGCCTCGCTCAGGCCATCAAGCAGCGGCAGGCGTTCACGGATGCGCTGCCACAGCTGCGCATCGAGTGGGTACCGGGCCAATGTACGGCGGCGTCGCCAGGCGCTAAGGAACCACATGAGCGGGGCTTAGTTGGCCTTGGCGGCGTTGCGGTTGATGCGGTTGCGCACCAGGCTGATGATCATCGGCAGCATCGACACCAGAATGATCGCGACGATCATCAGCGACAGGTTTTTCTTGATGAACGGCACATTACCAAAGAAGTAGCCGAGGGTGACCAGACCACCTACCCACAGGACGGAACCGGCGACGCTGAACGCCAGAAAACGGCTATAGGTCATTTTGGCGATACCGGCGACGAACGGTGCGAAGGTCCGCAGGATCGGCAGAAAGCGCGCCAGGGTGACGGTCTTGCCACCGTGGCGGTCGTAGAAATCGTGGGTTTGTTGCAGGTAGTCGCGGCGGAAGATCTTCGAGTCGGGGTTGCGGAACAGTCGTTCGCCAGCGGTTCTGCCAATCACATAGTTGGTGCTGTCGCCCAGGATTGCCGCAGCCATCAGCAGGCCGCCAAGCAGCAATGGGTCCATGCCGCCGCCAGCGGCTACTGCGCCTGCGATGAACAGCAGCGAGTCGCCTGGCAGGAAGGGCGTCACCACAAGGCCTGTCTCGCAGAAGATCACCATGAACAGAATGGCGTAGATCCAGGGGCCGTAGTTGTTGACCAGTAAATCGAGGTAGGTATCAAGATGCAGGATAATGTCCAGCGGGTTGAAATCCATGTACGGCACCTGTGGTGAAAGCCCGTGCTGGCGGGCCTGCGATGACTGGCAGTGGGGTGTTTCGCGCGCGACACAGCGGCGTGCGAAGGCCTCCACTCAACGTGTGGTGCCGTATTATACGGCCGCAAACGGATTATTCCTGTGCTGTTTGTAGCGGAGGGTTTTGCTGGTGCATACCGGGCAGGCTCAAGGCCCGCCCGGCTGCCAGGTCAGTCCGACTGGATGGGGAGGATGTAGCTCTTGAACTCGGTGTCTTCACGAAAGCCGATGGACTCGTAGACTTTCATGGCCACGTCGTTGTTGGTGCTGGTGGAAACCCGCATGCGCACGGCATTGGTCTCCTTGGCCATCTTTTTCGCGGCGCGCATCAGGTGGTCGGCCACCAGTTGGCGGCGCGAGTCTTCGGCCACATAGATATCGTTGAGGATCCAGACGCGCTTGAGCGACAGCGAGGAGAAACTCGGATACAGCTGGCAGAAACCAAGCAGTTTGCTGTCGTCATCGTTGGCCAGTGCCAGGTAAATCACCGACTCACCACGCTTCAGGCGTTTTTCGAGAAATTTGCGTGAGGATTCGGGGTAAGGCGGTTGGCCGTAGAACTCGCGGTATTTGACGAAAAGCGGAGCGATCAGATCCAGATGCTCAAGGGTTGCTTTGATGATTCGCATAAGCAGTCCTCAGGTTCCTTTGGGGGTGGCGGCGAATCGCAGGGCAGCCGTAGCCCCGATGCTGCCTAAAGCGGAAAAAAAGCGCAATTGGCAAAAATGGACCCGAACCCGGGTCTTGTCGATTAGGAAATTTCAGTTTCTGGCGGAGGTTATGTCTGAATCCTGCCTGTGCGCCGGCGTGGGGCGGCAAGGCGGGCGATAAGGCAGCTGCAGTTGAGGGGGCGGTGAGGTCAAGCCAGTGCGGCCTTCAATCTGTTGAAGGCCGCACCGTACACTGGGTTAGAAGAAGCCCAATGGGTTGATGTCGTAGCTCACCAGCAGGTTTTTGGTCTGTTGGTAGTGATCAAGCATCATTTTGTGGGTTTCACGACCCACGCCCGACTTCTTGTAGCCACCGAAAGCGGCGTGTGCCGGGTACAGGTGGTAGCAGTTGGTCCACACGCGACCGGCCTTGATCCCGCGGCCCATGCGGTAAGCACGGTTGATGTCGCGAGTCCATACGCCCGCGCCCAGCCCGAACTCGGTGTCGTTGGCGATGGCCAGGGCTTCCGCTTCGTCCTTGAAGGTGGTGACGCTTACCACGGGGCCGAAGATCTCTTCCTGGAACACCCGCATCGTGTTGTTGCCTTTGAGCAGGGTCGGTTGGATGTAATAACCGGTGGCCAGGCTGCCTTCGAGCTTCTCCACCTTGCCGCCGGTCAGCAGTTCAGCACCTTCCTTCTCGGCGATCTCCAGGTAGGACAGGATCTTGTCGAATTGCTGCTCAGAGGCCTGGGCGCCGACCATGGTGTCGGTGTCCAGTGGGTCGCCACGTTTGATCTGTTTGATCTTCTTCATCACTTCTTGCATGAACGCCGGGTAGATCGACTCTTGTACCAGCGCACGCGATGGGCAGGTGCAGACCTCGCCCTGGTTGAAGAATGCCAGCACCAGGCCTTCGGCGGCTTTTTCGATGAAGGCCGGTTCGGCTTGCATGATGTCTTCGAAGAAGATGTTCGGCGACTTGCCGCCCAGCTCAACAGTGGACGGAATGATGTTCTCGGCCGCGCATTTCATGATGTGCGAACCAACCGGCGTGGAGCCGGTGAAGGCGATCTTGGCGATGCGCTTGCTGGTGGCGAGTGCTTCACCGGCTTCACGGCCGAAACCTTGCACCACGTTGAGTACACCAGGTGGCAGCAGGTCACCAATGACTTCCATCAGCACGGTAATGCCCAGCGGGGTTTGCTCGGCGGGTTTGAGCACGACGCAGTTACCGGCAGCCAGTGCCGGAGCCAGTTTCCAGGCCGCCATCAGGATCGGGAAGTTCCACGGGATGATCTGTCCGACCACGCCCAGCGGTTCATGGATGTGGTAGGCCACGGTGTTGCCGTCGATCTCGGCGGCGCTGCCTTCCTGGGCGCGCAGGCAACCGGCGAAGTAACGGAAGTGGTCAGCTGCCAGCGGAATATCAGCGTTCAGGGTTTCACGGACCGCTTTGCCGTTGTCCCAGGTTTCAGTGATGGCCAGCAGTTCAAGGTTCTGCTCGATACGGTCGGCGATCTTCAGCAGGATCAGCGAACGGGCTTGTACCGAGGTGCTGCCCCAGGCGTCGGCGGCGGCATGGGCGGCATCCAGAGCCTTGTCGATGTCTTCGGCAGTGGAGCGCGGGAATTCGGCGATCGGTTGGCCGTTCACTGGCGAGGTGTTGGTGAAGTACTCACCTTTGACCGGGGCGACGAACTCGCCATTGATGTAGTTCCCGTAACGGCTCTTGAAGGAAACGATTGCGCCTTCGGTACCTGGGTGTGCGTAACGCATGGTGTGTCTCCTGGCTTTTGTGCTTGTTGGGGAGGATATAGAGCGTAGAGCAAAGCGCGGGCCACTGCTGGCAGGTCTATGTAAATCAAGGGCTTGATGGGATTCTGCGGGTGCGCGCGGGCTTGGTTGTCGCATTTCTGGGACGGTGGGGGTGACACTTTGTGCCAGATGCGGGACAACCTGTGACTCAGCGGTCGTACTGACATTGCAAAGCGTCAGCGGCTGGAGGATGCTGGGTTGTACCGCTTCCGGGGAGAACAATAAAAAGTGCAGAGCAATCATTTGAGCCGGCACGCTCGGCAAGTGCTTACGGTGACTCAGGGCAAGGCCCACTTGCAGGGGCCGGGCAGCGATCCATCCATCGCCCGTTCCTGGCTGCGTTGTCTGGAGGACTATCATCTCGATCCGGCCATGGCGATGGCGCCGACCGTGCTTGAGCATGGGCGTCTGCTGGAAAGCCGAGAGCGCCTGCAGCAGGTGCTGCAGATTGCCGGCAACGAGATGAACACGCTGCATCAACAGCTTTCCGGCGCAGGCCATGCGGTGCTGCTGACCGATGCGCGTGGGGTAATCCTCAACTGTGTGACGGCGCCAACCGAGCGCAAAATCTTCGAGCGTGCCGGGCTCTGGCTCGGCGCCGACTGGAGCGAGGCCAGTGAAGGCACCAACGGGATTGGTACCTGCCTGGTCGAGCGTCAAGCCGTCACTATTCATCAGGAAGAGCATTTTCGTGGCCGTCATACCGGCCTGACCTGCTCTGCCAGCCCGGTGTTCGACCCCCACGGCGAACTGCTCGCGGTGCTTGACGTATCGTCGGCACGTCCTGAGGTCTCGCGGCAAAGTCAGTTTCACACCATGGCGTTGGTCAACCTCTCGGCGAAGATGATCGAGAGCTGTTACTTCCTGCGCCATTTCGAAAACCAGTGGCTACTGCGCTTTCATTTGCAGGCCGAGTCGGTGGGCCTGTTCAGCGAGGGGTTGCTGGCGTTTGAGGGGGATGGGCGTATCTGCGCGGCCAACCAGAGCGCCCTGAACTTGCTTGGGCATGTTCGCGGCGGCCTGCTTGGAAAGCCTGTGGAGATGTTCTTCGAGTGTTCACTGGATGAGTTGCTGGGGCGTGCTACGGCTCAGGCCAATGCCAGTTGGCCGTTGCGTACGCGTGATGGTCGCCAGTTGTTTGCCAGTGTGCGCGGTCAGGTTCGGGCGCCACAACCGTCGTCATTGGCCGCGGTGGCGTTGCCGCCGCCAGCACCGATTACGGGTTCGATTTGCCTGGTCGACCCTGCATTGCAGAACGATTTTCGTCGCGCCGTGCGGGTGTTCGAGCGCGATGTGCCATTGCTGCTCAATGGCGAGACCGGGTGTGGCAAGGAGGCCTTTGCCAAGGCCGTGCATCAGGCCAGTCAGCGTGCGGCAAAGCCGTTCGTCGCCCTGAACTGTGCCTCGATCCCTGAGAGCCTGATCGAGAGTGAGCTGTTTGGCTATCGCGGCGGCTCGTTCACCGGTGCACGTAAGGAGGGGATGCGTGGGAAGCTGCAACAGGCCGATGGCGGCACCCTGTTGCTGGATGAAATCGGTGATATGCCGCTGGCGCTGCAAACCCGCCTGCTGCGTGTGCTTGAAGAGCGCAGGGTCGTGCCGATTGGTGGTGAACCCCAGGCCGTGGATGTCCGCATCATCAGCGCCACCCACCGCAACCTGCTGGAGCGGGTCGAGGACGGCAGTTTCCGTGAAGACCTCTACTACCGGCTGAACGGCCTGGAAGTGGCCTTGCCAGCTCTGCGTGAGCGCAGTGACAAGGCCCAGTTGCTTGATTTTCTGCTGGCGGAGGAAGCTGCGGGGCAGGTTGTCCGTCTGGAGGCGAAGGCGCGACATGCCTTGCTCGATTTCGCCTGGCCCGGCAACGTGCGCCAGTTGCGCAACGTCCTGCGCACATTGGTTGCGCTCGCGGAGGGCGAAGAGATTACCTTCAACGACCTGCCGCCATTGATTCGTCGGCCGCCAGTTGCTGCGATACCCACGGTTTCCAGCGAGGCGCCTGAACATCCACTTGAGGATGCTGAACGCAGCGCTTTGCTGGCTGTGCTGGAGCAGCAACGCTGGCACATGAGCCATGTGGCGGCGCACTTGGGCGTGAGTCGCAATACCTTGTACCGAAAACTGCGCAAGCATGGTATTGCCCGGGACGCCTGAACGAAAGGATGCGATTTTCCCCGCCCTGGGCTACCCTGCCTCGATGTTTTGCGAGGTCGACCATGCACATTCACATTCTCGGTATTTGCGGCACTTTCATGGGTTCGCTGGCGGTGTTGGCCAAGGAGCTTGGCCACCGCGTCACGGGCTCCGACGCCAACGTCTATCCACCGATGAGCACTCAGCTTCAGGCCCAGGGCATTGAGCTGACCCAAGGCTATGATGCCAGCCAGCTGGATCCGGCACCGGACCTGGTGGTCATCGGCAATGCCCTGTCGCGTGGTAATCCCGCGGTGGAGTATGTGCTGAATAAAGGCCTGCCTTATGTATCCGGCCCGCAGTGGCTGGCCGATCATGTGCTGCAAGGGCGTTGGGTGCTGGCCGTGGCCGGAACCCATGGCAAAACCACCACCAGCAGCATGCTGGCCTGGGTGTTGGAGCATGCCGGGATGAGCCCGGGCTTCCTGATCGGCGGCGTGCCACAGAACTTCTCGGTGTCGGCGCGCTTGGGCGATACGCCGTTCTTCGTGGTTGAGGCTGATGAATATGACAGCGCCTTCTTCGACAAGCGTTCGAAGTTCGTCCACTACCGTCCGCGTACTGCCATCCTGAATAACCTTGAATTCGATCATGCGGATATTTTCCCGGATCTGGCAGCTATCGAGCGGCAGTTCCACCATCTGGTGCGCACGATCCCGAGTGAAGGCCTGATCATTCACCCCACCACTGAGCCAGCCTTGCAGCGCGTGATTGAGATGGGCTGCTGGACCCCGGTCCAGACCACGGGTGTTGGCGGTCAGTGGCAGGTCAAGCTGCTCAGTGCTGACGGTTCGCGTTTTGAAGTCAGCTTTGAAGGCGAGTCGCAAGGGGTGGTCGAGTGGGAACTGACCGGTCAGCACAACGTCGCCAACGCCTTGGCCACGTTGGCTGCTGCTCGCCATGTTGGTGTGGTGCCGTCGATGGGTATCGCCGCGCTGAGCGCCTTCAAAAGCGTGAAGCGGCGCATGGAGAAAGTCGCTGAAGTACAAGGCGTGACGATTTATGACGACTTTGCACACCATCCGACGGCGATCGCCACCACGCTGGATGGCCTGCGCAAGCGTATTGGCGATGCACCACTGATCGCCGTGATTGAACCGCGTTCGAACTCAATGAAGCTGGGCGCGCACCGCGATGGCCTGCCGGAAAGCGTACGCCAGGCCGATCAGGTGATCTGGTATGCACCGCCTAACCTGGGTTGGGATCTGGCGGCCACGGCAGCCCAGTGCCCGGTACCTGCGGTGGTGGCTGACAGCCTGGAAGCGATCATTGCCCGGGTGAAAAGCCAGGCCAAGCCCGGTACTCAAGTCGTGATCATGAGTAATGGCGGCTTTGGTGGCCTGCATGGGAAGTTGGCCGAGGCCCTGCGATGAGCGGGCCGGAACGCATCACGCTGGCCATGACCGGGGCCTCGGGGGCGCAGTACGGCCTGCGCCTGCTTGATTGCCTGGTGCGCGAAGACCGAGAGGTGCATTTCCTGATCTCCAAGGCTGCGCAGTTGGTCATGGCGACGGAAACCGATGTGCTGCTGCCGGCCAAGCCACAGGCAATGCAGGCCTTTCTGACCGAGTACACCGGCGCCGCCGCAGGGCAGATTCGTGTGTACGGCAAGGAAGACTGGATGTCGCCGGTGGCCTCAGGTTCCGGTGCACCGGCAGCGATGGTGGTCGTGCCGTGCTCCACGGGCACGCTTTCGGCCATTGCGACCGGCGCCTGTAACAACCTGATCGAGCGGGCGGCGGATGTCACTCTGAAAGAACGTCGGCAGTTGATTCTGGTACCGCGTGAGGCGCCGTTCTCCACCATTCACCTGGAGAACATGCTCAAGCTGTCGAACATGGGCGCGGTGATTCTGCCAGCGGCTCCAGGTTTCTATCATCAGCCGCAAACCATTGACGACCTGATTGATTTTGTCGTCGCGCGCATTCTCAATGTGCTGAACATTCCTCAGGACATGTTGCCGCGTTGGGGTGAGCACCATGTCGGCGGTGAGGATTGAAACGTTCAGTTTTACTGGTGATGGTGCTGGCGCTGGCGCTGCTCAGTGGTTGCGCCAGCGTACGCACGCTGGACGCGGCCAAGCCAGGGGCACCGATTGTATACTCCGGTACGCGCCTTGATCTGTATGCCATGCAGGGCGGGTGTTGCCCCATGGACCGTTTTGGTGCTGAGGCGCCGGCGTATCCCGGGCTTGATCTGCCCGCGAGCGCGTTGCTCGACACGCTGCTGTTGCCGCTGTCGTTGTTGACCGTGCTGGGTGTCAGCTTTCAGGCCACCGGCGGTTTGTAACCGGCCATCGCCGCCGTGCCGGCGATGGCCGGGCAGGGCTTACTTCTTGCCCAGCCTGCGCAGTTCATCGGACTCCACCACGCGAATGCCGTCCTGCTCTTCCAGCGCCAGGCGCCACAATGCCCGCGCCAGTTCACAGGCTTCAATCCCGTGGTACTTGCCCGGTAGCAGTCGTGCCAGCGGTGCTGCCAAGCGCTCAGCGGTGCGTGGTTCGATGCGTTCGCCGAGCAGCAGGGACGGCCGGGCGATGGTGAGTTGCGGCCAGTCTTGTGCTTTCAACGCTTCTTCCATTTCCCCTTTTACCCGGTTGTAGAACACCGACGATTTTGGGTCTGCGCCGAGTGAGCTCACCACCAGCAAGTGGCGCGCGCCCATTTCGCGGGCGCGCTTGCTGAAAGCAACAACCATGTCCAGGTCGACCGCGCGGAATGCAGTTTCTGAGCCTGCCTGTTTGATGGTGGTGCCCAGGCAGCAGAAGGCGATATCGACACGGCCGCTGAGTTGGGGCAGAAAAACCGCAGGGTCACCCACCGGGTTCTCTAGATGTGGGTGTTTGGCCAGTGGTCGACGGGTAGGGGCAAGAACGCGGCTGACGGTGGGTTCGCTGAGCAGCCGATCCAGTAAATGTTCACCGGTCAGTCCGGTGGCTCCGGCAAGCAGGATGTGCTGAGGCGTCAAGTACATGATGTCTCTCCCTTGATACAGTCAGCTTAGTGGCTCCGGGCGCTCTTTGCTTGTTCAGTTGTTTTTTCGTCACTCTGCAGGGCTTTGCGGGCCTGCTGCTGACGCAAACGCTGCCAGTGCGCAAGGACGCCTTTGGGGGCCCAGATCTGCGGTTCCGAGGCGTCGAAGTCTTCGTTGTGCTCACGCAAGGCTACTTGGGTGCGGGCCAGTTCGAAGGCGTTTTGCAGGTCGTCGGTCTGGTTCAGTGCCTGGGCAAACAGGGCATCGCCGAAGTAGGTGAAGTCGGCCTCTTCGGAACAGCCGAAAGACACTCTGTCCGAGCGCGCGGCGGTCATGATCAGGGTCTTGTCGTCCTTGAGGGAGTCGATAAAGCCGCCTGAGTAACACGCAGAGATGACAACAATTTTGTCTCGCCCTTTCAGGGGCGCAAGCGCTGTGGCCAGTTCGCCGGCAGGCAGGTCTGCCAGTTGCAGGCGCGGCTGATCGAGCACCAGTTCGTGGGTCTGGCTGCCGTGGCTGGTCAGGTAGATGAATACCAGGTCTTCCGGGCCGGTGCGTTCGGCGAGGGTGCGCACGGCACGGGTCAGGTTTTCCCGGGTGGCCATCGTGCGGTCGGTCAAATGATCGCGGTGATTGGCCAGGGTGATTTGGCCAACGGCACCAAATCGGCTCTTGAGCATGCTGCTGACGTAGTCGGCCTCCCGCAGGAACACGCTCTGTTTGCCGTCGCCGGCCAGGACCAGGCTGTAGAGTTCTACCTCGGCGGTGGAGCGCGGCACGTTGTCGAGGGCTTGTTCGAGCAGCTTGCCTTGGTTGAGCAGTGCCAGTTCCAGTGGGTCGGACAGTGGTCGCCCCTGATCGTCACGAACCCGTTGGCCGTTGATCCAGTGTCCGCTCTCGACCTGGCCGTTTGGCAGGGTCAGCAGGCCTTTGCCTTGATACGTGTCGTTCTCGAAGCCACCCACATAAACGCTACCGTCTGCCAGTTGCAGGCGGCCGTAACCGGAAAAGTGCCAGTCGCGGAAATCGCCTTTGTAGTGGCTGCCGTCGCTGGCGAACAGCTCACCTTTACCGCTGAGCGAGCCGTCTTCAAACTGGCCGATCCAGACATCGCCGTCGGCGTTTTCGTAGCGGCCCCGGCCTTCCAGGCGGTTGTCGCGGAACTCACCGATGTACTGATCACCATCGACGCTGTTGAATGTGCCGCTGCCCTCCAGTTGGCCGTTGACGAAACGCCCGCTGAACTGGTTGCCGCTGGCATCGCTGCGCACCCCTTCGCCGTTGGGTTTGCCATGGGCGAACAGTCCTTGGTACTGACTGCCGTCTTCCAGCTCCAGGTGACCGGCGCCGCTGTACTGGTCGGCTTTGAACTGGCCTCGATAGGCCTGGCCGGCCTCTTTGAGCGTGCCTTCACCTTCACGACGTCCAAGCTTGAAGCCACCTTGGTAGCTACTGTCTGCCGTCTTCAGTCGGCCCTGGCCATGGAACAGGCCTTGCTCAAACTGGCCAACATAGACTTCGCCGTTGCTGCCGTGCCATTCACCCTGGCCGTGCCATTGGCCGTTCAGGAAGCCTCCGGCGTACCAGCTGCCATTGGGGTAGTCGATGCGTCCACTGCCCTGCAACAGGCCATTCACCACCTCTCCGCGATAGCGACCACCGTCGGGCAGGCGGGCATCGGGCGGCGAAAGTGGTTCGCCGTCACCGCAGGCGGTGAGCAGCAGGGTCAGGGCGAGTGGGGCAAGTGGGCGCATAACGGGGTCCGGGTGGGTTAGCCGCCGAGTATGCCGCAGAATGCGCCGGTGGAAACAGCCGCGCCGGCGTGTTTCTACCGGCCATGTTTCGTCATACGAAGCAGAGTGACAGCGGTTCGGCGATGTACGCAGGTTTTTCTTCACCTTCGATTTCCAGGGTGGCGGTAGCCTTCAGCAACCACTGCCCTGGTTTCTTTTCGGTGGCTTCGGTGAGATCAACCTTGAGCCTTACCTGGCTGTTGACCTTTACCGGCTGGATAAAGCGGACGCTGTCCAGGCCGTAGTTGACCACCATTTTCAAGCCTTCAGGCAACACCAGAATGTCCAGCATCAGCGTAGGGATCAGTGACAGGGTCAGAAAACCGTGAGCAATGGTCGTACCGAATGGCGTTTTTGCTGCCTTCTCGGGGTCAACGTGGATGAACTGAAAGTCGCCGGTGGCTTCGGCGAACAGGTTGATGCGTTCTTGGTCGATCTTCAGCCATGCGGAACGTCCCAGTTCCTTGCCGACATAGTCTTTGAGCGCTGTAACGGGTACATAGGGCATCGAGACTCTCCTGATTGTCGTTGGTTTTCTTATGACTACGGTAGGTTCAAGCGTTTAAGATCAGCACGTCGGAGGGGGCCGGTCAAGTCAGCATGACTTGAACGAATATCTCGGTATAGGCACACCAGTAGGGTGCTTATAATGGCCGGCGGGCCTGAGGGAGATTTCTATGCTGTTGCGTGGTTTGACGTGGCTGGTGTTGTTTCAGTTGTTGGGGACAGCGATTAATCACTTGTTCCTGTCGATACTGCCGGGGCCAATTATCGGGCTCTTGCTCCTGCTGACGTACCTGATCGTCCGAGGTGAGGTCGGTGCGCCACTGAGCGAAGCCGCCAGCAGCCTGCTGCGCTATTTACCGTTGTTGCTGGTGCCGCCGGCAGTAGGGGTGATGGTTTATGCCGCCGATATCGCGGCGGATTTCTGGGCGATTGCCGGTGCATTGGTGCTTTCGCTACTTATTTCCATCGTCTTCGCAGGTGTCTTGATGCAGAAGCTCATCGCCCGTCAGGCGCGGGATGAGGAGCGGCCATGAACCTGGATTGGCACGGCGCCGTCGAGGCGGTCATTCATCACCCTTTGTTCGGTATCGGTATCACGCTGGGGGCCTATCAACTGGTGCTTGCCGCCTATGAGAAGACGCGCTGGATCTTTCTGCAGCCCGTGTTGATGTCGATGCTGGTCGTCATCAGCGTACTGCTGCTGTGTGGCTTGACCTACAGCGAATACCGTAAAAGTACCGAAATTCTCAATATTCTTCTGGGGCCTGCGACCGTCGCGCTGGCGGTGCCGCTGTACCTGAATCTGCGGCGTATTCGCCAGCTGTTTTGGCCGACCTTTACTACGCTGGTAATCGGAGGCGTGGTGGCGACTGGCGCCTGCCTGCTGTTGGGGTGGTGGTTTGGCGCCGAACACATGATTCTGATGACCCTGGCGCCGAAGTCGGTGACCTCGCCGATTGCCATGTTGGTGGCCGAGCAGATTGGCGGCGTTGCGCCATTGGCGGCCGTGTTCGTATTGATCACTGGGGTGATTGGGGCCATTTTTGGCCCGGCGCTCTTGTCCCGTTGTGGTGTTCATAGCCCAGAGGCGCGTGGCATGGCGCTGGGCTTGACGGCGCACGCGGTCGGTACTTCAGTGGCGTTGCAGGAAAGTGAGGAGTGCGGGGCCTTTGCGGCCCTGGCCATGAGCCTGATGGGCGTTGCCACGGCGGTCTTTCTGCCGTTGGCGGTCAGCCTGGTCGCGTGAGGAGTCGCCATGACATTACCGCTGTTTCCGCTGAATACGGTGCTGTTTCCCGGCTGCTATCTGGATCTGCAGATCTTTGAGGCGCGCTACCTGGACATGATTGGCCGTTGCATGAAGCAGGGCGGTGGTTTCGGTGTGGTCTGTATTCTGGACGGTGCCGAAGTCGGTAGGGCTGCGCAGGGCTATGCCTCGATCGGCTGCGAGGCGCTGATTCGCGATTTTCAGCAGCAGGACAACGGCCTGCTCGGTATCCGTGTCGAAGGCACACGACGTTTTCGCGTGACCCAGGCCGAGGTGCAGAAGGATCAGTTGCTGCTGGCGCAGGTGCAGTGGCTGGCCGAACAGCCGGATCGCCCGTTGCGTGATCAGGACGAAGACCTGCGAGCGTTGCTCGTTGCGTTGGCCGAACATCCGATGGTCGAGGCGCTGAACATGCCGAGAGCCATTCTCGGGCAGCAGGCGTTGGCGAATCAATTGGCCTACCTGCTGCCGTTTGTCGAGGAAGACAAGCTCGACCTGCTGGCCATTGATGCGCCCCAACAGCGCCTGGATGCTATCCAGGCACTGCTTGATCGTTTACAGGGTGAGCTGTTCGCCTGACCACTCAGTACTGGTAGCGGGCCAGGGCTTGTGGCAACGCATGCAAGGTAAAAAAGGCGAGCAGTGCCGTACAGGCTGGCAGGATCAGCCACCAGGCACGTCGTGGCAGGGCGTTCAGTGGTGCGCGGTCCTGAATCAGTGTCAGGCTGCTCGCGCATACAAAACAGGCCAGCAGTGCTCCAGCGAGGATGTCGGTGGGCCAATGTGCGCCCAGGTAAACGCGTGAGCAGGCGATGGCCAGGGCCGGCAGGCAGCCCAGCATGACCCAGGTCAGACGCATGCGTGGTGGTTGTTCGCGCCCGGCCAGCACCGCAAGCACCAGAAAGAACGCAAACGACGCAGAACTATGCCCGCTGGGCATGCTGTAAGTGCCCAAAGGGTCGGTCAGCACGTCCGGGCGGGCGCGGGCGAAGAACCACTTCAGGGTACCGTTGAGCAGTGCGGTGCCAATCAGGGTGGTCGCGGCAAAAAGGGCGTGTCGCCATTGCCGGGCCAGTAGCAGAAGCGCGGTCAGCAGGCCTCCTGCTATTAGCTGCGTTCGGAAGTCTCCCAGCCGTGTGACCATGACGGCTATATCATCGATCGCTTGGCTGCGGTTTTCCTGAATGACGGCCATCAAGCCTTGATCCAACTGTGTCAGGTACGGCCAGCCGAAAAACAGCGCAATCAGCGCCAACAGGCTCAGCCCGGCCATCAGCCGGGTACCACGTCGTTGGCTGCGCAGGCTGCCACTGATGCTCAGTGCAATCAGCACGGCCATGCTACCCGCCACGATACCGGCCTGCGGCCAGAAACCGTCCGGCAATGGCAGGCGCATGGCTGCACCGGTCGCCCAGCCTGGCAGCAGGTAGGCGATAGCCCAGCCGGCACCAGCAACCAGGCTGACCATGATAAAGCGCGGAATCGGCATGTCGAACATGCCCGCCACCATCGGCAGCATTGGGCGTAGCGGGCCGATAAAACGCCCGACCAGCAGGCTGGCGATACCATAGCGCTGGAAGTAGGTTTCAGCGCTGCCGATCCATTGCGGGTGTGTGCGCAGTAATGGCAGGCGTCGGATGTTCTGGTGGAAGTGCCGGCCCAGGGTATAGGAGATTGCATCGCCGAGAAGGCCGCCCAGATAGCCCAGTAACAGCGTTTCGCCCAGCGACAGGGCGCCGCTGCCTGCCAGTACAGCGATAGCGAACAGCAGCACGGTGCCGGGTACGATGATCCCGGCAATCGCCAGGCACTCGATGCAGGCGACCACAAAAATCGCCAGGCCAAGCCACTGCGGGTGGGTGGTCAGCCAGCCGGTCAGGCTGTCGAGCCATGCGCCCATAGGTTCAAATTCCTTGTGTCAGTAAAAGGTAGTCTTGCCCCTCGACCTGCCCTCGGCGCAACGGGTTGCGGGTGCAGTAACGGGCGAATTCGGCATCAACGAAACGATACAGCAGATGCTCATCGCGGCCGTGGGGAATGCCCAGGCGAGTGGTCTGAATAATGTGTTTCACAATAATGCTGCAGTCGTCGACAAACAGTCGCTCGGGGTCAAAGCGTTGGGCGTCCCACTCGGGCACCTTCAGCCCCAGTGCCTTGCACAGCAGGGTTTGCCCGGCGCACAGGCGTTCAGGTTGGCGTGGCTGGCCGCGGGTATCAGGATTGTTCGCTTGCATTTGCGCCAGGCTGTCGGCATCGGAACAGGCGTCTAGCCATGGGTAGCCGGATTTGATCAGCACGGCATTACCGGGGCCTTGGGCGCTGAAGTTCAGCGAGTCGCCACCGCGGGCGTAGTACATATAGATGTGCCCACCCTCGAGAAACAGGGCTTTGCGCTTTTCTGTGTAGCCCAGCGAGGCGTGGCTGCCTTTTTCGGCGCAGTAGTAGGCTTCGGTTTCGATGATGCGCGCCGAGAGCCAGTAGGGGCCCTGTCGGTGACGGATGACCTTGCCGAGCAAGGCTTTGGCCAGGGTTTGCGCATCACGGTCAAAAAATGTATCGGGCAGTGGCCGGCAAGCGTTCGGCGTAGGCATTATCGATCATCGTTGGAAGCTGGCGCCGATCATAGCAACTTATCGTCAGGGCCGTTTTGGGTGGTTGATTTCGACCATCCGCCAGCCACCGCTGGGCGTTCACCTGCATGACAGTTATAATCAGCCGATTTCCCCTTCGCCAAGACACTGAGCCCCATGACTGAGTCCGTTCTTGACTACATGACCCGCCTGGGTCGCGCTGCCCGTGAGGCGGCCCGCGTCATTGGCCGTGCCAGCACTGCGCAGAAGAACCGCGCGCTGCAGGCCGCTGCCAATGCGCTGGACGCTGCCCGCGCCGAACTGTCCGCTGCCAACGAGCAGGACCTGGCTGCTGGCCGTGCCAACGGCCTTGAGCCGGCCATGCTCGAGCGCCTGGCGCTGACGCCAGCACGTATCGACAGCATGATCGTCGGCTTGCGTCAGGTCGCCAGCCTGCCAGACCCGGTCGGGGCGATTCGCGACATGAGCTACCGCCCTTCGGGCATTCAGGTGGGCAAGATGCGTGTGCCGCTGGGTGTCGTCGGGATCATCTATGAGTCGCGGCCTAACGTGACCATCGATGCTGCGAGCCTGTGCCTGAAGTCCGGCAACGCCACTATCTTGCGTGGCGGCTCGGAGGCCATTCATTCCAACCGCGCGATTGCCGCCTGCATCCAGCGTGGCCTGGCTGAAGCCGGCCTGCCTGCGGCGGTGGTGCAAGTGGTCGAGGTCACTGACCGTGCTGCGGTCGGCGCGCTGATCAGCATGCCGGAGTATGTCGACGTGATCGTGCCCCGTGGCGGCAAGGGCCTGATCGAGCGGGTCAGTCGCGAAGCCCGCGTACCGGTGATCAAGCACCTGGACGGCATCTGCCACGTGTATGTGGCCGAGCATGCTGATCTGGAAAAGGCCCGGCGTATTGCCTTCAATGCCAAGACCTACCGCTATGGCATCTGCGGCGCGATGGAAACCCTGCTGGTCGATCAGCGTGTTGCGGCGGAGTTCCTGCCGGCAATGGCGACCCTGTTCAGGGAAAAAGGCGTTGAGTTGCGTGGTTGCGAACGTACCCGTCAGTACATCGAGGCGCTGCCTGCCACGGAAGAAGACTGGCACACTGAGTACCTGGATGCGATTCTGTCGATCCGAGTGGTCGATGGCCTGGATCAGGCTATTGAACATATCAACCACTACGGCTCGCACCATACCGATTCCATCGTGACCGAGCATCAGGGCCTGGCCCGGCGTTTTATTGCCGAGGTCGACTCGGCGTCGGTCATGCTCAATACCCCGACCTGCTTTGCCGACGGGTTCGAGTATGGCCTGGGCGCCGAGATCGGTATTTCCACCGACAAGCTGCATGCCCGTGGTCCGGTTGGCCTGGAAGGGTTGACCTGCGAGAAATATGTTGTGATCGGCGACGGCCAGTTACGCGGCCAGGAGTCGCTCTGACTTGGTTGAGCATGCCCCACTCGCCGCTGCTGTCAGCGTGCCGCCCCAGCGGCGCATTGGCGTTCTCGGCGGAACCTTCGACCCCGTGCATATCGGTCACCTGCGCAGTGCGCTGGAGGTTGCCGAAGTGCTGGGGCTCGATGAGTTGCGGCTGATGCCCAATGCTCGACCGCCGCACCGCGATACCCCGCAGGTGTCGGCGCTCGACCGTTTGGCAATGGTCGAACAGGCGGTGCGTGGCGTGCCGTTGCTGACAGTCGATGCCCGGGAGTTGTCCCGTGATAGACCGTCGTACACCATTGAAACGCTGGAGCTGATGCGGGCCGAGCTGGCTGCTGAAGACCAGTTGTTCCTGTTGTTGGGTTGGGATGCCTTTTGTGGCTTGCCCAGTTGGCACCGTTGGGATGAGTTGCTGAAACACTGCCACATCCTGGTGCTGCAACGCCCGGATGCCGACGTTGAGCCGCCGGATGCGTTGCGCAACCTGCTGGCCGCACGCTCGGTCAGCGATCCACAGGCCCTGGTTGGGCCTGCCGGGCAAATTGCATTCGTCTGGCAAACGCCGCTGGCGGTTTCCGCCACGCAAATCCGACAGCTGCTGGCCAATGGCAAGTCGGTGCGTTTTCTGGTTCCAGACGCAGTACTGGCCTATATCGAGGCGCACGGCTTGTACCGTACGCCGAACTGAAGGGCACGCCGCGAGGCGGCCCCTACTTACGAGCTGAATGAGTTTTATATGAAGAACCAAGCAATCAACGCCGAAACACTGGTCGAACTGACCCAAGCGGCACTGGCTGACGTCAAGGCCCAGGACATCCTGGTGATCGACGTGCGTGACAAGCACAGCCTCACCGACTACATGATCATCGCTACCGGTACCTCCAACCGTCAGATCAACGCGATGCTGGAAAAGGTTCGCGAGAACGTCAAGAAGCACGGCGCTCAGCCGCTGGGCGAAGAAGGCAAGGGCGAAAGCGATTGGGTTCTGCTGGACCTGGGTGATGTCATTGTTCACATGATGACCGCCGCCGCACGTCAGTTCTATGACCTGGAACGTCTGTGGCAGGGCGCTGAGCAGAGCCGTGCTGCCGACGGCAAGCACCACTCGCCGGAGCATTCGCACGAGCACTTCGACAAGCTCCGCGACAAGGAATAAGGAAGCGTCGTGCGTCTGCGTCTGATCGCGGTTGGCTCGCGCATGCCCAAGTGGGTTGAAGACGGCTGGCATGAGTATGCCAAGCGTCTACCTTCTGAGCTGTCGCTGGAGCTGGTGGAAATTCCACTCAATACCCGAGGCAAGAATGCCGATGTCGCCCGCCTGATCCGTCAGGAGGGCGAAGCCATGCTGGCCAAAGTCCAGCCGGGGGAACGTATCGTCACGCTGGAGGTCCATGGCAAGCCCTGGAGCACCGAACAGCTGGCGGTCGAGCTGGACCGCTGGCGGCTGGATTCGCGTACGGTCAACTTCATGGTCGGTGGCCCCGAGGGGCTGGCGCCGGAAGTCTGTGCACGCAGTGAACAGCGCTGGTCGCTGTCACCCTTGACCCTGCCGCACCCGCTTGTACGGATACTCATTGGCGAACAGCTGTATCGCGCCTGGACGGTTCTGTCCGGGCACCCTTACCACAAATAAGCCGTAAGCCTCCGTAATGTCGCAGCCGATTCGCCTCAAGGATCACGAAAAAGACGCCCGTCTGGTGCGTAGCCGCGTCGTGGTCGGTGCGGTGGCGGTCGTCTTGCTGGTGTGCGTGCTGATTGTTCGCCTCTACTACCTGCAGGTCATTCAGTACGACTATCACTCCACGCTGTCGGAAAACAATCGGGTGCATGTACAGCCGATTCCGCCGACCCGTGGGCTGATCTTCGACCGTAATGGGGTAATCATCGCCGATAACCGACCAAGCTTCAGCTTGAGCATGACCCGTGAGCGGGCTGGCGACTGGCGTCAGGTGCTCGATGTAATCGTCGAAGTGCTGCAACTGACCCCCGATGACCGTGCGTTGTTTGAAAAACGCATGAAGCAAGGGCGTCGTCCTTTCGAGCCGGTGCCCATCCTGTTCGAGCTGACGGAGGAGCAGATTGCCCGCATTGCGGTGAATCAGTTCCGCCTGCCGGGTGTCGAAGTGGTTGCGCAGTTGGTCCGGCACTATCCGCAAGGGCCGCATTTTGCTCATTCGGTGGGTTACGTCGGGCGGATCAACGAGAAAGAACTCAAGACCCTCGACCCGGTCAACTACAGCGGTACCCACCACATTGGCAAAACCGGTATCGAACGATTCTATGAACCGGAATTGCATGGTCAGGTGGGTTACGAGGAAGTCGAGACCAATGCCCGGGGCCGTGTGCTGCGTGTACTCAAACGCACTGACCCGGTGCCGGGCAAAGATATCGTTCTAAGCCTCGACATCAAGCTGCAGGAGGCCGCAGAAGCTGCGCTGGGCGGGCGCCGAGGTGCCATTGTGGCCCTTGATCCTCGTACCGGCGAGGTGTTGGCGATGGTTAGCCAGCCGAGCTTCGACCCGAACCTGTTCGTGACCGGCATCAGTTTCAAGGCCTATGCCGAGTTGCGTGATTCCATTGATCGGCCACTGTTCAACCGTGTGCTGCGTGGTCTTTACCCGCCGGGCTCGACGATCAAGCCGGCTGTGGCGATTGCCGGTCTCGACACGGGTGTGGTGACTGCCGGTACGCGGGTGTTTGACCCTGGCTACTACCAGTTGCCCAACTACGACCACAAGTACCGTAACTGGAACCGTACCGGCGATGGCTGGGTCGACCTGGACACGGCAATCATGCGCTCCAACGACACCTACTTTTACGACCTGGCGCACAAGATGGGCATCGACCGGTTGGCCAACTACATGAACCGCTTTGGTATTGGCCAAAAAGTGGCGTTGGACATGTTTGAAGAGTCGCCTGGGTTGATGCCGTCCCGTGAGTGGAAGCGGGCGACCCGTCGTCAGGCCTGGTTCCCGGGTGAAACGCTGATTCTCGGTATTGGCCAGGGTTACATGCAGGCGACCCCGTTGCAGTTGGCTCAGGCCACCGCGTTGATTGCCAACAAGGGCAAGTGGAACCGTCCGCACCTGGCCAAGACCATCGAAGGTAAGCCACCGGTAGATGAGAACCCGATGGAAGACATCGTTTTGCGTGACAAGTCCGATTGGAACAAGGTCACCCACGGCATGGAGCAGGTGATGCAAGGTGCGCGGGGTACTGCGCGCAAGGCCTCGATTGGTGCCCAGTACCGGATTGCAGGCAAGAGTGGTACGGCTCAGGTGGTGGCGATCAAGCAGGGCGAGAAGTACGACCGTAACAAGTTGCAGGAGCGCCACCGTGACCACGCACTGTTTGTCGGCTTTGCACCGGCTGACGATCCGAAGATTGTCGTATCGGTGATGGTTGAGAACGGCGAGTCTGGCTCGGGCGTTGCCGCGCCAGTCGTGCGGCAGGTCATGGATGCCTGGCTGCTCGATGAACATGGGCGGCTCAAACCGGAGTACGTCACACCTTCTGTCGCTCAGGAACCTGCCCAGTGAAAAGCAATTTCGATCGCATGCTTTCCAGTGAGGACGTCATGCGCCGTCGGGCGACGTTCCTCCAGCGCATCCACGTTGATGGCCCGTTGCTCGTTCTCTTGTTGACCTTGGCTGCGGGCAGCCTGTTCGTGCTGTATTCGGCCAGCGGGAAGAACTGGGACCTGTTGCTCAAGCAGGCCAGTTCATTCGGTATTGGCCTGGTCTCAATGTTCATCATCGCGCAGTTCGAGCCGCGGTTCATGGCGCGTTGGGTACCACTGGCCTACGTTTTCGGCGTGTTCTTGCTGGTCGTGGTGGATGTCATGGGGCACAACGCCATGGGGGCCACGCGCTGGATCAACATCCCGGGGGTGATCCGCTTCCAGCCTTCGGAATTCATGAAGATCATCATGCCCGCCACCATTGCCTGGTACCTGGCCAAGCGCACGCTACCGCCGCACTTGAAGCATGTGGCGATCAGTCTGGTGATGATTGGCGTGCCGTTCATTTTGATCGTCCGTCAACCGGACCTGGGCACTGCACTGCTGATTCTGGCCTCGGGTGCATTCGTGCTGTTCATGGGCGGGCTGAAGTGGCGCTGGATTATCAGTGTGGTCGCCGCTGCTGTGCCTGTGGCGGTGGCGATGTGGTTCTTCGTCATGCACGACTACCAGAAGCAGCGCGTGCTGACCTTTCTCGACCCGGAAAGCGACCCATTAGGCACGGGCTGGAACATTATCCAGTCCAAGGCAGCCATTGGATCGGGCGGTGTGTTCGGCAAGGGCTGGCTGCTGGGCACGCAGTCGCACCTGGACTTCCTTCCGGAAAGCCATACGGACTTCATTATCGCCGTCATGGGTGAGGAGTTCGGGTTGGTAGGGATCTGCGCGCTGTTGCTGATTTACATGTTGTTGATCGGACGCGGCCTGGTGATTACTGCCCAGGCGCAAACGCTGTTCGGCAAACTGCTGGCGGGCAGCCTGACCATGACGTTCTTCGTCTATGTTTTTGTCAATATCGGTATGGTCAGCGGCTTGCTCCCCGTGGTGGGGGTGCCGCTGCCCTTCATTAGTTATGGTGGAACTTCGTTGGTGACGCTGCTGTCAGCGTTTGGGGTTTTAATGTCGATTCATACGCACCGTAAATGGATCGCACAAGCTTGAATAAGGTGAAGAATTTCATGCAAGCAATGCGTGGCTGGGCGGCTCGTTGCGCGCCTTGGGTTGGCCTTTTCGGCCTGCTCGGCTCGGCGCAACAGGCTGTGGCTGGCGACTATGACGGCTCGCCTCAGGTGGCCGAGTTCGTCGGCGAAATGACCCGTGACTACGGTTTTGCTGGTGAGCAGTTGATCGGGGTATTTCGTGAGGTCGAGCGCAAACAGTCGATTCTCGATGCCATTTCCCGACCTGCTGAGCGGGTAAAACCCTGGAAGGAATATCGCCCGATGTTCCTGACCGATGCACGTATCGCCCGCGGCGTGGATTTCTGGCGCCAGCACGAGGCTGCTCTGGCCCGCGCCGAGCAGGAGTACGGTGTCCCCGCCCAGGTCATTGTGGCGATCATTGGCGTTGAAACCTTCTTTGGGCGCAATACAGGCAACTATCGGGTCATTGATGCCTTGTCGACGCTTGGCTTCGACTATCCACCGCGTGCCGAGTTTTTCCGCAAGGAGCTGCGTGAGTTCCTGTTGCTGGCCCGTGAAGAACAGGTCGACCCGCTGACCCTCAAGGGTTCTTATGCTGGCGCCATGGGGCTGCCGCAGTTCATGCCGAGCAGTTTTCGGGCCTACGCCGTGGACTTCGACGGCGACGGCCATATCAATATCTGGAACGACCCGGACGATGCCATTGGCAGTGTCGCCAGTTATTTCAAGCGCCACGGTTGGGTGGCCGGCGAGGGCGTGGTCAGCCGTGCCATGGTCCGTGGTGAACGGGTGGATGAAGGGCTGACGTCTGGAATCGAGCCGGTTCGTACGGTTGGGGAGTTGCGGGCGCTGGGCTGGTCAAGCCATGATGTGCTGCGCGATGATCTGCCGGTCACCGCTTTTCGGCTTGAAGGCGACAACGGCCCTGAGTATTGGCTGGGCCTCAAGAACTTCTATGCGATCACGCGCTACAACCGCAGCGTGATGTACGCCATGGCGGTACATCAACTTTCGGACCTGCTGGTTCAAGCACGAGGCGCCAAATAAATGCGCGTATCGCTCACTACTTCGTTACAACTGCTCGGCGTGGCCGCGCTGGGGCTGGTGCTGGTCAGTTGCTCCACCGGTCGTTCACCGCAACAACAGGGCGGTATCCGCTCGCAGCCCGGCCTGGATATCAACCGTGCTCACAAGGACGGCGCGCCCTGGTGGGATGTCGATGTCTCGAAGATCCCCGATGCGACGCCTACGGTGCACAATGGCCCGTACAAGGCCAACCCCTATACGGTGTTGGGCAAGACCTACTACCCGATGGGCGAGTCGCGCAACTACGTGGCCCAAGGTACTGCCTCTTGGTACGGCACCAAGTTTCACGGGCAGAACACCGCCAACGGAGAGGTCTACGACCTGTATGGCATGAGCGCGGCGCACAAGACCTTGCCGCTGCCGAGCTACGTGCGGGTGACTAATCTGGACAACAACCGCAGTGTGATTTTGCGGGTCAATGACCGTGGCCCGTTCTACTCCGACCGGATCATTGACCTTTCGTATGCCGCAGCGAAAAAGCTTGGCTACGCTGAGACCGGCACGGCGCGTGTGCGTGTTGAAGGTATTGATCCGCAACAGTGGTGGGCCCAGCGCGGCCGGCCTGCACCGCTGGTGCTGGAGCAGCCACAGGTAGCGCAGGCCCAGCCGCTGTCGAGCAATACCGGGACGGTCGAGCAGTGGACGCCGCCACCGCAGCAGCATGCGGCGGCGGTGGTGCCGGTTCAGGTCGCCAGCAACACGGCTCCGGCCGGCGCTGGCATGTACTTGCAGGTCGGCGCATTTGCCAACCCGGATGCCGCCGAACTGCTGCGTTCCAAGCTCAGCACCATGGTGAGCGCTCCGGTGTTCATCAGTTCGATCGTGCGCAATCAGCAGACCCTGCACCGGGTTCGCATGGGCCCGATCAGCAACCCGGGCGAAGCCCAGCAAATGCAGGACAGTGTGCGTCTGGCCAATCTGGGCCAGCCGAAAGTTGTCACGGCAGACTGACTCAGGGGGCCTGATCAGTTTGTTGTGAAATACGCCGGTCGGTGTGCTCAAGTGCGAACGACCGGCGCGGCAAAACAGTCTGTACAATGCCTGTTTTGCTCATCAGGCCACGCGCCTGGAAACGTTTTGCCCTTGCGGGCATGAGCCCATTAGCCATTTCGAGAGACGGATGAACATCACCACCTTTGCCAAACGCCTTTGCCTGCTTGTCCCGCTGATGATCACCCCTGCCGCATTCGCGGCGGAGCAGATGATGCCGTCGCCGCCACAACTGGCAGCCAAGTCCTACGTGCTCATGGAAGCCTCCAGCGGCAACATTCTGGTTGAGAACAATGGCGACGAGCGTCTGCCGCCGGCCAGCCTGACCAAGCTGATGACCGCCTACATCGCGACCCTGGATATCCGTCGCGGGCAGATTGGCGAGAACGATCCTGTGACCGTCAGCGAGAACGCCTGGCGTACCGGTGGTTCGCGCATGTTCATCAAGGTGGGTACCCAGGTCAGCGTCAGCGACCTGCTGCACGGCATCATCATCCAGTCGGGCAACGACGCCAGCGTGGCGCTGGCCGAGCACATCGCGGGCAGCGAAGATGCGTTCGCCGACATGATGAACAAGACGGCTGGCGATCTGGGCATGAGCAACAGCCACTTCATGAACCCGACCGGCCTGCCGCACCCAGAGCATTACTCGTCGGCGCACGACATGGCCCTGCTGGCCCGTGCGATCATCCACGAAGACCCGGCTCACTATGCGATCTACTCGCAGAAAGAGTTCTTCTGGAACAACATCAAGCAGCCGAACCGCAACCTGCTGCTGTGGCGTGACAAGACCGTCGACGGCCTGAAAACCGGCCATACCGACGAAGCCGGCTACTGCATGGTATCCTCGGCTGTACGCGACGGCATGCGCCTGATCGCGGTGGTCTTCGGTACTAACAGCGAACAGGCTCGTGCAGCCGAAACGCAAAAGCTGCTGACCTACGGCTTCCGTTTCTTCGAAACCCAGACCTTCTACCAGAAGGGTACCGAGTTGGCACAGGCGCCGGTCTGGAAGGGCGCCACCAGTCAGGTCAAGGCCGGTTTGGCCGAAGACCTGAGCATGACTTTGCCTAAAGGCCAATTGAAGAAGCTGGCTGCCAGCATGACCATGAACCCGCAGCTGACTGCGCCTATCGCCAAAGGTGACGTAATCGGTAAAGTGGAAGTCAAACTGGATGACAATGTGGTGCATAGCGCCGACCTGATTGCCTTGGACGGCGTGGAAGAAGGTGGTTTCTTCCGTCGTGTGTGGGATAGCATTCGGCTATTCTTCTACGGGTTGTTCAACTGATATCGTGACCTGCACGCCCTCGCCATATTCAGGTGAGGGCGTTGTTGTTGCCACGGCTTACGAGGCCGTTACTGCCATGAGCGTACCTGACGTCAAGTCGCACACTATTGAGTTCCCCTGCCTCGATTACCCGATCAAGGTAATCGGCGATACCGTGGTCAATTTCAAGGACACGGTGATCGAGATCCTGAGCAAATATGCCAAGATCGACCTGCAGACACTGGCCGAACGCCAGAGCAGCAATGGCAAGTACACCACGGTGCAACTGCACATCGAAGCGACCGGTGAAGATCAACTGCGAGATATCAATAGCGCCCTGCGTGCTACTGGCATCGTGCATATGGTGCTTTGATGCCCGCAAGCCTCGGCTTTCGCGAACTCGGCCTGTTGCCTTATGAACCTGTCTGGCAGGCCATGCGTCGGTTTACCGATACGCGTGGGCCGCAGACCGGCGATGAAGTCTGGCTGGTTGAACACCCTCCGGTGTTCACCCAGGGGCAGGCTGGCAAGGCTGAGCACCTGCTGTTGCCGGGTGATATTCCGGTGGTGCAGGTCGATCGCGGAGGCCAGGTGACCTACCATGGTCCTGGCCAGTTGGTAGCGTATCTGCTGCTGGATGTGCGCCGGTTGGGTTTCGGCGTACGAGATCTGGTAAGCCGCATTGAGCGCTGCCTGATCGATCTGTTGGCAGGCTACGATGTTGAAGCTGCCGCCAAGCCGGACGCCCCGGGTGTCTACGTCGATGGAGCAAAGATCGCTTCCCTCGGCTTGCGAATTCGCAATGGCTGTTCATTCCATGGCCTTGCCTTGAACGTGGACATGGACCTTGCGCCATTCCGTCGTATTAATCCCTGTGGGTATGCGGGGCTGGCAATGACCCAGCTGCGCGACCAGGCAGGCCCGATCGAACTCTCCGAGGTAAGGGCAAGGCTGCGTGCGCAGCTGGTCAAGCACCTCGACTATGCTGAGCAGACGACCCTTACGGGCGGAATCGACTGATTATGACTACTGTTGTGCAAGAACCGCTGGAGAGCAGCGCGCCGAACGTGACCGTTGCGGTGGACGCGTCGGCTGCGCCGGCCCCCCGGGCGAAAGTTGAAGCCGGTGTAAAGTTGCGTGGCGCCGAAAAGGTTGCGCGTATTCCGGTGAAGATCATCCCTACCGAAGAGCTGCCGAAGAAACCTGACTGGATCCGCGTGCGCATCCCGGTTTCGCCGGAAGTCGACCGTATCAAGCAACTGCTGCGCAAGCACAAGCTGCACAGCGTGTGTGAAGAGGCCTCCTGCCCGAACCTGGGTGAGTGCTTCTCGGGTGGCACCGCCACGTTCATGATCATGGGTGATATCTGCACCCGCCGTTGCCCGTTCTGCGACGTGGGTCATGGCCGCCCCAAACCATTGGATGTCGATGAGCCGAAGAACCTCGCAGTTGCCATCGCCGACCTGCGCCTGAAGTACGTGGTCATCACCTCGGTGGACCGTGACGACCTGCGTGACGGTGGTGCTCAGCACTTCGCCGACTGCCTGCGCGAGATCCGTGCGCTGTCTCCAGGCGTGCAGTTGGAGACCTTGGTTCCGGACTACCGTGGTCGTATGGACGTGGCCCTTGCCATCACCGCGCAAGAGCCGCCAGACGTGTTCAACCACAACCTGGAAACCGTACCGCGCCTATACAAGGCTGCGCGTCCGGGGTCTGATTTCGAGTGGTCGCTGGACCTGCTGCAAAAGTTCAAGCAACTGGTACCGCACGTTCCGACCAAGTCCGGCCTGATGCTCGGCCTGGGCGAGACGGACGAGGAAGTCATTGAGGTCATGCAGCGCATGCGCGAGCACGATATCGACATGCTGACCCTCGGCCAGTACCTGCAGCCGTCGCGCAGCCACCTGCCGGTACAGCGCTTTGTTCACCCGGATACCTTCGCCTGGTTCGCCGAGGAAGGTTATCGGATGGGCTTCAAGAACGTTGCGTCCGGCCCGCTGGTGCGTTCGTCCTACCATGCCGATCAGCAGGCTCATGAGGCCAAGATCAAGCTCTGATTCGACATGAACGAAAAATGCCGACGCCCGTCTTCATGAGGGTGTCGGCATTTTTGTGTGCGCTACGGGAAAGTCTGCCACTGGCAGCCTGAACCGCCCCGTTGGGCGTGCTAGCGTGCCTGCTGGTTGCGCAGGCTCTCCAGCAGCTTATGGGTCGGGTAACCGTCTGCCGGCCAGCCCAGGGCTTGCTGTGCGCTACGAATTGCCTTGCGGGTATTGGCTCCGATGATGCCGTCGGCGCTGCCGGCGTCGTAGTTGCTGGCACTGAGCAGGTTCTGCAGTTCCATGCGCTCACTACGGCTCAGCGGCAGATCATCTTTTGGCCAGTCACCACGGATGTAGCCAGACCCATCGAAACGCTCGGCCAGCAGGCTGACGGCCAGGGCGTACGACGATGAGTTGTTGTACTTGAGGATGGCGCGGAAGTTGTCCAGTACCAGGAAGGCCGGGCCGCGAGCGCCGGCAGGCAGCAGCAGAGCTGCAGACAGTTGTTCGCTACCCGCGGGTACTTGCGCTCCAGGGGGAAGTTGCAGGCCCAGTTGCAGCCATTCTGCGACCGTCTTGCGTTGAGAGCCGTCCGCCAGCCAGTAGTCGAAGCCGGGTTTCAGGCCAACTTCAAAACCCCAAGGCTCGCCGCGTTTCCAGCCTGAGCTTTGCAGGTAGTGGGCGGTCGATGCGAGGGCGTCGGCGGTGCTGTTCCAGATGTCACGGCGACCGTCACCGTCGAAGTCTACCGCGTGGGTGTTGTAGGTCGTCGGGATAAACTGGGTCTGACCCATGGCGCCGGCCCATGAGCCCAGCATGGCCTCGGGCTGGATGTCGCCGTTCTGCAGGATCTGCAGTGCAGCGAGGAGCTGCGCCTGTGCGAAGGCCGGGCGACGGCCTTCGTAGGCCAGGGTGGCGAGCGAGCGGATCACCGATTTGCTGCCCTGGAACTGGCCGAAGTTACTTTCCATGCCCCAGACGGACACCAGTGTGGTGCGGTCGACGCCATACCGTTGTTCGATACGTGCCAGCAGTTCGGCGTTCTGGTTGAGCAGGGCCTGGCCTTTGCGAACACGTACAGGCGAGACAGCGCCGTCGAGGTATTCCCAGACGGGGCGTGTGAATTCGGGTTGACTGCGGTCGGCCTTGATCACGCTCATGTCAGGGGTGATATTAAAAAACGCGCGGTCAAAGGTCGCCGGATTGATACCGGCTTGCAGGGCCTGCTGGCGGAAGCCGGCTTGCCATTGAGCGAAGCTCTGCAGGGGTTGCACATCGTCGATCGGATCGGCGCTGGCAGTTGGCTGGGGTGCAGCAGAAGCGGATTGTGTCGGCGCTAGCGGCAGCGCATCGGCGGCGGTCGGCTTCTCCGCGCAGGCGACAAGCAGGATGAGGCTGGAGGCAGCGATCAGTTGGCGGGGTTGCCAACGGCGGGAAAGGCAAAAGGGCATGCACAGGTCCAGTAATTCAAGTCAGGTGTTGACCATACCATGCTTGCCGGATTCCTGCCTTCATGCGGCCAAAAAGTAAGAAGCCTCCCAATCTCTCGATTGGAAGGCTTCGCGGCGGTAGCTGCCTTTGCCCTTGCCTGAGCGTTCCTGGCGGCTACGGAACAGGGGCTGGGCGATGATGGACTTGGCTTTGTTGGGGCCGGGTTTGGCCGGTTTCTTGCTCATTACAGGAGCTCCTGCGATGGGGGTGTTGGCGCGCACTATAGGCCCTTGCATTCGTGTGGGCAATCTTACGGGCTTACCGGCTATCTGCTCGTTGTGGCATGGGTTGTTGCGCGATGCATACATCGCTGGCGGGGGTGGTATCGCCAGGTTTGGCGTGATGCTATTCGGCAGGTAATGTCAGACGTTGGCCGGCCATCAGCAGCGACAGACGTGCCAGGCTGGTCCAGGGAGAGCCCTGTGCCTGCCCCTTGATCTGTGCATCAATGCGTTGGGCATCCTGCAGCAGCTGGCTCCAGCGTTGCGCCGAATGACGTTGCAAGGCTTTGCTCATCAGCGGCCGGCGTTTATCCCAGACCGGCGGTTTGGCCTGGCTGAATGCCTTGTCCAGCGGTACGCCCTGGCTGTACTGCTGGGAAAGGCCAGCCAGCAGGCGCAGTTCCCGGGCCAATGCCCAGAGAATGACCGGTGGCTCAACCCCTTCACCGCGCAAGCCTTCGAGCATGCGCAGGGCATGGGCAGCTTCGCCATTAAGAATGGCGTCGACCAGGCCAAAGACATCGAAGCGGGCACTGTCGGCCACGGCGGCCTGTACCGTTTCGACGGTGATCTGATTGCCATCGGCCAGTAACTTGAGCTTTTCGATTTCCTGAGCGGCGGCTAGCAGGTTGCCCTCCACGCGCGCTGCAATCAGCTCTACTGCATCGCGTTGGGCTGCCAGGCCGGCTTGAGACAGGCGTTGGCTGATCCATTGCGGCAGTTGATTGTTGTCCACCGGCCAGATCTGAATGAACTGGACGTGCTGACCGTCAACCAGCGCCTTGCCCCACTTGGTTTTTTGCGCGCTGCCGTCGAGTTTTGGCAGGCTGATCAGCAGCAGGGTGTCCTCGGCAGGGTTGGAGCAGTACTCAATCAGCGCTGCGGCGCCTTTGTCACCGGGCTTGCCTGAAGGCAGGCGCAGTTCCAGCAGGCGTCGTTGAGCGAACAGCGACAAGCTGGCGCCCGCTTGAAGCAGCGTGCCCCAGTCGAAGTTGGCATCTGCGCTGAACACCTGGCGTTCGTCGAAGCCTTGCTGGCGAGCTGCCGCGCGAATCGCGTCGGCGGCTTCCTGGCACAGCAGCGGGTCATCGCCGCTAACCACGTAGACCGGGGCGAGCGAACCTTGCAGGTGCTTGTTGAGTTGGGCAGGTGTGAGTTTCATCGCGGAGTGCGGGGCACCGAAGTGCCCCGTTCAGGCTCAGTTGGCTGGGATTTCCAGCGGGGATTGCTGCGGCATTTCGTCCTGGGCGCGACGGGCGGCTTCGAGGGCATCAGCCTCGGCCTTGGCGCGCGCCTCGGCTTCCATTTGCAGGGTTTCAAGTTGGGCCGGGGTGATCAACTGCAAGCGCAGGACCATCTTCTGGACCATCTCGCGGCGCATTTCATCGCGAACCTGGCTGGCTTCCTGGTCGGAGCCCGTAAGGTTGTTGCTGTCATGCACATAGATCTTTTGTACTTCCAGCTTGTCGGCAAGGAGGCTGGTGTTGTTCTGGCCGCGGATCTCGAAGCTCAGGGTGTCGGTGAGTTCATACTCGACCGAGCGAGCAGAGCCTGCATAGCTGGCGGCGCGCTGGGTATTGTCTTCACGGGCCAGGAACAGCTTGTATGGGGCGCCGGCATGCACGTTCACGCCGCTGCTTTTCAGAACCTGGCGCAGTTGCGTCACAGTATCGCCATAGGCGTCGCGAGCACTGACATCGAGCTCCTTGAGCGCCAGGTCGGTGGTGCCGGTGCCGCGCAGTTGGAAGCCGCAGGCGCTGAGCATTACGGCCAGGCCCATCACCAGCAGGTTGCGTTTGATCATGTTGTTGCTCCCTTGAAACCTTGTAAGCCGATTCTGTGCGGGCGCCCTGAGGTGAGCAGGGCGCCACATTCCATCAGCTGGCGACAATATTGACCAGCTTGCCCGGTACGACGATGACCTTGCGGATGGTCAGGCCTTCAGTGAAACGCAGCACGTTTTCATTGCTGCGGGCCGCGGCTTCAATGTCTTCACGGCTGGCGCCAACCGGCATCTCGATCTGGCCGCGCAGTTTTCCGTTGACCTGGATTACCAGTTGCAGGCTGTCCTGTACCAGCGCGCTTTCATCCACGGCTGGCCAGCCAGCGTCGATGACTGCGCCTTCATGGCCCAACTGCTTCCACAGTTCGTGGCTGATGTGCGGCGTGATCGGTGCCAGCAACAGGGTCACGGTTTCCAGGCCTTCCTGAATCAGTGCGCGGTCTTGTGCCGTGGCTTGCGGTGACTTCTCCAGCACGTTCATCAGGGTCATTACTTGCGCAATGGCGGTGTTGAACTTGTGGTGCTGGCCCACATCCTGGCTGGCTTGCTTGATGGCCGAGTGGATCGAACGGCGTACGGCTTTCTGGGCATCGTCCAGCTCAGCGACATCCAGGGCGCCAGGCAGCCCTTGTGCGACGTGGCTTTGCGCCAGGCGCCAGACGCGGCGCAGGAAGCGGTTCGAGCCTTCTACGCCGGAGTCGGACCATTCCAGGCTCATGTCGGGCGGCGAGGCGAACATCATGAACAGGCGGCAGGTGTCAGCACCGTAGGCTTCGATCATGGCCTGAGGGTCAACGCCGTTGTTCTTCGACTTGGACATCTTCTCGGTGCCGCCGATCTCTACGGGCAGGCCGTCGGTTTTCAGGCGGGCGCCAATGATCTTGGCCTTGGCATCGCGTTCGACTTCAACGTCGGCCGGGTTGAACCAGTCTTTGCCACCGTTGCTGGCCGTGCGGTAGTACGTCTCTGCGACGACCATGCCCTGAGTCAGCAGGTTCTTGAACGGTTCGTTGGAGCTAACCAGGCCTTCGTCACGCATCAGCTTGTGGAAGAAGCGTGCATAGAGCAGGTGAAGAATGGCGTGTTCGATGCCGCCGATGTACTGGTCAACCGGCAGCCAGTGGTTGGCAGCCTGTTTGTCGACCATGCCGCCTTCGTAGTTTGGCGAGGCGTAACGCGCGAAGTACCAGGACGACTCGACGAAGGTGTCCATGGTGTCGGTTTCGCGCTTGGCTGCGGCGCCGCATTTCGGGCAGCTGCAGTTGTAGAACTCAGGCATGCGCGCCAGCGGCGATCCCGCACCATCCGGCACCACGTCTTCTGGCAGGACGACCGGCAACTGGTCTTCCGGTACCGGTACGTCGCCGCAGGATGGGCAGTGGATGATCGGGATTGGGCAACCCCAGTAGCGCTGGCGGCTGATACCCCAGTCGCGCAGACGGAACTGGGTGCGCGACTTGCCGAGTTCTTTCTTGATCAGGGCGGCTTCGATGGCATCGAACGCGCCAGCGAAGTCCAGGCCGTCGAATTCAGCAGAATTGATCAGTTGGCCGTGCTCGCCGTAGGCGGCGTCCCACTCGGTGCCAACCACATCGCCGGCACGGGTGCGAACTACGGTCTTGACCGGCAGGTTGTACTTGTGTGCGAACTCGAAGTCGCGCTCGTCATGGGCAGGAACAGCCATGACCGCGCCGTCGCCGTAGTGCATCAGGACGTAGTTGGCGACCCACACGGGCAGTTTTTCGCCAGTCAGCGGATGCTCGACGAACAGCGACGTCGGCATGCCTTTCTTTTCCTGGGTGGCAACGTCGGCCTCGGCAACGCTGCCGCTCTTGCACTCGTCGATAAAGGCTTGCAGCGCCGGGTTACCCTGGGCAGCCTGCGTGGCCAGCGGGTGCTCGGCGGCAACGGCGACGTAGGTCGCGCCCATCAGGGTGTCTGGACGGGTGGTGAAGACTTTCAGTGTACCGTCGTGGCCGATCGAGGCCTTGTCGAACGGGAACTGGACTTCCATGCCGCGCGACTTGCCAATCCAGTTACGTTGCATGGTCTTGACCTGTTCAGGCCAGCCCGGCAGTTCGTCGAGGCTTTCCAGCAACTCGTCGGCGTAATCGGTGATCTTGAAGTAGTACATCGGGATTTCGCGCTTCTCGATCAGCGCGCCCGAACGCCAGCCACGGCCGTCGATGACCTGCTCGTTGGCCAGTACGGTCTGGTCAGCCGGGTCCCAGTTGACGGTGCCGTTCTTGCGATAGATGACGCCTTTTTCGAACAGGCGGGTGAACAGCCACTGCTCCCAGCGGTAGTAGTCCGGCTTGCAGGTGGTGACTTCACGCGACCAGTCGAAGGCCAGGCCCAGGCTCTTGAGCTGGGTCTTCATGTACTCGATGTTTTCGTAGGTCCACTTGGCCGGGGCGACGTTGTTTTTCATCGCCGCGTTTTCGGCCGGCATGCCAAAGGCGTCCCAACCCATCGGCTGCAGGACGTTCTTGCCCTGCATGCGCTGATAGCGGGCGATGACGTCGCCGATGGTGTAGTTGCGCACGTGACCCATGTGTAGCTTGCCGCTTGGGTACGGGAACATCGACAGGCAGTAGAAGGTGTCTTTGCCTGGTTGTTCACTGACTTCAAAAGACTTTTGCTCGTCCCAGAACGACTGGGCGGCGGCTTCAATTTCGCGGGGCTGATAGAGTTCGTGCATGGCTACTTTGCGCTGAGAAATGGGAGACCTTATCCAGGCAGAACCGCTGCGCCCGGCAATTCGGTGTCAATATAATGAACGCAGTAGCATACATGACCCGTCTCTATCGAGGGAAACCCTGATTGCATCCTCAGACTGGCTGCGGGCCGTTGGTCGTGGCGTCTCGCTGCTTTTGTGAGTACCGCTAAGCTGATTCTTGGGGGCGGTATTTTTATCTCAAATGAGGTGAACGGATGGGTGAGTCGCCGCTACAAGCACTAGAGCCCGAGCTTTGCGAGCGTTTGATCGACCGGTTGGGGCTGGCACTGGATGTCGCCAGAGCCTCTGTTCGACTGCGCGATGAGATGCCCGCCGAACTGGAACTACGTGGATTGAGCTACGCCGAATTTGAAGTGATCAAGGCTTACCTGGCATCGAACCCAGAGCGCTACAGAGCACATATAGATGCGCTGCAGCAGCCTGAGGTACCTGCCGGCAGAGTGGTCTGGCTTAAAGACAGCGCGCGTTCTTCAGTCACGACAAAGTCCAGGGCATTGCATTTCAAGTAATCGTACGAGTCCTTCAGGCCCTACGACCTTACCGTTAAATTTTCCATGATCGGCACCTGGCTATTGTTGTCAGGTGCCGATTTTCTTAGGCTTCGCGCATCCATGGAGGTGCCGATGCCGTTTCGTTATTTCATTAAACAATTGATCATGCCGCCTGGCGTGTTGTTTCTGCTGTTGATCGCGGCATGGTGGTTGCGTAACACCTGGCCTCGTACGGCCTGTGCATGTTTCACGCTGGGCTTGGGCGGGCTGTGGCTGATGAGCTTGCCTGTCGTTGTGGAGCAGGCCGCACGCCTGCTGGAGCGTGACCCTGCGCTGGCTTATGGCCAGTGGGAGGACCTTGCTGAGCGTGCCGATGCCATCGTCGTGCTGGGCGCGGGCCGAGAGCGCGATGACCCCGCCTGGGGCGCCAGGGATCAGCCGAGTGCTGTCGCGCTTGAACGTATGCGCTATGCCGCGCAATTGGCCAAGGCTTCCGGTTTGCCTGTACTCATCAGTGGCGGTTTGCACTACGGTACGCCGCCCAGTGAGGCCCAGTTGATGGCCGACGCGCTCGCGCGCGATTTTGGTGTCTCGGTGCGTTGGAAAGAGGAGCGTAGCCGTACGACCTGGGAGAATGCGCAGATGAGCGCAGAGCTGCTGCTGCCAGAGGGCTACAAGCGCGTGGTGTTGGTGACCCAGGCATGGCACATGCAGCGTTCGCGCTGGAGCTTTGAGCGCGTCGGGTTCACTGTGGTGCCAGCGCCAGTGGGCTACATGGGGCGCAATCATGCTCGCCCGTTTGGCGGCTGGATGCCTGAAAACAAATCACTCTGGCAGAGCAGCCAACTGCTTAACGAAGCCGTTGGTCTGCTCGCTTATCGCTTGTTTTACTAGACTGTTCTGGCGATGCGACCGGCCATCAGTGCCCAGCCCAGCAGCAGGGTGCTGAGAATGATCAGCGGCCAGGAGCGCCATTTCAGGTATGGCGTGAGCTTTTGCATCGGAACCACTTCGCCGTAGAGGATGCCGCGCTCAAATTGCGGGATTTGCGCGGTGATCCGGCCGAAGGGGTCGATCAGGCCGGTGACGCCGTTGTTGGTTGCACGGATCATCCAGCGCCCCGCTTCAAGGGCGCGCATTTGTGCCATCTGCAGGTGTTGCAACGGTCCGATCGAGGTGCCGAACCAGGTGTCGTTACTGATGGTGAGCAACAGGTCGCTTCGTGCCGCGAGGCTGGCGGCGAACTCTGGGTACACCACTTCGTAGCAAATGTAGGGCGCGATCTGGTAGCCCTTTGCTTGCAACAGTGTCTGGTCTGAGGGGCCGCGAGCGAAGTCCGACATCGGCAGGTCGAAGAAGGTGATCAGCCCGCGTAGCAGGTCTTGCAGTGGCACGTACTCACCGAAAGGCACCAGTTTCTGTTTCAGGTAGGTGCCGTCGCCTTCACCGGTGACGGTAATGCCGTTGTAGTAGCGCCGTTGGTCATGCACGACCTGGCGGATTGGTACGCCGGTGATCAGCGCCGAGCGTCGGTCGCTGGCAAAGCTGCCCATCATGTCCAGGTAGCCCTGAGCGGACTCCTTGAGCACTGGCACAGCCGTCTCCGGCCAAACGATCAGGTCGACCTGTTTGGACGTGAAGGTCATGTCGCGGTACAGCGCCAACTGGGCGTTCAGCTGGGTCGGATCCCACTTTAGCGACTGCTCGATGTTGCCCTGGATTGCGGCCACCTTCAGTGGCTCGCCCGCCGGGCGGGTCCAGGCGTGGCCTTTGAGTGCCATGCCGATCGCCCACGGGGCCAGCAACACGGCCAGTGCGGCGATCAGGAAGGCTTTGCGCTCACGCAGGCGGTTCAGGTTGCACAGCAGTGCGGCGCTCAGTGCCAAGCTGAAGGAGATCAGCCACATTCCACCCAGGGGGGCCAAGCCGGCCAAGGGGCCGTCAAGCTGGCTGTAGCCTGCGTAGAGCCAGGGGAAACCGGTCAGGAACCAGCCACGGAAGGCTTCCTGGGCCAGCCAGAGCGCGGCAAAGGCCAGGGCGTCGGCCAGCGGTGCTTCGTTGCGTCGAATCCAGCGCGCCCAGACCCAGGCAGGCAGGGCGAAGAAAAACGCTATCGCTGCGATGAAGGTAAGCATCAGCAGGCCTGCCAGCAGTGCCGAGGCGCCGCCGTAGGTATGGATGCTCACGTAGATCCAGCTGGTTCCCGCGCCGAACACACCGAAGCCATAACACCAGCCGCGCGCCAGAGCCTGGCGTGGGCGAAGGTCGCGCAGGCCCAGGTAGAACATCGCCAGGGTCACCAGCGCCAGTGGCCAGATGTTGAACGGCGCGAGGGCCAGGGTGGTGATGGCGCCGGCCGCCACGGCCAGCAGGTTACCGGGCCAGCCGGGGCGGGTGATCCAACGCATGGTTGTCCTTAGCGGGTGATAGGTGTCAGTCGCAGCAAGTGTATCCGGCGGCTGTCGGCGTTGAGAACCCGGAAACGGTAGGGGCCGATTTCGGTTGTCTCGTTACGCTTGGGCAAGTGCCCGAATGCGCTCATCACCAAACCGCCGACGGTGTCGAACTCGTCATTGGAGAACTCGCTGTCGAAGAACTCGTTGAAGTTCTCGATGGGCGTCAAGGCCTTGATCAGGAAGTCGCCACTCGGCAACGGCTTGATGTAGCTGTCTTCCTCGACGTCATGCTCATCCTCGATGTCGCCGACGATTTGTTCGAGCACGTCTTCGATGGTTACCAGGCCGGCCACGCCGCCATACTCATCGATGACGATGGCCATGTGGTTGTGGTTGGCACGGAATTCACGCAACAGCACGTTCAGACGCTTGGATTCGGGCACAAAGGTGGCCGGGCGCAGCAGGTCCTTGATGTTGAAGCGGTCGCCATTTTCCTTGAGGATCAGTGGCAACAGGTCCTTGGCGAGCAGTACGCCGAGGACGTCATCGTGGCTCTCGCCCACGACCGGGTAGCGTGAGTGCGCAGCGTCGATCACCGCTGGCAGGAACTCGCGGGGTGTTTGGGTCGCCTTGATGCTGATCATCTGCGAGCGCGGGACCATGATGTCACGCACTTGCAGGTCTGCGACCTGGATTGCGCCTTCCACGATGGTCAGGGCTTCGCTGTCGAGCAGCTTGTTCTGATGGGCTTCGCGCAGCAGTTCCAGGAGTTCCTGGCGGTTTTTCGGCTCATGGGCAAAAGCCTGGGTCAGCTTACCCAGCCAGGACTTTTGCCCATTGCTCGATCGATCTTCGCTCATGGCGGTTACTCGTGATCCTTACAGGTATCGGTGTCGGGGAAATCGTGTTCGTCGTCGGCATACGGGTCAGGGTGACCCAGTTCGGCAAGCAACGTTCGTTCCAGTGCTTCCATCTCTTCGGCCTCATCGTCTTCGATGTGGTCGTAGCCCAGCAGGTGCAGGCAGCCGTGGATGACCAGGTGCGCCCAGTGTGCCTCCAGCGACTTGCCTTGTTCGGCGGCTTCGCGTTCGACCACGGCGACGCAAATGACCAGGTCGCCGAGCAGTGGAATGTCGAGCATGTCATCGGGCACATCGGCCGGGAAGGACAGCACGTTGGTGGCGTAGTCCTTGTGCCGATAGGTGTTGTTGAGCTCGCGGCCTTCGGCTTCATCAACCAGGCGTATGGTCAGCTCGGAGTCGGCGCTGCGCTGACGCAGGGCAAGTTCGCACCAGCGACGGAACGTGGCTTCATCAGGGGCGGCGGCATCAGTAGCCAGTTGCAGGTCGAGTTCAACCATCGTGACGGTTGCCTTCGTGCTTGTCCTGCTGCTTGCTGTCGAAGCGCTCGTAGGCCTCGACGATGCGTTGCACCAGCGGATGGCGTACAACGTCTTTCGGCTTGAAGTGGGTAAAGCTGATGCCCGGCACCCCGTCAAGAACCTCGATCACATGCGCCAGCCCTGATTTGGTGCCGCGCGGCAGGTCGACCTGGGTGATGTCCCCGGTGATCACGGCTGTCGAGCCGAAGCCGATCCGAGTGAGGAACATTTTCATCTGCTCGACGGTCGTGTTCTGGCTTTCGTCGAGGATGATGAAGCTGTTATTCAAGGTACGGCCGCGCATGTAGGCCAATGGCGCGATCTCGATGACCTGGCGCTCAATCAGCTTGGCCACATGTTCGAAGCCCAGCATTTCGTAGAGGGCGTCGTACAGCGGTCGCAGGTACGGGTCGATTTTCTGCGCCAGGTCGCCGGGCAGGAAGCCAAGCTTTTCGCCTGCTTCGACCGCCGGACGCACCAGCAGAATGCGCCGCACCTGTTCACGCTCCAGCGCATCAACCGCACAGGCCACAGCCAGGTAGGTCTTGCCGGTACCCGCCGGGCCGATGCCGAAGTTGATGTCGTTCGCCAGGATTTCCTTGACGTAGCGCTGCTGGTTGAGCCCGCGCGGGCGGATATTGCCCTTGCGTGTGCGCAGGGTCACGCTCGGTTCGGCGGCAGCCGGGTTTTCCATGGCTTCCAGCGACGACTCCTGCAGGAACAGGTGAACCATGTCCGGCGAAAGCTCGGTAGCCTTGGTTTCGCGGTACAGGCGTCGCAGCAGTTGCTCGGCGGAAGAGGTGAGTTGGGGTTCGCCGATCAATTCAAATTGATTGCCGCGGTTGCGGATTTCAATGGCCATGCGCTGTTCGATGAGGCGCAAATGCTCGTCGAACTGCCCGCACAGGTTGGCGAACCGGCGAGCCTCAAAGGGCTCGAGGATGAAACGATGAGGTTCTATGGGTGCGTTCAAGGTCGTTTTTTAGCCGCCCAACGGCAATGAGAGTGAATTCAAGGATAACCCCAGAGGCTCACGTGCGAAAGCGCTGAAACGTTCAAGGATTACCGGGCCCGGTGTGCAGGGCCCGGCCATGCCTTTACGGTAGCAGCGAGCCGAACAACGAGTGAGGCCGTGCATCGTCGATCTGCACGTCGACAAACTGCCCAATCAGTTTGGGATTGTCGCAGCGGAAGTTGACGATACGGTTATTTTCGGTGCGCCCTTGCAACTGCCCAGGGTCACGGCGTGAGTAATCGGTTACCAGAATGCGCTGAACGGTCCCGACCATGCGCCGGCTGATTTCAAAACCTTGATGGTCAAGGCGCTGCTGCAGTACCTGCAGGCGTTCCTTCTTGAGTTCTTCCGGCGTGTCGTCCGGCAGGTCGGCGGCCGGTGTACCCGGGCGCTGGCTGTAGACGAACGAGTAGGAGAAGTCGAAGCCGACATCGCTGACCAGTTTCAGGGTTTGTTCGAAGTCTTTTTCCGTTTCGCCGGGGAAGCCGACAATGAAGTCGGAGCTGATGCAGATGTCCGGCACCGCTGCCTTGAGCTTGCGCAGCTTGGACTTGTACTCAAGAACGGTGTGGTTGCGCTTCATCGCGGCCAGTACACGGTCCGAGCCCGACTGCACCGGCAGGTGCAGGTGCTTGACCAGTTGCGGCACGTCAGCGTGCGCCTGGATCAGGCTGTCGGAGAACTCCAGAGGGTGCGAGGTGGTGTAGCGGATGCGACCGATGCCGTCCACTGCGGCAACCACGCGGATCAGCTCGGCCAGGTCGGCCAGGCGCCCATCGTGGGTCAGGCCACGGTAACCGTTGACGTTCTGCCCCAGCAGGGTGATTTCACGTACGCCGTTCTCGGCCAGGTGAATGACCTCGGCCAGTACGTCGTCGAATGGGCGGCTGACTTCCTCGCCGCGGGTGTAAGGCACCACGCAGAAGGTGCAGTACTTGCTGCAGCCTTCCATGACTGAAACGTAGGCAGTAGGGCCGTCGATACGGGGTTCCGGCAGGTGGTCGAACTTTTCGATTTCCGGGAACGAGACGTCTACCTGTGGTTGCCGGGTAGTGCGGGCGGCGTCGATCATCTCCGGCAAGCGGTGCAGGGTTTGCGGGCCGAACACCACGTCGACATAGGGCGCACGCTTGCGGATGGACTCGCCTTCCTGGCTGGCGACGCAGCCGCCGACGGCAATGACCATTTCCGGGTTCTGTTCCTTCAGCTCACGCCAGCGGCCCAGCTGGGAGTAGACCCGGTCTTGTGCACGTTCGCGGATCGAACAGGTGTTGAGCAGGATGACATCGGCGTCTTCTGCCCGGGCGGTGACCTCCAGGGCTTGATGTTCGCCCAACAGATCGACCATGCGCGAGCTGTCATACTCGTTCATCTGGCAACCGTGGGTTTCGATATAAAGCTTCTTGGCCATGGGAGATCATCAGGTAATTCAAAGAACCGCGCATTATAAGGGGCGTCAGCGATGGTTCCTAGCGTTGTCGATCAGGTGGCTATGCTATAGTTTGCGCCCTCTTTACCACCTGTCTTCGTTCCCGCCGAAAATGACCAAACGTGCCGATCCGATCTACAAAGTGATTTTTCTCAACCAGGGCCAGGTATTCGAGATGTACGCCAAGCAGATCTACCAAAGTGATCTGTGGGGCTTTCTCGAAGTGGAGGAGTTTATCTTCGGAGAGCGCACCCAAGTGGTGGTCGATCCCAGTGAAGAGAAGCTCAAGGCGCAATTCGAGGGTGTGGTTCGCAGCTTCGTACCGATGCATTCGATCGTGCGTATCGATGAAGTCGAGCGGCTGGGGACACCCAAGATCAGTGAAGCGCGCGGGGGCGGTAACGTGATGCCGTTCCCAATGCCGATGCCCGAGAAGTAAGCAGGACGCTGCCCCGGCGTCAGGGGAGTGGCGAGAAGGGGGTGCGCCCTTCGGCGCTCTGCAGTTCCAGCAGGTACTTGCGGAAGATCTGCCCCAGTACTTGGGTAGCGACCTCCAGCTCGTCACGTGGCATTTGTGCCGACACCTCGTCGGCCATGTCCAGGGCGTCTTCGGCGCCATTGACTGCGGCCATTTTCAGCACGATGTAGGCTTGCACATTGTTGGCCGCCACGCCTTCTCCGCGGAAAAACATGGTGCCCAGGCGGTACTGTGCTTCAGCATGCCCTTGCAATGAGGCCTGTTCGAAGTAGCTCAGTGCCTTGCTCAGGTCGCGCGGTGCATTTTTACCCACATAGTAGAACTCACCCAACTCGTACTGCGCCTGGGCATCCCCGCCCTGTGCCGCTTGTTGGCAGTCAGCGAGTGCTTGCGCCAGGTCTTCGGGCTGGGAATCGAGGGTGCAGCGGCCGGTTGCCGGGATCAGCAACGAGTTACCGCCTGCTGTAGCCAGCAGGGGCTGAAGAAGCAACAGGCAGCCCAGGGCAAGGGCGCGGCCGGTGCGGTTCATGGGGATCGACTTACCTCTGCAAAGCTGCGGCCAATGTGTCTGGTGGCACATTATGGGATAACCTGCGCCAACCTTACAAAGTCTTTACTCGATTTTCTGCTTGAAGGGGTGTTTGGTGCTCGCTATTTGCATGTGCCGGCCTTGTTGGCGCTGCGGGCAACGCGTGCTCATTGGCATCGCGTCGGCCCCGCAGCGGCGACAAGACGGTCTGTTGCAGGCGGGCGCTTAGAGCTTGGCGAATGCCCGCTCAGCGGCGTCCAGAGTGATCTTCAACTCGGCTTCGCCATGGGCAATAGAGGTAAAGCCCGCCTCAAAGGCGCTCGGTGCCAGGTACACGCCACCTTCCAGCATCAGGTGGAAGAAGCGCTTGAAGCGTTCGGCATCGCTGGACATGACGTCGTCGAAGGTCACGATGTCGTCGGCAGCGCTGAAGTACAGGCCGAACATGCCACCCGCCTGGGTGGTGACGAACGGTACGCCTGCAGCATCGGCACGTTCCTGCAGCCCCTGGAGCAGGCGGCTGGTGAAGTCGCTCAGTTCGTCGTGGAACCCAGGCCGGCTGATCAGCTTCAGTGTGGTCAAGCCAGCGGCCATGGCCAGTGGGTTGCCCGACAAGGTGCCGGCTTGATACACCGGGCCCAGCGGCGCGATCTGCGACATGATTTCGCGCTTGCCACCGAAGCAGCCGACAGGCATGCCGCCGCCGACGATCTTGCCGAAGGTCGACAGGTCCGGGGTAACGCCGTAATAGGCTTGCGCACCGCCCAGGGCAACACGGAAACCGGTCATGACTTCGTCGAAAATCAGGACCACGCCGTGCTTGTCGCATTGTGTGCGCAGGCCTTCAAGGAAGCCGGGGGCGGGCGGCACGCAGTTCATGTTGCCGGCGACCGGCTCGACGATGATACAGGCGACCTCGTTGCCCACTTCATTGAGCATCTTCTCTACGGCAGCAAGGTCGTTGAACGGCAGGGTCAATGTATGTTTGGCGAACGCAGCGGGCACGCCTGCAGAGCTCGGTACGCCCTGGCTCAGAAGGCCAGAACCGGCTTTTACCAGCAGGCTGTCGGAGTGGCCGTGGTAGCAGCCCTCGAACTTGATGATGCTGTCGCGGCCGGTGTAGCCGCGGGCCAGGCGGATGGCGCTCATGGTGGCTTCGGTACCGGAGCTGACCATGCGAACCATTTCCATCGACGGTACGATCGAGCAGACCAGGTCGGCCATCTCGGTTTCCATCGCGGTCGGGGCGCCATAGGACAGGCCGTGCTCCAGTTGCTTGCGCACCGAGTCAAGGACGTCTGGGTGGCTGTGGCCCAGAATCATTGGCCCCCAGGAACCGACGTAGTCGACATAACGCTTGTCGTCTTCATCGGTAACGTAGGCGCCTTCGGCGTGCTTGAAGAACAGCGGGGTGCCGCCAACGCTGCGGAATGCGCGGACTGGCGAGTTCACGCCACCTGGGATGTGCTTCTGGGCATTGGCAAACAGGGCTTCGGAACGGGACATGAGGGTCTCTCTCAATCAAACAGATTCGAACAGGGCGTTGAAGGCGCGTGCGCGGCGGGTGACTTCCTGCGCGCTTTCGGCACCAAACAGCCCGTGGATGACGGCCAGCAGGTCGGCGCCATGGGCGACCAACGGTGCGGCATTGTCCAGGGTAATGCCGCCGATCACGGCAATCGGCAGGTTGACCCGGCGGCGAGCCTGTTCCAGCAGTTCGACGCTGGCGGCCGGCGCACCGGGCTTGGTTACGGAATTGAAGAAACGACCAAAGGCCACATAGCTGGCGCCTTCGCGCGCGGCCTGCTCCGCCAGTTCAAGCTGGGCGTGGCAGGTGGAGCCAATGATCGCCTGTTGCCCCAACAGCGCGCGGGCCGGCGTCAGCGGGCCGTCGGTCTGGCCCAGATGCACGCCGACACCCAGGCGCGCGGCCAACTCGGCATCGTCATTGATGATCAACTGGGTGGTGTAGCGTTCGCAGAGTTTGGCCAGGGCTTCGGCTTCGCGCAGACGTTGCGCAGCGTCGTCACTTTTGTCGCGGTACTGCAACAGGGTCACGCCGCCATCCAGCGCGGCTTCGACATGAGACAAGAACCGACCGGCCAGTAACTGGCTATCTGTAATGGCGTACAAACCGCGTAACTTCATTGCTTGAGCCTCGTGGCCGTGACCGTAAAGCAGTCGTCAGGAACAGAAATCCAGGGGCAGACGGCGCGGTACGTACTGGCCTTTGCCCAATTGTTCGGCATCGCGCAGCGTTCGCCAGGTGTAGTCCAGCGCGGATCGCACGGCGCTCTCCAGTTGTTCGCCCAGCGCCAGGCGGCCGGCGAGGGCACTGGCCAGGGTGCAGCCGGAGCCATGGTAGCTGCCAGGCAGGCGCTGGCAGGTCCAGGTGTGGCGCTGGCCATCGCGGCTGTACAGGCGGTTATGGATCTCGTGCTCGTCACCGTGACCGCCGGTAATCAGCAGGTACTTGCAGAATGGCAGGAGCTTTTCCGCACATTCATCGGCAGTCCCTTCCGGGAGTTCAGCCAGAATGCGTGCTTCCGGCAGGTTCGGTGTGGCGATGGTGGCAATCGGCAGCAGGCGTTCGCGCATGGCGTAACCCACTTCATCCTTGCCCAGCCGTCCGCCGCCGCCTGCACGCAGCACGGGGTCACAGACCATCGGCAGGTGCGGGTGGGCGGCCAGTAGCTCGACCACGGTATCAACCATTTCCAGTGAGCCGAGCATGCCCAGCTTGACGGCTGCTACCGGCGAGTCGTTGAGCACGGCATTGGCTTGGGCCAACACCCACTCACGATCAAGGACGCGGAAGTCGCTGACATTGACGGTATCCTGCACGGTCAGGGCGGTCACGGTGGGTGCAGCGTGACAGCCTTGAGCGATCAGGGCTTCGATATCTGCCTGCAAGCCGGCGCCGCCACTGGGGTCGTGGCCGGAGAGACAGAGGACAACGGGGCGGGAGCTGTAGGTATTCATGGTGCGCGAGCTTAACACCAAACGCATTTTGCGGGTCTTCCCCTGCCAGGTTGATTTTTTGGTAAAGGGGTCAGGTATTTTTGCGTTGGTTGTCTGTAATGCCCGAAATAGAGCCTTTTCTTTGTATTTTGGAGTGGCGGCTAGTAAGCCGCGACAGCTATGCTAGAGTGCTCTCAATACTGATAACAGGCACCGCCGGATTTCGTCGTCTCAAAAGGAAAGGAGGCGAACGCGACGCAACCGGGGCAGACCATGCTGGGGCTGTATGCGCTATTTGCTGATTTTTTTGCTGGGCTGCCTGCCAACCTTTGCTGGCGCGGTCGACTTTGACGACGCCACTCGCAACCTGCCGTTAGGGCGCTTGATGCAGGTCTATGAAGACCGTGAAGGCCATGCCGATATTACTCAGGTGAGTGCTGCGGCCTTCAGCGATCGATTCAGCTCCCATGACGCTGACGTGCTCAACGCAGGCTATTCAAGATCGGTGTTCTGGCTCAAGGTGGACCTGCGCTACCTAGCCATGCCCCAGGCAAGTGCGCGTAGCTGGTTGCTGGAGCTGGCCTACCCGCCGCTTGATCATCTGGAACTGTATCTCCCCGACGACAGCGGCACCTACCGGTTGGCTCAGCGCACCGGTGATGCGTTGCCTTATGACAGCCGTCAGATCAAACAGAACAACTACTTGTTCGAATTGCCGTTCAAGCCTGATCAATCGATGACGGTCTACCTGCGCCTGCACAGCGAAGGGTCGGTTCAGGCGCCGTTGACCTTGTGGGCTACCGATGCCTATCTGGAGGCACAGCCGACACGCCTGTATGTGCTGGGCCTGATCTATGGCGTGCTGCTGGGGATGCTGGTGTACAACCTGTTCATCTACATCAGTGTGCGCGACACCAGTTACCTCTATTACATCCTCTACATCGCCTCGTTTGGTTTGTATCAGGTTTCGGTAAACGGCGCCGGGGTGGCTTACTTCTGGCCGGAAAACCCCTGGTGGGCCAATGCGGCCACGCCGTTCTTCATTGGTGCGGCGGGTTTGTTCGGTTGTCAGTTCGCCCGAAGTTTTCTCCAGATGGCGCAACACAGCCGAGTGCTTGATCGTTTGTTGCTTGCCTTGATGGCCTGTGCGGTCGCGGTCGTACTGATGTCGTTGACCCTCAGCTACGGCATAGCCCTGCGCCTGGCGACCTTGCTGGCGTTGATGTTCACCCTCAGTATTTTTACCGCCGGTGTGTTCGCCTGGTGGCGCGGGTTGAGGGTTGCGCGTTACTTCATCATTGCCTGGTCGGCGTTTTTGCTCGGTGGTTTGGTGAACACCCTGATGGTGTTGGGCTACCTGCCGAACGTCTTCCTGACGATGTATGCCAGCCAGATCGGTTCTGCGCTGGAGGTCGGTCTGCTGTCGTTGGCGCTTGCCGACCGAATCAACAGCATGCGCGATTTGCAGGCGCGAACCTTGCGCGAAACCGGGGAGAGCCTTGAGCGGCTCAATCAGCAATTGGCCAAGAGCAATCGGCTCAAGGATGAGTTCCTCGCCACCGTGACGCATGAGCTGCGCACACCGATGAACGGTGTTATTGGTTGCCTGGAACTGATGCAGACCCTGCCAATGGAGCCAGAGCTTGCGCAGTACCAACAAACGGCCAGCGGCTCGGCGCGGGACATGATGCGGATGGTCAATGACATCCTGGTGCTGACGGAGCTCCAGGCCGGGCGACTGCAGCAGCACAACGAACCCTTCAGCCTGCGTGGCGTCTTGCATGAGTTGCGTGGGCAGTTCACCGCTCAGGCGTTGCACAAGGGCTTGTACGTTCGCCTCGAGATCGCTGCCGGCTTGCCGGATACCGTGATCGGTGATCGACAGAAGCTGGCCTCATGTTTGGGTTACTTGCTCGATAACGGCATCAAGTTCACTCATCGTGGTGGTGTGACCGTGCACATCAACGGCGTGCCACAAGGTTCTGGGCAGTTGTGCCTGACCGTCAGTGTCCGTGACACTGGAATCGGTTTTGCGTGCCTGGACCAATCGACCGTGTATCAGCGTTTTTTCCAGATTGATGGTTCGATGACCCGTGAGTACGGCGGGTTAGGCATCGGTTTGGCGATCTGTCGGCAATTGGCCGAATTGATCGGGGCCCGTTTGACCCATGAGTCGCAGCCGGGCGAAGGCAGTTGTTTCGAGTTGTCCCTGTGTGTGGCGGCCAACCCCGTGCAAATCGCCGACATGAGCCTTAATCGAGGCCAAAGCCCGGTTAGTTAGGCGCTTTTGTCACTTTGACCCGGGGGCGGCGCGTGATTCACTGAGGTTCAGTCATGCGTGAATCTGTCAGGAGCCCCCGATGAACCTGCACCAGTACGCTGAAACCCACGAGGTCACCAACCAGCCACCGTCATTGGATGGCGCCAACCTGTACCGCATTGATCTGCCTTTGCAGCAGTGGTCGCAACGCTTCGGTGCGGGCTGGGCGCAAGCACGGATCGACGCCTACGGTGCACTTGCCGGTGGGCCGCTGATGGCCGCCGGGTTCCTTGCCAACCAGCACAAGCCCCAATTCAAGAGCCATGATCGCTACGGCAACCGGATCGATCTGGTGGAGTTCCATCCTGCTTATCACGAGCTGATGCGAACGGCCATCGAACATGGCTTGCCCTCACTGCCCTGGACCTCACCGGGCGAGGGCGCTCATGTCGCACGTGCTTCGATGACTTATCTGCACAGCCAGGCCGAGGCCGGTAGTGGTTGCCCGTTGACCATGACCTTTGCAGCGGTGCCGACCCTCAAGTTGCAGCCAGAGCTGGCCCAGTATTGGCTGCCCAAGGTACTCGCTACCGAGTACGACCCGCGCAACGTCGGAGATCGGCACAAGGCGGGCGTTACGCTGGGCATGGCCATGACCGAGAAGCAGGGCGGCACCGATGTGCGTGCCAACACCACCCGGGCTTACCCCGTCGGTGTGGCAGGCCCAGGCCAGGCCTACGAACTGGTCGGGCACAAGTGGTTCTGTTCCGCGCCCATGTGCGATGCCTTCCTGACCTTGGCGCAGACCCATAAGGGGTTGAGTTGTTTTCTGCTGCCGCGTCACCGCCCTGACGACAGCCGCAATCAATTCTATATCCAGCGCTTGAAGGACAAACTGGGTAACTGCTCGAATGCGTCCAGTGAGGTGGAGTTTCGCGGCGCCCTTGCCTGGATGGTGGGTGAAGAGGGACGCGGGGTGCCAACCATCATCGAAATGGTCGGCATGACCCGCTTCGATTGCATGGTCGGCTCCAGCGCGTTGATGCGCCAGGCGTTGACCCAGGCTGCGCATCACTGTGCTCACCGCCAGGTGGGTGGGCGCCTGCTGGCCGAGCAGCCACTGATGCAGAACGTCATTGCCGACCTGGCCCTGGAAAGCGAGGCCGCCTTGGCCCTCAGCCTGCGCATGGGGCACGCCCTGGATCAGCCTGATGATCCGCAGCAGGTGCGATTTGCTCGCCTGGTGACGGCCGTGGGCAAGTACTGGATCTGCAAGCGCGCCCCGGCAATGATCAACGAAGCGGCCGAATGCATGGGCGGTGCCGGTTATGTCGAGGACAGTATCTTGCCGCGGCTGTACCGCGAGGCGCCGGTCAATTCGACCTGGGAAGGCTCCGGTAACGTGCAGTGTCTGGATGTACTGCGGGCATTGTCGAAAGAGCCGGGCGTGCTCGATGCCCTGTTTGCCGAGCTTGGTGATGGCCATGGCGATGCGCGTCTGGCGGCGCACATCGTCGCGCTGAAGAAAGCATTCAGTGATGTCAGTGATATCCAGTACCGGGCCCGGCAACTGACTGAGGCGATCGCCTTGGGGCTGCAAGCCAAGCTGCTGCTGGAGGCCGGTAATGCTGCTGTCAGCGATGCATTTATTGCCAGTCGTCTGAGTGGCGATGGTCGCGTGTACGGGACCTTGCCACGTGGTCTAGACGTCGCTGCGTTGGTCCAGCGTTCGACGCCGCATTGGCCACTCTAAACAGGCGTGCCTTTAGGCGCAGATGTAGGCAAGATGGAAACCTGCATGTCAGACAGGAAGTACATTGTGAACCGCACTGTTGAAGCCTTTGTTGTCGTAGAAACCGCCGAGGAGGCGGTTGATCGTCTGGCCGCCCTGCATGAGCAGGCAACCGGGGCCTTGAGTCAGGCGCTCAAGCGCTACCTCAAGGACCGTACCGAGCCGAGCGCCGCCGAACGCGCACAGTTCCGATATCCTGAATTACGTCTGACCTATCAGTATCAAGGTGAAGTGCCAGCCATCACGCGGGCCTACGCCAAGGTCCAGTTACCCGGCACCTACAGCATTACCGTGACTCACCCGGCGGCGTTTCGCAGTTATCTGCTGGAGCAACTGCGCCCGCTGATGCGAGATTTCACCGTGACGGTGGAAGTGGGTGTCAGCGAGCAGAACATTCCATACCCTTATGTGGTTGAGCAGGGCGATGAGTTGGCGGGCAGTGGCATTACCGCCGCCGTGCTGGCACGGGTCTTCCCCAGTACCGACCTGTCGGCAGCCACCGATGGTATTGCCGACGGCCTGTATGACTGGGCCAACGTCGATCCGCTGCCGCTGGCGTTGTTCGATGCGGCGCGGGTGGACTTCTCATTGCGTCGTCTGGTGCATTACACCGGCAGCGACTGGCGTCATGTGCAACCGTGGATTCTGCTGACCAACTACCACCGTTACGTCGACCAGTTCATCAGCCATGGCCTGGAGCGTTTGCGCGACGATCCACGTTTTGTGCGGATGATCCTGCCGGGCAATGTCATCATCGAAAAGGCCATGGACAACGGTGAAGCCCAGGCGCTGGTTGCCGGAGTGGTCTGGCACCGTTACCAGATGCCGGCGTATCACCTGATCGCGGCCGATGGGCATGGCATTACCTTGGTCAACATTGGCGTCGGCCCGTCCAACGCCAAGAACATCACCGACCATCTGGCGGTACTGCGTCCGCATTGCTGGTTGATGATCGGCCACTGTGGCGGCCTGCGGCAGTCGCAGACCATTGGTGACTACGTACTGGCTCACGCCTATATGCGTCGCGATGGAATTCTTGATCGCGTGGTACCGCCTAACATCCCGATACCGGCGTTGGCTGAAGTCCAGCTGGCACTGCAGGAAGCCGCAGCGCAGGTGACGGGTGAGCGTGGTGATGAGCTGAAAAAACGCCTGCGTACCGGCACGGTATTGACCTATGACGACCGCAACTGGGAGCTGCGCTGGGCCCAGGAGCGACCGCTGATCAACCTCTCGCGAGCCGTGGCAGTCGACATGGAAAGCGGTACGATTGCGGCGCAGGGTTATCGCTTGCGGGTGCCCTATGGCACGTTGCTGTGTGTCTCGGACAAACCGTTGCACAGTGAAATCAAGCTGCCTGGTTCGGCCAACGCGTTCTACAATCGAGCGGTCAGCCAGCATTTGAAGATTGGCATCGCGGCACTGGACCTGCTGCGTAACCAACTGAACGCGCTGCACTCGCGTAAACTGCGCAGTTTCGATGAGCCGCCGTTCCGCTGAGGCCCCATGCCGTTACCCCCTCGTACCAAGCCGCGCCGCCCTGCGGCCAAGCCGTTCGCCCCGCGTCGCCAAGCCAAGGCGCCGCCGGCCGAACCGCGGCTGATCCTGTTCAACAAGCCCTTCGACGTCTTGACCCAGTTCAGTGACGGCGAGGGGCGAGCAACGCTCAAGGACTACATCGACATCCCCGGAATTTATCCGGCAGGGCGCCTGGACCGTGACAGTGAAGGGCTGTTGTTGTTGACCAATGACGGTCAGTTGCAGGCCCGCATTGCCGACCCCAAGCACAAGCTGGCAAAGACCTACTGGGTACAGGTCGAAGGTGAACCGAGCGATGAGCAATTGCAGCGGTTGCGTGATGGTGTTGAGTTGAACGATGGCATGACCTTGCCAGCACAGGCACGCGCCTTGGATGAGCCGGAATTATGGCCGCGCAATCCGCCGGTGCGCTTTCGCAAGAGCGTGCCGACCCATTGGCTGGAGCTGGTGATCAAGGAGGGGCGTAACCGTCAGGTGCGGCGCATGACCGCAGCGGTAGGCTTGCCGACCCTGCGGCTGGTCAGGGTCAGGATCGGCAACTGGACGCTCGATGGGCTTGATCAGGGCTGCTGGCGGGAAGTCCCGGCCAAGCTCTAGACCCCTTCGATGTAGCCGATCACCACGCTCTTGATGATGAAGGCAAGGATGCCCAGGCCCAGCACGAAGAACAGAATGAACGTGCCGAATTTGCCAGCATTGGATTTTTTCGCCAGGTCCCAGACGATAAAACCCATGAAGCCAATCAAGATGGTGACCAGGCCGGTCATCATCCACTCTTCAAATACCGCAGGATCCATCGATCTTCTCCAGGCAGGCTGAGGCGCGGCATTATACGCCTGTACGAATGGCCTGACTAACGCAGGTGCGTCAACGGTAGTTCGGTGCTGGCCAGTACCTGGTTGAGTACGAAGCTTGAGCGTACGCTGGTCACCCCTTCGATACGCGTCAGGTGGCCGAGCAGCAGCTTCTGGTAGTGGTCCATGTCGGGCACCACGACTTTGAGCTGGTAGTCAGCGTCCATCCCGGTGACCAGGTTGCATTCGAGCACTTGCGGCAGGTTGCGGATGGCTGCCTCGAAGGTTTCAAAACGCTCTGGTGTGTGCCGGTCCATACCGATCAGGACGTAAGCGGTCAGGCTTAAACCGAGCATCTTGCGGTCGAGCAGGGCAACCTGGCGGGCGATGTAACCGTCATCTTCGAGTTGTTTGACCCGCCGTGAGCAGGGCGACGGCGACAGGCCAATACGCTCGGCCAGCTCCTGGTTGGAGATGCGCGCATCGCGCTGCAATTCGGCAAGAATACTCAGGTCATAGCGGTCCAGCTTGCTCATGGATCAGGCCTTTTCTGTTTCGATTGCGCTGAATTATCTATCTTTAGTTAAAAATTGCGCAACTAGTGTTTTGATCAGCAATATTCGCAATCCGCTGCCGCAGCTGTCGCCGTATTCTTATTTCCAGAATCACTGCCCGGACATCAGTCCACGGCGGCTGACCCAATCAGGACAGCCGCGGCCAGCAATCCCACAGGGTTGTGCTCGGCCCCCGGGCTACACACTGTCCAGAAGACGGCGTGAGGTGAGCCGGCGTCAAAAGCGTCGAGCACGGACAAAATTATCAAGGGGAGGCCTAAGGGCCTCCCTTTTTTATGCCCTGAATTTTTCATCTACCGGTCGATTACCCGCCCTGGCAGGCCTGATAGAGTGATGGCAGAACACGCCTGTGGTTCTGCTGTATTCGCTACAGCCCCATCTTGACCCCGTGAGGAACAGCATGAAGTCGTGCATCTGGCGCCTGGCCGGTGTTGGTCTGTTTTGTGTGAGTATGAGCGCCCTGGCGCAGGGTGAGCGTTATGGCCAACAGCCGTCCAATGGCGAGGAGCAGCCCACCGCCTCGCTACCGATCCAGTCACGTCCGGATGAAGTGCGTCAGACGCAGCAACCGCGGCAGGGATACTATCAGGACATTCCACGACGCAATGGCTACAACCAGCACTGGCAGGCGGGTGGTGCCGGGCAGCGACCGCATGAGGATTGGCCGGGGCGGCCTGATGGGCATGGCAATGGCTGGGGTGAAGGCCCGCAGTATCGACCGGGGCATGTGATCGATCGCTTTCCAGAGCAGTCCTGGAAAGTCCCCTACCGAGGCCATGATTACTTCTACTCAGGTGGTTACTGGTATCGACCGCAAGGGCCGCGCTATGTGGTCGTGGCACCGCCTTACGGGGCAAGGGTGACCTATTTGCCGCCCTACGCGCGCGAGGTGTGGGTTGGCAACGCGTTGCTGTTTATGGTCGCGGGTACTTATTACCAATACCTCAACGACCGCCAGGAGTATGTGGTGGTCAATCCACCGCAGGCCAATACGGCGCCTCAGGCTGAACCGAGTAACGGTTATGACGTGATTGCCTACCCGGCCGAGGGGCAGACGCCGCAGCAGATCCAGCAGGACCGCTACGAGTGTCACCGCTGGGCTGTGGAGCAGAGTGATTTTGATCCGGCAGCGGCCAGCTACGCGCCGGCTGCCTATGTGGCTGACAACTACCGGCGTGCGCTGGGCGCGTGTCTGAGCGGGCGTGGCTACAGCGTGAACTGATTCCTGTGCTTAGTGTGGCGCCGGGTCGGCGTGTACCAGCACTTCGGCCCTGGGGAAGCGTTCGTTGATTGCCGCTGCCGCTTCTTCGCAGAGTGAATGGGCTTCGCGCAACGGCAAGTCGCCCGGCAACTCCAGATGCAACTGAACGAACCAGTGCTGTCCAGAGATGCGCGTACGCAGGTCATGAGCGCCCACGACACCTTTGACGGAACAGGCCAGCGCGAGCATTTCCTCGCTGACGTCTTCTGGTAATGCCGTGTCCATCAGGATCGCCGTGCTTTCGCGAGCGATCTGCAGTGCACTCCAGAGGATGTACAGTGCGATTCCCAGGCCGAAGTAGGCATCCAGTTGCGGCCAGCCGAACATGGCCAGCACCAGCGCCAGCAAAATACTGCCATTGAGCAGCATGTCGGAGCGGTAATGCAGCGAGTCGACGCGAATGGCCGTGGAGCCGGTGATACGGATGACGCGTGCCTGGAGCATCAGCAAGGCCGCCGTCAGCACCAGCGACAACACCATCACGCCGATACCGACGCTGGTGTTGCCGAGCGGTTCTGGGGTTTCCAGCCGATGGTAGGCCTGGATGCCGATCAATACGGCACTGACCCCGATGAACAGCGCCTGAGCCATGCCGGCCAATGTTTCCGCCTTGCCGTGACCGTAGCGGTGATTGTCATCGGCAGGACGCAGGGCGTAATGCACTGCCAGCAGGTTGAGAAAGGACGACACGCTATCGAGCAGCGAGTCGGTCAAGCCTGCCAGCAGGCTGACTGACCCGCTAAGCCACCAGCCTATGGCCTTGGCCAGTACCAGAGTACAGGCCACCGCAAGCGACGCGCGGGTGGCCAGGCGCAACAACCGTTCATGTTCAGCGGCTTCACTCATGGGGTATCTATGTCCGTGGAGGGTTGTTTCAGGCAGCAGGCTTGAGGCCGTACATTGCCAGTTGCTCGACACTGCCTTTGTGCTGGATCAGGCGTGGGTCATTGAGTGGCAGGTGCTGGTTCAGCTCCTGCTGGAGGATGGCTTGCAGTTTTACCAGGTCCACTTTGCCGTCAGGCCCCAGGGCCGGTTGCAGTTTTTCCGGTGATATCTGGGCGTGCCTGCCGCCCGGCATGTAGATAGCGCCGGTGGCAAAGTCGATGCCGAAGGCGATCAGGCCGGGGATGACAAAGAACAGGATGCCGATGGCATCCATGGCGGCAATCACCGGGTCGATCTTGCCGGAAATCTGGCCGCGTCGATCCGGGTAGAACAGGGTGCCGCAGGCCGTCAGTTGGGTCAGTAAGCAGGTGATCAGAGCACCGCCAATGAGGCGGGAAGGCATACGCATAGAAATCTCCGCAATTGAGGTTACAAAGGAGCAGGCAGTGCACCTGCAACTGCTGATCAGACCATGATAAGGCATCCTAGGTTCGCCGTTATACTCGGCCCATTGTTTGAGGGCCACCATGATTTCATTACCGATCGACAACGTACTTCCCGCTCTGCGCCAAGCGCTGGGCCAACGCCATGAAGTGGTGCTGGAGGCGCCACCGGGCGCAGGCAAGACAACCCGCGTGCCACTGGCGTTGCTGAACGAGCCTTGGCTGGCCGGGCAGCGGATCCTGATGCTTGAGCCGCGCCGCCTGGCCGCACGTGCCGCAGCGGAGCGACTGGCCAGTGAGTTGGGGGAATCGGTCGGCGAAACGGTGGGCTATCGCATTCGCCTGGACAGTAAAGTCGGCCCGCGTACGCGCATCGAAGTCGTGACAGAGGGCATCCTGACGCGGCGCCTTCAGGAAGACCCTGCACTCGATGGCGTGGGCTTGTTGATCTTCGACGAGTTTCACGAGCGGAGTCTGGATGCGGATCTGGCCTTGGCCCTCAGTCTCAATGGGCGTGACCTGCTACGCGACGAGCCGCCGCTGAAGATCATGCTGATGTCGGCGACGCTGGAGGGCGAGCGGCTGTCGGCGTTGCTCGGTGACGCGCCGGTGGTCAGCAGCGAAGGGCGCATGTACCCGGTTGACGTGCGTTGGGGCAGGCCGTTCCAGCCCGGCGAGTTCATCGAGCCGCGCGTGGTCGATACGGTCCATCAGGCACTGGCCGACGAGCCGGGCAGCCTGCTGGTGTTCCTGCCGGGGCAGGCGGAAATTCGCCGAGTGCATGACTCGTTGCAGGCGTCGTTGGGTGGACGACAGGACATCCTGCTCTGCCCGCTACACGGTGAGCTCGAACTGAGTGCCCAGCGTGCAGCCATCGATGCGCCCGCGCCGGGCGTGCGCAAGGTGGTGTTGGCCACCAACATCGCCGAGACCAGTCTGACCATCGACGGTGTTCGGGTGGTCATTGATGCAGGGTTGGCACGGGTGCCTCGGTTCGACCCTGGCAGTGGCATGACGCGTCTGGACACCCAGCGAATTTCCCGCGCCAGTGCTACCCAGCGGGCGGGCCGGGCCGGGCGTCTTGAACCAGGCGTGTGCTACCGGCTTTGGTCCGAAGCGCAACATGATCAGTTGGCGGCATACGCCAGTGCGGAAATACTCCAGGCCGATCTGGCCGGGTTGGCGCTGCAACTGACCCGCTGGGGTGTGACGCCGGGGCAATTGAGCTGGCTCGATCAACCCCCAGCGGCGGCCTATGCACAGGCCCAGGACCTGTTACTGCGGCTCGGCGCGCTCAAGCCCGGGCAACTGCTCAGCCTGACTGCCCATGGCCAGGCAATGGCTGAATTGCCGGCGCATCCACGTATTGCGCATTTGCTATTGCGTGGCCAGGCGCTTGGGTTGGCCGAGATGGCCTGCGATGTTGCGGCCCTGCTGGGGGAGCGCGACATTCTGCGCGGTGCGGGCGCCGACCTGCACAGCCGTTTGACCCTGCTCAGTGGTGAAACCCGTGCTTCCCGTGGTGGGCAGGGTGGTGTTCAGCGCGCGCGGCAATTGGCCCGGCAGTACCGTGGTTACTTGCGAGGAAAAGCATCGAGCGCAGTGCCAGACCCTGAGCATCCTCGCTGGCTTGGCGCGTTGCTGGCATTGGCGTATCCAGACCGTGTTGCACAGCAGCGCCGTGCCGGGGGCGCGGAGTACCGGCTGGCCAATGGGCGAGCGGCCCTGTTTGGTGAGGTCGATGCGCTGATGAAGGCGCCGTGGTTGGTGGTTGCTGATCTGGGCAGTCGTCAGGGCCAGCGTGAGGAGCGTATCTACCTGGCGGCCGAGTTCGACCCGGCGCTGTTCGATGGGGTGCTGGCCGAGCAGGTCGAGTGCCTCGATGTGCTCGACTGGGATGAGCGTGAAGGCGTGCTGCGTGCCGAGCGCCAGCGTAAGGTCGGGGAACTGATTTTGGCGCGCGAGCCGCTGACCGGCCTGGATGATGACGCCCGTGCCCGCGCATTGCTTGACCTGGTTCGGCGCAAGGGGCTGGAGTTGCTGCCGTGGACGCCGGAGTTGCGCCAATGGCAGGCCCGGGTGGCGTTGCTGCGTCAGTTGGACCTGGCCACAGGGGGCGACAGTGAATGGCCGGACCTGAGTGATGCGGCGTTGTTGGCGGGCCTTGAGCAGTGGTTGCAGCCTTATATGGGCAAGGTCACGCGCTTGAGCCATTTCGCCCAGCTCGACCTCTCTTCAATTGTCCGCAACCTGTTGCCCTGGCCGTTGCCACAACGCCTGGACGAGTGGGCTCCGATGCACCTGAGTGTGCCGTCGGGTTCCAGCATTCGTCTGGATTACAGCGAGCATCCACCGATCCTTGCCGTGCGCCTGCAGGAGTTGTTCGGCCTGGCGGAAACACCGCGTATTGCTCAGGGCCGCCTACAGGTCAAGCTGCACCTGCTGTCGCCTGCGCGTCGACCGGTGCAGGTCACTCAAGATCTGGCCAACTTCTGGCGCAGCACATACAGCGAGGTCAAAAAAGACCTGAAGGGCCGTTACCCCAAGCTATTCCATAAGTTAGACCCTTGGGTTGAATCGCTTAACAAAAATAGGTTGACAGATAAGGAGTAATTTGAAATTGCGTAACATGTAGGCTTGACTACCTTCTGAGAAGGGGAGGTACCCATGTCCTATGTTAATCCGCTTCACCAAGGCCGAATCATTCTTATCTCGCATCTGCGTGATGCCTTCGCCAATCTATATGTCCATGAAGCCCCAACAGATTCGGCCACCTTGGGGCTCGAAGGGGATGGCTCTAGAATCATTTTCCAGCTCGATGAAGTCGGCGGCTCGCATGATCGGGATTTGTTCAATTTCCCGTTTTTATTTCACGCGAACGGCGATCCCTGGCACGAAGCGAACGATTATTTGCTCAGCCTCATGCATGACAAAACTCCGCTAAATAGGCGTACTGATGACATCCGGCGTCGTGCAAGCAAACTGCTTGATTACCTCCTGTTTTGTGAGGGTAAAAATCTAGATTGGAAAGACTTTTCCGGTGCTCGACCTCCGCATCGCCCTACCTATAAATACTTTTATCACCTAATTAACGAAGGTCATCGCAGTAATCAGGTGATCAATCAATATACCGCTGCTGTTTATCACTTTTACAAATACGTTTCCGAGCATTGGCATGATCTTGACATCAAGCGTGTCGATACGATCAAGCAGGTACGGTTCATGGTGCAAGGTTCTAAAGGCTACAAGGTCGTAGAAGCAGAAAAGCGCAGTCAAACGCGGCGCACGGCGCCGGTTAGTTCTGTACCGCTGGGGTTTGTGCGGGAAGATGGCGATGATCTCAGGCCTCTTTCCAATCGTGAGTTAGGTGCGTTTCTTGCCGCCATTTGCAAAGAAAAAGAATGGTCTGTAGTTGAGCGATTGATCTTGATGATCGGGCTAATGACGGGCGCCCGCAAGCAAACCGTTTTGACTATACGCTTGAAGCATTTGAAGGGCTTTACAGGGGACAGGCTGCAGCCTGAGGGTGCCTATAAATTACATGCCGGCCCCGGCACAGGTATTGATACGAAATACGACAAACCGCAAGTCCTGTACGTTCCGAAGCAACTTGCCGAAGAACTGGTCACGCTTTCCGAAAGCCCTTTGATGAAAGCGCGGCGAAAGAAATTCCGCGCTCAGTTAGAGGCCAGTCATCCCGGCCTGTTGATGGCCGAGGACGATATGTATTTGTTTCTCTCCGATCAAGGCAACTGCTATTACATGGCCGAAAGCGATCCGCGCTATACGATCGTGAAGTCGCCGCAAACAGGACAAGTAACGGACACAATTAAGCGCAAATTGATCCAAAAAGCCTCTAGCCCATTTCCGAAAGACTTTTCATATCACTGGCTGCGAGCGACCTATGGTTATCAGCTTTACCAGCGCTTGCAGCCATTGGTTCAGGAAGGAGCGATGAAGACTGGCGAAGATATCGACTTTATTCAAAAGCGCATGCACCACGAGTCCAGAGAAACGACAGAGAACTATCTTAAATTGTTCAAGATGACTCACGAAAAGGTCATTGCCCAAGAGATTTGGGAGGGCAGGTTGTTCAATGGCGGCTACGCGACGCTGAAGGTGGAGGCGCACGGTGAATAGTCGTCAGCAATTCCAGCATCGTCCAAATACGCAGATTATTACGCTAAGTGAAGTCACCCATGAGTTTGCCGAGCCTGAGCGTTTGCGCTTGCAACTGTCTCCGAAGGTGATGAAGAAGCCGTTTGATATCGGAAGTTTCGCGTATGTCATTCGTGGCGAGAATGAAAGCGTTTGGGATGATCGAGGCACTCCGGTAGTGATTGGGTCTTTTGTTGAAAACCGCCGTGAACTGGTTATGAGGCTACTTGAGTCCTTGGTCGGTCTGCGTGATTCGAGTGTCCGAGCGCGATTGAGAATTATCGAATACTTTATCGACTGGCTGAACGCGCAAGGCTACAGAGAAGTGTTTTCCAGTGCACCGCAAGCCCAGGAGGCCTATCAAAACTATACTGCGCACCTGAATCATCAAATAGTCCATCAGGCATGGAAGCCTAGAAGTGCGCTAAATTATCAGCGCAATGCTTCCATAGTTATTGAACTGGTTTATCCAGAAGACAGCCACAATATTCTCGCGGGTGCGGTCAGGATAATTGCGGAGAAGGGCTCTGAAGCAGCCAGCGGTGCCCATGTTGAAGTGTACCGGGACGCTTGTTTGGCCATTGCCCGGCAATGCAGCGCTTTCGTCCTGAACAGGCAGCCCTATCCCTTCGTTGTGAATATCAGGGATTATGAGGTGGTTGGGTTTCCATCCAACCATGGTTGGGTTGGCCCATTCAAGGAGTCGCCGTCTTCATATAATGCCGCCGAGCGACGGATTGCGACGTTCGAAGAGTGGAGGGCAGCTAGCGAAAAAAAGGGGCGAAGGCGACTCTATAAATCGGAAGCAGAGCACGATCTAGCAGCCGCAAAGGCGAACTTGGATTCGGCCAACGAATATGAGCGCCACTGGCACCGACTTCAGGTAGCAGGTCTTGCCGCGAAAGCCTATGCGAATATTTTCGTGATGATCACAGGCGCTACTCCGACCGAGTTTGACCAGTTTAGATATGCAGACGCGCTCGAAGTTGAGAAGTCTCCAATCACGAAAGAGCTATCGGCCGTAAAGTTCCGGGCGGGCGGGAAAGCAACTCTCTACAACATCGGGCGGGACACGGGTTTGCCGCTGCTCAAGGAGTACCTGAAGCTTCGTGAGTGGATTCTGAATGGCGCGACACATGAGGGGTTGTTCTTTACGATGCCCGCGACTGGCGAACGAGTAAGTACCGATCACGAGTTTTCTGATTTTAAGACAACTGAAATGATGTCTCGGTTCTTTAGGACCGTCAGCGGCAACTTCCTCGACCCTAAGGTGAAGATTCTTTCTCCGCGCAAGATGCGCAAGCACAAGAGCCTGGGGATGCACACCGCTGGCGTGTCGCCGTCCATGGTAGCGGCAAACTTGAATCACAGCGGGGCGGTGAATCTTTCGACTTATTCGGAGGCTACGCCTGAGCAGCAGGCAGCTGAGTTCGGACAGTTCTGGCGGGCCATGCATCATGCCGCTCAAGTCGTGCGTGAACGCAGCCAGAGGCCCGCGAACGGAGAGATCGCGATGGCGACGGGCCACTGTGACGGGTTTAATCAGCCTATCCCTGTGCACGATTTTGGGGCTGTTGCAATAGCGCCGAACTGCCGCAGCCAGTACGGCTGCTTGTACTGCGAGCACTATATCTGTCACAGCGATGAAGAAGACATACACAAGATTGTGAGCTTGCAGTATGTGATCAATGCGGTGCGTAAAGCAGCGCCGGATGCGGCACATGCTGAAGCGCTCTACAAGGAATTATCCATCCGAATCGAGTTCATCCTTGAGGCGCTTGGCGAGCGTTCGGATGCGGTGAAGCAGTTGGTCGAAGTGATCAAGGCTAAGGTGTTTAAATACGGTGAGCTCACGATGTTCTGGGAAAACCGCCTGAGCCGTTATGAAAAAATGGGAGTGGTGTTTTGAACACTGTTGTCCAGTCCATTGGCAGTCTTTTTATCAGCGATCGGTTTCTGCCGGCTAATGAGCCAGATAAAGCGTCGCAACTCCTCGGCAAACCCGCGCCCGATTTCGTTCTTTGTCGTGATGAGAGCGGCAACGCCACGGCGGTATACGGCGAGCCCGTTTGGGACTTTAACCCTTACCGGCTGAGTGCAAACAAAATCGCCCGAATACTTTTTGATACGGTGCTTGATGAAAGTGGGCCAGAGCAGCAGGCGCTGATAGAAGAAGCCAAATATCTGCTGTTTTGCATTATCTATTTTGCAGGTGGCGGGCGAAGAGGTGGACTAAGTGCAAGCACATTGAACCAGTATTGGGTCGTGCTGCGCGTGGCCATTCAGTTCTGCTATGAGCAGAAAGAGAAGCCCATGGTAGGCGTACTGTACTTACATCAGCTCTTTACCGTGCCGGTTTATCTGGGGGCTTTTATTGGCCAAAGTAGCTTTAGTAAAAAGGTTCTTGCAGGGATTTTGCAAGGACTGGCCAGGGTGGGCGAAGCACAGCTGGGTTATGCCGTGCTTAATCCCGACCACTTTGACGGCGAGCGGCCCGACTACAAGCAGTATCCGGTCATTCCGACTCAAATCTATTTGAAGCTCATCAATCTTACCGGCGACCTGCTCGATCAGCTTTATCTAGGTGTTGGACGTTTCGATGCCTTTATCGCCTGCTTTGCTGATGAGTATTACGGTATCACTTATGTCCGTCAGAGATGTCTGGGTGTCGGTGGTAAGGCACACTGGCGACCCGACATGGCGCAAGCGATCAAGGATCACGGTCTGACCTCAGTGTTTGCCGGTGAGTTTGAGTGCTCTCATTTAAGGCGCCTGCAACGGGTCTTGGTCCAGATGCAGGATGTGGTGAAAACGGTGATACACCTCTACACAGGCATGCGCGATCAGGAGGTGATGCGTATGCCGTATAACTGTTTTTCCGATCAAGTAGTCAGGCAGGCAGTTGTCGATGATCAGGGCATCGAGCGTGATAAGGCGCAGTCAGTGAACGTGTTCTCGACCACCACGAAGTTCACCGGCTACAAGAAAGAAGGCACATGGTTCGCGCCGGGGGAGGTCGTCAGGGCGGTCGAAGTCGCCCAGGCGATCTGTCGCGGCCTCGCCAAACTCTACCAAATTGAGTTGGATGCCCACTGCCCGCTGTTTCTCAATCCGTCCGTTCTTTGTTATACGCGGAACAGAGCCGAGGTTGGCGTGACGAATTTTAACAATTCACGAGGAATTGCTCTGCTCCGACTGTTGATCAAGAAAGAGGACTTAGAGGAGCTGGGGCTGAGCGATCCTTCTCGGGACTTTTATAATGAGCCAGCGTTTGCTGTCGGCCAGCCCTGGCCGTTGACAAGTCATCAGTTTCGGCGCTCGCTGTCATTCTACGGTAGCAGTAGCGGTTTTCTTTCTTTGCCGACGTTGCGGGTGCAGTTCAAGCACATGACGATTGAAATGGCGCGCTATTATTCGAATCACTACGATAACCTGCGCACCGTTTTTGGCTACTACGACGACAAGAAGAAAGATTTTGTGCTGCCAAGCAATCACTTCGCCTTCGAGTATCAGATGGCCATGCCCATGTCGGTGGCGAACCAGTTGATTGCCGATCTTCTGTTTTATGAGGAACCGCTGTTCGGCGGCACCGGCTCGTACATGGAGAAACAGAAAGAGCGAATTAAGTCGGGTGAGATTCAGATTGAGGATGTGCGCGCTGACACCGAACAACGGGTAAAAAACGGTGAAATTAGTTACCGGCCGACGTTGCTGGGTGGCTGTTCAAAGGTGGGCCGCTGTGACTCTTTCTTGCTCGGTGACTACACGGAATGCCTGTCATGCGTGGGCGCGATCATCAAGCCCGATAAGCTTAATGTGGCGATTAAGGATGCGACGGATGAGTTGTGCAGCTACGCAGAAGGCTCGGGCGAATATCAAATTGTGAAGGGCGACATTGAACGTTTAACCGCCTTCAAAGCCCGCCTGATTGACTCAGTGGAGGTTTAACGATGAAGTCTGGTGACGGAACAAGCAAGGGGTTGAGCACTTGCGAGGAAGCCTTACAGCGCCTCTTGGTTGGGAAGCCTATTGTGCCTGAGCATGTGGGCTTAGACTTGTCGAAACTCACCGCCAGCATAGTTAGTCTGGAAGCTGGATTTGACCGTGGCTACTTGAAGAAGTCACGTAAAGCGCATTTACCGCTACTGGCTCAAATCGAGGCGGTTCGGGCAGAGGCCAGCAAAGGGACGGGGTCATCGAACGGCAAACAGATCCGGCAGATGGAAAGTCAGCTGGCGACGCTGGAAAAAACGCTGTCAATCGCTCAGATACAGCGTGATAACGTGCTGGCTCAGAATATGAAGTTGTGGCACCGGGTGCGTGAACTGGAACACTCGATGGCTGATAGCCGCTCGGACCGCTCGCCGAAGGTCGAACCCATGCCGCGTAATAACAATGACATGAGCTTCACTTCGGCGTGAGCTTACTCGAAAGTTTCCGTGTTGACGGGGTATTACGGCAACACCAGTCAGCTAATAGGCTCAAAATCGTGAGCAATACGGAAATGCAACTCAGGATTTCGTCAACGCCATCGTAGCGAAATGCTCAATGCACTGCACCAATCTTTTCAGTATGATATTGAAACCTGAAAAGTCGATCTCATTCCTTTTGGGAGTCACTACTTTCGTCGCAAAAAACTCTTTTCCATATTCCTTCATGGTATCTATTTTATTCTCTTTGTTGAAGGTTTTCTCACCAAGCTTAGTATCCCTGACGCTTTGAGGAAACAAATCCTCAATAGAAGTCTTCGTCCCACTTTTCGCCAATGGAGTAAGAACAATATAGAGATTGTGAACTACGTGAATGAACTCGGCTTTTCTGAAATCATTGGCAGCCAAGCCAGAAGGGAAAATAGTTGGCTTATACTTATTGCCCTTCAAAATCCCCTCGATTGCGTTAAATCCATCATCGTTATCGAGGATTAGTATAACGGGGCGCGTCGGAACTGGAGCTTTGTAGGAGTTGAAATGAGAACCAAACTCGGCGACAAACTTTTTTAAATAATCAGTTCCGCCTGCAAGCTCAAGCAAAAACTTAGTGCGGCCAGTGTAGTTAATGAATTGAACAAGCAATTCATATGGTGCAGCAACAGTTTTTGGCCTAACCAGCTTAGGGTAACCAACAGCCAGCCTATTGATTGCTGCTTTCAGATATATATTATCAGTCTGGCCTTCGCAGACAACCGTTGGCTTAGCATTACCATAGAAATATTTATAGTAAAGGAAGCGACTCAGCGTGCGTTCACGGCCACTCAATAGTTTCCGCGTATTAGAGCCATGATTTGAAGGCTCGTAATTGGGATTTAGAATAGGCTTATTGCGCTTCCTATTAAAAAAATCAATCTGATCTATAAAGTTCAACTTACCTTCAAGGGCAAAAATATTTCCCTCCGTTGGAGTTCCAGACACATCCTCCTTGAAGGTTCCAGTATTAAAAAGCGAATGACACTGCGATCGCACAGTTCTCCAATATTCGCTCTTAACTCCTGGCTTCCGATTTACGATCAGCCCCGTTACATCTTGACGCGAATCTTTGTATTGAATTCTTGTTTTCGGATGATTAATCTCAAATCCAGCGCGCTTAATCTCTAATTGCAACCGTTTACCTGGGGTATAGCTGCTAGCCCCCTCCGCCATTATGGTCGAAGGAAACTCTTTCTCGCGGCTCGAAATTGTTATATCGTCAGCATATCTAGTATATATGCAAGAGTTATCTTTCGCCAGAGATGCCAAGCGGATATCAAGTGCGTGCGTTATCAAATTTGTGATAACAGGCGAACACGGGCTTCCTTGAGGGAGTTTATTATCATAGCAAGCAATTTGTGCAATTACCGTCGCGACTTCAGGATGTAACTGGAAATTCCTGTTGGCGATAAAAAAGCCTCGAACCCTACCAAAGTTAAAGCCATCAAAAAAATCTTTCAAATCAATGTTTAGAACGTTTTTTCTATTTAAATGCATCACTGAGTTCGTCAGAATTGAACGATCTCGGACAAAGCCATGAGCAAGAGTAGACTTAAACTTCGGCCCGTTTGACTTTTCAATTTCTTGAGCGCAGTCTTGCAGTAAAGTCGAAAGAGCTTTCTGAATGGACTTCAATTCGTCGGATGGTGCGTGGATAGTGCGGTCACCACCGCTTTTTTTACGAATAGTGAAACTCTTATACTGAGTTTCAGGTCTCAATCTGTAAAGAACGTTAGTGAGATGAGAAGAATCAATTTTCAGCAGCAGGGCAAGATCTGGTTTAGTTCTTGCTGCGCGTAGATCGTCAATCTTCTTCATTACTCACTGCTGCCATGCCGGAAAATGAGGTGGCTTACGGGCACTCTTACGCATTACCAGGACCGCGAAGAATCGCTAAGTCATCTCAAGGGCAATCCTTTCGGACAATTTTTTCACTGATCGCGATGCGCGACCCAAAATCTGCCCGTAAACCGAAGTCGGAGCCTATCAAAAAATTGGATCCAATTGCAATGCTGGCGGAGAAAGAATTTTACCTTGCAATCGTCCGCCACTACCTTCCTGCTGCGCCGTAGCAGTTTCTGCTTAGGAAGGAGAATTCATGTTGTGGGCTTCCCAGTTGTTGATCTACTAGCTTTGAGTGGTATAGGACTCTTAGAACGTCTTCGAAATTTGAGCTTCCTATGTGATCGAACAAAGTAAGGCTTTGTTGGTTCAAGGGGGTCTCGATATTCTGGCTTTGAGCGACTTGATAAAGGCTGTTGAATCGTACACACGTGATTACCGATTGCATCGTACTTGGCCAGGAAGGTCAACCGCCTATGTGTTTTCAGAATGCTCGGTCGGCTGATCGGTATGGAGCGGTTGCGGTAGGTCGCTTTGGGCTGCAGTCAACCAACAGCGGTCAAGCCTGATTCAAAATTAGATGCCTTTTTTCGGATAGGTTGGTGTTCTGAAGTATTTGCTCAAGCCCATTAGCCACCTTGGGTCTACTTTTTTTCCTACAAGATTTTGTATCGTCGCAGCCTCATAGTCGGCGCCTGCTAAGTCAACACCCTTACGAATTACTCCATTATCAATGTAAACGTACATGTGCTCGTACAGGTAATCACATCCCATAAGGCACAACGGCATGACAATATACGGGTCGAGCCGTTCTGCATCGTTGCACTCTGCACGATTTTTCTTATGTGCGGCAACTAAAGTGCGAACGCTGTAGTTGCAGTTGCAAAGGGCGCATTGTTCTTGTTCTTTATCTTCAAAGAGCCAGGCTTGGAGTATTGTCTGTTCTTTACGTGCGTTTTGCTCTACGGTGTTATCCGTTCCTGTATCTAGCAGCTTTCTCAATCTGGATAAATATGTATCATAGCGTTCTAAAGAAGGTGAGTTAATAGTATCGGTTTTTCTAGGGGCGATAAGGCTGTAAGTGTAGTGCTGCCTTCCGTTGCTTTTATCCACAAACACCAAAGGTGAAGAGCTTATTGCCTTTAATATGTGGGCCGCTCCATACCCTTTTAAGTTCAAGTAAGACCGGAGTTCTGGAAATTTAGCTAGTGCATGCCCAGAAAAATAGGAGAAAATATCCTCATCTATCTGATTTAGTTCGGTAGTCTCCCCTTCAAATTTTAATAGGCCGGAATTATTTTTGAAGTAGATTGAGCTTTCAAGGTATTCCTGAATTATTTCTTCTGGTGGATATGGGTGCTTGTGAGTTCTACCATCTAAAGCGTTTCGATACGATGAAGCCAGGCGTTTAGATTCGCAAGAATTAACAGCTGAAAATATTTTCTCGCTGTAGTTTATGATTGTATTATCTTTATTTTCGAAGAGATACCAAAAATGGTTGCCGTCATTTTTTATCCATGCAGTTGGAGTTGATGCGATAATTTCTTTTACGTGCTCGTACTCGCTTCCTAAAAACTCTGATATATATCTTAAGTTTGCGATCCCGCAGCGACCTGGTAGATCCTTTGCCGATTTCAGTGCGGACTCTATTCTTGCTAGATTAGTTTTTTTGATTATGAAGGTTTCTTGGCTTGACTCTATCGAGGTTCGTGTTGCCTTTTTTAGTTGTGGGGTGTAAATGTCGAATTCATTTTCAAGCCCTACATCTTCTGCTAAGTTGAATATGCCTTTTACGCTAAATGTTGCGCCTACCAATCCATGGGTCGAAATTACAGATTTGAATTCGGAAAGAGCCCAAAATGCTTTAGATTCTAGTATGTTCAAAACTTCACGCAATGCTTTCATGCTTTCAGGGGCTACATGGCTCCTGAACTTGGCGTTTAGCAGTTGCCTAACTCGCTCCCTAGTTCCAATGTTAAATTTCTTGGCTGTCTCATCTAGGGTGGGCCAAACTGAATCATTAAATCCATAATAATGGTTGACAATCTCGATGTCTCTCGCCTTGTTGGAGCCATCCTTGATTTGGCTACTGAGGAAAGCCAATAGCTCATTTTCTATGCTCATTATTTTCTCTCTATTGTTCACGACGAGGGTCTTCGATTCTGCCCGATTACTCTCACTTGTGAGTAGCAGCCTAGATTGTCTCCGGCCTGTGGTGACCGGCGCCTGCCGACTCAGTACAGGCCCGTCGCGGTGTCTACGCAACGAAGGGCCATTAAGGCTGATGTCAATCCACGATGAATTTATTAGGTCTTATAGAGAATTTTAGGAGCATTATCCGTCAATCCTGTGGCAGTGCCTCATTGCTTTATGTCAATCCAAAGCAGAATGTTTGACAGTCAAGCATTGTCACAAGATCACCGTCAAATAGCCCGTTTTTCAAGGTCGTAGACCTGTCGAACTCTAGGGTGTCAAGATGCTGTCGATGACCATTGGCCCGATGATCCATTGGTTGCGGAAGCCACCGCAAAAGCCAAGCCTAGAAAGACTTAACGTAAGTGGTAGATGACTGCATGCCTACCATGACGTTGATGTTGATGTTGATGTTGATGTTGATGTTGATGTTGATGTTGATGTTGATGTTGATGTTGATGTTGATGTTGATGTTGATGTTGAATAGTTTGGCTAGCCAGTCGCATCACGATAGGCCTGTCGTGATGCGATAGGGGCTCGATCCTTTTTTCAGTTTCACTGCGGAGCAAAGTCAACATTGACGGTGAAGCTCAAAAAGCCAAGAAGTTGAGATATCTGCTGGGGAGTTGAGTTGGGAGGGCACTTGTTTAGAAAATCGTTTACTTCCTTGGTGATGCCGTAGCTAAAGTCTTTCCATTCCCCATATTCATACGAGAATCTTATTAGGTCGCACATTATGAAGGTCTCTTTGCCTTTGTGCTTGTTTTTCGGGCGATGAAATACTTTGCCCGCAATGAAAGCTACTTCCATATGTTCGGAGTAGGTGTCAAGGTGCGGGTGAATTATGGCGAATGAGTCTTTATCTCTTGGGTAAGCAGACTTGCCGTTTAGAGGGGCTATTAAGACGCTTTTGTCATGTTTGCTCAAATTGCATTCTTTGCAAGCCAGCGCGAGATTTAGTGGCTCAAATAAAAAACGTGGATGCTCTGACTTAGGGATTATGTGTTCGACGTCCCAAGTCAAGCCATGTTTTTCTCGCTTGAGCATTCGGCAGTACGCGCAGACGAAACCTTGTTCTTCAAGGTAATGATCGCGAATGGAAGCTCTAAGCGGAATAATTGGCCCTGTTGTAGAGTTCCAAATACGATGGTTTACCCCATCGTATGCCTCTACAAATGTGAGGTCTGCACCTGTGAAGGCTATAGGTTTCATCAATACAGAGCCTCAAGCTGTCCGATGAGGTGATATACCGGGTCGGTGTCACTCATTTTGTTTTTGATCAGCAGAAGCTTATGGATTGTTTCTTTGTCTTCTAGTTCTAGTTGTTCGCGGCGAGTTATTTTTGTAAGAAGAAGGAGAGTTATTCGGAGTAAATATTCGTTGTTTTGCCCTGGGGAATGAAATATTTCTGCAAGTTGGAAATCTGCGGATCGTTTGGCGTACTCGTAAGAGTGATAAAGTCTTTTTTCTTCCAGGTTGAGCACGTAGCCGCTTTCGGTTGCGAGGCCGGACACTAACTGTGGGGAGTGAGTCGCGATTATGAAATGACAGCCATAGTAATCAGAGAACACTTCTTGTAGCTGTTTGACAAGGTTTGATTGCCATTGAGGGTGTAGACTAATTTCTGGCTCATCGATGCAGATTAATGATCCATTCTGAATTGAGCCCGCAATACCAAGCATAATGGTCAGCATACACTGCTGCCCTGAGCTTGCCTGGCTTAGTCTTAGTCTCGATTTCTCATTTGATTTGATCAGGGTTACATCGTAAATTTTTACGAGGCCGACCTTCAAGAGTGGTACTAAATCACTCAGAATTTCTCGATCTATTCCTGAGTCAAGGCCCCAAAAATTAAGTTCAATATGATATCTTTTTTGCCGCCTTAGTGTTTCATGAAATTTTATGCGATGGCTGTCGATAAACGGAATGTATTCTTGCTCGCCTGCCAGATATTCAATGAGGTCAGGATGGCAGCTCAGGTATAGTTCGTTCCTCTCCAATTCGCTTAATTTTTTTAACTGCTTCATATCCAGGCTAAGCTTGAGGTCGAGATAAGGAAAGAAGCCGAGATAATCAAAAATCTTCGAGAGCTTGTGCGTATTTTGTTGACCTTTTAATAGGCCATCTATTAGGGAAGCAATGCTGCTAGGCACGCTGCTTCCATGTGGTCGCTCTGTACCTATGTAGCTATAGCTCGATGACGCCAACTCTTTTTTAAACTGGCTTGAGTTTGGAAATCTATCGTGCCGCCCCGTGGATACAGCAATTACATGAGTAGGTGACCAAGTCGAACCTTTTGAAGGCATAACCTCCCCACGCCCATAACTGAGTGGTTCTTCAATTAGGTCGTCAGGATCGAAGTACGAGGATGTTAGCTCATTCTGAGAATACAGCGCATGCCATATGTCCGGATGAACATTTGAGTTTGCAGGTATTTCTATATCAGTATGCTTGTGGCTTGAGTAGTTGTTATTGTGATTGGAATAGAAAAGCTGGTAGTTGGGGTGGCGCTCACTAAATTCAAAATACTCTTTGGTTTTGGGGCGAAAGTGCTCAAGATCTTTGTCGGCAAAAATATAGTTGCTGACGATTTTTCTCAATAGCCGACTTTTGCCCACCGCATTCTGCCCAACAATCATCGTGTAAATGTTGTCACGCATGTTTGTGAGTCGATTGTCGGTCAGCGGCACCCAGAAACCATCAGCCTGAACTGAATCAATTTGAAATCTCATCAATGATGATCCCTATCTATTACCAACCTAGCCATCATCGCCTTCCGTTAGCCTGGAAAGCTTATTCAAGACGGCAATATGCCACTGCGGGAACGCTATCGCTAGCGTATCAATAGGTCACACCGTGCTGCTGTGGGCGCTGGACTGTTTTCTTACGGCCTGGACAGCTTGCCGGCATGGGTGGGTGGTGATGCGAGCCGGCAGGTTGCAGATGCGATCTAGAGCTCAGAACGTTGTTGGCTTGGAAGCGAATGTGAGGCGATGAATGTTTGGATGATGAGCTTTGACGGTGCAGAATTCACTGGCACCAAGGGCCCCAGGTTGACGGGTTGTCGACGTTCTCGATGCTCATGCAGAGCTCGCTCTGCATATCTTGGAATACGCGATCCAGGCTGGGTAGGGCCTGAGATTCTCTAAGCGCATTCACGATTTGGAGCAACTGCCTGCCCTGGGCAACCGGCATTCGAATGTTGCAATAGACTGTATCGTCCTTTTCGTCCTGCATTGCCATCTCCAGGTTGGTTGGGGCGTGCTGCCTGCGGCAGACCGGCTGTCGTGAACCGAGCCGCAGCAAGCTGCGTCTCGGCCCTGTCGGGCTCACATCCGTCACAGCGCCACGACCAAGACCCTTGCGGCCTCGGTTCTTGCCCAATCGAACAAAGAGCGGGCTCAAGCCAACGGCGATCACGAGGTGCATACCAGTTCGTGCATCTACTTGCCGGCCCCCCACAATCGTCTCGACCTCGGCTACCACACGAGCTGTGTGAGCGCAGTGCGTCAAGCTCGCAATACGTACCAGCAGTCGAATGGCTGCCGGACGTGCGCCTCGGTGTGCCACACCCAATAGGCAAAGTCGTGAACCTCTGGTTCTGACTATTGGGGCTGCCGGCGCCTTCTTGGGGTGGCCCCAAAGTTCATCGCTGTAGGACTCTTCAGGAGTTTGAATCGTGAGCTCTTTGGTCTATTGCACCTTTGACCTGAAGTATCCGTCGTCCAGCCTCGTTGGCTCTACCGGCTTTCCATGCGAATGAGGAAAGGTGTCAATGGTCTGCAGAGAGCAGGAATGGAGGGTGATTTCGGGGTGTCAATGGTGATGGCTGGGTAGGGTGATTTCAGTCAATCACTGGAGCTAGAATTGACAGTCAACCACCGTCGCACCCCGATTGAGCTAGGCCCCGGTTTTTCTGGGGGCAGGGGGTGTCAATCTTAAGAGCAGTCATTTGGTATCAGTGACTATTGGCCCGATGACCCATTGGTAGCCGAAGCCACGGCGCGAGCCAAACCGCGCAAATAGTCAAGGCGCTACCGGCAGCAGCAGGCGAGCGCTCACAGGAAGGTGGTCGGAGATTTCCAGGGTGTCCTGCTGCAGCACCTGTGCGCTTACACGCGTGAGCTTGGGGCTGTGGAACAGGTAGTCGAGGGTTCGGTCCGGAGCGCTCACATTGGGGTCGTTGGGATAATGGGTAAGCCAGCGGGCGCGATCTACACCGCTGGCCTCGGCATTGCTGGGGATCATGGGGTACGTGTCCCAGAGCAGGTGCAGGTCGCTGTCAGCCGCGTACAACCCGCGTTGCTGGGGCGTGAGGCGCCGGTACTGTCCGAGTGGCAGCATGTTGAAATCCCCTCCAATCAACCATGCCGCGCCTTGGCGTTCCAGGCTGCCAAGTTGTTTAACCAGCGCCTGAACCTGTTGGCGCTGAACATCATTCTGCGTTTCATAGTGCGCCAGGCGGGTGTTGAGCACCGCCAATTGGCCGCCGTCACGCAGTGGCAGGTAACTGGCCAGCACCGCGTGCTGGGGCTGGAGCAGGCGACTCAGTGCATTGCTCGCGGTTGTCGGCAGTTGCAGGCGTTGAGCCTTGCTGATCGGGTAACGGCTCAGGGTTGCCAGGCTGCGGCCAACACTGCCGAAAACATGCCAGTCCGGGACAAACTCCGCTTTCCAGTCGTAGGCCTGTACCGCACACGGATAGAGGTCGACCAGGCGTTCACGCAACAACGCCAGTTGATCGTGATAGCCCGTGGCCTTGGCATTGTTGTCCAGTTCCTGGAGCAGAACGATATCGGGTTGTTCGGCACGAATCACGCGGGCTACCTCGTCGAGGTTATGCGCGAGGTCTTCAGCGGTGGGCCGTGTATCGCTGCCGCGTCCTTCGTCGTACCAGAAGACGTAGCGCTTGCCGGCCAGGTACTGCACGTTCCAGGTCATGACCTTGAGTGCCTGACCAGGCACCAGCGGCGTGCTGCTGGCCGTACAACTGACGGGCAGGTCTTCGCGGGGGGCAGGTTGCCAGCTCAGGTGTGAGGCCAGCGTCCAGAGCAGGGCAATGGTCAGTAACAGCGTAAGCAGGGTATTGCGCAGTAATCGGATCATCGGCGCGGCTTGGCGGGTTCCGGGTGATGCCTGAGCATACCCTAGCTACGGGGTCTCTACCGTTGGTCAGAAAGAAATACCGTGCACTGAAGCGAACGTGGGGTAGATTCTTTAGTCCATATCGCATCCCCGAGGGCCATTGACCTGAAAAAAGTTTCATCCTTCAGGTGCATTGAATCACTGGCCGCGGCCCTTATTTTCAGTGAGTCTGTTTCTCCAGTTATCCAACGAGGTTGTTCATGAACAGCGAAGAGCAAGCCCTGATCGATGGCCTGTTTGCCAAGCTCAAGCAGGCTGAGGCCACGTCTGCGCCACGAGACGCCCAGGCTCAAGCGCGGATCGCCGAGCACCTGCAACAGCAGAGTGCGGCCCCGTACTACATGACTCAGGCAATTCTGGTTCAGGAGGCTGCCATCAAGCGCCTCGACGAACAGAACAAGCAGCTGCAAGCTGAACTCACCCAGGCGAAGGCTCAAGTCGCGGCGACGACCCAAAGCAGCGGTGGGTTTTTGTCCGGCATCTTCGGCAGCGGCACCCGACAGCCTCAACCTCAACCGGTTGCCAGTCAGCCAGTCTCGCCTCCGCCCACCAGCACTGGCGGTTGGCGCGAACCGGCTCCGGCCAGTTCGTTCAACGCGCCAGGTGTCGCGCCGCAGCCGCAAGCGTATGCACAGCCTGCTGCTGCGCCAGCCCGTGGCGGTGCCAGCAGTTTCCTGGGTGGTGCCTTGCAAACTGCCGCTGGCGTTGCCGGTGGGGTGATGCTCGCACAAGGCATCAGCAGCCTGTTCAATCATCACTCGCAGCCTGAAACGGTGACCGAGGTGATCAAGGAAGAGCCGGCACCGGCCAGCGACAGCGGCTGGGGAAGCAATGATGAGCAACGCTTGACCGCCGACAATAGCGGTTATGGCAATGATCAGGGCGGCTTCATGGGCACCGACTACAACGACGATGGTGGCTTCTTCAGCGACGACGACTCCTACGTCTGAGCCGCGAGTACCCGCATTCGCCCTGGGGCTGGCATACTGTGCGCCGAAACGGCTGACACAGGTGGCCGGTCCCTGGGCGTAATGAGGAAGTACGGTGAAGAAAATCGCAGTGTTCGCCGATGTGCAGAACCTCTACTACACCGTGCGCCAGGCCTATGGCTGTCACTTCAACTATGCCGCGTTCTGGGCTGATGTCAGCCAACACGGGCAGATCGTCGAGGCCGTTGCCTATGCCATCGACCGTGGTGACAGCAAGCAACAGCAGTTTCAGCAGATCCTGCGCAACCTCGGTTTTACGGTCAAACTCAAGCCTTACATCCAGCGCAGCGATGGCTCGGCCAAGGGCGATTGGGATGTGGGCATCACCCTGGATGTGATGGATGCTGCCGCACGGGTTGATGAAGTGGTACTCGCCTCGGGCGATGGTGACTTCGACCTGCTGCTTGAACGCATTATCAGCCGTCATGGGGTCGAAGCGGTCGCTTATGGCGTGCCGGGGCTCACCGCCAATTCACTGATCCGCGCCGCCAGTCGCTACGTGCCCATCGAAGGCGAGTTGCTGCTCAAGCATTGAGTTCAAACCAGAGGTTCTTGTGGAACGTATCGCTGTCATCGACTTTGAAACCACCGGTATTTCCCCGGGCCCCGGTTGCCGCGCCACCGAGGTGGCCGTGGTCATGCTTGAAGACGGGCGTATTGTCGAGCGTTACCAGAGCCTGATGAATGCCGGGCTTGCGGTGCCTGCCTTTGTCGCCGGGCTGACCGGTATCACCACTGCCATGCTGCGCAGTGCGCCGCCGGTCGCCAAGGTCATGAACGAGGTCGCTGAGTTTGTGGGCGACACGCCATTGCTGGCGCACAACGCGGCCTTCGACCAGAAGTTCTGGGATTACGAGCTGGCACAGATCAACCGTCAGCGTACCCAGCACTTTGCCTGCTCGATGTTGCTGTCCCGACGCCTGCTGCCAGCCGCGCCGAACCACAAACTGGGCACCCTGACCCGCTGGGCTGGCTTGCCGGACACCGGTACCGCTCACCGGGCCATGGCCGACGCCGAGATGGCTGCCAACCTGGCTCAGCACCTGGCCGATGAGTTGCGTTTGCGCCACGGCGTGAGTGCAGTCTCGCACCCGTTGTTCTGCAGTTTGCAGAAAGTACCCGCGGCGAAAATCGCCGAAACGCTCAAGCGCTATCGCTAGGCTTTTTTCGCCGGGTTATCCAGCTGCCCCAAGGGCACGCGCCGTTCGACCGCACTCGAGAGAATGATCGAGGTCTTGCTGAAGCCGAACTGGGCAACCCGGTTGATCAGGTCTTCCAGTTCCGGCATCGAGCCGACAGCCGCCTGCATGATCACGCAGGGGTCGCCCGTGACCCGGTGGCACTCGGTGAGCTGAGGGATCTGCGTCAGCGCCTCGTAGGCCTGTTGATTGCCGTGGCTGGCCAGGCGCAGTTCGATCACGCACTGGATAGGCAGGCCTATCTTGCTCATGTCGACCTTGGCTTGATAGCCGGTTATTACTCCGCTGGCTTCCAGTTTGGCCACCCGCTCGGCGACCGCCGGTGCCGACAGGTTAACCTTGCGGGCCAACTGAGCGAAGGACGCGCGGCCATTTTCCAGCAGCGCGGCGAGGAGCATCCGATCGTATTTATCCATGGTGCGAGAGATCTTTTGAAAAGAAGGTTATGGGCCTGAACAACCTTTGTTTAGAAACTGTTACGGCACTATAAACAGGTTTTGTAGCTTAAGTTTAGTTGGGCTGCTTTCTAAACTAATCCCCTTACTTACTCGATTTCGAGCCTGCCATGCCTGCCTCTCGTCGCTTTCCACTGTTATTGATCGGTGCCTTCCTCGCGTTGTATCTGGTCTGGGGCTCGACGTACCTGGTGATTCGCATCGGTGTGGAGTCCTGGCCGCCGTTGTTGATGGCGGGGGTGCGTTTCATGATTGCCGGTACCTTGCTTTATGCGTTCCTGCGCTGGCGTGGGGTGCCCGCACCGACCTGGCCGCAATGGCGCGCGGCGGGAGCGATCGGCGTATTGCTGCTCAGTTGCGGTAACGGAGGCGTAACGGTCGCCGAGCATGCCGGGGTCGCCTCCGGGGTTGCGGCCTTGGCGGTTGCGACCGTGCCATTGTTCACACTGTTGTTTGGCCTGTTGTGGGGGCAACGCAACACGCGTCTGGAGTGGGCAGGGATTCTCCTCGGGTTGCTGGGTATCGGTTTGCTTAACCTGGGCTCGAACCTTCAGGCGAGCCCGCTGGGTGCGGCCCTGATTCTGTTTGCGGCAGCCTCCTGGGCATTTGGTTCAGTGTGGAGCAAAAGCCTGCCACTGCCTCAGGGGCCGATGGCCAGTGCGGCGGAAATGCTGGTGGGTGGCTTGGTGTTGTTGCTGGGTAGCGCACTCAGCGGTGAGCGCATGACGCAGATGCCGACCGCTGCGGGTTGGGGGGCATTGGCCTATCTGGTGTTTTTCGGCTCGATCCTGGCCTTTAGCGCGTATATGTACTTGCTCAAGCATGTGCGCCCGGCAGCGGCCACCAGCTACGCCTACGTCAACCCGGCAGTGGCGGTGCTGCTGGGCATTGTCTTTGCGGGCGAGCAGATTGGCTTCGAGGAGTGTCTGGCGATGGCGGTGATCATTGGTGCCGTCGTGCTGATTGGTGTTCCTCAGTGGCGTAAGCCGAGTGCCGCCAGCGTTCCGGCTGTCGAGGTGGGCAAGGAAGCGTTTTCCAAGTAAAGGGGGCGTTGTGGCTGTTTTGACAACGGCGTGCTGCATGCCGGGACGTCGAACAAGGTAAACTGCCGCCATTGCTGAATTCCCCTGACGGTATTGCCATGACATTCGCCAAACTTGGCCTGATTGAACCTTTGCTGCGCGCGCTTGAGCGCCTCGACTACCACTCGCCGACGCCGATTCAGGCGCAAGCCATTCCGGCAGTGCTGGCCGGGCGTGACCTGATGGCGGCCGCCCAGACCGGCACCGGCAAAACGGCCGGTTTTGCCTTGCCGCTGCTGCAGCGCCTGACGATGGAAGGTGCCAAGGTTGCCAGCAACTCGGTGCGTGCGCTGGTGTTGGTGCCGACGCGTGAACTGGCCGAGCAGGTTCACCGCAATATCCAGGACTACGCCGAACACCTGCCGCTCAGCACCTATGCGGTGTACGGCGGGGTGAGCATCAACCCGCAGATGATGAAGCTGCGCAAAGGCGTCGACCTGCTGGTTGCAACGCCTGGGCGCCTGTTGGACCTGTTTCGGCAGAATGCACTGAAGTTCAATCAGCTTCAGGCGCTGGTGCTGGATGAGGCCGATCGCATGCTTGATCTGGGCTTTTCCGAGGAGCTGCGGGCGATTTACGCCGTGTTGCCTAACCGTCGCCAGACCCTGCTGTTCTCGGCCACCTTCTCCGACGAGATTCGCCTGCTGGGCGGGCAGATGCTCAATGAACCGCTGAGCATCGAAGTCAGTCCGCGTAACGTTGCGGCAAGCACGGTCAAACAGTGGATTGTCCCTGTGGACAAGAAGCGCAAGCCAGAGTTGTTCATCCACCTGATGCGCAAGCAGCGCTGGAAGCAGGTGCTGGTGTTTGCCAAGACCCGCAATGGTGTCGATCAACTGGTGGAGCGCCTGCGCGGTCAAGGCGTGAATGCCGACGGTATTCACGGCGACCGTCCACAGGCGACACGCCAGCGGGCACTGGACAGCTTCAAGGCCAATGAAATCCAGATCCTGGTGGCGACCGATGTGGCCGCCCGTGGCCTGGATATCGACGACCTGCCGCTGGTGGTGAACTTCGACCTGCCGATCGTGGCTGAAGACTACATTCACCGCATTGGCCGCACCGGTCGTGCTGGCAACACCGGTGAAGCGATCTCGCTGGTGTGTGCTGATGAAGTGCAACTGCTCTCGGCCATTGAAACCCTGACCCGCAAGACCCTGCCGCGTCACGAAGAGCCGGATTTCGCGCCAGAGCACCGGGTACCGGTGACCGACGCCAGTGGGCAGATCCTGAAAAAGCCAAAGAAGCCGAAAAAGCCGAAAGAGGGTGGTGCCAAGCGCAGCCTTGGTCGTTGGCTGGACAGCGGTGAAACGCCTGCAGCCGCACCACAGGCCAAGCCTGTACGTAAGGTGCCGACCTTCAACACCGGCCCGCGCAAGCGCAAGCCGTAATCGCTCGGTCATCGTGTGCGTCGGCGTTGCCGACGCTACACGTGTGGCTTATGGGTGCTTCAACCACTCCAGCATACCCAGCCCGGCCCGACGCCCACTGGCAAAGCAGGCGGTGAGCAGATAGCCACCGGTGGGCGCTTCCCAGTCCAGCATTTCCCCCGCGCAAAACACCCCAGGTAACTGGCGCAGCATCAAGTGTTCGTCCAGCGCTTCGAAGGTCACCCCGCCAGCACTGCTGATGGCTTCGTCCAGTGGGCGAGGGCGCACCAGCGTGACCGGCAGCGCTTTGATCGCACGAGCCAGTAGCAGCGGGTCGGCAAAGGTCGTTGGGGCGGTCAGCTCGCGCAACAGGGCGGCCTTGACCCCGTCCAGGCCCAATTGGCTGTGAAGGTGTTTGGCCATTGAGCGCGATCCACGGGGCTTGGCCAGTGCGGCGGCAATGTTATCCACAGGCTTGTTGGGCAACAGATCCAGTAGCAGCGTGGCATGGCCGTCGCGGTTGATGGTCTCGCGGATCTGCGCCGACAAGGCATAGACCAGGCTGCCCTCAAGGCCGAGTTCAGTGACCACGCACTCGCCCAGTCGCGGCGCTTGGCCTGGCAGGCTCATGGCGATGTTTTTCAGTGGCGCACCGGCAAACTTCTCTTTCAACAGCGCGCTCCAGGCCTCGACCTCGAAGCCGCTGTTGGCCGCCTGTAGCGGTGCTGTTTCGATGCCTTGCGCTTTCAGCCAGGGCAACCAGGCGCCGTCTGATCCGAGCCGTGCCCAACTGCCGCCACCGAGTGCCAGCAACACCGCATCTGGTTTGAGCGCTAGCTCGCCCTGTGGGTAACTCATGCGTAAGCTGCCTTCGCTCGTCCAGCCGAGCCAGCGGTGACGGGTGTGGATAACCACACCGCTGTCGCGTAAGCGCTTGAGCCAGGCGCGTAGCAGGGGCGCGGCTTTCATGTCGCGGGGGAACACCCGGCCGGAGCTGCCGATGAAGGTCTCGATGCCCAGGCCGTGAATCCACTGGCGCAGGGCGTCTGCGTCAAAGTCGTCGAGCAGCGCCTTGATCGCGTCGGCACGCTCGGCGTAGCGCGAGACAAAGGCCGGGTAGGGTTCTGAATGGGTAATGTTCATGCCGCCGACGCCGGCCAGCAGGAACTTGCGGCCCACCGAGGGCATGGCGTCGTAAAGGTCGACTGCAATCCCGGCCTGGCCGAGCACTTCGGCGGCCATCAGCCCAGCCGGGCCGCCCCCGATGATAGCGACGTGTGGGCGGTGCGGGTGAGAGGTCTCAGTCATGGTGGGCTGCAGGCGATTGAAAAGAGCCGGCATTCTACCTGAGGCGGGGGCCGGGAAACACTGTACAAAAAATGATCGGCATTCTGCAGGCCACGCCGATCAAGGGCTGGGCTGGCTTTCACTCAGGTTATCCACAGGCGGTTCCACAGTCATTGTGGGTAAAGTACCCGGTGTGCGCTGTGGTGCAGAATGCCGTGGCGCCGTGCCAGGGCCTGGCGATCCTTGCTGTAGCCGCCGCCAATCAGGCCAACCACCGGGATATCACGTCCCAGGCAATGGCGCAGCACGCATTCATCGCGGGCGGCAACCCCCGCGTCGGTCAGTTGCAGGTAGCCCAGGGCATCGTCCTTGTGGACATCGACCCCCGCGTCGTAAAGCACCAGGTCAGGCTGGTACAGGGGCAGCAGGTAGTTCAGTGCGTCCTCGACCACCCTCAGGTAGTCGGCATCGCCCATGCCCCGAGGTAGCGGAATGTCCCAGTCACTCTGGGCCTTGCGCGCCGGGAAATTCTGCTCGCAGTGCAGTGAAACGGTGATGGCGTCCGGTGTATCGTGAAGAATGCGTGCGGTGCCGTCGCCCTGGTGAACATCGCAATCGAAGATCAGGACGCGATGCACGCGCCCGGCTTCCAGCAGGTAACGGCTGATCACGGCCAGGTCGTTGAAAATGCAGAATCCGGCAGGATGGTCATAATGAGCATGATGGGTCCCTCCCGCCAGGTGGCAGGCGATACCGTGCTTAAGTGCCTGTTCGGCGGCCAGCAATGAGCCGCCGACCGCCCGTACGGTTCGACGTGCGAGTGCTTCACTCCACGGCAAGCCAAGGCGGCGCTGGTCTTCTCGGGAAAGTGCGCCGTCCATGTAGCGCGCGATGTAGTCGCGATCATGGGCCAGCGCGAGAATCTCGTTTGGGCACAGCTCGGGGCGCAGCAGTGCCTGATCGGTAGTCAGCCCACTGTCGATCAGGTGGTCGCGCAACAGACGGAACTTGTCCATCGGAAAACGGTGCTCGGCGGGAAAGTCCGGGCTGTAGTCGTCATGGTAAATCAGGGGAAGGGGCATGGCAGCTTCGCGACGAGATCAAGCCTTGATCTTGCCAGTTGTGGGGGTTGCGGTGCCAGCGTTGTACAGGCATAGCGGTAGAGAGAGGAACAGGCCATGACCCCCATACTGGAGCTGGAAAGCGCGCGGCTGGTGTTGCGCCAATGGCAGGATGACGACTTGCGCGAGTTTGCTGCGATGTGTGCCGACCCCCAGGTAATGCGCTACTTCCCGGCGCCACTGACGCGCCTGGAAAGCGCTGCGCTGATTGGGCGCCTGCGTGGTCATTTTGCGGAATACGGTTTTGGTTTGTGGGCGCTGGAGCGCAAGGACAGTGGTGCGTTTATCGGCATGACCGGCCTGCTCAACGTCAACTTCAATGCGGGCTTCGCTCCTGCGGTGGAAATCGGTTGGCGCTTGGCGCGGCGTCACTGGGGGCTAGGCTTTGCCAGTGAGGCGGCCTGGACCTGCCTACGCTGCGCGTTCGCACAGTTGGGGCTGGAGCAGGTGGTTTCATTTACCAGCGAAAGCAACCTGCCGTCGCAGAAAGTCATGCAGGCCATCGGCATGCAGGCTGACCCTGACAGCAACTTCGAGCACCCGAGAATTCCACCGGGGCATCCACTGCGCCCGCATGTTCTGTACCGGATCAATCGGACGCAATGGCAAACGACCCTGCGCGGGTGAATCACCGAACATAACGGCCAGCAATGACAAACCCTGTATCATTTGGCCACTGGGCATTGCTTTGGAGAATCTCGAATGAGCCACGTGTTGGACGATCTGGTCGACCTGCTGAGTCTGGAAGCGATCGAGGAAAACCTGTTTCGTGGGCGTAGCCAAGACCTCGGCTTTCGTCAGTTGTATGGTGGCCAGGTACTCGGCCAGTCGCTTTCCGCCGCCACCCAGACCGTAGAAGAAGCACGCCATGTGCATTCGCTGCACGGTTACTTTCTGCGCCCAGGCGATGCATCGATGCCGGTGGTGTACTCGGTTGACCGTGTGCGTGATGGCGGCAGTTTCAGCACCCGGCGGGTAACGGCGATCCAGAAAGGGCAGCCCATCTTTACCTGCAGCGCTTCATTCCAGTACGACGAAGAAGGGTTCGAGCATCAGGCGCAGATGCCGGACGTGGTCGGCCCGGAAAATCTCCCGTCGGAAGTGGAAATTGCCGAACGTATGGCCGAGCACATACCGGAGCAACTGCGCGAAAAGCTGCTCTGCGCCAAGCCGATCGAAGTGCGCCCGGTGACCGAGAAAGATCCGTTCAACCCGCAGCCAGGTGACCCGATCAAATACGCCTGGTTCCGTGCCGACGGCAACCTGGCTGACTCGCCGGCATTGCACAAATACATCCTCGCCTATGCGTCGGATTTTGGCCTGCTGACCACCTCGTTGATGCCGCATGGCAAATCGGTCTGGCACAAGGACATGCAACTGGCCAGCCTTGATCATGCCTTGTGGTTTCACGGCAACCTGCGCGCCGATGACTGGTTGCTGTACGCGATGGACAGCCCTTGGGCGGGCAATGCCCGTGGTTTCTCGCGCGGCAATATCTTCAACCGTGCTGGGCAACTGGTGGCATCGTCGTGCCAGGAAGGGCTGATTCGCCATCGCAAGGACTGGGCATGAACCTGCACCACATTCGTCATTGGGTGTTTGACATGGACGGCACCCTGACGGTCGCCGTGCACGATTTTGCCGCCATCCGCGAAGCGCTGGACATTCCCGCCGAAGACGACATCTTGACCCATCTGGCGGCCCTTCCAGCAGAGGAAGCCGCCGCCAAGCATGCCTGGTTGCTGGAACATGAGCGTGACCTGGCTATCGCGTCGCGCCCGGCGACGGGGGCGGTTGAGCTGGTACGTGAATTGGTCGCGCGCGACTGCCAGCTAGGCATCCTCACCCGTAATGCCCGTGAGCTGGCGCATGTCACGCTGGAGGCCATTGGCCTGGCGGACTGTTTCCCCGTGCAGAGCATTTTGGGCCGTGACGAAGCACCCCCCAAGCCGCATCCGGGAGGGTTGCTCAAGCTGGCCGAGGCCTGGGATGTCTCGCCGAACGAGATGGTCATGGTGGGTGATTACCGCTTTGACCTCGACTGCGGTCGTGCGGCAGGTACACGCACCATTCTGGTCAACCTGCCGGACAATCCCTGGCCAGCGCTCACCGACTGGCATGCGGCGGATTGCCGGGCATTGCATGCCCTGCTGCGCACTGGCTTGTAGGTTCAGCGCATCCGTTGTATCGGCAAAAAGCGATCTGATCTCCTGAGTTTTCCCCTCGCTCCTGCAGCGCTCGTTTCGCCCGGCATATGTCGGGCGAAACGAGCCGCCCCTCAATGAAACCGCTCTATATCAAGTGTTACAGGCCGTGTCTGTGTATGGCGTTTCGCCTTATGTGGGGGTTATTTCAAACACCTTGTGTGATATTTTGCGCGCCGCTCTAGAAATCAAGACACGGAAGTCGTCTCACAAAGGCGGGTTCTGTGACGCACCAGTTCAGGTGCATCCGGTATCAAATACGTAGTGAGTGTGATTGATCATGAGTACATCCCCTAACGCAGCCGCACGAGGCGCGGACCACGCCGAGGCGACTGAGTCCTCAGGCCTGGAGGTCAAACGGCTGACCTTCGTCGAGGCTGTGGCAATGATCGTGGGTACCAACATTGGTGCCGGTGTGTTGTCCATGGCCTATGCCAGTCGCAAGGCCGGCTACATGCCGCTGCTGCTGTGGTTGGCCGTGGCGGGCATATTCACCACCATCTCCATGTTGTATGTCTCGGAAACGGCGCTGCGTACCCGTAGCCATCACCAGCTCAGCGGCCTGGCTCAACGCTATGTCGGCTCGTTCGGTGCCTGGGCAATCTTTCTGTCGGTAGCGGTCAACAGTATTGGCGCATTGATCGCCTACATGAGCGGCAGCGGCAAGATTCTCAGCCAGTTCTTCGGTATCAGCCCTGCGCTGGGCAGCCTGTTGTTCTTCGCCCCTGCGGCGCTGGTGCTGTACTTGGGCTTGAAAGCCATTGGCAAGGGTGAAAAGTTCATCAGTATCGGTATGGTCTCGATGACCCTGGTGCTGGTCGTCGCAACGCTTGTTCATGAGAACACGAACTTCGCCAACCTGCTCGAAGGCGACTGGGTCTACATGATTCCGGTGTTCAACATTGCCGTGTTCTGCTTCTCGGCCCAGTACGTAGTGCCGGAAATGGCCCGTGGTTTCAGCCATGCGCCCAAGCGCCTGCCGGTGGCTGTCATTACCGGCATGGTGATCACCTTCGTGCTGCTGGCCATTGTGCCAATGTCGGTTATCTCGCTGAACGGTCTGGAAAACCAGACGGAAGTTGCGACCCTGGCCTGGGGGCAGGCATTGGGCCAGTGGGCGTTCTACACCGCCAACACCTTTGCCCTGTGCGCGATGATGACCTCCTACTGGGGCCTGGGCGGTAGCTTCCTGACCAACATCTTCGACAAGTTCCCGAAGCTGGGCGCCGAGAGCCATCCAAAGAGCCGCCTGATGGTATTGGCCATCGTTTGCGTACCGCCATTCCTGCTGGCCTATAGCGGTATGGTGGGTTTCGTCAGTGCGTTGTACTTTGCCGGCGTATTCAGTGGTGTGATTCTGTCGATCATGCCGATCCTGATGCTGCGTTCGGCACGCAAATACGGTGACATCGAGCCCGCCTGGAAGTGCGGCTGGATCGCCCATCCTGTGCTGCAGTGCATGGTGGTAGTACTGTACCTGTGCAGCATGCTGTATGCGATTTCCAGCGCGCTGGGTTGGTTGCCATCCGGCTGGTAAGCACCTACGCAAACAACAAAGCCCGCACTAAGCGGGCTTTGTTGTTTCTGGCCTCAAGGGCTGCAGGGTGTTGGTGAAAGGTTTCATCACCTGGCATTGAGCGTGACATGATTTTTGCCTCGACGGAAATTCGACCAAAGCATCGAAGCGGCTGTCTGGCCTCCCGGTTCCTGGGTAAGCGCTGCTTGAGTCGTTGCGGGTGTCACGTAAAAAGCCCCGGGCAGCGTGGCCTGCAAGGCATCAGGCGTGGATTGACATGCCTCGTGGCGCTTAAAAAAATTTCAGACGAGCGGTCTATCCTGCGGGTTATAGCCGCCCTGGAAGGTTTTCTCGGGGTTAAGCAGCAAAGCTTCTGGCCGATAGTCAGGTCACTACTTTTTCAATGTGCACCTGCATTTCTGCCTGGAGTCTTTATGTTCGGCTGGATCAGCAACATCCGTGTCAGCGCCAAATTGGGTTGGGGTTTTGGCCTGGTGTTGGGGCTTACGTTGTTACTGGCTATCACAGGGTGGTATGCGCTCAACACCCTTACCGAGCGTGGCGAGAAGATCGAGAAAATTGCACTGGTCAGCGACTACACCAAAGACCTGCGTATTCAGCGCCTGCGCATGGGGAGCAACCTTCAAGCTGAAGGCTTGAGCCCTTTACAGCAGATTCTGGATAAATTGGCGGCCCACCTGGAAAGCATCGAACATCATTTCGAAGCGCCCGCCGACCTGGACTTGATCCGCCAGCAGCGTCAGTCGATAGATGAGTACCGGCAGATCCTGCAGGCGTTGAGCCAGCCCAACGCGGATACCGCGTCCTTGTTCAAACACATGGCGCAGTTGGGCGATGTGCTCATCAACACCACGCAGCAACTGATCCAGTCGCAAAATGCCAAGCGTGACAGCGATGCAGCGTCTGCCAAGGCCACGCTGAGTATTGTCACCGTACTGGCTATGCTGTTCGGCGTCCTGTCGGCCTGGGTCATTACCCGGCAGATCGTCAACCCGCTGCAGCATACCCTCCAGGTGGTGGAGCGCATTGCTCACGGCGATCTGAGCCAGGATGTGCACGTCAATCGACGCGACGAGTTGGGCCAACTGCAGTCCCGGCTCGACCAGATGACCGTCAGCCTGCGTGAGTTGATCGATGGCATTCGCACCAGTGTGATCCGGGCGACCAGCGCAGCTGAAGAACTGTCAGCAGTGACCGAGCAAACCAGTGCCGGCGTGAACAGCCAGAAAGCTGAGACCGACCATGTCGCCACCGCCATGAACGAAATGACCGCGACCGTGCAGGATGTAGCACGCAACGCCGAAGAAGCCTCTGAAGCGGCCTCCATGGCCGACCAGCAAGCCAGCGAAGGTGAACGCGTCGTGGCCGAGGCCATTGAACAGATCGAGCGCCTTGCCCAGGAAGTGGGGCATTCGGCAGATGCGGTGGGCCATCTGAAGGAACAAAGCGACAAGATTGGCGGCGTGCTGGATGTGATCAAGGCGGTGGCCCAGCAGACCAACCTGCTGGCCCTGAACGCAGCGATTGAAGCCGCCCGTGCTGGTGAGGCCGGGCGTGGCTTTGCCGTCGTGGCCGATGAAGTCCGCCACCTGGCCTTGCGCACCCAGCAATCCACTGAGGAAATCGAGTCCCTGGTCGCCGGCGTACAAAGCAGTACCCAAGCGGTTGCCGTGAGCATGGACAGCAGCCGGCAGATGAGCGAAAGCAGTGTTGAATCCACCCGGCGTGCAGTCACCGCGCTGGAGAACATCACCCGCACAGTCTCCACCATCCAACTGATGAACCAGCAGATTGCCACCGCATCGGAACAACAAAGTGCTGTGGCAGAGGAGATCAACCGCAGTGTGATCAACGTGCGCGACATCTCCGACCAAACGGCGAGTGCGTGTGAAGAGACCGCCTCGTCAAGCATCGAACTGGCACGGCTCGGTCATGAGCTGGAAGTGTTGGTGGGGCGTTTTAAGGTCTGAGCTGAGAGAAACGCCGTCCCTGTCGACACAAAAAGGCACCCAGGCCTATCGCAATTTGTTCGGTAAGCTGCCCAGTAGCACCGTTAGGGGCGTCAGGTGAGGGATTTGCTTGCGGTTTTGGGGCGGTAGCGGAGGGGGCTAATGGTAAGGAGTTGGCCTTGTCGTGAGTTGGTGATCGTTAAGCTAACGAGCACGACTAAGGCTCAACTACCCATCTCCCGCGCAACATTCCTTTAAGCTCATCAACGCTTAGAGTCATATCCCGCTTTCGATGGACCACTGCGTGACAGTTGGCGCACAACGTTACGAGGTCAGTCTCAGGATTAACGGCTTTCTCCCCACCAAAGTCCGAAATCGGTACTACATGGTGAACGTGAATGAAGCCTTTCGCGTGCTCGCCATAAGCTTGTTCGAAATCAAACCCACATGCCTTGCAGTTAAGCCCGTGGATAGCGATAGCCTTCATCCTCAGATCTTTCCGGCGCTCGTAACGGGTTCCAAAGTAGCTTGTCTTGCTGCCTTCATTAGCCGATTCAAAGGTCCATGGATCGTCTTCGGTATTCGGCACAACCGCGTCAGCCTGCGAAGGCAGGGGCTTCGCATGGTTGAGGATGGCATCGTAATCGGATTGGGAAATGGGCCGAACCCCGTCGCGCCAATAGTTACTCACGCGGGTGGTGGGGATAGTCTCCAGGTACGCTCCATCAATTTTTAAGGGGACAGCGCTTTCAAACGGCGTGAAGTTTTCGATCAGTGCAAACAGGTCACCCTTATCACTCCTCCGGTCTGCGTAGACTTTGCCGATGCGTGCCATACCAAAATAATGCGGATCGGCGCTGAGGCGGACGGAAGCAAAGGTTTTGTCCTTGATGCGCCCTTTGTAGTAGATCACTTCGGTTCCCTGAGCGAGCCAGGTTTGATATCGCTTGGGGAAGTGATAGACAGCACCTGTTTCGTCTTGCCACTTCGATGTGTCGTTTTCAACGATGACGACGGGCATTTCATTTCCTCTCGACTGATATCAAAAGCCTACCAAAAAAGAGGAAATTTCCTACAGGATCTTTGACTGATGTGCATCAGTGCTTAACGTCAGCTCTGCGCCAGATCTGCGGGTTGCCGCGGCGCCATCGCTTTAGAATGGCCCCTTGCATGATTCGAGCTTGCTTCAGATGTCCCTTTTTGCGTGGCTTTGGCCGAAGGGTGTCGTGAAGAGGTGTCGCCGCTGTAGTTTCATGACCGGCCATGAGAAGTTATCGTCGGAAGTGTTGGATAACGAAACCAAGAGCCGGGCGATTGCGCTGGTGATTTTGAAGATGCTCAAGACCGCTGCTGCCCACGATGAGAGCCTCGTGAGCGGCGCCTAAAGCGGCCGGGGAGATTAGGGAGTAACAGTGGCAATTCCGGATTTTCAAAGCGTGATGCGGCCTGTGCTGGCCAATGTACAGAACGGTGCGCCGCTGCCGCTCAATGAGTTGCGCGAGCGGGTGTCCGATCAGTTCCAACTGACCGAGGACGAGCGTAAGGAGCGCCTGCCCTCCGGCCATCAGACGGTGATCAACAACCGTGTTGGCTGGGCGCGTACCTACCTGAATAAGGCCGGGCTGCTGTGCATTCCCGCCAAGGGCATGGTGCAGATCACTGTGCGCGGCCTTGATGCCTTGGCCAATGGCCCGGAGCGCATCACGGTGGGCTGGTTGAAGCAGTTCCCCGAGTTCGCGGACTTCCATACCGTCAAACCGCAAGAGCCTGACGCACCTGCCTTGCTGGATGTTGATATTGCCGAAACCACGCCCGACGAGCGGTTGGCAGAGGCGCATCAAGCATTGGTGCAGTCACTCGCAGACGAGCTGTTAGTGCAAGTCCGGGCAGCTACACCCAGTTTCTTTGAACAGTTGGTGGTCGATCTTATGATCGCTATGGGCTACGGCGGCTCGCGCAAGGAAGCCGGCAAGGCGACCCAGGCGACCAATGATGATGGGGTCGATGGGATTATCAAAGAAGACAAACTCGGCCTCGACGTAATCTATCTGCAGGCCAAGCGCTGGACCAACACAGTGCACCGCCCGGAAGTCGACAAGTTTATCGGTGCTTTGACACGCCAGCGTGCCCGCAAAGGCGTGTTTATCACCACGTCGGAGTTCTCCGATGGTGCCCGTACTGCAGCGCTGGGGCTGGACATCAAAGTGGTGCTGATCGACGGTGTTGAGCTGGCACGACTGATGGTGGAGAACAACCTGGGTGTGAGCGTTAAGCGGGTTTATGAAGTGAAGCAGTTGGACAGCGATTATTTCGCGGGGGAGTGACTTGCAACGCCGGTGGCCGGCTCAGCCAAGTAGGTATGAAGTTGGATAACCGCAGATGCGGCATGGGCTGGTGAGGCTAAAGTCGGCATTACCCAGCCAAAACAACCCAGGCGGGCACAAAAAAGGCACTTGCGAGGTTCGCTAAGTGCCTTTTCTGTTTTGCGTATTTGGTGGCCGGGGTGGTCTGAACTCGAGTGATAAGTAATTGATTAGTCAAGTTAATTCCGATTTATAGTTTTTGTTGGAATACCTAATGGAATACCACGCCAAACCTCTCAGTTAACAGGGGAAGCCAGGATAAGTCTTCAACTGTGACGGGCTCAACGAATCCATAATTCATGCCTTCCCTAGGCTTAAACAACTGCTTTCGCCCTTGAGTACCGTTCTCCAAGAGAATTCAAACGTATGGAAGCTGCATCAAATTAATGGGAAAGCGGTGTCCGGTTTTTGTAGGGGTATGTCCACCGGGACTTTTCGGACACGGTAGTGACTCCCGTGGTTGGCGAGGCCACCTCCTAGGTTTTGAGTGCCTCGCGTGCATACGTAATGTTCCCATGGTGTCGGCCCAACGTTCACGGAAATAAGTGGGGATGGCCAGATGCCAACACCCACCCGAACGTATTACCATCGAGCCATTCCCATGGATCGTAGTGGCAAGGCAGCTTTATGACCCTCAACCAAAATCCTGAACAACTCGCTCGTGACAAGATTGACGCACAGCTGGCCGTCGCTGGCTGGGTGGTGCAGCCGAAGAAGAAAATCGACTTTAGCGCCAGCATCGGTGTTGCTGTACGCGAGTACCAGACAAGCGTCGGTCCTGCCGACTACATTCTCTTCATCGAGGGTAAACCGGTCGGAGTGATCGAGGCCAAGCCGGAGACGGCCGGCCATCACATCACCGCCGTCGAGAGCCAGACCGAGGATTATGCCAACGCCCAGCTGAAATGGATCAAGGCCAAAGAACCGTTGCGCTTCCTCTACGAGGCTACCGGCGTCATCACCCGCTTCACCGATGCACGCGATCCTAAGCCCCGCTCGCGTGAGGTGTTCAGCTTCCACCGTCCGGAAACCCTGCGAGAATGGCTCGGCCAGTCCGCCACGCTGCGAGCCCGTTTGCAAGGCATGCCTGAGCTCAATCCGCACAGGCTGCCGGCCAGTGCCTTACGCCTGCGTGACTGCCAGGAAGTTGCGATCAACAACCTGGAAGAGTCCTTCAAAGTTGATAAGCCGCGCGCGCTGATCCAGATGGCCACTGGGGCCGGCAAGACCTACACCGCCATAACCGCCATCTACCGCTTGGTCAAATATGCAGGGGCCAAACGTGTTCTGTTCCTGGTTGATACCAAGAACCTCGGAGAGCAAGCCGAGCAGGAAATGATGAGTTACCTGCCCATCGATGACAGCCGCAAGTTCACCGAGTTGTACCCGGTCCAGAGGCTCAAGTCGGGCTACATCGCCAAGGACAGCCTGGTTTGTGTGAGCACAATCCAGCGCATGTACTCCATCCTCAAGGGCGAGGAGCTTGACGATTCTATTGATGAGCTGAGCCCGGCAGAGCAGTTGACCCAGCCAAAGCAACCCATGCCTGTAGTTTATAACCCGGCCATCCCGCCGGAGTTTTTCGATTTCATTTTCATCGACGAATGTCATCGTTCCATTTACAACCTGTGGCAGCAAGTGCTCGACTACTTCGACGCCAGCCTGATTGGACTCACCGCTACCCCCGATAATCGTACTTACGGCTTCTTTAAAAAGAACGTGGTCAGCAACTATGACCATGAAAAGGCGGTCGCTGATGGCGTCAATGTCGGTAACGAGGTCTACCTAATCGAAACTGCCGTCACCAAACAGGGCGGCCAGCTCAAGGCTGAGCAGCAAGTGGAACGGCGCGAGCGACTGACCCGGCGCAAGCGCTGGGAGCAGCAGGACGAGGACGAGGCCTATAGCAACAAGCAACTCGACCGCGACATCGTCAACCCCGATCAGATCCGCACCGTCATTCGTACCTTCCGCGACAAGCTACCTGTGATTTTCCCCGGTCGCTACGAGGAAGATGGCCACTTTCAGGTGCCCAAGACTCTGATTTTCGCCAAGACCGACAGCCATGCTGACGACATCATTCAATGCGTGCGCGAGGAGTTCGGCGAAGGTAACGCCTTTTGCAAGAAGGTCACTTACCGGGTTGCCGATGGCCGCAAGGATGCGCAGGGTAACGTTATCGAGGAGGGCGAAGATCCTCGTTCTGTCCTCGGCCAGTTCCGAAACGAGTACAACCCGCGCATTGCCGTCACCGTAGATATGATCGCCACCGGCACCGACGTAAAGCCGCTCGAGTGCTTGCTGTTCATGCGGGACGTGAAGAGCCGCAACTACTTCGAGCAGATGAAAGGACGCGGCACCCGCACCCTCGAGAAGGACGACCTACAGAAGGTCTCGTCTGCAGCGAAGACAGCCAAGACCCACTACACCATCGTTGATGCCATCGGCGTCACCAAATCGCTGAAGACCGCCAGCCAGCCACTGATTACTAAGCCCAGCGTACCGTTCAAGGATCTCGCCATGGGCGTGATGCTTGGCGCCAGCGACAGCGATACCGTCAGCTCCCTGGCCGGGCGACTGGCGCGGCTAGCCAAGCAGCTGGAGCCAGACGAACACAAGAAAGTGGAGGCGCACACTGGCGGCAAGCCGCTTAGCCACATTGTTGCCCGGCTGTTCAATGCCATTGACGCCGACCTGGTAGAAGCCCGAGCCTTGGATCTGGCCGAACAACCCCTCGGCAGCAATCCCGGCGAGGCACTGCGCGACCAAGCCCAGGCCGAGCTGGTCAAAGAGGCTGCCACATCACTCAACGGTGAGTTGATCGAGCTGCTCAATAGCATCCGTCGAGAGCGCGAGCAGGTGATCGACCACGAAACCCTGGACGAGGTACTACATGACGGCTGGCAGGCCGACAGCCTAGAAGTCACCCGTCAGCAGGCTGACGATTTTAGCGCCTGGCTACTGGCGCACCGCGACGAGCTGGAGGCGTTGACCATCTACTTCAGCGCGCCGCAGCGCCGCCGCGAAGTGACCTTCGAGCAACTGCGTTCTGCGCTCGACGCTCTCAAAGCCGACCATCCCAAGCTGGCACCGCTGCATGTCTGGCATGCCTATGCCCGGCTGGAGGAGTACAAGGGCAAGCACCCAGTGAGCGACCTGACCGCGCTTGTGGCGCTGATTCGCCGTGTCTGCGGGCTGGACGACAAGCTGACGCCTTTCGAGGAAACAGTGGCGCGTAACTTCAAGCAGTGGATCTTCAAGCGCCACGCCGGCAAGGGCGAGAAGTTTAACGAGCAGCAGATGCAGTGGCTGCAGATGATCCGCGATCACATCGCCAGCTCAGTACATATCGACACCAGGATGTTAAGCTTCGCGCCATTTGACCGAGCCGGCGGGCTGGGCGAGTTCTACGAACAGTTTGGCGACGCTTACGAGGCGGTGCTGGATGAGATCAATGAGGCGTTGGTGGCGTGAAGATTGAATTAGTAGAGAAAATTTCGGGTAAGGAGATCCGCAGCTTGCCTGCCAGTTGGGAACAGGTCCGGCTTCCCGAAATAGCAGCCATCAACCCAACCCTGGACAAGTCGGAGATTGAGGATGACCTCCTGGTTTCCTTTGTCCCTATGCCAGCCGTGGAAGCCGAAACCGGCGGGATAGATGTAAATACCCTCCGGAAGTTTGCAGAGGTCAAGAAAGGCTATACCGGCTTTCTGGAAGGCGATGTGCTGTTTGCCAAAATCACGCCGTGCATGGAAAACGGCAAGATGGCCGTGGTGCCTGCGCTGAAAAACAATCTTGGCTTTGGCTCTACCGAATTTCATGTGCTGCGCCCGGCAGGCAGTATCAGTCCGGCCTACCTCTACTACTTCTTTTCATCCAAAGCCTTCCGGATTGAGGCCGAGCGCAACATGACCGGCGCTGTCGGTCAGCGTCGTGTACCAACCACTTACCTCGAGCACAGTGAAGTCCCACTCCCACCTGCTGCTGAGCAACAACGTATCGTCGCCAAACTCGAAGAACAGCTCTCCGAGCTGGACAAGGGCGTGGAAAACCTGCGCACCGCCCAGCAACAGCTCAAGGTCTACCGTCAAGCTCTGCTCAAGTACGCCTTCGAGGGCAAGCTGACCGCCGAATGGCGGGCACAGAATCCCGACAGGCTGGAAAACGCCGAAGCGTTGCTGGCGCGCATCCAGCAGGAGCGTGAGGCACGCCATCAGCAGCAGCTAGTGGAGTGGGCGGAAGCACAGCAGGCTTGGGAAGCCGCCGGCAAGACCGGCAACAAGCCGGCCAAGCCCAAGGAGCCGAAAGTACTGCCGCCACTGACGGCTGATGAACTAGCAGAGTTGCCGGAGCTGCCGCAGGGCTGGGCTTGGCTGAAAGTCCATCAACTCTGCGAGGTTGTTCGAGGAGGATCACCCCGCCCAGCAGGCGACCCCAAGTTCTATGATGGAAATATCCCTTTTCTTAAAGTTGCCGACCTTACCAAGGATTCTTTTCCATACTTGACAAGCTACACATACACAATAAAAGAGGCTGGACTTAACAAAACCCGACAAATAGCTCCAAATACACTGCTTCTGTCAAATAGCGGTGCAACCCTTGGTGTCCCTAAGATATGCCTGATTTCAGCAACAATGAATGACGGCGTGGCCGCCTTCCTTGGGCTTCCTCAAGATTGTCTTCTCTATCATTATTATTTCTGGCAGAGCCAAACACAGCGCTTGCGGAACATTGATCAGGGCGCAGCGCAACCGAACTTAAATACTGACCTTATCAAAGGAACAGCCATTCCAGTCTGCTCGCCCGCCGAGAAAGCTATCCTGACACTGAAAATGGAAGCAGCCCTTTCTGGAGCTGACCAACTTGATCAAACCATCACCACCACCCTGCAACAGGCTGAAGCCTTGCGGCAGTCCATCCTGAAAAAGGCCTTTTCCGGCAAGCTTGTGCCGCAGCACCCCGGCGACGAGCCAGCCAGACTGTTGCTGGAGCGCATCCGCGCCGAGCGCACCGCCCTAGAGCCCACTACAAAGCGTGGGCGCAAGGTCGCCAAACCGATATGAGCCAACGGCCGACCGCATCCTTTCGGACTGACCACTAAAGGTCAGGCGTATCTCCATCGTTGTCCAGGCCGTGAGCAGGCAGACTGAGATGGTGGTTGCCCTGCTGGATGATGATGACGAAGACTCTGATCACGAAAAAATTGAGGTTGCTGAATGAGCACTGATGCTATCGTCTCCAAGGTTTGGAGCTTCTGTACCACCCTACGCGACGACGGCGTGGGTTACGGCGACTATCTGGAGCAACTGACCTACCTGATCTTCCTAAAGATGGCCGACGAGTACGCCAAACCACCCTACATGCGCGATATTGGCATTCCCAAGGGCTATGACTGGCCAAGCTTGCTGGCGAAGCGCGGCGCCGAGCTGGAAGTGCATTACGTCACAACGATGATGCTGCTCGGCGGCACGCCGGGCATTCTCGGACAGATCTTCGCCAAGGCACAGAATAAGATCCAGGACCCGGCCAAGCTGACCCGTCTGATTGCTATGATCGATGAAACGCGTTGGGTCAAACTGGGTGAAGACGTAAAGGGTAAGATCTACGAAGGCCTGCTGGAGAAGAACGCCGAAGACACCAAGTCCGGTGCAGGGCAGTACTTCACCCCGCGCGCTCTAATTCGCGCCATAGTCGAATGCGTGCGCCCGCGGCCGGGTAAGACCATCGCCGACCCGGCCAGCGGTACGGGTGGTTTCTTCCTGGCAGCCTATGAATACCTGGCAGCCAACCCAGCTCTAAACCAAGAGCAGAAAGTATTCCTCAAGACTTCGACCTTCCACGGGAACGAAATTGTTGCCAGCACTCGCCGTCTGTGCTTGATGAACATGCTATTGCACAACATCGGCGAGATCGACGGCCAGAGCAGCATTTCTCCCAACGATGCGCTGATAGCCGACGATGGCCGTCGCTTCGACTATGTGCTTGCTAACCCTCCGTTCGGCAAGAAAAGCTCGATGAATTTTACCAACGAGGAAGGCGAAGACGAAACCGACGAGCTGACCTACAACCGCCAGGACTTCTGGGCAACCACTTCGAACAAGCAGCTTAATTTTCTTCAGCACATTCGCACGATCCTCAAAACCACCGGTCAGGCGGCCGTGGTGCTACCGGACAACGTACTGTTCGAGGGGGGGGCCGGCGAAACGGTGCGTAAGAAACTACTGGAAACCACCGACCTTCATACGATCCTGCGTTTGCCCACCGGCATTTTCTACCGCCCAGGCGTTAAGGCTAACGTGCTGTTCTTCGACAACAGGACTGCCCGTAAGGAGCCATGGACTCGGGAGGTGTGGATCTATGACTACCGCACCAACATCCACCACACGCTGAAGAAGAAGCCGCTGCGCTTCGACGATCTGAAGGACTTCATCGCCTGCTACCATCCGGAGAATCGCCAAGAGCGGCAGGAAACCTGGCACGAGACAAACAATCCCGAAGGCCGCTGGCGCAAGTACAGCCTTGAGCAGATCCTCGCCCGCGATAAGACCAGCCTCGACATCTTCTGGCTCAAGGACAAGTCGCTGGTCGACCTGGAGAATCTGCCCGAGCCGGACGATCTGGCCGAGGAAATCATCGAGAACGTCGAGGCGGGGTTGAACTGCTTTCGGGCGATTCTCAAGGGCATCGCGTAGCACCGATCAGAAAAGGAACTATTCACATGAGCAGGTAGAGTAATCCAGATGCCGTGTTCGATTAGGAAACCTACGCGAAGGCCAAGCCGCTGTTCATCGCAGCCGTTATCAATCTGAATGATATTCGCCTCGACCTGCGCGAGACGATTATCGCTGAGGTTCATATGATGGTGGAGCGCTTCTGAGCCGAAACAGCGCAGAATATGAGGCTCTATGTCGTGCGCTTCCACCAAGTTAGGTGGGCTTACCTGGCCTGATGACCGCTTGTCGTATTTTTTTGTGAGCCCCTGAGGGCGCGAAGGCAAAGCCTTCCTGTCCTCAGGGGCTTGGCTTTAAAAGCCCAGCGACAGCAGAAAAATAGTGGCGACTGTCGCCACGGGGGAAATACGGGAGGCTTTTTGCTCTGGCCTGACGCATATAGAAGGGGGGCAAACTTTCGAGATGTTCCGCGCCACTGCTGCCTATGACAGTGGCACGGCGTCGTGAGATGGACCGTAAGAGGTCAATTTAACGACTGAGTCCGTTGGCATGCTCGACTGAAGGCATCAGCACTGGCATATCCCGCCATTGAATCCAGGCGGTGTTTTGCCAATGCAAAAGACTCACGGAATGACCCGCCCAATGCAGCGTGGTGAGCGTTGGCCCATTCTCTGCTGTGGAGGCTGTGGTTCTTCGTAGTGCGGGGATGACGTCATGCGTCAACCACTGCCGAAGGTTTCGATTTTCAGGGATCTGGTGATAGACCATGAGCGCATACATGCCGGACTCGCTCACCATCAACGTATCCTGAATTTCCCCGTGGTAGTTCAGCGAGAGAACACGATACTGGTCGGTGTCGAGTTTGCGAATGAGGCGCTCGTTCAGGGAGTAGCCCATAAGCCTGCCGAGATCGACAACGCTAAACCAGGCTTGAGCATCGAGTATCAATGCATGGATGAAACGATTGTTGCGCGTGAACCGCGTGGGTTCGAAATGCTCGTTCATTTTGAATTTTCCACTAGAGGTGATAACACCGCCTCCTGACGCCAATCAGGGTGGGCGGAACCGTATGGGTTGGCGTACCGGCTAGTTGGACCCCGGCGCATCCGAAGATGCCCACATACGGCCCGCCCATAACAGGCAACCACATGCAGGACACGAAAAAGCCGCGACAGCGGCTTTTGTGTCTTCCGAACCAGACAGGACGCCAATCCTGTATCGCTAATGGGTAGCGATGTATAGACCTTACTGCTTGATGCCTGCAAGAGCAAGGTCCTGGAGGCGCTGGTGCTCGGCATTGCAAGCATCCGACCAGCGAACCTTGCACCGCTATACGGCCTTGCCGTATGTTTTTATCATGTACACGATCATCGAAACTGAGATATTCGAGCGTTACGCCGAATCAATCTGGTGTGATGACGAACGCTAGGAATTCATCACTTGGTTGGCGGCAAACCCGCTGGCTGCTGATCGCTTACACCAAGGCGAAGTTCGACAACTTGCCGACAGCCTTCCTGAATCAATTGAAAGAGGAAATCAGTAATGGACCATGAAATGGAAAGCTTTCAGAAGGACTTGCTGGCTTCGGTACGTCAAATCAAGGCTGGCAAGGCCGCACGCACAACCGAGGTGAAGCTTTCGGCTGCGGCTGAGGCCCGGGCCAAAGTCGGCGTGTCTCAAAGTGCATTTGCGGAGCTACTGGGCGTCAGCCTGCGCACGCTGCAGGATTGGGAGCAAGGTCGTCGGCGACCTGCCGGTGCGGCACAGACCCTGTTGCGGGTTGCCAGCCAGCACCCGGAAGCGTTGCGAGACCTCCAGGCCATCTGACAGCCAGTTCCATCACCGCCAGCGACGGTTGTCCGATCAACGAATCGGTACGACGTTACCGCTTCGGTCGCTATGGATAGCCGTAACCGATAGATCGCCTGTTGCCGCTTTTTGGATGTACTCGCTCCACCAAACTATCATCGGGCGCCGGCGCTCGATGTAGTCCGCTCGGTTGTACGCGCTTCGGACTTCGGCTTTATCGACGTGGGCGAGGGCGACTTCGATCAACTCCGGGGCCCATCCATGTTCGCAATAAAAAAGCCGTAAAGCTTTGATTTCTCTAGGCTTTACGGCTTTTCTGGGTCTTCCTGGGAAGACAAATTGGTGGAGCCGGGGGGATTTGAACCCCCGTCCGCCAGTACTCCGCTGTCGGTACTACATGCTTAGCCGTGTCTATTAAGTTAACCCTCAGCGGCCCGACGGGCAGGGTGCATTGGGCGAGTTGTGTAAGTTTTAGCCACTTCGTCCACAACGTACTACGCGGCGATCCTGTTCTGTATGACAATCACTTCGGGTTTACAGGCATCCCCTGGTGATTGCTGGAGCCGAAGCTACCAGAAGAGCGGGCTCAGCTGCTTACGCAGCGAGAGCGTAGCCCTCGTAGGTTTCGTCATTGGCAACTATAGAAAGTTGCAACAGTGGATTTACGAGTTCTGTTACCAACTCGGCATGCACCTAGAGTTTCGCTACCGGCGTCGAATCCTAATCGGCCCCATTTGCTGCTCTAGCTGGAACGCTTTCTAGGCGTTCACAGGGGAGTATACGCTTTCGCTGGGGTAACGTCGACTGTCTGCTGGCACCATGGATCGCCGGCCAGGCTGGCGATCCATGGTTGCACTCAGATAGCGCGCGCCCGTGTGACTCGGTCCACCAGGTAAACCAGGCCGTGGTAGTCGATACCGCCATGGTTGGACAGCCCTATTTCACAGGTGCGGCTGGTGGAGATCCCTTCGCTGCAATGCTGCACGGCATCCTTCAGGCTGCGCAGTGAGTGGGCATTGAGCTCCGGTGTGGTAAAGCCCTTGTCGCCAGCGAAACCACAGCAGTGAATGCCTTCCGGAATCACCACCTGCTTGCTGCAGCGCCGCGCCAGGTCGATCAGTGCCTGGCTTTCGCCCAGGTGCTGGGTGCTGCAGGTCACGTGGACGGCAATCGGTTCGTCCTGCGGTGTGAACTCCAGTTTGTCGACCAGGTGGGTGCGTATGAAGCGCACAGGGTCGTACAGGTCCAGTCGTGTGTCGGCCAGGTCCTGAACCAGGCGCAGGGTGCAGGGGCTGGTGTCGCAGTAGATGGGGTCGAGCCCGCCGCGGCTGGCATGCAGCAGTGCGCTGATGAGTTCCTGGCGTTTGTGCTCGGCCTGTTCTGCGTAGCCCTTGGAGGCAAACGGCTGGCCGCAGCAGAGGCCGTCCTGATTCTCGGGGAAGACCACCTGGTAACCGGCCTTTTCCAGCAGCGCACGGGTTTTGTCCAGCAGTGAGGTCTGCTCACGGTCGCCCGCGGCTGGGCCCATGACCCGCGAAACGCAGGCGGCCAGGTACACCACGCGGGGGCGGGCATCGTGGCTGCTCGGGCTGAAACGCATGGCTTTGAGCGGCTGCGGCATGGCTGCCGTCCACTGCGGTATACGGCCCTTGCTGAGCTCGCTCAGTGTGTTGCTGATACGGGCCAGGCGCGGCGCGCCGAGCAGCTTGCGTGCCGTATCGGCGGCCATCAGGGTCAGGCGGGCTCCGCTGAGCGCCGAGTGGAAGTGCTCGGCCAGCCAGTCCGCTGTTTTTACATGCTGTGCGGCCTGGCCGCGAAGTTTCTTCACCAGTTCGCCCGTGTTGATGCCTACCGGGCAACGCTGTGCGCACAGGCCGGTAGCGGCACAGGTATCGATGCCTTGGTACTGGTAGTCGCGCTCCAGTTCTCGGGTATCAATGCCGGCGCGCTTCTTGGCCTGGATGTCACGCCACATGACGATGCGTTGACGTGGGCTGAGGGTCAGCCCCTTGGACGGGCAGACCGGCTCGCAGAACCCGCACTCGATGCACTTGTCGACGATTTCGTCGGCCGCCGGCAACGGCTTGAGGTTCTTCAAGTGGATCTGTGGGTCTTGGCTGAGCACTACATCCGGGTTGAGGATGCCGTTGGGGTCAAGCAGGCGCTTGAGCGACCACATCAGTTGGTAGGCGTCCTCGCCCCATTCCAGTTCGACGAACGGTGCCATGTTGCGCCCGGTGCCGTGCTCGGCCTTCAGCGAGCCGCCGAACTCGACGGCCACCAGGTGCGCCACGTCGTCCATGAACGCCTGGTAGCGTGCGACTTCCTCGGCGCTGTTGAAGCCTTGGGTGAAGACGAAGTGCAGGTTGCCTTCCAGTGCATGACCAAACAGGATCGCTTCGTCGTAGTGGTGTTTGTCGAACAGGGCGATCAGGCGGTTCACGCCGATGGCCAGTTGTTCCACCGGGAAGGTCACGTCTTCGATGATTACCGTCGTGCCGGTTTTGCGCACGGCGCCGACGGCCGGGAAGGTGTCTTTACGAATAGCCCAGAGCTTGGCGTTTTCTTTGGCGTCTTCGGTGAAGTCCACCTGCTTTTCCACCGGAAACGGTGCCAGCGAGGCCATGATCTGTGCAAGCTGCTCATGCAGCAGTGCCTGGCTGGCGGCGCGCGACTCGATCAGCAGCGCGCAGGCGCTTTCCGACAGTTGCTGGACGAAGGCCGGCATTCCCGGCTTGTCTTGCACTGAACGCAGGCTGCGACGGTCAAGCAGCTCGACGGCTGAAACGGGCTGGCTCTTCAGGACGCTGACGGCGGTGCAGCAGGTCTCCACATCCGGGAAGACGATCAGAGCCGAAGCCTTGTGCGGGTGGTCGATGACGGTGTCGTAGGTGACCGCACTGATGAAGCCCAAGGTACCCTCGGAGCCGACCATCAGGTGGGAGAGGATATCCAGCGGCTGGTCGTAGTCGATCAGGGCATTGAGCGAGAGACCGGTGGTGTTCTTCAGGCGGTATTTGTGGCGGATTTTCGCAGCCAGTTCGGTGTTGGCGCGTGTCTCGCGGCCAAGCCGTGCGAGTTCGTCCAGCAGTGCGGCGTGGCTCTGCTCGAAGGCGCGGACACTGGCTGGGTCTTCGCTGTCCAGGCGCGTGCCATCGGCCAGCACCAGGCGCATGCCGGCCAGCGTGTGGTAGGTGTTCTGGGCGGTGCCACAGCACATGCCGCTGGCGTTGTTGGCAACGATGCCGCCGATCTTGCAGGCGTTGATCGAGGCCGGGTCAGGGCCGATCTTGCGCCCGAAGGGGGCCAGCCAGGCGTTTGCCTGCGCGCCAATCACTCCGGGTTGCAGACGGATCTGCTGGCCCTGGGTGCGGATTTCGCGCCCGTTCCAGTTGTCGCCCAGGACGATCAGCACCGAGTCGCTGATGGCTTGCCCGGACAGGCTGGTGCCCGCCGCTCGGAAGGTCACTGGCACGTGGTCACGTTGAGCCAGTTTGAGCAGGGCGACCACTTCATCCTCAGACTCGACACGAATCACCAGCTTGGGGATCAGTCGATAGAAACTGGCGTCGGTACCGAAGGCTAACGTTGAGGTTGGATCATCGAAGCGGCGGTCCTTGGGGATCAGCCGCTGAACGTCGTGCAGAAACGTGGCAGGTAGGCTCATTGGTCCTCCAGGATCAACACCACCAGGTCTTTCGGGCCGTGGGCGCCGTAGGCCAGTACCTGCTCGATGTCGGCTGTTTTCGAGGGGCCGGAGATCAGCAGGGCGTTGGTCGGCATGCCGGCGGCCCAGGAAAACTTCTGTTGGACCTCGTAGAAGTTGTCATGGATTTCGCTGGCCTTGAGCAGGGCGAAATGCACCGGCGGCACCAGGCTCATCAAGCGTGGTTCCTGTGGGGTTGGCCAGACGATCAGGCTGCCAGTCGCGGCGATCGCGCCCAGGGTGCCGGTGAGGCTGGCCGGTGTGTCATTGAACAGCTCGGCTTTCCACTCTTCCACGGGCCGGTCGTAGGCCTTGAGTGGCGGCAGGTCGCCGCATTGCTGCCAGTAGGCCGACAGCTGCTGGCCATGAGCCGTGGCCGGGGCGATCAGCAGGCTGGGCAGTTGGCGTTCGCGCATCAGTTGCGCCACGCGCTGCGGCCAATCGGCAGCGGTCGTCAGGTGGATTTCGGTATGCACCGCTTCCATCAACTTGCGCAGTTGGGCAATGCGTTGCTCGGGAGCATAGCGCCAAGGTTCGGTGACCAGCGCTTCATCGAAATTGTCGGCCAGCGGTGTGGTGCCGCTGAGGCTCTTGCGCAGTTTGGCGAGGATGTTCTGTTTTGCGCTCATCAGTGCTTGTCCTGCTTGGCCAGGTGTTCACGCGCCAGCTCATGCAGCGAGCGGGCAGCCGGTTTCGGGGCGCTGTGGTTCTGTGTCCAGGGGCCGACGTTGTTCGGCACCCACTGGCGCAAGCGGGTAGCGAAGAAACCGAACAGGCGGTAAAGCCCTGGCGATGTATTCAGGCGAACCCAGAAGTTCCAGATCATCCGTTCCTTGCGTGAGTACTTGCTGCCTTGGCCACGCATGACTTGATGCGGGCTGTCCGGCGCTTTCACGTTTTCTTCGCGCAAGCGGCGCAGCAGGGCTGGAATCGGGATCTTCACCGGGCAAACTTCACCACAGGCACCGCACAGCGATGACGCGCTCGGGTGGTCTGGAACCTTGGCCAGGCCGACCATGTGAGGGGTGATGATCTTGCCGATAGGGCCGGGGTAGACCTCACCGTAGGTATGGCCACCAATGCGGGTGTAGACCGGGCAATGGTTCATGCAGGCGCCACAGCGGATGCAGTTCAGGGTCTGGCGCAGTTCGCTGTCGGCGAAGGCCTGGCTGCGGCCGTTGTCGAGCAGCACCAGGTGGACTTCCTGTGGGCCGTCGAGCTCTTCTGCCTTGCGTGGGCCGGAGATCATGTTGACGTAGGTGGTGATCGGCTGGCCGAGTGCGGAGCGGGTCAGCAACGACAGCAGCGGCACCACATCGCGCAGGTTCTCGACCACTTTTTCGATGCCGGTCACGGCAATATGCACCGGCGGCACGGTGGTAGACATACGCCCGTTGCCTTCGTTTTCTACCAGCAGCAAGGTGCCGGTTTCGGCAACCGCGAAGTTCACCCCGGAGACGCCGACATCAGCCTCGAAGAACTTCTCACGCAGTACCCGGCGGCCGATCTGAATAAGTTGGTCAACGTCCTTGGTGTACTCCACGCCAAGTTTGTCGTGGAACAAGGACGCGACCTGGCCGGCATTCTTATGGATTGCCGGCATAATTATATGAGAAGGCTTCTCGTGGTCGAGCTGGACGATGAACTCGCCCATGTCCGATTCCAGGCATTCAATACCCTGTTCAGCGAGGACATGGTTCATCTCCATTTCTTCGCTGACCATCGATTTGCCCTTGATCACTTGCCGGGCCTCGTGAGCCCGGATGATCGAGAGGACGATGCCATTGGCTTCGTCCACCGTTTCCGCCCAGTGTACCTTCACACCATTGCGAGTCAGGTTCTGCTCAAGCTGCTCGAGCAAGTCGGGCAGCTTGGATAATGCGCGAGCGCGAATGGCGTTACCCAATGCGCGCAGATGCTCACGTTCATGAGCATCACTGAACGCCACGGCGCGCTTGGTCATCAGCGAGTCCATGGCGCTGCGGAAGTTGTTCCGCAGTTGTTGATCGCCCAGGGCCTTGTGAGCCCGAGCGCGAAAATCGTCCTGCACCTCGACGGTCGGAATCAGCGATGGCGTGCTCATTGACCACCCCCGGTACGTTGCCAGAGGAAGCTGGCCAAGTGTTGACCGCGCAGCGCTTCACGCTGTTTTTCCAGGGCGCCGTTGATGTTCATCAGGCAACCGCAGTCGGCGCTCACCACCTGGTGGGCACCGGAGTCTTTCAGGGCGCGGGTCTTGTCTGCGACCATTGCACCGCTAATGTCTGGCATACGGACGCTGAAGGTGCCGCCAAAGCCACAACATTCGCTTTCATGGTCGTGTTCGACCCGTTCCACATTACCCAGTTGTGCCAGCAGCGCACGACCGTGTACATGGGTGTTCATTTCCCGGCGTGCCGAGCATGAGGTATGCAGCGCCACTTTGACCGGATTACCGCTGTCCTGCAGTTGTACCTTGCACACATGCAGGAGGAATTCGGCCAGCTCATAGGTACGCGCCGCAAGCGCCTTGACCTGTTGCAGTGTGGCAGGTTCGTCGTGGAACAGGTCCGCATAGTGTTCGCGAATCATGCCCGCACACGAGCCAGACGGGACGACCACCGGATAATCGCCGGCAAACAGCGCCAGTTGTGCCCTGGCCACTTCCCGGGCCTGCTCGGTGTAACCGCTGGTGTAAGCCGGTTGACCACAGCAGCTCTGGCCTTGGGGGTACTCGACACGAATGCCCTCACGCTCCAGCAGGCGGATCGCGTCCATGCCCGCTTCCGGGTAGAACAGATCGACCACACAGGTACCGAACAGGTAGACCTTCGCGGGTTTGTGTTGTGGGTATTCCCGTGGTTGGGGCAGTGGCGGTGCGACGCGGGTGGCGTTAGGCACGGCGTTGTAAAACAGGTCGCTCATCAGGCGTGTCTCCGGGTGGGCCCGGTTATCCATCCTGCGTGCTGCCGGCACTTTATCCAGCGAAGCTTTCGGCAACCTTGCAGGCGGGGTTGTTGAACAACTGGCGCGAGCGTGCCCGCGCCAGGTTTATTGCATCAAGCGTAACGTGAATCAGTGCACCAGCATGCCGGTCAGCCAGTACGCCTGGATCAGGGTGATCAGGCCGACGATGGTGGCAAAGAACAGGCTGTGCTTAAGCGTGAAGCGGAACAGGTCCGACTCTTTGCCGACCAGGCCGGTGGCGGCGCAGGCGACAGCGATGGACTGTGGCGAAATCATCTTGCCGGTAACGCCGCCGCTGGTGTTGGCCGCAACCAGCAGGGTGTCGTTGACCCCGATCTGGTGTGCGGTGGTGGCTTGCAGCGAGCTGAACAGCGCGTTGGACGAGGTGTCCGAACCGGTCAGGAACACGCCCAGCCAACCCAGGAACGGCGAGAAGAACGGGAACGCAGCGCCTGTACCGGCCAGCACCAGAGCCATCGTCGAGGACATGCCCGAGTAGTTGGTGACGAAGGCAAAGGCCAGCACCATGCCAATCGAAAGAATGGGCCAGCGCAGCTCGTAGAAGGTCTCTTTCAAAGTGGTCAGACCAGTTTTGATGTTGATCTTCAGTACCAGCATCGAGATCAGGGCAGAGAAGAAAATCGCCGTACCGGTGGCCGAGATCGGGTCAAGTTTGAACACCGCCGGGATCGCCGTTGGGTTGGCAACGATCGGTGCGCTCTTGATGACCAGTTGATCCAGGTGCGGGATGGCAAAGTTGAACACCCAGCTGTACATCGAGCCGCCAGCGGCGAACATCGCCTTGAACGGCTTCAGGGTCCAGATGGTGACCAGCACGGTGAGGATCAGGAACGGCGACCAGGCTTTGAAAATTTCACCCAGGCTGTAAGGCGACGGCTGGGTCGTGCGTGGCTGACCAAAGCCGCCAGCGCTCTGAACTGCAGCCGCGCCTACGCTGGCGTTGGCTGTTGCGAACGAGCGCTTGGGCTGCCAGACCTTCAGGAACAGGGTCAGGGAGATCAGGCTGGCCAAGGCCGAGGTGATGTCCGGCAGTTCCGGGCCGATGAAGTTGGAGGTGAAGTACTGAGTGACGGCGAAGCTCAGGCCGGCGACCAGCGCTGCTGGCCAGGTCTCTTTGACGCCGCGCAGGCCGTCCATCATGAACACCAGCCAGAACGGTACGAACATCGACAGCAGTGGCAGTTGACGACCGGTCATGGCGCCAATCTTGAACGCGTCGATGCCGGTGACTTGTCCGGCCACGATGATCGGGATGCCCAAGGCGCCGAATGCTACTGGCGCGGTGTTGGCGATCAGGCACAGGCCGGCAGCGTAGAGCGGGTTGAAGCCCAGGCCTACCAGCAACGCTGCGGTGATGGCCACAGGTGCGCCGAAGCCGGCCGCACCCTCAAGGAACGCACCGAAGCAGAAGCCAATCAGCAGCACCTGCAGGCGTTGGTCGTCGGTAATCGACAACACCGAGCTGCGGATGACTTCGAACTGACCGCTCTTGACCGTCAATTTGTACAGGAAGACGGCGGCGACGATGATCCAGGCAATGGGCCACAGGCCATAGGCAAAGCCATAGCCGGCAGCGGCGAACGCCATGTCGGCAGGCATCTGGAACGCAATGATCGCTACCAGGATCGACAACGCCAGGGTAATGCTGCCAGCGATGTGGCCTTTGAGGCGGAATACGGCCAGAGCCAGGAAGAAGAACACGATGGGGATGACTGCCGCCATAGCGGACAAGCCAAGACTGCCAAGCGGACTGTAGATCTGTTGCCAGGTTTGCATATGGGGTGGCCCCTAATTGTTGTTGGTCGTGCGCTGACAGTTGGTTAATTGGTAATACCAATTTACAATGTCGTGGCGCTAGGTTAAAAGCCGTGCCGGGGGTGTGTCAATTTGCCTCGGCGAAACTTTCGTATCAGGACGTAGGAAAAGACGCCTGAGTGGTCTGGAAAGATGCAAACTGATGGGTGTCGATCGGGTGTGGATACGCCAGAATAGGCGGCTCCGGAGGTGCCCGGGATAGTGGAGAGTACGTGATGGTTTTCGATCAGGTCCGCCAGCGCCGTTTGTCCGATGACATTGTCGAACGGCTTGAGGGGATGATTCTTGAAGGCACTTTGACTGCTGGCGAGCGATTGCCGGCCGAGCGGTTGCTGGCTGAGCAGTTTGGTGTTTCACGGCCGTCGTTGCGTGAAGCCATCCAGAAACTGGTGGCCCGGGGCATGCTGGTGAGTCGCCAGGGTGGCGGTAACTACGTGGCTGAGTCGCTGGGCTCGACGTTCAGTGATCCATTGTTACTGCTGCTTGAGAATAATCCTGAAGCGCAGCGTGATCTGCTTGAGTTCCGGCACACCCTGGAGGCCTCGTGTGCCTACTATGCGGCGATTCGTGCAACCGAGGTTGATCGCGAGCGACTGAAAGCCGCCTTCGATGCGCTTCAGGATTGCTACGCCCGTGCCGATGAAGTCAGTCGGGCCGAGGAGGGGGCTGCCGATGCGAGTTTTCACCTGGCGATTGCCGAGGCCAGCCACAATGCTGTTCTGTTGCATACCATTCGTGGGTTGTTCGACTTGCTCAAGCGCAACGTTGTGACCAACATTGGCGGTATGTACAAGCAGCGCAGCGAGACACGCGACATGCTGATTGCCCAGCACCGTGATTTGTATCTGGCGATTGTCGAGGGGCGTGCGCAAGATGCTCGTGAGGTGTCTAGCCGGCACATTCTGTATGTGCAGGAAGTCCTCGAAGAGGTGCGTCAGGAAGTGCAACGGGTTGCCCGGGCCGAGCGCCGCAAAGGCCGCTAGCCAGCCGCTTTTCAGGGGCCGGCCATGCCGGTGCCAGGGTGTGGCGGGCGTTAGTCTTCCCGGCCCTTGCTGCGCACTGCGCGCTGCAGTTCGCGGTCGGAATCACGCTCGCGCTGGGTATCGCGCTTGTCGTATTCCTTCTTGCCTTTACCTAGCGCAATTTCGCACTTGATCAAGTGCTTGCTCCAGTAGATCGACAAGGCGACGCAGGTGTAGCCCTTCTGCTGCACAGCCGCATGCAGGCGCTCGAGCTCGCGGCGGTTGAGCAGCAGTTTGCGGGTACGTGTCGGGTCGGCAATGACGTGGGTGCTGGCCGTGGTCAGTGGCGTGATATGGCTACCCATCAGCCATGCCTCGCCATCCTTGAGCACCACGTAGCTGTCCGTCAGGTGCGCCTTGCCGGCACGCAGACTCTTTACTTCCCAACCGGCCAGGACCAAACCGGCCTCGAACTTGTGCTCGATGAAGTAATCGTGTCGCGCCTTTTTATTCTGCGCGATGGTCCCTGTGGGGTGTTTCGTTTTTTTAGCCATAGGGGCGGCATTATAGGCAGTCGCTGCGCTGTCGGCTACGGGGTTGCGGTGCGCTTGAGCCGCCGGAGTGAATCCCGGACAATGCGCGCTCTTTTTTCTGAGTTGAGTGTGTCGATGTCGACGGACAAGGTTTCTGTCCATGGTGGCTGGGCCAGTCGCTGGGTATTCGTGCTGGCGGCGACAGGCGCAGCGGTAGGCCTGGGGAGCATCTGGAAATTCCCCTACATGGTCGGGGTTTACGGTGGGGGTGCCTTTGTCCTGGTTTTCCTTGCCTGCATCGCCTTGATCGGTATTCCGGTGATGCTGGCCGAAACCTTGATCGGGCGGCGTACCCGGCAAAGCCCGGCCAATGCCTTGCGTGATCTGGCAGTTGAAACCGGCCACTCGCCGCGCTGGTCCTGGTGGGCCTTCGCCGGCATGCTTACCGCATTGTTGATTCTCTCGTTTTACAGCGTTGTGGGCGGGTGGTCGTTTGACTACATCCTCGACATGGGGCGGGGTGATTTTCAAGGTGTGACGGCCGACCAGGTGGGCGCCTACTTCAATGGTGTGATCAGTGATCCTTGGCGCCTGGTGCTCTGGCACAGCCTGTTCATGGCGCTGTCTGCGGTCGTGATCGCCAGGGGCGTTGTCGCCGGGCTGGAGCGCAGCCTGCGCATCATGATGCCGCTGCTGTTTCTGCTGCTGGTAATCCTGCTGGGCTACAGCCTGACCACCGGGCACTTCATGCAGGGCGTGCACTTCATGTTCGACTTCGATCCGTCGCGCCTGATGGATGGCCTGCTTCCAGCCATGGGGCATGCGTTCTTCTCGCTGAGTGTTGGTGTCGGTTCTCTGCTGATTTATGGCGCATACATGCCGAAGCAATCATCGATTGCCGGTACGATTGTGTCGGTGGCCCTGCTTGATACCTTTGTATCGTTGCTTGCCGGTCTGGCGTTGTTTCCAATTGTGTTTGCCGCCGGTTTGAACCCCAGCGAAGGGCCAGGGTTGATGTTTGTCGCATTGCCATTCGCCTTCGGCAATGTGGCCTTCGGCCAGTTGATGGGCGTCGTATTCTTTGTTCTAGTGGCAGTGGCTGCCTGGAGCTCGGCAATTTCACTGCTTGAGCCAATGGTTGCCTACCTGGTTGAGCGTACGGGTGTGCGGCGTGGCTGGATCACCACGTGGCTGGCATTCAGTTGCTGGTTGGTGGGCCTGGGCACGGTGTTCTCGTTCAACGTCTGGCAGCAGGCAAAGTTCTTTGTGAGCGATGAAAGTGGCTTTCGGCTCTATGAATGGGGCGCCAAGGCCGGCCTGGACTTTTTCGGGGTGATCGACTTCTTTACCTCGCGCATCATGTTGCCGCTGGGTGGTTTGTGCTTTGTGATATTCGCGGGTTGGATCATGGGGCGTGAAGCGGTGCGCGAGGAATTGGCCATGCGCAGCCCGCTGCTGTTTGCTCTGACCTTCTTCTTGATGCGCTATGTGGCGCCCCTCGGCATTCTGATTGTGTTTGCCGCTCAGCTTTGGAAGTGACGCCTGGATGACTACCCATATTCAACGTTCGGCCCTGCTGCCTTACCCTGCCCAGGCGCTTTACGATCTGGTCAATGACGTGGCGCGTTATCCGGAGTTTCTGCCTTGGTGTTCATCGAGCACGGTGCTTGAGGCCAGTGATACGCAGATGCGCGCCAGCCTGGAGGTTGCCAAGGGTGGCATGAGCCAGCGCTTTGTGACGCGTAATGTGCTGGTACCCGGGCAGTCGATCGAAATGAACCTGGAGGAAGGGCCGTTCAACCAGTTGCACGGTGTCTGGGTGTTCAAGGCATTGAACGAAAAGGCCTGCAAGATCAGCCTTGACCTGTCGTTCGACTATGCCGGTCCGCTGGTGCGGGCCACCTTGGGCCCACTCTTCAATCAGGCCGCCAATACCCTGGTTGATGCGTTCTGTCAGCGGGCAAAGCAACTCAATGGCTGAGACGATGCTTGAAATTGAAGTGGTCTATGCAACTGCCGAGCGTCAGTGGCTGCTGGCGTGCAGCGTTCCAGAAGGGACTTCGGTGAGCGAGGCGGTGCGCCTGTCCGGCATTGCCGAGCAGCTTGCAGGGGTCGACGTGAGCGAGTGCCCGTTGGGTATCTTTGGGCGTGTCGTGCCCAATCCGGCTGAGCGCCTGGTCGAGGCAGGGGAGCGTATCGAGTTGTACCGGCCGCTGTTGGTTGACCCTAAAGAGGTGCGCAAGCAGCGTGCAGCCAAGGTGGCTCGGGTGTTCAAAAAAGCCAAGCGCTAAAAACAACGGATATAAAAAAGCCCGGAATGATCCGGGCTTTTTTATGTGTGCCTTACTGCGGCGAGGTGTCCAGCGGCTGTTGCACGGGCACTGGGATAACTTCGATGGTATCCACGTCGCGTTGCAGCTTCTCTTCCAGCGAGCCGGCTTTGGCGGGCTTTTCTTTAGCCGCTTCGTTGCCGCGCGCCGGGCTGATGGTGGTATTGCCGTCGCTCCCCAGGATCTCCTGGTCACGGCTCACGCCTGGCATAAAGTCGCCGGACAGGTTGGCCAGTTGGTCGTTCTCGTTGAAGAAAACGCTCATGCGTTCCTGCTGGCGTTGGCCGCCACCAGGTTGCAGGCTGTACAGGTAGTCCCAGCGATTAGGGTGGAACGTGTCCTGAATCAGTGGGTTGCCCATGATAAACCGCACTTGCCGGCGGGTCATTCCCGGGCGCAATTGGTCTATCATGTCTTGCGTTACGACATTGCCCTGCTGGATGTCGATTTTGTAAACCCCGGGGAATGAACAACCGGCGAGTGCGAGCAGTCCCACAAACGTGAGGCTGGTTAGCAAGAGCTTGGTGTTTTGCATCGGTGGGCGACTTCCACTATCTTGGCTGGACAACGTAAACCCCGATCATACCCGTATTAAGAGAAGCTGCGAAGCAGCATCGGCGAGAAAGCTGACCATGGTTGAAAATAGCGAACTACGCAAAGTCGGTCTCAAGGTGACCCTGCCTCGAGTCAAAATTCTACAGATGCTTGACTCAACCGAGCAGCGTCATATGAGCGCCGAGGACGTCTACAAAGCGTTGATGGAGGCAGGCGAGGACGTCGGCTTGGCCACTGTTTACCGGGTGCTGACCCAGTTCGAAGCGGCAGGCCTGGTGGTCCGTCATAACTTTGATGGTGGTCACGCGGTATTCGAGCTCGCTGATGGCGGCCACCACGACCACATGGTCAATGTGGAGTCCGGTGAAGTGATCGAGTTCTTCGACAGCGAGATCGAAAAGCGCCAGAGAGAAATTGTTGCCGAGCATGGCTTTGAGCTCGTGGATCACAATCTGGTGCTGTATGTGCGCAAGAAGCGTTAATCGTTTCCAGCATTAAGGCACGGCATAGAAGGCGACCCTGGGGTCGCCTTCGTGATTTTTGGTGAGTGGATATTTCAGGCCTTGCTGGTGACGACCATTTTGCGCGCGTGGGCCAGGGACTCTTTGGTCAGGTCAATGCCGCCGAGCATTCGTGCCACTTCCTCCACGCGCTCACGTTTGCTCAGGTTGGCGACCGCCGTGTGGGTCGCATCACTGTTGCGTACTTTGTGTACGAATAAATGATGATGGCCTTGGGCGGCGACTTGCGGCAGGTGGGTAACCGTAAGTACCTGGCCGCGCTCGCCCAGTCGGCGTAGCAGTTGGCCGACGATCTCGGCTGTCGGGCCGCCAATACCTACGTCGACTTCATCGAACACCAGTGTCGGGATGCGCGATGTTTGTGCGGTGATGACCTGAATCGCCAGGCTGATGCGCGACAACTCGCCCCCGGAGGCTACCTTGGCCAGCGCCTTGAGCGGTTGGCCGGGGTTGGCACTGACCAACAGTTCGACCTGTTCCAGGCCGTGGGGCAGTAGTTCGTCACTGTTGCTGGCCTGCAGTGCAATGTTGAAGCGCCCCCCGGGCATGCCCAGGCGCTGGATTTCTTGCTCCACGGCGCAGGCCAGGCTGTCCGCGGCGGCTCTGCGCAGCGTGCTGAGCTCACTGGCTTTTTCCTGGTAATGGCGGGCATAGGCGGCGAGTTCTTCGCTCAAGCGCTCGATTGCTTCATCACTGGCGTCGAGCGTTCCAAGCTCGCTGCTCAGCTTGCACTGCAACTGAGTCAGTTCAGTGGGATGAACCCGATGCTTGCGTGCCAGCGTATAGATGGTGTCGAGGCGTTCTTCCAGTTGTTGCAGGCGCGCTGGATCGGCATCGAAGTTGTCGAGGAAGCGATTGAGTTCGCCTACGGCCTCTTCGACCTGAATCTGCGCGCTGGCAATCAGATTGGCAGCTTCGCCCAGTGCTTTGGGGGCGTTGTGCACAGCGGTCAGGCGGTTGAGGCTGGCGGTCAGTGCGCTGAGTACATTGCCCGAATCGCTTTCGCTGCAATGGTCGATGACCTGGCGGCAAATGCCGAACAGGGCCTCTGCGTTGGTCAGGTTCTTGTGTTCCTGCTCCAGTTGCTCCAGCTCATCTTCCCCAAGGCCCAGGTTGTCCAGCTCTTCCAGTTGATAGCTCAACAACTGGTGACGAGCCTGCTGCTCTTCGCTGGAGTTGGACAGGCGCTCCAGTTCCTGGCGCGTTTGTCGCCAGCGCTGGGCCGCCAGCTGCACCTGGCGGGCGAGGTCGGTGGCGCCGGCGTATTCGTCAAGCAGGCGGCGATGGGTGTCGGATTTCAGCAGCGACTGATGTTCGTGTTGGCTGTGAATGTCGATCAGCAGTTCGCCCAATGCCTTGAGGTCGCTCAGCGGGCAGGGGGTGCCGTTGATGTAGCCGCGGGTACGCCCCTCGGCAGTGATGACGCGCCGCAGGATGCAGGGGCCGTCGGTGTCCAGGTCGCGCTCGGCCAGCCAGGCTCGAGCCTCGGGGATGTCGACCAGGTCGAAGGTGGCCAGGATGTCGGCTTTGTCTGCACCTGGGCGTACCACGCCACTGTCGGCCCGGTCGCCGAGTGTCAGGCCCAAGGCGTCAAGCATGATCGACTTGCCGGCCCCGGTTTCGCCAGTGATGACGCTCATGCCACGGGACAGTTCGAGGTCCAGGTGTTCGACGATGGCGTAATTATGTACAGACAGATGCACCAGCATTGGGGCGGCTCCCAAGTGTTAAGTCTGGTTATTTATACAGTGTTTTCAAATCGGCTGACAATGCTTGGTTTTAGCTCTGTTTGCTTGAGTGAGGTGGCTTTTGATCGCGAGTGATCATAGCGCGGGTGTGCTTCTGCTGATTTCAGCCCTTGAACCTGCATTTTGCGACCCCATATAGGCGGCAGATGCGCGAGTTCAGCTCGCTGACAAAATTGAAAGGAGAGATTTTATGGCTGACGAACAGATGCTGGACGAACAGAATCTGAACGCCGACAAATCCGCAGGCGCGACCGGCGACGACCTCAATGCTCGCGTTCAGGTGCTCGAAGAGCAGCTGGCGGCGGCCCAGGATCAATCTCTGCGTGCGGCAGCCGATCTGCAGAACATTCGCCGTCGTGCTGAGCAGGATATCGAGAAGGCCCACAAGTTCGCCCTGGAAAAGTTCGCTGGCGACCTGCTGCCGGTCATCGATAGCCTGGAGCGCGGTCTGGAGCTTTCCAGCGCCGATGATGAAAGCATTCGCCCAATGCGTGAAGGCATTGAGCTGACGCTGAAAATGTTCCACGACACCCTCAAGCGCTTCAACCTTGAAGCCATCGACCCGCATGGCGAGCCGTTCAATGCTGAGCATCACCAGGCCATGGCCATGCAGGAAAGCGCTGAGGTAGAGCCTAACAGCGTGTTGAAAGTGTTCCAGAAGGGCTATCAGCTCAATGGTCGTCTGCTGCGCCCAGCCATGGTTGTGGTCAGCAAGGCGCCGGCGCCGGTTTCGCCGTCGATTGACGAGCAGGCTTGAAATCGTCCGGGGCGTCCCCATTTAGGTGTCAAGCATTCAAGTATTACCGCAGTTAGCCAGCACTGCTGCGGCAACCTTATTCAAGTTTCGGGAGAGTTAACATGGGTAAAATCATCGGTATCGACCTGGGGACCACCAACTCCTGCGTCTCCATTCTGGAAAACGGTAACGTCAAGGTTATCGAGAACGCCGAAGGCGCGCGTACCACCCCATCGATCATCGCTTACGCCAACGATGGCGAGATTCTGGTCGGTCAGTCGGCCAAGCGTCAGGCTGTCACCAACCCGCACAACACCCTGTACGCGGTAAAGCGTCTGATCGGTCGTCGTTTCGATGAAGAAGTCGTTCAGAAAGACATCCAGATGGTCCCTTACAAGATCGTCAAGGCGGACAACAACGACGCTTGGGTTGAAGTGAACGGCCAGAAAATGGCGCCGCCACAAATCTCGGCTGAAATCCTGAAAAAGATGAAGAAGACCGCCGAAGACTACCTCGGCGAGGCAGTGACTGAAGCGGTTATTACCGTGCCTGCCTACTTCAACGACAGCCAGCGTCAAGCTACCAAGGATGCCGGTCGTATTGCTGGTCTGGACGTCAAGCGCATCATCAACGAACCTACCGCTGCTGCGCTGGCGTACGGTATGGACAAGGCCAAGGGCGATCACACCGTGATCGTTTACGACCTGGGTGGCGGTACCTTCGACGTGTCGGTGATCGAGATCGCCGAGGTTGATGGTGAGCACCAGTTCGAAGTACTGGCAACCAACGGTGACACCTTCCTCGGTGGTGAAGACTTCGATATCCGTCTGATCGACTACCTTGTTGACGAGTTCAAGAAAGAAAGCGGCATGAACCTCAAGGGTGACCCGCTGGCCATGCAGCGCCTGAAAGAGGCCGCTGAGAAAGCCAAGATCGAGCTGTCTTCGAGCCAGCAGACTGATGTCAACCTGCCGTACATCACTGCAGATGCCACCGGTCCTAAGCACCTGAACGTGAAGATCTCCCGCGCCAAGCTGGAATCGCTGGTTGAAGACCTGGTTCAGCGCACCATCGAGCCTTGCCGTATCGCGCTGAAAGATGCCGGTATCGACGTAGGTTCGATCAACGACGTGATCCTGGTTGGCGGCCAGACCCGTATGCCGCTGGTACAGAAAGCCGTTACCGATTTCTTCGGTAAAGAAGCGCGTAAAGACGTCAACCCTGACGAAGCCGTTGCCATGGGTGCTGCTATCCAGGGTGCCGTTCTGGCAGGTGACGTGAAAGACGTTCTGCTGCTGGACGTTAGCCCGCTGACCCTGGGTATTGAAACCATGGGTGGCGTGATGACCGCGCTGATCGAGAAAAACACCACCATTCCGACCAAGAAGTCGCAGGTGTTCTCGACCGCTGATGACAATCAGAGCGCCGTGACCATTCACGTGCTGCAAGGTGAGCGTAAACAAGCCGCACAGAACAAGTCCCTGGGCAAGTTCGACCTGGCTGACATTCCACCAGCACCACGTGGCGTGCCTCAGATCGAAGTGACCTTCGACATCGACGCCAACGGTATCCTGCACGTTGGTGCGAAAGACAAGGCCACTGGCAAGACTCAGTCGATCGTGATCAAGGCCAACTCCGGTCTGTCGGACGAAGAAATCGAGCGCATGGTGCGTGATGCCGAGGCTAACGCCGAGGAAGACCGCAAGTTTGAAGAGCTGGCCGCTGCCCGTAACCAGGGTGATGCGCTGGTGCACTCGACTCGCAAGATGGTCGCTGATGCCGGTGACAAGGTCACTGCCGAAGAGAAGGCTGCTATCGAAGCTGCGGTCGTAGCGCTGGAAGCTGCCGTTAAAGGCGATGACAAGGCTGCCATCGATGCCAAGGTCGAAGAGCTGTCGAAGGTCTCCGCGCCAGTGGCTCAGAAAATGTACGCTGAGCAGGGCGAGAAGCCTGAAGCTGCTGCCAAGCCTGCGGAAGAAGCTGGCAAGCATGACGATGTAGTCGACGCCGAGTTCGAAGAAGTCAAAGACAACAAGTAATTACTACAGGTTGTCGGCCGGTTGACTGCATTTTAGCGGTGGCTGGTAGGATGTCGCCGCGCGGGGGCTTGCTCCCGCGTTGGCGTGTCTGGAATACCCGAATTTTTACGGCATTCGACCGGGTTTGAATGCTGGCGGCATAGCGCGAGTAGCGCAGAGGTTTGCCGAACGTCCTCAAGAGTACAAAGACTTATGGCAAAGCGTGATTATTACGAGGTTCTGGGTGTAGAGCGCGGCTCCAGCGAGGCGGAGCTGAAGAAGGCTTATCGTCGTCTGGCGATGAAGCATCACCCGGACCGTAATCCCGATGACAAAGAGTCGGAAGAAAAATTCAAGGAGGCCAACGAGGCCTACGAAGTGCTGTCCGATAGCAGCAAGCGTGCGGCGTATGACCAGTATGGCCATGCCGGCGTCGACCCTAGCATGGGTGGTGGCGGTGCTGGCTTTGGCGGTGCGAACTTCTCCGATATCTTCGGTGATGTGTTCAGCGACTTCTTTGGTGGTGGCCGGGGTGGTTCCCGTGGCGGTGCCCAGCGTGGCAGTGACCTGCGCTACACCCTGGAGCTGAACCTCGAAGAAGCGGTGCGTGGTACCACGGTCAATATCCGTGTGCCGACACTGGTGAACTGCTCGCCGTGCGAGGGTTCCGGTGCCAAGAAGGGCTCTTCGCCGTCGACCTGTCCGACCTGTGGTGGTATTGGCCAGGTGCGCATGCAGCAGGGCTTTTTCTCGGTCCAGCAGACCTGCCCGCGTTGCCATGGCCAAGGCAAGATCATTACCGATCCTTGCGATGCATGCCATGGCGAAGGGCGTGTCGAAGAGTACAAGACGCTGTCGGTCAAGGTGCCGGCCGGTGTCGATACCGGAGACCGCATCCGCCTGTCTGGCGAGGGCGAGGCGGGTAGCCATGGTGGGCCTACCGGCGACCTTTACGTTGTGATCAATGTGCGCGAGCATGCGATCTTCCAGCGTGATGGCAAGCATTTGTATTGCGAAGTGCCGATCAGTTACACCGATGCTGCGCTGGGTGGCGAGCTTGAAGTGCCGACCCTTGATGGTCGGGTCAAGCTGAAGATCCCTGAGGGTACTCAGACCGGCAAGCAGTTCCGTCTGCGCGGCAAGGGTGTTGCCCCGGTGCGTGGCGGTGCGGCGGGCGATCTGATGTGCCGCGTCGCAGTCGAGACGCCGGTCAATCTGAGCCGCCGTCAGCGTGAACTGCTCGAAGAGCTGCGCGATTCGCTGGACTGTGACAGCTCCCATTCTCCCAAGGCCAGTGGCTGGTTCGAAGGCGTAAAGCGCTTCTTCGGCGATCTGTAAGAAGGAACAGGGCATGCGACGTATAGCGGTAATGGGTGCTGCAGGGCGGATGGGTAAAACCCTGATCGAAGCTGTGCAGCATGCGCAGGGTGCGGGCCTGACCGCGGCTGTGGATCGTCCGGGCAGTACGCTGATCGGTGCGGACGCTGGTGAATTGGCAGCGCTGGGTCGTATTGGTGTGGCGCTGTCGGGTGGTCTGGAGCAGGTGGTCGATGACTTCGATGTCCTGATCGACTTCACCCACCCGTCGGTCACGCTGAAAAACCTGGCGTTTTGCCGTGAGTCGGGCAAGGCCATGGTGATCGGTACTACCGGCTTCAGTGCTGAAGAAAAGCAACTGCTGGTAGAGGCGAGCAAGGAGATTCCGATTGTCTTCGCCGCCAACTTCAGCGTGGGTGTGAACCTGTGCTTGAAGCTGCTCGACACTGCTGCCCGCGTGCTGGGTGATGACGTCGATATCGAGATCATCGAGGCGCATCATCGGCACAAGGTCGATGCACCTTCGGGTACGGCGCTTCGCATGGGTGAGGTGGTTGCCCAGGCCTTGGGTCGCAACCTGCAGGAAGTGGCGGTCTATGGTCGCGAAGGTCAGACCGGCGCCCGTGATCGGCAGACCATTGGCTTCGCTACCGTGCGTGCCGGCGATGTGGTTGGCGATCACACCGTGTTGTTCGCGGCTGAGGGTGAGCGCGTCGAGATCACCCACAAGGCCTCCAGTCGCATGACCTTCGCCAAGGGTGCAGTGCGTGCCGCATTGTGGCTGGAAGGGCGCGAGCCGGGCCTGTATGACATGCAGGACGTGCTGGAACTGCGTTAAGCGTTGTTGAAAGTGTGCCTGCAAGTCGGCTCTTTGGGTTTCACTGGAGCCGGTCTTGCGGGTTGCTTCTGAATCCTGGCGACGTCCTGTCGCATTTCTGCGCCTTTCGGGCACATCAGCGGTAGACCAAAAATACGTTTTTCTGTAAGCTACAGCTTTAGTGTGTCCACTAAAAGCGCGCAGATAATTCGACGAAGAAAGCGGGGTGACGTGTCTATACGTCATTCCGCTTTTTTGCAACCTGCGATCGCCCCTTCAGGCTTGATTTACGGGAGGTCTTCTTGACTAAGCCAGCCATACTCGCCCTTGCTGATGGCAGCATTTTTCGCGGTGAAGCCATTGGAGCCGACGGTCAGACCGTTGGTGAGGTGGTGTTTAACACCGCAATGACCGGCTATCAGGAAATCCTGACTGACCCTTCCTATGCGCAGCAAATCGTTACCCTGACTTACCCACACATTGGCAACACTGGCACCACGCCGGAAGATGCCGAATCCGACCGCGTCTGGTCGGCTGGCCTGGTGATTCGCGACCTGCCGTTGCTTGCCAGCAACTGGCGGAACAAGCAGTCGCTGCCGGACTACCTGAAAGCCAACAACGTGGTTGCGATCGCCGGCATCGATACCCGTCGCCTGACACGCATTCTGCGTGAGAAGGGTGCGCAGAATGGTTGCATCCTGGCCGGTGACAACATCACTGAAGAAGCCGCCATCGCCGCTGCGCGTGGCTTCCCGGGCCTGAAAGGCATGGACCTGGCCAAGGTTGTCAGCACCCAGAACAGCTACGAGTGGCGTTCCAGTGTCTGGAACCTGAAGACCGACAGTCACCCGACTATCGAGGCTTCCGAGCTGCCATACCACGTGGTTGCCTATGACTACGGCGTCAAGCTGAACATCCTGCGCATGCTGGTTGAGCGCGGCTGCCGCGTGACCGTGGTTCCTGCGCAAACACCGGCCAACGACGTTCTGGCGCTCAACCCAGATGGCGTGTTCCTGTCTAACGGCCCTGGCGATCCAGAGCCTTGCGATTATGCAATCAAGGCGATTCAGGACATTCTCGAAACCGAAATTCCGGTGTTCGGCATCTGCCTGGGTCACCAGCTGCTGGCACTCGCTTCTGGTGCCAAGACCGTGAAAATGGGTCATGGTCACCACGGTGCCAACCACCCGGTCCAGGATCTGGACACCGGCGTTGTGATGATCACCAGCCAGAACCACGGTTTTGCCGTTGATGAGGCGACGCTGCCAGCCAATGTGCGCGCCACGCACAAGTCGCTGTTCGACGGTAGCCTCCAGGGTATTGAACGCACCGACAAGAGCGCGTTCAGCTTCCAGGGCCACCCTGAAGCCAGCCCTGGCCCGACCGATGTCGCGCCGCTGTTCGACCGTTTCATCGATGCCATGGCCAAGCGCCGCTGAGCACCTAGTGAGAAGGCCCTGAACCGGCGCAAGCCGTGTTCAGGGACCGCCAAGATTGTTCAAGACGGCTTGCCGACTGACCTGCGGATTTGAGTGACAACCCATGCCAAAACGTACAGACATTAAAAGTATCCTGATTCTCGGCGCTGGACCGATCGTGATCGGCCAGGCCTGCGAATTCGACTATTCCGGCGCCCAGGCCTGCAAGGCCCTGCGCGAGGAAGGTTTCCGCGTCATCCTGGTGAACTCCAACCCGGCCACCATCATGACCGACCCGGCCATGGCCGACGCCACCTACATCGAGCCGATCAAATGGCAAACGGTGGCCAAGATCATTGAGAAAGAGCGTCCAGATGCGCTGCTGCCGACCATGGGTGGCCAGACTGCACTGAACTGCGCCCTGGACCTGGAGCGCGAAGGCATTCTGGAGAAGTTCGGTGTGGAAATGATCGGCGCCAATGCCGACACCATCGACAAGGCAGAAGACCGTTCGCGTTTTGACCAGGCCATGAAAGCCATTGGTCTGGAGTGCCCGCGCTCCGGCATCGCCCACAGCATGGAGGAGGCTAACGCCGTTCTCGAGAAGCTGGGCTTCCCGTGCATCATTCGTCCGTCCTTCACCATGGGCGGCACCGGTGGTGGTATCGCCTACAACCGTGAAGAGTTCGAAGAAATCTGTGCCCGTGGTCTGGACCTGTCGCCGACCAAGGAACTGCTGATCGATGAATCGTTGATCGGTTGGAAAGAGTACGAGATGGAAGTGGTCCGCGACAAAAAGGACAACTGCATCATCGTCTGCTCCATCGAAAACTTCGACCCGATGGGCGTGCACACCGGTGACTCGATCACCGTTGCTCCGGCACAGACCCTGACCGACAAGGAATACCAGATCATGCGTAACGCCTCGCTGGCGGTACTGCGTGAGATCGGTGTTGAAACAGGCGGTTCCAACGTCCAGTTCGGTATCTGCCCGGACACTGGCCGTATGGTCGTGATCGAGATGAACCCGCGTGTATCGCGTTCCTCGGCCCTGGCTTCGAAAGCGACCGGCTTCCCGATCGCCAAGATTGCCGCCAAGCTGGCTGTCGGCTACACCCTGGATGAACTGCAGAACGACATCACCGGTGGTCGTACCCCGGCTTCGTTCGAGCCGTCCATCGACTACGTTGTGACCAAGCTGCCGCGCTTTGCCTTCGAGAAGTTCCCGAAAGCCGACGCCCGTCTGACCACTCAGATGAAATCCGTTGGTGAAGTCATGGCCATCGGCCGTACTTTCCAGGAATCCCTGCAGAAAGCCCTGCGTGGTCTGGAAGTGGGTGTATGCGGTCTTGATCCTAAGCTTGACCTGGCTAACCCGGAAACCCCAAGCATCCTCAAGCGCGAGCTGACCGTTCCTGGCGCTGAGCGCATCTGGTACGTTGCTGACGCCTTCCGTGCTGGCATGACCCGTGACGAAATCTTCGCGCTGACCAGCATCGACCACTGGTTCCTGGTGCAGATCGAAGACCTGATCAAGGAAGAAGAGCGCGTCAAGACCCTGGGCCTGGCCAACATCGACAAGGGCCTGATGCTCAGCCTCAAGCGCAAGGGCTTCTCTGACCAGCGTCTGGCCAAGCTGCTGGGTATTACCGACAAGAACCTGCGTCGTCACCGTCACAAGCTGGAAGTGTTCCCGGTCTACAAGCGCGTCGACACCTGCGCTGCCGAGTTCGCGACCGACACGGCCTACCTGTATTCGACCTATGAGGAAGAGTGCGAGGCCAACCCGTCGAATCGTGACAAGATCATGATCCTGGGTGGTGGTCCAAACCGTATCGGCCAAGGTATCGAGTTCGACTACTGCTGCGTACACGCGGCACTGGCCCTGCGTGAAGATGGTTACGAGACCATCATGGTCAACTGCAACCCGGAAACCGTTTCCACCGACTATGACACGTCCGATCGCCTGTACTTCGAGCCGCTGACGCTGGAAGACGTGCTGGAAGTGGTGCGTGTCGAGAAGCCGAAGGGCGTGATCGTTCACTACGGTGGCCAGACCCCGCTGAAACTGGCTCGTGCGCTGGAAGAGGCCGGTGTACCGATTATCGGTACCAGCCCTGATGCAATCGACCGTGCTGAAGACCGTGAGCGCTTCCAGCAGATGGTTCAGCGTCTGAACCTGCTGCAGCCGCCAAATGCCACCGTTCGCAGCGAAGATGAAGCCATCCGTGCTGCCGGTGTGATCGGTTATCCGCTGGTGGTTCGTCCGTCCTACGTGCTGGGTGGCCGTGCCATGGAGATCGTCTACGAACTGGACGAACTCAAGCGTTACCTGCGTGAAGCGGTCCAGGTTTCCAACGACAGCCCGGTGCTGCTCGACCACTTCCTCAACTGCGCCATCGAGATGGACGTTGATGCGGTCTGCGACGGTACCGACGTGGTCATCGGCGCAATCATGCAGCACATCGAGCAGGCCGGTGTTCACTCCGGTGACTCGGCCTGTTCGCTGCCGCCATACTCTCTGCCAGCCCATGTTCAGGACGAAGTCCGCGAGCAGGTCAAGAAAATGGCTCTGGAGCTGGGCGTGGTCGGCCTGATGAACGTTCAGCTGGCGCTGCAAGGCGACAAGATCTACGTCATTGAAGTCAACCCGCGCGCTTCGCGTACTGTACCGTTCGTCTCCAAGTGCATCGGCACTTCGCTGGCGATGATTGCGGCGCGTGTCATGGCCGGCAAGACCCTGAAGGAAATTGGTTTCACCAAGGAAATCATTCCGAACTTCTACAGCGTCAAGGAAGCGGTCTTCCCGTTCGCCAAGTTCCCAGGTGTTGACCCGATCCTCGGCCCTGAAATGAAGTCGACAGGTGAAGTCATGGGTGTTGGCGACAGCTTCGGTGAAGCGTTTGCCAAGGCTCAGATGGGCGCCAGCGAAGTGCTGCCGACTGGCGGTACCGCGTTTATCAGCGTGCGTGATGACGACAAGCCGCAAGTGGCTGGCGTTGCCCGTGACCTGATCGCCCTCGGCTTTGAAGTCGTCGCGACTGCAGGCACTGCCAAGATCATCGAGGCTGCCGGGCTGAAAGTGCGTCGTGTGAACAAGGTGACTGAAGGCCGCCCGCATGTTGTTGATATGATCAAGAACGATGAAGTGTCGCTGATCATCAACACCACTGAAGGTCGTCAGTCGATTGCTGATTCCTACTCGATTCGTCGCAATGCGTTGCAGCACAAAATCTACTGCACCACCACCATTGCGGCAGGTGAAGCTATCTGTGAAGCGCTGAAGTTCGGTCCGGAAAAGACCGTGCGCCGCTTGCAGGATCTCCATGCAGGACTCAACGGATGAATAAATACCCTATGACTGTCCAGGGCGCTCGCGCCCTGGAAGAAGAACTGACCCATCTGACCAAGGTCGTTCGTCCCAAGCTCAGCCAGGATATTGGTGAAGCGCGGGAGCTGGGCGACCTCAAGGAAAACGCCGAGTACCATGCTGCGCGCGAGCAGCAAGGTATGGTTGAAGCGCGTATCCGTGATATCGAAGGGCGCTTGCAGAACGCGGTGGTGATTGATGTCACTTCGATTGCGCACACTGGCAAGGTGATCTTCGGCACGACTGTTGAGATTGCCAACGTCGAAACCGACGAAAGCCTGAAGTACCAGATCGTTGGTGAAGATGAAGCTGACATCAAGGCTGGCAAGCTTTCGGTTGGTTCGCCTATTGCTCGCGCCCTGATCGGCAAGCAAGAGGGCGATGTCGTGTCGGTGAAGACCCCAAGTGGTTTGATCGAGTACGAGATTGTCGAAGTCGCCCATATTTAATCGGCGTCGCGGCGTTGCCGCGACCGCTGTGATCTGGCAGCTAACCCAGGTGCTCTGGGTTGGCGGCCTGTGGATGCTGTACTTCGGGCTTTTACCGACGCTTGCAAAGGTTGGGCTGGCGCCGCTACTTGTCGAGGATATCGGCAAGCTGGTGGCGTCATTGCTGGTAGCATTCGCAGCGTTTTGTGCGGGGCTGCAGGTGTTGGTTCTGGTGCAGGCTGAAGGCCTGCGCAGCCTGTGGCAAGACAGGCGAGGGCAACTGCTGCTGATGGCGTTGCTGGCGTGTGTTGTGTATTTTGCGTTGCGAACGTTGCTGCCAGGGTTGATGCGTTGGCAGTTGCTCTGCTATTTGGTGCTGGGCCTTACCGGTGTATTGCTGGTGCTACAACCTCAGCCGGGCAGGGCGCGCAGAGCGCGCCGCTGACACGGCGCGAGCATCACTTGTAGCGATGGATGTTCGACAGCTGTTTGTTAGGCTGTGGGTTTTTGCGGTAAATCAGTGCCATTTTCCCGATGGTTTGTACCAGTTCTGCACGGCCAGCCTTGCACAACTCGGCGATCACTTCGGCACGCTCTTCGCGTTCGTTGAGGTTGAGCTTGATCTTGATCAGCTCGTGATCGCTCAGGGCACGCTCGAGTTCGGCGAGAACACCCTCAGTCAGCCCATTGCCTGCCACAATCAAAACTGGTTTGAGGTCGTGGCCAATGGATTTGTACTGTTTCTTCTGCTCTTGAGTGAGCGGCATAATCTGACCCTTTGTCTGATTCTGTAAAAATGGCGGCCATTTTACCCGAGGGCCCGTGGATCCGCCCAGTTAATCACGACCGTTATCATCGAGGTGCCCAGTGGCGCGTTCCAAGACAAGCCATAACTGGCTGAAAGAACATTTCAACGATCCTTACGTCAAGATGGCGCAAAAGGACGGTTATCGCTCGCGTGCCAGCTACAAGCTGCTGGAGCTGCAGGAAAAAGACCGACTGATCCGCCCGGGCATGAGTGTCATCGATCTCGGCGCTGCGCCAGGTGGCTGGTCTCAGGTGACCAGTCGTCTGATTGGTGGGCAGGGGCGTTTGATTGCCTCGGACATTCTGGAAATGGACAGCATTCCTGATGTGACCTTCATTCAGGGCGACTTCACCCAGGATGAGGTGCTTGCGCAAATCCTCGAAGCGGTAGGTAATACGGAAGTAGACCTTGTGATTTCCGATATGGCCCCCAATATGAGTGGTACGCCTGCGGTGGATATGCCCAAGGCGATGTTCCTCTGTGAGTTGGCCCTTGACCTGGCTACCCGCGTATTGCGTCCGGGTGGTGATTTCCTGATCAAGATCTTTCAAGGTGAGGGGTTTGATACCTATCTGAAAACCGTTCGGCAGAAGTTCGACAAGGTGCAGATGCGTAAGCCGCTCTCTTCGCGGGACCGTTCCCGCGAGCAGTACTTGCTGGCAAGGGGTTTTCGCGGCGAGTAAAGCGTCATGCCGGCAGCTTCCAGGGTTTGCGATAGTTTTTTCCAATCGACTGCCCTGCCTGACTTGGGCGAACATCGTGTAGTCTAAGTTTCACAAAGGGTTACAGACGGCGCCTGCAGATGTGTAGGTAATGTAGTAAGTTAGGCCGGTGATTATCATGCGAGGCACGGCTGCGCCTCAGCCTGCTTCAGAGGGTAGCTAATTGAACGATATGGCAAAGAATTTGATCCTGTGGTTGATCATCGCGGCTGTCCTTGTGACGGTGATGAACAACTTCTCCAGCCCGAACGAGCCGCAGACCCTCAACTATTCCGACTTTATTCAACAGGTCAAGGATGGCAAGGTCGAACGTGTCGCAGTCGACGGCTATGTCATCACCGGCAAGCGTACGGATGGCGAAAGCTTCAAGACCATCCGTCCGGCCATTCAGGATAACGGCCTGATTGGCGATCTGGTCGACAATCACGTAGTCGTTGAAGGCAAGCAGCCCGAGCAGCAGAGCATCTGGACTCAGTTGCTGGTTGCCAGCTTCCCGATCCTGGTGATTATCGCCGTGTTCATGTTCTTCATGCGCCAGATGCAGGGTGGCGCAGGTGGCAAGGGCGGGCCGATGAGCTTCGGCAAGAGCAAGGCGCGCCTGCTATCGGAAGACCAGGTAAAGACCACACTGGCCGACGTGGCCGGTTGTGATGAAGCCAAGGAGGAAGTCGGTGAGCTCGTCGAGTTCCTGCGCGATCCGGGCAAGTTCCAGCGCCTGGGTGGTCGTATTCCTCGCGGCGTGCTGATGGTTGGCCCGCCGGGTACCGGTAAAACCCTGCTGGCCAAGGCCATTGCAGGCGAAGCAAAAGTACCGTTCTTCACCATTTCCGGTTCTGACTTCGTCGAGATGTTCGTGGGTGTCGGTGCGAGCCGTGTCCGTGACATGTTCGAACAAGCGAAGAAGCATGCCCCTTGCATTATCTTCATCGACGAAATCGATGCGGTGGGTCGTCATCGTGGTGCCGGTATGGGCGGCGGTCATGACGAGCGTGAGCAGACCCTCAACCAGTTGCTGGTCGAGATGGACGGTTTCGAGATGAATGACGGCATCATTGTGATTGCCGCTACCAACCGCCCAGATGTGCTGGACCCGGCGCTGTTGCGTCCAGGTCGTTTTGACCGTCAGGTCGTGGTGGGTCTCCCGGATATTCGTGGTCGCGAGCAGATTCTCAAGGTTCACATGCGTAAAGTGCCTGTGGGCGAGAATGTCAATCCGGCGGTTATTGCACGTGGTACGCCAGGCTTCTCCGGTGCCGACCTGGCCAACCTGGTCAACGAAGCATCGCTGTTCGCTGCGCGTGGCAGCAAGCGTATCGTCGAAATGAAAGAATTCGAGTTGGCCAAAGACAAGATCATGATGGGCGCTGAGCGCAAAAGCATGGTCATGTCGGAGAAGGAAAAGCAGAACACCGCTTACCACGAAGCGGGTCACGCGATTGTCGGTCGCATCGTGCCTGAGCATGATCCAGTCTACAAAGTCTCGATCATCCCTCGTGGCCGTGCGTTGGGTGTAACCATGTTCCTGCCTGAAGAGGACCGTTACAGCCTCTCCAAGCGTGCCTTGATCAGCCAGATCTGCTCGCTCTACGGTGGTCGTATCGCCGAAGAGATGACGCTCGGCTTTGATGGTGTCACCACCGGTGCATCAAACGACATCATGCGTGCCAGTCAGATCGCCCGTAACATGGTGACCAAGTGGGGCCTTTCCGAAAAGCTCGGCCCGCTGATGTATGCCGAAGAAGAGGGTGAGGTTTTCCTGGGTCGTAGCGCGGGTTCCCAGCACGCTAGCGTGTCTGGCGAGACGGCCAAGATGATCGACTCCGAAGTGCGCAGCATCATCGATCAGTGCTATGCCACTGCCAAGCAGATTCTCACCGAGAATAGAGACAAGCTGGACGCCATGGCGGATGCATTGATGAAGTACGAAACCATTGATGCTGATCAGATCGACGACATCATGGCTGGCCGTACCCCGCGCGAACCGCGTGACTGGGAAGGTGGATCGGGTACTTCGGGCACACCTGTCTCGCAGAGTGACCGCCCCGAGTCGCCGATTGGTGGCCCGGCGGCGCAACACTAAGGATTCATATGACTCCAAAGCAGTACCCAACCCGGTTGCCTTGCGGCAACCGGGTTCTTGATTTGTCCCTTACCCATGTCATGGGTATCCTCAATATCACGCCAGACTCCTTCTCCGATGGCGGCCGCTTCACTCAGCGTGACGCGGCATTGCGCCACGCGGAGGCGATGGTTGCCGCAGGCGCTACGCTGATCGATGTGGGCGGTGAGTCCACGCGGCCGGGCGCACGAGCGGTGTCTCCTGTCGAAGAGCTGGAGCGCGTTGCGCCCATCGTCGAGGCCATCAGCCAGGCGCTGGATGTCATCATCTCCGTCGACACGTCGACCCCGGCCGTGATGCGTGAGTCGGCCCGTCTCGGGGCGGGGCTGATTAACGATGTGCGATCGCTCAGTCGTGATGGCGCCCTGGATGCAGCGGCTGCTACAGGTTTGCCTGTGTGCTTGATGCATATGCGGGGTGAGCCAGGCGACATGCAGAACAACCCGCACTACCAGAATGTCACGGTCGAAGTGTCGAGCTATCTTGAAGAGCGGATGGCTGCATGTGCGGCGGTGGGTATTGGTGCGGAGCGCATCATCCTGGATCCGGGCTTTGGTTTTGCAAAAAACCTGGCCCACAACCTTAGCCTGTTCAAACACATGGAAGCGTTGTTTCGCCTTGGCAGGCCTCTGCTGGTCGGCGTTTCACGCAAGAGCATGATTGGTCAGGCACTTGAGCGCCCGGTTGGGGAGCGGCTCTACGGCAGCCTCGCATTGGCTGCGCTGGCGATGACCAAAGGTGCCAGTATTTTACGCGTTCATGATGTCGCCGAAACCGTCGACGTAGTGCGGATGATCGCAGCGGTACAGGCCGCCGAATAAGAGTGACGGAGCATTTATGAGTAGAAAATATTTTGGTACCGACGGTATTCGTGGCCGCGTCGGTGTATACCCCATCACCCCTGATTTCATGCTCAAGCTGGGTTGGGCGGCGGGTATGGCCTTTCGCAAGATGGGCGCTTGCAGGGTGTTGGTGGGCAAGGACACGCGAATTTCGGGTTACATGTTCGAGTCGGCCCTGGAAGCAGGTCTCTCTGCTGCCGGTGCGGATGTCATGCTGCTTGGGCCGATGCCGACCCCGGCGATTGCCTACCTGACGCGTACCTTTCACGCCGAAGCGGGCATTGTCATCAGTGCCTCGCACAATCCGCACGATGATAACGGCATCAAGTTCTTCTCCGGCCAGGGCACCAAGCTGCCTGATGATATCGAGCTGATGATTGAAGAGTTGCTCGATCAGCCGATGACCGTGGTGGAGTCGAGCAAGCTGGGCAAGGTCTCGCGCATCAACGATGCTGCCGGGCGCTACATCGAGTTCTGCAAGAGCAGTGTGCCGACCAGTACCGATTTTGCCGGGCTCAAGCTTGTGGTTGATTGTGCCCATGGCGCTACCTACAAGGTTGCGCCTAGCGTGTTCCGCGAATTGGGTGCCAGTGTCACGGTGCTGCATGCGCAGCCAGACGGCCTGAACATCAATGAAGGTTGTGGCTCTACGCACATCGAATCGCTGCAGGCGGCAGTGCTGGTGGGGCATGCCGATCTTGGTATCGCGTTCGATGGTGATGGCGATCGTGTATTGATGGTCGACCATACCGGTGCCATCGTCGATGGTGACGAGCTGTTGTTCATCATTGCGCGTGACCTGCAGGAGCGCGGCAAGTTGCAGGGTGGTGTGGTAGGTACCCTGATGAGCAACCTGGGCCTTGAGTTGGCCTTGCAGGAGCTTTCCATACCGTTTGTGCGGGCGAAGGTCGGCGACCGCTACGTCATGGCTGAGCTGTTGGAGCGTGACTGGGTGGTTGGCGGCGAAAACTCCGGGCATGTCGTGTGCTGCAACCACACCACGACGGGCGATGCGATTATTGCTGCGTTGCAGGTGTTGTTGGCGCTCAAGCGTCGCGGCGAAACCTTGGCTCAGGCGCGTCAGGCTTTGCGCAAGTGCCCGCAGGTTCTGATCAACGTGCGTTTTGGTGACAGCAAGGTCGATCCGGTTGAGCACCCTGTCGTCAAGGAAGCCTGTGCGCGTGTTACAGAGGCAATGGCGGGGCGTGGGCGGGTATTGCTGCGCAAATCCGGTACTGAGCCGCTGGTGCGCGTCATGGTCGAAGGTGACGATGAAGCACAGGTGCGTGGTTACGCCGAAGAGCTGGCAGCGCTGGTTGGTGAAGTTTGCGTCTGATTAGCGCTTGCCAGCGTTGAAAGGGTTGGGTAAGATCTGCGCCCACTTTGACCGACGAGGTACAGCATGCGTCGCCCTATGGTAGCTGGTAACTGGAAGATGCACGGTACCCGCGCCAGCGTCGCTGAGCTGATCAAGGGCTTGAGTGATTTAGCCCTGCCGAGCGGTGTTGAAGTAGCGGTTTTCCCGCCCTGTCTCTACATCAATCAAGTGATTGAAGGGTTGCAGGGTAAGTCGGTCGCCGTCGGTGCACAGAACTCCGCAGTGGAGTCTATGCAGGGCGCGCTGACCGGTGAAACTGCACCGAGCCAGTTGGTCGATGCAGGATGTAGTTTTGTGTTGGTTGGGCATTCGGAGCGTCGCCAGTTCATGGGCGAAACTGACGCAACGCTCAACCGCAAGTTTGCAGCCGCTCAGGCCTGTGGCCTGACGCCAGTGTTGTGTATAGGGGAAACCCTGGAAGAGCGCGAGGCGGGCAAGACGCTTGAGGTTGTAGGGCGTCAGCTGGGTAGCATCATCGAGGAGCTCGGTGTTGGTGCCTTTGCCAAAGCGGTGATTGCTTATGAGCCTGTATGGGCCATTGGCACAGGCCTTACGGCCACGCCACAGCAGGCGCAGGATGTGCATAAAGCCATTCGTGAGCAGCTGGCGGCAGAGAATACTGAAGTCGCAGGAAATGTGCGGCTTCTATACGGCGGCAGCGTGAAGGCGGCCAATGCGGCTGAGCTGTTCGGCATGCCGGATATCGATGGGGGGCTCATAGGTGGAGCTTCCCTGAACGCAGACGAATTCGGTGCAATTTGTCGCGCCGCAGGAAACTGAGAAATGCTCGAAACCGTCGTAGTTGTTTTGCATCTGTTGGGTGCACTGGGTTTGGTGGTACTAGTGTTGTTGCAACAGGGTAAAGGTGCAGAGGCTGGTGCATCTTTCGGCGCAGGTGCTTCAAATACTGTGTTCGGAAGCCAAGGTTCTGCTACCTTTCTGAGTAAGTTTACTGCTATACTAGCTGCCTCTTTCTTCTTAACTGCTCTTGGGTTAGGATACTTTGCTAAAGAGAAAGCTCATGAGCTGACTCAGGTAGGATTGCCAGATCCAGCGGTTCTGGAAGTTCAGAAAAAACCAGCGGCAGATGATGTGCCGGTGCTTCAAGAGCAAAAAGGTAATGTCGGTAATACTGATGTTCCTCCAGCTCAAGAGAAGAAGTAAAAAGCGTCAAATGTAGTATTGCCGAGGTGGTGGAATTGGTAGACACGCAACCTTGAGGTGGTTGTGCCCATAGGGTGTAGGGGTTCGAGTCCCCTTCTCGGTACCAATTAAAACAAGACAGCCCGCTACATGCGGGCTTTCTTGTCGGTGGAGGTTAGATTGACCCCTTGGTGGGTTCGGTCGTATACTTTCGCCCCAGCTTTGTCGCGGGGTGGAGCAGTCTGGTAGCTCGTCGGGCTCATAACCCGAAGGTCGTTGGTTCAAATCCAGCCCCCGCAACCAGTCCCAAGCGGAGCCCCTTTTCAGGGGCTTTTTGCTAGCTGGACAGTTCTTAGCGCCGGTATTCAGCGGCGTATCCGGGATGGGCGCTTTGCCCATTTTTTATTTGCATAGCATGCACGAGGGGGTTCAGGTGTCGAGCAAGCTAGAACAGTTGCAGGCCTTGTTGGCCCCGGTGGTCGAGGCTCTTGGCTATCAATGCTGGGGGATCGAATTCATCTCTCAAGGCAAGCATTCGGTACTGCGTATCTATATCGACAAGGCAGATGGCATTCTGGTCGACGACTGTGAAGTGGTCAGTCGCCAGGTGAGTGGCATTCTGGATGTCGAAGATCCGATCAGTTCCGAATACACCCTTGAAGTGTCCTCTCCTGGCATGGATCGCCCGCTGTTCACTTTGGAACAGTTCGCTTCGCATGCCGGCGAACAAGTGAAGATCAAGCTGCGTACGCCCTTTGAAGGTCGTCGTAACTTTCAGGGCCTTCTCCGTGGAGTGGAGGAGCAGGATGTGGTGGTCCAGGTGGATAGCCATGAGTTCCTGTTGCCGATCGACTCGATCGACAAGGCCAACATTATTCCCAGTTTTGACTGAGACGTGCCGGATACCGCGTAGTCCGCGGATCCAATGGCGTGCGAAAGGCGAGGCGTACGATGAGCAAAGAAGTACTGCTGGTTGTTGAGTCGGTATCCAACGAAAAGGGCGTACCGGCCGGCGTAATTTTTGAAGCGCTGGAAGTGGCTCTGGCCACTGCAACCAAGAAACGTTTTGAAGATGAAGTCGACCTGCGTGTGGAAATCAACCGCCACACGGGTAACTACGAGACTTTCCGTCGTTGGACTGTGGTCGAAGACGAAGATCTGGACGATCCAGCGATTGAACTTGCCGTTGATCAGGCCCAGGCGAAAAAGCCGGGTGCCGTTGCTGGCGAGATCATCGAGGAAAAGATCGAATCCATTGAGTTCGGCCGCATTGCTGCTCAAACTGCCAAGCAGGTTATCGTGCAGAAAGTGCGTGAAGCCGAGCGTGCGCAGGTCGTCGACGCTTATCGTGAGCGTCTGGGCGAGATCATTTCCGGCACCGTCAAGAAAGTCACCCGCGACAACGTTATCGTCGACCTGGGCAACAACGCTGAAGCGTTGCTGGCCCGTGAAGACATCATTTCGCGCGAAACCTTCCGTGTGGGTGTGCGTCTGCGTGCACTGCTCAAGGAAATTCGTACCGAGAACCGTGGCCCGCAACTGATTCTGTCGCGTACTGCGCCACAGATGCTGATCGAGCTTTTCCGCATTGAGGTGCCGGAAATTGCCGAAGGCCTGATCGAAGTCATGGGCGCCTCTCGCGACCCAGGCTCGCGGGCCAAGATCGCCGTTCGCTCCAAAGACAAGCGCATTGACCCACAAGGTGCGTGCATTGGCATGCGTGGTTCGCGTGTTCAGGCAGTTTCTGGCGAATTGGGCGGCGAGCGCGTGGATATCGTCCTGTGGGACGACAACCCGGCGCAGTTTGTCATCAACGCCATGTCACCGGCTGAAGTCGCGGCGATCATTGTTGATGAAGATGCCCACGCCATGGATATCGCCGTGGCGGCGGACAACCTGGCCCAGGCCATCGGCCGTGGCGGTCAGAACGTGCGTCTGGCCAGCCAGCTGACCGGCTGGACGCTGAACGTGATGACCGAGTCGGACATTCAGGCCAAGCAACAAGCTGAAACCGGCGACATCCTGCGTAACTTCATCGACGAGCTGGAAGTTGATGAAGAGCTGGCGCAGGTGCTGGTTGACGAAGGCTTCACCAGCCTGGAAGAAATTGCCTACGTACCGCTGGAAGAAATGCTCAACATCGATGGCTTTGACGAGGAGATCGTCAACGAGCTCCGCGCTCGGGCCAAGGACCGTCTGTTGACCAAGGCCATCGCTACAGAGGAAAAACTGGCAGACGCCCACCCGGCCGAAGACCTGCTCTCTCTTGAGGGTATGGACAACGACCTGGCAGCGGAACTGGCGGTGCGCGGCGTGGTTACCCGCGAAGACCTGGCCGAGCAGTCGATCGACGACCTGCTCGACATCGACGGCATCGACGAAGAGCGTGCCGGCAAGTTGATCATGGCCGCCCGAGCCCACTGGTTCGAGTAATTAGGCTGGCCTGAGGAGAGAAGTGCATGACGCAAGTCACGGTGAAAGAATTGGCCCAAGAGGTCGCTGCACCGGTAGAGCGCCTGCTGCAGCAGATGCGTGAGGCAGGTCTGCCGCACACCGACGCCGGTCAGGTAGTGACCGACAGTGAGAAGCAGGCTCTGCTGACTCATTTGAAAAGCAGCCACAAGGCGAAAGTGGAAGAACCGCGCAAGATCACCTTGCAGCGCAAGACCACCAGCACCCTGCGTGTTGCCGGTAGCAAAAGCATCAGCGTAGAAGTACGCAAGAAGAAAGTATTTGTGCAACGCAGCCCGGAAGAGATCCAGGCCGAGCAGAAGCGCGAACTGGACGAACGCCGTGCCGTGGAAAACGCCGCACGTGAGAAGGCTGAAGCCGAAGCACGTCAACGTGCCCAGGAAGAAGCCCGTCGTCAGCCTGCAGCGACTGAGGCCGTAGCGGCCACGCCGGTCGCAGCAGCGCCTGCCGCTGTTTCTCCGGCCGACGCTGCTCCAGCACCGGTTGCCGATCGCAAGAAAGACGAAAGCCGTCGTAGCGACAAGGCGCGTGACGACGATCGTCGTGGCGAGCGCCGCAACGAAGCGCCACGTGTTTCGGTCAAGGTCAAGGAAAAGGAAAAGGCGCCTACGCCGCGTGCTGCTCCGCGTACTACCGAAGAAGAAAGCGATGGCTTCCGTCGCGGTGGTCGTGGCAAGGGCAAGCCGAAGAAGCGTAACGCGCACGGCTTCCAGAGCCCGACTGGTCCGGTAATCCGTGACGTGGTGATCGGCGAGACCATCACGGTTTCTGAACTGGCCCAACAGATGTCGGTCAAGGCCGCTGAAGTGGTCAAGTTCATGTTCAAGCTGGGCACTCCGGTGACCATCAACCAGGTGCTCGATCAGGAAACCGCACAGCTGGTTGCTGAAGAACTGGGCCACAACGTCAAGCTGGTCAGCGACAACGCCCTGGAAGATTCCCTGGCCGAGTCCCTGAAGTTTGAAGGTGAGTCGTTCGCTCGTGCGCCGGTTGTTACCGTAATGGGTCACGTTGACCACGGTAAGACCTCGCTGCTCGACTACATCCGTCGTGCCAAGGTAGCTGCTGGCGAAGCCGGTGGTATTACCCAGCACATTGGTGCTTACCACGTTGAAACCGACCGCGGCATGGTCACGTTCCTCGATACCCCAGGCCACGCTGCGTTCACCGCAATGCGTGCCCGTGGTGCCAAGGCAACCGACATCGTGATCCTCGTGGTTGCGGCTGACGACGGTGTAATGCCGCAGACCATTGAAGCAGTCCAGCATGCCAAGGCTGCCGGTGTTCCTCTGGTTGTTGCCGTGAACAAGATCGACAAGCCGGGTGCAGATCTCGACCGCATCCGTAACGAGTTGTCCGTTCAGGGCGTTACCTCCGAAGAGTGGGGCGGTGATACACCATTCGTTCCTGTCTCGGCGAAGATGGGTACTGGCGTCGACGAGTTGCTTGAAGCCGTTCTGCTGCAGGCCGAGATTCTCGAGCTCAAGGCAACGCCTTCGGCACCGGGTCGTGGCGTGGTAGTTGAATCGCGTCTGGACAAAGGCCGTGGCCCAGTGGCTACCGTGCTGGTTCAGGACGGTACTCTGCGTCAGGGCGACATGGTTCTGTGCGGTTCGAACTTCGGCCGTGTACGTGCCATGCTTGACGAGAACGGCAAGCCTGTGAAAGAAGCGGGCCCGTCGATTCCGGTCGAGATCCTTGGTCTTGATGGCACTCCAGAGGCCGGCGATGAGCTGAGCGTGGTGGCTGACGAGAAGAAGGCCCGTGAAGTTGCACTGTTCCGTCAAGGCAAGTACCGCGAAGTCAAACTGGCTCGCGCGCATGCCGGCAAACTCGAGAACATCTTCGAGAACATGGGGCAGGAAGAGAAGAAGACCCTCAACATCGTCCTCAAGGCCGATGTGCGTGGTTCTCTCGAGGCGCTGCAAGGTTCCTTGAGCGGTCTGGGCAACGACGAAGTACAAGTGCGCGTAGTGGGCGGCGGCGTCGGTGGTATCACCGAAAGCGATGCCAACCTGGCACTGGCTTCCAATGCAGTACTGTTCGGCTTCAACGTGCGTGCTGATGCTGGCGCGCGCAAGATCGTCGAGCAGGAAGGTCTGGATATGCGTTACTACAACGTGATCTACGACATCATTGAAGACGTCAAGAAAGCCCTGACCGGTATGCTCGGCAGCGATGTTCGCGAGAACATCCTCGGTATCGCTGAAGTGCGTGACGTGTTCCGCTCGCCTAAGTTCGGTGCTATCGCCGGTTGCATGGTGGTCGAAGGTACGGTTCACCGTAACCGTCCGATCCGTGTACTGCGTGAAGACATCGTTATCTTCGAAGGCGAACTGGAATCGCTGCGTCGCTTCAAGGACGATATGTCCGAAGTCCGTGCCGGCATGGAATGCGGTATTGGCGTCAAGAGCTACAACGACGTCAAGGTTGGCGACAAGATCGAAGTCTTCGAGAAAGTCCAAGTCGCTCGCACGCTCTAAGCCGCGAGCTTGGGAGCCGTATGTTGATCGCCGCAAGGCGCCCGCAGCGGCTCTGAACGCAACGCCCGGTCCGGCTTCAGCCTGGCCGGGCGTTTGCCGCTTCAGTTACAGGTAGCAAACATGGCAAAAGAATATAGCCGTACCCAACGTATTGGCGATCAGATGCAGCGTGAGCTTGCTCAACTGATCCGTCGTGAAGTCAAGGATCCGCGTGTTGGTCTGGTGACCATCACTGCCGTCGATGTCAGTCGTGATGTTGGCCATGCCAAGGTGTTCATCACCGTGATGGGGCAGGATGGTGCAGAAAACATCGCGCAGAGCTTGAAAGTTCTGAACTCCGCCGCAGGTTTCCTGCGCATGCAACTCGGTCGTGAAATGAAGTTGCGCAGTGTGCCGCAACTGCACTTCCACTATGACGAAAGCGTCTCCCGTGGCGCCCACCTGTCGGCGTTGATCGAGCGTGCCGTAGCAGAAGACAGCCAGCATCAGGATGGCGGTACTTCCCTGGACACCAAGGAGTAAGCGGTGGCTCAGGTCAAGCGTATCCGTCGTAACGTCAGTGGCATCATCCTGCTCGACAAGCCGCTGGGGTTTACCTCCAACGCCGCTTTGCAGAAGGTGCGCTGGCTGCTCAATGCTGAAAAGGCAGGCCATACGGGGAGCCTCGACCCACTGGCCAGTGGCGTATTGCCGCTGTGCTTCGGTGAGGCGACGAAGTTTTCCCAGTACTTGCTCGATTCTGACAAGGGTTACGAAACGGTCATGCAATTGGGTATGACCACCAGCACTGCCGATGCTGAAGGTGAAGTGCTGCAGACTCGCGAAGTGACCGTTGGTCGCGCCGATATCGAAGCTGTTTTGCCACAATTTCGTGGTCAAATCAGTCAGATACCGCCGATGTACTCTGCGCTCAAGCGTGACGGGCAGCCGCTGTACAAGCTGGCACGCGCAGGTGAAGTAGTGGAGCGTGAAGCACGTTCTGTTACTATTGATCGCCTGGAACTGCTTGAGTGTGAAGGTAGCCGCGCTCGTCTTTCGGTGGGCTGCAGTAAAGGTACGTACATCCGTACCCTGGTCGAGGACATCGGCGAGCAGTTGGGCTGTGGCGCCTATGTTGCAGAACTGCGCCGCACGCATGCCGGGCCATTCAGCCTGGCACAGACTGTGACCCTCGAAGAACTCGAGCAGGTTCACGCAGAAGGCGGTAATGAAGCGGTTGATCGCTTTCTGTTACCGTCCGATAGCGGTCTGCAAGATTGGCCTCTGCTCAAGTTTTCCGAGCACAGTGCCTTCTACTGGCTGCATGGTCAGCCGGTAAGGGCCCCGGACGCGCCGAAATTCGGCATGGTCCGCGTACAGGATCACAACGGTCGCTTCATCGGTATTGGTGAAGTGAGCGAAGACGGGCGAATTGCGCCGCGTCGACTGATTCGGTCTGAATGATCGAAACCAACGGTATCAGGCTTCGGCGTGATACCTGCGGGACAGAGGATGGCTGTTAATAGGCACGGTTATTCCTCACTTTTATGAATACAGGGATTCGTCCCTGGCCTATTGGAAACCGGTTTCGGTTTCCCTTGATTTGGAGAAGCCAGATGGCACTCAGCGTTGAAGAAAAAGCTCAAATCGTCGGCGAATACCAGCAAGCAGCCGGTGACACCGGTTCGCCAGAAGTGCAAGTTGCACTGCTGACCGCCAACATCAACAAGCTGCAAGGCCACTTCAAGGCCAACGGCAAAGACCACCACTCCCGTCGTGGTCTGATCCGTATGGTAAACCAGCGTCGTAAGCTGCTGGACTACCTGAAGGGTAAAGACGCCACTCGTTACAGCGCCCTGATCGGTCGTCTGGGTCTGCGTCGCTAATAGCGTCCTGGCCAGTGGTGTGCTCGGCGTGTTGCATTCTTCAGCCACGGTACGTTGTACCTGGGTTGATGAACACGCCGCGCGTATCTATGAGGTTGGCTGTCTGTTCTGCCTGAGCGGTTTCCGCGCAGTCAGGGCAGGCTCCCAACCTCTAGTTTTATCTGGACGGTCAATGGGGCCGATTCCCCGTTCTGCCCAAGAATTCGCAAGAACAAGTTCCCCTAGAGCCACTGAAAAAAGGTAGGAAACCGTGAACCCGGTAATCAAGAAATTCCAATTCGGTCAATCGACCGTTACCCTCGAGACGGGCCGTATTGCTCGTCAAGCCTCCGGCGCCGTATTGGTCACCGTCGACAACGATGTCACCGTACTGGTGACCGTGGTCGGTGCCAAACAGGCTGATCCAGGCAAGGGCTTTTTCCCTCTGTCCGTTCACTATCAGGAAAAGACCTACGCCGCCGGCAAGATCCCTGGTGGTTTCTTCAAGCGTGAAGGCCGTCCTTCCGAGAAAGAAACCCTGACTTCGCGTTTGATCGACCGTCCGATCCGCCCGCTGTTCCCAGAAGGTTTCATGAACGAAGTGCAGGTTGTCTGCACCGTCGTTTCCACCAGCAAGAAGACCGATCCGGACATCGCTGCGATGATCGGTACTTCGGCTGCCCTGGCTATCTCCGGTATTCCGTTTGATGGCCCGATCGGCGCTGCCCGTGTTGCTTACCACGAAAGCACCGGCTACCTGCTGAACCCAACTTACGAGCAACTGGCTGCCTCGAGCCTGGACATGGTCGTTGCCGGTACTTCCGACGCAGTATTGATGGTTGAATCGGAAGCCAAAGAGCTGACCGAAGACCAGATGCTGGGCGCTGTGCTGTTCGCTCATGACGAGTTCCAGGCTGTTATCCAGGCCGTCAAAGAGCTCGCTGCCGAAGCTGCCAAGCCTACCTGGGACTGGAAAGCACCGGTTGCCAACACCGAACTGCTGAACGCAATCCGCGCCGAGTTCGGCGAAGCCGTTTCCCAGGCTTACACCATCACCGTCAAGGCCGATCGCTACGCTCGCCTGGGCGAACTGCGTGACCAGGTTGTCGCCAAGTTCTCCGGTGAAGAAGGTCAGCCTAGCGCTGGTGAAGTCAAAGAAATCTTTGGCGAAATCGAATACCGCACCGTTCGCGAAAACATCGTCAATGGCAAGCCACGTATCGACGGTCGCGACACCAAGACCGTACGTCCGCTGAACATCGAAGTCGGTGTACTGTCGAAGACTCACGGTTCGGCATTGTTCACCCGTGGCGAGACCCAGGCTCTGGTTGTTGCAACACTGGGTACTGCCCGTGACGCACAGTTGCTGGACACCCTTGAAGGCGAGAAAAAAGACCCCTTCATGCTGCACTACAACTTCCCTCCGTTCTCGGTAGGTGAGTGTGGTCGTATGGGTGGTGCAGGTCGTCGTGAAATCGGTCACGGCCGTCTGGCTCGCCGTTCGGTTCAGGCCATGCTGCCAGCTGCCGACGTATTCCCGTACACCATTCGTGTCGTCTCGGAAATCACCGAGTCCAATGGTTCCAGCTCCATGGCTTCGGTCTGTGGTGCATCGCTGGCACTGATGGACGCTGGTGTACCGATGAAGGCACCGGTTGCCGGTATCGCCATGGGTCTGGTTAAAGAAGGCGAGAAGTTCGCCATCCTGACCGACATCCTGGGTGACGAAGACCACCTGGGCGACATGGACTTCAAGGTAGCCGGTACCGCCAAAGGTGTTACCGCGCTGCAGATGGACATCAAGATCAACGGCATCACCGAAGAGATCATGGAAATCGCTCTGGGCCAAGCCCTGGAAGCGCGCCTGAACATCCTCGGTCAGATGAACCAGGTCATTGGTCAGTCCCGTAGCGAACTGTCGGAAAATGCTCCGACCATGATCGCGATGAAGATTGATACCGACAAGATCCGTGATGTTATCGGTAAAGGCGGCGCGACCATCCGTGCTATCTGTGAAGAGACCAAGGCTTCGATCGATATCGAAGACGACGGCTCGATCAAGATCTTTGGTGAAACCAAGGATGCGGCAGAAGCGGCTCGCCAGCGCGTACTGAGCATTACTGCCGAAGCCGAGATCGGCAAGATCTACGTCGGCAAGGTTGAGCGCATCGTTGACTTCGGTGCCTTCGTCAACATCCTGCCGGGCAAGGACGGTCTGGTTCACATCTCGATGCTGAGCGATGCTCGTGTCGAGAAAGTGACCGACATCCTGAAAGAAGGTCAGGAAGTTGAAGTACTGGTACTGGACGTGGACAACCGCGGCCGTATCAAGCTGTCGATCAAAGATGTTGCAGCAGCCAAGGCTTCGGGCGTCTAAGCTCAAAGCGTTGAAGAAAGGACCCTAAGGGGTCCTTTTTTTATGGGCGGAGTTCGCCGTGTACGTGCTTGCATCCTGCATGCTTCAAAAAGGAGTGTCTTGTATGAAGAAGTTCGTTATTGCTGCCGCTACTGTTACCGCGCTGATGTTGGCCAACGTGACTTTTGCTCAAGCGCCGCTGACGGTTGCGGCGGGTGAGATGACCAAGGCAACAGAGGCTACTTCCGATACCTGGATCACCACGAAGGTCAAAGCAGACCTGATGACGGAGAAGGGGGTGCCGGGTTCGGACATCTCTGTAGAAACCAACAGCGGCGTAGTTTCCCTGTCGTCAAAGGTGCCTTTGACCCAATCCCAGAAAGACGCAGCAGTCTCGATTGCCAAAAAAATAAAGGGGGTGAAGGCGGTATCGGCTGAAGGCCTGAGAACCTATTAAGCTGAACCCCGGCCATTTAGCCGGGGTTTTAAGCAGGCGTTTGAGGAGCGCTTACTCGGAGTCCAGATGCAACTGCGAGATTACCCGGCCATCGGCTTCGGCTTGCCCCAGCGTGGCATCGACGAAGTAGACGCGCTGGTCTTCAAGCTTGCCCTGGTCGACCAGGTAGTCCTTGATGCTGCTGGCGCGCGCTTGGCCCAGTTGACGCAGCAGCAGGGGGCTTTCAGCCCACGACGTGATCACCGCGTTGCGCAGGTTGTCTGTGCGCTCTTTACGGCTCAACTGTTCCCACTGCGCGGGCGGTTGTTGTTTGAGGCGCGAGCGGTAGATCGCCTCAAGCATCGCGGGTTTCTCATCATCTGGCACCTGCAGTTGAGTGGCTTGTGCCGGGACCTTGTCGCCTCGCCGTTGCAGCATCTTGTAGTAGGTAGCCTGATACTCGCGCTCCAGACGCTGCTCGGCAATCAGCGGGCCGTCACTGCTCTGGGCGCTGGTACCTTCGATTTCCAGGCGCAATTCCGGGCGCGCCTTGAGTGCGCTGGCGAGTTTGTCCAGGGCCCCTTTGGCGTCGCTGCTCAAGTCATTTGAGCCCGGAGTAAAGGCGACGCTTCCGAGGTCTTGGGCGTCGCCGCCACTGACGAGCCCGCCAATGAACTTGAACGGTGCCTGGGCGGCTCGCATGACGAGGTTTCGTAATGTCTGCCAGACAATCGGCATCACGCTGAACTGAGGGTTGTTCAAGTCGCCGGAGATTGGCAACTCAATGGAGATTTTGCCTTCGGTGTCCTTGAGCAGTGCGACGGCAAGGCGAATTGGCAAGTCTACGGCATCAGGGCTGTCTACCTTTTCACCCAGTTGCAGTTGTTCAAGCACCAGTTTGTTCTCGGCCTTGAGTTGGCCCTTGGTGATCAGATAATGCAGGTCCAGATTCAGGCGACCCTTGCGGATGCGGTAGCCGGCAAATTTGCCCGAGTAAGGGGTCAGGGTGGTCAGCTCGACGCGTTTGAAGCTGGTGGCGATGTCCAGGCTGGCCATGGGGTCGAAGGGGTTCAGCGCGCCCTTGATGGTGACGGGCGCATAGCGGTCGACCTTACCTTTGATATCGACATTGGCAGGTTTCGGTTGCCGGTTGTCGATGGTGCCGATCCGGCCGTTGAGTTGCTGGATCGCCGTGGCGAAGTTGGGCGTCAGGCTGAAGTCGGCGAAGTTGGCCGAGCCGTCGTTGATCGCGATTTCACCAATGTGAATGCCCAGCGGCTTGGCGCTGCTGGTAGACGTATTGCGGGCTTTCTGCGGGCTTCCAGCCGGTTGTGGAATCAACAGGTCATCGACACTGGTGGTGCGGTCTTCATTGATCATAAAGCGCGCATAGGGCTGTTGCAGGTTGACCTTGGCAATCGACAGCGCATCTCCATGACGGTACTCCAGGCCATCCAGATTCAACTGCTGCCATTTGACGAAATCGCGGTTCTTGATGGTGTCCAGCGTGTGCAGCTGATTGACCTGAGCCTTGCCCGTGATACTGAAGGCCAGCGGTGCCGTGTTCTTGAGGTCGACGTCGAGATCGCTGTTGAGCATGCCGCTGCGTAGCTCAAGGCGAATGAATGGGCTGATATAGGCTTGTGCGACACGAAGGTCGATATCCCGCGTAACGACATTCAGTTTACTGCTGACAGGTGCCAGATTGACGTCACCCGAGGCCTGCAGCTTGCCTTGCTTGCCTACTCCGGTATCGAGCTTCAGGGTGAAGGGCGACTGATTGAGGCTGTCGAAGTTCTGCAGGTCCAGGTTAAGTGGGCCCACCTCCAGCGCGACCGGTTCCTTGTGGGTGCGGTCAGCCAGATGAACCTGATAGTTGCGCAACTGAACGTCACGCAGTAACACCTGCCATGGTTTGCTTGGGGTATTGGTGCCTGTCGTCTCTTTGGTGGCCGGCGTTGCGGTGGCCGGTTCAGTTTTCTCTGCAGGTTTTGCCTTGGCTGGCTGGCTGGCGAACAGCTTCTGCCAGTCGAGCTGACCATCGGCTTCAAGGGCTGCCCAGGTTTCCAGTTTCTCGCTGCGAATCTTGCCAACGGTGACCAACTGCTTGGCCAGGTCAATCGACGTTTCGCTGACCGACAGGCTGGCCAGGCGTATCAATGGCCTGCCATCGGGCGCATTGACTGCAAACGGCGCGACCTGAAGCGAGGTGTTGTCGAGCAGCAGCTCGGTTTCCTTGGACAGGTTCAGTTTGTAGTGGGTCTCAAAGCTGACACGCCCGTCTTCAAGTACCAACGGCACTATATCTCGGACATAAGGCCAGACGAGCTTCATCTTGCCGTCAGTAAACTTCAGCGTGCCTTCAGAGGCGATGGGCACCAGGCTGAACGTACCCTGCCAGTCGATCCGGCCGCCCTTGGGGCCTGCGGCGACCAGGGTCATGTCCGTGCTGTCGTCGGGCAGGGTGCTGAGGTTTTTCAGTTCCAGGTCCATCGAGTCGTAGAGAAATTCGATGGGTTCGCTGGGGCGCAGGTCTTCGAAATGCAGGTAACCGGCGTTGAGTTTGATGCTGCCAATACGCAGCGGGAAGGGCTCGCTCGCAGGCGTTTCGGCTTTTGGCTGGCTGGGCGGCAGCTTGAAGAGTTGGGTCAGATTGAGGCTGCCGTCCTTGGCAAACAGCAGTTCGGTACGTGGCTTGTCCAGTTCGACGTTCGCCAGGTGAAGCGCGCCGCTCCACAGGCTGTCGAGCTGCAGGTTGGCATACAAACGTTCAAAGCCGACCTGCTCCTTGCCCGGCTCACCGATCTGCAAGCCCCAGAGTGTCAGCTCCAGGCTGAACGGGTTGAGTTCCACGCGCTGCAGCTTGGCTGGTAGCGTGGCGTAGTTGGCTAATTGCTGGTTAGCAATTCGCAAGGCGACGCCGGGGAGAATCAGGAATCCAAGCAGGCTGTAAAGGGCCAGAGCGGCCAACAAGGCGCCGAGGGCGCGTTTCATTCCTTTGGGCATGTGCGGCGTCGTCTGTATCTAACGGAAGTGGTTGGAGTATGGCACGATAATTCGGTTCCGAAGATAGCGCCAAATCACCTCTTTCGTGCGTAAACGTCTATTTCAAAGGTGCAGAATCAAGGTCTTGAGCGGTGGTTGGTTATCCATGGACGGGAAGTCGGCAGCCGGTGTCAGAACCTGCCACTCGCGCACTGGCCGGTTGTTTTTCTCGGCGCAGCGCAGCACCTGTGCGCGCCAGTCGTCGAGGCTGACCTTGGCGAGGTTGTTACAGCAGACCAGCACACCCCCTTCGGCAGTGCTCAACAGCGCCGGCTTGAGCAGGCTTTGGTAGTCTCGCAACAGGTCGACGGTGCCAAAGGCACTCTTTGCCCAGGCAGGCGGGTCGAGAAATACCAGATCGAATTGCCGTGGTTCCAGGCGCGGGTAGGGCGGCAGTTTGTGACCGCGTCGTTGGCTGACGGGTAGCCCGGCCAACTGGCGGATCGCCGGGAAGTAGTCGGACTGTATGAACTCCATGGGCGCAAGCGTTGGGTTCAGGGCTGCGTTTTCGCGACCTACTGCCAGGTTGCCTTCGGCGAAATCCAGGTTGCAGACTTCACGGGCACCCCCTGCGGCGGCACTCAAGCCAACCCCACAGGTATAGGCAAACAGGTTCAGTACGCGCTTGCCGGCGCTGTGCTGCTTGATCCAGCCACGGGCATTGCGCAAATCGAGAAACAACAGCGGATCCTGCCCCGAGTGACGACCACGTACCCGATAGTTCAGCCCCCACTCATGGCCGACATGATCGGCCAAGGCCGCCTCGCTGGCTTGGTAGGCCGGGTCTCGACGGTCGATGCGACTGTTGCCTTGGGAGCGGTCGTTGTAGACCAGCAGCAGCTCCAGGCCAAGTGATTGCTCGACGGTAGCATGCAGGTCGAGCAGGGCATCGTGATCGAGGGTCTGGTGAAAGCTCTGTACCAGCAATTGCGGGCCATAGCGGTCTACGGTCAGGCCGGCAGCGCCTTCCTGGCTACCATGGAACAGCCGGTAGCAGTCGGTTCCTTGGGCATGGAGTTCGGCGAGAAGGCCGTTGCGAGAGTCGAGGGCGGCGCGCAGCGCCTGATTCAAGAGGGACATGCACGTAGCCTTGGTATGCGGGGCTGCAGTTTAACAGGAGAGGCCCAGGGTGAGCCTCTCCGGCGTACATCAGCGTTCGATCGTCAGGGCCACACCCTGCCCACCACCGATGCACAGCGTTGCCAGCCCTTTCCTGGCATCACGCTTGATCATTTCGTGCAACAGGGTGACCAGTATCCGGCAACCGGAAGCACCAATAGGGTGCCCCAATGCAATGGCGCCACCGTTGACATTGACCTTGGCGGCATCCCAGCCCAGCTCTTTACCGACGGACAACGCTTGGGCGGCGAAGGCTTCGTTGGCTTCGATCAGGTCCAGGTCTGACAACGACCAGCCGGCTTTTTCAAGGCAGCGTCGAGTGGCATTTACAGGGCCAATGCCCATGATTGCAGGGTCAACGCCGGCGTTTGCATAGGCGGTGATACGGGCCAGTACCGGCAGCTCCAGTTCCTGGGCTTTAGCGGCACTCATCAGCAGTACGGCGGCAGCACCATCATTGAGTGACGACGCATTGCCAGCCGTGACACTGCCATCTTTCTTGAAGGCGGGCCTGAGCTTGCTCAACGACTCAGCGGTAGTGCCCGGGCGGGGCTGCTCGTCAGTGGCGAAAGCGATCGGATCGCCTTTGCGTTGCGGGATCAGGATCGGGGTGATTTCTTCAATGAAACGACCGCTTTCAATGGCTACGCTGGCTTTCTGCTGGGAGGCCGCTGCGAAGGCGTCCTGCTCCTCGCGGCTCAGGCCGTACTTTTCGACCAGGTTTTCGGCGGTGATGCCCATGTGGTAGTCGTTGAAAGCGTCCCACAAGCCATCACTGATCATACTGTCGATCAATGAGCTGTGGCCCATGCGCAGGCCGGTGCGCGCACCAGGCATGACATAGTTGGCAAGGCTCATGTTTTCCTGTCCGCCCGCGATGACCACGTCGGCATCGCCACACCGAATCGCTTGCGCAGCCAAGTGCACGGCTTTGAGCCCAGAGCCACATACCTTGTTGAGTGTCAGGGCGGGCACGGCGTGGGGCAGCCCAGCCTTGATCGCGGCTTGGCGGGCAGGGTTCTGACCGGCACCGGCGGTCAGAACCTGGCCGAAGATGACTTCGTCTACGAGTTCGGCGTCCAGGCCGGTCTGTGTCAGCAGCTGGCTGATAACCGCAGCCCCCAGATCAACGGCTGGAATAGCGGCCAGTGCTCCTTGGTAGCTACCAATGGCGGTACGGGTGGCGGCAACGATCACAACATCTTGCATGGCACAGGTCCTTAGTCTTGTTGGATGTGGTATCGGAACGGCAAAAGCCTGCTTTGGGCTTTGTTGGTAGGCATGGTGGCACAGATGGCCAGGCGCCTGCCAATCACCAAAGTATGAGGCGTGCACGCCCGCTGGCTGACGCTCAGCTGAGTCCCATGCGTCGGTGTGCACGGTGCTTGGAGCTGTCGCGCATGGCCCAGCGTAGCACCGGGGCAACACCGGCAACCCCCAGGCGGACCAGTCGGCGCTCTAGCAGGCTCGGTGAGAATCCATGCATGGCACTGGCCCATGGCGCTAACAGGTCGATGCCTGCCCGCATCATCACGGCGCCAACGGGCTTGGCCTGCCGGCTCGGCGCAGGGGCATCAAGCAGCAGGCGAACCACTTCGCGGCTGCGTGCATCGCTCGCCAGTTGTGGGCGCATGGCGTGCAGATATTCGGCAATAGCCTGGCGCGAGCGGGGCACATTGCGTGCGCCCAGGCGTTCGGCGACCAAGGCAATTTCGTCGTAGTAGGCATCCTGGTCAGCGAGGCTCATCCGAGGATTGCGGTAACGCAGGTGTGCGGCGAGAAAACTGCTGACTTCGGCGACGTGTACCCAGGTCAGCAGGTCGGGATCGCTGGCGGCATAGGGGCGCCCATCGGCGGTGGTGCCGACGACCTGCAGATGAATGGTCCGTACTTTATCGATCAGCCACTCGGCGTCGCGGGTTGAGCCGAATGTCGTCCCGGAGATGAACTGGCTGGTACGGCGCAGACGGCCGATCATGTCTTGGCGAAAATTCGAATGGTCCCAGACCCCGGCCAGTGCCAGTGGGTGCAAGACTTGCAACAGGAGGGCGCTGATGCCACCGATCAGCATGCTCGGAAAGTCGCTATGCACGCGCCAGCAGACACTGTCTGGGCCAAACAGCCCGGGATCACCTTTGGGGTGTTCCAGGTCCAGTTGCCCCAGCGCCAGGCCGGTCATGCTAAGCAGTTGGGTCTCGATACGACGACGAAGGGCTTCCATAACGTCCTTGCGGCACTGTCGTTGCGGTGCGCTTCACTGCCCCCAGTCGCACTGGCGACCAGGGGCAGGAAGGTTGATCAGCCGCGGTGGCGGCCGCGGAAGTAGTTGATCAGGCCTTGGGTCGAGGCATCTTCAGCAGGCTCTTCGATGCCACCGGTGAGGCGCTGGTAGACGCCTTTGCCGAGCTCCTTGCCCAATTCAACACCCCACTGGTCGAAGGCGTTGATGCCCCAGATGACGCTCTGCACGAACACTTTGTGTTCATACATGGCCACCAGCGCGCCCAAACGGCGTGGGCTGATACGCTCTACAACCAAGGTGTTGCTCGGACGGTTGCCCGGGATCACCTTGTGCGGCGCCAGCTTCTGGATTTCGGTTTCGGCCAGGCCTTTCTCGCGCAGTTCTGCTTCGGCTTCAGCGCGGGTCTTACCGAGCATCAGGGCCTGGCTCTGCGACAGGCAGTTGGCGTACAGCCACTGGTGGTGGTCGGCAACCGGGTTGAAACTGACCACCGGTACGATGAAGTCCGCTGGAATCAGTTGGGTGCCTTGGTGCAGCAACTGATGGTAGGCGTGCTGACCGTTGCAACCGACGCCACCCCAGATGACGGGGCCGGTATCGTGGTTAACCGGGGTTCCGTCCTGGCGCACGCTCTTGCCGTTGGACTCCATATCCAACTGCTGCAGGTGCTTGGTGATGTTGCGCAGGTAGTGGTCGTACGGCAGGATCGCGTGGCTTTGCGCTCCCCAGAAGTTGCCGTACCAGACGCCCAGAAGTGCCAACAGCACAGGCATGTTCTGTTCGAACGGGGCGCTCTGGAAGTGCTGGTCCATGGTGTAGGCACCGGACAGCAGCTCCTTGAAGTTGGCCATGCCAATGGCCAGCGCAATAGGCAGGCCGATGGCCGACCACAGCGAATAACGGCCACCTACCCAGTCCCACATCGGGAAGATGTTCTCTTCGCGGATGCCGAAAGCGATGGCTGCTGTCTTGTTACTGGAAACGGCGATGAAGTGCCGGTGAAGTTCGACTTCCGAGCCACCCTGGGCCAAGTACCAAGCGCGTGCGGCCTGGGCGTTTTTCAGGGTTTCGAGGGTGTTGAAAGATTTTGACGAGACAATGAACAGTGTGGTCTCGGCGCGCAGGTTGGCCGACAGCTCATGAAACTCGCTGCCGTCGATATTGGCCAGGTAGTGGCAGCGCACGCCCCGCTGGGCATAAGGCAAGAGGGCTTCAGAGACCAGTTCGGGGCCAAGGAAGGACCCGCCAATGCCGATGTTCACAACGTCGGTAATCGGCTTTTCGGTATAACCACGCCACAAGCCGTCGTGAATCCGCCCAACCAGTTCGGTTACCTGGTTAAGGACCTTATGCACCTCGGGCATGATGTTGACGCCGTTGACGCTCAATTTGTCGCCTACCGGACGGCGTAGCGCGGTGTGCAGCGCTGGGCGACCTTCCGAAGCGTTGAGGATCTCGCCGGCGAACAGCGACTTTATCGCATCCTGCAGGCCCACTTCATCGGCCAGCCCTACCAGCAGGTTGCGGGTCTGGGCGTTGATCAGGTTTTTCGAGTAGTCGAGGAACAGGCCGCAACAGCTCAGAGAAAATTGGTTGAAGCGCTGTGGATCGGCGTTGAAGGCCTCGCGCATGCTGAAATTCTGCATGGCTTCGCGGTGCTGCTGGAGCGCCTGCCAAGCCGGCAGGGCGGTAACGTCATGAGGGGTGCGGTAGTACGCCATCGCTGCAGATTTTCCTTATTGCTGGAACTGCCTTGGACACTGAAAAGGTCGGTCCGTTTGCAGGCTCGTCTGAAAAGATTGCACACGAACCTGCCGTTGGCCTGGCTGAGCCGGTGGCTCAGTCCAACTGAACCGGAATGGCATGGCTGGTGTGGCTCAGCTCATTCCCTGGCGCCATGTATAGCATGCGCGGTTTGAAGTTGTGCAGTTCTGCTTCACTGTAATGGGCATAGGCGCAGATGATTACGCGGTCGCCGACTTTGGCCTTGTGTGCAGCTGCACCATTGACCGAGATCATCCGGGAGCCTTCTTCGCCGCGAATGGCGTAGGTGGTGAAGCGCTCGCCGTTGTCGACGTTGTAGATCTGGATTTGTTCGTACTCACGAATACCGGCCAGGTCCAGCCAGAGCCCGTCGATGGCGCAGGAGCCCTCGTAGTCGAGTACGGCATGGGTGACTTCTGCGCGATGCAGTTTGGCCTTGAGCATGATGGCGTGCATGGGGGGATTCCTTGGTCAGGTTCTCGCGCGGGTACACGGAGCCTTCCGGCCCCGCGAGCGGCGGCAGTGTGCCCGAACCCAGGGGGCCGGGCAACATGGCGCTAAGGCTTGTCGTCGAGATTCAGGTGCAGGTTGTCGATCAAGCGGGTTGCGCCTAGAAACGCAGCGACCAGGATCACCAGGTCACGGTCTTCAGCGGTGGCAGGGCGCAGGCTGATCGCATGGCGAACTTCAAGGTAATCGGGACGGAAGCCGGCCTTTTGCAGTTGCTCCTGGCCCTGGGCAATCAGGGCCTGGAAATCGCACGAGCCCTGTTTGATGGCTTCGGCCATCTGCGTCAGGGTGCGGTACAGCGCGGGTGCACAGGCGCGTTGTTCATCGTTCAGGTAACCGTTGCGTGACGACAGCGCCAGGCCATCAGGGGCACGCACAGTGGGTTCGCCGATGATCTGGATCGGCATGTTCAAATCACGGACCAGTGCGCGGATCACGGCCAGTTGCTGGAAGTCCTTCTGGCCGAACACCGCCAGGTCTGGCTGAACCATGTTGAACAACTTGCTGACCACGGTGGCTACACCTTCAAAGTGCCCTGGTCGGCTTGCGCCGCAAAGGCCTTCTGACAGCTGTGGAACAGAAACACGGGTTTGTCCTGCCATGCCCTCGGGATACATTTCCTCGACGGAAGGGGCAAACAATAGATGACAGCCTGCTTCCAGCAGCTTTTCCTGGTCGGCGGCAAGCGTGCGAGGGTATTTGTCGAGGTCTTCGCCCGCGCCGAACTGCAGCGGGTTGACGAAGATGCTGGCAACCACGAAATCAACCCGCTGCGCAGCCTTGGCCACGAGTGCAGCATGCCCGCTGTGCAGGTTGCCCATGGTCGGTACGAAGCCAATGCGTTTGCCTTCGCTGCGTGCCCGCGCTACGGCGGCGCGCAGCTCGCGGACGGTTTTGACTGTATTCATGCACTGAACCCGTGTTCGCTGCCTGGGAAAGTGACGTCCTTGACCTCTTTGACATACGCCTGCAAGGCGCTCTGAATATCGCTCTGGCCAGCCATGAAGTTCTTCACGAACTTGGGTACACGACCACTGAGGGATAGGCCGAGCATGTCATGCATGACCAGTACCTGGCCGTCGGTGGCACTGCCTGCGCCAATACCGATGACGGGTATTTTTACTGCCTGGGTGATTTCGGCGGCCAGTTCGCTTGGGACACACTCCAGCAGCAGCATCGCGGCGCCGGCTTGTTCCAGGGCAATGGCATCGGCACGCATTTGTCGGGCCTGGTTTTCCTGGCGACCCTGGACCTTGTAACCGCCGAGTATGTTCACCGCTTGTGGTGTCAGGCCCATATGTGCGCACACAGGTACACCGCGTTCGGCCAGCAGACGAATGGTGTCAGCCAGCCAGGCTGCGCCTTCGATTTTGACCATATGGGCGCCGGCCTGCATTAGTGCGCCGCTGTTGGCGAACGCCTGTTCAGTGGTGGCATACGCCATGAACGGCAGGTCGGCCAGAATCAGTGCGCCTTCGTTACCACGTTTGACGCTGCTTACGTGGTAGGCCATTTCGGCGTTGGTGACGGGCAAGGTGCTGTCGTGGCCCTGCAGGACCATGCCCAGCGAGTCGCCTACCAGCAGTATTTCTACGCCGGCGCGGCAGCATGCCTGGGCGAACGTTGCGTCATAGCACGTCAGCATGGCAATTTTCTCACCCTTGAGCTTTAGGCTCTGCAGGGTGGTCAGGGTTACATCTGGCATGAAAAGGAATCCTCGTTCAGGCGCTGTGAAAAACGACTGCGTACAACGCGTGTATTCATCTTCTGGAACAGCACATCATCGATTGTGGTGTTTGAAATACGACCTGTTCCAGGCCTATATACGCCTTTTTTGCGGCGCTTGGGCGCCACGGGACGCCTATAGTCGTGAGCGAGGGGGCTGAAGTCAATTACCCTGTTACCGCATTGTTACGAATGCACTGTTACGGGCGTTACCGTGTGGGGGAACGCCCGGTTACAGGCGCTCCAGACCGACGAACGGGCAATCGGCCAGCAGTTGGGCGAGCGGGCGCTGGTCGGCCAGCAGGAAGTCGGCAGGTACCAGTTCTGCCAGCGGGTAGAGCACGAACGGACGCGCCTGCATGTGGTAATGCGGCACCTTGAGCCGTGGTTCATCGATAACCTGGTCGCCGTAGAGCAGGATATCCAGGTCAAGGGTTCGTGCCCCCCAGCGCTCTTTACGAACGCGGCCCTGGGCGTTTTCTATGGATTGCAGGGCATCGAGCAGGGCAATAGGCTCCAGCGTGCTGTCCAGTGCCGCCACGGCATTTGTGTAGCGTGGCTGGCCTGGTGAGAGCGAGTCGCTGGTGTAGAAGCTGGACACGGCAACCAGATCAGTCGCTGGCAGCTGCTCGAGCGATTGCAGGGCGCTCTCAAGCTGCTGGCGGGGATCGTCCAGGTTGCTGCCCAGACCAATATAGACGCGAGGCATGTTTACTCGCCCGCAGCGCCGTCGGCGCGCTTGCGTTTGCTGCCACTGCGCTTGCGTTTGCGTGGGCCTGCGCCAGCACCCTCATCGCGGCTGCCGAGTTCGCGGATCATGTCGCGACGCTCACTTTCGTTGCACTCCTGATAGTCAGTCCACCATTGGCCAAGACCATCGGTGTCCTCGCCCGCACTTTCGCGCAGCAGCAGGAAGTCATAGCCGGCACGGAAGCGCGGGTTGTCCAGTAACAGGTCGGCACGTTTGCCGCTGCGCCGTGGCAGGCGCTCCTGCATGTCCCAGATTTCACGGATGGGCATGGTGAAACGCTTGGGGATTGCGATGCGTTGGCACTGTTCGCTGATCAGTTCGTGCGCCGCTTCGTTCATGGCCGGGATAGGCGGCATGCCTCGGCTCTGCAAATGCAGCGCACGTGTTGGCAGGGCAGGCCAGAGCATGGCAGCGAAAAGGAAGGCCGGGGTTACCGGCTTGCCTTGTTTGACCCGTAGATCCGTGTTGATCAACGCTTGGCTGATCAAGGTATGGGTGTAGGTCGGATGGTCTTCCAGTGCCTGGGCGCTGGCCGGGAACAGTGGATCGAACAGTTGCAGGTCGACCAGCATCTCGAACGTATCGGCGGCCTGGCCGGAGAGGAACAGCTTGAGGCTTTCCTCGAACAGGCGTGCAGACGGAATCTCACGCAGCATCGGCGCCAGTTGGCGAATCGGTGCGACGGTGTGCTTCTCGATGCCGAAGTTCAGCTTGGCGGCGAAACGCACCGCACGCAGCATGCGTACCGGGTCTTCCTGGTAGCGCTGGGTCGGGTCGCCAATCAGGCGGATCAAGCGGTTACGAATGTCGTGTACGCCGTTGGCATAATCGAGAATGCGCTCGCTGATCGGATCGTAGTACAGCGCATTGATGGTGAAGTCGCGGCGCTGCGCGTCTTCTTCCAATGTGCCGTAGACGTTATCGCGCAGGATGCGCCCACTCTCGTTGCGTGAGGACTGGTGGCTGTTTTCCTCTTCGCTTTCGGGGTGATTGGCGCGGAAGGTCGCGACTTCAATGATTTCACGGCCAAAGTGGACGTGAACCAGTTTGAAGCGACGGCCAATGACTCGGGCGTTGCGGAACTCCGCACGCACTTGCTCGGGGGTGGCGCTGGTGGCGACGTCGAAGTCTTTCGGCGTAATGCCCAGAAGCTGGTCGCGCACACAGCCGCCGACCAGATAGGCCTGGTAGCCGGCGTTTTGCAGACGCTCGACGATGCTCACCGCATGACGACTGAATTGGCCACGTTGCAGCGAATGTTGACTGCTATTAATCACTTCAGGCGTGGTGCGCTGGTGGTGCGGGCCACGAACGGGGGGACGGAACGACTGGAACAGCTTCTTCAGCATGGGATGCACTGTTTGAAGGAATTTTCAGCCATAAACGAAGAATGGCCGCATGATAGGCGGGGATTCTAGCATTTACTCTGGGAATGGTGTAGGCAACAGCATGAGGGGGTACAGGTAGGAAAACTACAAGGGGAGCCGAAGCTCCCCTGGAATGTAGTTGCGTGCTCTTTTTATTTTTCTTCTGGGCTTCTTGTTTTTGTTGAGTGCCCTGTCTACAAAGCCGAGGCTTGTAGAGCGTCCCCCTATTCGGGGGCCAAGAGCAAACGGATTGCTTTGGTCGCTGAGGTTGCGGTGATCTGTCGATCCAACCAGTTTAGGCGCTGCTTTAGTGCAGTTTTTGTTGTTCTCTGCCTGGTTGTGGGGCAAGCCCCAAAACACAACTCCTCTCCAAAAGAATCAGTTAGCTGCGCCTCCGCCGTCTTGTTCTTATTGTGCGTGAGCCGATTCGTCTTATTTTTATTGTCTTTTGCAGTGCTTGTTATTGTTCTTGTACCAAACATATAGCAGGTGCCGTGCCAACTTTTGTGAAACCCAGTAAAACAAGGGCTTACGCCGGTTTTGGTCCGTTTTGCCGCCGAAAAAAAACCGGGGTTTCGTTACCGTAAGCCCCGGTTTTTGTTACGTCTTCATGTTGCGGTAACAGTCTGTCACGTGAATCTTATGTTACCTGCCCAATGCACGGTGACAGCTGAAGCGTATCAGCCCTCGTTGGTTGCGCTGCTCTTGCGTCGAGGTATTCCCAAGCGCTGGCGTCGTTCCCACAGGCACTTGCGGCTGACCCCCAGCTTGCGTGCCAGTTCGGTTTCAGTCATATGGTCCTGGTGCTCGAGCACGAAGTGCTGGAAGTAGTCTTCCAGCGACAGGTCTTCCATGGGCTCATGGCTGTTGTTGGCCTGCGTGCCGGCTGCTGGCAGGCCACCGAAGTTCTCATCGTCGTCTTCCAGATCGCTCAGCTCGATATCGATACCCAGCAGGTCGGCAGAAATCTCTGGGCTCTCGCAAAGGATGACGGCACGCTCCACGGCGTTTTCCAGTTCACGCACGTTACCTGGCCAGGAGTAGTGACGTATCGCCATTTCTGCGTCGTGAGCAAACCTCAGGTCATTGCGGCCGATACGTGCGCTCTGCCGAGCGAGGAAGGCATTGGCAATTTCATTGACGTCGGTACCCCGTTCCCGCAGCGCAGGCAGCTTCAGGGCGATGACGTGCAGTCGGTAGTAAAGGTCTTCACGGAACTGGCCGACTTTGGCCAGGTTCTTCAGGTCGCGGTGGGTAGCGGCGATCAGGCGCACATCAACCTTCTGCGACTGTACCGAACCGACCCGGCGGATTTCGCCTTCCTGCAATACACGCAGCAGGCGAGCCTGGGCTTCCAGCGGCAGCTCGCCAATTTCATCCAGGAAAAGCGTGCCGCCATCGGCGGCTTCAACCAGGCCTGCGCGCCCGGCACTGGCGCCGGTGAACGCGCCTTTCTCGTGGCCGAAGAGTTCGGACTCGATGAGGGTTTCCGGAATCGCTGCGCAGTTTACCGAGATCATCGGCGCCTTGGCGCGTCGCGACAGGTTGTGCAGGGCGCGGGCGACCAGCTCTTTACCGGTACCCGACTCGCCTTGAATCAGGACGTTGGAGTCGGTGGGCGCGACTTTACGGATCTTGCTGTAGAGATCTTGCATCGGTGGGCACGAGCCGATAATGCCGATCTCGCCATTGGCACTTTCACTGCCGGCCTTGTCACTGGCGGCTGGCTTGCCATTCACACGTTCGGAAGGTGCTGCTGGAGCGCTCTGCCGATCACGCAGGATGCGCGCCACGGCCTGCAGCATCTCGTCATGGTCGAAGGGTTTGGCGATGTAGTCGACCGCCCCCATCTTCATGGAGTCGACCGCAGAACGCAGGCTGGCGTAGCTGGTCATGATCAGCACAGGCGTTCCCTGGCCAAGCTTGATCAGTTCGGTACCCGGGGCGCCTGGCAAGCGCAGATCGCTGACGATCAGGTCGAAGGTCGGAATGCTGAAGCGTTCCTGAGCCTCCTGTACCGAGCCGGCTTCACTGACCTGGTACTGGTTCCGTTCGAGCAGGCGACGCAAGGCTGAGCGGATGATGGTTTCGTCTTCGACGATCAGAATATGCGGCATTGATTCAATTCTCTCGACGGTCTCAGTTCACAGCGGACGTCGCTACGACATGGCGCGGTAGGGTCACTCGGATCCGGGTGCCACGCTGGCTTTCGATATCGGCCGGGCTGTCGATGGTGATTTGTCCATAATGCTCTTCCACGATGGAATAGACCAGAGCGAGCCCTAGTCCTGTCCCTTCACCCGGGTCCTTGGTGGTGAAGAACGGTTCGAACAATCGGTCCATGATGTTCTTTGGGATTCCGCTCCCTTCATCCTCGACAATCAGGTCGACGGTGTGTTCATTCGCTTCGCTTCTGACCCGCACGGCAGCACCGGGTGGCGAGGCGTCGCGGGCATTGGACAGTAAATTGATCAATACCTGGGCGAGCCGCTGGGGGTCGCCGTCTACCCAGTGCTCCGGGTCGCACAGATTGAAAAACTGTACTTCAAAATTGCGCCGGTTCAAGGCCAACAAGCCGATTGCATCCTGTGCCACTTCTGCCAGGCATACGGGTTCTTCATTGTTCTGTTGGCTACCGCCGGCGTGGGCGAAGCTCATCAGTGACTGAACGATGCGTGAAATACGCTTGGTCTGTTCAATGATCTGGCTGCTCAGCTCGGTGATCTCGCTGTCTTCCTCGCGTTCTTCCCGCAGGTTTTGCGCCAGGCAGGCGATGCCGGTAATCGGGTTGCCGATCTCATGGGCCACCCCGGCGGCCAGCCGGCCGATGCTCGCCAAACGTTCGGAGTGCACCAGCTTGTCTTCAAGCGCTTGAGTTTCGGTCAAGTCTTCAACAAGCAGTACCAAGCCACTGTTACCCGGCGCCAGCGGTTCGTCGATGGCCGCCTTGTGCAGGTTCAACCAGCGCGGCTGGCCATCCAGCGCCAACCGTTGTTTGTGCAGGTGTTCATCCGGAACATTGATGAAGCCGAGCAGAAGGCCGCGCCAAGGTTCGCTGATGGTTGTCAGGCGGGAGCCCACCACGTGCTTGGCGGCAATGCCAGTCAACTCTTCCATGGCCCGGTTCCACATCAGGATTTCCTGATCCTTGGCCAGCGAGCAGACGCCCATCGGCAGTTCCTGCAGGGTTTGGCGATGGTAGCGGCGCAGGGCGTCGAGTTCAGCGGCAAGGCCGGTCAGCCGCGAGTGGTAGTCTTCCAGGCGGCTCTCGATGAAGTGGATGTCTTCGGTAACGTAGTTCTCGCTGCCGGACTTGTAGGGCAGGAAGGTCTCGACCATGTCCTGAGCCACGCTAGGCCCCATCAAGCCAGACAGGTTCGCCTCTATTCGATCACGCAGCCTGCGTAGCGCATAAGGCCGGCGCTCATCAAAGGGCAGGTAGAGATCGCGCAGTGCCTGTTCAACTTCTTTCTGTGCGGCCTTGGCACCCAGGGGCTTGGCCAGTTGGGTGGCAAACTCCTGCGGCGAGGCCGCATGCAGTTCGCGACGCTGCGGCCGGCGCACGTTGTCCACCGCACAGGCTTCCGCGGCGCCAACCTCTTCCGGGCTGGCATTGGTGAACAGCGAAATCAGCGTGAACAACAGGACGTTGGCTGCCAGTGAAGCGATGGCTGCCATGTGCCAACTGGTGTCGTCGAGTACATAGATCATGTTCAGCAGGGGGATGTAAAAGCCCTGCAGATTGCCAACCAGTGGCAGCAGCATGGTTACCAGCCAGACGCTGATCCCCGCCAGCAACCCGGCGATGAAGCCACGTCGGTTTGCGGTTGGCCAGTAGAGTACTGAGAGCACACCGGGCAGGAACTGCAGTGTTGCGACAAAGGCAACGATACCGAGGTTGGCCAGGTCCTGCTGAGCGCCCAACAACAGATAGAAGCCGAAACCTGCGCTGATGATGGCGACGATCAGTGCCCGTCGGGTCCATTTCAGCCAGCGGTAGATATTACCTTCGGCCGGTGGCTGGTACAGCGGCAGTACCAGATGGTTCAGGGCCATGCCGGACAGCGCCAGGGTGGTCACGATGATCAGGCCACTGGCGGCTGAGAGCCCGCCGATGTACGCCAGCAGTGCCAATAGCTTGTTGTTCGCGGCAATGCCCAGGCCCAGGGTGAAGTATTCCGGGCTGGTGCTGGCGCCCAGTTTCAGGCCCGCCCAGAGGATCAGGGGAACCGCCAGGCTCATCAGCAGCAGAAACAGCGGTAAGCCCCAGCTGGCGCTGACCAGTGAGCGCGGATTGAGGTTTTCGGTAAAGGCCATGTGGTACATGTGCGGCATGACGATTGCCGAGGCGAAAAACACCAGCAGCAGGGTTCTCCACGGGCCTTCCTGTAGGGGAGTGTGCAATGCAGCGAGGGCTGTCTGGTTTTGCAGCAACCAGACTTCCAGTTGGTGGGGCCCGCCGAACACGCCGTAAAGCGCGTAGAGGCCAATCCCCCCTAGCGCCAGTAGTTTGATCACCGATTCGAAGGCAATGGCGAACACCAGTCCTTCATGCTTCTCACGGGTCGCGATATGCCGCGAGCCAAAGAAAATGGTGAACAGTGTGATCATTGCGCAGAAGGCCAGTGCTACTCGGTTTTTAACCGGTTCGCCGCTGAGAATGCCGATTGAGTCGGCCACCGCCTGAATTTGTAGCGCCAGTAGAGGCAGTACGCCAATCAGCATGAAAACGGTGGTCAGTGCGCCGGCCCAGGTGCTGCGAAAGCGAAAGGCAATCAGGTCGGCCAGGGATGACAACTGGTAGGTGCGGGTGATCTTGAGGATCGGGTAAAGCAGCACGGGCGCCAATAGAAAGGCCCCGGAAACCCCCAGGTAGCAGGCCAGGAAACCGTACCCATACTGGTAGGCAAGCCCGACCGTGCCATAGAACGCCCAGGCACTGGCATAAACACCCAGTGACAAGGTGTAGGTCAGCGGGTGACGGATGATCGCGCGTGGGATCATGCCGCGTTCGCTGATCCAGGCCACGCCGAACAGCACCAGCAGGTAGGCGGCGCTGATCAGGATCATCTGGGTCAGGCTAAAGCTCATCGGCATCACGTTGGCTCTGCAGGATAAAGGTCACGACGATCAGGATCAGCCAGAGCAGGTACGGGCGATACCAGGCCCCGGTCGGTTCGATCCACCAGTCCATGATGGCAGGGGAGAACAAATAGATCCCCACGACCAGAAGCAGGACCAAACGATAGATGTACATGTGGGCCTCACTGGTTAAACCGCTGCGTGCCTGAAGTTATTATTGGCGCAAATCGGCGGTGGCGATGGTAGCGGATGGCGACAAGGCTGCAAATGGACTTCGCATTCTGCCCCAAGGAATTGAATCTATTGGGCTTTCTTGCGTTCGGCAAGGCTTCAGCGCAGCGTTGCCTCGGCCAGGGTCATGCTTTTGGGGATTGCGTCGACGTTCCAGTGCCGGCAAGCATGTGTCAGCACCTCTTGCGGGGTGGCGTACGCCTGAGCCGGATCGGTCGGTTGCCCCAAGGCACGCAGTGCACGTAGCAGTAGCGGGGTGGCCTGGTCTGCTGGCAGCGGGGCGGAGCGATAGGATTTGCCCAGCTTATGACCATCGGGTTGCACAATCAGCGGTACATGCAGGTAGCGCGGCTGGCGTAACCCCAGTAACTCCTGAAGATACAGTTGGCGTGGTGTTGAGTCGAGCAGGTCGGCGCCTCGCACAATGTCGGTAACGCCCTGCCAGGCGTCGTCTAGCACCACGGCCAGTTGATAGGCATACAGCCCATCTCGACGGCGGATAATGAAGTCGCCTGACTCGCGGCCCAGGTGTTGTTCAAAACGGCCTTGCACCCGATCAATGAAGTGATAGGCAAGCTCTGGCACGCGTACACGGATGGCCGCATCGTGCTGATCATGGCCAAGGTTCCGGCACAGGCCTGGGTAGATTCCATGATAAGGCTCCAGCTGTTTGCGCGAGCAGGTGCAGGCATAGGCCAGGCCTTGCTGAAACAGGCGTTGGATCGTTTCGGCGTAGGCATCATGGCGCTGGCTTTGATAAACCACCTCGCCATCCCACTCCAGACCATATGATTCCAGGGTGCGCAGGATAGCTGCCTGTGCGCCAGGCGCTTCACGGGGAGGGTCGATGTCTTCCATGCGCAGCAGCCAACGACCGCCAACCGCACGGGCATCCAGGTAGGAGGCCAGGGCGGCTACCAGTGAGCCGAAATGAAGAAAACCGCTGGGGGTGGGGGCGAAGCGCCCGACATAGCTGGGGTTGTTCATGGTAACGCGCGGGTAATCAGGAAAAGTCGTACAACCATAATTGAAATGGGGCGCTATAAGCGCCCCATTTTTTCAGGTCAGGCTTTGCCGACCTGCTTTTCCTTGATTTCCGCCAGTGTCTTGCAGTCGATGCACAGGTCGGCGGTAGGGCGGGCTTCCAGGCGGCGTACGCCAATCTCGATGCCGCAGTTCTCGCACCAGCCGTATTCTTCGTCCTGGATCAGCTGCAGCGTCTTGTCGATCTTTTTGATCAACTTGCGCTCGCGGTCGCGATTGCGCAGCTCCAGGGCGAACTCCTCTTCCTGACTGGCGCGATCGGCCGGGTCAGGGAAGTTGGCCGCTTCGTCTTTCATGTGGTCCACGGTCTGATCGACGCTGACCATGAGCTCCTGCTTCCATTTATTCAGCAGCTCGGTGAAGTGAGCACGCATGGGCTTGCCCATGTACTCCTCGCCCTGGGTTTCTCTATAGGGTTCGAAGCCGCGAACAAGTTGACTACTTTGTTGCTTTTCGTTGGTGGGCATGAATTGACCGCCTCTCACTCTTCTAATCCATTGCGCAGGCTGCTCCATCTCCGGCGCCCGCCGGCCCTGCGACTGCGAGCCGCCGAACTTACCAGATAGAATCAGGGGATGCTACTCCCCGTGATTGCAGGTTTTACCACCCGCTGGTTCCGGCTCTTGGGTAGAATCTTTAGTTTACACCCCATTTGAGAGAAGGCTAATGGCTCAGCCCTACAGTGCGCGTAGTCGCGCCATCGAACCCTTTCATGTGATGGCTTTGCTGGCGCGAGCCAACGAACTGCAAGCTGCAGGCCATGACGTCATTCATCTGGAAATCGGCGAGCCGGACTTCACCACGGCGGCGCCGATCATCAAGGCGGGGCAGGCGGCGCTCGCCAATGGGGAAACCCGTTACACCGCCGCGCGTGGCCTCCCGGCATTGCGCGAGGCGATCGCGGGTTTCTATGCCACGCGCTACGGGTTGAGCATTGATCCTCAGCGTATCCTGATTACCCCGGGAGGCTCTGGCGCACTGCTTCTGGCCAGCAGCTTGCTGGTCGACCCTGGTAAGCACTGGTTGCTGGCCGATCCGGGTTATCCATGCAATCGGCATTTCCTGCGCCTGGTAGAAGGGGCTGCACAGTTGGTGCCGGTCGGCCCTGAGGTCAACTACCAGTTGAACGCTGATCTGGTAGCGCGTTACTGGGACCAGGACAGCGTTGGTGCATTGGTTGCTTCACCGGCAAACCCAACAGGTACGGTGCTCGACCGTGAGCAACTGGCCAGCCTCGCGCAGGCAGTTCGGGAGCGTCACGGGCATCTGGTGGTAGACGAAATTTACCATGGCCTGACCTACGGCATGGACGCGCCGAGCGTGCTTGAAGTCGAAGACCAGGCCTTCGTCCTGAATAGTTTCTCTAAATATTTCGGCATGACCGGATGGCGTCTGGGGTGGCTGGTCGCTCCTCCTGCAGCCGTGGCTGATCTGGAAAAGCTCGCCCAGAACCTGTACATCAGTGCGCCGAGCATGGCTCAGCATGCTGCATTGGCCTGCTTTGAGCCGGCAACGCTGGCTATTTTGGAAGAGCGTCGAGAGGAATTTGGTCGGCGACGTGATTTTCTTCTTCCAGCCCTGCGTGAGCTGGGGTTTGGCATCGCAGTCGAGCCTCAGGGCGCTTTCTACCTCTACGCCGATATCAGCAGGTTTGGCGGCGATGCGTTCGCTTTCTGTCGTCATTTCCTGGAAACCGAGCATGTCGCGTTTACCCCGGGGCTGGATTTCGGGCGCTATCAGGCCGGGCACCATGTGCGTTTTGCCTACACCCAGAGCATGCCGCGCTTGCAGGAGGCTGTAGAGCGAATTGAGCGTGGTCTGCGGAGCTGGCAAGGCTGATGCGCTTTTCACCGGCACTTGAGGAAGCGCGCTTGCTGCGTCGCTACAAACGCTTCCTGGCGGATATAGAACTGGCCAGTGGTGAGCAACTGACGATCCACTGCCCCAACACCGGCTCAATGCTCAATTGCATGATCGAGGGTGGCAAGGTCTGGTTCAGCCGCTCCAATGACCCCAAGCGCAAGCTCCCTGGCACGTGGGAAATCAGCGAAACGCCTCAGGGGCGGCTGGCGTGCGTGAATACGGGGCGCGCCAATGCGCTGGTCGAAGAGGCGCTTTATGCTGGGCGGATCAAGGAGCTTGCCGGGTTTAGCGCGCTCAGGCGCGAAGTGCCTTACGGTGAAGAAAACAGTCGAGTGGATTTTCGCCTGGAGTTTCCTGACGGCCCGGCTTATGTCGAAGTCAAAAGCGTGACATTGGGTTTTTCTGATTCGACTACTGCAGCGTTTCCCGACTCGGTGACTCAACGGGGCACCAAGCACTTGCGTGAGCTCGCCGCATTGGCTCGTCAAGGTGTGCGCGCCGTACAGCTATATTGCGTGAACCTCAGTGGTGTTGATGCGGTTCGTCCGGCCGAGGAAATCGACCCTGCTTATGCGGCAGCACTGCGTGAGGCCGTTGCGGATGGTGTGGAAGTGCTGGCATACGGAGTGCGTCTGGAGGGTGAGCAGATTGAAGTCGATCGTCGCTTGCCAGTACTGATCAATCCGTGAGCCAGATGCCCCCGGTGTCTTCGTGGCAGTTGAGGGCTTCCAGGGCGTCGCCTTCGCAAGGGCCTGCCACGCACTCGCCTGACTCGATCAGAAACTGTGCGCCGTGATGCACGCAGGCGATCAATTGGGCACTGCTGTCGAGAAACGTGTCAGCCTGCCAGTTCAATGGAATGCCTCGATGGGGGCAGCGGTTGCGATAGAGGTAGACCTTACCCTGACGGCGAACGGCGAACAGGTGGGTGTTGCCGAGGCTAAAGCCGCGACTGTGGCCTTCACGAAGGTCGGAGGACGGGCAAAGGAAGTGCATGCGTATGGCTTACTCAAAATGATGTGCTTGGCTCGACTGACACGAGCGTTCAACCCCGAGGCACGTTTTATACAGTGCAGATTGACCGTAGGAAAGCCGACGCCGCTGGCCAGCAGTCACCTGCTGATGCTGGCTCGAGAGGAGAACTGCTGATGCCCCGACTGCTGTGTTATGCCGTACTCGCACTGCTTCTGTGCCTGTCAGGCTGCCAGACCCGCGTTGTGCTACCGCCATTGCCGGCTTGGCAGAGCCCTGAGGGGCTGGGGCATGCTGAGCTGGGGCAGATACGTGAGCTGGCCAGTGGTCGAGTACTGAGCCCTGAGCAACTGGTCGCTCGCTTGGCGGGTGCGTCCCGTGTGCTGGTGGGAGAGCAACACGATAATCCTGACCATCATGCGCTGCAGTTGTGGTTGTTAAAGGCTCTCGGCCAATACCGCCCCCAAGGTAGCCTGCTACTGGAGATGCTTCAGCCTGTGCAGCAGGCGCGGGTCGAGGTAGTGCGCCAGCAAGCATCATTACCTGCTGATGTCCCCGGGGCGTTGCGCTGGCAAAAAGGTTGGGATTGGACCCTGTATGGGCCGATCGTAGAGGAGGCCCTGAGACAACCGTATGTACTGCTGGCCGCCAATCTTGACGATGATGAAGTAGGGCGGATCTATCGACAGCCGCCGGTGTTGTCTGGAAACCGTTCGACATCAACGGCTGTTCGTCAGGCGCTACTTGAGCAGGTACGCGACTCCCATTGTGGCTTGCTGCCAGACTCGCAATTGCCAGCGATGCTTGCGGTGCAGCAGCAGCGTGACCGACGAATAGCCGAGCGCTTGCTTGCGGCGCCGACGCCAAGCCTTTTGTTCGCGGGCGGCTATCACGTGCGCAAAGATATCGGTGTGCCGCAGCACGTGGCTGACCTTGGCGTGCAAGACGCACCGCAGGTGCTGATGCTGGCCCAGGTAGGCGAGGTGGTTGAGCCGGGCATGGCGGATTATGTCTGGTTTACTGCAGCGTTGCCGGCTCAGGACTACTGCGCGAGTTTGCGCAAGAAACACTGAGTGAGCAGGCAAAAAAAGACCCGGCAAAATGTGCCGGGTCAATAACCGTGATTAGCCTGATGAGGAGATAATTTGAGAGCCCGAACCGAGGCTTTTCAGCTTATCCAACCAGCCTTGCGGCCAGTGGCTCCAATAATAACAATTATCATTTGCGTGTCAACTACTGTATCGGCTCTCAGTTGTTTTTCCGCGGCGCTCTTGCGTCGAGTTGCTGGTTCAGGGCTTCCTTACGCTCGACTGGAATGTCATTCCAGTGCATGTCGAGCAAGGCGCCTTCGATGGCATAGAGCAGTACCTTCGATGCCCTGAAGCCACGAGTACGCACGGCTTGATACGCATTGACCGCGCCCATGCGACGCAAGTCAGAGGCGCTGTGAATGCCGACTGCATGCAACCACTGCGCAGAAGTCTTGCCAAGATTCTTCAGATGCTGGAGTTCGTCGTTCATCAAGCCTCCTTGCGACGGCTGAACGGGTCGAGGGGAATCGCAGGCATACCAAGGGGAGTGTAGCGGCAGTTGGAAAATAAGCGGCATTTTGGCGCTTATGGGGGGCGGGCGGCGCCCTATGGCCCGTCAAGTGTGAGTCGGCGGGCCCTAGGGTTGCAGTCTGTTAACGTGTGCGGTAGCGCAGACGCGTTCCGAAATTAACTGACATGAGAATTTCGTCAGCACTCAGGTCTGGTGAAAAGTACACGCCGGAAATCTGGGCATGGGCCAGGCTGGCGCCTTCCATGGAGCAGTTTCGCAGATCCAGGCCACGCAGGTCGGCCGCCCGGAAGTAGGCACCAGTGAAATCTATGCCTGTGGTGTCCAATTCGCGCAGGTCCAGACCGCGAAAGTCGCCATGACTAAAATCGATGCTGGCGTCTTTCGGCCTTTCCTGATTGAAAGCCGCTACCTCTTCGTTACGCACCAAGGCATACAGCGCAGAGTCGATTTGCCGGGGCTGGTTCATGGTAGGCCTCCTTATGTGATTGTGATGACACTATAGTGCCATCACTTGGGAGGCGCGAACCCACTGCCGAGAAGTGTCGACTGCTTCACGTCCGGGTGTTGCTTACAAGCCAGGCAGTTTTTGCCGAATCTGCTTGACCAGCTCGTCGAGACTGCCGCTTTCGTTGGTTTCTACGCGCTTGCTGTGCAGCAGTTCTTCGGCGCTCAATGGGTCGCGATTGGCCTTCTGTGCGGCTATCACCTCAAGCGTGGCGTCGGACGGGTCATTCTGGTCGGCCTGACGCTGCTTGAGCCAGCTTGCGATGACCGCATCAGGTGCATTGCAGTCGAGTATCAGGAACGGTACGCCCGTTTCACCCGCAATGCCCGCGGCGGTTTGACGTTGTGCGTGCTTGAGGTAGGTGGCATCGATGACAGCCGGAAAGCCTGCACGCAGGACAATGCCTGCCAGTGTATGCAGGCGTGCGTAGGTCGCCTGGCTGGAGTCCTGGTTGTAGATGCCAGCTTGCAAGTTGCCTGCATTTTCGGGCGTTTGCTCGCCGAACAGGCGCTTGCGCTCTACATCCGAGCGCAGGCGGATAGCGCCAAGTGCCTCGACCAAACGCATGGCGACATGGCTTTTGCCAACGGCCGACACACCGTGGGTAATCGCCAGGAAGCGCGAAGGAATAGCGCTGTAGCTCTCTGCCAGGGTTGCGTAGTTGCGGTACTGGCGCAGGGTTGTGGCACGCTGCACGCCGTCGGCATTGGCCGGCATGCTGAACAGGGCAACCTTGGCACGCACCAGTGCACGGTAGGCCTTGTAGAAGTTCAACAGCTCAAGGCCTTCATAGTCGCCGGTCAGTTCCAGGTACTGGCTGATGAAACGGCGGGACAGCGACTTGAGGCCACGGTCTTCCAGGTCCATCGCCAGGAACGCGGCGTCGGCATAGACATCGGTCAGGCGGAACGGCTCGTTGAATTCGATGCAGTCGAAGATCACCACCTTGCCGTCGATCAGGGTGGCGTTACCCAGGTGGATGTCACCGTGGCACTCACGGATGAAGCCTTGGGCTTTTCGGGCTTCAAGCAAGCCTTCAAGGCGCTTGAAGCTGCTGTGTGCCCAGGCTTGCAAGGCATCGAGTTGTTGCAGGTCAGCCTTTTCGCTCAGGAAGGGGCGTATCTGCTCAAAGTTCTGCTCAACCGGGGCCATCACGCTTTCCGGGCTGCCCAGCGGGTGATCCACGGCCACGCGCGGTGCGCTCAGGTGGAACTGCGCAATCTGGTGGGCCATCTGGTCGATATGCTCTGCCGTCAGTTCGCCATTGGCCTGCAGCGTGTTAAGCATCTGGCTCTGCGGGAACTGACGCATCTTCAGGGCGTACTCGATCGGCTCGCCTGTGCCGCCCAATTGTGGGGCTTCGGCGCTGCCAGTAATTGGCAGTACGTCAAGGTACAGCCCCTGGGTCAGGCGCTGGTTCAAACGCAGCTCTTCATTGCAGAAGTGCTTGCGCTGGGCCAGCTCGGTAAAGTCGAGGAAGCCGAAGTTCATCGGCTTCTTGATTTTGTAGGCGAATTCGCCAGTGAGCAGAACCCAGGAAATGTGTGTCTCAATAACCTGGAAACCGCTCACCGGATGAGGGTACAGGGCTGGGTTTTGCAGGGCTGCAATCAAGGCTTGGCTCACGGGCGATCCTTTGGAGTCGTGAAGAGTCTAAGCGCCCATTATGGCGACAAGCGGCCCCCGTGCAAACCGCCGGAGGGCGCCTGTCGACGAACAATAAAGTGCGTATAATCCGCGGCCATGACTCGTACCCAATCTTCCCGTACCCCCAAAAAACGTCCCTCTGGCCGTGCGCGCGCCCTGCTGGGCTGGGCTTTGAAGCTCAGCCTTGTCGGTCTCGTCGTGCTCGCGGGCTTTGCGATTTATTTCGATGCGGTAGTCCAGGAGAAATTCTCTGGCAAGCGCTGGACGATCCCGGCCAAGGTATATGCCCGGCCGCTGGAGCTGTTCGTCGGCCAGAAACTCAGCAAGGACGACTTCCTTATCGAGCTTGATGCCTTGGGCTATCGGCGCGAGAGCGTCGCCAATGGGCCTGGTGCCGCTGCTGTCAGTGGTAATACGGTCGATATCAACACCCGTGGTTTCCAGTTCTATGAGGGGCTGGAGCAGGCCCAGGCGGTTCAAGTACGTTTCTCGGGCGATTACGTTGCCGGGTTGAGTGGAGCCAATGGCTCGAAACTGGCCGTGGTTCGCCTGGAGCCGCTGCTGATCGGCGGTTTGTATCCGAAGAACCTTGAAGACCGCATCCTGATAAAGCTCGATCAGGTGCCCCCGTACCTGCTTGAAACCCTGGTTGCCGTGGAAGACCGCGACTTCTATTCGCACTTTGGTGTTTCGCCCAAGTCGATTGCACGGGCCATCTGGGTCAACACCTCATCCGGCGCCATGCGTCAGGGTGGCAGTACCCTGACCCAGCAGTTGGTCAAGAACTTCTACCTGACCAATGAGCGCAGCCTCAGTCGCAAGCTGACGGAAGCCCTGATGGCGATGTTGCTTGAGCTGCATTACGACAAGCGCGAGATCCTCGAGGCCTACCTCAACGAGGTGTTCATTGGCCAGGATGGTCAGCGCGCGGTGCATGGCTTTGGTCTTGCCAGCCAGTTTTTCTTCAGTCAGCCGTTGTCAGAGCTCAAGCTGCATCAGGTCGCGTTGTTGGTGGGCATGGTCAAGGGGCCTTCCTACTACAACCCGCGGCGCTACCCCGAGCGGGCAACGGTGCGGCGTAACCTGGTGCTCGACTTGTTGGCCGAGCAGGGCGTTGCAACCCCGGAGGCCGTCGAGGCTGCGAAGAAAATGCCGTTGGGCGTTACCAAGCGTGGCAGCTTGGCCGACAGTTCCTTCCCGGGCTTCCTTGACCTGGTCAAACGCCAACTGCGTCAGGACTATCGTGACGAAGACTTGACCGAAGAAGGCCTGCGGATCTTTACCAGCTTCGATCCGATTCTGCAGATGAAGGCGGAGGCATCGGTCACTGACACCTTCAAACGCCTTGCCGGGCGCAAGGGGGCGGATGAAGTCGAGGCAGCCATGGTGGTGACCAATCCGGAAACCGGTGAGGTCCAGGCGCTGATAGGCAGTCGCCAGCCCGGTTTTGCCGGTTTCAACCGTGCTGTGGATGCTGTTCGGCCGATTGGCTCTCTGGTCAAGCCGGCTGTCTACCTGACCGCGTTGGAAAAACCCAGCCAGTACACGCTCACGAGCTGGGTCCAGGATGAGCCCTTTTCGGTCAAAGGTGCTGACGGCCAGGTATGGAAGCCGCAGAACTACGATCGGCGATCCCATGGCACCATCTACCTCTACCAAGGGCTGGCGAACTCTTACAACCTTTCCACGGCCAAACTTGGTCTGGAAGTGGGTGTACCCAATGTGTTGAAAACCATTGGCCGTTTGGGTGTCGAAGTCGATTGGCCAGCGTTCCCGTCGATGTTGCTGGGGGCGGGCGGTATGTCGCCGATGCAGGTGGCTACCATGTACCAGACCCTGGCCAATGGTGGTTTCAATACGCCGATGCGCGGCATTCGCAGCGTACTGACGGCTGAGGGTGAGCCGCTCAAGCGCTACCCGTTCCAGATCCAGCAGCGTTTTGATCCAGGCTCCATCTATCTGGTGCAGAACGCCATGCAGCGGGTCATGCGTGAAGGCACCGGACGTTCGGTTTACAGTGTCTTGCCAAGCTCTCTGACCTTGGCCGGCAAGACCGGTACCAGTAACGACTCGCGAGACAGTTGGTTCGCAGGTTTCAGTCAGGACCTGCTGGCAGTCGTCTGGTTGGGTCGTGACGACAATGGCAAGACGCCGTTCACGGGTGCCACCGGCGCATTGCAGGTTTGGACGAGTTTCATGCGCAAGGCTGACCCGCTTCCTCTGGATATGCCGCAGCCAGACAATGTGGTGCTGGCCTGGGTTGATGCCCATTCCGGGCAAGGGTCAGATGCAAGCTGCCCGGGCGCGGTCCAGATGCCGTATATTCGCGGCAGCGAACCGCCCCCCGGTCCTGCCTGTGGTGGTGAATCCGCGCCAGCCGAATCGGTAATGGACTGGGTCAAGGGTTGGATGAATTGAGCACTAGCGAAGAGGGTGTGAAGTGAATAAGTGGTGGTTTCCTGCCTTGACGGCACTGGCGCTACTCAATGGCTGTGCCAGCGTGCAACGTGGTTCGATCCCTGTTGTCGAGTCAGGCACGCGTGTTTCTAACAGTGAGCGAGTAACGGCCAGCCGCGGTGGCTATAACGCTGCCGCCAGCGGTGCGCGTCAGGCTCAAGCAATACCTCAGAACGATGCCGTAACCGTCATGGTGCCGCAGGGGGCTGGTGCGGCGCCGATCCAGACGTTCCCGGCGTCGACCAGCGCAGCACCAATTACACCGGGGCCGATTACGCCAGGCCCGGTGACATCGGAGCCGATGACGACCGCATCAATCAGCTCTGGCGGCTACAGCATGCCAAGTGCGCCAACAGGCATCCCTCGCGGCAATGCGGGTGGCTTGTCCGCGGATGAACAACTGGATGGTCCGGTGCTGGCGTTGCTGACCACTGCGCAGCAACAACAAGGCAGTGGTGATTACAACGGTGCCTCGTCCAGCTTGGAGCGTGCCCAGCGCATTGCACCGCGTGAGCCGCAAGTGCTCTACCGTTTGGCCCAGGTGCGCCTGGCCCAAGGGGATGCTGCCCAATCCGAGCAACTGGCTCGACGGGCGCTGACCTATGCCAATGGTCGACCCGATTTGCAGGCCGGGCTGTGGGACATCATCGCCCAGTCACGGGAGAAGCAAGGTGACGCCGCTGGCGCTGCGCTGGCCCGTCAGAAAGCGCGGGTGAGCTCGTAATGGACAAGCGGGTTCCGTCAATCGCCGACCATCTGTTGCTGATCGAGCAGGAGCTGCGCTTGCTTGGATGGTGGGAGGAGAGGGCGCCGAGTGCCGAGGCGCTGGCCAGTGTTGAACCCTTTGCGGTCGATACGCTGTCTTTTGAGCAGTGGCTGCAGTGGATCTTCCTCCAGCGTATGAAGATTATTCTTGAGAACGACCTACCGCTGCCTAACGCCTCCGGTATTCTCGAGATGGCCGAGATGGTTTATGTGGATCGGGTGCAGGAAAGTACGCAGCTGCGTCGACTGTTGTCCGAGTTTGACGAACTGATTCGCTCATCTCGCTGAGTTCCTGAGTTTCTCCTTCCGGGGCAGCTTCGTCTGCCCCGCACGCTCGTTGCCTGATGCTTCACATGCTCAGGCAAACGTTTTTCTGCTTGCTCAAGAGTGGCTTATGGTGAATTAACCGCGAAGATCACTTGACTTGAGCAGTTCGAATCAGAACAATCCAAAGTCCGCTGTAGAGGGACTGCCAGAAGCAGACCCGCTAAGCAGATCATGAGGCGCACACCCGCGCCGACCTGTTACACCCCGCAACGCGTTACCTCGCGCTGGGTGGGAAAACCCCGCAACACTCTGGGGCGCTCCCAATACTTGCTCAGTCAGTGCTGACGTAGTCGGCGATTTCGTCGCTCATGCTCTGCTTGGCAGTAAACCTATTAAGACCCGTTCCCATCGGACGGTATTCTGGCGTTTTAGAGGTGAACAACGTGGAGCTTTTATCTGGCGCTGAAATGGTCGTCCGCTTTTTGCGTGACGAAGGCGTTAAGCACATCTATGGGTACCCGGGCGGTGCTCTTCTTCATGTTTACGATGCTCTGTTCAAAGAACCGGAAGTGAGTCACATTCTGGTCCGTCATGAGCAGGCTGCAACCCATATGGCGGATGGTTACGCCCGTGCTACCGGCAAGGCTGGTGTAGTTCTGGTGACCTCCGGTCCTGGGGCGACCAATGCCATTACCGGTATTGCCACCGCTTACATGGACTCCATTCCGATGGTCATCCTTTCCGGTCAGGTGCCTAGCACCATGGTCGGTACGGATGCTTTCCAGGAAACCGACATGATCGGTATTTCCCGGCCGATCGTGAAGCACAGCTTCATGATCAAGCACGCATCGGAAATCCCTGAAGTTCTGAAAAAGGCCTTCTACCTCGCGCAGTCCGGCCGTCCAGGCCCGGTTGTCGTCGACATTCCGAAGGACATGACCAACCCGGCTGAAAAGTTCGAGTACGTCTATCCGAAGAAGGTCAAGCTGCGCTCGTACAGCCCCGCTGTTCGTGGGCACTCGGGCCAGATCCGCAAAGCCGCAGAAATGCTGCTCTCGGCTAAGCGTCCGGTTGTGTACGCTGGGGGTGGTGTCATCCTCGGCGGTGGCTCCGCAGCCCTGACTGAAATGGCGCAGATGCTGAACCTGCCGGTCACCAATACCCTGATGGGCCTGGGTTGCTATCCGGGTACTGACCGTCAATTCCTCGGCATGCTGGGCATGCACGGCAGTTACACCGCCAACCTGACGATGCACCATGCCGACGTGATCCTTGCTGTTGGCGCGCGTTTCGATGATCGGGTAGTCAACGGCCCGGCGAAGTTCTGCCCGAACGCCAAGATCATCCATATCGACATCGACCCTGCGTCGATCTCCAAAATGATCAAGGCCGATGTGCCTATTGTCGGGCCTGTCGAAAGCGTTCTGACCGAGATGGTCGCGATCCTCAAGGAAATCGGTGAGAAGCCTGAAAAGGCGGCAATGGATGCCTGGTGGAAGCAGATCGAAGAGTGGCGTGGCGACCGTGGCATGTTCCCTTACGACAAGGGTGATGGCAGTGTCATCAAGCCACAGACCGTTATCGAGACACTCTGCGAAGTGACCAAAGGCGATGCCTTCGTTACCTCCGATGTCGGCCAGCACCAGATGTTCGCGGCGCAGTACTACCGCTTCAACAAGCCAAACCGCTGGATCAACTCCGGTGGCCTGGGCACCATGGGCTTTGGCTTCCCTGCCGCCATGGGTGTCAAGCTGAACTTCCCTGACCAGGATGTTGCCTGTGTCACCGGTGAGGGCAGTATCCAGATGAACATTCAGGAGTTGTCGACCTGCCTGCAGTACGACCTGCCGGTGAAGATCGTCAACCTGAACAACGGTGTATTGGGCATGGTCCGCCAGTGGCAGGACATGGCCTACAACAGCCGTCACTCGCACTCCTACATGGAATCGCTGCCTGATTTCGTCAAGTTGGCCGAAGCCTATGGCCATGTGGGTATCCGCATCACCAGCCTGAAGGACCTCAAGCCCAAGCTCGAGGAAGCCTTTGCCATGAAAGACCGGTTGGTGTTCATCGATATCCAGGTCGACAACAGCGAGCACGTCTATCCGATGCAAATCAAGGATGGCTCGATGCGCGATATGTGGCTGAGCAAGACGGAGCGTACCTAATCATGCGGCACATTATTTCCCTGCTGTTGGAAAACGAACCTGGTGCCTTGTCGCGCGTGGTTGGCCTGTTCTCCCAGCGTAACTACAACATCGAAAGCCTGACGGTTGCTCCGACTGAAGACCCGACCTTGTCGCGTCTGACGCTGACAACAGTCGGCCATGATGAAGTGATCGAGCAGATCACCAAGAACCTGAACAAGCTGGTTGAAGTGGTCAAGTTGGTCGACCTTTCAGAAAGCGCGCATATCGAGCGTGAACTGATGCTGGTCAAGGTCAAGGCCACGGGCGCACAGCGTGCCGAGATCAAGCGCACCACCGATATCTATCGTGGGCAGATCGTCGATGTCAGTGCCAGTGTCTATACCGTGCAACTGACCGGTACCAGCGACAAACTGGACAGTTTCATTCAGGCTATCGGTACCGCGTCCATTCTCGAAACCGTACGCAGTGGCGTCACCGGCATTGCCCGTGGCGACAAAGTTCTTAGCATCTAACTCAAAAAATTAGCGAATGGCCTCGAAAGGCCGAGATAAGGGGTGTTTCATGAAAGTTTATTACGACAAAGACTGCGACCTTTCGATCATCCAGGGCAAAAAAGTTGCCATCATCGGTTACGGCTCTCAGGGTCACGCCCAAGCGTGCAACCTGAAAGATTCGGGTGTGGATGTTACCGTTGGTCTGCGTAAAGGCTCGGCTACTGTTGCCAAGGCTGAAGCGCACGGTCTGAAAGTCACTGACGTGGCCAGCGCTGTTGCCGCTGCTGACCTGGTCATGATCCTGACCCCAGACGAGTTCCAGTCTCAGCTGTACAAGAGCGAAGTCGAGCCTAACCTGAAGAAGGGCGCTACCCTGGCGTTCTCCCACGGTTTCGCGATTCACTACAACCAGGTTGTGCCACGTGCTGACCTGGACGTGATCATGATCGCCCCTAAAGCACCAGGCCACACTGTACGTTCCGAGTTCGTCAAGGGCGGCGGTATCCCTGACCTGATCGCGATCTACCAGGACGCTTCCGGTAACGCCAAGAACGTTGCCCTGTCCTACGCCGCAGGCGTTGGCGGTGGCCGTACCGGCATCATCGAAACGACCTTCAAGGACGAGACTGAAACCGACCTGTTCGGTGAGCAGGCTGTTCTGTGTGGCGGTACTGTTGAGCTGGTCAAAGCCGGTTTCGAAACACTGGTTGAAGCTGGCTACGCGCCAGAAATGGCCTACTTCGAGTGCCTGCACGAGCTGAAGCTGATCGTTGACCTCATGTACGAAGGCGGTATCGCCAACATGAACTACTCGATCTCCAACAACGCTGAGTACGGCGAGTACGTAACTGGCCCAGAGGTTATCAACGCTGAGTCCCGTCAGGCCATGCGCAACGCTCTGAAGCGCATCCAGGACGGCGAGTACGCGAAGATGTTCATCAGCGAGGGTGCCACTGGCTACCCATCGATGACTGCTCGTCGTCGTAACAACGCTGCCCACGGTATCGAAGTCATCGGTGAGCAACTGCGCTCGATGATGCCTTGGATCGCGGCGAACAAAATCGTAGACAAAGCCAAGAACTAATCTTGCCTTGATGCGATAAGAACGCGGCTTCGGCCGCGTTTTTTCGTTTAGAGGGTCAGCTTCTGGTATAAAGCTCACTGTGTGCACGATCTCTCGCTGCAAACAACAGCCGAAACTTTCCAAACCGTTGCAAGGTAATGTCCATGAGCGAACGTCCAGAAGAGCCCAGTAAGGCCTCCGACGCCGAAAGCCTGCTACCGATCGATGAGCATGTTGAAGAAGGGCATGATGCCGAAGGACGCAAGGTGCGGCATCGTGGTATCTATCTGCTGCCCAATCTCTTTACTACCGCCAACCTGTTTGCCGGTTTCTATTCCATCATCAGCTCGATGAGCGCACAAAGCGCGCTGAGTGCTGGTGATCCTCGCGAAGCGAGCAAGTATTTTGCCTTCGCCGCCATCGCCATTTTTGTTGCCATGGTGCTCGATGGCCTTGATGGTCGTGTTGCGCGCATGACCAACACTCAAAGCGCCTTTGGTGCCGAGTACGATTCCCTGTCCGACATGGTCGCTTTCGGTGTGGCCCCGGCATTGCTGGCGTTCGGCTGGGCGCTGGGCGACATGGGTAAAGTCGGCTGGATGGTGGCCTTCATTTATGTGGCTGGTGCCGCGTTGCGTCTGGCGCGTTTCAATACCCAGGTTGGCAAGGCGGACAAACGCTACTTTATCGGTTTGGCCAGCCCGGCTGCGGCGGGTGTGGTAGCCGGTACTGTCTGGGCATTCAGTGACTACGGTATCCAGGGTTCCAAACTGTCGTTCCTGGTGGCGCTGTTGGTTGCTGCCGCCGGCATGCTGATGGTCAGTAACATCAAGTACAACAGCTTCAAGGAACTCGACCTGAAGGGGCGTGTACCTTTCGTGGCGATTCTCGCCGTAGTGCTTGTGTTTGCTGTGGTCTTCAGTGATCCGCCACGTATTCTGTTGCTGATTTTCCTTGCTTATGCCGCTTCGGGCCCTATCCAGTACCTGTTGCGCATGCGTCGGCGTAAAGGCACCGAGTGATGTAATTTCTGCGAGACTCCGTAGTCTACTGGTGCATCAGTCCACCCGTTCTACGGAGTCATCATGCTGATCAAGATGTCCAAGGCCTCTGACTGCAAAGCGTCAGAGGTCACCCCCGAATCTATCTATGTCTCTCGTCGCCATCTGTTGGGCGGGTCCTTGGCTGCGTTGGCTGTTTCAGCCCTGCCGCGTTTGGCCAGTGCCGCCGATGTTTCGCGTTATCCGGATGTCGATGCCGGTTCCGCGCCCGGTTGGTTCAGCGAGAAACTTGGTGGAACTCAATGGCAGGCGGTGACGGCGCCAGGCGAGGCCATTACGCCATTCAAAGATGCAACCCACTACAACAACTTCTATGAGTTCGGCCCTGATAAAGGAGACCCGGCGCAAAACGCGGCTGTGCTGAAAACGGCGCCTTGGACGGTAGTAGTCGATGGCGAGGTCGGAAAGCCCGGTCGCTATGCGTTGGAAGACTTCATCAAGCCCTATCAGTTGGAGGAGCGCATCTATCGGCTGCGCTGTGTAGAGGCTTGGTCGATGGTGATCCCCTGGTTGGGGTTCCCGTTGTCCGCTCTGCTCAAGCAGGTGGAGCCAACATCCAAAGCGCGTTACATCCGCTTCGAAACGCTGCAGGATCCGAAAAGCATGCCTGGCCAACGCTCAGGCTTTGCCTTGATTGACTGGCCTTATGTAGAAGGGTTGCGTCTGGATGAGGCCATGAATCCGTTGGCCATACTGGCTGTTGGTATGTATGGGCGGGAGCTGCCTAATCAGAATGGTGCGCCTCTCAGGTTGGTGGTTCCGTGGAAGTATGGCTTCAAGAGCATTAAGTCGATCGTGCGCATCAGTCTCGTTGAGCAGCAGCCGAAAACCACGTGGCAAAGTATTGCGCCGGATGAGTACGGCTTTTATGCCAATGTGAACCCTCAGGTTGATCATCCACGCTGGACGCAGGCGCGTGAGCGTCGGTTGCCGAGTGGGCTGTTCAGTCCGAATGTGCGCGACACGCAGATGTTCAATGGGTACGCAGAGGAAGTCGCTTCTCTTTATAGTGGTCTTGATCTGAGGAAGAACTACTGATGCGCTACCCATGGTTTCGCCTTGGTATTTTTGTTCTCGCCAGTTTTTGGCCTTTGTTTTGGCTCTATCAGGCGTGGGCGTTTGCATTGGGGCCAGACCCGGGCAAGGTGTTGGTTGATCGGCTGGGGTTGGGGGCGTTGATCTTTTTGCTCATTACCTTGTGCATGACGCCATTGCAGCGCCTGAGCGGCTGGTCTGGCTGGATTGTGGTGAGGCGCCAGTTGGGCTTGTGGTGCTTTGCCTATGTCGTGTTGCACTTGAGCGGTTACCTGTTCTTTATTCTCGGC